>CAWFTU010000024.1:0-376508 GCA_963818725.1 uncultured Pseudomonadota bacterium | reverse complement strand
GTGGCTGAGCGCGGCTGGGAACTGGAGGCCGTCGGCCATTACGACTTGCTCAATCTCTGCTTCGCGAGGAAGGTGCGGATGAGAGCCGCGATCTCGTCCACCTTCTCGTCCAGCGCGAAGTGCCCGGCCTCAAGGATATGCACCTCGGCTTTCGGGACGTCGCGCTGGTAGGCGGGCGCACCTCCGACCGCGAAGGAGGGATCGTATTTGCCCCAGACGACGAGCATCGGTGGCTGCGTCCGGCGCATCCACGCTTGCCAAGCCGGGTAGCTGGCGACGTTCGTCCGATAATCGTGGAACAGGTCGGATTGGATTTGATACTGACCTGGCTTGGAGAGGTGCGCGAATTCGTCGATCCAGGCGTTGGGGTCGTAGCGATCGACATGCGGGCTGGTGCCGAGGTGGCGCAGCTTCGTCGTCTGGAACGAGAGGAAGTTTGGAATCACCTTTTTCTGGTACGCGGCACGATCCTTCCAGAAGGCCTTACGCTCGTCCCACGCCGGCCCAAGTCCTTCCTCGCTGGCCACGGCATTTTGAATGATGATTGCTTGGACGCGATCCGAATGCGCGACAGCGAGCCGAAAACCGATCGGACCACCATAGTCTTGCAGATAGAGGCTATACCGCGTCAGGCCCGACGTCGTGGTGAAATGGTCCACCGTGCTCGCGATGTGGTCGAATGTGTAAGCGTACTCTGATGGCGACGGCGCATCGCTCAGGCCGAAGCCTGGATAGTCTGGCGCCACCAAATGGTAGCGATCCGCCAGGAGCGGGATGAGCGTCTCGAACATGCGAGAGGAAGACGGGAAGCCATGCAGCAGCAACAGCGTCGGCGCATCCGCTGGCCCGGCCTCGCGGTAGAAGATATGCAGGCCGTCGACGTTCACCGTGTGATAGGTCGTTGTCGCCGACGTCGATCCCGACGGCTCTGCGCGCACGCTCCCAAACGATAAAATCAAGGCAGCGGCCGCCGTTAAAAGTGCTTTTTTGTTCATATGAGAGCTCCTTCCCCGTTATGTTTTGCAGCCCTGCCGCCAAGCTCGGCGGCGGGCGCGGCACTCAGCCCGAGGGCGATCAGCGCCGTTGCTAGCAGCAGCACATACCGCTTCATGCTTCCGGAGGCGCCTGGTATCGGCACGCCAGAGGCCGGCGGCATCCGCGCGCTGCACGCGATCCGCCTGCTGCGCGCGCTGCGCGGCGCCGATGTGATCGGCGCCGACCTTGGCGAGGTCTCGCCTCCCTTCGATGTGGGCGCCATCACCGTTTTCAACGCCGCCTCGGGACTGTTCGAGATACTCTATACCTCGCCGCCGCCGCGCGGGCGCGGCGGAGCTAGTGCACGATCGCGGCGTTGACCATGTCGCGCAGCACCGGGCGGTAGTGCAAACGCTGCTTGGGCGCCTGTATCATGAACACCACAAGCATGTCCCTCGCCGGATCGACCCACATATACGTGCCACCGACGCCGCCCCAGTACCAGTCGCCGACATCGCCGGGGAAGGGCGCCACGCCCTTGTCGACCCGTACCGCCACGCCAAGGCCGAATCCGTAGCCGGGACCTGGAAGGTAATAGGGGCCGGGCTTCACGGACCCGAGCTGGTCGGCAGTCATGTAGGCAACAGTCTGCGGACCGAGGTAGCGGTGGTCGTCTAGTGTCCCGCCACTCAGCAGCATTTGCAGGAAACGGGCGTAATCCTCGGCGGTAGAGACCATGCCGCCGCCGCCCGACTGCCAGTGTTGAGGCTTGCGCGGGTCGTTCATCGTCGCGTCCGTGCCGAACGACCGGTCATCCTGGAAGGGCTCGGCAATGCGCGCTTGCTTGGAAGGGTCCGTGACATCGAAGGCCGTGTCCGTCATCCCGAGCGGATCAAGCAGGTTTTCCTTCTCGAACTCATAGAGCGACTTGCCGGACACGACTTCCACCACGCGCCCGAGCACGTCGATTGAGTGGCTGTAGTCCCACGTCGTGCCCGGCTGATAGGCGAGCGGCAGTTTGGCGAGCCGATCCACGAATGTCGCATTGTTAAAGTCGCCCTGGAACAGATTGGCGGCGAGATACGCCTTCTTGACCGGCGTATCGCCAAAAAACCCATACGTCAGCCCGGCCGTGTGCCGCATCAGGTCCTGTACGGTCATGGGATGCTCCGGCGGAACAAGGTGCATGACCTGGCCGTTCGGATCGACCACGGCGACCTGCACAGGGGCGAACTGCGGCAGGTATTTCGAGACCGGGTCGTCCAGCGCGATCCTGCCCTGCTCAAGCAGCATCAGCGCCGCGACCACGGTGATCGGCTTGCTCATGGAGTAGATGCGGAAAATGTCGTTGCGCTCCATCGGCGGGTTCTGCGCTATTGTCGGGGCCGCCTGCGGGTCCCGCTGCCCGACCGCCTGTTCATAGGCAATCTTGCCATGCCGGGCGATGAGCAGCACCGCGCCCGGGACGACGTGACGCGCCACGTCCTCCTGAAGCATCTGCGTGATCCGGCCGAGCTGGCCGGCATTCAGACCGACCGAAGCCGGATCGGCCCTCGGCAGATCGGCAGCCCGCGCGGAACCCAGCCCGAAGGCGGTCAGCGCGGATGCGAGCAGCAGCAGATACCGCTTCATTCTTCCTCCTTCAGCGCAAGCGTACTGGCGCGCGCTATGCTTGCGCCGTCCATCTATATTATCGTTGCTGCGGAAGTTGGAGAGGGGAAGGCCATGGCGGCTATGGATTCGCTAAAGGACTTCTCCAAGTTCCCGTTCACCCATGCCGGCGTGACGCGCACTGTGTATCGCAGAGGCAGCGGCCCGGCCGTGATCGTGATGCACGAGGCACCCGGCATCACGCCCGAGGTTGCCCGGTTCGCCCGGTACGTGCCGGACGCCGGATTCACCGTCTTCATGCCCCTCATGTTCGGCACGCCCGGCAAGCCTGTCTCGATCCCCTACGGGCTGACCCAGATGGCGCGCGCCTGCGTCAGCCGCGAATTCGCCGTGCTGGCGGAGAACCGCGCGAGCCCGATCACGGACTGGTTGCGCGCCCTGGCGCGGCAGGCGCATGAGGAGATCGGCGGCCGGGGCGTCGGCGCCGTCGGCATGTGCCTGACGGGAAACTTCGGGTTGACGCTGGCGCTCGATCCCTGGGTGCTGGCACCGGTCCTCTCGCAACCGTCCCTGCCATTTCCAGTGAACCAACGGAAGGCGGCCGCGGTTCACGCCAGCCCGGAAACGTTGCAGACCCTCCGCCGCCGCGCCACCGATGAGGGCTTGTCCGTCCTGGGATTGCGCTTCCAGGGCGATCCGATTTGCCGACAGGCACGGTTCGACACGCTGGCCCGCGCTCTGGGCGATGGCTTCGAGGCGATCGTCCTGCCCGACCAGGCCGCCAATCAAGACGCGCCGAAGCCGGCGCACAGTGTGCTGACGCTGCACCTGATCGACCGCGACGGCGAGCCCACGAAAGCGGCCCTCCGCCGGGTGCTCGCCTTTCTCGCCGAGAAGCTGAAGTAGGCCCGGCCGCGCGCGTCAGACGTAATCCTGCCGGATCGTCAGATCGTTGTGCCGGTCCGAGGCGACCACGTTCAGAACCAGCGACAGCACGGCCGAGACGGCGATGTTCACGATCACGGCGATGATCGCGGTATAGCACGGCACGATCGTGCCCAGCAGGTGCAGCGGATAGACCGGCTGGGAGCCATTCGCGAAGAACATCCAGGTTCCGAGCACAAACCCCACCGCCCAGCCGATCAGCAGCGCCCAGCCGTTCAGCATGCGGGTATAGAGCGCGAGCAGGACGGACGGCGCGGTCTGGATGATCCAGATCCCGCCCAGCAATTGCAGCCACAGCGCGTATTGCAGCGGCACCAGGAAGATGAACAGCAGCGCGCCCGCCTTCACGACCAGGGACACCAGCTTCGCGACCTGGCTCTCCTGCGCGTCGGTGGCGAAGGGGCGGAAGAACTCGCGATAGATGTTGCGGGTGTAGATGTTCGCCGTCGCGATCGACATGATCGCCGCCGGCACCAGGGCACCGATGGCGATGGCGGCGAAGGCGAGGCCCACAAACCAGTCCGGGAAGGCGTGCATGAGCACCGCCGGGACGGAGAAGTTGTTGCCGTACTTCTTGAAGCCGTAGGCGAACTCGGGCAGGGCCTGCACCTTGGCGGCGATCGCCATGAAGCCGAGCAGCGCGAGCAGCCCGAGCAGCACGGAATAGGCGGGCAGGATCGCCGCGTTGCGCCGGATCACCCGCACGCCGGAAGCGCCGAGCAGCGCGGTCGCCGAGTGCGGATAGAGGAACAACGCCCAGGCCGAGCCGAAGGCGAGCGAGGCAAAGGCGCTGTAGCTGCCGAGCGACCCCGCCGCCGGCTTTCCCAGCAGCAGCTTGGCCGGCGGCACCGCGGCAAAGATGTTGCCGTACCCGCCGAGCTGGATCGGGATCACCACCACGGCGGCGATGACAGTGGCATAGATCAGCAGATCCTTCACCACGGCGATCATCGCCGGCGCGCGCAGGCCCGATGTGTAGGTGAACGCCGCCAAGATGATGAAGGCGATGATGAGCGGCATGTCGCCGGCGGCCCCGGTGTCGGGGAACCCCATCGCCCCGATCACCACCTGCATGCCGACAAGCTGCAAGGCGATGTAAGGCATCGTGGCGAGCATGCCGGTCACGCCCACCGCGAGCGCCAGCCAGCGATTGCCGAAGCGCCCGCGCACGAAGTCCGCCGTAGTGATATAGCCGTGCCGGTGCGACACCGCCCACAGGCGGGGGAACACGACATAGAGGATGGGGTACACCATAATGGTGTACGGCACCGCGAAAAAGCCTAGCGCGCCGGCGCCGAACAGCACGGCGGGCACGGCGATGAAGGTATAGGCGGTGTAGAGATCGCCGCCGAGCAGGAACCATGTGACGACGGTGCCGAACCGGCGCCCGCCGAGCCCCCATTCATGCAATTGCGTCAGGTCGCCCCGGCGCCAGCTCGCCGCGTAGAAGCCGAGCCAGGTGACGAACAGGAACAGCCCCCCGAAGACGCCGATCGTGACCCAGTTCATGGTGCGGTCCCCCGATGCTCGACCAGGTAGACGAGGCCGATCATCAAGCCGGAAACGACGATCCAGGCGAGCTGGTACCAGTAAAAGAACGGAACGCCGAAGACGGCGGGCTCGACGGTGTTGTAGAAGCGAACCCAGATCAGGGCGATGAAGGGCAGCAGCAGCAGCACCCGCACCCAGCTCCACCGATGCGCCGGACCTTTCGGCCTGGACGACATGGACATCACGGTCTCCTCCCGCTCACGCCCCGGCGCATGACAGGGCCGCCGCCTCGGCGAGGAGACGCCGCCGCCGCCGCTGGATCAGCCGCCAAGCCAGCCGCGCCATCGCGTCCGAGAACCGCCCGCGCGGCTTCAGCCCCACCGCCTTCAGGATCATGCCCATGCCGCGCTCCACGTGGCGGAAGCGGTAATAGCCCGCCGCGCGCGACATGTAGGCCGCGATGCAGCGGCGATGGCCATAGGGGAGGGCAGGGGGCTCGTTCGCGGCGTGCCACGCATAGGCCAGCTCGTCGTCCTCGCTCTCGTTGATGCGCCCCAGGGCGATCCAAAGCCGGCGCGGCAGGCCGATCCGCTCGCGCCGTAGATAACGCCGCAGGTGGTCGTAGAACAGCTTGAAGTGCCGGAACTCGTCGGCCGCAATGCGGCGGCAGATATCGTTCAGCACCGGCTCCGCCGTCGCTTCCGCGAGCGCCGAGTAGTAGCTGGAGGTGCCGATCTCGACCATGCAGCGCGCGATCAGCTCACCGGAGCGCGACCCGCGAACGGAGGACACGGCATCCAGCGGCAGCTTGTAGCCCGTCTTGTAGCGCTCGAAGGCGGCGCGGTAGTCCCATCGCGGATCGGCCAGCATGGCCCAGCGGCCCAGCGCCTCACCGTGCTGCACCTCCTCCCCGGCCCAGTTGTCGGCGGCCTGCTGGAAGGCCGGGTCGTCGCGGAAGACACGGTTGAGATAGAGGGCGTACTCGGTGCCGTTCCGCTCCACCATCGCGGCGGCCTTCACCAGGCCGATTATCGCCGGGTCCACCTTCGCCGGGTCGAATCGGTCCCAGGGGACATCGTCGAGTCGCCAGTGCTTCATCCGAGGGTTTTTACGATCGCAGGGCGGCGAGGTCCACGGTAACGGCATGGTTCAGCGGGCCGTGGCCTGCGCCGAAGCCGGGCGCGGTCGCTATGGCGGTGCGGACATAGAGACGCGCGCGCAGCACCGCCTCGCGCACGCTCAATCCTTGGGCGAGTCCGGCGGCTAGCGCACTGGCCAGCGTGCAGCCCGTGCCATGGGTATGGCGAGAGACGATCCGCGAGGCGGCGAACTCCTCGACTCCATCCTGGGTGGCCAGCAGGTCGGTCACTGTCTCGCCTGGCAAGTGACCTCCCTTGAGCAGAACGGCGGGAACGCCGAGCGTGAGCAGCGCGGCGGCGGTGCGGCGCATCGCCTCCAGGTCGGGAATCGCCATGCCGGCCAGCGCCTCGGCTTCCGGCAGGTTCGGCGTGAGGACGGCCGCCATCGGCAGCAAGCGGCGCTTGAGCGCGATCACCGCGTCCGTGGCGAGCAGGCGCGCGCCGCCCTTCGCGGTCATGACCGGGTCCACCACCAACGGAAGACCAGGCGCGCGAGCGGCGAGCGTGTCGCAGACACGCTCGATCGCGGCGGCGTCGCCCAGCATCCCGGTCTTCACCGCGTCGGCCCCGATATCGTCCAGCACGGCCTCGATCTGCCAGGCCAGGAAGTCCGGCGGAACCGGCAGCACGCCCTGCACGCCGAGCGTGTTCTGCGCGGTGAGTGCCGTGAGAGCGGTCGCCGCATAGGCGCCCAGCGCGGTAATCGTCTTTACGTCGGCCTGGACGCCCGCGCCGCCGCCCGAGTCGGAGCCCGCGATGACGAGAACCCGGCCGTGGAGCCGCGTCATGCGGCGTCGGCGTGCGGAGCGGTGCTCGCTGTGATCGTGTCGCAGAGCTCGGCCGCTATTGCGGCGGTCAGCGCCTCGTCCTCGGCTTCGACCATCACCCGGACCAGCGGCTCGGTTCCGCTCTCGCGAATGACCAGACGGCCGAGTCCCGCCAGCCGCTCCTGGGCCGCCATGATCGCGGCTTGCACCGCTTGGGTGCGCAGCGGCGAGGGGCCGACGAATCGCACATTGCGCAACAGTTGCGGCAGGCGCGTGAACACCCGGCACACCTCGCTCGCCGGGCGCTTCTGCTCGATGAGCACGGCCAAGACCTGGAGCGCGGCCACCAATCCGTCCCCTGTCGTGGCGAAGTCCGAGAGGATCAAGTGGCCGGATTGCTCGCCGCCGACGTTCAGGCACAGCTCGCGCATACGTTCCGCGACATACCGGTCTCCAACCTTGGTGCGCTCCAGCGCCAAGCTGAGGCCCGCAAGGAATCGCTCGAGACCAAGATTCGACATGACCGTGGCCACGATCCCACGGCCGCGCAGGCGGCCGGCGGCTTGCCACGAGCGGGCGATCAAGGCCAGGATCTGGTCGCCATCGATCAGGTGCCCATGCTCGTCGCAGAGCAGCACACGATCCGCGTCTCCGTCGAGCGCGATGCCGAGATCGGCGCCATGCGACAGCACCTGCTGGCACAGATACTCGGGCGCGGTGGAGCCGCAGCCCTGGTTGATGTTGAACCCGTCCGGGGCCACGCCGACCGGGATTACCGTGGCGCCCAGCTCCCACAGCACCGTGGGCGCCACTTTGTACGCCGCGCCATGCGCGCAATCGACAACGATCTTGAGCCCATCCAGCACCAGCCGGCGCGGGAACGTCGCCTTGGCGGCTTCGATGTAGCGGCCCGAGGCATCGTCGAGGCGGGCGGCGCGGCCCAGCTTCGCCGATGAGACGAGACGGCCTGCCAGGTCGCTCTCGATCAGCGCCTCGATCCGCTGCTCGGTCTCGTCGGACAGCTTGAGGCCATCGGGGCCGAACAGCTTGATCCCGTTGTCTTCGTAAGGATTGTGCGAGGCCGAGATCATGACTTCCAGATCGGCCCGCAGGCTGCGCGTCAGCATGGCGATTGCCGGCGTCGGCAGCGGCCCGACCAGCGTCACGTCCATGCCGGCGCCGACAAACCCTGCGGTGAGCGCCGGTTCGATCATGTAACCCGAGAGGCGCGTGTCCTTGCCAATCACCACCCGATGCCGATGGCTGCCGCGGGTGAAGATCAGCCCGGCGGCCTGGCCGAGCCGCAGCGCGATCTCAGCCGTCATCGGATCACTATTCGCGGTGCCGCGGATCCCGTCTGTCCCGAATAGCCGCCGTGCGCCAGGCATGAGCACCCCTAAGGCAGTTCACGATACGACTATACCTATGCGCCTACGAACCTGAAAAGGAAGCAAAGCTAGCCCGCGGTCAGAGCACGCCAAATTCTCACCGCTTGCGACGTTCCTGCCACGTCATGTACGCGCAGCACAGCTGCGCCCTGGGTCAGCGCGAATAGCGCGGCGGCGAGAGAGGCGGCGTCGCGCCGCGCTGGCACGGGCTCGCCCGATAGCGCGCCCACGAAACCCTTGCGCGAGACCCCAACCAGGATCGGCAGGCGGAACGCCCCCAGTCTGCGCAACTCGCGCAGCAGCGCGAGCGAGTGCTCGGGACGCTTGGCGAAGCCGAAGCCAGGGTCGATGATCAGCCGCGAGCGAGCGATGCCGGCGCTTTCGGCCGCGGCGACCCGCTCGCCCAGTTCGGCCGCGACCTCGGCGGTGACGTCGCCATAACGGGCGTGCGCGGACATGGTCGCCGGATCACCGCGCGTGTGCATCAGCACAACAGCACAGTCGCGCCGGGCCAGCAACGGGGCCGCTTCGGGGTCGTGCGCGAGGGCGGAGATGTCATTGATAATCGTGGCGCCCGCGTCGAGCGCGGCCGCCATGGTCGCCGCGTTGCGCGTATCGGCCGAGACCACGACCCCGGCGCGGGCCAGGGCCGCTATGACGGGCAGGATGCGCGCCTGTTCCTGGCCGGGTTGGACCGGGGTGGCGCCGGGCCGTGTGCTTTCCCCGCCGACATCCACGATGTCGGCCCCAGCGGCGCGCATGGCCAGCCCGGCGGCAACCGCCGCGTCGGCATTGGGGTAGGCACCGCCGTCACTGAAGCTGTCGGGCGTCAGGTTGAGGACGCCCATGATGCGTGGAACACCCACCCACGTCATGCCCGCGCTTGTCGCGGGCATCTACGCCTCCGATTGAGATCGTGAAAGTCGTCGATGGCCGGAACAAGTCCGGCCATGACGATGAAGAAAGGGCCGCGGTCCTTTTCCGGAAAGGTTCGTGGTCACCCCGGCTGCGGCGCCGGTCCCAATCCACCGGCGGGCGGCACCGGAGCGGGGCGCACCGTCGTCGGGACTGAGGCGCGGCGGGTCTCGGGGGCCGGCTCGTCCACCACCTTGCGGATCACTGGCTCGCCGCGCAGCACCGTGCGGAATCTCGTCGCCTGACAAGGTCTCGTGCTCCAGTAGGCCGCGTGCCAAGCGGTGCAGCTCCTCGATGTTCTCGGTCAGGATGCGCCTGGCCTTGTTGTAGGCGCGGTCGATGATGTCCTTGATCTCGGCGTCGATCTCGCGCGCCGTGGCCTCCGAGACGTTCTTGTTCTGCGTCACCGAATGGCCGAGGAACACCTCCTGGCTGTTGTCGCCATAGGCGATCATGCCGAGCTTCTCGCTCATGCCCCATTCGGTGATCATGCGCCGCGCCTGGTCGGTGGCCATCTTGATGTCGCCGGCCGCGCCGTTGGAGACCTTCTCCGGACCGAAGATGATCTCCTCGGCCGCGCGCCCGCCCATCGCCATGGTCAGCTCGCCCAAGAGCTTGGACTTGCTCTTCGAGTAGCGGTCGCCCTCCGGCAGGCTCATGACCAGGCCCAGCGCCCGGCCGCGCGGGATGATGGTGGCCTTGTGGACCGGGTCGCACTCGGGCTCGTGGAGGGCGCAGAGCGCGTGGCCACCCTCGTGATAGGCGGTCATGCGCTTCTCCGCCTCGCTCATCACGAGCGAGCGGCGCTCGGTGCCCATCAGCACCTTGTCCTTCGCGGCCTCGAACTCCGCCATCGCGACCACGCGCTTGCCGATCCGCGCCGCCAGCAACGCCGCCTCGTTCACCAGATTGGCGAGGTCGGCGCCGGAGAAGCCCGGCGTGCCGCGCGCGATCACCTTGGGATCGACATCGGCCGCGAGCGGCACCTTGCGCATGTGGACGCGCAGGATCTTCTCGCGCCCGTTCACGTCCGGGTTGGGCACCACCACCTGCCGGTCGAACCGGCCGGGGCGCAGCAGGGCGGGGTCGAGCACGTCGGGTCGGTTGGTGGCCGCGATCAGGATGACGCCCTCGTTCGATTCGAAGCCGTCCATCTCGACGAGCATCTGGTTGAGGGTCTGCTCGCGCTCGTCGTTGCCGCCGCCAAGGCCCGCCCCGCGGTGGCGGCCGACGGCGTCGATCTCGTCGATGAAGATGATGCAAGGCGCGTTCTTCTTGCCCTGCTCGAACATGTCGCGCACGCGGCTCGCGCCGACGCCCACGAACATCTCCACGAAGTCCGAGCCGGAGATGGTGAAGAAGGGCACGTTCGCCTCGCCGGCGATGGCCCGCGCCAGCAGGGTCTTGCCCGTGCCGGGGGGGCCGACCAGCAGCACGCCCTTGGGAATCTTGCCGCCGAGCCGCTGAAACTTCTGCGGGTCCCGCAGGAACTCGACAATCTCCTGAAGCTCGGCCTTGGCCTCGTCGATCCCGGCGACATCGTCGAAGGTGACGCGGCCCTGCTTTTCGGTCAGCAGCCTTGCGCGGGACTTGCCGAAGCCCATCGCCCTCCCGCCGCCAGACTGCATCTGGCGCATGAAGAACACCCAGACGCCGATCAGCAGCAGCATCGGGAACCAGCTCAACAAGTAGTGAAGAAGCGGGTTCACGTCCGCGTCGCGCGGCTTTGCGATGACCCGCACGTTCTTCTCGGTCAGGCGGCTGACCAAGGTCGGATCCTCGGGGGTGTACGTCTCGAAGGTGCGGCCGTCGTTCAGTTGGCCCGTGATGGTCCGACCCTGAATCACGACATCGCGAACCTGTCCGCCATTCACCTGGCCGATGAAGTCGGAATAGGCCTCCTGCGTCGCCGAATTATGGGTCGCGCCCGGCTGAAACAGGTTGAAGAGAACCACCAGCAGCAGAGCGATAATGACCCAGAGCGCCAGGTTCCGGCCGAAATTGCTCATGTACGATCCACATCTCCCAGGGCCGCCGTGGCGGCATGCGGCATGGGCCGCGTAACCAACATAGGATGAAATGTCGGTTTGCGCACCCCCGAAGCGCGTGGGCGGCCGTCCTCAGGAAGCAATAAACGGCGGGGCGGTGGCCGGGCGCGCGGGAGCGAAGAGCAGCCGCACGCAGGCGCAGGCTGGCGGAGCGGGCCAATCGAGATGCGGCACGGCGACGAGCCGGCCGTCCACCCATACGCCAGGCAGGGTCTCGAGGACGGCAGCCGGCAACGCGGAGACCCTGCGCAGCCAGGGAGCGGCCTTCCCCACGGCCCCGATCATGGCGCGGTCTGGCGGCGCGGCATTCGCTTCAATGCGAAACCGCCCGTCCCAGAATGCGCCGGGGCACGCTCGCACGGCTTGGCCCACGGCCGCCGGCTCGCGGGCCGCCAGAAGACCTGGGCCGAGACGGCCCGCCGCGATCAGGCGGACTCCCGCCACTGTCGCCGGGCGCGGCGCCTTGGCCAATGGGCGCAGCGCCGAAAGCGGCGGCGGCCGGACCCGCCCGCCGACAGCGGCGATGACGGCGCCCAGCGCGGCCGGCGGCATCGGTCCAGCGGGGAGCAAGGCGAACCCTTCGGGACGGAGCGTCACGCTCCCGCCCAAGAACCGCGCCGTGTCCGCCTCGACGCGGGCCCGCGCGACGCCGCGCGCCCGCGCCGCGGCGACCAGCGCGGCGGTGGCCGGCCCGGCTCCGTCCCGGTCGCCGCGCAACGCGCGCAGGCGCGGGCGCGAGGCGGTGTGATCGGCATTCGACGGATCCTCCGCCCAGACCACGGACAGGGCCGCGAGCGTGGCGCGCAGCCGTGCCGGCGGAACCGGTAGCAACGGGCGCAACAACCGCAGGCCCGCCTCCTCGCTCAGCGCCGCCATGCCGGCAAGGCCAGCCGGGCCGCTCCGCGCCAGCGCCCGCAGGATGACCGTCTCGGATTGGTCGGCGGCATGATGGCCGATCAGCAGATGCACGATCCCCGCCTCGGCGCAGGTGGCGCGCAACAACCCATAGCGGGCGGCGCGGGCCCGCGCCGCCAGGGCCGGGCCGTGACCCAGGCCGGTCGCGCGCAGGACACGCGCGGCGATCGCCCGGTCGGCAAGGGCCTGGCGGGCCGCCTCGGCCTCGCCAGCCGACTCCGCCCTCAAGCCATGATCGACGATCAGCCCAAGCACGGATCCGCCGCGCGCCCGCGCCCAGGCATCCGCGAGCAAGACGAGCGCCAGGCTGTCCGCGCCGCCCGAAACGGCGACGGCCAGCCTCGGGCACGGCTCGAACGGGCCGAGCGGGCTCATCAGGGCGGCGAACTCGGCTGCCCCGAGCGCCGCCAGAGCCGGCAGGGTCACCGACAGCCGGCGCGCCTGGCGATTTGCGCGGCGCGGTCTTGCACGTCCGCGCTTCGCGTCGGGAACTCTGTTCGCAGCTTGCCCAGCGTGTCGCACGCCGCGCGCTTCTCGTTGATGGCGACAAGCGCGTTCGCGAGACCCACCAGCGAATCTTGCGCGTGGCTTCCCTTCGTCTGCCGGTTATAGGCGTCGTCGTACGCGATGGCGGCCTGCGAGTACTGCTTCTGCCCAAGCAGCGCCTGGGCCAACAGGAACTGCGCGTCATAGCCGCGCGCCGCGGCGCGACTGGCCAGCACCTCGCGCGCGTCCTGCTCGGCACTGCCGTAATCCCCGCGCTGGAGGGCGTCTTGACCCTCCTGCACGATCAGCTCGGCCGTGCGCCGGCCGCTCGCGGGGCGCGGCGCGTTCGCGCTGGAACGGGTGGGCTCGCCGAGCGATGCGGCCGGCGTGGCGGAGTCCGCAGCGGGAGACGACGCGCCGGACGCACCCGGCGCCGGTCCCGAGCCCTGCGGGTTCTGGGTTTGGAACTGCAAGTCCTCGATTTGCTTGCTGAGCTGCGCGGTCTGCTGCTGCAACCGGTTGTTCAGCTCCTCCACCCGGCCGCGCAGCTCGCGCACCGAGCCCTCCAGCGCCTCGACCCGGGTCAGCAGGCGGGTGACGATCTCGCTGCTCGCGCCAGGCGATGAGACGCCTGGGGGATAGGCGGGTCGCGGATAGCCAGGATAGCCCCCCGCGCCGCCCCGTTGAGACAGCCCCTGGATCTCGCGTTGCAGCTCCAGGATTTGATTCTGAAGCGCGATGCCTTCGCGGGTTTGCATTTGCGCGCGCGCCGGACCCGACAGCGCGCACGCGGCGGTAAAGGCCAGCAGCCCCGCCCGAACCGCATCGGCCTTGATCGCGCGTGCCCTCATCCCGTCCTCCTGACGACCCGGCTTTCTAGACGAAAGGCCGCGCGCTCAGAAGGGCTTAGGAAGCGTCGCTCAGCGCACGGAGGTGGTGGCGTTCCGGTTCTTCGCCCACGCCTCCTCGTTGTCACCCAGCGCGATGGGGCGGTCCTTGCCGAAGCTGATCGTCTCCACCCGGCTTGGGTTCACGCCGCGCGCCGCCAAGTAGTCGCGCGCCGCGTTGGCGCGGCGCTGGCCGAGCGCCAGGTTGTACTCCTCGGTGCCGCGGTCATCGCAATTACCCGCCACCTGAACCGGAACCTGCTGATACTTCTGTAGCCACTGCGCCTGCCGGTCGAGCGTCGTCTGGTTGTCCGGATCGAGCTTGCTGCTGTCGAAGGAAAAGTAGACACGGTCTCCGACATTGCTCGCCAAGTCCTGCTGGCTTCCCGGTACCACACCGCCCGCAACGCCGCCCCCGCCATTGGCGGCGCCCGTCGTGGCGGTCTGAGGCGTGTTGGAGCACGCCGCGAGCAGCGCGACCGTGGCGAGAGCAGCGGCGATCCGTATCTGCATTGCTCTTTCGTCCTGAGCGGAGTGGTGGGCTAGAACCGAATCTGGAACGTTACTGTCGCGCCAGCGATTAGCTGCGTGCGAGTCAGGGGTCAAGCACGCGTGCATACAATGGCGTGATTCTCTCGCGCGGATGTCGTGTGGACGGCGCGGTATCCCGGCGCCCCGAGTCTCGAGGTGGCCGCGCAGCTCGGGGTCGAGGCGGACGAGATCAAGCGCGATACGTTGGGCGCGGGCCAGTGACAGCCGATCGTTGAGCTCCGCCGAACCGGATGGACTCGCATGACCGGTCAACTGGAGGCATGCGCCGGCTTCCGCGGTTTGGTCCGCGATCGCGCGCAGCCACATGGGGTAAGGGGCGCTGGTCGCCGGGTCCGGCCAGAAGGCGGTGGAGTCTGGGCTGAAGAGGAACTTCACCGCCAAGGGGTTATGCTTCAGGCCGTAGGCGACGAGGCGGGCAAAGGCCTCGGCGGCCTGGTCCTGGTGGCCGAGCTTCCGATTGGTGAGGTAAAGGCCGTTATAGATCCGCTCCTGATGGCCGCCCTGGGGCAGCGCGGCGGCCTGGCGATACAGGGCTCGCGCCGGCGCGTACTGGCCGTCGTCATAGGCGGTGGTTGCGGTGGCGATCAACGCCTCGGCGCGCAGGTTCTCGAGGTAGAGGGGGTCGATCGGATCCCCTGGGCGGGAATCGGAGGTGCTCAGATACGCGGCCACGCTCTGGTCGGGCAGCCGGGCGAGGCTGTCGCGGAAGAATGCCACCGGGGTCACGTCGACTTCGTCCGGCGCCACCCACACGCTTTGCGCGGCGGCGACCTTGCCGGTCTTGAGTTGGCGATCACGCCATAGATGCGATAGGCGCCCGGCCTGCCGGCGGCGCGATCGAAGCTGCCCGGCCCCGCGACAGGGGCGATCGCCCCGACCAGCACCAAGGTTTGCGCTCCAGGGTCTCGAACGTGAAGGGAAGCGGCTCGAGCTGCGGAAAAATGCTGCTGGATCAGGGTCTTGATCTCGGCTTCCATGACCCGGGTGGTCTCGACCTGGTTTCCGGTCCTGGCGTCGATCCAGAGATCGATCGTGACCGGGTACTGGCCCGAATTCGGCGGCAGCTTCGCCTGTGCGACGAGAGCAGCGGCGAGCGCCGCGACGGTGTCCGTCAGCCGCGCGGGAGGGGTGGATTTTCCGAACGTGAGTGGTGTCGGGTTCGTGGCCACGACGGGCGGGGCTGGCCGCTGCGCGGCGCAGCCGGCGAGCAGGCCGGCGAGGCAGAGCGCGGCGAGTGTGAAGCGGCGCGGTTCAGCGACCCAGGCACCCGTGCCGGAGATAGGGGCGGTCGGCATCAGGCGGCTCCTTCCCAAGGAGAGTTTTAGGAACAACGGCTTGGCAATGCTCGTTGACCCGGCCCCTGTCGCCCGGCCTGGCCGTGGCCGGACGCCGGCGCGTCGGAACGCGCGGCATGTCCGGCGAGTCACCGGCAAGCGGCTGCGCGGTGGCTGGCACTGGCAGCGGCCGCACGGGAACAGCGACCAGGTCGAGATCGGGCAAGGGCGCCGAGGGTGTGGCCGGTTCCGTGCGACCCGGCCACCAAGGCTTGCTTGGCAGCAGCAATGTCCCACCGAGTGCCGAGACCACGAGGCACCCGCACATGAGCGCCCGGACGGGGATCGGTTTGGCCTCCCGCCGGGGAACGCGGACAGCCGGCCCGGCATGGGCCTCATCCGAACGATCCCGGCCGCGCGGTTCGGCCACCAGCGCCGGAGCGTCTCCAGCCTGCTCCGGGAGCGTGGTGAGCGCGCGCAGCACGCCGCCGACCCAGGCGTCGCCCCCGCCAAGCGTGAGCGGCCCCTCCAAGGCGAAGGCGGCGGCGAGCGCGATGCCAAGATCCGGCAACTGGCCTGGCGCCAGGCGCCGGTAGACGATCGGCGGCCAGCCGCCGAAGATGGCCCTGAACCCCAACGCCTCGAGGGCGCGCCGGAGCCGCTCAACCGGTTCCGGCGCGGGCCGGTCTGGGACGACGTCCAGCAGGGCGACGCCAACCTTGGGATGCACCAGTGCGTAACGCACGCGGGCCGGCGGTTCCGCCGGGCTGCCGAACGCACAGTGCGTCAGCACCATCCAACCCGGCTGGAGCGACGCGATGGCACGGCTCATCGCCCCCTCCGGGCTGCCGCTGGGTAGGCACCGGGGATTCGTCGTGTCCGCCAGGAAACTCGTCCCTCCCACGAACCGCACCTGTTCAGGCCATTCTAGGCTGGCGAGAACAAATGTCGAGACGAGAACCATGGCACGCGACGGCTGCCGCACTAAGTCCCCTGAATGAGACGCAGCGCGAGCCAGCTCATCCTCCGTCGGTTTCCGCGCTGATGGCGAGTGCCCGCGCATAGACCAGCTTGCGCGGGAGTCCGGTGGCCGCCGCGACCAGTGACGCCGCGTCCTTCAGGCTGTTGCCCGCCAGGGCGGCGCGGAGCTGCCCGTCCAGCGTGTCCAGCTTCTGGGCTTCCTCCTCGGCGGGGCCGATCAGGACCGTCATCTCTCCCCTGGGCGCCTCGGCCGCGTAGTGGCGGGCAAGGTCGGGGAGGGACGCGCGCCGCACCTCCTCGAAACGCTTGGTCAGCTCGCGCGCGACAGCGGCGGGGCGGGGACCGAAGCTCGCCGCCAGGTCCGCGAGCGTCTCGGCCAAGCGATGCGGGGCCTCGTGCCAGATCAGGGTTGTCCGCAAGCCGGCCCGTTCGGCTTCGCGCAGGCCGGCGAACGCGGCGCGCCGGGCGGCCGCGCGGGGCGGGGGGAAGCCGAGCACAAGGAAGGGCAGCGGCGGCAGTCCCGACAGCACCAGCGCGGCGAGCGCGGCATTGGGTCCGGGAACCGCCGTGACCGGCAAACCCTCGGTGATCGCGGCGCGCACCAGCCGAAAGCCTGGGTCCGAGACGAGCGGCGTGCCCGCGTCGGAGACCACCGCCACGCGCCGGCCCGCCCGCAAAGCGGCCAGGACCATGGGAATGCGCGCGTCCTCGTTGTGCTCGTGCAAGGCGGTGAGCGGGGCGCGGGCGCCGACCGCCGCCATCAGGCGGCCCGTATGTCGCGTGTCCTCGCAGAGCACCAGATCGGCGCCGGTCAGGGCATCACGGGCGCGTGGGGAGAGATCGCCGAGATTGCCGATGGGCGTGGAAACAAGCACAAGGCCAGAAAGAGGGCCGGCCGAACCGGGGGCCTCGGAGCCGGGAGATGGGTCAGATGCGGCGTCGGGCATTCCTTGTCCTTTCCGGCAGCGCGGCGCTGGCCGCCTGCACCGGCGTCGAATATCCGGCGGCGCCACCGTATCTGATACCGGGCGGGCCTGGCCCGCTAGCCGGCGCGTTCGGGTCGGGAGGCGCCCCGGTGCGGCCAGTCGCGATCCTGCTGCCCTTGAGCGGGCCGCGCGCGGAGCTTGGCCAGCCGATGCTGCAGGCCGCCCAGCTCGCGCTGGCCGATCCGGCGTCGCCGCCGCTCATTCCGGGGGACACCGGCAGCACCCCCGAGGGTGCAAGAACGGCCGCGCGGGGGGCGCTGGCCCAGGGCGCGGGCCTCATCCTGGGGCCGCTGACCGCCGCCGAGACCGAGGCGGTCGCCCCGGTCGCGACCGCGGCTGGCGTGCCGGTGCTTGCCTTCACCAACACCACGTCCGCCGCCCGGCCGGGCGTCTGGGCGCTCGGCATCACGCCAAGCCAGCAGGTGCGCCGCCTCCTCGCCTATGCCCAGGAGCAGGGCCGGGGAACCGTGGCTGCGTTGCTGCCCGAGAGCCAGTTCGGCCACGCGATGGCCGAGGCGCTGACCGAGGCCGCCGAGCAGCGCGGGCTCCCTCCGCCCGACATCCGCTTCCACGGCAGCGGAATGTCCGCGATCAGCAGCGCCACCCGTCAGCTCTCCGGCTACGAGCAACGCTGGGGCCCGGTCCAACAGCAGATTAAGGAGGCGCGCGCGCAAGGCACGCCGGAGGGCCGGCGCGAGGCCGAGCGGCTGACCCGGAGCAGCGTCCCGCCGCCTCCGTTCGATACGCTGCTGCTGGGGGACACGGGCGATGCCCTGGCCGAGCTTGCTTCGGTGCTTCCGGTACTACTTCGTGGGTCCGCCTTCGGTGCAGATCATGGGTCCGGCGCTGTGGGCAGCACCGGGCAGTGGCGCGAGCCAAGTGCGCGGCGCCTGGTTCGCGGCGCCCGATCCGGCCGCGCGGGCGAGTTTCGAGCAGGCCTTTGCCGCGCGCTATGGCGCTCCGCCACCCGGCGCGGCCGACCTCGCCTTCGACGCGGCGACCATTGCGCGGACGCTGGCCCCTCAGGGCTACGCACCGGCGGTGCTTGTCAACCCGGACGGATTCTCCAGCTCGGACGGATGGTTGCGCCTGCTCCCCGACGGAGGGGTGCAGCGCGGGTTGGCTGTCCTCCAGGTGGAGCCTGGCGGACCCCGGATCATTTCGCCCGCCCCAACCTCGGCCGCCGCGGCCGAGATCTGAGCGAATCGATGCCAGACGGCGTGCCCGAGGACATCGCCGGCGCCCTCCGGCGCATGGGCCTGCTCGGGCCAGGGCAGGCGCCGCCGGCGGAGCGGCTGACCGGCGGTGTCTCCTCCGACATCTGGCGTGTCGATCTCCCGTCTGGCCCGATCTGCGTCAAGCGCGCGCTGGCGCGGCTGCGCGTCGCGGCGGACTGGCGCGCTCCCGTCGAGCGGAACCTGTACGAGGCGCGCTGGATGCGCCGTGCCGCCGAAGCGGCACCGGGCGCGGCACCCGCCTTGCTCGGCCATGACCAAGCGGCCGGGACGCTGGCGATGGCGTATCTCCCGCCGGCAACGCATCCGCTGTGGAAGAAGCTGCTGCGCGACGGACGCGCCGATCCCGCCTTCGCCGCCACGGCCGGGCGCACGCTCGCGCGCATCCACGCGGCGAGCGCGGCGGACCCTGCCCTGGCCGCGGAGTTCGCGAGCGACGCCATCTTCCAGGCGATCCGGCTGGAGCCGTACTTGCTCGCCACGGCGGACGCTCATCCGGATGTCGCCGGCGCGCTGCGCGCGCTGGCCGCGGTCACGTCAGAGACGAAACGGGCGCTGGTGCATGGCGACGTGAGCCCAAAGAACATCCTCGTCGGGCCGCGCGGGCCGGTTTTCCTGGACGCGGAATGCGCCTGTTGGGGCGATCCGGCCTTCGATCTCGCCTTCTGCCTCAATCACCTGCTGCTCAAGTGCCTCTGGACACCTAGCGCGCGCACGGGTTTCCTCGCCTGCTTCGGCGCGATGGCGGAGGCCTACCTCGCGGGCGTGGCGTGGGAGGCGCCAGGCGGGCTGGAGGCCAGGGCGGCGCATCTGCTGCCGGGGCTTTTCCTGGCGCGGGTGGATGGGAAGTCGCCGGTGGAATACATCACCACAGAGGCTCAGCGGAACCGGGTTCGCCGCGTCGGCCGCGCGCTGCTCGCCCGGCCCGTCGACCGGCTTGGCACAGTGCGGGCGGCGTGGGACCACGAGCTTGCCCGGGGGGAGGAGGGATGACCGATACCCGCGTCGCTTTCGTGCATGGCCGCCGCGTCTGGGACAGCCGCGGCCGGCCGACGATCGAGGCCGACATCCTGCTGGAGGGCGGCGGGGTCGGACGAGGCATCGCGCCCGCCGGGGCCTCGACCGGGACCGCCGAGGCACTCGACCTGCGCGATGGCGGGGAGGATTTCGGCGGCTACGACGTGACCCGCGCGCTGGGGCACGTCAACACGGAGATCGCGCGCGCCCTGGTGGGCGTCGACGCGGCGGACCAGGCGGGGCTCGACCGGAAGCTGATCGAGCTGGACGGCACGCCCAGCAAGTCTCGCCTTGGCGCCAACGCGCTGATCGCGGTTTCGATGGCCGCCGCCCATGCCGCCGCCGCGACGGCGGGAGAGCCGCTGTACCGGCACTTGGGCGGGGCGGAGGCGGTCACGCTGCCGCTGCCGCAGATCCAGATCTTCGGTGGCGGCGCGCATGCCGGGCGGCGGGTGGACATCCAGGATTTCCTCGTGACCTGCCCAGGAGCCGAAAGCTTCGCCGAGGCGCTGGACTGGACGGCCGAGATCTACCGGACGGCCGGCGCCCTGATGGAGGAGGCGGGCCAGCGCGCCGGCGTCGCCGACGAGGGCGGCTGGTGGCCGGCCTTCAAGTCGAACGAGGCGGCGCTGGAGACCCTGGCACGCGCGATCGAGCGCGCCGGCTTCAAGGCCCCGTCCGATGTGGCGATCGCCCTCGATGTCGCCGCCAGCGAATTCGGCCGGGGCGGCAAGTACCGGCTCGCCCTGGACGGCCGCGAACTCGACAGCGACGGCATGATCCGGCTGCTGAGCGGATGGGTGCGCGCCTATCCCATCGTCTCGATCGAGGATCCGCTCTCGGAGGATGACGACGTGGGCTTCGCCGCGTTCACCGCCGAGCTGGGCGGCCGCGTGCAAGTGGTCGGGGACGACTTCCTCGTCTCCCAGCCCAGCCGCGTGCGCGAGGCGGCGCTGCGCGGCACGGTGAACGCCGTCCTGCTGAAGCCCAACCAGCGCGGCACCCTGACCGAGACGCGCCAGGCTTGGGAGGCGGCGCGCGAGAGCGGCATGGCGGGGATCGTCTCGGCGCGGTCCGGCGAGACCGAGGACGCCACGATCGTGCATCTCGCCGTGGGCTGGGGCGTGGGCCAGCTCAAGGTCGGCAGCATGGCGCGCGGCGAGCGCACGGCGAAATGGAACGAGGCGCTGCGCATCGAGGAGGCGCTGAGCGCGCGGGCGCGCTTCGCCGGCAAGGCGGCGCTCGGCCGGTCGAAGCTGAAATGAACGTGGTGTTCCACTACGCCGCCGGCCGCGACCTCGCCGCGCGGCTCGTGGCGGTCGCGGGCGACGGGCTCGCGATCGAGATCTGCGCGGAGCACGACGATGCCCGGCTCGCGGCGCTGCTGCCGGAGATGGACGTGCTGTGGCACGTGCTGAGGCCGGCAACGGCGGAGATGATCGATGCCGCGCCGCGCCTGCGGCTGATCCAGAAGATCGGGGTGGGCGTCAACACGATCGACCTCGCGGCGGCGCGGCGGCGGGACGTTGCCGTCTGCAACTTGCCGGGAACGAACGCGCGCGCGGTGGCGGAGCTGACGCTCGCGCTGATGCTGGCGGCGTCGCGCCGCGTGCCGATGTTTGACGCCGCGACGCGGCGGGGCGAAGGATTTGCGCTCGATCCGGCGGCGAAGGATGGCATCAACGAGCTGGGTGGGCGCACGGTGGGTCTGGTCGGCTACGGCGCGGTGCCGCGCGCCCTGGCGCCCGTGCTGGCGGCGCTGGGCTGCCGCGTGCTCTACGCCGCGCGCACGGCGCGGAGCGACGCGGCCGCGGAGCCTCGGGCGCTCCCGGAGCTGCTCGCGGAGTCCGACGTGGTGAGCCTGCACGTGCCGCTGACGGCCGAGACCGAGCAGATGATCGATGCCGGCGCGCTGGCGCGCATGAAGCCGTCCGCCATCCTGGTGAACACGGCGCGCGGCGGGCTGGTCGATGAGCCGGCGCTGATCGCCGCGCTGCGGAGCGGGCGCCTGGCCGCGGCGGGTCTCGACGTGTTCGCCGAGGAGCCGATCGATCCGTCGAGCGAACTGCTCGCGCTGCCCAACGTCGTCCTGACCCCCCACATCGCCTGGCTGACGACGGGAACCTTCGACCGCAGCTTCGCCCTCGCCGCCGAGAACTGCCGGCGCCTCGCCGCCGGCGCGGCCCTGTTGCACCGGGTCGTGTGAGCCGCCTGCGCATCCTGGCCGATGACTTGACGGGGGCGCTGGACAGCGCCGCGCAGTTCGTGCCGACCGAGGGCAGGGTGCCGACCGTCTGGGCGCCACCGAGCCACCTGCCCTGGCCGGCGGCGATCGACACTGGCACGCGGGAGCTTGACGCGGCGCAGGCCGCGGCCTTGACACGGCGGCTGTCGCCGGTGCTGGACGAGGCCGATCCGGCGTTCCGCAAGATCGACAGCTTGCTGCGTGGCCATGTCGCCGCGGAGATCGCCGCCTGCGTGCGTGACTTCGCCCATTGCGTGATCGCGCCCGCCTTCCCGGCGCAGGGGCGGATCACGCGGGCCGGGCGCCAGCTTGTCCCGGAGGGCGCGGGCTGGCGCCCCGTTGGCCCCGATCTCGCGGCCGCGCTGCGCGAACTCGGCGTGAATGTCAGGCTGCGCCGGCCCGGCGACGCCGCCTCCGAGGGCGCCAGCTTGTGGGACGCGGAGACCGACTCCGATCTCGATCAACTGGTCGCCGAGTGCCGATGCCTGCCAGGCCGCGTGCTGTGGTGCGGAAGCGCCGGGCTGGCGAGCGCGCTGGCCGGGCGCGCTTCGGTTCCCCAGCCCGCGCTGCGCGGCCCCGTGCTGGGCTTGATCGGCTCGGAGCATCCGGCCTCCGTCGCGCAGCTCTCCGCCGCCTGGTCGCGGGTGCGCCGCGTCACGCGCGGCGACGCCGAGGAAGCGGCCCGCATCGCCAGGCTGCTCGCGCGCGACGGCGCGGTCGTGGTGACCACGGTGGTGCCGCCCGGCCTGGCGCGCGCCCACGCGGCGCGGCACATCGCCGGCTGCTTCGGGGGATTGCTGGCCCGGATGGACCCGCCGGAAACGCTGCTGGTCGCGGGCGGGGAGACCTTGCGCATGGTATGCGGTGCCCTGGGGGCAGGGCGGCTCGATGTGGACGGCCAGCTCATGCCCGGCATCCCGACCTCGGTTCTGCGCGGCGGCGTCTGGGACGGGCTGCGCGTCGTGTCCAAGTCAGGCGCCTTCGGCGACGCGGGCCTGCTCGCGCGCCTCCTGGCCCTGCCTCGCCTCGGAGAGACCGGATGAGCACACCCCGTCTTGCCATCACCATGGGCGATCCCGCCGGGGTCGGTCCGGAGATCATCGTCAAGGCGTGCCGGGCGCTGGCTCCGCGCGTCGAGCGGGGCGAGCTGCGCCTGGTGGTGATCGGGCACCGCGCCGCGCTGGAGGCTGCCCGCGCCGTGGTTGGCGTGACCAGTGGAATCCCCGAGGTCGCCGACGGATCGGAATGGCCCGGCCTCGCCTTCCTGCCGGCCGGGGAGGAACGCGAGCCGA
Source organism: uncultured Pseudomonadota bacterium (assembly GCA_963818725.1). Classification (GTDB taxonomy): domain Bacteria; phylum Pseudomonadota; class Alphaproteobacteria; order Acetobacterales; family Acetobacteraceae; genus DATFDN01. Next base: position 353,359 of record CAWFTU010000024.1, on the reverse strand, counting down.
TCCAGTTCGGCCAAGTCTCGGCGGAGGCCGGCCGCTTCGCCTACCTCGCGGTCGAGCGCGCGGTTAGGCTGGCGCAGGCGGGACAGGTCGGCGGGATCGTCACCGCGCCGCTGAACAAGGAGGCGGTCAACCGCGCAGGCTACCACTATGCGGGCCACACCGAGATGCTCGCCGCGCTGACCGGCGTGCGCGGGTCGGTGATGCTGCTCGCGCACGGGCCGATGCGGGTGAGCCACGTCACGACCCATGTCGCGCTGGCCGACGTGCCGCGCCTGCTGACGCCGGAGCGACTGCGCCGGGTCATCGACCTCACCCACGCGGCGCTGCGCGACCTAGGGCTGGAGCGGCCCCGGATCGCGGTCGCCGCGCTCAATCCGCACGCGGGCGAGGGCGGGCTGTTCGGCCGGCAGGACATCGAGGTGACCGCGCCGGTTGTCGCGGCGTGCCAGGCGGCGGGATGGGACGTGACCGGGCCGGTGCCGGGCGACACGGTGTTCGTCAAGCTCCGCGCGCGGCAGTTCGACGCCGTGGTGGCGATGTACCACGACCAGGGGCACATCCCGGTGAAGCTCCTCGGCTTCGAGACCGATCCCGCCACCGGCGCGTGGGGGGCGCTGTCCGGGGTGAACGTGACGCTCGGCCTGCCGATCATCCGCACCTCGGTCGATCACGGCACCGCGTTCGACATCGCGGGCACCGGGCGGGCGAACGAGGAGAGCCTGATCGAGGCGATCGATTACGCGCTGCTACTGGCAAGGGGGCGCGGTTACGCCAACGACCATTAGGTCTGACCAGTCAAAACCCTTGAAGGGGTCTCGTCTCCCACTCGTTTCTCTCCCTTTGCCGGAGAGGTAGGAGATTCAAAGCGGCCGGAACACGGGTCAGGGGGGTGGGCGCCTGTTGGCTGGAGCGTGTTATGGGCCTAACCCGCGGTTGCAATTAACTGGAATGCGTTGAATGTCCCGCATAGCGGCAAGCGACCAGCCAACTCATCGGGACCAGGGGCGCCGATCCCGAAAGCAGCCATTCGCCGACGCAGGCCCGGTGGCGGCTCTGTGCCGCGAAGACGAGCGCCCAGCTGGTCGGAGCGAAGCAAACCCAGTGATCGCGACGGACGGCTTGGCGCCTCGGCGCTGCTCCCTTAATTCGGGGGGCGGGGGAATAGCACATGGCGCGATTAGTCTACGCTTGCAGGTTCGACGCTCCAGGCGAAGACGCGTGGGAGAAGGTGGTTCGGCCGCGCTATGAAGGCTGGGTCTCGGATCGGTATCGCCGGGCTTTCGAGACTGCGATCGATTTGGACTTGGGCGCGAGCGAAGTTAGAGGGTGCCTTCCTTTAGGGCATTCGCTCAACATACGCAGTTACGAGGCGGGCGGCACCGCACTCGAGCTGGAATGGGCCTTTCCTGGCGAGAATGAGCTGGTTTGGCGCAACATAGTCCGAATGGCCCAGCTGACTGACCGCTGTGCCGTGGAGCACCGCGTTGAGATCGCCTCGGCCGAGTATCTCCTCGTGCCCGCCTTCTACTCCGTCGGCGCGCCCACAGCCGTCCGCATAATATGTCAGCAGGACGTGCTCATCGGCGATATGCGTGTGCGCGCCACCGTTTATCCGCTATCGGAAGAAGGTGTAGACCAATTCGTCGGATTGCTCGGAGCCGAACAGCGCCGTTTGCCGGTGGTTCTGCTTACGCCGTTTGCGAATGGCGAATCGGGCGACCTGGATCCGAAGTCGCTGGCTGCCCGCCTCGCAGCCGTGGCCATCGTCACAGAGGCGGATACGCCGGAAACGACGCGCTTGTTGTCCGACCGCTTGGCTCGACTCGGCTGTTATGACGGGGGTGTCCGGGTCTATTGGCCGGGCTTCCGCTCATCCGACGATCTGCGTCGTCATCCACTCATGCTCAGCTCCCGCATCGCGATCCTGGGCCCGGAGCGCGCCGCCGGAACAGTCGAACGCTCCATCTTCTCGGTCGCGGCGTTCCGCTTTGTGCCCGACTCTCGCATCGCCGCCATCGTCGGCGCCAGTGAGGCCGCTTTACGCGCGGAGCGCGCGCAGGAAGCCGTAGAGCAGGGTGGTACCACGTGGGAGCAGTACGCCCTTGAGATATCTGAAAAGCTGGACGGGGCGCTGACTGAATTGAACACGTTACGAATGGAAAACGCGAACCTCCGCGCCAATCAGAATGCCTTGTTCTCCTTCTCTGAAGGTACGGACGAGCAGGACGAGGCTGAGCGGGCGCCGCACGAAAGGGAACCAATCAGCGTTCGTGAGGCGGTAGACTTCGCGGCCGAGGACTGTCCGTGTCTGCTGTTCCTAGACACCAGCCGTTCTAGCGCTGACGATTCGCCCTTCAGAAGGCCAGGGGAGATCTACGAGGTGCTTTCAAAGATGAACGAGGTATCGAGCGTCTGGGCCCGGAACCGGGGTGGTGGCGACTTGAGGCAGATGCTTCGGGACGCGGGGCTTGGGAAACGCGTCAGAAACTCCGTCTCACAGACGTCAAAGGGCAAGTGGGGCGACGACTACACCTTCATCTACAACGGCAGAGCTCGGATCTTCGAATGGCATGTGACACTCGGAGCAGGCGCAGCCGACACCTGCGCTTCAATTCACTTCCTGCCCGATGAAGATTGCGGCAAGCTCGTAAGTGCCCACGTGGGCAGGCATCTCACTAACACGCGGTCGTGAGATACCGCCCTGGCCATCGAGCGATGAATGTCTGACTTCCGCTCCCCTTGACCGAAAGCGGACCGGCAGAAGACCACCCATAGGTGTGGCGGACTGCAAGGTACTATTAAAGCCGGATCATTCGGGCTACCGCAACCTATGGTTGGATTCGCAACACGCTCTAGGCCAACCCACCTCCTATATCGGGGTCATGCTGTCTGGAAGAGGCGATCCTCAACATCCCTTACCGGGGGCGCTGGCAATAATCCCTGCCTATGGGGGAAAACCCTCCTGCAAGCCTCGCAACCGGGCTCGCACGGAGTCCGGCAGCCCACCCCTCTCAGCCGCGCTTGCCGCCGCCTCGAATTGCTCCGGCGTGGCGATCCCAATGAGCGCCGTGCCCATCGCCGGGTGGGAGATGGCGAAGCGGACCGCGACCTCCGCCAGCATGGCTGCGCCGGCCTCCTCGGCCAGTGGCTTCAGGCGCTCGGCGCGCGCCAGGTCCGCGGCGTAGTCGGGGCCGGAGCCGACCGGCGCGGGCGGGGGACTGGCGATCGGGTGACGCTCCGCCGTGCCGGACAGCGCGCCGCCGGCGAGCACGCGAATCCCGATCGCGCCCATGCCGGCGGCCTGGGTGCGCGCGAGCAGATTGCCGTAATCCTGTCCGGGATAGTTCGCCGGCACCGGACCGCCTGCGCTGGGATTCAGCAAGTTGTAGCAGACTTGCGCCGTGTCGAACGCGCCGGAATCGATTACCGCGTGCAGCGCGCTCGTTTCGCCGATCGCGGTTATGCCGATGAAGCGGGTCTTACCTCGTTGGCGAAGCGCCTCGAACGCGGGCACGACCTGCTCCAGCACCGCCGCCGGCGTGAGGGCCTCGCCGGAGCCGTCGCCGGCGATCGGGTTGTGGAGCTGGTAGAGATCCACGTGGTCGAGACCCAGCCGGCGCAGGCTGGCGTCCATTCCGGCGCGGACGGCGTCCGCGATGTCACCCTTTTCGTTGGTGCCGATCCGGATCTTCGTGCCGACAAGAACGCGAGGCTTCAGCTTCGCCAGGACACCGCCGAGATTGGTTTCGGACAAGCCATCGCCGTAGAGCGGCGCGGTGTCGAAATAGCTGATGCCCAGCTCCACCGCGCGCGCCACCGCGCGTTCCTGGTCAGCCGGGTCGCCGCGAACCATCAGCCCACCGACGGCGCCGCAGCCGAAGCCGAGGACCGACACGGTCAAGCCAGTGCGACCGAGGATGCGAGTCTCCATCAGATCCCCCACGCTACAAGGACACGCCGCCATCGATGCTGACCTCGGCGCCGGTGATGTAGGTGCTGTCATCGGACAGCAGGAACAGGACCAGCTTCGCGACCTCCTCCGCCGTTCCCATTCGTTTCATTGGAACCTGCTGAACACGCTGCGCGTTCTGCTCCAGGGTGCGCACCTTGAGCATCTCGGTGTCGATCGGACCGGGATGAACCGAGTTCACCCGAATGTGTCGGGGCGCCAGCTCAACCGCCGCCGCCTTCGTCATGCCGCGCAGCGCCCACTTCGTCGCGCTGTACGCGATCGCGCCGGGTGATCCCCGTAGGCCCGCGACGGAGGAGATATTGATGATGGAGCCTCCGCCCGCGCGCTCCATCGCGCCGACCACCGCCTTCATGCCAAGGAAGCAGCCGAGCTGGTTGATACGCATGTGCCGCTCGAACAGCGCCCGGTCGGTGTCCAGCAGCGTGGCGGGGATGTAGATGCCAGCGTTGTTGACCATGCCGTTCAAGCCGCCGAGCCGCTCCGCCGCCTCGACCGCGCGGGCCCAGTCCGCCTCCTCGGTCACGTCCTGGCGCACGAACACCGCCGCCCCGCCAAGCTCGCCGGCGAGGCGCTCGCCTTCTGCGTCGAGCACGTCGCCGATGACGACACGGCCGCCCTCTGCGACGAGCATCCTTGCCTCGGCGGCACCCTGGCCGCGCGCGCCGCCGCTGATGAGCACGACCTTGTCCTGGAAGCGCGGCATTGTGTCCTCCCGTCTCTCTCGGCCAGTATGCCCGCGCGAGGGCATGCCGTCATGCCGGCAGAACCCGGCCCCGCAACGCCAGGCCGATCCGCTCGATGTCGCGGTCGTGGCACGGGACGCCGAAGCGCAGCCACCTTCGGTGGTTGCCGAACCGGCGCACGAAAATCCCGGCGTGGCCAAGCTCGCGGAAGACGGTGCTAGCGTCGTCGGTTTCGGCGAGCCGGAACAGCGCCGTCCCCCCGGCGACCCGCAATCCGGCGCGGGTCAGGCAGGCATCCAGCCTCCGCGTGTCCCGCGCGAGGCGCGAGGCCGTCGCCGCGAGCCAGGCCGTGTCCCCTAACGCCTGCTGGCCGATCGCGATCGCCGGACCCGACACGGCCCAGGGACCAAGCGCCTCCCGGACGGCGTGCGCGCGGTTCGGGGCCGCCAAGGCAAAGCCCAAGCGAAGCCCGGCAAGGCCATAGGTCTTGCCGAACGAGCGCAGGATGACGAGCGCTGGATGCGGCAACGCCGGGGCGAGACTCAGGGCCTTTCCTTCCAGATCGGCAAAGGCTTCATCGATCACAAGGATGCCGTCTCGGGCAGCGAGGCGGTCCGCTAGACCGAGAAGACAAGCGTGGGGGAGGCGCCGCCCGTCCGGGTTGTTGGGATTGCAGATCACGGCAACCACGGCGTCGCGCAGCGCCTCGGCATCGGTCACGCACCCAACTCGGCAACCGGCGCTCGCCCAGGCGCGCGCGTACTCCCCGTAGGTCGGGCCGAGTATTCCAACCGGTGAACGCGGCCAGAGCCGGGCGACGAGGTCAATCAGGATTTGCGTGCCAGGGGCCGCCGCCACCATCTCGTGTCCGGTGACGCCATAGGCGCGCGCGGCAGCCCTCTCCAGCGCCGTCACCTGCTCTGGTTCCGGCAGGCGCGTGAACAGCTCGGTTGGTAACGGGGGCAGGGGATAGGCGAGCGGATTGATTCCGGTTGAAAGATCGAGGAAGGGCTCCGGCGCGTCCGGGAACAGACGGTGCGCCTCCCCGAGCCGGCCGCCATGCATCATCGGAGCGCCCCCGTCGCCATCCGGTGCTGTCCTGATTAAGACATCCGGAGCGAGGAATTAGGACACATCGTTTGCCTGGTCAAATTTCGTAACGAGAATCCGCGGTAGCCAGCGGCGAGAGGACTTAAAAAACGTAAGCAAGTCCGAGTGTCGGATGCACGTGACATTTGACGGCACCTCCCCAGGATATTTCTCATTCGACTGGAACAGAAAAGTCTGTCCCTCGACATCGGCGTATTCTGCGGGTCGGAAAGGCTCTTGCCCTGTCTTGACCTGAACGAATCCCCGCTTCCCAGAGTCGGGGCGCAACACCATATACTCAAACCTCATGGTGTCTGCTTTCCGGGAGCTCGGGACGACATACCAGCCCAAGGTTTGCAGGTAGAGGAACATGAGATCCTCCATCTGTTCGTTGTCGAGCAGGGCGAACACGTTCCGCACAGGCTCGATGGCGTACGCGTTCGATCCACTGGCCTTGTTCCAGAGATACCTGGAGTACTCCTCGGCCCCGGGGTTGGTTATCCGTTGTATGGCACGCGTAGGCCGAAAGGCGTTCACGACCGAGCCCGGCACCTCTTCGAGCGGGAGCTTATAAATAGCCTCGCACCTGAAAACGTTTGCCACGTCAATGTTATTGGCGGCCGAGAACTCCGTCTCGTAGTACTCCCAGGGCGATGAAACGCGCGCGAGATAATAGTTCGCGCTCCTGTCGCGCGTCTACACGAGATCCTCGGGACGAACATGCTTATATATGTATTGGCACTGGCTCAGTTTGTGACGAAGCGCGCTCGCTTGCCGGGCGTAATCGTCCCAGGAGTTCGTGTTCGTGCTCACCCCCTTACCCGTCCGCCAGCCGACTCCAAGGATCTTCTCCCGGAGGCAGTAGTCAAACGTCAGCCGCAGATCGGAGGTGCCTCCGTCAGGCTTGATATGAATTCGGAATAAAGTCACGGCCCCACTCATTCCAGCCTTGGTTTGAATCGTCTGCGTTACCTACTGGACGCCATCCTCTCACTTCCTCCCACCTTGGATTACCCGAAACGGGGTGGCGTAGGCGGTCTCGGCGCTGTCCAAGAGGAAAAGTGAACAGAGCGTGGTGAAGACTGAATTAAACCCCGTCCGGTTTGAGAGGTGTGGTTTCGGAGGCAGGGTCCCTATCTCCAGGGGATGATGAAACTTAGCCTTGTTCGCTCCTGTCATGCTGCGCGTTGACCATGCCCGGTGGGGCCAGACGCCGGAGGACCTGCGTCGGCTCGCAACGAGCGCTGCCCATCAACGCACTCGCGAGCGCTTCTTGGCGCTTTACGAGATCACCGAAGAGAGTTGCGCCACGCAGGTTGCCGAACGCACTGGCCGCCACCCGCAGACCGTGATGGAGTGGCTGCACCTCTACAACGAGCGTGGCCCCGAGGCGCTGACCTACCGACGCACTGGCGGCCGTCCCCCCTTTGTCCCGCCATCGCCGCCGTACTCGGCGCAGAGCTCCGTGCGGCCCAGCAGGCTGCGGCCAGCCCATCCGTAGCCGGAGCTGATCCGCCGCCGCGCTGGACGCTCAAGCGCCTGGTCGGCTGCGTGCGGGCGCGGTTCGGCCGTCTCTGCTGCCGCGAGACCATCCGCGCTGCCCTGCACCGGCTGGACCTGTCGTGGAAGAAAGCCCGCAAGCTGCTCGGTCGCGCCGATCCCGAACGGCGCGCCGCCTTTCTCGACCGGCTACGGCCGGTGCTGGACAGCGCCCAGCGCGATCGGCACGTGCTGGTCCACCTCGACGAGGCGCACATCCACCAGGACGCCGATCTCGGCTACGGCTGGGGCGAGCGCGGCAAGCGCTTCCACGTGGCCTCCTGCTCGCCCGGCCTCGCCGCCAGGGTCTCGCTCTACGGCCTCTACCTCTACAACGAAGGCCAGGTGCGGCTATGGCCCTATGCACGGGCCAACGGCGAACACACGATCGATGTGCTGCACCGGCTCCGTGCCGAGTTCCCCGATGGCATGCTCGTCGTGATCTGGGACGGTGTGCCCTGTCACCGGGCCAAGGCGGTATGGGCCGCCGCTGCCAGCCTGGGCATCACGCTCATGCCGCTGCCGGGCTACAGCCCGGACCTGATGCCGGTCGAGGCGCTGTGGCGCTGGCTGCGCGAGGACGTCACCTACCATCACTGCCACGCCACGGCCGACGACCTGACCCGGCGCGTCGCCCTGTTCGAGGCCAAGGTCAACCAAGACTCTTGCGTCGTCGCCGATCGCCTCTGGGTCAAGGACTGCCTCGATCCCGAGGAGGAGAAACTACGATCTCAAACTAGACGCGGTTTAGGACACCCTTACCAGCAACTTGGAACATTGGGCTCGTAAATCGGACAGCACCCACCATCCCATGACATCGCCCGTCACCCCCAGCCTGACCATCGCCGCTGGCGCCTTGCTCGCCGAAGCCGCGCTTGGCTATCCGGCGTGGCTGTTCACGTCCGTCCGCCACCCCGTCGTGTGGATCGGCGCGCTGATAGGGTGGCTGGATCGGCACCTCAATCGTGCGCGCGACCCCGCCTGGGCGCGGCGGGCGCTCGGCGCTGTCGCGCTCGTCATCCTGCTCGCCACCGTGCTCCTTCCAAGCGAAGCCGTGCAAATCGCGGCGCTGGCCTGGGACCGGCGAGCCCTCGACCTCGCCGTGCTGATACTGCTGTCCAGCATGCTGCTCGCGCAACGCAGCCTATGGACGCATGTGCGCGCCGTCGCCGACGCCCTCGACACGCGCGGGTTGCGCGCCGGCCGCGAAGCCGTCTCGCTGATCGTCGGCCGCAACCCGGAGACGCTGGACGAGGCGGGCGTGGTCCGCGCCGCGATCGAGAGCTTGGCGGAGAATTTCTCTGATGGCGTGGTGGCGCCCGCCTTCTGGTGCGCGCTGTTCGGCCTGTCTGGGATCGCCGCCTACAAGGCGATCAACACCGCCGACAGCATGATCGGGTACCGCACGCCCCGGCACGCCGCCTTCGGCTGGGCCTCGGCGCGGCTGGATGACGCGGTGAACCTCCCGGCCTCCCGCCTGGCGGCGTTCTGGCTCGCCGCCGCCGCCTGCCTGCATCCGCGCGCGCACGGGCGGGCGGCACTGTGCGCGACGTGGCGCGACGCGTCCAAGCACCGGTCGCCCAACGCAGGCTGGCCGGAAGCGGCGATGGCTGGAGCGCTCGGGCTCAGGCTGGCGGGTCCGCGCACCTACGGCGCGACGCGCGTCGAGGACGCGTGGATGGGCAGCGGACGGGCCGAGGCGACGGTGGCGGATCTGCTTCGCGCGCTGTCGCTCTACCGCCTGGCCTGCGCCCTCCAGATCGGCGCGGCTCTGATCCTCGCCGTCATCGCGCAAGGCTGAGCACGCGATCGACATCGACATGGGTTTCGAGATGGCGGGCCAGCGTGTCCAACGCCGCCTCGACGCCCGCTTCAAAGGGAAGCGCGGCGGACGCTGTGCCCTGCGCGGCGAGCCAGGCCGCGCGGAACGAATTGGATGCGAACAGGCCGTGGACATAGGTTCCACACACGCGCCCATCGTCCGACATCGCGCCGTCACGGCGCCCATCATCGAACCGCAGCAGCGGCCGGCCGGTCGCTGGGCCGCTGGTCCGGCCGCAATGCATCTCGTAGCCGTCGAAGCGCGCCCCGCCTGTCGCGAGCGTGCCGCCTACGCGCGCGAGGCGCTTGGTTCCAGTCAACACGGTCTCGACATCAAGCAGGCCGAGCCCGCCGACGGAAGCGGACGGCCCCTCGATCCCCTCGGGGTCGGCGATGTGGCGCCCGAGCATCTGATAGCCGCCGCACAGCCCGAGCACGCGCCCGCCCGCGCGCCAATGGGCGGCCAGGTCGATGTCCCAGCCCTCGGCCCGCAGCGTCGCCAGGTCGGCGATGGTGGCCTTGGAACCGGGAAGGATCACCAGATCGGCCGCGCGGGGCAGCGGCCTGCCCTGCGGCACGAATTCCAGATTGACGCGCGGCTCCGCGTGCAGCGGGTCGAGGTCATCGAAATTGGCGATGCAGGGCAGCAACGGCACGGCCACGCGCAACGTCGCGTCCGGCTTGCGCGCGGGCGCGCGCTCCGCGAGATCCGCCGAATCCTCCGCCGGCAGGTCGCGCACCGCGTCCAGGTGTGGCACCAGCCCCAGCGCCGGCCAGCCGGTCCGCTCGCTGACGAACCGCATCCCGTCGGCGAACAGCGCGGGGTCGCCGCGCATCCGGTTGACCATGAAACCACGAACCAGCGCGGCGTCGGCCGGATCGATCACGGCGCGCGTGCCGACCAGGCTCGCGATCACCCCGCCCCGGTCGATGTCGCCGATCAGCACGACCGGCGCCTCGGCGGCGCGCGCGAAACCCATGTTGGCGATGTCGTTGGCGCGCAGGTTTACCTCCGACGCGCTGCCCGCGCCCTCCACGAGCACGATGTCCGCCTCGGCGCGCAGGCGCGCGAGGCTGTCCAGCACGCGCGGCAGGAGGGATTTCTTCAAGCTTTGGTACTCGCGCGCGCGGAACGCGCCCGCGACGCGCCCCCGCACCACGAGCTGCGCGCCGGTCTGGCTCTGCGGCTTCAGCAGGACCGGGTTCATGTGAACGCTCGGGGCGGTCCCGCACGCCCTCGCCTGCAACGCCTGCGCGCGCCCGATCTCGCCGCCATCCTCGGTCACGGCGGCGTTGTTGGACATGTTCTGCGGCTTGAACGGGCGAACCGCCAGGCCGCGGCGCGTCAGCGCGCGGGCCAGTCCGGCGACCAGCACCGACTTGCCGACGCTGGAGCCGGTGCCCTGGAACATCAGCAGGCGCGCGCCGTGCATCAGAACTCGATGCCCTGCTGCGCCTTCACGCCCGCCGCGAAATGGTGCTTCACCACGGTCATCTCCGTCACCAGGTCGGCGGCCTCGATCAGCGCCGGCTTGGCGTTGCGCCCGGTGACGACGACGTGCAGATCCGGCCGGCGGGCGCGCAACGCGTCCAGCACCGCCGCGAGCGGGAGGTAGTCGTACCGCAGCGCGATATTCAGCTCGTCGAGCACGAGAAGCGCCAGGTCCGGCTGTTCCATCAGCTCCGTCGCGCGCCGCCAGGCCCGCGCGCAGGCGGCGATGTCGCGCGCCTTGTCCTGCGTCTCCCAGGTGAAGCCCTCGCCCATCGTGTGCCACGTCACCAGATCGCCGAAGCGCTCCAGCACGCTGCGCTCGCCGGTGGACCAGGCACCCTTGACGAACTGCACCACGGCGGTCTTCCGGCCGTGGCCGACCATGCGCAGCACCAAGCCGAACGCGGCGGTGGACTTGCCCTTGCCTGGGCCGGTGTGGACGATCAGCAAGCCCTTCTCGATCGTCTTGCTGGCGACCTCCGCGTCCTGCACTTCCTTGCGGCGCGCCATCTTGCCGCGATGGCGGGCGGCATCGTCCTCCGTCACTTGACCCTCATCGGAAGGCCCGCGACCATGAACACCACGCTGTCCGCGCGCGCCGCGAGATGTTGATTGAGCTGCCCCGCCGCGTCGCGGAAGGCGCGGGCGAGGGCATTGTCGGGCACGATGCCAAGGCCGATCTCGTTCGCCACTAATATCGTCGGGGCCGCGCGTACGTCGAGCGCCGCGTCAAGCGAAGCCGTCGCTTCCGCCACGTCGATGCCGTTCAGCAAAAGGTTGCTCACCCAGAGCGTCAGGCAGTCGACCAGCACCGGCCCGTGCCCAGCGGTGCCGATCGCGCTCGCCAGGCTGATCGGGGCCTCCACGGTGATCCAGCCCGCCTCGCGGCGCGCGCGATGGGCGGCGATGCGCGCGCGCATCTCCTCGTCGAACGGCTGCGCCGTGGCGACATAGGTCCAGCGCGGGGGCAGCGCCATCGCGAGCCGCTCCGCGTGGCGGCTCTTGCCCGATCGGGCGCCGCCGAGAACCAGGGTGAGGCGGTCTAGCACGCCGGTAGTGTCTCAATTTGAGTTTTCGGCCTGCGAGCCAAGCTTCCGCCTTGGTTCGCGAGCATCAAAACATTCCGTTCGGGTTTGCGGCCTGATCGAGCACGATTTGCAGCACGTCCCAGTGCTCCACAACCTTGCCCTGGTCATCAAGTCGGAAGATGTCGATTCCGGCCCACACGTGATCACCAGGCCAATCCTGGCGACAATGGAGGACCACGTAGTCGCCTTCGGCGATGGCCCGCTTGAATTCCACGCGCTTGCCGGGGTAATCGCGAGCGGCTTCCTCGAAATAGGCGATGAACCCCTCCTTGCCGTCACCCACGCCCGGATTGTGCTGGATGTAGTGGTCTCCCGCGTACCGCCCGATCGCCTCGCGAGGGCGGCAGTGGTTGAACATGAGGTCGTAGAACGCCATCACATTCTGCTTGTTGCGCTCCAGGTCAGCCATAGCCACACCCCTGCTTACCGGCGAAGCGTATAGGGAAGCCCGAGCCCAGGCGACCCTCTGGCCGTGGGGCGCGGGATTTCAAACTGAGGCACCACCAGCACGTCGGTCCTTTTGACGCTGAGGGAAAGCGAGCGTATTAGACGAGCCTCGATGGTCCTTCCATGGCGGAAGGTGAAAAGGGAATGCGGTGCGGGGCTCGCCCCAATGCCGCGGCTGCTCCCGCAACTGTAAGCGGAGAGCGGCCCGTCGCGAGGCCACTGGGTGACACCGGGAAGGCGGACGGGCCGCGTTCGATCCGCGAGCCAGGAGACCTGCCATCGATGACGGGTCACGCGCCGCGCGGGATGCCACGGCCGTGGTGAGGGCGTACAAGCCGATTCCCGGCACTTGATCGGGCACGGACGGCATCCCTGACTTCGTGCGGCGTGTGCCGCGTTATCCACGGGGTGTACGTGACCGAATCCTGCCGACCGCGACTCATCATCTGCACCAAGTGCCGCGCCGGCCACGCCCTTGGCGAGAGCGCGCCGACACCTGGCGCGCGGCTTCACGCGGCGCTGGAGCAATTGATCGTCAGCGCCGCGGCCCCGGTCGACCTGCGCACCGTGTCCTGTCTCGCCAATTGCGAGCGCGGCTGTAGCGGCGTGATCGCCATGCCCGGCAAGTGGACGTATCTGCTCGGCCTGCTGTCGCCCGAGCACGCCGCCGACCTGCTCGCCTACGGCGCCGCCTACGCCGCGTCGGCGAGCGGGACGGTGCTGCCGTCGCGCCGCCCGGCCTCGCTGCGAGATGTTGTCATGGGCCGCGTGCCGCCGATGGAGACCGCGTGATGATTGCAGGCGGAAAGATACCGGCCACGATCGTCACTGGGTTCCTGGGCGCCGGGAAGACGACGCTGGTCCGGCATGTGCTGGAGCACGCGGGCGGTCGCCGGATCGCGGTCATCGTCAACGAGTTCGGCGCGCTCGGCATCGATGGCGAGGTGCTGCGGAGCTGCGGGATCGCCGGATGCGCGGAGGAGGACATCGTCGAATTGGCGAATGGCTGCCTGTGCTGCACCGTGGCCGAGGATTTCCTGCCGACCATGCGGGCGCTGATCGACAGGGCCTCGCCGCCCGAGCACATCCTGATCGAGACCTCCGGTCTCGCGCTCCCCAAGCCTCTGCTCAAGGCGTTCGACTGGCCGGAGGTGCGCTCCCGGATCACGGTGGACGGCGTGATCGCTGTCGTGGACGGGCCGGCGGTCGCCGAGGGCCGGTTCGCGGACGATCCGGCCGCCGTTGCGCGCCAGCGCGCCGAGGACGCCTCGATCGGGCACGACAACCCGCTGTCGGAGGTGTACGAGGACCAGCTTCTTGCGGCCGATCTGGTGATCCTGAACAAGAGCGACCTGCTCGACGGAGCCGTGATCGGGCGGCTGCGGGCCGAGATCGGGAACGCGGTGCGGCGGTCGGTGAAGGTGGTCGCGGCGCGGGAGGGCCGGCTCGATCCCGCCACCCTGCTCGGCCTGGGCGCGGCCGCGGAGGACGACCTTGAGGCGAGGCCGTCGCACCACGACGCCGAGGACGGCGCGCACGAACACGACGATTTCGAGAGCTTCGTTGTTGCGCTGCCGGAGATCGCGGCGCCGGAGCCGCTGATCGAGCGGCTGCAAGCGGCCAGCGAGGCGCACGGCATCCTCCGAGTCAAGGGCTTCGCCGCCGTGCGCGGACGGCCGTTGCGGCTCGTGGTGCAAGGCGTGGGCGGCCGTTTCCGTCACCACTACGACCGTCCCCGCGACGGGTTGCACGGGCATGTGGTCATCATCGGCCAGAGCGGCCTTGACCGGGCGGCGATCGAGGCGACGATTACGGGGTCTTCGCTTCAACCCCTCCCCCAACCCCCTCCCGCAAGGGGAGGGGACTGTCCTTCTTCTCCCCCTCCCCTTGCGGGAGGGGGCCGGGGGGAGGGGGCCTAACCCCGTGCATCTTCTGCTCCGCGAGACCCGGTCGTTGGATGAGGAGGCGCGCGCGGTGGACCTCGGTCAGACGCCGGCCGACCTCGTGTTCCTGTCCTTTTCCGACAGCGATCTCGGGGCCGCGGCGGCGGCGTGGCAGGCGATGGGTCCGGAGCGGCCGAGCCTGCGCCTGGCCAACCTGGAGCGGCTGCGCCATCCGATGTCGGTTGACTTGTACGGCGAGCAGGTGATCGCGCGGGCGCGCGTCGTCGTCGTCCGCCTGCTCGGCGGGATTGAGCATTGGCGCTACGGCGTGGAGGAGACTGGCGCGCTCTGCCGCCGGCATGGCGTCGCGCTCGCGCTGCTGCCCGGTGACGAGCGGGACGATCCGCGCCTGGCGGAGCTGTCCACCGTGCCGGCCGGCGCGCTGTCCCGCCTCGACGCCTATCTCCGTCATGGCGGGCCGGACAATGTCGGGCAGGCGCTCGCGCTGGCGGCGCAACTGGGCGGCATCGGCGATGGGCCGTCGCTGCCGCCCGCGCCGCTGCCGCGCGCCGGGGTCCATCCCGTCCCGGCGCCGGCGGAAGGGCCGGGCGGGCGCGCCGTCATCGTGTTCTACCGCTCGCACCTGCTGGCCGGCGACATCGCACCCATCACCGCGCTCGCCGAGGCGCTGCGCGCGCGCGGGCTCGGGGTCCGGGCGGTCCATGTCTCCAGCCTCAAGGACGCGGAGGCGGCGGCGTTCGTCGCGGAGCGGCTGCGCCAGTGGCGTCCGTCGGTGGTTTTGAACGCAACCGGCTTTTCCGCGCGGCAGAACGAAGCGGCCTCGCCGCTGGACGCGGCGGGCGTGCCGGTCCTGCAACTAATTCTGGCCGGCGTGGCGCGCGCGGCCTGGCGGGCTTCGACGCGCGGCCTGTCGAAAGCCGATCTCGCCATGCAGGTCGTCCTGCCGGAGCTGGATGGACGGTTGCTGACGACAGCAATCGCGTTCAAGGCCCAGGAGGAGCCGGTTCCGGGGCTGGACTACGCGCGCGTGGTGCATCGCCCCGACGCGGACGGGATCGCCCTGGCGGCCGAACGGGCGGCCGGATGGGCGCGCCTCGCCGCGACCCCCCGCGCCGCGCGGCGGGTCGCGATCCTGTTGTCGGACTATCCGGGAGCGGGCGCGGGGCAGGTCGGGCACGCGGTGGGGCTCGACAGCCTCGCAAGCCTCGCGGAGGCCGCCCGGCTTCTGCGCAGCGCTGGCTACGCCGTCGATGAGGACGCAGCAATTGCGGCGCGGCTGTGCGACGCCAGCCCGGTGCCGACCCTTGACCTGGCGATGTACCACCGCCTGCTTCCGGCGGCGATCCGCGCGCCGATCGAGAATGCGTGGGGAGCGCCGGACAGCGATCCGGCGTTCGTGGACGGGGCGTTCAGGCTGCGCGTCGCGACGGCGGGAAACCTCATCGTCGCGATCCAGCCCGATCGCGGCGGCGGTCTTGACCGCAAGGCCACATACCACGATCCCAACCTGCCGCCGCGCCACGCCTACGCGGCGTTCTATCTTTGGCTGCGCGGCGTCGCGGATGTACACGCGATCGTCCATCTCGGCGCGCACGGCACGCTGGAGTGGCTTCCGGGCAAGGCGGCGGCGCTGTCTTCGTCCTGCTTCCCGGCGGCGCTGGGCGGCGGGTTGCCGGTCATTTACCCTTTCATCGTCAACAATCCCGGCGAGGCGGCGTGCGCGAAGCGTCGGCTGGGCGCGGTGACGATCGGCCACATGACGCCGCCGCTGAAAGCCGCTGGCGCGCATGGCGCGGCCGAGGCGCTGGAGCGCATGATCGACGAATACGCGGCCGCCGACGGCCTGGACCGGCGTCGCGCCGCGCTGCTTCGCCGCGAGATCCTGGACCACGCCGCCGACACCGGGCTGCTGCGCGAGAGCGGCGTGACCCGCGACCTCGCCGAGGACGAGGCCCTCGCGCGGCTGGACGCGTACCTGTGCGACGTGAAGGAGTTGCAGATCCGCGCCGGCCTGCACGTCTTTGGCCGCGCGCTGGTTCCCGAGCTTCGCGCCGTGCATCTCGCCGCCTTGCAA
Source organism: uncultured Pseudomonadota bacterium (assembly GCA_963818725.1). Taxonomy (GTDB): domain Bacteria; phylum Pseudomonadota; class Alphaproteobacteria; order Acetobacterales; family Acetobacteraceae; genus DATFDN01. Next base: position 337,249 of record CAWFTU010000024.1, on the reverse strand, counting down.
TCGGCTTGCCCCGGCGTGCCGCCCGCGCGGCTCGCGGAGGCGCTCGATGCGTCGGCGGAATCGGAACGGGCGTCGCTGCTCGCGGCGCTCGACGGCAGGCTGGTGCAGCCGGGTCCGGCGGGCGCCCCGACACGCGGGCGCGCGGACGTGCTGCCGACCGGGCGCAACATGGTCACGGTCGATCCCCGCGCCGTCCCGACGCGCACGGCGCTGCGGCTCGCGGAGCGGGCGGCGGAGGAGGTGCTGCGCCGGCACCTCCAAGACCACGGCGACTGGCCGAGGGCGCTGGTCATCGACCTGTGGGGCAGCACGACCATGCGCACCGGCGGCGAGGACTTCGCGCTGGCGCTGGTGCTGATGGGCGCGCGGCCGATCTGGGACGATGGGTCGGGACGCGTGCGCGGCATCGAGATCGTGCCCCTCGCCTTGCTTGACCGTCCGCGCGTGGACGTGACGCTGCGCGTCTCCGGCCTGTTCCGTGACGCGTTCGAGGCGCAGATCCTGCTGTTCGACTCCGCCGTTCGCGCGATCGCGGCCCGCGAGGAGGACGCGGAATGGAACCGGCTCGCCGCCGGCGCGCGCGGGCTGGAGGGCGCGGGGCTGCGCCGGTCGACGACGCGCGTCTTTGGCGCGGCGCCCGGCGCCTACGGCGCCGGCGTCTCGGCGGTGATCGAGGACGGGGGGTGGCAATGCCGGGCAGGGCGGGGAGAGGCGTACCTGGCGGGCTCGTCCTATGCCTATGGCAGGGATCTGGAAGGCGCCGCCGATCCCGCTGGCTTCGCCGCGCGCGTCGCCGGGGCGGACGGCTATGTCCACGCGCAGGACCATCGCGAGATCGACCTCCTGGACGGCAGCGAGTTCGCCGCGCACGAGGGCGGGTTCGCCGCCGCCGCGGCGAGCCTGGGAGGCAGTCCGGCGCTGTATCACCTCGACACGTCGAGGCCGGACGCCCCCCGCGCGCGGCGCGTGCACGAGGAGGTGTGCCGCGTCGTGCGGGCGCGCGTCGCGAACCCGGCGTGGATCGACGGGATGAGGCGGCACGGGTATCGCGGCGCTGCGGAGATCGCCCGCTCCGTGGACGCGCTCTTCGCCTTCGCCGCAGCGCTGCCGGAGCGCCTGGACCGGCAGTTCGATCTCGTCTTCGACGCGACACTCGGCGACCCGGAGGTGGACGCCTTTCTGCGAAGCGCCAACCCGCACGCGCGGGCCGTGATGGCGGCTCGGTTCCAGGACGCGTCGCGCCGCGACCTGTGGCGGCCGCGACGCAATTTCACCAGTGAAGCCTTGGACGGAACCCGCTCATGCTGAGGGGATGGTGCCCCAGCCTGTTCGAGCCGATGCCGAGCGGCGATGGCTTGCTGGTTCGGCTGAAGCCGCCGGGCGCGCGACTGACGGAGACGGCCGCGCGCCAGCTTGCCGTCGCCGCCACGCGGTTCGGCGATGGCGCGATCGCTTTGACGCGCCGCGCCGCGATCCAGGTCCGGGGATTGCGGGCGCGCGACGTTGCGGCGTTCGCGGCTTCCATGGTCGAGGCCGGTCTGGCCGACCGCGATCCGGAGGTGGAGCGGCGGCGCGCGGTTATTCCCGCGCCGCTCATGGGGGCCGATCCGGGCGCGAGCCCGAACGCGCCCCTGATCGCCGGCGCGATCGAGGATCGGCTCGCGCGCGACCCGCGCCTCGCGCGGCTGCTCGCGAAGTTCTGCGTCAGCGTGGATGGCGGGGGCGCGCTGCCGCTCGGCGATGTCGGCGCGGATATCCAGGTGGCGTGCGGGGGCGAGGCGTGCTCGGTCGCGGTCGCGGATTTCGCGGCAATCGGCGATCCAGAAGAGACGGTGGAATGGGCCGCGCACCTCGCGCGCGCCTTTCTTGATCTGTCCGCGCATCACGCGCCCGCGCCGCGCCGGATGCGCGAGCTGGTCGAGGCGGTTGGGGCGCGGCGCGTGTTCGCGTCGGCCGGGGCATTTTCAAGCGTCATTGCCGGGCTCGACCCGGCAATCCAACCCAAGTTTCACCTGACACGGACGCTGCATTGGATGCGTGGGTCAAGCCCGCGCATAACGGCCCAAGGTTTGGGGATTGGGTGGATTCCCTATGCGGACGCAAAGCACGGCGCATTCGGCATGGGACTGCCCTTCGGCGCGACGGACGCGGCCTGTCTCGCGGGCTTGGCCGACATTGCCCTGCGGTTCGGCGACGGAACGCTTCGTCTCACCCCGTGGCGCGCGCTCGTGGTTCCGGGCGTCTCCGCCTACGATGCCGCCGCGCTGCGCGAGGCGGGCGCGGCGGCGGGCCTGATCGTCGATTCCAGCGATCCAAGGGTGAAGGTGAGCGCCTGCGTCGGCCGGCCGGGTTGCGCGAGCGCGTCCGTCAATGCGCGCGCGGACGCGGCGGCGCTGGCAACGCCAGGCTTGCGCGCCACGGTGCATGTCTCGGGATGCGCCAAGGGATGCGCGCATCCCGGCGCGGCGGTATTCACTTTGGTCGGCGAGAATGGACGCTACGCCCTGGTCCGCGACGGAGGGACGAAGGATGCCCCGCTGCGCCGGGGACTCACCCTCGCGCAGGCGCGGGCGTTGATCGAGGGCGCCGCGCCGTGAGCCGGTACGCCTATGTCCGGGACGGCGCGGCGATCTACGCGCAATCCTTCGCCACCATCCGGGCGGAAGCCGACCTCTCCGCGTTCTCCCCCGCCGAGACGCGGATCGTGGTGCGCCTCATCCATGCCAGCGGCATGGTGGAGGTCGCGCGCGACGTGGGCTTCTCCCCCGCCTTCGCCGAGCGCGCCCGGCAAGCCTTGCTGGACGGCAGGCCGATCCTCTGCGATTCGCAAATGGTTGCGCACGGCATCACCCGCGCGCGGCTACCGGCTGGGAACGAGGTGATCTGCGCGCTGGACGCGCCAGAGACTCCAGCCCTGGCCGCGCGGCTCGGAACCACACGCTCCGCCGCCGCGCTCGACCTTTGGGGGGCACGCCTGGACGGGGCACTGGTGGCGATCGGCAACGCGCCGACAGCGCTGTTCCGGCTGCTCGAGCTGCTCGACGCCGGGGCGCCACGGCCGGCCGCGGTGATCGGGATGCCGGTGGGCTTCGTCGGCGCGGCGGAGGCGAAGGCGGCGCTCGCGGCCGATGGCCGCGTGCCGTTCGCGACCGTGCGGGGCCGCAAGGGTGGCAGCGCCATGGCGGCGGCGGCGGTCAACGCGCTGGCCAGCGAGGCGGCGTGATGGCCCGCCCAGGCACGCTCTACACGGTTGGCTTGGGTCCGGGCGATCCCGAGCTGATGACGCTGAAGGCGGCCCGGATCATCGCAACCGCTCCGGTGGTCGCCTTCTTCGCCAAGCGCGGCAGGGCCGGCCTCGCCCGGACCATCGCGGAAGGGCGCATCGGCGCGCACGCCGAGGAACTGCGGCTGGACTATCCGTTCACCACGGAGGTCGCCGTCGATGATCCGCGCTACACGGCGGAGATCGGCGCGTTCTACGAGGCATCCGCCGCGCGCATCGCCGAGCGGCTGGACACTGGGCGGGATGTGGCGTTGCTGTGCGAGGGCGACCCGTATTTCTACGGCTCGTCGCTCGCCATGCTGGACCGCCTGGCCCGCCACTACCCGAGCGAGGTCGTTCCGGGTGTCACCGGCATGAGCGGCTGCTGGACCCGCGCCGGCGCGCCGATGACGCATGGCGATGACGTGCTCGCCGTACTGCCCGGCACGCTTGACGAGGACCGCCTGTCCGCCAGCTTCGGCTGCGCCGACGCGCTCGTCATCATGAAGATCGGCCGGCATCTGCCGAAGGTCATCGCGGCGCTGCGCCGCGCCGGACTCGCCGAGCGCGCGATTTATGTCGAACGCGGCACGATGGCGGATGAGCGGATTGTGCCGCTGCTTGAAATGGAGGGGCGCAGCGCGCCCTATTTCTCACTGGTGCTCGTGCCGGGGCGGCGCCCGCGATGACCGGCCGCTTGTCCATCGTCGGCCTCGGGCCGGGAGCGGTGGCGATGCGGACGCCGCAGGCCGAAGCCGCGCTGGCCGCCGCGACCGATCTCGTCGGGTACGGGCCGTACCTCGCGCGCGTTGGCGCCCGTCCCCATCAAGCGCGCCATCCGTCCGAGAACCGGGAGGAGCTGGCGCGCGCCCGTCACGCGCTGGTGCTCGCGCTCGATGGCCGCAGCGTGGCCGTGGTGTCGTCCGGCGATGCCGGCGTGTTCGCCATGGCGAGCGCGGTCTTCGAAGCCATCGAAGGCGGACCAGCGGCGTGGCGGAGCCTGGAGGTCGAGGTCATTCCCGGAATCTCCGCGATGTTCGCCGCCGCCGCCCGGATCGGCGCCCCGCTGGGGCACGATTTCTGCGCGATCTCGCTCTCCGACAACCTGAAGCCATGGGCGATTGTCGCCCGGCGCCTGAGCGCCGCGGCCAGTGCGGGATTCATGATCGCCCTCTATAACCCGCTGTCGCGCGCGCGCCCGTGGCAGCTCGGAGCGGCCTTCGATCTGCTGCGCCCGATCCTGCCCGACGCGGCGCCCGTGGTGTTCGCGACCGCAGTGACGCGCCCGGAGGAGCGGATCGAGATCACGACCCTCGCCGACGCGGACCCGGCACGCGCTGACATGCGCACGCTGGTGCTGATCGGCACCAAAGCGACGCGGCGCATCGAGCGGCCCGCCGGGCCGCCTTGGCTCTACGCGCCGCGCCGGTGTCGCGCATCATGAAGACGCTCAATCCAGGCCAGCGCCTCGGCGGCGGTCGCGACCGTCTCCGCCTGGGGCTGCGGCGGGCGGGCCACCATGACGACCGGCAGCCCGAGCGCGCGGGCGGCCGCGAGCTTCGCTTCGGTCGCGCCGCCGCCGGAATTCTTGGTGACGAGGATCTCGATCCTCCGCTCGGCCAGCAGGTCGCGTTCCACCGCCTCGGCGAAGGGGCCGCGCGCGGCGATCACCTCGGCCCCGGGCGGCACGGCGTCCGGCGCGGGCGGGTCGATCGAGCGCAGCACGTAGTGGTGCCAGGGCGCGGCGGCGAAGGGGGCCAGATCCTTCTGCCCAATGGTGAGAAACACACGGCGTGGAAGGGGGCCAAGCGCCGTGGCGGCGGCGGCCATGTCCGGCACGTCGATCCAGACATCGGATGGCTGCCGCCGCCAGGGCGGCCGTTGCACGGCGAGCAGCCTCGTCCCGCTCAGCCGCGCCGCGTCCTCGGCGTTGCGCGTCATGTGCTCGGCGAAGGGATGCGTGGCGTCGATCAAGGCGCCGATCTGGTGCTCCGTCAGATAGCGGGCCAAACCCTCGGCGCCCCCGAAGCCGCCGATGCGGCAGGGGATCGGCTGCGGCGCCGGGTGGCGCGTGCGACCGGCGAGGGAGATTGTGGCGACGAACCGCGTGTCATGGGCCAGGGCGCGCGCGATCGCGGAAGCCTCCGTCGTGCCGCCCAGGATCAGCAGGTTCATCAGATGCCCTCCTTGACCCCTCCCCCGACCCCCTCCCGCAAGGGGAGGGGGCTTGCTACTTCGCTTCCCCTCCCCTTGCGGGAGGGGGCCGGGGGGAGGGGAACCCCGTCACCATGGCTCTCCATCCTGGGAATCGGAGAGGAGGGTGTCGAGGGCCTGACCCAAGCGGCGCGCGCGCTGATCGCGGCGGCCGATCTGGTGGTCGGCGGCGCGCGTCACCTGTCGCTCGCCGCGCCGCTGATTCGCGGTGAATGCCTGAACTGGCCGAACCCGTTGAGCGATGCCTTTCCTCTCATCCTGAAGCGGCGCGGCACGCCGGTGGCGGTGCTCGCCTCGGGTAATCCGTATTGCTATGGCGTCGGCAGCGCGCTGGCGCGGCTCGTCCCGGTCGTGGAGACGCTGACCGTGCCAGCGCCCTCCGCCTTCTCGCTGGCCTGCGCGCGCCTGGGATGGGCGTTGCAGGAGACGGCGACGCTCTCGTTCTGCGGGCGCCCCCTGGAAGCGGTCCTGCCGCGCTTGCAGCCGAACGCGCGCGTCCTGGCGCTGTCGGCCGACGGAGCCACACCGGCGGCACTCGGGGCTTTGCTCCGACGCCACGGCTTCGGCCCGAGCCTCATGCACGTGCTGGAGGCGCTGGGCGGCCCGCGCGAGCGCGTCTGGAGCGGCGCCGCCGACTCGGACCTGCCCGCCGATATCGATCCGCTGAACCTCGTGGGGATCGAGGTCGTAGCGAGTCCCGCGGCGCGGATCATCCCGCTGGCGCCGGGGCTGCCCGATACGTTCTTCGAGCATGACGGACAGATCACCAAGCGCGAGGTTCGCGCCGTCACCCTGGCCGCCTTGGCGCCGCGCCAGGGCGCCTTGCTGTGGGACATCGGCTGCGGCTCGGGCTCGGTAGCGATCGAGTGGTCGCTGTGTTATCCGGCCAATCGCGCCATCGGCGTCGAGGCGCGCCCCGATCGCGCGGCGCGCGCGGCGCGCAACGCGCTGGCCCTGGGCGTGCCGGGGATGCGGGTCGTCACCGGAGAGGCGCCGTCGGCGCTCGCCGGCCTGCCCGCGCCGGACGCGGTCTTTATCGGCGGCGGCGCGCGGGATGGGGGCGTGCTGGACGCGGCCTGGGCGGCGTTGCGGCCGAGTGGGCGGCTGGTGGCCAACGCCGTCACGATCGAGACGGAGGCGTTGCTGTTCGCGCAGCAGCACCAGCGCGGCGGCACGCTAATGCGGCTCTCCGTGGACCGGCTTGATGCGATCGGCGGAATGCGCGCCTTCCGCCCGGCGATGACGGTCACGCAGTGGGCGGTGACGAAGCCATGAGCGGGCGCGTGATCGCCGGGATCGGCTGCCGGCGCGGCTGCCCGGCCAGCGACATCCTGCGTGTGCTGGAGCGCGCCGGCAGGGACGTGTCGGCGATCGCTGTCCCGGCCTTCAAGGCCAATGAGCCCGGCGTGCGGGAGGCGGCGCGGCTCCTGGGCGTGCCGGTGATCCGGGTGGACGACGCGGCGCTCGCCCAGGCCCAGGCGCGCTGCGTAACACCCTCACATGCCGCGGCGCGCGCCACGGGCTTCGCCTCCATCGCCGAGGGCAGCGCGCTCGCTGCAGCGGGTCCGCGCGGGCGCCTGGTGCTGGAGCGGATCGGAGAGGGCGGGGCGACATGTGCCCTGGCCGAGGCGCCGCCATGACGGTGCATTTCATCGGCGCCGGGCCGGGGGCTGCGGACCTGATCACCGTGCGCGGGCGCGACCTGCTGGCGCGATGCCCGGTCTGCCTCTTTGCCGGGTCCATTGTCCCCCCCGACGTGCTGGCGCATTGCCCGCCCGGCGCGCGGCTGATCGACACCGCGCCGATGACGCTGGACGAGATCGAGGCCGAGTACGTGGCCGCCCACGCGCGGGATCTGGACGTCGCCCGGCTGCATTCCGGCGACCTGTCCCTCTACAGCGCCCTGGCCGAGCAGGTGCGCCGGCTCGATCGCCTGGGCATCCCCTACACCCTGACGCCGGGCGTGCCCGCCTTCGCCGCCGCCGCCGCGGCCCTCGGCTGCGAGCTGACCGTGCCGGGCGTCGCGCAAAGCGTGGTGCTGACGCGCATCTCCGGCCGCGCCTCCGCGATGCCGCGCGGCGAGACCCTGGCCAACTTCGGCGCCACGGGCGCGACCTTGGCGGTGCATCTCGCGATCCACACGCTGGACCGCCTGGTCGCGGAGCTCACGCCGCTCTACGGCCCGGACTGTCCGGCGGCGGTCGTGGCGCGGGCGAGCTGGCCCGATCAGCGCATCCTGCGCGGCACGCTCGCCACGATTGTCGCGTCGGTCGCGCAAGCGCCGGTCGAGCCGACGGCGACCATCCTCGTCGGACGCGCCCTGGCGGCCAAGGATTTCCGGGACAGCGCCCTGTACGATCCCGGCTACCGCCGCCGGTTCAGGCCGGGCGGTGCGCCGTGAACCGGCGCGAAGGGGGTGCGGCCGAGCAGCGTGCCGGCGCGGTCGAACACCACGATCTGCAGCTCGGTCTCGCAGGGGCGCAGCGCCCCCGCCGCGACATCCCAGGCGGCACGGGCGGTGGCGTCGCCGAGCGGCACCTCGGCGCTCGCGGCGAAGGCTTCCGCCACGGTGTTCGCGCACAGGATGCGTTCGGCGGTCCCGGCCGAGGCGCCCCGCGCTCGCGCCAGCGCGGCCAAGGCGGCGAGGTCCGCCGCGCCACGCTTGGCGTGCAGGTCGAGGCGGCCTTGCGCCAGCTTGGTCATCTTCGCGACGCCGCCCGCCACGGTGACGCGCGCCACGGGATGGCGGCGCAGGTATTTCAGCATGGCGCCGACGAAGTCGCCCATCTCGATCAGCGCCGCCTCCGGCAGGCCGTGAAGCGCGCGCACGGCATCCTCCGACGCGCGGCCTGTCGCGCCCGCGACGTGCGAGAGGCCGGTCGCGCGGGCGACGTCGATCCCGCGCTGGATGCTGGCGATCCAGGCGGCGCAGGAATAGGGCACGACGATGCCGGTAGTGCCCAGGATCGAGAGCCCGCCCACGATGCCGAGCCGGCCGTTCAGCGTCTGCCGCGCCAGCGCCTCGCCGTCCGGGATCGAGATCTCGACGACCGCGTCGCCCGCCGCGCCGTGGACCGAGGCGACCTCGGCAATCGCGGCCTGGATCATCTGGCGGGGCACCGGGTTGATCGCCGGCTCGCCGGGCGGAAGGGCCAGTCCGGGGCGGGTGACGGTGCCGACTCCCGCCCCGGCGCGGAATCTCACGCCGGAGCCGGGCGAACCGGGCCGCACGGTGGCGCGGATCAGCGCGCCATGGGTCACGTCGGGATCGTCGCCGGCGTCCTTGACCACCCCGGCGGTGGCGCTGTCCGGGCCGCGCCCGGTCTCGGCCAGCGCGAAGGCCACGCGCTCGCCACGCGGCAGGCGCACCTCCACCGGATCGGGAAAGCAGCCGCCGAGCAGCGCCGCGTAAGCGGCCTTGGCCGCCGCGGTGGCGCATGTGCCGGTGGTCCAGCCCCGGCGCAAAGGCTTCCGCTCCACGGGCGGATGTATAGGGGCCGGACAGGACCGTGTCATCGGCGAGAGGGGGGCGGGTCGTGGCAGCCGGATTGATCGTTGGCGCGCCGCGGTCGGGCGCGGGCAAGACGACGCTGACCTTGGCGTTGGTCGCCGCCCTGCGCCGGCGCGGCATCGGCGTGCGCGCCGCCAAGTCGGGGCCGGACTACATCGACCCTGGCTTCCACGCGCTGGGCAGCGGCGCGCCGTGCCTCAATCTCGATAGCTGGGCGATGGCGCCGAGCCAGCTCGACGCCGTGGCGGCCGGCGCCGCGGAGGGCGCCGAGCTGGTGCTGATCGAATCCGCGATGGGCCTGTTCGATGGGGTAGAGGGCACGGCGGGGCGCACCGGCGCCGCCGCCGACCTCGCCGCGCGCTATCGCCTCCCTGTGCTTTTGGTGCTGGACGTTTCCGGCCAGTCGCAGAGCGCCGCCGCGGTGGCGCGCGGCTTCGCCAATCACGACCCACGGGTGCGGATCGGCGGGATCGTGCTGAACCGCGTCGCCAGCGAACGCCATCGCGACGGAATTGCCCGCGCGCTCGCCCCGCTTGGCCTGCCCGTGCTGGGCAGCTTCCCGCGCGACGCCGCGATCGCGCTGCCGGAGCGGCATCTGGGCCTGGTTCAGGCCAGCGAGCAGGCCGGCGTGGACGCCCTGATCGGCCGGCTGGCGGAGCTGGCCGAGCGGCATCTCGATCTCGACGCGATCGCGGCGATGGCGACGCCGATCTCGTTCCAACGCGGCGCCGCGCCGCTGCTGGCGCCACCCGGCCAACGCATCGCGCTGGCGCTGGACGCGGCGTTCAGCTTCATCTACCCGCATGTGCTGAACGGCTGGCGCGGGGCCGGCGCGGAGATCGTCGCGTTCTCGCCACTGTCTGACGAGCCCCCGCCGGATCGATGCGACGCCTGCTGGCTTCCGGGAGGCTATCCCGAGCTACAGGGCGACCGTCTCGCCGGGGCCGGGCGGTTCCGCGCCGGGATGCTGCGCTTCGCCAGCACGCGGCCGGTGCATGGGGAATGCGGGGGCTACATGGTGCTGGGAACGGGGCTGGAGGACGCGGCGGGCCAGCGCCATCCGATGCTGGGGCTGCTCGGCCACGCCACGAGCTTCGCGCGGCGCAGGCTGCACCTCGGCTATCGCGAGGCGCGGCTGCTCGCGGACACGCCGATCGGCCGGGCGGGATCGGTGATCCGCGGTCACGAATTTCACTACGCCACCGTCAGCGAGACGGGTGACGCCGCGCCGCTCGCCACCCTGTCCGACGCGCGCGGGGCGACACTCGGTCCGACAGGAGGGGTGCGGGGGCGCGTGAGCGGATCGTTCTTCCACGCGATCGCCTCCGACTCCGAAGGAGGCGCGTGCCCATGAGCCGTCCCGATACTCTCACGGCGATCAGGGCGGCGTGCTCCGCCCTTCCGCATGGCGACGGGCGCGCGGCCGAAGCTGTGCGGGCGCGTCAGCGGACCCTGACCAAGCCTCCGGGCAGTCTCGGGCGGCTGGAGGAGCTGGCCGAGTGGCTGGCGCGCTGGCAGGGGCGGCCCGCGCCTCGGCTGGAGCGGGTGGAAATCGTGGTGTTCGCAGGCAACCACGGCGTCACGGCGCGCGGCGTCTCCGCCTATCCGGCGGACGTCACCGCGCAGATGGTCGCGAACTTCGCCAGCGGCGGCGCGGCGATCAACCAGCTTGCCGGGCTTGCCGGGGCGAGGCTGCGTGTCGTGCCGCTCGAGCTCGCGGCGCCCACACGGGATTTCACGGTCGCCCCGGCGATGGACGAGGACGCGTTCCTTGGCGCCGTCGGCGCGGGCTTCGACGCGGTGGTGCCGGATGCCGACCTGCTGGCACTGGGAGAAATGGGGATCGGCAACACCACGGCGGCGGCGGCACTGGCGGCGGCGCTGTTTGGCGGCGGGGGCGAGCGCTGGGCCGGTCGCGGCACCGGCGTCGATGATGCCGGGCTGTCGCGCAAGCGCGCGGCGGTGGACGCGGCCCTGGCTCGCCACGCCGGCACCCTGGGCGACCCGCTCGGCGCCGCGATGGCGCTTGGCGGGCGCGAGCTCGCGGCGATCCTGGGCGCGGTGCTGGCGGCCCGGCTGCAATCCATTCCTGTGCTCTTGGATGGCTTCGTCTGCACCGCCGGCGCCGCGCCATTGGCCCGGCTGGCCGGGGACGCGCTCGCCCACGCGCGCGTGGCGCACCGCTCGGCCGAGGCGGGGCACGCCGCCCTGCTCGCGGCGCTGGGACAGCGCGCGTTGCTGAACCTCGATCTGCGGCTGGGCGAGGCGTCCGGCGCCGCGCTGGCAATCCCAATCCTGCGCGCCGCCGTCGCCTGCCACAACGGGATGGCCACGTTCGCGGAGGCGGGCGTGCGCGACCGGGAGTGATCGCGCGGTGCTCTCCGACCTCGTCCTGGCGTTCACCGTGCTGACACGCGTTCCGCTCGGCTGGCTGGCGCCCGCCGACTGGGACGGCGGCATGGGACGGAGCGTGTGGGCGTACCCGCTGGTCGGAGCGGCCGTGGGCGCGGTCGGCGGCGCCGTGTTCTGGGCATCGCGGCGCGTCGGCTTTCCGGTTGCCTTGGGCGCGGTCTGCGCGCTCGCGGCGGTTATCCTGATCACCGGCGCGCTGCACGAGGACGGGCTCGCGGACACCGCCGACGGGTTCGGCGGCGGGAACGCGCCCGGTCGGAAGCTGGAGATCATGCGTGACAGCCGGATCGGCACCTATGGCGCGGTCGCCTTGGTTCTGTCCCTGGCGGCCCGCGCCAGCGCCATCGCGGCCATCGCCCAACCCGGCCCTGTCGCCGCCGCCCTGGTCGCGGCCGGGGCGCTCGGGCGGGGCGGCCTGGGCGTCGTGATCCTGCTCGCGGAGCCGGCGCGTGCCGACGGGTTGGGTGCCAGCCTCGGCGCGCCGAGCCGGGCGCGGAGCTTCGCCGCAGCGGGGCTGGGCCTGGTGGTGGCATGGCTGGTGCTGCCAACTCGAATCGCGTGTGGCGCCGCGCTCGCGGCGTTGATAACGGTCCTGGCGATGAGCTGGCTCGCCCGGCGTCAGATCGGGGGTTATACGGGCGATGTGCTGGGTGCGACCGCCTTGGCCGTTGAGTGCGTCGTGCTCTCCGTGCTGGCCGCCATCGGCACCCAGCCGTGAGCTGAGCGATGAGGCTGGAGGCCAGAGGTGTGGCGAGCAGGCGCTGAGCGGCGAGAGCATTCCGGGCGGACAACGACGGCATGAGGACGCGCCCGAGCAGCAACCCGCTTGAACGTCTTGGAGGACGGCGGCACCAGCGCCTGCGCGACGCCACCGCCGCCGCGCACCAGGCTTTGGACGCCACTATGCGAGATGCCGCCTGTTTCGCGAGCGCGGAGGGGTATCGGCGCTACCTGCTCGTCGTGGCGCCGGTCTATGCCGCGCTGGAAGCGACCCTCGAGGCCGTTGATGCCGCCCGGTTGCTGCCCGACTGGCCGCGCCGCCGCAAGCTCGGCCTGATCCGCGCCGATTTGCGCGCGTTCGGTCCCGTGCCGGGCGAGCCAGACCGGCTCCTGGCCCTCACCGGAGCGGACGGCGCACCGGCATCGGGCTGGTGCGCCGGCGACATATTTGGCGCGCTCTACGTTCTCGAGGGTGCGACGCTGGGAGGCGCGCTGCTCGCCCGCGCCATGCGCGGGATGGGCGTGCTGGCGTCCGGCGCGGCTTGCCTCCTCGACCCGTATGGGGCTGAGCGGGGTGTGATGTGGCGGGCATTTCTCGCGCGTTTGGAAGGCGTTACCATGAGCCATTGGCAGGAGGAGGCGCTTTGCGCGCGCGCCCTGGCGACCTTCTCCCTGTTCGTGGAGGTGGGCGAGAGCTTGGTGAATAGGAAAGACGCGCGGCGGTCATGAGTACGTCCCCGGCGGCACAGGCCGGCCCACCCCAGGCAACCGACGATCTCGATCTCGACGCCTGCGGGCGCGAGCCGATCCACATCCCCGGCTCGATACAGCCGCACGGCCATTTGCTCGCCTTCGAGGAACGCGACCTGACCCTTGCGCATGCGAGCGCCGGGGCCTTCGGCGCGGTGTTGCCAGCCGATCCGAAGGACGCGCTCGGCGGCCCGATCGAGCGCGTCCTCGGGGTGGACCCGCTCGGCAAGCTGTGCGACGGCCTGCGTCGGCTGCCCGACCGGGGCTTGCTGCAACTCGGGCCATGCCAGGCGCGCGCGAGCGGAGTCGCCCTTCAGGCGCTGGCGCACCGCTCGCCGGACGGCCTGGCAATCCTGGAGCTTGAGGCGGTACCGTCGCCCGCGGCCGCGGATCACGCGGTCTCCACGCTTGAAGAGCTCTACCCGTTGATCCGTGACGCGTTCGACCGGCTCGGCGAAGGAACGGAAACCGGAGAGATCGCCGCCTTGGCGGCGCGCGAGGTGCGCCGGCTGACGGGCTTCGACCGCGTGCTGGTCTATCGGTTCGAGGAGAACTGGGATGGCCTGGTCCTCGCCGAGGATAGGAACGATCGCCTGCCCTCCTATCTCGGCCTGAGGTTTCCGGCCTCCGACATCCCGCCCCAGGCCCGCCGGCTCTACGTCGCGAATCGGCTGCGGCTGATCGCGGACGCGAACTACGCCGCGGTGCCCATCGTGCCGGACCACCGCCCGCGCACCGGGCGGGCGCTCGACCTCAGTTTCTCCGCGCTGCGCAGCGTCTCGCCCACTCACCTCGAGTACATGCGCAACATGGGAACACCCGCCTCGATGTCGGTTTCGCTTCTGCGCGGCGACCGGCTCTGGGGCCTGATCTCGTGCCACCACGCGCAGGCGCGGCGCGTTCCCCTCGCCACGCGGGCGGGCTGCGACCTGATCGGCCAGATGCTCGCGGTCCGCATCGCGGCCAAGGAAGAGGCCGCGCACGCCGAGGAGCGCGCGCGGCTCAAGGGCATCGAGGGACGGCTTCTCGCCCACATGGCTGCGGCCCAGGGCCGGTTCGCCGACGGCCTGATCGCCGCCCCCTCGGAGCTCTGCGCGCTGACCGGTGCGGCGGGCGCGGCGGTGCTGACGCGCGACGGTTGCGCCCTGGTGGGAAAGACGCCGCGCGAGTCCGAGGTGCGCCGCCTCGCGGACTGGCTGTGGGAGCGCGGCGTCGAGGAGATCTTCGCGACCCACGCCCTCGCCGACGTGCTGGCGGACGCCAAGCCGTTGGCCGATGTGGCGAGCGGGCTCCTGGCGGTTTCGATCTCCCGCCTGTATCCGAGTTTCGTGGTCTGGTTCCGCCCCGAGATCGTGCGAACGATCGCCTGGGGCGGCGATCCGCGCAAGCCAGTCGAAACGGGGGCCCCGCCAGCCTCTGGCCCGGCGCGGCTCAGTCCCCGGCGGTCCTTCGACGCCTGGAAGGAGACGGTGCGCGGGATGGCGGCCCCGTGGAGCGCGGCGCAGGTCGAGGCCGCGCGCGACCTGCGCTCGGCGATCGTCGGCGTGGTGTTGCGGCAGGCCGAAGAGCGGGCCGAGCTCAGCGGGCGCCTTGAGCGCATCAACGCGGAGCTGGCCGCCTTTTCGTACTCGGTCTCGCATGACCTGCGGGCACCATTCCGCCACATTGCCGGCTATGCCGAACTCCTCATGGAGAGGGAAGGCGAGCGGCTGGACGAGACAAGCCGCCGCTTCGTCGCGACCATCATCCAGTCTGCCCAGACAGCCGGCCGGCTCGTCGACGCGTTGCTGAATTTCTCTCGTATGGGACGCACCAGCCTGACACGGGTTGACACCGATGCGGGCGCGCTCGTGCGGGAGGTCATCGAGACACTGGCCCCGGAGGCCGGGGCGCGTCGCGTCACCTGGCGGATCGGCGTCCTCCCCGTGGTGCGCGCCGACCCGGTCATGCTTCGGCAAGTGTTCCAGAATCTGCTATCCAACGCGGTCAAGTACACCCGGCAACGCGCCGAGGCGGTGATTGGCGTGGCGTGCGAGACGACGGCGAGCGAGTTCGTGTTTTCCGTGCGTGACAACGGCGTCGGGTTCGACATGACCTACGCCCATAAGTTGTTCGGGGTCTTCCAACGCCTGCACCGGGTGGAGGACTACGAGGGCATCGGCATCGGCCTCGCCAATGTTCGCCGCATCGTCGAGCGCCATGGCGGCCGAACCTGGGCCGAGGGCGCGCTGGACCAGGGGGCCGCCTTCCACTTCACGCTGCCGCGCGCCGAGCCGCCGCCAGAGGGACAATGACGATGCCAACCGTGCTGAGGCCGATCCTGCTCGTGGAGGACAGCCCGAATGACATCGAGCTGACGTTGGCCGCCCTGGAGAAGAGCGGCCTCGCGAACCCCGTCTTGGTGGCGCGCGATGGCGTCGAGGCGCTCGACTATCTGTTCCGCCGAGGAAACTCCGGCCCCGAACTCGAACCCGACACGCCTGCCCGCGGTGGTGCTGCTGGATATCAAGCTGCCGCGCGTCGATGGGCTTGAAGTGCTCGAGCGCATCAAGGCCGATCCCACGACCCGCCACGTTCCAGTCGTCATGCTGACCTCCTCGCGCGAGGAGCAGGACGTCATCCGCAGCTACGGCCTTGGCGTGAATGCATTCGTGGTGAAGCCGGTCGAGTACCGCGCGTTCTTCGAGGCCATCCGCGACCTTGGCGTGTTCTGGGCGGTGCTGAACGAGCAACCGCCGGCTGGCATCGGCATGGAGCACGGCGGCCCGGCGTGATATCAATGGCCGTGGAATCTGACCGGTGTCGCTCTCGTCTCGACCCCTTCCGCAAGGCGAGGGGACGTACTCGGTGCCGCCTCAACTCCCCCTTTCCGTGGGGGAGAAGGCCGGGCGGAGGAATTCCGGCCGGCTGCACCGGACCGCCACCGACATGATGGATCACTCTTCAGGAGACCGCTTCGCGAAGGCGGAGCGGTGCAGGATCCTGCACCTCGAAGACAGCGCCGCCGACGCCGAGCTGGTGGCGGAGCGGTTGCGCCAAGGCGGCTTCACGGCCGAGATCGAGCGGGTGGAGACGAAGCGCGCCTTCATCGACGCGCTGGCGACCGACCGCGCGTTCAACTTGATCCTGGCGGATTTCTCGTTGCCGGACTTCGACGGCATCGTGGCCTTGACGATCGCCCGCGAGCTTGCGCCGGACATCCCCTTTATCTTCGTCTCCGGCATGCTTGGCGAGGAAACGGCCATCGAAGCGGTGCGCGCCGGCGCCACCGACTACGTTGTGAAGGAGCGCCTGGGCCGGCTGGCCGTGGTCGCGCGCCGCGCACTCGCGGAGGCGGCCGAGCGCGCGGAGCGGCGCGCTGCGGCGACGGCGCTGCGCGAGAGCGAGGCGCGGTTCCGCCACATGGCCGACAGCGCGCCGGCTCTGATCTGGATGACCGACGCGCACGGCCAGGTCACCTTCGCCAACATGCATTACGACCACCTCTTCGGCCGTCCCGCGTCGGAGATGCTCGGGCTTGGCTGGGAGAGCACCGTCCTGCCGGAAGACCTGGATCAATACCGCGCCGCCTTCCAGAAGGCGTTCCTGGCGCGCGGCCCGTTCAAGACAACGACGCGGGTGCGCGACAAGGCCGGGCGGGTGCGCTGGCTGCGCTGCGAGGGCGTGCCCAGGCTCGACGACGCGGGCAACTTCCTCGGTTACACCGGCTGCAACCTGGACATCACCGAAGCGCGGCTCGCGGCGGAGGAGCTGGAGGGTCGTGTGGCCGAGCGCACGGCCGAGCTGTCGCAGGCGCTGGAACGGTTGCACCAGGAGGTGCGGGAGCGCGAGCAGGCCGAGGAGGCTTTGCGCCAGGCACAGAAAATGGAGGCGGTCGGCCAGCTCACCGGCGGCATCGCGCACGACTTCAACAACATGCTGACCGGCATCGCGGGCAACCTGGAACTGATCCAGCGGCGGATCGAGCAAGGCCGGGCGGACGACCTTGCTCGCTTCGTGGCCTCCGCCCGCAAGGCGGCCGAGCGAGCGGCGGCGCTCACCGCCCGGCTGCTCGCCTTCGCCCGCCGGCAGGCGCTCCAGCCGAAGCCGCTGATCCTGGACGACTTGGTGTTGGGCATGGTGGAGCTGATCCGGCGCACGGTGGGACCGTCCGTCGAGGTCCAAACCAAGCTGGCGGGCGGCTGCTGGACGGTGCTGTGCGACGCGAACCAGCTCGAGAGCGCGCTGCTCAACCTGGCCATCAACGCGCGCGACGCCATGCCGGACGGCGGCACGCTCACCCTCGCGACCGCTGAGCGGCACCTGAGCGAGGCCGATCTGATCGGCCAGGATGGGGCGGGGCCGGGTGACTACATGGAGATCGCCGTGAGCGACACCGGAGAGGGCATGTCCCCAGAGGTCGCGGCGCGCGCGTTCGAGCCGTTCTTCACGACCAAGCCGCTCGGGCAGGGCACGGGGCTCGGACTGTCGCAGCTCTACGGGTTCGTGCATCAGTCGGACGGGCTCGTTCGCCTTGAGAGCGCGCTCGGCCGGGGGACGACGATCCGGCTCTATCTGCCTCGTCGGGACGAGGTGGTCAGGCCGCCGAGGGCGGACGTGCCCGGGCCGGCGGAGGCTTGCGCCGGAGCCGGAAGGACCGTGCTGGTCGTCGAGGACGAGGACGGCGTGCGCACACTGGTCGCGGAAGCGCTGCGCGAGCAAGGCCATCGGGTGCTGCAAGCGACGGATGGATCCGCCGCCCTGCGCCTCTTGCTGTCCGAGGCCCGGGTGGACCTGCTGGTGACGGATGTGGGCCTGCCCGGCTTGAACGGCGGCCAACTTGCCGAGGCCGCGCGCGAGCGCAGGCCGGGCCTGCCGGTCTTGTTCATCACCGGCTACGCGGGAGACGCCCTGGAAGGCCGGCTCGCGCCGGGGATGCAGGTGATCGGCAAGCCCTTCGCGCTCGACGCGCTCGTGGCCCAGGTCCGGGCGATGCTGCACGCCGCCCTCGCGGGATGACGCCCGCACGGCTCCGATGCGGGTGTTTGGTGCGAGACCACTGGGCTCGCCCCCGCCTTGGCGCGAAACACGTTCGAGCCGGCGAGGATCACTCCATGCACCCTTTAGCGCGTTGTCGCCGCACCCTTCTCACCGTTGGCGTGCTGCTGCTGGGCCTGGCGACGGCGGCGGAGGCGCGGATCACGCGGCTGGACGTCCTGCGCACCGAGCCGGCCTTCGGAGGCGAAGTGTTCGGGGCGGCCGGAGCGTACGAACATGTGCTGGCCCGTGCGCATGGCGAGCTTGATCCAGCCGATCCGCGCAACGCGGTGATCCAGGATCTCGATCTCGCGCCACGCAACGCGCACGGGATGGTTGAGTATGACATGGATGTCGAGTTGCTGAAGCCCGCCGATCAACAGCAAGGCAACGGCGTGCTGCTGTTCGAGGTGAACAATCGCGGCAACAAGCTCGCACTCGGCGTCTTCAACAACGCTGTCGCGCCAGGGATCGTCGCGCGCAACGCACTCGGCTCTCCGGGCGACGGATGGCTGATGCGGCAGGGCTACACGCTGGTTTGGTGGGGCTGGGAGATGGATGTCCGGCCGGGGTCGGGCCGCCTGTTGATGTCCGAAATCACGGCGCGCGCGCAACGGCTCACCAATCACGGGGATTGTGCGCAGCGAGCTGATTACCTCGGCGCCAGCCACCACGTTGCCGCTGAGCCGCAGCCAGCAGGTGCTGGCCATGCTTCCGGACAGCTATGACAGCTACCCGGCCGCGAGCACCGATAATCGCACGCCGTCTCCCGACACGTTCCTGCCCACGCTGACCGTTCGTGCGCGCGAGCAAGATCCGCGCGCGCCGATCCCCAACGCGGACTGGCGCTTCGCGATTTGCGGCCGGGGCGGGCAGGACGCCATTCCGGACCCGAAGCACCTGTGCCTCCCCGCCGGTTTCCAGCCTGGGAATCTCTATGAGCTGATCTATCGCGCGCGCGACCCGCTGGTGCTGGCGATCGGGTTCGCGGCCACGCGCGACCTCGGCGTCTTCCTGGGCCGCGCCCCGGCCGACGAGCAGGGCAGGGCCAACCCCGTCTGGCGCGAGGGGCAGAAGACGATCATCGAGGGATCGTCGCAGAGCGGGCGGATGATCCGGAGCCTGATCGCGCTCGGCTTCAACGAGGACGAGAGCGGCGCGCGGGTGTTCGATGGCGCGTTCCCGCATATCGGCGGCGGGCTGATGCCGCTGAACGTCCGCTTCGGCCAGCCCTACCGGGCCTGGGGCGAGCAGACCGACCATCTCTACCCAGCCTACGAGTTCCCCTTCGCCTACGCGCCACAACACGATCCGCTCACTGGGCGCGGCGCGGGGCTGCTCGACCGCTGCGCGGCGAGTGGAACCTGCCCGCGCGTGTTCCACGTCGCGACAGCGCTCGAGATGTGGGAGGGGCGGCAGTCGCTCGGGATCACCGATCCGCTCGGGCAGCGCGACACGCGTGACGCGGAGGGCGTGCGGACCTACATCATGGCCAGCACGCAGCACGCCCCGGCGCCGGCGCCGCTCGCCGCGCCAGGGCTGGGCAACACGTGCCAGCAGCAGTCGAACCCGAACCCGCAGATCTGGACCATGCGCGCGCTGCTCGCGGATTTCACGGCCTGGGTGCGCGATGGGGTGGGACCGCCGCCGAGCGCCGCGCCGCGCGTCGCCGACGGGACGATGGTGGCCCCGGACCAGGTGAAGTTCCCGCCCATCCCCGCGAACGCGTATGGCGGCGTGTCGCGCCCCGCCACTGTCACGACGCGGGTTTATGATCCGCTGCACGTGCTTGATTTCGGCCCGCTGTTTCACCCAGGCGCGGAGAGCGGCGTCGTCACCGTCGAGCCGCCGCGCCTGCGCACGGCGAGCTACGGCGTGCTGGCGCCGCAGGTGGACGCGGACGGCAACGATCTGGGCGGTGTACGGTCGGTGTTCGTGCAGGCGCCGATTGGCACCTATACCGGCTGGAATGTCGGGCGGGCCGGGCACTTTGAAGGGGGCATGTGCAACCTCCAGGGCAGCTTCATCCCCTTCGCGCCGGACCGCGCGGCGCGGCAGGCGACGGGCGATCCGCGGCCGTCAATCGCTGAGCGCTATCCGGACCAGGCCGCCTATGTCGCGGCGTTCCGCGCCGGGGCCGAGCGGCTGGTGGCGCAACGCTTTTTGTTGCCCGAGGATGCACGGGCGCTGGTCACGGCCGCCGACCGTGACGGGATCGCCGCCGTCCCCTGGGCGGCCCAGGCGGGAATTGAGATTGCCAGATAGGATCGGGTATTCGGAGCGTGAACATAGCGGATAGACCGGGAGGGCCGGACAGCCTCTACGCATGGGGCCGGCTGTGCGTGGCCATGCTGCTCAGCACGATTGGCGGCGTGGGCATGTGGTCCGTGGTCGTCGTCTTGCCGGCCGTGCAAAACGCGTTCGGCGTCGAGCGCGCGGGCGCGACCATCCCGTTCACGCTGACCATGATCGGCTTCGCGCTCGGCGGGGTTGTGGCGGGGCGCGTCGCCGACCGGTTCGGGATCACCGCATCCGTCATCGGCGGAGCGATGCTGCTCACCGCCGGCTACGTCGCGGGCGGGTTCGCGCAAAGCCTGTGGCAGTTCGCGCTCGCGCAGGGCTTGCTGATCGGCTCCGGCTGTTCCGCGACATTCGTGCCGATCATCGCGGACACGTCGCTTTGGTTCGTCAGGCGGCGGGGCATCGCCGTGGCGCTCGCCGCGTGCGGCAACTATCTCGCTGGCGTGCTGTGGCCGTCGGTCGTGCAACATTTCATCCAGTTAGCCGGCTGGCGCGCCACCTACCTGGGAATAGGCGTGTTCTGCGCGACGGCGATGATTCCGCTCGCCTTTGTCCTGCTCCGGCGCCCGCCCGCACAGCGGCCGACGGCAAACCAAGGCGTGTCCCCCGCCCTGTCCGGCTCGCTGGGGTTGTCGCCGAACGCGCTCATGGTGCTGCTCGCCGTGGCCGGCGTCGGCTGCTGCGTGGGCATGGCGATGCCGCAGGTGCATATCGTCGCGTATTGCGGCGATCTTGGCTACGGCCCCGCCCGCGGCGCGGAAATGCTCTCGCTGATGCTCGGCTTCGGCGTTGTCAGCCGGGTCGCGTCGGGCTTCATCGCCGACCGCATCGGCGGATTGCGCACGCTCGTGCTGGGATCGACGCTTCAGATGGTCGCGTTGCTGCTCTATCTCGGCTTCGACGGGCTCGCGTCGCTCTACGTGATCTCCGCGTTGTTCGGACTGTTCCAGGGCGGCATCGTGCCGAGCTACGCGATCATCGTGCGCGAGTATTTCCCGGCCAGGGAGGCCGGCACGCGATTTGGCGTGATCATCATGGCGACGTTGTTCGGCATGGCGCTGGGCGGCTGGATGCCGGGAGAGATCTTCGACATCGCCGGCTCCTATCGCGCCGCCTTCGCCAACGGCGTGCTGTGGAACGCGCTCAATCTCTCGATCGCGCTGCTGCTTCTGGTCCGTCGTCCGCGTTATCTCATGCTCGGGTAATTGCAGTGGGATGAGACAGGCGGCCTCCGGTGCGCGGTCCTGGATGCCCGTCGTCGCGGGAGGGGCGAGGCCACGGAACGAGACGCACCAGGCGGAGGACACTTTGCCACAGCGCGAGGCCTTGTTGCAGTCGATCCTGGACACCGTGCCGGATGCGCTGATCGTGATCGACTTGCGCGGGATCATTCAGTCATTCAGCGCCGCCGCCGCGCGCCTGTTCGGCTACGCGCCAGCGGAGGTGGTGGGCGAGAACGTGAGCTGCCTCATGCCCTCGCCGCACCGCGAGGATCACGACCGCTACATCGAACGCTATCTGGCGACGGGCGAGCGCCGCATCATCGGCATGGGCCGTGTCGCGGTGGGCCAGCGCAAGGACGGCAGCACGTTTCCCATGGAGCTCGCCGTGGGAGAGGCGCGGGTCGGCGGGGAACGGCTGTTCACGGGCTTCGTGCGCGACCTCACCGAGCGCCGGGCGCGCGAGCGACGGCTCTCCGAGCTGCAATCCGAACTCGTGCATGTCTCGCGACTGAACGAGCTTGGACAGATGGCCTCCGCACTCGCCCACGAAGTGACGCAGCCCTTGGCCGCCATCACCAACTACCTGAACGGCGCGCGCCGCTTGCTCGCGGCCGGGGAGCAAGCGCGCGCCGAGCAGGCGATGGACCGGATCGTCGAGCAGGCGGAGCGGGCCCGGCAGATCATCCAGCGGCTCCGGTCGCTGGTGAAGAAGGGCGAGACGGAGCGCCGCATCGAGGATTTGGCTCGAACGATCCAGGAGGCGGTGGCGCTGGCGCTGATCGGCGTCGGGCCCGGACTGAAGCTCGACATCCATGTCGAGCCCGGCGCCGCCGAGGCGGTCATCGACAAGGTGCAGATCCAGCAAGTGCTGCTGAACCTGCTGCGCAACGCGGTGGAGGCGATGGAGGGCTCGGCGCGGCGTAAGCTTGGGATCGCGGCAAGGCCGGCGGACGGCATGGTTGAGGTCGCCGTCAGCGACACCGGCCCTGGCCTTCCCGAGCCAGTCCGCGCCCGGCTGTTCCAGCCGTTCGTGACCACCAAGCCGAACGGGATGGGCGTCGGCCTGTCGGTCTGCCGGGCCATCGTGGAGACGCATGGCGGCGAGCTGCGAGCGGAGGACGCTCCGGGCGGCGGCACCGTGTTCCGCATGACGCTTCCCCGCCCGCAGAAGGGTGAGTGATCTGGCTCAATGCGGGAGCGCCACGCGATGCGTTAATCGCACCGGATTGTAGTTCGTCGCGGCTTTGACAGGCGCACCGATCATGATCGCCGCAAGGTGTTCAGGAGGCTTTGTCCCATGCGTGCCATGTTGTTCCGCCAGCCGGGAGTCGCCCTGGAGCTGGCCGACATGCCCGAGCCGCGCCCGGGCCCCGGCGAGGTCCTGGTCCGGGTCCATGCGTGCGCCGTCTGCCGCACCGACTTGCACGTCGTGGACGGCGAGCTTCCCGACCCGAAGCGTCCGCTGATCCCAGGGCACGAGATCGTTGGGCGCGTCGTCGCGGCCGGACCGGGCGTGACCCGGTTTCAGCCTGGGAGCCGGGTGGGCGTTCCGTGGCTCGGCTGGACCTGCGGCGTCTGCGAGTACTGCCGGTCGGGGCATGAAAATCTGTGTGAGCGCGCGCGCTTCACCGGCTATCAGATCGACGGCGGCTATGCCGAGTACACGGTGGCGGACGCGCGCTACTGCTTCCCGATCCCATCGTTCTATTCGGATGTGCAGGCGGCGCCGCTCCTCTGCGCCGGGCTGATCGGCTATCGCTGCCTGCGCATGGCTGGGGACGGCAAGCGGCTGGGCCTCTACGGCTTCGGCGCGGCGGCGCACATCGTGGCGCAGGTGGCCCGCCACCAAGGGCGCGTGATCCACGCGTTCACCCGTCCGGGGGATGCGCCCGCGCAGGATTTCGCCCGCGGCCTCGGCTCGGCGTGGGCGGGCGGCTCGGACGAGATGCCACCGGAGGCGCTGGACGCGGCGATCATTTTCGCCCCGGTCGGCGCGCTGGTGCCGCAAGCCTTGCGCGCCGTGCGGCCGGGCGGGGTGGTCGTGTGCGGCGGCATCCACATGAGCGACATCCCCAGCTTTCCCTACGACTGGCTGTGGAAGGAGCGGGTGATACGCTCGGTCGCGAACCTCACGCGCGACGACGCCGAGGCGTTCCTGGCGCTTGCGCCGGCAATCCCGGTCCGGACCGAGACGCGCGCGTACCCGCTCGCGGAGGCCAACGCGGCCCTCGCCGCCCTCCGCGACGGCACGCTCACCGGCGCGGCCGTCCTCTTGACAGGCCCCGGAGGGCAAGGGACCGAGTCCGCTCCGGACGCCACAGCTTGATTCAGGTCAATGCGGTCCGCCGTCCAGGATGCTTGGTGGGCGCGCAGTGCCCAGAAGGAGCGAGACATGCAGGTGCGAGACCTATTGGTCGTGCTCGACGGCTCTTCGAACAGCGGCTCCGCGCTCGCCGTGGCGCTTGACCTTGCCCGGCGCAACGACGCGCACCTGACGGGGTTCTGCCCGCTGGAGAACCTGGTCGTTCACGGCCCGGGCTTCGTCGTGGGGGCGTATCCCGGAATCTTCGACGTTCCGCCGATGCTCGATGAGATCCGAGTCCGCGCCACCGCGCTGGCGGCGAGCATCGAGGAGAATTTCCGCGATCAGCTTCGCCGTGGCGGAGCCAATGGCGACTGGCAGATTGCGTCCGGGGTGGCGTCCCAAGATCTGGTTCGAAGCGCCCGTTGCAGGGATCTGATCGTCCTGGCGCAAGCGTCTCCCGGGACGAAGGAGGCGGCGGCGTCCCGCACCTTGATCGAGGACGCCCTCATGGGAGCGGGGCGGCCATTGCTGCTGGTGCCGTATGCCGGCCATTTCGAGAAGGTGGGGCGCAACGTACTCGTCGGCTGGGACGGAAGCCGGGAGGCGGCGCGCGCCGTGCACCACATGCTGCCGGTCGTCGAAGCCTCGGCGAGGGTCACGATTCTGGCTGTCGAGCGCGCGCATGGGGCCTCCGATCCGAACGAGATACCAGGTGCGCAGATCGCCGAGCACCTTGCGCGCCATGGCCTGACGGTCGATGCGGCCCGGACGGTCCGGGATAGTTCCGTCTCGGATGCGGACGCGTTGCTGAACTACGCGGCCGACAATGGCGCCGATCTCATCGTGATCGGCGGGTACGGTCACTCGCGCACGCGCGAGATCTTTCTGGGCGGCGTCACCTGCGCGCTGCTGTCCCAGATGACCGCCCCAGTGCTGATGTCGCGCTAGGGTGAGCCTCGTGAGAGCGCGATGCCGAACGGGGTTCGCGGCGGCGGTTCTCCTGCTAGGCGCGATTTCAGGTGTCCGCATCGACGCTGCCGGCGCGCGCGCAAGAGACTGGAGACAGCGCCGCCGGCCAGCGCCTCGCCGCGAAGTGGTGCAGCGAGTGCCACGTGATCGGCCCCGCGCAGCAGCGCGGCACCAGCTACGGCGCGCCGCCGTTCGAGGCCATCGCGCGCATGACCTCGACCACGCCGATGGCATTGCGGGTTTTTCTTCAGACGCCGCATAGCCGGATGCCGGACCTGCACCTGAGTAGAGGGGAGATCGATGATCTCGTTGCCTACATTCTGATCTTGAGGCGGGTGAAGTGATATCAGCCGCCCAGTCTGATGACGGCTTGTGGTGGATTCCGGACGTTCGCGTTCGTGCTGCTCACCATCCACGAAGCTGCCGCTGGTGAGAAAATTAAACCGCGTCTAGTTTGAGAATCGTAGTTTCTCCTTGTCAATCGGCGTCGAAATTGGGCTCTCCGCGGTTTCTGGTGCAGCAGTTGTCCGGATCAGGCCGCTTGCAGAACCCGAGCCCGCAGCAGGTCATGCTTGGCTCGCCCATACATTTGCCGCTTGATCAGCTTCAGCCTGGTGATCTGGCCTTCGGTCTGCCCGTTGCTCCACGGCATCTCAAGCGCAGCCCGAACCGCAGCTTCATCCTGCTTGAGCCCGCCGGCAAACGACCGCATCTCGCTTTCGGCCGCGTCGGCCAGCCAGCGGTCGAGTTCGTCGCTCTTCCGCTCGCGCACGATGGCCGCGAAGCTCAGGGCGAGATCACGTGCCAGCGCAAGAGGCGCCGAGGTGGCGAGCAACTGATTGAGATATTGCTGCTCCTCCGCCTGCAGCGTGGACGGGTCGGCGGTGAGCATCCGAGCCACGCGCCGTAGCGGCGGCACCGTGAAGCAGGAGTCAGCCCGGCCGGGGTGACCTGCAAGGCGCTGCCGGGTAGCCCATTCGGTGACGACGCGCAGCCCGCCCTGGAACCCGGCATCCCGCAGTTCGCGCCACAGCTGGGTTCCATTGCGGCACCCCTCGGCCCAGCGTCGCTCGAGCGTGGCGCGGTAAGGCTCCAACATGCTCCGGCGGGGGCGGAAGGGATCCGGCCCAGCGCCGCGCAGCCAACGCCGGGCCGTGTTGCCTCCGATGGCCAGCCTGCGCACGATCTCCTTGATCGGCATGCCCTCCCGCCGGAGGCGCATCACCTCGTCATAGATGTCGTGTTGCCTGCGCCACCGTTCCCAGTGTCGCCGTTCGGCACTCGTCATCGGCGGTGCCACGGTCGTGGTCGTCTCTGCGGTATCCAGCTGCGCGGCGGACCGCACCTCGCGCCTGCGGCGCCGGACAGCATCGAGCAGGGCGCTGCTGCAGTTCTCCAGCAGGTGCCAGCGGTCGCTGACCTGAACGGCGTCGGGCGCGCCCCGGCCTGCGGCGTCCGCATAGGTTCCGCCACGGTCGCGGCTGAGCACCTCGGCTCCGGGATGTGCCTTAAGCCAGGCGACGAGCGTGTCGGCGCGGCGGTCCGGCAGGAGGTCGACCACACGGTGGCGCTCGAGGTCAACGAGAATGGTGCCGTAGCGCCTGCCACGGCGCCACGCCCAGTCGTCTACCCCGAGTACCCGCGGAGCCTGGGCGGGGGTCTCCGGCGCTCCGCGGCGGAGCATGCCGAGCAGGGTGGTGGCGCCAACCGGCATCGTCAGGCGGCGCGCCAGGCGAGATCCGGCTTCGCCACCAAGCGCGAGACCGATATGGCGTTGGATCTCGGCCAGCCGTGCGGTCCGACGCGCTCGCGGTGCGGTCACTTCGGGAAGGCGCTCGGCAAAGATCCGGCGCTTGCATCCGCTGGTCGTGCAGCGGAACCGCCGCGCCTGGACGCGCAGGGCGACGATCTGTCCCTGCCAAGGCAGGTCGGCCAGGGTCCGCTGGTAATGGCTATGCACGCGCGCGGACGCCGCGCCACAGCGCGGGCAGACGGAGGTCAGCGACTTCGGGCGGGAGAGAATGACGACGCGGTCAAGCCCGGGAAGGACCTGCTCGACGAACAGGCCCTCCGGGATCATGGGCAGGAGATGGGAGAGCAACTCGGCACGGAATGAAGAAGGAAGCTGTCCTCCTCCATATGGGGTCACGCCACCTCAAGCGACCACCTGCACCAGAAACCGCGGAGAGCCGAACTTTGACCCCGGATCGGCGTCCAATCGTGACCCCGTGTTGTTTGCTTGTGCCGGTAGTCCATAGGGGAGACCCTCGCGTTGCGGAGTGCCCATGCAGAGGCTGACGCAGCGGCGCGCGGGGTCTCTCCCCCGTGGACCCACCGGTGCAAGCCCTGGCGGTTGCTTGTGAAGCTCAGGCGCGGTTCTTGAAGCGCCAGCTGTCGTTGCCGGTCTCGACGATGTCGCAGTGATGGGTTGGGCGATCCAGCGGCGCGGTGGTCATCTTGGCGTCGCCCGCGAACACGCTCGGCCATTCACCAAAGGCGAGGCTCGTGGTGACGATCACCGAGGTGCGTTCGTAAAGGCGACTGACGGTGTGGAACAACAGTTGCCCGCCGACTTGGGCGAACGGCAGGTAGCCGAGCTCGTCGAGGACCACGAAGTCGAGACGGGTCAGGAAGTCGGCGAGGCGTCCCTGACGTCCAGCGCGGCCCTCAGCCTCGAGGCGGTTGACCAGGTCGACGGTGTTGAAGAAGCGCCCGCGCGATCCGGCACGGATGCAGCTTCGCGCGATCGCGATGGCCAAGTGCGTTTTGCCGGAACCGGTTCCGCCGACCAGGGCCGCGTTACGCTGTTGCGCGACGAAGTTGCCGCCGGCGAGATCGCGCACCAGGCTCTCGTCGATCGGCGTTCCCTTGAAGGCGAAGTCGTCGAGATCCTTGGCGAGCGGCAGCTTGGCGATAGTCATCTGGCACCTGATCGAGCGTGCCTGCTTCTCGGACATCTCGGCCTTGAGCAGGTCGCCGACGAAGCGCTGCGGTTCGTGCTTGCGCTTGATCGCCGCGGCCAGGGCCTCGTCACAGGCGCCCCTCATGCCGAAGAGCTTCAGCGTGCCCATCATGTCGAGGACTTCGGTCCGCTCCATGCTCATCGGCTCCTGAGCTGATCGTATCGGGCGCAATCGGCGGCGGGCACATGCCGAAGGGTCAGCGCATCCGGCGTGGCGATGACGGCGGTCGGTCCGGGATCGCGCTGCCGGGTGAGGATGTTGATGATCACGTCGGAGGAATGGACGCCTTCGGCCATCGCCTGCGCGCGGGCCGCTTCGACCGCCGGCAGCCCGTCGGTCAGCACGGCTGCCAGAATGGCGACCATCTGCCGGTCACCATCGTCAGATCCGGCGAGGCGACGCCGCACCCGCTCCATCGCCGCGGGCAGGATCCAGTCCCTGAACGGCGCGCCATTGCGCAGGGCGCCAGGCTTGCGGGCCAGCACCGGCACGTAATGCCAAGGATCGTAGATTGTCTCGCCCCGTCCATAGCGGCGGCGATGTTCCCCTACGGCGCGTCCGTCCTGACGGATGACGATCCGGTCGGCATAGGCGTGGATCTCGACAGGTCGGCCGACCGCCCCGGCGCTGACCGAGCACTTGTTTTTGTCGAAGCGGACCAGGCAGGTCTTCGACACCGAGGCCGCCAGCGCGTGGAAGCCGTCGAAGCGACCGCAGTGGGGAACCAGCTTTGGCCGCTCGTCCTCGAACACCTCCCACACTGTCTGCTCGGGGCGCTCCGGATGGGCATGCGCCTTGGCGTAGGCGATGCACTTGTCCAACAGCCAACCATTCAGTTCGTCGTAGCTGTTCACCCGCAGCCGTGGCGTGAGGAAGCGCTCGCGCACCAAGCCGGCCTGGCTCTCCACCTGGCCCTTCTCCCAGCCCGCGGCCGGTGTGCAGGCAACCGGGTCCACCAGGTGATGGGCGCACATCTGCAGAAAGCGGCGATTGTATTGCCGGTCCTTGCCGACAAACACCGCCTCCACCGCTGTCTTCATGTTGTCGTAGACGCCGCGTGTGCAGGCGCCCTTGAAGAAGGCAAACGCCCGCTCGTGGGCGTCGAACACCATCTCCTGCGTCTCGCGCGGGTAGGCGCGAACGAACATCATGCGGCTGTGGCACAGGCGAATGTGCGCGACCGTCACCGTCACCGTGACGCCGCTCATCAGGACGACTTCGTGGCTCCAGTCGAACTGGTAGGCCTCACCCGGCGCGAACGACAGCGGCACATACGCCTCGGCCGTCTGTCCGGCGTGCTGCCCGCTCCAAAGCCGGGCATAGCGGCGAATTGCGGCGTAGCCGCCGTCGTGGCCCAACCCTCGCCACTCCTCGAAGAGGCGAACGAGCGTCAGCCGTTCGCGCGTCCCGCTCTCGGCGTTCTTCGTCAGCAGCTTGTCCAGCTCCGCCTTCCAATGCCCGATCTTGGGACGCGGCTGAACCTCCCGCTCATACGAGAACGACGTCCCGCCCGACCGCAGCACCTTGCGAACCGTGTTGCGCGACACCTTCAGGTCACGCGCGATCTCCTTGATCGACTTGCCCCTGACGAAGTGCTCGCGTCTGATCCGGCCGACCGTCTCCACAATCAGCATCCCCCACCGCCCACCTCGAACTGAAGCAGGCAGCCCAGCAGCCACACATTCAGGGGTCAAAATTGCACGCCGATCCCCCGGCTCAGGGGGTCAAAATTGCACGCCGAAACACAGTAGGTCAGCGCCTCGGGGCCACGCTCGTTGTAGAGGTGCAGCCACTCCATCACGGTCTGCGGGTGGCGGCCAGTGCGTTCGGCAACCTGCGTGGCGCAACTCTCTTCGGTGATCTCGTAAAGCGCCAAGAAGCGCTCGCGAGTGCGTTGATGGGCAGCGCTCGTTGCGAGCCGACGCAGGTCCTCCGGCGTCTGGCCCCACCGGGCATGGTCAACGCGCAGCATGACAGGAGCGAACAAGGCTAAGTTTCATCATCCCCTGGAGATAGGGACCCTGCCTCCAAAACCACACCTCTCAAACCGGACGGGGTTTAAGAAAAACGCAGCAAAACGACTTAACCTGATATGATACCGAAAGCGATCCTGGCTCGCCTCGTCGCCCGCAAACGCGCCTCGGAGCCACCCGAAGCCGACCGCCGCGAGCTTTGCCAGAGGCGACCGAGCGGCCCAAGGAGATGGGCGACTTGGCCCGGCCGGAGCCCACGCGCTACGGCGATTAGGAACGCAACGGCCTGCATCGGATTCTTAGCGGTGAACCGCATTTTATTGATCCGGCTTGGGTGGTCTTGGATCAGGCGGCATACCGGACGGGCCGATGCCCGAAGTAGCTCCGCACGCGCTCGGGCAGCTTCGCGAGCTTGCGCATGTGGCTGATGATGGTGCGCTTGAGCTGCTGCTTGCCGCGGGCGGGCGGCTTGCGGGTGACAGCCTGCTCCAGGTCGGCGTTGAGGCACTCGTCGGGGTTCAACTCGGGACTGTAGGAGGGCAGGTGGAAGACCGCGATCTGTGCGGTGCGCCCGGCCAGCCATGCCCGCACCGCGCGGGCACGGTGGACCGGCAGGTTGTCGAGGATCAGGAACACCTTGGCCCCGGCGTCCCGGATCAGGCGCTCGAGGAAGCGGATCAGCGTCGGTGCCTTGATCGCGCCGTCCAGCACCATCCAGCGCAATTCGCCCTTGTTGGTCACGGCCGAGATCAGGCCCACGCCCGCGCGCCGGTGATTGGGGCGGACCACCGGGGTCTGCCCGCGTGGGGCGAAGCTGCGGCCGCGCACATCATCGGCGCGCAAGCCGGTCTCGTCACCCCAGAAGATCCTGCCCTTCTCCCGCTTGGCCCGGGCCACAATGGCCGGGTAGTCCCGCCGCAGCCAGCGCCGCACCGCAGCCGGGCACTGCTCATAGGCGCGCCGCAGCGGCTTCTGCGCCGGGAAGCCCCAACGCGCCAGGTAAGTCCCCATGGTGCGCACCGCCAGCCGCACCCCGCAGCGCTGCTCGATCAGGACCCGCACCGCCGCACGGCTCCACAGCGCGAAGGGCAGGCCAAGTTCGTCCGGCGTGCGCCGGCAGATCAGATCACGAACCCCTGCCTCCTGCCGCGCCGCGAGAAACCGCCCGGTTCCCGGCTCCGGGCCGCGCGGTCCGCTTCGCAAGCCCGCCATCCCAGCCGCCGCGAAGCGCCGGCAGATGTTGAACACCCCCGTCCGGGTCAGGCCCGTCTGGGCTGCGATCGCCTCGTAGGTCAGGCCGCTCTCGCGCAGTCCCACCACCTGCCGCCGACGCTCCTCTTGCGCCGCCGCCGGCAGCTTGCGCATGTCCACATGGTCCATCCCGCCAAACCGGAACACCCATGCGGCAATTTCAACACTACCCGAGCCGGATCAATAAGATATTGACCCGGACCATTCCGTTTGAGAAAGTCCGCGGACCTGTCCTGACTGAGGTAGGGGCAGCAATTCAGGGAGGATCGACCATGAATAAGGCGCTTGCCGCTCTGTGCGGTGCGGTTGCTTTGGTGTCATCGGGTGCAACCGCTGCACCAACCGGCGCCCTGGCCGATTGCCAAATGGGCGCCGACGCTTGGAACGATGCCTTCAACAAGCACGACGCCGAGGCTCTTGCAAACATGTACGACGCCAAGACGGGCATGTTCTCGAGCGATTTCTGGACAGGCACCGGCCACGACGCGCTGCTTGCGGGGTTCAAGCAAATGGTCGCGGCTGGGCTTACAGAGGCCAGCGTCAAATGCGAACACACAGCCCGCCAGGGCGATTTCGTCGTGTCCGACGGCACCTACGCTCTCTCGGGCAAGGCGCCCGACGGCAAGGATGTCAGTGTGACCGGGCACTGGGTCGTCATCGCCACACCCGGCAAGGACGGGGTCGTCCTTACACACTTAGCCAATGAGCAGAGGCAGCCACCGCCGAAGTAGGCGAGGAGGCCGGTTAAGCCCGGCTCATATCGGCCATAACGATCAAGTCAGCCGGCTTGGTGTCAGCGCGCCGCAGCCCGCGTGGGAATCCGCGTTTGATGACCTGGCGAGGCGCGTTCTGATCGACTCCGCTTGCGGACGTGACAGCTCCGTCGAGTTGCTGGCCGTATACCCGCGGCTCACGCACGTCGACATCAAGGCAGCGCCAAAATTCGCTGCTGCGCCGGGGCTTAATTGGGCCGCCGCCCGAAAGTCAAAAACTTTTGCACCGGGGCTTCGCCCGCTGATCTTGCGTGATTTCCCAGATGCAGAAGTCCGGTGCGAATGTCCGATTGGCGTCGAAAGCGGTCATCGGATTAGGCTCTCATGATCCGGCCCGCGCTGACTGGATCGCCTGCCAGACACGGCTGCTCGTCGCCGGCATGTCAAGCTCGCGCACCCCGACAGGCTCCAGGGCGCTCATGATCGCAAGCATCACGGCCGGCATCGCGCCGACCGTCCCTGCCTCGCCGGCGCCCTTCGCGCCCAGCGGGTTGTGCGCGGTCGGCACCGGATTGGTCCTGATGGCGATGTCGCACAGCGTATCGGCGCGCGGCATGGCGTAGTCCATGAAGCTCGCCGTGAGCAACTGGCCCGAGCCGGGCTCGTAGACCACCTGCTCCATCAGGATCTGGCCGGCGCCCTGCGCCACCCCGCCATGGATCTGCCCGGCCAGCGTGAGCGGATTAATGACCGTGCCGACATCGTCAACGACGAGGTAGGAGAGCAGCGCGACCTCGCCCGTCTCCGGATCGATCTCGACCTCGGCGACATGGCAGCCGTTCGGGAACGTGTCGTGCGTCGGCGCGTAGGTCGCGTGCTCGTAAAGGCCCGGCTCCATTCCTGGGGGCAGCCGGGCCGGCTGGAACGCCGTCCGGGCCACCTCCTTGAGCGTGAGCGCGCGGTCCGTGCCCGCCACCACGAACCTGCCGTCGGCGAACTCGATGTCGGCGACATCCGTCTCCAGCAGATGCGCCGCGAGGCGCTTGCCCTTCTCGATCACCTTCGCGGCCGCGAGCGTCAGCGCCGATCCGCCCGTGACCATCGAGCGTGATCCATTGGAGCCCATGCCGAAGGCGACGCGATCGGTGTCGCCGTCGATGAAATGCACCTCGTTCGGGTCGATCCCCAGCCGCTCGTGCAGGATCTGCTTGAAGGCGGTCTCGTGGCCCTGTCCGTGCGTCTTGGTTCCCATCAGCAGCAGGGCGCTGCCGCCCGGATTGAAGCGGATCTCGGCGTATTCCGGCGTCGGCCCGGCCGCCTGCTCGATGGCGTTCGCGAGCCCGATGCCGCGCAACTTGCCCCGCCCGCGCAACTCCTCCCGCCGGGCGGGAAAGGCGGCGTAGCCGGAGGCTTCGAGCGCGATATCCATGTTCGCCTCGAACGCGCCGCAATCATAGAACGGACCGAGCGGCGACTTGAACGGCATCCTCTCCGGCTTGATGATGTTGCGCCGCCTGAGCTCGATCGGATCGATGCGCAGCTCGGTCGCGGCGGCCTGCATCGCGCGCTCGATCAGGTACGCGGCCTCGGGCCGTCCGGCGCCACGGTACGGCGCGGTCGGGTTGGTGTTCGACAGCACCGCGTCGATGCGGACATACGCGGCCGGGATGTCGTAGACTCCGACAACCGTGCCGATCTGGCCGAAGGGCGTGAGGAATTGCCGGTCGGAGCCGACATAGGCGCCGATATTGGCCAGCATGTGCAGGCGCAGGCCAATGATCCGGGCGTTCTCGTCGAAGGCGAGCGCGATCGTGCCCACGTTGTCGCGCCCGTGCTCGTCGGCGAGGACCGCCTCCGAGCGCTCGCACCGCCACTTCACCGGCCGTTCCAGCTTGCGCGCCGCCCACAGCACGAGGCGGTGGTCGACATACTGCCAGCCCTTGGCGCCGAAGCCGCCGCCGACGTCGCGACAGATGACACGAACCTGGCTCTCCGGCACTTTGAAGACCGCGTTGGCGAGCATGTTGCGAACGCGGTGCGGATAGTTGACATCGGCGTAGAGCGTGTAGCGGTCCTCCGCCGGGTCGTAGAGGCCGGTCGCGCCGCGCGGCTCCATGTACTGCGCGTGGACGCGGGTGATGACGTAGCTTCGCGTGACGACATGCGCGGCGCGGGCGAAGGCGGCCTCGGCCGCCTGGCGGTCGCCGCGCTCGTAGGTGTGGGAGACGTTGTCGGGGTTCTCGTCCCAGACGCGTGGCGCGTCGGACCGCGCCGCCTCCGCCACAGACGTCACCGAGGCCAGCGGCTCGTACTCGACCGCGACCAGCTCCGCCGCGTCCTTGGCTTGCGCCAGCGTCTCGGCCACCACCATCGCGACGGGATCGCCCACGTAGCGCACCCGGTCGGCCACCAGCGCCGGGCGCTGCGGCGCGAACATCGGCGATCCGTCGGCCTTCTTGCGCGGCATGACGGCCTTCGGCATGCCGAGCCCGTCCCGCGCGTAGTCCGCGCCGGCGTAGACGGCAAGGACGCCAGGGGCGCGCGACGCCGCGCGCGTGTCGATCGCGCGGATCCGCGCGTGCGCGTGCGGCGAGCGGACGAAGACGGCGTAGGCCTGCCGGGGCAGCGTGACATCGTCCTGATAGCGGCCCCGTCCCGCGAGCAGGCGGACATCCTCGAAGCGCCGCAAAGGCTGGCCCACGCCGAACTTCACCGGCACTGACACGGTCAGGACAGGACCGCCGTGAAGTCGGCCTGCACCAGCGCCCGGCTATTCGCCGGCAGGGGCAGGGTGTGGCGGGCCGGGCGCGACTCGGGGTCCGGGAACATCTTGACCCACGCGTCATTCAGGGCCGCGCGCTGGCTCGCCGGGTCCTTCACCCAGAACGTGACCTTGATGATGTCATCGACACTGCCGCCCGCCGCCTCGATGTCGTGCCGGATGTGGCTGAACACGTTGGCGACCTGCTGCTCCAGCGTAGGCGGCAGGTCGCGCGTTCCGGGAGTGGCGCCACCGATCACGCTGGACATGACGATGTTGCCAACGCGGCTGGCGTTCGGGATCGGGTTCTCGTGGCGCGCGCGCGACCCGTTCACGCTCCGTCGGTGCGGCATGGGCGCTCCGATCAGGCTGGTGCCGGCTGCGCCCGGCCGAACACCGGCACGTCCTCGGCGCGATCGGCGAGGGCCTTCTTGCCTTCGGTCGGCACCGGGAGGGCGTAGTTCAGGGCGGCGTCGATGTCGCCTTCCCACACCTCCCGCGGCAGCTCGTACAGCAGCTCGACACCATATCCGTTGGGATCGTGGATGTACAGGCTGTGCGTCATGCCGTGCTCCACGCGGCGGTTGAAGGTCACGCCGCGCTCCTGCAAGTAGGCGAGCTGATTCAGCCACGCGTCGCGGCTCGGCAGCGTGATGGCGATGTGGTTGATCGCACAGGGTGTGCCGAACATGCTCCACTCCGCCGGGGGCGCCGGCAGGTTGGGGTTCTCCACCAAGGCGACGTCATGGTGGTTCAGCATGCCGTCGCCGTGGTCGCCGCTGTAGAAGCGCATCTTCGGCGGGTTCGGCCGCTGCGGCGTGGCGTGCAGCTCGCCCACCTGCTTGAACCCCAGGATTTCGGTCCAGAACGTGTGCAACTCCTCGATGTCGCGCACGTTGAGGACGAGATGGTTGAGGCCCGCCGGCGTGATCGGTCCGCGGTTCGTCGCCATGGTGACGTTTCTCCTTTCCCCGGTGGTGCGGGAAGCCAGTTCCATGCAGATTAAGACATGGGCGGCCACTGGCAAGCGCTGGGGGAGGGACGGACGATGCGGCGCAGCGACACCCACATCCTCACCAGCCACGCCGGCAGCCTGCCGCGCCCCAATTCGCTGATCGAGGCGAACCGACTGCGCCAAGCGGGCGGGGACGCGGACGAGGCGGCGTTCCAGGCGCAACTGGCGTCAGCCGTGGGCGACGTCGTGCGGCGCCAGAGGGAACTCGGCATCGATGTCCCGGCGATGGCGAGTACGGCAAGGCCATGGGCCACCGGGTCAATTACGGCGCCTGGTGGAGCTACTCCTTCCAGCGTCTCGGCGGCCTCGACCTCGCGGGCCCCGGCCTGTACGAGATCCCGGCGCGTCGGGCGCGTCCGGGCGAGGCCGTCTTGACAAGCTTCGCCGACCGCCGCGACCGGCAGCGCTTCGCGGCGGCCTACGCCGATCCGGACTCGGGCATCACCACCGGGCCGCGCGCCGCGGCCTGGCCGGTCTGCGTGGGTCCGCTCACTTACGTTGGACACGAGGCGATCGGGCGCGACATCGCCAACTTCAAGGCGGCGCTAGCGGCGAACGGGGTGGCGGAGGGCTTCATGTCCTCCGTCGCGCCCGGCAGCGCGGCGCGCATCGGCAACGTCCATTACAAGACCGAAGAGGCGTTCCTGTTCGCCTGCGCCGAGGCGATGCGGGAAGAGTACAAGGCCATTATCGACGCGGGCCTGATCCTCCAGCTCGATGATCCCTCGATCGCCGAGAACTGGGACATGATCAACCCGGAGCCGACCGTGGAGGCGTA
Organism: uncultured Pseudomonadota bacterium; assembly: GCA_963818725.1. Lineage (GTDB taxonomy): Bacteria > Pseudomonadota > Alphaproteobacteria > Acetobacterales > Acetobacteraceae > DATFDN01. The sequence goes on along the minus strand of CAWFTU010000024.1, from coordinate 301,112 downwards.
CCGGGCCTTCTCGATGCTGCGGGTCGAGGCGCTCAACGCCGCGATCAAGGGACTGCCCGAGGACCGGATCCGCTTCCACCTCTGCTGGGGAAGCTGGCATGGCCCGCACACGACCGACATCCCCATGCGCGACATCATCGACGTGATGCTGGCGATCAACTGCGGCGCTTACTCACTCGAAGCGGGGAACGTGCGCCACGAGCACGAATGGGCCGTCTGGCGCGAGACGAAGCTGCCCGAGGGCAAGCTCATCCTGCCGGGCGTGGTCAGCCACGCCACGAACGTCGTGGAGCACCCGGAGCTGGTGGCGGAGCGTATCACCCGCTTCGCCCGCCTGGTCGGGAAGGAGAGGGTGATCGCCGCGACCGATTGCGGCCTCGGCGGCCGGGTGCATTCGGACATCGCGTGGGCGAAGCTGGAGGCGCTGACGCAGGGCGCCAGCTTGGCCAGTCGTTCACTTTGGAAGAGCGGAGGTCGTCGGCACCCCTGATTTGTGTAAGTCAGCGCGGAGCGTCGCCAATGTCATGCCGCGCGCCATCGGCTCCCTTGCGCCTGGGAACCGACTTCGCAGCCTCCTCCGCGACATTGCCTTGGGTGTCGAAATCAGCCGCCATCTCCTCTAGCGTCGCGCGAATGCTTTGATCCGGGACGCAGGACGCCAGTTGCCGACATTGCAGCGCCTTGTGCCGAAACCAGCTCGGATCCCAGTGGCTTTCAAATCCCTCGCCCATTTTCCTTAACCTTTCGCAGAGGCAGATAAAATTGGCATCAGCTCCAATACTCTTGAGGGTGTCCCTGGTTCCTGAACGAGAGCGCGACCAATCCGCTTGATTTCGTCCCCGGCCCATGCGAATGAACATTCGCTCGCAAGGAGGCGGGATGTATGAGCGAGGGCAGGACGAGGTCGGCGGCCGGGCAACAGCGCGCGCGCATCCTGGACGCGGCGATCACCTGTTTCGCCCGCTCGGGCTTTCACGGCGCCAGCATGGGCGAGATCTGCGCCGAGGCGGGCATGAGCGCCGGCGCGCTCTACCGCTATTTTCCCTCCAAGGAATCCATCATCGCCGCCATCGCCGAGGCCGAGCGCGAACGCCACGCGGCGTTCTTTGCCCGGCTGGCCGAGGCGGACGACCCGGTCGAGGCGCTCGCCTCCATTGGCATCGCTACGCTGGAGACCGTGCTGGCCGATACCGGCCGCGCGCTTCTCGCCGAGACGATCGCGGAGGCCACGCGCAACCCCGCCGTGCGCGCAATGTTTGAGCGCAATGCCGCCGAGGCGCGCGCTGCGGTGACGGCCGCGCTCCGGCGTGGTCAGGCAACGGGCTTGGTTGATCCTGATCTTGACGTCGCGACCGCGTGCCAAGTGGTGATGGCGCTCGGCGACGGGTTGTGCGCGCACCAGGCGTTCGGCCCGCCGCTCGACCCGGAGCGGCTGCGTCCGGTGCTGCGCGCCTTGCTGCTTCGCTTCTTCCGTCCCCCCTCGGGGAGTGCCGGCGCGTGAGACGGCCCGATGCTCTCGCCCTGCTTCTCGTGCTCCTGGCGGGGCCGACCTTCGCGGCGGCCCCGGTGGAGGAGGGGCCGCGCCCGCCCGCCGTGACTGTCGTGGCCGCCGGGCGTGGCGTCCTCGCGGACTGGCTCAGCCTCACCGGCACGCTCGTCCCGCGGGAGGAGGCGCTGGTCACGCCGCAGGTGGACGGCCTCGCGATGACGGCGATCCTGGCCGAGGAGGGCGACACGGTCGCCGCCGGGCAGGTGCTCGCCCGGCTCTCGCGCGAGCAGCTCGACACGGCGCTGGCCCAGAACACCGCCCAGATCGCCCGCGCCCAGGCGGCGATCGCCGAGGCGCAGGGCGCGGCCGCCGAGGCCGAGGCAAGCCGGGTGCAAGCCGAGGCTGCCCTGGTCCGTGCCCGCGCGCTGGTTGGCCCCGGCGCCAACTCGCGCGAGACGTTCGAGCAGCGCCGCATGGCTGCTGACGTCGCCGACGCCAAGGTGGCGAGCGCGGACGCCGCGCTGCGCGCCGCCGAGGCCGACCGCGCGCTCGCGCTCGCCCAGCGCGACGAGCTGACGGTGCGGATCGCCCGCACCGCGTTGCGCGCGCCCGTTGCCGGCCGGATCAGCCGCCGCACGGCCCGCCTCGGCGCCGTGGTCGGTGCCACGAGCGATCCGCTGTTCCGGATCGTCGCCGATGGTGCCGTGGAGCTGAACGCGCAGGTGCCCGAGATTCTGTTGGCCCGCCTCCGTCCGGGCCAGCCCGCGACCATCCTGCCTGCGGGGCTGGGCCAGCGGGCCGGACATGTCCGCCTTGTCGCGCCCGAGATTGACCCCGTGACCCGTCTCGGCCGGGTGCGGATCGCGCTCGATGATTCAAAGGGGCTCACGATCGGCAGCTACGCGCGGGGCAAGGTCGAAACCGGGCGGCGCGACGGCGTGACCGTGCCGCTCTCGGCCGTGTTGTTCGGGCCGGCGGGCGCGCGTGTCCAGGTCGTCTCTGGCGGCACGGTCATGACGCGCCCGGTCCAGACCGGACTGCGCGCCGAGGGCCAGGTCGAGATCACGGCGGGGCTGGCACCGGGCGAATCCGTCGTCGCCGTCTCGGGCAGCTTCGTGCGCGACGGCGACCGCGTCTCGGCCGTGCCGTCGAGCTAGGCGCCGTGGCGCTCAACGTCTCCGGCTGGGCCGTCCGTCATCCGATCCCGCCGCTCGTGCTCTTCGCGGTGCTGACCGTGCTCGGCCTGTTCGCCTTCCACGTGCTGCCGATCACCCGCGCGCCCAACGTGGACATCCCGATCGTCTCCGTGACCGTGACCGAGCCGGGGGCCGCACCCGCCGAGCTGGAGACTCAGGTGACGAAGCGGGTGGAGGACGCCGTCGCCGATGTCGCGGGCGTCAAGCACGTCTCTTCCACCATCACCGACGGGCTCTCGAGCACGATCATCGAGCTGCGCCTGGAGGTCAGCTCCGACCGCGCCCTGAACGACGTCAAGGACGCCATCGCCAAGATCCGCGCCGATCTGCCGCGCGGCATCGACGAGCCGGTGATCGAGCGCGTCGACGTGGTCGGCCAGAGCATCCAGACCTTCGCCGCGACCGCGCCCGGCATGACGCCGGAGCAGCTCTCATGGTTCGTGGACGACACCGTGCTGCGCGACCTGCAAGCCGCGCCCGGCGTCGGGCGCGTGGAGCGGATCGGCGGCGTCACCCGCGAGATCCGGGTGGCGCTCGACCCGGACCGGCTCGCCGCCCTCGGCATCACGGCGGGCGACGTCAGCCGGCAACTGCGCGACACCAACGTGGACCTCGCGGGCGGCCGGGGCGAGGTGGGCGGACAGGAGCAGGCGATCCGCACCCTGGCCCAGGCCGGGAGCGTGGCGGCGCTGCGCGACGCCCGCATCGTGCTGCCAGGCGGGCGGGAGGTGCGGCTCGCCGACCTTGGCGCGGTGAGCGACACCGTCGAGGAGCCGCGCGGCTTCGCCCGACTCGACGGCGACACGCCGATCGTCGCCTTCGCGATCTACCGCGCCAAGGGCGCGAGCGACGTGGACGTGGCCCGGCGCGTTGCCGCGCGCGTCGCGGCGCTGCACCAGGCGCACCCGGATGTGGGCTTCGCGCTCATCGACGACGGCGTGCGCGCGAGCCAGGGGAGCTATCTCTCCGCGATGCACGCCCTGCTGGAGGGCGGGGCGCTGGCCGTGCTGGTCGTGCTGCTGTTCCTGCGCGACTGGCGGGCGACGCTGCTCGCCGCCGTGGCCCTGCCCCTGTCGATCATCCCGGCGTTCTTCGCGATGAGCGCGATGGGGTTCTCGCTCAACTTCGTGAGTTTGCTCGCGATCACGCTCGTTGTCGGCATCCTGGTGGACGACGCGAGCGTGGAGATCGAGAACATCGTCCGCCACATCCCGATGGGCAAGGGCGCCTGGCGGGCGGCGATCGAGGCGGCGGACGAGATCGGCCTGACCGTGGTGGCGATCACGCTCACGATCGTCGCGGTGTTCGCGCCAGTAAGCTTCATGGGCGGGATCGCCGGGCAGTACTTCAAGCAGTTCGGCCTGACGGCCGCGGCGGCGGTGCTCGCCTCCCTGCTCGTCGCCCGGCTGCTGACGCCGCTGATGGCCGCCTACCTGCTTCGCCCCCATCGACAGCACGTCGCGCGCGAGGGATGGGTCACGCGGCTCTACGCGCGCTTCCTGCGGGCCACGCTGGCCTGGCGCTGGGTGACGGTGTTCGCGGGCCTTGCGCTGTTCGGCCTGTCGATCTGGTCCACCACGCTGCTGCCGACCGGTTTCATTCCGCCCGGCGATGAGAGCCGCATCGTGGTCTCGCTGGAGCTGCCGCCCGGCTCGACCCTCGAGGACACGCGCGCGCGCATCGACGCCGCCGCGCGGTCCTTCCGCGCCATCCCGGAGGTCCGGCACGTCCTCGTCACGGGCGGCACGACGCCGACCGGCGAGGGCAAGGAGGTGCGCCGCGCGGCCATGGTCGTCGAGCTTGTGCCGAAGAGCGCGCGTGCGCGGAAACAGAAGCAGATCGAGGGCGAGGTCACGCGCCGCCTCGCGGCGATTCCCGACCTGCGCGGCTGGTTCGTGAACGATCGCGGCGAGCGGGAGCTGACGGTCGGCCTGCTCAGTGACGATCCGGCGGCACTCGATCAGGCAGTCGCGGCACTTGAGGCGGCGATGCGCCACCTCCCGGGCTTCTCCAATGTCGCTGCCAGCGCCGGGGTGCCTCGGCCGGAGCTGCTGGTCACGCCGCGCCTGGATGACGCCGCCCGGCTCGGGGTTTCGACACAGGCCATTTCAGAGGCGGTGCGGGTCGCGACCATCGGCGACGCCGAGGCGGAGCTGGCCAAGCTGAAGCTGGGCGAGCGGCTGGTGCCGATCCGGGTGCAGGTGGCGACCGGCGCCCGCGCCGACCTCGGCGCGCTCGGAACCCTGCCGGTTACCGGCGCGATGGGACAGGCGGTGCCGCTGCTGGCGGTGGCCGATATCGGCTTCGGCACCGGGCCGTCCTCGATCGAGCGCTTCGACCGCGCGCGCCAGGTCACGATCGGAGCGGACCTCGCCCCCGGCCTTCCGCTCGGCGCGGCGACCGCGCGGGTTCACGCGCTGCCGGCGGCGCAGGCCCTGCCGGCCGGCGTGCGGCTGCGCGACGGGGGCGACGCCGAGATCATGGCCGAGGTGTTCGGCAGCTTCGCCACCGCCATGGGCGCGGGGCTGATGCTGGTGCTCGCGGTGCTGGTGCTGCTGCTGGGCGACGTGTTCCAGCCGCTGACCATCCTGTTCTCCCTGCCGCTCTCGCTGGGCGGCGTGATCCTCGCGCTGCTCGTGACCGGCAACCCGATCAGCATGCCGGTCGTCATCGGCATCCTGATGCTGATGGGGGTGGTGACGAAGAACGCGATCATGCTCGTGGACTTCGCGGCGGAGGGGGAGCGGCGCGGCGTGGCGGCGCGCGAGGCGGTGGTGGACGCCGGGCGCAAGCGGGCGCGGCCGATCGTCATGACGACGATCGCGATGGTGGCCGGCATGGTGCCGAGCGCGCTGGGCCTGGGCGATGGCGGCGAGTTCCGCGCCCCGATGGCGATCGGCGTGATCGGCGGCCTGCTCGTCTCCACCGCCCTGTCACTGGTGTTCGTGCCGTCATTCTACACGGTGATGGGCGACCTCTCGCGCGTCGCGGGCCGGCTGTCCCGCCGCGCGTTGGGCGGCGACCAAGCGCGGGCTGCGGAGACGCCGGGCGGGATCGGGTCGCCAGCCGAGTAGGGGAGGGTTACAGGGCAGGAAAACGCTCCCGCAACATTCGCTTTCAATTCCGGTTCGAAACAGGGCATCTTCGCTGCGATCCGCCCGGAGGCAACCAGCGCCGCGATGCCCGATGACAGACTTGCGCCCGAGGATGCCCAGGTCCGCGAAGACCTTCGAAACCTCCTCCAGTTTACCGAACAACTCCTGGCCACGCGCGATCGGGTCATCTTCGATATCGTGGATTATCCGATCCACCTGACGGAGTCGGATTTACGGGGAAAGAACGGCGACCCGCTGCCCGGCGTCACTATCGGCCCGGCGGAAGACGTGTGGCTGTCGTTCGCGCGCCTTCAGGAGCAGCCCCCGCCTCAGCCTGGCGCGCGGCTTGAGCCTTGGTTGAGGCCGGAGGCGCGTCCCACGCCGGCCAAGCCTCCCGTTCTCCTGGCCGAGCGGGTCGTGCGGATCACGCCCGAGGAGGCGACGGACCTGATCGAAGTCGGCCTCGCCACCGCCGATGCGATCGCCCGTGTGCCCGGCACCTCCGGAGAGGCCGAGCAATGGGCCGTGCCACTCCGCCCGGCGGACTTGCTGGAAATCGTCGAGGCACTGGCATCCTACACGGCAGGGCCTTGGCAGGCGTGGGCGATCGAAGAAGCGCCCAGGCGCGAGGCGATCAAGCTCTACGAGGTGCTGTACAAGGCCCAGGCGCAGATCGCGGCGGCGGGCGGCGAGGGCGGACAGGAACTCGTGGTCGGCCTTGGACTCGCGCGCTGGAACTATAACGGCCAGCGCGTGAACGTGCCGTTGATCGAGCAGCGCGCCGAGTTCGAGCTGGACGAGTCAAACGGCACGCTGGCGATCCTGCCGCGCAGCGTGCCGCCCACGCCCGCGCTGCATCCTTTTCTGGACCTTGGCATCAACGCCGCGTCGCGTTTGCAGCGCGACTTGGCGAGGCGGCTGGAGGACATCGCCAGGGATCCGAATCGGCCTTTCGGCCCGTGTCATCCGGCCAGCTTTCGCGAGGTGCTCGAGACCTGCGCCGCGCACCTGGGTGCCAGCGGCGCGGTGCTGGCGCCCGGTGAGGAGCTGGGACCGGCGGGGGAATGGCTGCGCATCAGTCCCAGCCTCTGCGTGATCGTCCGCCCTCGCCGCAGTGACGTGCTGCGCGACGACATCGGCCGATTGTCCGAGATCGTGAAACAGGATGCAACATCGTTGCCGGAAACGGCCCGCCGCTTCGTTGTGCCGCCGCCGGATGTGGCGCCCGACGACGGCACGCCGTTCGACCCAGATCGCCTGATTAGCTCCGCGTCCGGGACAACGCCCGGCGGCTGGATCGGCGCCTCTGGCGACGAACGTCGCGAGGCGCGTCGCGAGTGGCTCTTCTTTCCTCTTCCCGCCAATGAGGAGCAGGAGGAACTCGCCCGCCGGCTGGAGCAGAAAGACGTGCATGGTGTGGTGGTGCAGGGGCCGCCTGGTACCGGCAAGACGCACACCATTGCCAACGTCATCGGGCACTCGATGGCAAAGGGGCGCCGCGTCCTCGTCGCCGCCCATACAGCCGAGGCGCTCAGCGCGATCCGCGAGAAGCTGCCGCCCGCGCTGCGCAACCTAGCGATCGCGGTGACGCACAGCGACCGTGAGGGCGCGCGGCAGTTGGAGGCAGCGGTGTCAGCGCTCGCGGAGCGGGCGCAGTCCATCAACCCATGGCAAACCGAGCGGCGGGCCGAGGATCTGCTTCGCGCCATCACCCAGGCGGATGCGCGTCTCGCCGAGATCGACGCCGAGCTGACGGCCGTGGCGCGCGCGAATCTGACGAAGGTTCCTTGGCGCGGCGCCAGTGCCCTGCCGCAAGAAATCGCCGCGTGGGCCGCCGCCCAGGGCCAGCGTCACGCCTGGTTTCCCGACAGGCTCGATCTCACGCTCCGGTACGAGCCGCGCTTCGGGGAAGCCGAGATCACCGAGGCCCGCGCGCTGCGAAGCCGGGTTGGCGAGGACATACGCTACCGCGCCGATGATCTTCCCGGGGGATCGGAGGCCCTGCCCAGCCTTGGCGCCGTGGTCGCGGCGCACCGTGTCCTGCGCGGTGCGGCGGAGCGGCGGCTACAGGAACGCGAGGGCAGTCTGCCTCGCCCAGACCTCTCGGCGGCCAAGCCGGGCGAGCTGGCGGAGCTGCTCGCGTGGCTGGAGCGGCTGGCGTCCTGGCGGGACGGCTGCCTCAATCATGCCTGGATGACGGCGGCCTGGGAGGCGCTGGCAGAGGGGCGTCCCTGGGGGCGGCTCGACGCCGAGGGCTTGCGTCCGATGCTGGCGGAAGCGGCGCGACTCGCCGAGCAGGGCGACACGCTCGCGCTGCACGCGTTGGAACTGCCGGACATCCCACACTCGGATGGGCTGGGCCAGGCGCTCGAGAACCTCGCGGCCGGCCGACGGCCATTTGGCTTCTTCGAGGGCTTCCGGCGCAGCCCGATCAAGGATGCGATCGAGGCAGCCCGGATCGCTGCCGAACCGCCGCGCGACGCGGCCTCCTGGGCGAAGCTGGCCGAGCTTCATGCATGGCGCCGGGAGGCGCGCGGCTTCGTCGCCCGATGGAACGCATTCGCCGCGCAGCATGGCCTGACGCGGCTGCCCGAGGACCATGCGGCGGCGGCGCGCGGGGCTCTGAGCGCCCTCGGCAAGCCGGCCTTCGAGATGCTGACCCTGCTGAACCAGGCCCAGGCTCGGCTGGCGCGGCTGCGGGCGCTGTTCCCCTACGGGCTGGAAGCCGACTTGGTTGTGTTGCGGATCGAGGTCTCGGTGGCCGTCGACTCGCTTCGGGCCAACCTGGGAGAGGCGGACGCGGCGGAGGCAGAGCGGCTGCGCGGCGGGCTTCGTGAAGCCGGCGACCGGGCCGGCGGAGACCTGGGCGCGGCGCTTCGGCAGATGACGGAGGCGCTTGGCACGCGGGGCATCGACGATGCCGAGATCGCCGCGGGTTGGCGCGACATCCAGGCCGAGGCCGATCGCTTGGCCGGGCGACGCGACGACCTCCGCAGGCTGTCGGCGCTGGCGGCCCTCGTTCGCGACAGCGGCGCGGAGGAATGGGCGGCGCGAATCGAGCTTGTGCCGGACACCGACGACACGTCCATCCTTCCCGCGCACTGGCGCGACGCCTGGGACTACGCGCGCGCGGCAGGCTTCCTGGCCCGCGTCGCCAACCGCGCCGTGGTCCAAGCGCTGACCAACGAGCACGCCGAACTGACGGCCTCGCGGGAGCGGCACTTCCTAGAAGCGATCGAGGCGCTGACCTACCTTGGGCTGCACCCCCGGTTGACGGAGAACGTGCAGGCGGCGCTGCGGCAGTTCCTCTCGGCCCTCGCGCAATTGCCGAAGACGGCGGGTGCCGTCACGGCGGTCCGGCAGAGGCGCATCCTGCGCGACAGCCTGCAACGCGCCGTGAAGGCGATTCCCTGCTGGATCATGCCGGAATGGCGGGTTGCCGAGCAGCTTCCGCCGGAGCTGGGCGGCTTCGACCTCGTCATCATCGACGAGGCGAGCCAGTCGAACATCCTGGCGCTGCCGGTCGTGCTGCGCGGGAAGAAGCTGCTCATTGTCGGCGACGACCGGCAGGTGAGCCCGGTCGCGGTGGGCATCGAGGACGCTGCCATCAGCCGGCTGCGCAATACGTACCTCGTGGGCCAACCCTTGGCGCAGCAGATCGACCCGGCGACATCGCTCTATGAGGTGGGCGGCATGATGTATCCGGGGAGGGTGGTCGTCCTGCGCGAGCACTTCCGCTGCGTCGAGCCGATCATCCGCTTCTCCTCCCGCTTCTATGACGGCCGTCTGGTGCCGCTCCGCCTGCCGAAGCCGAGCGAGCGCATTGACCCGCCACTTGTGGATATCCTCGTCAAGGACGGGACGCGGCGGGGCAACGTGAACGAGCCCGAGGCCGAGGTGATCGTCGAGGAAATCAAGCGCGCCATCGCCGATCCGGTGCTGAACGCCTCCCGCAAGCGCAGCATCGGCGTGATATCGCTGCACGCTGACAAGCAGGCCAAGCTGATTTACGACCGGCTCATCCAGGCCGTCGGTCCCGAGGCTATGAGCGACCATCGCATCATGTGCGGCGATGCCGCCACCTTCCAGGGCCAGGAGCGTGATATCATGTTCCTGTCTATGGTCCACGACGAGGCGACGGCGTCGAAGCAATCGAGCCGACTGTACGAGCAGCGCTATAACGTGGCGCGCGCGCGCGGGACCGCATGGTTCTGGTCCGTTCGGTCACGCTGTCGATGCTGAAGGAGGGCGACATCAAGCTGGACGTGTTGCGGCATTTCCAAAACCCAATGGCGGGCGGGCGGATCGGCCAAGGCGACGATGTCTTGGCCGCGTGCGACTCCGGCTTCGAGCGCGACGTCGGCGCGCGTCTCCTGAAGGCGGGCTATCGGCTGCGCGCGCAGGTTCCGACAGGCGGGTACAAAATCGACTTCGTGATCGAAGGCGCCGACGATCGCCGCCTCGCCGTGGAACTGGACGGGGACGCATTCCACGGCCCGGACCGCTGGGCGCAGGACGTGAATCGGCAGAAGGCGCTGGAGCGGGTCGGGTGGACATTCTGGCGGTGCTGGGCCTCGGAGTGGGAGGCCGACAAGGAGGCGACGTTCCGCGACCTTGTCGCGACGCTGGAGCGCCACGGCATCACGCCTATCGGCACCGTTTCCGGCGGCGATCCGATGCCGGTGGAGTTCCGCGCCGTTCGCCATCGCGCCGAAGCGAACCAGCAGGCGGCAGCAACTCCGGCCGTCGGAGCGATGCCGCTGTTTGAACAGTGGGAGTCAGGCGGCATCTCTTCCCCCGCCGTCAGGCGGATAGAAGTGGGTGATACCGTGGTGGTGCGCTATGCAGACGGTAGAGCGCGATCGCTCATGCTGCGGATCGTGGCGGACGGGTTGGCGGATGGGCGCACCCGGATCGCTCCAACCTCTCCTCTCGCCGTGGCGATTCTCGGGCTGCGGGCGGAAGACGAGGCCGAGATCGAAATCGACGGGAAAAGGCGAACGGTCGTCGTGGAGCAGATTCGGCCAGCGGTATAAACCGTGCTGCGCGTGCTTCGCGAGCACTCTCCCGCGCCGGCAAACTCTCCTCAACTCGCCGAGACGGAGCCGGCAGGTGACATGAATCACGCCGCGTGGAAGGCAATCGTGCGCAGCTCGATGCTCTCGCGTGGCAAGATGTCGGCCGGCGCCGTTGGATCGACGAATGCCCCGTGCGGAGACAGCCGCGCACGGCCGTCGCGCGCCGAATCGAAGCATTTCAGCAGCAACGCCTCGTCGGGCTGCATGTCGGGCACATAGAACCAGCGATGCGCCGGGTTGTAGAGCACAGCGTACGTCTCACCCTTGCGGTCGCGGTACACCAGGTCAGAGGCGACCAGATCTGTGGGCGCGAGGCTGCGGGCATCGCACATCGCGAGCGGCGAGTCCCGGAGCGGGCCACGGATCGGTCGCCACACGTTGATGAATTCATAGCGGCGCTGGAGCAGCGCCTCGGCTTCCTCGCCCATCAAGTCGCGAATGCGCTGCGGCGCCGAGATCTCGGTGTAATCGTTGTGGACGCGGCTAACCGGCTGGCGCGGCGTGCCGGCGCTGCGGTCCTCCGAGCCCCAGACGCGCCGCCGGATCGTGTGGTCGAACACGATCACCCTTGAGGCCCCGGTTGCTTGGGCAACAAGTTGCTCGGCTTCTGGATAGTAGACCCGGCGCAGCTCGTCCTCGTCATAAAAGTCGCGCACGGCGCTGTGGCGCCGCACCAGGGCAAAACCCTCGCGATCCAGGCTCAATTCGTCAGTGATAGGCCGGGCGTCGCTGATCTTCACCCGGTGCGCTTCCTGCACCACGTTGGTGCGGGGCGTGCCGGGCGGCGGCTCATAGGTGAGATTGTACGGACGCTCGGCCATCGGCGCGAGATAAACAAGGCTTGCTTCCACGCCGGGCAACGTGGTCGTTCCAACATCAGTGTCCATGCTGGCCCCCATCAGCCCGCTAAAACGAGCCTGAGAGGCAACCTAAGCACTCAGAACGCGGGAACAAGAGAGGGTTGCCGGCCATAAAGTAAGATCGCGCCGGCGAGGTTGAGCGTCATCGAACCTGGCCATGAGGCGATTTCAATCCGTGGACTTCAATTGCCATCATATCATGAGCCTGACACTTCACCGAACCGGGTACGGAGGCCTTGCCAATGCGTATCGCGATCATCGGCTCCGGCAACGTTGGCGGAGCGCTGGCTCAGGCGCTTGGACGCGCCGGACACCAGGTGACGTTCGGGGTGCGGGCGCCCGAGGCCGGCAACCCCCAGGAGCGCGCCATCGCCGAGGCGGTCGCCTCGGCCGACGCGACCATCCTGGCCGTTCCGTTCAACGCCGTAAGGGACGTTGTCGCGGCGGCCTCGGGCTTCGCCGGCACGATTCTCGTCGATGCGACCAATCCGCTCGGCATGGGCGAGACGGGACTGGCGCTGACGATGGGATTCGAGACATCCGGCGCCGAGCAAGTCGCTGCGCTGGCGCCGCAGGCGCGCGTGTTCAAGGCCTTCAACCAGACCGGATTCGAGAACATGGCGGATGCCCGTGCCTATCCCTCCCGGCCGGTGATGTTCGTTGCCGGCGACGACGAGGCGGGCAAGCGCGTAGTGCTCAGCTTGATCGGCGATGCCGGGTTCGAGGCGGTCGACGCCGGCGGCCTGCGTGCCGCGCGGCTGCTCGAACCTTTAGCCATGCTTTGGATCGAACTGGCCCGCAAGCGGGGACTCGGCTCCAACTTCGCCTTCTCTTTGCAGCGCAAGGGCTGGTCTCCATGAGCCTCAAGGACGCCAATCCCGTCGCCAAGCGGCCCAAACGCGTCGCCATCGTGATCTCCAACCCGGCGGTCTCGACCACGACCGGCTGGCCAGTCGGCTTCTGGTGGAGCGAGCTGACGCACCCCTACTTCGCGCTCACCGAGAAGGGCTATGAGGTCGAGGTATTCAGCCCCGCCGGCGGCCGGTGCGAGGCCGACGCGATGAGCGACCCGCGCGACGCGTCCGGCTACTCGTCCTCCGACCTCATCAGCATGGGGTTCATCGCGACGCCGAACCTTGCCGCGCTGGTCGAGAGCACGAAGCCCGTGTCCGAGATCGTGTTGGACCGTTTCGACGCGATCATGGTCGCTGGCGGCTAGGCGCCGATGTTTAGATTGGAAACCGCCACCGGGCTGCACCGGACATTCGTGGCGTTCTACGAGGCGGGGAAGCTCGCCGCGGCGCTGTGCCACGGGGTCGCCATCCTCCGCTATGCGAAGCTGTCCGACGGAAGCTATCTGGCGGCCGGCAAGACGGTCACTGGTTTCGCCAATGTGGAGGAGGCGTTCGCGGACAACGCGGTCTGGAGCATGGGTCTGCTGCCGCGCAACAGGAACGTAATGCCCTGGCGCATCGAGGATGAGATGCGGCGCATCGGCGCCAACTATGTCCAGGCGGGACTGTGGCGCGGCTTCGCGGTCCGCGACGGCAACCTGCTCACCGAACAGCAGAATTTTTCCGGCATGGAGACCGCCGAGGCCCTGATCCGGGCGCTTGGGGAGTAGCCGCGATGTTCGATCACGTCGGCGCGCCCGGCTTGTCGAGCCGGATGTATCTTCTTGCCCTGGCGGAGCCCTGAGACAATGCGGCGCGGCATTCTGCGCAGCGGAGAGGCCGAGACTGGCCGGGTGGAGGCGTTCTCCGACGGCGTGCTCGCGATCGTCATAACCCTGCTGGTGCTCAACATAAAAATCCCGGAGCACGTCGCTGACGGCAACGCGGCGCTGTGGCAGGCGCTCATCCAGCAACTGCCGATGCTGGGCGCCTGGGCGCTGAGTTTCTTCTTCGTGCTCGTGTTCTGGGTCTCGCACCACTATCTGTTCGGTCAGCTTGCCAATGCGGATCGCGGGCTGCTCTGGCTCAACGGGCTGTTCCTGCTGGTGATTTCCTTCACGCCTTTCCCGACCGCCCTGCTCGGGCTTTATCCCGACCGGTCGGCTTCGGCGACGCTCCTCAGCATTGCCATGTTCCTGACGGCCTCGTCTTTTTCACTGATGCGCTGGTACGCCACGCGGCACGCAAAGCTGTTCAAGCCGGAGTACCGCGCCCTCGCGAACGCGTCATTGCGGCGGAGTCTTCTCGGTCCAGCGCTCTACTTCGCCGCCATGGTGGCGGCACAGGTCTCGGTGCCGGTGTCGGTCGCGCTACAGCTTGCGGTGCCGGTCTTGTTCTTCCTGCCCGCGCGCGCCCCGACGGCGGAGGACGCACAATGAGAAATCTGAAGATCGGCGGATCACGCGTCTTCCCCCGGACAACTGGCTAGGTGGCGAAGCACTTGCAAGAAATCAAATTCGTGATGCAGTATCCGCCTGACCCACGGAGGCGAGTGCCTCCCGTTTGACGCCGCCCGTTTGCGATGCAATTGAACGGGAAGGAGCAGTCCATGAGAATGCGCCCTGCGCCGTGCCGTACGGCCGCTTGGCTGTCCGCTTCATTGGCCGCCTTCGCCCTCGCTCTGCTTGCGTGGCCGGATGGCGCGGCCGCGCAGGGCGGCCCGCCGGCACCTGTCGTCACCGTCGCCGCTCCGCTCGCGCGGCGCATTGTCCAGTGGGACGAGTTCACGGGGCGGTTCGAGGCGGTGCAGCGCGTGGAGGTGCGGCCGCGTGTCTCAGGCTACATCGCCCAGATCCATTTCACGGATGGGGCGATCGTGGCGAAGGGCGATCTGCTGTTCACCATCGATCCGCGCCCTTACGAGATCGCGGTTGAGCAGGCCCGCGCGGACGTGGTGCGCACCCAGGCTCAGGTGCATCAGGCCACGGTCGACTTCGCGCGGGCCCAGGAACTGGTCAAGACGGCGACCACGACAGCGCGCGACCTGGACCAGCGCCGGGCCACCCTGGAGGTCGACCGAGCCCAGGAGATGTCGGCTGAGGCGTCGCTGCGTAACGCCGAACTGAACCTGGAGTGGACCCGCGTTGTCGCCCCGATCCCTGGCCGCATCTCCGATCGTAAGGTGGATGTCGGCAATCTGGTCTCCGGCACCGGAGACGCCACCCTGCTGACTACCATTGTCAGCCTTGATCCGATCCACTTCGTGTTTGAGGGCTCGGAGGCCGACTACATCCGCTACGCCCGCCTGAACGCCAGTGGTCAGCGCCACTCCTCGCGGGACACCCAGAACCCGGTTCAGGTGCGGCTTGCCGATGAGGCGGAATGGACCCACACGGGCCATATGAACTTCGTGGACAACGAGGTGAATGCCCGCTCGGGCACGATCCGCGGCCGCGCCGTGTTCGACAACAAGGACTACTTCTTCGCGCCGGGAACGTTCGGGCGATTGCGCCTGTTCGGTGGCTACGAGGACGTGCTGCTCGTGCCAGACGCCGCGATCGTATCCGACCAGGCGCAAAAGATCCTGTACACGCTCTCCTCCGACAACAAGGTGGTCCCGAAGACGATCACGCCTGCTGGTATCGCACTCGGGCTGCGCGCGGTGACGGGCGGCCTCGCGGCGAACGACAAGGTGATCATCGGTGGCCTGGCAAATCCATTTGTTCGCCCAGGCGCCACGGTCCAGCCGCAGCCGGGCGAGATCAAGGCGGTTGAGAGCACGCCGGCCGCTCCGCAGCCTCCTGATATGAAGCCACCCGCGGTGACGATCAGCACCCAGTCGAAACCCGCCGGCAAGCCAGCCGCCAACTGAGGCGGCCTCGTCGCCACCTCCCTCGGGAGCGCCGCATGCGGTTCTCGCACTTCTTCATCGACCGGCCGATCTTCGCGACGGTCCTGTCGTTGCTGCTGATCATTGCGGGCGCGATCGTGCAGCAGAGCCTGCCGATCTCTGAGTACCCGGAGATCGCGCCGCCGACTGTGAACATCCGCGCGACCTATCCGGGCGCATCGGCCGAAGTTCTGGCCGCGACGGTGGCGACTCCGATCGAGCAGGAGGTGAATGGCGTCGACAACATGCTGTACGTCACCTCGCAGTCCGTCGGCGACGGCACCCTGTCGATCGACGTGGTGTTCAAGCCGGGAACCAACATCGATACGGCTCAGGTGCTGGTGCAGAACCGGGTCTCGGTGGCGGAGCCGCGGCTGCCCGACGACGTTCGCCGCCTCGGCGTGACGGTGCGGAAGGCCTCGCCCGACCTGATGATGGTCGTGCACATGATCTCGCCGGACGGCAGCCGCGACCAGCAGTACATCTCCAATTACGCGACCCTGCACATCAAGGATGCGCTGGCCCGCGTCGACGGCGTGGGCGACGTCAACATCTTCGGGGCGCGCGACTACGCGATGCGGATCTGGCTCGATCCCGCCAAGGTGGCGGCGCGCGGCCTGACCGCGGGCGACGTGGTGAACGCGCTGCGTGCGGCCAACCTCCAGGTGGCAGCGGGGGCGATCAACCAGCCCCCGGCGGCCTCGCCGGGCGCATTCCAGCTCTCGGTGCAGACACTGGGGCGGCTGACGGACGTCGACCAGTTCGGCAATATCGTCGTGCGCGCCGACCCAGGGGGCGGTTACGTGCGCGTGCGCGACATCGCGCGCGTCGAACTCGGGGCTCAGGACTACACCATCAACGCCTACCTGAACAAGGATGTGGCGACCGCCATCGTGATCTATCAGAGGCCCGGTTCCAATGCGCTGGCCACCGCCGCCGCGGTGAAGCACGCAATGGAGGAGGCGAAAAGAACCTTCCCGTCGGGCGTCGACTACACGGTGGTCTACAATCCAACCGAGTTCATCCAGCAATCGATTAACGAGGTGATCCGGACCCTGTACGAAGCGATCCTCCTCGTTGCCGTCGTGGTGATCGTGTTCCTGCAGACCTGGCGGGCGGCGATCATTCCGGTTGTCGCCATCCCGGTCTCGCTGATCGGCTGCTTCGTGGTCATGGAGGCCGTCGGCATCACGTTCAACACGCTGTCGCTGTTCGGCCTTGTGCTGGCGATCGGCATCGTGGTCGATGACGCCATCGTGGTCGTGGAGAATGTCGAACGCTACCTGCGCCAGGGCTTGTCGCCGAAAGAGGCGGCGCACAAGACGATGGACGAGGTCGGCGGCGCATTGGTCGCGATCGCCTTGGTGCTGTGCGCCGTGTTCATCCCTACGGCGTTCATCAGCGGGCTGCAAGGTTCGTTCTACCGTCAGTTCGCGATCACCATCGCCGCGGCGACTGTCATCTCCTGCTTCGTCTCGCTCACCTTGTCGCCGGCGCTTGCCGCGATCGTGCTGAAGGCGCACGAGCCCGCGCCGCGGCCCACGCTGCTGCGGCGCCTGTCGGCCCCGTTGCGCTGGTTCTTTGCGGGGTTCAACTGGGCATTCGACCGCCTGTCGGCCGGTTACGGCGCACTCACGCGCCGCCTCGTACGGCTTGGCGTGGTCGTGCTGGTGGTCTATGCGGGGCTGATCTACCTTGCGTATGACCGCTTGGCGAAGACCCCGACAGGGCTGATTCCGCAGCTCGATCGCGGCTACCTGATCGCCGCGTTCCAATTGCCGCCCGGCGCCTCCTTGAGCCGCACCGACGCGGTGATCCGCCGTGCCTCGGAGATCATCCTAGAGCGGCCTGGGGTGCAAAGCTCGGTGGCGTTCGTCGGGTTCGACGGCGCGACCTTCACCAACGCGCCGAACACTGGCGTGATCTTCGTGTCCCTAAAGCCCTTCGAGTTCCGCGTGCCGCGCGGGCTGACCGCTGCCCGTATCCACGCCGATGTCCAGCAGCACCTGTTCCAACTGTCCGATGCCTTCCCGATCGTGCTGAATCCGCCGCCGGTTCCCGGCATCGGCACGGGGGGCGGGTTGAAGGGCTATGTGGAGGATCGCGCCGGCCGCGGGCTGCCGGCGCTGGAACAGGCCACCTGGATCGTCGCGGGATCGGCGGCGCAGACGCCGGGCTTCGGCCAGGCCTTCACATTGTTCAACACCCACACGCCGCAGGTCTACGCCGACATCGACCGCACGAAGTCCGAGCTGCTGGGCGTGCCGATCGACAACGTGTTCGAGGCGCTGTCGACCTACATGGGCTCGGCATACATCAACGACTTCAATCTGCTGGGCCGCACCTACCAGGTGAATGCCCAGGCGGACAACCAGTTTCGCCTGACCCTGCGTGATGTCGAGAACCTCAAGACGCGCAACAGCGCTGGCGACATGGTGCCGATCGGAGCAGTGGCGAGCTTCCATGATACCACCGGTCCGTTCCGAGTGCCACGCTACAACCTTTATCCGGCGGCGGAGGTGCAGCTCACCCTTAACCGCGGCTTTTCGACCGGGCAGGCTATCGCGGCAGTCGAGACGATCGCCCGCGAACGGCTGCCGCCGGGGTTCGGCTTCGAGTGGACCGAGATTGCGCTTCAGGAGAAGCTCGCGGGCAACACCGCGATCGTCGCCTTCGGGCTCGCCGTCGTGTTCGTCTATCTCCTGCTTGCGGCGCTGTACGAAAGCTGGCTGCTGCCGCTGGCCGTGGTGCTGATCGTGCCGATGTGCATCCTCGCCGCGATGCTCGGCGTGAACGCGCGCGGGCTCGACCGCAATATCCTGGTCGAGGTCGGGCTGGTGGTGCTGGTCGGCCTCGCCGCGAAGAACGCGATCCTGATCGTGGAGTTCGCGAAGCAGGCCGAGGAACAAGGGATGACGCGCTTTGAGGCGGCGGTGGCGGCGGCGCGCACCCGGCTGCGTCCGATCCTGATGACCTCGCTCGCCTTCATTTTCGGTGTCGTGCCGCTGGCGGTCGCGACCGGCGCCGGCGCCGAGATGCGGCAGTCCCTCGGTACGGCGGTGTTCGCCGGGATGCTAGGCGTGACACTGTTCGGGCTGCTGTTCACCCCGGTGTTCTACGTGCTCGCCCGTTGGGTCGCCCGGCCAAGCCGGCGGCGGCCGATCCGGGGGGAGTCGGAAGACGCCACGCTCGGCACCATGGCGCCCCGGAGCCCGGTGTCGGTGCGGGGTCCGCACTGATACCGGCCTGTCGTGGCCTGGCGCGATCATGGGAGGCGGCCTTGCGAAAGCGCGCGCCTTGGGCGACCTTCAATGCCCGGCTCATTGGGATTGTATTCGGTGAAATCGCGTCGAGCGAGGAAAGCTCTGAGCGGGCCGCGGCAGAGTCCACGCACAATCGGAGGTCGCTGACTTCGGATCATACGTGGCCGCGGCGGAGGCTTGCTAGATGGGTGGACATATGCGGTTTTCAGTTCTCCTGACCTGGCTCTTGGCCTGCCTGCTCGCCGGCGCCCCGCCGGCGGGCGCGCAGGAGATGCAGTTCGACCGCTCGGGCCTGGTGCGCAGCCTGCTGCCGACGGTGGTCAACGTCACCGCCCTGGTCGTGGCCAAGACCCCCGCGCCGCAGATGGCGGGCGCGACGGGTCCCGGCCTGTCGTCGTCCGAGCAGAAGCGCCAGCTCGGGTCGGGGTTCGTCATCGACCCCAAGGGGGAGATCGTCACCAACTACCACGTCATCGACGGCGCCTACGAGATCGTCGTCACGTGTTCCGACGGCGCCCAGCTCGCGGCGAAGGTCGCCGCCGCCGACCGCCTGGCCGACATCGCGCTGCTCGAGGTCGCGCCGCCCGCGCCGCTGAAGGCGGCGCAATGGGGCGACAGCCACGCGGTGCGGGTCGGCGACCCGGTGCTGGCGATCGGCAACCCGCTCGGGGTGGGGTTGTCGGTCACGGGCGGGATTGTCAGCGCGCTCAACCGCAACATCATGGAGACGCCCTACGACGACTACGTCCAGACCGACGCGCCCATCAACCACGGCAATTCCGGCGGGCCGCTGTTTGACATGCAGGGGCGGGTGGTCGGCATCAACACCGCCATCATCTCGCCGACCGCCGGCTCGGCCGGGCTCGGCTTCGCGATCCCGGCGGCGGACGCGCGCTTCGTCATTGGCCAGCTGCGCCGCTTCGGCTGGCTGCGCCCCGGCTGGCTGGGCTTCAAGGTGCAGCAGATCACCCCGGAGATGGCCGCGGCGCTGGGGATGGGGGAGCCGCGCGGCTCGATCGTGGCCTACGTCACCGAGGGTGGGGCCGCGGCGGCGGCCGGCCTGCAGGTTGGCGACATCGTGCTGGACTTCAACGGGACGCCGCCGAGCGACGAGCGCGCCCTGCTGCGCGACATCGCCGGGACCGCGCCGGGCACCCGCGTCAATCTCACAGTCCTGCGCGGGGGCGAGACGAAGGAGGTCGCGGCGACGGTGGGCGAGTGGCCGCGCCAGCAATGGGAGAGCTTCGACGCACCGATCGCGCCGGTGAAGGTGACGCAGGCCATCTCACCCGACCTCGGCTTGACCGTGGCGCCGCTGCTCGATGCGCCGCGCGTCAGGCTCCACCTCGGCCCCCAAGTGCCCGGTATCCTTGTCACCGCGGTCGCGCCCGGCACGGACGCGGCCTGGCGCGGGTGGGTCGCGGGCGACGCGATCCTGCGGGTGCAGGACCGCGTCATGCACGCGCCGGTCGACTTTGTCCCCGCGCTGGACGCGGCGCGCGCCGCGCACCGGCAGTTCGCGCTGCTGCTGGTGATGCCGCAGAAGCAGACCCGCCCCGGACCGGAGTGGCGGGCCTTGCAGATCAGACCCTAGCGACGTCGGCTCGCCGGGCATCCGCGGGCTTGGTCGCATATGCAAGTGTCGGTCGTCCCGCACCTGCGAGGGCTAGCCGGCGCACCGCCCCGGCGGGCGCCGGCTGCGCTGAACGTCGAGGCTTAGCCGCAGGGGCCGTTGGTCGAAGACGCGGCGCCAGAGCGCCCGTTTGAAGCCGTCCGCGATTGATCCTGCGGGAAAGTCGGATGCGGTTGCGCTTGCGCGTACAATCCTGGCGGCAAGCCCTGCGTCCGTTGCGGCTTGTAGGACGAGCCGGAGCCCGCCTGCTCCTGATCAGCCCGCTGCGACGGAAGTTGGTCGGCGTTGCCCAACTGCTCCGAATCCGATTTCTGACTACATCTGGCGGTGTTATGAGCTGGATTGCGGGGTTGCTGCTGCTGCGCGTACGCAGCGCCCCCAAGCCCAAGTGCCAAGCCCAGGCAGGCAATCGGCAGCGTCAGGCTCGGCCGAGATATCTCGCATGTGTAAGGAACATATGTCTCTCCTGCATGGAATGCAGAGCTCGATGAATCCGCTGGAGACGTTCCAACTGGTCGATCGAGGCTTACAAGGTGGTTGACATGATCAAAGTCAAGGTCTGGACGGTCCTGCGGTGCTCGACCCGACGGCCGCAGGCGCGGACCCGCAGCAGTTTCGCGCGTGAGTTTGCGCTTGCGCAATACCTCATTGTGCTTGATGCTATTGAAATCGAGACCGCAGACCGCGGTTGCAAAGGAATACGGGAGGCAACCGTGGGCAGCCACCGGATAGGCTAAATCGGCGTTCGCATGGCCTTCCGTCGACATCCTGTCTCCGTGTTGCCAGAGCCGCCAAGGAACGTGCGCACGCGTCCTGGCCGGATCGTGCCGCGACCCGGCGAGGAGAGTATGCTTCGCGTCGGTCTGCGCACGAACCGGTGGAGTGACCTGTATCACGAAACGCTGACTATGGCCTGGCGTCAGTTCCTGCTCCTGGCGGCCCTCATCTACCTCGGCAGCAACATCGCTTTTGCGCTGCTCTACATGGTTCAACCTGGGACGATCACCGGTGCCCACCCCGGCAGCCTGGCCGACGCGTTCTTCTTCAGTATTCAAACGATGGCGACGATCGGCTATGGCCAGCTCACTCCCGGGACCATCTACGCCAATCTGTTGGTGACGGCCGAGGCACTCCTGGGCGTACTGCTGCTGGCGCTGACCACTGGTCTCGTTTTTGCCCGGTTCTCTCGCCCAACCGCGCGGGTCATGTTCAGCCAATGGGCGGTGGTCGGACCCCATGACGGCGTCCAGACCCTAACCATGCGGATGGCCAACGAGCGTCGGAACCAAATCCTGCAAGCCGAGGTGGGGCTCACGCTGGTGCGCAACGAGCGCACCGCCGAGGGCGTGTTCATGCGCCGCTTTTACGATCTGAAGCTTGCCCGCGCCCACACGCCGATCTTCGGGATATCCTTCATGCCGATGCACGCCCTGGAGGAGGACAGCCCGCTCTGGGGCGCCACGCCCGATTCCCTCGACGCGGCAGAGGCAGAAATCGTTGTGACCGTGACGGGGCTGGACGAGACGATGTCTCAGACGATCCACGCGCGCTATTCCTACCGCTCGGACGAGATACGTTGGGATCACCGCCTCGCCGACATTTTCGGCTACACCGCGCGCGGACAGCGCGTGATCGACTTCAGCCGATTTCACGATACCGAGGCGTTGTGACGCGGGACGCTGCAACGCCAGCCACAGCACGATCCAAGGCTACGCGCGATCCGGCGGCGCGGATCGCGCGCCGCCGGACCGCTCCGGCCCTGGCTCGTTGCTCGTTTCCGGCTGCCTAGCCGAAGTTGGCGAACGGGTTGCCGCCCGACCCAAGGCTAGCCAAAGGATTGCTGCCTGACGCGAGGCTCGCGAAGGGATTGCTGCTCGCGAAGCTAGACAAATCACTGCTGCCGCTCGCGAGACTGGCGAACGGGTTGCTGCCCGACCCGAGACTGGCGAACGGATTGCTGCTGCCCGCCGCCGAGGAGTCGCCCGTGGACGTGGCGGAATCGGAACTGCCGCTCGTGAGGCTGGCGAAGGGATTGTTGCCGCCGCCAACATTGCCGAACAGGGTCTGCGGCGTGACGCCGGGAAGGTTGAGCAGGGGTCCGAAGGGACTCATCTTGAGCAGGCTCGTCAGGTCGAGGCTCGAGGTGTCGGACGAGCTTGCGCCGGGGCTGCCCATCGCGCCGCTGCTCCCGCCACCCGAAGAGCCGGTTGTGCCGGCGGTTGGACCCGTGCTGCCGCCAATGAAGGGAATGCCGCTCGAGTCTGAGCTGGACGGCGAGCCGCCGCTGGTGTTGCCCTGAAAGGCGCTGAAGTCATAGGGGTAGTTCGGGTTCGCGTTGCCGTTGGAGCCGCCTGCGGCGCTGGTGATGCCGCTCCTGTCGCTGCCGGGCATGGTGCCTCCGCTTGAATTGGTGTTGCCACTCGTGTCGCTCGCAGGCGTGGTGCTGCCGCTGGAGCTGGTCGCGCCGCTCGTGTCGCTGCTCGGTGTCGTGCCGCCACTCGAACCGGTGCTGCCGCCGGCGAAAAGATTGCTGCCGCCGGAAAAGGGATTCCCCGCCCCGCCGCTCGTGACAACGAGGGGGTTGCTGCCGCCCGTGCTCGCCCCGCCGCCGCCGGAAGAGGAGGAGTGATTGAACACGACGACGAACTGATTGTTGCCGCCGTCCACGGTGACCGAGTTGCCGCCGGTCGATCCGCTGGAGTCTCCGGACGAGGGGCCCGTGTAGGTAATGACGAACGCGTTGTTGCCCCCGTCAACCGTTACGCTGTCGTTGCCCGGCGTGGTGACGGACACGTTGCCGCTCGTGGTGCTTCCCGAGCCGCCGCTCGTGCTTCCCTGACCGAGGCCGCTGAAGTCGTAGGTGCCACCCAAGTCTCCGCCAGAGGCGCTGCTCGTGCCGGGGCTGCCGGACGCGCTGCCCGCGGCGCCGGTCATGTCTGTACTCGTGGTTCCGCTCATGCCTGTCGTGCTCCCGCTGGATGAAGAGTAGTCGAACACCACAATGAATTGGTTGTTGTTACCTTCAACAGTGACCGTGTTGCCGCCACTGGGGAAGCCGCCGTCTCCGCCGGGCGAAAGCTGGTATTGGACGACGAACTTGTTGTCGCCGCCGTCAACCATGACGTTGTTGTTGCCGGAGGCGGGACCGCTGCCGCCCGTAGTGCTGTCGGGCGTGCCGCCCTCAGTTTGGTTGCCGCTGGAACCGTCTGCCATCCGCATGCCTTCCTTAGCTGATTAAATTTGAAATTGCTTTGTCGCCCGCGCGACGGGCGGCGGATCGTCCGCTCGCGCGCAGCCGATGCTTGGAATCCGCTTGTAGGCCTGCCCGGCGCGGACCACCTCGCGTCGGACGGAGCGCGCGCTCTCGAATCGCCTGTGCAGCGCGTCGGCCTCGTTCCACCGAATCGCGCGCTGGAGCGCCACGAGATCCTCGATGTAGCGACCAACGATCTCCAGCACCGCCGCCTTGTTGTGCAGGAACACGTCCCGCCACATGGTGGGATTGGAGGCGGCGATGCGGGTGCGAGGTGACGGCCAGAACCTTGTCGTGGTGCGCCGCGTCCATCCGCTCGACGCGCGAGCCGACCGCGCGCCACAGCGCCGCCACGCGCTCGACGGCAACGGGATCGGTGTCGTCGCGCGGGGTCAGGATGCACCACCGGCAATGGAACAGCCGCCCCACCGCCGCGGCCGGCCCGGAGTTCTCGGTGCCGGCGACGGGATGGCCCGGCACGAAACGACGCATGTCGAGGTGTGGCGCCACGAGGTCGATGACCCCCGCCTTCACCGAGCCGACGTCGGTCACGATGGTGCCAGGGCGCAGGCCCGGCGCGATGGCGCGCGCCGCCTCGCCGCTCGACCTGACGGGAACGCCGAGCACCACCAGATCCGCGTCGCGCACGGCGGCGGCGGCGTCGGGTGTCGTCGCGTCGATTAGTCCCAGGACGCGGGCTTGGTCGAGCGTCTCCCGCCGCCGCGCCGTCGCCACCAGCCGCTCGGCCAGGCCAAGCCGCCGCACGTCGCGGGCAAGGGAGCCGTTGACCAGTCCGATGCCGACGAACGTGATCTGCCCGAACGAGGCCCGCGGCGCGCGGTCCGCCACTGGCTCGAACTCCGCGTCCGCGCTCATCGTGCTTCCTTGAGGCTTTCGGCGAGCAGGAAAGCGACCTCCAGGCTCTGCTCGGCGTTCAGGCGCGGGTCGCACTGGGTGTGGTACCGGTCCGGGAGCGCCGCGTCGGTGATCCCTTGCGCCCCCCCCAGTGCATTCGGTGACATCCTGCCCAGTCATCTCGACATGGATGCCGCCTGGATGCGTGCCCTCCGCCCGATGCACGGCGAAGAAGCCCGCGACCTCCTGCATGATCTGGCCGAATGGCCGAGTCTTATGTCCCGAGGCCGAGTTGATCGTGTTCCCGTGCATCGGATCGCACGACCAGACGGTATGCCGGCCTTGGCACCGCACGGCGCGGATCAGCGGCGGAAGCTGGACACCCACCTTCTCGTGCCCCATGCGTGCGATCACGGTCAGCCGGCCCGCGGTATTGCGCGGATTGAGGACGTCGCAGAGGCGCAGCAGGTCGTCCGCGGTCATCGACGGACCCGCTTTGACGCCAATCGGATTGGCGATGCCGCGCATGTACTCGACATGCGCGCCGTCCAGGTCGCGCGTGCGGTCGCCGATCCAAGGCATGTGCGCGGCCGTGTTGTAGCAGTCGCCGGTCAGAGAGTCGGTCCGGGTCAGCGCCTCCTCAAAGCCGAGCAGCAGGGCCTCGTGCGAGGTGTAGACCTTTGTATACGCCACCTGGGGCGTGCTCAGCTCCGACACCCCGCACGCCGCCATGAAAGCGAGCGCCTCGGAAATGCAGTCAGCCACTTTCCGGCACCGCTCGCCCTGCGCCGAGCGCCTGACGAAGTCCAGGTTCCACTTGTGGACATGCGTCAGCATGGCGTAGCCGCCGTCGGTGAACGCGCGCAGCAGGTTCAGCGTCGCCGCCGCCTGCGCGTAGGCTTGGATCTGCCGCTCGGGATCGGGCCGCCTCCCGTCCAGCGTGGAGTCGAACGAGTTGACGATGTCACCGCGGTAGCTCGGCAGCTCCAGATCGCCCTGGCGCTCGAGGTCCGAGGAGCGCGGCTTCGCGAACTGCCCCGCGAGGCGGCCGACCTTCACCACGGGCACGCCGGCGCCGAAGATGAGCACGACCGCCATTTGCAGCAGCACGCGCAGCGTGTCGCGAACGGTGTCGGCCCCGAACTCCGTGAAGCTTTCGGCGCAGTCGCCGCCTTGCAGCAGGAAGCCGCGCCCGTGCGCCACCTCGCCGAGCTGCCGGAGCAGCTCGCGCGCCTCACCCGCGAAGACGAGGGGCGGGTAGCCGCGCAACCGCGCCTCAACCGCCGCGAGACGGACTGGGTCGTCGTAGGCCGGCATCTGCCGGGCGGGCCGGACCCGCCACGACGACGGCGACCAATCCTCCGAGCGGGTTTCGGGGATCGTTTCAGCCACCCTCTCGCCATCCTCAAACATGAGATCAGCCATGACCACACTCACTCTCAGGCGCCTTCGGCTTGGGGTCGGGTGATGGAGGCGTCAGTCGGCCATCTCGTACTCGGCGGGGGATGCCGCTCCATTCCCAGCGAGACGCATCGCCTCGTCCGCCGCGCGCAGCAGCGCCTCGGCCTTGTGGCAGGACTCCTGGTACTCGGTTTCGGGGTCCGAATCCGCGACCACGCCGCCGCCCGCCTGGACGTACAGCGTGCCGGACTTGACCAGCCCGGTGCGCAGGCCGATGCACGTGTCCATGTTGCCGTCCGCGCCGATGTAGCCGATCCCGCCGGCGTAGAAGCCGCGCCGGGTCGGCTCCAGCTCGTCGATGATCTCCATCGCGCGGATCTTCGGCGCGCCCGACACCGTCCCGGCCGGAAAGCCCGCGCACAGCACGTCGACAAGGTCGGCGCGCGCTGGATCAAGCTCCCCCTCGACATTGGAAACGATGTGCATGACGTGCGAGTAGCGCTCGACGATCATCTTCTCGGTGATGTGCACCGAGCCGACGCTGGCGACCCGCCCGACATCGTTGCGGCCAAGATCAAGCAGCATCAGGTGTTCGGCCAGCTCCTTGGGGTCGGTGAGCAGGTCGCGCTCCAGCGCCAAATCCTCGGCCTGGGTGCGGCCACGGGGGCGCGTTCCGGCGATGGGGCGCACTGTGATGGTGCCGTTGCGCAGCCGGACCAGGATTTCGGGCGATGAGCCGACCAGGGCGAAGTCGCCAAGGTTCAGGTAGAACGAGAACGGGGACGGATTGAGCCGCCGCAGCGAGCGATACAAGGTCAGAGGCGGCAAGCGGAACGGCAGCGAGAACCGCTGCGAGGGCACGACTTGGAACGCGTCGCCGGCGCGGATGTAAGCCTTCGCCTGTTCGACCATCGCGTGATAGTCGGCGCGCGTGCAGTTCGATTCCGGCACGTGCGTCCTGGCCGACTCGTTCGGCACGCCCTGGTGCGGAAGGCCGCGCCGCAGGTCCGCGACCACGTCGGCCAGGCGCTCGCGGGCTTGGTCATAGGCCGCAAAGGCCGAGACGCCCGGCGCGGGATAGACCGGCGTCACTACCGTCATCTGATCGAGCACGTTGTCGAACACCGCGACCACGGTTGGACGCATCAGCATCGCGTCGGGCAATCCCAGCTCGTCGGGATTGGCCGGGGGCAGGCGCTCGATCAGCCGCACGAAATCATAGGCGAAAAAGCCGATTAGGCTGGCGCTGCCCGGGGGCAGGACGGGCGGCAGGTCGATGCGGCACTCCGCGACGAGCGCGCGCAGGCTGGCGAGCGCGGGCAGGGAAGAGGGATCGTAGCGCCGCTCGCCCGAGCGCACAGACCGGTTGATCTCGGCGCGCTCCCCGAAGCAGCGCCAGATCAGGTCGGGCTTGAGGCCGATGAACGAGTAGCGGCCCCGGACCGACCCGCCCTCGATCGACTCCAGCAGAAACCCGTAGGGCTGTCCCTCGGCGAGCTTCATCATCGCCGCGACCGGGGTTTCAAGGTCGGCCACCAGCGTGGTCCAGACCACCTGCGGGCGGCCGCCGTCATAGTCACCGATGAAAGCGCTTCGTCGGGGGAAAACGTGCATCATGGTTTCCTGCATACTTTGAGCAGAACGACCGGCGTGCCGCTCACGCCTCCACCGTGCCCAGCAAGGCCGCCGTCGCCGCCACGATGTCGCGCTCGCGCATCAGGCTCTCGCCGACGAGGAAGCAGCGGGCGCCAGCCGCGCGCATGCGCTCCAAGTCGGCGGCGCACCGGATGCCGCTCTCGCACACCAGCAGGCGGTCGGGCGGGACCAGGCGGGCCAGTCGCTCCGTGGTGGCAAGATCGACCGTGAGCGTCTTGAGACTGCGGTTGTTGACCCCGATCAGCGGCGAGCGCAGCCTGCGCGCTCGCTCGAGCTCGGCCTCGTCATGCACCTCGACCAGCACGTCCAGGCCGAGCAAGTGCGCGACAGCCTCCAGCTCCGCCGCTTGCTCGGTGCTGAGCGCCGCCATGATGAGCAGCACCGCGTCGGCGCCGATCACGCGGGCCTCGACCACCTGATAGGGGTCGATGATGAAATCCTTCCTGAGCACCGGCAGGCGAACCGCCGCGCGCGCGGCGGTGAGGTGCTCGTTCGCGCCCATGAAATAGGGCTCGTCCGTGAGCACCGAGAGGCACGTTGCCCCGCCCGCCTCGTAGGCGCGCGCCAGCGCCGCCGGTTCGAAGTCGGAGCGGATCAGTCCCTTGCTCGGACTGGCGCGCTTGATCTCGCAGATCAGAGCGGGATGTCCCGCCTGCGCCGCGCCGCGCAGCGCGCGAAGGAAGCCTCTCGGCGGCTCCGGCGACAGCGCCGCCATGAGTTCCCGCAACGACGACCGCGCCCGGCACCGCGCGACATGCTCGCGCTTGGCCGCGCAGATTTCCGCCAGCGTGCCGGTCATGCGGGAACCTCATTGGTCAGGCGAACGAGTGCGTCCAGGCGCTCCGCCGCCGCTCCCGAGTCGATCGAGCATCGCGCCAGTTCGGCGCCGTGCCGCAGGTCGTCCGCCTTTCCAGCGACGATCAGCGCCGCGGCGGCATTCAGCACGACGATGTCCCGATACGGTCCGGTCCGCCCGCGCAGCAAAGCGCGCAGCGCGGCGGCGTTGTCGCGCGCGTCGCCGCCCCTCAGGTCGTCGATCCTGGCGCGCGCGAGGCCGGCCTGCTCGGGCCAGACCTCGAATTGCGTGATCGCGCCGTCGCGCAGTTCGGCGACGAGGGAACGGGTCGTGGTGGTCAACTCGTCCAAGCCGTCGCCGCCATGCACGATCCAGGCGCGCTCCGAGCCGAGGGCGCCCAGCACCGCGGCGACGGGCGCCAGCCACTCGGCGCCGAAGACGCCAAGCAACTGCCGCCGCGCCCCAGCGGGGTTCGCCAGCGGCCCGAGAAGGTTGAACATGGTGCGCGTGCCAAGCTCGCGCCGGCTCGGGCCGACATGCCGCGTCGCGCCGTGGTGGCGGGGCGCGAACAGGAAGCCGACCCGCGCCTCGTGGAACGCGCGGCTGAGCGCGTCGAGCGCCGGCTCGAGGTTGACACCCAGCGCCTCCAGCACGTCCGCCGCGCCCGATCGTGACGAGATCGCCCGGTTGCCGTGCTTCGCGACCGGCACGCCGCAGCCCGCGACCACGAACGCCACGCCGGTCGAGATGTTCAGCGTCTGTGCCCCGTCGCCACCCGTGCCGCAGGTGTCGATCACGTCGCCGGGCGCCGCGACCGGGGTCATGTGCGCGCGCATGGCGCGGACGGCGCCGGTGATCTCGTCCACCGTCTCGCCGCGCACGCGCATCGCCATGAGCAGGCCCCCAATCTGGGTGGGAGTCGCGCGGCCCTGCATCATCAGGTCGAACGCCGGCTCGGTCTGCGCGGCGCTCAGTTGCGCGCCGCGCGCGAGGCTGTGCAGGATCGGCTGGAAGTCGCTGCTCACGACGGCGCCCCGCCCGGCACGAGGGCGAGGAAGTTGCGCAGCAGGTCGTAGCCCGCCTCGGTCTCGATGCTCTCGGGATGGAACTGCACGCCATGCACGGGCAGGCGCTCGTGGCGCAGACCCATGATCAGGCCGTCCTCGGTCCAGGCGTTGATCCGCAGCGCCGCCGGCAGGCCGCCGCGCGAGACGATCAAGCTGTGATAGCGCGTGGCGGGGAACGGGCTGGGCAGGCCGGCGAACACGCCCGTTCCGTCGTGGTGTATCAAGCTGACCTTGCCGTGCATCGGCGCCGGCGCGCGCACCACCCGGCCGCCGAAGACCTGGCCGATCGCCTGGTGGCCCAGGCACACGCCCAGGACCGGGCAGGCGTGCGCCGCGCGCTCGATGAGAGCGAGCGAGATGCCGGCGCGATCCGGGTCGCAGGGACCAGGCGAGATCACCACCGCGTCCGGACACGCGCCGATGACCTCCTCCGGCGTCACCGCGTCGTTGCGCCGGACATCGACCCGCGCGCCCAGCTCGCCGAGGCGGTGGTACAGGTTGAATGTGAAACTGTCGTAGTTGTCCAAAAGCAGGAGTGCCGGCGCGGCCGCGCGCGGCGCCTCTCGCGCGATCTCGCGCGGCGCGATGGCGTTCATCCGGCGTTCTCCGGGACATAGCTCATGCCGCGCGCGAACGAATCGAGGTTTCCGGCCTTCTGCTCCAGCCGGCGCTTCAGGCTCATGGCCTCGGCGCCGTAGTCCTCGATCTGCAACTTGCCGTGCCAGGGCGGCGCCTTCTTGTCGAAGAACGCCACGCGGTGCTGGATGCACCCCCGCGCGCTCGGGTTGCCGAACGCGTAGCTGCACGGAACGAGCATCAGGCAGTTGCGCTGGACGTAGTCGAGGCGCTGATAGCGGTGCTCGAACTCGAGGATGACATATAGATCCGGCTGCCATTATCTTGGATAGAAGCTGAGGGCCACCACGTCCTCGGACATGAAGCACGTGGACATGCGCAAGCTGGCTCCGGCGGCCCAGGAAGAAAGACGGCGACAGGTGATCGGCCTGCGCCAGAGCGGTGCGAACTATGCGGCAATCGCCGCCCAGGTCGGGCTCAGCCAAACCGGCGTGTTCGACATCTGCAAGCGTTTTGACGCCCAGGGCGAGACGGGGCTGGTCAGCGGCAAGCGCGGGCGCAAGCCAGACGAGCAGAAGCTGCTGACGACGGCACAGGAGAGGGAGATCCAGCGGCTGATCTGCCGCCGTGTGCCCGACGAGTTGGGCCTGGACTTTGCGCTGTGGAGCCGGGCGGAGCAGCCGAAGGTTCCATGGACGCAGTCCATGGAATGGCTGCGGAGGGGGCGGTGGGTGCGCTCATCCGCCGCCAGTATGGCGTGCGCCTGGCGGTGCGCACCACCGGCACGCACCTGGCACGCTGGGGCTTCACCGCGCAAAAGCCGCTGCGGCGGGCCCATGGGCAGCAACCGGCAGCGGTGCGCGATTGGCTGCGCCGGGAGTATCCAGCGATTGTCGCCCGGGCCCGGCGGGCGCGTGGGGTGATCTTCTGGGGCGACGAGACCGGGCTGCGCGCCGAGGACGTGCGCGGTCGTTCCTACGCGCTCCCCGGCAAGACACCCGTCGTGCGGCCCAACCAGCGCCGCATCGGGCGGGGCCTGATCTCGGCGGTCAGCAACCGAGGCGAGTTGCGCTGGCAGGTGCTGGACGGCGCGATCAAGGCGCCGGTGCTGATCGGCTTCCTGCAACGCCTGATCCGTGATGCCGGGCGCAAGGTGTTCCTGATCCTCGACCGGCTGCCAGTGCACCGTTCGGCGGTGGTGCGTGAGTGGCTCGCCCGGCACAAGGCGCAGATCGAGGTCTCCTACCTGCCGTCCCACAGTCCGGAACTCAATCCGGATGAAGGGCTGAATGCCGACCTCAAGCGGCACGTCACCCGCAAGCCGCCAATGCGCAGCAAACAGCAGCTCAAGCAGGCCGCCATCAGCCACATGCGTCGGCTGGCCAAGTCGCCCGCCCGGGTCCGCAGCTTCCTCCGCCAGAAGTCCATGCGCTATGCGGCATGATTCAAGATAATGACAGCCGGATCTATAATTCTTGCAATCATAGGTGCGGACGCTAACCTCGACGGGCTGGTCGTACTCGTCGCGGAACGCGCCGCGCTCGCGGCCCGCCTCGCCATCGGGCGGATGAAATAGGCCCACTCGGTCATGGCGCGGAGGTCGCCCAGATAGTCCGCCGCCAGGTCGAGCGGCGCGTCGACGAAGATGGAGGCGGTCTCGATGGCGAAGCGGCCCGGCGCCGCCGCGTCGTGGCCCGCCTTGCGCTCCAGCGCCGCCTTGAGCGAGCGGATCTCCGCCGTGTGCACAAAGTGGATGCCTTGCATGATCATCGGCGTGCGGCGCTCGGGGCCGACGAAGCTGAGCCAGTGGAAGTACACGCCCGGCTCGTCCGAGCCCACATAGCTGGCCGGGAACACCAGCGCGGGATAGCACTGGAAGTACTTCCCGGTACTCGAAGCCGCAATGCCACTCGACGCCGCGGAACAGCTTCGTCTCGATCGGGCGCACATGGTAGTAGAGGTCGTGCTGGTAGCCGGACGCCGTGCCGCGCCACGTGTCCTCGTCCATCTGCTCGACCATGCGGCTGTAGAGCGTCCATTCGTCCAGGTTGCGCAGGTCGCGCAGGTAGGCGAACGCCGCTGTCTCGGACGTGGCGATATAGGTGGACGTGGCG
This sequence comes from uncultured Pseudomonadota bacterium, assembly GCA_963818725.1. Taxonomy (GTDB): domain Bacteria; phylum Pseudomonadota; class Alphaproteobacteria; order Acetobacterales; family Acetobacteraceae; genus DATFDN01. The sequence goes on along the minus strand of CAWFTU010000024.1, from coordinate 268,997 downwards.
AAGGTGTTGCTTTCCATGGCTGGGTCGCTCGCTAGTTGGTCGGCAGGACGGGGAAGCTGAGCCCTTCCTGGCGCGAGGCGCCGGCTTGGGCGGCGCGCAGGCCCTCGTTGCGCCCGAGAGCGGGAGCCGGCTTGTCGGGGTCGATGAGCACGTCAACGACGAACGGCCCAGAGGCGGAGAGCGCCTGAAGAAGCGCCGCCTCCAACTCGTCCTCGCGCTGGACGCGCACGCCCCGCGCGCCCATGGCGCGGGCGAGCAGGGAGAAGTCCACCGGCGGGAAGCTGGCGTCGGCCACGCCCGCCATGTCGAGCGCGGCCATGCCCTGGTGGCACATGTTGTAGCGGCCGTCGTTGAGCACGATCCACGCCGCCGGCACCTGCCACTTCGCCGCCGTGTTCACCTCGCTGTTCATCAGCATGGCGCCGTCGCCGACGATCGCCACAGCCTTGCCGCCGCGCCCGAGCGCCGCGCCGACCACGCCAGTCGCGGCGTGGCCCATGGAGCCGACGTTGGTGCTGACGCGGTAGCGCCCCGGCTGCGCGAAACGCAGGTAGTGTGTCGCCCAGGTGAAAGCGTTTTCTGATTCCTCCAGCACGACGGAGTCGCTGCCGTCCACGACGATGCGCTGGATGGCGGTCATGAGCGCGTCCGGGCGCACCCGTCCCAGCTCGCCCAAAGGCGGATGGCCTGGGTGTGGCCGCGGCAGCCGCGGCGCGGCGGCGGTGTCCTGCGCCGGTGCCGGCCAGGCGTCGAGCAGCGCCTCCAGGAAGTCGCCGGCATCGGCCTGCACAGCGTAGGTCTCGGCCTGCGGGTACGCGCGGCCGGGCACCATCGGATCGATGTCGACATGCACGAAACCGCCGCTTGGAACAAGCTGCGGGTTCCAGAAGGAGGTCGGCTCGCCCAGTCGCGTACCCAGCACCAGCACCCGGCGCGGCGCGTGCGCGCGCGTATAGGCGATGACGGAGGCCGCGTGCCCGCCCATGCCGGTGATGCCGACGAACAGCGGGTGGTCCTCGGGAAACAGGCCCTTGGCGCGCGGCGAGCACATGACCGGCGCCCCGGCCCGCTCCGCCAGCGCACGCAGCGCGGCGGCGGCGCCGCGCGCGCCGAAGCCCACCCAGATCGCGAACGGCTCGGCCGAGAGCAGCGCGACGCAGCGCGCGACGGCGGCTTGGCTCACGCCGGGACGCATGAAGCCGCCGTTCGCCGACGACACGTCGGCCAGATGCGGCAGGTCTTGCGTCAAGGGGGCGCCCTGCACCGCGTTGGGAACGCTGAGATGCGCGACATAGCCACCTGGACGCCGCAGTCCGGCGGCGAGCCGGCGCAACACCTGCGGCACCTGCTCGGGCGTCTCCAGGATCACCGCGTCATCAAACAGCGCGCCGGCCTCGAACAGCCCGCTCGTGGGCATGGTGTAGCCGCTGGTCTCCTGGATGCCGCCGCGCCCGCGCTGCGGCGCGGACCCGTAAGCGGAGAGCATCACGATCTTTGCGCCCTCGGTGCGCGCGGCGAGGATGCCGGTCAGCGCGTTGGTGACGCCGGGACCGGTGGTGGTGAACACCACCACTGGCCGCCCGCTGACGAAGTGCGCCTCGGTCGCGGCGAAGGCGGCGCCGCTCTCGTGGCGGAAGTGCAGCACGTCCAGGCGCCGCTCATGGATGACAGCGCCGCCACGCGCTCGACCGCCAGCGGATCGGCATCAGCGAGCGAGGTCAGGGCGATTCAGTTGGGATGAGACGACGGCGCGACAGCTTGCGGTGTTTCGGGGAGTGGTGGCGTCGCGCGCGCGGATGGTGAGGATGACATTCCCGTAGCGGCGGGTTAGATTGCACTCTAAGCTCTCCTGAGGGCACCAGCGAAAGGGGTGCGGCATGGGAGGAAGTAGCGCAGCCGTTGCGCGGCTGGCGCGCGGCGCCATCCCGCACACGCCGCGCGGGCGAGGCCGCTGGCTGGAGCGTCAGTTCACCCGTATCATCATCCTGCCGACCATGGCGGTGATGCTGCTGATCTTCGGCATCCCGCTGGTGATCTCGCTGTACCTCAGCTTCGTCGGATGGACGCCAGAGCAGACGCTGTTCAGTGGCCGATTTGGCGGGTTTGCAAACTATCAGGATCTGCTGAGCGATCCGGATTTCCTCGACAGCCTCGAGATCACCTTTGGATACACCGCGGCGACCGTTGCTGCCGAACTCGCGGCCGGCCTGGGAATTGCTCTGCCACTGAACATCGACCTGCCCTGGATTGGGTTGTTCCGAACTGTTCTGGTAGTGCCAATGATGATCACGCCGATTGTTGCCGCCCTGTGCTGGAAGCTGCTGCTGGATCCGGACCACGGCGTGATCAACTACTGGATCGGCCAGCACATTGTCTGGCTTGGCCGACCCGACACGGCGCTCGTGTCGGTCGCAGCAGTGAGTGTCTGGCAGAACGCGCCGTATGTCGCGGTGTTGCTGCTGGCGGGCCTGCGCCCCCAGCCGAGCGAGCCGACGGAAGCGGCGTTAATCGATGGGGCCAGCCGGTTGCAGGCCTTCTGGCAGGTCACGCTTCCGTTGCTGCGCCCCTACGTTCTAGTCGCACTCCTGCTGCGTATCATCTTCGAATTCCGTGCGTTCGACAACATCTACCTGATGACCAGCGGCGGCCCGGCCAACACCACCATGGTGCTATCGATGTTTACTTACCAGGCATCGTTCGTGCGCTTCGACATATTGATCCGGCTTGGGTGATCTTGAATCAGGCAGCATAACGGACAGGCTGGTGCCCGAAGTAGCTCCGCACGCGTTCGGGCAGCTTCGAGAGCTTGCGCATGTGGCTGATGACGGTGCACTTGAGCTGCTGCTTGCTGCGGGCGGGCGGCTTACGGGTGACGGCCTGCTTGAGGTCGGCATGGAGGCACTCGTCAGGGTTCAACTCGGGGCTGTAGGAGGGCAGATGGAACACCTCGATTTGCGCGGTGCGCCCGGCCAGCCACTCCCGCACGGCACGGGCACGGTGGACGGGCAGGTTGTCCAAGATCAGGAACACCTTGCCGCCGGCATCGCGGATCAGGCGGTCGAGAAAGCGGATCAGCGTCGGTGCCTTGATCGCGCCGTCGAGCACCATCCAGCGCAGCTCGCCCTTGTTGGTTACCGCCGAGATCAGGCCTACGCCCGCCCGCCGGTGATTGGGGCGGACCACCGGGGTTCGTCCGCGTGGGGCGTAGCTGCGGCCGCGCACGTCATCGGCGCGCAAGCCGGTCTCGTCGCCCCAGAAGATCGTGCCCTTCTCTCGCTTGGCCCGAGCCACGATCGCCGGGTAGTCCCGCCGCAGCCAGCGGCGCACTTCGGCTGCACGCTGCTCATAGGCCCGCCGCAGCGGCTTCTGCGCTGTGAACCCCCAGCGCGCCAGGTAGCTTCCCATGGTGCGCACCGCGAGCCGCACCCCACAGCGCTGCTCGATCAGGGCGCGCACCGCCGCACGGCTCCACAGCGCGAACGGCAGGCCAAGCTGGTCCGGCGGGTGCCGGCAGATCAGTTCACGAATCTCCGCTTCCTGCCGCGCATTCAGGAACCGCCCGCTCCCCGGCTCCGGACCGCGCGGTCCGCTGCGCAAGCCCGCCATCCCCGCCGCCGCGAAGCGCCGGCAGATGTTGAACACCCCCGTCCGGGTCAGACCCGTCTGCGCCGCGATCGCCTCGTAGGTCAGGCCGCTCTCGCGTAGTCCCACCACCTGCCGCCGACGCTCCTCTTGGGCTGCCGCCGGCAGCTTGCGCATGTCCACATGATCCATCCTACCAAACTGGATCAACCACGCGGCAATTCCAACACTACCCAAGCCGGATCAATAAGCCTTGGCGCTGCTGCCTCCTGGGCAATGCTTCTGATCTCACTGCTTCTGTGCTTGTTCTTCATCGCTGTGATCCGCCGGCGGGAGACAACCTGATGCCAACGCTTGTCCGGGTCGGCCCCCGCCGTCGTAAGCTTCTGTTTGCCATTTCGGTCTACGTGGCGCTGGTTGTCGCGGCCTGCGTGTTCCTGTTTCCGCTGCTGTGGATTGCAGGCCTGTCGTTGAAGACACGCCTGCAGGTATTCGCTACTCCGCCGCTGTTCGCTTGGTGGCCGACGCTGGAAAGCTACGCCGCGGTCTTGTCTCGCGCTGATTTCCTGCAGGCCTTCGTCAACAGTATGGTCGTGTCCGCCGGCGCAGTGCTGCTGTCGCTGATCATCGGCGTGCCTGCTGCTTATGCGTTCGCTCGCTTTCCGTTCCGCGGCAGCTCAGTCTTGTTCTTCTCGCTTCTGATCATGCGTATGTTGCCGGGAATTGCTGTGCTTGTGCCCATGTACGTGCTGTTCAGCAAGCTTGGCCTGACTACGACGCGGCTTGCCGTCATACTGGCCTACACGACTTTCAGTCTGCCGCTTGTGGTCTGGATTATGCGCGGCTTTTTCGACGATTTGCCGCGCGAGCTAGAAGAGAGCGCCTGGGTGGACGGGGCAAGCCGCTATATGGCTTTCATCTACGTCGTGCTGCCTCTAATCCGCCCCGGCCTGGTAGCAGCAAGCATTTTGTGCCTGCAGCTCGCCTGGAACGACTTCCTGTTCGCGGCCGTCCTGACCAACAATGCAACACGCACTCTGCCAGTGCTGATGGCGGCCTTCTCGGGCGGGGACACAGGCGTGGACTGGGGCGGCATGACCGCGTCCGGCGTGCTGGTGATACTGCCAGTAATCCTGTTCTCGTTCGCCGCGCAACGCCATCTGGTTGCCGGCCTTTCGTCCGGCGCGGTGAAAGGGTGAACTCCGGTAGAGGGAACTTATGACTTTGCTGAACAGACGGCGGCTGTTGCAAGCTACGGTGGCGACAGGCGGGGCATTGGCCGCGCCGCAAGTCCGCGCCCAGAGCAAGCCGGAGAAGCTGGTCTATGTCGGCGATAACGGGCCATGGCATTGGTCTATGGTGGAGGAGGTCGCACCGGCCTTTGAGAAAGCCACTGGCATAAAGATAGACTTCACCCTACTGCCAGTGGACCCCTGGCGGGCGCGGCTGCGAACCGAACTCGGCGCGGGCAGTAGCGGCATCGACGTGGTGCAGTTTTCAGTTGGCATGACCAGCTGGATCGCGCCGCACATGGAGGATCACGAAAAGCTGCTGACCCAGACTGCCGAGCGGCATCCGGATTTTGATTGGGACGATTTTCTAACCGGCTCGAAAAAGGCAGCAAGCTACGATGGAAAGCTGGCTGGCATTCCTTATCGGATCACTACTGGTATCATGCACTATCAGAAGCCGCTGCTGGACCAGGCCGGCATCACGCCGCCTGACACCTGGTCCGAGTTCCTGAAGGCGGCGGTCGCACTCAACACGCCGCCGGCGCGCTACGGGTTCGGCATATTCGGTCGCCAGGGTGCGGGGATCTTCTTCGGCTTTGCCCCTTGGTTGGTACTCGAACAGCGGGCGCCTGGTGGATTTCGGGACTGGCCAGATCTTCATCAACGACCCCAAAGCCATCGAGGCCCTGCAATTTTATGCGGATCTGGTGACGAAGTACAAGGTTGTTCCGTCCGAAGCGATGACCTGGGAATTCGACGACATCGTCGCGGGTGGGCAAAACGATCGCTATGCTATGGTGCAGATGTTCGCGCCTTATGGCACACTGATCAACGATCCAAAACTGTCGAAGACCGGCGGTAGGTGGGGCTGGACGACCGTGCCGGGCCCGCAATCGAAGGATCAAGGGCGCACCTGGATCGACGGTCACACGCTGGGCGTGCCGAAATACACGAAGAAAAAGCAATGGGCTCTGGAATTCATCCAGCTGGCCTGCAGCAAGCAGTGGATGAGGCGCTCAATGGTTCGCGGCAACTCGCCGCCGCGGCGCTCGGTGTTGGAGGATCCGGAGATGGTGAAGGCTATCGGCTGGCCACCGGTCGCCGCGGCCGCGATCGAGACGGGATATCCGCCCCCAGCAAACCCGGTCTGGGACACGTTGGAAATCCAACTGCGCAGTGGTCTATCGCAGGCGCTACTTGGCCAGAAGCCCGCAAAGGAAGCGCTGGATGCAGTCGCGAGTGACTGGCATCGCAGCCTGCGTCGCGGGGGGATCGGGCGCTAATGGCCTTGCAGTTCGCACAATAGCGAAACGCTGGATCACCTGCGCAGCCGTGCAGGCCGCCAACACAAGCGACGCCTTCCCTACTTCACCTGCGCCACGCGCAGGGTGTTGGTGGTGCCGGAATGCCCGAACGGCACGCCCGCCGCGACGACGATCTCCGAGCCTGATTCGGCCAGACCCTCGGCGAGCGCGGTGCGCACGGCACGGGTGACAGCCTCGGCCAAGGAATGCACCTCCTGGCTGACCAAGGCGTGGACTCCCCAGACGAGGGCGAGCCGGCGCGCGGTCTCGCGGTGCGGTGTGAAGCCGATCACCGGAGCGTCGGGCCGCTCGCGGGCGACGCGCAGCGCTGTGGCCCCGGAGGCGGTGTAGGCCACGATCGCGGAGGCACCGATGGTGTGGCACACCTGCCGCGCGGCGGCCGCGATCGCGTCGGCGGCGCTCTGCTCGGGCTCGGGGCGGCTCGCGTCGCACATGGCGCGCCAGCCCGAATCCTGCTCCACGCGGGCGATGATGCGGTCCATCATGTTCACCGCCTCGTACGGGTACTCACCCGCCGCGGTTTCGGCCGACAGCATCACCGCGTCGGCGCCGTCGAACACGGCGGTCGCCACGTCGGAAGCCTCGGCTCGCGTCGGGGCTGGCGCCGCGATCATGCTCTCCAGCATCTGCGTCGCCACCACGACCGGCCGGCCCAGCGTGCGGGCCGCGCGCACAATGCGCTTCTGCGCCAGCGGCACCTCCTCGGGCGGCAGCTCCACGCCCAGGTCGCCGCGCGCGACCATGACCGCGTCCGAGAGCCGCACGATCTCGTCCAGGTTCTCCAGCGCCTGTGGCTTTTCGAGCTTGGTCATCACGGCGGCGCGGCCGTCCACCAGACGCTTCGCCTCGATCACGTCCTCGGCCCGCTGCACGAAGGAAAGGCCGATATAGCTCGCGCCATGATCGAGCGCGAAGGCGAGGTCGGCGCGGTCCTTTTCCGTGAGCGCGGGGATCGGCAGGACCACGTCGGGCACGTTCACGCCCTTGCGGTCCGACAGGGCGCCGCCGACCAGCACCTCGGTCTCCAGCGCGTCCTCGCGCTTGCGCGCCACCCGCAGGCGGAGCTTGCCGTCATCCAGCAGCAGCGTGGTTCCGACCCGCGCGGCTTCGATGATCTCCGGGTGTGGCAGATTTACGCGGTTGGCGTTGCCAGGCGTCGGGTTGAGATCGAGGCGGAACCCCTTGCCGGACTGCAAATGCGCCCGCCCGCCGCCGAAGCGGCCGACGCGCAACTTCGGCCCTTGCACGTCGGCCAAGATGCCGATGGGCCGGTCGAAGCGGTCCTCTAGCGCGCGGATCATGGTAAAGCGCGCCGCGTGGTCCTCGTGCGTGCCGTGGCTGAAGTTGAGGCGGAAGACGTCGGCTCCGGCCTGGAACAGCCGCGCCATCACCTCTGGCGTGGAGGAGGCCGGGCCGAGCGTGGCAATGATCTTGGTCCGGCGCCGGCGCCGAATCCGAGGAGGGAGGGCCATCGCGTTCCCTTTAGCCGATCAGGATAGCGCGCACGTCGTTGACGTTGGTGAGCGTCGGCCCGGTGCGCATCAGGTCGCCCACGGAATCGAACAGCGTGTAGCTGTCATGGCCGTCGAGCGCGGCGCGAGGGTCGATTCCCGCGTCGCGTGCCCGTCGCAACGTGTCGGGCGTCACAATCGCGCCAGCCGCGTCCTCGGTGCCGTCGATCCCGTCCGTGTCGCCAGCAATCGCCCAAATGTCGGGAGCCTCCTGGAGCGCGACGGCGAGACCCAGCAGGAACTCGGTGTTGCGCCCGCCATGCCCGGCCGATCCCGTGCGGATCGTCACCGTCGTCTCGCCGCCGGACAGCAGCACCGCGGGGGCGGGCAGGGGAGCGGCGTGCGCGCGCACCGAGCGCGCGATGCCCGCCATCAGCGTCCCCGCCTCTCGTGCCTCGCCTTCCAGCGCGTCGCCCAGGATCAGCGGGGCGAGACCGAGGTCATGCGCGATCTCGGCGGCCCGGGCCAGCGCCAGCATCGGCGTGGCGATCAGGCGAAACTGCGCGTGCGGGAGGCTGCCGGGCTTGGGCGTCTCCTCCGTTGCGGTGGCGAGGTGGTCCACGACTGCCTGTGGCGGCGTGATTCCGTAACGCGCGAGCAGCGCCCGCGCTTCGGCGAAGGTCGTGGGATCGGGCACGGTCGGCCCTGAGGCGATCACCGCTGGGTCGTCGCCCGGCACGTCGCTGATCGCCAGCGTCACCACCTGAGCCGGCGCGGCGGCCGCGGCGAGCCGGCCGCCCTTGATGGCGGAGAGGTGCTTGCGCACCGCGTTCATCTCCCCGATTGTCGCGCCGCAGGCGAGCAGGGCGCGGTTCACCGCCTGCTTGTCGGCGAGCGTGAGGCCGGGCGCGGGCAAGGCGAGCAGCGCCGAGCCGCCGCCCGAGATCAGCGCCAGGACCAGATCGTCCGGCCCGAGCCCGCGCACCCGCTCGAGCAGCCGCCGCGCCCCGCGCTCGCTGTTGGCGTCGGGCACCGGGTGCGCGGCCTCGATCACCTCGATCCGCTTCGTGGGGACGGCGTGGCCGTAGCGGGTGACGACGGTGCCTTCGAGGGCGACATCGGGCCAGGCCGCCTCCAGGGCGGCAGCCATCAGCGCGGCCGACTTGCCGCCGCCCACCACGACGCAGCGCCCGCGCGGCTTGGGGGGAAGATGGGCGGCGAGCATCCCGCGCGGGTCGGCGGCGGCCACCGCGCCGTCGAAGATCGCCCTCAGCGCCGTCCGCGCCCGCGCGTCGTCCCATGCCATGGCCGTTCGTCCCCCTGCCGCGCCGGGAGCAGAGTATGGCGAAGCGCGTCGGGAGGCGCCATCTTGGACGGCACGCGAGAACAGGAGCCAGCCATGCCCGTACCCGATTTCGACGCCGCGACCCGCACGGAACTCGAGGCCGCCGCCTTTCGCCGCCTGGTCGAGCATCTGCGCGAGCGCGGCGACGTGCAGAACATCGACCTGATGAACCTGGCCGGGTTCTGCCGCAACTGCCTCAGCCGTTGGTACCGCGAGGCGGCCGAGTTGCAAGGCATCGCTCTCGCCGACCCCGACGCGCGCGAGATCGTCTACGGGATGCCGTACAAGGAGTGGCAGGCGCGGCACCAGAGGGAAGCCAGCGCCGAGCAGAAGGCGGCGTTCGCGAAAGCCAATCCGGGACATTGATCTCTCGTTGACCCGGCGCGAGTTGCCCCGCTATCCACCCCGGTCTTGCTGACAGGGAGATGACGGATGGCGCTGGATGCGGTCGGCAACACCGAAACCCAGACCGGCGGCATCGCCGCCGACCGCCTGCGATCCATTGTCGAGCGGATCGAGCGGCTTGAGGAGGAGCGCAAGGCGCTCGCCGGCGACATCAAGGACATCTATAGCGAGGCCAAATCGGCGGGCTTCCAACCGCCCCCAGGAATACTAATAACCTCGATATTTCAGTCGGATGCGGCGAGTAGCTAATACTAAGCCGGATACTGAGACGATCTGACCACCCAACTTAGTATCAGGCGGCTGAGGGCCGCGTGGAGACAAGATATGGATGTGCAAGCTGAAACGCGGCCGAGCCGCGAGCGCCAGGCAAGCGAACCAGAAGTCGGCGGCATCGCCGTTGACAGGCTTCGGAGCATCATCGAGCGCATTGAGCGCCTCGAAGAAGAGCGCAAAGCATTGGCAGGTGACATCAAAGACATCTACATGGAGTCGAAAAGTGCGGGCTTTGATACCAAAGTAATTCGTCAGCTGATCAGCATGAGGCGCAAAGAACCCGCGGAAGTCGAGGAGCAGGAAACGCTCCTGGATATTTATCGCCGGGCCCTTGGGATGTAACTGATTTCTCATATCTGAGTGTCCGTCCGGAGACAGGGCTGTTCAACGCTTTCGAATGATGGTGAGTGAGAGCACGTTTTTGATGCCTGCGAGACCGGCGCGGTAGCGATCCTGGCTGAGCGTGTCCGTCTGGTTGGCCTTGAGGATGTTGAAGGCGAAGCTGCGCAGGCGAGCAAACACGCCTGGGTTGGTGCGGATGCGCGAGCGGTCTTCGCCCAAGGTGACGTCGCGGCTGTAATGCGAGGTGGTCTCGATCCTCCAGTGCGCGCGGATTGTCTCGGCGGCGCGGGTGGCGGTGACCGGGGTGTTTGAAACGTAGAAGGCCATCTCGGCGGAGTGGCGCAGCAGCCCGGTCTTGGCGTTGCGGGTGTGGACAGTGCGCTCGACACGGATGATGGCGGCCACGTGCGGATGCCAGTCGGTGTCGGCCAGCGTGTCGGCGGGATCGAAGACGGTGACGGTGCGACGTTCGTCGCGGTTGCGGCCCTTGTTATGGCTGTGGACAGACCCGAGTGGTGTTGTGGTGGCCGAAGCCGCCCGGATTTTCTGGTGCAGGGTCGGCTGGTTGTCCTTGACGCCGACGATCAGGGCGACGTTGGCTCCTGCTGCAACCTCGAAATGTTTTTTTGGCAATGCAGCGCGTCGAGTGTGACGATGGTGCCGCGAGCGATGCCGAGTTCGGCCAGCAGCATCTGTGCCGCCGGGATTTCGTTGGATTTCTCGGCGATGTCGATGTGGGCGGAGCTGGCAAAGGTTCCGACTGCGTAGCAGGTGGAAAGCCAGCGGAGGGGAGCACCAAGGCGGTGTCGGTGGCAAATGCGCTCAGCACCTGGGCAGAGGCACGATCGCGGAACTTATCAAAGCTGCCGCGCAGCGTCTTGCCATCCAGGGCAATGCTGCCCTGCCAGGCGTGGCGCGCGCCGCCTGCAGCAGGGCGGCATGGTGGCGGAAGACCCCCTCCACCGTGGCCGGGTCGAGCCCTTGGAGAATGTAGCGGACGGCGGTGCGCGCGGGTGCGCGGCGCCAGTTCAGGCCGAAGGCCGCGTTCAGCCTGCGGCGATGGACGCCGATGAAGGTGACAATGCCACGATACGAGTTGCAGCCGGTCACGATGGCGAGGATGGCGAACAGCAGCACGTGGGGCAGCCCGTAGAGCTTCCCCTGCGCCCGGCGCGGATCAGGGACGTCCGCCAGCACGTCCAGCAACGGCGAAAACGCAGCCACGGCACCCTCCGACCCCGTTGCCGCCCCAAGGGTCAGACATTTGCCGGCTCGGGAATCCCCCTTGGATCAGCCGCCTCACTTCACCCCGCATGTGTGGCAGGGCGGCCTCAGTAAAGGCAATGCGGCAGCGTTGAACAGCCCTGGTCCGGAGACTTTGGGGGTTGTATGAGTTGGTTAGGGCGGCGGGCTTGAGCCGGCTCGGCTGGCTGTGATTCGTCGCAAGGCACCCACCCGAGAGGTGCCCGATGTGGACGACCGAGAACCGCCATCGCTATGACCGCGACAGGCTGCGTTATCCGAGCGATCTCACTGATGCCGAGTGGCGGCTGATCAAGCCGCTGATCCCGCCGGCCAAACACGGCGGCGGCAAACGCACGGTGGACATGCGCGAGGTGGTCAATGGTGTGATGTATGTGCTGAGCACCGGCTGTCAGTGGCGCTACGTTCCGAAGGACCTGCCGCCGCGCAGCACGGTGAACGGCTATTTTTGCCGGTGGGGCTGGGACGGGACGCTGCAGCAGATCCACCATGCTCTTTACGTCAAATGCCGCGAACAGGCTGAACGCGAGGCCAGCCCGACCGCCTGCGTGATCGACAGCCAGAGCGTGAAGAGCGCAGAAAAGGGGGCTCTGCTATCGACCCGCACGGCTTTGATGCCGGCAAGCTGATCAAGGGCAAGAAGCGCCACGTCCTGGTCGACACACTCGGGCTGGTGTTGCACGCGCTGGTGACCGCGGCTGACGTTCAGGACCGTGACGGCGGGGTTCTGTTGTTGGCTACCCTGTTCGGGCAGTTCCCTTTCCTGGGCAAGCTATTCGCGGACAGCGCCTACGCCGGGCCGCGGTTTCAAGATGGCGCCGCCGGCGCGATGCGCAGCCTGGCGGTGGAGATCGTCAAGCGCGCTGATCGTGCCAAGGGCTTCGTTGTCGAACCCAAGCGCTGGATCGTTGAACGCACGATCTGTACCAGCTGACATTTGATCGGACAGCTGGCCTGTATGGTGTCGGATGGATCATGTCTGACCGACGTCAGGCGGCGTTGAGCATTTTTCCCCTGGCGAGCGGGAGGGTGTCAAGGAAGGTCTGCATCGGGGCCTTGCCGTAGCACCAGCGGCCCTGATGAGGGCGTTGCTCATTATAGCTGCTGACCCAGACATCGAGATCGGCCTGTAGCTGCTCGATGCTGCTGTAGATGCGCTTGCGGAAGGCGACCTGATAGAACTCGTGCAGCACCGTTTTGTGGAAGCGCTCGCAGATCCCGCTGGTTTGCGGACTCTTTGCCTTGGTCCGGCTGTGGTCGATGTCCTCGATCGCCAGGTAGAGCTCGTATTCGTGGGCCTGCGAGGTGCCGCAATACTCGGTGCCGCGATCGGTCAGCACGCGGGACAGCTTGACCCCGTGCTCGTCGAAGAACGGCACCACGCGGTCGTTCAGCAGGTCGGCGGCGGTGATCGGGGCCTTGCGGTCGTAGAGCTTGGCGAACGCCACCTTGGAGTGGGTGTCGATGCAGGTCTGCTGATAGATCCGCCCGACCCCCTTGAGCGTGCCGACATAGAAGGTGTCCTGGGCCAGGCAGTAGCCCGGACACTCGCTCTCGAACTCGCCATGCGCCTCGTTGTCCTGCCGGGCCCGCTCCAAGGCGGCGACCTGGGCTTCGGTCAGCACCAGGCCGTCCTGTGCGCTCTTGGCCTCGAGTGCCTTGAGCCGCTTCTTCATGGTCTCCAGGTCGTGGCGCTGCCAGACACAGCGCACCCCGGCCGGGGAGATCGTCAGGCCGCGCTTCTTCAGCTCCTTGGCCACCCGGACTTGGCCAAAGGCCGGCTGCTCGACGGCCAGCCCGACGACCGCCTGCTCGATGGCCGGCTCCACCCGATTGCGCAGGATTGGCTTGCGCCGGGTCATCTCCGCCAGCGCGATCTCGCCGCCCTTTTCGTAGAGCTCCTGAAAGCGGTAGAAGCTGTCGCGCGAGTATCCCATGATCTTGCAGGCCTGCGACACATTGCCGAGCTGTTTGGCCAGCTCCAGCAGGCCTATCTTGGCCCGGATTACCTTGCGTTCGTTGGTCATGGTCGGCTCCTCGGTTCTGGGCGACCGGAGCGAGACATTCCTGTCCTCCGGTCCCGGGTTGCCCGCACCAAACAAACCAGATTGTCAGATTAAATCCTAGCTAGTACACACGATCGCATGGCTCAATCGCTGCCGCCGGCTCGCCAAGGATTGGGAAAACCTTAACCACAACGCGCTCGCCTTCCTCCACCTCGCTTCAATCCGGCTCATGCTCAGAAAGCTCTGTAATCCCTCATGAAGTGTTCGGACGGACTCTGAAGGTGTCGTGGAACGGTGGGCTCAGTGCCTCGCTGTCCACGAAATCTCTCCGGGTCTTGTACGTCCCGTCCAGGCAATCTGTTGACGGTGACCGGTTTGAGAAATCATCCACATCTGAAGCCGACAGTCCACAATCTATCCACAGAGTTACCCACTGTCCTTCGACGACCTCTCCTCCAGCCGTCAACGGCGGCGACGCTCAACTCCGGTGATGATCTCCACCGCTCAACCCGCTCCCGATCTTAACGGCGTTCCTACAGGCATCCCTAGGGTCAGACCCGCGATTCACCCTGGCAAGGCGGCAGTCGGCGGGCGGATACACCCTCTACGACTAGCAGGACAGCAAACAGGATTAGGGATCCTGCCGCCACGGAGCGTCAGGTAGAAGTTGGTGCTGGCGGCTGTGCTCTCCCCTTTCGGCTTGGTTTCTAAAGACCGCGCCGCCGCCGCGGGCTCGTGCTCCCTGGCCAGCACGTCAACAACCGCGGCCGTGACGCGCAGGGTGGCACCGCCCTGGTCCGAGCGGTCGCCGCGATACGGGCGCGCAGTACCCTCGGCCCCGCCTCGCTCTCGCGGGGGATGGTCGACGCCCAGAACCGCGTTCGGCGTCGTGTCCAGCGCGTGGCAGATCCGGAGCAGGGTCTCGAAGTCCGGATCGGTATGGTCGCCGACGTAGTTGTGGTATCGCTGCTGCCTCGGGCCGAGCCGTTCCGCGACCGTGGCGTCAGCCAGTCCAAGTGCCTACCCAGTCACGCCTCCTGTATCTAAATCCTTCATATTTGGCCGCCAGTAATTTGCGGCAAACAATCATTGCTTTCCTGTGGAGGAATCTCTGATCAAGCTTCCCTGTCTAGAGCTATCATCTTTTGCCCAAGCTAACAATTTTACCGCCGCAAACAACTGAATTCAGAGTTTCCCTAACTCCGCAACGAATTTAGCGCCGGACCATCTTCGCCCTGTGCGGCACGCATTCATCGTAGAAGGGGGCTTCATCATAGGTTTGCATTCGTCTTCGCTACGTAGCGGTTTATGGCCTTCTGGAGATCGATGATGCAGCCGAAGGCGCCCTGCTCGAGGCACTCCCTGGTCAGCCTGGCAAAGAAGATCTCGACCAGGTTAATCCAGGACATCCCTTTCGGGATGTAGTGGAAGACGAACCTTGGATGCCGCGCCAGCCATCTCAGGACCCTGGGATGCGTGTGAGGGCCGTAGTTGTCCAGGATCACATGTATCGTCTTTCCGGCAGGCGTCTCGCGCTCAAGGACGTTGAGGAAACGGAGGAATTCCTGGTGCCGCAGCCGCTGCATGCAGCGGGCGATGACTTCGACCGGTTAGGACGTTCAGCGCGGCAAAGAGGTTGGTCGTGCCATGCAGTCGTTGGCCATCAACGACGGAAACCGGGCCATCCTCTGTCAGCGACGCTTTCGACCGGGCGCGGCGAACCACCGGTATCTGGCCCTTCTCATCAGTTGGGAGCACGACCCCATCGGCGGGCGGGTGTAGATACAGGTCGACGATGGCGCAGATCTTGGCGGCCCAGTGGGGATCCTCAAAGTGCCGCGCGCCATCGGGGTTGAAGCCGTGGAGCTTCCAGATCTGTTTTAGGATGCCAAGCCTGATGTCAGCGGCCTTGGCTGCCACCAAATCCGCCCAATACTCGGTGAAGGCGAGCGGATTTGCCTTTATGGGGAGCCCCCGAGCCGCTGAAACGGGCGTCCCAGAGGCGCCTTCCAGCAGCTTCTTGACGAGCATTTCGTGTGGGCCGTTCGGATCGGCTAACACCGCCTCCAGGCGGAGCCCGTCGGCGGCACTGACCCGCAAGACCATGTCAACGCTCCGGAGTTCTAGGTCAGCCACCCGAGCACGCGTGACATCGGAAGGACCACCCGCAGGACACGGCCGCCAGACAGCATGAGCAGGCAGCCGTCGTCGGTCTCGCACAGCCCGGCAACGGCAGCCGCACTCAGGGCGCACAGGCCGCCATCCGCATCGCGGAGCAGGACGTAGCGGCCGATCCGGCCTCCTTCCTCAACGGGGTTCTCACGGACTGAGGGCATGATCGACGCCTCACGCTGGCTGTGGTCGACAATGCGCCGCTTAAGCGCAGCCGTATCGATATCGGTTTGAATAGATCCCGAGAGCGTCAGCCGTTCGCAGGCCCCGATGCTGAGCGTTTAGGGCGTGCGCAAGCTGAGGGTTTCCGCCGAATCGAACAGAACGCCTCAAGGTGAAACCGAAGTCCGCGTGACACCGACCGAGGGCAATCCGCAACCCCCCGGATTGCCGTGCCGGAGCGGCGGCACCTGCTTTCTGTCGCACCATCAGGATCCGAAGAGGTCGCTTCGGGCGAACTGCTTGCTGCCCCACGTCGCGCATCAGTTCCTGCTCCCTCTCCAATCGCGAACCCGGGCTGGACAGCCGAGTCGCAAGGAAGAATGCCCCCTCACAGCACGCGTGTCAAAGAGAGAAGCGCAGCTACGATGCCTTTTAGCTCGGAAAGTAGCCCCGCTGGAGCCCAAGGTGGACGTGTGCTGCCCTCTCAATGTCAACATTGGGGATCAAGGAGAGCGGCTGGACATCGCGCGATTCCCATGATGCTCGACCGACGTCTTTTCACGGCGGCGCGGACTTTGGCTGGCCTCTCCCAGGCCGAAC
Source organism: uncultured Pseudomonadota bacterium (assembly GCA_963818725.1). Lineage (GTDB taxonomy): Bacteria > Pseudomonadota > Alphaproteobacteria > Acetobacterales > Acetobacteraceae > DATFDN01. Next base: position 252,839 of record CAWFTU010000024.1, on the reverse strand, counting down.
TGGCCGAAAAAGCGGGCGTGGCCGTGAGCGTTGTCGCGCGTTTCGAGCAAGGGAGGACTCAACCGCGTCTGGACACGCTAAAGGCCATCCTCGCCGTACTCGAGAGGTACGGCATCGAACTCCTGGTCGAGTCCGATCGTCATGTTGGCGGCATCGCGTTGGTTAGAGGCAAGTGGCAGGGCGGCACCAACAAGCAAGTGCCGTAACGCCTACGTAGGATTGGAGAGGGCGGGCCAAGTATGTGAACCCACATGCCGCCACCGCGGCGGTGCAGCTCGTGAGCATTCTGCGATCCGGCTATCCGGTCCGTTCGCAGATAGACGGAGCCTCCAGCGAGGCACGAAGACTTCCTCAGATGTGGACGCATCTGTCGCGTCCACGGGCCGTCACCTGACCAAAAGTCGGATCCCGGCAAATAGCAGGATGACGGCCATGACGTGGCGCACGCCGCGCTGTGACAGCCAGCGCTCACCGATGGCGGTGCCCAGGACAGCTCCGGCGAGCGCTCCGGCGGCATAGAAGGGTGTCCCTGGCGCGACCCGCTGGCCTGCCAGGAGAACCCCAGCAAGTCCGAGGAGGGAGTTGCATAGGATGAACGGCGGGGCCAGTGCCGCCGCGTGCCTGGGCGATACCCAGTTCAGCGCGATGGCGAGCGGGGTCAGGAACACGCCACCACCCACCCCGGTCAGCCCGGAGACGAAGCCCGCGCCCGCCCCTGCCATGGCGGCCGGAAGGAAGCCTGGTGGCTGGCCCGCGGCAGTGTCCGCCCCGCGCTTGAGCACCATCAGGCCCGCTGCAGCGACGAGCAGTGTGCCCGTTACCGCGGCGTATGCACGTGCCCCGAGCACATGCGCATTCCGCTGAAGTCGGCCGGTGATTCCGGCCTGATGTCGGCCACCTCTTCCGATTGAAGTCGGCCGGACGTTCCGATCGAAGTCGGCCGGGGTGGCTGCCCGTGGGCTGGGCTGATCTCTTCACTGCGATATCGGCTGGGTCAAGCCATGATGGCCTCCTGAGCCTTCTTTCGTCGGAGGGATTCGCCGCGCAGCTGGATGCGATGGGCGTTGTGGACGATGCGATCCAGGATGGCATCCCCGATCGTTGGATCTCCGATCAGATCGTGCCAGCGGTCCACGGGGATCTGGCTGGCGAGCAGCATGGCCCCGCGGCCGCAGCGATCCTCGACGATCTCCAGCAGATCGTGCCGCTGCTCCGCGCCGAGCGGCTCCAGCCCCCAGTCGTCCAGGATCAGCAGCTTCACCCCGCCGAGGGCCCGCATCAGCCTGGCGTAACGACCGTCGCCGCGCGCCAGCGCCAGATCGGCGAACAGGCGCGGGATGCGCTGGTAGAGGACGGAGTGGTTGTCGCGGCAGGCCTTGTGGCCGAGCGCACAGGCCAGCCACGACTTCCCGACCCCGGTCGGACCCTCGATGATCAGGTTCTGCTTGGCCTCGATCCAGCCGCCCGTGGCCAGCTTCTGAAACAGCGCGCGATCCAGGCCGCGCGGGGTGCGGTAGTCGACATCCTCGACCGCCGCCTGATGGCGCAGCCGGGCGTAGCGCAGCCGCGCCTTGAGCCGGCGGTCCTGGCGGTCGGTGAGCTCGCGGTCGAGCAGCAAGCCGAGCCACTCCGCATGATCGAGTTCGGCGCCGCGCGGCGTGGCGCTCAGCTCCTCGAAGGCGCGCGCCATGCCGGCGAGGCCGAGCTGGTGCAACTGGTCGAGCGTGGGATGGGTCAGCACTGGCGCTCTCCTCAATGGTAGTAGCCGGAACCGCGGATGTTCGGGTGCAGCAGCGGCAGCTCGCCCTCACGGGCCGACGTTGTGGGCGGCTGACGATCGAGGCCGTGCTGCAGGATCGACTGCACGCTGCCGTAGGAGCGGGCGCCGATCTCCAGCCCCCGCGCGCAGGCGGCCTCCACGCGCTCGCGGCCATAGCTGCGCACCAGGCGCAGGATGCCGAGACAGGCGCGGAATCCCTGCTCGGGATGCGGCCGGGTCTCCAGGATCAGCGCCGTCAATCGCGCGGTCGCCGCGCCGATCGCGGCTGCCTCCTGGCCGATGCGCGGGATCGTCCACTCGGCCTGCCGCCGGTGCGACCGCGGCATGTGCTCGGGCAGGGTGGCGTGCCGACCGCGCGCGCCACCGCGCAGATGCACCGCGACCCGCTCGCCCCTGTGGAACAGCTCGATGGTGCGCGCGGTGATGCGGGCCTCGACCTGCTCGCGCAGCAGCCGGTGCGGCACCGAGTAGTAGTGGCCGTCGATGTCGACGTGGTAGTCGAGCGCGACGCGCCGGATGCGCCACTCGGCATAGACGAACGGTTGCGTCGGCAACGATAATAGTGCCGGCTGGTCCAGTTGCTCGAACAACTGGCGGCGGCTGACGCCCAGCTTGCGCATCGGCCGAGCGTTGAGGTCGGTGACCAGTCCTGCGATCGCCGCATTGAGCTCGGCCAAGGAGAAGAAGCGCTGGTTGCGCAGCCGCGCCAGGATCCAGCGCTCGACCACCAGCACGCCGGCTTCAACCTTGGCCTTGTCGCGCGGTCGGCGCACCCGCGTCGGCAGGATCGCCGTGCCATAGTGCGCCGCCAGGTCGCGGTAGCTCGGGTTGATCCCGGGCTCATACCAGTTCGCCCGCAAAACGCCGGCCCGCAGGTTGTCCGGCACGATCTGTCGCGGCACGCCGCCCAGGAAGCTCAGCGCGCGGACGTGCGAACCGATCCAATCGGGCAGGCTTTGCGTCCACGTCGCCTCGGCGTAGGTGTAGTTCGATGCCCCGAGCACCGCGACGAACACCTGCGCCGCGCGCAGCTCGCCGGTGCTGGCGTCCACCACCATCGCCACCGTTTGCCCGGCGTAGTCGACGAACAGCCGCTCGCCGGCTGGGTGTGTCTGGCGCATCGTCGGCGATAGCCGGCTCTCCCAGCTCCGGTAGAGCTCGCACCAGCGGCTGTAGCCGTAGCCGCTGGAATGGAGGGTCCGGTATTCCTCCCACAGCAGCAGCAGCGTCACCCCCGGGCGGCGCAGCTCGTGGTGGACCGCCGTCCAGTCCGGCTCCGCCTTGTGCCGATGACCCGGCTGCGAGCCGCCAAGCGGGGCGAACAGCAGCGCCTCCAGCCCCTGGTCGATCACCGTCGCCGGCAACGGCCAGCTCAGCCCCGCCGCGGCAACCCGATCAAGGCACAGCCGCACCGTGCTGCGCGCCACGCCGACTGCGACCGCAATGGCGCGGTCGGAGAGGCCGCACTCGTACTTCAGTCGAAGGATCTCACGCACACGTCGCATCGACACTCTCTCGGCCGGCATCGGTCTCCCTCTCGCCCTGACGAGAGGACAGACCGCTCACCTGCCCAGCGGTCGGGCAACGCCACCCCTCTCAGGGATGGCCGAGATCAGATCGGAATGGCCGACATCACCTCGGAATCAGTGGCCGACATGAGATCGGAATGCCTGGCCGACTTGCTCCGGAATACGCAGCCGATCTCCAGCAGGCCGCCGACAAAGGCTGTGGCCACGGACGGCACGGTGACCCTTCGCACGAGGCGCCTGTCGAGGGTCCCGTTCCGGTCGGCTTCAGGCCGAGGCGGTGCTCGTCCTCCGCCCAGACCTCGACCGGCTGTTCCGGGTGCGCCGCCCGTGCTTGCGCAACGGCAACGTCAACCTGTTTGCGAAGGCCGCCCGCGCCTCCGGATCAGCGGCCCGCGGATGGCGCGGGCGCGGCGTCTGCACCGACCAGCCGAGCCGCTTCAGCGCCTCCCAGCCGCGCTGCGGATGCACCCGCTCCAGCTTGAGGTGCCGCGCCATCCAGGCCGCCACCTTGGGGCCACTCCATAGCCCGCCGTCCTCGGGCGGCTCACGCAGCCGCTCGGCCAGGGCGGCCAGCACCGCCTCGGTCAGCACGCTCGCTGCTCGCCCGTTCCGCCGCCGCCCATCGCCCAGCGCCGCCGGGCCGCGTGCGTTGTAGCGCGCCGCCACCGCCTCCACCCAGCGCGGCGTGAGCGCCAGCACCCCGGCCACCTCGACCACCGTGCGGCCCTGCGCCAGCAGCCAAATCGCCTGGGTGTGCCGCGCCTCGGCCACGGTTTGCGCCGCGCGGAACCGCGCCGCCAGTTCCGCCACACTCAGGTGCTCGGCAATCCGTGCCATCATCCCCCCGTTTAACCGCCCGCGGCATAGGCCCGCTCCGCGCAGCCGCCACTCTAAGCCGAACCTATCACCCGGGTTTAGTATGAGACGCAACCGAGCAGGGTCGCCACGAGCAGAGTGTGGTCCACGCATCCTTACTTACGGGAAGAGACATGTCGGGGCGATTCTCATCCCTTGGTGCCCTTCCGTGTTCACCGGAGCCGTCCCTTTCCACTGGCGCACCGGACGATAGATGCCGCTCGCGCTCTGAAGCTATGGGATCCCCGCCGATCGGAAGGGCGGCAGGCGCCATGCAGCCTTCGGTCGTTGCCTGGAGGCCTAGGGATCCTGGCCATACCCGCGGCGGCAACACTCCACGAGGGTCTGGAACATCGAGCGCTGGACGGCGATATGCACCTGTGCTAAGTGCGTATCGCCGGAGGTGCCCGTGCCGCCATTGAACCCAACCAGCTTGGCCTGCATGGCCGCTCTCGAAGAGGGCGATCTCGCCTTGGTGGGCGCCGTGCGGGAAGGGCTGCCGGTGCGGGTGGTGGACGAGGTCTTGGAGGCCGGGAAGCTCACAGCAGCAGAGCTCGACCGGCTCGCGCTGCCCCGGAAGACGCTGGCGCACCGCCGCGCCCTCGGCAGGCTTTCGGCGGAGCAGTCCGACCGCCTCGTGCGCATCCTCCGGGTGATCGGCGAGGCCGAGACGACCTTCGCCAACTCTGAGAAAGCACACTACTGGCTGCGGCGGCCGACCTCGGCGCTGGCGGGCAACGCCCCCCTCGACCTGCTCGACACTGAGGTCGGGGCGAGGCGGGTGGAGATCCTGCTCGGGCGCATCGCGCACGGCATAGCCGCTTAGAATGCCAGGGCATCCTCCGCCGAATGGCAAGCCATTCGCCTCGCCAGGTGATCCAGGCTTGGCGGGTCGGTCGCGCCGTCCACGCCGACCTCTCCGGCGAGGGCGCCCGCCGGTTCGGCGGGCGCTGGAACAGTCCCGGCCTGCCGGTGGTCTACCTTGCCGAGCACCCGGCCCTCGCGGTCCTCGAGGTGCGCGTCCATCTCGACCTACCGCCCGACCTGCTGCCCGACGACTACGTCCTGGTGAGGGTCGACTTGCCGGACGAGCCGCCCGAGGAGGTCGCAACCATGCCGCCCGACTCGCGGGCCGTGGGCGACGCGTGGCTCCGCTCGGGCCGCACGGCGGTGCTGCGGGTGCCCTCCGCCATCGTCCCAAACGCCACGAACCTGCTGCTCAACCCGCGGCACCCCCGCGCCGCTGACGCTCAGATCGGCGTGATCCAGCCGTTCCAGTTCGACGCGCGCCTGTGGCGAAGCGCCCGGCCGGACACGCCAGAGCCAACCTGATATGGGAACGGAGGGCCGGATGCACTCAGTTCGGACCACTGGAGATCGGGACCCGGACGGCCGGGCCTCGGCGGACCGCCTGTGACCGCGACGCGGTGCTTGCGCGCGAGGTCGCCCGCCCATCATCATGGAGATCCGGTTGCTGGTGGACGCCCACTTCGGGCAGGCCAGCGTTGCGGACGTCCCGGAGTACCAGCAGCTGGGGTGGGTCGGCCGGTGTCCTCCGTCAGGACCTATGAGACAGAAGGGGGTGGTTGAGGAGCGGAGGATTTCCGGCTCATCGTAATCGTTGAGGAGTGAAGATGAGCCAGAAATCCCCCGCCTCGCCCCTGAAGGCGCCTGCCCCGCAGAAGGCTCTTGCCCAGCAGGTGATTCGCGATCTTCGCCGTGCGACCCGCAAGCAGCACGCGGCCGAGGAGGAGATCCGGATCGTGCTGGAAGGCCTGCGCGGGGAGGACAGCATCGCTGCCCTGTGCCGCCGCGAGGGCATTGCCGAGAGCCTTTACTACTCCTGGTCAAAGATTTCCTGAAGCCGGAAAGCGCCGCCTAGCGGGCGATACGGCCCGGGCCGCGACGAGTGACGAGGTCAAGGCACTACGCCAGGAAGCCTAGGCCCTGAAGGAGGTTGTCACCGGTCCTTCGCCGTGCTGCACATGGGCGCGATGAAATCGCCCGCGGAGGCGGTGAGAGCGGCTATCGTTGCGGAGCATCGAGATAGAAGTCGGTGAAATCGACTCATTACCTTGGAAAAGCTGGCCAGTTCGCAGTGATGTCTCGACTAGCGCTTCGTGGCTACAACGTATCGATCCCTGAGATCGATATTGGAGACGATGTGTTCGTGCTGAACGACAGCACCGGCCAATTAGACCGTATTCAAGTCAAGACTGCTACGGGTAAGCCTCTGTATCCACCCGGTGATGGCCGTCTTGCCGGCGGGATCGGGGCTTTGATCTAAAGGGCGCCTGTATGAGCGCCGCTACTAACCCGGCCACCAAATAGGTAGCTCTCTTGGCCTATGCTGCGTAGCGGACGGAGGAGGCCTGGAAGAAGGCGCGGACCTTGGCGGGGCGGCGCTGCAGGCTGCGCATGTAGGAGGTCAGGCCAGCCTTCAGCGCGGCCTTGTCCCTGGGCACCTGGCGCCGCGCCATGGCTTGCTTGACGTCGTTGTTGAGAAACTCGTCGGGATTGTGCTCCGGCGCGTAGGGCGGGAGATAGAACAGTTCGAGCCGCTCAGCGTTGGCCTTCACCCAGGCGGTGACCCGTCTGGCGCGGTGGACCCGCAGATTATCGGCGATGACGAACAGCTTGCGCCCGGCGCCCTGCACCAGACGCCGCAGGAAGATCAGGAAGGTCGTGGCGGTGAGCGCGCCGTCATAGACCATGAATCGCAATGTGCCGCGGTTGGTCAGGCTGGAGATCATCGACTGCGTGACCCGTGCAGCCGGCCGTAGCAGGACGGGCGTCTTGCCTTTTGGGGCGAAACTCCGGCCGTAGTTGGCCTGGTTGGACAAACCGGTCTCGTCCGCCCAGTGGATCTCGGCGCCCTCTGCCTTGGCCCGCTCGGCAATCGCCGGATACTCTTGTCGCAGCCAGGCGCGGACCGCTGGCTCGCGGCGCTCGAGGGCCCGTCGTGCCGGGCGCTGCGCGGTGAAGCCCCAGGCCCGCAGGGCGCGCCCGAGGGCCGAGGCCGACAGCCGCACCCCGGTCTCGCGCTCAATCAGCGCGCCGACCGCCTCACGGGTCCACAGCGCGAACGGCAGCTTCAGCTGATCCGGGCAGCGGTCCGCGATCAGGCGCCGGATCCTCTGCTCCTGTGGAGGCGAGAGCGCCTTCTGCTCGCCCGGCCGGCGACCGCGCCGCCCACCATCCAAGGCAGCCTCCCCGGATTGCCGGTATCCACCCGGTGATGGCCGTCTTGCCGGCGGGATCGGGGCTTTGATCTAAAGGGCGCCTGTATGAGCGCCGCTAAGATCAGGGGCAGTCGGCGGGATGGAGATCATCACCGGGGTTGAACGGCGACGACGTTGGAGCTCGGAGGAGAAGCTTCGGATCGTGGCGGAGACCGAGGTATCCATCCGGGCAGGAGCACGGCGGTATGGCAGTGCGGTATGGCAGTCAGGCGGCCTGTGCGATGTTGCTGGGTTGCTTGCGCCAGTTCCAGGGCAGCAGCTCGTGCAGCCTGGAGGCGGGGTGATCGGCGATCCGGGCCAGGACATCGGCGAGCCAGGCGCGCGGGTCCACCCCGTTCAGCTTGGCGGTGACGATGAGCGAATACATGGCTGCGGCTCGCTCGCCGCCGCGATCACTCCCTGCGAACAGCCATGACTTTCGTCCGAGCGCGATACCGCGCAGGGCGCGTTCTGCGGCGTTGTTCGTCAGATCGATCCGACCATCCTCGAGGAAGCGGCTGAACGTCTCCCAGCGCCGGAGCATATAGTCGAGTGCTTTCGCGACTTCGGCGTGGCGTGACATCTTGCCGCGGACGGCACGCATCCAAGTCTCGAGTGCGGTGACCAGGGGCTTCACATGCCGCTGGCGCACGGCGCGGCGCCGCGCGGCCGGCAGACTGTTGATCGCGCGCTCGACATCGAAGATGGCATCGATCCGCCGCAGCGCCTCAACGGCCAGTGGCGCCTTCGCGAGGTTGGCCAAATCGAAGAGTTTGCGACGGCCATGCCCCTCCGCTGGCATTCCACTCGCTTCGCGAGTGGAACCTTGGCCAGCTCCGCCCAACACCCTGCCTCGGTGATCGGGCCCGGCTTGCGTCCGAGATGGCAGAGGTCATTGAACCCGGCATAGGCGTCGGCCTGTAGCACGCCGGCATACCCGGCCAAGTGTTTGTTCGGATGCTCCGCCGTGCGGTCGCGCGAGTAGTAGAACACCGCCGCCGGAGGCGCGGGTCCGGCGAACGGTCGGTCGTCGCGCACATAGGTCCATAGTCGGCCGGTGATGGTCTTGCCCTTCGCCAACACCGGCACCGTCGTGTCATCGCCGTGGATGCGCTCGGCCGCCATCACGTGCGCGCGGATCAGCGAGATGAGCGGCGCCAAGCTGGCCGTGCAGGCGCCGACCCAGTCGGCCAAGGTGGAGACGTCGAGCTCGATCCCCTCGCGAGCATAGACCTCGCTCTGCCGGTTGAGCGGCTGGTGATTGCCGAACTTGGCGTCCAGAATCATCGCCAGCAGGTTCGGACCCGCGCGGCCCCGTGCGATCGGATGGAACGGGGCGGGTGGCTGCGTGATCGTCTCGCAGGCACGACAGGCGAACTTCTCACGCACCGTCTGGATCACCTTCCACTGGCGCGGAATGCTCTCCAAGGTCTCGGTGACCGTTTCGCCCAGCTTGGACAGGGTCCCACCACAGCAGGGGCATTCGGTCGGACCGGGGACGACAACACGCTCGCGTGGCAGATGCGCCGGCAGAGCGCCGCGCACCGGTTTGCGGCGGGTGAAGCTGCTGACGACGGCGACCTTGTCCGTAGTGCCACCAGTGGCGACCGCGTCCTCGGCGGCGTTGGCCTCCAGCTCCTCAAGCTCCAGTTCCAGCTGATCGAGCAGCTTGCGGCCACGTTCGGAGGAGGCGCCATAGCGGTCGTGCCTGAGCTTGGCGATCACCAACTTCAGATGGGTCACCATCGCCTCGGCACTTGAAGCGCGGGCCTCCGCCTCCTGGCGTGCCGCCCGCTCGGCTGCGAGTTCAGCGCGCAGTGCGTCGATGCCGTCGGAGATCATGTCGGGAGCACCCATCGCAAGTGCGATGGAATCATAATCGCCCGTTGTCATGCACCAGGAAATTGCAGCAGATGGCTGCCAATTATCCCGTCAGCCAGCCATCTCCGGCCGCCAGGTCCGTTGTGGGTGTCTCCAGTCGATCCCTTCCAGCATGTAACCGAGCTACGCGGCGGTGATGGGAACGACACCATCTGACGGTGAGGGCCAGATAAACCTGCCGCGCTCCAATCTCTTGGCGTAGAGTGACATCCCGAGCCCGTCATGCCAAAGAATCTTCAGCAGAGCGCCGCGTTTTCCGCGGAAGACGTAGAGATCACCGGCATGCGGATCGCGCTGTAGCGCCTGCTGAACCTGCAATGCCAGGCCATTCATCCCACGGCGCATGTCGGTCGCGCCGGTCGCCAGCCAGACACGAACACCCGACGGCGGGACAATCATCCGCGCAGCACCGTCATCACACGGCGCAGCGCCACCAGGCCGACATCATGTCCAATCTTGATCGACGTGCCGTCGGGCAGCGTGATCTCGATCTTGCCTCTGGATACCGCAGGATCCGGACCAGTCGCCACCGGCGCGTGCTTCCTCCCGTCGGCACGTGCCGGTTCGCTGATCATCTGCACCGGCAAGAATACCGAGGGCGGTTCTTGCCTGAGCACCCCGCGGCGCACCTGACTCCGCCAGTTCCACAGCAGGCCACGGCTGATCTCATATCGGCGCGCAACCTCGGCGATACCTGAACCAGCCTGCTCGGTCTCCGCCACGATCCGAAGCTTCTCCTCCGAGCTCCAACGTCGTCGCCGTTCAACCCCGGTGATGATCTCCATCCCGCCGACTGCCCCTGATCTTAGCGGCGCTCATACAGGCGCCCTTTAGATCAAAGCCCCGATCCCGCCGGCAAGACGGCCATCACCGGGTGGATACGATTGCCGCACCGCCTCGACCCATTCCCCGACAAAGCGACGGTTCACGCCGACGGCCGCCGCGGCCTCAATGCGAGTTTTGCCCCCCTCCACCATGGCAACGGCCACGCGGCGCAGCTCTGCCTGGGTAGCCGGGTCAAGCTTGCGGAAGTCACGACGGAGCGCCATGCCCGGACTGTCGCACAGCACCCCGCAGAATGCTACCTATTTGGTGGCCTGGTTAGTAAGATCAGGGGCAGTCGGCGGGATGGAGATCATCACCGGGGTTGAACGGCGACGACGTTGGAGCTCGGAGGAGAAGCTTCGGATCGTGGCGGAGACCGAGCAGGCTGGTTCAGGTATCGCCGAGGTTGCGCGCCGATATGAGATCAGCCGTGGCCTGCTGTGGAACTGGCGGAGTCAGGTGCGCCGCGGGGTGCTCAGGCAAGAACCGCCCTCGGTATTCTTGCCGGTGCAGATGATCAGCGAACCGGCACGTGCCGACGGGAGGAAGCACGCGCCGGTGGCGACTGGTCCGGATCCTGCGGTATCCAGAGGCAAGATCGAGATCACGCTGCCCGACGGCACGTCGATCAAGATTGGACATGATGTCGGCCTGGTGGCGCTGCGCCGTGTGATGACGGTGCTGCGCGGATGATTGTCCCGCCGTCGGGTGTTCGTGTCTGGCTGGCGACCGGCGCGACCGACATGCGCCGTGGGATGAATGGCCTGGCATTGCAGGTTCAGCAGGCGCTACAGCGCGATCCGCATGCCGGTGATCTCTACGTCTTCCGCGGAAAACGCGGCGATCTGCTGAAGATTCTTTGGCATGACGGGCTCGGGATGTCACTCTACGCCAAGAGATTGGAGCGCGGCAGGTTTATCTGGCCCTCACCGTCAGATGGTGTCGTTCCCATCACCGCCGCGCAGCTCGGTTACATGCTGGAAGGGATCGACTGGAGACACCCACAACGGACCTGGCGGCCGGAGATGGCTGGCTGACGGGATAATTGGCAGCCATCTGCTGCAATTTCCTGGTGCATGACAACGGGCGATTATGATTCCATCGCACTTGCGATGGGTGCTCCCGACATGATCTCCGACGGCATCGACGCACTGCGCGCTGAACTCGCAGCCGAGCGGGCGGCACGCCAGGAGGCGGAGGCCCGCGCTTCAAGTGCCGAGGCGATGGTGACCCATCTGAAGTTGGTGATCGCCAAGCTCAGGCACGACCGCTATGGCGCCTCCTCCGAACGTGGCCGCAAGCTGCTCGATCAGCTGGAACTGGAGCTTGAGGAGCTGGAGGCCAACGCCGCCGAGGACGCGGTCGCCACTGGTGGCACTACGGACAAGGTCGCCGTCGTCAGCAGCTTCACCCGCCGCAAACCGGTGCGCGGCGCTCTGCCGGCGCATCTGCCACGCGAGCGTGTTGTCGTCCCCGGTCCGACCGAATGCCCCTGCTGTGGTGGGACCCTGTCCAAGCTGGGCGAAACGGTCACCGAGACCTTGGAGAGCATTCCGCGCCAGTGGAAGGTGATCCAGACGGTGCGTGAGAAGTTCGCCTGTCGTGCCTGCGAGACGATCACGCAGCCACCCGCCCCGTTCCATCCGATCGCACGGGGCCGCGCGGGTCCGAACCTGCTGGCGATGATTCTGGACGCCAAGTTCGGCAATCACCAGCCGCTCAACCGGCAGAGCGAGGTCTATGCTCGCGAGGGGATCGAGCTCGACGTCTCCACCTTGGCCGACTGGGTCGGCGCCTGCACGGCCAGCTTGGCGCCGCTCATCTCGCTGATCCGCGCGCACGTGATGGCGGCCGAGCGCATCCACGGCGATGACACGACGGTGCCGGTGTTGGCGAAGGGCAAGACCATCACCGGCCGACTATGGACCTATGTGCGCGACGACCGACCGTTCGCCGGACCCGCGCCTCCGGCGGCGGTGTTCTACTACTCGCGCGACCGCACGGCGGAGCATCCGAACAAACACTTGGCCGGGTATGCCGGCGTGCTACAGGCCGACGCCTATGCCGGGTTCAATGACCTCTGCCATCTCGGACGCAAGCCGGGCCCGATCACCGAGGCAGGGTGTTGGGCGGAGCTGGCCAAGGTTCCACTCGCGAAGCGAGTGGAATGCCAGCGGAGGGGCATGGCCGTCGCAAACTCTTCGATTTGGCCAACCTCGCGAAGGCGCCACTGGCCGTTGAGGCGCTGCGGCGGATCGATGCCATCTTCGATGTCGAGCGCGCGATCAACAGTCTGCCGGCCGCGCGGCGCCGCGCCGTGCGCCAGCGGCATGTGAAGCCCCTGGTCACCGCACTCGAGACTTGGATGCGTGCCGTCCGCGGCAAGATGTCACGCCACGCCGAAGTCGCGAAAGCACTCGACTATATGCTCCGGCGCTGGGAGACGTTCAGCCGCTTCCTCGAGGATGGTCGGATCGATCTGACGAACAACGCCGCAGAACGCGCCCTGCGCGGTATCGCGCTCGGACGAAAGTCATGGCTGTTCGCAGGGAGTGATCGCGGCGGCGAGCGAGCCGCAGCCATGTATTCGCTCATCGTCACCGCCAAGCTGAACGGGGTGGACCCGCGCGCCTGGCTCGCCGATGTCCTGGCCCGGATCGCCGATCACCCCGCCTCCAGGCTGCACGAGCTGCTGCCCTGGAACTGGCGCAAGCAACCCAGCAACATCGCACAGGCCGCCTGACTGCCATACCGCACTGCCATACCGCCGTGCTCCTGCCCGGATGGATACAAGCCTCTTAAGCAAACCGACGGAGCTTATCGGTGCCAGTTCTCCGTGAAGAATAGTGAAGTGGCCCCGGTCCTTTGAACAAAATTTCCGCGTCGTTATAGATCCGGCTGCCATTATCTTGGATAGAAGCTGAGGGCCACCACGTCCTCGGACATGAAGCACGTGGACATGCGCAAGCTGGCTCCGGCGGCCCAGGAAGAAAGACGGCGACAGGTGATCGGCCTGCGCCAGAGCGGTGCGAACTATGCGGCAATCGCCGCCCAGGTCGGGCTCAGCCAAACCGGCGTGTTCGACATCTGCAAGCGTTTTGACGCCCAGGGCGAGACGGGGCTGGTCAGCGGCAAGCGCGGGCGCAAGCCAGACGAGCAGAAGCTGCTGACGACGGCACAGGAGAGGGAGATCCAGCGGCTGATCTGCCGCCGTGTGCCCGACGAGTTGGGCCTGGACTTTGCGCTGTGGAGCCGGGCGGAGCAGCCGAAGGTTCCATGGACGCAGTCCATGGAATGGCTGCGGAGGGGGCGGTGGGTGCGCTCATCCGCCGCCAGTATGGCGTGCGCCTGGCGGTGCGCACCACCGGCACGCACCTGGCACGCTGGGGCTTCACCGCGCAAAAGCCGCTGCGGCGGGCCCATGGGCAGCAACCGGCAGCGGTGCGCGATTGGCTGCGCCGGGAGTATCCAGCGATTGTCGCCCGGGCCCGGCGGGCGCGTGGGGTGATCTTCTGGGGCGACGAGACCGGGCTGCGCGCCGAGGACGTGCGCGGTCGTTCCTACGCGCTCCCCGGCAAGACACCCGTCGTGCGGCCCAACCAGCGCCGCATCGGGCGGGGCCTGATCTCGGCGGTCAGCAACCGAGGCGAGTTGCGCTGGCAGGTGCTGGACGGCGCGATCAAGGCGCCGGTGCTGATCGGCTTCCTGCAACGCCTGATCCGTGATGCCGGGCGCAAGGTGTTCCTGATCCTCGACCGGCTGCCAGTGCACCGTTCGGCGGTGGTGCGTGAGTGGCTCGCCCGGCACAAGGCGCAGATCGAGGTCTCCTACCTGCCGTCCCACAGTCCGGAACTCAATCCGGATGAAGGGCTGAATGCCGACCTCAAGCGGCACGTCACCCGCAAGCCGCCAATGCGCAGCAAACAGCAGCTCAAGCAGGCCGCCATCAGCCACATGCGTCGGCTGGCCAAGTCGCCCGCCCGGGTCCGCAGCTTCTTCCGCCAGAAGTCCATGCGCTATGCGGCATGATTCAAGATAATGACAGCCGGACCTATAAGTGGATCGTCGGCCGGGGGTTATGCTGCCGTGCGGAGCGGCAGCGGGTGAGAGTAGGCTTGATCCGGGGTGCGGCCGTCAAGGGCTGCGTGAGGTCGCCTTGCGTTGTAGAAGGCGATGTAGCGGCCGATTGATTGCCGTGCTTCTTCGACGCCATCATAGGCACGCAGATAGACTTCCTCGTACTTGATGGTTCGCCAGAAGCGCTCGACAAAAACGTTGTCTCGCCATGCGCCCTTGCCGTCCATGCTGATCGAGATGGCGTTGTTTATCAGCACGCTGGTGAATTCGGTACTGGTGAACTGGCTGCCCTGATCGGTGTTGAAGATTTGCGGGCAGCCGTGTTTTGCAAGGGCTTCCTCGACAGCATCGATGCAGAACGAAGCCTCCATCGTGTTCGACAGTCGCCAGGCCAGGATGCGTCGTGTGAACCAGTCCATCACGGCAGTGAGATAGACGAAGCCGCGCGCCATCGGGATGTAGCTGATGTCGGTCGCCCAGACGTGGTTCGGCCGATTGATCGTCAATCCGCGCAGCAGATACGGATAGATGCGATGACCTGGCGCAGGCTTCGATGTGTTGGGCCTGCGATAGATCGCTTCGATCCCCATTCTCCGCATCAATGTTGTGACATGACGACGGCCGACCTTGCTCCCCTCGGCAGCCAGCAAGCCGCGCAACATCCGCGAACCTGCGAAAGGGAACTCCAGGTGCAGCTCATCCAGCCGCCGCATCAGCGCAAGGTCTGCATCCGACACCGGCGCCGGTTCGTAGTAGACGCTGCCTCGGCAGATGCCGAGGAGCGCCGCCTGCTTCGTCAACGCAAGCCTGTGGTTACGGTCGATCATCGCTTTGCGCTCGGAAATCCCGCCTTGCCGAGCGCACGTTCTAAAAAATCGTTCTCCAGGACTAGCTCGCCGATCTTGGCGTGCAGGGCCTTGATATCGACCTCGGGGACCGATGATTTGGTGCTGCCACCGCGTTCAAACACGTCGGCAGCCCCTGCAAGCAGTTGCTCTTTCCACGAGGTGATTTGATTGGGATGCACGTCGAACTGCTCAGCAAGCTGTGCAATCGTTCGATCGTTTTTCAGGGCAGCAAGGGCCACCTTCGCCTTGAAGGCCGGTGTGTGGTTCCGGCGGGCTCGCTTCTTCATCTTCGCTCCTGATCCGCAGGCAAAACATGCCTGCCGTCAGGCCGAGTTTCCACTTAACGCCCTGTTCAAAATTCCTGAGCCACCTCTATAGATCATGTAGACAATCCCGCGCGCGCGGGTAGTCACTATATTTTAGTGGGTGTCAGTCGGAATTGTTGGCGGTTTTTAGTAGTCGAGCGGAGCGTTCTGCGCCATCTCATTAACACAGACGGCTGGGGGACAGACACAGGGAAGGGCTATCGCATGCTCTCGATCGTTTTCCTGAGTTCCCACCAAAGCAAAGTCATCTACGAGAGAGCCAGCCGTCGATCTATCCAACTACCCGCTTATCGGCCAATCGACCCGTCACGGGTAGACGCCTTTGTGGGTCAGACGGGACGACGCAGCGACGGCACGGCAAAGCGCGTTGACCATGCCTCGCATGTTGCGGCGCCGGTTGGTGGTCCAGCAGAAGGCGCCGAGATAGTCGGGCAGATGCTTGGGGGAGAGCCGCTTGTGGGTGGCCTTGAGCGCGGTACTGAGATTGGCGACCAGGGTGTTGACGGTGAAGAACGGGGCGCTGCGCTCGCGCTCCGGACGCCCGCCGCCGGTGACGGTGGCGACATGCGTCCGCCCGGCTTCACCGAAGGCGTTGAACGCCCGCAAGCCGTCCGTGTGCACAGTCGCGCCGGCGGCGATGTGGGCATCGCGGAACGCGGCCACCGCCTCGCTGGAGAAGGCGCTGACCGCGCGCATCGCGACATGGCCCATGCGCCCGTCCGCATGCCGCTCGCAGGCGACGATGACGCAGGTCTTGCCTTCGGTTCCGCTGCCTTGGTTCCTTTCACCTCCCAGATACACGTCATCCGCCTCCACTACCGGCGGCGCGGCATCGTCGTCGCTCGCGCCCCCGAGCGAATAGCGCTCCGTCCGCTCGGTCATGGCGTGGCGGAGCCGCTTGTGCAGATACCAGGCCGTCTCATAGCCCAGGCCCAGCCTGCGGCCGAGCTCGACCGCCGAGATCGCCTGTTTGGTGCTGCTCATCAGGTGCATGGCGCGGAACCAAGTGGTCAGAGACAGCTTGGTGTCCGCCATCACGGTGCCCGCGGTGACCGACCAACGTCGGCCGCAGCGCGTGCAGCCGACACGGCGGCCGTAGACATAGCTCTTCAGATTGGCGCAGCGCGGGCAAGGCATTCCTTCACGTTGGCGCGCCGCCACCAACGCCGCCAGACACTGACCCTCCGTCCCGTAGAGTTGTTCGAACTCAACGTCCGTCAGCCCCTTCATGATTGCCCGCACCGTTCTGCTCCGAGACGCCGCGTTCAGAGCGACTTTGCGCTTCCCTGCTGCAAAGTACAAGAGCGGGTCGATTGGCCGATAAGCGGGATCCAACTACGCTGGAAACTGGAGCCCTTGGCCGGTCACTGGATCAAATTAGGACATTACCGCCGCCTAACGTCAGTCACCAGACGGGTGAGATCCTCCGTAACTTCAGCCCCCTCTCTGTCCCAAATCATCTGACGAAGGTGCCGTCGCGGATGTGGTGGAAATAGGGGTGGCGTAATCTCCGAGTGGATCAACGACTCGTAACCGGCGTTGGCGCGCCGGGGGAGATTACGCCATGCAGAAGAATAGCACGTCGGCGGAAGCGGCGCCGCTGTTTGCTGGGGAGGTCTGGTTCGACCCGATCGAGGCCGCGCTGCGGGAGCGGGTCCGGCTTTTTCTGGAGGAGATGATCGAGCAGGAGGCGACCGCTGCCCTGGGACGCGGTCGCTACCAGCGAGGCGCCGCGGCGGGTTACCGGAATGGCACCCGCTCGCGGCGGCTGCTGGGCTCGTTCGGCCCGATCGAGGTCGCGGTGCCCCGGGCTCGGCTGTTGGCTTCGGATGGGACGAGCCGGGAATGGCAGAGTGCAGTGCTGCCCCGCTATGCGCGGATGACCCGACAGGTCGAGGCGCTGATTGCGTCGGCCCACCTCGCTGGCACCAACACGCGGCGGGTGAAGCGGGCGCTCGGGGCGCTGTTCAAGGGCGCCATCGGCAAGGACGTGGTCAGCCGCGTGTGGCGCAAGGTGAAGACCGATTGGGAGGCCTGGACGCGGCGCGACTTGGTGGCGGAGGACATCGTCCGGCTGGTCCTCGATGGCAGCGTGGTGCGCGTGCGGCTGGACCGCAAGGCCACCAACATCTCGCTCCTGGTTGTGCTCGGCGTTCGGCGCGATGGGCAGAAGGTCCTCCTGGCCGTGCGCAACATGGGGGGCGAGAGCGAAGCCGCTTGGCGCAATGTACTTGACGATCTCATCGCGCGTGGTTTGCGGAACCCCGAATTCCTGATCATCGATGGGGCCGCCGGACTGGAGAAGGCGCTCGCTGCGCTGTGGCCTGAGGTGCCGACCCAGCGCTGTACGGTGCACAAGCACCGCAATCTCCTGGCGCACGCGCCGGACGCGCTGCGTGAGGAGATTTCCGCCGACTACAACGACATGATCTACGCCAGGACGGCAAAGGAGATCGAAACGCGCCGCAAGTCGTTCATTCGCAAATGGCGGCTGAAATGCCGCGCGGTGGCCGACAGCTTGGAAGAAGCGGGCGAGCGGTTGTTCACCTTCACCCGGTTGCCCGAGAGCCAATGGAAGTCGGCCCGAACCACGAATGCCATCGAGCGCCTGCACGAGGAATTCAAGCGCCGCATCAAGACACAGACCGTGCTGCCCTCAGCGGAGACCGCGGCGATGTTGTTTTGGGCACTGCTTGCTTCAGGACAGATTACCATGCGCAAGGTCGACGGCTGGCAGACGCTTCCCGAAAAGCTCGCTCCTCAATGCATTGACTTGGCAGCCTAACCTGATATCTCGTTGCATCGGAGACGCGCCACACCCAATTTCCACACAACTCGCGACAGCACCTCTGACGAAGGGCAAACCGCCTAGACCCAAGTAGTCCTGACTGGAATCGCTAAGGGGCTTCTGAAATGGGCGGCATGTGTGATTCGACGGTCTCCGGCGAGGTCGGAGGCATTGATGGTATGACATCGTGGGACAGGCTTACGGGTAGGATTTGCGGGACCGGGTGCTGGCCTGTCCGGACCTGACGCTTGTGCAGGTGGCGACCCGCTTTGGCGTCAGCCCGTCCTATGTCTCGAAGGTTCGGACCCGTCACCGCGGGCTTGGCCACCCCGCGCCCGGTCCGCAGCGCAACCATGTCCCGCTCCGGCTGGCATCGCTGGCGGGCGCCATCCGCGCACAGATCGCCGCCAAGCCGGACTGAATTCCGCTCACCCAGCAGCAGCTTACCTATTCGGCAAACTGCGCAGCCGCGGTCGGCCATCACGTTTTCACGCAGCGTCGATCCAAAGCGGGCATCAGCAATAAGGCTCATCGACCGTGAAGAGAGGTGGCTCAGGAATTTTGAACAGGGCGTTAAGTGGAAACTCGGCCTGACGGCAGGCATGTTTTGCCTGCGGATCAGGAGCGAAGATGAAGAAGCGAGCCCGCCGGAACCACACACCGGCCTTCAAGGCGAAGGTGGCCCTTGCTGCCCTGAAAAACGATCGAACGATTGCACAGCTTGCTGAGCAGTTCGACGTGCATCCCAATCAAATCACCTCGTGGAAAGAGCAACTGCTTGCAGGGGCTGCCGACGTGTTTGAACGCGGTGGCAGCACCAAATCATCGGTCCCCGAGGTCGATATCAAGGCCCTGCACGCCAAGATCGGCGAGCTAGTCCTGGAGAACGATTTTTTAGAACGTGCGCTCGGCAAGGCGGGATTTCCGAGCGCAAAGCGATGATCGACCGTAACCACAGGCTTGCGTTGACGAAGCAGGCGGCGCTCCTCGGCATCTGCCGAGGCAGCGTCTACTACGAACCGGCGCCGGTGTCGGATGCAGACCTTGCGCTGATGCGGCGGCTGGATGAGCTGCACCTGGAGTTCCCTTTCGCAGGTTCGCGGATGTTGCGCGGCTTGCTGGCTGCCGAGGGGAGCAAGGTCGGCCGTCGTCATGTCACAACATTGATGCGGAGAATGGGGATCGAAGCGATCTATCGCAGGCCCAACACATCGAAGCCTGCGCCAGGTCATCGCATCTATCCGTATCTGCTGCGCGGATTGACGATCAATCGGCCGAACCACGTCTGGGCGATCGACATCAGCTACATCCCGATGGCGCGCGGCTTCGTCTATCTCACTGCCGTGATGGACTGGTTCACACGACGCATCCTGGCCTGGCGACTGTCGAACACGATGGAGGCTTCGTTCTGCATCGATGCTGTCGAGGAAGCCCTTGCAAAACACGGCTGCCCGCAAATCTTCAACACCGATCAGGGCAGCCAGTTCACCAGTACCGAATTCACCAGCGTGCTGATAAACAACGCCATCTCGATCAGCATGGACGGCAAGGGCGCATGGCGAGACAACGTTTTTGTCGAGCGCTTCTGGCGAACCATCAAGTACGAGGAAGTCTATCTGCGTGCCTATGATGGCGTCGAAGAAGCACGGCAATCAATCGGCCGCTACATCGCCTTCTACAACGCAAGGCGACCTCACGCAGCCCTTGACGGCCGCACCCCGGATCAAGCCTACTCTCACCCGCTGCCGCTCCGCACGGCAGCATAACCCCCGGCCGACGATCCACTTAACGACGCGGAAATTTTGTTCAAAGGACCGGGGCCACTTCAATGACGATGTCGGTCGGGCGCAGCGTCGGTGCCAACACCTGCTCGACATACAGCCGGAACCGCTCGCCATTGATCGGCCCATCAATCAGCCAAGGTGCTTCCACACCGTCATGGCGCAGCGCGGCCAGAAAGGTCATGGTTTTCCAGCGCCGGTGCGGCACTTTGGCTTTCAGGCGCTGGCCGCGCGGTGCCCAGCCGCGCAGCGGGGCCATGTTCGTCTTGACCCAGGTTTCGTCAATGAACACCAACCGCTTGGGATCGACATCACCGCGGTGGCGCAGCCACTGCGCGCGACGGCGCGCCACATCGGCGCGGTCCTGCTCGCTGGCGATCAGGGTCTTTTTTGTGCGTCAGCTTCTCCGCATGGACGAACGTCCAGACGGACCGATAGTCGACCTTCAAGCCCCGTTCGGCCAGTTCACTAACCAGACCACGCAAGGTGAAGGCGCGTTCGTGGCAGCGTTCGAGCAGCCAGCTTCGCCATGCGCCGATCAGCTTCTTGGGCCGATGCCCCCCTCCGCTGGCCTTCCAACGGCTGACGCCGCTGGAACCTTGGCCAGCTCCGCCCATCTGACCAGGCTCGACGCTGCCCGTCTCGCCCCAGCGCCGCACCCATTTGATCGCCGTGCCGACGCCGACACCGAAGCGCTGAGCCGCCTCACGCCGCGACAAGCCATCCCGCGTCACGGCAGCGACAACCCGTTCCCGCAGATCGTTGGAGTAGGGTCTCGCCATCCATGCTGGCCTCCCATCCCAGCCAGCAGATTGAATCGAATTCCGTGTGGTTTGAGAATCCCCAGGCGATTCAAGCTTATGTCATCCCGCTCTAGTCGGCGAGCACCCGGACGAGCCGCCCGTCGGCAAGATGCACCTGCACCAGATCCTCGAGCATGCACGCCAACCCGAACCCAGCCGCGGCCGCCTTTAGAATCAGGGCGATGTTGTTGAACACGAGCTGCCCTTCGACCCGGACGTTCAGCTCGCGCCCGCGCTTCTCGGACTCTCAGCCGTAGAGCCCGCCATAGGTGGCGAAGCGCAGGTTGATGCAGGTGTGCTCCGTCAGATCCTGGGGCACCTTCGGCTGCGGCCGGGTGGCGAAGTAGGCAGGCGAGCCGAGAACAGCCATGCGCATATCCAGCCCAATACGCACCGCGACCATGTCCTTGACCACCTGCTCGCCCAGGCGCACGCCTGCGTCGTAGCGCCCGGCAACAATGTCCGTCAGGCCGTTGTCGACATCCACCTCGACCTTCACCTCTGGGTAGTCCCGCAGGAGCCGCTCCAGGGCGGGCCAGAGGATCGTATTGGCCGCGTGCTCGCCCGCCGTGACGCGGATCGTGCCCGACGGCTTCTCCCGCAGCTCGCCGAGCCCGGCCAGGGCGGCGTCGATCGCATCGAAGGCCGGGCCGAGGGTCCGGAGCAGGCGCTTGCCTGCCTCGGTCGGTGCGACGCTCCGCGTAGTGCGCGTCAGCAGCCGCAGCTTGAGGCGCCCCTCCAGTCCACGGTGTGTTTCGGCGTGCAATTTTGACCCCCTGAGCCGGGGGATCGGCGTGCAATTTTGACCCCTGAATGTGTGGCTGCTGGGCTGCCTGCTTCAGTTCGAGGTGGGCGGTGGGGGATGCTGATTGTGGAGACGGTCGGCCGGATCAGACGCGAGCATTTCGTCAGGGGCAAGTCGATCAAGGAGATCGCGCGTGACCTGAAGGTGTCGCGCAACACGGTTCGCAAGGTGCTGCGGTCGGGCGGGACGTCGTTCTCGTATGAGCGGGAGGTTCAGCCGCGTCCCAAGATCGGGCATTGGAAGGCGGAGCTGGACAAGCTGCTGACGAAGAACGCCGAGAGCGGGACGCGCGAACGGCTGACGCTCGTTCGCCTCTTCGAGGAGTGGCGAGGGTTGGGCCACGACGGCGGCTACGCCGCAATTCGCCGCTATGCCCGGCTTTGGAGCGGGCAGCACGCCGGACAGACGGCCGAGGCGTATGTGCCGCTGTCGTTCGCGCCGGGTGAGGCCTACCAGTTCGACTGGAGCCACGAAGTCGTCCTGATGAGCGGCGTCACGGTGACGGTGACGGTCGCGCACATTCGCCTGTGCCACAGCCGCATGATGTTCGTTCGCGCCTGCCCGCGCGAGACGCAGGAGATGGTGTTCGACGCCCACGAGCGGGCGTTTGCCTTCTTCAAGGGCGCCTGCACACGCGGCGTCTACGACAACATGAAGACAGCGGTGGAGGCGGTGTTTGTCGGCAAGGACCGGCAATACAATCGCCGCTTTCTGCAGATGTGCGCCCATCACCTGGTGGACCCGGTTGCCTGCACACCGGCCGCGGGCTGGGAGAAGGGCCAGGTGGAGAGCCAGGCCGGCTTGGTGCGCGAGCGCTTCCTCACGCCACGGCTGCGGGTGAACAGCCACGACGAACTGAATGGTTGGCTGTTGGACAAGTGCATCGCCTACGCCAAGGCGCATGCCCATCCGGAGCGCCCCGAGCAGACAGTGTGGGAGGTGTTCGAGGACGAGCGGCCAAAGCTGGTTCCCCACTGCGGTCGCCTCGACGGCTTCCACGCGCTGGCGGCCTCGGTGTCGAAGACCTGCCTGGTCCGCTTCGACAAAAACAAGTGCTCGGTCAGCGCCGGGGCGGTCGGCCGACCTGTCGAGATCCACGCCTATGCCGACCGGATCGTCATCCGTCAGGACGGACGCGCCGTAGGGGAACATCGCCGCCGCTATGGACGGGGCGAGACAATCTACGATCCTTGGCATTACGTGCCGGTGCTGGCCCGCAAGCCTGGCGCCCTGCGCAATGGCGCGCCGTTCAGGGACTGGATCCTGCCCGCGGCGATGGAGCGGGTGCGGCGTCGCCTTACCGGATCTGACGATGGTGACCGGCAGATGGTCGCCATTCTGGCAGCCGTGCTGACCGACGGGCTGCCGGCGGTCGAAGCGGCCCGCGCGCAGGCGATGGCCGAAGGCGTCCATTCCTCCGACGTGATCATCAACATCCTCACCCGGCAGCGCGATCCCGGACCGACCGCCGTCATCGCCACGCCGGATGCGCTGACCCTTCGGCATGTGCCCGCCGCCGATTGCGCCCGATACGATCAGCTCAGGAGCCGATGAGCATGGAGCGGACCGAAGTCCTCGACATGATGGGCACGCTGAAGCTCTTCGGCATGAGGGGCGCCTGTGACGAGGCCCTGGCCGCGGCGATCAAGCGCAAGCACGAACCGCAGCGCTTCGTCGGCGACCTGCTCAAGGCCGAGATATCCGAGAAGCAGGCACGCTCGATCAGGTGCCAGATGACTATCGCCAAGCTGCCGCTCGCCAAGGATCTCGACGACTTCGCCTTCAAGGGAACGCCGATCGACGAGAGCCTGGTGCGCGATCTCGCCGGCGGCAACTTCGTCGCGCAACAGCGTAACGTGGCCCTGGTCGGCGGAACCGGTTCCGGCAAAACGCACTTGGCCATCGCGATCGCGCGAAGCTGCATCCGTGCCGGATCGCGCGGGCGCTTCTTC
Source organism: uncultured Pseudomonadota bacterium (assembly GCA_963818725.1). Lineage (GTDB taxonomy): Bacteria > Pseudomonadota > Alphaproteobacteria > Acetobacterales > Acetobacteraceae > DATFDN01. Next base: position 229,368 of record CAWFTU010000024.1, on the reverse strand, counting down.
AACACCGTCGACCTGGTCAACCGCCTCGAGGCTGAGGGCCGCGCTGGACGTCAGGGACGCCTCGCCGACTTCCTGACCCGTCTCGACTTCGTGGTCCTCGACGAGCTCGGCTACCTGCCGTTCGCCCAAGTCGGCGGGCAACTGTTGTTCCACACCGTCAGTCGCCTTTACGAACGCACCTCGGTGATCGTCACCACGAACCTCGCCTTTGGTGAATGGCCGAGCGTGTTCGCGGGCGACGCCAAGATGACCACCGCGCCGCTGGATCGCCCAACCCATCACTGCGACATCGTCGAGACCGGCGACGACAGCTGGCGCTTCAAGAACCGCGCCTGAGCTTCACAAGCAACCGCCAGGGCTTGCACCGGTGGGTCCACGGGGGAGACCCCCCGCGCGCCGCTGCGTCAGCCTCTGCATGGGCACTCCGCAACGCGAGGGTCTCCCCTATGGACTACCGGCACAAGCAAACAACACGGGGTCACGATTGGACGCCGATCCGGGGTCAAAGTTCGACGCCGATTGACAGTCCACGGAGCGTGTGGCTCAGCGCCGACTGGGACACGCCGAGCTTGGCGGCCGCCCGGGTGAAGCTGCGCTCCTGCGCAACCGCGAGGAAGGCAGCGAGGTCGTTGACGCTTTCCCGGGGCATTCGTGAATCCTGCTCATAGCCTCATGCGCGTTGCGCCAGCTAATCGCGGGACGGGGCGCCTGCCAGATTGGTGATCACGAGAGTGAGGCGATCCGGGTGATCCGGGCCGCCGTTGACCGCGGCGTCACGCTCTTCGACACCGCCGAGGGGTACGGGCCGTTCACCAACGAGGAACTGGTGGGCAAGACGCTGGAGCCCGTGCGCGACCGGGTGGTGGTCGCCACCAAGTTCGGCTTCAAGATCGACGAGAATGACGCTCTGGTCGGTCTCGACAGCAGGCCTCAGCACATCCCCGACGTGGACGAGGGCTCGCTCAAGCGGCTTCGCACCGACCGGATCGATCTGCTCTACCAGCACAGGGTCGATCCCGAGGTGCCGATCGAGGACGTGGCCCGGGACGGTCAGGCACCTGATCCGGGAGGGCAAGGTCAAGTACCTTGGCCTGTCCGAGGCGAGCTTACAGAAAATCCGCCGCGCCCATGCGGTGCAGCCCGTCACCGCCCTCCAGAACCACTACTCGCTGTGGATGCGCGAGCCCGAGCGGGGCGCGCTCGACCTGTGCGAGGAGCTGGGCATCGGCTTCGTCGCCTGGGGTCCGCTCGGCCATGGCTTCCTCACCGCCGCGATCACCGGTGGCATGAGGTTCGACGACCCGAGCAACCTGAGGAAGGACTTCCCGCGGTTCACCCCCGAAGCGCTGGAGGCCAACTTCAAGGTGATTGACTTCCTGAAGGCGTTCGCCGCGCGCAAGGGCGCCACTCCGACGCAGAGCGCGCTCGCCTGGCTGCTCGCCCGAAGGCCTTTCATTGTGCCGATCCCCGGTGGAACGAAGGTTGAGCATTTGGACGACAACCCACCCGCGGCCGAGCTCAAGCTGACGGCCGACGACCTGCGCGAGATCGACGAGGCGTTCGCGAACATCAAGATCAAGGGCGCCCCGCTCTCCGAGGCGCTGGAGTTGCAGATCGACCGCTGAGGCGCAGCGACCTTGGCAGCCCGGGCGGACGGTGGGGCTCTTTCGGAGACCGGCGTCGGCTTGAGAACAGAATCCACCAATCAACGGTATTCCACAGGAGATCCAGAATGCGGATGCGCAAACTCGGCCGCAGTGGCCTGGAGGTTTCGGCCCTGGGGCTCGGCTGCATGGGCATGAGCATGAACGACGGCCCGCCGGAGGATAAAGACGAGATGATCGCCCTCCTCCGGGCCGCGGTGGACCGCGGGATCAACCTCTTCGACACTGTCGAGGTCTACGGACCTTTCAGCAACGAGGAACTGATGGGCGAGGGTTTCGCCCCCGTGCGCGACCGGGTGGCGAGCTCGACCAAATTTGGCTTCGACATCGACCCCGAGACGCGGGAACGGCGCGGGTTCAACAGCCGTCCGAATCACATCAAGCGGGTCGCTGAGGCATCGCTCAAGCGCCGCAGGACCGATGTCATAGACCTGTGCTACCAGCACCGGGTCGACCCGAACGTGCCCATCGAGGACGTCGCGGGCGCCGTGAAGGACCTGATCCGGGAAGGGAAGGTGCGGCATTTCGGCCCGTCGGAGGCGGGCGCCGCGACTATATATATACAGACCGTGCGAAAACTCGCTGGGGCGGCAATGCTGGTGAAATCGGCAGTCGGAGGTGCACGCTGAGGTCCCGGTGAGCCGAACGGGCGATTTCAAGAAATCCCCGGTTCCACATCGTGGCTGCCGGCGATCCTGCCAGCCGGTCCGGGGAAACCCCGCCAGCAGCAGCCTTTCAGGCCGCCACCGCGGCCATCAGCTGCGCGAAGCCGACGATGTTGAGCACCCGCCGGAGATTGTAGGCGAGCGCGGTCAGACTGAACTCGGCGCGGACCTTCTCCAGGCCACGCATCAGGAACGCGCCCTGGTTCATCCATTGCTTGATCGTGCCGAACGGATGCTCGACCGTCTCGCGACGGCGGTCGAGAACGCCTGGACGGTTCGCCAACCGGGCCTGCATCCGGTCCAGGACCGCTTCGTTCTCCAGACGAGAGGCCGTGCGAAACTTGCCCGCCGTGCACTGCGAACGGATTGTGCAATCGTCGCACGCCAGCTTGTTGGCGTAGTTGATCTTCTTCAGCCCACGCAGGAGAGACGATGAATACGGATGAAGGCGTTGACCCGCTGGGCAAACATAGCTGTCGCTGTCTGCGTCGTAGCGGAACTCATCCTTGCGGAACAGGCCGGCCTTGACCGAGGGACCGCGCTGCGGACGCGGCACGTAGGGCACAATCCCGGCGTTCTCGCAGGCCTCAATGTCCTCAATCTTGAAGTAACCCTTGTCGGCCACGGCCTCGATTGTCTCGACACCGAGAACCTCCTTCGCCGGCGCCGCGGTCTGCGTCAGCAGCCCCATGTCGACGACCTGGTTGCTGACCTGCTGCTCGACGATCAGCTTGTGCTTGGCATCCACCGCAACCTGGACGTTGTAGCCCACCGCGACATGCGTGTGCGCCGCCATCCCCTCGTCTGGCTATTCCAGCGGCTTCGCCGCAGGAACCTTGGCCAGCCTCGCCCGGCTGTCGGGATCGGTCAGCGAGATCTGGTCCTCGCCGGTGCGATCCAACTGCGCCAACATGTCCTGGCACCGCGTACGACGGGAGCGGATGGCGGCGATCTTCTCGGCCAGGTTGTCGACCCGCGAGCCACTTGTTGTGGTCTCGGCGGCATCGCTCTGGTCAAGACGCTGGAGGTAATCGTCGAGCTTGGCATCGGCCAATTCGATAAACCTGGTCAGCGAGGCGCGGGTGAAGTTGCGGTCCTTGTTGTTGACCGCCTTGATGCGGGTGCCATCCACCGCCAGCAGTTCCCGGCCGAACAGATCCAGCTGACGGCACAGCAGCACGAACTGCCGAAAGACCGGGCGGAAGGCCTTGCGGTTACCGCGGCGGAAATCGGCGATGGTCTTGTGGTCCGGCTTCAGGTGACGCAGCAGCCAAATGACTTCGATGTTGCGATGGGTCTCGGCTTCCAGACGGCGACTGGATCGGACGCGGTTCAGATAACCGTAGATGTAGAGCTTCAACAGATCGGCGGGCGCATAGCCCGGCCGGCCGGTTCGCTGGGCGGAGACGCGGATAAAGCCCGCTGCGGTCAGATCCAATCCATCAACGAAGGCTTCAATGAACCGGACGGGGTTCTCGGGGCCGACGTAATCATCGAGCAATTCTGGAAGCAGCAGCGTCTGGGATCGGTCGTGACCGGCGATGTGCGTCATGACCCCGAGTCTAACGCATCTTGCGTCGAGCCGGAATCCGTTGCGGCACAGATTTCACACGGTCTGCCTGGATCGTGCCGATCCCCGGCACCACCGAGCTGCACCGGCTGGAGGAGAACCTCGGCGCGGCCGACCTGGAACTGACCGCTGACGACCTCGCTGAAATCGACCGGGCAGCCTCCGCCATCAGGATCGAGGGCGAGCGCTATCCGGAACAGCTCCTGGCGACCACCGGCCGATAACCGGTAGAGACCGAGCGCAAGACAGAGACCTGGCTCCGGCTCGGCGTCATCGGACGTCGGGTCGCTGCCCGAACGCCTCGAATCCGGGAAGCTGACCCGAATGGGGGCACTGCACAAAAGTGCGCCCCGTGTACGGAAGACCGGAACGAAGGCCAGCTGTCCGTTTTCCCGTCCGTCAATTATTCTGTCCGGCTTTCCTGGGCCGGTGTCGTTGCCGGACCGCGAGATAGAGGCCGCCAAACTGCGGAATTACGGACACTTTCTCCTATCTTACACGGAGCGCGCTTTCGTACAGTGATCCCAAGTTCGAGACGACTCTACGGAACCAACCCGTCCCGGCAATGGACCAAGTCGCCCCGCGCGGCCTCCTAGAGCACGGCATCGTTGGATTGTCGGGTCTCACAAGTTGGCGAATTGGTTCATCCGGCATCTGGTGCGGTATGATGGCGGTCTCTCCTGGACGGGAGATGCGTGATGCGTGGACCGGCGGTTTGTCTGCGCGCCCTCTCAGCCGGAGAGTCCGCAGCGGTGGAAACCCTGGCCCGATCGCGGACGGCCCCGGCACGACGGGTCGAGCGTGCCCGCATCGTCTGGCGCGCCAGCCGGGGCGAGACGCCGCCTGTTATCGCCGAGGCGCTGGGGCTGAGTGCCGAGACGGTGCGCCGCCGCATCTGCCGCTTCAATGCCGAAGGCCTTGCCGCCTTGACGATCACCGCCGTTCCGGCCGCCCGGCGACTTGCTCGCCCGAGGCGCGGGCCCGCCATCCCTGGCCGCGGACAAGCAAGGCTGTGGTCGCGTGACCTGAGCCCCTTCTTCCCTCCACACAAAAGTAGAGTCCGCGGTTGCCGTCACGCCGATCGTGACGGTGTTTCTCGGTTCGGTCGAGCGCTGTTTCTCCGTCCCGGCCGTGGTTCGTCTGGCCGTCGCGCGCAGTCTGGGTCAGGCCTGGCCGCAGGCCATCGCCGGAGGCGACGCGCAGCGGGCTTGAGCCAGGCGAGCACGACGGCAGGCTGATCGAGCCGGGCGTCCGGCCCTGCAACGCCGAGTGCGGCCGCACCTCATTGTAATCGCGTTGCCACTCGGCCAGCACCGCCCGCGCATGCCGCAGCGAGATGAACATGGTCTCGTTCAGGCATTCGTCGCGCAACCGGCCGATGAAGCTCTCGGCGAACGCGTTCTGCTGCGCCTTGCCAGGCGCGATGTAATGCCAGCCGACCGCGCGCTGCTGCGACCAGCTCAGGATCGCCGTGCCGGTCAACTCGCTGCCGTTGTCGCTCACCACCATCAACGGCAGACCGCACCTGGCGCTAGTGGCGTCCAGCTCGCGCGCCACCCGCTTGCCGGACAGCGACATATCGGCCACCAGCGCCAGGCACCCGCGGCTGAAGTCGTCGACCACGCACAAGACCCGGAACCGGCGACCGTCCGCCAACGTGTCGGAGGCAAAGTCGAGCGACCAGCGCTGGTTCGGGCCGTCCGGCACCGCCATCGGCGCCCGCGTGCCGATCGCACGCTTGCGGCCGCCCCGACGGCGCACTTGAAGGCGCTCCTCACGATAAAGCCGCCGCAGCTTCTTGTGGTTCGGCCGCAGCCCCTCGCGCGCCAGTAACAGCCCGAGACGACGATAGCCGAACCGTCGCCGCTCGGCCGCCAAGCTGCGCAGCCGAGCCCGCAAGGCGCTGTCATCGGGCCGGTTGGAGCGGTAGCGGACCGTGCTGCGGTCCGCGCCGAGAAGTGAGCACGCCCGCCGCTCGCTGATCCCGTGCGCCTCGCGCACCGCGGACACAGCGCTCTTCCGTGCTGCGGGCGTCACCACTTTTTTGAGGTCACGTCCTTCAGCACGGCGTTGTCCAGCATCGCTTCAGCCAGCAACTTCTTCAGCCGCGCGTTCTCCGCCTCCACCGTCCGGAGCCGACGCGCCTCGGACACCTCGCCGTCGCCGAACTTGGCCTTCCACTGATAGAACGTCGCCGGGCTGATCCCGTGCTTGCGGCAGACCTCCGCCGTCGGCATCCCGGCCTCCTGCTCGCGCAACACGCCGATGATCTGCTCCTCCGTGAACCTCGACTTTCTCATCCACCCTCTCCTGATCGGGCGGACTCTACTCAAACCTGGAGGAAATTCAGGGGCTCAGGTCACGCGGTCAGCCGTACGTGAGGGGGCAGCCAATCCGATGATGGCCTGTCCGCTCGGACACTCGTCGGTCATGCGAAGGGCAGGCGAAGGAAATCCTTAGCGAATAGCAATGAAAGTCAGGGAGCTTGGTTGTGGATATGCCGCTTCGCTTGGACAACGCTTCGCGTTGCCCACATCTCCACAACCACATCAGCAGCATCAAGAGAGTTATGAGTATGATTTCCGGTACGGGTCAATCTGGTCTTGCGGAAGCGAAATGGCCACTTAAATCCTGGTCGGTTTCGGCGATGATAGTATGGAAGCGGGAGGGGGCGATTGGGCTTCGACGTGAAGGTGCTGCGCCAGCTCATCCGAATGCGCAAGCAGGAGCCCGCGGAGGTCGAGGAGCAGGAAACACTGCTCGACGTCTATCGACGGGCACTCGGGATGTAGGTTGGGCATGCCCTCACCCCGGCCCTGAGGGAAGGGGGCGTGGTTGGCTTCGTCAGCGGGCTCAACGCCCCCTCTCCCGCTTGCGGGAGAGGGTCGGGGCGAGGGCCTGCGGACCCGCACGCCTCACTCGATCGCGCTCGCCGACTTCGCGATCTCGCGCAGTGCGAATTTCTAAATCTTCCCAGTCGATGTCTTCGGCAGCTCCTGGAACCGGAAGGTCTTCGGCACCTTGTATCCCGCCAGGTGCTCGCGGCAGAAGGCGCGCAGCTCGTCGGCGCCGACTTTGGCGCCGGGCCGCAATTCGATGAACGCGCACGGGCTTTCGCCCCACCGCTCGTCCGGCTGCGCGACCACGGCGGCGCCCAGCACCGCCGGGTGGCGGTACAGCGTGTCCTCGACCTCGAGCGAGGAGATGTTCTCGCCGCCCGAGATGATGATGTCCTTGGAGCGGTCGCGAATCTTCACGTAGCCGTCCGGCTGCGTCACCGCGAGATCGCCGGTGTGCAACCATCCGCCCGTGAACGCCGCCTCGGTCGCGTCGTGGTTTTTCAGGTAGCCCTTCATGGTGATGTTGCCGCGGAACATGATCTCGCCCATCGTCTCGCCGTCTCGCGGAACCGGCTGCATGGTCTCCGCGTCCAGCACCGTCATCGCCTCCTGCATCGGCACGCGCACGCCCTGGCGGCCGTTGCGTTCGGCACGAGCGGGCAGGGGCAGCTCGGACCACTCCGGCTGCTTGGCGCAAACAGCGGCGGGGCCGTAGGTCTCGGTCAGGCCGTAGACATGGGTGACGTCGATGCCGACGCGCTCGGCTCCCTCGATGATCGCCGCGGGCGGCGCGGCGCCGGCGATTTGGCCGGCGATGGGGTGATGAACGCCCGCGCGCATCTCGGATGGCGCGTTCATGATGGTGGAATAGACGATCGGCGCGCCGCAGAGGTGCGTGACCTTGTGCTCCCGAAAGGCGTCCCAGATCGCCCGCGCCTCCACCTTGCGCAGGCAGACATTGATGCCGGCCCGCTCGGCGAGGGACCAGGGGAAGCACCAGCCATTGCAGTGAAACATCGGCAGCGTCCAGAGATAGATGGGGTGCTGCGGCATGTTCCAGTTGATGATGTTGCTGAGCGCGTTCAGGTAGGCGCCCCGGTAGTGATAGACGACGCCCTTCGGGTCGCCCGTCGTGCCCGACGTGTAGTTGAGCGCGATCGCGTCCCACTCATCCGGCGGGTTCTCCCAGGCGTAATCCGGATCGCCCTCCTCCAGCAGCGCCTCATAGGTGGTCTCGCCCAGCAGCGCGCCACCCGGCGCGGCGGGATCGTCGACGTCGATCACCAGCGGCTTCTCGTCCAGGAGTTCCAGCGCGCGGGCGATCGTGGCGGAGTACTCGCGATCGGTGATCAGCGCGCGCGCGCCGCCGTGGCGCAGCATGAAGGCGATCGTCTCCGGATCGAGCCGCGTGTTCAGCGTGTTGAGCACCGCCCGCAGCATCGGAATGCCGAAATGCGCCTCGACCATGGCCGGGGTGTTGGGAAGCATCACGGCGACGGTGTCCAAGCGGCCGATCCCGCGCCGCGCCAGCGCGGAGGCCAGGCGGCGGCAGCGCGCGTAGGTCTCCGCCCAGGAGAAGCGCGCCGTCCCGTGAATGATCGAGGTGCGTTCGGGATAGATCGCGGCGGCGCGTTCGAGGAACGTGACCGGGTTCAGGGGGGTGTAGTTGGCCGTGTTCTTGTCAAGCCCGCTGAGATAGGCCGGGTTTCCGTGCATGAGTGCCTCCCTGATCGGGGCCAGAGTAGGCAAGTCGGCGATGATACGGAATAGGCCGGCGGCGGCCGAACCGTGGGCCGACACCGTCACCAGCGCCGGGCGGCTGGTGATTGCCGTCCTGGCCGCGGTTGAGTGCGACCTGATCCCTACCCGGACGGTGGAGGGAAAGAGCCGCGCCAGGAACGCCAATTGTCCGTTGCCACGCCGCTCGGGTTGCTCAGTCCGCGCGCCTCGCCTCCCCGGGCAGCCGGTTGACAGCAAATCCGACCAGGTTCCTACTCCGTTGCAGATGCCTGGGGCGCAGTCCAAAACCATGGAGCGCAGCGCGGACGCATTGGGGGGAACCGTCATGACATATAAGCTGACAGGAATTGCCTGCGCGCTTTCGCTTGCGTTCACCGGTTTTGTGGTAACGGCACACACCGCGTCGGCGCAGGCTCAGTCCGTTTCCCCACCGCCTCTGGGGGGGCCTCCCGCACCTGAGCAAGTACAGCCCTGGGGTCTTCCGCCCCCGCCTCCGGGTATCGGGCCGGTTTCCCTGTTTGCGGACATCCACGACCAGCCACAGGGCAAGTTTCTAGAGGGCGGCGCGTTCGACAACGACGGCAACTTCTGGTTCGTCGCGATTGGCAGCGGATGGGTGTCCTACCTGACGCCCGATGGGAAGCTCGTCCCAGGGTTCAACTGTAACCCACAAGGCGATCTCGGTCCAGCGTGCGAGCCGCAAGGCACGCGGTGGCACGACGGCAAGCTTTACGTCACCACGCGCCATCTCGGCATTCTCGTCTATGATCCGCAGACAAAGAAAGTGAGTTCGCTCGTCTCGACATTCCGCAACCAGCTCTTCAAGGGTCCGAACGACCTCGACTTCGACGCGGAGGGCAATCTGTACTTCACCGATCCGTGGGGCACAGGGCCCGGGCCGGACGTGGTGGACCGGCGCGGTGCCGTGTACCAGTATTCCAAGGACGGAATCCTGCGGCGCATCATATCGACCAGCAGTTTTCCGAACGGCGTCGCGGTGTCGCCGGATGACAACACCCTGGCCGTCGCCGACTACGCCGCCAACCGGATGCTCTACTTTTCGTTCTTGACTGGACCGAATGCGGCCTGCACCCAGTGCGCCAAGGATCCGTCGCACACGACGTTCTTCTTCGCCACCGCCGGGAGCTACAATCCCGGCAACGGTGGGCCTGACGGCATCCACTACGACGTGCACGGGAATCTCTGGGCGGCATGCGGTATTGGCGGAATCATCGAATTCGATCCGCGTGGCTTCATTATCGGCTTCGTGCCGCTGCCGAACGGCGATCAGTCAGCCACGAATTTCGCTTTTGGAGGCGAGAATAACCAGTACATCTACATGGAGGGAGCCATCAGCGGAACCATCTATAAGTTCAAGGCGCCCTACCCTGGGCTGATCGGACCAGGCGGCAAGCGGCTGGCGGCGCAACACTGATCTCGGCTGAGGCCGGACGCCAGTGTCTTGGCGGTGCCCAGAATCTTGCGCTGCCCACCCAACAGGCTGCCGGCCAATCCGCGCTTGCGCGCGGCGAGGTCCGGAAACACCTCGTACCGCTCCTGCCGGGCCAATCTGCCACGCTGGCGCCCCCGTGTCGCTTGGGCTCGTGCAGTATATCCGCGCGAAGCTCAACAGTTTCATCACGATCTAAGGCAACACCGGGGCGCGCGCCAAACGTGCCTTGCAGTGTCTAGGGCGACGTGCGGATCAGCTTCACCCGCCGCTCTTCCACCCCCAGCGCGACCTTGCCCGCGCGCAGCGCCAGCGCGTCCTCGCCGAACACGTCGCGCCGCCAGCCGTGCAGGACCGGAAGGTTCGCGTCCTCGCCCAGCGCCAGGCGGTCGATTTCCTCGGAGCTTGCGATCAGCCGCGCGGCGACGTTGTGCTGCTCGGCCTGGGCGGCGAGCAGCACCTTCAGCAGCGCGACCAGGGCCGGGGAGGGGCGGGCGGCGTCGCGGCCGCGCGCCTCGGGCAGGGCGTCGTCGGGCAGGGCCTTGGCCTCGGCGATGGCCGCGAGCAGCGAGGCGCCGGTGCGGCCCTCGGCGAAGCCGCGCGTGATCCCGCGCGCGCGGGCGAGCGCCTCGGGCGTGTCGGGCGCCGTCGCCGCGATCTCGGTCAAGGTCTCGTCCTTGACGAGGCGCTGGCGGGGGATGTTGGCGCGCTGCGCCTCCCGCTCGCGCCAGGCGGCGAGCGCGCGCAGCATGCCGAGATAGCGGCGGTTCGTGGTGCGCGGGCGCAATCTCTCCCACGCCGTCCAGGGATCGGGGCTGTAGGTCGCCGGATCGGCCAGCGCCGCCATCTCCTCGCCCACCCAATCGAGCCGGCCCTCCTGCTCAAGCCGCTCGCGCAGCGCCTCGTAGACCGTGCGCAGATAGGTCACGTCGGCGGCGGCGTAGGCGATCTGCGCGGGCGAGAGCGGGCGGGCCGACCAGTCGCTGAACCGGTGCGCCTTGTCGATGTGCCCGCCAGCCAGCGCCGAGACCAGCGCGTCGTAGGCGACCTGCTCGCCGAACCCCGCCACCATCGCCGCGATCTGGGTGTCGAACAGCGGCGTCGGCACGGCGCCGAACCTCAGCACGAAAATCTCGATGTCCTGGCGCCCGGCGTGGACCACCTTCATCACGGCGGAGTCGGCGAGCAGGCGCCCGAGCGGCGCGAGGTCGAGGTCCGGGGCTTGCGCGTCCACCACGGCGACCTCGCCGGCCCCCGCGAGCTGCACGACGCACAGCTCCGGCCAGTAGGTGCGCTCGCGCATGAACTCGGTGTCCACGGTGACGAACGCCTCGGCGGCGAGGCGCGCGCACAGGGCGTCAAGCGCCGCGGTCGTGGCGATCAGCGCGGGTGGCGGAAAGCCAAGACGAGCGGCGCGGGGCATCAGCCGCTTCTACACCGTCGGACGCATTGGCAAAAGCCGCGCCCGTGGCCTTGACTTACCCGAAACGGAAGGCTTGTGTGCCGCCGCTCCAGGACAACCGGGACCATCCTCATGCACGCCTACCGCACCCATACTTGCGGCGCGCTCCGCGCCTCCGACGCGGGACAGACCGCCCGCCTCTCGGGCTGGGTGCATGCCAAGCGCGACCATGGCGGGCTGCTGTTCCTGGACCTGCGAGATCATTACGGCCTGACGCAATGCGTCTTTCCCGCCGGCAGCCCGGCCTTCGCCGCCGCCGACGCGATCCGGCCGGAGAGCGTCGTCACCGTGACCGGCGAGGTGGTGCGCCGCGAGCCGGGAACCGTGAACCCGCGCCTGCCGACCGGCGAGATCGAGCTGCGGGCGCGCGCGCTGGACGTGCAGTCGGCGGCCGAGGTGCTGCCGTTCCAGGTGGCCGGGGACGAGAGATATCCGGAGGAGCTGCGGCTCAAATACCGCTTCCTCGATCTCCGCCGCGACAAGCTGCACCGCAACATGATGCTGCGCGCGCAGGTGATCGCCTCGATCCGCCGCCGCATGATCGCGGCGGGATTTACCGAGTTCCAGACGCCGATCCTGACCGCGTCCAGCCCGGAGGGGGCGCGCGACTTCCTGGTGCCGTCGCGGCTGCACCCAGGCACATTCTACGCGCTGCCGCAGGCGCCGCAGCAGTTCAAGCAGCTCATCATGGTCGCCGGCTTCGACCGCTACTTCCAGATCGCGCCGTGCTTCCGCGATGAGGCCTCGCGCGCCGACCGCAGCCCTGGCGAGTTCTACCAGCTCGACTTCGAGATGAGCTTCGTCACCCAGGAGGACGTGTTCGCCACGATCGAGCCGGTGATCGCCGGCGTGTTCGAGGAGTTCGCCGAGGGGCGGGCGGTCTCGCCGGCGCCGTTTCCGCGCATCCCGTACGAGACGGCGCTGCTCGCGTTCGGCACCGACAAGCCGGATCTGCGCAACCCGCTGCGCGTCCGCGACGTGACCGAGCACTTCGCCGGATCGAATTTCGGCCTGTTCGCGCGCATCGCCGCGTCGGGCGGCGTGGTGCGGGCGATTCCCGCGCCGGGCGCGGGCGGCAACCCGCGCAGCTTCTTCGACAAGCTGAACGACTGGGCCAAGGCGGAGGGCGGCGGCGGCCTCGGCTACATCAGCTTCGACGCCGATGGACCGAAAGGCCCGATCGCGCGCAACCTGGAGCCAGCGCGCGCCGAGGCGATCCGCGCCGCGTGCGGCCTCAAGCCGGGCGACGCCGTGTTCTTCGCGGCCGGCAAACGGGAGGAGGCGTGGAAGTTCGCTGGCCTGGTGCGCACCCGCCTGGGCCAGGAGCTTGAGCTGATCGAGAGCGGCGCGTTCCGCTTCTGCTGGATCACCGATTTCCCGATGTACGAGCTGAACGAGGAGACCGGGCAGATCGACTTCAGCCACAACCCGTTCTCCATGCCGCAAGGCGGGATGGAGGCGCTGACCACGCAAGACCCGCTGAGCATCAAGGCGTTCCAGTACGATATCGTCTGCAACGGGGTGGAGCTGTCCTCGGGCGCGATCCGCAATCACCGGCCCGACATCATGCTCAAGGCGTTCGAGATCGCGGGCTACAGCGCGCAGGAGGTCGAGGCGCGGTTCGGGGGCATGCTCAACGCGTTCCGCTACGGCGCTCCGCCGCATGGCGGCTCGGCGCCGGGGATCGATCGCATCGTCATGCTGCTGGCCGAGGAGCCGAACATCCGCGAGGTGATCCTATTTCCATTGAACCAGCAGGGCGAGGATCTCATGATGGGCGCTCCTGCCCCTGTGGCGCCGGCCCGGCTCAAGGAGCTTCACCTGACGATCGACTTGCCGCCGAAGACGGCACCTTGAGTCTGTCCTGAGCCTTTCGGGTTTCTCATTGTTCGGAGCGCCCCATGCGCCGTATTGCCGCGTTCGCAGCCTTTCTGCTGGTCGCCTCGCCGAGTCTGGCCGCGCCGCTGGACGTGCCGCTCGCGGCGCACAAGGCGCTGTACACGATGGCCCTCGGCCGCGTGCGCGGCGACGTCACCGCCGCCAGGGGGACGATGGGATACGAGGTGATCGACGCCTGCGACGGCTGGGCGGTGCGCCAGCGGCTCGACATGTTCGTGACCAACGCCGAGGGGCAGACCGTCGAGATGGTCTCCGACTACGCGACCTGGGAGTCGAAGGACGGGCGGCGGCTGCGCTTCCATATGAAGCAGACCACCGAGGAGGCGATCACGAGCCAGACCGACGGCGAGGCGAGCATCCAGGCGGGCAGTCCCGGCGTCGCGCGCTACACGCGGCCGAAGCGCGTCAGCATAACCCTGCCGCGCGGCACGCTGTTTCCGATGGCGCACACCGAGGCCATCTTGCGAGCGGCGCGCGAGGGCAAGAAGTTTCTGAACCTACTGCTGTTCGATGGCACGTCGGAGACCGGCGCCGAGTACAGCGCCATCGCCATCACGAGCTGGGACCAGCCGAAGCCGGCGCGCTGGCCGGCGCTGTCGAAGCTGCCCAGCGCGTTTGTGCATGTCGCGTTCTACGACTGGGGTAGCAAGGACATGCTGCCCGACTACCAAGTCGGCGTGCGCTACTGGGAGAACGGGGTCGCGGACGACATGACGATGGATTTCGGCGATTTCGTCATGCACGCGACGATGAAGGAGTTCGCGCCGCAGCCGCGGCGGTGCTGAGAAGGAAGCATCAACGCAGGCTCGCTTCGAGCTGAATCGGCAGCTTGGAAATGAGCCGAAATGCTCTAGAAAGTCACCTTCGCGCCGACGCTAACGACATCGGCGTGGTCCGCGTACGAGCCGACGAGGCGTCCAGCCGTCGGGGTGCTGGAGAAATTGACCCCGCTGTTCCCGACGCCGAATTCGTGCAAATAAGCAAGCTGGAGACTGGCGTTCGGGAGCACGGCGTAGGTCAGGCCAACGCCGAGCGGAACGCTGGCGCGGGTGGGGATTTGGGGGAAGCGGGTCGTATCGTCGACCGGACTCTGATCGAAGCCGATGCCGGTTTGCAGCATCAGACGCGGCGCCCAGCGCGGGCGGTAGTTGGCGCCGAGCGATGCGAACCAGGTGCTTCGGAACCTGATCGCGAGGCTCTCCGTCTGGCCGTTCGCACCCACGACGGTCAGCTGCTGCAATAACGACCAGTGGGTCCACTGCGCGGTGGCCATCAGTGACCATTCCTCGCTCAGGTCGGCGTAGTAACTAAGCGTTAGTATGTCCGGCAGCGTCGTTTTCGCCGTCGCATTGGTGTTCCCCGCCGCAAGCAGGTCAGCGGTTGCCGGACTAACGCGCGCGAGCAGCGGCGGGATGAAGATTGTCTGAGCGCCGCTCACCTGGTGGTTGATTCGCGAGCGGTAATCGAGGCCCAGCCGGACATGCGGGTTGATCTCGTAGAGCACGCCGAGATGGTAGCCGAGCGCCCAATCGCTGCCGTGGATGTCGATCGCCGGGTCGCCGGTTAGCGCGGCGGTCGGGCTGATGTTGATGGCGTTGGTCAATCGGGTCTGAAACGCATCGAAGATCGGGCCGGCACCGAGCGAGAGATGCTGATTGACGCGGTACGCGGCCGACAGACCAATTTCGATATCCGACAGGGATGAGACGCTTGCCTGGTAACGGCCAACGAAATCGGCCGGATAGGTGGTGCGCAGTCCGAATGGTGCCTCGGCCGCCAACCCGAATTTCAGTCGCGGGTCGTAGCTCCACACCCCCTCCAGGCTGGGAGTGAGGCCGAAGTCCGCGGCGTTGCCTCCCTGCGAACCGGGAACCGGTACGGGGCCGACCAGATTCTGGCCACTGAACGTCGCGCTCGGGAAGATGGCATTCAGGCCGTTGTCGATCTCGCTCCGATCGAGCAAGGTCATGCCGGCGGGATTGGTCCAGGCGGTGCCAGCGTCGTATCCTTTGGCTGCCATACCGGCGAACGCGTTGGCCGACCAGTCGGGGCTTCCGGTCCGGAGCTGAAAACCCGCCGGCTGGACAGCGCTCGGGGCGAGCGAGAGAAGCCCGGCTCCGAGCAGCGTCGCCGCGCGGAAGCACCGACGCGGGAACCGCACGGTCGGTGGCGTTTCGTGTTTCCTGGCTGCCGCGATCACCACAGCAGCGCCCTCCCGCGGACAGGAAAGACTGACGGTTACGGCTGAGAGGATGGCAAGCGCGGAGGGAATCCGCAATAGCCGTGTGGACCTTGCCGCGTCGGATTACAACCGGGAATCCGCTGGCTCAGGCCGCGTCAGCCACGACGAGCCCGGAGCGCGCGCAGGCAAGGAAGGCCCGTGACGCGCTGGAGGCGAACGCGTCGCGGCGGCGGATGAACACCGTCTCGACCTCCGCCTCCTCGGTCGGCAATGCGTGAACGCTCACTCGTCCCGCGGCATACACCGGGCCGACCAGCCCCCGCGGCAGCAGCGTGATCCCAAGGCCGGCATTGACGCAGGCGAAGATCGCCTCAAGCGTTCCGAACTCCATCACTCGAGGGGCCAGTATGCCGCGGCGGGTCAGCAGGGTCTCTAGCCGCTGCCGGTAGGAACAGCCTGACCGCAGCACCACCACCCGCACATCGCCGGCATCGGTCAACGTCGCCACGGACCGAAGCGCGGGAGCGGCGAGGATCACCAGTTCTTCCTGAAAGATGGTCTGCTCCTCCAGCTCGGGATGCGTGACCGGGCCGCAGACGAAGGCACCCTCGATTCGGCGATCGAGCACCGCGTCGACCAGCTCGCAGGTCGTGCCGGTGCGCAGCACGAGGTCCACCGCCGGAAAGGAAGCCGCATAGGCCGCCAGCACGCCCGAGAGGCGCATGGCGGCCGTGGTCTCCAGTGCGCCGATTGTCAGCGTCCCGCTCGGTGTGCCGTCATCGCGCGCCGCCCGAGCCGCATCCGCGAGCAGTCCCGTCACGCGATGCGCATAGGGCAGCAGGCGCGTCCCCGCTGCGGTCAGCGACACGCCGCTTGGGAGCCGGTCGAACAAGCGGCAACCTAGCTCGGTTTCCAGAGCACGGATGCGCGCGGTGATGTTCGACTGTACGGTGTGAAGCTCGCCGGCTGCACGGTTCATGGCACCTAGCCGGCGACCGCCTCGAACACCCGCAGATCCCCAGCGTCCATCCGCGTCTCCGATCGCTTCCAGAGATAACGCATATCAAAACAAATCGCTGTCCGCGAGAGCCTCCGCAGCCTACCTCCGCAGTATCGATCTCCATGGGGCTTTCGCGATGCGCGCGACGCCATCGCCAATCTCGGCATCCGTGTTCGCGGCGCTCGGCGGACTGCTCGCGCTCGCCGTGGCCATCGGCATCGGCCGGTTCGTCTATACGCCGATCCTGCCGCTCATGGTGGACACGCTTGGGCTCAGCAAGTTCATCGCGGGCCTGCTCGCCTCGGCAAACTTCGCCGGCTATCTCGCTGGCGCATTGTTTGCCGCGGGACCCCTGCCAGGCTCGCGGCGCACCTGGCTATTGGGGGCGCTTCTGGCCAGTGCGCTCAGTACTGGCGGCATGGGGCTGACCCGTTCGGTGGCGTTGTTTCTGATCCTGCGCTTCGCGGGCGGCACGGCGAGCGCGCTTGCATTGGTCCTTGTCTCTGCAATGGTGCTGGAGGTGATCGCCGAGGCGAACCGTCCGGGCCTTTCGTCCCTGCTGTTCGCTGGTGTCGGTGTGGGGATCGTCGTTTCCGCGGCGCTGGTCTCCGCCTTGCGCGCCAACGACCTCGCCTGGCCAGCCCTTTGGATCGCAAGCGGCGCGCTCTCGCTCGCCGGAACGCTCGCCGTTGCGATGCTGATCCCGGAGCGCGCACGCGCAAAGGCGGCTTGCCCGCGCGGCCCGGCTTCTCCGATGGATTTGGCCTTTCTCCGACTGGTCGCCGCCTATGGACTGTTCGGATTCGGCTACGTCATCACGGCGACTTTCCTCGTCGCAATGGTCCGCGGCAATCCGGCCGTCCGCCCGCTGGAGCCGCTGGTCTGGGTGGTGTTTGGCCTCGCGGCCGCGCCGTCGGTCGCCGTTTGGACCCGGCTCGCAGGCCCGCTGGGCCTACCAGGCGCCTTTGCGCTTGCCTGTCTGGTCGAGGCTGCCGGCGTGCTGCTCAGCGTGGCCTGGCCGAGTCCGGCCGGCCTGTTTCTCGGCGCCATCCTGGTGGGCGGTACGTTCATGGGACTGACCGCGTTAGGTCTCGTCCGGGCTCGACGCATGGGAACAGGTGACGGGCATCGCGTCATCGCTCTGATGACCGGCGCATTCGGTATTGGCCAGATCGTCGGACCGAGCTTCGCGGGCGCGCTCTATGATCGGCTTGGCAGCTTCGGTGTTGCCTCGGTCGTAGCCGCGACGGCCCTGGCGCTCGCAGCCCTGCTAGCCCGACGGTGACCCGGGAACTTCCGTGGCCGACCCCCTCCCGCAAGGGAAGGGGAGCGGCCCTGGCTACGCCGCGCCGCGCCGCGCCTCCAGCCGCGTCTCCGCGAGATGGTCGAAGCGGCGGCGGAACGTGCCGAGGCCGAGAGTCTGGGAGCGCAGCTCGATAATCAGGTCGTGCATCTCGGCCTCGGGCACCAGCGCCTCCACGTCGTCCCAGCCGGGCCAGCCCGCGCGCTCGGCGTAGCCCAGGATCTGGCCCCGGCGGCCGGAGAGCAGGCGCTGGGCGCGGGCGGTGAACTCGTTCGGCACGCTGATCGTCACATGGTCGATCGGCTCGAGCATCACCGGGCCGGCGGCGGCGAGGCCCTCGCGCATGGCGATCCCCGCGGCGGTCTTGAACGCCATGTCGGAGCTGTCCACGCTATGGAACTGGCCGTCGACCAGCGTCACCGAGATATCGACAACCGGATAGCCGAACGGCCCCTTGCGCGCCGCCTCCTCGGCGCCCTCGGCGACGGCGGGGATGAAGTTGCGCGGGACCGCGCCGCCCACGACCTTGTCGATGAACTCGAACCCGGCGCCGCGCGGGCGCGGGGCAATGTCGATCTTCACGTCGGCGAACTGGCCGTGCCCGCCGGTCTGGCGCTTCAGACGGCCATGCTGGTGCACCGCCTGGCGGATCGTCTCCTTGAAGGCGACTTGCGGCCGCCGCGTGGCGAGCTTCAGGCCGTGGTTGCGCGCCAGCCGCTCGACCGCCGTGTTGAGGTGGATCTCGCCCTGGCCGTGCAGCACCGTCTCGTTCGTGTCCTGGCCGTGCTCCACGCGCAGGGTCGGATCTTCCTCGACCAGCTTTTGCAGCGCGCCGGACAGCTTCACGTCATCCTTGCGGTCCGCGGTGGCGATGGCCAGCGCGTACACCGGCTCGGGCGGGGTCACGAAGGGCAGGGAGTCGGGATTGCCGGAGGGCGAGACCGTCGCGCCGCTGGCGACGCTCTCCAGCCGGCCCAGCGCGACCAGCTCGCCCGCCTCCGCCTCCGGCACCTTGCCCATCTCGCCCCCAGCCATGCGGTAGATGCCGCCCAGCCGCGTTCCGGCCAGCGTGGCGCCGTCCTTGATCGCGCCGCGCCAGATGCGCGCGTAGGAGAGCTTGCCGGTGTGGCCGGCATGGACGGTCTTGAACACCTGCGCGAGCGGCGGCCCCTCGGCCGGGATGCCGCGGCGGGCAGCGGTCTCTTCGGGCGCCGGAGCGTCGTGGCGCAGCGCCTTCCACAGCCGGCGCACGCCAGCCGCCGCCTCGGCGGCGCCGAGCATCACCTCGATCAGGTTGTTGGCCGCCAAGTCCTTGCGCAGGTCGCGATAGATTTCATCGGGCGTCGGCTGGAGGTCCTCCAGAACCTTCTCGAGCAGGGCGTCGTCACGGTCGGCCAGCACCTCAACCAGCTTCGACTTCGCCTCCGCCTCCGCCTCTCGTAGCTCGGCGGGGATCTGGATCAGCTCGGAGGGCTGGCCCTTGCGGTATCGGTAGGCGCGGTCGCCGATGACATCGACATAGCCGGCGACCTTTTCGCCCGCCGCGCCGCTCTCGGTGATCGGCATGTGGCGCAGCACGAGGGGGGAGGCCGCGTAGGCCTGCAAGGCCGCGAGCGTGTTGGCCAGCCCGCCCTCAAGCGTGTCGATGCGATTGATGAAGACGATATGGGGAAGGCCCAGCTCAGCCAGGCGCTTGAGCAGCGGCGCGGCCGCCATGGCGCGGGCGGGCTGCGGATCGCAGACCAGCACGGCGATGTCGGCGACCCTGAGCGCCGCCTCGGTCTCGTACGCGAACTCTACCGAGCCGGGGCAATCGAGCACCGACCAGCGGTCGCCGAGATAGGTGCAATGGGCCAGGCGGATCTCGGTGGTCGAGGGGCGGTTGCGCGGATCGGCGGGCCGCTTCACCGGGGCGCCCGCCGCCTCCATCAACACATCGAACAGCGTTGACTTGCCGACGCCGTATGGCCCCACCAAGGCCACCGAGCGGGGACTTCTGCCGTTCTGCTCTCCGGACATCCTGCGCCTCCCTGCGCTGCGAACGCGGGAGCCGGCGGGCACCGGCGCCCGAGCTGACGATGCTATCGGAGTCCCGAAGCCGCGCAACCGCAAATGACGGGAGCGTGACAACAGGCCGTCAGGCGCGCAGCGAGAGCGCGAGCGGCGTCCGGGCGAGGGCGGCGGCGCCGCGCGCGCCGTAGCGCGGGGAGCAGCGCTCGGGTGCTTGCGCGGCCAACGCACGCGGCACTGCGCGGGCGATGACGGCGAGCACGCGACCCTGCACCGCGATGCCGCGCTCCAGGAGCCGGCGGTTGCGCGAGGCCGCTTCGTTGAGGCGGGGGACAAGGCGTGCGAGGCCGGCGGCCTCCGCCGGGGTGCTGGTCCGGCCCTGCTGGCAGGCGTGCGTGAAGGCCGCCGCCGCCTCTTGCTTCTCCGCGAGCATGGGCGCCGCGCGCGACAGCTCGAGCGCGGCGAGGGCGGCGTTCTCCCGCTCCAGCACGTCAAGGAGACGCAGCGCGGCGTCGAGCGCGGTGCTGGTCATCGTGATATCCCCGCCCCAGTTTCCTGGCCCTGCATCAGCGCGCGGAAGATGGCGTCGGCGAGGCCGATCCCGCCGTGCTGGGCCATCTGCTTGCCGATCGTCTCGACCAGCATGGGCCGCCAGGCGGCCTCTCCGCTGCCGCCACCGAACGGGCCGCTCGAGGTGTCGATGGTCTCGAACATCGGCTTCAGCATCTCGCCGATCGCCATCGACTTCGAACTTGGTCGCGGCTTGGCGCATCCGCGTCACGCGATCGGCGGGGGCGGGCGGCCCGGACGGGGCGAAGGGGGGTGGGGCGCGCATCAGCGCACCTCCAGATCGGCTTGCAGCGCGCCAGCGGCCTTGATCGCCTGCAAGATGGTGATCAGGTCGCGCGGGCCGATGCCGAGCGCGTTCAGGCTCTGCACCAGGTCGCGCAGGCTGACGCTGCCCGGCACGATGCCGAGGCGGTTGGCGTGCTGGTCGTCGACCTGCACCTGGGTGCGCGGAACCACCGTAGTCTGGCCGTTGGAGAACGGGCCGGGCTGGCTGACCTCCGGGGTCTCGGTCACGCGGATCGTCAGGTTGCCCTGGGCGATGGCGACCGTGCTGACCCGCACGTTGGCGCCCATGACCACGGTGCCGCTCGCCTCGTCGATCACGACCACGGCAGGGCTGTCGGGCTGGATGCGCAGATCCTCGACCGCGGCCAGGGTGGCGACGGGGTCGCGGCCGGCCAGGTCGACGCGCACGGTGCGCGGGTCGGTGGCGCGCGCGATCGGCCCCTCCACGGCGTTGATCGCGGCGGCGATGCGCCGCGCGGTGGTCAGGTCGGGGTTGCGCAAGCCGAGCCAGATGCCGGTGCTGTTCTCCAGCCGGAACGGCGTCTCCTTCTCCACCGTGGCGCCGTTGGAAATCCGGCCCGAGGTGGGCACGCCCCGGGTGACCGAGCTCGCTGCGCCCCGCGCGGCGATCGCGCCTGTGGCGACCGCCCCCTGGGCCACCGCGTACACCTCGCCGTCAGCGGCCAGCAGCGGCGTCACCAGCAGCGTGCCGCCGGAAAGGTTGGTCGCATCGCCCAGCGCCGAGACCGCGATGTCGATGCGGCTGCCGCTCCGGGCGAAGGCGGGCAGGTCGGCCGTGACCATGACCGCGGCGACGTTCTTGGTCTCGAGCTTGGCGGCCTGGTCGGCGGTGTTGACGCCCAGACGCTCCAGCATCCCGATCAAGGATTGGCGAGTGAACACCGCATTATCAAGCTTGTCGCCGGTGTTGTTCAGCCCGACGACGAGCCCGTAGCCGATGAGCTGGTTGGGCCTGACCCCCTCCACGTCGGCCACATCCTTGATGCGGACCTGGCCCACGGCCGGGACGGGACAGAACGCGAGCCCGGTGAGGAACAGCAATGCGAGGCGCGATGCGAACGCGGGCGGCTCCGGTAGGGCGATCGTAACGATTTGCCGGCACTGTGGGGTCGCCGGCCGGCCGCGACGGTCGCTGCAGGGTCGGATCAAAGGGCTGCAACCGCCGTGCCAGCCGCGCCCGCAGGGGCGCGCGGCACGGGCGATAGAGGCCAGACCGGCAGATTGTGCCGGAGCGGCAAAAGGAGCCGAGTACGATGGCGGAGGTGGGTCGTGTCAGCCGGGCGGGCGCGGGAGCGATCATGCGCGGGCGGACCGCGCCAGGCCCGGCCTTCGCAATGCAAGCCGCAACATCCGCCCCGGCGCCGGGCGGAGCGCCGGGCGCGACGGTGGGGGCGGTTTCGCTCTCCGGGCTGCTTGCCCTGCACGAGGCCGAGCTGGAGGCGCCGCGCGACCGCGCGGCGCGGCGGCGCGGCCAGGACATCCTGGCCGCCCTGGCCGAGCTTCAGCGCGGACTTCTCGGCGCGGAGACCGGGGAGGCGCTGACACGGCTGACGCACCTGGTGGAGGCCCTGCCCCGGGCGGCTGACCCGCGCCTGGAGGCGGTGCTCGGGGCGGTCGCGCTGCGCGCCCGGATCGAACTGGCCCGGCGCGGGCTCGATACGGGGACGAGACGTGAATGAGCGCACCCGAAACGTGACTAAAGAAAGAAAGGTTCCTCAGTGGTGGATAAATCTGAACAATTCGCCTTGGCGCGGTCCGCGCGCGCCGGTATAAGCCGCGCCGTTCCAACCCCCAAGGTGGGGCGCTTCGGCAACGCACGAGAGGGTCGCCCCGCCATGATGGTCACTCTTCCCCCGGATTATCGTCCCAGCGAGGAAGAGGAATTCATGAACCCGGTGCAGGCGGAATACTTTCGCCAGAAGCTGCTGCGCTGGCGGGCTGACTTGCTGCGCGAGGCAGATGGAACGCTGCTCAGCCTGTCCCAGGGCGGCATCCACGAGGCCGACATCACCGATCGCGCCAGTGTCGAGACCGACCGGGCGCTCGAGTTGCGCACCCGTGATCGCGCCCGCAAGCTCATCGCCAAGATTGACCAGGCCTTGCAGCGCCTTGAGATCGGCACTTACGGCTTCTGTGAGGAGACGGGCGAACCGATCGGCCTCAAGCGCCTGGAGGCGCGGCCGATCGCCACGCTCTCGATCGAGGCGCAGGAGCGCCACGAGCGCATGGAGCGGGTTCACCGCGACGATTGACCCTCACCCCAATTCTCTCCCGCAAGCGGGAGAGGGAGCGCACCGCCAAGATCGGTGACAATCACTACCACCTCTTCCTTGGGAGAGGGTCGGGGTGAGGGGTGGGCCGAACACGGTTCTGTGCCGTCCTGTCAGCTTGACGGTCCCCGCGCGGATTGAGACAGACGACGCATGACACCCCGCCTGCTGCGGATCGCGCTCGTCTGGCTGCTTCTGCTGATGACGATCTGGGTGATCGCGCCCTACATCGTCGAGGCCTGGTGGGCGGCGACGCTGCCGCGCACCGTGACGCCGCGTGGCAGCCTGGACGCGGCGGAAAAGGCAGCGATCAACGTGTTCCGCCTGGATTCGCCCTCGGTCGTGCATGTCTATGCGCGAACCGCCACGCCGGCGATAGCGCCCGGCGGGGAGGTCGCACTCCAGACCGGGTCCGGCGTGATCTGGGATGTGGCGGGGGACATCGTCACCAATAATCACGTCATCGCCGGGGGCGTCGCGTTCGGCGTCCGGCTGACCAATGGCAGTCTGGTTCCGGCGCGGCTGATCGGCGCGGCGCCGTCCTATGATCTCGCGGTGCTGAGGTTGGAGCCGACCCGTACTCCGCTGCGTCCGCTGAACATTGGAAACTCCGACAACCTGCTCGTCGGGCAGACGGTGTTCGCGATCGGCAACCCGTACGGGCTGGACCAGACGCTCACCTCTGGCCTGATCAGCGCGCTGCACCGGCGCCTGCCGGAGAACGTGCAAACCGAAATCGCCGACGTGATCCAGACCGACGCCTCGATCAATCCCGGCAACTCCGGGGGGCCGCTCCTGGATTCGGCGGGAAGGATGATCGGGGTGAACACAGCGATTCTTTCGGAGTTCTGGCGCCTCGGCGGGCATCGGCTTTGCCATTCCGGTCGCCACGGTGAACCGGGTGGTGCCGCGCCTGATCGCCACGGGCACCGCCCCGGTCCCAGGCATCGGGATCATGTCGGCGAGCCCCACTCTGGCCAGCCAACTCGGGCTCGCCGGGGTGATCGTGCTGCGGGTCGTGCCGGGCACGCCTTCCGCGCAAGCGGGGCTGCAAGGCGCGGATCTGCAAACCGGGACGATCGGCGACGTCATCACCGCCGTGAACGGCACGCCGGTGCAGACCGTCGCGGAGCTGAGCGGGCGGTTGGACGCGGTCGGCATCGGCAACGTCGCGCACTTGACGGTGGAGCGCGATGGGCGGAGCCGGACGGTGGACGTGCGCGTGGCCGATATGTCGGCGGTGAGGCCAGGGCGTTAGGTAGGCCATCATCGTTCCAGGCTCGTGTCGCCGCAGGGCGCTGGCGTTCCCAGCACACGATATGTTGACTCCAAAATTGTTGCTGCCCAGATAAGCGTTACGAGTGATCAAACACGATTGAAACCGTTGGCTGCGCTTCGCCGGAGGCCGGCTCGCGCGGGGGAGGACGGACCATGCCCGTCATTCATCACGGCACGACTCCGGAAACCGAGATGCGTTCGGGGATACGCGGCAAGTTCCTTGCCGATGGCAGGCTCGGGGCGACGGGCGTGGCCCTCCTCCTCAACACCGCAGAACCCGGCGCCTCGGTGCCCCCGCACATGCACTGCGCCGAGGAGTTGGTGATGATGTTCGAGGGCCGGATTCTGGGTCCGGATCGGCGATGACATGTATGACATCGGGCCCGACGATTCCGTCGTAATTCCACCGCACACGCCGCACGCCTGGGGCAACGCCGGCCCAGGGCCGGCGCGCATGCTATGGGTCTGGGGCGGCGCGGACCCGTTTGGCGACGCCACCTATCTCGCGGGGGAGGCGCCCAGGCTGGGCACCTGAGACTTGGACCAACTGCGCGAGACGCACTGGCACCTCCAACGCGGACGAGCGGCAGCACCGGATCGAGGGAAAAGGCTGCATGACGGTCTTCAACACCGGCCCGAAGGCAGTCACGACGGACTTCAACCTTGGCGACATCGGCTACGTCAAGCGCGGCAACGGCCATCACATCGAGGACGTCGGCGACGCCGACCTGCGATTCCTCGAAGTCTTCAACAGCGGCGTTTTCGCCGGCGTGGCGCTGTCCGACTGGCTGACCCACACCCGGCCGCCCTGGCCGCCCAGCATTTCAACCTGGACGAGGCCACCACCGCTCGTTTCCCCAGCAACAAACCGGACGTCATGCCGTCGTAGCGAACCACCGCAAGGATACGCTCAGGTGCTCCATCGGTCTTGGACGGCACGAACGCTTGGGAACTTCAACCCCCGCGCTTTGGCGCTGTTGGTGATGGGAGCGGCGACCGGAGCCGCGCCGGCCCTCGCGGCGGGCGTCGGCGCGGGAATCGCCGCGAACGGCACGCCCAGTGGCGTGCCCGCCTGCGCGAACTGCCATGGCGGGCACGGCGACGGCGACGCCGCTGCCGGCATTCCCCGCCTTGGCGGGCTGTCCGTTTCCTATCTGGAAGCCCAGTTGTCCGCCTTCGCGAGCGGACAGCGCGCCAACCCTCTCATGGCGCCGATCGCGCGGATGTTGAGCGCCAGCGAGACGGCGGCGGTCTCCGGTTATTATGCCGATCTCCGTGGCCCTACCCTCCCCAAGACCGCGCCGTCGGTTCCCGGACCCGGCGCGGCCCTGGCGCTGGATGGGCGCTGGTCCGATGGCATTCCCCCCTGCGTTTCCTGCCACGGTCCCGGCGGGATCGGCGTGGGAGCCGCCTTTCCGCCAATCGCCGGCCAGCCTGCCAGCTACGTCGGGGCGCAACTGGAAGCCTGGCGGCAGGGCCAGCGGCCACCAGGTCCGCTCGGGCTGATGGAAGCCGTGGCGCGGCGGCTGACCGCGTCCGACATCACAGCCCTGACGGCCTGGGTCGCCACGCTGTCCGGAGCTGCCGCCCCTCCCGCGCCCGGCGCTCCGTCGCACGCGCAGACAAGCCTGGCCCCAGACGCACGCGGCCCCGGGGGGCCTGGGTCTGAAGCGTTATTCCGGCCGCCGCCGGAGAGCGCGATCCCGACAGGGCCGTACGGGGAGATCATCAAGCTCGGCCGCGATATCTTCCGCGACCCCAGGACATACGCGCGATCCTTCGTGGGCAACGACCTTCGCTGCGGCAACTGCCACCTGGACGCGGGCAGGCTGGCGAATGCCTCGCCCCTATGGGCCGCCTGGGTCGCCTTTCCCGCGTACCGGGCCAAGACCCACGAGGTCAACACGTTTCAGGAGCGCCTACAGGGCTGCTTCCAATTCAGCATGAACGGCAAGGCGCCCCCGCTGGGCGACAATGTGCTGATTGCGCTGGAAACCTATTCGGCGTGGCTCGCGCGTGGCGCGCCGGTGGGCGCCGACATGCCGGGCCGGGGTTATCCGCGTCTCAGCAAGCCGGTGTCCCCGCCCGATTACGCGCGCGGCCAGGTGGCCTATCAGCAGCGATGCGCGCTCTGTCACGGCGCCGATGGCGCGGGGCAGAGCTTGGCCGGGCATGTCGTGTTCCCGCCTCTATGGGGGCCGAACTCCTATAACTGGGGCGCGGGCATGGAGATGGTCGACACGGCGGCGGCCTTCGTCAAGGCGAACATGCCCCTGGGGCTCGGTGGCACGGTGTCGGACCAGGAAGCCTGGGACGTGGCGCTGTTCCTGGACAGCCACGAGCGGCCGCAGGATCCACGCTTTTCCGGCACGGTTGGCGAGACGCGGCGGCTGTTCCATGACTTGCCCTGGTCCATGTATGGGCAAACCATCGGCGGGCACGTGCTTGGCAGCGGCTCCGCGCCGGCAGGAAGCAGCGTCCGGCAAGGGGAATAAAGGCACGTCGGCCTCGCGCGCGTGGCGGTTTCGGGCAGAGGTCGCCGGGTGCGAACACAGCCGCGACGCCAGCTCAGCCTCCCTTTCAGCAGTGACGACTTGTGGACCGTACCGCTGGAGCGTGTGGGGCGTCAGATAGCTCGAACCGTCTCCAAGGGCGTACTGCAACCCTTAGACCAGGATTTCAGTGTGCGAAACGCCATTCCAGCTACTTGCTAATTTTCATGCTATCGTATCCAATATAGGGACGAGCATCCAATAAGGGACGCTTGTTCGCTCCTCGCTGCAGGACTGGCGAAAGTCGATGCTATTTTTCATTAGGTAAGGATGCGAATCAAATGCGCCTCACCTCGTCAAGCCAGCACTCTTCTAAGCAACATTTCCTCGGCTTAGATGGCTTACGAGGGATCGCCGCGTTCGTGGTCGTGTTCCTGCATGGCACGATGACCTTCGATGTTGGCTATATCCCGGGCGCTGCCTGCCTCGCGGTGGATTTCTTCTTTTTGCTGAGCGGATTCGTAATCGCATATGCTTATGATGAACGACTAGGCCGGGATGGTATGACTTGGCGGCAATTCATGGCCGCACGGGTTATCCGCCTCTACCCCATGCTGTTCATAGGCACCGCTTTGGGTGGGCTCGTATTCATGCTGGCGCAGGTTCACAAGCATGAATTTGATATCGCATCGTCTTTCCTGATGATTGCGGGATCGTTCGCCCTGATTCCGGTTGGCCTTGCCATGGGCACCGTGGCCTACCCGGTCAATCTTCCCGCGTGGTCGCTATTCTTCGAGTTCGTTGCCAACACTCTTTATGGCAGCCGTTTCGGGAAGCTCAGCACACGGAGGCTCGCGGCATTCATCACCGTCGCGGGGGTCGCCCTGGTACCGATGGCAATATGGGGCGGCCGCTATCTTGATATAGGCTTCCAAACTCCCGCCAAGTTCCTGCTTGGGTTCGTGCGGGTCTCGTATCCGTTCTGGGCCGGCGTTTTCCTATTTCGTGTCGCTCACGTGCGAAAGATGCCGAGCATACCAATCAGCATGATTGGTTTCTTCCTGATGTCGCTGCTTCTGGCCCCGTTCGATGGTCCAGCCTACAATCTGCTCTTGGATCTGGTGCTATTTCCGGTCCTGGTTGCGTTGGCCGCCCGTGCCAGCTTCGGCGCTCTGACCGCGCGCGCATGCTCCGCCCTGGGGCGACTGTCCTATCCGCTATACCTCGTCCACCTGCCGGTGTATCGCTTGATTCACGGGACAACAGAGGCCATGCCTCTCGGCATCTCTCCGTGGGTGATGCTCATCGGTGGGGCCATTCTGTCGGTGATCCTCGCCGAAGCCCTGTTGATTGCATTTGATGAGCCGGTGCGCAGGTGGCTGGGCAGGAAACTCCGGTCGCGTTATTCCCGAGCAGGGTATTCGACGGCGCAGCCGGGCGTGTTTGTCCGGAGGTGATCGTGCGCACCAGCGCCCGCCCCGAACACCTCCTCCCACGTCGCACGCTGCGCGAGGGCGGCCTCGGCGACCGCCGTGCCGCGGCGCGAGTTCGCGGCCAAGCCGGCGAGGGTGTTACGTGAGCGCGAATTTCGCCTGAGGCTTGTTGCTGCTGGCCGGGCCACTGGACGTGCTCTGGACGGGTAGCATGAAGCAACGGTCTGGCGCGCGGCCGCGCCCTGTCATGCGTCGATCGCGCCCGCGCGGTGCGCTCAGCCGGCGGGCAGCACCTGCTCGCGCCAGATGCCGCGGCAGTCCATCTCGTAGTCCAGGCCGACCACCGGCGGGCGGCAGAACTGCCAGGTCAGGCCGTTCCGGGCGGCGCCGCGCGCGGCCAGCTCCTTGGCGAATAAGGGGTAGATGTCGTGCACCGAATAGGCCTGCATCGCGGTGGTGCCGGCCCAGCCGACGCCGAGCACGCCCATCCGCCGTTCCATCTCGCCCAGCACCCAGCGGGCCTTGGCGCGGAGCCCGGCGGGCGAGACGTCACCGGGCGCGATGATGTAGTCGTGGTAATTGGCCTTGCCCTCCGGCGCCTCGGCGCTGCCGGCGATGGCGAAGGAGGGCGCCGCCGCGGGGTCTCGCACCGTGAAGACGAACGCGTGGAAACTGGGCTCGGGCGGCGGCGCGATCGCCGGGCAGACATTGCTGCGGGCCACCGGGTTCAGCCCGACCTCGCGGAACAGGCCCCACTCCGCCAGCACCCCGCCGTAGACGTGGTTGAAGGCGGCGAAGGTCTCCTCGGTGAAGGGCGCGGGCGAGCGCAGCTCGCAGGCGGCGAAGGCGGCTTTCGGCCGGCCGGCCGCCTCCAGCAGCTCGGCGATGCGGGCGAAGCCGCGCATCAGCGGCACCGGCTCGGCGAAGCGGACGCGCTCGAGGGTGAAGCCCAGCTCGGCGGCGACGCCGGCGCTGTACTGGTAGACGCCCGGGACGAAGCGGAATCCCCCCTCGGGGACGATGCGGGTCGCGGTCATCGGGTCTCCCAAATCCATGCGGCCCGATGGTGCGGGCGAAACGGGCGTCCCCGCAAGACCCAGCGCTTGCCGGCGGGGCGACCAGCCTGACTGGGCGCGCGCCAGGGCGGGCGTGGCGAGCAGTAGGGCCGCCGCCTCGCGGCGCGGGAGCATGCGGGGCATCGTCATCCCTCCTCGGACGAGTCCCGGAATGGCAGAGGCGCGGCCGCGCCCTGTCAAGCGGCGGCCGCGCGCGCCCGCTGCAAGTGGTGACCGCCGCATCCACCCCGCGGCGGCCCGATCGCGGCGGAGGAACGCATCAAGGCTCACACTGGCCCCTCAGCCGGTGCTCAAAGACGCGCGGGAGTGGCCGCTCGACCTGCTTCCCCGGAATCGGCACCGGCGAGCGCGACGGCCCGACGCGGCCTGCGCGTCCACAGATGTCGCTGCGCGAGGGCCAGCACTGACAGTTTAGGGCAGCCACGTCCTGGTTGCGAGAGGCGGCCTTGCCAAGATGAGCGAGGTATCTCGATTTACGAAAATATCGTGGTCGTGCGTGCCCTCACCCTGGCCGTCCCCCGCAGGCGGGAGGGGGCCAGGATAAAGGATTGGAACCGAACACCTCCCCCCATGCCGCGCGCAGCGCGAGATCGGCCTCCTCCATGCTGGCCAGAATGCCGAGAGCGCGCAGGCTGGTCACGCCGTGCGCGCGAATGCCGCAGGGCACGATCCCGCTGAAGTGCGACAGGTCGGGATCGACGTTCAGCGCCACCCCGTGCCAACTCACCCAGCGCGTGACGCGCACGCCGATCGCGCCGATCTTCGCTTCGGTCCCCGCGGCACGGTCGGCGACCCAGATGCCGATCCGATCATCGCGCCGCTCTCCGCGGACATTGAACCGGTCCAGCGCGCGGATCAGCCACTGCTCCAGCCCGTGCACGAAACAGCGCACGTCACGCGCCTTCACGCGCCCGTGCGGGCGGGTCAGGTCGAGCATCACATAGGCGGTGCGCTGTCCCGGCCCGTGATAGGTCCACTGCCCGCCGCGCCCCGCCGCAAAGGTCGGGAAGCGGTCGGGTTGCGCCAGATCCTCCGGCTTGGCGGAGGTGCCGGCGGTGTAGAGCGGCGGGTGCTCGACCAGCCAGACCAGCTCCGGCGCGGCGCCCTCGCGGATGGCCGCGACCCGCGCCTCCATCGCCTGCCGCGCCGCCGGGTAGGGCGTCAAGCCATTGTCGATCCGCCACTCCAGGGCGCCCTCTGGGGCAATTGAATCCGGTCCGCCCATCGGCTATAGGCCCCCGCGCGCCCGATGCGGTCGTGGCGGAATGGTAGACGCGCCAGCTTGAGGTGCTGGTCCGGGAAACCGGGTGGAAGTTCGAGTCTTCTCGACCGCACCAAGGGGCATGGGCTCACGGCGCATCGGCCGCCTCGGCCCGGCGCGCCCGCGGGCAAGCCTTCCGCGATCCCACCCCATCGTCGTATCGAGACCCCCGCATTTGCCGTGCTCCGCACATAAGCCACAATGGCGGGTGCGCCAATTCCGCTGCATCAGGCAGGCGAGGGACCAGCTTATGGACGAAGACTCCCGCAAGGCGGCGCTCGACTACCACCGGCTGCCGCAGCCGGGTAAGCTCGCGATACAGCCGACCAAGCGCATGGCGACGCAGCGCGACCTCGCGCTCGCCTACTCGCCCGGCGTCGCCGCCGCCTGCGAGGCGATCAAGGCGGACCCGCACGCCGCCTACGACTACACGACGCGCGGCAACCTCGTCGGCGTGATCTCCAACGGGACGGCGGTGCTGGGCCTGGGCAACATCGGCGCGCTGGCGGGCAAGCCGGTGATGGAGGGCAAGGCCGTCCTGTTCAAGAAGTTCGCCGGCATCGACGTGTTCGACATCGAGGTGGACGCCGCCGACCCCAAGCGCTTCTGCGACGTGGTGGCGGCGCTGGAGCCCACCTTCGGCGCGGTGAACCTGGAGGACATCAAGGCGCCCGAGTGCTTCGCGATCGAGGCGGAGCTGCGGGCGCGGATGCGCATCCCGGTGTTCCATGACGACCAGCACGGCACCGCCATCACCGTCGCGGCGGCGGTGCGCAACGGCTTGCTCTTGCAAGAGAAACAACTGACGGACGTGCGCCTCGTCACCTCCGGCGCCGGGGCGGCCGCGCTCGCCTGCGTCGATCTGCTGGTCTCCATGGGGCTGCGGCCCGAGAACGTCACCTTGACCGACATCCAAGGCGTGGTGCGCGCGGACCGGCCGGGGATGCTGCCCAACATGGCCCGCTACGCGCGCCAGACCGAGGCGCGCGCGCTGCCCGAGGCGCTGCCGGGCGTCGACGTGTTCCTGGGCCTTTCGGCGCCCGGCGTGCTGCATCCCGAGTGGCTCGACCTTCTGGCGCCCCGGCCGCTGATACTGGCGCTCGCCAACCCCGATCCCGAGATCCTGCCGGAGGTGGCGCGGCGCGCGCGTCCCGACGCGATCATCGCCACCGGGCGCACCGACTATCCGAACCAGGTCAACAACGTCCTCTGCTTTCCCTTCATCTTCCGCGGCGCGCTGGATGTGTCGGCCACCGAGATCAACGAGGCGATGAAGATCGCCGCCGTCGAGGCGATCGCCTCGCTGGCGCGGATGGAGGCGAGCGAGGTGGTCGCGGCGGCCTATGGCGGCGCCGCGCCGGTCTTCGGCCCCGAGGTACATCATTCCGAAGCCCTTCGATCCCCGACTGATTCTGGAAGTCGCGCCGGCGGTGGCCCGCGCCGCCATGCGCTCGGGCGCGGCGCGCCGGCAGATCGCCGATTTCGACGCCTACCGCCGCGAGCTGGAGGGCTTCGTGTTCCGCTCCGGCCAGCTCATGCGCCCGGTCTTCGAGGTGGCGCGCGCGCGCCACAAGCGCATCGTCTATGCGGAGGGAACCGATGCGCGCGTGCTGCGCGCCGCGCAAACCCTGGTCGATGACGGCATCGCCCAGCCGATCCTACTCGGCTCCCACGCCGAGATCGAGGGCAAGGCGCGGGAGATGGGGCTGCGCATCGACCTGCACGGCGCGGTGCGCGTGCTCGATCCGGCGCGGGACCACGACGTGTTCGGACCGCTGCTGCCCGAGTACCAGCGCCTTGCCGGCCGGCGCGGCGTGCCGATGGAGATCGCCCAGCGCGCGCTGGCCTCGCGTGGCGCGGTCGCCGCGGCGATGCTGCTGCACACCGGCCTCGCCGACGCGGCGATCTGCGGCGGCGTGGGGAATTGGTGGCGGCAGGTCCAGTACGTCCTGCCGATCATCCCGCGCCGGCCGGACGCGAGCCGCGTCTACGGGCTCGAGTGCCTGATCCTGCAAACCGGAACCTTCTTCATCTGCGACACGCAGATGGTGGTCGACCCGACGCCCGAGCAGGTCGCCGAGATGACGGTGCTCGCCGCCGATGCCGTCGCCGACTTCGGGATCACGCCAAAGGTCGCGCTGCTGTCGCACTCCAATTTCGGCGCGAGCAATTCCGACAGCGCGCGGAAGATGCGCCGCGCATTGGGCCTGGTGCGCCAGCGCGCGCCGGACCTGGAGGTGGACGGGGAGATGAACGGCGAGAGCGCCCTGGTCGCCGCGATCCGCGACCGCGCCATCCCCGACAGCCGCCTGAGCGGAACCGCGAACCTGCTGGTGATGCCGACGCTCGACGCGGCGAACATCGCCTACACGCTGCTGAAAGCAGCCGCCGACGGGCTGTCGATTGGGCCGATGCTGCTCGGCATGAGCAAGCCCATCCACGTGCTGAGTCGCAGCGTGACCGCGCGGGGGATCGTCAATCTCAGCGCCTTCGCGGCGCGGGAGGCAGCGGGGAATGGCTAGGCGGATGGGAACGGCGATGCCGATAGGGCTGCTCTCGAACCTGCTGACCCGGTTCGTCCGGAACGGCATGATGCGCCTGATCGACGCCGAGGGCAGGGTCCACGTCTTCGGCGACGCGGGCGCCGGGCCGGCGGTAACCGTGCGCCTGCACGATCGCGGACTCTACGGGAAGCTCGCCCTGAACCCGGAGCTGTACGCCGGCGAGGCGTATGCCGACGGGACGCTCACCTTCGAGGACGGGTCGGGCGTGGGCGATCTGATGGAGCTCTTCTCGCTCAACCGGGGCGGCCTGGCCGGACATGCCTCGCAACGCCTGCTGCGCAGGGTCTGGCGCGGCGTGAAGCGGTGGCACCAGGCGAACCCGATCGGCGTCGCCGCGGCCAACGCCCGGCATCACTACGACGTGCCCACCGACATATACCGCCTGTTCCTCGACGACGGCCTGAACTATTCCTGCGCCTTCTTCGAACATCCGGAGCACGACAGCCTGGAGCAGGCCCAGCAGGCCAAGCTGCGCCGCGCCACCGCGAAGCTGCTCCTGCGGCCCGGCATGACGGTGGCGGAGATCGGGTCGGGCTGGGGTTCTTTCGCCATCTACATCGCCGCCGCAACCGGCGCCCGCGTGACGGCGATCAACGTCTCCCCCGAACAGATCCGCGTTGCCCAGGAACGCGCGCGCGCGGCCGGTGTCGAGGACCGCGTCGAGTTCCGGGAACTGGACTACCGGGCGCTGACCGGTCGGTTCGACCGCGTCGTCTCGGTCGGCATGATGGAGCATGTCGGGATCGGCAATTTCGAGGCTTATTTCGGCAAGATCCGCGACCTGCTGGCCGATGACGGCTTCGCCTTCATCCACTGCATCGGCCGCATGGCCCCGCCGGGCGCCACCGGACCGTTCATCCGCAAGCATATTTTCCCCGGCGCCTACGTCCCGTCGCTCTCCGAGGTATTCGCCGCGACCGAGCGCACCGGGCTCTGGGTCGCGGACATGGAAGTGCTGCGGCTGCACTACTACTACACCCTGCGCCACTGGCGGACGCGCTTCGCCGCCAACCGCGCGCGTATCGCTGAGCTTGCCGACGAGCGGTTCTGCCGCATGTGGGAATACTACCTCGCGGCGGTGGAAGTCGGCTTCCTCAACGGCGCCAGTATGGTGTTCCAGCTCCTGCTGTCGCGAAGGATCGACGCCGTTCCCATCGTCCGCGACAGGCTGAGCGAAGGTGTCGGCGCGCTGGCGGCCGGCGTTCCCTAACGCCCAGGGGGGAGGGCCAGCCCTCGCGGACTGGCCCCGCCCCTTACCGCCGACGTATGATGATCCACGGGTCCGCCCTTTGGGCGGCCCGAGGACATGCCTTGACCTTTATCGTCACGATCGCCATGATCGGTCGCAGGAGCCAACCATGGTGCAACGTGGGTGCTCTCCGCTAGGCGGCGGCCCGGGCCTATTCCCGACCGCCGCCGTCTTTTCACGCACGAACAGAACCGGATGAGAAACGAGTTCTGGGCCTCTCGTCAAGGAGCGGTCGTGGGCACGGCGGGAGTGATTGAGCCAAACCCGTTTGGTGCTATCGTGGCGCGTGACTGCTGACAGCGCGGACCGCGTGCCCGGATGCTCTGGCTAGCCCTTGGTGGCCTGACCTTGTTCGCCTTCCTGGGCGGGCTGCGCGCCTTTGAACGGGCGTCGGTCGGCAGCGTGAAGCTGCTGGTCGCCTGGATCGCCGCGCTGGCCGGGCTCAGTCTCGCCCTCATGCTTGTGCTGACCGGGCGCGCCGGCGGCGCGATCGCGGCCGCGACCTTGCTGGGGCCGCTGGCCTGGGAGAAGTGGAAATCCATGTCCGGCGCCGCGGGCCACGCCAGGGGCGGCGCGCATCCTCCGCCTCCGCCCCGGTCCGGGCCGATGTCGCGCGCCGAGGCCTATGCCGTGCTCGGCCTCCAGCCCGGAGCGAGCGAGGCCGAGATCCGCGCGGCCCACAAGCGCCTGATGCGCGCCGCCCATCCCGACGGCGGCGGCTCCGACTGGGTGGCCGCGCGGGTGAACCAGGCCCGCGACGTGCTGCTCGGCCGGGCGCGGCAGCGGGCCTGAGATGGCCGCGTCACAACGGCGCGAAGACCGCGCCCCGCCACATTTCCGCCTGTCGGTGATGGCACTGGCCGGCACCATCCAGGAGTACCCAGTCCGATGAAGCCGCTACGCAAGGCCGTCCTGCCCGTCGCCGGTCTCGGCACCCGCTTCCTGCCCGCCACCAAGGCGATCGCCAAGGAGATGATGCCCGTTGTCGACAAGCCGCTGATCCAGTACGCGATCGAGGAGGCGCGCGCCGCCGGGATCGAGCAGTTCTGCATGGTCACGGGCCGGGGCAAGACGGCGCTGGTCGAGCATTTCGACATCGCTTTCGAGCTGGAGGCGACCTTGCGCGAGCGCGGCAAGAAGGAGGCGCTGGCGGCGCTCGAGCCAACCCAGGTCGAGCCGGGCTCGCTGGTGACGGTGCGCCAGCAAATCCCGCTTGGGCTCGGCCACGCGATCTGGTGCGCGCGCGCCTTCGTCGGCCAGGACCCGTTCGCCATCCTGCTGCCCGATGACCTCGTGCTGTCGCAGACGCCCTGCCTGCGCCAGCTCGCCGACGTGTACCGCGACACCGGCGGCAACGTGGTGGCGGTCGCCGAGGTGCGCCGCGAGCACACCAACCGCTACGGCATCCTGCGCATCGGCCAGGATGACGGGCGCCTGGTCGAGGTGCGGGGATTGGTGGAGAAGCCCAAGCCCGAGGAGGCGCCGTCCAACCTCTCCATCATCGGGCGCTACGTGCTGATGCCCGAGGTGATCGACGCGCTGGCGCGCATGGAGCGCGGCGCCGGCGGCGAGGTGCAACTGACCGACGGCATGGCGAGCCTGATCGGCCGCCAGCCCTTCCACGGGCTCCGCTACGAGGGGCGCCGGTTTGACTGCGGCGACAAGGCGGGCTTTCTGGAGGCGCAGATCGCGTTCGCGCTGAAGCGCCCCGATGTGGGGCCTGCGGTGCGCGCGTTCCTGAAGACCTACGCCGCCGAGTGCTGATCGAGACAAGGGACAGGCACGACTGATGGATTTCTCCCACCGCTTCGACCCCACCGTGCTGCGCGAGTACGACATCCGTGGCATCGTCGGCGACACGCTGCGCGAGGCGGACGCGTTCGCCGTCGGCCGCACCTTTGGCAGCATCGTCGCGCGCGGCGGCGGGCGGACCGTGGCGGTCGGCTATGACGGAAGGCTGTCCAGCCCCGACCTGGAGGCGGCGCTGGTCAAGGGCCTGCGCGCGAGCGGGATCGAGGTGGTCCGCGTCGGGCGCGGCCCGACCCCCATGCTCTACTACGCCGCCACCACGCTCGGCACCGACGGCGCGGCGATGGTCACGGGCAGCCACAACCCACCCGACTACAACGGCTTCAAGATGATGCTGGGCCGCAAGCCCTTCTATGGCGAGCAGATTCGTGGGCTGGGCGAGACGGCGGCGGCGGGCGACGTGGTGGAGGCGGTGGAGGGGACCGAGCGGCGCGTCGATGTCACCGCTGACTACCTGGCGCGGCTGCTCGCCGACTGGGACGGCGGTGACCGGAAGCTGAGGGTCGTTTGGGACAACGGCAACGGCGCGGCCGGTGACATCCTGACCCGCCTCGTCGCGGCGCTGCCCGGCGAGCACACGGTGCTGAACGCCGCGATCGACGGGCGCTTCCCCGCGCACCACCCCGATCCGACGGTCGCCAAGAACCTGGAGCAACTGATCGCCGAGGTGCGCGCGCGCCATGCCGATGTGGGCATCGCGTTCGACGGCGATGCCGATCGCATTGGCCTGGTGGACGATGCGGGCGAGGTGCTGTTCGGCGACCACATCCTGGTGGTGCTGGCGCGCGACGTCCTGAAAGGCAATCCGGGCGCCACGATCATCGCCGACGTGAAGGCCAGTCAGGTGCTGTTCGACGAGGTCGAGCGCGCCGGCGGCACGCCGCTGATGTACAAGACCGGGCACAGCCTCATCAAGGCGAAGATGGCGGAGATCGGGGCACCGCTCGCGGGCGAGATGTCGGGCCACATCTTCTTCGCCGATCGCTGGTACGGATTCGATGACGCGCTCTACGCCGCCATCCGCGTGCTCGGGATCGTGGCGCGCATGGACGGCAGCCTGTCGCAGGTGCGCGAGCAACTGCCTTCAGTGGTGAACACGCCGGAGCTGCGCTTCGACTGCCCGGAGGACCGCAAGTTCCGCGTCATCGAGGAAGTGGCGGCGCGGCTGCGCGAGGAGGGCGCGGAGGTCTCCGAGATCGACGGCGTGCGCGTGCTGACCGAGGACGGCTGGTGGCTGCTGCGCGCCTCCAACACCCAGGCCGTTCTGGTCGCCCGCGCCGAGGCGATGTCGCGGGACGGGCTGGAGCGGCTGAAGGCCGACCTGGTGCGCCACCTGGCCGAATCCGGGCTGCAAGCGCCGGACTTCTCGGGCAGTAACGCCGGGCACTAGGTCCGGGCTCGTTCAGTGAACGCGTGACGCTTTCGGGTGGGCGGGTGCGTTTCACAGCGCACTATGATGGGTGCCACCCAGCCCTATCGGCGAGGGTCGCGACACCCATCACGCGATCATGGGACGCCCTAACGCAAACGGCACCAGGCACAGCACCAACCCGATGTTGAGGACAGCTGTGGCGCAGAGCACGGCGAGGGTCAGGCTCGGACCCAGCTGTTCGATCAGAACGATGCCGATGGAGGGTGATACGGCCTGGGCGAGAAGGCTCGGCATGGCTAGCCAGCCCATCAGAATGGCGTAGCCCTCGCGCCCGAACATGGCGAGCGGAACTGTGCCGCGGGCGATTGAGCGGATGCCGCCCCCCGCGCCATACAGCACCACGCCGGCGCCGATGACGCGCGCCGGGCCGAGCATCATGGCGAGACCGATCGCCACCAGCACGGTCGAGACCACCAGACTCCAGATCGGATGAAACTTGCGCCCGAACAACGCCTCCAGGGCGCGCGCGCCGACTTGGGAGGGACCCATGAGGGCACCGAGGCCGACGGCCGCCGCCAGCGTCAGGCCGCGCGCCTGAAGCAGCATCAGGAGATGCACGGAAACGACGGTCATGATGACGGAAGCGACCGTCAGGCCGGCGGCCAGAATGAGGAAGGCCGGGCGATCACCGGGCCGGCTGCGCTCCCTTTGCGCGGCGGTTCCGACGGCGTGCCGGGCCGGCGCCGGATGGCGTGCTTCGCGCGGCACGCCCAGGAGGTAGAGCGGCAGGACCACGGCGATGTTGATCGCGGCATAGCCGAGGCTCGCACCCCGCCAACCCACGGTCTCGACGAAGAACGCGCTGAGCGGCCAGCACAACGTGCTCGAAAAGCCTGCGAACAGCGTCACCTGCGTGATGGCGCTGCGAGCCTCATCGCCATAGAGCCGGCCCAGCGTCGCGAAGGCAGGGTCGTAGAGCCCGGCGCCCATGCCGAGGCCCAACACCAGCCAGGCCAAGATGAAAATCGGCAGGTTGAAGGCCAAAGCCTGTATCACCAGGCCGGCGGCAAGCAGGAGCGCGCTCGCCGCCAGCACCGGCCGGCCGCCAAAACGTTCGATCAGGTGCCCCACGCGCGGCGACACCAGGCCGGAGACGAGAAGACCGAGCGACAGCGCGCCGATGATCCAGGTTTCGCCCCACCCCGTCGCGCGGGTTTCGGGAGCAGCCAGCACGGCGGGTAGATAGTAGGACGACCCCCAGGCGAGGATTTGGGCTATGCCGATCGCCGCGACGACGAAGAGGCGCGGGCGGCTCAAGGCCGGATCAGGCGGGGCGCCGCCGACGCGGCTGCCGCCATCAGGCCGGCCTGGCCGGCGTGACCTCACCGTGCGCCGCGCTCATACCAAGGCCGCGTGCGGCGGACGAGCTGAACAACGGAGAGCATCACCGGCACCTCCACGAGCACGCCGACGACGGTTGAGAGTGCCGCACCCGACTGGAAACCAAACAGGGCGATGGCCGTCGCCACCGCCAGCTCGAAGAAATTGCTGGCCCCGATCAGCGCCGAAGGTCCGGCCACACACCACTCGACACCGAGCTTTCGGTTCAGCCAGTAGGCCAGCCCCGCGTTGACATAGACCTGGATGATGATGGGCACCGCCAGCAGCGCGATGACGATCGGCTGGCGCATAATCTGCTCGCCCTGTAGACCGAACAGCAGCACGAGCGTCAGCAGCAGCGCCGACAGCGACAGCGGCCCGAGCTTGCGCAGCGTGCGGGCAAGGGCTGGCAGTCCGCCTTGGCTCATCAGCGTGCGCCGCCAGAGCTGCGCTACGATCACCGGCACGACGATATAGAGCACCACGGACAGGATCAGCGTGTCCCAAGGCACCGTGATCGAGGACAGGCCAAGCAGCAGCGCCACGATCGGCGCGAAGGCAAAGACCATGATCGTGTCGTTGAGCGCCACTTGCGAGAGTGTAAAATGCGGCTCGCCGTCCACGAGGTTCGACCAGACAAACACCATGGCCGTGCAGGGAGCCGCCGCCAGCAGGATCAGCCCGGCGATATAGCCGTCAATCTGACCGGCAGGCAGCAGCGGCCGGAACAGATGGGCGATGAAAATCCAGCCGAGCAACGCCATGGAAAACGGCTTGATCAGCCAGTTAATGCCGACCGTGGCCGCGATGCCGCGCCAATGCTCCTTGACCTGGCCGAGTGCGGCGAGGTCGATTTTCAGCAGCATGGGAATGATCATCAGCCAGACCAACAATGCGACCGGCAGATTGATTTGCGCCACCGTCGCCGTGCCGAGCGCATGGAACACGCCCGGCAGCCCTTGCCCGAGGGCAATGCCGACGATGATGCAGAGCGCTACCCACAGCGTGAGATAGCGCTCGAAGGTTCCCATCGACGGAGCTTTGCTCGGTGCGGTAATTGCAGCATCACTCATGATATTTGATCCTTGTGAGCTGCCCCCGATTTCCCTGGACACCGATTTGTCCGACCGGAGGCAGATATGGTGAAGTCCAGCATGAACAGGATCATACGAAATGATGTGGCTGATGGGCCTGTGGGCAACGAGGGCGGGCGGAGCCCGTCCGCGCTGTCCACAGGCCACAACGGCGCGGAGGCGGGGTGTGCTCCGAGTGGACCGCTGGCGCCGGGCCAACGCTGGAGCGTGAGCCGCAAGCGCGAGGTGGTGCTTCGCCTGCTGCGGGGTGAGGCCGCCGAGGATCTCTCGCGCGAGCTCGGCGTGCCGCTCTACAAGCTCGAGCGCTGGCGGCAGAAGGCCGAAGCCGCGCTGGGTGGCGCATTGAAGGAACGCGAAACGGAGGCGGCGAGTGGTGAGCTCGCCACGGCCATGCAGCGGATCGGCGAACTGAGCATGGAGAACGAGCTGCTGCGCTCTCGCATCGAGCGCCCTGGCCCTTTGGCCCGCGGGAGGTCGCGGTGATGGCGGCGGTGATTTCCCCGGCCACCGGCCGCCGCTACGGCATCGCCCAGGTCTGCCGCATCTGGGACGTGCCGCGGTCATCCTTCTATGCTGACCGACGCCGGGCCGATACAATGACGACGCCAGTTTCGGTGCGGCGCCGTGGACCAAAGCCCGTGGTGTCGGACGACACCTTGCTGGTGGCGATCCGCGCCGATCTCGCCCGGTCGCCCTGGCACGGCGAGGGCCATCGCAAGGTGTGGGCCAGGCTGCGGGTGATGGACGGCATCCGGGTCGCGCGCAAACGGGTGCTGCGGCTGATGCGCGAGAACGCCCTGCTGTCGCCGCATCGCGCCCGCATCCGCGACGACACGCCGCACGATCGTCACATCATCACCGAGGCGCCGAACCTGATGTGGGCGACGGATGCGACCCAGATCATCACCGTCCAGGATGGCAAGGTCTGGCTGTTCGGCGTCGTCGAGCACTGGAACGCCGAAGCGCTTGGCTGGCACGTCGCCAAGCGCGGCGATCGCTACTCCGCCGCGCAGGCCGTCGGCATGGCGGTCCGCAATGTCTTCGGCCACGTCAGCCCCAGCGCCGCTCGCGGCGTGGCGCTGCGACACGACCACGGCAGCGCGTTCCTCGCCGAACATTTCCATAACCAGATCCGCTTCTGGGGCATGACCCCCAGCTATGCGTTCGTCGGCGAGCCTGAGACGAATGGCGTCGTCGAGCGCTTCTTCCGCACCCTCAAGGAGCAGATCGTGCATGGCCGAATCTACCAGACCATCGACGAGGCCCGTG
Source organism: uncultured Pseudomonadota bacterium (assembly GCA_963818725.1). Lineage (GTDB taxonomy): Bacteria > Pseudomonadota > Alphaproteobacteria > Acetobacterales > Acetobacteraceae > DATFDN01. The sequence continues at coordinate 188,160 of CAWFTU010000024.1, read as the reverse complement.
ATGCGGTCCGCGACTTCGTCGCCCGCTACAATGCCGAGTGGCTGATCGAGAAGAACGGCCTGCGCAGTCCCAGCGATGCCAGAGCAGCGTGGTACCAGGCCGTCATGAAGACCGCCGCTTAACAGCAACCTTGTGTCCAGGAAACCGGGCGCGGTACAATATTTGATCCTTGGCGGCATCAGGGCGCATCCGACCAATCGCCTCGACCTGACGCGCAAGCGACATGCGATCCAGCGAGGCAACGGGAAGCGCCACGAACGTCTTGATGCGGTTTTCGAGGGCACGGAACGTGTCGCGGAATGCCTGCCATTGTTCAACCTCGCCATCGACGGCGGCCGGGTCAGGCACTCCCCAATGCGCGGTGACTGGATGACCCGGCCAGACCGGGCAGGCTTCGCCCGCCGCCTGATCGCAGACGGTAAAGACAAAATTCATGACAGGCGCACCGGGCCGGGCGAACTCATCCCAGCTCTTGCTGCGCAGTCCTTCGGTCGGCAGTTCGAGCTGATGCAGCAGTTTGAGCGCGCAGGGATGAACGGCACCTTTGGGATAACTCCCGGCGCTGAAGCTCTTGAACTGCCCTTGTCCCCAATGGTTCAGCAGCGATTCAGCCAGGATACTGCGGGCTGAATTCCCAGTGCAGAGAAAGAGGACGTTGAAGGGCGCGAGGCTCATTCAACCGCCGCCTGCCTTGCCACAGCATGGAGTGTCCGCAGCAAGTTCCGGCTTCGGATCGCAGCACACGCCTTGCGGCGTTTCCGGTGTGCAGCAGGCCCCGGCCTTGGTGCGGATCGGGCCGAGATCGATGCTGTCGCCGTAGATCGTGCTTTCGCCCGATGTCAGGAAGGTCTCCCACGAAAGCCCCTGCGGGTCCGATATCCAAGACTTTTCCGACTGCGCGTAACAGCACGTCGTCGCACTTTCTTCCAGCACAGGCCGATCCGCTTGCTTCAGGCGGCCATAAACCTCTTGCAGCTCATCCGCTGTCTCGACCTGGATACCGAGATGATCGAGGCCGGTCTCGCCGCTGCGCGTGGAGATCGCAAAATTCACACGCGGATCGTCCAGCATCCACTTCGCGTAGTCCGGCTTCGTGACGGACGGCTGTGCCGCGAACAGCGTGCTGTAGAACCAAATCGATTGCGCGAGATCATCGACGGAGACGTGCACGTGCAGGCGCTTCATGAGTGACTCCAGGGCTGGCGGTTTCAGGGGTGCAGACGGTTGCGCCGAGATCGCACGCCGCAGGATTTCCCTGGCAGCAGTTCTCGGTGAGGTATTCGAGCAGCGCGTTCATGGTCGGATAGACGGAGACGTAAATCAGCGACCGGCCGTTGCGCGTAAAGGTCGCAAGGCCTGCGTTCTTCAGCTCCTTCAGATGAAAGGCGAGGGTTGCCGACGGCAGGCCGAGTTGCTCGCCAATCTGACCGACAGCCAGGCCGTCCGATCCTGCTTGCACAAGCAGGCGGTAGATATCGAGGCGCGACTCCTGCGCAAGTGCGGCTAGAGCCGCTAAGACGGCTGATTTCTCCATATCTATGGAATTATAAAGGTATCTGATATGCAGTCAAGCGGTGACGCCCAAGGTGCCGGCGCATAGACAAGCTCAGAGGGGAAAGGGAGCAGCGCATGGATGTCGAAATCACAATCCGCTACTCAGATGTGTCAATCGGCTTGCAAAAGGGACCCCCGATCGGCGTTCAAAAGGGACCCCGTTGAGAGCGGCTTGTGCCGGTAGCCCATAGGGGGACCCGCGCGCCGCGGAGTGCCCACGGGAGGCTGCGCAGCGGCGCGCGGGGGTGCCTGTGGACCCACCGGTGCAAGCCGCGGCGGGATGGGGAATCAGGCCCTGTTCTTGAACCGCCAGCTTTCGTTGCCGGTCTCGACGATGTCGCAGTGGTGGGTCAGTCGATCGAGCAGCGCGGTGGTCATCTTGGCGTCGCCCGCGAACACGCTCGGCCATTCGCCAAACGCCAAGTTGGTTGTCACGATCACAGAGGTTTGCTCGTAGGGACGACTGATCAGATGGAACAGCAGCTGGCCGCCGGAGTGGGCGAACGGCAGGTAGCCGAGTTCGTCGAGCACGACGAAGTCCTTGCGGCAAAGATACTCGGCCAGGCGGCCCTGGCGTCCGGATCGCCCCTCGGCCTCGAGCCTGTTGACCAAATCGACGACGTTGAAGAACCGGCCACGCGCACCGTCGCGGATACAGGCCCGGGCGAGCGCGATGGCGAGATGGGTTTTGCCGGTGCCGGTTCCGCCGACCAGCACGACGTTGCGCTGATTGGCGAGAAAGTTGCCGCTGGCGAGGTCGCGGACAAGGGTCTCGTTGATCGGCGTGTTGTCGAAGCGGAAGCCGTCGACATCCTTGGCCAGCGGCAGCTTGGCGATGGTGATCTGGTATCGGATCGATCTGGCGTGCTTCTCGGTGACCTCCGCGGTCAGCAGATCGCCGACGACGCGCTGCGGCTCGTGCTGGCGCTTCACCGCCGTGGAGATGATCTCGTCAAACGCAGCCCTCATGCCGTAGAGCTTCAGTTCGGACATCGTCGCCAGGATCTCGGCACGTTCCATCAAAGGCACTCCTGAGGCTGTCATAGCGGGCGCAATCGGCAGCAGGCGCGTGCCGCAGCTTCAGCGCGTTCGGGGTGATGATCGTGACCGGTGCCAACTCCGGCTCGCGGCGGCGGGCCAGGATGTTGAGAACGACATCGGCGGAGTGGACGCCCTCGCGCAGCGCCGCCAAACAGGCCGCCTCCACCGCTGGGAGCCCGTCGCTCAGCACCGCGGCGAGGATGGCGACCATCTGCCGGTCGCCGTCAGCGGACCCGGCGAGCTTGCGGCGGATCCGCATCGTGCGCGTCGAACACCATCTCCTGCGTCTCGCGCGGATGGGCCCGCACAAACAGCATCCGGCTGTGGCATAGCCGGACGTGGGCCACCCTCACCGTCACGGTCGTGCCATTGGTCAGCACGATCTCATGGCTCCAGTCGAACTGATACGCCTCGCCGGGCGCAAAGCTCAGCGGAACAAAGGTGTCCACCGATGTCGTCGCGCGGTCACGCTGCCAGCCTCGCGCATAGCGACGCACCGCGTCGTAGCCGCCCTCGTAGCCGAGCCCGCGCAGCTCCTCGAATATGCGGGTCAGCGTCAGCCGCTCGCGGTTCGGCTTCGCCTCATTCACCGCAAGCAGGCGATCGAGCTCGTCCTGACACGGCCCAATCCGCCGCATCGGCTGGTGGTCGCGCCGGTAGCGGCATTCGGTCGCCTCCGATCGCAGCACCTTCCGCACGACCTTCCGCGAGACCCGCAGCTCGCGGCAGATCGCCTTGATCGCCTTGCCTTGAACGAAATACGCCCGGCGGATCTTCGCGACCGTCTCCACGACCAACGTCCCAAACCCGGCCCCCGATCATCCCGGAAGCCACCGTGAACCCCACCGCCAGAGGGGTCCCGTTTGGACGCCGATCACCCCTCAAACAGGGTCCTTCTTCCACGCCGATCTACACTCAGATGACGAGCCTTGCACGCTCACCATTGCTCGGCCTGCAGGGGAGAACTTCTTTATCGGATCGTCACGCCCCGCAGTGGCAACCCGGGACGTATCGCAGAGGGGCTCCGAGAGGCCCGTCGTCTATTCGAAATAGAACCATGGACTGGCGAGAAAGCTCACAGAGGCAATTCAGTGCATTAATCGAGAGAGTCTCCTGCAAAGTCGCCCGAGTCGCGCTGTATCAACGACTTACCCGCTACAGAAGTAATACCGGCAAAACCCTGGGCGGGGATCAGCGTCAGGCTGGCTGTCCACGACAGCGGATCAGGTCCGGCAGGGGCGGAATGGCGGCGCCGCCCGGCACGTTCAACCGGCTGCCAAGATAATCCCAGAATGCAATGCCCTGTTTGGCACATGTCTTGGCCAAGCCAAGGAATGCATCGCGGCAGTCGCGGCCCCGATGGCTGCGTGTCCCGGCGCCGACCTTGCGGCGCGTGACCTGGCAGCGGATGTCGTTCTCGGAGCCATTGGTGTGCAGTGGCACCTCGGGCCGATCCAGCACCTTCAGCAGTTCCGGCTTGTTGGCCCGCAGCCGCGCCAGCAGCCGATCCAGCGTGGCGAAGCCGGTGCGGCGGTGGAAGATGCGATCGAACCGCGCCCGCAGCGTCCGCCGGCGGCGTGCTGCGGGATTGGCGCGATAGGCTCTGAGGTCGGCGTAATGGTCCCAGATCAGCGCGCGCATGCGCTGCTGCGCCGCATGTTGGGTGTCGGTGAAGGTGTCGAGCTTGTGCACCAGTCGCTCGGCATGGACCCAGCAGAGCGCGTGATCGCCGACGGCGAACTGACCGGCGTCATCGCTCAGCACCACAGTGCCGCGCAGGAAGCCGTGCGCCGCGACGCTGCCCCAGATCGCGCCTTCGGTGGCGAGCAGCACCGGATTGGGCGAGGTGGTCAGGGCGGTGAAGCCAAGCCGGTCGAGATGCGCCGACCAGCTTGCCTGATCGGCGAACGCCGTGTCCGGCTGAGCCGCCAACCGGGCGATCAACGGCCCGGGCAGCGCATGGTTGCGCATGTAGCTGAACGCTGTCTCATTCAGCACGAAGCCAGCATGCCCGGCGCGCAGCAGGTCGAGGAAGTTCAGCCGGCTTTTTGATCCGCGCGTGGCAAAGAAGGTGAAGCGGCCATCGCCAATCTGCGTGCAGAAGGCGTTGGCGACCTTATGGCGCACGCCGGTGTCGTCGGCGGATATCCAGGAGGCGCTGGCAAGTCCGGCGCGCAGCACGTCCCGGCTCTCGGCGAGGAAGGGATCGGGGCGTTCGGTCAGCAGCCGCTGCACCTGCCGTTCGGAGATTGCCACACCGATCGAGCGCAACAGCGCAACCAGGCGCGGCAGGGTGGACTGGCCCTGATGATACAGCATCAGCACCAAGCGACGGAGTTCGGGACCGAAATGTCCGGCGACGCCCCCCGGCAGCGGTGCGATGAGGGTCTGGCCGTCCGGCGTGACCCAGCGCTCGCGCCGGTAGCGGATCGCCTGCACCGCCAGGATCACATCCTGCACCAGGTAGGTTTCGTAGCCCTTGAAGCGCGACCCCGCCGGTGCGGCGATGCTCAGCACACGGTCTTCGACGCTGACGCGGGATCTGACCTTGCCGCGGCGGGGCTTGTCGCGGGGGGATTTCGTCCCTGACGGCGCCGTGGCCTGTTCCATGCCACTGGGCTTGATGACGGGCCGGCCTTTCAGGCCCTTCAGCCGGGCGTTCTCCTCGCGTAAGGCGGCAACGGTCTGCTGCAATGCGCCGACCTCGGCCAGCAACTGCAGGACCAGGTCCTTCAGCTGGCCAGGCGTCAGGGAATCGAGGTCGGACGGCGGTGACACACCGATGTCGAATCGGAAAACCGCACCAGTGCGAATCCGGAAAATCGATCCGCTCCGCATTCTTCGGCGGCCTGTGGCATTTCGGACTCGCTTCAGGAGGCCATCCCGTCAGCGCACCCAGCCAACGCCGCAGGTCAGGGCGCTGCCCGGGGTTTTGCCGGTATTACCTGTAGAAGTCCGGTGCGAATGTCTGCAAGGAGTCGAGCGCGGCCTTGGCGCTCACTCCGTTCCGGGTGGCTGTAACCACAGGTTATGTCCGCGACACGCTCTCGCCATGTACTCTGCATCGCTTTCGAGCACGCCGTCGCGACTTGTCGAGACCACCCCGGAGACGGAAACCACTGAGCTTTTTGCGCCGATTCAGCGCCCGTCTCGCCCGAGCGCGCCCTCGGATGTCGTCACCCGCCCGGTCAGCCAGGCGACGCTGACCGAAACCGCGTGGCCCTGATCCTCCACACCGATCTGTCCGCCCGAGGAGCTGCCGTCGGGGGCGAAGCGGATGCCGGATGCCGGGGCGGTGATGGTGACGGTGGGCGCGACGGGCAGCACGAAGGGGCGGGCACCCTCGGTGACGTATTCGTGCCGTCGCGCGTCGAGCACGAACGCGACTGGCCTGCCCTCCGCGATCGCCTGGGCGCGGGCCGCGCGCAACGCCTGGGCCACGCTGTCGGCCGTGGCGCGGGCCTCCAGCGCTGGGCTGCGCACCGGTCCGCGCGACAGCACAAGCCCCACTGCCAGGCCGAGGATCGCCAGCACCGCCAGCATCTCGAGCAAGGTGAAGCCATGCTCTTGACCCCTCCCCCCGGCCCCTTCCCGCAAGGGGAGAGGGAGAAGAAGGCCCCCTCCCCTTGCGGGAGGGGGTTGGGGGAGGGGGGCGGCCATCCCTTACCCCGCCAGATTGTTCAGGCTCAGCATGGCAAGCAGGAGGGAGCTCACGATTCCCGCGACCGCGAGGCCGAGCGCGATGGTGATGACCGGCACCAGCAGCGAGACCAGGCGCTGCACGCGGATGCGGCACTCCTCCTCGTGGATGTCGGCGGCGCGCAGCGCCATCTCGCCGAGTTGCGCGGTCTCGTGACCCAGGCGCAGCAGGTGCAGGGTGCGGACCGGGAAGACGTCCACCTCCTCTAGCCCCACCAGCCCGGCGCCGTTGCGGGCGCTGGCGATGGCCCGCTCCATGGCGCCCGCCCCGGCCGTGTTGCCGATCGCGTCGCGCACGATGCCGAGGGCGGAGATCAGCGCGACGCCGTTGAGGAGGAGGGTGCCGAGCGTGCGGGTGAAGCGCGCCGCCAGCACCTCCCGCGTCAGCCCGCCCACGACCGGCAGGCGCAGCAGCAGCCGGTCCGCCCAGAGGCGCGGTCCAGGCCGGGTCAGCGCCTGGCGCGCCAGCAGGCCAAGCAGCGCCAACAGCAGCAACCCGATCAACCCGTAGGCCGAGACCGCGTCGCCCACGGCGATCAGGATGCGGGTCGGGCGCGGCAGCGCCACCCCGTTCTGCTCGAACAAGGGGACGAACTGCGGCAGCACATCGGTCAGCAGCAGGGCAATCGAGCCGATCGCCGCGAGCAGCAGCAGGCATGGATAGATCATCGCCGAGGTGACGGTCGCGGCCAGGGCGCGCTGGCGCTCCAGCATCAGCGCCAGCCGCTCCAGGGTCGGCGCGAGCTGCCCACCGGACTCGCCGGCCCGCACCATCCCGACATAGAGGCGCGAGAAGCCGCGCCCTTCCTGGCTCAGCGCCGCCGCCAGCGGCGCCCCGTCGCGCACCGCGTCGCGCAGCGGGCCGATCACGCCCTTGACCCGCGCGTTGGGCGCAGTCTCGACCAGGAAGCGCAACGCGCGGTCCAGGTCTTGGCCGGCGCCTAGCATGATCGCCAGCTCCCGCGTGAAGTTCGCGATCTCCTGCTTCGACAGCCCGCCCCGGCGCGACAGGCGGAGATTGAGCAGGCCCGGCAGCGTCGCGCGGGCGCTGTCGGCCGGCTCGGCGCGGATCGGGATGCTGCCTTGTCGGCGCAGCTTCTCGACCACCGCCCGCTCGCTCGGCGCGTCCATCACCCCCGTCGTGACCTCGCCCCCGGCGCTGATCGCCTTGAAGCGGAACGTGGGCATCGCTCAGCTCTCCGCGCGGATGCTGCGGTCCAGCTCCTCGATCGTGGTCAGCCCGTCGAGCGCCGCGTTCAGCCCGGCCTCGAGCATCGGCACCATGCCGCCCGCGATCGCCGCCCGCTCGATCTCCGCGTGTTCCGCGCCGGCGAAGATCAGCCGTTCGATCGCGTCGTTCGGCTGCAGGTACTCGGCAACCGCGAGGCGCCCGCGATAGCCGGTCTGGCGGCACTGCGGGCAGCCGACCGGGTGCCAGAGCGTGATCGGGCGGCGGGAAGTGAGCCGCTCCAAGCCGAAGCGCCTGATGATCTCCGCCGAGGCCGCCTCCTCCCGCCGGCACTGCACGCACAACCGGCGCACCAGGCGCTGCGCCAGCACGCCGCGCAGCACCGCCGTCAAGAGGTAATGCTCGACGCCCATGTCGCGCAGCCGGGTGATGGTCGCGGCGGCCGAGTTGGTGTGCAGGGTGGAGAGCACGAGATGTCCGGTCAGCGCCGCCTGGACCGCGATCTGCGCGGTCTCCAGGTCGCGGATCTCGCCCACCATGATGACGTCCGGGTCCTGGCGCAGGATGGAGCGCAGCAGCCGCGCGAAGGTCAGGCCGATCTGCGGCTTCACCTGCACCTGGTTGATGCCCGGAAGCTGGTACTCGATCGGGTCTTCCACGGTGACGACCTTGCGGGTCGTCGCGTTCAGCGATTGCAGACCCGTGTACAAGGTCGTGGTCTTGCCGCTGCCGGTCGGTCCGGTGACGAGCACGATGCCGTTCGGCAGGTCGAGCGCCTTGGACAGGCGCGCGATCACGGGCGGGGGCAGGCCGAGCCGGGAGTATTCGAACACCATGGCGCTGCGGTCGAGCACGCGCAGCACCACGGTCTCGCCGTGCATGGTGGGGATGGTGGAGACGCGGAAATCCGTCTCGTGCCCGCGCACCGCCAGCTTCACCCGCCCGTCCTGCGGCAGCCGGCGCTCGGCGATGTCGAGCTTGGCCATGATCTTGATGCGCGAGACGATGGCCGGGGCGAGCCGGGCAGGGGGGCTGTCGGCCTCGTGCAGGATGCCGTCATAGCGGTAGCGCACGCGCAGCCAGTCCTCGAATGGCTCGATATGGATGTCGGAGGCCTGGGTCTCGACGGCGGTGGCGATCAACTGGTTGACCAGCCGGATCACCGGCGCCTCGCTCGCCAGGTCCTTCAGGCGCTCCGCGTCCTCCTCGGTCGGCTCGCCATCGGCCTCGCGCGCGCCGGTCTCGGCTTCCGGCTCCTTGTAGAGCCGCGCGAAGGCCGCCTCCAGCTCGATCGAGACGGCGATCACCGGCCGCACCTTCCGTCCGACCGCCGCCGCGATGGCGGACGGGGTGAACTCGTCGAGCGGATCGGCCAGCGCGACCACGAGCACGTCGTCCGCCTCGGCGATCGGCAGCGCCCGCGCGCCCCGCAGGAAGCGCGCCGGGAGCTGCTCGGCATGGAGTGGCGCCTCGCGCGGATAGTCCTCCGGCCGGGCCAGGGGCAGGCCGAAAATGGCCGCGAACGCCTCGGCGAGGCCCCGCTCGCTGAGCAGGCCGAGCTGGAGCAGGACGCGATCGAGCCGCTGCCCGGTCTCCGTGCCGACCCGCCGGCCGCGCTCGATGGTGCGCATGTCGCACTGCCCGGTCTCGACCAGGTACGCCGCCAGGCGCTCCAGCGGCGGGGCGTCCACGTCGTGCCGGCTGTTCGGTGGCGCTGTTCCGTCCATCACGTCATTGCCTTGTCCGTCCCTAGCATGGCACAGGCGCTACGACTATGGCGCTCCCATTTGCGATATGGATCTGGCCGGTGCTGGCGGCCCCCTTCGTCGGCAGCTTTCTTGGCGTTGTCATCCGCCGTTTGCCCGAGGGACGCCCCCTGATCCTGGCACGCTCCGCCTGCGAGAGCTGCGGGCGGGCGGTCGCGCCCTGGGATCTGGTGCCCTTGGCAAGCTGGCTCGCGCTGCGCGGCCGATGCCGCGCCTGCGGCGCCGCGATCGCCTGGCTCCACCCCGCAGTGGAACTGGCGGCGACGCTGATCGCGCTCAGCGCCGCATGGGCGGCGAGCGACGCGGCGGGTCTATGGTCCGGCTGCGTGCTGGGCTGGACGCTGCTCGCCCTGGCCTGGATCGACTGGGAGTGGATGCGCCTGCCGGACGCCCTGACGCTGCCGCTGATCGTCGCGGGGCTGGTCGCGACCTGGTTCCTCAACGGTGCCGCCATCGCCGACCACGCCGGCGCCACCCTGGCGGGCTACGCGGCGCTGCGCGTGCTCAACGCGCTGTACCGGCGGGCGCGCGGCCGCGACGGCCTGGGCGGGGGCGATGCGAAGCTGCTGGCCGCTGGGGGCGCCTGGGTCGGGCTGGCGGCCCTGCCGTGGCTGCTGCTGCTCGCCGCGCTGGCGGGCCTCGGCATCGCCGCGCTGCGGCGGCTGCGCGGCGAGCGGCTCAGCGCCACGACCGCGTTGCCATTCGGCACCTGCCTCGCGATGGCGCTGTGGCTGGTCTGGCTAGCCGCCGGGCCTCTCTGGAGTGGCGGGTGAGGCGTGCTCGAACATCGCCCGCGCGGCCGCCGTGACCTGTTCCTGGTACTCCTGGTTCAGCGCCGGCGTGTGCGAATGGTAATCGCCCACGGCGCGCATGAGGTCGCCATTCTCCTCGGCGAGATAGGTCGCCAGGATGACGCCGGCCGCGGCGATGTTGTAGCAGGCGTCGTCGATCAGGCGTGCCCGGACCACCGGCTCGGGCGCCCCGATCGCGCGGGCGATCGGGGCGATCCAGCGGGAGTTGACCTGCATCACCCCCAGATCCTCCGACCCGTCGCTATTCGGGTGCGTCAACCCGACCTGGCCGCCCTCGACCGACTGGATCGCCGGCAGCACCCGTGGCGGCAGGCGGTTATAGGCGGCGACAAGGACCATGCAGGCGAGGTACGGGATCGCCATGTCGTCCGGCATTCGTTGAACCCGTCGCGCAACCTATCCGCCGCCCTTCGCGCCGGGCAAGGATTCAAGATGCTTTTGCCACGCGTGCGGACGGTCTAGAAATCCGCCGCGAACGGATGCGAGCTGACGGAGCGCGATGAGCACAGACCAAGACTGCGCCAGAGGGGACGCCGGGTTTACGCTGCTGGAAATTCTCGTGGTGGTCGCCATCCTGGGGCTGCTGATCGGCCTGGTCGCGCCCGCGGTGCTGCGCCAGCTCGGTGGCGCGCGGATCTCGATCGCGCGGCAATCGATCGAGCGCATCGGCTCGGTGCTGGACCTCTACAAGCTCGATGTCGGCTCCTATCCCACCACCGACGAGGGACTGTCCGCGCTGGTGAGCAAGCCCTCGGGAGTCGATGTCTGGAATGGGCCGTACCTGAAGGCCGACGCGGTGCCGGTGGACCCGTGGAATCACCCCTATATCTACCGCGACCCCTCCGACCGGGCCGGGCACGACTACGACCTTTGTTCGCAGGGGCCCAACCCGTCCGCCGGCGATAGCAGCCTGATTTGCAATCCGTGAGACGCTTCATCAAGCGCTCGTGAGATTATCGGCGCGCGGCTTCCCTATCCGACCCGTTACCTCCGGGCAATACTGCCGCGGCAACTCGCGCCATGGAGCGCCACCAAAACGGGAGGGAGCCGATGAGAAAGTTCTTGCGGAACGTGCCTCGCTCGGGAAGGCCGGGGCCGACGCTGCTGCTGAGCAGCGCGCTGACGGCTGCCGCGCTGGCGGCGGGCGGCGCTCCCGCGCGGGCGGATGAGCACATGGTCTTGGTCGACACGATCGATGTCGGCGGCAACGGACTTGGCGCGTTCGACATCAGCTTCGTCGATCCGAAGCTGGACTTGTACGTGCTGTCGGACCGGACCAACGCGTCCGTCGATTTCTTCGACGCCAGCGACAACACGTTCACCGGCCGTGTCGGTGGCTTCAAGGGCGTGGTCCTCAACGCCAATGGCACCGCGAACAACGCGCTGTCTGGCCCTGACGGCGTGGTTGTGGTCGACAGCAAGGAGGTTTGGGCGGGCGACGGCGACAGCACGGCGAAGGTGATCGACATCGCCACGTTCCAAATCGTCGATGCGATCTCGACGGGTGGCAAGTTCCGGGTTGACGAGATGTCCTACGATCCCCGCGACCACATCATCGCCGTGGCCAACAACGCGGACACGCCGCCTTTCGTCACGCTGATCGACACCCAGTCGCGCGCCATCCTCGGGAAGATCACCTTCGACGGCACCAACGGCACGCCGGACGCCACCAACACCGGCATCGAGCAGTCGAAATGGTCGCCCGAGACTGGGCTGTTCTACATCTCGGTGCCGCAGTTCGGCCCTGCCGATCCCACCGTCGGCGCGGTCTCGGCGATCGACCCACACAGCATGAGCGTCGTCGCCAACTTCCCGGTCTCCATCAATTGCACGCCGGCGGGCCTCGCGCTCGGGCCGGACTACCAGGCGCTGATCGGGTGCAGCGCCTCGTTCGGCACGGCGCCCAACGTGCTCACTCAATCCTTGGTCATCGACATCAGGAACGGCAACGTCCGGGCGAGTTTCCCGCAAGTCGGCGGCTCCGACGAGGTGTGGTACGACCCAGGCACGCAGCACTACTATCTGGCCGCGCGCAACAACGAGGATGCGAACGGCACGATCGTGCCGGTGCTGGGCACCATCGATGCCCTGACAAACGCGTTCGACGGCAACGTGCCGACCTCGACCTCGGCGCACTCCATCGCCGCGGATCGCGTTTCGCACCATGTGTTCGTACCGATCGGCTTTCCCGCCGCGGGCGCCTCGGACCCGACGAATCCGTGCCCCGACGTGACGCGGGGATGCATCGCGGTCTATCTGCCGTCGGCGATCGATGACGACGATGGCACCAAGCAGGGACTCCGCTAGGCGGCGTCCCGTTGCGCAACGCGAGTTTAAGTCAAAGGGGCGGCGCCTCAGGGGAGGCGCCGCCGATTGTCCTCGCGTCAGTTCGCCGGGGGCGTCTCGGCCGGTGGCTCGGGGCGCTGGCGGCGCTGGTTCATGAACTCGTCGAACTCGGACTTGTCCTTGGCGAAGCGCAGGCGCTCGAGAAACGCCGCGAATTCGCGTTGCTCTTCCTCGAGGCGACGCAGCGTGTCGGCGCCGGGTACTGATCGAACGCGCGATTGCCGCTGGAAGGCGCCGCGCGCTCCTCGCCACAGAAACTCCGCCACCCGGACCGGGAACCCGACCAATCCGGCTCGCCGCCCCGTTGCCCATTCCTTTCCGCCCAAGCCCGGGACCGATAACCCCTGCACCCCATGCGTCCACTCCCGATCAAGAAAAACAGGACAGCGAGCCCGAGCGGCCACCATGCGATGAAGGCCAGGATCATAATGGCGATCCAAAGCGGCTTGCCGCCGAACGGCAGGCGCTCCAGCGCCTCGCCTATCCATCCCGGGCCGCCTCTGCCCGGCCCGGCTCCCCAAACCGGCGTTCCATACGGCTCGTGTGTTGCCGCGTTCGTCATGTGCCTCACCATGTGAATGTAAGACACATTTACTTTTGGGTGGCTGCGAGACCAAGTCAAGATAATCCGCGCGCGATCACGGTTCCTTGTCCGGCTTTGCGCCGCCAGCCAGGCCGAGGCCCCGCAGATAGACCAGCACGCCGGCTTCCAGCAGTTCCTCGGGCGACATCGGCAGGGAACGGCGCGTCCGGTCCGGCCGGCAGAACAGCGAGGCGATGCCGTGCGACAACGCCCAGACATGCAGCGCCACCATCAGCGCCGGGGGGCGGTCCGGCTTGGGGATTTGCGCGGCCAGGTGCTCGGCGGCATGGCGCAGCGGAGCGAAAGCCCGATCGCCTGCGGCAGCCACGGCCGGGTACTTATCGCTTGCGATCCCGGTCTCGAACATCGCGGCGTAGTACGCCGGCTCGGTGCGGGCAAAGCCGAGATAGGCGTGGCCGAGCGCCTCGAACGCGGTTGACGGATCGGGCCGGCCATCGTTCCAGGCGGCGGCCAGTGCTTCCGCGAGGCGATCGAACCCGCGCAACGCCACCTCGGCCAACAGCGCCTCGGAGTCGCGGAAGTGGCGATACGGCGCGGCGGGGCTAACGCCGGCCAGCCGCGCCGCCTCGGCGATGGTGAACCCCGCTGGCCCCTTCTCCGCGATCAGGGCCAGCGTGGCGTCGACCAGCGCCTCGCGCAGATTGCCATGATGGTAGCCGCGCCGGGCGGCGTGCTTGGACCATGTCATGTAAGGAGCAATTACATCAGATCGGTGGTGGGGGCGACATCCGGCGGTGGGCGCGGAAGCCCATGGGCATCACTCCTGCCGCACCCTCGCCACCGACGCTGCCGTTATCCGCCGCAGCTCCGCCGCGCTGGTGCGAAACACATGGCTCGGCGATCCCGCCGCGGCCCAGACCGGGTCGAGCGCGAGCAAGTCCTCGTCCAGCAGGATCAGCGGCGGCGCCAGATGGCCCACGGGCGACACGCCGCCGATGGCGAACCCGGTCGTCTCGCGCACCCAGTCGGCATCGGCGCGCGCGAGCCTCACCCCCAACGCCGCCTCGGCGCGCCGGATGTCCACCCGGTTGGCGCCGGAGGTGATGACCACCGCCGCCCGGTCTCCCGCCCGGAACACGATCGACTTGGCGATCTGCGCCACCGTGCAGCCCACCGCGGCCGCGGCGTCCGCCGCCGTGCGCGTGCCGGCGGGGAACGCGGTGATCGTGTCCGGATGCCTGGCGGCGCGCAGCGCGGCGCGCACGCGCTCGACCGAGCCGCCGGCCGTGTCGGATGCGGCCATGACGCCTATCTCCTGAGGAATGGAATCACTCGCCCTCTATATCCACTGGCCGTTCTGCCTCGCCAAGTGCCCGTATTGCGACTTCAACAGCCACGTGCGCGAGCGCGTTGACCAGGCGCGGTTCGCCGCCGCGCTGAGGACCGAGCTGGCGTGGGAGGCGGCGCGGCTCGGCCGCCGCCGCCTGGCCTCGATCTTCTTTGGCGGCGGCACGCCCAGCCTGATGGACCCCGCCATCGCCGCCGCCCTGATCGAGGACGCGACGCGGCTGTTCGACGCTTCCCCCGACCTGGAAATCACCTTGGAGGCCAACCCCACCAGCGTCGAGGCGGCCCGGCTGGCGGCGTTCCGCTCCGCCGGGGTCAACCGTGTCTCGATCGGGGTGCAGAGCCTTGATCCGGAGGCCCTCCGGCTGCTCGGCCGGCAGCATTCGGCCGGGCAGGCGAGGGCCGCACTGGAGGTCGCGCGGCACCTGTTTCCGCGCTTCTCCTTCGACCTGATCTATGCGCGCCCAGGCCAGGACGCGCGGGCGTGGCGGGAGGAGTTGCGTCAGGCGCTCGATCTCGCCGCCGACCACCTCTCCCTCTATCAGCTCACGATCGAGCCGGGCACGCGGTTCGAGACGCTGCACCGGCGCGGCGCGATCGTGCTGCCAGACCCCGACACCGGCGCCGCTCTCTACGAGGCGAGCGCGGAGGAGGCGGCGCGTTTCGGCCTGGCGCCGTACGAGGTTTCCAACTACGCGCGCCCCGGCTCGGAGAGCCGGCACAACCTCGCCTATTGGCGGTACCAGGACTATGCGGGCGTCGGTCCCGGCGCGCATGGCCGCCTCAGCCTGGGCAGCGACCTGCTTGCCACGCGCCGGCATCGCGCGCCGGAGCCATGGGCCGCATTGGTCGAAGCGCAGGGGCACGGCAGCGCGGCCGAGGTGACCCTGGCGCCGGAGGAGCGCGCGCGCGAGATGCTGCTGATGGGCCTGCGGCTCACCGAGGGCATTGATCCGGCGCGGTTCGCCCGGCGCACCGGGATCGCGCTCGCCGACGCAATCGACGGCGAGACCCTGTCGCGCGCCATCGAAGCGGAGTACCTGGAAGCCGACCCAGCCCGGCTTCGCGCCACCCCGGCCGGGCGCCTGCGGCTCGACGCGCTGCTGGCGCAGCTTGTGCTGTAGTGCCGCTGCATAGCGCCCTCTGATCGCCTGGTGCGGCGTGGCAAGATCTTTCACTTGTAAGGAGCGCGGCACGATGGCGAGGGAAGGGCAGCCACGATGTTGTGTGCATGACGGGCCGAAAGAAGCGGCGTTAGCCGAGGATGGTCGATCGCGCCACACATCTCGCCCGAGGCACTGAGGACCCCCAGCGCCGCGCCCCGGTGGTCAGCCTTCTGCTCGCCTACGCGGCGATGCTACCGATCGCCGCCGGGGCGGTCGCGTCGTTGACGCGCCCCGCGGCGCGAGGCGTGGTCACGCCGCTGACGGCCGGCTGGGCCGGAGCCGTTCTTTGTTTTTGCTGTTTACCCACTTTCCTCAGCCGATTCGGCGTGGCAGAATTCTGCGAAAATTGAGCGATGGGGAGGGCGCTGCCATGGCGCGTAACAGCGTGCCGTTCCAGACGGGGCTCAGCGAAGCGGAATTTGAGGAGCGCTACGGCACCGAGGAGAAGTGCCGTGCCGTGGTGATGAGCTCACGCTGGCCGAACGGCTTCGAGTGCCCGGCCTGCGGCGGGAGGGCGTATAGCGAGGTGACGACGCGCAGGCTGTTCCAGTGCAGCGCCTGCCGCCATCAGACCTCGCTGACCGCGGGCACCATCTTCGCCGCCACCCATCTGCCACTGCGCCTGTGGTTCCGCGCCATGTATCACCTGACACAGAGCAAGCAGGGCATCTCCAGCGTGGAGTTGGGCCGCCGCCTCGGCGTGAGGCAGTTCACAGCCTGGAAAATGAAGCACAAGCTGGCGCAGGTGATGATGGAACGCGACGCCGGCAAGCGGTTCAGCGGGCGGGTGGAGATCGACGACGCTTATCTGGGCGGCGAGCGCACCGGCGCCAAGCGTGGCCGCGGCGCCCCTGGCAAGACGCCGTTCTTGGCCGCTGTCGAGACCACGCCCGAGGGCAAGCCGGTGCGCCTGAAGCTGCGGCGGGTTGCCAGCTTCTGCAACCATGCGATCTCGGGGTTCGCGAAACGGAGCCTCGATCCGAACTGCGAGGTGGTCAGCGATGGCCTGGCCTGTTTCGGAGCGGTGAGCGGGGCGGGCTGCAAACATCAGGTGGTCAAGACCGGCTCCGGCCCCGCTGCGGCCCGTGTGCCCGCGTTCAAGTGGGTCAACACGGCGCTCGGCAACATCAAGGCGGCCATCGTCGGGACCTACCGAGCCATCCACGAGAAGCACGCGCCGCGCTACCTGGCGGAGTTCGAATATCGCTTCAACAGGCGATACGACCTCGCCGCGATGCTGCCGCGCCTGACCTGGGCGGCCGTGCGCACCCCGCCCATGCCCTATCGGCTGCCCAAACTTCCAGACGTCTACACATGAGGATGGCACTTGATGGCCAGGAAAGAAGCTGAGGAAAAAGGGTAAGCAGCATGTATTTTGGCAGGCGTGCGACGGGGCCTGAGCTTCCGGCAGGAGGGCGGCCCGACATTTGCTCAGCTCGCCTCGATGATGTGGCTGTTCGTGACCGGGGCCGGTTCACTGCTGGTGCCGTGGCGTCTCCCCGCGCTTGTGCTGTTGCTTCTGGGCTACGGCAGTGACGCGATCCTCGATCCGATCGCCGCGCAGGGGTACGAGGCGCCACAATACTTCGCGCGGCTGCGCCCGGTGCAGATGCTGGTCCCGATTGCCAGCCTCCTCCTGCTGCTGGCCGCAGAGCGCGGACGCGGCGGGAATCACTGGAAATGATTGCGCAACTGGCCAATTAGGCGATCAGGCCGGCCGCCGCCGCGGTCACTATAGCCGTCATAGGCGGTGGGTCGTCCGGGCACAGGTGCCCCGGTTCGTGCCCAGCCTGGCCTCCGCGTCTTCGCCCAGACCACAAGCCCGGAGCTTCCAAGCTCGAAGCCCTGGAACGTGGGGCAGCTCATGGGCGTGACCGGCGGATTTGCCGCCATGCACCTGGTTGGCGCCACGGTAACGCCGATTTTCCTGGGCTAGACTGAACTTCGCCCGGATTTGAGAACAAGGCATTGATATGATTGGTACTGGCGGTGGCTGTCTGTCTACGCTGCGAGCGAGGCCCCGATCAGACCGAGGGCTCGGCGCTGCACAGCGGTGGGCGTGGCGAGCAGTGTGATGACACGATGGGCGCCGAGGCGGACGACATTGCGCGTCAGGGTGGCGAGATCGGCGAGCAGGGTGTGAAAGCTGTGCACCGGGAGCGGGGCGCCCTCCGCGGGCTCGGTGCGTTTGCGAGCGGTCTTGCGCTGCGTCGCCGGCGAAGGCTCGGCCTTCGCCACGGGTGAAGTTCGCTGCGCGTCACGTCCAGCCGGATCGTGCTCGTCGAACAGCATCGGGGCCAGGCTCCGGCGCATGTGCCATTCCAGGTAGTAGGCGAGCATGCATAGCAGCACGTGCGCGCGCACCCGTGACGCGGTCCAGTGGAACACCGGACGCAGTTCCAAACCGACGGTCTTCATCGAACGGAAGGCGTGTTCCACGCCGCTGAGGCTTTTGTAGGCGCGCACCGTGGCGGCGGCGTCGGACTGCGTGGCCGGCAAGTTGGTGCGCACCACGTAGATGCCGTCCAGCGCGGCCTCGGCGGCGATGGCGGCGTCGTTTCTGGCGAAGCCGAACGCATCGTCGCTGACGCTGATCTGGAAATGCTTGGCCATCTTGCGCCGGTTCAACACCGTGCCGACGGCCTGGCCAATTGCCGCTGCTCCATGCAGCTTCTTGTTCGCCCGCTGAACGCGCGCCCGGATGCGGATCAGGTCCTTCTCGGTGGCCGCCAGCAACTCGCCCCGCTTGCGTGCCCGCTCCCGCCCCAGCAGCGGGTTCCGGCAGACCACCAGGCGCTCGCCCGGATAATCGGGGCTGTCGATCTCCGCCATGTCGCGGGTGTCAAACAGTGAGGGCTGCAATGGCCCGCCCTCGGCCGCCAGCGCGCGGATCGCCGGGGCGCGCAGCGCGGTGATCCAATCGAGGCCGGCCGGGCGCAGCGTCTCCTCGATCCGCGCGCTGGTCAGCAGCCCACGGTCGCCCACCATCACCACGCGCTGCAGCTTGAACCGCTGCTTCAGCTTGTCGATCTGCGAGGACAGCGTCATCGGATCGGCGGTGTTGCCTTCGAACACCTCGACCGCCACCGGACAGCCGTCAGCGGCACAGAGCAGGCCGATGACCAGTTGCGCACGATCGCGCCGGTGGTCTCGGCTGTGGCCATATCGCGCCAGTTCGCAGCAGCGTCCTTCCAGGTAGGTGGAGGTGACATCATAGAGCAGCAGGGCGCCGTTCTTCAGGTGGCGGCGGGCCAGGGTGGTTTCGATGAAGCTTTGCTCATCGCCCAACCAATCCAGCGTGGCGTAAACCTCCCGGGCGGTGACCGTGCCGAGCCCCAGCATCTCGCCCAGCGAATTGCTCGCGGTGGTGGAATCCAGCATCCGCGCGGTGGCCAGCTTGGCCGCCGGGTCGAGCAGGCGGGCGATGATCAGCGCAAGTGCCAGATCACGGCGGCGTTGCGGCGCGCGGCGGGGCAGCAGGGCATCGAGTTCGATCCGGCGTGCGGTACCGAGCGCGGCGAGGACGTGGCCATGGGGAAGAGCGCGGACGATCTCAACAACGTCGATGGCGGGAAGCAGTTCCTCGCCGCGCAGCACGGCGCGCAACTGCTCGATCCGCCCGGCCGGCCAGTCGGAGAGATTCTTGAGGGTTCGCTTCTTGGTCTTGCCGCCCTCGCTGTAGCTTTCGCGCAGCAGGATGGCTGGCGGTGAACTTCGGTTGGGGATGACTGCGACATACATGGGCGAACGGAATCAGGCCGATTTGCGTTGTGTCAAGGAAAATGCGTCACGCTACATGGCCGCCAAAACGGCACGTGTAACAATCTTTCAGCGCCTTATGCCAAAAAGGCAGCAAAGTTCGGGCTAGAACCCGCTGACCTTCGCGCGGATGGCGCCGGTGTGATCCAGGTCACACATGCCCTGGAAACTTCTCTCGCATGCTGCGCGCGACAGGCACGTGGCACACGCCCATGACGGAGCTGCTCTGGAAACGGTTGCATCACCCTGGCCGCCTCGCCAACGCCCGGCTGTTGCCGGGCGCGCGCCCCTTCCCCTATGTTGCGGCCAATACCCATATCGTGCACCCGCCCGCTTGGCTTGATGCGGCCGTGCCAGGGATGACATGGTCGAGGAGAAGCCCGGTCTCAACGCGCCCGGCGTCACGGGCACACAGCGTAGGATGGAACGTCGGCTTGCCGCGATCCTCGGCGCTGATATCGAGGGCTATAGCATCCTCATGGCAGCCGACGAGGAGGCGACGCACCGCCGGGTCGGCGCCGCGATGGCGCGTGTCATCCGGGAGGTTGAGAGACACAACGGCCGCGTGTTCTTCCAGGCGGGAGACGGCCTGATGGCCGAGTTCCCCAGCGCGGTCGAGGCGTTGAAGTGCGGATTGCGGGTGCAGTGCGACGCGTGCCGGCGCAACGCGCGCCTGTCCGCGGATCAGCGGATCGACTTCCGCGTCGGCATCAACTCTGGCGAGATCGTGGTCAGGAAGGGTCAAACCGGCGGTCATGCCGTCAATGTCGCCGCGCGACTGGAGCCGATAGCCGACCCTGGAGGCATTCTCCTGTCGCAGGCCGTGTTCGACCAAGTCAGCCGCGTTGTCTCCGTCCAGTACCGACCATCGTGGCGAGTTCCGGCTGAAGCACATCCGGGAACCGGTTGTCGCCTACCGAATCGCACCCGAGACGTGCTGCACCTGGACTGGAATGCCCGCGCTCGCGAGGCGGTCGGCCAGGACCCCGGCACTGGACATAACACCCGAATATCGTCCCTCGCTCGCCGTGCTGCCGTTCCGATCGTTGCAGGCGGACCAAGCCGACGCCTATTTCGCCGAGGGCATGGTGGACGACATCATTCGCGTTCTGGCGGGGCTGAAGGAGTTGTTCGTCATTGCTCGCAGCTCGACCCTGGGCTTTGCGCGGGCACCACTGGACTTGCGGCGCGTCGGCCATGAGCTCGACGTGCGCTACGTGTTGCATGGCAGCGTTCGCCGCGCCGGAGAGCAGTTGCGGATCGCCGTCGAGCTGAACGATCTGGAGTTGCGTCAGCTTATCTGGGCCGATCGGTTCGACGGCGGCGTGAACGAGATTTTCGAGTTGCAGGACCGGATCGCGGTCCGCGTGGCAAACGCGGTCGCCCCGCATGTCCGCGAGCGCGAGCTGGTCTATGCCGCCCGCAAGCACCCGAGCAGCCTCACCGCATACGACCTCACGCTGCGGGCGCTCGATCATCTCTACCGCATGGACCGCGCCTCGTTTTTTCGCGCGCACGAGTTGTTGGGCGAGGCGTTGGCGCACGACCAGGACTACGCGCCCGCATACTCGCATCTCGCCTATTGGCACGTGACCTGCGTTGGCCAGGGATGGTCTCAGGACGTGCAAGGACACATCGCGGCGGCGGAAGCGGCTGCCCGGTCCGCGATCGAGCGGGATCGGAACGATCCGCTCGCGCTCGCCCTGTTCGGCCACTACCACTCATACCTTCGCAAGGACTATGCGAGGGCCGCCGAGCCTTATCCCAATCACCCCTCTTACTTTGCAGCAGGGAAGCGCAAAGTCGCTCTGAACGCGGCGTCTCGGAGCAGAATGATGCGGGCAATCATGAAGGGGCTGACGGACGTTGAGTTCGAACACTTACGGGACGGAGGGTCAGTGTCTGGCGGCGTTGGTGGCGGCGCGCCAACGCGAAGGAATGCCTTGCCCGCGCTGCGCCAATCTGAAGAGCTATGTCTACGGCCGCCGTGTCGGCTGCACGCGCTGCGGCCGGCGTTGGTCGGTCACCGCGGGCACCGTGATGGCGGACACCAAGCTGTCTTTGACCACTTGGTTCCGCGCCATGCACCTGATGAGCAGCACCAAACAGGCGATCTCGGCGGTCGAGCTCGGCCGCAGGTTGGGCCTGGGCTATGCGACGGCCTGGTATCTGCACAAGCGGCTCCGCCACGCCATGACCGAGCGGACGGAGCGCTATTCGCTCGGGGGCGCGAGCGACGACGATGCCGCGCCGCCGGTAGTGGAGGCGGATGACGTGTATCTGGGAGGTGAAGGACCAGGCGGCGAACCGAAGGCAAGACCTGCGTCATCGTCGCCTGCGAGCGGCATGCGACGGCGCATGGCCATGTCGCGATGCGCGCGTCAGCGCCTTCTCCAGCGAGGCGTGGCCGCGTTCCGCGATGCCCACATCGCCGCCGCGCGACCGTGCACACGACGGCTTGCGGCGTTCAACGCCTTCGTGAAGCCCGACGCATGTCGCCACCGTCACCGCGCGCGTCCAGCGCGAGCGCAGCGCCCCGTTCTTCACCGTCAACACCCTTCGCCAATCCAACCCGCTCAAGGCCACCCACAAGCGGCCCTCCCCCAAGCATCTGCCCGACTATCTCGCGCCTTCTGCTGACCACCAACCCGCCCAACATGCGAGCATGTCAACGCGCTTTCCGTCCGTCGCTCTCGTCCCGTCTACCCACAAAGCGTCTACCCGTGACGGTCGATTGGCCGATAAGCGGGCCGCCGAGCTGCTCGACCGTGCCCTGGCGGTCGGGCCGAGCAATGCGTGGGCGTGGTCGCTCAGCAGCTTGACATGCGGCTACGTGGGCGAGCTTGACGCCGCGCTGAAGCGCGCCGAGTTGGCTGTCCGCCTGTCGCCGATCGGCCCGGACGCGTACTGGCATGAACACGTCCTGTCGCAAGCGCACTACCTGCGTGGGCAGTACAAGGACGCGGTGGCGTGGGCGCGCGTGTCGGAGGCTCATTGCGGCGCTCAGACCTCGAACCTGCGCACGCTGATCGCAAGCCAAGTCGCGCTGGGCAACATGCAGGAGGCGCGTCGCATCGCGCACCGGCTGCTCGAGGTGGACCCGACGTTTCGCCTCGCGGGGTTCAAAGCCAAGACGCCCCTTGGGGGCGACGTTCGCGAGCAATTCGCCGAGCGTCTCCGGCTGAGCGGCTTGCCCGAATAGCGGGCGTCAAGAAGGGGGAAAGGAGCCGAACCATGTCCTTCAGCTTCTCAGGCAACTCCGGGAACTCCGGAAACTCCGGCAACTCGGGAAACGCCGGGAATGTCACCAGCGCCAGCGCCGGCTGGTTCTTCGCCGACAGGATCGACTTGCCGTTCGTCACCGATGTGGACAACGGCGTGGCCATTGCGCAGCAGCGGCTCCAACTGGCGAGCTTCCCACAGCGCGCTTGGTCGGCTGATTGGTACGCGTGGCTGGTGCTGACCGATTTCGCGCCCTCTGGCTTGACCGCGATCACATTGGGGGATTGGACGACAATGCCCGGCTGGACGAGCGTGGATGCCGAGCTCGATCTGCTGGTCACGGCGGCGCGGGACGAAAGGGCCGACGCGCTGGGCGAGATCGTCTCGCAAAGCGACGAGTTCATCAGCTACTTCATGAACCTGCTGACGGCGGCGCCTTCGTCCTTTCCGGCGACTTTCCGGCTGATGCACGTCGCAAGCCTGATTGGACTTTACAGCGTCATGCACTTCAAGGGGCAGTTCCAGCGCCCGCGCCCGTCACAGCTTTGCCCGGCGCTGATGCCGCCGGTCGCCGTCCCGGGGCACGCCTCCTATCCAAGCGGCCACTCGACGCAGGCGCACCTGATCGCGTTGTGCGTGGGCCAGGTCTTTCAAGGGCCTGGCGCCGCGCCGCGGAACGCGGACCTGCTCGCGCTGGCGGACCGCATCGCCCGCAACCGCGAGATCGCCGGGCTGCATTACCCAAGCGACACATGGGGCGGGGTGCAGCTCGCCGGCCAGGTCTTCGCGAAGCTGTCCGCGCCCGGCGCCTCGCCGCGCTATGCGAAGGCCGTCGCCGACGCCAGCGAGGAATGGACATGAGCGGGCCATCGCTGCTCGCGCGCGTGCGTCGGGTCGCGACGCTTCCGCCGCCGGACTTCGATCCTTCGGCCGCCTCGTCGGGTCAACTCGCAGGGTTCCTGCTGCCGCCGCGACCCGACCAGAGGCGCCAGCCGAAGCTGTTCGACGCCTGGAACTGTCTGTTCGCCCCGCCCGTGCGGTTCGTGGAGCTGCGACTGGCGCAGGTCGAGCTCAAGTTTCAATTGAACCCGCGCGTGGCGCAGCCGCGGCCGCTGACGAGCGGCTTCATGGCGTCCCGCGACGCAACCAGCGCGAACTGGTCTGGCGCCTTCGTCGTGCCAAGCGGCGGCAACATGGTCGTGTTCCTCTCGGGCGAGTGGGTCGTCCCAACCCCGGCATTGCCGCAGGCGGATCTGATCCCGTCACCGTCCCCAGGCGCGCAATACGCCTGCTCGACCTGGCTCGGGTTGGATGGACAGCGCCGCTATCTGAATGCCTCGCTGCCTCAAATTGGCACGACTCAGACACTAACTTTTTCCGATGCCGCGCGGTGGGAGACCGGGGCCTTCGCGTGGTTTCAATGGTGGGAGCGCGACGGTCCTATCTCCTTCATTCCGCTCGATGGGCTGCCGGTCGCGCCCGGAGACCGGGTGGCCGCGGCGATCTGGGTCTCGAATCCGAATCAGGTTGTGGCATACATTCGCAATCTGCAAACGAATCAATTGGCCGTGCTGACCGCGGACTCACCGACTGTGTCGGTCAATGGAAACGCGGTGCGGCTCGCCGTCAGTGGCGCGACCGCGGAGTGGATCCTAGAGCGCCCGACCCGTTTCGGCGGCACCGACCTGTTTCCGTTTCCGAACTATGGGGTGGCGGAGTTCCGCAATTGCGTGGCCGGTACTGCGCCGCAACCCGGCGGAGCACAAGATGCCGAGGATCTATTTTGACAGAATCACCTTTCTCGGAATGATTCGGCATCAGGAAGGTGCTGCCCTTGTCTGGGACCGGAAGCGGGATTGGATGGCGCCGCGTCTGCGGGCGTGGCGTTGATTGATCCTGTCGACCAGCGCCTGCTTGCTTTGCGGCTTGGCGGGCAAGGTCTGCTTCAGCACCTCGACGATATCGCGCGGGGTCAGCAGTGCGAGGCCAGGCTGATGCGCAACGCGCTGCTCGGCGATGAACAGCATGGCCAGCATCACCATGGTGACGTGGTGGTGCCAGGCCCGCCAGCCGAGTGCCTGACAATCGGCAAGGCCACACTCGCCTTTGGCGTCTTCGAAGGCACGCTCGACCCAATAGCGTTGCCCCTGCATCTCGGCCAGGCGCTGCGGCGAGGTCTCAGGAGCGGCATTCGAAAGGCTGAACTTGATCCTGCCCGGCGCGCCCACTTCGCGGCGCACGATGAGATGCCAGCATCGCGCCGCCGCTTCCACGCCGTCCCACACCCAGACCCGTCGATGCGCGATATCGACCGTCAGCGGGCCACGCGTGCTGTCGCGCAGGATGCAGCGGGTCCAGTCCTTGGCGCGAAGTTCCGCGACCAGCCTGGCCACCGTGATGTCGTCCGTGGCGGCTCGCCGCCTACTCGGCGGACGCCCTCTGGTTGCCTTTGGCACGGGCACGTGCAGCCCCGGCGGTTCACGCCAGACCCGCTGCGTGCAATGAACGTCGGCGAGAAAGACCTCCCCGGCATCCTCCAGCGCGCGCAGGAACGCGGGTTCCTTGCCGTAACCGCCATCAGCGCCGACCCATCCGAAGCGCATCCCCCGCGCCCGGGCCGCGCGCACCATCTCCAGCGCAAGCTGGCTCTTCGAGCGCAGTCTGCGCGCCGGCAGCGAACCTCGGCCAGATCGCATCGCCGCGATCCGCGATCCAGCGTTCCGGGAGATAATCCGCATGTCGACCGGCGTGTGGCGCCCGCCGTCGGTCAGAACCGCGAAAACCGCAACCTGGCAGTTGTCGATCTGCCCAGCCGCCCGCACCATTGCCGGCCACGCCAACCGAACGATCCCCCTGCTTGGGAAACTGCTCTCGTCGATGATCAATGCGCTGTTCGGTGTGCCGCCAGCAGGCGTCGGCATCGCGGCCAATTTGCTCGACCACCGCTCGTGCCGCCAGGCGAGTTGCTGATGAAATGCTGGAACTGTTGCTCGCAGCCGTCCTCAACCACGCGGCCATCACCGTGAAGTCGCCGTTGCCGCCTGCGCCAGCCCTTGCAGATAACGCTGCGCCACGCCGCGTTGTCGTGCGCGCTGCGAACAGCGAGCCGTAGCGGTCAATGAAGCTCACGACGCATCCGCACGTCACCAGCGATAGTCAGCTCAGCGCACAACTCGCGCACAACTGCGCCTGTCATTTCGCCTCCCCAGCACCATTCCAAGCTCTTTACACATCGCCTCAATCCCTCCAGCCCACCTCCCCTTTCCCCCCAGCCGCCGCCCACGCTCTCGCCACAGCTACTTTTCCTAACCCGTTCGCGGCACCGACCTGTTTCCGTTTCCGAACTATGGGGTGGCGGAGTTCCGCAATTGCGTGGCCGGTACTGCGCTGCAACCCGGCGGAGCACGGGATGTCGAGGATTTATCAGCGGCCCGCCTGATCCGGATGTACGAGGTTCGCGACACCCCGCCCAGGACGGCGTTCACTTCGATGGCCCAAAAGCTTGGGCCATCGGCCGTTCGCCTCGCGCATGTTGGATGACCGTCATCTCCCTTGGCGACCGATTGCGACAGCCGGACCCGGCTGGTAATCCCGCCCCGGATGAATCCGCGCGCCACGACTCTCTCGCCCCCAGCCACGCGCCCCGCGCCTGATCCGGCGCCCAACCCCGACCGGGCCAGCCCGTGGCGCGTCCTGCGCCGCCTGATCGCCGCCGCGTGGCGCGACCCCGGCCAGTTCACCACCCGTCGCCTGCCCCGGCTCTGCCCGATCTGCCTCTACCAGGGCGTGTTCGTCTCCGTCGGGCGCCCGCCCCGGCGCGACGTGCGCTGCCCGTCCTGTGGCTCGCGCGAGCGCCACCGCCTCGCGCATCTCTGGATCACCGAGGGCGGCGGCAACCGGCTCGCCGGCAAGCGCATCCTGCACTTCGCGCCAGAGAAGACGGTGCGGCGCCAGATGCGCGGCAACAAGCTCTACGAGACCGCGGACCTGCACCAGCCGGGGGTCACGCACCGGGTTGACATCACCGCCATGCCCCTTCCGAACGCGCGCTACGACGTGGTGATGGCGCACCACGTCCTGGAGCACATCCCGGACGACCGGGCGGCGATGCGCGAGCTGTTCCGCGTCCTTGCCCCTGGGGGCGTGGCGATACTGACCGTGCCGATCAACGCCTCCCGCCATGAAACGTACGAGAACCCGGCGATCACCGACCTGGCCGAACGCGAGGTGCATTTCTCCGCTCCCGACCACAAGCGGTACTATGGCCTCGATTTCGCCGATCGCCTGGCGGAGGCCGGCTTCACGGTGGAGACGTTCCGCCTGCCGCCGGAGCTTGAGCCGCGCTACGGCTTGCTGCGCGCCGAGTGGCTTTATATCGCGCGCAAGCCGCGATGACCGGCGGACAAGCGATTCTCGTCATCAAACTCGGGGCGTTCGGCAATGTGGTGCTCTCGCTCGGCGCCTTCGCAGCGATCAGGCGCCATCACGCCGGCGCCCGCGTCACGCTGCTGACCACCGCGCCCTACGCCGCGTGGATGGCGGGTTCGCCCTATTTTGACGCGGTCTGGCTCGACGACCGGCCCGACTGGTGGAACGTGCCGGGGTGGCTGCGCCTGCGCCGCCGGCTGATCGGTGGGCGGTTCGACCGCGTGTACGACCTGCAGACCTCCAGCCGCAGCACGCGCTACTTTCAGCTCCTGCCGCGCGCCGCGCGGCCGGAGTGGTCGGGAATCGCGCCTGGCTGCTCGCACCCGGACAAAGACCCGGATCGCGACCGGATGCACGATGCCGACCGCCAGGCGGGGCAGCTCCGCCAGGCCGGCGTCGAGTCCATTCCGGCGGCCGATCTCGCCTGGTGCGCCGGCGACATCGCCCGATTTGGCCTGCCCGAGCGCTTCGCGCTGCTCGCGCCGGGCAGCTCCCCCCATCGCCCCGCCAAGCGTTGGCCCGCCGCCCGGTTCGGCTGCCTCGCCCGCGCTCTCGCCGACGAGGGGCTCGCGCCGGTCGTGGTGGGCTCCGCGGCGGAGGCTTCACTGACCGCCGAGATCGCCCGGTCCGCGCCGGTCATCGACCTGACGGGACGCACCGGCTTCGGCGACCTCGCGAGCCTCGCCCGCGCCGCCCAGGTTGCGGTAGGCAACGACACCGGCCCGATGCACTTGTTCGCAACGGCGGGCTGCCCCTCGGTCGTGCTGTTCTCGAACGCCTCCGATCCCGCCCTGTGCGCGCCGCGCGGGCCGCGCGTTGCCGTGCTGCGGCGGGCTTCGCTCGATGCGCTTGACCTCGCGACGGTGCGCGAGGCCGCCTTGGAACTCGTTGCACCCGCACCTGCGCTTCAAAGCTGATGGTGCGCCTCAGGGCCAAGGATCGCCTCCCGCATGCGCGCTTGCAGGAAGGCGCCTTCGCGCGGCGGCAAGACCAAGGGGAGATTGC
The DNA here is from genome assembly GCA_963818725.1 of uncultured Pseudomonadota bacterium. Classification (GTDB taxonomy): domain Bacteria; phylum Pseudomonadota; class Alphaproteobacteria; order Acetobacterales; family Acetobacteraceae; genus DATFDN01. Next base: position 160,282 of record CAWFTU010000024.1, on the reverse strand, counting down.
CGGCCTCGACCTTGGCCAGTGCGAACAGCGGCCCGTCCCCCGCGTGGATCGCTGTCCGCAGCCCGGAAATCTGCTCAGGCGCCGTCACCAGCATCGTGCGCCGAAAACCCGCGCCGCGAGCCATCGCGACAAGATCGACGCCGTGCCTGGTGTGGGTCTCCTGCACCCCGGTCTCGCCGTAGTGCTCGTTGTCCTGCACCAGGATGGAGAGATTGGGTGGCCGCCTCACGGCGATCGTGGCGAGGCTGCCGAGGCCCATCAGCATCTCGCCATCGCCGGTGATGACAAGTACGCGCCGCTGCGGCTGCGCGATCGCAAGGCCCAGGCCGATCATCGCCGCCCCACCCATTCCGCCCCACAGCGGCAGGTTCTCCGGCCGGTCGCCGACCGCCGTGACGTCCCAGGCCGGGGCGCCAAGGCCAGCGACCACCAGCAGCGACCCACGGTCGGCGAGAACGGCGCGGCACAGTTCGCGGCGGTCCAGCTTGCCCGACTCCGCCATCGCTCAATCCTTCCCGAATGTCTTCGCGCCGAGCACGCGCTGGCCGATCAAAGTCGCGGTCGGACGGTAGGTGTTGAAGGCGAGGCGAACGGTGGCGTCCACGGTCGGCGCGACGTCCTCCACCCGGTCGGCGCGGCGGACCAGCGCGCCCATCGCCTCGAGCACCGGCTGGGTCGCGTTGCCCATCGGCACCTGCGCGGGATTGAACTCGCCGAAGTCGCCGCGCATCGTCACGATCATCGGCAGCGGCGTGCGATGCAGGATGCTGAGCGAGAGCATGTTGACGCAGTTGCCCACGCCCGAGCTTTGCATGAGCAGCACGCCCTTGTCGCCGCCGAGCCAGGCGCCAGCAAGGAGCGCGACGCCCTCCTCCTCCGTCGTGAGCGAGACCACCTCCATGGTGGTGTCCGCCAGGCATAGGCGGATCAGCCGCGCGTGCCCGGCGTCCGGCACCAGCGCGACCTGCCGGATTCCGTGCTGCCGCAGCAGGGCATGAATCGCGTCCGGCCAGTCCTGCCCTGATTGCATCCGTTACTCTCCCGCGCCCGCCTTGGCCACCCGCTCCAGGAACTTCGCCCGGACCGCCTCGGGCAACCCATTCGGATCAACCAGCATGCCGTACAGGAGCTGGTTATGCGCGTGCATCAGATGGTGCAAGGCGAAGGAGTGCATCATCGCGTTGCGCCGGCCCATGCTGTCCTGCACGTTGTTGACCGCCTCCTTCGCCGTCTTCAGCGCGAAGAGCGGCTTGCGCGCGATGCGCTCGGCCAGCTCCATCACCTCGTCTTGCAGGCGCTCTCCCGGCACCACGCGGTTCACCATGCCGCGCTCGCGCGCCTCCTCGGCCGAGAGCCAGTCGGCGGTGAACAGCAGCTCCTTCGCCTTGCGCACGCCCAGCTCCCAGGGGTGCATGAAGAACTCGATGCCGCAGATGCCGAACTCGACCACCGGGTCCTTGAAGCGCGCGTCCTCGGCGGCGACGATCAGATCGCACACCCAGGCGAGCATCAGTCCGCCCGCGACGCACACGCCGCGCACCTCGGCAATGGTGGGCTTCGGCAGGTTGCGCCAGCGCTCGCAAAGCTCGAGGTAGATTTCCTTCTCGCGCGCGAAGCGGCCCTCCATGCCGGGCGCGTCGAACCCCGCCCAGGTGCCCAGGATCGGGAAGTCCCGCCAGGTCTTGCCGCCATCGCCGCTCAGGTCGTGGCCAGCCGAGAAATGCGGGCCGTCGCCGGCGAGGATGATCACCTTCACAGCGTCGTCCTGCGCCGCGCGATCGAACGCCGCCGCCAGCTCGTAGGTCATCTGCAAGCCCTGCGCGTTGCGCGCCTCCGGCCGCGCCATCACGATGCGCGCAATGTGCGGCGCCGGCTGCTCGTAGCGGACCTGTCCGATCGACGTTTCGCTCATCGCGGCTCCCCCCGTGGTCGATATCCTCCAGGCGCACGTTCCGTCGCCGGCTTCGCCGAGGCAAGAGCCGCGCTTTTACCGCCCCTGGAACATCGGCCGGCGCTTCTCGGCGAAGGCCGCCACCGCCTCGCGGTGGTCCTCCGACAGGCCGGTTCGCGCCTGATGCACCGCCTCCAGGTCGCACACCGCGGCCAGTGTCCCGGTCTCCGCCGCGTTCAGGTTGCGCTTGATGTACCCGTAGGCGAGACGCGGGCCGGCGGCGAGGCGGCGGGCCAGTGTCATCGTCTGCTCGGCCAGCGCCGCATCGTCCACGACCCGGTTCACCAGCCCGATGGAGGCGGCCTGCTCGGCGTCGATCGGATCGGCCAGAAGGTACATCTCCCGCGCCTTGGCCGGGCCGACGAGCTGGGTCAGCAGCCACGTGCCGCCGAAATCGCCCGAGTAGCCGATGGTGGCGAAGGCGGTGCCGAAGCGGGCGGAGCGCGCGGCGATGCGCAGGTCGCAGGCCATCGCCAGGCCCAGGCCAGCGCCGAAGGCCGGGCCGTTGACCATGCCGATGATCACCTTTGGGTGGCGGCGCATCATCTGCGGCAGTTCGTGCATCCGTGACAGGCGGGCGACGCGCTCCTCGAAGCTCTGCGCGGTGCGGTTCGCCATGTCCTTCACGTCGCCCCCGGCGCAGAAGCCGCGGCCGGCGCCGGTGATGACAATGGCGCCCACCGCGGCGTCCTCCGCCATCCGGGTCAGGCCCTCCCGCAGCCCACTGAGCATCTGCTGCGACAGCGCGTTCAGCCGGTCGGGCCGATTTAGCGTCAGAAGACCGACGCCGTCCTCAATGCGCTCCAGTACGTCAATGCGCTCCAGTACGTCCGACATGGCGTTCTCTCTTTTGCTCCCTGGAAGCTTGGCGGGAGCGGCGGGCGCAGGCAAGCTCGCTCCACGGTGAGGGGAGGACCGCCATGCGGGTGTTCACGCTGCTGCCGATGCGAAACTGGCGCGATGTCGCCCCGGCGGCGCGGGAGGCGGAGGCGGCCGGATATGACGCGCTGATGAGCGTCGAGCTGGGCCACGAGGTGTTCACGCCGCTCGCCTTCGCCGCGCTCGCCACGCGGAGCGTCGAGCTGACCTCCTCGATCGCGGTCGCCTTCCCGCGCAGCCCGGCGGTGACGGCGATGCAGGCCTGGGATCTGCAAGCCAACTCTGGCGGCCGCTTCGTGCTCGGCCTGGGCAGCCAGGTGAAGGGCCACAACGAGCGTCGCTTCGGCGTCGCCTGGTCCGCGCCGGCACCGCGCCTGCGCGACTACATCGGCGCCTGCCGCGCCGTCTGGCGCTGCTGGGAGACGCGGGGCAGGCTCGCCTATCACAGCGAGCACTACACGCTCACCCTGATGACGCCCGATTTCTCGCCGGAGCCGACCGGGCTGCCCATGGTGCCCGTCACCGTCTCAGCGGTCGGCGAGGCGATGCTGCGCATGGCCGGCCAGCACTGCGACGGGGTGCGCCTCCACCCGATCTGCTCGCGCAAGTACCTGGAAGAGGTGTGCCTGCCCAACCTGCATGTCGGCTTACGGCGCGGCGGGCGGTCGCGCGCGCATTTCGACGTGCATGGCGGGGGCTTCGTCTGCACCGGCCCCGACCAGGCGAGCGTGGCCGCGTCCATGGACAGGGCCCGCGCGCGCATCGCCTTCTACGGCTCGACCCGCACCTATCTGCCGATCCTGGCGCTGCACGGCTTGGAGGAACTGGGGGCGAAGCTGCACCGCCTCTCCGTCAGCGGGGGATGGTCGGAGATGCCGGCGCTCGTGTCCGACGACGTGGTGCGCATCTTCGCCGCCTGCGCCCCGTACGACGATCTGCCCGCCGCCATCGAGCGCCGGTTCGGCGGGCTCGCGGACGCCGTCGATCTCGTGCTTCCGGCCGGCACGCCACCGGGCCTCGCGCGCGAGCTTGTCGCCGACATCAAGCGCGTCCCGCACGCGTTCGCCGGCTTCGCGGCCTGGGAGGCGCCGGCATGACGCTGCCCCTGGATGCGTGCCTGCGTCTCGGCGTGCAGACCATCCACCGGCGGACCGAGCCCGCGAGCGGGCCCTGGGAGCCACGGATCGACGAGCTGGCGGCCCTTGTGGAGCTTGTGGATCGGACCGGGTACAATTCACTTTGGGTGGGCGATCACATCTCTTTCGCTATCCCGATGCTCGATCCGCTGCTTCAGCTCGCGCAGGCGGCGGTGGTCAGCCGGCGGCTGCTGCTCGGCACCGGCGTCTATCTGCTGCCGCTGCGCCATCCCGCGCCGGTCGCCAAGCAGGTGGCCACGCTCGACCACCTGACCGAGGGGCGGCTGATCTTCGGCGTCGGCGTGGGCGGCGAGTTCCCGCAGGAGTACGCCGTGTGCGGCGTGCCAATGACCGAGCAGGGCGCCCGGCTGAGCGAGGGGGTGCGGCTGCTGCGCGATCTCTGGACCGGTGCCCCGGTCACGCGCCAGGGCGGCTTCTATGGCGGGTTCCAGGACGTCGCGCTGCGCCCGCCGCCGCGCCAGCCAGGCGGGCCGCCGATCTGGTTCGGCGGGCGGAGCAAGGCGGCGCTGCGCCGGACGGCGCGGCTCGGCGACGGGTATCTGTCCTACGTCGTCACGCCGGACATGTACGCGCAGGCCCTGGCCGAGATCGAGGCGGCGGCGCGAGACGCCGGGCGGGACTTGCCATCCTTCGGCACCGGGCACCTTCTCTTCGCCCGCCTCGACGCGAGCTTCGAGGCGGCGCTGGACACGGCCTCGGCGGCGCTGTCGGTGCGCTACGCGATGGACTTCCGTCGGGCGGCGCAACGCTACGGCGCCCTCGGCACCCCGGCGCAGGTGGCCGAGCGCATCCGCGCGTTCCATGCGTCGGGCGTGCGCCATTTGGTGCTGGACTTCGTGGGGCCGTACGAGGAGCGGGACCGGCAAATCGAATGGTTTGCCGGGGAGGTGATGCCAGGACTGTCGGATCTGGCCGGATGACCGGGAGCGGAGGCCACCCGGCGGATGAGCACATTTAGATTAAGCGAGCCTGCGCCTCACCCAGTGATGTAATCATTGCAGGCCGTCACCACTCGGCTTCGGATATGGCCAACAAGGCATTGCGCTCGTCGGCCGGCCGCAGCAGTCGAGCCGGTGGGCATCGGAGGCGCAATCTCGCCTACAGGCTAAAGCTCGAACATTGTCGCTCGACAGCCAAATCTAACAGAGTTATCCAGAATTAAGGAATAAGGGGCAGTTTATGGATTCACCAGATCTGGAGACGTTCGCCACATCTGCTGCACGGAACGGCATGCTGTCCGCGCTCGCCGACCCGACGCTTACCCCCGTTTTCTGGCCGGCGGAGCGTCTCGGCTTACGTAGCGCCTGGTGGGAGCACGTCCCCTTCGGGCATTGGATCGTGTGTGCGACTGCCCCACGCGTCCTAGGGCCTGTTGAGAATCATCGCGAATGGATGACGGCGGCGGCGAGATGGAGGTTGGCCGCAAAGCTCTGATCGGTTTTGTCGGCGCGCATGGCGATCCGCTTGAACTCTTTCAGCTTGCAGAAGAAGTTCTCGATCAGGTGGCGCCATTTATACATCTCCTTGTCGATCGCAAGCGGCTGCGCCCGGCGCGGATGCTGGGAGATCACCACCTTGGCCCCGCGCGCATCGAGCTCGGCAATAAGGGCGTTGCTGTCGAAGGCTTTGTCCGCAATCAGCGCGCCGAATGTGACGCCCTCGATGAGCGGCGGAACGCCCACCGTGTCGAAGCGCTGGCCTGGCAGAAGGACGAAACGCACCAGGTTGCCCAGCGCATCGGTCAGGGCGACGATTTTGGTGGTCATGCCACCCTTGGAGCGGCCGATGGCCTGGCTCTGAGTCCCCCTTTTGCGCCTTGTCCGTGGCGGTGGACCTTGACGATCGTGGCATCGACGATGGCGTATTCGAGGTCCGGCTCATCCGAGCATGCCTCGAACAGCCGAACGAAAACATCGGCTTTGACCCAGTCTCGGTATCGTTTGAAGACCGTGTTCCACTTGCCGAAGACGGGCGGCAGATCACGCCACGGACTGCCGGTCCGCACGATCCATAGAACCGCTTCGACAAACAGCCGATTGTCTTTCCCGCCGCGCCCGGGGTCCGTCGGCTTGCCCAGGCAGTGCGGCTCCATCTTCGCCCATTGCGCGTCGGTCAAAACAAGTCGCTCCATCCAGAGCTTGAATCACGCCTGACCCCGTAGCGAAATCCTAATTCTCAACAGGCCCTAGTTGAGCTCGGAACGCACACGGGTGTTTGGTACACTTCCTTTTGCCAGGCCGTTGCCCGCAGCCAGCTTTCCACGCGCTGCCACGCCGTGGACACCTGGCAGGGCGATCAACACTCGGGCGAGTACGGTGAAGAGGTCTACGAGGAGCTGCGCGGCTTCCACGACCAGCGGTTCGGCACCTTCTCCACTTTGCTTCGCTGCACTTTTGACGAGGCTCTCGACCTTATTGAGGATGCAACGATCGATCTGCTGCACATCGACGGCTTGCACACCTACGAAGCGGTCCGGCACGACTTCGAGAGCTGGCTTCCGAAGCTGTCCGACCGGGCGGTCGTTCTGTTTCACGATACAAATGTTTTCCTGATTACCCGCCTTCCTCAGCCGCCCGCTGCGTGGTACAAACCATGAACACGAGGGTCTTTGGCGGGGGCAGGGATGGCGCGCAATGCGGTGCAGTTGCAGAAGGGGCTGAGTGAGCCGGCCTTCGACCGCCTCTACGGCACCGAGGAGCAATGTCGGGCGGTGGTGGTCGCGGCGCGGTGGCCCGCCGGGTTCGAGTGTCCAGCCTGCGGCGGGCGCGAGCACAGCGTGGTGAAGACCCGCGATCTCTTTCAATGCAGCGCCTGCCGCCGGCAGACCTCGCCGATCGCGGGCACCATCTTCGCGGCGAGCAAGTTGCCGCTGCGGACTTGGTTTCGCGCCATGTATCACCTGACCCAGTCCAAGCAGGGCATCTCCAGCATCGCGTTGGGCCGGCGCCTCGGCGTGCGGCAGGGCACCGCGTGGACGATCAAGCGCAAGCTCCAGCCGGTCATGAGGGAGCGCGACGCCACCAAGCCATTGACCGGACGTGTCGAGATCGACGACGCCTACCTTGGCGGCGAGCGCACGGGCGGCAAGCGCGGGCGAGGGACGCCGGGAAAGACGCCGTTCGTCGCCGCGGTCGAGACCACGCCGGAGGGCAAGCCGGTGCGCCTGAAGCTGCGTCGGGTCGCTGGTTTCTGTGGCCGTGCGCTCTCCGGCTTCGCCAAGCGCAGCCTCGACCCCACCTGCACGGTCATCAGCGACGGACTTCGGTGTTTCGCCAGCGTGACCGACGCCGGATGCACCCACCAGATCATCAAGACCGGAACGGGGCCAGCCGCGGCGCGCACGCCGGCCTTCAAGTGGGTCAACACCGCGCTGGGCAACATCAAGGCCGCGATCACCGGCACCTACCGTGCCATCAACAGCAAGCACGTGCCGCGCTACCTGGCCGAGTTCGAATACCGCTTCAATCGGCGATACGACCTCGCCGCCATGATCCCGCGCCTATGCTGGGCCAGTGTGCGGACCACGCCCATGCCCTATCGGCTCCTGAAACTGGCTGAGGTTTGTGGGTAATCAAGAATGTTTTTACGGGCGATTTCGGCGTCTGGCGGCTGTGGCGCGAACTGAGCGGGCGCTATCCGAGCTTCGAGTTCCTGCATGGCCACGGGCTGGGCGTGCTCGCCATTGGCAAACAGGTGCCCCTGGCCGTAGCCGCACTGTGCGGGCTCGAGGACACTGTGACGGCTACGGTCCGCGCCCGCTTCGCCCAACTCGGCGAGCGCTGGCTGCACGATACGCGGGAGCGATTGGCGATGCAGGACCTTGGCGCGCATTTCGATGCGGCCTCCCGTGAGGCTGATCGTCTCCGCATCGAGTTGACTCAACGCTCGAGCGAAGTCGATGCCTTGCGCGCGGCATGCGCAGACGCGGTGCTCGTAGCCGAGCAGGTGCACGCCGCGCAGGCCGCGAACGATCTCGCGCGGGCGAACCGGCGCGCTGAGGAGGTGGAGGCTCGATGGCTGCGGGATAGAGAAGTTCTGAAAGAGGAGGCGACGCAACGGCTCGCCGTAGCGCAGCGGCTTGCGGTAGCGCAGCGGGACTTGCACGCAGCACTCGAGCGCGCGGAGCGGGCGGAAGCTGCCGTCGCTACTACCTCCGAGCAAGCGGCGCGTGCCGAGGCCAATTTCGTGCAAGTTGCGGCTGAGCGACATCAGCTGGCCAAAGAGCGCGACCGGCTGCTGTCATCGACGGCCTGGCGCGCGACATGGCCCGTGCGCTCTCTCGGCGCACGGCTACCGGGCGGACTACGCCGGGCCGTCCGTAGCGGTGCGACGCTAGGCTGGTGGACGCTGACTTTGAAGCTGCCGCGAAAAATGCGAGCGAGGCAGGGGAGATTGGAAGCGTACCGTCCTGCGCCGCGGGGCTGGGCCGCCGTGGAACCAGAGCTCTCGCTGGGATCGCGGGATTGTCAGCTAGCCCGGGACGCTGAGGCGATCGCGGCGTCACGTTACTTCGACGCGCAGTGGTATCTCCAACATTACCCGGACGTCGCAAAGACAAACGTCCACCCCATAATCCATTACTTGACGGCGGGTGCGACCGAAGGCCGTGACCCGGGTCCAGGCTTCCAGACCAAGTGGTACGTCGAGCAGAATGCAGATGTCGCCGAGAGCGGGATGAATCCGCTTTTGCACTATCTCCTGTTTGGCGAGTTTGAGGGGCGACACCCGACCGCTCCCAAGAACCGTCCCAGCTCTGGGTTCGACGCCGTTCCACCATGCGCACCAGCGCGCGTCCGGTCGCAGCCGCCGGCCCTGCACACTGACCTACTTCAGCCGCGCGTTTTGATCATCGCCGAACTCTCGGTGCCACAATGCAAGAAGTACCGAGTTGACCAAAAGCAGGAAATGCTTCACCTACTGGGTGTCAACTCGACTGTGGTTGCGTGGCAGGCAGGGCTGTTCAACGCTTTCGAATGATGGTGAGTGAGAGCACGTTTTTGATGCCTGCGAGACCGGCGCGGTAGCGATCCTGGCTGAGCGTGTCCGTCTGGTTGGCCTTGAGGATGTTGAAGGCGAAGCTGCGCAGGCGAGCAAACACGCCTGGGTTGGTGCGGATGCGCGAGCGGTCTTCGCCCAAGGTGACGTCGCGGCTGTAATGCGAGGTGGTCTCGATCCTCCAGTGCGCGCGGATTGTCTCGGCGGCGCGGGTGGCGGTGACCGGCGTGTTTGAAACGTAGAAGGCCATCTCGGCGGAGTGGCGCAGCAGCCCGGTCTTGGCGTTGCGGGTGTGGACAGTGCGCTCGACACGGATGATGGCGGCCACGTGCGGATGCCAGTCGGTGTCGGCCAGCGTGTCGGCGGGATCGAAGACGGTGACGGTGCGACGTTCGTCGCGGTTGCGGCCCTTGTTATGCCGAAGTTTGCACTGTCGGGTGGAAGAACCTGTGCTGCAGTCTGGGGATTTTCGTAATGACCCTGGCTGGTTACTGGACACGCGGCAAGGGTGCGCCGATCAGTTCGAAGGCCTTGCTCTGGAGCGGCGTGGGTTTGGCGGCGAGCACGAATGAGGCATTCGGTGCCTCGGGTGGCGCGACCACGTTAAGCGTCAGGGTGGCGAGGTGGGCCAGCAAGTCGCCGAAGCTGGTGACCGGCAGGCCGTCATCGCTGCGCCGGCGGCCGCGCTTGCGCTTGGCGGCCTCGGAGATGTCGGCCGCAGCGACTGGCGAGGCGCGCTCCTGTTGGGCAGCGTCCCGGTCGTGCTCATGAAACAGGATCGGTGCCCAGGCCGCGCGCAGATGCCACTCGACGTAGTAGGCGAGCATGCACAGGAACACGTGCGCCCGGACCCGCGGCTCGATCCAGTGATGGATGGGACGGATCCGCAGATCGACCGATTTCAGTGAGCGAAATGCCCGCTCCACCCGGGCCAGGTCCTTGTAGGCCCGGACAGTATCCGCGGCACCCATCGACGCTGCCGGCAGGCTGGTGCGGATGACATAGAGGCCGTCGAGCCGCGCCTCGCGGTCGATGCTCTCGGGCTGGCGGTGATACGTGAAGCTGTCGGCGGTGATGGTCAGCGCGAAGTGCTTGCCCATTTTGTGATGATCGATCACCGCACCGACCGCAAGCCCGATGGCGGCTTGGCCGCGCAAGGGCGCGTGCCGCCGCCGCACCTGGGCGGCGATCCGCGACAGATCGCGCTCGGTGGCGGCCAACAGCTCCGCGCGCTTGCGCGCCCGCTCGCGCGCGAGATCCGGATTGCGGCACACGATCAGCCGCTCGCCCGGATAGTCAGGGGCAGTGATCTCGGCCAAGTCGCGTTGGTCAAACAGCGACAACTGCAGGGGTCCGCTCTCGGCCAGCGCCTGGATCTGCGGCGCGCGCAGGGTGGTGATCCAATCGAGGCCAGCCGGCTTGAGGTCATCACGGATGCGCGCGGCGGTAATCATGCCGCGGTCGCCGACCAGCACCAAGTGCCTGAGCCCGAACCGGCGCTTCAGCTTCTCGACCTGTGCGGACAAGGTGGTGGGATCGCCGGTATCGCCTGCGAACACCTCGATAGCGATCGGGCAGCCGTCGCGGTCGCACAGCAGGCCGTAGACGATCTGCAGCCGATCGGGCCGACGATCCCGGCTATAGCCGTGCTGGGCAAGCGCACAGTGCCGGCCTTCCAGATACGACGAGCTCACATCGTAGAGCACCAGCGTGCCGTCTTTCAGGTGGCGCCGTGCCAGGCTCCGCTCGATGCGCATCTGCTCCCCGCCGAGCCAATCCAGCGCCGCATAGATCTCGCGTTCCTCGATGGCACCGAGGTCGAGGACCCGGCCCAGACTGGAACTCGCCGTCTCCGGCAACAGCCTCCGCAGGGTCGCCAGTTTGGAGCCAGGGGCGATGATCCGGCTGGCAATCATGGCCAGCGCCAGATCGCGCTCGCGCGACGGCGTGCGGCTGAGCAGCCGCGGCAGATCGAGCTTGCGCATCGTGCCGAGCACAGCGGCGACATGGCCATGCGGCAAGGCGCGCTGGATCTCGAATACCTCGCCCGGTCGTGCGATCGCCGTGCCGCCCTGCAGGAGCACCCGCAGTCCATCAATCACCAAGGCTGGCAATTGGCCCAGATTGGCCAAGGTGCGTTTCTTGACCGTGCGACCCTCGCGATAGCTTTCGCGCAACAGCACTGCCGGCGCAGATCGACCATTCGGCACGATGTCGATGAACATGGCCGAACCGAATCACGCCAGGTCGCGCCGACGCAAGCCCCGTGTATGGACACATCCAGCCCGCCAGTAACCCAGAAAACAGAAGGAAACTCTAGCGGATCAGGGCAGGGTCAATGAAAACTTCGGGTTGATCGGGATAGGGGGACGCCTCACGGCGCCGCCCCTCCCACACCACCGGGCATACGGGTCGCGTACCACGGCGGTTCGACCAGGTTAAGCCGGTATCGGAATATAGAGACGGGGTAGACCCAGGGAATCGAAGTGGTGGTTGCGCAGGGCCGATTGCACCGCCGGGTGTCCTGACATGCGCCAGTATCCCGTTGGCGAACCGGCGGCAACCGCGGCGCGGAACTGTGTAACGCCACGGCGGCGCAGTTCCTTGAAGCGGTTGCGCCCGTTTCCCCACTGCCGCCAAAGATAAGATCGTAATCTTCGGCGGATCCACGCTTCGAGGTTTGTGAGCACCTGCGGGGTCTGGCAGAAGCCGAAGTAGCCGCGCCAGCCGATGAGGTATGGCGTCAGTTCTTCGATGATCTGCGACAGCCTCAGACCCCGTGTCCGGCGGGTCTGTTCCCGGATCCGCGTCTTGAATGTGGTCAGCGCCTTTGGCGCGATGCGCCGTTCGCTCCCGTCATTCGCGATGCTGAACCCCAGGAACTTGCGCTCCTCTGGTCGCGCCACCGCACTCTTCGTCTCGTTGACCTTCAGCCGCAGCTTGGTGGTCAGGAACCGGCTTACCGAGGCCATGACCCGTTCGCCGGCGCGGTGACTGCGAACATAGATGTTACAGTCGTCGGCGTACCGGCAGAAGCGGTGCCCTCGGCGGGCCAGCTCCTTGTCGAGCTCGTCGAGCAGGAGGTTACTTAAGAGGGGCGAGAGCGGACCCCCTTGCGGAGTCCCCTCATCCACCGGAAGTACCAGGCCGTCTTCCATGATCCCGGCGGTCAGGAATGCCCGGATCAGTTTGAGCACACGTTTGTCAGATATCCGCCTGGCAACGCGCGACATCAAGATGTCGTGGTTCACCCGATCGAAGAATTTTTCGAGATCGATATCAACCACCACATTGTAGCCCTCGGCGACATAGCGTTGCGCCTGGGCCACCGCCTGATGGGTCGAGCGTCCCGGCCGGAACCCGTAACTATGCTCGGAGAACGTCGGGTCCCACTGCCCTTGCAGCACTTGCAGCACGGCTTGTTGGATCAGCCTGTCGACGACACAAGGCACGCCGAGTTTTCTGACCCCGCCGTCCGGCTTGGGGATTTCAACCCGTTTGACCGGCTGTGGCTGGTAGGTTCCGTCGAGCAGTTGAGACCGTATGCCTGGCCAGTGTTCACGCAGGTAGGCCTTGGCGTCGTCAATGGTCATCCCATCCACGCCCGGGCTGCCCTGGTTCCTTTGAACGCGGTTCCACGCACTTTGGAGATTCTCTTTATCGCACACCGCCTCCATGAGTTGTTCCGTCTCAGCCGGGCTTTCGGGTGCTGACTTCGCCGCAAGTGGTTCGGCCCTTGGCGAGCCAGGGAGTGGGGTTTCACCCCGCTCCGTTGACTCCAAGGCCAGTGAGTACCTGGATAGGCTGCCGCTGTCCACTCATGAGTTGCCAGTCCTAGACCATCATGTCCGCCGAGGCTGCCACAAACTTGAGGTGGCCCGCCTCGAAGTGTCGAGTAAGGCGCTTGCAACGCAACGGGGGTTGCTCGGGGACCGAGCCTGTCCCCAGACACTGGAGGCGGACCGTGATGGAGAATACGCTGTTTCTGGGGTTGGACGTCCACAAGAAGACGATTTCGGTGGCGATCGTGGAGGCGACAGCAGGAGCGGAGGTTTGGTTCTACGGAACCATCGAGAACAGGCCGGACGCGATCCGGGCGCTTTGTAAGAAGCTCTCCAAGGAAGGGCGACGCCTTCATGCCTGCTACGAGGCCGGTCCATGCGGATACAATGTGCAGCGGCATCTGGCCAGGCTCGGTCATCGCTGCGACGTCGTGGCACCGTCGCTGATCCCGCGCAAAGCGGGCGACAAGGTGAAGACGGACCGGCGCGACGCCATGATGCTGGCGCAGACGCTGCGGGCCGGACAGCTGACAGAAGTCTGGGTGCCGGACCAGGCGCATGAAGCGATGCGCGATCTGGTGCGGCTGCGCTCGCAGGCGATACGCGACCTGCGAAAGACGCGCCAGCATCTGCTGAGCTTCCTGCTGCGCCACGAACGAATCTCGCCATTCGGGCACTGGACAAGGGCGCATCGCCGCTGGCTGGGCGAGTTGAAGTTCACGCATCCGGCTCAGCATCTTGCCTTGGAGGAGATGCTGCATCGGATCGAACGCGCGGAGGAGCTGTGCGAGCGATTGAAGCGGGCCATCGGCGAGCTGGTGCCGCAGTGGTCGCTGGCTCCCGTCGTGCAGGCGCTACAGGCCTTGCGCGGCGTCTCGCTGATCACGGCCGCCGTGCTGGTTGCCGAGATCGGCAGCTTCGAACGGTTCGCCAGCCCGCGTCAGTTGATGGCTTATCTCGGTTTGAGCCCATCGGAACATTCGAGCGGCGCCACTGTCAGGCGTGGCGCGATCACCAAGACCGGCAACGGGCTTGCCCGCACCAGCTTGGTCGAGGCCGCCTGGACATACCGCTTTCCGGCGCGGATCACACAAATCATCCGTGACCGGCTGAAGGGCCTGCCGGAGCCGATCCGTGCCGTGGCCTGGAAGGCGCAGGTCCGCTTGTCGGCGCGCTATCGCGCACTCATCGCGCGCGGCAAGTCGGCGCCCACGGCGATTGTCGCGGTCGCACGCGAGCTGGTCGGGTTCATCTGGGCGATTGCGCGGATGGTCGAACCGAAGTTCGCCTAGTGCAGACGCGAACGATGGTGCAACGGGTAACCGGAGAGGAGAACGGAAGCCGCAGATTTCGGCGCTCAGTGCGGACGGCAGGCTGGGGAGGTTGGGGAACCCTCGATCCGGGTTGGAGCAGGCCTCGGCTGACGCACGTTCGCTAGACAGAGGAAGCCCCACGACGAACCTTGGTCATGCGGCATTGACCCGCGGATAAGAGCCAGATCAACCGTCGTCCATGCTGCCTGCCGTCCACATCGAGCGCCGAACAGCACAGGTATAGCCTGCAGATGCGGGAGTTTTTAACACGCCATTGTCTTGACACGACGGACATAAGAGCCCGTATTTCTCACACTGAGTAGGTGCATCGGGGTTCCGAATCGGCGAAAGTTCTTCTGTGACAAAGTCTTAGCGCTGAACGGAGGAACTCCCCGATGCCCACAGAGTGTAAACCTCCGCTGTTCGATTTTGCACCCGTGGAGGAGCGTGCCGTGGTGGCGGCCTTCGATGGTGGCGTGATCACCTCAGATGCCGGCGCCCTGCTGCTCGGGGCGACCGACCGGGCGATCGGCTTGATCGAACGCTTCGCTTCCTGCTTCGGCGACCAGCGGGCGCCGGAGCTGGTGGAGCACGCGATCGAGGCGTTGCTGATGCAGCGCGTGTTCGGGATCGCGCTGGGCTACGAGGATCTGGTCGACCACGACCAGCTGCGGCACGATCCGGTCCTGGCCGTGCTGGCGGGGAAGCTGGCGGCGCGGCGGCCGGATTGCGCGCCGCTGGCCGGGAAATCGACCCTGAACCGGCTGGAGCTGGGCCGCGCCGAGCCGACGCGTTATCACAAAATCAGCCACGATCCGGCGGCGATCGAGCGGTTGTTGGTGGATCTGTTCCTGGAGGCGCATCGGCGCGCGCCGGCGCAGATCACGCTCGATCTCGACGCCACCGATGATCCGCTGCACGGGAATCAGGAAGGCCGCTTCTTCCACGGCTATTACGACTGCTACTGTTACCTGCCGCTCTACGTCTTCTGCGGCCGTCATCTGCTGGCGGCCAAGCTGCGGCGCTCGAACATCGACGGTTCGGCCGGCGCGGTCGAGGAGGTTGCCCGATTGGTCGCGCAAATCCGCCGGCGCTGGCCACGCGTGTGCATCCTGCTGCGCGGCGATTCCGGCTTTGCCCGCGAGGCGCTGATGGCCTGGTGCGAGGCCAACCGGGTGGACTATGTGTTCGGTCTGGCCCGCAACGACCGGCTGGAGGAGGCGATCAAGCCCGAACTGCTGACCGCGTCGATTGAGAGCTTGCGGACCGGCAGGCCGGCGCGGTGCTTCCGGGATTTTACGTGGTCGACGCTGGACAGTTGGAGCCGCCAACGCCGGGTCATCGGCAAGGCCGAGGTGACCGGCGGCGAGGCCAATCCCCGGTTTGTCGTCACCTCGCTCAAGCCGGCCGAAGTCGGCGGGCGGCATCTCTACGAGCGGGTCTACTGCGCGCGCGGCGAGATGGAGAACCGCATCAAGGAATGCCAGCTCGACCTGTTCGCCGACCGGACCTCGGCGGCGACGATGCGCGCCAACCAGCTCCGCTTGTGGTTCGCGTCCATGGCCTATGTGCTGCTCTGCGCCTTGCGGCGCATCGGTCTGGCGCACACGCAATTCGCCCGAGCGACCTGCGGCACCATCCGGCTCAAGCTGCTGAAGATCGGCGCCCTGGTGCGGGTCAGCGTGCGGCGGATCAAGGCGGCGATGGCCTCGGCCTGTCCCTATCAGCACGAGTTCGCCTTGGCCCACGCCATGCTCAGAAACGCCACTGCCTGACACGAACCAGCCAGCGCACAGCCGACATCACACCCCGCACCCACGCTGCCCGCCGGGCGGCGCCGGCGCGGTCTCGCCGAGCCTCGCGCCCATAGCGCCCGCCCCGCCTCACTTCACGAATGCACGCCGGCGGAGCGCCATTCAAACGACAAGCGCTCGCCCGTATGAGAAATGCGGGCTAGTTGCCACTCCCAATCGTTCGGGCCTTCCTTCATCGTTTCCGGCTTGGCCTAGCCGTGGCTCCACCTTTCGGTTTGGAGTGCCTCAATCAGCCTTGCCGACAGCATGACCTACTATGCCCTCTGCTGACTCCTGCGCCGCGGTCAGGTCCCCTTGCGGGTTCCTCAGTTCCGAAGCCGGAACGCGACGCAGGCCTCCCTGAGTAAGTTCGATCGCCTTCCCCGCACCCCTGCCGGATCTACAGCCCTGGTCTTTGATGGATATGGACTTCGCGATCAGTCGCCCGCTCGTCCGACCAAGGATGCCTTGTATCCGGTTTCTGTTCGTCAGGTCGCGGTTTTGCTCCACACTTCCTTCAGACACCGCCTCGCGGTGATGCCCTTGTGCTTCGCTAAGCCTTCACCTCCATCAGGTTGGCCAGGGAACTTTCATCCCCAAGCTATCGAACATGTCAGGCACGCGACTGAACGGCTACGCCGTAGGAGAAGCGGTAGCGCGAGGTCGAACGGTTGAGGGTATTTTCGGGTCTGGTCTGCATGAAGCTGCGGGCCGGCATACCGAAAGGAGACCTCGATGACAACGTTACGCGTGCAAATGACCGAAGACATGAGGGTGGCCGGGTTGGCGGCCGGAACCCAGCGCATCTACCTCGACGGGGTTCGCCGTCTGGCCAAGCACTACCGGCGCGCGCCCGACCAACTGAGCGAGGCAGAGGTGCGCGCCTACCTGCTTGCATTGCGCGAGCGGGGCGTGGCCCTCGGCACCTTCAAGACCAACCACGGCGGCATCCAGTTCCTCTACCGTCGAACGCTGGATCGCGATTGGCCGCTGTTCGGGGGGAAAAAGGATCCGTCCCCCGAAGCAGCGCCGCCTCCCGGTCGCCCTGCCGGACGCGCAGGTCCGTAAGCTCCTGGGCTGCATCAGGAGCCCGAGCCACAAGGCCTGTCTTGCCCTGATGTATGCCTGCGGTCTGCGGGTCAGCGAGGCCGCGACCCTGGAGATCGGCGCCATCGACGGCGCCAATCGGCTGCTGCGCATCATCGGCAAGGGCGACAAGCAGCGCCTCGTGCCGCTGCCTGCACCCCTGCTGGACGAGTTGCGCAGCTTGTGGCGAACGCATCGCCATCCGCGCTGGCTGTTTCCCAGCCGCGATGGCGCCAACCCGGTCAACCAGCACGTGCTGGGCCGCACCTTCAGGGCCGCCGCCCGGGCCGCCGGCATCACACTGCCGGTCACGGCGCACGCGTTGCGGCACAGCTATGCGACCCGGCTGCTCGAGCATGGCGTCGATACGAGGATCGTGCAGATCCTGCTCGGCCACGCCAACATTTCGACGACCGCCATCTACACCCACCTGACCGAGCCGACCCGCGTCTCGCTGCGCGGTGTCGTCGACGGATTGACGACCGGCCTCTGACACCGCGGCCCCGCCGTGATCGAGGTGGCGGACGTCTTCCGCCGCTTTGCGGCCGACTACCTGGCGGCCCATGGCGCGTCGATGCTGCCATCGCATCGGCGTGCCATCACCGACATCCTGGCCTGCCGCACCAAAGCCCTCGGTGGCCACCTCTGGCGTTGCGACCAGTGCAGCGCCGAGCGGTTCGCCTATCACTCCTGCAAGAACCGGAGCTGTCCCAAATGCCACACCGACCAGACCGAGCGCTGGCTGCAGGCCCGCCAGGCCGAGATGCTGCCGAGCCGCTATTTCCACGTCACCGTCACCATCCCCGAGGAGTTGCGCGAGGTGCTGCGCACCAGCCAGCGCGACGGCTACGCCCTGCTGATGAAAGCCGCGGCCGAGGCGATCATCGAACTCGCCCGCGACCCGCGCCATGTCGGCGGCACCGTCGGTGTGCTCGCGGTGCTGCACACCTGGACACAGCAACTCGTCTTCCACCCTCACGTCCACTGTCTGGTCACCGGCGGCGGTGTCTCCGATGACGGTCGCCTGTGGCATCCGGCCCGCACCGATTTCCTCGTGCCGGTCAGGGCACTCGCCAAGCTCGTGCGCGGCAAGCTCAGGGCCGGGTTCGCGGCGCAGCGTCCCGACCTGGTCCTGCCCGCCGCGGCTTGGGCGAAGCCCTGGGTCGTCCACTGCACCGCCTGGGGCGAGGGCGAGCAGGCCGTGCTGGACTATCTCGCCCGCTACGTGTTCCGCGTCGCCATCACCAATGCCCGCATCGTCGGTCTCGACGACCAGACCGTGACCATCCGCCACAGGCACCGCCAATCCAACCGATGGCGGGCCAGCCGCATCCCGGACCACGCGTTCATGCGCCGGTTCCTGCAGCACGTGCTGCCCAAGGGCCTGCACAAGGTCCGCTACTTCGGCCTGTGGCACCATACCAGGCGCGAGCAGGCGGCCCGCGCCCGGCTTCTGCTGCAACTCGACCGTTCGGCTGCGGCCGCGCGCCATGACGAGACGGTCGAGGTCGCCGCCGGCGCGGCCACAGACCGCGCGCGACCCGACGGCCCCCAGATCTGTCCGTGCTGCCGACAAGGGCATCTTGTCCGCATCCGCCGCCTTTCCCCCAAGCAGGCGTGCGGACCATGACGAGGGCTCCTGTCCCATCCGATCAACACCGCTGTTTGCTGCTCCCCTCCCCAGCACCGCCACGCAGGCGAAGGCGGGGTGTTGCCCGATATCGTCGCAGTTCGGTCAATGGCGCCCGAAACAGCTGCTTCGGATTGACGGGCCCGCCCGCACACCCGACCTCATCCCGGGTCGCGCGCGCTTGTTTGGGCTCGCTGCGCCGCCAGCAGCGCCAATCGCTGGCGCACCCGAATTTCATAGCCAGGCGCCTGACCTGAAAATTCCAAAGGCCGCAATCGCGCCAAGCCGTTCAGTCCAACCAAGTTTCTGCATCGGCTACGCGACGCAGAAACTCTTAAATCGTTATGGCTGTGGACAGACCCGAGTGGTGTTGTGGTGGCCGAAGCCGCCCGGATTTTCTGGTGCAGGGTCGGCTGGTTGTCCTTGACGCCGACGATCAGGGCGACGTTGGCTCCTGCTGCAACCTCGAAATGTTTTTTTGGCAATGCAGCGCGTCGAGTGTGACGATGGTGCCGCGAGCGATGCCGAGTTCGGCCAGCAGCATCTGTGCCGCCGGGATTTCGTTGGATTTCTCGGCGATGTCGATGTGGGCGGAGCTGGCAAAGGTTCCGACTGCGTAGCAGGTGGAAAGCCAGCGGAGGGGAGCACCAAGGCGGTGTCGGTGGCAAATGCGCTCAGCACCTGGGCAGAGGCACGATCGCGGAACTTATCAAAGCTGCCGCGCAGCGTCTTGCCATCCAGGGCAATGCTGCCCTGCCCAGGCGTGGCGCGCGCCGCCTGCAGCAGGGCGGCATGGTGGCGGAAGACCCCCTCCACCGTGGCCGGGTCGAGCCCTTGGAGAATGTAGCGGACGGCGGTGCGCGCGGGTGCGCGGCGCCAGTTCAGGCCGAAGGCCGCGTTCAGCCTGCGGCGATGGACGCCGATGAAGGTGACAATGCCACGATACGAGTTGCAGCCGGTCACGATGGCGAGGATGGCGAACAGCAGCACGTGGGGCAGCCCGTAGAGCTTCCCCTGCGCCCGGCGCGGATCAGGGACGTCCGCCAGCACGTCCAGCAACGGCGAAAACGCAGCCACGGCACCCTCCGGCCCCGTTGCCGCCCCAAGGGTCAGACATTTGCCGGCTCGGGAATCCCCCTTGGATCAGCCGCCTCACTTCACCCCACATGTGTGGCAGGGCGGCCTCAGTGAAGGCAATGCGGCAGCGTTGAACAGCCCTGGCGTGGCAGGAGACCCAGCGAGCGTTTGTGCTTCTGTAGACACACAGCGTGATCATATTCTACCGCGTGCCGGCATTTCCATCCGCTCTCTCCCTGATCGAGGAGGCGAGGCGCCTAAATCTTCCGCATTACTTCGAAGTTGACGACCTCATCTTCGACATGGACAGTTATGTGCGAAACGAGAATTTATTGGGAATGGATCCCAATACGGTAAAGGAACTTCTGGAGGGGGCTGCGCTGTATCGCCGTGCCCTTGAGTTGTGCCACAACGTCATTGCCAGCACCGCGCAACTCGGAAAACGGATGCAAGCGCTTGGCGGTGGGTCAGCTTACGTCATCGAAAATGCCTTGGACCCGGAGGCACTGCGGGTGGCCGCTGAAGTTCAGCGCCGGCCGGATGACGGACGGGTGCGGATCGTCTATGGCTCCGGCACACGGACCCACGATGCCGATTTCGCAATCGCTTCCAAGGCCCTGTTGCGCCTTTTGGTCCGGTATCCCAATGTGGACCTAATGCTTGTGGGAGACCTCAATCCTCCGCAAGAACTGATCGATTTCGGCGAACGCCTCTACCAATTGCCAAGTCGCCCTTATACTGAGTATCTCGAACTACTGGCCAAGAGCGATATTGCGATCGCTCCACTTTGCCCTGGTGAGTTCAACGACGCCAAGAGCAACATCAAATATCTGGAGGCCGCGGTATTCGGAATTCCTTCGGTCTGCTCCCCGCGTGCGTAATTACCCACCCCTGTTTCGGGCGTAGCGATCAGGCCGTGACGGTCTGCAGGATGGTGTTGAAGACGCTGGTGCCCGGTTTGAGGCGAGCGGTATCGACGACGCTGCGTATGTCGGCCTCACCCTCGGCGGCCCACATGGCACGATAGCCGTTGGTCGCCTTGCGCTGGATCACCGAGGGCCGGAGGTCGCGCTCACAGGCGTTGTTGGTGGCCTCGACCTGGCCGGGCCAGTCGGCGAAGGTTAGGAGCTGATCGCGCGCTCGGCGCACCTTGTTCTGAAGTTCACGGGCCAAGTCGCGTAATTACCCACCCCCCTTGCGGCGGGGCGGCATTGCTGATGCAGTTTGGGCATGCAGCGGGACGAGCTGGAGCGCCTGAGCAAGGCCGAGCTGATCGAGTTCCCGCTTATCGGCCAATCGACCCGCTCTTGTACTTTGCAGCAGGGAAGCGCAAAGTCGCTCTGAACGCGGCGTCTCGGAGCAGAACGGTGCGGGCAATCATGAAGGGGCTGACGGACGTTGAGTTCGAACGACTCTACGGGACGGAGGATCAGTGTCTGGCGGCGTTGGTGGCGGCGCGCCAACGCGAAGGAATGCCTTGCCCGCGCTGCGCCAATCTGAAGAGCTATGTCTACGGCCGCCGTGTCGGCTGCACGCGCTGCGGCCGACGTTGGTCGGTCACCGCGGGCACCGTGATGGCGGACACCAAGCTGTCTCTGACCACTTGGTTCCGCGCCATGCACCTGATGAGCAGCACCAAACAGGCGATCTCGGCGGTCGAGCTCGGCCGCAGGCTGGGCCTGGGCTATGAGACGGCCTGGTATCTGCACAAGCGGCTCCGCCACGCCATGACCGAGCGGACGGAGCGCTATTCGCTCGGGGGCGCGAGCGACGACGATGCCGCGCCGCCGGTAGTGGAGGCGGATGACGTGTGTCTGGGAGGTGAAAGGAACCAAGGCAGCGGAACCGAAGGCAAGACCTGCGTCATCGTCGCCTGCGAGCGGCATGCGGACGGGCGCATGGGCCATGTCGCGATGCGCGCGGTCAGCGCCTTCTCCAGCGAGGCGGTGGCCGCGTTCCGCGATGCCCACATCGCCGCCGGCGCGACTGTGCACACGGACGGCTTGCGGGCGTTCAACGCCTTCGGTGAAGCCGGGCGGACGCATGTCGCCACCGTCACCGGCGGCGGGCGTCCGGAGCGCGAGCGCAGCGCCCCGTTCTTCACCGTCAACACCCTGGTCGCCAATCTCAGTACCGCGCTCAAGGCCACCCACAAGCGGCTCTCCCCCAAGCATCTGCCCGACTATCTCGGCGCCTTCTGCTGGACCACCAACCGGCGCCGCAACATGCGAGGCATGGTCAACGCGCTTTGCCGTGCCGTCGCTGCGTCGTCCCGTCTGACCCACAAAGGCGTCTACCCGTGACGGGTCGATTGGCCGATAAGCGGGGATCGAGTTGGGGCTGCGGCTGCAGCGGCCGGAGAAGACCTCGCGCACCTCGTCCAAGCCGCCGTCCACAGACCGCAAAGCGCGTCGCGAGCAAGCCCGCCCCGGAGGTGCCAAGCCCGGACATGAAGGCCATAGTCGGGCGCTCAGCAGGGAGGTGGACCGCGTCGTCGATCACGCCCCGCAGCAATGCCCGTGCTGCCGCAGGGCGCTGTCGCCCGACCTGCCCAGCGAAGCGGTGAGCGTGCACGAGCGGATTGAGCTGCCGGAGATCAAGCCAATCGTCGAGCACCACCGACGCTTGGCGGTGCAGTGTCCCGGCTGTGGGGCGCGGGTCGTGGCAGCGCCGCCGCCCGCCGCGACAGGCACGCCGTTCGGCCCGCGCCTGCACACGCTGGCGACCTACCTCAAGACCTTTCAGAGCCTGTCCTACGAGCGGCTGCAGGCGACACTGGCCGACCTGTTCGGCCTGTCCATCAGCCAGGGCGGGCTGATGAACCTGCTGCGTCGCGCCCAGACTTGCTTCCAGGCCGGGCGAGGCTTGCCGAAGGTTCCATTCGGCGCAGCCGGATGGAATGGCAAGACGAGGGGCGAGCCCGCCGTCGCAGCCCTGCGGCAGGCCAAGGTGGTGGCCTCGGACGAGACAGGCGTCCGGATTGAGGGCAGCAACGCCTATCACTGGGTGTTCCGCTGCAAGGAGGCCGTGGTGCACCACGCCGCCCCGACCCGCGCCGCCGCGGTCGTGCACGCGATGATGGCTGGCCACCAGCCCGAAGTCTGGCTGTCGGACCGCGACTCGGCCCAGCAGGGCCATGGCCAAGTCCAGCAGACCTGCCTCGCGCACCTGGCTCGCGACGTCGCCTACGTGTTGGAAGTGAGCGACGACCCCGTGCCGTTTCGGCTCACGCTCTGGCTCGCCTCGGCCTTCGAGTTGGCGGACAGCATCTCACAACTGGCTGCCTCCACCCTGGTCGCCAAGCGCCGCGCGCTGGCGGGCAGGCTGGTCGCGATCCTGGCAGCACCCACCACCTGCGACTTGGCCCGTGAACTTCAGAACAAGGTGCGCCGAGCGCGCGATCAGCTCCTAACCTTCGCCGACTGGCCCGGCCAGGTCGAGAGAGGTGGTCGGCTTTGTCGAGACAGCGTTTCGCCTTCGATAAGTGGATCCCCTGCCGATTGGTTCCGCAATATGCCGTTGTCGGGTCGTCGCGCAGGGAGGGCGTAGCCCGACCGGAGCGACGACCCGACAACGGCGGCGAAAGTCGTGCTGCCGCTCGTTGCTGCAGGTGGGTGAAGTAGGCGTGGTCCGGTGTCCGGGCGTCAAGGCTCGAATGGGGCCGTTTGCGATTGTAAAAGTCGAGATATCGGCCAATCGATGCGCGCGCCTCGGTGACACTGTTATAAGCCCGCAGATAGACCTCCTCGTATTTTACCGACCGCCAGAGCCGCTCGACAAACACGTTGTCCCGCCAGGCGCCGCGGCCGTCCATGCTGATGGCGATCTTGTTCGCCAGCAGCAGGCCGGTGAAAGCAGTCCCGGTGAACTGGCTGCCTTGGTCAGTGTTGAAAATGTCCGGCCGGCCGTGCTTGGCAAGCGCTTCTTCAACCGCCGCCAGGCAGAAATCCTCCTCCATGCTGATCGATAGCCGCCACGCCAGAACCCGACGGCTGTACCAGTCCACCACCGCCGCCAGATAGACGAAGCCACGCGCCATCGGGATGTACGTGATATCCATGCACCAAACCTGGTTGGGCCGCTCGATCGTCAGACCCCGCAGCAGGTATGGGTAAATCTTGTGTCCCGGCGCGGCCTTCGAGGTGTTCGGCCGGCGATACAGCGCCTCGATGCACATCCGCCGCATCATCGTCCGCACCAGGTCACGGCCGATGACAACGCCCTCGCCGCGCAGCAGATCACGCAGCATCCGGCTACCTGCGAACGGGTAATCGAGATGCAGTGCGTCGATCCGGCGCATGATCGCAAGCTCCGCCGCCGGCACGGGCCGAGGTTCATAGTAGAGGTTGCTCCGGCTGAGCCGCAGCAACGCCGCCTGCCGCGCCAGCGGCAGTTCATGGCGCCGATCGATCATCGCTTTGCGCTCAGCAGGCCGGCTTTGCCGAGCGCACCGGCCAAAAAATCGTTCTCCAGGGTCAGCTCGCCGATCTTGGCGTGCAGCACCTTCAGATCGACCGCCGGTGTCGCCTCCGCCGCGGTTCCGCTCCCGCCAAATACCCCGGCAGCCGCATCAACCAACTGACCCTTCCAGGCGGTGATCTGGTTGGGGTGCACATCGTATTGCTGTGCCAACTCGGCCAGCGTCTTCTCGCCCTTGATAGCGGCCAGCGCCACCTTGGCCTTGAAGCCCGGGGCATGGGTCCGGCGTGTACGTCCCGTCATCGTCGCTCCTGATCCGCGGCATACTCGCCGCTTTCAGGCACGGTTTCCACTTATCGACCTGTCCGAATTTGGCCGGCCACCTCTGCCCCGGTCCTTTGAACAAAATTTCCGCGTCGTTAAGTGGATCGTCGGCCGGGGGTTATGCTGCCGTGCGGAGCGGCAGCGGGTGAGAGTAGGCTTGATCCGGGGTGCGGCCGTCAAGGGCTGCGTGAGGTCGCCTTGCGTTGTAGAAGGCGATGTAGCGGCCGATTGATTGCCGTGCTTCTTCGACGCCATCATAGGCACGCAGATAGACTTCCTCGTACTTGATGGTTCGCCAGAAGCGCTCGACAAAAACGTTGTCTCGCCATGCGCCCTTGCCGTCCATGCTGATCGAGATGGCGTTGTTGATCAGCACGCTGGTGAATTCGGTACTGGTGAACTGGCTGCCCTGATCGGTGTTGAAGATTTGCGGGCAGCCGTGTTTTGCAAGGGCTTCCTCGACAGCATCGATGCAGAACGAAGCCTCCATCGTGTTCGACAGTCGCCAGGCCAGGATGCGTCGTGTGAACCAGTCCATCACGGCAGTGAGATAGACGAAGCCGCGCGCCATCGGGATGTAGCTGATGTCGGTCGCCCAGACGTGGTTCGGCCGATTGATCGTCAATCCGCGCAGCAGATACGGATAGATGCGATGACCTGGCGCAGGCTTCGATGTGTTGGGCCTGCGATAGATCGCTTCGATCCCCATTCTCCGCATCAATGTTGTGACATGACGACGGCCGACCTTGCTCCCCTCGGCAGCCAGCAAGCCGCGCAACGTCCGCGAACCTGCGAAAGGGAACTCCAGGTGCAGCTCATCCAGCCGCCGCATCAGCGCAAGGTCTGCATCCGACACCGGCGCCGGTTCGTAGTAGACGCTGCCTCGGCAGATGCCGAGGAGCGCCGCCTGCTTCGTCAACGCAAGCCTGTGGTTACGGTCGATCATCGCTTTGCGCTCGGAAATCCCGCCTTGCCGAGCGCACGTTCTAAAAAATCGTTCTCCAGGACTAGCTCGCCGATCTTGGCGTGCAGGGCCTTGATATCGACCTCGGGGACCGATGATTTGGTGCTGCCACCGCGTTCAAACACGTCGGCAGCCCCTGCAAGCAGTTGCTCTTTCCACGAGGTGATTTGATTGGGATGCACGTCGAACTGCTCAGCAAGCTGTGCAATCGTTCGATCGTTTTTCAGGGCAGCAAGGGCCACCTTCGCCTTGAAGGCCGGTGTGTGGTTCCGGCGGGCTCGCTTCTTCATCTTCGCTCCTGATTCGCAGGCAAAACATGCCTGCCGTCAGGCCGAGTTTCCACTTAACGCCCTGTTCAAAATTCCGGAGCCACCTCTGTCGACATTGTATGGACCAATGGCCCGCTGCATGAGGCGGTTCCGCTTACTGCGCACGGCACATTCAATGTGCTGATCGCAAGCCATGTCATCGAGCATCTTCCGGATCCGATAAGCTTCTTCAAGTCCGCCAATCGACTGCTTCACCCCGAGCGGGGTATGCTGGCATTGGCGGTTCCCGACAAGCGCTGGTGCTTTGACTGTCTCAAGCAGGTCAGCACAACCGGCCAGATGTTGGCTGCTCACCGGACGGGTGCCCAGCGCCACGGGTTGCCAACCCGTTTCGACTTCTCCGCTTACATAGCGTACGATGGTGATCGTATTCATTGGGGGCGTGAGCCGCTGACCAAGCTGCGGCTCGCCGACAATTTAGAGCATGCGTATAGCGAATTTCTCTCCTGGAGCGCCGATCCAAACGCGCCTTATGTAGACTGCCACGCTTGGCATTTCACCCCGGCTAGTTTCGAACTTCTTATTGTGGAACTTGGAGCGCTCGGCGTGGTGGATTGGCGTCTGGCCTGGCTTGGTCCCCAGCCCGGTCTCGAATTCTTCGTCCGGCTTGTTCCTGGACGAGAACGGTTTGCCACACCTGAGGACCGCGAAGCCCGCCGCCTCGAACTGCTCAAGCGTATCCTATTGGAGCTTCGGGAGCAGACAGACTGGCTCCTGGCGCCAGCGTCTCCTGACACTCAAACCGGCCTGGATCCCAAGCCTAACCCTGTTCATGCCGACGCTGAGATGCGGCGGCAGGTTCAGGAAATCGCCGAGACTGCGGCCATGCTGCGCAGCGCGCTCCGTCCCGCCCGCGCAGTATGGCGAGGAATGTTGCCTCTGCGCCGGACCTTGTCCCGCTTGCGTGGCCAGCGTCCTATGGCGCATCGAGCGCCGGAAACGCCATGATCATACCTTCCTGGGCACCGTCCACGGCTAGTGAAACGTCGGATCGGCTCCTCCCCAACCCGGAAACCGGCCATGTTTCGACGCCTCCGTAGACTTGTATACCCACACGGCCCAAGCGACCTCGCCACGATCCCACTGCCAGGCACGTCCATCGAGATGTCCCGCTGTGGCGGCCGAGACCAAGTGTTGGAGCAAGCGCTGCGCGAGGGATGGGAGAGCTTCGAGCAGCCCTTACCGCACAGGTTTCGAGACGCCGTTTTGCGAACGACCGACCTGGTTGTAGACGTCGGCGCGAACACTGGCTTTTACAGCCTGCTCGCCGCGCGCTGCGGTCGCAGGGTCCTGGCATTCGAACCAGTGCCGGGGGTGCGCGAAATCCTGAACCGGAACGTCAAGGCGAACCGTCTGGAAAAGTTGATCAAGGTGTCGCCCCTAGCCGTGAGCGACCGCATCGGGAAGGGCACGCTATACATGCCGGACCCCTCGCACGGACTGATCGAAACCAGCTCGTCGCTCAACGTGGAATTCAAGCCGCACGCCAGCACCATCGAAGTCGATCTCACGACACTGGATGCCTCGCTGCCCGCCAGGCGAAAAATCGGAATCGTGAAGGTCGACGCCGAAGGCCATGAGGGTGCAGTTCTCCGGGGGGCGGAATGGGTGATTAGACGCGATCGACCTATCTTGTTCGTGGAGGTGTTGCCAAGGGCCGAGACGGACTTCCTGACAGGGTTGCTGTCGCGGCTCGATTATGTCGACGTTCCGCTGGGGCCGGATGGAACAGTCGGAATGGAGACGGAGGTTCAATTCGTCCCCGACGCTTGGAATCATGCATTTATACCGCGCGGGACAGCATTGTAACCGGCCCGCACGCCTGCAATGAGGCGGCCTTCGTTCCCAGGGCTGTTCAACGCTCTTTTCTTTGGGGTTTGGGGCCGGGTGAGGCTGCAATGCCACATGCCGATGCAAACCGCCCTGTGATGGCTGCGTAGGGGTTCCTGCGACGCGGACCCTCTGCCTCCCTGGCTGGCAACCGTCACAGCCGTACACGAGGTTGCCATGGCGCCGTTCGCCCCTTTTGTCAGCTTGCTGGCCGACATCGAAGACCCAAGGCGGGCCGAGGGCAAGCTGTATCGACTGCCGCACGTCGTGGTGTTCGCCATCCTGGCGATCGTCGCTGGCGCCAACTCCTACCGAACGGTCCACAGCTTCATCGATGTTCACCTGGCCCAGTTGCGCGATGCGTTCGGCGTGACGTGGCGCAAAGCCCCCGCCTACACGACGATCCGTGGTGTCCTGCAGCAACTCGACCCGCTCTCGGTCGAGGCGGTGTTTCGCCGCCATGCCGCGGCCTTGAACGATGCCGCCACGGCCGGGGACCACCGCCATGTGGCCATTGACGGCAAGACCTTGCGCCGCAGCTTCGACAACTTCCTCGACCGCCGTGCCGCGCACCTGCTGAGCGCCTTCGCCTCCGATACGGCTCTGGTGCTGGCGCACCTCGACTGTGACGACAAGTCCAATGAGATCCCGACCGTGCAGACCCTGATCGGCGCTCTTGGGCTGAGCGGTGCCGTGGTCACGGTCGACGCCATGCACTGTCAAAAAAATCCTTCGCGCAGGCCGCTGCAGGCGGCGTTCACCTGATGGCCCAGGTCAAAGCCAATCAGCCCGCCCTGCATCACATCATTGCCGACTTGTGCGAGACCGCCGTGCCGCTCGATAGCACCCGCACGGTCGACAAGAAGCGCCGTTCCCGTGACGAGGCCCGCCAAGTCGAGGTGTTCGCGCCGGGCGATCGCCTCGCCAAAACCGAGTGGGCTGGCCACCTCCGCGCGGTGATCCGCGTCCATCGCGACGTTCTCACCCGCTCCGCCGCGACCGGATTGTGGCGCGCCACCAGCGAGACCGCCTTGTTCGTCAGCGACATCGTCCTGCCGGCCGCCGTCTGCGCCAAGGCCATCCGCGACCACTGGAATATTGAGAACCGCTCCCACTACGTCCGCGACACCAGCTTCGCCGAAGACGCCAGCCGCATCCGTTGCAACCCGGGCATCTTCGCCCGCCTGCGCTCGTTCGCCACCAACATCTTGCGCTTCAATGGCATCCACAACATCTCAGACGGGCGGCACCGCATTGCCTTCGGCGGCATCGACGCAATCCTCAGCATGCGCGTCATGAATTGAGCGTTGAACAGCCCTGCCTTCGTTCCCTGGCGGAACGCGAGGTGTTCTCAGGTCGGTTCGGTCGCCCGCAGGTCGGATTGCCGCCCCGTAAGCCGCCGATCGCTTCTCCCCTCCGCGGGATAGGTCGGAACGCGGAGCTGGCCGGGTCGATGATCCGGCTGGGGCCGCTTGATCCGCCGCGCCCTGTTACATTAGGACACGAAAGCCGCCACTTGCATCAAGTGCTGGCGCCACCATCCTGAGTTTCTGCCTACCGAGCCCCAGCAGGCTACTCGATTTGGAACTGTGTCATAGCTGACGCTGCGGCATTCCTGATGCCCGTTCGTGTCCGGGAGCGCGATCTCAAGAATGAGAATACCTTGGCGTGTGAGGGCTTTCCTGCTTGCGGTCCCCGCTTGTGCCTTATTCCTCGTGGCCGCCGTGGTTCTTGGCGCGCGCGCTGCCTCACCCTCGTCCGAGCCGCAGCCGTCGAGCGCCGTCCCGGTGGTCACGGCGTCCGCAACGCGCCAGGACGTGCCGGAGTTCATTGACGGGGTGGGCACCGTCCAGGCCTACAACTCGGTGCTGATCCGCTCGCGGGTGGACGGCACGTTGATGCAGGTCGCGGTCAAGGAAGGCCAGGAGGTGAAGCAGGGCGACCCGATCGCGGTGATCGACCCGCGCCCGTACCAGGCGGCGCTCAATGCCGCGCTTGCCAAGAAGGCGCAGGACCAAGCGGTGCTGGCCAACGCACGGCAAGACCTCGCGCGCTATGCGTCGCTTGCAAAGC
Source organism: uncultured Pseudomonadota bacterium (assembly GCA_963818725.1). Taxonomy (GTDB): domain Bacteria; phylum Pseudomonadota; class Alphaproteobacteria; order Acetobacterales; family Acetobacteraceae; genus DATFDN01. The sequence continues at coordinate 130,680 of CAWFTU010000024.1, read as the reverse complement.
AGAGCTTCGCCTCGCAGCAGCAGCTTGACACACAGAAGGCGACGGTCGCTCAGCAGACTGCGGCAATCCAGGCCGACGACGCGGCCATCGAGACAGCGCAACTCAATCTCGCGTACTGCTACATAACCTCCCCCATTCCCGGACGTGTCGGATTGCGCCTCGTGGACCCCGGCAATCTTGTGCACGCCACGGACACGACCGGGATTATCAGCATCGCCCAGGATCATCCAATCACAGCGGTCTTCACCCTGCCGCAGGAAGAGCTGCCTGAAATCTCCGGGGCGATGGCGAACGGCGCACCCCGCGTGCTCGCCTTCTCCAGCGACGGCAAGCGCGAGCTTGATGCCGGCACGCTGCTCGCCCCTAACAATCAAGTGGACGCATCGACCGGCACCATCCAGCTCAAGGCCGAGTTTCCGAACGCGAAGAGCACGCTTTGGCCCGGCCAGTTCATTGACGCCCACTTGCAGGTCGGCGTCGCGCGCGACGCGGTCACTGTCCCAAGCGCTGCGATCCAGCACGGGCCGGATGGCCTCTATGTCTACGTTGCCAGGAACGGTACTGCTGCGCTCCAGCCGATCACGGTGGGTTATCAGACTGCGGCTCTCGCCGTCGTCACCAAGGGCCTGAACGGAGGCGAGACAGTTGTTACCGACGGCGCGATGCGCTTGCAGCCGGGCACGCGCGTCGCTCAAGCCAACGGCGCCGCTAGCTGAACCGACGGAACCGCAATTTCATGAGCATTTCGACGCCCTTCATCCGCCGCCCGATCGGCACGTCCCTGCTGATGGCGGCGATATTCTTCATCGGTCTCGTCGCCTTCCCGATGCTCCCGGTCGCCCCTCTGCCGCAGGTGGACTTCCCGACAATCACGGTCACCGCCCAGTACCCGGGCGCCAGCCCCGAAACGATGGCCTCGGCCGTCGCGGAGCCACTGGAGACCCAGTTTAGCCAGATCAACGGGCTGGCGCAGATGACTTCGATCAACGTGCTTGGCACCAGCACGGTCACGTTGCAGTTCGACCTGGATCGCAACATAGATGCCGCCTCCACCGACGTGCTGGAGGCGATCAACGCGGCGCAAGGCCAGTTGCCGAAGAACATGCCGAGCCAGCCGACGATCCGGAAGCTCAATCCCGCCGACGCGCCAATCTTTCTCATGTCCGTGCAGTCCGACACGCTGCCGCTGACGACGGTTGACGATTACGCGGAAAACATTCTCGCCCAGCACCTGTCCAAGGTCAGCGGTGTCGCGCAGGTTCTCGTGGGCGGCCAGCAGAAACCGGCGATTCGCGTGCAGGTGGACCCCGCGCGGCTCGCCGCGATGGGGCTAACGCTGGAGGACGTGCGCAACGTCCTCACCAACGCGACTGTGAACAGCCCCAAGGGCAGCATAGACGGGTACTGACAAGTCCTACACGGTCCTCGACAACGACCAGCTTACCAGCGCCGAGCCCTACAACAACGTTGTTGTCGCGTACCGCAACGGTGCGCCGATCCGCATCCGCGATATCGGCCAGGCGGTGCGCGGACCGCAGAACCGGGAATTGGCGGCTTGGCAGAACGGCAAGCACGGTGTGCTGCTGCTGATCTTCAAGCAGCCGGGTGCCAACGTGATTTCCACGGTGGAGCGGGTGAAGGCGGCGCTTCCGGCACTGGAGGCGAGCGTCCCGCCCGCAATACACGTGAGCACCGTCGTCGACCGCACGCAGATGATCCGCGCATCGGTGAACGACGTGGAGTTCACCCTGTGCCTTTCCATCGCGCTCGTGGAGATGGTGATCTTCCTCTTCCTGCGCAGCTTTTGGGCCACGGTAATCCCCAGCATCACTGTGCCGGTTGCCCTCGTCGGCACGCTGGCGGTCATGTACGTGGCAGGGTTCAGCCTCGACAACCTCTCCCTTATGGGGCTGACGATCGCGGTGGGTTTCGTCATCGACGACGCCATCGTGATGTTGGAGAACATCTACCGCCACGTTGAAGACGGCATGGGGCCGATGGAGGCCGCGCTCAAGGGCGCGAGCGAGATCGGCTTCACCATTGTCTCGATCAGCTTCTCGCTGATCGCGGTATTCATCCCGCTGCTGCTCATGTCCGGGATCGTTGGCCGCGTGTTTCGCGAGTTCGCGATGACCGTCTCTTCGGCCGTGCTGGTGTCCGCCTTCGTGTCGCTCACGCTCACGCCGATGATGTGCTCGCGCTTCCTCACGAACCATGAGGGCGGCCACGGACGAGTTTACCGCATGGTAGAGGCGGTGTTCGACGGGATGGTTGCCTTCTACGGTCGCACCCTCGACCTGGCGCTGCGGTTCAGGTTCGTGACGCTGATGACATTCCTGGCCACCGTTGCCGTCACCGGTCTCCTTTTTGTCCTTATCCCCAAGGGCTTCTTTCCCCCTGAGGATGTCGGCCTCATCATCGCCATCACCGAAGGCCCGCAAGATGCCTCCTTCGCGCACATGGCGGCGCTGCAAGAGAAGCTGAACAACATCGTCGGTCATGACCCTGCGGTCCTCTCCTACGCCGCGCAGATCGGCGCCGGCATCGCCGGTCAGCAGGGCAATGACGGGCGGATGTTCATCAACCTGAAGCCCTGGGACGAGCGGCCGAACGACGGCGCGATGAAGGTGATCGCCCGGCTTTCGAAAGAGGTGCAAGCGGTGCCGGGCGTTCAGGTCTTCATGCAGCCGGCGCAGGACATCAACGTGGGCGGCCGGCTCGCCCGCACGATGTACCAGTACACGCTCCAGGACGCCGACCCTCAGGAGCTGAACGCCTCGGCGCCGAAGATGCTGGATGCAATGAAGAAGCTCCCGATCCTGCGCGACGTGGCGACCGACCAGCAGATCGCCGGCACCACCGCGACCGTGACCATCAACAGGGAGGCCGCTCAGCGCTTCAACATCCAGCCACAGCAAATCGATGACACGCTTTACGACGCGTTCGGCCAGCGCGAGGTGACGCAGTACTTCACCCAGCTCAATTCCTACTACGTGATCCTTGAAGTGCCGCCGCAGCTGGAGGGTGATCTCGGGACGCTGCGCAAGCTGTACGTGAAATCACCAAACGGCCAAGCCGTGCCATTGTCGGCGCTGGCAAGCATCAACACGGTCCTGGTGGCGCCACTGGCGGTAAACCATCAAAGCCAGTTTCCATCTGTAACGATCTCCTTTAACCTCGCCCAGGGCGCCTCGCTTGGCGACGCAGTCAAGGCGATCGAGCAGATCCGCGCGCATCTCGGCGCGCCGCTCTCCCTGCAAAGCTCGTTCCAGGGCACGGCGCAGGCGTTCCAGAGCTCGCTGAGCAGCGAGCCAATGCTGATCGCCGCCGCGCTGCTCGCTGTCTACATCATCCTCGGCATCCTGTACGAGAGCTACATCCTGCCGCTCACGATCCTTTCCACGCTGCCATCCGCTGGCGTGGGCGCGCTGCTCATGCTGATGCTGGCGCACACGGACCTGTCGGTAATCGCCATGATCGGCGTCATCCTGCTGATCGGGATCGTGAAGAAGAACGGCATTATGATGGTGGACTTCGCCATCCACGCGGAACGCAACGAGGGGATGCGCCCGCTCAGGGCCATTCGCCAGGCTTGCCTCCTGCGCTTCCGTCCGATCCTGATGACCACGATGGCGGCTCTGCTGTCCGGCCTGCCGCTGATGCTCGAACACGGGGCAGGTTCGGAGCTGCGCCGCCCGCTCGGGCTTGCGATGGTGGGGGGCCTGCTGCTGAGCCAGGTGCTGACGCTCTATACGACGCCTGTTATCTATCTCTACCTTGATCGCGTGCAGCACTGGCTGGAACCGCGCCGGCAGCCGTCCATGCCACGTATGGCCGCCGCTTTGAGCGATTCAGCGGCGGACTGACGTTCCGCGCGTCAAGTCGGGTCCCTACACCGACAAATCGAGCAACGATCCCCGCGGCATGACGCCGCCGGGCGCGGGCGCCCCCTGCGGCGGGGCGCTCGGAGCGGCCGATTGCGGCTGCGCGCTGAACGGGCGCAGCGTCGGCGAGGACGGCTGCACCGTGCCGAATCCGGCCTTCAGCACGGAGGCCGAGAAGGCGGAGAGGGAGGCCGAGGACAACATGCTCAGGATCATCCAGCGCATGTGTTATAGATCCGGCTGCCATTATCTTGGATAGAAGCTGAGGGCCACCACGTCCTCGGACATGAAGCACGTGGACATGCGCAAGCTGGCCCCGGCGGCCCAGGAAGAAAGACGGCGACAGGTGATCGGCCTGCGCCAGAGCGGTGCGAACTATGCGGCAATCGCCGCCCAGGTCGGGCTCAGCCAAACCGGCGTGTTCGACATCTGCAAGCGTTTTGACGCCCAGGGCGAGACGGGGCTGGTCAGCGGCAAGCGCGGGCGCAAGCCAGACGAGCAGAAGCTGCTGACGACGGCACAGGAGAGGGAGATCCAGCGGCTGATCTGCCGCCGTGTGCCCGACGAGTTGGGCCTGGACTTTGCGCTGTGGAGCCGGGCGGAGCAGCCGAAGGTTCCATGGACGCAGTCCATGGAATGGCTGCGGAGGGGGCGGTGGGTGCGCTCATCCGCCGCCAGTATGGCGTGCGCCTGGCGGTGCGCACCACCGGCACGCACCTGGCACGCTGGGGCTTCACCGCGCAAAAGCCGCTGCGGCGGGCCCATGGGCAGCAACCGGCAGCGGTGCGCGATTGGCTGCGCCGGGAGTATCCAGCGATTGTCGCCCGGGCCCGGCGGGCGCGTGGGGTGATCTTCTGGGGCGACGAGACCGGGCTGCGCGCCGAGGACGTGCGCGGTCGTTCCTACGCGCTCCCCGGCAAGACACCCGTCGTGCGGCCCCACCAGCGCCGCATCGGGCGGGGCCTGATCTCGGCGGTCAGCAACCGAGGCGAGTTGCGCTGGCAGGTGCTGGACGGCGCGATCAAGGCGCCGGTGCTGATCGGCTTCCTGCAACGCCTGATCCGTGATGCCGGGCGCAAGGTGTTCCTGATCCTCGACCGGCTGCCAGTGCACCGTTCGGCGGTGGTGCGTGAGTGGCTCGCCCGGCACAAGGCGCAGATCGAGGTCTCCTACCTGCCGTCCCACAGTCCGGAACTCAATCCGGATGAAGGGCTGAATGCCGACCTCAAGCGGCACGTCACCCGCAAGCCGCCAATGCGCAGCAAACAGCAGCTCAAGCAGGCCGCCATCCGCCACATGCGTCGGCTGGCCAAGTCGCCCGCCCGGGTCCGCAGCTTCTTCCGCCAGAAGTCCATGCGCTATGCGGCATGATTTAAGATAATGACAACCGGATCTATAACAATAGGTGAACAGACCTCGGCAGCGCAATAATTTCGCGAAGACGTTACACCTCGAGCGCCGCCACGCCTGGCAGGGTCTTGCCTTCCATCCACTCCAGGAACGCACCTCCCGCCGTTGAGACGTAGCTCAGCTCATCCGTCACCCCGGCATGGCGCAGCGCCGAGACAGTGTCGCCGCCGCCTGCGACGCTGCGCAGCGCCCCCCTCCGGGTCGCGCGCGCGGCCTCCTTGGCGAAGGCCATGGTCGCGGCGTCAAAGGGCGGGGTCTCGAACGCGCCGAGCGGGCCGTTCCAGACCAGGGTGCGCACGCTTGCCAGCCGCGCGATCAGCGCCGCGACGCTGGCAGGCCCGATATCAAGGATCATCTGATCCGACGGCACCTGGCCGATCGGCACGGTGCTGGCCGCGACGCCAGTGGCCAGCGCGGGCGCAACCACCGCGTCGATGGGCAACATCACCTCGCACCCGGCTTCTTTGGCGCGCGCCAGGATGCCGCGCGCCGTGACATGCATGTCGGCCTCCTGCAAGGAGCGCCCGACCGGAACGCCCTGCGCGGCGAGAAACGTGTTGGCCATGGCGCCGCCGATGACCAGCACCTCCACCCTGCCCACCAGGTTGCTGAGCAGGTCGAGCTTGGTGGACACCTTGGCCCCGCCCACGATCGCCATGACCGGGCGCGCGGGGTTGCCGAGCGTGGCCTCCAGCGCCTCCAGCTCGGCCTGCATCAACCGCCCGGCATAGGCGGGCAGCAGATGCGCCACGCCCTCGGTGCTGGCGTGCGCCCGGTGCGCCGCCGAGAAGGCATCGTTGACGTAGATATCGGCGAGCTTGGCCAGCTCGGCGGCGAAGCCGGGATCGTTCTTCTCCTCCCGCGCATCGTAGCGGGTGTTCTCCAGCACCAGCACGTCGCCGCTGCGCAGCAGATCGACAGCCTGTTGCGCGACCACGCCGGTGCAGTCCTCGGCGAAGCGCACATGCTGTCCCAGCACCTCCCCCAGGGCCTGCGCTATCGGGGAGAGCGACATCTCCGGCACGCGCTTGCCCTTGGGGCGGCCGAAGTGGCTGCACACGATCACCTTCGCGCCCTTGCCAGCCAGCTCCCGGATGGTGGGGGACAGGCGCTCGATGCGTGTGGGGTCGGTGATCTTCCCATCATGAACCGGCACGTTGAGGTCGGCGCGCAACAGCACGCGCCTCCCCTTCACGTCCAGCTCGTCGAGGGTGCGGAACGTCACGGCCTACAGGCTGCCGAACAGCGCGGCGGTGTCCAACATGCGGTTGGAGAAGCCCCACTCGTTGTCGTACCACCCCATCACGCGGGCCAGCGCGCCGTCCACCACCGCCGTCTGCGTGGCGTCGAACGAGCACGAGGCCGCGACGTGGTTGAAGTCGACGCTGACCAGCTTGGCGGTGTTGTAGTCGAGGATGCCGCGCATCTCACCCTCGGCCGCGCGCTTCATCGCCGCGTTGATCGTCTCCACTGTCGCCGGCTTCGACAGGTTCACGTCGAGCGAAACCAGCGAGACGTTCGGCGTCGGGATGCGGATCGCCGTGCCGTCCAGCTTGCCCTTCAGCTCCGGCAGCACAAGGCCCACGGCGCGGGCCGCGCCGGTCGTGGTGGGGATGGCGGAGACGGCGGCGGCGCGGGCGCGATGCAGATCCTTGTGCAGCGTGTCAACGGTGCGCTGGTCGCCGGTGTAGGCGTGAATCGTCACCATGTAGCCGCGCAGGATGCCGAACGCCTCGTGCAGCACCTTGGCCATCGGCGCCAGGCAGTTGGTGGTGCAGGACGCGTTGGAGATCACCGTCATCTCCCGCGTGATCGCCTTGTGGTTCACGCCATAGACGATGGTGGCGTCCACCCCGTCGGCCGGGGCCGAGATCAGCACCTTGCGCGCGCCCGCCTTCAGGAGCTGCGCGGCGGCCTCCTTGCTGGTGAACAGCCCGGTGCATTCCATGGCCACGTCCACGCCCTGATAGGGCACCTTGGACGGGTCGCGCTCGGCGGAGACCTTGATCGGTCCCCAGGTGCGCCCGCCGAGGCGGATGGTCAGGCTGTCGCCGGAGACCTCGACGTCGGCGGGGAAGCGACCATGCACGCTGTCGTACTTGAACAGGTGCGCGTTGGCCTCCGGGCTGCCGAGGTCGTTGATCGCGACCGGCACAAGGTCGTCGCGCCCGCTCTCGACCATGGCGCGCAGCACCAGGCGCCCGATGCGGCCGAACCCGTTGATCGCGACCTTCACAGACATAAGCGTTCCTTTCTCGTGCTCTTCGACGCCGGCTCAGCCGAGCCGCTTGCGCACTGCGGCGACAGCGGCCTCGACCGTGATGCCGAAATTCTTATACACGTCCTGCCAGGCGCCTGACGCGCCAAATGTTGTCATGCCGATGAACACGCCGTCCGGCCTCAGCCAGCGCTCCCAGCCGAAGGGGGAGGCGGCCTCGATGCCGATTCGGGGCGCCCCGCCGAGCACCGCCTCGCGATAGGCCGCGTCCTGCAACTCGAACAACTCCCAGCAGGGCAGGGAGACCACGGCGACCGCGATCCCGTCGCGCTTGAGCTGCTCGCGCGCCTCGCAGGCGATCGAGACCTCGGTGCCGGTGGCGATCAGGGTCGCCTGCCGTGGCCCCTCCGCCTCGATCAGCACGTAGCCGCCGCGCGCGCAGAGGTTCTCGCTGGCGTCGATGCGCAGCGCCGGCACCGCCTGGCGGCTGAGCACCAGCGCGCTCGGCCCCTCGGTGCGGCGGATCGCCAGCTCCCAGCTCTCCGCGGTCTCCAGTGTGTCGGCGGGGCGGAACACGTAGAAGTTCGGCATTGCGCGCAGGCTCGCGAGTTGCTCGACGGGCTGGTGCGTCGGCCCGTCCTCGCCGAGGCCGATCGAGTCGTGCGTGAGCACATGGATCACGCGCTGGCGCATCAGCGCCCCGAGCCGCAGCGCCGGGCGCATGTAGTCGCTGAAGATGAAGAACGTGCCGGTGTAGGGGATCAGCCCGCCATGCACCGCCATGCCGTTGGCGGCGGCGGCCATCGCGTGCTCGCGGATGCCGTAATGGATGTAGCGCCCGCCATAGCTGCCCGGCGTCACCACGCCCATCGACTTCACGAAGGTCAGGTTGGAGCCGGTGAGGTCGGCCGAGCCGCCGACCAGCTCGGGCGTGGCCGGCACCAGCGCCTCCAGCGCCCGCTGGCTCGAGGCGCGGGTGGCAAGCTTGGGCTTCTCGTCGGCGATCTGCTGCTTGAGCGCGACGACCGCCTCCAGCCAGGAGTCCGGCAGCTTGCCGGACATGGCGCGCTCGAACTCGACGCGCATCCCGTGCCGCGCCAGGCGCCGGATCCAGGCGCGCCGGGCGGCGGCGCCGCGATGGCCGATTGCGCGCCACCGCTCCAGGATCTCGTCGGGGACCGTGAAGGGCGGAGCGGTCCAGCCCAGCGCCTGCTTGGCCCCTGCCGCCTCCTTCGCGCCAAGCGCGCTGCCATGCACCGCAGCGGTCCCGGCCTTGGTCGGGGCGCCAAGACCGATGATGGTGCGGCAGGCGATCAAGGTGGGCTTTTTCGACCGCACGGCGAAGGAAAGGGCAGCGGTGATCTGCCCCGGATCATGTCCGTCCACCGCCTTCGTGGCCCAACCCTCGGCGGCGAACCGCTTCAGCGTGTCCTCGGTGCGCGCGAGGGCGGTGTCACCATCGATCGAGACATGGTTGTCGTCGTAGAGAAGCGTCAGCTTTTCCAGCCGCAGGTGCCCCGCGAGCCCGATCGCCTCGTGGCTGATCCCCTCCATCAGGTCGCCGTCCGAGCAGATCACCCAGGTGCGGTGATCGACCAGCGACTTGCCAAAGCGCGCGGCCAGCATCCGCTCGGCGAGCGCCATCCCGACAGCGGTGGCCACGCCCTGGCCCAGCGGGCCGGTGGTGGTCTCGATGCCCGGCAGCTCGCCATATTCGGGATGGCCGGCGGTGTGCGAGTGCAGGACGCGGAACCGCTCAATCTCGTCCACCTTCATGCCCGGTTCGCCCACCAGGTAGAGCAGGGCGTAGAGCAGCATGGAGCCGTGCCCGGCGGAGAGCACGAAGCGGTCGCGGTCGGACCAGAGCGGATCGGCGGCGTCGAACTTCAGGAATCGGCTCCACAGCGCCGTGGCGACGTCCGCCATCCCCATCGGCAGGCCGGGGTGTCCCGACCCGGCCTTCTCCACCGCGTCGATCGCCAAGGCCCGGATGGCGTCCGCCATCCGCCGAACCGGCGTTATGGGTCGGGCGAGGATTTCGGCCTGGCGGATCAGGGCGGGGTTGTCCGCCAGAGGCTGGGCGTGGTCGGCCATGACAAATCCTGACGCGGAAAGAGGCCGGTCATAGGCGAGGGGCGGGGCGCGGGGCAAGCCTGCGGGGAGGAAATGCTCTTTGCGGGCACGGCTTTGCGCGTAACGTTCTACGGTTCAATTCAAGGATCCGATACGCGATGTGTACGACAATCACCCACAGAGCGGAGCGCGTCGTCACCATTGCCGAGGGTGCAGTCGCTCTCATCCACGACAACACCCGATCCCGCTTGCAAAGCGGGTCGGCAAGCAATAAGTCAAGGGTCGTGAACCAAAGGAGGCTCAGAAAATGACGCCACCGGGGCACGGCCGGATCATCTCCTGCTGAAAGGCTGAGAGGAGGTGATTTGTGCCTTTCTAAACACTGTTGTGATTGAGTGCCGGTGAATGCCGGATATGCCGCTCGAGGGCGGTACGCGCGGGCCTGCCGCATCTAGACGGTCCGCGCGACGCGCTTGACGTCACGATACAGTCTGTCCAGATCGCGCCGCGTAGGGTCGCAACGCAATCGCCGCTCGAAAACCGCGCCCTGGCCCGTAACTCCATCATTCCCGCGAACATTGGGATAAAGAAGCGCGCCCTGCCGCGGCTGAGTCAGGGTCGGGCCGGTCATGCTCATCGCTGCGGGCAGGCAAAATACTTTTGCCGCTCGCCGCGTGATCACCTATCGTTCTGCCCGAACCGGAGGGGGGAGCGATGGCGCGCACTCGGTGGTGGTTGGCGCTAGCACTCGTTGTGGCGGGAACGTTCGCGCTCGGCGGCGCGGTCGTCGCGCAACGCGCTGGCCACGTGCTTGACGAAGCGAAGCGTGCCGGCTGGGACCCGGCCAAGTTCCACCACGCCGACGAGAACTATTTCCACGACATGGATGGCGGGGCGGCGCTCGGTCTGGGACCGCAGGAGGTAACTGGGCGCAACATGTGGCTGGTCTGGACCGGCGGCAATGACCGCTTCTGGGACCGCATGACCAATCTGACCTTTGGCGCCTTCGACCTGCTGAAGATTGTCGCGTACGACCCCACCAAGCCGGTCGACCGGTCCCGGCGGTGGAACTGGCTGGGGCTCATCAACGAGCCCTGCTTCGATCCACCCACGGGGCCCGATCCGGACCCGTTTGGGTTGCTGCTGGACAAGCGGCGAGCCGACTGTCCGTCCGACCCGTTCGAGAACGAAGCGAAGTACCCCGGAGTGCGCATCGGAGCGCGCGGATCGGTCGTTCCGGTCGGCTCCATCTATGGCTGGCCGACCGGCATCGTGGGCTTGCGCCTGTTCCCGAATCCCGATTTCGACGAAGCGGCGAAGCGCAAGTGGGATGCGCGGCGCTACTTCACGGATGAGGCCTACTATCAGGACAAGGACCTGATCCGGCCGTACCGCGTCGGCATGTCATGCGGCTTCTGCCACGTGGGCCCCAGCCCTGTGCATCCGCCCGCTGACCCGGCCAATCCGAAATGGGAAAACCTGAGCTCGACCGTCGGTGCGCAGTACATGTGGGTGGACAGGTTGTTCGTGTACAACGCCCGGCCGGACAATTTCATGTACCAACTGGTGCACACATACCGGCCGGGCGCGATGGACACGTCCCTGGTTTCCACGGACAGCATCAACAACCCGCGCACGATGAACGCGATCTACAACCTGGATGACCGCTTGGGCATCGCCCTGCGCTGGGGGAAGGAGAGCCTGGCCGGCGGCGAGCGGCGCAACAAGCAGTTCAACGACTACGTCTCGCAGGGACCGCTGACGCGGTTCTTTCATCCGCCAAGCACGGTCTGGACGCCGCACATCCTCAAGGACGGCTCGGATTCGGTGGGCGCCCTGGGCGCGCTGAACCGCGTGTACTTGAACATCGGCCTGTTCAGCGAGGAGTGGCTGCTGCACTTCAACCCGATTGCCGGCGGCATGCCCATCACGCCCATCCCGATCGCCGCGGCCGAGAAGAACTCCGCGTACTGGCTGGCCACCGAGGCCGGCACACCCGACACCGCCCTCTTCTTCCTGAAGGCGGGCCGGCCGGACCGGCTGGCCGACGCGCCGGGCGGAGCCAAGTACCTGACAGCGGATGCGGCCGCGCTCGATCGCGGGAAGACCGTCTTCGCCGAGACCTGCGCGCGTTGCCATTCGAGCAAGGCGCCAGCCCCTGCGGCAGGGCTCGATCCGGCCGGTTGCGCCGGTCCGGGCTACATGCAGTGCTGGAACAAGTACTGGGCCTGGACCGAGACGGATGACTACAAGCGCCAGATGAACGCCATCGTTCACGCACCCGATTTCCTGGACCACAACTATCTGTCAACCGACTTCCGCGTGCCCGTGACGCTGCTCCAGACCAATGCTTGCAGCCCCCTGGCCACCAACGCGCTGGCCGGCAACATCTGGGACAATTTCTCCTCGCAATCCTACAAGAGCCTGCCTTCCGTGGGGACGATAAAGGTCCACGATCCGTTCACCGGCGAGCCCCACCCCTACCGGATGCCAGCGGGAGGGCGTGGTTACACCAGGCCACCGTCGCTGATCAGCGTCTGGTCCACCGCGCCGTTCCTGTTGAACAACTCTCTCGGGCCGTTCGACCAAGATCCCTCGGTTGACGCACGGATGCGCGTGTTCCAGGCCTCCATTGAACAGCTTTTGTGGCCGGAGAAGCGTGAGAAGGATCCGGTCCTGGGCGACAAGGTGCCGGGAGTGATCGATCGGACCACGGCCCGCAGCACCATCACAATCCCGGCGGGATATGTGCCCAACGTGCTGAAGCCCGCGTCCGGGCCGCTGCACGCCCTGTTGCCCCAGCTCTTCAACGCGGATGGCGGCATCACCATCGGACCCATCCCGGCCGGCGTGCCCGTCAACCTGCTGGCCAATCTCCAGCCGTTGCCGGAAGGCGGCAGCCTTGCGCAGAGGGCCGAGCATGTCGCGACCCTGCTCAAGCTGCTGGTTCAGCTCAAGCTCGACTTGGCGCGGCTGCCGGCGGATGCCACCGACGAGCAGATGCGGGCGAGGTTCGCGAACGCGGTGCCGGCCTTGCTCAAGTTGAGCAAGTGCCCGGATTTCGTCGTGAACCGCGGCCATTATTTCGGGACCGGCCTGGTCAGCGGCGAGCCCGCCTTGAGCGATGATGACAAGCGTGCGCTGATCGAGTTTCTGAAGACATTCTGAGCCGTATGTCATGCCGGAGCCAGACTGCGACTACGTAATCGTTGGGTCCGGCGCCGGCGGCGGCACGCTGGCCGCCCGCCTCGCCGAGGCAGGGATGCGCGTGGTGGTGCTTGAGGCGGGCGGAGATCCTCGCGCCGTGGCACCGCGCATGCCGGCGGATTACGACGTGCCCGCGTTCCACCCGTTCGCATCCGAAAACCCCGCCATTGCCTGGAACTTCTCCGTTCGCCACTACGAGGACGAGGAACAGCAGCGGCGCGACCCCAAGCTCACGCCAGCCGGCATCCTCTACCCGCGGGCTGGCGCCCTCGGCGGCTGCACCGCTCACAACGCCATGATCCTGATGCGCCCGCATGACGCGGATTGGGATGGCATCGCCGCGCTGACCGGCGATTCCTCCTGGCGGGCGGCCAGCATGCGCGAATACTGGCGGCGGCTGGAGAACTGCCGGCACCGCCCCGCGTGGCGGGCGCTCGCCCGGCTCGGCATCGATCCGACCGGACATGGGTGGGACGGCTGGCTCAGCACGGAGCGCGCGCTTCCCCTGGAGTCGATGGATGACGGCGGCTTGCTGCGCACCGTGCTTCGTTCATCGGTCGCGGCCATCGAAAACTCACCGGCCGCGCCCAGCGTCGTTGACAGGCTGCTGCGGACCGGCGCGGACCCGAACGACGCCAGGAACGCCGGACCCGCCGGAACCTGCCTCTGCTACACCCCGCTCTCGACGGACAGGCACGCCCGGACGGGCGCCCGCGAACGGCTGCTCACTGTGGCGGCCCGGCATCCCGACCGGCTGCGCATCGAGCTGCACACGCTGGCCACACGGATCATACTCGATGACACGAACCGCGCGGTCGGGGTTGAGTACCTGAAGGGGGAGCGGCTGTATCGCGCAACGCCGGACCCGCAACCCGGCGGGACGTCGGGCCGGATCTTGGCGGCTCGCGAGGTCATCCTGGCAGGTGGCGCATTCAACTCGCCCCAGTTGCTGATGCTGTCGGGGATTGGTCCTCCCGAGCTGAGCGGCCACGGGATCGAATTGCGTCTCGAGCTGCCCGGAGTCGGACGAAATCTTCAGGATCGCTACGAGGTGGGAGTCGTGAATCGGCTCCGGCGGCCCTGGCGCGCGCTCTCCGGCGCACGGTTCGATCCGGACGACCCGGTTTACCGCGAGTGGTCGAACAAGCGGGAGGGAATGTACATCTCGAATGGCGCGGCTCTTGCCGTGTCGCTGCCGTCGGCGCCAGGGCGCGATCCGCCTGACCTGTTCTGCATGGCGCTGCTGGCCAAGTTCGACGGCTACTATCCAGGCTATTCGGGCGAGGTCGCGGCCCACCATGACTACCTCACCTGGGCCATCCTGAAGGCGCACACGGCGAACCGAGCCGGGCGCGTCACGCTCCGCTCGGCCGACCCCCGCGACACACCGCTGGTGGAATTCCGATATTTCGAGGAGGGCGGGGAGGAGGATCTGCGGGCGGTGGTCGCCGGCATCCAGTTCGTGCGTAGCCTGGGCGCCGGGCTCGGCACGCTGATCGAGGCGGAGGAGGAGCCTGGCCCCGCGGTGCGGACCGAGGATCAGCTCGCGCAGTTCGTGCGCGACCGCGCCTGGGGGCACCATGCCTCCTGCTCCTGCGCGATCGGCCCGCGCGAGGACGGTGGCGTGCTGGACAGCGCGTTCCGGGTGCATGGGACACAGGGGCTGCGCGTGGTGGACGCGTCGGTGTTTCCGTGCATTCCCGGCTTCTTCGTCGCGGGCGCCATCTACATGGTGGCGGAGAAGGCGGCTGACGTGATCCTGCGGGACGCTCGCGGCTGATCGCCCATCACTGGGACAGGAACCGCAGTGCCCGCACCCCAGGCAGGAAGAAGTATCCGCCGCCTCGGACCGTGACAAAGGCCGGCAAGCGCTGAAGCCGGCGCGAATACCCGTTCGGCTGCGGCAGGCTGAAGCCATCCGTCGCGTGACCGGGCGGGAACGGTACGCGATTGCCGGTCAGGGGGTCGCTTTCCCCCGCCAGCCCGTCAAACGTGGCGCTCGCCAGCCACGCATTCTGCACGAACTCGAATTGCCGGCTGATGTTGGCATTCAGGCAGATGAAATGCAGGCCGCTATGCGGGTCCGGGCTGTCCGGCCGCATGGCGGCTTCCGGCTCCAGCCAGCCGCCGAATTCGCGCCCCCGACGCAGCACGCGATGGAACCGGCTGGAGGCGACGAGGTCGGACCCAAGATCGGAGTGGGTGAGATTAAGCGTGCGCCACAGGCTCGACAGAATGCCTTGCCGTCCGCCCGGAATGTCGCCCGTGCGGGGGTTTGCGCGACGGATATGGGCGCCCAGCGGGCAGCGCTGTCCCAGGGCGTCGGCTGCGAATGTGAACCGGTTTCGCAACTCGTCGGTGCGGTCAGGGCCGACGCCGCGAATCGGCTTATCCCCGATCGGCATGAGCGGTTCCCCCGAACGGCGGCGCCCAACCATGGCTTCCGCGAGTCCCTCCGCGCCGTCCGGCCCCGCGCTTTGGCCGAGGAAGCGCCAAAATCCTCGCACGTCCTGATGCAGTTCCCGCAGCACCAGATACGTGCCGTTGCGCCCCAGATCGCGAAGCGCTGGCTGATCCTCGGCGAATGGCAGCGCCGTGGCCACGGACTGCCTCAGCAGCGGCCGCTCCGTGTAGAGCCCGTACTCGTTGCGGTAACCGAGCGCGAGCTCTCCCATCGCGAGCAGGTTTCCGTAGTCCTGATCTTGCGCGGTTCCAGGCTCGCGCTGTCCGACCCAGTCGATCAGCGGCTGGCTCACGCCATCGGCGAAGCCGAATGGCTCCTTTCCTTCCATGTCGCTGGTGCGCAACGTGCCGGCGATCTCGCAGCCGGCACGCTGCATCGTGCTGACCAGATCGGCCGTCCAGCCGTCCAGTCTGCCGGCCGCAGCGTAGAGCAGCAGGAGCAGATCGGGCTCGCCGCTACGGCCCCAGTGCCAGTTCGCTGGCGCGTTCGCGCCGACATCACCCAGCCGCCGCGAGCGCGCGTCGTCACCGGTCATCCCCGACACGAACTCGGGCGAAAACCCGTCCATGATGCAGGCGTCCACGCCGAGCCGTCTCAGGCCATGCGCCGAGACGGCGATCTGGAGCGCCCGATCCTGGGGCGTGGCCAGGTCAGCGGCGGTCGTGACACGGGCCTGGCGCAACCAGGCTCGCGCGGCAGCCGGATCGAGCACGTTGAGCAGCAGGAAAGTCGCCTCGGGCAGGCTGCTGTACCCGGACCAGAGCAGACCCTGGATGTCGTCCGCCTCGGAGGGGAGGACGGAACTCATACGAGGGCCAGCCAGCGGCGCGCTTCCGCCGCGCTCATTCGCTCACGTTGCAGGCCCTCACGGATCAGGGTGTTGGTGGCGAGGTTGGCGGCGGTGAGGCCCGGGTAGGCCTTGTACCAGACCTGCGTCGGAACTTGGTGGCGCCGGAGATAGTTCTTGAATTCCTGTTCCCGCTGCGCTCCGCCCAGGAGCAGCCACGCCGTCCGGGGCCAGCCGACGCCGTTGCTGAAGACGAGGTTGAGGCCGAAAGCGACCTTGTTGATGAAGTCGTCCATGTAGCTGTCGAGGCTGCCGTCGTAGTTGCTGGCGAACAGCAGCCGGCGATGGCCGTCTAGGAAGACCCAGCGCGCGAAGTGGATCGTTCCGACACGGGCCAGCCGTCCCCGCGTGTAGATGAAGCGAGTGCTGCTTTCGAGCACCCTGAACACCAGCAGCAGGATCCAGAGCCGGAAGCGTCCGGGCTTGACGCTGCCGAAGGCGCTGAACTGATTGGTCACGTCGTGATCCTCGAGCCGGCTCAGCGCGGCGACGTGTGCAGGGTCGGGCCGTGGCGCGATCACCGGATCGAGGGCTTCGCGGCGGCGCAGCTGCCAGATGAGAACCGGCGAGAAGACCAGGAGAAAGGGGGCGAGCACCAGCAGGAGGAGCACGGTTCCAGCCAGCCAGAGCAGCCGTCGGGCAAGCCAGGCGGGCGCCGTCGGCGCGGGCGGCGAGAGTTTTGGTCCGCCGCGCCGCGCCTGCATGACAAGCTGGGCATGGACTGATTCGGGCGGTTGCGCCGCCAACGCCGGATTCCGGTCCAGGCAGTCGCGCAGGAAAAGATGCAGCGCGGCCTCCTCGCGGATCTGCCGCACCGTGCGACCGAGCCAGTTCACATAGGCCGCCGCGGGCTGCACCGCGTGGTGCCGCATCCAACCCAGCAGATCCTCTCCCGGCGCGCTCGCACAGTGCGCGAAGATCCGGCGCAGTCCCGGAGCGGCGGTTTCCGCGAACTCCGCCAGCATCGCGTCGGCTGGGCCGTCGCAATCGCCGAGAAAGACGAGCCACACCGGGGCATCAGGGAAGGAAATGCCGTAGGCGGCGAGATCGCCGAGGGTCTCGTCGTGGAGGACGACGAAGCGCGCCATGTGCAGCCGGTCGTAGCGTGCGAACGGAACCAGCGCGTTGTCGGGGTCGGCTTGGCCCGGCGCCCGGATCATGGTGCCGAGCAGGTGGCGGAGGTCCAATTCCCGGTCCCGGTCAACGGCCGCGGCGACCATGAAGGCCGATTGCGGGGTCACGGCAGCCCTGCCCGGCTAGAATTGCAAAGTGAAGTCGATCAGCCGCGCCTTGTCCCAGAAAACCTTTCCAAGATAGAGGCTGGGCGGCTGGATCAGGCGAATCTCGTCCCGGATCCAGTGCGCGACGACCGAGGTTCGGGAATAGTCGAGAACGATGCACTCCTTCCCATCAAGCCAGCTCGGCGCCTTGTAGACGTCGGCAATAATCGCATTCAGCCCGAACGGGCCGACGCGATTCCTGAGCTGTCCCGCCGCCGGATCAAAGACCTTTCCCTGCCAGGCGAAGTATTTGATGAACTCCGCGATCTCGAGGCTGTAGGGGGTGCCCGGCGCTATGATGGCGGTGCCATCCGCCTGGCCTTCGGGGATCGGTCCCGGCTCGCTGGCGGTGAAAAGCTCGTCCAGCTGCTGCTGCGGCATGCGCAGAAGCTGCGGCACGTCATAGGCCATCGCGCGTCCTCCTCCGCGTTTGTGCCTGAGCGCACCACAGGCGGGCGGGCATATGCAAGTTTTTTCGGAAAACGAAGTATCCGCTTCCACTTCTGCAACCGGGGTGCCACTGTCGTCCGCCTGTTCCGGTCCAGGGAGGAGCCGTGGCATGATGCTGAAACAATTGCATGGTGCAATCGTCTCACTGCTGCACGTGGAGCGGCGGTTCGAGCCGTTCTTCCGGCCGGTCCTCGACAGGGTGCTGCGCGAGCCGCTTGCCGCGCTGACCCAGGCGCTCATCAATGTCCGGCGCCGCGATGAAGGCCTGCGGCTGGCAGAGGAAACCAGGCAGCCCAGCGAAGAGGCGCATCTCCAGGCGATCATCGACACGCTGGGCGCCTACATGCGCAAGCACTGGAGGCCGGGGAACTTCCAGCGCGGCGGCAACACCAAGACCCATGGCGTGGTGCGCGCGACGTTCACGGTGCGCGATGACCTGCCGCCGCAATACCGGCATGGGCTGTTCGCCGAGCCGAAGACCTATCGGGCCTGGGTGCGCTTCTCGGGCCCTGGACCGGACTGGCCCCGCGACATCGACGATGTCGGCTTCGTGAGCTGTGCCATCAAGGTAATGGGCGTACCGGGCCCCAAGCTGATGGAGGACGAGAAGCTCACCCAGGACTTCCTGAGCATCTGTACGCCGACCTTCGTCACACCGGACACGCGCTCGAACGCCAAGCTGCAGGCGCGGATCCTGAAGGGCACGCCACTCTTCTACTTCGTCGATCCGCGCGACCCGCACGTGCTGGACGGGTTCATGCAGTCGCTATGGAACAAGACACAAAGCAATCCGTTGGGCGAGCGATACTGGAGCTGCGTACCCTACCTGCTCGGGGAGGGGCAGGCGATGATGTACTCCGTCTATCCCCGATCCAAGGTTTATCGCCGCATTCCGCGCCTGCCGCTCCGTCCCCCTGACAATTACCTGCGCGACAACATGGTTCGCACATTGTCCGAGCAGGATGTCACGTTCGATTTCATGCTGCAACTACAAACGGACCCGCATCGGATGCCGATCGAGAACGCCGCCGTGCGCTGGCCGGAGAGGCTTTCTCCCTTCGTGCCCGCGGCCCGCGTGGACATCCCGCGCCAGCACTTTGCCTCATCCGAGCAGCTCGCCTTCGCCAACGTGCTTTCCTACAACCCCTGGCACTGCCTGCCGGAGCACCGTCCGCTCGGCAACCAGAGCCGGGCGCGGCAGCGGATGTATTGGGAACTGTCCCGGCTGCGGCAGACGATGAACGCCGCGCCACATATGGAGCCCACGGGCGACGAGGTCTTCCCCAGCCGCTGATGCGTCGCGCGGGGGCCGCCTTGCATCGCCGTCTCGCGAAACTAGCTGTTCCGCGGCGCGCCCAAGCGCGGCGGCCCGCCTCGCCACATTCGGACCAGTGTATCACGTCCGTGCAGGTGGTTATGGAGCGACGCCGCGGCATGCCCGCCGGCAAGGACCACAAGCAGGATTGCCATGCTTCGATGCACCTGTCTGAGCAACGAAAACTGGTCGGGAGCCGGGCCGACGAGATGCGGGATCGGGATCACTCCTAGGAACAGCGTCGGCACACGGGCGGGCGCCGTGGCGGCCGTAAGATAGCCGAGCACGGGCGTGGCGAGGAGAAGGGTGTAGAGCGAACCGTGCACGATGCTGGCCGCCCGACGCTGCCAGCCCGGCATGTCGGCATCCCAGGCCGGGCGTCCTCTGCGAACCCGAACCATCAGCCGCATGGCCGTCAGCACGAGGACCAGGATCCCGAGTGTCTTGTGAAGCTGATAGAGCAGGAACTTCAGGAGCAAGGCGCTGAGCGGCACGCCGACCATCACCCAGCCGAGCGGGAATGCGAGCAGGACGAGCGTTGCGGTCCACCAATGCAGGCGCCGCTGCCCCCTCATCCATGCGAGAGGCGGCTCAGCCCGCACTGATCTTCTCGCCCAGTTCAATGCGCGCCCTGATGGTGATCTTGACCGTGTCGGAGATGAACATCTGGTCGGCGGTCATGCCGAACGCTGAGCGTTGCAGCGCCCCGCTCACCACGAACGCCGCGACCTCAATCCCGCGGGCCGGATCAGTCTGCCGCCCTACAAGGGTGGCGTGGAGAACCAGCGGCTGTTTCGCCCCGCGCATCTCGAGCATGCCGCGCACCACGTAGTGGTCAGGCGCGGCAGCCTCGACTGACGTGCTCTTGAAACGGATCTCCGGATAGCGTTTCGTGTCGAAGAAGTCCGGTCCTCGGAGCATCTCCGCCGCTTCCTGCCAGGACATGCTCACCGATGCCGCATCCACAAAAACCGAGATCCGTGTCCGCTCCGGATGCTCAGCATCAAGAACCAGGCGAACATCAAACCGGCGAAACTCGCCATGCGAGGAGAACAGGCCGAGATGGTTGACCGAGAACGCAATGGTGCCGAATTTCTGATCGAGAAGATAGAGTTTTTCGGAATGAGCCGCTGCGGCGCTCAGGAACGCTGCCCAGAGCAGGGCAAGGAACGTCCGCCGCACCGGCTTGCCAGCTCGATCAGCCCAGTGATTCCTGCCTGACATCCCGGGAAGGCTCCAGCAGCTTGTCATGGATCTCGGCCGCGATCAGGGCTAGCCGAAGCCGCCCGCTCAGCCGGCAGCTCCTTCTCAATGCAGCTTCACGGTCGGCCCGCCACGCCGCGCAATGCCGCGCGCGATCGTGCTCGCCGTCGCCCGGGCCGGGCCGTGCACCGCCAGCTCGTGCATCTTGTAGAGCGAGCGGTACATCAGCCGGGCGAACATCCCTTCGATGAAGAAGCTGCGGCCAACCAGGAACCCCATCAGGCTGCCGACGGTGCTGTGTTTGCCGAGCGAGACGAGCGACCCGAAGTCGCGGTAGCGGTACGGCTCCAGGCTCTGGCCCTCCAGCCGTCGCCTGAGCTGCCGGACGAGGTGGCTCGCCTGCTGGTGCGCCGCCTGCGCCCGCGGCGGAACGGGCGTGGGGAACCCCTCGCGCGGCGCCGCGGCGCAGTCGCCGACGGCGAACACGTCGGGATCGCGCGTCGTCTGCAAGGTTGCCGTCACAACGAGCTGGTTCAGCCGGTTGATCTCCAGCCCGTCAAGGTCGCGCAGGAACTCCGGCGCCTTCACGCCCGCCGACCACACCACCAGGTCCGAGGGCACGAAGGCCCCGTCGGCGAGGCACACGCCGTCCGCCCGGACCTCGCTCACCCGCGCCGCCGTCCGCACATCGACCCCGAGGTCGCGGAGCAGCCGCATCACGGCCTCGGAGACGCGCTCCGGCAGGGCGGGCAGGATGCGGTCGGCCGCCTCGATCAGGATGATTCGGATGTCGCGCTCCGGATTGACCCGGTTGAGGCCGTGCGCGACCACCTCGCGCACCGTCCGGTGCAGCTCGGCCGCCAGCTCCGTGCCGGTCGCGCCGGCGCCGATGATGGCGAGGTGCAATTGTCCCGGCCGGATCGCCTCCTCCTGCTCGTCGGCGTGAATGCAGGCGTTGACGAGCCGGCGGTGGAAGCGTTCCGCCTGCTCGGGCGTGTCCAGAGGCACCGCGTGCTGCGCAACCCCCTTAGTGCCGAAGTCGTTGGTGACGCTGCCGACCGCGATCACCAGCGTGTCGTACGGAATGCGCCGCATCTTAGTGATCTCGCGGCCCTCGTCGTCGTGCGTGGCCGCGATGCAAATGTCCTTTGCCGCCCGGTCCAGCCCCACCATCTCGCCGAAGCGGCAGCGGAAATGGTGCCAGCGCGCCTGGGCGAGATAGTCCAGCTCATGATCGCCGGGGTCCATGCTGCCCGCCGCCACCGCGTGCAGGAGCGGCTTCCACAGATGCACGCGCGACCGCTCGACAAGGGTGATTTGGGCCAGGCCGCGCTTGCCGAGCGTGTCCCCGAGCCGGGTCGCCAGTTCCAGACCGGCGGCGCCGCCGCCCACGACAACGATGCGGTGCGGCGATCCCGCCCGCCCGTCAGCCGTCCCTGTCACGGCCGTGACGCCCTGCAAGGGCTCGCCGCTCGCCTTCGCCCCCAGATCGCGCTCACCGCTGGCCATCTGCCGTCCTTGGCTAATTCGGACTGAAGTTGCGGTGTTGCGCGGTTTTATGCAACCGATGCGTTCAGCCCGGTATCATGCCCGCGTGACCGCTGTCGGTTTCTCGGCTGACCGGCCGGCAACGGCCTTGACCAACGGATTTGCGCTGATGCCATGGGCGACGACGCTCAACAGTACGGTGCCTCCGGCCACGGCGATGATCGTGTCGTTTCCCGGGAGCTTTTCGTTGACGACGATGACCCCGAACACGATTGTTGCGAGTCCGCGCGGGCCGAACCAGGCGATGAACGGTTTGTCCGCAAGCCGCATACCGGTCCCGGCGAGGCACAATACCACCGGAACCATGCGAATGACGGTCAGGCTCAGCACGGCGTAGAGCAGCACCGGCCAGTTGAGCCGGGCAATGATCTGCGCAAGCGCGCCGGTTCCGAACGCGACCCAGGTCAGGAGCGCCAGGGCCTCGCCGGTGGCGATGGCGCCGCGCAGCAACTCCTCCTTGTGATGCTTGCGCAGCCTGCTCAACAGCAACCCGCCGGCAAAGCAGGCGATAAACCCGCTGCCGCCGATGGCCTGCGCCGCGGCGAAACACGCGGCGGCGAGTGCAACGGCCGGCACGTCCGCCCAATGCCCGCTGGCCCAACCCTGGCCTTCGGCAAATCGCAGCATCAGAACGGTGAGCCAAGTCAGCACAAGGCCCACCACCAGCCCAGTGCCGATCTCTTCGACGACCACACGGATGGCGTGGATCATCGTCCCGTGCTCCAGCTGGGTGCCGACGGCAAGCCCGAGCAGCAACACCACGACCGGCACGCAGATGCCGTCGTTCAGACCGCTCTCGATATTGAGTGCTTCGCGCATCGACGCCGGGACCGACGGGCTGGTCACGACAGGTTTGCCGAGTGCGGCGTCGGTGGGCGCCAGCATCGCCGCCAGCAACGCCATTTCGAGCGGGGCGATCCCGGGAAGCACGAGCATGGCGGCGAGGAAACCGAGCACGATCGTCAACGGCAGCCCAATCAGCAACAACCTCTCAGGGACGGCGACGGTTCTCCTGACGACCGCGAAATCGGCGTTGGCGGCGTTGGTAAACAGGACCATGGCGAGCGTCAGCTCGGCGAGGTGCGCAATCCCTCGGCACCGAAGTTGAAGCGCACGAAACCGACGCCATAGGGCCCGACCAGCAAGCCCGCAGCGGCGAATACGATCAGGCCGCTGAGCCACGACCGCTCCCGCTCCACCCGGCCCGCAACGGCGCTGTAGATCAAGAGAAAGGTGGCGAGGATAGCGGCATTCTGGTACATCTCAGTTTCACCAATCTCGTTCAGTGCAGTAGAAACGGTTAGTCTGGTTTCATCAAATCGCTACCTGAAATTAGGCTCTATCGAGCTGTGGAGGGGGGAGTACCGATGTCCGACGAGAAAAGTGGCGAGGCTAAAGGGGGTGGCGAGCTGAAGCGGAAGGAATATGAGCGGGAACTTGCGCGCCTGCATGTCGAACTCGTCAAGCTACAGCAATGGGTCGTCCACAGCGGCTTGAAGGTCTGCATCGTTTTCGAAGGGCGCGACGGAGCCGGCAAGGGTGGCACGATCAAAGCCATGACCGAGCGAGTCAGTCCGCGCGTCTTTCGCGTCGTGGCGTTGCCGGCGCCGACCGAGCGCGAAAGGTCGCAGATGTACTCCCAGCGCTATATCCCGCATCTGCCCGCCGGTGGAGAAGTCGTGATCTTCGACCGCAGCTGGTACAACCGGGCCGGCATTGAGCGCGTGATGGGGTTCTGCACCGACGAACAGGCGCGCCGCTTTCTGCACATGGTGCCGTCGATCGAAAAGGCCGTCATCGACTCTGGGATAATGCTTCTGAAGTACTGGCTGGAGGTCAGCCCCGAGGAGCAGACGCGGCGACTGGAGGCGCGGATCGATGACGAGCGCAAGATCTGGAAGCTGTCCGATATGGATCTCAAATCCTATTCACGCTGGTACGACTACTCGCGGGCGCGCGACGAGATGTTCCTCGCGTCGGACACCGCCTGGGCGCCGTGGTACGTCAGTCCGCTCCGACAACAAGCGGCACGCGCGGTTGAACGCGCTAACTCATATCTTGAGCAAAATCTCCTATGAGGCGTTGCCGCGCGCGAAGGTGAGATTGCCCAAGCGGCAGGACCGAGGCGATTACAAGGAGACAGACTACCCGTTCAGGCTCGTCCCCGAGGTTTTCTGACCACCGCGGACGTGAGCCGTTTCGGCTGTCCGAGGGGATCCACCAACCCGCCAAATTTCCGGCGGGAAGCGGCCGGCGCACGGGCGAGAACCCCGCGCGCTGGCGCGGGCACCTCGCGGACCGGCGACCCTCCCGCGCCAAGCTCGCCCGCGTCGAGCATTCGGCACCGAGGCCAACTCGCGCGGGCAAACACAATGGCTTGAGATCACCATGCGAATGGCGCGGCAGGCGCAGCTAACCCTGCTCGCACGGGAAGCGTCAGCGAGATCGAGGTCAACCCCGAGGTGAGAAAGGCCTAAATCGGCTCGGGAGGGATCAGCGGTGCCTAGGCTTCCAGCGGCCCTGGACGATGGGTCACTAACCGCCCACGCACGAACAAGGGGAGGACGCGCCCATGCCTGCCGATTACGAGATCTTTGATCTTGGCGATGTCAGGGTGCAGAGTGGAGCAACGATCCGCGGCTGCAAGCGGGTTTACAAGACTTTTGGCACGCTCAGCCCCGCCAAGGACAACGTTATCGTTTATCCGACCTGGTACTCGGGCCAGCACCACGACAACGAATGGCTCATCGGGCGCGACATGGCGTTGGACCCTGGGTCGCAGTTCATCATCATCCCGAACATGCTCGGCAACGGGCTGTCGTCCTCGCCCAGCAATACGCCGGAGCCTTATAACGGGCCGTGCTTTCCCAAGGTGACGGCGTGCGATAACGTGCGGTTGCAGCACCGCCTCGTCACCGAGAAGTTTGGCGTCAACAGGCTCCGGCTGGTCGTCGGCTGGTCGATGGGCGCGCTGCAAACCTTTCACTGGGGCGCGCTCTACCCGGACATGGTGGAGCGCATCGCCCCGTCTTGCGGCTCGGCAAAGTGCTCGCGCCACAACTTCGTGTTCCTGGAGGGCGTCAAGGCGGCGCTGACCGCGGATGCGGCCTTCGCTGACGGCTAGTACAAGTCGAAGCCCGAGAGGGGTCTACGCGCGATGGCGCGGGTGTACGCGGGCTGGGGCTTTTCCCATGCCTTCTACCGCGAGGAGCTCGACCTGAAGACGCTTGGCTATTCCTCGGTCGAGGACTTCCTGGTCGCCTTCTGGGAAGGGCTCTTCCTGTCGAAGGACGCCAACAATTTGCTGGCCATGCTGTGGACTTGGCAGAACGGCGACATCAGCGCCAACGAGCTCTATGGCGGCGACTTCCGCAAGGCGCTCGGCGCCATCACAGCCAGGGCCTATGTGATGCCCGGTCAGACTGATCTCTACTTCCCGCCCGAGGATAGCCAGATCGAGGTCGAGCACATGCCCAATGCCGAGTACATACTCGATTCCATCCATATGGGGCCACTTCGCCGGAGGTCCGGGCACCAACCCGGACGATGTGCGCTTCATCGACGTGAAGCTGAAGGAGCTTTTGGCACGGTAGGAGGTTGCGGGAGTCGCCGAGTACGCGAGAGGGAGCGGATCGGCATGAAGCACCCGTCCGGCCGAGATGCCTTCCGTGTCGCGGGCAATCGACAGCTCATGAGGTGCGTCGATAGCCCCTTCGGCATCGGCCTTGACCGCGAGGGCACCCGGGGGCGGATCAGGGAGGGCTGACCTCGCACGCCAACCGGTCACCACCCCAACCCATGTGTACCGCCCGGTCCATGCGACACGCGCCAATTCCGGCACGGTGGGGCGGCATTCTGGCCACACCCGGCGCCAATTGCCGCCGCGCGCGGGTTTGTGAGCCCGCGGCACCCAAGCAGTCGGCCACGATCCGCTAGCGCGTCGCGCTGAAATTGACAGAGTCACCTTTCTCGGAATTATTCGGCATCAGGAAGGTGCTGCCCTTGTCTGGGACCGGAAGCGGGATTGGATGGCGCCGCGTCTGCGGGCGTGGCGTTGATTGATCCTGTCGACCAGCGCCTGCTTGCTTTGCGGCTTGGCGGGCAAGGTCTGCTTCAGCACCTCGACGATATCGCGCGGGGTCAGCAGTGCGAGGCCAGGCTGATGCGCAACGCGCTGCTCGGCGATGAACAGCATGGCCAGCATCACCATGGTGACGTGGTGGTGCCAGGCCCGCCAGCCGAGTGCCTGACAATCGGCAAGGCCACACTCGCCTTTGGCATCTTCGAAGGCACGCTCGACCCAATAGCGTTGCCCCTGCATCTCGGCCAGGCGCTGCGGCGAGGTCTCAGGAGCGGCATTCGAAAGGCTGAACTTGATCCTGCCCGGCGCGCCCACTTCGCGGCGCACGATGAGATGCCAGCATCGCGCCGCCGCTTCCACGCCGTCCCACACCCAGACCCGTCGATGCGCGATATCGACCGTCAGCGGGCCACGCGTGCTGTCACGCAGGATGCAGCGGGTCCAGTCCTTGGCGCGAAGTTCCGCGACCAGCCTGGCCACCGTGATGTCGTCCGTGGCGGCTCTCCGCCGACTCGGCGGACGCCCTCTGGTTGCCTTTGGCACGGGCACGTGCAGCCCCGGCGGTTCACGCCAGACCCGCTGCGTGCAATGAACGTCGGCGAGAAAGACCTCCCCGGCATCCTCCATCGCGCGCAGGAACGCGGGTTCCTTGCCGTAACCGCCATCAGCGCCGACCCATCCGAAGCGCATCCCCCGCGCCCGGGCCGCGCGCACCATCTCCAGCGCAAGCTGGCTCTTCGAGCGCAGTCTGCGCGCCGGCAGCGGAACCTCGGCCAGATCGCATCGCCGCGGATCCGCGATCCAGCGTTCCGGGAGATAGATCCGCATGTCGACCGGCGTGTGGCGCCCGCCGTCGGTCAGAACCGCGAAAACCGCAACCTGGCAGTTGTCGATCTTGCCCAGCCGCCCGCACCATTGCCGGGCCACGCCAACCGAACGATCCCCCTGCTTGGGGAAACTGCTCTCGTCGATGATCAATGCGCTGTTCGGTGTGCCGCCGAGCAGGCGGTCGGCATCGCGGCCAATCTGCTCGACCACCGGCTCGTGCCGCCAGGGCGAGTTGCTGATGAAGTGCTGGAACTGTTGCTCGCAGCCGTCCTCAACCACGGCGGCCATCACCGTGAAGGTCGCCGTTGCCGCCTGCGCCAGCCCTTGCAGATAACGCTGCGCCACGGCCGCGTTGTCGTGCGCGCGGGTGCGGAACAGCGAGCCGTAGCGGTCAATGAAGCTCACGAACGCATCCGCAATGCTGTCGACCAGCGATAGGGTCAGCGGTCATGCGCACATACGGTCGCGCGACGAACTGCGCCTGTCATTTCGCCTCCCCAGCCACCGATGTCCAGGAGGCTCATCAATTCGACACACAATTCCGCCGTCAAGTGCCCTCCGAGCGCCAGACCGTCCCCTTGTGCCCCGCCAAGCCGCCGCCGCACGCGTCGGTCGTTCCAACAAGCGTGACTTTGTCAAATTAAATCCTGATTACACATAAACCTCAGCCAATTTCAGGAGTCGGTAGGGCATAGGGGTGGTTCGGACGGCGGCCCATGTGAGACGCGGGATCATGGCGGCCAGATCGTATCGTCGGTTGAAGCGGTATTCGAATTCGGCGAGGTAGCGCGGAACATGCTTGCGGTTGATGGCACGGTAGGTGCCCGTGATCGCGGCCTTGATGTTGCCGAGCGCGGTGTTGGCCCATTTGAAGGCTGGCGTCCGAGCCGCTTTTGGTCCTGACCCAGTCTTGACGACTTGGTGCGCGCACCCGGCGTCTGCGACGCTGGCGAAACACTGAAGGCCATCGCTGACGACAGAGCAGTCTGGATCGAGGCTGCGCTTGGCGAACCCTGCGATCGAGGTTGCACAGAAGCTCGTGACCCGGCGCAGCTTCAGGCGAACCGGCTTTCCCTGCGTGGTCGTCTCGACAGCCGCGACGAACGGCGTCTTGCCAGGCGCCCCGCGGCCACGCTTTCCGCCGGAGCGCTCGCCGCCGAGATAGGCGTCGTCGATCTCGATCCTGCCGCTCAGGCGCTTGGTCGCATCACGCTCAAGCATGACCTGCTTCAGCTTGTGTTTGACCTTCCAGGCGGTGGTCTGCGTCACCCCAAGGCGACGCCCCAGTTCGATGCTGGAGATACCTTGCTTTGTCTGGGTCAGGTGATAGATCGCACGAAACCATAGCCGCAGCGGCAGATGAGTTGATGCAAAGATCGTCCCGGCAATCAGCGAGGTCTGCCGGCGGCACTTGGTGCACTGATAGAGATCGCGAGTCGTCACCAGACTATACTGCCTGCGGCCGCATACCGGGCACTCAAAGCCACGCGGCCAGCGTGACGCGATGACGATCGCCCGGCATTGCTCCTCGGTGCCGTACTGCTGTTCGAACGCCGGTTCGCTGAGACCCTTCTGGAACTGCACGACATTACGAGCCACTGCCACACCCTCATGAAATGCCACAAATTCCCTGACCTGCTACCAGGCGTTTCGTGACTGAGGGAAGTGCGTAATCAGGAATTAATTGGGGGACCGGATGCCGACCAACACATACCTCCTTCGAGGCGGGGCAGTGCCAGCAATACCGCCCCGACACCGGTCACAGCACCTACCCTCACCAATCCCCTCATTTTTATGAGCACGATCATATGTTGAGCTACCACCCTCAACCCAGCTTAGCCGTGCTTGCTGTTCGCGGCGAGTGTTGTCACCCCCGCCACAGTTTCTCTAACAAGCCCGCCACTTCCCGCCAAGGCAGTCAAGAATGAGGGGATAGCGAGCAACACCGTCAGTGTGCCGGGTGGCGGCTTCTACAACGTAGACACCGGCAACGTCACCTTCGACGCGTCTGGTCCGGTGCTGGTTTCCTACGACGCGGGCGACGACGGCAACACGGTCGCTCTGCACCAGGGCGGCAGCGTGTCCTTTTATGGCAGCAACAACACCGTGACGGTGGAGTCTGGCGCTCTTTCGGTGGGCGAGCAGTCCGACACAGACACGAACAACGTCATCAACGTGGGCGCCGGCGTCACCTCCCTTGACGGATGGGAGATACAGCCGTCGGACGTCATCAACCTGACCGGCTACACGCAGGCCGACATCGACGCCGGCTTCGCCGGCCTCGACCGGAGCGCGCCCACGGCGGAGTCCCTCACCATCAGCGACGCGGCCAGCGGCGCCAAGCTCAGCCTGACGTTCCAGTCCCAAACCGGCGGCAACATGCCGACGGAATCGCAGTTCCACGCTGTGACGGCGGGCGGGCAGTCCTCGTCCGGCACGCCGCCCCCGACGCCTCCGCCGGCAACGGGCAACGCGACGGGCGCGACGCCGACAGCTCCATCCAACAGCGGCACGCCCCCGGCCACGTCGCAGACGGGCACCGCGAGCCCGCCGCCCGTCACGACCGCGTCCAGCAACATTGTCCCCACGCCGGCCGACAACGGCAACACGCCCACGCCCCTCTCGGCGAGCGAAGTCAGCGCCATGTCGGGCCTGGGCCAGCCTGCCACCCAGGCCATGACCTTCCTGGATGACGGCAGCCACCTTGGAACAGATTTCCAAAACTTGGGCGCCGCGGTCTTGAGCGGCCAGGACACGTCGCCGTTCCTGGCCCAAGTCGTGACGGACATGAGGCAACTGCTCGCGCAATACGCCTCGGCCGTGTCGGATATCTCGCCAACGGTGTTGCCGGCCCAACCGGCGTGACACTCGCCATCCCTGGCCAATTTGTGGCCGATGTCATCAACTCCGGCCTCACGGCGGCCGTGGCCGGAAGCGCGCCGCTCGACCAGGCCTATGGCGGCGCGCTCTCCCAGTTCTTCGCTGGAGCTGGATCGGCCTTCACGGGCCACGCCGCGGCATAGGGGTGAATTGGCTTGCTAGCCGGGCGGCGAGACTTGCGCGAGGCGGCGCAGGCACTCCTGGCAGGTGATCTGCTCTGCGGGGGGTTCCGCCCAGCCGGAGCCCGCGCCGGGCTCGCTGGCGCAGAGGGCCATCCGGCAATGGGGCGTGACGGCGTGGTAGAGCGCCACCCTGCTCCTGGCCTTTCGCAGGGCCACGAAGACGCGGCCTGCGCGAACGATGGCGGTGGCCGGCGTGCTGGTCATAGCGGCTCCCGACGTTGAAACCGGCGACGGTTCATGGACGTTCGCGCGCATCTAGCCCGCGCGTCCGCACTCTGCAACCCGCGCGGCGGGGGCCGACGCACATCCGTTCGACGCAGCCGGATCACGCTCCCTGTGCGACGCATCAGGCCCGAGCCCGGAGCGGCGCCGATCCACGCCGCCATGAGCCGCACCGTGCCCAGACGTCTCGCCACATGATCACGTGGCATCCGGTTCAACACAGTTTGCCCGGCAGCCAGTTAGGGTCCGTTAGCTCTTAGGGGTGATCCAGTCCGGCTGCCATGCAGAGCACGCGGGAGCATGGCGGTCCGTTCGTATCGTCGGTTGAAGCGGCACTCCTTCGGCGAGGTAGCGCGCGACGAGCTTGCGGTTCTGGTAACGGTCGGGCCCGCGATCGGCCTCGTTGTTGCGAGCGGTGTTGGCCATTTGAAGGCGGCGTCGCGCCGCTTTTGTCCTGACCAGGGCTCGACGACTTGGGGCGCGCACCCGGCGTCGCGACGCCGGCGAAACACTGAGGCCATCGCTGACGGCAGAGCAGTCCGGACGAGCCTGGCTTGGCGAACCCTGCGATCGGGTTGCACAGAAGCTGGTGACCCGGCGCAGCTTCAGGCGAAGGCAATCCCCGGTGTCGTCTCGCAGCGGCGACCAACGGCTTCGTGCCAGGCGCCCCGCGGCCGCGCTTCCGCCCGAGCGCTCGCCGCCGGATAGGCGTCGCGATCTCGATCCTTCCGCTCGGCGCTTGGCCGCACCCGCCGCCTCACTGCTTCGCCCGTGTTTGACCGTCCAGGCGGTGGTCTGCGTCACCCCATGGCGACGCCCCGGATGCTGGATCCCGTGTCCGGTCAGCCGTTAGACGCCCGTCCTTGCCCATCGGATGAAGGTCTGCGCGCAAAGATGGTCCCGGCATCGGCGGGGATGCCGCGCCACTTGGCGCACTGTTATCCTGGTGCCGCCAGACGATGGCCTGCCGCCGCATACCGGGCACTCAAAGCCACGCGGCCAGCGTGACGCGATGCGATCGCCCGCCGCATGCTCTGGTGTGCCGTCCTCCCGTGCGGGCGAACGCGCGTCGATCAGCCCTGCCGCATGCACGTTCATTGCGCGCCGCTCAGCACCTGCATGAAATGCCACTTCCGTTACCTGTACAGGCGGTTCGTGAATGAAGGAAGTGTATTCAGCAGTTTGGCTGACAGACCAGCTAGCGAAAAGGCGGCTCGTCGAAGCTGCGCAGCTTGCGCGAATGCAGCGCGCCGAGGTCGCCGCGCAGCAGGTCGAGCGCGGCGATGCCGATCCGCAGATGCTCGCCGACCGCGCGCTTGTAGAAGGCGTTGGCCGCGCCGGGCAGCTTGATCTCGCCGTGCAGCGGCTTGTCGGAGACGCAGAGCAGCGTGCCGTAGGGCACGCGCAGCCGAAAACCCTGCGTGGCCAGCGTGCCGCTCTCCATGTCGACCGCGATGGCGCGCGACAGATTGATGCGCCGGCGCTCCTGCGACCAGCGCAGCTCCCAGTTGCGGTCGTCATAGGTGACGACGGTGCCGGTGCGCAGCCGCTGCTTCAGCGCCTCGCCCCGCTCGCCGGTCACGCGCGCCGCCGCCTCCTGCAGCGCGACCTGCACCTCGGCCAGCGCGGGGATCGGCACCTCGGGCGGCACCAGGTCGTCGAGGATGCGGTCGCGCCGGAGATAGCCGTGCGCCAGCACATAGTCGCCGATCGCCTGGGACTGCCGCAGCCCGCCGCAATGGCCGACCATCAGCCAGCAATGCGGCCGCAGCACCGCGAGGTGGTCGGTGATGTTCTTGGCGTTCGAGGGGCCGACGCCGATGTTGACGATGGTCACGCCGCCCTGCCCATCGGCGCGGCGAGGTGATAGGCGGGCATCTGGAAGCGATGCCAGGGCGCGGCGGCGAGCCGCGCCTCGGCCTCGGCCGGGTCGTCGCCGCGGCTGACGACGACACCGCCGGCAGCGACCAGGCGGTCGTACGGGCTGGCGGCGATCCGCCAGTTCATCCAGGCCCCAGCGCACGAACTGGTCGACGTAGCGCTGATAGTTGGTCAGCAGGATCCAGGGCTGGATGTCGCGCCAGTCGGTGCCGGTGTAGTGCAGCAGGCGGCGCAGCGAGTAGTCGACGCGCACCGCATCGAACAACGCCAGAGGCCGGGCCTGCCCCGCTTCGAAGGCTCCACAGCCCGTCGGCCACCTCGTCGCCGACCGCCGACAGCAACGGCGTCGGGAAATGCCGCGCCAGTTCGGCTGGCGAAGCGCCGCTGTGGCGCGAGTTCGTCGCCGCGCTCGAGCACGTAGGGATAGGGCATTTCCTGGTCGCTGACGCGCACCTGGACGCAAGCGCCGTATACTCTGTGATCAGCGGCCCGGTCTTATGTAGCTGCCGCCACCAGCGTTGACACAGGCTGGGTTTTCCTCGATGTTCGCTTTATGTTCTTTCAGGCTATCTAGCCTCGTGGCGCGACACTTTCTTCTGTCGGCCGCCGCTCGTTCGCTCAGCCCGAGCAAAGTGACGCACATGTCTGACCGGGATGCAGAAGACGTGTTTGCGCGCCTGCGGTGGCCGGAGACCGCCGGCAAGCCGGTCTGTCCGCGCTGCGGCTGCCAGACTTGCTACGATTGTCGCCGTTCGGCCCATCAACCCCGCTGGCGCTGCAAAGCCTGCCGGTCCGACTTCTCGATTACCTCCGGCACCCTGTTCGCCCACCACAAGCTGCCGCTCAAACGCTACCTGATGGCCATCGCGGTGTTCTGCAACGAGGTGAAGGGCAAGAGCATGCTCGCATTCGCCCGTGACCTCGATGTCCAGTGCAAGACCGCCTTCGTGCTGGCGCACAAGCTGCGTGAGGCCATGGCGTCCAGCACCCACGCGCTTCGCCTCGGTGGTGAGGGGCGGACGGCGGAGGTCGATGGGGCCTACTTCGGTGGTCATATCCGGCCGGAGAACCTGGCCGCGAACCGGGTCGACCGGCGGCTTGCTGAGAACCGACCAGGGAACCGCCAGGTTGTCGTGGTCATGCGCGAACGCGGCGGTCGAACGCTGGCGCAAGTGTTTGCCGCTGAAGCGGACGCCGTGGCCACGGTCCGCCTGCGGATCGCCAAGGGCACCACGGTCCATGCCGACGAGAACTCCGCCTGGGACCAACTGCACGCCACGTCCGCCATGCGGCGGATTAATCACCAGGCTGGCTACAGCGTCGACGGGGCCTGCACCAATGGCGCTAAATCCTACTTCTCCCGCTTACGGCGGGGCGAACTTGGCCATCACCATCATATCGCCGGTCCCTACCTCGCCCGCTACGCTCAGGAGGCGGCCTGGCGCGAGGATTTCCGCCGCGTCAGCAACGGTGGGCAGGTTCACCGCGTGGTCGAGCTGGCGATGCGATGTAGGCCGTCGGTCGATTTCTGCGGCTACTGGCAACGATCCCGGGAATAGCTTTCAAAGGTGCCACGCAACCTCATGCGGCGAAGCGCTTGGTATGCGCGGCGACGCATGGCTTTCCGCATGGCGCCATCGCCGGTATCCAGTCCCTTGCGCCGCATCAGCGAGACCGCGATGTCGTCGGTGGTCAGCGGTTTGCCGTCTGCCTCGCGCAACGCATCCTGGCATCCTCGGCTGAGCTCGCGCGAGGTGAAGTGCGGACACCGCTTGCGCGGTGCAAACGCCCGGACTGAGGGGACCAGCGCCTGAAGCTTCGCCTCAATCTCGGCGAGGGTAGCCCGATAGACCTCGGCTCTGCGCTCGAAATCCTGCAAGCCGAGTGTCAGGCGCCTGCGCCGTGCATAAAGGCTCGCAATCGTCCGTTCGCGTGTCATAGATGAAGCGTAGATTTTGCCGCACCAAACTTAACCTCGCTGAAGTGGGCGCTGCTACATGATACCGCAGCGGCCGTAACTGCTCGAGCAGGTAGGGGCGAAAAAAGCCGGGTTGGGTGATCGTGGTGGTATAGGCGCCGGGCGCTTGGAGCTTGCCCCAGGCGCGTCGGGTCGTCGAAATTGGCCCGCTGGGCTGCCAGGACATGCGAAGTTCAGGATAGCGAAATCGCCGCCGGTCCTCGGGATCGGGCGGCGCACCGCCCGCGGCGAAGCGCGCCAGCGTGGACCGTTGCGCCTGCACCGCCTCGGAATGCATCGCCTCCAGCCTGTCCACAGCCTGATCCGGTGAGAGCGTGATCTTGCCTGTATCGGGCATCGGTCGGTGATCTCCAACGTGGCGTTTTGGCAGGCAGGGCCTCCGGGCAGCGATGCTGCGGTTCGTCAGCCCTACGGTCGTCGGAAGAGATCAGCTCTTCTCTGCCAGATCCAAAATCGCTTGCTGCCCCAACGTATCATGGGAAAGGCGCAGGCCTCCTGCATCCCTTGCCGCGGCGCGGCAAGCAGTTCTCGAGCGAGCATTGGGTGGATGCCCTATAGCATAGATGCGAACGATCCCGTCCCTGCCGGAGCGCAAGCCATCGGCATTGCGATACCTATCTGCCGCTACCGCCTTCCGGTCAAAAACCGGCTGAACGCGTCCAGCGTCGTCGTGGAGACGTGATGCTCGATCCCCTCGGCATCGGCCTCCGCTGCCTCAGGGGGCACGCCAACGGCACGCAGTAGCTCGACCACGATCCGGTGCCGCGTGCGCACCCGCTCGGCCAGCTCCCGTCCGGCCTGGGTGAGGAACACGCCGCGATAGGGCAGGGAGGTCGCAAGGCCCTCGCGCTTGAGGCGGCGGATGCTCTTCACCGCCGTGGGGTGGGACACGCCGAGCCGGCGGGCGATGTCGACCAGCCGCGCCTCGCCGCCAGTGGCCAGCAGGTCGGCGATCAACTCCACGTAGTCCTCGGTCAGCGCGACGGATTGCGCCGATCGCGCCTTGCCGAACCGTTCGGCCTGCGTTGGCTCCGCCGGCATCTCGCTCGGGGATTCGGCGTTGGGGGACGACTCCACACGCACTCCTTTCGCGTCCGCATAGGCATAGCCCAGCGCGGCGTCGGCTCAAAGCCGCACGACATTGTGCGCCCAAGGCTCATTTCGTCACCTCGGCTTTCTTCAAAACACTTGACCAATATGTAGCCTGAGCTAACTTCAAGCGTGGAGAATGGGGAATAGGCAGTGGCTGACGGGACCAGACATGTGACTATCGAGAGCGACGCCGAGGAGACACCGCTGGCGGCGGCGCGCACCTCGGCGGCGCGGCGGCGCAGTGCCTGGCCACGGCGCGCGCTGTCCGGCCGCATCGCCGTGCTGATGTGGATGATGCGCCTCTATGTCGCTGCCATGGTGGCCGTCATCGCTGTCCAACTCACGCGGCTGATCTGACGGGAATGGCGTTTTCGCTCGATCCCCTTCCCGAGCCTCCTTCCGCCGGTGCAGAAAGCTTTCCGTCGCTTCTGGCGGGAGTGGACCAGGGAGGGGCGGCGAACCCAGCGGCCGAGGATCTGCGGCGTGCCAAAGAGCGGGTCGCCGTCGCGCGGCTGCGCAGGACGCGGGGCGGCTTACGCGACCGGCTGCGCCTGCTTGCGCTGCTCATTGGCCCGGGCGTCCTGGTCTTCCTCGGCGAGAACGACGCGCCCTCGATGCTCTCCTACGCCGCGACCGGGGCAGGATACGGCATCGGCTTCTTTCTCCCCTTCGTCGGCGCCACTTTCGCTCTCGGCTTTGTCGTCCAGGAGATGGCGGCGCGCATTGGCGCCGTGACCAACCATGGGCACGCCGAGCTGATTTTCGATCGCTTCGGCTCCTTCTGGGGCCGGTTCGCGATGGCGGACTTGCTGATCGGCAATTTCCTGACGCTCATCACCGAATTCATTGGTGTTCGCGCCGGCCTGGGCTTCTTCGGCGTACCGCCGGGGGTTGCCGTCGCCGCGGGTGTGGCGCTGGTGCTGTTCGCCGCGGCCACCGCGCGCTACGCCACGTGGGAACGGATCACGCTCGGGCTGGCGCTCTTCAACGCCGTGTTCGTGCCGGTGGCGTTGATGAGCCATCCCGACTGGCGTGCCGTGGGCCACGCCATGGCGACCTGGAACCCGCTGCCAGGCGGGCTGAAGCCGGACACGCTGACGCTGATGGTCTCCAACATCGGAGCGACCGTCACGCCGTGGATGCTGTTCTTCCAGCAGGGCGCGGTCGCAGACAAGGGACTGGACGCGCGCGATATAGGCGCGGCACGCTGGGACACCGCGATCGGCGCGGCCGTCGCCGCCCTCTGCGGCATCGCCGCGATCGTCGCCACGGCGCCGTTGTTCACGCACGGGATCAGCACCCAGAACTGGCAGGCGGCGCAGTTCGCCGAGGCGATCGAGCCCTATGTCGGCCATGCCGGGGCCGCGCTGTTCGCGCTCGGCATTTTCGAGGCCGGGGCGGTGGCGGCCATCACCATTTCCACGTCCTCCGCCTACGCCTTCGGCGAGGTGCTGCGCATGCCGCACAGCCTGAACGCGCCGCTGCGAGAGGGGTGGGTTTTCTACGCGGTGCTCATCGGCTCGGCGGCGCTGGCGGGCGCGATCGTGCTGATCCCCGGCATGCCGCTCGAGCAAGTGGTCATCATCGTGAACGTCATTGCCGTGCTGGCCATGCCCCCGGCGCTGCTGTTCCTGCTGTTGATCGCCAACGACGCGGAGGTGATGGGTCCGCACCGCAACGCCGCCGGTTGGAACATCGCCGGGGTGGGGGTCACGGTGTTCCTGATCCTGGTCGGGCTCGCCTATGCCGCCAATGTGCTGTTCCCAAGCCTGCTCGGCGGCGGGTAGGGGCGTTCATCCCGGCCGCAGCGCCGAGAGCGCCAGCAGCAGCCAGCCCAGCATCAGCAGCGTACCGCCGACCGGCGCCAGAGGGCCAATGCGCACCCCGCCCAGCGCCAGGGCGTAGACCGCGCCGCAGAACGCCAGCAGGCCGAGGGTGAACGCCGCGCCCGCCCAGTCGGCCAGGGCGCCCCCCCGTCGCACCCACAGCCCGCACGCCACCAGCGCCAGTGCGTGTCAGCCCTGCATCTGCACCGCGTTGACGGCGGACGCCATCTGCAGCCGCGCCGGCCCGATCGCCTCCAGCCCGTGCGCGGCCAGCGCCGCCATCGCCACCGCCGACAGTCCCGCCAGCGCCCCGAGCCCGATCCATAGACCGACTTTGCTGCCTTTTTGGCATAAGGCGCTGAAAGATTGTTACACGTGCCGTTTTGGCGGCCATGTAGCGTGACGCATTTTCCTTGACACAACGCGAATCGGCCTGATTTCGTTCGCCCATGTATGTCGCAGTCATCCCCAACCGAAGTTCACCGCCAGCCATCCTGCTGCGCGAAAGCTACAGCGAGGGCGGCAAGACCAAGAAGCGAACCCTCAGAATCTCTCCGACTGGCCGGCCGGGCGGATCGAGCAGTTGCGCGCCGTGCTGCGCGGCGAGGAACTGCTTCCCGCCATCGACGTTGTTGAGATCGTCCGCGCTCTTCCCCATGGCCACGTCCTCGCCGCGCTCGGTACCGCACGCCGGATCGAACTCGATGCCCTGCTGCCCCGCCGCGCGCCGCAACGCCGCCGTGATCTGGCACTTGCGCTGATCATCGCCCGCCTGCTCGACCCGGCGGCCAAGCTGGCCACCGCGCGGATGCTGGATTCCACCACCGCGAGCGATTTGCTGGGCGAGATGCTGGGGCTCGGCACGGTCACCGCCCGGGAGGTTTACGCCACGCTGGATTGGTTGGGCGATGAGCAAAGCTTCATCGAAACCACCCTGGCCCGCCGCCACCTGAAGAACGGCGCCCTGCTGCTCTATGATGTCACCTCCACCTACCTGGAAGGACGCTGCTGCGAACTGGCGCGATATGGCCACAGCCGAGACCACCGGCGCGATCGTGCGCAACTGGTCATCGGCCTGCTCTGTGCCGCTGACGGCTGTCCGGTGGCGGTCGAGGTGTTCGAAGGCAACACCGCCGATCCGATGACGCTGTCCTCGCAGATCGACAAGCTGAAGCAGCGGTTCAAGCTGCAGCGTGTGGTGATGGTGGGCGACCGTGGGCTGCTGACCAGCGCGCGGATCGAGGAGACGCTGCGCCCGGCCGGCCTCGATTGGATCACCGCGCTGCGCGCCCCGGCGATCCGCGCGCTGGCGGCCGAGGGCGGGCCATTGCAGCCCTCACTGTTTGACACCCGCGACATGGCGGAGATCGACAGCCCCGATTATCCGGGCGAGCGCCTGGTGGTCTGCCGGAACCCGCTGCTGGGGCGGGAGCGGGCACGCAAGCGGGGCGAGTTGCTGGCGGCCACCGAGAAGGACCTGATCCGCATCCGGGCGCGCGTTCAGCGGGCGAACAAGAAGCTGCATGGAGCAGCGGCAATTGGCCAGGCCGTCGGCACGGTGTTGAACCGGCGCAAGATGGCCAAGCATTTCCAGATCAGCGTCAGCGACGATGCGTTCGGCTTCGCCAGAAACGACGCCGCCATCGCCGCCGAGGCCGCGCTGGACGGCATCTACGTGGTGCGCACCAACTTGCCGGCCACGCAGTCCGACGCCGCCGCCACGGTGCGCGCCTACAAAAGCCTCAGCGGCGTGGAACACGCCTTCCGTTCGATGAAGACCGTCGGTTTGGAACTGCGTCCGGTGTTCCACTGGACCGCGTCACGGGTGCGCGCGCACGTGCTGCTATGCATGCTCGCCTACTACCTGGAATGGCACATGCGCCGGAGCCTGGCCCCGATGCTGTTCGACGAGCACGATCCGGCTGGACGTGACGCGCAGCGAACTTCACCCGTGGCGAAGGCCGAGCCTTCGCCGGCGACGCAGCGCAAGACCGCTCGCAAACGCACCGAGCCCGCGGAGGGCGCCCCGCTCCCGGTGCACAGCTTTCACACCCTGCTCGCCGATCTCGCCACCCTGACGCGCAATGTCGTCCGCCTCGGCGCCCATCGTGTCATCACACTGCTCGCCACGCCCACCGCTGTGCAGCGCCGAGCCCTCGGTCTGATCGGGGCCTCGCTCGCAGCGTAGACAGACAGCCACCGCCAGTACCAATCATATCAATGCCTTGTTCTCAAATCCGGGCGAAGTTCAGCATAGACGCTCCATCGCCGCATACCCCTGTTCCCTCGGCCGCCCCGCCTATACGATCCGCCGCCATGCCGCGCGGCGACCTGTTCCCCGAAATCGGACCGTTCGAGACCGGCTATCTGCCGCTTTCGGCGGGCCACGTCATGTATTGGGAGCAAGTCGGCAACCCGCGCGGCCGCCCCATGCTGTTCCTGCATGGCGGGCCGGGCGCGGGCGCGGGCGCCGTGCATCGGCGCTTCTTCGATCCAGATTTCTGGCGCGTGGTGATTTTCGACCAGCGCGGCGCGGGGCGCTCCCGCCCGCTGGGCAGCCTGGCGCAGAACACCACCCACGACCTGGTGGACGACATCGAGACCCTGCGCCGCCACCTCGGCATCGAGCGGTGGATGCTGTTCGGCGGCTCGTGGGGCTCCACCCTCGCCCTCGCCTACGCCCAAGCCCATCCGGAGCGTGTCGCGGCCTGCGTGCTGCGCGGCGTGTTCCTGGGCCGCGGGGTGGAGGTAAAGTGGTTCCTGCACGGCGTGCGCGCCGTGTTCCCCGACGCGCACGCGAGCTTCGTGGGGTTCTTGCCAGAGGCCGAGCGCTCCGACGTCCTGGGGGGGTATCTGCGTCGCCTCACCCACCCCGATCCGGCGGTGCATCTGCCCGCCGCCCGCGCCTGGTCGATCTACGAGGGCTCGTGCAGTACCCTGTTGCCGAGTCCCGATACCGTCACCTCCTTTGCGCAGGATCGCACCGCGCTCGGCCTCGCGCGCATCGAGGCGCACTACTTCGCCCATGATCTTTCCTGCCGCCCCAGGGGCTGCTGGGCGAATGCACCGCATCGCGCATGTCCCGGCGGAAATCGTGCAGGGCCGCTACGACATGATCTGCCCGCCCTGCACGGCGTTCGAGCTGGCGGAGGCCTGGCCGGCGGCCCGCCTGAGCATCGTGCCGGACGCCGGGCACTCGGCGCTGGAGCCGGGGGTCCGCCGCGCGCTGGTCGCCGCGGTCGAGAGGTTCCGGACGGGACGCTGACGAGTGGGGAGGGTGGCATGAAAGTGGCGGTGGTCGGGCTCGGCACGATGGGAATGGGCGCGGCGCGCAACCTGCTGGCCAAGGGCCATCAGGTGGTCGGCTGCGATCTGCGCGAAGGCGTCCGCGCCGAGCTGGCGGCGGCGGGCGGCACGGCTGTCGCCTCGCCCGCCGAGCTGGGCGGCGCCGAGGCGGTGCTCGTGCTGGTGGTGAACGCCGCGCAAGAGGAAGAGGTGCTGTTCGGTCCACAGGGCTGCGCGCCACATTTGCCGCCCGGCGCAGTGGTCATCTGCTCCTCTACCGTCGCCCCCGCCTTCGCGCGCGCGATCGAGGAGCGGCTGGGCGAGGCGGGGCTGCTGATGCTGGATGCCCCGGTCTCAGGCGGCAAGGCGGGGGCGGAAGCGGGCACGATGACGGTGATGGGCTCCGGGCCGCCCGTTGCCTTCGAGCGGGCCAAGCCGGTGTTGGACGCGATCGCCGGCACCGTGTTCCGCTCTGGGCGATCAGGCGGGCATTGGCAGCACGGTGAAGATGGTGAACCAGCTCCTGGCCGGCGTGCATATCGCGGCGGCGGCCGAGGCGCTCGCTCTCGGCATCCGCGCCGGCGCCGATCCGCGCACGCTCTACGAGGTGGTCTCGGCCTCGGCCGGCAGCTCGTGGATGTGGCAGAACCGGGTGCCGCACATCCTGTCCGGCGACGACCGGCCGCTGTCGGCGGCCAACATCTTCGTCAAGGATCTCGGCATCGTGCTGGACCAGGCGCGCGCGCTGTCCTTCCCCCTGCCGCTCGCGTCCTGCGCGCACCAGCTCTTTCTCGCCACCGCGGCGGCGGGGCATGGCGGGAAGGATGACTCCTCGGTGATCCGGGTCTGGCAGGCACTGACCGGGATTGCGCTGCCGGAGCGCCAGGTGACGTCGGAGTAGCCCATCGCAGCCTTTCTTTTGGCCCCCTCCCGCGAGGGAGGGGCGGCGACGCGGCGCTAAAGGACGCTCCTTCCCATTGCGGGAGAAACGTGCCTGCGCGAGGCCGGAACTCGAACCGGCAAGGGGTTGCCCCCGGGGGTTTTTGAGACCCCTGCGGTTACCGTTTCGCCACTCGCGCGCGGGGCGTAAACAGCCGAATGGCGCGCCCGAGAAGATTTCGAACTCCTAACCCCCAAATCCGTAGTCTGGTGCTCTATCCAATTGAGCTACGGGCGCTCGCCAGGGGTGCCCATGTAGAGGAAGGTGCCCCGCCCGGCAACCCCCATCCCGCTCCTCGCGTCCCTGGGCGCGCGTTCAGGGGCGCGGCACGGTCCCGAGCGCCTGGGCCACGAGCCGGGCCAAGCGCTCCCGCTCGAACGGCTTGCCGATCGAGGCGACGGTCTCGCCTGGCAATGCGCCCGGACCCGCTTCCTCGCTGTATCCGGACATGAACAAGGTCCGCACCGAGGGATCTTTCTCGGCGATGGACCGCGCAAGCTCCCGGCCTGACATGCCCCCTGGCAGCACCATGTCGATGAGGGCCAGATCCACGGACCCGGCTTCCTCCTCCAGCATTTGCAGGGCCGCCGCGCCGTCGCGCGCCGTCAGCACGCGATAGCCAAGGTCATCCAGGATGGCGGCGAGGATGTCGCGTACGCCGGGCTCGTCCTCCACGACCAGCACCCGAGCCGATCCTCGCGGCACGGTTTCGCCCCCGCCGCTGTCCTCCGACTCCGGGGTCTGGCGAACGGCCCGGGGCAAGAAAATTCGTACCGTCGTTCCCTTGCCCGGCGTAGACTCGATTTGCGTGTGGCCGCCCGACTGCTTGGCGAAGCCGAACACCATGGCCAGCCCGAGCCCGGTGCCCTTGCCGGTGCCCTTGGTGGTGAAGAACGGCTCGAAGGCACGGGCAATGACCTCCGGTGACATGCCAACGCCCGTATCGCTGACGGCGACCGTCACATAATCACACGGTGGAAGATCCGGTGCGGCGTTCCGCTCGTCGATGACCGCGTTCGCAACGTCGATGACCAAGCGTCCCC
This sequence comes from uncultured Pseudomonadota bacterium, assembly GCA_963818725.1. Classification (GTDB taxonomy): domain Bacteria; phylum Pseudomonadota; class Alphaproteobacteria; order Acetobacterales; family Acetobacteraceae; genus DATFDN01. The sequence goes on along the minus strand of CAWFTU010000024.1, from coordinate 88,543 downwards.
CGTGCGGCATCGCGTCGCGGGCATTGAGGGCGAGATTCAGGACGGCGCTCTCCACCTGCGCCCCGTCAGCCATGGCGTGCCAGGTGTCAGGGCTGATCACGACCTTCAGCTCGACCTGCTCGCCAAGAGTGCGGCGGAGCAGATCGGCCATGTCCTCCAGCAGGGCCGCGAGGTCGGTCGGCTTCGGAACCAATGACTGCCTGCGGGCAAAGGCCAATAGCTGATGCGTGAGCGCCGCGCCGCGCTTGGCGGCCCAGACAGCGCGATCCAATCGAGCCCGGACGGGATGCTCCGCTTCCAGCCGGCTCAAGGCCAGCTCGAGATTGCCCAGCACCACCGCCAAGAGATTGTTGAAATCATGCGCGATGCCGCCGCTCAATTGCCCGATCGCCTGCATGCGCTGAGAGGCGCGCAGCCGCGCCTCGGCGCTGATGCGCTCGGTGATATCGGAGACGGTGAGGACGAAGCCTCCGTCCCGCATCGAATCGCGCCGCACCTCGAAGCTGCGCCCATCGGGACACGTACGCTCATAGGCAACCGGCTGGCGCGCTGGGGCAGGATGGGGGATTTCATCCCACCGTTCCAGGAACGGCGCACCCTGCATGAGCGTGCTGGCAAGATGATCGGTGAGCGCGGCATAGGGCGTTCCGGTTTTCACGAGGCGATCCGGCAGGCCAAGCACCACGGGCAGGCATTCGTTCCACCGCGCCAGCCGGGCCGCCGCGTCGATCACGGCGACGCCGTGACTGATGCTGTCCAGCACGGTTTGAGACTGCGTCGCGAGGTCGCGATACGCGGCCTCGGACGCCAGCCGCCGCCGCGAGGCTATCGTCAGCAGGGCGAAGGATAGGGCGAGCAGCGCGATGCCGGCCGTAGCGCCCGAGACGGCCAGCCAAAAGGCCCGTTGGGACAAGCGGTTGGCCCTGGCGAGCCGGTCCCCTAGAAGCCGCTCCTCCTCTTCCGTGAACCCGGACAGGATCAAGTCGATGTCCGCCGCCAATGAGCGTCCGCGTTCCGTGCCCAGCAGCCGCATCGCGGCATCAAGGCCCTGATTCCGGCGTGCTTCGACGGCGCTGCCGAGTTCCGCGAGCCTCTGCTGCACAAGAGGAGACAGCGCAAGCAGGCGATCCTGCTGCACGGAATTGTCGGATGTGAGGCGCCGGAGGCGGCCCTGGAGCGGCGCGATGCGTTCGGCGGCGTCCTTGTAGGCTCCGAAATCCTGATCGTCGCCCGTCAGCAAAAACCCGCGCTGCTGCGTCCCCGCGCGAGCGAGAGCGATGTCTAGATCCTTGACGGTGCCGAGAACCTCGTAGGTGTGACGGGCCCAGAGCGTTGCGCCGCGTGCGGCGCGGAACTGCATCCAAGCCTCGATGACGACCGCGGCCGTCAACAGCAGGGCGGCAACAACTCCCAGGACATTCGCGCGCCGGACGCCTCTTTCCCGCACCATGCTATCCTCGCCGAGGCGCTCCGGAATATACATGGCCGGTCAATGGTGCAACAGGACGGAGAATGGCGTCTCGCATATTGCAAAAGTGTGGCGAGTTCGACAGTTCTAACACTTCTAACGCCCAACGGCATACCCTTGCACTCCACGCGGGTTTGCCCCGGCGCGGAACTGTCCGGCCTCGATCCGAGCGCCGCTCAGGCGCCCCTCGGACCAGTCCTCGCCCTTCTCGGCTTTGTGTCCCCGCCGCCGCAGCGCCTCCAGCACCGAATCGGCGTAGCGGCCTTCCAGCACCAGCCTTCCCGGCTTGGCGGCGCGCGGCCAGAAGCTCGATGGCCAGTGCTCGGCATGGAAGCTGGGCGCGTCGATCGCCTCTTGGATGTTCATGGCGTGATGCACCATGCGCAGGAACATGATGAGCGACCACTGGTCCTGCTGTTCCCCGCCGGGGGTGCCGAACGCCATCCAGGGCGTGCCATCGCGCAGCGCGAGGCTCGGAGAGAGCGTGGTGCGCGGACGCTTGCCGGGCGCCAGGCTGTTCGGCAGGCCGGGGCGAAGCCAGAACATCTGCCCGCGCGATCCCATCGGGAATCCAAGCTTGGGGATGACCGGCGAGGATTGCAGCCAGCCGCCCGACGGCGTGGCGCTGACCATGTTTCCGTGCCGGTCGATCACGTCGATGTGGCAGGTGTCGGCGCCGATCACACCGAGGCGCGAGACCGTCGGCTCGCCCGCGCCCGCCGCGTTCGGCACCATCGCGGCGCGCGCGGCGGCCTCATGGTCGACCCAGTTGGTACGCCCGTCGACTGCGCCGGGGCGCAGGTCCATGGAAGCGGCCGGGGCGACCAGGCGCCGACGCTCGGCGTTATAGGGCTCAGAGAGCAGGGTCGGGAGCGGGACATCGGCAAAGCGTGGATCGCCATACCACGCCTCCCGGTCGGCATAGGCGAGCTTCGCGCACTCAACGACGGTATGCACGAAATCGGCGCCGAGCGGGTCCATCGCGGCCAGATCGAAGCCGCGCAGCAGCGCGAGCTGCTGGAGGAACACCGGCCCCTGGCTCCACGGCCCGCATTTCAGGACGGTGTGGCCGTGGTAGTCGTCGCCGACGGGTGCCTCGACGGTCGCGGACCAATCAGCGAAATCCTCGGCCGCCAGCAGACCGCGATGACGCCGGCCGGTGACGTCGAGCACCTCGGTCGAGCGGAAGAACCGGTCCACCGCCTCGGCCACGAAGCCGCGGTACCAGGCGCCCCGTGCCGCGTCGATCCGGGCCTCCCGGCTTGGGCCGACCGCCTCGCGGCAGAGGCGCTCGAGCGTATCGGCGAGCGCGGGGCGGGCGAATAGGGAGTGTGGCGCCGGAACCGTGCCGTGCGGCAGGAACACGGCGGCCGAGCTCGGCCATTCCGTCTCGAACAGCGGGCGCACGCCGTCGATCGTGGCGCTGATGCGGGGCACGACGGGGACGCCCTGGCGCGCGTAGCCGATCGCATAGCCGAGCGCGTCCTTCAGCTCCCACGTGCCCCAGTCGCGCAGCATCAGCGCCCAGGCGTCGAACGCGCCTGGCACCACGGCGGGCAGCAGGCCGGTCGCGGGAATGAGGTCGAGGCCGAGCGCGGCGAACGCCTCCAAGGTCGCGGCGCGTGGCGCGACGCCCTGGCCGCAGATGACGTGCTGGGCGCCGGTGCGCGCGCTGTGCACGATCACCGGCGCGTCGCCGCCCGGCCCGTTCAGGTGCGGCTCGGCCACGTGCAACGTGAAGGCGGCGGCGACCGCGGCATCAAAGGCGTTGCCCCCTCGCTCCAGGACCGCCATGCCCGCTTGGCTCGCCAGCCAATGCGTGCTGGCCACCACACCGAAGGTGCCGGCGATCTCCGGGCGGGTGGTGAACATCGGCTGCTCCTGCTTTGATGCGGACCGGACGCTAGCTTGAAGGCGCGCGGATGGCCACGCGGCGCGGCTGACACCCTGCTCGTGTCAGCCACACCGCCGCGATCACGGGGGCGGCTTGTACACGTAATCCACGGTGGCCAGCGCCCGCGGCCACAAGATGGGCGCCGCCGTGACGGGTTGGTTCTGCTCGGTGTACTGGATGATCGTCAGCGGCGCCTTGAGGAACTGGTGATAGTGCCAGGCGGGCTCCTTCTCCGTCGAAAACGCGTACTGGCCGCGCGTGCCGACCCAGCGCGTCGTCTCCAGCGCGTGGATGATCGCATCGGCCTTGGTGCTGCCAGCGGCGCGGATCGCCTCGAACAGCAGCCAGGCGCCGTCATAGCTCTCCATCACCGCGCCCGTGGCATCGGCGTCGTAGCGCTTCTTGAACGCGGCGGCGAAGGCGCGGGTCTTGTCGTTCCAGGCATCGTGCGCGAGGCCGACATTCTCCGTGCAGAGCCCGATGCCGGCGGCCCGGACGTTCTGCCAGAAAGTCGGATCGACGGCCGACCCCCCAGAGTTGTACATGCCGCACTTCACCGTGGGCGCGAAGCCAAGCTCGCGGGCTTGGCGGATGAGGTCGTAGGCGCCGGCCTCCGAGAATTCGGTGCAAAAGAAATCGAACGGCGGCGAGGCGCTCTTGTAGCGCAGGATCTGCGCGGTGAAGTCGGTCAGGCTCGGGTCGGCGTCGACGGCCGAGAACGGGATGCTCTTGGCCTTGAGCTGCGCGCTCATTGCTGTTCGCGCGGCGAGGCCGACATCGTTCTTCTCGGCCAGCAGGGCGACGTTTTTGAACCCCGCCGCCGCCATCCACTGGCCGATCGTGTTGTCGATCAGCGAGACGGCGGTGGAGTTGCGGAACACCTCCGCGTAGCCTTTCGCGGTGATCTCGTCGGACCAGACGTCGCAGGCCATGAACGGGATGTTGTAGCGGTGGAACACCTCCATCTCGGCCAGGGCGACCGGGCTGTGGAACTCGCCGAAGGCGGCGACGATCTTGTTCTCCTGCACCAGCCGCTCGGCGGCGGCGCGGCCCTCGGCGGGCTGGCCGCGCGTGTCGGCATAGACCACCTGTACCGGGCGCCCGAGCAGCCCGCCCTGGGCGTTGACCTCCTCTACCGCCATTTGGGCGGCGTCCTTCATCAGGATGCCCTCGGCATAGCCGCCCGGCGGGGACAGCGGCCCGACCCAGCCAAGCACGATGGGCGCCCCGCTTGGTTCGGCCGCGCCGGCACGCCGCGCGAGTCCGGCGGGCAGGGCCGCCGACAGCGCGGCGGAGACCAAGGCGTCGCGCCGGGTCAGCCCGCGCGGCAGGCGTGCGATGCCGGGTCTCCGGCGGCGGTCCTCGTCATCCTGGCCCATGGCTGCCTTCCCTCCGTGCGGGGTCACGACGCTCGCGCAAGGATAGAAAGGCGCGGGGGGATTGAATAGAGACGCGAATTTGGCGCGCTTAAGCTCTGTTGCGTCTTGTCCGGGGCTTCGCTATAGGCGGGCGCTGGTCCCGGATAGCTCAGTCGGTAGAGCAAGCGGCTGTTAACCGCTGGGTCGCAGGTTCGAGTCCTGCTCCGGGAGCCACTTCGATTGGTTCAGCCCTCGGCGAAGAAGTCCAGCAAGCGCCGCAGCAGTAGGTCAGGCTGCTCCTCGGGCATCCAGTGCCCGCATTCCTCGATCACCCCGCCGCGCACGTCGGTTGCCAGCCGGCGCAGCGACTCCAGGACTTCCAAGCGCCGGCCCCAGGAGCGGTCGCCGCCCAGCGCCAGCACCGGCATTGGCAGCTTGAAGTCTCGGGCGACCGCCTCGTTGTCTGCAATGTCGCGCGGGATGTTGCGGTAATAGGCCAAGCCGGCGCGCAGCGCGCCAGGCTGGCGGTAGGTGCGCAGGTACTCGGTGATGTCGGCGTCCGGGATCACGGCCGGATGCCGCCCGTAGTTGCGGTAGAACCAGCCGAAATAGATGTCCTCGCGCCCGGTGATGAGAGCCTCCGGCAGGTCGAGGGTCTGGTGGAAGGCGTGGTGCCAGCGCCGCCCGCCTTGGCTGATATTGGGGCTGCCATCACCGGGGATCGTCACGTCCAGGATCGCCAGCTTGCGCACAGAGGCAGGGTGCGCGGCGGCGATCGTGTAGGCGGTCGGCCCGCCCCAATCATGGCCGACCAGAAAAAAAGCATGGATCCCCAGATGCTCGTGGACCAGCCGCCAGACATCGTTGCCGACCGTCCTCTTGTCGTAGCCGTCCAGCGGCCGGGAGGACTCGCCGAGCCCGCGCAGGTCGGGCGCGATCACGTGATATGTCTCCGCGAGCCGGGGGATCACATGCCGCCACTCGTACCAGGTCTGCGGCCAACCGTGCAGGAGCACGACGGGAAAGCCCGCGCCGGCGGCGACATAGTGCAGCCGAACGTCGCCGAGATCGGTGTGGTGGTGCGAGATCGGATCGGTCATCCGACGAACTCCCGAGAAGACAGCCGCGCTGCGCCCTCGGCCGAGAGATACGCAAGCCGTCCGCCGGCGATTGTCGCCACCACCCGCGATGAGCCTGGATCGACGACGACGATGTCGGCGCGCAGGCCTTCCCGGATGCGCCCCCGGTCGGCGAGCCCGGCGGCGTCGGCGGGCGCGGCGGAGACCAGCGCCCAGGCCGCGGCGAGGCCCAGCGCCCCCGTGGCGAGGCGCAGTGCCGCTTGCACCATCGCGGGGTAATAGTAGTCCGAGGTGAGCACGGTGCAGATCCCGGCCTCGGCCAGCCGCGCCGCCGAGGCCCAGCCGAGATGCGAGCGTCCGCGCACGACGTTCGGGCTGCCCATCACCACCGCGTCGCCCGCGCCGCGCGCCGCGCGCGCCACGTCCTCGGCCATCGGGAATTCGCAGATCCGCGCGCCCAGGGCGCGAAACGCGTCGCGCGCCGCGACGCTCGCATCGTCATGGCTCGCGATCGGAATGCGGGCGGCGCGGGCGGCGGCGCCGATTCGCTCCAGCGCGGCGGGCACGTCCGTCTCGTGGGCCGCGACGCGCTCGGCGAGCGCGCGAAACGCCGGCACGCTCAGGCCGGCGCGCTCGCTGAACTTCGCTCCGGCCACAGGGTCTCGCAGCTTCCGCAGGATGGCCGGCGTGTGATCATTGAACGCCAGCAGATGAACCCGCCCGTCCGCGATCCCCTCCAGCGCGGTGTCGAGCGCGTCGAGATTGTACGCCTCCCACCGCAGATGCACGCGCATGTCGCAGGCCCAGGACTCGGCGGCCAAGGCGTCGAGCAGCGCGCGCCATGTCTCGATCCCGCGCAGTCCCGGCTCCCACGACAAGGTGACGCCATGGAAAGCAGTGGTGATGCCGTTGGCGAGCACTTGGGCCTCGGTGTCGCGCAGCGCGAGCGGCGCCGGGACGCCCACGCCAGGGCGGGGCTGAAGCTGGCGCTCGAACGCGTCGCCGTGGATGTCCACGATGCCGGGCAGGACCAGCAAGCCGGCGGCATCGATCCGAATGCCGCGCGCGCCGCCATCCAGCGCGGCGATGCGGCCGTCCTTCAGACGAACGTCAGCGACGGCCTCGCCGTCGGGCAGCAGGACGCGGCCGCCGGTGACGCTGATAGCTCCCATGGCTCCTAAGGCTCGAACACGATCTGCACGCGCGGCGTGGGATAGCGCGTCACGCCGAACTCCACCACTGCGCCGTGGCGGTCCACGTTGACGTTCTCCGTCACCAGCAGCGGGCGCGAGCGGGGCGAGCGGAGCAGCTCCGCCTCCTCCGCCGTGGGCATGCGCGCGGTCACGCGCGTGACCTGGCGGCGGTAGTCATCGATGCCAACGGCGCGGAGCGCGGCGGTGACACCGCCGTCGCGCAGCGCCTCCCTCAGCCCGCGGAGCCGGGGCGGGAAGCGGTGCGTCCCAAGGCTGACCGGGCGGCCGCCGGCGAGGCCGAGTCGTTCGAGGACGACCACATCCGTCCCCTCGACGATGCCGAGCGCCGCCGCCGCCCCGGCATCGGCCGGCTCCTCGGCCAGCCGCAGCACCCGGCCCGAGGGCTCCTTGTTGTGCCGGCGCACCCATTCCGAGAAGCGGGTGCGCGGCTCGACCGCGTACTCCATCACGTCCTCGGGCACGAACGCGCCCCGGCCGTGCTCGACGCGGACCAGCCCGCCGCGCGACAGCTCCTCGAGGGCGCGGCGCAGCGTGTGGCGGTTGACGCCGAACTGGCGTGCGAGCGCGGCCTCCGAGGGCAGTCGCGCGCCGGGCGGGAAGGCGCCACCGATCTCCGCCCGCAACCGCGACGCGATCTGGCGCCACAGCGCCAAGCCCTCCTCCCGGCGAACCGGATCGAGCGTTGTCATTGAATCGTCCCTGAAGCCACGCTTGACGAATTAACGGAAACATATATAGATGTCTATACATCTTAGGGGACGGCGGCTGATGCAGGACGAGCCCGACACGGCGGAGCGGCGCGGCTGGATGGCGGTGCTGGCGCGCGCGGACTCCGAGGCGATCGCCGCCGGTTTCGGCCAGATCGCGGATCTGCCGGGCTGGATCGTGCTGCGCGGACCCGAAAGCGGACTGGTGATGGTGCGCGGCCGCGCAGGCGGGGGCGGGGCGGCGTTCAACTTGGGCGAGATGTCGGTGACGCGCTGCACCGTGCGCATCGCCACCGGAGAGGTGGGGCACGCCTATGTCGCCGGCCGCGATCCACGCCGGGCGGAGCTGGCCGCCGCCGCGGACGCGCTGATGCAGCGCGCAGATCTGCGGAGCGCGGTGGCGCGCGCCGTCATCGCGCCGCTGGCGCAGGCTCAGGAGCGGCGGCGCCAGGCGGTGGCGGCCAAGGCGGCGGCGACGCGGGTGCAGTTCTTCACCATGCGGACCATGCGATGATTGCCGCCCCCGACCGCCCCGGCTTCGCCAATCCCGTCGCCGACGCGCAGCGCTGCTTCCGCGCGGTTCTGGACGCGATGGCACGTCCTGGGACGATCCGGGACGCGGGCTGTTCCGCGCCGCCCCCGCCACTCTGCCCCGCCGCCGCCGCCGTGCTGCTGACGCTGGTCGATCACGAGACATCGCTCTGGCTCGATCCGGCCTTCGAGGGCGCGCGGGGATGGGTGGCGTTCCATTGCGGGGCGGCGTTCACGCGGCCGGACGCGGCGGCGTTCCTGCTCGCGGCCGAGCTTCCCGACTTTCACGCCCTTCGCCAGGGCAGCGACGAGGCGCCGGAGGAACTCCGCGACGGTGATCCTGCAAGTCCCCCGCCTCGGCGCGGGCGTCCGCTTCCGCCTCAGTGGCTCCGGACTGGCCTCTCCGGCCATGTTCGCGGCCGAGGGACTGCCGCCCGGCTTCGCCGGGCTGTGGGCGGCGAACCACGCGGCGTTCCCGCTTGGGATCGACCTCATCCTGTGCGCCGGCGGCCATCTCGCCGCCCTGCCGCGCACGGTGACGGTGGAGGCGCTCTGATGGCCTATGTCGCCGTCAAGGGTGGGGAGCGCGCGATCGACGCCGCCCATGCATGGCTCGCCGAGGACCGGCGGGGCGATCCAGCCATTCCTGAACTCTCGCTCGATCAGATCGAAGGCCAGCTTGGCCGCGCGGTGGACCGGGTGATGGCCGAGGGCTCGCTGCGCGACCCGGAGCTGGCAGCGCTGGCGATCAAGCAGGCGCAAGGCGACCTGGTGGAGGCCGCGTTTCTGCTGCGCGCCTATCGCACCACGCTGCCGCGCTTCGCGTCCTCCTTGCCGCTCGACACCGCGGCGATGGCGGTGCGCCGGCGCGTCTCGGCAATTTTCAAGGATCTGCCGGGCGGGCAGGTGCTGGGGCCGACCTACGACTACACGCACCGCCTGCTCGATTTCGGGCTCGCCGAAGCCGATGCCCCGCCGCCACCCGCGCCTGTGGCGGAGCCCGATGCCGACGCGGAGACGCCGCGGGTCCACGACATTCTCGGTCAAGAGGGCCTCATCGAGTCCGATGGCCCGCCCGGCGGCGAGCCAGGCGACCTGACGCGACAGCCGTTGCAGTTCCCCGCGGGGCGCGACGTGCGCCTGCAAGCCCTGGCGCGCGGCGACGAGGGCTTCCTGCTCGCCCTCGGCTACTCCACCCAGCGCGGCTACGGCGGCACGCACCCCTTCGCTGGAGAGATCCGCGTGGGCGACGTCGCGGTGGAGATCGCGCCCGCCGAACTGGGCTTCGCCATCGAGATCGCCGACATCGTCGTGACCGAGTGCCAGATGGTGAACCAGTTCAAGGGCTCGAAAGCCGCGCCGCCGCAGTTCACGCGCGGCTACGGCCTGGTTTTCGGCCATGCCGAGCGCAAGGCGATGGCGATGGCGCTGGTCGATCGGGCCATGCGCGCGGGCGAACTGGGCGAGGACGTGACCGCGCCGGCGCAGGACATCGAGTTCGTGCTCTATCACAGCGACAACATCGAGGCGACGGGCTTCGTCGAGCACCTGAAGCTGCCGCACTACGTCGATTTTCAGAGTGAGCTGGAAGCGGTGCGGCGGATGCGGGCGGCAGGCAACGCGCTGGCGGAGGCCGCGCAATGAACGGCTACAACTTCGCCTATCTCGATGAACAGACGAAGCGGATGATCCGCCGCGCGCTGCTGAAAGCGGTGGCGATCCCTGGGCATCAGGTGCCGTTCGGCTCGCGCGAGATGCCCTTGCCCTATGGTTGGGGCACCGGCGGCATCCAGGTCACGGCCTCGGTGCTGGGCGGGGACGACGTGCTGAAGGTCATCGACCAGGGAGCGGACGACACAACCAACGCCGTCTCCATCCGCCGCTTCTTCGCGCGCACGGCCGGTGTGCGCACCACGACGCGCACGGAAGAGGCGACGGTGATCCAGACCCGCCACCGCATTCCCGAAACCCGCCTGCGCGCGGATCAGATCATCGTCTATCAGGTGCCGCAGCCCGAGCCGCTGTGGCGCCTCGTGCCGTCGCGCGCGGAGACGCGGCGCATGCACGCGCTTGCCGAGTACCGGGTGATGCATATGCGGCTGTACGAGGACGTGGCGCGGCTGGGGCAGGTGGCGATCAGCTACGACTACCCGGTGATGGTGAATGGGCGCTACCTCATGGCACCGAGCCCGATCCCGGCCTTCGACAATCCGAAGATGCACCGCATGCCCGCGCTTCAGCTCTTCGGCGCTGGCCGGGAGAAGCGCATCTATGCCGTCCCGCCCTATACGGAGGTGCGCTCGCTCGACTTCGAGGACCATTTATTCCGGCCGAGCCGCGCTCCGCAAACCTGCGGGTTGTGCGGGGCGACCGACAGCTATCTCGACGAGGTGGTGACGGATGATCGCGGGACGCGCCTGTTCGTGTGCTCCGACACCGATTACTGCGCCGGCCGCCGCGCGCGGGCTGCGGAATGAGCGAGGATGCGCTGCTCTCAGCGCGCGGCCTTGCCCTGTCCTTTGGGGCGATCCCGGCGCTGGCCGGTGTCGACGCCGATCTCTGGCCGGGCGAGATGCTGGCCGTGGTCGGTGAATCCGGGTCGGGCAAGACCACGTTGCTCAACGCGCTCTCGGGCCGCGTCACGCCGCAACGCGGTGTTGTTCGCTACCGCGACCCTGCGGGACATCTGCACGACGTCCACGCGATGCCGGCCCCGGCGCTGCGGCGGCTGTATCGCTCCGATTGGGGCTTTGTCGAGCAGAATCCGCGCGAGGCGTTGCGCATGGCGATCAGCGCCGGGGGCAACATCGGCGAGCGGCTAATGGCGCAAGGCGCGCGCCACTATGGCCAGATCCGGGCCAAGGCGCTGGATTGGCTGGCACAGGTGGAGATCGACACCGCGCGCATCGACGACCTGCCGCGCGGCTTCTCGGGCGGCATGTTGCAGCGCTTGCAGATCGCGCGCGTGCTGGTCACGCATCCCCGGCTGGTGTTCATGGACGAGCCCACAGGCGGCCTTGATGTCTCAGGTACAGGCGCGGCTGCTCGACCTGATCCGCACCCTGGTCGCCCGGTTCGGCATCGCGGCGGTGCTCGTCACCCACGATATCGCGGTCGCGCGGCTGCTGGCGCAGCGGATCATGGTGATGCAGCGCGGCCGGGTGGTGGAGGCGGGGCTGACCGACCAGGTCTTGGACGATCCCCGCCATCCCTACACACAGCTCCTGGTCAGCTCGGTGCTCCAGGCATGAGTGCCGTCGATGCGGGATCACCTTTCCGCGCGATCGTTGCCAAACCGTGCGTGGCGTGTTACTGGAGGGCCGGAAGGCGGTTTTCCAGGCCGCCCTCCGGCCTCCAGTGGGTTAGAGGCAATACGGTTCACTTAAGGCAAAATCCTGTTCACTTAAGCTATCGGCCGAATACCAACCAATTGAAAATGCAGAATTCGCCTTGGTTCTCCCTGCGGCACAAACAACTAAAGTGAACCGTATTGGGGTTAGAGGCGGATCGAGATGGAAAGCGTGATCCGCCTCTTCCCCCACCGGAAGGACAACGCGATGCGCATCGGCATCGGCTCCTCCCGTGGCGGCGGTGCCCTTATCGGCCGGGCAAAATGCCCGGTCATCCGGGCCCGCCGCGAGTGGAGTTTGCATCGTCTCCTGTGAACGAAGTGTTGACATGAATCAGCTCATGCTGCGCGCCTCGGGACTCGAGAAGGGCTTCACGCTGCATCTCCAAGGAGGGTTGCATATCCGGGTGCTCGCGGGCGTCACGCTCGATGTCCATGCCGGGGAGTGCGTGGCGCTTTCCGGCCCGTCTGGCGCGGGAAAGTCCACCCTCATGCGCTGCCTCTATGGCAATTACCGCGCCGATGGCGGGCGCGTGCTGGTTCGCCACCGGGATGCAATGGTCGACATCGCTGAGGCGGATGCGCGCACAATCCTCGCCGTACGGCGCGAGACGCTGGGCTATGTCAGCCAGTTCCTGCGCGTGGTGCCGCGCGTCGCCGCGCTCGATCTGGTCGCGGAGCCCGCCATCCAGCTTGGCGCCTCGCCGGAGGCCGCGCGCGCGCAAGCGGAATCGCTGTTGCTGCGCCTGAACATCCCGCGGCGGCTGCACGGCCTTCCGCCGGCCAGCTTCTCGGGAGGCGAGCAGCAGCGCGTGAACCTCGCGCGCGGCTTCATCGCGGGGCGCCCGATCATGCTGCTGGACGAGCCCACGGCGGCGCTGGACCCGGAAAACCGGGCCGCGGTCATCGACTTGATCCGCGAGACGAAAGCCAAAAGTGCTGCGATCATCGGTATCTTTCATGATATGGAGGTCAGTGCCGCGGTCGCGGACCGCCGCTTCCCGATGGAGCCGCTCCAGGACGCCGCATGACGAACGAGACGATCATCACCAACGCGGCGCTGGTCCTGCCCGATACCGTGCGCCACGGCACGCTGATCCTGAGCGGCGACGCGATCGCCGAGATCCAGCCAGGGGCGAGCACCGCGCCCGCGGCGATCGACATGGAAGGCGATTACGTCATCCCTGGCGTGATCGATTTGCACACCGACAACCTGGAGCGTCAGGTGCAGCCGCGCAGCAACGCGCGCTGGCCGTCCCGATCGGCGATGGTCGCGCATGACGCGCAGTGCGCGGCCGCTGGCGTAACCACCGTGCTGGACGCGCTGTGCCTCGGCGACCTGGGCTTCGAGAAGGACCGGGTGCGCACCTTCCGGGACGGCCTGGCCGATATTGACGCGCTGTCCGACGCCGACGTGCTGCGCGCCGAGCACTTCCTGCATCTGCGCTGCGAGATGCCGGCCGACGATATGCTGTCGCTGTTCGAGCCAGTCGCCGAGCACCCGCGCGTTCGCATGGTCAGCCTGATGGACCACACGCCCGGCGTCGGCCAGTACTTCGATCTCGACTATTACCGCTCCCTCCAGCGTGGACTCGGAATGGCCGACGCGGCGATCGAGCGCAAGATTGCCGAGCTGCGCTGCAACCGCTCCCGCCTGCGCGGGTCGAATCGACGCACCGTGCTCGCCCGCCTGTCCGGATCGGGCATCGCCGTCGCCAGCCATGACGACCGCACCGAGGCCGAGGTGGCGGAGAACGCCGCGGACGGCATCAACGTCAGCGAGTTCCCCGTGACCATGGAGGCCGCGCGCGCCGCGAAGGCGCTCGACATGGCGGTGATCGCCGGCGCGCCAAATATCGTGCGTGGCGGCTCGCATTCCGGCAATGTCTCCGCGCGCGACTTGGTCGAGGTCCGCGCGGTGGACGCGCTCGCCTCCGATTACGTGCCCAGCAGCCTGGTGGAGGCCGCCTTTGTCTGCGCGCGGCACGGCCTCGACCTGCCGGCGGCGATTGGGCTGGTCACGGCGGCTCCGGCACGGATCGCCAGACTGCACGACCGGGGAAGGATCGAGCCGGGACTGCGCGCCGACTTGGTGCGGGTGCGGCTGCACGGCGACCTCGCCGTGGTCCGCGCCGCTTGGAGGGGCGGGGAGCGCGTGGCGTGACCTGGTCGCCCCAGGCGCGCGTCGGCGTGTTCTACGCGCCAGAGACGGACGACCCGCTGTTCGCCGCTGGCGCGACCTGGCTCGGCCGCGATCCGGAGAGCGGGGCGCCGGCGCCGCATCCGGACGTTGCTGCCATCGGCGCTGTGACCGAGGCACCCCGTCTCTATGGCTTCCACGCCACGCTGAAGCCGCCGATGCGGCTGAAACCGGGGGTCACGTGGGATAGGGTGCTGGACGAGGCGGCCGGACTCGCCGCGTCCGTCGCGCCCTTCGACCTGCCGCTTTTGCGCGTGGCTGGCCTGCACGGTTTCCTCGCCCTGCGCGAGACCGAACCCTCAATGCCGCTCCAGGCGCTGAGCGATCTGTGCATCGCGCAGTTGGAGCCGCTGCGCGCCCAGCCGGACGAACAGGAGCTGGAGCGGCGGCGCCGTGCCGGCCTGTCGGGGACGCAGGAGGCCCTCTTGCGGCGCTGGGGCTATCCTCACGTGTTCGGCGACTGGTTCTTCCACATGACGCTGACCCGCCGGCTGAACGCGGCGGAGCGCGGCCTCTACATGCCGGCGGCCGAGCACCATTTCGCGCGCGCGCTGCTGGAACCGCGGCGTGTTGCGGATGTCTGCCTGTTCACCCAGCCTGCGCCGGGGGAGCCATTCCTGACCGCGGAGCGCCTGAAGCTGCGCGGCTGAGCGTCACGCCCAATGCGCTGGCCGCCAGACATAGCGGCCGAGGTGGGGCGCCCACTGCCAGTGGCCAGGGACGTAGCGGCCATAACCGTAATGCGGCTGTCGCGGCACATAATGACCCCCGACCCAGACATACTGCACACCGTTCCAGTGCCAGTGCCCCGGCTCCCAGACGTAACGGCCACCGGGGGGCGGCGGGACTGGTTCGTAGCGGGGCGGCGGCACCGGCGGGTAGGGCGGCTGCGCCGGCGCGGGACCAGCGCCCGCGACGGCGAGGCTGAACAGGAGCGCTCCGGCAAAGAGCCGTTTCATGCTTGGCACCCTCGCTCGATAGTCGCGGGTACGAAATAGCGCGCGGCCGCGCCGATTGAATTCAAATATCGGCGTAGCAATGGGTCTCCGCCGCGGCGCCGGGATGCGTCACTGCGCCGAGATGCGCCGGGCCGACAAGCTGCGCATATTTCCAGATCGCGCCGCTGTTGTAGTCGGTGCGGCGTGGGGTCCAGGCGGCGCGGCGCGCGGCCAGTTCGGCATCCGGCAGCATGACGTTGATGCTGCCCTTCTCGGCGTCGATCACGATCCGATCCCCGTTGCCCAGCAGCGCGATCGGGCCGCCGACCGCCGCCTCCGGCCCGACATGGCCGATGCAGAAGCCGCGCGTCGCGCCGGAGAAGCGCCCGTCGGTGATCAGCGCGACCTGCTCGCCCATGCCCTGGCCGTAGATCGCTCCCGTCGTGGCGAGCATTTCGCGCATTCCCGGCCCGCCCTTCGGTCCCTCGTAGCGGACGACGATGACGTCGCCGGCCTTGTAGGCACGGGCCTGCACCGCGGCGAACGCCTCCTCCTCGGAGTCGAAACAGAGCGCGGTGCCCTCGAAGCGCAGCGTGTGCATGCCCGCGACCTTCACGATCGCCCCGTCCGGCGCGAGATTCCCCTTCAATCCGACCACGCCGCCGGTGGGCGAGAGGGCGCGCGAGACCGGATAGATCACGTCCTGGTCCTCGGGGAACACCACGTCTTTCAGCGTCTCGGCCAGGGTCTTGCCGGCAACCGTCATGCAGTCGCCGTGCAGCAGGCCGCCGTCGAGCAGCGCCTTCAGGATCACCGGGATGCCGCCCACCTTGTGGACGTCGAGCGCGACATATTTCCCGCCCGGCTTGAGGTCCGCGATGTACGGCGTGCGGCGCATGATCGCGACCACGTCGTCCATGGTGAAGCGGATTCCCGCCTCGTGCGCGATGGCGGGCAGGTGCAGCCCGGCATTGGTCGATCCGCCGGTCGCGCCCACCACCACGGCGGCGTTCTCCAAGGCCCGCATGGTGACGATGTCGCGCGGCCGCAGCCCGCTTTCGAGCAGCGCCATCGCCGCGCGCCCCGACTCCACCGCCCAGCGGTCGCGATCCTCGTAGGGCGCCGGGGAGCCGGCGGAGCCGGGCAGGGCGAGCCCGATCGCCTCGCTGACGGTCGCCATCGTGTTGGCGGTGAACTGTCCGCCGCAGGCGCCGGCCGACGGGCAGGCCACGCATTCCAGCTCGTGCAGGTCTTCGTCCGACATCGCGCCGGCGGCGTGCTGGCCGACCGCTTCGAACACGTCCACCACGGTCACGTCGCGGCCCTTGAACCGTCCCGGCAGGATCGATCCGCCGTACATGAACACGCTGGGGACGTTCAGCCGCAGCATGGCCATCATCATGCCGGGCAGGGACTTGTCGCATCCGGCGAGGCCGACCAGCGCGTCGTAGCAGTGCCCGCGCACCGTGAGTTCCACCGAATCGGCGATCAGGTCGCGCGAGACCAGGGACGACTTCATGCCCTGGTGTCCCATCGCGATCCCGTCGGTGACGGTGATGGTGGTGAACTCGCGCGGCGTGCCGCCGGCTTCGGACACGCCCTTCTTGACCGATTGCGCCTGCCGCGACAGCGCGATATTGCAGGGCGCGGCCTCGTTCCAGCAGGTCGCGACGCCGACGAAGGGCTGGTCGATCTCACCCTGCGTCAGCCCCATCGCGTAGTAGTAGCTGCGGTGCGGTGCGCGCCCCGGGCCTTCCGTCACGTGGCGGGAGGGCAGCTTGCCCTTGTCCCAGCGCCTGGTCAGCATAGTTGCCCTTTCCTGTTCGCTCTCACGTCACGGTCCGATGATCCATGCATGGTTACACCGCCGCGCGGGGCGGCGCCAAGCGAACCGGTCCGAGACAACGTTCCGGTGCTGTTTCAGATCACGGCATTTTGGGATGCGCGTTTACCTTATATTAACCGAACGAAATATTAACCGAACGAAGCGAAAACAGAGGAACAGAACAAGGACATTCCCATGCGCTTCGGTCGAACGGTTGTTCTCTCGGCGGCATTGCTCTCGATGGTTGTAGCGCCGGGCAAGCCGGCGGGCGCCGCCGAGCCCGCGCATTTCGCGATCATGGGCGTGCGCCTTTACCAGAGCGCGCAGGAAGTGCTGACCGTGCTGTACGCCCAAGGCGTGCGGGAGGACGCGGTGAGCGAGCACGTCCATCCCTGCGCGTTGCACGCCGCCGCCGCGTGCACCGACACGATCACCGCCCGGCTGGCGGACGGGCCGATCACGAATTCGTTTCGCCGACGCGCCCGCGGGGTTCAATGATGGACGCGAGGCCGCCTTCAGCATCAGCTACCGGCTGACCGGCGCTCCAAAGGACAGCACAGCCGTTCGCACCGTCGCCGAGGAGCGTTTCGGCCGCCTGTCCGATGCCGCCGACGGCGCCTGGTGCGCTCCGAGCTCGGCCGCGTGTCCCACGGATCGCCCCCGCATGGCGCTCCACCATGACGCCGACGGGACCGACGCGCTGACGCTGACCGATTTCGGCCTGCCGGCGCGGCTGGCGCCCGAGGCCGGTAAGGCGGCGCAGTGATCCGCTCCAGTTCAAAGCGGACGCTCAACAGCCGAACCTGGCGCGATAGTCCTGCGGCGTGGAGGCGAGCAGACGGACAAAGCTGCGGCGCATCGTCTCCTCGGACCCGAAGCCGCAGCGCGCAGCGATCCGTTTGATTGGCAACCGTGTGTCGGAGAGCAGATTTCGGGCCGCTTCCACCCGCAGCTTTTCCACGGCACGGGCCGGCGTGAGACCGGTCGCCGCCGTGTAGTGTCGAATGAAGCTGCGTTCGCTCATTCCCGCCCGTCGGGCCAGTTTGCCAAGCGATAGATCCTCGGCCAAGTGGCCGCTGATCCAGTCGTGCAGCGCCGCGAAGCGATCCTCCGCCGCTTGCAGCGATAGCGCGGCGCTGAACTGCGCCTGGCCGCCCGGGCGTTTGAGGAACACGACAAGGTAACGCGCTACGGCAAGCGCCACGACACGGCCTAGATCCTCTGCCACGAGCGCCAGCGCCAAGTCGATGCCGGCGGTCACTCCGGCCGAACTCCAGACCGAGCCATCGCGTACGAAAATCGGGTCCGGCTCGACATGCACGGTGGGGAAACGCCGAGCCAGTTCGGCACAGACCGACCAATGCGTTGCCGCGCGTCGTCCGTCCAGCAATCCCGCAGCGGCCAGCAGGAAGGCGCCGGTGCATACCGAGGCCACCCGGCGCGCCCGCGTCGCCCGGGCTCGCACCCAGTCCACCAGAACCGGATCGGCCGCTGCCTCTTCGACGCCCTGGCCACCGGCAATCATCAACGTGTCCAACGCCGCTTCGATCGGCGGGAGCGCGGCGGTCGCGAGTTCCGAGCCCGGCGGAGGCGGTCACGGCCATGCCGCCTTGCGTCACGACCTGGAGCGCGTAGGGCAGCGCGCCGCCGGATTGGACCATCAGATCATTGGCCGAGGCAAAGACCTGGAGCGGCCCCGCGACGTCGAGTAGCTGCACCGACGGGAACGCGAGCACCTCAATGACGCGAGGCTCAGTTGGCGGAAAGCGAGGGGTTATTGGCATTTCCGCCAATGCCTGCCCGCTTACATCGGCCTTGTCCACACCGCGGGGACCAACGCGCCGCTGCCGCCTTCCCAATATCCATTCGCTACGAAACCCAGGAGAATGGCATGACCACCTCGACCTTCACGAAGACGGCGCCGCCTGAATGGCTGCTGGCGATGTGGAAAGAAATCGATGACAAGACCTTCGGCAAGGGCCTCGACTGCTTCGCAACGGATGCTACGTGTAACCTTGGCGTCGGCGACTGGCATGGACGCGAGGCGATCCGTGAGAATTTGCGCGCATTCATCGACAAGGGGTTTACCGCGCACCACGATGTCGTCGAATACTGGGATGGCGGATCACTCAAGGTTTTTCATGGCATCGTTACAATGACATTCAACGATCCCAGCAAAAAGCCTGTGAAACCTGTGATGACGCATTTCTTCTACATGGACGATGCAGATCCCTCCAAGGTCAGCAGATGGGTCGGATCGGTAGGCCCCACCGCGTTTTAGCGCCGCCAATCTATGGATGATCCATCCTGTCAGTAACGGCTATGCCACCTCGCGCCACGCTCCTGGCGCGCGGAGCGTCCCCGGATCCGGCCACTATATGACGGGCCGAGGCAAGGGCTTGGAGCGGCCTGGCGAGCTCGAGCACCTGTCCACACCGGCGAACGCTTTCGACGAGGCTTCCCCATGATCCCGCGCGACACCCACCTCCAGATCGGCTCTCTGCTGTTCGAGGGGCTGGACCAGATCGATCTCACAGGCCCGTTCGAAGTCTTGTCGCGCATCCCGAACGCGACCTACCGCATCTTCGGCAAGACGATCGACCCGGTGAAGGACACTGCCGGTCTGCGACTGACGCCGGATGGCGTCCTCGCCGACGCACCCCAGCTCGACCTGCTGCATGTGCCAGGCGGGTTCGGGCAGGAAGCCCTGATGGACGACGAGGAGGTGCTTGGCTGGATCAGACGTCAGGCAGCCGGCGCGCGCTGCGTGTTTTCCGTCTGCACGGGTGCGCTTCTGTGCGGCGCAGCCGGACTGCTCAACGGCCGGCGCGCGACGACCCACTGGGCCGCGTTCCACCTGCTGCCGTTCTTCGGCGCGATCCCTCTCAATGAGCGGGTGGTGGTGGACGGCGACATGGTGTTCGCGGCCGGCGTTACGGCGGGCATTGATGGTGCCCTTCGGGTGGCGGCCGAGCTACGCGGCGACGCGGCTGCCCAGGTCATACAGCTCCATATGGAGTATGCACCCGAGCCGCCCTTCAACAGCGGCACCCCCGAAACCGCCGCGCCCGCGATTTTGGAAAGCGCCGCGCGCGCCGCGCGGGACATCACGGCGCGCCGGGAGAAGACGGCACGGCGCGTGGCCGCGCGTCTCGGAATCACTGTCCCGGCAAGCGCCTAGCCTGGACCATCGTCACTCCTTGCCTTGTCGCCCAGCCGTTCGCTTGTCCTGACCAAGTCCATGGCTTGTGCCATGAAGCGCTCCTCTGCTCGTTTCATGGCGGCACTCCTGTTCGGTCGCGAGATCGAAAGCGGCGGCCGTCAGCGCGTGGGTATAGGCCTCTCGAGGCTGGGCGAAGATCGCATCAGCCTCTCCCTGCTCGACGACGCGCCCGTTGCGCAGCACCACGATCCGGTGTGCCAGGGCGCGGACCACCCGCAGGTCGTGGCTGATGAACAAGTACCCCAGATCGTGCCGAACCTGCAACGCGCGCAGCAACGCGATAATTTGCGCCTGCACCGACATATCCAGCGCGCTGGTCGGCTCGTCGAGCACCACGAGGCGCGGGTTCAGCACCATGGCGCGGGCGATGGCCACGCGCTGGCGCTGGCCGCCGCTGAACTCATGCGGATAACGCTCGGCCGCATCCTCGGCCAGGCCCACCTCGGCCAGCGCCGCCGCGACGCGCGCGTCCCGCTCGGCGCGCGGCAGGCGCGGCGCGTGAACGCGCAGCCCCTCCGCCACGATGTCGCGCACGCTCATGCGCGGGGACAGGCTCCCGTAGGGGTCCTGGAACACCACCTGCATGCCGGCGCGCAGCCGCCGCAGCGCGCGCCGGTCGAGGGTGGCAAGCTCGCGGCCGGCGAAGGCGACGCGCCCCTCGGCCGGAACGAGCCCGAGCGCCGCGAAGCCGAAGGTGGTCTTGCCCGACCCGGACTCGCCCACCAGCCCGACCGTCTCCCCCTCCCGGACCGTGATCGAGACGCCCTCCACCGCGCGCACGCTGCCCGCAGCGCGGCGCAACACGCCGCGCCTGATCGCGAACGTCACCCGCACATTGGTCGCCTCGAGCAACGGGGCGGCGTTCCCAGCCACCGGAGCCGGCCGCCCGGCCGGCTCGGCGGCGAGCAGGGCGCGCGTGTGGGGATGCGCGGGCGCCGCGAATACATCGGCCGCGCGCCCAGCCTCGACGATAGCGCCGTTCTGCATCACGCAGACGCGGTCGGCGTAGCGCCGCACGACCGCGAGGTCGTGGGTGATCAGCAGCAGCGCCAGGCCGCGCTCGGCCTTCTGCCGAGCGAGCAGCTCCAGGATCTGCGCCTGAATCGTCACGTCCAGCGCCGTGGTCGGCTCGTCGGCGATCAGCAGGGCGGGGTCATTGGCGAGCGCCATCGCGATCATCACCCGCTGGCGCTGACCACCTGAGAGCTGGTGGGGAAAGGCGCCGAGCCGGTGCTCCGCGTCCGGAAACCCGGCCTGATCGAGCAGGTTCAGAACCCGCGCGCGCAGGGCGCGGCGCGGCGCGCGCCGGTGCAGCTTGACCGCCTCCGCCACCTGGCGGCCGATGCGGTGCAGTGGGTTGAGGCTGGTCATCGGCTCCTGGAAGACGATGCCGGCGATGTCGCCGCGCGCGCGGTGGAGCACGCCCTGGCTGGCGCCGATCATGCTCTCTCCATCGAGCCGGATGCGCCCAGAGGGATTGCTCACCCCGTGCGGCAACAGCTGGAGCAGCGACAGCGCGGTGAGCGACTTGCCGGACCCGGACTCACCCACCAGCGCCAGCGTCTCGCCGCGGTCGAGGCGGAAGCCGACGTCGCGCACCACGCATCGCGCCCCGTAGGCGACCGAGAGTCCCTCGACCTCGACCAGGCTCATCGCGGCAGCCGGCGGGGATCGAAGGAGTCGCGCACCGCCTCGCCGATGAAGATCAGCAGCACGAGCAGCCCTCCCAGGACGCAGAACGCGGTGATGCCGAGCCACGGGGCCTGGAGGTTGTTCTTGCCCTGCGCCACCAGCTCGCCCAGCGAGGGCGAGCCGGGCGGCAGGCCGAAGCCAAGGAAGTCGAGGCTGGCCAGCACCGTCACCGAGCCCGAGAGGATGAACGGCAGATAGGTCAGCGTCGCCACCAGCGCGTTGGGCAGGATGTGGCGCCACATCACCGCCCCGTCCGAGACGCCCAGCGCGCGCGCGGCGCGCACATATTCCAGCGTGCGCCCGCGCAGGAACTCAGCGCGGACCACGCCGGTCAGATGCATCCAGGAGAACAGCAGCAGGAACACCAGCAACACCCAAAAGCCGGGCGTGATAATGCCGCCCAGGATGATGAGCAGGAAGAGCTGCGGCATTCCGTTCCAGATCTCGATGAAGCGTTGGAACATCAGATCGGTCAGGCCGCCACGATAGCCCTGGATCGCCCCGGCCGCGATGCCCACGGCGGAGGAGAGCAGGGTCAGCGCGAACCCGAACAGGATGGACAGGCGCAGCCCGTAGATCACGCGGGCCAGCACGTCGCGCGCCTGGTCGTCGGTGCCGAGGAGGTTGTGCCAGGAGGGCGGGGCCGGGGAGGGGCGGCCGAGATCAGTCACCAGCGTATCGAAGCGATACGGGATCGCCGGCCATATCATCCAGCCATGCGCGCGGATGGCGCGCTGCACGTCAGGGTCCGTGTAGTCGGCCGCCATTGGCAGAAAGTCCGCGCCGAACGTCGTCCCCGGATAGTTGCGCAGCACGGGAAAGTACCAATGCGCGTCGTAGCGGACGACCAACGGCCGGTCATTGGCGATCAGCTCGGCGCAGAGACTGAGGCCGAACACCGCCAAGAAGATCCAGAAGCAAACGAAGCCCCGGCGATGCTGGCGGAAGACGCGCAACCGGCGGCGCGTGACAGGCGACAGCCTCATCGTCCGGTCCCGAAGTCAATGCGCGGATCGACCACCGTGTAGAGCAGATCGCCGACGATTTGCAGCAGCAGCCCCAGGAGCGTGAAGATGTAGAGCGTCCCGAATATGACCGGGTAATCGCGCTGCACGACGGATTGGAAACCGAGCAGTCCCATTCCGTCCAGCGAGAAGACGATCTCGACGAGAAGCTGGCTGCCGAACAGGACGCCAAGAAGGGTTTGCGGGAACCCGGCGACGATCAGCAGCATGGCGTTGCGGAAGACATGGCCGTACAGCACCCGCCGCTCCGTCGCCCCCTTGGCGCGGGCGGTCACGACGTACTGCTTGCGGATTTCCTCCAGGAAGGAGTTCTTGGTCAGGATCGTCAGGCTGGCGAACCCGCCGGCCACCACGGCGAGGATGGGCAGCGCCACGTGCCACGCGTAGTCGGCGGCGCGCGCCGGCAGCGGCCAGGAGGCGGCGCCCTCGCTGGCCAGGCCGCGCAGGGGGAACCATTGCAAATAGCTGCCGCCCGCGAACAGCACGATCAGCAGAATCGCCAGCAGGAAGCTGGGAATGGCGTAGCCGGCGAGCACCACCGCGCTGGAGGCGATATCGAACCGGCTGCCGTCACGCACCGCCTTGCGGATGCCGAGCGGGATCGAGATCAGATAGATCAGCAGTGTCGACCAGAAGCCGAGCGAGATCGACACCGGAAGCGCCCGGGCGATCAGGGCCAGCACGGTCTCGCCACGAAAGAAGCTGCGCCCGAAATCCAGGCGCAGATAACCCTTCAGCATGTCGCCAAACCGCGTCAGCGGCGGCTTGTCGAAGCCGAACATCTTGCGCATGTCGGCCACCACCTTCGGATCAAGCCCCCGTGCGCCGCGATACGCGCCGGGAGCGCCAAGGTCGGAGGTGGGGCCGGAGATCTGGCTGGCCTCTCCCTTGCCGCGCAGCGTGGCGATCATCTGCTCGACCGGGCCGCCGGGCGCGAACTGCACCACGGCGAAGTTGATCGCGATGATGCCGAACAGCGTCGGGATCACCAGCAGCAAGCGGCGCAGCAGGTAGGCGGTCATGCGGGGCGGGGCCGGACCGGCAGAAACCAGTCGCCGTCTGGCACGCTATCCCCCCTTCGTGCGCGCAGCGTCGGTGGCGCGGGCCTTCGCCGCGTCCACCCACCACGTGTCGAAGTCGACGCCGGCGCGAAGCGGCAGACCGGGCTGGCCGAAGCGGTCCCAATAGGCGACGTGGAAGACCTGGTTGCCCCAGGCCGGCACCACGTACCAGCGCCACAGAAGCACCCGGTCAAGCGCCCGCGTCGCCGCGCGCAGACTGTCGCGATCGGGCGCGGCGATCACCTTGTCGACCAGCGCGTCCACCGCCGGATCGCAAACGCCGGCAAGATTGGTGCTGCCCGGCGCCTTGGCCGCCGCGCAGGAGAAATCGTCGGCGAGGCCGCTGCCTGGCAGATCGCTCTGCGGGATCACCATCATCGTCATGTCGAAATCGAAATCGTCAGCCAGGCGCTGGAACTGCGCCGGATCGACGGTGCGCACGTCCACCGTGATCCCCAGGTGCTTCAGGGTCTGCACATAGGGAAGGGCGACACGCTCGAAGCTCGGATCGTCGAGCAGGATCGTGAAGCGCATCGGCTGACCCTGCGCGTCCACCAAATTCATGTCCTGCACGTGCCAGCCCGCCTTCTCCAGGAGAAGCATCGCCTCCATGAGTTGCGGGCGGTTATGGCCGGAGCCGTCGGTCACGGGCAGCGAGAACGGCTCGGTGAACAGCGCCGGCGGCAGCTCCGCGCGGAACGGCTCGAGCAGTTTCAGCTCATCGGGACCGGGCAGGCCCGTCGCGGCGAGATCGCTGTTGTCGAAGTAGCTCGATGTCCGCTTGTAGGAGTTGAAGAACAGGTTCCGGTTCGCCCACTCGAAATCGTACGCCTCGGCCATCGCCTGCCGCACCAGCGGATCGCGGAACACCGGCCGGCGCGTGTTCATGATCCAGCCCTGCAACCCTGTCGGCAAGTGGTGGCGGATGTCGGCCTTGATGACCTGGCCGTCCCGCACGGCCGCGAAATCGTAGGCCCGCGCCCAGTTCTTGGAGATGTTCTCGGCGCGCAAGTCCGCTTGGCCAGCCTTGAACGCCTCCAGCGCCACGGACGAATCCCGGTAGTAGTCGACGCGCACGCGGTCGAAATTGTTGGTTCCGCGCGCGGTGGGCAGGTCGCGGGCCCACCAGTTTGGGTCGCGCGCGAAGGTCACGCTGCGCCCCAGCTCGAAGCTCTCGATCCGATACGGCCCGGAGCCGATGGGCGCCACGGTCAGGGGCTGTGTGAAATCGCGGCCCTTGAAGAAGTGCTCCGGCAGGACCGGCAGCTCGCCCAGGAGCAACGGCAGCTTGCGATCCCGTTCCGGCTTGAGGTGGAACACGACGCGGTCCCGCCCTTGCGCCTCCACGCTCGCGACCGCGGCAAGCTGGAGCCGGAATCCCGGCGAACCCTGCGCGACCAGGGTGTGGAACGTCCAGGCCACGTCCTCGGCCGTGACCGGGACGCCGTCGGAGAATCGCGCCTCCGGTCGCAGGTTGAACGCGATCCAGGAACCGTCCGGCGGTGTCTCGACGCTGCGGCAAAGATGGCAGTACCCGGTCGCGACCTCGTCGGACGAGGAGGCGAGGAGGCTTTCCCACACATGCCCGATTGAGGAGCCAGAATCCCGAGCCGCCGGGCAGGATCACCCAGGCGCCGGCTAGCCCGACGATGGAGCGGCCACGCAGGATGAAGGGATTGAAGCTGTCGTAAGAGCCCACGGCCGCAAGCCGGACCTCGCCGCCCTTGGGCGCGTCCGGGTTGACGTACGGGAAATGCGCGAAGCCCGCCGGCAGCGCCGGGCGGCTGAGGATCGAAATCGCGTAGCTGGTCGAGACGGCGGGATCGGCGCGGGCGACGCCGAGCAACAGCGTCAGCACTGCGAGGCAAGCGGTGGCCTTGGTGAGCATGGTGCGGATCATCACTTCAGCTTGATGCCTCCATTGCAAACCCAGGGATACTGAAATTCCGCCAAGCCTGTTCGGATTCGATGCGGTCAGCCGCCGAGCAAGGCGACCGCTGGCTCGAGGAGCGCGGGATCCCCAACCGCGAGCGCGCGTCCGCCATCGCCACGGCGCAGGGGTTGACCCCCCCAATTCGTGATCCGGCCGCCCGCGCCCTCAATGACCGGCAGCAGCGCCGCCCAGTCCCAGACCTTCAGATCCGCCTCGGCGATGACATCGATGTGGCCCAGCGCGAGCAGGCCATAGGCGTAGCAATCCCCGCCCCACGACACGCGCCGGACGGCGCCTGCCAAGCGCTGCCAGGCGGGGCGGTGCGCGCCGAGCAGTTCGGGCGAGGTACAGGACAGCTCGGCATCCGCGAGCGACGGCAGGCGGCGGCAACCGGCCGTTCCGCCGAACGGGCCACGAAACGAAGTCGGCCGGCCAGCCGCGCCGATCCAGCGCTCGCCAGTGACCGGCTGGTCGATCACGCCGAGGACCGGCTGCTCGTCCTCGAGCAGCGCGATCAGCGTGCCGAAGACCGGGCGCCCGGTGATGAAGGCGCGCGTGCCATCGATGGGATCGAGCACCCAGCGCAGACCGGCGCCGGGGCGGTCGAGGCCGAATTCCTCCCCCTCAATGCCATGCTCCGGGAAGCGCTCGCTGAGCACCGCGCGCATCGCGCGCTCGGCGCTGCGATCGGCGACGGTGACGGGACTGCGATCGGCCTTCAGCTCGGCGTCCAGGCGCGCGCGGAACAGCGGGCGGATCGTCGCGCCCGCGACATCGGCCGCCGCCTCGGCCGCGGCGACCAGGCGATCCATGGCGGGTCGCCCGGCCGCTTGCGCGGACATCGGGGCGCGCTAGGGCTTGTTGCTGGCCGGCGCGTTGGCCGCGGGCGAGGGAGCGGCACCGGTGCCGCCTGCCTGGGTGCCGGCATTGGGCGTCTGCGCGCTCGCGTTGTAGGCTTGGCCCGGCGGGCCGATCACGTTGGGCGACGAGGCTGGCGCGCTGTTGGGCGCCGATGCGCTGCCGAGCGCGCTGTGGTTGCCCGCCGGTGCCGCGGTGCCCGGCGCCGGAGCCGTTTCCGCGGCCTTGCTGGGCGCCTGGGTCGATGCGGCCCCCGGCAGCGGCGCCGGATTATGCGAGAGCGTGCGGAGATAGGCAATCAGGTCGGCGCGCTGCTGCGTGCTCTTGACCCCTGCATAGGTCATGCGCGTGCCGGGCGCATATGCCTGCGGGTCATCCAGCCACTTGTTCAGCGCCTGGTAGGTCCAGGGCTGGCCCTTGAACTTCTGGAGTGCGGCCGAGTAGTCGAACCCCGCCTCGTGGTCGTGCGGTGCCCCCACAATGCCATACAGATTGGGTCCGACCACCGGCTTGCCGCCCTCGTTCAGGCTGTGGCAGACGGCACAGACCTGCTGCGCGAATGCCTCGCCCTTTTGTACGTTGGCGGAGGCAAGGAGCGGATCGATCGGTGCGGGTCCAGCGGGCGCCGCGGTTGTAGCGGCTGCTGCCGGCGCCGCCTCGGCGGGCTTGGCCGCCTGCTCGGCCTTGGACACCTCCTCGGCGGAGGGCAGCGGCACCGGGTTGTGGGACAGCGTGCGGAGATAGTCGATCACGTCGGCGCGCTGCTGCGTGCTCTTGATCCCTGCATAGGTCATGCGCGTGCCGGGCGCATATGTCTGCGGGTCATACAGCCATTTGTTCAACGCCTGGTAGGTCCAGGGCTGGCCCTTGAACTTCTGTAATGCGGCCGAGTAGTCGAAACCGGCCTCGTGGTCGTGCGGCGCCCCCACGATGCCATATAGGTTGGGTCCGACTATCGGCTTTCCGCCCTCGTTCAAGCTGTGGCAGGCCGCGCAGACTTGGGTGACGAAAGTCTCGCCCTTCTGCACGCTGGCAGAGGCCAGAAGTGGGACGATCGGCGCCGGGCCGGCTGGCTGCTGGGCGCCGCCAGCGCCCTCGGTGGGCGCGGCGGCCTGCACGGGGATCGCCAGCTTGGCCGGACGCTGTTCGTAGACAAGATTGTCGCCGAGCAAGCCCGTGATGAAAAAGGCGATGCCCGCGACCAGAACCGCGGCGACCGCCTTGTTGGCTTCCATGCTGTCCATGCGTCGTGACTTCTCTGCCGCCTGCCGAGCCGTGGCGCCGCTGACCGCCGTTGCGCGCGCGCATGCGGCTTCATAAAAGGTGGCGCGCACCATAGGCAAGCGACCGAGGCCAAGCAATCTGTCCGCCTCTCAACATTCTCCCGTGAACCCGATCGTCGTCATTCCTGCGCGCATGGCCTCCGCGCGCCTCCCCGGCAAGCCGCTGGCCGACATTCACGGGCGACCCATGATCGCGCATGTGCTCGATCGCGCCCGCGCCGCCGGGGTCGGGCCTGTGGCGGTGGCGTGCGCGGAGGCCGCGATCGCGGACGCGGTGCGTGACGCGGGAGGCGTGGCGGTGCTCACGGACCCCGCCCTGCCCTCCGGGTCGGATCGCGTTCACGCCGCGCTCGCGGCGCTGGACCCCGACGGGCGCTATGATGTCGTGGTGAACCTGCAAGGGGACGTACCCACCGTCACCCGAGACCAGATCGGCGCCGCGCTGCGCCCCTTGCGCGATCCTGGTCTCGACATCGGAACCGTCGTGGCGCCCATCGCGTCGGACGATGAGGCCCGGACCGCCTCGTTCGTGAAGGCCGCGTGCGCGTTCGGCGCCGAGGATGACACAGCACCGGCGCTCTATTTCTCCCGCGCCCCCGTCCCCTGGGGCGAGGGACCGTTGTGGCACCACATCGGCATCTACGCCTGGCGCCGCCCGGCCCTGGACCGCTTCGTGCGCCTGCCGCCAAGCTTGCTGGAACTGCGCGAAGGCTTGGAGCAACTGCGCGCGCTGGAAGCCGGGATGCGGATTGGCTGCGCGCGCGTGGCGCACGGCCTGTTCGGCGTGGACACATCGGCGGATCTGGCGCGGGCGCGCGCGATGCTGGCCAAGGAATAGGAGACGGGATGATCGCATTTCAGGGGATGCACGGCGCCTATTCAGACCTGGCCTGCCGCACCGCCTTTCCCGACCGGCGCACGCTGCCCTGCAACTCCTTCGAGGCGGCGATCGAGGCGGTGCGCAAGGGCCGGGCCGAGCTGGCAATGCTGCCCTGCGAGAACACGCTCGCCGGGCGCGTTCCCGACATCCATCATCTGCTCCCCAACTCCGGGCTGTTCGTGGTGGGCGAACATTTCCATCGCGTCGAGCACTGCCTGCTGGCGCCGAACGGGGCGAGCATGGAGGGATTGCGCCGCGCGCACTCCCACCCGGTCGCGCTGGGTCAGGTGCGCCGATTCCTGCGCCGGCGGAACCTGACGGCCGTCGTCGAGGCGGACACGGCGGGCGCGGCGAAGCTGGTTGCCGAGCGGGGGGGCACCGAGGACGCGGCGGTCGCCTCGGCCCTGGCGGCCGAGATCTACGGTCTGGAGATCCTGGCCGCGAATGTCGAGGACGCGGCGCACAACACGACGCGCTTCTACGTCATGGCGCGTCGTCCGAGCGCGCCGGACCCGTCCGCGCCGGGGCTGATGACAACGTTTGTCTTCCGCGTCCGCAACGTGCCGGCCGCGCTCTACAAGGCGCTCGGCGGGTTTGCCACGAACGGCGTGAACATGACGAAGCTGGAGAGCTACATGCTCGGCGGCCACTTCGTCGCCACCCAGTTCCTGTGCGACTGCGACGGCCATCCCGAACAGCCGGCGCTGCGCCGCGCGCTGGAGGAGCTGGCGTTCTTCTCCTCAGAAGTGCGGGTGCTGGGTGTCTATCCCACGGCGCCGTTCCGGCTGACGCAGGCGGGGGCGTAAAGGTTCCAGCCGGGATGCGTTGATTAACCCGGTGTCCGCGCACAGGCATATCGCGGGCCTTGATACCAACCGCCGTTGGTCTTGACCCTTACCGTCATGCCCGCGAAAGCCGGCATCCAGGCCCACACATGCTGAGTTCCGCGCGGAGGCAGAGCGTCAAGTCCCATCGCTTCGGCGCACGCCGTAGGCGTTCGTCGGCCAGGGACGGACGGCACATGCGGAATGGTCAGGTATGACCGATCAGCACCTCCATACCGTGCAAGACATGTTGCGCATCGGTATAGGTGCCAACCACTTGGCCGTAATCATTGATCGCATGCGCAGATGTGCCGACGGCATTCGAGAAGTCCAGCGTCGTGTACGCCTGTGTGGCGATGTCAAACAGGAACCCATGGACCTGGCCGCTGGCTATATCGGTGTAATCCCCGACAATCTGCCCAGTGTTGTTCAGCCCGTTGGCACTAGTCGCCGCCGCGCCAGGAGGGGCCAGGAATTCCAAGCCGCCTTGGCCATCCAGGTACAACCCTTCCGACACGCCGGTGCTTGTAACGCCAGTCCCCACCATCTGACCGGAGTCGTTGATGTCCGAGACGAAAGTGTTGGCGAGGCCTTGGACAGGCCATGCGCGGAATTGGGTGATGGCTGAGTGAAGGCGGCGTATCGAGGCGGGTGAGAGCCTGCCTGAACCTCCGGAGGAGCGATACGCCTATGAGAAGTGTATAGCATCGTTGTCCCCCTTCGTCAGCCAGACGAGATCGAGGATCCGCTGACGGCGGTTCTGAGGAGCGGAGCTCGGCGCCTGCTGGTCGAGGCTGTGGAGGCCGAAGCCGAGGCGTTCCTGGCCGAGTTGAAGGGGCTGCGCCTGCCGGACGGGCGCGAGCGCGTTGTGCGGCACGGGCATGGGCCGGAACGCCTGGTGCAGACCGGGATCGGCCCGGTCGCGGTGCGCCAGGTGAAATTGCGCGACCGCGGCGCCGGCGAGAATGGGGCCGAGCGCATCCGCTTCACCGCGGCGCTCCTGCCGCGCTGGGCGAGACGGACGCGAAGCCTGGATGCGCTGCGGCCCATCCTCTACTTGCGCGGCCTCTCGATGGGCGACTTCCAGGAGGCGCGCGCCGCCCTGCTGGGGCGCGATGCCCCGAATCTGTCGCCCGCGGTCATCGCGCGGCTGCGCGACGAGTGGCAGGCCGAGTACGAGCGTTGGCAGCGGCGCGGCCTGTCGGCGCGGCACTACGTGTATGTCTGGGCCGATGGCATTTACCTTCAGGCCCGGATGGAGCCGCAGGCCGAGTGCGTGCTGGTGCTGATCGGCGCCACCCCGGAGGGCAAGAAGGAACTGCTCGGCTTTCAGGTCGGCGTGCGCGAGAGCGCGCAGAGCTGGCGCGAACTGCTGGTCGACCTCAAGGCCCGCGGCCTGGTCATCGCCCCCGAGCTGGCCACCGGCGACGGTGCGCTCGGCTTCTGGAAGGCGCTCGAGGAAGTCTCGTCGACAACCCGGCACCAGCGCTGCACGGTCCACAAGACCGCCAATGTTCTCGACAAACTGCCCAAGTCCATCCAACGCGCGGCCAAGGCCGACCTGCGCGAGATCTGGACGGCGCCGGACCGTGCCACCGCCGAGGCGGCGATCGCCACCTTCGCCGAGAAGTATGCGGCCAAATACGAGAAGGCGGTCGTCTGCCTGGTGAAGGACCGCGACGCGCTACTGACGTTTTACGACTTCCCCGCCGAGCACTGGGATCATCTGCGCACGTCCAACCCGATCGAGAGCGTGTTCGCCACCGTCCGGCACCGCACCATCCGCACCAAGGGCGCGCTGTCGCAAGACACCGCCCGGTTGATGGTGTTCAAGCTGGTCACGGCCGCGGCGAAAACCTGGCGTCGGCTCAAAGGCGAAAACCAGTTGCCCAAGGTCGTCCAGGGTGTCACCTTCAGCAACGGTGTCGAGGTCATCAAAACGCCGGTTCAAACCGCCGCCTGATCACGCCGTCACCCAAATTCCAGCATAGCTCGCCTTGGACAGTTATCGGGGTTTCCGCGCCTGTTGCCATATCATAGATGAAGGGCTGATTGCCTTGCCCCCCGAGATTTAGGCCCACGGCCACACCGAGGTCATTTATCCCGATAACCCGGACCCGAATTGGCCTGAGGGCAGCGCAGTGACATTGCCGTTATTATCGATGAACCCGAACGGAAGCGAACCATCGGCCACGGTGGCATTACCGAAGCTGATCCCATTGTTGGCAGCCCCGACGGTCGAGATGTTCCAGCCAGGGTAGGATGGGAAGCTGAAATCCCCCCGCGGGCGACAGCGTATAGGGGACAGTTCCTCCTCCTACGCAAGATCGGCGCCGCTGACGGTCCCCCCGTTGTTGATTTCCGAGGTGAAATTGCCGTTGGAGTTGCCAGGAGTCGGAAGAGTCACATAGGAAGTCGCTGCGTACGCCATTGCTTGTAATCCCCTGTTCACTTGAGTCATTTGTGTCCCTCTCCTCTGCCTGTGCCACGTCGGATGGACGTGACACGTTTCGCTTTGGCGAGATTGGTATGTCACTTGCCATAGCCGTCGCGACGGGACAGTGATCCCGCTCACTCTCGCGACGGAAATTTTCGTGCAAGGGCGGAAGTGGCGAGAAGATCCCGCCCGAAAAATTCCTGCTTATTCCAGCCCGCGTTGACGTTGACCGTTATGCCGTCATTCCCGCGCAAGCGGGAATCCAGGCGAAGCGCACGGAACTCGGTGCGTGCGGGCCTGGATGCCCGCTTTCGCGGGCATGACGGAGTGGGTCAGGGTCAAAGCCGGCTGGCATAAATCCAAGGCTGCCGTGGCGCCGCGGAGGTGAAGTCTTAAGCTTGCTGGAGATTGGGGTGGGGTGCACCGTCGCCTGATGGTAAATCACCGACGGCCAGGTTTGGCGCTGGGCCGTCTGACGGAGGAGCGCCGCATGGGAAGGATACCGGCATCGGAGCGGACGCGCGAGAAGCTGAACGTGCTGGTGGGAGGAACGCAGGAGACCGGCGAGCTGGGGTCGGAGCTGGTTCGCCTGGCGGCGCGGCTGATCCTGGACGAAGCGCTGGAAGGCGCGGCTGAAGACGCTTTGGGGCGCGGCTACTCCATGCGCGGTGCCATGCCGGGCGCGGGGTACCGGAACGGATATCGGACCGGGCGGCTGAGGACGGCGGAAGGGGCGGTCGCATATGGCGCGCCGCAGATCGCCGATCGGGCGGAGCCGTTCCGCTCGACGATCCGGGCGATCCTGGGGAACCGGACGGACGAGCTGGAGGCGCTCGCGGTCGAGATGTATGCGCGCGGGTTGTCGACGCGCGACATCGAAGCGGTGTTCGCGGACGAGACCGGCCAATCGCTGTCGCGCCGCAGCGCGGTGAGCGCGGCGACCGAGCGGCTGTGGGCCGCGTGTGAGGCGTTTGCCGGCCGGGATCTCGGCGAATTCGCTGTCGTCTGCCTGTTCGTCGACGGCATCGCCGAGCGGCTGCATCTGGGTCAGTCGCGGGAGGCGGTGCTGGCGGCCTGGGGGATTCTGGCCGACGGCAAGAAGGCGCTGCTGCACCTGGCGCCGGGCACCAAGGCGGACACGGCGAGCTGCCGCGAAGTTCTTCCACGACCTGCGTCGGCGCGGCCTGCCCGATCCGTTGCTGGTCGCCAGCGATGGGACGGCGGGGGTGATCCGCGCCATCGCGGCGTGTTTCCCGCGCTCGATGCGCCAGCGCTGCCTGGCACACAAGATGCGGAATCTGCAGAGCAAGGTGCCGGAGGATGTCCGGCCGGCGTTCAAGGCGCGTGCCGCGGCCCGCTATCAAGCCGCCTCGCCGGCGCCGGCGCGTTTGTTGCGCGACGACATCGCGGCGACCCATGAGGCTGATCTGCCGTCGGCGGTGGCCTGCCTCGATGACGACTTCGAAGCGTGCATCGCGCATCTGGGATTTCCACTGGCACACCGGCATGCGATCAGAACGGCGAACCGGCTCGAACGGCGGTTCGGGGAGGAGCGTCGGCATACCAAAGTCATCCCGCATGCCTTCGGCGAACGTGCACTTCTCAAGCTCACGCATGCCGCGCTGATCCGCGCTGCCGAACGTTGGCGAGGGCTGCGAATGACCGAGTTCGAGCTGCGTCAGCTCAAGGCCATTCGTGATGAGCTCAACCGCGACTTCACAGCCCGTGTCGCACTCGCGACAGGTGCCACGCCCACCGCATCTCAAAACCGCTTATCCAGCAAAAACCGGACTTGACCTGGAGGGCTGCCCCTCGCCGTGCCTCATGCCCTCGAGCTTGAGGCCGTCCGGATCGAGGAAGAACACCGCGTAGTAGTCGTCGTAGTCCTCGCCGGCCGGGTCGACAATGGTCGCCCGGAGCTCCTCCTGAGAAATGCTTGTAGCGCGTCCCCCGTCCTTGCGGCTGCGCAGCTGGAAGGCGTAGTGGTGGAACCCG
This sequence comes from uncultured Pseudomonadota bacterium, assembly GCA_963818725.1. Classification (GTDB taxonomy): domain Bacteria; phylum Pseudomonadota; class Alphaproteobacteria; order Acetobacterales; family Acetobacteraceae; genus DATFDN01. The sequence continues at coordinate 54,769 of CAWFTU010000024.1, read as the reverse complement.
ACATCTCCGGTGCGATACCTGTGCTTCCGACCCTCGGCGTCGGCCGGCCCGATCCAGAAGCGCGTCTTCCCATTGGTCCAGCCGATCGCGTCGCGATACTCGTTCGACACCTCGAAGTCGAGAAAGGCGAAGAGCCGGCCATAGAACGCCCTGGATCTCTCGTAGTCGCTGACCCGGATGACGAGATGGTCGATCCCGGCGACCCGCACCATGCCACGCTCCCGCACCGCTTGCCGTTCTGTCAGGATCCCGCGACGATAGCACGCGATGCGAGGGACGGGAGGAGAGTGCGGTGGCGCGCTTCGCGGCGATCGGGCTAGATCACCGGCACATCTACGACATGACACAGGGGCTGCTCTCGGCCGGGCAGGACTGCGTCGGCTATTGCCCCGAGACCACCGACCCGCGCGTGCTGGCGGGATTCCGCAAGCGGTTCCCTGGGATTCCCGCGGTCGGTCGCGAACGGCTGCTGCACGATCCCTCGATCGACTTCATCGTGATCGCGGCCGTCCCGCGCGACCGCGCGGCGCTGGCCATCGAGGCGATGCGCCATGGCAAGGACGTGATGTCGGACAAGCCCGGCGTCACCTCGCTCGCGCAGCTCGAGGCGCTGCGGCGGGCCGTGGCGGAAACCGGGCGCATTTTCTCGATCTGCTTCTCCGAGCGGTTCCTGGTGCCCTCGGTCGAAGTCGCGCTGGAACTGGTGGCTGCCGGCGAGATCGGCGCGGTGGTGCAGACCGTGAACCTCGCGCCGCACCGGCTGAACGCCGCGATCCGCCCCGCGTGGTTCTTCGACCATGCGGCGCATGGCGGGATCCTCTGTGACATCGGGTCGCACCAGATCGATCAGTTCCTGGTGTTCACGGGCAGCCGCGACGCGCAGGTCGTCAGCAGCACGGTGGCGGGGGTCGGCGAGCTTCCGAGCCCGGGGTTCGAGAACTTCGGCGAGATTGTCCTGCGCAGCGAGCGTGCCGCGGGCTATGTCCGGGTTGACTGGTTCACCCCGGACGGCATGCCAACCTGGGGCGATGGGCGCCTGATCATTGTCGCCACCGAAGGCACCATCGAGCTGCGCAAATATGTCGACATCGAGGGCAGGCCAGGTCCGGACCACCTCTTCCTCGCCAACGCCGTCGGCACGCGGTACATCGATTGTGCCGCCCGCCCGATCAGGTATTTCCGCGCCTTCGCCGCGGACGTGGCGAACCGGTCGGACACGGCGATGCGGCAGGACCACGTCTTCACCGTCTGCCGGCTGGCGCTGGAGGCGCAGGCCACGGCGCAGCGGGTGACCCTGCCTGGCGGGAGGCCTGTCCCGTGAGCCGCGTCGGCGTCGCCGTCATCGGCCTCGGGGCGGCCTCGGAGCCGCATGCCAAGAGCCTCCTCGACCTGTCCGGTCGCGTCCAGGTCCGCTGGGCCGTGAGCCGCAGCCAGGCGCGGGCGGAGGCTGCCGCGGCGCGCTACGGCTTCCCCGTCACGACCGAGCCGGACCGGGCCATCGCGGACCCGGAGGTGCGGGCGGTGCTGCTGCTCACGCCCCCGGCCGCCCACCTCGAGCTGGCCGAGCGGTGCCTCGCCGCCGGCAAGCATGTCCTGATCGAGAAGCCGCTCGAGGTCTCCCTCGACCGCGCGCGTCGACTGGTCGCGTCCGCGCGCGCCTCGGGCCGCCGCTTCGGGGTGGTGCTGCAGCATCGTTTCCGCCCGGGCAGCGAGCGGCTGCGCGCCCTGCTGGGGGCGGGCGCGCTGGGCGAGGTCGCCGCCGCGTGGGTCACCGTGCCGTGGTGGCGGCCGCAGGGCTATTACGACGAGCCCGGCCGCGGCACCCTCGCCCGCGACGGCGGCGGCGTGCTGCTCACCCAGGCGATCCACACGCTCGACCTGTTCCGCTCGCTGGTCGGCGTCTCCGCGGTCACGGCGGCGCAGGCCGCCACCACGCCGGTTCACCGCATGGAGACCGAGGACTATGCGACTGCCCTGCTGCGGCTCGGCAACGGCGCTCCTGGCCTGCTGGCCGCGACCACGGCGTACTGTCCGGGCAGCCCCGAACGGATCGAGGTCCTCGGCACGCGCGGCACGGCGGCGCTGACCGGCGCGGGCCTGCGCATCGCCTATCTGGACGGGAGCGAGGAGACCCTCGACGGCGGCGACCGGAGTGGGAGCGGCGCCAACATCATGGACTTCCCACACGACGCGCACTGCGCGCTCCTGGCCGACTTCCTCGACGCGATCGAAGCCGGGCGCGATCCGCGCGTGACGGGGGAAGAGGCGCTTGCCAGCCAGGAGTTGGTCGAGGCCGTGCTCGCGCGGGCGCGGGGCGTGTCTGCCGGCTGACGACCGCTGCGCCGCCTGGATGGCACAGCCGTCCATTCCGGCGCAGCCCCAGGCCATGGCGCGCTGTCCGCCGACGGCTTGGCGATGAGGTCGGTCTCCCTCGCCAGATCGACTGCGAGATCACAGCCCCGCCCCTCGAAATCGTCTAGACGAAGCACGAGATTGACGTTCTTGCTCCACGAGCGCTTTGAGAACAGCGCCTCATCGGCGATCCAAGCTCTCAGCCACTGAGGTCCGCGCAGAGCGGACCGGCAAGGAAGCGCTCGAGCCCGCGGCGCTGCCGTCGTCGGCCATGGGTTGACCGCCCGCATGAGCGGCGCGACAGCGGTGTCAATCTTCTGCTCGGGCCGAGGCTTGCAGCGATCGACATTGCCACGTGTGTTATAGTTGCCGACGCACCATCCGAGAACCAGATTACCGGCGTACCGCAGTCGCCTGGCAGATTGCAGCATCAGCTCCTTCTTTAGACGGACGGTCTCCAGGGCGCCCCAGGAGTTCTCGCTAGTCGTGCCCGAACCCGTAGATCTCCGGCAGAATGAAGATCGCCGCCAACAGTCCGATCAGCGGGAAGATGGCTGTGAACAGCGTCGCATGGGCCTGTCCGATCGCTGAGAATAGCACTGGAAACAGGAAGATCGACAGAAACGCCGGCAATTTGACGAAAACGTAGGCATGATGTAGGTGTAGCCACTTGAGATGTCGCTGCCGAGTGGAATACCGAGGATGAGGCGGACCACGACCAGCCATGCCACGTTCGGCACGAATGTCTGCACCAGGGCGAAGACGACGAACATCCCCATAGTGGACAGAAAGACAATTCGACGACCGAGCTTGTCGGCCAGCCATCCGCCGAGCAGCGCGCCGATAATGGCGCCTCCCTGCGTACCGGCCGCGGCCAGTCCCAGCATCGCGGGAGATGGGTGGAAGATGTCGCGGATGAAAATCAGCACAAACGCGATCGAATAGAGGTCCCACGCCTCGACCAGGATCGAGGCCATCATCAACCAACCGATCCGGTTCCCTTTCGGGTTGTAGTTGGTGATCAGATAGCTGACGGCGCGATCCATGGCGGCCCGATGCGTGTGCGCCGACACGGCAGAGACCTCCCTGACTACCGACCTGATCATGGCCGGACTGACGCACAGGCGAGCCGAGCGCCAGCTAGGTTTTGGTCACCCGCCGCTCGCAGTCAGTCGCCCTCAAGCGCTCGGGTTGCAGCTTGGTTCCAAGCCCCGGCCCGGCCATCGGGCGGACAAAGCCGTCGCGGATGTCCGGAAGCTCGGTCAGTACCTCCCGATACCAGCCGGTGGTGAACGCACGGACGGTTTCCTGCACCAGCGTGTTCGGGCAACTGAGCGACAGGTGCACGGATGCGACCAGCACCACGGGACCGGTGCAGTCGTGCGGGGCCACCGGGCGGCCCCAGGCTTCGGCGAGCGTTGCGATCTTCTTCGCCTCGCCAACGCCGCCACACCAGGAGAGGTCCAGCATCACCACGTCCACCGCGTCCGCCTGCAGGAACTCGCGGAAGCCCCGCCCGGTCGCGACCGTCTCGCTGGCGCAGATCGGGACACGGGTGCGGGCGCGCAGGCTCGCGAGCAGGTCGGCGTTGGCCATCTTGATCGGGTCTTCGACCCAAAACGGCTGAATGTCCGCCAGCGCCCGCAGGAACTCGTTCTGCCGCCGGCGGCGTCCACAGCGAATGCAGCTCCGCCATGATGCCCATCTTGTCCCCCACCGCGTCGCGAACCTTGCGGAACGGCACGAGGGCGGACTCGAGATCGGCGGCGGAGATGGAACGACCTTCGCTCGCCTCGGCCGCGAAATCGAACGGCCAGATCTTCATCGCCGTGATGCCCTGCTCGAGCAGAGAATGTGCGAGCTCGTCGGCGCGATGCAGGAACGCATCCAGGTCCTCGTAGGGCCCAGCGCCAGCCGCAGCATTGACGCCCCAGTTGTCCGTCTTCTGCCCGCCTGGGGCACGAATGTATCGGTAGCCGGCGCAGGTGTTATAGATGCGAACGCGATCGTGCGAGAGGCCGCCCAGGCATTGATGCAGCGGCTGCCCGGTTGCCTGACCGAACAGGTCCCACAGGGCGATGTCCACAGCCGAAGCAGCACGCATCTCCACCCCACTCCCGGAAAATCCGAGATATTGGTTCTGCAGCGTCCGCCCATGCCGGTCCAGCTGCAGTGCGGGTTTGCCGAGCAACAGGGGCGCCACCGTCTCGTGGATGTATGCCTCGACAGCGCGCGGGCCGAAGAACGTCTCCCCTAGACCAACAAGCCCCTGATCGGTATGGACATGAAGCCAAAGCAGATTTGGGAACTGGCCGAGCCTGATGGTCTCGAAACCTGTGATTTTCATGGCTTCCCTCCGAAGGCAACTCCTGTCAGGGCCGCGCCGGCTGCTGCGCCTCGGCACGGCTGGATCTCCCGTGCAACGAACGCAGCAATGCGAGCTTTGCCCGCCCGTACGATGGCCGCAATGGCACTCGTCCATCTCCCGTAAGACTTGTCGCCGACGTGCTCAACCGGCGGCGACCCAACTACCAGCGTCGGCGCGGCCGGGGTCATGTCTGGACGGCCCCCGCCGTATCAGGGGAATTTGGTGCTGAGGTCCGCCGGTTGGGTGCAGACATGTGGCCGGCCGGTTGACGCGGCCCGCACATCGGCTTCGATCGCCTCGAAGTCGGCCTCAATGCTGGGTGAGCACCGGACTGCCCGCCGCGGTCCAGCCCAGGTAGACAGGATTGCGCGCCTCCATCCCGTCACATCGTTCGGATAGCATCGCGAAGGCGACCGTACGATAGATGCCCGTCCACTGCGTGCACGGGGAACTACAGCGCCACGCCAGTCGTCTTCCATGCCGTTACGCGCGTGCCGAACAACGTGGTCTCGCGGCGGTGGATTCGACAAATCGCCGATTCCGGCGCGGCCGTGGGTCGCGGCGCGATGTCCATCGACAGTATGGCGATGAAGTCGGTCTCCCTCGCCAGATCGACTGCGAGATCACAGTCCTGCCCCTCGAAGTCGTCCAGACGGAGCACGAGATCGACGCTCGTGCGCCACGAGCGCATTGAGAACAGCACTCCGTCGGCGCTCCAAGCCCTCAGCCACTGAGATCCGCGTAAATTGGCCGGCGAGGAAGCCTCGAGCCCCGCGGCGCTGCTGTCATCGGTCATGGCCCGGCCCATCGCCATGAGCAGCGCGATCGCGGCGTCGATCTTCTGCTCGGGCCGTTGCTTTCGAAGGATAGATGTTACCACCCCCACAGTACCGCCCGACCACGTTGCCGATGCACCACTCCAGCACCGGATTACCCTCGTGCCGAATCCGACCAGCTCACAGCGCGGGGGCAGCTCCTTCGCCGGGCAGCTACGCTGCCGGGAGCATGAGCCCATCGAAAAAGTCAGCGAGTGCATCGTGGGCGTCGAGCGGGAGTATGTGGGCGACGTACTGGTCGGGGCGAACGATGACCATGCAGCCTTGAGCGCGGTCGATGCCCCGCATGTCGAATATGTCCTGGTCCGGCCTGCGGTCGGGGCAGAACATCTTTTCGTAGTCGTGCAGCCCGTAGCGCCCCTTATGAGGCAGGAGGAGAGAGGGCATGACTGCCAGGTCGAGATCGCGGTGGCCCCTGCTGGAAGATGGCCCGGAGGTCGATAACGGCATCGATGTCGGCACCCGGTGGGGTAAAGCGACGGATCGGCGAGCGGGAAAAGTCGGCAAGAAAGGCGCACAGTGCATGAGTGCGGGTTGAGGAGGCGCCCGGGTCCTCCGCGGAAGCAAATGCGTATAGGCGCCACCGGCCGTCGGCCCGCGCGACATGGTCAAGTTGGAGAGGGCGCGCGTCGGCGAGACGGATGACGGGTGCCGAATGAAATCGCTTCCCGATGGGCAAGCCTTTGGCCAGGTGCTGCCAGGTCGGGTCGCCACAGATGATCGAGGGCCGGTAGCAAGTTTCGGTCCCCGCGGTGTAGCGGAGCTGCCGGATGAGATAGTCCTGCAACTCCGCTGGGTCGACGCCGTCGCTGTCGGGGTTCTTGGGATCCTTTACTGGCGCGCTGAATATCCTCGCGAGCTTGCGATCGAAATCGATCAGCTCCTGTGCGAGGGCGCGTCGTTCATCGGAATACGTGCGCAGGAGCGCGGGCGCGGCGTGGCGCGAAGAACGGCGGTGAGCTTCCAGCCGAGATTGAAGCCGTCCTGCATGGAGACGTTCATTCCCTGGCCGGCCTTGGGGCTGTGGGTGTGGCAGGCGTCACCGGCGATGAAGACGCGAGGGTGGACGCCGGCGGCTGAATCGTCCGGAACGTCGTCGAACCGGTCGCACAGGCGCTGCCCGATCTCGTACACCGACCACCAGGCGATCTCCTTCACCTCAAGGCGGTAGGGGTGGAGGATGCGACGGGCGGCGGCGACGAGGCGCTCAGGGGTCACGTTGAGGCTCGCGGCGCGCTCGTTCTCGGCGAGCTTGTCGAGCTCGAGATAGATACGGAACAGGTATCCGCCCTCGCGCGGGATGATGAGGGCGCTCCCGTGGTGAGCCGACTGGATCGCCGCCTTGAGGCGGACATCGGGGAAATCGGTGACGGCGAGGACGTCCATCACGCCCCATGCCTGATTGGCGGAGTCGCCATGCAACGCACGCCCTAAGGACCGGCGGACTGCACTCCGGGCGCCATCGCAGCCGACGACAAAGCGGGCGCTGATCGTTTCCACCTCGCCCTGATGCTCGGGGTCGAGGCGTTCCAGACGAACGGTGACAGGCGCGTCCGGAGCGTCCTTAGGGATGGTAACGTCGAGCAGGCGGCGGTTGTAATCAGGCGTGAGGGGGGTGGGCGAGTTGTGCATCACCTCGAGACAGAAGTCGTGCACGCGCGCCTGATTGAGGACGACGTGCGGGAACTCCGAGAGCCCGTCCTCGACGTCCTGAATGCGGTTGCTCCGGACCAGGGTCTCGGGATGGGTCTCCTCCGGCTTCCAGAAGGCGAACTCGTTGACCCAGTAGGCCTCCTTCATGACACGATCGGCAAAGCCGTAGGCCTGGAACATCTCCATTGTGCGGCAGGCGATGCCGTCGGCCTGGCCGACCAGAAGGCGGCTGGATTTTTGCTCGACGACGCGGGTTGTGATGTCGGGGAAGGCAGCGAGTTGCGCGGCGAGGGTCAGACCGGCGGGGCCGCAGCCGACAATGAGAACGTCGACCTGTGTGGGGAGCCTGTCCTCGGCGCGGCGCGCCTGGTGCCGGACGTCAGCTTCGGACACATTTGGATCGCCGGGCCGGAACCCGTTGAGATGGAATTGCATTGCGCGTCAGCCGTTTGTGGCGGGGCAGTGTGGCACACCCGCGCCGATGCCCATCGCCGGCAACTATTGGGGCTCAGATGTAGATGATCCCCTGTTCCTCATAGGCCGAGCGCTCCGGCACCGCAGCCATCGCTTGCCCCGACCGCCATAATCAGCGCGACCGCGGCATCGATCTTCTGCTCGGGGCGCTGCTTTCGAGGGAACACGTTTCCGCGGGCATCGTAGCGGCCGACCACGTTTCGACCGACATTGTCGTCATGGACAATCTGCGCAGCCACAAGAGCAAAGCCGTGCGGCGCGCTATTCGGGCGACCGGGGCCAAACTGTTCCTGCTGCCGAAATAGTCACCCGATCTGAACCGGTCGAGATGCTGTTTGCCAAGCTCAAGGACTGGTTGCGCCAAGCAGCTGGCCGAAGCCTTGACCCCGTGTGCGGCACGCTCGCTGACTTCCTCAACGCCGTTACAACGACAGAATGCCGAAACTACTTTGTCCAGGCCGGATATGATCCGACCTAAACTCATCCCGCTCTAGGGCCTGTTGAGAATCATCGCGAATGGATGACGGCGGCGGCGAGATGGAGGTTGGCCGCAAAGCTCTGATCGGTTTTGTCGGCGCGCATGGCGATCCGCTTGAACTCTTTCAGCTTGCAGAAGAAGTTCTCGATCAGGTGGCGCCATTTATACATCTCCTTGTCGATCGCAAGCGGCTGCGCCCGGCGCGGATGCTGGGAGATCACCACCTTGGCCCCGCGCGCATCGAGCTCGGCAATAAGGGCGTTGCTGTCGAAGGCTTTGTCCGCAATCAGCGCGCCGAATGTGACGCCCTCGATGAGCGGCGGAACGCCCACCGTGTCGAAGCGCTGGCCTGGCAGAAGGACGAAACGCACCAGGTTGCCCAGCGCATCGGTCAGGGCGACGATTTTGGTGGTCATGCCACCCTTGGAGCGGCCGATGGCCTGGCTCTGAGTCCCCCTTTTGCGCCTTGTCCGTGGCGGTGGACCTTGACGATCGTGGCATCGACGATGGCGTATTCGAGGTCCGGCTCATCCGAGCATGCCTCGAACAGCCGAACGAAAACATCGGCTTTGACCCAGTCTCGGTATCGTTTGAAGACCGTGTTCCACTTGCCGAAGACGGGCGGCAGATCACGCCACGGACTGCCGGTCCGCACGATCCATAGAACCGCTTCGACAAACAGCCGATTGTCTTTCCCGCCGCGCCCGGGGTCCGTCGGCTTGCCCAGGCAGTGCGGCTCCATCTTCGCCCATTGCGCGTCGGTCAAAACGAGTCGCTCCATCCAGAGCTTGAATCACGCCTGACCCCGTAGCGAAATCCTAATTCTCAACAGGCCCTAAGCTCGACTTTGGCCGTTTGAGGCTGGTCCGGATGGCGCCCATGAGAGCGGGGGGTGGCGGAGCGGGTGAGCGGGTAAGCTTGCGGGTCCCCGCCAAGAGACGCCGCCATGCTGGATTTACCCTCCCGCTTCGCCGCGGTCACGCTATCCTTTGCGCCGGTGTTCCTGCAGCAGCGGACTTGGCGCCACGCCGAAGTGTTGCTGCTCGGCGCCATCCTGGCTCCCGGCCAGCGCACGGTGACGAGCCTCCTGCGCGTCGCCGGGCTCACGCGGGAGCGGCATTTCACCAACTACCACCGGGTGCTCAACCGTGCTGCCTGGAGCCCTCGCGACGGTGCCCGCTTGCTGCTGGGCTTGCTGATCAGCGTCTTCGCCCCGACCGGGACGGTGGTGTTGGGCGGAGCTGGTCAAGGTTCCGGCCGCGCAGCGGCTGGAATACCAGCGAAGGGCTTGACGACACGATCGAGCGCCGCCGCGGCAAGCGCATTGCGGCCAAGGGCATCTACCGTGACCCGGTCCGATCCAGCCATGGCCATTTCGTCAAAGCGAGCGGCCTGCGCTGGCTCTCCCTCATGCTGCTGGTCCCCATCCCTTGGGCGGGCGCGTCTGGGCCTTGCCGTTCCTGACCGCCCTGGCGCCCTCCGAGCGATACGCGCAAAAGCACGGGCGGCGGCACAAGAAGCTGACGGACTGGGGCCGGCAACTCGGCTTGCAGGCCCGTCGATGGCTACCTGGGCGCGAGATCGTGCTGGTCAGCGACAACGGTTTCTCCGCCCTCGACTTCCTGGCGGCGCTGGCCCGCCGGGGCTTGATCTGCATCACCCGCCTCCGGTTGGATGCGGCCCTCTACGAGCCAGCACCGCCGCGCCCGCCTGGCACGGTTGGGCGTCCCCGGACCAAGGGTAAGCGCCTGCCCACACTCGCCGCCGTGCTCACCGAGGCAACCACGCCCTGGCAACGCGTCACGGTGCCGGGCTGGTATGGCGAGGGCGAGCGCGTCGTGGAGATCCACTCCGCCACTGCCGTCTGGCGTCACAGCGGTATGCCGGTCGTGCCGATCCGCTGGGTGCTGCTGCGCGATCCCCAGCGTCGCTTCGACCCGCAGGCCCTGCTCTGCACCGATCCCGCCCGTGACCCGCTCCAGATCGTCCGCTGGTTCGTCCAACGCTGGCAACTCGAGGTCACATTCCGAGAAGTGCGCGATCACCTCGGCCTTGAGACCCAGCGGCAATGGTCGGACAAGGCTGTCGCGCGCACCACGCCCTGCCTGCTCGGCATGTTCTCCATCGTCACTTTGCTCGCCGCCCGTCTCGGCCAACAGGCACGCTCACGCGCGTGGAGGACCGCTTGGTATCACAAGCAGCAGCCGACATTCGTCGACGCCCTCGCCGCCGTGCGGCGCCAAATCTGGGCCGAACAGGGTTTGATCATCTCACGGCATTCGGCCAAGGCAGCAAAACTCCGTCCAGGACTCCGTGAAGGCATCGCCCACGCCCTCTGCCATGCCGCCTGAATGGCCAAAGTCGAGCTAATATAACCTTGAAGTGCTCACATTGATTATGCAAAGTTTCAGGTATCATTAATAGCATATGATTCGACAAGCGCGCGTGTTCGCGCGCTCCCTGGTTCGGCGTCCTTCACGTGACAATGTAATTCTTGTCAGAGCTCCGAGAGTTTATCGCTCTCCCGAAATCGACGGCCGCTATCCCCTTGCGTCGCCGACGGCCCGGTACACCGTGTTCCTGGACACGCCAAGCCGTCGCGCCGTGCGGCTCACGTTGCGGCCTTCCTGTTCGTAGATACTGGATATGCGCGCGCGCACCGATTGGCGCAGCGACGCTTCTGGCTGCTCCGGTCCCATCTCGCCGGCCGCCTCCGGGCCAAGCAGGCGCGTGACCGCCGCCAGCTCGATCGTGCCGTCCGGGCAGTCGAGGGTCAGGCGGGCCAGCACGTTGCGCAGCTCGCGGATGTTGCCAGGCCAGTGACGGGATCCGAGCCGTGCCAGCAACTCGGGCTCGAGGCGGGCTTGGGGCGCCAGAATCCGCCAGCAGGCGGATCGCGATTGCGCGGAAGTCGCTGCGCTCCGCCAGACTTGGCAAGCGCACCTCGACCACGTTCAGCCGATAGAACAGATCGGCACGGAAAGCGCCAGCTTCGACGCGCTTCTCAAGATCGGCGTTGGTGGCGGCCACGAGCTGCGCGTCCACCCGCCGCGTCCGCTGGCCGCCAACCGGTCGCACCTGCCAGTCGTCGAGCAGGCGCAGCAGCACAGCTTGCAGCTCAAGCGGCATGTCGCCGATCTCGTCCAGGAACAGCGTGCCCCCGTCGGCCTGCGCAACGAGGCCGCCCGCGCCGTGGCGCCGCGCGCCGGTGAACGCGCCCTCCGCATACCCAAACAGCTCGGCCTCGATCAGGCTTTTCGGCAGCGCGGCGCAGTTCACCCCGACGAACGCGCCCGCCCGCCCGGCCGCCGCGTGCGCGTGGCGGGCCAGGTGCTCCTTCCCGGTGCCCGTCGCGCCGCGCAACAGGATAGGCAGTCCTCGCACCGCCGCCGCCGTCAGCTCGCGAACCGACGCGGCGACCGCTGGATCATCGGCCACGAATGGCGTGGATGGCGCGTCCGCCGGAGAGGCGAGGACGCGGGGCCTAAGGGCGTGGGGTTGCGCCGGAGCACTCCGCACCATCGGCGAGGGAAGCAGGCGCAGGTTCTGCATCGTGGCGACAAATGCGCTGCCGACCGCGTCGCGCAGCAGCAGCCGCTCCTGCGCGCGCGCCCGCGCCACCAGGGTCTCGAAGCGGGTCTCGAATACCTCATCGAAGCGCCGCCGCGGCAGCGCCGGCAGGCCCTGGAGAAGGAAGCGCGCTTGCGCGTTGACGCCAAGCAGCATCCCGTCCAGCCCGACAGCGATCAGCCCGGCGCTGGGCGTGTGCAGGTACTCGGCCCGGCTGTGGAAGGCGAGAACGAGATTGCTCCGGTGGTGCTCGCGGAACAACCCGTTCTCAATGTGCGCCACCGCCATGTTGACCAGCGCCTGCGTATGGGTCTGGCGCGAGCGGCAGTCCGAGGAGGCGTCCAGGATGCCGGCTAGCTCCGCGTCCGGTCCGAAGACGGGAGCGGCGGTGCAGGTCAGGCCGCCGAACTGGCGGAAGAAGTGCTCGCCTCCATGCACCGTGAGGGATTTGCCGATCGCCACCACCGTGCCCAGCGCGTTGGTGCCGCGCTCGGCCTCGCCCCACAGGCCGCCGGGGCAGATGCCGCTGCTGCGCGCGGTTGGCAGGAAACTCGGGTCGGCCAGCGTCTCCAGCAGCATGCCGTCGGGCGCGGCGAACGCGATCAGATGGTTCGTGCCGGCGATCTGGTGATTCAGGCTGCGCATCTCGGCCAGCGCGAGACGGGCAACGAGGTCGTGGCGCTCGCGCCGCGCCCGCAGGCTTGCCGGGTCAAGAACGCGCATCGGCGGCGGCCGGGCGGGGTCGAGGCCGGCGGCGAGACAGCGGCGCCAGCTCGCCGAGATTTCGTCCGAGACCAGCGCGCCCGGTGCTGCGCCGCGCTGTTCGAGCGCGATACGGGCGCGGGTCAGGCGCTCTTCGTCCGATCGCTTCATCGGCGTCCTCCCTCGGCTTCGCCTTGGTGCGGCAGCCGTTCCCAGTCACGCTAAGCCGGGTGCCCCACGTACGCTAGGGCGCGCTAATGCTTCGAAACGGAACAACCTGGCGGGGAGTCTGTGTCGTTTCGGAACACGGATCCAGTCGAGGACACGGCCGGGCGCCTGTTGTTCGTGTCCTCGGCGCTTGGCACGGCGGTTGCACTGGCCACCACAGCCAAAATGCGCGAGGGGGGGGGGAAGCGATGAAGGCCGCCGTGCTGCACCAGTATGACGAGACTCTGAGCCACGATGAGTTCGTGCGGTACGAGGACGTGCCGGATCCACGAATCGAGCGCCCAGGCGATGTGGTCGTGCGCATCGGCGGCGCCGGCGTCTGCCGCACCGACCTGCACATCATCGAGGGCATCTGGCGCGACAAGGTCGATGTGAGGCTTCCCTATATCATGGGCCACGAGAACGCCGGCTGGGTGGAGGATGAAGTGGCCCCGGTCCTTTGAACAAAATTTCCGCGTCGTTAAGTGGATCGTCGGCCGGGGGTTATGCTGCCGTGCGGAGCGGCAGCGGGTGAGAGTAGGCTTGATCCGGGGTGCGGCCGTCAAGGGCTGCGTGAGGTCGCCTTGCGTTGTAGAAGGCGATGTAGCGGCCGATTGATTGCCGTGCTTCTTCGACGCCATCATAGGCACGCAGATAGACTTCCTCGTACTTGATGGTTCGCCAGAAGCGCTCGACAAAAACGTTGTCTCGCCATGCGCCCTTGCCGTCCATGCTGATCGAGATGGCGTTGTTGATCAGCACGCTGGTGAATTCGGTACTGGTGAACTGGCTGCCCTGATCGGTGTTGAAGATTTGCGGGCAGCCGTGTTTTGCAAGGGCTTCCTCGACAGCATCGATGCAGAACGAAGCCTCCATCGTGTTCGACAGTCGCCAGGCCAGGATGCGTCGTGTGAACCAGTCCATCACGGCAGTGAGATAGACGAAGCCGCGCGCCATCGGGATGTAGCTGATGTCGGTCGCCCAGACGTGGTTCGGCCGATTGATCGTCAATCCGCGCAGCAGATACGGATAGATGCGATGACCTGGCGCAGGCTTCGATGTGTTGGGCCTGCGATAGATCGCTTCGATCCCCATTCTCCGCATCAATGTTGTGACATGACGACGGCCGACCTTGCTCCCCTCGGCAGCCAGCAAGCCGCGCAACATCCGCGAACCTGCGAAAGGGAACTCCAGGTGCAGCTCATCCAGCCGCCGCATCAGCGCAAGGTCTGCATCCGACACCGGCGCCGGTTCGTAGTAGACGCTGCCTCGGCAGATGCCGAGGAGCGCCGCCTGCTTCGTCAACGCAAGCCTGTGGTTACGGTCGATCATCGCTTTGCGCTCGGAAATCCCGCCTTGCCGAGCGCACGTTCTAAAAAATCGTTCTCCAGGACTAGCTCGCCGATCTTGGCGTGCAGGGCCTTGATATCGACCTCGGGGACCGATGATTTAGAGGTGGTCGGCTTTGTCGAGACAGCGTTTCGCCTTCGATAAGTGGATCCCCTGCCGATTGGTTCCGCAATATGCCGTTGTCGGGTCGTCGCGCAGGGAGGGCGTAGCCCGACCGGAGCGACGACCCGACAACGGCGGCGAAAGTCATGCTGCCGCTCGTTGCTGCAGGTGGGTGAAGTAGGCGTGGTCCGGTGTCCGGGCGTCAAGGCTCGAATGGGGCCGTTTGCGATTGTAAAAGTCGAGATATCGGCCAATCGATGCGCGCGCCTCGGTGACACTGTTATAAGCCCGCAGATAGACCTCCTCGTATTTTACCGACCGCCAGAGCCGCTCGACAAACACGTTGTCCCGCCAGGCGCCGCGGCCGTCCATGCTGATGGCGATCTTGTTCGCCAGCAGCAGGCCGGTGAAAGCAGTCCCGGTGAACTGGCTGCCTTGGTCAGTGTTGAAAATGTCCGGCCGGCCGTGCTTGGCAAGCGCTTCTTCAACCGCCGCCAGGCAGAAATCCTCCTCCATGCTGATCGATAGCCGCCACGCCAGAACCCGACGGCTGTACCAGTCCACCACCGCCGCCAGATAGACGAAGCCACGCGCCATCGGGATGTACGTGATATCCATGCACCAAACCTGGTTGGGCCGCTCGATCGTCAGACCCCGCAGCAGGTATGGGTAAATCTTGTGTCCCGGCGCGGCCTTCGAGGTGTTCGGCCGGCGATACAGCGCCTCGATGCACATCCGCCGCATCATCGTCCGCACCAGGTCACGGCCGATGACAACGCCCTCGCCGCGCAGCAGATCACGCAGCATCCGGCTACCTGCGAACGGGTAATCGAGATGCAGTGCGTCGATCCGGCGCATGATCGCAAGCTCCGCCGCCGGCACGGGCCGAGGTTCATAGTAGAGGTTGCTCCGGCTGAGCCGCAGCAACGCCGCCTGCCGCGCCAGCGGCAGTTCATGGCGCCGATCGATCATCGCTTTGCGCTCAGCAGGCCGGCTTTGCCGAGCGCACCGGCCAAAAAATCGTTCTCCAGGGTCAGCTCGCCGATCTTGGCGTGCAGCACCTTCAGATCGACCGCCGGTGTCGCCTCCGCCGCGGTTCCGCTCCCGCCAAATACCCCGGCAGCCGCATCAACCAACTGACCCTTCCAGGCGGTGATCTGGTTGGGGTGCACATCGTATTGCTGTGCCAACTCGGCCAGCGTCTTCTCGCCCTTGATAGCGGCCAGCGCCACCTTGGCCTTGAAGCCCGGGGCATGGGTCCGGCGTGTACGTCCCGTCATCGTCGCTCCTGATCCGCGGCATACTCGCCGCTTTCAGGCACGGTTTCCACTTATCGACCTGTCCGAATTTGGCCGGCCACCTCTTTTGGTGCTGCCACCGCGTTCAAACACGTCGGCAGCCCCTGCAAGCAGTTGCTCTTTCCACGAGGTGATTTGATTGGGATGCACGTCGAACTGCTCAGCAAGCTGTGCAATCGTTCGATCGTTTTTCAGGGCAGCAAGGGCCACCTTCGCCTTGAAGGCCGGTGTGTGGTTCCGGCGGGCTCGCTTCTTCATCTTCGCTCCTGATTCGCAGGCAAAACATGCCTGCCGTCAGGCCGAGTTTCCACTTAACGCCCTGTTCAAAATTCCTGAGCCACCTCTGGAGGTCGGTAACGGCGTGGAAAGCGTGAAGGTTGGCGACGCCGTGATCTGCCACCCGCTCGTCACCAGCGGCCACTGCCTGGCCTGCCGGCGCGGTGACGACATGCACGCGACCGACAGCAAGTTCCCCGGCATTATAGATCCGGCTGCCATTATCTTGGATAGAAGCTGAGGGCCACCACGTCCTCGGACATGAAGCACGTGGACATGCGCAAGCTGGCCCCGGCGGCCCAGGAAGAAAGACGGCGACAGGTGATCGGCCTGCGCCAGAGCGGTGCGAACTATGCGGCAATCGCCGCCCAGGTCGGGCTCAGCCAAACCGGCGTGTTCGACATCTGCAAGCGTTTTGACGCCCAGGGCGAGACGGGGCTGGTCAGCGGCAAGCGCGGGCGCAAGCCAGACGAGCAGAAGCTGCTGACGACGGCACAGGAGAGGGAGATCCAGCGGCTGATCTGCCGCCGTGTGCCCGACGAGTTGGGCCTGGACTTTGCGCTGTGGAGCCGGGCGGAGCAGCCGAAGGTTCCATGGACGCAGTCCATGGAATGGCTGCGGAGGGGGCGGTGGGTGCGCTCATCCGCCGCCAGTATGGCGTGCGCCTGGCGGTGCGCACCACCGGCACGCACCTGGCACGCTGGGGCTTCACCGCGCAAAAGCCGCTGCGGCGGGCCCATGGGCAGCAACCGGCAGCGGTGCGCGATTGGCTGCGCCGGGAGTATCCAGCGATTGTCGCCCGGGCCCGGCGGGCGCGTGGGGTGATCTTCTGGGGCGACGAGACCGGGCTGCGCGCCGAGGACGTGCGCGGTCGTTCCTACGCGCTCCCCGGCAAGACACCCGTCGTGCGGCCCCACCAGCGCCGCATCGGGCGGGGCCTGATCTCGGCGGTCAGCAACCGAGGCGAGTTGCGCTGGCAGGTGCTGGACGGCGCGATCAAGGCGCCGGTGCTGATCGGCTTCCTGCAACGCCTGATCCGTGATGCCGGGCGCAAGGTGTTCCTGATCCTCGACCGGCTGCCAGTGCACCGTTCGGCGGTGGTGCGTGAGTGGCTCGCCCGGCACAAGGCGCAGATCGAGGTCTCCTACCTGCCGTCCCACAGTCCGGAACTCAATCCGGATGAAGGGCTGAATGCCGACCTCAAGCGGCACGTCACCCGCAAGCCGCCAATGCGCAGCAAACAGCAGCTCAAGCAGGCCGCCATCCGCCACATGCGTCGGCTGGCCAAGTCGCCCGCCCGGGTCCGCAGCTTCTTCCGCCAGAAGTCCATGCGCTATGCGGCATGATTCAAGATAATGACAGCCGGATCTATAACACCAATGGCGGCTACGCGCAGTATTTGCTCTCTGGCGAGCGCGCGCTCATCAAGCTGCCGAAGTCGCTCGCCCCGAAGGACGTGGCGCCGTACACCGACGCTGGCCTGACCGCGTACCGTGCCGCCAAGAAAGCCTCGCGCCACCTGCTGCCCGGCGAGTACGCGGCGGTGATCGGCGTGGGCGGGCTCGGCCATATCGGCATTCAGGTGCTGCGCGCGCTGTGCGCCGCCGAGATCATCGCCGTCGACCGATCGGAGATGGCGTTGCAGCTCGCGAAGGAGTGCGGCGCGCACCACGTCGTTCAAGCCGATGGGAACGCGTTGCAGCGCGTGCTCGACCTGACCGGCGGCAAGGGTGCCGAGGCGGTGATCGACTTCGTGGCCGAGGGCGACGCGGTGAAGACCGGCATCGCCATGACGCGCAACGCTGGCTCCTATTACATCGTCGGCTCCGGCGGGAAGATCGACCTGCCGACCATGGACATGATCGTCAGCGAAAAGACGATCGTGGGCAACCTGGTCGGCACCTATCCCGAGCTGGTGGAGCTGATGGCGCTCGCCGATCGCGGCCTGGTGCATCTCGCCACCCGCGAGTACCGGCTTCAGGACGCCAACCAGGCGCTACAGGATCTGCACCATGGCAAGGTGAAGGGCCGGGCGGTGCTGATCCCCTGACATGGTCCAGCCGCCCCTGATCGACCTGCTCGGCGCGGCGATCGTCGGCGTGGCTTGGGAGGCTCCCTGGGACGCCGACCACCCGCTCGCCGCGTTCGGCCTCGCCGATGGTGCGGTGGCGCGCGCGCTGGGACGGTGGGCCACGGATCGCCCGGCGGCCGGACGGCGGCGTCGAGCTGATCCTGGCCCGCGCGCCGCGCCCGCCGGTCGCGCGCGTGCAGGCGCACAAAGCCAGTCCCGGCGTGTTGGGCGGCTGCCTGGCCCTGGTGTCCGACCCCACCGGCGGCTCTGAGCGGCGGCGCGGACGGCACGCTGGTGCGGCTGTCCGCGTCGGGCGAGGCGCGTCCGCGCACCGGGTTCGGCGGGCGGCCGATCGCGTTTATCGCCGCTGGCGGAGCGGGCCGGTTCGCCTTCGCCTCTGGGCGTGACGTGCGGACCACCACGGGGCAAAAGCTGAGCCTGCCCAGTGTCGTGGGCGCGCTGGCTTACGACCCGGCGGCCACCGCCTGGCGGTGGCACATGCAGAGGGCGTCAGCGTCGTCGCGGAGGATCACGCCCCCGTGCGGCACCTGCGCACGCCAGGGCGCCCACTCGCGCTGGCCTGGAGCCCCGATGGCGCGTACCTGGCGGCGGGCCTGGAAGGGTCCGGCGAGCGCGGCGCGATCGTCGTCTGGCACATGCCCGGAGGCGACGACGTCGCGCTCACCGGCTGTGCCGCCCTGCCGCGCTGGCTCGCCGTCTCCGCCGACGGCGTCTTCCTCGCCGCCTCTGGCGGGCCGCGCACGCTCTGCTGGCGCTTCGATCCGCCGAGCGCGGCCGAGCCGCTGGGCTGCGGCCTGCCGAGCCGCCAGCATCCGGTCTCGGTGATCGCCTGGCATCCGGCCTTGCCGCTGCTCGCCGCCGGCTACAGCCATGGCGCGGTCATCCTCTGCCAGCCGGGCGTCGAGGACGCGCTCTTTGTCAAGACAGCCGGCGGCGGGGCGGTGACGGCGCTCGCCTTCTCGCCCGATGGGCGCCTGCTCGCGCTCGGCACGGCGGAGGGCGAGGCCGGGACTGTCCTGTTCCCCGAAGGGCTGCTCCGTCGGCCAGGGGAACGCCCCAGCGGAGCTGGCGCGGTTGCAAGCCAGGGAGCCGAAGCATGAGCCAGGGCGATGACGCCTCCAAGGACCGGTTCTTCGGCCGCCTTGGCGCGCTCGCCGAAGAGATGATCGCCGCGCACGGCAAGGACTTCACCATGGGGGCTCTGATCTTGGCGGCCCGCTTCATCGCGGAGGGCAAATCGCTGGTGCGTCCCTCGGGCAATCCCGGCTTGGACGACCCGGTGTCATGAGGCTGTTCCAGAATGGGACAGTTGCGACGCTCCATTGCCTTGGAATGGGACGGGTGCCCGCGCGACACCGTCGGCATCGTGGCGGAGCGGCGCTGGTTTGCTGGACGTCAATGTGTGGCGCCGGGTCGGGATCGATTGGCACACCGATTGCGTCAAAAGCGATCAGCCAACCGCCGCGTCGCGCGGGCGTCGCGGAACAAGAATTGGCCGGAGGAAGGAAGTTCCATGCCCCGGGCGTCGCCCCTGCTTGTCGCGGGCCGGCGCCCTTCTCCGTTCCTCCGGGCTTGATACAATACGGTTCACTTAAGGCAAAATCCTGTTCACTTAAGCTATCGGTCGAATACCAACCAATTGAAAATGCAGCATTCGCCTTGGTTCTCCCTGCGGCACAAACAACTAAAGTGAACCGTATTGGGGCTTGATAGGCGGCCTTCGCGGTCCACTCGGCTGGTGCCAAGCCGGCCCGCGTCTCGCGGGTGACATTGAACAGGGAAGAGGTAAATGCCTGACGGATTGACGCTCAACAAGATCACCGCGCAACGCGGGATCAGCATCGGCGAGGCCGCCAAGCGGGTCGCCGATCTCGGCTGGACGCCGAGCTACGTCCAGGAAGCCAACACCTTCCCGACCGACTACAAGATCACCAAGGCGCCGCGCGACCCGATGAAGCAGGTGTTGCGCTCCTATTTCCCGATGCAGAAGGAAAAGGACAACCGCGTCTACGGCGCGCTCGACGCGGCGCTGCGCGGCGACATGTTCCGCAACGTTGAGCCGCGGTGGATCGAGTGGATGAAGCTCTTCCTGGCGATCATCCCGTTCCCCGAGATCTCGGCGGCCCGCTCGATGGCGATGGTCGCGCGGCTGGCGCCGGGCGAGGAGCTGCGCACCGGCTTCACCATGCAGATGGTCGATGAGTTCCGCCATTCCACCATCCAGATGAACCTTAAGAAATGGTACATGGAGAACTACATTGACCCGGCCGGGTTCGACATCACCGAGGCCGCGTTCGGCAAGTGCTACGCCAGCACCATCGGCCGCCAGTTCGCCGAGGGCTTCCTGACCGGCGACGCCATCACCGCCGCCAGCATCTACCTGACGGTCGTCGCGGAGACGGCGTTCACCAACACGCTGTTCGTCGCCATGCCGTCCGAGGCGGCGCGCAACGGCGACTACGCGCTGCCGACGGTGTTCCTCTCGGTGCAGTCCGACGAGAGCCGGCACATCGGCAACGGGCATTCGATGCTGATGTCGATGCTGAAGGAGCCGAGCAACCACCTGCTGCTGGAGCGCGACCTGAAATACGCCTTCTGGCAGAACCACGCGATCGTTGACGCGGCGATCGGCACGTTCATCGAATACGGCACCACCAATCGCGACAAGAAGAAGGAATCCTATGCCGAGCTGTGGCACCGCTGGATCTATGAGGACTACTACCGCACCTACATGCTGCCGCTGGAGAAGTACGGCGTGAAGATCCACCATGACGACGTGGCCCATGCCTGGGACCGCATCGTCAAGAAGAACTACGTGCATCTGACCGCGCAGTTCTTCTCGGTTAGCTGGTCGGCGAACTTCTGGCGCATCGACGGCATGGGCGAGCGCGACTTCGAGTGGTTCGAGCACAAGTACCCGGGCTGGTACGCCGAGTTCGGCAATTATTGGAAGTGGTACGACAAGCTGAGCCACAGGGGCGAAAAGCCGATCCTGTTCGCCGGGGAAACCGGCTACGTCTACCCGCACCGCTGCTGGAGCTGCATGGTGCCCTGCCTGATCCGCGAGGAGTTCTGCGTGGACGAGGTGGACGGCAAGCTCTACACCTACTGCTCCGAGGAGTGCCGCCGGACGCACAAGGTCGCGTTCGGCGCGGAGTACGAGGGGCGGCCGACGCCCGCGATGGGCCGCTTCGGCGGCCGGCGCGAGTGGGAGACCTCCTACCACGGCCGGAACATGGCCGACTGCATCAAGGATTCTCGGCTTCGTCCGCAGCGATGGCAAGACCATGGTGGCGCAGCCGCATCTCCGCTTCGAGGACAAGGAGATGTGGACGATCGACGACTTCCGTCCCTACACGCTGAACGCCCCGCTTGAGGTGATACGCGCGATGAGCCCCGAGGAGCGCGAGAAGCACGTCGCCGAGTATAAGCGAGGCTTCAAGATCAACGCGATCAACTAAACCGCGTCTAGTTTGAGAATCGTAGTTTCTCCTCCTCGGGATCGAGGCAGTCCTTGACCCAGAGGCGATCGGCGACGACGCAAGAGTCTTGGTTGACCTTGGCCTCGAACAGGGCGACGCGCCGGGTCAGGTCGTCGGCCGTGGCGTGGCAGTGATGGTAGGTGACGTCCTCGCGCAGCCAGCGCCACAGCGCCTCGACCGGCATCAGGTCCGGGCTGTAGCCCGGCAGCGGCATGAGCGTGATGCCCAGGCTGGCAGCGGCGGCCCATACCGCCTTGGCCCGGTGACAGGGCACACCGTCCCAGATCACGACGAGCATGCCATCGGGGAACTCGGCACGGAGCCGGTGCAGCACATCGATCGTGTGTTCGCCGTTGGCCCGTGCATAGGGCCATAGCCGCACCTGGCCTTCGTTGTAGAGGTAGAGGCCGTAGAGCGAGACCCTGGCGGCGAGGCCGGGCGAGCAGGAGGCCACGTGGAAGCGCTTGCCGCGCTCGCCCCAGCCGTAGCCGAGATCGGCGTCCTGGTCCGAAGTTTGCACTGTCGGGTGGAAGAACCTGTGCTGCAGTCTGGGGATTTTCGTAATGACCCTGGCTGGTTACTGGACACGCGGCAAGGGTGCGCCGATCAGTTCGAAGGCCTTGCTCTGGAGCGGCGTGGGTTTGGCGGCGAGCACGAATGAGGCATTCGGTGCCTCGGGTGGCGCGACCACGTTAAGCGTCAGGGTGGCGAGGTGGGCCAGCAAGTCGCCGAAGCTGGTGACCGGCAGGCCGTCATCGCTGCGCCGGCGGCCGCGCTTGCGCTTGGCGGCCTCGGAGATGTCGGCCGCAGCGACTGGCGAGGCGCGCTCCTGTTGGGCAGCGTCCCGGTCGTGCTCATGAAACAGGATCGGTGCCCAGGCCGCGCGCAGATGCCACTCGACGTAGTAGGCGAGCATGCACAGGAACACGTGCGCCCGGACCCGCGGCTCGATCCAGTGATGGATGGGACGGATCCGCAGATCGACCGATTTCAGTGAGCGAAATGCCCGCTCCACCCGGGCCAGGTCCTTGTAGGCCCGGACAGTATCCGCGGCACCCATCGACGCTGCCGGCAGGCTGGTGCGGATGACATAGAGGCCGTCGAGCCGCGCCTCGCGGTCGATGCTCTCGGGCTGGCGGTGATACGTGAAGCTGTCGGCGGTGATGGTCAGCGCGAAGTGCTTGCCCATTTTGTGATGATCGATCACCGCACCGACCGCAAGCCCGATGGCGGCTTGGCCGCGCAAGGGCGCGTGCCGCCGCCGCACCTGGGCGGCGATCCGCGACAGATCGCGCTCGGTGGCGGCCAACAGCTCCGCGCGCTTGCGCGCCCGCTCGCGCGCGAGATCCGGATTGCGGCACACGATCAGCCGCTCGCCCGGATAGTCAGGGGCAGTGATCTCGGCCAAGTCGCGTTGGTCAAACAGCGACAACTGCAGGGGTCCGCTCTCGGCCAGCGCCTGGATCTGCGGCGCGCGCAGGGTGGTGATCCAATCGAGGCCAGCCGGCTTGAGGTCATCACGGATGCGCGCGGCGGTAATCATGCCGCGGTCGCCGACCAGCACCAAGTGCCTGAGCCCGAACCGGCGCTTCAGCTTCTCGACCTGTGCGGACAAGGTGGTGGGATCGCCGGTATCGCCTGCGAACACCTCGATAGCGATCGGGCAGCCGTCGCGGTCGCACAGCAGGCCGTAGACGATCTGCAGCCGATCGGGCCGACGATCCCGGCTATAGCCGTGCTGGGCAAGCGCACAGTGCCGGCCTTCCAGATACGACGAGCTCACATCGTAGAGCACCAGCGTGCCGTCTTTCAGGTGGCGCCGTGCCAGGCTCCGCTCGATGCGCATCTGCTCCCCGCCGAGCCAATCCAGCGCCGCATAGATCTCGCGTTCCTCGATGGCACCGAGGTCGAGGACCCGGCCCAGACTGGAACTCGCCGTCTCCGGCAACAGCCTCCGCAGGGTCGCCAGTTTGGAGCCAGGGGCGATGATCCGGCTGGCAATCATGGCCAGCGCCAGATCGCGCTCGCGCGACGGCGTGCGGCTGAGCAGCCGCGGCAGATCGAGCTTGCGCATCGTGCCGAGCACAGCGGCGACATGGCCATGCGGCAAGGCGCGCTGGATCTCGAATACCTCGCCCGGTCGTGCGATCGCCGTGCCGCCCTGCAGGAGCACCCGCAGTCCATCAATCACCAAGGCTGGCAATTGGCCCAGATTGGCCAAGGTGCGTTTCTTGACCGTGCGACCCTCGCGATAGCTTTCGCGCAACAGCACTGCCGGCGCAGATCGACCATTCGGCACGATGTCGATGAACATGGCCGAACCGAATCACGCCAGGTCGCGCCGACGCAAGCCCCGTGTATGGACACATCCAGCCCGCCAGTAACCCAGAAAACAGAAGGAAACTCTAGCGGATCAGGGCAGGGTCAATGAAAACTTCGGCCTGGTGGATGTGCGCCTCGTCGAGGTGGACCAGCACGTGCCGATCGCGCTGGGCGCTGTCCAGCACCGGCCGTAGCCGGTCGAGAAAGGCGGCGCGCCGTTCGGGATCGGCGCGACCGAGCAGCTTGCGGGCTTTCTTCCACGACAGGTCCAGCCGGTGCAGGGCAGCGCGGATGGTCTCGCGGCAGCAGGGACGGCCGAACCGCGCCCGCACGCAGCCGACCAGGCGCTTGAGCGTCCAGCGCGGCGGCGGATCAGCTCCGGCTACGGATGGGCTGGCCGCAGCCTGCTGGGCCGCACGGAGCTCTGCGCCGAGTACGGCGGCGATGGCGGGACAAAGGGGGGACGGCCGCCAGTGCGTCGGTAGGTCAGCGCCTCGGGGCCACGCTCGTTGTAGAGGTGCAGCCACTCCATCACGGTCTGCGGGTGGCGGCCAGTGCGTTCGGCAACCTGCGTGGCGCAACTCTCTTCGGTGATCTCGTAAAGCGCCAAGAAGCGCTCGCGAGTGCGTTGATGGGCAGCGCTCGTTGCGAGCCGACGCAGGTCCTCCGGCGTCTGGCCCCACCGGGCATGGTCAACGCGCAGCATGACAGGAGCGAACAAGGCTAAGTTTCATCATCCCCTGGAGATAGGGACCCTGCCTCCAAAACCACACCTCTCAAACCGGACGGGGTTTAATTTCCACACAATTCGCGACGGCACCGCTGACCGCACCAGCCACTCCAGAAATCAGTGGACAAATTCCGGAAGCATGAGACGCTGAGCGCCCCGGCTTTGCCAAGCCATCATTCACGGGCGCCGCTTGGTTCTCCACTACCGCAAGCGCGGCAAGGTCTGGCACTGCCGCGGCACGGTTCGGATTGGACGTCAGGCATTCGAGATCGCCGAGTTCTCCACCGGTTGCCCGACCAGGGCCGAAGCCGAGGCGGTCGGCGCGGCAGAGGAAGCCCGGATCATACCGAAGCCGTTAGCCTTTGAGCGAGGGCAGCCAGGCGTATCCGGTGACCGCCCTGATGAACGCCGGGTCTGCCTGGACGCGGTTCCAGGCTGCGCAGCAGGCATCGACGATGGCGTCGTAGTTTTTGAACACCTGCAAGGCGAAGAAGCGCCGCCGCATTTCATGCCAGAGCGCCTCTGCCGGGTTCAACTCCGGCGAGTAGGGTGGCAAGGGCACGAGCGTGATGGTGGCGGGCACGACCAGGCCGGGTTCGGAGTGCCAGCCCGCCCCGTCGAGCACGAGGGCGGCGTGCGCGCCGGGGGCGACGTGCTGGCTGATCTCGGCCAGGTGCTGGTTCGTCGCCCACAGACTGACGCGCGGCAGCACAAGGGCGGCGCCAGTGCCCCGCTCGGGGCAGACAGCACCGAACAGATAAGCGGAGCTGAACCGCAGGTCGCGTCGGCGCACGGCACGCTGGCCGCGCAGACCCCAGACCCGGGTCAGCGTGCCCTTCTGGCCGACACGCATCTCATCCTGGAACCACAGCTCGATGCGCGCGGCCGCGGGATGCGCGGCGGCGAGCGTGGCGAGCATTGCCGGCAAATCCTTTTTTGAACGCCGCCTGGGCGGCGGCATCGGCCCGAGGGTGGCGGGGCCGCGGCACCAACCAGGAGCAGCCGATCGCGTGCAGCAGGCGCTGCATCCCCGAGCGGCTGTAGCGGACACCAAACGCGCGCTCGGCCACCCCGCAGATATCGGCCACCCGGAACGCGACGATGCCGTCGCGCTCGAGTTCGGCGCCGGCCGCCACCGTGGCGCGCAGCTGCGCTTGCTGCTCGGCCGACAGCTTCGCGGGCGGCCCGCTGCTCCACCGGTCCACCAGACCAGCGACCCCGTCCTGGTTGTAGCGCGTGATCCAGATGCGCAGCACGTTGCGGCTCATGCCGAACTGTCGGGCCGCACCGGTCCGGTCGAGCCCGTCCAGCAGCGCCGCGATCGCCAGCATGCGGATGCCCACACGGGGCCGGGTCTCTGCCCGCACCATCTTTCGCAGCGCCTCCGCGCTGTGCCGATCCGATATCGCCAGCCCCAGCACCACCGCCCCTCCTCCGACCACCAAGGAGAGCAAATCAGATCGTCACCGCGACAAGCAAGCCCGATGACCCAAAGGGCACTGGCTTCGGTATAAGTCACTTGCTCCGGGGTCCGCCCAGTGCTGCCCCGGAGCGTCTTGCGGGGGGAAAGGCCAGCATGGCCGAGACGTACACCGTCCGTTTCGAGCCCGTGGGCGTTGAGATGGAGGTCGAGGAGGGCGAGACCGTCCTGGAGGCGGCGTTCCGCCAGGGCATCTCGGTGATGCACGGCTGCAAGGAGGGCCAGTGCAGTAGCTGCAAGTCCCGCTTGATGGAAGGCGACATCGAGCTTGGCAAGTACTCGACCTTCGCGCTCGCCGACTACGAGCGCGAGACCGACCACATCCTGCTCTGCCGCACGTACGCCTACAGCGATCTCGTCATCGAGCTGCTGAACTACGACGAGGATCTGCTGAGCCGGTCGATTCCGGTGCGCGAATACGCCGCGGAACTGGTCGGCGTCGAGCCGCTGACCCACGACATCAGCCTGCTGCGGCTGGAGATCGAGGCGCCGCTGCGTTTCTGGGCCGGGCAGTACGTCGACATCACGATTCCCGCCGGTGCCCGCTTGCCGGAGATCACCCGCTCCTTCTCGATGGCCAACCCGCCCGAGGGCGGCACGACACTCGACTTCATCATCAAGCGCTACGCCGACGGCGCGTTCTCGGCGCGGCTGGACCCGCGGGCCGAAGGCCCGCTCACGCCCGGCGCGAAGCTGCGGGTCAAAGGGCCTTACGGCACCTGGTTTCGCCGCGAGGGACGGCCCGGCCCGATGCTGCTGATCGGCGGCGGGTCGGGGATGTCGCCGCTCTGGTCGATCCTGCAAGACCACCTGCGCAGCGGCGAGAGCCGGCCAATCCGCTTCTTCTATGGCGCGCGGACCGTGCGCGACCTGTTCCATCTCGACCACGTCAGGAAGCTTGAGCGAGAGCTTTCGGACTTCCGGTTCATCGCGGCGCTGTCGCACCACGACGGGGTGGAGGATTGGTCGGGCGAGACCGGTTTCGTCCACGAGGTGCTGACCCGCCTGATACGGGAGGCCCCGCTGGAGGGCGAGATCGACGCCTACGCTTGCGGGCCGCCGCCGATGATCGACGCGGTGATCCCGATGCTGCACATGCTCGGCGTCGAGCCGGAGCACATCCACTTCGACAAGTTCACCCAGGCTGCACGGTGACGAACCCCAAGTCGTCACACCGTTAGGGAGAGGCCAAGACAATGAGCGCGAGCCAAGAGCAACAGAACGCCCTGGAGCCGGATGCCGCCGTGAAGTCTGGCGCCGCCGGCGCGGCCAAGTTCGTCGACTGGGATAGCCGCAAGTTCAACTATTTCGAGCCGAAGGGGCGCAAGGCGACCCACTACGAGGACGTTACGGTTGACGTGCAGCCGGACCCGAAGCGCTATCTGCTACAGGGCTGGATCATCAACTTCGCCGACGGCACGCCCACCTATTCCGAGAACTGGACCCAGGCCAAGAGCTCCGATTGGCACAGGTTCCGCGCGGTCGATCAGGAGTGGGAGAAGACCCACTACCAGCGGCAGTCCACGATTGAGGGCATGCTGCAAAACATTACCTGATTACACATAAACCTCAGCCAATTTCAGGAGTCGGTAGGGCATAGGGGTGGTTCGGACGGCGGCCCATGTGAGACGCGGGATCATGGCGGCCAGATCGTATCGTCGGTTGAAGCGGTATTCGAATTCGGCGAGGTAGCGCGGAACATGCTTGCGGTTGATGGCACGGTAGGTGCCCGTGATGGCGGCCTTGATGTTGCCGAGCGCGGCGTTGGCCCATTTGAAGGCTGGCGTCCGAGCCGCTTTTGGTCCTGACCCGGTCTTGACGACTTGGTGCGCGCACCCGGCGTCTGCGACGCTGGCGAAACACTGAAGGCCATCGCTGACGACAGAGCAGTCTGGATCGAGGCTGCGCTTGGCGAACCCTGCGATCGAGGTTGCACAGAAGCTGGTGACCCGGCGCAGCTTCAGGCGAACCGGCTTTCCCTGGGTGGTCGTCTCGACAGCGGCGACGAACGGCGTCTTGCCAGGCGCCCCGCGGCCGCGCTTTCCGCCGGAGCGCTCGCCGCCGAGATGGGCGTCGTCGATCTCGATCCTGCCGCTCAGGCGCTTGGTCGCATCACGCTCAAGCATGACCTGCTTCAGCTTGTGTTTGACCTTCCAGGCGGTGGTCTGCGTCACCCCAAGGCGACGCCCCAGTTCGATGCTGGAGATGCCTTGCTTGGTCTGGGTCAGGCGATAGATCGCACGAAACCATAGCCGCAGCGGCAGATGGGTTGATGCAAAGATCGTCCCGGCAATCGGCGAGGTCTGCCGGCGGCACTTGGTGCACTGATAGAGATCGCGGGTCGTCACCAGACTATACTGCCTGCCGCCGCATACCGGGCACTCAAAGCCACGCGGCCAGCGTGACGCGATGACGATCGCCCGGCATTGCTCCTCGGTGCCGTACTGCTGTTCGAACGCGGGTTCGCTGAGACCCTTCTGGAACTGCACGACATTACGAGCCACTGCCACACCCTCATGAAATGCCACAAATTCCCTGACCTGCTACCAGGCGTTTCGTAACTGAGGGAAGTGCGTAATCGGGAAACATTATCAACAACGCGCGCCGGGCCGGTGCGCCGAAGCGCTTCGATCCGGCCTGGGTGAAGGTGCTGCAAGACCATGTCGGCGCGTACAAGCATGCCGAGTTCGGCCTGGGCACCGCGACCATGCAGGCCCAGCGCTACGGCTACACCCAGATGATCAACAACGCGATCCTGACCAACTCCTCCTACAAGCTGCGCTTCGCCCAGGACCTGATCCTCTCCCTAAGCGAAATCGGGCTCGATCTCGAGACGTTCGACATCGAGGCCGGCAAGCGGCACTGGCTCGAGGACCCGATCTGGCAAGGCACGCGCAAGGCCGTCGAATCGATCATGGGCGCCACTGACTACCTTGAGCAGTATTTCGCGGTGAACGTGGTGTTCGAGCCCTTGGTGGGCGAGCTGTTCCGCAGCGGCTTCGTGATGCAGGTGGCGGCGACGCAGAACGATTTCATCACCCCCGCCATGATCTCGGCGGCCGAGGGTGATTACGAGCGCAACCTCGCCAACACGGTCGAGTTGTTCCACACGCTGACAACGGATGAGCAGTACGGCACGCACAATCAGGAGTTGTTCGGCCGGTGGCTTGCCCAGCACGGGTCGCTCGCGAACGAAGCCTCCTCGAACCT
The DNA here is from genome assembly GCA_963818725.1 of uncultured Pseudomonadota bacterium. Taxonomy (GTDB): domain Bacteria; phylum Pseudomonadota; class Alphaproteobacteria; order Acetobacterales; family Acetobacteraceae; genus DATFDN01. The sequence continues at coordinate 25,787 of CAWFTU010000024.1, read as the reverse complement.
CCAGCCGATCTGGTCGCTGCCGCGGGTGAAGGTCGCGCAGTACGCCGACGCGCTCGCGCTGGCGCAGAACCGGCTGCGCGCGATCGGTGCTGAGATCGGGATTGACGTGCGTTCGATCGTCGTCGGCTGAATTCATAACCTTCGACCAGGCAGGGAAAGGACCGTCCACGATGTCGGACACGCAAAGCATCTTCAAGAGCATGAAGGATGTGCGCTTTGATAACACGATCTCGCACCAATGCGGGATCACCATGAGCGACAGCGTCGATTTGCGGGTTGTCGCCGAGCTGATGGCGACCAAGCCCGGCATCCGGGTCACTTACCTGCCGGCAATGATCCGCATCGACGGCGAGGGCAAGATCGAGTTCAAGATGGACGAGATCAGCGAGACGCTGGGCCGCGAGATGACGCCGCATCTCTTCGAGGTCTCCACCTCGACCCATTACGGGCGCATGGTGATGGTGGACGACAACACGGTCGTCCTGTTCGGCAACATGGAGGACGCGCTCGCCTACGAGTGAGCGGTTGAACTCGACGGGCGGCGCATCGATGATGAGGACATAGGGGGAGGCCAGAAGCATGTTCAAGACGAAGGACGGCGAGGAGATCTTCATCATCGATGGGCACGTCCATTTCTGGGACGGCTCGCGCGAAAGCCAGCGAAACGTGCATGGCGAGCAGTTCATCTCGTGCTTCTACGGCTACCACACCGCGCTCAGCCCCAAGGACAAGCTTTGGGAGCGGGACAAGTTCTACAAATACGACGCCGACACCATGTACCACGACCTGTTCGTGGATGGACCTGACGACATGGCGATCTTCCAGCCGACGGTGCTGGGCGATTTCTACAAAACCGGCTTCAATCCTCCCGAGCGGAACGCGATCCTCAAGGACAAGTATCCCGACCGCTTCATCCTCAATGGCGCCTTCGACCCGCACGACGGCGAGCGCGGCCTCGACGAGATGAGCGAGCAGGCGGAGAAGTACAAGCTCAAGGGGGCCAAGCTCTACACCGCCGAGTGGCGCGGCGAGAGCAAGGGCTACAAGCTCAGCGACCCGTGGGCGCAGCGCTACCTCGAGCACGCCGAGAAGCTCGGCATCAAGAACATCCACGTCCACAAGGGGCCGACCATCCTGCCGCTCAACCGCGACGCGTTCGACGTCGCGGATGTCGACGACGCGGCAACCAGCTTTCCGAACCTGAACTTCATCGTCGAGCACTGCGGCCTGCCGCGGCTGGATGATTTCTGCTGGATCGCAGTCCAGGAGCCGAACGTCTATGGCGGGCTGGCCGTGGTGCTGCCGTTCATCCACAGCCGTCCCGGCTACTTCGCGCATGTGATGTCGGAGCTGCTGTTCTGGCTGGGCGAGGACCGCCTGCTGTTCGGGAGCGACTACGCGATCTGGACGCCGAGATGGCTCGTCGAGAAGTTCATGGACTTCGAGCTGCCCGAGGAGAACCGCCGCGAGACCAACACCGAGCTGACGCTGGGCGCGAAAAAGAAAATCCTGGGTCTCAACGCGGCGAGGCTCTACGGCATCGACGTGGAGGCGCAGAAGGCCAAGCTGCGGCAGCGGGAGGCCGTGGCGGCGGAACGAGCGTCGTGGACGACCGACGGCGAGAGGTGATGGCGCGGCTTGACCGGGTGACGGACCCCGAACTCGACGAGCCCGTCACTGCGCTCGGCTTCATTACGGGGGTGGATGTGGACGCGGGCCGCGTCCACGTCCGCTTCCGCCTGCCCACGTATTGGTGCGCCGCCAATTTCGCCTTCCTGATGGCCGAGGACATGCGCCGCGCAGTGGGCGCTCTCGACTGGGTGCGCGAGGTCCGGGTCGAGCTCGGCGAGCACATGGAGGCGGAGCGGGTCAACGCTGGAATGCGCCACGGCTTGTCGTTCCGCAAATCCTTCGGCGCAGCGGCGGACGCGGAGCTGGACGCGCTCCGGGCGACGTTCGCGGCCAAGTCGTTCCAGCGGCGACAGGAGCAGGTTCTCCGGCGCCTTCTGGAGGACGGATACACACCGGAGGCGCTGGTTGGGATGCCTGTGGGCGGGCTGCGCTCGCTGGCTACCCCTCCCCCCCAGGGCTGTTCAACGCTGCCGCATTGCCTTCACTGAGGCCGCCCTGCCACACATGTGGGGTGAAGTGAGGCGGCTGATCCAAGGGGGATTCCCGAGCCGGCAAATGTCTGACCCTTGGGGCGGCAACGGGGTCGGAGGGTGCCGTGGCTGCGTTTTCGCCGTTGCTGGACGTGCTGGCGGACGTCCCTGATCCGCGCCGGGCGCAGGGGAAGCTCTACGGGCTGCCCCACGTGCTGCTGTTCGCCATCCTCGCCATCGTGACCGGCTGCAACTCGTATCGTGGCATTGTCACCTTCATCGGCGTCCATCGCCGCAGGCTGAACGCGGCCTTCGGCCTGAACTGGCGCCGCGCACCCGCGCGCACCGCCGTCCGCTACATTCTCCAAGGGCTCGACCCGGCCACGGTGGAGGGGGTCTTCCGCCACCATGCCGCCCTGCTGCAGGCGGCGCGCGCCACGCCTGGGCAGGGCAGCATTGCCCTGGATGGCAAGACGCTGCGCGGCAGCTTTGATAAGTTCCGCGATCGTGCCTCTGCCCAGGTGCTGAGCGCATTTGCCACCGACACCGCCTTGGTGCTCCCCTCCGCTGGCTTTCCACCTGCTACGCAGTCGGAACCTTTGCCAGCTCCGCCCACATCGACATCGCCGAGAAATCCAACGAAATCCCGGCGGCACAGATGCTGCTGGCCGAACTCGGCATCGCTCGCGGCACCATCGTCACACTCGACGCGCTGCATTGCCAAAAAAACATTTCGAGGTTGCAGCAGGAGCCAACGTCGCCCTGATCGTCGGCGTCAAGGACAACCAGCCGACCCTGCACCAGAAAATCCGGGCGGCTTCGGCCACCACAACACCACTCGGGTCTGTCCACAGCCATAACAAGGGCCGCAACCGCGACGAACGTCGCACCGTCACCGTCTTCGATCCCGCCGACACGCTGGCCGACACCGACTGGCATCCGCACGTGGCCGCCATCATCCGTGTCGAGCGCACTGTCCACACCCGCAACGCCAAGACCGGGCTGCTGCGCCACTCCGCCGAGATGGCCTTCTACGTTTCAAACACCCCGGTCACCGCCACCCGCGCCGCCGAGACAATCCGCGCGCACTGGAGGATCGAGACCACCTCGCATTACAGCCGCGACGTCACCTTGGGCGAAGACCGCTCGCGCATCCGCACCAACCCAGGCGTGTTTGCTCGCCTGCGCAGCTTCGCCTTCAACATCCTCAAGGCCAACCAGACGGACACGCTCAGCCAGGATCGCTACCGCGCCGGTCTCGCAGGCATCAAAAACGTGCTCTCACTCACCATCATTCGAAAGCGTTGAACAGCCCTGCCCTCCCCCCGGCCCCCCCTCCCGCAAGGGGAGGGGGAGGCACACAGCAAGCCCCCTCCCCATGCGGGAGGGGGTTGGGGGAGGGGTGAAACGGCACGGCTGGCGGAACGCTACCTGGAGCTTCGCGGCATAGCGGTGCCTTCGACGATACCTCGCTCGCCTTCGTCCGCGCCGACGGCTGCGCCCTCGTTGCCGCCTCCCTGGGCACGTATCTGCGCGCGCTGCGCAACGTCACCGTCAACATGGAATTCAACGGTGCCCTGTGCCGCGGGCTGCTGGCCGCGCGCTTCGACGAGGAACAGCCCGCCGACACCGGCCCCGGCCTGCGTGACTTCCTGCGCACGGCGGCACGTCAACCAGGCTGAGCAAGGGGGCGAGCATGGCGAAGATCCTCCTGCACGACGCCGCGGCCCGCCAGGCGCTCGGCCAAGGCGTCGCCAAGCTCGCCCGCGCCGTGCGCGGCACGCTGGGTCCGCGCGGCATGAACGCGATCATCGACCGCCCGATCGGCACGCCGATCGTCTCGCGCGACGGCGTGAGCATCGCCCAGGAGATCGAACTCGCGGACCCGTTCGAGAACATGGGCGCGCAGGTGCTGCGCGAGGTCGCGAAGCAGACCAACGAGGTCGCCGGCGACGGCACCACCACGGCGACGGTGCTCGCCGACGCGCTGGTCCAGCAGGGGCTGGCCTGCCTCGCCGCCGGGGCGAGCCCGGTCGAGCTGGTCGCCGGCCTGGAGGCGGGCGTGGAGGCCGTCAGCGCGGCGCTGCGCGGGGCCGCCAGGAAGCTGCGCGGCGCCGAGGAGGCCCGCGCGATCGCGGTCATCGCGGCCAATGACGAGCGGACCGGCGCGCTGGTCGCGGAGGCCCTGGAGCGGATCGGCCCCGACGGCGTGCTCACCGTCGAGTACGGAACCACGGTTGAGACCACGTTGGACGTGGTCGAGGGCATGAGCTTCGACCGCGGCTATCTCTCCCATCACATGGTCACGGATGTCGAGCGGATGACGGCGGTGCTGGACGAGCCCGACATCCTGATGACCGACCTCAAGCTACAGACCGAGGCGGAGATCGAGGCGATCGAGCGGCTGGTCGAGACCCGCCGCCGCCCACTGCTGATCGTCGCCGAGGAGGTTGCGCCGTCCTGTGTCATCCGCCTGCTCCGCCGCCGCGACCGCGATGGCCGGCCGGTCGCGGCGATCCATCCGCCCGAGTACGGGCACTGGCGCAAGGCGATGCTGGAGGATTCGGCGATCCTCACCGGCGGGCGCGTGATCGCGCGCGACCTTGGCGGGCGGCTCGAGGACGTTGAGGCGGCCGACCTGGGCAGCGCGCGCCAGGTGCGCGTGGCCGCCGACCTCACCACCATCGTCGCCGGGCGCGGCGATCCGGCCGCGATCGCCGCGCGCCGTCGGCAGGTGCAGCGCCAGATCGAGCTCGCGCCGCCCAATGTCGAGCGCGACAAGCTGGAGACCCGGCTCGCCAAGCTCGGCGGCGGCAGCGCGATCATCGCGGTCGGCGGGGCGACGCCGGTGGAGCAGAAGCGCCGGGCGCAGTTGATCGAAGACGCGGTCAACGCCACCCGTGCCGCGATCGCCGAGGGCATTGTCGCCGGCGGCGGCACCGCGCTGCTGCAAGCCGCTCCCGCGCTCGCGCGGCTCGAGGCCGAGCTGGGGTCGGCGGCTTGGCAAGGGGCCTCCCTGCTCCAGCGCGCGCTGGCGGCGCCGCTCGCGACGATCGCCGTCAATGCCGGCCTGGATTCGAATGCGATGGTGGCGCGGGTGGCCGGGGCGTCGGCCGGGACCGGGCTCGACGCGCGGCGCGGGCGGGTGGTCGATCTGTTCGCCGCCGGCGTGGTCGATCCGGTGAGGGTGGCCGTCACCGCGGTGCGCAACGCCGCGTCGGTCGCTGGCCTGATCCTGACCACGGACACGCTGGTCGCGACCAAGCCGGAGCATGACGACCCGACGGCCGGCCCGGCGCGCGGCGGCGGCGCGGAGCGGCTTGGACGGGCCTAGGGGAGGCGTTCGGGCGGAACGGCGCCGGCGAGCATGGTCGATTCGAAAACCCGTCCCCCAAAACCCCGCGAAGGGAGAGGCGCGGGGCTCGGGGAGGTGATGGGCCGTTCCATGGTCGCGGCAACGCCGGGCGTGGCGGCACAGGTGCTGCGCCGGAGCGAGGGCAGCGACACCATGCTGGCCTGGGAACGGTTTCTGACAGGCGGCTCCCAAGCACCGGCGCCGGCGCGCAACTTCGTGGTCGCCTCCTGGATGCGCAGCGGCGCGTTCGGCATCGATCCACGCGCCCGCACCGCGCCTTTGGCGGCCCGTGCCGACGGGGTCGCGGCGCTGCGCGAGCGCCACCGCACCCTGATCGAGGCCGCATGCGGCATCTTCGCCGACACGGCGGAGCTGCTGGCCGGAACCCGCTCCATTCTGTTGCTCACCAGCCCGGACGGTATCGTGCTCGAGGCCATGGGCGACCCCCAGACGCTGAGCGCGGGCGAGCAGATTCACCTCATGCGGGGCGGGGACTGGCGGGAGGCGGTGATCGGCACCAACGGGATCGGCACCGCGCTCGCCACCGGCCGCCCGGCCCAGGTCCATGCGGCCGAGCATTTCTGCGAAGGGATCAAAAGCTGGACCTGCGCGGCCGCGCCGGTGCTCGATCTGACGCACGGGACGGTGCTCGGGATCGTTGATATCTCCGGGCCGCCGTCGACCTATCAGCGGACCAATCTGACGCTCGCCGTCAGCATCGCCCGCCAGATTGAGATGCGCCTCGACGAGCACGCCACCCGCGAGCGGGCCCCGCTGCTGGAGGCTTGCCTGGAGCGGGTGTCATCGGCCGACGCGGCCGGGTTGCTGGCCATCGACCGGAACGGGCGCTTGGTGCATCGCTCGGGACGGGCGCCGGCCTCGCTGCACGTGGGCCAATGCCTGCCGGGGCTGGGTCAGGGTCTGCCGGTTGAGCAATGGTCGGACCACCTGCCCGAGGGTTTGCGCGCCGAGTGGTTCGACCCGATCACGATGGGTGACCGGGCGATCGGGGCGATGGTGGTGATCCCCGCCCGCCGCGCGCCAGCGCCGCTTCGGGGCCGCGCCGCGCCGCATTCGGAGGCCGATCCAGACCGCAGTTCCTTCGGCGCCATCATCGGCGAGAGCCCCGCCATGCACGAGGCGCTGGACCGCGCGCGCCTGCTCGCCGAGAAGCGGGTCGCGGTGCTGATCGAAGGCGAGACCGGCGTCGGCAAGGAGCTGTTCGCGCGCGCCATGCACGGCGACAGCCCGGCCCCGTTTGTCGCCTTCAACTGCGGCGCGGCCTCGCGCGAGCTGATCGCCGGCGAGTTGTTCGGCCATGTGCGGGGCGCCTACACGGGGGCGACCTCGGAAGGCCGGCCTGGCCGCTTCGAGCTGGCGCATGGCGGCACGCTCTGCCTCGACGAGGTGGGCGAGCTGCCGCTCGACGTGCAGCCGCTATTGCTGCGGGCGCTGGAGGAGGGGGTGATCTACCGGCTTGGCAGCCCGCAGCCGCGCCGGGTCGATGTCCGGCTGCTGGCGCTGACCAACCGCACTCTCGCCGAGGACGTGGAGGCGGGCCGCTTCCGCCGCGACCTTTTCTATCGCGTCGCGGTCACGCGCGTGCGCATCCCGCCGCTGCGCGAGCGCGAGGGCGACATCGACCGGCTGGCGGAGCATTTCAACCGGCAGCTTGCCGCGCGCCACGGCGTCGCGCCACGCCGCTTCGGCGCCGAGGTGCGGGCATATCTGCGCCGCTACGAATGGCCGGGCAATGTCCGCGAGCTGCGCAACATTATCGAACGGCTGCTGCTGACCGCCACGCGGCCCGAGGTGGGGCTGGACGAGATCCGCGCCGCGCTGCCGCCGCTTGGCCCCAGGCCGGCCGTTGGATTGATGGGGGCCGCGCCGGCTTCCCCGACCACGAGCCTGGACGCGACGGAGCGCGCCGCCATCGTCAACGTCGTTCTGGAAACGTCGGGCAACCTCGCCCTGGCGGCACGCCTGCTTGGCATCTCGCGCAGCACGCTGTACCGCAAGGCGGCGCGCTACGGCATCAGCCTGCCCAGCCTCTCGCGCGGTGAAGGGGCGGAGGGGGATGGCACGGAGCGGCCAATGGGGCACTGACGCCGACCGCTCTCCTTGGCCCGCTCCCAACAGTCGTGTCACCGGCCGCCATTTCATGTACGGGACTGCGCCTGACCCCGTACATGATTGAGGCAGGCGACGTGACGGCCTGGCCCGATGCGTTGGCGGCCAAGCGTCGATGGCAGGCGGTTCTGACCTCAAGCATTCTCGCTGAGTTCCTCCGAGATCGCGCGGCGGCCGATTCGCGCAAACGGACGCGGCAAGTCGGAATGAGAGCTGCGTAGCAACGCCGGATCGAGATGTGGTGGTACCCGGCTGCTTCAGGATTGGCTCGATGCCTGGCTTCATCGCCTGCACCAGGCCCGCGATGTGCCCCGGAAGTGCGTTGCCCTGCGCGGTGTTGGCTCGCGCCGGCGAAAAGTCGCGCTGGCGCGGCTGGTTGGCGGCATAGCGGGCATTGCCCCCGGTCAAGAGGCTCAGCGCGGCCTCCGGTGAGGCTGCGGCGGCTTGCGGGGGAGTTTGCGCCCGGGCGCCCAGTGGCGCCGCCGCCAGTAAGCCGAGCCCAGCAACAACCAACCCGCGGCGCCGGAGGCCTTTGTCTGCACAACCCTCGCACATGGTCTGTTCGATCTCTTTGTCTGCATTCGCGAGCCGCTCTCGCGATGGCTCGCGTCAGGTCGCGGCGTGCATTACACCCACGCCCAAGGGTCTCGTGTAGCACAATGGCGCACGCGGGCTCGCAGAGGAGGTGGGCCATGTTCTCCTGCACGTCGGCCGATGCCGCGACCCCCGGCTGCCTTTGTCACAGGCCAGAAATCCAGTCTCTGACCCAGCGAATCGGCCTCGACATTTCGCGGCGCAGTGTTGTCGCCGGCATCGCGACCTCGATCGCTGCGCTTGGTTTGTCCAAACGCGCCGATGCCCAGTCAATCCCCTCGCCCGTATTGCCTCCGCGACCGGTCTTCTTCACGAATTTCCGCCTGTTCGACGGGACCTCGTCCGGCCTGCGGGATGGGCTTCGTGTCCTGGTGGAGGATCGCCGGATCAAGGCCGTTGCGGCCGGGAATCCCGCGGCGCCCGAAGGCGCGCGGGTGATTGACTGTGGCGGCCGCGTCCTGATGCCTGGGTTGATCGACATGCACTGGCACGCGCTGTTCGCGGCGATGCCGCTGCAGCGGTTGGTGACGGCCGAAGCCGGCGTTATTTTCCTCGAGGCCGGCGTCGAAGCGGAACGTACCCTGATGCGCGGCTTCACCACGGTCCGGGATGCCGGCGGTCCGGTCTTCCCGCTCAAGGATGCGATCGACACGGGCGTGATACCGGGGCCGCGGATCTACCCCTCCGGCGCCATGATCACGACCACCGGTGGGCACGGTGACTTCCGGCCGTTGTCCGATCTGCCGAGACGCCCGGGTGGCCCGCTCAGCGCGCTGGAGCAGATGGGCGGCAGCATGATCGCCGATAGCGCCGACGAGGTCCGGCTCCGGGTGCGCGAGCAACTGATGCAGGGCGCCTCGCAGATCAAGGTCATGGGCAGCGGCGGGGTCTCATCGCCGCGTAGCCCCCTGGACATGGTGACCTTCAGCGAACCGGAGCTGCGCGCCGCGGTCGGTGTGGCGAGCGACTGGAACACCTATGTCATGGTGCACGCCTATACGCCGGTAGCGATCGGCCGGGCCATCGCCGCCGGGGCCAGGTGTATTGAGCACGCTCACCTGATGGATGCGGCCACCGCCCGGTCGATGGCGGATAGCGGCATTTGGTTGAGCATCCAGCCCTTCTTGGGCGACGACGACACCGTTGTTCTGCCCGGACCGGGCCGCGCCAAGATGCTGCAGGTCTTCGCCGGCACGGACACGGCCTATACGCTGGCGAAGACAAACGGGATCCGGACGGCCTTCGGCTCGGACCTGCTGTTTTCCGACACGTTGACGGCGCGCCAGGGCACGATGCTGACGCATCTGGGCCGCTGGTACGGCAATGCCGAAATTCTGTGCATGGCGACTGCCATCAATGGCGAACTGCTCGCCTTGTCGGGCCCGCGCAATCCCTATCCTGGCAAGCTCGGCGTCGTCGACGAAGGCGCGCTGGCCGACCTGCTCTTGGTGAATGGCAATCCGCTGCAAGACATTCGGCTAATCGCTGATCCTGGCAAGAGCTTCGTGATCATCATGAAGGACGGGCAGATCTTCAAGAATGCCCTCGATCTGTAATCGAGGCGCCGGGGCAGGCTGAGGGTTCGGCGGAAGGGTGGAGGTTCGACCGAATTGCCCATTACAGCCGGAATTTGGAGTCCTTGGGGCGCTGATTTCGCCTGAGAACGCCGTGCCGACAGCCGGCAGAACTGCTCAGAACAGTTATTTCGGGCAGTCCCGCTCGGTGTAGGTTCGAACCATGCCGCCGCGACCGCGTACCGATACGATCCGCTTCCTGACACGTGATGAGCTCGGGAGGCTGCTCGCCGCCACGCGGGAGAGCGTGCGCGACCGGGCCTTGTTCCTGCTGGCCTACCGCCATGGGCTGCGCGCCAGCGAGGTGGGTCTGCTGCGCGCCGAGGACCTCGATATCAAGACGCTGCGCCTAATGGTGCATCGGCTGAAGGGCAGCCTTTCCGGGATGCACCCGCTGCAGCCCGACGAGGCCAAGGCGCTCCGGGCCTGGCTGCGCGAGCGCCCGCAGCCGCCCTCGCCCGTGCTGTTCCCAAGCAACCGCGGCGACCCGATCGCCCGGCGCACACTGGACTGGCTGATGAAGAAGTACGGCGAGGCCGCCGACCTGCCCGTGGCCAAGCGCCACTTCCACTGCCTCAAGCACTCCATCGCCACCCACCTGCTGGAAGCGGGTGCCGACCTGCGCTTCGTCCAGGACTGGCTCGGGCACAGCAACATCCAGAACACGGTCGTCTACACCTACCTGACGACGCGCAGCCGCGAGAGTGCGGCACGGCGCGCGTTCCTCAACATGCCCCGCTACTGATGCAAGAAGGAGCCGGGCATGAGCGCCTCTGTCCACGACGGCATCTGGGATCTGACGCCTGCCGACCGCCTGCTGATCGAGGCCAAGCGCTGGGGCAGTCGGTTGCGCTTCGCGGTCATGCTGCTGTTCTTCCGTGCCCGCGGGCGCTTCCCCCGTGCCGCGGCCGAGGTAGACGAGGGCGCGGTGGCGGAACTCGCGCGCGCACTCGGCGTGCCGGCGCCGAGCGGCGCGGCGTCGCTGCTGCCCGGTGCCCCCGACCGCACACTGGAGCGGCAGCGGGCCGAGATACGCGCCCTGCTCGGCTACCGGGAGGCGACGGTGGCCGATGCCGAAGAGGTTGGCATCTGGTTGCGCGATCACGCCCTTGCTGAGACCCGCGACCATGGCCGTCTCGCCGCCCAGCTGGAGGAGCGCTGCCGGGCACTTCAGGTCGAGCCGCCCACGCCCGACCGCGTCGGGCGCATCGTCCGCGGCGCGGTGCGCGGCTACGAGGACCGGCTCCACGCCGCCATCCATGCCCGGCTGCCGCCCGAGGTGCGCGAGCGGCTTGACGCCCTGTTGCAGCCGCCTCCGGCGGGGACCGAAGCCGATGGCGAGGACGAGTCCGCCACCGCAACGGGCAGCAGAGCGCTGCTGAATTTCGTGCGCAGCGATCCAGGCAAGGCCGGGGTGGCCAACGTGACGCGCGGGCTGGAGCGGCTGGAGGCGATCCGGGCGATCGGCCTGCCCTCTGGGCTGTTCGCGGGCGTGCTGCCGCACGAAATCGAGCTGTGCCGCCGGCGCCTTGCCGTGCAGCCGCCCTCCGACCTGCGCCGCCTGCCGGAGCCCGCGCGTCTGGCCTGGCTCGCTGCCTACGCCCACCTGCGCGGCCGTGCGCTCACCGACGATTTGGTCGAGCTTCTGGTCGAGACCGTGCATGCCATCGGCGCCCGTGCAGAACGTCGGGTGGAGCAGCAGGCCATCGGCGAGCTGAGGCGCGTCACGGGCAAGACCAGCCTTCTCTTCGAAATCGCCGGCACCGCGATCACCAGACCGGACGGCACCGTGCGCGAGGTCGTATTCCCGGTCGCCAGCGAACAAACCCTGCGCGACCTGGTGCGCGAGTGGCAATCCGGGCCGACGTACCGCCGCAGCTTGCGCACCACGATCCGCAGCTCCTATGCCGGGCACTACCGGCGCATGGTGCCGCGCCTCCTCGACGCGCTCGACTTCCGGTCCAACAACGCCACCCATCAGCCGGTGATCGAGGCGCTCGCGCTGGTCCGGCGCTACGCCGGCACCCGGGTGCGCCACATCCCGGCGCACGAGGTGGTGCCGATCGAGGGCGTCGTGCGCCCGCTCTGGCGCGACGCGGTGATCGACGCTGGCGCCGACGGCGCCAGGCCGCGCATCAACCGGATCACCTACGAAATCTGCGTGCTGGAGGCGCTGCGCGAACGACTGCGCTCCAAAGAGGTCTGGGTGGTCGGCGCCGACCGCTACCGCAACCCAGACGAGGACCTGCCCGCCGACTTTGCCGAGCGTCGCGCGCCCTACTACGAAGCGCTCGGCCTGCCGCTCGACGCCGAGGCGTTCATCGCCGGCCTGCAAACGGAGATGCGCGCGGGCCTGTCCCGGCTCGACACCGGGCTGCCGCGCAACCCGCACGTCAGGATCACGAGCCGGCGCGGTGGCTGGATCACAGTCTCGCCGCTGCGGGCGCGCCCAGACCCCGAGAGCATCGAGGCGCTCAAGGCCGAGGTGACGGCGACCTGGCCGATGACGGGCCTGCTCGACATCGTCAAGGAAGCCGACCTGCGACTCGGCTTCACCGACGTGCTGGGCAGCCCCACCGCCTACGAAACGCTCGACCGCGGCGAGTTGCGGCCGCGGCTGTTGCTGTGCCTGTACGGGCTCGGCACCAACACCGGGCTGCGCCGGCTGGACGCTGCGCGCGACGGCGGGCCGAGCTACCGAGACCTCGCCTACGCGCGCCGGCGCTATCTTACGCCGGACCGACTGCGCGAGGCGATCGCGGTCGTGACCAACGGCACTCTGCGCGCCCGTGATCCCCTGATCTGGGGCGAGGGCACCACCGCCTGTGCGTCGGACAGCAAGCACTTCGGCGCCTGGGACCAAAACCTCACGACGCAATGGCACGTCCGCTACGGCGGGCGCGGCGTCATGATCTACTGGCACGTCGAGCGGAATTTGCTGTGCATCCACTCGCAGCTGAAGTCGCCCTCGTCCTCCGAGGTCGCCAGCATGATCGAGGGCGTCATGCGCCACTGCACCGAGATGGCCGTGGACCGCCAGTATGTCGACTCCCACGGGCAGAGCGTCGTGGCCTTCGCCTTCACCAGACTGCTCGGCTTCCAGCTCCTGCCGCGGCTCAAGCGCATCGGCAAGCAGCGCCTCTATCGGCCCGACGCCGGCCAGCCCGAGGCGTACGCGCGCCTGCAACCCATCCTGTCGCGGCCGATCGACTGGGAGCTGATCCGCCGGCAATACGACGCGATGGTCAAATACGCGACCGCGCTCAGGCTGGGCACTGCGGAAGCCGAGGCCATCCTGCGGCACTTCACCCGCGAGAATGTTCAGCACCCAACCTATCGGGCGTTGTTGGAGTTGGGCAAGGCGGTGAAGACCTGCTTCCTGTGCCGCTACCTGGCCGACGAGGCGCTCAGGCGCGAGGTCAACGACGGGCTGAACGTGGTCGAGCACTGGAACAGCACCAACGACTTCGTGTTCTTCGCCCGCCGCGGCGAGATGTCGAGCAACCGAGCCGAGGACCACGAGCTGAGCATGCTCAGCCTGCACCTGCTGCAGAACTGCATGGTCTTCGTGAACACGCTCATGCTGCAGCAGGTGCTTGCGCGCCCACACTGGGCCGATCGCCTCACAGCGCGCGATCAGAAAGCACTCACGCCGCTGATGTGGGAGCATGTGAACCCCTATGGTCGCCAGGAACTCGACATGCAAACCCGCATCGCTGCACTCGCCTGACCCGAAATGGCGGCTGGTGTCACGACTGTTGGGAACGGGCCTCCTTAGAGCAATGACGCCAGCAATCCGAACAACTGGTCCCCGAACGGTGTTCCGATGCCAGGCGATGCGCTTGGGATGCAGAACGGCACAATGAACGTTCGCGATGGCGATCTCGCCGGCGCGGCCACGTGATCGACGCATTGCGCCTGACAACGCCACCAACAGCCGGCACGGATGTTCCCCTCACGGTCGTCCGGACGTCGGCCGGTCTTGCCATCGACCGTGGGTTTGCCCCCTACGGCAGCACGCTGCTGCCGATGCATTCGTAAGCGACCGCTTTCAGCCCGGCGCGACACGGGGCGAGCGGGCCGCTATGCTCGCTGCATGTCGCGGCAGCACATCCGCATCGCCCGGTTCGGCGGCCCCGAGGTCCTGGAGCTCGTGGAACAGCCGACGCCTCCACGCCCCGGCCCGGGTGAGGTTCGCGTCAAGGTGTTCGCCGCCGGCACTGGTTTCACCGACACCTTCATCCGGCGCGGGCGCTACCCGGACTTCAAGGGACCGCTGCCGTTCACCCCAGGCTGCGACCTCGTGGGCGTTGTCGAGGAGAGGGGGCCCGGCGTGGCCGCGCCACGCGAGGGCCAGATGGTCGCCGATCTCTGCGTCGTCGGCGGGTACGCGCAGTACGCGATCCGTCCCGCGCGTTTCCTTGTGCCCGTCCCGGATGGGGTCGATCCGGCCGAGGCGGTGTGCATTCCACTCGCCTATCTCACCGCCTTCCAGATGCTCACGCGCTACCGCCGCCTGCCGTCGGGGGCGACGATCCTTGTCATCGGCGCCTCGGGCACGGTCGGCACCGCGCTGCTCGACCTGGCGCGTCACCTCGGCCTCAAGGCGATCGGCACCTGCTCGGCCGCGAACCTGGGCGCGGCCAGGGGCTTTGGCGCCATGGCGATCGACTATCGCGCCAAGGACTTCGTCGCGGCCGTGCGTCGGCTCACCGCGGAGCGCCCGGGCGGCGCCGGCGTCGATGCCGCCTTCGACGCGATTGGCGGCGCGCACTTCGCTCGGTCGTTCGCCTGTCTCGCGCCCGGCGGCCTGCTCGTCGGCTACGGCTCGCAGACCATGGCGGCCGGCGGGGAAGGCTTGGCTTCTGCGGGGCTCGGCTTGGCCCGGATCAAACTGTGGGGCGCGCTGCCGTTCCTGTTCGGCGGCCGTCGCGCGGTGTTCTACAGCATCACCGCGCGCCGACAGACGCACCCTGAGGAGTTCAAGACCGACATGGCGACGCTGTTCGGGCTGCTCCGCGACGGCGCCATCCACCCCGTGGTCATCGACCGCCTGCCGCTCGCGGCCGCGCGCGAGGTTCATGCCCGCATCGACGCCGGCGGGCTCGGCGGCAAGATCGTGCTCATGCCCTGGGGGACAGCGTAGTGCGGTACCCCTGTATCTGTCCGGCGTGCATGGCAGAGTGAGCACGCAGGCTTCGACTGATGCGGAAAGGACTCGCCGAAACGAACCAGCGACTACCGGGATGGCTCTCACGCAGTTCAAGCGAACGCCGGCACGCACGCGATCACGGATTATCCGGCGCTTGATGGCTGGCAAGATACCGGACGACCGGGCTCGCCACGGCGTAGGCGGATGCAAGGCTCTCCGTGTAACCGGAGAGCCCGCCCGTCTCATCGACCTTGAGCAGATCGGCCGCCGTCACGCCGGGCGGCGGGGCGGTGTAGTCGCTCGCGGTGCGCAGGATCAGAACATGCGCGGGGTCCGCCCGGTGCGCCTGGCCGAGAAAGGTGATCGCCTGCATGATGCCCGCGTCCTCCTCGAGCGAGGTCGCGAACTTGCCGCCGCCATTCGTCCAGTACGAGACCCAGTTCTCCGCCCAGGTATTGAGGAGGCTACCGACCCAGAACGTGCTCGCGGCGAGATCGTCGCCCTCAAGCACGAAGGGCGGCAGCTTGGCTGTGTCCTGGGTGTAGGGCGCACGCAATTGCTGGAGCGTGGCATCGTCCGGAAGTTGAATGTCTTTCGTGAAGTTGTAAGCCCAATCAACAAGACTGGCATTCAGGGCGTAGACATTCTGCCCATTGATCGAACTCGCCGGCGGCACGGGAAGCTGGTACCGGCATGTAGCGCCCCAGCGGGGTGTAGCCGGTGGACCAGTCAGGCGGGATCTCGCGCGCGTCAATTTCGTGGGCCAGATCGCCACCGACCACGTAGTGCGCCCAAGCGGCCGACCCGACGGAGGCGACGTTCGGGTCGATGCCCGCGATCGCCGCGACGATCCAGTAAGCATGGCTCAGGTCGAACCGCGGATCGTGGCCGAGGGCCGTGATCGAGGCGCTGGCGCGAGCGGTCCCCTCGCCGGTGACAATGCCGAGCACCTGGTCGGCGGGGTTGTATCGAAGCTCGTGATAGCCTTGCGGAAACGGGATGTGCATCGGCAGGGGATACTGGTCGGTCCAGGCCTGGAATTCGCCGCCCTGGTCCTGTCCATTCTGATCCGCCTCGAAGGTGGTGATCACCACGACCTGCACCGGGATCTTGCCGGCATCCTGGGCTGCGGCCGAGGGTGCGCGCAGGGGCGAACCGGCGATTGCAAACGCTGCCAGGCAGAGCGAGACTTTGCGGACGAAGATCATGGCCGACATGCCTGCCCTAACATCGATGCGACTCAACGGGACAATCGTCGCGTGTGTCAAGCGAAGCCGGCGACCGATCATCGCAACGGCCCGAAGTCCTGGGCTATCGTTCGTCATTCCCCGAAAGAGAGAATTCACGAAAACTACACGGAACTCGTTTTGCTGACCTGGAAGCCTGCTTTCTCGGTCATGACGGTCAGAGGCAGGAGCAAAGATTGCCTCGATCACGCGCCGCTCTCCTCCGTCTCTGGCCCATATACGTCTCCAGCACGCGCGGGCTGCGCGCCAGGTCCTGGCTCGGTCCCTCCGCCGCGATCTCCCCCATTTCCAGCACATAGCCGTAGTCGGAGACCTGCAACGCGACGCGGACATTCTGCTCCACCGCCAGGATCGACAGGCCGCGCCCACGCAAGTCGGCGAGCACGCGGAAGATCTCGCGCACGACGCGCGGCGCCAGGCCGAGGCTTGGCTCGTCCAGCAGCAGAAGCCGCGGCCGGCCCATCAACGCGCGGCCGAGCGCCAGCATCTGCCGCTCCCCGCCCCTTCAGGGCATCGCGCAGCGCGGCGCGGAACGACTCAGTGCCGGGCTTGCCGGCCTTCAGCGCGCCGGGAATCGCATGCTTCAGCAGCAGCATCGCGTCATAGCTGTAGCCGGCGAAGGGATTGATGCTCTGCGGGCCGAACTTTCGCGCGTACTCCTCGGCGAACGCCGCCGCCACGGGCATGACCACGTTGCCCCTGGAAGCTGGTCTTAGACAACGAGCGGAGAGGTGTCGGCGACGCCATCAGCCGCCGCGCCGCCCACCTTGATGAGCGCCGGGGTGACGATGCCGTGGTTGCCATAGATGCCGCCCTTGAAGCCGCGGTGGCGCAAGGCGACCACCGGCAGCGCGGCGGGAGTCGCCGAATTGCCCATCATCACCGCCTGCGGGCGCGCGCTCATCAGCTTCAGCGCCTGCGCCTCCACCGACGTGTCGGTGCGCGCATAGCGCTCGTCGGCCAGGATCTTGATGCCATCCGCCCGCGCGGATTGCTTGGTGGCCGCGAGCATCTGATCGCCCCAGCCATCGGAGAGACCGATGTAGCCGATGTCCTTCACGCCGCGCTGCTTCATGTAGTTGAAAATGACGGAGACCATGAGCGACAGCGGCTGGGCGTCGTTGAACGTGTAGGGCTGCTTCGCCGGGTGTACTCCCTATTTGCTTTCGAATTTTGCGCGCGTCCAGGGCGGCAGCACGGCGGTCGCCTCGATCTCCACCAGCGCCTCGGGCTCGACCAGGTGCGACACGCCGATAACGGACATGGCGGGGAAGTGCTTGCCGATGACACGGCGATAGGCGGCGCCGATCGTGCCTTGGTTCTCCCGGTACGCGCGCAGGTCGGTGATGAACCAGGTCAGGCGGACCAGGTGCTCCGGCTTTGCCCCGGCATCGGCGAGCAGCGCCACAATGTTGGACAGCGCCTGTCCAACTTGGTCCGCTAATCCCTCGGCAAACCGGCCCTGCGCGTCCCAGCCGACCTGGCCGGCCAGGAAGACCGTCTCCCCGGCCGCGACAATCCCGTTCGCGTAGCCGCGCGGGCGCGGCCAGGACGCGGGTTGCAGGAGGCGTTGGCCCGTGTCGGTGTCGCTCATCAGCCCTCACACCTCTCCGCAGGCGACCGCGATCGCCTGCCCGGTCATCGCGCCGGCATCCCGCCGGCACAGGAACGCGACCGCTTCGGCCACCTCCTCCGGCCGGACCAGCCTTCCGGCGGGGTTGCCGCGCGCGAGCAACGCGCGGGCCTCGTCCGTCGATCGCCCGCTCGATGCCGCGATGGTCACGACCGATCGGGCGACCATATCGGTGTCGGTGAAGCCGGGACAGACTGCGTTGACAGTGATGCCGTCCCTCACCGTCTCCAGCGCCAGCGCGCGGGTGAAGCCCACCAGCGCGTGCTTGGCCGCGACATAGGCGGTGACGTAGGCGTAGCCCTTCAGCCCCGCCGTGCTCGCGATGTTGACGATGCGACCGAAGCGATGCGCGCGCATGAGCGGTAGCGCCACTTGACAGGCGGTGACGGCGGCGAGCAGGTTCACCGCCAGCATGGCCTGGAAGTCTCGCGCCCTGTGCTTGAGGAATGGCTTGGAGATCGCGGCGCCGGCGTTGTTCACCAGGATGTCGCACGGGCCGAGCGCGGCCATCGCCTCGCGGAGCGCATCGCGATCGGTGACGTCGGCGACCGCGTGGCGCGCGCCGAGCTCGCTCGCGGTCTTGCCCAGCGCCGCGGCATCGCGCCCGAGAATCGCGATGCTCGCCCCATCGGCGGCGAGGCGGCGAGCGACGGCGAGGCCGATGCCCTTGGCGCCGCCCGTGACGAGGGCGGTGAGGCCCTGGAGCGAACCCTCACCCGGCGCGCGAGGCGCGCCGACCTCTCCCAAAGGGAGAGGCGAGGGTGAAGGTGCCGCGCCGGCTTCCCCTCTCCCGCTTGCGGGAGAGATCGGCGCGCGTAAGCGGGCCGGGTGGGGGTCGCTCATATCACCCCCGAATAGTCCCCCTCTGCCCGCTGCGCCAGCCGCTCGATCTGCGCCTTGCCGGGCAGGTACCTGCTTCGGCCACCACTGATCGGCGTAGCCGAGCCCGGCGGCGGCGCGCAGGGCGAAGTGCGGGTCGGCGAGATGCGGGCGGGCCAGCGCGCAGAGGTCGGCGCGGCCGGCGGCGATGATGGAGTTCAGGTGGTCGGGCTCGGTGATGTTGCCCACCGCCATCGTTGCAATACCGGTTTCGTTCCTGATCTGGTCGGAGAACGGGGTCTGGAACATCCGCCCATAGACGGGCTGCGCCCGGATCGAGGTCTGGCCGGCGGAGACGTCGATCAGGTCCGCGCCCGCAAGCTGGAAGGCACGCGCGATCTCCACCGCGTCCACGCCGGCGATGCCGCCGTCGACCCAATCGGTTGCGGAGATGCGCACCGACATCGGCTTGCGCGCGGGCCAAGCGGCGCGCATGGCGCGAAACACCTCCAGCGGGAAGCGCAGGCGGTTCTCCAGTTCGCCGCCGTACTCGTCCTCCCGCCGGTTGGTCAGCGGCGAGATGAAGGCCGACAGCAAATAGCCATGGGCGGCGTGCAGCTCCAGCATGTCGAACCCCGCCTGATCCCCCAGCCGGGTCGCCGCGACGAAGGTCTCGCGCACCGCGTCCATGTCGGCCCGCGTCATCGGGCGGGGAATCTGGTTGCGCGAACTCCAGGGAATGGGGGAGGGGGCGATCAGCTCCCAGTTCCCCTCCGGAAGCGGCGCGTCCATCTCCTGCCAGCCGAGCTGGGTAGAGCCCTTCGGGCCGGAGTGGCCGAGCTGCAAGCAGATCTTCGCTTCCGACTGCATATGGACGAAGCCGGCGATGCGCGCCCATTCGTGCATCTGCGCCTCGGACCACAATCCCGCGCAGCCCGGCGTGATCCGGCCTTGCGGCGTAACGCAGACCATCTCGGTGAACACCAGCCCGGCGCCGCCCAGCGCACGGGCGCCGATATGCACCATGTGGAAGTCGTTCGGCATGCCGTCTCGCGCGCTGTAGGTCGCCATCGGCGAGACCACGACGCGGTTGGCCAGCCGCATCTCCCGCAGGCGGAAGGGCAGGAACATCGGCGGAACCGGCCGGTTCGTGGGAAACCCGGCGCGCTCGGCGAGCCACCGCTCGACCCCCTCCAGCCAGGGCCGGTCGCGCAGGCGCAGGTTCGCGTGGCTGATGCGCTGGCTGCGCGTGAGCAGGCTATAGGCGAACTGCTCCGGCTCCAGATGCGCGTAGCGCGCGACGTTCTCGAACCATTCGGTGGAATTGCGCGCCGCGGACTGGATGCGCAGAACCTCGACCTTGCGCTCGGCCTCGTAGGCGGAGAGCGCGGCGGGCACCGCGGCGCCGTGCCGGTCGAAGGCGCGCGCCAGCGCGATCGCGTCCTCCAGCGCGAGCTTGGTGCCAGAGCCGATAGAGAAGTGCGCCGAGTGGGCGGCATCGCCCATCAGCACGACATTGCCCATCACCCAGGTCTCGTTGGCGACGCGCGGGAAGCTGGTCCAGTGCGCGCCGCGTGGATGGCTCAGGTCCGCGAGCAGCCGGTGCCCATCGAGCCAGGGCGCGAACAGGCGCTCGCAGAAGGCGATCGCGCCGGCGCCGTCGAGCTGGTCGAGCCCCGCCGCGCGCCAGGCCGGCTCCGTGGTCTCGACGATGAAGGTCGATGTGTCGCGGTTGAAGCGGTAGGCGTGCGCCTGGAACCACCCCCATTCGGTCTCGACGAATATGAACGTGAAGGCGTCGAAGACGCGATGCGTGCCGAGCCAGATGTACTTGTTCTTCCGCACGTCGATGCGCGGCCTGAAATGCGCGGCGTGGTGGGTACGGATCTTGCTGTTGATACCATTTGAGGCGACGATAAGGTCGGCATCCGGGAACTCCGTGACGTCCTCCACCTCGCGCCGGAAGACCAGCTCTACGCCGAGTTGCTCGGCGCGGCGCTGGAGAATGTTCAGGAGGCGCTTGCGCTCGATGCCGGCGAAGCTATGGCCGCCCGACGTGATGACGCGCCCCTTGAAGTGGATGTCGATGTCGTCCCAGTGCGCGAAGCTGTCGAGGATGTCCTGCCGGGATGGCGGATCGGCGCCTTCCAGGTTGCGCAGCGTCTCGTCCGAGAACACCACCCCCCAGCCGAACGTGTCGTACGGACGGTTGCGCTCGACCACGGTGATGCGGTGCGACGGATCGCGCCGCATCATCTGGATCGCGAAATACAGCCCCGCCGGTCCCCCGCCCGCGCACACGATCCGCATCGGTGGTTACGTTCCTTGGCTGATACCTCGCGGGCACGCTAGATGATCCCGGATGGGCCTGGAAGAGGCAGTCTACCCGGCGTTGAGCAACCCGTCCGGGTCGAGGCGCACCCGCACTGCATCTCCCGGCGCCGCGCTCTCGGAGAGGAAGCACACGGCGACCGGCCCGGCCTCGAACTGTACCAGCCCGATCGTGAGCGGCAGGCGCGGGCGGAAATGGGGCTCCTGGCTGTGATGAAGCCGCGTGCGCGCCAGCACGCGGGCGGGGAGCGAATCCGCGTCCTCCCATGCCAGCTCGTCCGAGAGACAGGTGCCGCAAAACGCGCGCGGCGGGAACTGCGCGGCACCGCACGACTTGCAGCGTTGCAGGCGCATCACGCGCGTCCCAGCACGGCGGCGGCGGAGCACAAGCCGCGATCATAGGCAATCATGCCGAAGCCGCTGACCAGGGCGTGGCGCGCGCCATTCACCTGGCGCTCATCGGCGTGTCCGAGCAATTGCTGCATCGCCTCTACCAGCCCCAGATAGCCGCCGGCAGCCCCCGCTTGGCCCACCGACAATTGCCCGCCGCCGGTGTTGTGCGGGAGGCTGCCGTCCACGGTGAAGCTGTTGCGGCGCACGAAATCCGGGCCTTCGCCCGGCGCGCACAGGCCAAGTCCCTCGAATTGGAGCATCGAGATCACCGGGTAGTCGTCATAGGTCTGCACGAGCCGCGCCTCGCGCGGGCCGATCCCCGCCTGAGCCCACAGCGCATCGCGATCCACCGCCCAGCCACCGCGTAGCTGCACCGGATCATTGGGAAAGGCATTGTGGCGCTCAATCGCGCCGAGCACGCGCAGGAACGGCAGGCCGCGCGTCTTCGCGCGCTCCTCCACCATCACGAGAAATCCGTTCGCGCCGGCGCAGGGCATCACACAGTCAAACAGGTGCAGCGGCTCGGCGATGGGGCGCGCCGCGAGGTACTGCGCCAACGTCAGCTCCCCCCGCAGCAGCGCCAGCGGATGGCGCCGCGCGCACGCGCGCTGCGCCACGGCGAGCTTGCCAAAATCCTCCCGCGTCGCGCCGGTCGCGCGCATATAGGCATCGGCGATCAGGGCGAAGCTCGCATTCGGGCCGCCCGCGCCGTAGGGATACACCGCGTCGCGTGAGAAGCTGCTGAAGCTTGCCAAAAGGTTGCGAAAGCTCGCGTCGTTCGCGGTGTCGCCGGCGACGCAGGCCACTATCTCGGCGTCGCCCGCCTGCACGGCGCGCGCCGCCCGCCGTAGCGCGACAACGCCGCAGGCCCCGCCCATGGGCAGCCACTCCAGGAAGCGCGGCGACAGCCCGGCCTGCTGGGTGAAGGCGACGGCGGTATCAGGAAGGAGGGTGAAGCTGGAGGCACAAAGGCCGTCCAAGTCGGATTTCGCCAGGCCGCTCGCGTCCAGCAAGCGACGCACCGCGCGCGCGAGGAACCCGGCCGCTCCGTATTCGGACCGGCGGACGTAGGGCTCCGTCACCGGGCAACAGAGCGCGACCCCTTCGTACGACCGCGGCATGAACGTTTCTTCCCAAAAAATCCCGCGCGTCGCTAGAAGAGACCGCGGGGTGAGCGCGTCACGCTCACCCCAAGGCTCGGTCAGGCCGCCTTGCGGTTGACGCGGCTCTCGGCGAGCGCGGTCAGCTTCTTGTCGGTCGCCTTTTCCTCTTCCAGGTTCTGCTCGAGCGGGCCGATGCACTGTGTCTTGCCGAGCTGCCTGGCGAGCGCGATCAGCGTGCCGTAGCGGGTGATCTCATAGTGCTCGACCGCTTGGGCCGAGGACAGCATCGCCGCGTCCCGCACGTCGATGTCGTCGACGTCGCTCGTCACCTCCTTGGCCTCCGCGAGGATGCCGTCCATGGCCTGACAGGTGACGCCTTTGGGGCTCTCGCCCAATGCCTGGAACACCTGGTCGAGCCGCTTGATCTGGTTCTGGGTCTCCGTCAGGTGGGTCTGGAATCCGTGCTTGAGCTGCGGGTCGTTGGCCTTTTCGACCATCGTCGGCAGGTTCTTCGCGATCTGGTTCTCGGCGTAGTACATGTCCTGCAACGTGTGCAGAAACAGATCGTCCAAAGACTTGATGGGCTTAGAGAAAATTCCCATAGCTCGCTCTCCCCTCTTGCGGTGTGACCAGAAGGCCCGAACCGCCAGCGAAGTTCTTCGGGCCAAGGGAACGTGATCGACGCGGCCGCGGCCGCGTCAGGTCATCGACCAGCCGTGGCTCACGTTGAGCGATTGGCCGGTCAGCGCGTTCGTGGGGAACGCGGCGAGCCATAGCACCGCCTCGGCCACGGCGGCCGTGGTGGTGAACTCTCCGTCCACCGTGTCGCGCAGCATGACGTCTCGGACCACCTGCTCCTCGGTCAGACCCAACTTGGCGGCCTGCTCGGGGATCTGCCGCTCGACCAGCGGGGTGCGCACGTACCCGGGACAGACCACGTTGGCGCGCACGTTGCGCGACGCGCCTTCCTTGGCGACCACCCGCGCCAAGCCGAGCAGCCCGTGCTTGGCGGTGACATACGGCGTCTTCAGACGCGACGCCTCCTTCGAATGCACCGAGCCGATATAGATGATGGCGCCCCCGTCGCGCGCGTACATCTCCCGCAGGCAGGCGCGCGTCGTCAGGAAGGCGCCGTCCAGATGCACCGCCAGCAGTTTTCGCCAGTCGGCGAAGGCGAACTCGTCCACCGGAGCCACGATCTGTATCCCGGCGTTGCTGACCAGCACGTCCACGCGGCCGAAGGCCCGCACCACCTCGGCCACGCCTAAATCGACCGCGTCCTCGCGCGTCACGTCCATCGCCACTCCGAGCGCCGAGCCTCCCGCCTGCCAAATCTCGCGCGCCGCGGCTTCCGCCGCGTCCTCGTTGAGGTCGGCGATGACGGCATGGGCGCCCTCGCGTGCGAAGGCGCGCGCGATATCGCGCCCGATGCCGCCGCCCGCGCCTGTCACCAGCGCCACCTTGTCGTTAAAACGTTGCATGCCTTTGCCCCTATTGCCGCATGTGCCGGTCCGAGATAGGCGCCCTGGCCCGCGCCGCGAGGAGCGCGGCGACCCGGTCCAGCAGCTGCGAGGTCAAGACCGGCTTGCGCAGCAGCGAAAACGTGCCGGTGACGGCGCCACTGATCGCCAGGCTCGCCCCGTCACCGGCATAGCCGGTCAGCAGCACGGCGGGTAGCCCTGGACGGCGTTCCTGCGCGCCCCGGATCACGGCGAGTCCGTCCATGTCGGGCATGGACAGGTCCGTCACCAGGATGTCCACTCTCTCGCCCGCCGCCAGCAACGCGAGCGCCTCTGTGCCGCTCGCCACCGCGAGCACGGCGTGCCCCCCGGTCTCCAGTTGCAAGGCCAGCGCCTCGCGCACCAACGGATCGTCATCCAGCAGCAGCACGCGAGACGCGGAACCGTGGGCGTCCGGGACCGCGCAAGCCTGGTCCGGCTTGGTGGGCTGGGCCGCGGCTTGCGGCAGCCAAAGCGTGACGGTCGTGCCCCGTCCCGGAGCACTCTCGATCGCCAGCCCGCCCCCTGCTTGCTCGGCGAAGCCCCTGGCGGTTGCCAACCCGAGCCCGGTGCCCCGCGGCTTCGTCGTGAAGAACGGCTCGCACACCCTGGCGAGGGTCGCCTTGTCCATCCCGATGCCGGGATCGATGACCGACAGCAGGATATAGCGGCCTGGGGCGAGGCCGGGCGCGGCGGCGATTGCCCTTGGTGAGCGCACGTCCTGGCAGGCGGCGAAGGTCAGTGTTCCGCCCTGGGGCATGGCGTCGCGCGCGTTGATGGCAAGGTTGACCAGCGCCGTCTCGAGCTGCCCCTTGTCGGCCGGCAGCGTCGGGAGAGCCGGCTCCAAATCAATCCGGATCGAAATCGCCGGGCCAAGCGCGTGGCCAAGAATCTCCCGCAATCCATCCAACACCTCGCCCACGTCCACCGCCTCGGCACGCGAATCGTCCGGGCGCGCGAAGGCGAGCAGGCGCCGCGTGGTCGAGGCGCCCCGGGCGGTGGCATCGAGCATCGAGCGCGCGAGGCGGCGCACGGAGTTGGCGTCGTTGGCGCACTGCTCGATCAGGACAACCCCACTCTGGACCGCTTGAAGCACAGCGCTGAGGTCGTGCGCGATGCTGCCCGCGAGCTGGCCAAGCGCCTCCACCCGCTCGGCGTGCGCGGCGCGCGACTCCGCCGCTTCGCGCGCCGATACCTCCTCGCGCACCCGCATCTCCAGCGTCCCGACAAGGTCGTGCAGGCGGGCATCGCTCTCGCGAGCAGCGGCCTCGGCCCGCCTGCGCTGCGAGATGTCCTCGATCACGGAAATGAAGTACTGGGCAGCCCCGTCCGCGTCGCGTACCAAGGCCACGGTCAGGTTGATCCAGATGATCAAACCGTCCTTGCGGAAAAATCGCTTCTCCAGGGCGTAGCTGGCGATCTCGCCGTCCAGCATCTGGCGCATGCACGCCACGTTTGTGTCGAGGTCGTCTGGATGGGTGATGTCCTGGAAAGTTCTGGCAGAAAACTCCTCGCGCGTGTAGCCGAGCTTTTCGCACAACCGAGTGTTGACCCGCAGCCAGCGCCCGTCGATGCCGATATGCGCGATGCCGACCGCGGCCTGTTCGAAGGTGGCTCGGAACTTCGCCTCGCTCTCGCGCAGCTCGGCCGTGGTGTGACCTGCTCGTGCTTGGCGCAGTGGAGTTTGTCCGCGATCTCGTCGATCTCGCGAATTCCGCTCCGGACCGGCGCGGCGTCTTGGGCAAGCGCACGCAACTCGAGGGCGATGTGGCGAATACTTATCAGTGCCGCCCCGAAGCCCGCCATCAGCAGTGACAGGCCAACGGCTGCGAAGCTGCCGAGCGCGATGCTGAGC
>CAWFTU010000023.1:0-292355 GCA_963818725.1 uncultured Pseudomonadota bacterium | reverse complement strand
GAACAGTTTCTCCGCCACACGGTCTATGAGGAGCGGCAGCGGCTCGGTCCGCTGGAACGGGAGGTGGTTGGTCCGCTGCGCTGGTTAGAGAAAGACCGACCGGTGCGCATCGTCATTGACGGTCTTGATCGCCTGTCCGAGGTGACCGGCGCGACAAGGACAGTGTTGCCGGCGCTCAACCTACTCGTGACCGACGCCGCATTAGCGATGATCAGGCTGGTGGCTACCAGTCGGCCGGACACGCCATTGCCGGTTGGGGCCAAGCTGCTGCACGTCGGAGTTGCTGAAGATACGTATATCGGAAGTTATCTGAGGCGCCGCGATATACCTGCCCGGCATCAGGCGACTATCATCAGCCGAGCCCGAGGCAATTGGCTGGTCGCGCGCTTGCTTGCCGAGCTTGTGACCGCCAACCCTGAGGCGGATCCTCTGACGCTTCCGCGTGACCTGGTCGAATCCTACGACGCCGTTTTGGAAGCTCTTGGAGCCTCCGGACCCGAGAGGTGGCGAAAGGAGCTCCGCCCCATCCTGGGCATCCTCGCCGCTGCGGGTGCGGGGCCGGTAATGCCATTCAAGCTGCTCTGCGCAGCGAGCGGGAGACTCGGAGGTCCGGACAGATCAACGCCGGTTCATGACATCCTGATTGATTTGCGAGGCTATGTCGCGCGCAGGGCGCCGGGGTCGGATATGGAACATATAGGCCTGTTCCATCAGACCTTTGCCGAGTATCTGCTTGACCCCAAAGGTCAGTTCGGAATCGAAGCAGGAGAGCCGCATCTAGCT
Organism: uncultured Pseudomonadota bacterium; assembly: GCA_963818725.1. Lineage (GTDB taxonomy): Bacteria > Pseudomonadota > Alphaproteobacteria > Acetobacterales > Acetobacteraceae > DATFDN01. The sequence continues at coordinate 291,572 of CAWFTU010000023.1, read as the reverse complement.
ATTGCCGACGCACTCGCTGAGCTCGCACCAATAGATAAACCCAGTCCTGCCGATCCTTTGCACCGATACGCTTCACGCCGGGAAGCGGAGCATCTTTGGGCGATTGGCAAGCACTCAGAGGCCATCCAGAGCCTTGAGAACAGGGAATTACCGATCCCTTCGGAAAACCTCCAGCGTTGGCTCAGCTTTGAGGGGCGGTGCCATAAACTCCTGGGCAAGGACCATCGCGATACCCTTCGGACACGCAACAACATCGCCCACTGGACGGGAGAGACCGGCGACGCGCGAAAGGCGCTAAGCCTGTTCGAGGAATTACTGCCGGATCGGGAGCACGTGCTCGGCAAGGACCATCCAAACACGCTCAGCATGCGCAACAACATCGCCGCGTGGACGGGAGAGACCGGCGACGGGCGAAAGGCGCTAAGCCTGTTCGAGGAATTGCTGCCGGATCAGGAGCGCGTGCTCGGCAAGGACCATCCAAACACGCTCACCACACGCGGCAACATCGCCGGGTGGACGGGAGAGACCGGCGACGGGCGAAAGGCGCTAAGCCTGTTCGAGGAATTGCTGCCGGATCTGGAGCGCGTGCTCGGCAAGGACCATCCCGACACGCTCGGCACACGCAACAACATCGCCCACTGGACGGGACAGACCGGCGACGCGCGAAAGGCGCTAAGCCTGTTCGAGGAATTGCTGCCGGATCTGGAGCGCGTGCTCGGCAGGGACCATCCAAACACGCTCAGCATGCGCAACAACATCGCCGCGTGGACGGGACAGACCGGCGACGCGCGAAAGGCGCTAAGCCTGTTCGAGGAATTGCTGCCGGATCAGGAGCGCGTGCTCGGCAAGGACCATCCAAACACGCTCACCACACGCGGCAACATCGCCGGGTGGACGGGAGAGACCGGCGACGGGCGAAAGGCGCTAAGCCTGTTCGAGGAATTGCTGCCGGATCAGGAGCGCGTGCTCGGCAAGGACCATCCAAACACGCTCACCACACGCGGCAACATCGCCCACTGGACGGGACAGACCGGCGACGCGCGAAAGGCGCTAAGCCTGTTCGAGGAATTGCTGCCGGATCTGGAGCGCGTGCTCGGCAAGGACCATCCCGACACGCTCAGCACATGCGAGTGGATAAGCTATTTGCAAGCAGGACAACGTTAAGATACCTGAAGACGTGGTTATGGCAGGCCGGTCAGTCTGCTGCAGCCAACGTCTCACCAACCGGCTTACCGACTTCGACTTTACCCAAATAGAAATTGCCCGTATGAGGCTGCGCTCCATTGCTCACGGTACGGCTGCCCTCGAATACAGCTCCAGCAGGAATGCCGGACGAGAACATGGACATCAGATCGGGTTCCGCAGCAACGAAGTCGTCGAGGTCAGCAATATTGACCCAATGCTGCACCGAGCATGGAAAAGCCGGAGGCTGGGGCCGCAGACGCGGGTAGATGATCGTGTTTAGTCCGAGCGGAGAGCCGATAGTAACAAGGAGTGGCAGCGGCTGACGAAGCTGGTGCGTGGCCTCATACGCAACGACCGAACCTAGTGAGTGGCCAATGATTATTGACGTCTCTGGCCCTACTAAATCCATAACAGCTTGTAGGGCCTTGCTTCGGATCTCGTCGTCCATCAGATAACGAGTTACCTGGGCGAGTGACTTGTAGACAAATCGCTCGGCGAAGGCCATTCCCAACGGCGCGAACCAGGGAACATTCCCTACGCACCTGATAACGCTCCGGACAAGGCGGCCCCTGCCTTGTGGTTCAGTGCCGGCGCGGTTTTCGAGATAGGCCAGTTCGCTTGAGGCGACTTGCTGAACGGCTGGTTTCGATGCGCGGATCGCCGCGCGGCTGAGCCACTCGCGCCCGATTTTGTCGGCGAGTGCCGCCTCCTCCTCCGTAAGTTCGCCCGGCTCATCCCCTTGTTGATCAGGCCTCAAGAATAAATGGCCATAGAAGGCCATGCGGGCGTCAATACCCCTCAGTCCTGAACGGTCGCGCCAAATGCGATCGGCGATCTCTGGATATCCTGCAACCCGAATGCCGCCGGCCAAAGCCGGTAACCATTCAGTTTCCAAGCCATCGGCCGTTTTCTGTTCCTGAGCAATTCCATGCACCAGCACGATCCGCGGCATCAGCAAACACCGTCATCAGGATGGATATTCCTAATCGATCTTCTGGACACATGCGGCGTGCCCCAAGCAGCCCGCGTATATCCTGTTCGATACGGTCCAGAGCTGTCAATGCTGTCTTGGCGGGAGGCATGGTATCAATTCTCAGCCTCATCGTAGCCGCCTGCGCCTGGATTTGCTGTTCGGTCAGCCCATTCCGCAGGCTCTGATAAGCGCGGTAATCGGGTTTTGGCGTCTCCTTACCGCCCGTGAGGGGATAGGCGGTAGTCTGATCGGAGACTGCTACTGACGGTGGCGAGGACTCCTTTGGCGGATCGGCCCATGTGCCCCTCCCTTCGCCCCGATGATGCTTGAGCTCCATCCTTCGCGCTGATCTCCCGCACCGCCCGGAACACCACGGATCGCCCAACGCCGAACAGAGCCGCCGCCTCCGCGTACGTCTTGCCTTCCGCGATCACGCGAGCCGCCTCGCGGCGCTGGTGCTCGGTCAGTCTGTGGCGGCGTCCAAGCGTCGCGCCACGCGCCTGGGCCGCCCGGAGACCGGCGTGGACGCGCTCGCGGATCAGCTCCCGCTCGAACTCCGCGATCTGCGCCATTAGGCCAAACACCAGCCGACCGGCGCTGCCCGTGAGATCGGCGCCGAGCGTGGTGACAAAGAGATGGATGCCCGCCCCTCGCAGCCTCTCGGCCGTCTGGAGCGCGTCGAGCGTGTTCCGCCCGAGGCGGTCCACCTTCCACACCACCAGCTCGTCACCCGGCTCCAGCCGGCTGAGCAGCGCCTGGAACGCGGGCCGGGCCTTGGCCGCGCCGCTCACCTTCTCCTCGATGATGTTCCCCGCCGGCACGCCCGCCGCCTTCAAGGCGTCCACCTGGAGCGCGGTCGTCTGGTCGTCTGTCGAGACCCGTGCGTAGCCCCACCTGCGGCCCATTGGTGCGCCTCCGTTTAGGAACGGGATTGCGGCACACTGGAGCGCTAGGGTTTCCGTGTGCAAGGGATTTGTACCGGAAACTCTAGTCTACGGAACAGAAAGTGATCGCGACCCCGTGATTGGCGGTGCGTTCGAGGGTGTTTGGCCAGCCTTGGACGCCATCACCGGTGACCGACACCAGCGAGCGTGTCCGATGGCCGCCTTCGACCCTGAGCGGACTTTCGCACCGAACTTCTGCAACGGGTAAGCCGTTGTTGTGAAAGGACTTAGGCGGCGCCTCAGAAGTCTTGAATTACGCACGGAGCCGAAGCCAGCACTAACACCACGTATCCGCACCAAAATGTCCGGACGTCCCGACGTCAGTTGAAAGCGCCCGCCAAAATGCGGTAGCTACCCTTGGTGCAGTTGGTCCGCGCCGATCCGTTGCTCGGGATATCGCATCATGAATTAAGTTCATAAAACCGTCGGAGACGATTTCCGCCATCGGCCGAGTTACGAGGTCCGCGTCAGGGGCACCAGGTTCCTCTGGGGATCTGCCGGGATCGTGAAAGACATCGCCTTCGCACATCCCCTCGTACTGCACATTCGTAATGACACATTCGGCGAACCAATCACGCTCGGCACGAGAGTGGCGTCCGGCGCGAGCACGACCTTGGGCGTGATCGAACCAGGCGAATGCGTATCTTTACCGCTCGAAACCCTTTCCGGCGTGTTCGCCATCTGCGCGCTGGAGACGACCGTCTCCTGTTTTCTCCACTAGGCACACTTTCATCGAGGAGGGGCAGATGGTACCAGCACCACCCAAAATCGTAACCTTGCATGCCAGGCCGTACCAGGCCGCCCAATTGTGCTTCGAAGGTAGCGGCATCCTTGGCCAACTGAATGTTCAGTTGGGCGACGCCGTGAAAGCCTTCGACTTCGACAAGTTCCACGCGACGCTTCGAAGCAGCCCAACCAAACCGGCGGAGCCATCGCGTCTGTTGTACGACGCGGAGGAAATTGAGACCTTCACCGACAAGTCCGCCCTCGCGGCGCTGCGGTCCGAGCCGATCAAGGCCGCCCTGACCAAAGCGATCGGCGGCAGGCAAAATGCCTACTTCGCCAAGTACCGGGCACGTACCGTCCATCGTCGCCCAAATGCAGCAGTTCTTCGGGGGAGGCGTGGGCTCGAAGGGGCAACGGCTGGCCAATCTCAGCGTTATTGCCACGGACCAGTGGAACCTGCTGAGCTATGCCTACGGCAAGGATTTCCGAAAAGGGGTGGTGCGACACACCCGCAGCACTCTGAAGTCCGACACCGCCACTAGCGGCTATGCGGAAGAGCACGGCAAAACGAACCAGGATTCGGCGTCTTTAACGGCCGACCCGGGCTTCGTCCTTCCGCAACCTCCCAACTCAAACTGGACCGTCACGACCACCGGGGACCCGGACGTCCCAGGCTCGGGAGTACCTGGAGACGATGCAGCTGACGGCCAACTCGCAGACGACAGTCAGCCGTGAGGGGGCACATCAGGAACAAACGATCACCAACACCGACTATGGCTACCGCGTTCCCTTTCTGGAGGACCAGGCGCAACACGAGCGCGCGCAGATCAGCCTCATCGATCAGCGCTTCGTCGAGTTCATGTATGGCCAGAACCTGTCTCATCTCGTCGAGGTGTTTCGCAACGAGTTGACGGCCATCGACAGCGACATCCTGCAACTGCAGAACGCCTTTCTCAACTCACTCCTGTTGTCGCCAATCTCGGGCGTGGTGACCGGTCTGTATCGGCATCCCGGTGAAGCTGTCCGCGCTGGGGAGACCGTGCTTCGGGTCGAGAACAACGAGACGCTCCTTCTCGTGGCGAAGCTCGTCTATCGTGGACCGGTCGTACTGGGCATGACCCTGAAGGTCGACACCACTGCTCTGTTCGACCAGGCGGGTGTGCCCGCGTCCCTCACTGGCACCGTCGTCTCGGCCCGGGGGCTCGATGAGGACGATCACTGGGAGATCATCGCCCGGTGCGGCAATTTGAGCGGCGGGTTACCCATCCTGCCGTTCGGATACCACTTCGATTTCGACGACACGACGGCGACCCTGACATGACACGCGGAAGCCGCGAATGACCGGCGACACGGAGACGGCCAGCGGGGATACACCCGAGCACGACAGTGCTGAGTCAACGCCAGGTGACGAGCCAGCGCCCCTGGCTCCCGAGGACACCGGGTCGGGTCTGGTCAGTGGCACGGAGAATGCGCTCGACCTGGCTTTGGATGAATCCCCCCTGATTGGGCCGGCCTTGCCGAACGGGCAGTTCTTCTCGCACCAAAACCAGGACGACCAATCCGGACCGTCCGAACGCGGCGGAGGTGGCTGGAACGCCAAACCACAGGACATCGATCCCTTCTCGGGAGCGCCCGCGGTCACGGCCTCCGACCCGTCCCGGCGAGGGCGGGCATCCGATCCGTACAGCGACGGTGCGCCGGATCAGAGAGCCAATCCCTTTACGGGCGTCTCGAAGCGCAATCCCTACATCGGCGCGGACGGCGCGGTGATCCCGGACCGCATCGACAAGTCACCGGACCTCGCCGCCCTGGGGGAGTATTATCGGCAGCAGGCCAAAGCCGATGCGGAGGCGGCGGCGCGGCAGACGCCGGCGCCGCAGCCCGGCCCCCCGCCATCCGTTGTACCCGCGCCGGGTAACGCCGGCCCAGGGGGACGCGGTCCCGCAGCTGCGGGTGGGGAGCCCTCGGCGACCGGGGCGGCGACGATGTCCGGCACCTCAACTCAACCCACGCTCCCGCCACCGCCGAGCCCGGCCATCCCGTCGATCGCGGCGCTCCCACCGCCGACCGTACCCCTACCTGACAGAGACCGACCGACAGTCCCGGTGTGGACCACGCAAACGGAATGGAGCTTCCGGCCGCCGGACCCGCGCCTCATTCAGCCGGTGACGCACTATGACAGCGGGAATGCCGCCGTGAACGTGCTGATGAACAAGGTTATCCTGCCGTGGCGCAACGCCCTGGCCTTCGCCGAAAATATTCCCCTGGCCTTTATTGTTGGCGTCGACGATGCCCTTAAACACAGTGCCGCGGCGCCAGAGTACCAAGCCGCTCAGGACCTGTTGCCTCTGGAAGGTGCCATGGGACTCGCCTTCGAGGCTGGGCCGGCATTGGATTACGCCGTGACCCGGCTGACGACCAGTCCGGCAATTCGCAACGCCGTCACCGCGCCGGCATACTGGTTCCTCGGAGCCGGAGGCGTCGGCGGTGGCTCGCCGTCGGCCGCCGCCGCGACGAGGTCCGCCGCGGCCGCATCGCTCGCCGTTGACACGTTGCCCAAGGCATCTGGGCTGATAAACCCGCGCGCCGGCGAAGAAAAGTATGTCGCCAACTGGATCTACGATAATCTGGTCGTGTTGGGCGACGAGGCCACTCTGAAGGTCACCGCGGACCCAAGGGGCGCCGCGGAGGCCGTACCCCCACGAATGCCGTATTTGAGCGTGCAGCAGTATGGCGGCTTCGTTTGGGAATACGCGCTGAAGAAAGCCGTTGAGAGCAGGCCCATACTCAACAATATTTTACGGGCCGTCGAGCACGCCGAGCAAATGGTCCCAGGCGGGCGGCCGGATCTCGTGCTCCGCGAGCCGTTCAATAGTATGTGGGGACTCAGACCCTGGGATGCCACCACGGAAGCAGAGGCCGTCCGGAAGGCGGCCGCGGGCGTGGACTACGTGTTTGTGACGTATTACGTGGACTGGTTCAATCTCGGGCTCTGGCGGCAGCCGGTGAAGTGAAGTTTTACAGTGGCATTGGCGACCTCCGGGCTTGGTAGACAAATCGCGGACAACCCGGCGTGCGATGCCCGTCGCGTAGTCGGCGAAAACGACAAATCCCATATCGCTGTCGTGGCTGGAACTAACAAAATTTCGGATTTGCGTCGTTACGGAACGAGACCGGGACATTACGTGGTCTTGAGTGTCGCCACGGGACATGACCGTGGCGGTCTAGTGTTTTCCGAGACTCCCCGTGCACCTCGTAATCGCGTGGTACTTCCCCTGTTACGACGCTCACCGGGCACCCGCGTACGTATTGGACCCGACCGGTTTCTGCGCAGTTCGAGATATGGTCTGCTGCACCTGAATGACCCACGCGGGCGCAGAGCGGAAAACGCTGTTCCAGAATTCTTACAGACCGTGTGAAATCTTTGTCGCAATGGATTCCGGCTTGACGCAAGAGGGGCTAGAATCGGGGCCATGACCCACGTTGCCGGCTCCGACCGCTGCCAGACGCTGCTGCTCCCGGAATCGCTGGATGACTACGTCGGCCCCGAGAACCCGGTGCGGTTCATCGAAGCCTTTGTCGACGGACTGGATCTGACCGCGGCTGGGTTTACTCGTGTGACACCCAAAGGGACGGGGCGGCCTGGCTACGCGCCGACCGACCTCCTGAAGCTCTACGTTTACGGCTACCTCAACCGCGTGCGCTCCAGTCGCCGGCTCGAAGCCGAGACCCACCGCAACGTCGAGGTGATCTGGCTGCTGCGGCACCTCAAGCCCGACTTCAAGACGATCGCTGACTTCCGGCGCGACAACTGCAAGGCCTTCCGCCCCGTGTTCCGCCAGTTCGTGCTGCTGTGCCGTCAGCTGGATCTGTTTGGCCGCGAACTGCTCGCCGTGGACGGCACGCGGATCAAGGCGGTCAACAACAAGGACCGCAACTTCACCCGGGCGTCCCTGGCGAAGTTCATCGAACTGGCCGACGCCAGGCTCGACGACTATCTGCGAAGGCTCGACCAGAGCGACGCCGCCGAGGGCACAACCGGTGGCTCACGGGTTGAGAACCTGGCCGAGAAGATCGCCGCCGTCCGCGAGAGGCGCACGCGGTGCCAGGCCATGCTGGCAGAGCTGGACCGCACCGGCGAGGACCGGATCTCCCTCACCGACCCTGACAGCCGCGCGATGGCGGCGCACACGCGTGTTGCCGTTGGCTACAACGTGCAGGTCGCGGTCGATGCCAAGCACAAGCTGATCGTGGAGCAGCGGGTCAGCAACCAGGTCCTCGACATGGGTCTGCTGACCGAGACAGCGACGGCGGCCAAAGAGGCCCTCGGTGCCGAGACCATCGATGCGGTGGCCGACAAGGGCTACTTCAAGATCGAGGACATCGAGGCCTGCGAGAAAGCCGGCATTGTGCCCTATGTGCCGCGCCCGCAGCGAGGTCCCTCGGTCAAGGCTGGGCTGTTCCGCAAGGACGAGTTTCAATACGATCCGGCCAGTGACAGCTACATTTGCCCAGCGGGTCAGCGTCTTCATCCCTATTCATCGTCTCTTCTGCGCGGCCTGAAGAAGATCAACTATGTCAACAAACTGGCGTGCGACGATTGCGCGATCCGTGAGCGCTGCACACGCGGCCCGTTTCGCACGGTGTCTCGCCTGGAGAACGAAGCCGTGTTGGACCGCATGGCGGCCCGTTTGGCGAAGCGCCCCGGCATCCTCGACCTTCGCCGCGAGACGGCGGAACACCCGTTCGGCAGCATCAAGCAATGGATGAACCAGGGGGCGTTTCTGATGCGTGGCCTGGAGAAGGTCCGCGCCGAGTTCAGCCTGACGGCGCTCGCCTACAATCTGCGGCGGGTGCTGAATATCGTTGGATTCCCACAGCTGATGGCCGCGGTGATGGGTTGAAGGAGCGCCTGTTTGCCGGACGTCACCAGACCGGCCGAGATGACCGGTGAACGTCGCGGTGCGAAATCGGGCTATCCGCAGAATTGCCTGTCTGGGGTCACCGAAATCTTGTCGTCCTCGTCTTGGCCAGCCTCGCCCCACGTCACGATGAACGGGAGTTTTCGCACGGTCTGCTTGAGTTTCGCAAATCGTACCAGGAGTGATCTTCGCTCAAACGCCAGCGGCAGCAGCAAGGACAGGATGCCACCCTCTAGACTTCTCTAGTCTAGCGCGTTTCCCATCGCGTGATTCAAATCTACGGCGGTTCCGCCTTCGGTCATCCCCCTCTCGCGCCTCGCGGCGGCACGTTGCGGGATGCGATGACGTAGCGACCGACGCCGATGATGAAAATGGCGTTAGGTTTCGTGCGGCAGCGTCATTCCGGAGCGGGCTGCGCGGTGAGTTCAAGGACGTCGCCATCCAGGCCCAGGTAGAACACCTTCCCAAAGTAGTAGGGCTGGATCATGGTGCCGCTGGTCATCGCCGGCAGCTGCTGCGTGTGGGCGAGTTCACGGCCGGTCAGGGCGTCCCGCCACACGACGAAGTCCGTCGTGTTCTGGTTGGGAACTTGGCCGGGCGGAATTGCGGTGCTGACGAGCACGCGACGGTCGCGCGGCCCGATCAGCGCCAGGAACTCGGTGGTGCGCTGGTGTGCGGTCCACACGGTCCTCAAGCCGTCGGCGGTCAACTCCAGGGCGCCAATCACGCCAGGCGAGGAGTCAGCGGTGTAGATCAAGTTGTGGTCCGGGTCCACCGACACGGACATGGGGGCCCAGCTCGTGGGAAAACCGTTGGGCACCGGAAAGCTCGCGAAGGGCTGCGCCGAGAACCGCTGGGTCGCGTCGGCCTGGTTGATCACGACCACGCTCAACGGCGCCGTGGCGGGGCTGCCGTTGGTTTGGACCACGAACCAGTCATTCATCACCACAACGGCCGAGGCGATGGCCTGGCCGGCCTGGTAGATGTCGCCGGGGTTCCACAATTCGTCGAGGGTGAACTTCCCGTCCTCGACCAGATAGCGGATGGCGGTCGTCGCGGTGGTCAGGTAGACATAGTCGTGGCCCCGGAAGCGGGCTGTCGTGGGCCGGCCGGCGACGAATGCGGGCAACGTGACCTGATCGAGAACCTTCAGCGTCTGCGGGTCGATCGACACCAGGATCGAGGGGGGCACGTTTCCCGGATCGGGGCAATTGAAGAGGCCAGGCGGGCCCTGCAATTGGCAACCCTGCTCGCGGTAAACCGTCTTCGCAATGAGCGTCCCGTCGGGCAGGGCATTGAAACCGTTGTACGAGGTGTTCTCCGGTAGCGCCTCTCCGGTTGGCAAATCCACCTGGTTGATCACGGCCCCGTCCTGGGGACTAAGCTGGGCCAGCCGATAGCCGTAGATCACGTAGAGAAGGCCGTTGTTGAGAAGGCTGATCACGCCCGGGTAATCCCACTCGCCGGACTCCGCAGTGTTGGTCAACTGGTTGTACCAGACCGGTTTGAGCGTGTCCGGGTCTACCTTGGCCACAAACGCTCCCGTGGCGTTCGGGATGTTTCCGTAACCGCCCCCGTAGAGGAAGACGTCGTCCGGGTTCAGATAAACCATGTTGTACCCCGTCGGATAGGTGACGGGTGCGGTCCGGACGGCCACCTGGTTGTTGCCGTCGTACGAGCCGCCAAAGCGGGCCTGCTCGAACAGGTGGGTGCGGCCCGAGTCGTAGTGCTCGAAGGCCATCAGCGACGGGAACCACGGGGGGTTGCTGGGCTGTCCCGCGAACGCGATTGCGGCTGCCGAAGAGAACACGGCGACCATGGAAAGTGTTCGTATACGCACCATTCCCTCCCCTGGACGTTTTCACTGGAGCGCTTCACCCCGACTGCAATAGCGAAAGCGCGCTGTTTCCTGAACCAGAAGTCCGCTACGGCGACTGATCCCCACAGTATGGCGGACTTCGGAACCACCACGCTAGAGGGTGGCATCCGCATGTCATGGCCAGTTCAGATGGCCAGGGTCTTCTCTCAACAGAAGCTTACCGCCTTGCTCATCGACGGTGAGAAATGGATTGCGATTGTCAGGCACTCTAACGCCATTATGGCAAGCCGGCTGTACCGAAATTCTTGAATTCTGCAACGCAGTCGACGGACTGCGCCTACTCGAACGCAAAAATGCGCTTCCAGTCGGTTTTCATGCTGATAACCGTCCAGCGCCGGGCCTTGGCTTCGTCCATAAGCGACTGGTCGAAGGTTCCGACTGTGGTATCCGGTAGTCCGTCAGCGGGACCGTAGGCATATTCCCGTTGTGCATCATCATGGTGGACTAGCATCTTCAGTCGTGCACCGTCGCCCGCGCCAGCCCATTCCAGCATTTCGCGGTCGCCAGTGGAGTTGCCGAACGCGGCGTAAGGCCGTTTGCCGATAAACAGATCGATGCCAATCGCCTTGCCCGCGTGGTCGTCGTCAAAAAAGAGTTTAGGCAGTCTCATCAAAACCGGCTTGCCGTTGTCGATCTCATATTTCGTCGCAATGCTCGACCCGATGACCTGCTCGGGCGGCACGCCATATACGCGCTGAGCATACGCCCGGACAAAATCCTGCCCGCCACCTGTGACGATGTAGGTCCTGAATTCGTTGGCCCTCATATAATTCAGCACCTCCCGCATCGGCTGATAAACAAGGTCGGTGTAGGGCCGCTTAAATCGCGGGTGCTTCGCCGTCGCCAACCACTGCCTTACGATGTTCAGAAAGGCCGCCTGGCTCATGCCAGAATGGGTAAGAAAAACAATTTCCGCCCATTCCCGCTCTGTGAAATGACCTATCGCAGCCGTGTCGTTCGCAAGCACGGCCTTAAACGGGTCCTGCGTCTGCCATTCCGGGTGTTCTGGTGCCAGCGTGTGCACGCGGTCGAGTGCAAACATGGCCTGCGTGTAGATCGGATGCTCAACCCAAAGCGTGCCGTCTTGGTCGAAAGTGGCGATGCGGTCTTCCTGCGCGACGAAGTTGCTGCTCGACCGGTCGGTGATGGAGCGAACGAAGTCAAGAACGGCCTGCTTAGCCGGACCGTCATTCCACGACGCAAGGGCATCCGCCCGCGTCTGTGCCTCGGCGTACTGCGCCACTGAGGCGGTGGCGATGAGTGTGGTGATGCCCCGGAGCAGCAGCCGGCGGCTGATTACGCCGTCTTGCGTCGGTCGAGAGTTCATCGGCTCCATCCAATCATTCTTTTGCGCAGGTGTAGCCGCTGAACGGGTGCAGGCACTATGCAATTTCGGAAACAAGATGTGGTAAAGTGTGCTCCTTCTGTTACAGCAAACCTGTCGGCGCAAGGTAGAAATGTCACCCGGCGCGCAAAGTAGAGATGACACCCCCCGGGGCTGCGGACACACCTTTGCGAAGCGGCATCTCAACCAAACGCGGGGGTGCGGGTGAGGGGGTCACGGGCCGCAGCCGGCGTGCCGGCGCGCGTCAGCGCGGCCCTTGAGGCCCTCACCCCAGCACAATGGGTCCGCCGTGCGTCGGTGACGGCTCAGGTGGGCGGGACGGCATTCCCATCGCGCCGCGGCCGGCTCTTCGTCGGCATCCCCGGTGCCTCCAGATTGTTTGGCGGCCTTTGCCGTGCCGGGTCGAAGCGGCGCCGATTCGGCGCATAGGTTGCCTGATGCTCTTTCACCAACGCCAGCGCCGCACCCAGGCGTTTATTCTCGACGATCGCTCCGGACGTCACCGTCTGGATCTTGTCGAAGACCCGGAACGGCACCGATACTCCGTCAAACTGAACCGCGAACCGGCCATCCGGGTAGTTCACCACATCGACCTTCTTGCGAGCCAAGCCGCGCGCGAAAACAGTCGGCTCCAGCACCAGCATCATCCGGTCGTAGTGCAGCGTCAGATTGGTCGTGACCGTCCGCGCTTCGCGCCAGGCGATGATCTCGTCGAGGTTGTCCGCCTCCGTAAGCGGGCGGTGCAAGTCCTTGGCGTTCTGCGGCAGCCTGGCAAAGCGGGCGTTGTGGCTGGCGATGAAGCCAGGCAGCCAGGCATTCGCCGCCGCGATCGTCGCGATCCCCGCCAGGCGCAGCTCCTTCACCAGCCGGTCCTGCAACGTGCCGAACGCACGCTCGATCCGGCCCTTCGCCTGCGGGCTGTTGGCACAGATGATGTCGATGTTCAGCTCCGCCAGCACGCGGCCGAACTGCGTGATCCCGTCGCCTCCCGCCGCGTCCTTGGCGTTCACCCGGAAGATGCTGTGTTTGTCGCTGTAGAACGCCACCGGCTTGCCGTGTTCTTCCAGGTAAGCCCGCGTCGTGCGGAGGTAATCGAACGCCGATTCCGAGGCCACGAACCGCAACTGCATCAGCCGGCTCGTGGCATCGTCGATGAACGCCAGCAACGTGCAGGTCTCGCCGCGGGCCTCGAACCACGCATGTTCCGACCCATCGATCTGCACCAGCTCACCCACACAATCCCGCCGCCGGCGCGGCTGATGCGGCGAGGCGAGGCGGTGCCGGCGATCGACCCACAGCCCGTCGGCGATCATCCAGCCGCGCAGCGTCTCGCGCGAGACCGTGCACCCGTGCAGCTCCGCCAGCTTCTCCGCCGCGAAGGTGGGACCAAAATCGGCATAGCGCTCGCGCACGATCGACAGGGCGAGCACGCGAACCTCGGCCGGCAGCCGGTGATTGCTGGGTTTGCCACGGCGCTTCGACAGCAGGCTCGGCGGGCCGTCCTGCTTGAGGTCACGCAGCAGGCGAAACACCTGACGCCGATGCCGACCAAGCAGTGCACAGGCATCAGCGACCCGCAGCCGGCCCGACTGAACCCGCAACAACACGTCGAGCCGGCTGAACTCCTGCTTGCTCATCGACAGCACCGCCATGACGCCTCTCCCGGGACCCCAAAACCCGGGGGAGTGTCATCTCTACTTTGCAGAGGGGTGCCATCTCTATATTGCTGCTACAAAACCTCGCCGCATAACATCCATTCTGGAAAGGGAGGGCAAGTGTCCGGGCAGTCACCCCACAGTCGTCGCCCCCGCCCGGGCGGCGGACGGGCGCTTTGACTGACTCTGGCCAGGTCACGGCTGCCGTCGAGCGGCAAGTGAATACTGGCCAGATCGCACGGGGGTTGTGGCGGCTGGCCCGCACCAATCCCCTTCCCTGCCCCCGGTCGGCTCTTCCTGCTCTCCCGTCACCGGACCACAATCTCTCGGAGTGTCGGCGTCCCTACTCTAGTCCTTCCTGTCTCGGGGGCTCCTGATCCGGAGAGGAGCGCGGTGTCCAACCCACAATGGCCCTGACGCAGAGCCGCGCGTGGGCGTTGTCAGCGATGAGTGGGAAATGCCGGCGCAGCTCGACCACGCCGGCCAGCTCCCCGCCCTCCTCCCAGGCGCGGCGGATCGCCGCGGCGGTCTCCTCGTCAACGACGAACATACCAGAAGCTTGGGGGTCGCGCACGCTGGAGGCAAGCCGTGGGCGCGGGGGCGACCGAGCCAGCCCGCTGTTGGCCGGCCTGTGGCAGCCCCGCTTGCCCGGAGCGGGCCGCCGTCTATGTTCACTGTGTGTTCTGTCCGGTGCCGCGGAGGAGGGGGCGACCATGGCGGACCAGGTCATCGACGCCGCGATGGCGCGCGAGCTCCACGCCGACGCATGCCGGAGCCACGCCTTGGTCGGATGGGTCGTGATGCGGGACCCGCCCGAGCACCCGGAGAAGGCCGTCGCCCGCCTGGTGACCGAGACGCCCTCGCCCTGCGTGCTGGTGGCCAACACCCTGGCCGAGATCCACGCCCAGCTGCCGCCCCATCTGGTGCGCAGCGAGCGCCAGCCGGCCGACCCGCCCGTGCGGGCCGGGTGAAGCCAAGTGCTGCCGCATCAGCGCGTCCAGCGCCACAAGCTGGCTCCGCCGCGATCCGCTCGCCGTCTCTTCGCGCGTCGCGCTGTGCCCGGCAAGCCAGGCCGGGAGACCCGAACTGTCCGCGTCGTTCGCGTTCCCCGCTCCCCGGAAGCGACCCCGCCCGCGCAGCCTCTGGGACGCCCACAGAGTAGGGTCCAGTTCCCCCCGCCTTTTTCCCTATCCTCAAGAGCCTTCCTGCCCTCTAGCGCCAAATTTGGCCGAGTCTCTCGAGTGCCGGGCTCTGCTTCCTGAGCGTTTCTCTCCTCAGCCTGCCGAAGGCGTGGGCGAGGTCAAGACGGCTTCTCCCTCCATAAAGGTTCTGCCGGTCACGGCCCACAAGAGTGGCCAAGAGTACCGAAAGCACTGTGAAACGGCACGAGCCGGAGGCGAGCGTCACGATTGGGTTGGGGGGGTGCTTTCTGTCCTGAACGCATATCGAGCGAAACCGAATTGAAACCGAATTGTCCACAGGCCGGGTGCCATTAAGAGAATCTACGTAAGTAGCATTAAGAGTATTACGGACTCCGTAGCTTCTTGATTTGAAAGGAGGATTCCGAATTTTCGGGGTGTGATAGCCCGTGAGTTTGGGGTGTGATAGCCCGTGTCTCGCCGGGCGTGATAGCCCGATAAGATCCACAGATGGTCGGCGCGCAGCCCGAACTCGCGAAGCTCAGCGCGGGGCGCCGACTTGCCTACATGGGGCGCGATCGCGCAGCTAGGGCGTGATAGCCCGATACTGAGCGTGGTTCCTGACCCGGGATGTCCGAGAACACCTGATAAACCGTGGGCGGAATGGCCCCTTGATGGGGACTATCGGGCTATCACACCCTGGGCAAACTCCGCCTCGTTAAGCGGTTCAAGGGCGTCGCCTGGCTCACGCCGGGTGGCGATCCGCAGTTTGGGAAAAGGCTTTGGTGAATAGCCGGGGTGATCGGCCGGAAGGACCGAGCGAGCGGTAAACCGCAGGGCCTCCTCTCCCTCCTCGGTCCGGAAGAGCTCCAGCCAGTAGCCGGGCAGTCTCTGCCGTTCGACGATCTTGCGCACATCCTTCGCGAAATCCGCCGTGCGCCGCGTAGACCCGGACTTGTGATGAAGCTGGGCCATGGTGAAGCCCCAGCCGCCCCCTTGATGGCCACCGTGCTTGCGCACGACGCGATACAGCCAACGCTCGATACCGCCTGTTAGATCGAAATACTCGCGGTCGATGGAGAGAACCAGCTTGTCGTCCCGAATACCCTGATACAGCCACTCAGCAATCGTGAACTCAATGCCGAGCGATTTGCCCGTTTCATCTGTGGGAGCCGCCCATTCCTCGATCCATCCGAAGCCTTGGGGCCGGATGCCCCTCTGGCGAATTGTAGTCTCAATAACGGTCCCCTTAAGCCGGCGCAGCGCCTCGACAATCCGAGCGTACTCGGCACCGCCCGTGGGGCGGCCAATCGCCCGTAAAAGCTCGTAGAGGCTGACGCGGAACTTGCGCGATGTCGGCAGGCCACGGCTCATGGCCTCACGCATCTGACTGGCCGCCCAGATCAGGACGTCCGCATCCCAGATCGTCGCCATGCCTGTTTCCGAGTTTGCAGTGACTTTCACCCGGATTTCCGGGCGTGGTTCAAAAAGTGCCATTTCCAGGTAACACCGGAAATCGATAGAGCTTTGATGGTAAAAGGATTTCTCGTTTTGGGTGTTACCCTGATTTGAACCACGCCTTCAGGAACGCCACGATGTCGTCGATCTCCTCATTGCTGAGCGCCGGCTTGTCGCCGGGTTTGCCGTCGAACGGCGGGTCCATGTTGACATTGGCCTGGTAGGAGGCCGGCAGATCATCGGTACTTGGCGATGCTACCGTCCGGCCGCTTCGGGTACCAGCGGCCCGGATCGGTGCCGCGGGTCGCGTAGAAGGCGACGGCGTCCCTGAGCGAATGGAAGACGCCGTTGTGAAAGAAGGTCTGGCGGGTCGCAACGTTCCGCAGCGACGGGGTGCGGAACAGGCCGCAGTACTCCGCCCGCCCGCTGAAATCGGTGCGTAGCGGTCCGCACAGGCCGAGATCGTGGTAGGCTGGGTTGGCGTTCGCCGCGATTGCGAGGTTGCGTGGCACTCCGAGTGCGATCATGCCGTAGTCGGTGAATTGCGGCGGCGTGCCGTCGGCGGCGCGTTCGCTCACATGGCACAAGGCACAATTGCCCTTGGCCGGATCCTCGAACAGCTTCAGGCCGCGCGCTTCCTGATTCGTCAGCGTTGCCCTGCCGGCGAGAAAGCCGTCGTATTTGCTTGAATAAGGGTAGAAGGTCCGCCAGTCCTGCTCGTAGACCTCGAACGCCTTCAGCAGCGCCGTGAACGTCGCCGCACGGTTCTTTGGCAGGTCGACACCATAAACCGCCGCCAGCGCGGGACCGTAGCCTGCGTCGAGCGCGCGGGTGACCACTTCGTCAGGGCTGCGGTTGCCCATCTCGAACTCAGACAGCAGGGGAAGGCGCGCCTGGCCCGAATCGACGCGGCCGTCCCAGGTAAGACCGCCGGTCGGCCCGTTGTCGATGCTCTCGTCCGCCTCGTCCTCCGATTCGAAGAAGTGCTCCGTGAACTGCGGCACGGCCTACAGGTATTTGAGCGACGGGACGGCGCGCAGGCCCGGCTGGCGCATGTCGGCGCCACCGAGTTGAACTGCCAGCGCGTTGGGCGGCCCGAAGGCATGATCCGGGCTATGGCAGGAGGCGCAAGCAAGGCGGCCGGAACCCGATAGCCGCGGATCGACGAACAGCTCCCGGCCAAGCGCCGCCATCGCTTCGGCCTGCTGCTTCGCCTCGGCGCGCGACATCGGCCGGCCGATCGTAGCGCCTGTCAGCGTCAGCAGCGCCGCAAGGGCCGCGAGGAAAGGGGCAACGATCGGACGGAAGCGGGCCATGGTCCTCCTTGCAATCACCTTCCGGCGCCGGAACACGTCGGACGGGGTGCCGACGGACCGTTGGGCGCTGATCTCGCGACATCGGGCCGAGTTGCGGCTCGGAAGCTGATGCGACGCGGAACTGTTGCGTTGGCTCTCTGAAAGAGCAACTACATCGTCTCTGGTTCCGAGGAGGGCTCCCAACCATGAACCGCTTGCGCGTGCTCGTTTTCGGCTCCAAGGCACTCGCCCTGTCGGCCCTGGTTCATGGAACCGGCTTCGCTGCTGATGCCGGTGTGGCCCACCGAGCGATCGATCAGGTCAAAACGGTCGTGGTCATCTATGCGGAGAACCGGTCCTTCGACAATCTGTATGGCCACTTCCCGGGCGCGAACGGCATCGGCCGGGCGAGCCCGGAGAGCCTCCAGCAACGCGATCGCGACGGCTCAGTGCTGAACGAGTTGCCGCCGGTCTGGGGTGGCCTCACCGCCAAGGGCGTGGCGCCCCCCGTGACCCAGGCCATGAGCGAGCATCTGCCGAACGCTCCCTTCACCGTCGACGATCCGAAGGGCTTCAACGTGTCGCTCGGCACCATCACGCATGATCTCTGGCACCGCTTCTACCAGAACCAGATGCAGATCGATGGCGGCAAGAATGATAGGTTCGTCGCCTGGGCGGATTCCGGCGCCATGCCGATGAGCAACTGGGACGGCTCCAGGACGGCCATGTGGGACGTCGCCAGGAGGTACACCCTCGCCGACAACTTCTTCATGGGCGCCTTCGGCGGCTCGTTTCTCAATCACCTGTGGCTCGCCTGCGCCTGCGCGCCGTATTACCCGAACGCCGAGAAGAGCCCGGCGAAACCCTCGATCTCGATCGTCGAGGATGATGGCGTAATGCTCAAGGTCGCCGACAACTCGCCGAAGTCCGCCATGGACGGGATTCCGAAGTTTGTCGCGGACGGGAACCTGACGCCGGACCTCTACGCCGTCAACACGATGCAGCCGCCCTACCAGCCGAGCGGCAATGCGCCGGCGCCCGGCGGCGATCCGTCCACAGCGGATCCGGACAACCCCACCACTCTGCCACCACAGACCGAGCCGACCATCGGCGATGTCCTGAGCCTGAAGCGTGTCAGTTGGGCTTGGTATTCAGGCGCCTGGCAGTACGTTCTCGATCATGGCAACCATGTCCCGGTCCCGAATTTCCAGTACCATCATCAGCCCTACAATTATTACCTGAACTTCGCGCCTGCGACGGCTGCGCGGCGCGAACACATCCGGGACGCCGGGCTAGGCGGGGTCAGCTTCATCGCGGCGGTGGACCAAGGCAAGCTGCCACAGGTCGCCTTCTACAAGCCGCAGGGCAACCTCAACGAGCATTCAGGCTATGCCGACATCCAGGAAGGCGATCGGCACATCGCCGACGTCGTCAGTCATCTCGAAAAGAGCCCGCAATGGCCGCACATGCTGGTGGTCGTCACCTATGACGAGAACGGCGGGATCTGGGACCACGTGGCCCCGCCGAAGGGCGACCGCTGGGGACCCGGCACCCGCATCCCGACCATTATCATCTCACCATTCGCGAAGCGGGGTTTCGTCGACCACACGCCGTACGACACCACGTCGATCCTGCGGTTCATCACGGAACGGTTCGAGTTGCCGACACTGCACGGCATCGCCGTGCGCGACGAGGCGATCAAGGCTCATGGCGAGCCGCCGCTCGGCGACCTCACCAACGCGCTCGCCCTCGATCACGACTGAGGACGCGCGTAGCATCGTGACAGGCCCTGGTCACGGACGTCGTCAGCCGACCGTGCGGCTGATGGACTCGAACGCCATCGCTGACGCGGGTGGGAAGTGACGAGTTCGGCCGTGCGCGGACCGGAAATCGTGACGAAACTGCGTTGCGCAGACGTCTTATGAAAGGGCTGCTACTCCGGCGGCGGGTGTCGAGTCTCCGCAGGCACGCCTCGACGTCCGGAGGCAGCGTCGGAGGAGGCCTGCTCGCAACGGAAGCACCATGTTTCAGGCCCGGGGTGAGCGCCCCCGCCGTGAACGCGACGGCCAGCACGCCGCCAGAGCCGCAAAGCGCGCCAAGAACGATGCAGAGGATCGTCCCCCGCGCCGAGCGGTTCGCGAGCCGGCGCAGGACCGGCTCAAACTTCTTCACCACTGCCTCGCCGGCGGTCTCCGCTATGGCCTCCGTGTAGCGTAAACGGGCTTCCTTGGTGGCCGCGGCCGCCGGCCGTCACCCTCGCCCCCCGGTGTCCCCTCAGACAGTTCCGGCGCTAACCCGACTTTCGCAACTCGCGCGGCGGCGTGATGGTAGCGGGCCGGTTTGGGAGGCTCGCCGGGGGCAAGGTCGACACCACAGCGGCCGGGTTCATGCTGCGGCGGGAACATTCGCCGCGGCGATCCGAGGTGGCGGCTGGGCCGGCAAGTGCAACTTCATCCGCTGCAGCAGCACGGCTTGGTCCGGCTCGGGCTCGGTGTAGCGGGCGAGCACGACAGTGCGTCCGTCGGTGGTCGGCAGATGCACATCGACCATTTGGATCGCCGCCATCTTGTCCAGCACCGCCCGCGGGGTCAGGGCGGGGGTCAGCGCCTTCAGCCGCTGCTTCAGCGTGACCTGCAGGCAATAAGCGAGGAAGGCGACGAAGATGTGGGCCTCGATGCGCGCGTCGGTCTGGTGATAGATCGGCCGCACGGCGAGATCGTTCTTCAGCTCTTTGAACGCCTGTTCGACCTCCGCCAGCTGCAGGTAGAAGCCCCAGAGCTGCGCCGGATCACGGTCGGTCAGGTTCGCTCGCAGCAGGTAGCTGCCTTCCCGGCGGCGCGCCTCGCGCAACCTTTGCCAGTTCAGGCGGAAGCTGAAGGTTTCTGACGTGACCTCCTGGTCCTTGTCCGGCAGCGCGATCTCGAGCATCCGCCACACCGCGGGGCCAGCCTCTTTCTTGGCGGCGCCCAGCTTGATCAGCAACTGGTCGCGGGTCAGCTTCTGCTGGCGCAGCTCGTCGTCGCCGACACCGGTGCGATTGAGGCGCGGTGATACCGGCCATGAGCGCAGGGCGGATTCCGCCGCGCATGTGAGCGCCGTCGGGCCGAGCGAACCGGCCAGCCACGCCTCGAAATCCTTCGGCTCGAGGATCACCGGCATGCGGTCATGAAACGGCTTCATCCATTAGCTCGCGCCGCACACGATGATGGTGGGTTCCGTTGCAAAGTTCGGCACAAGTCGCGCGTCACCGTGACGCCCGGCAAGTCAGGCAGCGATCTGGAACAGATCTGCGATGAAGGCGGCTTGAGCCTGCATGTCCCGTCCACCGATGCCCCGAGCCTGCCCCTTCCTGACCATCGCCATCACCTCGTATCCCAGGGGCGACGCATGAAATCGGTGTGGTAGAGCAGGCTGCTTACAAGGACGTGTTCTCGCCGGAAGATGCATGACCTTCCGAGCTATTGATGACGCTTTCTGGGTTAATTAGCTCAGGAGTATTCAACTTAAAGGAGAAAAGTATTGACTTTACTTCTTATTTTGAGAGAGAATTTGGTCATCACTAAACCAAAGCTGGCAAGCAAGAATTAACAAATGTTCATGCGTTAGCCCTGCCTCGTATCCCCCCAGCGTCCGCTGCGCCGTCCAGAAGCTACCGAAGCCCAGCCCTGGTCGCATCAGCCGTCGCAATCGACGGTGATCTTGTTCCACGATGTTATTGAGATACTTGACCTGGCGCAGCCGCGAGAAGCGCCACAGCTCGCCATCTGCCTTCATCGCCGTCACTGCACAGGGGTAGGCGGGGTTCTTGTCCACCGTGATCGTGCGCGGGTTCACCGTGCGCGGCTGGCTCAGGGCCTTGCGGAAGAAGCGCTTCGCGGCCGCCGCGTCCCGCTTCGCTGCGAGCAGGAAGTCGATCGTTTGGCCCCGGCTGTCCACCGCGCGATAGAGATACATCCAGCGCCGGGTTGTTGCATGGACCCGCCTGATGGCGCGCGCAACCGCTCTGGCGTAGGAGGCACGCCTGAGCTGACCCTGGACGCCCACCTTGCCCTTCAAGCTGAACCACGATCGCCGCCACCATATTCCCAGGCAGAGGCGCAAGATCCTCAACTGGCGCGACTACGACGCCAGCCTGCGCCGGCGCGGCAGCCTCACCGTCTGGTTCACGGCCGAGGCGATCGCGGGCTGGCGGGCTGAGCCGCGCACCACGCCAGGCGGTCAGCCCTGGTATTCGCCCCTGGCGATCCTGACGGCGCTGACCCTGCGCGCGGTGTTCCGCCTGGCGCTGCGCCAGGCCGAGGGCCTGATCGGCTCCGTCATCGGCCTGCTTGGCCTGACGCTGCGCGTGCCCGACCACTCGACCTTGAGCCGCCGGGCGGCGAGCCTGGAGGTGCCGCGGCCGACACGGTCCAGCGTCGATACAGATGGCGAGAGCGAGCCGATGCACCTGCTGGTGGACAGCACGGGGCTCAAGCTGTGTGGCGCGGGCGAGTGGCTGGTCGAGAAGCACGGCACCCGCGCACGGCGGTCGTGGAGGAAGCTGCACATCGGCCTTGACGCCGAGACCGGCCAGATCGTCGCTGCGACGCTCACCACCAAGGATGTGGATGACGCCGCTCAGGTCGGCCCCTTGCTCGACCAAGTCACGGGACCCGTGACCTCGTTCACCGCTGACGGCGCGTACGACCAAAGCAGCACGTACGACAATGTCGCGCAGCGTCATCCTGACGCGGCCGTGGTTGTGCCGCCGCGTTCGACGGCGGTGCCGAGCGAGACGGCCGAGAGCGCGCCGACGCAGCGCGACCGCCACTTCCAGTGCATCGCCGAGCACGGCCGCATGGGGTGGCAGAAGCGCTCAGGCTACAACGCGCGCGCTCGCGCCGAGGCCGCCATCGCGCGCTGGAAACAGGTGATCGGGGACGGGCGGAGCCGACCAAGGTTCCGCGTGCGCAGCACGTGGAATGTCGGCGGAGGGTGCGCGCGCGCACGGACGAGCGCCGGGCCACCGAGGTGGACGTCGGCGTCTATGCGCTCAACCGCATGCTGGAGCTTGGACGCCCGATCTCTGTGCGCATCGCCTGACCCCAGACGGGATTGGGGCGATTGCGCCAGCAGTTCGGGTCCGTGCAACACGCCGGCGGGGGCGGTATGCGTCAATCAGCGATATCATCGTAGAAGGGGGGAGGAGACGTTTCCATGCCTGGAGCGCTATCTGCTCGGCCCGCAGTTCCGGTCGCAAGAAGGAGAACCGCTATGAGCCTCAGGACGAGCGCGGCAGGGACCCTGGCCGCAACCGTGATCCTTGCGATGACTGGCTTGGCCAGCTTTGCCGCAGGTCCCTTCGAGGGGGTGTGGAAGGTGCAAGACTCATCGGGGAAGCCGATAGAAATCACGCTTTCCGGCGGCGGCAAGGCCGCGGCGAGCGTCCACGGGATGTCCGGCACGTGGAAAGTGGAGGGCAGGGCCGCCGTCATCACCTGGAACACAGGCTGGACCACAAGGATTGAGAAAGAGGACGGCCACTACAAACACACCGCATACCGCAAAGGCCAGTCGCTGGACAGCGCACCGAACAACAGCTCGGATGCAGAGAAGGTGAAATAGAAGGCAGGGGGCGAGGCGGCCAATGTGCAGCGACTGGGGGCACATCCCGGCTGCCGCCTTGCCTGCGCGGGCAAAGCCACCATCCCCGCGCTGAGATGCCAGGCCACTCCTCGGCCCAGCTGCCGGGCGGCCTTCCACGATCCACCGGCGTAGGAGCGTTCCGTGCCGCCCTACGCAAGCCTGATGGTCGCTGTCGATCTCGATCCGGCTGCGGCCGAGCGGATCAGGCTTACGAGCGCCCTTGCCGAGCGGCTCGGCGCGCGGCTGTGGAGATCGAGAGCCGGGAAACCTTGGCGAACTGGCGGATCGTGAGGAAGCGGTAGCGGTGCATGAAGGCAAGCGCCTCAAGCGCCCCCCGGCAAGGTAGAGAGGGGTCCGCCGCCCTGCCCGTTTGGACCCGCTCATTTGGCAGCTCATCGGCGATGGCGTTTCGGCTAGAGAATCTGCGGTTTTTAGGGGGTCGGAGGGGGCCTGTGTCGGGTACACAAAAAGGAAATATGCGCCCCGGACCGGACTGTGGGGCTGCGCGCAGCAGGCGCTGGCCGGGGCGGCTAAAGCAGCTGGATGGAAAGCTCCGGGTCCGGGACGCGCTCAGGCTCCTCCCGGCCGTTCCCGGCTGCGGCAGGCTGCCGCGTATGAAGTGCGTGTTCTGCAATCTGAGGCTGTCTCTTGGGGGGCTCACGCCCCCGCCCTCCGGGACCGGTTGTCCCCTGCCCGTCCCCGATGTCGCTTGCGGGCCTTCTCAGCCTGCCTGAGGCGCCTATGCTTCGAGCCCGGCGCCGCGGGGGGGGGACACCATGACGGCCTCCCTCGCGCCAGCTCGTGGCTGCCGGCTATCTCCTCCACAGCTACAATCCCCGCACCCGGACCATCCGGAGCTTGCCTCCGCCGTGCGCGGCGCCCAAGCTCCTGGTATGTTCGTCGTTGACGAGGAGACCGCCGCGGCGATCCGCCGCGCCTGGGAGGAGGGCGGCGAGCTGGCCGGCGTCGTCGAGTTGCGCCGGCACTTCCCACTTATCAGCGATAACGCGAACGCGCGGCGGTGCGTGCGGGCCATCGTGGGCTGGGGGCCGCGCTCCGCCCCGGATCAGGAGCCCCTGGACCAAGGACAGGAGTAGCGCCCAAGACGCCTCGACATGAACCGGACACCCCCGGGAGGCAGGGGCTACGCATGAAAATTCGTCTCGATCTCGCATAAAATACGTCGGCTACCCGACCAGGAGCTGAAGCATGTAGCTGTCGTTCCAGGCAGCCTTCTTCCGCCGGGCACGCATGCCGGCGTGTTGCACGGACCCGAACTGCTGGCGCAATCGCCCCAATCCCGTCTGGGGTCAGGCGATGCGCACAGAGATCGGGCGTCCAAGCTCCAGCATGCGGTTGAGCGCATAGACGCCGACGTCCACCTCGGTGGCCCGGCGCTCGTCCGTGCGCGCGCGCACCCTCCGCCGACATTCCACGTGCTGCGCACGCGGAACCTTGGTCGGCTCCGCCCGTCCCCGATCACCTGTTTCCAGCGCGCGATGGCGGCCTCGGCGCGAGCGCGCGCGTTGTAGCCTGAGCGCTTCTGCCACCCCATGCGGCCGTGCTCGGCGATGCACTGGAAGTGGCGGTCGCGCTGCGTCGGCGCGCTCTCGGCCGTCTCGCTCGGCACCGCCGTCGAACGCGGCGGCACAACCACGGCCGCGTCAGGATGACGCTGCGCGACATTGTCGTACGTGCTGCTTTGGTCGTACGCGCCGTCAGCGGTGAACGAGGTCACGGGTCCCGTGACTTGGTCGAGCAAGGGGCCGACCTGAGCGGCGTCATCCACATCCTTGGTGGTGAGCGTCGCAGCGACGATCTGGCCGGTCTCGGCGTCAAGGCCGATGTGCAGCTTCCTCCACGACCGCCGTGCGCGGGTGCCGTGCTTCTCGACCAGCCACTCGCCCGCGCCACACAGCTTGAGCCCCGTGCTGTCCACCAGCAGGTGCATCGGCTCGCTCTCGCCATCTGTATCGACGCTGGACCGTGTCGGCCGCGGCACCTCCAGGCTCGCCGCCCGGCGGCTCAAGGTCGAGTGGTCGGGCACGCGCAGCGTCAGGCCAAGCAGGCCGATGACGGAGCCGATCAGGCCCTCGGCCTGGCGCAGCGCCAGGCGGAACACCGCGCGCAGGGTCAGCGCCGTCAGGATCGTCAGGGGCGAATACCAGGGCTGACCGCCTGGCGTGGTGCGCGGCTCAGCCCGCCAGCCCGCGATCGCCTCGGCCGTGAACCAGACGGTGAGGCTGCCGCGCCGGCGCAGGCTGGCGTCGTAGTCGCGCCAGTTGAGGATCTTGCGCCTCTGCCTGGGAATATGGTGGCGGCGATCGTGGTTCAGCTTGAAGGGCAAGGTGGGCGTCCAGGGTCAGCTCAGGCGTGCCTCCTACGCCAGAGCGGTTGCGCGCGCCATCAGGCGGGTCCATGCAACAACCCGGCCTGCGCACGCTCATGCCGCGCCGCTCGTCCTGGCGCACCGCCCAGTTCGACACCCTGCGGCTGCGCACAATCAAGCTCGCCGTGCGCGTCGTCGAGATGAAGACCCAGGTCAAGCTGCACCTGCCCAGCCGCGCACCCTGCCAATCCATCCTGGCCTTCGTCCTCGGCCGTGTGCCGCGCCTGATCAGCTAAACCGCCGGGCAGCGCAGCCCGCTGTCACCCGCTTCATCAACCCCCAACGCCGCCGTATCGAGCCGATATTACGCCACCTCCAAAGTGGCCCCGTGTCCACACGTCCCTACAACTATCGCGGCAGAAACGCCTGTCTCAACCCGGAACGGCTTTAGGCTGACGAATAATGGCGGCTAGCTCCAATGCTGTTCACTTAAGGCGAAATCCTGTTCAGTTAAGGCGAGCGGCGAATGCCAACCCGCTGAACATGCAGCGTTTGTGCTTGTTCTGATATAGACACAACTCACTTGAGTGAACAGCATTGCGGCTAGCTCACCCGCCACTTGATCACGCCTCCCGTCTCGGTGCGCTCGATCGTCTCTTTCGCCCGGTTGAGCGAACCGAGGATGGTCTTCTGAATCAGCGCGCGCTGGCGGTCGTCGACGGCCGGGATCGCCTTCGCGTCCATGACCCGTTCGGCTAGCTCTCGCGTCGTCAGTGGCTGCGATGCATCGCGCAGCACGTCGTAGATCAGACGCAGGCATTCACCGGGACGGAACCAGGCATTGCGAGCCCGCTGCTGCCTGGGTCGGATCTCCTCTGGCCGGATATCCGGATCGAACAGCCGCATGGTCGCGTCGAGATGCGTCAGACTGGCGCGGTGTTCCACCAGCTCCTGCTC
Source organism: uncultured Pseudomonadota bacterium (assembly GCA_963818725.1). Lineage (GTDB taxonomy): Bacteria > Pseudomonadota > Alphaproteobacteria > Acetobacterales > Acetobacteraceae > DATFDN01. The sequence continues at coordinate 265,140 of CAWFTU010000023.1, read as the reverse complement.
CAGGCGGATCACCATCCCGGCGAGTTCGGATCGCTTGTCGCGTAACGCATAGATGACATGCGCCTCGGCCAACGCCGTTGTCCTCCGCAAACATCAACGGCACGGATGATAAACGGCGAGTGTCTACACGCGAACGAGCGGGTGGTGGCAGGAGCTACATAAGGCCGGACATTTGCCCTGACGCGCATGCTGGCACTGGGACAATCAAAGCCTTAGAGGCTGCAGTTTCAGAGTTACGAGAGCGAGCTGGGCGGGACAAAGCTGAGATCGCCCGCGAGCGCGGTCGAGTCGATGCCCTCGAGGCACAGCTCTCGGACCTGAGAGGGAAGCTCGAGGCAGTTAGCGACAACGTGGCTCAATTGCGGGAAGATCGCACTATGGCCATTGCCAAAGCGGAAGCAGCTGAAAAGCAGGCAGGTGACCTGAAGGCACAGGTTCGGGAATTGGGGGAGTTGAGGGGACTGCCTCATGATTGGGGGTGGGAACGAGTAGGCGATACCCTATGGCGCTGTTCTCTCTATGGGATGGCGCGGGTGGCCTGGGTCGTGCGGCTGGTGGAGACGGGTGCGGATGGCGAGGGCCAGGGCACGGACGTGATGGAGATTGCGAAGGCGGACGACCTGCGCGACATCGCCAATCTGGGCCTGAGCCTGGCCGAGGCGAAGCAGGTGCTGGCCGCCATTCAGCGCGAGGTTGTCGCTGCCCAGGCCAGGGACCATGGGGTCCGCCGGCCAACCTGCCGGTCTTGCAGTCGCACCCCTCACGTGAAGGACTACCGCCGACACCGGATCGCAACTCTGTTCGGCCAGGTGACCGTACGGCTGCCTCGGTTCCGCTGCGTCGCGTGTGGCGAGGTCAACAGCGGCGTTGACTGGCCGTCGCATTGCCGGTCGACACCCGAATTCGATCGGCTGCACGCTCATCTTTCGGCGCTGATGACGTACCGCACGGCGGCAGACGTGCTGGCCCAGATGTTCCCGATTGATGCTGGCAAGGATCACGAGACCCTGCGTCGCCATGCCCTGACCCTTGGTGAACAGCTGCAGCACCGCCCGGTGGTCAGGCCGGCAACGCCGGTGGCGGCAATTTCCATCAGCCTGGACTCGACGTTCATCCGCAGCTGTGGGGAGGGTGAACGGCATCTGGAGGTCAGGCTCGGCAACGTTGAGACCGATGCTGGCGGCCGACAGGTGTTCGGAGCCGTGGCCGGATCGGAAACGGATCTCGTGGCACTGATGGGTCGAACGATGGATGGCGTTGGTCGAACCGAGGTTACGGCGTTGACCGGTTTCACCGGCGGGTGCGCTGGTCTGCGGTCGATCTTGGCTGGCGCCGGCCTCTCCGAGCCACCAATTCTCGATTGGTTCCACATCGCGATGCGGCTGCAGCACCTGGAGCAAACCGCCGGTGCCTTGTCGAGCGACACTGCGGCGCGGCGGGAGGCGAAGGCGGTGATCGTGACGGAAGTCGATCGTCTGCACTGGCGCCTATGGAACGGCAAAGCCAAGGACCTAGGGGTCCGTTAGCTCTTGGGGACTTTGATCCAGTCCATTGTTGCTGCCATGCATAGCACGCCCATGAAGGAGCGAGCGGTCTTTTCGTAGCGGGTTGCGACAGCGCGCCACTCCTTCAGCCGTCCCCACAGACGCTCGACGAGGTTGCGGTTCTGGTAGATCCATGGCGGGCAAGCGACCGGCTCCTCGTTGCGCTTGGACGGGATCGCGGGGCGCGCGCCGCTGTCCCAGACCAGGGCGCGGAACGCGTGGGAGGCGAGACCGCGATCGCCGACCACCCAACCTGGGACGTCGGACAGGCAGCCGAGCAGACCGGGAGCCAGTGGCAGTTCGTGCGCCTGGCCCGGGGCGAGGGCGAAGGCAATCGCCCGTCCAGTCCCATCGGCGATCACACACGCCTTGGTGCCATAGCCGCCGCGAGACCGCCCCAGCGCCTCCCGGCTCTCGCCCTGGGCCGCATCGCATTCTTTTTGGCTGCACCCGCCGCCTTCTGATGCGCCCGGATGCCCGTGCCGTCCAGGAACACCATGCCGAAGCTGATCCCGGACCGCTGCACCCGCTCCAGCAGCCTCTCCCAGACGCCTTTCTTCGCCCATCGGATGAAGGTCTGCGCCGCACCCCACCACGGTCCCAGCTCGGCGGGAATGCTGCGCCACTTGGCGCCGTTCTGGTGCCGCCAGAGGATGGCCTCGATCGTCCGCCGCAGATCGCGGTGCGGCGTCTTCCCGTGCGGGCGAACCGCGTCGATCAGCGGCCGCAGCACGTTCCATTGCGCGTCGCTCAGCACCTGCATTGTTCACTTCCGTTCCAAAATGACAGGACGCTGGCCGGAAGAATGAAGGTATTCAAGGGATGACAGACCCTAAAACCGGACAGATCACGCGTCAGCTACACGACAGAGACGCGGAACTAGCCGTAACATCGTTTCTGTGATAGACTACTGTTCGGAACGCAATGCAACGACCGCGCTGTCGCCACGCAACGGCTTATGGCTGCGCGCCGCCTTACCCAGCGAGCTGGTCGAATTGCAAACCGCTCGAGCCCTCGCCGCGGCCGATTTGTGTACGCAATGCCGTCCACACCCAGCTCGAGCCGTCGATCCAACGAGCGAAGCGGCGCGCGCGCGTTAGCTGCACTCCTTCGCGCGGCACCTCCTCGTCATAAAGCAGCAGCGGCGCCCCGGTCCTGAGTGTGCGACTCTGCGCCTGATGGATTTTCGCCGAGCCGTCGGGCTGCAACACTGCGCCGCGGCGCAGTCGCGGGATCACCTTGCCGTCCACTTGATTCTGCACCGGCAGTAGCGGGATCCAATTCTCTGGCACCGTCGAAGACAAGAGATAGCGCGGCAGCGCGCCGGGGGCCGGGGCCTCGCCGTCCATCTGAACCGGTGCCGCTGTCGCATAGGCGAAAGGCCGTTCCACCGGGCTTTCGGTGCTGCGCTCTATCGCCCAGGCCATGCTCGCCATCTCGTCACGCATGAACAGCACGTCTTCCAGCGCGGCGCTCTCGATTACCTGGCCGATCGCCGGCGGCAGGAAGAACATATTGCGCTGGATTACTTGGCCGATGTCACTGTCGGCGCGTCGGATCCAGGAATTCTGCCATAGCGAAAAGTTCGATCCCGGCATGCCAGGAGCGCCGATCGGCTTGAGCAGGCTCTGGACACCGAAGCTGTCGGTCACCACCAGTGAATTCACCTGGTTGATCGAACCCACCGGGAGTTCGAGCGGCACCACGAACCAGTCATTCCCGTAGTTGCTGGTGTACTCGATCATCATCATCTGAGCGAGGTCAGTGGGACCCACCGGCAGCAAGCCGTAAGCCAAAACCGAATCCTCGATCTCCCAGAACCGCACCGCAGGAGTGCCGCGGAAGCTCACTGGCGCCGGCACCGTGGTCTCAGTGATGGGGCTGAAGCTGTGATCGTTATTGCTCGCCATGTTGACCTCGAAGTCGCAATCGAAGCTGCTCCAATCGAAGCGACCGTCGTCGATCTCGCTCGCCGTCAAATTTATTTGGTCCAATGGCTGAGCGGAGAAGCTTGCCGACACCGAGACCGCATATTCGAGCCGCTGGGGATCCCAGGCATCGTCGGCGACACCGGCGGGTTCGGCGAAGAGCCCGTCATACCAGGCAAGCCACGCCGTGGCCGCTTGCTGCAGTTTTAACCAGTCGGGTACGGCGATTGCCAGGGACGGGTCCTGCGCCAGTGCGGCCGCGCCACCGGCGCGCAAAACCGCGGCAAGGGCCCGCGCGTCCGGCGCGCGTCCTACCATGGTCTGAGCAAAGCGCTGCGATGCTTCGTCGGCGAGGAAGACAGTCGCCGGCAACGCTTGCAGCGCGAATTTGCTGGTCAGCACGGCGCGATAGCTCTGGCTCAGTGCCTGCTGCTCCAGCATCCGCAGGAAGTGCAGCCCAGCCTCCACCGCCAACGGCAGCATGCTCGGGTCATTGGCGTCGACCGCGCGCATCGGGCGCTGCTCGACCAGCGCCTCGAGCGGAACGTGCCGCGGGTCATAGGCCGGGGCTTGGGCGTTGGTGTTGGCTCGCAGCACGCCCAGATGGCAACGCGAGAGCAGGGCGCTGGTGGCGCGCAACCGCGCCTGCACCGGTGTTCCGATATCGGCTGCCTGGAACTCGCCCATCTGCCATTGCCGCGCCAGCAGCCACAGCGGATCAAAGAGCCGCGCGCCGATGCTGCGGCCCATGTCGGCAGCGCGGCAGGCAGGCTCGAGCCGCGTCCAGCTGGTGATCGATTCGGTGCCGGGATCCGGCAGTGCGACCGGCGGATGAACGGTTAGGAAGGCCTGGGCCTGGACCTGATTGCCGCCGAGATCATTGGCCTGGACGATGAAACGGTGCAGCCCGCCCGACAGCGCGTAGCTCTCTTGCCAGCGCAACCAGTTACCGGCGGGATTGTCGACCGGCGCGAAGGCGCCGGTATCGAGCGCGCAGCTCACTGCCGAGACATTGTTGTCGGGATCGCTGGTCGATCCGGAAAGTGTGAAGGCAAAAGGTAGCGCCGTGGCCGTGACCTCGGCCGGAAAGGCGTCGATCGTCACCACCGGCGGCGGGTTGGCGATGCGCACGGCGAGCGTGGCCACCGCGCCGACGTCCTCGAAGTCCGGCTCCCCCGGCACGATGAAGAACCGCACCGAGCCGCTAGCCGTCACCGTCAGGGTGATGGTGGCGCCTGGCGGCACGTTCGCCGCCGGCGCGCCGGTGCAGCTCCAGCTCGTCGCAGTAGAAAAGGTCGCAGTATGAACCGGGCCGCCCGCGCCGAATTGAACGCTCACGCTCCTGCTGACCAGCGGCCCATGCCCGGGCGAGAACTGCACCGAGATGTTGCCGGTTACGGTGAACGCACGCGAAATCTCCGGCGTGCCGGGGCCGGGCGCGGTGATCTGAACGAACATCTGCGACATCTGCGTCCCCCTCAGCTCAAGCCTTGATCAGCGCCGCGACATCGGTCGACACGGCATCGTCCTTGGCGTTGAAGGCGAGCGAGAGCGCCGGCAGATACTGCGCCGTCTCGCCCAGCGTCTCAGGATCTACGGCGCGCAGCTTGGCAAGGTCGCGCGTCTCGTCCAGGACCTGGCGCAACGTATCGACAGTCCAATCTGCGCCGGGCACCGGAGGCACGGCCAGCAGCAGGCATTGCGGCGCGCAGGCATCCGGCGGAGCGAATTGGAAGGCGATGGCTGTGGTCTCGCTCTCGCTCGGCACGATTTCGGTCCACTCATCGACGACGAGCCCCGTCAAGGGCTGGGTAGTGTTGACCGGCCTCGTGGTCTGCAGCACCAGTGAGAGCTTGCCCGCGGCCGGAGTCTTGCCGGCATCGGGCGGCAATCCAACCCACCGCTCATTGGCGACGAACGGCAATTGCGCCACGCTCAAATTGAGCCGCTCACCGGCCCCAAGTACCTCGGCGCCGCGCAGGCAGGCGCCGAGCCGCGCCAGCGGCTCGCGCACCCGCTCATGCTGCACGAACCAGCCATTCGCCGCCAGCCCATCCCCGCCCTGCACCGCCTGGCTCGCCGCCAACGCGCTGGCGAGCTCGGCGCCCGCCGTGCCGCAATTGAAATGCGGCAGCACCACGAAGGTTTGGCCAAACACCGCGCGCATGCGGTTGGCCAATTGCCCGGCGCGCGCCCGCGGGTCCGCGGCGACGGCCTGAGCGCGTAGCGCCGTCCCCTCCGCGAGCCGCGCCGCGCTGGTCTTCATCAGCGCTATCGCCTGCAGCGCCAAAGCCGCGACAGCGGCCCGGCTCTCGCCGGCCGCGATGACCGGTACCGCCGGTCCAACGCCGAAAGCGCCCAGTGCCATCAGCCCGCCGCGTAGCGCCTCGGCGGTCTTGATGGTACTCGCCACCAGCGCTGCGAGCTGGGTATGCGCCGCACTCAATGCGCTTTCGGCCGCCACCACTCGCGCTTGCAGCTCGGCCAGATCGATCGCACCGACGCCGGTCCGCTCCGGCGGGTTGAGATCTTCAGGATCGGCGCCGCGCAAGCCGGCAATGAGCCGTCGCGCGGCGCGCGCCTGCTCAAGCACGTCGAACAGCGTCGTCTCCCCGGCGGCGAGATCGCCGGGACGCGCATGGTTCAGCCGCAGATTGGCCGCAGGATCGAAACCGCCGGCCATGTGCCTGGCGACATAGAGCACTTGCTGCTCGATGTCGGAGAGCGCGGCATTGGGTTGCGTCGGGCTGGTGCTGGCATCGACACCATAGACGACATCGAGGGGCGCCACGCCGATTGCGCCAAGCGTCAGCTTGCGCGTCTCGGCCACCGCGCCGGTCTCATCGAGCCGCTGGATCGTGCAACGCACCTTGTCGGCATTGCCGAGCAGCTTTGAGGCCCAGGCATTGAGCATCGGCTCGGCGCTGGCGGGCCTGGACGATGTAGCCGCAGCCCAGCCCGGATTGACCACCGGCGCGCCGCTGAACAGCAGCAGCAGTCGATGGGTAAGCGGCGTCCCGCTACGCGCAGGATGCGTGACATTGAGCTCGGGCGGCGGCGCGTCGCCTTGCGCCACCGCCGACAAGGTGCTGGCGATGCGCGAGAGATTGCCCCGCGCGATCTGATAGGCGGCTTCGGCGGTGAGCGCATCGCTTAACCCATCGATCGCGTCGCCGAGCGCGTCGAGCGCTCGGCCGAACGCAGCGAGCTGATCGGCGGTGGCCCCTGCCGGAACTCGCTGCAGCACACCGGCGCGATTGCTCTGCCACAGCCCGAACAGCGTGAGCCCGTTGACCACATTGTTGGCAGCGATGGCCTCGCTAGCCGCCGAGCTGGCAGCGAGCGGGCTCGCCGCCAGCGGCGCCAAGCCGCGCAAAGGGGGGATGAAGGTATCGAGCCCGAGATCGTGCAGCATGCGCTCGACCCGGTAGCCGAGCAGCGCGCCCAGCGGCTGTCCCTGGCGCAGCCCGTCGAGCAATCGTTCCGCCTCGCGCACGCGGCGCGAAGAGAGATCGATAGCGAAGGGGCTGTCGGGCGCCGGCGCGCCGCTCGCGCCCAGATGCGCGTTGCGCAGCAGCGCCGCCGCCGCGGCATGGGCCAAAGACGGCGCATGGATGAAGCCGCTATCCCCGGGGTAGGTGAAGAGCGGACCCGGCTCGCCCGCCGGCAGCGGCGTCACCGCCGCGGCCAGCGGCGCTGGCAGCAAATTCTCGACCCAACCATAACCCCCGACATAGACGCCCTTGCCGGCCATGGCGGAGAAGCCCGCGAGCCGTTTGCTGGCAAAGGAGGTGATCCAGGCATCGAGCCGATGCGTCGACAGATCCAAAGCGCCTTGCATCAGGTATTGCAGCCTCTCGCTGTCGAGGCCCTGGAGATGGGCGAGGCTGCCGCGGAAATCGCCGAGCGCGGTCACCGCCGGCGGCGTGGCGAAGCTGGTGAGGGTTTCAAGGAATTGCCGGATGGTCGGGCTGCCGGCAATGCCGGGAACGGGGAGACCGAGCTGGCGCTTCCAGGTCAGCGTCGGCGGCGCACCGGTCACCAAGTCGACCAGCTCGGCGTCGCGCAGCAGCGCCGTGACGTCGCTGCTCGGCGCGCCCGCTGCGATTTGCGCCGCGGCATCGGCGATCTCGCGTAGCAACGCATGGCGCAGCAGCAGCTGCAGCAGGCTGGCGCCGCCATCCGTTGCCGCCGGATCCGGCCGCGCGGCGATCACGTCATCGATGCGGCGCAAGGCGAGCAAGGCGGCGATGTAGTTGGGCTCGAGGTTGCGCCAGGGCGACACTTCGCCGGACTGCACCAGTGGCGCGGTTACCGGCCAGGCTGTTTCGGCGGCGATCGCTCGCGCCAGGCGCGGCCGCCAGCCGATGCCGAGCCGCTGCAGCAGCCCAGCTGCCAGCGAATCCTGCGTCGGAATGAAACCGCTCCCCTGCAAATCCTCGGCGAGGAAGGCGCGGAGATGCTGGAGATAATGGCGTCCGAACAGGGCCCGCATACTATAGCCGCTGGAGATCCCGTCGCTGCGCATGATATCGGCCAAATCGGCATCGGGATCAGGCGGCGATTGCCGATGTCCGAGACGGAAGACATCGCCGAGATGCGGGCCCCAGATATTGTCGCGCAGCTTGAGCAGCAGGCCTTTCAGCCAAAAATCGGCCGCCAGTGCCTGTTCTTCACCGGCGCCGGGCTGCCATAGATCGAGCGAGGTCACCGGCAGCAGCCCATAGGGCTGCCGGCCGCAGCGCAGGATCGGAAAGGGCCCGCCGCTGCGGACATAGGTGGCGAAATGATCGTGCGCCCAAGCGATCAGTTCGGGGGTCAGCCCCGTGCCGTCGAAGCCCACCATATTGGTTAGGTAATAGCCCCAACCGATTTGCCACAGCGCGACATTCATGCCGCGCATGTCCAAGGCGTGGCTCTCGCCGGCTTGGCCGATATGACCCAGCACGGCCGGGATCGCATTGGCGGGAAGCCCGAGTGCGGCGCCGACGAGGAGCGCATTGGACTGGACGGGAAGTGTCGCCGGATCGAAGGCGATCTCGATGGCAAAGCTGCGCTGATGCAAGGGATCGTCCTTGGTCGCGGCGGCACGGCGGGCATCGGTGTTGTTGGTGGGCGTGCCGAAGGGCAGGAACTCCAGCCCGTCGGTGTAGTGATGGGCATCAAGCAGGCTCACCAATTGCGCCGCCGCGGCGGTGCCGGTGAGCGAGGCCGCCACTCCGAAGACCAGCAAACTATCGAGCCCCGCGGCCAAGGAGGCCGGCGGCACGGTGATGCGCAACGCCATGCCCTTGGCTTCGGCCTCATTGAAATCGACCATCCATTTCATGCCGGGATCGATCGGCAATTGGTCATCGGGAACCGCCGCCGGCGCACGTGTTGGATCGGGACCGACCGCCAACGGCCGCACGATATCGGCGCCGACCACCTGCGTGACGGTGGTGCCGGAGCGCAACAGAGCGATCCAGCAATTGGGTAGGAGCCGCGCCTGCGGCGCTTGGCGCCAGGCAGAATTGGTGCCATCCGCGACCACAGTCACGGCGGGAAAGACCGGCGCCACCGACAGCGGCCGGTTGGGTGGGACCGGGGCGGTCGGGCGCAGCACGCGCTGGATCCAGGCGGCGCGCTCGGCGCCGAAGCGATCCGCCAGTTGCCGCCAGGCAGTGGCGCGGGCATTGGCGTCGTTGCCGGCGCGCCAATCCTGCTGCCAGTAATGCACGCCCCAATCGCGTTCGGTGGGTAAGAGATCGGGCTCGTGCGAATCGAGATAAATCTTGTCAGGATAGACGCGCACCCGCAGCTCGGTGACGTTGCCAGGTAGCATGAAGAAGCGTGTCTCGAGCCGAACCGGCAGCAGCAGAAGCGGTAAATCACCGGCGCAGAGCGTGGTGGCGGTCATTGGTGCGACGCCGTCGATGTCGGGGTGAAGAATTGCGACGCGTGAATCGCCAGCCGTACCGGCAGTCGGCGTAGGATCCCGGCCATATGCGCGGCGTTGAGACCCCATTGCAGGCCGTTGAGCGGCAAGCCAGCAGGCGGCCCGGCGGCGATGGTCAAATGGGCCGCGCTGCCGATCGGCGCGCCGACCGGGAGGCCGAAACGCGGCTCAGTCGGGTGCTGCTGGATCACCAGATAATAGCCCTGAGGATGATCGGGGCTGCCATTGGCGACCTGATCGGCGGGGATATCGAAGCCGACGAAGTTGATGTCAGGCTCGGCCGCGCCAGAGAACACCGGCAGCTTCTCATCAGCCGGATCCAGGCTGGGCGTGCGTCCGCCCCCGCTCGCCAGCGCCGGAGTCAGGTAGAGGATGGCGTTCGGGTAGCGGCGCAGGGCGCTGCGCATCAGCATGACGAAATTCTCACGAGGCGTCGGCGCATCGCCCAAGGGGCGTGCGCCCCAGAGATGCAGCGGCGGGATGTCGGCGCCGCCGCCCCAGAACTGATCGAAATAAGTGCCGAGCTGGTCGGTCGGAAATCCCCGCCACAGCAGCTCGCGCGCCATCTCGACATTAAGTCCGAGCAGGAAGGATTCGATGAAACGGCGATTGGTTTCGAGGCCGAGCACGCAGTCGGGCCCGACGGCGTCGAGCCCAGGCAGCAGTAGCTCTTGCGAGAGATCGCGCAGCGGCTCGTACATCGGTTGCGGAAAGCTCGGCGCCCACATCACCGTGTCAACGCCGGCGTCGGCCGCCGCGGCCGCGCGCGCAGAGATTGCGGCACGCCCGCCTGGGCTGAGCGGACTGGGCGAGACGGACACCGCCCCTTGCGCCAGGCGCCCAATCGTCTGCTGGGGCTGCATCTGCTGTGACAGCGTGCCTCGGATAACGCCGAGCGGCACCGGCGGGAGGTGAATGGGGATAACAGCACCGCGTCCGGGATCGACGCGCGTCAGATGCTCGACGGCGGCTCTGCGGAACGCTCGCGCCGACGGGCTGTCGTCAGCCGAGATACCGTGGCTGGGAAAAAAACCGATCGGCACCGGCTGTCCTTCCGCCCGCACCACGAACCAAGGCATGCCGTCCCAATTAGCGATCACCGAGCCGGTCACCGCCGTATAGGCGCGAAAATTTCCCGGCGGGGCCATATGCTGGGATACCGCGCTCATGGTGGCGAGATCGAGCGCGCTCGGGGCCGGCAGGCCGGCGGTGCCGGCTTCGAGCGTCGCCACCCAAGTGCCGCGGCCGAAACGCGCGCCGCCTTGCGCAGCGACGCGCCGGGTCAGCGGTCCACGCTCGCGGCCGATGCGGCGCATCGCCGGGGCGAGCGCCTGAACCGGGATGGTCGTGGCCCTCACCTGCGCCAGCATGGTCTTGCTTCCCGGCTGGGCGCTGAGGCCGATGCGGCTGAGTACGGGAGCGCTCAAGCGCAGCAGGGCTTCATCGGTGAGCTTGGTGAAATGCTTGGCCTGCAACTCGCGCCGACCACCAAACTCATCTGGAGCTGGCGGAGGCGCTGATTGGCGCCCTGGATCTCGCCCGCTTGCTCCCAGGCGGAGGCCATTAGCGCCTCCTGATAGTGCTGGACCACGCGCGTGCCAAAGGCGGCGACGCTGCGCAAACGCGGATCGAGGTTCAACTGGTCGAACCAATCGGCGGCGCCGCGCGTCACAGTGGCGCGCGCCGCATACCAGCGACCATAAAGCGGCGGCGCCAGCAGCGGGTCAGCAGCCGGATCGCTCAACTCCAACGTGCCCGGCGCATTGACGATCGGAGAGAGCGCCGTCTGGAACGGCGATGCCGTGATGTCGGGCCAGTCGGTCAGCGGATCAGGATTGCCCGGCGCCAGCACCGGGCGCAGCGCACCACCGAGCTCCAAGGTGGTGCCGGCCGGGAAGCTCGCCGGCAAGCAGAAGCCGGGCTGGCTTATGTCGATGGCGCGTTGGCCAAGCGCAGCCGGCGCCGGCAGCGGCCGTAAGCGCGCCGCGAGTGAAGCGAAATCGCCGCCGGCGCCGGTCTGGAATTCCCAATGGTGATAGACCGGCAGCATCACTTGCGTCGGTGCCGGGGTGGGTGACCAGGCCGGCGCCAGCGCCGCGGCCGCGACGAGATCGCCATCGGCGATCGTAAGCCCCAGCCCGGCCTTGCGGCCGAGCTCGAAGGTGGGTACCACGCAGCCGATATAGGCGGCGTTGGGCGCGAGAATCCGCGGACAGATCAGCCGCGACAGCGACAGCTCCGGCGCGCCTTCCAGCGCCGCCCGAACCGGCCCCTGACTGCTGTCAGTGCCGGCTGCTTGCGCATGCGCCCAGGCCCAGCTCTCACCGAGATCGGGTAATTCGACGCTGGGGTTCGCGGGCGCCGCAATCTGCAGGATCGGCAGCGGCGCATCGACCGCACTGCCGAGCGTGACACCGTCCTGCTTGCGCACCACCACCAGGCATACCCATGGCCGCAACTTCGCATTGGCCGCGGCAGCGGCCGGCGTGAACAGCCAAGGAAAGTCGGCGCGGTCGAACTCGATACAAGGGAAGTAGTTCGGCTCGAAATCGGCGGTGCCAGGTTGCGGCTCCCGGCGGATGATCTGGTTGGCGTCGATGCCGACAACATCGGCCGGACCGCGCAAGCGCAATGTCACCGGCGGAATGGGGGTGGTGTTGATGGTGAGCACCGCACTCAGATTGACCACGCCGGGCTGGTTGGCGCCGAGCGTATCGACCGTGGTAATGAGGGATGCCGCGCCCTGGCGCACCCAGGGAAGGAAGGTCAGAGAAGCTTGCGCAGCGCTGGCCATGGTGAGCGAGCCTCAGGCGGCGATGTCGCGGGCGGGGACGAGCTGGAAGCCGGCGCCGCCGCGGTTGAGCGTGTCGAGGGCGGCGCGGTAATCGGTCCAGGTCTTGACGCTGGGATCGAGCTTGACAGGGGTGCCGGCATCGAGCGGCACGATCGCCCAGCTCGGCCGCGCCAGGCTCACCGCCCTCGGCGCCGCGCTGCGGAAGCGTGCCCGCCCTAAGCGGCGCAGCGGGGCGCGCCCGGCCGCGCTGTTGGCGCTGTGCAGCGCCAACAGCACCGCCGGCAGCGTGTAGGAGCCCGGCGGCGGCGGGATTGCCGCCAGCGGATCGATGGTGATCGCCTGATATTCCACCGGCGCCGCCACCAGCTGGCCGGCATCGAATCTCACCGCGTCGGTGCCCACCACCAGGCCCGAATCCATCGTCTGGAAGGACGGGCTGGCGAGCTCCTCATCATCGCTCATCGCGAAGAACTGCGCCGGCGCGAACCGCGCCTGCAACGCCTGGGTCTCGGTCAATGCCACACCGTTGAGCGCGACCGACAAAGCGAAGCGCCGCGCCCCCGCCACCGGGGCGCCGCCGAAGCTGTCGATGTCGCGCCCGGTGTCGAGCGGCACCACGCTCTCATTGACCGCGAGCCGCCCGAGCGGATCGAGCACCAGCCCGCTCCCCGGCGCAAGCTTGCGCAACGCCACCCCATGAGTGCGATTGGGCGCCACTTGCGTGCTCCAGCTCTGCGCTGTCGACAGCGCGGCTTCGAGCTGGGCCAGCACATCCGCCGCCGGCGGCAAAGGCGGCGGCTCGCCTCGGACCAGCGTGGTGTCGAAGCGCACCGAGAAATCGCACCAGAAAATCTCGAAGCTGGCCTTGCCGCTCAAGCGCAGCGGCTGCGGCCCTTCCAGCTCACCCTCGACCGACACCTTGAACAAATTGTCGGAGCCGTGCTTGAGCTGAACCGAGGCGTGGAAATCCGCGATGAAATGCAGCGGCGCCCACGCGATCAGCACGTCATAGCCGATATCACCGGAGATGCTGAAGCCGTAGGCTTCGGCATAAAGCTGCGCCTCCGCTCCGAACTGGATCGTATTCGAAGTAATGGCGAAATAGGCATCGCTGGTCAGCCGCGGATTTGTCCCCGAGCTCAACGCGATCTGCACCCGTGCCAGCGGCGGCACGCCGGCCGGCGGCGCAAAGCGCGGGTTGAAGCCGCCGATCGACAACACGAAATCCGTACTCTCGGCCGAGCCCCATCCCGCCCGCAGCGCCGCCGCCCCGGTCAGCGCGAATTTATGCACCAGCCGCGAATCCACGAGCACCGCGTCGATCGCCGCCGTATCCTGGTCGAAATCCAGCACGCCGATAGCGTCGAGATTGATCCGCACCAGGTCGTTGTCGGCAGACGGCAACAACGAGCTGATCCGCCCCAGCACCAGCAGCCGCTCACGCGCGCCGAACTCCAGGATCAGCGCCAGATCCAGCTCGATCAGCGTCGGGGTGAACCAGCCGATCTTGGCCAGGATGCCGAGCAAATAGCTGCCGCGCCGCGCCGGAAAAGCGCTGGCCAGCGACCTGATGATCGTCGGCGCGTTGCCCACCAGGTCGCGCGGGAACAGCAGCGACTTCAGCGTGTCGTTCTGCATCCCGGCGCGCAGCGCGTCCTGGTCGAAGGTCCGGTTGACGGCGACCATGCCGCCGATGCCTTCCAGCGTGAAGCCGAGCCCGAGCGGGATCGGCTGGAACTCCGCGGTGATGAAGATGATCAGCGAATAGCCGCGGCTGCCGTCCGGCATCCGCGTCGCGATCAGGCCGAAGGCGCTCAGCGTGATCGTCTCGTTAAGCGACAGCTGCAGGCTTCCGGCATAGAGCTGCTGCGTCGCGTCGTGGAACAGGAAGCCGCCGCCCGTCACCACCCCCTGCGCCTCGACCGAAAGGCCGATGCCATCGGGCGGCTTGAAGCCGATCCCGATGTCGAACGGACCGGCATTGCCATCGTGGAATACGGCTGCTAGGCGCAGGCCCACATTGGCGACGGAAAAGCCCACCGGGCCGAGGCTTCCGCCGATCGAAAGGCCCGCTTCCAGGATCAGATCGGGCGCATGGCCGGCGTCCGTAGTGGTGCGCAGCGCCAAACTCAGCCCCTGGATGGTGATGGGTCCCAAAGCTAGGTGGGCGCTCTGCGAGACAGTGAAGCCGGCGCCGCCGGCAAAGGAAATGCCGCCGCGGCTCGACCACTGCAGCGTCAGCGGAATCGGAATTGTCAGATCCTGGCCGATCAGCGTGCCCAGAAAGCCGTCCAGGTCGGCGGCCGCGACGACGAGATTCAACCCGTCGAGCGTGAGCCCTGCCTTCAGCTCCACCCCGTCAGGATGCGCGTCGAGGTCGACGGATACAGCCAAGCCCTGCAGCGACAATCGCGTGGCGCTCGCTTCGCCCAGCAGCACGGTAGCGGTACCGGGCTTATAGTCGAGCGCGACACCGAATCCGACCTGAGGTGGGCCGGTTCCGGGGGCAAAAGGATAGCGAACAGAAACCTCGCCCGGGCGGATGACAATGCCAAACAGGGTAGACGGATCGGTCGTAGGCCGGATGCGCAAGCTCAGCGCGTCGGTGATCTCGCGTTCGATGCCAAGCTCCGGCGGCACAGCCGGCTGGAGGATGAGGCCTGGTTTCTGATCCCCCTCCGGCGGTAGACCCAGCAACATGAATGCTAGTTCCACCGGCTGCTCCGCCACGACCGTCTGGAGCAAGGTAAGCTTCAGGGACGAGCGCGGCGCGCCCGTGCCCATGTAGCCTTGGACGAGGCTGGTCGGCGCCCAGCCGAAGGACACCAGCGCTCCCGTATGCTCCAGCACTTCCCGCAGATGGCCGAACAGCGTGAGCGTGTCGAAATTGTCGTCTCCCCATCCATACACGAACCGAGGGATCGATGTCGGATCGGCGATCACATCGCGGAGGCGATCGAAGTTCAGCTGTCGGCGCAGATACGGCGGCCGCCCCGCGCGCGCCGTTTGGGCGGCGGACGTGATGACGCCGAGCGTCACCAGCAGGTCGTGGACGGGGTGCAGGGCCGCGGCAAGGTAGTCGACGAGAAGAAGCTCGAACAGCCGCTCCGGGACCTCGGCCAGAAAGGCTGCCGCGTCTACGCCATCCGGCGCTGCGCCGAGCGTTTTGACGGCTTGATAGAGGGCGCTGATTTTGTCTAGCAGATTGAGCACCCGCGAAAGTCTTTCGGCACCAGACGCAGCCTCGATGGCGCCCAACGCATTCGCGACGTCGTCGACCAGCGAAGCGAGCGCCGCATAGGCCGGGGGGAGCGACTGGACGTTCCACCCCAGCCGGTACATGAAATGCTTGAACGACGCGAGGTCGGCGGCGGCGGTCCGCAGCGGCCGAACCGCCAGCGCCAAGTGACGCCCGATCGTCTCCAGGGTCCCGGATGCTTCGCTCATGGCTGCGGATACGTGTGATAAAAAGCATCGATCAGCCAATGCAGCCGCGGATCGACGCGGTCGACGATGAGGTACTGGCAAACGGTGCAGAACCCGTGCACCTCGCCTTCGTCAAACAAGGTGATCCCCCGCTCGGGGCCGGACGCCAGCGGCGCCCGCATGATGCATGTACCGGCTGGGTGATAGATGCCGCAGGAAAAGGTGGCGCCGCCCTCGGTACGCGCCGATGATGCGCGACGGAATGGCCGGGAGCCGACCGCCCGGAAAGCTCGCCGCGGCCGGCAGGTTGCTCGCCTGCTGCGCTGCGAGAAAACCGTTGCCCGCGGGCGGCGTGCAGACCCAAGGCTGTGCCGGAACGGGCACCGGAGAAGCATTCAGCGGGCGGGCGCTGGAGTTTATGTGCGCCCGTATGAATTGAGACATGATCTCGGCATATTGATCGTGGGCGGCGGCCGCGGGTGCGGCGGCCGGCACCGGGCTGAACACGATCGGTGCGTCGAAGCCGGTCGCGGAGAAATCGGCGGGATCCAGCGACCCGCTTTGCAATCGCGCCTGCAGCTCGTGGTCGGCGACCGCGATGACCGCGAGCGGCGGACTCTGGAGGGCGGGGGTCAGCGTCGGCGGATTCGTCGTCGATGGCTTGAACAGCGGACGCTGGCGAAGGAAGACGGTATCGCCGACTTCGAACGCATCGCCAGGAATGTTGGTCGGGCGCCCCGGGCTCAGTCGGATCGTGTAGACGTTCGCGGCACCCGGGTCGGGGATCGGGGGCCCTGCAAGCACGCCGGCGCGGCGAATGCGCGGCCACCGCCAGCGCAGTTTGTCGCCGGTTATTCCGGTGCCGGCGGCGACCTCGCGTAACGGCGTGACATTGCCGTATGTAAAGGTTTTCTGCTCGTCGGCGCCACCGGCCGGCATGGTCGCGGAGCCGCCATATTCGTCGTAGACACCGAACGAATGGGCAATCTCGTGCGCGCACCGGGCGTGCAGATCGTTGGTGACGACCGGATCGTTTGCGAGGTCCCTCGGTACGGGGTAGGAGACCAGCTGCACGGATCGCCGCGGCCCGTAATGCACCAGCACACCGGAGTCCTGGACCAGTCCGAAGGCGACAATCGGCTGTGGCCCTCCGCTGTTGGAGCCCGAGTACCGGGCCCCGTTCGCCAATACGATGACGAGTTCGCGGTCCCCGCCCCCTTGAGCTGTCCACGTCTGGCCGATCGTGGTCCCCTGGAATTGGAGTGTGTTGAGATATTTGTCCAAATCCCGGCGGCTGGTCCGCAACGGGTGCCAGTTGAGGCTCACTTCCTGCGTATTGCTCACGGCGCGCGGCCGCTCCCGGTTTGCCAGACCAAAGGCCGTGTCCTTCTCGTCAGCCAGTCGATGATCGGGGAGCCAGTTTGCCCAGAGGTCATAGATCTGGTTGGTGATGTTCGCCGGCTGGATGCGCTGCGCTCCGTAGAGCGTCGTCCACTCCGCGATCTTGGCCTGCAGTTCGGCGGCACTCGATGCATGCGCCAGCCGCTCGGCCGGCACGGGCAGTCCAACAAATCGGAGCAGGTTCCCCACGGCTTTCGCCCACGAAAAAATCGTCTGGAGATCGGAAATCAATTTGTCCGGCGAAACACGGGGGGCGATGATCGTGACCGCGGCATTGGCGGAGGCAGCTTGCGCCAGCCCCGGGGTGAACTGCACCCCGTGCAGAGCGTTGCCGGCAACCTTGACTGTGTTCGTCGTCGTGTAAACGGTCGGATCTCCGGCAACCGTGAACAGCACGTTTGCAGGCAACCCACCGAAGAATGGTGTCGCCCGCACGAAATCGATTTGGCTGTCGCCGGCTCGGCGCGGTCCGTCGACCGCCACTGTCGCGAGCGGGGTTCGGAAAGCCGCCGCTCCCTCGAAGAGCGAGGGCATCTCGACGAGGTCGGTAAGCGTGGTGGTCCCGTGCTCCCGCGAGGGCACGAAGGCGCTCCAATAATTCATCGATCCGGAGAGCGCGTCGAACGGCTCCGTGCTTGCGCTGTGAGTGAGCCGGTGCACCAGCAGCGCGACCAGCTTGTCGAAGTCCTCCCGATCTTCCGGAGTGTCGACAAATCCGTCCGGAAGAAACAGAATATTCGGAACGTCGTCGTTCGGCGTGATCCCCGGCCCGCTCACCAGATGCAGTTCCCGCCTGTTGGGCGGCGGGTCGCCCCACGGCTCGACCACCGCGAGGTTGGCGGTGGCCGACAGGTTCGGCCAACCCGGCTGCCGAAGCGTGGCCGTGATCGTCGACGAGCACGAGAAAAGGCCGAAAACGCCGGTCAGATACCCGAATTCGTCAACTCGGGCGCAGACGTTGTCGCTGCTCGACCAGGTGAAGCCCGACGGAGGTGCGGCGCCGGGCGCGAGCGACGAGCCGGCCAGCCGCGTGATGTCGCCGACTGTGTCGTCGTCGAAGCGCGCCAGCACGGAAAACCGCTGTTTTTCGGTGTCCGCCGGAAGTGTGAGAGTCGAGGGCGTCAGCCAGATTTCGGTCACGCTCTCGTGGATCAGCACCCTGAGCTCAGGTCCCAGGAGACGGGCGCCGGCAGTGGGAAGGATCTGCGGCTGGATGAGGAAGCTGCGCA
The DNA here is from genome assembly GCA_963818725.1 of uncultured Pseudomonadota bacterium. Classification (GTDB taxonomy): domain Bacteria; phylum Pseudomonadota; class Alphaproteobacteria; order Acetobacterales; family Acetobacteraceae; genus DATFDN01. The sequence continues at coordinate 246,880 of CAWFTU010000023.1, read as the reverse complement.
GGCGGGGCGACGGGGGTGAAGCTGTCGCCTCGACCTCGCCCGAGCTGGTATTCAGGCTCACGCCGCCGCCGGATTGGACACCTCCCGAGATCGTGCCGGTAAACGTGAACAAGCCGATAAACGCTATTGCCCTGATATCGGGGGGCAACTGCGCGGCATCCGCTCGGATAAAGTGCCCCGCATCGTCACGGAGCACCAGCATGGAGCGAAGGTCCAGCGATTTCGTGCCGCGCAGGACGTGGAGATCGTACCATTGCTCATAGCGCGGATCGAGCTCTGTCTGCTGCTCGGGAAGGAGCTCGCCAGTGTGCCAGTCTACCGCGGTAATCGTCATGCACCCCGACCTGCATTAGCTGAGACTTGATCAGACAGACGGTGATGGCTGGTTGAACCGATATTGCTGATGTTGCCTGTGTTTATGCCGCCATGAGTTTTCCTTTACCAGTGGTAGCGCGTCAAGAGAGGTCTGCATCGGCATCTTGCCAAGGGTACCCGCGGCCCTGATGAGACCGTTGCTCGTTGTATTCAGCGGCGCGCGACGCACCAATTCTGAACTCCATCGGTTGTGGGGTGATTTGCTCCAGCGCTTGCCACGGCCAACTCGACCCGAGTCGAAGCTTGTTCCCGCAGGGCGCTCGCCGTCACGCAAGAGCAATGTACGCGCGCCTACCAGTTGCGCGATGCCGTCGGCCTCGCTCGCCTGCTGAGCGCGCAGGGTCGCCGTACCGAAGCCCGTGACGTCCTCGCGCCAGTCTATACCCGGTTCAACGAAGGCTTCGACACGTCCGATCTTCAAGAAGCAAAGACACTGTTCGAGGCGGTCGATGCGTAGCCGACTACCATCCCAGCCGTCACAACCTCGCCGACGGCGAAGGTTCGGATTTGGCACTCACCGGCGGTGCTGACCATCCGCAGACATGTCGGCTGTTGAAGGTAGACCGGCAGCGCTTTCGTCGCAGCCCGTGAGGCTGCCCCGCCGCACCAACGCAGCCTCGTAGTCCGGCCAGTTCGTGACCCGGTATCGGGCGCCTTCGGGATCTTGTGGCGGCGGCTCTCGTTGAACTTGTATGGCCCGGGATTTCCTAGATGGGCATCCCATCCGCCAATCTGGAGGGCAGGTTAGCCACCGATCCAGGCTTTTCTGCAACGGCGGAATGGCGGGACGCCCACAGCAGCCTTCCTGGCCGGTCGATGATAGCCGCGTAGCCGAGAATCTGGGCCCGCAAGTCTGCATTGGAGCGCACGTCGGCGTGTTGCATGGACCCGGAGTCCAGGCGCACTCGCCTCAACCCCATCCGGGATCAGGCGATGCGCACAGAGATCGGGCGTCCCAGCTCCAGCATGCGGTTGAGCGCGTGGACGGCGACGTCCACCTCGGTCGCCCGGCGCTCGTCCTTGCGCGAGCGCACCCTCCGCTGGCCTTCCACCGGCCGTGCCGGCGGAACCTCGTATGGGGGCTGCTATGTCAAGCGACCATTTCTGAGTTCCTCGCATGATCGGATTCGGGTTCGAGCCCATTTCTCATTATGCGGCAGCTCTGGCCGCATCACCTCGTATCCGGTCGAACCTTGAAGCAGTCCGAACCATAATCCCTCATGCTTGAGGGTGCAGGGCTCGGAGGGGTGGGACCCTTCTTGGAAGCGCGGCATCTCTCAGCCCAGGTTCCGCTCGGCCACCACCCGCCCCGATCCGGCAGGTCAGAAGGCGACCCGCGGATTGGATTGTCCCTTCTCGGCTCCGTTAGCCCGCCTTGGCTTTCAGCGCAGCACCGGTCGGCACCAGTCCTTGGGTGACGAATCGCCAGAGTGCCACGAGCAGCTTTCTGGCCAGGGCGACAATGGCGATACGCTTGATGCGACCCCGTCCGTCGCGGACCCGGTCGCGATACCATGTGCTCAGGGCACTATCCGGCTGGTTGCGCAGCCACAGCCAGGCGAGCTGCCCCATGGCCTTGCGCACACGGGCATTCCCGGCTTTCGAGATGCCTTGTTCGTTGTCGACCCCACCGCTCTGCCACGGACTGGGTGCGAGCCCCGCGTAGGCCGCGACCTCACGGCGGTTGCGGAAGTCGCGAAAGAAAGCCTCACCGGCGAGCACCGAGGCGGTTTCGGGGCCGATCCCTTTCAGCCGCAACAGGCGCGCACCCGCGGCGTCGCTCTGGAGCGACGCCGCAGCTCTCGTGTCGTCGCAGCCGTGGGAACTCGCCGCCGCGGCATCGACGATCGGCCCGACGCAACGATCGGCCACGAGGGCAGCATCGCGCTCCGCCTCCACCACAGCAAGCTGCTGCATGGTCAGCTCCAGCCGGTCCACTTGGCGCAGGAGTTCGGCGCTGAGCCGCGGCGGCAGCTTTTGTCCCTCCGTAGTGCGCAGACCTGCCAGCCGGGCCCGTCGGTCCTGCCAGGTCGGCTCAAAACCGAAGATGCCTTGCGTTGCGAGCACCCTCCGTGGCCGTTCCAACGGTCCTGCGGACCGGCGGAACCTTCCGGCCACTCCGCCCCTTGATCCGGTTCGCGTGCCGGATGCGCTCGGCCAGCAGCGTCTCGCGCTCGCGACTAAGCCGTCGTGCATCCTCTGCCTCGCGCGTTGGTGGACGAACCATCGAGCAGACCTGGCGCTCCCCCCGCGACCAGGCCATCAGCGTGCGCAGCATTGCCTCGGCGTCGATGCGGTCCGTCTTGGCGCGGCGACTGCGGCGATTGACCGCGATCGAGGAGGGATCGACGACATGGCTCTGCACCCCGTGCGCCTCCAACAGGCGATGCACCCAGAAGCCGTCGCGGCCTGCCTCCTGCATGACAACAATCCCGACCAGCCCACCGCGCCGACGCTCGGCCCGCTCGTGCAGGCGATCGAGCAACGCGAGCAGGCCTGACCCGTCGCAGGCCGCAACGGCGTGCTTGCTGGCCTTGTCCTCGCCCGGCGTGCTGGCGACAACAATCCAACGCGTCAGGCTGAGTTCCAGCGCCACAAACAACGTGGCCGCCCTGTCGTTCGGCGTGGCATCGTGATGTTGGGCGGCAGGCCGGATGGGATGTTCAATGCTTTGCATCAGGCGTCTCCAGGATGAGAGGACAACGACCTCAGCCTACGATCCGGCCGCCGCCCACCCGCATAGGATCTTGGTCGGCTCCGCCCGTCTCCGATCACCTGTTTCCAGCGCGCGATGGCGGCCTCGGCGCGGGCGCGCGTGTTATAACCGGATCGCTTCTGCCACCCTCCGCGGCCATTCCACGCGCTGCGCGCGCGGAACCTTCGGCCGCTCCGCCCATGCGGCCGTGCTCGGCGATGCACTGGAGATGGCGGTCGCGCTGCGTCGGCGCGCTCGCGGCCGTCTCGCTCGGCACCGCCGTGGACCGCGGTGGCACGACCACGGCCGCGTCCGGATGGCGCTGGGCGACACCAGCGTAAACGCTTTCCTGGTCGTACGCACCGTCGGCGGTGAACGCGGCCACCGCGCCCGCGACTTGATCGAGCAAGGGGCCGACCTGGGAAGCGTCGTCCACGTCGCGGTCGGTGAGGGCCGAGGCGACGATCTGACCCGTCTCGGCATCGAGGCCGATGTGCAGCTTCCGCCACGACCGCCGTGCGTGGGTGCCGTGCCTCTCGATCAGCCAACCCGGCTTGGGATGCAGACGTATTTCGCTCACCCCTATTGCTCCTGGCAGCGGGGCACCAATGAATACACCAACTCGCTCCTGCGGCGATACTTCCCCAAGGGAACCGACTTTCGGCTTGTTCCCCAGGAAGCGATTGCTGCCGTTGGCAACTGCTCAACCCACCCCGCTTCGCGCAATGCGTTGATATAGAATGATTTTCAGCAGTCTCAGAAAACGGGATAAATTTGGGCAGTTGAAGTAAAATCCGCGGCGATACCAGATACTTATTTATATCGTAATATCGCAGCCTTGGCCGTTACATGCGTCGGATTCGATACTGCCGTTACGCCCAAAATCGCCTCGCCCAGAAAGCGTTGTTTATCAATGATTTGCGGAGGGAGGGGTGGGTTGAGCAGTTACCTGCCGTTGTTGAGCGGTTAAACAATACGCCGCGCAAAGTCCTCGGCTACCAGACGCCCCGGGAGGTGTTTAGCAGTGAACTTCATAATACCAGGCGTCCCGTCTGATGACCGCTTCTGGTGGAAAACGGACCTTGACGGCCGCCACGCTCTGATCGGACACAGGCCAGGCACTCGGAAGTCGGGACAGGAGTTAGGGATTCATGGAGGCTCGCTTCTACGGAGGGAGCCAAGCGGCCTCACGAGGGCATCGTGGCGCCCGTCCCGAGCCACTGCCCTATGAGTGCGGCAAGCGTGCCGTCTCTCACCAGCGCGGCCTGCGCGTTGCCGATCGCCTCCCTGAGCGCCGCGTCGCCCTTGCGCACGCAGATGCCGAGGCGCTCGCGGGTGATCCCGGTCTCGACGACCTTGAGCCTGTGGCGGTCACGGACGAACCACTCCGCGACAGGCGCGAGTTTCATGAAGGCGTCGCAGCCGCCGGTCGAGAGGTCGTCGAGCGCCGTTTCGATCTCGTCGTAGGCGTATACCCGCACCCGCGCCGCGCGATGCTCGGCGACGAGTTTGTCGGCGACCGGTTGGCTCGTGTTCCCCCGCTGCACGCCTATCACCAGGCCCTCGAGGTCCGCGATCCCGTGCACGTTCGGGTGGCGGCTCGGGTCGACGACGAGCGATTGACCGGAGGCCGCGTAGGGCGCGCAGAAGTCTGCGATCCGCTCGCGGTCGGGCGTGATCGTGGTGCCCGAGGCGACGCAGTCGTAGGTGCCGTCATCGAGACCGACGAAGATGCCGTTGAAGTCCGCACCCGTATAGCGGGCCAGTCGCCATTCGCGGCCGAGTTGCGCCGCGATGCGCCGCATGAGTGCGACGTCGAAGCCCGCCGGACCGGCACTGGTCATGAACTCGAAGGGCGGGTCCGGCAAGGCTGCCCCCACCCTCAACGGCGACGCGGCCTTGCCGACGCGGGGGCAAGCCATGCCGGTTGCGAGCGGCGGCAAAGCGGCGAGCAGGCGGCGACGCTTCATCTCCCGTCCGTCCCTTTCTTTGGGCCCATCCGCAGCACTCCGCCACTGGCCTGCCACGTCGACACGGATCGTTTGTGACCATGCCCAGATCCAATTCTGTGCCAAGAGGTACGTGCGGCCTAGCTGACTGCGCCTGGACACTCCGCTTCCTCCCTCTACAGCAAACCGCATGCAGGTTGGGACATCCGTTCCCATATAGGGGCGGAGGAATTGATGCCTGGAGCTTATTCGACAGACTTGCGAGAACGCGTGCTGGTAGCGGTTGACGCCGGTAAGTCACCCGACGCCGTAGCAGAGCGGTTCATGGTTGGCCGCTCCTCGGTCTATCGCTGGGTGGCTGCCGCCCGCGACGAAGGCCGCCGTGCGCCCAAGCCGATGCATGGCGGGCCGCAGCCGATCATCCGCGACGCAGTCGCGGCGGCGTTGCGCCGCCTGCTGGAGGCGAACAACCACCTGACGCTGGTTGAATGCCGTGACCAATTGGCGGCCGAGACTGGCGTGCGGGTGGATCCCTGGACCATTGGCCGGGCGCTTCGGCGGCTGGACTGGACGTGAAAGAAACGCAGCATCCAACCCGCTGAGCAGGATCGTGCGGATGTCGCGCAGGCGCGTGCGAACTGGCAGAGCGACCCCGCTGGGGTCGGTGGGATTGCGCCGGAGCGGCTGGTGTTTCTCGATGAAAGCGCCGTGCTCACCACCATGGCCCGCCGCTATGGCCGCAGCCCGCGCGGGCAGCGGGCGTATGCCAAGGTCCCGTTTGGCAACTGGAAGCGGTTGAGCGTGCTCAGCGCCCTCGGCATCGAGGGCTTCCTCGCCACGATGAGCATCAAGGCCGCCACCGACGGCGCCACCTTTGCCGCCTATCTTGAGCAGGTGCTGCTGCCGGTGTTGCGCCAGCGCAAGCCTGATGCAGTGCTGGTGATGGATAATCTGCGCCCCCACAAGACCCCTGAGGTGCAGGCGGTGCTCGATCGGTCAGGCTTTCCCTATCGCTATCTGCCCGCCTATAGCCCGGACCTGAGCCCGATCGAACCCGGTTGGGCCAAGGTGAAATCCTATCTGCGGCGGATCGCCGCGCGCACCGTCGAGACACTGCAACAGGCGCTCGCTCCCGCTCTTGACAGCATCACCACTCAGGACGCCGCAGGGTTCTTCCGCCACTGCGGCTATGCCTGTCCCAACTAGCCTGCGGTTTGCTGTAGCTGTCAGGAAGCGGCCGGGGCGTTCGTGCGAGCCCCCGTTGCTTGAGGAAGTGGTGGAGGTTTGCCTCCGTCGTCCCATACCTTCGGGCAATGAATTTTTGGGTTGCGCCGTTTGTGAGAAGCGCCTCGATCTCGACCCGGTAGGCATCCAGCTTACTCTTCCCGACGCCCCGAGGCCTGCCAAGCCGCAAACCTTGCTCCCTCTTGGCAAGCAGTGCCTCGCGTGTCCGCTTTGAGATCAGGTCCCGCTCGATCTCGGCGGCCATGGCGATGATCTTGCTCTAGTGGGCTGAGGCGTAAGTTTCTGAGCACTTTGGGCGTCCTGTGGGACATTCTTCATTGAGGGGCGAAAGACACGCAAGCGGAGGCACCTGCCATGGCCACCCCTCACGCGATCCCGATTGCTTTGTCTGGAACCGACCGTGATCTGCTTCAGGGCTGGATCCGCCGACGCAAGACAGGACAGGCGCTCGCCACCCGTGCGCGCATCGTCCTGGCCTGCGCCGAACCGGGCACGACCAATGGCGGCGTTGCTGAGCGGCTCGGCATTAACCGCGCGACGGTGGCGCTGTGGCGGCGTCGCTTTGCCGAGCGCGGGCTGGACGGTCTGCTCGACGAGCCCCGGCCTGGAGCCCCGCGCAAGATCACGGACCAACAAGTTGAACGGGCGGTCACCACGACCTTGGAAGCCAGCCCAACCAACGCCACGCACTGGAGCACCCGCTCGCTGGCCAGGGCGACGGGGCTGAGCCAGACGGCAGTCTGCCGCATTTGGCACGCCTTCGCACTGAAGCCGCATCGGGCCGAGACCTTCAAGCTGTCCACCGATCCGCTGTTCGTGGAGAAGGTCCGCGACATTGTCGGGCTGTATCTTTCGCCACCCGAGCGGGCGTTGGTGCTGTGTGTGGACGAGAAGCCGCAAATCCAGGCTGTCGAGCGAACCGCGCCGGTGCTGCCGATGCGCCCCGGCCAGCCCGAACGCGGGACGCACGACTATCTTCGCCACGGCACACTCGACCTGTTCGCCGCCCTCGACGCAAAGACCGGAAGGGTCATCGGGACCTGCCATCGTCGTCACCGTGCCACCGAGTTCCGCGCCTTCCTTGACGAGATCGACCGGAGCATTCCCTCCGACCTCGAGGTGCATCTGGTGCTCGACAACCTGCGCACCCACAAAACCGCGCTGGTCCGGGACTGGCTGGCCAAGCGGCCGCGCTATCATCTGCATTTCACGCCGACCAGCGCCTCTTGGATCAATCTCGTCGAGGGGTGGTTCGCCCTGCTTACCGTGCGCCAGATCCGGCGCGGAGTATTCCCTACAGTCGAGACCCTGGAGGCGGCGATCCGCCGCTACCTTGAGGCCACCAATGCGGAACCGCACCCGTTCGTCTGGACCAAGAGCGCCGACGACATCCTCGACAGCGTGCGACGCTTCTGCCAACGCACCAACGACGTTCATGAGTGCCAGGAAACTTCCAACTCAGCCCACTAGATCGTGTTGGTCAGCTGCCAGTCGCCTTTGACCGCGTAGATGCTGATGCCCTTTTGCGTCGCGATGGAGAGGATCTCCATGCACTCCAGCATGCTTCGCCCGAGGCGGGAGAGCTCGGAGACGATGATGGTGTCGCCCTTCCCGGCCTCCGCAAGGATTGCCGCGATCCTGCGGCTCCGCCAGGAGACCGTGCCCGAGACCTTCTCCTCGACGAACTCCACATGCCCGAGCCGTTTGTGGTTGGCCAGGGCGAGGATCGCCGCCCGGTTCTTCTCCGTGTCCTGGTCGATGGTGGAGACCCGCAGGTAGGCGACCGTCCGGGAGGTGCGTTTGGGGGCATTCGATGAAAACGTCATGACACCCCCTTATTCTATATCAAAAACCCTAAAGATATCAATGGGTTTCATTAGCGGAAAGCATATGAGATAAACGTTCCTTTTTACAATAATTTTGTGTCGCCGCCGAGGCAGGGGTCGGGAGCGTGCCCCCAGTTGGTGTCCCGCAGCGCAAGACATGAGACGGGTTGTGAGACACCCGCCGGACGGAGAGACACCGGGACTGGTGGGGCGTCGTAGGCTCATAATGCGTCGGGTGTTCGGATTAACTCTTGAATTCAGGAACCTCGTGTCTCAAAAAACGATCGTTTTGTGAGACAGGGGCGGCGAGGCTGCCGGTCCTCGCGGGGCCTTAGGTCAGGGTTCACGCATGAAATCGGTGCGGCAGCTCAGGCGCTTACAGAGACGCGTTCTCGCTAGTAGATCCACAATTTTCGAAGCCGCTGGTGACAACTTATCGCTTAACAAAGCTTTAGGATTTCAACCCTTTAGTTAACTTTATATCTAGCTGGTTGCAAGTTTCAGGCACCACAGAAATGCCTCAGATTGATCAACGTGTACGCCATCAGTTTCATACCGTAGTGCCGTTGCTGTTTGAACTCAAAGCGCAGCAGCAACCGCTTGAATTTATCCTCCCACGCGAAGGTTCGCTCTACGCATAGCCGCAACGAATGGATGGCGGCATTGAACAACCGCTTCCGGCCCCGCTTCGGGGTCTTCCGATTGCGCGGGTTTTCCTTGATGTTTGGAACCAGCCCGGCGTTGAAGATTGCTTTGCGTTTGTGCCTGGAATCGAACCCGCCATCGAGATTGAGATACGAGCCATCGATCTTCAGATCCGTCAGCCTGGCCACGCGCTTCAAGGCGTTCAACCCCTCCGAGAGGAGCACGGTATCGGCTTCATTCGCCGGCGCCACAGGAAGCGGAGCCAACACAAAGCCGTTGTTCTCGACGATCGCGAGGACCTTCTCGCCCTTCTGATGTTTGTGGCCGGAATAGCCGACGCCATCGCCACCTTTCTTCGCGACGGTGTTGGAGCCATCGCCGTGAGGGACGCTGAGATCGAGGTGGTGTTGCTCCGCCAGATGCCGCACGCTGGCGAGGAAGGCCTGATCGAGCGAGCCATCGTCGGACCATTTGGCGAACGCTTTGTAGATTGTCGTGTAGTGGATTACGGCGGTCCGATCGTCTGTTCGTGGCACCGGCAGGCACTTCCATTGCATACCCGTGTAGAGTACCCGCAAAATCAGATTGAAGACGCGGTGATAGCCCAGTTTGCATTTCGGCCCGCGCCTGGGCATCGACAGGTGCGGGAAGATAAATGCGACGAACTCCGGCTCAGAGAGCTGAACCGGAATCGGAGTTGTGGCGGGGCTTTCTGTCATCGTGCTCATCCGGAAATGGCTTCATGAGAAGCCTGAGCGGTGTGCGCCGGAAAGTCCAACTATCTCATATAATACAGTGAGTTAGGCAAGCAGCAAAACTCGCAACCAGCTATCGGATAAGTGTAGGGGATATAACCCACGTCCGAATTGAAAGGTAGAACTCCCCCAGGCCAACTAACGCAGTGCTGGAAACTCAGGTCAAGAACCCTATAGGACCATGGCTGTCGAAACAGCGGGGGTTGACCCCATACTGGCTCTGAGTCCGGCCCTCCGGGTCCTTTGACAATTCGAGCCGCCGGACGGTATATATCGGCCGATCGCGTACGCTGCGGCCATCACGTTCTGATAGGCAGCTTGCTCAACCCCTGTCTTCATTTGGCCTAGCATCTGGCCCGCCATGGTGGTGCTCCAGTACCACGGCGAACTTCGGTCGCCGCTCCCGCTCTCCAGCTCGGAGCTCAGCAACACGCCGTTCGGCAACGGAACATTGGAGCTCTGGTGGCAATTCACAAAAGCGGTTTGATTGGAATGTTATCCGTTCTAGCATTGGCTATTGCACTCGATATGGGATAATAGTCCGAATTTGCCCGGCCACCTCTATTGCGCGTCAACGCTCTCGCTCTTGCCGCCCAGCGATACCTTTGCATAGCCGTATTTCATGCCCTCATTATGCAGCGGACTTATGCAGCAAAAAAGCTCTTTCTTTTCAGCTTGGCCTCGCGCCGCCAAGCAAAGACCTGCTGCGGACAGAGCTGCCAGCGCCGCGCCACCGCCGAGACCCCCGCTCCCGGCACCAGCGTCTCCGCGACGATCCGCGCCTTCTCCGCCGCCGACCAGCGGCGCCGCCGGCCAGGACCGGTCAGAACCTCAACCCGGCGATACCCCGCCTTCGCGTCATCCTTAACGTCGAACATAACGTCAGCTCGAAGCCTTCTGCCTCAAGCAGACCCACCACATTCACGCACCGCGTCGGAAGAAGGGCCGGTGACCACCGCTTACGGCGAATGCAACGGCCTCTGAAAAATTGTGACGTATACCGGTATGGGTCTCGGTATTCATCTTTCGAGCTCTTTCGCTATCGAGCTGTACAGCTTGCTCGGCACACTCGATGGCATCCCGTAAATTTTGATCCCCTCCGCGGGCGGCATAGTACATAGACCAGAGGTGAGCGTTGGTAGCAAGGTCTGTCCGCTCCTCTAGCCTGAGGTACTTTTCGTAGTCATCAAGTCTGTGGTCGCGCCGGGCCATGGTGCAGAGCAGGTATCGAGCTTTGTGTCTGAGCCCTTTCGGCTCCTGATCATCAACACTTCTTTTCAACTTTTCAAACGTTCCCATCAAGCTATGTTCTAAATCTTTCCGAAGTTCCCGGGTTCGATATTGCTTGAGAACAACATACATCTGGTCTTCAAATTGCCGAATTTCTGTATCGGGCAAGGATTTGAGAAGCTCGGTTGTCTTGTCTTGCTGGTGTTGTTGGATATTTATCGGTTGAACAGACATCAATACCTCCAAAAAAATCTAAAGTTTCTCAGGCAATAGTCCTTGGACATCAAGAAAGTAGAGGGATCACTAATCTCAACTGTATGGTCTGGATCTCCTGTTAGTTCACCATGGGCTTGATTGCCAGGACTACAGGGCGCTGGACAGCCAGCTTGAACAGCGGGTCGCGGATGCAGCCAGCCAGGCGTGAGGCGAGGCCGAGCCGACGCTCAACCTCGCGCAACAGCAAAAGCCCACCGTCCGACGAGGCCAGGGCGTCATTAACCGGGATTCCCCGGATAGCCGTCGATTTGGTGTAGCGCGACAATCAAAACCTGACTTGCGCGACAATTAGGCTGATACCGCAGCAGAAGCGGCTCTCTACCCAGAGTTGCACCTCTCTTCAATCGTCCTTCTTTGAGCGGACCTTTGTAAAACCTGGCCTTTCAGGCCACCGCCTGCGGCGGCTTCGGGTTTGACAAGCGCCCACTCAAAGGAAGAGGATTCCACTGATTGGTGTGTCGCTGATTGTCGCTGAACAAACCTTTTGATTGTCGCGGAACAATTTGGCCAGGTCGTAGCTGACCGTAGTCCCCGCACAGTCTCTTCACAAGGATTTCGTCGGTCACGGCCCGGCGACCTTTCTGCTGCGGTGCGGCGATAGGCCAAAATGGCAGGGCTTCCGATCCACGGCCCCGGATTTGGGCGCGCGTCTTCCGCCAATGGACGCGCCGGCCAGCCGAGACGGTGATTCCTCAACAGCGGACCGGTGGCGATGGACGGAGTGCGGCTACGGCGGCCAGGATTTTCTGGAACAGACTTCGAGGCACCATCACCTCGGCCATCTGAAACGCGATCGACCGGCCGTGGCGGACGACCTTGGCGCCGATCTTCACCAGCCGGTCGCGCAGCGTCGTCAGCGCCCACTGCTTCACCTCCTCAGGCAGCGTCAGCGTGCGCAGAAAGTTGGCCAGGTTGTAGGGCCAGTGCCAGCGTGTTGCATGGACCCCCGACTGAGCCCCATGGAATTGAGAAGCGAATTCAGTCAGTTACTTTGGATGTAGATGCGACCTAGATGATAAGAGTTCGCAATTAGCACCGAAAATTGATTGGACCGCAACGATTCGTGCCAATTTAGGCCCAAGTCTCGTCTTTGGTCTGCGCTAACTCCAATACGGTTCACTTAAGGCAAAATCCTGTTCACTTAAGCTATCGGCCGAATACCAACCAATTGAAAATGCAGCATTCGCCTTGGTTCTCCCTGCGGCACAAACAACTCAAGTGAACCGTATTGGCGCTAACTCATTGGAATTGCCCAAAGCGATCCATGCAACACGCTGCATCGCCGTGTTCCACATCCTGCGGCGCTCTGTCGCCTTCGCCGACCTCGGCGCCGACCACCTCGACCGTGTCGATAAGTATCGCACCGCCAAGCGCCTGGTCCGCCGCCTCGACGCGCTGGGCTACGAGGTCATGGTCCGGCCCAAGATGACCACGGCTTGACCGCCGCCATGACCTCGCCCCGCTCAGCTCCAGGACCACCCGTTCGAATTTTCGGGCCAGCCAGTTCGGTTTAACACTTATCGTCCGGCCAGAGAGCGCTTGAGCTGCTACAGCAGCTTCAAGTCATCGAGCAGTGCCGCATCGATGACGATCGGCTCGCCCGTCACGGCCTGAACCGGGACGGTCCGCTGCGAGGGTGTACGCCTGCGACGCAACAGCCACAGCCCGCCAACAAGGCCGAGCAGTCCGACGGCGACCCCCGCGAGCCATGGGGCAGGCAGCAGAGCGCCCACGTCGATGGACGCGGGCGGGTTCGGCTCTGCGCTTGAAGGGGCGGCCTTGTCGCTGGCCCCCACGCTCGATTGCCGACGCTCCATCTCCGTCGCGAAACGAGAGAAGAAGGCATCGGCCATCTGCTTCGCGGTGGCGTCGACCATGCGGCCGCCCAACTGCGCAAGCTTGCCGCCGACCTGGGCCTTCACGTCATATGACAGCCTGGTTCCCCCGTCGGCGTCGGCGAGGCGAACGGCCGCGCCTCCTTTCGCGAAACCCGCGGCCCCACCCTGTCCCTCGCCTTCGATCCGATACGCATTGGGAGCGTCAACGTCGTGCAGGCTGACCTTGCCCGCGAAGCGCGTCTGCACCGGCCCCACCTTGACCGCCGCGACCGCACGCATCGCGTGTTCGCCGGTCATCTCCAGCTCCTGGCAGCCGGGGATGGCCGCCTTCAACACGGCTGGATCATTCAGCGCACGCCAAACCACGTCCCGTGGCGCGGGGATGATCCGATCGCCCGACATGTCCATGTTCATCTCCTCCCTTTGCCGCCGCCGCAGCCCGGGCATTTCAGCCAGCCGCGCACGGGGCGCAACCGGTTTTGCCAGCACTCACGCCAACAGGTCGCACGTGGACAACTCTCTGGCACTGGCCCGAGCTAAAGGGCGACAAACCGACGGAGTTGGCGCGAAACCTGACAGAACATGCGTGGCCAAGCGCACGGCCTCACGGTCAGTGGGCCTGTTTCGCCGCGTGGGCCTCCGCGGTGAGCGTGGCCACGTGCGTCATCAGCGGTATCTCGGCTATCGGCCGCCCCGCCCCAAGTTCGCGCGCGGAGACGTAGAACGCCGCCCACGGCTCGTCCTCCTCGCTGTGGCGCAGCGTCAGCGCGGTCCAGGCGAGCCGGTCCACCCATTTTGCGGCGCGCCCCGGCAGCAACTTGTCCCGCACCAGGACGGCCCGCTTCGCGCGGGACAGCTTGCCGCCCCCGAGCAGCCGCTCGACCTCGGTGTCCGCCTCGAACCAGGAGTCCAGGAACCCGAGTTCGTCTGGCAGGCCGCGGCTGCTGGCCAGCACGTCGGCGATCACCTCCGGCTGCGACAGGGCAGGACCGGCCTCGGCCTCGAGCAGGCTCAGCACGGCGTCCGCGTAGAGCGCCTCGGGCTGGATCCCGTGCAGGCCTGCGGTCTCCATCACATCGAGCATGGCAAAGGGCGGCATGACGCCCGAGCCCAGGTTGACGGCCAGCGCGTGCGCGGCCGCGATCCGGACGTAGTCAAGGCTGGTTGGATACAGCTCGATTTCCTGCACCTGCCCCAGGAACGCGTCCAGCTCGGCCCGCGTCAGCCCGTGACGGGCCCAGGCATCGCGCACCCCGATGCCATGCTTGACCAGCAGGCAGCCGAGGGCGTGCCGCCGCCCCTCGCGGGCGAGGACGAACACGCTCTGGGCGCCGGCCCCGTCGATCCCGGAGACGAGCACCTCGCGCACCTGCGGCGGGGGCCAGGGGCTGATCTCTATTCCCTTGCGGCGGCACGCCTGGACCGCCCGGTCCAGCGACACGCGGTCGGCCTCGGGCAGCCAGTTGCGAAGCGCGATCAGGCGCCGCAGCGTCACGCCCGACACGCCGCCCCGGGCCGCTGCGTGCTCGATCGCGGCGGCGGCCGAGTTGCGCACCGAAGCGGCCGCGTCCAGCAGCCAGCCGAGGGCGGCCTCGCGCGCCGCCGCCTCGCGCGCTTGGAGGAGCCAGGCGCCAAACGCCGCGCGCTGATCCTCGGGGAAGGCATCAGCCATCTCGCGCACCTCCGCGTGGAGCGCGAACGGGTCGCCGCCGGCCTCGCGGGCGAGCTCCCCGAGAAGGGTGTCGAGAACCTCAATGCTTTCGGGACCTGGCACGCCCGGTGTGGCCATCTCCTCCGCGAGGCGCTCCATCAGCGCCCTGAGTTCGGGCCCGGGGTCGAGCTTGGCGCTGGCGAACTCGCGCAGGACCATCAGGAGCAGGGCTGGCTCGATCCGCCCGTCCCTGCCAGCCGCGAGCAGGCGCTGGCGCAGGGTCTCCACCAGTTCCGTCGCCTGCGCGAACCCGCCCTCGAGGGCGTAGCGCGCGTACTCGAGGGCCTGGCCGAGCATGTGGCCGTAGGCCGTGACCAGCGCCTCGTTCCGCCGCTTCTTGCCCGCCTCGGCCAGGAGCATGTTGAGCAGATCGAGTGCGGCCTCGGGCTGCGCTTCCAGGAAGCGCGAGGCGGCCTCCGAGTTCGGTCCCGGCTTGCCCGCGGCGACATCGTCGGCCACGAGCCTGCCAAGGCGCGACAGCGTGGTGCGGTCAGGCATCGCGACGGCTCCCAACGTCCAGGCCCGCCATAGTCCCAGCAGGCGTGTTGGCACAAATAGAGGCGCTCCCGCTTTTCACCTTCGCCAAGTCCCCGTTAAACTGAACTTTGCCCGGATTTGAGAGCACGGCATTGATATGATTGGTATTGGCGGTAGCTGTCTGTCTACGTTGCGAGCGAGGCCCCGATCAGACTGAGGGCTCGGCGCTGCACAGCGGTGGGCGTGGCGAGCAGTGTGATGACACGATCGGCGCCGAGGCGGACGACGTTGCGTGTCAGGGTGGCGAGATCGGCGAGCAGGGTGTGAAAGCTGTGCACCGGGAGCGGGGCGCCCTCCGCGGGCTCGGTGCGTTTGCGAGCGGTCTTGCGCTGCGTCGCCGGCGAAGGCTCGGCCTTCGCCACGGGTGAAGTTCGCTGCGCGTCACGTCCAGCCGGATCGTGCTCGTCGAACAGCATCGGGGCCAGGCTCCGGCGCATGTGCCATTCCAGATAGTAGGCGAGCATGCATGGCAGCACGTGCGCGCGCACCCGTGACGCGGTCCAGTGGAACACCGGACGCAGTTCCAGATCGACGGTCTTCATCGAACGGAAGGCGTGTTCCACGCCGCTGAGGCTTTTGTAGGCGCGCACCGTGGCGGCGGCGTCGGACTGCGCGGCCGGCAAGTTGGTGCGCACCACGTAGATGCCGTCCAGCGCGGCCTCGGCGGCGATGGCGGCGTCGTTTCTGGCGAAGCCGAACGCATCGTCGCTGACGCTGATCTGGAAATGCTTGGCCATCTTGCGCCGGCCCAACACCGCGCCGACGGCCTGGCCAATTGCCGCTGCTCCATGCAGCTTCTTGTTCGCCCGCTGAACGCGCGCCTGGATGCGGATCAGGTCCTTCTCGGTGGCCGCCAGCAACTCGCCCCGCTTGCGTGCCCGCTCCCGCCCCAGCAGCGGGTTCTGGCAGACCACCAGGCGCTCGCCCGGATAATCGGGGCTGTCGATCTCCGCCATGTCGCGGGTGTCAAACAGTGAGGGCTGCAATGGCCCGCCCTCGGCCGCCAGCGCGCGGATCGCCGGGGCGCGCAGCGCGGTGATCCAATCGAGACCGGCCGGGCGCAGCGTCTCCTCGATCCGCGCGCTGGTCAGCAGCCCACGGTCGCCCACCATCACCACGCGCTGCAGCTTGAACCGCTGCTTCAGCTTGTCGATCTGCGAGGACAGCGTCATCGGATCGGCGGTGTTGCCTTCGAACACCTCGACCGCCACCGGACAGCCGTCAGCGGCGCAGAGCAGGCCGATGACCAGTTGCGCACGATCGCGCCGGTGGTCTCGGCTGTGGCCATATCGCGCCAGTTCGCAGCAGCGTCCTTCCAGGTAGGTGGAGGTGACATCGTAGAGCAGCAGGGCGCCGTTCTTCAGGTGGCGGCGGGCCAGGGTGGTTTCGATAAAGCTTTGCTCATCGCCCAACCAATCCAGCGTGGCGTAAACCTCCCGGGCGGTGACCGTGCCGAGCCCCAGCATCTCGCCCAGCGAATCGCTCGTGGTGGTGGAATCCAGCATCCGCGCGGTGGCCAGCTTGGCCGCCGGGTCGAGCAGGCGGGCGATGATCAGCGCAAGTGCCAGATCACGTCGGCGTTGCGGCGCGCGGCGGGGCAGCAGGGCATCGAGTTCGATCCGGCGTGCGGTACCGAGCGCGGCGAGGACGTGGCCATGGGGAAGAGCGCGGACGATCTCAACAGCGTCGATGGCGGGAAGCAGTTCCTCGCCGCGCAGCACGGCGCGCAACTGCTCGATCCGCCCGGCCGGCCAGTCGGAGAGATTCTTGAGGGTTCGCTTCTTGGTCTTGCCGCCCTCGCTGTAGCTTTCGCGCAGCAGGATGGCTGGCGGTGAACTCCGGTTGGGGATGACTGCGACATACATGGGCGAACGGAATCAGGCCGATTTGCGTCGTGTCAAGGAAAATGCATCACGCTACATGGCCGCCAAAACGGCATGTATAACAATCTTTCAGCGCCTTATGCCAAAAGGGCAGCAAAGCTCGGGTTAAACGACCGTCAGCCACATGCGCAGGCTCGCGAAACTGCCGAACCGGTTCCGCGCCATCTTCCAGCATCAGCAGTTCCGCTACGCTGCCTGATCCAAGATCACCCAAACCGGGTCAATAACCTTCGCGGAACTCTTATCGCCTGTCACCTGAAACGCCCACCCCGACATGCCGTCGCCGAGGTCGAGCCCCGGCATGTTCTGCCGTTCCGTGTTCAGGTTCGTTAGGGACAGCCCAAGCGTGCGGTTGAGCACCTCTTTGGCGAAGTTCTCGACGTGGACGTGTAGGTCGAAAAAGTGCAGGCGCGCGCGTTGTCGCGCCTCCGCTGCGATTGCAGCAAGGTCGTCGACGATTTGGCCGATCAGGTAGCCACGGGTGAGCAAGTGCAATCTCCTCTGGGAGCGACAACGATCGCCGAACTCTTGTTCAGACTCAGCTCTTACTAACCAGGCCACCAAATAGGTAGCATTCTGCGGGGTGCTGTGCGACAGTCCGGGCATGGCGCTCCGTCGTGACTTCCGCAAGCTTGACCCGGCTACCCAGGCAGAGCTGCGCCGCGTGGCCGTTGCCATGGTGGAGGGGGGCAAAACTCGCATTGAGGCCGCGGCGGCCGTCGGCGTGAACCGTCGCTTTGTCGGGGAATGGGTCGAGGCGGTGCGGCAATCCGGGGAGGCTGCCTTGGATGGTGGGCGGCGCGGTCGCCGGCCGGGCGAGCAGAAGGCGCTCTCGCCTCCACAGGAGCAGAGGATCCGGCGCCTGATCGCGGACCGCTGCCCGGATCAGCTGAAGCTGCCGTTCGCGCTGTGGACCCGTGAGGCGGTCGGCGCGCTGATTGAGCGCGAGACCGGGGTGCGGCTGTCGGCCTCGGCCCTCGGGCGCGCCCTGCGGGCCTGGGGCTTCACCGCGCAGCGCCCGGCACGACGGGCCCTCGAGCGCCGCGAGCCAGCGGTCCGCGCCTGGCTGCGACAAGAGTATCCGGCGATTGCCGAGCGGGCCAAGGCAGAGGGCGCCGAGATCCACTGGGCGGACGAGACCGGTTTGTCCAACCAGGCCAACTACGGCCGGAGTTTCGCCCCAAAAGGCAAGACGCCCGTCCTGCTACGGCCGGCTGCACGGGTCACGCAGTCGATGATCTCCAGCCTGACCAACCGCGGCACATTGCGATTCATGGTCTATGACGGCGCGCTCACCGCCACGACCTTCCTGATCTTCCTGCGGCGTCTGGTGCAGGGCGCCGGGCGCAAGCTGTTCGTCATCGCCGATAATCTGCGGGTCCACCGCGCCAGACGGGTCACCGCCTGGGTGAAGGCCAACGCTGAGCGGCTCGAACTGTTCTATCTCCCGCCCTACGCGCCGGAGCACAATCCCGACGAGTTTCTCAACAACGACGTCAAGCAAGCCATGGCGCGGCGCCAGGTGCCCAGGGACAAGGCCGCGCTGAAGGCTGGCCTGACCTCCTACATGCGCAGCCTGCAGCGCCGCCCCGCCAAGGTCCGCGCCTTCTTCCAGGCCTCCTCCGTCCGCTACGCAGCATAGGCCAAGAGAGCTACCTATTTGGTGGCCGGGTTAGTAATCCGATTCTGATGATGGCGGCGGGCGTTCGCTCGCACTTACTCTGGCTTATTCCAATCCGCAAATCTTTGACCGGCGTGCGCGAGAAGGTCCGCTTTGGGCCGAGCGCGACGGTAAGCCAATGTCCGGCCCGGCCCGCCGGAGATGGTGGAAACCGGACCTTCAGTGACTGGAACCGTCACCCTCGACCCTGATAAGCGCGGGTGGATCTGCATGGCGTGCGAGGCGTTACCCCTCCGCGTTCGACAAGATCGCGACGGTGGTGTCGGCGCGGTGGTCGAGAGCAAATGCTTGAAGAGGAAGAGGACATGAACGCAACCATCATCGAGGAGAAGGGCACTCACCTGCTGATCGCGCGCGGGGACCGTTTCGCCATCGTCGAAAGGCGGAACAACCGCCTGTACAACTGCCACGGCGGCAAGCGCGACGGGATTGCCGCGGACGATCTCTCCGCGATCGCGGAGGTCGTGGACGAGACCGACTGGGTGGACGAGGCGGCCGCCCGGCGGGCATTCAACGAGATCGGGTCCCGAGGCACGGACCTCGCGGAACGCATGTGGTGAGCCGAGCCATCGTGCCACGGAGCGATCTCCTCCTGCCACTGCCGCGATCTCGCTTCCGGTCAACCTGTCAAAAGGCAAACCGCGCCCGTTGGAGGCCGTTGAGCCTCAGTCTTTTCGCTTCAACATCAGGAGCACACCCGTATGACGCGCGTACTTATGGCCATCGCCTGTCTCGCCGCGCTTGTCGGCGCCGCACAGGCTGCGCCCGTGCCAGGCGAGCCGCCCACGGCACCAGGAACTGTGCCCGGGGCGCCGCCTGGCCCCTCGGTCACGCCGGTGCCGCCGGAAGTGATCGCTCCCGACCGGTCGCGTGGCAGGAATGCCAACCAGCCCCTCGGCTCGAGCTTGGCACAGACCAATGGGACGTTACGCCCACCCGCCGTGGATCCGGGGATGCAGAAGACCCCGACCGAGCGGGGCACGATGCCCGTCATTCCACCCCCCGGCACGCCGGGCGGAGCACCCGGCGCTGTCGCCAAATAACGTGCCGGGCAAGGGGGTGATTCACAAAAAGGCCTGACGGAGGGAAAAGGGAGACAATGCTTCTGGCAATCCCATAACGCTACAATGCAGGATGCCTAGCCCAGCGGCTAACTTGGAATCGGAAGCTGAGTGGAAAGTGGAGTAGACACACAGTGTCATCTTGGCTGCAAGCGATGACGAGTTGGAGCGGGCAATGCCTGGACCTGAGCACTCCGGAGAACTTCAGAGCTAGCTGGTTGCGAGTTTTGCTGCTTGCCTAACTCACTGTATTATATGAGATAGTTGGACTTTCCGGCGCACACCGCTCAGGCTTCTCATGAAGCCATTTCCGGATGAGCACGATGACAGAAAGCCCCGCCACAACTCCGATTCCGGTTCAGCTCTCTGAGCCGGAGTTCGTCGCATTTATCTTCCCGCACCTGTCGATGCCCAGGCGCGGGCCGAAATGCAAACTGGGCTATCACCGCGTCTTCAATCTGATTCTGCGGGTACTCTACACGGGTATGCAATGGAAGTGCCTGCCGGTGCCACGAACAGACGATCGGACCGCCGTAATCCACTACACGACAATCTACAAAGCGTTCGCCAAATGGTCCGACGATGGCTCGCTCGATCAGGCCTTCCTCGCCAGCGTGCGGCATCTGGCGGAGCAACACCACCTCGATCTCAGCGTCCCTCACGGCGATGGCTCCAACACCGTCGCGAAGAAAGGTGGCGATGGCGTCGGCTATTCCGGCCACAAACATCAGAAGGGCGAGAAGGTCCTCGCGATCGTCGAGAACAACGGCTTTGTGTTGGCTCCGCTTCCTGTGGCGCCGGCGAATGAAGCCGATACCGTGCTCCTCTCGGAGGGGTTGAACGCCTTGAAGCGCGTGGCCAGGCTGACGGATCTGAAGATCGATGGCTCGTATCTCAATCTCGATGGCGGGTTCGATTCCAGGCACAAACGCAAAGCAATCTTCAACGCCGGGCTGGTTCCAAACATCAAGGAAAACCCGCGCAATCGGAAGACCCCGAAGCGGGGCCGGAAGCGGTTGTTCAATGCCGCCATCCATTCGTTGCGGCTATGCGTAGAGCGAACCTTCGCGTGGGAGGATAAATTCAAGCGGTTGCTGCTGCGCTTTGAGTTCAAACAGCAACGGCACTACGGTATGAAACTGATGGCGTACACGTTGATCAATCTGAGGCATTTCTGTGGTGCCTGAAACTTGCAACCAGCTACCGGAAATGGCTTCATGGGAAGCCTGAGCGGTGTGCGCCGGAAAGTCCAACTATCTCATATAATACAGTGAGTTAGGCAAGCAGCAAAACTCGCAACCAGCTACGTGTAAAACTTCGTTCCACTTGGAGCGGCCGGCGGCCTACGGTCGCTGGCCGGTGCTCCCGACCGGTTGTCGAGGAGGGCCGGGGCATGGCTGAGGCGGACCCGACAGCGCTCTGCTTCGCGGGCTTCACGCTCGACCCGGCGGCGCGCACCCTCATGGACGCGGCCGGCCGGGAGGTCCCCTTGCGGCGCTCGGAGTATGAACTGCTGCGCGCCTTCCTCGCCGCCCCGGGCCGGGCGCTCAGCCGCGACCACCTGCTGGACGCGGTCGCCAGCCGCCACGCGGAGCCCTTCGACCGGAGCGTGGACGTGCTGGTCGGGCGGCTGCGGCGCAAGCTCGAGTCGGAGCCGGGCCGGCCGCGGCTGATCGTCACCGTGCCCGGGGCGGGCTACCGGTTCGCCGTCAAGCCTCAGCCCGCCTCCGCCGAGGGCGCCGCGACGCCGGTGGCGGAGCCGGCACCATCACCAGCGCCCCCAGCCTCTCCCGAGCGGCGGCAACTCACGGTAATGCACTGTGGCCTGTGCGGGCCGACCTTGCTGGCCGCGCGGCGCGACCCGGAGGACCTGCAGCGGCTGCTCGCCATTTTCCACGAGCACGCCAAGTCGGTCCTCACCGAGGCCGGCGGCACGGTCGATCGGCTGCTGGGCGACGGGCTGGTGGCCTATTTCGGCCACCCGCGGGCCGACGAGCACCAGGCGGAGCGCGCCGTCCATGCCGCCCTGGAGCTGATCGAGGCAGCCGGCGGGACCGACACCGGCCCACTGGGCCAGCTGCAAGTTCGTGTCGGCGTTGCGACAGGGCTCGCGGTGGTGGGTGGCCAGCCCTCCGCCCCCGGCCAGCTCACGGCTCTGGGCGAGGCGATCCACCTCGCGGCCGGGCTGGCGTCTCGCGCCGAGCCGGGTGCGGTGCTGATCTCGGCGAGCACGCGCCGTCTCGTGGGCGAGCTGTTCGAGTTCCGCGCCTACGCGCCGATCCCTATGGAAGGGGTCGGTGAGCCGGTCGAAGCCTGGCAGGTGACGGCGGAGGCTGCCGCGGAGAGCCGGTTCGAGGCGTTGCGCGGCACCGCGCTGGTGCCCCTGGTCGGGCGCGAGGAGGAGCTGGGGCTGCTGCTGCGCCGCTGGGAGCAGGCCAAGGCCGGAAGCGGGAAGGTCGTGCTGATCACGGGCGAACCCGGCATCGGCAAGTCGCGCCTTGCCCGTGCGTTTCAGGACGCGATCGCGGGGCAGCCCCACACCGAGCTGCGCCTCTTCTGCTCGCCGCACCACCAGGACAGCGCGCTGCACCCGCTCATCGTGCAACTCGAACACGCGGCCGGCTTTGCGCGCGAGGACACCGACGAAGCCAAGCTCGCCAAGCTCGACGCGGGGCTCGCCCCATCCAATGCGACGGACGAGGCGGCCGCGCTGATCGCCGAGCTGCTCTCGATCCCAACCGACCAGCGCGAGCGGGTCCAGCGGCTGAGCCCGCAGGCGCGGCGCGAGCGGACGCTCGCGGCGCTGCTCGCGCAGCTGGCTGGTCTCGCGGCGCGCCAGCCCGTCCTGGTGATCTACGAGGACGTGCACTGGATCGATCCCACGTCGCGTGAGCTGCTCGACCGGACCATCGAGCAGGTAAAACGCCTACCGGTGCTGCTGCTGGCGACGTTCCGCCCCGAATTCCAGCCACCCTGGATTGGGCAGCCGAACGTAACGCCTCTCGCCCTGAGCCGGCTCGACCCATACGATTCCGCCGCGATGATCGCAGAGGTCGCCGGCGCGGACGCGTTGCCCGCGGAGATGGCGCGAGAGATCGCCGAGCGCGCCGACGGCGTGCCGCTGTTCGTCGAGGAACTGACCAAGGCGGTGATCGAAGCCGGGGCACAAGCGCCCGCGGCGCTGTCCTCCGCACCGCATCCGGGGTTGGCGGTACCCGCGACCTTGCACGCCTCGTTGATGGCGCGGCTGGATCGGCTGGGACCGGATGCCAAAGAGGTTGCGCAAACCGGGGCGGCGATCGGCCGCGAGTTTGGTCACGGCCTGCTGGCATCCACCACCGATCTGTCGGAGCCACATCTTTGCGAGGCGCTCGGCCGGCTGACCAACGCCGGCCTGGTGTTCGCCCGCGGCGCACCGCCGCAATCCGTCTACCTCTTCAAACACGCGCTGGTGCAGGACGCGGCATACAGCACATTGCTGCGCAGCGGGCGTCAGCAACTGCACGCGCGTATTGCAACGACTCTCGAAGAACACTTCGACGATATTGTGCTGGCGCAGCCCGCGCTGTTAGCCCAGCACTACTCGGAAGCCGGGCTGGCGGAAAAGGCGGTCGTCTATCGGCTAAAGGCTGGTCGGCAGGCTTTGGCGCGCTCGGCGATGCCGGAAGCGGCAGCCCAGTTGCGGAAAGGGCTGGATGTGCTGGCCAGCTTGCCAGACGGCCCGTGGCGCCGACAACAGGAGCTGGACCTGCAAGTCGAGCTCAGATCGGCACTGACTGCCACGAAAGGCTGGGCGGTAGCAGAGGTGGAGGAAACCCTTGCCCGGGCGCGCGTGCTGGCTGAGCAACTCGAGCGACCGGAGCACCTGGTCCCGCTGATCCTGGGGCAATGGTCTCTCCATCACGTTCGAGCCGAGCACAGGCTGGCGCTGCCGGTAGGCGAGCAGCTCGAACAAATTGGCGAGGCACGGAACGATGCCGCAGTGCAATGGCTCGGTCGTTTCGCGCAAGGGGTCACCCGCTTTATGCTCGGGGAGTTCGTTGCCGCCCGCGCCCTGCTGGAGCGGTATTTGGGCCTTGCTGATCCATCGCACCGCGTTATCGGGGGACTGTCTTTCGATCCTCATGCCGCGACGTTGGCATGGCTTGCCCCGACCCTGGCGTGCCTGGGCTGTATCGATCAGGCACAGTCACGGATGGACGAAGCGTTGTCGGAGGCCCGCCGGCTCCAACACGTCTACACAGTTGGTCAGATGCTCCTTTTTGCGAGTTTGCTTGACCGCCTCACCGGCTCGCCTCTGATGCATCTCGAAGAACTTCAATCGCTGGCAACCGAACACAATTATCCACTCTTGTTGGCTTTTGCCCTGGCACTCCGCGGAGGGTCGTTGATCGCGCTCGGGCAGGCACAGGAAGGACTTATGCTGTGTACGCAGGCGCTAACGAAATACCGTGCTATGGGACACGTTATCGGTACGGCGAGGCTATTTGCGTCGCTGGCCGTGGCCCACGCGTCGCTCGGGCAGCCGGATGAAGCACGGGACTGCCTCGCTGAGGCTGCTCGGATCATCGGGACCACCGAAGAGCGGTATCCGGAAGCTGAGGTGCTGCATCGGGTGCCGGGCGACCTGCTGAATGCCGCTGGGGATCGGTCCGGGGCTGAGCGGCACTATCGTCAGGCTATCGTCATCGCCGAGCGGCAGAGCGCAAGATTGTTCCAGCTGCGGGCCTTTACCAGCCTCGCGCGGCTCTGGCGCGACCAGGGCAGGCGCACGGAAGCCTACGACCTGCTCGTGCCGATCTATGGCTGGTTCACGGAAGGCTTTGACGCACCGGTTCTGAAGGAGGCCAAGGCACTACTGGATGAGCTGGCCTGAGTGGTGGCGACAGAGTGGAGTGACCTCCCGGAGCCGACAGTTTTAGGCGATGCAGTAAGCAGCGTTGTTCGTGCAATGATGCCGCCTGAGCCACGTATCACAAACGAATTAAGAGTTTCTGCGGCGCGAAGCCGCCGCAGAGGCTCCGTTGGACGAACGCGGGGCTTTGGGGGTCGGATGGAGCGCTATGGAGATTTCACCCAGGGCGGTCGGTGTCCAGGCTGATGATCGGCGCTCTGTCGGCGTCGCCTGGGGAGCCGGACCGCAGCGTCACAATCGGAATCAGCGCTTTCAAGATGGTCAGTGGCGTCATGTGAGCCAAGGTTCGGGCCGTTGGTTGCGTTGGTGACAGTGGATCTCCATGGCGTGCCGGAGCACGCAGTGGCAAGACCGGGCGGTGGCGACGGAGGCATATGCTGTGGATCATGGTGCCATGGCCTGGCGCGGCGTGAGCCTGCGAATGAGGATCAACCAGCCTTGGCGACAATGCGGACAGATCATCGGCTCGATCGGCGGCGCCGGCTCTGCGTCAGGCAGCACAAGCGGCGGGACGTTGGGGTCCTGCGACGGATCGAGCTTGGGTGACGCCTGGAGTTGCAGCATCTGCCGGACTCTTGCAGCGCTGTGGCGGTGAGCGGGATGCCACAGACCGAAGTAGCGGACCTTGTGGAAGCCGCGCGGCAGAACGTGCTGGAGGAAGCGGCGCATGAACTCGTCGCCGCTAAGGCGGCAGGTTCGCGCCCGGCCGGCCTTGCGTTCCTTGTATAGGATCGTGACCGTTTGGTCGTCGAGGCCGACGATGCGGGCGTTGGTGAGAGCGATACGAAAGACATGGCGGGCGAGGTAGTCGAGCACGGCCTGCTCGCCGTTTCCCCAGGCGGTGACATGAAGGATCCAAGGCACGCGCCAAACCACGTCGGGAATGACGCGATCAGGGCGCTTTCGCTGCAGCAACGAGCGGAACTTGCCGCGCACCAGCTTGGCGAGAGCCTTAATGGGGAGCAGGAACTTCCGTCGTGCCGGATGCCAGGTGCTGCCGGCCTCAGAGATCCCGCCGCCGCTGACCAGACAATGAACATGCGGGTGCACGTTCAGCTGCTGGGTCCAGGTGTGCAGCACGGCGAGCACGGCGACAGTGCCACCGACGTAACGCGGATCGCGCGCGAGTTCGATGATCGCCGCGGCACTGGCCTGCATCAGCGCGGCGTAGCCGTCGCGCTGGTTGGCACGCAGCACCTCGCGCAGCTCGGCGGGCACGGTGACGGTGATGTGGAAGTACGGCACCGGCAGCATCTCCGCCTGACGCCGTTCGAGCCATTCCCGGGTCTGAGCGGTGTGGCACTTGGGGCAGCTGCGGTTGCGGCAGGAGTGGCAGGAGAACACCTCGGCGTCGCACTGCTCGCAGCGCCAGACCTGGCCGCCGAGCGCTGCGGTGCGACAGGCGAGGACGTCGTCGATGGCGCGCCGATGCGAGGGCAGCATCGAGGCGCCGTGCGCCGAGACGTCGTCCGCCGCGAAGCGGCGGAACACCTCGGCGACCTCGATCACGGCCGCGCCTCAGAGGCCGGTCATCAACCGATCGAGCAGGTTGTGCAGCGACGCCCGGAGGGGTGTGGTCAGGTGGGTGTAGATGGCGGTAGTGGCGATGCTGGCGTGGCCGAGCACGATCTGCACGACACGGATGTCGACGCCGTTCTCGATCAGCCGTGTCGCGTAGGAGTGGCGCAGACAATGTGGGGTCACCCGGCGCGGGATGCCTGCCGCGGCGGCGGCGGCGACGAAGGTGCGCGACAGCACACGATTGTTGAGCGGCGCGTCACCGTAGTGGTTGGGGAACAGCCAGCGGCGGTTGCGATGGGTCCGCCACAGCCGGCCCAACGCGTCGAGAACCGGCTGTGGCAGCGGCACCAGCCGCTCCTTGTTGCCCTTGCCGACGATGTGCAGCACCTGGTTGGCCCGGTCGACGGCGCCGACCTCCAGCGTGGTGGCCTCGCTGATGCGCAGACCGCACGCATACATAACGGCAAGGCACGTCTTGTGGACCGGGTTGCGGGTGCCGCAGAGCAGCTGGCGGACCTGATCGTCCGTCAGCGCGTCAGGCAGCCGCTTCTGTCGGGGCGAGGCGATCCTTTTTTTCCCCGAACAGCCCCCAGGCACGGCCGAGCGTGTGCTGGTAGAAGAAGCGAAGGCCGTAATGACTGGTCTGGAAGGTGCCGCGTGCCACCCCGCGCTGGCGCAAGTCGAGCAGGTAGCCGCGAACCTCGCCCTCGCTGAGCAGATCCGGCGAGCGGTGGTAATGTGCAGCCAAGCGGCGCACCGCGTGAACGTAGAGCTTCTGTGTCCCCTGAGCCAACCCGGCCAGGATCATGTCTTCGATCATCCGCGCACGCTGTGGCGACATGGTGGTCTCCTTTCGTTGTTTGTCCGACGGGCTACTTCATGCCCGCCGGCTCGAAAGGACACCCCTGCCTGCCTCCCACTCAGGCCTCCACGACCTACGCCCTCGGCGTAGCCGTTCCGTCCAACCAATGTCTCGCTCCTTGCCCACTGTGACTGGGTTTTTGACACGCGGTCGTTGACACGCCAGCTCCCCCAGCAGGAGAGGGGCGCCTCCTGGGACCCTAGGCCGCTGTTGCCCTCATTGGTGGGCTGGGGCAGACAGGCGGCGCATGAGCAAGACCGACAGTGGCGCGGCCGGAGGGCCCGCCAGGTTCGTTCCGCTGGATAGATGAGCAGCCCCAAGGCGTTCTCCCCCGCCAACGCGGTAACCGGCGCGGCGGCACCACGGCTTTGGCCGATTGACCGGACGACGAGGCGGCGAGGTAAGCTGCGGTAGCGGCGCTATGCGGCAGCGAGCATGGTTGGCGGAAGCCAATTCCATGGCAGCAGTGCGTGCAGCTCGTGGTTCTTGGTTCGCCCGGAGATGATCCGCTGCAGGACGTCGGTGAGATAGGCGAGCGGCTCGACGCCGTTGAGCTTGCAGCTCTGGATCAATGTATTGGCGATCCCCTCCGGCAGCTTTCCATCGGCCATGGCCGACGGAACCTTGGCTGCCTCCGCCCAACGGCGGGCTCCGGCGTCGGAGCCAGCGAATAACGAATTCTTTCTCGTAATGGTCACTGGTCTGATAGCACGCTCGACGACGTTGGTATCCATCTCCAGACGTCCGTCGTCGAGATACAGGATCAGCCCGTCCCAGTGGCGCAGCGCATATCGCATGGCTTTCGCCAGGTCGGACCAGCTCGGCACGCGCGGCACGTGGTCCTGCAGCCAAAGGTGCAGGTCCTCGACCAGTGGCCGACTTCGCAGCTGACGAACGCCCCGGCGCACATCGGGCGGCTGGCCGCGGATGTCGGCCTCGATCTCATAGAGCTTGGCGATGCGTGCCAGCACGTCAGCCGCTAGCGGCGACTGGGTGGAGGTATAGAACTCATAGAACGGTCTCCGGGTGTGGACCATCCGAACACAATCGACGATTTGCGTTTCGTTCTCTCCCTTCCCTTCGCCGCTCCAGCGGCATTGCGGCGGCGGAGGCGGCTGGCCAGCTGAGATCAGGGCATGGCGGTTTGGTGAGGCAGTTCATCACAGGAACTGCCTCATGCCTCATGGTTCGCCTGCCGCTGCACCAAGCTGGATCATCCACTCCGTCGCCGTCCGTACCCGTGATGGTCCGGAGCGGCTCGACCAGGTCTATCGCCGCCTGATCGGTGATCGATCCTCCCAGCCGCCGCGGCCCATCCCAGATGACCCGCCACGGCGGGCCGACACAGCCCATGTCTCCCAATCAGGAAGATGAATCATGCGCGTCGCGATCTATGCCCGCGTTTCCACCGAGCGTCAGGAGAGACAGCAAACCATTGAGAGCCAGATCGCGGCCCTGCGAGACTGGGTGTGCTCTCAAGGTCATACCCTGGCCGAGAGGCATGTCTTCCGCGATGACGGTTACAGCGGCTCGCGGCTGGATCGCCCGGCACTGGATGCGCTGCGCGATGCCGTCCGCGATTCGGATCTCGACATCGTGGCCGTCTCCAGCCCTGACCGCCTCGCCCGCAAGTACGCCTATCAGGTGCTATTGATGGAGGAGTTTCGCCGCGCTGACTGCGAGGTTGCATTCCTGCACCACCCCATCTCGGATGACCCGAACGACCAACTGCTGCTGCAAATTCAAGGTGCCATCGCCGAGTATGAGCGGGCCGTTTTGGCTGAGCGGTTCCGTCGCGGCAAGCTGCAGAAGGCGCGCGATGGCCATATCATCAGTGCCAAGGTTCCCTACGGCTATCGCCACGAGGGTGCTCGTGATGGCATGCCCGCCCGGCTTGTCGTCGACGAGGCGGAGGCCAACATGGTCCGCCAACTCTATGCCTGGGTGCTCGATGAGGGCCTGACCATTCGGCAATGCCTCAAGCGGCTGAACGCCGGATGCTGGGTGACCCGATCGGGCCGCCAGCAATGGGCATCATCCGTGGTGCACCACATTCTGACCGACCCTGTCTATATAGGTACAGCCTACGCCAATCGCTTCGAGTATACCGTCCCCAAGCAGCCGCGCCGTCGGTCGCGCCGGAGCAGCGAGCGCAGCTGCCGGCGTCCCCGGCCAGCGGAGCAGTGGATTGCCATTCCGGCCCCACCGCTGGTTGACCGGCAGACCTGGGATTGTGTGCATGACGCGCTCGCGCGCAATGCGGCGATGGCATTCCGCCGGAACAAGAAGCATGATTATCTGCTGCGGTGTCTGCTCAAGTGTGGCAGCTGTGGCTTAGGGATTCACGGCTGCTATTTTCCAGGTCATGACGGGCGTCCTGGCAGGCGGTACTACCGTTGTGCAGGCACTGACCCGCTGACAACAGGCCGTGAGACGAGATGCCCGCGCGGGCGCATCGAAGCCGACGCGCTGGAGCACGCAGTCTGGACCCACGTGGTTGACCTCCTCAGAGACCCCGCCCAAATCCTGGCGCAGTTCGAGCGCCTCACGAGCGGAGGCACCGATCACCGGCAGGACAGCCTCGGCGATCAACTGCGGGCCCGCATCGAGCGGGTGAACCGGGCGGACCGGCGACTGCTGGAAGCCTATCAGGCCGAGGTCATCAGCCTGGAGGAGCTGTCCAGTCATCGCCGGGCGCTCGCCGACCAGCGATTGGCAGCCGAACAGCAATACGAGCGGCACTATCGCCTGCGCGAACAGCAGTTACGGGCCCGGGAGACCATGACCAATCTCATCGCCTTCAGTGAGCGCGTTGCCGCCCGGTTGCAGACAGCCAGCGTCAGTGAACAGCAGGCGATCCTCAAACTGGTGGTCGACCGCATTATTGTCCATGACGATACGGTGGAGATCCAGCATGTCATCCCGCTGCGCGGACAACCCCCACGGAACGGGCCACCCATCCCCAAAGGTGGATTGCGTTCGGATGGTGTGCGCCCAACAGAATGCCAGCTTGATCGAGGCATCCTCGCGCGCCTCGACCAGGCCGCTGAACCCGGCATAGCCATCCACCTGCAGTGTGCCTCTGAATGTCGCCAGGTGCGTGGCCGGATGCTCGCCCCTGCGGTCCTCGGAGTAGACGTACGCTGCTGCCGGATGCGTGGATCCGGCCCAGGGTCGATCGTCGACCGCGTAGCACCACAGCCGGCCGGTCTTGGTCTTTCCCCTGCCGGGTTCGAGCACCGGCAGCGTCGTCTCATCGGCGAACACCTTGTCCGACGACAGCACCGAACCGAGCACCAGCTCATACAGCGGCGTCAGCCACCAGCACGCGCGTCCCACCCAGACGCTCAGCGTCGAACGGTCCAATGTGATACCCTGCCGCTTGAGCATTTGTGCCTGCCGGTAGAGCGGCAATGCGTCGCAGAACTTGCTGACCACGATGTGCGCCACCAGCGCTTCCGTCGCCATGCCGCCATCGATCGGCCGCTCCGGCGCGGGGGCTTGCACCACAGCGCCCTCGCAGGCGCGGCATCCATAGCGTGGCCGGCACACCACCTTCACGCGCAGTTGGGCAGGAACCAGGTCGAGCTGCTCCGTGCGGTCTTCACCGATCATATGCAGCGCACTACCGCAGCAAGGGCATTGCTTGTCGCCAATGTCGATGACGACCTCGTAGCGCGGCAGGTGTGCCGGCAACACACCGCGATTGCGGTTGGCAACCTCTGCGCGCGGCCGTCTCTCCGGCGGCTCCGCTGCATCTTTGGCCGCCTCGCTTTCGGCGGCGGATTGCTCCACGTCCTCAAGGACAAGCTGCAGTTGATCGAGGTCGAGCTTCTCCGAACGCGGACCATAACGGTGGCGCAGCAGCCGCTGGATCAGCAGCCATAGCTTCTCGTTCTCGGCTTGCAGTTCAGGCACAATCTCCTGCAGCATCCGCTGCAGGACAGCCGGATCGTCAGGCAAGGCCGCGAGGTCGATCTGCACAACGCGATGATGATGACGCACGCCGTCGCGTCGCAGCCAATGACTCCAGCGTGAGCACGGCAGGTTCAGATCAGCCGGCCAACTCCGGCCTCAGGTTGCGCGCACTCGCCCGCCACTCGCAGCCTTCCAGCAGCGTCGACAACTGCCCAGCCGACAGCGCGATCGAGCCCGTGCTCGTCATCGGCCAGATAAAATGACCGCGCTCCAGCCGCTTGGTCAGCATGCACAGGCCGATGCCGTCATGCCACACCAGCTTCAGCAGATTGCCGCGGCGTCCACGGACTTCCGATTACAGAGGTGGTCGGCTTTGTCGAGACAGCGTTTCGCCTTCGATAAGTGGATCCCCTGCCGATTGGTTCCGCAATATGCCGTTGTCGGGTCGTCGCGCAGGGAGGGCGTAGCCCGACCGGAGCGACGACCCGACAACGGCGGCGAAAGTCATGCTGCCGCTCGTTGCTGCAGGTGGGTGAAGTAGGCGTGGTCCGGTGTCCGGGCGTCAAGGCTCGAATGGGGCCGTTTGCGATTGTAAAAGTCGAGATATCGGCCAATCGATGCGCGCGCCTCGGTGACACTGTTATAAGCCCGCAGATAGACCTCCTCGTATTTTACCGACCGCCAGAGCCGCTCGACAAACACGTTGTCCCGCCAGGCGCCGCGGCCGTCCATGCTGATGGCGATCTTGTTCGCCAGCAGCAGGCCGGTGAAAGCAGTCCCGGTGAACTGGCTGCCTTGGTCAGTGTTGAAAATGTCCGGCCGGCCGTGCTTGGCAAGCGCTTCTTCAACCGCCGCCAGGCAGAAATCCTCCTCTATGCTGATCGATAGCCGCCACGCCAGAACCCGACGGCTGTACCAGTCCACCACCGCCGCCAGATAGACGAAGCCACGCGCCATCGGGATGTACGTGATATCCATGCACCAAACCTGGTTGGGCCGCTCGATCGTCAGACCCCGCAGCAGGTATGGGTAAATCTTGTGTCCCGGCGCGGCCTTCGAGGTGTTCGGCCGGCGATACAGCGCCTCGATGCACATCCGCCGCATCATCGTCCGCACCAGGTCACGGCCGATGACAACGCCCTCGCCGCGCAGCAGATCACGCAGCATCCGGCTACCTGCGAACGGGTAATCGAGATGCAGTGCGTCGATCCGGCGCATGATCGCAAGCTCCGCCGCCGGCACGGGCCGAGGTTCATAGTAGAGGTTGCTCCGGCTGAGCCGCAGCAACGCCGCCTGCCGCGCCAGCGGCAGTTCATGGCGCCGATCGATCATCGCTTTGCGCTCAGCAGGCCGGCTTTGCCGAGCGCACCGGCCAAAAAATCGTTCTCCAGGGTCAGCTCGCCGATCTTGGCGTGCAGCACCTTCAGATCGACCGCCGGTGTCGCCTCCGCCGCGGTTCCGCTCCCGCCAAATACCCCGGCAGCCGCATCAACCAACTGACCCTTCCAGGCGGTGATCTGGTTGGGGTGCACATCGTATTGCTGTGCCAACTCGGCCAGCGTCTTCTCGCCCTTGATAGCGGCCAGCGCCACCTTGGCCTTGAAGCCCGGGGCATGGGTCCGGCGTGTACGTCCCGTCATCGTCGCTCCTGATCCGCGGCATACTCGCCGCTTTCAGGCACGGTTTCCACTTATCGACCTGTCCGAATTTGGCCGGCCACCTCTTACCCACATTTTGCCTGCATCAGGTCCGCTCCGAGCATCATGTCCATGAGGCGGGACCAACCTCGCCACATCACGGCGTTGCCGGGTGGCGGGTCCCGCGCGCGGGCGAGATAGCCGCCGAGGCAGGCGACTTTCATGAGATAGTGCGACAGGGTCTTCTCGCCGGGTATGGTGGGCCGGTCGCGCACCGCGCGGTCGATGACGGTGATTTCCGCCCCCGTCAGTGCCAAGCGTGGCGGGGCATGCGGCGCGGTCCTGTTGATCATCGTCGTCCAGAAGATGCGCCAGCTGAGGATGCAGAACACCGCGATCAGCTTGGCCAGCCGCTCGGCAGTCCGCAGCCGTGCCGCCTCGACGCGACAGCCGGATTTCAGGATCTTGTGGAAGAGCTCGACCTTCCAGCGCTGGGCGTACCACTGCAGCTTTTCGACCGCCGCCTCGGGTGAGGTGACGGCCAGATCGGTCACGAGCTTCCAGTCGATGCGGTCGCGCCCGCGCGGCTGCCGCGCGTGGATCACCGTCAGGTCGAGGGCGGGGTAGCGCTTCTGCTTGCCGATCGGCGGCAGGATGTGCACCCGCCTGTAGCGGAGCTTGAGCACGGCCTCGGCGACACTGCCGTCCTCCGCCGTGACCGCGATCCGGTGCTGCCCCGCAACCGGAACCCGGGCCATCACGCGAGCGACCGTGCGGCGTCCATCGCCCGCCAGTCGATCCACGCAGGTACGAACGAGGAAATGCGCGCCCGCCTCCCACGCGGCGCAAAAGAACTCGTAGATGTCGTTCTCCCGATCGCCGACGTAGACGCAGCGCCCCGGATCACCGAGCAGCGCGCTGGACTGCGCCAGGCTCGACAGCCAGCGAATGCTCTCCTTCTCCTCGATCGGCACCCTTGTCGGGTTGACGTGGCGCTTCAGTTCGTTTGCCCCCTTGAACGCCTTGCGGGTCCAGAACTGGGCCGCGGCGAGGCCGAGCGGCAGCCCCTCGGGCGTGACCACGAGGCTCGCGTGCATCAACAACCCGCATCGCGTGTGGGCACGAGGGTTGCCGTCACGATCCCGCCCGATCGGCACGCGGCCGATCGCGCCGATGGTCCCCGGCTTGGCCCAGCGGAAGCTGAACGCGGTCGTGTCCTGGACCACGAGGACCAGGCCAGCCGTGGCCGCAAAGCGGCTGGCGGTCGCCTGGAAGTGCCCTGCCAGGATCGCGTCCTCTCCGAACCGCTCACTCGAGAGGAAGCGATAGGCCGCCTTCGTGTTCGCCCAGTCCTGACAGGCCAGCGGCAGCGGAGCGCCCATCGCCCCCTCGAGCTGATGCAGCCGCCGCCGCAATCGGTCGCATAGGCGCTTGTCCCCAAGTGCGCACCCCGATACTTCAGCATCGATCCAAGATGGCCCTTTGACAGCGCCCGCCCTCGAACCGCTGCCGCTCGCTTTCGGCATCGCGTCCGACATCGCAGCCTCACGCCACGCGACCTCGTCGCAGGTAGCGCGTCACATCCAGCAAGGCACCGTCAAGGGCCCGAACACGGCCAAAATGTGGGTAATCGGAAGCTTCAGCGGACGCTTACAGCGCGCCATTGAACGGATCCTCCGCCAGCACCTGCTGCACCAGCATCGCCAGACCCTGCATGCCCTTTCTCATGTCGGTGTAGCCGCAGGCCAGGTAGACCCGAACGTCAGACTGCAGCGCGATCATCGCCGCGCCAGCGCAGCGAGCACTCGACGAAGCGCGCCGCTGTCCACCTGCGCATCCACCCGCACGCTCACACCGCCAGGCAGCACTATTTCGATCATCCCGTCAGGCTGGTGCAACGGACCCGATGGAGCCGCCGATGGCTGCCCAGCAGGCCGTGTCACCGGCGCCGGATCGGACGGCATCGCCATCACTTCAACACGCGCGAACTTCGCCGCAGGCTGACGGGTGACCCCGAGCGATCCTTCCAGCAGATGTCGTCGCCACGTATAAAGTAGGCCACTGCTGATGCCGTAGCGCCGCGCCACCGTGATCGGCGATACGCCAGGCTCCAGGCTCTCCGCCGCAATCTCGCGCTTCTGCTCAACTGACCAACGCCGCCGCCGCTCGCCCCGCGTGATCAACTCGATCCGCTGACTGCGAGCGCTCATACGATCAGTCCGGTCTTATGTAGCAGCGCCCACTTCAGCGAGGTTGAGTCTGGTGCGACAAAATCTACGCTTCATCTATGACACGCGAACGGACGATTGCGAGCCTTTATGCACGGCGCAGGCGCCTGACACTCGGCTTGCAGGATTTCGAGCGCAGAGCCGGGGTCTATCGGGCTACCCTCGCCGAGGTTGAAGCGAAGCTTTAGGCGCTGGTCCCATCAGTCCGGGCGTTTGCACCGCGCAAGCGGTGTCCGCACTTCACCTCGCGCGAGTTCAGCCGGGGATGCCAGGATGCGTTGCGCGAGGCAGACGGCAAACCGCTGACTACCGACGACATCGCGGTCTCGCTGATGCGGCGCAAGGGACTGGATGCCGGCGATGGCGCCATGCGGAGAGCCATGCGTCGCCGCGTATACCAAGCGCTTCGCCGCATGAGGTTGCGTGGCACCTTCGAAAACTATACCCGGGATCGTTGCCAGTAGCCGCAGAAATCGACCGACGGCCTACATCGCATCGCCAGCTCGACCACGCGGTGAACCTGCCCACCGTTGCTGACACGGCGGAAATCCTCGCGCCAGGCCGCCTCCTGAGCGTAGCGGGCGAGGTAGGGACCGGCGATATGATGGTGATGGCCAAGTTCACCCCGCCGTAAGCGGGAGAAGTAGGATTCAGCGCCATTGGTGCAGGCCCCGTCGACGCTGTAGCCAGCCTGGTGATTGATCCGCCGCATGGCGGACGTGGCGTGCAGTTGGTCCCAGGCGGAGTTCTCGTCGGCATGGATCGTGGTACCCTTGGCGATTCGCAGGCGGACCGTGGCCACGGCGTCCGCTTCAGCGGCAAACACTTGCGCCAGCGTTCGACCGCCGCGTTCGCGCATGACCACGACAACCTGGCGGTTCCCTGGTCGGTTCTCAGCAAGCCGCCGGTCGGTCCGGTTCGCGGCCAGGTTCTCCGGCCGGATGTGACCACCGAAGTAGGCACCATCGACCTCCGCCGTCCGCCCTTCACCACCGAGGCGAAGCGCGTGGGTGCTGGACGCCATGGCCTCACGCAGCTTGTGCGCCAGCACGAAGGCGGTCTTGTACTGGACATCGAGGTCACGGGCGAATGCGAGCATGCTCTTGCCCTTCACCTCGTTGCAGAACACCGCGATGGCCATCAGGTAGCGTTTGAGCGGCAGCTTGTGGTGGGCGAACAGGGTGCCGGAGGTAGTCGAGAAGTTAGACCCGCAGGCTTTGCAGCGCCAGCGGGGTTGATGGGCCGAACGGCGACAATCGTAGCAAGTCTGGCAGCCGCAGCGCGGACAGACCGGCTTGCCAACGGTCTCCGGCCACCGCAGGCGCGCAAAGCAGATGCGGCTGGCGCAGGGCCGGCTCGGCGATCTCGACCGCTACGTCACCGCGGCCCAGGGCGCGGCCAGGCGAGCCGCCGCGCTGACCCAGCGACTGCTGGCCTTCGCGCGGCGGCAGACGCTTGACCCGAAGCCCACCAACATCAACCGCCTGGTTGCGGGCATGGAGGAGCTGATCCGCCGCACCATGGGCGCGGCGGTGGAGCTCGAGGTGGTCGGCGCGGCCGGCCTGTGGACCGCGCTCATCGATCGCAACCAGCTCGAGAGCGCGCTGCTCAACCTGTGCATCAACGCCCGCGACGCCATGCCCGCGGGCGGGCGGCTGACCATCGAGACGGCGAACAAGTGGCTCGACGAGCGCGCGGGGCGCGAGCGGGACCTGCTCCCGGGGCAGTATCTGTCGCTCTGCGTCACCGACACGGGAACCGGCATGGCGCCCGAGGTCGCCAGGCGCGCCTTCGACCCGTTCTTCACCACCAAGCCGCTCGGCCTGGGCACCGGCCTGGGCCTCTCCATGATCCACGGCTTCGCGCGCCAATCAGGTGGTCAGGCGCGGATCTACTCCGAGGTGGGCCGGGGCACGACGGTGTGCCTCTACCTGCCCCGCCACCATGGCCAGGAGGGTGGCCCGGAGAGCCCCGCCGGGTTGGGGGAGGCACCGCGCGCCGGCCAGGGCGAGACGGTGCTGGTGGTCGACGACGAGCCGACAGCGTGTTGCATGGATCGCTTTGGGCAATTCCAATGAGTTAGCGCCAATACGGTTCACTTTAGTTGTTTGTGCCGCAGGGAGAACCAAGGCGAATGCTGCATTTTCAATTGGTTGGTATTCGGCCGATAGCTTAAGTGAACAGGATTTTGCCTTAAGTGAACCGTATTGGAGTTAGCGCAGACCAAAGGCGAGACTTGGGCCTAAATTGGCACGAATTGTTGCGGTCCAATCAATTTTCGGTGCTAATTGCGAACTCTTATCATCTAGGTCGCATCTACATCCAAAGTAACTGACTGAATTCGCTTCTCAATTCCATGGGGCTCAGTCAGGGGTCCATGCAACACGCTGGGGAGCGGACTTCCACATACTCGACCCGGACGGCCACATCTCCCCAACTCTCTGCAGGCGACTCCGGCGGCCTAGTTACCGAACTTTTCCGACCGACCTGGGGTCGCGCGCGGCATGGCGATCGACTCGGCACGACCAAACAGCCCACGACCCCGAACCTTTCCGACCTGGCCCAAGGGCGAAAACGCGGAAATTACAGGGACTTGTGGCAGTTATCCTCCGAACTTTCACGCCGAACACTATCAATCCTCATTCTGATTCTTCCTTATTGCCGTGGGTCGGGAAAGTTCGGCTAGGGCCGGGAAAGTTCGGTCTTCCTGTGCAACGCCAGAGCACTGCATGGTCGGCAAAGCTGCTCTGAGGAGTTGCGGTGGCGACGCAGAGAGATATGTTCGGGGACATCATGCCGGACCCGGCTCCCGTTGAGCCGTCGGCAACCGTCCACGACATCCTGCGCGCCAAGGGAGGGCGTCGCGGAGCCGCGGCGTTTGCAACTCGATCCCTACCGGAGGCAGGGCGCCGCGCCCCGGTCGACCTGCTCGCCGGTCCCCGGGGTCCTCGGATCATCGCGGCGGCGGCCGAGACCGCTGAGGCATTGGCGAAGACTGGCAGCCCAGAGGGGGCGGCGGGCTACGTCTACAGCGGCTGGTGCATGCTCGGACTGCCCTACCGCCGCCCGAAGGGCGCGGCCGAGCAGGCATGGCGCATTGATACCCCCTACCCGGCGATCATCGTCGAGGGCGGCTCGCGGGCGCTGGACGACGGAACGCTGCAGCAGGTCGGGGTGCCGTTCGGGGCGTACGCGCGGGTGCTGTAGATCTCAGTCAGCTCGGAGTGCCTGGAGCGCGGCAGCCGTGACATCGAACTGGGCGAGACGGCTTATGACGTCCTGCGCCGCCTTAGCCTACCGGACGGCGGAAAGGTCGCCGCCTCGGTACTGGGGCAGCTGGAACGGCTCGCGCGCTGTCGGGTCTCGTTCCGCATCGGGTCGGACATTAAGGGATTCGTGATAAACGACCGGATTGTCGAGGCTTTCGAGTATGACACCGATAGTGGCCGACCGTTCATCAAGCGGCTGCGCCTGTCCCAAGCTTACTACGACAGCCTCCGTAGACATCCGGTGGCGATCGACCGCGATGCCGTCGGCCGGATCCGCAACAGCGCGATGGCGCTCGATGTCTACTGCTGGCTTTGCTACCGCCTTCCGGCCCTCGAGGAGGACACGCCGATCTCCTGGGCGGCCCTGCGGGCGCAGTTCGGGCATGGGGTGGGCGTCTTGAAACATTTCAAAGCGCCGTTCGCCGAATCCTTGGAGCTGGCACGCTCTATCTACCCAGCGGCCCGCTTCGAGGTGACCGCTCATGGGGTCATCCTGCACCCCTCCCCTCCCCCACGCAGACGTCGCGCCCTCCCCGCCGCCTGAGGTCGAGAAAGTTCGGCTACCCTGGAGGCGGTCGGGAAAGTTCGGGGGTTCTTTCAACCCCCTCCCCGGCTGCGGCAAGTCATCGTCGTAGTAGCTTCCACCCGCAACCAGCGTGTTGCATGGATCGCTTTGGGCAATTCCAATGAGTTAGCGCAGACCAAAGACGAGACTTGGGCCTAAATTGGCACGAATTGTTGCGGTCCAATCAATTTTCGGGTGCTAATTGCAATACGGTTCACTTAAGGCAAAATCCTGTTCACTTAAGCTATCGGCCGAATACCAACCAATTGAAAATGCAGCATCCGCCTTGGTTCTCCCTGCGGCACAAACAACTAAAGTGAACCGTATTGGTGCTAATTGCGAACTCTTATCATCTAGGTCGCATCTACATCCAAAGTAACTGACTGAATTCGCTTCTCAATTCCATGGGGCTCAGTCGGGGGTCCATGCAACACGCTGGGGCGAGCAGGTATTTCCAGTCGATCCGGCTGCGCACCGCCTCGGCCGCCTGTCGGTCGCTCAGCCCTTCGCGGAACTGCATGAGCGTGACCAGCGCGAGGCGCCACGGAGCGTAAGCGGGCTGCCCGAGAGCGGGGTAGAGATCGGCGAAGCCAGCGTCGTCGAACACGGCGCCGAGCTGGTCACGCAGGAGCACATACGGGTTGCCGCGCCGGAAGGCGGCCCGGGCGATGCGGGCGGTGTCGTCGGGCACGGGGGGGATTGACTGCTGTGGGCGGAGCGACATGGCAGGTGGCCTCCCTCCGGACAGGAAATCCATCCAACTCCGCCACCGTCACACCGACTGCCGACTTCGCCAACGGTATCTGGCACTTTCTGAACCACGCCCGGCTCTGCGTGCGCACCATTGTAGGCTGGAGACCAGCGCCGCAGTCTACCCCGGAACAAGACTGACACCCTGTAGATTCACCTGGACGTTGTTCGCGCTCTAATAGATAAGGCCCGTGGGCGCCAGGCTCGGCCGCCGTGCTAGTGTCGAGAGATGGATCCCCCACCAGCCCGCACACGCCCCATGATGCCGGACGACCTCCCTGCCCTCTGCCGGCGGTTCCATGTCCGTCGCCTCGACCTCTTTGGTTCAGCCGCCGACCGGCGTTTCGATCCCACGCGCAGCGACCTCGACTTCCTCGTCGCCTTCGAGGATCTGCCGGAAGGCGCCTATGCCGACGCCTATTTCGGCCTGCGCGAAGCCCTGGCGGGGCTGTTCGGGCGGGAAGTGGATCTTCTTACCGAGCCCGCCCTGGAGAACCCCTACCTGCGCCGCCAACTCGAGGCGCAGCGGAAGCAGCTGTTCCCGTCGGGATGATCCCTGATCATGCCGCGAAGTATCTCTGGGACGCCCACCGTGCGGCCGAGCGCATTGCCCGCTTCACGGCCGGCCGCGGCTACGATGACTACCTGGCTGACGAGATGCTGCGCTCTGCGGTCGAGCGACAGTTCGAGGTCATGGGCGAGGCCCTCGCTGGCCTGCGTCGGGTGGAACCGGGCCTGGCCGCTGGTATTCCAGATCTCCCCCGCATCGTGGCTTTCCGGAACGTGCTGATCCATGGCTACGCCACGGTCGATGACCGGCTGGTGTGGGGTGTGGTCGAGAGCGGTCTGCCAACGCTGCGCATCACGCTCGCCCAGCTGCTGGATCCAATGGGGAGCAAAAGCCCCGGGTCGTGAGGGTCATCCCTGGCCTCTTACTGGATAGCATTGGCATGGTGGCCACCATGACGCACATGACCCACGCCGGTCCTCCATCGGCGAGCCATGTGTCGTCACTCGGGTGGGAGTTCGTCGCCAGGTCGGGTGCCCGGCTTGGGATGAGGGACGGGGTCCTCCATTCTCGGTCCAGATTCGTGCATCGCGCATCACCAGCGGCCAACGGTTTTCGCCTGCATCATACATCACGCATCGCGCACTGCGCATCACGCACCGCACCTGACGTTAGTTCCTCAGGTGCTTTTTGCATCACGCATCACACGCGGTCGGCGACCCGCGGCTTCTCCCGCCTTGGAGGGCATGCACCGCACAGGACCTCCAAGGCGCGGCCGCAGGAGGCAAGCCTTCTCCGTGCCAACGCGGAAGTTCTGGCCTGGGCTCGGCCTGACATGACTCGTCTCGGTGATGCGTGCATCACACTTGTGAACCGAATTAGTATCCTGCGCCTGCTGCTGGTCTGGTCGGTATACCACCCTGGTGGTGTTACACTTGCCGTGATGCACGCATCATAGTCATGAGCGGTAACTGATGTGGCTCTGGTGCATCACGCTTCGAACATCACGCTGCACGACGCACGCAGCCTCTTCCGCATTTTCAACGAGCGTGGCAGTCACCTCGTATTCCGACGTGCTTCGTGCATCACGAGCCACGCACCACATGAGAGGCCCAATGCGACGAATTGTTCTCGTCCAACAGAAGGGGGGAGCCGCAAAGACCACTCTTTGCGTCCATCTCGCCGTGGCTGCTGAACATGCCGGGTATAAAACGGCAATTATCGACACCGATCCGCAGGGAAGTGCTTCAGCCGTGTGGGGGGCGGCGAGGGGTGAACTCTCTCCGCCGGTAGCGCCGGTGCTAGCCGCGGAGCTCCGTGACGCTCTTGAGGCAGCCGATAGTGACGGCTATCAGGTTGTCTTCATTGACACGGCCCCGCACACCGCGCCGGCAATCGAGATGGTTGCACGCTCCGTCGATCTCGCGATTGTGCCGGTTCAGCCATCAGTATTGGACGTAGCCGCTACACAGCGGACAGTCGATCTGCTCCGGGCGGCAAAGGTTCCGGCCGTGGCAGTCCTTACCCGAGCTCCACCGAGAAAGGACGAGGAAACGGGCGAGACCGCGAGAGCCCTGGAAGCTCTCGGTTTGCCCTTGCTTTCGACGTGGATGGGCGAGCGGAAGGTCTATCGCCGCGCCCTCACCCAAGGTCAGGCCGTCGCTGAGTTCGAGCCCCACAGCAAGGCGGCACAAGAGATTAAGGCAATGTGGAAGGAGCTTGACAGGCTCGACACTGCAGACCTGCTCACGCGGGAGTTGGCGACAACATGAGCGTTCCCAAGAAAAGCTTTTCTCAATTTCTTCGACCAGCCGGGCAAACGGAGTCTCCGCCTGCAGCAGCACCCCCTCCATCGGCGCAAACTACTGAGCTGCCTTTAGCTGCAGGGCGTGCGGCTCCTGGCGGTCATTTGCCAGCGTCCGCGGAGAACTCGCCTTCGCCGGCCGGCGCGCCGCAGCGGATCCGACAGGTTACCGCGACCGGGCGGGTCCGGACCTACAGCGCAAACCGAGCCCTGCCGGGCGTGACGCTGCGCCTGCCCGAAGAACGATGGGAAAGGCTCAAAATGCTCTCAATTCAGGAGCGACGGCCTATTCAGGACATTCTCGGCGAGGCGATAGAAGGCTTCATGAGGGCGAGAGGGCTGCCGTGGTGAGTGGTTCGTGATGCACGATGCAGTTCCTGAAGCTGCTCTTGAGCGCAGGGCAAGCTGGCGCGGGTGGCTGGACAATTGGCGCTACATGCTGGCCGTGGAGCACGGGAAAAGGAGCGGTTCTCCACAGGGAGATGGTTACTCGCTTTCCGTTCGGAGCCTACTTAAGCGCAATACACCGTATCACGCCGGCCTGACCGAATCCGCAACGCCGTTGCCTCCGACGCTCTCCGCCTGCTCATGCTGGGGTGACCTGACCAAGGTGTCGAGCGCGCGCCGCGCGTGCCGGATGGCCTGGTCGGCCAGCGCCATGGCGTGCGCCAGGTCGGTGTAGTCGAAGGCCCGACGCTCGATGGGGGAAAACGGACGCTCGGGAAGGGGCAGGGGAGGGCGCTGGACCTCCGCCTCGAGGGGGACGGTCCCGGGCCGTCCCCGCCCCCGTCCCGGCACCGGCCGGCGCGGGGCCGCCACGCCCTCGCGCAGCGGCGCCAGCGTGGCCAGCGCGAACAGCCGCCGCTTGGACCGGTGCGTGACCTCCACGGCGATCCCCGCGGCGCAGAACGCGTCGAGCAGCTTGGCCGCGTTCTTGGTGGCCATGCCGAGGTCGGCGGCGAGCGAGGTGGCCGAGACCAGCGGCGCGGCGGCCATGAGGTCGATCGCCGCCGTGGCCCGGGAGGTGCGGCGCCGGTCGGCGACGGCGCTGCGGGCGGCGAACCAGACCCGCTCCATGTCAAGCAGCAGCCGCAGCCCGTCCTCGGCCTCCTCGGCAACGGCGCTCAGGAAACACGGGATCCAGAGATCCGGTGCCCAGGGCACCCCGGGCCGCAGCGCGGCGGCCCCGGTCAGGGGGACGGGGGCCG
The DNA here is from genome assembly GCA_963818725.1 of uncultured Pseudomonadota bacterium. Lineage (GTDB taxonomy): Bacteria > Pseudomonadota > Alphaproteobacteria > Acetobacterales > Acetobacteraceae > DATFDN01. The sequence goes on along the minus strand of CAWFTU010000023.1, from coordinate 203,988 downwards.
AGAGGAGGCGATGCCGCGTCCAGTGGTCAACGAGGGCGGCGCGCATCGGCGGCCGCTCCCCGCCCCGCGCCAGCCAGGCGTGCAGGCCGCGCGCCGCCGCGAGGAGCGGCGTGGCCCCGGCCTCGGCCGCGGCGAGCTGGGCGGTGGCGCGGGCGATCTCGGCCTGCTGCATCTCGTCCGGGGAGGTGAGCCTCTGGTGGAGGTGTAGCGCGTGGTGGGCGGCCGCGAACACCGCGCCGCGGTCGACGGTGCGGAGCGCGCTCTCCATGCGCAGCCGCAGGCCCTCGAGGAGGGCGGCGAGGTGCCAGGGGTCGATGGCCAGGCCATCGACCTCGGCCTGGCGGCGGACCGCCTCGAGGCGGGCGCGGTAGAGGAAGGCCGGGCGCAGCGGGTGGATGGCAAGCGCCTGGTCGAGGCGGGCGATGGCGCCAGCGGCGTGTTCGAGGGCGGGGTGGGCGGCGGTTGCTGGTGGCCGTGGTGGCAGGTCGAACATGCGGGTCTCCGGGCCTGGCGAGGCCTTAAGGAGGGGACTCGGGCCATGAACAATCAACAGGTTGAGCGTTAACTTACCCTAGTTAGCAGTTAGGGTAAAAGAAGCCTTTTATTTCGCAGCCTCTCTCGGGGAGGGTCGTCCCACGCCCCGCGCGGGCGGTGTCGGGGACCGGTGTCAGCCTGCGCTTATTGGTGGGACACGGCGGAGTCCCGCGGGCTTTGCGGCGCCCAATCGTGCGACAGGGCGGCCGGCGCTGCGCTCAACGCTGAGAAATCTGCGCTTAATGATGAGACACGAAGATTAGGACCGATAACCGGGCATTATCGGGCCCAGAAGGGCAGGGGCTCCGGGGCCGCCGCGCCCTGCCTTTCAGCTTCCCTGCGCGCCCGCAAACGGCCGTTGATCGGGATAGGGGGACGCCTCACGGCGCCGCCCCTCCCACACCACCGGGCATACGGGTCGCGTACCACGGCGGTTCGACCAGGTTAAGCCGGTATCGGAATATAGAGACGGGGTAGACCCCAATACGGTTCACTTTAGTTGTTTGTGCCGCAGGGAGAACCAAGGCGGATGCTGCATTTTCAATTGGTTGGTATTCGGCCGATAGCTTAAGTGAACAGGATTTTGCCTTAAGTGAACCGTATTGGGGTAGACCCAGGGAATCGAAGTGGTGGTTGCGCAGGGCCGATTGCACCGCCGGGTGTCCTGACATGCGCCAGTATCCCGTTGGCGAACCGGCGGCAACCGCGGCGCGGAACTGTGTAACGCCACGGCGGCGCAGTTCCTTGAAGCGGTTGCGCCCGTTTCCCCACTGCCGCCAAAGATAAGATCGTAATCTTCGGCGGATCCACGCTTCGAGGTTTGTGAGCACCTGCGGGGTCTGGCAGAAGCCGAAGTAGCCGCGCCAGCCGATGAGGTATGGCGTCAGTTCTTCGATGATCTGCGACAGCCTCAGACCCCGTGTCCGGCGGGTCTGTTCCCGGATCCGCGTCTTGAATGTGGTCAGCGCCTTTGGCGCGATGCGCCGTTCGCTCCCGTCATTCGCGATGCTGAACCCCAGGAACTTGCGCTCCTCTGGTCGCGCCACCGCACTCTTCGTCTCGTTGACCTTCAGCCGCAGCTTGGTGGTCAGGAACCGGCTTACCGAGGCCATGACCCGTTCGCCGGCGCGGTGACTGCGAACATAGATGTTACAGTCGTCGGCGTACCGGCAGAAGCGGTGCCCTCGGCGGGCCAGCTCCTTGTCGAGCTCGTCGAGCAGGAGGTTACTTAAGAGGGGCGAGAGCGGACCCCCTTGCGGAGTCCCCTCATCCACCGGAAGTACCAGGCCGTCTTCCATGATCCCGGCGGTCAGGAATGCCCGGATCAGTTTGAGCACACGTTTGTCAGATATCCGCCTGGCAACGCGCGACATCAAGATGTCGTGGTTCACCCGATCGAAGAATTTTTCGAGATCGATATCAACCACCACATTGTAGCCCTCGGCGACATAGCGTTGCGCCTGGGCCACCGCCTGATGGGTCGAGCGTCCCGGCCGGAACCCGTAACTATGCTCGGAGAACGTCGGGTCCCACTGCCCTTGCAGCACTTGCAGCACGGCTTGTTGGATCAGCCTGTCGACGACACAAGGCACGCCGAGTTTTCTGACCCCGCCGTCCGGCTTGGGGATTTCAACCCGTTTGACCGGCTGTGGCTGGTAGGTTCCGTCGAGCAGTTGAGACCGCCTTGGTGCATGAATAGACTGTCGGCGGCGTTTGCCCGCTGGCTGTGCGCATCAGACGATACGGACGGAGACTGGCATGCCGAGCTTGGTCATCCGATTGAGCACGTTGCACCCGATCTTCGCCTCGGTCCGTTGAGTGGGCAGAGTCCGGGCGTGGAGACGCCGGCCGATGATGATTTTGTATCGACACACCGCGGTCTCGGCCAAGCTCCGGCGGTTGTAGCCCGAGCTGCGCTGCCAGCCGAGGCGCCCGTGCTTTGCAATCGCCGCGAGATGTCCGTCGCGCTGCGTCGTCGTGGTCTCGCTCGGAACGGCTGTCGCCCGCGGCGGGATGACAACCGCCGCCCCTGGATGACGATCGGCCACGGCGGCGTAAACCGCAGCGCCATCATACGCACTGTCTGCCGTCACCGACGCGACCCCAGCCGCGACCTGGTCCAGCAGCTCCGGGACTTCGGACACGTCGCCGACATCGTCCGGCGTCAGTTCCACAGCGACGATCTCATGCGTGTCGGCATCGACGCCGAGGTGCAGCTTCCGCCACCGACGGCGCGATCGGAGGCCATGTTTCTGATCCAGCCACTCGCCCTCGCCGTAGATCTTGAGGCCGGTGCTGTCGACGAGGAGATGCAGCGGCTCGCTGCGCCCGATCCGCTTTGGCAAAACTGTCAGGCCGCCGCCGCGGCAACTCAGTGTTGTATGATCCGGGATCGCGATATCGACCTCGAGCACCTCGGCGATCGAGCGCAGCAGACCCTCGGCCTGGCGCAGTGGCTGGTGGAACACCAGGCGAAGCGCGAGGCCCGTCTCGATGGCAGTCGCTGAATAGAGAGGCTGGCCACCCCGCTTCCCAGTAGCAGGCGCATGCCATGCCGCCATGGCCTCCTCGGTGAACCACACCGTCAGGCTCCCCCGCCGGACCAGCGCGGCCTCGTAGTCCGGCCAGTTCGTCACACGGTATCGGGCCCTCGGGATCTTGTGGCGGCGGCTCTCATTGAACTTGTGGGGCATGGCGCTTCCAGCCGGGGGGTGCGCCGGCCACCCTACAGTCGTTCAGCCACACCCGGCACCCGCTCGTTCCTTCACGAGCACGTCCGCGATCGCCCGAAGCGTGAATTGCTGGGAGACTCCACAACTCCCGCTCTATCCATGTTGGGGTGGACGGCCCCAACGGCATCATGTGCCAAGATCGGAGCTGTCGAAGCGTCCATCAGAGGAGCCGTCCGCCGTGGAGTGTAAGCGCATCGCTGTTGACACGTCCAAGTCCGTCTTCACCCTTCATGGGGTGGATGAGCGCGGGCGCCCGATCCTGCGCGAGAACCTGACCCGCGCCCGGTTCGAGAAGTTCCTTGGCAAGGTGTCGCCCACCGAAGTGGTGCTGGAAGCGTGCGGCAGCTCTCACCACTGGGGCCGGTTCGCGCAAGAGCGGGGCCACACGGTGCGGCTGGTCCCGCCACAGTATGTCAAGCCGTTCGTCAAGCGTGGCAAGAACGACCGCAACGACGCCGAAGCGATCTCGGAGGCGGCGTCCCGCCCCAGCATGCGCTTCGTGCCGGTGAGGTCGGCCGAGGCGCAGGCCGAGGCGATGGACCTGAGCGCGCGCGACTTGCTGGTGCGGCAGCGGACGCAGCTGGTGAACGCGATCCGCGGGCACGCGGCGGAGTTCGGCGTGATCGCCGCCAAGGGCGTCGCGCACATCGCGCCGCTGCTGCAGAAGGTTGCTGAAACAGACATGCCGCAGGCCGCCAAGGACACGCTGGCCCAGCTGGGCCGCGTCGTCGCGCAGCTGGACGCGCAGCTGGCGGAGATCGACCGGCGCCTGGCCGAGCGGCACAAGGCCAACCCGGTCAGCCGGCGCCTGGCGGCAGTCCCGGGCGTGGGGCCAGTCACGGCACTGACCGTGGCAACGACGATTGACCCTGGCCAGTTCGCGTCCGCGCGCCACTTCGCGGCCTGGCTCGGGCTGACGCCGAAAGAGCACTCAACGGGCGGCCGTCAGCGCCTCGGCGGCATCAGCCGGGCCGGCAATGAAAGGCTCCGCCAGCTGCTGGTCGTGGGGGCCATGGCGGTGATCCGCCAGGCCAGGCCAGGCAGCAAGACGGCCAGCCCCTGGTTACTCGCCTTGCTGGAGCGTCGGCCGCGCAAGCTGGCCGCGGTCGCCCTGGCCAACAAGATGGCCCGCATTTTGTGGGCGGAGCTGGCCAAGGTTCTAACGACGTCAGTCGTTGGAATGCCAGCGGAGGGCATGATGGCGAACGGCACGGCCTACCGGCGCTCGCCGCAGGCCGCCTAGCCGTTCGTCACCGCCGAGGAGCAAAAGGGCAGACGCAGGAGATGGCAGCCGGTCGAACCGACGAACAGGAAACCCCGCTTGGTGCAAGGGCTCATCGAGGCCGCATCCGTGTTTGGAGGCCTGCTCGGCGAAACCCATCTGGGCCAGCGGTCATCGGCCGCGTTGTAGGCCGGACACATGACCGCACTCGTTCCGCGCGCCAGATCACGCAAAAGCCCTTGCGCTCCAGGGGCCGTCCACACATGCACCAACGCGTGAAGGGGCAGCCGGTGCTGGAAGAACACCTCGCCGGTGAAGTGCTGGTAGTACGGGTTCTCCACCCAACGGGCGAGGACGGCCTCGTCGGAGAGGCCGTGGGCGTGCTGCAGGTACATCAGGCCTGCGACCAGACGAGGGTGGAGGGCGGGCCGCCCCTCCGGGGAGGGGAAGAAGCCCGCCCAGTGTTCCTCGAACCAGGACCAGTCGATCAGCGCCGCCAGCCGGACCAACTCGTGCTGCCCATCGATCATGTCGACCAGGCGCGGCCGCCGCAGGTCATCCTGTTCGGCTGGGCGGGGACGGTGCTTCATGGTCGCGAGAATCGCAGGGTTTGCCGCCGAGGCCAACCAAACCGTGCAATTCCACAGCGTCCAATTCGGCGGATTGCTGAACCAGATCAATGCATTGGGAGTTGTTCAAGACCGACTACAGAGGCCCCGTATTGCCGAGATTGTCTTGCCGCTGTTTGCAGAGAATATTCGTCCGATCTTTGAAGCCGCGGAGCTCGTGCCCATTACCGAGCGGGTGCGCGTTTGCCGCGACCCGAAGGATGACAAGTTTCTGGAGCTGGCCGTCAATGGCCATGCCGACGTGATCGTCTCCGGGGATGCGGATTTGCTGGTGCTTGGGGCGTTCCGTGGCATCCCCATTCTTCCGCCCGCTCTGTTTGCCCGTGCGCACCTGCGCTAAGCGTCAGGAGGGGCCTGGTTCGGGGCGATGCAGGAATGCAAGGACTCTGTCATGATCACGCTTGATGACGAAGCGAAAGCGCGTGAAATGGTAGCTCAGCATGGCGGGTACTTAGTGAAGACAGACGGTAAGTTTTATATAATGAGTGTCGAAGAGTATATCCGCTATACCCAAACCACCAAAGACTCATTTACCAGCACCAATAACAAAAATGCAAATACCCCACTGTGAATTATCATATGTAGTCGGTCTTGAACAACTCCCAATGCATTGATCTGGTTCAGCAATCCGCCGAATTGGACGCTGTGGAATTGCACGGTTTGGTTGGCCTCGGCGGCAAACCCTGCGATTCTCGCGACCATGAAGCACCGTCCCCGCCCAGCCGAACAGGATGACCTGCGGCGGCCGCGCCTGGTCGACATGATCGATGGGCAGCACGAGTTGGTCCGGCTGGCGGCGCTGATCGACTGGTCCTGGTTCGAGGAACACTGGGCGGGCTTCTTCCCCTCCCCGGAGGGGCGGCCCGCCCTCCACCCTCGTCTGGTCGCAGGCCTGATGTACCCTGCAGCACGCCCACGGCCTCTCCGACGAGGCCGTCCTCGCCCGTTGGGTGGAGAACCCGTACTACCAGCACTTCACCGGCGAGGTGTTCTTCCAGCACCGGCTGCCCCTTCACCCCTCCTCGCTCAGCCGCTGGCGCGGCCGGATCGGCGAAGAGGGCGTGGAGTGGCTGCTGACCAAGACGGTCGAGGCAGGCCGGGCCTCGGGGGCCGTGAAGCCGCGCAGCCTCTCCGAAATCGTGGTGGACACCACCGTCATGGAAAAAGCCATCGCTCACCCGACCGACAGCCGGCTCTACGAGACGGCCCGTCGCTCCTTGGTGACGCTGGCGCAGAAGGTCGGGATCCGGCTGCGGCAAAACTACAACCGCAAGGCCCCGCGTCTGGCCGCCCAGGCCGGGCGTCACGCCCATGCCCGGCAGTTCCGGCGCATGCGCAAGGCGCTGCGCACGCTGAAGGGCTACACGGGACGCGTCCTGCGCGACACCGGCCGCAAGCTCGGCACTGTCCCCCAGGGGCAACTCCGGAGGCGGATCGAGGCGCGCATGGCACTCGTCACCCGCCTGCTGCGGCAGACACCCAAGAGCCGGAACAAGATCTACGCCCTGCACGAGCCGGAGGTCGACTGCATCGCCAAGGGCAAGGCGCGGGTGCGCTACGAGTTTGGCACCAAGGTCAGCGTCGCCACCACCCTCGCCGAGGGCTTCGTCGTCGGTATGCGCTCCATGCCCGGCAACCCCTATGACGGGCACACGCTCGGCGAGGCCCTCCAGCAGGTCGAGACCCTGACGGCTTGCCGCCCCAGCCTCGCCGTGGTCGACCGCGGCTACCGCGGCCACGGCGTGCAGGGCACCAGGGTGCTCATCAGCGGCTCACGGCGCGGCATCACGCCGAGGCTGGCCAGGCTCCTCAAGCGCCGCAGTGCGATTGAGCCCGAGATCGGCCACATGAAGACCGATGGCCGCCTCGCCCGCTGCGGCCTCAAGGGCCTGCTCGGCGACGCCATCTTCGCCGTCCTCTGCGGCTGCGGGCACAACATCCGCAAGATCCTCGCCCACCTCCGGGCGCTTTTGACGGCTCTCCTCGCCAGCCTGCTCCAGCTTCACCCGCGCGCAGACGCCACCTGGTTACCTGCCAGCCAGCCTGAACGAGTTATTCAAGACCGACCAATGAGAGCCGCCGCCACAAGATCCCGAGGGCCCGATACCGTGTGACGAACTGGCCGGACTACGAGGCCGCGCTGGTCCGGCGGGGGAGCCTGACGGTGTGGTTCACCGAGGAGGCCATGGCGGCATGGCATGCGCCTGCTACTGGGAAGCGGGGTGGCCAGCCTCTCTATTCAGCGACTGCCATCGAGACGGGCCTCGCGCTTCGCCTGGTGTTCCACCAGCCACTGCGCCAGGCCGAGGGTCTGCTGCGCTCGATCGCCGAGGTGCTCGAGGTCGATATCGCGATCCCGGATCATACAACACTGAGTCGCCGCGGCGGCGGCCTGACAGTTTTGCCAAAGCGGATCGGGCGCAGCGAGCCGCTGCATCTCCTCGTCGACAGCACCGGCCTCAAGATCTACGGCGAGGGCGAGTGGCTGGATCAGAAACATGGCCTCCGATCGCGCCGTCGGTGGCGGAAGCTGCACCTCGGCGTCGATGCCGACACGCATGAGATCGTCGCTGTGGAACTGACGCCGGACGATGTCGGCGACGTGTCCGAAGTCCCGGAGCTGCTGGACCAGGTCGCGGCTGGGGTCGCGTCGGTGACGGCAGACAGTGCGTATGATGGCGCTGCGGTTTACGCCGCCGTGGCCGATCGTCATCCAGGGGCGGCGGTTGTCATCCCGCCGCGGGCGACAGCCGTTCCGAGCGAGACCACGACGACGCAGCGCGACGGACATCTCGCGGCGATTGCAAAGCACGGGCGCCTCGGCTGGCAGCGCAGCTCGGGCTACAACCGCCGGAGCTTGGCCGAGACCGCGGTGTGTCGATACAAAATCATCATCGGCCGGCGTCTCCACGCCCGGACTCTGCCCACTCAACGGACCGAGGCGAAGATCGGGTGCAACGTGCTCAATCGGATGACCAAGCTCGGCATGCCAGTCTCCGTCCGTATCGTCTGATGCGCACAGCCAGCGGGCAAACGCCGCCGACAGTCTATTCATGCACCAAGGCGACGCTGAAGGGCTACACGGGACGCGTCCTGCGCGACACCGGCCGCAAGCTCGGCACTGTCCCCCAGGGGCAACTCCGGAGGCGGATCGAGGCGCGCATGGCACTCGTCACCCGCCTGCTGCGGCAGACACCCAAGAGCCGGAACAAGATCTACGCCCTGCACGAGCCGGAGGTCGACTGCATCGCCAAGGGCAAGGCGCGGGTGCGCTACGAGTTTGGCACCAAGGTCAGCGTCGCCACCACCCTCGCCGAGGGCTTCGTCGTCGGCATGCGCTCCATGCCTGGCAACCCGTACGACGGGCACACCCTTCCTGACGCCCTCCAGCAGGTCGAGACCCTTACCGGACGCCGTCCCAGCCTCGCCGTGGTTGACCGCGGCTATCGCGGGCATGGCGTGCAGGGCACGAGGGTGCTCGTCAGCGGAACCCGGCGCGGCCTCACGCCCCGACTGAGCAAGCTCCTCCGGCGTCGCAGCGCCATCGAGCCCGAGATCGGCCACATGAAATCCGACGGACGTCTCGATCGCTGCCCGCTCCGGGGCCGCCTCGGCGATGCCCTCTTCGCCGTCCTCTGCGGCTGCGGACACAACATCCGCAAGATCCTCGCCCACCTTAGGGCTCTCTTGGCCGCTCTCCTCGCCAGTTTCATCCAGGCTCACGCCCAGCCACACCGCTACCCGGCTACAAGCCGGGCAGTCTGAAGGAGTTATTCAAGACCGACTAGCCTAGTCGGTCTTGAACAACTCCCAATGCATTGATCTGGTTCAGCAATCCGCCGAATTGGACGCTGTGGAATTGCACGGTTTGGTTGGCCTCGGCGGCAAACCCTGCGATTCTCGCGACCATGAAGCACCGTCCCCGCCCAGCCGAACAGGATGACCTGCGGCGGCCGCGCCTGGTCGACATGATCGATGGGCAGCACGAGTTGGTCCGGCTGGCGGCGCTGATCGACTGGTCCTGGTTCGAGGAACACTGGGCGGGCTTCTTCCCCTCCCCGGAGGGGCGGCCCGCCCTCCACCCTCGTCTGGTCGCAGGCCTGATGTACCCTGCAGCACGCCCACGGCCTCTCCGACGAGGCCGTCCTCGCCCGTTGGGTGGAGAACCCGTACTACCAGCACTTCACCGGCGAGGTGTTCTTCCAGCACCGGCTGCCCCTTCACCCCTCCTCGCTCAGCCGCTGGCGCGGCCGGATCGGCGAAGAGGGCGTGGAGTGGCTGCTGACCAAGACGGTCGAGGCAGGCCGGGCCTCGGGGGCCGTGAAGCCGCGCAGCCTCTCCGAAATCGTGGTGGACACCACCGTCATGGAAAAAGCCATCGCTCACCCGACCGACAGCCGGCTCTACGAGACGGCCCGTCGCTCCTTGGTGACGCTGGCGCAGAAGGTCGGGATCCGGCTGCGGCAAAACTACAACCGCAAGGCCCCGCGTCTGGCCGCCCAGGCCGGGCGTCACGCCCATGCCCGGCAGTTCCGGCGCATGCGCAAGGCGCTGCGCACGCTGAAGGGCTACACGGGACGCGTCCTGCGCGACACCGGCCGCAAGCTCGGCACTGTCCCCCAGGGGCAACTCCGGAGGCGGATCGAGGCGCGCATGGCACTCGTCACCCGCCTGCTGCGGCAGACACCCAAGAGCCGGAACAAGATCTACGCCCTGCACGAGCCGGAGGTCGACTGCATCGCCAAGGGCAAGGCGCGGGTGCGCTACGAGTTTGGCACCAAGGTCAGCGTCGCCACCACCCTCGCCGAGGGCTTCGTCGTCGGTATGCGCTCCATGCCCGGCAACCCCTATGACGGGCACACGCTCGGCGAGGCCCTCCAGCAGGTCGAGACCCTGACGGCTTGCCGCCCCAGCCTCGCCGTGGTCGACCGCGGCTACCGCGGCCACGGCGTGCAGGGCACCAGGGTGCTCATCAGCGGCTCACGGCGCGGCATCACGCCGAGGCTGGCCAGGCTCCTCAAGCGCCGCAGTGCGATTGAGCCCGAGATCGGCCACATGAAGACCGATGGCCGCCTCGCCCGCTGCGGCCTCAAGGGCCTGCTCGGCGACGCCATCTTCGCCGTCCTCTGCGGCTGCGGGCACAACATCCGCAAGATCCTCGCCCACCTCCGGGCGCTTTTGACGGCTCTCCTCGCCAGCCTGCTCCAGCTTCACCCGCGCGCAGACGCCACCTGGTTACCTGCCAGCCAGCCTGAACGAGTTATTCAAGACCGACTAGCCTAGTCTAGGATAAAGCGGGACCGTCGCAACCCTGTAGGTACTGGTAGAGGGTTTGCCAGCCGGGCTGTTGCACGGATCAGCCCGGTGGCGCGTGGAACAGGTCTGGCGTAGGAGGCGGTCTCTGACCTGACCCTGGACGCCCCCCTTGCCCTTCAAGCTGAACCAAGATCGCCGCCACCATATCCCCAGGCAGAAGCGCAAGGTCGTCAACTGGCGCGACTACGACGCCAGCCTGCGTCAGCGCGGCAGCCTCACCGTCTGGTTCACGGCCGAGGCGATCGCGGGCTGGCGGGCTGAGCCGCGCACCACGCCAGGCGGGCAGCCCTGCTACTCGCCCCTGGCGATCCTGACGGCGCTGACCCTGCGTGCGGTGTTCCGCCTGGCGCTGCGCCAGGCCGAGGGCCTGGTCGGCTCCGTCATCGGCCTGCTCGGGCTGGCGCTGCGCGTGCCGGACCACTCCACCTTGAGCCGGCGCGCGGCGACGCTGGAGGTGCCGCGGCCGACACGGCCGAGCGGCGCCGACACTGATGGCGAGGGCGAGCCCCTGCACCTGCTGGTGGACAGCACCGGGCTCAAGCTGTGCGGCGCGGGCGAGTGGCTGATCGAGAAGCACGGCACCCACGCACGCCGGTCGTGGAGGAAGCTGCACATCGGCCTCGATGCCGAGACGGGTCAGGTCGTCGCCGCGGCACTCACCGATCGCGAGGTGGACGACGCTTCCCAGGTCGGCCCGCTGCTCGACCAGGTTGCGGGCGCGGTGGCCTCGTTTGTTGCTGACGGTGCGTACGACCAAAGCAGCACCTACGATGAGGCCGCCCAGCGCCATCCTGACGCGGCCGTGGTCGTGCCACCGCGGTCCACGGCGGTGCCGAGCGACACGGCTGAGAGCGCGCCGACGCAGCGCGACCGCCATCTCCAGTGTATCGCCGAACACGGCCGCATGGGCTGGCAGAAGGCCTCCGGGTACACGATACGAGCCCGGGCCGAGGCCGCCATCAGCCGATGGAAACGGGTGATCGGCGACGGGTTGCGCGCGCACACGGATGAGCGCCGGGCGACCGAGGTGCAGGTCGACGTCTATGCGCTCAACCGTATGCTGTTGGGGTGGGCGGCCCCCGGCGGCATCGAGTGTGCCAGAACGGGGTCGTAAGCGACTTCAAGCAAAAGGAGACCGTCCGTGGAGCAGGCTAGCCGAATTGGGATGGACACGTCGAAGCATGTCTTCCAGCTTCACGGGGTGGATGCCGTCGAGACGCCGGTCCTGCGCAAGAAGCTGCGGCGCAAGGACATGGTGGCGTTCTTCGAGACGCTTGCGCCGACGGTGATCGCGATCGAGGCGTGCGGCGCGAGCCATCATTGGGCACGGTTGCTGCAATCGTTCGGGCACACGGTGAAGTTGATCCCGCCTCAGCTGGTCAAGCCCTACGTCAAGCGCGGCAAAAACGACGCGGCGGACGCCGAAGCGCTGTGCGAGGCGATGGGCCGGCCGACGATGCGCTTCGTGCCGGTGAAGACGGCTGAGCAGCAAGCGGCCTTGATGCTGGTCGGCGTGCGCGACCGGCTGATCCGCAACCGCACGCAGCTCGCCAACGCGATCCGCGGCTACGCGGCCGAGTTCGGCCTCACGGCCGCCAAGGGCATGGCTCACCTGGTTCCGCTGCTCGAGCGCATCCAGGCCGGCGAGAGCCTGCCCGCCTTGGCTCGGGAGCTGTTCACGGCGCAGGCCGAGGAGTATGCGCGGTTGCAGGCGCAAGTCGACGCGGTCGACGCCAAGCTCGTTGCCCGGCATCGGGCCGACGAGTGTAGCCGGCGCCTCGCCAAGATCCCTGGAATCGGCCCGATCGGCGCGGTGCTGCTGAGAACGAAGACCCCAGAGCCCGCGCTGTTCCGGTCGGGGCGTCAGTTCGCGGCTTGGATCGGCTTGACGCCAAAGGATCACTCGACCGCGGGCAAGGTGAGGCCCGGCGTCATCACGCGAGCCGGCGACGCGGCCTTGCGCAGCGTGCTGGTGGTCGGGGCGACTGCTGTGATCCAGCAGGCGCGACGTGGTGGACGGGCGTCGCCTTGGCTTGCCGCGCTCCTCAAGCGCAAGTCGCCGAAGCTGGCCGCCGTGGCGCTGGCCAACAAGATGGCGCGCATCGCGTGGAAGCTGCTGCTGACAGGAGAGGCCTATACCGCAACACCTGCGCCCGCCACCGCGGCCGGCGCGGTCTAGAGATCAGCCAGGCACGGGGAGCAACTCACCTGCAACCGTGCTGAGCCGATGCCAGAACTTGCAAGACGACGAGCAGATGGTGCGATCAATCGATCCACGACACGGGATACTCCGTGAGCTCCAATGGCCTTCTATGAGGTCGCCATGCTGTTTGGAACCCTTGTCGCGGAAACCATCTTGGCCAGCGTTCATGTGCGAGCGCACCGACAGGCCGGACATATGGACGCAAGCGATCTGATCGGAACACTGCAAAACGCCTTGCGAGGAGGGGGCCGCCCACATATGGAGCTTGGACGCCCAACCTCCGTCCGCATCGCCTGACCCCGAACGGGGTTGGGGCGAGTGTGCCTGTACCCAGGTCCATGCAACACGCCGGCGCGCCTACCTGAAGCGGCTGCCGGACTTCGACGACGTCGAAGCCGCGGAGCGCGCCATGAAGCATGCTCTGGGGTTCAGAAGCTTCGCCGCGGCGCTCGGCTTCTTCCAGGGATGGCCCGACCAGGCCCGGGCTGCCCAGCTCGTGCTGGCGCGGGCCGCCGAAATCGACGGGAACCTCTACTTCCTGCTCGACCCGGTGGCGCGGCTGATCGAGGGCAAGCACCCGCTGGCCGCGACCCTGCTGCGGCGGGCGATGATCGAGGACACGCTCGATGGCGCGAAGTCCACCCGCTACAAGCACGCCGCCCGGCATCTCCTCGAATGCCAGTCGCTCGCGCCGAGCATCAGGGACTTCGGGGCCTTCGAGACACACGAGGCTTTCGTCAGCCGGCTGCGCGCCAGGCATGGTCGGAAGACTGGCTTCTGGGCCCAGGTGAGCGAGGTGTCGGGAGGTCGACGCTGACCCTCTCCGGGTAGCTCCAACCGGTGGCCAATTCGCACAGCTTCGCGGCCATTGGGCCAAGCTCAACGGCGTCAATCCGCAGGCATACTTCACGGACTTGCTGACGCGCCTCGTCAATGGATGGCCGCAGACACGCGTCGACGAACTCATGCCGTGGCATTGGGCTCCAGCGAAAACACCTAATCGTCAAGCCGCCTGACGAAGGGCCGCAAAACCCCGCTTACGATCCACCGAGACCGGCGCCCGGTTGGCCTGCCGGTCGGCCTGGCCCTGCGCGCGGGTCGCTCGCGTCATCCACTCACCAACCGTCTGGCCCTCCCGCTCGGCCGCGGCGATGGCCGTGTTCCGGGCTTCCGGCGGGATGCCCTTTATGGTCCAGGGCTTCACCCGGTCGGCTTGGTCTACCCGGTCGGACTGCGGATCGGACGAGTCGGACATACTCCCGTTGCGGTCCGACCGGGTAGCCATCCTAGTCCGACTTTTCCAAGTGAAAGTCGGACCGGTTGCGCATGGGCTCGGCGCGAAGCGGCGGCTGCGCTATCTCTTGGTTCCGAGCAGCAGGAAGTGTGCCACCGCCGGGTCGGCTTCGACCAGATCGTTGAAGCGCTCCCAAAGCAGGGACACCACCCTTTCGCGCGTCGCGTCGGGGCCGAGCCGGCGCATCGTCGCCAGGACCAGGGCGCGAAAGCGCAGCTCGGCCTGGGCAAGTTCGCGGGGCGAGAAGCCCAGGTCTTCCTCGGACGTGGCCGAGGCTGTCTCTCGGTGTGGTGCCATAGAAATTGCTTATAGCGAGGCGCCGCCGCGTCGGGCACCGATTCCCTTCCGCGCCGCGCCGAGCTGATGACTGCTTTTGCCGAATTGGCGCCGAACCCGCGGCTCTGCTGGCGAATCGGGACCGCGTGCAGCTAATCTAGGCTCGATTCCTCCCTGCGACTGGCGCCGGCACGGTAACGCGACGGCGCCCCCTTTCTTGCCGCGCATCACTGGTCGCCCCCCACGACGCCGAGGCGCTCGCGACTTGTCGGTACGATGTCGCCACAAGCGTGTTGGGGTCCTCCGCCAACATCGTCGACTGGCAGGCCGCCACGGCGCCCTACCAGAGCCGCTTCCTCTCCGGTGTCACCGACCCGGCGCCGTGAGTGAGGGCGGGGCCGGAAGTGGCGCCCTATTTGCTCCCTTGGCCCGGTCGAAGCGCGCGGATGACCCGGACTGTGTTTCGGCGTGCAATTTTGACCCCCTGAGCCGGGGGATCGGCGTGCAATTTTGACCCCTGAATGTGTGGCTGCTGGGCTGCCTGCTTCAGTTCGAGGTGGGCGGTGGGGGATGCTGATTGTGGAGACGGTCGGCCGGATCAGACGCGAGCATTTCGTCAGGGGCAAGTCGATCAAGGAGATCGCGCGTGACCTGAAGGTGTCGCGCAACACGGTTCGCAAGGTGCTGCGGTCGGGCGAGACGTCGTTCTCGTATGAGCGGGAGGTTCAGCCGCGTCCCAAGATCGGGCATTGGAAGGCGGAGCTGGACAAGCTGCTGACGAAGAACGCCGAGAGCGGGACGCGCGAACGGCTGACGCTCGTTCGCCTCTTCGAGGAGTGGCGAGGGTTGGGCCACGACGGCGGCTACGCCGCAATTCGCCGCTATGCCCGGCTTTGGAGCGGGCAGCACGCCGGACAGACGGCCGAGGCGTATGTGCCGCTGTCGTTCGCGCCGGGTGAGGCCTACCAGTTCGACTGGAGCCACGAAGTCGTCCTGATGAGCGGCGTCACGGTGACGGTGACGGTCGCGCACATTCGCCTGTGCCACAGCCGCATGATGTTCGTTCGCGCCTGCCCGCGCGAGACGCAGGAGATGGTGTTCGACGCCCACGAGCGGGCGTTTGCCTTCTTCAAGGGCGCCTGCACACGCGGCGTCTACGACAACATGAAGACAGCGGTGGAGGCGGTGTTTGTCGGCAAGGACCGGCAATACAATCGCCGCTTTCTGCAGATGTGCGCCCATCACCTGGTGGACCCGGTTGCCTGCACACCGGCCGCGGGCTGGGAGAAGGGCCAGGTGGAGAGCCAGGCCGGCTTGGTGCGCGAGCGCTTCCTCACGCCACGGCTGCGGGTGAACAGCCACGACGAACTGAATGGTTGGCTGTTGGACAAGTGCATCGCCTACGCCAAGGCGCATGCCCATCCGGAGCGCCCCGAGCAGACAGTGTGGGAGGTGTTCGAGGACGAGCGGCCAAAGCTGGTTCCCCACTGCGGTCGCCTCGACGGCTTCCACGCGCTGGCGGCCTCGGTGTCGAAGACCTGCCTGGTCCGCTTCGACAAAAACAAGTGCTCGGTCAGCGCCGGGGCGGTCGGCCGACCTGTCGAGATCCACGCCTATGCCGACCGGATCGTCATCCGTCAGGACGGACGCGCCGTAGGGGAACATCGCCGCCGCTATGGACGGGGCGAGACAATCTACGATCCTTGGCATTACGTGCCGGTGCTGGCCCGCAAGCCTGGCGCCCTGCGCAATGGCGCGCCGTTCAGGGACTGGATCCTGCCCGCGGCGATGGAGCGGGTGCGGCGTCGCCTTACCGGATCTGACGATGGTGACCGGCAGATGGTCGCCATTCTGGCAGCCGTGCTGACCGACGGGCTGCCGGCGGTCGAAGCGGCCCGCGCGCAGGCGATGGCCGAAGGCGTCCATTCCTCCGACGTGATCATCAACATCCTCACCCGGCAGCGCGATCCCGGACCGACCGCCGTCATCGCCACGCCGGATGCGCTGACCCTTCGGCATGTGCCCGCCGCCGATTGCGCCCGATACGATCAGCTCAGGAGCCGATGAGCATGGAGCGGACCGAAGTCCTCGACATGATGGGCACGCTGAAGCTCTTCGGCATGAGGGGCGCCTGTGACGAGGCCCTGGCCGCGGCGATCAAGCGCAAGCACGAACCGCAGCGCTTCGTCGGCGACCTGCTCAAGGCCGAGATGTCCGAGAAGCAGGCACGCTCGATCAGGTGCCAGATGACTATCGCCAAGCTGCCGCTCGCCAAGGATCTCGACGACTTCGCCTTCAAGGGAACGCCGATCGACGAGAGCCTGGTGCGCGATCTCGCCGGCGGCAACTTCGTCACGCAACAGCGTAACGCGGCCCTGGTCGGCGGAACCGGTTCCGGCAAAACGCACTTGGCCATCGCGATCGCGCGAAGCTGCATCCGTGCCGGATCGCGCGGGCGCTTCTTCAACACCGTCGACCTGGTCAACCGCCTCGAGGCTGAGGGCCGCGCTGGACGTCAGGGACGCCTCGCCGACTTCCTGACCCGTCTCGACTTCGTGGTCCTCGACGAGCTCGGCTACCTGCCGTTCGCCCAAGTCGGCGGGCAACTGTTGTTCCACACCGTCAGTCGCCTTTACGAACGCACCTCGGTGATCGTCACCACGAGCCTCGCCTTTGGTGAATGGCCGAGCGTGTTCGCGGGCGACGCCAAGATGACCACCGCGCCGCTGGATCGCCCAACCCATCACTGCGACATCGTCGAGACCGGCAACGACAGCTGGCGCTTCAAGAACCGCGCCTGAGCTTCACAAGCAACCGCCAGGGCTTGCACCGGTGGGTCCACGGGGGACCCCCCGCGCGCCGCTGCGTCAGCCTCTGCATGGGCACCCCGCAACGCGAGGGTCTCCCCTATGGACTACCGGCACAAGCAAACAACACGGGGTCACGATTGGACGCCGATCCGGGGTCAAAGTTCGACGCCGATTGACAAGTTGCTCGATGCGCACGTGACCGCGAAAGGCCAAATTGTCGGCGCGGTGGTCTGCGTTCATGCCCGGGACATGAAGGAGCCCGGGTGCCTTGCGACCAGCGAGCGCGACGCGACAGCGGCGACGCTGATCAACCATTATGCCAGGCGCTGGACGATCGAGCCGCAGTTCCGCGACACCAAGGACCTGCGGTTCGGCATGGGACTGTCTGCCACGCGCGTCGGCGAGCCGATGCGCCGCGATCGTCTGCTGCTGATCAGCGCGTTCGCCACCGCGCTGCTGACGCTGCTCGGCGCCGTCGGCGAACGCCTCGGCATGGACCGCTTGTTGAAGTCGGACACCAGCAAGACGCGGACCCATTCGCCGTTCCGGCAGGGCTGCATGCTCTACGAACTGATCCCGAACATGCCTGAGCACCGCCTGCTGCCGCTCATGGAGAAATTCGCAAAGGCCCTGTCAAACGCCGGCCAGTTCACCACACTCCTTTTTTATATGAAATGAGGGGATGGGTGAGGGTCAAGCCCCTATTTTAGCGCCTATGGGGGGCGCCGCTCCATCCAAGTCAGAATCTCGTCCACCTGACTGACCTCACAGGCCCGCGCTGCGGCCCCCGTCGAACAGCAGCGCTTCCACCTCGTCGATCAGCAGCAGCGCACCTCCCGTCCGGGCCTCGGCAACTGCGGCAGCGATCGCCTTCTCGCTGCCGCCGACCCACATCGACAGCAGGTCGGACGCCCGCTTCTGCAGCACCGGAAGGCCAAGCCGATCAGCGAGATAGCGGCAAACGCGCTCTTGCCGGTGCCTGGCGGCCCAGACAGGCACAGCGCGGGAACAATGACTTCTAAAGGGCGAACGAAGTGTCGCAGGCGGCTTCGCGAAGCGCCGGACGTAATTCGACGCACTGGGTCAGCAAGTCCTGCATAAAGTTTGGTTCTCACCGGGAGGAGCTGTTGCGAAAACGAAGGGCTCGTTCGACAAGATCGACCATATGGGCGGCGGCATGCGTCGTCAGTGGATGCTGCGTAAAGCCTGGCCTCGGAGAGATGTAGCGCGCCATCTCACGGGCTTGTTCGAGCTGCTGGTCTGACGCCGTGGCCAGCAGCGATATGACGAGGTTCTCTAACGCGATGATGCGGATGTGCAGCGCGCCCAGCTCGGCAGCGTCGTTGCTGGGCATCGGGACATGACTTCCGGCCGCCGCCGTCTCCGTCTGCGGGCCATCGGGCCCGGCGCCTCCCTCGTTGTCCCATCTGGACAGCGTCCGTTGACGCAGCAGTTCCGCGTCGGAGGGATCGGAGCCTTGTTGGGGCATGCAGTTGCTCCTTGAACGGGATTTGGACCGGCTTACGAAAGAGCGCTACGGGCGGGGTGGAACTCCACGTACAAGCGTACCGGCCCGATCGGCTCCATATGGTGCGCGACCTGCGGCTGGATGACGCCGGGCTGGCCTGGCTCCAGAATGCTTTCCGATGGCGGGGCTTCGATGCAGTAGCGAAGCTTTCCTTCGAGGACATGGATCAGGGCCCAAGCACCGGCCTTTGTTTCGTGCGCGCTCAGAAGGGCGGGCGGCACCGTGTCCTGCGTAAACTCCGGTGTCCGCCGGGTCACGACATATCTGCCGGGATTGACATGGTCGCCTCGATCACTGGTAGCCGATGTTCATCACGTAGTCGCGCAGGAGAGCCTCATCGCTTTCGACCGCGCCCAGCAAGGTTTGCAGGGCATCCCGAGCATAGATGATCCCGATCGGGGTCCCGGCCTGATCGACGACCGGGATACGCTGCAGCCCACGGGCCTTCATCATCGACCAGATCTCCTGCAACGGCTCGTCAGGCTGGCAGGAGGCCACCTCGCGCGTCATGATAGCGTCCACCCTTGCGGTGCAGCCGCTCCCGACGCACCGGGTGATCTGCCCGACAATGTCGGTTTTCGTGAGCACGCCCACCATCGCGCCATGCTGACCGCACACCATCATGAGGTCTGTGTGCGGCCTGGCCATGAGCGCGGCCGCGTCCTTGACGGGCGCATCCCCGCTGATCGTCACGAGGCGCTCGCGCGCTTTGGGCAGCATCTGCTCGGCACCCATCCCTGCCCTCCTTCGTGTGTCACAGTGTATGGCGTCGCACCGGCGGCTGCGCGTCAGATCGGCATTCGGTAGCCGTAGAACTCGTGATCCTCGTTGTAGCCGCCCTGGCCGGTGCCAAGGTCGGCGAAGTCGTGCACGAACTCGATCGCCGCGATCCACTTGACCATCTTAAACCCGAGCTCGTTCTCGCACCTGAGGCGCAGTGGTGCCCCGTGCAGAACGCTGACCGGTTGGCCGTTCATCTCGTAGGCCAAAATGGTCAGCTCGTGGCGCATGTTGTGCATCTTGTGCACGTCGTAGTAGCGGCCTCCGTCGCCCCCATCGGCGAGCGAGTAGAAGACGGCGTAGCGCGCCTCGGCCGTCGGCTTCACCAATTCGAGGATTTGGCGCATTGGCACGCCGCCCCACTTGGCGACGCCGGACCACCCCTGGATGCAGAAATGGGTCGTGATCTGCTCTTGCTTCGGCATGGCCCGTAGGTCTGCAAGCGAGAACTCCCGTGCGTTCTCGACCAGCCCATCGACCCGGAGCCGGTAATGCCCGAATTCGCCCGCGACGAGGGCGTCGAACTCCGCCGAATGCGGCATCGTCCCGTTCGGCCAGAAGTATGGCGAGATGTCCTTCTCCGAAAGCTGGGAGTGCGGGTCCCACCACTCGGCAAGCCCCTTGATCCAGCCGACCATGAACTTGCCCGTATGCTGCACGAGGCGGGCGTGCCGGATCGTCAGCGGGGACGCCAGGGCCCAGGCAGCCGCGACCACCGCCATGGCGAGGAGGAACGGCAGCAGCCCGGCCCACGAGCTGCTCTCCACGCCGGCGAACATGTGGTTGGTGTTCTCCCGCAGGCTGGTCACGAACACCATGATCCCGTGCGCCAGGACGAACAGCACGAACCAGCCGAACGAGAGGAAGTGGATGGACCGCGCCACCTGCCGGTTCAGCATGCGCCCAGTCCAGCCGAGCCGGTTGGAGATCGCCGGGCTTTGCAGCAGGCCCGTGGCGATGGATACGGGTGCGGCCACGAACACCGTGATGAAGTAGCTAAGCTGCTGTAGGGCGTTGTAGCGGGTCCAGCTGTGGTCGACCGGGAAGTTCAGCGACGCGTACTGGATGGCGGTCGAGAGCGCGTTGGGAAACACCTCCCACGTGATGGGCACCAAGCGAAGCCACTGGCCGGTCGAGAAGATCAGCGCGTAAAAGGCGATCCCATTCAGCGTCCAAAGCAGGTTGACCGAGAAATGCCACCAGCGGGCCAGCCCAATGGAGTGGCGCAGGCCCGGGATGCCGAGCCATGCCGGGAGCGTGACCGAGTTCGTCCTTGGCGGTCCAGACGCGCCCGGTCGGGACCGGGCGCTGGAAGCGGAACCAGTCCGTGCCCGGCGTGCAGTCCCGTCGCCAGTACAGCCGGGGGTGATCGGCCAGTATCTGTATGCCGGCCCGGATGATGAACATCATGAAGAACATGTTCAGGAAGTGCTGCGCGCGGAGCCACCACGGAAAGCCGGAGTCCACCGACGGCGCGGCCTGTGCGATCCCGGGGTAGCGCGCCACGAACGCTTTGACAGCTGGGAACTCCAGCAGCCCCTGCGCCAAAGCGATTGCAAGGATGAGGCCGGCAAACGCGAGTGGCAGCGCCCATAGCACGCTGACCCAGCGCTTCCCCAGGTGGACCCGGGGGACGATGCCATCCTGCGGCGGGAGCCAGTGGTTCAGCAGGATCCGGTCGTCTGCGGCGCTGAGCTTTGCTGCCAAAGGATCATGGGGCGGGGTCGCGCTTGAGAGAGAGGTCTTGGACATTGTCTTTCCTAACGCGGCGCGCACCGCGTCCTGTTCTGAGCCACGCCCGACCATAACGGTCACTCCACCCCGAGCCCAGGCCAAGGTTGACGTCCAGTCAGGCCGCCCTTGGGGGCTCGGAGTGAAGCACCATCGCCGGCCCGAGCCGAAGGCGAACCGGCCGAGGGTTCGGTGTGGCCTCAGCAGAGTGCCACATGGCTGGGGCGGAACCCAGATGTACTAGCTAGGATTTAATCTGACAATCTGGTTTGTTTGGTGCGGGCAACCCGGGACCGGAGGACAGGAATGTCTCGCTCCGGTCGCCCAGAACCGAGGAGCCGACCATGACCAACGAACGCAAGGTAATCCGGGCCAAGGTAGGCCTGCTGGAGCTGGCCAAACAGCTCGGCAATGTGTCGCAGGCCTGCAAGATCATGGGATACTCGCGCGACAGCTTCTACCGCTTTCAGGAGCTCTACGAAAAGGGCGGCGAGATCGCGCTGGCGGAGATGACCCGGCGCAAGCCAATCCTGCGCAATCGGGTGGAGCCGGCCATCGAGCAGGCGGTCGTCGGGCTGGCCGTCGAGCAGCCGGCCTTTGGCCAAGTCCGGGTGGCCAAGGAGCTGAAGAAGCGCGGCCTGACGATCTCCCCGGCCGGGGTGCGCTGTGTCTGGCAGCGCCACGACCTGGAGACCATGAAGAAGCGGCTCAAGGCACTCGAGGCCAAGAGCGCACAGGACGGCCTGGTGCTGACCGAAGCCCAGGTCGCCGCCTTGGAGCGGGCCCGGCAGGACAACGAGGCGCATGGCGAGTTCGAGAGCGAGTGTCCGGGCTACTGCCTGGCCCAGGACACCTTCTATGTCGGCACGCTCAAGGGGGTCGGGCGGATCTATCAGCAGACCTGCATCGACACCCACTCCAAGGTGGCGTTCGCCAAGCTCTACGACCGCAAGGCCCCGATCACCGCCGCCGACCTGCTGAACGACCGCGTGGTGCCGTTCTTCGACGAGCACGGGGTCAAGCTGTCCCGCGTGCTGACCGATCGCGGCACCGAGTATTGCGGCACCTCGCAGGCCCACGAATACGAGCTCTACCTGGCGATCGAGGACATCGACCACAGCCGGACCAAGGCAAAGAGTCCGCAAACCAACGGGATCTGCGAGCGCTTCCACAAAACGGTGCTGCACGAGTTCTATCAGGTCGCCTTCCGCAAGCGCATCTACAGCAGCATCGAGCAGCTACAGGCCGATCTCGATGTCTGGGTCAGCAGCTATAATGAGCAACGCCCTCATCAGGGCCGCTGGTGCTACGGCAAGACCCCGATGCAGACCTTCCTTGACACCCTCCCGCTCGCCAGGGGAAAAATGCTCAACGCCGCCTGACGTCGGTCAGACATGATCCATCCGGCACCATACAGGCCAGCTGTCCGATCAAATGTCAGCTAGTACAACCCAAACGGACGCTGGTACGTTTTTCCCTAGGCAGCTCTCTGCCGAGAAGGATCCTCCCTTGCCCAGGTTCACCGCGATCGGAGCCGTCATCGTCGCCGCTGTCGCGGCCACCACTGCCTTGCCTGTGCTCGCGCAACAATCGGCGCAGGAGCCAGCGACCACTCCGCCCGCCTCGGCCGTGCCGGAAGCGCCCCGGCGCCGTCGACGCCGTCCTCACCATCGGCCACTGGCGTGGTCACGACGACGAACAACGCCAACCTCGCGGTCGCGACGCTCAAGCTGGAGAACGGTGTGCGCGCGAGCAAGATCATTGGACAGGCCGTGCAGAACGATCAGAACCAGCGCGTGGGCAAAATCGACGACCTGATCATCACGTCGGGCGATAGGATCACGATCGCGATCGTCTCCGTCGGCGGCTTCTTGGGCATGGGCGACAAGCTTGTGGCCGTGCCGTGGCAGCAACTCAGGGCGGAGGGGGACCACTTCGTTCTCCCCGGCGCCTCCAAGGAGACCATGAGCGCGGCACCGAGCTTACAATATTAGCGCAGTGTGCTTGCAAAGACTGAATACACCCCAGTGACCTCGAACCAGTGGCGCCGTTAGGCCCGTGACGCCAGCGCCGGTTCAGCAGGGCCTCCTCCGCCTCACGTCACACGTATGCGCTCGAGGCGAAGGGAATCAGTCGATGCAAGAGGCGAGGTGATCGACGGGACCGATGCACTCGATCGTACAGCGGATGCGTCCCGCTGGGCGCCCCAAAGATACGGCCCGGGCTGCCGAGCAACCCGGGCCGTCAATCAAGCTCCTTGATCAGTAGTTTTCCATGTCCCCCATGCCGCCGTTCATAGCGCCCTGGGGCAGGGATTGCGCGCGCTTCTCCGGACGCTCGGCGACCATCGCCTCGGTCGTGATCAGCAGGCCGGCTACCGAGGCCGCGTTCTGCAACGCAACCCGCACTACCTTGGTCGGGTCGATAATGCCCGCGACCACGAGGTCCTTGTAAGTCCCGGTCTGGGCGTCGAAGCCGAAATCGTATTCGGCATTCTCCAGCACGTGACCGCCGACCACGGCACCGTCCTCACCCGCGTTCTCGGCAATCTGCCGCAACGGGCTCTGCACCGCCTTGCGCACGATCTCGATGCCGAACTTCTGGTCCTCGTTGTCGGCCTGCACGTGCGCCAGGATCAGGCTGGCGCGGGCGAGCGCCACGCCGCCGCCGGGCACGATGCCCTCTTCGACGGCCGCACGGGTCGCATGCAGCGCGTCGTCGACGCGGTCCTTGCGCTCCTTTACCTCGACCTCGGTCCCGCCGCCGACCCGGATCACCGCCACACCGCCGGACAGCTTGGCCAGACGCTCCTGCAGCTTCTCGCGGTCGTAATCCGACGTGGTCTCCTCCACCTGCGCGCGGATCTGCTCGACCCGGCCCTTGATTCCCTCGGACGAACCCGCGCCTTCGATGACGGTGGTGTTCTCCTTCTCGATCAGCACCCGCTTGGCCTGGCCGAGCATGGCGAGCGTCACGTTCTCGAGCTTGATGCCGAGATCCTCGGAGATGACCTGGCCGCCAGTGAGAACCGCGATGTCCTCGAGCATCGCCTTGCGGCGATCACCGAAGCCCGGCGCCTTCACCGCCGCGACCTTGAGGCCGCCACGGAGCTTGTTGACCACAAGCGTGGCCAGCGCCTCGCCCTCGATGTCCTCCGCGATGATCAGCAGCGGACGGCTCGACTGCACCACGGCCTCCAGCAAGGGCAGCAGCACCTGTAGTCCGGACAGCTTCTTCTCGTAAATCAGGACGTAGGGATTGTCGAGATCGACCGTCATCTTCTCCGTGTTGGTGATGAAGTAGGGGCTGAGATAGCCGCGGTCGAACTGCATGCCTTCGACCACTTCGAGCTCGGTCTCCATGCCTTTGGCTTCCTCGACGGTGATGACACCCTCGTTGCCGACCTTCTGCATAGCCTCGGCGATCATGCGGCCGATCTCGGCCTCGCCGTTGGCGGAGATCGTGCCGACCTGGGCAGTCTCGGCCTCGGTCGTGATCTTCCGGGTCCGCTTGGCTAGTTCCGCAACGAGAGCGGACACCGCCTTGTCCACGCCGCGCTTCAAATCCATCGGCGCCATCCCGGCCGCCACCGCTTTGCCGCCCTCGCGGGTGATCGCCTGGGCCAGTACCGATGGCCGAAGTGGTGCCGTCGCCGGCGACATCGTTGGTCTTGCTCGCCACCTCGCGCACCATCTGCGCGCCCATGTTCTCGAACTTCTCGGCCAGCTCGATTTCCTTGGCCACGGTCACGCCGTCCTTGGTGATCCGAGGCGCGCCGTAGCTCTTGTCGATGACCACGTTGCGGCCCTTGGGGCCCAGCGTGACCTTCACGGCTTCGGCGAGGATGTCCACGCCGCGCAACATGCGGCTCCGTGCGTCGTCGCCGAAGCGAACGTCTTTAGCTGCCATTTGCTTATTCCTTATTCTTCGTTCAGGCGGCTTTGGCGAGCGCCGGTGCGCCTTCGATTATGCCGAGCAGGTCGCTCTCCTTCATGATGAGAAGATCCTCGCCATCGAGCTTGACCTCGGTGCCGGACCAGTTGCCGAACAGCACGCGGTCACCCGCCTTCACGTCCAGCGCGACGATCGCGCCCTGCTCGTTGCGCGCCCCGGCCCCGGCCGCGACGACCTCGCCCTCCATAGGCTTCTCCTGGGCCGTGTCGGGGATGATGATCCCGCCGGCGGACTTCTCGAGCGGCGTGATGCGGCGGATCACGACACGGTCGTGTAGCGGGCGGAATTTCATGACTTGGCTCCAGAAGGAGGGATGTCGACCCGCCGCTACGGCCAGGGTCGCACCCTGAACTCGCAACAGCGCTTCAGCACTCGATGGCCGAGAGTGCTAATATGGTGCGGAGGAGTATCGGTTCAACCCGCGCGGGGGGCATCTTACGCCCGGAGCCTCATGACGGCGTGCGTCGGCCACCTCGTAAGCGTCAGCCGATTTACGCGGCCTGACGCTCCGGCTGGAAGTTCCAGGGCAGCAGTTCGTTAAGGCGGTTGATGGGCTGCCCGCGCGCCATCCGGTCCAGGACGGCGGTGATGTAGGCCTCGGGATCAAGGCCGTTCAGCTTCGCGGTCTCGGCAATGGTGTAGATAAGCGCAGCGCGCTGGCCCCCGGCATCGGAGCCCAGGAACAGAAAGTTTTTTCTGGTAACGACAATCACTGGGTCATTCTGCCCATATCGGAGAAGAGGTACGAGTTCACTACCGCTGGCATGCGCTTTATGGGCGCTGCGTCCGCCGGTATTACGGCGAGAAGCGTGCTGGCACTGACGTGGTCGTCGTTGAAGGTAAGCCCCGCGTGGCAATTGCCGTCGCGGCGTGGATGCTGGATCGGGCCACCTGCGCGGGGCTGGAGCTCGGCGAGCCTCAGGTATCGGTCCTGGCGCTGGTGGAACTGGATCGGTTGCTGAAGGCTCAGGGACTCAGGCGAGTGGTCTCGAATGACGCAGGCGTCGTCGAGGAGGCTCGCAATGAGAGACACGTTACAGCCGCTTACAGTCGTCAAGCCACCGCTCCAGCTCATCATGACGCTGGGGTCGCACGAGTTGACGGGCGTAAGCGAGACCGAGCGCCGCGCCATGGTCGAGCGCCTTGCGCATTTGATCCTGCAGGTCGCCGGAGGGGAGATCAAGGAGATTCAGCAGAGCTATGCTGGAACCTGGGTGACGGCGTGATCAGGCGGCGGTCTGCTCTGGTGCGTTGATGACCTCGACGCCATTGTGGAATGTGACGCCCTGGATGACTTTGGGCAACTGGTTCTCGCCTTTCAGCCGGCGCCAAGTTTTGGCTGCCGCCATGACCAGCTTGAACACCATGAGCCGGGCCGTGTCCTGTGACAGCGCGCCCTTGGTGCGGACGGTGCGATGCCGGACGGTGGCGAACACGCTCTCGATCGGGTTGGTAACTGGTATGACGATGCCTGGTGCCAACGTCCAGCTGGGATCGAAGCGGTTCCGGTATATGGTGCGACCATCCGGGACAGAGGCACCGGGAGCACGAAGGTGCGGGCAGGCCGATGCACACGATGAGCCGTGAGCTCGTGTTAGTAGCTGGCCGCCTCTGCGACTCGCCCGGTTGCGCCGTGAGCGCGGATCCGTAGTTGTCGTGTCGCCCGCCGCTCCCGTCTGATCGACCGAGAGGAGGCAGGGATGCGACGTGTGATCGGGATCGACACCCACCGCACCTTCGGGGAGGTGGTCATCTGGGAAGACGGCC
The DNA here is from genome assembly GCA_963818725.1 of uncultured Pseudomonadota bacterium. Classification (GTDB taxonomy): domain Bacteria; phylum Pseudomonadota; class Alphaproteobacteria; order Acetobacterales; family Acetobacteraceae; genus DATFDN01. Next base: position 177,212 of record CAWFTU010000023.1, on the reverse strand, counting down.
GGCTGCGGCCTGCAGGCCGGATCGACATGACGCGCACGGCGCTGGAAGGCTTTGGCAAGAGCCTTCTGGCCACCGACGAAGTGGTGATCGAGGCGACCGGCAACTGCATGGCCGTGTCGCGGGTTCTGTCGCCCTTCGTGAAGCGCGTGGTGATTGCCAATCCGCTGCAGGTCAAAGCGATCGCCCATGCGCACGTCAAGACCGACAAGATCGACGCCGGGACGCTCGCCAGCCTCTATGCTGCCGGATACCTGCCGGAGATCTGGACGCCGGACGCGGCGACCGAGCGGATGCGGCGGCTCGTTGCCCGCCGCTACCAGGTCGTCCGGCACCGAACGCGGCTCAAGAACGAAGTTCACTCCATCCTGTATGCCTATCTGATCCCGCACTGTCCGCACGCGGATCTGTTCAGCGGCGTCGGCCGGGCCTGGCTCGCGCGCCAGCCCTTTCCGGACGACGAGCGGATCGCGATCGAGCGCCACCTGCGCGAGCTCGACCGGCTTGGCGAGGATCTGGCGGTGCTCGACACGGCGATCGCGGACAGCGCGCTGGCCGACCCGGCCATCAAGCGGCTGATCACGATCACCGGCGTCAATCTCACGGTGGCGGCCGGCCTGGCGGCGGCGATCGGGGATATTCGCCGCTTCGCCTCACCGCAGAAGCTCGTGAGTTATTTCGGACTCAACCCCCGTGTGCGCCAGTCGGGTCTCGGCGCTGCTCATCATGGCCGCATCAGCAAGGTCGGGCGCAGCCACGCTCGTGCAATGCTGGTCGAAGCCGCATGGGCGGCGGCGAAGACACCGGGACCGCTGCACGCCTTCTTCGTCCGGATCCGGGCGAAGCGCGGGCATCAGATCGCCGCCGTCGCGCTGGCGCGCAAGCTCGCGGTCCTGTGCTGGCATCTGCTGACGAAGGACGTCGACTATCCCTGGGCGCGGCCGGCCTTGGTCGCGAACAAGGTCCGGAGCATGGAGTTGCAGGCGGGGCGACCCCAGAAGAAGGGCAACCGCTGCGGACCAGCCTACGCTTACAACGTCAAGGAACTGCGTGAGCAGGAGATGGACGTCGCACGTCGCGCCGAGGCCGCCTACGAGCACTTCGTCGAGCGGCGGAAGCCCAGACCGCCAAAAGGCATGGTGCGCGGACGCCTCACGCCGGCAGGGCTCGGATAAGGCGGCCCGGCAGAGCTTTCAGCCGAGGCTCCGCTCTTCGCCACGAGGTCGCCCGCGCGAAAAAGAAAATAGCAGGACTCCGGCGAAAGCGCTTGTCCATCTCATCCGACGTGCGCAGGTGGTCCCAGTGCTCGGCAGGGAAGTCGTAGAAGGTCAGCAGTGTGTCGCGGTCCTTCACCAGGCAGGTGACTGCCTTCTCGTATTTGGCTCCATACTTCTCGGCGAAGACCGCGACCGCCGTCTCGGCCGTCACACGGTCCGGAGCCGTCCAGATCTCGCGCAGGTCGGGTTCGGCCGCGGGCTGGACGGACTTGGGCATCTTGTCCAGCACGTTGGCGGTCTTGTGCACCGTGCAGCGCTGGTGGCGGGTAGCCGGGGAAACCTCCTCGAGTGCCTTCCAGAAGCCGAGCGCGCCGTCGCCAGTCGCCAGCTCCGGCGCGATGGCGAGACCGCGGGCCTTGAGGTCGACCAGGAGCTCCCGCCAACTCTGCGTGCTCTCCCGCATGCCGACCTGGAAACCGATCAGTTCCTTCTTGCCCTCGGACGTCGCGCCGATCAGCACCAGCATGCACTCGGCCTGCGGCTCCATGCGCGCCTGCAGGTAGACGCCGTCAGCCCAGAGATAGGCATAACGCCGGGCCGATAGGTCACGCTGCTGCCAGCGCGCGTAGTCCGCCTCCCATTCGCCCCGCAGCCGCGCGATCACCGACGGCGACAGGTTCGGAGCATCCTTGCCCAGCAGCGTCCCGAGCGCTTCCTGGAAGTCGCCCATCGAGACGCCGCGCAAGTAGAGGATTGGCAGCAAGGCATCCAGGCTCCGCGTCCGCCGGGCCCAGCGCGGCAGGAGGGCGGAGGTGAAGCGGATGCGCGCGCCACCCGCGCCCTCACCGGCACCGCGGTCGCGCAGCTTCACTCGCCGCATCTCGACCGGCCCGATCCCGGTCTGGACCAGCCGCTCCGGTCCATGGCCGTGCCGCACGATCCGCTCGCGCCCGTTCGGCAGGCGCACCTCCTTCATCGTGGCCAAGAACGCCTCGGCTTCCGCCTCCACCGCCTGCGCCAGGAGCCGGCGCGCGCCGCTCCTCAGGACAGCCGTCAGCGGGTCATCAACCTCGTCGGGCTGACGGAGGGGAACAACGCTGCTACTGCTCGTCATGGGCGTATCGCTTGTATGGGGGCGATTTCCGTCAAGTATGATTTCGTGTCGTGGTCCTTTTTATGTTGGGGCCTCCGATTGTCTTGGAGCCGAGCTGAATGACTGTCCAAAGCTGCGGTGGCAAAGACCGGTAGCTGGTAGAGGCGGAGTCAACACGTTCCGAGGGGAGCTCGCCAAAGGCGCGAATTTTCGCGCCGCAGGCTTGTATTCGGCGGATCCGAGGATCCAGACCATGATGCAGTCATGCGCATCCGGGGCGAAGCTCCAAGATGGCGGGCCCACTCTCCTTTCGGCACGAAAGCCATGCGATACGTCGGGTTGCCACCACCTCGGACTGTTATCGGCAACTCAAGACATCTCGGTAATCAGCTGCCGATATCCTGTCTGGGCTGCTCGTCATGTCACTGGTAGCTGGTTGCGAGTTTTGCTGCTTGCCTAACTCACTGTATTATATGAGATAGTTGGACTTTCCGGCGCACACCGCTCAGGCTTCTCATGCAGCCATTTCCGGATGAGCACGATGACAGAAAGCCCCGCCACAACTCCGATTCCGGTTCAGCTCTCTGAGCCGGAGTTCGTCGCATTTATCTTCCCGCACCTGTCGATGCCCAGGCGCGGGCCGAAATGCAAACTGGGCTATCACCGCGTCTTCAATCTGATTCTGCGGGTACTCTACACGGGTATGCAATGGAAGTGCCTGCCGGTGCCACGAACAGACGATCGGACCGCCGTAATCCACTACACGACAATCTACAAAGCGTTCGCCAAATGGTCCGACGATGGCTCGCTCGATCAGGCCTTCCTCGCCAGCGTGCGGCATCTGGCGGAGCAACACCACCTCGATCTCAGCGTCCTTCACGGCGATGGCTCCAACACCGTCGCGAAGAAAGGTGGCGATGGCGTCGGCTATTCCGGCCACAAACATCAGAAGGGCGAGAAGGTCCTCGCGATCGTCGAGAACAACGGCTTTGTGTTGGCTCCGCTTCCTGTGGCGCCGGCGAATGAAGCCGATACCGTGCTCCTCTCGGAGGGGTTGAACGCCTTGAAGCGCGTGGCCAGGCTGACGGATCTGAAGATCGATGGCTCGTATCTCAATCTCGATGGCGGGTTCGATTCCAGGCACAAACGCAAAGCAATCTTCAACGCCGGGCTGGTTCCAAACATCAAGGAAAACCCGCGCAATCGGAAGACCCCGAAGCGGGGCCGGAAGCGGTTGTTCAATGCCGCCATCCATTCGTTGCGGCTATGCGTAGAGCGAACCTTCGCGTGGGAGGATAAATTCAAGCGGTTGCTGCTGCGCTTTGAGTTCAAACAGCAACGGCACTACGGTATGAAACTGATGGCGTACACGTTGATCAATCTGAGGCATTTCTGTGGTGCCTGAAACTTGCAACCAGCTACTCCATAGCTCTCCGCTCTCGTCTCTCTCCATATCCCCCCGCTCCCGCCTCCAAAAACAGGCCCTTGATCGTATGGCCGAGGTCGCCCGAATGCTTGGGTAGCATCTCGCGGTAGTACCGGGCCGTGCTGAGCGCCTCCAGCGGCGTCATAATTTACGGTGGCCAGGATTCTTCACCAGCATCGGGAATAAGTCAGACAGCGGCACGTCCACACCGATGCACCACTCGTCGGAAGGGCACGCAGCATGCTATCCATGTCTGTGCGAGGGCTTGTGTTGGCGGCGATCGGCATCGCTGCGGTGTCTGGCGCCCGGGCACAGGATGCCTCGGCCGGACGGCAGGTCTTTCAATCGCAGTGCAGCATCTGCCACTCACCAAGGCCGGGTCGCAACATCATCGGCCCCAGCCTGTTCGGTGTCGTCGGCCGGCATTGCGGCATGATTCCGAATTTCAACTACTCCCAGGCGAACCGCCGCTCGGGCCTGACCTGGACCCTGAGCACGCTCGATCGCTACCTCACCGCACCCCAACGGGTCGTGCCCGGAACGCTGATGACCTATCCCGGCTTGAGGGACCCGAAGCAGCGCTCCGACCTCATCGCGTATCTCGCGACCCTCCGCTGAGCGGGAAAAGCCGTCATGACGCGTCGGCTCACCAGGCTCAGCAGATGTCTCTTTGCCGCTGCCCTCCTGCTCACGGTGGCGAGCACGGCTGCGCAGGCGATGCCTGGTTCCCGGCGCAAACCGGGCAGCCCTGCAGCGCCTGCCATGTCGGCGCGTTCGGACCTCAGCTCACGCCATTTGGCCGGGCGTTCAAGATCGGCGGCTACCCAGACCGGTGGTGAGGGATGGCTATCCAAGACACCATTGGCCGCCTTTCCTTGGTTCCTTCACTCATGCCAACGCGCCCTGACCGGACCCTGTCGCACCCGACTTTGGTCGGCCGTCGAATGCCGCGCCGGTCTGCGTTCCTCGCTTCCAGCAATTACTCTGACCTGAGGAGGCCAGAGATAATGATTGACGTGGCTGGCACGGCAAAGGTGGAATAGCGAGCCGCTCCGCGCGTCTGTCCAATGACCGGATTGTGGCGCGGCCTCTGTGGTGGTTTTCCGAGAGGTCAGTCAGCCATGCCGCGGCCGCTTTGGATGTCAGCAGGTCGAACTGGGGTCAGCCTCCTTTTCCAACTAGCGCCGATGCGGTGACCAGTCATGCCTGGCTCCATGGCGCTCATGGAGGCGTGCATCCCAGCGCTGAGGCGCTACGCGAGTGCCTTGCTGCGGGACCGTCAGGAGGTGGACGACCTGGTTCATGAGTGCCTGGTGCGCGCGCTCGAACGGTTGCACACCCTGCGAAACCATGCGGAGATGCGGCCCTGGCTGTTTGCCATTATGCACAACCTTTACGTGAGTCGATTCCGGCGGAAGCAGGTCCAGGGGCAGCCGCTGTCCACCGACGCCGGGCAGGCGCTGTCGGTGCACCCGCGGCAGGAGGAGCATCTAAGGGCCCAGGACGTGATGCGCGCCGTGGGACGCCTGCCGGAGGATCACCGGGCTGTGCTGCTTCTGGTCACGGTGGAGGATCTCTCCTATGCCGAGACTGCGCAGGTGCTTGGCGTCCCGATCGGCACGGTGATGTCACGCCTGGCGCGGGCGCGCGAGCGCGTCCGACGCGATACCGAAGGCGAAGCAAGCCCTCAGTTGAAGCGTGTGACATGAGCGAGGCCATGCCGCCCATCGGGGAGGACGACCTCCACGCCTATATTGACGGCCAACTTGAGGCCGGCCGCCGGCAAGCGGTCGAGCATTACCTTGCCGAAAACCCCGAGGCCGCTCGGCGGGTGGCGGCGTACCAGGCGCAGCGGGAAGTGCTGCGCGCCGCCTTTGCCCGCACCGACGAGCCACTGCCGCCCGAACTGACGCTGGCCAGCATCATCGGGCAGCGGTCCCGGCGCAGGCGGACGCCTTGGCTGGTCGCCGCGTCCGTCGTCCTCGCTTTTGGCGCAGGGGCGGCTGGGGGCTGGTTGCTGCACGGGTCGCCCGGCTCAAGCCCGGTGCAGCAGGCCATGGCTGTCCTCGAACAAGAGGCGCTCACGAGCCATGTCGTCTATTCTGTCGATCGTCGCCACCCGGTCGAGGTGCCAAGCGCTGAGACGGCGTATCTCCAACAGTGGCTATCGAACCGGCTCGACCGGACCGTTGTGGCGCCCGATCTCTCGGCGCTCGGGTATCACCTGATCGGGGGCAGGCTGCTCGCAACCGAGCGTGGAGGGGCGGCGGCGCTCCTTATGTACGACGATGCAAGCGGGCACCGGCTGTCGCTGCTGTTGCGGCCCATGAAGCCCGCCCTGCACGCGCCGGGTACCGTGATCCGGAAGGATGGCGTGAACGGCGTGGCCTGGATCGGCAAGGGGCTGGGCGTCGCCGTGCTGGCAGCGTTGCCGGAACGCGATATTGAGCGGGTTGCGACACAAGTAGGCGAGGGCCTCGGCGTCCCCACGTAGCGCAGGAAAATGAAAGAAGGCGGGAATAATTGGCGACGTCGCGCGTCTGCTGCACAGGACCAGCATATCTGGGCCCGTGGTCGCCCGGTCGCGTGCAGGCCGGACGATACGCAATGCCTCGGCCGGGAGAAGACGCCGTGACCCTCGACTTAACCTCTGACGCTTTCCTACCTCAGGTGCACGATCTCGTGCAGGTCGCCATCGCTGAGATCAGCCAGTTCCTCCACCACAAGGCCCCACCGACCTTCACCGAGAACAAGCTGGTCGGCTCCGATCCCTCGATCGGCGCCGCGCAGACCGATCCCAACCTGATCAATCCATGGGGCGTGTCCGATGGCTCGACCAGCCCGTTCTGGATTTCGGAGAACGGGACCGGACTGGCCAGCATCTACAGCGTCACCGACGGCAACGTGACCACCAATGCCATCCCGCCGATCACGATCGCTCCGCCGGCGGGGCAGTCCGGCCCGTCCGCCCCGGACGGGCAGGTGTTCAATGCCTTCGCCTCGCAGGGCGCGTTCAAGCTGTCGGACGGGTCGCCGGCCACCTTCCTGTTTGCCACCGAGGACGGCACGATCTCCGGCTGGAATGCGGGTGCCGGCACGGAATCCCTGCTCGCGGTCGATAATTCGTCGAACCTTGCGGAGGGCGATCCCAACATCGGCGGCGCGGTGTACAAAGGGCTGGCGATCGCCGACACCGATAACGGCCCCTATCTTTATGCGGCGAATTTCCGGCACGGCACCGTCGATGTGTACGACCAGAACTTCAATCCGGTGAAGAGCTTCACCGACCCGAACGTTCCCGCCGGCTTCGCGCCCTTCAACGTGCAGGTGCTCGACGGCAAGCTGTTCGTCACCTACGCCCTCCAGAACGGTCAGAAGCACGACGACGTGGCGGGAGCCGGCAACGGCTTCGTCGATGAATACGACGTGAACGGCAACCTCCTTCAGCGCGTGGCCTCCGGGGGACCACTCAACTCGCCCTGGGGGCTGGCGATTGCGCCGCAGAGTTTTGGCAACCTGGCCGGCGATCTGCTGGTCGGCAATTTCGGCGACGGCACGATCAACGCGTACAACCTCAAGAACGACCACTTCGCTGGGAAGCTGCTTGGGTCGGACGGCAAGCCCATCACCATCGGCGACCTCTGGGCCCTGACCCCGGGCAACGGCGGCAAGGGCGGCAGCCCGGACGCTATCTACTTCACCGCTGGCGTACAGAACGAGGCACAAGGCCTGTTCGGCAGCCTGACCCCGAATGCGACGATGACCGCCGCCGGGGGGCATTCACTGTACGGCTGAGATGAGAGCTGACCGGGGGCATTAGCACTATTCGGACGAACGTATCACGCCCGCGCAGATGGTTGTGGACCGACGCCGCGGCATGCCCGCCAGCAAGGATCACGAGCAGCGTTGCCACGCTTCGGCGCGCCTGCCTGAGCAAGGAAAACCATTTGGGAGCCGGACCGGCGAGCCTAGAAAGAGGGTAGGCACACGGGCGGGTGCCGTCGCGGCCGTGAAATTGCCGAGCACGGGAGTGGCGAAGAGAAGGGCGTACCGCAAGCAATGCATGACACTGGCCGCTCGATGCTGCCAGCCGGGCCTATCCGCGTCCCAGGCCGGGCGCCCTCTGCGGGCCCGAACCAGCAGCCGCGCGGTCGTCAGCACGAGAACCAAGATCCCGAGCGTCTTGTGAATCTGATAGAGCGCGAACTTCAGGAGCAAGGCGCTGAGCGGCACGCCGACCATCACCTAGCCCGCATTTCTCATACGGGCGAGCGCTTGTCGTTTGAATGGCGCTCCGCCGGCGTGCATTCGTGAAGTGAGGCGGGGCGGGCGCTATGGGCGCGAGGCTCGGCGAGACCGCGCCGGCGCCGCCCGGCGGGCAGCGTGGGTGCGGGGTGTGATGTCGGCTGTGCGCTGGCTGGTTCGTGTCAGGCAGTGGCGTTTCTGAGCATGGCGTGGGCCAAGGCGAACTCGTGCTGATAGGGACAGGCCGAGGCCATCGCCGCCTTGATCCGCCGCACGCTGACCCGCACCAGGGCGCCGATCTTCAGCAGCTTGAGCCGGATGGTGCCGCAGGTCGCTCGGGCGAATTGCGTGTGCGCCAGACCGATGCGCCGCAAGGCGCAGAGCAGCACATAGGCCATGGACGCGAACCACAAGCGGAGCTGGTTGGCGCGCATCGTCGCCGCCGAGGTCCGGTCGGCGAACAGGTCGAGCTGGCATTCCTTGATGCGGTTCTCCATCTCGCCGCGCGCGCAGTAGACCCGCTCGTAGAGATGCCGCCCGCCGACTTCGGCCGGCTTGAGCGAGGTGACGACAAACCGGGGATTGGCCTCGCCGCCGGTCACCTCGGCCTTGCCGATGACCCGGCGTTGGCGGCTCCAACTGTCCAGCGTCGACCACGTAAAATCCCGGAAGCACCGCGCCGGCCTGCCGGTCCGCAAGCTCTCAATCGACGCGGTCAGCAGTTCGGGCTTGATCGCCTCCTCCAGCCGGTCGTTGCGGGCCAGACCGAACACATAGTCCACCCGGTTGGCCTCGCACCAGGCCATCAGCGCCTCGCGGGCAAAGCCGGAATCGCCGCGCAGCAGGATGCACACGCGTGGCCAGCGCCGGCGGATTTGCGCGACCAATCGGGCAACCTCCTCGACCGCGCCGGCCGAACCGTCGATGTTCGAGCGCCGCAGCTTGGCCGCCAGCAGATGACGGCCGCAGAAGACGTAGAGCGGCAGGTAACAGTAGCAGTCGTAATAGCCGTGGAAGAAGCGGCCTTCCTGATTCCCGTGCAGCGGATCATCGGTGGCGTCGAGATCGAGCGTGATCTGCGCCGGCGCGCGCCGATGCGCCTCCAGGAACAGATCCACCAACAACCGCTCGATCGCCGCCGGATCGTGGCTGATTTTGTGATAACGCGTCGGCTCGGCGCGGCCCAGCTCCAGCCGGTTCAGGGTCGATTTCCCGGCCAGCGGCGCGCAATCCGGCCGCCGCGCCGCCAGCTTCCCCGCCAGCACGGCCAGGACCGGATCGTGCCGCAGCTGGTCGTGGTCGACCAGATCCTCGTAGCCCAGCGCGATCCCGAACACGCGCTGCATCAGCAACGCCTCGATCGCGTGCTCCACCAGCTCCGGCGCCCGCTGGTCGCCGAAGCAGGAAGCGAAGCGTTCGATCAAGCCGATCGCCCGGTCGGTCGCCCCGAGCAGCAGGGCGCCGGCATCTGAGGTGATCACGCCACCATCGAAGGCCGCCACCACGGCACGCTCCTCCACGGGTGCAAAATCGAACAGCGGAGGTTTACACTCTGTGGGCATCGGGGAGTTCCTCCGTTCAGCGCTAAGACTTTGTCACAGAAGAACTTTCGCCGATTCGGAACCCCGATGCACCTACTCAGTGTGAGAAATACGGGCTAGCCGAGCGGGAACGCCAACAGGACGAGCGCCGCCGTACACCAATGCAGGCGCCGCTGTATCCTGTTCCATCCGATAGACGGCTCAGCCCGCACTGACTTTCTCGCCGAGTTCGATGCGAGCCCTGATGGCGATATTGACCCTGTCAGAAATGAGCATCGCGTCCGCGGTCATGCCGAAATCCGACGTCGCAGCGCCCCGGTCACCACGAATTCCGCGACCTCCGCCCCCGGGCCGGGTCAGGGTGGCGTCCCACCAGCCGGGCATCGAGGACCAGCGGCTGCATCACCCGCGTATCTCGATCAGGCCATGCACCACGTAGTGGTCCGGCGGCACGGTGTCGACCGACGTGCTCGTGAAACGGCTTTCAGGATAGCGTTTCACGTCGAAGAAATCCGGCCCTCGGAGCATCTCCGCCGCTTCCTGCCAGGGCATGTCAACCGAGGCCGCGTCCACGACAACTGAGATCCGCGTCCGATCAAGATGTCCCGCACCAAGAACCAGGCGCGCATCGAACCGGCGGAATTCACCCCGTAAGGAGAACAGGCCGAGATGGCTGACCGAGAACGCGATGGTGCCGAACCTCTGGTCGAGCGAATACGGCTCCTCCGCGTGGGCCGCCACGGCGCTCAGGGCGTTGCCCAGAGCAGGACAAGGCGGATCCACCGCACCGGCCCGCCACCCCGATCAGCCCAGGGACCGCACCTCCTGCCTGACATGCCGGGAAAGCTCCAACAGCCTGTCATAGGTCTCATCGGCAATCAGGGAGTAGCCAAGGCCCCGCTCGATCCAGGCGCACCCGTCCATGTCGCCAACATCGATGGGCTCGATCGGTGTCGTTTCCCCGGCGGACATCGGGCGGATATAGAGGATCAGTCGCTTGCCGCTTGCGTTCTCGGTACACGAACAGGGCCGCGGCTCCGTGCGGGCCCGCCACGAGCCTGCCGCCCAGGAACGCGTATCCCAGCGCGGAGAGGCCGGGCGCCGCGACCGGCCGGTTCAGGCGGTTGGAAACCCAGCGTGTCAGGTCCTCGCGCTGCCCGGCCTCGATCTCCACCGGGCGGTGCTTGTCGGCGGCATAAACGGCGTAGCTCGCCCCCGCTTCCCGGGCGAGCGCATCGATGCCGGTTGGCGGTCGGCTGCCCGCCCACCAGCCGGCCGCGCCACCCAACCCCAGGGCAAGCGCCACGGCGGCGACGGAGCGCCATGGCTTGTACCGCCGCATGAGGCGCGCTTCGACGAGCCGTGCCAGGTTCAGCCGTGGGGGAATGGGCTCCGATCCCAGAGCAGCGAACGCGGCGCGCAGCTTCTGCCGCTGCGCAATGTAGGCGGCGACGCGTTCCGCGGCCTCGGGATGCACCTGGAGGTACCGGTCCACGATCGCGCGACGTTCATCATCGAGCGCGCCGTCAACGTAGGCGTGCAGATCCTCCTCGGCTACCGGGCGCCCCGGCTCTGTCACTTGACCCTCCGCAGGGAAGGGTGGGCCTCTTCCTGGGTGGTTCGACGCAGGCGCTCCCGCCCACTGGCGAGTTGGGACATCAAAATCTCGACGGAGACGCCGAGCACCCGCGCCGCGTCCGCATAGGTGAGGTCCTCGACGGAGATGAGCAGGATTGCCAGGCGTTGTTCATCCGGCAGGTTGTTCAGTTCTCGTATCAACTCACCCCACCGCAGTGTGTTTTCTTGCTCGCCAGGAATGGTGCTTGAACTCCCGCCCGTGTCATTGAATGCCTTCGCATCCGCACGCCCCTTCGTATGGCGTCGCTGACTGACGAACAGGTCGTGCATGATGGCGAAAAGCCAGACCCTGACAGCACCGTCATCACGGAGCGTGTGTAGCTGGTCGAGTGCTCGTGAGAGGCAGTTGTGGACCAGGTCATCAGCCGCCTGCTGGTCGCGGAGCAGCGCCGAGGCGTAGCGCCTGAGTGCCGGGACGCAAGTTTCAATCCTGGCCAGCATCCAAAACGTCCCTTATCCGGCCAGTAAGCCATGGCCGGTTACATCTGGTGACTGGCCCGTCCGTTTCCTGAAGGCAGCGCATCCCCAAACGTCTCCTGGCCTGGGCCGGGCGGCCGGCTTCCGGACAGTAAACGCGCCAGCCATGCCGTCTATTCCACTCCTCAAAGAGAATCCTGATTACGCACTTCCCTCAGTCACGAAACGCCTGGTAGCAGGTCAGGGAATTTGTGGCATTTCATGAGGGTGTGGCAGTGGCTCGTAATGTCGTGCAGTTCCAGAAGGGTCTCAGCGAACCCGCGTTCGAACAGCAGTACGGCACCGAGGAGCAATGCCGGGCGATCGTCATCGCGTCACGCTGGCCGCGTGGCTTTGAGTGCCCGGTATGCGGCGGCAGGCAGTATAGTCTGGTGACGACCCGCGATCTCTATCAGTGCACCAAGTGCCGCCGGCAGACCTCGCCGATTGCCGGGACGATCTTTGCATCAACCCATCTGCCGCTGCGGCTATGGTTTCGTGCGATCTATCGCCTGACCCAGACCAAGCAAGGCATCTCCAGCATCGAACTGGGGCGTCGCCTTGGGGTGACGCAGACCACCGCCTGGAAGGTCAAACACAAGCTGAAGCAGGTCATGCTTGAGCGTGATGCGACCAAGCGCCTGAGCGGCAGGATCGAGATCGACGACGCCCATCTCGGCGGCGAGCGCTCCGGCGGAAAGCGCGGCCGCGGGGCGCCTGGCAAGACGCCGTTCGTCGCCGCTGTCGAGACGACCACCCAGGGAAAGCCGGTTCGCCTGAAGCTGCGCCGGGTCACCAGCTTCTGTGCAACCTCGATCGCAGGGTTCGCCAAGCGCAGCCTCGATCCAGACTGCTCTGTCGTCAGCGATGGCCTTCAGTGTTTCGCCAGCGTCGCAGACGCCGGGTGCGCGCACCAAGTCGTCAAGACCGGGTCAGGACCAAAAGCGGCTCGGACGCCAGCCTTCCAATGGGCCAACACCGCGCTCGGCAACATCAAGGCCGCCATCACGGGCACCTACCGTGCCATCAACCGCAAGCATGTTCCGCGCTACCTCGCCGAATTCGAATACCGCTTCAACCGACGATACGATCTGGCCGCCATGATCCCGCGTCTCACATGGGCCGCCGTCCGAACCACCCCTATGCCCTACCGACTCCTGAAATTGGCTGAGGTTTATGTGTAATCAGGAAGAGAATTGGCGCTGCTCGGCAGGGTGCGATCGGCGTCTTCCCGACCTAATTTTCTAGCCCGGCTTTCGCAACTGACCCCGATTCGCGACAATTTTGCGGCCCGCCGCCATCGTGAAAGGCGCGGGCAAGGCGGGGCTTGCGCGCGCGATCCGGGGAAATCGGGCTGCGGTGCCGACCAAGTCTCTTGCGCGGCGGACCGCGAGTTTGGAACCCTGGCGGCATGTTTCTGCGCCACAAGACTCGCCACAAGGACGGCAAGAAGCACCGGCATTGGAGCATTGTCGAAAACTGCCGTATCAGTGGCGGCCGCACTGTGCAGCGTCACGTGCTGTATCTTGGCGAGATCAACGACGCGCAGCGGGCGGCTTGGTGTCAGACCATCGAAGCATTCGATGAACGCAGCGAACAGCCCCGGCAGGTTGCGCTGTTCCCCGAAGGCCGCACGGCACCGGCGCTGGATTGCGATGTGGTGCATGTGCGGCTGAGCGAACTGCGGCTCCGCCGGCCACGGCAATGGGGCGCCTGTTGGCTGGCGGGCGAGTTGTGGAACCAGTTGCAACTGGACGAATTCTGGCTACCCCGCTTGCCGCCCTCACGCCAGGGCACACGCTGGGTGAACGTGCTGAAGACGCTGGTGGCCTATCGGCTGGTGGATCCCGGCAGCGAATGGCGGCTGCACCGGCGGTGGTACGAGCAGACCGCGGTGAGCGACCTGCTCGGCGAGGACTTCGCTCTGGCCGGCAAGGACAAGCTGTACCGCTGCCTGGACAGACTGACCGAGCACAAGGCGGAGTTGTTCAGCTTCCTGCAGCGACGCTGGAAGGCGCTGTTCCACGCGGCGTTTGACGTTCTGCTCTACGACCTGACCAGCACCTACTTCGAATCGGACCCGCCGGACGCTGGCAAGCGGCGGTTCGGCTACAGCCGCGACAAACGACCCGATTGTGTTCAGGTGGTGATTGCCCTGGTGATCACGCCCGATGGCTTCCCGCTGGCCTATGAGGTGATGCCGGGCAACACCGCGGACAAAACCACTCTGCGCGACTTTCTCCAGCGGATCGAGACGCAATACGGCACGACCGGCCGTGTCTGGGTGATGGACCGCGGCATCCCCACCGAGGAGGTGCTGACCGAAATGCGCCAGTCGGTGCCGCCGATCTCTTACCTGGTGGGCACGCCACGCGGACGGCTGGGCCAGATGGAAAAGCAGTTTCTGCCCAAGCCATGGAGCGAGGTGCGCAATACGGTACGAGTCAAGCTCGTTGAGCAGGGTGGCGAGCTTTATGTAATCGCTCGCAGCGAGGCGCGCCGCGGCAAGGAGCAGGCGATGCGGCGCCGGCGGCTGAAGAAACTGGTGAGGCGGCTGCACGAGCTGCGCCAGCAGAAGCTGACCCGCGACCAGTTGCTGATCAAGCTGGGCGCTGCCAAGAAGGAGGCTGGCCCCGCGGTGTGGCGGATGCTCGAGATCGCGCTGCCGGACAAGGACCAGGACGTCACGTCAGAAACCTTCGGCTTCCGCCTGAACTGGCAAAGGTTGCGCGCGGCCCGCCGCCGGGAGGGCAGCTATCTGCTGCGGTCGAACCTGACCGACCGTAGTCCGGCACAGCTCTGGACCTTCTACCTGCAGCTGGTGGAAGTGGAACAGGCGTTCAAAGAACTGAAGAATGATCTCGCGGTGAGGCCAATCTATCACCAGACCGACGCGCGCATCGAGGCTCACATCTTCGTCGCCTTCCTCGCCTATTGCCTGCAGGCCACGCTGAAGCAGCGGCTGAAGGCATTGGCCCCCGGACTGACCCCGCGGGCGGTGCTGGACAAGATGGCGGCAATCCAGATGGTCGATGTGCATCTGCCGACCACCGACGGACGCACTGTCGTGCTTGCCCGCTACACCGAGCCCGAGCCGGACCAAGCCGTGCTGCTGCAGCAGATGAAGCTGCGCCTGCCGGCCCAACCACCACCCCGGATCACCGCGCAAAATGTTCCTGCTGCAGCATGAACCAGGCTGCTGTGGTGCCGACCTTGCCACCACCGACCCGGCAAAACCGGCTATTTACCGTCACTCCGCCACGCCAGTTGCGAAAGTCGGGCTAGCAAGCGTGGAATAAAGCGCCCGCCTGAGCGTCCATCGATCGTGGCGCAACGCCGACCGACGCCTGGAGCCATCAGACAATCTGCACCTTCACCGCACGGGAGAAGTCATGGAAAGGCTTGCCGCACTTCTATTCGTGGCCGTCTTCGGCGTTCTGACGCTCAGCGGCTGCTCGGGGCCTCGCGAAGTGGATCCGCTTCCGACGGGGTCGCCTTCTCAGTCGGACGCCGGCGGAGTCCCGGGCGGCAGCTGGGGCGGCACGAGTGGCGGCTACTAATCCTGCCGATCAGCGGAGCTCCAGACGCCATCGCTGACCCTCATCTACGAAGAGCTCTCGTGATTGGAGGACCCGCCCAGACTGTCTGCCGCAGATTCGGTCGGAGATATCGGACTTGAATTCCGACCGGACATTGCGTGCTTACACCCTCAGCCTGTTGCGCTTCATTGCAGGCCTTATGCTTCCTGGAGCACGGCAGCGCCAAGCTGGTGGGATTTCCTTCGGTTGCCGCCCACGCGGCCGGGCCTCTGCCGCCGCTGGTCCTGGCCGCCGGGTACATCGAGTTATCGGCAAGATCCTCGTCCGTCTTGGCCTGCTGACCCGGCCGCTTTCCTCATGTCTGGCGAGATGGCGATTTGGGTATTTTCTGTACCACGCCTCAAAGTCGGTGTTTCTCGTTGTGAACGGCGGGGACGCGGCCATCCTGCACAGCTTCACTTTCTCTTTCTGGCGGCGGCGGGCGGCGGTCCGCTCGCGTTGAGCCGATTGACTCCTCGGCGCCCCACGCTGCTGAGAGACTGATTTACAGTGCGCTCCCGACTTGTCGGTCCGACTGCGGAGCCGGCAGCTTTCACGGGCGTTCTCCCGTGCTGGATCGTACCACGCCGGTGTCCATGCCAGCGGGATCCAGTGCAGGGCGCTTCCTTATTGATCCGGCTTGGGTGATCTTGAATCAGGCAGCATAACGGACAGGCTGGTGCCCGAAGTAGCTCCGCACGCGTTCGGGCAGCTTCGAGAGCTTGCGCATGTGGCTGATGACGGTGCACTTGAGCTGCTGCTTGCTGCGGGCGGGCGGCTTACGGGTGACGGCCTGCTTGAGGTCGGCATGGAGGCACTCGTCAGGGTTCAACTCGGGGCTGTAGGAGGGCAGATGGAACACCTCGATTTGCGCGGTGCGCCCGGCCAGCCACTCCCGCACGGCACGGGCACGGTGGACGGGCAGGTTGTCCAAGATCAGGAACACCTTGCCGCCGGCATCGCGGATCAGGCGGTCGAGAAAGCGGATCAGCGTCGGTGCCTTGATCGCGCCGTCGAGCACCATCCAGCGCAGCTCGCCCTTGTTGGTTACCGCCGAGATCAGGCCTACGCCCGCCCGCCGGTGATTGGGGCGGACCACCGGGGTTCGTCCGCGTGGGGCGTAGCTGCGGCCGCGCACGTCATCGGCGCGCAAGCCGGTCTCGTCGCCCCAGAAGATCGTGCCCTTCTCTCGCTTGGCCCGAGCCACGATCGCCGGGTAGTCCCGCCGCAGCCAGCGGCGCACTTCGGCTGCACGCTGCTCATAGGCCCGCCGCAGCGGCTTCTGCGCTGTGAACCCCCAGCGCGCCAGGTAGCTTCCCATGGTGCGCACCGCGAGCCGCACCCCACAGCGCTGCTCGATCAGGGCGCGCACCGCCGCACGGCTCCACAGCGCGAACGGCAGGCCAAGCTGGTCCGGCGGGTGCCGGCAGATCAGTTCACGAATCTCCGCTTCCTGCCGCGCCGCGAGAAACCGCCCGGTTCCCGGCTCCGGGCCGCGCGGTCCGCTGCGCAAGCCCGCCATCCCCGCCGCCGCGAAGCGCCGGCAGATGTTGAACACCCCCGTCCGGGTCAGACCCGTCTGCGCCGCGATCGCCTCGTAGGTCAGGCCGCTCTCGCGTAGTCCCACCACCTGCCGCCGACGCTCCTCTTGGGCTGCCGCCGGCAGCTTGCGCATGTCCACATGATCCATCCTACCAAACTGGATCAACCACGCGGCAATTCCAACACTACCCAAGCCGGATCAATAGTCTACGCACATGCAGCCGCCGGTCCGGACTATTGCGCATTTTCTTTCGCCGCGAAGAACTGGCACCAGCCTTTAGGGCTGATCTGTCCCTCAACGAACCGGCACTGGTTCGGTGGTTGGAAGTTGAGGCAAATCTCGCAGCGCTGCTGGCCCTTCGGTTGTGGCTGATACCTCGCTTCGGCCTTGCTCACCTTTTCCTGCGCTGCCGCATCGTGCGCAGCCTTGCAATTGGCCGCGAGACCCAGTGCCGATGCGGCGCCCCAAAGCAAGGCCCGCCGCGACATGGCTCCGGGCATCACTCGCTTCGCCTGACCTTGATGGACTTTCATTGTCATGACGCGGGGGCTCCCTCGCGTACGCACCTCGCAGGCTGCCGTCTATTTTGCGACCAGGGATTCTCCGGAGAGCGGCACGTGCCAGAGCACGATGTGATAATGCGGCATTTCGACGCCGGGATGGCCAGCGTTGAAGTACATGCTCACGTGGTCGACGTTGCCGCCGGGCGACTTCAGGTCGGCGATCTTCTTGTGCTCGTCGATGTCCTTGATCGGAATCATGTAGATGGTGCTGACCAGCTTGCCCTGGTGATCGTAGGCGAGGAAGGGGCCGTCTGGCAGCGTGGCCGGGTCCACGTAGAGTGTGCCGAGACCCGGAAGGAAATCAGGCAGCTTCACCAGATCGCTGACCTTCTTGTACGGGGCGGGCGGCGGTGATTTTTCGACACCCGCCGCAAGCGCTGGGGCGGCGCTGAACGCGAAGAGCGCCAAGGCGGCATAGACAACTTTCCTCATGGCCGTTCCTCTCCTGTTGGACCCTCAATCAATTCCGCCGGTCCCCGCAGGCCCAGTCGGGCAAGAACCGCGGTCGTGACGCGCTCGCAGCGCGAGCCGGCGAACGGGAAGATGTCGTCGAGCATCGTCGCGAAGGCCGCACCGAGGGCCTCCCGGAGCATCCGCTTGGCGCGGTAGAGGCGCGTCCTGACCGTGCTCTTCGGGACGCCGAGCGAGGCGGCGACATCCTCGACCGAGATCTGCTCGATGGCGCAGGCCACGAAGACCACGCGGAACGGCGCCGGCAGTGCGTTGACGGCGTTCTCGATCAGGAGCTTCAGCTCCCGGTGCGCCGCGGCCGCCTCCGGGCTGGTCCGGCCGAAGGCGCCCAAGAGAGCGCCGGGCGTCTCCTGGCCCAGCCATGTTGCCCTGTCGATCTCGTCCAAGTCGGTGAGGGATCTCCGCTGGCGCAGCCGGCCCAGCGCCTCGTTGATGACGATCCGCGCCAGCCAAGTCGAAAGCGTGGCGGTGCCCCTGAAGCTGTGCAGGTTGGTGAAGGCGCGGAGATAGGTCTCCTGGACAGCTTCCTCAGCCTCCGTCTCGTCCTTGAGAATGCTCCGAGCGATCCGGTACAGGCGCCGGTTGTTCCGGCGCGTGATCGCCGCGAACGCTGATGCCGAGTCTCGCGACAGGAGCGACAGCAGCTCGGCATCGGCAGGCAATGGCGCTGGGTGCAGCAAGGCCGACGACATGGTATCACCGCTCGGTTCGCTTTCGGATCATTGGATGCGGAAGGGCGGCCAAATGTTCCCGAAAGGCGCCTTGCCGATTTCACCATCTGGTGAGCCAGACCTTTGCGCCTCTCATCTCATCGGCGAGTTTGAGACACCAGAGCCCCGCCCACCCCGACGTCGGCCTCAGCCTGCGTCAGCTCGCGATGGGAAGACCGCTCCCGCGGGGCGACCGGGTCTCTCGCATCCTGTGTGCTATGGTGTCGGGTCAACGGGTCACCGCCGGGCTCGAATCTTTGCCGCACTCTGGGTGATGGACGCGTCGGTTGCGGTGTTACTCCCTCCGCGCGCGCCCGATCCGCGTTCCGGTCGGACTGCCCTGCTCGCATCCGGGCGCCCCGCCTCTGGGGAATATCCGCGGGCCCCATGCGTTTATAGGGAGGGACCGTCAGAAGGAGCGTGTTCGTGAGCGGGATGGGCGCCTCTCAACACGGCGCGGCGAGCGTGTCGGCCAGGCTCGTCGCCCTGGCCTTCGCCGCCGGGTTCCTGGCCGTCCTGGTCTTCCACCAGCCGATGCTGGCCTTGCTGCACGGCCTCGGGGTGACGCCAGCGGCACCCTATGAGACGCGCCCAGTCCCACCGCTCGGGGTGCCTCGGGTCGCCTCGGCCGCCTTCTGGGGCGGGATGTGGGGCATTGTTCTCGCCCTGCTGACGCCGTGGTTCCCTCGCGGACTCGGCTATCGGGGCAGCGCCACTCTGTTTGGCGCCATCGTTGTGACTCTCGTTGCTTGGTTCGTCGTCGCCCCCCTCAAGGGTCTACCGGTCGCTGGTGGCGGGCGTCCCGGAGCGATGGCGACCGGCCTCTTGGCAAACGGAGCCTGGGGGTTCGGGGTCGCGGTTCTGCTTCCAGCCCTCCAGAAGGTTGGCGCCCGGGATGGCAATCTGGAGCGCCGGACATGAGCCTGGGCGGCTGCCAACGATCGCAGGCCATAAACCGGATCAAGTGTTGAGAAGGTATCCGCCATGTTTTCTCGATCCCGTTCCCTCCCGATCCTCGCCGCCGCGGGTTGATCTGGGTTTGGAACAGCGCCGACAGTGGCTGGGGCCGGCAATCCCTCCGGGCAGACCATTGATTGCAGCAGGCTGTTCGGCGGACTTGCAGAATGCCGAGCCCGGTCAGCCGGAGGCGGTTGCCCTCCTCAAATGCCGGGTGGCGGGCGCCACCGTGTCGTTGGGGGTTGCCTCGAGACTTGCACAAGCTACCAGCGGTCTTGTTTCATCTGCATCACTTTGCCGCTGGACTCGACGGCGAGCGACCACACCTTCCCATTTTTCGCTGCTTCGCGAGGAGGCCGAGCGCAGCCTTGGCATGCGGAACATGGAAGGGCAACAGGCCGCTCCATTACCATTGCAATCAAGCGGGGTCATGGCAGAGCTTGGACACTGACCGGCCTTGCGCGGGCCAGACCATGCCGCCCTATCTAGCCGCGCTTCCTGCGGAAATACTCATAGAGGTCGTCGAGTATCGCGCCGCCGCGCTCGATCCGCTTCTCATCCTCCTCATGGGCCACCGAGAGACCGGTGACGAGATGGGCGATGCCGGCCGTCTCCTCGCGGCCGAACTTGCCGTCCTTGAGGTCGATGTCGTGCACGATCTCGCCGATGGCCGTCAGCGCCGTATCAGCAAGCCCCGTTCGGGCCAGTAGAACCTCGAACGTGCAATGGTCGCCCTGGTGGGTGAACTCGGCCTCGAACATGTCGAAGCGTAGCTCCCCGGATTCTGGCACGTAGCCCTTGGCGGGCACGAACTTGAACCGCGCGCCCGGGTCGATGAAGCGCCGGATCAGCCAGGCCGAGGCGATGCGGTCCACGTACACACCCTGCCGGGTGACCCATGTCCGTCCTGTGAGGGAACCGATTTCATCGGCTGCGGATAAGGCGCCTTCCTCGGGTTCACCCATCATCTCCTCCTCTGGGTCTCGGAGGCGCGGTTCCTGCACGCGCTGAACTACTGCATGCTGCTGCCGGGCCCGGAGGCGCAGCAGCTGGCCACCTACATCGGCTGGCTGATGCACCGCACCCTTGGCGGCCTGATCGCGGGCGGCCTGTTCGTGGTGCCCGGCGTGATCGCGCTCATGACGCTCAGCTGGATCTACGTCATCTGGGGCAGTGTCGGGGTTGTCGCCGGGCTGTTCTTCGGCCTCAAGGCGGCTGTCCTGGCCGTGGTGATCGAGGCCGTGCTGCGGGTTGGCCGCCGGGCGCTGAAGTCGCGCATCGCCGTGGCAGTCGCAGCCGGGGCGTTCATCGCGCTGTTCTTTTTCGCGGTCCCGTTCCCGGCTGTCGTGCTCGCCGCGGCGGCCCTGGGCTTTGCGGGCAGCCGGCTCGGCTACAGCGTCGGGGGAGAGAACGCGCATGGGCCCTCCGGGTCCCGGGCGGCCCATGAGGCCGACCTCCTCGGCGAGGCTATCCCGGAGCATGCCAAGCCAAGCCTTGCCCGGGCCCTGCGCATCGCGGGGGTCTGGCTGCCGCTCTGGCTCGGTCCCGTGGCCCTGCTGCTTGTGTTCCTGGGTTCGGAGAACGTGTTCACCCGCCTCGGCATGTTCTTCAGCGAGGTGGCGGTGGTCACCTTCGGCGGCACCTACGCGGTGCTGGCCTATGTCGCCCAGCAGGCGGTCGAGACCTATCACTGGCTGAGCGCCGGCGAGATGCTGGCGGGGCTCGGCATGGCCGAGACGACGCCCGGACCGCTGATCATGGTCGTCCAGCATGTCGGCTTCCTCGGCGGCTACCGCGCCCCGGGCGGCCTGCCCCCGCTGCTCGCCGGAACGCTGGCGGGCCTGCTCGTCACCTGGGTGACCTTCACCCCCTGCTTCCTCTGGGTGTTCCTGGGCGCCCCCTATGTCGAGGCGCTGCGCGGCGCCTCGGCACTGACTGCGGCGCTGTCCGCGGTGACCGCCGCCGTGGTCGGGGTCATCCTCAATCTGGCGGTCTGGTTCGGGCTCCACGTGGTGTTCCGCCACACGCTGCCCTGGCGCGGCTATGGCCTGACGCTGGACGTGCCGATGCTGGGCAGCCTCGATCCCTCCGCCACCGCCCTGGGGGTTGCCGCCGCCCTCGCGCTCTTCCGGTTCAAGATCGGCGTCATTCCGACGCTGCTTGCCTGCTCGGCCGCGGGCGTCGTCCTCCAACTCGCCTTCGGAGGCGTCTGGTGACACTGCCTGCCCGCATCTCCACTTTGTCCGGTAGGGAGAACAATTATGCGCCTTGCCCTCGCCGCTGCTGTCCTGGCCTTCCTGGTCGCAGCGCTTCCAGCGTCCGCCGCTGATGCCGACTGGGCCAGGGTCGACCAGGCGCTCGGCAAACAGGGCACGGACCAGCCCGGCGGCGTGCGCAAATACGCGCTGCCACGGACCGACCTGCACGTCACCCTAGACGGCGTGACGATCAAGCCGTCCCTCGCCCTGGGCGGCTGGCTGGCCTTCCGGCCAATGGGCGCGCAGGCCATGGTCATGGGAGACCTCGTCCTCACGGAAGGGGAGATCAACCCGGTGATGACGAAGCTGCTCGCCGACGGCGTCACCGTCACCGCGGTCCACAACCACCTGCTGCGCGCGCAGCCCGCGACCTTCTACATGCATGTCGCCGGACAGGGCGATGCGGTGAGGCTCGCCACCGTCCTGCACGAGAGCCTGGCGGCAGCCAGCAAGACCCCCTTCGGCCGGCCTGCCGCACCAGCCCAGCCAGCGGCGCCGCTGGACCTGGACACCGCGAAGCTGGAGCAGACGCTCGGCCACAAGGGGACCGCGAACGGCGGCGTCTACCAGTTCGGCATTCCCCGGGCCGACGTCGTCAGCGACGCCGGCGTGGCGGTGCCCCCGCCGATGGGGATGGCGATCGCGGTGAACTTCCAGCCGACCGGCAGCGGCAAGGCCGCGATCACCGGCGACTTCGTGCTGCTGGCCAGCGAGGTGAACCCGGTCCTCCAGGCGCTTCGGGAGCACAACATCGAGGTCACGGCGCTGCACAACCACATGCTCGACGACCAGCCCAGGATGTTCTTCGTCCATTTCTGGGCGAACGACGACGCGACGAGGCTGGCCCAGGGCCTGCACGCGGCACTCGACCGGGTCAACGTCGCGAAAAGCTGACACGATAGACCGCAAGACACCGCTTCCAGGGAAAGAGCGATGGCAAACCCCATTCGCACCAGCATCGCGCTCGCCCTCCTGGTTGCCATCACGCTCGCATCAATCCCCGGCCGCTACTGGGCGGCTAAAGCCGAGCCACCTCTGGCGCTTGAGGCGACCATCCCGCTGCCGAACGTCACTGGCCGCATCGACCACATGGCAGCGGACCCGAGGCGGCAGCGGCTGATCGTCTCCGAGCTCGGCAACAACACCGCGGATGTCGTGGATCTCGCCGCGGGCAGGGTCATCCATCGGATCACTGCCCTCTCCGAACCCCAGGGCGTTGGCTACTCGGAGCGGGCGGACCTCGTCGCTGTCGCGAACGCGGGCGACGGCTCGGTGCGCCTGTTCCGGGGGGAGGACCTTGCCCCGGCGGGAAGGATCGAACTGGGCGATGACGCCGACAACGTCCGGGTTGATCCGCGCACTGGCCTGCTGGTCGTGGGCTTCGGGAGCGGCGGCCTCGCGCTGATCGACCCGGCGAGCCGCGCCAAGGTGGCGGAAGTCCGGCTCCCCGCCCACCCCGAGGGCTTTCAGGTCGACCCGGAGACGGACCGCGCCTTTGTCAACGTGCCGAATGCCGCGCAGGTCGCCGCCGTCGACCTGCAGGCCCGCCGCATCGTCGGCACCTGGCGGATGCGTGGTCCCGGCGGCAACTTCCCCATGGCGCTCGATCCCGCCTCCGGCCCCCTCGCGGTGGTGTTCCGCAACCCGCCCGTGCTGGCGCTGCTGGACCGCAACAATGGCGCCGTCCGCAGCGAGACCGCAGCTTGCGGTGACGCCGATGACGTCTTCTTCGACGGGCCCCGCCACCGTATCTACGTCAGCTGTGGCGCGGGCACGGTCGCGGTGTTCCGGGTGGAGGGCGACAGCTTACGGCCGCTGCCCTCCATCGAGACCGCGCCGGGGGCGCGCACCTCGCTGTTCGTCCCCGACCTCGACCGCCTCTTCGTTGCCCGGCGTGCGGGTCCTCGCCGCGCGGCTGCGGTCCTGGTTTACCGCCCGTTGCGGTAGAAGTAGACGGGGAGCATCCTATGGCGACGCCCTCGCAGGGCCGCCCGGCGCAAGCATCCGTCCCAGCGGGCCTCCACCGCCTCATGGGCGCGCGCGGGGATGCGCGCCTTCGGCGACGGGTTCGTCGCCATCCTGCTGCCGGTCCACCTGGCGCGGCTCGGCTTCGGCGCGGTCGGGACCGGACTGATCGCAACCAGCACGCTCCTCGGCTTGGCCCTGCTCACCCTGGGGCTCGGCTTCGTCGCCCACCGCGTGCCCCTGCATCGCGGACTGCTCGCAGCCGCCCTGCTCGTGGCCGGCACCGGGCTGGGCTTCGCCTGCCTCCACGCCTTCTGGCCGTTGCTGCTCGTCGCGTTCGTGGGCACGCTCAACCCCTCCGGTGGCGACGTGAGCGTCTTCCTACCGCTTGAGCACACCCTGATCGCCCGGTTGGCGACGGATTGGACGCGCACGGCCGCCTATGCCCGCTACAGCTTCGTCGGCGCGATCGGCGCGGCCATGGGCTCCCTCGCCATCGGCTCGCTCGACTGGCTCGAAAGAATTCTGCCGCCCGGGACGGCGGCGAGCGCCCTGTTCCTGCTCTATGGTGTCATCGGGCTGGCCACCCTGCCGCTGTACGGGGGGTTGCCGGAAGTCAGCGCGGCAGGCCCGGAGCCGACATCGGCGCTCGGGCCGTCGCGCAGGCGGGCTTGCCGCGCTGTTCGCGGTCGACGCCTTCGGCGGCGGCTTCGTCGTGAACGCGCTGCTCGCGCTTTGGCTGTTCGAGCGCTTCGGCCTGTCCGTCGCCACGGCGGGGGTGATCTTCTTCGCCACCGGGATCGGCTCGGCCCTCTCCTACGTCGCCGCGGTGCGGCTCGCGGCGCGCACCCTGCACATGCAACCAATGGCGCCGGCTCCAACGGAATCCTGCGAGCCGACGCCCCCCATCGCTTGGGTCCCGTGAGCGGGCCTGCCGCAAGGCTCCCAAACGTCGATCGCACGCGGGGCGGGAGCACAAGCCGACCGCCCGGCCTGCGAAAGGGGACGCAAGTTTCGCCCGTAACCTCTGGGGGCTGTATCGGCTGACGCGGTCAGGCGGTGCCGTCTGGAGGGCAGCGTCTCCGGCGGCACACGACCCGCTGCAGCCTCGGCCGCGGCAAGCCGATCGTAAGACTTGGCGTGGAACAACCATTGCGCTTTCCGCCGGGCACGTACTGCTCTGGCAGACCGTCAAGGCGCTGGTCAAAGGGCAGCCTTGGCAAATCCAAATCGCCGATAAGCAGATGCCCAGAAAAGGAAGCAAATACGACGGACCACCCAGTCAAGGATGGAGGCATCATGAGACCCTCGGCGACGCCAAGATGACAACCGCCTTGCTCGATCGCCTCACCCATCACTGCCACATTCTCGAAACCGGCAACGACAGCTTCCGGCTCAAGGTCAGCACCGCTACCACCAACACCACAAGGAAAAAGCCATGACTTGACCTGTCCCCAAGCCGAGAAACACACTCGCAAGGCGGGTCAGTTCTCGACGGAAAACCCGGGTCAGGTCTCAGCGAGAATCAAC
Organism: uncultured Pseudomonadota bacterium; assembly: GCA_963818725.1. Taxonomy (GTDB): domain Bacteria; phylum Pseudomonadota; class Alphaproteobacteria; order Acetobacterales; family Acetobacteraceae; genus DATFDN01. The sequence goes on along the minus strand of CAWFTU010000023.1, from coordinate 152,024 downwards.
AGCCGCCCGTCGCCTGGCCGAGCAGCTCGCTGCACTGTCGGCCGAGTTGGCGCGGCTGGCGGGCCCCGCCGGCACCACCCTCGCCCGCCGCTCGCCCCCGCTTGGGACGGCGGCTGCTCGGCTGGCGTTCGTGACGCAGACAACCGCCGTCTCACCTGCCTGCGGTCCCGCTAGGCCGCCAGCACCAGGGCTTCTACAGGGCCTCAAAAAACATTTGGTCGACACGATAAAAAGCCTTGTCGAATTGGTGCGGGTGCGCAAGTGTGCATGCGTTACGATGCGATAGGGCACCGATGGCGCGAGGGGCAGAGGTTGTGCAGGCGTTGGCTCGCGCGGCAGGCCTATTGCCCGCCACGGTCCGGCGCGCCTTCCGGGTGCTGCAAGTGGCGGGCGGCGACCGCGTCCCGCTGGGTCGGGTCGGGTCTGGTCCGTACCAGACGCCCCCCATGCAAATCCGTCACGTCCGAAACCTGCTCCTGGCGCTCTCTGCGTCGCCGATCACCGCCGCGGCAGCCTGGGTCGATGAGCTCGCGGCGATGGAGGTGAGAATCGTCCGTACCGTCGGCGTCGGCCTTTCCGATCCGCCGGACAGCCATGAGTTCCCGCTCGGTGAGCTTGCTGTCGCGCGCACGTTCGGGCGCGCGGTCGACCTCGTCCTCGAGCAGGCGGCTTCGCCTGACGGACCGCGGTTGATGGAGCGAGTTGACATTGAGATCTCTGTAGAGGGTGAGTCGGTGATGGGCTCGATTCGCCTGTTCGACGCTGGCCAAGTCCGGCACGGCGCCTACTATCGGTCGCCAGGGCGCTCCGAGAGAGAGCGCATGGTCGAGAGAGAGCGTCACGACGGCCCGTGGTACGCGGGGCTGGTGCGCACGACGCGTTTCCACGGAAACCTGATCCACGCGGCTGGCGCCACCTTGGCCACGCCGGCCCCAACGAAAAGCGCCGCCGCTCCCTGGCAGGGGAGCGGCGGCGCCTCCTGTGACCGTCCCCCGGTCGAGGCAATTGCACGCGCAACACCCCAGCCAAAGGTCCGGAACCTGGACAGTCCCGAACCTGGCACGGGCGTGGGTGTGGGTGCAAGCCCTCGCGGGCGTAACGGGCGGTCGCTTCGACGAGCCTCATCGCGAGGGACCCCCGCCCATGACAAGCACGAGCCTGAGCCCCCATAGCGCCGGAGGGGCGCCGCCGCCGGACGAGTTCCTGCCGGCCAACAGTCTCTGCCGGGAGCTGCGGCGCCTGACTGGCAGGCCCTGCCCCACCACCGCGCGAGGCCTGATCCGGCTGGCGGCCGACGACCGGTTGCCGCTGGTGCAGCATGGCCACGCCCGCTGGTGGGGCTGCTGGCGCAGCCGCTTGCCCGAGCTCGCCGAGGCCCTGGGGATGCTCGCCAGCGAGCCCCCGCCGCTCGCGACGGCTGACAGCCACCAGCGCGGGGACGCCCCGGAGCCGCTGCCCCGACCGTCAAGCTCAAACCGCCGGTCAGCCGAAAAGTAGGGTTTGACCGATGACCGCCGATCACGACGAATTTGTTCCATTGGTCAAGGAGTGGCTGATCGCCGTCAAGGACGGTCAGCCGAGGGTGGCGGCCACCATCCGGCGGCGCGCGATCGAGGAGGCGAAGTGGGCGGCCCGCAACTTGGCCAAGGACCGGGGCTGGGCGGTGTTTCCGTGCCGCATGCCCGACAAGACGCCGGCGACCCCGAATGGGTTCAAGGACGCGGTGCGCGACCCCGCCGCCGTGGAGGCGCTGTGGCGCAGCTTTCCTGGCGACCTTGTCGGCGTCGCGACGGGCGAGGCGTCGCGGATCACGGGACTTGATGTAGACATCAAGCACAATGAGGCGCGGGCCTGGTGGCTCCGAAACCGGCACCGCATCCCAAGGACCAAGACCTTCCGCACTTTGAGCGGGGGCGCACACTTTTATTTCCAGTGTCAGGCGTGGTTCAGAATTTGCCGGATACCGTTGGCGAAGTCGGCGGTCAGGCTGCGAGTGCGGCAAAGCGTGAGATGCGCGTGGGAGCCAGCGGGCGTTTCGTGAGCCAGGCCCCGAGCCGGTCGAGGTTGAGCGCCGCAGCCGTGGCCACGCTCTGCAGGCCGGTCTTGGCCAGACCGCGGTAGCGCGCCCGACGCAAGCCAAAGGCGCGCACGCCTTGTGAGAACGTGCCCTCGATGCCCTGGCGCTGGGCATAGAGTTGCCGTCCTTCCTCGCTCTGCTCGCGCGCCCGAGCCAGCGCGAGCGCTTCGTGCTCAGGGCGCGGATGCAGGGTCAGCCTGCGGCCATGTCCTTGCGTGCGCGTGCATCGCGCCTGGGACGGGCAGGCTGCGCAGTCGCTCCGGCGAAAGCCGACCTTGACGCAGGGGCCGCGTCCCTTGGCCACATACTCGCCCCAGTGCGTGCTCTCCTTGCCTTCCGGGCAGCGCACGCGCCGACGCTCCCAGTCCACGACGAAGTCGCTGACGCCGAACGCGTCCTCGCTCTGCCGTTGCCAGCTGACATCGCGCCGCGGCGGGCCGACCAGGTCGATGCCGTAGCGCTCGCGGGCGCCCACCAGGTGCCCGGCACTGACATAGGCGGCGTCGACGAGGTGCTCGGCCGGTGCCAGGTTCTTGGCGACGAGCGCAGCGTGGATCGGCTCAGTTCGCATCGCCTCGTGCACGTTGGCCGGCGTGGTGTCGGTGTGAACCACCAAGTGCGGCGCGCCCTTGTCGCAGGTTTCGGTGAAGTGGGCCATGTAGCCAACCCAGGTCACCTCTCTCTTGGTCCGGAACCGCGCGTCGATGTCATAGGGCGACTCGACGCGGTCGCCCGGACCGCGGGCCTGTAGCGCCCGCGGCTGGACGCCTTGCGGCGCTGACCCATCCGGACCGCCCTGCGCCCGCTCGAAGTGGCGCCCCTCCGGCCGGCTTCCACCGGCTGCGCCGGCGGAACCTTCCCGGCCTCCGCCCACACGCGGCGCAGCACGGCAACGGCGGGCAGCGCGGCCGCGTCCGGCGGCGCGCCGGCCCCGTCCAGCGCGTCGAGCAGCAGGAAGCCGTCCGCCCCGGCCTGGACGAAGTAGGCCTCCCGCTTGGGTCCGCTCTCGGGCAGGCGCATGTCCTCGACCCGGCGGTCGTAGCGCTCGTGCCAGTCCAGAGGGGCGATGCTGCGCAGCCAGTCGGGTGCGACCACGGCGATGGCGTTCAGCGCGGCCCGCAGCGTCTCGCCCACCAGCTCGAGACGGTTCAGCGTGCGGATAGCTGCGAGCACGTGCGTGCTGTCCGTGCGCTGGCGCCCTCGTGCCTTGAGCAAGCCACCGTCGCGGGCCGCGCCCAACACGCGCTCGAGCAGGCGCTCGCTGGCCTTGTGCCGGAGCAGGCGGTCGCGGAACTCGCACAGCATGCTGTGGTCGAAACCGGCGTCGGTCAGGTCGGGGGCGAGCAGGTATTTCCAGTCGATCCGGCTGCGCACCGCCTCGGCCGCCTGTCGGTCGCTCAGCCCTTCGCGGAACTGCATGAGCGTGACCAGCGCGAGGCGCCACGGAGCGTAAGCGGGCTGCCCGAGGGCGGGGTAGAGATCGGCGAAGCCAGCGTCGTCGAACACGGCGCCGAGCTGGTCACGCAGGAGCACATACGGGTTGCCGCGCCGGAACGCGGCCCGGGCGATGCGGGCGGTGTCGTCGGGCACGGGGGGGATTGACTGCTGTGGGCGGAGCGACATGGCAGGTGGCCTCCCTCCGGACAGGAAATCCATCCAACTCCGCCACCGTCACACCGACTGCCGACTTCGCCACCGGCATCCTGCCGTTTTCGGGTTACACGGCGCGCGGAAACCGCCGGCCCGTGAGGGCCGGATTTTCAATTCGAAGGTTGTCCAGTGCGGGAGGCGGTCAGCCTCCCCAGCTCACGCTTGCTTGGGCTGAAGTGGCCCGAGGCCCAGCAGCGTAAGCCAGTGCGGATGGCCTTGGCCGGTCATCAACTCGCATGGGCTTTTGCCGTTGCGCTCGGCACGGCGGCTGCGCATGAAGCGCCGATGGTTCAGGAAGAACTGCAGCAAGTCCAGGTATGGGCCGCCCACGTGGCGGCGCAGCGTGAAGTAGGTGCGCAGCCGCGAGTTGAGGTTCTCCACCAGCGAACTGCTGCGTGGTGTGTCCGCCATGGCCCACCTCACGGCGCCGAACAGAGTGTGGAACTTGCGCCCCACCTGTGCTCGTAGCCGGTTCCATCCTTGCCAATACGCGGGTGTGGTGCTGGGCAAGCGGTGCAGCATGCACGCGTCACGCACGAGGGGCTCGGAGATGGCGTGGGCTCGCGCGATGCCGGCCAGCTTGTGGTCGAGCACGCCGGCGAAGGCGAGCAAGTCGTCGTGCTGGTTCTGCAGCGCGACGCGCACCGGTCGGATACGTCGTGCGTCCTCGCGCTCGCGCGCCGCCAGCTCCTCGACGATGAAGTCGAACAGCTCTCGCCGCGTCGCCAGGGTCGGGCCGGCCAGGGCCAGGACATCGCGGCTCAGCCACTGGACGAGCGTTCGGACGTCGCGAGCGAGCCACGACGCCTGGGCCTCGGTCTGCCGGGCACGTTCCAGTTGGGTGATAAGCTCGCGGTCTGGATCCCGCTGGCCTGTGCGGCCGATCCTGGCCTGCAGCGTCTTGCGCCGCGACGTGGCGCCCTGGGCGAGGCGCGACAGCGTGTTGGCGAGGCCCTCGCACTGACGCTGGATATGGAACACGTCGCCGTGGCACGGCGTGTCGCCCCAGGCGGCCCTCTGCCCGGCGCGCAAGCCCTGCCCCGCATCGGCGATCGTGTAGTCGGGCCGCAGCCCCTGCTCGGTGGCGTCGAGCAGGTGCACGCCCCAGGTGTCGGCGTCGCGACGCTGCCCTGCCGCCAGGATGTAGCAGTAGGTCGACGCGGCATCGACGCCGGCCAACACGGGTGTTGCACCCTGGAAGATCTCGTCGTGCAAGCCCACGCGAATGCCCGACAGGTCCTGGTCGTGGTTGATCGCGCTCGCCTGCCGCGTGGCCGACTGGAGCACGTCGTGGACGCAGCCCACGCTGACGGGCACGCCCAGCAGGTCACGCAGGAACTCGATGACGCCGCGATACGAGCTGCGGCAGATCAGCGGCAGCGCGACGATCACCTGGCGCAGCCATGCCTTGGTGACCGCCAGCTCGAACAGCACCTCACTGTCCAGCGTGGCAGACGAGAAGGCGTCATCCAGTGCCGCGCAAGCCTTGCGCGTCTGCTGGTAGACGAACTTGCGGCTCACCCCGTGCCGGCCAGCCAAGTCGCTGACCGTCTCCGATCGCGCCAACGCCTGGAGAGCCAGCTCCTTGCGTTCGCTCTCGGGCAGCCTCACTGCTGCGCCAACACCTCGATCCATACTTGCACCACAGCTGAAAGCCTGAGGGTGCCATCACCCGACCTGACAGCGCCAACCCAGCTTCACATGTAACCCGGCTCTGAACCACGCCCATCGTTCGGATTGACCGAAACCAGTGAAGTCCTCGGCAACCCCACCGGCGGGCGCAAGATCGGCGCGGCCTACGAGGGCGCGACCGAAATGAGCCTCGGCATCGACCTGAGCAAGGCCGTGGGCTTGCAAGGCGGGCTGTTCAACGTCAGCGCCTGGCAGATCCACGGTCGCGGGCTCAGCGCCAACAACATCGACAACCTGATGGTGGTCAGCTCGATCGAGGCGGACCGCGCGACACGTCTGTTCGAACTGTGGTACCAGCAATCCTTCCTCGGAGGGAAACTGGACATCCGGCTGGGCCAGCTCGCGGCGGACCAGGAATTCATGATCAGCCAATACGCCGGCTTGTTCATCAACGCGAGCTTCGGCTGGCCGACCCTTCCCGCTGTTGATCTGCCAGCAGGCGGTCCGGCCTATCCGTTCGCGACGCCAGGCGTGCGGCTGCGCGTGCTGCCGAATGAGCGGACCACGCTGCTGCTGGGCGTGTTCAACGGCAACCCGGCTGCCAACGCCAACTTCCCCCCGAGCGACCCACAACTGCGCAACCCCTCAGGCGCCAATCTGCGGTTCCAAGGGACGTTCGTGATCGGCGAGGTCCAGTACGCCGTGAACCAGGGCGAGGGCGCGAAGGGGTTGCCGGCCACGTTCAAGCTCGGCGCCTGGTACAACTCGAACGCCTTCACCGACCAGTTTTTCGCGACAGGCGGAGAGACCGCCGCTGGCCCAGGCGTCATTCCGCCAAGCCAGCACAGCGACTGGAGCGTGTACGGTGTCGTCGATCAGCTCGTGTGGCGCCCGCCAGGAGCCAAGGAGGGCGGTATGGGCGTGTTCCTGCGCGCGATGGGGGCACCCGCGAACCGCAACCAGGTCATTGCTTTTGTCGACGGCGGCATGACCTTGAAGGGTCCATTCGGCCGCGCCAATGACACTGTCGGGCTCGGCTTCGGGTGGGCGCGGATCAGCGGCGTCACCATCGCCGGCGAGCAGGCCCAGGTGGCGGCGGGTGCCCAAGTGCCCGTCCAGAGCGCCGAGACGTTGGTCGAGCTGACCTACCAGGCGCAGCTCGCGCCCTGGTGGGTGGTGCAGCCCGACTTCCAGTACATCTTCAATCCCGGAGGCGGCATCCTGAACCCGAACGGGTCCGGGGGCGTGATCGGCAGCGCCGCCGTGTTCGGGCTCAGGACGGTGGTGACGTTTTGATTGTTGCCGGTCACCACAGCTGGCTGAGCGATTCACACAGCTTGACCAGTCGCCCACTCTCACCGGAGCCAGCCTGGAGGGACGAGCCGAAAAGGACGCCACGACTCCGCCTACCTCTTCGGTGCTGTGTGCCCCGAACGCTGCGTCGGTGCCGCCATCATTATGCCGGCGGTGAACAGCGAGGCGATGGCCGAGCATTTGGAAGAGATCAGCAGTCAGGTCACTCCAGGCGCCCACGCCGTGCTGCTCCTCGATGGCGCCGGCTGGCACCAGCCAGGAAAACGACTGCCGGTGCCCGACAACATCAGCCTGTTGCCAATCCCATCCTACTCACCAGAGCTGAACCCGATGGAGAATGTCTGGGAGTTCCTGCGCGGCAACTTTCTCAGCCACGGCGTTTGGAACACTTATGAGCTAAACCTCAAGGCATGTCGCGACACCTGGAATAAGCTCATGCACATGCCCGAGCGTATCGCTTCCCTGACCCAGCGCCCCTGGGCCAAACCGGTCAACGGATAGGCGGGCTGGTATCACGGTAGTTTGTTAACTCGGGAGATAGAGGTTAATCGGCTCCCCTGATTCGACGGCCTTAAGCAGCGTTGCGAGCGCAGGCGGTGGCGGTGCTTGCCCCCAGGCAGTCCAGCGGCGCGTGAGCCAACGGAAAGGTGCCAGCCAGGCTCGCACCGCTCGCAACGCCTTCGGCCAGGAGAGAGATTGCTTCGGACGGAGATTTTTTCCCCGTTGCGGCACGGCCTGCTCTCGCAGGCGTCACTCGCCCGCCAGTGTGGCGTGGCGCGGCCAACCGTCCCGCGCGCGCGGCCTGCCACCAGCAGAAGCTGAATGCCGCGCACACCAGCGCCCAGTGCCGGCGGATGGCGGTATCGCCGCGGACCTGGAAGTCCGCCCACCCGAGCGCACCCTTCACGCACTTGTAGCCCTGCTCGGTCCAGTTGCGCCACGCATAGAGCTGGATGATCGCCTCGAGCGAGGCACCCTTGAGATTTGAGGACAGATACCACGTCGTCTGTGACGGAAGACGACGCCGGTCGCTGGTGACGCAGAGGGCGCGAAGGGCCTGGCGCGGGCCGAAGTGCAGAAACTTCAGCTCCGCCACCCACCAACTCTCGCGGTGTCCGTCATGGAAGCGCCGTTTGACCCGCTTCCATGCAGCGCGGCGCAGGTCCCTGACCGCCTCCGCAAAGGAATGGGCCTCCTCGGCCCATGCCCACCCACACCCCCCGGTGCTGCGATGGGCCAGGACATAGAGGATCTTGCGCTGCGTGAGCTGCCCCTCGAGCTCAGCGTTGTCCCCATTAGCTGGTTGCGAGTTTTGCTGCTTGCCTAACTCACTGTATTATATGAGATAGTTGGACTTTCCGGCGCACACCGCTCAGGCTTCTCATGAAGCCATTTCCGGATGAGCACGATGACAGAAAGCCCCGCCACAACTCCGATTCCGGTTCAGCTCTCTGAGCCGGAGTTCGTCGCATTTATCTTCCCGCACCTGTCGATGCCCAGGCGCGGGCCGAAATGCAAACTGGGCTATCACCGCGTCTTCAATCTGATTCTGCGGGTACTCTACACGGGTATGCAATGGAAGTGCCTGCCGGTGCCACGAACAGACGATCGGACCGCCGTAATCCACTACACGACAATCTACAAAGCGTTCGCCAAATGGTCCGACGATGGCTCGCTCGATCAGGCCTTCCTCGCCAGCGTGCGGCATCTGGCGGAGCAACACCACCTCGATCTCAGCGTCCTTCACGGCGATGGCTCCAACACCGTCGCGAAGAAAGGTGGCGATGGCGTCGGCTATTCCGGCCACAAACATCAGAAGGGCGAGAAGGTCCTCGCGATCGTCGAGAACAACGGCTTTGTGTTGGCTCCGCTTCCTGTGGCGCCGGCGAATGAAGCCGATACCGTGCTCCTCTCGGAGGGGTTGAACGCCTTGAAGCGCGTGGCCAGGCTGACGGATCTGAAGATCGATGGCTCGTATCTCAATCTCGATGGCGGGTTCGATTCCAGGCACAAACGCAAAGCAATCTTCAACGCCGGGCTGGTTCCAAACATCAAGGAAAACCCGCGCAATCGGAAGACCCCGAAGCGGGGCCGGAAGCGGTTGTTCAATGCCGCCATCCATTCGTTGCGGCTATGCGTAGAGCGAACCTTCGCGTGGGAGGATAAATTCAAGCGGTTGCTGCTGCGCTTTGAGTTCAAACAGCAACGGCACTACGGTATGAAACTGATGGCGTACACGTTGATCAATCTGAGGCATTTCTGTGGTGCCTGAAACTTGCAACCAGCTATGGGCGTAAGACTACGCTGTCGAGCACCTCGCCGTTCGTTACCAAGCGCCACAGCGCGATGAGCAGCTTTCGTGCAAGCGCAACGATCATGGTCTTGCGGACGTGGCCGCGAGCGTCGGCCGTCCGCGCCCGATACCATTGAGCCAGCGCACTTTCCTTCTGAAACATAAGGAAGCGCCATGCGAGCTGGATCATACCACGACGGACACGGGCGTTGCCAGCTCTGGCAAGTCCCTTCTCACGGCGCTTCTTCCCGCTCTCGTCTGGCGATCCGGTCAAGCCCGCATACCGCGCGACAGCTTTTCGGTCGCGCAGGTTGCGCGACAGCACTTCGTGCACGAGCAGGTCCGCTGTTTCGATGCCCACACCAAGGATGCGCGCCAGCAGGCGGACCATCGCGCCCGGTCCTGTCTCGCTGGCCGTCTTGACCTTTTCGGAGCGCGTCGCTTCGATGTCCTTGATCTGATCCATGACAAAGCGCAAGCGCGCCATATCCCGCTGCAATTCCCCCAAGGTGTTCGGCGGCAGTGGAACGCCTTCTGGTGTGAGCAGCGCCGACAGCTGTTGCGGAGCCTTGCGCAAGGTCGGCTTGAACGTGCGGACGCCCAGGCGCGCCAGAGAGCCCTTCATTCGATTGACAATACGTGTTCGTTCACCAACAAGGTTCTCGCGCTCGCGATTAGGACGTCGGGCGTCTTCTTCCGCAAGCGTCGGCGTCGCCGCCATATGGCAATGGTCAGGCTCTCCCCGTAACCAGCCGAGAAAGGCCCGCTTGAGCATGTTGGTGTCGAGCCGATCGGTCTTTGCCCGACGATGCTCGCGCGAGACAGCGACGCTGCTCGGGTGAATGACGTGGGCCTCGATGCCGCGGGCCTGCAACCAGCGCGCCAGCCAAAAGCCGTCTCGACCCGCCTCGAACGCAACAGTGAAACGCCGGATCGCTCGGCCCGCGCTCCTCGCCTCCTGCTGCCAGCGGCAAAGCAGCCGCACCAGCGCTTCCGGCTCAGGATCGAGCTTCTTCAGTGGATGGCGCTCGAGCCCGGGGACGATCCCGGCGACCAGCCAGTTTGAGTGGCTCATCTCGATCACCGAGATCAGTGTGCTGTCCTGATCCAGCGTGACGACGGATTTGCTCAAGTCATCGAGCTTTGGCATGGGACACTCCATCCGCTTTGGTCAGCAGCAATGGTGGCATTCCCGCGCTGCTTGCCCCATAGCATCTCCTTCGGGAGGTTCAGGCAGGCTCTCACCCGCCTCGGTACGCCGCCTTTCTCACGCCGCCATCACCCAGGTTCGGCCATAGCTCCCTGGTCGACAGCGCGCCAGAGGTAATGCAGCTTGCCGCGGATGCGGATAAATACCTCATCCATGGACCATTTTTCGCCCGGTCGCGGCCGGCGCCGCTTCAGTGTGTTGGCAAACAGCCGGCCGAAGCGCAGGCTCCACGCGCGGATGCTTTCGTAGCTGACCCTCATGCCGCGGGCAGCCAGGATCGTCTCGACGTCACGCAGGCTGAAGCTGAAGCAGTGATACAGCCAAACCGCGTGCTCGATGATCTCGGCCGGAAACCGGAAGCCGCGATAAGGATGAGGCGAGGTCGTCATACCGAGCAGGCTGCCATGCCGACGACGGCACGCTAACCTGACAACGCCCTTCTGACCCATCATGAAGCGAATCGCCAAGGTTGGTGCTGGCTTCCGTTCGATTGCCGAAAGCATAGGTACAATAACCCCAGCCGGACGGATGATGATGATGCAAATGGTGGCGTCGTTTGCGGAGTTTGAACGCGCCATGATTCGCGAGCGGACTTCCGCCGACCTTGCCGCCGCCCGGGCCGAGGGACGTGTTGGCGGGCGGCGCAAGAAGCTCGATGCAGGTAAGCGAAAGAGATCGCCGAAAGCGTGATCACCGGCCGAAAGTCAGGTGCCGAGATGGCCCGGCTCTACAACATTATTGCACCGACTGTATCGCGGATCTGGCTCAGCACCGTACCGGTCCGACTTGAGGAAGCCGCCCCGCAGGGGCGGCCTTTGCCTTGATTAAACGTCACAGCATACAAAAACCTATTGGCAATCTAAGTAGGTAGCCAAAAGTCTTGCGACAAAGATCGGAGCCAGAATTTGCTGGACGCCATGCCAGACTTCCGGCGCGCTTGTGCCGGTGTCAGGTTGAGCACTCATTGGCTCGCGCGATCGGCCAAGTCATCGATGGAAGCAGCCTGGCGGTTTGCAGCCACATCGCGCTTCAGCTCTTTCCACAACTGGTCCATCGCGTTCAGCTCCGGCCACTGCTTCGGCAGCCAGACAAATTCGATCCGAAGTTCCCTGGCCAGCGCGAGCGTCGCCTGCGCGGCATGTCCGCTGGCTCGATCGGCCAGAAGCCAGATCGTGCCTGCCCGTCGGTAGGCTTTGCGCAGTGCCAGCAGAAACGCCCGCACTTCATGGGCGCCTGCGCTGCGGCCGATGGTGACCGTCCGCCGAGCGGTTCGCACATTGATCGTGCCAAACAGGACACGCCTGGCGTTCTGGCCGGTGATGGGCACCTTGGTCTGTGTGCCGATCGCCGCCCACATCGCCCTGAGCGGTGGAAACAGCCGCAGCAGCGTCCAGTCAGTAAACAACAGCACATCCCCCGGCTGGAACCTGCGTTTCAACCGTCGGGCAATGCCCCCTTTTTGGCGCCGACATGCTCTGCCCGCTCGCCGTAGACATAGCGTGGACGCTTCCAGCGAAAGCGGGCCGCACGGATCCGGCGCCGGAGTGTGCGGGCACTGATCACAAGGCCCTGTGTGTGCAGATGTGTGGCCAGCAGTGGCACGGTCCAGGTGTTGGCGTCATAGCCGAACCGGCACGGGTCGCTCATGAGGAGCTGGCGGAGCTTGCTGTCTGTAAGGACCGGCGTCGTGCGTGGACGACCGGATCGTTTGCCATCAGCCAGCGCTGATGGCGCTGGTTCGGCGAGGTAGCGCTCGATCCAGCGATAGACCGTGCTGCGTCCCACACGCGCGCGTTTGGCAGAGGTGGCTCCGGAATTTTGAACAGGGCGTTAAGTGGAAACTCGGCCTGACGGCAGGCATGTTTTGCCTGCGAATCAGGAGCGAAGATGAAGAAGCGAGCCCGCCGGAACCACACACCGGCCTTCAAGGCGAAGGTGGCCCTTGCTGCCCTGAAAAACGATCGAACGATTGCACAGCTTGCTGAGCAGTTCGACGTGCATCCCAATCAAATCACCTCGTGGAAAGAGCAACTGCTTGCAGGGGCTGCCGACGTGTTTGAACGCGGTGGCAGCACCAAATCATCGGTCCCCGAGGTCGATATCAAGGCCCTGCACGCCAAGATCGGCGAGCTAGTCCTGGAGAACGATTTTTTAGAACGTGCGCTCGGCAAGGCGGGATTTCCGAGCGCAAAGCGATGATCGACCGTAACCACAGGCTTGCGTTGACGAAGCAGGCGGCGCTCCTCGGCATCTGCCGAGGCAGCGTCTACTACGAACCGGCGCCGGTGTCGGATGCAGACCTTGCGCTGATGCGGCGGCTGGATGAGCTGCACCTGGAGTTCCCTTTCGCAGGTTCGCGGACGTTGCGCGGCTTGCTGGCTGCCGAGGGGAGCAAGGTCGGCCGTCGTCATGTCACAACATTGATGCGGAGAATGGGGATCGAAGCGATCTATCGCAGGCCCAACACATCGAAGCCTGCGCCAGGTCATCGCATCTATCCGTATCTGCTGCGCGGATTGACGATCAATCGGCCGAACCACGTCTGGGCGACCGACATCAGCTACATCCCGATGGCGCGCGGCTTCGTCTATCTCACTGCCGTGATGGACTGGTTCACACGACGCATCCTGGCCTGGCGACTGTCGAACACGATGGAGGCTTCGTTCTGCATCGATGCTGTCGAGGAAGCCCTTGCAAAACACGGCTGCCCGCAAATCTTCAACACCGATCAGGGCAGCCAGTTCACCAGTACCGAATTCACCAGCGTGCTGATCAACAACGCCATCTCGATCAGCATGGACGGCAAGGGCGCATGGCGAGACAACGTTTTTGTCGAGCGCTTCTGGCGAACCATCAAGTACCAGGAAGTCTATCTGCGTGCCTATGATGGCGTCGAAGAAGCACGGCAATCAATCGGCCGCTACATCGCCTTCTACAACGCAAGGCGACCTCACGCAGCCCTTGACGGCCGCACCCCGGATCAAGCCTACTCTCACCCGCTGCCGCTCCGCACGGCAGCATAACCCCCGGCCGACGATCCACTTATTGATCCGGCTTGGGTGATCTTGAATCAGGCAGCATAACGGACAGGCTGGTGCCCGAAGTAGCTCCGCACGCGTTCGGGCAGCTTCGAGAGCTTGCGCATGTGGCTGATGACGGTGCACTTGAGCTGCTGCTTGCTGCGGGCGGGCGGCTTACGGGTGACGGCCTGCTTGAGGTCGGCATGGAGGCACTCGTCAGGGTTCAACTCGGGGCTGTAGGAGGGCAGATGGAACACCTCGATTTGCGCGGTGCGCCCGGCCAGCCACTCCCGCACGGCACGGGCACGGTGGACGGGCAGGTTGTCCAAGATCAGGAACACCTTGCCGCCGGCATCGCGGATCAGGCGGTCGAGAAAGCGGATCAGCGTCGGTGCCTTGATCGCGCCGTCGAGCACCATCCAGCGCAGCTCGCCCTTGTTGGTTACCGCCGAGATCAGGCCTACGCCCGCCCGCCGGTGATTGGGGCGGACCACCGGGGTTCGTCCGCGTGGGGCGTAGCTGCGGCCGCGCACGTCATCGGCGCGCAAGCCGGTCTCGTCGCCCCAGAAGATCGTGCCCTTCTCTCGCTTGGCCCGAGCCACGATCGCCGGGTAGTCCCGCCGCAGCCAGCGGCGCACTTCGGCTGCACGCTGCTCATAGGCCCGCCGCAGCGGCTTCTGCGCTGTGAACCCCCAGCGCGCCAGGTAGCTTCCCATGGTGCGCACCGCGAGCCGCACCCCACAGCGCTGCTCGATCAGGGCGCGCACCGCCGCACGGCTCCACAGCGCGAACGGCAGGCCAAGCTGGTCCGGCGGGTGCCGGCAGATCAGTTCACGAATCTCCGCTTCCTGCCGCGCATTCAGGAACCGCCCGCTCCCCGGCTCCGGACCGCGCGGTCCGCTGCGCAAGCCCGCCATCCCCGCCGCCGCGAAGCGCCGGCAGATGTTGAACACCCCCGTCCGGGTCAGACCCGTCTGCGCCGCGATCGCCTCGTAGGTCAGGCCGCTCTCGCGTAGTCCCACCACCTGCCGCCGACGCTCCTCTTGGGCTGCCGCCGGCAGCTTGCGCATGTCCACATGATCCATCCTACCAAACTGGATCAACCACGCGGCAATTCCAACACTACCCAAGCCGGATCAATAACGACGCGGAAATTTTGTTCAAAGGACCGGGGCCACTTCAGGCGACCGCGACCACAGGCTCGCCTTCCGCACTCTCGGCAACCGCCCGAAGGCGCCGATAAAGTCTCACGGCATGCGCTTGAGCGAGCGCTTGCGACAGACGCCTGCGACCCGCCCTACTGAACGCCGGATAGGTCGATCTGGGTGTGTCCATCCAGACACCGTCGACTCAGCACGGCATCTGTCGCAAGACTTTTGGCTACCTACTTAGAAGAATGGGGGAGATGAAAGATAATCCCCCTAGATTGGTGCGATCAACTGATCCCCTTACCAAGTCACCAACATAATCCCAACCGCGATAGCCATCGTGACGGTACATAACCATCCCATTGCCCATAGCGCCCACGGCAGCACGAAGCGCCCCATCACGTCGGGGCGCATCGCCATGAGCATGATGATCACCATCAGAGGCACCGCGACCACGCCGTTAATCACCGCCGACCAGAACAGCGCCTTGATCGGGTCGAGGCCGACGAAATTGATGCAAGTTCCGATCAGAGTAGACACCGCGATGGTGCCGTAGAACGCCTTGGCATCAAGCGGTTGGCGGTCCAGGCCCGTGGTCCAACCGAGCGCTTCGCCGAGCGCATACGCGCCGGAAGCGGCAAGCACTGGGACGGCGAGAAGGCCGATGCCGATGATGCCGGCGGCGAAAAGGGCGAATGTGAAAACCCCCGCGATAGGTCGCAACGCCTCGGCGGCTTGGGCTGAGGTCTGAATGTCGGTGATGCCGTTCGCGTTCAAGGTCGCCGCGGTGGCGACGATGATGAACAGGCTGATCACATTCGAATAGCCCATCCCAATATAGGTGTCGAAACGCATCCGCGAGATCTCCACCGGCGCTTGCTCCGGCGCGTCGAGGAGCGAGTAGGCGGAGAGATCGATGCGCTGGTCTTCCGCCTCCTGCGAGGATTGCCAGAAGAAGCAGTAAGGAGTGATTGTCGTACCCAGCACGGCAACCACGGTTACGACGTAATCCGGCTCCAACGAGAAATTGGGCACGAAGGTGCGATAGAGGACCAGCCCCCAGGGCACGTGCACCACCAGCGCGACCGCCACGTAGGCGAGCAAGACGAAGCTGGTCCATTTCAGGATGGAGACGTAGCGCTCATAGCGGGAGAACACTTCGAGCCAAGTGCAGCCGACGGCAACGCCCACGACATACAGACCGGTCGGGCCGCCGATCAGCAGGTTGAGTGCCGCTGCCATCGCGCCAAGATCGACGCCCAGATTAATCGTGTTTGCCAGCAGCAGCAGCCCGACGATCACGTAAAGCATCCAACGCGAGTAATGCGCGCGGATGTTGCCGGCAATGCCCTGGCCTGTGACGCGGCCCATGCGCGCGCTGATTTCTTGAATTGCCGCCATCAGCGGGAAGCAGAATAGCATCACCCAGCACATCGCGTAGCCAAACTGCGCACCGGTCTGCGAGTAGGTGGCAATGCCGCTCGGATCGTCGTCGGAGGCGCCGGTGATCAGTCCTGGGCCGAGCCGGCCGAGCAGCCCCCTGGGCGCTGTGCTGCGGGAGGCACGGCGCTCGGCGATGCGGGCGGCCAGCACGGGAAGCGTGGCGGGGTCGGCGCACTTTCGCGCCTGACGCATCACCACAGCAAAGTTCCGACTAGCTGCCCGACAAATCCGAGGATCGTCAGCGCGAGACCGATCTGGGCATTGCGTGATTGGCTGAGCGCGCTCTGGACCTCCAGAAGCCTGCGCCTCTCGTGCTTTTCTTCACCCGGTTGGTAGAATGCTGCCAATTCGGTTGCTTCCGCTTTGGTCAGGATCAAATCGCGCGCCAGAAGACCCACACCCAGAATATTCGAAATCAGGCCGATCATGATGAGAAATTTGGCCACGGTCATTGTCGTTCTCAGGCTCGAAGGTAGAGTGGGACGAGACCGTCCAAAACCTGGGGGCCTACGCTGCTGGGCGGAACGGCCGGCGGGCTCACCGTTCGGCGGCGGCATGATCGGCGGCGAGGATGCCGTTCGCAACGGCGGTGCGGACCTTCAGCATCCGATGTGCGCCCCGCGGCGACCAGCGCATGTGTTGGTTGGCGCCCATCCGACGGTGCAGCAGCCACTGCACCGTGCTCTCCGTCGCCGCCGTCGAGATCGGCTCGCCGCTGCGCCGCGCCTTGGCGTAGTCGATAATCAGGTCGGCCTGCCCGGAGACGTAGGTCTCAAGCCCACGCAATAACGCGGCCACCTTTGCTGCGGCGCTTGGTGCCGCTCCTGCCATGCCCTCGAACCACGCCAGCGTCTCCCCCATGAGATCGAGGGCCCGCTGCACCTGACCGTGCCAGAGGCGCCGGCGGATTGCTCGACCGCACCGGCGAGGCGGGCCTCTTCCTCGCGTTCGCCCGGTGTGTCGGTGGGCCATCCCATGGCAGCTTGTGCCACGTGATGAATGCGCATGGCGAGATGTCGGGTAGCCGGGCCTCGTTGCCGAGGCCCGGCCCCCCCCTCAGAACCGGACGTGACGATTGCTCGTCATCCGGCTCAAGCCTCTGCCGGTAGATCCGATCCTGCAATCGCCTCACGACGGCCTCCGTCGCGGTCCAGTCGATGCCGGACCACGCCGTCTGCCCTCGCTCGCCGGTCTGTTCGGTTCGCACCGTCTAACGTCTCCAGCGATTCAGGCGCTGCACGTCCTCCCAACCGTCGAGACCATGGCGGAAGTCGGCGCCCTTTCGGGCCGGGTATCCCCTCGTCGCCGAGGCCCTGTCCGCCCCATTACAGGGCGGCCTTCGCTTGCTCCGCCGCTCCTCTACCCCCTCCGCCATCCCCGCCCTTGCGGTCCGGATACCGCCACCTCACGGCGGCGGGACGAATGGGGCTTACCCTGTTGTCCAATGTGGAGAAGCGGATGGGGCGGCTGCGTCCTATAGTCCGGCGGGTCGTGTCGCCACCGTCGTCGAGGGTTCCACTCGACGAACCGACCCGCATGCCATTTTGGCCCCGGCCTGTCAGCACCTTTGGCCGGTCTTGGATGACGGACCTTAACCACGGACGTTCACTCGCGTTCAGCCTGCCATCCTCTGCTAGGCCGCCTCCGGCTTGGTGCTGCCAGATTGAGGCCGTTGTCCCCGGAGCTTCACACGTCGGATTGCTCCTTCGCATGTCCGGGTAGCAGCACTTGGGTGGACAAGGTTTCCTCACGAAACACTCCAACATCGAACCTTGCGGGCTGCCGGGGCGGTATTGACCCCGGTAGCCCTCAGGTCGCACGAAACCAATCCAACGCATGGCTGGTTGGGCCGACGCACGCCGCCTCGCCGAGAGAGCGTGGACCATCAGCGCCACCGCTCAGGATGGTGATCGGCGTGCTCGGCGTCGCGCCGAGGCCCTACAGCACGCCGCGCAACTGCTGTTGCTGCCGGTCTGCCTCGGCGGGCACGCTCGCGAACACCACAGCTTCGTCCTCAGTATCGCCGACCTGGGCGACGAAGGCCTCGAAGGAGCGCACCTGGCAACGGCGCACCGAGCGCACGTGGCCGGCGTCGATCCCGAGCGCGATCGGGCCCGCCCCGGGCACCGCGGCGGGTGGCTGTGTCGGCGCCAGCGCCGCGCGCTCGAGCCGGGCACCGACCTGCAGGGTCCGCTGGCGGGTGGTCTCGACCGCAAGGAGCGTCGCCCAGCGGGAAGAACTCGCCCAGCAGCTTCAGGGCGCGGCGGTAGGGCAGCGCGGCGCCCATCGCGGCGACGGCGCGCTCATACTCCGGCGTGCAACGGTCGGGCATGATCTCCGCTACCGGCGTGATCGAGCGGCGGCAGGCGACACCGCACCGGCACGGGCCGGAGCGGGGGGCACGCACCTCCACCACCCCGAACAGCGAGCTCAGGCGCCGTGGGCGTAGGTCTTTCAGCGGGCGCTGCGCCCCGCACCGGTCGCAGCGGCGCCGACTACGGCAGTGCTCGTCCACCTGCGCCGCAAGGAGATGGCGCTGTAGCGCGGCCAGCACCGCCTTGCCCTCCTCCAACCGGAAACCCAGGGTCGCCGCGCCATGCCCGGCCGGCGAGCGCTCGCCGGCGCCGACCTCGTACACCCGCCGCGTGCCGTCGGCCCCGTCCAGTTCCAGCATGATTCGCTACCGCATCCCGCCCCCGGCCTCAACCCCGGCCCTGGACGTAGCACCCCCAGGTTCTGGACGGCTTCGTTGAAAGGTGTACTGGAAGGATTGATGCACCTTGATCGGCTGTCCTGCCTCCCCGCATCCGTAAGGGACATTCCTCAGGGGAACGGCACAATGAATGAGAGAAGGCTGTCCATCGGCATCCACTCGGATCGGCGACCGTGGCTGTTTGCGTCCCTCCGCGGCTTCCGACCGTCATGGCTTCCCCACGATCTGATTGCTGGCCTGGTGCTGACGGCGATCGCCGCACCCGAGCAGCTCGCCACCGCGCGGCTGGCGAATTTACCGCCGGAGGCTGGATTGATTGCCTTTGTGGCCGGCTCGCTTGCGTTCGCCGTGTTCGGGGCAAACCGATTTCTGTCTGCTGGTGCGGACTCGACCATCGTGCCGATCTTCGCCGGGGGGCTCGCGGCGCTGGCCGGCGCCGGCGCCGGCGACTACGCGCGTCTTGCGGCGCTGTTGTCGCTGATGGTGGGCGGCATCCTTATCATCGCGGCGGTGCTGCGCGCGGGCTGGGTCGCCGATCTGCTGTCAATCCCAGTCACCACGGGCTTTCTTGCGGGCATCAGCGTGCACATCATCGTCGCCCAGTTGCCGGCGGTTCTCGGCGTGGCGGGAGCATCTGGGTCCTTGCTCACCCGCGTCGGCGCATTGCTGGGCGCGTTACCGGAAACCAACCCATACCCGCTGGCCATCGCGACCACCGTGATGATGGCAACACTGCTCACGGAGCGGGTGGCGCCACATATCCCGGGCGCACTGCTCGCTATCATGGCGTCGGCGCTCGCAGTGACGGGCTTTCATCTGCAACAGCACGGCGTAGCCGTTCTCAGTC
The DNA here is from genome assembly GCA_963818725.1 of uncultured Pseudomonadota bacterium. Classification (GTDB taxonomy): domain Bacteria; phylum Pseudomonadota; class Alphaproteobacteria; order Acetobacterales; family Acetobacteraceae; genus DATFDN01. The sequence goes on along the minus strand of CAWFTU010000023.1, from coordinate 132,677 downwards.
CATTGTCGAGTGCTCTTCCATACCCGCGCTTACCGGCCGTCAGCGGCATGCGAGACGCCGCGCGGCTCCTGCCGCTCGCCGCGATTGTCAGCGTCGTGTGCATGATGCAGACGACCGTTGTGCTGCGAGCATTTCCGGCAGAGCGCGGGCAGCTAGAACACATCAGCTCGAACTTTGGCGCCATCGGCGTGGGCTGCCTGCTAGCCGGGCTGCTCGGCTCCTTTACCGTCAATGCCAGCCCACCGCGTACGGCGGCCGTCGTGGAAGCTGGCGGCCGCTCACAGCTGGTCTCCCTGACGGCGGTCGGCTGCATCGCTGCTTTCATCCTGGCCGGCGGGGCTTTCCTCGCCTACGTGCCGTTGGCGGCGCTTGCTGGCGTCCTGGTGGCAATTGCCATTCGGATCCTTCGAATGCGCGAAATGGCGCGTATCCTGCGTGACGGCGGCCTCGAGATCTTGCTCGTGGTGGCGAGCGCCGGCTTGATCATCGCGTTGCCAATCGAGACTGGGATGCTGTGCAGCATCGTGCTCTCTTTGCTACAAAGCTTCTATTCCGTCGCCCGCCCGCTTTGCAGCGAGATGGCGCGTGTACCGGGAACCACGGTGTGGTGGCCGCCAAGCCACGGCGAGTTGGGCGAGTACCAGCCGGGCGTCGTAGTTTTCGCGCCGGCGGCACCGCTCAACTTCACCAACGCGGTGTTCGTCTGCCGCCTGCTACAGAAGGCTGCGACACGGGCCCCCGTTCCGGTGCGATTGGTCGTCATTGAGGCGAGCGGCATGATCAGCCTCGATTACACTGGGTCGCGGGTTCTGCAACAAACCGTCGCAGCCCTCCGCGCCAAAGGCATTGAGGTCGCACTGGCACGTCTTTCGGCGGAGCGTGCCGAGCTTCAGGCGGCACGGACGGGATTACTGAGGACGCTGGGCGCAGCGCGCGTGTTCAAGTCGGTGGAGGACGCCGTGCAGGCGATGGCGCGGGATCAGCACGCGCCTCACCCACCGACAAACGATCCCGCCCAGGCGCCGTAGTGGCCGAGGCGTTGGACTTCCTACCCGCCGTCAAGCTCTCGACGGGACGGCCGGGGAGATTGGGGAGCGCCGCTTGAGCGGGTGCAAGGGCAAGCGCAAGCGCTGTGTGGCCCCCAATCACAGTACGTCGGGATCGACGAACTTCCATAGGGACACGGGCGGGGCACGCGTGGCCACATCATTTCCAGACATGGCAGGGCTCCGAACAACGCAAGATCACGAGCGCACCTGCATTCGGCGAAGACCATCAGCGTTGCAAACAGATTGCGCAGACCTGCTGCGAGCGCTCTGGTTACCCAGGAGGATCAGCCTTCGTCTCGAAACTCGTCGGCAACCGCTGGCCATCGGGACGGCAGCATAACGGGAGCGGCGTAGTGCGAGCGGCCCCTCGGACTACCATGGGGTCTGGGCAAGGTATGAATCTCCTCAATCGTTGGCTTGCTGCCGGGCCATCATCTTTTCTGCCGCGACCCCAGCGCGAGGCCAAGGCGCGGGTCGGGGCCCGGTTGCTCAGCTGGCTGCGGCAGCAAAGGACGCAACTTGATGATGAAGTCCCATGCCATGAGCACGGCACCCAAGGCGAAGGCCACATCACCCGGCAAGCGCATCCACTGCCAGTAGAGCGTGGTATCGTAGAACCTCGCGCTGCGTGCATAGGCGAAGCCGTGCTCGTACACCGCCTCGAGCTGCGGCCAGCCGATCGGGAAGAAGTTCAGCAGGATCCACAGCGCCAGCCCGCCATTATACAGCCAGAACGCGAGGATGCCCGTCGGATCGGAGAAGGGGACGCGATTGCCCGCCCGATAGCGCAGGCAGAAATAGATCAGGCCGATCCCCAGTAATCCGAACGCTCCGAACAGCGCCGTATGGGCATGGTTGAGCGTGAGGAAGGTGCCGTGCTCATAGTAGTTCACGAGCGGCGCGTTCAGCGTGCCGCCACCGAATACGCCGGCGCCGACGAAGTTCCAGAACGCCGCCCCGATGATGTAGGTGTAGGCAAGTCTGTACTGGAACTCCCGGTGCGCCGTTATCAGCCAGGTACCTGCTGAATCGCTTCGATGATCAGCAGCACGAGCGGCAGCACTTCGATGAACGAAAACATGCTGCCCATCGGCACCCATAGGCTCGGGCCGCCCGCCCAATACAGATGGTGCCCGGTGCCGATCACGCCGCCCAGGAAAATCAGAATGATCTCGAAATAGGTCGCCCGCTCAGCGAGCTTGCGCGACACCAGCCCGGTTGCCATCAGCAGATAAGCGCTCATGCAGGCGGCGAAGAACTCGAAGGATTGCTCGACCCACAGATGCACCACCCACCAGCGCCAGAAATCGGTGAGCGTGAAGGACTTCTCAATCCCGGTGAGCGGGATCATCCCGAAGGCGTACAGCACCGCGACGTTCACGGTGGAGGCCCATATCAGGTGCTCCATCCGGATCCGGCCCGACCAGAACTGCCGGGTTGCGTGCCATAGCGCCGTGCCGGTCGGCCAGAGGGCGCGGAGGATGAGGGCGCTCCAGATCGCGAGGCCGAGGAAGAAGCCGATCTGCCAGAAGCGCCCGAGCTCGAGATAGGACAGACCCTGGTTGCCGAACCAGAACCAGCCGCGGTCGAGGTATCCCCCGATGCCGAGATAATCCCCGGTGAGGGCGCCCACGACGATCGCGACGGTTACCCAGAACAGCACATCGACCAGAAAGCCCTGACCCCGTGGCTCCCGGCCGCCGGCGATTGCGGGCGCCAGGAACAGCCCAGCGCCAATCCAGGAGACGCCGATCCAGATGAGCGGCGCCTGGATATGCACGTCGCGAAGAAAGTTGAACGGGAGGAGGTAGTTGAGGTCGATGCCGTAGAAGTTGACGCGATCATAGTACCGAGTGGGCCATGACGATGCCCGCGCCGATCTGCAACAGCAGCACCGCCGCTACGAACAGGAAATATTTTCCCGTCTTGCGCTGACTGGGCGTGAGGGGGCCAATCCTGGCGAGCACCGGGTCCATCGGCGCGTCGTCGGGGTGATTGAGCCAGAACTCGTAGACGAACAGCACCAGGCCAAACGCGAAGAACGTGAAGCAGAAGCTTGCCCAGGTCCAGATGAAGGTGTTCGTGGTCGGTGTGTTGCCGACCATCGGCTCATAGGGCCAGTTCTCGGTCCACGACCAGGTGAGGCCGGGCCGGCGCGCCACCGTGGTCAGGGCGGAATAGATCAGGAAGTCGGCGGTCTGGACCGCATCATGCGGGCCCAGGCTGTAGGCCGGCGTCCATCCGGCGGCGGCATCGATGGTATTGAGGTGCTTGGCGATGTCGGCCTGGCCTTGGCGCACTGCCACGGCCAGCGCGTCCGGAACCACGACCTCCGAGCGCGTCAGGTCCACGCCTTGCAACTGCGTGCGCATCGTCGTCGCGGCCGACGCCTGCTCATCGGCGGGGAGTGCCGAGAATGCCTTGCCGTACCGCGCGCGTGCGACGTTATCCTCGGTGAGCGTTGCCAGGCGCACGAGCACGGAGGCAGTGTAATCCTCGCCGAAATACGACCCCATGCCGTACAGGCTGCCGTAATCCATGAGGTCGGCTTTCTGGAACCCTGCCTTACCAGCGAACAGGTCCTCGGCGCCGAACAGAACTGTCCCGGTCGCGGTGAGGAAGCGATCCGGCTGCGGAGGCGATCTTTCATAGGTAAGGACGGTCGCCCAGGCCATCAGGGCAAACGTGAGAACCGCCGTGAGAAGAAGTATCCACTTCAGGACATTGCTGACCGGGTCCTCCGTCGGCGGATGGAGGGCCTGCGCGCTGATGGACATGCTTGATCTCCCGGCCGGTTCCGCACATGGGCGCGCGTTGGCGTTCTGTGGTTGAGTTTGGCCACTTTGCAGGGCGCTCGCAAACTGAACCGCATCGGGTTTGCCGGAGGCTGTTTGGTTTGAGTCACGCCACTATGGCGAGCTCGTTCGCTTGCGCATAGTAGCGCGCTTCGGCTTCGGCGGGTGGGACGTTTCCGACTGGCTCGAGAAGGCGCCGATGATTGAACCAGTCGACCCATTCGAGCGTGGCGAATTCTACCGTCTCTGCGTTGCGCCAGGCGCCGCGCCGGTAGGTCATCGCGGCCTTGAAGAGGCCGTTGACGTTTCAGCGACGGCAGTGTCATAGCTGTCGCCGACGCTGCCCACCGAGGATTCGATCCCGGCCTCGGCCAGACGCTCGGAATAGCGGATCGAGACATATTGGACGCCGCGTTCGAGCGTGCGCACGGCGGCGTCGACCAGATCGACGGTCCTCGCGCGGGCAAGTCGAGACAAGCTGCTACGTCGCGTCCTCGGCCTGGTGGCTGGCTACCCGCCGGTCCACCGCAGCCCAGACCTCGTCGAGATCAGGCGCGGAGGTCTCGACCCCGGGGATCAGCGCCCGCACCTGCCGGACCAGCTCCCGCATCTCAGCCGGCGCGGCCCGGGCGTGGCGGGCGAAGATCAGCTCGGCGGCCGGCCGCGCGAGGTAGCGGCGCCAGTAGGCGACCGGAACCGAAAGCGGCAGCCAGAGGAATAGCACAGCCAGCTTGCGCGGCTCGATCGGCACGCCGCGCGCGCGCAGCGCCCGGAAGCCCTGGCGCACGGCGCGCACCAGGCGCACGACACCCCCCGGCTGCGAGACGAGCGCGGCGCAGCTGCCGCCCGCAGCGTAGATCGCACCAGCCACCGCGGTAACGAATACGGCGTGCGTTTTTAACCAAGCGTCCATGCGGCGGCTGAGCGCCACCGGGAACCCGGCCGCGCGCAGGGCCGTGGCCACCGCGCGCAGCCGCGGTGTGACACGCCCGCACGGCTCGCCCAGCGTGGTCCTCTGCTGCGGGATGAGTCGGTAGCGCACCAACCCGGCCTCACGCGCACCGCTCGCGCCCGGGAAGCCCAGCAGCACCCGATCCGGCCCCAGCGTGGCCCTCAATGTCTCGGAGCCGGATGCGTGGTTGTGGAAGAACAAGATCGTGGGAATGTGGCGGTTCGCTGCGAGCGGGGGCAGCACGCCGGACAGCTGCTCCGCCCGGACGGCGACGATGGCCAGGTCGTACTCGTCCTCCGGCCCCAGCTCCGCAACGACGGACACCCGCGGCCGTGCTTTCTGTCCCGTCGCCTCATCGAGCAGCACCAGTCCGTCGCGCACCTGTCCCAGCCGGGCGCCGCGTGCGAGCAGGGTGATGTCGTGGCCGGCCATCGCGAGGCGGCCCGCGTAGAGGCTGCCCAGCACGCCCGCACCGAAGATCAGGACTCTCAAGGTCGGTGTGCCTCCCGCAGGGCTGCGATTTTATACGGTAGCGTATTGCACGCCAAGTTGACCCCTTGAATGGGTGGTGGGCGGTCGGGCGCGCGCCGTCAGGCTTCGACCGGTTCCGGCAAGACGAAGGCCGGCATGGCGCGGTTGGCGAAATAAACCCCGTTCGGGGTGATGTGGCGGCGCTGTAGCGGCCAGACGTGGACGAGGTTTTGGTCGTGGATCGTCGCGCCGCCGGCCCGCAGTTCCGCGACGATGCGCTCGATTTGCACGGTATTCCACAGCACCACGGCGTTGGACAGCAAGCTGAGGCAACTGGCCTTGTTCATGATCATCTCGAAGTCGGAGGTGCGGAACTCGCCCTGGTCGGCGAAGAACAACCACCGCAACTGCTCAACCCACCCCGCTTCGCGCAATGCGTTGATATAGAATGATTTTCAGCAGTCTCAGAAAACGGGATAAATTTGGGCAGTTGAAGTAAAATCCGCGACGATACCAGATACTTATTTATATCGTAATATCGCAGCCTTGGCCGTTACATGCGTCGGATTCGATACTGCCGTTACGCCCAAAATCGCCTCGCCCAGAAAGCGTTGCTTATCAATGATTTGCGGAGGGAGGGGTGGGTTGAGCAGTTACCAACCACCTGGCCAAGCCGTGGCGGGCCTCGCCGCGGTTGAGCTGGGTTTGGATGCGCAGGCGCAGCGGCTCATCGTGCAGGTAGCGCAGGATGTTGCGGGTCTTGACCAACCGACCGAGGGCGGTGAGCGCCTTGGCGACGCGATCGGAGGGGCCACCGGCGGTCAGCCGCTGTAGCACGACATGGGCCGGCGCGGTGCGCGCCTTGAGCGATGCGGCGATGCGGACCAGCTGGTCCCATTGCTCGGTGATCGCCACGGCATCGGCATTGCCGGCGAACAGGCCGGCGAGCGCGTCGGGGATCTGACAGCTGTGAATCCGCCAGAGCCGTTGATCGGCCAGGTCCTTGAGGCGTGGCATGAAGTCGATGCCGAGCAAATGGCACAGGCCCCACAAGGTTTCGGTGAAGCCATGCGTGTCGGTCGTGTGCATCTCGGGGTCGATGCTGGTGTCGTTGTCGAGGATGCCGGTGAGCACGTAGGTGGCTTCCCGCGGCGCGCAGGAGATGACCAAAGTGCCATACACGCCGAGCCGATCGCTGAGGTGGCTGTAGACGCTCACGGCCCGGTCGTAATAGCCGAAGTGGCGTGGCTGATAGGTGTAGGCGCTCGCAATCATCGACACTCGTGCTCGCAAACAGCGCCTCTTCCTGCTCGGATTAGCTGACAACGGGGCCAGCGTCGTGCTCACATTATCTGCCACTGTGCTCGCCATCATCGCGCCGTGCTCGCCAACGGACGGTCGTGCTCACATTGGCTGCCAATGAGCGAAGCCCAGGGGCTACGCATGAAATTTTGTCTCGATCTCGGACAGAAGCTCATGGGCTAGCCTGCCAAGAGCCGGAGCATATAGTCGTCATTCCATGCAGCCTTCTTCCGCCTGGGACGCACACGAGTCTTGGCTGAGCGGACGTTTCTTATTTAGAAACGGAAACGGCCGGCGCACCCGTGGGCACGACCGGCCATTTTACCTCAGGCTTTGAGCTTGGCGGCTTGCGCGACGGTTACTCCGCCGCGTACTGGTACCGCTCACTCTGATTGGCCTGCTGACGCTGCGTAATCTGCTGCTCGAGCGGGCGTAGCGTCTCGTCAGCGGTGCGGCGAGTGGCGCGGACCCAGGTCGTGGTGCCCTGCATCAGCACGTCCAGATACTCGCGCATGAACCGCTGCTGCAGCTCGACGAAGGCGCTGGGATTGGCGAGCTGGAGCAGCTCCTGCGTGGCCCGTAGGTTGGTCCGCACAACGCCCTCGATGAACCCCGTCACGCTTTGCCTCAGATCCTGCAGGCCACCGTTGGCCGCATTGGGCAGCGTCATGAACGCGCGCAGGTCCTCGGTGATACCCTGGGCCGCCTGGGCCGCCTTGCGGCTCATCTCCTCGGACTGCTGGGCTGCCTTCTGGACCAGCTGGCGCTGGCTGTCGGTGAACGCCTCAGCACTCCGGCGCATCGTCTCGCTCGCGGCGTCCCCGGCGCGCTGTACGGCCTCGGCCCCGGCCTGGCCGCTGCGCTGTGCCACCTCGGCGGTGACATCGCCGGCCCGGCGCACCGCCTCACTGGTGGTGTGAACGCCCTGCTGCATTGCCTGCGCACCCTGGCGGACGGCCTCGGCACCCTGCTGACGCGCCGCGGCGCTGGCTTGGTCGTTCTGCTGCTTGCTGATCTGTTGATAGTTATCGGCCATGATGAAAATTCCTTTGTTCGCTACTGGAATGCACACTGTATGCTGCATCGCACAATAAGGTATTGCTCCCTATCCAGATCAGAATACATACTCTTCTTCGCGTACCGGCCATGCACAACGTGCATGAGTAGCGAGACCGAATATTTCAGCTTTTTACACTATGCTTTCGGTAGGACATCCTGCGCAAGTTTCGCTATTATCTAAAAGGCGGTTTTCAGAACTACCTTCAGTTGAGTTGGCTCTGACCGCCGGGTCTGCGCTGTTGCTGCCCATGTCTGGGACGGCAGACAAGGAGAGCGGCAGTGGACGTCAGGATTTTGCATCTCATCGCGACGGTGATCGACGCCTGCAAGAAACCGGGCCAGCAGGGGCGCGGTCATCCGCCCACGGCGACGATCCGGGTGCTGGCCGCCCTGCGCCGGTTCCTGCGTGAGGGCACGCCGTGGCGCAGCCTGACCGCCACGGCCGACCAGGCCAGCGGCTCGACCCTGCGCCGCTGCCTGGCACACTGGGCCGAGAGGGGCCTGCTGGCGCAGGTCCATGCCATGCTGGTCGGCATGCTGCGCGGCCATCCCGACCTGATCCTGGACACCTGCTCGGTGCGCGCCAAGCGCGGCGGCGAGCTCAGCGGCCCGAACCCGACGGATCGGGCCAAGCGGGGCACCAAGTATCATGTCGCGGTGGACGGGGACGGCGTGCCGGTCGCCTGCGTGGCCACCGCGGCCAACGTCAACGACACCCTCGTCTTCGAGCGGCTGTTCCTGGCCGCCTTCGCCGTCATGGCGCGCATCCGCACGGTGTTCGCCGACAAGGGCTATGACGCCGAGCGCCACCGTGATCTGTGCCGCGCCTTCGGCGCCGAACCCCGCATCCACAAGCGCGGCCAGCCCAGCGGTTCAGGGCTCGGCAAGCGACGCTGGCCGGTGGAGCGCAGCAATGCCTGGGTGCTGGAGAACAAGCGCCTTGCCCTGCGCTATGACCGGCTCGGCTTCATCGTCCAGTCCCTGCTGCAAAGCGCATGCATATTCCTGGTTGCAGGCAGGCTCGCTCAGGAATTCTGAAAACCGCCTCTAAGCTGCCCCCCTTGCGCGTGCGCGGCCTGTGCGACGCCGCCAAGCGCGGCGAGACAGGTGACGGCTATAGAATAGATAGGTGCGTCATATGGGCGTGCCCTGACGTTGAAGTAACCCGAACTATGGATAAGGGTTGAGGGGATTCCCAGGAATCCAAGGGCTTGACAGCATCGGCTTGCGAAGGCTGAGCGTCAAACCAGGTTCCGGGGGACCCCCTCAATGTCCATGGATATCACAGCGCTGTATTGCTGCCTCGACGATTTCTGCAAGCTGTTCGAAGAGTGGGAAGGGCACCGGCTGATCCCGTCGGAGACGACAAGGCACCGCGCCGGCAAGCTGTCGCGCTCCGAGATGCTGTTCATCATGGTGCTGTTTCACCTGTCGGCGTTCAAGCATTTCAAGGCGTTCTACCATTATGGGATCGGCCAGCAGTATCGCGCCTGCTTTGGCGCCATCCCGCACTATGATCGCTTCGTCAGCCTGATGCCGCGTTTGTTCGCGCCACTGATGGTCCTGCTGCACAGCGTGAGCGGCGAGCAGACAGGCGTCTACTTCGCTGATTCAACCAAGCTGGCCGTCTGCCACAATCGCCGTATCCACCGCCACAAGGTCTTCGACGGCCTGGCCGCACGCGGCAAGACCAGCATGGGGTGGTTCTATGGCCTCAAACTGCACTTCGTCATCAACCACAAAGGCCAGGTCGTGGCGCTGAAGATCACCCCCGGCAACACCAATCGCGCTGCGGTCAATCCTGCGCCGGCAGGCGCGCGTCGCCAGCCGCTCCGGCGGCCGCTGCCGTCCCATCCTGCCGCGCCAGGTCATCGTCCACGAGCCCGCCTGCGCCTGCCCGGGCTGCGGCGGCACGGTGTTCAGCCGCATCGGGCAGGACGAGCGCGAGGTGCTCGAATACGTCCCCTCCAGCTTCAAGGTGGTCCAGCACATCCGCCCCAAGCTGAGCTGCCGCGCCTGCGAGGCCATCGTGCAGGCGCCGATGCCGACGCTGCCGATCGAGCGGGGACGGCCCGGGCCGGGCCTGCTCACCCAGGTCGTGGTGTCGAAATACGCCGACCACACCCCGCTGCACCGCCAAGCCAGCATCTACGCCCGCGACGGCGTCGCGCTCGATCGCGCGACGCTCGCCGACTGGGTGGGCCAAGCGGTCTTCCTGCTCACGCCGCTGGCCGAGGCGATCGGCCGCCACGTCCGCGCCGGCGCCGCCCTGCATGCCGACGACACCACCGTCCCGGTGCTCGCCCCCGGACTGGGGAAGACCAAGACCGGGCGGCTGTGGGTCGTGGTGCGCGACGAGCGCCCCTGGGGCTCGGGCGTGCCGCCGGCGGCGTCCTACCGCTACTCGGCGGATCGCAAGGCCATCCATGCCGAGGCGCTGCTCGGCGGCTGTCGAGGCTTCCTGCACGCCGACGGCTATGCCGGCTTCGAGCGGCTCTACAGGCCGAGCACGCCGGCGGGCGAGCCGCCCTTGATCGAGGTCGCGTGCTGGAGCCACACCATCCGAACGCAATCCACCTTTGGGGATGGGTGGCCCGTTCCGTGGGGGTTGTCCGCGCAGCGGGATGACATGCTGGATCTCCACCGTATCGTCATGGACAATAATGCGGTCGACCACCAGTTTGAGGATCGCCTGCTGTTCACTGACGCTGGCTGTCTGCAACCGGGCGGCAACGCGCTCACTGAAGGCGATGAGATTGGTCATGGTCTCCCGGGCCCGTAACTGCTGTTCGCGCAGGCGATAGTGCCGCTCGTATTGCTGTTCGGCTGCCAATCGCTGGTCGGCGAGCGCCCGGCGATGACTGGACAGCTCCTCCAGGCTGATGACCTCGGCCTGATAGGCTTCCAGCAGTCGCCGGTCCGCCCGGTTCACCCGCTCGATGCGGGCCCGCAGTTGATCGCCGAGGCTGTCCTGCCGGTGATCGGTGCCTCCGCTCGTGAGGCGCTCGAACTGCGCCAGGATTTGGGCGGGGTCTCTGAGGAGGTCAACCACGTGGGTCCAGACTGCGTGCTCCAGCGCGTCGGCTTCGATGCGCCCGCGCGGGCATCTCGTCTCACGGCCTGTTGTCAGCGGGTCAGTGCCTGCACAACGGTAGTACCGCCTGCCAGGACGCCCGTCATGACCTGGAAAATAGCAGCCGTGAATCCCTAAGCCACAGCTGCCACACTTGAGCAGACACCGCAGCAGATAATCATGCTTCTTGTTCCGGCGGAATGCCATCGCCGCATTGCGCGCGAGCGCGTCATGCACACAATCCCAGGTCTGCCGGTCAACCAGCGGTGGGGCCGGAATGGCAATCCACTGCTCCGCTGGCCGGGGACGCCGGCAGCTGCGCTCGCTGCTCCGGCGCGACCGACGGCGCGGCTGCTTGGGGACGGTATACTCGAAGCGATTGGCGTAGGCTGTACCTATATAGACAGGGTCGGTCAGAATGTGGTGCACCACGGATGATGCCCATTGCTGGCGGCCCGATCGGGTCACCCAGCATCCGGCGTTCAGCCGCTTGAGGCATTGCCGAATGGTCAGGCCCTCATCGAGCACCCAGGCATAGAGTTGGCGGACCATGTTGGCCTCCGCCTCGTCGACGACAAGCCGGGCGGGCATGCCATCACGAGCACCCTCGTGGCGATAGCCGTAGGGAACCTTGGCACTGATGATATGGCCATCGCGCGCCTTCTGCAGCTTGCCGCGACGGAACCGCTCAGCCAAAACGGCCCGCTCATACTCGGCGATGGCACCTTGAATCTTGCAGCAGCAGTTGGTCGTTCGGGTCATCCGAGATGGGGTGGTGCAGGAATGCAACCTCGCAGTCAGCGCGGCGAAACTCCTCCATCAATAGCACCTGATAGGCGTACTTGCGGGCGAGGCGGTCAGGGCTGGAGACGGCCACGATGTCGAGATCCGAATCGCGGACGGCATCGCGCAGCGCATCCAGTGCCGGGCGATCCAGCCGCGAGCCGCTGTAACCGTCATCGCGGAAGACATGCCTCTCGGCCAGGGTATGACCTTGAGAGCACACCCAGTCTCGCAGGGCCGCGATCTGGCTCTCAATGGTTTGCTGTCTCTCCTGACGCTCGGTGGAAACGCGGGCATAGATCGCGACGCGCATGATTCATCTTCCTGATTGGGAGACATGGGCTGTGTCGGCCCGCCGTGGCGGGTCATCTGGGATGGGCCGCGGCGGCTGGGAGGATCGATCACCGATCAGGCGGCGATAGACCTGGTCGAGCCGCTCCGGACCATCACGGGTACGGACGGCGACGGAGTGGATGATCCAGCTTGGTGCAGCGGCAGGCGAACCATGAGGCATGAGGCAGTTCCTGTGATGAACTGCCTCACCAAACCGCCATGCCCTGATCTCAGCTGGCCAGCCGCCTCCGCCGCCGCAATGCCGCTGGAGCGGCGAAGGGAAGGGAGAGAACGAAACGCAAATCGTCGATTGTGTTCGGATGGTCCACGTTCGCCGCAAGTTCTTCGACGTGCATCAACAAACCGCTTCGCCGATCGCGCGCGAAACGCTGCAGCGGATCGCCGCCTTGTTCGCCATCGAGGGCCACATCAACGGATATGCGCCAGAACGTCATCGCGCTGCGCGCGCCGAACATGCCCGGCCGCCGCTCGACCAACTCAAGATATTCCTCGACGCATCGCTCACCCGGATCAGCGGCAAGAGCGAGCTTGCCAACGCGATCCGCTACGCCCTGGTGCGCTGGCAGGCGCTGTCGCGCTATCTCGGCGACGGGCGGCTCGAGATGAGCAACAATGCCGCCGAGCGCGGGATGCGCGGGCCAGTCCTGGGCCGCAAGAATTACCTGTTCTGTGGGTCCGATGCCGGCGGGCAACGCGCCGCTTGCATCTACACCATCCTCGAAACCGCCAAGCTGAACGACACCAATCCGCAGGCATACCTCACCGATGTCCTCGCGCGGATCGCTGATCATCCCATCAACAAGATCGACGCACTGCTCCCCTGGCACTGGAAACCGTAGCCCATACCAGACCCGCGCCGAACGACAGATTCCGCGGTCATGCGCCGACGCTTACGAATACCTCGTCCACCCAGCCCGCAGGCAGCGCGTGCTCCAGCGCCATCCGCGCCATCACGCCCGCCGGCGCATGCCGCTCAAACCGCTCCAGAACCACCGGCCATACCGACCCAGCCCCATCCGATGCACCGCTCATTCAGCAAGGCTGGGAATGCCTCGAACACCCTGAAAGGGGTGGGGCTCAGGGCAGGAAACCGCGAATTGATGGCAGGGAGCGCGGGGGCTGGTCTATGCCCTACGCTCGAAAGCAACCAGTATTGCAACCAACCAGTCAATCAAGCGCGCGTGCGGCCAGCCACTCCCGGATCGCCTCGTCGAGGAACTCCTGCATCGATCGCCCAGTCTCCTGCGCGAGCCGCTTCAGCTTCTGGTGGTCGCTGTGGATTGGCCGGAAGGTCATCGCCACCCGCAGGACCTGTTCCTTGGGCACCACCCGCTTGGGCGCGCTGGGTTCCGGGACGGGTTCGGGACGCGCCCCCTCCCCCTTGATCGGGATGATGCTCAGCGGCGGCACCGGCTCTTTCATGACTTGGCTCCCAGCCTGTTGGCGACATAGGTCCAGAGCGCCGCCATCTCTTCCGCGGCGCGGCCGGCCGGATCCAGCTCGGTGGCGGTCCGGCCGTCGATCTTGCAGGCCGCATAGTCGATCCGGTCTGCCACCATGACCGGCGCCACGGTGCCGTGCTGGCTCAGCGCGATGGCGGCCTGCCCGGTCAGCCGCACGCGGGGCTTCACCTGGTTGATGACGAACACCATGCGCTTGCCTGCCCGCTCGATCATCTCCACGGTCACGCCAACGGCGCGCAGGTCGTCAGGGCTGGGGCGGACGGGCACCAGGACCAGGTCGGCCAGGCCCACGCAGCCCACGACGCCGGCGCTCACGGCTGGCGGGGTGTCCACGATGGTCAGACGCACGCCAGCGCCCTTCAGGGCTCGTAGCGCCGCTGCGAGGTCCGGCTCGGCCCGTGCCAGCAGGGGCGTGTCCGCTGCGCGCACGTCCCACCACTTGGCCAGCCCCGCCATCTCGTCCGTGTCCACGATCGCGACCGGGCCGAACCCCTGGCGCTCGGCCTCGACCGCTAGGTGGCAGGAGAGGGTCGTCTTTCCCGCGCCACCCTTGCGGCTGGCCATGACGATTGTCTGCATACACACACCAGACAAGCAACCAAGGTTGCAACCATAATGGTTAGGTTGCACCCTCGCAAGGGTGTGGTGTCGAGACGGATTCCCGGCGGGGGTCTCGCTGCCCGGCACAAGCTCCGAGCCTTTGAGCCCAAGGTCCGAACCTTCGTCCGGCGTTACAACAATGACCTTGCAGCTACCCCAAATCCGCACGTTGGGCTGGTTGGCCGCCCCTGTCGCAGCGCGATCCATCCACAGGCCACCCGATTTGTCCCGTGGACTCTACCGGCGAACGTGTGGACTCTGCCGCGCGGCGGGTCTCCCGGGGCGTTCTACAAATCAAGGAGTTGCAGAGTTATCCCGTGGACTCTGCCGGCACATTTCAATGAAGAGTCCAATTAGACTTTCAAATAGCTTCGCGCGGCAGAGTCCACGGCGACAGAACATTGCCGGGTAGGCGATAAATCGATTGCGCGAAGACAAGAGCCGGAGAGGCGGCCACCGTGGGAACGCTGCACAAACTAGTGCTGGACGTGGGCCGGGAAGAGGCGCTGCGGAGAGTTGGCGCAGATCAGCGCAACCTCGTGCGCATCGCGGCGGACGTGCTCACTGACGAGAACAACGGCATCGGGGTCACATACAGTGGCTTCTGCCAGGCCGCGCTTCCGCACAAGCGGCTCGCCGCCGACGAGCCCTGGGTGCGACGCTCCGACCAAGTCACGCTTATGGTGGAACCGGGACGGCTACTGCGGCCGGGTGCCGCCGAGCCGGACATGATGGGTGTCCCCTATGGCTCACGCGCGCGGCTCATCCTTCTCTACCTGCAAACCCGCGCGCTTCGTTCTGGGAGGCGGGAGGTCGAACTGGGCCGCTCGATGCGCGAGTGGCTGAAGCGCATGGGCATCTCGCATGGGGGGAAGTCCTACAGCGAGGTGCGCGACCAGGCCGCGCGCCTCAGCACCTGCAAGCTGACTTTCTACTACGCCGCGGCGAAGGGCCGCACCGGCTTCAGCAACGAACGCATCGTCGACGACGGCATGATAATGCTGGACGACGAATCAGGGACAGCCGGCAAGAGAGCTTATTCATCGAGACGGTACGCCTCAGCGAGACCTTTTACGCCGCGCTCAGGAAGCACCCGGTGCCGATCTGGGAGCCCGCCCTCCAGCACATCCAGAACAACAGCATGGGGCTGGACCTGTACGTTTGGCTCGCCTACCGGCTGCACGTCCTCCAGCGACCGACGCCAGTGCGCTGGGCGGCGCTGCACGGCCAGTTCGGGAGCGGCTTCAAGGCGCTCCGCCACTTCCGTCCCACCTTCCTGGCCAATCTTCGGTTGGCCCTGGCGATTTATCCAGACGCGCACGTGGACGAGGACGAGCAGGGGGTGATCCTGCACCCCTCGCGACCGCCCATTGCAAAGCTGGCCTGATGCCGAGTCTGAACCCTTGCCGCGTGTGGACTTTACCGCGCCCTCCGCGAGCAGAGGGATACCTGGAGGCGGCAGGTAGCCTCACGGCGCAGATTGGCGTTTCCACCCCTCTCTGGGGCCTTTCATCAGGTGTGGACTCTACCGCGCACTCCTCTGGCGGCACCGTCAACTTGTTGGACTGTGGGCGCGATAAGGCCCGCGGCGCGGGTCGGGCGCACTCAGGCTCACGCCACGCGGGCAACGCCGGTCACTTCGGCCCAGGTCTGGAAGGCGCGGGTCCGGGCGGCTCGGGTACTGGGCGGCGTAGAGGTGATCGCGGCGGAGGTGGAAGAGGTTGCTGACCTGGTCGTGGGCGGAGAGGAAGCGCTGGGCGTGCCGGGCTGACTTGAACTGTACTAGCTGACATTTGATCGGACAGCTGGCCTGTATGGTCTCGGATGGATCATGTCTGACCGACGTCAGGCGGCGTTGAGCATTTTTTCCCTGGCGAGCGGGAGGGTGTCAAGGAAGGTCTGCATCGGGGTCTTGCCGTAGCACCAGCGGCCCTGATGAGGGCGTTGCTCATTATAGCTGCTGACCCAGACATCGAGATCGGCCTGTAGCTGCTCGATGCTGCTGTAGATGCGCTTGCGGAAGGCGACCTGATAGAACTCGTGCAGCACCGTTTTGTGGAAGCGCTCGCAGATCCCGCTGGTTTGCGGACTCTTTGCCTTGGTCCGGCTGTGGTCGATGTCCTCGATCGCCAGGTAGAGCTCGTATTCGTGGGCCTGCGAGGTGCCGCAATACTCGGTGCCGCGATCGGTCAGCACGCGGGACAGCTTGACCCCGTGCTCGTCGAAGAACGGCACCACGCGGTCGTTCAGCAGGTCGGCGGCGGTGATCGGGGTCTTGCGGTCGTAGAGCTTGGCGAACGCCACCTTGGAGTGGGTGTCGATGCAGGTCTGCTGATAGATCCGCCCGACCCCCTTGAGCGTGCCGACATAGAAGGTGTCCTGGGCCAGGCAGTAGCCCGGACACTCGCTCTCGAACTCGCCATGCGCCTCGTTGTCCTGCCGGGCCCGCTCCAAGGCGGCGACCTGGGCTTCGGTCAGCACCAGGCCGTCCTGTGCGCTCTTGGCCTCGAGTGCCTGGAGCCGCTTCTTCATGGTCTCCAGGTCGTGGCGCTGCCAGACACAGCGCACCCCGGCCGGGGAGATCGTCAGGCCGCGCTTCTTCAGCTCCTTGGCCACCCGGACTTGGCCAAAGGCCGGCTGCTCGACGGCCAGCCCGACGACCGCCTGCTCGATGGCCGGCTCCACCCGATTGCGCAGGATTGGCTTGCGCCGGGTCATCTCCGCCAGCGCGATCTCGCCGCCCTTTTCGTAGAGCTCCTGAAAGCGGTAGAAGCTGTCGCGCGAGTATCCCATGATCTTGCAGGCCTGCGACACATTGCCGAGCTGTTTGGCCAGCTCCAGCAGGCCTACCTTGGCCCGGATTACCTTGCGTTCGTTGGTCATGGTCGGCTCCTCGGTTCTGGGCGACCGGAGCGAGACATTCCTGTCCTCCGGTCCCGGGTTGCCCGCACCAAACAAACCAGATTGTCAGATTAAATCCTAGCTAGTACACTTGAACCGCGGTCATGTCCGTTTTCAAGGGCTGCGGGCGCGAAACACCACCGGGCCTTTTGTCTCGGTTGCTGGCTCTGATGCAGGCATGCGCGGTGGAGGGCGGGAACTGAGCGACGGTTGATCATGCTGTGATGCGCGGGTTGGTTACCGCAAGACCATGGTGCGTCGCGGGCCTGCCTCTGTCTTCATGCGGAAGTCGCATTCCGAGCGGTTCATCGAGGATTGCCCTGACCGGTCCCGCCCTCCGCCGTGCATGCCGGATGGTGATTCGACTGTTTGGTCAGCAGGTGGAATGATGCGCGATCATCCCGCCGGGCTTTCTTCGGCCGATGCGGCACTGGCCTGTCCAGAAGCTCCCGCGTGGCGCGCCGCGCCTTTCAGCGGCTGGCGACGCGGCTTGCGGGAGCGGTGCGACCCGGTTGGACAAACGTCTTCGGACACAGTCGTTACTGCTGAGCTCGTTGCGGGAGGATCCGGCACGATGCAGGCAACGGCCCAGACGAATCCGGCCAACTCACGCGCAATCGCGGTGACCGCGACCTGCTCCGGCTTGCCCTTCGCCATCATGTGACGGTAGCGCTGGCACAACCGGGTCTGCGCCTTCCAGGCAATCACGCGCACCGCTTCCGGCACGGTGTCCACGGCTGTCAGCTTGTGACGGGCGATGCGGGCCGGGAAGCGGTAGCTGTGGGCGGCCTCGACCAGCAGGGTGCGGGCGTGAACGTCGCCGGCCTTGGTGACGGCGCCAAGGCGGCGCTTCGGGCCGGACGAGTGTTCGGACGGCACCAAGCCGATATAGGCCTTGAAGTCGGGCGCTGACGCAAAGCGCGACGGGTCGCCAATCGCCGCGGCCAGGCCAGCACCGGCGATCGTGTCCAGGCCACGCAACGCACACAGGTTTCGCACCAGGCGGAACAGCGACCAGGTCGGGATCTGCGCGCGCAGATATCCGTCAACACGATCCCGCCGCTGCTCCGCCAAGCGCACCGCCTCGATACTTTCTTCCAGCACGATCTGCTGCGCCAGTTGAGCAAAGCGCTGGTTAGCCAGCCACCCCCGATGCGCCTTCGCCCAAGCCGTCCGGCCGGCAGGGTAGATCCGCTCGTGGCGCAGCAGAAACGCACTCAACTGCTGGCGCGCGGCTCGCACCGCCCGCACGGCCGCCAAACGGGCGCGGATCAGACCGCGCATCGCTTCGTGGGCCGCATCCGGCACCCAAACCGCAGTCAACAACCCACCCCGGTGCAATACCGCCAGACTAGCGGCATCACGCTTGTCGTTCTTCTGCCGCTCGCCACTTTTACGCGGGATCATCGAGGGCGCGACCACCATGCTGTCTTCGCCTAGCTTGGTGAGGGTGCGGTGAACACCGTAGCCGCAGGGACCCGCTTCGTAACAGAACTTCAAGGATCCGCCGGCCTGCCGCAGACGCTTGACGAGCTTCTCCAGCGCCGCGGCGGTGTTGGGGAACGTGCCATATGGCATGGCCTTCCCGACGTCTCCTGCGGCGGTGACCGCGACGACGATCGTATCCTTGTGCACGTCCATACCAACAAATCGTGTGGGCTGCTCCATGACCCGTCTCCTGTGCCTGAGGCTCCACGCCAGACCTTCCGGCGCGACCCTCGATCAATGACACATGACGAGACGGGTCACCCCTTCAGGGCAGGAACGGACATGAGGTCTTCATCTGCCGCTCTCGTCGTCGGGTCGGCTGGTGCGAATTCTCCGCCCGGTTGTTCAGGCCCTTGTGCTGTCGGTGCTCGACACCGGGCATGATCTCCCTCCTTGCCGCTCCGTAGCTCGCCAGCTTGTCGGTGATCAGGACACGAGGCGGCCGGCATTGCTTCTTCAGCAGCTTTCGGAGCAGGCGCTTGGCGGCCCGCTTGTCGCGCCGGCTCTGCACCAGGATGTCGAGCACCATCCCGTCCTGGTCCACCGCGCGCCAGAGCCAGTGCTTCACGCCCGAGATCTTCACCACGACCTGGCGAGTCGCGCGGAGGAATCTCACCTCCGCGCGCTCCCAGAACCGTACGTGACGTAGAGTAGGGCGTCGGCGAGTTGCCGGTCCGGCACTTTTCCGGCGCCCTCTCCCCAGTAGGGTCGAGGACTGGCGCGTCGGCTCGGGCGAGTGTTCGTCCGCGCCACGTTTCCAGCCCCCGCCGCGTCGCACGCAGCGTGCGGATTTCCCGCACTACGCGCTCCCATTTGCTTCATGCCAAGGCTTATGGGGCCTATCATGCCGGGACAACTTTCGGCTTGTGGCGCCGCACCCGATAGTCGTTGAACAACTTCAAGGTTTTGTACAGCCACGGCCTACTCCATTGCTCCCAACCGAAGCCCCGTTGGTTCCGGGCCCGCGCCAAGTGGCGTCTGACCTTCTTCTCCACCCAGTCCTTGACGTAGCCGAAGCACTCGCTCGAGTGTCCGACGGCGAAGTAGTTCACCCACCCCCGTAGCATCGGATTGATCAGGCTGATCACCCTCTCGATCGGTTGCGATTGGTGGCGGCGGAACACCGCCTTGAGCTCCCGCAGCAACGCCGTCCGCTTTGTGAGCTTGGGTGTATAGTGCGGCCGCATCACGCCGCGTCGACTGCGGCGGTAGCGGAAGTCGAAGCCCAGAAAGCCGAAGCTTTCGCCTCGTTCCAGATCGACCATGCGGCTCTTCTCATCATTGACCTCAACCTGCAGCTTGGCAAATTCCTCGCGCAGTCGTTTGTCCACCGCTTCAACCAACCAGTCCTGCCGCCTGTGGGCGTCGATCAGCACCACCAGGTCGTCAGCGAACCTCGCGTATTCGACGTGGGTGTACTGGCCATTGCGGGTGACCTCCCGCGCCCGCTCCAGCATCTTGTCCACCTCGTTGAGGTAGAGGTTGCTGAGCAAGGGCGAGATGACCCCGCCTTGTGGAACGCCCCTCTTGCCAGAGGCCTTCAGCATGACTTTCAGGAGATGCAGGATGTCCCCATCATCAATCCGCTGCGCCACTTTCGCCAGCAGCCGGTCATGCCGGACATTGTCGAAGTAGGCGCGCAGATCCAGATCGTGGACCCGCGTCTTCCGTCGGACGATGGCTTCAGCCACTCGCTTGATCGCGTCATGGGCTGTCCGCTTGGGCCGATAGCCAAACGAACCCGGTTGGAAATCCGCCTCGAAGACAGGTTCGAGGATGAGTTTCAGCGCCCCTTGCACCACCCGGTCCCGGATCGCCGGGATCGACAGGACGCGGACTTTGCCCCCGTCCTTCGGTATCGCGTGCTTGCGGGCCGGTCGTGGTGTGTAGGTGCGATTGGTCAGTTCGTCCCGGAGCTGCTCGAGCAGAGCCTCCACCCCTTGCGCCTCGATGGCCGCGAAGGTGACGCCGTCAACGCCCGGCGCCCCATCGTTTTGCTTGGCCATCTCATACGCTGCGCGCAGGGTCTCCACCTTGCAGACGTGGACGTAAAGCCCCCAGAACCGCCAGGACGGTTCAGCCTTCGCCTTGACGTATATCCTCCGCCTCAGGTCCTGCAAACCGATGGACGCCTTTGTCATCTCGTCCTTGCCTTCCCTCGGTTGGAGGCGTTGCAAATGGCAGGGCCCCTTCGCTCCGCGGCCGTTGCGCCGCTTCATCGCTACTACGGACCCGGCCGCCACCCTCTCGCCTTCGGCCGATTTCCCGGTGTCGCCGGTTATACGGCCTACCTTGCTCCGGCGATTTCGCGCCGGGACGAGGAGGGCTTCTCCAGTTGCTCAGCATGTCCTTGTCACCGTGCCGTCGCTCTCACCCCGCCGAGGTGACCAGCCGTGTCGGTCAGATTTCGGCTGCTCATGCTGCCTTCGCCCTCCAGTTGCGGGCTCGGCCCTCGGGAAGACTCACTTTCGAGGCCACAATGCGTTCACCGTTGTTACGGCCCAGTAACTCGTAACCTCCCCAAGGGAGATCTTGTCGATAGGCTTCGAAGGTTCTGTTTCCATCGCCTCCGCTATCCAAACTACGGGGCTCTGACTTCTACCCCGGCAGGTTTGCCTCCTGCTGAACATGCCAGCCTTCGCTGGACACACAACCGGACGTGACCCTTTCAGTGTCATCCGGCTTTCCAGTGCTCCTTGACGGTCGGGTTGCTTTCGGCTGTTGCCATTTCGGCTACCTCTGCATCCGTCCGTCGAACACTTGCGGCCCTTCGCCATGTGGACGGCTTTCCCGCCCTCGGACTACTACGACCGCTCCGTCGCCATAGGCCTCGCGGCCCGTAGGCGATCCCGTGTCCGTGCGAGTCGAACGTGATAGCGCGACGTAGGTCCCCTGTTCGTCCCCTTGAACGGCCTCGTTGGCCGTCGCTCGGCAGGGGGAGTTTTGGGCGGCGAAAGCGAAACCGCCCTATCCTGCCGACCGCGCCCTTACATGCCGTGGCGCGGGATGTGCGTTTCCATCGCTGGTGACTGGGGTTCAAGCAATCCATCCTTGACCATATCGCGCGGGCCTTGCGGGGCATTGGGTCTGGCACGTTCGCCCGAACCCCCGCTTCACCGTCATGCTCTTGTCCCCATAGGCTTTCGCCATCGGGTGAGACGGTTGACCCGGAAGCACCTCTCCCGGCTTCCCTCGTCTGGAACGAGGATTCGACTCGCCGTTTTCGCGGCGCACCCTCTCGAGTCATACGGCTCCCGATGTTCGGTCATCGACATGCACGAAACGCCAATGCGCGAAGAGGCTTGGGCTTGCCCGGCGGACCCGCGCAAGCCAGTCCCTCGCGCGCCTTGGCTTCCGGCGCAGGCGTTTGAACTTGGCGCACGCCCAACGCACCAGGGCAGCGTCTATCCGGTTCAGTGTCCAGTACAGCGCTGACCTGTAGAAGTGGCTGTAGTAATTGATCCAGCCCCGGATCAGAGGATTAAACATCCGGGCCAGATCGTCTGGGGTCTTGTCGCTCCGACGGTGCAACGCCCACCCCCGGATCGTCTGCCTGATCGCTTTCAGCGCGTCCGGACTGGCCGCAGGCAGGAATGAGACACCATGCCGACCGCCGCGCCAAGCTGCCTTCCTCGGGCGAAAGGTGTAGCCGAGGAAGTCGAATGATTGGTTCGGATAGTCGCCACGCCGGTTCGTGTCCTTGCAGTAGACGAGCTTCGTCTTCTGCGGGTGCAGAACCAGCCTGCAGGCCGCAAACCGGGCCTCCAGGGCATCCCACAACGCCTGTGCCTCTTCGGCGCTTCGGCAGTGGCAGATGATGTCGTCCGCGTATCTCTCGAACGGGATGTCGGGATAGGCCCTCACCATCCACGCATCGAAGACATAATGCAGGAACAGGTTCGCAAGGCAGGGGCTGACCACCCCACCCTGCGGCACTCCCGCTGCGCGGGGCACCACGCTCCCGTCCTCCATCTGAACGGGGGCTTTCAGCCAGCGCTCGACGTAGAGCCGCACCCAGGCGCAGTCCACATGTTTGCGGACCGCCTTGAGCAACAACTCCCAATCGATGCTGTCGAAGTAGCCCTTTACGTCGATGTCGAGCGTCCAGTCGTATCGCCAGCATCGCCGACGTGCCGTCCGCACCGCGTCGATCGCCGACCGGCCGGGTCGATACCCGTAGGAATCCGCATGGAAGGTTGGTTCCAGGATGGGCTCCAGGTGTCGTCTGACGACTTCCTGGGCGATCCTGTCGGCGACCGTGGGAATCCCCAACGGCCGCGTCTCCGTCTTGCCGCCCCCCTTGGGAATGTCGACCCGCCGAACCGGTGGAGGAAGGTAGCTCCCCGAGGACATGCGGTTCCAGAGCTTGTAGAGGTTGTCCGAGAGATCAGCCTCGAACTCCGCAACCGTCTGCCCATCCACTCCAGCCGTTCCCTGGTTGGCCCTCACCTTCTTGAAGGCTTCCCAGACTTCCCGCTTCGGAATGTCGAACGGCTTTGCCTTGTCCACAGAGCTCCTCCCGTTATCGGTTGGCCCTGGGCCGTGGCTGAACAACGCAGCCCCTTCGGTCCGAGGCCATTACAGCATCCTCCTCCCTACTACGGGCCGCTCCGCCCCTGTGCCCCGCCTCGGGTACTCTGGCCCTCGTGGTTTCAGCCGCTCGGACCTCTCCCTTCACATCGGAGCGACAGGTTCTCACGTTCCATACGAGAGCCTGGTCCGGCTTCGCGCCGCCTATATGCCGGATGCCGCTCGGGCAGGCTTCAGGACCACCCCCGAACTCATCCCGGGAGTTGGACGCACCCCCGGTTTCGACATCGTCCTTGGCATTTCGACACGTCATCAGCGGTTCGCTTTCGCTCGCCTCTCCGGACCATACCTGACGAGATCTTGTCCCGCCTTTTGCTGCAACGCTCACCACTATCGCTTTTGACGACAGCAGCTTGCAGTGGTTTGACGCCTGCACCTGACTGCCGACGTCGAGGGGCTTACCCTCATCTCTCATACAGCCCCACACCTCCAACTCAGGAAATGTGTTCGTGACACACCATCGAGGTGCCATTTATCGCCGGCCTGCGGCAGCCGCCGGCGGATCTGGTTGGCGAACGCCTGGCCGAATTTGAGGCCCCACTGCCGCACGGTTTCATGGCTGACCGCGACGCCGCGGGCGGCGAGGATCTCGTCGACATGGCGCAAGCTCAGCGGGAACCGGAAATAGAGCCAGACGGCATGGCTGATGATCTCGGCGGGGAATCGGTGGCCGGCGTAGCTGGGCGGGGCAGGCGTTGTCATCCGGCCCGGCTACCGGGTCCGGTCCGCCCCGGCAAGCCCGCCAACTTGACGGTGCCGCGGCGCGTCATCCCAGGCCGGGCTGCTGATGAAATGGTGCAACTGGTCGTGCCCGGACAATCCGAGCCGCTCCGCCATGGGCTGGATGCTCTTGCGCCCGCCTGCCCCCAGCAGCCCGCGCACATACAGCGGCGCCATGGTGCGCCGCGTGCGGCGGCCGGTCACGGCGAGGAAGGGTTCAAGCCAGCGGTCGAGGTCAGCGTCGATATCGCGTGGCAGGGTAAAGGCGGTTCCCAATTGCATGCCTGAAAGATGGGACCGCGCACTCAGATCTAAAGTGCCAAGGTAGTGCTAGCGACGACCACGTTACGGCACCGAAGTGCCCGGAGCAGAGGTCGTCCACCCCAACAGTCGAGCACGACCGTGGCGTCGGGCAGCGCCGCGCGCTGCAGCCGCCACAGCCCAGCATCGCCGTCGCACAGCACCGTCGCCGGCGTGTCCGCATCCACCCCCGCCGCAGCGAGCACCCGCTTGAACACGTCGGATGCAGCCACTGGACCGTTGCGGACGAAGGCAAAGCGATGCTGCGTCCGCTCCGCATCAATCACCTTGCCGGCGATCACCTCGAAATGGCGTCCCTCGCCGCCATGTCGGTTGCGCACGTGGCCGCCATCAAGCCCGACCACGACCGGCTCGGCTGGCTGGACCGTGTCGGTGACAGTCGGCTGCCGCACAACGATCTCGCCTACTCGCCTCGTCCTGTTCCGCACCGTGCTGGCGTGTTGTGTCCCACTCATTGGCAGCAACTCGGACAGCAGAGCGGCGACCTTGCCGAAGGGCGCCAACGCCGCATAGCGGGCCGTGATGTAGGCCAGTTCAGGGGCCACTGCATTCCCACCGAGGTCAGGTCCAGGATGGTGGCGCTCTTTGCCGCACGGCCGCCCTGGCAGGGGCAGATGAGCAGCCGGCGGACGCGCAGCGGCACGTCGCCGAACAGCGAGCGAAACCGCACCCGGTAATGGCCCTTGCTGCCCAACACGCTGCCGCAGGCCACGCACGAGCGGCGACACTCGCTCAAGGCCGTCGCTTGTGCCGGGACGATCTGAGCCTGCAGCGCAGCTGTCAGCTGCTTGACTTCTTCGAGCCGCAACCCAAGCTCGGCCAAACTCGCGTCCTCATCACGCTCGATCCGGGCCACCTCGGTCTCGATCGTCACGCCGGGCTGCGTCTCGGCAACCAATTTCACCCGCCACACCAGTTTCGCCACCGGCCCACCCTCAGCTCGTGAGCCGAGAACCTACCCAAATCGGAACGAACCCCAGAGAATTGCATGCTCCCTCCTCGCCTCCAGCTGCACCGTCCACTGCATCACGCCCGCCTTTGTGGTCAGGCATCAGCCAGGCCGATCAGGCCCGGGCAGGCAAGCCGTCCGCCCCAGTTCTTTGCCGCTCCCCGCCACCCGAGGCACCGAATGCCTCTTTCGTGCTCGCCGCCAAACCCACGCCGCTGCAAAGCAAGGCCCTCGAACTGATCGGCGCACCCTTGCCGCGCGTCCAGTAGCCAGCCAGGGTCATTATGAAAATCCCCAGGCCCCAGCACAGGTTCTTCCACCCAACAGTGCAAACTTCGGCTTAACCACAATACGGTTCACTTTAGTTGTTTGTGCCGCAGGGAGAACCAAGGCGAATGCTGCATTTTCAATTGGTTGGTATTCGACCGATAGCTTAAGTGAACAGGATTTTGCCTTAAGTGAACCGTATTGGGCTTAACCAACAACCATCAACGGATTTAGCGCTCCCCGCTGAAACCCCCTCTCCCGCACGAGCACGTCAAGCCCGAACGAGGCGATGTCGTCGGCGAACGGCTCAAGTTGCGGGTTCTTGTGCTGGTGGAGGTGCTTGATGTAGGTGCCGCACGTGTCGCACGCCTCGGCGGCGATCTCGCCCGATCCCTCCCCGATCGCGTAATAGGCGATGCCCCGGGTCGCGCCGCAGGACACGCACTTGATCCGCACGTAGTTCCACATCGTCCCGCACAGGGAACAGCAGCAGTAGCGCGCCCGGTTGGCGCCGGCCCAGTCCACCACCAGGCTCGCCACCGGCGCGCGGCCGCACGCGGGGCACACCCCATCCCCTACCGGCCGCAGCCGCGACGCCTCCAGCCGCGCCGCGTGACGCGCCAGGTGGACCTGGAGCGCCGCCGCCACGTAGAGGGACTCGCCAAGCCGCTCGGCGGGGTACGCCGCCTCGAAGACGGCCTCGGCCAAGGCCAGCCGCTCCGGCCCCGGCATCGCCAGCAGCCTGGCGCGGGCCTGCTCCGCCTCCGTCGGCGCGTCGGCGCGCGCGGCGTGGCGGCCAACCCAGTCCAGGGTCGCCGCGAAGCCCCCGTCCTCCGTCAGCACGTCGCTGGAGAGCGGCGGCATGCCGTGCTGGAGACGCTGCGCGAGGCGCGGCTCGGGCACGGGCGGCATGGGCGGGAGCGCGGCCTGCGCCGCGTGCTGCACCAAGACCAGGCGGGAGAGGAAGGCGAGATACGGCCCCAGCGGGTTGCCCTCCGCCAGCGCGGCGAGCCGGGCGGCGCGCGCGGCGAACAGCGCGTCCGGCTCGGGGAGGCGGACGAAGGCGGGCTCGCCCACGTCGCCAAGCTTCGTGTAGTCCCCCTTGCCGCGAGTCTTCCCTGGCCCGCTCACCCCGGCGTCAATCGACCGCCGTGTTGGTCGGGTGCCCCCTGATCTCCTCGGCCAGCACCTGCCGGAGCCACTTGCGGTGGTGCAGGTACGCCCAGCCGCCCGTGACGAAGCCGCGCGTCATCGCCCGCCCCGTCCCCTTGATCCAGATGCCGGCGTAGATGTGGACGATGATGATCGCGATGGCGATGACCGCGGCGAGCGAGTGGATCAGCAGCGCCAGGCGCTTGGTGGGGATCGACGTCCAGCCGTAGAAGTACTGGTCCCAGATCATGATCCCGGTGATCAGCAGCGCCAGGATCAGGAAGATCTGCGACCAGTACACGCCCTTCTGCCCGGCGTTGTACTTGCCGAGCTCGGGCAGGCTCTTGTGGTCGTTCGTCATCACCTTGCGGAAGTTGCGCATCCACTTCACGTCGTCGCGGTTCGGGATGTTGTTGCGGACGAACTGGACCGCCAGGAAGAAGAAGCTCACGAACAGGCCAACGCCGAACCACGGGTGCAGGAAGCGCGTCGCCTGCCCGCCGCCGAAGAACACCGAGAAGAAAAAGAGCCACGGGTAGAACATCGCCAGCCCGCTCAGGGCCAGCAGCACGAACAGGATCGCCGTGAGCCAGTGGTTCACCCGCTGGAGGGCGGAGTAGCGGGGAACGTAGATGTTCCCGCTCATCTCGCGGATGCCGGCGTCCATCATCGGCGCGTCCCCCGCCCGCTGGCCTGCTTGACCCTCTCCTCCCGCTCAAGCTCCACCGCCTCGCGCTCGGCCTCGGCGGGCACCTCGTTCGGGCCGACGGTGATGTAGTGCAGGAAGCCGCCGATCAGGCCGAGGCCCATGACCGCGAAGCCGAACGCCTTCGCCCCGCCCTTCCAGATCCGCTCGATCCGGGCTGATCGTTCGGGTCTTTCGGCAGTCCCTGGTACAGCTCCGGCTGGTCGGCGTGTTGCAGCACATACATCACGTGCGTGCCGCCGACCCCAGGCGGGTCATAGAGCCCGGCGTTCTCGTAGCCCC
Organism: uncultured Pseudomonadota bacterium; assembly: GCA_963818725.1. Taxonomy (GTDB): domain Bacteria; phylum Pseudomonadota; class Alphaproteobacteria; order Acetobacterales; family Acetobacteraceae; genus DATFDN01. The sequence continues at coordinate 105,400 of CAWFTU010000023.1, read as the reverse complement.
GCGAGCGTAGGTCGAGCACCCGGTCGGCGGCCTGCTCGACCATGCTCCCCTTGGTCCCGAACATGATCGCGCCGGTCGGGCAGGCCTTGGCGCACGCGGGCTCCTGCCCGACCGAGACCCGGTCGGAGCACAGCGTGCACTTGTAAGCCTTGTTGTCGTGGGCGGAGTAGCGCGGGATGTTGAACGGGCAGCCCTTCACGCAGTAGCCGCAGCCGATGCAGTTCTCCTCGACGAAGTCGACGATGCCGTTGGCGTACTGCACGATCGCGCCCGGCGCGGGGCACGCATCGAGGCAGCCGGGATCGGTGCAGTGCATGCAGCCGTCCTTGCGGATCAGCCACTCCAGCTCGCCGGTCTTGGGGTTCTCGTACTCGTTGAACCGCATCAGCGTCCAGGTCCGGGCGGACAGGTCGGGCGGGTTCTGAATCGTGCCGGAGAACACGCCCACGTTGTCGCGAACGTCGTTCCACTCCTCGCACGCCGCCTGGCACGCCTTGCAGCCGATGCACCGGCTGACATCGATGAGCTTCGCGACCTCCTGATGGGTGCGCACGCTCGGCGGCACGTCGCTGGAGGCCGAGCGGCGGATCACGTCGAGCGAGTTGGTGTCGGCCACGCCCTGTCCCTCCCTCAGACCGTCTCGCCCGCCGGCGGCGTGGTGGGCTCGACGTTGACGAGCCACGCCTTGAACTCCGGCGTCTGCACGTTCGCGTCACCCACCACGGGCGTCAGCGAGTTCGGGCTGAACCCTTTCTTCGTCAGGCCCGTGAACCCCCAGTGGTGCGGGATGCCCACCACATGCACCGGCCTGCCGTCGCAGATGATCGGCCTGATCCGCTTGGTCACGAGCGCCTTGGACTTCAGCTCGCCCCGGTTGCTCCAGACCCGCACCCAGCCGCCGTTGACGATGCCCTTCTCGCGGGCCAGCTCCTCGCCGATCTCGACGAATTGCTGCGGCTGGAGGATCGAGTTGATGCGCGCGTGCTTGGTCCAGTAGTGGAAGTGCTCCGTAACGCGATAGCTCGTCGCGGCGTATGGGAACTTCTCGGACGAGCCAAGCTCGGCGAGATCGTGCTTGAAGATGCGCGCTGCCGGGTTGCCGACGACGTCCGGCGCCAGCAGGTTCTTGCGCGGCGACTCGAACGGCTCGTAGTGCGCCGGGAACGGCCCGTCGCGCATCAGGGAGCGGACGAACAGCCGCGCGACCCCCTCCTGGTTCATGATGAACGGGCCGACCGCCTGGCTGGGCGGGATCGCCGGCCCGTAGTCCGGCACGTCGAAGCCGACCCACTGGCTGCCGTTCCACCAGACCAGCTTCTTGTCCTCCGACCAGGGCTTGCCCTGCGGGTCGGACGAGGCGCGATTGTAGAGGATGCGCCGGTTCGCCGGCCACGCCCAGGCCCATTTCGGCGCGACGCCGCGGTTGTCCGGGTCGTGCGGGTCGCGCCGGGCCATCATGTTGCCCTGCTCGGTGTAGCAGCCACAGTAGATCCAGCAGCCGCTGGCCGTCTTCCCGTCGTCGCGCAACTGCGCGAAGCTGTCGAGCTGCCGCCCGGCCGGCGTGACCACCCGGTTCTTGTCGGCGGGGTCGGTGATGTTCTCCACCGTGTAGCCGTTGATCTCGCGCGCCAGCTCGTCCGGGCGCGGCGTGCGCGCGACCTCATAGGGCCAGTGCAGGTTCAGGATCGGGTCGGGCAGGGCGCCGCCCTGGCGCGCGTAGAGGTCGCGCAGCCGCAGGTGCAGCTCCGCCATGATCTCGATGTCGGTGCGCGCCAAGCCAGGCGGCTCCTGCGCCGGCCAGTGCCACTGTAGCCACCGGCAGGAGTTGCTGAGCGAGCCCTCGTCCTCGGCGAAGCAGGTGGTGGGCAGCTCGAACACCTCGGTCTTGATGTCGGCCGTCTTCACGTCGTTGTAGACGCCGTGGTTCTGCCAGAACCGCGCCGTCTCCGTCTGCAGCGGGTCCATCACGACCAGGAACTTCAGCTTGCTGAGCCCCTCCGTCATCTTCGCCCGGTTCGGGAACGTCATCAGCGGGTTGAAGCCCTGCATGATGTAACCGTTCATCTTGCCCTGCCGGGCCAGCTCGAAAGCGCGCAGGATGTCGTACGTGGGCACGTCGCGCTTCGGCAGCCAGTCATAGGCAAAGCTGCTCTCCGTCGTGGCGGCGGGGCCGTACATCGCCTTCATGAAGCTGACGAAGAACTTCTTGTAGTTCTGCCAGTAATTGGTCTGGCCCGGCCGCAGCGTCTTGAACTGGTGCCGAGCCATGTACGCGTCGAGATCCTTGTCGGCCTGCATCGGCAGGTCCATGTACCCCGGCAGCAGCTCGCTCATCAACCCGAGGTCGGTCAGGCCCTGGATGTTGGAGTGCCCGCGCAGCGCGTTGATGCCCCCGCCCGGCATGCCGATGTTGCCGAGCAGCGTCTGCACCAGGCACATGCCGCGGATGTTCTGCGACCCGCTGCTGTGGTGCGTCCAGCCGAGCGCGTAGAGCGAGGTCATCGTCCGGTCCGGCGCCGCCGTGGTCGCGATCATCTCGCAGATCTTGAGGAACTTGTCCCTCGGCGTGCCGCAGATCCGCTCCACCATCTCCGGCGTGTACGGCGCGACGTGCTTGCGCAGCAGTTGCATCACGCAGCGCGGGTGCTGCCAGGTGTCGTCCACCACGGCGAAGCCGTCCGGGCTGGTCTCGTACTCCCAGGTCGCCGTGTCGTAGGCCCGCTTGTCCGCGTCGTAGCCCGTGAACAGCCCGTCCTTGTAGTCGAAGCCCTCCCGGACGACGAAGCCGGCGTTGGTGTACGCCTTGACGTACTCGTGCTGGATCTTGTCGTTCTCCAGCAGGTACCGCGTCACGCCGTTCAGGAACGCGATGTCCGTGCCCTGGCGGATCGGCGCGTAGAGGTCGGCCACCGCGGCGGTGCGCGTGAAGCGCGGGTCGACCACGATCAGCCGGGCCTTGTTCTTCACCTTGGCTTCGATCACCCACTTGAAGCCGACCGGGTGCGCCTCGGCTGGGTTGCCGCCCATGACGATAAGCAGGTCCGCGTTCTTGATGTCCATCCAGTCGTTGGTCATCGCGCCGCGGCCGAAGGATGGGGCCAAACTGGCCACCGAGGGTCCGTGTCAGACCCTCGCCTGGTTGTCGAAGACTAAGGCGCCCGTGCTGCGGACCACCTTGTAGGTGAGATAGGCCGTCTCGTTGGTGGTGGCGGAGGCGCCGAGGAACCCGGTGGTGAGCCAGCGGTTCACCGTGACGCCGTCAGCCTTCGCGACGAAGTTCTTGTCGCGGTCCTCCTTCATCAGCCGCGCGATGCGGTCGAGCGCCCAGTCCCAGGACACCCCCTGGAAGTGGTCCACACCGGGCGCCCGGTAGAGTGGCTGCATCGTGCGGCTGTCCGACTTGACGAAGTCGAGCACCGACTGCCCCTTCGGGCAGAGCGTGCCCCGGCTGACGGGGTGATCCGGGTCGCCCTCGACATGGAACACGGACGGGCGCGCGTTCTTCGCGCCGTCGCCCAGGCTGTACATGATGAGGCCGCACGAGACTGAGCAGTACGGGCAGGTGTTTCGCGTCTCCAGCGCCCGTTCCAGCTTGTAGGGGCGGACCGCCGCCGCCGCCGCTTGTTCGAGCGCGCCAAAGCCGAGCGCGCCGAGGGTCGAGACAGCGGCGCCCGCACCCACGCCCTTCAAAAGCCCCCGGCGGGTGAGCTGCACGTTCATTGAGACGCCTTTGTTTCGTTTGTTGACGAAGTGGTGTGATCCTGTTTGCGTCCAAGCCGCGGGTCAAGGGGCCTACTTGCTTGGGCTGGCAGAATTCATGCCGGAAGGGCCGGGCAGCGATCGTTCGACCGGGGTGCCTGGATTGTCTCCAGCCGCCGGCTGGGGATTCTTGCTTTGAGCGTCGCGCGCGCCCTGCGCGTTGGCAACGTCGCGCGGCTGCCCCGAGCCGGTCTGCCCCCGCGCCAGCGGCGCCTGAACCCAGCCAGTCGGGCCTTCCCCCTTGCCCGCCATCACGCCTTGGCCGTGGACCCCGCCCGCCTGCACCCTGATCCACCCGTGCGGGACCGAGGCCGGGGCGAGGAGCAGGACCAGCGAGCCAGACAGCAGAAAGCGGGTGAGCATGACGAGGCCTTTCACTGACCCCAGCGGCGCGCGCCGAGCGTCGCGGTAAGAAAACACGCGTTTAGGCTCGCGATCAACCTTGGGATCAGGCGCTAACCCCAATACTGTTCACTTTACGACTTGGATAGCGGTAGCGAAGTTGATGCGAGTAGTCGGTTGCGGCGCGCGGGGCCGCAGCGGGTAATTGCCTACCTTGCGCTTGACCCCGCGCGGCACCTGCCTGCCTCGGCCGCTTGCCACGCGCTCCTCCAGGATCTCGTCCAGCACCGCCCTATGCAGGGCGCGCCTGGCCCGAGGGGGGAAGCGCGGCGAACAGCGGCGCCTTGCGCCGGACCACGCGCACCGCGTGCGCGAAGGAGAGCCGGTCCGGGTCCTCGTCAGCCTTCAAGGCCGCCTCGTGCATGAGCCCGCGCACGGCGAAGTGGGCCAGCAGCAAGCCCCAGAACTCCTGCCTGACCAGCTCCGGGGTCTTGCTGCGCAGCACGACCCGCGCCCCGCGCAGGTGCGTCTTCAGTTCGGGACTGCCTCATGATTGGGGGTGGGAACGAGTAGGCGATACCCTATGGCGCTGTTCTCTCTATGGGATGGCGCGGGTGGCCTGGGTCGTGCGGCTGGTGGAGACGGGTGCGGATGGCGAGGGCCAGGGCACGGACGTGATGGAGATTGCGAAGGCGGACGACCTGCGCGACATCGCCAATCTGGGCCTGAGCCTGGCCGAGGCGAAGCAGGTGCTGGCCGCCATTCAGCGCGAGGTTGTCGCTGCCCAGGCCAGGGACCATGGGGTCCGCCGGCCAACCTGCCGGTCTTGCAGTCGCACCCCTCACGTGAAGGACTACCGCCGACACCGGATCGCAACTCTGTTCGGCCAGGTGACCGTACGGCTGCCTCGGTTCCGCTGCGTCGCGTGTGGCGAGGTCAACAGCGGCGTTGACTGGCCGTCGCATTGCCGGTCGACACCCGAATTCGATCGGCTGCACGCTCATCTTTCGGCGCTGATGACGTACCGCACGGCGGCAGACGTGCTGGCCCAGATGTTCCCGATTGATGCTGGCAAGGATCACGAGACCCTGCGTCGCCATGCCCTGACCCTTGGTGAACAGCTGCAGCACCGCCCGGTGGTCAGGCCGGCAACGCCGGTGGCGGCAATTTCCATCAGCCTGGACTCGACGTTCATCCGCAGCTGTGGGGAGGGTGAACGGCATCTGGAGGTCAGGCTCGGCAACGTTGAGACCGATGCTGGCGGCCGACAGGTGTTCGGAGCCGTGGCCGGATCGGAAACGGATCTCGTGGCACTGATGGGTCGAACGATGGATGGCGTTGGTCGAACCGAGGTTACGGCGTTGACCGGTTTCACCGGCGGGTGCGCTGGTCTGCGGTCGATCTTGGCTGGCGCCGGCCTCTCCGAGCCACCAATTCTCGATTGGTTCCACATCGCGATGCGGCTGCAGCACCTGGAGCAAACCGCCGGTGCCTTGTCGAGCGACACTGCGGCGCGGCGGGAGGCGAAGGCGGTGATCGTGACGGAAGTCGATCGTCTGCACTGGCGCCTATGGAACGGCAAAGCCAAGGACGCCCAGGTCAGCATCAAGCGTGTCCGCAAGGTCACGCACGCGTTTCAAGGTGAGATGGCGAAGCGACCGTCGCGCGTGCCGTCATCGCGCAAGCTCTGGGCGGCGTTGTGGGCATTGGACGGCTATCTGGTCGGCCAGGCCGACTGGATGGTCAACTATGCTGAGCGTCACCGTGCCGGCCTGCGGGTCGGGACGGCAATCACCGAGGGGACCGCCAATTTCCTGGTGAACCGCCGGATGAACAAGTCGCAGCAGATGCGCTGGAGCCGAAATGGTGCCGATCTCCTGCTGCAGGTTCGCTGCGCTGTCTACAATGGCACGTTCGGCTCAGGCTTGGACAGAGATTTGTGCCAGCAAACGACACCAATCCGCGCGCGGCATCTGCTGCCTGACCCCCAATCATGAGGCAGTCCCAAGCCGATGCTGTCAAGCCCTTGGATTCCTGGGAATCCCCTCAACCCTTATCCATAGTTCGGGTTATCCCTTCTTGGGTTTGTAGAGCGCACGCTTGAGTTCCTTGCCGACCCTGAACGCCGCCACCCGGCGGGCGGGCACCTCTATGGCCTTGCCGCTTCTCACGTCCTTGACGGTGCCGGCTTTTCGTTGCCGAGTGTAGAAGGCGCCAAAACCGGGAAGGCGAACTTCCTGACCGGATTTGAGGGCCTGCTGGATCACGGTGAGTTCGGCGTCTAAAACTTCGCCTATAAGTTTCTCACTCAAATGGGTCTCATGGGAGATTTGTTTAATAAGTTCTTTGGTATACATGGACTGCTTCACCTCCCTTCCTTTGCTCTTTCTGGATCTGACTGGTAAATGGAATGGGAGGATGGCCATATGCCTCTTATTGTAGATAGTCGGTCTTGAATAACTCGTTCAGGCTGGCTGGCAGGTAACCAGGTGGCGTCTGCGCGCGGGTGAAGCTGGAGCAGGCTGGCGAGGAGAGCCGTCAAAAGCGCCCGGAGGTGGGCGAGGATCTTGCGGATGTTGTGCCCGCAGCCGCAGAGGACGGCGAAGATGGCGTCGCCGAGCAGGCCCTTGAGGCCGCAGCGGGCGAGGCGGCCATCGGTCTTCATGTGGCCGATCTCGGGCTCAATCGCACTGCGGCGCTTGAGGAGCCTGGCCAGCCTCGGCGTGATGCCGCGCCGTGAGCCGCTGATGAGCACCCTGGTGCCCTGCACGCCGTGGCCGCGGTAGCCGCGGTCGACCACGGCGAGGCTGGGGCGGCAAGCCGTCAGGGTCTCGACCTGCTGGAGGGCCTCGCCGAGCGTGTGCCCGTCATAGGGGTTGCCGGGCATGGAGCGCATACCGACGACGAAGCCCTCGGCGAGGGTGGTGGCGACGCTGACCTTGGTGCCAAACTCGTAGCGCACCCGCGCCTTGCCCTTGGCGATGCAGTCGACCTCCGGCTCGTGCAGGGCGTAGATCTTGTTCCGGCTCTTGGGTGTCTGCCGCAGCAGGCGGGTGACGAGTGCCATGCGCGCCTCGATCCGCCTCCGGAGTTGCCCCTGGGGGACAGTGCCGAGCTTGCGGCCGGTGTCGCGCAGGACGCGTCCCGTGTAGCCCTTCAGCGTGCGCAGCGCCTTGCGCATGCGCCGGAACTGCCGGGCATGGGCGTGACGCCCGGCCTGGGCGGCCAGACGCGGGGCCTTGCGGTTGTAGTTTTGCCGCAGCCGGATCCCGACCTTCTGCGCCAGCGTCACCAAGGAGCGACGGGCCGTCTCGTAGAGCCGGCTGTCGGTCGGGTGAGCGATGGCTTTTTCCATGACGGTGGTGTCCACCACGATTTCGGAGAGGCTGCGCGGCTTCACGGCCCCCGAGGCCCGGCCTGCCTCGACCGTCTTGGTCAGCAGCCACTCCACGCCCTCTTCGCCGATCCGGCCGCGCCAGCGGCTGAGCGAGGAGGGGTGAAGGGGCAGCCGGTGCTGGAAGAACACCTCGCCGGTGAAGTGCTGGTAGTACGGGTTCTCCACCCAACGGGCGAGGACGGCCTCGTCGGAGAGGCCGTGGGCGTGCTGCAGGGTACATCAGGCCTGCGACCAGACGAGGGTGGAGGGCGGGCCGCCCCTCCGGGGAGGGGAAGAAGCCCGCCCAGTGTTCCTCGAACCAGGACCAGTCGATCAGCGCCGCCAGCCGGACCAACTCGTGCTGCCCATCGATCATGTCGACCAGGCGCGGCCGCCGCAGGTCATCCTGTTCGGCTGGGCGGGGACGGTGCTTCATGGTCGCGAGAATCGCAGGGTTTGCCGCCGAGGCCAACCAAACCGTGCAATTCCACAGCGTCCAATTCGGCGGATTGCTGAACCAGATCAATGCATTGGGAGTTGTTCAAGACCGACTAATAAAGCAGAGTGTATTAAACTTTCAAGAATCCCTTCTTCAACTAAGACAAAGCTTAATTTATAATATGCGTATTCGAAATGGAATCCTAAAATTCTTCCTGATTACGCACTTCCCTCAGTCACGAAACGCCTGGTAGCAGGTCAGGGAATTTGTGGCATTTCATGAGGGTGTGGCAGTGGCTCGTAATGTCGTGCAGTTCCAGAAGGGTCTCAGCGAACCCGCGTTCGAACAGCAGTACGGCACCGAGGAGCAATGCCGGGCGATCGTCATCGCGTCACGCTGGCCGCGTGGCTTTGAGTGCCCGGTATGCGGCGGCAGGCAGTATAGTCTGGTGACGACCCGCGATCTCTATCAGTGCACCAAGTGCCGCCGGCAGACCTCGCCGATTGCCGGGACGATCTTTGCATCAACCCATCTGCCGCTGCGGCTATGGTTTCGTGCGATCTATCGCCTGACCCAGACCAAGCAAGGCATCTCCAGCATCGAACTGGGGCGTCGCCTTGGGGTGACGCAGACCACCGCCTGGAAGGTCAAACACAAGCTGAAGCAGGTCATGCTTGAGCGTGATGCGACCAAGCGCCTGAGCGGCAGGATCGAGATCGACGACGCCCATCTCGGCGGCGAGCGCTCCGGCGGAAAGCGCGGCCGCGGGGCGCCTGGCAAGACGCCGTTCGTCGCCGCTGTCGAGACGACCACCCAGGGAAAGCCGGTTCGCCTGAAGCTGCGCCGGGTCACCAGCTTCTGTGCAACCTCGATCGCAGGGTTCGCCAAGCGCAGCCTCGATCCAGACTGCTCTGTCGTCAGCGATGGCCTTCAGTGTTTCGCCAGCGTCGCAGACGCCGGGTGCGCGCACCAAGTCGTCAAGACCGGGTCAGGACCAAAAGCGGCTCGGACGCCAGCCTTCCAATGGGCCAACACCGCGCTCGGCAACATCAAGGCCGCCATCACGGGCACCTACCGTGCCATCAACCGCAAGCATGTTCCGCGCTACCTCGCCGAATTCGAATACCGCTTCAACCGACGATACGATCTGGCCGCCATGATCCCGCGTCTCACATGGGCCGCCGTCCGAACCACCCCTATGCCCTACCGACTCCTGAAATTGGCTGAGGTTTATGTGTAATCAGGAAATTCTTTGCAACTTAAAGGTGGGCGGAAATCATGAAATTTGCAGTGCGCCCCGATGGCGCGTTTCACCAGTGGAGGGAGGTTCCACCCAGGGAGTTGTCGATTTGCTCTGGTAGCTGGCGAGCGGTCTGGGCGGGTGACCGGCCGGACCGAAGCCTCGTGACAAAGGCCGCCTTGGGCGGCTGAGCAATCCAACGGGCCGTAACGTGAGTGAAGCCTGAGCAGGCCTCGAAAGTAGAGGCGCGGATGCCGACCCGCCTGCAAAACGGGGAAGGCCGCGCGAGCGGGGAAGCAATCGACACATGCACCCGTCTCGATCCGCCGGGGTAGTGGGCACGGCACGTCATGTTGTTGCACGGATCCGGCCGGTGGCGCTCGGGGCCGGGCCGGAGTAGCAGGGCGGCCCTCCTCCTGACCCCCGGGTGCCCGCCTTGCCGTTCAAGCTGAACCAGGACCGCCGCCGCCACATCCCCGAGCAGAAGCGCAAGGTCACGAACTGGCGCGATTACGACGAAAGCCTGCGCCGGCGCGGCAGCTTGACGGTGTGGTTCTCCGACGAGGCGATCCGGGCGTGGAAGGCCGAGCCGCGCACCACCCGGGGTGGGCAGCGGCACTACTCGCCCCTGGCGATCCTGACGGCGCTGGCGCTCAAGGCCGTGTTCCGCCTTGCATACCGCCAAGCCGAGGGCCTGGTCAGCTCCGTCATACGCCTGCTCGGGCTCGACCTCGCCGCGCCGGACCACTCGACCCTGTGCCGCCGGGCCGAGACGCTGGAGGTGCCGCGGCCGAAGCCGCGCGGCGAGGGTACCGGCAACGACGCCGGCGGCGATGCGGGTGGCGATGCCAGGCCTGTGCATCTGCTGGTCGACAGCACGGGTCTGAAGCTCTACGGCGCGGGCGAGTGGTTGGCCGAGAAGCACGGCGCGAAGCGGCGCCGGTCCTGGAAGAAGCTGCATTTGGGTGTGGACGCCGACACCGGCCGGATCGTGGCCGCCACGCTGACCGACCGCGACGAAGACGACGCCTCCCAGGTCGGCCCCTTGCTGGACCAAGTCGAGGGCCCGGTCGCCTCGTTCACGGCCGACGGCGCGTACGACCAAGGAGGCGTTTACGCCGACGTGGCCGAGCGCCATCCGGAGGCGGACGTCGTCGTGCCGCCCCGCGCGACCGCGGTGCCGAGCGACACGGCCGAGACCGCGCCCACGCGGCGCGACCGTCACCTGCGACTCATCGCCGAGAAGGGGCGCATGGGCGGAGCAGCCGAAGGTTCCGCGCGCGCAGCGCGTGGAATGGCTGCGGAGGGTGGCAGAAGGCGGCGGGATACAACAAACGCGCCCGGGCCGAGGCGGCGGTCTCGCGCTACAAGCGCGTGATCGGCGACGGGCTGCGCTCGCGCACGGATGAGCGCCGGGCCACAGAGGTGAACGTCGGCGTCCACGCCCTCAACCGCATGTTGGATCTGGGACGCCCGACCTACGTCCGCACCGCCTGACCCCGGACGGGGTAGGGGGCAGTGCGCCCGTAACCCCGACCCATGCAACACAGTGGCCCGCGCGCCATCGCGGCGTCGATGACCTGGTCCATGGTCGCACCCTCCCCAGCGGCGCCGGACGGAACACAGGGTGAACATAGACGGCGGGCCGCCCTGGGCAAGCGGGGCGTTCGAACAGCCCCTTCCGCCCGGGGCCGCCCTCCCCAGGCGCGCCGCGCGGCGCCATTATCCCCCAGTGCGGCGGGGGTCTGCCGCCGGAGACGCGGAGGGAGGCTGCCATGACGACATACGTCGCGCTCGCCAACTGGACCGACCAGGGGGCGCGCGCCGTGGCCGACTCGCCCCGCCGGCTGGACGCGGCCAGGAGGATCCTTGAGGAGATGGGCGGGCGGTTCGTCTCCCTCCTCATGACCATGGGCGAGCACGACCTCGTCCTCGTCTACGAGGCGCCCGACGACGCCGTGGCCGCGCGCTTCACGCTGCTGCTCGGCAAACAGGGCAGCGTGCGCACCAAGACCCTGAAGGCCTTCCCCGAGGCGGCGTACCGGGCGATCATCGAGTCGCTGGGCTGAGCCTAGGGCGGCCTGTTCACCCCTCCCTAGGCGCTGCCTTGTGGAAGACCCTCCACCGCCCATACCTCGGGCATGCCCTCCTCCTCCTTCACGCCCCGCGAGCGCGAGCTGATCCGGCGCGAGTTCTGCCGCCACTTCGGCCAGGACCCGAGCGTAGCGGACGGCATCTTCCTGCGCACCTGGCACTCCGGCCCGCACAAGGGCGAGCCGAAGATCCCGCCCGCTATTCAGAGCCTGCTCGACCGCGGCTTGGTCGAGCTCGGGCCTGGCCGGTTTGGGCCGTGTGCCCTCTTCACCGAGGCCGGGCTGAGGGAGCTGCGCGCCCTGCTGGAGGACCGCCGGGCCATGGACCCGGAGCGGTTCGCCCACCTGCGGCGCGAGCTGGGGCTGGACACGGGGGAGGCGGATGCGGACTGAGCCCCGAGCGCGCGTCGCATGCTGGCTCAGCATCTCGATGAGCGGGGTGGCTGGCGGGACAACGCCTGCAAAGGCGGTGAAATTCCCAGGGATTTCCAGAGCGTTGCGCGCCAACTTACCCTAACCAGGGCATAGGATCAGATAAGCCTTTTATTCTGGCCGCTTCCAAGCAAACCTCGCTATGGGCATGTCCAGAGCGAGGTACCAGCCGGCATGCACCGCCAAACGCCTGCCCTTCAGCATCTTGAATCGCCTGCAATGGGGCGGTTGTCGGCGACTTCCGTGATTTGACAGGGCGCCGGGGCGGCCGTCAGACGGGGGTTGGGCATATCGAAAGGTGGCGTTGCCCCACGCCTCGCGCGGTGTCCGCCACGGCGCGCGTCGGCGTGGCGCCAAGTTGCTCCGAGCGGCGCGATTTGGCCAAAGTGGCCGGCCCGTCACCTGGTGGGATTCCCCTTGCCTTTGCTTGCTCGCGTCGCCCCCCTTCTCCTCCTGCTTCTGCTGTCGCCCCCGCTCCGGGCCCGGGCGGGGGAGATTCTGTCGCTTTGCCGGGACGACCGACTACGACGGGCGGGTTGCCGTCCTGGCGGAGGCGGCGGCCGTGGATGGCGCGGTCCGGGTCGACGTCCGCCTTCAGTTCGACGCGACGCCCATGTGGTTCGTGCGCACGCGCTACCTCATGCAGGAGATCAGCCTCTGGCGACCGGATGGCCTCGCCCTGCTCGCGGTGAACAGCCGGTACAGCTCGAACGGCCATATTGTCCGGCAGCAGTGGGACGTCTTCGAACGCGCCGCGGACGGACTGGACGCCTACCGGGTGCAAGGCAAGACCCTGGCCGGGTTCCGCCGGGCCCACCCCGGTTTCGCCCAGCACTGGGATCCGGCGATGTTCGGCCAGAGCTGGCTGTAGGACTTCCCGCGGAACTGTCTCGAAGTTGGGGGTCAGGCTGCAGTGACCACTGGCGGATGCGGGTCGTTGGCGGCGTGGAAGCGCTGCCCGAAGCCGGTGCCGAGCGTGCCGTTGTAGACGGCACAGCGGACCTGAAGCAGCCGGTCGGCGCCGCGCCGCGTCCAGCGCATCTGCTGTGCCTTGTTCATCCGGCGGTTCACCAGGAAGTTGGCCGTGCCCTCGGTCAGCGCCGTGCCGACCCGATGCCCCGCCCGGTGCCGCTCGGCGTAGTTGACGAGCCAGTCGCTCTGGCCGACCAGGTAATCGTTCAACGCCCGCAAGGCGGTCCACAGCTTGCGCGAGGGCGCGACGGAGCGCCGGCTGTCGGGCTCGCCCTGGAAGGGATGCAGGACGGCGCGGATGCGGTCGAGGCTGATCTGCGCGTCCTGGGCCTTGCCGTTCCACAACCGCCAGCGCAGCCGCTCGACCTCCTCGACGATCACCGCCTTCGCCGCCGCGCGCCTTGTATAGGGCGGTCCAAAATCAGGCCACTGGGCGGAGGAAAAGCAGGCCACTGCGGCGGCCACTGGCCTAGGTCGGAATCTGGCGAAATGCTAGTTTGTCCAGGTGCTTAGCACCTTTTTGGGTAATACCGGCAAAACCCTGGGCGGGGATCAGCGTCAGGCTGGCTGTCCACGACAGCGGATCAGGTCCGGCAGGGGCGGAATGGCGGCGCCGCCCGGCACGTTCAACCGGCTGCCAAGATAATCCCAGAATGCAATGCCCTGTTTGGCACATGTCTTGGCCAAGCCAATAGCTGGTTGCGAGTTTTGCTGCTTGCCTAACTCACTGTATTATATGAGATAGTTGGACTTTCCGGCGCACACCGCTCAGGCTTCTCATGCAGCCATTTCCGGATGAGCACGATGACAGAAAGCCCCGCCACAACTCCGATTCCGGTTCAGCTCTCTGAGCCGGAGTTCGTCGCATTTATCTTCCCGCACCTGTCGATGCCCAGGCGCGGGCCGAAATGCAAACTGGGCTATCACCGCGTCTTCAATCTGATTCTGCGGGTACTCTACACGGGTATGCAATGGAAGTGCCTGCCGGTGCCACGAACAGACGATCGGACCGCCGTAATCCACTACACGACAATCTACAAAGCGTTCGCCAAATGGTCCGACGATGGCTCGCTCGATCAGGCCTTCCTCGCCAGCGTGCGGCATCTGGCGGAGCAACACCACCTCGATCTCAGCGTCCCTCACGGCGATGGCTCCAACACCGTCGCGAAGAAAGGTGGCGATGGCGTCGGCTATTCCGGCCACAAACATCAGAAGGGCGAGAAGGTCCTCGCGATCGTCGAGAACAACGGCTTTGTGTTGGCTCCGCTTCCTGTGGCGCCGGCGAATGAAGCCGATACCGTGCTCCTCTCGGAGGGGTTGAACGCCTTGAAGCGCGTGGCCAGGCTGACGGATCTGAAGATCGATGGCTCGTATCTCAATCTCGATGGCGGGTTCGATTCCAGGCACAAACGCAAAGCAATCTTCAACGCCGGGCTGGTTCCAAACATCAAGGAAAACCCGCGCAATCGGAAGACCCCGAAGCGGGGCCGGAAGCGGTTGTTCAATGCCGCCATCCATTCGTTGCGGCTATGCGTAGAGCGAACCTTCGCGTGGGAGGATAAATTCAAGCGGTTGCTGCTGCGCTTTGAGTTCAAACAGCAACGGCACTACGGTATGAAACTGATGGCGTACACGTTGATCAATCTGAGGCATTTCTGTGGTGCCTGAAACTTGCAACCAGCTAATCCGAAATACGCGGCCCATTCCGGCGTGTTCGGCGCGCCGGGGCATCATTCGTTTTGGGCGGCCGGGCAGGGGTAGCGGGCTTCGACATCAGGCAGGGTGGTAGACTGATTGGTAGTCGGCTGGGGCTGCGCGAGCGGTGCTGTCGCGAGTTGTGTGGAAATTGGGTGTGGCGCGTCTCCGATGCAACGAGATATCAGGTTAGGCTGCCAAGTCAATGCATTGAGGAGCGAGCTTTTCGGGAAGCGTCTGCCAGCCGTCGACCTTGCGCATGGTAATCTGTCCTGAAGCAAGCAGTGCCCAAAACAACATCGCCGCGGTCTCCGCTGAGGGCAGCACGGTCTGTGTCTTGATGCGGCGCTTGAATTCCTCGTGCAGGCGCTCGATGGCATTCGTGGTTCGGGCCGACTTCCATTGGCTCTCGGGCAACCGGGTGAAGGTGAACAACCGCTCGCCCGCTTCTTCCAAGCTGTCGGCCACCGCGCGGCATTTCAGCCGCCATTTGCGAATGAACGACTTGCGGCGCGTTTCGATCTCCTTTGCCGTCCTGGCGTAGATCATGTCGTTGTAGTCGGCGGAAATCTCCTCACGCAGCGCGTCCGGCGCGTGCGCCAGGAGATTGCGGTGCTTGTGCACCGTACAGCGCTGGGTCGGCACCTCAGGCCACAGCGCAGCGAGCGCCTTCTCCAGTCCGGCGGCCCCATCGATGATCAGGAATTCGGGGTTCCGCAAACCACGCGCGATGAGATCGTCAAGTACATTGCGCCAAGCGGCTTCGCTCTCGCCCCCCATGTTGCGCACGGCCAGGAGGACCTTCTGCCCATCGCGCCGAACGCCGAGCACAACCAGGAGCGAGATGTTGGTGGCCTTGCGGTCCAGCCGCACGCGCACCACGCTGCCATCGAGGACCAGCCGGACGATGTCCTCCGCCACCAAGTCGCGCCGCGTCCAGGCCTCCCAATCGGTCTTCACCTTGCGCCACACGCGGCTGACCACGTCCTTGCCGATGGCGCCCTTGAACAGCGCCCCGAGCGCCCGCTTCACCCGCCGCGTGTTGGTGCCAGCGAGGTGGGCCGACGCAATCAGCGCCTCGACCTGTCGGGTCATCCGCGCATAGCGGGGCAGCACTGCACTCTGCCATTCCCGGCTCGTCCCATCCGAAGCCAACAGCCGAGCCCGGGGCACCGCGACCTCGATCGGGCCGAACGAGCCCAGCAGCCGCCGCGAGCGGGTGCCATTCCGGTAACCCGCCGCGGCGCCTCGCTGGTAGCGACCGCGTCCCAGGGCAGCGGTCGCCTCCTGCTCGATCATCTCCTCCAGAAAAAGCCGGACCCGCTCCCGCAGCGCGGCCTCGATCGGGTCGAACCAGGCCTCCCCAGCAAACAGCGGCGCCGCTTCCGCCGACGTGCTATTCTTCTGCATGGCGTAATCTCCCCCGGCGCGCCAACGCCGGTTACGAGTTGTTGATCCACTCGGAGATTACGCCACCCCTATTTCCACCACATCCGCGACGGCACCGCGCGAGAGGACAGGCGGGGACTCTTAAACGGTATCTGCTCATCCCCCCTGGGGCGAGCGCGCGTTTCGATACCCTGGGAAGTGGGTTGACATGACCCTGGGGGCCGCGATTTAAGCTCTGGGTGACCCAGCTTCCCGATCTCAGTCAGCTGTCGCATGAGGCGAAGGACGCCCTGATCCTGGCGCTGTGGGCGCAGGTTCAGGCGCTGACGGCGCGGGTGGCGGAATTGGAGGCGAAGCTCGGCGGCCCGCCGAAGACCCCGGACAATTCCAGCCTGCCGCCGTCGCGGGGTCAGAAGCCGAACCGGGCGGAGAGGGCCGGGCGCCGCGGCCCGCGCCAGGGCAGCCTGGGCCGGATGGGCGGCGGACGGAAGCTGGCGCGGGAACCCGACGACGTGGTGATCGCCAAAGCGGTGCGGTGCCTGCACTGCCAGGCAGCCCTGGGCGAGGCCGACCAGAGGCTCGACAGCCGCTATGACAAGATCGCCCTGCCGAAGATCGCCCCTGTGGTGACACGGGTGGAGCGTTATGCCGGGCGGTGCCGGTGCTGCGGGGGCACCACGCTGGCACCGGTGCCGGAGGGGCTGGAGCCGGGCACGCCGTTCAGCGGCAACATCGTGGCGCTGGCGCTGTGTCTGCGCGTCGTGCACGCCGTCAGCTATCGGCGGCTGAGCCGTCTGCTGCTGGAGCTGTTCGGCCTGGCCATCAGCGAGGGGGCGCTGGATGCCGCGTTCCGCCGGGCCAAGCCGCGCTTCGATGCCGCGGTCGCCGCCATTCTGGCCCGGCTGCGTCGCGCCCGCGTCGTCTGCTCCGACGAGACCAGTGTGCGCATCGACGGCCGCACCTGCTGGAACTGGGTGTTCCAGAACTCTGCGGTGGTGATCCACGTCATCCGCAACAGCCGCGGTGCCGGGGTCGTCGGCGCGGTGCTGGACGGGCACCGTCCGGCGCTCTGGGTCTCCGACCTCTACGCCGCCCAGCAGGGACATGCCGAAGCCTGGCAGGTCTGCCTGGCCCATCAGCTGCGCGATTGTCAGTTCGCCCTTGAGGCCGGGGACGCGATCTTCGCCCCGCGCATGAAGGCGCTGCTGCTGCGCGCCGTCGTGCTCGCCCGGCGCCACCGGACCCTGGCCGAAAGCACACGACGCGAATACCGTCGCCGTCTCGACCGCGACCTGGACGCCATCACGGCGCTCGCGCCCGTCAATCGGCACGGCCAGCGATTGCGCAAGCGATACGGCAAGCTCCGCGGGCACCTGTTCACCTTCCTCGATCATCCTGAAGTGGCGGCCGACAACAACGGCAGCGAGCGCGAACTGCGTCCGACCGCCACCTATCGCAAGGTCACCGGCGGGTTCCGGTCCGACTGGGGGGCTGATCTGTTCGCCGCCGTCCGCTCCGTCATCGGCACTGCCAAACGCCGCGGAATCGACGCATATCAGGCCGTTCACGACACGCTCCGCGGGCAGTCTGTCCTCGCACCGGGTTGAGCAGATACCCAGCTTGCCCCCCGCCAGATGACACTCTCGCGGGGGGACCAGTTGCCGCCGCCCAAGACGATAGATAGCTCGTGGATGTGGCCATCGGCGGTCCGATAGACGACCTGCTTCGAGCGTTGCGCCTCGAAGGCGAAGCCACTCTTCTTGAAAGCACCCTGGCCTGCCGGTGGGCCCAGGGCTAACGCATGAAGCTTTGTTAATTTTTGCTTGCCAGTTTTGGTTTAGTGGTGGTCGGACTTCCTCTCAAAGAAGAAGTGTAAACAACGTAATTTCAACTTTAAGATGAATAATCCTGGGCTAGTTAAATCATCAAGCCGTCATCAAAGGCTCGCAAGATCAGGCATCTTCCAGCGAGGTAAGTGACCTGACCTACCGCACCAATTTCATGCGTTAGCCCCAATACGGTTCACTTAAGGCAAAATCCTGTTCACTTAAGCTATCGGCCGAATACCAACCAATTGAAAATGCAGCATTCGCCTTGGTTCTCCCTGCGGCACAAACAACTCAAGTGAACCGTATTGGCGTTAGCCCTGGCCCCGCCGGGGACGGAAATGCGACCCTCGGGGGGACGCTCCTCACCCCGGCAGGCAGGTGAGGCGCAGCCGGAGGGTCGCGCCGGGGCGGACCGTCACCACCACGACGCTGCTGGTGTGCTGGCCCGGGCCGCCGCTCTCCGCCTCGACGCGGAGGGCGGTGACGCCCGGCGGCACCTCGGTACTCCTGGACGGTCTCGCGCGGCAGTGTCTGCATCGGTGGCCTCCTCGCGGGCGGGTTTCCAGACACCAAGGTGGCCCTGTGCCAACGTCTCTGCCATGGGAGGCCACCCAGCCGTTTTGGCGCAACCTCCCTTTGAACCGGCATCATAACGTAACTTTCCTCGGCCGAGCGTGGAGAGTTGGCAGCGAGTAGGAAAGTTGTCGCGTTTCTGGGGAGGATAGGGCGGGAGTTTTATCAGTCTCGCACAGCCATCATACCAGTCGGGGTCGTGGTCGCTTTCCTGGTGGAGGGCGGTTTGCGGGCTCTGTTACCCTCCACGTCGAGGGGCCAGGCGGCCCCTCTCCGGGGCCTCGCGTGCCCCGGGTGTGAGACAACCATCCAATGGAGCACAACCCATGTCTGATCTGATGCAGCTGACCGACGCCGAGCTCGACCTGGTCTCCGGGGGCCTGGTGGCGCAGGTCAACATCTCCACCATCACCCAGACCGCCACCGCCACGAACAGCGGGGCCGTGTCCGCGAGCGCAACTGGCTATGGCAGCACCGCGATCGCGATCGGCGCGGCGGCGTCCAACACCGCCCTCGTCGAGCAATTCAACGTGTTCAGCGTCCGCGGCCGCTAGCGCCGCGACACCTGCGCCTTGGGCCCACCCCTCCTCCGAGCGGCCCCTGCCTGAGGGGCGGGGCGGCAGGAGGGCGCGGCCCAGGGCGCGCCGGGCTCGTCCCGAGCCGGGCCGGAGGGGAGGGCGGCTCGTGTGTCTCGATCGCCTCAGCACCACCACAGGTTATTAGATTGACTCTCTTTCCTCTTGACTGGTCTCAAAGTGCGCGCACAGTTGCGTGCAACTTACTCTCCATTGGACAATTCCCTGGGCCGCTCTCCGGAGCGGCCCCTTGTTGCGGGCCTCGGCCGGGCACCTGGCGCGGTCGGGGTTCGTGCTGATGAGGCGCCCGCCGGCCGGGCGGCCTCGCTGCCGGGCGCTGGCTTGTAGAAGGCGCCCCGAAGCCCACACCTGGGGCATGCCCTCCCCCTTCATATGCACTCCGGCTGATCAGTTCGGATGAACCGGCCTGGGCCACCAGTGGAAGTTGGTGTGCGGCCTGATCATGGTGGCACCGAGCCGACGGCAGCGCTCGGCGACGGTGGCGTCGAGGTCATCGAGGGTGGCGAAGTGCCGGTTGGCGACCGGCTCTCTCGACAGTGATCTAACGGCTGGAAAGGTTTTCGGGATGGGTCTCGCAAGACGAATAGGGCAATTGGCGCTTGCGCTTGGGGTTCTTTCCATAGCTTCGGCTGCTCATGCTGAAGATTGGCTCACCTTTGGCAAGACCAACCAGCGCAATGGCTACAACGGAACCGAAACTATTCTAAGCACTCGAACGGTGCCCACTTTGCACCAGCTTTGGTCCTATAAAGTGACTGGCCCGGTTCTTGGTCAGCCTACGTTGGCGAGTGGGATTTTGGTCGACGACCGTACGGGGACTGGCAACAAAATTCCTCTTAACGTTGTCTATGCAGCCGATCTCAACGGGACGATTTCGGCTCTGGACGCTGGAGGGGGTGGAGTCATTTGGCAAAAGCAGCTTCCAAGCATTCCGACCACGTGCGAAGATTTTCCCCAAGGACACATCGGGATCGTTGGTACCCCGACCATTGACAAGCCGAACAATCGGCTATGGGCAGTAGCTGGTGACGGCACATTGTGGGCTCTTGATCTTAGCACTGGCCAACCTTTGAATGGCTATCCTCTGCAAATCATTGGTGCAGATAATCAGAACGGCCGGACTATCGTGTGGAGTAGTCCCACCTATCTCAACGGCTCTCTCTATGTCACCACTGCTGGCGTATGTGATGTCGCCCCCTTCCACGGGCAGCTGATAAAAGTAAATGTAGGCACCAGCGCGACAGACCTGCCGGCGGTCGTTGCACGCTGGTATCCAACCGGTGCACAGGGACCGAATGGTGGTGGCGTATGGGGGTGGGGAGGCGTCTCTGTCGAAGACGATGGCTCTTATATTTATGCTGCCACTGGCAATGCTGAGAATGACCCTGAAAATGTGGGCTATGCAGAGCAGATTGTGAAATTGGACCCCTCGCTGACACCGGTTGCGGCCTACACTCCGCAACTAGAGGGGATACATGGAAAGGACGTCGATTTCGGTGCCACTCCGCTTCTTTATCAGCCACCAGGCTGCCCTCCTTTGATGGCCGCAATGAACAAATCTGGTGTTTTATTTGTGCTGAGGAGAGACAATGTGGGTATTGCAGCGGGGGCCTTGCAAAGACTTGAGATCACAAATTCTGTCGATATCGGCGGTTTTATAGGTATTCCTGTCTATGATCCCATCTCGAATAAACTCTACCTTGGCAACACATTGGCCAGCACCAGTTATACGAATGGGCTGCTTGCCTTCAACGTACAGCCGGACTGCACGCTATCTCTCGCCTGGCAACAGACACTTGGTGCCGATGGCACGAGTGGCTTGGGTCCCAATGTACCGGTACCTCCAGTTGTAGCCAACGGTATCGTCTATTATTCAGCCGGTGTCGCTAGCGCAGTTTACGCTTATAATACCTATGGGAATCACCTTTGGAACAGTGGCACCCAGATCCAAGGAGGGATTTTTGCCTCTCCCACAGTCGTCAACGGTATGCTTATTGTTGGGGACTACCACGGCAACGTTACAGCGTTTGGACCTTGAGGAGGATGAAGTAAAGTAACCCCAACTACGAATAAACCTCAATTTGTTGGCGTGTTAGCAAGATGGAAGGCTTGCCAGGCACTGTCTCACAAAACGATCGTTTTTGCTACACAGCTCCACAAGCAACACCCGCAAAGTCGCCCTCGCGCGAAAGCACTACCACTACGAGGAGCGGCTGACGCCGGTGGCGGACATTTGCCGAGCTTCAATATCTCCCGGTCGACGCTGTATCGGTATCTCAGGAGGTAATAAGGCAAGAGAGGAAATTGCACATTGGTACAGTAGCAATCCCTCTTTGTAGGAAGTCAGGACAGAAATTTGACAGACTAAGCTATTATGTAATAAACTCGGGTATTACAAAATCAGTGGCTTTAAAGAGAAAAATTGAGGAAGAACAGCAATATAGAATTCAACTAAGCTCTGAAGGGTCTCAGTTTATACCTCAGAGACATGGAATGTATCTGCTCAACCCGGGTTGAGCAGATACGATTATAGATGCTTACAATAGTTAACCATGTATGCCGGGTGCCCGGGCGGCGACGGGGCTCGACCGGCCGCTACCGGCTGGCGCGGGAGCTAGTGTCGCCCCAGGAGCTGGAGCCGGGCGGGGCGCCCTGGGCCAGGGCGGCGCGGGTGCCGAGGCCGCTGGCCGCGAGGCCGAGCAGCAGGGCAAGGGCGAGCATGGTTGTCTTCATGTCCATCTCCTCTGGTTGGCCTCCGCTCCCGTCGCGGGGGCCTGTCCGGTATCGGTCGCCCTGGTGGGGCGCCTCCGATGCCGCGATGCTCGCCCGTCCTCGCAAGCTGCTGATGTGCCGCGTGTGATTTCCGTGTAAAACTTCGTTCCACTTGGAACGGCCGGCGGCCTACGGTCGCTGGCCGGTGCTCCCGACCGGTTGTCGAGGAGGGCCGGGGCATGGCTGAGGCGGACCCGACAGCGCTCTGCTTCGCGGGCTTCACGCTCGACCCGGCGGCGCGCACCCTCATGGACGCGGCCGGCCGGGAGGTCCCCTTGCGGCGCTCGGAGTATGAACTGCTGCGCGCCTTCCTCGCCGCCCCGGGCCGGGCGCTCAGCCGCGACCACCTGCTGGACGCGGTCGCCAGCCGCCACGCGGAGCCCTTCGACCGGAGCGTGGACGTGCTGGTCGGGCGGCTGCGGCGCAAGCTCGAGTCGGAGCCGGGCCGGCCGCGGCTGATCGTCACCGTGCCCGGGGCGGGCTACCGGTTCGCCGTCAAGCCTCAGCCCGCCTCCGCCGAGGGCGCCGCGACGCCGGTGGCGGAGCCGGCACCATCACCAGCGCCCCCAGCCTCTCCCGAGCGGCGGCAACTCACGGTAATGCACTGTGGCCTGTGCGGGCCGACCTTGCTGGCCGCGCGGCGCGACCCGGAGGACCTGCAGCGGCTGCTCGCCATTTTCCACGAGCACGCCAAGTCGGTCCTCACCGAGGCCGGCGGCACGGTCGATCGGCTGCTGGGCGACGGGCTGGTGGCCTATTTCGGCCACCCGCGGGCCGACGAGCACCAGGCGGAGCGCGCCGTCCATGCCGCCCTGGAGCTGATCGAGGCAGCCGGCGGGACCGACACCGGCCCACTGGGCCAGCTGCAAGTTCGTGTCGGCGTTGCGACAGGGCTCGCGGTGGTGGGTGGCCAGCCCTCCGCCCCCGGCCAGCTCACGGCTCTGGGCGAGGCGATCCACCTCGCGGCCGGGCTGGCGTCTCGCGCCGAGCCGGGTGCGGTGCTGATCTCGGCGAGCACGCGCCGTCTCGTGGGCGAGCTGTTCGAGTTCCGCGCCTACGCGCCGATCCCTATGGAAGGGGTCGGTGAGCCGGTCGAAGCCTGGCAGGTGACGGCGGAGGCTGCCGCGGAGAGCCGGTTCGAGGCGTTGCGCGGCACCGCGCTGGTGCCCCTGGTCGGGCGCGAGGAGGAGCTGGGGCTGCTGCTGCGCCGCTGGGAGCAGGCCAAGGCCGGAAGCGGGAAGGTCGTGCTGATCACGGGCGAACCCGGCATCGGCAAGTCGCGCCTTGCCCGTGCGTTTCAGGACGCGATCGCGGGGCAGCCCCACACCGAGCTGCGCCTCTTCTGCTCGCCGCACCACCAGGACAGCGCGCTGCACCCGCTCATCGTGCAACTCGAACACGCGGCCGGCTTTGCGCGCGAGGACACCGACGAAGCCAAGCTCGCCAAGCTCGACGCGGGGCTCGCCCCATCCAATGCGACGGACGAGGCGGCCGCGCTGATCGCCGAGCTGCTCTCGATCCCAACCGACCAGCGCGAGCGGGTCCAGCGGCTGAGCCCGCAGGCGCGGCGCGAGCGGACGCTCGCGGCGCTGCTCGCGCAGCTGGCTGGTCTCGCGGCGCGCCAGCCCGTCCTGGTGATCTACGAGGACGTGCACTGGATCGATCCCACGTCGCGTGAGCTGCTCGACCGGACCATCGAGCAGGTAAAACGCCTACCGGTGCTGCTGCTGGCGACGTTCCGCCCCGAATTCCAGCCACCCTGGATTGGGCAGCCGAACGTAACGCCTCTCGCCCTGAGCCGGCTCGACCCATACGATTCCGCCGCGATGATCGCAGAGGTCGCCGGCGCGGACGCGTTGCCCGCGGAGATGGCGCGAGAGATCGCCGAGCGCGCCGACGGCGTGCCGCTGTTCGTCGAGGAACTGACCAAGGCGGTGATCGAAGCCGGGGCACAAGCGCCCGCGGCGCTGTCCTCCGCACCGCATCCGGGGTTGGCGGTACCCGCGACCTTGCACGCCTCGTTGATGGCGCGGCTGGATCGGCTGGGACCGGATGCCAAAGAGGTTGCGCAAACCGGGGCGGCGATCGGCCGCGAGTTTGGTCACGGCCTGCTGGCATCCACCACCGATCTGTCGGAGCCACATCTTTGCGAGGCGCTCGGCCGGCTGACCAACGCCGGCCTGGTGTTCGCCCGCGGCGCACCGCCGCAATCCGTCTACCTCTTCAAACACGCGCTGGTGCAGGACGCGGCATACAGCACATTGCTGCGCAGCGGGCGTCAGCAACTGCACGCGCGTATTGCAACGACTCTCGAAGAACACTTCGACGATATTGTGCTGGCGCAGCCCGCGCTGTTAGCCCAGCACTACTCGGAAGCCGGGCTGGCGGAAAAGGCGGTCGTCTATCGGCTAAAGGCTGGTCGGCAGGCTTTGGCGCGCTCGGCGATGCCGGAAGCGGCAGCCCAGTTGCGGAAAGGGCTGGATGTGCTGGCCAGCTTGCCAGACGGCCCGTGGCGCCGACAACAGGAGCTGGACCTGCAAGTCGAGCTCAGATCGGCACTGACTGCCACGAAAGGCTGGGCGGTAGCAGAGGTGGAGGAAACCCTTGCCCGGGCGCGCGTGCTGGCTGAGCAACTCGAGCGACCGGAGCACCTGGTCCCGCTGATCCTGGGGCAATGGTCTCTCCATCACGTTCGAGCCGAGCACAGGCTGGCGCTGCCGGTAGGCGAGCAGCTCGAACAAATTGGCGAGGCACGGAACGATGCCGCAGTGCAATGGCTCGGTCGTTTCGCGCAAGGGGTCACCCGCTTTATGCTCGGGGAGTTCGTTGCCGCCCGCGCCCTGCTGGAGCGGTATTTGGGCCTTGCTGATCCATCGCACCGCGTTATCGGGGGACTGTCTTTCGATCCTCATGCCGCGACGTTGGCATGGCTTGCCCCGACCCTGGCGTGCCTGGGCTGTATCGATCAGGCACAGTCACGGATGGACGAAGCGTTGTCGGAGGCCCGCCGGCTCCAACACGTCTACACAGTTGGTCAGATGCTCCTTTTTGCGAGTTTGCTTGACCGCCTCACCGGCTCGCCTCTGATGCATCTCGAAGAACTTCAATCGCTGGCAACCGAACACAATTATCCACTCTTGTTGGCTTTTGCCCTGGCACTCCGCGGAGGGTCGTTGATCGCGCTCGGGCAGGCACAGGAAGGACTTATGCTGTGTACGCAGGCGCTAACGAAATACCGTGCTATGGGACACGTTATCGGTACGGCGAGGCTATTTGCGTCGCTGGCCGTGGCCCACGCGTCGCTCGGGCAGCCGGATGAAGCACGGGACTGCCTCGCTGAGGCTGCTCGGATCATCGGGACCACCGAAGAGCGGTATCCGGAAGCTGAGGTGCTGCATCGGGTGCCGGGCGACCTGCTGAATGCCGCTGGGGATCGGTCCGGGGCTGAGCGGCACTATCGTCAGGCTATCGTCATCGCCGAGCGGCAGAGCGCAAGATTGTTCCAGCTGCGGGCCTTTACCAGCCTCGCGCGGCTCTGGCGCGACCAGGGCAGGCGCACGGAAGCCTACGACCTGCTCGTGCCGATCTATGGCTGGTTCACGGAAGGCTTTGACGCACCGGTTCTGAAGGAGGCCAAGGCACTACTGGATGAGCTGGCCTGAGTGGTGGCGACAGAGTGGAGTGACCTCCCGGAGCCGACAGTTTTAGGCGATGCAGTAAGCAGCGTTGTTCGTGCAATGATGCCGCCTGAGCCACGTATCACAAACGAATTAAGAGTTTCTGCGGCGCGAAGCCGATGCAGAAACTTGGTTGGACTGAACGGCTTGGCGCGATTGCGGCCTTTGGAATTTTCAGGTCAGGCGCCTGGCTATGAAATTCGGGTGCGCCAGCGATTGGCGCTGCTGGCGGCGCAGCGAGCCCAAACAAGCGCGCGCGACCCGGGATGAGGTCGGGTGTGCGGGCGGGCCCGTCAATCCGAAGCAGCTGTTTCGGGCGCCATTGACCGAACTGCGACGATATCGGGCAACACCCCGCCTTCGCCTGCGTGGCGGTGCTGGGGAGGGGAGCAGCAAACAGCGGTGTTGATCGGATGGGACAGGAGCCCTCGTCATGGTCCGCACGCCTGCTTGGGGGAAAGGCGGCGGATGCGGACAAGATGCCCTTGTCGGCAGCACGGACAGATCTGGGGGCCGTCGGGTCGCGCGCGGTCTGTGGCCGCGCCGGCGGCGACCTCGACCGTCTCGTCATGGCGCGCGGCCGCAGCCGAACGGTCGAGTTGCAGCAGAAGCCGGGCGCGGGCCGCCTGCTCGCGCCTGGTATGGTGCCACAGGCCGAAGTAGCGGACCTTGTGCAGGCCCCAGGGGCGACGCATGAAATCGGTGTGGTAGAGCAGGCTGCTTACAAGGACGTGTTCTCGCTGGAAGATGCATGACCTTCCGAGCTATTCGAGCTATTGATGACGGCTCTCTGGTTTAATTAGCTCAGGAATATTCAACTCAAAGGTGAAAAAGTATTGGTTTTGCTTCTTACTTTGAGAGAGAATTTGGTCACCACTAAACCAAAACTGGCGAGCAAGAATTAACAAAGGTTCATGCGTTAGCCCTTGTGCAGGCCCTTGGGCAGCACGTGCTGCAGGAACCGGCGCATGAACGCGTGGCCCGGGATGCGGCTGGCCCGCCATCGGTTGGATTGGCGGTGCCTGTGGCGGATGGTCACGGTCTGGTCGTCGAGACCGACGATGCGGGCATTGGTGATGGCGACGCGGAACACGTAGCGGGCGAGATAGTCCAGCACGGCCTGCTCGCCCTCGCCCCAGGCGGTGCAGTGGACGACCCAGGGCTTCGCCCAAGCCGCGGCGGGCAGGACCAGGTCGGGACGCTGCGCCGCGAACCCGGCCCTGAGCTTGCCGCGCACGAGCTTGGCGAGTGCCCTGACCGGCACGAGGAAATCGGTGCGGGCCGGATGCCACAGGCGAC
Organism: uncultured Pseudomonadota bacterium; assembly: GCA_963818725.1. Lineage (GTDB taxonomy): Bacteria > Pseudomonadota > Alphaproteobacteria > Acetobacterales > Acetobacteraceae > DATFDN01. The sequence continues at coordinate 78,917 of CAWFTU010000023.1, read as the reverse complement.
CGTCATCGGAGACACCGCCGCCGGTGACCAGACAGTGGACGTGAGGGTGGAAGACGAGTTGCTGTGTCCAGGTGTGCAGCACCGCGAGCACACCGACGGTGCCGCCGACATGGCGCGGGTCGCGGGCGAGTTCGATGATCGCCTCGGCCGCGGCTTTCATCAGCAGGGCGTAGCCGTCGCGCTGGCTGGTGCGCAGCACCTCGCGCAACTCCTCGGGGATGGTGACGGTGACGTGGAAATAGCGGCTCGGCAGCATCTCGGCCTGGCGGGCCTGCAGCCAGCGCTCGGTCTGGTCGGTGTGGCATTTGGGACAGCTCCGGTTCTTGCAGGAGTGATAGGCGAACCGCTCGGCGCTGCACTGGTCGCAACGCCAGAGGTGGCCACCGAGGGCTTTGGTGCGGCAGGCCAGGATGTCGGTGATGGCACGCCGATGCGATGGCAGCATCGACGCGCCATGGGCCGCCAGGTAGTCGGCCGCAAAGCGGCGGAAGACGTCCGCCACCTCGATCACGGCGGGGCCGCGGTGTCAGAGGCCGGTCGTCAATCCGTCGACGACACCGCGCAGCGAGACGCGGGTCGGCTCGGTCAGGTGGGTGTAGATGGCGGTCGTCGAAATGTTGGCGTGGCCGAGCAGGATCTGCACGATCCTCGTATCGACGCCATGCTCGAGCAGCCGGGTCGCATAGCTGTGCCGCAACGCGTGCGCCGTGACCGGCAGTGTGATGCCGGCGGCCCGGGCGGCGGCCCTGAAGGTGCGGCCCAGCACGTGCTGGTTGACCGGGTTGGCGCCATCGCGGCTGGGAAACAGCCAGCGCGGATGGCGATGCGTTCGCCACAAGCTGCGCAACTCGTCCAGCAGGGGTGCAGGCAGCGGCACGAGGCGCTGCTTGTCGCCCTTGCCGACGATGCGCAGCAGCCGATTGGCGCCGTCGATGGCGCCGACTTCCAGAGTCGCGGCCTCGCTGACCCGCAGACCGCAGGCATACATCAGGGCGAGGCTGATCTTGTGGGTCGGGTTGCTGATGCAGCCCAGGAGCTTACGGACCTGCGCGTCCGACAGGGCGACCGGGAGGCGGCGCTGCTTCGGGGGGCGGATCCTTTTTCCCCCGAACAGCGGCCAATCGCGATCCAGCGTTCGACGGTAGAGGAACTGGATGCCGCCGTGGTTGGTCTTGAAGGTGCCGAGGGCCACGCCCCGCTCGCGCAATGCAAGCAGGTAGGCGCGCACCTCTGCCTCGCTCAGTTGGTCGGGCGCGCGCCGGTAGTGCTTGGCCAGACGGCGAACCCCGTCGAGGTAGATGCGCTGGGTTCCGGCCGCCAACCCGGCCACCCTCATGTCTTCGGTCATTTGCACGCGTAACGTTGTCATCGAGGTCTCCTTTCGGTATGCCGGCCCGCAGCTTCATGCAGACCAGACCCGAAAATACCCTCAACCGTTCGACCTCGCGCTACCGCTTCTCCTACGGCGTAGCCGTTCAGTCCAACGGCCGTTTGGAGGCGCTTCAAGAGCTGAAAAGGCGCCCACGCCCCCGGCTGGGTTCGGCCCGGGCGCGCCTTTCCAATTGCGGAAGTCGCTTCGAAACAGCCGTTTGGGGACGGTTCCAAACGGCGCGCCGGCGCCGCCGGCCGGCCCCTTGGGGGCGGGGCAAGGGGCGGAAAGGTGGGGCTCAGTGCCGCATGCCGGGCCGGCAGGCCGCTCTGGACATGTCCATGCCTGGCCCGTCTGGAGAGAAGCCGGAAAATAAAACGCTTGTCCGACCCTAAGGGCTGCTTAGGGTAAGCTCGCGTGCAAGAATCTGAAAAGAGTTGCGGAATTTCGCCGCCCTTGCAGGCGTTGTCCCGTCAACCGCCCCGCTCACCGAGATGCTGAGCCAGCATGCGACACGCGCCCAGCCCTCAGTCCGCCGCCGCCTCGCCCGCGTCCAACCCCAGCTCCCGGCGCAGGTGGGCGAACCGCTCCGGGTCCATGGCCCGGCGGTCCTGGAGCAGCAGCCGCAGCTTCCTCAGCCCGGTGTAGCGCGACAATCAAAACCTGACTTGCGCGACAATTAGGCTGATACCGCAGCAGAAGCGGCTCTCTACCCAGAGTTGCACCTCTCTTCAATCGTCCTTCTTTGAGCGGACCTTTGTAAAACCTGGCCTTTCAGGCCACCGCCTGCGGCGGCTTCGGGTTTGACAAGCGCCCACTCAAAGGAAGAGGATTCCACTGATTGGTGTGTCGCTGATTGTCGCTGAACAAACCTTTTGATTGTCGCGGAACAGCCCGGCCTCGGTGAAGAAGGCGCGCGGCCCATACCGGCCAGGCCCGACCTCGACCAGGCCGCGGTCGAGCAGGCCCTGGACAGTCGGTGGGATTCTCGGCTCGTCAGCTGCTGCTGATCAAGCGCTGTCCCTTTGGGGTGACCGGCGGCGGACTCGGGAACAGCGTCAGGCCGTTCTCACTTTCTTCCACGCGGGCCGCTGGATAAACCGCGAGAGCTAGAGCCAGGTTGTCTTTGAAGTGTGCCCGAAAGTGAAAGAGATGCTTGACGTTCGGCGAGAACTGAATGCGCAGGGCCTGCCAGCTCACTGTCTTCGGCTTTTTCAAAACATGCAGCCGGTAGGCCAGCCAGCAATACACGTCGAGCGCCATTGAATTGTTGTTGATGGCCGAGATGGCAGCCTCTTCGATGGGAACAGGGTGTTTCTTCAGCTGCTCGAAAAAGCTTTCTGACAGTTTTGCCGTCTCGACGAAAAGGCTTTCCTGATCGCAGCGTCCGTCCAGGAACATGGCAGTGTCGAGGATATTTTGGTTAATTAGCCCCGTGCGACTGCCGGCCTGGATGTGGAAGCTAAGACGGCACCGACTAATCCGGCTTGCCTGCTCCTTCACATCCCGATAGCTTTTTCCGCCGAGTGGGATGCTCAGCCGTCCCAGCCAGTCGCTCAAGGATCGGCCAAGTTCAACGTCTCTGCTGCCCGTTCGCAATGCCTCGCTTTGTAGGTAGAGCATAATTAGCCGGGCGCGTGAGCCGTACGGGACCCCTACCCAGACATTCTCTCCACCCGGCAGTGGACGGCGGCCAGGCTCCACCAGCAGTGTGACATGCTCGGTTTCAATGCGCCATAAGGCATCATCCGGGATGCGGCGATGTGGAAGCGCTGCATGCGCCCATCCAGAGAACAGGAATGCGATTTCACTCTGTTCCTCGCTCATGTAGGCTGCGGCGGCTTCGATCGCACGACGTTCTCGCTCGTCGGCAGCGATCTCCAGCGCGGCGTGCCTGCCCTTTGCCTCGATCAGCTTGTGGATCGTCCCCATCACGAATCGGCCTTTCTGGTACCGATCAGCGCACGGGAGTGCGGGGCTGTCCAGTTGGGCTTTTCCGATGGCAGTTACTAGGAACGGTTTAGTGATTCTTAGTATTAGTGTACATCGGCAAAGTCCTCGGGATAACCGCAATTTCTGGCAGTTTTCCGTTGTGCATCATCCCTAAAGTCCAAGGGTGTCATCGAAAAAGTCCCTCCCACTCCGGTGGACGGAACGGCTCCAAGCATCGAAAAAGTCCAAAGGCGGGCTGCTGCCCGCTGTCGATTCGCCCGCTCACTGTGAGAGGCATCGAAAGAGTCCAATCAGGTGCTGCTGTCGCCCCGTGCCACCCTCACCTGCTCGCGAAGTCCGTGGTTGCGGAACCAGTCCTCTACGGCTTCGAGCAGGAGGTCGTGAACCTTAACGTCCTGCTCGAAGGCATAGCGCTTCAGTGCCTTGCGGGCGTCCGGATGGAGATAGAGGGTTACTGGCGCGGCCTCTTCCCGCATGGTGGTGCGGGCCGGCCGCTGGGCACCCGCTGTCGGGGTTTGCGGAACCTGCTGCGCTGGCGCGGGCTTGTCCGGCACAGGTCCGATACTCAGCGTGTCGTATGAGATGCTGGGCGCCTTCCGGCTCATGCTGCTACCGTGGTGTTCCGCCGTGGCGACGTTTCGATGGTATGCTGTGGTGGTGTGAAGGTAGGATGCAGGGGTGATCTGAGAATGGCCTTTGCCCATTCCCAGACAGCGGCGATCTCCGCCGTACCCCTACTGCTTGGCTCCCGCTCCTGAATGGAAAGTCCCTCTGCTGAGGCATAAGGATGACCGACAAGTTGGGTGATCGCGGTCGGGCAGGTTGGCACGTTGAAGGTGGCCAGGGCTGCACGGGCCAGGCTGAGTGCTGTCGCCTTGGGCGAGGTCTTGTTCAGCACGATCCCCCCTGGCTTGGCTAATCTCGCCACGATGCTAATGACGGCTCCCACTTGCTCTAGGTCTTCGGGGAACGGGCCGGTAACGACCAAGGAAGCGTCGGCGGCTTCGGCAGCTATGTTGATGATCGGCTGGGCGTGAGGTGGGGTGTCGATCACGGCGAACTCCCCTCCCCTGCCTTCGATCTCGCTCAAAGCGTCCCGGATGGATCGGTTGCCAAGGCCGAGAATAAAAGGCGCGCTCGGCTGCCGGCGCTTGCCCCAGGAGACAATAGTGGCCTGTGGATCGGCATCGAGGATGGCCGCTTTCCGCCCGTCTATAAGGGCCTGAATGGCGAGGCTGCGGGCGACTAGGGACTTCCCGACGCCGCCCTTGCGGGCAAGGATACTGAGTACCTGCATCCCATCACGATGCCGCGGCGTCCCGGTGTTCCGCAAGGATACCGTTAAGGTGTAACGGCGTTTTGATGGTGTCCTATCGCCACACCACGGTGGTATACCACCGTTTGTGCGGACGGAATGCCCATCAGGCGCCGACGCTACCGGCAAACCGACAACATGAGTGGTTTCGGGCGGAGATGTGCCGGCCTATCGTCGCGGCTGCGCTTGGCACCCCGCCCCTGCTCGGCTACCTGGCGCGCCCGGACGGCCCCGGCCGCTTCCCGGCGGTGGTCCTGCTGCACGGGTGCTCCGGTTTCACGCCACACGACACCGAGGCCGCGTGGACCCTGAGGTCGTGGGGCTATGTCGGACTGGCGCTGGACAGCCTGGGCAACGCCAACATGTGCGCCGCGCCGTGCTCGGTTCGACGAGGTCCTGGCCCTGCACGGCCGGGGCTGGCCGGCGCGACGGATCGCGCGTGCGGTCGGCGTCAATCGTCAGACGGTGCAGGGCTGGGTCCGGTCAGGCCAGCTGCCGACCTGACGGCAGCGACGCCGCGACAGCTCCGTTGACCGCCACGCCGAGCACCTCGGCCGGCGCTGGGACGAGCAACTGTCTTGATCGTTTTGGGATCGCGTGGCCGTCTTTGCCGAGCGTGCTATCGTGCTCACCGGCGTCCATGACGCTGCGCGCCGCCTTTGACGGTGGCCTTCGGCCATCATGGACCCCGGCTGCGCGCGACCGCCTGTCGGCAGCCAGGTCGGGACGAAGGAATGGCCGCTTTCGATCAAACCAAGGAATGGCGGTTTGGTCTGGTCATGCCGGGTTGGCTGCGGTGGGTTGATTCCAAGGCGTGCCGTCGCGCAGCATGGCGTTCAGCGTGGTGAGCAGCTTGCGCATGATCGCGACGAGGGCGACCTTGGGTGGCTTGCCGCGCGCATCGAGGTTGGCGCGCGCCTCCCTCATGCGGGCGTTGTGCCGGCAGGCGACGAGGGCGGCCATGTAGAGGACATCGCGCACAGCGCTCCTGCCGCCCCAGATGCAGCGCCTGCCCTTCATCGAACCGCTGTCGAAGCCGTAGGGCACGACGCCGACGAGGGCGCCGATGCGCTTGCGGGAGATGGCGCCGAGTTCGGGCAGCTCTGCGATCAGCGTGCAGGCGAGCACTGGGCCGACGCCGGGAGCCGAGCACAGCACCTGGTGTCGGCGGGCCATAACGGGGTTGGCGCGGACGATCTCGGCCATGCGGGCGTCGATGGCGCGAATGACGGCCTGAAGGCTGGCGGCGATCGTCTTGCCGAGGCGCGCGAGCAGCGGGTCGGCCCGGCCGTTTGCTTGGTGGCGCAGCGCGACGAGCTGTTCGGTGAACTGCCGCCGGGCGCGGAGTGCGGCGGCGAGGCGCTCGCGGTCGTGGTCGCGGGGCGGCAGCGGCCTGGTGCGGATCTGGGCCACGAACTGGGCGATGACGGCGGCGTCGATGCGGTCGTTCTTGGCAAGCCGGCCAAGGGCTTTGGCGAAGTCGCGGACGCGCTTGGCCTTGAGCAGGTGGACGCTGAAGCCTCTCTCCTACAGGGCGTGCATGACGCCGTGTTCGTAGCCGCCCGAGGCCTCCATTCCGAGGCGCGCGGCGCCGATCTGCCCGCAGCGCCGCGCCAGTTCGGCCCAACCCTCGGGCGTGTTGTCGACGCAAAACCGGTCGCTCTCGGGATAGAGCGCGACGTCAAGCCTGGCTTTGGAAACATCGATGCCGACATGCGGCGAAGTCTGTGCCATCCTCTTATACCAATTCCGGGTGATAAGCTCGGCGGGCCTGGGGTAGGCTGGTGGTCATGGTAGGGAGCGGGATCGTGGCACGCATCGTCGAGCACCTGTCGGTGGCGGAGTTGGAGGAGCGCTATCGGGCGGCCCGGGACGTAACCGAGGCACGGCACACGCAGGCGATCTGGCTGCTGGCGCAGGGGCGCAGCGTGCTGGACGTTGCGGGCGTGCTGGCGTTCGCGCCGCGCTGGGTGGAGGAGCTGGCCGCACATTACAACGCGCACGGCCCCGACACCTTGGGCGACCAGCGGCGGCGCAACGGGCGGGCTGCCAGCGTGCTGACGCCTGCGCTGTTGGTGGCCCTATCCGAGCGGCTGAAGGCCCCGCCCGAGGACGGCGGGTGCTGGACCGGGCTCAAGGTGGCTCTCTGGATGGCAACCCAGCTCGGCCTTGCGAAGGTGCACCCGCAGCGTGGCTGGGAGGCCCTGAAGCGGGTGCGGTGGTCAATCCAGGCACCGCGGCCGCGGCATCCGCGCTCAGCGACACCCGAGCAACGGGCCGAGTTCAAGGGGGGCTCGACGCGGCGGTCGCACGGGCCAAGGCAGCGCACCCCGACCGGCCAGTCGAGGTCTGGGCCGAGGATGAGCACCGCCTCGGCCTGAAGCCGATCCGCCGCCGCGTGTGGGCGCCCATCGGTGAGCGACCGACGGCGCTGGGCCACCACCGCTACAAGTGGCTGCACGTCACGGCCTTCGTCCAGCCGACCAGCGGCGAGGCGGTCTGGTTCCTGTCCGACGGCCTGAGCAAGCCCTTCTTCGAGGCCCCGCTCGCCAGCTTCGCGCAGCAGGCTGGCGCAGGGCGCGAACGCCACATCGTGCTCGTGCTCGACAACGCGGGCTGGCACGGACCCAAGAACCTGGCCGTGCCTGACGGGATCACGCTGGCGTTCCTGCCACCGTATAGCCCCGAGCTTCAGCCCGCCGAGCGGCTGTGGCCGTTGGTCGACGAGCCAGTCGCCAACCGGCACTTCGCCACCCTGGAGGACCTCGATGCCGTCGTCGCCGAGCGCTGCCGCCGTCTCGATGCCGCCACCATACGCCCGCACACCAGCTTCCACTGGTGGCCCAAGCCGGTCCAACCGAGCTGATCAGCCGGAACTCGTATTATCCCTTCCTTGCTGGTTCGGAGTCCCTATTCCGGGCAACTGTTCGGGCTTGGAAGACAGGCTGACAGAGCACCTGGCTCATCCACGGTCTGCAAGATCACAGGGTGCACGGGCTTCCGGCAGCCGCGGGCGGGTGGTCCGTCAACCACTCGCCCGCAACCGCCTTATGGCAGAATCCCAAGACACAAGGCTGCCGCAATGCCACCCAGCTGTGGCGAGAAGTCCCGGCACAGGCTTCCGCGGTCGTCTCCACACCGTCCAGCGCTGGGTCAGCAGCCGACGCCGTGCGGACCCGGGCGCATCCGGTGTGGGCCGGACGGCAGCAGCATGGCCCATGCCCTCACGGCAGCGCGCGTCGTGACTGGTTGTGGCCGACCCCGAGCGGCTGGAAGGCACTGAGCAGCACTTCGTTGCTGCCCTCCTCGCGCGCTCGCCGGCGCTTGCCGGCCTGATCAGCCTGGCGCGCCGGTTCAGCACCATCGTGCGCCGCCAACAGGCCGAGTTGCTGGACGACCGGTTGGCCGCGGCGAAAGGCCCGGCGCTGTCCGGGTTCGCCGACGCTCTTGGGCGCGACCTCGATGCAGTCCGCGCGGCGCTGACGCTGCCTTGGAGCACCGGGCCCGTGGAGGGCCAGATCAGCCGCCTGAAGACGCTCAAGCGGGCCATGTGTGGCCGGGCCGGCTTCGAACTGCTCCGCCGGCGTGTTCTTCGGGCGGCCTGAAATGCATCACGGCAGCCCCGAACCTGCACCGGAAACGCGGAAGGACCAAAACTGTGCAATCATTAGTTGCATCTGACGCACAATCTTGGCGTCCTCGGATTGCCCTGGTGGCCCGGACAGGCCCATGCACGCTATGGCACAATCCAAGATCACCCAAGTCGCCGCGATGGCGATGACGGACGTGAGGGCGTGTCATGAAGCCAATGACCGAGGCGCACTTCGCCATCCTGCGCCGGCACATGGTCGAGGTGATCGAAATTCAGGCTGAGCTCATGGGCGAGGAGCTGGGCAAGGCGGCGCTCGACGGGCGGGTGCTGGCGGCGATGCGGCGGGTCCCGCGGCACCTCTTCGTGCCCCCGCCCCTGGTCCCCCACGCCTACCTGGACACGCCGCTGCCCATTGGCTTCGACAAGACGATCTCGCAGCCTCTCATCGTCGCGCTCATGACCGACCTGCTCGCGCCCGAGCGGCACGACAGGGTGCTCGAGATCGGCACCGGCCTGGGCTACCAGGCGGCGGTCCTGGCGGAGCTGGCCGGCCAGGTCTGGAGCGTCGAGATCGTCGAGGAGCTGGCCAGCCAAGCCGAGGAGCGGCTGCGCCAGCTTGGCCACGCCACGCTCGCTATTCGCACCGGGGACGGCTCCCGCGGGTGGGCCGAGCACGCGCCCTACGACAAGATCCTGGTGACCGCGGCCGCCGAGCGGCCGCCGTCGGCGCTCCTCGAACAGCTCAAGCCGGGTGGCCGCCTCGTCCTGCCGGTGGGTCCCGCCGGGACGCCGCAGCGGCTCACGGTCGTTGACAAGGACGCGGCTGGACACCCCCGCGCCCGGGAACTGATCCCGGTGCGGTTCACGCCCCTCGAGACAGTCCTGTGAGCCGAGGCGTGCGTGGGTCTGTCCAGACGGTCGCCACGGCAGCCGAGGGGCACCTTGCCCCGTTTCGACGATCCGACAAACAGGGCGGTTCGTCGAAGGACCGCAGCCATGCGGCGGAAGTGGCCGGGGCCAGTCTCCCGTTTGCGCCGGGGCTTTCTGTCCCCGGTCATTCGAGCAAAGGCTGATGCTGGTCTTCCAACGCGGCTCAGCCCCGCTCCGACACGCGGATGAGCCGGTCGTGCGCCGAGTTGGCGCCCCAGACCTCGCCGGGCCGGCCGAGCAACTGGCGCACCCAGACCGCGCCGGCTTGCTCCGCGACACGATCGAACCGGCCGCTGGCGGGGTCAAAGCGGAGCAGGGCCCCGGCGCCGAAGTCGCTCACCCAGACGGTGTCCTGCTCGTCCACGTAGACCGCGTAGGGCTTGAGTGGCTGCGCGCCGGGCAGGCGCCACGACCGCCAGGCGCTCTCCGCCGACTGGAAGCGCGCGATCTGCCCCGCGTGGAACTCGCTCACCCACAGCGCGCCCTGCGCGTCCGGCCAAACGCGGCGGGGCCCCCTGGTGCGGGGTCGGCGGCTCGATGACGCTCGCGGCGCCGCTCGCCGGATCGATCCGGGCGATGTAGCCGCCGGCCAGCGAGGCGAAGTACACCGCGCCGGAGCGCGTCGTGGTGATGCCGTATGGCCCGGGGCCGCGCGGCGCGTCCCAGACGCGCACCGCCCCCGACCGCGGCTCCACTCGCCCGTAGACGCCGCTCTGGCCGGTGAACCACAGCGCGCCCGAGCGGTCGAAGGTCGCGGCGTTGAGGTTGGCGCCGGGCCGGCTCGCGGGCAGCGGGAAGCGGCGGACCGCGTGCGTGCCAGGGTCAAAGCGCAGCACGGCGTTGAGGCCGCCATCCGTCACCCAGGGCGCCCCGTCCGGGCCGAGTGTGACGCCGTGCGGCGCCGAGCCCGGGCCAAGCGGAAACTCATCCACGTGGCCGCTCCTCGGATCGAGCCAGCCGAGCTTGCCGGCCGCCTGTGCCGTGAACCACACCGTGCCGTCGGGAGCCGGCGCGACATCGTGCGGGCCGCTTCCCGCGGGCAGCGGGAAGGCGGTCCAGACCGGCGCGGCGGCCGCGGCGAAGAGGCTTGCCGGCGCGCCCTGCTCGATCTGCCGGGCCGGGGTGGAGCTGGCGGCGAGGGACAGGCGCGGCATCGGAGGGCCCTGCCTGGCCCACGCGGCGCGGGCCTCCGTGAGCGCGTCGGTCAGGCTGGCCGCGGCGAGGGCGGTCAGGCTCTGGGCGCGCAGGCCGGTCGGCGCTAGCAGGCCGGGCAGCAGCAGGCCGGACGCTGCCAAGCGGGCCAGCTTGGGGCGGGAGGGCGTCCGGATTGGCATGCGCATGCTCCTTGCCGATCAACGTGGTTGAGGGCCCAGGATCGCTGCGACCTGGACCTGCGATACGCAGTTATAGCTACTATAGCTACCCGTGACCTGTTCCGATCCATTCGGCGAGCCGCCTCGCGATCGCCTCGGCGTCACCCGACAGCTATAGGAGGAACGGTAAAATGCCCAAATATATGTTCGCTTGCACCTACACGGCCGAGGGGCTACGCGGGCTTCAGAAGGATAAGGCATCCGGCCGGCGCCAAGCCATTAGCGCGCTAATGGAGTCCATGGGCGGCCGGCTGGATGCGATGTATTACGCGCTCGGGGAGGACGACCTGTTCGTCATTGCCGATCTGCCGAGTCAGAGTGAGGCCGCTACCATCGGGGTTGTTGTCTCGGGGACCGGGCTGATCCGTGTCCGTACCATCGCCTTGATGACCGTCGAGGAAGCGGATCAGGCCCTGTCCCGGAGCGTGACCTACCGCGCACCAGGACGCTAGCGGCCGGCCAGCGACGAACCCGCATCTAGTGCTACAGCCGGGTTTGAGCGTTATGCCGATGTGGGCGTGGTTCAAAAAGTGCCATTTCCAGGTAACACCGGAAATCGATAGAGCTTTGATGGTAAAGGGAGTTCTCGTTTTGGGTGTTACCCTGATTTGAACCACGCCCACAACACACAGAAAGCGGGTGAACCGTGGCCCGCACCGCGTTTGCAACCGCCCTAGTTAGACCACCGAACAGGCGGGCGCCCCCTGAGTGCGACGTGTCGGTCCTACTGCTTCGATGCCGCCTTTTTCGTCGGGTCGTCCTCGGGGTGGACGAAGTTCACGTCAAACGGACCATCGCCCTCGATCAACATGACCAGCTCCGTTCGTGCGGCGAACCAGTGATGCATTCTGCCCGGCATTTCGGCGTATGTCCCAGCCGGCATCGGCGTTCCCTTCTGGAGATCGAGACTGTCACCCATCCCCACCGCGCCGGTGCCCGAGAGTATGGTGATGCGCTCGGTTTGGGTGTGCCAATGCGGCCCGATCTTGCTGCCCTCAGGCCAGCGTAATTCCATGACGAAGGGCCCGTTCTTCGCTGGATTGCCAGATACAACGGCTGCTTGCGCTCCAGGAATGACATCTACCGGCGCCCATTTCATCTGGTCAGGGGTGACGAGCAGCGCATCCGTGGCGTGCGCGCCCCCGGGGGTGACCATGGAGAGTGTTGCCGCAAGCAACAAACCAACTGTGAGCTGTTTCACTGGGTTTTCTCCTCTGGATTGACTGCCGGGCGGCCTACCTCGCGGCCCGCTGTTTCATGTCGACGGAGTTGGTTCTGGGTAATACCTCATTGGTGCGGAACGAAAGCCTAGCACGCGGGCGAAGGGCGGCCAACCATCCGTGAGCACATTTTGGGCCCAACCCGAGTCCTGCTTGCGACCTATGCGAAACTCAAGCAGACCGTGCGAAAACTCTCATTGGCGGCAATGCTGACAAATGACTGCCAAATTGGCAGTCAGAAGTGCACGCCGAGGTCCTGGTGTGCGTATTCCGGAGCAAGTCGGCCAGGCATTCCGATCTCATGTCGGCCACTGATTCCGAGGTGATGTCGGCCATTCCGATCTGATCTCGGCCATCCCTGAGAGGGGTGGCGTTGCCCGACCGCTGGGCAGGTGAGCGGTCTGTCCTCTCGTCAGGGCGAGAGGGAGACCGATGCCGGCCGAGAGAGTGTCGATGCGACGTGTGCGTGAGATCCTTCGACTGAAGTACGAGTGCGGCCTCTCCGACCGCGCCATTGCGGTCGCAGTCGGCGTGGCGCGCAGCACGGTGCGGCTGTGCCTTGATCGGGTTGCCGCGGCGGGGCTGAGCTGGCCGTTGCCGGCGACGGTGATCGACCAGGGGCTGGAGGCGCTGCTGTTCGCCCCGCTTGGCGGCTCGCAGCCGGGTCATCGGCACAAGGCGGAGCCGGACTGGACGGCGGTCCACCACGAGCTGCGCCGCCCGGGGGTGACGCTGCTGCTGCTGTGGGAGGAATACCGGACCCTCCATTCCAGCGGCTACGGCTACAGCCGCTGGTGCGAGCTCTACCGGAGCTGGGAGAGCCGGCTATCGCCGACGATGCGCCAGACACACCCAGCCGGCGAGCGGCTGTTCGTCGACTACGCCGGGCAAACGGTGGCGATGGTGGTGGACGCCAGCACCGGCGAGCTGCGCGCGGCGCAGGTGTTCGTCGCGGTGCTCGGGGCATCGAACTACACCTACGCCGAGGCGACGTGGACGCAAAGCCTGCCCGATTGGATCGGTTCGCACGTCCGCGCGCTGAGCTTCCTGGGCGGCGTGCCGCGACAGATCGTGCCGGACAACCTGCGGGCCGGCGTTTTGCGGGCGAACTGGTATGAGCCCGGGATCAACCCGAGCTACCGCGACCTGGCGGCGCACTATGGCACGGCGATCCTGCCGACGCGGGTGCGCCGACCGCGCGACAAGGCCAAGGTTGAAGCCGGCGTGCTGGTGGTCGAGCGCTGGATCCTGGCGCGGCTGCGCAACCAGCGCTTCTTCTCCTTGGCCGAGCTCAATGCGGCGATCGCAGGACTGGTCACCGACCTCAACGCTCGGCCGATGCGCAAGCTGGGCGTCAGCCGCCGCCAGTTGTTCGAGCAACTGGACCAGCCGGCACTATTATCGTTGCCGACGCAACCGTTCGTCTATGCCGAGTGGCGCATCCGGCGCGTCGCGCTCGACTACCACGTCGACATCGACGGCCACTACTACTCGGTGCCGCACCGGCTGCTGCGCGAGCAGGTCGAGGCCCGCATCACCGCGCGCACCATCGAGCTGTTCCACAGGGGCGAGCGGGTCGCGGTGCATCTGCGCGGTGGCGCGCGCGGTCGGCACGCCACCCTGCCCGAGCACATGCCGCGGTCGCACCGGCGGCAGGCCGAGTGGACGATCCCGCGCATCGGCCAGGAGGCAGCCGCGATCGGCGCGGCGACCGCGCGATTGACGGCGCTGATCCTGGAGACCCGGCCGCATCCCGAGCAGGGATTCCGCGCCTGTCTCGGCATCCTGCGCCTGGTGCGCAGCTATGGCCGCGAGCGCGTGGAGGCCGCCTGCGCGCGGGGGCTGGAGATCGGCGCCCGCTCCTACGGCAGCGTGCAGTCGATCCTGCAGCACGGCCTCGATCGTCAGCCGCCCACAACGTCGGCCCGTGAGGGCGAGCTGCCGCTGCTGCACCCGAACATCCGCGGTTCCGGCTACTACCATTGAGGAGAGCGCCAGTGCTGACCCATCCCACGCTCGACCAGTTGCACCAGCTCGGCCTCGCCGGCATGGCGCGCGCCTTCGAGGAGCTGAGCGCCACGCCGCGCGGCGCCGAACTCGATCATGCGGAGTGGCTCGGCTTGCTGCTCGACCGCGAGCTCACCGACCGCCAGGACCGCCGGCTCAAGGCGCGGCTGCGCTACGCCCGGCTGCGCCATCAGGCGGCGGTCGAGGATGTCGACTACCGCACCCCGCGCGGCCTGGATCGCGCGCTGTTTCAGAAGCTGGCCACGGGCGGCTGGATCGAGGCCAAGCAGAACCTGATCATCGAGGGTCCGACCGGGGTCGACGTTGGTGCGCAATTCCGATTACTGACGCGGGCCGGTAGCCGGGGCCGCTCTCAAGCGACGCGCTGGGACACCGGCATACCGAGCCTGGTCATCCGATTCAGCACCGCGCAGCCGGTCCGCGCTTCGGTCTTCTGAGCAGGCAAACTCCGGGCGCGCAAGCCACGACCGATGAGGGCTTTGTATCGCGACATGGCCGTTTCCCCGAGACTACGGCGTCCGTAGCCGACCGCCTTCTGCCAGCCCATGCGGCCCTTGTCTCGGATCAGCTGGAGGTGCCGGTCGCGCTGAGTGGGCGCGGTGTCCGCGGCCGTGCTCGGCACCGCGGTCGAACGCGGCGGGATGACCACGGCCACAGGTGGCTCGGGCTGGCGTTCAGCAACGGCGCGGTAGACGGGCTCGCCGTCATACGCCCCGTCCGCGACCACCGAGCCGAGGAGACCGGGGATCTGCTCCAGCAGTGGACCCACCTGGGAAGCGTCGCCCTCCTCCTTGCTCGTCAGCTCGCAGGCGAGGATCTCACCGCTGTCGGGATCGACCGCGAGATGGAGTTTGCGCCACTCCCGCCTGCCACGCTCGCCGTGCTGCGCCACCAACCACTCGCCCGCGCCATAGACCTTCAGCCCGGTGGCGTCGATCACCACGTGCACCGGCCCACTCGCCTGTGCCCGCGCCAGCGCCGCGGCGAGCACCAGGCCTGGGCTGCGGCGCGAGAAGGTGGTGTGGTCGGGCACGCCGAGGGTCAGGCCGAGCAGCACCGCGATGGAGCGTAGCAGCCCTTCGGTTTGTCTCCAGGGACGGCCGAAGGCGAGACGCAGCAGGTGCCCGGTCTCGATCGCCACGTCCGAGTAGTCCCTTGGTCGCCCTCGTTGGCCTGTGCGGGGTGGCTGCCACGCCGCGAGCGCTTCCGGTGTGACCCAGACCGTGAGGCTGCCGCGCTGCTGCAGCGCCCGGTCATACTCGGGCCAGTTCTGGACGCGGTAGCGTGCCCTGGGGATCTTGTGGCGACGTGCTTCATTGGCTTTGTAGGGCATCAAGCATCCAGAAAACGAGGGAGCAGCCCTATACGCCCCACCCTGGCCCTGCCCAAGCCGGTAGCTGGCTATTTCTGCACCAACGCCGATACAAAGCCCTCATCGGTCGTGGCTTGCGCGCCCGGAGTCTGCCTGCTCAGAAGACCGAAGCGCGGACCGGCTGCGCGGTGCTGAATCGGATGACCAGGCTCGGTATGCCGGTGTCCCAGCGCGTCGCTTGAGAGCGGCCCCGGCTACCGGCCCGCGTCAGTAATCGGAATTGCGCACCAACGTCCACCGGCGGCACTGCCCCGCCGCCGGGGCAACGGCACCGGCTCGTCAAGGGTGGCCGGCCCCCTGGTCGTCCTCCAGTCTTGAGAGCTGACTGAGGGGTGGCTTGACCTGCCGGCGGGCACGGGAGTCCCCTCGTGGGTGGGAGGCCGCCATGCCCAGCGCCAAGAAGGACCGCACCCCGCGCGGCGAACCGGGCCGCGACGCCGCCCTGGACGCTAGGGTCCGGCAGTTCGCGCGCGAGGCCGCCGGCGACCCGCGGCTCACCTCGTGGGAGGAGAACTTCCTCGTCAGCGTGGCGGCGTGGGTCGCGCCGGACGGCCCAGGCGCGCACCTGCTCACCGAGAGGCAGTGGGCGATCATTGCCCAGATCGCCGCCAAGGTCGAGGCGCCGCCAGGGGGTGAGCCGCTGGTGGAGGACGCCGACCCCGCCGAGGACCCCGAGACCGCGCCTGAGGATGCCCAGATCGCCGAAGACATCGAACCCGCGTAAGCCAGCACCAGGCCGGCCGTGGGCCGCACCGACTCCGGAGAGCCTTAAAGCAGTGGTGTGGCGATCGGTGCCGTCGCCCTACGCGAGATCGTCGGTTGACCCAGGGCGGACCACCTCCGGATGGCTTGGGGCACAGGGAGAGGCGGTTGGAGCCGAGCTATGCGGTGTCTAGCAGCTAGACGATCGTTTCGGGCTCCTTCTGACACCGCGCCTCCAGCGCGTCGAGCGCCCGCTCCAGGACTTCCACGAGCAACAATCCAGGCCGCCAACCTGTCCGAAGAGGCGGGGCCAGCTCACCAGCAACTGAGCTCAGCAACGGACGTCACACCCTGGGCGTTTTGGTGCTGACAAGCCGGGAGACGATGTGATGCGCAGAACGTTGGCGGCGGCGGGTTGGCTACTGGCCATGGCCGGCATGGCCTTGGCCCAGCAGAATCAGGAGCAGAGCCTGGCGCCGGGAACCGCGGGGCCGCAACCGGGGAAGCAGCAGGGTAGTGGCCTATTCAATCGGAACGAGCCGGCGCCGATGTACTCGAGCAGCAGCAACAGCGGCACCTCCTCCCTGCAGGCGCCTGGCTCGGAGCCGCTCGCCGGCAACACCGGAGCCAGCGGCTCCGGAGGGGGGTCTACCGGTTGGGCTGCTCCGGAGTATGGGCATTCAGCTGGCCAGCGTTAGCCATAGGCCAACTGAGCCTGCGTTCCAAAGCTGCTGGCCTGAGTGAGCGCGACATGGCTGGTTTGGAGCACGTAAACCCCCTGACCACCTATCAGTTTCGTCGATGTGAGTAGCCTGGGGTTGAGCGTGATGCGAGTGCCTGTTGCTGACGGGACAGGCGGCTTGCATGGGTGGGATCGAACTGTTGGCGGGCGGCATAGGTGAGGAGCTGCGGCGGCGTCTGCCGGGGCAGCGCAAGATGCAGCGCGAGGCGCTAGCGCTGCTGGTGGCGACGATGCTGGACGTGCGCAGCGCCAATCTGATGGAACTGGCCGCGGCGCTGCCGCGGGCCCGGTGAGTGTCAAGCAAGTTGCCGCCTGGCATTCGTAACAATTTTCGTTTATGCGGCACCTCCGCTTTGCATGCTGCTTTGGCTTTGGAACAAGGCGGCCTGGATCACCGCATCCCGCTCCGGGTTGAGCGTGACCGTGGCCACCGGCGTCCAGTTTCGGGTCTGACGGCCACCCCTTTCAGGGTGCCCGAGTTATTCCCAGCCTGGGGAAATCCAGCCTGGGGAAATGAGGAATGCATTGGATGGGAATGGCTCGGTATGGCCTGTTGTCAATCGGCGTCGAACTTTGACCCCGGATCGGCGTCCAATCGTGACCCCGTGTTGTTTGCTTGTGCCGGTAGTCCATAGGGGAGACCCTCGCGTTGCGGAGTGCCCATGCAGAGGCTGACGCAGCGACGCGCGGGGTCTCTCCCCCGTGGACCCACCGGTGCAAGCCCTGGCGGTTGCTTGTGAAGCTCAGGCGCGGTTCTTGAAGCGCCAGCTGTCGTTGCCGGTCTCGACGATGTCGCAGTGATGGGTTGGGCGATCCAGCGGCGCGGTGGTCATCTTGGCGTCGCCCGCGAACACGCTCGGCCATTCACCAAAGGCGAGGTTCGTGGTGACGATCACCGAGGTGCGTTCGTAAAGGCGACTGACGGTGTGGAACAACAGTTGCCCGCCGACTTGGGCGAACGGCAGGTAGCCGAGCTCGTCGAGGACCACGAAGTCGAGACGGGTCAGGAAGTCGGCGAGGCGTCCCTGACGTCCAGCGCGGCCCTCAGCCTCGAGGCGGTTGACCAGGTCGACGGTGTTGAAGAAGCGCCCGCGCGATCCGGCACGGATGCAGCTTCGCGCGATCGCGATGGCCAAGTGCGTTTTGCCGGAACCGGTTCCGCCGACCAGGGCCGCGTTACGCTGTTGCGCGACGAAGTTGCCGCCGGCGAGATCGCGCACCAGGCTCTCGTCGATCGGCGTTCCCTTGAAGGCGAAGTCGTCGAGATCCTTGGCGAGCGGCAGCTTGGCGATAGTCATCTGGCACCTGATCGAGCGTGCCTGCTTCTCGGACATCTCGGCCTTGAGCAGGTCGCCGACGAAGCGCTGCGGTTCGTGCTTGCGCTTGATCGCCGCGGCCAGGGCCTCGTCACAGGCGCCCCTCATGCCGAAGAGCTTCAGCGTGCCCATCATGTCGAGGACTTCGGTCCGCTCCATGCTCATCGGCTCCTGAGCTGATCGTATCGGGCGCAATCGGCGGCGGGCACATGCCGAAGGGTCAGCGCATCCGGCGTGGCGATGACGGCGGTCGGTCCGGGATCGCGCTGCCGGGTGAGGATGTTGATGATCACGTCGGAGGAATGGACGCCTTCGGCCATCGCCTGCGCGCGGGCCGCTTCGACCGCCGGCAGCCCGTCGGTCAGCACGGCTGCCAGAATGGCGACCATCTGCCGGTCACCATCGTCAGATCCGGTAAGGCGACGCCGCACCCGCTCCATCGCCGCGGGCAGGATCCAGTCCCTGAACGGCGCGCCATTGCGCAGGGCGCCAGGCTTGCGGGCCAGCACCGGCACGTAATGCCAAGGATCGTAGATTGTCTCGCCCCGTCCATAGCGGCGGCGATGTTCCCCTACGGCGCGTCCGTCCTGACGGATGACGATCCGGTCGGCATAGGCGTGGATCTCGACAGGTCGGCCGACCGCCCCGGCGCTGACCGAGCACTTGTTTTTGTCGAAGCGGACCAGGCAGGTCTTCGACACCGAGGCCGCCAGCGCGTGGAAGCCGTCGAAGCGACCGCAGTGGGGAACCAGCTTTGGCCGCTCGTCCTCGAACACCTCCCACACTGTCTGCTCGGGGCGCTCCGGATGGGCATGCGCCTTGGCGTAGGCGATGCACTTGTCCAACAGCCAACCATTCAGTTCGTCGTGGCTGTTCACCCGCAGCCGTGGCGTGAGGAAGCGCTCGCGCACCAAGCCGGCCTGGCTCTCCACCTGGCCCTTCTCCCAGCCCGCGGCCGGTGTGCAGGCAACCGGGTCCACCAGGTGATGGGCGCACATCTGCAGAAAGCGGCGATTGTATTGCCGGTCCTTGCCGACAAACACCGCCTCCACCGCTGTCTTCATGTTGTCGTAGACGCCGCGTGTGCAGGCGCCCTTGAAGAAGGCAAACGCCCGCTCGTGGGCGTCGAACACCATCTCCTGCGTCTCGCGCGGGCAGGCGCGAACGAACATCATGCGGCTGTGGCACAGGCGAATGTGCGCGACCGTCACCGTCACCGTGACGCCGCTCATCAGGACGACTTCGTGGCTCCAGTCGAACTGGTAGGCCTCACCCGGCGCGAACGACAGCGGCACATACGCCTCGGCCGTCTGTCCGGCGTGCTGCCCGCTCCAAAGCCGGGCATAGCGGCGAATTGCGGCGTAGCCGCCGTCGTGGCCCAACCCTCGCCACTCCTCGAAGAGGCGAACGAGCGTCAGCCGTTCGCGCGTCCCGCTCTCGGCGTTCTTCGTCAGCAGCTTGTCCAGCTCCGCCTTCCAATGCCCGATCTTGGGACGCGGCTGAACCTCCCGCTCATACGAGAACGACGTCTCGCCCGACCGCAGCACCTTGCGAACCGTGTTGCGCGACACCTTCAGGTCACGCGCGATCTCCTTGATCGACTTGCCCCTGACGAAATGCTCGCGTCTGATCCGGCCGACCGTCTCCACAATCAGCATCCCCCACCGCCCACCTCGAACTGAAGCAGGCAGCCCAGCAGCCACACATTCAGGGGTCAAAATTGCACGCCGATCCCCCGGCTCAGGGGGTCAAAATTGCACGCCGAAACACAAAATGGACTCCTCGGCGCTCAAATCCGGTCTCACCGCTGGCAACATCACGGTCATCACCTCATCGCGCGGGCAGAAACTTCACGCGAGGACCGCGCCTGGGGCCACGGCGCCTTCACCGCAGTCCTGCTGCGCGCCTTCCGACCCCGAGGCCGATATCAACCACGACCGGCTGCTCAACGCCAACGGCCTTGCCAACTATCTTGCGCGGGAAGTGCCGAAGCTGAACGACCAGCAGCATCCGGATATGGAAATCCGCTTCAATGAATCCCTATTCGCCGCCGGCGCGCAGTAGACTTCCGGGTGATGCGGCAAGATGGCCAGAGATAACGAACTGGCCTCCTGGTAGGCCTGGCCTGCCGTGCCGCGCTCACCGGCCCCGCCCACCACACAAACCGTGGCGCCCAGATCGATGCTGCACTAACATTCACTGCGGACCACTCGGTGGGGGCCGGTCACTTCCGCCCGTGCCGACAGAAGGTTTCCAGACTCAGGCTAGATTGACAATGGGATATCGGACGCCTCGGGCAGTCCGACGACATCATCTCTCGGCGGCGTGTAGTTGACGACCTTGACCGGCGGCCGGGCCAGAGCCAACCCGACCGCGACGGCGCGCTTGAACTCGTCCGGGCCGATAATGGCCACGACTGTCCAGCCTCTGCGTTGCACGGCAGCCACGAGTCCTCGACGGCGATGGCATTTGCCGGGCCGCTCACCCGTGTGCTGCCGCCGCATCGGTTACTCTAGCGGAGCAGATAAAGCGGCTTTTTCTGACATTGAAATCCATGCCGGACCAGCAGTGGTAAGCGTCGGCGCATGACCGCGGAATTTGTCGTTCGGCGCGGGTCTGGTATGGGCTACGGTTTCCAGTGCCAGGGGAGCAGTGCGTCGATCTTGTTGATGGGATGATCAGCGATCCGCGCGAGGACATCGGTGAGGTATGCCTGCGGATTGGTGTCGTTCAGCTTGGCGGTTTCGAGGATGGTGTAGATGCAAGCGGCGCGTTGCCCGCCGGCATCGGACCCACAGAACAGGTAATTCTTGCGGCCCAGGACTGGCCCGCGCATCCCGCGCTCGGCGGCATTGTTGCTCATCTCGAGCCGCCCGTCGCCGAGATAGCGCGACAGCGCCTGCCAGCGCACCAGGGCGTAGCGGATCGCGTTGGCAAGCTCGCTCTTGCCGCTGATCCGGGTGAGCGATGCGTCGAGGAATATCTTGAGTTGGTCGAGCGGCGGCCGGGCATGTTCGGCGCGCGCAGCGCGATGACGTTCTGGCGCATATCCGTTGATGTGGCCCTCGATGGCGAACAAGGCGGCGATCCGCTGCAGCGTTTCGCGCGCGATCGGCGAAGCGGTTTGTTGATGCACGTCGAAGAACTTGCGGCGAACGTGGACCATCCGAACACAATCGACGATTTGCGTTTCGTTCTCTCCCTTCCCTTCGCCGCTCCAGCGGCATTGCGGCGGCGGAGGCGGCTGGCCAGCTGAGATCAGGGCATGGCGGTTTGGTGAGGCAGTTCATCACAGGAACTGCCTCATGCCTCATGGTTCGCCTGCCGCTGCACCAAGCTGGATCATCCACTCCGTCGCCGTCCGTACCCGTGATGGTCCGGAGCGGCTCGACCAGGTCTATCGCCGCCTGATCGGTGATCGATCCTCCCAGCCGCCGCGGCCCATCCCAGATGACCCGCCACGGCGGGCCGACACAGCCCATGTCTCCCAATCAGGAAGATGAATCATGCGCGTCGCGATCTATGCCCGCGTTTCCACCGAGCGTCAGGAGAGACAGCAAACCATTGAGAGCCAGATCGCGGCCCTGCGAGACTGGGTGTGCTCTCAAGGTCATACCCTGGCCGAGAGGCATGTCTTCCGCGATGACGGTTACAGCGGCTCGCGGCTGGATCGCCCGGCACTGGATGCGCTGCGCGATGCCGTCCGCGATTTGGATCTCGACATCGTGGCCGCCTCCAGCCCTGACCGCCTCGCCCGCAAGTACGCCTATCAGGTGCTATTGATGGAGGAGTTTCGCCGCGCTGACTGCGAGGTTGCATTCCTGCACCACCCCATCTCGGATGACCCGAACGACCAACTGCTGCTGCAAGATTCAAGGTGCCATCGCCGAGTATGAGCGGGCCGTTTTGGCTGAGCGGTTCCGTCGCGGCAAGCTGCAGAAGGCGCGCGATGGCCATATCATCAGTGCCAAGGTTCCCTACGGCTATCGCCACGAGGGTGCTCGTGATGGCATGCCCGCCCGGCTTGTCGTCGACGAGGCGGAGGCCAACATGGTCCGCCAACTCTATGCCTGGGTGCTCGATGAGGGCCTGACCATTCGGCAATGCCTCAAGCGGCTGAACGCCGGATGCTGGGTGACCCGATCGGGCCGCCAGCAATGGGCATCATCCGTGGTGCACCACATTCTGACCGACCCTGTCTATATAGGTACAGCCTACGCCAATCGCTTCGAGTATACCGTCCCCAAGCAGCCGCGCCGTCGGTCGCGCCGGAGCAGCGAGCGCAGCTGCCGGCGTCCCCGGCCAGCGGAGCAGTGGATTGCCATTCCGGCCCCACCGCTGGTTGACCGGCAGACCTGGGATTGTGTGCATGACGCGCTCGCGCGCAATGCGGCGATGGCATTCCGCCGGAACAAGAAGCATGATTATCTGCTGCGGTGTCTGCTCAAGTGTGGCAGCTGTGGCTTAGGGATTCACGGCTGCTATTTTCCAGGTCATGACGGGCGTCCTGGCAGGCGGTACTACCGTTGTGCAGGCACTGACCCGCTGACAACAGGCCGTGAGACGAGATGCCCGCGCGGGCGCATCGAAGCCGACGCGCTGGAGCACGCAGTCTGGACCCACGTGGTTGACCTCCTCAGAGACCCCGCCCAAATCCTGGCGCAGTTCGAGCGCCTCACGAGCGGAGGCACCGATCACCGGCAGGACAGCCTCGGCGATCAACTGCGGGCCCGCATCGAGCGGGTGAACCGGGCGGACCGGCGACTGCTGGAAGCCTATCAGGCCGAGGTCATCAGCCTGGAGGAGCTGTCCAGTCATCGCCGGGCGCTCGCCGACCAGCGATTGGCAGCCGAACAGCAATACGAGCGGCACTATCGCCTGCGCGAACAGCAGTTACGGGCCCGGGAGACCATGACCAATCTCATCGCCTTCAGTGAGCGCGTTGCCGCCCGGTTGCAGACAGCCAGCGTCAGTGAACAGCAGGCGATCCTCAAACTGGTGGTCGACCGCATTATTGTCCATGACGATACGGTGGAGATCCAGCATGTCATCCCGCTGCGCGGACAACCCCCACGGAACGGGCCACCCATCCCCAAAGGTGGATTGCGTTCGGATGGTGTGGCTCCAGCACGCGACCTCGATCAAGGGCGGCTCGCCCGCCGGCGTGCTCGGCCTGTAGAGCCGCTCGAAGCCGGCATAGCCGTCGGCGTGCAGGAAGCCTCGACAGCCGCCGAGCAGCGCCTCGGCATGGATGGCCTTGCGATCCGCCGAGTAGCGGTAGGACGCCGCCGGCGGCACGCCCGAGCCCCAGGGGCGCTCGTCGCGCACCACGACCCACAGCCGCCCGGTCTTGGTCTTCCCCAGTCCGGGGGCGAGCACCGGGACGGTGGTGTCGTCGGCATGCAGGGCGGCGCCGGCGCGGACGTGGCGGCCGATCGCCTCGGCCAGCGGCGTGAGCAGGAAGACCGCTTGGCCCACCCAGTCGGCGAGCGTCGCGCGATCGAGCGCGACGCCGTCGCGGGCGTAGATGCTGGCTTGGCGGTGCAGCGGGGTGTGGTCGGCGTATTTCGACACCACGACCTGGGTGAGCAGGCCCGGCCCGGGCCGTCCCCGCTCGATCGGCAGCGTCGGCATCGGCGCCTGCACGATGGCCTCGCAGGCGCGGCAGCTCAGCTTGGGGCGGATGTGCTGGACCACCTTGAAGCTGGAGGGGACGTATTCGAGCACCTCGCGCTCGTCCTGCCCGATGCGGCTGAACACCGTGCCGCCGCAGCCCGGGCAGGCGCAGGCGGGCTCGTGGACGATGACCTGGCGCGGCAGGATGGGACGGCAGCGGCCGCCGGAGCGGCTGGCGACGCGCGCCTGCCGGCGCAGGATTGACCGCAGCGCGATTCCGCGCGGGATTGGCGTGGTCCTCGGCGGTGTCTTCCTCGAGCTCGCCGATCAGCAGCTCGAGTTGCTCAATATCGCGATCGAGTTTCTCCGATGAGCGGCCGAAGCGGGCACGCCGCAGCGCCGCAAGCTGCATCTTCAGCTTCTCGATGTGCAGCGTCTTGGCATGGATCTCGGCGTCACGCGCCGTGATCTCGATGTCCTTGCGCGCCAGCTCGGCTTGCAAGCTTGCCGCAAATGCGCGCAATGCTTCCGGACCATCGGAAAGAGGAGTGCTCGCCAACGACATGACCCGAGTCTAGGAAGTTTGTCGTTGGCAAGCCAAGTCTTTTGGAATGGGAGACGAAGCCGTCAGACCGCGACAGGCTTGCGCGGCAACTCCGCTGCCACCGTGCGGCGCCAGTCGATGGCTTCGATCAGCAGGGCCAACTGCGCCGGTGTCAGGATCATCGCGCCATCAACGGCCGGCGGCCAGGCGAACTTGCCATTCTCCAGCCGCTTGGCAAACAGACACAATCCGGTGCCGTCGTAATACAAAATCTTCAGGTAGTCGGCTCGCTTGCCGCGAAACAGGAACAGATGGCCCGAGAACGGGTCGGCATTCAGCACATGCGCGACCTGAGCGGCCAGGCCATCGAACCCGTAGCGCATGCTCACCGGACGGCACGCCAGGTAAACCTTGGTGCCGGGCGCCACCTGGATCACGAGACCGCCTTCACCACCGCCAGCACGCGCCGCAGCGCACGCTCGTTGACGAAGGCATCCACCCGCAGCCGTGTTCCATTCACCAGATCGATCTCGATCACACCCGGCCGCTCGTCCATCGCCGGGCGCGGCACGCTCGCATGGCCCGGCGGTGTCGTCGCAATCACGGCGGGGGCAACGTGCGCTTTCAGTCCGGGCCCATCGTCGTCCGTCCGGGTGAACACGCCGAGCGGAACGAACTCGGGTGCGTCCACGGCGGAAGGCAAGGCATCGGACGACGCAGGCAAAGCGGGAGGGGTAACATCAGCGACAGGCGAAGACGCGGGCTGCATGGCCCTCCGCCATGTGAAAACGAGGTTGGCGTTCAGCCCATGTCGCCGGGCGACGTCCGCAACCGAAGCACCAGGACGAATAGCCTCCTCGACAATCCGTTGCTTCTCCTCAGGCGACCACGTACGACGCGACCGCTTGGCGATGCCGTCGCTCAATGCGAAAACCGCCAACAGCGAACCGAATGCAATCGTGCCTCCTCGGACTGGCGCGATGGTGTCCATTACGCCGATGATGGACACTATCACCTTCAAGAGTACACAAGCATTCGCCAGAAGTTCGCGCGGCGGTAGGCGGCCGTGCGCTTCTTCCGATTACCCACATTTTGGCCGTGTTCGGGCCCTTGACGGTGCCTTGCTGGATGTGACGCGCTACCTGCGACGAGGTCGCGTGGCGTGAGGCTGCGATGTCGGAAGCGATGCCGAAAGCGAGCGGCAGCGGTTCGAGGGCGGGCGCTGTCAAAGGGCCATCTTGGATCGATGCTGAAGTATCGGGGTGCGCACTTGGGGACAAGCGCCTATGCGACCGATTGCGGCGGCTGCTGCATCAGCTCGAGGGGGCGATGGGCGCTCCGCTGCCGCTGGCCTGTCAGGACTGGGCGAACACGAAGGCGGCCTATCGCTTCCTCTCGAGTGAGCGGTTCGGAGAGGACGCGATCCTGGCAGGGCACTTCCAGGCGACCGCCAGCCGCTTTGCGGCCACGGCTGGCCTGGTCCTCGTGGTCCAGGACACGACCGAGTTCAGCTTCCGCTGGGCCAAGCCGGGGACCATCGGCGCGATCGGCCGCGTGCCGATCGGGCGGGATCGTGACGGCAACCCTCGTGCCCACACGCGATGCGGGTTGTTGATGCACGCGAGCCTCGTGGTCACGCCCGAGGGGCTGCCGCTCGGCCTCGCCGCGGCCCAGTTCTGGACCCGCAAGGCGTTCAAGGGGGCAAACGAACTGAAGCGCCACGTCAACCCGACAAGGGTGCCGATCGAGGAGAAGGAGAGCATTCGCTGGCTGTCGAGCCTGGCGCAGTCCAGCGCGCTGCTCGGTGATCCGGGGCGCTGCGTCTACGTCGGCGATCGGGAGAACGACATCTACGAGTTCTTCTGCGCCGCGTGGGAGGCGGGCGCGCATTTCCTCGTTCGTACCTGCGTGGATCGACTGGCGGGCGATGGACGCCGCACGGTCGCTCGCGTGATGGCCCGGGTTCCGGTTGCGGGGCAGCACCGGATCGCGGTCACGGCGGAGGACGGCAGTGTCGCCGAGGCCGTGCTCAAGCTCCGCTACAGGCGGGTGCACATCCTGCCGCCGATCGGCAAGCAGAAGCGCTACCCCGCCCTCGACCTGACGGTGATCCACGCGCGGGAGGCGCGGCAGCCGCGCGGGCGCGACCGCATCGACTGGAAGCTCGTGACCGATCTGGCCGTCACCTCACCCGAGGCGGCGGTCGAAAAGCTGCAGTGGTACGCCCAGCGCTGGAAGGTCGAGCTCTTCCACAAGATCCTGAAATCCGGCTGTCGCGTCGAGGCGGCACGGCTGCGGACTGCCGAGCGGCTGGCCAAGCTGATCGCGGTGTTCTGCATCCTCAGCTGGCGCATCTTCTGGACGACGATGATCAACAGGACCGCGCCGCATGCCCCGCCACGCTTGGCACTGACGGGGGCAGAAATCACCGTCATCGACCGCGCGGTGCGCGACCGGCCCACCATACCCGGCGAGAAGACCCTGTCGCACTATCTCATGAAAGTCGCCTGCCTCGGCGGCTATCTCGCCCGCGCGCGGGACCCGCCACCCGGCAACGCCGTGATGTGGCGAGGTTGGTCCCGGCTCATGGACATGATGCTCGGAGCGGACCTGATGCAGGCAAAATGTGGGTAATCGGAAGCGTGCGCTTACGCTTACCACTATGATCGCTTCGTCAGCCTGATGCCGCGTTTGTTCGCGCCACTGATGGTCCTGCTGCACAGCGTGAGCGGCGAGCAGACAGGCGTCTACTTCGCTGATTCAACCAAGCTGGCCGTCTGCCACAATCGCCGTATCCACCGCCACAAGGTCTTCGACGGCCTGGCCGCGCGTGGCAAGACCAGCATGGGGTGGTTCTATGGCCTCAAGCTGCACTTCGTCATCAACCACAAAGGCCAGGTCGTGGCGCTGAAGATCACCCCCGGCAACACCGCCGACAGCACCGTGCTGGACGAGATGACCCAGCATCTCGCGGGCAAGCTTTACGCCGACAAGGGCTATATCGGCCAGGAGCTGTTCAAGACGCTCTGGCAGCGCGGCCTGCACCTCATCACCGGTATCCGCCGGAACATGAGGAATTACCTCATGCCCCTGGCCGACAAGGTCATGCTGCGCAAGCGCTTCGTCATCGAGACCGTCCTCGACACCCTCAAGTCCGAAATGGGGCTTGAGCATTCACGCCACAGGTCCGTCGTGAACGCCATGGTCCATGTCCTCTCCTGTCTCGTCGCTTACGCCTTCAGGCCCGGCAAGCCTTCCATCTCCCTCACCGGCAAACCCGTCGAGGCTTATCCGTAGTCGGGGTTAGTACCAATACGGTTCACTTGAGTTGTTTGTGCCGCAGGGAGAACCAAGGCGAATGCTGCATTTTCAATTGGTTGGTATTCGGCCGATAGCTTAAGTGAACAGGATTTTGCCTTAAGTGAACCGTATTGGGGTTAGTACGGGTTCTCCACCCAACGGGCGAGGACGGCCTCGTCGGAGAGGCCGTGGGCGTGCTGCAGGGTACATCAGGCCTGCGACCAGACGAGGGTGGAGGGCGGGCCGCCCCTCCGGGGAGGGGAAGAAGCCCGCCCAGTGTTCCTCGAACCAGGACCAGTCGATCAGCGCCGCCAGCCGGACCAACTCGTGCTGCCCATCGATCATGTCGACCAGGCGCGGCCGCCGCAGGTCATCCTGTTCGGCTGGGCGGGGACGGTGCTTCATGGTCGCGAGAATCGCAGGGTTTGCCGCCGAGGCCAACCAAACCGTGCAATTCCACAGCGTCCAATTCGGCGGATTGCTGAACCAGATCAATGCATTGGGAGTTGTTCAAGACCGACTACGCAGTAACGACGCCGCCCCTCACCCTTCCGCACCGCGTAACTGCTCAACCCACCCCTGTCGGCACAATGCGTTGATATGGTGGAGCTTTTAAGGAGACAGCTAAAAATGACAAATTCGGGCAATTGAAATAAAGTGCGTAGCAACACCGGATATATAGTTATGTGGTGAATACCGTAGGCTCAGCCGTTACTCTATGCCGAATTCGATACTACCATCGCGTCCAAATTGCCCTGCTTAAAATGCATTGGTAATTACCCACCCCCCTTGCGGCGGGGCGGCATTGCTGATGCAGTTTGGGCATGCAGCGGGACGAGCTGGAGCGCCTGAGCAAGGCCGAGCTGATCGAGTTGGTGCTGCGGCTGCAGCGGCCGGAGAAGACCTCGCGCACCTCGTCCAAGCCGCCGTCCACAGACCGCAAAGCGCGTCGCGAGCAAGCCCGCCCCGGAGGTGCCAAGCCCGGACATGAAGGCCATAGTCGGGCGCTCAGCAGGGAGGTGGACCGCGTCGTCGATCACGCCCCGCAGCAATGCCCGTGCTGCCGCAGGGCGCTGTCGCCCGACCTGCCCAGCGAAGCGGTGAGCGTGCACGAGCGGATTGAGCTGCCGGAGATCAAGCCAATCGTCGAGCACCACCGACGCTTGGCGGTGCAGTGTCCCGGCTGTGGGGCGCGGGTCGTGGCAGCGCCGCCGCCCGCCGCGACAGGCACGCCGTTCGGCCCGCGCCTGCACACGCTGGCGACCTACCTCAAGACCTTTCAGAGCCTGTCCTACGAGCGGCTGCAGGCGACACTGGCCGACCTGTTCGGCCTGTCCATCAGCCAGGGCGGGCTGATGAACCTGCTGCGTCGCGCCCAGACTTGCTTCCAGGCCGGGCGAGGCTTGCCGAAGGTTCCATTCGGCGCAGCCGGATGGAATGGCAAGACGAGGGGCGAGCACGCCGTCGCAGCCCTGCGGCAGGCCAAGGTGGTAGCCTCGGACGAGACAGGCGTCCGGATTGAGGGCAGCAACGCCTATCACTGGGTGTTCCGCTGCAAGGAGGCCGTGGTGCACCACGCCGCCCCGACCCGCGCCGCCGCGGTCGTGCACGCGATGATGGCTGGCCACCAGCCCGAAGTCTGGCTGTCGGACCGCAACTCGGCCCAGCAGGGCCATGGCCAAGTCCAGCAGACCTGCCTCGCGCACCTGGCTCGCGACGTCGCCTACGTGTTGGAAGTGAGCGACGACCCCGTGCCGTTTCGGCTCACGCTCTGGCTCGCCTCGGCCTTCGAGTTGGCGGACAGCATCTCACAACTGGCTGCCTCCACCCTGGTCGCCAAGCGCCGCGCGCTGGCGGGCAGGCTGGTCGCGATCCTGGCAGCACCCACCACCTGCGACTTGGCCCGTGAACTTCAGAACAAGGTGCGCCGAGCGCGCGATCAGCTCCTAACCTTCGCCGACTGGCCCGGCCAGGTCGAGGCCACCAACAACGCCTGTGAGCGCGACCTCCGGCCCTCGGTGATCCAGCGCAAGGTGACCAACGGCTATCGTGCCATGTGGGCCGCCGAGGGTGAGGCCGACATACGCAGCGTCGTCGATACCGCTCGCCTCAAACCGGGCACCAGCGTCTTCAACACCATCCTGCAGACCGTCACGGCCTGATCGCTACGCCCGAAACAGGGGTGGGTAATTACACGCGCGCCGTCGCGGCAGAGCCCTGCTTGACGCCCTCATCGCCGCCCTGGTCGGGTGATACTCCACCACCCCGGAAGCCGAGAAGAGCCACCCGGCCACCCTGCTGAGCAGGCGCGATAACCACTTCGTTGTCATGAGAGCCAGATGCCACTGGCACAGGAGTCCTCTCGGTCTGGAGGCATCGCGATGCTGATCGAGCACGAAGGCCATGTTCCGCAGATCCACCCGTCGGCGCGCGTCGCGCCCAACGCTACGCTGTGCGGCGACGTGGTGATCGGTCCCAACTGCTCGATCGGCTTCGGCGCCGTGCTGGTAGCCGAGAGCGGCCCCGTGCGGCTGGGCGCCAACTGCGTCGTCATGGACACCGCCGTGCTGCGCGGCGTGCGCGCCGCCCCGCTCACGATCGGCGACAACGTCCTGGTCGGGCCACGCGCCTACCTGACCGGCTGCACCGTCGAGGACGAGGCCTTCCTGGCCACCGGCGTCACCGTGTTCAACGGTGCCCGCATCGGCTGTGGGGCCGAGGTGCGCATCAACGGCATCGTCCACCTCCGCACCATCCTGCCGGCGGGCGCTGTCGTGCCGCTTGGCTGGATCGCGGTGGGCGAGCCGGCCCAGATCCTGCCGCCCGACCAGCACGACGCCATCTGGGCGGTGCAGAAGGCGCTCGACTTTCCGAGGCATGTCTTCGGGGTGGAGCGCCCGCCCGAAGGCCAGACGATCATGCCGGAGGTCATGCCCCGCTATGCCCGCGCCCTCGTGCGCCGGCACGAGAGTGACCGGGAACTGGGCGGAACCAGCGTCCCGGATGCCAAGGGGTAATCGTCGCGGCACCAGTCCCGTGACGGACCATGAGGTGCCCTGCTAGCCATCTCGGCAGCCACTGCCGTCAGGACCCCGCATGAACACCGCCGAACTCGCCGAGCGCATCGCCGCCGAGCACGACCTCGGCAAGGGACAGGCCAGAAAGGTCGTCGAGGCCGTCCTCGCCACTATCGTGCAGGCCGCCGTCTCCGGAGAGGAAATCGCCCTGGGCGGCTTCGGCAAGTTCAAGATCGCCGACCGGCCAGCCCGCCAGGGGCGCAATCCCTCGACCGGCGAGGCCATGGAAATCGCCGCTTCGAGGAAACTCGCCTTCACCGCGGCCAAGCCCGTCCGTGATGTGCTCAACGCCGCTCTCGCCGCGAAAGGCACAGCCAAGGCGAGGCCTGGCACAAGCTCGGCGACGCAGAAAGCCAGCACCAGGAAGTAGCCGGCCGCGATTCATCGACCGACCGGAAGATGGCACGCTCCGGATCGCGTTTTCTGTCCCACCCCTCTCACTGCGCCTGCGGAAAGTCCTGGGCAGGCTATTTGCCGAGCACTCGATAGACGCTGGCCCGGCCGATGCCGAGCCGGCGCGCAATCGCCGCCGGGCCGAGCTTCTCCTGCTCGCGCAGGCGTCGGACCTCGGTGGCGTTGATGCTCGGCTTGCGTCCCTTGTAGACCCCCTTCTCCTTGGCGGCCTTGATGCCTTCGAGCTGGCGCTCGCGCCGCAGATTGGTCTCGAATTCGGCAAACACGCCCAGCATGTCGAGGAATGCCTTGCCCGCGGCTGTGCCCGTGTCCACCGGCTGCTCGGTCGCGCGCAGGGCCACGCCCTTCGCCTTCAGCTCGTGGACGATGTCCTGCAAGTCCTTCAGCGAGCGCGCCAGCCGGTCGATGCGGGTGACGACCAAGGTGTCGCCCGCGTTCAGGAACTGAAGCAGTGCGGCCAGCTCGGTCCGGCCGTCGCGGCGCGTGCCGCTGACCGCCTCGGCCCGGACCACGCCGCAGCCGGCCGCCTTGAGGGCGGCACGCTGGATGCCGAGATCCTGGTCGAGAGTGCTGATGCGGGCGTAGCCGTAGAGGGGCATCGTGGAGCCTCAGAGTCCGCTGCGATCCTGACCGGGACCGAACACGCGCGCCACCAGTACGTCACCTCCGGCGGCGCCTCCGCCCACGTGCGCCGGCACGATCCGATAGAGAATGCGGTAGCCGTCGACAGATCGCTCCCGGACACCAGGATGCTCGCCCTCGGGCCAGCGCAGGGGATGGCGGCCGAGGTCGCGCAGCGCCGCCCTGATGCGCCGCAGCCGCCCGGCCGCCCGCGGTCCGGCGCCGGACTGGGTGAGCCAGCGGCGCGCGGCGTCGAGGTCGGCAAGCGCCGCCTGCGAGACGAGGACTCTGGCGGTCAATGCCGGCGGGGTCTCTGGTCGCCTACTCGGCGTCCTGACCCACCGGCGGCAGGCCCTGCGCAAAGCGTTCGAGCCAGGTATCCAGCTCGGCCCCGGTCAGATAGCGCCCAGCACGGATGTCCTCGAAACCCTCTTCGAGCAGGGCGCGCTCGCGCGCCAAGCGCGCAGCGCGCTCGGCTTCCGTCTCGGTTTGCCGTCCCGGCTCGCCGGCCAGGGGAGTGGTCGTGGTTGGCATGCCGCCTCCGGGTCCGATTGTAGCGGAGGCGGCGCGCGAAGGGCAGCGCCGTCCCGTTTGGGTCTAGATCAGCTCACGTTAGCGTCTCGGAAGCCCGAGAACAACCCATACGAGACGCGAAAAGTGTCTCACGCGGATGCCTCGCTGGGGTAGACCCATGCGGTACGGAGCTACGTCGCAGAAGGGCGCGCCCCACCCCGGGCCTCATTCGCGGTCGGCCGGGATGTAGGGGATCATGCCCTTCTCGTAGGCGATCTGCTGCACCTCGCGCGGCATGTGGCGCAGGTCGACCAGCAGGCCGTTGACCGCGGCCATCCACACCAGCGGGTTCTGGTCCACGAAGCTCTGCAGCATCCAGGTCGGGTCCATGCGGCTCGTGCGCAGGGCGTCGCGGATGACCTTGGCCTTGGCGGCCGCCGTGCTCTGGCCGACGCCGAAGGCGGCGCAGAGGTCGGCCATGGCCATGTGCGGCTGGCTCGACTTGTCGGACAGGAAGTTGAGCTGGCCCAGTGTGTAGACGATGGCGCAGGCCCAGGTGCGCGGCTGGCCTGAGGCCAAGGGGCTCGGGCGCTTGCGGCACAGGGCGGCCGCCATGGCGCGTGCGAGGTCGCGGTACTCCTCGTTCAGGTGGTCGCGGCAGAACGCGTCCGTCAGCGCCACCACGGCGTCGTACTTGGCCTGCATGGCCTTCGGGACGGAGGTCGAGCGAGGGGCCTTCACCTTGTCTGCCTCGTGCCGCCGGATCGGGCGCTGCCGCCCCAACGTGCTCCCACATCGAGCCACACGCAAACGGCGGGTCCGGCGTGTCCCCCCGGCCATAAAGGTCCGCTTTGGATCGCGAGCCGACCAGCAGGCCGACCGTAGTGCCACCCACGATCACCAATTGTGAGCATGCACGCTTGATGTCGAGCACCGATCAGCAAGCGTGACTGGGGTTTCTAGTCCCGGGGCGGTTGGGGTGGCTTGAAGGGGGCTTGGTGTGCCGCCGGGCGGCTGGCTCCCATGTTGCGGGTGTTCACCAGACACCCGAAGGCATCATGGAACCGCAACTTGAGGCTGACTTCCCGGCGACACTGGGCAGGTGGGTCGGCGAGATCGTGTTGTCCATCCCGTCGCCGGCGCGGCGCACGGTCGCGGAACTCATCATGGGTGGCCTGCTGGCCGGCGGTGGGCATGTCACGCAGGCGTTCCTGGCGGTGACGCCTCGCCTCGGCTGGCAGGCGTACCACTGGATGCTCGAACACGGCCGGTTCCGGCTGCTGGGCCTGGTTGCTGTCAATCGGCGTCGAACTTTGGCTCTCCGCGGTTTCTGGTGCAGGTGGTCGCTTGAGGTGGCATGACCCCATATGGAGGAGGACAGCTTCCTTCTTCATTCCGTGCCGAGTTGCTCTCCCATCTCCTGCCCATGATCCCGGAGGGCCTGTTCGTCGAGCAGGTCCTTCCCGGGCTTGACCGCGTCGTCATTCTCTCCCGCCCGAAGTCGCTGACCTCCGTCTGCCCGCGCTGTGGCGCGGCGTCCGCGCGCGTGCATAGCCATTACCAGCGGACCCTGGCCGACCTGCCTTGGCAGGGACAGATCGTCGCCCTGCGCGTCCAGGCGCGGCGGTTCCGCTGCACGACCAGCGGATGCAAGCGCCGGATCTTTGCCGAGCGCCTTCCCGAAGTGACCGCACCGCGAGCGCGTCGGACCGCACGGCTGGCCGAGATCCAACGCCATATCGGTCTCGCGCTTGGTGGCGAAGCCGGATCTCGCCTGGCGCGCCGCCTGACGATGCCGGTTGGCGCCACCACCCTGCTCGGCATGCTCCGCCGCGGAGCGCCGGAGACCCCCGCCCAGGCTCCGCGGGTACTCGGGGTAGACGACTGGGCGTGGCGCCGTGGCAGGCGCTACGGCACCATTCTCGTTGACCTCGAGCGCCACCGTGTGGTCGACCTCCTGCCGGACCGCCGCGCCGACACGCTCGTCGCCTGGCTTAAGGCACATCCCGGAGCCGAGGTGCTCAGCCGCGACCGTGGCGGAACCTATGCGGACGCCGCAGGCCGGGGCGCGCCCGACGCCGTTCAGGTCAGCGACCGCTGGCACCTGCTGGAGAACTGCAGCAGCGCCCTGCTCGATGCTGTCCGGCGCCGCAGGCGCGAGGTGCGGTCCGCCGCGCAGCTGGATACCGCAGAGACGACCACGACCGTGGCACCGCCGATGACGAGTGCCGAACGGCGACACTGGGAACGGTGGCGCAGGCAACACGACATCTATGACGAGGTGATGCGCCTCCGGCGGGAGGGCATGCCGATCAAGGAGATCGTGCGCAGGCTGGCCATCGGAGGCAACACGGCCCGGCGTTGGCTGCGCGGCGCTGGGCCGGATCCCTTCCGCCCCCGCCGGAGCATGTTGGAGCCTTACCGCGCCACGCTCGAGCGACGCTGGGCCGAGGGGTGCCGCAATGGAACCCAGCTGTGGCGCGAACTGCGGGATGCCGGGTTCCAGGGCGGGCTGCGCGTCGTCACCGAATGGGCTACCCGGCAGCGCCTTGCAGGTCACCCCGGCCGGGCTGACTCCTGCTTCACGGTGCCGCCGCTACGGCGCGTGGCTCGGATGCTCACCGCCGACCCGTCCACGCTGCAGGCGGAGGAGCAGCAATATCTCAATCAGTTGCTCGCCACCTCGGCGCCTCTTGCGCTGGCACGTGATCTCGCCCTGAGCTTCGCGGCCATCGTGCGCGAGCGGAAGAGCGACGAACTCGACCGCTGGCTGGCCGACGCGGCCGAAAGCGAGATGCGATCGTTTGCCGGCGGGCTCAAGCAGGATGAAGCTGCGGTTCGGGCTGCGCTTGAGATGCCGTGGAGCAACGGGCAGACCGAAGGCCAGATCACCAGGCTGAAGCTGATCAAGCGGCAAATGTATGGGCGAGCCAAGCATGACCTGCTGCGGGCTCGGGTTCTGCAAGCGGCCTGATCCGGACAACTGCTGCACCAGAAACCGCGGAGAGCCGAACTTTGACCCCGGATCGGCGTCCAATCGTGACCCCGTGTTGTTTGCTTGTGCCGGTAGCCCATAGGGGAGACCCTCGCGTTGCGGAGTGCCCATGCAGAGGCTGGCGCAGCGGCGCGCGGGGGTCCCCCGTGGACCCACCGGTGCAAGCCCTGGCGGTTGCTTGTGAAGCTCAGGCGCGGTTCTTGAAGCGCCAGCTGTCGTTGCCGGTCTCGACGATGTCGCAGTGATGGGTTGGGCGATCCAGCGGCGCGGTGGTCATCTTGGCGTCGCCCGCGAACACGCTCGGCCATTCACCAAAGGCGAGGTTCGTGGTGACGATCACCGAGGTGCGTTCGTAAAGGCGACTGACGGTGTGGAACAACAGTTGCCCGCCGACTTGGGCGAACGGCAGGTAGCCGAGCTCGTCGAGGACCACGAAGTCGAGACGGGTCAGGAAGTCGGCGAGGCGTCCCTGACGTCCAGCGCGGCCCTCAGCCTCGAGGCGGTTGACCAGGTCGACGGTGTTGAAGAAGCGCCCGCGCGATCCGGCACGGATGCAGCTTCGCGCGATCGCGATGGCCAAGTGCGTTTTGCCGGTGCCGGTTCCGCCGACCAGGGCCACGTTACGCTGTTGCGCGACGAAGTTGCCGCCGGCGAGATCGCGCACCAGGCTCTCGTCGATCGGCGTTCCCTTGAAGGCGAAGTCGTCGAGATCCTTGGCGAGCGGCAGCTTGGCGATAGTCATCTGGCACCTGATCGAGCGTGCCTGCTTCTCGGACATCTCGGCCTTGAGCAGGTCGCCGACGAAGCGCTGCGGTTCGTGCTTGCGCTTGATCGCCGCGGCCAGGGCCTCGTCACAGGCGCCCCTCATGCCGAAGAGCTTCAGCGTGCCCATCATGTCGAGGACTTCGGTCCGCTCCATGCTCATCGGCTCCTGAGCTGATCGTATCGGGCGCAATCGGCGGCGGGCACATGCCGAAGGGTCAGCGCATCCGGCGTGGCGATGACGGCGGTCGGTCCGGGATCGCGCTGCCGGGTGAGGATGTTGATGATCACGTCGGAGGAATGGACGCCTTCGGCCATCGCCTGCGCGCGGGCCGCTTCGACCGCCGGCAGCCCGTCGGTCAGCACGGCTGCCAGAATGGCGACCATCTGCCGGTCACCATCGTCAGATCCGGCGAGGCGACGCCGCACCCGCTCCATCGCCGCGGGCAGGATCCAGTCCCTGAACGGCGCGCCATTGCGCAGGGCGCCAGGCTTGCGGGCCAGCACCGGCACGTAATGCCAAGGATCGTAGATTGTCTCGCCCCGTCCATAGCGGCGGCGATGTTCCCCTACGGCGCGTCCGTCCTGACGGATGACGATCCGGTCGGCATAGGCGTGGATCTCGACAGGTCGGCCGACCGCCCCGGCGCTGACCGAGCACTTGTTTTTGTCGAAGCGGACCAGGCAGGTCTTCGACACCGAGGCCGCCAGCGCGTGGAAGCCGTCGAAGCGACCGCAGTGGGGAACCAGCTTTGGCCGCTCGTCCTCGAACACCTCCCACACTGTCTGCTCGGGGCGCTCCGGATGGGCATGCGCCTTGGCGTAGGCGATGCACTTGTCCAACAGCCAACCATTCAGTTCGTCGTAGCTGTTCACCCGCAGCCGTGGCGTGAGGAAGCGCTCGCGCACCAAGCCGGCCTGGCTCTCCACCTGGCCCTTCTCCCAGCCCGCGGCCGGTGTGCAGGCAACCGGGTCCACCAGGTGATGGGCGCACATCTGCAGAAAGCGGCGATTGTATTGCCGGTCCTTGCCGACAAACACCGCCTCCACCGCTGTCTTCATGTTGTCGTAGACGCCGCGTGTGCAGGCGCCCTTGAAGAAGGCAAACGCCCGCTCGTGGGCGTCGAACACCATCTCCTGCGTCTCGCGCGGGCAGGCGCGAACGAACATCATGCGGCTGTGGCACAGGCGAATGTGCGCGACCGTCACCGTCACCGTGACGCCGCTCATCAGGACGACTTCGTGGCTCCAGTCGAACTGGTAGGCCTCACCCGGCGCGAACGACAGCGGCACATACGCCTCGGCCGTCTGTCCGGCGTGCTGCCCGCTCCAAAGCCGGGCATAGCGGCGAATTGCGGCGTAGCCGCCGTCGTGGCCCAACCCTCGCCACTCCTCGAAGAGGCGAACGAGCGTCAGCCGTTCGCGCGTCCCGCTCTCGGCGTTCTTCGTCAGCAGCTTGTCCAGCTCCGCCTTCCAATGCCCGATCTTGGGACGCGGCTGAACCTCCCGCTCATACGAGAACGACGTCTCGCCCGACCGCAGCACCTTGCGAACCGTGTTGCGCGACACCTTCAGGTCACGCGCGATCTCCTTGATCGACTTGCCCCTGACGAAATGCTCGCGTCTGATCCGGCCGACCGTCTCCACAATCAGCATCCCCCACCGCCCAC
Organism: uncultured Pseudomonadota bacterium; assembly: GCA_963818725.1. GTDB lineage: Bacteria > Pseudomonadota > Alphaproteobacteria > Acetobacterales > Acetobacteraceae > DATFDN01. Next base: position 41,493 of record CAWFTU010000023.1, on the reverse strand, counting down.
CTCGAACTGAAGCAGGCAGCCCAGCAGCCACACATTCAGGGGTCAAAATTGCACGCCGATCCCCCGGCTCAGGGGGTCAAAATTGCACGCCGAAACACATGGTTGCGGCGCTATGCGGCATGATCCGGCGCGAGGGGCCTGTGGGGCGGCGCTTTGCCGTGATCGACGACACGCTGGCGCCACGCGCGTCAGCCAAGGCGCCCGGGGCGGCGGTGCGGTTTGACCACGCCCACAAGCGGAACCGTCCCGCCTTCCTGCGGTGCCAGGCCTTTGTCACGCTGGGCACCATTGTGGCCTGCCGGGATCGGCCGCGCTGCGTGCCGATCGTCACCGGCCTGTGCCGCGGCACCGGCAACACCGGCAAGATCGCGCTGGCCAAGGCCTTGCTGCGGGCGGTGGGTGATCGTCTCGGGCCGCTGTGCCTGCTGCTGGACGCCTGGTATATGCGGGCCTCGCTGATCCACGCCGCCCTGCGGCGCGGGCATGCTGTCGTGGGCCAGGTCCGGCGTGATACCGCGCTGTTCGACCTGCCGCCGCCCCGCGCGCCGGGACAGCGCGGCCGCCCGAGGCAGTATGGCGAGAGAATTGACGCGGCGGCCGCGGCACGGCTGCCCGTGTCGATGCACCGCATCGCCGGCTATGGTGGCCGGGTGGCGCGCCTGCGCCACACTTTGGGCCGTCCCCGGTTCCTGCGCGGCGTCGTCGTGCAGGCGGTCTGGTGCGAGTTGGCCAAGCCTCACGGCGGCTGGGCGAAGCAGCGCCTGCTGCTCTGCACCGACCCGGACCTGTCCGCGCCGGCGGTGGTCGAAGCCTACGCGCACCGCTGGACTGTCGAGCCCCTATTCGCCGCGCTCAAGCTGACCGACGGCCTGGGGGCCATGTGGCAGCGCGGCCGCAACACGCTCCTGCGCTGGCTGCACTTGGTTCAGATCGGTCGCGCGCTGCTGGTCCTGCTAACCGCGCGGGCGGAGCCGGAGGTTCTCGCGCTGCTGCGGGTTGGCGGCTGGCGCAAGGCCACGACGCTGACCCCGGGCCTGGTCAAGAACGCGCTGACACGTCAGTTCGGCAATATCGAGGCCTTCCGCCTCGTGCCCACAACTCGGCAGAAAACCGGGCCTGCTCGTGGCACCGGCCCACCCGTGAGTGCTGTCGCCGCATGAGCATCTCTCAAACTCTATGTCCCACGGCCTCCAGGAGCCGCAAACGCCGCGATCAAACGATGACCGCTGGCAAAACACGCCCGCCGAACTCGAAACCCCAGCAGAGATTTATAAATCTGCGATATAAAAAATTGAGGCATTCGCAATCTCGCAGTTTTGACGTATCGTGGTACCGTAGTATCGATGTCGAGGACCATGGCCGTAAAAACCAAGACGCAGGCGCTGGAGGCCCTTCGAGGCATGGCGGCACAGATGCCGTCCGCCCCCTCTCCAGCGCCGTCATCGGAAGCCGTCGCCACGGCCGCCTCCCATGCTCGGCGACCGGGTCGCCCCCCAGGTGCTGAAGAGACGATGCAAATCAGCCTCCGCCTGCCCAAGGCCTGGCACGCCGCGTTGCGCCGCCGCGCCTTAGAGGCGTCAGCCGCGGAGGAGCGCACCATCAGCCCGCAGGAGATCGTGCGACGCCTGGTGGGGCAGGGGCTTGGAATCGATGGCTAAGGTCGTCGCCTTCGCCGGCTCGAAGGGCGGCACCGGGAAGACCACACTCAGCCACCTCGCAGCGCACGGCGCCGGCAGTTTGCCGCGTCCCATCCCAGCCGTGGTGGTCACGACCGACCCAGAGGACACCCTGGCCGAGGGGGAGCGCCGGTACGTCATCGTGGACGGCCGATCGCCTGCCCTGCTGGCGGATCAGCTGCAGCGGCTCCTCGGCATCGAGCGTCTCCTCATCTTGGTGGACGGGGTCGCCAACCGGGTCGATGTGGACCGTGTTCTCGCCGATATCGCGGACCTGATCGTGGTGCCCTATGGCCCCTCGGCCCAAGACGGCGCCCGCGCGGCAGCCAATCTGGAGGGCCTGCCGGCGGCTGTCGCCATGCCCAACCGCTGGCCCACCCACCCCGGAGTGGCAAAGCGAGCGCGCCGCTGGCTCGAGGCGGTCCCAGCGTCCCGGCGGCTGCCAGCCCTTCGCGCCATCCCTCGGCTGGACGCCCTCCTCGGACCGGACGCGTACGCGGACATAGCCTACGAGATCGCGGCGCCAGCGAGGGGACTGATTTTGGAGCTGCTCGCGCGCGCTGGGATCGAGCCGGATGACCTGGCCGCAGCGCGCTGACAGGCCTGGAATCATTCGAGAAATTTGCAGATTTGTCGTACCGGAGTATCACGGTACGGCTTTATAGCTACCCCGAATCCGCGCTGGGGCTGATAGGAAGTCCTCGATCCCAGCGTGATCCATCCACAGGCCGCCCAATTCGTCCCGTGGACTCTACCAGCGAGCGCGTGGACTCTGCCGCGCGGCGGGTCTCCGGGGCTTTCTACGAATCAAGGAGTTGCAGAGTTATCCCGTGGACTCTGCCGGCGCACTTCAATGAAGAGTCCAATTAAGCTTTCAAATAGCTCCGCGCGGCAAAGTCCACGGCGACAGAACGTTGCTGGGTAGGCGATAAATCGATTGCGCGAAGACATAGAGCCGGAGAGGCGGCCACCGTGGGAACGCTGCACAAACTAGTGCTGGACGTGGGCCGGGAAGAGGCGCTGCGGAGAGTTGGCGCAGATCAGCGCAACCTCGTGCGCATCGCGGCGGACGTGCTCACTGACGAGAACGACGGCATCGGGGTTACATACAGTGGCTTCTGCCAAGCGGCACTCCCGCACAAGCGGCTCGCCGCCGACGAGCCTTGGGTGCGACGCTCCGACCAAGTCACGCTTATGGTGGAACCGGGACGGCTGCTGCGGCCGGGCGCCGCCGAGCCGGACATGGTGGGTGTTCCTTATGGCTCTCGCGCTCGGCTCATCCTTCTCTACCTGCAAACCCGCGCGCTTCGTTCTGGGAGGCGGGAAGTCGAGCTGGGCCGCTCGATGCGCGAGTGGCTGAAGCGCATGGGCATCTCCCATGGGGGGAAGTCCTACACCGAGGTACGCGACCAGGCCGCGCGCCTCAGCACCTGCAAGCTGACTTTCTACTACGCCGCTGCGAAAGGCCGCACTGGTTTCAGCAACGAACGCATCGTCGACGACGGCATGATAATGCTGGACGACGAATCAGGGGACAGCCGGCAAGAGAGCCTATTCATCGAGACGGTGCGCCTCAGCGAGACCTTTTACGCCGCGCTCAGGAAGCACCCGGTGCCGATCTGGGAGCCGGCCCTCCAGCACATCCAGAACAACAGCATGGGGCTGGACCTATACGTTTGGCTCGCCTATCGACTGCACGTCCTCCAGCGACCAACGCCAGTGCGCTGGGCGGCGCTGCACGGCCAGTTCGGGAGCGGCTTCAAGGCGCTCCGCCACTTCCGTCCCACTTTCCTGGCCAATCTTCGGTTAGCCCCAATGCTGTTCACTTAAGGCGAAATCCTGTTCAGTTAAGGCGAGCGGCGAATGCCAACCCGCTGAACATGCAGCGTTTGTGCTTGTTCTGATATAGACACAACTCACTTGAGTGAACAGCATTGCGGTTAGCCCCAATACGGTTCACTTTAGTTGTTTGTGCCGCAGGGAGAACCAAGGCGAATGCTGCATTTTCAATTGGTTGGTATTCGACCGATAGCTTAAGTGAACAGGATTTTGCCTTAAGTGAACCGTATTGCGGTTAGCCCTGGCAATTTACCCAGATGCGCGCGTGGACGAGGACGAGCAGGGGGTGATCCTGCACCCCTCGCGACCGCCCATCGCAAAGCTGGCCTGATGCCGAATCTGAGCCCTTGCCGCATGTGGACTCTACCGCGCTTTCGCTGGCAGGGATGTCGGAAGGCGACGGATAGTCTCATGGAACAAGCTGGCGCTTTCACCCCTTTCTGAAGCCTTTTCACCAGGTGTGGACTCTACCGCGCCCTCCCCTTCAGCTTGGGCGCCGCATGTTCTTGTCCCGTTCCCAAGCGGTGCTATCGTCGCCCTCATGCCCCCGACGACCCGCAGCGGCTCCGCCCCGCCACCCCGGACGAGATCGCCGACACCCTCTCCTGCGCGCTGAGCTATGACGGCCGCCGGCGCGTCCACCACGCCGACGACATGATGGCCCGGATCACCGCGCAGCGCCTGGTCGAGCACCTGGAGCGGGCGGGATTCGTGCTGATGAAGCGCCCGCCCGCCAGGGCGCCGTCGGTGCCGGGTGCTGGCTTGCGGAAGGAGCCCCGAGGCCCGTAGCTGGGGCATGCCCTCCTCCTTCACGCCCCGCGAGCGCGAGCTGATCCGCCGCGAGCTCTGCCGCCACTTCGGCCAGGACCCGAGCGTGGCGGACGGCGTCTTCCTGCGCACCTGGCGCGCCGGCCCGCACAGGGGCGAGCCGAAGATTCCCACCTGCCGTCCAGGGCCTGCTCGACCGCGGCCTGGTCGAGATTGGGCGTGGCAAGTATGGGGCGCGCGCCCTCTTCACCGAGGCCGGGCTGAGGGAGCTGCGCGCCCTGCTACAGGATCGCCGGGCCATGGACCCGGAGCGGTTCGCGCACCTGCGGCGCGAGCTGGGGCTGGGCGCGGGGGAGGCGGATGCGGACTGAACCCCGAGCGCGCGTCGCATGGTCGCGGCGATCGCTGTGGAAGGGGGCGGCTGATGTTGATTGAGGCCGCGTTGGCTCAGCATCTCGACCAGCGGGGTGGCTGACGGGACAACGCCTGCAAAGGCGGTGAAATTTCCAAGGTTTTCCAGAGTCCTGCGCGCAAATTTACCCTAATCAGCGCTTAGGGTCACACAAGCTTTTTATTCTGGCCTCTCTCCCAAGCGAACCGCGGCATGGGCGCGTCCAGAGCGGGCTGCCGGGCGGCATGCGGTGCTGAGCGCCGCCTTTCAGCCTCCCCGCGCGCTTCTAAACGAGCGGTTGGTGGGGACTTCCATGATTTGACAGAGGCGCCGGGGACCGATCCGCACCCGCGCAGCAGGGATTGGCGCAATTCTGCGGCCAGCGTTTCGTGTCCGGTCGCACGCCGCACCTGCGTGCCCGGGGTTTTGCCCCAATCACCACCAGCCGGCCAGGGCCGCGGCCCAGTAGCAGGCCGCGCCGACCGCGGCGGACGCGGGCAGGGTGATGCCCCACGCCACGACGATGCCCCGCGCCACCCCCCAGCGCACGGCCGAGACGCGCCGCGCCGCGCCGACGCCCACGATGGAGCCGGTGATCGTGTGCGTCGTGGACACCGGCACGCCAAGCCAGGTCGCGCCGAACAGGGCGAGCGCGCCGCCGGTCTCTGCACAGAAGCCCTGCACCGGCATCAGGTGCGTGATGCGCGAGCCCATCGTGCGGACGATCCGCCAGCCGCCACACAGCGTGCCCAGCGCCATCGCGCCCTGACAGCTCAGCACGACCCAGAACGGAACATGGAACCCGCCCCGGAGCAGCCCCTGGGAATAGAGCAGCACGGTGATGATGCCCATGGTCTTCTGGGCGTCGTTGCCCCCGTGGCCGAGGCTCAGCAGCGCGGAGGAGACGAACTGGAGCGCCCGGAAGCGCCGGTCCACCGCGAACGGCAGCGCGCGTGCCGAAAGCCAGGAGACAGCGAGCACCAGCGCCAAGGCGAGCAGGAAGCCCACCAGGGGCGAGAGCACGATGGCCGCGACGATCGGGCCGAGCCCGCGCCAGACCACCGCGCCCGCTCCGGCTTTGGCGATCCCGGCCCCGACAAGCCCGCCGACCAGCGCGTGGCTGCTGCTGGACGGGATGCCGAGCCGCCAGGTGAGGATGTTCCAGGTGATCGCGCCGGCCAGCGCCCCGAACACCACCGCCGGCGTCACGACCGCCGCGTCCACCACGCCGCTGCCCATCGTGTTGGCCACGTGCAGGCCGAACACCGCGAAGGCGATGAAGTTGAAGAACGCGGCCCAGACGACGGCGGCGGGCGGGCGGAGCACGCGCGTCGAGACCACGGTGGCGATCGAGTTGGCGCTGTCGTGCAGGCCGTTGAGGAAGTCGAACAGCAGCGCCGCCGCGACCAGCCCGACCAGCGCCGGCGTGCCGAGCGTCGTGCCGGCCATGCCCGCGCCCCCTAGACCTGCTCGACAACGATGCCGTCGATGACGTCCACCACGTCCTCGCAGCGGTCCACCACGGCCTCGATCAGGTCATAGACCTTCTCCACGGTCAGCTTGTGGCCCGGCGAGGCGTCGCCCTGGAACACCGCCCTCAGCCCGCGGTCGAGCAGCTCGTCCGCCTCCCCCTCGATCCGCCGGACCGCGACCGACATCGCGCCCAGGCGCTCGGCGCTGCGCCCGATCGAGCCCAGGTGCGGCATGGCGTCGTGAATCTGGATTGACGCCCGCACCGCGCAATCGGCCATGCCCCGCATCTCCGGGGTGAAGGCGACACCGTAGCGCAGCACCCGCCGGCTCGTCTCCTTCATCAAGTCGATCGTGTCGTCGAGCGCGGTGATAAGGTCGAGGATCTGCGAGCGGTCGAAGGGCGTGATGAAGGTGCGGTGGATCGCCTGGACCGTGGCCCGCGTGATCGCGTCCGCCTCCTCTTCGAGCCGGCTGATCTCGGCGGCGTGCGCGTCCGCCCGCCCGTCGTCGGACATCAGGGCGTGGAAGGCCCGGGCCGCGGGCACGATCAGCCCGGAGTGCTCGCAGAACCGCTCGATGAAGCCCTCGCTCCGGGGCATGAGCGCGCGGAAGAGGCGCAGGGGCATGGGGGACCGCTCACGTGCTCGGTTTGGCCGCCCGGTCAGGGGGTGTGTGACAGATACGTTGCGCGGGCCGCCGGCGTTTCGGACGGCCTCCGCGCCGTCACGGATGAATGTTCGCCGAGGGAGCGTGCAAACTCGTGGGGTGGTCACGTCAGGCCATAAGCTCCGCCACTGGCCCCCCCCCTCTCCCCGTGGGCGAGGACATAGCCCGACCGCCTCAGCACCCCACGTGTTTGTATGCTCCCTTAGCCCTTCTGAGCTGCGCTGCTCGTTCCAAACGCCCGGCGCAGCGTGGGTTGGTCAGTCGTCTGCGCTGCACCCTGCCGCTGGCACGGAGTGCTTGGCGCGGAGATAGTGGCGATGGGCCTTGGCCCGGTTCCCGCAGTCCCCCATCGAGCACCAGCGGCGCGTGCCGGCGCGGCTCTCGTCTAGGAACAGCCACCCGCACCCACGCTCGTCCGCGCACTGCCGCACCCTGTGCGCCCGCGGGCCGGCCAGCAGGTCGGCGGCCGACCACGCGATCGGCGCGAGCAGCACGTCCGGCGGGACCGGTGCGGTGGCTTCAACGGACCAAGCGAGTGCGTCCCCGCTCGGCGCGAGCCGCGTGCGCGGTGGCGCGTCGGCAAGCGCCGCGTTGAGCGCCCGCAGCGCCGCCTCGGGGGTGGCCTCCGAGTGGATCCTACACCGGAGAACCTCGTAGATGGCCTCGCGCAGCGCGAGCGCACGATGGTAGGCGGCACGCGCCTCCCGGGGCCGCCCCTCCCAGCGCGCCCTTAGCTGCCCGATATGCCCGGGGTCCAGGATGCCTGTGCCGGCATGCCAGTCCAGCAGCGCGGCAGGCGACGGGAGCCGCTCCTCCGAGGCGTCTGTCCGCCGCCACGCGACGGTGTTCACGAAACCCAGGCAGAGCCCTTCGGGCTGGCCCCGCACCAGCACGGGCCGACCACCGCCCAAAGACAACCCGCCGCTCATGGAGGGAACTTATCACCAGTTAGGGGGTTATCAAGCTGCGCCGTTTCTAACCCCCTAACGGGTTGAGTCGCGCAGACGGAGGAGCCGCCATGGTCCACCCTGCTCGGCGGGCGCAGCTCGTCGCCGCATTCGCAGCGGTCTACGTCCTTTGGGGATCGACCTACCTGGCCGTCGCGCTGGGGTTGCGATCCGTGCCGCCGTTCCTGCTGATGGGCGGTCGCTCCTTCGCCGCGGGAGTCATGCTCCTGGGCCTCGCGTGGCTGCGGACCGCGCGCCTCCCGCCCGCAGGCGCTTGGCCCCACGCCGCCCTCAGTGGCCTCCTGCTGTTCGCCGGCTGCCACGGCATGCTCGCCTACGCCCAGCAGCGCGTGCCCTCAGGCCTAGCTGCTGTCCTGCTCGCCACGATCCCGTTCTGGATCGCCCTGCTGAGCTTTGTCGCGCCGGTTGATGGCCAGCGTCCGCGGGCTGCAAGCCTGGGGGTGATGGTCCCGGGTCTCGTCGGCGTGGCGCTCATCGCGTGGCGCGGCGCCAGCGGCGGCAGGGTCGCGGTCGAGCCGGTGATGGTTGCGCTGTTGCTGGGAGCCGCGTTGTCGTGGGCGGCCGGATCCATTGTCTCTCAACACCATGCCGCCTCGACTTCCGCGCTCGCGCTGGCGGGGATGCAACTTGTCTGCGGTGGCGCGGCCCTACTCGCCGCCAGTGCGCTGGCAGGGGAGATCGCCGCCTTCTCGCCGGGTGCCGTGTCGGTCGTCTCCTGGGTGGCGCTCGCCTATCTGGCCATCGCCGGCTCCGTCGTGGCGTTCACCGCCTATGTCTGGCTCCTCGACCACGCGCCGGGGTCGCTCGTCGCGACCTACACCTTCGTCAACCCGGCCATTGCCGTGGTCCTCGGATGGGCCGTGCTTGGTGAGCGGCCTGGCGCGTCGACGCTGGTTGGGATGGCGCTGATCATCGGCTCCGTCGTCGCGGCGTGGCGCCTGGACAGCCGCACTTCGCATCAAGCGTGAGCGGGTGACGCCATGGAACGGGCGTCACCCCTCCTCCGCCGACCAGCGCCGCCGCCGCTGCCCCAACGTTGGAGGGGATCGTCTCTGGAATTGACGCCCCCGGCGCTCTAAGCTAGCAAGGCGTAACAAAAAGCGTGTGAGAACCCCTCGGCAGACACGCGGCGGCCGGCGCCGGAGTTGCTGAGCGCGGATGCGCTCGCCGAGGCCGGCGGTGCGCCGCGGCTCCGCCTCACGATCGAAGCGCCCCCCGCGGCGGCGCTGCCGGTGCTGCGCGACGTAGCCGGCGTGACCGCCGCCGCGGTGGACGCCGATGCGGGCGGGGACGGTGCCTACGTTGTCGAGACCGACAGGCCCGGCATGGGCGAGAACCTGGCCCGGGCCGTGGTGGGCGCCGGCTTCGGCCTCGCCGGACTGGTCGAGGAGAAGCCCGACCTCGAGCGCATCTTCCTCGACCTGACGCGGCGGGCGGTGGAGGCGATGGCGGCGTGAGAGCCTTCGTCGCGCTGCTCAAGAAGGAAGAGATGGCGCTGTTCACCTCGCCCATGGCCTACGTGGTGATGGCGGTGTTCCTGATCGTCATGGGCTACACCTTCACGCTCACGCTGTTCATGAGCCACTCGCCCACGCTGTTGCACATCTTCTTCCAGATTCGCTCTTGTCGGGTTCCGGGGTGGTGAGGTCGGGACCGGGTCGCGGGGCAAAGGAGGCCTGGTGCGCGGGCGCGAGCGGGGGTAGCTGACCTCGCTCGCGTGAGGAGCCCCCGCCATCATGGCCACATCCGACTTGATCAACCTCTCCGGCCTGATGGACGACGCCAAGTGCTTCGCCTTCGTGCGCCAGCAGCGCTGGCCCGAGGGCGTGCGCTGCCCGTCCTGCGACAGTGAGGCCGTGATCCGCGACGGGTGCGACGACACCCAGCCGTGCCGGCAGCGCTACCGCTGCAAGGCGTGCGCCTCCCGTTTCGACGACCTCACCGGGACCGTGCTGGCCGGCCATCACCAGCCGCTGCGGGTGTGGGTGCTGTGCCTTTACTTCATGGGGCTGAACCTCTCGACGCGGCAGGTCGCGCTGGAGCTGGGCCTGAGCCAGTCTGACGTGCAGGCCATGACCGAGCAGTTGCGCCACGGTCTCGTCGCCAAGGCGCCAGTGGCGAAGCTTGAGGGCGAGGTGGAGATCGACGAGGTCTACGTGGTGGCCGGGCACAAGGGCCAACCGGCCGAGGTGGCCAAAAGGGGCGGCTGGGACGGTGCCGCAGGCTGGCGGGTGCGCCGGGGCGCGGCACGCTGGCGAAGGACAAGCCGCCCATCCTCGGCCTGATCCAGCGCGGCGGCCAGGTCGTGCTCCGCATGCTGGCCAACGTGCGGCAGACCACGATCCAGCCGATCATCACGCAGACCGTCGCCCAAGGCAGCCTGGTCCACACGGACGAATACAACGTCTACACGCGCCTGCCCGCCTGGGGCTACCGGCACAAGACGGTCTGCCACGCACGCGGCGAGTATGCGCGCGACGAGGGCGGCGACGGCTTTTGCGAGGTGCACGTCAACACGATCGAGGTGCGCCGTTGTGGCGCAGGTAAGGGAGAATGAACAATGGCGTAACAGCTACGGCGTTCATCGGGACGCTGGGTCCCGTGCGCACCCGGCTCACCTCGGCCCAGAGATGGGCTGTAACTCCGAAAGGAGCGGGGGACCATCGCCTGCCGGGAGAAGGCCCAAGGGGACGAAGCCGTCGTGATCCCGGAGGGTCAGCGCAAGACGTGAAGGGTGAGAGCTACACTGCCCGAACTCCAGCCATGGACTCTGGTGTTGAGACAGCCGCAACGATGGCTGAGGCGGCTGGCCGCGACACGGCCGATGGACACACCGGCCCAGGGGATACCCTCCGTGCCCCGACCCGGCAATCGCGGTCCGCTCCCGGTAAGGGAGAGAAATGGCGAACGGAGCACCCGACCCACGTCGCATCTCCGATCTGTGCAACTACGGGATCGCCTGTGGCTGGCCCTCTCCGGTGTCCAGCATGGCGACAGAGCCGTCGTCGTAGCCAAACGCTGGGGGTAACGCCCCGGACAGCCGCCAAGGCGGATGGGCATGGATACAAGCGTGTGGGCGACCGCCGCGAAGGTCCCGCTGCCCAGGCGAAGGGCGGCAGCATCCTGCGGGGGCAGGCGTCCAGAAGGTGGGTGTGCTGATGCTGCCCGACACCTTCGAGCGACGCATGAACTCGATCCCCGGCCTACAGAGGGGAGCAAGGGTGTGGAGAGCCGGATGAGGGGACGACTTTCACGTCCGGTTCGGTGGGGGGAGGAGGGCTGTCCTTCCGAGGCGGCACCCCTCCTACCCAATGGGTTCTGGTCGCTGCTGCGCTCGTGGTTGCGTCCGCACCGGGGCATCTCGCAAGACAAGCTGCCGGACTACCTCGGCTTCTTCCAGTTCGTGCACAACACGCGCCGACGCGGCAAGGCCCTGCTCGGCGCGCTCGTCTCAGCCCTGGTTGCGAACCCGGACCAACACCCCGGAAGCCGATAAGAGCCATTTTTAGGTGCCCATTGTAGGGGGCTGGTCTGGTCGCGGGCGGTTGCGCGGATCAGGCCGGCTCCGAAGCGCGAGTCATGGCCTCAATCCCCGATCCCCGCCAAATGCCCCGGCCGGCGTCGCGCCCGGCCCAGCCCTTCGCGCGACCCCTAGAGCGGTTTCAGCCTGACTGGAAACGCAACTCCGGCATATCTGCGCCCATCAGTGCTCAGCTGTGTTTCCAGTCAGGCTGAACGTGCTCTAGAGCCGTTGCTGACGATCAAGCAGGCGGCGGCGCTGCTACAGGTCAGCGAAAAGACCCTCCGCCGCCGCATCGCCGAGGGCGGCCTCGTCGCGCACCGGATCGGCGCGCAGTGGCGCCTCGCCCCGCGCGACGTCGCCGACTACCTCCGCGATCGCCGCGTCCCATGATGGCCCGCCTTGGCCGGCGGTTTCCGGGGCCCTTCGGCTCCTCGGGAATACTCTCGGTAAGTAAAGATATATAGAGATGGCACCCCTCTGCCACATAGAGGCTCTCCCGCACGAAGCGTGCTGGACTGGGCGGTAGGACTGGGCGTGAGCACATAGGAGGAACATCGCACCCCAATCACCGAGCGAGTTCTTTGATCAAACGCCTCCTACCCATGATCCCGGCAGGGCTCACCGTCATCCAGGTTCTGCCCAGGCCCGACACAATCACCATCGTCGCCACCTCGGACGCGAGCACGGCCGCATGCCCCAGCTGTGGCCGCCTGTCGCGGCGCGTGCACAGCACCTATCACCGTCCCCGCTTATCGGCCAATCGACCCGCTCTTGTACTTTGCAGCAGGGAAGCGCAAAGTCGCTCTGAACGCGGCGTCTCGGAGCAGAACGGTGCGGGCAATCATGAAGGGGCTGACGGACGTTGAGTTCGAACGACTCTACGGGACGGAGGGTCAGTGTCTGGCGGCGTTGGTGGCGGCGCGCCAACGTGAAGGAATGCCTTGCCCGCGCTGCGCCAATCTGAAGAGCTATGTCTACGGCCGCCGTGTCGGCTGCACGCGCTGCGGCCGACGTTGGTCGGTCACCGCGGGCACCGTGATGGCGGACACCAAGCTGTCTCTGACCACTTGGTTCCGCGCCATGCACCTGATGAGCAGCACCAAACAGGCGATCTCGGCGGTCGAGCTCGGCCGCAGGCTGGGCCTGGGCTATGAGACGGCCTGGTATCTGCACAAGCGGCTCCGCCACGCCATGACCGAGCGGACGGAGCGCTATTCGCTCGGGGGCGCGAGCGACGACGATGCCGCGCCGCCGGTAGTGGAGGCGGATGACGTGTATCTGGGAGGTGAAAGGAACCAAGGCAGCGGAACCGAAGGCAAGACCTGCGTCATCGTCGCCTGCGAGCGGCATGCGGACGGGCGCATGGGCCATGTCGCGATGCGCGCGGTCAGCGCCTTCTCCAGCGAGGCGGTGGCCGCGTTCCGCGATGCCCACATCGCCGCCGGCGCGACTGTGCACACGGACGGCTTGCGGGCGTTCAACGCCTTCGGTGAAGCCGGGCGGACGCATGTCGCCACCGTCACCGGCGGCGGGCGTCCGGAGCGCGAGCGCAGCGCCCCGTTCTTCACCGTCAACACCCTGGTCGCCAATCTCAGTACCGCGCTCAAGGCCACCCACAAGCGGCTCTCCCCCAAGCATCTGCCCGACTATCTCGGCGCCTTCTGCTGGACCACCAACCGGCGCCGCAACATGCGAGGCATGGTCAACGCGCTTTGCCGTGCCGTCGCTGCGTCGTCCCGTCTGACCCACAAAGGCGTCTACCCGTGACGGGTCGATTGGCCGATAAGCGGGATCACCGTCGGCTGCAGGACCTGCCGTGGCAGGGCCGGGCCGTCGTGATCCGGGTCCGCGCACGGCGGTTCCGCTGCCCGGACCTGGCCTGTGTCCGGCGGACCTTCGCCGAGCCGCTGTCCGGGGCCACCGTGCGCCGGTCTTGGCGGACCTGCCGGCTCGGCGATCTACAGCGGCACACCGGCCTGGCCGCGGGTGGGGAGGCCGGCTCGCGCCTGGCCCGGCGCTTGGCGATGCCGGTGAGCCCGGACACGCTGCTCAAGCTGGTTGCGCGGTCTCCCGAGCCGGTGACGCCAGTGCCCAAGGTCCTCGCCGTTGACGAGTGGGCCTGGCGCAAAGGGCACCGCTACGGGACGGTGCTGGTTGACCTCGAGCGCAACCGGGTCGTGGACCTGCTGCCTGACCGGCGAGCCGAGACGTTTTCGACCTGGCTACGCGAGCACCCCGGCGTCGAGGTGATCGCGCGCGACCGCGCCGGCGCCTATGCGGACGGCGCTGCCCAGGGCGCGCCCGAGGTGGTCCAAGTCGCCGACCGCTGGCACCTGCTGCGCAACGTCGGTGACGCGCTGCGCCACGCGGTTGAGCGCCACCAGGCCGCCTTGCGCCGGATCGCCCGCGAGGTCGCCGCGGAACTCGCCGCCGAGCGCGGCGCAGGCGAGCCTGCATCCAAGCCGGAGCCGGTGCCCACGGCCCTGGAGCGGCGCCGGGCCGAGGCGCGGGCACGGCGGCAGGCGCGCTACGACGAGGCGGTGCGCCTGCGCGAGGGCGGCGCGACGCTCGCGGCCATCGCCGCAGCCCTCGGCACGCCGCCGCGCACGCTCGCATATTGGTTCACGACCGGGCACGCGCCGCTGCGCGACCGTAGCCCGACTTTCGCAAGTGGCGGGTCAAGACGATGCTAAATGGCTGATTTGTTAAGCTACTCCTCGAGAGGTCGGCACCACACGATGGCCGCTCATGCCGCGGCGGGAACGTTCGTCGGGGCAATCCGGGGTGGCGGCTGCGCCGGAAGGTGCATCTTCATCTGCTGCAGCAGGATTGCGTGGTCCGGCTCGGGCTCGGTGTGGCGGGCGAGCACAATGGTTCGTCCATCGGTCGTGGGCAGATGCACATCGACCATCTGCATGGCCGCCATCTTCTCCAGCACCGCCCGCGGCGTCAGTCCTGGCGCCAACGCCTTCAGCCGCTGCTTTAGCGTGACCTGCAGGCAGTAGGCGAGGAAGGCGACAAAGATGTGCGCCTCGATGCGCGCATCGGTCTGGTGGTAAATCGGCCGGACCGCCAGATCAGTCTTCAGTTCTTTGAAGGCCTGTTCCACTTCCACGAGCTGCAGGTAGAAAGTCCAGAGTTGCGCCGGATCACGGTCGGTCAGGTTGGACCGGAGCAGATAGCTGCCTTCCCGGCGGCGCGCTTCGCGCAGCCTCGGCCAGTTCAGCCGGAAGTTGAAGGTGTCTGATGTGACGGCCTGGTCCTTGTCCGGCAACGTGATCTCGAGGATCCGCCAGACGGCGGACCCCGCCTCCTTCTTGGCGGCGCCCAGCTTGATCAGCAGCTGGTCACGGGTGAGCCTCTGCTGGCACAGCTCATGGAGCCGCCTGACCAGCTTCTTCAAGCGTCGGCGACGTATTGCCTGCTCCTTGTCACGGCGCGCGCCGCTGCGAGCGAGCACATAAAGCTCGCCGTCCTGTTCAACCAGTTTGACCTGAACCGCATCGCGGACCTCGGTCCACGGCTTCGGCAGAAACTGCCGTTCCATTTGGCCCAGCCGGCCGCGTGGTGTGCCGACCAGGTAGAAGATCGGCGTCGCCGACTGCCGCATTTCCGCCAGCACCTCTTCGGTCGGAATGCCGCGGTCCATCACCCAGGTGCGGCCAACCTTGCCATACTGGACTTCGATCCGCTGGATGAACGCACGCAGGGTGGTTTTGTCCGAGGTGTTGCCTGGCATCACCTCGTAGGCCAGCGGAAAGCCGTCGGGTGTGATCACCAAGGCGATCACCACTTGCACACAGTCGGGCCGCTTGTCGCGGCTGTAGCCAAAACGTCGCTTGCCGGCATCCGGTGGGTCTGATTCGAAATAGGTGCTGGTGAGATCGTAGAGCAGAACGTCAAATTCGGCCTGGAAGAGTGCCTTCCAGCGCTGCTGGAGGAAGCTGAACAACGCCGCTTTGTGCTCGATCAGTTTGTCCAGGCAGCGGTATAGCTTGTCCTTGCCGACCAAAGCGAAGTCTTCACCGAGCAGATCGCCTACCGCGGTCTGCTCATACCACTGCCGATGCAGCCGCCATTCACTGCCTGGATCGATCAGCCGATACGCCACGAGTGTCTTCAGCACGTTCAGCCAGCGCGTCCCCTGGCGCGAGGGCGGCAGCCGTGCCGACCAGAAATCGTCCAGCGCGAGTTGGCCCCACAGCTCACAGGCCAGCCAACAGGCGCCCCACTGCCGCGGCCGGCGCAGGCGCAGTTCGCTCAGCCGCACATGCACCACATCGCAATCCAGGGCTGGCGCCGTGCGGTCCTCGGGAAACAGGGCGATCTGCTTGGCGCGACGGCTGGCTTCGTCAAACACTTCGATCGTTTGGCACCACGCCGCCCGCTGATTGTCGTTGATCTCGCCGAGATACAGCACGTGCCGCTGCACCGTCCGCCCGCCGCTCACCCGGCGGTTTTCGACGATGCTCCAGTAGCGGTGCTTCTTGCCGTCCTTGTGGCGGGCCTTGTGGCGCAGAAACATGCCGGCAGGGTTCCAAACTCGCCGGCAGAGGCGCAAGATACTTGGTCGGCACCGCAGGCGGTTCCGGCCGGTTTGTCCTACAGAACCCCGCCTTTTCCGCGCCATTCAGGGCAACGAGAGAGCACAAAATTCCTGCGAATTCGGGGCGCGTTGCGAAAGCCGGGGTAGGCCCGCGGGCAGCATCCTCGACCCGTTCCGGGATTACCTTGAGCAGCGTTATGCCGAAGGGTGCCGCAACGCGCGCCAGCTCTGGCGCGAGTTGCGCGCCCGAGGCTTTCAGGGACGGCCTACCATCGTGCGCGTCTGGATCGGGCGCTGGAACAAGGCAGGCTCGGGCGGTGCGCCGACTACAACGTCCTCACCTCCAGGCTGGAAGCCGCCCTCGGTTCACGCCGTCACGCGACTGCTGAGCTCCGATCGTGACAGCGCGCCGGACCGCGACCAGCGGCTGTGCGCGCGGTTGCTGGAGGAAGTGCCGGAGCTCGCTGTCGCGGCCGATGCCGCGCGCCGGCTCGCCCGCGTGTTGCGCAAAGAGAGCACGGAGCCGCTCGCCGACATGCTGGACGCGATGAAAGGCACCTTGCTCGAACTCGCTGGCGACCAGCCTGGAGCGCGATGCGGCAGCCGTGCAGGCCGCACTCGACACGCCGTGGACCACGAGCCCGGCTGAAGGTCAGATCAACAAGTTGAAGACGCTGAAGCGAGCTATGTATGGCCGCGCTGGCTTCCCGCTTCTGCGCGCACACGTCCTGCACGCCGCATGATGTCAGAACGACAGCACGCTTCGTGCGGGAGAGCCTCTACTTTGCGCGCCGGGTGACATCTCTACCTTGCGCCGACAGGCCGGGGCAAAGTTGACCTTGAAAGTTTCGACGCACGGTGATGCCAAGGCTCTGGCCCTTCGCGACCACATACTCCCGATCGTGCGCAGGCAGGAAATCCTTGAGGATCTCGACCGCAAGGACGGTTCGCTCCGGCTCCTCGTGCTCGAGCAGAGGCCTTGGCGTTTTGTGCACTGGACACCGTTCAACGCGCTAGTGCCGACAGAGGCCGCCTCCCCTGGGTACCGCCACGCCCTCGCGCGTCAGCACACGCGGCCGGACCTGCCGTATGGGCTGGATGTTTGGCATGACGGCGCGAACGTGCTGCGGCTTCTCTGGGCAGACGCGGGAGCGTTTGAAGTCGTCAATTTTGTTCGTGGCGCTTGGGAAGACGCAACCCTGACGCTGTAGAGGCCTATGACCGGACGCCGTGCTGCTACCGGTTCAGAATGCGGGCCACCAGGCCACGCCGCTTGGTTCGCGCCAGCCGGGCCCGCGCCGTCTTCAGATCCTGCTGGTCCCGCTCGGCGGCGACCACCTGGTCGCGAAGCCGCAGCACCTCTTCGCATGCCCTGTGGGCTTCTTGTTCCGCGGTTTCCGCCCGGGCCTCGACTTTCCCGAGTTGGTTGCGCAACTCCTCAACCTGCGTTTTCAGGCTTAGCTGGTTGCGAGTTTTGCTGCTTGCCTAACTCACTGTATTATATGAGATAGTTGGACTTTCCGGCGCACACCGCTCAGGCTTCCCATGAAGCCATTTCCGGTAGCTGGTTGCAAGTTTCAGGCACCACAGAAATGCCTCAGATTGATCAACGTGTACGCCATCAGTTTCATACCGTAGTGCCGTTGCTGTTTGAACTCAAAGCGCAGCAGCAACCGCTTGAATTTATCCTCCCACGCGAAGGTTCGCTCTACGCATAGCCGCAACGAATGGATGGCGGCATTGAACAACCGCTTCCGGCCCCGCTTCGGGGTCTTCCGATTGCGCGGGTTTTCCTTGATGTTTGGAACCAGCCCGGCGTTGAAGATTGCCTTGCGGTTGTGCCTGGAATCGAACCCGCCATCGAGATTGAGATACGAGCCATCGATCTTCAGATCCGTCAGCCTGGCCACGCGCTTCAAGGCGTTCAACCCCTCCGAGAGGAGCACGGTATCGGCTTCATTCGCCGGCGCCACAGGAAGCGGAGCCAACACAAAGCCGTTGTTCTCGACGATCGCGAGGACCTTCTCGCCCTTCTGATGTTTGTGGCCGGAATAGCCGACGCCATCGCCACCTTTCTTCGCGACGGTGTTGGAGCCATCGCCGTGAAGGACGCTGAGATCGAGGTGGTGTTGCTCCGCCAGATGCCGCACGCTGGCGAGGAAGGCCTGATCGAGCGAGCCATCGTCGGACCATTTGGCGAACGCTTTGTAGATTGTCGTGTAGTGGATTACGGCGGTCCGATCGTCTGTTCGTGGCACCGGCAGGCACTTCCATTGCATACCCGTGTAGAGTACCCGCAGAATCAGATTGAAGACGCGGTGATAGCCCAATTTGCATTTCGGCCCGCGCCTGGGCATCGACAGGTGCGGGAAGATAAATGCGACGAACTCCGGCTCAGAGAGCTGAACCGGAATCGGAGTTGTGGCGGGGCTTTCTGTCATCGTGCTCATCCGGAAATGGCTTCATGAGAAGCCTGAGCGGTGTGCGCCGGAAAGTCCAACTATCTCATATAATACAGTGAGTTAGGCAAGCAGCAAAACTCGCAACCAGCTAGGGGTCACGCCGCCTCGGCCCAGTGCAGGCCTGAACTGGGAACCGGCTCAAAGAGGTGGCCGAACCCCAAACCGAGCGCGCCGTTGTAGACCGCGCAGCGGACCTGGAGCAGCAGGTCGGCTCCGCATCGGGACCAGCGCATCTGCTGCGAGATGGTCTGGTTGCAAACGGCAAATTTTGCCTGACACGCTCTGGCCGACTGATGCTGTCGCGGCGGCGCAGCCCGCCGCTGATTGCTCGCCTGACGTTGCCGGCTAGCTCGGCCGTTTCGAGAGGGTTTCGCCCTCTCGGAGCGGGTCATGAAGCGGCAACAATGGACGGTAACACGGCGCCACGTCGGCCATTGGGCGGCGCAGCGGCGATGGGATCAAGCGTTCCAGCTGCTCCTGGCGACGCTTGCCATGGCTCCGGACGTCGCCGTGACGGTCCCTCCGAGGCGCGGTCTGGAGGAGAGCCGCCATGCACGTAGCCGTCTACGCTCGGGTATCGACCGTGCGCCAGGTCCAGGCGCAAACCACTGACCAGCAACTCGACCGCCTGCGTGCCCATGCCGAGGGGCAGGGTTGGACCCTGCCGCCCGAGTGCGTCTTCCGTGACGATGGCTACAGCGGCGCCAGCCTACGGCGGCCCGGCCTCGACCGTCTGCGCGACGTCGCCGCGAGCGTCCGGCTCGACCGCATCTTGATCACCGAGCCGGACCGGCTGGCGCGCAACTACGTGCACCAGGTACTCTTGGTCGAGGAGCTGCAGGGGCACGGGGCGGAGGTCGTGTTCCTGGACCGGCCCATGAGCCGCGACCCACACGACCAGCTCCTGCTGGCGTGGTTCAAAAAGTGCCATTTCCAGGTAACACCGGAAATCGATAGAGCTTTGATGGTAAAAGGATTTCTCGTTTTGGGTGTTACCCTGATTTGAACCACGCCGATTTCCGTCGTGCCGTTCCAAACCTGGTAGTCGATCGGCTCCAGGCGCTTGCTCTTGGAGAGGCTGAAGAACGGGCGTTCCATCATCTCCTGCTGATCGTGGGTGGGCAGATCGCCCGGCAATGCCACGAACAAGTCGAGCTGGCTGATGCCGAGGGACCGTGCCCGTTCCCCTCCTCGTTTGCTCTTACCGGTCAAAGATCACGCGCCTTCAGCATCGAGGGCTTCGCTGATCTTGAATGCGATCCAGGCACTGCGACTGATGCCTCGGCGTTTCGCGGCAAGATCCACGCGTCGCAGCAGCTCGCCATTGAATTGAAGCATGATCGGCGTCTTGCGGGTGCCCATGGCCCGGGTGTCCGGCTCAGCCTCGGCTGGCTTTCCGGCGGCCTGGATGAAGGCGCTGGCCGCCTGTTCGGGGTCTCGGTTCGGTAATGCGGATCGATTGCTGGTCGGCTTACGAGCGATGGCCATCCGCTTTCGTCCTTATGTCCAAACGCTATACAAACATCGCCGACACAAGGGCTGCAAGCTCCTGGACCGCCTTCGGATCCCTGGGGATCTGCTCCAGCACTGAGCGGCCAGCTGCCGCCGCATTTGGAAACGCTTTCCGGCGTCCGACGGGCAAGGGCAGATATTCCAGGCCTTCGACCTCACCGAGGCTCTCGGCAGCAGCCTCGTTGTCGCTGCCCTGGGCGTCCGCCGCATTGAGGACCAGCACGGCGCGCAAGCGGTCGTTGATCTCGCGCGCCTCCCTCACCAGGCTGGCGATGTTGTCGATCGCCCACAGGTCGAAGCTGCGCGGCTGTACGG
The DNA here is from genome assembly GCA_963818725.1 of uncultured Pseudomonadota bacterium. Lineage (GTDB taxonomy): Bacteria > Pseudomonadota > Alphaproteobacteria > Acetobacterales > Acetobacteraceae > DATFDN01. Next base: position 21,354 of record CAWFTU010000023.1, on the reverse strand, counting down.
GAATTAGGATCGTGTTGGCGACCGTAAGTGCGGCGCGGAGACTCCCGGTGTCCCGGCCTCCGACGTCGATCACGACGTCGTTGTATTTCGGGGCGAGCTGGCGGGTCTGGGTCCGGATCGCGGCGCCATAGAGCGACACGGCGGTATAGCCCGGCTGGCCAAGTTGCTCGGTGCGGAGTTCGGTGAAGCTGATAGCGGTCCCTTGCTCGTCCCCGTCCACGAGAAGAACGTCGTGCCCATTCAGGGCGCGCGCGATCGCCAAATTGATGGCGAGCGTTGTCTTGCCGACGCCACCCTTGGTGTTGCCCACGACCAGGATCACGCTACGCTCCGATGTCCTTGCGACATCATATAATATCCGATTCGCAATCCAGGCGATATACAATCGCTATTCAGATACTGGTAATGATCGCTCCGCGCTGGCCGCATTCGCGCCGTGACGGGCCATGGCAAGGATTTGGGTGAAATCCTCACTGGACCTCCTCCCTGGGGGTGAAGGCATGCCGTGACCACGCTGTGCCGGGTGGTCGGTGTGAGTATCTCTGGCTTCTGCGCCTGGTGGCGCGCGATCCTCACCGTCTAAATCCAGGCCGCGGCGGAAGCCGAGCTGCGCGGCCATCGGACGCATTGCCGCGGCTCTCGCAGGCGGGTCCACAGCTCGCCTCGTCTCGACGTCGAGCTGCGCCGGGAGGAGCGGCGACACGCGCGTCGGCGCGTTGAGCGGCTCATGCGCACGAGAGGGCTGGTCCGCCCGCCAGGACCGTCGCCGGGCACCTCAGACTGTGGACAGCCGCCACAATCACCCGATCGCCCCAACCGGCTGGAGCGCAACGTCGCCGGCAGGCCGGACCAGGTCTGGCTGGCCGATATTTCCTATCTCCTCTCCCGGCCACTGAGGGCTGGCTCTATCTCGCGGCCATCAAGGATATCGCCACGCGCGAGATCGTTGGCTGGTCCAGGGCGGACCACCTCCGCACGGGGCACAGGGAGAGGCGGTTGGAGCCGAGCCATGCGGTGTCTAGCAGCTAGATGGTCGTTTCGGGCTCTTTCTACCGCCTTGCCTCCAGCGCATCGAGCGCCCGCTCAAGAACTTCGACCAGGAGGAGGCCCTCCCACCTCGCGATACGCCGGAGGCGTTCGTGGAATTCTGGGGTGACCCGGGTGGCCAGTTGGATAACTCGTCCCGAGCGGCGAAGGCTCCGTCCGTCGACCTGGGACTCCGGAGGGGTGGGGGATGCGCTGTGAGGCCGCGCGGTCCCGCCGCCGTGGGTCTCTCCACTCCGCGGGGGAGCCGTGTCCACCATCAGATCTCAAGCACACCGTGTCGCGTCTAGTTTATAGCTTATTTAGTCGGTCTTGAACAACTCCCAATGCATTGATCTGGTTCAGCAATCCGCCGAATTGGACGCTGTGGAATTGCACGGTTTGGTTGGCCTCGGCGGCAAACCCTGCGATTCTCGCGACCATGAAGCACCGTCCCCGCCCAGCCGAACAGGATGACCTGCGGCGGCCGCGCCTGGTCGACATGATCGATGGGCAGCACGAGTTGGTCCGGCTGGCGGCGCTGATCGACTGGTCCTGGTTCGAGGAACACTGGGCGGGCTTCTTCCCCTCCCCGGAGGGGCGGCCCGCCCTCCACCCTCGTCTGGTCGCAGGCCTGATGTACCCTGCAGCACGCCCACGGCCTCTCCGACGAGGCCGTCCTCGCCCGTTGGGTGGAGAACCCGTACTACCAGCACTTCACCGGCGAGGTGTTCTTCCAGCACCGGCTGCCCCTTCACCCCTCCTCGCTCAGCCGCTGGCGCGGCCGGATCGGCGAAGAGGGCGTGGAGTGGCTGCTGACCAAGACGGTCGAGGCAGGCCGGGCCTCGGGGGCCGTGAAGCCGCGCAGCCTCTCCGAAATCGTGGTGGACACCACCGTCATGGAAAAAGCCATCGCTCACCCGACCGACAGCCGGCTCTACGAGACGGCCCGTCGCTCCTTGGTGACACTGGCGCAGAAGGTCGGGATCCGGCTGCGGCAAAACTACAACCGCAAGGCCCCGCGTCTGGCCGCCCAGGCCGGGCGTCACGCCCATGCCCGGCAGTTCCGGCGCATGCGCAAGGCGCTGCGCACGCTGAAGGGCTACACGGGACGCGTCCTGCGCGACACCGGCCGCAAGCTCGGCACTGTCCCCCAGGGGCAACTCCGGAGGCGGATCGAGGCGCGCATGGCACTCGTCACCCGCCTGCTGCGGCAGACACCCAAGAGCCGGAACAAGATCTACGCCCTGCACGAGCCGGAGGTCGACTGCATCGCCAAGGGCAAGGCGCGGGTGCGCTACGAGTTTGGCACCAAGGTCAGCGTCGCCACCACCCTCGCCGAGGGCTTCGTCGTCGGTATGCGCTCCATGCCCGGCAACCCCTATGACGGGCACACGCTCGGCGAGGCCCTCCAGCAGGTCGAGACCCTGACGGCTTGCCGCCCCAGCCTCGCCGTGGTCGACCGCGGCTACCGCGGCCACGGCGTGCAGGGCACCAGGGTGCTCATCAGCGGCTCACGGCGCGGCATCACGCCGAGGCTGGCCAGGCTCCTCAAGCGCCGCAGTGCGATTGAGCCCGAGATCGGCCACATGAAGACCGATGGCCGCCTCGCCCGCTGCGGCCTCAAGGGCCTGCTCGGCGACGCCATCTTCGCCGTCCTCTGCGGCTGCGGGCACAACATCCGCAAGATCCTCGCCCACCTCCGGGCGCTTTTGACGGCTCTCCTCGCCAGCCTGCTCCAGCTTCACCCGCGCGCAGACGCCACCTGGTTACCTGCCAGCCAGCCTGAACGAGTTATTCAAGACCGACTATTTATAGCTTATCGGGACCAACTCCGGTACCCCGAAACGGAGGCTAGGGCCTGGCAAGGCCACCCGTAACGGGCATGGCCCCAGCCGTCCACGGAATCCTAGCACACGGTCCGTGATTAGCGCCAGAGACAAGCGACGGCGCATCTCATAAATCACCAACTTTGCCGCACGGGTTTCTCCAGTTGTCAGCCCGCAATCAATCCTTATTACGACTGCTAGGTTGTCCCCATGTGGATTGGACCCCCCCTGAGGCGATGACGCTCTAGAATTCTTTGGAGAAGGCGAAGGCGCTGAGCACGATAACCGCCATTGCCGGGCACCCGGGCGGGATCTCCCTGGCATTGATCAGAGCCATTACTGCCCACGCTCCAAAAGCCTTTTGGGGGTGTCCGCAGCCACAGCTGGACGCACGCGACGGCTGTCCCCCTCGCCTTCGAGGTCCCGGCCCCGTGCCATGGGAAGGGACCAGCGCCCGCTTTGATGCGGGTAAACTAAATTTGTTCCGCCTTTTTAGGGCGATTTCCTGAAACTCCCTCCGAAAATAAGGGGAGTTTGCGTTCCCGACCGACACTTAAGGGGGAGGCACAGATCTCCAAGAATGCTAAGGCATAAAGAGAATACTACTGTGCTTTGCGGTAAGGGCTTTTGCCAGATGGCGTAGCGGGCCGACCCCGGGATGCGGTGGCTGCTGTAGCCGAAACACCTTGATCTTGGGCTGAGCTTGCGCGGCGTGCCGCGCGGCTTCGGGCTGAAGTCGGGCCAACGACGACGCGCAGCTTTGCGGGCCGGATCCAGGGCTGGTCGAGGGTCACCCACGCTGACGGCTGTTGCCGAGGCGCTGCTCGCGGTGCGCGAGACGCTGGGAGAGCAGCTGTGGCGCCTGGAGAAGCGCCTGCGCGACCAGGCGCGCGACGACGCGCAGTTCGCCGTTCCAATAAAGGCAGGATCAACAAGAGCGAAAAGGCGCAAAATAGCCGTAGTCCGCTCACATCTGCGAAGTATTGACTTGCAAAGACTTAGGAAATTGGCAGCGCCAACAGAGACGGAATGGCACAAAATGCACTGTGAACCGCTCACAATTGTCGTAGTGTTCTAGGAACATTACTAGTTCTACATGAGGAGGCGTACACGGAATTTAGATCCAACTTGACGGCCCGCGTCGGTGCTAACTAGTTTCTCGGTTGGAATTGCCGGCCTCCCCGCGTACCTGACGAAGCGTCAGGGGGATGAGGCCCGCTGAAGGAGCCTTCATGGAAGCCGAGCCCGTCCCGCAGGCCGCCTCGCTGGGCAGCGAGGACAGTCTATTCCCGCTTATCGGCCAATCGACCCGTCACGGGTAGACGCCTTTGTGGGTCAGACGGGACGACGCAGCGACGGCACGGCAAAGCGCGTTGACCATGCCTCGCATGTTGCGGCGCCGGTTGGTGGTCCAGCAGAAGGCGCCGAGATAGTCGGGCAGATGCTTGGGGGAGAGCCGCTTGTGGGTGGCCTTGAGCGCGGTACCTGAGATTGGCGACCAGGGTGTTGACGGTGAAGAACGGGGCGCTGCGCTCGCGCTCCGGACGCCCGCCGCCGGTGACGGTGGCGACATGCGTCCGCCCGGCTTCCCCGAAGGCGTTGAACGCCCGCAAGCCGTCCGTGTGCACAGTCGCGCCGGCGGCGATGTGGGCATCGCGGAACGCGGCCACCGCCTCGCTGGAGAAGGCGCTGACCGCGCGCATCGCGACATGGCCCATGCGCCCGTCCTCATGCCGCTCGCAGGCGACGATGACGCAGGTCTTGCCTTCGGTTCCGCTGCCTTGGTTCCTTTCACCTCCCAGACACACGTCATCCGCCTCCACCACCGGCGGCGCGGCATCGTCGTCGCTCGCGCCCCCGAGCGAATAGCGCTCCGTCCGCTCGGTCATGGCGTGGCGGAGCCGCTTGTGCAGATACCAGGCCGTCTCATAGCCCAGGCCCAGCCTGCGGCCGAGCTCGACCGCCGAGATCGCCTGTTTGGTGCTGCTCATCAGGTGCATGGCGCGGAACCAAGTGGTCAGAGACAGCTTGGTGTCCGCCATCACGGTGCCCGCGGTGACCGACCAACGCCGGCCGCAGCGCGTGCAGCCGACACGGCGGCCGTAGACATAGCTCTTCAGATTGGCGCAGCGCGGGCAAGGCATTCCTTCACGTTGGCGCGCCGCCGCCAACGCCGCCAGACACTGACCCTCCGTCCCGTAGAGTTGTTCGAACTCAACGTCCGTCAGCCCCTTCATGATTGCCCGCATCGTTCTGCTCCGAGACGCCGCGTTCAGAGCGACTTTGCGCTTCCCTGCTGCAAAGTACAAGAGCGGGTCGATTGGCCGATAAGCGGGCAGTCTATTGGATCAACTCGCGGGCACGCCAAACCTGTTGGCCACCATGGAGACGGGGCTGTCACGGTCCGAGCCGCCCGGCCCCAGGCTCCCCACGGGGCACGTTCGGTCGGTCCCGACGCGGTCGGTCGAGGTCGGGGAGCGGATGCGCCCGGTGGATCCGGAGACGGTCGCCGCGATCGCCGAGAGCATCGCGAGCGTGGGCCTGCTGCACCCGATCGGGGTCAAGCCGGCGCCGGAGGGCGGGGCGGACGCGTATAGGCTCGTCTACGGCCGGCACCGCCTGGAGGCGATGGCGCGGCGCGCGGACCGCGGCGTCCCCGATGCGGGGTTCATCATGGCGGTGGTCTTCCCGCCGGACATGGCCGACGACGACTGCCGGGCCGCGGAGGTCATCGAGAACCTCATGCGCCGGGAGCTGAGCCCGGAGCAGGAGGCCGCGCACCGGACATGGCTGGTGGCGTACCGAGCCAAGGAGATCGAGGCCGCGCGGGAGGCCAAGAAGGGGAACGGGACGGGGGGGAATTTCGAGAAGTCGCTTCCCGAAAATGGCTGGCCCGCGAAGCGGGGGCGCCCCGAGGAGGCGGCCAGCCAGGTCGCCAGGGAGATCGGGCGCTCAAAGGAAGCCATCAACCAGAGCGTCACCAAGGCGGTCAAGACCACCGGCCGCGCGCGGCGGGACTTCGACGAGGCCACCCCGGAGGAGAAGATGGCGATCGCCTGGGAGGCGGTGTCGCTGGCCAGGCCCAAGGAGAAAAAGCCGGGCGCGAGGAGGCCGCCCAAGCCGCGGGGGACCGACACCGAGCCCTCCGAGCGGCGGGAGGGGGCGCCCCCTGCGCCGACCCCTGAGCCCGTCACGGCCCAGCCGGTCAACGCGCCCGGGGAGGACGTGACCCCCGCCCCGGCGCCGGAGCCTGTCCAGGATGGGAGCAATGGAGGAGCCACCCTCGCGGGGGGCGCGAGCCCTCGACGCCTCGAGGAGGCGTGGGCGGCCGCGTCGGAGGAGGACCGGGCGGGGTTCGTCCTCGCGCACGAGGCGGAGATCCGCCGGATCATCGCGGCCCACACCAGGCGGATGCGCGAGGCGGTCCTGGACCATCCGGACTTCGAGGGCAATCCGTTCTGCTACCAGAACACTCCCGACCTGCCCACCGCGGAGCAGTCCGCCACGCTGCGGGACATGGCGCGGCGGCTCGGGATCGAACAGCACCCGCCGCGCGCCGACGCCAGCACGCCCGCCCACTGACCCGCTCCTGTCCGAAAGGCCAGGGGGCCTGGGCGCGCCGCACTGCCACCGAGGGCGTAGGGGTGGTCGGCGACCTTGGCTTCACCTCCCACGCCTTCCGCGACCTGGTCTGGGACAGCGGCGCGCGTCCCGCGATCCCGCCCAAGCGCAACGAAGAGCCGGTTGCCTGCCCGCCCGGGATTTACCAGAACCGCAACCGCGTCGAGCGGCTCTGGGCCAGGTTGAAGGAGTGGCGCGCCATCGCGACCTACTACGAAAAGATCGCTCGCTCCTTCCTGGGCGTGCTCTGCATGGCAGCAACAATGGACGGGATCAAAGTCCCCAAGCGATGACAGGCCCTAGATAGGAGAACAAGAGAAATAAGCCCGAGGAATGCTGCGCGGGTTCGTTGTTTAATACTATTTCTGAAGCGCCACCCTGATCGGTCCTGGAAAACTAATAAACTGACATCTCTGGACGATCTTGCCGCAAGTTCACGCTAGGCATCAAGAAGACCACCCCGACGAAGGTCGCCGAGGTGGTTCGATTCCTAATTTCTGACGAATCACCCGGTCGAGTTGCAGCTCGAAGCCAGGATCGGTAGACGCAACACTATCGATATACACCTGTCGCCCAGGGCTTGCAAGCCGGCCATTCGCTGAGCTTGTAATGCGTCATGCGACAAACTCTGCCGATTCTCGGCAAGATGAATTGCGCCCGGAGACAATCTTTGATCCTTTTTATCCCGAGGATAACACCGTTAATCTGATCTCGGAACTCCATCGGCGTGGGTATCACCGCCAGGCAAGGCGACTCGAGAGCTGCCTAAAACATCACCGCCCCGATTTCCGAGACCCCTCCGACGTGCGCAGGACGTTTCAGACGTGTGGGTTGGTGTGCTGTCGTTACTGCATCCGGAAGCAAAGGCACCGATGGCGGACGGGTAAGCTGATGAGGCGAGCCTTCGCCGACGCAAAGAACAAAGACGCATCGCTCGTCACCATTCACTGTATGGGCCGCACGATGCACGCACTCATGATTGAGAATCGAGGCTTCCGAGAAGAAATCCGAGCCCTGCGGAGGCAGTGGTGTCGTACTTGTCCGAATGCTGCCCAGATCAGCTTCGAAGCAATATTAGAGGTCAGTGGAGAGCCGACGGGAGAATTCCGCGGCCATTGGCACATGATAGTCTATCATCCGGGCTTCTGTCGAACGGAACTCTTACAGACACTTCGCCACAAGTGGCCGTGCTCTCACCGAGAGTCCGGCCGCCGCGTCAACATCAGACCCCTGTGGATGGACCAGTCCTTCCAGCGGAACGCGGACCACGTGTTGTTCACATACGCCCTGAAGGCGAATCTGTCGGATGGCAGACCAAGGTTCCCCAACGTGAGAAGCGCAGCGGAATACTGGATCCATTTGATGGGTCGGGGAGGCCTTAAGCGGCTCATAACCGTAATCGGGTCTTCCCCGAGACGAGGATGCGCAAGTCCTAATAATGTTCCGAGCACCTAACTAAGGACGATCTTGTCCGACGGACAGGAGCTCTAGTCATATGTGTCAGCGCATTCCGAATCCCCTACGCCCTTCAGCCACTTACAGCCCACACTCGTCATGGCGGCAACAATCAGCTCGCCCTGTGTCGCCACCTCGATGAGAGACCTCTTCAGAAATCCAGCCCTGACACGACGGAGAACGCGACGCGACATCATCCTGTCGTCTTGCTGTCCCCTACTCCAGAGTTGGTGCACTGATACGCCAAGGCATTGAAGCAATACTAAAATCTGAAGCACTAAAATCTGAAGCCACCAGCGTGCTAAGTGACTGACATTGCTTGTTTGTGCATCCATGCACCAACGCCTGCCAGTCCAGATCATCCTCATTGATGGCCGGCTATAGAAGCCCGGCCATCAATGAGGATGGGGAGTACGACTTTTCCGCGTGAACATGTCTCTCAGAGGGGAGTGGGTGTTCTCGGCGCGCAAACGCCGGTAAGCTTCATCGAGGCCGTCTGCTACGCACCGTGACGCCGCCTCTCTCCAAGGCGCCACATCGGAATGGGCAAAGTCGAATGAGTATTGCAACGCTCCAGGAGCTCATGGGGCATAAGCGCAAGGGAACAACCCTCAAGTATGTCCATTTGGCCCGGACGAACCTCCGGCAGGAAATGCTCAAGGCGGAGTTGTAGTGGCCGGGCAGATGGTGGTCTGAGGGAATACTCCTTTCCGGATAGCTCATCCAGCTTCGTAACCGAAAGAATAGGCTGTGGCTCATAGACGTGTTTTGGTGATTGGGTCGCAATGTAGGGCTTTAGGCCACCTTTCTTTTCTGCCCACGGTGGCCGAAGACATCTACCGCGCCATGACGGATCCAGAGCTGGGCGGGTGCGTGGATGCGTTGGCCGGTGGTGGGTTGAAACTGGACCCGACGATCGCCCAAGCGGAGGAGGCGATTGAAGAGGCATTTCGCCTCGCCCACGAGAACAACGATTTGCTGTTCCTGGTACTGATCGGGCACGGTGAGCATAGCGGACCGAGAGAGGTATACGCCGGCCAAGATTTCTATTTCATGCCGATGGACGCATCGGTCCCGCCTGATATCCAAGATGGCCATCCACTTGTCTCAGTTCGTTAAAGAGCTGCATGGGGTTTACAGCAGAATAGATGGTCTGATCTTATTGCTAGACACCTGCTACGCTGGCATAGCGGCTGCGGATGCCGCACACAAATGGACGAGTGGTTTGGAAAGTAGGTTGCGATACCAGGTGGCAACCGCCGCCTCTGATCGCCCAGCATATGACGCCTGCTTCAGCAGGGCGGTAACCGAAGTGATTCGGAATGGCAGCCAAGTCGCCCGTAGCGATTACCTCTACTTTACCGCGTTCCAAGGCCTGCTCGCGGAGAGATGCAAGCATCAACAGTCACAATTCGTCGGATCCAGCCGAGGCAGGGACGATTCGACTCTGTGGCTAGCCAAGAACGTCGCTCGTTTGCCAAGTGGCGCCACGTGGATCCGGAGTGCGGCGGCCGCGGAGATAAAGCGGCTTACCGCCTGCTTTCAGCCTACGCCTGAGCTCGATAGCATTGTGGCGGCCAGTGAGGAAGAGCGGTGTGTCGCCGTTGTTGGCGATGCGGGGACCGGCAAGTCGGCCTTGGCGGCGGCTTTGGCGCGCGCCGAGGTGGCGGAAGGGCATGTGAGGGAGGGTTTTGTACAGGCGATTGCCTTCCTATCGAAATCGACGACCTCCGGCGAGCTTGCCAGCCAGCTCGCAGAGCAACTCGAACGAAGCATGCCCCAGGCGTTTGCGGCTGCCCGCGAACAGTTTCTCCGCCACACGGTCTATGAGGAGCGGCAGCGGCTCGGTCCGCTGGAACGGGAGGTGGTTGGTCCGCTGCGCTGGTTAGAGAAAGACCGACCGGTGCGCATCGTCATTGACGGTCTTGATCGCCTGTCCGAGGTGACCGGCGCGACAAGGACAGTGTTGCCGGCGCTCAACCTACTCGTGACCGACGCCGCATTAGCGATGATCAGGCTGGTGGCTACCAGTCGGCCGGACACGCCATTGCCGGTTGGGGCCAAGCTGCTGCACGTCGGAGTTGCTGAAGATACGTATATCGGAAGTTATCTGAGGCGCCGCGATATACCTGCCCGGCATCAGGCGACTATCATCAGCCGAGCCCGAGGCAATTGGCTGGTCGCGCGCTTGCTTGCCGAGCTTGTGACCGCCAACCCTGAGGCGGATCCTCTGACGCTTCCGCGTGACCTGGTCGAAATCCTACGACGCCGTTTTGGAAGCTCTTGGAGCCTCCGGACCCGAGAGGTGGCGAAAGGAGCTCCGCCCCATCCTGGGCATCCTCGCCGCTGCGGGTGCGGGGCCGGTAATGCCATTCAAGCTGCTCTGCGCAGCGAGCGGGAGACTCGGAGGTCCGGACAGATCAACGCCGGTTCATGACATCCTGATTGATTTGCGAGGCTATGTCGCGCGCAGGGCGCCGGGGTCGGATATGGAACATATAGGCCTGTTCCATCAGACCTTTGCCGAGTATCTGCTTGACCCCAAAGGTCAGTTCGGAATCGAAGCAGGAGAGCCGCATCTAGCTATTGCCGACGCACTCGCTGAGCTCGCACCAATAGATAAACCCAGTCCTGCCGATCCTTTGCACCGATACGCTTCACGCCGGGAAGCGGAGCATCTTTGGGCGATTGGCAAGCACTCAGAGGCCATCCAGAGCCTTGAGAACAGGGAATTACCGATCCCTTCGGAAAACCTCCAGCGTTGGCTCAGCTTTGAGGGGCGGTGCCATAAACTCCTGGGCAAGGACCATCGCGATACCCTTCGGACACGCAACAACATCGCCCACTGGACGGGAGAGACCGGCGACGCGCGAAAGGCGCTAAGCCTGTTCGAGGAATTACTGCCGGATCGGGAGCACGTGCTCGGCAAGGACCATCCAAACACGCTCAGCATGCGCAACAACATCGCCGCGTGGACGGGAGAGACCGGCGACGGGCGAAAGGCGCTAAGCCTGTTCGAGGAATTGCTGCCGGATCAGGAGCGCGTGCTCGGCAAGGACCATCCAAACACGCTCACCACACGCGGCAACATCGCCGGGTGGACGGGAGAGACCGGCGACGGGCGAAAGGCGCTAAGCCTGTTCGAGGAATTGCTGCCGGATCTGGAGCGCGTGCTCGGCAAGGACCATCCCGACACGCTCGGCACACGCAACAACATCGCCCACTGGACGGGACAGACCGGCGACGCGCGAAAGGCGCTAAGCCTGTTCGAGGAATTGCTGCCGGATCTGGAGCGCGTGCTCGGCAGGGACCATCCAAACACGCTCAGCATGCGCAACAACATCGCCGCGTGGACGGGACAGACCGGCGACGCGCGAAAGGCGCTAAGCCTGTTCGAGGAATTGCTGCCGGATCAGGAGCGCGTGCTCGGCAAGGACCATCCAAACACGCTCACCACACGCGGCAACATCGCCGGGTGGACGGGAGAGACCGGCGACGGGCGAAAGGCGCTAAGCCTGTTCGAGGAATTGCTGCCGGATCAGGAGCGCGTGCTCGGCAAGGACCATCCAAACACGCTCACCACACGCGGCAACATCGCCCACTGGACGGGACAGACCGGCGACGCGCGAAAGGCGCTAAGCCTGTTCGAGGAATTGCTGCCGGATCTGGAGCGCGTGCTCGGCAAGGACCATCCCGACACGCTCAGCACATGCGAGTGGATAAGCTATTTGCAAGCAGGACAACGTTAAGATACCTGAAGACGTGGTTATGGCAGGCCGGTCAGTCTGCTGCAGCCAACGTCTCACCAACCGGCTTACCGACTTCGACTTTACCCAAATAGAAATTGCCCGTATGAGGCTGCGCTCCATTGCTCACGGTACGGCTGCCCTCGAATACAGCTCCAGCAGGAATGCCGGACGAGAACATGGACATCAGATCGGGTTCCGCAGCAACGAAGTCGTCGAGGTCAGCAATATTGACCCAATGCTGCACCGAGCATGGAAAAGCCGGAGGCTGGGGCCGCAGACGCGGGTAGATGATCGTGTTTAGTCCGAGCGGAGAGCCGATAGTAACAAGGAGTGGCAGCGGCTGACGAAGCTGGTGCGTGGCCTCATACGCAACGACCGAACCTAGTGAGTGGCCAATGATTATTGACGTCTCTGGCCCTACTAAATCCATAACAGCTTGTAGGGCCTTGCTTCGGATCTCGTCGTCCATCAGATAACGAGTTACCTGGGCGAGTGACTTGTAGACAAATCGCTCGGCGAAGGCCATTCCCAACGGCGCGAACCAGGGAACATTCCCTACGCACCTGATAACGCTCCGGACAAGGCGGCCCCTGCCTTGTGGTTCAGTGCCGGCGCGGTTTTCGAGATAGGCCAGTTCGCTTGAGGCGACTTGCTGAACGGCTGGTTTCGATGCGCGGATCGCCGCGCGGCTGAGCCACTCGCGCCCGATTTTGTCGGCGAGTGCCGCCTCCTCCTCCGTAAGTTCGCCCGGCTCATCCCCTTGTTGATCAGGCCTCAAGAATAAATGGCCATAGAAGGCCATGCGGGCGTCAATACCCCTCAGTCCTGAACGGTCGCGCCAAATGCGATCGGCGATCTCTGGATATCCTGCAACCCGAATGCCGCCGGCCAAAGCCGGTAACCATTCAGTTTCCAAGCCATCGGCCGTTTTCTGTTCCTGAGCAATTCCATGCACCAGCACGATCCGCGGCATCAGCAAACACCGTCATCAGGATGGATATTCCTAATCGATCTTCTGGACACATGCGGCGTGCCCCAAGCAGCCCGCGTATATCCTGTTCGATACGGTCCAGAGCTGTCAATGCTGTCTTGGCGGGAGGCATGGTATCAATTCTCAGCCTCATCGTAGCCGCCTGCGCCTGGATTTGCTGTTCGGTCAGCCCATTCCGCAGGCTCTGATAAGCGCGGTAATCGGGTTTTGGCGTCTCCTTACCGCCCGTGAGGGGATAGGCGGTAGTCTGATCGGAGACTGCTACTGACGGTGGCGAGGACTCCTTTGGCGGATCGGCCCATGTGCCCCTCCCTTCGCCCCGATGATGCTTGAGCTCCATCCTTCGCGCTGATCTCCCGCACCGCCCGGAACACCACGGATCGCCCAACGCCGAACAGAGCCGCCGCCTCCGCGTACGTCTTGCCTTCCGCGATCACGCGAGCCGCCTCGCGGCGCTGGTGCTCGGTCAGTCTGTGGCGGCGTCCAAGCGTCGCGCCACGCGCCTGGGCCGCCCGGAGACCGGCGTGGACGCGCTCGCGGATCAGCTCCCGCTCGAACTCCGCGATCTGCGCCATTAGGCCAAACACCAGCCGACCGGCGCTGCCCGTGAGATCGGCGCCGAGCGTGGTGACAAAGAGATGGATGCCCGCCCCTCGCAGCCTCTCGGCCGTCTGGAGCGCGTCGAGCGTGTTCCGCCCGAGGCGGTCCACCTTCCACACCACCAGCTCGTCACCCGGCTCCAGCCGGCTGAGCAGCGCCTGGAACGCGGGCCGGGCCTTGGCCGCGCCGCTCACCTTCTCCTCGATGATGTTCCCCGCCGGCACGCCCGCCGCCTTCAAGGCGTCCACCTGGAGCGCGGTCGTCTGGTCGTCTGTCGAGACCCGTGCGTAGCCCCACCTGCGGCCCATTGGTGCGCCTCCGTTTAGGAACGGGATTGCGGCACACTGGAGCGCTAGGGTTTCCGTGTGCAAGGGATTTGTACCGGAAACTCTAGTCTACGGAACAGAAAGTGATCGCGACCCCGTGATTGGCGGTGCGTTCGAGGGTGTTTGGCCAGCCTTGGACGCCATCACCGGTGACCGACACCAGCGAGCGTGTCCGATGGCCGCCTTCGACCCTGAGCGGACTTTCGCACCGAACTTCTGCAACGGGTAAGCCGTTGTTGTGAAAGGACTTAGGCGGCGCCTCAGAAGTCTTGAATTACGCACGGAGCCGAAGCCAGCACTAACACCACGTATCCGCACCAAAATGTCCGGACGTCCCGACGTCAGTTGAAAGCGCCCGCCAAAATGCGGTAGCTACCCTTGGTGCAGTTGGTCCGCGCCGATCCGTTGCTCGGGATATCGCATCATGAATCAAGTTCATAAAACCGTCGGAGACGATTTCCGCCATCGGCCGAGTTACGAGGTCCGCGTCAGGGGCACCAGGTTCCTCTGGGGATCTGCCGGGATCGTGAAAGACATCGCCTTCGCACATCCCCTCGTACTGCACATTCGTAATGACACATTCGGCGAACCAATCACGCTCGGCACGAGAGTGGCGTCCGGCGCGAGCACGACCTTGGGCGTGATCGAACCAGGCGAATGCGTATCTTTACCGCTCGAAACCCTTTCCGGCGTGTTCGCCATCTGCGCGCTGGAGACGACCGTCTCCTGTTTTCTCCACTAGGCACACTTTCATCGAGGAGGGGCAGATGGTACCAGCACCACCCAAAATCGTAACCTTGCATGCCAGGCCGTACCAGGCCGCCCAATTGTGCTTCGAAGGTAGCGGCATCCTTGGCCAACTGAATGTTCAGTTGGGCGACGCCGTGAAAGCCTTCGACTTCGACAAGTTCCACGCGACGCTTCGAAGCAGCCCAACCAAACCGGCGGAGCCATCGCGTCTGTTGTACGACGCGGAGGAAATTGAGACCTTCACCGACAAGTCCGCCCTCGCGGCGCTGCGGTCCGAGCCGATCAAGGCCGCCCTGACCAAAGCGATCGGCGGCAGGCAAAATGCCTACTTCGCCAAGTACGGGCACGTACCGTCCATCGTCGCCCAAATGCAGCAGTTCTTCGGGGGAGGCGTGGGCTCGAAGGGGCAACGGCTGGCCAATCTCAGCGTTATTGCCACGGACCAGTGGAACCTGCTGAGCTATGCCTACGGCAAGGATTTCCGAAAAGGGGTGGTGCGACACACCCGCAGCACTCTGAAGTCCGACACCGCCACTAGCGGCTATGCGGAAGAGCACGGCAAAACGAACCAGGATTTGGCGTCTTTAACGGCCGACCCGGGCTTCGTCCTTCCGCAACCTCCCGACTCAAACTGGACCGTCACGACCACCGGGGACCCGGACGTCCCAGGCTCGGGAGGTACCTGGAGACGATGCAGCTGACGGCCAACTCGCAGACGACAGTCAGCCGTGAGGGGGCACATCAGGAACAAACGATCACCAACACCGACTATGGCTACCGCGTTCCCTTTCTGGAGGACCAGGCGCAACACGAGCGCGCGCAGATCAGCCTCATCGATCAGCGCTTCGTCGAGTTCATGTATGGCCAGAACCTGTCTCATCTCGTCGAGGTGTTTCGCAACGAGTTGACGGCCATCGACAGCGACATCCTGCAACTGCAGAACGCCTTTCTCAACTCACTCCTGTTGTCGCCAATCTCGGGCGTGGTGACCGGTCTGTATCGGCATCCCGGTGAAGCTGTCCGCGCTGGGGAGACCGTGCTTCGGGTCGAGAACAACGAGACGCTCCTTCTCGTGGCGAAGCTCGTCTATCGTGGACCGGTCGGTACTGGGCATGACCCTGAAGGTCGACACCACTGCTCTGTTCGACCAGGCGGGTGTGCCCGCGTCCCTCACTGGCACCGTCGTCTCGGCCCGGGGGCTCGATGAGGACGATCACTGGGAGATCATCGCCCGGTGCGGCAATTTGAGCGGCGGGTTACCCATCCTGCCGTTCGGATACCACTTCGATTTCGACGACACGACGGCGACCCTGACATGACACGCGGAAGCCGCGAATGACCGGCGACACGGAGACGGCCAGCGGGGATACACCCGAGCACGACAGTGCTGAGTTAACGCCAGGTGACGAGCCAGCGCCCCTGGCTCCCGAGGACACCGGGTCGGGTCTGGTCAGTGGCACGGAGAATGCGCTCGACCTGGCTTTGGATGAATCCCCCCTGATTGGGCCGGCCTTGCCGAACGGGCAGTTCTTCTCGCACCAAAACCAGGACGACCAATCCGGACCGTCCGAACGCGGCGGAGGTGGCTGGAACGCCAAACCACAGGACATCGATCCCTTCTCGGGAGCGCCCGCGGTCACGGCCTCCGACCCGTCCCGGCGAGGGCGGGCATCCGATCCGGACAGCGACGGTGCGCCGGATCAGAGAGCCAATCCCTTTACGGGCGTCTCGAAGCGCAATCCCTACATCGGCGCGGACGGCGCGGTGATCCCGGACCGCATCGACAAGTCACCGGACCTCGCCGCCCTGGGGGAGTATTATCGGCAGCAGGCCAAAGCCGATGCGGAGGCGGCGGCGCGGCAGACGCCGGCGCCGCAGCCCGGCCCCCCGCCATCCGTTGTACCCGCGCCGGGTAACGCCGGCCCAGGGGGACGCGGTCCCGCAGCTGCGGGTGGGGAGCCCTCGGCGACCGGGGCGGCGACGATGTCCGGCACCTCAACTCAACCCACGCTCCCGCCACCGCCGAGCCCGGCCATCCCGTCGATCGCGGCGCTCCCACCGCCGACCGTACCCCTACCTGACAGAGACCGACCGACAGTCCCGGTGTGGACCACGCAAACGGAATGGAGCTTCCGGCCGCCGGACCCGCGCCTCATTCAGCCGGTGACGCACTATGACAGCGGGAATGCCGCCGTGAACGTGCTGATGAACAAGGTTATCCTGCCGTGGCGCAACGCCCTGGCCTTCGCCGAAAATATTCCCCTGGCCTTTATTGTTGGCGTCGACGATGCCCTTAAACACAGTGCCGCGGCGCCAGAGTACCAAGCCGCTCAGGACCTGTTGCCTCTGGAAGGTGCCATGGGACTCGCCTTCGAGGCTGGGCCGGCATTGGATTACGCCGTGACCCGGCTGACGACCAGTCCGGCAATTCGCAACGCCGTCACCGCGCCGGCATACTGGTTCCTCGGAGCCGGAGGCGTCGGCGGTGGCTCGCCGTCGGCCGCCGCCGCGACGAGGTCCGCCGCGGCCGCATCGCTCGCCGTTGACACGTTGCCCAAGGCATCTGGGCTGATAAACCCGCGCGCCGGCGAAGAAAAGTATGTCGCCAACTGGATCTACGATAATCTGGTCGTGTTGGGCGACGAGGCCACTCTGAAGGTCACCGCGGACCCAAGGGGCGCCGCGGAGGCCGTACCCCCACGAATGCCGTATTTGAGCGTGCAGCAGTATGGCGGCTTCGTTTGGGAATACGCGCTGAAGAAAGCCGTTGAGAGCAGGCCCATACTCAACAATATTTTACGGGCCGTCGAGCACGCCGAGCAAATGGTCCCAGGCGGGCGGCCGGATCTCGTGTCCGCGAGCCGTTCAATAGTATGTGGGGATCAGACCCTGGGATGCCACCACGGAAGCAGAGGCCGTCCGGAAGGCGGCCGCGGGCGTGGACTACGTGTTTGTGACGTATTACGTGGACTGGTTCAATCTCGGGCTCTGGCGGCAGCCGGTGAAGTGAAGTTTTACAGTGGCATTGGCGACCTCCGGGCTTGGTAGACAAATCGCGGACAACCCGGCGTGCGATGCCCGTCGCGTAGTCGGCGAAAACGACGAATCCCATATCGCTGTCGTGGCTGGAACTAACAAAATTTCGGATTTGCGTCGTTACGGAACGAGACCGGGACATTACGTGGTCTTGAGTGTCGCCACGGGACATGACCGTGGCGGTCTAGTGTTTTCCGAGACTCCCCGTGCACCTCGTAATCGCGTGGTACTTCCCCTGTTACGACGCTCACCGGGCACCCGCGTACGTATTGGACCCGACCGGTTTCCGCGCAGTTCGAGATATGGTCTGCTGCACCTGAATGACCCACGCGGGCGCAGAGCGGAAAACGCTGTTCCAGAATTCTTACAGACCGTGTGAAATCTTTGTCGCAATGGATTCCGGCTTGACGCAAGAGGGGCTAGAATTGGGGCCATGACCCACGTTGCCGGCTCCGACCGCTGCCAGACGCTGCTGCTCCCGGAATCGCTGGATGACTACGTCGGCCCCGAGAACCCGGTGCGGTTCATCGAAGCCTTTGTCGACGGACTGGATCTGACCGCGGCTGGGTTTACCCGTGTGACACCCAAAAGGACGGGGCGGCCTGGCTACGCGCCGACCGACCTCCTGAAGCTCTACGTTTACGGCTACCTCAACCGCGTGCGCTCCAGTCGCCGGCTCGAAGCCGAGACCCACCGCAACGTCGAGGTGATCTGGCTGCTGCGGCACCTCAAGCCCGACTTCAAGACGATCGCTGACTTCCGGCGCGACAACTGCAAGGCCTTCCGCCCCGTGTTCCGCCAGTTCGTGCTGCTGTGCCGTCAGCTGGATTTGTTTGGCCGCGAACTGCTCGCCGTGGACGGCACGCGGATCAAGGCGGTCAACAACAAGGACCGCAACTTCACCCGGGCGTCCCTGGCGAAGTTCATCGAACTGGCCGACGCCAGGCTCGACGACTATCTGCGAAGGCTCGACCAGAGCGACGCCGCCGAGGGCACAACCGGTGGCTCACGGGTTGAGAACCTGGCCGAGAAGATCGCCGCCGTCCGCGAGAGGCGCACGCGGTGCCAGGCCATGCTGGCAGAGCTGGACCGCACCGGCGAGGACCAGATTTCCTCACCGACCCTGACAGCCGCGCGATGGCGGCGCACACGCGTGTTGCCGTTGGCTACAACGTGCAGGTCGCGGTCGATGCCAAGCACAAGCTGATCGTGGAGCAGCGGGTCAGCAACCAGGTCCTCGACATGGGTCTGCTGACCGAGACAGCGACGGCGGCCAAAGAGGCCCTCGGTGCCGAGACCATCGATGCGGTGGCCGACAAGGGCTACTTCAAGATCGAGGACATCGAGGCCTGCGAGAAAGCCGGCATTGTGCCCATGTGCCGCGCCCGCAGCGAGGTCCCTCGGTCAAGGCTGGGCTGTTCCGCAAGGACGAGTTTCAATACGATCCGGCCAGCGACAGCTACATTTGCCCAGCGGGTCAGCGTCTTCATCCCTATTCATCGTCTCTTCTGCGCGGCCTGAAGAAGATCAACTATGTCAACAAACTGGCGTGCGACGATTGCGCGATCCGTGAGCGCTGCACACGCGGCCCGTTTCGCACGGTGTCTCGCCTGGAGAACGAAGCCGTGTTGGACCGCATGGCGGCCCGTTTGGCGAAGCGCCCCGGCATCCTCGACCTTCGCCGCGAGACGGCGGAACACCCGTTCGGCAGCATCAAGCAATGGATGAACCAGGGGGCGTTTCTGATGCGTGGCCTGGAGAAGGTCCGCGCCGAGTTCAGCCTGACGGCGCTCGCCTACAATCTGCGGCGGGTGCTGAATATCGTTGGATTCCCACAGCTGATGGCCGCGGTGATGGGTTGAAGGAGCGCCTGTTTGCCGGACGTCACCAGACCGGCCGAGATGACCGGTGAACGTCGCGGTGCGAAATCGGGCTATCCGCAGAATTGCCTGTCTGGGGTCACCGAAATCTTGTCGTCCTCGTCTTGGCCAGCCTCGCCCCACGTCACGATGAACGGGAGTTTTCGCACGGTCTGCTTGAGTTTCGCAAATCGTAACAGGAGTGATCTTCGCTCAAACGCCAGCGGCAGCAGCAAGGACAGGATGCCACCCTCTAGACTTCTCTAGTCTAGCGCGTTTCCCATCGCGTGATTTAAATCTACGGCGGTTCCGCCTTCGGTCATCCCCCTCTCGCGCCTCGCGGCGGCACGTTGCGGGATGCGATGACGTAGCGACCGACGCCGATGATGAAAATGGCGTTAGGTTTCGTGCGGCAACGTTATTCCGGAGCGGGCTGCGCGGTGAGTTCAAGGATGTCGCCATCCAGGCCCAGGTAGAACACCTTCCCAAAGTAGTAGGGCTGGATCATGGTGCCGCTGGTCATCGCCGGCAGCCGCTGCGTGGGGCGAGTTCACGGCCGGTCAGGGCGTCCCGCCACACGACGAAGTCCGTCGCGTTCGGGTTGGGAACTTGGCCGGGCGGAATTGCGGTGCTGACGAGCAGCGACGGTCGCGCGGCCCGATCAGCGCCAGGAACTCGGTGGTGCGCTGGTGTGCGGTCCACACGGCCCTCAAGCCGTCGGCGGTCAACTCCAGGGCGCGAATCACGCCAGGCGAGGAGTTAGCGGTGTAGATCAAGTTGTGGTCCGGGTCCACCGACACGGACATGGGGGCCCAGCTCGTGGGAAAACCGTTGGGCACCGGAAAGCTCGCGAAGGGCTGCGCCGAGAACCGCTGGGTCGCGTTGGCCTGGTTGATCACGACCACGCTCAACGGCGCCGTGGCGGGTCTGCCGTTGGTTTGGACCACGAACCAGTCATCGACCACGATACCGGCCGAGGCGATGGCCTGGCCGGCCTGGTAGATGTCGCCGGGGTTCACGATTGTCGAGGGGGAACTTCCTGTCCTCGACGAGATAGCGGATGGCGGTCGTCGCGGTGGTCAGGTAGACATAGTCGTGGCCCCGGAAGCGGGCTGTCGTGGGCCGGCTGGCGACGAACGCGGGCAACGTGACCTGATCGAGAACCTTCAGCGTCTGTGGGTCGATCGACACCAGGATCGAGGGGGGCACGTTTCCCGGATCGGGGCAATTGAAGAGGCCAGGCGGCCCTGCACTTGGCAACCCTGCTCGCGGTAAACCGTCTTCGCAATGAGCGTCCCGTCGGGCAGGGCATTGAAACCGTTGTACCAGGTGTTCTCCGGTAGCGCCTCTCCGGTTGGCAGATCGACCTGGTTGATCACGGCCCCGTCCTGGGGATGAAGCTGGGCCAGCCGATATCCGTAGATCACGTAGAGAAGGCCGTTGTTGAGAAGGCTGATCACGCCCGGGTAATCCGACTTGCCGTACTTTGCAGCGTCGGTCAAATCGGTCGGACCAGACCGGTTTGAGCGTGTCCGGGTCGACCTTGGCCACAAACGCTCCCGTGGCGTTCGGGATGTTTCCTTGGTAACCGCCCCCGTAGAGGAAGACGTCGTCCGGGTTCAGATAAACCAGGGCCGCACCCCGTCGGATAGGTGACGGGTGCGGTCCGGACGGCCACCTGGTTGTTGCCGTTGGTACGAGCCGCCGAAGCGGGCCTGCTCGAACAGGTGGCTGCGGCCCGAGTTGTAGTGCTCGAAGGCCATCAGCGACGGGAACCACGGGGGGTTGCTGGGCTGTCCCGCGAACGCGATTGCGGCTGCCGAAGAAAGACGGCGACGATGGAAAGTGTTCGTATACGCACCATTCCCTCCCCTGGGACGTTTCCATGGAGCGCTTCACCCCGACTGCAATAGCGAAAGCGGGCGCTGTTTCCTTGGAACCAGAAGTCCGTGACGGCTCTTGCCCCCTACGATTACAGTACGGCGGCGTACTTTGGAACCACGACGTCAGAGGGTGGCATCCGCATGTCATGGCCAGTTCAGATGGCCAGGGTCTTCTCTCAACAGAAGCTTATCCGCCTTGCTCATCGACGGTGAGAAATGGATTGCGATTGTC
>CAWFTU010000022.1:65000-66696 GCA_963818725.1 uncultured Pseudomonadota bacterium | reverse complement strand
TCGCTGCGGCGGGCCACTTACCCACAGCTCCGACACCACCCTGCGGGGCACGACCGAATTGCGCGTTCGCCCCGTCAACGGGCGCTCCGCTAGGGCTTCTCTGAGACGTAGCGTTCGCGACCGCTTCGGAGGCCCCATCTGTTCCTCTGTCCGTGGTTGCTGTTTCTCTGCCGCCTGGAGTTCGACGAGGGCGTTCTGCGCTTGCGCCAGTGCCAGCCTGGTGTGGATAGTGGCGCCCTGGGCTTCGGTATGAAAACGGGTCAGGTGAAGGTCGATCTGCGCGGCTCGCAGGTTGATTGCCGCGCTGGCAAGAAGGCGCGTCAGCTCCGGGTCGGGACCGCTTGCGCCCCGGCCGGCCACGCTGGCGCACAGAAGGCCAACGGGAGAAATATCGTTTAGATGAGGGACGTCCGGAGCTTCATGCTCCTGGCCGGTGGCGGTGCTATCATTTGCGCTCGCACGAACCACAGGTTGGCGGCGCCTGCCCCGGCCGAGTTGCCCATGCCGCCGTCGTTGGCGCCGTTGTTTGAGGCGTCGGCCAGCGCCGCGCGAACCTGTTGCAGTGCCTGGCTCACGGCTTGCTCGGCCGACTTGATGGTCCGGTGCAGTTGCGGGCTCACGGTCTGCTGACTCTCGCGTGAGTGTCGCTCGGCGCTGCCTATCGGCGCGCGCGCTCCGACTTGAGCGCCATCAACGCTGTGCTGCGCGAGTGCTCCCGCCGGCATACCGGCGACACCCAGGACGAGCACGGTGAAACTTAGCAAGCTGCGCATCCCGGAACTCCAGAGGACGGGCCATCGATCGATCAGGCCACGCGCAGCGTGCTCACACCGAGCGTGGCTTCATCGGGTTCCTGCATCCATGCATGACCGACCCCTCCGTTATTCACGGAATTTGTCCCGCGGGCGGGCGAGTCGGAATGACCGCACTCATTCCGACTCCGGAGCAGGTTTATCCAAACTCAGCGGGCGTTGGTGCCGACTTGACTGCCGCCGCCACGGGCGCCGCCAGCAGCGCCGCACTCCTCGCCCCCCATTGCCGCGAGCGGCATTACTGTCGCGGTAGCCGGCGCCCACGCCACCATTTTCCGCAGCGGCGCGCGGACCCATGCTGCTCAGGTCGCGCGCGGGAGCCGTGCCACTCCGAGCGCCGGCGGCGCCTCCGTTCGTTTCGGCTGTATTAAAGCCGCGACCGCTATGGCCATTGCGGTCGTGCTCAGATGTGATCGACCTCGGCTGGTCATCTCTGTCTCTCGCTGTTTGCTGTTGCTCATGGAGCGTCGCCGGCAGCTCCGGACCAGGGCGGCGCCGAACCGGCGCCACCGCCGCCGATTGGCCGGCTTACCTGGCGGGCGGGGCGCCCGTCGCGCCGACGGTGCCGACTTGGTTGCCGCCCGCGCCGCCATTGCCGGTGCCTGTCGCCGCCATCGCCTGGCCCCCATTCTCGGGACCACGCGGCGGTGGGGCTCCGGTGGCGTTTTCGCTGACCATGGAGTTATGGCCGTTGCCGGTTGGATTGCCGATCAGGTTGTTCCAGAGCCCAAGGGCGGAGATCGCACTGATGGTCAGGTCGCCGTTGGTCAGGTCGCCGTTCGGCCCTCTGGGGCGTTGTCGGCGCCGACGGGCCAAAGCCAGTGGGTCGAGACGGTCCGGGTGAGGGTGCGTATCGAGGCCGACGCGCCGCGCGAGGTGCTCAA
>CAWFTU010000022.1:0-62500 GCA_963818725.1 uncultured Pseudomonadota bacterium | reverse complement strand
TCACCCCTAGCCACAGCTCATCCCCGACTTTTTCAACAGGCGTGGGTTCGGCCCTCCAGTGGGTGTTACCCCACCCTCAGCCTGGCCATGGCTAGATCACTCGGTTTCGGGTCTTCCGCCCGCGACTGAACGCCCTGTTCAAACTCGCTTTCGCTGCGCCTTCGCCTACCGGCTTAAGCTCGCCGCGAACGGAAACTCGCTGACCCATTATACAAAAGGTACGCCGTCACCGCGCCCATACTTGCGTATATCGGCGGCTCCGACTGCTTGTGGGCATCCGGTTTCAGGTCTCTTTCACTCCCCTCTCGGGGTGCTTTTCACCTTTCCCTCACGGGTCCTGGTCCACTATCGGTCACCAGGGAGTATTTAGGCTTGGAGGGTGGTCCCCCCGTCTTCGGACAGGATTGCACGTGTCCCGCCCTACTCAAGGATCCACGGGCGGCTGGCGCGTACGGGGCTGTCACCCGCTCCGGCCGGCCTTTCCAGGCCGTTCCGCTCGCCGTCCGTGAACCACTGGCCTGCTCCGCTTTCGCTCGCCACTACTCGCGGAATCTCGGTTGATGTCTGTTCCTCCGGGTACTGAGATGTTTCAGTTCCCCGGGTTCGCCCCGCCGCCCTATGGATTCGGGCGGCAGTACCCCTCGCGGGGTGGGTTGCCCCATTCGGAGACCCACGGATCAACGCCTGCTCGCGGCTCCCCGTGGCTTTTCGCAGCGTGCCACGTCCTTCATCGCCTCCTGGTGCCAAGGCATCCACCAAATGCCCTTCTCGCGCGCGCGACCGCGCGCCGGGCCCCCGCGCGGGGGCCCGGCGCCACGCACAGGAGCCACCCCCGGCCAACGCGGCCGCGGGCGCCCCCGCCCATCGCACACCCAACACACACACAACGCCCCTGACCCCGGCCAGCCGCAGGAACCCAGGCCGCCCCCCAGCGGGGACGGCCCGGGCCCCGGTCAGACACGCGACCGCCAGACCCAGAGACGCACCAAGCCCTGATTCACCCTGACAAAGACCACCGCGCCCCGCCTCGGGGCGCCCCGCCCGGGCGCGCGCACGCGCCCGGGCCGACCCAGAACCAACCACCGCGACGCGCGCCCCGGACCCGCCGCGCCACGCCCGCCCGAAAAGGGCGGCGCGCGCCGCGCGTCCGGTGGAGACGATCGGATTCGAACCGACGACCCCCTGCTTGCAAAGCAGGCGCTCTCCCAGCTGAGCTACGCCCCCGGCCAGAGGAATGGGCCGGGGAGGACTTGAACCTCCGACCCCACGCTTATCAAGCGTGTGCTCTAACCAACTGAGCTACCAGCCCAGGGGCCGGCGGCCGGCGCGCGGGGGCGCGAAAGGCCCCCGGGCGCCGGCCGCCCGGCCACTGCATCGCGGGGAAGGGATACGCTGGCGGCGCCGGCGCGGCGCCGGGCGGCGCGCCCGCCGGCCTCCGCCGACGGGACTTCTCTGACGCGCCCCACGGCCCGGGCCTCGCGGCCAGGCCCCTCGGGGCGCACCCTTGAAAGGAGGTGATCCAGCCGCAGGTTCCCCTACGGCTACCTTGTTACGACTTCACCCCAGTCGCTGACCCGACCGTGGTCGGCTGCCCCCCTTGCGGGTTGGCGCACCGGCTTCAGGTCAAACCAACTCCCATGGTGTGACGGGCGGTGTGTACAAGGCCCGGGAACGTATTCACCGCGGCGTGCTGATCCGCGATTACTAGCGATTCCACCTTCATGCACCCGAGTTGCAGAGTGCAATCCGAACTGAGACGGCTTTTCAGGATCGGCTCGGCCTCGCGGCCTGGCGCTCCCTCTGTCACCGCCATTGTAGCACGTGTGTAGCCCAGGACATAAGGGCCATGAGGACTTGACGTCATCCCCACCTTCCTCCGGCTTGTCACCGGCAGTTCCTTCAGAGTGCCCGGCCCTACCCGATGGCAACTGAAGGCGAGGGTTGCGCTCGTTGCGGGACTTAACCCAACATCTCACGACACGAGCTGACGACAGCCATGCAGCACCTGTGCGGGCCGCCCTTGCGGGAACGCCCATCTCTGGACGCGGCGGCCCCATGTCAAGCCCTGGTAAGGTTCTGCGCGTTGCTTCGAATTAAACCACATGCTCCACCGCTTGTGCGGGCCCCCGTCAATTCCTTTGAGTTTCAACCTTGCGGCCGTACTCCCCAGGCGGTGCGCTTATCGCGTTAGCTGCGACACTGCGCGGCTAGGCCGCCCAACATCCAGCGCACATCGTTTACGGCGTGGACTACCAGGGTATCTAATCCTGTTTGCTCCCCACGCTTTCGCGCCTCAGCGTCAGTCACGGGCCAGGTCGCCGCCTTCGCCACCGGTGTTCTTCCCAATATCTACGAATTTCACCTCTACACTGGGAATTCCACGACCCTCTCCCGCACTCCAGCCCACGCGTCGCAAGCGCAGCCCCCAGGTTGAGCCCAGGGATTTCACGCCTGACTGCGCGGGCCGCCTACGCGCCCTTTACGCCCAGTCATTCCGAGCAACGCTAGCCCCCTTCGTATTACCGCGGCTGCTGGCACGAAGTTAGCCGGGGCTTCTTCTGCGGGTACCGTCATCATCGTCCCCGCCGAAAGGGCTTTACAATCCGAAGACCTTCTTCACCCACGCGGCATTGCTGGATCAGGCTTGCGCCCATTGTCCAATATTCCCCACTGCTGCCTCCCGTAGGAGTCTGGGCCGTGTCTCAGTCCCAGTGTGGCTGATCATCCTCTCAGACCAGCTACCGATCACAGCCTTGGTGGGCCGTTACCCCACCAACAAGCTAATCGGACGCAGGCTCCCCCCCAGGCGCTCTCGCGAGCTTTGGCCCTCAGGCTTCATGCGGTATTAGCCGCGGTTTCCCGCGGTTATCCCCCACCCAAAGATAGATCCCTACGCGCTACTCACCCGTCCGCCACTGGCCGGCCGAAGCCCGCCCGTGCGACTTGCATGTGTTAGGCATGCCGCCAGCGTTCGCTCTGAGCCAGGATCAAACTCTCAGGTTCATCCCGCGCCCCGGCCCACAAGCCGCGACGCACGACGAACAGACCCCAAACCCATCCGTCGCGCCAGCCAGGCCCGCACAGGCCGACCAGCGCCAACAACACTCAGCGTTGTCACGCATCATCCAAGACACGCGGCCACGCCCCGTGCGGCCCAAACGGACAGGCCCAAAGCCAGCCCGCCACCAGACCACCACACCAGGACAGCGAACGCCACACAAACGCGAACACCACCCCCAAGGGCGCCACCAACGCATCCCTTCCTCTTAACCGATACAACTGTCAATGAACGGGACGGGATCGGACGATCCGCGTCGGGAGCCGCTATCTAGGCTCCTCCGATTGGACTGTCAACGCCCTGTCATCATCTTTTCGACCGCGCTCGCGGCCCGGGAGCCAGCGCTCCCGGGCCGGGCTCTTGTCAAGCAGCCTCGGCCAGACGTCCGTTGATGGACAGGCCTTGCGGCCCGCCAGAGACCCTGACCGTGTCGCCTTCCCCCACCCCTCCCTCGAGGATGAGCTGGGCGAGCGGGTTTTGCAGGCTGCGCTGAATCACGCGCTTCAGAGGCCGGGCGCCGTACGTGGAGTCGTACCCCTCCTCGGCGAGCCACTCGAGAGCGGAGCGGTCGAGTTCCAGCGTGATCTTGCGGTCCGCCAGCAGCCGGCGCAGCCGGTCGAGCTGGATCTGCACGATCGCCGCCATGTCGGCGCGCTGCAGGCGGCGGAACAGGATGATCTCGTCCAGCCGGTTCAGGAACTCAGGCCGGAAGTGGTTGCGCACGATGCGCATCACCTGGCCTTGCACCATCGTCACCGGCTCGCCTTCGGGCTGCGCCGCCAGGATCTCACTGCCGAGATTGGAGGTCAGCACGATGATCGTGTTCCGGAAGTCGACGGTTCGCCCCTGGCCGTCCGTCAGGCGCCCGTCATCGAGCACTTGCAGCAGAATGTTGAAGACGTCCTCGTGCGCCTTCTCCACCTCGTCGAACAGGATCACCTGATAGGGCCGCCGGCGAACCGCTTCGGTCAGCACGCCGCCCTCGTCATAGCCGACATAGCCGGGCGGGGCGCCGATCAAGCGAGAGACGGAGTGCTTCTCCATGAACTCGCTCATGTCGATCCGAACCATCGCTCGCTCGTCATCGAACAGGAACTCGGCCAGCGCCTTGCATGTCTCGGTCTTGCCAACGCCGGTCGGTCCCAGGAACAGGAAGCTGCCAATGGGTCGATTTGGGTCTTGCAGCCCGGCGCGCGCCCGGCGCACGGCGTCGGCCACCGCGCGCAATGCCTCATCCTGGCCCACCACGCGCTTCTCAAGCTGCTGCTCCATCCGCAGCAGCTTGGCGCGCTCGCCTTCCAGCATCTTGTCGACCGGAATGCCGGTCCAGCGCGAGACGACCGCGGCGATCTGTTCCTCGTCCACCGCCTCGTTCACCAGCCGCCCGTCGGAAGACTGGGCAAGCTGCTTCTCAATGCCAGGGATGACGCCGTACAAAAGCTCCGAAGCGCGCGCCAGGTCGCCGCGCCGCTGCGCCACCTCCACCTCGCTCCGCGCCTGGTCGAGCTGCTCCTTCAGCTTCTTGGTGTCGGCGACCTTGGACTTCTCCGCCTGCCACTCAGCGGTCAGGGCGTTCGACTTCTCCTCGAGCTCGGCCAGCTCCTTCTCCAGCCGGCCGAGCCGGTCGCGCGACGCCGGATCGCTTTCCTTCCGCAGCGCCTCGCGCTCGATCTTCAACTGGATCACGCGCCGGTCCAGCTCGTCCAGCTCCTCGGGCTTGCTGTCGACCTGCATCCGCAGCCGGCTCCCCGCCTCATCCACCAAGTCGATGGCCTTGTCGGGCAGGAAGCGATCCGTGATGTAGCGGTTGGAAAGAGTCGCGGCAGTCACCAGCGCGCCGTCAGTGATCCGCACGCCGTGATGGGTCTCGTACTTCTCCTTGAGGCCGCGCAGGATGCTGATCGTGTCCGCGACCGAGGGCTCGCCCACGAACACCGGCTGGAAACGCCGCGCCAGCGCCGCGTCCTTCTCGACGTGCTTGCGGTACTCGTCCAGCGTCGTCGCGCCGATGCAATGCAGCGTGCCGCGCGCCAGCTCTGGCTTCAGCAGGTTGGACGCGTCCATCGCGCCATCGGCCCGGCCAGCGCCAATCAGCGTGTGCATCTCATCGATGAAGAGGATGACCTCGCCCTCGGCGGACTCGATCTCCTTCAGCACGGCCTTCAGACGCTCCTCGAACTCGCCGCGGTACTTCGCGCCGGCGACCATCGCCCCGAGGTCGAGCGCGAGCAGACGCTTGCCCTTGATCGCCTCGGGCACGTCGCCGTTGGCGATGCGCAGCGCGAGGCCCTCGACGATGGCGGTCTTCCCAACCCCTGGCTCGCCGATCAGCACCGGGTTGTTCTTGGTGCGCCGCGCCAGCACCTGGATGGTGCGACGAATCTCCTCCTCGCGCCCGATCACCGGGTCGAGTTTACCCTCGCGGGCCAGCGCGGTGATGTCGCGGGCGTACTTCTTCAGCGCGTCGAAACTCGCCTCCGCGTTCTGGCTGGTGACGCGCTGGCCCTTGCGAATATCGGCGACGGCCTTCTCCAGCGCCTGCGGCGTGGCGCCGGCCGAGCGCAGAGCCCGGGCGGCGGGCGTGTCGGAGGCGGCAAGCGCGACCAACAGGCGGTCCTGCGCCACGTACTCGTCCCCGGCCTTCGTCGCCGCCTGCTGGGCAGCGTCCAGAACCCGGACGATCTCGGGCGTGAATTGCGGCTGGCCGGCACCCGAGCCCTGCACCTTGGCGACCCGGGCGAGCTCGGCCTCGACAGCCGCGAGCGCCGCCTTGGGATCACCCCCAGCGGCACGAATCAGGCCGGCGGCAGCTCCCTCCTCGTCATCCAGCAATGCCTTTAGAAGGTGCTCAGGTGTGATGCGCTGGTGATACTCGCGAATCGCGATGGTCGATGCGGCTTGCAGGAAGCCGCGCGCACGTTCAGTAAACTTCTCAATGTCCATTGGCATGTCCCTATGTGTCAGGCGACCGACTTTGTCTCGTCCCTCTCAGAGGCAACGGACGGTGGACCTTTGGCAATGGAGTTGGGAAGGGGCACACTGCGCCACAAGAGGGCGCCTCAATGCGAATCGAATACCTGTATCGCTATCCCGTCAAAGGTTTGTCGGCCGAAGCTTTGGAGACGGTTGAGGTCGAGGCTGACGGAGCCATTCCTTGGGACCGCGCGTTCGCCCTGGCCCAAGGCAACGCCGGCTTCGACCCGGATCGGCCCGAGTGGCTGCCCAAACAAAATTTCATGTGTCAAATGGAGAATGCCCGCGCGGCCAAGCTGCGGGCGTTCTTCGAGCCCCGCAGCGGGACGCTGACCCTCCGCAACCCGGACGGCACCGGGCTCAGCGCGAACGCGCTCACCGAGACCGGCCGCGCCGAGATCGGCGCCTTCCTCGCCGACTTCCTGGGTGAAGAGGCTCGTGGAACGCCGCGCTTCCATCACGTCCAGGGCCACGTGTTCGGAGATTCCCGCCAGCCGGTGATCAGCCTGATCGGGCTGGCCAGCGTGCGCGACTACGAGTCGCGGGTGCAGGCGCGGCGGCACCGGCGGCGATTTCGCGCCAATATCTGGTTCAGCGGGGCCGCGCCCTGGGCCGAACTTGACTGGGTCGGCCGGCAGATCCAGCTCGGCGGGGCCACGCTGCGCATTATCAAGCGCATCCCGCGTTGCCCGGCCACCGAGGTGAACCCAATTACGGCCGAGCGCGACGCCGAGCCAGTGGCGGAACTGCGCGCCTTGTACGGCCATGTCGATCTGGGCGTTTACGCGGAGGTCGTCGAAGGCGGGCGGTTCGCGATTGGCGATGCGATCGAGTTGCTGCCTGAGTGATGGAGAAGGCAAGAATGAAGGCAACCCTGAACGGCCGTGTCATCGCCGACAGCGATGACGTGCTCGAATGCGGCGGATACGATTACTTCCCGTGTACCGCGCCCGGTTTCCTGGACACAAGGTTGCTGTTAAGCGGCGGTTTTCATGATGGCCTGGTACCACGCTGCTCTGGCATCGCTGGGACTGCGCAGGCCGTTCTTCTCGATCAGCCACTCGGCATTGTAGCGGGCGACGAAGTCGCGGACCGCATCACGGGCCTCGTCGATGGTCTGGTAGATTCGGCCATGCACGATCTGCTCCTTGAGGGTGCGGAAGAAGCGCTCGACGACGCCATTCGTCTCAGGCTCGCCGACGAACGCATAGCTGGGGGTCATGCCCCAGAAGCGGATCTGGTTATGGAAATGTTCGGCGAGGAACGCGCTGCCGTGGTCGTGTCGCAGCGCCACGCCGCGAGCGGCGCTGGGGCTGACGTGGCCGAAGACATTGCGGACCGCCATGCCGACGGCCTGCGCGGCGGAGTAGCGATCGCCGCGCTTGGCGACGTGCCAGCCAAGCGCTTCGGCGTTCCAGTGCTCGACGACGCCGAACAGCCAGACCTTGCCATCCTGGACGGTGATGATCTGGGTCGCATCCGTCGCCCACATCAGGTTCGGCGCCTCGGTGATGATATGACGATCGTGCGGCGTGTCGTCGCGGATGCGGGCGCGATGCGGCGACAGCAGGGCGTTCTCGCGCATCAGCCGCAGCACCCGTTTGCGCGCGACCCGGATGCCGTCCATCACCCGCAGCCTGGCCCACACCTTGCGATGGCCCTCGCCGTGCCAGGGCGACCGGGCGAGATCGGCGCGGATCGCCACCAGCAAGGTGTCGTCCGACACCACGGGCTTTGGTCCACGGCGCCGCACCGAAACTGGCGTCGTCGTTGTATCGGCCCGGCGTCGGTCAGCATAGAAGGATGACCGCGGCACGTCCCAGATGCGGCAGACCTGGGCGATGCCGTAGCGGCGGCCGGTGGCCGGGGAAATCACCGCCGCCATCACCGCGACCTCCCGCGGGCCAAAGGGCCAGGGCGCTCGATGCGAGAGCGCAGCAGCTCGTTCTCCATGCTCAGTTCGCCGATCCGCTGCATGGCCGTGGCGAGCTCACCACTCGCCGCCTCCGTTTCGCGTTCCTTCAATGCGCCACCCAGCGCGGCTTCGGCCTTCTGCCGCCAGCGCTCGAGCTTGTAGAGCGGCACGCCGAGCTCGCGCGAGAGATCCTCGGCGGCCTCACCCCGCAGCAGGCGAAGCACCACCTCGCGCTTGCGGCTCACGCTCCAGCGTTGGCCCGGCGCCAGCGGTCCACTCGGAGCACACCCCGCCTCCGCGCCGTTGTGGCCTGTGGACAGCGCGGACGGGCTCCGCCCGCCCTCGTTGCCCACAGGCCCATCAGCCACATCATTTCGTATGATCCTGTTCATGCTGGACTTCACCATATCTGCCTCCGGTCGGACAAATCGGTGTCCAGGGAAATCGGGGGCAGCTCAACGATTACTTCCCGCGTAGCGCGGTCCGCATGGAATGGCTCCAGAAAGCCCCGAAGACTGACTCCGACCGCGCTTGCCCGCACGGCGTTCAGTTCTACGACGTCGTCATCGACGGATCGCGCCATGAACGCGCGGCGTGGTCTTACGAGGCCCCGCGTCCCGCCATGGCGCGCGTCGGCGGACGGTTCGGGTTCTGGGAGGACGTTCAGGTAGGCTGAGGCCCGGCCGGCTTCCCTAGACCGAAGTTTTCATTGACCCTGCCCTGATCCGCTAGAGTTTCCTTCTGTTTTCTGGGTTACTGGCGGGCTGGATGTGTCCATACACGGGGCTTGCGTCGGCGCGACCTGGCGTGATTTGGTTCGGCCATGTTCATCGACATCGTGCCGAATGGTCGATCTGCGCCGGCAGTGCTGTTGCGCGAAAGCTATCGCGAGGGTCGCACGGTCAAGAAACGCACCTTGGCCAATCTGGGCCAATTGCCAGCCTTGGTGATTGATGGACTGCGGGTGCTCCTGCAGGGCGGCACGGCGATCGCACGACCGGGCGAGGTATTCGAGATCCAGCGCGCCTTGCCGCATGGCCATGTCGCCGCTGTGCTCGGCACGATGCGCAAGCTCGATCTGCCGCGGCTGCTCAGCCGCACGCCGTCGCGCGAGCGCGATCTGGCGCTGGCCATGATTGCCAGCCGGATCATCGCCCCTGGCTCCAAACTGGCGACCCTGCGGAGGCTGTTGCCGGAGACGGCGAGTTCCAGTCTGGGCCGGGTCCTCGACCTCGGTGCCATCGAGGAACGCGAGATCTATGCGGCGCTGGATTGGCTCGGCGGGGAGCAGATGCGCATCGAGCGGAGCCTGGCACGGCGCCACCTGAAAGACGGCACGCTGGTGCTCTACGATGTGAGCTCGTCGTATCTGGAAGGCCGGCACTGTGCGCTTGCCCAGCACGGCTATAGCCGGGATCGTCGGCCCGATCGGCTGCAGATCGTCTACGGCCTGCTGTGCGACCGCGACGGCTGCCCGATCGCTATCGAGGTGTTCGCAGGCGATACCGGCGATCCCACCACCTTGTCCGCACAGGTCGAGAAGCTGAAGCGCCGGTTCGGGCTCAGGCACTTGGTGCTGGTCGGCGACCGCGGCATGATTACCGCCGCGCGCATCCGTGATGACCTCAAGCCGGCTGGCCTCGATTGGATCACCACCCTGCGCGCGCCGCAGATCCAGGCGCTGGCCGAGAGCGGACCCCTGCAGTTGTCGCTGTTTGACCAACGCGACTTGGCCGAGATCACTGCCCCTGACTATCCGGGCGAGCGGCTGATCGTGTGCCGCAATCCGGATCTCGCGCGCGAGCGGGCGCGCAAGCGCGCGGAGCTGTTGGCCGCCACCGAGCGCGATCTGTCGCGGATCGCCGCCCAGGTGCGGCGGCGGCACGCGCCCTTGCGCGGCCAAGCCGCCATCGGGCTTGCGGTCGGTGCGGTGATCGATCATCACAAAATGGGCAAGCACTTCGCGCTGACCATCACCGCCGACAGCTTCACGTATCACCGCCAGCCCGAGAGCATCGACCGCGAGGCGCGGCTCGACGGCCTCTATGTCATCCGCACCAGCCTGCCGGCAGCGTCGATGGGTGCCGCGGATACTGTCCGGGCCTACAAGGACCTGGCCCGGGTGGAGCGGGCATTTCGCTCACTGAAATCGGTCGATCTGCGGATCCGTCCCATCCATCACTGGATCGAGCCGCGGGTCCGGGCGCACGTGTTCCTGTGCATGCTCGCCTACTACGTCGAGTGGCATCTGCGCGCGGCCTGGGCACCGATCCTGTTTCATGAGCACGACCGGGACGCTGCCCAACAGGAGCGCGCCTCGCCAGTCGCTGCGGCCGACATCTCCGAGGCCGCCAAGCGCAAGCGCGGCCGCCGGCGCAGCGATGACGGCCTGCCGGTCACCAGCTTCGGCGACTTGCTGGCCCACCTCGCCACCCTGACGCTTACTAACCAGGCCACCAAATAGGTAGCATTCTGCGGGGTGCTGTGCGACAGTCCGGGCATGGCGCTCCGTCGTGACTTCCGCAAGCTTGACCCGGCTACCCAGGCAGAGCTGCGCCGCGTGGCCGTTGCCATGGTGGAGGGGGGCAAAACTCGCATTGAGGCCGCGGCGGCCGTCGGCGTGAACCGTCGCTTTGTCGGGGAATGGGTCGAGGCGGTGCGGCAATCCGGGGAGGCTGCCTTGGATGGTGGGCGGCGCGGTCGCCGGCCGGGCGAGCAGAAGGCGCTCTCGCCTCCACAGGAGCAGAGGATCCGGCGCCTGATCGCGGACCGCTGCCCGGATCAGCTGAAGCTGCCGTTCGCGCTGTGGACCCGTGAGGCGGTCGGCGCGCTGATTGAGCGCGAGACCGGGGTGCGGCTGTCGGCCTCGGCCCTCGGGCGCGCCCTGCGGGCCTGGGGCTTCACCGCGCAGCGCCCGGCACGACGGGCCCTCGAGCGCCGCGAGCCAGCGGTCCGCGCCTGGCTGCGACAAGAGTATCCGGCGATTGCCGAGCGGGCCAAGGCAGAGGGCGCCGAGATCCACTGGGCGGACGAGACCGGTTTGTCCAACCAGGCCAACTACGGCCGGAGTTTCGCCCCAAAAGGCAAGACGCCCGTCCTGCTACGGCCGGCTGCACGGGTCACGCAGTCGATGATCTCCAGCCTGACCAACCGCGGCACATTGCGATTCATGGTCTATGACGGCGCGCTCACCGCCACGACCTTCCTGATCTTCCTGCGGCGTCTGGTGCAGGGCGCCGGGCGCAAGCTGTTCGTCATCGCCGATAATCTGCGGGTCCACCGCGCCAGACGGGTCACCGCCTGGGTGAAGGCCAACGCTGAGCGGCTCGAACTGTTCTATCTCCCGCCCTACGCGCCGGAGCACAATCCCGACGAGTTTCTCAACAACGACGTCAAGCAAGCCATGGCGCGGCGCCAGGTGCCCAGGGACAAGGCCGCGCTGAAGGCTGGCCTGACCTCCTACATGCGCAGCCTGCAGCGCCGCCCCGCCAAGGTCCGCGCCTTCTTCCAGGCCTCCTCCGTCCGCTACGCAGCATAGGCCAAGAGAGCTACCTATTTGGTGGCCGGGTTAGTAACGTGGTCGCGCCACCCGAGGCACCGAATGCCTCATTCGTGCTCGCCGCCAAACCCACGCCGCTCCAGAGCAAGGCCTTCGAACTGATCGGCGCACCCTTGCCGCGTGTCCAGTAACCAGCCAGGGTCATTACGAAAATCCCCAGACTGCAGCACAGGTTCTTCCACCCGACAGTGCAAACTTCGGCCTAGAACGCGTGTACCCACGGCTCGGGCAAGAGCGCGTACCCGTCCCCGTGCCGGACGACATGCGCAAACCCGGGGAAGTGGACGTGCATGCCCGCGACCAATAGCCGGTCCGCGGCCACCATGTCGAAGGTTCGCCGGCGCGTGGCCGCCGCAGCTTGCGGGTCGGTGTCGAATTCGATCGTCACCTCCGGGCGA
The DNA here is from genome assembly GCA_963818725.1 of uncultured Pseudomonadota bacterium. Lineage (GTDB taxonomy): Bacteria > Pseudomonadota > Alphaproteobacteria > Acetobacterales > Acetobacteraceae > DATFDN01. Next base: position 50,597 of record CAWFTU010000022.1, on the reverse strand, counting down.
GGCACTTGGATCTCGGGCACATGGATGATGTCGCCCCAGATCAACAGCGCCTCGGTGTCCGACTGGACCATGTAGCCGCTGTGGCCGGGCGTGTGGCCATTGAGGGGAACCGAGGTCACTCCGGGAAACACCTCGCGGCCGGCGTTGAACGGGCGCAGCCGGTCACGGTAGGGAGCGATCTGCTCACGCGCGCATTGGAAATAGAGCATCCGCTCCTGCTCCGGCGCCTGAGCCATCACCGCGTCATTGTCCCAATGTCGCGGCTCGTTCTCATGGACCACGATCTCGGCATTCGGAAACAGCCGCTGGCCGCTCGCGGGATCGGTCAGGCCAGCGGAGTGGTCGGGGTGCATGTGCGTGAGCAGGACGGCCTCGACCGCGGCCGGGTCGAGTCCCGCCGCCGCCAGGTTGCGTTGCAGCTTGCCCGCGGTTGGCGCCAGATAGTCGCCGGAGCCCGTATCGAGCAGCGCGAGGCGCCCCGCCGAGTGGATAGCGAAGCAATTGACCGAGGTGCGCCGGCCGGGCCGGAAGGCGTCGGCCAGCATCCGCCGCGCCTCGTCAGGCGTGATGTTCCGGAGCACCTCCACAGTGCCGTCGAGGAATCCGTCACTCAGGGCGGTAACGACGATGTCGCCGATGCGGCGGTGATAGACGCCGGGAATTTGTTGGCTGGGAACCGCGACCATGGGTCCTGCTCCTTGCTGCGGGAGGCAGTCTGCGCGGCCATCGCCGTCCAGTCGAGGGCGCACGCCTCTGGCGCGCTGTCCAGACAAGTGGAGAGCCGGGCGCTGAGGAGCCGCGCCCCGGCCGGGTTGAGGTGAGAGAAGCTGTCGCCGAAGAAGCGGTCCGGCCAGGGAAGGAGCACCGGCCCGACGACGTGGAAATTTGCGTACTTCGCCTCGTAGGCATGGAGGTAGGATGCGAAAGCGGAGCGCATTGCGGGCCGTGTCGCGCGCCAGGTCTCCTGGTTGATGGGGATCGCCACGAACTCGGCCCGCACGTGCCGCGCCGCGAGCAGCGCGAGCAGGCGGTCGAAGTACCGGTCCAGGACTGGCAGTGGTTGGAAGGCCGGGAGGTGGCCTTCGATCGCCACGGCGTCACAACCTGGTTCCGTGCCGAAGAAGTACTGCCCGCGCGAGCGCAGACTCTCGGCCAAGGCCCGGCGATTGTCCCGAAGCCGCAGGAAGACGCCGCCCTTGGCCAAATTCCCAAAGTACAACGACGGGAAGCGCATTTCGTAGAGCGCTGCTCGCACCCGTCCGGTGAGGCCGTCACCATGACCGTCCTCATACACTGACCAGTCACCCGTCTCGCGCGATATGCGCTCCAATTCCGCGAGCTCGCGCGCGCTCAGAAGCCCGTAGCGCACGGTACGCTCCCAAAACAGGTCGGCGCGAACGAACTGCGCGGGATTGAGCGAGATCACGACGCGGCGCGGCGGATCGGGGCAGGCGAGCGCGCGGCGAGTCACGCTGAGCGCCTCGATCGCCTTGCCTCCGCCCACCGCGAGATTGACCGTCGCGCGCGGCATGAGGGCCGGCACGATGCCGGCCGCCGCGCGAGAGTCGCCCACCACCATCGTCTCGCCAAGATCGCAACGCTGGAGCATGTCCATCTTCGCGGCCCAGGCGGCGTACTCGGGATCAAAGAAGGCGAGTGGCATGAGGGCCACCCACGCCCAGGCAATGGCGAGCAGGCAACCGGCTGTCAGCGCGGCAACCGCGAGATAGGCGCGGGGAGAGAGGAGGGGGTCCGCCATCCGGCTAGGGTCTGTCATCCCTTGAATACCTTCATTCTTCCGGCCACCGTCCTGTCATTTTGGAACGGAAGTGAACAATGCAGGTGCTGAGCGACGCGCAATGGAACGTGCTGCGGCCGCTGATCGACGCGGTTCGCCCGCACGGGAAGACGTCACACCACGATCTGCGGCGGACGATCGAGGCCATCCTCTGGCGGCACCAGAACGGCGCCAAGTGGCGCGGCATCCCCGCCGAGCTGGGACCATGGTGGGGTGCGGCGCAGACCTTCATCCGATGGGCAAGGACGGGCGTCTGGGAACGGCTGCTGGAACGGGTGCAGCAGTCCGGGATCAGCCTCGGCATGGTGTTTCTGGACGGCACGAACATCCGGGCGCACCAGAAGGCGGCGGGTGCGGCCAAAAAGAATGCGATGCGGCCCAGGGCGAGAGCCGGGAGGCGCTGGGGCGGTCTCGCGGCGGCTATGGCACCAAGGCGTGTGTGATCGCCGATGGGACTGGACGGGCGATTGCCTTCGCCCTCGCCCCGGGCCAGGCGCACGAACTGCCACTGGCTCCCGGTCTGCTCGGCTGCCTGTCCGACGTCCCAGGTTGGGTGGTCGGCGATCGCGGTCTCGCCTCCCACGCGTTCCGCGCCCTGGTCTGGGACAGCGGCGCGCGCCCCGCGATCCCGTCCAAGCGCAACGAGGAGCCGATCGCCTGCCCGTCCTGGATTTACCAGAACCGCAACCTCGTCGAGCGTCTGTGGGGACGGCTGAAGGAGTGGCGCGCTGTCGCAACCCGCTACGAAAAGACCGCTTGCTCCTTCATGGGCGTGCTCTGCATGGCAGCAACAATGGACTGGATCAAAGTCCCCAAGAGCTAACGGACCCTAGAACTGGAAGTAGAGAAACTCGGCGGACTCACCAATGCCCAACAGGCCGAGCGCGCCGAGGCAGCCGAAGGCCAGCGCCCAGCCGAGGCTGGGCCGCCACGCCCAGCCGCCGCCAGCGACCGTGTTTAGCACGGGAGCGAAGTCGCGCATGATCTGCTGGGTGTTCGGCGTGGCGAACGCGATGCCTAAGGCAAGCACGATCAACGCCCAATCGCGGGCGACCGTCAGCACACGCTCGTGGATCGACGCGATCGGAACGACCCCGTTCAGCCCAAGCATTCCCGAAAGGATCTCACCCGCGTCGGCAACCGTTCCAGCGCGAAAGACAACCGCGCCCACCAGGACGCAGCCGTAGGTGAGCGCGATGCGCCGGCAAACCGCGACCCCGCTCTGGGAAGGCTTCCATGCGACGGGCCGGAACACCCGCCAGGCATGGTTGACCGAGAGATACGTCGCGTGGAGCAATCCGAAGACGAGGAATGTCAGCCCGCTTCCGTGCCACACCCCGGCCAGGGTCATGGTGATGAAGGTTGGAACAAGCACGGTCGCGGCAAACCCTCCGATGGAGAGCCGCCGGCCGAGCGGCAAGCCGCGCGCCGCCCGGCGCCGGGCGATGCGCAGCGAGATCGGATTGTAGAGATAAAGCGTCAGATAGCGCGTCAGCGTCATGTGCCAACGCTGCCAGTAGTCAATGATGCTCTGCGCCTTGTAGGGCGAGTTGAAGTTCGCCGGGAAACGGATGTTGAACAGGCGGGCGGTCCCGATCGCCATGTCCGAATAGCCGGAGAAGTCAAAGTAGAGCTGTAGCGAATAGCCGAGCGCCGTCTGCCATGCCGGCACCAGCGCCAACCGCTCCGCGCTGGAGAAGCCCGGCGCGGCGATGCCGGAAAGCTGGTCGGCAAGCACCTTCTTCGCCAGCCCAATCGAAAAGATGGTCAGCCCCACCACGATGTTCTCGCCTGCAAGCCGATAGGTTTGCGGGGCCGCGAACTGCGGCATTATCTCGCGATGGTGAAGCACCGGACCGGCGATCAGGTGCGGGAAGAAGGTGACGAACAAGAGATAGCTTGTCAGGCCCTTTTCCTTCACAGTGCCGTGGCAGGTGTCGATGAGGAACCCGATTTGGGTGAAGGTGAAAAAGCTGATCCCGAGCGGCAGGGCTGGAGCATCCAGCGCGAAATCGACCGACCCGTGTAGCCGCAGAAAACCCAGGATCGATACCAAGTACTTGTAATAGATCAGGGCAGCGAGATCGGAGCCGACGCCCAGCGCGAGCAGCACGGACCGGGTGCGGGGTCGGGCGCCGGCACGCTCCATCAAGCAGGCCCGCGTGTAGTTGAACGCGATTGAAGCCGTGAGAAGCGGCACAAACGCTGGATTCCACCACCCATAGAAGAAGAGCGACGCCGCCACCAGCCAGAGTGCGGCGGCTTCGCGGCCCAAGGCCCGAGCGAGCGCGCCGAAACCGGTTAGCACCACGGGCAAGAAGCAGAAGACGAAGACATAGGAATTGAACAGCACGGCGGCTCAGCCCCCGCGTCGCGCATGACTGCCCGCACGCGCGGCGGGCGCGATCCCAGCGTCCATCCATTCCTCGGCGCCTTGCGCCCGAGAATAGAGCTGTGTGCGGTTAAGAAGGGCTTAAGCCGCTGGGTCTAGAGCCGTTCCCCAAGGACTGTGACCGGCTGTCCCTTGCCCCGCTCCCCCCGCAAGAAAACGGGAACTGCTGGCCTCGTTGCCCTCCCGTGCGGGAGGGGACAGGGTAGAGGTTGATCAGGGCGCCTGCCGCTAGGCGTGGCCTGCGGTCTCCGACAGGAGCAAGGGATCAATACGCAGCACGGCAAGAGCCCGGCGCCACTTCGTGTCCGCCTCATCCCTGAAAACCAGGGATCGGTCGGCCGGCACGGACAGCCACGCATTCTGCTGGATTTCGGCATCAAGCTGACCTGGTCCCCAGCCGGCATAGCCCAAGGCCAGCATTCCCTCCTCCGGACCACCGCCCTCGGCGATCGCCTTCAGCACGTCCAGGCTCGCCGTCAAGGCGAGGTCGTCGTTGACCTGCAAGCTTCCCTCGCCAATCCAATCGGTCGTGTGCAGGACGAAGCCGCGCGCGTTGTCCACTGGCCCACCCATGCACAGGCGGATGCGCCGCGCCGGGGGCGCTGGGGCGATGTCGAGCTGCTGGAGCAACTCGTCGAAGCTCGGCTTGGCCAAGGGGCGGTTGACAACGAGCCCCATGGCACCCTCCGCTGTATGCGCGCACACATAGATCACACTTTGTGCGAAGCGGGGGTCGTTCAGGGTTGGCATCGCCACAAGGAGCTGGCCAGTGAAGAATGGGTCGGGCGATTTCGATCTGCGTGCCATAATACCAATCTAAGCGAGCCGTCGGGGGCTGCAAGCGGGGTGACAGGGTTAAGCCGGGAACGCTACAGAAGCACCTAAACACGCCAAAGGGGCATGAACAATGACAATCAAGGTCGGTGATACGATCCCATTCATGAAGCTCATGATGGCCACGCCCGATGGGCCTAAGGAGACCTCCACGGACGAACTACTCAAGGGCAAGACAGTAGTCCTATTCGGGGTTCCCGGAGCGTTCACCCCGACATGCAGCATCCGGCACCTCCCAGGCTTCGTTCAGCACGCCGAAGCGTTGACGGCGAAAGGCGTGGATACGATCGCTTGTGTCGCGGTCAATGACGTTTTCGTGATGGCGGCCTGGGCCAAGGACCAGGGCGTGGACGGGAAGATCGTGATGTTGGGGGATGGTTCTGCGGCTCTCACGAAAGCATTGGGCCTTGAGCTTGACCTCACGTCGCGCGGGTTGGGCGTGCGCAGCCAGCGCTTCGCGCTCGTCGCCGTCGATGGCAAAGTGAAGCACCTCAATGTCGAGCAGCCCGGCGGGTTCGAGGTCAGCAGGGCCGAGGCGATCCTCAGCCAGCTCTGATCGACGCATGGTCCCGCGCGCCTTGAGCCGGGACCATCAGCCGCTGCCGCGCTGGTCTTGTGGACGGAAATCCGGCAACTGCTCAAGCCCGTGCGGCGTGACACCGGGCAGCACGACCTGACCATGCAACTCATTGCCGGGCAGCGCGAATACCAGTTTGCTCCAGGGCACTTCGACCTTGCGCCCGTCAGCCTCTAGAACGACCTGCGGCTCGCTGCCAGCGGTGAGCAGAACATCCCGGATCGTGCCAAGGCGGTTGCCAGCCGTGGTAAAGACGCCGGAGCCGAGCAGGCGCTTGACCCGCACATCGCCGAAGCCAGTGAACAACGCGTTCTGCTCGTAGACCTTGGTCAGCCGATCCTTGCCGGGCGTTTGATCCGCCGCGTCCGGCACCGCGACCCCGTCGCCGCTGGCGAAGGCTGAATTAACCGTCGGATAATTGATGGCGGCGGCATCGTTGCTGATCGTACTGCCAGCAGGAGACGCGGCGCTGAGCCCCTTCTCGGCTTCCGTGAGCACTGTGCCAGCCGATGTCGCTTGCGCGGTGCCAGCCGTCGGTCCGCCCATCGAACCGGACCCGGCCCCCGCTCCCTGTGGCTTTTGGGCGCTAGGGACGGATTGCGGATTGGCGCTGGCCTGGTTGCGAGACACGGGTTCGGCCGTCGCGTTGGATTTCGGCCGCAAGACTTCCCCCGGTTCCGGCATAACCTGCCCCGATATTGGCGAAGCGGCCCGACTCTGGCCGTCCTGGGCCAACACGGGGATCGCCGCACAGAGGCCGGTAGCAATCGCCAAGGCAGGAAGTCTCATTCCCCTCATCCCCTCAAGGCTGCACGACGGTACCGGCCAATTCCCCTCAACACCGCGGATTGGCGGGCCGCCATCAGCGTCCCGAACCGCTCAGCGGACCTTGGCCGGGCTGAACCGGATAGTTCGGCATCACCGGAGAGGCATTGCGATCGGTATTGGTCCCGAACGCATTGCTCAGGTGGCGCGCGTTGTTCGTTGCCGTGACATTGTTGCCGAACGCGTTCGTGCCCCTCCCCTTGTCGTCGCCGAAGGCCGTGACCTTGCCGCCGTTTTCGGTTCCGAACGCGTTGGTGTTGCCGGGCGGGGTCTTGGAGTAAGCGTTCGTGTTCGCATTGGGTGTCATTGCGAAGGCGTTTGTGTTGGCTGGCGGGGTCTTGGCGAGGGGGTTGGTATTCCAGTCGTGGACCGCCTTGTTTTGGCCGCTTCCCTGCGCGAGCGCCGGCACGGCCGGAATGCTGGCAATCGCCAGCACGGCGAGCGGGAGCAGAGTCTTCATCGTGGTTCGCCTCCTTGGCTGTGGCCGAAACAAATACCGCGCCGCTCGGTTGCGCCGCGCCGCCTCAGAACCCTGTCAGCTCATGCCGCCACGCGCGGCCACCGGCCACAGGCACTCAACGCGGCCGCCGCGCACGCCCACATACCAGTCATACCGGTCCACGGTGGGGTCGCAATGGCCGGGAACCAGGCGCAGCTTCTCGCCGAGCTCCGGGGCGCGGCCATCGGGTGCCACATGCAGCTTCCCATGCTCGTCGGAGGCGCTGACGTAGCGCAGCCCCGGCCGCTCCCAGACGACAGGCAGGCCGCTATCCACAGCGAGCGCCTTCAGCCCGGCGTCCAGAACCGCGATCTCTGGACGCGCCGTGCTCATCACCGTGGACAGCACGAACAGCGCGTGGCGAAACGTGCTCACCGGCACTCCCGAGGCATCGAGATTGCGCGCGTAGTCCACGTCCATGAACACGTAGCTGCCCGCCTGGATCTCGGTGAACACGCCCGATCCCGCCTCGAGCTCGAAGCTGCCCGTGCCGGCCCCGCCCACGATCGGGCAGTCGAGGCCCTGCTGCCGAAGCTGCTCGACCGTGCGCCGCGTCGCGTCCACCGCGGCGTCGATGAGCGCGCGCCGCTCCTCCAGCGTCCGCTTGTGCTGCGCGCTGCCGTGATAGGCTTGTAGCCCACCGAAGATAAGATGCGGCGAGGCGGCGACGCGCTGTGCGAGGGCCACGGCGTCCGGGCCGGGAGAGACGCCGCAGCGCCCAGCACCCACGTCGATCTCCACCAAGACGGTCAGGCGCAGGCCGGCATCGGCGGCCGCGGACTCGGCCGCCACGACTTGGCGCGCATCGTCCACGCAGACCGCCAGCTTGGCGATCCGGGCGAGCGCGGCGAGACGCGCCAGCTTGACGGGGCCGACGATCTCGTTGCTCACCAGGATGTCCGGGATGCCTCCCCAGGCCAGGGCCTCGGCTTCCGCGACCTTCTGCACACATTGGCCAACTGCGCCGCGGGCCATCTGGAGCCGGGCGATCACCGGCGACTTGTGGGTCTTGGCATGCGCCCGCAGCCTGGTCCCGGTCGGCGCCAGGAGCGCCGCCATGCGGTCGAGATTCGCCTCGAACGCATCGAGGTCGATCAGCAGCGCCGGCGTGTCGATCTCGTCCTCGCGCATCCCAGGCTGGGCGGGGGGCGTCTGGAGCATGGCGTCCTTTCCGTGGGCCTATTTCGGCATTGACGCACCCTCCGGCGCTGCCGACAAGCCGCTGGTGAGCAACGACATCCGCCCCTGGATCCTGAGCGATGCCTATGCCGGGTTGCAGGCGCAGGCGCTGGGCTTGGCCGAGGCCGCCGGCTTCGTGCCGGAGCTCCGGGTGCTGACCCCACGCCGACCCTGGCGCGCTGTACCGGCCCGTTTCTGGCCTGCCCCGCTCGCCATCGTGGGGGCTTCGATCAGTGGCGCACTCCCGCCGCTCTCGATCGCGTGCGGCGGGATGGGAGCGGCGGTGAGCGCGGCGCTGCGCCGGCGCGGCGTGCCGGCCGTGCAGGTCCAGAACCCGCGCATGGACCCGCGCCGCTTCGACGTGATCGTGGCGGCGCGTCACGATGAGATGGCGGGACCGAACGTCGTCGTCACCCGCACCGCCCTGCACCGCGTCACGCCCGAGCGCCTCCGCGACGAGGCCACGCGATGGCGGCCACGCCTTGCGCATCTCAAGCGCCCCCTGGCCGCGGCGCTGATCGGCGGCAGCAACGGCCGGTTCCGGCTTGACGCGCGGATGGCCCGGGAGTTGGGCGCCGGCCTGGCTGCGATGATGCGGCGCGACTGCGTTGGTTTGGCGCTCACGCCTTCGCGCCGTACCGATCCGGAAGCTGTCCGAGCTCTGGCCGACGCAGTTGGTCCGCTTGGCGCGTTCGTGTGGGACGGCACCGGCGACAACCCGTATTTCGGCATGTTGGCCCTGGCGGATGCGATCGTGGTGACGGTGGACAGCGTCTCCATGATCTCCGAGGCCGTGGCCACCGCCGCACCGGTCATGCTGGCGTCGCTGCCCGGACGATCCCGCCGCAACAGCCTGTTCACCGCCGGGCTGCTGGCGGAGGGGCGGGTGCGGCCCTTTGCTGGGCGGTTTGAGACCTGGTCCGCTCAGCCGTTGAACGACACGCCGGAGGCGGCAGCCGAGGTGCGCCAGCGGCTCAGGCTTTGAGCGGTCCGTCAAGGTGATTCTGCCTATCATACGGAGCCGCGCCGGGAAGCCGCTGATTGTGCCACTACCGGTCTAGCCCCAATACTGTTCACTTAAGGCGAAATCCTGTTCAGTTAAGGCGAGCGGCGAATGCCAACCCGCTGAACATGCAGCGTTTGGGTTTGTTCTGATATATACACAACTCACTTGAGTGAACAGCATTGGGTCTAGCCCGCATTTCTCATACGGGCGAGCGCTTGTCGTTTGAATGGCGCTCCGCCGGCGTGCATTCGTGAAGTGAGGCGGGGCGGGCGCTATGGGCGCGAGGCTCGGCGAGACCGCGCCGGCGCCGCCCGGCGGGCAGCGTGGGTGCGGGGTGTGATGTCGGCTGTGCGCTGGCTGGTTCGTGTCAGGCAGTGGCGTTTCTGAGCATGGCGTGGGCCAAGGCGAACTCGTGCTGATAGGGACAGGCCGAGGCCATCGCCGCCTTGATCCGCCGCACGCTGACCCGCACCAGGGCGCCGATCTTCAGCAGCTTGAGCCGGATGGTGCCGCAGGTCGCTCGGGCGAATTGCGTGTGCGCCAGACCGATGCGCCGCAAGGCGCAGAGCAGCACATAGGCCATGGACGCGAACCACAAGCGGAGCTGGTTGGCGCGCATCGTCGCCGCCGAGGTCCGGTCGGCGAACAGGTCGAGCTGGCATTCCTTGATGCGGTTCTCCATCTCGCCGCGCGCGCAGTAGACCCGCTCGTAGAGATGCCGCCCGCCGACTTCGGCCGGCTTGAGCGAGGTGACGACAAACCGGGGATTGGCCTCGCCGCCGGTCACCTCGGCCTTGCCGATGACCCGGCGTTGGCGGCTCCAACTGTCCAGCGTCGACCACGTAAAATCCCGGAAGCACCGCGCCGGCCTGCCGGTCCGCAAGCTCTCAATCGACGCGGTCAGCAGTTCGGGCTTGATCGCCTCCTCCAGCCGGTCGTTGCGGGCCAGACCGAACACATAGTCCACCCGGTTGGCCTCGCACCAGGCCATCAGCGCCTCGCGGGCAAAGCCGGAATCGCCGCGCAGCAGGATGCACACGCGTGGCCAGCGCCGGCGGATTTGCGCGACCAATCGGGCAACCTCCTCGACCGCGCCGGCCGAACCGTCGATGTTCGAGCGCCGCAGCTTGGCCGCCAGCAGATGACGGCCGCAGAAGACGTAGAGCGGCAGGTAACAGTAGCAGTCGTAATAGCCGTGGAAGAAGCGGCCTTCCTGATTCCCGTGCAGCGGATCATCGGTGGCGTCGAGATCGAGCGTGATCTGCGCCGGCGCGCGCCGATGCGCCTCCAGGAACAGATCCACCAACAACCGCTCGATCGCCGCCGGATCGTGGCTGATTTTGTGATAACGCGTCGGCTCGGCGCGGCCCAGCTCCAGCCGGTTCAGGGTCGATTTCCCGGCCAGCGGCGCGCAATCCGGCCGCCGCGCCGCCAGCTTCCCCGCCAGCACGGCCAGGACCGGATCGTGCCGCAGCTGGTCGTGGTCGACCAGATCCTCGTAGCCCAGCGCGATCCCGAACACGCGCTGCATCAGCAACGCCTCGATCGCGTGCTCCACCAGCTCCGGCGCCCGCTGGTCGCCGAAGCAGGAAGCGAAGCGTTCGATCAAGCCGATCGCCCGGTCGGTCGCCCCGAGCAGCAGGGCGCCGGCATCTGAGGTGATCACGCCACCATCGAAGGCCGCCACCACGGCACGCTCCTCCACGGGTGCAAAATCGAACAGCGGAGGTTTACACTCTGTGGGCATCGGGGAGTTCCTCCGTTCAGCGCTAAGACTTTGTCACAGAAGAACTTTCGCCGATTCGGAACCCCGATGCACCTACTCAGTGTGAGAAATACGGGCTCTTATGTCCGTCGTGTCAAGACAATGGCGTGTTAAAAACTCCCGCATCTGCAGGCTATACCTGTGCTGTTCGGCGCTCGATGTGGACGGCAGGCAGCATGGACGACGGTTGATCTGGCTCTTATCCGCGGGTCAATGCCGCATGACCAAGGTTCGTCGTGGGGCTTCCTCTGTCTAGCGAACGTGCGTCAGCCGAGGCCTGCTCCAACCCGGATCGAGGGTTCCCCAACCTCCCCAGCCTGCCGTCCGCACTGAGCGCCGAAATCTGCGGCTTCCGTTCTCCTCTCCGGTTACCCGTTGCACCATCGTTCGCGTCTGCACTAGGCGAACTTCGGTTCGACCATCCGCGCAATCGCCCAGATGAACCCGACCAGCTCGCGTGCGACCGCGACAATCGCCGTGGGCGCCGACTTGCCGCGCGCGATGAGTGCGCGATAGCGCGCCGACAAGCGGACCTGCGCCTTCCAGGCCACGGCACGGATCGGCTCCGGCAGGCCCTTCAGCCGGTCACGGATGATTTGTGTGATCCGCGCCGGAAAGCGGTATGTCCAGGCGGCCTCGACCAAGCTGGTGCGGGCAAGCCCGTTGCCGGTCTTGGTGATCGCGCCACGCCTGACAGTGGCGCCGCTCGAATGTTCCGATGGGCTCAAACCGAGATAAGCCATCAACTGACGCGGGCTGGCGAACCGTTCGAAGCTGCCGATCTCGGCAACCAGCACGGCGGCCGTGATCAGCGAGACGCCGCGCAAGGCCTGTAGCGCCTGCACGACGGGAGCCAGCGACCACTGCGGCACCAGCTCGCCGATGGCCCGCTTCAATCGCTCGCACAGCTCCTCCGCGCGTTCGATCCGATGCAGCATCTCCTCCAAGGCAAGATGCTGAGCCGGATGCGTGAACTTCAACTCGCCCAGCCAGCGGCGATGCGCCCTTGTCCAGTGCCCGAATGGCGAGATTCGTTCGTGGCGCAGCAGGAAGCTCAGCAGATGCTGGCGCGTCTTTCGCAGGTCGCGTATCGCCTGCGAGCGCAGCCGCACCAGATCGCGCATCGCTTCATGCGCCTGGTCCGGCACCCAGACTTCTGTCAGCTGTCCGGCCCGCAGCGTCTGCGCCAGCATCATGGCGTCGCGCCGGTCCGTCTTCACCTTGTCGCCCGCTTTGCGCGGGATCAGCGACGGTGCCACGACGTCGCAGCGATGACCGAGCCTGGCCAGATGCCGCTGCACATTGTATCCGCATGGACCGGCCTCGTAGCAGGCATGAAGGCGTCGCCCTTCCTTGGAGAGCTTCTTACAAAGCGCCCGGATCGCGTCCGGCCTGTTCTCGATGGTTCCGTAGAACCAAACCTCCGCTCCTGCCGTCGCCTCCACGATCGCCACCGAAATCGTCTTCTTGTGGACGTCCAACCCCAGAAACAGCGTATTCTCCATCACGGTCCGCCTCCAGTGTCTGGGGACAGGCTCGGTCCCCGAGCAACCCCCGTTGCGTTGCAAGCGCCTTACTCGACACTTCGAGGCGGGCCACCTCAAGTTTGTGGCAGCCTCGGCGGACATGATGGTCTAGTGCTCTCCCGCGTCCCGCAGTTCCTGGGCCACCGGCGCATGGTTGAGCAGCGCGACCAGCGACACGCCTCCGATCGTATTGCCCACTAAGGTCGGCAGCAAGAAGCTCCGCAGATAGTCATACGGCGAAGCTCCGCCGGTGAACACCGCGAAGGCCGCCTCGGTCGACCCAGCGATGATATGTGAGAATCGTCCCACGCTGACGACGTATGTCAGCAGGATAATAACCCAGAGCCGCGCTTGATGGGCGTTGGGCAACAGCCAGACCATCAAGGCGATCAGCCAGCCAGCGAATACCGCCTTCAGCAAAACCGGCCCGAAGTTGCCGCTGAGCGACTCCCGCCCGACTTCCACAAGTGCTTTTCGGACCTCGCTCGGGAACACGCCCTCCGGCGTGATGAGTGCCGCGAAAACAAATGTTCCAAATAGATTGAAGGCGAGCACAATTCCCCAGAGCCGCATCATGAGCAGGAACGCCCGAAGCGTGCGGCTGGTGAGCACGGGAAGCACGGCGGTCAGCGTGCTTTCGGTGAAAAGCTGCTGGCGTCCGAGGATCACGATCACGAAGCCAAGGCTATAGCCCAAGCTGTCAACCAGCCGCTGCCACGGCGCGTTGGGCAATCCGGCACGCAGCAGCGAGAGCGTCAGGAACGAGAACCCCATCGAGAGACCAGCGGCGAAACCCGACAGCGCGAGGGACAGCCCCGCGCGCCGCAGCTCGACCTCGCCCTCCTCCCGCACAACCTCGTGGATGACCTTCGGACGAAGTGGGGCCGCGGCCACCGCCTGTTGCTGACCGAGTTCGTCGAGGGCCTGCGGCACCCGGTCATCCTCATCCATGTCATCCATGTCGCAGCCGGGACTCGGGTTTGAGGAACATTCTTGCTACACCGTTCAAGGAGCGAGACGTGGGCCAACAAGGCGGGTGCCATGACCAACCATGTGCTTGAGAGCTTCTTCTGGCCGAACTCGGTCGCCGTGCTCGGCGCGTCGCCCGACCCGCGCCGCATCCGCGGTCTGCTGCTGCGGCATCTGCGCGACAACGGCTTTCAGGGCCGCATCGTTCCAGTGAACCCAAGCTATCAGGAGATTGATGGGCTGCGCTGCTATCCATCGCTTGAGGCCGCCAGCGATCCGATCGACCTCGCGGTGGTCGCGATTCCCGCCGGCGCGGTGGCGCGGGCGGCGGAGCATTGCGCCAGCGCTGGCGTCAAGCACGTGGTCGTTATCAGCTCCGGCTTCGCTGAGGAGGGCGGCGCCGCGTCGGCGATGCAGGCGCGCATTCGTGATATCGCCCGCCGCACGGGGCTGCGCATCGCGGGCCCGAATTGCGAGGGCTACTGGAACGCGCTAGGCCGGATCAGCACCACCTTCAGCCCGACGGTGGAGGTGAAGCCGAACGAGCAACCGCCCACGCTGGTCTCTGACCGACGCGTCGGCGTGATCGCGCAATCCGGCGGTATCGGCTTCTCGCTGTTCAACCGGGGCAAGGCCGCCGGACTGGGCTTCAGCTACGTGATGTCCACCGGCAACGAGGCCGACCTCACAGCCGCCGAGTTCCTGGACTACATGGTGCGCGACGATCGCACCCACGCGATCATGCTGTTTTGCGAAACGATCCGCGACGGGGCGGCCTTCATCGCCGCTGCGGAGGAGGCGCGCGCCCGCGGCAAGCCGATTGTCGCCATCAAGATCGGCCGCTCCGAAGCCGGACAGCGCGCCGCCGCCTCGCATACCGCCGCGCTGTCGGGCGCGCACACGGCGTACCGCGCCGTGTTCGGCAGGTACGGGATTCTGGACGCCGAAGACCCGGATGAGGCGGTGGCGATCGTCGGGACGTTGCTCACCTGCAAGCCGCCGCGGGGCCGGCGCGTCGGCATTGTCACCGTCTCCGGCGGCGGGGGCGCGTGGATGGCGGACACGCTGGCCGCGAACAATCTCTCCGTGCCGACGCTTTCGCCGGCCTTGCAGGAGAGCTTGCGGGGGCTGATCCCGTCCTATGCTTCGCCGCAGAATCCGGTCGATGTCACCGCCCAAGGCAGCAACACGGGTCCGGTGGCGATGCGCGCGCTGGAGATGCTGGACGCCTCGGACGAGGTGGACAGTATCGTGCTGGTCAGCTCACTCGCCAGCGAGACACGGGTGATGGTCTACCCCGATCGCGCGCGTCCGCTGATCGAAGCGGCGCGCAAGCCGGTGACGATCTGGAGCTACACGATTCCGTCCGACTTCGGCCGCCGCCAGTCGGCGGAGAGCGGCCTCTTTCTGCACACCAATCTGCGCGCGTGCGGGATCGCGATGGACCGGCTGGCCGCGTACGCCGAAGCGCTCGCCCGCGAGCGATCCATACCTGCCGTTCCGACGGCGCGCGTCGATATTCCGGCAGGGTTGCGGGTCTTGTCGGAGCACCGCGCGAAGGCGTTGCTCACCCCGTACGGCCTTCCCGAGGCGCGCGAGCGCCTGGCCGGCGCGGCGGCCGAAGCCGGCGCCGCGGCGGAGGCGTTGGGTTTCCCTGTCGCCCTCAAGATCCAGTCGCCCGACCTCCCGCACAAGACCGAAGCCGGTGGCGTACGCCTTGGTCTGCGCGACCGCGCTGAGGTGGAGGCGGCGTACGCGCCCATGCTGGATCGCGTGCGCCGCCACGCGCCCGGCGCGGCGATCGAGGGGGTGCTCGTGCAACGCATGGCCCCAAAGGGGATCGAGCTGGCGGTCGGCATGGTGAACGATCCCACCTTCGGCCCGATCATGATGGTCGGCTTCGGCGGGACCATGATCGAATTGCATGAGGACGTGGCGCACGCGCCCGCGCCGCTCAGTGCCGAGGAAGCGGCCGCGATGATCCAGAACCTCCGCTCGGCCCGCCTGCTCGCGGGCTTTCGCGGCGCCGCGCCGGTCCCGATTGGCCCGCTTGCCGAGCTGGTCGCGCATCTGTCCGAGGCGGCGATGGCGCATCGCGACCGGATCGCCGAGATGGAGCTGAATCCGGTGATCCTTCACGCCGATGGATCAGGGCTGACGATCGCGGATGCGCTGATCTTGCTGCGCGACTGACCCCTCACCCCGGCCCTCTCCCAAAGGGAGAGGGGGCTGTGCCAGCTTCGCCGGTGCGTTCAATACCTTCTCTCCGCTTGCGGACAGAGCGACCCCGACGCAGGAGCGGCCGGAGGCGCGACGCATCAGTTTCCCGGCGCCGACCCAGTCGCCTTCCGCGCCGCTCATTCGTGGGTACTCGGCACGCCGCGCGCAAGCGCAGCTGTGATACCAAATCCGGCTGATTAGTTCGGCTGAACCGGCTTTGGCCACCAGTGGAAGCTGGTGTGCGGACGGATCATGCTTGGGTCGAGGCGGGTGCTGCGTTCGGCGATGGCGGCATCGAGGTCGGCCAGGGTGGGGAAGTGCTTGTTGGCCACCGCCTCGTCGAGCAGCGGCCAGAGCCGCTCAGCGGGTTGGAGTTCCGGGCTGTAGGGAGGCAGGAACACCAGCGTGATCCCGTCCGGCACGGCCAAGCCCTTGGGGCCGTGCCAGCCGGCGTTGTCCAGCACGAGGACGATGTGGCGTCGGCGTCCCGCCCCGCTCTCGCGGGCGAAGGCGGCGAGCCGGGTTTCGAAGGCCGGCTTGTTGATGCGGGTGCAGAGATACCAGACCGTCTCGCCGCTGCTCGGCTGCACGAAGGCCGCGACGTGCAGCCACTGGAACCGGTGATGACCCAGCGCCGTTGGGCGTGCGCCGGCCTTGGCCCAGACCCGGCGGCGGATCGGCTTCAGGCCGAGGCGGTGCTCGTCCTCCGCCCAGACCTCGACCGGCTGTTTCGGGTGCGCCGCCCGTGCTTGCGCAACGGCAACGTCAACCTGTTTGCGAAGGCCGCCCGCGCCTCCGGATCAGCGGCCCGCGGATGGCGCGGGCGCGGCGTCTGCACCGACCAGCCGAGCCGCTTCAGCGCCTCCCAGCCGCGCTGCGGATGCACCCGCTCCAGCTTGAGGTGCCGCGCCATCCAGGCCGCCACCTTGGGGCCACTCCATAGCCCGCCGTCCTCGGGCGGCTCACGCAGCCGCTCGGCCAGGGCGGCCAGCACCGCCTCGGTCAGCACGCTCGCTGCTCGCCCGTTCCGCCGCCGCCCATCGCCCAGCGCCGCCGGGCCGCGTGCGTTGTAGCGCGCCGCCACCGCCTCCACCCAGCGCGGCGTGAGCGCCAGCACCCCGGCCACCTCGACCACCGTGCGGCCCTGCGCCAGCAGCCAAATCGCCTGGGTGTGCCGCGCCTCGGTCACGGTTTGCGCCGCGCGGAACCGCGCCGCCAGTTCCGCCACACTCAGGTGCTCGGCAATCCGTGCCATCATCCCCCGTTCAACCGCCCGCGGCATAGGCCCGCTCCGCGCAGCCGCCACTCTAAACCGAACCTATCACCCGGATTTAGTATGAAATGCGGTTTTCGCACCGCATTTGCTTCCTGGCGCGCTCGTGATCGGGGCATATGGCCATTTATGTTAAAAGAACGTATTAGGAACACCCATGCAAGGAATAGGTTATGCTCTTGGACAAAGGTTTTATCGTGGGTGGCGACACCTACGGCGACACGCTCGCGCCCGGCCAAATCGACGCCTACAGCACGCCGATCCTGGCCGGCATCACGTACGATTTCGACGTTACCGCCACCAACGGCGTCGTCCCACTGACCTACGCAATCGCGGGCCCGGACGGGATTGAGGAGACCGGGACGGTCAACAGCCCTCATCAGACGATCCAGGTCACTGCGCCCACCAATGGCGTCTACTCGATCGGGTTCGAGACGCTTAATGCCGCCGGCGGCAGCTTCAGCTTCACCTCCCATCCTGACGGTGCGTCCAACGTGGACGGCGGTCCGCTGACAGCGGGCCACACCTATTCGGACACGCTCGCCCCCCACCAGGTCGACGGCTATCGCGCCTACGTCGTTGCGGGCGTCTCCTACACACTAACCCTGAGTGCCGATAGCTCCCCGCTGACGTACAGCATGGGCACGGAACACGACCCGGTGTCCGGAACCATCCAGCCTGGCCAAACGGTCACCTACACGCCCACTGAAACCGGCACATTTGGCATGGGGATCAGCGCCGTCGACTGGGGCGCGGGGGGCCACTACAGCTTCACCATCGGGGGCCCAGTAACGGCACAGCCGCCGGGCTCCGAGTCCGGCCCGACCACGCCGCCAGTGACGGTCGATTCACCGGTAACGGTCAACCCGCCTATACCGGTCGACCCGCCGCCGGCGCCCACCTTCACCGGGGAGGACATGACCACGGGTCAGCCACTGGTCGGCTACGGGTCCAGCTTCGCCGGGATCAGCTCGGACAACCTCGCCGTCAGCACGTCGGTGAGCGACGCCTTCATCATGAGCGGCACCGGAGACGACATTCTCCACGCCTCGGGTGGTGGGACGAACGTGCTGGACGACATCGGGGGCACGGTCAACTTCGAGATCGGCAGCACGTTGGGGAAGAACGCATTTTTCCTGGACGCATCCAAGAACCCTGTGTCTTGGAACACGATCGCAAGCATGCATTCCGGCGACTTCGCCGTGGTCTATGGGATCGGCCCACAGAGCCTGGCCAACAACGCCCAGGACGGGATGGGCGTGAGTGGCTACACCGGCCTGACTCTGGAGACCTACCAGAACGGCGGCGCGAGCTTCCTTACCCTAGCCGGGTTCAGCAAGGCGGACTTGACGAGCGGGAAGCTGTCGACCGCCTTTGGGACCGATGCCGGGGGCACGTCGTTCCTGTTGGTGGCGGCAGCCTAGGGCGCGTCACGCACCGCTGCCTGCCAGGGGGCGGGTCCGGGTTACCCGGCCCGCCCTGCGGCTCTGTGGCTGCGCCCGCGTCGAGGTCGAGCAGTCGCCCGGCAAGGCTCGTTGTGCCGCGGAGATCGTACTCGGAGCCGTCCGCCCCCAGGCGTCGGCCGGCGCGGACAGCGGTCAGTAGGAAATCGCCTCCTTCTCCACCGGCACCCACACCCCGTCTTTCACCACGCAGAGGAATGCCTGATCCGACCCCAAATGCTTTTGCGGCCCAAAGCTGAACGGCGGCGAGCCGAAAATGTCGTGATAGTTCTTGATGCTCTCCATTCCCTTGATGAAGCCCTCGGTGGTCAGATCCTTGCCGGCCTGCTGCAAGGCCAGCACGACGAGCTGCGCACCGGTGTAGCCGACCTGCGCGGCGAAGTTCGGATCCTTACCATACAACTGCCGGAACTTGGTCACGAACGCATGAACCTTCGGGTCCGGATCGTCGGCGTGAACGGCCAGCATCGGGGTTACCGAATAAAAACCGTTAGACGTGCCGCCCGGCACGTGCGCTACCGCCTCGTCATAGCTGGCCGCCTGACCCATCATATCGACGTTCCAGCCGATCTTGCGCACTCCCGCGATGATCTGGATAGTATCGCGCGTAATCCCGCCAACCACGATCAGGTCGCAGTTGGCCTCACGCATCTTGACCACCGCGGCGCTGAAGTCAGTGTCGGTGGGCTTGTGCAGCGTCTCCGCCGCAAGACTCATCTTCAGCACCTTTAGCTCGTCCTTCAGCCCGTCCATCACGTCGCGGCCGAAATCCGTATCCTGCGACATCGCGCAGATGGTCTTCTTCTGCCGCTGCTCGATGAAGTATTTCACGCCCGAGCGGACCTGGTCGTAGTACGACGCGCCGAGCGCGAACTTGTACGGGCTGAACGGCTCGTACATCGAGCGCGCGGAGGTCAGCGGGAATACGTTCGGCACGCCAGCCTTGATCTGCATCGGCATGGTGGCGTTATTCATGGGCGTGCCGGCGTTCGCCACCTCGATGAAGACGTGATCCTGGTTCAGCAGCTTATTCTCGGCCTGAACCGAACGCGGCACCTGGTATTGGTTGTCCTCGACGATGTAGTCGATCTTGCGCCCGGTGATGTCGCCTCCCTTGTTCACCTCGTTGAACACCATTCGATAAGCGTTGGAGTTGTTCACGCCCCACATCGCGGTGACGCCGGACAGGTCGGTATAGGTGCCGACTTTTATCTCGGTCGGGCTCACGCCCTGATTGGGCGCGGCCAGCGCCGGCGTGGCGATCAAGGCTGTTAGCAGGCCGACCAAATGGGTTTTCATGGATGTCTTCTCCCGTCGTCAGGGTAGTCAGGCGCCGCTGTACATCTCATCGATCAGCGCACCGTACTTCTCCTCAACAATCCCGCGCCGAAGCTGCATGAGTGGCGTGAGCTCCGGGTCCTCACGTTCGAGCTTATGTTCAATGAGGCGGAATGCCCCGATCGTTCCCGGCCGGCCGAGCCGCCCCAAGGCGCGCTCAATCTCCCGTCCGATCAGCTTGCGCACCCCGTCGGCGCGCACCAGCGCGGCGAAGCCGGTGAAGGGGACGCGGTTCGCCTGCGCCCACGACTCGACCGCGTCGTGGTCGATCATCACCAAGCAGGACAGGAGCTCCCGCCCTTCTCCAAACAGCAGCGCATCGGTGATAAAAGGGGAAACCCTCAACTCCTTCTCGATCTCGACGGCCATGACAGACTTTCCCGAGCTGAGAGCAACGACGTCGTGCCGCCGTCCGGCGACGTGCAGGCAGCCGTCCGTCACCACGCCGAGATCGCCCGTGTGCAGCCACCCGTCTTGCAGCGCCCGCGCGCTCTCCTCTGGCCGGTTCCAGTAACCGCTGAAGACATGCGGGCCCTGCGCCAGGATCTCACCGTCGCGCGCGACCGCGATCTCGCCATATGGTACCGGCCTTCCGGCCGCAGCAAGGCCCGCGCACTCCGTTTGGCCATAGGTTTCAGTCAGGTCGATTCCCAGCGCCATGAACCAGCGGATCAGCGCGGTGGAGACTGGCGCGCCACCCACCAGGGCGAGACGCAGCTGATCCAGCCCAAGCTCGCGGCGCACATTGCCGAGCACGAGCCATCGCAACAGCAGCGCGTCCAATGCCGTCCAAGCCGGGGTCCGGCGGCCCGCCAGCCGGCGGTCGGCCTGCCTTTCACCCGCCGCGATCGCCCAACGGTAGAGCAAACGCTGGACCAGGGTTGCCGCCTCGACCGCCAAGGTGACACGGGCGTGGAACCGCTCCCAGACGTGCGGCGCAGCGGCAAGCACCGTGGGGCGCACCTCCCGCAGATTCTCAAGCACCGTGTCGGCGCTCTCGACATAGTTGCTGACGACGCCGGCATGCAGTCCGACATAGAGGCCCAGGACGCGCTCCATGACATGGCTCATCGGCATAAAGGCCAGCCGCTCGTCGCGGGGGCGCAAGCCGAACAAACGCGCCGCGTTCTCGGCCTGGGCCAGCAAGGCGCGATGGCTCAGCATGACGCTCTTGGGCGTCCCAGTGGTTCCGGCGGTGTGGATCAAGGCGGCGAGGCTCTCCGGATGGAGGGCGGCCAAAGCGTGCTCCCAATCCCGGCCGGCCTCGCGGTCATACGCCTCGCCGCGGGCAAGAAACACCTCCAGGCTTTCGCACATCGGATCGGCGAGGTCACGCAAGCCCTTCATGTCCAGGATGACAATGCGTTCCAGCATTGGACAGGAAACGCGCGCGTGCAGCGCCTTGTCGAGTTGCTCCTCGTTCTCGACGAACAAGACGCGCGCGGCGCAATCGCGCAAGGTTTCTCCGACCAGGTCCGCCCCGGCGGCCGGCGAGACCCCGGCGGCGATTCCGCCGGCGCCCTGGATACCGAGATCGGCGTACACCCACTCCGGACGCGTGTCGGCAAGCACGCACGCCACGTCGCCCGGCTCGAAGCCCGTGGCGCGCAGCGCCTGGCCGATCGCGCGCATCCGCCGGCCCAGCTCGGCCCAGGTGATGCCGCGCCAGATGCCGCGCTGCTTCTCGCACAGGATTGGGCGATCGGCCTGGGCGACCACGCGCTCCCACACCATGGCCGGAAGACTTCCGCTCATCGCCACAGCTTCTTCCGCTTCCACCGGCGCTGCCCGCGCACCCCAGCCTCCTTCTGGCCGAGATAGAACTCCTTGATGTCCTCCTTCTCGATCAGCCGCGCGCACGTGTCCTGCATGACGACGCGCCCGACCTCGATGACGTACCCGTACTCCGCGGTCCGCAGCGCGACATGCGCGTTCTGCTCGACGAGCAGGATGGCCACACCTTGCTCCTGGTTGATGCGCTTGATAATCCCGAAAATCTGCGTCACCAGGATCGGTGAAAGGCCGAGCGAAGGCTCGTCCAGCAACAGCAGCTTCGGCTTGCCCATGAGCGCGCGGCTGATCGCCAGCATCTGTTGCTGCCCGCCCGAGAGCAGCCCGGCGCGCTGATGCGCCCGCTCCTTCAGAATCGGGAAATAGTCGTAGCACATGTCGATGTCGCGGGAGACTTCCCGGTCGCGGCGCGTGTAGGCGCCCATCATCAGGTTCTCTCGCACCGTCAGCAGCGGGAACATCTCGCGTCCCTCCGGGACGTGGCAGATGCCGAGCCGCATCACGTGATCGGGCGATTGCCCGCGCAGATCGCGGTCGTCGAAGCGGATGAAGCCGCGCTCGGGATTGAGCACGCCGGAGATGGTGCGCAGCACGGTGGTCTTGCCGGCGCCATTGGCGCCCAGCACGGTGACGATCTGCCGGGGTGCCACGTCCAGGCTGATGCCGCGAATCGCCTGGATCGGACCGTAATAGGTCTCAATGCCCCCAACGCTGAGCAGGGGTTCTGTGCTCATAGGCGGCGTCCTTTACGGCCGACCCCTCCCCCCGGCCCCCTCTCGCAAGGGGAGGGAGAGCCAGACAATGAGCCCCCTCCCCTTGCGGGAGGGGGTTGGGGGAGGGGTCGCGTCACGCCCCGCCCCCAATATAGGCCCGCACCACCTCGGGATGCGTCTGCACTTCGCGTGGCGTGCCGATCGCCATCACCTTCCCATAGTTCAACGCCATCACACGATCGGACACGGCGCTCACCAGGCTCATGTCATGCTCGACCATGATGACGGTGATACCGAGATCCTGTTTGATGTCCTCGATCCAGAAGCTCATTCCCTCCGTCTCCTCGACGTTCAGGCCCGAGGACGGTTCGTCGAGCAACAGCAGCTTCGGCTCTGTGCAGAGCGCGCGCCCAAGCTCGACCACCTTGCGCACGCCATAGGGCAGGCTACCGATCAGCGTGTGGCGATAGCGTTGCAGCCCGAGGAAGGCGATCAGGTCCTCGGCCCGTTCGCGATGCACCAGCTCGTCGCGTCGCGCGGCGGGCAGGAAGGCGAGCTGGGAGAGAATGCCGGCCCGCACATGCGCATGGCAGCCGATCAGCAGATTTTGCAGCACGCTCGCGTTGGAGAACAGCTCTATGTTCTGGAATGTCCGCGCGATACCGAGTCTCGCGACCCGATGCGGCGGCACCCTGGTGATATCGGTGCCCTGAAGGATAAGCCGGCCCGAGCTTGGCTGATAGATGCGGCTGATGAGGTTGAAGATCGTCGTCTTGCCCGCGCCGTTCGGCCCGATGATGGAGAACACCTCGCCGGGCTCGACCGTGAAGCTCACCGCGTCCACGGCACGGATACCGCCGAACTGCACCGAGAGATTGTCCGCTTCGAAAATGGCGGGCATCAGACGCGCTCCGAGCGCGTATAGGTGCGCTGGCGGCGGAACGCCGCGCGGCGGCGCATGGGGAAGGACTGGAAATACGTCTTCAGCTTCAGCCAGCGGCCATAGATGCCGGCCGGTTCGAACAGGATCACCAGGACCAGGATCAGCCCAAAGATCGACGGCTCCAGCCCCGGCAAGTGGGCAAGCTTGGCGGGCAGGTAGTCGCGGGCGATGGCGATGGCCTGCGGCAGCAGCCGCACGAACAGCGTGCCGAAGATGACCCCGTGCAGCGAGCCGATGCCGCCCACGAAGACGATGGTCAGGAACTGTATCGACAGCAGGATGTCGAAGGAGTCCGGGGCGAGGAAGTTCACGTAGTGTGCGAACAGGGCGCCGGCGAGACCGGTCAGCCCGGCCGCGATGGCAAAGGCGATCGTCTTGTACAGGGCCAGGTTGATGCCCATGCTCTGCGCCGAGATTTCCGAATCCCGGATCGCCACCATCGCCCGGCCGAGCGGGGTGCGCAGGATGTTGCAGGCGATCCACAGCGCGAAGACCAGCACGACCAGCGCGGCGTAATAGACCCCGGTGGCGCCCTGGATCGGCACGCCCAGGAAGCTCGGCGTGGGCACGGGCATTCCGTCGAAGCCGTGCGTCACGCTGTCCCACTTCTCCAGCACCGTCGCCACGATCTGCCCGAAGGCCAGCGTGGCGATGGCGAGATAGAGCCCGCTCATGCGCAACGTCGGGATGCCGATGGCGACGCCGGCGATCGCGGCGAATATGCCGGACAGCGGCAAGGTGACGGCGAAGGGCAGCCCGGCCGTCAGCAGCACCGCCTCTGTATAGGCGCCGATGCCGAGGAACGCGGCATGGCCGAGATTGACCAGGCCGGTATAGCCGGTCAGCAGCATCAGCCCGACGCCCGCGATGGCGAAGATGAACACCGCGCCCAGCTCGCCGATATAGAACGTGCCGAGCACGAACGGCAGCACGGCCACCACGATCGCCAGCAGCCCGTACCAGAAGATATCGCCGGAGTGACGCCAGATCGTCAGATCCTGGCGGTAGCTCGTCTTGAACAGGTACCGCATCGCGTCAGACCCGCTTGACCATTTTTTCGGCGAACAGGCCCTGCGGCAGCAGGATCAGGGTGCCGAGCAGGACAGCGTTGGCGGTCACATCCTGGAAGCCGGCCGGCAGGTAGAATCCGGCGAGCTGCTCGGCAATGCCGATCAGGACGCCGCCGACCAGAGCGCCGGGAATGCTGCCGAACCCGCCGAGCACCGCGGCGGCGAATGCCTTGATGCCGAGAGTGCCCATGTTCACGTCGATCATGGAGATCGGCGTGAGCAGGATCGCGGCGACCGCCGAGACACCGGCTGCAATCGCCCAGATCAGCGAGAAGGCGGTGCGGACCGGGATGCCCATGTAGTAGGCGGCAAGCTGGTTCTGCGACGCCGCCTGCATCGCGACGCCGAGCCGTGTCTTGCTGAAGAAGAGATAGAGCACGACGCAGAGCAGGACCGTGCCGCCCAGCACGGAAAGGCTGTCGGCGCCGAGGATGATGCCGCCGAGATTGATCGTCTTGTTGGTGAAGGGCGTGGCGTATCCAACGGAATCATACCCCCAGGTGATCCCGGCGACGGCGCGGAATATGAAGCCAAGCCCCAAGGTCAGCATGACAACCGCGAATTGAGGCTGGCCCATGACCCGCCGTATCACGACCACATCAAGCAGGAAGCCGAACGCCGCGGTGGCAAGGATCGCCAGAACCGCGCCCACCCAATAGTTCAGGCCGAACAGGCTGATAAAGCTATAGGCCGCGAAGCCGCCCAGCATCATGATCTCGCCCTGGGCGAAGTTCACCAGCTCGGTGGCCTTGTAGATCAGCACGAAACCGAGCGCGATGATGCCGTAGATGCAGCCGGAGGCTGCTCCGTTGATGACAAGCTGAAGCAGGCGCGCGGCGTCGGCCAAGGACGTACGGCTCCCATACGCGGACCCGCTGGGCCAGCGTACCCAGTCGTTATACGGGAGACGATTAGCTGGCGCCCTGGCGAGCGTCAATCGGGCGGCAGCGGCGAGCACGCGGCCGCGGCGGCGCGCGCCAGCACCATCATACGGCGCGCCGCCACCCCCGCCCCCGCAACATCGCCCAGCACGTGGCGCAGCAGCGGGTGTGATACAATCGCGTGCGCGGCGGCGTTCACCGCGAGCTGTGTCGCCGCGACCGAGGCCGCGGCGATCACCGTGCGCTGCAACAAAGCAACGGTTCCGGCCAGTCCCGGCCGCATTCCATGCAGCGATGCAACCTGCCGCACCAGCCGCACGCCCCGCCAGCCGATCGTCAGCGCATCCAGTGCCGGCGACGGTGTCGCGGCGACGATCGCGCCAGTCTGCACGGCGGCGGCTCGCCCGAGCGCGTCCGCTCCGTCCAGCAGCGCCTCGCCCGGTCCCGCGCGCAGCAGCGCCAGCACCGCTTCCGGGTTGTCGGCGGCGGCGACCGCCGGCAGCAGCGACGCGTGCTGTGGCAGCTCCGCGAGCCAGCGCCGCGCGGCCTCCGCCACCCGTGCTGTCTCCCCGCTCGCCAACTCGGCGCGCAACCAGTCCACGCGCCGCAGCGCCGCGAGACCGCGCAGCTCGCGGCCGATCCCGGCGCCGATCAGGCCGAATCCGGCCAGCACCACGAAAAGGCCCGCCCAACCGAGCCAGCCCGCGCGGTCGAACAAGGCGCCGACCAGCCATGCCGCCCACAAGGCGGGCAGCCCAAGCGCCAGCACCATGACGCCAACAAGGGCCGGCGGCAGGCGCGGTCGCCGCCGGACCGGCAGGGGCGACGGCAACACGATGGGCAGCGGCTCAAGACGCGGCGCGGCCTCCGGTTCTAGACGAAGGAAAGGCTCAACCTGGGTGTCCATCACAGGATATCCGCCAAGAGAAAGGCCAACAGCGCATCAAAACCGAGTTGGGGCACCCCGCCACGGCCGCCCTCGGGCGGACGCAGCGGTTCGAAATCCGGGAGCGCGAGGAAACGGTGCTGCCAGAACGCCGCGTCAGGCGGCGCATCCGGCACCTCCCCAGGGTAGGAGCGGGCCGGCCGCAACTCCCCGATGATGCGGCCCCGCACCGCCGAGACGGGACGGCCCCCCAGTGTTTCCACCACATCCTCCGTGCAGCGCACCGCGGCGACGGCGAAAGCGGCCGAGGCCGCCTCGCCTTCCGGCGCGCTGGTGAGCCGGCGCATCAGCGCCGCGAGATTGCCGCGCTGGCGGGCGGCGACGTGATCGGCCTTGGTGGCGACGAACGCGACGCGATTGATCGCCCGAGGCGGCAGTTCCAGCCGTGCGAGCGCCGCGAGCCAATCGGTCCAGGAGCGGCCCCAGCGCAGCGCCCCGGATGCGGCGGCCAGCGCCGCCTGGGCGTCGGCGAATGCCGCCTGGCCCTGGTGCAGCGCCGAGAGCAGGTCGGCAAGCACGACGAGCCGGTCGAGATTACCAAATGAAGGCGATATCAGATCGCGACGCACTGTCTCTACATAGGCATCAAAGCGCGCCCGCAGCAGATCCGCGAGCGGGGCTGAGCCAGACAGCGGAAAGAAATGCATGAAGGGCGGCGCGGCTCCTGGCGGGGGCATCAGGAAACGGCCGGGTTGCAGAAAGGACAGCCCGGCCTCGTCACGAAGCTGACGGAGGAGCGCGGCATAGAGCCGGTGCCCGGTCAGCGCCAGCACCTCGTCCGCCGCCGCCCTCGCTGGCAGCCCATACGCAAAACCCAGGAATTCCCGCGCCACTCCGGCCAGTTCGGGCGCTTCCAGCCGGCGCAGCGTCGCCGCTGACCATGTGGTGAAGTCCTGCCCCATAAGCGGCAAGTCGAGCAGCCACTCGCCAGGGTAGTCCAGGAACTCCAAGCGACGCATACGCGGCCCAAGCGGAGCCAGCAGCCCGTCGCGCGGCAGATCGAGGTCGAGCGCGAGCAACGAGACCGCCGCGGTGCGTTCCGGCCAGCGCGGTGGATCGGCAACCAGCGCGGCGAGATGAGAGGCGATATCGAACCGGGGCAGGCCGGATGCCTCGGCCGGCGCAACGCCGATGCGCAAGCCTCGCCCGCCAAGCCGGTCGGAGAGCGCCGGCAGGGCTGGCCGGCCCGCGCCGAGGGCCAGCAGGTTGGCAGCGATCGACGTCAGGAGCGCGGTCTTTCCCGCCCGAGCCAGCCCCGTCACGCCGACTCGGATGGTGCTCCGCACGCCCAACAGGCTGGCGGCGGTGTCGAGCGGGTTCATGCCATCGCGCTCGGGCCTAGCGCATCGGCGCCGGCTTCGCTTCGCGGAACGGCGTGCCCGCCTGGGCCAATTCGCGCAGCAGGCGCGAGGGCTCCCAGCGCTCGCCGTAGTGCTGATGCCAACTGGCGATCTGCTCGTAGACCGCGCGGACGCCGATCTGATCGGCCCAGTACATCAGCCCGCCCCGGTAACGGGGGAAACCGAATCCGTGCAGCCACATCACGTCGATGTCGCTGGCGCGGTACGCCTTGCCCTCCTCCAGGATACGGCACGCCTCGTTCACCGAGGAGAACAGCAACCGATGCAGGATCTCCTGATCGGTGAACGCCCGCTGCGGCATGCCCATCTCGGCCGCCACGTTTTTGATGATCCGCGCCACCTCCGGATCCGGGTGCGGCGTGCGGTCGCCCTTCTCGTAGCGGTACCAGCCCGCTCCGGTCTTCTGGCCGAAGCGGCCCATTTCGGCGATGCGGTCGGCGATCGGCAGCTTGCGGTAGTTCGGGTTCTGCGCGGCGCGACGCTTGCGGCTGGCCAGCCCAATGTCGAGCCCGGCGAGATCACCGACCGCGAACGGCCCCATCGGATAGCCGAAATCAACCATTACCTTGTCCACCTGCTCGGGCAGGCAGCCCTCCTCGAGCAGGATCACCATCTCGGTGTTGAAGGGCGCGCGGGAGCGGTTGGCGACGAAACCGTCGGTGTTGCCGGCCATGACGCAGACCTTTCCGATCTTTCGTCCCATCGCCATGGTGCTGACCAGCGTCTTGGCCGAGGACTGCGCGCCGCGCACCACTTCCAGCAGCTTCATCACGTTCGCCGGGCTGAAGAAATGCGCCCCCGCCACGTCCTGCGGCCGCGACGTCTCGGCCGCGAGCTGGTCGACGTCGAGGGCGGAGGTATTGGACAGGATGAGCGCGCCTGGCTTCATCACCTGATCCAGCGCGCGAAAGATGGGCCTCTTGACGTCCATCTTCTCGAACGCCGCCTCGATGGCGACATCGGCATCCCTGATCGCCTCGTAGCCCGCGACCGGCTCGATGCGGGACAGGCGGCGCTCCATGTCGTCCTGGGCGAGGCTGCCGCGCCTCACGGAGGTCACGTAGTTGGCGCGGATACGCGCCATGCCGCTCTCCAGCGCCTCTGGCGTGGCGTCCATGATCTTCACCCTATATCCGTGATCGGCGAAGATCATGGCGATACCGCCGCCCATTGTGCCGGCGCCGATCACGGCGGCAACGCCGAACGGGTGCGGCTCCACGTCGCTCGGGATATCAGGAAGCTTTGCCGCCTCGCGCTCGGCGAAAAAGGCGTAGCGCAGCGCGCGGGCCTCGTCGGAGTTCTCCAGCTCGGCGAACAGTTCGTGCTCGCGCGCGATCCCCTGGTCGAAGGGCAGGGAGCAGGCGGCCTCGACGGCCAGGATGCAGGAATACGGCGCCTTCTGGTTGCGCGCGCGCCGGGCAATCGACTTGCGCATCGCATCGAACAGGCCGGGGTCCTGCTCGGACTCGGCGAGCCGGTCCGCGCGGTCGCGCACGCGCGGCAGCGGGCGCGTATCGGCGATCCTCTTCGCAAAGGCCACCGCCTCGGCGCGCAGGTCGGCGCCGTCAGGGAACACCTTGTCCAGGATGCCCAGAATCCGCGCCTCCTCGGCTGGCACATGCCGGCCGGAGGCGATCATCTCCAGCGCGGCCTTCGGACCGGCAAGACGCGGAAGGCGTTGGGTGCCGCCACCGCCGGGGATGAGGCCGATCAGCACTTTGGGCAACCCGACTTTCGCGGACGCCACCGCCACCCGGTAGTGGCAGGCCATCGCGATCTCCAGCCCGCCGCCAAGCGCGTAGCCGTGGATCGCGGCGACGACCGGCTTGGCGGAGGCGTCAAGGACATCATAGACACGCTGGCCCAGCGGCAGCAGGGGCCGGCCGGTGCCGAACCGGCGGATGTCCGCCCCGGCGATGAAGCTGCGCCCAGCCCC
Source organism: uncultured Pseudomonadota bacterium (assembly GCA_963818725.1). Taxonomy (GTDB): domain Bacteria; phylum Pseudomonadota; class Alphaproteobacteria; order Acetobacterales; family Acetobacteraceae; genus DATFDN01. Next base: position 21,292 of record CAWFTU010000022.1, on the reverse strand, counting down.
AATCAGGACGATGGCCTTGATGGAAGGATCAGCGGCGCCCTGCTTCAGCGCATTGATGATGCCCTCTGGCACCCCCGGACCGAGGGCGTTCACTGGCGGGTAATCGACAGTGACAAGTCCGACTTCGCCCTCACGCGTGAAGCTTACCGGCGATGCATCGTTGCTCATTGACATCATCCCCCTGCCGGCCGGAACTGATAGAGGCTCGGCAGGGGGCTGTCACGCGGCCCAAAGCGGGACGGCGGGGTGCTGCGGCTCAGCGCGCGGTGTTGGAATTCTACTTTGTGTCCTTGCCCGAACGCCGTGTCGGTGAAGGTCCGGTCGAGGGCGATCCCCTCCAGTTGCCGCGCAACCTGCTGGTCGGTAACTGCTCATCCCGGGGTGAGCACGGACTGGCCGCATAGCGTATCGCGAATGGCCTGATAGGCGTCGATCCCGCGGCGCTTGGCGGTGCCGACGGCGGAGCGGACGGCGGCGAATAGATCAGCACCCCAGTCGGAACGGAATCCGCCGGTGACTTTGCGATACGTTGCGGTGGGACGCAGATCCCGTTCGCTCGCGTTGTTGTCGGCGGTGATCTCGGGATGGTCGAGAAAGGTGAACAGGTGCTCGCGGAACCTGGCGTATCGCTTGCGCAGCCGTTTACCGTCGCGCTGCGTCGGCGCCAGCGCGATCACAGCGTCGAGTGCCACTTCCAGCCGTCGCCGGTATTCGCGCCGCGTGCTCTCGGCCAGCGCGCGGTGCCGCCGCGCCAGCAGCACCGCGCGCAGCAGCAGCGCCTTCATGCGCGGGGCGAACACCGCATCCCCCGCCTCGATCGCATACTGGCAGTCGCGCAACTGATGCGCGAGGCAGACCTGCCAGATTTCGGCGTGCCCCTGCTGGGCGCCGTAGAGGTCGGAGACCCAGATCATCGGCCGATGCCCGTCCAGCACCGCGCCGACCACACCGGCGCCACGGCTGCCGCGGATGACGTGGATCGCGACGTCGCTGTTCTGGAACACCCAATTCCAGCGGGTCACGCCACCGACGCGCACCGAGGTCTCGTCCGATCCGATCACGCGGGCGCGGCGCAGGCGCGCGAGGATTGCGGCGACATCGGCCTCCAAACGTGGACGGGCGCGACGGAAGGCGGCGTCCAGCGCGCCCTCGCTGATCCGCAGGGCATGGAGATCCAGCATCATCCGGCTCAGCCGCTCGTAGCTGATCGCGTGGGTGGTAATTACCCACCCCTGTTTCGGGCGTAGCGATCAGGCCGTGACGGTCTGCAGGATGGTGTTGAAGACGCTGGTGCCCGGTTTGAGGCGAGCGGTATCGACGACGCTGCGTATGTCGGCCTCACCCTCGGCGGCCCACATGGCACGATAGCCGTTGGTCACCTTGCGCTGGATCACCGAGGGCCGGAGGTCGCGCTCACAGGCGTTGTTGGTGGCCTCGACCTGGCCGGGCCAGTCGGCGAAGGTTAGGAGCTGATCGCGCGCTCGGCGCACCTTGTTCTGAAGTTCACGGGCCAAGTCGCAGGTGGTGGGTGCTGCCAGGATCGCGACCAGCCTGCCCGCCAGCGCGCGGCGCTTGGCGGCCAGGGTGGAGGCAGCCAGTTGTGAGATGCTGTCCGCCAACTCGAAGGCCGAGGCGAGCCAGAGCGTGAGCCGAAACGGCACGGGGTCGTCGCTCACTTCCAACACGTAGGCGACGTCGCGAGCCAGGTGCGCGAGGCAGGTCTGCTGGACTTGGCCATGGCCCTGCTGGGCCGAGTCGCGGTCCGACAGCCAGACTTCGGGCTGGTGGCCAGCCATCATCGCGTGCACGACCGCGGCGGCGCGGGTCGGGGCGGCGTGGTGCACCACGGCCTCCTTGCAGCGGAACACCCAGTGATAGGCGTTGCTGCCCTCAATCCGGACGCCTGTCTCGTCCGAGGCCACCACCTTGGCCTGCCGCAGGGCTGCGACGGCGTGCTCGCCCCTCGTCTTGCCATTCCATCCGGCTGCGCCGAATGGAACCTTCGGCAAGCCTCGCCCGGCCTGGAAGCAAGTCTGGGCGCGACGCAGCAGGTTCATCAGCTGTACTAGCTAGGATTTAATCTGACAATCTGGTTTGTTTGGTGCGGGCAACCCGGGACCGGAGGACAGGAATGTCTCGCTCCGGTCGCCCAGAACCGAGGAGCCGACCATGACCAACGAACGCAAGGTAATCCGGGCCAAGGTAGGCCTGCTGGAGCTGGCCAAACAGCTCGGCAATGTGTCGCAGGCCTGCAAGATCATGGGATACTCGCGCGACAGCTTCTACCGCTTTCAGGAGCTCTACGAAAAGGGCGGCGAGATCGCGCTGGCGGAGATGACCCGGCGCAAGCCAATCCTGCGCAATCGGGTGGAGCCGGCCATCGAGCAGGCGGTCGTCGAGCTGGCCGTCGAGCAGCCGGCCTTTGGCCAAGTCCGGGTGGCCAAGGAGCTGAAGAAGCGCGGCCTGACGATCTCCCCGGCCGGGGTGCGGTAATTACCCACCCCCTTGCGGCGGGGCGGCATTGCTGATGCAGTTTGGGCATGCAGCGGGACGAGCTGGAGCGCCTGAGCAAGGCCGAGCTGATCGAGTTGGGGCTGCGGCTGCAGCGGCCGGAGAAGACCTCGCGCACCTCGTCCAAGCCGCCGTCCACAGACCGCAAAGCGCGTCGCGAGCAAGCCCGCCCCGGAGGTGCCAAGCCCGGACATGAAGGCCATAGTCGGGCGCTCAGCAGGGAGGTGGACCGCGTCGTCGATCACGCCCCGCAGCAATGCCCGTGCTGCCGCAGGGCGCTGTCGCCCGACCTGCCCAGCGAAGCGGTGAGCGTGCACGAGCGGATTGAGCTGCCGGAGATCAAGCCAATCGTCGAGCACCACCGACGCTTGGCGGTGCAGTGTCCCGGCTGTGGGGCGCGGGTCGTGGCAGCGCCGCCGCCCGCCGCGACAGGCACGCCGTTCGGCCCGCGCCTGCACACGCTGGCGACCTACCTCAAGTGTACTAGCTGACATTTGATCGGACAGCTGGCCTGTATGGTGTCGGATGGATCATGTCTGACCGACGTCAGGCGGCGTTGAGCATTTTTTCCCTGGCGAGCGGGAGGGTGTCAAGGAAGGTCGTAACTGCTCAACCCACCCCTCCCTCCGCAAATCATTGATAAACAACGCTTTCTGGGCGAGGCGATTTTGGGCGTAACGGCAGTATCGAATCCGACGCATGTAACGGCCAAGGCTGCGATATTACGATATAAATAAGTATCTGGTATCGCCGCGGATTTTACTTCAACTGCCCAAATTTATCCCGTTTTCTGAGACTGCTGAAAATCATTCTATATCAACGCATTGCGCGAAGCGGGGTGGGTTGAGCAGTTGCGGAAGGTCTGCATCGGGGTCTTGCCGTAGCACCAGCGGCCCTGATGAGGGCGTTGCTCATTATAGCTGCTGACCCAGACATCGAGATCGGCCTGTAGCTGCTCGATGCTGCTGTAGATGCGCTTGCGGAAGGCGACCTGATAGAACTCGTGCAGCACCGTTTTGTGGAAGCGCTCGCAGATCCCGTTGGTTTGCGGAACTCTTTGCCTTGGTCCGGCTGTGGTCGATGTCCTCGATCGCCAGGTAGAGCTCGTATTCGTGGGCCTGCGAGGTGCCGCAATACTCGGTGCCGCGATCGGTCAGCACGCGGGACAGCTTGACCCCGTGCTCGTCGAAGAACGGCACCACGCGGTCGTTCAGCAGGTCGGCGGCGGTGATCGGGGCCTTGCGGTCGTAGAGCTTGGCGAACGCCACCTTGGAGTGGGTGTCGATGCAGGTCTGCTGATAGATCCGCCCGACCCCCTTGAGCGTGCCGACATAGAAGGTGTCCTGGGCCAGGCAGTAGCCCGGACACTCGCTCTCGAACTCGCCATGCGCCTCGTTGTCCTGCCGGGCCCGCTCCAAGGCGGCGACCTGGGCTTCGGTCAGCACCAGGCCGTCCTGTGCGCTCTTGGCCTCGAGTGCCTTGAGCCGCTTCTTCATGGTCTCCAGGTCGTGGCGCTGCCAGACACAGCGCACCCCGGCCGGGGAGATCGTCAGGCCGCGCTTCTTCAGCTCATTGGCCACCCGGACTTGGCCAAAGGCCGGCTGCTCGACGGCCAGCTCGACGACCGCCTGCTCGATGGCCGGCTCCACCCGATTGCGCAGGATTGGCTTGCGCCGGGTCATCTCCGCCAGCGCGATCTCGCCGCCCTTTTCGTAGAGCTCCTGAAAGCGGTAGAAGCTGTCGCGCGAGTATCCCATGATCTTGCAGGCCTGCGACACATTGCCGAGCTGTTTGGCCAGCTCCAGCAGGCCTACCTTGGCCCGGATTACCTTGCGTTCGTTGGTCATGGTCGGCTCCTCGGTTCTGGGCGACCGGAGCGAGACATTCCTGTCCTCCGGTCCCGGGTTGCCCGCACCAAACAAACCAGATTGTCAGATTAAATCCTAGCTAGTACAGCTGATGAACCTGCTGCGTCGCGCCCAGACTTGCTTCCAGGCCGGGCGAGGCTTGCCGAAGGTTCCATTCGGCGCAGCCGGATGGAATGGCAAGACGAGGGGCGAGCACGCCGTCGCAGCCCTGCGGCAGGCCAAGGTGGTGGCCTCGGACGAGACAGGCGTCCGGATTGAGGGCAGCAACGCCTATCACTGGGTGTTCCGCTGCAAGGAGGCCGTGGTGCACCACGCCGCCCCGACCCGCGCCGCCGCGGTCGTGCACGCGATGATGGCTGGCCACCAGCCCGAAGTCTGGCTGTCGGACCGCGACTCGGCCCAGCAGGGCCATGGCCAAGTCCAGCAGACCTGCCTCGCGCACCTGGCTCGCGACGTCGCCTACGTGTTGGAAGTGAGCGACGACCCCGTGCCGTTTCGGCTCACGCTCTGGCTCGCCTCGGCCTTCGAGTTGGCGGACAGCATCTCACAACTGGCTGCCTCCACCCTGGCCGCCAAGCGCCGCGCGCTGGCGGGCAGGCTGGTCGCGATCCTGGCAGCACCCACCACCTGCGACTTGGCCCGTGAACTTCAGAACAAGGTGCGCCGAGCGCGCGATCAGCTCCTAACCTTCGCCGACTGGCCCGGCCAGGTCGAGGCCACCAACAACGCCTGTGAGCGCGACCTCCGGCCCTCGGTGATCCAGCGTGCGTATTCCGGAGCAAGTCGGCCAGGCATTCCGATCTCATGTCGGCCACTGATTCCGAGGTGATGTCGGCCATTCCGATCTGATCTCGGCCATCCCTGAGAGGGGTGGCGTTGCCCGACCGCTGGGCAGGTGAGCGGTCTGTCCTCTCGTCAGGGCGAGAGGGAGACCGATGCCGGCCGAGAGAGTGTCGATGCGACGTGTGCGTGAGAATCCTTCGACTGAAGTACGAGTGCGGCCTCTCCGACCGCGCCATTGCGGTCGCAGTCGGCGTGGCGCGCAGCACGGTGCGGCTGTGCCTTGATCGGGTTGCCGCGGCGGGGCTGAGCTGGCCGTTGCCGGCGACGGTGATCGACCAGGGGCTGGAGGCGCTGCTGTTCGCCCCGCTTGGCGGCTCGCAGCCGGGTCATCGGCACAAGGCGGAGCCGGACTGGACGGCGGTCCACCACGAGCTGCGCCGCCCGGGGGTGACGCTGCTGCTGCTGTGGGAGGAATACCGGACCCTCCATTCCAGCGGCTACGGCTACAGCCGCTGGTGCGAGCTCTACCGGAGCTGGGAGAGCCGGCTATCGCCGACGATGCGCCAGACACACCCAGCCGGCGAGCGGCTGTTCGTCGACTACGCCGGGCAAACGGTGGCGATGGTGGTGGACGCCAGCACCGGCGAGCTGCGCGCGGCGCAGGTGTTCGTCGCGGTGCTCGGGGCATCGAACTACACCTACGCCGAGGCGACGTGGACGCAAAGCCTGCCCGATTGGATCGGTTCGCACGTCCGCGCGCTGAGCTTCCTGGGCGGCGTGCCGCGACAGATCGTGCCGGACAACCTGCGGGCCGGCGTTTTGCGGGCGAACTGGTATGAGCCCGGGATCAACCCGAGCTACCGCGACCTGGCGGCGCACTATGGCACGGCGATCCTGCCGACGCGGGTGCGCCGACCGCGCGACAAGGCCAAGGTTGAAGCCGGCGTGCTGGTGGTCGAGCGCTGGATCCTGGCGCGGCTGCGCAACCAGCGCTTCTTCTCCTTGGCCGAGCTCAATGCGGCGATCGCAGGACTGGTCACCGACCTCAACGCTCGGCCGATGCGCAAGCTGGGCGTCAGCCGCCGCCAGTTGTTCGAGCAACTGGACCAGCCGGCACTATTATCGTTGCCGACGCAACCGTTCGTCTATGCCGAGTGGCGCATCCGGCGCGTCGCGCTCGACTACCACGTCGACATCGACGGCCACTACTACTCGGTGCCGCACCGGCTGCTGCGCGAGCAGGTCGAGGCCCGCATCACCGCGCGCACCATCGAGCTGTTCCACAGGGGCGAGCGGGTCGCGGTGCATCTGCGCGGTGGCGCGCGCGGTCGGCACGCCACCCTGCCCGAGCACATGCCGCGGTCGCACCGGCGGCAGGCCGAGTGGACGATCCCGCGCATCGGCCAGGAGGCAGCCGCGATCGGCGCGGCGACCGCGCGATTGACGGCGCTGATCCTGGAGACCCGGCCGCATCCCGAGCAGGGATTCCGCGCCTGTCTCGGCATCCTGCGCCTGGTGCGCAGCTATGGCCGCGAGCGCGTGGAGGCCGCCTGCGCGCGGGGGCTGGAGATCGGCGCCCGCTCCTACGGCAGCGTGCAGTCGATCCTGCAGCACGGCCTCGATCGTCAGCCGCCCACAACGTCGGCCCGTGAGGGCGAGCTGCCGCTGCTGCACCCGAACATCCGCGGTTCCGGCTACTACCATTGAGGAGAGCGCCAGTGCTGACCCATCCCACGCTCGACCAGTTGCACCAGCTCGGCCTCGCCGGCATGGCGCGCGCCTTCGAGGAGCTGAGCGCCACGCCGCGCGGCGCCGAACTCGATCATGCGGAGTGGCTCGGCTTGCTGCTCGACCGCGAGCTCACCGACCGCCAGGACCGCCGGCTCAAGGCGCGGCTGCGCTACGCCCGGCTGCGCCATCAGGCGGCGGTCGAGGATGTCGACTACCGCACCCCGCGCGGCCTGGATCGCGCGCTGTTTCAGAAGCTGGCCACGGGCGGCTGGATCGAGGCCAAGCAGAACCTGATCATCGAGGGTCCGACCGGGGTCGGGAAGTCGTGGCTGGCCTGTGCGCTCGGCCACAAGGCCTGCCGCGACAACCACTCCGTCCTCTACCAGCGCATCCCGCGCCTGTTCGCCGATCTGGCGCTGGCGCGCGGCGACGGTCGTTACGCCAGGCTGATGCGGGCCCTCGGCGGGGTGAAGCTGCTGATCCTGGACGACTGGGGGCTGGAGCCGCTCGGCGCGGAGCAGCGGCACGATCTGCTGGAGATCGTCGAGGATCGCTGCGGCCGCGGGGCCATGCTGCTCACCAGCCAGATCCCCGTGGACCGCTGGCACGATCTGATCGGAGATCCAACGATCGGGGATGCCATCCTGGATCGCATCGTCCACAACGCCCATCGCATCCAGCTGCGCGGCGAATCCCTCCGACGAAAGAAGGCTCAGGAGGCCATCATGGCTTGACCCAGCCGATATCGCAGTGAAGAGATCAGCCCAGCCCACGGGCAGCCACCCCGGCCGACTTCGATCGGAACGTCCGGCCGACTTCAATCGGAAGAGGTGGCCGACATCAGGCCGGAATCACCGGCCGACTTCAGCGGAATGCGCATCCAGCGCAAGGTGACCAACGGCTATCGTGCCATGTGGGCCGCCGAGGGTGAGGCCGACATACGCAGCGTCGTCGATACCGCTCGCCTCAAACCGGGCACCAGCGTCTTCAACACCATCCTGCAGACCGTCACGGCCTGATCGCTACGCCCGAAACAGGGGTGGGTAATTACGGGGTGCGCTGTGTCTGGCAGCGCCACGACCTGGAGACCATGAAGAAGCGGCTCAAGGCACTCGAGGCCAAGAGCGCACAGGACGGCCTGGTGCTGACCGAAGCCCAGGTCGCCGCCTTGGAGCGGGCCCGGCAGGACAACGAGGCGCATGGCGAGTTCGAGAGCGAGTGTCCGGGCTACTGCCTGGCCCAGGACACCTTCTATGTCGGCACGCTCAAGGGGGTCGGGCGGATCTATCAGCAGACCTGCATCGACACCCACTCCAAGGTGGCGTTCGCCAAGCTCTACGACCGCAAGGCCCCGATCACCGCCGCCGACCTGCTGAACGACCGCGTGGTGCCGTTCTTCGACGAGCACGGGGTCAAGCTGTCCCGCGTGCTGACCGATCGCGGCACCGAGTATTGCGGCACCTCGCAGGCCCACGAATACGAGCTCTACCTGGCGATCGAGGACATCGACCACAGCCGGACCAAGGCAAAGAGTCCGCAAACCAGCGGGATCTGCGAGCGCTTCCACAAAACGGTGCTGCACGAGTTCTATCAGGTCGCCTTCCGCAAGCGCATCTACAGCAGCATCGAGCAGCTACAGGCCGATCTCGATGTCTGGGTCAGCAGCTATAATGAGCAACGCCCTCATCAGGGCCGCTGGTGCTACGGCAAGACCCCGATGCAGACCTTCCTTGACACCCTCCCGCTCGCCAGGGGAAAAATGCTCAACGCCGCCTGACGTCGGTCAGACATGATCCATCCGGCACCATACAGGCCAGCTGTCCGATCAAATGTCAGCTAGTACCACATCAGCCCGCCCTGGCTGATGGACAGGCCGAACAGGTCGGCCAGTGTCGCCTGCAGCCGCTCGTAGGACAGGCTCTGAAAGGTCTTGAGGTAGGTCGCCAGCGTGTGCAGGCGCGGGCCGAACGGCGTGCCTGTCGCGGCGGGCGGCGGCGCTGCCACGACCCGCGCCCCACAGCCGGGACACTGCACCGCCAAGCGTCGGTGGTGCTCGACGATTGGCTTGATCTCCGGCAGCTCAATCCGCTCGTGCACGCTCACCGCTTCGCTGGGCAGGTCGGGCGACAGCGCCCTGCGGCAGCACGGGCATTGCTGCGGGGCGTGATCGACGACGCGGTCCACCTCCCTGCTGAGCGCCCGACTATGGCCTTCATGTCCGGGCTTGGCACCTCCGGGGCGGGCTTGCTCGCGACGCGCTTTGCGGTCTGTGGACGGCGGCTTGGACGAGGTGCGCGAGGTCTTCTCCGGCCGCTGCAGCCGCAGCACCAACTCGATCAGCTCGGCCTTGCTCAGGCGCTCCAGCTCGTCCCGCTGCATGCCCAAACTGCATCAGCAATGCCGCCCCGCCGCAAGGGGGTGGGTAATTACCGTGGGTGAAACGCAGATACATCGCCAATGCGACGATGTTGATGCTAAACGGCGTGCCCGGTTCCAGCCCCTCCGGTAGCGCTGCCAGCGTGGTGCGACCGCAGCACTGGCAACGCCCGGCATAGCGTTCCACCCGCGTCACCACAGGGCGCACGCGGGGCAGCTCGACCTTATCGTAGCGGGCATCGAGCTTCTGGTCGGCGTCGGCGAGTGCCGACTGGCAGTATTGGCAGCGCGCCGCGCGGGCGATCACCGCCTCGTCGGGCTCGGCCGTCAATTCCCGCCCGCCGCCCCTGCGCCCCACGCTGCCCGCGCGAGGACCGCTCCGCTTCGGCTTGTCCGCCACGTTGTGCTTTAGACCCTTCGACGGCGGCACGCTGGAATTGTCCGGCGTCTTCGGCGGAAGCTGCAACTCGGCCAGCCGCTTCTCCAGTTCAGCAATCCGCGCCAGTGCCGCTTGTAATTGCGCAGCAAGCGAGAGGATGAGGGCATCCTTCTCCGCATGCGACAGCTTGCTCAGGTCAAGATCGGTGTTCACCCCAACCTTGAATTGAGTCGCCCGTTACCGCGTCAACTCCAATTTCGCCGGTCGCTCAAGCTTCAGTTAAACAGTGCGAGAACGCTACTCATTGGTATCGCTCAGGAAATCGAGAAAATATGCGTTCTGTGGTGCCACGCCCTCGATGTCCGCCGAATTGGCTCCGCCAAGGCCTTGTAGCCAAAGGGCCTTCCAAGCCGAAGAGAGGCGTGGCACCACATTGAGGGCAATTTCCCGATTCAGCGTTTAGTTCCAGCAGGTTGCGTTTGCGCACTGTTTAACTCGGGTCAAGACAAACTGGCGGGGGTGGGTTGAGCAGTTACTCCACAACTGCTGCCATTCATCGCGCAGCCCAACAAATTCCTCCTCGGTTGTGATTAAATGGTAGCCGCTTAAAGTAATGGGGGAGATAGTAGCATCTGTACTTCCTAAATCAAGAGAATTTCTGAGTGTCTGTCCAGTTGTACAATGGGATGCTATGACCCCCATATGCAGGGGATGGCGCCATTTAGGCGAGGAGTGGGACAGCCGCACTTTCATACGGCTGCAACCAGCGAGCTGTGTCGAACAGCGCAGCGGAATACAACTCGTCGGGTAGGCGCCGCTGACGTCGGTGCGGGCCGTACGGTCGAAGGCACGATCCGCCGCGGTGCCGGGCGGGTTGTTGGGCGTGCCATCCGCCTGGGATGGGTAGGCGCCACTGACATCGGTGCCAGCCGCGCGGTCGTAGGCGCGCGTGGCGGGATTATCGCGGAGGGTGTTGCGATCAGTCTGCGCGAGGGCGCTGGTCGAGACGAGTACCGGCGGCGGTGAGTCCGAGCAAGGCAAAGCAGGCGCGCATGCGTGATTCTCCGTTGGTCGCGATAGCGCGCCAACGCGGAGGAACCGACGCCGTTTAGCTTCGATCCCGTTCCTTCAAAGGCTTCTTCGGCTTTGGCGCGCTGCCAGAACGCGCGGATTTTTTGGGCTTGGCGGCGAACACCACCACCGAACGCGGTGACGAGCCTGGGTGATCGGACACGGCACGGTCGTTCCGCGAAGACTGGCGCGGCAGCTCAGGAAGCGGGCGGCGGGCGGCCTCAAAGCCTCCCCAGAAATCTTCCCGCAGACGCGCGAGACGCTGCGGGATCGTGCGCATGGTGTAGTGCGTGGGATCGAGCTTCGGGGTCACCTCGCGCCAGCTCAGCGGTGTGGCGACCGACGCTCCGGGCCGCGCGCGCGGACAGAACGAGGCGATGGCCATCGCGCCAAGGCCATTGCGCAGCCAGTCGATCAGAATGCGGCCGCGCCGGTCGATCTTCCGAACGGTGGACAGGAAACGCTCAGGCTCTTCCTGGCTCATGAGTTCGGCCAGGGCGTGGCAGAACGCCCTGACCTCGTCCCAATCGGCGTGCGGGGTGAGCGGCACCACGACGTGCAGTCCCTTGCCCCCCGTGGTGCGGGGAAAGCTTTCCAGCCCCAGGCTCCCCAGCCGCGCACGCAGGTCGTGGGCGGCCCGCACCACCGCGTCGAACGTCACGCCCTCGCCCGGATCGAGATCCATCACGATCTGGTCCGGGCGCAGCGGGTCGGCCTCCGTCGCGCCCCAAGCGTGCAGTTCGACGGCCGAGATCTGCGCGCAGGCGTAGAGGCCGTCGAGGCCGTCGATCGCGAGGTAGGGCGCCCCCGCCGCCTCCGCCGCCCGGATCGGTGCCGGCATGTGGCCGTGCGCGTGCTTCTGAAAGAAATGCTGCCCATCGATCCCGTCAGGGCAACGCACGATCGCCAGCGGCCGGCGCGCGAGGCCGGGCAGGGCATGGTCCGCGACCGAGCGCCAATACGCGGCGAGGTCATGCTTGGTGACCCCTGGCCACAGCTCCCGGTCGGGGTGGGTCAGCGCGATCGCGCCCAGGCTTTCCGTGTTCGCCATTGGTGCTCGTGCCGTGACGATCCGCCCCGGTTTACCCTCACCCCGGCCCTCTCCCGCAAGCGGGAGAGGGGGCGAGGCTGGTATCTCCACTGCGTTCAACGCCCCCTCTCCCTTTGGGAGAGGACCGGGGTGAGGGCTCCCGCTCGCCTGGCGCGGCGTGCGATAGCTGCGCTTGGCCGCGGGGTCGGGTGGGTCGCGGACCACCTCCTGGGCGTCCTTGTCCTCGCGCAGCCCGAGGAACACCGCCTGGCGGACCCGTCCGGCGCCGGACCAGCCGGTGTATTGCACCTCCGCCACCAGCTCGGGGCGGACCCATCGGATGCTCCGCTCGATGGGATCACCCGCGACCAGCAGATCGCGCGGCGGATCGGCGGCGCGGGCGTCCAGCTCTGCCCGCACAGTTTGCAGTTCCGCTTCCGTGAATCCCGAGCCCGCGCCCCCCGCGTAGTGCAGGTTGCCCGCCGGGTCGTAATAGCCGAGATGCACCGAGCCAAGGCCGGTGCGCTTGCCCGCTGGCGGGGTCCATCCAAGAACCACGAACTCTTCCCGGCCCCGGCACTTGACCTTCAGCCAGTCGTGACCGCGCCCAGGCTGGTAAGGGGCATCCCCGCGCTTGCAGATGATGCCCTCCAGGCCCAGCCGGCACGCCTCGCGCCGCATCGGGCCGGTGTCGCCCGCATGGTGGTCGCTGTAGCGCAGCATCCCCTCCCAGGCGTCCAGCCCGGCCAGCAGCCGTTTGCGGTCGAGCAGGCGGCATCCGCGCAAGTCCCAACCATCCAGGTGCAGAAGGTCGAACAGGTAAAGGTACAGGCGCCCGTCCTGCCCCGAGGAGAGCGCGGCTTGCAGATCAGGAAAGCTGGAGAGGCCGTCGGGACGCAGCGCGACAAGCTCGCTGTCCAGCAGCGCGGACGTCACCCGCAGCGCCGCCGCGGCGGCGGCAACGGCTGGCAGCCGCCGGGTCCAATCATTGCCGTTGCGGGTGATGACCCGCGCCGTGCCGGTCTCGATGAAGATCAGCAGCCGGTAGCCGTCGAACTTGATCTCGCTGATCCAATCCTCGCCCTCCGGAGGCTCGTCGGCAATCTCGGCGAGTTGAGGCGCCTGGGCGGAGGACAGCGTTCCCTGGGCGGCGCCAGGCGCCGGCGGTGTTGCCTCCTGCGTGGGGACAGGCGGCAGAGGGGTGGACGCTTCGATGGCAGCCGCGCCGGCGCCGGCGCGCGCGAAGGCGTCATGGCCCTTGAACAGCAGCCAGCTATTCGCGCCGGACCGCCTGCCCGGCTTCGGCTTCAGCCGGACCAGGTGGAAACGGCCGGAGAGGCGCGTGCCGTGCAGGACAAAGGTGAGCTCGCCCTTGCGCATCCCGGCCTCGGGGTCGCCCATCGGTTCCCAGGTGCCGCGGTCCCAGGTCTCCACCTTGCCCGCGCCGTATTGGCCTTGCGGGATTGCCCCCTGGAAGCTGGCATAATCGAGCGGGTGATCCTCGACATGAGCGGCGACGTGCTTGTCGGCGGGGTCGAGCGAGGGACCCTTGCGCACCGCCCAGCTCCACAGCACCCCGCCGTGCTCCAGCCGGAAATCCCAATGCAACCCAGCCCGATGCGCGGCGTGCTTCTGCACCACGAAGATCGGCTTGTCCGGGCCAGCGGCGGGCGCCCCGGCGAGCGATGGCTCGGCGGTGACAGCGAAGTCGCGCTTCGCCCGATAGGCGCTGATGGAGGTGTCGCGGCCGGATGCCGCGCTCATCGGTCCTGCTGATACCCCGTGTTGGTGGTGTTCTGCTTCACCGCGCCGTGGCGGCCAGCCTTCTCGTCCATCGGCTTCTTGTGCGCCGCCGCTTGGCTCTTTCCTTCGGATTCCTGGCCCGTCTCGCCCGGACCCTTGTTGCTGCGCTGCTCCGGTGGTACGGGGGGCGGATGGGCGGACATCGGCATCTCCTGTGCGTTCGTCCTGAGTGAACGATGCCAGGGCGGGCCGGTTTCAGCGGCTTCCCCCGCGTAGCTAACCTGTTTGTTACCATCGCGAGTCATCGGAAGAGGAACATTCTTCCCGATCGCGTGTTGGCGTTTGCAGAACGGATTAACGTGCGCACACCCGCATCTGGGGAGACACCGTGCCCGAACGCATCCTGATTACTGGGGGAGCCGGATTCATCGGCAGCCATCTTTGCGCGGCCCTGCTCGCGCGCGGGGCCGAGCTTCGCGTGCTGGATGACCTGATCGAGCAGGTCCATGCCGGCCAGCCGCCCAGTCCGGCGCTGCGCGAGGTGGAGCTGGTGGTCGCCAATGTGCGCAACCTCGACGCGGTCACGCGCGCGCTGCGCGGCGTGGATGCGGTGGTCCATCTCGCCGCCGAGGTCGGTGTCGGCCAGAGCATGTACGAGATCGACCGCTACGTGGGTGCCAACGACCTGGGCACGGCGGTGCTGCTCCAAGCTTTGAGCAAGCACCCGGTGCGCCGGATCGTGGTCGCCTCCTCCATGAGCATCTACGGCGAGGGCCTGTATCGCTCGGCCAGTGGCGCGCTGGTGGAGGACGCGGTGCGGGGCGCGGGCGTGGGATGGGATCCGGCCGACGCGGCCGGGCGTCCCCTGGTGCCGCTGCCCACGCCGGAATGGAAGCGGCCCTCGCTCGCCTCGGTCTATGCGATCACGAAATACGTGCAGGAACGGCTGGTGATGACCGTCGCCCCCGCCTATGGCATGGAGGTCGCCGCGCTGCGCCTGTTCAACGTCTATGGTCCGGGACAGGCGCTGTCCAACCCCTACACCGGGGTGCTGGCGATCTTCGCCGCCCGCCTGCTGAATGGCCGGGCGCCGCAGGTCTTCGAGGACGGCGCCCAGCGCCGCGACTTTGTTCATGTCGGCGACGTGGCCGACGCCTTCCTGCTCGCGCTCGACAAGGCTGAGGCGGCGGGGGGTGTCTTCAACATCGGCAGCGGCCAGCCGGTCAGCATCCGGGAGGTCGGCGAGCAGATCGCGGAGGCGATGGGCCGCACGGATCTCGTCCCCGAGATCCTGGGCAAGGCGCGCACCGGCGACATCCGCTACTGCTTCGCCGATATTGGGCTCGCCCGCGAGCGGCTGGGCTTCGCGCCGCGCCGGACGATGCGGGAGACCCTGCCCGAGCTTGCCGAATGGGTCGGCCGCCAGCAGGCCGTGGACCGGGTCGCCGAGGCGCGGCGCGAGCTGGAGCAGCGGGGGCTGGTGGCGTGAGCGCCCCTGTCCTGATCACCGGCGGCGCTGGCTTCATCGGCAGCGCGCTCGCCGACCGGCTCGCGACCGAGGGCGAGCACGTGCTCGTGCTCGACTCGCTTGCCCGGCCGGGCACGGAGGGCAATCTTGCGTGGCTTCGCGCCCGCCACCCCGCCCGCGTTGCCGCCGTAGTTGCCGATGTGCGCGACGCCGACGCCGTAGCCCAGGCGACGCGCGAGGCTTGCGCGGTGTTCCACCTCGCGGCGCAGGTCGCGGTCACGACGAGCTTGGCCGACCCGGTCGCCGATGTGCAGGTGAATCTGCTGGGCAGCATCAATCTATTGGAGGCGCTGCGCCGGCACCCTCGCCCGCTGGTCTATGCCAGCACCAACAAAGTCTATGGCGGGCTGCACGACGTGGCGCTGGTCCGCGGCAACGATGCCTACGCACCCGAGGATCAGCGCCTGGGGCGGCACGGCATCGACGAAATCCAGCCGTTGCAGTTCTGCACGCCCTACGGATGCTCCAAGGGCGCGGCCGACCAGTACGTGCTGGACTATGCCGAGAGCTTTGGCCTGCCGACCGCGGTACTGCGCATGAGCTGCATTTACGGCCCACGCCAGCTCGGCAACGAGGACCAGGGCTGGGTCGCGCACTTCGCGCGGCGTGCCGTCGCCGGCGAGCCGCTCACGATCTATGGCGACGGGCGGCAGGTTCGCGACATCCTGTTCATCGACGATGCCGTGGCCGCCTATGTGGCGGCCTGGCGGCGCATCGGCCAAGTCTCCGGCCAGGCGTTCAACCTTGGTGGCGGCCCGGCGAACGCGGTCAGCCTGCTGGCCCTGCTCCGCCATATCGAGGCGGAGCAGGGCCATGCCGTCGCGCGCCGGTTCGCGCCGTGGCGCCCGAACGACCAACGCTGGTTCGTGGCCGACACACGCCGCGCCCGCGCCGCCCTGGGGCTCGCCGCGCCGCTCGATTGGCGCGAGGGAGTCGCGCGCATGTTGCGCAGCTTCGCTGAACGACAGGTGGTCGCGGCATGAGGGTCGCGCTGCTGAATCCGCCCTGGCGGTTCGACCACAGCATCTATTTCGGTTGCCGGGAGCCTCACCTGCCGCTGGAGCTGGCCTGCGCGAAGCTGCACCTGGAGGGGCGCGGGCACGAGACGTTGATGCTCGACGGGCATTTGCTCGGCCTGGACGCGGCGGCGCTGGCGGAGCAAGCGCGTGACTTCGCGCCCGACATGGTCGTGGTCACGACCGCGCCGAGCTACCTGTTCTGGCGTTGCGCCCAGCCTGAGCTCGCGGTGCCGCGCGACGTGATCGATCGGCTGCGCGGCGTTGCCGTTATCGTTGCCGTCGGCCCCCATGGCTCGACCACGCCCGGCGCGGTGCTGCGCAAGCTGGATGTTGATGTCGTATTGCGCGGCGAGTGCGACGAGGCGGTTGCCGACCTCGCGGATGCGGGTGGCGCACCCGCGCGCGTCGCGGGCGCCGCATGGCGTGAGGGCGACGCGGTGCGCGTGACTGGCGCCCCAAGCGTCGCGCGCTTCGTCGATCTGCCGCCGCTCGCCTGGCCCGATGCGTGGATTGGGCGCCACCACCACCACCACCATTGCTTCGACGCCGCGCCGGCCGGACCAGGCGCGGAGGTTGAAGCCTCGCGCGGCTGCCCGTACGCCTGCACTTTCTGCGCCAAGCTCGACTTCCGCGACACCTACCGGCGCCGCGCGCTGCCGCCGCTGCTTGCCGAGATCGACGCGCTGATCGCGCAAGGCGTCGAGTACGTCTACTTTATCGACGAGATCTTCCTGCCGCAGCGCCCCTTGCTGGAGGCGCTTCGCGCCCGCCCGATCCGCTTCGGCGTGCAGACGCGAATCGATCTGTGGAAGCCCGAGATGCTCGACCTGCTCGGCGCGGCGGGTTGCGTCTCGATCGAGGCCGGCGTCGAGAGCCTGACCCCGGAGGGCCGCGCCGCGCTCGACAAGAAGTGCCGCCTGGACACGGACGAGCTGACCGCGCTGCTGGTGCGCGCGCGGCGGACGGTGCCGTTCGTGCAAGCCAACCTCATCAAGTCCTCTGACGACGATGCCGCGCGTATCGCCGAATGGCGGAACGACTTGCAGCGCCAGGGCGTGTGGGCGAACGACCCGGTGCCGCTGTTCCCTTACCCCGCCTCGCCCGACTACCGCCGCTTGTGGGGCGAGCCGGACGAAGCGGCGTGGGAACGCGCGCACGCGCATTACCTCGCCCAGTTCGCCTCGTTCAGCGACATCCAGGAGACCCGCCCGCTTCCGCTGCCGGTCCTGGAGGCGGCCTGCGGATGCTGAGGGCGCGGCGCATCATGCTCACCACCGACGCGGTCGGCGGCGTCTGGCGCTACAGCCTGGAGCTTGCCGCCGGCCTGACCGCGCGCGGCGTGGACGTGCTGCTCGTCTCGATGGGGCCGCGGCCGTCGCTGGAGCAGCGCGCCGAGGCCGAGGCATCCTGCGCGCTTCACATCACCGATCTCGCGCTCGATTGGTTGGCGGAGACGCCCGCCGAGATCGCCGAGGCCGCGTCCTCCTTGGCCGCCATCGCCGCCGGCTGGGACGCTGACGGCGTCCATCTCCATACCCCCGCGATCGTGTCTCAAGCGCGCTGGCCGGTGCCGGTTGTCGCGGTGGCGCATTCCTGCGTCGGGACATGGTGGCGCGCGATGCGGGGGAATCGACCGATGCCGCCGGATCTCGCGTGGCGTGCGCGGTTGGGCGGCGCCGGGCTACAGGCAGCGGACGCGGTCGCGGCGCCGAGCCGCGCCTTCGCGCGATCTCTCGCGGCATCCTACGGACTCTCCCGCCCGGTGCATGCGATCCATAATGGGCGCCGCGCACGTCCGGAGGTGCCGGGGCGACGCACCGGGGCGCTGACGGCGGGCCGCCTGTGGGACGAGGCCAAGAACATTCGCGTCCTGGATGACGCCGCCGCGCGGGTTGCGTTCGACATCCGCGCCGCCGGTCCGTGCGTTGGCCCGAACGCCGCCACTGTCGCGTGCCGCAACCTGCGTCTGCTCGGCAGCCTTGACGACGCGGCGCTCACTGAGGCATACGCCAGCGCCCGTGTCTTCGTCTCCGTCGCACGCTACGAGCCGTTCGGGCTCGCCGTGCTGGAGGCGGCGCAATCGGGCTGCGCGCTGGTGCTGTCCGACATCCCGACATTCCGCGAGCTGTGGGACGGCGCTGCTGCCTTTGTTGATCCCGACGATCCGGACGCGGTCGCGCACGCGCTCCAAGCGGCGATGCGGGAACCGCGCCTTTCCGAGGCCGCCCGTGTCCGTGCCCGCGTGTATGACGCCGATGCAATGGCGGCGGCGGTGCTCCGCCTCCACTGCGCGCTGCACCGGACTCCGGCGTTTGGAATGGCGTGATGCGGTTCGTCTACTTCACCCATTCCCTCGCCTCCTGCTGGAACCATGGCAACGCCCATTTCCTGCGCGGCGTCCTGCGCGAGCTTGTCGCGCGGGGGCACGACGTGCGCGCCTGCGAACCCGCCGATGGATGGAGCCGTCTCAACCTCCTATGTGACCATGGCCAGGGTGCCTTGGATCGGTTTGCCGTCGATTTTCCCGATCTGGCGCACGTTGCGCGCCGCTCCGGTCCCGATCTCGATGCGATGCTCGATGGCGCGGACGTGGTGATCGTGCATGAGTGGAATGAGCCCAGCCTGGTGGCCGCGATCGGACGCAAGCGCGCCCAGGGCGGGCGCTTCCGGCTGCTGTTCCATGACACGCATCATCGCGCGGTGAGCGACCCTGCCGCGATCAACGCCTTCGACCCCTCGGGCTATGACGGCGTGCTCGCCTTCGGCGAGACTCTGGCGCGGGTCTATCGCGACCACGGCTGGGGAACGCGCGCCTTCATCTGGCACGAGGCAGCCGATACACGCCTGTTCCGTCCCCCCGCCGTCGAACAGCCACGCGCGGGCGTGGTCTGGATCGGCAACTGGGGTGACGAGGAGCGTAGCCAGGAGTTGCATGACTTTCTGCTTGACCCCGCGCACGCCGTTGGTCTCCCGCTCGATATCCACGGCGTCCGCTATCCCGCCCACGCGCTCGCCGCGCTGGCAGCGGCTGGCGCGCGGTATCGTGGCTGGCTGCCGAACGCCGAGGCGCCCACCGTGTTCGCGCATCACCTCATGACCGTGCATGTCCCGCGACGCTTCTATGTCACGCACTTGCCGGGCATCCCGACGATCCGCGTCTTCGAGGCGCTGGCCTGTGGCATTCCCCTGATCTCGGCGCCCTGGCACGACTCCGAGGCTCTGTTCACGCCGGGGCGCGACTTCCTGGTCGCCGAGACGCCCGAGCGGATGCGCGCGCACATGCGCGCGCTCGCCGCCGATGCCGGGCTGCGCCGCGCGCTCGCCATGAACGGCCTGGCCACGATCGCGGCGCGCCACACCTGCGCGCACCGCGTCACCGAGTTGCTGGCAATCCTTGCGCGCGTCGGCGCCACGCGACCCATGGAGATGGCCTGATGCGCCTCGCCTTCTACGGATCAAGCCTGCTCTCGGCCTATTGGAACGGCGCCGCGACGTATTATCGCGGGTTGCTCGAGCCGCTCGCCGGGCTCGGTTGGAATGTCACGTTCTACGAACCCGACGCCTTCGATCGGCAATCGCATCGCGACATCGAGCCGCCGTCCTGGGCGCGTTCGGTCGTCTATCCAGCAACCGAGTCGGGCCTGCGCGGCGTGCTGGCCGAGGCCGCGCGCGCCGATGTCATGGTGAAGGCGAGCGGGGTTGGCGTGCATGACGACGCGCTGCTCGCGGCCCTGCTCACCGCGCCAGCGCCGGACGCGCTTCGCGTGTTCTGGGATGTCGATGCGCCCGCGACCTTGGCCGATCTCAAAGCCAGCGCGTCGCACAAGCTGCACGCGATTCTGCCGCAACTCGACATGGTGCTGACCTATGGCGGCGGCGCGCCCGTCGTTGAGGCGTATCGCGGCTTCGGCGCCGTCGCGTGCTGGCCGATCTACAACGCCCTCGACCCCGCGGCGCATTTCCCGGTCGCTCCGGACCCGGCGCTGGCGGCCGATCTTTCCTTTCTCGCCAACCGGATGCCCGACCGGGAGGCGCGCGCGGAGGCATTTTTCCTCGATCCCGCCGCGCGACTGGCCGATCGCCGATTTCTGCTCGGCGGATCAGGCTGGGATGGCAAGCCCATGCCCGCGAATGTGCGCGCCATCGGCCATGTCGGCACCGAGCGGCACAATGCCTTCAACTGCTCCGCGCTCGCCGTGCTGAACGTCGCGCGCGAGAGTATGGCGGCAATGGGGTTCTGCCCGGCGACACGCGTCTTCGAGGCGGCTGGCGCGGGCGCCTGTCTCATTACCGATGCGTGGGAGGGAATCGAGCTGTTCCTGCAACCCGACACGGAGGTACTGGTCGCGCGCGACGGGCGCGATGTGGCCGAGCATCTCGCCGCGCTCACGCCGGATCGCGCCAAGAGCATCGGAGAACGGGCGCGGGCGCGGATCCTGGCCGAGCACACGTACGCCGAACGCGCCCGAATCGTGGACCGGCTGTTCCGCGACGCGCTCGCGCGCAGGCGCGCGGCCGCCGCCTGAGGGGATGTCATGCGACTGGTCTTCCTCGGCCTCAGTCTCAGCTCATCCTGGGGAAATGGCCACGCGACCACCTACCGCGCCCTCCTGCGCGCCCTGGATGCGCGCGGACATGAGGTGCTGTTCCTGGAGCGCGAGCAACCGTGGTACGCCGCGCATCGCGACCTGCCAGCGCCCGATTTCTGCGACCTTCGCTTCTATGATGGCCTTGCCGAGCTGGAACGCCACACGCCTGACCTGGCCTTGGCGGATGCGGTCATCATCGGCTCGTACGTGCCGGACGGCGCCTCGGCCATCGATCGTATCGCGCCCCGCGTGCGTGCGCTGTTCTGCTTCTACGATATCGACACGCCGGTGACGATGCACGCGCTCACGCGCAATGGCGCGGACTATCTCCGGCCCGAGCAGATCCGCCTGTTCGATCTCTATCTCTCGTTCACCGGCGGCCCGACGTTGCGCGTGCTGGAACGCGACTACGGCGCGCGATTGGCTCGCCCGCTCTACTGCGCGGTCGATCCCGAGCAGCATCGCCCTCTGTCGGTGCCACGACGCTGGACGCTCGGCTATCTCGGCACCTATAGCCCCGATCGGCAGCGGACCCTGGAGCGGCTGCTGATCGAGCCCGCGCGGCGGCGCCCCGATTTGCGCTTCGTCGTCGCTGGACCGCAGTATCCCGACACGATCGACTGGCCCAGCAACGTCGAACGCCTCGACCACCTGTCGCCGTCCG
>CAWFTU010000021.1:0-47239 GCA_963818725.1 uncultured Pseudomonadota bacterium | reverse complement strand
GTGGTGACGCCTACGCCGACGACGGCGACCATCATTGCCATGCGGCGCCCGCTGCGGTCGGCGTAGGTGCCGAAGATGGCGGAGCCCAGGGGACGCATCAGCAGCGTAACCGCGAACGAGGCGTAGGTCGCGGCCAGCGACATCATCAGGTTGCTGGCGGGAAAGAACAGCCGGCCGATGATGGGCGCCATGTAGAGCAGGATGAGCAGGTCGAAGAGGTCGAGCCCCCAGCCAAAAATCGAGGCAGCGGCCGCCAGCACCCTCTGGCGCCCGGTCAGGCTCGTGATCGGGTCGGCGATTTGGGTGCTGTCGGACATGCGGTCTTAGCTGCCTCGGAACTGTGGCGCGCGCTTGGCGTGGAAGGCCTCGACGCCCTCGCGGAAATCGTCCGATTGGCGCAGGCGGCTGTAGCAATGACCTTCGAGCTCGATGGCAATGGAGAGCGTCGCGTCCTCGGTGTCGTTGAGAAGCTTCTTGGCGGTGCGCTGGGCGATTGGGGAGAAGGCCCCGGAGCTCCTCGACAAGGGCGTCTACGGTGGACTCGAGCTTATCATCGGGAACGCACTCGGTGGCGATGCCCCATTCGAGCGCTTGGCGGCCGGGGATGCGCCTCGAGCGCATGACAATGTCCTTGGTGCGGGTGATGCCGACGATCTTCTGCAGGCGGGCGGAGCCGCCCGAGCCGGGGATCTGACCGAGTTTCTGTTCGGGGAGCGCATAGCGGCAGGTTTCAGAGACGATGCGGAAGTCGCAGGCCAGCGAGATATCGAAGCCGACGCCGAAGGTGTAGCCGCGATTGGCGGCGATCACCGGCTTCGTGCAGCGCGCCGGGGCGGCGATGTTCCAGGCGAGTTTCGAGACGTGCTCGGGCGAGGCTTCGAGAAAGCCTCGGATATAGCCGCCGGAGGAGAAATGCTCTCCTTCGGCGCGCAGCACGATGACGCGGACGCGGGGATCCTCGTCGAGTGCCTCGAACACGTGGCGGAGCTGGTCGCGCTGCGGCATGGAAATGGTGTTCATTGGCGGGCGTGCCAGGACGATGTCGGCGCGCTCGCGTGCTGGGTCGATCTCGACGCGGAAGCCGTCCAGATCGCGAAGCCGGCGGTCGGTTGCGTCCTGGTGTGCGCTCATGCTGGGGAGCCTTTCGTCTCGGCGGGGGCGGATGATTCAGGCGTGTATTTACCGTCGGCGAGCCGGCGGCGCAGCAGCTTGCCGACCGGCGATCTTCGGAATCTCGTCCACGAAGACATAGCGGCGCGGGCGCTTGAAGTTGGCGAGGCCGGAAGCACGGCAATGGGCGTCCAGCGCCTCCGCGTCGATCGCGGTCCGGCGCTTGACGAAAGCGGCGACGAGGCCGCCCCAGCGCTCGTCGGGCAGGCCGACGACGGCGACCTCGGATACGGCAGGATGCAGCGAGAGGCAGCTCTCGATCTCGACGGGGGAGACGTTTTCGCCGCCGGTGATGATCATATCGTCCACCCGGCCGGTGACGTAGAAATCGCCATCCTCGTCCATGTAGCCGGTGTCACCCGTGAAGTACCATCCGTCGTGGAATGATTTTTCGTTGGCGTCGGGGCGGTTCCAGTAACCCTCGAAGGCTTCGTCGGAAGAGGCGAGGGCGATAATCTCGCCTTCCTCGCCGGCGGCGGCGGTCATGGTCGGGTCGGTGATGCCGAGCTGCACCACGCGAATCATCTGGTTGATACCGGCGCGGCCGGCGGAGCCGGGCTTGCTGGCGGCGTGCTGGTCGATGGTGAAGGTGTAGATCTCGGACGAGCCGTAGTGGTTGACGAAGAGGTCAGGCTTGAAGGCGTCGGTCAGCGTCGCAAGCAGGCCATCGGTCATCGGTGCGCCGGCGAAGCCGAGCTTGCGGACGGAAGAGACGTCGGTTGTGGCGAAGTCAGGGTGGTGGACGAGGTCGTGATAGAGCGTTGGGACGAGGTAGAGATTGGTGATGCGCTCGGCGGCAATCAGATTCAGCGCGGCAGGGACGTCGAAGCGCGGCAGGCAGACAAAGGCGCCGCCGATCAGCGACATGGCGAGCAGCGAGCGGACGCCCATCGTGTGATAGAGCGGCATGACGCCGAGCGTGCGTTCGCCGTGCCGGTAGAGGTTCTGGGCGACGTGGGCGATCGCGGCGGCCCGTTCGGCGCGGTGGCGGCGTGGCACCCCTTTCGGCTTGCCGGTCGTGCCGGAGGTATAGAGCATCAGGGACCAGTCGTCCGCCCCGCAGCGCGGCTGAGCGAGGGCGGCATCAGCGATGGCGAGCTCCGTGAAGCCGGTCTCGCCGGCGCGGGGCTGGGTGCCGATGGCAATGCGCTTCAGGCGGCTTGCGCCGGCGCTGTCGGCGACCGCGGCGGCAGAGACGGTTTCATAGGCAATGGCCGGGGCACCGGAGTTTTCGATGGCGAAATCGATCTCCTCGCTTTTGGCGCGCCAGTTGGTCGGCGTGAGAATGATGCCGGCGAGCTGGCAGGCCCAGTGCAGCGTCGCGGCCTCCCAGCGGTTTTGCAGCGCTGTGACCAGATGGTCGCCACGCTGGAGGCCGAGCGCGTCAAGGCCGAGAACGACGGCGGAGATCGTCTTATACCAGGAGGCGTAGGTGAGATGGACTTCGCCGTCGACGATCGCGAGCGCGTCGGGATCGCGCGTGACGCTGGCGATGAAGCTCGTTCCGAGATCAAACATGCGCGGCTTCCTGGCGAAGCGTGGCGGCGGCGTCGAGTGCGGCGGCGATGATGGGCGTATATCCAGTGCAGCGGCAGAGATGGCCGCCAACCACGTCGCGTAATTCTTCTTCGGAGGGAGCGGGCTGCTGCGCGAGATAGGCGTCGAGCGACATCAGAATCCCGGCCGTGCAGAAGCCGCATTGCAGCGCGTGGTGGCGGCGGAAGGCAGTCTGCAGGACGGAGAGACACCCCGGCGATGGCGCGAGGCCCTCGACGGTGCGGATGTCGCAGTCCTCGGCCTGGACGGCGAGGGTAAGGCAAGCGCGCGCGGGCTGGCCGTCGATGACGATCGTGCAGGCGCCGCAGACGCCGTGCTCGCAGCCGACATGCGTGCCGGTGGCGCCGAGCAGGTGGCGCAGGGCGTCGCTGAGGAGCATGCGCGGTTCGACCTCGAAGGCGGCTTGCTTGCCGTTGAGCGTGAAGCGGACGGTGTGGCGGGACTGCGCGTTCAGGCGCGGCATGCGGCGCCCTCCTCGAGAACCTGGCGCCCGAGCCTGCGGACGAGGTCGCGACGGTAGCGGGCGGTGGCGTGCACGTCGTCGCCGGCGTCGAGGTCCCAGGCGAACTGGTTGAGCGCGTCGTCGAGCGCCGCGCCGCCGAGGATGGGGAAGTCGCGTGCGGTGGGGCGGTCGGCGACCCCGGCAACGGCGAGGCGCATGCTCCTCGCGTCCACCACGGCGGCGCAGGCGACGATGGCGAAGTCGCCGTGGCGGCGCCCAAACTCAGCGAAAGCGTAGCCGGTGCCGGTGCGGCGCTTGGGGAATTTTACGGATGAAATCAATTCGTCGTCGTGCCTGTCGGTGACCATCATGCCGGTGAAGAAGGTCTCGGCGGGGACGCGGCGGTGCCTGCGGCGGGCGCGAAGACGGATCTCGCCGCCGAGGGCGATGAGGCAGAGAGGGATTTCGGCACTCGGGTCGGCGTGGGCGACGGAGCCGCAGATCGTGCCGCGCGCGCGCGTCTGGTAGTGGCCGACCCAGGGCAGCGCGGCGGCGAGGAGTGGCACTTCGCGTGCGAGCGTCGGGCGGGCGAGCGCGGCTTGCTGGCGGACGGCGGCTTGGAAGACGATCGCATCGCGCTCGTCGTCGATGCTGGCCAGGGCGGGGATGCGCATGACGTCGATCAGCATGGTGGGCCGGGCCAGGCGCATGCTGAGCATGGGAACGAGCGTCTGGCCGCCAGCGATAATGCGGGCGTCAGCGCCGTGCGCGTGAAGCGCGGCGAGGACTTCGTCCTCGGTTTCCGCTCGAATGTAATCGAATGGGGCCGGCTTCATCGGCGGAGCCCGAGCAGGGCGAGCAGACGGGCAAGGAGGCGGCGGCGCTTTGGTCGGTCTCTGGTCTTGCTGGCGAGGGCAGTGAAGAACTGGCCGATGATGACGCGCGCCGCGCCGTCGAGCAGGCGGCCGCCGACGGCGGCCACCTTGCCACCGGCTGCGACCTCGTAGGTGTAGGTGATCCTTGTACCCTCGCCGTCGGGGGCGAGAGTGACGCGCCCGGTGCCGCCGCCACTGCCGAGCGCGCCGGCGACGGAGCCGCTCAGCGTGGCGGCGCGCGGCGCGTCCAGATCAGAGAGCTGGATCTCTGCCTTGTAGCGGCCCTTCACCGGGCCGACGCCGATCGTGACGTCGGCGCGGAAATGCGCGGGGGAGAGTTTCTGAACCCCATGCGCGCCGGGGATGATGGACGCGAGGACGTCAGCGTCGAGCAGCATCGTCCAGACAGCTTCCGGCCTCGCGCCAATGCGCGCCTCGCCGGCGCCGGTCATCGTGCGGTCGCCGGGCTTGCCGGGTTTAGGCGCGGTCGTGCCCTGGGGTGGAGCAGGTTCTTCAGGCAGGGCCAGGGCGGCGAGCTTGGCGGGGGCCAGCGGCAGGTCGATCTCCGCGACACCGAGCGCGTCGGCGACAGCATTGGCGATGCAGACCGGGGTGGACATGCAGTTGCCCTCGCCGACCCCCTTGGCGCCAAGGGGAGTGAACGGCGAGGGACTCTCGATGTGCAGGATCGCCACATCGGGGACTTCGGTCGCTGTCGGCAGGAGGTAGTCGGCGAAGGTGCCAGCAAGGAAGGCGCCGTCATCTCCGTAGGCGAGTTCCTCGTAGAGCGCGGCGCCAATCGCCTGGGCGAAGCCGCCTCGGATCTGCCCCTCGACCATGCCGGGATGCAGAACGCGGCCGCAGTCATGCATGGTGACGTAGCGATCGATCCGGACCTTGCCGGTGACGCGGTCCACCTCGACGCCGCAAAAGTCGAAGATGAAGCCGTGGCACAGGGAGGAGTTGATTTCGTCGGCCTCGGTGGGCGCAGTGAGCTCGGGCGGGGTCCAGTAGATGGTTTCGCGTAGCGTGTTGCCGGCCTGCTCGGGGACCATGCCGGGTGACCAGTGACCAATGCCGGCGACGCGGGCGAAGGGGAGAGCGGCGTCGGGGTTGGCACGGGAGGCGATCTTGCCGGCGGCGAAGACCAGATCCTCGGGGCGGACATTGAGCTGCGAGGCGGCGAGACGGCCGAGGCGGTTGCGCAGCCGAGTGGCGGCGAGATGGGCGGCGCCGGCGACGGCGGGGGCAAAGCGGCTGGAGTAGTTGCCGGACGCGATGGACCAGGCGTCCTTCGCCGTATCGAGATCGGTGGTGACGCGGATGTCATCCTTGGATACGCCGAGCACGTCGGCGACGACCTGGGCGAGCACGGTGCGATGCCCCTGGCCCTGCGGAGCGGAGGCGACCTGGACGGTGATCGAGCCAACGGGATCGAGGGAAATGGTCGCGGTGGCCT
Organism: uncultured Pseudomonadota bacterium; assembly: GCA_963818725.1. Taxonomy (GTDB): domain Bacteria; phylum Pseudomonadota; class Alphaproteobacteria; order Acetobacterales; family Acetobacteraceae; genus DATFDN01. Next base: position 41,736 of record CAWFTU010000021.1, on the reverse strand, counting down.
GAGCGCCGTTCTTCGGACCGGCCTTGCGGCGTTCAGGGACGGTGAGGACGGTGGTGATGTAACCCATGTTGGAGACGCTGGGCTCGACGACGGCGGTATAGCCGATGCCGTAGAGCCGGCCGGCAGCGCGGGCTTCGTCGCGGCGACGCCGAAGCTCGGCGAGCTTGCCGTCCTGCACGGCGATCTCGAGGGCGCGCGTGTAGTCGCCGGAGTCGTAGCGGGCGCCGGTCGCGGTGTCGTAAGGGAAGGCGCGGATCAGGTTGCGGCGGATAACGTCGAGCGGGTCGACCTTCAGCGTGACAGCGATGCGCTGGACCAGGCGCTCGAGCGGATAATAGAGTTGGGGCCCGCCGAAGCCGCGCACCAGGCCCGTTGGTGTCTTGTTCGTGAGCACGACACGGTTGCGGACGCGCAGGTTGCGAACATCGTAGGCGCCCGCGAGGTTGCCGTGCATGCGATAGAGCGTGGCTGGCTCGGGCGCGCGCAAATAGGCGCCGCAGTCTTCGAGCTGGTCCCAATCCAGCGCGATGATGCGGCCATCGGGTTCGATGCCGGCGGTGAGCGTCGTCACGCGGTTGGTCGCCGAGACGGCGCCGGAGAGATGCTCGAGGCGATCCTCGATCCACTTGACGGGATGGCCGACGAGGCGCGCGGCGGCGGCGATCAGCACGATGTAGGGCGCGACCCCTTGCTTGACGCCGAAACTGCCGCCGGAATCAGGCGGCAAGCGCAGGCGCAGGCGGTTCCCGGGCACTTTCAACGCGCGCGCGACGACGGCGTGGATGCTGAACGGGCCCTGGAAGTTGGCGAGGATGTCGTAAGCGTTCTCGTGCGGATCGTACTCCGCCACGACACCGTAGGTCTCCATCGGAGAGCCGGTGTTGCGGGGGTAGCGCGTGGTGACGGTGATGTGATGGGCAGCAGCGGCGAAGGCCGCGTCGGCGTCACCATAGGTGAAGCGGCGATCGCTGATCAGATTGCTGCCGACCGCATCGTGCAGGACGGGCGCATCAGGGGCGAGCGCGGCGACGGGATCGATAGTCGCGGGGCGCGGGCGGTAGGTGACGTCGATGAGATCGAGCGCATCCTCGGCGCGATAGCGGTCACTGGCGACGGCGACGGCGACCGGCTCGCCGACATAGCGGACCCGGTCGGTGGCGATCGCGCGAGCGTCGATCGGCGCGCGGACACTGGCAACGAGCGTCGCGGTGATCGCGGCGAGATCGGCGCCGCTGATGACGGCGGCCACACCGGGGCTCTGGCGCGCCGCGGTGGTATCGATCGAGACGATGTCGGCGTGGGCCTGGGACGAGCGCAGGATCGCCGCGTGCAGCGTGCCGGGCTTGACGCCGAGGTCATCGATGTAGCGCCCGTGGCCGGTGAGAAGCGCGCCGTCCTCGACGCGTTCGACGGACTGTCCAAGCCAGGTCATGAAAAGACCAGGGCTCCGCCCCTGGAAGCCGCTTGCGCGAGGCATCGCAGCCCCCCCCTCCCGAAGGGGCCAGGTCCAGGCGCCCAATTGCGGGTGGGGGGTCTAACGGGGCAAAGCCTCCCTGGCGTTGCTTGGATCGCACACATGCGTCAGTACATCACCGGGCCGCCATCGACGACAATGGTCTGGCCAGTCATAAAATCACTATCCGCCGCCGCCAGAAAGACCAGCACCCCGGTCAGGTCGTCCGGCGCCGCTTCACGTTTCAGGCAGCGGCTCGCGATGTTGTTGGCGACGATGGCGCCGGTCCAGTCGGCGTTGGCCTGTACGCCGCTGCTCATCGTGAGGCCGCTGTCCACCCCGCCCGTGAGGGGCGGCGCTATAGCCGGGCGGGCTGCGGCCGACCAGACGCCTTTGGCGCGAGCCCTGACGGAACCGCGACGTCTGCGCGACAGAGCCTAACATCACGACGTGCAATCGCTACGGCACCACGGGTGAACGGCAGCTTGGCATTGATCTGATCGCCGAGGTCGAGAGCTGAGAGAATTCCGGAGCTGTTGCTCTCGGCGCGCATTGCCAAATTGGGCGGTGCTTCAGATCCTGTAGATGCGTTCCGCGTTCCCACCGAGCAGCATAGCCCTCTCTGCGTCCGTCATGTCGCGCACGATTTCCGTGAATGCATGCCAAAGATCTGCGTAACGGCCGTATAGCCGGTCGACCGGGAAATTGGACGCGAACATGGATCGCTCCGTGCCGAACGCATCAATCGTCTCCAGCACATAGGGACGGATGCTCTCGACCGTCCAGCTTCCCGCTTATCGGCCAATCGACCCGCTCTTGTACTTTGCAGCAGGGAAGCGCAAAGTCGCTCTGAACGCGGCGTCTCGGAGCAGAACGGTGCGGGCAATCATGAAGGGGCTGACGGACGTTGAGTTCGAACGACTCTACGGGACGGAGGGTCAGTGTCTGGCGGCGTTGGTGGCGGCGCGCCAACGTGAAGGAATGCCTTGCCCGCGCTGCGCCAATCTGAAGAGCTATGTCTACGGCCGCCGTGTCGGCTGCACGCGCTGCGGCCGACGTTGGTCGGTCACCGCGGGCACCGTGATGGCGGACACCAAGCTGTCTCTGACCACTTGGTTCCGCGCCATGCACCTGATGAGCAGCACCAAACAGGCGATCTCGGCGGTCGAGCTCGGCCGCAGGCTGGGCCTGGGCTATGAGACGGCCTGGTATCTGCACAAGCGGCTCCGCCACGCCATGACCGAGCGGACGGAGCGCTATTCGCTCGGGGGCGCGAGCGACGACGATGCCGCGCCGCCGGTAGTGGAGGCGGATGACGTGTGTCTGGGAGGTGAAAGGAACCAAGGCAGCGGAACCGAAGGCAAGACCTGCGTCATCGTCGCCTGCGAGCGGCATGCGGACGGGCGCATGGGCCATGTCGCGATGCGCGCGGTCAGCGCCTTCTCCAGCGAGGCGGTGGCCGCGTTCCGCGATGCCCACATCGCCGCCGGCGCGACTGTGCACACGGACGGCTTGCGGGCGTTCAACGCCTTCGGTGAAGCCGGGCGGACGCATGTCGCCACCGTCACCGGCGGCGGGCGTCCGGAGCGCGAGCGCAGCGCCCCGTTCTTCACCGTCAACACCCTGGTCGCCAATCTCAGTACCCGCGCTCAAGGCCACCCACAAGCGGCTCTCCCCCAAGCATCTGCCCGACTATCTCGGCGCCTTCTGCTGGACCACCAACCGGCGCCGCAACATGCGAGGCATGGTCAACGCGCTTTGCCGTGCCGTCGCTGCGTCGTCCCGTCTGACCCACAAAGGCGTCTACCCGTGACGGGTCGATTGGCCGATAAGCGGGGTCCAGCTATGGTCGATCATTCCGAGGCCGCTGATCTTGACGGCTAGGTTCGGACACGCAGCGAGCACACGCATGCCGTCGCGCCATACGCGCCACCCGGCAACCGACGAGCGATCGGCGAACATCCCAGTGTGATTGAGGACGATTGCAATTTGCGGGTGCGCACGCGCAAGCTCGGCGGCCTCTTGCATCTGCCCCGGATAGATCTGCAGGTCGAATGACAGGCTGTGCTTCTGCAGCAGTCCGAACCCGGCGCGCCAGGAGGGCTCGCGCATGAAGTGCCGCCCGACATAGTCGTACAATGGGTCGGGGTGGACGTTCAGGATCTGGCGAATCCCGCGCACGTTCGGGAAGGCGGCATGAGCTGCGAGAAGCTGGTCCACGTCGGGCCGCGACAAGTCGGCATAGGCGACAATACCTTGCGGGATGCCGCGATTGCCGGGCGCATCGGCGACTGACTGCAACCAGCGCGTCTCGGCGAGCGGATCGGCAGGGTCCTGGCCGGCCTCAATATGCACGGCCTTGAGCACCTCGATTCCAGTGGCGTCGGCGAGGAACTCCGCCACCTCATGCGTCTTCGCGAGCGAGCCATATTCGCCCATGAACGAAGGCTGCGGTGCGGCGAGCCAGGGATAGTGGAGCCGGTCGGGATTCCAGAGGTGGATATGCGGATCGACCACACGCATGCTATCCCCCCACCGTCGCGCCAAATCTCACTGTAGGTTCACGAACAGCCCGCCATCGGCCAGAAATCCGGCCCCGGTCACATAGCGGGACATGTCCGAAGCGAGGAACACGACAGGGCCGACAACGTCCTCTGGCTCACCCAGCCGGCCGAGCGGAATCCGCTTGTTGAAATAGGCGACCTTTTCGGAATCGGCGAGGTCGTCCTTGTTGATGTCCGTCTTGACAGTCCCGACGAACACCGAATTGCAGCGGATGCCATGCGGCCCGAGCGCGATGGCGCAGGACTGCATGAGCGAGTGCATCGCCGCCTTGGTAGGCGTGTAATGGCTCTGCGTGCCGCCACCAACAAGGGCGCTGATCGAGCTAATCGCAACGATCGCGCCCCCGCTGCCCTGCTCGACCATCTGTCTGGCAGCAGCCTGCGTCGCGTAGAAGGTGCCGTAGTAGTTCACCTCGGTTGTGTGGCGCATCAGATCAGTGGGCATGTCCAGGAACCCGTGGAACGGGCAGACGCCGGCATTGTTGATGAGCGCGTCGAGTTTGCCGAAAGTGTTTACGGCCTGGGCGATAATGGTCTCGGCTGTTGCTGGGTCGGCCACGTCGCCCTCGGCGCCCACCGCTCTGCGGCCGAGGCCGTTGATCATCTCCAGCACTTCCGCACCCGGGCCCCTCCCGCTGGGCTCCGGGCGGAAATTGACCACGACATCGGCGCCCTCGCGCGCGCAGCCCAGGGCGAGGGCTCGGCCGATCCCTCGTGATCCACCGGTCACCGCGACAACCTTGCCCTCAAGCAGCATGTATTCCTCTCCTCAGAACGGGAAGTCTCACGTCGACCGTGGGCGCCGGCGGCGTGCGCCGGAAGTCCGTTGCATCGCCTCGGTCGTGGTCTGGTGGATGCTGGCAAGATGCGCGTCCATGGCAGCAGCCGCGGTCTCTTCATCCCCGGCCTTCAGCGCCGAGACAATTGCGTGGTGTTCGGCTGCGCTTCGCTCGATCACCCCCGGAGTCTCGGTCGCCATGCGGCGATAGTCCATCCCCAGTTCATACAAGCTTTGCGCCACAACCGTCAGGAACGGATTGCCCCCCAACTGATAGATCGCCGTGTGGAACTCCTGATCCAGCATGCGAAAACCCGGCGGATCGTCCGCAAGGGCAAATCCAGCCGCGATCATCTCGTCCAATTTAGCAGCCGCCTGATCGGTGACGTTCCTGGCTGCTTCCCGGACGAGGCCGCGCTCGATCATGGTCCGTGCGCGGTGCAAAGAATGCAGGCTGGTCTCATCAAGCGCGATGACAAATTGCAGCGGCGCCATCAGGCGTGCAACGGTAAGATTCCGTCACGAAGCAACGTCCGCCTTGCCGCGTTTCCACAACGCCGAGAATCGCCAGGCCGCGCAGCGCCTCGCGCACAACCGGCCGGCTGACCTGAAAGGCTTGCGCCAATTGGCTTTCGCTGGGCAGGCTGTCGCCCGCCTTCAGATTGTCCGAGCGGATCAGATCGATAATCTGCTGGACCAGGCGCCCGGCGGCCGATTTGCCGCGCAGCAGTGGCGTGACGTTCAAGACGAAATTACTTGGATCGTCGCTCATGGGCAGCAAAGTTCTCTTCGAGGCGAGGGCTTGTTCCCCAGAAGAAATATGGGACGGGATGGGCTTCCGGCCAGACAAATCATAGTCGGATCATTCCGACGTCCCCCGCGCGCCGACAGAGACGGTCCTATCGCCTGCAGTACAGGGGATTGCGAGTGTCAGGCCCTCATCGAGATTGCCTGGCTCCATCGGCCAACTTACTCCCGTTCACGCTCGACTGCGTTAGGGCGCGCTTGACTGCCTGTCAAGGTAGCTACTAGGTAGATAGCCAGCGAAGTGCGGATGTTTCGCTCCGCCCTTCATGGATGCGCCCGTGATTGCGCGGCACGGATTCAGCAGGCGGGGATCTTCCATGGAAGGCTGCGCGGAGTGGCTTTACGCATTCTCAAAATTGAGAGGCGCCTCAGATTGTTCCGGCCCGCCGGAATTTGAATAGGTGCTCCGTAGGCCGGGCAGCGACAAGCGTGGGAAGTTGGTAGGCACGCGCGAAGTCGAGAGTTTTGCGCGCCATCCTTGGGGAGTGAGAACATGAGCCCTCCGACCGTCAGGCACATCCGGGCTTCCGTGGTGCGTGGTGGTGCAGAAGGCGGAGGTGGCGACTACCACGACGTGGGAGAAGGCCACTGGATCGACGATCATATCGCAACGCCCATGGCACGCTATCCGGAATACCGGCAGAGCCGCCGCAGCTTCGGCATCAACGTTCTCGGCACGCTGGTCGTCGAGGTCGAGGCCAGCGACGGTACAGTCGGATTTGCCATCACGACGGCCGGCGAGATCGGCGCGTTCATCGTGGAGCGGCATCTGGCCCGCTTCATCGAGGGGCGGCCGATCACCGACATCGAGAAAGCATGGGACCAGATGTATTTCTCGACCCAGTTCTACGGCCGGCGGGGGATCGTGCTGAACGCGATCTCCGCCGTGGACCTGGCGCTTTGGGACCTGCTTGCGAAATGGCGCAAGGAGCCCGTGCATGCTCTGCTGGGCGGTCCCGTCCGCGATGAACTCGTATTCTACGCAACGGGTGCGCGGCCGGACATCGCCAAGGAGCTCGGCTTCATTGGCGGCAAAATGCCCCTGCAGCACGGCCCGGCCGAAGGCGAGGAAGGGTTGAAGGAGAACCTTGCCAAGCTGGAAGACATGCGGAACAGGGTCGGAGACGATTTCTGGCTCATGTTCGACTGCTGGATGAGCCTCGATCTGAACTACGCGACGCGGCTCGCCCAGAAGGCGCATCCGTTCGGCCTGAAATGGGTCGAGGAGTGTTTCTCGCCCGATGACTACTGGGGATATGCCGAGCTGCGGAGGAGCGTTCCCCGCGGCATGCTGGTCACCACCGGCGAGCACGAGGCGACCCGCTGGGGGTTCCGGATGCTGCTGGAGATGGGTTGCTGCGATATCATCCAGCCCGACGTGAACTGGTGCGGCGGGATTTCCGAGCTCATCAAGATCTCCTCGCTCGCCGATGCGCATGGGGCCCTTATGGTGCCGCACGGGTCAGGCGTCTACAGCTACCACTTCGTAGCCACCCGCCATAACAGCCCATTTACCGAAATGATTATGAGCGCGCCGAGGGCGGACAAGGTGCTGCCGGCCTTTCATCCGTTGCTGTTGGATGAGCCGGTTCCCGAGAACGGCCGCCTGAAGCTGTCAGTGCTTGACGAGCCGGGCTTCGGCGTGGAGCTGAATCCCGCAAGCAAGCTCCACCGCCCGTACACGCACTAGCAAGCTTTCTGCAGGTCTCGAGAACCGAGGGGAGGACAGAATGAGACGCAGGCACATCCTGGCTGGCGGTATGGCCCTGAGCCTCGGCTTGGCGCTTGGGGCCAATCCGGCGACGGCGGCAGGCAGCGTGCGCATCGCGATGGTGGTCAAGGCGCTCGGCATCGGCTTTTTCGACGCCGCCCACCGGGGCGGTGAGGAGGCAGCCAAGCAACTCGGCGTCGATCTGATCTACACCGGGCCCACGACAACCACCGCCGAAGCCCAAATCGATACGATCAACTCACTGATCGCCCAGCACGTCAATGCGATCGCTATTTCCGCCAACGACACCGACGCGCTTGTGCCGAGCCTAAAGAAGGCGATGCGGCGCGGCATCACTGTCGTTTCCTGGGACAGCGCCGTCGCCCCTGCCGGTCGCGAAGCGCATCTGGAGCCCTCAAGCGACAAGCTGATCGGCGAGGCTCTGGTCAAGGTGGCCGCCCAGCCGGTCAACGGCAAGGGCGAAATCGCGATCCTATCCAGTACCCCGACGGCCACCAACCAGAATGCCTGGATTGCGGCGATGAAGGCGGCGTTGCCCTCGCAGCCCGGCCTCAAGCTCGTCGCAACCGTGTACGGCGAGGATCTCGCTGATAGGAGCTATCGCGAGACAGTGACGCTGCTCCAGGCGCATCCGGAGGTGAAGGTGATCGTGGCCCCCACCTCCATCGGCATTGTTGCCGCGGCGCAGGCCGTCGAGGACCAGCACAAGGTCGGCCAGGTCTTCGTGACCGGGCTGGGCCTGCCTTCGGAACTGGCGGGACACGTTACGAAAGGCTCGGTACAGAGTTTTGCGATCTGGAATCCGATCGACCTCGGCTATGGCGCCGTCTATTTGGCCTCCGATATTGCCAGCGGGAAGGTAAAGCCAGCCCCAGGCACGTCGGTCTCGCTGGGCCGCCTCGGCTCGCGCACCTTCGGCGAGAATAACGTCGTAATTCTCGGGCCGCCGACGATCTACGACAAAGCCAACATCGAAGCGGCGGCCAAAGTCTTCTGAGCAACGACCCATCCCGGCGCCGCGACGAGGGCGCCGGGATGCAGACCGGTCAGGACTCCCCATGACCACACCGATCCTCGAACTTTCCGGCATCACCAAGTCCTTCCCCGGGGTGAAGGCGCTCGACGGTGCCCGCCTCCAACTGTTCCCCGGCGAGGTGACAGCGCTGATCGGCGAGAACGGCGCCGGCAAGTCCACGCTGGTCAAGATCATAACCGGCATCTACCAGCCGGATGGCGGGGAAATGCGCCTGGACGGCAAGCCGCTCGTCCTCCGCAGTCCTGAGGAGGCTTTCACCGCCGGCATCACCGCGATCTACCAGGAGACGGTGCTGTTTGAGGAGCTGAGCGTGGCCGAGAACATCTTTCTTGGACACGAGCCACGCCGGGCTGGCGGACTGATCGATTGGTCAAGCATGTACGCCCGCACGCGTGAGCTGCTCTCTTCTCTGGAGATCGGGCTCGATCCACGCACGATCCTCAAGGACCTCAGCATCGCGCAGCGGCACGTGGTGGGCATCGCCCGCGCGCTCTCGATCAATGCCCGCATCGTAATTATGGACGAACCCACTGCCGCACTCTCGCGTCGTGAAATCGAGGACCTTTACGGCATCGTTCGCGGCCTGACCGCTGCCGGCAAGGCGGTGCTGTTCATCACCCACAAGTTCGATGAGATCTTTGCGATCTGCGACCGCTACGCCGTCTTCCGCGATGGCCGTTTCATCGGTGACGGACTGATCAAGGACACGGACCAGGATCGGCTCGTCTCGATGATGGTCGGCCGCAGCGTCGAGCAGATCTATACGAAACGTCCAGTGCGGCTGGGTGGGGTCGTGCTCGAGGTGGACGACCTGTCGCACCCGACGGAGTTCGAGAACATCTCGTTTAGCCTGCGCACGGGCGAGATCCTGGGCTTTTATGGTCTGGTAGGTGCTGGGCGCAGCGAGGTGATGCAGGCCCTGTTCGGTATCACCCGGCCGAGCCGCGGCAGTGTCCGGCTGGACGGGCAGGAGTTGAAGATCGTGAGCCCGCGCGATGCCGTGCGCGCGGGCATCGTCTATGTGCCCGAGGACCGCGGCAAGCAGGGCGCCGTTTTGCAGCTCCCGATCGTGGAGAATATTGGCCTCCCGCAGCTCGATCGGTTGAGCCGCCGAGGCTTTGTAGACATGGCGGGCGAATTCAGACTGGCCAGGCAGTATGGCGGGCGGCTCCAAGTGAAAGCTGCGAGCTGGTCGGTGCCGGTCGACACGCTCTCGGGCGGCAATCAGCAGAAGGTGGTGATCGCCAAATGGCTCGCCACCCAACCCAAGGTCATCATCCTGGATGAGCCGACCAAGGGCATCGACATCGGCGCCAAGGCCGCCGTACATGAGTTCACGGTCGAGCTGGTCGAGCAGGGGCTTGCGGTCATTATGGTGTCTTCTGAACTGCCCGAGGTGATCGGGATGTCCGATCGAATTGTCGTCATGCACGAAGGCCATATCAAGCAGGTCTTCACGCGTGAGCAGGCCACGCCCGAGGCCGTTGTCACCGCAGCGACCGGGGGCGCGCCAGCCGCCGCGCTGCACGAAGCCGCGTAAGGTCCGGACCGATGCAGATTTCCACCCTGCTGCGCCGGCGCGAAACGGCGCTCGCCGCGATCGTCATCGCGCTGATTCTCCTGGTCAGCTTCAAGGCGCCGGTCTTCGTCACGCCTGGAAGCTTGAGAGGAGTGTTCAGCGACACCTCGGCCCTGGTCATCCTGGCCCTGGGCGAAATGTTTGTCATCCTGACCGGGGCCATCGATCTCTCTGTCGCGGCCAATCTGGCCCTGACGGGGATGCTCGTGGCAATGCTGTCCGTCAGTGCCCCGCATCTGTCGGGGATTGCCTTCCTGTTGCTCGCTGCGCTGCTCGGATTGGGGCTCGGCGCGCTGAACGGTGTGCTGGTCTGGCGGGTTGGCATTCCGTCGATCGTGGTCACGCTCGGAACGCTCAGCATCTATCGCGGCGTCATCTTCCCGTTGCGCGGCGGCGCCTGGGTGAACAGCAACGAGATGAGCCACGCGTTCCTGGGCTTCCCGCGTATCACATTTGGCCTCGACCTGTTCTCCTGGATCGCGGTCGCGATCGGGTTCGGTGTCTGGTTCGTGCTCGCGCACACCCGTTTTGGCAGAAGGTTCTATGCTGCCGGCGGCAATCCGCGCGCTGCGGTCTACGCTGGCATCGATCCCGGACGGGAGCAGTTCCTGGCGTTTTGCATTTCGGGTACCTTGGCCGGCCTGTGCGGATATCTGTGGGTGGCGCGCTATGCGGTCGCCTATGTCGACACGGCGCTCGGCTTCGAGCTGCAGGTGATCGCGGCCTGCGTGATTGGTGGTGTCAGCATCGCCGGCGGCATCGGAACGGTGATCGGCTGCGTTCTGGGGGCGCTGTTCCTGGGCGTGGTCAAGAACGCGCTCCCTACGGTCGGCATCTCGCCGTTCTGGCAGATGGGCATTTCGGGCGTGGTGATCGTCGTCGCGGTGATCCTGAACGCGCGTGGGGAGCGGCGCCAAGGCCGTCGCATCCTGCGACCGGCCGCAACAGGCTAAGGGAGGGCACGCTTATGTCCGACCAAACTTTGGACATCGAAACTTTCTCGCGCACTGCGGTTCCGGATCGGCTGCCCTGGCGCGCCTCCGACCTCATGCTACGGTGGGAAGTGCTGCTGCTGGTGCTCCTGGCCCTCGTGGTGTTCATGAACGTCCAGCTCTCGCCGTACTTTCTCAACTGGAACAACGTCTCAGATGCGACGTTCGACTTCACCGAAGAGGGGATCGTCGCCTTGCCGATGACCCTGCTCATCATCGCGGGAGATATCGACCTCTCGGTCGCCTCCATCATTGCGCTGGCTTCGACCGCAATGGGAGCGGCAGCGGTGGCGGGCGCGCCGACGGCGGTCCTGTTCGTCATCGGCCCGCTCGTCGGGGTCCTGTGCGGCGCGTTCAATGGCTGGCTGGTGACGTTTTTTGGCGCACCGGCGATCATCGTCACCATCGGAACGATGAGCCTATTCCGCGGCATCTCGTATATCGTCCTTGGCGAGAAGGCTTACAATTCCTATCCCGACGCTTTCGCCTACTTCGGCCAGGGCTATGTCGTCTGGGTGCTGTCGTTCGAGTTCTGCCTTTTCGTCGTTCTGACCATCGCCTTCGGCTTACTGCTGCACCGGACGAGCTTCGGCCGGCGGATTTACGCCATTGGCAACAACCCAACCGCGGCGCTGTTCTCGGGCATCGACGTGCAACGTTACCGGATGGTTCTTTTTGTGCTGGTGGGATTGTTTTCGGGTCTCGCCTCGGTGTTGCTGACCTCGCGGCTCGGCAGCACGCGGCCCAACATCGCCACAGCCTGGGAGCTTGATATCATCACCATGGCCGTGCTCGGGGGCGTCAACATCAACGGCGGGTCCGGGACCATTCCCGGTGTCTTCATAGCGGCCTTTGTCATGGGCTTCCTGACCTACGGCATGGGGCTGGTCAACATGCCGGGGATCGAGATAACGGTGCTGATCGGCGTTCTGCTGATCATTGCCATCGCGCTGCCCATCATCATCCGCAAGCTAATGCCGGCGCGGCGGCGGGGCGCCTGAAATGGAACAGATCGCCTTCCGCATGCGGCTCAATCCAGGCCAGGCGGCCGAGTATGAACGGCGGCATGGCGCGATCTGGCCGGAACTCGCCTCCTTGCTCAAGGAGAGCGGCATCAGCGACCACAGCATCTTTCTCGATGCATCTGACGCGTCGCTGTTTGCGGTGCTGCGGCGCGCGGAGGGGGCACCGGATGGACGAACTTCCTGCGCGTGAGGTGATGCGCCGCTGGTGGGTCTATAGGGCCGACATTATGGCGGCTAACCGGGACGGTTCGCCCGTGGGGGTGCCGCTACGCCGTGTCTTCCATTTGCCATAAGAGGATCCGTGGACTTTGCCAGGACAGTGCAGTCCAGATGATGCAAAGGGCCCGGCGGAATGAGTGATGATGCCGCGGCAATCCAGCCTTCCATGAGCGAAGCTGAAGCCGCTGCCGACATCCAGGGTGAGCCATGTGTGCACGACCCCACTTGAGGCAATTGAAGTTGGTCGTGACGCTGTTCGGTGGCCTGGCCAACAACCCGTCCAGCGTCGCCTTGTGATCGGCCGTCAGGCGCCGCTTCACCTAGCCGTAGATCCGCGCATGGACATCGGCACGCACGCTGTTGACCAGCCGATCGCGCGTGCTGAAGACTGGCAATTCGATCGCCGCGGCCCGCAACGCCTCGACCGCGCGATTGATGAGATCGGCGGGATCGCTCATCGTTTCCGCGGCTTTCAACGTGGTGTCGACCACCAGACGTTCGGCCATTTCGTCGTATTGCCCGACGGAGAGGTGAGCACGAACCGCCACCTGGTAGCGATACAGCGACTTCGTCCTGCGCGCCTCGTCAGGCCAGGCGGGCGGAGCCGGCGGTCCGAGCTGCGACGCCAGATGCGCAACCGTGTCGGGATGCGCTTCCTCGGGCATCGTGAAGTATCCGAGGTCCTGGCGCGTCTTCAGCGGCGTCGCCAGCACCCTGCGCCCTGCATCGCCGCGGGCGTTCGCGCGAATGAAGGCGCGATCAGCGTCCGCCAGGTCATAGCGGGCAGTCAGTTCCTCCCGGGTCAGCCGCGCCCCTGGACGCGGGTAGGCCGTGCGGTCGATCGCCGTCATGGGATGTCCGGAAATGGGTCCGCCGCGGCAGCCGGACGGAGCGTGTGATTTGAAGGGGATGGCAGGTAGCGGATCGGTGTCCGCAAAGGGATGCCTTCCCGGACGCGGGCGCCGCGCCCGGCCGGCCGTGCCCGGCGCCCGCACCGCGCTTTACCTGCGGGTCTCGACCCCGGATCAGAAGCGGGACCTGCAATACGACGGGCTCCGCGGCTACGCCGCGCGCGCCGCCCTCGAGGTGGTCCGGGATTAGTGCGACGTCGCCGTGTCAGGACGATGGGAAGGCCGGCCGCAGTTGAATGCGCTCATGACGGCACCCCGGAACCGTGAAATCGACTGCGTGCTGGTTTGGAAGTTCGACCGCTTCGCCCGGAGCACGCGCCACCTCCGGGCGGCGTTGGAGGAATTCGACCATTTCGGCGTCCGGTTCATCAGCGTCCAGGACCAGATCGACACCGACAGCCCGAGGGGGCGCGCCATCTTCACCATCATCGGCGCCATGGCCGAACTGGATCGTCGTTGATCAGCGAGCGCGTCACCGCCGGCATGACAGCGGCCGAGGCTCGCGGACGGCATCTCGGCCGCCCGCCCGTCCCCGCCCGCACCGTCAGTGAAATCGAGGCTCTTGCCGCCTCGACCGAGCCCAGTGTCCGCCAGATTCAGAGGGAGATCGCCGGCAAAGCCAGCCGCGGCGTAGTCGGAGAGATTACCAAGGTTCGCTCAGGGGGTGTAGCGCGATAGGTGGGATGGCTGGTGAGCGACAGGTAGATGTCCGATCGCTGCGCGGCGTCACGAGGTTGCTGCGCTCTCGTTTGTGTCACCGTTGCTGTCGCGCGCCGTGTCGCGGGATGACATCGGGCGCTGCCGTTGTCGCGTCGTCGCGGAGCGGCGTCGATAGCTTTCGACGTTCATCTCCAGGATGGTGGCGTGGCGAACGAGGCGATCGACTGCCGCGAGTGTCATCGCGGCATCCGGAAAAACGCTCGTCCATTCACGAAACGGCTGGTTCGATGTGACCAGCAGGCTGCGGCGCTCATAGCGGGCGGCGATCAGCTCGAATAACGCCGAGGTCTCCGCCTGGTCCTTGCGCACGTAGCAGAGATCATCGAGGATAATCAGGTGGTATTTGTCGAGCCTCTCGATGGTCGTCTCGAGCGACAAGTTCTGCCGCGCGACTTGCAGGCGCTGCACGAGATCGGTGGTGCGGGTGAATAGCACGCGATAGCCGCTCTCGATGAGCGCGTGGCCGAGCGCCGCCCCGAGATGCGACTTGCCGCAGCCGCTTGGCCCGAACAGCAGGATGTTGGCGCCCTTGTCCAGCCAGCCATCGCCCGCAGTGAGGGCGGTGATCTGCGCCTTGCTGACCATCGGCACGGCATTGGACTCGAAGCTGTCCAGCGTCTTGCCGGGCGGCAGGCGCGCCTCGGCCAGGTGTCGCTGGATGCGTCGCTGCGAGCGCTCGGCGAGCTCGAGTTCAGCGAGCGTGGCCAGCAGCCTGCCGGCCGGCCAGCCTTCCCGATCGGCGCGCTCGGCGAACTGCGGCCAGAGCGCGCCGATGGTCGGCAGGCACAGCTCGCCCAGCAGCAGCGGCAGGCGTGCTGCGTCGATGGTGACCGCTTCGGTCATGATGCGGCTCCTGTCGCCGGGAGCAGCACGTCGTAGCTGGCGATCGCCGGCAGGACTACAGAGATCGCCGGCGCCGCGCCTGGCGGCGGCGCGAAGCGCGCGCAATTCGATCAGGTCCGGCAGGTTGCCGCGATCCAATTCCGCGGTCAGGACGGCGGCGAGCTCGGCCGCGCAGTTGCGCTCGTGCGCCAGCGCGAGCAGGCCGACCATCGTCTTGCAGGCGCCCCGCGCGTCACCGGCGGCGAGCGGGCGCTCCCAGGCCAGGCGATAGGCTGGACGGGGGAACAGCGCGTCGCGGTAGACGAGGTGCAGCAGCGCCATGGGTTTGCGGCAAAGGCTGTGGATCACGTGACGATAGTCGATGACGTGACCGTGCCGTCCCTCGACCCAGCTGCGGCCGCGCCGCAGAGTGAGCACCTGGCTCTGGCCGAGGAAGCATTCCAGGCGGTCAACCCACGGGTCCGGCCAAGGCCGGCCTGAGGACAGGCTTCGAGGCGGATCCGCAGCCGGTAACCAAATAGGCGGGACGGCACCGTGTAGAACACCTTGCGCAGCACGAAGCCGCTGCTCGAGGTGACGATCACGCTCGCCTCGTCATTGTCGGTGGTCCGCCGGGGCGGCAGCGGACGCAGCTAGGCGCGTTCCAGCTGACCATCTTGTCGCGCCGCGCATTGCGGCGTCTGATCAGCTCGGCAATCCAGCTCCGGTACGCCTCCAGGCTGTCGAAGTGGCGGCTGCCGCGCAGAATCAGCGCTTGCTCGACGCCGCGCTTGAGGTGGCCATGATGGCTCTCGATCGAGCCGTTCTCACGCGCCAAGCCGGGGTTGTTGCGGGTGGCGGTCATGCCGTAGTGGTCGCACAGCGCCTCGTAGCGCCGGGTCTGGTTGGCGCGGGCATCGTCATCGAGGTTGCGGAACGCGGCCGAGAGACTGTCGGATCGGTGCTCCGCCGGCACGCCGGCCAGCCCCTCCGCTGGCCCTTCCACCGGCTACGCCGACGGAACCTTTCGGTCCAGCTCCGCCCACAAGGCGTTCTGCAGCCCGCAGGCCAGCGCTGGGTAGCTCTCGCCTCCGAGCACGACTTCGGCATACTCCCAGCCGGAGTAGGCCAGGCTGAAGTGGTAGAGCCGGTGATCGAGTGGCTGGCCGGCGATGGTGACGGCCAGTTCGCCCATGTCGGTGAAATCCGACAGGCCCTGCTGCCCCGGCGGGTGGTCCTGGCGGAAGATCACCTCCCGGTCTGGCCCGTGCAACCCATGCCAGGCGCTGACCCGCCGCTCCAGCGTGCGACGCAGCCGGTCCCAGTCGCGATCGGTGTGACGCCGCTGCATCTCCTCAAGCAGGGCGATCGGGCGCAATCCGGGCCGGCTCTCCAGCAGCGGAGCGCGATTCGACGCACGACCTTGGACCAGGTCCACGGGGTCAGCGGTTCGGCGTGGTTGCGCCGCGACTCCGAAAGGAATAGCGGCCCGCGCGCTCGGCTAATGTCGGCGCGATGCATAAGGTAGGCGCGCAGGAGCTCGCCGCCCACTGCCGAGTACGGCACCACACGCTCACGCCGGCCCTTGGTCGTCTCAGCGCGCACGCGCAGCAGTCGGTGCCCGGGGTCGAGATCGTCGGTTCGCAGGCTGCATAGCTCCTCACCACTCAAACCCGCGTCGTAGCCGAGTGCCAGCATCGCGCGGTTCCGGATCGGCTCACGCTTGGCAGCATCGAGGATCGCGCGCCACTCCGTCTCGTCTGGAATCCACCGCAGTCGTGTCTGTCGCGGGATCAGGCCCCGGCGGTTGCCGCCGACGCGGGCACTGCGCGCATAGCGACCCCGACCGACCGGGTTGGCTCGCGCAGCCCTTCCTCGATAAGGTGGTCGTAGAACAGGCGAACGGCAGTGAGCCTCCGCTGCACGGTGGCATTGGCCAGGCGCCGGCAAGCGGAGGATGGGCGTGCGGCATCAACGCCCGGACGTAGCAGAGGGCGCTCGGCCAGAACGCGGACGAAGCGGGCTATGTGCTCGCGGCGCGCGGGTGAGCGGGTCGGCCACAATTGCGGCGCAGAATGACAGGTACTCCGACAAACCTCGTGCGTAGGCGTCGATCGTACGGTCGGCGAGGCCGAGATCGGCCCGCATCCTCAACCATCCCATCGCCGGAGGCACGGCGGCGAGAAGCGGCCACCGCTCTTGGAGTGATGCTGGTGCAGCACGGCACGGTTGAGCACACGATAGTAGTTCACGAAATGCCGCTCACGTGCCAGGCCAGTGATCCGCAGAAGGCGGGTCACGGTGCGCGTGCCCGGCGCCAGGACGGCCCGAGCTATGCTGGAATTTGGGTGACGGCGTGATCAGGCGGCGGTTTGAACCGGCGTTTTGATGACCTCGACACCGTTGCTGAAGGTGACACCCTGGACGACCTTGGGCAACTGGTTTTCGCCTTTGAGCCGACGCCAGGTTTTCGCCGCGGCCGTGACCAGCTTGAACACCATCAACCGGGCGGTGTCTTGCGACAGCGCGCCCTTGGTGCGGATGGTGCGGTGCCGGACGGTGGCGAACACGCTCTCGATCGGGTTGGACGTGCGCAGATGATCCCAGTGCTCGGCGGGGAAGTCGTAAAACGTCAGTAGCGCGTCGCGGTCCTTCACCAGGCAGACGACCGCCTTCTCGTATTTGGCCGCATACTTCTCGGCGAAGGTGGCGATCGCCGCCTCGGCGGTGGCACGGTCCGGCGCCGTCCAGATCTCGCGCAGGTCGGCCTTGGCCGCGCGTTGGATGGACTTGGGCAGTTTGTCGAGAACATTGGCGGTCTTGTGGACCGTGCAGCGCTGGTGCCGGGTTGTCGACGAGACTTCCTCGAGCGCCTTCCAGAAGCCGAGCGCACCGTCGCCGGTGGCCAGCTCGGGGGCGATGACCAGGCCGCGGGCCTTGAGGTCGACCAGCAGTTCGCGCCAGCTCTGCGCGCTCTCGCGCACGCCGACCTGAAAGCCGAGCAGTTCCTTCTTGCCCTCCGGGGTGGCGCCGATCAGCACCAGCACGCACTCGGCCTGCGGCTCCATCCGGGCCTGAAGGTAAATGCCATCGGCCCAGACATACACGTAGTGCCGCGCCGACAGGCCGCGCCGCTGCCAACGCTCGGTACTCGGCCTGCCACTCGTCGCGCAGCCGCGCGATGACCGCGGGCGACAGATTCGGGGCATCGCGCCCCAGCAGGGCGGCGCGCGCCTCCTGGAAGTCGCCCATCGAGAGGCCGCGCAAGTAGAGGATGGGCCGCAGCGCATCCAGGCTTCGCGTCCGTCTCGCCCAGCGCGGCAGGAGCGCCGCGGTGAAGCGGATGCGCTCGGCCCCATTCTCGCCGGCGCCGCGGTCGCGCAATTTCACCTGGCGCACCGCGACCGGGCCGATCCCGGTCTGCACCAGGCGTTCCGGCCCATGCCCGTGCCGCACAACGCGCTCGCGCCCGTCCGGCAGGCGCAGCCCCTTCAACTCGGCCAGGAACGCCTCGGCTTCGGCCTCCACAGCCTCGACCAGCAGGTGCCGAGCTCCGCTCCTCAGAACCGCCGTCAGCGGATCCTCGATCTCGTCTGGCTGACGAAGGGGGACAACGATGCTATACACTTCTCATAGGCGTATCGCTCCTCCGGAGGTTCAGGCAGGCTCTCACTCACCTCGATACGCCGCCTTCACTCAGCCATCACCCAATTCCGCGCATAGCCCCTGACGCAGCATTTCGTCCCTGAGGAATATCGTGCCGGTAGACCTGGTCACGCTCCCGTCATCCCCGGCCAGGAAGCACGCGTCGTGTCCTCAGTGGATGGACTGACTGTGGGTTGAAGTGAGCTCTCCGATTTAGTTCAGGGTCGCGCAGAGGAGCAAGGAGGTTCGTGAACGCTGCCAAGCGGCTCCCATACAGGATTTCCATGTACCGGTCGTGAGCCGTCCTCTGCTGGTCATTGATGGTAATTCTTTTGCGCATTGCGCCTTCCACGCGCTGCCGACGTCGATCAGGCGAAAGGGCAATCGCGGAGGCGGCGCCATCGTGGGGTTCGCGAGCCTTCCGCTATGGCTGTGAGAGCGAGCAGCCCGTGCTGCGCTTGTCGGCGGACACATGCTGGATGTTTCAAAATATCGGTAGGCGCTGTTCCCAGCCTCCCAGAGTGGGCGGCAATTCAACGATGCGCTGCTCTCCTGGAGCAGTTCGAGGTCCTGCCGCGGTGTACAGCCTGCGGACTTGCAAGGGGGTGCTATCCTCTAGGCTCGCTTCGGGCGGGAGAGCAGAATGGGCACGGTCCCTTCCGTCGTCACACTAGGCTTGCTTCTGACGGCCGTTGCTGCGGCTGGACAGCCTCCGTCATCCTTGGGCTGGCTGTAGGGACCGCCCCCTCCGGTACAGCCGGAAGGCGAGGCGAACCGCGTCATCAGCAAGGGTCTCAATGCCGTCGGCGAACATGACCGGGGTGCGCCCGCCTACTACAATGGTGGCATCGACGGCGATGTCATCGGAGTCTTCTTCGGCCTCCTGGCGACAGGGTCGTACGCGCGGGCTCATGAACTGCGGGATGGCGTCTGCGCCGCCTGGCGCGTGATGCCACGGAACGGCCCGTTCACTGGTCACGCCTCCGTCGGAGGGATGGACGTCAATCTTGACAGGATGTGCGGCTTGGAAAGGTGAACAAAGTTGCACCGGTCGGACGCGGCTGCTCCACGGAGCATAGAAGCATTCACATCGATGGGGATGCCGGGGCGCGGACCCGAGGCTCGGTGGAACGCGTGCGGCGCGTGCCGGGATGGTGGCATGCGCCGAGCCGGCAGGAATACAAGCCAAGTTTAGGCCACCTCCGCCACGTGGTGAATAACTCGAGCGGAACGGCCGGCGAACCGATGCCGTCCAACGAGGGAGATATTGGAACCGCAGCAGCATGGAAATACAAGCGCTGTTGCGGCGTGAGGTGAGGCGGCCGCTTCGAGGAGGACAGCATGCCCGAACTGATGACCGCCGCCTCGCCCGTTGAGATTGAGGCGAAGGCGGACGAGGCGGGCCTGCCGCCAAGCGTGCGCGACGCGGCCCTGAACCTGTTCCACGACCTGACGAGCCGCCTCGAGCTGGCCGCTCTCGACCTTGACCAGGGCGGCGGCGAGGAGTGGCCAAGGCACCGCTTCTATTTCGGGCCGAAGCAGGGCGAGATCAGGCGCCTCCTAGAGGCGCTCCGGGAACAGCCGGACACCGCGGACGTGACCACCACCCCATCGCCGGACGACGCAGCACCGGACGCGCTCTTCACCATCGGCTCCGACGGCGCGTTCACGGCCGTCCTGGTCGCCTGCGCCGACGCTGGCCTGCTGCGCTCGCTCGCACAGCGGATCGAAGCCCGCCTGCCTGGCCCCGCGTAGGACTGATCGCGATGAAGCGCCGGGCGCATTCGCGTTTTGCGGCGCCCCGCTGCCGCCGCCGTGCTGCCCCCGGGGTGGAGGCCGATCGTGTTGCCGCGGGAAATGGTGGGTTTGCACTTCACGTCGGCTGGAAACGCCGCTGAATGCCGATGCGCGCATCCACATGGAACTTGCGTTTCCAGTCAGGCGGGAATAGCTCCAGGCCCTGCTCCGCCGCGCTTCCGTCAAAACCTCCCCGGCCAGGGCAGGCCAGCTTTTTCGGCGTCCTCGAACGCGTTCGACAGATCTTTGTGACACGACGCCTCCTCCGCTATTGGCCGGTACGCATCATTGGCGATCTCCACAGGGTCGGGTGCATCACCGCGATGCCGCCGTAACCGGTATCTTGCGCCCGCCGGACCAGCCGCCGCCCCACCGCTGGAAGATCATCCGCTAGGGTGCTGAAAATTCCCGCGACGGCGGGAAACGCTCTAGCCTCTCCCCACGGGTCGCAGGCCAGATCCGAAGCAGGAGAGCTGGGTGTTCCGATCGTTCTTCATGAGCCGCCGCTGGTGCGCCTGGTCCCTTTTTGGCAGCGGGCTGATCCTGTTCGCCGCCTGGTACCAGGTCGAGCTCGACGTGCGGATTAACGAGTGGTTCGGCAGCTTCTACAACCTGGTGCAGAGGGCGCTGGGCAAGCCGGGCTCGATCACGATGGGCGAGTATCTAGGCCAGCTCATGACGTTCGGGCGCGTCGCCGGGCTGTACGTCCTCATTGCGGTGGGCAGTGACTTCTTCATCAAGCATTACGTGTTCCGCTGGCGCACGGCGATGAACGACTATTACACCGCCCACTGGCACCTCGTGCGCGGCGTCGAGGGCGCCTCCCAGCGCGTGCAGGAGGACACCATGCGCTTCGCCCGGCTGATGGAGGGGCTGGGCGTGAGCTTCATGCGCTCGGTCATGACCCTGATCGCCTTCCTGCCCATCCTGTGGACGCTGTCGGCCCAGGTGACCGGGCTGCCCTGGGTCGGGCCGGTGCCCCATGCGCTGGTGTGGGTCGCGATCCTGTTCGCGCTGGCCGGCACCGTGCTGATGGGGGTCGTCGGGGTCAAGCTGCCGGGCCTGGAGTTCCAGAACCAGCGGGTCGAGGCCGCCTACCGCAAGGAACTGGTGTACGGGGAGGACGACCACCAGCGCGCGGACGCGCCGCGCCTGGGAGTCCTGTTCGGCGCCGTGCGGCGCAACTACTTCCGCCTGTTCTTTCACTACATGTATTTCGACGTGGCGAAGTGGTCGTATCTGCAGTTCGGCGCGCTGGTCCCCTATGTCGCCCTGGGTCCGACCCTGGTCGCGGGTGCCGTCACGCTTGGGGTGATGCAGCAGATCGTGCGTGCCTTTGGCCGGGTCGAGGGCTCGTTCCAGTACCTGGTGCACAGTTGGACGACAACTGTCGAACTGATTTCCGTCTACAAGCGGCTGCGGGCGTTCGAGCGGCAGATCCACTCGGAACGGCCGTTGCGCCTGCAAGAGCGGATTGGTGAGGTCAGGTAATCGCATGCCCGATGCGGTCACCGTGGCGACGTGACCATTTTGGAAGGCAAGCCACCGACGTAGGATGATTTGTACTAGCTAGGATTTAATCTGACAATCTGGTTTGTTTGGTGCGGGCAACCCGGGACCGGAGGACAGGAATGTCTCGCTCCGGTCGCCCAGAACCGAGGAGCCGACCATGACCAACGAACGCAAGGTAATCCGGGCCAAGGTAGGTCTGCTGGAGCTGGCCAAACAGCTCGGCAATGTGTCGCAGGCCTGCAAGATCATGGGATACTCGCGCGACAGCTTCTACCGCTTTCAGGAGCTCTACGAAAAGGGCGGCGAGATCGCGCTGGCGGAGATGACCCGGCGCAAGCCAATCCTGCGCAATCGGGTGGAGCCGGCCATCGAGCAGGCGGTCGTCGAGCTGGCCGTCGAGCAGCCGGCCTTTGGCCAAGTCCGGGTGGCCAATGAGCTGAAGAAGCGCGGCCTGACGATCTCCCCGGCCGGGGTGCGCTGTGTCTGGCAGCGCCACGACCTGGAGACCATGAAGAAGCGGCTCAAGGCACTCGAGGCCAAGAGCGCACAGGACGGCCTGGTGCTGACCGAAGCCCAGGTCGCCGCCTTGGAGCGGGCCCGGCAGGACAACGAGGCGCATGGCGAGTTCGAGAGCGAGTGTCCGGGCTACTGCCTGGCCCAGGACACCTTCTATGTCGGCACGCTCAAGGGGGTCGGGCGGATCTATCAGCAGACCTGCATCGACACCCACTCCAAGGTGGCGTTCGCCAAGCTCTACGACCGCAAGGCCCCGATCACCGCCGCCGACCTGCTGAACGACCGCGTGGTGCCGTTCTTCGACGAGCACGGGGTCAAGCTGTCCCGCGTGCTGACCGATCGCGGCACCGAGTATTGCGGCACCTCGCAGGCCCACGAATACGAGCTCTACCTGGCGATCGAGGACATCGACCACAGCCGGACCAAGGCAAAGAGTCCGCAAACCAACGGGATCTGCGAGCGCTTCCACAAAACGGTGCTGCACGAGTTCTATCAGGTCGCCTTCCGCAAGCGCATCTACAGCAGCATCGAGCAGCTACAGGCCGATCTCGATGTCTGGGTCAGCAGCTATAATGAGCAACGCCCTCATCAGGGCCGCTGGTGCTACGGCAAGGCCCCGATGCAGACCTTCCTTGACACCCTCCCGCTCGCCAGGGGAAAAATGCTCAACGCCGCCTGACGTCGGTCAGACATGATCCATCCGGCACCATACAGGCCAGCTGTCCGATCAAATGTCAGCTAGTACAGATGATTCTCGCACACGGCGACAAGCGGGTGGCTCACTCGAGGGTGCGTCATGCCGACTTCGCACCAGTGTGCGACGATTGGCGGTGATCACCGAGCATTTCTGGTCAGACTGAACGTGCGCTGGCACGCCGCCGCAGCGCTATGCCTCCGCCTCGACGAGGCGCGGGTCGCGCGGGCGTGGCGGGGCGCCGGCCTCGCTGTGGGGCCGCAGCCCCTCGCGCAACTTGGACCACCGCCGGCGCGCGGCCCCGTTGCGGACCGCCATAGCCAACGCCCTGCGCTGCCCCAGCAGGACCACCAGCCGCCTGCCGTGCGTCACCCCCGTGTAGAGCAGGTTGCGCGCCAGCATGGCGTAGTGCTGGGTCGTGAGCGGGATCACCACCGCCGAGTACTCCGAGCCCTGCGCCTTGTGGATCGTCGTCGCGTAGGCCAGCACCAGCTCGCCCAGCTCGCCGAAGCCGGTACTCGACCTCCCGCCCCTCGAAGTCGACCGTCAGGACCTCCTCGTCCGCATCGACGCCCCTGACGATGCCGAGGTCGCCGTTGAACACGTCGCGCTCGTAGTCGTTGGCCACCTGCATCACCTTGTCGCCCGGGCCGAAGGTCCAGCCGAACCGCTCCACCCGGCGCTCGCCGGGCGGGTTCAGTGCCCGCTGCAACTCGATGTTGAGCGTCCGCGCGCCCAGGCTGCCCCGATTCATCGGGCACAGCACCTGGACGTCGCGCACCGGGTCCAGCCCGAAGCGGGCCGGGACGCGCTCGCGCACCACCGAGAGCACCTTGCGGAGCGCCTCCTCCGGCTCGTCCGCCGCGACGAAGAAGAAGTCCGAGCCCTCCACCGCCTCCAGCTCCGGCATCTGCCCCTGGTTAATGCGATGTGCGTTGGTGATGATCCGGCTCCTGGCCGCCTGGCGGAACACCTCGGTGAGCCGGATCACCGGCACCGCGCCCGAGCCGATGACGTCCGCCAACACCTGCCCCGGGCCGACGCTCGGCAACTGGTCGACATCGCCCACGATCAGCAGCGCCGCCCGGTCCGGCAGCGCCCGCAGCAGCGCGCGCATTAGCATCGCGTCCACCATGCTGGCCTCGTCCAGCACCAGCAGGTCGCAGTCGAGCGGGTGGTCCTCGCCGCGCCGGAACCCGCCCGTGCCCGGGTCCGCCTCGAGCAGGCGGTGGATGGTGCGGGCCTCCAGCCCGGTGCTCTCGGTCAGGCGCTTGGCCGCCCGTCCCGTCGGAGCACAGAGCGCCACTTCGACCCCCTTGGCTCGAATGACCTTCAGGATGGCGTTGACCAGCGTGGTCTTGCCCACGCCGGGGCCGCCGGTGATCACCAGCACCTTGGCCTCGACCGCCAAGCGCAGCGCCTCGGCCTGGCTTGGCGCGAGACTCAGCCCCGTCCTGGCCTCCACCCAGGGAATCGCCCGCGCCGCGTCGATCACCGGCCAGGGTGGCCGGCCGGCGGCGAGCCGGCGCAGCCGCGCCGCGATCGCCTGCTCCGCGCGGTAGAGGCCGGCCAGGAACACGCAGGGCTCGCCGCCCACGGTGTCGGCCACCAGCTCGCCCTCCGGCAGCTCCAGCCCGAGCGCCGTCTGGATCAGCGCCGCGTCCACCTCGATCAGCTCGGCCGTCATCCGCGTCAGCTCGCCCGTCGGCAGCCCGCAGTGGCCGTTCCCGGTGGCCTCGGCGAGCGCGAAGGACAGCCCGGCGCGCACCCGGGTCATCGCCTCCGGCGCGATCCCCAGCCTGGACGCCACCTGGTCGGCGGTGCGGAAGCCGATGCCGCGGATGTCGCGCGCCAGCCGATACGGGTTCTCGGTGATGCGGGCGATCGCCTCCTGGCCGTATGTCTTGAAGATCCGCACCGCCCGCGACGTGCCGACGCCGTGGGCATGTAGGAACAGCGTGATCTCGCGGATCGCCCTCTGGTCTGCCCAACCCACGACGATGCGGGCGGCCCGCTTGGCGCCGATGCCGGTCACCTCGCGAAGCCGCTCCGGCTGGTGCTCGATCAGCTCGAACACCGCCTCGCCGAAGGCGCCCACCAGGGCCCGGGCGTAGACCGGGCCGATGCCGCGAATCATGCCCGAGGCCAGGTACTTCTCGATCCCCTCCAGCGTGGTCGGCCGCGTGATG
The DNA here is from genome assembly GCA_963818725.1 of uncultured Pseudomonadota bacterium. Taxonomy (GTDB): domain Bacteria; phylum Pseudomonadota; class Alphaproteobacteria; order Acetobacterales; family Acetobacteraceae; genus DATFDN01. The sequence continues at coordinate 16,745 of CAWFTU010000021.1, read as the reverse complement.
GCGAGGTGCGTTGCCTTGAACTGCAGCCCGTGCTCGCGGTCCCTGGCCCACCATCCCGTCGCGCTGACGAACTCGCCGGGGCTGATGGTTGCCGCGTGTCCGACCACGGCCACTAGGTCGCGCTGCCTGCGTGCCTTGACCCGCAACACGCAAAACCCGTTCTCCGGGTTGTGGTAGGTGACGTGCTCCACCAGCCCCGACAGCGTTTCGGTCGGCGCCGCCGTCCCGCTCGCGATCGCTTGTCCCAGCCCTCCGGTTCCTTCCGCTCCAGTCAGAAGAATCCACCGCCCCTGGCCGATGAGGGTATGGGTTGCCAGCGCGGGACGTAAGCCTCCCCACGCGTCGCGTCACCGCTGCCCCGTGGCCGGCGCGGAGGCTTGGGCGCGGAGCGAGAGTTCGACCCGCCACCCGGCCTCGCGTGAGAGGCGAACGGGACTGCCAACAAGCCGCGCTCAGCGCCTGGCTAACACTCTGAATGAGCATGGGAAAAAGCTTGTAGACTAAATCCGGGCAGTCCCAAGCTCCGGAGAGAGAGCGGCCTTCGGAGAGAGATTCCGGCGCTCGTTCCGGCCGCGGAGTCTCAAGCCTGCGCTGCCAAACCCTGGCGGAACCTGGCCCTTTTGGGCGGTCTGAAACATGGCGGAGAGCGGTTGGATGGAGGGCGACTGGAGCAGGAAAGGGAACCGGGATCCGACATTCTCTGCCCGCCGGGAGGCGGATGCATCAGCCGCCAAGAGGAGTAGCCGCCCACAACGGTCCCATAGGAATCCCGCCTCGATACGCCGCCTCGCTCACACGGCATCACCCAGCCTTCGAGGCCCGGTGCCGTTAAGGAGCGGCGCTTGATCCGGACCAACCCCGCCAGCTACAGCCGCCGACAGTGCCGAAATCAGTCTCACCGGCCTTGCTGTTTTGTTTCGTCGGGGCGCGCAAACCAGTACCACTGCGAGCGGATTGAGAGCCGCCTGCCTGCCGGATCCCCGAGCACGTCCTCCACATAGACCCGCGCCACACCGACCATGATGCAGGCCATCAGCGGGGTGGCGATCAGCAGTCCAAGTATATTGAAAATCGCAACAAACACACCGGCGTCAGATGGGCGACGCCGTTGATGTACATGTCGGGCGCGAGGGCGAGGTAGACCCCGGTGGCCAGGATCACCAGGATCGCCGCCAGGAGCGAGGTGATCGAGGTCGCGACCGTCTTGGCGAGGCCCGTCACCATCGAGGTCTCGCCGCCGCCGGTGGCGGCGTTGGCGATGCCGCCGACCGCGCCCGTTGTCCCCGAACCGCCGCCCTGCCCGCCGAAGCCGAACAGCTTCTCCAGATTGCCCAAGCTGCCGGAAACCTGGTTCCAGAGCTGCTGCGCCTCGTTGGCGAATTTCGGCCCCGACCAATAGCCGAGGCCGCAGACCAGAAGCACCAGCGCGAAGAAGACGAGCAGCACCGCGACGCTGTCGTTCAGTCTGACATACGCATGTGTGGACATCGGGTAATCGCGGTCGGGGGCCTGAGGCTCTCATAGTCCCGTGATCCGGGCGCTGTCGCTCGGCAATTGGCATATGGGAGACTGCTCGATGACCCGATTTGTTGGTTTGGACGTATCGCAGAAGCTGACTTCGTAACTGCTCAACCCACCCCCGCCAGTTTGTCTTGAGCGACCGGCGAAATTGGAGTTGACGCGGTAACGGGCGACTCAATTCAAGGTTGGGGTGAACACCGATCTTGACCTGAGCAAGCTGTCGCATGCGGAGAAGGATGCCCTCATCCTCTCGCTTGCTGCGCAATTACAAGCGGCACTGGCGCGGATTGCTGAACTGGAGAAGCGGCTGGCCGAGTTGCAGCTTCCGCCGAAGACGCCGGACAATTCCAGCGTGCCGCCGTCGAAGGGTCTAAAGCACAACGTGGCGGACAAGCCGAAGCGGAGCGGTCCTCGCGCGGGCAGCGTGGGGCGCAGGGGCGGCGGGCGGGAATTGACGGCCGAGCCCGACGAGGCGGTGATCGCCCGCGCGGCGCGCTGCCAATACTGCCAGTCGGCACTCGCCGACGCCGACCAGAAGCTCGATGCCCGCTACGATAAGGTCGAGCTGCCCCGCGTGCGCCCTGTGGTGACGCGGGTGGAACGCTATGCCGGGCGTTGCCAGTGCTGCGGTCGCACCACGCTGGCAGCGCTACCGGAGGGGCTGGAACCGGGCACGCCGTTTAGCATCAACATCGTCGCATTGGCGATGTATCTGCGTTTCACCCACGCGATCAGCTACGAGCGGCTGAGCCGGATAATGCTGGATCTCCATGCCCTGCGGATCAGCGAGGGCGCGCTGGACGCCGCCTTCCGTCGCGCCCGTCCACGTTTGGAGGCCGATGTCGCCGCAATCCTCGCGCGCCTGCGCCGCGCCCGCGTGATCGGATCGGACGAGACCTCGGTGCGCGTCGGTGGCGTGACCCGCTGGAATTGGGTGTTCCAGAACAGCGACGTCGCGATCCACGTCATCCGCGGCAGCCGTGGCGCCGGTGTGGTCGGCGCGGTGCTGGACGGGCATCGGCCGATGATCTGGGTCTCCGACCTCTACGGCGCCCAGCAGGGGCACGCCGAAATCTGGCAGGTCTGCCTCGCGCATCAGTTGCGCGACTGCCAGTATGCGATCGAGGCGGGGGATGCGGTGTTCGCCCCGCGCATGAAGGCGCTGCTGCTGCGCGCGGTGCTGCTGGCGCGGCGGCACCGCGCGCTGGCCGAGAGCACGCGGCGCGAATACCGGCGACGGCTGGAAGTGGCACTCGACGCTGTGATCGCGCTGGCGCCGACGCAGCGCGACGGTAAACGGCTGCGCAAGCGATACGCCAGGTTCCGCGAGCACCTGTTCACCTTTCTCGACCATCCCGAGATCACCGCCGACAACAACGCGAGCGAACGGGATCTGCGTCCCACCGCAACGTATCGCAAAGTCACCGGCGGATTCCGTTCCGACTGGGGTGCTGATCTATTCGCCGCCGTCCGCTCCGCCGTCGGCACCGCCAAGCGCCGCGGGATCGACGCCTATCAGGCCATTCGCGATACGCTATGCGGCCAGTCCGTGCTCACCCCGGGATGAGCAGTTACCTGACTTCGATCTGCGTCGTTGACGATACGGGGGCTCAACGTCACCTGCCTTGATGCGAGGCATGCAAGTGCCGCGCTCAAGATGCAGATGAACAAGACTGACCAGAACGATGCCGAGGGGCTGGCGCAGATCATGCGCACAGGATGGTATCGGCCGGTGCACGTGAAATCGCTCGATGCTCATCGGGCGCGTGCCCTGCTTGGCGTAAGGGCGCAGCTCGTCGGCATGACGACACGGTTGTCGAACCATATTCGGGGCGTGCTCAAGACGTTCGGCCTGCTACCCGGCGCCGTGCGCGGCCTTCCGTTCGACAAGCGGGTCGAGGCCCTGCTGGCCGAGCGTGACGACTTGGCACCGATTGTCCGACCCATGCTGGCGGCCTGGAGGCAGCTGCGCGAGCAGATTGCCGCGTTCGACAAGGCGGTGCGCGCGTTGGCGAAGGCGAGCCCGACCTGCCGCCTGTTGAGGAGCGTGCCAGGCGTCGGGGTCGTGTCCGTGCTGGCCTACGTGAGCACGGTCGAGGACCCGGCGCGCTTCACTCGATCGCGATCGGTCGGCGCGCATATGGGATTGACGCCACGGCAGTATCAATCGGGTGAGGTCGACCGCAGCGGCAGGATCTCGCGATGCGGCGACACGCTTGCCCGCACGCTGATGTATGAGGCGGCCGTCGTGATCTTGACGCGGGTCAAGCGGGCTTCGCGTTTGAAGGATTGGGCACAAGCGATCGCGAAACGATCCGGCGTTGGCAAGGCGCGTGTGGCGCTTGCCAGGAAGCTGTCCGTGATCTTGCACAGCATCTGGCGGTCCGGCGAGCCCTTTCGTTGGTCAGAACAGCCGTCGGGCACCTGACCACACCGTGAAGAGATCCGTCCGGGCGTCAGCGCGGATGTGAGGGTTGCCCTCCAGGGCTGTTCAACGCTTTCGAATGATGGTGAGTGAGAGCACGTTTTTGATGCCTGCGAGACCGGCGCGGTAGCGATCCTGGCTGAGCGTGTCCGCCTGGTTGGCCTTGAGGATGTTGAAGGCGAAGCTGCGCAGGCGAGCAAACACGCCTGGGTTGGTGCGGATGCGCGAGCGGTCTTCGCCCAAGGTGACGTCGCGGCTGTAATGCGAGGTGGTCTCGATCCTCCAGTGCGCGCGGATTGCCTCGGCGGCGCGGGTGGCGGTGACCGGCGTGTTTGAAACGTAGAAGGCCATCTCGGCGGAGTGGCGCAGCAGCCCGGTCTTGGCGTTGCGGGTGTGGACAGTGCGCTCGACACGGATGATGGCGGCCACGTGCGGATGCCAGTCGGTGTCGGCCAGCGTGTCGGCGGGATCGAAGACGGTGACGGTGCGACGTTCGTCGCGGTTGCGGCCCTTGTTATGGCTGTGGACAGACCCGAGTGGTGTTGTGGTGGCCGAAGCCGCCCGGATTTTCTGGTGCAGGGTCGGCTGGTTGTCCTTGACGCCGACGATCAGGGCGACGTTGGCTCCTGCTGCAACCTCGAAATGTTTTTTTGGCAATGCAGCGCGTCGAGTGTGACGATGGTGCCGCGAGCGATGCCGAGTTCGGCCAGCAGCATCTGTGCCGCCGGGATTTCGTTGGATTTCTCGGCGATGTCGATGTGGGCGGAGCTGGCAAAGGTTCCGACTGCGTAGCAGGTGGAAAGCCAGCGGAGGGGAGCACCAAGGCGGTGTCGGTGGCAAATGCGCTCAGCACCTGGGCAGAGGCACGATCGCGGAACTTATCAAAGCTGCCGCGCAGCGTCTTGCCATCCAGGGCAATGCTGCCCTGCCCAGGCGTGGCGCGCGCCGCCTGCAGCAGGGCGGCATGGTGGCGGAAGACCCCCTCCACCGTGGCCGGGTCGAGCCCTTGGAGAATGTAGCGGACGGCGGTGCGCGCGGGTGCGCGGCGCCAGTTCAGGCCGAAGGCCGCGTTCAGCCTGCGGCGATGGACGCCGATGAAGGTGACAATGCCACGATACGAGTTGCAGCCGGTCACGATGGCGAGGATGGCGAACAGCAGCACGTGGGGCAGCCCGTAGAGCTTCCCCTGCGCCCGGCGCGGATCAGGGACGTCCGCCAGCACGTCCAGCAACGGCGAAAACGCAGCCACGGCACCCTCCGACCCCGTTGCCGCCCCAAGGGTCAGACATTTGCCGGCTCGGGAATCCCCCTTGGATCAGCCGCCTCACTTCACCCCACATGTGTGGCAGGGCGGCCTCAGTGAAGGCAATGCGGCAGCGTTGAACAGCCCTGGTTGCCCTCCGGGGCGAGGGTGCAGGCCGGCTGCGAGGGAGGCCGTTGGGCCGCATGTGTTCCATGTGAGCTCGTTGTGGACATTGCAGCGCCTGTGCTTCGGACCAGATGTTGCGGCGGCATACGCCGACCGCGGAGAGAACCGTGATCCCGGAAAGGCAACAGGAAGAAGCAAGAGACCCTTGACAAAGGAGGCGCGATTAGAGAACGGCCCCTGGGGTTCAATTAGGCTTGACTTGGGGCTGGCGCCTGATTGTCGCCTAGCGGGGTCTGCTGCGCGCGCTGATCAGGCGCTCGGCCAGGACGGCGGCAACGATGATGGAGCCGATCGCCGTCCCTTGCCAGTAGGGCGAGACGTTGAGCAGGTTCAGCCCGTTGCGGATGAATACCATGATGAACACGCCGAGCAGCGTGCCGACGATAGAGCCCCGGCCGCCGAACAAACTCGCGCCGCCGATCACCACGGCCGCAATCGCGTCAAGCTCCAGCCCCTGGCCGCCGATCGGGTCGATGGACATGATCTTGCTTGCCAGAAAGATGGCGGCCACCGCGCTCATCAGCCCGGAAACCGCGTAGGCGAAGACGCTCCAGAAGCGGATGCCGAGCCCCGCCACCCGTGCCGCCTCGGCGTTCGAGCCGATGGCGTAGAGCGTGCGCCCGCCCTTGGCACGCGCGAGGAACCACCAGCACGCGGCATAGACGGCGAGCAGGCACCAGAAATCAACGGGCACGCCAAGCAGGGTGCCCGCGGAGAGGCTGCCGAGAGCGGGCGGCAGATTGCCGATGGAGCTCGCTCCACTCAGCACATAAGCGAGGCTGCGGCCGATGCTCATCATCCCGAGCGTCACCACGAACGGCGCCACCCGGCCGAAGGTGATGACCACGCCGTTCACAAGGCCCGCCGCCAGCCCCGCGGCGAGGCAGGCGATCACGCCGCCCCATAGGCCGCTGGCGGGGAAGGCCAAGCCGAGCACGATTCCCGTGACCCCGGCGAGCGATCCTACCGAGAGATCGATGCCGCCGATCAGGATCACCAGTGTCTGGCCGAGCGCCACCATGCCGACCACGACGGACTGGTCCATCAGGTTGAACAGGTTACTCAGTGTGAGAAAGTAGGGCGAGATCAATGACAGGACGAGCGCCACCAGCAGGACGAGCAGGAGCATCCGTAGCTCGATCTGCGTCGCCAGCAGCCGCAGCGGCGATCGGCGACAGGGTGGCGCGGCGCCGCTGAGGTCACGGGGGAGCGTGGAACTCACGGAGCAACCTCCGCCGGCTCGGGGTTGATCTCGTCCAGCGCCATCTCGACCTCGCGGCGGATGGATGCCGCGTCGAGTTCAACGGGCGAGCCCGGTAGCGTCAGGGCGACCATACCGAGACTATGCCCGCCTCGGCCGAAGACTGGGGTAAGCAGGGTGGGCCGGCTGCCATCGGGCGTCGCGACGAAGCCTGGACGCTGGGGCACGGCATGGGCAATTCGGGTCTGTGCGAGATAGGGAAAACCGCCGGCGGCGAAGCCAGGGTCCGCCGCCGGATCGTTGCCGACGCGATCGAAGCAGAATAGACGTACCCCGGTGCCATCAGCGCCCCCGTCCAGCGCGATCCAGGTGGCGACCCCACCATAACGGGCAACCAGGCCCTCAAGGACGGTATGGGTCCGTTCGGCCGAGCTGCGGGGGGCGGCGAACATCGCAAGCTTCTCCACGTCCACCAGCCCGGCCGGGATATCGGTGACGCTCACCCCATCGCTGAGAACCACGATGCGGTCGGCGAGGCCGATCACCTCCTCGAAGTCCGAGGAGACCACGACGCAGGCGACGCCGTCGGCCGCGATACGGCGGAGCAGGGCATAGATGCTGCTGCGCGTTCCGATGTCCACGCCGCGGGTCGGCTCGTCGAGGAGAAGCAGCCGGGGCGAGAGGAGCAACCATCGGGCAAGGATCACCTTCTGCTGCATGCCCCCGGAAAAGTTGAGAAGATTGGCGTCGAGCACGCGCCGCTCAGGAAGCTCCAACAAGGTGAGTAGCCGGCTTATAGCATCTCTCCGCTCGGCGTACGCGAGCGTCGGCCCCCGATGCGCGCCCAGATGGGCGAGCAGCAGGTTCTCGCGCACCGAAAAGTCGGGCACGATACCCTGGCCGCGACGATCTTCCGGGATCAGGCCGACGCCGGCACGAATCGCCTCGCGCGGGGCGCCGGGCGCGAAGGGCTTCCCGTCCAGTTCGACCGTGCCGGCCGAAGGATGACGCAAGCCGAAGATCGCCTCCAGCGTCTCGGACCGTCCGGCGCCCACCAGACCCGCAAGGCCCACGATCTCGCCCGCCCGCACCTCGAAGGAGACATGGCGCACCTGCGGCGGGCACGCGAGCCGGTCCACCCGCAGCACCACCTGCCCTGCCGTGCCCGGCGCTGCCGCCGCTGCCATGAGACCCTCGCCCCTCGCATAGACGTCCCGCAACTCGCGTCCAACCATGAGCCGCACCAGTTCGCCTTGGGTGAGGTCCCGCGTCTCTCGCCCGGACGCGACGACCTGGCCCTCGCGCAGCACGGTCAAGCGGTCAGTGACGCTGAAGATTTCCTCCAGCCGATGCGAGACGAAGATCAGCCCCCGTCCCTGTCGCGCGAGGCGGCGCATGATTGCGAACAGGCGCTCGCTCTCGTGCGGCGAGAGAGGTGCTGTCGGCTCGTCTAGGATAAGTATGCGGCTGCCAAGGGCGAGCGCCTTCAGGATCTCGATCAGTTGTCGCTGGCCGATACTTAGGTCGCCGACCGGAGCGTCGAGCACGAGCCCTGCCTCCTGGCCCAGCTCCCCCACAAGCCCCCGCGCCTGCTCGCGCCAGGTTCTCCAGCGTGGGCGGCCCGGCATCCCCAGGCGTGGCAGCATGATGTTCTCCAGCACCGAGAGGTCCGGGGCAAGCGAGGTTTCCTGCGCGACCATCGCGATGCCGCTGCGGATCGCGGCGCGCGAGCCGGCGAGGCGTACGGGGACTCCGTCCAGGAGGATCTCGCCCTGATCGGGCCGGATATGTCCGGAGATGATGCGCGACAGCGTGCTCTTGCCTGCGCCGTTGGCGCCCACGAGCGCGTGCACCTCGCCGGCTCTCAGATCAAAGGCTGCGTTGGTGAGCGCGGCGGTGCCGCCGAAGCGCTTGCTGATGCCCCGGAGCACGAGCAGCGGCGTCACGATCCGCCCCTCCTGATGCCTACTCGCCGAACACTGTCTTGCGGATGGTCGGCTCAAGCTGCTTCACGTTGCTCTGATCCACGACCAGGATGGGCACCAGAATCTGCTTGTCGGGTGTTTTGCCGGCGAAGTGGTCCAGCATCGCCTGCGCCGAGCGCTGACCCATGAGGTAGGGCTGCTGCATCCCGGAGGCGACGATGCCGCCATTCTCGATCAGCGGGATGAAGTCGGGGATGCCGTCGAAGGCGGCAAGCAGCACGTCATTCTCGCGCCTGGCGGCGCGCAGCGCGCGGAGCGCGCCGAGGGCGGGCTGGTCGGTCTGCACGAACAAGCCGCGCATAGTGGGGTGTGCGGTCAGCATGTCCTGGACGAACTTGAAGGTCTCGTCAGCCGTATAGGTCTGCATCTGGGAGAGCGCGGCCTGCTTGATACCGGCCTCGTCCATGGCTTTCATGAAGCCCGCCGTTCGGGCCTTGCCGTTGTTGCGGGCGAGCGAGATGGTGACGAGACCAACCGTGCCGTTCTGCCAGCCTTTCGCCTTCATCGCGGCCGCGAGGTCCTGGCCGACGCCATAGGCGCCCTTCTCGTTGTCGGAAATGATGAACGAGACGTAGTCACCGCTGGTTGTGCCGATGTCGGCGATGACCACGGGAATGCGGGCGCGGGAAGCCGCGGTAATCACGGCGGGAGCCGTCGAGCTGTCGGTGGGCGAGATGATGATCCCGTCCACCTGCTTGGCGATGGCGTCTTGCGCGTTCTGGAGTTGGGTCTGGGCGGAGTTGTGGCTGTCATAAGTGGTCGAGGCACCGCCGGTTGTCTTCGCCGTGTCCTCGATGCCCTTGGCGAGCGTGCGCCAGAACGGCAAGTCCAGGCCGGGCGTGAGATAGGCGAGACGCTTGGCGCCCTGCGCGGCGCGGGCAGGCGTGCCGGCGGGTGATGCGAGCGCGGCGGCAGCGCCTAGAAGGCCGAGGCTGCGGCGGGTGATCACGCGCGTGCTAGACATGGTTTCTCCCCAATGGTTTGCCCGCTCTTGGCAACGGGCTTCGCTGCTCAGGCTGCCCGCACCTTGCCGGATTGCAAGGACAGGCATGAGGCCCCAAGCGAACGAGGAAGGAAAGAGGGGGGCGGATAGCAGGATAGAGCAAGGGGAGAGCACGAATAGAAGGCGCTACTGCATCGGCGGATGCCCACCGCAACGATAGCCGATCGAGAACCGGCCCGGTTACTTCGACGACAGCGCGGCCGGTCGCTAATTGTTCTGGGACCCTTACGGCACCACGGTGCTGCAATGGCCTCCAGCCAGTAACCTGGACGGCTACTATATCGGTAACTCGCGCCAGGGCACCGCGTACGCGCGCGGCCTCGCCACTCAGGACGTCAGGCACGCGCTCGGACTGCGGCTTTGGCGCGAGAGCAGGCACGACGGTGTCTATGTCCCGTCGCCTGCGCCGCTGCAAGCGACGGTCGGGCGGGGCGGGCGATGTATCGGCACTCAGACCAACCTGCAAGCGGAGTGGCTGAGCGGCGAGCATTTCGACCTCAACGTGTCAATCGGCGTCGAACTTTGACCCCGGATCGGCGTCCAATCGTGACCCCGTGTTGTTTGCTTGTGCCGGTAGTCCATAGGGGAGACCCTCGCGTTGCGGAGTGCCCATGCAGAGGCTGGCGCAGCGGCGCGCGGGGGGTCGCCCGTGGACCCACCGGTGCAAGCCCTGGCGGTTGCTTGTGAAGCTCAGGCGCGGTTCTTGAAGCGCCAGCTGTCGTTGCCGGTCTCGACGATGTCGCAGTGATGGGTTGGGCGATCCAGCGGCGCGGTGGTCATCTTGGCGTCGCCCGCGAACACGCTCGGCCATTCACCAAAGGCGAGGTTCGTGGTGACGATCACCGAGGTGCGTTCGTAAAGGCGACTGACGGTGTGGAACAACAGTTGCCCGCCGACTTGGGCGAACGGCAGGTAGCCGAGCTCGTCGAGGACCACGAAGTCGAGACGGGTCAGGAAGTCGGCGAGGCGTCCCTGACGTCCAGCGCGGCCCTCAGCCTCGAGGCGGTTGACCAGGTCGACGGTGTTGAAGAAGCGCCCGCGCGATCCGGCACGGATGCAGCTTCGCGCGATCGCGATGGCCAAGTGCGTTTTGCCGGAACCGGTTCCGCCGACCAGGGCCGCGTTACGCTGTTGCGCGACGAAGTTGCCGCCGGCGAGATCGCGCACCAGGCTCTCGTCGATCGGCGTTCCCTTGAAGGCGAAGTCGTCGAGATCCTTGGCGAGCGGCAGCTTGGCGATGGTCATCTGGCACCTGATCGAGCGTGCCTGCTTCTCGGACATCTCGGCCTTGAGCAGGTCGCCGACGAAGCGCTGCGGTTCGTGCTTGCGCTTGATCGCCGCGGCCAGGGCCTCGTCACAGGCGCCCCTCATGCCGAAGAGCTTCAGCGTGCCCATCATGTCGAGGACTTCGGTCCGCTCCATGCTCATCGGCTCCTGAGCTGATCGTATCGGGCGCAATCGGCGGCGGGCACATGCCGAAGGGTCAGCGCATCCGGCGTGGCGATGACGGCGGTCGGTCCGGGATCGCGCTGCCGGGTGAGGATGTTGATGATCACGTCGGAGGAATGGACGCCTTCGGCCATCGCCTGCGCGCGGGCCGCTTCGACCGCCGGCAGCCCGTCGGTCAGCACGGCTGCCAGAATGGCGACCATCTGCCGGTCACCATCGTCAAATCCGGCGAGGCGACGCCGCACCCGCTCCATCGCCGCGGGCAGGATCCAGTCCCTGAACGGCGCGCCATTGCGCAGGGCGCCAGGCTTGCGGGCCAGCACCGGCACGTAACGCCAAGGATCGTAGATTGTCTCGCCCCGTCCATAGCGGCGGCGATGTTCCCCTACGGCGCGTCCGTCCTGACGGATGACGATCCGGTCGGCATAGGCGTGGATCTCGACAGGTCGGCCGACCGCCCCGGCGCTGACCGAGCACTTGTTTTTGTCGAAGCGGACCAGGCAGGTCTTCGACACCGAGGCCGCCAGCGCGTGGAAGCCGTCGAAGCGACCGCAGTGGGGAACCAGCTTTGGCCGCTCGTCCTCGAACACCTCCCACACTGTCTGCTCGGGGCGCTCCGGATGGGCATGCGCCTTGGCGTAGGCGATGCACTTGTCCAACAGCCAACCATTCAGTTCGTCGTAGCTGTTCACCCGCAGCCGTGGCGTGCAGCCGTGGCGTGAGGAAGCGCTCGCGCACCAAGCCGGCCTGGCTCTCCACCTGGCCCTTCTCCCAGCCCGCGGCCGGTGTGCAGGCAACCGGGTCCACCAGGTGATGGGCGCACATCTGCAGAAAGCGGCGATTGTATTGCCGGTCCTTGCCGACAAACACCGCCTCCACCGCTGTCTTCATGTTGTCGTAGACGCCGCGTGTGCAGGCGCCCTTGAAGAAGGCAAACGCCCGCTCGTGGGCGTCGAACACCATCTCCTGCGTCTCGCGCGGGCAGGCGCGAACGAACATCATGCGGCTGTGGCACAGGCGAATGTGCGCGACCGTCACCGTCACCGTGACGCCGCTCATCAGGACGACTTCGTGGCTCCAGTCGAACTGGTAGGCCTCACCCGGCGCGAACGACAGCGGCACATACGCCTCGGCCGTCTGTCCGGCGTGCTGCCCGCTCCAAAGCCGGGCATAGCGGCGAATTGCGGCGTAGCCGCCGTCGTGGCCCAACCCTCGCCACTCCTCGAAGAGGCGAACGAGCGTCAGCCGTTCGCGCGTCCCGCTCTCGGCGTTCTTCGTCAGCAGCTTGTCCAGCTCCGCCTTCCAATGCCCGATCTTGGGACGCGGCTGAACCTCCCGCTCATACGAGAACGACGTCCCGCCCGACCGCAGCACCTTGCGAACCGTGTTGCGCGACACCTTCAGGTCACGCGCGATCTCCTTGATCGACTTGCCCCTGACGAAGTGCTCGCGTCTGATCCGGCCGACCGTCTCCACAATCAGCATCCCCCACCGCCCACCTCGAACTGAAGCAGGCAGCCCAGCAGCCACACATTCAGGGGTCAAAATTGCACGCCGATCCCCCGGCTCAGGGGGTCAAAATTGCACGCCGAAACACAGCAGCAGCCTTCCATCGTGTTGACGTGCACCTCGCAGAACCCGTCGCCGTCCTCGTCGCGGGCATACTCGCCGCGCTCGTGGCAGACCGTCTTGTGCCGATAGCCCCAGCCTTGCAGGCGGGCGTAGGCATCATACGCGTCGGTGTGGACGAGGCTGCCGACGGCGACAGCACCCGTGATGACCGGCTTGATCGTGGTCTGCTGCACGTTGGCCAGCATGCGCAGGACCACCTCGCCGCCACGCTGGATCATGCCGAGGACAGGTGGCTTATCCTTCTCCAGGGAGCCCCGACCGGGCATGCCCTTCAGCTTGCGGCGCCGTCCCGGTCGCCCCTTTTGGCAACTGCGGCTGGCTGCCCCTTGTGCCTGGCCACCACATAGACCTCGTCGATCTCGATCTCGCCTTCCAGGTGCGCTGGTGGTGTTCGGGCGAGCAGCAATGCGTGCTCGAAGCGCACCGCGGCGTGCCACCCTCCTCGTCAGACCGATAGCGAATCAAGCCAACCCGATTTCGTCAACAGGCTGAAGGTACCAGTGGGGCCTTAGCAGAGACCCAGCGCCAATCAGCGCCCGCTGAAGCCGGTAGATAGGACCTTCCAGCTCTCTCGGGCCATGTATCGGCTATGAGCCAATTTCCCGCCGGAAGATCGCGGCAAATCGGTCCACGTCCTCCTCGTCGTTATACACGTGCGGGCTGACGCGTAGCCGTCCAAGGCGCGGTGCGGCGAATACCTTCTGTGCGGCGAGCCGCTCGCCAGCCGCGACGGCATGCCATCGGGGAACCCCAGGCTGAGAACATGCGGCGCCCGCATGCGCGCGTCAGGGAATCGCACCGTCGCGGTTCGCAACTGATCCGCGAGCCGGCCGGTCAGCATGCGGAGCCGCTCCGCGATGGCAGCGACACCCCAGGCCGCGATCATCTCCATGCCGATGGCGGCCATTTCGAGCGAGATGAAGTGATCGCGTTCGCCCATGTCGAACCGACGCGCATCGGCGACATAGGCCAAATCTCGGAGATAAGGCGCCTGGGCGAAATTGATCACCTGTCTGCCGGCACTCGTCTGCTCCAGCGGCACGCCGCTCTGCCACCGCTTGGCGACGTACAGGAACGCGCGGCCATACGGGCCAAGCACCCATTTGTAGGTCGGAAACACAGGAAATCCGGGTCAAGCGTCCGCGCGTTCACGGGCAGCACGCCCGCGTGGTGGGTGGCATCCACCAGCAGGGCCGCGCCTTGCCTGCGCAGGGCCGCCGCGACGGCCTGAAGGCCAACGACGCAACCATCGGACCAATGCACCGACGACATCGAGGCCAAAGCGACAGGGGCTGCTCCTGCCGTTCGATCCCCGCAAGCACAGCCGAGGTCCAGTCGCCATCCGGCGGCTGTGGTATCGCTTCGACGGTAAAGCCCTCGGCCGGCGCGCGGCTGATCCATTCCAGGACCGGCGAGGAGTGATCGTCCTGCAACACGATCACGCGCGCGCCGGCGGGCACCGGCAATGCCTTCGCGGCGGTTGCGACGCCGTAGCTGACCGAGGAGATCAAGGCGACATCGTCCGGATCGGCATTGATCAGCCGAGCCGCCGCCGCACGGGCCCGTTCGTGCTGCGTTGCTGCCAAATCCGGCGAAAGCTCCCACGGACGCGCCTTGCGCGCCACCGCCGCACGCGCGGCCTCCTGTGCCACCAACGGTAACGGGCCCCAGGACGCGGCATTCATGTAGCAGACGTCCCGGGGGATATCGAACAGTGCGCGTTGCGAGGGCAACATGGATAATGCGTCCGATCTTCAGTTCAGCGCCGGTGAGTGCTTGCGCACTCAGGCCGGGCCGACCTCCACCCGCGTGTGGTAGAAGCAGGCCCCCTCGGCCAAGTCCGCCCGCATCTCCGCAGAGACCAGGGCGGAGATGGTCTGTCCTGTCGGGCTGGTCGAGAGCCAGGCGCCCTTCTCGCTGGCGACCACGCCGGGCGCCGCCGCGTCGGTGACCGTTAACAACAGGATCACCTCGCCCAGCTCGTTCCAGACCCGCACGCGGGCTCCAGAGGCCAGCCCCCGTGCCGTCGCATCCGTCGGGTGCATGCGAAGCGGCGGCGCCGCTACAGACGCTGGCAACCCGCCCAGCGTTGACGAGATGCGCTTGTCGGACGCAGGCGAGATGAGCATCAGCGGACGCATGGAGTGCCGCTCGTGCCAGCTAGGCAGAAGCGCCGCCTCTCCCCACTTTTTTGCAAGCGTCTCTGACTTGAGCTCGATCCGACCCGAGGGCGTGGCCGGGAAGACGTTCTCGAACAGGACCATCGGCCGGCCGTCACGCCCCCTCATTTCCGTGGCGTTGGTAATTGGGATTCGGCTCGGGCGGACGCCGCCGAGGCGCGGGTCGTCGGGTCGATGGCATCGTCCATCAGCTCGGCATCGGTTGCTGCGAAGCAAGGCTCATCGAAGCCGAAGCGGGCAGCCAAACGTCGGAAGACCTCCGTATTCGGCAGCAATTCGCCAACCGGCTTGATCACTGGCTCTCCCCGTTGCAGCCAGTGATGCCATAGGAGGAATAGAGATCATCGATTTCAAAATGACTTGCGGCCGGCAGCACCACGTCGCAATGCGCCATCGTTTCGGTCATCGCCAGCTCGATGCCGACGGCAACACGTCCTCGCGCGCTAGGCCGTGCCGCATCCGGTTCTGGTCCGGATGCACGACGATCGGATTGTGGTTGTAGATGAACAGCGCCCGCAACGGCGGGGCGAGGTCGTCGTGGGCAAGATGGCGGCCGACATCGATCAGGTTGATCGTGCGGGTGAACTCGGGCGCCAAATCCGGCCGCTGCAGCCGAGCGGTGGTCTTCGGGAAGGAATTGCCGGCGCCGAGTGCGATGCCGCTGCCCTTGCCCAACTTGCCAAGCAACGCCGGCAACGCGATTGCGGCACCGATCGCTGCCGCGTGTCGACCGCGTTCAAGTCCATTGCCCGGTGCCAGCACGAGCGGGTCCGCCTCGCCCGCCAGCCGGCGAGGGTGAGGATCTGTTGCTCCGGCACGCCGCAGACCTCGGCCGCGCGGGCCGACGGCCATTCGCGCGCCAGCCCCATGAACTCATCGAAGCCGAGCACGTTGGCTGCGATGAAGCCGTGATCAAGCGCGCCCGCCCGCTCCAACGCGGCGGCGAGCGACCAAGCGAGCAGCGTGTCGGTACCGGGGCGCGGTGCGAGATGCAGATCCGCCTGCTCGGCGATCTTGGTCCGCAACGGGTCCACGACGACCAGCCGGCTGCCCTTGCGCTTCGCCCGGCGGACGCGCCGCACCAGGTGTAGGTTGGCGACGGTCGCGTTGTTGCCCCAGACGACGTTCAGCTTGGCGTGCTCGGCGAATTCGGGCGGGCATCCGGGTTACGCCCCGTAAGTGCAGGTCCACGCCTCGCTCCGCACGCCGCCGCAAAGTGACCGCCGGTACAGCTGGCTCGCGCCCAGCCGGTGGAAGAACCGCATCGACATGCTGTCGCCCGCGAGGAATCCATGCGGGCCGGCATAGTTCAGCGGCATGACTGCTTGCGCTCCCCAGCGGCGGATCCTCGCCGACCCGCTCGTCAATATCATCGAGGGCGGCGTCCCACGAAATGCGTTCGAGCCGCCCGGAGCCTTTCGGCCCGGTGCGTTGCAGCGGATGCAGCAGCCGCCGCTCCCCATGCACGAAGCTGGTCATGTCCTGGGCTACTTTGTTGCAGATCACGCCATCGGTGAACGGCGCCGCCATGGACCCGCGAACCCTGACGATGCGCTCATTCTCAACGGTGACGCTGAGGCTGCAGGTGTCCGGGCAGTCGAACGTGCAGACGCTTGGATATTCCTCGAGTGTCACGGTGACCTCCTCGCCGACTGGAGATCAATTGTGCGTTCGTCGGCGTCGGCTGCAGCCATAGCACGGCAGCAACGGTTTCTGAAAATCCCGCTGGCGGAGGCTGGCCGGTTCCGCCCGGTGCCGCCATTGGGGCTGGCGAGCTCCTGGCAGCAATCGCCGCTTCCTGGCGATCAGAGCGACGACGCATTTGTCGGACAGGGGCTGTTGGCGCCGATCGTCAGTATCCGGACGCGCGGTCCACCACCTCCTTGAGCGGTTGTCCGTCCAGAAAGCGTTCCACGTTTT
>CAWFTU010000020.1:0-224287 GCA_963818725.1 uncultured Pseudomonadota bacterium | reverse complement strand
TGGGCGCACACGTCCGACGCAATTTCTCCGGCATCCGAGACCGAGCCGCGCCCGATTCGACACTAAGCCCCTGCATGGAACGAGCGCTTCAAGACACAAACGCCATTTGACAAGCCACGATGCGAGGTCGCCGACCTGGGTCACGACTTGGGTTCGCGTTGCGCCGACCACGCCGGTTACGGACTCCCTGGACCAGCGTCAAGACCCTGGGTAGGTTCCTGAACCACCCGCTCGACGCGCTGGCCGAAGTCTTCGGCTATGTAGCGGAGAGGAGGGCACCGCGGACACTGTTCCCCCGGCCAGGAAGGTGGATCGTGAGCCAGGGACTGTTCGACAGCCTCGACGAGCGCGCGCGCGAGGCGCTGTACGCGCAGTTGCGGCCGCGTGTGCTGCCGGCCGGCGCGGTGCTGTGCCGGGCGGGGGACCGCAGCGACAGCCTCTACCTCGTCGAGCGTGGCCTGCTGCACGTGCTCGACGGCGACACCGCAGCCCTGCTCGGGCGGCAACAGGCGGGTGATGTCGTGGGGGAGGTCGCGTTGCTCACTGGCGAGCCGCGTTCGGCAACGCTGCTCGCGCGGGTGCCCAGCGCGGTATCCGAGCTGTCGCAGGAGGCGTTCCTGGCCCTTGCTGCCCGCCACCCCGTGCTGCTGGCTAATCTCGCCAGGATCGTGTGCCGCCGGCTGGTCGCGACCACCCGGCGGCTGGTCGCGCGCACCGCGCGACCAGCACCCGCCCGCATCACGGCGCTGCTGACCGGGTCGGCTGGCTGGGCAGGTGCAGCGACCGCGGTCGCGACGGCTCAGGCGGCCAGTGCCGCACCGCTGACCGTGCTCGACGCTGCCGGTGCCGGAGCCGGCCTTATCCGCGGGACCGCCGCGGCAGAGAGCGGCATCGCCGCAAGGCAGATCCCGACGCCCGAGCTGCTCGCCCGGCTCGACGCCGCGGCAGCCGCAGGGCCGGTGCTCCTGCACGTGCGCACCGACCACGCCAACCTCGCCGAGTTGCTCGATTACTGCGACCGCACGATAGCCGTGCTGCCTGTGGACGGCGCCTTTGACCCGGCCCTCGCCGCCCTGCTTCCGACCGAGGTGAACCGGGTCGAACCCACCGTGGATCCAGCCCGGCTCGGGCGCCGGCTGGCCCGCGCCTCGATCGGGGTCGCGTTCGGGGCGGGCGGGGCAAAGGGCTGGGCGCACGTCGGGGCACTGCGCAGCCTGCAGCGAGCCGGCTACGTCGTCGATGCGGTCGCCGGCAGCAGCATCGGCGCCTGGGTCGCTGCGTGGACGGCGTTGGGGCATGACGCGGGCACCGTCGGACAACTGCTGCGGGAGAGCTTCGACACCGGCGCCGTGCAGGCGATGTTCCGCCGCGGCGGCGCCGACCGCACCGCGGTGATGGAGCACCTGGCCCGGGAGACAACCGACGACGCCCGGTTCGCTGACCTGGCGATACCGCTGGCCGTGATGACCGCGGACCTGGCCGCTCAGTGCCCGGTGTCGCTGACCGAGGGCCGAGTGGCGGACGCGCTGGTCGCGGCCACGACCGTGCCTGGCCTGTATCTCCCGGCGCGGCGCGGTGACCAGCGGCTGGTCGACGCCGTTGTCCTCACCCCGGTCCCGACCGCCGCGCTGGCCGGCGTCGATGTCACGATCGCGGTTAACCTGCTGGGCCGGCAAGCGCTGCCGGCGTGGTCGGGGGCACCAGAACCGGAACGGGTCGCGCGCGACCGTGACCCGCTCATCGAGAGCCTGGAGCTAGCCTCGCTCGGCGCGGCCGCCGCTCAGACCGCCGCGGCGTCCGTGCCGGTCACGCCCCGGTTCGGGCCCGGGACTTGGCGTGACTTCCGGCACGCCGACCGGTTCCTCGCCGCGGGCGAGGAGGCGATGGAACAGGCACTATCCAGGCTACGCGCCCTCGCCCGCCCCGGGCCATAGCACTGCGCTGTCCACGCCCATCTCGGCGAACATGCTGGCCCCGCGGTCGAGGTGCTGCCGGTCGCCGGTCCGGATCCCAATCTCGGTATGCGCGGCGGCCGCCGAGTACCACGTCCCGGTCCGCTCGGCATGGTCCACGGCCCGCTGCCACCACCCCCGCGCTCGCCGCTCCCGACCTCGCAGCCACTCGTAGGTGCCACACAGCCGGTAGGTCCGGGCGAGCAGGTAGGTATCCACCCGGCCGTGGTCCAAGGCGACTCGGCAGGCCCGGCGCGCCGAAGATAGTGCGCGCGTTCGATCGCCGAGGCTGGCCAGCTCAGCCAGGTGCAGCGCGGCCTCCAGCCGTGTCTGGCGCAAGTCGGTCAGGAAGAACCCGCGCAGCCCCAGCTCGGCGGCGACCCGCTCGGCCTCGTCCAGCACCGCTAGGGTCGCCTCGACTGCGCCTCTGGTACAGCTCGCACCAAGCCAGCCAGGCCGAAGCCGTGATCAGCGCGTGATGGTCGGGCACCGCGCGCAGCAGGTCCGCAGCGCGGGCGAGCAAACCCGTCGCCTCGGCCGGTCGCCCGCGCATGGCCAGCGCCACACCGAGATTGCACATGCCCCAGGCACGGATCTGATCGTCGCCGCCATCCTCGCCGACCCGGATCGTCTCGCGCGCAATTGCGGAGGCCCGCTCCATCTCGCCGCTGATTGTGTAACCAACCGCCAGCAAGTCACGGGCGATGCCCCAGGACCGTAGATCCCCGGTCCGCCACGCTGTGTCTGCCGACCGCTCGAAATGCTTCCGCGCCACCGGCCAGTCCGCCCGCGCGAACAGCCGGTGCGCCCCCATGCCCAATTGCGCTAGGGACGCCGCGACGGGGTCATCGAGTTGGTCGGCGATCGCCACTGCGCGCCGATGCGACCGCAGCGCCATTCCCGGCTTTTCCAGCACGTCCCACACCACGCCGAGCTGGGCACACGCAGTGACCAGGCCGGACGAAACGCGGTGGCGCTGCGCATGCCGAGCCAGCCGCAAGCTGCCGAGGATGTACAGCTCCGGGTCGGTGAACAGAAAGATCGCGCACAGGACCCGGTACAAGTGCGCGATCTCGACCGCCGCCGCGTCGGGCTCACCGCCGGCCCGCGCCGGCGCGCCCCGCAGCAGCCACGCCACCTGCCCGGCCGCGCCCATGACAATGGACGACCGGGCCGCCGAGCGCGACTCCGGGAACGGCGCGCCGAGTTGCGCGAGCGCCGCCCGCAAATGCTTGAGCGCCTCGGCGTTGCGGCCCCGACGGAACAGCGCCTCGCCGATCTTGCGCTGCAGCTGCGCGTGCTGCAGCGGGCTCCAGCGGTCACCGCCGAGACGGTCGTGCGCGGCCAGCGCTTGCTGGTAGTACTCCAGCGCCTCAGCGTCGGCTGCGACCCGGCCGGCCTGGTCGCCCGCGGCGAGCAGGCACCGCTCGGCGTTCTCCCAGTCCTCGGCCCGCGCGTAGTGGAACGCGAGCAGGCCATATAGCTCCGCCCCCCGATCCACGAGCAGCACCTCGACCACCCGCGCGACCGCCCGGTGCAGTTCACGTCGCCGCTTGAGCAGGATGCTGTCGTAAACGGCCTCCTGGGTCAGGGCATGGCGGAACGCGTACTCCAGCTCCGGTATGTGGCGCCGCTCGCGGACGAGGTCGAGCAGTTGCAGCTCCCGCAGGTGCGTATCGACATCGCGGTCGTGCTCGGCGATCGCGCGCAGCAGCGAGCGCAGGAAGCTGCGCCCGACCACCGCGGCGACCCGCAGTAGCTCCTTGAGTTCCTCGTCCAGGCGGTCAATCCGGGCCACGATCACTCCCCGGACGGTGTCCGGGATCCCCACCTGCCCGACAGCATCGCTGAACTCCCACCGGCCCGTGGCCCCTTGGCGAACCAGACCCAGGTCGACCAGCGCACGGACGATCTCCTCAAGGAAGAACGGGTTGCCCTCGGCCCGTCGCAGGACCACCTCACGCAGCCCGTCTGGCAGCGTGCCGAGTCCGAACGCCTCGCTAGCCAGCTCCGAGCTCGCCGCCGCCGACAGCGGCGCCAGCCGGACCTCGGCCAGCCGGTCGGCGACCTCGCGACGGGCGGCATCCATCAGCCGGGTCGGCGGCCCATCGGGCTGCGGGCGCATGGTACACATGAACAGCAGCGGTACCGTCCGGATCAGCGGCAGCAGGTGCTCAAGCAGCTGCACCGAGGCGTCGTCCGCCCAGTGCCAGTCCTCGAGCACGACCACGAGCGGACGCTGCTCGGTCAAGTGCTGTAGAAAACGGCGCACGGCGCGGAAGACCTGCAGATTGACCTTGTCGGCGTCCAAGAAGCGAACCTGCGCTTCCCGGTCCCCGGCAAGTGGCAGTCCGAGCAGCACGCCGAGGTAGAGCCCGGTGTCGGTGCCGTCGTCGCCGGCCCAGGCGCCCAGCTTGCTCTCCAGTTTGGCCCAACCCACGGCGCCGGCGTCGCCCTCCTCGATCCCGGCGAACCCGCGCAGCAAGTCCACGAACGGCCAGTAGCGGATGCCGCGCGTCAACGACAGGGCATGACCCAACAGCCACCGCAGCCGTTCCCGGTCCGCGTTCCGGCCGGCCTCTGTGACCAGCCGTGACTTGCCCAGCCCGGCCTCGCCCTCCACCACCACCAGCCCGCCGGTGCCGTGCGCCACCCGATCGAGGTGCTCGCGCAGCACCGCCAGCTCCCCATCCCGCCCGACCAATCGGCGGCTCGCACCGGGCCCACCCCGCGCCGGCCGCGGAAGCTCCCGCAGACAATGGTAGGCCACCAGCGTGGTCTGCTTCCCCTTGACCGACAACGGCGGAAGCGGCGCGTAGTCGAATGCCCAGCTGGTCGCGGCATGGGTCGCCGCTCCGACGAACACCTGCCCGGGCCCAGCGGCCTGCTGTAGTCGGGCGGCCGTGTTCACCGTGTCGCCCACTACCACCAGCTCGCCCGAGCGGGCGCCTGGCCCGGATTCCAGGTCTCGGGTCATCACGACCAGGCCGGTGTTCACCCCGATGTGCAGCGCCAGCGGCCGTCCAATCCTCTCCTGCAACCGCGCATTGCGCCCGGCCATTCGTTGCAGCATCGCCAGGGCCGTGCGCACGGCCCGCAGCGGATCGTCCTCGTGCGCCACGGGCGCGCCGAACACCGCGAGCAGGGCGTCCCCGATCTGCTTCTCCAGCCAGCCCTCCCGGGCGTGGATCTCCTCGATCAGTCCAGCCAGGCAGTCCCGCAGCAGATCGGTCAGTTCCTCGGGATCCAGACGTTCCCCGAGACTGGTGAAACCGGACAGATCGGCGAACACCACGGTTACCACCCGCCGGTCGGCCCGCGACGGAGGGCCACGCCGGGACGCCGAGTTGAGGCGGGAAGCACCTCCACCTACGTCTTCCGGCTGACCCATCGTTCTGCGTCCGTCGATGATCTGCTGCTGATTATACGCGCTGGTTGCCTCGGCAGCGAACTCACCTGAAAGGGAAAAAATTTCGGAGCAGACCGGCGCAAGTTCCGGACAAGCATCAGCCCGCATGTATCAATCCGAGAGCGCGAACCGGGAGGAGCCGGGCGAAGTGCCGGTTGACCGCCTGCTCGTCCGCCAGCAGCCCGGGCGCAGGTCGCGGCCGGCGGCGGGCCTAACTCGTCAGCAGGAAAAAGTTGCGGATCCGCCGAAGCATATCTCCCTGTGCCTGGCCGATCTCCGTTTGCAGCGCATCGGCGTTCAGCCCGCTGAGAATGCCTTCGCGATTGAGCTTGTACTCTGCCAGCAGGCGTGAAATCGCGTCGGCGATCTCCGGCCGACGTTGAAGAGTGGCTTTGAAGCCTTCCTTGTCGAGACGGTAGCAGACGACGTCCGTTTGAGCCTCTACCGTGGCCGTGCGGGGTTGGCCGGTCATCATTCCTGTCTCGCCGAACACGTCGCCGGCGCGCAGCGTCCCGACGTGCGAGCTTGCACCACTGGCGTTAGTGACCCGGACGGTCGCTTCCCCCTTCGTCAAGATATAAAGGTAATCGGCCTCCTCTCCCTGGCGGCTGATGATCTCGCCCCGGCGAAACGGTGCCGTGGTGAGGGAAGCGCACAATTCCCGCCGCTCCTGCTCATTCAAGGGAGCCAGCAAGTCCACCGCCTCGATCGCCGCCATTTGCCGGGCAAGTTCCTCTTGACGTCTCCTGGTCTCGCGACCGGCGCTGTTCACGTTCAGCACGACGCTTTGGGAGGGAACCGACACACTCAGGCCCGCGCGCTGGAGCGCCATCACAATCCGCCTCCGGACCTCGCCGCTGGTCAAAGGAATTTTCGACATGTCGGCGGTCCAGTACGCCACGAGATACGAGCCGTAGTTCTCCCTGAACTCGTTCAAGATGCAAACCGGCTTGGGGTCGGTCGCGACGTCGGTGATCGCTACGTCCTGTACGGCCCGGTCGATCGCGTCGACGACCTCGGTCGGCGAATGACGAAAATCGGCGTTGAAGTGGACTAGCACGCGATGCAGCCTGGACCTGCCGGTACGGCGGCCGAGCACTGTCACCATCGACTTCATCAGCACGCTGTTCGGGATGACGACGGTGTCCCAGTCACGGGTCTCGATCGAGGTCTGCCGCCAACGCGTCTCGCGTATTATCCCTTCGACCTCGCCGATGCGGACCCAGTCGCCGACGGCGATACTGCGTTCCGCCTGGAGGGAAACGCCGCCCATGATGTTGCCGAGGGTATCCTGGAGGCTGAAACCGATGACGGCGGTAAGCACCGCGCTCGTGGCGACGATGCCGCTGAGGTTCACGCCATGGTGGCCCAGCAGGAGGAGGATGGCCGCGATGTAGGCGAGGCCGAAGAGCATGTCGAGCAGGATCGGCGCGAGCGCCAGCCCGATTTGCGGCAGCAGGAAGCGAAAGAGCAGCGTGCCGCCGACCTGGATCGTGCCGATGACGTATAGGAGCTGCGCAAGGAAGTGGACGAACAGGAACCCGAAGCTCGCGGCCTCGGTCGGCCCATGATAAAGGATGCCCGCGCAGATGACGGTTCCAAGGAGCGATAGAAGGAGCAGCAGGACGGAGACGCGCATCCGGAAGCGGGCGTCCCGCCTCACCGAGGCAAGGACCAGCGCGAGGACGATCTGGCCCGCCAGAACCCAGGGATATGAGCTCCCCATCTCGCCCGCGATCTCGACCTGATGCCAGAAGCTCATGGGGCCTCCCGCTATCACCGGTGAAACCGGACCCGCCACCCGGCTCGGGGTAGCCGATGATCATGGTAAACCGGCCGCAGCTTTAACAGCGAAGCTGGCGGATGTCATCCCACCCGTTTGTAACCCTTCGCGATTCCGATGGCGGCCGAACCGCTATCGTGGGCGTCGGGGTCGCACCTATTCCGGCTCACCCGCTTGAGGCGCCGGGCAATGGGAGAGGATATATGCTGGCACGAATGCCATCCGCGGATGGCTCGCCGGCTTCGCCATTTATTGATCCGGCTTGGGTGATCTTGGATTACGCGGCGTAGCGGAAGGTCTTGTGCCCGAAGAAGCTGCGCACCCGATGGGGCAGCTTCGAGAGCTTTCGCATGTGCCCGACGACGGCGCGCTTGAGCTGCGCCTTGCTGCGCGCCGGCGGCTTGCGGGTGACCGCCTGCTTCAGATCACCGTTGACGCCCTCGTCCGGGTTCAGCTCGGGGCTGTAGCCGGGCAGGTAGAAGACTTCGATCTCGGCCTCGCGCCCGGCCAACCAGGCGCGGACCTTGGCGGAGCGGTGGACGGGCAGGCGGTCGAGGACGAGGAAGAGCTTCCGGCCGGCATCCCGGACCAAGCGGGCGAGGAAGCGGAGCAGGCTCGGCGCCTTCACCGCGCCGTCCAGCACCATCCAGCGCAGCTCGCCCTTGCTGGTCACCGCCGAGATGAGACCGAGGCCGGCCCGCTTGGGGTTGACCCGCACCTCAGGGGTACGACCCGGGGGCGCGTAGCCGCGGCCACGCACGTCGTCGGAGCGCAGGCCGGTCTCGTCACCCCAGAACACCATGCCGCCTTCGGTTTTGGCCCGTGCCGCGATCCGCGGGTAGTCCCGCCTGAGCCAGCGCCGCACCGCCGCCGGGTCCTGCTCGTAGGCGCGCCGGAGCGGCTTCTGGGCGGAGCAGCCGAAGATCCTATGCGGGTGGGCGGCGGCCAGGTCGTAGGCTGAGGTCGTTGCCATCTCATCCTGGAGACGCCCGATGCCAATCATCGAACATCCTGCCCGGTCCGCCGCCCGTCCTGATCCTGCCATGCCGATCGACACGGACGCCACGCTGTTCGCTGCACTGGAACTCAGTCTGTCGAGTTGGGTCGTGGTGGCCAGTGCGCCCGGTCAGGACAAGGCGAGCAAGCATGGCTTGGCTGCTTGCGACGGGGCGGGTTTGGTGGCGCTGCTGCGACGGTTGCAGGGACGGGCCGAGCAACGCTGCGGCCGGTCGGTGGCGGTTGTCGTCATGCAGGAGGCCGGCCGCGATGGGTTCTGGGTCCATCGCCTGCTTGAAGCGCACGGCGTGCGCGGCTTTGTCGTCGATCCGTCGTCGATCGCGGTGAACCGCCGCACCCGCCGGGCCAAGACGGACCGGATCGATGCCGAGGCGATGCTGCGCACGTTGCTGGCGTGGTCGCGCGGCGAGCGCCAGGTCTGCTCGATGCTGCGCCCGCCGACACGCGGAGCTATGCGGGAAACTGGGTGACGGCGTGATCAGGCGGCGCTCTGCGCTGGCGTGTCGGTGACCTCGACGCCGTCTTTGAATGTGACGTCCTGGACGACCTTGGGCAACTGGGTCTCGCCTTTCAGCCGCCGCCATGACGAGCTTGGAGACCAGCAGGCGAGCGGTGTCCTGCGACAGCGCGCCCTTGGTGCGGATGGTGCGGTGCCGGACGGTGGCGAACACGCTCTCGATCGGGTTGGCGGTGCGCAGGTGGTCCCAGTGCTCGGCCGGGAAGTCATGGAAGGTCGGCAGCGCGTCGCGGTCCTTGACCAGGCAGGCGACCGCCCTCTCGTACTTGGCCGCATACGTTCTGGGCCGTCGCCGCTAGCGTGAGGCGCCTGGCCTCTTCCCCAGACACCGTGCCGCGCTCCACCAGCGCCGCTGCCAGGCTTTCCACGGCCGGCCACCGCCGATCGAGATGGCCTCGCACCTGAATCTCCCACAGACGCACCCAGGCGTCTGCCTCCTCCTTGGAACTGCCCAACCTGAGCGCCAGGTCGGTGGCCATTTCGTAGTCACCGTGGGCGTGGTAGCGCCGCACGGAGCGGGGACTAAACCGACGCTGCGCGATCGGCCCGGCCAGGCAGATACGCGCCTGGCGCTCGGCTGACCCACGTCCCACGCTTCCAGCTCGCTGCCACGGCGTGCGCAAGTGCCTCAAGTGTCCGGCAGCCCCGTCGCCGGGGACGATGGTGACATACCTGAAGCGCACGTTCTCCCACACCGCAACAACGGCGTGGCCGGCTTCGTGGAACGCCGTCGCACGTCGCTGACTGAGGCTTGGGTTTGCCATGCTTCGCTCCATTGACGCCGGCCGAGGCCGGCCTGAGACGGCCACTTTCGGACTGGGGCCTGTTGGGATTCATCGTGAGTTGATGGTTGCGGCGCTGAGATAGATCATGGTACCGAAGCTCTGGTCGGTCTTGTCAGCTTGTAGATCTACCTGTCGATGGCGCGCGGTGGGATGCGGCGCGGGTGCTGGGCGATGACGACCTTGGCGCCGCGCGTCGAGGTCGGCGATGACGGCGCCGCTGTCGAAAGCCATGTCAGCGATCAGCGCGTCAAAGGCGAGCCCTGCGATGAGCGGTGGCACGCCGACCGTATCGTAACGCTGGCCCGCCAGAAGCACGAATCGCACGAGGTTGCCCAGCGCACCGGTGCGGGTGAAAATCTCGGGGGTCATGCCGCTCCTGGAGCAGCCGGTGGCCTGGCGCGACGTCCCCCCTTCGCCCTGTCCGTGGCGGTGGACCTTAACGAGGGTGGCGTCGACCATGGCGTATTCCGTGTCCGGGCGCGAGACCTGCTTGTTTATGCCGCATGCCAGGCAAGGCGCCTGCCGGCCATTGCCCACGCCCCCCGATAGCCGGTTGAACATCGCCGGCGACATCGCTGCTATGAAGGTCCGTCTCCGAGTTCCTGGGACAACTATCGAGACACCTCCCTGCCATAGCTGGGTCCAGGGGTCGGATCCCCTTGCTGACCGATGCTTGAGCCGTCAAGCATATTCCAAAATGCAAATTTCTACATGGCGCGACCGCGCGCCCACCCACCGAGGGAACCCGCAGCTACAAGAAACGAAACCTCCCGGCCGGAGGGGTTCGGGTTACTGCGGCTTGAGCCTGTCCCTGGTCGTGGAGGAATTGTATCAGAGCATCACGCGACGACGCGCATGGCACTCCGCTCCCTGCTGGCTGGTTTCTGGGGGCTGGGCGGGGGTCGCTCGTTGTCTCGCATCTCCACGGCGAGCCAGGACATGTCAACCACGTCGCGGGACTTGAGGCGGCACAGGTGCAGGTCTTCCAGCTCATCATCAACCTGGACAGCCTGGACGCCACGATCCGGCCGTTCGCGCCGGACATCGACCCAGAGGAGATCAGGCCGAAGCCGGTCCACCCAGGCACACCGCCGTTCGCGGGGAGATCAGTGGGATCATCCGGGACGGAACGTGCTGCGCGACCGAGCACAGATCGGGCTGATGGTCCACTCCTTCGCGTCAGGGCGGCGCTCGAATACCGGCAGTGCCGTCCCGGACCCAAAGCGGCAACCGCCATCTCCACCTCATTGCTGGTGGAATCCGTCAACCGGTTCGGAACTACGATATGAACCTCCCAAAGATCATTTCCTTCCTTGCCTCCGAGCTTGAGCGTCATCGTGCCGACTTGGTGTCGATGGCCGACCTCCAGTCCCTCGGCGTGATCGAGGCCAGCCTTAACGACGCTGGCGTCACCGACGAGGCCACCCACGCCATTGCTTGGATAGGTGCCGTCGTACCGGCGGCCGACCGCGACGCGGTAAAGGCAGCATACGGAAGCAACGCCGCACAGCTTCTTGAGCGTCTGGTCCCCATACAGTATCTCGACACTGACCAAGCGCTCGGTCGATCGCATCTCTGGGCGCGGTGGGCGGAGGCTACACAGCAGGAGGACGCTACGCTGCGTGCCCTCGCGACCGCACTCCTGGTAGCCGAGAAGACAAAAATGGCTGACGCCAAGGACAAAACATCTTTTCTGGGGCTGATAGAGACCGCAATCGAAAGTGCTGGCCACACGGGGACTCGTGAGCTGCTCATTGGTCTTCACGATGACATTGAGGCAACGCGGCAGGCGCACTCGGCGACAACCGCCAATCACCCCCTCCTGATCTCGCCATCCATAGACGTTGTGGGCTCAACCGAGGCGAAGACGCGGCTGCGCAACTTAGCGGCTGACGACACACAGCGGCACCGGTTGTACCACCTGTTCTACAACAGCTTTCTCGATCAAGAGGGTCAATTCCTTGACGACCTGTTCACCCCGGGGGTTTGGGGAAAGGGTCTACCGCTCGATTGGCGCAGGCTTTTCGTGATCAAAGGGATCGGCGACGAGCTCTGGATGACCTACGACGTGGGCAACGCTCGCGGGGATCCTGCCAAGACCAATGCGGAAATCAGACGGGCAACCGTTCGTCTGGTCCATGCAGCCTTGAATCTCGTCGGTAGGGTGATGTCGTTCTCGGCAACCGGCACGGACCCGGGCCTCGAATTTGAGGAGATCCTCCAGCCCATCTACGTGGATCTCCCGTTCAAGGTCACGATGGATCTGATCGAGGACGCAATCGAGATCTCAGATCTTCGCATGGCACACCTGGTTCCCAAAGCCGGTAAATACCTTGCGGACCAGCGTACCGAGTTCGGCCAGACACCGTCGATGCGCCGACCTTTCGGTGCCGACCATGTCGAGATCCTCAACCGCCTAAACGCCGGGATCTTCGCACTCGTCGGCGGACATCGAGTCCGGCAAGTCTACCGCACAGACCTTATCAGCAATGACGTGGACCGGTTCTTCCGGATCACGAAGGAAGCGCTGCCCGGATGCGTGCTGCTCGGTGACAATCTGTTCAGGCGTCTTGAGTTCGGGTCCACGGTCGAGGTCGCGCCCGGCATCGACAGAACCGAAATGTGCTTCGCCTCGGATCCCTATCGCCTGGACAGCGTGGTGCGCACCAACAGACCGATCCTGAGCATGAGAACCGAAATACCGGCAGGGAAAATAAAAGGCATCGGAGCGCCCTACACGGTCCATCACCTGATCACGCCGGAGCACCTGCGCCTGCTTTTGTATCGCGTGACGCGCTACGAGCTTTTCAGGCCTTTGGTGGAGGCAAGGTCCGCGGAACTCCTTCCAGGCAGCCCGGGTCCACGTGCCCGCCGAGACGACTGAGGACGAGGCGGGTGGCACGGTCTGAGGGCCGATGAAACGGTGGCCGCTCCACATCGCCACTCGATTTTACGTCGCGGCACCACCGGTCCCCGCCGCAGTGTGATATGCGACGGGAGGGGGGATGTACTTGCACCAAACAAATACGAAACCCGTACGACTGCGCCCCACCACTACGGTCCTAACTCAACCAGCCTGAGCTCGGCGTTTCGGAAGCGGGGCACGTCGACGCAGGCGTTCGTCACAGTAAACGTCGGCGATGAGACCCGTGACTGCAGCGGATCGAGAACCCGCTTATCGGCCAATCGACCCGCTCTTGTACTTTGCAGCAGGGAAGCGCAAAGTCGCTCTGAACGCGGCGTCTCGGAGCAGAACGGTGCGGGCAATCATGAAGGGGCTGACGGACGTTGAGTTCGAACAACTCTACGGGACGGAGGGTCAGTGTCTGGCGGCGTTGGTGGCGGCGCGCCAACGCGAAGGAATGCCTTGCCCGCGCTGCGCCAATCTGAAGAGCTATGTCTACGGCCGCCGTGTCGGCTGCACGCGCTGCGGCCGACGTTGGTCGGTCACCGCGGGCACCGTGATGGCGGACACCAAGCTGTCTCTGACCACTTGGTTCCGCGCCATGCACCTGATGAGCAGCACCAAACAGGCGATCTCGGCGGTCGAGCTCGGCCGCAGGCTGGGCCTGGGCTATGAGACGGCCTGGTATCTGCACAAGCGGCTCCGCCACGCCATGACCGAGCGGACGGAGCGCTATTCGCTCGGGGGCGCGAGCGACGACGATGCCGCGCCGCCGGTGGTGGAGGCGGATGACGTGTGTCTGGGAGGTGAAAGGAACCAAGGCAGCGGAACCGAAGGCAAGACCTGCGTCATCGTCGCCTGCGAGCGGCATGCGGACGGGCGCATGGGCCATGTCGCGATGCGCGCGGTCAGCGCCTTCTCCAGCGAGGCGGTGGCCGCGTTCCGCGATGCCCACATCGCCGCCGGCGCGACTGTGCACACGGACGGCTTGCGGGCGTTCAACGCCTTCGGTGAAGCCGGGCGGACGCATGTCGCCACCGTCACCGGCGGCGGGCGTCCGGAGCGCGAGCGCAGCGCCCCGTTCTTCACCGTCAACACCCTGGTCGCCAATCTCAGTACCGCGCTCAAGGCCACCCACAAGCGGCTCTCCCCCAAGCATCTGCCCGACTATCTCGGCGCCTTCTGCTGGACCACCAACCGGCGCCGCAACATGCGAGGCATGGTCAACGCGCTTTGCCGTGCCGTCGCTGCGTCGTCCCGTCTGACCCACAAAGGCGTCTACCCGTGACGGGTCGATTGGCCGATAAGCGGGGATCGAGAAGGCATGTCGACGGCGCGGGGACCAATCGGCACTCGGCACCATTGCGCGATGGCGGTTGGCGCGTCAGCAGCAACCCGACCCAACAGGCAAGCCGACGCGCTGATCCCACCAGGGTATCCCGAACTCGGCTGGAAGGAGGCCTGATGCCGCTGCCCAGGCCTCCTACACAGACCGATTAGACATCTCGGCGGCCCGCCATCAACAGCGATGTTGGCGCGGTGCCGGTCCGGAAACCACCGTCACACCTCCGGCCGGAGCGCCGAGCCCAGGGGATCGCGCAGACCCTGGATTCATCCGCGAGGCGCACTCTCGCTGGCGTCGATTATGGTGTGCTCGCCGTCCAGCCGCCTGAACCCGTGCGCCTCAAGATCGACTCTGCGCCTCCAGGTCGGTCATCTGTCGAACGCTCGGACTTTCCTCGTTTGTTGTGGGCCAGTGGGGCCACCGGGGCCGGGAGTGGAAGACATAACAACTTCAACGGTTTGTGATTATGACGGGTGGCCCCACCGGGCCGGGGCGTAATGGGGCCAGTGGGGCCATTTCGCCCGTCGTCAACCCGGTCGGCCCCAGTGGCCCCACTGACCCGAATCCCCGTGGGGCCACCCGTCAGTGTCGTAAACCATTGAGAACAAATAGCTTTTCTCAGGTGGCCCCGCTGGCCCCACCGGCCCCAATGGATTCAGAGCGAGGTCTGCAGGCTGTCATGCCGCACCGGGTGGCCTCACCCGGTATTACGTCACCCAGGATGGCTTCGCTCGACACAAGTCTCGCCAGCGCCTACTCCCGAAGGCGCCTAACACTACAGTTGCATTTTTGAAGAACTGCTGCATCACTCTCGTGTGGTTGGGAGTGTGCGAATGGCGGGTGCCTCGATCGAGACGACGCTGGAGTTGTGGGCGTCATCGCTGCCGGAGGTGAAAGCGCGGATCCGGCCCTTGTTCACGCAGGAGCGGGTGGCAGCCTCGGCGGGACAGTTCCTGGATGGGCTGCTGGGGCCGGAGCGGCGCAAGACGGGCTGGATGCGGGCAGAAGCGGCGGGCGATCCCGGACCGTGGCGGCAACAGGCTATTCTGGGCCGCGGCCGCTGGGAGGCGGACGCGCTGCGCGACCTGGTGCGCGCCTATGCCCTTGAGACGTTGGCCGACGCGGACGCGGTGCTGGTGATCGACGAGACCGGCTTTCTCAAGCAGGGCAAGTCATCCTGCGGGGTGGGGCGCCAATACACCGTAAGCGGCGCTCTGCGGCCCTTCTTCCCGGGTGAGGGTGAGTATGGTGGGTGTGCCTGAGGCTGGCAGCTTCGGGCAGACATCATCGGTATCATGTAGCAAACGCCACCGACTGATGTCTTGTGATGCGGCCGGGCAGCCGTGACCCTTTCTGCGGATTTTGGAAGGGAGTGGACCATGGCTGCATCCCCGGTCATCCACGCGTTGCGCGACAAGCACGCGACCCTGTCTGGTCAGATCGCGGCCTTGGAGAGGCAGGTGGCGCAACACCGCGCCGACCTGATGCACGTCGATGCCGTACTGCGGCTGTTCGCGCCGGAGATGGAGGTGGCGGCGATCGCGCCGAAGGCCGTGCGCGGGCGCAATGAGTGGTTCTGGCCGGGCGGGCTGCCGCGCCTGGTGCTGGACATCCTGAGGGTGGCGCCGTCGCCCCTGGCGGTGCGCGACATCGCCATCGAGGTGATGGCGCGGCGCGGCCTCGACGGCGGCGATGCCCGCACGCTCGATCTGCTCCGCAAGCTGGTGCGGAACGCGCTGACCCGGCAGGGAGCGGACCTGGTCGAGCGGGTGGTGGACGGCACCGCCGTCCGCTGGCGGGTGTCGGGTGGCGACGTCACGCTGCCCGCGAACGTTGCCAGTAGCCGCAGAAGTCGACCGAGGGAGCCAGCCGCATCGCCAGCTTGACGACGCCGTGCGCCTGCTCGCCGTTGCTGAGCGTAGCGGAGGAGATAGGGCCCGGCGATGTGGTGGTGGTGGCCGATCTCGCCGCGGCGCAGGCGGGAGAAGAAGGCCTCCGCGCCGTTGGTGCAGGCACCGTCCAGGCTGTGGCCCTGCTGATGGTTGATCCGGCGCATCTCGAAGCGGGCGTGCAACGGGTTCCAGGCCGGGCTCTCGTCAGCATGCAGCACGGTGCCCGGGGCAAGCCGCTGGCGCACGCGCGCGACCACCGCCTCCTCGGACGCCGCCACCCACGGCAGGGTGCGGCCACCGCGCTCGCGCAGGGCCACCACGACCTGCCGTTTGCCCGAGCGGCTCTCGGCCAGGCGCCGGTCCACCCGGTCGGCCACCCGGTTCTCCGGCCGCACATGGCCGCCGAAGAAGGCGCCGTCGACCTCGGCGACGCGGCCCTCGCCCCCAAGCCGCAGCCCCTTCGGGCTGGACGCCATCGCCTCGCGCAGCTTGTGCGCCAGCACGAACGCCGACTTGTATTGCACCCCAAGATCGCGGACGAGCGCGAGCATGCTCTTGCCCTTCACCTCGTCGCAGACCAGGACGGTCGCCAGTAGGTAGAGGCGCAGCGGCAGCTTGTGCCAGGCGAACAGAGTGCCCGAGGTGATCGAGAAGTCGTGGCGACACGCCGAGCAGCGCCAGCGCGCCTGGCCACCCGCCCGGCGGCAATCATAGCAGCGTGCGCATTCGCACCGCGGGCAAACGGGCTCGCCGCCCGTCTCGGGCCATCGCAGACGCATGAACAGGGTCTCGATCTCCTGACCGGGCAGGCTCATCACCTGGACGATGCTGAGCGAGCGAGCCGCGGCGGTGAGGAGGAAGTGCTGCGCCATGGCCGCCATCTTGCCGACATCAGCCCTGGCGTACAAGGCCAATTCGGTTGGTGGCAGCTGCTACATGATACCGCATCCTTCTATGCTGACCGACGCCGGGCCGATACAACGACGACGCCAGTTTCGGTGCGGCGCCGTGGACCAAAGCCCGTGGTGTCGGACGACACCTTGCTGGTGGCGATCCGCGCCGATCTCGCCCGGTCGCCCTGGCACGGCGAGGGCCATCGCAAGGTGTGGGCCAGGCTGCGGGTGATGGACGGCATCCGGGTCGCGCGCAAACGGGTGCTGCGGCTGATGCGCGAGAACGCCCTGCTGTCGCCGCATCGCGCCCGCATCCGCGACGACACGCCGCACGATCGTCACATCATCACCGAGGCGCCGAACCTGATGTGGGCGACGGATGCGACCCAGATCATCACCGTCCAGGATGGCAAGGTCTGGCTGTTCGGCGTCGTCGAGCACTGGAACGCCGAAGCGCTTGGCTGGCACGTCGCCAAGCGCGGCGATCGCTACTCCGCCGCGCAGGCCGTCGGCATGGCGGTCCGCAATGTCTTCGGCCACGTCAGCCCCAGCGCCGCTCGCGGCGTGGCGCTGCGACACGACCACGGCAGCGCGTTCCTCGCCGAACATTTCCATAACCAGATCCGCTTCTGGGGCATGACCCCCAGCTATGCGTTCGTCGGCGAGCCTGAGACGAATGGCGTCGTCGAGCGCTTCTTCCGCACCCTCAAGGAGCAGATCGTGCATGGCCGAATCTACCAGACCATCGACGAGGTCCGTGATGCGGTCCGCGACTTCGTCGCCCGCTACAATGCCGAGTGGCTGATCGAGAAGAACGGCCTGCGCAGTCCCAGCGATGCCAGAGCAGCGTGGTACCAGGCCATCATGAAGACCGCCGCTTAACAGCAACCTTGTGTCCAGGAAACCGGGCGCGGTACATTCGATCCAAATATTGCCAATCTAGACTCTTCCTACCGCACAAAAGAAGAGGAGGACGTTTTCAAGAACTTGAGTGAGAACTTGCGTGTTGGATTTTGTATTGGGGGCTCACGAATCCCCTCATTCTGACCTGTCCCGGGTCTGGCCGCGATTCGCGCGGGTTTTGTAGTCCCGCCGACGGGTTGTTCGTTGGGTGGATGGTATGGGCAAACGGGGTCGGATGGGCACGCGCCGAGAGGATGTTCGCGCCTTCATTGGCGATCTGTGTGGCGCGGACCTGCGCGCCAAGCGGGTCGGCTCGCTGGCGGATGCGACGCTCGGGCTGATGCACGCGGCCTCGCTGGCGGTGGCGACGATCGGTCAGGCGCTGGCGCAGGCGCGGGGCCTGACGACCAAGCACGCGATCAAGCAGGTGGATCGGCTGCTGAGCAACGACGGCATCGATGTTTGGGACAGTTTCGCGCACTGGGTGCCGCACCAGATCGGCGGGCGTCGCGACATCCTGGTGGCTATGGACTGGACCGATTTCGACCACGACGACCAGGCCACGCTGGTGCTCAGCCTGGTCACCGGTCACGGCCGTGCCGCGCCGCTGCTGTGGATTACCGTCTGGAAGGACGAACTCACCAGCCAGCGCAACGACTTCGAGGACGCGTGCCTGCGGCGCCTGGCAGAACTCGTGCCGGCGGGGTGCCGGGTGACCATCCTGGCGGACCGAGGCTTCGGCGATCAGAAGTTGTTCGCCTTCCTGCCCACGCTGGGTTTTGGCTACGTGATCCGCTTTCGCGGCAACATCCACGTCACCGACGCGGACGGGCAGACCAGGCCCGCCGCGGAATGGGTGGGAAAGTCCGGTCGCGCCCGCAAGTTGCGCGATGCGCACGTGACCGCGAAAGGCCAAATTGTCGGCGCGGTGGTCTGCGTTCATGCCCGGGACATGAAGGAGCCCTGGTGCCTTGCGACCAGCGAGCGCGACGCGACAGCGGCGACGCTGATCAACCATTATGCCAGGCGCTGGACGATCGAGCCGCAGTTCCGCGACACCAAGGACCTGCGGTTCGGCATGGGACTGTCTGCCACGCGCGTCGGCGAGCCGATGCGCCGCGATCGTCTGCTGCTGATCAGCGCGTTCGCCACCGCGCCGCTGACGCTGCTCGGCGCCGTCGGCGAACGCCTCGGCAGGGACCGCTTGTTGAAGTCGAACACCAGCAAGACGCGGACCCATTCGCTGTTCCGGCAGGGCTGCATGCTCTACGAACTGATCCCGAACATGCCTGAGCACCGCCTGCTGCCGCTCATGGAGAAATTCGCAAAGGCCCTGTCAAACGCCGGCCAGTTCACCACACTCCTTTTTTATATGAAATGAGGGGATGGGTGAGATTGGGGGATACTTGCCTCTCGACAGGCTCCCAAATGCATTCCTGATTACGCACTTCCCTCAGTCACGAAACGCCTGGTAGCAGGTCAGGGAATTTGTGGCATTTCATGAGGGTGTGGCAGTGGCTCGTAATGTCGTGCAGTTCCAGAAGGGTCTCAGCGAACCCGCGTTCGAACAGCAGTACGGCACCGAGGAGCAATGCCGGGCGATCGTCATCGCGTCACGCTGGCCGCGTGGCTTTGAGTGCCCGGTATGCGGCGGCAGGCAGTATAGTCTGGTGACGACCCGCGATCTCTATCAGTGCACCAAGTGCCGCCGGCAGACCTCGCCGATTGCCGGGACGATCTTTGCATCAACCCATCTGCCGCTGCGGCTATGGTTTCGTGCGATCTATCGCCTGACCCAGACCAAGCAAGGCATCTCCAGCATCGAACTGGGGCGTCGCCTTGGGGTGACGCAGACCACCGCCTGGAAGGTCAAACACAAGCTGAAGCAGGTCATGCTTGAGCGTGATGCGACCAAGCGCCTGAGCGGCAGGATCGAGATCGACGACGCCCATCTCGGCGGCGAGCGCTCCGGCGGAAAGCGCGGCCGCGGGGCGCCTGGCAAGACGCCGTTCGTCGCCGCTGTCGAGACGACCACCCAGGGAAAGCCGGTTCGCCTGAAGCTGCGCCGGGTCACCAGCTTCTGTGCAACCTCGATCGCAGGGTTCGCCAAGCGCAGCCTCGATCCAGACTGCTCTGTCGTCAGCGATGGCCTTCAGTGTTTCGCCAGCGTCGCAGACGCCGGGTGCGCGCACCAAGTCGTCAAGACCGGGTCAGGACCAAAAGCGGCTCGGACGCCAGCCTTCCAATGGGCCAACACCGCGCTCGGCAACATCAAGGCCGCCATCACGGGCACCTACCGTGCCATCAACCGCAAGCATGTTCCGCGCTACCTCGCCGAATTCGAATACCGCTTCAACCGACGATACGATCTGGCCGCCATGATCCCGCGTCTCACATGGGCCGCCGTCCGAACCACCCCTATGCCCTACCGACTCCTGAAATTGGCTGAGGTTTATGTGTAATCAGGAATGCATTTGAGATTATTGTAGATCCTATCTCTGGTGTCTCTGCCTCGCGGCCCCTTCGACTTCGATCATATAAGTTTTGGGGCGTGCCGAACATGGCACATAGGCTGATAAACGGCTATGACGATTTGATTAAGAGCTCTGTAATCAACTCTCCGTATTGGAAGGGCACTGCTGCTGATTACGAGGCGCTCATGGCGCAACACGAGTTGGCTCATGACGCGATCCCTATACGAGACGCCGTTGATTATGTTCACCTGTGTATTCACAGCACGATAAAAGCCTTGAAATTTTCTTGCTACTCCCAGGTGTGCGGTGGTCCTATAGAGATCGCTGTCGTGACCACAGACCGCCCGTTCCGATGGGTTCGTCACAAGGAATGGGACTCTGCGATCATGGAGGGAGGAAACCTATGAGCGATTCTAATGAGCGGCGCGAAGGGTCGGAGCGGCAGGTTGAACACGAAACGGACATCATAGAGCTTCTCCAGCGGCCAAGCCCATATAGCGGTGATGCGCGCCGCGTTTTGGGCGATCCATGGGTCGCAGCGGAGGGCAAACCGCTCAGTGACGCCGAAATAATCAGTCGTCTAGCAATCTCTCGGTGGAAGTTTGGCAGCTAACCCAACTTCGCGGATTTGCCTCGCTCGAGCTACCGAGTTATTGATATTGCTGACCGGAGGTGCAAAAGGTCGGCACTACAGAGTGGCGGGTGGGGCAATCGCTCCGGCGGTAATCTTAGGCGGCGGTTGGGCTGGCAGATCGAGCCTGAGTTGGCCGAGCAGCAGTTTCAGTTCCGGCTCCGGTTCGGTGTAGCGGGTGAGAACGATGTCTCGTCCGTCAGTGGTCGGCACCTGCACGTCGATCATCTGCACGGCGGCGAACTTCTCGAACACGCTACGCGGCGTCAGACCGGGAGCGAATGCCCGCAGCCGCTGCCGCAACGTGACCTGAAGGCAATAGGCGAGGAAGGCGATAAAGACGTGCGCCTCGATGCGTCTCTCCAACTGATGAAAGATTGGCCGAATACCAAGCTCGTCCTTGAGGCTTTTGAACGCTTGCTCAACGGTGACCAGTTGCAGGTAATAGCCCCAGAGCTGTGCCGGATTGTTGTCGGTCAGGTTGGTGCGCAACAGGTACCGGCCTTCGCGGCGGCGCGCCTGGCGCAGCTTGTCGCGGTCGAGGCGATAGCTGAATAAAGCACCTTCTTTTTCGACCGTGATCTTCACCAGGCGCCAGGCGGTTGGGGCCTGACTGCGCGCGGCGCCCAGCCGCATCAGCAGCTCCTCGCGGGTCAGCTTCATCGCCGCGAGTTGTGCAAGTCGTGCCCAGAGCCATTTGAGTTGACGCCGGCGCATCGCACGTTCTTTGCAGACGCGGCCGTGACTCTCGGCAAACACGTAAAGTTCGCCATCCTGAGGCAGCAATTTGACTTGCACCCCAGGCCGCGCCCGCTGCCAGGGCTTGCCGAGCAGGTCCTGCTCCAGCCTGGTCAGCCGTGCCTTTGGAGTGCCGACCAGATAGCGCACGGGCGGGTCGGCAGCGCGCATCTCGGCCAGCACCGCTTCGGTGGGAATGCCGCGATCCATCAACCAGATGCGGCTTGCCGTGCCGTACTGCGCCTCGATGCGGGCAAGAAAACCCCGCAGCGTCGCCTTGTCCGAGGTGTTGCCCGCAAGCACTTCATAGGCGAGCGGAAACCCGTCGGGCGTCACCACCAGCGCGATCACGATCTGAACGCAGTCGGAGCGGCGGCCGCGGGAATAGCCGTGGCGTCGCTTGTCGCCTTCCGGGAACGGCGGAGCCGCTTCGAAATACGTGCTGGTCAAATCGTACAACAGGACGTCGAACCGGGTATTGAACAGATCACGCCAGCGTCCCGCCAGATGATCGAACAGCGCCTGCTTGTGCGCGAGCAGCCGGTCGTGGCAGGCATAGAGCTTATGGATCTCGGCAAGGCCGAAATCCCCGCCAAGCAAATCAGCCAGAGCCGTGCGTTCAAACCACTCAGAATGCAGGCGCCATTCGCTGCCTGGCGCCAGCAGCCGGTACGCCACCAGCACCAACAGGATTTCGTCCCAACGGGTGTGCTTGCGGCTGGCCGGCAGTCGTTCCGCCCAGAACCGATCGAGCTGCAATTCCCGCCATAACCTCAGCACCAGCCAGCAGGCGCCCCATTGCCGGGGCCGGCACAATCGCATCTCCGACAGCTTCAGCCGGATGATCGAGGCGTCCGGCAACAGCCCCTCGCAGCGATCCTCCAGGAACAGCGACAGCATGCGTGGCCGGGCGGCGCCCTCGTCGCACACTTCGACCGACTTGCGCCAGGCCAGTTCTTGCGAGTTGTTGATCTCGCCGAGATACAGCACGTGGCGCTGGACCACCCGGCCACCCGCAACCCGGCGGTTCTCCACCACACTGAAGGTGCGGTGCTCCTTCCCGTCCTTCTTGCGAATCTTGTGGCGCAGGAACATGGCGCGCCACCCATACAATCCAAGCCGCCGCGCCGGGAATCGGGTCGGTCGGCACTACAGCCGTTTTTGGCCGCCGCGGCGCTTCAGATCCTTTGCAGAACAAGCACTTGGCGCCATGCAATTTTCCAAATCAGGAACGAATCCGCGAAGTTGGGCTAAGCGCGGCAGGCCCGCTGCCAATACCCGGCCCGCACCCGCGACACCGGATGGGTCAGCGCCACGCCGGGGCGACCTCATACAGCATGCCGTTTGGTCGTCGCCTAGTGTCTTCTTGCCACGCCATCTCGCGGGCGTAGAAGCCAAGATATTTACCCGAGATGTGGTGGTGTTGCCCCAGCTCGGCCCGGCGGAGGCGCGAGAAGTAGTGAAGTGGCCCCGGTCCTTTGAACAAAATTTCCGCGTCGTTAAGTGGATCGTCGGCCGGGGGTTATGCTGCCGTGCGGAGCGGCAGCGGGTGAGAGTAGGCTTGATCCGGGGTGCGGCCGTCAAGGGCTGCGTGAGGTCGCCTTGCGTTGTAGAAGGCGATGTAGCGGCCGATTGATTGCCGTGCTTCTTCGACGCCATCATAGGCACGCAGATAGACTTCCTCGGTACTTGATGGTTCGCCAGAAGCGCTCGACAAAAACGTTGTCTCGCCATGCGCCCTTGCCGTCCATGCTGATCGAGATGGCGTTGTTGATCAGCACGCTGGTGAATTCGGTACTGGTGAACTGGCTGCCCTGATCGGTGTTGAAGATTTGCGGGCAGCCGTGTTTTGCAAGGGCTTCCTCGACAGCATCGATGCAGAACGAAGCCTCCATCGTGTTCGACAGTCGCCAGGCCAGGATGCGTCGTGTGAACCAGTCCATCACGGCAGTGAGATAGACGAAGCCGCGCGCCATCGGGATGTAGCTGATGTCGGTCGCCCAGACGTGGTTCGGCCGATTGATCGTCAATCCGCGCAGCAGATACGGATAGATGCGATGACCTGGCGCAGGCTTCGATGTGTTGGGCCTGCGATAGATCGCTTCGATCCCCATTCTCCGCATCAATGTTGTGACATGACGACGGCCGACCTTGCTCCCCTCGGCAGCCAGCAAGCCGCGCAACATCCGCGAACCTGCGAAAGGGAACTCCAGGTGCAGCTCATCCAGCCGCTGCATCAGCGCAAGGTCTGCATCCGACACCGGCGCCGGTTCGTAGTAGACGCTGCCTCGGCAGATGCCGAGGAGCGCCGCCTGCTTCGTCAACGCAAGCCTGTGGTTACGGTCGATCATCGCTTTGCGCTCGGAAATCCCGCCTTGCCGAGCGCACGTTCTAAAAAATCGTTCTCCAGGACTAGCTCGCCGATCTTGGCGTGCAGGGCCTTGATATCGACCTCGGGGACCGATGATTTGGTGCTGCCACCGCGTTCAAACACGTCGGCAGCCCCTGCAAGCAGTTGCTCTTTCCACGAGGTGATTTGATTGGGATGCACGTCGAACTGCTCAGCAAGCTGTGCAATCGTTCGATCGTTTTTCAGGGCAGCAAGGGCCACCTTCGCCTTGAAGGCCGGTGTGTGGTTCCGGCGGGCTCGCTTCTTCATCTTCGCTCCTGATCCGCAGGCAAAACATGCCTGCCGTCAGGCCGAGTTTCCACTTAACGCCCTGTTCAAAATTCCTGAGCCACCTCTGTAGCTCTTCGCCTGATTGGTGCTGGCGGCCGTCCAGGCTGTAGGCAACCGAGTGGTTGATCCCTTCCAGCAGCCGCTTGACCGCCTGCGCCTTGAACTCCGCCGTGAACCGCCGTCGCGTTCGCCTCTCTGCCATTGTGCCCTCCTGGGGTACTGGGGTTCCTTAACAGCCCGTTGATAAAATCGAAGCAGGTTGCGATAGGCCGTACCGTTCCGGATATCTATGGAATTGTATTTCTCCTACCCTCTACGGTGCGCCATACGAGACTACGTGGATGCAGTTACGTAGGATGCTGTTCTCTGAGTACAACTTGCGGTTCGTTTCGGTCGAATTTATCAACGGGCTGTTAACGAACCCTCCGCACTCCGGGGGAAGTCCACAGGTGGTCCTCCTCGTAGTGGCCGAGCCGGCGTTCGGCGTAGCCGTATTCGCGGATTTACCGACTTTCGCGGTCAGGCGGATGGTGCGCGCACGGGCGTTGCGGCATGGCCGGCCCTCGGGCGGCACGGCTGGCGAGAGGCGCTATGTCGAGCACCGCTCCGCCGTTCCGCGACGCAAGAGACGTGATCAACAAGGAGGCCCCGAGCTGCTCGTCCCCTGGGGCGCTCGCCGGCGGTATGACCGCCTTCTCCTGGTCGTCCCTCAACTGGTCGAGGGGCAACCAGGTCTTGGTGCGCATGTGGGCGGCCAGAAGGCCGTCCACCGAGACGGCGTTGCCGTCCTGCATCTCGCAGAGGAAGACGCCGCCGGCGGCCGGCACGAGGAGCGGCTCGTTCGCGCGAGCCCGCGCCCGGACCGCGCTGAATGACGCGCACAGCAGGTTTCGGTGCAGCTCGAGCAGCGCCGCGTCCAGATCGACCGCCGGGTATCGCTGAAACAGCCGCCCCAGCGCGTGCTCCTGAACCTCGGCGGTCCAGAGGCTGCTCCAGACCGGCGTGTGGGGAAGCGAGCCGACAGCCAGGTAGTTGATCGACACGCAGTCCTGAAGCTTGCCGGCCTCGATGGGCGGGGCACCCTCCTTGACGAGCATGAGGGTGCCGCGCGGCTTCAGGACTGTGAAGATTGCCAGCGCGCCGCCGTTCCTGTCGGGAGGGAGCTCCAGCCACGCCGTGTCGCCGATCATGCGCTTGATCGCCTGGAAGCTCCGACCGCGCTCGCCCCTCCTGGAGGCGAATGTCCGCGCGTATTTGGCGAACTCTCGACTTTGGACGATCTCCTCCAGCCGCGCGTAGCGCGCCTGCGTG
Organism: uncultured Pseudomonadota bacterium; assembly: GCA_963818725.1. Lineage (GTDB taxonomy): Bacteria > Pseudomonadota > Alphaproteobacteria > Acetobacterales > Acetobacteraceae > DATFDN01. The sequence goes on along the minus strand of CAWFTU010000020.1, from coordinate 199,052 downwards.
TCAATCGGCGTCGAACTTTGACCCCGGATCGGCGTCCAACCGTGACCCCGTGTTGTTTGCTTGTGCCGGTAGTCCATAGGGGAGACCCTCGCGTTGCGGAGTGCCCATGCAGAGGCTGACGCAGCGGCGCGCGGGGGCTCCCCCGTGGACCCACCGGTGCAAGCCCTGGCGGTTGCTTGTGAAGCTCAGGCGCGGTTCTTGAAGCGCCAGCTGTCGTTGCCGGTCTCGACGATGTCGCAGTGATGGGTTGGGCGATCCAGCGGCGCGGTGGTCATCTTGGCGTCGCCCGCGAACACGCTCGGCCATTCACCAAAGGCGAGGCTCGTGGTGACGATCACCGAGGTGCGTTCGTAAAGGCGACTGACGGTGTGGGACAACAGTTGCCCGCCGACTTGGGCGAACGGCAGGTAGCCGAGCTCGTCGAGGACCACGAAGTCGAGACGGGTCAGGAAGTCGGCGAGGCGTCCCTGACGTCCAGCGCGGCCCTCAGCCTCGAGGCGGTTGACCAGGTCGACGGTGTTGAAGAAGCGCCCGCGCGATCCGGCACGGATGCAGCTTCGCGCGATCGCGATGGCCAAGTGCGTTTTGCCGGAACCGGTTCCGCCGACCAGGGCCGCGTTACGCTGTTGCGCGACGAAGTTGCCGCCGGCGAGATCGCGCACCAGGCTCTCGTCGATCGGCGTTCCCTTGAAGGCGAAGTCGTCGAGATCCTTGGCGAGCGGCAGCTTGGCGATGGTCATCTGGCACCTGATCGAGCGTGCCTGCTTCTCGGATATCTCGGCCTTGAGCGGGTCGCCGACGAAGCGCTGCGGTTCGTGCTTGCGCTTGATCGCCGCGGCCAGGGCCTCGTCACAGGCGCCCCTCATGCCGAAGAGCTTCAGCGTGCCCATCATGTCGAGGACTTCGGTCCGCTCCATGCTCATCGGCTCCTGAGCTGATCGTATCGGGCGCAATCGGCGGCGGGCACATGCCGAAGGGTCAGCGCATCCGGCGTGGCGATGACGGCGGTCGGTCCGGGATCGCGCTGCCGGGTGAGGATGTTGATGATCACGTCGGAGGAATGGACGCCTTCGGCCATCGCCTGCGCGCGGGCCGCTTCGACCGCCGGCAGCCCGTCGGTCAGCACGGCTGCCAGAATGGCGACCATCTGCCGGTCACCATCGTCAGATCTGGTAAGGCGACGCCGCACCCGCTCCATCGCCGCGGGCAGGATCCAGTCCCTGAACGGCGCGCCATTGCGCAGGGCGCCAGGCTTGCGGGCCAGCACCGGCACGTAATGCCAAGGATCGTAGATTGTCTCGCCCCGTCCATAGCGGCGGCGATGTTCCCCTACGGCGCGTCCGTCCTGACGGATGACGATCCGGTCGGCATAGGCGTGGATCTCGACAGGTCGGCCGACCGCCCCGGCGCTGACCGAGCACTTGTTTTTGTCGAAGCGGACCAGGCAGGTCTTCGACACCGAGGCCGCCAGCGCGTGGAAGCCGTCGAGGCGACCGCAGTGGGGAACCAGCTTTGGCCGCTCGTCCTCGAACACCTCCCACACTGTCTGCTCGGGGCGCTCCGGATGGGCATGCGCCTTGGCGTAGGCGATGCACTTGTCCAACAGCCAACCATTCAGTTCGTCGTGGCTGTTCACCCGCAGCCGTGGCGTGAGGAAGCGCTCGCGCACCAAGCCGGCCTGGCTCTCCACCTGGCCTTTCTCCCAGCCCGCGGCCGGTGTGCAGGCAACCGGGTCCACCAGGTGATGGGCGCACATCTGCAGAAAGCGGCGATTGTATTGCCGGTCCTTGCCGACAAACACCGCCTCCACCGCTGTCTTCATGTTGTCGTAGACGCCGCGTGTGCAGGCGCCCTTGAAGAAGGCAAACGCCCGCTCGTGGGCGTCGAACACCATCTCCTGCGTCTCGCGCGGGCAGGCGCGAACGAACATCATGCGGCTGTGGCACAGGCGAATGTGCGCGACCGTCACCGTCACCGTGACGCCGCTCATCAGGACGACTTCGTGGCTCCAGTCGAACTGGTAGGCCTCACCCGGCGCGAACGACAGCGGCACATACGCCTCGGCCGTCTGTCCGGCGTGCTGCCCGCTCCAAAGCCGGGCATAGCGGCGAATTGCGGCGTAGCCGCCGTCGTGGCCCAACCCTCGCCACTCCTCGAAGAGGCGAACGAGCGTCAGCCGTTCGCGCGTCCCGCTCTCGGCGTTCTTCGTCAGCAGCTTGTCCAGCTCCGCCTTCCAATGCCCGATCTTGGGACGCGGCTGAACCTCCCGCTCATACGAGAACGACGTCCCGCCCGACCGCAGCACCTTGCGAACCGTGTTGCGCGACACCTTCAGGTCACGCGCGATCTCCTTGATCGACTTGCCCCTGACGAAATGCTCGCGTCTGATCCGGCCGACCGTCTCCACAATCAGCATCCCCCACCGCCCACCTCGAACTGAAGCAGGCAGCCCAGCAGCCACACATTCAGGGGTCAAAATTGCACGCCGATCCCCCGGCTCAGGGGGTCAAAATTGCACGCCGAAACACAACCCGCCACCCGGCAACGCCGTGATGTGGCGAGGTTGGTCCCGCCTCATGGACATGATGCTCGGAGCGGACCTGATGCAGGCAAAATGTGGGTAATCGGAAGCCGCTGAAGACCGCCTACCATCCGAACCGCAGATCTGGGATCCTTCGTTCCACCTAGTGTGTCGCCAAGTGTCCACTAATCGGTAGTGGACACTTAGCCTGCTGCGGATGGAACGCGAAGTTTGAGCGCATCTTTGGAGAGCACGAGCCCAAGCGCGAGCGGAGGACGAAGCGGGGGCCCCCGCCGTTCATGGTCGCCGGAGGAAAAGCGGCGGATCGTCGAGGAGGCCGTTCGTCCCGGCGCTTCGGTTGCGGCCGTCGCGCGGCGGCACGGTGTGAATGCCAATCTGGTGTTCACCTGGAAGAGGGCGGCCGGTGCTGCATCGGCTGTCGTCGTTGGCGCCACGCCATCGGCTGTGGTTGCGCGGCCCGAAGCGCCGCCGTGTCCGGGCAGCTCTCCTGAGTTCATGCCAATCGGCATTGTGGCTGAGCACAGCGGCGTGCCCACGGAGAGAGATGGCGATCTGCCGCTCGCGGTTGGGTCAGTGCTTTCTGGCCGGGAGAGCCTGGCGCGCCCCGGGATGGACGAGCGGCCGGGCGTGATTGAAATCGATCTGACGAACGGTATTCGGCTGCGGGTGGATGCCTTCGTCAATGAGCGCGCGCTGCGTCGTGTTCTGGCTGTCCTGAAGGCTGCTTCGTGATCCAGGTCGCGCCCGGCACCAAGATCTACTTGGCCTGCGGTCCGGTGAGCATGCGTCTCGGGTTCGATGGGCTGTCCGCCCAGGTGGCGCATGTGCTGCAAGCCGATCCGTTCTCGGGTCATTTGTTCCTGTTCCGGTCCAAGCGCGCTGACTACCTGAAGCTCCTTTACTACGACGGCACCGGCTTATGTCTGTTCGCCAAGCGGCTCGAGCGCGGCAAATTTGTCTGGCCGCCGATCGTCGACGGCAGGATGGTTCTGACGCCGGCGCAACTGGCCCTTCTCATTGAAGCGATGGATTGGCGGCGAACGGTGGCTCCCGAAATACCGCGCAGGCCGGTCGCGGTGTGAGGCAAGAAATATCGTCGCGCCACCGATGTTTTTACGTGCAAGACTAGCGACGCGGAGGCAAGGGCCTGTAAATTCCATCTGTGTCCATGGCAACTCAAGCCCTGCCCGCCGACCTCAACAATCTGCAAATCCTCGCGGCGGATTTGCAGGCTGAGCTGGCGCGCAAGGAAATCGAGATCGCGGCCAATGCCGCCGAGATCCATGCCAAGACGCTGCATATCGAGAAGCTGAAGATGCAGTTGGCCGTGCTGCGACGCGCCCGGTTCGGCCGCTCGTCGGAGAAGCTCGATCGCGACACCGAGCAACTCGAATTGCTGATCGGTGAACTCGAAGGTAACTGCTCAACCCACCCCTCCCTCCGCAAATCATTGATAAACAACGCTTTCTGGGCGAGGCGATTTTGGGCGTAACGGCAGTATCGAATCCGACGCATGTAACGGCCAAGGCTGCGATATTACGATATAAATAAGTATCTGGTATCGCCGCGGATTTTACTTCAACTGCCCAAATTTATCCCGTTTTCTGAGACTGCTGAAAATCATTCTATATCAACGCATTGCGCGAAGCGGGGTGGGTTGAGCAGTTGCACTCGAAGAGGAAGCGGGCGCCGCCGACGCGCGCGACGCCGCAGCCGATCCCGCCGCCAACAAAGACGCCAAGGCTCCGGTCAAGCCGCGCGATCGCAAGCACCCGCTCCGCGAGCCCCTACCACCGCATCTGCCGCGCCAGACCGTCATCCATGAACCGGAATGCACCTGCCCGGGCTGCGGCGGCACGGTGTTCAGCCGCATCGGGCAGGACGAGCGCGAGGTGCTCGAATACATCCCGTCCAGCTTCAAGGTCATCCGTCATGTCCGGCCCAAGCTGAGCTGCCGCGCCTGCGAGACGGTCGTCCAGCAGCCGATGCCCAGCCTGCCCATCGAACGCGGCCTGCCTGGGCCGGGTCTGGTCGCGCAGGTGCTGGTGGCGAAGTATTGCGATCACACTCCGCTGCACCGCCAGACCGGCATCTATGCCCGCGAGGGCGTCGAGCTCGACCGCTCCACGCTCGCGGATTGGGTGGGACAGGCGGTGTTCCTGCTTACGCCCCTGGCCGAGGCTATCGGCCAGCATATCCGGGCCGGCCAGGTGCTGCACGCCGACGACACCACGGTCCCGGTGCTGGCGCCCGGCCTGGGCAAGACCAGAACCGGGCGGCTGTGGGTGATCGTGCGCGACGAACGGCCATTCGGCTCCAAGGTCTCGCCAGCCGCCTACTATCTCTACTCGCCGGACCGAAAGGCGATCCACGCCGAGGCGCTGCTCGGCGGCTGCCGGGGATTCCTCCATGCCGATGGCTACGCAGGTTTTGAACGGCTGTACCGCCCCCTGATCCCGGAGGGCGAGCCGCCGCTGGTCGAAGTCGCATGCTGGAGCCACGCTCGGAGGAAGCTGTACGACGTCCACCACGCCACCGCTTCACCGATCGCGCTCGAGGCCATGGAGCGAATTGCCGTACTGTTCGCTATCGAGAGCAGCGTTCGCGGGCACTCGCCCGAGCGTCGGCTCGCCATGCGAGCTGAACACGCCCAGCCCCGGCTCAACGAGTTGAAGGCTTTCCTCGAGCGCTCGCTGCGCCAGGTCAGCGGCAAAAGCTCGCTCGCCGGCGCCATCCGCTACACCCTGGCGCGATGGAAGGCGCTCTGCCGTTATATCCCTGACGGTCGCCTGGAGATGAGCAACAACGCCGCCGAGCGCGCCATGAGGCCTCTCGTTCTGGGACGAAAGAACCACCTTTTTTGTGGCTCCGATGCGGGTGGGCAGCGTGCAGCCCGCATCTACACCATCATCGAGACCGCTCGGATGAACGGCATCAATCCGCAGGCCTACCTTGCCGACGTTCTCGCGCGCATCGCGGATCATCCCATCCACAAGGTCGACGCCCTGCTCCCTTGGCTCTGGGCAAAGTAGGCCCGGGTGGGGGCAGCAAGGAACGACGAATCACGCGGCCAAGACCGGCTTCCGATTACCCACATTTTGCCTGCATCAGGTCCGCTCCGAGCATCATGTCCATGAGGCGGGACCAACCTCGCCACATCACGGCGTTGCCGGGTGGCGGGTCCCGCGCGCGGGCGAGATAGCCGCCGAGGCAGGCGACTTTCATGAGATAGTGCGACAGGGTCTTCTCGCCGGGTATGGTGGGCCGGTCGCGCACCGCGCGGTCGATGGCGGTGATTTCTGCCTCCGTCAGTGCCAAGCGTGGCGGGGCATGCGGCGCGGTCCTGTTGATCATCGTCGTCCAGAAGATGCGCCAGCTGAGGATGCAGAACACCGCGATCAGCTTGGCCAGCCGCTCGGCAGTCCGCAGCCGTGCCGCCTCGACGCGACAGCCGGATTTCAGGATCTTGTGGAAGAGCTCGACCTTCCAGCGCTGGGCGTACCACTGCAGCTTCTCGACCGCCGCCTCGGGTGAGGTGACGGCCAGATCGGTCACGAGCTTCCAGTCGATGCGGTCGCGCCCGCGCGGCTGCCGCGCCTCCCGCGCGTGGATCACCGTCAGGTCGAGGGCGGGGTAGCGCTTCTGCTTGCCGATCGGCGGCAGGATGTGCACCCGCCTGTAGCGGAGCTTGAGCACGGCCTCGGCGACACTGCCGTCCTCCGCCGTGACCGCGATCCGGTGCTGCCCCGCAACCGGAACCCGGGCCATCACGCGAGCGACCGTGCGGCGTCCATCGCCCGCCAGTCGATCCACGCAGGTACGAACGAGGAAATGCGCGCCCGCCTCCCACGCGGCGCAGAAGAACTCGTAGATGTCGTTCTCCCGATCGCCGACGTAGACGCAGCGCCCCGGATCACCGAGCAGCGCGCTGGACTGCGCCAGGCTCGACAGCCAGCGAATGCTCTCCTTCTCCTCGATCGGCACCCTTGTCGGGTTGACGTGGCGCTTCAGTTCGTTTGCCCCCTTGAACGCCTTGCGGGTCCAGAACTGGGCCGCGGCGAGGCCGAGCGGCAGCCCCTCGGGCGTGACCACGAGGCTCGCGTGCATCAACAACCCGCATCGCGTGTGGGCACGAGGGTTGCCGTCACGATCCCGCCCGATCGGCACGCGGCCGATCGCGCCGATGGTCCCCGGCTTGGCCCAGCGGAAGCTGAACTCGGTCGTGTCCTGGACCACGAGGACCAGGCCAGCCGTGGCCGCAAAGCGGCTGGCGGTCGCCTGGAAGTGCCCTGCCAGGATCGCGTCCTCTCCGAACCGCTCACTCGAGAGGAAGCGATAGGCCGCCTTCGTGTTCGCCCAGTCCTGACAGGCCAGCGGCAGCGGAGCGCCCATCGCCCCCTCGAGCTGATGCAGCCGCCGCCGCAATCGGTCGCATAGGCGCTTGTCCCCAAGTGCGCACCCCGATACTTCAGCATCGATCCAAGATGGCCCTTTGACAGCGCCCGCCCTCGAACCGCTGCCGCTCGCTTTCGGCATCGCGTCCGACATCGCAGCCTCACGCCACGCGACCTCGTCGCAGGTAGCGCGTCACATCCAGCAAGGCACCGTCAAGGGCCCGAACACGGCCAAAATGTGGGTAATCGGAAGCAAGACCGGACGCTTACCGTGGTGATGCCGAAGCGCTGGATCGCGGAGAGCACGCTGGCATGGATCAGCCGAAACCGCCGCCTCGCCCGTGACTACGAGCGCCACGCCCGCGAGGCGGCCACCTTCGTCCGCCTCGCCATGATCCGTCTCATGCTCCGCAGACTGGCCGCAAACTGCTGGTCACGTGCCGAGACTCTCCGGAACGGCTCTTACCAGCCGTAGCCATACGTTCCTGTCAGCATGGGACGGCGAATCCGGACCGATCATCAGGATGGGGACGAAGCCCCCAGAAAAAGTCCGCAACATCCTGTCTGGCGCGCTCGGAACATCGGGCCATTGTCGAGCATCAAGGGATCCAAAACAGACGAAGAGTAGAAGTAGGCTGGGTGCCGTCGCGGATGTGGTGGAAATAGGGGTGGCGTAATCTCCGAGTGGATCAACAACTCGTAACCGGCGTTGGCGCGCCGGGGGAGATTACGCCATGCAGAAGAATAGCACGTCGGCGGAAGCGGCGCCGCTGTTTGCTGGGGAGGCCTGGTTCGACCCGATCGAGGCCGCGCTGCGGGAGCGGGTCCGGCTTTTTCTGGAGGAGATGATCGAGCAGGAGGCGACCGCTGCCCTGGGACGCGGTCGCTACCAGCGAGGCGCCGCGGCGGGTTACCGGAATGGCACCCGCTCGCGGCGGCTGCTGGGCTCGTTCGGCCCGATCGAGGTCGCGGTGCCCCGGGCTCGGCTGTTGGCTTCGGATGGGACGAGCCGGGAATGGCAGAGTGCAGTGCTGCCCCGCTATGCGCGGATGACCCGACAGGTCGAGGCGCTGATTGCGTCGGCCCACCTCGCTGGCACCAACACGCGGCGGGTGAAGCGGGCGCTCGGGGCGCTGTTCAAGGGCGCCATCGGCAAGGACGTGGTCAGCCGCGTGTGGCGCAAGGTGAAGACCGATTGGGAGGCCTGGACGCGGCGCGACTTGGTGGCGGAGGACATCGTCCGGCTGGTCCTCGATGGCAGCGTGGTGCGCGTGCGGCTGGACCGCAAGGCCACCAACATCTCGCTCCTGGTTGTGCTCGGCGTTCGGCGCGATGGGCAGAAGGTCCTCCTGGCCGTGCGCAACATGGGGGGCGAGAGCGAAGCCGCTTGGCGCAATGTACTTGACGATCTCATCGCGCGTGGTTTGCGGAACCCCGAATTCCTGATCATCGATGGGGCCGCCGGACTGGAGAAGGCGCTCGCTGCGCTGTGGCCTGAGGTGCCGACCCAGCGCTGTACCGGTGCACAAGCACCGCAATCTCCTGGCGCACGCGCCGGACGCGCTGCGTGAGGAGATTTCCGCCGACTACAACGACATGATCTACGCCAGGACGGCAAAGGAGATCGAAACGCGCCGCAAGTCGTTCATTCGCAAATGGCGGCTGAAATGCCGCGCGGTGGCCGACAGCTTGGAAGAAGCGGGCGAGCGGTTGTTCACCTTCACCCGGTTGCCCGAGAGCCAATGGAAGTCGGCCCGAACCACGAATGCCATCGAGCGCCTGCACGAGGAATTCAAGCGCCGCATCAAGACACAGACCGTGCTGCCCTCAGCGGAGACCGCGGCGATGTTGTTTTGGGCACTGCTTGCTTCAGGACAGATTACCATGCGCAAGGTCGACGGCTGGCAGACGCTTCCCGAAAAGCTCGCTCCTCAATGCATTGACTTGGCAGCCTAACCTGATATCTCGTTGCATCGGAGACGCGCCACACCCAATTTCCACACAACTCGCGACAGCACCAGTAGGCTGTGGTATCCGTCCCTACGGTTCAGTCGACCGAATTTATTTTGGCAGGCGAATGGCAGACGGCGTTCTTTACGTCCTACTCGCTAAGCCTGTCCTACTTCGAGGCCGTGGTGCTGCACGCGCTGCGCGAGGCAGGGGTGCGCGCCGCCTCGATCGCGGTCGATCTGGACGGCTATCGATCCTCCTTGTCGGAGCGCGGGGTTAGCGAAGCGGGCCGTGCCTACGACATCGTGCCTATGTCCATGCCGAGAGGCATCTTCCATCCCAAGCTGATGGTCCTGGAGGGAAAGAGCGGCCTGCGGGCAACGGTGGGATCCGGCAATCTCACCTTCCGCGGCTGGGGCGGCAATCTCGAGGTCATAGAGTACCTGAACCCAAAGGCCGAGTCCGACGCGATCGGCGATCTGGCGGCCTTCCTGGAGCTGCTGTCGTCAGCAGCCAGCGGCACAGGGCAACTCACCTGCGAGCGCGACCCGGTTCCTGCGGCCCTGGTCGACCGATGCTGGGCAGCCGCTCGCAACGGCCACGGGAGCGGCGCCCTGCGGGTCCTGCACTCTATGCACACGCCGGTCGCACAGCAGGTGGAGTTGTTCGCCGACGAGCTCGGGCGCGTCTCGTCATTCCGCGTCGTGTCCCCTTTCCTCAGCGTCGACGCCGTTCATGATCTCGCCATCCATCTGAGCTGCGCCGAGGTTGCGGTCTGCGTCCCCGAGCGCTCGCCAAAGCAGTTCGACTTCCCGGAGCAGTTCGACTTCGCGGCGGCCAGAAAGCTCGGTTTGAATGCGACGCCAGTTACGGCAGATGAGTTCCTGGACCCGGACAGGCCTCTCCACGCCAAGATTCTGGAGATCCAGTGCGAGCGCGGTCGCCTGACTCTGGCGGGGAGCGTGAACGCGACGCGCACCGCCCTGCTGACCACCGACAACGTCGAGCTCGCCGTGCTGCGCATCTCGGATCGGCCCTCGCTCATTGGGTGGCATATCTGCGAAGAGCCGGTGCCGAGGAAGACCCCCATGGCGGTTGGAGCGCGGACGCCCTGTCTGGTGGCCCACTACGACGGAGCACAAATCCTCGGGCACCTCCTCGACGTGAGTGAGCCGGAGGGATCCTGGTGTGCCACAATCGGGCTGCACGACGCCGGGGCAGACGTCCATGTCGGAGAGGACGGACGATTCGCGTTCCCCCCACGATGGATCTGCTTCGGTTCGGCCACTCGCCGCAACTCGTCCTCTCGCGGAACACCGTTTCGGCCGCTGGCTGGCTGATACTCGACCACGTCCTGGCCGCGGTCCGTGAGCGTGGCCGCACCGCCGAGGCTATCACGCGCATGCTGGCGGGGGTGGGCGACGCGGACGACCTGGCTGCCGTCCTCGCCTACTTTGCCGAGAACCCCTGGGTGCTGGCCTCAAAGTCTGCCGTCTCGTCCTCGACCGAGCGGTCAAAGGGTCAGGGTGCCGGCGCCTCAGGCTTGGTCGACCTCGCGGCCATGGCCCCCGTCGATGCGCTTGCGACACGCCCCGTCCCGCAAGCGAGCGGTAACGGCGCGAGCGCCTTCGAGCGCTTGCTCACCAACCTGCGCCGTTACTTCGACGTGCGCGGGAATGCCTCAGCAGTCCCGCTTCTGTCCACACACGACGCTGGGCAGCGCGATGACAACTCCGACCTACCGCCACCACCCCCCATGCCGAACTGCTACGCAGAGAAGGCGCTGTCCGCTCTTTTGGATCGGGCAAGGCACGTCGGCTCATCCGAGCGAGAGGCTGTGAGGTGCATCCCTGGGTTCATCCGGGCCGTCTCTCCGCACCTTCAAGAGCCGACCGACTTCGTGGAGCGTGGCATCCGCCGATGGCTGGAGGTGGCTCTGACGGTCTCCAGGGCTGCTGGTCCAGACGACGATCCGGACAACCTCGACAGGACCTTTGCTGCCGTCGTAACGGCCAGGGTCATTGCCCGGCACCTCAGCCCCATGGGCGCCCACGAGCTACTCCAGAAGTGGGGTGGAGGTGCGCATTCCGCTGAAGTCGGCCGGTGATTCCGGCCTGATGTCGGCCACCTCTTCCGATTGAAGTCGGCCGGACGTTCCGATCGAAGTCGGCCGGGGTGGCTGCCCGTGGGCTGGGCTGATCTCTTCACTGCGATATCGGCTGGGTCAAGCCATGATGGCCTCCTGAGCCTTCTTTCGTCGGAGGGATTCGCCGCGCAGCTGGATGCGATGGGCGTTGTGGACGATGCGATCCAGGATGGCATCCCCGATCGTTGGATCTCCGATCAGATCGTGCCAGCGGTCCACGGGGATCTGGCTGGTGAGCAGCATGGCCCCGCGGCCGCAGCGATCCTCGACGATCTCCAGCAGATCGTGCCGCTGCTCCGCGCCGAGCGGCTCCAGCCCCCAGTCGTCCAGGATCAGCAGCTTCACCCCGCCGAGGGCCCGCATCAGCCTGGCGTAACGACCGTCGCCGCGCGCCAGCGCCAGATCGGCGAACAGGCGCGGGATGCGCTGGTAGAGGACGGAGTGGTTGTCGCGGCAGGCCTTGTGGCCGAGCGCACAGGCCAGCCACGACTTCCCGACCCCGGTCGGACCCTCGATGATCAGGTTCTGCTTGGCCTCGATCCAGCCGCCCGTGGCCAGCTTCTGAAACAGCGCGCGATCCAGGCCGCGCGGGGTGCGGTAGTCGACATCCTCGACCGCCGCCTGATGGCGCAGCCGGGCGTAGCGCAGCCGCGCCTTGAGCCGGCGGTCCTGGCGGTCGGTGAGCTCGCGGTCGAGCAGCAAGCCGAGCCACTCCGCATGATCGAGTTCGGCGCCGCGCGGCGTGGCGCTCAGCTCCTCGAAGGCGCGCGCCATGCCGGCGAGGCCGAGCTGGTGCAACTGGTCGAGCGTGGGATGGGTCAGCACTGGCGCTCTCCTCAATGGTAGTAGCCGGAACCGCGGATGTTCGGGTGCAGCAGCGGCAGCTCGCCCTCACGGGCCGACGTTGTGGGCGGCTGACGATCGAGGCCATGCTGCAGGATCGACTGCACGCTGCCGTAGGAGCGGGCGCCGATCTCCAGCCCCCGCGCGCAGGCGGCCTCCACGCGCTCGCGGCCATAGCTGCGCACCAGGCGCAGGATGCCGAGACAGGCGCGGAATCCCTGCTCGGGATGCGGCCGGGTCTCCAGGATCAGCGCCGTCAATCGCGCGGTCGCCGCGCCGATCGCGGCTGCCTCCTGGCCGATGCGCGGGATCGTCCACTCGGCCTGCCGCCGGTGCGACCGCGGCATGTGCTCGGGCAGGGTGGCGTGCCGACCGCGCGCGCCACCGCGCAGATGCACCGCGACCCGCTCGCCCCTGTGGAACAGCTCGATGGTGCGCGCGGTGATGCGGGCCTCGACCTGCTCGCGCAGCAGCCGGTGCGGCACCGAGTAGTAGTGGCCGTCGATGTCGACGTGGTAGTCGAGCGCGACGCGCCGGATGCGCCACTCGGCATAGACGAACGGTTGCGTCGGCAACGATAATAGTGCCGGCTGGTCCAGTTGCTCGAACAACTGGCGGCGGCTGACGCCCAGCTTGCGCATCGGCCGAGCGTTGAGGTCGGTGACCAGTCCTGCGATCGCCGCATTGAGCTCGGCCAAGGAGAAGAAGCGCTGGTTGCGCAGCCGCGCCAGGATCCAGCGCTCGACCACCAGCACGCCGGCTTCAACCTTGGCCTTGTCGCGCGGTCGGCGCACCCGCGTCGGCAGGATCGCCGTGCCATAGTGCGCCGCCAGGTCGCGGTAGCTCGGGTTGATCCCGGGCTCATACCAGTTCGCCCGCAAAACGCCGGCCCGCAGGTTGTCCGGCACGATCTGTCGCGGCACGCCGCCCAGGAAGCTCAGCGCGCGGACGTGCGAACCGATCCAATCGGGCAGGCTTTGCGTCCACGTCGCCTCGGCGTAGGTGTAGTTCGATGCCCCGAGCACCGCGACGAACACCTGCGCCGCGCGCAGCTCGCCGGTGCTGGCGTCCACCACCATCGCCACCGTTTGCCCGGCGTAGTCGACGAACAGCCGCTCGCCGGCTGGGTGTGTCTGGCGCATCGTCGGCGATAGCCGGCTCTCCCAGCTCCGGTAGAGCTCGCACCAGCGGCTGTAGCCGTAGCCGCTGGAATGGAGGGTCCGGTATTCCTCCCACAGCAGCAGCAGCGTCACCCCCGGGCGGCGCAGCTCGTGGTGGACCGCCGTCCAGTCCGGCTCCGCCTTGTGCCGATGACCCGGCTGCGAGCCGCCAAGCGGGGCGAACAGCAGCGCCTCCAGCCCCTGGTCGATCACCGTCGCCGGCAACGGCCAGCTCAGCCCCGCCGCGGCAACCCGATCAAGGCACAGCCGCACCGTGCTGCGCGCCACGCCGACTGCGACCGCAATGGCGCGGTCGGAGAGGCCGCACTCGTACTTCAGTCGAAGGATCTCACGCACACGTCGCATCGACACTCTCTCGGCCGGCATCGGTCTCCCTCTCGCCCTGACGAGAGGACAGACCGCTCACCTGCCCAGCGGTCGGGCAACGCCACCCCTCTCAGGGATGGCCGAGATCAGATCGGAATGGCCGACATCACCTCGGAATCAGTGGCCGACATGAGATCGGAATGCCTGGCCGACTTGCTCCGGAATACGCAGTGGAGGCCTACTCTCGGCGGATTGGGCCGAGAAGGCAGCGCCCGACGGAGTTGCTCCCTTCGAGTCGTTTCTCGCACCCAGCGGGCAAGAAGCGTGGGCTGCCGCGTGGCAGTCCATCCTGGCCACAGAGACCCGCTGGGCATGGGCACGGACCCTTGCGGACGGGCTACGCTCTGGAACCGCTCCCTCCGAGTTGCCAAAATTTCTGACCGCGCAGGAGGCGTGGGCGATCAACCAGGCATTCACGCCGGGCAACTCGCCTGGCAAATTCGTTGTCGTCATCGAGCGGGCCAGGGAACACGAGGCGTGCCCGCGGCATTTCACGGGGCTGGCCCGAGCAGAGAACCGTCGCTTCCGCTCTCAACGGATCGCCAAGGCCCAGTGCTGCGACCTGGTGCTCCTCAACGTGGACATTCGGCATGAACGCTCGTCCACAGCTTGAACGCCTGGACGCCCTCGCGACGGATCAGGCCCACAGAGGTGGCCGGCCAAATTCGGACAGGTCGATAAGTGGAAACCGTGCCTGAAAGCGGCGAGTATGCCGCGGATCAGGAGCGACGATGACGGGACGTACACGCCGGACCCATGCCCCGGGCTTCAAGGCCAAGGTGGCGCTGGCCGCTATCAAGGGCGAGAAGACGCTGGCCGAGTTGGCACAGCAATACGATGTGCACCCCAACCAGATCACCGCCTGGAAGGGTCAGTTGGTTGATGCGGCTGCCGGGGTATTTGGCGGGAGCGGAACCGCGGCGGAGGCGACACCGGCGGTCGATCTGAAGGTGCTGCACGCCAAGATCGGCGAGCTGACCCTGGAGAACGATTTTTTGGCCGGTGCGCTCGGCAAAGCCGGCCTGCTGAGCGCAAAGCGATGATCGATCGGCGCCATGAACTGCCGCTGGCGCGGCAGGCGGCGTTGCTGCGGCTCAGCCGGAGCAACCTCTACTATGAACCTCGGCCCGTGCCGGCGGCGGAGCTTGCGATCATGCGCCGGATCGACGCACTGCATCTCGATTACCCGTTCGCAGGTAGCCGGATGCTGCGTGATCTGCTGCGCGGCGAGGGCGTTGTCATCGGCCGTGACCTGGTGCGGACGATGATGCGGCGGATGTGCATCGAGGCGCTGTATCGCCGGCCGAACACCTCGAAGGCCGCGCCGGGACACAAGATTTACCCATACCTGCTGCGGGGTCTGACGATCGAGCGGCCCAACCAGGTTTGGTGCATGTGTGGACGGCCCCTGGAGCGCAAGGGCTTTTGCGTGATCTGGCGCGCGGAACGAGTGCGGTCATGTGTCCGGCCTACAACGCGGCCGATGACCGCTGGCCCAGATGGGTTTCGCCGAGCAGGCCTCCAAACACGGATGCGGCCTCGATGAGCCCTTGCACCAAGCGGGGTTTCCTGTTCGTCGGTTCGACCGGCTGCCATCTCCTGCGTCTGCCCTTTTGCTCCTCGGCGGTGACGAACGGCTAGGCGGCCTGCGGCGAGCGCCGGTAGGCCGTGCCGTTCGCCATCATGCCCTCCGCTGGCATTCCAACGACTGACGTCGTTAGAACCTTGGCCAGCTCCGCCCACAAAATGCGGGCCATCTTGTTGGCCAGGGCGACCGCGGCCAGCTTGCGCGGCCGACGCTCCAGCAAGGCGAGTAACCAGGGGCTGGCCGTCTTGCTGCCTGGCCTGGCCTGGCGGATCACCGCCATGGCCCCCACGACCAGCAGCTGGCGGAGCCTTTCATTGCCGGCCCGGCTGATGCCGCCGAGGCGCTGACGGCCGCCCGTTGAGTGCTCTTTCGGCGTCAGCCCGAGCCAGGCCGCGAAGTGGCGCGCGGACGCGAACTGGCCAGGGTCAATCGTCGTTGCCACGGTCAGTGCCGTGACTGGCCCCACGCCCGGGACTGCCGCCAGGCGCCGGCTGACCGGGTTGGCCTTGTGCCGCTCGGCCAGGCGCCGGTCGATCTCCGCCAGCTGCGCGTCCAGCTGCGCGACGACGCGGCCCAGCTGGGCCAGCGTGTCCTTGGCGGCCTGCGGCATGTCTGTTTCAGCAACCTTCTGCAGCAGCGGCGCGATGTGCGCGACGCCCTTGGCGGCGATCACGCCGAACTCCGCCGCGTGCCCGCGGATCGCGTTCACCAGCTGCGTCCGCTGCCGCACCAGCAAGTCGCGCGCGCTCAGGTCCATCGCCTCGGCCTGCGCCTCGGCCGACCTCACCGGCACGAAGCGCATGCTGGGGCGGGACGCCGCCTCCGAGATCGCTTCGGCGTCGTTGCGGTCGTTCTTGCCACGCTTGACGAACGGCTTGACATACTGTGGCGGGACCAGCCGCACCGTGTGGCCCCGCTCTTGCGCGAACCGGCCCCAGTGGTGAGAGCTGCCGCACGCTTCCAGCACCACTTCGGTGGGCGACACCTTGCCAAGGAACTTCTCGAACCGGGCGCGGGTCAGGTTCTCGCGCAGGATCGGGCGCCCGCGCTCATCCACCCCATGAAGGGTGAAGACGGACTTGGACGTGTCAACAGCGATGCGCTTACACTCCACGGCGGACGGCTCCTCTGATGGACGCTTCGACAGCTCCGATCTTGGCACATGATGCCGTTGGGGCCGTCCACCCCAACATGGATATCACGTACATCCCGATGGCGCGTGGCTTCGTCTATCTGGCGGCGGTGGTGGACTGGTACAGCCGTCGGGTTCTGGCGTGGCGGCTATCGATCAGCATGGAGGAGGATTTCTGCCTGGCGGCGGTTGAAGAAGCGCTTGCCAAGCACGGCCGGCCGGACATTTTCAACACTGACCAAGGCAGCCAGTTCACCGGGACTGCTTTCACCGGCCTGCTGCTGGCGAACAAGATCGCCATCAGCATGGACGGCCGCGGCGCCTGGCGGGACAACGTGTTTGTCGAGCGGCTCTGGCGGTCGGTAAAATACGAGGAGGTCTATCTGCGGGCTTATAACAGTGTCACCGAGGCGCGCGCATCGATTGGCCGATATCTCGACTTTTACAATCGCAAACGGCCCCATTCGAGCCTTGACGCCCGGACACCGGACCACGCCTACTTCACCCACCTGCAGCAACGAGCGGCAGCATGACTTTCGCCGCCGTTGTCGGGTCGTCGCTCCGGTCGGGCTACGCCCTCCCTGCGCGACGACCCGACAACGGCATATTGCGGAACCAATCGGCAGGGGATCCACTTATCGAAGGCGAAACGCTGTCTCGACAAAGCCGACCACCTCTCACTCACTTCAGCTACGTCGAGCCCTCAAAACTCAAGGTCGGTGGCATCGACCCGCTCGGGATGGGAGCGCTCAACTTCGACCTGATCGCGTCGGCGCTGCCCGGCATCAACAACGTGACCTCCCGCATCCGGGTCTACTCGTTCACTGCCTGGGCTTGGTGGCGGGCGCGCGAATGCCTCGTGGCGCAATCGGCCAACTTGGTCGCCCCGCAGGAATTACAAGCGCTGGTGGACCGCTGGGAGGTCCTGTTCGTGTGGTCGAACATGCTGGGGGGCTCGAACGGGGGACTGCCGGGGCGCCTCAAGCTTGGCGGAAGCCTCCCGGAATTGGGGATCTACAACTTGCACGGCGCCGAGTGGGACAATTTGCGGGCCGCCCGGCGCAGCGGACAGACAGCACTCCAGGCCCCGGTGACTTACGGCCCCTCCACCAAAAAGCTTCACTGGCTCGAGCCCTGTAAGTCCGACACCTTTAGGCCATCGCCGCAGGTGATGCCCGCGGTCGAGGAATTCGACGCGCGCGTCAGCGCGCTGGTGTGCGGGCACTTGCTCCAGCCCGGCACGGTCAGCGTGTCGGTCGAAGAGGTCACGGCCATGCACCCGGCCTGGAACGCGGACGTTCCCGGCGAGGCCGAGAGGAGGGTATTCCGAAAGTTGTTCCACGACATCGGCCTGGAGAGCATCGACTCCGGGGATCATGCGAAACGGGCGCGCACGCTGGAGCTGATCCGCGCCGCGTTGGCGCAATCGCCGGGGCCGATCAGCGAGCCGGATCTGAGGCGCACTCTCGCTTCGTGGCGCTTTCAGGACGGCACTGAGTTCCTGGCCGGAGACGAGTTGCGGGACCGGGCCCTGATGTGACCCGTCATTCAAGCCCGGCAGCTTCAGCGGCAGGCGCTCGAAGCAATGCTGTGTTGGGTCGAGCACTTCATTGATGACAACGGCGGCTCGGCAGACGCCGCATCGCTCGTGGCCGCAGCTGACCAGGCGGCCCGGGACGGCGAAGAGGGAGCGGACGCCGGGAGCATCGGGCGCTACCTGAGCGCCGCGGCGGCGCGCGGGGCTACGACGGGATGGCCCGCGGCGTGCGCCTGGGACGAGACGACCGACACCTTCGCGCTCATGAACAGCTTAAAGGAAGCGGTTGATGGAGGCGACTGGGGGTTGGTTCCGCCCCTTACGCTGCGCGCGGTCGCCTTCGCCGAGGCGATTACGGCGAGTGTGCGACACCTTGGACAGGGCGACGAGGCTACGAGGCTGCTCGGAGGCAACCCCGATCGCCTGCCGCTCGCGACCGCGAGCAAGCGCTTGGACAGGCTAGGCAACGCTTCACTGTATGACCTCTGGGAGGAAATCATCCTGTCCTGGGTCATCGCGCAGCACATCCGCTGGTCCGTTGCCCGCAACGGCGACGGCATCCAGCGCCTGCGCATCACGCTGGACGAGGGTGGCTGGGTGCGACTTCGACCGCAACTGCTCAACCCACCCCGCTTCGCGCAATGCGTTGATATAGAATGATTTTCAGCAGTCTCAGAAAACGGGATAAATTTGGGCAGTTGAAGTAAAATCCGCGGCGATACCAGATACTTATTTATATCGTAATATCGCAGCCTTGGCCGTTACATGCGTCGGATTCGATACTGCCGTTACGCCCAAAATCGCCTCGCCCAGAAAGCGTTGTTTATCAATGATTTGCGGAGGGAGGGGTGGGTTGAGCAGTTACTCGACCAGACAGTAGGAGCATCAACCCCATGAACGACCGCCTCGGCTCTGCGCTGTCCCTGGCCGCCGAGTGCGGACTGATCATGCAGACCCAAGATGGGCAGGGTCGAAAACTTTACTCCTCCGCCTGATGTGGGTGGGCTGGTCTTGCTTCGGAAAAGTGGAGAGTTCCTGATGAGGCATGAGGAACTCGATGACACAGCAACGACGGTTCACGAAGGAATTTGAGGACGAAGCGGTCCGCTTGGCCCTGACGAGTGGGCGGACGCACCCCGAGATCGCCGGGGATCTCGGGGTGGGGCTCTCGACGCTGGTCCGGTGGATCAGCCGGAGCCGGGACCGCGGAGCCGCCAACCCTGGCGGACCCACCGAGGCCGACATGGCGGCCGAGCTGAAGCGGCTGCGGCGGGAGAACGAGATTCTCCGGCAAGAGCGGGACATCCTGAAACGGGCCACCGCTTTTTTCGCCCGGGAGGGAAGTCGATGAGGTTCAAGCTCGTCGATGCGGCGAATGCGGAATTCCCCGTCCATCGTCTCTGCCGGGCTCTCGGCGTCAGCTAGAGCGGCTATTTCGCCTGGAAGGGCCGCCCGGCCTGTCGGCGCCAGCGCGAGGACACGGTGCTGCTGGCACATGTCCGATCGGCCTTCACCCTGTCGAACGGCACCTATGGCAGTCCACGGATGACCTGGGAGCTGCGGGACAGCGGGCTGGCGGTGGGCCGCCGCCGCACGGCCCGCCTGATGCGCGAGAACGGGCTCCAAGCGCGGCAGAAGCGGCGGTTCAAGCGCACGACGGACAGCCATCACGGCCGGCCGGTCGCGCCGAACCTGCTCGATCAGGACTTCACAGCGAGCGGGCCCGACGAGAAATGGGCCGCCGACATCTCGTACATCTGGACCCGTGAAGGCTGGCTGTGTCTCGCCGTCGTCATCGACCTGTTCGCACGGCGGGTCGTCGGCTGGGCGGTGGCGGACCGGTTGCACCGGGGTCTGGCGCTTGCCGCTCTGCGCAAGGCTCTGGCCCTGCGTCGCCCGAAAGCAGGGCTGGCCCATCACTCCGATCGCGGCAGCCAGGGCGGATTCAAGTGGTCGTCGCAACACGATATTTGTTGGCCGATCGGAGCAACTGGTCAAGCGCCTCTACGGGTGTTTTCCAAGCAAGCGTCTTTCGGGGGCGGGCGTTGAGGGTGGCCGCCACGGCTGCAATCTCCTCGGCGCTGTGCGCGCTGAGGTCGGTGCCTTTGGGAAAGTACTGGCGCAGCAGCCCATTGGTGTTCTCGTTGGTGCCGCGCTGCCACGGGCTGTGGGGATCGCGGAAGTAGACCTGCACGCCCGCGGCGATCTTGAGGCCTGCGTGCTGGGCCATCTCCGCCCCCTGATCCCAGGTCAGCGACCGACGGAGCTGCTCTGGCAGGGTGGTGATCGTGCGCGCAATCGCGTCGCGCACCGCCTCGGCGCCGTGCCCGGCGAGCGCCGGCCCGTTCTTCGCGCGAGCCTCACAACCGTGGCCGTCCAGGGGGGCAGGTAAAGCAGCATCGTGAACCGCGTCGTGCGCTCCACCAGCGTGCCAATGGCGGAACTGCCCAAGCCGAGAATGAGGTCTCCCTCCCAGTGGCCCGGCACCGCGCGGCCGCAGGCATCAGTCGGGCGTTGGCTGACCATGACCTCGGGGCCAACAAAGCCCTTGCCCTCTTTGCGGCTGCGCGCCCGCGGCACGCGCAGCGCCCGCCCCGTGCGCAGGCAGGCCGTCAGCTCGCGGCGCAGCGCGCCGCGCCCTTGCACGAACAGCGCTTGGTAGATGGCCTCGTGGCTGATGCGCATTGTTTCATCGTCCAGGAAATCGAGCCTCAAGCGGCGGGCAATCTGCTCCGGGCTCCACGCCCTGGCCCAGCGCCGTGCCTGCCGGCGCCCATGTCGGCGGCCCTTCCAGGGCACGGCCGGCCCGGGCACCGCGGCCCCGCTCGGAGCAGTGACCGCGCCGGCCAGCCGGTCCTGCACATAGCTCCGCAGCGCCGCATTGGTCGCCAGCTTCGCCTGCTTCGGGCGACGGGCGGCCCGCTCGGCATGCCACTGCGCGGTGGTCGCCCGATAGTCCAGCCCACCGCTGCGCGTGGCGGCATTGCGCCGCAGCTCCCGCGAGATCGTGGACGCCGCCCGCCCCAGATGGCGGGCGATCTCCCGCACCCCCTGGCCCTGCGCGCGACACAGCGCCATCTCCTCGCGTTCCGCGAACGACAGATACCGCCCGGAGGACGGCTTCGACGATGGCGCAAGCGTCGCTGGTGGCATGCCGCCCGCCTCCCGAAACCATCGTACTCCCACCGCCGGCGACACACCCGCCTCGACCGCCGCGGCCTCACTCGATGAACCCGCCGCGATCGCCGCCCAGAACCGCCGCCGGTCCTCACGCCGCGCCACACCCGGTCGTCCTGGCGAACGCAACGCACCTCGCCCTGACCGACTCGAGCGCCGTTTCCGAGTGCCCATCGCAACCTCCTCAGCAGGGATGTTGCGACGACCATTTGAATCTACCCAATACGTCTCGATCCGCTACACCGACCGCCTGCTTGAAGCTGGCATCGAACCTTCCGTCGGCAGTGTCGGTGACAGCTACGACAACGCGCTTGCTGAAACCATTAATGGTCTGTTCAAGGTCGAGATAATCCACCGCCGTGGCCCTTGACGCAGTGCCGAGGCGGTCGAATTCGCCACACTCGAATGGGTCGACTGGTTCAACAATCGTCGCCTGCTCGAACCGATCGGAAATATCCCGCCCGCCGAGGCCGAAGCGCGCTACTATGCGCAAACTGACGAGCACGCCATGGCGGCGTGACTTAAATCAAACAGCCTCCGGCAAACCCAGGTACGTAATTACCCACCCCCCTTGCGGCGGGGCGGCATTGCTGATGCAGTTTGGGCATGCAGCGGGACGAGCTGGAGCGCCTGAGCAAGGCCGAGCTGATCGAGTTGGTGCTGCGGCTGCAGCGGCCGGAGAAGACCTCGCGCACCTCGTCCAAGCCGCCGTCCACAGACCGCAAAGCGCGTCGCGAGCAAGCCCGCCCCGGAGGTGCCAAGCCCGGACATGAAGGCCATAGTCGGGCGCTCAGCAGGGAGGTGGACCGCGTCGTCGATCACGCCCCGCAGCAATGCCCGTGCTGCCGCAGGGCGCTGTCGCCCGACCTGCCCAGCGAAGCGGTGAGCGTGCACGAGCGGATTGAGCTGTCGGAGATCAAGCCAATCGTCGAGCACCACCGACGCTTGGCGGTGCAGTGTCCCGGCTGTGGGGCGCGGGTCGTGGCAGCGCCGCCGCCCGCCGCGACAGGCACGCCGTTCGGCCCGCGCCTGCACACGCTGGCGACCTACCTCAAGACCTTTCAGAGCCTGTCCTACGAGCGGCTGCAGGCGGCACTGGCCGACCTGTTCGGCCTGTCCATCAGCCAGGGCGGGCTGATGAACCTGCTGCGTCGCGCCCAGACTTGCTTCCAGGCCGGGCGAGGCTTGCCGAAGGTTCCATTCGGCGCAGCCGGATGGAATGGCAAGACGAGGGGCGAGCACGCCGTCGCAGCCCTGCGGCAGGCCAAGGTGGTGGCCTCGGACGAGACAGGCGTCCGGATTGAGGGCAGCAACGCCTATCACTGGGTGTTCCGCTGCAAGGAGGCCGTGGTGCACCACGCCGCCCCGACCCGCGCCGCCGCGGTCGTGCACGCGATGATGGCTGGCCACCAGCCCGAAGTCTGGCTGTCGGACCGCGACTCGGCCCAGCAGGGCCATGGCCAAGTCCAGCAGACCTGCCTCGCGCACCTGGCTCGCGACGTCGCCTACGTGTTGGAAGTGAGCGACGACCCCGTGCCGTTTCGGCTCACGCTCTGGCTCGCCTCGGCCTTCGAGTTGGCGGACAGCATCTCACAACTGGCTGCCTCCACCCTGGTCGCCAAGCGCCGCGCGCTGGCGGGCAGGCTGGTCGCGATCCTGGCAGCACCCACCACCTGCGACTTGGCCCGTGAACTTCAGAACAAGGTGCGCCGAGCGCGCGATCAGCTCCTAACCTTCGCCGACTGGCCCGGCCAGGTCGAGGCCACCAACAACGCCTGTGAGCGCGACCTCCGGCCCTCGGTGATCCAGCGCAAGGTGACCAACGGCTATCGTGCCATGTGGGCCGCCGAGGGTGAGGCCGACATACGCAGCGTCGTCGATACCGCTCGCCTCAAACCGGGCACCAGCGTCTTCAACACCATCCTGTAGACCGTCACGGCCTGATCGCTACGCCCGAAACAGGGGTGGGTAATTACCCCAGGTACCTGTTCAGTTCGCTGAACAGGTCGCGCCGCCGCGCGAACAGCTGCTCCTCGATCAGGTCCTTGACCGTGCGTGGCGCGAACGGCGTGGCGCCGGTCTGCTGTTCGGCCGGCAATTCCTTGCCCAGCCAGGCCATCGCGCGATAGAGGTGGTGCAAGGCCAGGCCATCAACCCCGGACGTGTCGTAATCGCCGACCCACTTCTCGCAGGCACGGTCCGAGCCGGAGACCATGATCCGGTGCAGCACGGTGGCAAACACCGCCCGCTCGACCGAGAACTCAAAGCCGCGCGCGGCCAGCAGGGCGTCCGGGACGGCTTTGCATCCGCTCTCTTTCCACAGCCGCCCGAACAGCAGCGGCGGGCCACGACGCTTGGCCCGCAGTTTCCTGCTACTCGCCGCGAGGGCGCAGTAGGAACAGCACGTCATTGGACAGGAGTTCATACTCGTCCAAACCGGGCAGGTCGCGGCGCACCGCATCGGTCAGGAACTTCCGCCCGAGCCCCGGGCAAAGCGGCTCATCCTTAAGGATTGTGAACCGGGTGGCGAACAGCGCCGCGTAGTCCCGACGGGTCAATTCGTTCAGATACGTATCGGCGCGGAAGCGGCGGCGCCGTAAATGTTCCCAGGGTTCTGAGCGCCGGACAAGATCGCACGGCCGACTGGAATACCATTCAGGAAGATGGCCGCCGGCAAGGCCCGTATGAACGGTAATGATGATGTAGCAGAGGCCGTTTGGCTTGAGGCGTTCATGCATCAGTTCGATAAGCGCGGCCAGTGATGCCGGCGGGATGTGCTCGAACACCCGGAAGGAGTAGATCACGTCGGCTTGGCCGAGACCGTCCCATGACGCCGGCTGCCCGGCATCGGCAACGATCAGGCGCGTAGCATCGAAAGTGAAACCCGGCCGCAAAGTGGCCAGATCAGCCCATAAGGCGTTCCACTCCTGGCGCTCGAAGAGCCAGTAGCGGGCAAGGGATTTGGCGGCGCGCAATGGACCATTGCGGCGGGCAATCCGAAATGCCTCATTCAGCTCCCCCGCCAGGATCGGCTGGTCAAGGTCGATGCCGCGCACATCGGTTCCGCGTGCGCTGAAATAGATCAGCCGGTAGGGGCGGGTACCGAAGCCGATTTCCACGGCGGTGAGCGCCTCAAACGGTGCGTTGCGATAGCGCCGCGTGACCTGATCGATGTTGGCAAAGTCCTGAGCCAGCGCCTCGGTCCCGATCCGGCCGGCACCGCGCCAATAGAGCTGATACAGGTCCCGGTAGTAGTAGTAACGGTTCGAGAACGAGAGGCCGCCAACACTGCTGTTTGACTTAACATCCCATCGGTACGCCGCTCGGCTTGGGCTGAAGCATCGGTGGCTACCAGACCTGAACGGGGCTAAGAGAAGCCCGCGAGCTGAAACGGCGGCGGAGCCGCCGTCCGCCGCACCTTCCGCGACGCGGCGGCCTCCATATCCGTAAAGCTCAGCGTGTCGGGCCGGCGCCAAAGCGCGAGCCCCCGCGAGTCCAGCTGCGCCGCGATTTCCGTCTGGTGGGCATCCACAATTTCCTGCCCGTGCGGGTCTCGTGGCACCAGGATCGGACATTTACCCAGCTTGAGCGCGGTCAGCGCCGAGCCGCAGCCGGCATGCGCGACCACCGCGTCTGCCTCGCGCACCGCCGCCTTAAGGGTGGCCTCCGGAACGAAGGGCGTGGCGGTGATCCCGAGCCCCTCGGCGGGCGTGTCGCCGGTCTGCCAGAACACTTCCACCTGGGGCGGCAGGATTGCAACCAACCGCGCCAACAGCGGCCGGAAGCTCTGCGGCATAGTGCCAAGCGTCACCACTACGCGCCGCACCGGCCGTGCCGGCCCGTCTTCCGGCACGAATCCGTCAAACACCGACCCGCCATAGCGCCAGCGCCCGTTAGCGCGACTTTCATACTGCCGATAAAGCTGAATCCCCGGCAGCGGGGCGAGCATGCGACCAGTTAGCGAGGGCGCGCCGGTGCGCGCCGCGCTTTCGATGTAATGCGCTGAGATGCCGCGCAATGCTGCGTAGGGCAGAAAGGCAAGCGCAATCGCCGAGCCGGTGCTCACCACGGCCAAGGGCCGTTCCGCCGCCAACAGGCGGTGCGCTATAGGCATCGTGCGCAGCACCCCCCGCACATCCCGCTCGGTAATCTCCGGCACAAAGACCACTCGCTCACCGGCGAGTAGAACTCCGTCCCTGTTCGCCCGGGAAAGTGACCCAGAGCCGGCTGCGGAAGGCCGGTAAGCGGTCCGCCAGCTCGTGCAGTTGCACGAGATGCCCGCCAGTGGTCGCCACCAGGAGCAGGGTCCCGTCCCACGCGGGCCTCCCGCCTATCGATGCGTCCTGGTTAGGGTCGCGCGGTCGGGCCTCGGGAGTGCGCGGCGCGTCCGCTCTCCGGTTTCTGGTCAGGCTCATGATCCGGCCTCCGACGCACGCCTGACGGGGTCGCACGCAGCCGCCCCATGAACCGGCGCATCGCTTGGCTGTTCAGCATTGACAGCACGAACCTCCCGAGCAGGTGCTGAGCCAGCCGGTTGGGGAACGCAAAGTACCGACTGCGGCAGCAGCACAACCTCGCCGCCAAAGGACCATTTGATCTGGTCATGTGGCGGCAGGTCGTGTGGCAGCTTCTGCCCGTTCACAACCGCTTCGGCGGCCGCGCGGTCGAATCCGCTGAAATCGAAAAACTGCGCGCCGATGGAGCGTGCCCAGCGAATGCCGGCCCAGAGTGCGGCAGTTCCTGTCACCTTGGTGGCCGGACTGACCGGAACCTTGCTCAAATCCTGTCCCTTTATCTTGCTGGAGACAGTGCCGCCGAAGCAGGTAAGCCACTCTGCCGCGATCGGTACGCCGTTGTGCCGAACCTCGATCAAGCGGCACAGGCCTGCGGGGGCCAGGACCTCCCACTGCGCTTTGAGATTGCCGATCCACACCGGGGGGAATCCAACTCGCCGCGCACTGGCCGTGTGCAGACGGTGGAAGGTCTCGATGTCGTCGCTGCTGCGGCACTCCAGCCCGCTGCGCAGAGCATTACGGATGTGCGTGCGACGCCGCGGATGCGCGCTGCACAGAATCTCCTCCTCGCTCCGCCGAAGATCAATTCGGATCGTGGCATCAGGGGAGATCGGCGGGCCGCCAGGGCGAAACCCGGCGGCGTGCAGCGCCGGGCGCAGCCGCGCCTCCAGTCCCTCGGCGGGCCTGACGATCAGTAGCAAGAGGCCCGCTGCGCGTGCCGCCCGCATCAGTTCCCGCATCAGCCGATCGGCCAGGTTCGGCTCCTCGCTGAAGAGCAACGGGCCACGCGGCACCGCGCCGATCCAGAGACCGGGCAAGATGCGCCGGCACTGGATTAGGCACCCGGCCAAAATCGTGCCGTCGGGGGCCGAGAGGCGCAGATGGTGGACCCGCATCCCGATTTGCTGGCGCGTGGCTGCCCAGCGCGTGGTCTGGACCAGATCGCCGCCTGGGACGGTCGCTACTGCATCGTCCCAGGCGGCATCGACGCGCGACTCCGCGGCGCTTATCAAGACGGGTCGGCTTTGCTCAACTCGCTCCATCCCCATGACAGCACCGGCGTGTTCGCTCATTTATATGGCTGCTCCCGTTCCAAGCCCCGTGCCGCCCATCCAGGCCCGGAGGCGCTGCACTCGACGCCGTAGCCGTTGGTTGTTCAAAAGCGGGGGGACGAGCGCACTGAGCACCGGCTGCAACAGCCGGCTGGTGAGGAGAAATTGCACCTGAGGTAATAAATAGACCTCGCCGCCGAAGGACCGCTTGATTTGGCAGGGCGGGGACAAATCGGCCCTTAGTTTCTCGCTACGCAGTACCGCTTCCGCTGCCGACCGCTCGAACCCGCCAAAATCAAAGTACTGCGCACCTATTGACCGCGCCCAGCATATAGCGTGCCAGAGCACGGCGGTGCCCGCCACTTTTGACGCTGCGGTGACCGGACCCTTGTTGTAGGCACGCCCTTTGAGCTTACTGGTGACGTTTCCCGCAAAACAGGTCAGCCACTCCGCCTCGATCGGCACGCCGTCATAACGCACTTCAATGATCTGGCACATTCCCGCGGGGGCCAGGATGTCCCATTGCGCCTGGAGAGCGGCAAGCTCGATCGGGCGAAATCCGCTTCGGCGGGCACTTGCGACGTGCAGGGCATGGAAGGTCGCCACATCGTCGCTCAACCGCCATTCTAGCGGGCTCCGCAGGACGTTGCGGATATGGGTCCGCCGCCGCGAATGGGCGCTATGCAGAATCTCCTCCTCGCTCCGCCGCAGATCGATCCGGATGCTGGCATCCGCGGCCAGTGTCGGTCCGCCCGGCCGAAACCCGGCGGTGCGCATTGCAGCATCCAGCGGCTCCTCGCCCCCGACCGGCGGCTGCACGATGAGGAGATCAATGCCCGTGCGTCGGGCCATTACCACTAGCTCCTGCATCAGCCGATCGGCGAGGCCAGGCTTCTCGACGAAGAGCAGCGGGCCGCGCGGAACCGCCCCGATCCATACGCCCGGGATCACACGCCTGCACTGGATCAACCCCCCGGCCAACAGGGTGCCGTCCGGAGCACAGAGCCGGAGGTGATGAACCTGTATGCCGATCCGCTGGCGGGTTGCGGCCCAGCGCGTCGTTTGGATCAGATCACCGCCGGATAGGCGTCCGACGACATCGTCCCAGGCAGGATCGATGCGAGCCTCAGCAGTATGGATGATGAATGGATCAGACGAAGGCGCCTGCGCCGCAAGCTGCCCGCTCACCACCCGGCCGCGACTTCGCAGAACGCCCCTCCCGCGCAGCGGAGTGCCAACTGCCCCTTGCACCGCATCGGCTGCCATCGTCGGTCTCCTGATCGCTAGTGGTGGAAATATTCCAGGTAGCGCTTGTGGTATTCGCCGAACTGCTCGTACCCATACAGTGCGTGTCGCTTCAGATTCACCTGGGTGAGTGCAACCCCGTTGATGGATAGGCCGATACGGGAAAGCGCGATCATCCCGTTCAGTGCGGCCGCAGTGCTGGTCTTGCCCCACCGCACCAAGTACAGCGTGACATCGACCAGGGAGGCGATTGGCTGGATGTCGCTGATCGCTAGCGAGGGCGGCACATTTAGAACGATGCACTCATAGTCGAGACGCAGGGTCGCCATCAACCCGTGCAGCTCCCATGCGTGCAGCATGTTGGCCGAGCCGGACATCCAGGCGCGCAACGGCAGGAAATGCAGCTTCGTCTCCATGCGATCGACCTGCACCACCGAATTGAGATCTGCTTCGCCAGCCATGTACTCCGCCAACCCGGTCTGGACCGTGACCCCCGCCGCCTCGGCAACGCCCGGATTGCGCAGGTCCAGATCGACCACCACTGTGCGCCGGCCGAACCGAGCCGCAGCCATGCCTAAGCTGACCGCCATCGTGGTCTTGCCCTCATGCGGAAGCGCCGAGGTCACCAGCACGACCTGCGGATGCGACGAACGAAGCATAAGCTGCATCAGGATCGACCGGATCGCCTCGGCATAGACCGATTGCGGCTGCTGCAAGAGAAAATGGTGCAGCAGGGCACCCCGGCGCTGGCGCGGCTTGATCCGCGGCACCACAGCGAGATTGTTCACTCCCAATGCGCGCTCGACTTGCGGGCCAGTCCGCAACGTCCGGTCGTTCTGCTCGGCGAAGGCGGCGAGCGTCAGGCCCAGCGCCAGTGCGCCCAGCATCCCGATCCCGCCGTACACCATCTTGTTCGGGAAGTCGGGCCGCAGCGGTGGCACGGCGGCGGAGATCGCCCGCGCATCGGGCTGTGCCAGTGCGATCTGCTGGCTAATCTCGTTCATCTGCACCAACAGCCGGTCGTAAATTCCGCGCTTGGCCGCCACGTCCCGGGTGAGTTCGCGCAGCTCCACCGATTTTCGTTCGCTCTTGTTGTAATGCTGCCGGCTGGAGGCCATGGTTCGCTCCAACTCGGCCACGCGGTCCCGGGCCATCCTGACTTCGTCACGGATGTTGCGCACGATGTTGTTGATCTCTTGGCTGACACGCTCTGCTAGGGTGGCGCGATCGGCCCTGATCCGCTCCAGCACCCCCGCTTTGGCACTGTAAATGCTGGCAAGCTGCGCTTCCTGGCCGCGCAACACTGCATCACGCTTTTCCAATTCTAGGATGATGGGCGAGGCCTGCACCTCAGGAAGGGAAGCGAAGCTCGCCTCCTTTGCCTGGATCGCATCCACCTCCGCGACCTTGGCCTGCTTAGCCGCGAGCTGGGCGCGCGCCTCGACCAGTTCATCTTGCAGCTTGAAAAGCTGCTGCCCGGGCAGGCCACCCAAAGTGGTGGGCGAGGGCGGCGCCTCGTTCGGCTGGGCCATACCGTTGGTGACAGTGAGGTCATGCGCTGTCATGTAAGCTACCGCCGCGATTTCCGCCGCGAGCAGTTGCTGCCGCTGCGCCTGCACCTGCTTGGCCGCCCAGTCATAGGCGCGCTCAGTGACGCGGCGTTTGGCGGCGATCTGGTCATCCAGATATTGCTCTATCATCGTATTAGCGATGCGGGCGGCGAGTGTCGCGCTGCTGGCGGTAACATCCACCTGGATGAGATGCGAGCCCTCCAGCTGCTTGACGGTCAGATTGCGCAGCAGGTGCTGGACGGCGGTCTCCTGGTGCACCAATGCGGGATCGACGCCGGGGGGCGAGCGCAGCCACTCCTGCCAGGAGACCGGCATCCACTCGGTCAGCCATGTGATGGCGCGCGTCTTGAGACGCTCCTGCAAGGAGCGGAACGCCGGGTCATTGGCCAGGCCGAGCTTGTCAACCACCTTGGCGGCCAGCGCGCGGGTGCGCAGAATGTCCACCTGGGTCAGCATGGCGGTGTTGTCGCCCGGCATCCATTCGGGCAGTCCGTTAACCACCGGGTTGCTCACCAAGGCACGTGTATCGGACTGCTCAATGGCTACGGTGACGGACCCCGTATAACGCGGCGGCAAAACGAGCAGCAACCCAAATACCCCCATGCTGGTCAGCACGAAGGTGATCAGGATAAGTGCCTTGTGGCGGCGTAACGCGCTCCATAGCGTGCTGAACGAGAGCCCAGGCGGTTCAGCCGGCGTCTCGGGGAGGGACGGAACCCGCGAGAGATGGCACGAGCCGGAGACCTCAATCAAAGGCTGCATGGGGGCCGACTCCCGCAACGGGTGAAGGGGGTGAGGGGATGGCGCTGGGCAGCAACGCGCGAGCGCAGCGCGGCCCCGGCCGGCTGCGTAACCCGCGACAGTGCTAGCAACGCGAACAGCAAATCCGCCGTGCCGCGAACGGTGAGGTGCGGATCGAACAGCATCAGCACCAAGAGCGTCAGCAAGTAGCAATATGCGGCGCTGGCCGCCGCACCCACCGCATCGACCCGCCCTCTGGCGATCGGCCGCAGTCTGGGAAGTGTCGTGGCAACGAAATACAGAAAAGCGAGGAGCAGAGGGATCCCACCGGTCCAGAGCAGCCAGACGTAGCCGGATTCGATGTAGACGAAATCGCGCCATCGCTCCGGCGCCGGCACGCGCGCGGCCGGCTGCACTCCGAGCAGCCAGTTCGCCCCATCGAGCAGTTTCGGCAGAAAAAAATGCTGGAGGTTGAGCAACCGTCCCTGCCAGCTCGGCGGCATGCCCTGCGCCGAAGAGAATCCACTCAGGCGGACCTCCAGCACCGACCAGAACGGAATGGTCAGTAGCGCGCCGGAGGCGAGGAATACCGGGATCAGCCGGCGGAATTGGCTGCCGAACAGCGTGCCGAATGCAAGCAGGACCACCAGCAATCCGAGATAGCCGGAGAACTCGCCAGCGGCGACGCAGCCGGCGATGAATACCAACGCCGCTGCGAACAACAGGCCGCGCCGGTCCGGCCGCACACGCATCAGGCTTAGAGCAAGAACCAGGCTTATCATCATCAGATCGGCGGTGCTGAACGCCGAGCCCAGCGTAGACGAACCGCGATTGGCGATGGCGGACAGAGCTTCCATGCCCGCGCTCGGGTCCCCCGGATCGTACAGCTCCAGCAGGCCACCCGTGAGGTGCAGCACCTGGAGCATTGCGACCGCGCCCTCGATGACCGAGGCGGTCAAGGCCAGCCATAAACAGGTCATAGCCTGGGCAGCGGTGACGATGGTACCCCGGAATACTCTGTATAGCAGGCAGTATTTGATCATTACTGTCGAGTAAAGCAGGTTGTCCTGCGACAGCGGCAGGCTGCGCGCGACCAGCCACAAAACCGGAATCAGCGAGCTCGTGAGCACAAGGAGCAGCAGCGCCGCGTCTATGCGATCAAACCGGGGCGGTTCATAGCGCCGCGACAGCATCAGCAGGACCGACCGCGTGCCAAGCGCGGCCAGAACCAGTCCGAGCAGCGCCTCATGCGGGCGCAGCGGTATGTCGCCGCGCTCCAGTCCGGCCACCAGCGGAGTTGCGAGCAGCAGCAGATAGGCGCCGATCGCCGGCCGAAGCAGGATGGCCAGGAAGGCAGCGATCGCGGCAATGCCCAATAGGGCGATCATGGCTTTACCGGAGTTTTTGTCGCTGGCGACCAGCGATCGCCGGGAAGGGGCAGCAGCAAACGTAGCTCGCGTGATCCGCGCAGATGTTGGACGGCGAGGTAGACAATCACCGTGAGGCCCAGCGCGCTCAGGGCCAAGCCGACCCGCGAAAGGCTCGTCAGCGCGCCCACGTCGCCGAACCAGTGTGTCAGGCAGAGCGTCGGCAGCAGTGCGATCGCCGCGATCATGAGCGCGCGCAGCAACCCGCTTTTTGCGAGCGCTGCTGTCGGCAGGGAGGCACGCACCCGCCGCGAAAGGTAGTAGCCCGCTGCCAGATCGGCGAGGCACAGCACCACGCCGAGCCACCAAACCAGGCTGGGGCCGGGCTCCGCGAGCTGCCGCACTGCGAGTGCGCCGATCGTGGTGAGAAGCAGCCGCAGGCCCATTCCATAGAGGGGCGCGGATGTATCGTGGCGCGCATAGCTTGCCGAGGTACTGAAAACGAACGCCGCATCGCCGATCACGCCGAGGCCGCGTCCTCCGAGACAGGCAGCGATCAGGGCGATCCCGGCCGGGGTTTTCATCGCCCCGAACGCTGTCGCGCTGGCAAACACGTTCGGCACACCGGCCAGCATGACTGCCGCCGGCACTGCGATGAACAGGATCAGCCGCAGCCCGCCTTCATAAATGGATCCGAACGCCTGTATGTCCTGGCGCTGAACGCAGGCGGAGAGGCGCGGCAATAGCGCACTCCCGAGCGCGATGGCGCTCATCGCCACTGGAAACTTGACCAAATTGTGGGTGATCTGCACCGCGGCGACGCCCCCCGGGATGGCGCCGGCGATCACCAACAGCAGCAAAAAGGCAAGAAAGTCGCACCCAACGTAGCCGACCGATGCGATGCTCCGCTGCAGGACCAGCCGCACATCCGGGTCGCGCCAGTCCAGGCGCGGCCACAAGGGCACGCCGGCGCGATAGGCGCCGTACCACTGCAAGGCGGCATGCGCGGCTACGGCCACGGTCGAGCCGCCCCCGAGCAGCAGCAGGTTTGGACGGCGGATCGCCGCCACATCGGTGCCGACGCCGAACAGCAGCGCCGAGGCGACCAGGACGGCAATGTTGATGAGGTTCTCCAGCCCCGGTGCAAAAGCGGCCAGCGCAAAGCGGCACTGGGCCTGCTGCACCGCCATACCGATCCCGGCGATGCCGTACAGGGCGACCTGCGGCATCACCAAGAGCAGCAGGGGCAGGCCCAGGCGCATCTGCTGGTCGCGGATCGTCGGGTCAGTCACGCCGATGGTAAGGGCGCGCAGCAACAGCGGCGCGGCGAGCGCGCTGAGCACGCCGATGCCCATGAGCTCCACCAACATCATGCCGAGCACCGCGCCGGCGAAGCGGCGAAGCTCGGCCGGGCCGCCATGATGGGAGTGCTGCACTAGGGGCGGCACCAGAATAGCCGCGAGCAGCGTGCCAATTGCCATCAAGTAGATTGTATTGGGCAGCGTGGCCGTGGTCTGAAACAGGTTGCCGAAGAAGGTCGGTCCGAGCACGGCAGCAGCGGCGGCCATGCGTCCGAACCCGGTGATCCGGCTAACCAAAGCGCCAAGGGCGACAATCCGGGAATCGCCAATCAGACCGCGCATCTCGGGCGGCGTTGCCGAAGCGGGGGCGGCTAGGTTAGCAGAACTGGCCATAGAGGGAGTCGCCACCACTTCGCGTGATGGCGTCCGGAACCGAAGGATCGGTCAGCAACTGGGTGATGTGACCCAGGAGGCGTTCCCCGAGCTTCGCGCGGGCGTCCGTGTAGCCGGGCGGCTCCCAGCGCAGCCTAAGGAGCTCGCGTTCCTGCGTGGCATATTTTCTTTTGAAGGAGACCAACCCAGGCTGGTCGCGATCGGACGCACCCCAGTCGAGCCACGCCAGACCCAGCCGCCGTGCCAGCTGGATGGCCTTCCAGCTCATCAGATCGCCAGGGAACAGCTTTCGGTCGACCGCCCCGGCGAACTTGCCGTACAGCGTATCGCGCCAGACAAGCATAAGATCCCCGGCAACGCAGCGCCCGTCCTGTTCGGCTAGCAGCAGGAACAGCCGGTCGGAGGGCGCGAAGGCGGCATGCAGGCGTTCAAACAGTTCCCATGGCTGGGCCAAAAGCCGGAACCGGTACTTCCGGACATGGAGATGGAGGTCATAGTACCGGCGCAGATCGTTAAGGCTCTGGGTGACCCGCACAGACAGCCCGCCGCGTTGCGCCCTGCGGACGTTGGAGCGGGCCTCGGCCGGTAATCCGGCCCAGAGATCGGTCTCTGACCGGGAGAGGTCCACACCATGCCATGCGGCCCGCCCAACGACCGCGAACCGCGAATCCAATGCAGGTAGGCTATTGCGCAGGCAACGCAAGGTGAGCGGCCTGCCCATGTCGAGCAGCACCTCGACCAGCCTGCCCCAGGTTTCGGCATCCTCCACCAGCGGATCGCAGTAGTCGCAGAAAGGGAAGCTGATGACGCGCTCGCCCCTGAGGTCGGACACCGCGGCGAACAGAACCGCTGCCGGCGAACTACGCGCCGGACAGGCGACTGCAGAGGTGGAAAATCCGTATGTGCCGGCGATCGTCTCAATCCACGGCCGCGACGAGAACAGGCTCGCGTGCAAATGGTCCTCTAGCCCGCTCCAAAATCCCGGATCACCCGTCCGCCGCAAAGACACCGGGGCAAGTCGTGACACCGCCTCGCTCATCGCGCGCTCCGGCCAGACAGAATTGCCGCCGGCGTGTGCCATAGAATCCACAAGTCCAGCTTGAGCGACCGGGTCTCGACGTAGTGCAGGTCGAGCGCCAGCATTTCTGGAATCGATAGGCAATAGCGGTTGCTCACCTGCCACAGCCCGGTGATGCCCGGCCGGCAGGTATGGCGGCGGCACTGCTCCGGCGTGAACAACTCGACTTCCCACGTTAGCGAGGGCCGCGGCCCGACCAGCGACATGTCGCCCCGCAAGACGTTGATGAATTGGGGCAGCTCGTCGATCGAGTAGCGGCGCATCCAGTGTCCAAGCGGAGTGATCCGCGGGTCGTGAGCCAGGATGAACAATCCGGCGGCGGTCCCTGGCGGGGCGCGGTCGCCCTGCAACTCGCGCACATTCATGTCTCGATGTAACCGGTCATCCGCATCGGCATACATCGAACGGAATTTCAGCATCTGAAATGGACGCCCGCCTCGTCCGATCCGGGTCTGACGGTAAAGAACCGGCCCCGGACTGCTGAGCCACACCAGAAGGGTGATCAGCAGCAGGAATGGCAGGGCGAACAGCAGCGCGACCAGTGCGAGCGCCACATCGATCACCCGTTTGATGGCCTCATAGACCACCAGTTGCGCGACGGTTGGCCCGATTCGGGCCAGCGGCAAGACCGGCGGCGTCTGACTGGCCGGAGTCATGAACTCGTCGCTCATGTCACGCCATCGCTTTGAAGCTGAACTGTCGCGGCGGGGATATGCTGTCGCCGAGTGTCTGCCAGATCACCCCGACGACCTCTTCGATATCGACCGCAGTGAGGTGCGGGTACATCGGTAGCGAGAGAATGCGCGGGGCGACGCGTTCGACGACCGGCAGGCTGGGAGTGGGCTGGCTGGCAAAGGGCACCTGCTGGTGGCAGGGGATAGGGTAGTGGATGCCGACACCGATCCCGGCAGCCGTCAGCGCCTGGTGCAGCCGCTCGCGTGCATCGGTCTGAATGACTGCGAGATGATGGCTGCTCACCGCGCGCGGATCGCACCCCACCCACGTCACCGGCAGATCGGCAAGCTGGGCGGCATAGAGGGCGGCGGCCTGCCGACGGCTCGCATTCCAGGCGTCAAGATAGCGCAGCTTGACTCGCAGAATACCCGCCTGGAGGGCATCAAGACGATGGTTGCCGCCGATCAGCGTGTGTTGGTACGGATTATCGTGCCGGCGGCCGTGATTGCTGAGCGCGCGAATTTCCTCGGCGAGGGCCCGGTCGTTGGTGACCACGGCGCCGGCGTCGCCACACGCGCCGAGATTCTTGCCTGGATAGAAGCTGAAGCAGCCGGCAACTCCCATGCTGCCGGCGACCTTGCCGTTCCAAGTCGCGCCATGGGCCTGCGCGGCATCCTCGATTACAGCCAGTCCCGCCGCCTCGGCGACGGCGCCGATCGCGTCCATATTGGGCGGTTGCCCGTAGAGATGCACCGGCATCACTGCGGCGGTGCGCGGCGTGATCGCCGCCCGCACGATGTCGGCGGGCAGAAGCAGGGTAGCCGGATCGACGTCCACGAACACTGGCTGCGCCCCGGATGCTACCACCGCGGCGGCGCTGGCAATGAAGGTATTGGCGGGAACGATCACCTCGTTGCCTGGCCCGATGCCCAGGGCGGTGAGTACGAGCTGTAGCGCAGCCGTGCCGCTGCTCAGGCCGACGCAATAGTTTGTGTGGCAATAACCCGACCAGGCGGCCTCGAATCCCTCCACCTCCGGGCCGCCGATGAAGCGCGAACTGTCCACGGTCGTGCGCCAGACTGCATCGAGATCGGCGCGCAGCTCGGCATGCATCTCGGCAATATCCAGGAAGGGGATGGTCATGTGATGGCCTCGATCAGCGGATGCGCAAGGGGAACGACATCCGGATAGACGACGGGCACTCGTCGGTACTCGCGAATTGCTGTTTCGATGGCTTCGAGGACGGCTACGACAGTGAGCCCCGTCTGGCCGTCGGTATCCGGTCTCTCGCCGGTGAGGGCGCAGTAGACGAAATGCTGGTCCTGCACGGCCAGCGGCTCATCGCCACGGATATGCGGCGCAACGATGTCACCATATCGATAGGTCATTGGGCGATCTGGCGACGGCGGCTCGTCTATGCCGCCCAGCCCGCAATCGTAGATGCGGAGGGGTTCCCTGGCGAGGTCGTCATACACGGCCATCTTCTCGCTGCCGACCACGGTGACCTTGCGGGTCTTGCGCGGGTCTAGCCAGGAGACATGGGCGAATCCGATCACGTGCGGATCAGTGTATTCGAGCCGCACCTGAGCGAGGTCGTTAACCCGCCCGAAGGCGAGAGATTCGCCCCAAGCGGAGATGCTGGTCGGGCGCGCCTGCAGCAAGAAGTTGAGCATCGAGATATCGTGCGGGGCGAGATCCCAGACTACATCCACATCCGGTCGATAAAGACCAAGATTGAGGCGCGCCGAGTGAATATAGCGAATATCGCCGAACTCACCTCCGGCCAGCCGGCGTCGCAGTTCCCGTACAGCTGGGTTGTAAAGAAAGGTGTGGCCGACCATCAGCACCGCCTGAGACCGCTCGGCTTGCGCCAGCAGGGCAGTGGCGTCCGCGACCGAGGTGGCGAGCGGTTTTTCCACCAGCACGTGCTTGCCATGCTGTATCGCCTGAGTCGCCAGCTCGGCATGCGTGTTAGGCGGCGTGGCGACTACCACGGCGTCAATATGCGGCAGCGCCTGTTCGAGATTGGAAAAGGTGCGGCTGTCTTCCAGGGTGCCGCTGAGAGCGCTGCGAATCTTTGCATTGGCCTCAATGAGGACTACCTCGCGCACCCCCGTGAGGCCGGACAGCACACGTGTATGTTTCGATCCCCAATAGCCGTAACCTAAAACCCCAACCCGCAGCCCATGCCGCGAGCGAGCCCCCCCGACATCCATGTCTGGTTTCCCCCGGAAGCAGTCGAGCACCCAAACTTGGCACTCGCTGAAGCAATTATTATTCTAATCGTTTATTTATTTGTCATGCCCATCGTTTTGGATTGTTGGGTTTGGTTAGAACCAATGTTGTTCTTGAGTGAACGACGAAACAGTACGCGCCGTTTGATAGACTGGCACACCGACCGATTTCGCGGCTTTTTGGACACATGGCCCACGTAAGGCGCAATGTACCAGGCCGCATGTGCACGCTTCTCGTGCGTCTTGCGACGGTGAAATATAGGCAAACTTGCCTATAAAAGGATAATCACAACGGCGATACTCGCGCCGTTCACGCGCGCGGTGGGAGTTATGCCGGGATTTGGGTGACGGCGTGATCAGGCGGTGCTCTGCTCTGGCGTGTCGGTGACCTCAACGCCGTTTTGGAATCTGACACCCTGGGCGACTTTGGGCAACTGGGTCTCGCCTTTGAGCCGCCGCCAAGTTTTCGCCGCGGCTGTGACGAGCTTGAAGGCCATCAGCCGGGCGGTGTCCTGCGACAGCGCGCCCTTGGTGCGGACGGTGCGGTGCCGGACGGTGGCGAACACGCTCTCGATCGGGTTGGCGGTGCGCAGGTGGTCCCAATGCTCGGCCGGGAAGCCGTAGAAGGTCAGCAGCGCGTCGCGGTCCTTGACCAAACAAGCAACGGCCTTCTCGTATTTGGCCGCATACTTCGCGGCGAAGGTGGCGATCGCCGCCTCGGCCGTGGCGCGGTCCGGCGCCTGCCAGACCTCGCGCAGGTCGGCCTTGGCCGCCGGCTGGACGGACTTGGGCAGCTGGTTCAGCACGTTGGAGACTTTGTGCACGATCCGTACGCAATCGACGCGGTCCGCTTCACTGCCTCGGTTCCATTCGCTGGCGCTGGTCTTTCCCAGCGACGCCGGCGGCGAGATGCGCGCTTTCCCTGATCCTGGCGTGGTGCATTGGGCTGGGCCAGCCCTCTGCAGAGGCCCTGCCCGATGCCGAAGCAATCCCATGCTGGGGCGGGAACGGCCTGGATCATTCACTCGGTACCGGTCCCCAATCGCGGCGGGTCCGACCGGCTGGACCAGGCCTACCGCCGTCTCCTGGAGGATCCACCCTGCCTTCCTGCCACTCCGCCACCCGAGGTGAGCCCGCCATGCGCGCTGCCCTCTATGCCCGCGTTTCCACCGAGCGTCAGGAACGCTACCAGACCATCGACAGCCAGCTCGCCGCCCTGCGCGCCTGGAGCGTCACCCACGGCCACGTGCTCGCCGACGCGCACGTCTTCCGCGACGAGGGCTACGGCGGCAGCCGGCTCGACCGGCCCGGCCTCGACGCGCTGCGCGACGCCGTGCGCGACGGCGTCGTTGAAATCGTCGCCGTGCTGACCCCAGACCGCCTCGCGCGCAAGTACGCCTACCAGGTCCTGCTGCTGGAGGAGTTCCGCCGCGCCGGCGTCGAGGTGGCGTTCCTGCAGCATCCGATTTCGGACGATCCCAACGACCAGCTTCTGCTGCAGATCCAGGGCGCCATCGCCGAATACGAGCGCGCTGTCCTCGGCGAGCGCTTCCGTCGCGGCAAGCTGCAGCGGGCACGTGATGGACAATACCTCGGCGGCCGCGCCCCGTATGGTTATCGTTACGTGCCGCGCCAGGACGCTGTACCTGGCCACCTCGTGGTGGACGAGCAAGAGGCCGAGCTGGTGCGCGCCCTCTACGGCTGGCTCGTGGACGAGGGCATGACCCTGCGCCAGATCCTCAAGCGCCTGAACTTCGGCCCCCACTTCCCGCGCTCCGGCCGCCGTCCCTGGTCACCATCCACGGTGCACCACATCCTTGCCGACCCGGTCTATGCCGGCACGGCGTATGCCAACCGCTATCGCTTCATCCCGCCCAAGAAGCCACGCCGCCCCCGCGGCCCGCGCGCCCACGAGGCATCATGTCGCCAGCTCAAGCCGCGCGAGCAGTGGATCGCCATCCCCGTGCCGGCGCTCGTCGGCCAAGAGACCTGGGACCGCGCCCAGGAGCAGCTCGCGCGCAACGCCGCGCTCTCGTTCCGGAACAACACAAAGCACAGCTACCTGCTGCGCTGTCTGCTCACCTGCCGGGTCTGCGGCCTGGCCATGTTCGGCCGCACCCACACTGCGACGGCGAGCCAACCGGAGCGGCGCTACTATCGGTGCCATGGCAAGGATTGCATCCTGAGCGCACGCCCGGCAGCCTGCCCGAGCCGCATCATCAAGGCCGAGGCGATCGAGGCCGCCGTGTGGGGCCATGTCGCCGGCCTGCTCGCCAGCCCGGAGCAGTTGTTGGCGCAGTTCGATCGCTTCGCCGCAGTGGCAGAGGCGGGGACGGTGCATGGTCGCGCTGCCGACCAGCAGCTGCGTTCCCGCCTGGACCGTGTGGCGCGGACCGACAAGCGCCTGCTGGATGCCTACGAAGCCGGCGCGGTCAGCCTGGCCGAGTTGTCAGAGCGGCGCCGGCATTTGGCCGAGGAGCAGCAGAACCTGGAGCGCCAGCAGCAAGAGCGTGACCGCTTACGCCAACAGCGCGTCCGGGCCGAAGCGGTGCGCACCAGCTTGGAGGCGTTCTGCACCCGCATACGCGGACGCCTGAACGAGGCAACACTCGCCGAGAAGCAGGCGATCTTGCAGCTCGTTATCGAGCGCATCATCGTCGGTGATGGCCATCTGGAGATCCGCCATGTCATCCCGCTGCGCCCTCCCCAGCCCGACAGCGACAGCCCGGTTCAACCAGCTTCGCCATTGCGTACGGATCGTCTGCACCGTACAGCGCTGGGTCGGCACCTCAGGCCACAGCGCGCCAAGCGTCTTCTCCAGCCCGGCCCCGCCATCGGTGACGAGGAACTCGGGCGTGCGCAGGCCGCGGGCAATCAGGTCGTCGAGGATGCCGCGCCACGCGGCTTCGCTCCCCCCTCCCATATTGCGCACGGCCAAGAGCAGCTTCTGCCCGTCGCGGCGCACGCCGAGAACGACCAGCGGCGAGACGTTCGTCGCCTTGCGATCCAGCCGCACCGCACGACGGTGCCGTCCAGGATCAGGCGCACCACGTCCCCTCCGGCCAGGTGGCGCCGGTTCCAGGCCTCCCAGTCCGCCTTGACCTTGCGCCAGGTGCAGCTGACCACGTCCTTGCCCACCGCGCCCCGGAACAGGGCGGCGAGCGCGCGCTTGACCCGGCGCGTGTTGGTCCCTGCCAGATAGGCCCCGGCGATCAATGCCTCTACCTGCCGGGTCATCCGGGCGTAGCGGGGCAGCGCCGAGTTGCGCCACTCCCGCGTGCCGCCGTCGGCGTCGGCCAGGCGCGCCCGCGGCACGCTGACTTGCACGGGACCGAAGCTGCCCAGGAGTTGCCGCTCGCGCGTGCCGTTGCGGTAGCCTTTCGCCTCACCCACGGCGCGCTCGCAGCGGCCGCGTCCCAGCGCCGTCGTCAGCTCTTCTTCGAACAGCGCCTCGATGAACCCGCGGATGCGCTCCCGGATGCCCGTCTCGATCGGGTCGAACCAAGCCTCTCCGGCGAACAAGGACGCGGCCTGCGTCGTCGTGCTATCGTCTCCCATGGCGTGGTCTCCGCCGGCGCGCCAGCACCGGTCATGGCTCGTTGAACAAGCCGGAGACTACGCCACCACCCGCTTCCACCACCTCCGCGCCGGCACCCTTCCTAACCCGCCTCCTCGCCAGTTCAGTAGATCCCAAATGCGATAGCCCTGAGGCTAGACCTGTGACGAACGGTGGATTAGAACTCGGTTCCAGAAGTGACGGGATGATGGAGCTGTAAATAGCGTCGTAGTCCCTTGAATCCATCGCGAGTACACAAATGGCAAGCCGCTTTATGTCTCTACACCGGCGCACCCTGCTCGGCGCGATCGGCATCCTGCCGTTCACGCCATGTCCGATCACCAACCCGACACTCAGCGCCACCAGGAGTAGCGGCACCAGCGGGCGGTCCTGGTAACGTGGACAATGCCCACGCCAGCAATGGAGATGGTACGTCTTGGGTAAGTGCGTGGAACGCACTCAACCATATCGCCTGGATGCAGATCGCCCCAGGGGACACGATCTATCTCTCCGGTGGCACCACCGGGCAAACGTACAATGAAACTTTGGCGGTCGGCGCCAGCGGCAAACCGGGCGCGCCGATCACTCTTACGGCCGGCATCGAGGCCGGCCATGCAGGGCCCGTTACAATCGACGCGCAGCGCGTGCGCTCGTTTTGCATTGCCATTGGCGCACATAACTGGATCGCGGTGCAGAACCTGACCGTGCAGAACAACCGCGACGCCGCCAATGTCTCGGTGAGGGGCGCCAATGCCGGCGTGGTGATCCAGAACATTATCTCGCATTCCGGGATGGGAATCGGCAACGGCGAAGACTGCCGGTGCTTTGACATCCGCAACTGCGTGGCCGCTACACCGGGATCCTACGCGGTTATTCTCCAGAACTGCACGGCTGCCACCCCGGAATTGACGAGCTCACAGACCGACACGGTATGGACCTCCGGGAATGACGGCGTGCTGATTCAGAATAACCGCCTCATCGTCCTCAATACTGATCCGACCGGCCACAGCGATACCATCCAGTCCAACCTCGATACCTCCGTGACCTACCGAGGCAACTTGCTGTCGCATCCCAATGGGGGACGAAACAATCACGGCTTCATCGTAGCGGATGTGCTGCCCGGCGGAGTGATATATTTCTACAGCAACATTATCCTAATGGGATCAATTACGGGCTCATCAGTTGGCGTACCGTCGATCGCGATCATCCGGCAAAATGTGATCTCGGATGCTAATACCGGCGCGGTTAAGGTTTGGAACAACACGATCGTCAATGGGTTCCGCGGCTATAACACATATACAACAAGAGGGCCATTGCCAGCAGGTGACGAGTTCAAGAACAACATTATTTATAATTATTCTGGTGCCATATCCTACGTGCTCGACGGCGGTCCGGCAGCGGCGAATATCGACTACAACGATATCTATCGGTTTGACGACGCGCCGGTCGCCTATATCCAGGGCGTTGGCAACATGCACTGGGCGGCATGGCAGTCGCACGGCTACGACAACCATGGCATCACCACCGATCCGCGGTTTGTGGACCGCCTCGCGCAAAACTTCCGGCTCCAGCCCGACTCGCCGGCGCTGAAGGCGGGGGCTACGCTGCCGATGGCTATAACAGACTACGCGGGTACGCCGCGGCCGGCGGGCGCCTACGCGATCGGCGCCTATCAAATGTGACGCGGATGGCCGTTCCATAGGACCTACGCATCCGCGAGGGGCTAAGCAGAGATTTGCAGCTCCGCCAACGGAAGGGTGGTGCGCTCGGCGTTCAGTGCGTCGACGGCGTGATGGATCGTCCGGTCGAGCGCGTCGGCGTCGGCGAAGGTCTGGTGGGCGAGATGGTGTGCCTTGAGGTCACGCCAGACGGGTTCGATGTCGTTCAATTCCGG
Source organism: uncultured Pseudomonadota bacterium (assembly GCA_963818725.1). Classification (GTDB taxonomy): domain Bacteria; phylum Pseudomonadota; class Alphaproteobacteria; order Acetobacterales; family Acetobacteraceae; genus DATFDN01. The sequence goes on along the minus strand of CAWFTU010000020.1, from coordinate 156,575 downwards.
GGCATATTTTGGCAGCCACTCGACGGTGAGCCAGTGCGCACGGGCGGCGAGCGCGGCGAGGGAAACTTTGCTGGTGTGGATCGGACCATTATCCTCGACCAGCACCACCGGCTTGATCGGGTGTCCGGGTCTGGGGCCATAGAGCCGGTCGAGTTGCTCGAGATGGGCAAGGAAGTCCTGGCTTCGCTTGGTCGGACTGGTGTGGACGATGAGCTGGCGCGTGACGTGATCGAGCGAGCCCAGCATCGCGACCTTCCTGGCCTGGCCCGGTGCGGGCACACGCAGGTCCGCCCCCGCCTTCGCCCAGGCGCGGGCGAGATAGGGATGCGTCAGCGCCTCGCTTTCGTCGCCGTAGAGCAGAACGATGTCGCCGGCTTCCGCCTGCTGTTTTCGCAATCGCAGACGCAGGCCGACCCGTTCGACTTCCGCGGCGACCTGGCGTCCCTTCAGCGTGCGGCGCGGCCGGCGCCAACGGAACTTTTTTTGCGCAGCGCCTTGGACAGCTGCGAGCGGCTGATGCGCACACCCTCCCGCGTCTCGATCTCGGCCTGCAGCCGGGGAATGGTCCAGTTGCGCCGGCCGGCCACCGGTTCTTCCAGCAGGGGCGCGACACTGCGCAAGGCCGTCTCGCTCTTCACCGGGGCCGGTCCGGGCGCCACGCTGGCCTTCAGCGCGTCCACGCCGCCCCGCATGAAATCGCTGCGCCAGAGGCGAACCGTGTCTTCGCGCACGCCGAACGCCTCGGCAATCCGCGGACTGGTCCAGCCGGCCTGCGTCAGCAGCACGGCGCGCCCGGTCCGCCTCCCCGCGATCCCGCGAGCCAGCCAGCACCGTCAGCGCCGCGCGTTGTTCTTCAGTTGCCGAGATTGGCGATCTTCCGGTCATGCCGCGCACCCGCGAATGGTGCGACAGAGAATCAGAGCGCCAACCGTTGGTCAACCTGCCGCAGTCTGCTTAGATGCCGTATTGGGCCTGCTGCCGGAAAGTAGGTCGGACGGCGGCTGTCCCTCAGAGTGATGGTGTGAGACGGGGTCCGAATGGGTCGGCCCCAGGCATCATCGAGGGACAGCCATGGGGCATTATGCCGGGATCGACGTATCGCTGGAACAGAGCAGCGTCTGCGTGGTGGACGCGACGGGCCAGATTGCGCGCGAAGTGAAGGTCGCGAGCGAGCCGGAGGCGCTGGTGCGGTTCTTCCGTCAGGTTGGGGTCTCGATGACCCGGATCGGGCTGGAGGCTGGCCCCTTGTCGCAGTGGCTGCATGCCGCGCTAAGCGAGGCCGGTTTCGAGGCGGTGCTGCTCGAGACGTGGCACGTGAAGGCCGCACTCTCGGCGATGACGGTCAAGACCGATCGCAAGGACGCCCGCGGCATCGCCCAGCTGCTGCGCATGGGTTGGTTCCGCCCGGTGAGTGTCAAGCAAGTTGCCGCCTGGCGTGCGTAACGGTCTCTGTTTATGCGGTGGTTCCGTTTCGTGTGCTTGCTTGGCTCTGGGACACGATGGCCTGGGTCACGGCGTCCCGCTCCGGGTTGAGCGCGACGGCGGCCACTGGCGTCCAGTTCCGGGTCTGACGGCTCCATCGTCTCGGGTTGCGTTGCCGCGCTTGCTGATAGAGCGCGTGGCGACCAGCGAGCAGCGCAGGGTCCTGGCCGGCATGGCGCTGTGCCGGGGTGACATAGCGGATGCCGCTGTGGCGGTGCTCGTGGTTGTACCAGTGCACAAAGTCCGAAGCCCACTGCCGGGCAGCGGTGAGATCAGCGAAGCCTTTGGGCGGGGACGCGGGCCGATACTTGGCGGTGCGGAACAGGGCCTCGACGAAGGGATTGTCGTCGCTGACGCGCGGGCGGGAATAGAACGGCTTGACGCCGAGCCAGGCGAGCATGGCGAGCACCGTGGTGGCTTTCGGGGTGGCGCCGTTGTCGCCGTGCAGCACCGGCTTGAGCGGCATGGCACGCACGCCCTCGGCCAATGCCGTACGCCTGGCCAGGTGGGCGGCGTGATCGGCGCTGTCGGCCGCGTGCACCGCGAAGCCGATGGTCTTGCGGCTGAAAAGGTCGAGGATGAGGTAGAGGTGACCCAAACTACAGATAAGGGTTGAGGGGATTCCCGAAGAACCAAGGACTTGACAGCATCGGTTTGCGAAGACTGAGCGTCAAACCCGGTTCCGGAGGGTCCCCTCAATGGCGGTCGATATCACGGCGCTGTATTGCTGTCTCGATGACTTCTGCAACGTGTTCGGAGACTGGGAAGCGCACCGGCTGATCCCGCCGCAGACGACACGGCAGCGCACCGGCAAGCTGTCGCGGTCCGAGACGCTGCTCATCGTGGTGCTGTTTCACCTCTCGGCGTTCAAGCACTTCAAGGCGTTCTACCGCTATGGGATCGGCCAGCAGTATCGCGCCTGCTTTGGCGATCTGCCGCATTATGATCGCTTCGTCAGCCTGATGCCGCGGCTGTTCGCCCCCCTGATGGTGCTGCTGCACAGCCTCAGCGGCGAGCCGACCGGCATCTACTTCGCCGGCTCGACCAAGCTGGCCGTCTGCCACAATCGCCGTATCCACCGCCACAAGGTCTTCGACGGCCTGGCCGCACGCGGCAAGACCAGCATGGGCGAAGCTGGCCAAAGGTTCCAGCGGCGTAGCCGTTGGAATGGCCAGATGAGGGTGGTTCCACGGGCTCAAGCTGCACTTCGTGATCAACCACAAAGGCCAGGTCATGGCGCTGAAGATCACCCCCGGCAACACCGCCGACAGCACCGTGCTGGACGAGATGACCAGGCACCTGGCGGGCAAGCTGTATGCCGACAAAGGCTATATTGGCAGGGCTGTTCAACGCTCAATTCATGACGCGCATGCTGAGGATTGCGTCGATGCCGCCGAAGGCAATGCGGTGCCGCCCGTCTGAGATGTTGTGGATGCCATTGAAGCGCAAGATGTTGGTGGCGAACGAGCGCAGGCGGGCGAAGATGCCCGGGTTGCAACGGATGCGGCTGGCGTCTTCGGCGAAGCTGGTGTCGCGGACGTAGTGGGAGCGGTTCTCAATATTCCAGTGGTCGCGGATGGCCTTGGCGCAGACGGCGGCCGGCAGGACGATGTCGCTGACGAACAAGGCGGTCTCGCTGGTGGCGCGCCACAATCCGGTCGCGGCGGAGCGGGTGAGAACGTCGCGATGGACGCGGATCACCGCGCGGAGGTGGCCAGCCCACTCGGTTTTGGCGAGGCGATCGCCCGGCGCGAACACCTCGACTTGGCGGGCCTCGTCACGGGAACGGCGCTTCTTGTCGACCGTGCGGGTGCTATCGAGCGGCACGGCGGTCTCGCACAAGTCGGCAATGATGTGATGCAGGGCGGGCTGATTGGCTTTGACCTGGGCCATCAGGTGAACGCCGCCTGCAGCGGCCTGCGCGAAGGATTTTTTTGACAGTGCATGGCGTCGACCGTGACCACGGCACCGCTCAGCCCAAGAGCGCCGATCAGGGTCTGCACGGTCGGGATCTCATTGGACTTGTCGTCACAGTCGAGGTGCGCCAGCACCAGAGCCGTATCGGAGGCGAAGGCGCTCAGCAGGTGCGCGGCACGGCGGTCGAGGAAGTTGTCGAAGCTGCGGCGCAAGGTCTTGCCGTCAATGGCCACATGGCGGTGGTCCCCGGCCGTGGCGGCATCGTTCAAGGCCGCGGCATGGCGGCGAAACACCGCCTCGACCGAGAGCGGGTCGAGTTGCTGCAGGACACCACGGATCGTCGTGTAGGCGGGGGCTTTGCGCCACGTCACGCCGAACGCATCGCGCAACTGGGCCAGGTGAACATCGATGAAGCTGTGGACCGTTCGGTAGGAGTTGGCGCCAGCGACGATCGCCAGGATGGCGAACACCACGACGTGCGGCAGTCGATACAGCTTGCCCTCGGCCCGCCTTGGGTCTTCGATGTCGGCCAGCAAGCTGACAAAAGGGGCGAACGGCGCCATGGCAACCTCGTGTACGGCTGTGACGGTTGCCAGCCAGGGAGGCAGAGGGTCCGCGTCGCAGGAACCCCTACGCAGCCATCACAGGGCGGTTTGCATCGGCATGTGGCATTGCAGCCTCACCCGGCCCCAAACCCCAAAGAAAAGAGCGTTGAACAGCCCTGGCTATATTGGCCACGAACTGTTCAAAACTGTGACCAGGGTCTGTCGTCCCTTGAATACCTTCATTGTTCTACCCAGCGTCGCCGATTTACTCCGAGTGGAGGTGAACAATGCAGGTCTTGAGTGACGCGCAATGGGACGTGCTGCGACCGCTTGTTGAAGCGGTTCGCCCGCGCGGCAAGACGCCGCACCGCGATCTGCGTCGCACGATCGAGGCTATCATCTGGCGACACCAGAACGGCGCCAAGTGGCGCAGCGTCCCCGCCGAATTGGGACCGTGGTGGGGTGCGGCGCAGACCTTCATCCGATGGGCGAAGAAGGGCGTCTGGGAACGGCTGCTGGACCTGGTGCGGCAGTCCGGGATCAGCTTTGGCATGGTGTTTCTGGATGGCACGAACATCCGCGCCCATCAGAAGGCGGCGGGTGCGGCCAAAAACGACAAGCTGCGGCGCAGAGCGACAGCCGTGAGGCGCTGGGCCGGTCTCGGGGCGGCTATGGCACCAAAGCTTGCGTGATCGCCGACGGGGCCGGACGCGCCATCGCCTTCGCGCTCGCCCCAGGCCAGGCGCATGAACTGCCACTGGCCCCCGGTCTGCTCAGCTGCCTGTCCGACATCCCAGGCTGGGTCGTCGGCGATCGCGGCCTCGCCTCCCATGCGTTCCGCGCCCTGATTTGGGACAGCGGCGCCCGTCCCGCGATCCCGTCCAAGCGCAACGAGGAGCCGATCGCCTGCCCGCCCTGGATCTACCAGAACCGCAACCTCGTCGAGCGGCTCTGGGCGCGACTGAAAGAGTGGCGGGCCGTCGCCACCCGCTATGAGAAGACCGCCCGCTCCTTCATGGGCGTGCTCTGCATGGCAGCAACAATGGACTGGATCAAAGTCCCCAAGAGATGACAGGCCCTAGCTAGGATTTAATCTGACAATCTGGTTTGTTTGGTGCGGGCAACCCGGGACCGGAGGACAGGAATGTCTCGCTCCGGTCGCCCAGAACCGAGGAGCCGACCATGACCAACGAACGCAAGGTAATCCGGGCCAAGGTAGGTCTGCTGGAGCTGGCCAAACAGCTCGGCAATGTGTCGCAGGCCTGCAAGATCATGGGATACTCGCGCGACAGCTTCTACCGCTTTCAGGAGCTCTACGAAAAGGGCGGCGAGATCGCGCTGGCGGAGATGACCCGGCGCAAGCCAATCCTGCGCAATCGGGTGGAGCCGGCCATCGAGCAGGCGGTCGTCGGGCTGGCCGTCGAGCAGCCGGCCTTTGGCCAAGTCCGGGTGGCCAAGGAGCTGAAGAAGCGCGGCCTGACGATCTCCCCGGCCGGGGTGCGCTGTGTCTGGCAGCGCCACGACCTGGAGACCATGAAGAAGCGGCTCAAGGCACTCGAGGCCAAGAGCGCACAGGACGGCCTGGTGCTGACCGAAGCCCAGGTCGCCGCCTTGGAGCGGGCCCGGCAGGACAACGAGGCGCATGGCGAGTTCGAGAGCGAGTGTCCGGGCTACTGCCTGGCCCAGGACACCTTCTATGTCGGCACGCTCAAGGGGGTCGGGCGGATTCTATCAGCAGACCTGCATCGACACCCACTCCAAGGTGGCGTTCGCCAAGCTCTACGACCGCAAGACCCCGATCACCGCCGCCGACCTGCTGAACGACCGCGTGGTGCCGTTCTTCGACGAGCACGGGGTCAAGCTGTCCCGCGTGCTGACCGATCGCGGCACCGAGTATTGCGGCACCTCGCAGGCCCACGAATACGAGCTCTACCTGGCGATCGAGGACATCGACCACAGCCGGACCAAGGCAAAGAGTCCGCAAACCAACGGGATCTGCGAGCGCTTCCACAAAACGGTGCTGCACGAGTTCTATCAGGTCGCCTTCCGCAAGCGCATCTACAGCAGCATCGAGCAGCTACAGGCCGATCTCGATGTCTGGGTCAGCAGCTATAATGAGCAACGCCCTCATCAGGGCCGCTGGTGCTACGGCAAGACCCCGATGCAGACCTTCCTTGACACCCTCCCGCTCGCCAGGGAAAAAATGCTCAACGCCGCCTGACGTCGGTCAGACATGATCCATCCGGCACCATACAGGCCAGCTGTCCGATCAAATGTCAGCTAGTACACATGTCCACATGGTCCATCCCGCCAAACAGGAACACCCATGCGGCAATTCCAACACCACCCGAGCCGGATCAATAACAAGGGGTTCATGCGCCCATGCGAAACTTGCGACCTCGCGAGGATAGGCTGTGCGGCATCCTGAGCCTAGGAGCACAGATGCCATGAGCAGCCAGCCAGAGGGCGTGTCGTTCACCGTCTCGGAGCTGCGCCTGATCCAGGCTTGGGCCGAGTTTCACGATCTGCGGCTCGCCGTTGAACTGGATCACGCGTTCGGCGGTGAGACTTACGAAGAGGTCCTCGCCCTTTACCGAAAGGGATCGGCATATCGCCGCTGCATCCTGTGGCGGTCGCCCACAGAGGTGGTCGTGGAGCCGATCCTTGGTTGTGCCTCCCGCTTCCCCACCATCGCCGATGCGCTTGAGAGCTTTAGTGTCGCCGAGCCTGGCGAACCCCTCACCGACATCGTCCCGGGATCGTTTGCGATCGAGCCCGAGGCGGTCGCGAACCGCTCCGAGCCCGCGACGAGCAAGGCGGCCTGAGGGCCGATGGCAGCATAATAATCCGGCAGCGAATAACGCGGTCACAGGCGCAAACGGTCAGGTGGCGTAGCTGGCGGATGCCTGACCGATCGCCCAGCCGTGCCTGCATCAGCCGGAAGAGAGGGTCGAGTTGGCGAAACCGACGGAGAATGCCAGCCAACTCGACAGCTTTGAGGGAAGGGACGGACGCAAGGCGGCGGGGCTGCCTGCCGCCGCGCCCCGGACCGGAGCTCACGTGACGGATGCCGCCTCCAGCATGGACCAGATCTGGGCGGCGAGCGTGTCCAGCGTGAACGGCTTGCCGATTACCGCCATGCCGGGCGCAAGACACTCCTTCAAGGCGGTGCCTGTGTAGCCGGTGATGAACAGCACCGGCAGGCCCGGCCTGCACTCGCGGGCGGCGTCGGCGACCTGCCGCCCGTTCAGCCCACCGGGCAGGCCCACGTCAGTCACCAGCGCGTCCACGCGAGAGCCGCGGCTGCCGTGCAGGATGTGCAGGGCCGCCGGGCCATCGCCTGCCTCCAGCATGTGGTAGCCCCGTTCGCGCAGGGCTTCTACGACAACTTCACGCACGTCCCTCTCATCCTCGACCAGCAGCAGCGTCCTGCCTGCGCCAGTCGACGTATTGGCCGCTGCCTCCGGCTCGACCTCCTCGGCGCCCCCGGCCTGCCCGTAGCGGGGCAGGTAGAGACGTGCCGTCGTGCCCCGGCCCGGCGCACTGTCGAGGCGCACGACCCCGTATGACTGCCGTATGAAGCCATAAAGCTGCGAGAGGCCGAGCCCTGTCCCTTGCCCGAGCGGCTTGGTGGTGAAGAACGGCTCGAAGGCGCGCGCCAGCACATCCGGCGTCATGCCCGTGCCACTGTCGGAGACCGTGATCTCCACACACTCGCCTGGTCGCGCTCCCTCTTCTCCGGCCACGTCCGCCTCACGCAGGCACACGTCGTTGGTGCTGATAGTAAGCTGACCGCCCTCGGGCATGGCGTCGCGCGCGTTGATGGCCAAGTTCAGTAGCACATTCTCCAACTGGTTTGGGTCGCACAGCACCGTCCAGCTGCCCTCGCCCGTGCGCAGGGCGACCGTGATTTCCGGGCCCACCGTGCGCTGAATCAGCTCCGCCATGCTCTCGATCAGCGCGTCCGGCTTGACCGGTCTGGGCTGCAGCGCTTCGCGGCGCGCGAAGGCGAGCAGCCTTTGCGTTAACGTCGCTGCCCGGTCGAGCGTCCTGTGCGCGCTCTCCATGTTGTGGGCGGCCTCCGTCGCACGTCCCTGCTCCATCCGGCGGCGCGCCAGCTCCAAGTTGCCGGAAAGGCCCTGCAGCATGTTGTTGAAGTCGTGTGCGATCCCGCCGGTGAGCTGGCCCACCGCCTCCATCTTCTGCGCGTGGCGCAGCTGCTCCTCGGCCTGCTCGCGCTCCCGCACCTGCGCATGGAGCTGCCCGAGCGCCTGGGACAGCTCGACTACAAGGCAGGAATTCTCCAGGTGCAACTCGATTAAGCGCCGGAGTGAGCGGTGCACCTGACAGGCGACGAGTGAAAGACCGGCGGCATAGGCCGACGTGGTAAGCGCCATGGTGTGGGCAGGCGCTCCACCGCCTAGCGCCAGCTGCGCCGCATAGGGCAGGAGCGCCGGGATAATGAAAGCGAAGAAGGCTGGAAGGTGAGCGGCGAGTGAGATGACTGAACCTGCTGCCATGCCGGCCAAGAAGAAGGGCACGAGCATCTGCTGCGCCGATGAACCCACGCCATCGAACAGGATGCCTGTGGCCCCCCACCCAAATCCGGCCAACGCGGAGGTTCCGACAAGCCAGACGCTTGCCTCCCGCGCCGCCGGCCGAGTGCGCAAGTAGTGCCAGCCAAGCAAGCGGGCGGCCTGAGATAGCGTCATGTAACCGAACCAGGCGGCGAGCGCCGAGGTCCGCGCGGAATTGGTGACGCCAGAGGTAAACAGCAGGGCCGTGGCAACATTTATGGCGGCCAGCAACGGCTGTCGTCGGACCAGTTCGCCCAGTAATGCCGCCTGAAGCGGACTGCTGCTGTCGCTTTCCGTCCCCATCAGCACGTCCTCCCCGGCTACTAGCCACCTTGGCTGCTAGCCAGAACAAGCTCAATCATCAGTCGATAGGGTGCCGGCGGAGATACTATTTCTGGAAATAGGCTGCATTGTCAACGGCGGAGTAAAACCAGGCCAGCGTGGCGGAGTAAAACCAGGCCATTGGGCTGTGGCATGATGGACATGAGAAAGGCCCCTGTAGGGGCCTTTCTCATGTCCGCGGCCTGATCGGCACGGGCCGTCAGCTGCTGGTGATCTCGCCGGTTTCTGGATGATGAGCCGGGTCCTCGACCTTTTCATCTGCCTTCTGGCGCCGCCGGGCCCTGGACTGTTTCAGGCGGTAGCTTTCGCCGTTCATTGACAGCACGTGGCTGTGGTGCAAAAGCCTGTCCAGGATCGCTGTCGCGACGACCTGGTCGTTCAGGACCGTGCCCCACTCGCTCACGCTGCGATTGCTGGTCACCAGCAAGCTACCGCGCTCGTAGCGGCGAGACACCAAGGCAAAGAACAAATGTGTGGCGTGCGGCTCGAGAGGCAGGTAGCCGAACTCGTCGATGATCAGCAGCTTCGGCTTGGCGTAGCGCGCCAGTCGCTCGTCCAACCTCCCTTCCAGTCGCTCGTCCAACCTCCCTTCCGTCTGCCCCTTCGTCAGGTCGGTGATCAGCGCCATTGCCGGGGTGAACAGCACCGAGTGGCCCTGACGCACCGCTTCACGCCCGAGGGCGACAGCGAGGTGACTCTTGCCCACCCCAGGCGGTCCCTGGACCAGCAGCGTGTCGCCGTTGGCGACCCAGCGGCAGGCGGCCAGGTCGCGCACCTGCCTGGGGTCGAGCGAGGGCTGGGCGGAGCAGGCAAAGATCCTATGCGGGTGGGCGGCGGCCGGTCTTTTGGCTGAGGTTGCTGTCCTTTCAGTCAGGAGACGCCCGATGCCGAGCACCGAACGACCTGTCACCACGACCGCCGTCCACGAGCAGGGTGCCACGTTGTTTGCCGCCCTGGAACTCAGCCTGTCGCGCTGGGTCGTGGTCGCTAGCGCACCGGGCGAGAGCAAGGTGAGCAAGCACACGCTGCCGGCCTGTGACGGTCCGGCGCTGCTGGCCCTGCTTGAGGCGCTGCGAAGACAGGCGGAGCGGCGCTGCCGCTGTTCTGTTGCGGTGGTTACGATCCAGGAGGCCGGGCGCGACGGGTTCTGGCTGCACCGCCTGCTGGAGGCGCACGGGGTGCGCCGCCAGGTGGTCGACCCGGCCTCGATCGCGGTGAGCCGGCGCAACCGCCGGGCCAAGACCGACCGGATCGATGCCGAGGGCCTGCTGCGCACGCTGATGGCGTTCGCGCGCGGCGAGCGCCAGGTCTGCGCGATGGTGCGCCCGCCGACCCCGGAGGCCGAGGACGCCCGGCGGCTGACGCGCGAGCGCGAGGCGCTGCTGGCCGAGCGCATCCGGCACACCAACCGGATCAAAGGATTGCTGGCGACCCAGGGCGTGTTCGGCTTCGAGCCGACCTGGCAGGCACGGCGTGCACGCTTGGAGGCGCTGCGCACGGCGGAGGGGCACGCGCTGCCGCCGCGATTGAAGGCCGAGATCGTGCGGCAGATCGAGCGCTTGGAGCTGATCCTGCGGCAGATCGCCGAGGTGGAGGCGGCACGGGATGCGGCGCTGGCGGCCGAACGCCAGGCAGGAGTGGCCGCTGCGGCGCCATCGGCCGACGAGACGGACGCCAACGCGGTGACGCTCCCTGCCGGCGAGGGCGCGGGTGCCCGCCTGCTGCGGCTGAAAGGAATCGGCCCGGAGACCGCGTCGGTTCTGCGCCTGGAGGCGTTCCATCGCAGCTTTGGCAACCGCCGCGAGGTGGCGGCGTATGCCGGCCTGACCCCGACACCGTGGCAGAGCGGTGGGCTCGACACCGAGCAGGGCATCTCGAAATCCGGCAACGCCCGGCTGCGTCGGACCATGGTGCAGCTGGCCTGGTTCTGGCTGCGCAACCAGCCGCAGAGCGCGCTGAGCGCCTGGTATCGCGAGCGGGTGCGTGACGGACGCGGCCGGATCAAGCGCATCGCCATCGTGGCATTGGCGCGGAAGCTATTGATCGCGCTCTGGCGATTCGTCACCCAGGGCGTGGTGCCGAGCGGCGCCGAGCTGAAGTCGGCGAAGGCGGCCTGACGCACCCGCCGAGACACACACCAATCCGCGGCTCAGCGCTCGACTGAGCTGCCGGATCCGGGGTGGATGGTGACCGACTGGAACCGTGGCTGAAACATGCCGTGCCCCAAAGAAGGGTCCCATCCCTCCGAGCCCCGCACCCGCAAGCATGCGGGATTGTGGTCCGGACCGCGCACGGTCCGACCGGATGTGAGACACCCAGCGCGGCGCGCGCACCTTCGAGGCAGGAAAATGCAGCGACGCCAGTGGTTGGCAGAGCGGCTTGCCGCTATCCTCTCGGAGGCGATCGCAAGAGGTCGGTATCACCTAGGCGCCGTGATCCCGCATGTGAGACGGACCCGCGCCGCATTCAGGCATCGTCGAATGTCGCAGCCCGTTCTTTGGGCCAGCACGTGGGGCAGTTTCTGTCTTCGACCTGCGGCGCTGCGGTCGCCACCAGCTCTGGGAGGAGATCGTGGAAGCCATCGTCGAACGCTGTGCCGGTCTCGACATCCATCAGGCCAGCGTGGTCGCCTGTGCGTTGATCGGGGCCGCCGGCTGCAAGCCGCGCCGGGAGATCCGTACCTTCTCAACCATGACCCGGGACTTGCAAGAGCTGCGGGACTGGCTCCGGGAGTTGGGCGTCACGCAGGTCGGGATGGAGAGCACTGGCGTCTATTGGAAGCCGGTGCATGCGATCCTGGAAGGCCAGTTCGCGCTGATCGTCGGCAACGCTCGCCACATCCGCAACGTGCCCGGACGCAAGACCGATGTGCAGGATGCGGCGTGGATCGCCGACCTGCTCCGCCATGGGCTGATCCGGCCAAGCTTCGTGCCGCCGCCGCCGATCGGCGCGTTGCGGGATTCTGGTTCGGCTACGTCGTTCGGTGTCCGAGGCGCTGACGACGGAGCGCAACCGGACCCTGAAGCTGCTGGAAACCGCCAACATCAAGCTCGCCAGCGTGGCCACGGAGGTGTTCGGCGTCTCCGGGCTGGCGATGCTCCAGGCGCTGGTGGAGAACACGGCCACCCCGGCGGAGATGGCGGCTCTGGCGAAAGGCAAGCTGCGCCGCAAGCTGGCGCCCCTGGCCCTGGCGCTGGAGGGGCGGCTCACCGACCACCACCGGTTTGTTCTGGCCTTCCATCTGCGTCGGATGGCCGCGATCGAGGCGGACCTGTAGCAGCTGGACGCGCGAATTGAGGCGGCGGCCGAACCGTTCCGGGCGCAGCGCCAGCTGCTCCAGCAGATCCCCGGGGTTGACGCGCTGATCGCGGTGACGCTCATCGCAGAATGCGGCATCGACATGACGGTGTTCGGCTCCGCGCCGCGGCTGGCCGCCTGGGCCGGCGTGTGTCCCGGCAACCACGAGAGTGCCGGCAGACAGAAGAACGCCGCCGCCAGAAAGGGCAACGTCCATCTCAGGACGGCCCTCGTCACCGCGGCCGTCTGCGGCACCCGGCGGAAGGGCAGCTACTACAAGGACAAGTATCATCGCCTGCGGGCGCGGCGCGGCCGGATGCGGGCCCTCCTGGCGATTGCCCACAAGATCCTGATCGCAGCCTTCCACCTGCTGGCGAAAGGCGTGCCGTTCCGGGAACTCGGCGAGGCCTTCCTCGACCAGCAGGCGCGCCAGCGAACCACCCGCAACCTGGTCCGCCGGCTCACCAGCCTCGGCTATGAGGTGCTCCTCCGGCCGGCGGTCGGCGCGTGACCACCGGTTTCCGTAATGCTTGGCCTCCATCGGGTTATTTTCGGGGCAGGTGACGCGGCGGCTTGGGCCGTATACGAGAGACGGGCTCAAACCGCGGATCCGATGCCCCGCGTGGAGGCTGATTATGTGGTACTAGCTAGGATTTAATCTGACAATCTGGTTTGTTTGGTGCGGGCAACCCGGGACCGGAGGACAGGAATGTCTCGCTCCGGTCGCCCAGAACCGAGGAGCCGACCATGACCAACGAACGCAAGGTAATCCGGGCCAAGGTAGGCCTGCTGGAGCTGGCCAAACAGCTCGGCAATGTGTCGCAGGCCTGCAAGATCATGGGATACTCGCGCGACAGCTTCTACCGCTTTCAGGAGCTCTACGAAAAGGGCGGCGAGATCGCGCTGGCGGAGATGACCCGGCGCAAGCCAATCCTGCGCAATCGGGTGGAGCCGGCCATCGAGCAGGCGGTCGTCGAGCTGGCCGTCGAGCAGCCGGCCTTTGGCCAAGTCCGGGTGGCCAATGAGCTGAAGAAGCGCGGCCTGACGATCTCCCCGGCCGGGGTGCGCTGTGTCTGGCAGCGCCACGACCTGGAGACCATGAAGGTAATTACCCACCCCTGTTTCGGGCGTAGCGATCAGGCCGTGACGGTCTGCAGGATGGTGTTGAAGACGCTGGTGCCCGGTTTGAGGCGAGCGGTATCGACGACGCTGCGTATGTCGGCCTCACCCTCGGCGGCCCACATGGCACGATAGCCGTTGGTCACCTTGCGCTGGATCACCGAGGGCCGGAGGTCGCGCTCACAGGCGTTGTTGGTGGCCTCGACCTGGCCGGGCCAGTCGGCGAAGGTTAGGAGCTGATCGCGCGCTCGGCGCACCTTGTTCTGAAGTTCACGGGCCAAGTCGCAGGTGGTGGGTGCTGCCAGGATCGCGACCAGCCTGCCCGCCAGCGCGCGGCGCTTGGCGACCAGGGTGGAGGCAGCCAGTTGTGAGATGCTGTCCGCCAACTCGAAAGCCGAGGCGAGCCAGAGCGTGAGCCGAAACGGCACGGGGTCGTCGCTCACTTCCAACACGTAGGCGACGTCGCGAGCCAGGTGCGCGAGGCAGGTCTGCTGGACTTGGCCATGGCCCTGCTGGGCCGAGTCGCGGTCCGACAGCCAGACTTCGGGCTGGTGGCCAGCCATCATCGCGTGCACGACCGCGGCGGCGCGGGTCGGGGCGGCGTGGTGCACCACGGCCTCCTTGCAGCGGAACACCCAGTGATAGGCGTTGCTGCCCTCAATCCGGACGCCTGTCTCGTCCGAGGCTACCACCTTGGCCTGCCGCAGGGCTGCGACGGCGTGCTCGCCCCTCGTCTTGCCATTCCATCCGGCTGCGCCGAATGGAACCTTCGGCAAGCCTCGCCCGGCCTGGAAGCAAGTCTGGGCGCGACGCAGCAGGTTCATCAGCCCGCCCTGGCTGATGGACAGGCCGAACAGGTCGGCCAGTGTCGCCTGCAGCCGCTCGTAGGACAGGCTCTGAAAGGTCTTGAGGTAGGTCGCCAGCGTGTGCAGGCGCGGGCCGAACGGCGTGCCTGTCGCGGCGGGCGGCGGCGCTGCCACGACCCGCGCCCCACAGCCGGGACACTGCACCGCCAAGCGTCGGTGGTGCTCGACGATTGGCTTGATCTCCGGCAGCTCAATCCGCTCGTGCACGCTCACCGCTTCGCTGGGCAGGTCGGGCGACAGCGCCCTGCGGCAGCACGGGCATTGCTGCGGGGCGTGATCGACGACGCGGTCCACCTCCCTGCTGAGCGCCCGACTATGGCCTTCATGTCCGGGCTTGGCACCTCCGGGGCGGGCTTGCTCGCGACGCGCTTTGCGGTCTGTGGACGGCGGCTTGGACGAGGTGCGCGAGGTCTTCTCCGGCCGCTGCAGCCGCAGCACCAACTCGATCAGCTCGGCCTTGCTCAGGCGCTCCAGCTCGTCCCGCTGCATGCCCAAACTGCATCAGCAATGCCGCCCCGCCGCAAGGGGGGTGGGTAATTACCCATGAAGAAGCGGCTCAAGGCACTCGAGGCCAAGAGCGCACAGGACGGCCTGGTGCTGACCGAAGCCCAGGTCGCCGCCTTGGAGCGGGCCCGGCAGGACAACGAGGCGCATGGCGAGGTCGAGAGCGAGTGTCCGGGCTACTGCCTGGCCCAGGACACCTTCTATGTCGGCACGCTCAAGGGGGTCGGGCGGATCTATCAGCAGACCTGCATCGACACCTACTCCAAGGTGGCGTTCGCCAAGCTCTACGACCGCAAGACCCCGATCACCGCCGCCGACCTGCTGAACGACCGCGTGGTGCCGTTCTTCGACGAGCACGGGGTCAAGCTGTCCCGCGTGCTGACCGATCGCGGCACCGAGTATTGCGGCACCTCGCAGGCCCACGAATACGAGCTCTACCTGGCGATCGAGGACATCGACCACAGCCGGACCAAGGCAAAGAGTCCGCAAACCAACGGGATCTGCGAGCGCTTCCACAAAACGGTGCTGCACGAGTTCTATCAGGTCGCCTTCCGCAAGCGCATCTACAGCAGCATCGAGCAGCTACAGGCCGATCTCTGTCAATCGGCGTCGAACTTTGACCCCGGATCGGCGTCCAATCGTGACCCCGTGTTGTTTGCTTGTGCCGGTAGTCCATAGGGGAGACCCTCGCGTTGCGGAGTGCCCATGCAGAGGCTGACGCAGCGGCGCGCGGGGTCTCTCCCCCGTGGACCCACCGGTGCAAGCCCTGGCGGTTGCTTGTGAAGCTCAGGCGCGGTTCTTGAAGCGCCAACTGTCGTTGCCGGTCTCGACGATGTCGCAGTGATGGGTTGGGCGATCCAGCAGCGCGGTGGTCATCTTGGCGTCGCCCGCGAACACGCTCGGCCATTCACCAAAGGCGAGGTTCGTGGTGACGATCACCGAGGTGCGTTCGTAAAGGCGACTGACGGTGTGGAACAAAGAGGTGGCTCAGGAATTTTGAACAGGGCGTTAAGTGGAAACTCGGCCTGACGGCAGGCATGTTTTGCCTGCGGATCAGGAGCGAAGATGAAGAAGCGAGCCCGCCGGAACCACACACCGGCCTTCAAGGCGAAGGTGGCCCTTGCTGCCCTGAAAAACGATCGAACGATTGCACAGCTTGCTGAGCAGTTCGACGTGCATCCCAATCAAATCACCTCGTGGAAAGAGCAACTGCTTGCAGGGGCTGCCGACGTGTTTGAACGCGGTGGCAGCACCAAATCATCGGTCCCCGAGGTCGATATCAAGGCCCTGCACGCCAAGATCGGCGAGCTAGTCCTGGAGAACGATTTTTTAGAACGTGCGCTCGGCAAGGCGGGATTTCCGAGCGCAAAGCGATGATCGACCGTAACCACAGGCTTGCGTTGACGAAGCAGGCGGCGCTCCTCGGCATCTGCCGAGGCAGCGTCTACTACGAACCGGCGCCGGTGTCGGATGCAGACCTTGCGCTGATGCAGCGGCTGGATGAGCTGCACCTGGAGTTCCCTTTCGCAGGTTCGCGGATGTTGCGCGGCTTGCTGGCTGCCGAGGGGAGCAAGGTCGGCCGTCGTCATGTCACAACATTGATGCGGAGAATGGGGATCGAAGCGATCTATCGCAGGCCCAACACTGAAGTGGCCCCGGTCCTTTGAACAAAATTTCCGCGTCGTTAAGTGGATCGTCGGCCGGGGGTTATGCTGCCGTGCGGAGCGGCAGCGGGTGAGAGTAGGCTTGATCCGGGGTGCGGCCGTCAAGGGCTGCGTGAGGTCGCCTTGCGTTGTAGAAGGCGATGTAGCGGCCGATTGATTGCCGTGCTTCTTCGACGCCATCATAGGCACGCAGATAGACTTCCTCGTACTTGATGGTTCGCCAGAAGCGCTCGACAAAAACGTTGTCTCGCCATGCGCCCTTGCCGTCCATGCTGATCGAGATGGCGTTGTTGATCAGCACGCTGGTGAATTCGGTACCTGGTGAACTGGCTGCCCTGATCGGTGTTGAAGATTTGCGGGCAGCCGTGTTTTGCAAGGGCTTCCTCGACAGCATCGATGCAGAACGAAGCCTCCATCGTGTTCGACAGTCGCCAGGCCAGGATGCGTCGTGTGAACCAGTCCATCACGGCAGTGAGATAGACGAAGCCGCGCGCCATCGGGATGTAGCTGATGTCGGTCGCCCAGACGTGGTTCGGCCGATTGATCGTCAATCCGCGCAGCAGATACGGATAGATGCGATGACCTGGCGCAGGCTTCGATGTGTTGGGCCTGCGATAGATCGCTTCGATCCCCATTCTCCGCATCAATGTTGTGACATGACGACGGCCGACCTTGCTCCCCTCGGCAGCCAGCAAGCCGCGCAACATCCGCGAACCTGCGAAAGGGAACTCCAGGTGCAGCTCATCCAGCCGCCGCATCAGCGCAAGGTCTGCATCCGACACCGGCGCCGGTTCGTAGTAGACGCTGCCTCGGCAGATGCCGAGGAGCGCCGCCTGCTTCGTCAACGCAAGCCTGTGGTTACGGTCGATCATCGCTTTGCGCTCGGAAATCCCGCCTTGCCGAGCGCACGTTCTAAAAAATCGTTCTCCAGGACTAGCTCGCCGATCTTGGCGTGCAGGGCCTTGATATCGACCTCGGGGACCGATGATTTGGTGCTGCCACCGCGTTCAAACACGTCGGCAGCCCCTGCAAGCAGTTGCTCTTTCCACGAGGTGATTTGATTGGGATGCACGTCGAACTGCTCAGCAAGCTGTGCAATCGTTCGATCGTTTTTCAGGGCAGCAAGGGCCACCTTCGCCTTGAAGGCCGGTGTGTGGTTCCGGCGGGCTCGCTTCTTCATCTTCGCTCCTGATCCGCAGGCAAAACATGCCTGCCGTCAGGCCGAGTTTCCACTTAACGCCCTGTTCAAAATTCCTGAGCCACCTCTACACATCGAAGCCTGCGCCAGGTCATCGCATCTATCCGTATCTGCTGCGCGGATTGACGATCAATCGGCCGAACCACGTCTGGGCGACCGACATCAGCTACATCCCGATGGCGCGCGGCTTCGTCTATCTCACTGCCGTGATGGACTGGTTCACACGACGCATCCTGGCCTGGCGACTGTCGAACACGATGGAGGCTTCGTTCTGCATCGATGCTGTCGAGGAAGCCCTTGCAAAACACGGCTGCCCGCAAATCTTCAACACCGATCAGGGCAGCCAGTTCACCAGTACCGAATTCACCAGCGTGCTGATCAACAACGCCATCTCGATCAGCATGGACGGCAAGGGCGCATGGCGAGACAACGTTTTTGTCGAGCGCTTCTGGCGAACCATCAAGTACGAGGAAGTCTATCTGCGTGCCTATGATGGCGTCGAAGAAGCACGGCAATCAATCGGCCGCTACATCGCCTTCTACAACGCAAGGCGACCTCACGCAGCCCTTGACGGCCGCACCCCGGATCAAGCCTACTCTCACCCGCTGCCGCTCCGCACGGCAGCATAACCCCCGGCCGACGATCCACTTAACGACGCGGAAATTTTGTTCAAAGGACCGGGGCCACTTCACAACAGTTGCCCGCCGACTTGGGCGAACGGCAGGTAGCCGAGCTCGTCGAGGACCACGAAGTCGAGACGGGTCAGGAAGTCGGCGAGGCGTCCCTGACGTCCAGCGCGGCCCTCAGCCTCGAGGCGGTTGACCAGGTCGACGGTGTTGAAGAAGCGCCCGCGCGATCCGGCACGGATGCAGCTTCGCGCGATCGCGATGGCCAAGTGCGTTTTGCCGGAACCGGTTCCGCCGACCAGGGCCGCGTTACGCTGTTGCGCGACGAAGTTGCCGCCGGCGAGATCGCGCACCAGGCTCTCGTCGACCGGCGTTCCCTTGAAGGCGAAGTCGTCGAGATCCTTGGCGAGCGGCAGCTTGGCGATAGTCATCTGGCACCTGATCGAGCGTGCCTGCTTCTCGGACATCTCGGCCTTGAGCAGGTCGCCGACGAAGCGCTGCGGTTCGTGCTTGCGCTTGATCGCCGCGGCCAGGGCCTCGTCACAGGCGCCCCTCATGCCGAAGAGCTTCAGCGTGCCCATCATGTCGAGGACTTCGGTCCGCTCCATGCTCATCGGCTCCTGAGCTGATCGTATCGGGCGCAATCGGCGGCGGGCACATGCCGAAGGGTCAGCGCATCCGGCGTGGCGATGACGGCGGTCGGTCCGGGATCGCGCTGCCGGGTGAGGATGTTGATGATCACGTCGGAGGAATGGACGCCTTCGGCCATCGCCTGCGCGCGGGCCGCTTCGACCGCCGGCAGCCCGTCGGTCAGCACGGCTGCCAGAATGGCGACCATCTGCCGGTCACCATCGTCAGATCCGGTAAGGCGACGCCGCACCCGCTCCATCGCCGCGGGCAGGATCCAGTCCCTGAACGGCGCGCCATTGCGCAGGGCGCCAGGCTTGCGGGCCAGCACCGGCACGTAATGCCAAGGATCGTAGATTGTCTCGCCCCGTCCATAGCGGCGGCGATGTTCCCCTACGGCGCGTCCGTCCTGACGGATGACGATCCGGTCGGCATAGGCGTGGATCTCGACAGGTCGGCCGACCGCCCCGGCGCTGACCGAGCACTTGTTTTTGTCGAAGCGGACCAGGCAGGTCTTCGACACCGAGGCCGCCAGCGCGTGGAAGCCGTCGAGGCGACCGCAGTGGGGAACCAGCTTTGGCCGCTCGTCCTCGAACACCTCCCACACTGTCTGCTCGGGGCGCTCCGGATGGGCATGCGCCTTGGCGTAGGCGATGCACTTGTCCAACAGCCAACCATTCAGTTCGTCGTGGCTGTTCACCCGCAGCCGTGGCGTGAGGAAGCGCTCGCGCACCAAGCCGGCCTGGCTCTCCACCTGGCCTTTCTCCCAGCCCGCGGCCGGTGTGCAGGCAACCGGGTCCACCAGGTGATGGGCGCACATCTACAGAAAGCGGCGATTGTATTGCCGGTCCTTGCCGACAAACACCGCCTCCACCGCTGTCTTCATGTTGTCGTAGACGCCGCGTGTGCAGGCGCCCTTGAAGAAGGCAAACGCCCGCTCGTGGGCGTCGAACACCATCTCCTGCGTCTCGCGCGGGTAGGCGCGAACGAACATCATGCGGCTGTGGCACAGGCGAATGTGCGCGACCGTCACCGTCACCGTGACGCCGCTCATCAGGACGACTTCGTGGCTCCAGTCGAACTGGTAGGCCTCACCCGGCGCGAACGACAGCGGCACATACGCCTCGGCCGTCTGTCCGGCGTGCTGCCCGCTCCAAAGCCGGGCATAGCGGCGAATTGCGGCGTAGCCGCCGTCGTGGCCCAACCCTCGCCACTCCTCGAAGAGGCGAACGAGCGTCAGCCGTTCGCGCGTCCCGCTCTCGGCGTTCTTCGTCAGCAGCTTGTCCAGCTCCGCCTTCCAATGCCCGATCTTGGGACGCGGCTGAACCTCCCGCTCATACGAGAACGACGTCCCGCCCGACCGCAGCACCTTGCGAACCGTGTTGCGCGACACCTTAAGGTCACGCGCGATCTCCTTGATCGACTTGCCCCTGACGAAATGCTCGCGTCTGATCCGGCCGACCGTCTCCACAATCAGCATCCCCCACCGCCCACCTCGAACTGAAGCAGGCAGCCCAGCAGCCACACATTCAGGGGTCAAAATTGCACGCCGATCCCCCGGCTCAGGGGGTCAAAATTGCACGCCGAAACACAGGCGAGATCGACGAGGTCTACGTCGTGGCCGGGCACAAGGGCCAACCGGCGGAAGTGGCAAAAAGGGGCGACCGGGACGGCGTCGCAGGCTGGCGGGTGCGCCGGGGCGCGGCACGCTGGAAAAGGACAAGCCGCCGATCCTCGGCCTGATCCAGCGCGGTGGTCAGGTCGTGCTGCGCATGCTGGCCAACGTGCGGCAGAGCACGATCGAGCCGGTCATCACGGGCACCGTCGCCCAAGGCAGCCTGGTCCACACCGACGAGTACAACGTCTACACGCGCCTGCCCGCCTGGGGCTACCGGCACAAGACGGTCTGCCACGCACGTGGCGAGTATGCCCGCGACGAGGCTTCCGATTACCCACATTTTGCCTGCATCAGGTCCGCTCCGAGCATCATGTCCATGAGGCGGGACCAACCTCGCCACATCACGGCGTTGCCGGGTGGCGGGTCCCGCGCGCGGGCGAGATAGCCGCCGAGGCAGGCGACTTTCATGAGATAGTGCGACAGGGTCTTCTCGCCGGGTATGGTGGGCCGGTCGCGCACCGCGCGGTCGATGGCGGTGATTTCTGCCTCCGTCAGTGCCAAGCGTGGCGGGGCATGCGGCGCGGTCCTGTTGATCATCGTCGTCCAGAAGATGCGCCAGCTGAGGATGCAGAACACCGCGATCAGCTTGGCCAGCCGCTCGGCAGTCCGCAGCCGTGCCGCCTCGACGCGACAGCCGGATTTCAGGATCTTGTGGAAGAGCTCGACCTTCCAGCGCTGGGCGTACCACTGCAGCTTCTCGACCGCCGCCTCGGGTGAGGTGACGGCCAGATCGGTCACGAGCTTCCAGTCGATGCGGTCGCGCCCGCGCGGCTGCCGCGCCTCCCGCGCGTGGATCACCGTCAGGTCGAGGGCGGGGTAGCGCTTCTGCTTGCCGATCGGCGGCAGGATGTGCACCCGCCTGTAGCGGAGCTTGAGCACGGCCTCGGCGACACTGCCGTCCTCCGCCGTGACCGCGATCCGGTGCTGCCCCGCAACCGGAACCCGGGCCATCACGCGAGCGACCGTGCGGCGTCCATCGCCCGCCAGTCGATCCACGCAGGTACGAACGAGGAAATGCGCGCCCGCCTCCCACGCGGCGCAGAAGAACTCGTAGATGTCGTTCTCCCGATCGCCGACGTAGACGCAGCGCCCCGGATCACCGAGCAGCGCGCTGGACTGCGCCAGGCTCGACAGCCAGCGAATGCTCTCCTTCTCCTCGATCGGCACCCTTGTCGGGTTGACGTGGCGCTTCAGTTCGTTTGCCCCCTTGAACGCCTTGCGGGTCCAGAACTGGGCCGCGGCGAGGCCGAGCGGCAGCCCCTCGGGCGTGACCACGAGGCTCGCGTGCATCAACAACCCGCATCGCGTGTGGGCACGAGGGTTGCCGTCACGATCCCGCCCGATCGGCACGCGGCCGATCGCGCCGATGGTCCCCGGCTTGGCCCAGCGGAAGCTGAACTCGGTCGTGTCCTGGACCACGAGGACCAGGCCAGCCGTGGCCGCAAAGCGGCTGGCGGTCGCCTGGAAGTGCCCTGCCAGGATCGCGTCCTCTCCGAACCGCTCACTCGAGAGGAAGCGATAGGCCGCCTTCGTGTTCGCCCAGTCCTGACAGGCCAGCGGCAGCGGAGCGCCCATCGCCCCCTCGAGCTGATGCAGCCGCCGCCGCAATCGGTCGCATAGGCGCTTGTCCCCAAGTGCGCACCCCGATACTTCAGCATCGATCCAAGATGGCCCTTTGACAGCGCCCGCCCTCGAACCGCTGCCGCTCGCTTTCGGCATCGCGTCCGACATCGCAGCCTCACGCCACGCGACCTCGTCGCAGGTAGCGCGTCACATCCAGCAAGGCACCGTCAAGGGCCCGAACACGGCCAAAATGTGGGTAATCGGAAGGCGACGAGGACGGTGACGGATTCTGCGAGGTCCACGTCAACACCATGGAAGTGCGCCGTTGTGGCGCAGGTAAGGGAGAATGAACAATGGCGTAACAGCTACGGCGTTCATCGGGACGCTGGGTCCCGTGCGCACCCGGCTCACCTCGGCCCAGAGATGGGCTGTAACTCCGAAAGGAGCGGGGGACCATCGCCTGCCGGGAGAAGGCCCAAGGGGACGAAGCCGTCGTGATCCCGGAGGGTCAGCGCAAGACGTGAAGGGTGAGAGCTACACTGCCCGAACTCCAGCCATGGACTCTGGTGTTGAGACAGCCGCAACGATGGCTGAGGCGGCTGGCCGCGACACGGCCGATGGACACACCGGCCCAGGGGATACCCTCCGTGCCCCGACCCGGCAATCGCGGTCCGCTCCCGGTAAGGGAGAGAAATGGCGAACGGAGCACCCGACCCACGTCGCATCTCCGATCTGTGCAACTACGGGATCGCCTGTGGCTGGCCCTCTCCGGTGTCCAGCATGGCGACAGAGCCGTCGTCGTAGCCAAACGCTGGGGGTAACGCCCCGGACAGCCGCCAAGGCGGATGGGCATGGATACAAGCGTGTGGGCGACCGCCGCGAAGGTCCCGCTGCCCAGGCGAAGGGCGGCAGCATCCTGCGGGGGCAGGCGTCCAGAAGGTGGGTGTGCTGATGCTGCCCGACACCTTCGAGCGACGCATGAACTCGATCCCCGGCCTACAGAGGGGAGCAAGGGTGTGGAGAGCCGGATGAGGGGACGACTTTCACGTCCGGTTCGGTGGGGGGAGGAGGGCTGTCCTTCCGAGGCGGCACCCCTCCTACCCAATGGCTGCTGGTCACTGCTGCGCTCCTGGCTCCGGTCACATGGCGCATCTCGCAAGACAAGCTGCCAGATCATCTCGGCTTCTTCCAGTTCGTGCACAATGCGCGCCGTCGGGGCAAAGCCCTGCTCGGCACCCTCATCTCCGCCTGGTCGCGTGACCCAGGGTAACACCCCGGAAGTCGATAAGAGCCTCGATGTCTCGATGTACTGTCCGCGGCGCTCAATCTACCGTTCCGTTGCAGATTGAGGCTGATGTTTGAAATAAGATTGCTGGCGTGTCCCGGCTTGGCGCCAGAGCTGACAGAACCTGTCTTCTGCAGGCAGAGCCCTGACGTACGGCACAGAATGACGATTGGAAGCTGCTTTACGTTAAGCTCGGCGTGCAGTAACGATTTTCCGTGCAAGCCCCAGCATCGAAAGAAGGCGGATCGTCAGCCATGTGGCGTCCAACTCCCACCACTGATGACCTAGTCGTGCAGAACGCGGCGCCGCGTGGTGATTGTTGTGCCAGCCCTCGCCGTTGCTGAGGAAGCCGATGATAAGGTTGTTGCGACTGCAATCGCTGGTTTCGTAATTGCGATACCCCCACATATGGGTGACGGAGTTTACGGACCATGTTATATGCCAGACCAGGACTGTGCGAACGAAAACACCCCATATCAGCACGCTCAGACCGAATTGGGTTGCGTCCAGTACGTCTCTCTGGCGAAGCAGTTCAACAAAGAAGGCGAAACCGAAGAAGCAGAGCCACGATATTAACACGATCCGGACCCAGCGAAAACCTTGCTCCAGCCGCGCGTAGAAAGGGTCCCGAAGGATGTCCTTGGCATATTGCGAGACCAGCTTGAGACGGATCAGATCGCGGTTCCTATGGATCATCCACCCAATGTGTGCCCATAAGAAGCCGGCCAGCGGACTGTGCGGGTCCGGCTGATCATCGACGTGCTCGTGGTGCCGACGATGGATGCCCACCCAGCGGGCCGGCGTGTCCTGGACGCAGCACAGGCCCAGAATGGCAAGGGAGTGCTCCAACCATTTGGGACAGACAACGCTGCGGTGAGCTAAGAGGCGATGGAAACATAGGCTGATTCCGAGCGAGCCAAACACGTAGAGGCCCAGAAATGCCAAAACCAATCCGGTCCAGCTAAACAACCACGGTAGGAACGCAAGCAGTGCGATCAGGTGGACTGCCGCAATCGCCACTGCATCAATTCTGGCTAGCCGCAGAGGTTGCGCAGACCGTGGAATCGGCAACGACCGCCGTGAGAGCGTGTTGAGCTGGGCATCCGCAGTTCGCGCTTTCAGAAACACAGGTATGATGGCCTTTACGAGCAGTGGGAAAGACCGAGCGAATCGATGCTCGATCCTAAGCAGGATGCATAGTCAAGTTTGCCCCGCAAGTCATGTTCACCCCGCAAGTCATGTTCAGGACGTCGAAAAGGTATCCCAATGGCTTCAGCCAATCTCGAGAGGAGGGGGTCTCGGCGCTGCTGTCGAGGGTTTTTCCACGCCTAAAGAAGCCAGTCAGCGTCTCCTCCGCGCGCAGCGTGAGGAGCCGCAGCCATTGTCAGGCCAGCGGCTGATAGGAAGGGCTGGTCGAGACTGTGACAGCCGGTTAGCAGAAAACCATTGCCGCGCGCGCGGACGAACCCTATAGCGACATCACGTCTAACGCAAGTTCCTGCCATGAAACCCGGACGCCCCTGTTCCGTATGCCGCCACCCCGACCTCGCAGAGATTGAGGCGGCGCTAGATTGCGGTCTCGGTCGAAAACAGTCGTTGGCCACGGCCGCGGCATCAGCGGTCCGCCCGCGGGTCTGCGCTGCCAAGCCTGCCTTGCCTCGGGCGCCCACGCGCCGGCCCCGTCCCGCCAGACCGATGAAAGGCAAAAGAACGGGTTGGAAAACTTCATCGGAACAATCCAGATTCGAACTGGACCTGGGTTAGGCGCCCCTGTGGACAAACCTTGCCGCCACCATGGCCAGCGTCCGGGGCCCCGCCTCCCCCGGGCCGGCCAGCCCGGCCAGCACGCGCGAGAGGGCACCGAGCCCCCGCTCGGGGCGAGTTGGCTCGCCCTCGACGCGGATCCGGCCGGAGGCGGGGCAGTAGAGCACGCCCGTCTGCCCGACCAGGATCCGGAACCGGCCGGCGCTCGCCATCAGCCAACCCAGACCGAGCTCGTCCACCAACTCTCGGGTCCGCAACACCTCCAACACCGCCCAGGGCCCGCGCAACCGTCTCGCCGGCTGGCGGGGAGCGCGGGGCAGGCGCATCGGCGGCGGCCGGTCCAGGTAACTCAATGTCTGAAGGATGGCGACGAAGGCCGTGGTGCCGTGGCGCTCCGTCACACCCAACCAGCGCACCCGCCCATCAATCTGCACCTCCCCGCTGCGGGTCAGGCGCATCCTGCCGACCACCAGGGAGGCACCATCCTCGGCCAACTGGAAAGGCACGCCGTGGGCCTGCAGCCAGCGGTAGGCTTCCTCCAGCTGGCAGGCGGGCGACGTTGGAGGCTGGTCGGCGCGGGCCATCGCGCGGCTGCCCTAGGGGGATGCGGTGAAGTCGTCCAGCGGCTCCGTTTCGCCGAGGAATTCCTCCCAGGTGTAGCTCTCCAATGTCGGCTCGTGGTCCGGTTGGCTGGGACCGTCGGGCGCGGCCGTCCCCGCGGGCACGGAGAGAAGCCACCATCCGCCCCGCCGGCCGAACAGCAGGGGGAGCACCTGCCCGCCTTCAAACTCCACGAGGGCGAGCAGCGGCCGCCCCGCGGGGTCCCGGTAAACCTCGCATTCCTGCGCCTGGCCGAGTTCGGCGTGCCGGATCGCCGCGGCCGGCGGCGGCTCGCGCGGCGCCGGCACCATCGGCTCGAAAATTCCTTCCTCTGACGTCATCGCCTGACCCTCGCGTCGCTGGCTGGGCGGGACTGCCCAGTGCCGGCGGGGGGCAACCACGTGTCGAACGCGTGCGGGGGCGAGCGGAATCGCCTCAATTCTACCTTTAGGTGATATACCATCAAATCTGCAACCTTGGAGATCAATTACGCGATCAGCGCTTTCTCGAAGGTTTCCCAGGCCGACACGCGCAGAGGTTTGCTGTTTTTTGCTGGGGCCACTGGGGCCAGCGGGGCCACCCGGAAAAAACCGCGGAAATCCGCCATTTTTTGCCGGCCCCACCCGGCCCCACTCCCGCTGGGCATAGTGGGGCCAGTGGGGCCGGGCGAGCGTGCCCTGATGGGGGTGGCCCCACCGGCCCCCACTTCGCCCCGACCCGGTGGGGCCAGCCGTCGTGATCGCAAGCCGTTGGAATTGTTAGGTGTTCCACTCCTGGCCCCGGTGGCCCCACCGGCCCCACTGGATTCAGAGCAAGGTCTGCAGGCTGCCACGCCGCACCGAGTGGCCGTGCCCGGTGTCATCGCTATCCAGGATGGCCCGGCGTTACGAGCGCGGCCAGCGACCTGCTCCCGAAAGTGCCTAATGACCGCTCGGCGGGTCGGCAGAACTGCACAGGTACGACGGCCTCGGCGCCAAGGATGCGCCCCCCTGGCACTTGATTTCCGGGCGGCAGCGCTTGCCCCAGCGCCCGCCGGATGCATACTGTCGCGGGTGCACCGGCTCCGGGCGGTGCCCACCCCTGTTCCGACCCGACCCAGGAGGCGTGATGACCCAACCCGTCGATCTCACCGCGCTGGATGCGTTCCTGATGTCGGAGCGGGCGCCGGCGAATGGCATGGGCCTCTCGGATCTGGATGGCTTCCTGACCGGGCTCCTGGTCGGGCCTGAGCTGATCATGCCGAGTGAGTGGCTGCCGGCGGTCTGGGGCGGCGAGCCGCCTGTCTTTGACAGACAAGACGAGGCTCAGGCGATCCTGTCGGCCATCATGGGCCGCTACAACGAGATCGCCCGGGCGCTGCAGGACGATGACCCTGCCAGCCTGGACCCGATTTTCTGGGAGGGGCCGGACGGGAGCGTGGTTGCCTCGGACTGGGCGGAGGGCTTCATGGAGGCGCTGGACTTGCGGCCGGCGGCCTGGATGCCCTTGCTGCGGGACCGGCGAGCCGGCATCCTGCTCATGCCCATCCTGGCCCTGTGCGGTGATGAGCAGGGCGAGCCCGCGCTGCCGATCGAGCCGGACGAGGCCGACGTCCTGGACGAGGCCCCCGACCTGATCCCGGTGAGCGTGGTCGGCATCCGCCAGTTCTGGCAGGACCACCTGGCGCGCGGGACCCAACCGGCCCCGCCGCGCCGGGTGGCCAAACCCGGCCGCAATGACCCCTGCCCGTGCGGGTCAGGTCGCAAACACAAGCGCTGCTGCGGCGCGCACTGATGGCGCCACTGGTCGGAGAGACCGCCCGTTGGGACAACCACCGTCACACCTTCCGCCAGAGCGCCGGGTGCCAACGGGCGGATCCAGAGGCCGGAGCCCCTGGAGTCTCCATTACTCGTCACCCACGAGGCGGAACCCTATCGTCGTTGGCTATGTGATGCTGTGCTTGCCATCCAGCCGCCTAAACCCGTTCGCCTCCAGGTATCTGTGAGCCTCTTCCGGCGTCATCTCTCGACCGCTCGGACTCTCCCTATTTGTGGTGGGGCCGGTGGGGCCACCGGGGCCACTGGCAGAAGATCTAGCGA
Organism: uncultured Pseudomonadota bacterium; assembly: GCA_963818725.1. Classification (GTDB taxonomy): domain Bacteria; phylum Pseudomonadota; class Alphaproteobacteria; order Acetobacterales; family Acetobacteraceae; genus DATFDN01. Next base: position 128,843 of record CAWFTU010000020.1, on the reverse strand, counting down.
TCTCAATAGCTTGCGGCCCAGAGGGGGTGGCCCCACCGGGATTCGGCCCAGTGGGGCCACCGGGGCCGGGGGCGAACGGGTTGACCATGGGCCGAGGCCCCCCAGCAGTCGGTACGGGGGCCGGATCGGGCTCGTCACCCAGGATCGTCCCCCGGATCAAGTACACGCGCGGTCGGCTCCCGTCGGGCAAGCGCACTTTCTTCGCCAGCCTGCCATCCGTGTCGGGGATCAGAAAACCGCGGGCCGCCAGCACCTTGGCGACGCGCCTGTGGTCGAGGCCCCTGCAGACCGCGCTTCTGAACGCCTGCTCGAACACCAGGTACTCCCACCCGCCGCCCGCAGCCGGTCGGCGATAGCCGGCCCGGTGGATCGTGCGGGTCAGGGGCTCATCGATGGGTTCCCCCGTTCCAGGGTTGATCCTCAGGTATGCAAACCGGCTATCGGCATGGGCCTCAATGAAGGCGCGCACCTGTTCGATCGCCTGCTGGTCCTCCGCCGCCCCGGTGCCACCGCGCTCGTCCAGCCACGCTCGGAAGCACGCGCCGGCCGCGCGCATCGCCTCGCCCGCCGGCCAGGGCAGCACGCCCCACTCCCGGGCGAGCTCGCCCGCCGCGGCGGCCAGGCCGAACCGGCTGGCGACGCTCCGGACCTGGCCGTCTACCCCGGCGGGCACGTTCCGGGCGACAAACTCATCCTGCAGTCCGCGCACGCGCGCCCGCAGCGCCTGCGGATCCGTCGCCCGCTCCCGCGCGAGAGGCTCGAGGAAGGCGCGCGACGCGGTCCCGTAGTGGGTGCGCGTGGCCTCGCGCAGGTGCTCCGCCAATGCCCCGGCGTCAGGGTAACCGTGCAAGTGCTGGAAGACCCCCAGGCCGGCCCCCGCATCCGCGGGCAGGTTGACGAAGCGCACCTCCTGGCCCGCCATGACGCGGAGACCGGCCTCCTTGAGCTTCGCCTCCAGGGAGATCTCCGCGGTGGACAAGAAGGTGGTGCGCCACGTCTTGACCGGACGTGCGGCACCGTCGCGCCCGGCGCGGCTCTTCCCGGCCTCGTTTGAGAGCTGGTAGACAATCGCCCCGGCCTCGCGCGCATCCGCCTGGCTTAGCTCGTCCAGGACCAGGAGGGCGTCGCAGGTCTGCTCCGCCACCCCCTCAAGCCCGTTGGAGGTGACGCGCCACGTGCGGATCTGCGCGCCGCTGTCGGCCCGTCCCCAGACGCTCGCGGCGACGCGCACCATCGTGGTCTTGCCGATCCGCGAGTTGCCGACCGCGTTTATCCCGCCGCTCGGCTCTCCGGTCACGTCGAGCAACGGCGGCGCGAAGGCGGCCGCGATAAACAGCGCCAGCCGGTCGTTGCCGACAGCCGGGCGCGCGACCTCTCGCTGCCACTCGGCGAGGGAGCCGGCGGCTCGGAAGGCGTCGCCGGCGCCAGCGCGGCCGGTCTGCAGGATCACCCGCGCCCCGGCCGGGCCGAAGACCTCGCCGGTCGGCAGGACGTAGACCGACCCCTCGGCGGTGTGGTGCCAGCCGCACCGGCCGACACAGCGCAGCCGGCGCCCCGGCCTCACCCCGGCGAGGAACTCCTTCAGGCGGTCGTGCCCCGCCTTTCCGGTGGCGCAGCGCAGCCCGCAGCGCTCGAGTTCCGACGCGATCGCGTTGCCCTCGCCGTGCAGGAGCTCGCGCAGCAAGGCCCACTGGTGCGGATGCCCGTCGCGGTCCCGCCACGAAACGAGGAGTCCCCAGTCCTCGCTGTCCGAACTGCGGGTCTCCGCCACCACCTCGAACGGCGCCGCGACGAAGATCGGCAATGGGGCCGGGTTGCGATCGGTCGGCGGTGGGCAGAAGTGAAGGCCCGACCGGCCTCCCGCCAAGAAGCGATATCCGGGCGGTAGTTGAAGAGACGGCTCGACGGGACCGGCCTGGTCGAGCGCCGCTTCGAGCAACCCCCGGAGTTGCTCGGCTGTCACGCCCGGCGGCAACGGGTCCGCCAGATCCCAGCCCTCCGGCCACCCCGCGGGGATCTCGACCACCCGGACCGAGGCGGCCCCCGCCGTCTCGAGCTGCCGGGCCACGTCGGCCGCGTACCGCGCACCGGGCTCGTCGTTGTCGGGCCAGATCGCCACGTCACGGCCGGCCAGCGGCGCCCAGTCGCCCTTGCCGGCCGCGTTCGCGCCACCCTGGCTGGTCACCGCGACCCACTCGGGGAGGAGCGCCTGGGCAGCGTCGGCTGCCTTCTCGCCTTCCACCACCAGGACCGGTGCATCAGGTTTGGCGGCGAGCCGGTCGACGCCGTAAACCGGCACCGGCGTCGGCGGGGTAATTACCCACCCCCCTTGCGGCGAAGCGGTATCGCTGGTCCAGTTCGGGCATGCAGCGCGACGAGCTGGAGCGCCTGAGCAAGGCGGAGTTGATCGAGATGGTGCTGCGGCTGCAGCGGCCGGCGAAGACTGCGGCGGCGCCGGTTTTTTGGACAGTGGGATAAGCTAAGGGCTGACCGGTCCAAAGAGGCGTGAGACGTGGGTGTAAAGAGGAAGCAGCACAGCGCGGATTTCAAGGCGCGCGTGGCGATGGCGGCCCTGTCGGGGGGAAAGGACCTTGGCGGAGCTGTCATCGGAGTTCGGGGTCCATCCGACGATGATCAGCACCTGGAAGCAGGAGCTGAGGAAGCGCGCGAGTGAGCTGTTCGGGCGCGGCAATAAAGCGCCGACGGCCGGCGATGCGCAGAAAGTCATCGACGATCTGCACCGCAAGATCGGCCAGTTGCAGGTCGAACGCGATTTTCTTGCCGGGCAGCCCGCCATCTCCCGCCTGCTGAGAGGCGGACGATGATCACGCCGAACGCGAAGCTGTCCATAAGCCGGCAATGCATGCTGCTCGGGATCGCGCGCAGCAGCTTCTATTATCAACCCCAGCCAGCGTCGGCGGCTGAGCTCGATCTGCTGAACCGGCTCGACCAAATCTTCACCGAGCATCCGGTGTATGGCACTCGGCGGTTGCAGGTGGCGTTGTTGCGCGAGGGGATTTCCGTTGGACGCCGGCGCATCCGACGGCTGATGCGCAGGCTGGGGCTCGCGGCGGTCAGGCCGAAGCGGAACACCAGCAAGCCGCATCCGGAGCACAAGATCTATCTCTACCGGCTGCGCGACCAGACGATCGACCAGCCGAACCAGGTGTGGGCGAGCGACATTACGTACATCCCGATGCGCCGGGGATATCTGTACCTGGTGGCGATCATCGATTGGGCCACAAGGCGCGTCCTGTCCTGGCGTCTGTCGAACACCCTGACGGCCGGGTTCTGCGTCGAAGCCTTGGGCGAAGCGCTCGCACGGTTCGGCAAGCCCGGCATCTTCAATACCGATCAGGGCTCACAATTCACCAGCGAGGCGTTCACCCGCGTGCTGCTGGATCATCGGATCGAGATCAGCATGGACGGCCGCGGACGCTGCCACGACAACGTCTTTGTCGAACGGCTATGGTGGACCGTGAAGCACGAGTGGGTCTACCTGCGTCCGGCGGCCGATGGGCTTGAGCAGAAGCGCAGTCTGGCTGAATTCTTCGACTGGTACAACCGGCGGCGTCCCAGGGCTAACGCATGAACCTTTGTTAATTCTTGCTCGCCAGTTTTGGTTTAGTGGTGACCAAATTCTCTCTCAAAGTAAGAAGCAAAACCAATACTTTTTCAGCAACTGCTCAACCCACCCCGCTTCGCGCAATGCGTTGATATAGAATGATTTTCAGCAGTCTCAGAAAACGGGATAAATTTGGGCAGTTGAAGTAAAATCCGCGGCGATACCAGATACTTATTTATACCGTAATATCGCAGCCTTGGCCGTTACATGCGTCGGATTCGATACTGCCGTTACGCCCAAAATCGCCTCGCCCAGAAAGCGTTGTTTATCAATGATTTGCGGAGGGAGGGGTGGGTTGAGCAGTTACCTTTTTCACCTTTGAGTTGAATATTCCTGAGCTAATTAAACCAGAGAGCCGTCATCAATAGCTCGAATAGCTCGGAAGGTCATGCATCTTCCAGCGAGAACACGTCCTTGTAGTAATTAGTCGGTCTTGAACAACTCCCAATGCATTGATCTGGTTCAGCAATCCGCCGAATTGGACGCTGTGGAATTGCACGGTTTGGTTGGCCTCGGCGGCAAACCCTGCGATTCTCGCGACCATGAAGCACCGTCCCCGCCCAGCCGAACAGGATGACCTGCGGCGGCCGCGCCTGGTCGACATGATCGATGGGCAGCACGAGTTGGTCCGGCTGGCGGCGCTGATCGACTGGTCCTGGTTCGAGGAACACTGGGCGGGCTTCTTCCCCTCCCCGGAGGGGCGGCCCGCCCTCCACCCTCGTCTGGTCGCAGGCCTGATGTACCTGCAGCACGCCCACGGCCTCTCCGACGAGGCCGTCCTCGCCCGTTGGGTGGAGAACCCGTACTACCAGCACTTCACCGGCGAGGTGTTCTTCCAGCACCGGCTGCCCCTTCACCCCTCCTCGCTCAGCCGCTGGCGCGGCCGGATCGGCGAAGAGGGCGTGGAGTGGCTGCTGACCAAGACGGTCGAGGCAGGCCGGGCCTCGGGGGCCGTGAAGCCGCGCAGCCTCTCCGAAATCGTGGTGGACACCACCGTCATGGAAAAAGCCATCGCTCACCCGACCGACAGCCGGCTCTACGAGACGGCCCGTCGCTCCTTGGTGACGCTGGCGCAGAAGGTCGGGATCCGGCTGCGGCAAAACTACAACCGCAAGGCCCCGCGTCTGGCCGCCCAGGCCGGGCGTCACGCCCATGCCCGGCAGTTCCGGCGCATGCGCAAGGCGCTGCGCACGCTGAAGGGCTACACGGGACGCGTCCTGCGCGACACCGGCCGCAAGCTCGGCACTGTCCCCCAGGGGCAACTCCGGAGGCGGATCGAGGCGCGCATGGCACTCGTCACCCGCCTGCTGCGGCAGACACCCAAGAGCCGGAACAAGATCTACGCCCTGCACGAGCCGGAGGTCGACTGCATCGCCAAGGGCAAGGCGCGGGTGCGCTACGAGTTTGGCACCAAGGTCAGCGTCGCCACCACCCTCGCCGAGGGCTTCGTCGTCGGTATGCGCTCCATGCCCGGCAACCCCTATGACGGGCACACGCTCGGCGAGGCCCTCCAGCAGGTCGAGACCCTGACGGCTTGCCGCCCCAGCCTCGCCGTGGTCGACCGCGGCTACCGCGGCCACGGCGTGCAGGGCACCAGGGTGCTCATCAGCGGCTCACGGCGCGGCATCACGCCGAGGCTGGCCAGGCTCCTCAAGCGCCGCAGTGCGATTGAGCCCGAGATCGGCCACATGAAGACCGATGGCCGCCTCGCCCGCTGCGGCCTCAAGGGCCTGCTCGGCGACGCCATCTTCGCCGTCCTCTGCGGCTGCGGGCACAACATCCGCAAGATCCTCGCCCACCTCCGGGCGCTTTTGACGGCTCTCCTCGCCAGCCTGCTCCAGCTTCACCCGCGCGCAGACGCCACCTGGTTACCTGCCAGCCAGCCTGAACGAGTTATTCAAGACCGACCAATTAAATCTTCGATTGGTAGATAGTCGGTCTTGAACAACTCCCAATGCATTGATCTGGTTCAGCAATCCGCCGAATTGGACGCTGTGGAATTGCACGGTTTGGTTGGCCTCGGCGGCAAACCCTGCGATTCTCGCGACCATGAAGCACCGTCCCCGCCCAGCCGAACAGGATGACCTGCGGCGGCCGCGCCTGGTCGACATGATCGATGGGCAGCACGAGTTGGTCCGGCTGGCGGCGCTGATCGACTGGTCCTGGTTCGAGGAACACTGGGCGGGCTTCTTCCCCTCCCCGGAGGGGCGGCCCGCCCTCCACCCTCGTCTGGTCGCAGGCCTGATGTACCCTGCAGCACGCCCACGGCCTCTCCGACGAGGCCGTCCTCGCCCGTTGGGTGGAGAACCCGTACTACCAGCACTTCACCGGCGAGGTGTTCTTCCAGCACCGGCTGCCCCTTCACCCCTCCTCGCTCAGCCGCTGGCGCGGCCGGATCGGCGAAGAGGGCGTGGAGTGGCTGCTGACCAAGACGGTCGAGGCAGGCCGGGCCTCGGGGGCCGTGAAGCCGCGCAGCCTCTCCGAAATCGTGGTGGACACCACCGTCATGGAAAAAGCCATCGCTCACCCGACCGACAGCCGGCTCTACGAGACGGCCCGTCGCTCCTTGGTGACGCTGGCGCAGAAGGTCGGGATCCGGCTGCGGCAAAACTACAACCGCAAGGCCCCGCGTCTGGCCGCCCAGGCCGGGCGTCACGCCCATGCCCGGCAGTTCCGGCGCATGCGCAAGGCGCTGCGCACGCTGAAGGGCTACACGGGACGCGTCCTGCGCGACACCGGCCGCAAGCTCGGCACTGTCCCCCAGGGGCAACTCCGGAGGCGGATCGAGGCGCGCATGGCACTCGTCACCCGCCTGCTGCGGCAGACACCCAAGAGCCGGAACAAGATCTACGCCCTGCACGAGCCGGAGGTCGACTGCATCGCCAAGGGCAAGGCGCGGGTGCGCTACGAGTTTGGCACCAAGGTCAATGTCGCCACCACCCTGGCCGAGGGCTTCGTCGTCGGCATGCGCTCCATGCCTGGCAACCCGTACGACGGGCACACCCTTCCTGACGCCCTCCAGCAGGTCGAGACCCTTACCGGACGCCGTCCCAGCCTCGCCGTGGTCGACCGCGGCTATCGCGGGCATGGCGTGCAGGGCACGAGGGTGCTCGTCAGCGGAACCCGGCGCGGCCTCACGCCCCGACTGAGCAAGCTCCTCCGGCGTCGCAGCGCCATCGAGCCCGAGATCGGCCACATGAAATCCGACGGACGTCTCGATCGCTGCCCGCTCCGGGGCCGCCTCGGCGATGCCCTCTTCGCCGTCCTCTGCGGCTGCGGACACAACATCCGCAAGATCCTCGCCCACCTTAGGGCTCTCTTGGCCGCTCTCCTCGCCAGTTTCATCCAGGCTCACGCCCAGCCACACCGCTACCCGGCTACAAGCCGGGCAGTCTGAAGGAGTTATTCAAGACCGACTAATTACCCACCCCCCTTGCGGCGGGGCGGCATTGCTGATGCAGTTTGGGCATGCAGCGGGACGAGCTGGAACGCCTGAGCAAGGCCGAGCTGATCGAGTTGGTGCTGCGGCTGCAGCGGCCGGAGAAGACCTCGCGCACCTCGTCCAAGCCGCCGTCCACAGACCGCAAAGCGCGTCGCGAGCAAGCCCGCCCCGGAGGTGCCAAGCCCGGACATGAAGGCCATAGTCGGGCGCTCAGCAGGGAGGTGGACCGCGTCGTCGATCACGCCCCGCAGCAATGCCCGTGCTGCCGCAGGGCGCTGTCGCCCGACCTGCCCAGCGAAGCGGTGAGCGTGCACGAGCGGATTGAGCTGCCGGAGATCAAGCCAATCGTCGAGCACCACCGACGCTTGGCGGTGCAGTGTCCCGGCTGTGGGGCGCGGGTCGTGGCAGCGCCGCCGCCCGCCGCGACAGGCACGCCGTTCGGCCCGCGCCTGCACACGCTGGCGACCTACCTCAAGACCTTTCAGAGCCTGTCCTACGAGCGGCTGCAGGCGACACTGGCCGACCTGTTCGGCCTGTCCATCAGCCAGGGCGGGCTGATGAACCTGCTGCGTCGCGCCCAGACTTGCTTCCAGGCCGGGCGAGGCTTGCCGAAGGTTCCATTCGGCGCAGCCGGATGGAATGGCAAGACGAGGGGCGAGCACGCCGTCGCAGCCCTGCGGCAGGCCAAGGTGGTGGCCTCGGACGAGACAGGCGTCCGGATTGAGGGCAGCAACGCCTATCACTGGGTGTTCCGCTGCAAGGAGGCCGTGGTGCACCACGCCGCCCCGACCCGCGCCGCCGCGGTCGTGCACGCGATGATGGCTGGCCACCAGCCCGAAGTCTGGCTGTCGGACCGCGACTCGGCCCAGCAGGGCCATGGCCAAGTCCAGCAGACCTGCCTCGCGCACCTGGCTCGCGACGTCGCCTACGTGTTGGAAGTGAGCGACGACCCCGTGCCGTTTCGGCTCACGCTCTGGCTCGCCTCGGCCTTCGAGTTGGCGGACAGCATCTCACAACTGGCTGCCTCCACCCTGGTCGCCAAGCGCCGCGCGCTGGCGGGCAGGCTGGTCGCGATCCTGGCAGCACCCACCACCTGCGACTTGGCCCGTGAACTTCAGAACAAGGTGCGCCGAGCGCGCGATCAGCTCCTAACCTTCGCCGACTGGCCCGGCCAGGTCGAGGCCACCAACAACGCCTGTGAGCGCGACCTCCGGCCCTCGGTGATCCAGCGCAAGGTGACCAACGGCTATCGTGCCATGTGGGCCGCCGAGGGTGAGGCCGACATACGCAGCGTCGTCGATACCGCTCGCCTCAAACCGGGCACCAGCGTCTTCAACACCATCCTACAGACCGTCACGGCCTGATCGCTACGCCCGAAACAGGGGTGGGTAATTACTCGGCGGGCGCTTGAAGTGCCAGCCGGTGAGTAACTGCTCAACCCACCCCTCCCTCCGCAAATCATTGATAAACAACGCTTTCTGGGCGAGGCGATTTTGGGCGTAACGGCAGTATCGAATCCGACGCATGTAACGGCCAAGGCTGCGATATTACGATATAAATAAGTATCTGGTATCGCCGCGGATTTTACTTCAACTGCCCAAATTTATCCCGTTTTCTGAGACTGCTGAAAATCATTCTATATCAACGCATTGCGCGAAGCGGGGTGGGTTGAGCAGTTGCGCCGGTGATGTCCCGCTGCCTGCCCTGCCTGTCCGTCCAGAGACGGCGACCGTACGTGCAGGGGATCGTCTCCTTGCCGCCGTCCGGCAGGTTGTAGCGGACCACGGCAAAGAGCGGCTGGCGATCCGCGTTCCGGTAGACCCAAAAGGCAGCTGGCGATGCGCCTTTCCAGCAGGGTAAAGAATTCACCAGCTCCGGCTCTCTCGGTGCCGGCATCTGGGGCTCCCACCGCTCGGCATCGGGCTTGGCCGTGCCATGGTCAGTGCTGCCGTTGGATTTCTCCGCTGCCGTGAGCCGCGCGAACGGATCGGGCGCCATCGCGCTTGGGAGGTCGGTCATCGGCTGCCCTCCTGGCTGGGCAGACCCAGCATGGCGGCGAGCCGCCGTGCCGCCTCGGTCTGGGACAGGTCGAACAGAAAAGCGGCCAAGCTAATCGGGTCGCCGCCCCGGTCGCCGGTGGCGAAGTCCGCCCACCGACCGGTCTCAAGGTTGATTTTGAAACTACCCAAGTTGCGGTTCACCCGGCGCGGATTGTAGGCGAGGTATTCGCGCCCTTGGGTCTCCCCGTCAGGCAACCAACGGTCGAGCAGAAGGTCGAGCACTGCCAGCGCTGCTTCATTGATGGCGGTGAAATCGGGGCGCGGCGGTGGCTCGGTCGAGAAATTAATCTCCTGGCCCATCACGCGCGAGCTCCACGGATCAACACGCGCCCGGACCCGGTCCGGGCCGCCCTCAGCCGGCCGTCAAGGATCGCCCGGCAGATGGCCGCCTCGGACAGCCCGCTCTGGCGGGCGGCCTCGGCGATAGTGATGGCCCCCGACTTCCACAGATAGAAGCCGCTGTAGGTGCGGCGCACGCGGCGGCGCACCAGCTCTGCCAGCTCCGCCGCCTCTGCACTCGCCGCTGGCTCGCTCGCGCCCGGCAGGGCGAGCTCAGGGGCATCGAGCGGGTTCTCTTGTTTCCAAAGCCAGAAATCGAGGAACGAGTCCGAACCCGGCGCTCTAGGCGAGAAACGCAAGAGCGCATCGAGGCTGTCCGGGCGCTCCGGCCCGGGCGTGTTGGTGGTGTCCATGTCTCGGCCTTTTGAAGGCCGGCGCGCAGAAGAGTTGTGGAATCCCGATCGGAGATCGAGTAGATGGCGCGTGCGAGACGAAATCTATCGACTACCCGCCGGTTTCCGCCCCATGCGGAGGCCGGCGGTTGCGTTAGGGGATGGTGCGTGAGTCTCCTGCTGTGCGACTGGCAGACTTGCGATCAGGGCGCGCAGCGCGTCGACTGGAATAAGCGTCCGCCGGCCGAGCTTCCGCACCGCCAGGCGCTGATCGTGGATAAGCTGGTACAGCTTGGTCCGGCCGATACCCGAAGCGCTCACGGCCTCAGGGTACTGTATAGGCCAACTTGACAGCCTGTGGGCAAGATTGCCTCCCCGCCGGAGTAGCGGTAAGCGTGGCGTCTACAGCCAGGAATGGCTGGGCCTTCGAGACTGGCATCGTGTCTCCGCTTGCGTTCGTGCGTATTCGGAGAGCATCTAGTGCACCGCGGCGCCGCGCGCACCGTACTATATTCCGTCCCGATTTTCGGCCCTGTTTTTGGGAGGTCGGCGAAATTGATGCCGAAGCAACAGACCACTCCTGACTAGCGGCACGCCGTTTTTCCGATCTTCGCAGGCTTTTCCGATCATGGTCTCCAATCTTTGCCACTTCGGGGGTTCTACAGAGAAGCGCTCGGGAACATTGCTTGGGTCAGCATACCGGACGGGGACAACTTCCCACTCCCCCTCCAAGCTGCGGAAGAAAGCCTGGACAAATCGAAAAGTTGGTCCATTGGCCGTGGTCGCCGGCGGCTTGGCGAAGGCCTTTTCGTAGCACACCAGTAGCGATCTTACAGTGTGATAATCATCACTGCCGACCTGCGGACGGCCACCAGGCCGAGCGTTGGAGTATTCTTGATGTGCAATCTGTAATAGTTTCTTCAATGCTTTGTAATTCTCACCAACAGCGTAGCAGCCACCGTGCCCCCACCAATCTCTGGGTATTCCCCTTGAGGTTGGCAAGCGGCATAGGTGTCCATTATTTGTCACTATGTCTGCGATGTCCGAGTCAGCTTCCGGCGGCTGAAGAGCAAAAAGGGTGCGTGCTTCGTAGAGCGCCTTCACAGCTTCTCTATATTCCTCAGATTCTGGACCATGTTTCATCATAGGTTCTGGATCTGCGATGTATGGACCATATAATTTGCGCCGCTTCGGAGTGAGGGAAAGAAGCAGCTCGAGGATCGTCTCACAAGCTTTTGCAAATTCCTTCCATTGTTTGGCAGTTGGAATTTTCTGTTGATCGCAGTGCCATGTCTTATACCACCAGCGCAGATCAAAAGGTCGTCTTTCCACTTTTCTCTATTCTCGCCAGTGAGAATAAAGCGAGTATTGCCACTACTGCCCTCGGTCGCTTGGATCAGGCCGGGAATCCAATCGTCATCGGCCCCACTCGCTTGGCGAAGCTCCCAAGTCGATAGAAAATTCCTTGGAGGCGGCTCAGCCGACGTGCTCACTTGCGTCCTTGTACATTCGGTGGGGGGTCAGGTACATTCAGGTGGGGGGGGTCAGCGGGGACCGCGAAGTGGGATGCGGTGATCCGTAATCGTAGGCCAAGGGAAGACACGGTTACTCGCCGGCGGTGCCGGGTGATGCGCACCGGGGCAGGGTGCATGCTCGTCACCACGCCCAGCGTGCTCTGTCCTTGTTCAGGGCATGGATCACCGTCCGGCCAAGCGATGATCAACAGGGGGGAACCTCCACGGAGAGGCGGACCCGCGCGGGGGGCAAGTCGTCGGTCGGGCCGCTTCGGGCCGCAGCCGCGCCGTGATCCTCAAGGTCGTTGCTCATGACCTCTAATATGGATTCCTCGACACCCCTCCCGCTGGCGCACCCGGACGAGCACGCGCATTCGTGAACAAGGGCGACTTGTTCCGAGCATGGATGCACATTCCGCTGAAGTCGGCCGGTGATTCCGGCCTGATGTCGGCCACCTCTTCCGATTGAAGTCGGCCGGACGTTCCGATCGAAGTCGGCCGGGGTGGCTGCCCGTGGGCTGGGCTGATCTCTTCACTGCGATATCGGCTGGGTCAAGCCATGATGGCCTCCTGAGCCTTCTTTCGTCGGAGGGATTCGCCGCGCAGCTGGATGCGATGGGCGTTGTGGACGATGCGATCCAGGATGGCATCCCCGATCGTTGGATCTCCGATCAGATCGTGCCAGCGGTCCACGGGGATCTGGCTGGTGAGCAGCATGGCCCCGCGGCCGCAGCGATCCTCGACGATCTCCAGCAGATCGTGCCGCTGCTCCGCGCCGAGCGGCTCCAGCCCCCAGTCGTCCAGGATCAGCAGCTTCACCCCGCCGAGGGCCCGCATCAGCCTGGCGTAACGACCGTCGCCGCGCGCCAGCGCCAGATCGGCGAACAGGCGCGGGATGCGCTGGTAGAGGACGGAGTGGTTGTCGCGGCAGGCCTTGTGGCCGAGCGCACAGGCCAGCCACGACTTCCCGACCCCGGTCGGACCCTCGATGATCAGGTTCTGCTTGGCCTCGATCCAGCCGCCCGTGGCCAGCTTCTGAAACAGCGCGCGATCCAGGCCGCGCGGGGTGCGGTAGTCGACATCCTCGACCGCCGCCTGATGGCGCAGCCGGGCGTAGCGCAGCCGCGCCTTGAGCCGGCGGTCCTGGCGGTCGGTGAGCTCGCGGTCGAGCAGCAAGCCGAGCCACTCCGCATGATCGAGTTCGGCGCCGCGCGGCGTGGCGCTCAGCTCCTCGAAGGCGCGCGCCATGCCGGCGAGGCCGAGCTGGTGCAACTGGTCGAGCGTGGGATGGGTCAGCACTGGCGCTCTCCTCAATGGTAGTAGCCGGAACCGCGGATGTTCGGGTGCAGCAGCGGCAGCTCGCCCTCACGGGCCGACGTTGTGGGCGGCTGACGATCGAGGCCGTGCTGCAGGATCGACTGCACGCTGCCGTAGGAGCGGGCGCCGATCTCCAGCCCCCGCGCGCAGGCGGCCTCCACGCGCTCGCGGCCATAGCTGCGCACCAGGCGCAGGATGCCGAGACAGGCGCGGAATCCCTGCTCGGGATGCGGCCGGGTCTCCAGGATCAGCGCCGTCAATCGCGCGGTCGCCGCGCCGATCGCGGCTGCCTCCTGGCCGATGCGCGGGATCGTCCACTCGGCCTGCCGCCGGTGCGACCGCGGCATGTGCTCGGGCAGGGTGGCGTGCCGACCGCGCGCGCCACCGCGCAGATGCACCGCGACCCGCTCGCCCCTGTGGAACAGCTCGATGGTGCGCGCGGTGATGCGGGCCTCGACCTGCTCGCGCAGCAGCCGGTGCGGCACCGAGTAGTAGTGGCCGTCGATGTCGACGTGGTAGTCGAGCGCGACGCGCCGGATGCGCCACTCGGCATAGACGAACGGTTGCGTCGGCAACGATAATAGTGCCGGCTGGTCCAGTTGCTCGAACAACTGGCGGCGGCTGACGCCCAGCTTGCGCATCGGCCGAGCGTTGAGGTCGGTGACCAGTCCTGCGATCGCCGCATTGAGCTCGGCCAAGGAGAAGAAGCGCTGGTTGCGCAGCCGCGCCAGGATCCAGCGCTCGACCACCAGCACGCCGGCTTCAACCTTGGCCTTGTCGCGCGGTCGGCGCACCCGCGTCGGCAGGATCGCCGTGCCATAGTGCGCCGCCAGGTCGCGGTAGCTCGGGTTGATCCCGGGCTCATACCAGTTCGCCCGCAAAACGCCGGCCCGCAGGTTGTCCGGCACGATCTGTCGCGGCACGCCGCCCAGGAAGCTCAGCGCGCGGACGTGCGAACCGATCCAATCGGGCAGGCTTTGCGTCCACGTCGCCTCGGCGTAGGTGTAGTTCGATGCCCCGAGCACCGCGACGAACACCTGCGCCGCGCGCAGCTCGCCGGTGCTGGCGTCCACCACCATCGCCACCGTTTGCCCGGCGTAGTCGACGAACAGCCGCTCGCCGGCTGGGTGTGTCTGGCGCATCGTCGGCGATAGCCGGCTCTCCCAGCTCCGGTAGAGCTCGCACCAGCGGCTGTAGCCGTAGCCGCTGGAATGGAGGGTCCGGTATTCCTCCCACAGCAGCAGCAGCGTCACCCCCGGGCGGCGCAGCTCGTGGTGGACCGCCGTCCAGTCCGGCTCCGCCTTGTGCCGATGACCCGGCTGCGAGCCGCCAAGCGGGGCGAACAGCAGCGCCTCCAGCCCCTGGTCGATCACCGTCGCCGGCAACGGCCAGCTCAGCCCCGCCGCGGCAACCCGATCAAGGCACAGCCGCACCGTGCTGCGCGCCACGCCGACTGCGACCGCAATGGCGCGGTCGGAGAGGCCGCACTCGTACTTCAGTCGAAGGATCTCACGCACACGTCGCATCGACACTCTCTCGGCCGGCATCGGTCTCCCTCTCGCCCTGACGAGAGGACAGACCGCTCACCTGCCCAGCGGTCGGGCAACGCCACCCCTCTCAGGGATGGCCGAGATCAGATCGGAATGGCCGACATCACCTCGGAATCAGTGGCCGACATGAGATCGGAATGCCTGGCCGACTTGCTCCGGAATACGCAGCATGGAGGCATGTCGGTGCCGACAAGAACCGCCGCCCGAAGCACCGCTATGGCAGTTGTTTCCAAAAGGTGTGCGTCAGGAGAACCCGGCCCGGCCGCCGTTCAGGGGCGCGCATCCAACGGAACGAGACAAAAGCGGCTGCCTCGGCCACCTCAATCTCCAGCCTCTGGCTGCGCCGGGGATGCGGGTGTCGGGTCGGAGCAGAACCGTCCCCAGTCCTGCATGTAGTGGAAGGCAGGGCGGTGCTCCGCGTCTCGCACTTGCAGCCAGAGCAGAGGCCCCGGCAATGCCGCCGCCCAGAATTCCCGACCTGCCTATGCCGCACTTGTGCCGTATGGGGCGACCAGTGCGGGGCGAACTAACGGTAAAGCTTTGGGATACTTTGCGTCCCGTACGGGATTCGAACCCGTGTTACCAACGTGAAAGGCTGGTGTCCTAGGCCTCTAGACGAACGGGACAAAGATGGTGCCCAGGGGCGGAATCGAACCACCGACACTGCGATTTTCAGTCGCATGCTCTACCAACTGAGCTACCTGGGCAGCGGCCGTCGGCGCCGCAGGCATTAGCCCATGGACGGGGCGGGATCAAGCACCGCCGCGCTCGGTCCGCAGCTTCGCCCAATGCTCCAGCCGGCGGGCCAGCTCGCGCTCGAAGCCGCGCTCGCGCGGACGATAGAGGGACCGCCGCTCCATCCCGTCCGGAAAGTAGTTCTGACCGGAGAAGGCGTCCGCCGCCTCGTGATCGTAGGCATAGCCGCGCCCGTAGCCGAGTTCCCTCATCAGCCGCGTGGGGGCGTTCAGGATGTGCGCGGGGGGACTCAGGCTGCCCGTCGCGCGCGCAGCCCTGCGCGCCTCGCCCAGCGCGGCATAGGCGGCGTTCGACTTGGGCGCGGTGCCCAGATAGAGCACCGCCTGCGCGAGCGCCAGCTCGCCCTCCGGGCTGCCCAGGCGCTCATAGGCGTCCCACGCCGACAGCGCCTGGGCCAGCGCGGCGGGATCGGCGAGGCCGACATCCTCGACGGCGAAGCGCACCAGCCGACGGGCGATGTAACGGGGATCCTCGCCGCCCTCCAGCATCCGCGCGAACCAGTAGAGCGCCGCATCGGGATCCGAGCCGCGCAGCGATTTATGCAGAGCGGAGATCAGGTTGTAGTGCTCCTCCCGGTCGCGATCATACAGCGCGGCACGCCGGGCAAGCAGGGAAGCGAGACCGGCCGGATCCAGCGGGGCCGTGTCCGGCGGCAACGCGCCAAGCTGCTCGGCCATGTTCAGGAGGTAGCGGCCGTCGCCGTCGGCCATGGCCCGCAGCGCCGCGCTCGCCTCGGGCGTCAGGGGCAGCGTGCGTCCCAGGGCAGCTTCGGCGCGGGCGAGCAACGCCTGCAAGGCCGCGTCGTCCAGCCTGCGCAGCACCATCACTTGGCAGCGCGACAGCAATGCGCCGTTGAGCGCGAAGGACGGGTTCTCCGTCGTGGCCCCGACCAGAACCACCGTCCCGTCCTCCACGACCGGCAGGAAGCCGTCCTGCTGGGCGCGGTTGAAGCGGTGGATCTCGTCGATGAACAGCAGTGTTCCCTGCCCCACCGTGCGGCGGCGCCCAGCCTCTTCGAAAGCGCGCTTGAGGTCGGCGACGCCCGAGAACACGGCGGAGAGTTGAACAAACGCGAGCTTGGCCCTGGCGGCGAGCAAGCGGGCGATCGTGGTCTTGCCGGTGCCGGGCGGTCCCCAGAGGATCAATGAGGCGAGCGAGCCGCGCGCGAGCATTCGGGTCAGCGCGCCGTCGGGACCGAGAAGCTGATCCTGTCCGACGACGTCGGCAAGCGATCGCGGACGCAGCCGGTCGGCCAGCGGGCGCGGCCCTGCCATGGCCTCGGGCGCGCCGGCGGGGCCGAAAAGATCGTCGGAGTTGTTCGGAACTTTCCTTGGCACCCGCTCAAAATCGGGTACGCACCGGCACGGGCGCAAGACCAGGTCCGAAGTCACGGCCCGGCCATGTCCGGCTCGCCCGCCGGAGCATGACCAAGCCGTTTCAGTCAACCTTCAGGCGAAGTCGATCCAGACGGCGTAGGGAACCGACCGCCCGCTGGCCGGGTGGACAATGCGTCCGTGACCGATCGCGCAATCGGCTGGCGGTACGCGCCAGGATCGCGCCGCCGCCGCGACCGCCCGCGCATTGGCCTCGGCGCTGGCCGCCATGACCGACGCGGCTTGCAGCGTGACCGAGGCGATCTCGCGCGCCTCACGCGCCTCGTTGACATCGGCAAGGCGCAAGGACGCGCCCTTTTCGGGCTCGATGATGAGCCAGCCGACAAGCTTGCCCGTGATCGGCGGGGCCGCTTCGGCAACGGCGGGGCCGGCTGGCCCGGCCGTTGCCGGATTGCTCCATAGGGCGCCGCCGAACGCGAACGCGCCAGCGGCGAGGGCGCCGGACTGCAACACCGTCCGGCGGTTCAGGGAGCCACCCATGATCGCGCCCTCCGGCTCAGCGTTGCCCCGTGCCCGACCCTGCATTGGAGGAGTGTATCGTCTCGCCCTGCCCCGTCTTCTCACCCAGCAGCCCCGGATTCAACCCACCGCGCCGCGGCCCTGGCCCGACCATCGATTGCGTCGAATGCGGCGCTTTCGCCAATTGCTCGCTGGCCAGCATCTCGTTCGAGATCGCGCTGTTGCCGCTCTGCTGCTGGGCTATGTGCTGCAGCGGGTCGGGGACATACTGGAAGGCCGGTTCGCTGTTCCACGGGCCGCGCAGGTCGGCGCCAGTGCCAGACGACGTGTTGAAGTACAAGTTGACGCTCTTGCTCGGTTCCAGGTCTCCGAACAGAGGCTCGCTGACGGCGTTCAGGGACGCCAGCGCCTCCATGAACATCTGCTGATGCGACACTTCGCGCGTGGCAAGCTCGTTCAGCGCCTTGCGCGTGCCCTCGTCCTCCGTGATCTTGAGCAGCGCCTCGTACGTGTTGAGCGCGCCCGCCTCGGCCGCCACGTTGGAGCGCAGGTCGCGCACCACATGGCCCCCCTCCTGGACGTAACGGGCGTCCCACCACGTGCCCTGGTCATCGACCAGGTGCGGACCCGGCCCGCGCAGCGCGAACAGCGTGCTGTTATAGGCCGCATCGCGCACATTGGCTGGCGCCCGCGTGGTGTGCTGCTCGATCAGCATCGCGATCACTTCGAGATGCGAGAACTCTTCGGTCCCGATGTCCTGCAGCATGTCGCGGATGCCCGGAATCGTCGTGTGAAACGACTGCGTCCAGTAGGTGAGCGCCGCCGTCAGCTCACCCGTCGCGCCGCCGAACTGCGACAGCAGCTTTTGAGCCAAGACGGGATCCGGGTTCTTTACGTTGACCTCCGTAATGAGGATGGATTTGTGCAAGAACATAGCGCAGCTCTCCCCCTGCCCGCGCCAATCGCGGCGCAGTACAGCGGCTCAACCACCGGCTATAAAACGTGGTTGCATCACCAGCGCGTTGGGACAGGAGAGCAGCCGCTTCAACGTGACTGACGGCCCGGCGGAGCGTCAGCTTGGACAAGTCTCCGGGTTGCAATCCGCGGCGCAGTTCCGCCGGCGTCTCCCCACAGACGCCGCATGGCAAGCGCTATGACGGGGTGGTGCTGCCTTCTTCCTCGGCCGTCTCCGGCCTGGCCCCGCTGTCCTGGCCCTTGGCGGACTTGTCGCGGTCCACCAGCTCGATCACCGCCATGCTGGCCGCGTCGCCATAGCGCACCCCGGCCTTTAGGACACGCGTGTAGCCGCCGGGGCGGCTTCGGTAACGTTCAGCCAAGGGACCGAGCAGCTTGTTGACGATCCGATCGTCGCGCAACTCGGCGTAGAGCAGCCGGCGCGCGTGCAGCCCACCGCGTTTGCCGAGCGTGATGAGCTTCTCCGTCACTGGCCGCAGCTCCTTGGCCTTGGGCAGGGTGGTGGTGATTTGCTCGTGCTTGAGCAGCGCGCACGCCATGTTGCGGAACATGGCGAGCCGGTGGGAGGACGTGACGCCGAGCTTCCGCCCAGCCACCCCGTGACGCATGGTTCGGTTTCCCTATCGTTCTGTCAGAACGGCTCTTCGAGCCGCTTGGCCAGGTCCTCGATGTTCTCCGGCGGCCAGCCCGGCACGCTCATGCCGAGGGTGAGCCCCATCGAGGTCAGCACCTCCTTGATCTCGTTCAGCGACTTGCGGCCGAAGTTCGGCGTGCGCAGCATCTCCTGCTCGGATTTCTGCACCAGGTCGCCGATATAGACGATATTGTCGTTCTTCAAACAATTGGCGCTGCGCACCGAGAGTTCGAGCTCGTCGACCTTGCGCAGCAGGTTGCGGTTGAACGGCAGGTCGTCCTGCGGCTCCTCGGCGCGGATCTGCTGTGGCTCCTCGAAGTTGATGAAGAGCTGGAGCTGGTCCTGGAGGATGCGGGCGGCCAGCGCCACCGCGTCCTCCGGCGTCACCGCGCCGTTGGTCTCCACCGTCAGCAGCAGCTTGTCGTAGTCCGTCACCTGCCCGACGCGAGTTGGCTCGACCTTGTAGGAAACCCGGCGCACCGGCGAGTAGATCGAATCGACCGGGATCAGACCGATGGGCGCGTCCTCCGGCCGGTTGGCGGCGGCGGGGACATAGCCCTTGCCGAGATTGACCGTGAACTCCATCCCGAGCTTGACGCCGTCATCGAGGGTGCAAAGCACCAGCTCGGGATTCATGATGTCGATGTCATGCGGGGCCTGGATTTGGCCGGCCCGCACCTCGCCCGGTCCGGTCGCCGTCAGCGTCATGCGCTTCGGCCCCTCCCCGTGCATGCGCAGGGCGAGCTGCTTGATGTTGAGCACGATGTCGGTGACATCCTCGCGCACGCCCGGAATTGAGCTGAACTCGTGCAGCACGCCGTCGATCTGCACCGCCGTTACCGCCGCGCCCTGGAGCGATGAGAGCAGGATGCGCCGGATCGCGTTGCCCAGGGTCATGCCGAAACCGCGCTCCAGCGGCTCGGCGACAATGGTCGCCACCCGCGCGGGATCGGCGCCGGGATCGACGTCGAGCTTCTCCGGCTTGATCAGGCTTTGCCAATTCTTTTGGATGACGGCGCTCTGCCTCATGCAACCACGTCCTTTCGCACCGCCAGGCCATCGCCTGGCGGACCAACTATGCCCGGTCGGCGGGCGGGCCGACGCTCAGACGCGCCGGCGCTTTCGGGGACGACAACCGTTGTGCGGAACCGGCGTCGTGTCCCGGATGGCGGTGATCGCGAAACCAACGGCCTGGAGGGCACGCAGCGCGCTCTCCCGCCCCGAGCCCGGTCCGTTGACCTCGATCTCCAGCGTTTCCATCCCGTGTTCGCGCGCCTTGCGCCCCGCGTCCTCGGCAGCAACCTGCGCGGCGTAGGGCGTCGACTTGCGACTGCCCTTGAAGCCCTGGCTGCCGGACGACGACCAGGCAATCGCATTGCCCTGGGCGTCGGTAATGGTGATCACCGTGTTGTTGAACGTGGCGGCGACGTGCGCCACGCCGGCGATGATGTTCTTGCGCTCCTTGCGCCGAGGGCGCGCGCTGGCGGCGGGTCTCGCCATATGTGTTGTCCTGCTCCGTCGATCAAGCCGCCCCGGCCGAAGGCGGCGGCGAAAAGGCCGCTACTTCGTCACCTTCTTCTTGCCGGCGATGGCGACCGCCTTGCCCTTGCGGGTGCGGGCGTTGGTGTGGGTGCGCTGCCCCCGGACCGGCAGGCCACGGCGATGCCGCAGGCCGCGATAGCAGCCCAGGTCCATGAGGCGCTTGATGTTCATCGCGACCTCGCGCCGGAGGTCGCCCTCCACCCGGTACTCGCGGTCGATCAGCTCACGGATGCGCAGCACCTCCTCGTCGGAGAGCTGGTTCACACGGTGATCGTCCGGAATGGTCAGGCGCGAGCAGATCTCCGCCGCCTTGCCGGGGCCGATGCCATAGATGTATTGCAGGCCGATGGCGACCCGCTTGGCGGTGGGAATGTTCACGCCGGCAATACGCGCCACGTTTCGCAACTCCTTCGCCACGGCGTCCGCCGAGGCATGTTCAAGCGAAAATGCCGCCGATCCCCTGTCGGGAATCGCCGGCTGGATCTCACTATAGGCACGTTGCCGCGTTCGTCAACGTGCCCCGGCGTTACAGCCAGGCCCAGGCATTAAACACGCCCGCCCATTCGGGAGCGACGGCCGCCACCCAGGCCGTGACCAGCAAGCCGACCAGGCTGATCGCGAGAATCAAGACCAAGTCGCCCCCGATCACGGGAACGCGCCGTGACGGCGCGGAATTCATGGCCCGCATCGCGTGCCCCCACTCCTCTCGGGGATGCGAGCGTGCGTCCATGCCAGTTCGAGCGCGTCATCGGTTTGGGTAAGCGGGCAGGCTCGCATCCAACAGGGTCAGCTTGCCCGGCAGGCGTAATCGTGGCTGTGACGCGCGTCACAGCGGATGCGGCCTCGCGCGCCTCACCGGCCGGCCGAGCCGGGGCGCGCGGCTGCGCGACCCGCGAGGGGCGGCGACGCGGCGACACGCATCCTTACGAGGAAGATTTGTCGAGGAACGCTTGTGCCGCTTCAGGATCGAGCAGCGGAAAGAGGTCGAACCGCGCCGGGACGATGTCCGCCCACTCGTTCAGCAGCCGGTGCAGCGTCCCGGCGCCATCAACCTCGAAGATCGCGAGCGCGCCGCGCCCCGGCCGTGCCCAGACATGGCGCATCGTGCCCGCTTCACGGAGCGGACGCGCCCACTCCCAGTAGCGCCGGCGTTGCGCCGCCACGTCCGACGGACGAGTTGGCAACGGCTCGCTCATGACGGCGAACAGCATGGCATCTCCGTGTGGCCGCGCGCGTCAAGCTGGTTCGAGCACCGCCCGCTCGATTACATCAGGATTGTCGTCGAAGGCCATCACCAGCTTGAGCGCGGCGGCATCGGGTTTGTTCCGGCCCTGCTCCCAGTTCTGCACGGTGTCGGGCTCGAACCCCAGGAGTTCGGCGAACTCCCGCTGCGAGAGACCATGCCGCATGCGTACCCGAGCAATTAGGCCGGGATCGAGCACCCTCTGGCGGAACGCCCGCACGTGCAAGGGCATCAGATCGCGGGCAAGACTTGGGATGTCCGCCCCTTCCGCGATGCTGCACACCGCGAGGCCAGCTTCGGCCAGGCGCGCGATCGCGGCATGAGCGGCCCGCATGGTCAACCCGGCGGCCCGCAGCCGCTGTGCCACCGTGACCGGCTTGTCCAACGGCCCGTCCCGCCGCAGCACAATTGGAACCAACTCACCGGAAAACGATGGGGGCGGGTCGGCGATCCGGACCGGCGCCCGTGGTCCGAGTCGCGCCTTCAACTCGGAGTATGTCGACATCCAGAATACCCTTTACCCAACGAACCAAGCCCGTAACTGCTCAACCCACCCCTCCCTCCGCAAATCATTGATAAACAACGCTTTCTGGGCGAGGCGATTTTGGGCGTAACGGCAGTATCGAATCCGACGCATGTAACGGCCAAGGCTGCGATATTACGATATAAATAAGTATCTGGTATCGCCGCGGATTTTACTTCAACTGCCCAAATTTATCCCGCTTTCTGAGACTGCTGAAAATCATTCTATATCAACGCATTGCGCGAAGCGGGGTGGGTTGAGCAGTTGCCCAAGCCCAGCAACACACCAGTCCCAAGGGTATTGGGACCGGCGCCGTGAATGTGCAGGCCCAACATTCGCGCCTCGCGACCCACGATTTCCAGCGTGGCCAGAAAGACCAGAACGTCGACTCCATTCGAAACCTCGCCCTCAACCAGATCACCAAGCTCAACTTCGAGACGGACCAGCTCCCACATTCAGTTTTCCTGGGCCTCAAAGAGGAACGTCCTAAGATTACGAAACATGAGCTTACATCGGCTATCCTATACGCGTTTCGCGTATACCGTCAATGTCACGTCGCATGCGCCTCTGGATCACCCCAGATCGGGCCGCTTATCCGCCCATGGCTGCGCCTGCTCGAACGCGGCGGCGGCTTGCAAGACGCCAAGATCGTCGAAGCGGCGGCCTACGATCTGTAGCCCCACCGGCAGGTCCTCGGCGGTGAAGCCGCAGGGCACGTTGGCTGCCGGGTTCCAGGCCATGTTGAACGGGTAGGAGAACTCCGCCCACTGCACCCAGTCCCATTCGTGCTGCGGCCAGTCCGACGGGCTGAGCCGCTCCACCGGGAACGCGGCAACGGAGACCGCGGGCGTCAGCAGGAAGTCCCAGTCCTCGAACCACTGGTGGATGGCCGCGACATAGGCGTGCTTGCGCTCGCGGGCCGCTTGGTACTGTTCCAGGGTCACACCCATCCCCGCGCGGACGCAGGCGACGAGGCCAGGGTCCATGCGGCTGTCCCATTCCGGCAGGCGCGCGGCGAAGCGCGCGGCCAGATGCGCCGGCCAGAATAGCCGGATCAGCTCCGGCCCTGACGGTCCCCAGGGGACTGATGCTTCCTCGACATGCGCCCCGAGATCGGCGAAGCGCAGCGCGGCGGCCTTGACCATCGCCGCCACGGAGGGATCGACCCGCACGTGGCCGAGATCCGGGCTGTATGCGATGCGCCGCCTCCGCACACCCTCGGCGAGCCGCCCCAAATAGTCCGCCGGCCAGGCTTCCAGCGTGGTGTGGTCCAGCGGATGCGGCCCGGCCATGACCAACAGCATCAGCGCGGCATCCGCGACGGTGCGCGTCAGCGGCCCGTTATGCGTGGTGAAGTCAGCCGCGCCCACAGGATAGGCCGGAACCCGCCCGAAGCTCGGCTTGAGGCCGAACACGCCGCAGAAATGCGCCGGCATCCGGATCGAACCGGCGCCGTCGCTACCCTGATGCAGCGGCCCGAACCCGGCCGCCGCCGCGGCACCCGCGCCCGCCGAGGACGCGCCCGCGTTGTAGCCATGCCTCCAGGGGTTGTGCGTGACGCCGGTCAGCGGGCTGCGGCTCACGCCGGTCCAGCCGAACTCCGAGGTGGTGGTCTTGCCCAGCACGATCGCGCCCGCGTCCTGAAGGCGCGTGACCATCGGCGTGTCCTCGCCGGGACGGTTGCCCTGCATCATCAGGCTGCCGAACTGGGTCGGCATGTCCCTGGTGATCGCCAGATCCTTGATCGTCACCGGAACCCCGTGCAGCCGGCCGATGCGCCCACCCTGCATCAGCGCCGTCTCCGCGCGCCGCGCCGCCGCCATCGCGGGCTCGGCGGCGAGATGCGCGAAGGCGTTGACCCGCGGCTCCAGGCGCTCGATCCGGGCCAGGACGGCGCGCGTCACCTCGACCGGGGACACAAGCTTGGCGCGGATCATCTCCGCGAGCCGGACTGCCGGCGCGTAGCCGAGCTCCTGGTCCGTCATGCCCGCCCCGCTCAGTACGTGGCACGCCCGCCGGAGACGTCGAACACCGCTCCGGTGGAGAAGCTGCACTCCTCGGAGGCCAGCCAGCAGACCAGGGCGGCCACTTCCTCGATCAGGCCGAAGCGGCCGATGGGAATTTTCGACAGCATGTAGTCGATCTGCGCCCGGGTCATCTGCGCGAAGATCGGGGTCTCCACCGCGGCGGGGGTGACGCAGTTCACCCGCACCTGGCTCGCCGCCAGCTCCTTGCCTAGCGACTTCGTCAGGCCGATCACCCCCGCCTTCGAGGCGGAATAGGCGGACGCGTTGGGGTTGCCCTCCTTGCCGGCGATCGAGGCGATGTTCACGATCCGCCCGTACCCGCCCCGCAGCATGTGCGGGATGACGGCGCGGCACGAGTAGTAGAGCCCGTTCAGGTTGACCGCGATCACCCGGTCCCACGCCTCGATGGGGTATTCCCAGGCCGGCCCGTTCGGGCCGGTGACGCCGGCGGAGGCCACCAGGATGTCGATGCCGCCCAGCGCGTCCGCGGCGGCATCGGCGGCGCGCCGCACGGCGGCCGCGTCGGTGATGTCGATAGCGGCCGTGTGCGCACCCTCGGCGGCGCGCCGCGCGAGGCCCGCCGCGTCCACATCCCAGAGGCTCAGCCGCGCGCCCTCGGCGCGCATGCGCGCCGCGATGCCCGCGCCGATCCCCGACACACCCCCGGTAACGACCGCACGCCGTCCCTCGAACCGTCCCGCCATGCTGCCCTCCTTTCGCGCGCCGCTATCAAGCGACCTGGCGGGCGAGGCTGCAAGCGGGTCAGTGGGCGTGGGCGCCGGTCGCGAGCCGGGCGGCAACGACCGAGCCTTTCCGGACCCGGACCGCTAGGATGCTTTCCATGTCAGTCAGCAAGCCCATTCTCACCGGCTATGCCCATGCGAGCGTGGCGAGCCCGAGCGGAATGCAGATCAGGTCCATGCTGGTGGCACTCTCCCATCCCCTGGAGACGGTCTAGGTGCATTCCGTCCAGCCGAGCGGCCCCGCGATGGCAGGCACGTCTAACCGGTTTGTGATCCTGGCCGCGCTGGGGTTTGGGCAAATCGTTGCTTGGGGCGGAACCTTCTACCTGCCCGCGGTTCTCGCCGAGCCGATCGCGCGAGACACAGGCTGGCCGCTCGCCTGGGTGGTGGGCGGTCTCTCGGCGGGGATGCTTGTCTCGGGGCTGGTATCGCCAGCGGTCGGCGTGCAGGTCGAACGCCACGGCGGGCGCCCAGTGCTGGCCGCCAGCTCGGCCGTGCTCGCTCTTGGATTATCGTTGCTCGCCGCCGCGCCGATGCTGGGCCTCTACATGCTGGCCTGGATCGTGCTCGGGGTGGGCATGGGGGCTGGGCTCTACGACCCGGCCTTCGCCGCCTTGGGGCGGCTCTATGGAGAGGAGGCGCGCACAGCGATCACCACGCTGACCTTGATCGCGGGCTTTTCCAGCACGCTCTGCTGGCCGTTCAGCGCGTGGGTGCTTCACTTGGCAGGCTGGCGGGTGACGTGCCTGGCCTATGCCGCGCTCAACCTTGGCGTGGCGCTCCCGCTCCACTGGCTTGTCGTACCGCGCGAGGCGCGGCGGATCGTGGCTCCGGCGGTACGCCGCGCGGAGAAAGGCGACGCGAAGCCGGCGGGCTCCCGCGCCGGGCTGTTCGCGATGGTGGCGCTGGTGCTGACGCTTGCCTCGATCATCTGGTCGGCGGTTTCCGTGAACCTGCTCACGCTTCTGCGCGGCCTGGGCCTGCCTACCGAGACCGCCGTGGCCTTGGGAACGTTGCTGGGGCCGTCCCAGGTGGCGGCCCGGCTGGTTAAATTATTCGCGGCGCGATTGGTGGCCCCGGCCTGGGAGATGGTGATATCCACGCTGCTGGTCGCGGCGGGAATCGGCCTTCTATCCGCGGGATCCCGCGTGGTCGCCGCTGGCGTGATCCTGTATGGGGCCGGCAGCGGGCTGCGCTCCATCCTGCGCGGCACGCTGCCACTCGTCTTGTTCGGCGCCGAAGGATACGCCCTGCTCATGGGCCGACTCGCCTTTCCCATCCTCCTCGCGCAATCCGCCGCGCCCTCGCTGGCCGCGGTCATTCTCGACCGCGCGGGGGCGACGGGGTTGGAGAGGGCGCTGTTCTGGGGGGCCGTGGCCAATGTCGCGCTGGCGGCGCTATTGCTGCCGGTGGTGGCGCGGCGTGCCTAGAATACCATCCGGTTTTCGCTTCTAAAGAAATCCGGATAATCCCGACCCGGCCATCCATTCAAGAACGCCACTGGGGGACCGCTGGTACATGAACGTTGACGAGCGAGCGCGCCATCGAGTCGCGTCCCTCCTGAAGATCGCCGCTCGCGAGTCAACAGGGGAACCCGACCTCCCAACGATCCTGATGCTGCTTGGGACTTTCGCAGCGATATGGGGGTTGTATTTCGCGGTCGCCGAAGCTCCGGTCGCGATCAAGCACGACATGGCGGAAGCGTACGCGTGGGGCCAGGAATTCCAACTCGGCTACAACCAGCACCCGCCGTTGTGGGCTTGGATATGCGGTCTGTGGTTTTTTCTGTTTCCCCGCACGCAATGGGCCTTCGCGCTTCTGAGCAGCGTGAACGCGGGAATCGGCCTGTGGGGCGCGTGGGTGCTGATCGGCGACTTCGTCGAGGGCCGAAAGCGCATGGCGGCCTGGGCGCTGCTGCTACTCACGCCCATGTACACGTTCTACGCCTACAAGTACGACGCGAACACGATTTTCCTATCAATTTGGCCGTGGACCCTGCACACCTTCATGAAATCCGTGCAGCGGCGCAGGGTCGGCGATGCCGTCGCGTTCGGCGCATGTGTTGGCCTCGCCATGTTGTCGAAATACTACGCGTTGATCCTGGTCGCGACCTGCCTTCTCGCCGCTCTCCAACACTCTTCGCGATGGAAATACCCCGCATCGGTGTCGCCCTATGTCTCCGCGGCGGTAGCGGCGGCGGTCTTCGCGCCGCACGTCGCGTGGCTGCTGACCCATCGGGCGCCGCCGTTGCGCTATCTCGTCAGGATCTCGGGCTGGGATTGGGACTACGTGGTCGTCCACGCGATGAGAACCTTGCTCAACGCGCTGGGAATGAATTTCGGGGTCGTGCTCGTCGTCGGGCTCGTGGCCTGGACCTCGCGGCGCGACGGAATCGCCGCGCCGGGCCGCGACGTGCGCGGCTCGGCGCTGCGCGTGCTCGCGACGCTGACTTTGGCGCCGCTCGTGATGACGGTCGCGAGCGCCTTGGCGCTGCGCACGACGAGCACGGTGGAAATGACGATCGGAACCTTCCCGCTCTTGCCGCTCCTGGCGATCGAGGTCGCCGGCGTCCGGGATCTCGATCGGCTGTGGCGGATCAGCGCCCGGCTGGCCGGGGCGGTGACGCTCGGCGCCCTGGCGCTGTCGCCGGCGATTGCGTTGGACCGCACCTATCTGTCGTCCAACGCCGTGAATGCCATGCCCTTTCAGGAGGTGGCGATCGAGGCGACGAGGCTTTGGCACGATCGGACGTCGCTGCCGCTGGAATATGTCGCGGGCTCCGATTGGTATGAGAACGCGATAGTGTTTTACAGCCCGGACCGGCCGCACGCCTTCGTGCATTTCAATTATTCCCGAAATCTCTGGGTGTCGCCGGACGCTCTTGCGAAACACGGGCTGCTTTCGGTGTGCGTCCGCGACGACAAGGTCTGTCTCGCTGCCACCGCCAAGTTCGTAACGCCACAAACGACGCGGACAGAACTATCCGTTGCGCATGTGTTTTGGGGTCATGCCGCCAAGCCGGTGCATTTCGTCGTCACAGTCATTTCGCCGCGAGTCCGCTGACCCCACCAGCCCGCTTCCGCTCCGCCGTGGACGCTTCCATACCCATCTGCTCACGGCGGGTCTCGGAGTGACGGCCAATGCCGGCAAACGGCCACGACCAGCAAGCGATGTGACGACCGGCCGCCCTATACCGGAAACCTGACCCGCGCCCGTAGCCCGCCCAAAGGGCTTTCCTCCAGTATGATGTCCCCGCCATGCGCGCGCGCAATGTCGCGGGCGATCGTCAGGCCCAGGCCCGTGCTGCCGGCAGCGCCGCTCTCGAACGGGCGAAAGACGCTCTCGCGGCGGTCGATCGGAATGCCCGGCCCGTCATCGTCTATGATCACTTGCACACTGCGCGCGCCCGCAGGCTCGGCGGTCATCACCACGCGGCCAGCATGGCGGTGGGCATTGTCGACGA
The DNA here is from genome assembly GCA_963818725.1 of uncultured Pseudomonadota bacterium. GTDB lineage: Bacteria > Pseudomonadota > Alphaproteobacteria > Acetobacterales > Acetobacteraceae > DATFDN01. The sequence continues at coordinate 100,905 of CAWFTU010000020.1, read as the reverse complement.
GATTGGTGATGGCGCGGCGCGCGGCGCTTTCGCGCAATTTCAGGGTGAGCCCCGGCGGCGCCTGCACCGTCACCACCGCGCCCGCCCGCCGCGCCCCAGCGGCCACCTCGTGCAGCAGGCGGGACAGGTCGACCAGCTCGGCCTGCTTGGTCCCCTCGCCGCGCGCGAAGGCGAGATAGCCCTCGATCATCCGCTCCATCTCCGCGACGTCCCCCGTCATCTCGGTGATGTCGGAGGCCAGGTCGGGATTCTTTGGCAGCATGGCCAGCGCGAGACGGAGCCGCGTCACCGGCGTCCGCAGATCGTGCGAGACGCCGGCGAGCATCTCGGTGCGCTGGACAAGAAAGCGGTGGATGCGCTCCTGCATCCGGTTGAACGCGGCCGCCGCCTTGCGGACCTCGCTCGCGCCTTCCGGCTTGATCGCGCCGATGTCGCGTCCCATGCCGAACGCCTCGGCGGCGCTGGCCAGCCGGCGGATGGCGCGCACCTGGTTGCGCATGAACAGCGCCGCGATGCCGAACAGCAGAAGCGATGTGCCCATCACCCAAGCTAGGAACAGAAAGAACGTGCCGAGGTCGACACGCTTGCGCGGCGCCCACACGTCCAGCACGCCGTCCGGCAGTTGCACGCGAACCAGCACCGACCCCTTGTCGTAGGACCAATCCATCTGGAACGGCTGCGTTAGCTTCTCGGCAAGCGCCGCCTGCAAGTCGTCATCCATCGGGCCGGGCACGTTCGGGAACCGCACGCCGGCGGGCAGGATCGCGCCAGGCTCGAACTGCATGCGCAAATCGAATTGGTGGCGCGCCATGTCGATGATCCAGGCCCGCTGCTCGGGTGCGAAGTCCCGCTGCACGAGTTGCAGGGTGAAGGCGATCTCGCCGGCGACGCCGCCCGAGAGGCGGCGATAGACCAGGTTGATATGATCGCCGTAATAGATAGCCAGCGTCACCGCCTGGAGCAGGACGAGCGGCAGCAGGATCATCAGCAGGCTGCGCCCGAGCAGGGTGCGCGGCAGCACGCGCTTGAGCCAGGCGGCGGGCGCGAGGCGCAGCCTTCCCATCACCCCGGCCCTGGCTTGAGCACATAACCCCGGCCGCGCACGGTGAGCAGGAAGCGCGGCTCGCGCGGATCTGGCTCAATCTTTCGGCGCAGGCGCGTCACCTGCACATCCACCGCGCGCTCGCTCGCCTCCTCCATGCCCAGGACCAGGGCGATGTCCTCCCGGGACAGCACCTCGCGCGCGCGGCGCGCCAGCGCGCCCAGCAGCGACGCCTCGCCGGCGGTGAGCCGAATCGGGCCGTCCGCGCCGCGCAGCTCGCCCCGCTCCGGATTGAAGGCCGTTGCACCGATCCGCACCGGCCCCGCCTGCGGCGGCGGGGGCGTGAAGCGCCGCAGCAGGGCACGGATGCGCAGGACCAGCTCAAGAGGCTCGAACGGCTTGGGCAGGTAGTCGTCGGCGCCAGCCTCGAAACCCGCGATGCGGTCCTCGGGCGCCCCTCGAGCGGTGAGCATCAGGATGGGAACGTCGTTCGCCGCCTGCCGAAGCTCCTCGGCCAGGGCGAGCCCGCTCTCGCCCGGCATCATAACGTCGAGCACAATCAGGTCGGGGGAGAGAAAGCGCAGGGTGGACCGCGCCTCAGGGGCGCTGTCGGCGGTCGTGACGCGGAACCCGTTCTCGCCGAGGTAGCGCGACAGCAACGAGCGCAGCCGCGCATCATCGTCGATAACCAGGATGTGCGCGCTCTCCAGCACGGTCAGGTGTCGCGGACGGGCGGCTCGCGCCGCTTCACCGCGCTATCCTCCACGTAGGTGCGCGCCGACTGGTCCATGACGCTGCGCATGACGCGGCGGAAGCCCTCGACGGACGCGGGGCCCGCCTCGCGATAGGCGGCGACCAGGCGCTCGCGCTGGCACTCAAACAGCCGCCGCTCCAACGCCTGCCCGGCCGGCGTCAAGCTCAACAGGCGCTGCCTGCGATCATCGGCCCCTGGCGCCTGGGCCACAAAGCCTCGGTCCACGAGCGCGGAGAGCACGCGCGCGAGGCTCTGCTTGGTGATCTTCAGGATGCCCAGAAGCTCGGAGACCGTGATGCCGGGATTGCGGCCGATGAAGTGCAGCGTGCGATGATGCGCCCGCCCCAAGCCCAGCTCGGCAAGGATCACGTCGGCGGCATTGGTGAAGTCGCGATACGCGAAGAACAGCAAATCTTGGGCGAGGCGAATCTCCTCCTCGCGAAGATACAGAAGGCCGGCCCCAGCCGGCTGGGACTTAACCTCGGCGCCCGGCCGACTCGGCCGGCGTGCCTCGGCGTTTGCGCTTCTCATTGACCCGCCACTTCCGTCCGGCATAGCTGCCCCTCCCTTGCGACAGGATCATTGACGTATCTAGGCGCACATTCTATGTTTCACAAGGCACGAGCAACAAAATTATCAAGGACGACACGATGGCGTTGGTTCCTTTCGACGACCGCGACGGGATGATCTGGTGGGATGGCGCCATGGTCCCGTGGCGGGAGGCTCGGCTGCATGTGCTGTCGCATGGGCTACATTATGCCAGCGCTGTGTTCGAAGGCGAACGGGCTTATAATGGGCACATCTTCCGCTTGCGCGACCACACCGAGCGGCTGATCCAGTCCGGGCGCATCCTTGGCTTCGAGATCCCCTACACCGCCGAGCAGATCGACGAGGCGTGCTATCAGACCTTGCGCGCCAACAACCTGACCGACGCCTATGTGCGCCCGATCGCCTGGCGCGGCTCCGAGCAGCTCGCGGTCTCCGCGCAACTGACGACGATCCACCTCGCCATCGCCACCTGGGAGTGGCCGAGCTATTTCGGCGCCGAGCGGATGAAGGGCATCCGGCTCGGCATGGCGGAATGGAAGCGGCCGTCCCCGGACACCGCGCCCACCGCGTCCAAGGCCACGGGGCTCTACATGATCGGCACGCTGTCCAAGCACAAGGCGGAGGCCGAGGGCTACGACGACGCGCTGATGCTGGACTGGCGCGGGCAGGTGGCGGAGGCGACGGGCGCAAACATCTTCTTCGTCATGGACGGCAAGATCCACACGCCGACGCCCGACTGCTTCCTCGACGGCATCACCCGCCGCAGCGTGATGAGCCTGGCCAAGAACCGCCAGATGACCCTGATCGAACGGGCGATCCGCCCCGAGGAGATGGCCGACGCGACCGAGGCGTTCCTGGCCGGCACCGCCGCCGAGGTCACGCCGATCCGTCGGATCGGGCAGCACAGCTTCACACCGGGGCAGATCACAGAGACGTTGCTGAAGGATTACGACGGCTTAGTGCGGAAATCGCCGGAGGAGGTGGCGCGGGTTATTGGGACGGTGTGAGGTTCCTCACTGCCGGCAGATCTACGCCGCAACCATTTGCGGCCACCTCGTATCTGGCACTCGTGCGATGGCGTGTATTATTGGGTGATATCGTGGGAGCCGCTAAATCCCGGTTAGCTGCCCATGACAGCCCGTTTTGAAAGTGACGGAGCTGGCAGACGCTTGTGGTTTGGGTGAACGAGACGGTGGGGCAATGAGGCGGATGATCGCGAGGATGACCGTCGCCTCGGAGATCTCGGGCAGCGCCTCGTAGTCCCTGGACCGGCGCCGCCAGCGGCCCAGCCGGCCGAGTGATTCTCCACCCCCTTCGCAGCCATTCCACGCGCTATTGCGCGCGAAATCTTGGGCGGCGGCGTCGAAGGTTCCGCCAGTCCGGAGGACTGGTGGAAAAGACGTCGGAGGGTGCTCCGCCCACCGACGCGGGATGACGACGAAGCGGACGTCCACATGGTGGCCTCCGAGCGGGAATGTTCCCAAGGCCGCATCATCACACGGCCCGCCCCCTCAACATCGTGGGAGCGTCAAGCAAATATTGCCCAATCGAGACTTCCATCGCGGCCATCGGGGCTGCACGCTGCGTTTCCGTCCCAATTGGAGGCCGAAATGAAAACGATCGCTACCGCCCTCACCCGAGTTAAACAGTGCGCAAACGCAACCTGCTGGAACTAAACGCTGAATTGGGAAATTGCCCTCAATGTGGTGCCACGCCTCTCTTCGGCTTGGAAGGCCCTTTGGCTACAAGGCCTTGGCGGAGCCAATTCGGCGGACATCGAGGGCGTGGCACCACAGAACGCATATTTTCTCGATTTCCTGAGCGATACCAATGAGTAGCGTTCTCGCACTGTTTAACTGAAGCCTCACCCTCATCCTGCTCAGCGGCGCCGCCCTGGCGCAGGGGGAGCCGCCCGGCAGCTCCTCTTGGGAGGACTCGGTCCTGATGGTCGGCCAGAACGGCCAGGTCATGCACCGCAAGATCACCGACAAGGCGATGATGGACACCGTCATGCACGAGGCCCAGCCGCTGGACGAGCACAGCATGATCGTGATGCACGGCGGCAAGATGTACGTGGTGCGCGACCACAAGATGCCGTCGGGCCGGTTCCTCTCGACCGAACTCCAGGGCACGATGCAGTGACCTGACCGCCAGCCAAAGCGGGCGCGTCCACGCGGCGAGGCGTTGGACGATGCGTTCGAGGTCGCCATCGTGCTGGCGGATATGACCGAGCACTGCCACGGGAGCGCGTCGTCCCCGGTTCGTGGCGGGCAAGGCTGGCGGGTGTGCGGGAAACAGCTCGCTCCTGCGGCGTAGGAGTGGCGTCGGTGCGTCGCATTCGCGAGGAACCGGCGCCACGTCGCCGGCAGGGAGGCGAGGTTTATCCTCGCCATGATCTATAATCCTGGAGTACCGATTTTTGCTGCCTTGCTCTACTGCGTGCATCGCCATTGGCCGGAACAGGCTGCCGGCCCACGGTGTAGCGGACCCACACTGGCGAGCTACGGACAGTGCGAGCGCTGAGCCCACCAGCACGCGATAGGTTTCAGAATCCTACCGCCCTACCCCCATCGCCCAGGCCAACACCCCCTTCTGCGCGTGCAACCGGTTCTCGGCCTCGTCGAACACCACCGATTGCGGGCCGTCGATCACTTCGGCCTCGACCTCCTCGCCGCGATGCGCCGGCAGGCAGTGCATGAACACCGCGTCCGGGGCCGCCTTGGCCAGCAGCGCGCGGCTCACGCGATAGGGCGAAAGCAGGTTGTGGCGGTTGCCGTTCGGATCGTCCGACATGCTGACCCAGGCGTCCGTGACGATGCAGCGCGCGCCGGCGACAGCGGCTTCGGGATCGTCCGTCAGCTCGATCCGCCCGCCCTGCGCGTGGGCCCACTCGACCAGCTCCTGCGGCGGACGCAGGGCACCGGGCGTGGCCAGGCGCAGCGTGAAGCCGAAGCGCACCGCCGCCTCGATCCAGCTCCGCGCGACGTTGTTGCCGTCGCCGCACCAGGCCACGACCTGTCCCGCGATCGGACCGCGATGCTCCTCGAAGGTCAGCACGTCGGCCATCAACTGGCACGGGTGCGAGGTATCCGTCAGCCCGTTGATGACCGGCACGGTGGCGTGGCGCGCCAAGTCGTACAGCTTGGAGACGCGGTCGGTGCGCAGCATGATCGCGTCCACGTAGCGCGACAGCACGCGTGCGGTGTCGGAGACCGTCTCGCCGCGCCCGATCTGCATCTCCCGCGCGCTCAGCACGATCACCTCGCCGCCGAGCTGGCGCATTCCCACCTCGAAGCTGACGCGGGTGCGCGTGCTCGGCTTCTCGAAGATCAGCGCCAGCGTCTTGCCGGCGAGCGGGCGCGACGCCAGGGCCTTGGCGCGCTTGAACCCGGCCGCCGCGTCCAGCATCTGGCGCAGCGTCTGCGTGTCGAAGTCCCGCAGGTCGAGGAAGTGGCGCGGCGGCGCCCCCTCCCCGGCCGTCTCGGCCCGGCGCAGCGCCGCGCTCATTTGGCTGCCTGGGTCGCCGCGGACGGCAGGCAGCGGCGCGCGGCGCGGCGCAGCATGCGCAGCGCCTCGTCGATGTCGGAATCCGTGATCACCAGCGGCGGGGCGAGGCGCAGCACGTTCTCGCCGGCGGTGATCGCCATCAGCCCCTCGGCGACGCAGGCCGCCTGCACCTCGGCTTGCGGCACGGCGCATTTCATGCCGAGCAGCAACCCCATGCCGCGCACGTCCTCGAACACGGAGGGGAACTCGCGCGCGATCTCCTCCAGCCCGGCACGCAGCTTGGCGCCCTTGCGCGCGACCTCGTCGAGGAAGCCGGGCGCGAGGAGCACGTCGAGCACCGCGTTGCCGGCGGCGCAGGCGAGCGGGTTGCCGCCGAACGTGCTGCCATGCGTGCCGGGGACCATGTGCTTGGCGACGAACTCCTTGGCGAGCACGGCGCCGAGCGGGAAGCCCCCGGCGATGCCCTTTGCGGCGGTCATCACGTCGGGCTCGATGCCCGCCCACTCGTGGGCGAAGAGCTTGCCGGTGCGGCTCATGCCGGACTGCACCTCGTCCATGCCCAGGACCAGCCCGAACTCGTCGCAGGTGGCGCGCAGCGCCCGCAGGAACTGCATGTCGGCGGGACGCACGCCGCCCTCGCCCTGCACGGGCTCGACGATGATCCCGCCGGTGGCCGGGCCGATCGCGTCGCGCACCGCGTTCATGTTGTTGAACGGGACATGGTCGAAGCCCTCGACCACCGGGCCGAAGCCGGCCAGGTACTTGGCGTTGCCGGTGGCGGCGAGGGTGGCGAGGGTGCGGCCGTGGAAGGCGCCGTCGAAGCAGATGATGCGGAAACGCTCGGGCTTGCCGGTCTCGGCCATCGCCTTGCGCATCATCTTGATCATGCCCTCGTTCGCCTCGGCGCCCGAGTTGCAGAAGAACACGCTGTCGGCGAACGTGGCTTGCACCAGCCGCTCGGCCATCCGCTCGGCTTGCGGAATGCGGTACAAGTTGGAGACGTGCATCACCTTGGCGGCCTGGTCGGCGATCGCCTGGGCCAGGTGCTTGTGGCCGTGCCCGAGCGAGGCGGTGGCGATCCCCGAGCCGAAATCGAGGAATCGTCGGTGATCCACCGTCCACAGCCAGGCTCCCTCGCCCCGCTCGAAAGCGAGGTCGGCGCGGGCATAGTTCGGCATCAGGGCGGAGATCATCAGCGTCCTCGTGCTGGGTTGTTCCCCTGGAGCGCGCTCTCGGGGGAAGCCACGAACTTTGGCCGCGACGGCCGGGTGTGTCAAACGCGTGCGACGAACCCCTGCCTCTGAGATACTGCGCCCGTGACCGCCCCCAAGCCCGCCGGCCCAGCCCCGGACGCCGCCCGATTGCACGACGCCGCTCTCGCCTATCTCGCGCGCTTCGCGGCGACCGAGGCGGGGTTGCGCCGCGTGCTGGCCCGGCGCGTCGCGCGCTGGGCACGGGCGGCCGAGGCCGAGCACGGGGCCGAGTATGCCGCCGAGGCGGCGAAGGCCGCGCGCGCGGCGATCGACGGCGTCGTCGCGCGCCTCGCCGCCTCCGGGGTGGTTGATGACGTGGCGTTCGCCGCGGCCCGCGCCCGGAGCCTCACCCGCCGCGGCAAGTCGCGCCTGGCCGCCGCCGCCCATCTCGCCGCCAAGGGCGTGGCCGCCGAGACCGCCGCGCAGGTGCTGAACGCCGAGCCGGAAGATGAGATGGCCGCCGCCCTGGCGCTCGCCGCGCGCCGAAGGATCGGTCCGTTCCGAACGGGCGAGACACCCGATCCGGCGGCAGCGCGGCGGCGCGAGCTTGGCGTGCTGGCGCGGGCCGGTTTCCCCCGCGCCATCGCCGAGCAAGCCTTGCGCCTGGACAGGTGCGAAGCGGCGGCACTGCTGGAGGCTCTGCGGCGCGGCTAGCGCCGCGCTGTCTCGCCCTGTCCCCCTCTGTCCAGGAAAGACTGGGCCAGAGGAGGAAGGTCAATCCAGGAGAGGTGCCCGCCCTTCCCCGCACCGGTGTCCAGGAACACCGCAGGTACCGCCCGCCGTGCCGCGGCGCACATAGGGCCGCCCGTCCCTGCTGCGCCGGTCGTGGCCGCAATAGACGGTGAGACCCGCCGGGATCCGGTCAACCCAGCGCAGGCTGCGCTCGGGATAGCCATCCGGCTGTAGCCGCCCGGTGGGCTCGCCGAACAGGGCGCGCGCCACTGGCCCATTGGGGCGCCCGAGACCCACCTCCGGCGCCGGACCTTCGAGCATGTCGGTGTGGAAGCCGGCATGGACGAACAGGCGGTCACCTGCCCGCACCCAGGCTGGCGCGCGGGCGATCTCGGCCAGCGCGCGCTCGCGGATCGCCGGATCGAGCTGCCGCAGCGTGGCCTCCAGCCCCGGGTCGAGCCGAACCGGTTGGCCGGCGAGCGCGCGGGCAAGCTTATGGTCGTGGTTGCCCAGCAGGAACAGTCCCCGCCCGGCGTCGATCAGCCGGAACATGATCCGCAGCGCCTCGTCGCTCCGTGGCCCTTGGTCCACCAGATCGCCGAGCTGCACGACGAAGCAATCCGTGGCGGCCGCCCACGCGAAGCCGACCGCGTCCCCATGCACGTCGCCCACCACACGCAGCGGCATAGCCGACGGGATGGGAACGGGGCTCACGCGACCGAGCCGGACTCGCCAATGCCGATCCCGGCATAGGCGGCTAGGGCGCGCGCCCGGCCCGCGGCGAGGTCGAGGATAGGCCGGGGATACGTTCGGCCAAGCGCAACCCCGGCGTCGCGCAGAGTGGCCTCGGACGCCTCCCAAGGCGCGTGGATCTCCGGCGCGGGAAGCGATGCGAGCTCCGGGACATAGGTCCGGACATAGTCGCCATCCGGATCGAACTTCCGGGCCTGCAAGACAGGGTTGAAGATGCGCACGAACGGCGCCGAGTCAGTGCCCGCCCCGCCGATCCATTGCCAGCTTGCGCTGTTGTTGGCCAGGTCGGCGTCAACCAGCGTGTCCCAGAAATAGGCCTCTCCGGCCCGCCAGTCGATCAGGAGGTGCTTGACCAGAAAGGAGGCGACAATAAGGCGAACCCGGTTGTGCATCCACCCGGTTCGCCACAACTGGCGCATGCCGGCGTCGACGATCGGGATTCCGGTACGGCCTCGCTGCCAGGCTTTCAGCCCGGCGGGATCGTCGCGATACGCCATTGCCGCGAACGCGGCGCGCAGCGGGCGATCGGGCAGGTGCGGCTGATGCCACAGAAGGTGGATGCTAAACTCGCGCCACAGCACCTCGCCGATGAACTTTTCGCTGTCGCGTCCCACGATTGCATTCGCGGCGTGCCAGACCTGTGCCGGGGAGATCTCTCCCCAATGCAGGTGCGGCGAGAGGCGCGAGGTGCCCTCGGCCCGCAGACGGTCGCGCCCGGCGGCGTAATCGGCCAGGGCGGCGGCAATGAAGCGGCGCAGGCGATCCTGAGCCGCGGCCTCCCCGGGACTCCAGGTGGCACGGATCTCGCCGGCCCAATCGGGGTGCGTGGGCAACAGACCCCAGCTCCCCAGCCGGTCAGAGCGCGGCAGGCGTGCCGGCGCGGACAGGCGCGTCGGGGCGGCCAAGGGTGGCGGCGGGCCGCCTGTGGCCATGCAGGCGCGGGCGAAGGGCGAGTAGACATGAAACGGCCCGCCGCCTCGGGTGCGCAGCGCGTCCTGGTCGAACAGCATCACGGTGCGGTGCCAGTGGATCGCCACCCCGTCCCTAGCCAGCGTCGCGCCAAGCTCGGCTTCCTGGGCACGCGCCCAGGGTTCGACGGCGTGGCCCGCGTGAAGCGCCACCGCGCCCGTCTCGCGCGCGATCGAGCGCAGGTGCTCGCTGGCCGCGCCGCGCCGCAGGATCAGCGCCGAACCCATCTCCCGCAAGCGCGCCTCCAGCGCGGCCAGGCTATGGTGCAGCCACCAGCGCGCGGCCCCGCCCGGAGCCCAGGCGTCGGCCGCGGCCTCGTCGAGGACATAGACCGGCAGCACCTCATGCCCGCTCTCGACCGCCGCGGTCAGGGCCGCGTGATCGGAAAGGCGCAGGTCATTTCGAAACCAAAGAAGAACGGTCATCCATTGTCACTTCGGTGACAATGGCGCTCTGACAAGAAGCGGCTTTAATGCCAAGCGGTTGAAGCCCTCGTCCCCCGGCCGCCTCCGCCGCGGGGCGGAGAAAGGCCCCTCCGGTGCGGAACGAGGTCGGCGGAGGGGGGTCGCGTGCGACGGGATAAGGCGGCCTCAGACCACCCGCCCCGAGCCAGCCTCCATCAGGTGCATCTGGTTGAGATCGACGGTGAGAGGCAGGATCTCGCCCGGCTCGGCGTGGGTGTTCGGCTCGCAGCGCGCGCAGATCGGCACGCCGTCGATGAAGAAATGGACCTCGGTCTCCTTCCCCATCGGCTCGACCACGTCGACCGGCGCCTCAATGCGCCCCCAGCCGGGACGGTTGTCGCTATGGTAATCGAACAGATGCTCCGGGCGGATGCCGAGCACCATCTCCTTTCCCGTGTACGGACTATAGCGTTCGACGCGCGAGGCGGGGACCGGCAGCACGACTTGGTCATTGATCCGCACCGTCATCCCATCGCCGTCCTTCTCGACCCGGCAGGGCACAAAGTTCATTGCTGGACTGCCGATGAAGCCGGCGACGAAGCGCGTCGCGGGATGGTGATAGAGCTCCTGCGGCGTGCCCACCTGCTCGATGACGCCGTGATTCATGACGACGACGCGATCGGCGAGCGTCATCGCCTCCACCTGGTCGTGCGTGACATAGACCGTGGTGGTGCGGACCGTCTGATGCACCTTCTTGATCTCGGTGCGCATCTGCACGCGCAGCTTGGCGTCCAGGTTGGACAGCGGCTCGTCGAACAGGAACACCTTTGGGTTGCGCACGATGGCGCGGCCCATGGCCACGCGCTGGCGCTGCCCGCCGGACAGTGCCTTCGGCTTGCGCTCCAGGAGTTGGCTGATGTCAAGGATGCGCCCAGCCTCGGCGACCCGGCGCTTGATCTCGTCCTTCGGGAACTTCCGCAGCTTGAGGCCGAACGCCATGTTGTCGAACACGCTCATATGCGGGTAGAGCGCGTAATTCTGGAACACCATGGCGATGTCGCGGTCGCGCGGCGGCACGTCGTTGACCACGTCGCCGCCGATCCAGATCTCGCCCCCGGTGATGTCCTCGAGCCCCGCGATCATCCGCAAGGTGGTGGACTTGCCGCAGCCGGAGGGGCCGACGAGCACCACGAACTCGTGGTCCTTGATCTCGAGGTCGATGCCCTTCACCGCCTGGACCCCGCCCTCGTACTCCTTGACGACCTTGCGGACAGACACTTCAGCCATGGCGTTCCTCAGCCTTTCGTCGCACCGGCGGTCAGGCCGGCGATGTAGTAGTCCATCAGGAAGGCGTAGATCAGGATCGGCGGCAGCGACGCGAGCAGGTTCGCCGCCATGATCTTGCCCCACTCGAACACGTCGCCGCGGATCAGGTCGCTGACGATTCCGACGGTCAGCACCATCTCTTTGGACGTGTAGAGGTAGGCCAGCGGATAGATGAAGTTGCCCCAGCTCACGGTGAAGGCGAAGATCGTCGCCGCGATGATGCCTGGCATGGCGACGGGGATGAAGATGCGCCAGAGCATTTGCAGGTAGCCCGCGCCGTCGATCAGCGCCGCCTCGTCCAGCTCCTTCGGGATCGAGCTGAAATAGCCGATCATGATCCAGGTGCAGAACGGCACGCTGAGCGTGGGATAGACCAGCACCAGGCACCAGAAGCTGTTGATCAGACCGAGCCAGCCGACCACCTGGAACAGCGGGATGAACAGCAGCGAGGCTGGAACGAGATAGGTCAGGAACACGCCCGTCGCCAGCGTCTTGCTGCCCCAAAACCCCATGCGCGCCAGGCTGAACGCCGACAGCACGGAGATCACCATCGTGATCGCCACCACCAGCACGGTCACGATCGCCGTGTTCAGGTAGTAGAGCTGGAAGTTCCGGTATGTGATCAGATACCAGAAATTCTGCAATGTCGGATGGTGCGGATACCAGGGGCTGCCCGTCTGCGAGGAGATCTCTGCGGACGCCTTGAGGCTGGTGACGATCGTGTAGTACGGCGGAATCAGGAACAGGATCACGAACACGCCAAGCGCGACATAGCTGCCATAGAGCGCCCAGCGGCGGCTGTTCTCCAGGCTGCGATGCCGCCGCGGGCGGGCGGGCAGCGTGCCGGCGGTGGTCGCGCTCATGCGCCGATCTCCTGGGAACGCCGCGTCACGCCGCGCAGGATGAAGAAGGCGGCCACGGCGAGGATCGGGAACATGAACAGGCTCACCGCCGCGCCCATCGGGATGTTCCCCGACTGGATGCCGACCTGGAAGGCGTAGGTCGCGAACACATGCGTCTTGTCCTCTGGCCCGCCCGCCGTGAGAATCCGCACGATGTCGAAATCGGCGAAGGTGGTGATGAGGCTGAACAGGATGGTGATCGACATGATGTTGCGCATCATCGGCAGCGTGACATGGAACAGCTTCTGCACCGCCGTGGCGCCGTCGATCGAGGCCGCCTCGTAAAGCTGGTCGGGCACCGACTTCAGCGCCGCGAGGTACATGATCATGAAGAACGGCGTGCCGTACCAGACATTGACGACGATGGTGCAGAAACGGGCGATCCAGCCGACGCCCAGCCACGGCACGGGCCCCAGGCCGACCTGCGCGAGCGCCCAGTTGAAGGCCGAATAGCTCGGGTCGAACATCCACCACCAGGTCAGGGTGCCCAGCGCCAGCGGGATCACCCACGGCACCAGCAGCAGTCCGCGCCAGAGCTTCTGGTACTGGCCGCCGATGTTGTGCATCAGGTGCGCGAGGACGAAGCCGATGATCGCCTTGAACAGGACCGAGGTAATGGCGAACAGGCAGCTCTGGAAGATGACCAGCTTGAAGGTCTGTCGCTGCAGCAAGAAGAAGTACTGACCGAGGCCCACAAAGGCCGTCATCTTCTTGTTGAGCAGGCTGAGATAGATCGCATAGAACGCAGGATAGATCACCAGCCCGATTACCAGCAGAATCAGCGGCAGCGCCATGATAAGGGCGATGCTGCTCCGCTTCTGGGTGAAGCGGCGCAAACCGCCCGCCGCGCGCCGTCTCGCGATGGAGCGCGCGCCAAGATCGGTGACGACGCCCGTGCCGTCAGCCATGCTGTCCTCCTGATGAACCCGGACGGCTGATATCGATGGCCCTGCTTCCTGACCCATTCTCCGTCATGCCCGCCCGCGGCCGCGCATGACGGTCGAGGTCAGGACACAGGGCGCTTAAACCAGGGGTACGCCCGCGAAACCCGCCTCCGGCGGGGGCGGACCATGCCCTTAGACGGCGCGCGCGGATTGATGCCGCCCACATGAACGCACTCCTCCGAAGAACTCGCCGACCAGGCAGAGCCTCCACGCGAGTATTGTCTCTGGAGCTTTCTGCTCCGGTGGGACGGGGGCGCCGGTCGGCGGCGCCACCATCCTGCTTGCTGAGATGCGCCGAACCCTACCGGCTTGCCGATAGGAGCGCAATCCCGCCACGCGCCATGCGCATGGGCGCGACGGGCCTCACATCGCGACGGGCCTCACATCTTGAAGCTCTCCAGCCCGTCCTGAGGCCAGGCCACCGCCTGCTCGATGCTCTGGCCGCGCTTCATGCGGCAGCCCGCCAGAGACCCGGGCCGCACCCCTCGCCGGCGGCAGGCTCCCTCAGATCAGGAATCCCTCGATCTGGTTGCGCGCCCAGGACTGAACCTGTTTGACGCTCTGACCCTCCTTGATGCGCGCGATCATTCCGTTGTGGATGCCGTTCTGGTAGATCTGCACCGCGACCTCGGGCGCCGCCTCCGAGGCGGCAAGATTCGACTGCGCGTGGTGCCAGGGGCGGACCGGGTAGTTGTACACGGTGCCGAGCGGCGGCTCGACCTTCTCCCAAATCGTGAAGTCGCGCATGCTCAGGAACGGCGGGATGTCGTAGCCGAATACGACGTTGTCGCGCTCCTCGACCTGCTCGCGCTGCGAGAGGTACTCGAGCAGCTCCTTCGCCGCGCTCTGGTTCTTGCTGAACGACCACACGCCCCAGAACCAGAACTGTGCCGGCACGAAGCGGCCCTTGGGGCCGGTCGGGGGCGGGAAAGTCCAGCAATCCGCCGCCACTTGCGGGGCGTCACGCCGCGCGACCGCCCAGGCCGAGGGCGGGTTGAAGATCAGCGCGCTCTTGCCCGAGATCAGCGCCCGGTTATTGGAGGCGTCGTCGAAGCTTTGCGCCTCGCTCGGCATGAACTTGACGTATTTCTGCCAGTACTCGAGAGCCTGCTGCATCTCCGGGCTGTCGAGCAGGACTTTGCCCTGCCGGTCGACGAGCCCAGCGCCATACGCGCTGAAGCTGGCGCCGATCTGGTCGGTGCCGTCGGTGTTGACGGGTCCGCCGCAGCCAAGGGCAAAAGTCATGTCGTCCTTCGCCGCCTGTTCCGCGAGTTTGAGGAACGCCTCGTACGTCCACTGGTCCTGCATCTGGGTGTGCTCGGGCTTGGCCGGATAGACCGCGACCGGATCGAAGCCGTGCGCCTTCATCCAATTGATACGCGCGCAGGCCGGCTTGGTCTGCGAGCCGGAGCTGGTCGGCACCGCGATCCAATGATCCTTCGGACGCGCCAGGTAGGCGGCCGAGCCATCGACCTCGCCGTAGCTCTTCATGAGGCGTCCCATGACGTCATCGATCGGCGCGAGATCGTCGCGCCGGTTGAACACCTCCCAGTTCAGGAAGGTGTAGAGGTCGTGCCCCGCATGGGCCTGCGACTCGGCCACCCCGGTCATCAGCAGCTTGTTGTTGTTGACCGTGACGAAATCAGCCGTCACGTTGACTTTGTTCTTGGCGGCCCAGGCATCCACCTGTTTCTGCATGACTTTGTTGCCGTCCGGCACCCAGTGGTCCCAGAAGGCCACGGCCAGCTTGCCGGCGGCGCCGGCCGTCCGGATGTGCACCAGCGGCAGCGCGCTCGCCGCCGCGCCCAGCCGCAAGGCCGCGCGACGCGAGATGGGTGTTGACGCTTTCATATGACGTCCCCTTCAGCGGTCCATCCATTGAACCGCGATTTGCCATATCGTTCCAGTGCCGGCTGCCATTCCGGTCAGCCAAGGAAACCTTCGATCTCGTCCTTCGCCCAGGCGATAACCTGCGGGATGCTCTGCCCCGATTGCAGCCTGGCGATCATGGTCGAGTGCGTGGCGCGATTGTACATCTGGACAGCGATCTCCGGAGGCGCCGCCATGCCCGTCAGGTTCGGCTGCGCGTGATGGCTCGGCAGGATCGGGTAGTTGTAGACGGTGCCCTTCGGCGGCTCGGTGTCGCGCCACACCTTGAAATCGGTCATGCTGGTGAAGGGCGGGAGGTCGTAGCCCTGCACCACGTTGTCCCGCTCCTCCACCTGCTCGCGCTGCGAGAGGAAGGTGATCAGCTCCTTGGCGGCCGACTTGTTCGGGCTGAAGTCCCAGACGCCGAGGAAGAAATAGGCCGCCGGCACGAACCGTCCGGCTGGCCCCTTCGGCGCCGAGAAGGTCCAGCAATCGGCGGCGACCTGCGGGGCGTCGCGCTTGGCCACCGCCCAGGCCGAGGGCGGGTTGAAGATGAGCGCGCTCTTGCCCGCGATCAGCGCCCGGTTGTTGGAGGCGTCGTCGTAGCTGACGGCATCCTTGGGCAGGAACTTCACCAGCCTTTGGGCGAACTCCAGCGCCTGCCTCATCTTGTCGGTGTCGAGGGTGACGTTGCCTTTGCCGTCCACCAGGTCGGCGCCGAACGAAGCGAACAGCGCGCCAGCGAAGTCGACCGAATCCGGGGTCTGTCCATCACCGATGCCGAAGGTCATGCCGCCCTTGTCGCAGGCCTCCGCCGTCCTGAGGAATGTCTCCCACGTCCAATTGTCCGCCTCCGGCGTATAGACCTCCGCCACCGGGTACATCTTCACCACGTCGATCCCGGCAAGCTGTTTCATGACGCTGATTCGCGCGCAGGGCCCCTTGTTCTGCGAACCGGCGCTGAACGGCACCGCGACCCAGTGCCCCTTGATCCTGGACAGGTACTCGGCCACCCGGCTGACCCCGCCATACTGGCCGGTCAGGATCTTCATCACGTCGTCCATCGGCGCGAGCTGGTCGGCGTGATTGGGCACCTCCCAGTTCGGGAATTGCTGGATGTCGTGCCCCGTCCTGGCTTGCGCCTCGGCGGCGATGGTCAGGATGTTCTTGTTGCCAACTGAGGTGATGAAGTCGGCCTGGACCTCGACATTGTTCTTCTGACCCCAGGCGGCGCACTGCTTTTTCATGATATCGTTGCCGGCCGGAACCCAGTGGTCCCAGAACGCGACCGAGACTTTGCCCGCGGCGTGGCCGGTGCGGACCTGAACCAGCGGCAAGGCCGCGACCGCGGCACCCGCCTGCAACGCGCGGCGGCGGGTTAGTGACTTTTCCATCCAGCGAACCTCCCAGACCAGGATGACCCCCGCGACCGCCCTGGTTTTGGCCAGCCCCGGAGGATTGGTGCATTTTGCACGCCAAGCCTAACGCCCGCTTGGCGGGGCAGGCAACCGGGCCGCTGGCATCGCCGGGCGGCTCGCCGAGGCCAGGATTTTGCCGTAACTCCAACGCTGTAGCGGAGCGCGTGAGACCCGCAACTCAGCCGATGGCACCCGGCTTCCTCGATTATCGGACGGCGGCGCGCGCTGCCGCCGTCACGCGATCGACGAAAGCTCTCGCGCTGCCCAGGTATCCCGCCGGATCGGTCAGGCGCTCGATCGCCGCCCTGTCCAGCCGTCCCGTGACGCTGTCTTGCCGTGCCAGCGCCTCGGCGAGTGGGACGCCCTCGCGCAGCGCCGTCGCGCAGGCGTCGGCGACGACATGGTGCGCCGCTTCGCGCCCGAGATGCGGAGCGAGGCCCATCATCACCGCCTCGGCGACGATCAGCCCGCCCGTCAGGTCGAGGTTGCGGCGCATCCGTTCGGCGTCCACCACCAGCCCCTCGGCGGTGGCGCGCGCATGGCCGAGCGCGCCATGGGCCAGCACGAAGGCTTGCGGCAGCGCCAGCATCTCCGCCTGCCACGGGCCGGTGCCGCGCTCGTGGTCCTGCGCCATCGCGCCCTGCATCAACGGCACCAGCGCCTGCACGCCGCGCGCCGCTGCGAGCACGTATTCCGAGGCGATCGGGTTGCGCTTCTGCGGCATGGTGGAGGAGGAGCCGCGTCCGGCGACGTAGGGCTCCGCCACCTCAGCGACCTCGGTCTGCGCCAGCAGGACCACGTCGGTGGCGATCTTCGCGAGGCTGCCGCAGATCAGGCCGAGGAGGCTCACCGCCTCGGCCAGCCCGTCGCGGGCGACGTGCCAGGGCGCGAGCGGCACGGCCAGCCCCAGCTCCTCCGCCAGCGCCTCCATCACCGCGATGCCCCGATCCCCGAGCGAGGCGAGCGTGCCCGCGGCCCCGGCGAAGCTCACCTGCTCCAGCCGTGGCCGCAGCTCGTCGATGCGCGTGAGGTGCGCGATCAATGGCTGCGCCCAGACCGCGCATTTCAGGCCGAAGGTGATGGGCAGCGCCTGTTGCAGATGCGTCCGCCCGGCCATCACCGTGTCGCGGTGGCGCGCCGCCTGCCCAGCCAGCGCCGTCAGCGTGGCGGCGAGTTCGGCACGCACCAGGTGAAGTCCCTCGCGCGCCTGCAACACGGTGGCGGTGTCCATGATGTCCTGGGTGGTCGCGCCCCAATGCGTCCAGCGCCCGGCCTCCCCGGCGGCGCGCGACAACTCGCGCACCAGGCCCACGACCGGATAGCCAACGGTGCGCGCGCTGGCGGCGAGCACCGCCGGATCAAGCCTCTCGAACCGCGCCGCCGCGGTGATCGCGGCGGCGGCCTCGGCGGGTATGACGCCGAGCCGCGCCTCGGCGCGCGCCAGCGCCGCCTCCACGTCCAACATGCGCTGGAAATAGGCGCGCTCGTCGAACACGGCGCGCATGGCGTCGCTGCCATAGAGCGTGCCCAGGATCGGCCCGTCGGCGGGGTTGGTCGGCATTGTCGGGTATCCCGGAAAGGCTTCGGGCAATGATAGGCTGGCAGGCTCCCACAAGCTCCGCCCCGGCGCAACGCGAGGAGCCTCGATCACCTCACCAACGCTTGCCCGGCAAGCGAGAACGTTTAGAATCAGAACTCGATTTCAGAAATGCTGGAAAGGCTATGAAGCCTGCCAGAGCAGTCGGGAGGCCACATCACGCACGATGCCGCCTCTGCGCAACTACAAGGAGACCGCCATGAAGCTCGTGGAGATGGACAACAAAGTCGGCATCCGCGATCAGCTCGATGATGCCGGCGGCCCCGTCATTCTCATCAACACCCTGACTATCGATCCGACGGAAGCGGACGCGCTGTTGCGGGCCTGGGCCGAGGATGCCGCCTGGATGAAGTCGCAGCCGGGGTTCATCTCGACCCAGCCCCATCGCGGCATCGCCGGCAGCGGCGTTTTTCTGAACTACGCCGTGTGGGAATTGACGGCGCGCTTCAAGCAGGCGTTCACCAACCCTGAGTTCCAGGCCAAGCTCACCCGGTACGCGGCCAGCACCGTTGTCTCGCCCCACCTGTTCCGCAAAATCGCCGTTCCGGATATTTGCGGCGCTGACTGAGGTTCGGCCTGGCTGGCGACCCATGTGGCTGGTCGCACTTCACCCCTGCTGATTCTTACCAGCCGTCCTGGATGCTGGCCCATTGCTGGCAGGGCGGGACAGCGGCAGCGCGTCCCGCCCTACGACCATGGATGATCATCAACGCCAGTTGGTATCAGACGAGACGAGTTACGGCCCCCCACTCGCGGGCAACAAGGCGGCGGCATAGGCGCTTGGCTCGGCGGCGAGCCGCAGCGCCGCCCGAAGGTCGAGCGGCGTGCCGGGGGCGGGCGGGCAGGCATCGCGGATCGCGGCGATCTCGCCCGCCGGCACGGGCGCGCGCGCATTGCGCGCCCGTGTCAGGGCGGGCACCATTGGCTGCACGCCAGAGGCGAGCGCGTCCAATTGCCGCTGGGCCGCAGCCTCTCCGAAGCTGGTGCAGACCTGAGGCAGCACGCCCAGGCCCTGAATTGGCCAGCCACGCGGGGCCAGCACGCGGCTCCAGCTCACTGCCAGCTCGGCGCCGTCCGGCAGCCGGGTGATGGCCTGCACCAGCCCCTTGCCGTCGGTGACGCTTCCGACCACCACCGCACGCCCCCGGTCCGCCAATGCGGCGGCCAGGATCTCGGCGGCGCTCGCGGTCCGCGCGTCAACCAGCACGACCAGCGGCCGACCGTCCCCGATTTGGCCCGCCACCGACGACCAGACCCGGTTGGAAGCCGGGTCGCGACCCTGCGTGATCGCGATCACCCCTCCTGGAAGCAGCACGCTCGCGGCCGCGACCGCCTGCTGCACCAGCCCGCCGCGATTGCCGCGCAGGTCGAGCACGATCCCGGCTGGTGGAGCGCGGCCATTCAAATTCGCCCCCAGCATACTCATCAGCCGATCAGCAGTACGATCAGTGAAGCTGGCGACTTGCACGACAAGCGCTGCCTGGGTCCGCGAGGCGAACACATTCTCCTCGGGAGTCTCCGCCCGGATCAGCGTGACGCGGCGCGAGCCGTGGCCGCCCTGGATTTCGAGCGTGACCTCGCTCCCCTCCGGGCCGGCGAGCCGGGCGGTGACGTCGGCTGGCGTCGCGCCGAAGGTCGCTTGGCCGTTGACCTTCAGCAAGCGCTCGCCATCGCGGATGCCGGCCGATGCCGCCGGGCTGTCGCTGATCGCGTGCGCCACGACGATCCCCCTGGTATCCTCGCCCAGCACCAGCCCGACACCGGCCGCGCCGACCCGCTGCTCCTCCTGCTCGGCCGCCTCGGCCGGGGGAACGTATCGCGAGTACGGATCGAGGTAGGGCAGCATGGCGCCAAAGAAGGCTTGGATGACACCCTCCGTGCCGACCCGCCGCACGCCAGGAGAAGCCGCCCAGCCGGCCTCGGACAGCGCCGCCGCAAGCCGTCCCCACGCATCCGGGGCCGCGCTGTCAGGAAGCGGCTGTTCGACCGGCGGCTGGCCTGACGCCAGCAGGCGCATCCCGCCATCACGCTGGACACGCAACGCGGGGTCCAGCGCGCTCAGCCCGCGCAGTCCCCACAGCGTCAGCTCGGGGACGGAAACCGGCTCGAGCGCGCGTGGAGCGATGAAGCCGAGCGCGGCGGCGTAGACGGCGCTCGCAAGCTCGGTGTCGAAGGCCGGCTCGGCGCGGACCGGGGCAGCGAGCAGCAACAGCAGCAGAAAGGCCCCGACGCGCCTCACTTCGCACGCGACCTCCGGTGGCCCCGGCCAGTGGCCGGGCGCGGACTTCCCTGCATGAGCTGGAATGCCAGCCCGCCTGTCACGGGGCTTGCTTCGGCAAGCCGCACCTCTACCGCCTGCCCTAGGCGGAACACCAAGCCCGTGCGGCGGCCGGCGAGCGTCTGATCGCGCTCATCATGCCACCAGAGATCGTCCGGCAGCGACGAGCGGGGCACGATGCCGGTGGCCCCGGTCTCCGGCAGGGTCACGAACAGCCCGAACCGGGTCACGCCGGAGACGCGGGCCGTGAACGCGGCCCCGACCTTTTCGGCGAGGAACGCCGCCAGATAACGGTCCCCGGCGTCGCGCTCGGCGGCGACCGAGCGGCGTTCGGTGCCGGTGACATGCTCGGCCGTTGCTTCCAGTTCGGCGGCCTCCTCGCCGGACAGGCCGCCCGGTCCCAGCCGCAAGGCGCGGATCAGGCTGCGATGCACCAGCAAGTCGGCGTAGCGGCGGATCGGACTGGTGAAATGCGCGTAGCGCGGCAGCGCCAGCCCGAAGTGCCCGACGTTGTCGGCGCTGTACGCGGCCTGGGACTGGCTGCGCAGCATCACCTCGTTGACCAGCGGGGCCTGCTCCGTCCCGGCGACGGCGCGCAGCACGCGGTCGAGGTCGCGCGGACGCACCTCTCCGCCCGGTGGCAGCGATATGCCCAGCCCGTGCAGGAACGTGCGCAGCGACTCCAGCTTCTCCGTCGAGGGCGGGGCATGGACACGATAGACGCATGGCGCGCGCAGGCGCTCCAGTTCCTCCGCCGCGGCTACATTGGCGAGGATCATGAACTCCTCGATCAACCGATGGCTGTCGAGGCGCGCGCGGGGCCGCACCTCGGCCACGTGGCCCGCCTCGTCGAACACAATCCGCCGCTCGGGAAGATCAAGGTCCAGGGTGCCGCGACGCTGGCGGGCGGCTAGCAACGCCCGGAACGCCGCGTACAGCGAAGCCAGCGGCAAACGGGGCGTCTCGCCCCGATCGGCTTCCTCCTGCACCTGGTCGTAGGTCAGCCGGGCCGCGCTGCGCATCAACCCGCGGCCAAACCGGTGCGCGCGCTTCTGGCCGGCCGCGTCGATGCGCAGCTCGGCGAACAGGCAGCCCCGGTCCTCGTCCGGACGCAGGCTGCACCAGCCGTTCGACAGCGCCTCGGGCAGCATCGGCACGACGCGGTCCGGGAAATAGGTGCTGTTGCCGCGCTCGCGGGCGGCCTGGTCGAGCGCGGTGCCGGGGCGGACATAGTGGGCCACGTCGGCGATGGCGACGACCAGGCGCCAGCCGTCGCCGTCGGGCTCAGCGAAGACGGCGTCATCGAAGTCGCGCGCGTCCTCCCCGTCTATCGTGACGAGCGGGATGCCCCGCAGATCCTCCCGCCCGGCCAGTGGCGCCGCACGCGCCCGCGCCGCGGCGCGCAGCGCGGCATCGGGAAAGACGTGCGGGATCGCGTGGGTGGCGATCGATATCATGCTGATCGCGCGCGCGTCGCCCATCCGCCCCAGACGCTCGATCACGCGCGCCGGGCCGGGACCATACGTGCGGTGATGGCGGGGCAGCGGCTCGGCCAGCACGATCTCGTTCGCCACCGCGCCGCCCGCCTCGTCCGGCGCCACCGTCCAGCTCGACTTGGCGCGGCGGTCGGTTGGCTCGATTCGCGCCCCCGCCGGACCGGGCCGGAAGATGCCAAGGATGCGACCGGGGCTTTCCGGCAGGCGGCGGAGCGTGCGTCCTTCGTAGCGACCCGGCCCGGCGGGGCGCAGCCGGGCGAGCACGCGTTGGCCGGGGGCGAGGGCGGCGTGGCCGCGCGGCTCGGGCGCCATCAGGATCAGCGGCGGGGCGCCCTCCTCGTCCCAGGCCAGCGGTCGAGCGAGCGCGTCCCCGTCCGCGTCGATCCCGGTGACGAGCACCACGGCGACCTCTCCCAGCCGGCCTCGACCCGGCCTTTCTTGCCGGATCCGGCTGTTCCGCTTGTTCATTCGCCGCTGCGTCACAGAAGGGGGCATGGTCCTTTAGATATCGGTTCACGCGCACCTGGACAGCCTGACGAACACTGGACGCGACGCGCGGGCGGCGCCAAGGTCCGGCGTTCCGGGCGCTTGTGCTTGTCGCAGGCCGCTACATCTAACAGCAAGCAGCGGGACCATCACGCATGAACGTTATCATTGGCCAGGATCAAAACGCGGGAGCCGCCGGCTCTGAGTTTATCGTCGAGGGCGATCAGAAGTCCTTCATGAGCGACGTGATCGAGGCGTCGCGCAAAGTCCCCGTGCTGGTCGACTTCTGGGCAACGTGGTGCGGACCATGCAAGCAGCTCACGCCGACGCTGGAGAAGGTGGTGCGCGCGGCCGGCGGGCGCGTGAAGCTGGTCAAGATCGACATCGACAAGAACACCGCCCTGGTCCAGCAGCTCGCGCAGCTTGGCCTGCCCCTGCAATCGGTGCCGACCGTCGCCGCCTTCTGGCAGGGCCAGATCGCCGACCTGTTCCAGGGCGCCCTGCCGGAATCCGATGTGCGCCGCTTCGTCGAGGGGCTGCTGAAGGCAGCCGGCGGGGCGATGCCGAGTGCCGACCTGCTGGCCGAAGCCAAGGAGGCCCTTGAGCAAGGCGACGGGCAGACCGCCGGTGAGCTGTTCAGCGCCATCCTCCAGGAGGAGCCGGAGAACCCGGACGCGTGGGGCGGGCTGGTGCGCGCGCTGATGGCGCTTGGCCGCGAGGACGAGGCCGCCGCGGCGCTGGAGCAGGTGCCGCCAAAGATCGTCGAGCACGCTGAGGTTGCTGGCGCTCGCAGCGCCCTTGCGCTGGCACAGGAGGGCCGCGCCGCCGCCGGTCAGCTCGCCGCGCTGCGCAAGCAGGTCGTCGCCGATCCAGCGGACTTCCAGGCGCGGTACGATCTCGCCACGGCGTTGAACGCAACCGGAGCGCGGGCCGAGGCGGCCGAGCAGCTGTTGGAGGTGATGCGACGCGACCGGGGCTGGAACGATGGCGCGGCGCGTCTGCAATTGCTCAAGCTGTTCGAGGCGTGGGGCTTCGACGATCCAGCCACCATTGCGGCGCGCCGGCGGTTGTCGTCGCTTCTGTTCTCCTGATGGCGGCCTTTCACCCGAGCGCGGACGACTTGCCGACCGAGTTTCCTGTCTTCCCGCTTGAGGGGGCGCTGCTGCTGCCGCGAGGCCGACTGCCGTTGAACGTCTACGAGTTACGCTACCTGGCGATGACCGAGGATACGCTGAGCGCCGGGCGCATGCTCGGCATGGTTCAGCCCGACCGTACGGCGCCGCCGAGCCAGAACGGGCCAGGGCTGTTCCGGGTCGGCTGCCTGGGGCGGCTGACCTCGTTCAGCGAGACGGAGGACGGACGTTTCCTTATCACCTTGGCCGGAGTTGTCCGATTTCACATCGCGCGAGAGCTCAAGCCGCGCCGGGGCTATCGGCGGGTCGAGGGAGATTTCACCGATTTCCTCAACGACCTTTCGCTTGATCCGCAACCGATCGGGGTTGAGCGGGAGGCGCTGATCGCGGCGCTGCGGGGCTACTTCGCGCGCCGCGACCTGGAGGCGAACTGGGATGCGATCCGGCGCATCCCAGACGACATGCTGGTGGTCACGCTGGCCATGATCTGCCCCTTCGAGCCGGTCGAGAAGCAGGCCCTGCTTGAGGCGCCAACACAGGCCGAGCGCGGCGCGGCGCTGCTGGTGCTGCTGCAAATGGGCGCCGCGGCGCCCGACGAGCCGGCCGGCCATAGCGTGAGCTGAGTGATGAGCGAGAGCGAACCCACCGAGCTGCCCGCGCCCGTGGACCCAAGGCTGCTTGAGATCCTCGTCTGTCCCTTGACAAAGGGTCCGCTCGAGTACGACCGCGCGCGGGGCGAGCTGGTCAGCCGCAAGGCCGGGCTTGCTTACCCGATCCGCGACGGCATACCCATCATGCTGCCCGAGGAAGCGCGCCCCCTGGAGGGCTGATGACGACCCCGACCGAGATCCGGCTGCATCGCGCCGACGGCGTGCTGGAAGTCGCCTTTGACGACGGGGCACGGTTCCACCTGCCGTCGGAGTACCTCCGGGTCGAAAGCCCCAGCGCCGAGGTGCAGGGCCACGGGCCAGGGCAGAAGACGCTGGTCAGCGGCCGGCGGCATGTCCGGGTGATCAACCTGGAGGCGGTGGGCAACTACGCCGTGCGCCTCATGTTCGACGACCTGCACGACACCGGCATTTACACCTGGGAATACCTGCGCGAACTGGGCGAGCAACACGAAGCGCGGTGGCAAGCGTACCTGGACGAACTGGCGGCGCGCGGCCTGAGTCGCGACCCGGGGGTCCGGTAATCCCGGATTTCCCAGATGAACAGCTTCGGCTTGTACGAATGTGCCGAAACGGCTCCAGCAGGCTTCCAGGCGATCTCACCCTTGTAACAAGCCCGGATACAGCGCTACGCTGCACTTAAGACGGCCAATCAGTCCGTCCATCGGGCGAATCCCGGTCAAAACACTTGGGAGGTCTCGCTATGCGAACCCTGTTCCTGCCCCTGCTCGCCGCCGGCGCCATCGCCCTCCCTGCGACAGCGCAAACCCAAGCCCCGCAGGACGGCATCCGCACCGGCAAGATCGCCTTCACCTACACGGGCGAGGTGCTGCCGGGACAGGAGGAGGCTTTCGAGCAGGTGGTCCCGAAGGTTATCGCCGCGGTCGAGCAGGAGCCCGGGACGATGGCTTACGAGTGGAGCATGCGGGCGGACGGCAAGACCTTCGATGTCCTCGAGATTTACCAGGACTCCAATGCCGTGGTGGCGCATGTGAAAGACGTCTTCTCGAAGTTCGGCGGCGAGCTCGGGAAGACCCAGAAGACCCTGAGGTTCGTCGTCTACGGCAACCCGGATGCCGAGGCGAGGAAGGCCATAGAGGGTCTGCACCCCGAATACGAAACCCCGTTCGCGGGCTTCATCCGCTGAAAACCGAGAGGATGCGTCGCAGCGCCGCTTCTAGGCTCAGCATTTCCTACTGAAGCGTTCCGGTGCCAGGCCGCTCGGCTGCCTCGTGCTGGTCGTCGCGACTGCGGTGCCCCAACGGCACCCCGTCAGGGATGCGGCCCTCAGCCTCGCGAGAGCCGTGCCTCGGTGCGGGCCTGCAAGTCCTCGAAGCCCAGGCCAGGGACCATGTCGCGCACCACGAAGCCGCGCGGGGTCACGTCCAGCACGGCGAGGTTGGTATAGACGCGGCCCACTGTCCCCCGCGCGGTCAGCGGATAGCCGCAGCGGCGCTTCAGCCGGGGAGCGCCGCTCTTGGTGGTGTGCTCCATGATGACCCACAGCCGTCGCGCGCCGGCCGCCAAGTCCATGGCGCCCCCGATCTGCTTGATCGGCTCGCCGTGGGCGTGGGCGTAGTTCGCGATGTCGCCCGTCTCCGACACCTCGAACGCGCCGAGCACGGAGAGGTCGAGATGCCCGCCGCGGGCGATGGCGAAGCTGTCGGCGTGGTGGACGTAGCTGCCGCCGGTGCGCAGCGTGATCGGCTGCACCCCGGCGTTGATGAGGAACGGGTTCGCCTCGCCGGGCGCCGGAGCCGGACCGGCGCCGATGACGCCGTTCTCGCAATGGAAGATCACCTCGCGATCGGGCGGCACGTGGTTGGCGACCTCGGTCGGAATGCCAATGCCAAGATTGACCACCCAGCCCTCGGGGATGTCCCGCGCCGCCCGCGCCGCCATGCCGGCTCGGTCAAGCGGCATCCAAGATTGCGCGGCCATGTTCCAGATCTCCCCAGCCGGATTGCCCAGAGGCGGTGACGGATCAGGCAATCGGAATCCGCTCGCCCGAGACAGGCATGGCGGGCGGCTGGTGGGCGCCCGTGGAGCTGCCTGGAATTGCGGCGGCTCCGCCGGACAGCGCGGCTTGCAGGCGCGCCTCCTGCTCTGGCGAGAGCGAAGAACGGATCACCCGGCCCCGGAAGCGCGACATTTCGGCGAGCACCTTCTCCGGCTGGGCCTTGCGTATCAGCACGAAGAGTGCCGAGCTATCGGGCTTGAGGGTGTTTCCGAGGGAACGAATGAAATCGTCGTTGATGCCGTAGTCGGAAAGGCTGCCCGCAAGTGCCCCGCTGCCAGCGCCAAGTGCCGCGCCAGCGGCGAGGCCGATCAACGGATTGAGGAACAACAGGCCGACGAGCGTGCCCCACATGGCGCCCCACAGGCCGCCGGATGCCGCGCCGGCACCGACGAGGTCCACGCTCTGCTTGAGGTGCAGCTTGCCACCTTGGTCGCGGACGGCAACGACAGCGTCCTCAAGATCGATCAGGTACTCCTTCTGGAGTTGGGCGAGCTCGTTCAGGGCGCGGTCCGCCTCGAGGGAGTCATCGAATCCAACGACGATAAGCTCGGCCATCACAATCTCCATCGAAAACGTTTCAGTTGCGGAGGACGGGCCTGCCGAGAGAGCCATGCCCGTCCAGGAAAGCGGTTTCTTGTCTAAGTGATCTGTCCATCATGAACAACTGCTCGGTCAGCGCATGTCCGGGACTTGGACCACGCGATCGACGAAAATGCCAGGCGTCTGCACATGCTCCGGCGCGATGGCGCCCAGCGCGACGGCGTGCCTGGCCTGCGCCACGACGAGATCCGTCGCCATGGCCATCACCGGGTTGAAGTTGCGCTGGGTGTCCTTGAAGGTCAGGTTGCCCCAGCGATCGGCCTCCCAGGCGTCCAGCAACGCGACGTCGCCACGCAGCGGCAGCTCCAGCACGCACAGCGTGCCGCCGATCTCGCGCACCTCCCGCCCTTCGGCCAGTTCCGTCTCGGCGGCGGTTGGGGTGTAGAAGCCCTGGATTCCGGCGCCACCGGCGCGAATGCGCTCGGCGAGCGTGCCCTGCGGGACAATTTCCAGCTCCAGCTTGCCGGCGGTGAACAACCGCCCCGCGTCGCTCGCCGGGCGGACGAAGCTGCACACAAGCTTGCGCACGCGCCCGAGGGTCAACAGACGGGCCAGGGCGGTGCCCTCGCGCCCGCCGGCGTTGCAAACCAGCGTCAGGTCGCGTGCCCCCTGCTCGATCAAGCCTTCCAAAAGCGCGACCGGCATGCCGACGTCCCCGAACCCGGCGAGCAGCACGGTCGCGCCGTCAGGGATGCCCGCAAGCGCCTCGGCAACCGAGGGCACGAACTTGTCAATCATGCGGCCCGTTACACTTCCTTTGTTGCCCGACCCTGGCTTCGGGACGACGCCGCGCCAAGGAACCGCCTATGAAGCACGCCTCACCCGCCTTGGAAACCGTCTCGGTGGAGGTGCCGGAACACGCGCTGGAAGCCTTCGAGGCGGCGCTCGGCTCGGCCTGCGACACGGTCGGATTTTTTCGCGACGAAGCGGCCGGCACCTGGCGGATTGATGGCGTGCGGGAGGCTGGCGCCAGCGAGCCGGCGCTGACCGTCGCCCTTGCACTGGCGGAGGCGCTGACCGGAGCACGGCCGGTCCTGACGCGAATGCCGCTCCAGCCCGAGGGTTGGCTGGCGCGCAGCTATGCGAGCTTTCCCGAGCAACGCATTGGCCGACGCTTCGCGGTGCGGGGAACGCACGTGACGACTCGCCCCGCCACCGGACGGATCACGCTGATTCTCGACGCCGGCCTCGCCTTCGGCTCGGGCGAGCACGGCTCGACCCGCGGCTGCCTGCGCGCGCTGGAGACAGTGCGCCGCCCCCCGCGCCGTATCCTTGATCTTGGCACCGGCTCCGGCATCCTCGCCGTGGCGGCGGCCCGCCTCTGGGGCGCGCGGGTCCGCGCCGTGGACATCGAGCCCTGGTCAGTACGTCTCGCCCGGTGGAACGCGCGCCAGAACGGGATTGGGCGCCTGATTGACGCGCGGTGGGCGGATGGCTGGCACAGCCGGTTCGTGCGCGCTGGCGCGCCGTACGACCTCGTGCTGGCCAATATCCTCGCCCGCCCGCTCAGCCTGATGGCCAAGGACTTGGCCACCCATCTCGCGCCCGGCGGCACCGCGGTTCTGTCCGGCCTGCTCTCCGCGCAGGCACGCGGCGTCCTGGCGTCTCATCGGCGGGTCGGATTGGCGCTAGAGGACAGCCTTGAGGAAGGAGATTGGACGACGTTGATATTACGGCGTAAAACCTAAAATGGAAACCAAATTTGCACAGCTAGTTCTCGTGCAAGTGCGGTATTAGGTAGCACCCGCCACCACAACATGCCTTCCCTGGCGCGTGCCTGCCTACCATATTTGGTATGGAACACGCACCCGTTATTGCGGGCCTTCTCGCCGAGCGGGAGGAGATCGCCGAGCTGGAGCGGCAGATCAGGCGGCACCAGGCCGAGATCGCGGTTAGCCGCTCTAAAATTCAGGACATTGTAGGGAATTACAACAAGCCCACCGTCTTCATGGTCCTCGCCATCTGTGCCGACTCCCGTTTTGCGGGCGGTGTCGGCCAAACGACAAAAACCTACCTGGTTCGCGGGTGGGACAGCGGCACCGATGGCTACACCGACATTGACGTATCCAGAATTGAAATTCCGGAGAGCGAGATCAGGTTGCAGAAGTTACCCTTTTAGGATTTGGCAACCTAATGATCGTCACTGAAATTGGGGAACATCGTGCGGGTCAGCATTGCCGTGGGTGATGCGATGGATGACGGTGGGTGGCGACCGGCGCGCTTGACGCCGGAGCGGTTGGAAGAACGGCGCTTGGCCGCAGCGGTGCTGTTGCGCCAGGGACGACTGACACAGGCGAGGATCGCGCGGCGGTTTGGTGTGAGCCGGGCCGCTGTTTGCCGCTGGGCGGCGACGTTGGAGAGGGAGGGCCGGCGCGGGTTGCGTGCGCGCCCGAGAACCGGACGGCCGGGGCGTCTGGATGCCCGGGCCTGGGGGCGCCTGGAGCGGTTGCTGGCACGCGGGGCGGTGGCGGCCGGGTTTGAGACCGAGCGCTGGACCTTGCGGCGCATCGCAGCCCTGATCTGGCGCGAGTTCGGGGTGCGCTATCACCCGCGCCACTTGGAGCGGCCCTTGAGGGCGCACAGCTTCACGGTGCAGCGTCCCGCCACCCAGGCCCGGGAGCGCGACGAGCGCGCCATCGCGGCCTGGCCGCGAGGCGAGTGGGTGGCGATCAAAAAAGAAGGCGCGCCGCGAAGGGCGCACCGTCATCTTCCTCGATGAGGCCGGCCACACTTCCGGGGACTGTCAGAAATTCCGTGTATGCGGGGCGGTTAATCCCGCTCAGGCCATGGCCTTTGTGAAGCGTTCGCCGAACAGGATGGCGAACTGAGCCTTGGCCATGGTCCATTCCCGCGCGGGCATGCTCCACTCTTTCTCAGCCCGGTTCAAGACCAGAAAGAGCAGCTTCAGCGCCGCTTCGTCGGTCGGGAAATGGCCCCGCGCCCGCACGGCCCGACGCCGTTTGGCGTTCAAGGCCTCAATGACGTTCGTCGTGTAGAGGATCCGGCGCACCTCGGCGGGAAAGGCATAGAACGGGATCACCTCTGGCCAGGCGCGCCGCCAACTCTGGACGATGGCGGGGTATTTCGTCCCCCACGGGCCCGCGGCAAAGGCCTCCAGCGCCATCAATCCCGCCATGTCGTCCACCGCCCGGTAGATATCCTTCAGGGCCGCGGCCACGGCCTTGCGGTCCTTGTAAGAGACGAACTCCAACGAGTGCCGCAGCAGATGCACGACGCAGGTCTGGACCATCGCCTCCGGAAAGGTGGCCCGGATCGCGTCCGGGAAGCCTTTTAGCCCATCGACCACGGCGAGCAGGATGTCCTCGACGCCGCGGTTCTTGAGTTCGTTCATGACGCGGAGCCAGAACTTCGCGCCCTCGTTCTGCTCGATCCAGAGCCCGAGGATCTCCTTGGTGCCGTCCGCCCGCACCCCAAGGGCCACGTGCACGGCCTTGTTGCGAACCACGCTCTCGTCGCGGACCTTCACCCGGAGTGCGTCGAAGAACACCAGCGGGTAGACCGCCTCGAGCGGCCGGTTCTGCCAAGTCGTCACCTCGTCCAGCACCGCGTCCGTCACCGCGCTGACCAGGTCCGGCGAGACGTCGATGCCGTAGAGCTCGCGCAGGTGCCCCTGGATCTCGCGCACGCTCATGCCACGGGCATACATCGAAACGATCTTCTCATCGAAACCCGGAAAGCGGCGCTGGTATTTGGCGATCAGCTGCGGCTCGAAGCTCGCCAGCCGATCGCGCGGGATCTCCAGCTGGATCCGGCCGGTGTCCGTCAGCACCGCCTTCTGGCCATAGCCGTTGCGGCTGTTCGAGCGGCCCTCGGCCGCCTCGCCGTCCAGGTGGTGGTCCATCTCGGCATTCAGTGCCCGCTCGGCCAGCGCCTTCTTCAGCTCGTCAAGCAGACCATTCGCATCGAATGCCGCTTTGGCGTCGCTGCCCGCCAATAGCTGATCCAGCAGCGCGTCGGAAATCCGGGGTTCTTTGCGTCGAGGCATACAGGGCTCCTTTCACCCATCATGCCCCTCACACACGAAATTCCGGACAGTCCCCAGCTTCCGTGCCCGCCCGGGCACGACCGGGGCGCGGCGCGGTGTGACGCCGGTGCTCCGGCGCGTGAGCAAGCGACGCGAGGTCTCCAGTGTCGTCGCGGTCACGCCTGCCGGGCGGCTGTATGCGCGGCACTTCCGGGGCAGCCTCGCGAGCGGCGCGGTGATCCAAGCCCTGCAACACTTCCGCCGCAAGATCGGCAGGCCGCTCCTGGTCGTCTGGGACCGGCTCAATGCCCACCGCGCCCGCCGGACCGCCGCCTTCCTCACCGCCCACCGACGCGACTTTGCGGTCGCCTACCTGCCGGCCTACGCCCCGGACCTCAACCCCGAGGAGCCGTGCAATGCCTGCGTCAAACGTGCCCTGGAGAACGCCCTGCCGCACGATACTGCCGACCTGCACCCTCCGCCCGGCGCGAGTTCCGCCGCCTCCAGCACAGGCCGGACCTCGTCGTTGGCTGCTTCCAGCACGCTGCACTGCCAGTTACGCAACTTCGGTGACGATCATCAAGAGAGAGCGACACGAGGCTCGTCGACGGTACGGGACTCGATGCCACACCGATGCCACCCGAAAAAGTTCAGGACCTTGTCACAAGGGTCACAGCAGAGATCCCGGACGGCCCGCGGCGGAAGGTCGCGGTTGAGCGTCTGTCGATCCTGTCCGGAGCGGTCCCTCCAGAACGGCAGCCGGCCCTCGCCGCCGCCGAGGCCACCCGGAACAAACTTGCCGAGCGCGGCTGGAACGAGGCTGACAACCGCGATCTTGCGAGGTTCCTCAGTGAGCTCGACTGTCAACCGGGGAACGCGCCCTACGTTGTGCGCGGGCTCTTGCGAAGGATAATACATGTGTCGTCCCACGAGTTTCGCGGGCTTGCCAAGTCCTACGCGCCACTCCTTGCGACGGCACTGCGTGATCCAGGCTGCGTCGGAGCACGTGGTCTGACGGCAGACGAGACGGTCGCGCTTTACCGGATTGCTGTGTCCAGGCCGCAGCCGGGTAGCGCACCTGAGATTGTTCCCTGATTGTGGAGGGGTTGTATCAAAGCATCACGCGACGGCGCGCATGATGCGGGGAGAGTACGGGTCGCACAAGCCCCAGTATGGAAACCGGGCGCGGAGCGGGTTTCTCGGCCATTCCGCCGGTCGGCGGCGTTCAACGTCCGCTTCCCACCAGAAGCGGTCATCAGACCGGTCGACTGGTATCAGGACACCTGGCGCGGACTTCAGCGAACCCGTCAACGGGCTTTGTCATGCTGGGTGCTGGGGCACCGGCAGCGCCGCTCCCTAGGGGCAAATGTACCCACCCCCGTGTGGCCGGGGGAAGCACCCGACCGCGCGCGGCAGGAAATGGCGCGGCAGGAACAACACGGTGTCGGGCAGCAGGATGATGACCGAGATCACCACCACGAACACGACATAGATCGGCAGCGACTGGCGCAGCGCGCGCGAGAACGGCACCCCGGCCAGCGACGATGACAGCAGCAGGATGATCCCGCAGGGCGGCGTGATGAGCCCGAAGGCGAGCGTCACGATCACCACCACGCCCATGTGCACGGCGTTGATGTGGCCGAGCTTCTCCAGCGACAGGATGACCGGCATCAGGATGATGATCGCCGGCAATCCATCAAGGAAGTCGCCCACGATCAGGAACAGGAGCGCGACGAAGAACAGGATGGCGCGCGCGTCAGTGGTGCCGAGCCCCTGCACCCAGCCCATGATGATGTCGGCTCCGCCGAGGTAGGCCAGCATCCACCCGAAGGCCGAGGCGCCGGCGACCGCCGTCAGGGGGATCGCGTACAGCACCGCCGCCATCGCGAAATCCTTGGGCAGGCGGCGGAAATGGCCCCGGTTCATGATGGGCAGCAGCACCGCCAGCGCGTAGACGACAGCGGCCATGCCGGCCTCGGCCGGGGTGATGACGCCGCCCAGGATGCTGCCGATGATGATGACGGGAATCATCAGCGGCAGCACGGCGCCGCGCAGCGCCGCGCCGAACTCGAACAGGCTCGCGCGCCGCTTCTGAAGACCCGGCGCGCCGAAGAAGTAGCTGTAGATCATCAGCCCGACGCAGACCATGAGGCCGGGGATCGCCCCGCCAAGAAAGAGGCCGCCCACCGAGGCGTCGCCCACCGCGCCATAGACGATGGCCATGATCGAGGGCGGGACCATGCTCGCGATCGAGGCGCCGGCGGCGATCAGCGCGGCCGAGAAGGCGGGCGCGTAGCCCTCCGCGCGCATCGCCGGCATCAGCACGGTGCCGATCGCCACCGTGTCGGCGGTGGAGGAGCCGGAGATGCCGCCGAAGATCATGCAGGAGACGGCGACGACATGGGCGAGCCCGCTGCGCAGGTGCCCGACCATCGCCTGGGTCAGCGCGATCAGCCGCGGCGTGATGCGGGCCGAGGTCATCAGCTCGCCCACCAGCAGGAAGAACGGGATGGCGAGCAGCGCCAGCTCGTTGATGCCGTTGAAGAGCTGGCCCATGAGCGAGCCGATCGTGAGGTCGGTGAAGGTCGAGGCGACGACCACGACGGCGGCGATCAGCGCGAAGGCGACCGGAAGGCCAGCGTAGCCGAGCGCCAGGAACAGGCCGCACATCACGACGATGGCGGTCTCGTTCTCGTTCACGGCCGGGTCTCGACGAGCAGCTCGGCACCCGGCGGAAGCTCGGGCGCGGGGTCCGGGAAGCCGCGGCGCCAGCCATTGACCAGCTTCTCGATCGAGAACAGCGCGATCAGCGCGCCCGCCACGGGGATCGCGGCGTAGAGCACGGCGATCGGTGTGAGCGACGGCATGAGGTAACTGCCGAAGCCCGTGAGGAAGTTCAGGTAGCCAAACCACACCATCGCCGAGGCGACGCCGATCATCACCAGTTGCTGGAAGGTCTCGATCGCCGTCCGCGCCCATCCCGCGAAGACCTCGGCGCTCGCCGCCAGCCGGAAATGGTCGTTGCGCCGGACACCGACGGCGCCGCCCATGAACACGCCCCACACGAAGTAGCCGAGCGAGAATTCCTGCGCCTCCAGCCACGGGCGCCGCAGGATGCGGAAGGCGACGTCGGCCAGCTCGCTGAGCAGGAAGCCGGCCAGCAACAGGCCGCAGACAGCGATCAGGGCGAACTCGAGCGGGTCGAGCGCGCGCCACTTGAGCTGCGGTCGCTTGCGCGAGAGGACCGCGCCGGACCAGGCGGCGTAGCTCATGTGGGCCGCGTCACGCCGTCACCTTGCGCACCACCGCCAGCAGCCGCACGGCGTACGGCCCCAGCGCCTGGGCCTGCTCCTCCTGGATCGGCGTCGCGATGTCGATGAAGCTCTTGCGATCGACGCCGGTGAAGATCTCGACGCCCATTTTCTGCAACGACTCCACGGCGGCGCGGTCGTACTCGAGCGAGCGCGGCACCGCGAGGCCGCGTGCGTACTCGAAGGTGGCGGTGACCCAGCCCTGCTCCGTGGGCGTGAGGCTCTTCCACGCCTTGTCGCTGACCCAGAGATGGTTGTTGTTCGCCTCGTGATCGGTCGCGGACAGCACCGGCGCCACTTCGTAGTGTTTCTGCGCGCGGTAGATGTCAGCGCCGTTCTCCGCGACGTCGACCAGCCCGGTCTCGAGCGAGGTGTAGACCTGCCCGATGGGCATATGGATCGGCACCGCCCCGTAGGCGCTGAAGAAGCGGTCCTCGGTCTTGGTGGCCTGCACGCGCACCTTGCGTCCCTTGAGGTCGCCCACGTTCTTGATCTCAAACTTGGCGTAGCACTTGCGGAAGCCGAGCGTGCCGAGGCCGAGGGAGCGGGCGCCCGTGGTGCTCACCGCGATCATCTCCCGGAACAGGTCGTTCACCGCCGGGTCGAGCATCGCCTTGGAGAGATGCGCCTCGTCGCGGAAGATGAAGTGCAGCGAGAACACGCCGGCCTGCGGCACCACGGTCGAGGTGTTGGCGCTGGAGTTGATGACGAAATCGATGTCGCCGCTGCGCACCTTCTGCGCCAGCTCCGGCTCCTGGCCGAGCTGCGCGCCGGGAAACTCGTGGATCGAGAAGCGCCCGCCGCTGAGCTGCTTGAGCTTGGCGTTGAACGTGTCGGCGAAGAACCCATACCCTGTATCGTGCGGCTCGTCATGGGCAAAGGTGAAGACCCGGTTGCCCGCCGCGACCGCCGGCGCGGCGGGCAGAGCGGCACCCGCCGCGATGGCCGGAGCGGACGCTATGAGCGCGCGGCGCGACAGCGCGAGCCGCCAAGCGGAGCCGTTTCCCGACATGTCCCCTCCCATAGGTTCACGCGGGATCAAACGGTGCCGGCCGGCTTCCTGTCAATCGCGACGGTACTGGACGACAGGGCTACAGCCCGCCTGCCCCAGGCGAAGAATGGTCCGCGCGCAGGCCTGGGCGCGCGGGACGAGGCTGTCGAGCTCCAGGAACTCGTCCTCGGTGTGCGCGTCTCCGCCGACCGGGCCGACCGCGCAGATCGTCGGCGCGCCGACGCCAGCGGCGAAGCCCGAGTCAGCGCAGCCCCCGGTGAACTCGCCGGAGGGGGCGAAGCCGCTCGCCTCGGCGGCGCCGGCGTAGAGCTTGAACAAGAGCGCGCTCTCCGGGGTCTGGCGCAGCGGGAGAAACTCTCCCCGGAGCTCCGGCTTTGCCTGCGTGCCGGGAAGGAAGCTCCGCGCGATGATGGCCTCGGCCCGGGCGACCACCTCGTTGCGATCCTCGGGACGAACATAGCGAATGTCGAGCTGCCCTTCCGCGATTGGCGCGACGGTGTTGACGCTCTGCCCACCGCGCACCAGCCCGACATTGACAGTGATCCCGCGGTCAGGATCGGTGAGCGCGTGAAGCGCCTGCACCTTGCGCGCCAGTTCCTCGATCGCGCTGATCCCGTCAGCGAAGTTGGTGCCCGAATGGGCGGCGCGGCCGGTGATGCGGAAGGTCATGAACACCCCGCCCTTGCGCCCGGTGACGACGGCGCCGGAGCCGCGGCCGGGCTCGCTGTTGAACACCGCGCGCGCTGCCCGCGCCTCCGCCTCGACGGCTGGCCGACCCTCCGGGCTGGCGATCTCCTCGTCACTGGTGAACAGTCCGACAACCGGTCCAGGCGCGCCGCCGAAGCGCGCCAGCGCGGCGAGCACGAAGCAGTTCATGACCAGGCCGCCCTTCATGTCCGCGACCCCTGGCCCATAGGCTCGGCTGCCCCGGACGCTGAACGGCCGCCGCGCCGCCTCGCCGTCAGGGAACACCGTGTCGCGGTGCCCCATCAGAAGGACAGTGCCGCCCGCCTTGTGCGCCGGGCTTTCCCAAGGCACGCGGGCGCGCAGCACGTCGCCATGCCGGGGCTGCTCGATCACTTCGGCCGGCACGCCGTGCGCGGCGAGAAAGCGATGCAGCACGTCGCCCACCGCATCGGCACCTTGCTTGTCGTAGCTGTTGCTATCGATATTGACGATCGTGCGCAGCAGCGCGACCATCGAATCGTACTGGCTAGCGAGCCAGGTCGCGATTTGCTCGTCTTGGGCCACCGCGATCGATCTCCGGGACAAGAGGTCCAACGCCAGGATTTCTCAAAAGACAAGCCCGGAGCAACCTACCTAAAGTTGCATTTCACCTGTCCACATCAGATTCTTACATCGTATAATGCTGAAAGTTTGCAACTAAAAGAATGCTCATTTCTATGTGATACACGCATTGCGTGCAGGATGGGTCGCGGGGCCAGTCTTGTGCCGCCCCGGTTCGGCTCCGGCCTGACCGGGCGTGACACGGGACCGCCACCCGGCACCGCTTTCTGGCGGCATCCAATTAGGGCACCATACCCGGAAACGGAGAGCGGGCATGAGTGGCGATCGCGCACGGCCGGACGGCGAGCCGTGGCAGTGGGAAGAGGCGGCGTGGCGCCGCATTGTCGGCCACGCCCGCGCCGGGCGAAGCCTGCGCCCCGACGCCTGGCCCGAAGGGGCGCGCTGCGCCGTGGCGCTCTCCTTTGACGCGGATCACGAGACGATCCCGCTGCGCGACAACGACCTGAGCCCGATGCGGATCAGCCAGGGCCAGTACGGCAGCCGCGCCGCGATGCCGCGCATCCGTCGCCTGCTGAGGCGCCACGGCGTGCCGGCGACCTTCTTCTACCCGGCGGTTTCCGCGCTGCTCTACCCCGACGAGGTGCGGGAACTCGCCGACGAGGGCCATGAAATCGGCATCCACTCCTGGATTCACGAGCTGAACACCACTCTACCGCGCGAGGCGGAGCGCGACCTCACGATGCGCGCCCGCGACGTGCTGGCGCGCGTCTCCGGTCAGGAGCCCGTCGGAATCCGGACCGCGAGCTGGGACTTCTCACCGCACACGCTCGACATCATCCGCGAAATGAAGTTGCTGTACGACAGTAGCCTGATGGCGGACGACGATCCGTACGAGCTGGAAGACGCGGGCGAGCCGACTGGAATCATCGAGCTCCCGCCGGAGTGGCTTCGTGACGATTTCGTGTATTTCAACATGGTGCGGCACGCGCCGTTGCGCCCGTACACGCCGCCTTCCGCCGTGGAGGAGATCTTTGTCGCAGAATTCGACGGCGCCCGCGATGAAGGCGGATTGTTCCTGCTGACGATGCACCCGCATGTCATCGGCCACCGCTCCCGGCTCGGGCTCCTGGATCGGCTGGTGGGTTATGCCAAAGCGCAGGGCGCGTGGTTTGGAACGCACGCACAGGTTGCGCGCTGGTGTAGGAACCTGTTCCCGAAAATGGGCTGACCTGGGTTGCCGAAACCGCAGGTCGCCGTTCACGAAACCGAGAACTGGGTGGCGGAGACAGCAAAGCTTCGCTAGTTACGCACTGCACCCCCAGCGCGGGCGCCGGACCGACAATGCAGGCATAGGTTGCGGCGCCAGACCGCGTCTTGCCCGAGGCCGGCGAACAAATCTGGTTGGAGACCTGAGGTTAAGTCCACGCGGCGTGCGGCTCCGGGAGGGAGCTGCCGCGCGGAGAGGCGCGCAGTTCAGTTCGCAACGCTACAAGATCGGATGGGTCATGGCAGACAGTTCGGATAACAAGAAGACACCTGAGTCGCAGGAGCAGATTCGGGCTTCCGCGCGGAGCGCCAGTCAAGGCGCGGCCGAGGCCACCCAGCGCGGCGGCGCCGCGGTGGAGCAGGCTGGCCGCCTGGGCGGCGAGGCGGTGCGGGAGTCGGGGGAGGCCACCGCTGAGGCCATGCGGCGGGGCGCGGACGCCGGCGCCGACACGATGCGCCACCTCGGCGAAGCGGCGGCGGACTCCGCGCGCCGGAACACGGGCGTGCTCGCCGAGGAGCAGCGCCGGTTCGTGGAGAGCACGACGGAGCAGCTCGAGCGCACCGCCCGCGCCATGGCGCGGGCGGTCCAGGAGCGGGCCCAGGACATGCGCACGATGATGGTCCTGCCACGCCTCTCCGGCGAGGGGATCGGTGACATGCAGCAGGGCCTGGAGCGCCTGGTGCAGGGCGTCATCCAGACCAACCTCCGTTCGGCCGAGCAGCTATTCCGCATGGCCGACACCGGCCCGTTCGTGGCCGCGCAGCAGCAGTTCGTGCGCGACTACCTTGGCACGCTCTTCGAGGGCACGACTATTTTGGTGCGCTCCGTCCGCCAGCTCGCGGACCAGGCGCTCCAAAACCTTGAGCAGCAGATGGAGCAGCGCCGGCGCGAGAGCCGCGAGGCCAGGGGCTCCAATGGATCGGAGCAGCAGCGCCAGCCACACGGCCGGGTTGCCGACGTGATGCACCGCGACGTCCGCATCGCCAATCCCGAGGACACGGCTCAGCAGGCCGCCCGCCTGATGCGGGAGGAGGACACCGGCGCCCTGCCGGTTGGCGAGGGCGACCGCCTGGTGGGGATGGTGACCGACCGCGACCTGGCGGTGCGGGTTGCCGCCGAGGGTCGTGATCCGGCGCGGACCAAGGTGCGCGAGGTGATGACGCCCGAGGTGCGCTACGTGTTCGAGGACGAGGATCTGAGGCACGTGGCGGACACCATGGCCGAGCAGCAGGTGCGCCGCCTGCCGGTCATGAACCGCAACAAGCGCCTGGTCGGCGTCGTGTCGCTCTCCGACATCGCGAAGGAGGGCGGGTCGGGAGATGCCGGCCGCGCGCTTGGCGGGGTCGCCCGCGAGGGTGGCAGGCACACCCAGACCGCGGCGGAGTAACCGCTTCTTCTTGCGAAGAAAAGAGCGGCCGGTGCGCCCAGTGCGCCGGCCGCTTCCCGTTTATTCCTGGGCCACCGCCGCCGACCATGGCGAGGCCGCGTCGCTGATGCCGGTGCGCGTTCCGTCCACGCCCTGGGCGATCACGTTCGGGCAGGCGAAGTTGATCGGCAGCACGGTGTGCTCGACAGCCTCCACCGGGCCGTCGTCGCGCAACGCCTCAAGGACAAGGTCCGGCATTCGCCGGTCGACGCTGACCATTTCAGTGCCCGAGACGTCGATGCGCGGGTGATGGGCCGCCTCTTCCAGGCTCATCCCGAAATCCGCGACATAGGTCAGGGTTTGGAACACCGCTGCCAGGATGCGCCGCCCTCCGGAGGCGCCGCCGGCGATCCAGGGGCGCCCGCCGTCCTTCAGGATCACCGGCAACATGTTGGTCAGCGGCCGCTTGCCGGGCGCCATCGCGTTTGGCTGGCCGGGGCGCGGGTCGAACCACATGACGCCGTTGTTCATCAGCACGCCCGATCGCGGCAGGACCACGCGGCTGCCCATCGACGACAGCAGGGTGGACGTCATCGCCACCATCGTTCCCTCCGCGTCGCACACCGTGAGGTGCGTCGTGCAGGTGTCGGACCCAGGCGGCTCCGTCTCGCCCAGTTCGCTGAGCCGCTCGGCGTAGGCGGACTTCATGGCGCGGGCGAGCGCCACGTACCAAGCGGGCGAGGGTCGGTCGTCATAGGGCGCCGCCGCCATGCGCTCCAGCACGCGGGCCAAGGTGGGCGCCGCTGTCAGCCCGCCGGTGAGCTGCAAGACCCTTCCCCGCCACGGCACCTCGACCACGGCGCGCAACCGAGCCTGACAGCGGCGCAAATCCTCGGCCGACAGCACGCCCTCCATGGCGGCCACGTCGGCGGTGATCGCCCGAGCGACCTCGCCCTCGTAGAAGTCACGCAGGCCAGCGCGGGCCAGCCGCTCCAGCGTGTCGGCCAGGTTGCCGAGCTGGAGGAAGCCCGGAGTCCCCTGGTAGGGCGGGACCGGCGGCAGACCCTCGGGCAGGTAGATGCGCGCGCTCTCGGGATAGAGCCGCAGCACCGACGCCGCGTTGG
Source organism: uncultured Pseudomonadota bacterium (assembly GCA_963818725.1). GTDB lineage: Bacteria > Pseudomonadota > Alphaproteobacteria > Acetobacterales > Acetobacteraceae > DATFDN01. Next base: position 60,952 of record CAWFTU010000020.1, on the reverse strand, counting down.
CGACCTTCAACGTGGTGAACCAGTCCTGCGGCAGCCCGCGCCGGGCCAGCGCGACGGCCGGCCCGATCACCTCTCTGAAGCGCAGCCTGCCCCAGCGCTTGTGCATGTACGCGTATCCGGCGGGCGCCGACGGGATGGCGAAGGAGAGCGGTCCGTGGACGTTGGCGTTTCCTTCCACCTCTGGCCAGGCGAACAGGTCGCGGGTCGTGCGGCCGGTCAGCTTGAAGCGGGAGGGATCGATTCCGCGCGGCGCCACGGGGCCGAAATCGACGACCTCGGCCCGTTCCTTCCCGGCGCGGTGGACGAGCGCGAAGCCGATGCCGCCAAGACCGGAGTTCCACGGCTCCACCGCCGCCATCGCGAGCGCGGTGGCGACCGCCGCGTCGATCGCGTTGCCGCCCGCGTCCAGCACCGCGACCCCGGCCTCTGCCGCGTCCTTGGACTGGCCGACCACGATGCCGCGGCGGCCGCTCGCCGCGGGCTTGACGAGATGCCAGTTCTGGGTGTGGTGCGGCGGCGGCGCGTAGTCCATGTCGTGGTCCTCCCGGCACGCATTATCGCGGCCTAGGCGTTGTTGAGCCACCCTGGCCCGCTCACGAACCGGCTGCCACGCCGGAAGAAGCGCAACACGCGATCAGCGTCCTTGGTGATGCCGATGCGGGTGCTCGCGGCGATCTCGCCTTGCGCCGCGTCGTCGGTGGCGAGCCACAGACGCGCGTCGGCGCACAGATCGATCCCGTCCAGCGAGCGGTCGATGGCCATCGCCTCGGCGAGCCGGCCAGGTCCGCGCGCGAGGTCGCGCAGGCTCGCCCCGCCCCGGTTGCGCTGCATCAGCGCGATCCCCTCGAGCGGCTCCAATGCCCGCACCAGCACGCCGGCGCCAACCCCCTCCTGCTCGCTCGAGACGTTCAGCATCCACGACCGGCCATAGGCGCGGTACACGTAGGCATGGCCCGTGGAGAGGAACAACGAGGCGTTGCGCGCCGTTCGCCTGGAGACGGCATGACACGCGGCGTCGCCCGGCACATAGGCTTCGGTCTCGACGACGCGGCCGCTGGCCAGCCCGCCTTCCAGCCGGCGCACGACGATGCGCCCGATCAGGAAGCGCGCCAGTGCCACGGTGTCGACGGGCAGTTCCGTCACCATCAGACGGCGCGTCATGCTATGCCGTCTCCCGGCAGGTTGAGCTTGCGCGTCACCCGCACGCGGGTCTGAACGGCACGGCCACGGAGAATCGCATGATCGGCGTCGATTGGGGCACCACCAGTTTTCGCGCCTTCCGGCTGACCGCGGACGGCGCCATCCGGGACCGCCGAAACAGTCCGCGCGGTGTCCTCAACGTGCAGAATGGGCGCTTCGCCGACACGCTGCGCGAGGAGATCGGGCCATGGCTCGCCGCTGGAGAACGCCACGTCCTGCTGTGCGGCCCGGTCGGCGGCCCGCGCGGCTGGGTGGAGGCACCGCTCCTCCCCTGCCCCGCCGGCCCGGCCGAGCTGGCCCGCGCGCTGGGCACGGTCCCATTTTACTGGGCGGAGGTGAAACAAATGCCCGGCCTGAGCTGCGCCGACGCGGGCGGCGCCCTGGGCGTGATCCGGTGCGAGGCGGCCTTGGTCATGGGCGCGCTGGCGCAAATCAGCGGGGCGGGGTTCGCCTGTGTGCCGGGCAGCAACTCCACCTGGGCGCGCGTCGAGGCCGGGCGGATCGTGGGGTTCGCGACCCATGCGACCGGAGAGACGTTCGCCGCCCTGCGTGGCCAGGTCTTCCCAGGCCGCACGATCCGCGACGCCCCGGCCAGCGATCTCGACGCGTTCGATGCCGGGGTCGCCCGTTCCGGCCAAGTGGGCGGGCTTCTGCACCACCTGTTCGGGATGCGCGCGCTCGCGCTGGCGGGACGGCTTGCCGACGGGGCCGCCGGCTCGTTCCTGTGGGGGCTGTTGATCGGCCATGAGGTGCGCGCCGCGCTCGCCGCGCTGCCGGAAGGCGCGATGGTGCATGTCATCGGCGTCCCCGAGCTGACCGCGTTCTACGCGCGCGCGATCGAGGCCGCCGGCGGCATGGCCGAGCGGCTGAACGGCGAGGCCATCGCGCGCGGGCTGGCGCTGATCGGGGCCGCCGCGCGCTGGGAATGACACGCTGGGGCGACGGCACCTTCGCCGGCACCAAGGTCGGCACAAGCCGGATTGATCCGCCGCCCCGACGGCAGGCGCAGCCGCGCCCGCGGGCTGACGTTCCGGGCCTATCGGCTTAGGGATCGGGGGCGTCCGCATGGCGCAGGAAGATATCGAGCTGGTTCTGGACGCCCATGCCCAGATCGGCGAATCCCCTATCTGGTGGATTCCCGAGCAGGCCCTCTATTGGATCGACGTGAAGGCCCCCGCCCTCTATCGGTTGAACCCGGCCACGGGTGGCACCCGCGCCTGGCCGCTGCCCGACGAGATCGGCTGCTATGCGCTGTACGCGCGCAAGCCGGCCGCGCTTGTCGCCTTGCGCTCCGGCCTGTTCCGCTTGGACCTCGTGACCGATGCGCTGACCAAGCTCGCCGAGCCGCCCTACAATCCGCTGCGCTTCCGCTTCAACGAGGGCGGGTGCGACGGCAAGGGCCGGTTCTGGACGGGGACGATGTTCGACCCCAAGGAGGAAGCGGGAAACCCGGAGCCAGGGCCGCTCTTCTCCCATAGCCCGGCGACCGGCCTGGTGACGCATCCGGATATGGCGATGATCACGAACGGGCTCTACTGGAGCCGGAACGGCGGCACGATGTTCCTGTCGCACAGCAAGGAACACACGATTTTTCAATACGATTTCGATCTTGAGCAGGGCCAGATCGCGAATCGCCGCCTCTTCGCGCAAATCCCATCCGATCTGGGGATGCCGGACGGCGCCGCCCTGGACGAGGAGGGGTGCTACTGGTCGGCGATCCACGGCGGCGGCCGGCTGATCCGGTTCAAGCCGGACGGGCAAGTGGACCGAGAGGTCAAGCTGCCGGTCAGCCAGCCGACCATGTGCGCCCTCGCGGGACCCAACCTGGACGTGCTCTATGTCACCTCGGCCGCCTCCGGCCTGAGTATTGTCCACAAGGTGACCGAGCCCCATGCCGGTGGCCTGTTCCGCTTCCGGCCCGGCGTGCGCGGCCTGCCGACGCATGGGTTCGAGGGTTGAAGTTCGCATAAATCGGTGTTTCGTGACCGCTCGCACAGCCGGGAGCGCGACCATGAGGATGACGTATCTGCTGGCCGCTGGGCTTTCGATCGGCGTGGCGGCGGCAGCCCAGGCACAGCCCGCCGGAACGCAACAGACGCTCGCGCCCAAGGCGGCGATGCACGCGATCGATACGAACCAGGACGGCACCATCAGTCTCGACGAGGCGAACAAGGCGGCCGAGAAGAAGTTCACGGCCCTGGACACCGATCACGAGGGCACGCTGGACGTGAGGGAATTGGTGGGCACGCTCAGCCCACAGGCAGCCAAGCAAGCCGACAAGGACAATGATGGCACGCTCAGCCGAGCGGAGTACCTCGCCATGGTGGAGACTCGGTTCAAGGCGGCCGACACGAACCATGATGGCACGCTGGACCTTCAAGAGCTGAAAACGCCGCTGGGCCAAGCGTTGCTGCGGCTGCTCCAGTACCTGAGAGGTTCAGCCTGTTCCCTTCCAAAGGGAATCGCGGGCGTTCCTCACCTTTTCCGCTTCTCGTCGTAATCAGCGACCGCGGACAGGAAGCTCGCATGGACCAGGCCGAGCGGCATGTTGCCCAGCATCCTCCCTGATCGGGGGTCGATCTCCTCAGGGAACAGCCCCAGGTCGTTCGCGTGCCTGAGACCCGCGTCGATCATCCGGCCGGCGCGGCCGAGATCGCCCCGCGCCACCCAGTAGTGCGCGATCCAGAAGGTTCCAGCGAGGAAGGCGCCTTCCCGCCGCTGCGCCCGCGCCTTCTCCAGATGACGGTGATAGAGGCTGCCGCCAGAACAGTATGTCCGCTCAAGCTCCCGGATCGCCGCCTCCATGGCCGGATCGTCCGGCGCGGTGTAGCCCCAGACCGGGAACAGGGCGGCCGAGATGTCCGCCGCGTTGGTGCCGGCAATGGCGGCATAGCCGCCCGCCCTGGTGCGGCACGATCGCGCGACATAGGCGCGGATCTCGCCGGCCGTGGCGCGGTACGCCTCGGCGCGCGCCGGGTCCGACGCGAATTTCGCGAGACCCTCCAGCGCGCAGGCGGTGAACACCTTGCTGGCGGTGAACTGTCGCGGGGGCCGCTCCTCCCAGATGCCGCAATCGCGCCGCGCCCAGTTCGCGGCGAGGAAGTCGGCGGTCGCGGCCACCGTCTCCCAGTGCTCCCTTGGCGCAACCCGTTCATACGTCTCGCGCGCGCCGAGCAGGAAGTTGGCGAGCGAGCCGAGCTGGAGCTGCTTGGCCGCCCGGTTGCCGATGAAGCCCGGGCGGCTGCGGCGGTACCCGGCCAGCTTGAGCCTGGACTGCATGGGCACGCGCTCCCCGCCGATCGCGGAGACCGGGTCCAGCAGCTTCCGGTACCCGGTGTCGCGCAGCCCGGCGACGAACCCCAGGTGGCGGCGAGCCTCATGGCCTTCCGGCTCGAACCGGGTCAGGGCGCGCACGATCATGCCGCTGTCGCGCAGCCAGGTGTAGCGGTAGTCGTAGTTCCGCTTGCCGGCGATCACCTCGGGCAGTGACGTCGTCACCGATGCGGTGATGGCGCCGGTCTCCTCGTAGACGAGCAGGCGCAAGGCGCGCAGCGAGGCGCGGACCTGCTCTCGGTACGGCCCGTCATAGGCGCAGCGACCGGCCAGCTCGCCCCAGCCGTCGCGGGTGGCCGAGAGCCAGCGGCCCAGCTCGGCCTCGCCAACCATGGCCGTCGCGGCGGCGGCGTCCGACAGCACCGCCCACGCCCGCTCGCCCTTCGGCACCCTGGTCTCGATGCTTGCCCCGCGAATGCTGGACGGGTGAGAGGCGTGCAGATGGAACCGGTCATCGATCACCACCCGGTTGGGGGTCGCCTGGCGCAGCGAGGGGACGCGGTGGCCGTAATCGGGACGCGGCGTGAGAACGAGGTGGAGCGCGCCGGGAGCGGCGGTGAAGGTCCGGCAGAGCATGCCCCGCGGCACGCCGGGACGCGGCAGGGTCATCCAATCGGTGATGCCGAACCGCCCGCCCGGATGATGCAAAGTCGTCTCCAGCACCGCGCCTTCGTCGAGGTAGCGCCGCAGCGCCGGCTTGGCGCCGGGAAGGTCAACACGCCACGAGCCGGCAACCGCCGGGTCGAGCAACCCGCCGAGCAGGCTTGGCGCATCGAAGCGCCCGGGGCAGTACCAGACGATCTCGCCCGCGTTTGTCACCACCGCCGCCGTGTGCCGGTCGCCAATGATTCCGAGATCGGCGATGCGCGGATAGGACGCATCAAGCCGGGCGAAGGGCACGGCGCGCAGGAGGTCGGCCAACAACTTGGCGCCAGAACGCTGAACGTTCATCGAATTCCACACTCAAAGCGGATTGCACGAGGACCGCCGAGGATAACGCCCGCACCCCGCGGCTCGAAGCCACTACAAGTTGGTGAGCCGGCTTGTTTCGATAAAGCTGGTATTCGCGCGAGCTGCGGCACCAGTTCTAGCTTGTGCGCAGCGCGTACAAAAAATGCGTGTCGTGCAAGCCCCAGGGATCGGACGGTATTCCTGCCGGACACACTCTTGCCACCCCCGCGCGCCCGCGCGCAGGATGGGGCCATGATCCTGCTGGTCGACAACTATGACAGCTTCACCTTCAACCTCGTGCATTTCCTGGGCGACCTGGGCGCAAGCTGCGAGGTGGTGCGCAATGACCAGCTCACGCCCGACGCCGCCCTGGCACGCGCGCCGGAAGCGATCGTCCTTTCGCCCGGACCCTGCACGCCGAACGAGGCCGGGGTCTGCCTCGCGCTGATCGCCGCTGCGGCGGGGCGCGTTCCCCTGCTCGGCGTCTGCCTCGGCCACCAAGCCCTCGGACAGGCGTTCGGCGGCGCCGTGGTGCGGGCGCCCGCGCCGATGCATGGCAAGGTCAGCCAGGTCTTCCACGAGGGCACGGACCTGTTGACCGGCCTGCCCTCGCCGTTCGCCGCGACGCGCTATCACAGCCTGATCGTCGCGCGAGAGGGCCTGCCCGCGTGCCTGGTGCCGACCGCCTGGACCGAGGACGGCCTCATCATGGCCCTGCGCCACCGCGCGTTGCCGATGTTCGGGGTCCAGTTCCACCCCGAAAGCATCGCCAGCGAGCACGGCCACGCCATCCTGGCCAACTTCCTCCGCATCGCCAGGGGCGACGACCAAGACGTGCCGCGCGCGGCGTGATGGTGCGTGTCTAGCGACCTCAAGCCCGCGCTCGCCCGGCTCGCCGCCGGCGCTACGCTGTCCGAGGCGGAGGCGGAGGCGGCGTTCGAGACCATCATGTCGGGCGAGGCCACGCCGGCGCAGATTGGCGGGCTGCTGATGGCGATGCGGGTGCGCGGCGAGACCGTGGCCGAGCTGACCGGCGCGGTGCGGGCGATGCGCGCGCGCATGAGCGCGATCGAGGCCCCGGAGGACGCGATCGATGTTTGCGGCACCGGGGGCGACAACGCCGGCACGTTGAACGTCTCCACCGCCGTGGCCCTGGTGCTGGCCGGATGCGGCGTGCCGGTCGCCAAGCACGGCAACCGGGCGCTCTCCTCGCGCACCGGCGGGGCCGACGTGCTCGCGGCGCTGGGCGTGAACGTGGACGTGCCGCTCGACCGGCTGGCCGCGATCCTGCGCGCGGCCGGCTGCGCGTTCCTGTTCGCGCCGCGCCACCACCCCTCGATGCGCCATGCCGGCGGCCCCAGGGCCGAGCTCGGCACGCGCACGATCTTCAACCTGCTCGGTCCCCTCGCCAACCCGGCCCGCGTGCGCCGCCAGCTCACGGGCGTGTTCGACCCCGCCTGGACCCGGCCAATGGCCGAGACGCTGGGCCGGCTAGGCATCCAGCGCGCCTGGGTCGTCCACGGCCAGGGTCTCGACGAACTGACCGTCGCCGGCGAGAATCTCGTGGTCGAGATTGAGGACGGGGCGCTGCGTGCGTTCACGCTGACCCCAGAGGATGCCGGGCTCCCCCGCGCGCCGATCGCCGCGATCAAAGGTGGCGATGCCGCGCTCAACGCGGCGAGGCTTCGCGCGTTGCTGGAGGACGCGCGCGACCCATATCGCGACACCGTCGCGCTCAACGCCGCGGCTGCCCTGATCGTCGCCGGGCGCGCGGGCGATGTGCGCGAGGGCGTGGCGCTGGCTGATCGCGCGCTCGCCTCGGGCGCGGCCCTGGCGGCGCTGGAGCGGCTGCGCCGGGAGACGACGCGCGCCGGCCCCTCGGCCGAGGCGCGCTGAACGCAGGAGAACACAAGATGGTCGCTGACGCACCGGCCGAACCGCCCGAAGACGATGTCCTAAGACGCATCTGCGCCGTCACGTGCGCTGAAGTGACCCGGCGCAAGGCCGATCTCAGCATCGAGACGCTGCGCCAGGGTATCGCCGCCCAATCGCACGCCCCGCGCGGCTTTGGCAGGGCGCTCAAGGAGCGCGTCGCACAGGGACGGTACGCGCTCATCACGGAGATCAAGAAAGCCTCGCCTTCCAGTGGCCTGATCCGCCCCGACTTCGACCCCGCCGCGCTCGCCCGCGCCTACGAGGAAGGCGGCGCCACGTGCTTGTCGGTGCTGACCGAAGGCCCGCACTTCCAGGGCAGCGACCGCGACCTGATCGCCGCGCGCCAAGCGGTGGAGCTTCCGGTGTTGCGCAAGGATTTCATCCTAGAGCCCTGGCAGGTTTACGAGAGCCGCGCCATGGGGGCCGACTGCATCCTGCTCATCATGGGCGCCTTGTCCAACGAGCTGGCGCGCGAGCTGGAGGAGATCGCCCGCTCGCTCGACATGGACGTGCTGGCCGAGGTTCATAATAAGCGGGAGCTGCAACGGGCGCTTGGGTTGCAGACCCAGTTTATCGGGATCAATAATCGCAACCTCAGGACGTTGCAGACCGATCTTGCGGTGACGGAGCAGCTTGCGCCGCTGGTTCCGCCCGACCGCTTCCTGATCTCGGAGAGCGGGATGCGCAGCAACGCCGACCTCAAGCGCCTGGCCAGGGCCGGCTCGCTCTGCTTTCTCGTGGGCGAGGGCCTCATGCGCCAGCCGGACGTCACCGCGGCGGTGAGAGCGTTGCTCGACGGCGACGCGCTTGGGGCGTTCGCGGCGTGAGCCTGACCCACTTCGATGCGCGCGGCAACGCCGCGATGATTGACGTCTCGGATAAGCCGGCGACGGCGCGGCGCGCGACGGCGCGGGCGCGCGTGGTGATGCGGGCGGAGACGCTCGCGGTGGTGCGCGCGGGCACGGCGAAGAAGGGCGACGTGCTCGCGGTCGCCCGCCTGGCCGGCATCATGGCCGCCAAGCGCACCGCCGACCTGATCCCGCTCTGCCATCCCTTGCCGATCACCGCCGTGACCGTGGACCTCGCGCCCGACGAGGCGGGCGCGGCGGTGGAGATCGAGGCCACGGTGCGCACCACCGGCCAGACCGGGGTGGAGATGGAGGCGCTGACGGCGGCCGCGGTCGCGGCGCTCACCGTCTATGACATGTGCAAGGCGATCGACCGCGGGATGCGGATCGAGGCGCTGCGCGTGACGCACAAGGATGGCGGCAAGTCGGGCGAGTTCCGGCAGGATTGAGCCGATGATCAGCGTTGAGGAAGCACGCGCCCGGATACTGGCGGACCTGCGCCCCCTCCCGGCCGAGGTCGTCGCCCTGGCCGAGGCGTGGGGGCGGGTCAGCGCCGCGCCCCTGATCGCCCGGCTGACCCAGCCGCCGGCCGACGTCTCGGCGATGGACGGCTACGCGCTGCGCGCCGCCGATGGCGCCTTGGGCGCCGTGCTGGAGGTGATCGGCGAAGCCCCCGCGGGGCATCCCTTCGCCGGCGCGCTCGGGCCAGGGCAGACAGTGCGGCTGTTCACCGGCAGCCTGGTGCCCGACGGGGCCGACGCGATCCTCCTTCAGGAGGACGCGGCCCGCGAGGCGGAACGGGTTCGGGTCAACGAAGCGGTGCGGCCCGGCCGGCACATCCGCCGCGCCGGCCAGGACTTCAAGGCGGGCGAGGCTGTCCTGCCCGCCGGACGGCGCCTGGGCGCGCGCGACATCGGGCTCGCCGCCGCCGCCAACCACCCGTGGATCGCGGTGCATCGCCGCCCGCGCGTTGGCGTGCTGGCGACCGGCGACGAGATCGCCCTGCCCGGCGAGCCCATTCCGCCGGGCGGCATTGTCAGCTCCAACGCCCACGCCCTCGCCGCGCTGATCCGGGCCTCCGGCGGCGAGGGCATTGTGTTGCCGATCGCGTCCGACGACCTTGCCGCGATCGCCGCCGTGGCGGACTCGGCCAAGGGGATAGACATGCTCGTGACCACGGGGGGCGCGAGCGTGGGCGATCACGACCTGGTGGTGGAAGGACTACGGACGCGCGGCCTGGAGGTGGACTTCTGGAAGATCGCGATGCGGCCGGGCAAGCCGCTGCTGTTCGGCCGGCTCGGCCCGGTCCCGGTGCTGGGCCTGCCCGGCAACCCGGTCTCCGCCCTGGTCTGCGCGGTTCTGTTCCTGTGCCCCGCCCTCGCCGCGCTCTCCGGCCTTCGCGCGGGACCGCCGCCAAGCACGGCCGCCCGGCTCGGAGCGCCCGTGGCCGCCAACGACGCGCGCGCCGACCACCTGCGGGCCACGCTGGAACGCGATCCCGAAGGGCGGCTGGTCGCCACGGCTTTTCCAGTCCAGGATTCCGCGATGCTGCGCCGCCTCGCCCTGGCCGACGCGCTGATCCTCCGTCCCCCGCACGCCCCCGCCCAGGAAGCGGGCGCGGAGGTTCCGGTCATCCGACTGGATTCGCTTGGATTGTGAAACGAGACGCTTGACGCGGCGAGGTGAACCAACCTAGAACAACGGCGGTTGCCGATTTGTTCGATCATCGCCGATTCTCCGGCCGGCCAGGGACTCCGCTCCATGCTGACCCGCAAGCAACATGAACTGCTCGTGTTCATCGACCGCCACTTAAAGCAGACCGGCTTCTCACCGTCGTTTGAGGAAATGAAGGAAGCGCTTGATCTCAAGTCGAAATCCGGCATTCACCGCCTGATTTCCGCCCTGGAGGAACGCGGGTTCCTGCGCCGGCGCCACCATCGGGCGCGCGCGCTGGAGGTGGTTCGCCTGCCCGACGATCAGCAGCCCCGCCCTTCCGTCGAGCCGGAGGAGGCACCAGGGGGCGGCTTCGCGCCGAACGTGATCCGCGGCGATTTCAGTCCAAAGCTCCCCGGCGTTCGCGCCGCGGAAGAAGCGGCGGCGATCCAGCTCCCGCTCTATGGCCGCATCGCCGCCGGCCTGCCGATCGAGGCGCTGCGCGACAACAGCGCGCAGATCGAGGTGCCCCTGGCGATGATCGGCTCCGGGGAGCACTACGCGCTTGAGGTCGCGGGCGACTCGATGGTCGATGCCGGCATCTTGGACGGCGACACGGTCATCATCCGCAAGGGCGAGACGGCGGAGAACGGGCAGGTCGTCGTGGCCTTGGTGGACGAGGGGGAGGTGACGCTCAAGCGCCTCCGCCGCCGCGGCAACTCAATCGCGCTCGAGCCGGCCAATCAACGCTACGAGACCCGCATCTTTCCCGCCGAGCGGGTGAAGGTGCAGGGCCGGCTGGTCGCGCTGATGCGCCGCTACTGACCGTCCAAAGCTGGTCGTTCCCACGCTGGCGTGATTGCCTCTCGCTCGAAATGGCGCCGGCGCACGCCTAACTCTGGATGGCCGAACCAGAAGCGCAAGGACCGATCAGAAATGGCCGGGAAGTCGATGCCCAACGCGGAGGACATGAGCGAGCAGGTCGCCAGGCTGCGCGCGCAAGTCGAGACATTGATGCGAGAGCGGGTCACGCCCGCCTTGGCCGACGCCGCGGGCCGGGCGGAAACCGCCATGGGCGCCGCGCGCCACCAAGCCGAGGCGGTGTCCGGACGTGTGAAGGAGCGGCCCATCATTGCCGTGCTGATCGCCGCCGTGATCGGCTTCCTGGCGGCGCGGGTGCTCCGCTGACCACCCGGCCGGTTCGTTTCGCCCAGATCGCGGCTCAGGCCGAGGCTGTGCGGCTGAAGCGGCGCGTGCGCCGGGTCATCACCCAGCTTGTCCTGGTGATCATGGCGTTGCCGTTCCTGCTCGCCTGCCTCGCTTTCCTGGAGCTGGCGTTCTGGAGCTACGTGGCCCGGCACTTCCAGCCCGAGGAGGCCGCCTTGGTCGTGCTCGGCGGCAACCTTCTGGTCGTCGCCGTCCTGCTCGGCATGGCATTCCTGCGGGGCTCCGAGGATCGCGTCTCCCTTGAGGCCCTGGAGGTGCGTCGCCGCGCCATCGATAGCGCGCAGCGCAGCCTGACCATGGCCACGCTCATAGGACCCGTCACCAGCTTTCTTCTCGGCCAGCTCCGCCGCTCCCGCCGTCGCGCGGACTGACACCGCACCCCTCGCGATGGCCCCGGCCTCTCGTCACGGCCGCGCCTGGCGCGAGAGCTCATGACTTCACCCGAACACCAGGAGTCGTGACGCCGGGCCGGCGCGGCCGTGACGGCGTGGGGACGTGAGACATGAAAATATCGGACATCATGACCCGCTACGTCGAGTTCATCGACCCCAACGCCACCGTGAAGGAGGCGGCCGAGCTGATGGGCGAGCTGGACGTGGGCGGGCTGCCGGCGGGCAACGAGGAGCGGGTCGAGGGCGTCGTCACGGACCGCGACATCCTCTACCGGGTGGTCGCGCGCGGCCTCGACCCCGCGGGTGTGCGCGTCCGCGACATCCTCTCGCGCCCGGTGGTCGCTTGCGGCGAGGATGACACGCTCTCGGCCGCCATGGACATGATGGCGGCGAACCACATCCGCCGCATGCCGGCGCACGATGCGCGCGGACGCGTCAGCGGCTGGATCACGCTCGCCGACCTCGCGCGCAAGCTGCTGGTTGACAGCGAAACCGTGCAGGGAGCACTGCGCGCGATGACTGAGCCCGAGCAGTGAGGAAAGGGATCATTGGGAGGACATCATGAGCGATCTCTATGAGACTGACATCCTGACCTGGAGCGAGGAACAGGTCGCGCGCCTGCGCCGCGTCGCCGCGGCCGATCGGCTGAATGACGCCTCGCCCGATTGGCCGAACATCATCGAGGAGATCGAAAGCGTGGGCCGCGAGCAACTGCACGCCGTGGAGTCGCTGCTCATCCAGGCGCTTACCCATGCGCTCAAGGCCCAAGCCTGGCCCCAATCGCTCGCGGCGCCCGGCTGGCGCGCGGAGGCTACCCGATTCCGGGGCGATGCCGCTGATCGGTTCGCGCCCTCCATGCGCCAGCGGATCGATCTGGCGCGCCTCTACCGCCGCGCGCTGCGCGCCATGCCCGAGACGATCGACGGGCAGCCGCCCCTGCCGGTGCCGACCGAGTGCCCGGTCACGCTCGACGCGTTGCTGCGCGAGGAGTAGTCCCCAGCCTCCAAAGCCTCACCGCCGGTACCGCCGATTGGCGCTGCGCACCACGTTCGTCGGCAGGCCGAGCCGCGCCGCGAGGTAGTCGAGGAAAAGCGCCCCCGCCGGGTCGCGCAACGGTCCGGCGACGAGCGCGACCACGTAGGCATAGGCGGTCAGGTTCGCCTGCTGGACGCCGTGCAACAGCGCGCTCAAGGCGGGAGGCGCCTCCAGCGCCGCCCGCAACGCCGCGCGCGCGGACTCGTCGCCGCCCACCGTGCCGAGCCAGGATGAAACCGCATCGATATCATCCGCATCCCGCGGCGCGATGCCCGCGAGCAGGGCCACTGCCATCACCTGCGCCAGCAATGCCACGCGGGGCGGATCGAGCGCGCGCAGATTCACGGTCAGCGGATAGAGCGTCTGATGCCGGTTCTGGAGCCAGCCATGCAGCACCTTTTCGCTCAGGCTCTCGGCGATAATGGCGCGCGGCAGCGTGACCTGACGCTGACGGCGCCCCTGGCTGGTGCGCGACCTCAGCGCGAGGCCGCCTTCGAGCGTCGCCGGCAAAACCCCGGTCGCGTGGGCCTCCAGCTCGGCCGCCTGGCCGTCGCGTTCGGCGTGCTCTCCGGCTGCCCCGAACAGATGCGACAGCAGCCCAGCGCGCGCCACCGCTAGCTTCTGCTCGCAGGAGGCGCGCCGCCGGTCAGCGCCTCGATCTGGGTCAGCAGGCGGGAGAAGTCCACCGGCTTGGGATGGTAGTCGTCGCACCCGGCGGCCAGCGCCTTCTCCCGATCCCCCGACATCGCGTGCGCGGTGAGGGCGATGATCGGCACCGCAGCGGTCCGTTGGTCCGCCTTGAGCACGCCCGCGGCGGTCCAGCCGTCCATGACCGGCAGGTTCATGTCCAGCAGCACCACATCGGGCGGCGCGGCCAGCGCCTTGTCCACGCCGTCCTGCCCATCCACCGCCACCGTCACGTCATAGCCGCGTCGCTTGAGCCGCCGGGACAGGAAATCCCAGAATCTCCTCGTGGTCCTCGACCAACAGGATATGCGTCATGCATGTGTCTCCTTGCCGCCCGCGCCGTCGCCGCGATGCCGCGCAAGCACCTCGCGCAAGTCCTGCGCGAGTTCGCTCAGGCTGATCGTGCCCTTTATCCACACTTGATCAGCCTGCTGTTCGAGCCGGGCCCGCTCGGACGCAGTGACGTCCCTGGCCGTCAGCACCACGACCGGGATGTCCCGGCACCCGGGGCGGCCGCGCAACGCGGCCAGGAAGTCGAACCCGTTCATGATCGGCATCATCAGATCGAGCAGGATCAGCGCGGGAGATTGGACCGCGACACGAGCAAGGGCCTCGCGCCCATGGCTCGCCTCCGCGACGGTCCAGCCGTCGCGTTCAAGCATGGTGCGCAGTCGCGCGCGCGCGTCCGGGTCGTCGTCCACCACCAGCACCTCAGCTGGCCCCTCGGCGTGGCGGTAGCGGTCCATGATCGCCTTGAGGCGGTCCCACTCGATCGGCTTGACGAGATAATCGGTGGCGCCCAGCGTGTAGCCAAGGCCCTGCTCGTTCACCACGGAAACCATCACCACCGGCATGTCGGCCAGCTCCGGGTCGGAGCGGATGGCGTGCAGCACGGACCATCCGTCCAGGTGCGGCATCTCCACATCCAGCAACACGACGCGGGGCCGCAGCGCGCGCGCCAGCGCGAGACCGGCACGCCCGTCAACGGCGGTGCGGACGCGGAATCCCTCTCGGTCGAGGAAGCGCGTCAGGAGCTCGCGCGCCGCTGGGTCGTCGTCAATCACCAGCACGCAGTCGCCCGGTTCCACCGCCGCCCCCAAAGGGGCCTTGGCGGGCGCGGCATCCTTGACGCCGGTCTCAAGGACGGCCGGGATGTCCATCGCGAACACCGATCCGCGTCCAGGCTCGCTCTCAACACGCACGTCGCCGCCCATCATCTGGCAAAATGCCCGCGTGATCGACAAGCCGAGCCCGGTTCCGCCGAATTGCCGTGTGGTGGACTCATCGGCTTGGGTGAAGCGCTGGAACAGCTTGCCGAGCTGCTCGGTGGTCATGCCAATCCCGGTATCGCGGACCGAGAAGACCAGCGAGGCGCGCCCGTCACGCGCCTCGCGCCGGGCGCGCAGCGTGATCGTGCCCCGCTCCGTGAACTTGGCCGCGTTGCTGAGCAGGTTCAGAAGGCACTGCTTCACCTTCACCTGGTCCGTGCGCGCAACGCCCAGCTCGTCGGCAAAGTCAAGCACGAGCTGATTCTCGTTCCTTTGGACGAGCGGTTCGGCGACGGTCACGATCTCGCGCAGCATCTCGCCCACCTCGAACCGCTCGGCGGTCACGGTCATTCGCCCCGCCTCGATCTTGGAGAGGTCCAGTACGTCGTTGATGAGGCTGAGCAGGTGGCGGGCGTTCGCGGTGATCTTGTTCAGATCTTCGACAAGGTGGGGCTGGCCGAGATCCTCGAGTTCTTCCTCCAGCATCTCGGTGTAGCCGATCACAGCCGAAAGCGGGGTGCGCAGCTCGTGGCTCATGTTCGCGATGAACGTGCTCTTGGCCCGGTTCGCCTCCTCCGCGGCATCGCGCGCCGCTTCCAATTCGATCTTGGCCCGCTTCGCCTCGGTCACGTCGGTGTGGATGCCAATCCATTCGCGGATCTCGCCATGCCCATCCAGGATCGGCACGGCCAGGCCCTGCATGACACGCCACGCCCCGTCGTGACGGCGCATCCGAACCTCAAGGTCAAGGCGCGAGCGACTCGCCAGCGCCCGCTCCCAAGCCTCGATCGCGGCGGCGCGGTCCTCGGAGTGGATCACCTCGATCCAACCTGAGCCACGCAGCGCCTCGAAGCTCTGGCCGGTGAAGTTGCTCCAGCGCGGCTGCGGCCACTCGAAATCGCCGCTGGGCGGCATGTTCCAGATGATATCGGCCGACGCGTCGACCAAGGTGCGGAACCGCTGCTCGCTGGCGCGCAGCCGGTCCTCGGTCGCCATCTGCTCGGTGACGTCGGTGTTGGTGCCGAACCAACGCAGGATGTGCCCCCTCGCGTCGCGGTGCGGCTGGGCGCGGGACAGGAACCAGCGGAAGCCGCCGTCCCGGCCGCGCAGCGGAAACGTGTCCTCCCAGGACTTCGCCCGCCTCGACGCACTCGCGAAAGCGCGCCGTGACGCGCTCGACATGGTCGGGGTGATGCACCGCCTGCCAACCCCAGCCCTGCATCTGCTGGAAGGTGGTCCCAGTGTAGTCGTACCAGCGCTGATTATACCAGAAGATGTAGCCGTCCGCGGCGGCGATCCAGGCAAGCTGCGGGATCAGGTTGGCGAGGTTGCGAAAATCCTCCTCACCCGGAAGCGGGGCCGGTCCAGTGATGTCCTGGTGCGTCCGAGCGGACGAAGCGGCACTTTGACGCGCGCCTTTCACCACATTCCTCTCCGCGTTCGTGACTTGCCCCGTCCCATCATGCCTAAAACGCCGGAACAGGCCTTCGGCTCCACCCTCGCGAACCGCTCCGCGCGTTCCTATGTTCCAGCGCGCATCCGGGATTTGCCCGCGGGAGTCTGCGCGTCCATGACGCTGCCACAAGCCGAGGCCTTCGGGCTGATCGGGGTCACGATTGCGTTCTTCGTCTGGGGCCGGCTGCCGTATGACCTGGTGGCGTTGACCGCGCTGCTGATCGGCATTGCAATCGGCCTGGTGCCGGCGCATCACGCCTTCGAGGGGTTCAGCAACGAGATCGTCATTATCGTCGCCGCGGCGCTGGTGCTGAGCGAGGGCGTGGCACGGTCGGGCGTGGTCGAAACAATCATGCACCCGATTCTACCACGCCTTCGGACCGTCCGGATCCAGGTTCCGGTCCTGGCCGGCGCGACCATGTTGCTCTCGATGGTGACGAAGAACGTGGGTGCGCTCGCCATCCTCATGCCGGTGGCGTTGCAGGTTGCCCGCCGGAACGGGACGTCGCCATCCTATCTGCTCATGCCCATGGCTTCCGCCTCCTTGCTGGGCGGCATCGTCACCCTGGTCGGCACCTCGCCCAACATCATCATGGCGAGCGTGCGCCAGCAAGTGCTGGGCAAGCCGTTCGGCATGTTCGACTACACGCCGGTTGGCCTCAGCATCGCCCTGCTCGGCTTGGTGTTCCTGACCGTCGGCTGGCGGTTGCTGCCGAGCGGGCGCAAGGCGGCGAGCTCGATGGAGGCGGCCTTCACCATGGAGGAGTACACCGCCGAAGCCCGGCTCACGCCCGGCTCTCCCGTCGTCGGGCACACCGTTGCCGACCTTGAGCGCGTGGGCGACGGCGACGTGGAGGTGGCGACGGTGGTGCGCGAGCGCTATCGCCGGTTCGTGCCCACGCCGGATTGGCGCCTGCGGGAGGATGACGTCGTGCTGCTGCGCGGCGATCCGGCGGACCTCGAGCGCCTGGTCGCGCGTGCCCGGCTGCGGCTGGCGGGCGAGCCGGCCGAGGATGAGGCGGCGGCGGGCAGCGGCGAGATCATGGTGGTGGAGGGCGTGGTCACGGGCGGCAGCACGCTCGTTGGCCACACGCCCGCGCAGCTCGATCTCGCGCGGCGGCACGGCCTGGCGCTGCTCGCGGTCAGCCGGAGCGGGCAGCGCATTGGCCAGCGTCTCTCCACCGTGCGGCTCGCGGCGGGCGACGTGGTGGTGCTCAAGGGCCGCGCCGCCACCTTGCCTGAGGCGCTGGGCGAGTTGCGCGTGCTGCCGCTCGCCGAACGCAGCATCGCCCTGGGCCGCAGCCAGCGAAGCTGGATTCCCGTCGGCGTGCTGGCGGGGGCCATGGGGCTCGTGGCCGCCAACATCGTCTCCGTCACCGTGTCCTTCTTCGGCGCGACGGTGGTGCTGTTGCTGCTGCGCGTGATGACGATGCACGAGGCGTACGAGACGGTGGAGTGGCACATCCTCGTGCTGCTCGGCGCGTTGATCCCGCTCAGTCACGCCATCACCGAAACTGGCGGCAGCGCCTTGCTCGCGGGCTGGCTGACCGAGGCCGTCCACGGGACGTCTCCGCTGGTCGCCCTGACGATGGTGCTCGTCATCACGATGGCGGTCACGCCGTTCCTGCACAACGCGCCCACGGTCCTGGTGTTCGGGCCGATCGCCGCCAGCCTCGCGGTCAAGCTCGGCCTGCACCCCGACCCGTTCCTGATGGCGGTCGCGCTGGGCGCTGGCTGCGACTTCCTGACGCCCATCGGGCACCAGTGCAACACGCTGGTGATGGGGCCGGGCGGGTATCGCTTCGCCGACTATCCGCGCTTGGGCCTGCCGCTCTCGCTGCTGGTGGTGGGCGCGGGGGTGCCGCTGATCGCGCTGTTCTGGCCGCTGCGCTAGGCGGCCTAGACGGGATCCGGAACCAGCTTGCGGGGCGGCTCGGCGTGGCTGAGCAAGGCGTCCAGCACGCGATTGAGCTCAGTGCGCAACCGGGAGATCTCCACATCGCCCATCGCAAGCTGACGCACGATGTCGCACCGCACATCGAGCGCGGCATCGCGTAGCCCGCGTCCCTGCTGTGTCAACGCGATCTCGACCTCGCGCTCGTCGCGCGTGCGGCGGTGCCGCTTGACAAGCCCAGCCGCCTCCATGCGCTTGAGCAGCGGGGTGAGCGTGCCGGAATCGAGCATCAGCTCGCGGCCCAGCTCCGAGACAGTCCGGCAGTCCTTCTCCCAGAGCCCCATCAGCACCAGGTATTGCGGATACGTCACCCCAAGCTCGGCGAGGAGCGGGCGATAGGCGCGGATGATCGCATTGGCGGCGGCGTAGAGGCCAAAGCAAAGCTGATTGTCCAGAAGCAAGGAGGCGTAACGGTCCGGCGCTTGGTTGTGTTCAGTCATGCCGCTCTCCGCCGCCTTTCGATACCGCCTACTACAATAGTATTGCACGTGAGGCTGCAATCTTTCAATGTCGAGCCCCGGCTTTCAGGCGCTGGGGATCGACAGCTTCCACGATGGGCTTGGCCGGGCCCGGATCGCGCCCGGCGATCAGGTCGGCAACCAGCCGTCCGGCAGCGGGCGCGGTCTGGATGCCATAGCCCCCCTGCCCCACGCACCAGAAAAATCCCGGCGCCGCCCCATCCCACCCGAAGGCGAGGCTTCCGTCCGCGGTGAATGTGCGCACGCCCGCCCAGCTCCGTTCCACGCGCTGGACCTCGATCGCCAGCGCCTGCTGCATCCGGTCGATCGCTTCCGCGATGTCCATCTCGTCGGGACGCACATCATGGGCATGCATCGGCGTCTCGTCGGCGGGCGAGACCATCAGGCGTGCGCGCGCCTCGGGCCGGACGTACCAGGTCTCGCCCATGTCGAGGACCATTGGCCAGTCCGCCACGGCCCATGGCGACGGGTCTATGATGAAGCCGGTGCGCCGGCGGGGCACCAGGCGCAACGGCGGCACGCCGGCCATTGTCGCCACCTCGTCGCCCCAGGAACCGGCGGCGTTCACGATGACAGGCGCCCTGAGCATGTCGCCTGAATGGGTGGCGACACGCCACAGCGCCTCGCGCCGTTCGATCCGTCCGGCGCGCTGGCGCAGCCGAAGGGTGCCGCCGCGCGCCCGGAACTGGCGCAGAAAGCCTTGGAGGATCGCCGCGACATCCAGGTCGAAGCAGTCATCCTCGATCGCCGCCGCCGCCGCATAGCCGGGCCGCAACGCCGGCACCAAGCGCCGCGCCTCGGCGATGGAAACCGCGTGCAGCCCGCCGCCCTCGGCCAGGACGCGCGCCAGATCCGCGCGCCGCGCCTCGGTGGCCAGAAACAAGGTTGGCCGGAGCCGCATCAACGGCGTCTCGGCGAACCCCTCCGGCGGCGCCTCGAAGAACGCGCGCGACAAGGCGGTGAGCAGCCGCACGTCCGGGGGTCCATAGTGCCGCTCCCAGCGCGCGGCCGAGCGGCCCGTGCTGTGATACCCCGCGTGCTCCTCCGCCTCGATCAGCGCCACGCGGCGATCCTCGGCGAGCGCGGCGGCGGCGCTGGCCCCGGCAATCCCGGCGCCAATCACCAGGACATCGAACTGCGCGGTCTCCATCAGCGGCTCCGTCAACGCATGGGCCGGGACGTCACGGCCACATGCCGCAACACCATGCGCCCAGCATAGGGCACCCAGCCGCGTGCATTCATCCCAAGCTTGGCGGCGACGCGCATCGATGCGGCGTTGGCGGGATCGATGTCGGCCACGACCTCCTCCAGCCCGAGACGACGCTGCGCGTGATCCAAGACCGGACGCGCCGCCTCCGTCGCGAACCCCTGTCCCCACGCCGACCGGCACAGCCGCCAGCCGATCTCCACCTCCGGCCCGCGCAGGTCGAGCGGGGTGAGCAGCACCCACCCCGCAAAGCCGCCCGCGGCGATGATCGACCAATAGCCCATGCCCGCCGGATAGGCGCGCCGGATGCGATCCTCCACGAAGGCCCGGTGGGCTGCCGGATCCGACCACGGGCCGTCGATGAAGCGCGTCACCTCCGGGTCGCGGTCCATCGCCAGGCAATCGGCAAGATCCGAGAGCGCGCGCGGGCGCAGCAAAAGCCGTGAGGTCGAGAAAGTGGGGAGGCCTTCGGCCAGGATGCTGCCGCCTCTGCTTCGGCGTTTTGGAGCCGGCGCCAGTTTACCAAGCGATCGCGTGAGGGCGTGCCGGAATAGCATGGGCCTTGCGGATAGCCGAACGCTGGCGGAGCATGTGACCCTGAGCGACGGCGAAGGGGAAGCGCATGGTCGATCTCGTGCTGCGCGGCGATACCGTGGTCACGCCGCAAGGGGTCGGCGCCTACGACCTGGCGATCGCTGGCCAACGCATCGTCGCGGTCGCGGCCAAGGACAGCCTGCCGATCCCCGACGGGACGCGCCTGGTCGAGGCCAGCGGCAAGATCGTCATTCCTGGCGGGATCGATCCGCACGTGCACTGCAAGTGGTTCCTGCCGAACCCCGATGGCACGGTGGGCCTGACCGACCCGCCCGATGTCGTGACCCGCGCCGCCGTCCACGGCGGCACGACCACGGTGATCGACTTCACCCGCGTCCAGCAGGCCCCGTCGGTGCAGGGCTCCATCGCCGCGCGGGAGGAGGACTGGCGCGGCCATTCCGCCTGCGACTACGCCCAGCACCTGATGGTCGAGGGCGCCCTGCCGCCGCGGCTGTTCGGCGAGCTCGCCGAGGCGATCCAGGCGGGCTTTCCCACCGTGAAGATCTTCACCACCGACATCACGCCCTCGCGCAAGGGCCGCATGGTCGATTTCGGCGACATCTGGGAGGTGTTCAAAGTCCTTGCCGCCCACCGGGGGCTCGGGGTGATCCACTCCGAGGACAACGACATCGTCATGCACATGTACGAGAAGCTGATGCGCGAGGAGCGCACCGGCTTCGCCAACATGGCGGAGGTGCACAACACGCTCTCGGAGGACATCTCGTTCCGGCGCGTGATCCGCCTGGCCGAAAAGGTGCCGGGCACCGCGCTCTACATGATGCACGTCTCGGCGGGCTCGGGCGTCGCGGCGATCCGGGAGGCGCGGGCGCGCGGCGTGCCGATCTACGGCGAGACGCTGCACCAGTACATGCTCTACACGAGCGAGGACTATCGCCGCCCGAACGGGCAGATATACCACACCTATCCATCGCTGAAATCCGCCGAGGACCAGGCGGCGCTCTGGGCCGGCACGCTCGACGGCGCGATCAACTGCGTCGCCACGGACGAGATCTGCTGCACGCTCAAGCAGAAGACCCAGGGGATCAGGATCGATGACACCACCGGCGGCAATGCCGGCGTCGAGCCGCGCGTCTCCCTGATGTACACCGAAATGGTCGGGCGGCGCGGCTACACGCTGGCGCGCTTCGTTGACCTGACATCGGCGAACGCGGCGCGGATCATGGGCCTGTATCCCCGCAAGGGGGCGCTGGTCGCGGGCGCCGATGCCGACATCTGCGTGCTCGATCCCGCCGACAAGCGCGTGATCCGCGCCGCCGACCTGCACGAGGCTGACTATACCCCGTGGGAGGGACGGCGGATGGAGGCGTGGCCCTGCCTCACCATCCTGCGCGGAAAGGTCGTGGTCGAAGAGGGACGCTATCTTGGCAGCCTGGAGGACGGCATCTGGCTGCCCCGGCGGATTGATCGGGAGATGCTGGCCGGGCCACGATTATAGGCGGCCCCTGTTGCAAGGGGAGAGATGATTCCCCCCTCGCCCGGCTCGCTCTCAGCCAATCGAAGCTCCCTCTCCGCCCCTTGGGACGGAGAGGGAGTCGATCCCCTTACGGCTGCTGCGTCCCACCTGACGGCGGCTGCCCCCCGCCCGACGGAGGCTGCGTTCCACCCGAGGGCCCCTGCATCCCACCCGAGGGCTGCTGCATCTCGCCCGATGAAGGCTGCATCCCGCCCGGTGTGAAGCTGCGGCCCTGCTGCGCGGCCTGAAGGCTCTGCTCGTTCAACCGCGCGACCGCCTCGTTGCCCGCCGCGGTGTCGCCTTGAGTGCTGGCCATCGTGCCGTGACCCGTGCGCGCGGCGGCATGATGCGTGGCGTGCGTGCCCGAAGCCCTGCCGCCATGCATTGTCGCCGCGTGCGAGGTTCCCGTGTGGCTCGGGGTGGCGGCCTGACCCGAACCTGTCGTGCCGCCGCCAGCGCCCGCCGTTCCAGTCGTGCCTGTCCCACCGCTCGTGCTCTCGGAGCCGGACGTGGCGTTGCCAGAGCTTTCGCTGCCCGTGGTTCCGGTGTTGCCGGCACCGGGATTGGGCGTGCCGCCCGCCTGCGTCGGGGCGTTACCACCCCCGCCGCCTCCGCCTTGCTGAGCAAGGACCGGTGTTGCGGCAAGGGTCGCGATACCAAGCGCGAGCGCGCTGAGCGTGGTGGCGAGACGTACAGTCATTGCTTTATCTCCTTCCTCCCGGCGATCAGGACTCGCCGTGACAACTCCTAGTCACACTGGCGGCGGCCGCTGCGTTGCGCAGTTCATAAGACCGCGACTGGACGCCCGAGCCCCTTCTGGCCTGTCCGGATGGCCTCATGATGGCGCCACCTTCAAACAGGATACGCCTCTTGGACTCTGACGCCACCCTCCGCGCCGTGACCGAGGCCGCTTCCTTTCGCGCGGCCGTCGAGGCGCTCGCCGTCGATCATGACCGCATGGTCGAGGACATCGTCGCCCTGACCGAAACTCCGGCCCCGCCATTCCAGGAAGGCGACAGGGCCGAAGCCTGGATGCGCAAGGCCGCTGACCAGGGGCTGTCCGAGCTGCGCCAGGACGCCGTCGGCAACGTGACCGCGCTGCGCCGCGGCGTTGGGGCGGGTGATCTGCTCTGCGTCGCGGCCCACCTCGACACTGTCTTCCCGGCCGAGACGGATGTCCGGGTTCGCCGGGAGGGGACGCGCTTGCTTGGTCCGGGGATCGGCGACGACACACGAAGCCTGGCGGTGCTGCTGGCGTTCGCGCGCGCGATGGACCGGGCCGGCGTCCGCACGCGCCGTGACATCCTGTTCGTCGCCGACGTGGGGGAGGAGAGCGCGGGCGACCTCCGCGGGATGCGCCACCTGTTCCAGGACGGCGAGTACGCCGGCCGGATCGGCGCCTTCATCACCTTGGACAGCCCGGACATGAACGGCATCGCGACGCGCGGCATCGGCTCGCGCCGCTATCGCGTGACGTTCGACGGCCCCGGCGGGCATAGTTGGGCCGCCTTCGGGCTGGTCAACCCGATGCACGCCCTGGCCGGCGCGATCAGGCACCTCGCGGCGCTGCCGGTGCCCACGTCGCCGCGCACCACGTTCTGCGCGAGCCGGGTCGGCGGCGGCACGTCGATCAACGCCATCCCGAACAGCGTCTGGGCCGAGTTCGATCTCCGCTCAGAGGCGGCCGAGGCGCTGGATGACCTGGACCGGCGCTTCCTCCGGCTGGTCGATGGCGCGGTGGCCGAGGAGAACGCGCTGCGGGCGGGGTGCGTGAGCGCCGAGATCACCAAGGTTGGCGACCGCCCGGCCGGCCGCACCGAGGAGTCGCACTGGCTGCCCCGCCTCGCTTTCGCCGCCATCGCCCAGTACGGCTTCGCCCCGCGCTTCGAGGCGTCCTCCACCGACGCCAACATCCCGATGAGCCTGGGGATTCCCGCGATCAAGATCGGCTCGGGCGGAACTGGCGGCCGGGCGCACTCGCCCGAGGAGTGGATCGACGTCGAGCCCGAGGCGTCGCTGCGCGGCATGGCCGCCGGGCTCGCGATCGTGCTGGGGGCGGCGGGAACTCGCTGAACTCCCGCCCGCTTCGATCAGCCGAACAGCTTGGTGGCATCCCTGATCGTGTTGGCGACGCCCCATAGCAGGGGCACTCCCACCAGCAGCCAGAACACCACCAGCTTGACGCCGACGGCCCTCTCCTCCGAGCGGACGTCATTGCTCGTTGCCATCTTCGTTCTCCGCTCAGGCGCGCACGGCGCGGCCATCGAGCACGTGACGCTCATGCACCGCCCGCATCAGGAGGTTGCAGATCAGACCGATCAGCAGCAGGCCCGCCATGATGTACATAGTGACATTGTAGGCGTCCGCCTTCGGCACGCCGTGATCGAGCTGGTATTGGCGGATGTAGTTCACCAGCACGGGTCCGAACACGCCGGCCGCCGACCAGGCGGTGAGCAGCCGCCCATGGATCGCGCCGACATACCGGACACCGAACACGTCGCGCAGATAGGCGGGGATCGTGGCAAATCCCCCACCATACATACTGATGACGACCAGGTAGCAGAGAACGAACAGCGCGATGCTGCCGATATGGCTCGAAGACGGGACGAGCGCGTAGAGCGCCATGCCAAGGATGAAGAACACGCAGTAGGTCGCCTTGCGGCCTATGACGTCGGAGGTGGAGGCCCAGAAGAACCGGCCCAGCATGTTGAACAGGCTGAGCAGCCCGACGAAGCCCGCCGCCGCCGAAGCGGTGATGCGGCCGGGGAACATCTCCTGCGCCATCGCCGATGCCTGCCCGAGCACGCCGATGCCCGCGGTCACGTTGAGGCACAGCACCCACCAGAGCAGCCAGAACTGAGGTGTTCGGAGGGCCGTGTCCACATGCACGTTCTCGGTCGTGACCAGCCGGCGCGGCTGCGCCGGAACCGTGTAGCCGGCGGGCCGCCAACCCTCGGCCGGAACCCGCACGATCCAGGCTCCGATCGACATGAAGCAGAAATAGCCCAGCCCGAGCACGAGGAAGGTTTCGGCCACACCGACATGGGTCGGAGACGAGAACGCCGCCATGAGGCGCACGGACAGGGGCGAGGCGATCATCGCGCCGCCGCCGAACCCCATGATCGCCATCCCGGTCGCCATGCCCGGGCGGTCGGGGAACCAGGTGATCAGCGTCTTCACGGGCGAGATATAGCCAATGCCCAGCCCGCAGCCGCCGAGCACGCCGTAGCCGAGATAGATTAGCCAGAGATTGTGGATGCTGACGCCGAGCGCGGAGATCAGGAAGCCGCCACCGAAGCAGCTTGCCGCGAGCAGCATCGCCTTGCGCGGCCCGGCGCGATCGAGCCAGCTCCCGGTCGCCGCCGAGGCCAGTCCGAGGAAAAGGATGGCCAGGCTGAAGATCCAGCCAAGCTCGGTGAGGCGCCAATCACCCGGCGCCGACTTAGTGATTCCGATGAGCTTGGTCATCGGCAGGTTGAAAACGCTGAAGGCGTAGGCCTGCCCGATGCACAGATGCACGCAAAGCGCGGCGGGCGGCACCAGCCATCGGCTGAATCCCGGGCCGGCGACGATGCGCTCCCGGTCGAGCAGGCCGGGCGCGGCGGTCTCGCTCATCATGGACGGAATCTCCCTGTCTATTCCTTGCTGTTGTCCAAGGATTTTTTCCGCAACGACCCCACCGCCTCCCGCGCGATCGGGTCGAGTTTTGCGCCGGCCTCAATGTCGATCTGGGCGAGGATGGCGGCGCGCATCCGGGGATCCCAGAACTTGCGGATATGCTCGGCTGTGTCCTCCACGGCTTGCGAACGCGGCTCATGGGCGAAGGCGCGGCTGATCTGGTTGGCCATGTAGATCAGCCTGTCAGGCGACATGCCGCGCGCGTCCTTCGCTCGGCTGAAAATCGATCCGCTCGGGATGGGTGAACAACTCGAAGCCATCGTCGCGGGCCACGCCGATCAGCGCGATCCCGGCCGCATCGGCGGCGCGGACGGCAAGCGCGGTCGGGGCGGAGACGCCGACCAGGACCGGTGCGCCGATCGCAGCCGTCTTCTGCACCAGCTCGATCGACAATCGGCTCGACATCACCACCATGCCGCCTGCCGTGCTCATCCCAAGCCGCGCCAGAGCGCCGGCGAGCTTGTCGAGCGCGTTGTGCCGGCCAACATCCTCGCGCAACGCCAGCAGCCCGCGCACCGGATGGAAGAACGAGGCCGCGTGGACGGCGCGGGTGCGCCGGTTCAGCACCTGCGCGCCAGACATCGCCGCCAGCGCGGCGGCGACCTCTTCACTCCGAAAGCACGCTGACGAGGCGATCCGTGCAGGCGGCCGGGACGCGTCGGCGAGGCTCTCGATCCCGCACAATCCACACCCGGACGGCCCGGCCAGACGCCGCCGGCGCCCATCTGCGAGCAAGGCGCGCGCGGCCGGCAGCCACATGCGCGCCTCCACTCCGTCGCGCGTCGGCACGACGCTCAGCTCCTCGATCTCGTCCGCCCGTTCGACGATGCCTTCGGTGAGGCTGAATCCGATCGCGAAGTCTTCGAGATCAGCCGGCGTCGCCAACAGCACGGCCAACGCGGCACGGTTGTAGGTGAGCGCGACCGGCACCTCCTCGGGGATGTCTCGCTCGCCCTGGCTTCGCTCGCCGCCCCGCCAGGCGACGCGCGGAACAATGCGAGAGGCGGGGGGCAACCTCACTCTGCCGGCACCTCTTCCGCCCGTTTCGCGATCCGCCGGCTCTGGCGCGCGAACGCGTCGTATTCCCGTTGCCACGCGCTGGGTCCGTTGCTCGGCGAGACCTGCACGGCCGTCACCTTGTACTCCGGGCAGTTCGTGGCCCAGTCGCTGAGTTCCGTCGTGACCACGTTGGCCTGGGTCTCCGGGTGATGGAAGGTCGTGTACACGACCCCCGGCGCGATCCGGTCGGTGATCCGCGCGCGCAGCGTCGTCTCCCCGGCGCGAGAGGCGATACGCACCCAATCGCCATCGCGCACGCCGCGCTGCTCGGCATCGTGCGGATGGATCTCCAGGACATCCTCCTCGTGCCACAGCACGTTCGCCGTGCGCCGGGTCTGCGCGCCGACATTGTACTGGCTGAGGATGCGCCCGGTGGTCAGCAGCAGCGGGAAGCGCGGCCCGGTCCGCTCGTCGGTCGGGACGTACTCCGTGACCATGAACCGGCCCTTGCCGCGCACGAAATGGTCCGCGTGCATCGTCGGCGTGCCGGCCGGCGCCGCCTCGTTGCATGGCCACTGCACCGAGCCGAGCGCGTCGAGCGTGTCGTAGGAGACGCCGGCGAAGCTCGGCGTCGTCGCCGCGATCTCGTCCATCACCTCCGAGGGGTGCCGGTACGTCCAGCCCATCCCCATCGCGTTGGCGATGAGCTGCGTGATCTCCCAGTCGGCGTAGCCGTTGCGCGGCGCCATCACGCGGCGCACGCGGTTGATGCGCCGCTCGGCGTTCACAAAGGTGCCGTCCTTCTCGAGGAAGGTCGAGCCGGGCAGGAAGATGTGGGCGTAGTTGGCGGTCTCGTTCAGGAACAGGTCCTGCACGACCACGCACTCCATCGCCGCCAATCCGGCGGTCACGTGCCGCGTGTCCGGGTCGGACTGCGCGATGTCCTCGCCCTGGATGTACAGCGCGCGGAACGAGCCGTCCTGCGCGGCGTCCAGCATGTTCGGGATGCGCAGCCCCGGCTCGGGGTCGAGCGTCACGCCCCATCGCCGCTCATAAATGCCGCGGGCCTCGTCGTCGGCAATGTGGCGGTAGTCGGGCAGCTCGTGCGGGAAGCTGCCCATGTCGCACGAGCCCTGGACGTTGTTCTGCCCGCGCAGCGGGTTCACCCCCGTCCCTGGCCGGCCAACGTTGCCGGTGGCCATGGCGAGATTGGCCAGCGCCATGACCCCGGTGCTGCCCTGGCTGTGCTCGGTCACGCCCAGCCCATAATAGATCGCACTGGCGCCGCCCGTGGCGTAGAGCCGGGCCGCCGCGCGCAGGAGATGCGCGGGCACGCCGCTGATCGGCTCCACCGCCTCAGGGCTGTTGCGGGGCTCGGCGATGAAGGCCGCCCAGTCCTGGAAGGCGTCCCAGTCGCAGCGCGCACGCACGTAGGCCTCGTCGACCAGCCCCTCGGTGACGATGACATGCGCCATCGCGTCGAGCACGGCGACATTGCTGCCGGGCTGCAGCGGCAGGTGATAGGTCGCCGCGACGTGCGGCATGCGCACCAGGTCGATGCGGCGCGGGTCGAGCACGATCAGCTTCGCCCCCTGCCGCAGGCGCCGCTTCATGCGCGAGGCGAACACCGGATGCCCGTCGGTCGGATTGGCGCCGATCAGCAGGATCACGTCGGCCTGCTCGACCGAGTCGAAGTCGTTGGTGCCCGCCGAGGTGCCAAAGGTCTTGCCGAGGCCGTAGCCGGTGGGCGAGTGGCAGACCCGCGCGCAAGTGTCGATGTTGTTGTTGTGGAAGCCGGCGCGCACCAGCTTCTGCATCAGGTAGGTCTCCTCGTTGGTGCAGCGCGAGGAGGTGATGGCGCCGACCGCGCCGCGCCCGTGGCGTGCCTGGATGCGCCGGAACGCGCTGGCGACACGGCCGATCGCCTCCTCCCAGCTCGTTTCCCGCCACGGATCGGTGACGCGCTCGCGGACCATGGGCTTCAGGATGCGCTCGCGATGCGTCGCGTAGCCCCAGGCGAAGCGGCCCTTCACGCAGGAATGGCCATGATTGGCCTTGCCCTCCTTGCTTGGCACCATGCGGATCACGGTCTCGCCGCGCATCTCGGCGCGGAAGGTGCAGCCGACGCCGCAATAGGCGCAGGTGGTGAGCACGGCGCGCTCGGGCTCGCCGAGTTCAAGTGCGCTCTTCTCGATCAGCGATCCGGTCGGGCAAGCCTGCACGCAGGCGCCGCAGGACACACACTCCGAAGCGAGGAACGGCTCGTCCATGCTGGCGGCAATCTTGGACTCGAAGCCGCGCCCCTGCACCGTCAGGGCGAACGTGCCCTGTACTTCGGCGCAGGCGCGCACGCAGCGCGAGCAGACGATGCACCGCGCGGGATCGAACTGGAAATACGGGTTCGAGGCATCGATCGGCGCGGCGAGGTGGTTTGCACCGCGATGACCGTAGCGCACCTCCCGCACGCCGATCTCGGCGGCCGTCGCCCGCATCTCCCCGGTGGGGTCGTCCGGATGGTCTGAGAGATACAGCTCCATCACACCGCGCCGCAGGCGCCCCAGGCGCTCCGTCTGGGTGCGCACCTGCATCCCCGGCGCGACCGGCGTGGTGCAGGAAGCCGGCGTGCCGGTCCGCCCCTCAATCTCGACCAGGCACACCCGACACGACCCGAACGCGTCGAGCATGTCGGTCGCGCAGAGCCGAGGCACCTTGATTCCGGCCTCGGCGGCGGCCCGCATGACGGGGGTGCGCTCGGGCACCGTCACGGCCCGGCCGTCGATGGTCAGTGTGACCGGCGCGCCCGTGCCAGCCGGCGTGCCGAAATCGGTCTCGTGGGTCAGCGCCATAATATACCTCTCGCGCCTTCATCCATGGATGAACAGCTTCACGACAATGCCGATCACCAACGCCAGCGTGGCGGAGGTGCTCCACTTCAGCGTTCTCAAGTCATCTCGGATGTGGGCTAGAGCGGCCCCTCCCCCAACCCCCTCCCGCAAGGGGAGGGGGCTCAGCGCGCCTCGACTCCCCCTCCCCTTGCGGGAGGGAACCGGGGGGAGGGGTTCGGGGGGCATCGCGCTCACAACCCCGGCGCGGCACGCCGCCCGCCGCCCTCGTCCGCCACCGCCGCGAGTTCGGAGAGCGCCCGGCCGCTTAGCCCAGGCGCGAAATCCTCCGGAAAATGCGTGATCGCGCTGATGACCGGGAACGGAATGAATCCGCCCAGCGCGCAAAGCGAGCCGAACTTCATCGTCTCGCACAGCTCGCGCACCAGATCGAGATTCGCCGCCACATCCTCGCCGGCAATCACGCGGTCCAGCACCTCCATCCCGCGCACCGAGCCGATGCGGCACGGCGTGCATTTGCCGCAGGACTCGGCGGCGCAGAACTCCATAGCGAAGCGGGCCTGGCGCGCCATCTCCACGGTGTCGTCGAACACCACCAGGCCGCCATGCCCGATCAGCCCGTCGCGCGCCGCGAACGCCTCGTAGTCGAACGGCGTGTCGAAGAGCGTCCTCGGGAAATAGGCACCGAGCGGGCCGCCAACCTGTACGGCGCGAACGGACCGGCCAGTGGCGGTGCCGCCGCCGATCTCCTCGACCAGCTCGCCCAGGCTCAGGCCGAAGGGCGCCTCGAACAGGCCAGGATAGCGTATGTTTCCGGCGAGCTGGATTGGCATGGTCCCGCGCGAGCGGCCGGTGCCAAGCGCCTGGTAGACCTCGGCCCCGTCGGCCAGGATCGCCGGGACGCTCGCCAGGGTGATGACGTTGTTGACCACCGTCGGCTCGCCGAACAGGCCCTTGTGGACGGGCAGCGGCGGCTTCGCGCGCACCTGGCCCCGCCGCCCCTCCAGGCTCTCCAAGAGGGCGGTCTCCTCGCCGCAGATATAGGCCCCTGCGCCGACGCGCTGCTCGATGTCGAAGGCAAAGCCGGCGCCGAGCACGTCCGCTCCCAGCAGCCCGGCCCGGCGCGCGGCCGCGAGCGCGCGGTTGAAGGCGGCGATCGCGTGCGGGTACTCCGAGCGCGTATAGACCCAGCCCTCGGCCGCCCCGACCGCGAAGCCGGCGATCAGCATCCCCTCGATCAGGGCGAACGGGTCGCCCTCCATCAGCATCCGGTCGGCGAAGGTGCCCGAATTGCCCTCGTCGGCGTTGGCGACGATGTGCCGCCGCGCGCCCGGCGCCCCGGCCGCGCCGCGCCATTTCAAACCTGTCGGGAATCCCGCGCCGCCACGCCCGCGCAGGCCGGAGTGCGTCACCTGGTCGAGAATCGCCGCCGGGCCGATCTCCAACGCCCGGCGCAAGCCCCTCAGTCCGCCATGCGCCCGGTAGTCGTCGAGCGATGCCGGATCGACAATCCCGGAGCGGGCAAACACCTGCCTTGTCTGCCGCGCCAGGAAAGGGATGGTCTCAGGCGGCCCAAGCCGCAGGACATGCGACCCGCCTTCCAGCATTCCCGCCTTCAACAAACCCGGTATGTCGGCGGGCGTGACCGGGCCATACGCCACGCGCCCGGACGCTGTCGCGACCTCGACCATCGGCTCCAGCCAATAGAGGCCGCGCGAGCCAGTCCGCGCGACGTCCGCTCCTCCGGCAGCGAGCGCGGCGGCCACGGCATCGGCGCCCAGCGCCAGCGCGCCCGCGTCGCACGGCACGAAAACGCGCGTCACGTCCCGGCCTCCAATCTCGAGAGGATCGCGGCCTCATCAACGCGCCCGATCGGTTGCCCGTCCAGCAGCGCGGCCGGGGCGACCGCGCACAGCCCCAGGCAGAAGGCGGGCTCCAAGGTCACGCCGCCGTCAGCGCCGGTCGCGCCCCACGCGACGCCGAGCCGCTCCCGGAGCGCCGCCGCGACCCGTTCGGAGCCCATGGCCTGACATGCCTCCGCCCGGCAAAGCCGCAACACATGACGGCCCGGCGGATGGCGGCGGAAGTCGTGGTAGAAGGACACCACGCCGTGGACATCGGCCCGCGAGAGGTTGAAGGCCGCCGCGAGCAGTGGAACAGCCGCCTCGGGCACGCACCCGAACGCCTCCTGGAGCGCGTGCAAGGCTGGCATCAACCCGCCCCGCTTTGCCGCGTGGCCGTCAATGATCCGCACCGCCCGCTCCGCCGTCCACGGCTCCTGGCCGCCCATCGTTGCCCTCCCGACAACCGCCATAACGTGCGCCGCACGAAAACAGTTGTATACAACTGTTCACGCGGAACAAAAAAGGGGAGGCGCCGGAGACGCCTCCCCCCTCGGATCAAAATCCTAGCCGGTCAGTGCGGCAGGGACGCCGCTGGCTGCGCCGGTGGCGGAGCGGCCACCGGCTCCTCCGGCTCCTCCCACTCGATCGGCTCCGGCCGGCGCACCAGCGCCTGCGCGATCACCTCATCGACGTCGGCCACCGGGATCAGCTTCAACCCCTTCTTCACGTTGTCCGGGATCTCGGCGAGGTCCTTCTCATTGTCCTTCGGGATGAACACCGTGGTGATCCCGGCCCGCAGAGCCGCCAACAGCTTCTCCTTCAACCCGCCGATCGGCAGTACCCGCCCGCGCAGCGTGATCTCGCCGGTCATCGCGATGTCGCGGCGCACGGGGATGCCCGTCAGCACCGAGACGATCGTGGTGGCCATCGCCACCCCCGCCGACGGCCCGTCCTTGGGCGTGGCCCCCTCCGGCACGTGGACGTGGACATCGCGCCTGTCGAAGAGGGTCGGCTTGATGCCGAAGCGGATCGCGCGGGAGCGGACATAACTCATCGCCGCCGAGACGCTCTCCTGCATCACGTCGCCGAGCTTGCCGGTGTGCTTCACGTTGCCCTTGCCGGGCACCATGACGCTCTCGATGGTCAGGATCTCCCCGCCCACCTCGGTCCAGGCCAGGCCAGAGACGACGCCGACCATGTCCTCGGCCTCGGTCTCGCCGAAGCGGAACTTCCGCACCCCGGCGTACTTGTCGAGGTTCTTGCGGGAGATCGCGACCCGCTTGCCCTTGCTCGTGACCAGCTCGCGCACCGCCTTGCGCGCCACGTTGGCGATCTCGCGCTCCAGGTTCCGCACGCCCGCCTCGCGGGTGTAGTAGCGAATCAAGTCGCGCAGCACCTCCTCGGAGATGCTCCACTCGTCCTTTTTGAGCCCGTGCGCCTGGCCCTGCTTGGCGATCAGGTGCCGCCTGGCGATCTCCACCTTCTCATCCTCGGTGTAGCCTGGGATGCGGATGATCTCCATGCGGTCCATCAGCGGCTGGGGCATTCGCAGGCTGTTGGCCGTGGTGACGAACATCACGTCCGACAGATCGTAGTCCACCTCCAGGTAGTGGTCGGCGAAGGTGCTGTTCTGCTCGGGATCGAGCACCTCGAGCAGCGCCGAGGACGGATCGCCCCGCCAGTCGGCCCCCAGCTTGTCCACCTCGTCCAGCAGGAACAAGGGGTTGGAGGTCTTCGCCTTCTTCATGCCCTGGATGACCTTGCCTGGCATGGAGCCGATATACGTGCGCCGGTGGCCGCGGATCTCCGCCTCGTCGCGCACGCCGCCGAGCGACATGCGCACGAACTGCCGGCCGGTCGCGCGCGCGATCGACTTGCCGAGCGAGGTCTTGCCGACGCCGGGCGGGCCGACCAGGCACAGGATGGGTCCGCGCACCTTCGGGCTGCGCGCCTGCACAGCGAGGTACTCCAGGATGCGCTCCTTGACCTTCTCCAGCCCGTAGTGGTCGGCGTCGAGCACCTTCTCCGCCTCGAGCACGTCGTTGCGGACCTTGCTGCGCTTCTTCCAGGGGATCGAAAGCATCCAGTCGAGGTAGTTGCGCACCACCGTCGCCTCGGCGCTCATCGGGCTCATGGTGCGAAGCTTCTTCAGCTCCGTCAGCGCCTTCTCGCGCGCTTCCTTGGAGAGCCTGGTCTTCTTGATCTTGGCCTCCAGCTCGGCGGCCTCGTCCTTGCCGTCCTCGCCCTCGCCCAGCTCCTTCTGGATCGCCTTGAGCTGTTCGTTCAGGTAGTACTCGCGCTGCGTCTTCTCCATCTGGCGCTTGACGCGGTTGCGGATGCGCTTCTCCACCTGTAGGACGCCGATCTCGGATTCCATGTGGCCGAAGACCCGCTCCAGGCGCTCGTTGACCTTGGCGGTCTCCAGCACCTCCTGCTTCTCGGAGATCTTCAGGTTGAGATGCGCGGCTACCGTGTCGGCGAGCTTGCTCGGATCGTCGATCTGGTTGAGCGAGACCAGCACCTCGGGCGCGATCTTCTTGTTGAGCTTGATGTACTGCTCGAACTGGGAGACCACGGTGCGCCCGATAGCCTCCAGCTCCTTGGCATCGCCGCTCTGATCGGGCATGGCCTCGACGAAGGCCTCGAAGTAGGACTGGGTCTCCTTGAACCCGACGATCCTGGCGCGCTTTCCGCCCTCGACCAGCACCTTCACGGTGCCGTCCGGCAGCTTAAGCAACTGTAGGATCGTCGAGACCGTGCCGATGCGGTAGATGTCCTCCGCGGCGGGGTCGTCCTGGGCGGCGTTGCGCTGGGCGACGAGCAGGATCTGCTTGTCCTCCTTCATCACCGCCTCGAGGGCACGCACCGACTTCTCGCGGCCGACGAACAGCGGCACGATCATGTGCGGAAAAACCACGATGTCGCGCAGCGGCAGCACTGGGAGCAGATCAGCCCCCGCGATCCCTGCGGACCGATCGCCTTCCCCGGTCTCCTTGGCAGAACGCGCCGGCTGCGCCGGGCCTGGCCGATCGGATTCCGTCATATTGGACCTCCTATAGGACAGTCTCTGCGCGCTCCGCCCGACAGCGGCACGGACCGCGCCTCGCGGCGGGCAAAGACGCCCGCTTCACCAAGCCAGATATCGGCAGCGCGGTTGCAGCGCACAAGACCTTGAAACCCGTTAGCAATCCTCCTCCGACCTCATCCCGCAAGGGAGGGGGAATTCGGAGCGTTACCCTCAGCCGGACTCTCCGACCCGCTCCTTGCCGTGCAGGTAGAGCGGGTTGGCGCGCGATTCGGCTACTTCGCGGTTGATGACGACTTCCTCCACGCTGTCGAGGCCCGGCAGGTCGAACATCGTGCCGAGCAGGATCGCCTCCATGATGGAGCGCAGGCCGCGCGCGCCGGTCTTGCGCCCGATGGCCCGGGTGGCGACCGAGCGCAGCGCGTCCTCGGTGAAGGTCAGCTTGACGCCCTCCATCTCGAACAGCCTGGAATACTGCTTGATCAGGGCGTTCTTCGGCTTGGTGAGGATCTCGACCAGGGCGTTGACGTCGAGATCCTCAAGCGTCGCGACCACGGGCAGGCGGCCGATGAACTCGGGGATCAGGCCGAACTTCAGCAAGTCCTCCGGCTCCACCTCGCGCAGGATCGCGCCGGTGCGCCGCTCGTCCGGCGCGCGCACCTCCGACCCATAGCCGATGGACGATCCCTTGCCGCGCGCGCCGATGATCCGCTCGATCCCGGAGAAGGCCCCGCCGCAGATGAACAGGATGTTGGTGGTGTCGACTTGCAGGAACTCCTGCTGGGGGTGCTTGCGGCCGCCTTGCGGGGGCACCGAGGCGACGGTGCCCTCCATGATCTTCAGCAGCGCCTGCTGCACCCCCTCGCCCGACACGTCGCGGGTGATCGAGGGGTTGTCGGACTTTCGGCTGATCTTGTCGACCTCGTCGATGTAGACGATGCCGCGCTGCGCCCGCTCGACGTTGTAGTCGGCCGCTTGGAGAAGCTTGAGGATGATGTTCTCGACATCCTCGCCCACGTAGCCCGCCTCGGTCAGGGTGGTGGCGTCGGCCATGGTGAACGGCACGTCGAGGATGCGCGCCAGGGTCTGCGCTAGCAGCGTCTTGCCCGAGCCGGTCGGGCCGATCAGCAGGATGTTGGACTTGGCGATCTCGACGTCGTTGTTCTTCTGCCCGTGCGCCAACCGCTTGTAATGGTTATGCACCGCCACCGAGAGCACCCGCTTGGCGTGGTCTTGCCCGATCACGTAGTCGTCCAGCACCTTGCAGATCTCGCGCGGCGTCGGCACCCCGTCGCGGGACTTCACCAAATGCGTCTTGTGCTCCTCCCGGATGATGTCCATGCAGAGCTCGACGCACTCGTCGCAGATGAACACCGTCGGCCCGGCAATCAGCTTGCGAACCTCGTGCTGCGATTTGCCGCAAAAGGAGCAATACAGGGTATTCTTGGAATCACCGGACTTGCTCATGAGCACTCCCGTCCCCTGGAAAACTGGGGAATGAGCCGACTTTAGCCCCCGCACACCGCGCAGGACAAGAAAATGGCCGCAAAAACGTCACATGGCCGCGGGTCCTGCCGCGGCAAGCCCTGGTCCGCAGTCTGGGCGGGCGTGTGCCGGGGCGGCGACACCGCGCGGTCCCGGCGGTCTGATCGGCGCCGGTCAGCCGCGCCCCGGCTCCTCGGCCGGAGGCGCGGGGCGGTTCTCGACGACCTGATCCACCAGGCCGAAGTCGCGGGCCTCCTCGGCCGACATATAGGTGTCGCGCTCCAGCTTGCGCTCGATCGCCTCGATCGGCTGACCGGTGTGGCGGACATAGATCTCGTTCAGCCGATGGCGCAGCGACAGGATCTCGCGGGCCTGGATCTCGATGTCGCTCGCCTGGCCCTGTGCCCCGCCCGAGGGCTGGTGGACCATGATCCGGGAATTCGGCAGCGCGTACCGCTTGCCCTTCGCCCCGGAACACAGCAACAGGCTGCCCATCGAGGCGGCCTGGCCGATGCAGACGGTGCTCACCGGGCTCCGGATATATTGCATCGTATCATAGACCGCGAGCCCCGACGAGACCACGCCGCCTGGGCTGTTGACGTAGAAGGAGATGTCCTTGTTGGGATTTTCCGATTCCAGGAACAGGAGCTGCGCGCAGATCAGCGCGCTCACCTGGTCGAACACGGGGCCAGTCAGGAAGACGATTCGCTCCTTGAGCAGGCGCGAGTAGATGTCGAACGCCCGCTCGCCCCTGGCGGTCTGCTCGACCACCATGGGAACTAGCGTATTGGCGTAGATTTCGACCGGGTCCCGGTCCCTCATTTGCCTCACCTTAACGCGAGAAGAGCCCTAATCTAGGGCGACAGGCGGAAACCTTCCAGTGGTGAGCCGCCAGGAGCTGGCCGTGCCAGCGCGCCGGTGGAACCGCCCTAGCCCGCCGCCTCTCCGGCCGTCTCGGCCGACTGCGCGCCCGCCGCCTCTCCCGCCGCCTCGGCCGACTGCGCGCCCGCCGCCTCTCCCGCCGCCTCGGCCGACTGCGCGCCCGCCGCCTCTCCCGCCGCCTCGGCCGACTGCGCGCCCGCCGCCTCGGCCGACTGCGCGCCTGGCGCCTCTTCGTCTTCCTTGGCAAGCTCCTCGGCGCTGACTGGCCGCTCGGCCACGGTCGCGCGCCCGATCAGGAAATCGACCACCTTCTCCTCGAATATCGGTCCCCGCAGCGTGTCCACCGCACGAGGGTTCTTGCGGAAGAACTCCATGATCTGGGTTTCCTGACCCGGATAATTCGCCGCCTCGGCGCGCATGGCGCGCGTCAGCTCGTCGGGGGCGACGCTGATCTGGTTCGCGCGGCCCACCTCGGCCAGCAACAGCCCGAGCCGCACGCGGCGCTCGGCGATCCGGCGGTACTCGGCCCGCAGCGTCTCCTCGTCCTTCGCCGCGTCCTCCTGGTCGAGCTGGCCGGCCTTCCGATCGGCCTCCAGACGCGCCCAGATCTGGCTGAACTCGCCATCCACCAGGCTCGGCGGCAGGTCGAAGCTGACCAGCTCGTTCAACTTGTCTAACAACTGGCGCTTGAGGCGCATCCGGGAAAGCTGGTCATACTCGCGCTGGATCTGCCCCCGGATGAAGTCCTTCAGCTCGTCCAGGGTGTCGAAGCTGAGCTTCTGGGCGAAAGCGTCGTCGATCGCCGGCACCTGGGCGCGCTTGACCGCCTTGCCGACAACCTCGAAGCCGGCCCGCTTGCCGGCGAGATGCTTGGCCCCATAGTCCTCGGGAAACGTGATCTCGACCGTGCGCGTCTCGCCGGGCCGGATTCCCTCTATCTGCTCGGCGAAGCCCGGAATGAAGCTGTTCCCCCCAATCTCGACGAGGGCATCCGTCGCCTTGCCGCCAGGGAACTCCTCGCCGTCCACGCGCCCCGTGTAGTCCACCACCGCGATCTCGCCTTTCCCGGCGCCGCGCCCGCCCAGCTCCTCGGCCGGAATCTCCTCGAGCGTCCGGTTGCGGGCCGCGAGGTTCTGCAACGCCCTGTCCAGCACCTCGTCCGTGACCTCGGCCTTCGGGCGGGTCAGCTCGATCGCGCTGGAGTCCGGCACAGTGATCTCGGGAAGGATCTCGACCTCGACCTTGAACTCGAGATCCATGGTCAGGCCAGTCGGCGCGATGGCGTCAGCGTTCAGCAGGTCGACGTTCGGCTGCTGGGCCGGGCGCAGCCCCCGTTCGTCCAGCACCTGCTGAACCGCCTCCTGGACCGACGCCTCGACCACCTCGGCCGTCACCGCCGAGGCATATCGCTGGCGCACCACCATCGGGGGCACCTTGCCGGGACGAAAGCCGGGGAGGTTGAGGGTCTTGCCAAGCTCGGACAGCCGCTCGGCCTTGCGGCTCTCGATGGCGGCGGACGGGACGACAACGGTGTAGGCGCGCTTCAACCCCTCGGAAAGCGTCTCGGTCACTTGCATCGGCTTGGCGATCCTCGTTCTTCCAGTGATGCGGACGGAGGGACTTGAACCCCCACGGCTTGCGCCACCAGAACCTAAATCTGGCGTGTCTGCCAATTCCACCACGCCCGCGCCGGCCACTGGGCAGTATCGGCTCGCGGTCGAACGCGCGCTTTAGCGCAGCCACCCCGGCGCGGCAAGGCAAGTCACGGCGGCCGCGCGGCACGCGGCCAGGCCGGCCACAAAAACCCGTGTCCGCAGGTTAAACGTTAATCTGGCGTTTGACCGGGAGCAAACAGGGTGTCAGGTTTGTGACCATCAGTGATGAAACCTGACGCGTTCGACCAGCATCGTGACCAGTGTCCCTTCCTGCTCTTTGGCTGCTTCCGACCCCCTGTGGACGACCCATGCGCGCTTCTAGCAAAACCCCCGGCAAGCCAGCGCCGCGCCCGACACGCGCCCGACACGCGGCCAAGCCGGTCCCCTCGTCGAAGAAGCCTGTCGATCCGACCCCGGACTACAGTATCGCCGCGGTCGGGCGGGCGCTGGACCTGCTGGAGGCTCTGGCGCGGACAGGCCCCTCTCCCCTCGCCTCGGTAGCCGAGGCCGCGGGCTGCACCCGCACCGCCGCCTTCCGGCTGCTGCGCACGTTGCAGGCCCGGGGCTTTGCGATCCAGGACGAGGCGCGCGGCGTCTGGCGCCTGGGCGCGCGCTGGACCGCGCTCGGCCGCGCCGCGCAGGACCAGGGCGCCTTGGCCGCAGCGGCGCAGCCGTTCCTCGCCGAGCTGGGCCAGGCTATCGGCGAGAACACCTACCTCCTCGCGCGTGATGGTATGCAAGCTGAGACGGTGGCAATCTTCCAAGCCGACCCAGCGTTGCGGGTGTACGCCGAGGTCGGCAACCGCAGGCTCTTGCACGCCGGCGCCGCCCGGCTGTTGCTGGCCTATGCGCCGGAGGCCGTGCAGACCCAGCTCCTGGCCCAGCGCCTGCCGCGCTTCACTCCGGCGACGCGCACCGATCCCGCCTGGATCGCCGCCGACTTGCAACGGCTCCGTGCGCGTGGCTACCTCATCACCGCCGACGAGGTCCACCCGGGCGCCGTCTCTGTCTGCGCGCCGGTGCGCGACGCGGCGGGACAAGTCGTCGCCGTGCTCTGCGTCACCGCTCCCTCGATGCGGATGCGCCCGCCGCGCCCACGCTCGCTCCTGCCGCAGGTGCTGGAGACGGCGGCGAAGCTCTCGCGCGCGCTTGGCGGGACCGCCGAGGACGCAGCGAGTACCGCGGCCAAGGCTCCCGCGACCGTCACGGGGACACGGCAGGGTCAGGGATTGCTGCTGGCCTAGCGGCTCACTCGGGCGCCGGCTCGCAGACTGGCGTGATCGGCTCGCCGGCCAACACCTTCCGCACGAACGGAAGCGAATCCCTCAGCGAGGCGTTCACGGTCGCCCCGTGGTTCAGCCCGGCGTAAAGGTGGGCTTCCACCACCGTCCCGGCGGCGCAGGCGTTCTTGACAAGCAAGAGCTGACTCGACGGTGGCACGTCCTGATCGTCCTGACCGATGCCAATGAACACCGGCTGAGGCAGCTTGAGCGTGGTGTACATCAGCATTTGGAGGATCCTGGCCAGCGCGGCGGGCAGGCCGGGCGCGTAGGCGTTGGCGCGCGTGAGGCCGGCACTGACCACATCCGATTCGAGCGGCCCGAGGCAGGCCACGCGTGCCAGGTCAAAGACTGGCAGCGCACGCCGCGTGAACAGGTCGGCGGGCGTCAGGGTGGGATTGATCTGCTGAGCGAACAGCCCGATATAGAGGGTATAGGCGATCGTCCGATCGGGCTCATTCGGCTCGGGCTCCAGCCACCGCTCGGTCGGGTAGGGTATCCCGGTCGCCACCGTCCCCCGGATGCCGAGTTCGGGCGCGTAAGCGGGCGCGATCCCCGCGGTCGCGAATGCCGCACCGGCGCCCTGGGACTGCCCGATGAGGACGACCTGGTTGGCGACTTCGGGGAAGGCCTTCAGCACGGCGCGCACGCTGTCGAGCACGCTGTTGGCTTCGGGACGGACGGCGAGGTACGGGTGCGGCCCCGGCGTGCCGAGACCTTGGTAATCCGTAGCCACGACGGCGTAGCCCTGCGCGAGCCAGGTGTTGAGGTAGCGGATATCGCGGTACGACCGTGCCCGCCACGACGGCGCGCAGATATCCGCGACGCCCGTCGTCCCATGCGCCCAGGCGACCAGCTTCCATCCGTCCTTGGGCGGCGTGCCCTTGGGCAGAAAGAACGCGCCCGAGACGGCGACGGGCGTCTTGCCGTCGATCCCGTTGGTCGAGCTGTAGAGGATACGAAACTGCGCGCCGGCCATCGCCAGCCCGAGCGTCGGCTCCAGCATCTCGCGCCGCAGCATCTGTCCTGGCGTGTCCGGAATCGCGCCCGTCCAGGTATAGAACGCGGAGACGCGCCCGTCGCCTTGCAGCGGGTTCGGCGCGGGCGCCTCCACCGCCCGCGCGAGGGCAGTGGCCGACCAGAGAGCGATTATGAGCACCGCTCCCGTCATCACAGGGCGGATCAGGCGTGTCATGACCCCCCGACCAGCGCCTGCGCGCAGGCGTCGAGCACAGAGTCGGTATCGATCCCGTACTCCCGGTAGAGATCGGGAATGTCCCCGCTCTGCCCGAACCGGCCCGGACCAAGCGGGATGACACGCTGCCCGCGCACCCCGCCGAGCCATGAGTGGGTTGCGGGATGGCCGTCGAGGATCGTCACCAGCGCCGCATCCGGGGCAAGTGGGGCCAGCAGGCGCTCCACATGCGACAGCGCGCTTCTCTCTCCGGCCCGGCGGGCGCGCAGCGCATCGAGCCAGCCCGCGTGCAGGCGGTCGGGGCTGGTGATCGCCAGTAGTCCGGCGCCCGGCTCCTCCTCGCGCAACGTGGCGAACGCCTCCTCCGCCTCCGGCGCGACTGGTCCCTGATAGCCGATCGCGATCGGCGCGCCCGGTTCGGGCTCGACCACCCAATGCCCGCCGGCGATCACGGCCGTCGCATCCAGCGCGCGGCCCGGCTGAGACAGTTGGCGGGTGGACAGCCGCAGCCACGCGGCGGACCCGTCCGGCGCCTGCATATGGGCCAGGGCGTGACGGAGCAGGATCGCCAGCTCGTCCACATACGCGGGCTCGAAGCTCGCGAGGCGGTCGGCGGCCATGCCGATCAGCGGCGTGTTGACCGACTGGTGCTGCCCCCCCTCCGGGGCCAGGGTCAGGCCGGAGGGGGTCGAGACCAGCAGGAAACGCGCGTCCTGGTAGCAGGCGTAGATCAGGGCATCAAGGCCGCGATTGACGAACGGATCGTACACCGTCCCGATCGGCAGCAGCCGCGCCCCGGTCAGCGCGTGCGTCAGGCCCGCCGCCCCCAGCAGCAGGAACAGGTTCTGCTCGGCGATGCCCAGCTCGATGTGCTGGCCCTTCGGGCTCATGCCCCAACGCTGCGCCGAGGCCAGCTTGGCGTCGCGGAACACGTCGTTGCGGGTGTGCCGGTCGAACACGCCGCGGCGGTTCACCCACGGCCCGAGATTGGTGGAGACCGTGACGTCGGGGCTGGTGGTCAGGATGTGGGCGGCAAGCTCGGCGTAAGGCCCCTGTCCGCGCCCGATCTCGGCCAGGATGTCGCCGAAGCCAGACTGGGTGGACATGCGGCGGCCGGCGAGCCTGGGGACCGGCAGCGCCTCCGGCACGACGACGACAGGCGCCGAGAGGCGGCGCCCCTGCGGGGTCAGGGGGGTGGCAAACGGGCAGTCGCGGAGGAAGTCGCGCACCTCGTCCTCCGGCACGTCCAGGCCCTCGAAGCGGTCCCACTCATGGCCAGGGCGGATGCGCATGTCGCGCCGGAACTGCTCCATCTGCTCCTTGGTCATCAGCCCGGCATGGTTGTCCTTGTGCCCGGCGAAGGGCAGGCTCATGCCCTTGATGGTGTAGGCGATGAAGCAGGTCGGCTGGTCGCCCGCGGCCTCGGCGGCGCGCAACGCCTCGATGATCGCCTCGGTGTCGTGGCCGCCGAGATTGGTCATCAACGTCGCCAGCTCGTCGTCGGACAGCGGATCGACAATGGCGCGCACTCCCTGCGAGCGTCCGAGATCGGCCAGCACCGCCTGTCGCCACGCCGCCCCGCCCTGAAAGGTGAGCGCCGAGTAGAGGCTGTTCGGGCAATCGTCGATCCAGCGGCGCAGCGCCTCGCCGCCGTCGCGCGCGAACGCGGCTTGCAGCAGACGGCCGTATTTCAGGGTGACGACATCCCAGCCCATGTCGCGGAACAGGCCCTCGATCCGCCCGAACAGCCGATCAGGTACCACAGAATCAAGGCTTTGGCGGTTGTAGTCGATAATCCACCAGACGTCGCGGACGTCGTGCTTCCAGCCCTCCAGCAGCGCCTCGTAGATGTTGCCCTCGTCCAGCTCGGCGTCGCCCGCGATAGCGATGTGCCGCCCCGGCGGAAGCTCCGGGCGCGCGAGCCCATGCAGCCGGACATAGTCCTGGATCAGCGCCGAGAACGTGGTCATCGCGACGCCGAGGCCGACGGAGCCCGTGGAGAAATCCACCTCCGGCCCGTCCTTCACGCGCGAAGGATAGGATTGCGCGCCGCCGAGCGCGCGCAGTCCCCGCATCGGCCCCACCTCCTGGCGGCCGAGCAGGTAGTTGATGGCGTGGAACACCGGCCCGGCATGCGGCTTCACGGCGATCCGGTCCTGTGGGCGGGCGATCTCGAAATAGAGCGCCGCCATGATCGAGATGACTGAGGCGCACGACGCCTGATGCCCGCCAACCTTCAGTCCGTCGCGGTTCGGCCGGATGTGGTTGGCGTTGTGGATCGCCCAAGCCGACAGCCACAGCAGCTTGCGCTCAAGCTGGTGCAGGACGTGGGCGCGCTGGTTCGGCGGCGCGCGCTCGGCCAGCGAGGGGGCGAGCGGCAGGCTCACGGCCGGCGCCTCTGCCCGTTGATCACGGACCATTGCCCGCCAGTGACAAGCCGGCGAACCGCAGAGGACGCGTTGCGCCGCCCGCGCCCGGCGTAGTCCTCGTGGTTCTCCTCGATACGACCGAGGTCGTAGAGGTAGTTCACCATCAGCGTCGCGCCTTCCTTGACACCCTTCTCGGAGATGTCCCCGAGCATGTTGATCCGCTCGACACGGGCGCCGTTCGAGAGGTGGAAGTGCGCCACCGGATCACGCGCCCGGCTGCCATTGGAAGCCGTCAGCAAGTAGACCGCGCACAACCGGACCAGCGCCGGCTCGGCGGCGCGCGCCAGCCTGGGATCACGCGGCCAGCCCCGGCGGGCCAGAATGGCGGCGAGCGCCTCGCCAGGCGCCTCGCTGTCCGGCGCGGCGGCGCGCAGCGCGGCTGCCTCCTCATCCGTGAACCCCTCCTCTCGGGTGGAGAGGCGGGGGTCGAGCCAGCGACGGAAGCCAGGGATCGGCGAGAGGGTGGCGAAGGTGCGCAGGCTGCGGAACTCCGCCGCCAGCTCCTCGGCCACGCGCTTGATGAGGAAGTTGCCGAAGCTGATCCCCGACAGGCCGAGCTGGCAGTTGCTGATCGAATAGAAGATCGCGGTGTCCGCCTCGCGCGGGTCGAGCAGGGGCGCCTTCTCGTCGAGCAGGCGCTGCACGCTTCCCGCCAGGCCCTGCACCAGCGCGACCTCGACGAAGATCAGCGGCTCGCCCGGCATCCGAGGGTGGAAGAAGGCATAGCAGCGGCGGTCGGAGTCGAGCCGGTTCTTGAGGTCGCGCCAGGATCGGATCTCATGCACCGCCTCGTAGCCCACCAGCTTCTCGAGCAGGGCGGCCGGGCTCGACCAGTCGATGCGCTGCAACTCCAGGAACCCGATGTCGAACCAGGCGGCGAGCAGGCCGCGCAAATCCGCTTCAAGAGCCGCGAGATGCGAGTCTTCCTTGCGATGGCCCAGCAGGAAGGCGCGCAGATCGACCAGGAACTTGCGCCCGTCCGGGATCGTGGTGAACTGCGTCAGCAGCTTGAGCCGCGGCGGCT
The DNA here is from genome assembly GCA_963818725.1 of uncultured Pseudomonadota bacterium. Lineage (GTDB taxonomy): Bacteria > Pseudomonadota > Alphaproteobacteria > Acetobacterales > Acetobacteraceae > DATFDN01. Next base: position 16,921 of record CAWFTU010000020.1, on the reverse strand, counting down.
CCAGCGCGCGGCGCAGCGTGGCCTGCGCGCTCGCCCGCTCGGCTGGTTCCTTGGCGTCCTGCACCAGCTTGTAGGCGCCCGCCACCGCGGCTGGATCGGAATCGAAACGCGCCAGGACGCGCAGGAACTCGAGGCGTCCGGCGCCGTCGGCGGCCAGGTAGGCTTGCGCGAGCTTGGCAGCCCGGTTGCGGGCGCTGACCTCCCCGCCGCGCGCGGCGAGGCAGGCGCGCATCTGCGCGTCGATGCTGTCGTCGTCCTCCGTGCCGACGCCGGCCGCCATCTCCCGCCAGGCGGACGTCAGGCGCCTCAGCGCGCGATCGAACAGGCCGGGCGTGGCGATGTCGCTCATGGGACGGTTCCTCGGTCGGTCCCACTCTAGCGCATGATCCGAGTGCCGTGACCCCCCTCTTAAGCCACATCCGCGAGGGTCGCTTGCAGGCAGCCCAGCACGTCCTCCGCGATCAGCCCCGGCCCGGCGCGCCGTCCGGCGTCGCCATGCACGAACACCCCGGCGCAGGCCGCGTCCCAGGGCGCCAGCCCCTGCGCGAGCAGGCCGCAGATCGCGCCCGCTAGGACGTCGCCCGACCCAGCGGTGGCGAGCCACGGCGGCGCGTTGGCATTGATCGCGGCACGCCCGTCCGGCGCGGCGATGATCGTGTCCGCGCCCTTGAGCACGACAACGGCGCCGGTGCGCGCGGACGCGGCGCGGGCCGCCTCCAGCCGGCTGGCGCCCGGCGAGCCGAACACGCGGCTGAACTCGCCGGCGTGGGGCGTCAGGACCGCCGCCCCCGCGAAGGCGTCGGGCTGGCCGGCGAACGCGGTGAAACTGTCCGCGTCGGCCACCACCGCGCGCCCCGCGCCGATCAGGCGCGGCAGCGCCTCCCGCGCCGCGTCGGCGCCCAGGCCGGGGCCGCAGACCCAGACATGCCGGCGCTCGTCGGCGAGCAGGTCATCGAGCGTCGTTTCGGCGACGATCGTGCCCGGCGCGCCGGTCCGGTAGGTCGCCGCCCCGCCCCAGGGCGCGGCGATGCTCACCAGCCCCGCGCCGACGCGCCGCGCCGCCTCGGCAGCCAGGCGCGCCGCGCCGGTCATCTCCGCCCCGCCCAGCACGGTCGCGTGGCCGCGCGCGTATTTGTGCCCCTCCGGGGTCGGCCGGGGCAGGCGCCACGACCCGGGCCGGTTGGCCCAGGTATTTGGGCGCACGGTGTCGAGCACGGCCTCGGGCATGCCGATCCCGGCCAGCACGATCTCGCCGCACAGCGCCCGGCCCGGCAGCAGCAGGTGGCCTGGCTTCAGACGGAAGAAGGTCACGGTCAGCGCGGCCTGCGGGGCGCAGCCGCGCGCCGCGCCCGTCGCCCCGTCCAGGCCGCTCGGCACGTCGACGGCGGCGATCCGCGGCGCGGCGCGAAGAACGTCCGCGACAGACCCCTCCAGGTCGCGCGCGAGCCCGGCGCCGAACACGGCGTCGATGACCAGCGCCGCACGGCCGGCCGCCTCGGGCGTGAAGGCGGCCGTGGGGCCGCGCCAGGCATCCGCGGCGGCCGCGGCGTCGCTGCCCCCGCGCGCGGGGGCGAGCGCCGCAACCGCGACCGGCCAGCCTTGCCCCGCGAGCAGCCGCGCCACCACATACCCATCCCCGCCGTTGTTGCCCGGCCCGCACAGAACCAGCGTCCGGCACGGCCGGAAGCGGGCGCGCACGGCCCGCGCCACGGCCCGCCCGGCCGCCGCCATCAGCGTAGCGCCGGAAACGCCGAGGCTCGGCGCCAACGCGTCGCCGCGCCCCATCTCAGCCGGCGTCAGCAGCGCGTCACGTCCCTCCAGCCGATCGACCAACCCGAAATCCATGCCTGTGGAGGACCATCCCGAGCCAGGCCAGGCAACGCACGAGGACGCGAGCGCGCCGCCGGGGATGGCGCGGACACGGCGATTCTGTTTGCCTGCGTCCGGGCCTGCAATGGAGTCGCACCACTCATGCCGATGGTCATCACCGTCGCACAGCAGAAGGGCGGCACGGGAAAGACCATGCTCGCCGCCAACCTCGCCGCCGCGCTCGCCGCGTCTGGCCGCGTTGCTGTGATCGACGCGGATACCCAGCGCACGCTCTCCCGCTGGGCGGTGCTCCGCCAAGCGAAACCGGACGCGGCACCGCTCACCTGCGTCGAGGCGGCGGTGTGGCGGCTTGGCGCGGAGCTGGACCGGCTGCGGCGCGCGCACGATGTGGTGGTGATCGACAGCCCGCCCCGGATCGACACCGACGCCCGGGTGGCGATCCGCGCCGCCGACCTGGTGCTGGTCCCGGTGCAGCCGAGCCCGCCCGACCTGTGGGCCGCCGAGGGCACCCTGGCGCTCGCCGCCGCCGAGCGGCGCGCCAGCCACATCGTGCTCAATCGCGTCCCCACGGCGCCGTCGCGGATTCGGGCGCTGACGGAGGCCGAGATCGCCGAGCGCCGACTGCCGTGCCTGCGCGCCGCGCTCGGGAACCGCACCGGCTTTGCACTAGCCTTCGCGGAGGGTTTGAGCGTAGCGGAGCACGCGCCCCGCTCGGTCGCCGCGAACGAGCTGTGGGCGTTGATCGAGGAAGTGCGGGAGCTGAAAGCATGAACGGCGTGCCGAACGGGTGGCAATGGGCCTTGGCGGTGCATCTCGTCTGTACCGTGATCTGGGTGGGCGGGATGTTCTTCGCCCTCATGATCCTGCGGCCCAGCTTGGCTGGCCTGGAGCCGGCGCAGCGCGTAGCCGTCCACAACCGCGTGTTCCGCCGTTTCTTCCTGGCGGTCTGGCACGTCATGCCGGTCACCATCGTCAGCGGCTACGCCATGATCTGGCTCATGTACGGCGGGTTCGCCCGCCTGCCCTGGAACGTCAACGCGATGCAGGCGCTCGGCTGGATCATGGCGATCATCTTCGGCGCGATCTTCTTCTCCCCCTATCGCCGCTTCCGTGCCGCGGCCAGCACCGCCCGCGCCGCCCAGGCGGGCGAGACGATCCGCAAGCTCATCGCGGTGAACCTGATCCTGGGGCTGATCGTGGTGGTGATTGCGGCGCTTTGAGCGAATTGCGCCGCGCGCTTGGAACGATCTACCCTACGGATCGCTTCAGTCTAGGATGACCGGCTCCATCGTGTCTTGTTGCATCAGGAGGACTGGATGACGAAGCTGAGCGATCTCTGCGGAGCCGTAGCCAAAATGCTCCTTGCAGCGCTTCTGCTCGCCGGGGCGAGCATGACGCTGAGCGCCTGCAACACCACCGCCGGTGCTGGACAAGACCTGAGCGGCGCCGGCCATGCGATCACGAACGGCGCCGAGAAAGTGAAGCAGGGGCTTTAATACCAGCTCCAAGCTCTTGGCGCGCCTGGGGATACCCTAGTCAGCGTTCGCGGCTTCAGGACGGCACGCCCGCATGCCCGCGCCTGCAACTCGTCTTCAAACTGTTCAGCCATGGTCCGACCATTTCTCGCGAATGGCGGACGGGGATCGCCGCCGCCAGCCGCCCGCGCCGCCAAGGCGGGCGAGACGATCCGCAAGCGCAGCGCGGCGAACCTGATCCCGGGACTGATCATCGTGGTCATGGCGAGGCTTCAGACCCCTCGCCCTCCTCGCCGAACAGCCAGCGGATGAGCAGTGGCATCGTCAGACCCTGCACAACGATCGTGAAGACCACGACACCGTAGCAGACCGTCAGCAGGAAATCCTTGTAGGGGCTTGGCGTCAGGCTCAGAGCCAGGGCAACGGAGATGCCCCCGCGCAGCTCGCCCCAGGTCAGGACGCTGAGGCTGCGCAAGTGACGCCGTCGCGTGAGGTTGAGCGGCACGGCGGGAAGGGCCGTGCTGACGAAGCGCACCGCCACCGCGAGCGCGATGCCACACGCAACCACCGCCGGCCAGTGCGGCTCCGGCTTGATCGTCACCATCTCCAGGCCAATCAGCAGGAACAGCAAGGCGTTCAGCACTTGGTCGATCAGCGACCAGAACAAGGTCACGTTCCGGCGCGTGGTCTCGCTCATCGCTAGCTCCCTGCCACGGTTGCCGATCAGCAGGCCGGCCGTCACGACCGCGATCGGGCCGGAGGCGCCGACCCGATGCGCGGCGGCATAGGTCGCCGTCACCAGGGCGAGCGAGATCATCAGCTCGACATTGTATTCGTCCACTAGCCGCAGCAGCGCGAAGGCGATCCAGCCGGCGATGAAGCCCAGCGCCGCGCCACCCAACCCCTCGCGGGCGAACGAGACCGCGATGCCGGCCGGTGTGACCGCCGCGACCCCTTCGGTCGCGGCGGCCAGCGCGACGCTGAAGACGACGATCGCCACGCCGTCATTGAACAGGCTCTCACCCACGATCACCGCCTGAAGCCCGCTGGGCAGGTTCATGCGCCGAAGGATTCCAGTGACCGCGATCGGGTCGGTCGGCGCGAGGATCGCCCCCAACACGATGCACCAGTTCAGTGGAACAGGAGCGCCGGCAAGCCGGAACACGTCCCAGATCGCGAACCCGTAGAGCAGGGTCGCCAGCAGCACGCCGATCGTGGCCAGGGCGAGCACGGTCCACGCCCGGTTTCGCAGCTCGCCAAGGTTCACGTGCAGCGCGGCCGCGAACAGCATGAAACCCAGGGCGCCATCGAACAGGAGATGCGGGAGGTCCGCGAGCGCCAAGGTGTATTGGGTGAAAGGCGCGATTCCGGTCACGCCGAATATCCAACTGACAGCGATGGCCCCCGTCGAGATCGCCAACGAAACCACCAGCAAGCCGATCATGCTGGGCAGGCGGAGCCACTTCACATTGATGAAGCCGGCAGCGGCAGCGGTCATCAGCAGCAATGCGAGCAGGTCGAAGCGGGACATCACGCCCGAACGAGACGACCGCTTCCCCGGTTCACGCGGCAGCCCGCGAGGGCCTCAGCGCGGCGGGTTCAACACCAGCCGCGCCTCGACGATGTCGGGGTCGGCGGGCAGGTGGCGAAGGGTAAAGCCCAGGTTGCGGGCGAAGGTCAGCATGTTGGTGTTCTCCGCCAGGATCTCGCCGCGGATCTCCGTGACGCGGTGCCGTGGCGCCCAGTCGATCAGGCGGCGCATCATGTGCGTGCCCAGTCCCTTGCCTTTCACGTCCTGCTGGACGACCACCGCGAACTCCTCGGTGCCGGTGTCGTCGTTGCGCGCCAGCCGCGCCACGCCGACCATCTCGTCCGTGGCATCGCGGATCGCGACGAGTGCCATGTCGCGCTCGTAATCGAGCTGCGTGAATCGAATGAGCTGCGCCGGGGTCAGCTCGCGGGCCGCGGCGAAGAAGCGCAGGCGGATGTCTTCCGGAGTGAGCCGTCCGAAGAAGGCCCGCAGGCGGTCGGCGTCGTCGGGGCGCACCGGGCGGATCGTCAGGTGCTCGCCGGCCGCGTCCCAGTGCTCCTCCAGCTCGGCCGGGTATCGGGTCATTATGCCGCCCACTTGTTGGCCCTTGAGAGAACGCTTAGCCCCGCGCACACTGATTTCATGCAGCTGTCTTTCGTCGCGCCCGCCCCCCTTGATACGCCCGTTGGCGGTTTCTTCTACGCGCGCCGCATGATGGCCGGCCTGCGGGAGCTTGGCCATACGGTCGAGGTTCGGGAAATCCAAGGCGCCCATCCGAACGCGGCCGAACCCGCCCGCCTCGCCGCGCGCGATGCGTTGACGGTCGCGCGGGCCGGATGGCGCGTGTTGATCGACGGACTCGCGATACCGGCCTTCGTGGGCCAGGGCGACGCGCTCGAAGCGAGCGGCGCGCTGGGCCTGGTGCATCACCCCGCCGCGCTGTCGGACGGCGTGACGGACGCGGATCGCGCCGGGCTGCGCAACGCCGCGCTGCGCTTGCTGCCGCGCCTGCGCCGCGTGATCGCAACCAGTCAGGCCGTCGCCGACCGCCTCGCCGCCGAGTTCGGCGTGTCCACCGACCGGATCGTGACGGTGGCCCCCGGCACCGACGACGCGCCGCGCAGCACCGGCTCCGGCGGGCCAGGCTGCGCGATCCTCTCGGTCGGCGCCCTGGTCCCGCGCAAGGGGCACGATGTCTTGCTGCGCGCGCTCGCGCGCCTGTTCGATCTTGACTGGCATCTGAGCATCGTCGGCACGGCGACGCGCGATCCGGATCATGCGCGCGCGCTTGGCGTCCTCGCCGAGCAGCTCGGCATCGCCGCGCGAGTGCGCTTCGCCGGCGCGGTCGATGACTCAAGCCTGGAACGGCTGTGGCAGATCGCGGACCTGTTCGCGCTCGCCACCTATTGGGAAGGATACGGTATCGCCGTCGCGGACGCGCTGCGCCGCGGGTTGCCCGTGGCCGTGACCTCGGGCGGCGCGGCGGCGGCGCTGGTGCCGGCGGAGGCCGGAATCGTCGCTTCGCCGGGCGACCACGAGCAGCTCTCCAAGGCGATGCGCCGGCTCATCTTCAGCCCGGAGCTGCGGCGGGACATGGCCGACGTCGCATGGCAAGCCGGCCGGGCGCTGCCGGACTGGGCAACGCAAGTGCGGGCCTTCGCAACGGCTCTCGACGCATGATGAGGGAACACGATGCTGCTGGGCGCGATCGCTGACGACTTCACAGGAGCGACGGACCTCGCCTCCATGCTGGTGCGGAACGGCATGCGCGCGGTGCAACTGATCGGCGTGCCGGGTGCCGATGACGCGCCACCGGATGCCGACGCGGTCATCGTCGCGTTGAAATCGCGCACCGCGCCGGTGCGGCAGGCCGTGGAGGAGAGCCTCGCCGCCCTGTCCTGGTTGCGCGGCGCCGGGTGCCGGCAGTTCTTCTTCAAGTACTGCTCGACGTTCGACAGCACCGAGAAGGGCAACATCGGCCCCGTGGGCGATGCCCTCATCGCCACGCTCGGCTGCGGCTTCGCGCTCGCCTGCCCGGCCTTCCCGGCCAACGCGCGCAGCGTCTACCAGAGCCACCTCTTCGTCGGCTCCGCGCTGCTGAACGAGAGCGGCATGGAACACCACCCGCTGACGCCGATGACCGACCCGAACTTGGTGCGCGTGCTGGGACGGCAGACCGAGGGCACGGTGGGCTTGGTCCCGTTCGCGACTGTCGAGCAAGGCGCGCTCGCGATCCGCCGCGCGATGACCGCGCTGAAGGAGCAAGGCTATCGCTGGGCGATCATTGATGCCGTGAAGGACGCGCACTTGCGCGCGATTGGCGAAGCGGCCGACGGGCAGGCCCTCGTCACCGGCGGTTCGGGTGTGGCGATGGGACTGCCCGAGAACTTCCATCGTGCCGGCCTGCTGCGCACGCATGCCAACCCCGGCGCGCTGCCCGCGCTCGACGGCGCCGCGGCCGTGCTCGCCGGCTCCTGTTCGCGCGCGACGCTCGGCCAGGTCGCGGCCGCGCGGGAGCACATTCCAGTGTTGCAGCTTGATCCCCTCGCCGAACCCGACGCGGCGGCTCTGCGCGCGCGCGCGCTGGATTGGGCGGACGGCCAGCTCGGCGCGACGCCGCTCGTCATTGCGGCCTCCGCTCCGCCCGAGAAGGTCACGGCGCTACAGTCCCGGCTGGGCCGCGATGCCGCCGGCGCGCTGATCGAGCAGGCGCTTGCCGCGATCGCCGAGGCGCTCGTCTCGCGCGGCGTGCGCCGCCTCGTTGTCGCGGGAGGGGAAACGGCGGGCGCCATTGTCGCGCGGCTCGGGGTGCGCAGCCTGCGCATTGGCACGGAGATCGACCCCGGCGTGCCGTGGACCTACGCCGAGGGCAGCGGCCCGCCGATGCTGCTGGCGTTGAAGTCGGGAAATTTCGGCGCGCGCGACTTCTTCCTGAAAGCGTTCGCCGCATTGCCGTGAGAGGGGCTGTCATGGATGAGGACACGCTGCGCCGCCTGATGGTCGAGCTTGCCGGGAGCTTGTTCGCGCGCGGCTTCTCGGTGGGCTCGGCGGGCAACATCAGCGCGCGCCTGCCGGACGGATACCTTATCACACCCACCAATTCCTCCCTCGGCCGGCTTGATCCGGCTCGGCTGGCACGCCTCGACGCGGCGTTCCGACATGTCGGCGGCGACGCGCCGTCGAAGGAAGTCTTTATGCACCGCGCGTTCTACACCGCCCGTCCCGAGGTCGGCGCAGTAGTACATCTGCACTCAACCATGGCGACCGCGATCGCCTGTCTGCCGAACGAGGCCGACAGCGCGATCCCGCCGCTGACGCCTTACTTCGTTATGCGGATCGGGCGTCATCTGCCGCTGATCCGGTATTTCCGTCCCGGCGATCCCGCCATGGAACCAGCGATCCATGCCGCCGCGCTTGCGGCGCCCGCGGTGCTGCTCGCCAATCACGGCCCGGTGGTGTGCGGAAAGACCTTGCCCGATGCCGTGTACGCCGCCGAGGAACTGGAAGAGGCGGCGAAGCTCGCGCTGGTACTGCGAAAGGCCGGGCCCCGACAGCTTACGCCGGCACAGGTTGACGATCTGCTCTCGTCCTTCGGCTGATTGGACGAGACGACTTAGCCGCCCCCCGGAGCTGATCCGGGAGCTGGCACGATCAATGAGGACTCCGGGCGAACAAGAGCAAGAACCGTCAATGCTCGCGCCGGACACCCCGCCGTTTTTATCGGCCCAACGTCGCAACCGCCCTATACCATTGACCTGCCTCCCGGCCCCTCCGTCATTCTCACAAAGCGTGTTCCCCGTGGAAGCGGGGAACGGAACTCCAGGCGAACCGACGCGGATGCCGGCGCGCGAGCACGACGGTAGAGATCGGAGTGAGGGCTCTTGGTATTAGCTCTCCTCGCCTTCGTGGTTTTGTTCCATCGGGGTCTCGTTTGACCTCTCGTTGTCCGGCATTGACGGGGCCTCGGCCTTGCGGCGGCGGCTCGGCGCCTTGCGCGATGTCGTCTTGGCAGCGGCCGCGCTGCCGCGGGTTCCAACCTTGCGCGTGCCGGTCTTGCGCGCGGCGGTCTTGCGCCCGTTGTTCGCGCGGGCCGCGGTCTTGCGCGGGGCGGTTTTGCGCGTCGCGCCCTTGCGGCCCGTCGCCGCCTTGCGCCCGGCAGTCTTGCGGCCCGCCGCCGCCTTGGCGGTGGTTTTGCGCGTGCTGGTCTTGCGCGGCGCCGTCTTCTTGGCGGCGGTCTTGCGGGCCGGGGTCTTGCGCGTGGCGCTCTTTGCGGCGGTCTTCCGGCCGGCCGTCTTCTTAGCCGTCGTCTTTCGCGTGCTCGTGCCGCGGCCCGACGTCTTGCGACCCGAGGTCTTGCGGGTACCCGCTCGCACCGCCATCGGCTGCGCGCGCGGCTTGTCGGTGTTGCCGTTCTCTGTGCTCACCTCTATAAACTCCCTACTGGACGTGACATGAGCCGTCCTTCGTACTCCGCAAACCCGCGCGCCGCCCGTATCGCCAGGCACGAATCGCGCGCGTGCGTGCGCAGTTCGCTAATCTGCTTCCACATGTTTGGTGTCAAACAAAAAACAACCGTTTCTCGGCGGTTCCGAGAAGATTTCCAATGCTTGTGACCGGCGCCGCGCAAAGCAAAACCGCCGCGGCGTCACCACCGCGGCGGTCGGACACGCGCCAAGGGTCGTGGCGCGTCTAGGCGCGCTCCTTTAGCGGCACGAAGCGCACGTCCTCGGGGCCGACATAGTTGGCCGTCGGGCGGATGATCTTGCCGTCGATGCGCTGCTCAATGACGTGCGCGCTCCAGCCACTGGTGCGGGAGATGACGAAGAGCGGGGTGAACATCGCCGTAGGCACGCCCATCATGTGGTAGCTCACCGCGCTGAACCAATCGAGGTTGGCGAACATGCCCTTGACGTCGGCCATCACCGTCTCGATCCGATCGGCGACCTCGAACATCTTCATCGACCCGGCCTGCTTGGACAGGCGCCGCGCAACCTCCTTGATGATCTTGTTGCGCGGGTCCGCCACCGTATAGACTGGATGGCCAAAGCCGATGACCACCTCCTTCCCCGCCACCCGCTTGCGGACGTCGGCCTCGGCCTCGTCCGGCGTGGCGTACCGGTTCTGGATCTCGAAGGCGACCTCGTTGGCGCCGCCGTGCTTTGGCCCGCGCAGCGCGGCGATGCCGGCGCAGATCGCCGAGTGGAAATCCGATCCCGTGCCCGCCACCACGCGGCAGGCGAAGGTCGAGGCGTTGAACTCGTGCTCGGCGTAGAGATTGAGCGAGGTGTGCATCGCCCGCACCCACTCCGCCGAGGCGGGCCGGCCGTGCAGGAGGTGCAGGAAGTGCCCGCCGATCGAGTCGTCGTCGGTTTCCACGTCGATCAGGCGGCCGTTGTGGGCGTAGTGGTACCAGTAGAGAAGCATCGAACCCAGCGAGGCCATCAGCCGGTCGGCGATGTCGCGCGCGCCTGGGTGGTTGTGGTCGTCCTTCTCGGGCAGGACGCAGCCCAGCGCGGAGACGCCGGTGCGCATCACGTCCATCGCGTGCGAGCCCGCGGGCAGCGTCTCCAACGCGTCCTTCACCGCCGCCGGCAGGCCGCGCAGCGCCCGCAGCTTCTCTTTGTAGGCGCGTAGCTCCGCGGCGTTGGGCAGCGTGCCGTGCACCAGCAGGTGCGCGATCTCCTCGAACTCGGTCGCCTCGGCGATGTCGAGGATGTCGTAGCCCCGGTAGTGCAGGTCGTTTCCGGTCCGCCCGACAGGTACACAACGCCGTGTTGCCCGCCGGCACGCCGGAGAGGGCAACGGATTTCTTCGGCCGGTTGGCTCCTTGGCTCGGCGCGGTTTGGGTCTCGCTCATGGTCATCTCCCTCGTCGTCGTCATGTCGAAGGCCGGGCACCCACGTCTTCGGCAGACAAGCAAGACGTGGGCGGCCGGGCCAAACCCGGCCATGATTTCAGTTTGCGTCAGAAAATCCCTGGCTTGCCCTCCGCCAGCGTCCCCGCTGGCAGAGCGACATTGAGCGCGGCAAGCTCGCCGGCCGGAAGGCGCGGAAGCTCCTGCGCCGCGTCCAGGAACCGGTTGGCCTCGCGCGTCGAGATGATCCCGTCCGTCAGCTCCTGGAACTTGCGGATGTAGTCGTCGCGGCCGAATGGCCGAGCTCCGTGGGGATGCGCGTTGGCGACGCCGAGCTCGTCCACGATCCGCGTGCCGTCGCGCAGGAACACCTCGACCCGGCCGCCGAACGCGAGTTCGTTCGGGTCGGTCGCGTGATAGCGTCGGGTCCACGCCTCGTCCTCGCAGGTCTCGATCTTGTGCCAAAGTGCCACGGTGCCCGGACGGCTGGCGCGCCGAGGTGTGTAGCTGTCGAGGTGGTGCCAGCGCCCGTCCTGCAACGCCACCGCGAAGATGTACATGATGGAATGGTCCAGCGTCTCGCGCGACGCCTTGGGGTCCATCTTCTGCGGATCGTTGGCGCCGGTGCCGATCACGTAGTGCGTGTGGTGGCTGGTGTGGATGACGATGTGCTCAATCTGGTCAAGGTCCGGGATCTGCTGGCGCATCCGGAACGCGAGGTCGATCAGCGCCTGGGACTGGTACTCGGCGCTGTGTTCCTTGGTGTAGCTGTCGAGGATCGCGCGCTTGGGCTCGCCTGGCTCGGGCAGGGGAACGTTGTAGACGGCGTCCCTCCCGCCCAGCATCCAGGCGATCACGCTGTCCTCGCCTTCGTAGATCGGGCTTGGCGCCCCCTCCCCGCGCATCGCCCGGTCAACCGCCTCGACCGCGAGCTTGCCGGCATGCGCCGGCGCGTACGCCTTCCACGAGCTGATCTCTCCCTTGCGCGACTGGCGCGTGGTGAAGCTGACATGCACCGCCTGCTGCACCGCCTGGTAGATCGTCTCGGTCGGCAAGCGCAGCAGCGTGCCGATGCCCGCCGCCTGGGCCGGGCAGAGATGGGCGATGTGGTCGATCTTGTGCTCGTGCAGGCAGATCGCGCGCACGAGGTCGATCTGGATCTCGTAGCCCGTGGCGATGCCGCGGATCAGGTCGCGACCCGACCGCTCCATCGTTTGCGCCACCGCCAGGATGGGCGGGATGTTGTCGCCCGGATGGGAGTAGTCGGCGGCGAGGAAGGTGTCGTGCATGTCGAGCTCGCGCACCGCCGTTCCGTTCGCCCACGCCGCCCATTCCGGGCTGACCCGCGCGCGGGGCGCAACCCCGAACACCGTGGCGCCGTCGCGCAGCGGATGGCCCAGGGCGGCGTCGCGCGCCGACACGACGGGCCGGCGATTGATCGCGGCGATCGCTACGGCCGCGTTGTCGATGACGCGGTTGACGATCATCATCGCGACCTCCCTCTCGACGGGCACCCGGTCGGCAGCGACCGTGGCGATCTTCCACGCGAGCTGATCCTCGCGCGGAAGCTTCGCCGTGGATGGGTGAACCCTCACTTCGTGCAGCTTCATGCGTACCCTCGGGCGGTGGACGATCTCGTCCGGCCTTCGTAAGGTCGCCGTCGGATCGCGGCAAGCTGGCGGCGATAGCCGGGGATGCCCTCAGATGTCTCAGCCATTCGACCGTGTGTTCGTAGGCGACGTCGTCGCCGAGGGAAGCACTCTCCGGCACGGCTTCATCGCCGCGCGCGGCGCGATCATCGCCGCGATCGGCCAGGGCGCGCCGCCACCGGCAAGCGAGGTTTTCGATTGGAGCGGCAGGCTGCTGCTCCCCGGCCTGGTGGACGGACACATGCACACGTCATCGGTGCTCGGCTGGGCGGGGATCGAGGGCGCGACGCGCAGCGCCGCGGCTGGCGGCATCACCACGTGCTGCGACATGCCCTATGACGTTCCGCTTCCAGTCACCGACACCGGCAAGCTCGCCGACAAGCTTCGCTGGGTGGAGCGCACCGCGCATGTCGACATGGCGTTGTACGGCACCATCACCAAGACCGGCGGCGTGGACGCCATCCCCGATCTCGCGGCGGGCGGCGTCTCGGCCTTCAAGCTTTCGACTTATGAGTACGACCCCGTGCGCTTCCCGCGCATCGATCCTCCCACCATGCTCGCCGCGTTCCGCGCGATCGGGCGCACCGGCCTGCCGGTCGCGATCCACAACGAGGACCAGGAGATTGTGCAGCGCCTGACGGCGGAGGCGCGCGAAGCGGGCCGGACCGAGCCGATCTGGCACTGCCGCACCCGCCTGCCCGTGGCCGAGACGATGGCCGATCTCGCGATCTTCGAGATGGGGCGCGAGGCTGGGGCGCACGTCCACATCGCCCACTCCTCGCTCGCGCGCGGCTTCGCAATCGCGGCCGCGTTCCGCCGCGCGGGCGGGCGCGACGGATTCGACGCCACAGGGGAGGCATGTATCCAATATCTCTGTATGACAGAGGAGGACATCGTCCGCCTTGGCGGGCGCGGCAAGTGCAACCCGCCATTCCGCGCCGCCGCCGAGATACCGCGCATGTGGGACGCGCTACTCGCGGACCAGATCGCCTATGTCTCGACCGATCACGCGCCGTGGCCGATCGAGGCCAAGCGCGATCCGGACATCTTCGCCTGCCCCGCCGGCCTGATCGGGTTGCAGAGCTTCGCGCCGCTGATGTTCACCCTGCTCGACGAGCGCGGCCTCTCGCCCGCGCTGATGGCCCGCTTCTGCGCCGAGCGCACCGCCCGCCTGCACGGGCTGTTTCCCAAGAAGGGCGCTCTCCGGGTCGGATCAGACTGCGACATCCTTGTACTGGAGCGCGGCGACTTCACCTTCGACGAGGCACGCATCGTCGATCGGCCGGAGCTGCGCTGGTCGCCCTATCACGGCCGGCGAATGCGCGCGCGCGTCGCCGCGACCGTGTTGCGCGGCGCGCTGATCTGGGACGGGGCGACGGTGCGCGCGACGCCCGGCACGGGCCGCTTCGTGCCGCGCCAGACGCGCTGAGGCGCCATGCGCCGGCGGCTCGCGCTTGTCGCCGCCGCGCTGGCGCTCGCCAGCGGCTCCGCCGCGATCGCGATCCATCTGCGCCAGACCGTCGTCCCGCCGGGCTGCCAGGATCCGCGCACGCTGGCGCAGCTCGCCGCGCGCCTGCCAGAGGGCGAGCGCATCGCGCGCATCCGCGTCATCGCCGGCGGCCCGCTCGCCTTCCGCTTCGTGTGCGAAGCCGACCTGGACGGGCCGCGAGCCCTGACTGCGCGCTACACGAGCCAGCTCGTCGATCCGGGCGCGCGGCACCAGGTTACAGTGGCGATCAGCCCAGTGTTGGTCTTGGTGCGGGTCCAGTAATCTCCCGCTATCCCTCCGGCCAGCGTCGCACCCAAGCCTTCGTCCCGCGCAGCGCATCGAGCACCTCCGGGGACAGCCGGCGCAGTCCTTCCTTTGCCACGACGATCCGCTGCCGGCGCCAGCATTGCGGACAACGGCAGGTTTGCTCCGGCGTCTCGGGCCGGATCGGCACCCGGCCGCCGCAATAGACGCAGACGCTCCGTCGCTCAGGCGCCTCACAGGCAGCCCGCGCCAGCGTCGCCAGGGTGGCGCCCCGGGTGAAGAAGAAGGGCAGGTATCGCACGTCGCCGCTGGCCTCCCGTGACCTTCGTCATATCTGACACAATCCGTACGCCTGCTCCAGAGGTCATCCAATTAACCCGGCGTTGACGGGGCTCTGCCATACCATTTGCACGGCCGACACGCGGCCGGATGCCAGAAGGGCGCGCGGATGGGACAGATCGGCGGCCAGGTGATGAATGGGCAAGGCTTGCAGGGCGTCGCGCTCGCGCCGGTCCGTGCGCGCCCCCTCCGCCCGCGACCACGGCAGCCGGCGCAGACGCTCCACGCGATTCCTGTCTCGGCCTGGCTGGCCGAGCCGGCATTGCGTGGCTGGCGGGCGGCCGCCAAGCGCGCCGAAGACATCGCGGTGGCGCTGGTGGTCCTCGCCCTCCTCGGGCCTGTGATGCTGCTGATCGCGCTCTGGATCCGTCTCGACAGTCCCGGCCCGGCGCTGTTCCGCCAGCGCCGCGTCGGCCTCGACGGACGCGAGTTCCAGATGCTCAAGTTCCGCACCATGCGTCAGGAGGCGGCCGAGCAGGCCGGCTGCCGGCAAGCCACGCGATGCGACCCGCGCATCACGCGCGCCGGCCTCGTCTTGCGCCAGGCGTCGTTCGACGAATTGCCGCAGCTATTCAACGTGCTGCGCGGCGAGATGTCCGTGGTCGGGCCGCGCCCGCACGCCCCCGGCACATGCGCCGGCGGCCGCCCGTTCGAGACGGTGGTTCCGTTCTATCCGGCGCGGCACCGGGTGCGGCCGGGCATGACCGGGCTCGCCCAGGTCCGCGGCTGGCGCGGCGAGACCGACACCGAGGAGAAACTGATCCGCCGGGTGCAGTCCGACCTCGAGTACATCGCGCGCTGGAATCCCTGGCTCGACCTTTGGCTGCTCGTACGCACGCTCGGCGCCCTGCTCAGCATGAAGAACGCTTACTGAGGACACCATGACCACTCTGCTGGAGCCGGAGCGCAGCCGAAACGCGGAGGTTCCAGCGTCGCCGCTCGCGGCGGGGCGTCCACGTCGGGCGGGCTTCGGCGCGGCTGGCCCGCGCGTCGCGGTCCTGATTCCCTGCTTCAATGAGGAAGCGTCAGTGCCGCGCGTCAGTGCCGCGCGTCATCGCGGCGTTCCGCGCGAGCCTGCCGGAAGCGGCGATCTACGTCTATGACAACAACTCCCGTGATCGCACGGTGGAGGTCGCGCGCGCGGCGGGCGCGCTTGTGCGCGTCGAGCGCCTGCAAGGCAAGGGCCACGTGCTGAGGCGCATGTTCGCCGATGTCGAGGCCGACGTCTTCGTGCTCGTCGACGGCGACGACACCTATGACGCCGCAGCCGCGCCCGCGATGGTGCGGATGCTCGTCGAAGGCCAGCTCGACATGGTCACGGGAGTTCGCGTGGGCACCGAGCTCGGCGCCTTCCGTCGCGGCCATCGCGCCGGCAACGCGCTGCTGACCGGCATGGTGCGCTGGGTGTTCGGCAACCGGGTGAGCGACGTGCTCTCCGGCTATCGCGTCTTCAGCCGCCGCTTCGTGAAATCCTTTCCCGCCCTGACCGGCGGCTTCGAGACCGAGACCGAGCTGACCGTCCACGCCCTCGAACTCTGCATGCCCATTGGCGAGCTGCGCACGCGCTACCGGGGCCGCGCGGCGGGCTCGGCCTCCAAGCTGCGCACCTGGGCGGACGGGCTGCGCATCCTGCGCGCCATCGTCAAGCTGGTGAAGGAGGAGCGGCCGCTGCGGTTCTTCGCCGCGTGCTGCGTGCTGCTGCTTGGCGCCGGCCTCGGGGCCGGCTTGCCCATCGTCCTCGACTACCTTCGCACGGGCCTGGTGCCGCGGTTGCCGACCGCTGTACTCGCGACCGGCCTCGTGCTCGCCGCCATGCTCGCGCTCGCCTGTGGCCTGATCCTCGATTCCGTCGCGCATGGCCGCAAGGAGATGAAGCGCCTCGCCTATCTTTCGTTATCGCAATGAAACTGCTCTACGTTGGCGGCGCGGCGGGACCGCGCGCGGGCGAGTACGACGCCGACGTGGTGATCTTGGCGCTCGACCGCGTGGCCGAGACCGAGCAGGCCATCGCCTCAGCCCTGGCGCAGCGCGGCGTGAGGCATCACGTCTTCGTCGTGGACCAGGGATCACGCCCAGAGAACCTGGCCCGGCTTGCCAAGGCCGTCTCTGGCCGAGACGCGACGCTGGTCACACTCGGCGGCAATGTCGGGGTCGCCGCGGGGCGCAACCGGGGCGCGGCGCTCGGACGCGGGCGGGTGATCGTCGGGCTGGACAATGATGCGGTCTTCGACACGCCGGACACTCTCGCCGCCGCGCTCGCCGCCCTCGACCGCGACGCATCGCTCGGAGCGATCGGCTTTCGCATCCTGGTGGACGAGACCGGCGCGGACGACCTGCTCTCCTGGGGCTACCCGAAATCCCTGCTGGCGCGCGCGGGAGGGGTTTTCGACACCACCACCTTCGTGGGCGCCGGCCACGCCATCCGTCGCGCCGCGTGGGAGGCGGCCGGCGGCTATGACGAGGCGTTGTTCTTCTGCTGGGAGGAGCTTG
>CAWFTU010000019.1:0-144936 GCA_963818725.1 uncultured Pseudomonadota bacterium | reverse complement strand
ACCTCTGCCTCGGCCTGATCGCGCGCGGCTGGACCGTGCGCTATCACGGCGACATCGTCGTGCGCCACAAGGTGAGCCCGGAACGCCGGCTGGACTGGTCGGGTGGGCGCTGGTTCCACTTCGTCCGCAACCGGCTCTACCTGGCGCGCAAGCACGGCGCGTCCTGGCCTCGCCTGCTGGCGCGCGGTCTCGGCTATGGGGTGAAGGGCGCGCGCAACGGTCTCGCCGGCGAAACCCTGCGCGCCGTTGCCGCCGCCGCGCGGATGAGCGCGGGGCGGCGGCAACGGCGCGCCAACTCCCGCCATCGTGCGGGCCTACCTCGCGCGCCACGACAGGCCACACCGCAGCGGCGCGATCACACGGGTGCGAAACGAGGTGCTGGCGCGGCTTCCGGCGCACTGACAGCGCCTTCCAACATCCCCCGCCACGCCCCATGATAGGGCAAATACAAGCGGGGAAACTGTTCCATGGCCGACGGTGGCATCGACACGCGTACCGCCCGTATCTCGGCGGAGGAGGCGCTGGCGCTGCACGCGGAGGGGCGTCCGGGCAAGCTGGAGACGCGCATTTCCAAACCCCTCGCCACGGCGCGCGACCTCTCCCTCGCCTACTCGCCAGGGGTGGCCGAGCCGTGCCTGCACATCGCGCGCAACCCCGCCCTGGCCTACGACTACACGACCAAGGCCAACATGGTCGCCGTGATCTCCAACGGGACCGCCGTGCTCGGCCTCGGCAATCTCGGCGCGGTCGCCTCGAAGCCGGTGATGGAGGGCAAGGTCGCGCTGTTCAAGCGTTTCGCCGACGTGGACGGCATCGACCTCGAGATCGGCACCGAGGACGTGAACGAGTTCGTCAACGCCGTGCGCTTCCTCGGCCCCGGCTTTGGCGGCATCAACCTGGAGGACATCAAGGCGCCCGAGTGCTTCATCATCGAGCAGCGGCTGCGCGAGGTGATGGACATCCCGGTGTTCCACGACGATCAGCACGGCACGGCCATCGTCGCCGCCGCTGGGCTCATCAACGCCTGCCACCTGACCGGGCGCGACCTGCGCGAGACGCGGCTGGTCGTCAATGGCGCGGGCTCCGCCGCGATCGCCTGCGTCGAGCTGCTCAAGGCGATGGGCATGCGCCCCGAGCACATCGTGCTCTGCGACACCAAGGGCGTGGTGTACCAGGGCCGGCAGACCGGCATGAACCAGTGGAAGTCGGCGCACGCGGCCGCGACGCGCGCGCGCACGCTGGCGGAGGCGCTGGAGGGCGCCGACGTGGTCTTCGGCCTCTCGGTCAAAGGGGCGCTGACTCAGGACATGGTCCGCGCGATGGGCGACAAGCCGATCATCTTCGCGATGGCCAACCCCGATCCGGAGATCACGCCCGAGGCGGCGCGCGCCGCCCGGCCGAATGCCCTCATCGCCACCGGGCGCAGCGACTATCCCAACCAGGTCAACAACGTTCTCGGCTTCCCCTACATCTTCCGGGGCGCCCTCGACGTGCGCGCCTCGACCATCAACGAGGAGATGAAGATTGCCGCGGCCGACGCGCTGGCCAAGCTTGCGCGCGAGGACGTGCCGGACGAGGTGCACACAGCCGCCGCCGGCAGTCATCTCGTCTTTGGGCCGGACTATATCATCCCCAACGCCTTCGACCCGCGGCTTATCTCGTGGGTGCCACCGGCGGTCGCGAAGGCGGCGGTCGAACTCCGGCGTCGCGCGCCGCCCCATCGCCGATCTGCGCCGCTACGCGCGCGAGCTGTCCGGGCGCCTTGATCCAACCGCTGGCGCGCTCGACCGCATCGCCGAGACCGTGCGCGCCCGGCCCAAGCGGGTCGTCTTCGCCGAGGGCGAGGAGGAGAAGATCGTCCGCGCCGCGATCGCGTTCCGCAACGCCGGCTACGGCACGCCGGTCCTGATCGGCCGCGAGGAGCGGGTGCGCGCCACGATGCAAGGCCTTGGCCTGGGGCTGCTCGACGGGATCGAGATCCACAACGCCCGCCTGTCCGGGGCGAACCCGAAATACGTCGATTTCCTGTACCGGCGCCTGCAACGGCGCGGCTTCCTGCTCCGCGACTGCCAGCGCATGGTCAACCAGGACCGCAACGTGTTCGCCGCCTGCATGGTCGCGACCGGCGAGGCGGATGCGATGGTGACGGGGCTGACGCGCTCGACCGAGGTGTGTCTCGAGGATATCGGCCACGCCATCGACCCGGCGCCGAACGGCATCGCCTTCGGCCTCACGCTCATGCTGGGAATGCGCGGAAGCACGCTGTTCGTCGCTGACACCTTGATCCATTTCCGCCCCGACGCCGAGCAGCTCGCCGAGATCGCGATCGGCAGCGCCCGCGCCGCGCGCGCCTTCGGCCACGAGCCGCGCGTCGCGCTGCTCTCGCACACCACGTTCGGCGCGGCGATGCACCCGGCGGCGGCGGTGATGCGGGACGCGATCGGCATCCTGGACGCGCGCAAGGTGGACTTCGAGTACGACGGCGAGATGAGCCCCGATGTCGCGCTGGAGCCGGAACTGCGCGCGCTCTACCCGTTCTGCCGGCTCACCGGCCCGGCGAACGTCCTCGTCATGCCGGGGCTGCACTCGGCGCACATCATCTCGCGGCTCACGCCGAAAATGACCGGCGGCATGACCATCGGCCCGCTGCTGATCGGATTGAACCATCCGGTGCAGATCATGCAGATGGACGAGTCGCTGAGCCAGATCGTGGATACGGCGTGCCTTGCGGCATACCAGGCGGCAGTGCGGTAGGCCCGTTTCTGGAACACCCGCCCGCAACGCTCGCAATTCAGTCGTCAGCGGGCGGAAACACTTCGTGGCAAATCCGCGCGTGGACGCCCTGGCGCCCATCCACCACCTGGGTCACGGCGAAATCCGCCGCCACGCTCATGAGCGAATAAGCGTCGTCCCGGCTCAGCCCGTGATGCTCGATCAGCAGACGGAGCATCTCCAGGCTGGCGTTGCGCATCGCCCGGTCAAGGTCTTCGTCGAACCCGTGCGTCATCCAGTACCGTGGCGTGCGCAGCAGCGGCGAGGGAAAGCTGAAGTCGCGGCGGACGAAGACCTGGAACATCACGTTGAGCGAGGCCTCGATGGCGGTGCCGCTGATCTCCCCGTCGCCTTGCGAGATGTGCGGATCGCCGATCGAGAACAACGCGCCCTCGACCTGCACCGGGTAGAACATCGTCGCCCCGGCGCCGATCCGCCAATTGTCGATGTTGCCGCCATGCTTTCCTGGCGGGATCGAGCTGACCCGTCCAGGGACGTCCGGCGCCACACCCGCGGTGCCAAGATGCGGCCGCACCGGCACCCGCACGCGGCGCAGCGCAGGCACCCGGCAGCACGCGCGCGCCGGCGTGACCGTGCCGGGAACGGTGTATTTGCCGGGAAAGTCATAGGCGAACACCGCCTCGGCGGTCTGGCTCGCCTTGTCTAGCCGATAGATCGTCACCCGCTCCTTCTCGCCGAACTCGCGGTAGAGGTGGCCCCAGTGGGCGGCGAGGTTCGAACCGTAGCGCAGCCGCGGCGTCATCTGTAGGTACCGCACCTCAAGCACGTCGCCTGGCCTTGCGTCCGCGACATGGATCGGGCCGGTCATGATATGCACGCCCGGGTTCCGGTCCCCGGGCGGAATGCCGCTGAAGATGGCGTCAACTCCCTCGTCCATCATCAGCTCGGGCGCGTCGCCGGCGTGGTGCGTGACCGCCTCCGCCCGCACGATGTCGCCGCTCGCGACCCGTAGCACCGGCGCGAGCGAGGCGCTGAAGTAGCCCCAGTGCACCGTCTCCGGTGTCGCCCGCAAGTCGTGCAGCGCCAGCCGCAGACGGGCGCGATCCGCCGCATGCTCGTCTCTCATCAGGCTCATCTGCTTACTCCGATCGGACGGACATGCCGGCGATGAGGTCGATCTCCACCGCCGCCTTGACCGCGAGGCCAGAGACGCCGACGCAGGTCCGGCTGGGCGGCGGACCTTTGAACCAGGTCTGGTAGACGTCGTTGAACGCCGCGTAGTCCTCGAACGAGGTCAGGTAGGCGCGGACCATCAACGCGTGGTCCAGCGTCAGGCCGAACTGCGCGAGCACCGCCTCCAAGTTGCGGCGCACCTGAGTCGCCTGCGCGACGATGCCGCCCTCCACGACCTTGCCAGTAATCGGGTCGGTCGGCATCTGTCCGGTGACGAACAGCAGGCCGCCCCACTGCGTCGCGTGCGAGAAGGGCGCCACCTTCGGCGGCACCCCAACGTCCGGCCCGAACGAGAAACTCCGTTTTGTCAGGCTCACGAGTGTGTCTCCGTCGGCTGCCCGGCGCCCATGACACGGAGGAATCGAGCGGTGAGCGGATGCTGTGGCCGGGTGAGCACGTTCTCGGCGCGCCCCTCCTCGGTGATCGCCCCATCGCTCAGGAACACGATCCGGTCCGCCACTTCCCGCGCGAACCGCAGCTGGTGGGTGGAGATGACCATCGTCAGCCCCGCCTCCACCGCCAGCCAGCGGACTACGTCAAGCACCTCCTCGACCAGCTCCGGGTCCAGCGCCGAGGTCGGCTCGTCGAGCAACAGCACGCTCGGGCTCGGCGCCAGCGCCCGCGCGATCGCCACCCGCTGTTGCTGTCCGCCGGACAAGTGCCGCGGCAGCGCACCGGCCCGGTGCGCGAGGCCGACGCGGTCGAGCAGCTCCCGCCCCCGGCGCTCCGCAGCCCCAGGCTCCATGCCGTACACCCAGCGCAGCGGGCCGGCCACGTTCTCCAGCGCGGTCAGGTGGCCGAACAAGTTGAAGTGCTGGAACACCATGCCAACGCCGAGGCTGGCCCGCTCCCGCGCCAGCGTTCGCGCCGACAGCTTCCGGCCATCCTCGCCATAGCCGAGGCGGCGGCCGCCGACCCGCACGATGCCCGCCTCCCACTCCTCCAGGTGATTGATGCACCGCAGCAACGTGCTCTTGCCTGACCCGCTCCGGCCGAGCAGAGCCACGACCTCGCCGGTGCGAACCGTCAGGCTCAGCCCGCTCAGCACGGCGTGGCCGGCACAGTGCTTGTGTAGGTCCACCACTTCGATGGCGGCCTCGCCCTGGGCCAGCGCGGCGTGGCGGGCGGCCCGGTCCGGAACCTTCGCGGCGGGCGGCGTGGACGCGGCATCGTCGCGCCCGAACCCTGGTGGCGGGGCGGTCGGCGCCACGCCGTGGGCCGGCCCGTCCGCGCGCGCCCGCGTCCCCTCCGCCCGCCGCCCCAGCCAATGGAGAAGTCGGCCGCGAGGGGCGGTCCGGTCGAGGTCGAGCGCCCCCTCGACGATGAGCTGCAATCCGCTGATCGCGCCGGTGAGCGCCAGGTACATCACGCCCGAAGCGAAAAAGATGGAGAAGAAATCGAAGGTGGACGAGGCGAGCTGGGTGCTCCGCAGGGTGAGATCCTGGACCGCGATCACCGACGAAAGCGATGAGTTCTTCAGCGCCGTCACCGCCTCGTTGCCCAGCGCTGGGACGATGGTTCGGATCGCCTGGGGCGCGATTACCCGGCGCATCAGCACGAGCGGCGTCATCCCAAGCGCCTGCCCCGCCAGGATCTGCCCCGCCTCCACGCCGCGCACGCCGGAGCGCAGGACCTCGGCGATGAATGGCGCCTCGTTGGCCGACAGCGCGACCCCGGCGGCCGCCACGGCGCTCAGCTTTATCCCGATATGCGGCAGCGCGTCGTAGACGAACACGAGTTGCAGGATGAGCGGCGTGCCGCGGAAGATCACCGCGTAGGCACGCGCCAAGCCCGATAGCACGCGGTAGCGGCAGAGCTGCATCCCCGCCAGGATCACGCCCAGAATGAGCCCGCCGAGCAGCCCCAGGCCTGTCACCTCGAGGGTGACGCCTATGCCAAGGAGCAGGTACGGCAGGCTGAGATAGTGGGCGAACAGCTCCATTACTGGGTCACGAGCCGCGGTTCCTCCAGCGTGCCGGCGTCGAGCGACCACGTTTTCAGCAGCGCCGTCTCGATGCCCTGCTTCTGGATCACCGTCAGCGCCGCCAGGATCGCGTCGCGCAGGTCCGGCTTGTCCTTCGGCACCGCGATGCCGATCGAGTAGGGCAGCGTGACCGCGACCGCCTTGCTCAGCTTGTCTAAACCCCGTCCGGTTTGAGAGGTGTGGTTTCGGAGGCAGGGTCCCTATCTCCAGGGGATGATGAAACTTAGCCTTGTTCGCTCCTGTCATGCTGCGCGTTGACCATGCCCGGTGGGGCCAGACGCCGGAGGACCTGCGTCGGCTCGCAACGAGCGCTGCCCATCAACGCACTCGCGAGCGCTTCTTGGCGCTTTACGAGATCACCGAAGAGAGTTGCGCCACGCAGGTTGCCGAACGCACTGGCCGCCACCCGCAGACCGTGATGGAGTGGCTGCACCTCTACAACGAGCGTGGCCCCGAGGCGCTGACCTACCGACGCACTGGCGGCCGTCCCCCCTTTGTCCCGCCATCGCCGCCGTACTCGGCGCAGAGCTCCGTGCGGCCCAGCAGGCTGCGGCCAGCCCATCCGTAGCCGGAGCTGATCCGCCGCCGCGCTGGACGCTCAAGCGCCTGGTCGGCTGCGTGCGGGCGCGGTTCGGCCGTCCCTGCTGCCGCGAGACCATCCGCGCTGCCCTGCACCGGCTGGACCTGTCGTGGAAGAAAGCCCGCAAGCTGCTCGGTCGCGCCGATCCCGAACGGCGCGCCGCCTTTCTCGACCGGCTACGGCCGGTGCTGGACAGCGCCCAGCGCGATCGGCACGTGCTGGTCCACCTCGACGAGGCGCACATCCACCAGGACGCCGATCTCGGCTACGGCTGGGGCGAGCGCGGCAAGCGCTTCCACGTGGCCTCCTGCTCGCCCGGCCTCGCCGCCAGGGTCTCGCTCTACGGCCTCTACCTCTACAACGAAGGCCAGGTGCGGCTATGGCCCTATGCACGGGCCAACGGCGAACACACGATCGATGTGCTGCACCGGCTCCGTGCCGAGTTTCCCGATGGCATGCTCGTCGTGATCTGGGCGGTGTGCCCTGTCACCGGGCCAAGGCGGTATGGGCCGCCGCTGCCAGCCTGGGCATCACGCTCATGCCGCTGCCGGGCTACAGCCCGGACCTGATGCCGGTCGAGGCGCTGTGGCGCTGGCTGCGCGAGGACGTCACCTACCATCACTGCCACGCCACGGCCGACGACCTGACCCGGCGCGTCGCCCTGTTCGAGGCCAAGGTCAACCAAGACTCTTGCGTCGTCGCCGATCGCCTCTGGGTCAAGGACTGCCTCGATCCCGAGGAGGAGAAACTACGATTCTCAAACTAGACGCGGTTTAGATTGGCCTTCACCGCCTGGTCGACGGTGTTGACATCGTTGATGTAAGTGTCCGCGCGCCCTGCCAGGATCACCTGGATACAACTGGCATTGTTGTCATAGAGCTGTAGCTCCGGCGCCGGCTTGCCCGCCTCCTTACATGGCGCGGCCAGCGCCTGCACCAGCAGCACCTCCACGAACCCCGTGTTTTCCGCCGCGGTGTCGCCGCAGAGCGAGGTGTTGATGCCGGTGATACGCTTCGGGTTGCCCTTGGCCACGAGCACGCCATCAAACACCTTCGAGTAGGTGATGAAATCGGCGGCTTTTGCCCGTTCTTTGGTCGCGTAGATGTCTGAGATGACGATATCTGCCTGTCCGCTGCGCAGCGTCGGCAGCAGCGCGGCGAACGCCACCGGCGTGTAGGTCAGCTTGAACCCCAGGCAGTCGCCGAACGCCTGTGCCAGATCGACGTCGAAGCCTGTGTACTTGCTTGGATCGTTTGGATCGAGCGCCTCATACCAAATCCGGCTGATTAGTTCTGCTGAACCGGCTTTGGCCACCAGTGGAAGCTGGTGTGCGGACGGATCATGCTTGGGTCGAGGCGGGTGCTGCGTTCGGCGATGGCGGCATCGAGGTCGGCCAGGGTGGGGAAGTGCTTGTTGGCCACCGCCTCGTCGAGCAGCGGCCAGAGCCGCTCAGCGGGTTGGAGTTCCGGGCTGTAGGGAGGCAGGAACACCAGCGTGATCCCGTCCGGCACGGCCAAGCCCTTGGGGCCGTGCCAGCCGGCGTTGTCCAGCACGAGGACGATGTGGCGTCGGCGTCCCGCCCCGCTCTCGCGGGCGAAGGCGGCGAGCCGGGTTTCGAAGGCCGGCTTGTTGATGCGGGTGCAGAGATACCAGACCGTCTCGCCGCTGCTCGGCTGCACGAAGGCCGCGACGTGCAGCCACTGGAACCGGTGATGACCCAGCGCCGTTGGGCGTGCGCCGGCCTTGGCCCAGACCCGGCGGCGGATCGGCTTCAGGCCGAGGCGGTGCTCGTCCTCCGCCCAGACCTCGACCGGCTGTTCCGGGTGCGCCGCCCGTGCTTGCGCAACGGCAACGTCAACCTGTTTGCGAAGGCCGCCCGCGCCTCCGGATCAGCGGCCCGCGGATGGCGCGGGCGCGGCGTCTGCACCGACCAGCCGAGCCGCTTCAGCGCCTCCCAGCCGCGCTGCGGATGCACCCGCTCCAGCTTGAGGTGCCGCGCCATCCAGGCCGCCACCTTGGGGCCACTCCATAGCCCGCCGTCCTCGGGCGGCTCACGCAGCCGCTCGGCCAGGGCGGCCAGCACCGCCTCGGTCAGCACGCTCGCTGCTCGCCCGTTCCGCCGCCGCCCATCGCCCAGCGCCGCCAGGGCCGCGTGCGTTGTAGCGCGCCGCCACCGCCTCCACCCAGCGCGGCGTGAGCGCCAGTACCCCGGCCACCTCGACCACCGTGCGGCCCTGCGCCAGCAGCCAAATCGCCTGGGTGTGCCGCGCCTCGGTCACGGTTTGCGCCGCGCGGAACCGCGCCGCCAGTTCCGCCACACTCAGGTGCTCGGCAATCCGTGCCATCATCCCCCCGTTCAACCGCCCGCGGCATAGGCCCGCTCCGCGCAGCCGCCACTCTAAGCCGAACCTATCACCCGGATTTAGTATCATACCCTGGCGTGTACGGATTGAGCGCATCGACCAACGTCTTGCCCTTGAGCTGCGGGTATTTCGCCTGGAGCGCCCGGCAGGCGGGTGACTCGCCCAGCTTGCTCATGTCTTCCGCCTGGGCATGGCGGGAGGCACCAAGCGCCAGGACGCAGACCAAACCGAGCAGGAGCTTGACAGCGTACCCGACGAGCGGACCCGTCCCGCCTCTCCGTTCGATGTCGCAAAAAGTTTCTGGTTGTATGCTCACACTGGATGCCCCCTCTGGTCCGAGCATGGCAACGCAAGGATCGTGCCGCGCGTCGGCCAGTGTCATCGGGCGCGCACTTGCCGGCATCAGTTCTGGAAGTCGCCCGCGGCGGCAAGCCGGGCGGACTGGCCGCGGCGGTCAGCGGCCGAGGTGCGGAACGAACGAAAAAATCTGCGCCCCTCTATATGGCGCAGCCTTGGATCACGCCGAAAGCTGGTCGCGCTCCCGCCGACGGCCGGCCCGCCGGGCGGCCGGCGCTGGCGGCCTCGTGGTATCGCCCATCAGCGCGGCGTGCATCGCCACGGCTTGGGGTCGCGCGAAGGCGGCCGGGCCTGCCCGGTCCGGCAGCTCCCGCGCCAGGGCCTGCTCGATCGCCCGCAGCACCTCTCCCGCGTCGATCGGAAAGCCGAAGACCGCTCCGAAGCCCGCGCGGCGCACCCGCTCGGCCGGGGCGCCGAGATCGGGCACCAACGGGAACAGGCCGTGGGCCACGGCGTCGCTTAACGTATAGGAATAGGTCTCCGGCCAGTTGTGCAGGAACAGCGCGATCCCGCCCTCCGCGTGGGCCAGCAAATTCGACTGCTCCCACGCCTCATAGGGACCGGTGACGAGCACGTTGCCAACGCTGCGCAGCTCGGCGTCGATATCGGTGTGGCCAATCACCCGGAAGCGCAGCCCGGGATGGCTCAGCAGGGCTCGGCGCGCGATCTCGAGCAGCTTGGCGGAGCCCTTGTGCGGGCCAATCCCGCCCAGCAGCACGACTTCCTGGCTTGAGGCGGCGTCGCGCGCCGTCGCGGGATAGACCCGCGCGGGCTCGGGATGCGGAATGGCGCTCAGCGCAAGCTCCGGCCAGACCCGGCGCAAATACGAAGCCGCGCTCTCCGACGGCGCGGCGACATGACGGAAGGCGCGCAGCAGCGTCCCGAAGGCCGCCCGGTGCTGGTCCGGCGCCAGCCTGTCCATCCGCGAGGCCTCGTGCGCGCCAGTGGCGCCGATGCAGCGCTGGCAGGTGGCGGGCGCGGCAATGTTGCAGAACCGGCCGGCGGCGTCGATCATGGTGACGCGGGGGCAAATCGGATAGAAATCATGCGCGTAATACGTCGCGTGGCGTTCGCCGATCCACTCCGCGAGCCCGTTCACGAAGTTGGGCGTATAGCCCAGCACCTGATGCACCAGCACATGCGTGACGCAAGCCGCGGAGAGCAGCGCGAACAGATCATCCGTCTCGTCGGCGGCGAACATGGCCCGCAGCACGGGCTGTTCGGCTTCCAGCTCGATCATCCCGTCGGCGCGGTTCCGCAGCGTCAGGCGCTGCGCCCCATCATAGCCGACCGCCGATTCGATGTCGGCCAGGGCCTTGCGCGTCCCGCCGCCGAGCCAGTTGGTGACGACAAGGGCGAAGCGCGCCCCGCCCGCGCTCGCCTTGCGCAGCCGCGCCGCATCCAGCGGCCAGCGCGCCCGCCGCAGCCCCTCGTTCCGCTCGAAACCCGTGATCGTCGCCGCGTATTCCGGATACCTCCGCCCGAGCCGCGCCAGGTTGGCTTCCACGAGCGCGTGTTTCTCCGCGCCGAATGAGACGCTCTCACGGTGCTCGACAAAGGCACCGGCGGCGGCGACGTTGCGATAGCCGAGATCCGCGACGCGCTGGCAGAAATCGTTCTCCTCGCCATAGCCGCGGCCGAACTGTTCATCCAGCTCGCCAACCAGGCGCAGCACCTCGCGTCGGATCAAGAGGCAGAAGCCGTGCCCCGTAGGGACGTCGAACGACCGCCCCCCGCTCGCCGCACGCGCGACCGCCGCCATTTCGTCCCACGCCATGTCCGTCAGCGCCGCGTTCGGCAAGCTGGGGTGGGGGTAGGAGAAAATGGTGGCGTTGTTGGACAGCGCCGTGACCGTGCCGATGTCGGGCGTGGAAACGGCGACGCGGCACATCTCCTCGAACACGCCAGGAAACACCCGCGTGTCGGAGTTTAGCAGCAGCACGTCGCCGCGCCGGCATAGCGCCATGCCGCGATTGGCGCTGCGGATAAAACCCTGGTTCTGGGCGTTGCGGAGCAGGAACACCTCGGGCTCGCGCGCGAACCGGTCGAGGAGCGCGTGCATTCCCTCCTCCGGCGAGCAGTCGTCGACCAGGACAATGGCGTCGCGCTTCGGATCGCGCGCGGCGAGCACGCTCTCCACGCAGGCGCGTGTGACCTCGACGTTGCGGTAGACCGGTATCACGATCACCAGCCGCCGGGCATCGGCAGGCGCCACGGCGGGCGCGGCGGGGACGCGCAGGCGCGCACGGCCCTCGCTCTGGCGCCGGCGCTCGAGGAATTCGGCCAGCGCGCGTTGCAGCACGGCGCGCTCGCAGGGCGCCAGATGGGTCTGCAAATGCCGGCCGATCCGCCGCGCCGTCACCACCGTGTCCGACCGCTCCTGGCTCGCGAACGGACCGTCGAACAGCTCGACATCGGTGCCGGCCAGCCGAAACGAGTAGGTGTGCGGATCGGTCCCGGTCCCGGCCGGGTCCAGCGGAATGTCGAAGCCGACCCGCCACGCGTGCCGGTAGCGTTCGCGCACGTCCGCGCGGGGGAGGACGCAGGACCCTGCCCCAACCCGCGCGCCGTCACGGAACACCTCGATGTCCAAGGCCCGCTCCGGCGCGTCGGGCGAGAGCAGCCAGCCGCCGCATCGGTCATGGCTCAAGGCGTCGAGATACCCGTCGAGCCGCATCGCGCACTGCACCTCGGCAAAGCGCACGCCCTCGACCGAGGCCCGCACGATCAAGTCCGCCCGGCCGAAACAGGACGGCGGCAGGGGAACCGAGAAGCGGGCCGGCGTGGCGTCCTCCGCCTCGCCCGGCGCCCGCCGGGCCTCGACCTCCCCAAGCAGCATGCCATCCTGGTCGTGCAGCCGCACGCGAGCGGCGCGGGAGCCGTCCACCCGCTCGGCCACCCAGCCGCTCACGACGCCGCCCGCGACGGTCAGCGCGCCATCGAACACCCCTGAGCCGAGGAGAACCGGCGAGCCCACCAGCTCGATCCCGTCGGCGAAGACGTGCAGGGCCCCCGGAGGTTCGGCGCTCGCGTTGGCCGGCAAGCCGACGGGAAAGCGGAACCCAACCTGGGTGGTGCCGAGGCCGAGATACGCGAGATCGGGACGCTCGCCCGCCGCCGGGCCGCGCGCCAGCACCGCGCCGTTGTCGTCCCGGACGATAACGAGAGCGGGCCGCTTGGCCGACGACACCGCCCAGCCACACAGATGGGCACCTTCGAGACCGTCGATGATACCAACTCCGTCTGATCAGCTCGGCTGAACCGGCTTGGGCCACCAATGGAAGCTGGTGTGCGGGCGTATGGCGGCCGGGTCGAGGCGGCGGCGGCGCTCGGCGCCGGCGGCGTCGAGGTCATCGAGGGTTGCGAAGTGCCGGTTGATGACCGGCTCGTCCACCAGCGGCCAGAGTCGCTCGGCGGGCTGGAGCTCGGGTGAGTACGGCGGCAGGAACACCAGCGTGATGCCGTCGGGGACGGCCAGGCCCTTGGGGCCGTGCCAGCCGGCGTTGTCCAGCACCAGTAGGATGTGGCGCGCGCGCCCAGCCCCGGTCTCGCGCGCGAAGGCGGCGAGCAGGGCCTCGAACAGCCGCTTGCTCAGGCCGGTGGACAGGAACCAGACTGCCTCGCCGCTGGTCGGCTGCACGAAGGCCGTGACGTGCAGCCACTTGTAGCGGTGGTGGCCGAGGGCGATGGGCCGCGCGCCGACTGGGGCCCACACACGGCGGCGGACCGGCTTCAGGCCGAGGCGGTGCTCGTCCTCGGCCCAGACCTCGACCGGCCGGTCGGGGTGCGCGGCCTTGGCCCGTGCGACCGCCGCCTCGAGCCCCCCCTGAACTCGGCTTGCTGCTCGGGCGTGGCTGCGCGCGGGTGCCGCGGGCGCGGTGCCTGGATCGACCACCGGACCCGCTTCAGCGCCTCCCAGCCGCGCTGCGGGTGCACCCGCTCCACCCCGAGGTGGCGCGCCATCCAGACCGCGACCTTGGGGCCGGTCCAGCGCCCGCCGTCCTCGGGGGGTGCCCTCAGGCGCTCGGACAGTGCGGCCAGCAGCGCAGGCGTCAGCACGCTGGCTGCGCGTCCGTTGCGCCGTCGCTGGTCGCCCAAGGCGTCAGGGCCGTGCGCGTTGTAGCGTGCGGCCAACTCCTCCACCCAGCGCGGCACGAACGCCAGCACGCTGGCGACGTCCAGCACCGTCCGCCCCTGGGCCAATAGCCAGATCGCCTGGATGTGCCGCGCCGCGGTCGCGTCTCGGGCTGCCCGATAGAGCCGCTCCAGTTCCCCCACAGGCAGGTGCTCGACAATGTGCGCCACGGCTTTGCCCCCTCGCCAGAGCCGTCAGCCTACTCCAGTTCACAGGCACCGATCACGCGGATTTCGTATGAGACCGACCGTTTCCGGCATGACCGACGCCGCCCTCCAGAGCCCGCGGTAGCATCGCGAATGCGTGAGGAGATATACCGGCGAGTTATGAAGGACGCAACAACTTACGGGCGAGTCACTCGAACAGCCGCACGTACTCGAAATCGCCCGGCTTGCCGTCGATGCCGGCCTTGGGAGGCGCGATCCAAGAGGCGAAGCGGCCGCGATCGCGCACGGGGCACATCAGGCTCTCGATGAAGGCGCCGTCCTCGGCGGTGGGCAGGAACGTGTCGCGCCGCCGCCGCCACGTCTCCGCATCCAGCACGGTGCCGGCCGGGTCGGCGTGGATGGACGCGAACTCGCCGATGCGGCGGTTGAAGGCGACATGCGGCAGGCTCAGCTCGAACCCGATCCCCGCGCGCGCGACTATCTTGTTCCATCGCCCAACCCCGCCGCTCGCGTCGGCGACGAAGTCATCGCGCAGGCGCATGTTGAGGGCGGACAGCGCCGGCACCTCCTCGCGCACGATCGCGCCGTCGCGCGGCCGCAGCACCGGATAGGTGTCGCTGGTCATCCTATGGTCGTCGGTGAGCTTGTCCTCCCGGTACCGGCCCTTCAGCCCGGCGTTGAAGGCGTTCGCCGCGTTCGTGCTGATCTCGTTGCCGAACAGGTCGAGGGTCAGCGAGAAGTGCAGGTTGATCTTGCGCTGTATCGTTGGCAGGTCGATCACGCCCAGCGCGCGGACCCGCTGGGTGTCGTCCGGGTCGTCGATCCCTGCCGCGCGCATCGCCTGGCAGGTGCGCTCGATGATGCGTCCGACGCCGGTCTCGCCCACGAACATGTGGTGGGCCTCCTCGGTCAGCATGAACCGGCAGGTGCGGCTCAGCGGGTCGAAGCCGGACTGCGCCAGCGCCGCGAGCTGCATCTTGCCGTCGCGGTCGGTGAAGGTGGTGAACATGAAGAAGCTCAGCCAGTCCGGCGTCGCCTCGTTGAACGCGCCCAGCATCCGCGGGCTGTCCGGGTCGCCGGAGCGCCGGCGCAGCAACTCCTCGGCCTCCTCCCGCCCGTCGCGGCCGAAATACTTCTGGAGCAGATAGACCATCGCCCAGAGGTGCCGGCCCTCTTCCACGTTCACCTGGAACAGGTTGCGCATGTCGTAGAGCGAGGGCGCGGTCGCGCCGAGGTGGCGCTGCTGCTCGACGGAGGCGGGCTCGGTGTCGCCCTGGATCACCAGCAGGCGCCGCAGCATGGCGCGGTACTCTCCCGGCACCTCCTGCCAGGCGGGTTCGCCCTTGTGCGCGCCGAACGGAATCGTGCGCCCCTGGACGGCGGGGGCGAGCAGCACGCCCCACTTGTAGTCGGGCATCCTCACGAACCCGAACTTCGCCCATCCCGCCGGATCGACGCCGACCGCCGTGCGCAGATAAACCGGGCTGGACTGAAACCCCTCCGGCCCCATGGACTTCCACCAATCGATGTAACCGGGATGCCAGGTCTCCAGCGCCTTGCGCACGCGCGCATCGGCGTTGAGGTCGACGTTATTCGGGATCAGGCCGCTATAGTCCACGGTCAAGGCGTCGGACATTGGTCAGTCTCCCGCGTGCATTCTGGCGTCGCCTGTATCGTCCATCGTCACGCCCGTGCGTACATGACGTGGTTGGGAAGCGGCGCGCATCACACGCGCTCCATGTCGAACCCTGGCCGTAGGCCGGTTCCGTAGAGCTTTAACGCCCCTGCCTCGCCCACCGCGTTCGGGCGCTGGAAGATCCAGTTCTGCCACGCGCTCAGCCGGCCGAAGATGCGCGTTTCCATCGTCTCCGGCCCGGCGGCGCGCAAATTGGCCTCAAGGCCGGTCAGCGCGTCGGGAGAGAACGAGGCGCGCTCCTCCAGCATCAGCCGCACCTCGTCGTCCCAGTCCACCTCGTCGGGGACGATCGTCACCAGACCCAGCTCCTCCGCGTCCTCCGCAGATAGGGCGCGACCGATGTGCGCGCGCGCGCGCGCCTCGCTCTCCGGCTCCCCCAGGAAGCGCGCGGCGAGGCGGGTGAGCCCGTTGCCCATCGGGTAGGCGCCAAAGTTGAGCGGGGACAGCACCAAGGTCGCGGGGCCGCGATTGTCGCCCTCCCGCGTTCCCGCCAGCATGACCGTCCGGTCGGCGGCGAAGACCAGCTCCGCCAGCGTGCCGGCGAAGCAGCTTCCCGACTCGATCAGCGCGACCAGGCTGCGCGCGCTCATGTCCAGGCGCTTGAGCACGCGCTTCCACAGCAAGCGGATCTCGCGCGCCAGCCAATCATTATCGTCCAACAGCCGATCAGCGGCGAGCACCTGGGCGGGATCACCCTCGCTGCGCAGCACCAGCAGGCCAAGGGTGGGCTCGTTAAGCCGCAGATGCAGGATCGCGTCATCGAGTTGCCGCGCCAGCGCAAGCGGATAAAACGCCGCGCCCACCGCATGGATGCCGGCGCGATCCTCGGGCAGCCGCGCGGCCGGTCCAAGCACAGTGATCGTCGCGCGGCGGCGCGCGCGGTCCAGTTCAACCCGCACCAGCTCGTAGCGCAGCGCGTCCGCTTCGATCGTGCGCATGACTGGGCTTAGCGTGATACCCCGCGCGCCGTCCCCTTGACTGGACGCCCCGGCAAGCGCCGCGGCTCGCGCCCGCACCCGCGCCTCCCACGCCGAGGGCGGCACGATCTCGTCCACCAGCCGCCATTCCTGCGCCCGGCGGCCGCGCACGCCTTCTTCCGTGGAGCAGAAAATGTCCGCCCGGTCGCGGCGGACCCTGCGCTTGTCGGTCAGCCGCGTCAGCCCGCCGGTCGCGGGCAGCACACCAAGCAGCGCCACCTCTGGCAGCGCCACCGCCGAGCGCCGGTCGTCGATCAGCATGATCCAGTCGCAGGCAGCCGCCAGCTCGTAACCACCACCGGCCGCCGTGCCGTTGACCGCAGCCAGGTAGCGCTGGCCGGACTGGGCGGACGCGTCTTCCATCGCAAGCCGCGTCTCGTTGGTGAACTTGCAGAAGTTCACCTTGTGCGCCTGCGAGGCCTTGCCGAGCATCCGGATATTGGCGCCGGCGCAGAACACGTTGTCCTTGCCCGACCGCAGCACGACGCAGCGCACCTCCGGGTGCTCGAAACGCAGCCGCTGCACCGCGTCGGCCAGCTCGATGTCCACGCCGAGGTCGTAGGAGTTCAGCTTCAGCTCCGTATCCTCGAACAGGCTCGCGGCGGGATCGACGTCAATCGTCAGCGTCGCGAGTGGCGGCTCGACCGAGAGGCGCCAGTGCCGGTAGCGATCGGGCGAGGTCCGGAAGTCGATCGGCTGCGGCACGGCGTCAGCCCTCCCCTGCCCCTTTCGTCAGGTGGTCGCGGTAGCGCGCGCGCAGCGTCAGCTTGTGGATCTTGCCGGTCGCCGTGTGCGGCATCTGCTCCTCCACCACCACCGCGTCGGGCAGCCACCACTTGGCCACCTGTCCCTCGTAGAGCGCCAGCACCGACGCTGGATCGATCACCGCGCCGGGGCGCGGCACCACCACCAGCACCGGCCGCTCGTCCCATTTCGGATGGACGGCGGCGACCACCGCCGCCTCGGCGACGTCAGGGTGGGAGACGGCGATGTTCTCCAGCGCGATCGAGCTGATCCATTCGCCGCCCGACTTGATGACGTCCTTGGATCGGTCGGTGATCTCCATCATCCCTTCGGGGTCGATGGTCGAGACGTCGCCAGTGGCGAACCAGCCCTCCGCGTCCAGCGCGCTGCCGGGCGAATCGCCGTAGTAGGCGCTGGCCACCCACGGGCCGCGCACCTTCAGGTCGCCAAACGCCTTCCCGTCCCAGGGCAGCTCCTCGTCCGCCGCGTCGACGATCTTCATGTCAATGCCGAACAGCACCCGGCCTTGCTTGAGGCCGAGCCGAACTCGCTCGGCCGCGCTGAGCCCGGCATGGGCCACCTTTGGACTGTTGTACGTGCCCACCGGACTCAGCTCCGTCATGCCCCAGCCATGCTCCATGGAGATGCCGTACTCGCCTCCGAACGCCTCGATCAGCAGCGGCGGGCAGGCCGAGCCGCCGGTCATGATCCGCTTCACCGTGTGCAACCGCTCGCCCGAGGCGCGCAGGTGCTGCAACAGGCCGAGCCAGACGGTCGGCACGCCGGAGGAGATCGTGACCCGCTCCTCGTTCATCAGCCGGGCAAGGCTCGCGCCATCGAGGTGCCGGCCCGGCATGACCAGCGCCGCGCCGGCCATCGCGGCGCCATAGGGGATGCCCCAGGCGTTGACGTGGAACATCGGCACCACCGGCAGGATGCGATCCACCGCGCGCAAGCCGAGCACGTCGCCCATGTTGATGGCGTAGCCGTGCAGCACCGTGGAACGGTGGCTGTAGAGCACGCCCTTGGGCCGCCCCGTCGTGCCGGACGTGTAGCACAGCGCCGACGCGGTGTTCTCGTCGAAGCGCGGCCACGCATAGTCATCGGAAGCCTCGGCGAGCAGGGTGTCCTGGCACAGCAGCCGCATCCCGGCGGGAAGCTGGACCTCGGCTGCCTGGGCGGGTCCGGCCATCATCACCACCGCGCGCACGCTGTCGGTCACGCGCGGAGCGACGCGCTCGATCAGCGCGGTGAAGCTGGGATCGACGAACAGCAGCCGATCCGCCGCGTGATTGATGATGTAGGCGATGTCGTCGTCGGACAGGCGCGGATTGATGGTGTGGCAGATCGCGCCCATGCCGGGCACGGCGTAGTAGATTTGCAGATGCCGGTGGTCGTTCCAGCCGAGCGTGCCGACACGCTCGCCCGGCTCAATGCCCAGGGTCTGCAAGGCACGCACCAGCCGGCGCGCGTCGCGTTCGATCCCCGCCCACGTTGTGCGGTGCAGCGCGCCGTCGCTGGTCCGGGCGACAACCTCGGTCGCGCCATGGTGCCGCGCCGCGTGGCCGAGCACCGAGGAAATCATCAGCGGATGCTCCTGCATCAATCCCTTCATGAACGCACCCCTGGCTCTGGCGGCACTGTCGCGTGCCTTCTGCATGTCATCCATACGTGCTTTCTTGACGGGATTGAAGGAGTGCCCGGATGGAACACCGCCTCGCCCTGATCGTCGGCGCCGGCAACGGACTGTCGGCGTCGCTCGCGCGGCTCTTGTCACGCCACAACCTGCAAGTGGCCCTGGCGTCGCGCAGCCCCGACAAGCTCGCCCCGCTCTGCGCCGAGACTGGGGCCGCTTCGTTCGCGTGCGAGGCGAGCGAGCCGGAGGAGGTCGCAGGGCTGTTCGATGCCGTGGTCGCCTCGCTCGGCGAGCCCGACGTGGTCATCTACAACGCGAGCGCCCGCGCGCGCGGCCCGCTGGTCGACTTGGTGCCTGAGGAGGTGGCGCGCGCGATCGCGGTCTCGGCGTTCGGCGGCTTCCTGGTCGCCCAGCAGGCGGCGCGGCTGATGCTGCCGGCGGGGCAGGGCGCCATCCTGTTCACCGGCGCCTCGGCCAGCGTGAAGGGCTATGCGCAGTCGGCCTCGTTCGCGATGGGCAAGTTCGCGCTGCGCGGGCTTGCGCAGAGCATGGCGCGCGAGCTCTCGCCCAAGGGCGTGCATGTCGCGCATTTCGTCATCGACGGTGCGATCCGCAATCCGGGCCGCAGCGAGCCGGCGGAGGCGCCTGACTCCATGCTCGATCCGGACGCGATCGCGGAGACATACTGGAACGTGCTGAACCAGAAGCGCAGCGCGTGGGCCTGGGAGGTCGAGTTGCGTCCCTGGGTGGAGCGGTTCTAGCCTTCAGACCAATGGGAGGAAAGTGCAATGATTCATGAGCTGCGCATCTATGACTGCGTTCCCGGCCGCCTGCCGGACCTGCTGAAGCGGTTCGACACGATCACGCTGAAGTTGTGGGAGAAGCATGGCATCAAGCAGGCCGGCTTCTGGACCACGCTGATCGGCGAGAACAACCAGCGCCTGTATTACCTGCTCGCCTGGGAGTTGCTCGCGGAGCGCGAGACGAAGTGGAACGCCTTCGCCGCCGACCCGGACTGGCTTAGCGCGCGCGCGCAAACCGAGGCGAACGGGGCGATCGTGGCGCAGGTGACGAACGAGATCCTACAGCCGACAGCCTTCTCCTCGGTGCGCTGAGCCCACGGCTCGTCCGGATGCGCCGGCGGTATGGCTTCCTGGCAACGAGGCCATCCCAAGTTCGGTGCATCACCGGAAAGTTACCATTGGCGGCACGCAGTCCCATTGGCTGGCCGCCAGTTCGTGTCACTACTCACGTCAATGGCGAGATCGGGAGGATAAACATGAAGCGATGGCTGATCCCCTGCGCGGCGGTGGCGGCGGTGCTGGCCGGCTGCACCCCGCAGCAGAACGCGGGCGAGTCGGCACTCGGCACGAACGTCCCGCTGGCGTCGGCATCCAACCTGGCCGGCGCCGCGCCTGCCGGAACGCAGGTATGGCGGGCGCCCGACATCGCGCAGTATCCCGCCACCGGGTTCTACATCGCGCCCGTCAAGGTGGACACCGGCCCGGAAGCCCAGTTCTCCGGGGTTGATCCAGCGCAGGTCGCCGCGATGCTGACCGAGGACGTGCGCCGCGCGATCGGCCGGCGCTTCCCAGTGGTCAACGCACCGGGTCCGGGCACGCACACCTTCGAGCTCACGCTGGTTAAGGTGGTTCCACCTCAACCAATGTATATCAGCAACGGCCCGTATCCATGGGCTCAGTCCATCGTCGGGATGCCGAATGCCGCCTCGGCGGGCGGAGGCCAGATGCTGGTCGCGGGCAAGTCCGTCGTGTCCACGACGGGCAAGCTTCTCGCCGCCTTCGTGGTGCCGGTCACCCCGGGCGACATGATGATGGAAATGCCCTCCGGTGCGAGCGGAGCGATGGCGTTCGCGCGGGACGCGAGCCAAGACTTCGCCAATGGTCTCACCGCCTCGCTTGTCCGCCAGCAGGAGCTCAACAGGCAGGTGAGCCAGCGATAGGCAAGCATTAGGACCGGGCGATAAGATCGAGACGCCGTAGCCGCGGACCGGCGTCGGAACATGGAGAAGAGGCTTATGGGAGTGAGGCGATGACATCTCTGCGTGCGGGCGCCTGGATGGGCGCGTCAGCCCTTGTTGCAGCCAGCCTTCTGGTGGGTGGACCGAAGGGGGCGAGTGCCCAGACAACCGAGGTCTCGCAAAGCCTGATTCCCTCGTCCTGGGCGAACTTGGGCAAGAGCCTGGCGGACAAGGGCATCTATCTGTCGGGGTCGTACGTGGGAATTGCCCAGGCCAACGTGTCGGGCGGGAAGCAGCAGGGCGCCATATTCGCGGGTGAATTTTCCTTTGGCGCCACGTTCGACCTGCAGAAGATGGCCGGCATCACGGGCGGCTCGCTGCATATCGTGTTCGACGAGCGGAGCGGCAACAGCATCTCGAACTTCGCTGGCACCAATTTCGGCCTTACTGAGAACCACGGTCCCAACAACGTGATTCGCCTGGCCAATTTCTACTACGAACAGGCGCTCTTCCACGATCGCGTCGACCTCACGTTCGGCCGCACCAACCCGACAGCCGACTTCGCAACGTCGGCGATCTCGTGCCAGTTCCTCAGCAATATCTTCTGCGCGCAGCCAGGTATCTGGTATTTCGGACTGAACAGCAACGAGCCTTACCCGCAATCAACCTGGGGCGGGCGGGCGAACTTCCAGATCACGCCCGAGATCTACCTGCGGGCCGGCGGCTACCAGAACGACCCGACTCAAGTCGAGGGGCAAGGGTTCACCTGGCGCTGGGATACCGGCACTGGCGCGTTCATCCCCTATGAGATCGGCTATCAGACGACGTTCTCCGGCGCGCGCTACCCGTCGAAGTTCGACGCCGGCGGCTACTACGACACGAGCACCTACTTGCCCCCGGGAGCGGCGTTGACTACTAAAAAAGGCCGCACAGCCTACTGGGTCCAGGGCCAGCAGGTGGTCTGGCGACCCGACCCGGCGACCCAGCAGAGCCTGACCGTGTTCGGTGGCGCGATGATCCAGGGAAAGGGGTCCGCGCCATACTGGGGCGAGTACTATCTCGGCTTGTTCGACCAGGCACCCTTCCTGTCACGTCCCGCCGACACGGTGGGCGTCATTGGGGCCTACCTCCCGCTCAACCGAGCGGTATCGCCCTTCTCCAACGAATGGATCTTCGAAGTAAACTATGGGTTCACCGTATTTCCTGGCGTGACGCTCAAGCCGGCTGTCCAATATGTCGTCCACCCGGATCAGATCGGGTTCGTCCCGCAAA
Organism: uncultured Pseudomonadota bacterium; assembly: GCA_963818725.1. Lineage (GTDB taxonomy): Bacteria > Pseudomonadota > Alphaproteobacteria > Acetobacterales > Acetobacteraceae > DATFDN01. Next base: position 123,078 of record CAWFTU010000019.1, on the reverse strand, counting down.
GGAAGGTAAACAACGCTATCGTCGTCGGCGCGCAGTTCTCGATCAATTTCGGCGCCGCTGCCGGCTTCCCGCAGTTCGTTCCCTACTGATCGCCTTCCCCGCCCCCTCCCGCCGCGGGAGGGGGCGATACCCGGCCATCAGAACTCCCTTCGTGGCAGTCTGAGTGCGCCGGCCTCAGTTCCGCGACTTGTCCACCAGCGCGTTCTTGGCGATCCACGGCATCATCGCCCGCAGCTTCTCGCCGATCTGCTCGATCGGGTGCTCGCCCACGCGCCGGCGCATCGCCTTGAAGCTTGTCTGGTTGACACGGTTCTCCAGCATCCACTCGCGCGCGAAGCGGCCGGACTGGATGTCGGCCAGCACGCGCCGCATCTCCCGCTTCGTTTCATCGGTGATGATACGCGGGCCGGAGACGTACTCGCCGTACTCGGCGGTGTTGCTGATCGAGTAGTTCATGTTGGCGATGCCGCCCTCGTAGATCAGGTCCACGATCAGCTTCACCTCGTGCAGGCACTCGAAATAGGCCATCTCCGGCGCGTAGCCGGCCTCCACCAGCGTCTCGTAGCCGCCCTTGATCAGCTCGACCAAGCCGCCGCACAGCACCACCTGCTCGCCGAACAGGTCGGTCTCGCACTCCTCCTTGAAGGTGGTCTCGATGATACCCGCGCGCCCGCCGCCGATCGCTGAGGCGTAGGAGAGCGCGATCTCCAGCGCGTTGCCGGACGGGTTCTGCGCCACCGCCACCAGGCAGGGCACGCCGCCGCCGCGCTGGTACTCGCTGCGCACCGTGTGGCCCGGGCCCTTGGGCGCGATCATGAACACGTCGATGTCGGGGCGCGGGTCGAGCAGGTTGAAATGCACGTTCAGCCCGTGCGCGAAGGCCAGCGCCGCGCCGGGCTTCATGTTCGGCCCCAGCTTCTCGCGATACAAGTCGCCCTGCCCCTCGTCGGGGGTCAGCACCATCACCACGTCGGCCCATTTGGCGCATTCTGCCGGGTCCATGACCCTGAGTCCCGCGGCCTCGGCCTTGGTGACCCCGGCCGAGCCGGGCCGCAGGCCCACGGCCAGCTCGGCCACGCCGCTGTCCTTCAGGTTGTTGGCGTGGGCGTGGCCCTGGCTGCCATAGCCGATGATCGCGACCCGCTTGCCCTTGATCAGGTTCACGTCAGCATCGCGATCGTAGTAGACGCGCATGTGCTCGCTCCTCCTATGGACGGCGTTCCGTCAGGCGTGATGCGTGCGTGCGTTCGCGGGGTCAAGTCCCAGATCGCCCAACGGCATAGGGCGGAAAAGCAAAGCGCATTCCGCCGCACCACCAAGGGGGTTGGCGGCAACGGCTCCGAGGCGAATGACGATAAGTAGAAAGGGCAGAATGCGCTGCGCTTTTCCGCCCTACCCTGACTACAACAGACCGCTTGTGACGAAGAAAATCCCGAAACACGCTCCTACGAGGAATAGCTCCTTCGCTACAAGGTTCATAGCGTCGAATATATACAGCGAGTCTCGAGATGTCTTCTGTCGATCAAAGGACATTTTGGGCATGTCGTCGGGCAAGTCCGCCCTGCTTGCAAGGAAGCGGACTATCTCATCGACTTTGTTGACAGCTTCGATAGCTCTTCGCCCCAGCGCGCGCATGAATAACCCAAGGACAGAGCCACTAATCAAAGGAATCAAAGGGAACGCCAAACGCATCGTCCCTTCATACGAGAAGGCTTGGCTGTGGTGAAGTACAAAGAACGCGATGACTGACGCTAGGCCAGCAGCAAGAAGGAGCGTAAGCGAGAATGCTGCTTGCGCCTGACTCTCCAAATGCTCGTACCTCCACAAACAGATCCTTAATCCTCTCCAGGCACACGGCCCTATAAAATTCAGGATCTGTCATTGTGAGTCACCAGCCCAGTGCCGCAGTCAATCAAATAGTCCGCGTCCCCCGCGCCATCGCCGCCACCCCCGTACGCGACACCTCCGCCAGCCCTAGCGGGCGCATCAGCTCCATGAACGCATCCAGCTTGTCCGTCGCCCCCGTCATCTCGAACACGAAGCTCTCGGTCGTCGCGTCCACCACGCGGGCGCGGAACGCGTCGGCCAGGCGCAGCGCCTCCGCCCGGTGCTCGCCGGTGCTGACGACCTTCATCAGCGCCATCTCCCGCGCGATGTGCGGGCCTTGCCGCGTGAGATCGGCGACGCGGTGCACCGGAACCAGCCGGTCGAGCTGCGCCTTGATCTGCTCGATGACCATCTCGGTGCCCGAGGTCACGATGTTGATGCGCGAGCGTCCGCGCGCGTCGTCCACCGGCGCCACGGTGAGGCTGTCGATGTTGTAGCCGCGGCCAGAAAACAAACCGATGACGCGCGCCAGCACGCCGGATTCGTTGTCCACCAGCACGGATATGGTGGCGCTGCGCAGCGCGCTGTTATTGGGGGGCACGACCCTCACCCGCCGCTGCGCGGCGACCTCTCCCGCGTTGCGGGAGAGGTGTCCTGCCGTTCCACCTCTCCCGCTTGCGGGAGAGGGCGGCACGCGCCAGCGCGCCGGGTGAGGGCCTGCGCACTCACACCAGCACCAGCCCTTCGTCGGTGATCCCCGCCGCCTCTTGCTCGTGCCCCGGCCCCAGGATCATCTCGTTGTGCGCCGCGCCCGAGGGAATCATGGGGAAGCAGTTCTCCGCCTGGTCCACCGCGATGTCGGCGATCACCGCGCGCGGGCAGGCCAGCATCTCGCGGATCACGTCATCAAGCTGGCCGACGGTCTCCGCGCGCATCCCGACCGCGTGGAAGGCGTCGGCGAGCTTCACGAAGTCGGGCAGCGCCTCCGAGTACGTCTCGGAGTAGCGCCCGCCGTGCAGCAGCTCCTGCCACTGCCGGACCATGCCCATATAGCGATTGTTCAGGATGAACACCTTCACCGGCAGCCGGTACTGCGCGAGCGTGCCCATCTCCTGGATGTTCATCAACACGCTCGCCTCTCCGGCGATGTCGATCACCAGCGCGTCCGGATGCGCCACCTGCACGCCCGCCGCCGCCGGCAGGCCGTAGCCCATGGTGCCGAGCCCGCCCGAGGTCATCCAGCGGTTGGGCTTCTCGAAGCTGAAGAACTGGGCCGCCCACATTTGGTGCTGGCCGACCTCGGTGGTGATGAACACGTCCCGCCCGGTGGCGTGGGTCAGCTCGTGCAGGCGCTGGATCGCGTATTGCGGCTTGATGATCGCGCCAGGCTGCATGTCTTGCGCGAAGCGCAAGCACCGCTTGGCCCGCCAGAGATCGATCTGGCGCCACCACTCGGCGAGCGCGCCCCGATCGGAGCCGCCCCCCGCCTCCCAGGACGCGAGCAGCGCGCGCAACACCTCCCCGGCGTCACCCACGACGGCGACATCGGTGGGGACATTCTTGTTAATCGAGGAGGGGTCGATGTCGGCGTGGATGATCTTCGCGCCAGGGCAGAACGCATTCAGCCGGCCCGTCACGCGGTCGTCGAAACGCGCGCCCACCGCCAGCAGCACGTCGCTTCCGTGCATGGCGAGGTTCGCCTCGTACGTGCCGTGCATCCCCAGCATTCCCAGGAAATGCGGGTCGGAGGCGGGAATGGCGCCAAGGCCCATCAGGGTGTTGGTGCAGGGAAACCCGGTGGCGCGCACCAGGCGGGTCAGCGCGACCGAGGCATCCGGGCCGGAATTGATGACGCCGCCGCCGGTGTAGATCATCGGGCGCTTGGCTTGGCGCAGCAACGCCGCGGCGCGGGCGATCGCGGCTGGATCGGGCTCCCGGCGGGGGCGGTAGGAGGGATGGTCCGGGGCGGGCGCGGTGTAGGGCGCCTTGTTGATGAGGATATCCTTCGGCAGGTCGACCACCACCGGGCCGGGCCGGCCGGACCGGGCAACATAGAACGCCTCGTGGACGACGCGCGCCAGATCAGCCGCCCGCTTGACCAGGTAGTTGTGCTTGGTCGCGGGCCGGGTGATGCCGGTGGTGTCCGCCTCCTGGAAGGCGTCGTTGCCGATCAGGTGGGTCGGCACCTGCCCGGTCAGGCAGACCAGCGGGACAGAGTCCATGAGCGCGTCCACCAGCCCGGTGACGGCGTTGGTCGCGCCCGGACCGGAGGTGACGAGCACGCACCCCACCTTGCCGGTGGAGCGCGCGTAGCCCTCGGCCGCGTGAACCGCGCCCTGCTCGTGCCGGACCAGGATGTGGCGGATGGCGTTCTGGCTGAACAGCGCGTCGTAGATCGGCAGCACCGCCCCGCCGGGATAGCCGAAGATCACCTCGACGCCCTGCTCCTTCAACGCGCGCAGCAGAACCTCGGCACCGGACTGGTGCGCCTCGATCGTGGCATCTGCCTGGCGTGCGTCAGCGGCCATCCCGGACTCCTTTCAGGTGTTTGGGCGAATATGGGTGCGCCCGCGGCAAGCCCCACCCATATCGTCTATGCTGCGCTGCGTCAACTCGACCCGCAAATAAAATCCCTTATTCTGGGCAGAATACTTTCCAAAAGTTGCGCACTGAACCTTTGATGAGCAATGATAGAAAACGCGGCGCGGTCCTCCGTCAAGGGATGGTGCCGCAGCCACGTCGCTTGGCGCTTCGCGTACTGCCCTGTCGCGAGAATGGTCCGACGCGCCGCCTCGTCCAGCGCGACTTCACCGCGCAAGGCAGCGGCGATCTCGCGCACGCCATGGGCGCGCATCGCGGGAAGGCTGGGATCGAGGTTCAGCGCAAGCAGAGAGCGCACCTCCTCGACCGCTCCGGCGGCGAGCATCTGCTTGAACCGCGCCGCGATGGCGGCGCGCAGCTCCGCGCGAGGCGGATCAAGCACGATCGCGGCGAAGCGCCAGCCCCGCACCGGCTCGGCGCCGAGGGCCTGCCAGGCGGCAAGCCCCTGGCCAGTGCCGCGCCACACCTCCCAGGCGCGGGCGATCCGCTGGCCATCGGACGGATGCAGCCGGGCGGCCGTCAGGGGATCGACCTCCGACAAATGGGTGTGGAGCCGCGCTGGCCCGAGCCGCGCGAGCAGCGCCCGCGCCTCGGCCCGCGCCTCGGGCGCGGGTTCCGGGATCTCGGCAAGCCCCTGGGTCAGCACGGCGATGTAGAAGCCGGTCCCGCCGCACAGGATCGACAGGCGCCGCTCGGCGCGCGCCTCCTCCATGGCCGCCAGCGCCGCCCCGCGCCACCACGCGGCGCTGGCGGGCTCGGCGGCCGGGCGCACGCCGTACAGGCGGTGCGGCGCCGCCGCCATCTCCACCGGGCTCGGCCGCGCGGTCAGGACGCGCAACTCGCGGTAGAGCTGCATCGAGTCCGCGTTGATGACCGTGCCAGTGAAGCATTGGGCAAGTTCCAGTGCTAGCGCCGACTTGCCGCTGGCGGTCGGGCCGAAGACGATCAGGGCCGGCGTTCCCCGCAATGGTCTCGTATCTTGTCCGCTCTCGTCCCCGCTGGCAGGGTTCTCCGCGATGTCGCACCTCCTGACGCTCGTTGCCGCTATCCCGCCGCTGTCCGCCGCCTTGATCGAGGACGTGCGGCGCCTCGTGGACGGGGGAACGCCGGACATATTGTCGCAAGACGAGGCGGTGGACATCGCGGTGTCCACCCGCCCTGATATGGCGGCCGTTGGCGCGGCGCTAGAGGGCGCCTCGGTGGACGCGATTGCCACCCCCGCCGCGGGGCGGCGCAAGCGGCTGCTGCTCGCCGACATGGACAGCACCATCGTCGCCGGCGAGACCCTGGACGAGCTCGCCGATTTCGCCGGCCTCAAGCAGGAGATCGCCGCTATCACCCGGCGCAGCATGAATGGCGAGATCGACTTCGCCGAGGCGCTGCGCCACCGCGTCGCCATGCTGCGCGGCCTGAGCCTGGAGGCGCTGGAGCGCACCTGGGCGCGCGTGCGGCTCACGCCGGGCGCGCGCGAGCTGGTCGCGACAATGCGCGCGCACGGCGCGGTCACGGGCCTGGTGTCCGGCGGGTTCAGCTATTTCACGGAGCGTGTCGCGGCGCTGGCCGGCTTCGACGCCCATTTCGCCAATCGCCTGCTGGATGACGGCGAGGCGCTGACCGGCGAGGTGGGCGAGCCGATCCTTGACCGCGACGCCAAGCTCGGGGCGCTGCGCGCGCTGGCCCGCGAGCACGGGCTTGATCTCGCCCAGACGCTGGCGGTCGGCGATGGCGCCAACGATTTGGCCATGTTGCACGAGGCGGGGCTCGGCGTGGCGTTCCACGCCAAGCCCATCGTGGCAGCGGAAGCCCGCGCGCGCATCGACCACGGCGGCCTGCGCGCGCTGCTGTTCGCACAGGGCTATCGAGCGAGCGAAATCGTCACCTGAGGAGCAGGCGCCCAACACTTTCCTAGGAAGCGGGTAACTTCCTCAACCGGCCTGCCAGTTCGATCGTGTCAATAGTGCCATCCCGGTATTCGATCAGGGCGGCCATGTTCAGCGCGATCCAGCTTCGAACAGCCGCGAAATCCTCGCTCGTCAACGCGCCCGTGACAACGCGCGGAACCGGGCGCAGCGCGACGGCTGCCGTGCTGCCGATATTCATGTTCGCGCCGTGAACCGTGCTCACCGTGATGCGGACATCATGGCGCGCGCCGCCGCGCGCCTCGGCGCCGAGGTTGCTCGCAAGCTCCGTCGGCGCCGGCCGAAGCCAGGCGATATCTGGCACCTGGATGAGGTCTTCCTACGCATCAATGGCGAGCTGCATTATCTTTGGCGGGCGATGGACCAGCATGGGGTCGTGCTCGACATCCTGGTCCAGAACCTGCGGAACGCCACGGCCGCCAAACGCTTCTCCAAGCGCCTCCTCGCCGGCCTCAAGTTCAAGCCGCGGCGGATCGTCACCGATGGCCTGCGGAGCTACGGCGCTGTACAGCGCCAGGTCCTGCCCGAAGTGCGGCACCGAACCAAGCGCTATCTCAACAACCGCGCCGAGAATTCGCATCGGCCAACCCGGCGCCGCGAGCACCAGATGCAGCGGTTCAAATCGCCGCCGCAGGCGCAGCGCTTCCTGTCATCCCACGCGATGATCTACGGCCACTTCCGCCCGCACCGACACCTGATGAGCGCCGCTCAATACCGTCGTGCCCGTGCCAAGGCCTTTCGGATTTGGCGAGAGGAGACGTGCGCCCAAGTGGCAGCATGAAGCTCAGCCCCGGACTGCGCCGTGGCCAAGCACGTCGCGCGATCTATCAAATTGACAATGCCGTTTGGGCGCAAAACGTCGGGTGAAGGTTTCCTATGATGCTGGCTGCGATGTGATGAGTGATCGGATACGGTCCGCACCTGAGCTTGTGGCCGGATTATAGACGATCATGCTGAGGTCGGGTCGACCATCGACAGCGAACGCAGAATACTCCAACTCGAGCGGGCCTAGGATCGGATGCCGGAGGCGCTTGACACCCTCGCGGTGACCGCCCACGTCGTTTTCACGCCATAGCGCATCGAACTCGGGGCTGAGCCCACAAAGCTCGTTCACGAGTTGGCTAACTTCGGAAACGGCGCTGGCGCGCGCCGCATCCGCCCTGAACGCTCCGACCACGAAACGGGCTATGACGTCCCAATCATGTCGCGCGGCTCGGACGCGGGGATTGCCGAACATGAGGCGAAGGATGTTGCGCTGGCCCGAAGGGAGCGCGCCATAGTCGGTCAGCACGGCAGCGGCAGCGCGATTCCATGCGACGACATCCCAGGTGGCAGTCTTGACCAGCGCGGGACTGACCTCGAGCGCATCGAGCACCCGTTGCAAACGGGGTGTGACCCCCAGGGCTGTTCAACGCTTTCGAATGATGGTGAGTGAGAGCACGTTTTTGATGCCTGCGAGACCGGCGCGGTAGCGATCCTGGCTGAGCGTGTCCGTCTGGTTGGCCTTGAGGATGTTGAAGGCGAAGCTGCGCAGGCGAGCAAACACGCCTGGGTTGGTGCGGATGCGCGAGCGGTCTTCGCCCAAGGTGACGTCGCGGCTGTAATGCGAGGTGGTCTCGATCCTCCAGTGCGCGCGGATTGTCTCGGCGGCGCGGGTGGCGGTGACCGGCGTGTTTGAAACGTAGAAGGCCATCTCGGCGGAGTGGCGCAGCAGCCCGGTCTTGGCGTTGCGGGTGTGGACAGTGCGCTCGACACGGATGATGGCGGCCACGTGCGGATGCCAGTCGGTGTCGGCCGGCGTGTCGGCGGGATCGAAGACGGTGACGGTGCGACGTTCGTCGCGGTTGCGGCCCTTGTTATGGCTGTGGACAGACCCGAGTGGTGTTGTGGTGGCCGAAGCCGCCCGGATTTTCTGGTGCAGGGTCGGCTGGTTGTCCTTGACGCCGACGATCAGGGCGACGTTGGCTCCTGCTGCAACCTCGAAATGTTTTTTTGGCAATGCAGCGCGTCGAGTGTGACGATGGTGCCGCGAGCGATGCCGAGTTCGGCCAGCAGCATCTGTGCCGCCGGGATTTCGTTGGATTTCTCGGCGATGTCGATGTGGGCGGAGCTGGCAAAGGTTCCGACTGCGTAGCAGGTGGAAAGCCAGCGGAGGGGAGCACCAAGGCGGTGTCGGTGGCAAATGCGCTCAGCACCTGGGCAGAGGCACGATCGCGGAACTTATCAAAGCTGCCGCGCAGCGTCTTGCCATCCAGGGCAATGCTGCCCTGCCCAGGCGTGGCGCGCGCCGCCTGCAGCAGGGCGGCATGGTGGCGGAAGACCCCCTCCACCGTGGCCGGGTCGAGCCCTTGGAGAATGTAGCGGACGGCGGTGCGCGCGGGTGCGCGGCGCCAGTTCAGGCCGAAGGCCGCGTTCAGCCTGCGGCGATGGACGCCGATGAAGGTGACAATGCCACGATACGAGTTGCAGCCGGTCACGATGGCGAGGATGGCGAACAGCAGCACGTGGGGCAGCCCGTAGAGCTTCCCCTGCGCCCGGCGCGGATCAGGGACGTCCGCCAGCACGTCCAGCAACGGCGAAAACGCAGCCACGGCACCCTCCGACCCCGTTGCCGCCCCAAGGGTCAGACATTTGCCGGCTCGGGAATCCCCCTTGGATCAGCCGCCTCACTTCACCCCACATGTGTGGCAGGGCGGCCTCAGTGAAGGCAATGCGGCAGCGTTGAACAGCCCTGGTGTGACCCCTTCCGAGGCCTTGTAGCGAATTTCGGGTGGACGCCCGAGCCCAAGCAAGAAGAGATGTTCGCGCTCGATGTCGGTCGGCATCAGCGCACCGGCGATCCGGTTCAACACGTCCGCGGAGGGAGCGCCGCCCCCCCCCTTTGCTCGAGCCACGTATACCATGTCGGGCTGATGTTGGCGCGCTGGGCGCCCTCTTCCCTGCGCAGCCCCGACGTCCGTCTGCGCGCCGCCGAGAACCCCAAGACGGCCGGATCGAGGCGTGTGCGGCGATCCTTGAGGTAGGTCCCCAGCCGATTGTCGTTCTCGACGGACATGCTGATCCTGTTAATCATTATACCACGATAAGGTCACTACTTTAACGGTAGACAGCGTAGGGCGATATCAGCCTCCGAACAACATTGGAGGCTTTCCCGTGCTCGTATTCATTACCGGAGCGACCGGCTTTATCGGGTCGGCCATTGTTCCGGAACTCATCAATGCTGGGCATCAGGTGCTCGGACTGACGCGGTCGGATGCAGGCGCCCAGTCTCTCATAGCCGCCGGAGCCGGGGCGCATCGAGGGGATCTTGAAGACCTGGAGAGTTTGCGCAGCGGGGCGGCCCGGTCGGACGGCGTGATCCACTGCGCCTTCGACCACGACTTCTCGAACTTCGTGGCGAATTGCGAAAAGGACAGGTGCGCCATCGAGGCTCTCGGCGCCGCGCTCACCGGATCTGACCGCCCCCTGATCATCACCTCCGGGTACCTGGAATGGGGAATGCTGTGACGGGTCAACCTGCGACCGAAGACACCTTCAATCCCAGCCACTCGAATCCCCGTAAAGCTTCGGAGTTAGCAGGAGCTTCGGTGTCGGCGGCTGGTGTCAACGTGTCGGTGGTGCGCCTTCCTCAGGTCCACAACACAGTCAAGCAGGGCCTCATCACCCCCTTGATCGATCTGGCCCGGGTGCTGTCGCGAGTTGTGTGGAAATTGGGTGTGGCGCGTCTCCGATGCAACGAGATATCAGGTTAGGCTGCCAAGTCAATGCATTGAGGAGCGAGCTTTTCGGGAAGCGTCTGCCAGCCGTCGACCTTGCGCATGGTAATCTGTCCTGAAGCAAGCAGTGCCCAAAACAACATCGCCGCGGTCTCCGCTGAGGGCAGCACGGTCTGTGTCTTGATGCGGCGCTTGAATTCCTCGTGCAGGCGCTCGATGGCATTCGTGGTTCGGGCCGACTTCCATTGGCTCTCGGGCAACCGGGTGAAGGTGAACAACCGCTCGCCCGCTTCTTCCAAGCTGTCGGCCACCGCGCGGCATTTCAGCCGCCATTTGCGAATGAACGACTTGCGGCGCGTTTCGATCTCCTTTGCCGTCCTGGCGTAGATCATGTCGTTGTAGTCGGCGGAAATCTCCTCACGCAGCGCGTCCGGCGCGTGCGCCAGGAGATTGCGGTGCTTGTGCACCGTACAGCGCTGGGTCGGCACCTCAGGCCACAGCGCAGCGAGCGCCTTCTCCAGTCCGGCGGCCCCATCGATGATCAGGAATTCGGGGTTCCGCAAACCACGCGCGATGAGATCGTCAAGTACATTGCGCCAAGCGGCTTCGCTCTCGCCCCCCATGTTGCGCACGGCCAGGAGGACCTTCTGCCCATCGCGCCGAACGCCGAGCACAACCAGGAGCGAGATGTTGGTGGCCTTGCGGTCCAGCCGCACGCGCACCACGCTGCCATCGAGGACCAGCCGGACGATGTCCTCCGCCACCAAGTCGCGCCGCGTCCAGGCCTCCCAATCGGTCTTCACCTTGCGCCACACGCGGCTGACCACGTCCTTGCCGATGGCGCCCTTGAACAGCGCCCCGAGCGCCCGCTTCACCCGCCGCGTGTTGGTGCCAGCGAGGTGGGCCGACGCAATCAGCGCCTCGACCTGTCGGGTCATCCGCGCATAGCGGGGCAGCACTGCACTCTGCCATTCCCGGCTCGTCCCATCCGAAGCCAACAGCCGAGCCCGGGGCACCGCGACCTCGATCGGGCCGAACGAGCCCAGCAGCCGCCGCGAGCGGGTGCCATTCCGGTAACCCGCCGCGGCGCCTCGCTGGTAGCGACCGCGTCCCAGGGCAGCGGTCGCCTCCTGCTCGATCATCTCCTCCAGAAAAAGCCGGACCCGCTCCCGCAGCGCGGCCTCGATCGGGTCGAACCAGGCCTCCCCAGCAAACAGCGGCGCCGCTTCCGCCGACGTGCTATTCTTCTGCATGGCGTAATCTCCCCCGGCGCGCCAACGCCGGTTACGAGTCGTTGATCCACTCGGAGATTACGCCACCCCTATTTCCACCACATCCGCGACGGCACCTCTGGCCCGTGAGAAAGGTGTCTCTGCGTATGTGGGTGACGGACTCAACCGCTGGCCGGCGGCGCACGTCCTCGACGTCGCGCGTCTCTACAGGCTAGGGCCTGTTGAGAATTAGGATTTCGCTACGGGGTCAGGCGTGATTCAAGCTCTGGATGGAGCAACTCGTTTTGACCGACGCGCAATGGGCGAAGATGGAGCCGCACTGCCTGGGCAAGCCGACGGACCCCGGGCGCGGCGGGAAAGACAATCGGCTGTTTGTCGAAGCGGTTCTATGGATCGTGCGGACCGGCAGTCCGTGGCGTGATCTGCCGCCCGTCTTCGGCAAGTGGAACACGGTCTTCAAACGATACCGAGACTGGGTCAAAGCCGATGTTTTCGTTCGGCTGTTCGAGGCATGCTCGGATGAGCCGGACCTCGAATACGCCATCGTCGATGCCACGATCGTCAAGGTCCACCGCCACGGACAAGGCGCAAAAGGGGGACTCAGAGCCAGGCCATCGGCCGCTCCAAGGGTGGCATGACCACCAAAATCGCCGCCCTGACCGATGCGCTGGGCAACCTGGTGCGTTTCGTCCTTCTGCCAGGCCAGCGCTTCGACACGGTGGGCGTTCCGCCGCTCATCGAGGGCGTCACATTCGGCGCGCTGATTGCGGACAAAGCCTTCGACAGCAACGCCCTTATTGCCGAGCTCGATGCGCGCGGGGCCAAGGTGGTGATCTCCCAGCATCCGCGCCGGGCGCAGCCGCTTGCGATCGACAAGGAGATGTATAAATGGCGCCACCTGATCGAGAACTTCTTCTGCAAGCTGAAAGAGTTCAAGCGGATCGCCATGCGCGCCGACAAAACCGATCAGAGCTTTGCGGCCAACCTCCATCTCGCCGCCGCCGTCATCCATTCGCGATGATTCCCAACAGGCCCTAGCACTACAGTTGCATTTTTCGTTTCAGATGCGAGCGCTGGGCGGCGGCTTGGTGCGCCCGTCGCCAGACTGACCACGCGATGACGTGGGCGGGTCGGATGCGTCGCTGGGCCAGGCGCATCGCGAGGCGGCGGATTTCCTGGATCGACCAGCGGATGAGGGGGCGCGCGTACGCGGCAGCCGCGGCGGTGTTTTTGGGGGTGCCTGGTTGGCGCGCTGGCGCACCCGCGCGAGGATGGCGAAGGCCAGCATGACCAGGCTCATATGACGGTGCCAGCCATGCCAAGAGCGGGTCTCGTTGTGGTCGAGGCCGAGTGCGGTCTTCGCCGTCTCGAACGCGTCCTCAACGGACCAGCGGCTGCCTTCGACGGTGGCCAGGGTCTCGACGCCGGTGCCTTGCGGGCACCAGGTGCTGAAATAGGCGAGCGCGCCATCGGCAATGTTGCGCCGGATCAGCAGGCCGCGCGTCCAGGTGCCGCTGAGGGTCGGGTTGAACTCATCGGCCTCAAGGTCAGCCAACTCCAGGTAAACCCAGTCGTAGAGCCGTGCGCCTTTGGTGCCCTCGCCCGCGGACAAGCGCCGCCAACCCGAGGCATCGAGGCCGCGGGCGATCGCCTCAGCGGTGCCAGCCACCACTGGCAGGCGCCCCCAAGAGGCGAACTGGTCCGTGGCGTTGGCGCCGAGCACGTAGCCGCGGCCTTCCCGGCGCAGCAGCATCTCGATCTCGCCCACACCGTAGACAGTGTCGCCGACCACCCAGGAGAAGGGCACCTTGGCCGAGACCGCGCGCTTGATCATGTCGGCTGCGAGCCGCGGCTTGGTGGCGAACGACACGTCCTGTGGCACGTGGGCCGCAGCCCGGCGCGCCGGGTCGCGGGTCCAGTCGCGGGGCAGGTAGAGCGCACGGTCGATGAAGGCGTGGCCGTGGCGTGACGCGCAGGCCAAGAACACCCCGACCTGGCAGTTGGTGATCTTGCCCGCTGACCCCGTATACTGCCGCGCCGCCCCGCATGACGCCTTGCCCTGCTTGAGAAAGCCGGTCTCGTCCACCACGAGCACGGCATCGGCGTCGGCCAGCGTCTCCAGCGCATACGCGCGCACGGTGTCGCGCAAGCTATCGGCCTCCCACCGGCCACGTCCCAGGATGGCCTGCTGCCGCCAGGGGCCGGGGTCTCCGGCCGCCTCGGCGCGCATCCAGCCCGTCTTGCGCCGCTCCGGCCCGAGCAACCCGTCCAGGAACAGGCCCGCCGAGGCCGCCACGCGCCCTTGCGTGAACAAGGGGCGCATCCGCCGCTTGGCCTCGCGCAACTCCGCTGCCCACAGCTCCAGCGTCGTCTCGATCGAGGCACCGCTCACTTTTGCCCTCCCGCCTATGCGGGAGAAGATGAGGGGTTCAACCCAGAATGCAACTGTAGTGCTAGCCCCAATACTGTTCACTTTATGATGCGAATGGCCTTGACGAACTCGATCCGAGTGACCGGCTGTGGGCTGCGTGGTCGCAGCGGGTAGTTGCTCATCTTGCGCTTGACCCCACGCGGCACCTGCCTGCCTCGGCTGCTTGCCACGCGCTCCTCCAGGATCTCGTTCAGCACCGCCTTATGCAGAGCCCGCCTGGCCCGAGGGGGGAAGCGCGGCGAACAGCGGCAGCTTGCGCCGGACCACGCGCACGGCATGCGAGAAGGAGAGCCGGTCGGGGTCTTCCGCGGCCTGCAGCGCCGCTTCGTGCATCAGCCCGCGCACCGCGAAGTGGGCCAGCAGCAAGCCCCAGAACTCTTGGCGCGCCAACGCCGGGGTCTTGCTGCGCAGCACGACCCCCGCGCCGCGCAGGTGCGTCTTCAACTCGTCCAAGGCGCCTTCGATTTCCCAGCGCTCATGGTAGAGGGCGGCCAGGGCCGCGGCGGGCGCCTGCGCCGGATCCAGGATCGTGGTCACCAGCCGATACAGCGGCTCAGCCTCGGCGACGCCCTCCAGTCGATACTCGACCACGCGCACCCGGATGCCGTTGCTGCCGTGTCGCCGGTTCTTGTCGCTGGAATAGATCGTCGTCAGGTAGGACCCGTCGGCCAGCACGCTTGTGCGCGGCAGCCGCAGATTGTGCTTCACCCGCCAGAGCAGGTCGGCGCCGGTGGCCGCCGCGGCCTGCCAGAGCGCGTGTCCAAAAAATTGTCGGTCGGCCAGGCACAGCATGCCGGGCCGCAGTCCCCTCAGCACGTCGTGGGCCAGCGTCGTCTCGCCATCCGCGCACCGGCCGAGGCGGGCGCCGAACAGCACGTGCGTGCCGTTCTCCACCAGGGCCACGAAGCGCAGTTGCGGGAACGCGCTCTCGCCGCGGCTCGCACCCGGACACCCGAAGCTGGCGCGGTTCTCCTCAGTGTCGGCCACATCCAGGCAGGAGCCGTCCAGGCTGACCAGCCGCCACGCCCGATACCACGCCCCCTTGGTGGCGCGCGCCGCGATCGGCTGCACCACCTGCTCATAAAGCCTCTGCAGCGGCGCCTCGCCCAGCCGGGTGCGAGCCTGTGAGATGCCGCTCCGGCCTGCCACCTTGACCGCCTCAGTGCCCCAGAGCCAGCGCAGACCCTCCAGCAGGCAGCGCAACACCTCCCGCGTGCTGGAGCCCATGTAGAGCGCCAGGGCGATCGCGTAGTAGACCATCACCTGCGCCGGCAGGTCGCGCTCCCGCTCGCTCGCCGTGCCGGTCTCGGCCAGGATTTGCCGCACCCGTTCGGGCGGGAACGCCTTGGCAATCACGCCGAGGCTGATGCGGTCGCTGAGACGAACGCCGGCCGGCAGGCCGGCAGGAGCACCGGCCATCGCTGCCGCCCTCCGGACAATCCCAGCCAGCAGCATATGCCGCCTACCCGTTTATCTGAACAGTATTGGGGCTAGCCCCAATACGGTTCACTTTAGTTGTTTGTGCCGCAGGGAGAACCAAGGCGAATGCTGCATTTTCAATTGGTTGGTATTCGGCCGATAGCTTAAGTGAACAGGATTTTGCCTTAAGTGAACCGTATTGGGGCTAGCGCTCGAGAAACGGGAAGCAGGCGCCAGGGATCACGCGGTCGCTGAAGAAGGAGCACCCGTCCGGAGGATCGTAGAGTTCATTGGCCAAGGCTTGAAGTTGCCGGTGGTCGCCGTGGCTCCGGAAGAGGCGGCCGTTCATTTTGGATGGCTTGGGGCCTTTGTCGGTCTGGATCTGTCGGCTTCAAGTGCGCAAACACAGGCACGGCTGGGATGGCACCCGACTGGCCCTGGGCTGATCGCCGATCTCCAACAAATGCGCTACTTCGGCGTTTAAGCACTTACGACGCATAAGCGTCCGAAACCGGCCTGCCAGTCAGACAATCAGTCGACGTCGGTAGCGCAAGGGGTGGCGGTGTAATCGTGTCAGCCAAATGGATCAGGAAAGGCCACCTGCTGCATCCCGATTTCCGCAAGCACTTGCGCGCGCCGCGATGCAGAGACGTCCAGTGGCGTCAGGTCACGCGGCGGCAAGGTCTTCGCCGCTGCCGGATGGGCGGTCAATTCGAGCAGGCGCTCGAAGCCGGCTCGCGTGTACAGATTGAGCACGCGGGCGCTTTCGCTGCGAACCTTGAAGGCGTGGGCTGCGCCTCTTGGGATGAAGACCAGCGCGCCCGCCTGCGCGACCTGGCGGACATCGCCGGCGACGAACTCCGCCTCTCCCTCGAGCATGTAGAACACCTCGTCCGCGTAGAGATGCACGTGCGGCGGCGCGCCCGAGTTCGGCCGGGCACAACTCCTCGAAGAGCGTGTAGCTGGCGTCCGTCGTGGCGCCTTCGGCCAGGACCGACCACAGGATCCCGTTGCTCCAGTAGGATCGGGCCGTGTCCACATGCGCGGCGAAGGGAAACGCCTTGGCACCCGACAATGGCGCGGTGACCATGTTCTCGCGCAACGGCGGGTCGGCGAAGGGCGTTCCATGCACGGAATTCTGGCCGTAATCCGCGCCGAGCTTGTCGACCAGGGCGCGCGGCGGCAGCGCGAATTCACCGGGCTTGGGCGGCTCGTTCCGCAGGGCTGGGGCGGAGAGCCCTGCCACAATCATTTCGAATCCGGAAGGCACGTAGAAGTTGATGATTCGCGCACCCGGCGCGGCGAGAAAGGGGTGCTCCGTGTGTCGCGGCACGGCGACGAAGGTGCCGGGGCCGGCGGAGACAGTCTTACCGCCGGCATAGAAGGTGGAGTTCCCCCGATGATGTAGAGGCCCTCATCCTGCGGGTGCGTATGCGTCACCGGACCACCTTCATCGGCGCCGACCACCTCATCGATGGAACAAAGAGCCCCTCCGGTTTTATGGCCGGTGGCGAGCAGCCGCCAGAGCAGGCCGATCTGCCAGAAGCGTGCTGCGTCGTCCGCCGTCTCGACGAAGGGCTTCGCAGGGAGGGCACTGGCGTTCAATGTCACGGTGTCTCGCCTCCAGGGCTCACCCACACCGTCATGGGAAAGCCCGTGGTCAAGGGATAGAGATTCGCCATCTCGAAGAGATCCGCCTCCTCGTCGGAGGGGAGAGGCTGACGAGAGTACATCGTTGCTATATGGAGATAGGGGAGGCCGACGGCAACGCTTCAATGCGTCCTGTCTTCGGCCATCGCGCAGCGACCATCGGCAGCACCTCCTCGATCAGCCGGCGCGTCTGCTCCATCATCATGTCCGCATCGCGCGCCACCGGGCGGAGGATGAACTTCGACGCGCCCGCCTCCACGTACTCGCCAATCCGGCCCCCGATCGTTTCCGCGTCCCCCACGGCGAAATAGCCGCCCGGCGCGCGGCCAGTGCGCGCGCGGTAGGCGTCGTAGGCGCCCCGGAGAGCCGGATCGTCGGGGCTGCCGAACAGGAACGGGATGCCCGCCCCGTAATGGTCCTCCTCGATCGTCCGGCCCGTCTCGGCCAGGGCGCGCTTGATGGCGGCGATCACCGCGCCCGCCTGCTCCGGCGTCTCCGGCCCGGCCTGCCAGCCCGTGCCGAAGCGGGCGGTGCGCCGGATCGCCGCGTCTGAGCCGCCGCCGATCCACATCGGCAGCTCGCGCTGCACCGGGCGCGGGGCGATGATCGCCCCCTTCATCCGGAAGTGGCGGCCAGCGAAATCGACCCGCTCCTCGGTCCAGAGGCGCCGGATGACCTCCAGCGCCTCGTCGGTGCGCGCGCCCCGCGTGCGCGCGTCGAGGCCGAGCGCCGTCCATTCCGGGGCGAGCGGGCTGCCGATGCCAAAACCGGGCAGCATCCGCCCGTCCGAGAGCACGTCGATCGTGGCGCATTGCTTGGCCGCGAGCAGCGGATCGCGCATCGCCAGCGACAGCACGTTCATGCCGACCTTCATCCGCCGCGTGCGCCCCGCGACGGCGGCCAGCGCGGTCAGGCACTCCAGGATTGGATGGCGGCTAACCAGCCGGTCCGTCTGCCAGAAGCTATCGACACCACCCGACTCGCATAGGTCGATCCAGCGCCAGAACCCGCTTGCGGTGGCGAACGGGTACTCCGCCAAGCCCACGCCCACCGCGATGCTGCGCGCCATGCCGGCCTCCCAGACGATGCGCCGAGCCTAGCGCGCGTCCGGATCGCTTGCGAGCCGGCCGCCGACCCGGCAGGATCGCAAAAAGAGAATCAGGCCACCCACGAGGACGTCCCATCCGGTGAGCATCAGCTTCACGGCGCGGCTCGCCCGCGGCCCCGCATGGGCCTTCGCGGGAGCGGATTTCTGGCGCCTCTGGTACGCGGGACTCACCGTGTTCATGGTGCGCTGGATGGAGACGCTGGCGATGGCGGTCTTCGTCTACCAGAGCACCGGCTCGGCCTTCCTGGTCGCGATGACTCAGATGCTGCGTCTGCTGCCCATGGGGCTGCTCGGCGCGTTCCTCGGGGTGGCGGCGGACCGGATGCAGCGGCGCACCGCCCTCGCCATTGTCACGCTCATGATGGCCACCAGCTCCGGCGCCCTCGCCGCGCTCGCGTGGAGCGGGAGGCTCGCCGTCTGGCAGATCATGCTCGCCTGCTTCGTCAATGGCATCGGCTGGGCGGCCGACAACCCGGTGCGCCGCGTCGCCATCGGCGAGGTGGTCGGGGCCGAGCGCATGGGCACGGCCATGTCGCTCGATGTGGCCGCCAACAACGGCAGCCGGATGCTTGGGCCGACGGTGGGCGGGCTGATGCTCGCCGCCGCCGGAATCGCCGGCGTGTTCACGGTGAGCGTGTTGCTCTACGCGACCGCGCTGGCGACGACGCTGATGCTACGCTATCGAAACATGCATCCCGTCTCCAGCCGGATCGCGGTGCTAGCCCGTATCGCCGAGGGCCTCGCCGCCGTTCGCCAGGACAGGCGGATGGTAGGCACGCTCACCGTCACGATCATCTACAACGTGTTCGCTTGGCCATTCACCAGCATGGTGCCGGTGATCGCGCAGGGCAGCCTGCATCTCAATGATGCCAGTACCCGGCCTCCTGCAAAGCATGGATGGCGTCGGCGCGTTTCTCGGCGCCGTGCTCATCGCCCTCGTGGTCCGCCGGGCGCACTACCGGACGGTCTATATCGGCGGCGTGCTCGCCTACCTGGTCATGATCATCGTGTTTGCCCTGCTCGCCCATCCGCTGCGGGCCGGCGCCGCGCTGCTCGCCGAGGGGCTTGGCGGCTCGGGGTTCAGCATCATGCAGGCCACGCTCGTCTATCTGTTCGCACCGGCGGAGATGCGCAGCCGGATGCTGGGCGTGCTCTCGGTCTGCATCGGGGTGGGGCCGATCGGGTTCATCAATATCGGCCTGCTGGCCGACTGGCTCGGCGCGCCGATGGCGACGGTCGTGACCGGGATCGAGGGCTTGATGGCGATGGCGCTCGCCTTTCCGCTCTGGCGGCGGATCTGATTCCGGCCGCCTTACGGCGACGGTCAGCCCCGCGGTGCGGCACGGTTCATCGAGCGCTTGCGAAACACGTTATCCGCATTCTGCCTCTGCTCCGGCGTCATCGAATCATAGAGCGACTGGAAGGCGGCGGAGAGGTGCTGCATGTCCTCGGCATGCACCGCCGCGAGATGCGCGTAGGACTGCATGTCCTGTGCGGCGTTCATCGTGTTGAGCTGGGCTCCGCGCTGCTCGAGCGCCTCCTGCATATTCTGCGCATTCTGCTGCATCACCTGCGCAAACTGATTCCATTGCGCGTCCTGCGCTGGCGTGATCCGCAGCTCGGTGCGAAGCTGGCTGATGTGCTGCTGCACCCGACTGGCGAAGCCGCTGCTGCTTGTTGCTGCCTCCGACTCGGTGCGGGGGGGAGGTGCGGATTGGGGGGCCGGCTGCGCAAGGGCGGCAACCGGCGCGGCAAGCATCGTGGTCACTCCGAGCGCGGACAACGTCGTTGTGAGCTTCATGCGGGGCGGCCTCTCTCAGTAGCCATAGCCGTAGTACGCGGGCGGGGGAGCACTGTAGTACGCAGGCGGCGGCGGTGCCGGATAGTAAACGTAACTGCTCAACCCACCCCTCCCTCCGCAAATCATTGATAAACAACGCTTTCTGGGCGAGGCGATTTTGGGCGTAACGGCAGTATCGAATCCGACGCATGTAACGGCCAAGGCTGCGATATTACGATATAAATAGTCGGTCTTGAACAACTCCCAATGCATTGATCTGGTTCAGCAATCCGCCGAATTGGACGCTGTGGAATTGCACGGTTTGGTTGGCCTCGGCGGCAAACCCTGCGATTCTCGCGACCATGAAGCACCGTCCCCGCCCAGCCGAACAGGATGACCTGCGGCGGCCGCGCCTGGTCGACATGATCGATGGGCAGCACGAGTTGGTCCGGCTGGCGGCGCTGATCGACTGGTCCTGGTTCGAGGAACACTGGGCGGGCTTCTTCCCCTCCCCGGAGGGGCGGCCCGCCCTCCACCCTCGTCTGGTCGCAGGCCTGATGTACCCTGCAGCACGCCCACGGCCTCTCCGACGAGGCCGTCCTCGCCCGTTGGGTGGAGAACCCGTCCTACCAGCACTTCACCGGCGAGGTGTTCTTCCAGCACCGGCTGCCCCTTCACCCCTCCTCGCTCAGCCGCTGGCGCGGCCGGATCGGCGAAGAGGGCGTGGAGTGGCTGCTGACCAAGACGGTCGAGGCAGGCCGGGCCTCGGGGGCCGTGAAGCCGCGCAGCCTCTCCGAAATCGTGGTGGACACCACCGTCATGGAAAAAGCCATCGCTCACCCGACCGACAGCCGGCTCTACGAGACGGCCCGTCGCTCCTTGGTGACGCTGGCGCAGAAGGTCGGGATCCGGCTGCGGCAAAACTACAACCGCAAGGCCCCGCGTCTGGCCGCCCAGGCCGGGCGTCACGCCCATGCCCGGCAGTTCCGGCGCATGCGCAAGGCGCTGCGCACGCTGAAGGGCTACACGGGACGCGTCCTGCGCGACACCGGCCGCAAGCTCGGCACTGTCCCCCAGGGGCAACTCCGGAGGCGGATCGAGGCGCGCATGGCACTCGTCACCCGCCTGCTGCGGCAGACACCCAAGAGCCGGAACAAGATCTACGCCCTGCACGAGCCGGAGGTCGACTGCATCGCCAAGGGCAAGGCGCGGGTGCGCTACGAGTTTGGCACCAAGGTCAGCGTCGCCACCACCCTCGCCGAGGGCTTCGTCGTCGGTATGCGCTCCATGCCCGGCAACCCCTATGACGGGCACACGCTCGGCGAGGCCCTCCAGCAGGTCGAGACCCTGACGGCTTGCCGCCCCAGCCTCGCCGTGGTCGACCGCGGCTACCGCGGCCACGGCGTGCAGGGCACCAGGGTGCTCATCAGCGGCTCACGGCGCGGCATCACGCCGAGGCTGGCCAGGCTCCTCAAGCGCCGCAGTGCGATTGAGCCCGAGATCGGCCACATGAAGACCGATGGCCGCCTCGCCCGCTGCGGCCTCAAGGGCCTGCTCGGCGACGCCATCTTCGCCGTCCTCTGCGGCTGCGGGCACAACATCCGCAAGATCCTCGCCCACCTCCGGGCGCTTTTGACGGCTCTCCTCGCCAGCCTGCTCCAGCTTCACCCGCGCGCAGACGCCACCTGGTTACCTGCCAGCCAGCCTGAACGAGTTATTCAAGACCGACTAAATAAGTATCTGGTATCGCCGCGGATTTTACTTCAACTGCCCAAATTTATCCCGTTTTCTGAGACTGCTGAAAATCATTCTATATCAACGCATTGCGCGAAGCGGGGTGGGTTGAGCAGTTGCTAGTAAACAGGCGGCGGCGGTGCGGCCGGAGCGGCCAACGTGCTGCCGAGCACCGCTCCCACGCCCAGTCCAAGCAACGCGCCGGCAACCGCGGCGCCTCCATTGTTGTAGCCGTATCCATGCACCGGGCCGCGATACGGAGGAGGCCTATGGTCATAATGTCGGTAGGGCTGGGCCAAGGCGAGCCCGGCACCCTGCACGGCCAGGGCGGTTGCAAGCGCCAGCGCGGCGGCGGCACGAGTTCAGGACCGAGCGAGTCACGATGTGTCTCCTTGAGCGCGGGTCTGTTGCGGATGCCGCATAGCGTGTCCCATACCAGCCCCGAACGCGGCAGCGGCGATCGGTGCCTCCCGGCCGAGGCAGCCAGTGTGACAAAGCGTATCCCGGCCCACTGTGGTGTCGCGCGTAAGACGCGTCCCCGCCGGTTCCGAAAGCCTGGCCCTTTGAGGAACCCGCCAAGCCCGCCCCCGGCGGGCATCAGGCAACCCGCCGCCGTCCCGTCCGTTCGGCCAGGATGCTGGATCACCCCGAGCACGGCAGCGTGCCGACGCCGCAGGCCACGCATGCCGCCGCCCCCGCGCGCAACCTGTTCCGCACGCCGCCGCAAGGGGCGCTGGCGCTGCTGCTCGCCGAGTGGGCGGGCCGTCTCCCGGCCGGTCTGCTCCACATCACAAGGCGGGAACGCGCCATCGGCGAGCTGGCCCGTATGGCGCGCGGCTTCGCGCCCGATCTGGAAATCGTCGAGCTCCCGGCTTGGGACTCGCTTCCCTATGACCGCGCCCGGCCAAGCCGCGCCGTCACGGGAGCCCGTGTGGCCGGCCTCGCGCGCCTGGCCGAGGCCCCTGCCCGCCCGTGCCTTGTCCTGACCAGCGCCGCCGGGCTGCTGCAACGCACCCCGCCCCGCGCCCGGCTCGCGGAACGCCGCGTCCGCATCGCCGTGGGCGACGAGGCCGCGCCGGATTGGCTGCGAGCGACGCTGGAGGCGTTTGGGTACCACTTCAACGAGCGCGTCGAAGAGCCGGGTGACGCCGCCCTGCACCACGCCGCCGCCGACGTGTTCCCCGCTGGCGGCGCGACACCCGTGCGGCTGGAACTGGACGGAGACCGGGTCGCCGCGATCCACGACTTCGACCCCGTGGGCCAGCGCAGCATCGCGGGCCGCCAAGAGCTGGTGTTGTTGCCCGCGACCGAGGGTTTCGCCATCCCTGGCGAGCAGACCGGCGCCGGCGCCGACCGGCTCCTGCCGGAGGGCGCGTTGGAGACGCTGTTTGATGCGCTGCCCGGCGCCCTGGTTTCCCTGGAAGGGGGCGCCGAGGAGCGGTTGGGCGACTGGCTCGCCACCATCGCCGATTCCTGGGAAGCCCGCCGGCTGGTCGGCCGTGCGCTGGCCGGTGGCGGGGATGAACCGCCGGACCAGCTCTATCTCACCAACGAAGGGCTGGCGGACGCCCTGAACGGCCGTGATATCGCGGCCTTCGGCGCCGAGGGGGAGCCGGTCGGCGCCGAACCCCTGGAGGGCGAGCCATCGCGCACCGCCGCCGATCTCGCGGCACGCGCCATCGCGCGCGCCGCGGCCGGCGATGCCGTTCTGATCTGCGCCGCCGAAGCCGATTCCCTGGCACGCCAGCTCCGGCGGCTGCGCCCCACTCCGAAGCGGCTCGGCACTTGGCAAGAGGCGCTCGATCTGTCGCCAGGGCGGATCGGGCTGCTCGGCCTGCCGCTCACCGAGGGCTTCCGACTGGCTGGACGCAGCCTGCTCGCCGGGGACGCCGCCATCCCGCGCGCGCACGCCGCCCGTGTGGACGCGGCGCTCTTGGGCGAAGAGCTCCGGGTGGGCGATCTGGCGGTGGAACCCGAGCACGGCCTCGCCCACCTGGCTGGGCTGACGCTCCTGGAAGAGGACACCGGCACGCGAGAGTGCCTGGCCCTCGAATTCGCCGCCGATCAGCGGTTGCTGATCCCCGCCGAGGATGCCGGCCAAGTCTGGCGCTACGGCTCCGCCGAGGCCGCCGCGGCGCCCGACCGCTTGACCGGCGAGGCCTGGCGCCGCCGCCGCGCCGAGGTGGAAGCGGAAATCACGGAAATGGCGCGCGGCATCGTCGAGCGCCAGCACGCGCGGGAGCAGGCGCAGGCACCTTCCATCGCCCCGCCGCGCGCCGCGATGGACCGTTTCGCCCGCCGCGTTCCCTACGCGCTGACCGAAGACCAGCGATCGGCGATCGACGCTACGCTCGCCGACATGGCCCGGCCGCGGCCGATGGAGCGGCTGGTGTGCGGCGATGTCGGGTTCGGCAAGACCGAGGTGGCGCTGCACGCCGCCGCCGCCGCCGCGCTGGCCGGCTTCCAGGTCGCCGTCGCGGCCCCCACCACCCTGCTCGCCCGCCAGCACCTCGAGACGTTCCGCCGCCGCCTCGGCGGGCTCGGACTGGGCATCGGGCCGCTGATGCGCTCCAGCACCTCGGCGGAGTTGCAGGCCACGCTCGCCGGGCTGCGCTCGGGCGAGATCCGCATCGCGATCGGCACGCACGCGCTGACCGGGTCGGGCGTTCACTTCACCAATCTCGGCTTCGTGGTGGTCGACGAGGAGCAGCGCTTTGGCGAGGCGCAGAAGCGACGACTGCACACGCTGCGCCAGGGCGTGCATGCCCTGACCATGACCGCGACGCCGCTGCCGCGCAGCTTGCAGGCGGCGCTGCTCGGCCTGTTCGACCTCAGCCTGCTCACCACCCCGCCCGTGTCGCGCCAGCCGGTGCGCACGTTCGTGCTCGACTTCGACGCCGCGGTGGTGCGGACGGCGCTGATGCGCGAGGCGCGGCGGGGCGGCCAGAGCTTCGTCGTCTGCCCGCGCATCGAGGATCTGCCGCCGATCGCCGCGCGGCTCGCCAAGCTGGTGCCGGAGCTGACCGTCGCGCAGGCGCACGGGAAGCTGCACGGCGACGCGCTCGATCAACTCATGCTTGACTTCGCCGAGGGGCACACCGACGTGCTGCTCGCGACCAGCATCATCGAGGCCGGGCTCGACATCCCCAACGCCAACACCATGCTGGTCTGGCGCCCCGACCGTTTCGGCCTGGCGCAGCTCCATCAGTTGCGCGGGCGGGTTGGACGCGGACGGGCACGCGCGAGCGCCTATCTGCTGACCGACCCGGCCCACGCGCTGAGCGAGGCCGCCCGCAAGCGGCTGGAGCGGCTGGCGGCGCTCGACAGCCTCGGCGCGGGCTTCGCCGTCAGCGCCGCCGATCTCGACCAGCGCGGCGCGGGCGACCTGCTGGGCGAGCGCCAGGCCGGCCATGTCCGCCTCATGGGCAGCGAGCTGTATGGCCACACGCTCGCCCGCGCCATGGCCGAAGCGCGGGACGAGCACCCCGCCGCCGAGTGGACGCCCGCCATCGCCATCGCCATCGGCATTGACGCCTATGTGCCCGCCGCCACAGTGGCCGAGCCGGACCTGCGGCTGGAGCTGTATCGAAGGCTGGCTCGAATGGGATCGCACGACGCCATCGCGTCCCTGGCCGAGGAGATCGAGGACCGCTTCGGCGAGCTGCCCGCGCCCACGCGCGGTTTGCTGGACATCGCTCGGCTGCGCCTGACCTGCCGCGCGCTGGAAATCGGCGCCGTCCGGGCCGGGCCGGCCGGCATCGCTCTCACCTTGCGCGAGGACGCTGATGTCCCGGCGCTCATCGCATGGCTCGAAGACCGGTCGGCGCTGCACTGGAGCCGCGATCGGCTGATCCTGGAGATCGCGGAGCCGCGCGCCGAGGCGCGCTTGGATCGTCTGCTCCAGATCCTGGATTGCGCGAACTGAGCGAGCTGGTTGCTTCCACAACCACTCCGGCCCGCCAGAAGCAAGTGCAAAACGCCGGGGAGGCCACGCTCGAGGTCAATGACAAATGTTGCCATCCGCAAGCAGTTCACGGATAATGAGCGCTGTCCAGCGGTAGGCAACAGGTTCCGCTGCTTGGACGAACGGACGGTACTGGCCGTAAAGATGAGCGGAGGCGACGAGCGCGCGAGCCGACAATTGAGCGCCAAGCCAAGTACCATAAATAAGGAGGAGATGTCGATGAACCACCTGCAACGCCGGGACGCATTGCTGGGCGGCGGTGCCGCCGCGGGCATTCTGCTGCTACAGCAGCACCGGTTCGCTCTTGCCGCGCAGGCGGAGGAGCAAGTCATCCCTTGGGCCGATCAGCCGCCGCCGGTGCCACCGCCGGCGCAGCGTGCGATCCACAATCTCACGCCCTGGGAGCGCCTCGATAGCTGGATCACGCCCAATGACAAGTTCTTCTATATCGCCCACTACGAGGTGCCGAAGATCGACCCGGCCACATGGCGGCTCGATGTGCTCGGGCAGGTCGGCACGCCGCTCCGCCTCACGCTGGCCGATCTGAAAGCCCGGCCGCGGCGAGAGGTGATCTTCACGTTGGAATGCTCGGGAAACAACGGATTTCCATTTTTCACGAGCGCGGTCGGCAACGCGCAATGGGCCGGCACGTCGCTCGCCGACATCCTGAAGGCGGCACAGATCAAAAGTGGTGCCTTGGAAGTCGTATTCTTCGGCACCGACAAGGGCGAGGAGGTCGTGCATCAGGGCACGCCGATCGAAGCCAAGTTCACCGGGCATTTCGCGCGCAGCATGTCGATCGAGGATGCGATGAACCCGGCGAACATTCTGTGCTACGAAATGAACGGCGAAGCCCTTCCGGCGGCGCACGGAGCGCCATTGCGGCTGATCGCACCCGGCTGGTTCGGCGTCGCTAATGTCAAATGGCTGAACCGCATCGAGGTGCGCGACACGCGCTTTCTGGGCCGCTTCATGGGCCGCGACTACGTGACGGTGCGCGAGGAGCAGCGCGACGGCGAGATGGTCGTGATGGAAACGTCTGTCGGTCGCGGGTTGCTGAAATCCGCCCCCGCGCGGGTCACGCTGAGTGACGGCCACTACCGCATCGCCGGCATGGCGTGGGGACCTGCGCCGATCGCCGCCGTTGAGGTGAGGGTTGACGACGGCGCCTGGACGAGAGCCACGCTCGCTGGCCCAGACAAGTCGCCGTTCGCCTGGCGGCTCTGGCAACTCGACTGGCCTGCCACGCCGGGCGAGCACAGCATCACGTCGCGCGCCATTGACAGCGCTGGCAACGTGCAGCCGGCAATGGACGATCCGTCGATCGCCAACAAGAAGACCTATTGGGAAAGCAACGGCCAGATCACGCGGCACATCCGCCTATAGTTGCGGCACGTCAGTCTGCGTGAACGTCGTTGGATGGGGGGCGCCGAGCGTTGCCGGCATCCTGCGCCGGGGTCTAGCCTCCGTCGAGGACATCCCCGAGCCGGTGCTGACCAAGGGCCAGCCGTGGAACTGGCAGAGCTTTCCCGATTATCTCGACCGGCTCGACGCGCGCCGCTTGTCCGCCGTGTTGTTCGTCGTCGCCCCTATGGCACAAGCGACGGTTCACGCATCTGAGATCGCGGCGCTTGAGGCGGAGGGTGGATGACCGGTGCAGTGACACCCATACCAGAGCCGCCGACGGTCGCGTCCGGCCACATTACGGCGATGCGCCTGTTCGATGTCGCCTTCGCCATCGACCTCGCTCGGGCGGAGGCGCTGTGGGCTGACCAGGCCCGGCCCGGCGGCCGGGTCCGCCTGTCCGCGACCCCGCACAAGGCATCTCATTTGGCGACCCACCGCTTGACCTGGTGCTGGAGCCGGTGCCGCTGGCGCTCGGCGCGCATCAAGTCACGGCCGCGGCGAGCGCTCGTCTCCACGCCTTCGGCGTCATCACCCTGGCGCTTCGGATCGCCGCGGACGGGCTCGCCTGGTCGCAATTCTCCAATCTGGCGAACGCCACCCACGCCGGGGTCGGCATGGAGGGGGAAGCGTCAATTTGGCAAACTATGATGGCAAGCCTCCTGAATGCGGTCGGCGGCGCGCTCGACCGCCCCAACCGCTCGGAGCTGGTGGAAGACTACCTGCTCGCCACCGTGCACGCGTTCGACCGCGTCATGCCAGCGGCCGCGCTCGGCAGCGAGATCGATCTGGTGCCGCTGCTGTCCGGTGAGACGCGGCCGCTGGCCGAGTCCGCCCGCGCCGACCTGCTCGGGCGGCGCTTCTCCTACTACACGGACGATCTGGTGGTGCTGACCTGGGACCGCGGCTTCATTTACGAGCCCAGACGCGACACCGACGTAGCCGACGTGATCGAGGTCGCCAATGCGCAGCTGCTGGAAATGCGGTACTATGACGAACTGCTCGATGCCGAACTTCCGCGCATGTACGATCTGGTGGAACGAACCCACCGGCTGCGCCTGGCACCCCGCCGGTTCGCCCGCCTCGCACGGCGTCTCTACGCACTGGTGGCCGAGGTGACCGAGCTGACCGAGAAAGCGGACAACACCCTACAGGTGACCGGGGACGTCTATCTCGCGCGGGTTTATGCCGCGGCGCTGGACCTGTTCCGCGTCAAGGCAGTGAGCGCAGCTGTGGACCGGAAGCTGTCGATCATCCGCGATACCTACGCCGCCATGCACGACGAGGCTGCCGGCTCCCGGTCGGGATTGCTGGAGATCGCAGTGGTCGTCCTCATCCTCTTGGAGGTTATCATGGCGATGTTTGGACGGCACTAGGGCTCAGTGCCAGCAACCGCGGCCCTCAACGTCGCCTTTGGCGGCCCTGATCTCCGCACGCTGCACGTCACCGAATCGACCAGCGGCTATATACTTGCCGCGCGCTTGCCGGTACCAGGTCGGAAGCCGCCATTCGCGGTGTGAACGCCGGGCCGTTTGCGGAGTTGTGACCTTCGGCCGATCGCCGCTGCCTGCGGCACTCCCCACTTTGGCGAATCTAGGAGTTTCTTCCGCACATGGCCCCCAACATCTATCACCTCCACCCCGTGGTGGCGGGACCGCTCGAGGAGTGGCCCCGCCATCTGGCGCGCGGCCGGGCCATGGGCTTCGACCATGTCGGCACCGCGCCCCTGTTCGCGCCTGGCGCGAGTGGCGATATCTTTCTCTCCGCCGACCACGAGCACCTCAACCCCGCCCTCGCGGCCGGAACCGACGCCGATGCCGGCATTGCCCGTCTGGCGGAGGCGTGCGCCAGCAACGAGTTGGGCCTCGTGCTGGATGTGGTGCTCGACCGGGTGGCGGCCGACGCGGCGCTGCGCGAGCGCGAGCCGGACTGGTTCCATCGCCAGGAGTCCTCCGACCCCCCGGACCCACGCCGCCGCCCGCCGCCCCGCGACGCCGCCGAGGCACGATTCGAAGACCCCGCCGTCGCCGAGGCCTTAGGAGAGTGGTGGGCCGATCGCCTCGCCCGCCTCGCGCGCGCCGGGGTCGCCGGGTTCCGCTGCCTCCACCCTGATCGCGTGCCGCCCGGCATCTGGCGTCGGGTTATCGCCGCGGCGCGCGCGGCCGCGCCTGGCACGCTGTTCCTCGCCTGGACACCCGGCGTTGCCCGCCAGGACTTGAGCCAGCTCGTGGGACTCGGGTTCGACCGCGTGGCGTCGTCGCTCGCCTGGTGGGACGCGCGGGCGAGCTGGTTCGTCGAGGAGGTCACGGCGCTGCACGCCGTCGCCCCCGCCCTCGCCTCGCCTGAGCCGTCCTTCACGGATCGGCTGGCACCCCGGCTCGACCCGCGCGCCGACCTCGGCGCCGCGTACCGCCGCGCACTCACGCTCGCCGCCGCGCTGGGCAGCGGGCTGTTGATGCCCATGGGCTTCGAGTACGCCATCCGGCGCGCGTTCGACGCCGCCCGCGCCGGTCCGCAGGATTTCGAGCACGCCCGCCAGGAAGCCGCCCTCGACCTTACCGAGGCGGTGCGCGACGCAAACGAGCTTTCCAAGCGCGTTGCTACGCAGTGGCGCGACGGCGAACTGCGCGCCCTCGGCGGGCCCGAGGCGCGCGCCACCGCTTTGCTGCGCGCCGACGCGCCCGACGTCCGCCAGGCGGCGCGGGCGCTGGTGGTCGTGGTCAACCCCGACCTCTCGCACGATTCGCCCTTGGACACCGCCTTGGTGCCGCTGCCCCCCACCGCCGGCGCCGCGTTCGGCCGCCCGAAGTCCCTCAACGGCGGGCTCGACCTGAGCCGCCCGTTGTCTCCAGGGGAGGTGCGTCTCGCGCGGTTCGAACGGGTTCCCGACATTCTCACCCCATGGGGCCGGGGCACGCACGCCGTTTTCGAGGCCGCCGCGGCGCCGCGTATCGCCGTTGAGGCTATCACCCCCTCGGTGGACGATGGCGCCTTCCCGGTGAAGCGCGTGGCGGGCGACCCGGTCGTGGTCGAGGCCGATCTCATCGCCGACGGCCACGAGGTCTTGGCGGCGGAGGTGCTGTGGCGGAGCGCCGACGAGGCCGGATGGCGGCGCGAGCCCATGCGGCTGGTCGAGAACGACCGCTGGCGGGCGAGCTTCACGCCCTGGCGTATCGGCCGGCACCTGTTCACGATCGAGGCGTGGTGGGACGAGTGGGCGACATTCCGCCGCGACCTGATCCGCAAGCGGGACGCCGGACAGGAGCTGAGCCTGGAGGCGGAGGAGGGGCGGCAGTTGCTGCACCATGTCGCTCAGGGCGCACCCGAGGACGCGCGCGCCGCCATCGAAGTCATCGCGCAAACGGTCGAGGCGGAGGACACGCCCGGCCGAATCGGCATTCTGCTGGCCGACGAGACCGACCGCACGGTCGCGCGCGGGCGGCACCGCCCGTTCCTCACCCGCCAAGCGGAGCTGCCGCTGGACGCGGATCGTGCGCAGGCGGCGTTCGCGAGCTGGTACGAGATGTTCCCGCGCTCGGCGACCGATGACCCGGCGCGGCATGGCACCTTCCGCGACGTCATCGAGGAGCTGCCGCGCATCCGCGCGATGGGATTCGACGTCCTGTACTTTCCGCCGGTTCACCCCATCGGCCACACCAACCGCAAAGGGCGCAACAATTCACTCGACGTGCGGCCGGAGGATCTGGGCAGCCCGTACGCCATCGGCGCCGAGGAGGGCGGACACCAGGCGATCCACTCGGCGCTCGGCACGTTCGAGGATTTCCGCGCCTTGTTGGAGGCCGCTCGCCAGCACGGGCTGGAGCTGGCGCTCGACTTCGCCATCCAGTGCTCGCTTGACCACCCCTGGATTCGCGAGCACCCGAGCTGGTTCCGCTGGCGTCCCGACGGCTCGATCCGCTATGCGGAGAACCCGCCCAAGAAATACCAGGACATCGTCAACGTGGAGTTCTACGCCGACGCGGCGATTCCCGACCTCTGGCTCGCCCTGCGCGACATCGTCCGTTTCTGGCTGGGCCAGGGGGTGCGCATTTTCCGCGTGGACAACCCCCACACCAAGCCGCTGCCGTTCTGGCGCTGGCTGATCGAGGACATCCGCGCGCGCGACCCCGGCGTGATCTTCCTGGCCGAGGCGTTCACCCGGCCCAAGATGATGTACCGGCTGGCCAAGGTCGGGTTCACCCAATCCTACACCTATTTCACCTGGCGCGACACGAAGCAGGACATGACCGAGTATCTGACCGAGCTGAACACCTCGCCCGCGCGCGACGTCTTCCGTCCCAACTTCTTCGTCAACACCCCCGACATCAACCCGATTTTCCTGCAAGGCTCGGGGCGTGCCGGGTTCCTGATCCGCGCGGCGCTCGCGGCGACGCTCTCCGGGCTGTGGGGGGTCTATTCCGGTTTCGAGCTGTGCGAGTCCGCGCCGCTGCCGGGACGCGAGGAGTACCTCGACTCCGAAAAGTACGAGATCCGGGTCCGCGACTGGAACGCGCCGGGCAACATCCGCGCCGAGATCGCCGCGCTGAACCGCATCCGCCGCGCCAACCCGGCCTTGCACTCGCATCTCGGGGTCCGGTTCTACAACGCCCTCAATGACCAAGTGCTGCTGTTCGGCAAGCGAGGACCGGGCGGCGGGCGCGCGCTGGTCCTGGTCGCCATCAGCTTCGACCCGCATCGTGCCCAAGACTCGATCATCGAGGTGCCGCTGTGGGAATGGGGCCTGCCCGACAGCGGAGCGATCCGGGTGGAGGACTTGATGCGCGGCCACTCGTGGACCTGGCACGGCAAGTCGCAGCGCGTCCGCCTCGATCCCGCCGACCTGCCCTTCGCGATCTGGCGTCTGACGCCGCCGGGCGGGGTGGCATGAACGCACCCATCGCGCGCCCGCTGGCGCTGCCCGCGGCGAGTACCGAGGCGGACGATCACCTCTGGTACAAGGACGCCGTGATCTATCAGCTGCACGTCAAATCGTTCTTCGACGCCAATAACGACGGCGTCGGGGACTTCGCTGGCCTGATCGCGAAGCTCGACTACATCGCGGGCCTGGGCGTGACGGCGGTGTGGCTGCTGCCGTTCTATCCCTCGCCGCGTCTGGACGACGGGTACGACATCGCGGACTATCGCGGGGTGCATTCCGACTATGGGATCCTGGCCGACGTGCGGCGCTTCGTCCACGCCGCGCACCAGCGCGGCCTGCGCGTCATCACCGAATTGGTGGTGAACCACACCTCCGACCAGCACCCGTGGTTCCAGCGCGCGCGGGGCGCGCGGCGGGGGACCAACCACCGTGATTTCTATGTCTGGTCCGACACCGACCAGCGCTACAGCGGCACGCGCATCATCTTCCTGGACACCGAGCGGTCGAACTGGACCTGGGACGCCGAGGCCCAAGCCTATTACTGGCACCGCTTCTACTCCCACCAGCCGGACCTCAACTTCGACAACCCGCGCGTGCTTCGCGAGGTGCTGTCCGTGATGCGTTTCTGGCTTGATCTCGGCGTCGACGGCCTGCGGCTCGACGCGGTCCCGTACCTGGTCGAGCGCGAGGGCACCAACAACGAGAACCTGCCCGAGACCCACGCCGTCCTTCGCAAGATCCGATCCTCCCTGGACGCGCACTATCCCGACCGGATGCTGCTCGCCGAGGCCAACCAGTGGCCGGAGGACGTGAAGGAGTATTTCGGCGCCGGCGACGAGTGCCACATGGCGTTCCACTTCCCGCTGATGCCGCGCATGTACATGGCGATCGCGCGGGAGGACCGGTTCCCGATCACCGACATCCTGCGCCAGACCCCCGACATTCCCGAGTCCTGCCAGTGGGCGATCTTCCTGCGCAACCACGACGAGCTGACCTTGGAGATGGTCACGAACGCCGAGCGGGATTACCTGTGGGAGAGGTACGCCGCCGACCGCCGCGCGCGCCTCAACCTCGGCATCCGCCGCCGGCTCTCGCCCCTGCTCGAGCACGACCGCCGGCGGCTGGAGCTGCTGAATTACCTGTTGCTGTCAATGCCCGGCACGCCGGTGATCTATTACGGCGACGAGATCGGCATGGGCGACAACATCCACCTCGGCGACCGCGATGGCGTGCGCACGCCGATGCAGTGGTCACCGGACCGCAACGGCGGCTTCTCCCGCGCCGATCCCGCCTCTCTCGTGCTGCCGCCGATTATGGACCCGGTCTACGGGTTTGAGGCGTTGAACATGGAAGCCCAGGACCGCGACCAGCACTCGTTGCTGAACTGGACCCGCCGCGTCCTCGCGGTGCGCCGCCGGCACCGCGCCTTCGGCCGCGGCACGTTCCGCCTGCTCTACCCGAAGAACCGCAAGGTGCTCGCCTTTCTTCGGGAATACCACGACGAGACGCTGCTCTGCGTGGCCAATCTGGCGCGCACGCCGCAGGCGGTGGAACTCGACCTCTCGGAGTTCGTTGGGCGCACGCCGGTTGAGTTGAACGGCGGCTCGGTGTTTCCGCCGGTGGGGCAGCTTTCCTACCTGCTGACCTTGCCGCAGTACGGCTTTTATTGGTTCCTATTAGCAAGGGAGGCGGAGTGGCCCTCGGGGCACACACCGGCACCAGAACCCATGCCCGAATACCAGACCATCGTTGTCCGCCGCTCCCTCGCCGATGCGCTGCGCGGGCAGCGCGCCTTGATCGAGCGGGACGTCTTGCCCGCCTATCTCACGGTCCGGCGCTGGTACGCCGCGAAGGACCAGGCAGCGACCCAGATCCGGCTCGCCGACCTGACCGAACTGCCGAACGCGGATCGCGAACTGCTGCTGGCGGAGATCGAGACCAGCAGCGCAGCGGGGGTGGCGCGCTGGCTCCTGCCGCTTTCCGTGGTGTGGGAGGACGAGAGCACGAGCGCCCCGCTTCCTGCCCAGCTCGCGCTCGCCCGCGTCCGCCGGGTGAGCCGGGTCGGCCTGCTGACTGATGGGTTCGCCCTGCCGGTCTTCGCGCGCGCGGTGATGCGCGGCTTCGCCGAGGGCGCGCGCCTGCCGGTCGGGAACGGCGAGATCCGGTTCGAGCCGACCGAGCGGATGGGCGGCGCGCTGCCGGCGGGGGACGCGGAGATCACGTGGCTCTCAGCCGAGCAATCCAACAGCTCGCTGATCGTCGGCGACGTGGCGATGGTGAAGCTGTTCCGCCGCCTCGTCGCCGGCCCACACCCCGAGGCCGAGATGGGCCGCTACCTGACCGAGCAAGGCTTCGCGCACACGCCGGCCCTGCTGGGCGAGATGGTCCGCGCGGGCGCGGACGGCACCCGCCACACGCTCGCCGTCGCGCAGTCCTTCATCCGCAATCAGGGCGACGCCTGGACCTGGATGCTGGATTGGATGCTGCGCGCCTTGTCCGACCTGCCCGCGACCGAAGAGGCTGAGGCGGCAATATCGCCCGACACGTTCACCGATGGCGAGACGATCGCCAGCGTCATCGGCCAGCGCCTGGGCGAGATGCACGCGGTGCTGGCCCGGCCGACCGAGGCGCGGGACTTCGCGCCAGAGCGCGCCGGCGACGCGGTCCTGGACCGCTGGGCGCGCGATGTCGGCACCCAGATCGACGCGGCGCTGCGCGCGCTGGTGGGCGCGCGCGCCACACTGGAGCCCGAGGCCGCGGCAGAGGCGCAGGCGCTGGAGCGGGCGCGCGACCGGCTCGTCGAGGCGGCCAGCGGCCTCGCCCGGCACGGCGCCGGCGCCGTGCTGACCCGGATCCACGGCGATCTGCACCTGGGCCAGATGCTGGTCTCGTCCGGTGACATCTATATCATCGACTTCGAGGGCGAGCCGGCGCGGCCCCTCGAGCAACGGCGCGCCAAGACCAGCCCGATGCGCGACCTCGCCGGCGTCCTCCGTTCGTTCGACTACGCCGTCGCGGTGGTCCGGCGGAAGAGCCGGGAGGCGCACGCCCATCTCGCGGAAGAGCGGCGGGAGGCGTTCCTCGCCGAGCTTCTGGACCGCTTGAACACCTGTTTCCTCGCCGGGTACCGCGCTCTCGCGCCGTCAGGCAATGACGCGGCGGACGCGGCCCTGCTGCGCTTGTTCCTGATCGAGAAGGCGGCGTACGAGATCGCCTACGAGGCGGCCAACCGGCCGAGCTGGATCGACGTACCCTTGCACGGATTGGCGCGCATCGCCGACGAGGCATTGGTGCCGGAGCGGCGGGCCGCGGAATGATGGACGTCGTTGTCCCCCTGCCCCCGCCGCTCGACCCCGCGCTGGCCGATGCGCTCGCCCACGCGCGCCTTGGCGACCCGTTCGCGGTGCTTGGGCCGCATGATGGGCCGCACGGGCGGGTTGTGCGAGCCTTTCTGCCCAGCGCGGAACACGTCGAGCTCGTTTCGCGCGATGGCGGGCGCCGGATCGGCGAGCTGTCGCCGGGCGAGCCGCACGGCCTGTTCACCGGCGTGGCCGACACCACCGAGGCCTACCGGCTGCGCATCCAGTGGCCGGGTGCGATGCAGGAGACCGAGGATCCGTACTCGTTCGGGCTGGTGCTCGGCGATCTCGACCTGTATTTGTTCAACGAGGGCCGGCACTTCGAGCTGGCCTTCGCCTTGGGCGCGCGGCCGATGACCATCGACGGCGTGCCCGGCGTGCGCTTCGCCGTCTGGGCGCCGAACGCGCGCGCGGTGTCCGTGGTGGGCGACTTCAACACCTGGGACGCGCGGCGGCACCCGATGCGCGCGCGCCACGGCGCTGGCGTCTGGGAGCTGTTTGTGCCCCGCATCGGTCCCGGAACGCGCTACAAGTTCGCGCTTGTCGGGCCGGACGGGGCACCCCTGCCGCTGAAGGCCGACCCGCTCGCCCGCCAGACCGAGGCCCCGCCCGCCACCGCGTCCGTGGTCGCCGACTGCGGCCCGTTCCCGTGGAGCGACGAGGCGTGGATGGCCGGGCGCACGGAACGGCAGCGGGCCAGCGCGCCCATCTCCATCTACGAGGTCCACCCCGGCTCCTGGCTGCGCCCGGCGGCGGACGATCCCACGCGCTTTGCATGCTGGGACGACCTGACCGAGCGCCTCGTGCCCTACGTGAAGGACATGGGCTTCACGCATGTGGAGATGCTCCCCGTCACCGAGCATCCGTTCACCGGCTCCTGGGGCTATCAACCGATCTCGCTGTTCGCGCCCAGCGCCCGCTTCGGCCCGCCCGAGGGGTTCGCCCGCTTCGTCGATGCCTGCCATCGCGCGGGCATCGGCGTCATCATCGATTGGGTGCCGGCGCATTTCCCGGATGACGCGCACGGCCTCGCGCGCTTCGACGGCACCGCGCTCTACGAGCACCTCGATCCGCGCGAGGGATACCACCGGGATTGGAACACCTACATTTACAACCTTGGCCGGCGCGAGGTGCAGGGCTTCCTGATCGCGAGCGCGATCCACTGGCTGGAGCACTACCACGTCGACGGGCTAAGGGTGGACGCGGTCGCCTCCATGCTGTACCGCGACTATAGCCGCGCGCCCGGCGAGTGGATTCCCAACATTTATGGCGGGCGCGAGAACCTGGAGGCGATCGGCTTCCTGCGCCACCTCAACAGCGTGGTCCCCGAACGCTGTCCCGGCGCGATCACCGTCGCCGAGGAGTCCACCGCCTGGCCGGGCGTGACGCGCGCCGCCGCCGAGGGCGGGCTCGGCTTCGACTATAAGTGGAACATGGGCTGGATGCACGATACGCTCCGCTATATGGCCTATGATTCGATTCATCGCCGCTGGCACCACAATGAGATGACCTTCGGGCTGGTCTACGCCTTTTCGGAGCGGTTCGTGCTGCCGCTGTCGCACGACGAGGTGGTGTACGGAAAGGGCTCGCTGATCGGCAAAATGCCGGGGGACGCCTGGCAGCGCATGGCCAGCCTGCGCGCCTATCTCGGTTTCATGTGGACCCATCCGGGCAAGAAGCTGCTGTTCATGGGCGGCGAGTTCGCCCAGGAGCGGGAATGGAGCCATGACCGCGAGCTTGACTGGGCGCTGTTGGAGGATCCCGCGCATCGCGGCGTGCAGCGGCTGGTGCGCGACCTCAACCATCTCTATGCGCAGGAGCGCGCGCTGCACGAGTACGACGCGCACCCGGCTGGATTCCGCTGGGTCGTGGGCGACGACAGCGCCAATTCCGTGTTCGCGTATCTGCGTTTCGGCGCCGGCGACGTGCCGCCGGTGCTCGCGGTGTGCAACATGACCCCGGTGCCGCGCCAGGACTACCGCATCGGCGTGCCGCAGGGCGGGTTCTGGCGCGAGATCCTGAACTCCGATTCCGAGTACTACGGCGGCAGTGGCCTCGGCAATGGCGGCGGCGCACAGGCGGAGCCGGTTCCATCGCACGGCGAGGAGCACTCGCTCGCGCTGCTGCTCCCGCCGCTGGCGACCGTGCTGCTCCGCGCTGGCGGATAGGCCCAGAGAACAGATGATGGCACGCTTGGGCCTTCGTGACGCTTTCGCCGCTTCCTGACTTCCTCCTCCCCGGCCGCAACCATCCGCTTGGCGCGAGCTGGGATAGCTGCGGGGTCAACTTCGCCGTCTTCTCCGGCCACGCCGAGCGCGTCGATGTCTGCCTGTTCGACCCGACCGGGCGGCACGAGACAGGGCGATTCACGCTGCCCGAGTACACCGACCAGGTCTGGCATGGGTACCTCCCCGAGGCTGGACCAGGCACGGTGTACGGACTGCGCGCCTTCGGACCCTACGCGCCCGAGCACGGCCACCGGTTCAACTCGCACAAGCTGTTGCTCGACCCGTACGCGCGCGCGCTGCGCGGCGGGATCTACTGGTCCGATGCGCTGTACGGCTTTCGCGCGCATTCGGGGCGGGAGGACCTGTCCTACGACCGCCGCGACAGCGCCGCGTTCATGCCGAAGGCGGTGGTGACGGATGACGCGTTCGGGTGGGGGGACGACCGACCGCCCGGCGTGGCCTGGTCCGAGACGGTGATCTACGAGGCGCATCTGCGCGGCCTGACGATGCTGCGCGAGGACATCGCGCCCAGTCTGCGTGGCACGTTCGCGGCACTGGCCGACCCACGGGTGATCGACCATCTGCTGCGCCTTGGGATCACCGCGATCGAGCTGTTGCCAGTCCAGGCCATTTGCCAGGACCGTTTTCTGGTCCAGCAGGGCCTGCGCAACTACTGGGGCTATAACACTCTCGGCTTTTTCGCGCCGGAGCCCGCCTATCTCGCCAGCGGCACGGGCCACGAGATGCGGCGCGCGGTGCGCCGGCTGCATGCCGCCGGCATCGAGGTGATCCTCGACGTCGTGTACAACCACACCGCCGAGGGCAACGAAACGGGGCCGACGCTGTCATGGCGCGGGCTGGACAATGCGAGCTACTACTGGCTCGCCCAGGACGATGCGCGCCGCAGCTTCGACGTGACCGGGACCGGCAACACGCTGAACCTTTCGCATCCGCGCGTCTTGCAATTGGTGATGGACTCGCTCCGCTACTGGGCGGAGTCGTATCGCGTGGACGGGTTCCGTTTCGATCTCGCCGCCGCGCTGGGTCGCGAGGCGCACGGCTTCGATCGCGGCGCCGGTTTCTTCGACGCGATCTGCCAGGATCCTGTGCTGTCGCGCCTGAAACTGATCGCCGAGCCCTGGGACGTCGGCCCTGGCGGCTACCAGCTCGGTCAGCACCCGCCGGGCTTCGCGGAGTGGAATGACCGCTTCCGCGACGGGGTGCGCCGGTTCTGGCGCGGCGATCCCGGGCAGCGGCCCGAATTCGCTGCCCGGCTCGCCGGCTCGCGCGACATCGTGGGCCATTCCGGACGCCGGCCTTGGGCTTCGATCAACTATGCCGCCTGCCACGACGGCTTCACTCTGGCCGACCTCGTTGCTTATGAACGCAAGCGGAACGAGGCGAACGGGGAAGGCAACCGCGACGGCAGCGACGCCAATTGGTCGTGCAACTGGGGCGTCGAGGGGCCAACGAGCGACCCCGCGATCCGGGCGCGTCGCGCGCGCATCAGGCGGGCGATGCTGGCCTGCGTATTCCTCTCCGACGGCACGCCGATGCTGCTGGGCGGCGACGAGTTCGGCCGCGGACAGGCCGGCAACAACAATGCGTATTGCCAGGACAACGAAATCTCCTGGTTCAACTGGGAAGAGGCGCAGTCGCCGGAGGGGCGGGCCTTTACTGACTTCGCCGCGCGGCTGATCGCGCTGCGGCGCGCGCATCCCGTCCTGCGCTGGCCGCAGTACCCGGATCGGCCGTCACGCGCTGGGGCTTGAGCTGCGCGACATCGACTGGTTTGATGAGCACGGCCATGCAATCGCGCCGGAGGCATGGAACAATCCCGAGGAGCGGACGTTGGTTCTGCGCCGCGCGGCGCGGCTCCCTGATGGGCGGGTGACAATGTTCACGATGATGCTGAATCCAACGGACGAGGACCGGCTGTTCGCCCTGCCGCCGCCGTATCGGCCGGCGCGCCTCCTGCTCGACACCGCCGCGCCAGAGTCCGATGGGCGCGACCTCGACCCCGCTGCGCGCGAGATCACGGTGCCAGCCCAGGCGTTGGTGCTGTTGCTGAGCGACGGGCCGGGGCTCGCGTCATGACTTTCCGGTTCGCGCGCGATCTCGGCTTTGGCGCCACCGTGCTCGAGGGCGGGCGCACGCGCTTTCGCCTGTGGGCACCTGCGCAGCACGACGTCGCGCTGGTGACGGAGGGCGCCGATCCGCTGCCGATGCGGCGCGAGCCGGATGGCTGGTTCGCCGTGGAGGCCGCTTGCGGAACCGGCGCGCGGTATCGTTATCGGTTGGGCGATGGCG
This sequence comes from uncultured Pseudomonadota bacterium, assembly GCA_963818725.1. Lineage (GTDB taxonomy): Bacteria > Pseudomonadota > Alphaproteobacteria > Acetobacterales > Acetobacteraceae > DATFDN01. Next base: position 83,517 of record CAWFTU010000019.1, on the reverse strand, counting down.
CGGAGGTTCCGGACCCGGCCTCGCGCTTCCAGCCTCACGACGTGCATGGGCCGAGCATGGTCGTCGATCCGCGCGCCTACGCCTGGAGGCACGGGGCTTGGCAGGGCCGGCCGTGGCACGAGGCGGTGATCTACGAGGCCCATGCTGGCTGTCTCGGCGGTTTCCAGGGCGTCGCGCGAGCCCTGCCGGCGCTGAAGGCGCTCGGCGTCACCGCCGTCGAGCTGATGCCGATCGCCGATTTCCCCGGCCGGCACAACTGGGGTTACGACGGCGTGCTCCCCTTCGCGCCCGACAGCGCCTACGGCACGCCCGAGGAGCTGAAGGCTCTGGTCGATGCCGCGCACGGGCTCGGCCTGATGATGTTCCTCGATGTCGTGTACAACCACTTCGGGCCGGACGGAAATTATTTCAGCCTCTACGCGCCGGCCTTCTTCCGCGAGGACATCCACACTCCCTGGGGCGGCGCGATCGACTTCCGCCGGCCCGAGGTCCGGGCGTTCTTCACCCAGAATGCGCTCTATTGGCTCAACGAATACCGCTTTGACGGGCTGCGCCTGGACGCGGTGCATGAGATTCTCGGAGCCGGACTGGCTCGACGAAGTGGCCGACGAGGTGCGCCGGGTCGCTGGATCGACCCGACAGGTACACCTCGTCTTGGAGAACGAGCGCAACGAGGCGAGCCATTTGCGGCGCGACATCGACGCGCAATGGGACGATGACGGGCACCACGCCTTCCACGTGTTGCTGACCGGCGAGGATGCTGGCTATTACAAGGACTATGCCGAAGCCGGGTCCGCTGGCCTGGCGCGGGTGATGGCCGAGGGCTTCTTCTTTCAGGGCCAAGTCTCGCGGCACCGGGGGAAGCCGCGCGGCACGCCGAGCAGGGACTTGCCCCCCACGGCCTTCGTGCTGTTCCTGCAAAACCACGACCAGGTCGGAAACCGCGCCTTTGGCGAGCGCCTGACCCAACTCGCCGAGCCCGCCGCGCTGGAGGCGGCGATCGCTGCCCAGATCCTGTGCCCGCAGATCCCGATGCTGTTCATGGGCGAGGAGGTCGCCTCGACCACGCCGTTCCTGTTCTTCACCGACCACAATCCTGACCTCGGCAAGCTGGTCCGCGAGGGGCGGCGCAAGGAATTTGCCCACTTCGCCGAATTCTCCGACCCCGAGAAGCGCGAGCGCATTCCCGATCCCAATGCCGTCTCGACCTTTGAAGCCTCGATCCCCCGCCCAGACCCGACGCTGGGCGAGCACCGGCGCGCGCTCTATCAGCGCCTGATCGCGATCCGCGCACGGGAGATCGCACCTGAGATTGAGCGGGCGCGCTCTATCGAAGCGCGCCCGCTGGGCAGCGCCGCCGTGGAGGCGCGCTGGCGGCTGGGCGATCGCGGCGTGCTGACGCTGGCCGTGAACCTGGGTGCCGCTCCTGTCCCGCTCGCGCCGCCGAAGGGGCGGTTGCTGTTCGCCGGGCCCGACATGGCGGGCGGACGCGCCGGCGCCGGCGAACTCCCCGCTCACGCGTGCGTCGCCTATCTGGACCATGCGGCATGACCTCTGAGGACGGTGAACTGCGTGATTTGGCCGAAGCGGCCGGCGTGGCGGTCGGATGGCACAACTACGCCGGCGAGCGGCGCGAGGTGGCGCCTGACGCGCTGCGCCGCGTGCTGACCGCGCTCGGCTTTCCTTGCGAGACCCCGAAAGAGGTGACTGAAAGCCGTGAGCGGCTCGCGGCCTCGCCGGGGCTTGGTGGGTTACCGCCGCTGGTGACGGCCGTCGCCGGGACAACCACCCGCCTGCCCATCGGTGGCGACACGGCGCGTCATGCGTTGCTGCTGACCGAGGCGGGCGGGGAGCGGGAAATCCGCCTGCGCCCGTCCCGCCATGGCGTCGAAATGCCGGTTGTCTCGGAACCGGGCTACCATCGGCTGGTGATCGGCGAGCGGGAAATCGTGCTGGCCGTCACCCCAGAGCGCGCGACCGGGGTCCAGGAGATCGCCGAGGGCGCGCGCCCATGGGGGCTGGCTGCGCAGGTCTATGGACTGCGCCGTGACGGGGACGGCGGCATCGGCGATGCCGCGTGCGTGGCCCATCTCGCCCAGTCCGCGGCGCGGCGCGGCGCCGACATGCTGGCGCTCAGCCCGCTCCACGCCCTGTTCCCCGCCGAGCCGCACCGGTTCGGTCCCTACTCGCCTTCCAGCCGGCTCTTTCTCAATCCGCTCTATGCCGCGCCGGCGCTGCTGTTCGAGCCGGCCCGCGTCGCCGCCGCGGTCGCTCAGGCCGGCGTCGGGGAGGAGCTGTCGCGTTTGGAGACGCTGGAGCTGATCGACTGGCCAGCCGCTTCGGACGCCAAGCTGGCGCTGCTGCGCGCGCTCTTCGCCCAGTTCTCGGCCGACGACGGCATCCCGGACGCGCTGCGCGCGGACTTCGCCCAGTTCCAGGCGGATGGCGGCGAGCTGCTCGCCGATCACGCCCGCTTCGAGGCGCTCCAGGCCGAGCAGGTCGCGCGCGATCCGAGCCGAGGCGACTGGCGAGGCTGGGCCAGCGACCTGCGCGACGCGCGCGGGCCCGCGGTGGACGCCTTCGCCCAGGCGCACCGGCGCGAAGTGCTGTTTCACATCTTCCTGCAATGGGTTGCCGACCGTTCGCTGGGCGCGGCGCAGCGCCGCGCCCGCCAGGCGGGGATGCGCGTTGGACTTATCGCCGACTTGGCTGTGGGCATGGACCCGACCGGCAGCCATGCCTGGAGCCGGCCGGGCGACATCCTGAGCGGGATCTCGATCGGGGCCCCGCCCGACCTGTTCAATCCCAACGGGCAGCAATGGGGAATCACCTCCTTCTCGCCCCAGGAGCTGCGCGCCGGCGGCTTCGCGCCATTCCTGGCCACGCTGCGCGCCGCGCTGCGCAACGCGGGCGGCGTGCGGATCGACCACGCCATGGGATTGCAGCGGCTTTGGGTGGTGCCCGATGGCGTCTCGCCCGCCGATGGCGCCTATCTGAGATACCCGCTGACTGACATGCTGCGCTTGCTGGCCCTCGAATCGCACCGCCATCGCGCCATTGTGGTGGGCGAGGATCTCGGGACCGTGCCGGAGGGGTTTCGTGATGCCTTCGGCCAGCATGGGATCTACGGGATGCGTGTCCTGTGGTTCGAGCGTGACAATGGCGCGTTCACCGAACCGGCGCGATGGGACGGAGGGGCGATGGCCATGACCTCCACCCACGACCTGCCGACCCTGGCCGGCTGGTGGCGGGGCGCCGACATCGCGCTGCGCGCCGAGCATGGCGTGCTCGGGCCGGATCAGCAACCTGACGAACTTCGGGCCGAGCGCGACACGGATCGTGCCGCGCTCTGGCAGGCGATCATGCAATCTGGCGTCGGCTCTGGTCCTCGACCCGAGCAGGCGGATCGCTTCGTGCAGGCCGCCTTGCAGTACGTCGCCAGCTCGGCCTGCGCGCTGTGCCTGCTGCCGCTTGAGGATGTGCTCGGCCAGGTGGAGCAGCCCAACCTGCCCGGCACGATCGACGAGCATCCGAACTGGCGGCGGCGCATGCCGGGGCCGGCGGCCGGTCTGCTCGACGCGCCCGTGCCCGCTCGGCGGCTAGAGGCGGTCGCGGCGGCACGGACGGCAGAGGCCCAGCCATGACCGCGCCCCGCGCGACGATGCGGCTGCAACTCCACAAGGGGTTCACCTTCGAGGACGCCGCGCGGCTCGCGCCGTACATGGCCCGGCTCGGCGTTAGCCATCTCTATTCCTCGCCGATCCTCACCGCACGCGCCGGCTCCATGCACGGCTACGACGTGGTCGATCCGACCAGGGTCAATCCCGAGCTTGGCGGGGAGGAGGCATTTCGCCGCATGGTGGCCGCGCTGCGGGCCGAGTCGCTGGGCCTGATCGTGGACATCGTGCCCAACCACATGGCGGTCGGGGGCGAGAACCCGTGGTGGCTGGACGTGCTGCGCCACGGCCGCGCCAGCCCGCATGGCGACGTGTTCGACATCGACTGGCACCCGGACAGCCCTTTGCTGGACGGCAAAGTGCTGCTGCCGGTGCTTGGGAAGCCATACGGAGAGGCGCTGGCGGATGGTGACATCCGTCTGGCGCGTGACGCCTCGGGCGTCGCGGCGCGCTACTTCGACAACGCCTTTCCGATCCGCCCCGAGGACGAGGCCGAGATTGCCGCGCTCGGGCTCGATTTCTACGACCCGAAGGACAAGGCCGGTCGCGCGCGGCTCCACCGGCTGCTGGAGCGCCAGCACTACCGTCTCGCCTTCTGGCGCACCGCCGCCGATGAGATCAACTGGCGGCGTTTCTTCGACATCAACGAGTTGGCCGGTGTCCGCGTCGAGGAAGAGCGCGTGTTCGAGGCGACGCACGCCACGCTGTTCCGTCTTTATGCCGAGGGGCTGATCGACGGAATGCGCGTCGATCACGTGGACGGCCTCTCCGATCCGCGCGGCTATTGCCGGCGCCTGCGCGCGCGGCTCGCGGAATTGGACCGGCTCCGGCCGGCGGACGGCCCACCAGGGCCGGCCTATCTGATCGTCGAGAAAATCCTAGGCGCCGGCGAGAGCCTTGCCGAGGACTGGCAGGTGGACGGCACCAGCGGCTACGACTTCATGGACGCAGTCAGCGCCGTGCAGCACGATCCCGGCGCGGCGCCTGCGCTTTCCGCCTTGTGGGCCGCGCTCTCCGGCCGCTCGCCCGACTTCAAGCCCGAGGAAGTGGCCGCGCGGCGCGAAATCCTGGACAGTGGCTTCGCCGCGCAGCTCGACTCCGCCGTGGGCGCGCTGCATCGCGTGGCGCTGCTGCACCCGGCGACGCGTGACGTCTCCCGCCCGGCGATCCGGCGCGCGCTGATCGCGATCCTGGCGCATTTCCCCGCGTATCGCAGCTATGCCGGTGCCGGGCAGCGCCCGTCCGGCGACGAGGCCGTGTTCGCCCGCGCGGTGCAAGGCGCCCTATCCGGGCGTGGCCCGGCGCGGCCCGAGGTGGCACGGCTGATCGTTTCCTGGCTGAGCGCGCCCGACAGCCCGGCCCGGCGCGTGGCGGCGACGCGGTTCCAGCAGCTCAGCGCGCCGGTTGCCGCGAAGGCGGTCGAGGACACCGCATTCTATCGCTACGGACGCCTGCTCTCGCGCAACGACGTGGGTTTCGATGCGGCCCGCCTGGGCAGCGAACCGGCGGAGTTCCACCGGCTGGCGCTGGAGCGCCGCGCGCGCTTCCCGGATTCGATGCTGGCCACCGCGACCCATGACCACAAGCGCGGCGAGGACGTGCGCGCGCGCCTGGCGGTGCTCTCGGAATGCGCCGGCGCGTGGGAGGAGGCGGTGCGCCGCTGGATGGAGCGGAACCGGCGCCACCGCGCCGCCGCCAACGCGCCCTCGCCCGGCGACGAGGCCATGCTTTACCAGATGATTGTCGGCGCCTGGCCGACGACCCTGGTGGTCGCAGACCGTGCCGGCCGCCATGCCCTCGCCGAGCGGCTCGCCGGCTGGCAGGAGAAGGCGCTGCACGAGGCGAAGCTGCGCACGAGCTGGACCTCGCCGGACCCCGAGTACGAGCGGGCGGCGCGCGGCTTTCTGGACGCGTTGATGGACGACGACGGGTTCGTCGCGGAGGCCGCCGGCTTCGCCCACCGGATCGGTCCAGCCGGCGCCGTCAACGGACTGGCCCAGGCAGTGCTGAAACTGACCGTGCCAGGCGTTCCTGACTTTTATCAAGGCACCGAATTCTGGGATCAAAGCCTGGTTGATCCCGACAATCGGCGGCCGGTTGACTTCGCGGCGCGCGAGGCCGCGCTGGAAGCAGGACTGGCGCCGGCCGCACTGGCGCGAGACTGGCTCGACGGGCGGGTGAAGCAGGCGGTCATCACCCGCATCCTGACCCTTCGACGGCACGCACCGTCCCTGTTCGCGCGCGGCGAGTACGTGCCGCTCACGGCCACTGGACCGAGCGCCGAGCGGTTGATCGCCTTCGCCAGGCGGGAGGGACACTTGGCGTTGCTCGTCATCGTGCCGCGCCTGCCGCTCGGGCTGTTGGGCGAAACGGGTTCGCTCTCGATCCCGCGCACGGCCTGGGGCGGGACGGCAATCGAACTACCGGCCTGGCTTGGCGGGCGCGAGCTCCAGGACGCGATCAGCGGGGCCGAAATCCGCGCCGAGGCGCGGCTGGTCCCTGGGCGAGCGCTCGAGGCTTTCCCAATCGCCGTGCTGGCCGGCTAGGAATTTTCTCGCCGCTCGACCGCACATCCCTGCCTGAGCGACCCTGCCCTGAATTCACCCAGTTCTAACGCCCGGTTCCCGTCTGGCACGACTCGGGTTGCGCGGCTATTGTTCGCCGCCATTTGGCCCGACGTTCCGGATTTTGCGGTGCGTCCCTTGAGGTGGGATTTTTCTGGGAGAGCGCCGCTTGCCTCTATTCCGCTTCTTGCTGCTCGTTGTCGCGTGCGTTCTGTCCATGACTCCGGTTGCGAATTCGTTTGCCCAAGGAACTGCTGCGCCCACGCACGCCCAGGCGCGCGCTCGTACCCGTCCGGCGGCGCGGGCGCCGACGGGCGTGGTCGAGGCGATCAGGGTCGAGGGCAACCGGCGGATCGACGCGAGCACGATCCTCTCCTATATGCTGGTCCAGCCCGGCCAGCCCTCCGATCGCGCGGAAATCGACCGCAGCGTGAAAACGCTCTACGCGACCGGCCTGTTCCAGGACGTCAGCATCACGCCGGAAGGCAACACCCTTGTCGTGCGCGTCGCAGAAAATCCGGTCGTCAACCGCGTGATCTACGAAGGCAACCACGTCCTGACTGACGCGCAGCTCAACGACGTCACCCAGTTGCGCGCTCGCTCAGTGTTCACGCCAGCCGCCGCCGAAGCCGATCGCAAGCGCATCCTGGACGCCTATGCCGCGCGCGGGCGCTACGACGCGACGGTCGAGCCGGAGATCATCCGCCTTCCCGAGAACAGGGTGAACCTGGTTTTCCGGGTCCACGACGGCCCCGAGACCCTGATTAGCCGCATCGTGTTCGTCGGCAATCACGCGTATGGCGAAGGCACGCTGGCCGACGCCATCAACAGCCGCCCGCAGAGATGGTGGGCCTTCCTGTCCACGGCGGACCAGTACACCGCGGAGAAGCTTGGCTTCGACAAGGAGCTGCTGCGCCGATTCTATCTCAGCCACGGTTACGTCGACTTCGAGGTGACCAACGCGACCGCCGAGCTGGCGCCCGACCGCAAGTCGTTCTTCCTGACTTTCGTGCTGCACGAGGGCGAGCGCTACCGGGTCGGCAAGATCACGATTTCCTCGCAAATTCGCGGCGTGACGCCCGAGCAGCTCCGCGCCGACCTGAAGCTGGCACAGGGCGATTGGTACAACGGCGACGCCGTCGGCCGCTCGGCCGACGCGATGGAGGATGACGTACGCACGCGCGGCTACGCCTTCGTGCAGGTCACGCCGCGCATCGAACACGACCCGAAGACCCACACTGTCTCGCTCGCGTTCGATGCGACCGAGGGTCCGCGCGTCTTTGTCGAGCGCATCGACATCACCGGCAACACCGTGACGCAGGACAGGGTGATCCGGCGCGAGATGCGGATCGCGGAGGGCGACGCTTACAATCAGGAACTGCTGCGCCGATCGCGCCAGCGGCTACAGGATCTCAACTACTTCAACAACGTCACGATCAGCACCACGCCCGGCTCGGCACCTGACAAAGCGATCATCACCACGAACGTGCAGGAAAAGGCGACCGGCGAATTCAGTCTGGGCGGCGGCTACTCGACCGACGCCGGCGCCCTGGTGTCCACAGGAATCCGCCAGAGCAACTTCGTCGGCTCAGGGATCGACGCCGGCATCAACGGCGTGCTGGCGCAAAGGCAGAGCTCGATCAACCTGTCGGTGAACGATCCCTATTTCCTGGATCGCAACCTGCTGCTGGGCGGCGACGCGTTCCTGATCCAGACCAACGCGCTCGGCGTCGAGCCGTATAACGAGCGCCGGGAAGGCGGGACGGTCCGCCTCGGCTACGATGTGAACGAGCACCTCCGCCAGGTGTGGAGCTACTCACTCGTCAACCGGACCGTGTTCGACGTGACCACGACAGATTTCTTCATTCAGAGCCAACAAGGCTCCTCGCTGCTGTCCCAGATCAGTCAGTTGGTGACGCTTGACTACCGCGACAGCCGGTTGGCCCCGCACAGCGGCTATCTTCTCTCCTTCGGCTCCGACTTTGCCGGGATCGGCGGCAACGCGCGGTTCGTGCGCACGCGGGTGGATGGGGCGTACTATATCCCGCTCGACTTCCTGACCGGCAACACCGACTGGGGAATCGCGCTGTCAGCGGGAACGGGCTACCTGTTCAACCTTGGCCAGCAGGAATTGGTGATCGACCGGTTCTACCTGGGCGGCGACAATCTGCGCGGTTTCGAGCTCGGCGGCGCCGGACCGCACGTGGTGAACGCCGATGGAAGCGTCGACTCCGTGGGCGGCCGCTTCATCTGGACGCAATCCACCGAGCTGCGCTTCCCTCTGCCGGTGCCGCAGGACTTGGGGATCACCGGACGGACCTTTGTCGATATAGGCTCACTGACACAGGGCACGTTCGAAAATGCGAGCTGCCCGACCGCGCCGTTTGGAAGGTGTCCGACGGTCTACGAGCCCGCGACGCCGCGGCTTGGCGCCGGTTTCGGCATCTCCTGGCGCACGCCGTTCGGCCTCATCAACATTGATCTGGCGCCGTTTGTGATCAAGCAGAAATACGACCAGACTCAGATATTCCGGTTCGGCTTCGGTACGAGGTTCTAGTGATAATTTTCCGCTTTTCCCTGGCGGTCCTGCTTGCAGGCACCGCGTTGCTTTCCGTCCCGCGAGCGATGGCTCAAGGCGCGGGCGGCGGGCCATCCGGCGGCCCCGGCTGGTTCTTGCCCGGCCAGCCGAAAGCCGCCCCGCCCCGCCCGGCCGGGCGCCCGCAGACCGCCCGGCCGGCCGAGGCGGCCCCCGAGGCAGCGGATCTGACATCACCGGCGACGCCGGGCGAGCCGCCACCGAGCCCGGTGCAGGTGCAGCTTCCGCCGCCGCCGGCGATCCCGGACGTGCCGCGCGGGGCGATGCCGCCGGCGGCGGTGATCGGCGTGCTGTCGATCCCCGACGCCCTGCGCGCCTCCTCGGCCTACGTGGAAGCCGACAAGACGATGGCCGACCGTCGGCAGAAGCTAAACGAGGACGCGCAGAAGGAGCAGGTCGCGATTCGCGACCTGGGCCAGCAGCTCGCCACTGATCGCGCCAAAATGACTCCGGACCAAATCCGCGCGAAGGAGCGCGAGTTGCAGGACCGCATCGCCGATTCGCGGCGCAAGTTCAGCGAACGCGGGCGCATCATCCAGGATGCCAGCCAGTACGCGCTGGCGCAGATCGAGCGCACGCTGGGCGATGTGGTGCAGCGCGTCGCGGCCGCGCGCGGCATGAACCTTGTGCTGCAACGCGCCGAGGTGGCGCTGAACCAGTCGGAGTTCGACATCACCCAGCAGGTCGCCGAGCTTTTGAACAAGACGCTGCCCGCGGTGCAAATTCCGCCGGAGGGCGTGGAGCCGGCCGCCGTCGCGCCGACCGCCTCCGCCGCGCCGGCCGCGAAGCCGGTGGCGGCAAGCGCGCCGAGGCCGGCGGCAGCCGCCGCTCCAAGTCACACGCAGCATCGCTGAGCCGGGCGCGACGTGACTGGAACGGGTGATGCCCCGCCGGGCGATGCCCGGTTCTTCGCGCGGACCGGTCCGCACAGGCTGGGCATCGTGGCGGCGGCGGCGGGCGGAGATGCCTCGGGAGACCCGGACCGTATGCTGTCGGGCGTCGCGCCTTTGGGCGCTGCCGGGCCGGAGCATGTCGGCTATCTCGACAATCCGCGCTATGCCGACGCGCTCGCCGCGACGCGCGCCGGAGCCGTGCTGGTGCCGGCCAGCGCTGCCGCGCGGGTGCCGCCCGGCACCGCCTTCATTCTCTGCGCCGAGCCGGGACTGGCGTGGATCAAGGTTGCTGACCTGTTCCACCCGGTCCCGCCGCCCCGTCCCGGCGTGCACGCTTCGGCCGTCGTCGATTCGACGGCGCGCGTCGATCCCACCGCCGAGATCGGCCCGCTGGCAATGGTCGGCGCGGGCGCGGAGATCGGGCCGCGGTGCCGGATTGGCCCCGGCGCGGTGATTGGTGATGGTGTCGTGATCGGTCCCGATAGCCGGATCGCCGCGTCGGCGAGCGTCAGCCACGCCCTGCTCGGCACGCGCGTCGTGGTGCATCCAGGGGCGCGGATCGGCCAAGAGGGATTCAGCCTCGTTACGGCGCCGGACGGGCTGCGCACGTTGCCGCAGCTCGGCCGGGTGATCGTAGAGGATGATGTCGAGATCGGCGCCAACACCACGATCGACCGTGGCGCGCTCACGGACACCGTGATTGGCGCCGGCTCGCGCCTCGACAATCTGGTCCAGGTCGGGCACAACGTTCGCATTGGTCGGTGTTGCGTCATCGTCGCGCAGGTTGGGATCTCCGGATCGACAGTTCTTGAAGACTTCGTGACGGTTGCCGGCCAGGCGGGCCTGACGGGGCATCTCCGGATCGGCCGGGGGGCGCGCGTCGGCGCGCAAGCAGGGGTCATGGCGGACCTGCCGCCCGGCGCGGAGGTGGTGGGCTCCCCGGCTCAGCCAGCCCGCGCGTTGCTTCGCCAGCTCGCAGTGCTGCGCCGGCTCGCGCGCAAGGACCGGGGCGGCGCCGACAACGAGGGCACGGGCTAGCGATGGACGCGACCGCGACGGAGCAGACCCAAGGGACAGGCACACTCGCCGTGGCCGATGTCGCGCGGATCATGCAGGCGATCCCGCACCGCTACCCCTTTCTGATGATCGACCGCGTCATCGACGTCGTGCGCGACCAGTCCGCCGTCGGGATCAAGAACGTCTCGGTTAACGAGCCTTTTTTCCAAGGTCACTTCCCTCAACATCCGGTGATGCCCGGCGTGCTCATCATCGAGAGCATGGCGCAGACGGCCGCCGTGCTGGTGGTGGAGACTCTCGGCACCGGAGCGGCGGGCAAGGTGGTCTATTTTATGTCCATCGAGGGCGCGAAGTTTCGCCGGCCCGTCATGCCGGGCGATCAACTGCAAATCGAGGTGAAGAAGCTGCGCAATCGCGGGGAGGTGTGGAAGTTCCACGCCGTGGCACGTGTGCAGGAGACCGAAGTCGCCGAGGCGACCTATGCCGCGATGATCATGGACCGGCAGGGTTAACGTATTGCCGGAATTGATGTGATACAGTCTGTTACAGGCCGGTCCGCGTAATACGCCGCAACAATGATTGAGTTCCCGCACCGTCCCCGCGCGCCTAGCCTTGCGCAACCTCGTCACGAGAGCTCATCGATGGACGTACTGGCTGCTAATTTCGAGCACCGATCGACGCGCAGCGAGATTCACCCCACGGCGGTGATCGCCCACGGCGCGGAGCTGGGGCTTGGCGTGCGCATCGGGCCGTTCTGCACGGTCGGACCTCATGTGGTGATCGAGGACGGCGCGCGACTCGTGTCGCATGTCGTGGTAGATGGTCACACCTACGTCGGCCGCGACGTGACCCTTTATCCGTTCTGCACGGTAGGGTTGGAGCCGCAGGACACCAAGTATCGCGGTGAGCCGACGCGGTGCGAGATCGGCGCGCGCACGCAGGTTCGCGAGCACTGCACGATCCATCGCGGCACCGCCAATGGCCGCGGCGTCACCACGGTGGGCGCCGACTGCATGGTGCTGGCGGTGGCGCATGTCGCGCACGATTGTACCATCGGCGATCATGTGCTGATCGTCAACAATGTGGTCATGGGCGGCCATGTCAGCATCGCAGAGCACGCGGTGATCGGCGGCGCGGCCGCGCTGCACCAATTCGTGCGAATTGGCCGCGCCGCGATGGTGGGTGGGGTGTCCGGGGTGGAAGCCGATGTTCCGCCCTTCGCCAGCGTGATCGGCAATCGCGCGCGCCTGGCCGGGCTGAACGTCGTCGGCCTGAAGCGCCGTGGATTCAGCAAGTCAGAAATTCAGTGCCTGCGCGCAGTCTATCGGCTGTTGTTCTCGTCGGGCGGGGTGTTCGCGCAGCGGCTGGAGGAGGCCCGCGCGCTGCACGGCGACGATCGGCTTGTGACCGAGCTGATCGCGTTCATCGAGGCCCCAAGCCATCGGGGGCTGATTCGCAGCACCGCGGCCGGGTGAGGCTTCGCTGTCCCTCCGTCAAGGGCGTGGGGCGAAAGCGGCGAGGACGTTGCCTGCTTGCCCGCCGTACAGCCCATAGCCGGAGTTCACAAAGATCATTCCCCCAGCGATGGTCGGTCCCGCCGAATTGAGCGAGCCACCATTCGCCTCCACGCCGTTCACAGTGGTGAACGGCTTCGCCATGTCATAATCCCACAACACCCTGCCATCCGTGGTCGAGTAGGCCCGGATGTGACCATCAACGGAGCCGGAGAGGACATACTCCGGCGTTGCCGTAACCGCGGCCGATTGCGCCGGGCTGCAACTGGCCCGTCCCGCGCAGGCCCTCGGCGCCGGCGCGCTCCACCGGACCGCGCCCGAGTCCGCCGCGAGCGCGTGCAGCCCGCCACCCTTGTCGGGATTGAGGGTGACCGGGTTGATGCTAAGCGGCTCAAGGTCGGACACTGCGGCGTAGACAAGCTTTCCGTCGGTCGCCGTGCCCCATTGCACGCCGCCCAGCGGGCCGCCACGGCCGACACGCGCCTGCCACACGATCCGGCCCTCATCGTCGGGATCGAGTGCCCAGACCATGCCTGACTTCTGTCCGATGGACAGCACCCGCTTGCCATTCGCCAAGGAGATGAGGTTGCCGGACGCGCCGAGGTCGTAATCGGGGCCATGCGGCTCCGGGCAGCTCGCCTTCTCCGGGGTGAAGCACGAGATGTTCCCCATGTCGCCCGCGAGCAACTGACGGGACCACACGACCTTGCCGGTATCGAGCGAAAGCGCGAGCACCGCGTCACTCGTGTCGGTCGCCGGGGCCGAATGGTTGTCGCCCGTGCCCACGTACAAGACCTTGCGCCGCTCATCGATCGTCGGCGCCGCCCACACCGAAGCGCCCGACGGCCCCCAGAGCTGCGTGCCGGCGCGGTTCTTCCCTTGCGGCCTCGCCTGCGGGATCGTGTTTGCTGTCCAGATCGTGGCGCCGGTGGCCACGTCGAGCGCCACGACCGCGCCGCGGCCCGTGCAGCATTCATAGGTCGGGTTGATCGCCCTGCTGTCGTCGCCACCTGAGTAGGGGACGTAGAGCCGTCCCTCGAACAGAACCGGCGCGCCGGTGATCCCCACGGCGGGATCACTATTCGGCGCGACCCTCCAGATCGTCCGGCCAGATACCGCATCGACCGCATAGACACGCCCGCCACGGTCGCCGAACAGCGCAATGTCCTGCTTGCCGATGCGCCCGACTGTGACGGCGGCGCGGACATCGGCGTGCGTCGCATAGTCCCAATAGTAGCAGCCGGACTTGGCGTCGAGAGAATAGACGTGCCCGCTCTGGGTTCCGACGAACACGCGGCCACCGACAACCGTCGGCTGTCCGAAAACCGCGACCACACCTGGGAAGCCGAATGCCCACTTCAGATCGAGCCGCTGCACTTGTGCCGCACTGATGCCGGGTTCGGGCTGATAGCGCCAGTTCTCGAGATTCGCACCCCAGCCGTTGAACGACGGCCCGTCGAGCGACATCGGAGCGGGCGTGCCGGTGCAGCGCCCCGCCATCGCCGACTCGGCGCCAACCTTCCGGCCCGTAAGGTATTCCGCGAGCGAGACACGCTGCGCGGGGGAAAGCGCCGAGCCCTGGCTTTTCATGATTCCGTTCGTAAGCGCCTCGACGATGAAGTCGGGCGACATCGCGCGAAGCGATGCGCGGGCCGGCGCGCGGGTCGCCGGGTTCCCGTGACAGACAACGCAATTCTGCTGGAACAACTCTTCCTGCGGGCTTCGCGATGGCGGTGTTTGCTGTGCCAGAGCCGAACCTGACGCCAGAAGCGCTCCCATAACGATAAGCGCACCGATGGGCCGCATCCTCCCACCTCCCGCTGCTGCGATGTTGCTACAGCCAGGATGTGCTCAAACGGATATTAACGCAACTGAACGAGGAGAGCGCCCCGCGCACCAGAATCACAATGGAACTCAGGCCGCTTTCGCTTGCCTAGCGATCCGCGCCAAGCTCCCCAGCACGTCACGCGCGGTGCGAATGCGAGTGGCAACGTCCATCTCACGGACGATCGCCAGCTTGTGGTCCGGGCGCAGCTTCACAACGCCCCCCTTGCTCCCGAGCCACGTCACCAGTCCGGCCGGGTTGCGGAAGGCGTTGCCACGGAAGGTCGCGACCATCCCCTTCGGCCCGGCCTCCAGCTTCTCCACCCCCGCCTCGCGACAGGCGCGCTTCAAGGAGACCACGGCGAGCAAGTTCTCCACCTCACGTGGCAGCGAGCCGAAGCGATCCACCAGCTCGGCAGCCATCGCATCGGTCTCCTCGTCGGAGGCCAGGCCCCCAATGCGGCGGTACAAACCCAGTCGCACGGGAAGATCCCTCACATACGATTCAGGGATCAGCACCGGCAAGCCGAGCTGGATGTTAGGCGTCCAGTCGCGCCCGTCCGCGGCGCGCCGCCCCTCGCCCGCGCGCAGGTCCGCGACGGCGTCCTCCAGCATCTGCTGATAAAGCTCGATGCCCACCTCGCGGATGTGGCCGGACTGCTCGTCGCCGAGCAGGTTGCCGGCGCCCCGGATGTCGAGGTCGTGCGAGGCCAATGTGAACCCGGCGCCCAGGCTGTCCAGCCGCTGCATCACTTCCAGCCGTTTCTGCGCCGCCACCGACAAGCGGTGCGTCTGCGGCCAGGTGAGGTACGCGTACCCGCGCTGCTTGCCGCGCCCGACGCGGCCCCGCAGCTGATACAGCTGGCCGAGGCCGAACATGTCGGCGCGGTGGATCAGCAGCGTGTTGACCGCCGGCATGTCGAGGCCGCTTTCGACGATGTTGGTCGATAGCAGGATATCGAACTTGCCGTCGCCGAATTCGGTCATAACGCGCTCAAGCTCGGTCGGCGGAAGCCGCCCATGCGCCTGCGCGGTGCGCGCCTCCGGTACGATCTCGGCGAGCCGCTCGGCCATGCGCGGCAGATCCTCGATGCGCGGCACCACACAGAAGATCTGCCCGCCGCGGAACCGCTCGCGCTGGATCGCCTCGCGCACGACAACCGAATCGAACGGCATGATGAAGGTCCGCACCGCGAGCCTATCGACGGGCGGCGTGGCGATCACGCTCATCTCCCGCACCCCGGTCAGCGCGAGCTGCAAGGTGCGCGGGATCGGCGTGGCGGTCAGCGTCAGCACATGCACGTCGGACTTGAGCTGCTTCAGCCGCTCCTTGTGCGCGACGCCGAAATGCTGCTCCTCGTCGATCACCAGCAGGCCAAGCTCGGCGAACTGCACGCCCTTGGCGAGGAGCGCGTGGGTGCCGATGACGATGTTCACGCCGCCGTCGGCGATGCCCTTGCGCACCTCCGCCGCCTCCTTGGCCGGCACCATGCGGGAAAGCTGGGCGACGCGCACCGGCAGCCCGGCGAAGCGGGCGGAGAAGGTGCGGAAGTGCTGGCGCGCGAGCAGCGTGGTCGGCACCACCACCGCGACCTGCGCGCCCGCCATCGCGGCAACGAAGGCGGCACGCAGCGCGACCTCGGTTTTGCCGAAGCCGACATCGCCGCAGATCAGCCGGTCCATCGGCCGTCCGGACGCCAAATCCTCCAGCACGTCGGCGATGGCGCGCGACTGGTCCTCGGTCTCGGCGAAGGGGAAGCGGGCACAGAACTCGTCCCATGACCCCTCGGGCGGCATGACCGAGATCGCCTCGCGCACCTGGCGCTCGGCGGCGACGCGAATCAGTCCGGCGGCCATGTCGCGGATACGGCTCTTCATCCGCGCCTTGCGCGTCTGCCAGCCGACCCCGCCCATCTTGTCGAGCGCGACGCCCTGGGTCTCGCTGCCGAAGCGCGACAGAACCTCGATGTTCTCGACGGGCAGGTAGAGTTTCTCGTTGCCGTCGTAGATCAGGCGCAGGCAGTCATGCGCGGCGCCGCTGACGGTGAGGGTCTCCAACCCATCATAACGGCCGATGCCGTACTCCTGATGCACCACTAGGTCGCCCTCGGCGATCTCGGTCGCCTCGGCGATGAACTGGTCGGCCCGCTTGCGCCGGCGCGGGGGGCGGCTGATGCGCTCGCCCAGCAAGTCCTGCTCACCGATCAGCGCGATCCGCTCGGCGACGAAGCCCCGCTCCAACCCGAGCACGACGAGCGAGATGGAGCCCGCAGGCTTGCGCCGCACCGAAGCCCAGTCGTCCTCCTGCGCCGCGTCCTTGACGCCGTGCTCGCGCAGCAGATTGGCGAGAAGCTCGCGCGAGCCCCGGGTCCAGGCGGCGGCGACGACGCGCCGGCCTTCCTCGGCCCAGCGCGCCGCGTCGGCGCGGAACTGATCAAAGACGTTCGCTCGCGCCGCGCCGGCCTGCACATAGATCGGGCCGGGACGGCCGCCGCCGTCGATGCCCGCCACGCCCTCGGGGCGCGCGAAGGGCGTGAATGTGAGCAACGGGCCGCCCGACAGCATCGCGTCCCACCCCGCGCGGTCCAGATAGAGCCGGCCCGGCGACAGCGGCCGATAGGGCACCTCTCCTTCGCGCGTCGGTCCCTTGCGGGCAGCGTAGTGGTCCGCGATCATCTCCAGGCGGGCGGTCAGCGCGTCCTCGGCCTGGTAGTCAAGGCTGACCGACGCGCCTGGCATGTAGTCGAGCAGCGTGTCCATCGCGTCGTGGAACAGCGGCGCCCAGTGCTCCATGCCGGGGTGCCGGCGGCCTTCCGAGACCGAGAGGTAGAGCGGGTCGGACGCTGCCGCCTGGCCGAACAGCTCGCGCCAGGCGGTGCGGAACCGGGTGATCGAAGTCCTTGTCGAGCGGCACCTCGGAAACCGGCCGCAGAATCAGGTGCTGGCGCTTGGCCGCGCTGCGCTGGGTCGCTGGATCGAAAGTGCGGATGCTCTCGACCGTGTCGCCGAACAGGTCGATGCGCACCGGCTCGGCCTCGCCCGCCGGGAAGATGTCGATGATCCCGCCCCGCATTGCGTACTCGCCGGGCTCCATCACCGTGCTGGCACGCCCGTACCCGTTCGCTTCCAGAAACCGCGCGAGCTGTTCGGAATGCAGGTCGCCGTTCACCCGCAGATCAAAGCTGGCACCACGAAATATCGTGCGCGGCGGCACACGCTGAAGCAGCGCGTTCACCGTGGTCAGCACCACGCGCGGCTGCCGCGCGGGCTCCAGCAGCCGCCCCAGTGTCGCGATGCGCTCTGAGGCCAGGGCGGAATTGGGAGAGACGCGGTCGTAGGGAAGGCAGTCCCAAGCAGGGAAGCGCAGCAGCTCGGCTTCCGGGATCACGAAAGCCAGCGTCTCGGCCATCCGCGCCATGCGCGCGTCGTCGCGCGCGACATGCAGGATCGGGCCGGTGAACTCTGCCCGCCGCCGCGCCAGCAAGAAGGCGTCCCACCCCTCGGGGGCGCCATACACGGCCGCGCTACGCGCGAGGATCTTGCCCATGGCGTTCATTCGCGGCCTCCCGCCGCGTCCCGCATTCGCCGCAGCATGGGCGTATCAAACTCGGGCGGCACGGGCCGCCGCCCGGACAGCCAGTCCGCGAGATCAACGTCCGGCAGCTCCATGATGTCCTCCAGCGCGGCAAGCTCGCCGTCGCTCAAGGCGGCGATGCACGACTCGACGAAGCCGCCTACCAGCAGATCGGTCTCGTGCGTGCCCCGGTGCGTGGCGCGGTACAACAGCTTGCGGCGCCGGACATCCAGCGCTCGATTGTCTGGCTCACTCATTGACACGCTGCGATATAGCCCTGCTTCTCACCTCCTGCCAGCCGTGCCCGACGAAACCCTCGCTCCGCTTTTCGCACCCCTGACCTCGCTGCGCGGCATAGGCCCGGCGCAGGCGGGCCTGTTCGCCAAGGCGATCGGGGGAGACCGGGTCATCGATCTATTGTTCCATTTGCCGGATTCGTACATCGACCGGCGCGTGCGCCCGACGATCGCCGCGGCCCGCGCGGGCCAGACCGTCACCCTGGAGGTGGAGGTCGTCCGCCACGAGCGTCCGGCACGGCCCCGCCAGCCCTGGCGTGTCATCGTGCGCGACACGACCGGCTTTGTGGAGCTGGTGTTCTTCAGTCCCAGTCGGGTCGCGCAGATGCCGGGCGGCGCGAAGCTGCTCGTCTCGGGCAAGCTCGATCGCTTCGGCGACCGCCTGACCATGCCGCATCCCGGGCATATCGTGCCGATCGAGCAAGCCGAGCGGTTGCCGCCGATCGAGCCGGTGTGGCCGCTGACCGCCGGGCTATGGCCGCGCCAGGTGGCGAGCGCGATGGCACAGGCCCTCGCCCGCCTGGCTGAGCTGCCTGAGTGGCACGACGCGGCGCTGATGCGCCGAGAGGGCTGGCCCGGCTTCGCCGCCGCGCTGCGCGCGGTGCAGGCGCCCCAGGCGCCACCCGAGCCGGGGGCGCGGGCGCGGCTCGCTTATGACGAGCTGCTCGCGGGCCAAGTTGCGCTCCAAATCGTCCGCGGGCGGGTGCGCGCGCGCCCTGGCCGGGCACTCGCGGGCGATGGCCGACTGCGCGCCCGCGCGCTCGACCGCTTCGGTCATTCCCCTACCCCGGCGCAGGCGGCGGCGCTGGCGGAGATCGACGCCGACCTCGCCGCGCCCCGGCGCATGTTGCGGCTGCTGCAAGGCGACGTGGGATCGGGCAAGACGCTCGTCGCCTTGCTCGCCATGCTGCGCGCCGTGGAGGCGGGCGCCCAGGCGGCATTGATGGCGCCCACCGAGGTGCTAGCCCGCCAGCATCACCGCACCCTCTCGCGCCTTTGCCCGCTGCCGGTGGCGCTGCTGACCGGATCGGTGAAGGGCGCGGAGCGGGCGCGCATCCTGCGCGGCCTCGTGGATGGCGACCTGAAGCTCGTGGTCGGCACGCACGCGCTGTTCCAGGAGCAGGTCGCCTATCGCGACCTCGCGCTCGCGGTGATCGACGAGCAGCACCGGTTCGGCGTCACGCAGCGCCTGATGCTCGGCGAGAAGGGAGCGCGAACCGATCTGCTGGTGATGACCGCGACGCCGATCCCGCGGACCTTGCTGCTGACCCAGTGGGGCGAGATGGACGTCAGCCGGCTGACCGGGAAGCCCGCCGGGCGGCAGCCGATCCGCACCACGCTGCACTCGCTGTCCACCATGTCTGACGTGCTGGGCGCGCTCGCGCGCAAGCTCGCCGAGGGCGCGCAAATCTATTGGGTCTGCCCGCTGGTGGCGGAAAGCGAGCTGTCCGACCTCGCCGCCGCCGAGGCCCGGTTCGCGCTGCTGCGGGAGCGGTTCGGCGACGTCGTCGGCCTCGCGCACGGGCAGCTCGCCGCCGAGCGCCGCGAGGCCGCGCTCGCCGGCTTCGCCGCCGGCCGCATCCGGCTGCTGGTGGCGACGACGGTGATCGAGGTGGGCGTCGACGTGCCCACCGCGAGCATCATGGTGGTCGAGCACGCCGAGCGCTTCGGCCTGGCGCAGCTCCATCAGCTGCGCGGCCGCGTCGGGCGCGGCGAGGCGGCAAGCTTTTGCTTGCTGCTGCACGAGGACGGCTTGAACGAGCTGGCGAAGCGGCGCCTGCTGATGCTGCGCGACACGGAGGACGGGTTCGTGATCGCCGACGCCGATTTCCGCCTGCGCGGCGGTGGCGACCTGCTCGGAACCCGCCAGGCCGGCTTGCCCGGCTTCCGTCTCGCCGACCCGATCGCACACGAGGGGTTGCTGCACATGGCCAGCCGCGACGCCGCGCTGCTGATCCAGAAAGACCCGGCGCTGTCGGAGCAGCGCGGCCAGGCGGTGCGCCTTTTGCTGCGCCTGTTCGAGCAGCTCGAGGCGATGCGCACGCTGCTGGCCGGCTAAAACCTTGGGGGCGGCCCGGCCGCCAGCTCCCACAAGGGGCACGGAGTTCACCTCTGGGACGTCACCATGGGCGAACCGAGCGCGGATCGCGAGACAGCGGCGTGGCGGCGGCGAGGACCGCCATGAGCCCGGTCAGCAGGAGCAACAAGCTGCCCGGCTCCGGCGCTTCGACCAGGCGAACGGCGACCGTCGTGGGCGCCACATTGGCGTCTCCCAAATTGGAACCGCCATAGCCAAGCGCGTCGAGTGCGGCGAGGTCGGCGTCGGTCAAATTCAATGCCTGACCCGGCGCGACGAAAGCGTCCTGCACGTCGGAGGACGTGCTCACGGTCAGCCAATCACTGCGGTCCCCGCCGGAGGAAGAATTGTTGAACGCGCCGAGGCTGGTCTTGCCGCCATCGATTGAGAGATAGGCCGCGTCATTGTAGCCGAGGTCGAGCGTGCCGGTCGCGCTGTAGCGGTACAAGTCGAACACGGTGCGATAGCTCGGAGTGGCGCTTGCCAGGCCAGTGATGCGCCCCAGCACCTCCGCCAGCTCGTGTGCCGCGACTGCCTGAAAGTCGTACGTGCCGGGAGCGATGCCGCCAGCCGGGTTGAAGGTGTACTTGCTCACGCTTCCCGCGAACCCGACATAGCCATCGGCCCCGGCTTGGCCGGGCGCGATCAGGCCGAGCGCCTTGGCCTCGGACGAGGGAACGACATATTGGCCGATGCCGCTTGGCGCGGTGACGGGCAGGTGGGCCACGGCCGTTGCAAGCGCGGCATTGGACGGTGCGTTGCGCGCGGCCTGCGTCAGGTAGCTTTTGATGTTGCTATAAGTGTAATAGCCGTAGAGGTTACTGAGACTTGCGCCCACCGCGTTGCTTGGGAGCGAAGAGCCGCCCACGGAGCCCCAGCTCACGCCGACATTGATCACCTGGTTCCCCGCAAAGGCATTGGCGTAGTCGCCCGCGACCGTATTGAACGCTGATTCGACGCTGGCCGCGTTTGGGAGCGACGTGATGCTGGAATCGTACGTTGGGTCGATGGTGAAGGCCGCAGCGGGACGCGCCAGGCCGATGGCCAGGACGGTGCCAAGCGCGCTCGCACCGCAGGCCCATCCGAATGAACAATGCGCATTGCCTCGACCTTGGTCCCTCATGACGCCCTGCTCGTTGGTGGTAAGCGATGCGTCGGGGCCCTTGGGGCCGGCCGTCACTCCTCGTCTTCGTCCTCGGGCGGGTATTGTGGGGGGGCTTTGCCTGCAGCCTTGAGCAGCTTCGGGTAGCGCGTCTTCGGAGCCTTCTCCCCCAGCCCGATCACCTCGACTTGGAAGCGCCAGTCGTCGCCGTAGTCGAAGAGGAACTGCATCTTGGCGCCCACGGCGGGGAACGCCTGCGCCACTTTGGTCCGCTTGACGCTGCCGGACTCGCTGCCGGCCTCCAGGTCGGCGAAGAGTTCGTAGCGCACGGGCGAGTCGAAGACGTGGTGGTCCAGCTTGCTGAAGAAGCCGAAGGCGTGATCCAGGTCGAAGTCGAAGGCCTGCACGATGGCGGCGGCCAGGTCGTAGAGCGACTTCTCGCTCGGGATCTCGATCTCGCGGTAGACCCTGGGGCGAAGCCGGACGCGGAAGATGTGGGTGCTCGTGCGCGACATGCGGCTATCCTCCATGACCCCTGCCCCGCGCAGCCCGACGCTCAGCCGCTCCCCTGGGCGGCCCAGTGCCAGGGCATGAGCTCGTCGATGCGCGCCTGCGGCCAGCCACCGACGAGCCGGGTCAGCAACTCGCAGAGGTAGGCCTGCGGGTCGACGCCGTTCAGCTTGCAGGTCTCCACGAGCGAGGCGACGTGGGCCCAGTTTGACCCGCCTTCATCGCTTCCGGCGAAGAGCGCGTTCTTTCGACTCAGTTTCACCGGTCGGATCGCGCGCTCGACCGTGTTCGTGTCCGGCTCGATCCGGCCGTCGTCGAGAAAGCGCACGAGCCCGTCCCAGTGGTTCAGCGCGTAGCGGATCGCGCCCGCGGTCGGGCCGCGGCCCGGCAGCTTGGCCAGCTGCTGCTCGAACCAGGCGCGCAGCTCCAGCACCAGCGGCCGGCTCCGCTCCCGGCGCGCCGCCAGCCGTTGCGCCGGCGCCTGGCCGCGGACCTCGGCCTCGATCCGATAGAGCGCTGCAATTCGCTCAAGCGCCGCTGTGGCGATCGGGGCCGTGCCGGTCTTGGCCAGGTCGTAAAAGCCACGACGCACATGCGCCCAGCAGAAGACCAGCGTCACGGCGCCGCTGCCCTGTTTGTCGCGCGCGGGCTCGGCCAGCTTCTTATAGGTCGTGTAGCCGTCGCACTGCAGAATGCCACGGAAGCCGCCGAGCAGCGTGTCGGCGTGCTGCTGCCCTCGGCCCGGCGCGTAGCTGTAAACCACCGCCGGCGGGTCCGTCCCAGACCAGGGCCGGTCGTCGCGTGCGAGCGCCCACAAGTAGCCGGTCTTGGTGCGGCCCCGCCCGGGGTCGAGCACCGGCAAGGTGGTCTCGTCGGCGAACACCCGCGCCGAGCCGAGCACGATCGCGCGCAGCCTGCTGACCACGGGCGCGATCTCGGCGGCGGCATAACCCACCCAGGAGGCCAAGGTGGAGCGCCCCAACTCCACCCCTTGCCGGGCCATGATCTGCGCCTGGCGATACAGCGGCAGGTGGTCGGCGTAGCGCGCCACCAGCACGTGCGCGACCAGCGCCTCGGTGGGCAGCCCGCCCTCGATCAGTCGCGGCGGAGCAGGCGCCTGCACCACTGTACCTGCGCAAGTCCGGCACGCCAGCTTGGGGCGCTTGGTCACGATGACGCGGAACTGCGCCGGGATCACGTCGAGCCGCTCCGCGGTGTCGTGGCCGATGACCGCCATCACGCCGCGGCAGCACGGGCAGGCGCTGTCCTCGGGGGCCAGCGTCACCTCGACCCTGGGCAGGTGCGCAGGCAGCGCGCCGCGGCTGGCCCGGCGCTTGGCCGCGCGCCGCGCGCGCAGGCCCGGGTCGCGCTTCTCTCCCTCGGCCTCGCCCGTGGCGATCGCGGTCTCGAGATCCTCCAGGCCGAGCTGCAGCTGCGCGTCGGGCAGGCGCTCGGAGCGGGCGCCGAACTGCAGGCGCTTGAGGCGGAGCAGCAGGTGGCGCAGGCGGTCGTTCTGCTCGGCGAGCGCGTCGCGCTCGGCGGCCACGCTGTCCCGCTCCGTCCAGGCCGCGCGCAGCAACGCCTGCAGCGCGCCGACATCCTCGGGCAGAGCAGGCATCGGCTCGGGAGCGGCGCGCGTCACAGCACGAATCCTACGCCGGCACGGTCGGGGTGGGAATCCTGCGCACCGCCTGCACCCGCGTCCAGTCGAGCCCGTCGAACAGGGCGGCGAACTCCACCGCCGACAGCCGCACGACGCCGTCCGCGATCGCCGGCCAGCGAAACCCACCCTGCTGCAGCTGCTTCCAGACCAGGACCAGGCCACTCGCATCCCAGACCAAGATTTTCACCCTGTCGGCCCGCTTGCAGCGGAACACCACGACCACACCCGAGAACGGGTCCTCGCCCAGCACCGCGGATGCCAACGCCGCCAGCCCGTGCGCCCCCTTGCGGAAGTCCACGGGCCGGGTCGCCAGCAGCACGCGCGCGCCGGCCGGGATGGTGATCACGCCGCCGTCGCCGAGGCGCGGATCGCACGCAGCACCGCCGCGAGCAGCGTCATGTCCGTGCCGGCCCTGAGGCGCACGACGGCGCCGGCCAGCGCGATCTCGAGCGCAGGGGCAGACGCCATCGCTGCCACGGGGTCTGCCGACCCTGCCGCCTCGGTCACGGCCAGGATCGGCACGAACTCCGGCACCGACGCGTCCTCCAGGGCCACCTCCGACTGCGGCACCCGCTCGGCACAGCCCGCCTCACGCCGCCACGCGAACACCTGCTGCGGGTGCACCTGCCAGCGCCGCGCCACGGCCGAGACCACCGCGCCCGGCGCCGTCGCCTCGGCCACGACCCGCGCCTTGTCCGCAGCCGACCAGCGCCGTCGCTCAGGCCTCGTCCGGACCTCCGCCCGGCGATGCTTCCCCCTCGTCTCGTGGTTGCCGTCAAACATGATGTCTGCCCGAAGCTGCCAGCCTCAGGCACACCCACCATACTCACCCTCACCCGGGAAGAAGGGCCGCAGAGCGCCGCTTACCGTTGGTGCGCCGTCGAGGATGACCCGAAACAGTTTCCGAATGGTATGCGGGCGAGCGATTCACCTTTCGCGCTGAGGCCGCCTGAAGCGCTCGCGTTCGAGGAGGGCCGGAGGCTGGGGGATCGTCGGGGAAGACCAGCCAGCCCGAGCCCGAACCAGACTAGTAATCTAAGGACATGACGGGTTTCCGGCAGGCCGGCGGTGCCGCGCCAGGTGAGATGAAGGGCCGCAACCAATCGTTGGGTTGTTCTGGAAGGCAGGCACAACCGCCATCGAGGACCATTTGCATAAAATACCACAAAAGATAGTGCTGTCCGGCATTCGCACAACCGTAACTGCTTACAAAATTCAGTGATGATTGTCAGCGACTTGGCACAAATCGGCTCTGGAAAACCCAATACGATGCGTTTATGCTTTTTGCGGAAGGCGCGTACGAGCCTTTCCTGGGTAGGCATGCAAATAATCCTATTCATAATATTCTGTGCTCCTCCCCAGCCTGCAAACAACGGTCCAACGGAGCATCTTCATGGCAGACTTGATTCCCGCAGAGCCGGTTGAGCTAACGGCCGACGAGCTCGATATGGTTGCGGGTGGCTTCCTGCCTCCCAACGTCAATGTCAACATTCAGCTCAACAACGACATCACCGTTCAGAACGCCATTGGCCTGGCTGTCCTCTCACCCGGCGCGATCGTGACACCGCAGAATTTCAATTTCTCATTGCAAGGCAATAGTATCGCGTAGAGCTAGCCGACCAATTGCTTCCCCGGTAGGCAGGCACCTGCCGGGGAAAGCAGGTAAATGCTTCCACATCAACTCCTTTGCGTGGACACGCGGGCGGAGCTGGCGTGATCATGCCAGCTCCGCCCGCATTATTGCATAGCTTCACGCCGCTCGGGTGTCCTACAATGGCTCCCGCCCGATACGCAGGATCGCATCGGCGCCGCTGGCTATCTCCGGCCGATGAGCGACGCTTATGCGCGTGATGGCGAGACTTCTTCAGGCACGCATTGATGTGTCTTTCCTTCTCAAGGTCAAGGTGCGCGGTTCCCTCGTCCATGATAAGAATTCTCGGCTGTCGATAGAGCGCCCGCGCGAGCAGCACGCGCTGCTTTTGGCCACCCGAAAGCGAGCTTCCCATGTCACCAATCAAGCTATTGTATGCCATCGGCATGGCCATAATCTCGTCATGGACCCCAGCCAAACGTGCGCAATCCATCATTCTCTGGTGGTCGAAAGCCGGATCGAAAAAGCAGATGTTGTCGGCGAGCGACCCTGACAGAAGCTGGTCATCCTGCATCACGGCGCCCACCTGCTCACGGTAGACCCTGGGACCAATGATCGAGAGCGGGAGCCCGTCGATCAACACCTCGCCGCTCGTGGGCTCGATCAATCCGAGCATGATCTTGACCAGAGTCGTCTTGCCGCCGCCCGAGGGTCCCATGATGGTCACAAACTGCCCCGGCTCGATGGTCAGGTTCACATTCTCCAGGACGTACGGCTCGGTTTCGGCGTACCGGAAGCACACATTGCGGAGCTCGATCCTCCCTTGGATATGCCTCGCATAGTCCAATGAGCGGTCGTGCCCGCGCTCGAGCGGGTTCAAGGCGATATCGGACAGGCGCTCGAGGTGCAGGCCGAGGAGGCGGAACTCGAGTGCCTTCTCCACGAGCAGCACCGCTTTGTCCGTGAATTGCCCCTTGTAACTCATGAAGGCGAAGATCATGCCGACGGTGAGGCGGTTCTCGAGAGCGAGCTGCGCCGCGAGATAGATGGTGACGATGTTCTCGGCCCCGAAAATCGCGCTGTTGATCGTCTTGAAGGCGACCCTCGTCCGCCCGATGCGAACATTCGCGTTCACGGAGTCCGCGTACCGGTTGAGCCACTGGGTTTCCCGCTCATTCTCCCGGTTGAACAGCTTCAGGCTCTGCACGGCTCGCAAGGTCTCGATGAAGGTCGAGTTCTCTTTCGCCTTGGTCTGGATGACCGCCTGGCTGCGCAGCCAGAAGGCACGAAACAGCGCGCAGCGCAGGATCACGTAGAGCGTGAAGGCAGCCAGCACCACGAACGCGAGCGTGACGCTGTAGATGAAGATCATCGCCAGGGTCAGGAGCGCCATGACCCCGTCGATGAGGGCGGCGATCAGGCCCTCCGACATCAGGTCGCGGATTGGTTCGATCGACGTGAAGCGGGACAGGATGTCGCCAATGTGGCGCTTCTCGAAATAGTTGAGCGGCAGCCGGAGCAGATGGTGGAACAGGCGAGCGCCCATCTGGAAATGCAGGGTGTTCTGCACAACGAGTATGATCATCGAGCGGAGCGCGTCGGAGGCAACCCCGATCGCGGTCAGCAACCCGAAGCCAAGGGCAAGGGCGAGGAGCAAGTCCGCGTCGCCCCGCGCGATGACCTCGTCGACCGCGAGCTGCATGTAGTACGGGCTGCCGATCACGAAGATCTCGAGCACCACGGAGAGGGCAAGGATTTGCAGCAGGGCATGGCCGAGGCCGCGCGTTTGGCCCCAGAAGGTGGAGAATGGCAGCCGCTCCGTCTCTTCCTTGTTGGCGCCGCCGCGGCTGAAGTCCTCCGCCGGAGAGACCTCGAGCGCGACGCCCGTCAGATGCTTGGACGCTTCGGCGATGGTAAGGAATTTCTCGCCCACGGCCGGGTCGTGAACCACGATGCCCTTGCTCGTGATGGTCTTCAGCACCACGAAGTGGTTCAGGTCCCAATGCACGACGGCGGGGAGGCGAAGCTGCTTGAGATGTTCGAGTTCGAACCGCAGCGGCCGGCATGCGAGCTTGAGTTGATCCGCCACCTGGATCAAGCCCTTGAGGGTGACTCCCTTCAGCGACACGGGGTGTCGTCGCCTCAGCGTGTTCAGGTCAACCTGGTACCGGTGGTACGAGGCGATCATGGCCAGGCATGCGAGCCCGCATTCGGCCGCCTCCGTTTGCAGGAAGACCGGTAGGCGCCGCCGGCCGCTGAAATTGAGCAGGGTCTGCAACATGGCGCCTAAATCCTGGTGCTCAGCAGCGGCTCGACGAGCCAGCTCATCAGGGTTCGCTTCTCAAGGATGATGTCGGCCTTCAGCAGCATGTCGGGCCGGAGTGGTATCTTCGTGTCGCGCGTCTCGATGTCCGGATGGTCCAGCGCGGCGACGACCTTGTAGGCGGGCTCCCTGAGCGTGATGGGGCCGGACACGTCGGAACTGGTCAAAATGGTCTGCGAAACCTCAGTGATGCGGCCGCCATAGGTTCCGAACTTCTGGTAGGGAAACGCGTCATAGAGGATCCTGACCCGCTGCCCCACGCGCACGAAGCCGGCGGCACGGGCCGGGATGAACAGTTGCGCTTGCAGGACGCTGTTTGCGGGTACGATTTCTAGTTGCAAGCGCTGCGGATCGACGGCCTGGCCGACATGGGCCTGTACCAGGGATACCCGTCCGGTAATCGGCGCGCGGACGACATAGGCGCGACGGCCGTTGATCTCGGCAATGCGCTGTTCCGCGCTGGCGAGGTCGTTGCGCAGCGGCTGGAGCTTGCTCGCCATGACGGTGGAAAGCTGCTCAAGCGAGTACCGCGTCTCATTGATCCGGTCTTGGAGCGAGGCTGTTTGCTGGCCGAGCGAGGCGAGCTTCTGCTTGTCCTCCAAGACCGTGTCCTCGCGGCGCTTTAGCTCCAGGTCCGACATCACGCCCTTGGACGACAGCTTCGCTGCGACCGACACAAGGCTTTCCCCGATCTGGATGCGCAACTCCTGCATCGAGACCTGCTCGTTCAAGCGGGATGCCTCGCTGACGAGCGTGCTGAGCGAGGCGGTCAACCTCTCGCGCTCGGACGCGGTGCGCTGCTCCTCTGCCGCGATCTGGCCGGACAGCGCGGCTTTCTGCGTGGTCAGGATGCCGAGCATGGCGGCGTTGACGTCCTCGCCGTCATCCGCGACCTGATTGGTCGCGACCCGGAGCAGGGGCTCTCCCTCCTGGACCTCCTGGCCTTCGGTGACATAGACATTTTTGATGACGCCCTGCTGCGGCGCGAGCACTTTTGCTGTCCCGGCCGTCGGGGTGAGATAGCCCACCGCGGTGTCCTTGCGGGCGTATTGGGCCATGGACAGGAAGGCGATAGCGAGGGCGACCGCAGCCGTAAGGGACCAGACCAGGAGCTTGCTTGAAACGGGTTGGAGCAGAACGATTTCGCCCCACTGGCGCTGATATTGCTGAAACTCCAGCGCTTCCCGCCGGAAGACCGGCGAAACCGAACGTTGCGTCGTCACCCTGACACCTCGAAAGAAATTCGGTGGTTCGAGGCAGCCGAGCCCCCGAGAAAGCGTGTCGGGTTACTGCCCGCGAATGCCCGGCACCGACACTCGGCTAGGTCTTGAAGAACTCAGCCGATGCGTGCCCCTTCCGGCAGGCACCTGCCGGAAGGGGATCACGCCGGCCACTCAGTGAGCGGCCGGTACACTCAGGTTAGCCAATCCGATTTTGCTGGTTCAGAAGGGATACATTGAAAGCCGCCGCACCTACCGCCACGGCGATCCCGCCGGCCCGTGCCGTGGTGTTGCCGTAGGTAAAAGCCAAGGCGTATTGCTCAACGTAGGCATTGTTCTCCTGGAAGGCGCCGCCGGAAACCAGATCGACTTCGGCCTCGGTCAGCTGAATCAGATCAGACATAGGTTGTGCTCCGTTGGACGGTTTCGATTCTCCCGGGAGCTTTTGACCCTTGCTCCCGGAGGAGGGGGCAACTTGTTGGCTAACTCCCACTGGAATACCTAACCAGCCTGCAAGCCGTGTTTCCACAGGGAATGTGCGGAAGGCTTTACAATTTCAATTGACTTGAATTTTTGGCAAGAACGTGTTAACCGCGGCATCACAGTTGAAAGATTGTGCAACAGGCACCCGACATTAGAAAAAGGGCCGCGTTGCTGCGGCCCAGTTGCGGAAACCGTCCAACGGAGTGAGTCCACATCATGTGGACAAATCCCAGTTTCCGAGACTCCTTATACTGCGCAGTCGACTTTAGTCAAGGGGCGTGTGGCGAGATGGCCGCCTTTTCAAGCCGCTCGCGTGCAATTCAGCGAGGGCAGCCCCGGCGCAAATAGGCGCGTTCGGCGTCCGACGGCTCCTCGCCGAGTTGTACTTTGAGAGTGATCGCCTGGCACCCGTCGGGGTCCGATCTGGCGGTCTCATGTCGGACTGGGATCGATGGGCCGGTGGCCGCGCGGGCTGCGGGTGGTGCGCTCAATGGCGCCGCGAGGGAGGGCTCGCGCCCAAGTCCCCGAAGCAAGCTTTCGGCTTCCCGGTCGCCCAGTGCGACAGCCTTCCGGTACCAAGTCGCAGCGCTGTCCGGGTCGGGCGTGACACCGCGGGCCCCCATCTGCTCCAGGTAGACTGGATCGAATGTCTTCCCCATCGCGGTCGCGGCCTGCGCGCTGCCGGCCATGGCGGCCCGTTCGTAGAAAAGCCGGGCGGCCGAAACGTCGCCAAGGCGCTGCATCGCCGCGCCGCGCCGCATTAACAGCGCCACTGTGCTGAGAGACGGCGAGGGTTCGGCGAGCCGCATTAACGGCTGCAACCCGGCCGCATCCTGCGGGGGCGGAAGCGATGCTGCGGCGGGGGGCGGTGCCGGCTCACTCCGGCGCTCCGGGGCGATACCAGCGACAGCAGCCGGTGGGGTTGATCGTTGCGATGCTGGCGCGCCCGTGCCCAACGAGCCGAGCGGGACTGTCCCTTGCGCGCCGGCCTTCCCGGTGTCGAGCGCCCCATCTGTGGTGGTGGGCAAGCTCGGTGAGGATGCGGCGGCGGAGGGAGCTTCATGGGCTGGCGCCGTGTTCGCCTCCGAAGCGCCAGGTGCCGGTTGAGTTGGCCGTCTCGTTAACTCCATAGGCAGTGTCGCGAATGCCCGGGCCCAAATCAGGAAGCGTTGCGCTTCCTCGTGCCGGCCCGCCGCTTCGGCTGTTTGAGAAAGCGCGGCGAAGCGCGACGGGAGACTCTGGATGGCGCGCAGGTCCGATGCCGACGCCTCCGGCAGGAGATTGACGATGGCGCGAAACGTGTCGACGGCGTTGTCGTCCGGTGGAGACCACGTGCGTGCGTCCGCGATCTGCAGTTCAATGCGCGCGAGCAGATCCGTGATTTCGAGAGGATCGGGAGAGCCGTTCCTCACAACCGGGGCGGCATAAGTCCGCGCAGCGGGTGTGAGGTCGGGGCTTTGCGCGGCCCTATCCTGGCCTGCACAGGCTTGATGCACGATGGCAGCGCTCAACCAGCCAAGTGTCAAGATCCTAGCCGCGAGATCAAGGCCACGCTTTGAGTGCAACCGCCAAACCATGAGCAGCATCCGGAAACGCGCGATACGTGCATAACGCTAGCGAGAAGTCCAGTGACGCGATCTCCGAGGTCCCGCTTTACGGGAGTCGGGAAGCGTCACGTCTCCTCCCCGAACGCCTTCCGCCGCAGCTCCTTCATATGTCGGGCGCCCCCGGGGGTTTTCGGGTCGAAGGCGAGCAGCTTGTCCCAGGCGGCAACCGCCGCCTTCCAGTCTCCGCGCGCCTCGGCGATGTGGGCGAGAGCGCGAAGCGCGAGAAACTCGCGTGGCTCGCGCTTCAGCGCCTCGGCGAGATCGGAAAGTGCTCCCACGCGGTCGCCGGCGGCAAAGCGCGCCTCTGCGCGCTGGCGCCAGGCTTCCGCCAGGTCCGGTTGCAAGGCCAGGGCGGCTCCAAAATCGTCGACCGCGTCCTGGCTGGCGCCTGCCTGCTGCTCGCGAGAGGCGCGACCGAGCAGAAGGCGCACGGCAGGGCTGGCAGTGCCCAGCCACAGCAGGACCACATGGTTCTCGACCAGCGCGGCCGTTTGCTCCGTTGGAGCGGATTTGAGCACGTCGAGCAGCCGGTCGGCGGCGGCGTGGCGATCGACCGGCGGACCCTGGGCGAGCGCAGAGGAGGCCCAGAGGGCGAGGCCGGACAGACTGGCCCTCGCCCACCGCACGATCAGGTGCTCCGCGCCGCCGGCTTGAGGAAGCGCGCGCGGCGCGCGGCAACGGCCAAAGCGGCCAACGCAACGAGCAGGTAGAGCGCCGACCACGGAGCCGGTATCAGCCCGGCCGTGTCCAAACCAAGATAGAGGAGGAAGAGGGCCAGCGGTGCCGTGAGAAAGACCAATGGCAGGCTGAAGACGTGCTCGGGATTGCGCCGGTAGTAGTTCAGCACTTCCAGGATGAAGGCGATGAGCAGCGGGACGAGCACGAGGCTGGATGGGATCGTCATGGACGCAGCCTAGCGCGTCTCCGTGCCTCCCGCATACAATTGCAGCGGATTTGCGAGTGCAGCGGATTCGCGAGCTAGCCCTGGCGCGCCTTCATGCGGGGATTTTTCTTGTTGATGATGTACACCCGCCCGCGACGTCGCACCACACGACAATTCTTGTCGCGGGTCTTGGCGGAGCGGAGACTATTACGGATGCGCATGACGGGCTCTGGCTGGCGGCGAACGGGCGCGCGGGGATAGGGCGGCTGGGCTTTCATGTCAAGCCGGCCTGGACGAAGCGGCCGGCCGACGCGAGGGCGCGGCGCCCAGGCGCGAGAAGCTGGTGAAATAGCGGCCAGACATGGATCATGTCGGGATAGGCCTCCAGCGTCACGGCCACATCGGCCGAGGCGGCCGTCCCCGCGAGCCGCACCGCGTCGTCGAGCAGGGTCTCCGCCGAGCCGACCTGCACCAGGAGCGGCGGCAGGCCGCGCAGATCGGCATGGAGCGGGGAGACAAGCGGGTCGCGCGGGTCGGCGCCGGCGAGATACATGCTCGCCAATTCCTCCAGGTAGTCCCTCTGGACCATGGGATCGACCGCCGCCTTGGTCGCGAGGCTGGCGCCGGTCATCTCCAGATCCGTCCAAGGCGAGAGGCACCAAGCGCACCCCGGCAGGGGCGTTCCAGTGTCGCGCAGGGAGAGGAGTGTGGCGACCGTCAGGCCGCCCCCGGCGCTGTCCCCGGCGACGGTTATGTGCCGCGGCGCGATCCCGGACGACAGCAGGAAGCGATAGCCCGCCAGCGCATCCTGAAGCGCCGCCGGGTACGGGTGTTCCGGCGCCAGCCGGTAGCCGAGCGCCAGGGTTCGCGTCCCCGCCTGCCGCCCGGCCTCGGCCACCATGGCGCGGTGGCTCACGATCGAGCCCGAGACGTAGCCTCCGCCGTGCAGGAACAGGATGACCCGGCTCGGATCGGCGCCGGGAGTTGTGGTCCACTCCGCCGGCACGCCGTTGGCCTCCACCGCTTCGAGACGGACATCGGGCGGTACGGCGAACTGCTCTCCCAGCGCGTCGAGCCGCGCGCGTCGCTCGCTGAGCGCCGTCGGCCTTGGCCGGGCGGCCAGCATGGCCCTGATCCGTTCGATCTCGGTATCCGCCATCCGTCAGCCTCCCCCAGGATCCAGGCACGCCAACCGAAGCTGCGCGAAGGCGCGCGCGCGATGACTGTGCGCGCCTTTCTCTTCCGGCGCCATTTCTCCGAAAGTCTGGGCGGCGCCGATGGGGACGAAGATCGGGTCGTAGCCAAAGCCCTTGTCGCCGCGCGGCGGCCAGGTCACGGTTCCGTCCACCCGGCCGAGGTAGGTGGCGGTCTCGCCATCCGGCCAGGCGAGGCAGAGCACGGCGACGAACCAGGCACGCCGGTCCGGCGCGTCGCCCATCTCCGGGCGGACCCGCGCCATCGCCGGCGCGAAGTCCCGGCCAGGCCCGGCCCAGCGGGCGGACAGAACGCCCGGCGCCCCTCCGAGCGCGGCGACGCAGAACCCGGAATTGTCGGCCAGCGCCGCCCGCCCGCTCGCCCGCGCCGCCGCCAGCGCCTTCAGACGCGCGTTGCCGGCGAAGTCGGGCGCGGTCTCCTCGGGTTCGGGCAGGCCAAGCGCGCCGGCCGACGTCAGAGCCAGGCGACACGGCGCCAAAAGCGCCGCCATCTCGCGCAGCTTGCCCGGATTGTGCGTGGCGATCACCAGCGCCGATCCGGCTGGCAGCCGCCGGGCCATTAGCCGCTCCCCAGCGCGTCGCGCTGGAGCGCGAACAGCGCCGCCGTGCCCTGGCGGGCGAGGCCGAGCAGGGACGCGAGCTGCGCCTCGGTAAACGGCGCCTGCTCGGCGGTGGCCTGCACCTCGACGATCCCGCCGGCGTCGGTCAGCACGAAGTTCGCGTCCGCCTCGGCGCTGGAGTCCTCCGCGTAGTCGAGATCGAGCACCGGCTGCCCGCCCGCGACGCCGCAGGACACCGCCGCCACCTGCCCGCGCAGCGGGTCACGCGCCAGCACGCGCTTGTCGCGCAGCGCGCGGAAGGCGAGCGCAAGCGCGACCCAGGCCCCGGTGATGGCGGCGCAGCGCGTCCCCCCATCGGCGTTCAGCACGTCGCAATCCAGCGTGACCGTCACCTCGCCCATCGCCGCGCGGTCCACCACGGCGCGCAGGGACCGGCCGATCAGGCGCTGGATTTCCTGCGTCCGTCCGGACTGCCTGCCGCGCGCCGCCTCGCGCTCGCCGCGCGTGTGGGTGGCGCGCGGCAACATCCCGTACTCGGCCGTGACCCAGCCCTGGCCGGAGCCGCGCAGGAAGCCGGGAACGCGGCCCTCGGCGCTCGCGGCGCAGAGAAGCTCGGTTTCGCCCACGCGGATCAGGCAGGAGCCCTCCGCGTGGCGGGCGTAGCCGGGCGTGATGGAGACGGGACGCAGCGCGTCGGGGGCGCGGCCGGATGGGCGCATGGGGCTTCTCCTCTCGGGGCGAGAGAGAAGCCAGAGTTGGCGGCGCGTGTCACGCGCCCGGCTCGGGCGGCCGCCACCTTTGCCCAGTGCCATCGCCTCGCGACCCCGTGACAGACCTCGGATTATCAAATGACACTGAATACTGTAATCAATGCTGTTTCACCTTGATAGCATCGTGAATGAAACGCGCCTTTCTTGCCTCTGATGTGAGCCGACGCGTGGCGAGGCTTATGTAGAATACGCAGTATTCAAATAGAAATCTCGCAAGATGGCGACGACAGACACCACTACGACTTCCACATCCGGGCCACCCACTTCGAACGTTTCGGCTGTGACTATCGGGGCGGAGCTGGCGCAACCGACCATCGGCGCCATCAGCAGAACATCGAGGCTTTCCTCCCAGGCGACTTGGCGTCAGCCATCACGTCGCAGTTCGTCGGCTCCCCGACGTCGCAGTCCTCGACCGGCAGCGCGGGAACGGCCTCGAGCAGCGGCACGCCGCCGGCGCTGACACTCAACTTCCCAAGCGTCAGCTCGTCCGGAACCGCCGCCTCGATCGGCCCTTCGCTAGCGGCTCCGACGATCAGTACCATTCTTAACGATATCTCGTCCTTCCTGCCGAGCGGCCTGGCCTCGGCCATCGCCTCGCAGTTCACCGGCGCCTCGAGCACGTCCGGCCAAGCCGGGGGACTGACACTCCAGTTCGCGCCCTTCATGCCGCCCATGCTGGTATCGAGCACGTCATCCGGCGGCTAGCTCCAATACGGTTCACTTAAGGCAAAATCCTGTTCACTTAAGCTATCGGCCGAATACCAACCAATTGAAAATGCAGAATTCGCCTTGGTTCTCCCTGCGGCACAAACAACTAAAGTGAACCGTATTGCGGCTAGCTCATAGTCCACCCACGGTCTGGAACGAGCGACCGGCGCACCAACACGGGTGCGCCGGCGCGGCTATTGGCGCCGCGCTTGACGAAGCAGCTATTCCGTGCCGCGCTGGCATCAAGGGCTCTATCTGCAAACTAACAGGCTGCTGAAAATCGCCTCTGGTTTTGGCGGTTTGTTCACTTTTCGGTGGATTTTGTCGTGAAGTGGCGCGGTAGATGCCGCTGAGCAGGCGCTTTTGACGCCGGGCGGTGCTTGGCGGACAAACTCCGGGCATCAGGCCACGGCGGCCACCAGCTTGGGGAGGCGGACGAGGTCGTAGGCAGCCATCGCGAAGACGAACTGCCAGTCGATCTTGGGCAGTCCGCGATGGCGCGCCTTGCGCAGCCCCGCCACTGTTTTGGCCCAGCCGAACGCTTCCTCGATGCGCTTGCGGATGCGCAGGCTGAGCGCATAGCCGGGGTGGCGCGTGGTGCGGCCGTCGATGGCCGAGCGCCGCCCGTTGTCGTTCTGCGCCACATGCGGGGTGACGTTGATCTCGCGCATCTCGGCGACAAAGTCCTGCGTGTCGAAGGCCTTGTCGGCACCCACCGTGATACGCTGCGGCTGGTCGGCATGCGGCGCGATCAGATGTTGGGCGGCCAGCCGCTCGGCGTGGCCGGAGGCGCGGGTGGCCACGGCGCCGACGATCAGCCCGTTGCGGTTCTGCATCAGCGCGTGCCCCATGAAGCAGAGCTTGGCCTCCTTGCCGCGCCCCTTGCGGTAGAGCCGGGCATCGGGGTCGGTCGTCGAGGCGTGCGTCTCGTTGCGCCGCTTCTGGCCCTGGAAGTCCTGCTCGCCGTTCCGTCCCGGATCGGGCGGCGGCCCGGAGCCGTCCCTCGGACGAAAGCTCTTGGTGCTGGCCCATGCCTCCAGCAGCGTGCCGTCCACCGAGAAGTGCTCGTCCGACAGTAGCGCCTTGACCCTTGGTTGCGCCAGCACGGTGGCGAGGAACTTGGTCGCGATCTCGCCCGCCAACAGCCGGTCGCGGTTCTTGGTGAAGGTGGTCGCGTCCCACACCGGATCGTCCACCCCCAGGCCGACGAACCAGCGGAACAGCAGGTCAAAGTCGATGCGCTCGACCCACTGCCGCTCCGAGCGGATGGTGTAGACCGCCTGCAACAGCAGCGCCCGCAGCAGCAGCTCCGGCGGGATCGAGCCCCGGCCAAACGGCGCGTAGAGCGCGTCGAACTCCGCCGACATCGCTGCCAGCGTGGCGTTCACGATTTCCCGGATCACGCGCAACGGGTGGTCGGCAGATACCCGCTTCTCAAGGTTCACGTAGCTGAACAGCTTGCCGCTGACCGCGTCGCTCCCGCGCATCCCCACCCCACCAAACCGTTGACAGGTAGGCAGAGAATCGCAATTCGACCCGCGCCGCCAGCGCCGATTTTCAGCAGCCTGCTAACGCTGGTCAGTCATCCAAGGAAAATAATCCGGCCCGGCATTGACCGATACGACCGCGCCTCCATACCTTCACACCATGCGCCCTGAGCCTGGCCTGCCCTGGATCGGCGACCCGTCCCGCGAGCGGCCCGCGCCCGGCCTCGACGCCCGCTCGGCTGCCGTGCTGCGCGAGATCGTCGAGCAATATGTCGAGACCGGGGAGCCGGTCGGCAGCCGCACCCTCTCGCGCCGCCTGCCGCTCAATCTCTCGCCGGCCACCATCCGCAACGTGATGGCGGACCTGACCGAGGCCGGACTGCTCTTCGCCCCCCACACCTCGGCCGGGCGGCTGCCGACCGAGCGGGGCTTGCGCCTGTTCGTCGATGGGCTGCTGCATTTCGGCGAGCTGGCCGACGAGGAGCGGGAATCGATCACCGCCGCCCTCGCCGCCTCCGGGCGCTCGCTCGAGAACACGCTGGCCGACGCCAGCTCGCTGCTCGCTGGTCTCTCCTCGGCCGCCGGGTTGGTTCTCGCGCCCAAGGCCGAGGGGCCGCTCAAGCACATCGAGTTCGTGCCGCTGGGCTCGGGCCGCGCGTTGGTGGTGCTGGTCGCCGCCGATGGGCACGTGGAGAACCGGGTCATCGACACCCCCCCTGGCCTGCCCCCCTCCGCTCTCCAGCAAGCCGGCAACTACCTGAATGCCCGCATCGCTGGCCGCCCGCTCGCCGAGCTGCGCCGCGCCGTGGCCGAGGAGATGGTGGCGAACCGGACCGAGCTGGATGCCCTCGCCGCCTCCGTCGTCGAGGCGGGGCTGGCAACCTGGACCGGCGAGGGGCGCGGCGGCAGCCTGATCGTGCGCGGCCAGGGCCGGCTGCTCGCCGACGTGACGCAGATCGGGCGCTTGGCCGCTATCGAGGCGCTGTTCGACCGGCTGGAGGCGCAGGAGACGATGCTGCGCCTGCTGGAGCTGGCGGAACAGTCGGAGGGCGTGCGCATCTTCATCGGCGCCGAGAGCGGCCTCTTTTCCACCTCTGGCATCTCCATGGTGGTGGCGCCGGCGCGCAGCGCGGACAACGGGCGGATCGTCGGCGCCATCGGTGTGATCGGGCCGACACGAAATCAATTACGGCCGCATCATTCCGGTGGTGGACTACACGGCCCGGGTGATCGGGCGACTGCTGGGATAGGTTGCCCCTCACGAACGCTTGCGCGCGGCCGCGCGCCACCCTAACTGCTCGCCCCATGACGAGCGATATACATCAGGACGCCGGCGCGGTCCGGCCCGCCGAGGCAACCGGAGCCGACGACTCGGGGATCGACATCCCGCCGACCCCGGAGCAGCTCATGCAGGCCGCGACCGCCCGCATCGCCGCCCTGGAGGCGGAGGTCGCCGAGTTGCGCGAGCGATGGATGCGCGCCGAGGCCGAGACCCAGAACGTGCGCGCCCGCGCGCGGCGCGAGGTGGACGAGACCCGCCAGTACGCGGTGCAGAAATTCGCCACCGACGTGGTCGAGGCGGCCGAGAACCTGCGCCGCGGACTCGCCGCGCTGCCGCCGCCCGAGCCGGAGGAGCCCGAGATCATCACCAAGATGCGCGACGGCTTCGCCGGCGTGGAGCGCAGCTTCATCGGCATCCTGGAGCGCAACGGGATCAAGCGCGAGGATCCCACCGGGGCGCCTTTCGATCCCAATCTGCACCAATCCATGGGCGAGCAGGAAAGCGCCGCCCAGCCGCCGGGCACGGTGGCCCAGGCCTGGACCCAGGCCTGGACCTTGAACGGGCGGCTGCTGCGCCCGGCGATGGTGCTGGTCGCCAAGGCGCCCGCCCAAGGCGCCCGGGACGCGTCCGCGCCGGCCTGAGGCCACGAAAATCCTGCAAAGACCTTGCCGTGCCGAAGGCGGCTCAATACATCACGATCAGCAGAGGTTCCCCCTAGGGACGCCTGCGATGCTTCGGGTCGCGCGCGTCCGCTGAAAGGAGAAAGCAATTGAGCAAGGTCATCGGAATCGACCTCGGCACCACGAACTCCTGCGTCGCCATCAGAGAGGGCCAGGACACGCGGGTGATCGAGAACAGCGAGGGTGCCCGCACCACCCCCAGCATGGTCGCGTTCAGCGACAACGGGGAGCGCCTGGTTGGCCAGGCGGCGAAGCGCCAGGCCGTCACCAACCCGACCAACACGCTGTACGCCATCAAGCGCCTGATTGGCCGGCGCTTCGACGACCCGATGGTCGAGAAGGACAAGGGCCTTGTGCCCTATAGGATCGTTCGCGGCGATAACGGCGATGCCTGGGTCGAGGTCCGGGGCGAGAAATACTCGCCGAGCCAGATCAGCGCCTTCGTGCTGACGAAGATGAAGGAGACCGCCGAGGCGTATCTCGGCGAGCCGGTCCGGCAAGCGGTCATCACGGTCCCGGCGTACTTCAACGACAGCCAGCGCCAGGCCACCAAGGACGCCGGGCGGATCGCCGGGCTCGAGGTGCTGCGCATCATCAACGAGCCGACCGCCGCGGCGCTCGCCTACGGCATGGACAAGAAGGGCAGCGGCACGATCGCGGTCTATGACCTCGGCGGCGGCACCTTCGACATCTCCGTGCTCGAGATCGGCGACGGCGTGTTCGAGGTGAAGTCCACGAACGGCGACACGTTCCTGGGCGGCGAGGACTTCGACGCGCGCGTCATTGACTACCTGGCCAGCGAGTTCCAGCGCGAGCAGGGCATTGACCTGCGCAAGGACCGCCTCGCGTTGCAGCGGCTGAAGGAAGCCGCCGAGAAGGCGAAGATCGAGCTCTCCTCCTCCAAGGAGACCGAAATCAACCTGCCCTTCATCACCGCCGACGCCTCCGGGCCGAAGCACCTGGTCATGAAGCTCTCGCGCGCCAAGCTCGAAAGCCTGGTGGACGACCTGATCCAAAAGACACTGGAGCCGTGCCGCGCAGCGCTCAAGGACGCCGGCGTGACCGCGGGCGAGATCAGCGAGGTGATCCTGGTCGGCGGCATGACCCGCATGCCCAAGGTCAGCGAGACGGTGAAGCAGTTCTTCGGCCGCGAGCCCGCCCGCAACGTCAACCCCGACGAGGTGGTGGCGATCGGCGCAGCGGTGCAGGGAGCGGTGCTGAAGGGCGACGTCAAGGACGTGCTGCTGCTCGACGTGACACCGCTCTCCCTCGGCATCGAGACGCTGGGCGGCGTGTTTACCCGGCTGATCGAGCGCAACACCACGATCCCGACCAAGAAGAGCCAGGTCTTCTCCACCGCCGACGACAACCAGACTGCCGTGACCATCAAGGTCTATCAGGGCGAGCGCGAAATGGCGGCGGACAACAAGCTGCTTGGCCAGTTCGACCTGGTCGGCATCCCGCCCGCGCCGCGTGGCGTGCCGCAGATCGAGGTCACGTTCGACATCGATGCCAACGGCATCGTCGCCGTTCAGGCTCGTGACAAGGCCACCGGCAAGGAGCAGCAGATCCGCATCCAGGCCTCGGGCGGCCTGTCGGAGGGCGACATCCAGCGCATGGTGAAAGAGGCAGAGGCGAACGCCGAGGCCGACCGGAAGCGGCGCGAGTTCGTCGAGGCGAAGAACCACACGGAATCGCTGGTCCATCAGGTGGAGCGCAATTTGAGCGAGCACGCTGATAAGCTCGGCGCGCAGGAGAAGGGCGAGGCCGAGGCGGCGGTCGCCGCGGCGCGCACGGCCCTGCAAGGCTCCGATCCCGACGCGTTGAAGCAGGCGGGCGACAGGCTGAGCCAGGCGGCGATGAAGCTTGGCGAGGCGATGTACAAGGCGCAGGCGGCGGCTGGCGCGACCGAGCAGCCCGGGGCCGGCGCGTCGTCGAGCGGCTCGTCCAGCTCGGACGCCCGCGACGACAAAGTGGTCGACGCGGAGTTCGAAGAGGTGGATGAGAAAAAGAAGAAGTCTGCCTGAGGATCGGCGGATCGGAGGAGACATTGCGCCCGCGTCCAACGCGCGGGCGCGATTGTTTCTCCTGATAGCAAAGGGTCGAGATGGCCAAGCAGGATTACTACGCCACGCTGGGAGTGTCGCGCGACGTCTCGGCCGATGATCTGAAGAAGGCGTACCGCAAGCTCGCGATGCAGTATCACCCGGACCGCAATCCGGGGAACAAGCAGGCCGAGGCGCGCTTCAAGGATGTCAACGAGGCGTACGACATCCTCAAGGACGAGCAGAGGCGCGCGGCCTACGACCGGTACGGCCACGCCGCCTTCGAGCAGGGCGGCGGAGGCAGCCCGTTTGGCGCGGGCGGGTTCGATTTCGCGGCAGGCGGCGGGCTCGGCGACATTTTCGATCAGATGTTCGGCGAGTTCATGGGGCGCCGCGGCGGTGGGCGCCAGCCGCGCGGCGGCGCCGATCTGCGCCAGCAGGTCGAGATCGACCTCGCCGATGCCTTTGCGGGCACCAAGGTACAGCTGCGCGTGCCGACGCGCGTCGTGTGCGAGGCGTGCAACGGGTCTGGCTCCGAGGATCGCAGCCGCGCCGCCGAGACCTGCCCCACCTGCCATGGCGCCGGCAAGGTGCGCAGGCAACAGGGATTCTTCCTGGTCGAGGCCACCTGCCCCGGCTGTGGCGGCGCGGGACGCGTGGTGCGCAATCCCTGCCGCGCCTGCCAGGGCCAGGGGACCGTAGCGCGCGAGCGGACGCTGGAGGTCAAGATCCCGGCCGGCGTGGAGGACGGCGTGCGCATCCGCCTTCCGGGCGAGGGCGAGGCCGGCGCCCAGGGCGCTCCGCCGGGCGACTTGTACGTGCATGTGGCGATCCGCCCGCACCCGATCTTCCAGCGCGAGCAGTCGAACATCTTCATGCGCGTGCCGCTGCGCATGACCCAAGCGGCCCTGGGCGGCGAGATCGAGGTGCCGGTCATTGACGGAACCAAGGCCAAGGTGAAGGTGCCGCCGGGCACGCAGACGGGCGATCAGTTCCGCCTGCGCGGAAAGGGCTTTTCGGTGCTGCGCAGCGCGGCGCGCGGCGACATGTACATCCAGGTCGCGGTCGAGACCCCGCAGAACCTGACGCGCCGCCAGCGCGAGCTGCTGGAGGAGTTCGAGGCCGAGGCGACCAAGGCCGAGCGGCACAGCCCGGAAAGCGAGGGGTTCTTCGCCAAGGTGAAGGAGTTCTTCGAGGGCGGACGGGGATAGGCGCGGCCGTCTCACGCCCCCCGCCGTCTCGTGACCAACCCCAGGCAGAGTGCGCCGACTGCAGCGCTGGCGGCAGCTAACGCGCCCCGGTTTTCCGTCAGCCAGAGCGTGATGGTCGAGCTGGTCGCCCTCTGATCGAAGCTGCCATGTGCGCCTTGCCGACCAGGGACGGTCTCGAACAAGTTGGAGGGCGGGTTCGGCCCGGTCGGCTCGTCGCGCTGCTGGCTGCTGAAGCCGGTGCGGGCCAAATAGAGATCGGCTAGCCAGGGCGCGATCTTGTTGCCGACGATTGCCTGCCAAGTTGGACCGCCAAGCCAGATCTCGCGTCTCGGGTTGAACGCGGCGAACACCACGGCCCGGCCGACCACCTCCGGCTGGAAGATCGGGGGCACCGGCTGCGCCTTTTTCGGCATCTTGGTCAAGGCCCAGTCGAATTGCGGCGTGTTCACCGCCGGTAGCTGGACCATGCAGAGGTTGATCGGGATCTTGTCGTGCATCAGTTCGGTCCGAAGGCTGTCGGTGAAGCCGCGGATCGCGAACTTGGAGCCGCAATAGGCCGCCTGTAGTGGAATGGCCCGGTACGAGAGCGCCGAGCCGACTTGCACGATGCTGCCCTTGCCGCGCGGGCGCATCCGCCGCAGCGCGGTCATCGTGCCATAGACGGTACCGAGATACGTGACCTCGGTTGCGCGCCGGAACTCTGCGGGGGAGATTTCGTGGACCGGCGCGAACACGGTCACCATCGCATCGTTCACCCAAACGTCGATCGGCCCGAGCTTGCTCTCCACCTCCACCGCGGCGCGCTCCACGGCATCTGGGTCGGAGACATCGGTCGGCACGGCCAGTCCGCGCTGGCCACGGGCCTCGATCTCGCTCGCGGCGACCGCCAGGCGCTCTGGGTCGCGCGCCAGCAGCCCCACGTCGCAACCCGCATCGGCGAAGGCGCGGGCGATTGCCCGCCCATTGCCCGCGCTGGCGCCCGTGACCACGACCGTTGTCGCCATATCATTGCTCTCCCGCCTTGTCGGGCGTTGAACTGTTTCGCCGCGCCCGCGTTGCACCAAAATGGCAAGGAGGCCGGGAGCATGATGTCAGAGCACCGTGACCAGCGCGGCATGGGCCGGGACGAGCCGAACGCCCAGGTGGACCGTGCTTCGGCCGACAGCTTCCCAGCCAGCGATCCGCCGTCCCGCACCGGGGTGACCGGCGCGGGCGAGCCCG
The DNA here is from genome assembly GCA_963818725.1 of uncultured Pseudomonadota bacterium. Taxonomy (GTDB): domain Bacteria; phylum Pseudomonadota; class Alphaproteobacteria; order Acetobacterales; family Acetobacteraceae; genus DATFDN01. Next base: position 40,925 of record CAWFTU010000019.1, on the reverse strand, counting down.
CAAAGAAGCCGCTGCCGCCCCTTCAGGACAGCGAGACGGAGGCACAGCCGACCGGCACACCGACCTCGGACCGACACGCCACCGAGACAGTACAGCAAGGCGAGGACCAGGAGCGGCCAGACACGCCGGCGCAGGGGCAGCACTAGGGTCTGTCGTCCCTTGAATACCTTCATTGTGGGCCGTTTGGCGGCTGACAGCGGCTGCAATGAGCGCGCGGCGGAACCACCGACAGGATGTCCGTCGCTGAGGGGATGGCGGCGGCGTTGCCAGCGGCGGCCGTGCCAGGTGAAAGGCGTGGGGTTTTGTTCCAGGCGCGCGCGGTCTGCTCTACCCAGCGTCGCCGATTACTCCGCGTGCAGGTAACATGCGATGCAGCTCTTCCAGGAGTGACGCGCAAGGATGTGCTGGACGACCGGCTTGTTGAGCCAGCTGCCGCCGAGCGGGGTGTAGAGCGGCATGATGCCGTGCTGGCACAGCCAGACCATCATCTCGGCGCTTTTGTGGCCGGTGAGGTTGTCCCACACCAGCAGCAGGCGCCATGTGGGCAAATCGCTCGGGGAGAGTGAAGCGTTCCGCCAGCCCATGCTGCCAGCTCTGCCAGACGGTCCGGCGTGCGGCGGCACCGACCGTCTGTGTCGGCGCAGGCAGCGCCGCCACGATCGCTGTCAGGGTCTTCTGGAGCAGCCAGCCATGCAGGATCGCATTGGTGCAGCGACTGGTCGGTTTGGATGTGCACCGACCGCTTGCCGGATGAAACAGCGTCAGCAGCTTGCAGGTGCCGCCCCGGACATACTCATGCGGCTGGGTGGCGGGATGGCCACGCGGCTGCCAGGAACTGCCGGGATGCGGCACAGCTTGGAACGGCCCGGCTTCGTCTTCGCACCACACCGCCAGCCCAAGCGATGCACCGAGCAGGTAGGCTCGTTCGATCAGCCCCTTTTTGCCACCGCATCCGGATCGGTGACGGTGACCGTACCACCTCGCTTGCGCTTGCGCACGACCACCCCGGTCTCGCACCAGGTGCGGCCCTTCTGCCAGCTGAAACCCGCGGCATGCAGAGTGCAGCCAATCGTGTAGGTGCTGACACCGGCAGGCCATCGGGGGCCCGGCGCAGGGCCGATCGCAGCGTGCTCAGCGCCCATGTCGCCGTTCCGATCCCGCACCCGATCCGGAGCACGGGCGACCTCGGCCAGGATCCGCCGCTGCCGCTTCTCGCCGTAACGCACCGGATGCCGCCGCCGTGGCGCGGGATCACCGCTGCCAGACCCTCACGGTTGAACCGAGCCACCCAGCGCGCCACCGTGTCCCCGGTGCGCCGCCCCACAAGCTGCCTGCCCGTCGTGTAGCTTTGTCCTTCCGCAACCGCCAGCAAGGCCCGGCGCGGGCCACCTGCGCCGCAGGCGACCGGCGTGATTGGCTCAGTTGCGATAATGCCCGCCGCTCATCGTTCGGTAACGCGCGGAGCGGGTCCCCGTGCCGGCGTGACATCGGCCACCTCGCCATTCACCACGACAGCACTATGGCACATTTCGAGGCAGCTGACCCACTAAACCGCGTCCACTTTGAGGCCGTTGGTTTTTCCTTGGCTGGGAATTGTGCTGTTCCCATTTGATGGTCTTTCCTGGAACAAGGCTTTTTCAGATCAGTGTTACGAGTTGATCATCAGCGTTGGACCAGACAGTGGCGGATCTGCGCCATCTGGCGCTGACCGCCGCGCATCCCCGCAGCCGCGAACGCTTCCTAGCGCTGCACGAGATTGCTCAAGGCAGTTGTGCCACGGCGGTTGCCGAACGCACGGGACGACGAGCGCAAACCGTGATGGTTGGCTGCACACCTACAACGAACACGGCCCCAAGGCGCTGACGTATCAGCGCACCGGTGGCCGCCCCCCCTTTGCCCGACGTCGCCGCCGCGCTTGGCGATCAGGTCCGTGCCGCACAGCGCCAAGCGCCAGTCCACCGGTCGCCGGAGCCGATGTAAAGCCACGTTGGACACTGCGGCGTCTGGTTGGCTTCGTGCGGGCGCAGTTCGCCCGCCGCTGCTGCCGCGAGACCATCCGCCAGGCACTGCACCGGCTGAACCTGTCGTGGAAGAAAGCCCGCAAGCTGCTCGGCCGCGGCAAGCCCGAGCAACGGGAGGCCTTCATCGCCCAATTGGCCCCGTGCTGGATGGTGCGCGTAGCGCACCATCACCTGGTCTATCTCGATGAGGCGCAGATCCACCAGGACGTCGACCTCGGCTACGGCTGGGGCGAGCGCTGAAAGAGCTTCCACGTCGCCTCATCCTCACCCGGTCTGAAGGCCAAGGTCTCGTTCTATGGCCTATATCTTTACAACGAGGGCCGGGTGCGGATCTGGCCCTATGCGCGGGCCAATGCGCGCATACCATCGACCTGGTGCGGCGAGTGCGCGCCGGGATCAGCATTGGCATGGTGTTCGTGGTCTGGAATGGCACCTTAACATCCGCGCCCACAGAAGGTCTTCCGCCGCGGCGCGCCAAAAACCACCAGCTGCCACTGCCGAGCTACAGCCCTGACCTATGGCGCTCGAGCCGCTCTGGGGCGGCTATGCGAGGACGTCACCAACCAGCTCTGCCACGTCATCGCCGAGGGTCTGACGCGCACATCGCCGCCTTCGCGGCCTCCGTCAACGCCGATCCTTGTGCCGTCGCTGATCGCCTCTGGGTCAAGATCACCTCGATCCCGAGGAGGAGAAACTACGGTTCTCGAATTAGACGCGGTTTATACCTCTGCACAGAGGTTTTGACCGGTTGCCCGTATCCTGGATTAGCTCGTAAGGCGGAGCGGTCGAGCAGACGGCGATGCTCCGCGGACACCCGGCTGGCGAGAGATCAGTCCGGCCTTCTCGAGCGTGAGCACCATCTGATGGACGCTCGGCGGCGTGAGGCGGAAGAAGCGCATCATGTCCGCCTCCGCCGGGGACGTCCGTTCACCAGGGTATAGGTGTAAATAAACGCGAGAAACTGACCCTGCCTGGCTGTGAAAGCCGGTCGTGCAGCATCGGCGGCCCGATTCATCGTTGTCCTCGACAGCCAAGGAGCAGCGATGAACAGCGCTATCGGGTCGACCTCAGCGAGGCGGAGCATACCCAACTTGCCCGTGCTAACGTGCCCCAGGCCAGGCGCATGAACTAGCCACTGGCCCCCGGTCCTGCTCAGCTGCCTGTCAGTACGAGGCGATCCCAGCTGTGTCTCGTCGGCGACTCGCGGCCTCGCCCCCATGCGGCGCTTTTTCCGCGCCCTGATTTGGGACTAGCGGCGCCCGTCCCGCGATCCCGCCAAGCTTCCGCAACGAGGAGCCGATGCTTGCCCACCGCGTGCTCCACCCCCCGCAGCGCCAGCGCTACGCTCGAGCGCTGCTGGCGAGATGATCAAACTCACCGGCCACGCCGATCGCTCGCGTGAGACGGCGCCGACGCCTGACGAAGACGATCTGAAGCCGTGGCGACGGAAGATGTGGTGCATCCCGAAGGTTGATGGCAGCTACGTTGCGCGCATGGAGGACGTGCTGGATCTGTATGCCGAACCGGCCGATCCGCAGCGTCCGGTGGTGTGCTTTAACGAAACGCCGACCCAGTTGATCGGCGAGGTGTGCCAGCCAATCCCGGCCAAGCCGGTCAGCCGCAGCGTATGACTATGAATACAAGCGTAACGGCACCGCCAATCTGTTCATGTTCCTCGATGCGCACAAGTCATGCGGCATGTGAAGTCACGAGCGCGACGGCGCAGGATTTGCCGCCTGCCCGCCCGATTTCACCAATCTTCATTACCCGGACGCAGACCTGATCCGGTCGGCAGGACAATTTATCAACCACACGGCCGTGCCTGTATGAGCTTTCCCGGCACCCAAGCGCACCGCATCCTCCAGCGCCTGGAATTCCATTACACACCCAAACATGCCAGTTGCTGAACATGGCAGAGATTGAATCAGTGTGCTGCACGGCCAGTGCCTGATCGCCGCATCGCCGAGCGCGACGCTCTCAACGTTGAGATCGAAGCCTGGAGCGCCAGCGCAATGCCTCAGGTGCGCCATCCGTTGGAGTTCACAACCAAAAGGCGCGGAAAGCTGGCCCACGCCTATCCGCAACCCACCAACACGTCATAATCTCTGTGACAGTACTGGCCTGTGAATCCGTCATTTTAGCCGATGACTGCGGTGAGATGGATCATGCGGCGAAGCTCTGTCCGTCTTGTCGCTGCGCATGGCGATGCGTTTGAACTCTTTCAGCTTACAGAAGAAGTTCTCACCAGGGCCGCCACTTTAGACCTCGTGGTCGATGGCGGGCCGTCGCCACCCGCTATGAGAAGACCGCCCGCTCCTTCATGGGCGTGCTCTGATGGCAGCAACAATGGACTGGTGCCGTCAGACCCGCGAACTCGATGTCCTGGATGAGCGGTGCGACGCCGACGGTGTCGTGCCGGTGTCCTGGTAACAGGACAAAACGGACCAGGTTGCCGAGCGCGTCGGTCAGCGCCAGATCTGTCGTCAGGCCGCCCTTGCAACGGCCGATAGCCTGGCTCTGAGTTCCCCTTTTCGCCCTGACCGTGCCGGTGGACCTTGACGAGGTGGCATCGACCATGGCGTATTCCATGTCCGGCTCGTCCGCCACCGCGTCGAACATGCGCTTGAAGACGTCCGCCTTCACCCAGTCGCGGAAGCGCTTGAACACGGTGTTCCATTTGCCAAACAGCGCCGGCATCGCCCACCCCTCCCCCACAGCACCGCTCGAGAACAATCGATTGTCCCCGCCCCACCAGGTCGCCCCCCACCACCCCCCCCCACCCCCCCCCCCCCACCCAGAAGCACAGCCCCGAGAAGCCCCCAAGAGACGACAGGCCCTAGTCTCCGGATCAAGGTTCGTGTCCCCGCCTGCGGAGGGGGCCGCCCGGTGCCGGGGCCGCTCCTTCCGATATCTCAAATAATGAGATCCTATTTACCAAATCTTATCCAATTTGATTGAAAACAAAAGCGGAACGAGCACGGGCTGGATGTCCCAGCGTGACCGCCAACCCGGGACGGCCGGACTTGGTCTCGCACTGATGCCGCAGCCTGCGTGCGTTGAAAGAAAGCATATGGAACAGCGAACGATCGTCTGAATTTCCGGCGTCCGAACACTCGAACCCAGCGACAACCAATCAATCGTATGTAATCGGCGCCAGGACGGCGTGGGCAACTCATCCTTAGCGGGAAACCCATGTCCGTCGTTGAAACCGAAGATGCCTTTGTTGTCCCTGCCGCCGGGCAAATCAGCCTTGGGCAGATATTCTCCACCACCGCTTCCAGCGCGAACCCGACCTATCTTGTGCTCACCGGTCTTGATCGGAACGAGTACACCGCAGGCGCGACGAGGGCCACCGGCAGCTTGTCCGGCAACGGCGAGACAGCAAGGTTTGGCGCTCTCGGCGGTGACGCGCGCTCCCTGGGTCTGGTGTTCACCTACGATGCGTCCACCGGACGGTATTACAACGCGACGTACGGCTACCTCGATCAGATGACCTACACGGCATCTGGCAGCCTGGACGATCTCACCGAGTTGTCGTTGTTCGGCTTTAGCGATCTCAGCCATGCCAGCGCGTGGGGCAGCGACCCGTACGCGCTGATGAGCTGGGATTCTCCTGACTATCTTGGCAGCGTCGCCGTCGCGACTCAGCCAAGCTTTTCCGGGGCCGTGCCTGCGCAGGCGACGCCTGACTCGATTGCCTCGATCGCCGCGACCTTCGTTGGCGACGCCTGGAACATGGATGGCTGCTGGGTTCGTCCTTTCCGGTTTTCACCCCGGCTTCCCTGCTGGCTGGGGGGCCAGCTGTGGCGGACCCTACTCCATGTCTGCGTGCGGTTGTCGCTGCCGTGCCGGTGGCTTGTCGCGCGCCAGCGGCTCACGCTTCGGTGTCGGCGTCAGCACGGCGATCTGGTGCGCGCTGGGCGACGGCAGCATCGAGCCGGTCCATGCGCGGCATCGGCCCAAGAAGCTCCCGGCCTGGCGACGCTGGCTGTCGAACGCTGCCACGACGCGCCTCCACCTGCGGGTCTGGTCGTGAATCGGCTGAGCGGCTTGAGGTCGACTATCGTCGTGTGGGCGTTCGTCCGGCGAGAAGCTGAGCACAAAAAAGACCCTGATGCCAGCGAGCAGGACCGCGCCGATGTGGCGCGCCGCCGCGCGCAGTGGCTGCGCCACCGCGTGATGTCGATCCCAGCGGTTGGTGTTCTTGACGAAACCTGGGTCAGACGAACATGGCCCCGCTGCGCGGCTGGGCGCCGCGCGGCCAGCGCCTGAGCCAAGGCCGCACCGGCGCTGGAGACCATGACCTTTCTGGCCGCGCTGCGCCATGACGTGTCGAGCGCCGTGGCTTGTTGATGGGCCGATCAATGGCGAGCGGTTTCGCCTGTATGTCGAGCGGTGCTGGTGCCGACGCTGCGCCCCACCGACATGTCGTCATGGACAATCTGGCAGCCACAAGAGCAAAGCCGTGCGGCGTGCCATTCGGGCGAGCGGGCCAAACTGTTCCTGCTGCCGAAATACTCACCCGATCTGAACCCGATCGAGATGCTGTTCGCCAAGCTCAAGCACTGGCTGCGCCAGCCGCAGGCCGAAGTGTCGAGACCCTCTGCGCACGCTCGCCGAGACCCTCGATGCGTCACCGCAACAGAATGCCGAAACTACTTGCCCAGGCCGGTATGATCCGACCTAACTCATCCCCTCTAGCGAGCACCATCGCCGCGGAGGCCGGGGCGGCGCTTCCGATGCAGAGCACGGCCAATGGCGAGTGGATGGTCGCCTTCAACGGTCCAGCCGGGCAGTCGGGCAACTGGCAGTCGATGGTCACCGAGGGCGATGTCGTCGTGATCGAAGGCCCCTCCGGAAACGGACACATCACGACCTGTGTGTCCGGCTCCGGCGCGAGTGCCATGCTGATCGACAACATCAGTTACGTTGGCTCCAACGGCCAGATTACAAATTCCGCCAACGACGGATCGAGCAGCGACATCACCCTCGCAGCGCCACATCTCGCCTCTTTCGAGTGGGCGGGCGTGCAAGCCAAAAACGTCGTCATCTATCGCCTCGACACCCCGGTCGTGAAAACGACCGAAGCCAGCGCCAACCTCGTGACCAGCGGGAGTTTGGCGCTGCAACCGATCTTCTCGGCCAGCGATCCGTTCAACAAGGCTGTCACCGAATACCAGATCCACGACACCGCGACCGGCGACAGCCTCAACATCAAGGGGAACGCCGTCGCCGCGCACAGCGCGGACTCCGCGGACGTCGTGTCTTCGCTCAGCTCGGTCTGCCTGGTCGCAGGCTCGGGGGCGTGCGCCGACGCCGTCAGCGTACGCGCGTTCAACGGCTCCTACTGGGGCGACTGGCAGTCGGTGACCGTCTTGGTCGGTGCGCCCTCGGCGCCGCCGCTTGTCAAACAGACGGCCGGCCAGACCTGGAAGCAAGGCTCCCGCGTCGCCTTCACGCTGCCCTCGGGCACGTTCGTCGATCCCCAAGGGGAGACGCTGACCTACGCCGCCACGCAGGCGAACGGCCAGGCGTTGCCGCCCTGGCTGAGCTTCAACCCGACGACGAGGACGTTTTATGGCACCGTGCCGAGCGGCCTACAGACGCTGTCGCTAACCGTGACGGCCACCGACACGAGCAGGCTCTCGACTTCGGAGACCTTTCAGGCCACCGTGCCCGCGGCGGCGCCGACGCTCGCTCGTCAAACCGCCGCGCAGACATGGATCGAAGGGCAGCAGGTCTCGTGTGCGCTCCCGGCGAACACCTTCACAGACCCACAAGGCGAAACGCTGCGATACGGTGCCACACTTTCAAATGGCCAAGCGCTGCCAAGCTGGCTGAGATTCGACGCGTCCACCGGGACGTTCAGCGGTAAAATCCCCACCGTCTCCGAGCTGTTGTCGCTCAGGGTTACGGCAACGAATACCAGCGGACTTTCTGACTCCGAGACGTTCTCGGCGACCGTGGTCGCGCCACCGCCGGCGTTGACGGACCAGACGGCGGCCCAAACCTGGACGGCGGGCCGGGCAGTATCCTTGGCGCTCCCGGCAGACACGTTCACCGCCGTTCCAGGCCAAGTGCTCCATTACGCGGCGTCGCTCTCAAACGGCAGGGCGCTGCCCGCCGGGCTGGTGTTCAACGCGGCGGCCAGAACCTTCAGCGGTACGGCGCCCCTCGCCCTGGGCACGTATGCCATCAAGGTGACAGCGACCGAGAGCAGCGGGCCGTCCGCCACCGAGACGTTTCAGGTGGTCGTACGCGCCAGCGCGCCCACTATTGCCAATCCGGCAACGGACCAGACCTGGACAGCGGGGCAAAAGATCGCGCTGGCGCTGCCCGCCAACACGTTTTCGGACCCGCAGGGCGAAAAGCTCTCCTACACAGTCACACAAGCGAATGGGAGCGCGCTGCCGCGCGGCCTCGTGTTCAACGCGGCGACCCGCACGTTGTCCGGCACGGCCCCGATCACGCCCGAACCCCTCCATCTCAAGGTGACGGCGACCGACGCGAGCGGCTTGTCAACGTCCGAAACGTTCTCCGCGAATGTGCAGCCTGCCCTGCCGACCCTGGCGCACCAGACGGCCACCCATGCCGCGGCCGATGGGCAGTCCATGAGCTTCCTCCTGCCCAAGGGCACGTTCAGCGATCCGCAAGGCTCGCCGCTGACCTACGCGGCCTTCCAGGTCAGCGGCGCCGATCAGGCGTCATGACTCCACTTCAACGCCAGCACGGCCGACTTCACCGGCATTGTGCCGATAGGTGCTTTTGGAACAATCGGCGTCGAGGTCGTGGCCACCAACGCCTACGGGCTGTCGGCCTCCGAGACGTTTGCACTGGCCCTTGGTCGATCTGGCAGCCAAGTTTCGGCACTCTCTTCCGCCCCTTCATCGACGGAACGGCTTCCCCTCCACGGCTGACCTGTATAAACCGTGCGTCGCGAACGCCAGCGCGTGCAGCGTTCACGATGCACGGCCCGGCCGCTCGCTTTCACTCGAAGCGGCCTTGCCCTAGCTCCGCGCGGCGTACTGAACGGCGGCCTTGCCCGCCCGCTCGCGCGCGACGATCAGCTTCATGATCTGCGCGGTGCCGTCGCCGATCTCAAGGCCCATCACGTCGCGCAGGCGCTGCTGATGCGGCAGGTCGAGCGACCAGCCGTACTGGCCGTGTGTCAGCAGGCACTGGTGGATCGCGTCCACCGCCGTCCTCGGCCCCAGCCACTTGCACATAGCGGCCTCGGCGGTGTGGGGCGCCCCCTCGTCGCGCAGGCGCAGCGTGTGATAGCAGAGCTGCCGAACGGCGGCGACCATGCCCTCCCCTTCCGCCAGCGGGAAGCTGACGCCCTGGTATTGCGCGATCGGCGCGCCGAAAGCGTGGCGCTGGCCGACATAGGCCCAGCTCTCGTCAAGCGAGGCCTGGGCCGCGCCGCAACACTGCAACCCGATCAGCGCCCGGCTGTAGTCAAAACCCTGCATCACCTGCGCGAACCCCATGCCCTCTTCCGCCAAGCGGTTCTCCGCCGGGACTCGCGCATCGTCGAAGAAGATCGAGCCGCGGCCGATGCAGTGGCTACCCAGGTCGCTGAGCCGGGTCGTGCTGATGCCCGGCGTGTCCATCGGCACCAGGAAGGCAGAGACGCCGCGCGCGCCGCTCTCGGGCGTGCCGGTCCGCGCGAAGACCACCGCCGCGTCGGCTTGGCCGGCCATGCTGATCGACGACTTCTCGCCGTTCAGCACGTAGGAGTCGCCGCTGCGCCGGGCGGACAGCGCCAGGTGCGCCGCGTCCGATCCGCCACGCGGCTCGGTCAAGGCGATGCAGATCAGCGCCTCGCCGGCGACGATGCGCGGTATCCAGTACCCGGCGAGCTCATGCGAGCCGTGCCGGGCGATGATCTGTCCGTTGAGCGAAGCGACGAGCGGCACGTAGGCGAGGTTGGGGTCGGCGTAACCCACCGCCTCCATGACGAGGCCCGCGGTGACGCACGGTTCGCCGAAGCCGCCGCAGCGCTCCGGCAGGTCGGCGCCGAGGAGGCCCAGCGCGCCCATCTCCCGCACCAGCGCGCGATCGATGCGCGGCTCCTTGTCGCGCGCCATGTAGCCAGGGGCGATCCGCTCGCCCGCGAAGCGCTGCGCTGTCTCCCGGAAGGCGCGCTGAGTCTCGGTCAAGATGCCGGTCATGGTGGCACCTCCGTCCGGAACCTGCGGACGTCGCGTTGCCACGTCAATGCCGCGGGTCGCGAGCCGGCAATGCGAACACGGACGCTTGTGCAGCGCCCGCGCCAGCCCGAGGTCAGGAGGAGGCGACCTTCAGCGCGCGCGTGTCGCCGGCGAAGGTGATGGACGTGCCGTCCTTCAGCACGACTGTGCTGGTGCCGGACGCCAGCGCCGAGGAGACCACCGCGGCGGCGCTCCCGGCGCCGCCATAGAGCGAGTCGAACCCAGTAAGCGCCAGGAAATCGCCCGCGTGAACGTTGGCGACGAGGTGGTGGCCTGGTGTGACGGGGGTGTTCGTGATCGCGCCCAGTAACGTGCTGCTGGCGATGTAGAACACGTCGTCACCGCCGCCGCCGAACAGCGAGTTGTTGCCGGTCCCGGCGACCAGGGCGTCGTTGCCCGACCCGGCCATGACCAAGTCATCGCCGCCGCCGAAGCTGCTCCAGGACCTGGTCGTTGCCCGCCGAGGCGGCGCCAAACAGCGTCTCGCTGCCCGATCCGGCAACCAGCAGCGCGCCCTGCCCTGCGCCGTTGCTGGCGCTGGCGTCGGCATACACCACGACATTGTTCGACGCGCCGACGACCGTGTTGCCGCCGTCCACCGATCACGAGGTCCAGCCCCTGCGTGCTGGACGGGGCCGCGTAGAAGAACACCGCGCCGGCACCCCCATTTACCCCGGTGGGTCCAGAATTGGCGGCGGCGAAAATGGTGTCGCTGCCACTGGTGATGCTGATCGCGTTGGTGCCCTCGCCCAAGCTGACCTGTCCGCTGCCGCCGAGCGTGTAGGCGCCGCTAGAGCGGGGGTTTAGGTCGGATCATATCCGGCCTGGGCAAAGTAGTTTCGGCATTCTGTTGGGGTGACGGCATTGAGGGTCTCGGCGAGTGTGCCGCAGAGGGTCTCGACACTTCGGCCTGCGGCCTGGCGCAGCCAGTGCTTGAGCTTGGCGAACAGCATCTCGATCGGGTTCAGATCGGGTGAGTATTTCGGCAGCAGGAACAGTTTGGCCCCGCTCGCCCGAATTGTATTAGCTACGACTTGATCTGACGGACGGTGCTGGCTGCATGAGCCGATGAGCATGTCTGCTGTGGTCAGGCGGCCATGATTTTCTCCCTGGCAAGTGGGGTGGTGTCAAGGAAGGTCTGCATCGGGGTCTTGCCGAAGCACCAGCGGCCCTGATGCGGACGGTTCTCATTGTAACTGGTGACCCAGGCATCGAGATCGGCCTGTAGGTCCTCGATGCCGCGGTAGACCTTCTTGCGGAAGGCGATCCGGTGGAACTCCTCCAGCACGGTGCGGTGGAACCTCTCGCAAATCCCGTTCGTCTGCGGACTCTTGGTCTTGGTCCGGCTGTGGTCGACGTCCTCCACCGCGAGATACAGCCCATACTCGTGCCGCTCGGGGTTGCCGCAGTATTCGGTGCCGCGGTCGGTCAGCACGCGTTGCAGCTTGACCTCGTGCTCGTCGTAGAAGGGCACCACGCGGTCATTCACCAGCTCAGCGGCGGTGATCGGGGTCTTGCGATCGTACAGCTTGGCGAACGCCACCTTGGCATAGGTATCGCTGAAGGTCTGCTGACAGAATCCGGCCCACCCCCTTGAGGTTGCCGACATAGAAGGTGTCCTGCGCGCCGCAGTAGCCCGGGCACTCGCTCTCGAACGCGCCGTGCGCCTCCTTCTCCGCCTTGGCCTTCTCCAGCGCGGCGACCTGGGCCTCGGTCAGGATCAGCCGCTCCTGCGCCATCCTGGCCTCCAACGCTTTCAGCCGGTGGCGCATGGTGGTCAGATCGTGGCGCTGCCAGACGCAGCGCACCCCGGCCGGGGAGATCGACAGACCGCGCTTGGCCAGCTCGTTGGCGGCCCGCACCTGGCCCCAGGCGGGCTGCTCGATGGCCATCTCCACCACCGCCGCCTCCACCTCCGGGGCGGTGCGGTTCTTCAGGACCGGCTTGCGGCGGCTGATCTCCTGCAAGGCGAGCTCGCCGCCTTTGTCGTAGAGCTCCTTGAACCGATAAAAGCTGTCGCGTCGAGTACCCTCCGCTGCCATTCCACGCGCTGCGCGCGCGGAACCTTGGGCAGCTCCGCCCATCATTTTGCAGGCCTGGCTGACATTGCCGAGCTGCTTGGCCAGCTCCAGCAAGCCCACTTTCGCCCGGATGATCTTCTGCGCTTGGGTCATGTCCTGGTCTCCGTCCCGCCGAGGGCGGGGCGCGGTCCCAGCCCAGGGGTGAGAACCGCGCCCCGCCCTCGGCTCCCGCTTCCGAAAACCAACACTGCCTGTCAGATTAAGTTCAAGCTAGAGCACCCGAATAGCACGCCGCACGGCTTTGCTCTTGTGGCTGCCCAGATTGTCCATGACGACAATGTCGGTCGGGCGCAGCGTCGGCACCAGCACCTGCTCGACATACAGGCGGAACCGCTCGCCATTGATCGGCCCATCAACAAGCCACGGCGCTTCGACACCGTCATGGCGCAGCGCGGCCAGAAAGGTCATGGTCTCCCAGCGCCGGTGCGGCACCTTGGCCTTCAGGCGCTGGCCGCGCGGCGCCCAGCCGCGCAGCGGGGCCATGTTCGTCTTGACCCAGGTTTCGTCAATGAACACCAACCGCTTGGGATCGACATCACCGCGGTGGCGCAGCCACTGTGCGCGGCGGCGCGCCACATCGGCGCGGTCCTGCTCGCTGGCGATCAGGGTCTTTTTTTGTGCGTCAGCTTCTCCGCACGGACGAACGCCCACACCGAACGATAGTCGACCCTCAAGCCCCGTTCGGCCAATTCACTGACCAGACCACGCAAGGTGGAGGCGCGTTCGTGGCAGCGTTCGAGCAGCCAGCGTCGCCATGCGCCGGTCAGCTTCTTGGGCCGATGCCCGCGCATCGGACCAGGCTCGATGCTGCCGTCTCGCCCCAGCGCTGCACCCATTTGATCGCCGCGCTGACGCCGACACCGAAGCGCTGAGCCGCCTCGCGCCGCGACAAGCCATCCCGCGTCACGGCAGCGACAACCCGTTCACGCAGATCGTTGGAGTAGGGTCTCGCCATCCATGCTGGCCTCCCATCCCAGCCAGCAGGTTAAATCGAATTCCGGGTGGTCTGAGAATCCCCAAGTGATTCAACTTGTGTCATCCCGCTCTAGGGGTTGTCGCGGTGAAAGTGTAGCTTCCGGAGAGGGTGACAGCGCCGTTGTTTTCGGCCGGACCTGTCCCTCCGGTGTGGGAGATCGGGCCAGGAGTGCCGGTCGGCTGGGCCGGGGCCGGGAGTGCCGGTGGGGCGCCCACGGGGCCGGTCGGGCCAGTGGGACCGGTCAGGCCTGTGGGACGGCCGGTCAGGCCAGTGGGGCCGGTCGGGCCAGTGGGGCCGGTCGGGCCTGTGGGTCCACTGGGACTAAACGTGATGAAGGTGTCGGCCGCTCCATCGGCAGAAGCGGAGAAGGCGCCCGTTCCAACGCTGGAGGCCTGGAACGTGAGGCTTGCCGCCTGCGTGGCCCCATCTGTGATTTGCAGCAAGCCGGTCGACCCGTCGTAATTCAGTGCCGCGCCAGCGGGGTCGACGCCCTTGAGGTCGATTGTGTCGCCCGCACCGAAGCTTTCAAGAAGCGGTCCCGCGTAGCTCGCCGAGCCGACATTGGCGCCAAACACTGTTGCGTCGTCGAGGACCAGTTCGCTCACGCCCGTGGGCTGGAACTGGATTTGCGCGCCGTCGCCCGGGGCGGACGCGACCTCCAGCGTGCCGTTGTTCCCTAGCTGGAACAGGCCTGTGCTGGAAGGATCGATCGCGGCCGAGACATCGGCGAAGCCGGTGATCGCGACGGTACCGTTATCGCCAAGGGTGCCGACCTGGCCGCGAGAGCCCACGTTCCGCCGCGTCGATGGCGATGGTATCGAACTGGGCGAAGGTCCAGCCTGGGCCTGTCCGGCCTCGGCAACCTGCCGCTGTCGCCGAACGTGTCCGCGCCGACGCTCAGCGTGCCGACCCGCCGGCAGTTCCAGGGTGTTCGCGGCCGTGGCCTGTCCCTGCACGATGCCACTGAAGGCAGCGCCAGGATCGACGACGAGACGGTCGTCAATGTTTCCCTGAAAGAGAACCGCACCCGTTCCGCCCGAGATCGTGCCCGCGTTCTCCAGCGTGCCGGCGCCGCCCGCCATGAGGACGCCGTATTGAGCGCCGATGATCGAAGCGCCGGTCGTGTTCACGACGCCGCCGCCCGTGCGCAGCGCGATTCCGACATCGTCAGAACTGGCGATGCTCCCGATATTGGTCACATGGCCCGCCTGGCCATCGATGGACATGCCTGCCCCGGCGACCCCAGAACCCAAGATGAGCCGTCACTGTTGTTCGTGACGGTTCCTCCTGCGCGAACCCGATCCCGTCGCCGCTGGTCGCGAGGATGGTGCCGAGTTCGTGACCGTCCCGAGGGCATCGAGGACGCGGACCCCGTCCTCGGCGCCCAGGATCGAGCCGGTGTTGGTGACGGAGCCCCCGTCGTCGAGCGCAACGGCGACGTGGCCGGGGCCGGAGACCGTGCCGTAATTGCTGACCCTGCCAGCCTTGGATCCGACCGTGATGCCACTTCCGGCACCGAAGACGACCGCGCTCACCTGATTGGTGATGGTGCCGCCCGCTTGAAACTGAACACCCACCCCTCCGGCGGTCGCGGTGTCGCCAGTCCCGACAACCGCCGTGGTGGCGAGGATGCTGCCGCGATTGGTCAGCGCCCCAGCCACGCTCGACGCGGCCACGCCGACATCGGTGGAGGCAACGGTGACTGTGCCGGCGATCGTGAGCGGGTTGTTCCCAGTCACGTCGAGGCTGATCGGAACGGTGCCGCTGGTGGTGATCGTAGCCATGCGCGAGATTCCCATTACCGGAACAATCCCGATTCCGGTTCTACACGGAGCGTTGCGGCTATTTGCGAAAAATGTCAGTGCTCTTAAGCAATATAAACTATTTCAGAACGGTTCTCAATTACAATTGTCTGCCGCGTAGCAAGCCTGGCGATCAGCGGCGGTCGCCTGTCCTCAACGCAGGTAAACCCGCACCTCCGGGCCATGCACTGTCGGGTCCGGGCGCGCTCCGAGGCTGATGCGGCTCTCCGCGACGCCCGCCGCGATCAATGCCTGGGCGACCTCCGCCGCGCTGGCGCGCACCGCATCGGCGGCCTTGACCTGCTCGGCGAGCGTGCCGCTCGCCGGCACCACGCTGATGACGTCGAACCGCACCGCCGGGTCGCGGGCTTCGGCCGCCCGCACCGGCGAGCGCAGCAGAGGCTCGTAGGTCGCGAGCTTGGTGCCCGCCGCCACGCTAATCAGCGGCGTGCGGGTCTCGGTGCTGCGCGGCGCGGCGGGCGTCGGGGCTTCGGGGGCCGGGGCGAAGGTGCGCTGATCGATCAGCTTGCACCCGCCCAGGGCGAGCAGGCCATGCAGGGCAAGCGCCGCGGCGCGTGGTCTGGGCAGGCTCGGCATCGCGGACTCCGTTGCGGGGGAAGCTTGCAGGACCGGGGGCGGCGGGCAAGATGCCAGCCGTATGGAGGGCGGAGATGAGCGCGCAGACCAATCAGCGCATCGACGGGCGCCGGCTCTGGGACAGCCTGATGCGGATGGCCGAGATTGGCGCGACCCGCAAGGGCGGGGTCCGCCGCCTCACGCTCACCGATGTCGACCGGCGCGCGCGCGACCAGTTCCGTGCCCTGTGCGAGGCGGCGGGCCTGACCGTGCGGATTGACGCCATCGGCAATATGTTCGCCCGGCGCGAGGGCCGCGATCCGGCGCGTCCGCCCGTGCTGCTCGGCAGCCATCTCGACAGCCAGCCCTCGGGCGGCAAGTTTGACGGGGCGCTGGGCGTGCTCGGCGGCCTGGAGGTGATGCGGACGCTGAACGATCTCGGCGTCACAACCGAGGCCCCGGTCGAGCTGGTGAACTGGACCGACGAGGAGGGCAGTCGGTTCGGCCACAGCCTGATGGGCTCCGGGGTCTGGGCGGGCGTGTTCCCGCTCGACAAGACCTATGCGCTCACCGACAGCGAGGGCGTGACGGTCGGCGCCGCGCTCGACCAGATCGGCTATCGGGGAGAGGCGCGTGCCGCCTCCTCCCCGGCCGATGCCTATTTCGAGCTGCACATCGAGCAGGGTCCGATCCTGGAGCGCGAGGGCAAGGCCATCGGCATCGTCACCGGCGCGCAGGCCCAGGTCTGGTACGACGCGGTCGCGACCGGCCAGGAGAGCCACGCCGGCACCACGCCGCCAGAGGCGCGCAAGGACGCGCTGGTGTGCGCGGCCCGTGTGATCGACCTGGTCGAGCGCATGATGCGCGCCCGCGGCGAGGCCGGGCGGGGCACGGTCGGACAGTTGCAAGTGTTTCCCAACAGCCGCAACGTGATCCCCGGCGAAGTGCGCTTCTCGGTGGAGTTCCGCCATCCCGAGGACGCGGAGCTCGACCGGCTTGACGCGCAGTTCCCGCGCGAGGCCGGGTTCATCGCCCGCGATTGCGGGGTGAGGCTCGACATCACCCCGCTGTTCCGCATCCCCGCCCAGCCCTTCGATCCGGCATGCGTCGAGCTGGTGCGCCAAGCGGCGGCCCGGCTGGGCTATCCCGCGCGCGAGATCGTCTCCGGTGCCGGGCATGACGCGGTGTACGTGGCGCGGCACGCGCCGACGGCGATGATCTTCACGCCTTGCAAGGACGGGCTGTCGCACAACGAGGCCGAGGACATGCTGCCGGAGCAGGCGGAGGCGGGATGCCAGGTTCTGTTCGAGGCGGTGCTGGCGCGGGCAAACCGGATCATTTGACTTGGGAACAGGAAGGTTCCGGGCTGGTGCCTCCTTGTTGCGAGCATCGAAGATGCCAGATGGAAAACTCAGAAGACGTGCGTTCCTGCGCGGGGTCGCGTCGGTGATGGGTGTGGGAGCGGAACGCGGACAAGGCGGCACGATGCTCAACCATCCGGTCCGTATCGTTGTCTCGGCGCTCCCCGCCTCGCCCGCGCCAGGCGCCGCGGCGCCACCACCCTTCCTGGCCGCCGCCTTCAGCACGGTCGGCGTGTTCGACATCGATTGGCTGCTCGATGCGCGTTTCACGCGCCTGCTCGACACCATGGCTGCGTCCCCGGAGGCGTTCGGCGGCGTGCGCTTTTTTGGCGCCCTGAACAGCGGCGAGAAAGAGAACGTCTTTCCGAAGGGCAACGGCGATGTCTGGCTCCGCCCCGACGAGCCGATCGACTTCTCGACAACGCTGCGCGCGCTCGCGGAGTTGACGTCACGGGGCCTCGTCCCCTTCGTGGGGCTCAATTTCTTTCCCGCGGCGGTCTCGCCTTCGCCGATCCAGCCGCCATCGTCTTTTGAGAACTGGCAGAATCTGGTGCGGGCTTTCCTCGATCAAAGCGTCGCGCGGTTCGGCGCGGCGGAGATCGGACGATGGTGGCTCGAGGTTTGGAACGAGCCCAACATGCCGCCATTCTGGTCCGGAAGCTTCGACCGATACCTGGAGCTGTACCGCGCGACCTCCGAAGCGGTCCTCCGCGCTGGCCACGCGGTTCGGCTCGGCGGGCCGGCGGTCGCCTATATGCCCGCCGAGGGCGCTCGCCTGATCCAGCGCTTCCTCGAATTCCTGCATCGGGAACCCGCGGTGAAGTGCGACTTCATCTCGCTGCACCGCAAGGGCATCTGGGTGGCTCAGGAAACCTGGCCGGAGCTGCAACGCTCCGTGGCCGCCGCGCGGGAGACAGCGCGCGCGGCCCTGCGGCTCGATGCGAACCGGTTTCGAGGGATGTGGATCATCAACAACGAAGCGGACATGAAGGTGGCGTTCGACACTCCGTACGAGCCTCGGATGACGGAGCAGTTTCCGTCCTGGCTGGCGGCGCAGGCCGTCGCCTACGACCAGTTGAGCACGGAGTTTTCCAATTCCGAGCTGCGCTTCGCCGCCTTCTCGGACAACGCCAACCAGCAACTGATCCGGGCGCCCTTCGACGGCAGGCGCAGCATCATGACCCGGCTGGGCGCGCCGGACGATCTGGCGAAGGTGCCACCTTACAACTTCTACGAACTCCTGCGCCTGCTGGGCGACCGCCATGCGACGTTGCGGACGCCAAGCGCGGCCTATCCAAATTCTGATCTGTATTGTGTGGCCACCGCAACCAACGACGCGGTCGCGGCGCTATTCACTCTCTATCCAGCGAGCGGCGAAGCGGCGCGCGACGAGCGGCGGATTGAGTACCTGCTTCGCGATGTGCCTTGGGAGCGCGTCAACGTCGCCGAGTTCCGCATCGATGAGTCGCTTTCCAACGCCTTCACGGCCGCGGGCCGCGCCATGCCCGCAACCGGCATTGACGCGGGTGTCGCGTCACGTATCCGCCACGCCCAGGAGTTGGCAGTCGCCGCGCCCATCCAGTCCGGTATCACGCTGACAGGCAATGAACTGCGCAGGGAACTCACGTTGCGAGACTTCACAACGCTGTTGCTCTGGGTCACGCCCTTCTTGGTAGCCGTGCCAGAGAAGCCGCGCTGGCTGCAAGCTAGCGTCGAGCAGCCCCATGTCATCCTGCGCTGGACGCCGAACCACGAACCGTGGTTTTACACGTATGAACTGACGCGGTCCTCCGCGGGATCGCAGCAGTCGATTGCTCCAGTGCCGCTGCGCGCCTCGTTGTGGATCGACACGCCGCCGCCGGGCGAGCATGTGTATGCTCTCCGCGCGGTCAGCGCATCGGGCGTACGAAGCGAGGCCGTCTCGAGTCTGCCCATCAAGCTCTAATGCAAGCGCAATAGTTCGCTATCGTTCAGGTCTTCAAATAGCAAAAATTTAAGTGAACGGAAAACTTGATGGCCTGATCGCTCTTAGGGTCAGTATTCGGTGCTGTCTCCGACAAGAGTATTCGGTGCTGCTGCCGACAAATCGGAGAAAGTTGAATGGCTATGAGCCAGAAGGGCACCGCTGCCCGCAACTTCGGGCCGCGGTACCCGCTGGCCGGGATTGCGTCCTGCCCACCACTGATCTGCTTTTCGCACCTGCGCTGGTCCTTTGTCTTCCAGCGACCTCAGCACCTCATGCGGCGGGCAGCCCGCAACGCTCGCGTGTTCTATTGGGAAGAGCCGCTGCTCGTTGATGCGAAAGCGCCTACGCTGGAGAGCGTCATGTCGCCCGAGGGCGTCACGGTCTTGACCACGCTCCTGCCGCACGGGACCGGCGTGGCGGCGTCCATCGAGGCTCAGCGGGAGTTGCTTGACGCGTTTGTCCGGACAGAGGCGGTCCACGATCCTATTCTTTGGTACTATACGCCACAGGCATTGCCCTTTTCCGCCCATATCGAGGCGCGGCAGGTCATCTATGACTGCATGGACGAGCTCTCGGCCTTTCATGGCGCCGACCCGGCAATTCCCTTGCGCGAACAGGAGTTGCTCGCGCGGGCCGACCTCGTGTTCACTGGCGGGTACAGCCTCTATGACGTGAAGCGCCAGCAGCACGATGACGTCCATCCGTTCCCGAGCGGGGTCGACTTCGCGCACTTCCTGCCGGCTCGCGAGGCGCTGCCGGACCCGGAGGACCAGGCCGGCATTCCGCGTCCGCGCCTTGGCTTTTACGGGGTCATCGACGAACGACTGGACCAGGCGCTCATTGCGGGGCTGGCCGATGCCCGGACGGACTGGAACCTGGTGCTGCTCGGTCCCGTCGTGAAGATCGATCCGGCGGGACTGCCACGGCGGCCAAACATATACTATCTCGGCGGCAAGCCGTATCAGGCGCTGCCAGCCTATTTGTCCAATTGGGA
This sequence comes from uncultured Pseudomonadota bacterium, assembly GCA_963818725.1. Lineage (GTDB taxonomy): Bacteria > Pseudomonadota > Alphaproteobacteria > Acetobacterales > Acetobacteraceae > DATFDN01. The sequence goes on along the minus strand of CAWFTU010000019.1, from coordinate 20,935 downwards.
CGTGGCGCTCATGCCGTTCGCCCGCAACGAGGCGACGCGGTTTATCAGCCCAACCAAGACGCCAGAGTACCTCGCGGCGGGGCGTCCGGTCGTCTCAACGCCCATTACCGACGTGGTGCGCCAGTACCGGCGCAACAAAGCCGGTCATCATCGCGGGCACCACCGAAGCATTCGCCGCCGCCGTCGAACACGCCCTTGGGCTCGCGCAGGATCGCAAAACTTGGCTGTCCGAAACCGATGCGATGCTGGCCGGCTGTTCGTGGGACAGCATTTGGGAGCGCATGGCGGCGCTGATGGAGCAACGCTTGTCCGGCGCGCAGCGGGCAGGTCACAAGACCCGGCGCCGCGACGCGGCCTCGGACCTCAGCTACGACGCCATGGTAGTGGGGGCCGGATTTGCCGGCTCGGTCATGGCGGAGCGACTCGCCTCCAGCGGAAGCCGCGTGCTGGTGATCGACCGGCGCGGGCACATTGGCGGCAACGCCTATGACCACGAGGACGCGGCCGGCGTGCTGATCCACCGCTACGGCCCGCACATCTTCCACAGCAACGCGCGCCGGATCGTCAAGTATCTCAGCCGCTTCACCGACTGGCGCAGCTACGAGCATCGCGTGCTGGCACGGATCGGCAACTCGCTGTTTCCAATCCCGATCAATCGCACCACGATCAACCGGTTCTTCGGACTGAAACTGGCCGAAAGCGAGGTTGCCGGCTTTCTCGCTGCGAAGGCGCACCCGATCGCACCGATCCGCACCGCCGCGGATGTCGTGCTCTCGACTGTCGGCCCGGAGCTGTACGAAGCGTTCTTCCGGGGCTACACGCGGAAGCAGTGGAGCATGGACCCGAGCGAACTGGACAAGTCGGTCACCGCGCGAATCCCGACCCGCGCCAATGACGACGACCGGTATTTCACCGACAGCTTCCAGGTGATGCCCAGCCGCGGCTTCACGCGCCTTTTCGAGAATCTGCTGGACCACCCGAATATCACCCTAATGCTCGGCGCCGACTACCGCGACGTCCACGAGGACGTAACCTGCGGTCATCTGGTGTTCACCGGGCCGATCGACGAGTATTTCGGTCAGTGCTACGGGCCGTTGCCGTACCGCTCGCTGCGGTTCGATCACCGCACGCTGGACGCGCCCCAGCATCAGCCCGTAGCGGTGGTGAACTATCCATCTCCCGAGGTGCCCTACACCCGGGTCACCGAGTTCAAGCACCTGACCGGCCAGCGGCACCCCAAGACAAGCATCTGCTACGAGTACCCCACCGATGGCGGCGACCCGTACTATCCCGTGCCTCGCCCGGAGAACGCGGCGCTCTACGCGCGTTACCAGGCGTTGGCCGATGCCGCACCGAACGTGACATTCGTGGGCCGGCTCGCGACCTACCGGTACTACAACATGGACCAGGTCGTCGGCCAGGCGCTCGCTGCCTCCGCTCGGCTCACCGAGCGCGGGCTGAGGGCCACCGGGGTCCCGGCGTACACCCAGACCGGAGCTGGCACTCCGGAACTGGCGGAATGAGAGGGAACGCAGGCGGAAGCTTGGTTTCCGCACAGGCTCCGCTCCAGGTTTGGGGCGGACTTGAATGCAGCGTGGTGCGCATCGGCGATAGCTGGCGCGACCAGTTCCGCGAAACCGGGCACTTCGGGCGGCCTGACGACCTCGACAGGGTGGCCGCGCTTGGCATCCGCGTGCTGCGCTACCCGGTGCTGTGGGAACATGTGGCGCCGCACCGTCCTGATCTCCGCCATTGGGAGTGGCATGACCAGCGCCTGACGCAGCTGCGCCGCCTCGGGCTGACGCCGATCGTTGGCCTGCTGCACCATGGCTCGGGCCCGTGCTACACGGACCTGCTGCGCCCCGACTTCGCCGAGCAGCTTGCCGTTCACGCCGACGCGGTGGCTGCACACTATCCTTGGGTCGAGGACTGGACTCCGGTGAACGAACCGCTCACCACGGCGCGGTTCTCCGGGTTGTACGGCCATTGGTATCCGCACGCCCGAAGCGAGGGCGCGTTCCTGCGCATGGTCGTGAACCAGTGCCGCGCCGTCCTGCTCGCCATGCGCGCGATCCGCCGGCGCGTCGCGAATGCACGGCTGATCCAGACCGAGGATTTGGGCCGGATCTTCGCAACGCCTCGCCTCGCGTACCAGGCCGAGTATGAGAACAACCGGCGCTGGCTGTCCCTGGATCTGCTCTGCGGCCGCGTGGACCATAGGCACCCGCTATGGAAGCCGTTGCGGAACGCTGAAGTCACCGAAGCCGAACTTGAGGCATTCATGGCGGGCGACGGCACCCCCGACTTCATCGGCATCAACCACTACCTGACCAGCGAGCGCTACCTGGATCATGAGGTGGACCGCTACCCGCCGGAATTCGCCGGCGGCAACGGGCGCGAGACCTATGCCGATGTTGAGGCGGTGCGGATCTCGCCCGCGCCCGGCCCGATCGGGCCGGAAGCCCGGATTCGCGAAGCCTGGGAGCGCTATCGCCTCCCCATGCTCGTCACCGAGGCGCACCACGGCTGCGCCGAGGAGGTCGAGTGCGTTCGCTGGCTGGCCGAGGTTTGGGCCGCCGCGCAAAAGTTGCGCGCGGATAGTGTGGACCTGCGCGCCGTCACGATCTGGTCGCTTTTCGGAGCGATGGACTGGCGCTCCCTGCTGCGCGAACGCAACCGAGCCTACGAGCCGGGCGTGTTCGATATTCGCAACAGCCCGCCAAGTCCGACCGGGTTGGCCCTGGCAGTACCAGTCGCTGCTGGCCACGGGGCGCATTGCCAACGCGGAGGCGCACGCCCCCGGCTGGTGGCGCCGCCCGGAACGGGTGTATCCGCGACCGAGTCGACGCAAGATCGCCTGATGGCCAGGCGGGAGTTTCCCATGTCTCAGACCAGCACCCGATTCGCCCCCCCAGGGCCGTTGGGCTTCGGAGGGGCTCCGCTCGGCAACATGTTTGCCAGAATCGACGAGCAAACAGCCGAGGCGACCCTGGCGGCCGCATGGGATGAGGGCATTCGATATTTTGACACGGCGCCGCATTACGGCGCGGGCCTCTCGGAGCACCGTTTCGGGCATGTTTTGCGCCAGCTCCCCCGAGGCAGCTTCGTGCTGTCCACCAAGGTCGGGCGCGTGCTAACCCCTGATCCTGAGATCGTCGCCGGACCCCCGCCTTTCGACAGCGGGCTGCCCTTCCGCGCACGATATGACTACTCCGGCGATGGAGCACGCCGCTCTATCGAGGACAGCCTGCAACGGCTCGGCCTCGCCCGCGCCGACATCGTGTACATCCATGACATTGCGGAGGACGCGCATGGACCGAACTGGCGGACGGTGTTCGCCGAGGCGATGCAGGGGGCGGGACAGACCCTGATCCGGCTGCGAGAGGAGGGAGTGATCCGTGCTTGGGGACTGGGCGTGAATCGCGTGGAAGCCTGTCAAGCAGGTCTCGAGCAATCGGACCCGGACCTGTTCCTGCTCGCCGGACGCTACACGCTGCTCGATCACTCCGCGCTCGACGCGTTGTTTCCCACCTGCGCCGCGAGGGGCGTGCGGGTCGTCGTGGGCGGCCCCTTCAACTCGGGACTGCTGGCCGGTGGACCCCATTTCGACTATGTCGCGCCACGGGGAGAGCAGGTGAAGGCCCGCGACCTGATCTTGGCACGGTGCCAGGCGCACAAGGTGGACATCCGCGCCGCGGCATTGCAGTTCTGCGCCGCCCATCCAGTTGTCTGTGCCGTCATCCCTGGCGCGAAGAGCGCGGAAAAAGTGCGTCAAAATGCCGCCTTCGTCCGCCAGGCTATTCCTGCGGAGTTCTGGGCGGATCTGAAGGAGCACGGGCTGATCCCCAGGCACGCACTGACCGAGATGCCAACAGCCGTTCGGGCGTAGATTTCAAAGGATTCTAAGGAGAATCGGTTTCGCTCACACGACGATTTGGGTATATGCCTCCCCGGCTTCTTCGGCGGCCTTTGGAGAGCGGCGAACACCGCTTGAAGCCGCTGCCTAGGGTCCGTTAGCTCTTGGGGACTTTGATCCAGTCCATTGTTGCTGCCATGCAGAGCACGCCCATGAAGGAGCGAGCGGTCTTTTCGTAGCGGGTGGCGACAGCGCGCCACTCCTTCAGCCGTCCCCACAGACGCTCGACGAGGTTGCGGTTCTGGTAGATCCATGGCGGGCAAGCGATCGGCTCCTCGTTGCGCTTGGACGGGATCGCGGGGCGCGCGCCGCTGTCCCAGATCAGGGCGCGGAACGCATGGGAGGCGAGACCGCGATCGCCGACCACCCAACCTGGGACGTCGGACAGGCAGCCGAGCAGACCGGGAGCCAGTGGCAGTTCGTGCGCCTGGCCTGGGGCGAGGGCGAAGGCAATCGCCCGTCCAGTCCCATCGGCGATCACACACGCCTTGGTGCCATAGCCGCCGCGAGACCGCCCCAGCGCCTCCCGGCTCTCGCCCTGGGCCGCATCGCATTCTTTTTGGCCGCACCCGCCGCCTTCTGGTGCGCCCGGATGTTCGTGCCGTCCAGAAACACCATGCCGAGGCTGATCCCGGACTGCTGCACCCGTTCCAGCAGCCGTTCCCAGACGCCCGTCCTTGCCCATCGGATGAAGGTCTGCGCCGCACCCCACCATGGTCCCAGCTCGGCGGGGATGCCGCGCCACTTGGCGCCGTTCTGGTGCCGCCAGAGGATGGCCTCGATCGTCCGCCGCAGATCGTGGTGTGCCGTCTTCCCGTGCGGGCGAACCGCGTCGATCAGCGGCCGCAGCACGTTCCATTGCGCGTCGCTCAGCACCTGCATTGTTCACTTCCGTTCCAAAATGACAGGACGGTGGCCGGAAGAATGAAGGTATTCAAGGGATGACAGACCCTAGTCGGGGTTGCGATGCAGCAGGGTTTTCTCAGCGCCTTCCGGAGCAGGAGCCAAGGCGGGGGGTCCGCCCGCTTCTCCGAAGATCATCTCCACCCCGGATTGCCAACCGGTGCCCCCGGCAATTTCCTATTCGCGACTGGCATCGAATGCTCGGCGCCCACCATCGCCCAGGGCCGTATCCGGCGGGATCTGTTGGAGGAATGTGGCCACTACGCCCGTTGGCGCGAAGACCTGGCGCTGGTTCGCGATTTCGGACTGAAGTTCCTGAGGTACGGATTGCCCTATCATCGGGTGCATACGGGACCGGGTCAGTACCGACTGGGAATTCGCCGATGCCGCGATGGCGGAGATGCGTCAACTCGACATCACGCCCATCCTGGACCTGTTGCATTTCGGCGTGCCCGACTGGCTCGGCAACTTCCAAAACCCGGAGCTGCCGCTGCACTTCGCCGACTACGCCGAGGCGGTGGCGAGGCGCTATCCGTGGGTGCGCTACTACACGCCCGTCAATGAGATCTATGTCACCGCGCGAATCAGCGCAAAAGACGGGCTTTGGAACGAGCAGCTCACCTCCGACCACGGCTTTGTCACCGCATTGAAGCATCTGGTTGCCGCGAACATCCTCGCCAGCCATAGCATCGTCGAGAACCGTCCCGACGCGGTTATCATTCCAAGCGAAAGCGCCGAACTGGTGCATGAGGCGAGGCTCGTGCCTTCCAGGGATACAGTGCAGTTCAACCAGCACCGCTTCATCTCGCTGGACCTCCTTTATGGCCGTCCCTGCGATGCCGAGACGCGCGTTTATCTATTCGACAACGGCATGAGCCGGCCCGAGTACGACTGGTTCATGAGCAGCCCGCGCTCCGGCCACCAAGTGCTCGGCATCGACTACTACGGCCGGAACGAGCACATCGTGACGCCCAGCGGCCGCAGGATCCCGGTCGAGGATGTAATGGGCCTTTATGCGCTGGGCAAGGAGTACTACGAGCGATACCGCAAGCCGCTGATGCACACCGAGACGAATGTGCTCGACGCGGAGGAGGCGCCCCGTTGGCTGTGGAAGCAGTGGCTCAATGTGCTGCGCATGCGCCAGGACGGCATCCCGGTGCTCGGATTTACCTGGTACAGCCTCATCGATCAGATCGACTGGGACGTTGCTTTGGCGGAGAGCCGCGGAACCGTGAACGGCTGTGGCTTGTACAATCTCGACAGGCAGCCGAACCCGGTCGCAAGCGAATACCGCGCGTTGCTGGAGGAGTACGGACGGCTTAGCATGCTGCCGCACGGCGCCCTGTTCGAGCTGACCTCTCTGCCCGCCATTGGCGCGTCCTCAGGATAACCGACGCCGGGTTTTCGATCACACCAGAAATTTTCAATTCAAGTGAAACTTCTTTGGCCGCTCATCCAGCCATCATCCCGGCACCCGCTCGATCTCCGCCCCGCACGCGGCGAGCTTCCGCTCCACCGCCTCGTACCCGCGATCGAGGTGATAGACGCGGTTCACAACCGTCTCCCCCTTCGCTGCCAGCCCGGCCAGCACCAGCGACACTGACGCCCGCAGATCCGTCGCCATGACCGGGGCACCGGACAGTTCCGGCACGCCGCGCACGATGGCCGAGGCGCCATGGACGTTGATGCGCGCGCCCATCCGGTTGAGCTCGAGGACGTGCATGAACCGGTTCTCGAAGATGGTCTCCGTCACCATCGCCGCGCCCTCGGCCACCGACATCAGCGCCATGAACTGCGCCTGCATGTCGGTGGGAAAGCCCGGATAGGGCTCGGTCATCGCGTCCGTCCCGTGCAGCCCGTCGATGCGGCGCACCGCGAGCGCGCCCGGCTCCTCGGTGATCTCGACCCCGGCCTCGCGCAGGGTGCGCACCAGCGCGCCCAGGTGCTCGAGCGAGCCGTCGCGCAGGCGCACGGACCCGCCGGTGATCGCGGCGGCACAGGCGAAGGTGCCGGTCTCGATGCGATCGGCGAGGATGCGGTGGCGCACGCCGCGCAGATAGGGCACGCCCTCGACCACGAGGCGCCCGGTGCCGATCCCCTCGATGCGCGCGCCCATCGCGACCAGGCACTTGGCAAGGTCGCCGATCTCCGGCTCGCGCGCGGCGTTGGCGAGCACGCTCCGCCCATCGGCCAGCGCCGCCGCCATCAGCAGGTTCTCGGTCGCGCCGACCGAGATCGACGGGAAGATGATGGTGGCGCCCCGCAGCCGTCCGCCATTTCGGTTGGAGACCCGCGCCTCGACGTAACCGCCCTCGAGGCTGATCTCGGCGCCCATCTGCTCGAGGCCCTTCAGGTGCAGGTCAATCGGCCTCGGCCCGATGGCGCAGCCGCCGGGGAGCGAGACGCGCGCCTCCCCAACGCGCGCGAGGAGCGGGCCGAGCACGAGGACCGAGGCGCGCATCTTGCGCACGATGTCATACGGCGCCTCGGTGTTCCTGATCGCGCCCCCCAGCGAGAGCGTGCGCCCGCCATCGCCGGCCGGCTCGACCGCGAGCCCGTGCCCGCTCAGCAGCTCCGCCATAGTCGCGAGGTCGGCCAGCCGGGGCACGTTCTCGAGCACCAGCCGCTCCTCGGTCAGCAGCCCGGCCGCCATCAGCGGCAGGGCCGCGTTCTTGGCCCCGCCAATCGCGATCTCTCCGGCGAGCGGTCGGCCACCGCGAATGCGGATGCGGTCCATGCGTCAGTCCTCGAAGCGTTGCGAGGCTGCACTTAGACCACACCCCCGCGCCGAGGCAACGCATTAGCTGGTTGCGAGTTTTGCTGCTTGCCTAACTCACTGTATTATATGAGATAGTTGGACTTTCCGGCGCACACCGCTCAGGCTTCTCATGCAGCCATTTCCGGATGAGCACGATGACAGAAAGCCCCGCCACAACTCCGATTCCGGTTCAGCTCTCTGAGCCGGAGTTCGTCGCATTTATCTTCCCGCACCTGTCGATGCCCAGGCGCGGGCCGAAATGCAAATTGGGCTATCACCGCGTCTTCAATCTGATTCTGCGGGTACTCTACACGGGTATGCAATGGAAGTGCCTGCCGGTGCCACGAACAGACGATCGGACCGCCGTAATCCACTACACGACAATCTACAAAGTGTTCGCCAGATGGTCCGACGATGGCTCGCTCGATCAGGCCTTCCTCGCCAGCGTGCGGCATCTGGCGGAGCAACACCACCTCGATCTCAGCGTCCCTCACGGCGATGGCTCCAACACCGTCGCGAAGAAAGGTGGCGATGGCGTCGGCTATTCCGGCCACAAACATCAGAAGGGCGAGAAGGTCCTCGCGATCGTCGAGAACAACGGCTTTGTGTTGGCTCCGCTTCCTGTGGCGCCGGCGAATGAAGCCGATACCGTGCTCCTCTCGGAGGGGTTGAACGCCTTGAAGCGCGTGGCCAGGCTGACGGATCTGAAGATCGATGGCTCGTATCTCAATCTCGATGGCGGGTTCGATTCCAGGCACAACCGCAAAGCAATCTTCAACGCCGGGCTGGTTCCAAACATCAAGGAAAACCCGCGCAATCGGAAGACCCCGAAGCGGGGCCGGAAGCGGTTGTTCAATGCCGCCATCCATTCGTTGCGGCTATGCGTAGAGCGAACCTTCGCGTGGGAGGATAAATTCAAGCGGTTGCTGCTGCGCTTTGAGTTCAAACAGCAACGGCACTATGGTATGAAACTGATGGCGTACACGTTGATCAATCTGAGGCATTTCTGTGGTGCCTGAAACTTGCAACCAGCTAGTCGGCACAACGTCTTCAACAAGAACCAGGCACGCAGGTGCTGTCAAGTTGGTGATCGATGGACGATGGCAATCGGCGAGCGGCTTTCGGTCGTGAGCGGCTCTCCTCGCGACGTCGACGGCACGACGGTTACGATCGGCATGCCGTCGGCGTCGGTTGCCGAGGTCATCTCGCAGCCCCGTGGCCAATCCCGCGACAATGGCCGAGGCTCGCGTCGTCGATCGCGAGCTCCGCACCTATGAGTGTCGCGGTAGACGTGGCGTCCGATCCTTCTGAGCTGGACCGGCCCGGTCCCATGGTGCAAGAAGCGAACGGTGGCCTGCCGCGCGGGGCGCGGTGTACCGTGTCGATCCGGCGAGTGCCGGAAGGGGACCAAGCATCGTGGCATCGGCTCACGAGATCATCCTGGTCGCCGGCGTGCTATGCCTGCTCGCCATCTTTGCCGGGCTGATCTCCTCCCGCATCAGCACACTACTGCTACTGGTCTTTATTGGGCTCGGAATGCTGGCGGGCGAGGATGGGCCAGGGGCATCGTGTTCGAGGATTTCGGGGCGGCCTACCTGGTCGGCAGTCTCGCGCTCGCGGCCATCCTGTTCCAGGGCGGCCTCAGCACCGAGCGCGGCATGATCCAGCGGGCGCTCTGGCCAGCGGTCGCCCTCGCCACGGCCGGGGTCGCGATCAGCGCCGGCGTGGTCGGCGCCGCGGTCGTCCTGCTCTTCGGGATTTCCTGGCCGCAGGCGCTGCTGCTCGGAGCGGCCACGGCACCCACCGACGCGGCGGCGGTCTCCGTCCTCCTCCGTGCCTCTCGGATTGAGGTGCCGTCGCGCGTGATCGCAGCGCTAGAGGTGGAATTGGGGCTGAACGACCCCATGAGCGTGTTCCTCACCGTGGGGCTCGTCGAACTCCTAACGGCGCCCGAGGGGCTGGATACGAGTTCATGCGGCGCTGCTGTTCGTGGAGGAGATGGGCGGCGGAACCGCGATCGGGTTGGCGAGCGGCTACGTGCTGCTCTGGCTGTTCCGGCGGCTGGACGTGGATCGGTCGGTGTTCCCGGTCCTCGCCGTCGGCGCCGCGCTTGCGATGTTCGGCGCCGCCCAGAGCCTCGGCGCAAGCGGGTTCCTGGCCGTCTACTTGGCCGGCGTGATCGTCGGCAACCACGAGCACCCGGCCCGGCAGCCCGTGACGCGCTTCTTCGGGGCGCTCGGCTGGCTGGCGCAGATCGCGCTCTTCCTCATGCTCGGGCTGCTGGTCACGCCGCACGAACTGCCGCCGGTGATCCTGCCTGCCCTCGCTGTGTCGGCGGTGCTGATCCTGGTCGCCCGTCCGGCTGGCGTCATGGCATGCCTGCTGCCGTTCCGCTGGCGGGTGTCGGAGGCGGCGTTCGTCGCCTGGGCCGGGCTGCGCGGCGCGGTGCCGATCTACTTGACCATCGTCCCGCTGCTCGCCGGCGTCGGGAGCGGGCAGACCCTGTTCAACATTGTGTTCGTAGCCGTGATCGTCTCCGTCGCCGTCCAGGGATGGACCGCCGTGCCGGCCGCTGGGCTGCTCGGGCTGGAGGCGGACGGCGCTTCCGAACGGCGAGCGCAACAACATTGATGCCGCCAAGATTCCGATCCAGTTGCCGCCGTATCCGCCTGCGTGTCCGTGCGTGTGGTCCTGCTGCTTTTCTGCATGGTCCGGGTCCGGTGCAGGGTCAACTGGTGCTCGCGCTGTCCGTCATGGGGCCTTCGCTGCCGTCGCGTTCTGGCGGGGCTGATGACGCCTGATCGACACGCCACCTTCGACAGCTTCCGGCTGCTCGTGTTCTACACCGTCGGGCAGGGACTCCTTGGCCTGCTTCTGGTTCACGGCTTTCCTCGTGCGGTCGGATGACTGCCGCGCGCGGCCATGGTCTCGCTGTGCTGCTCTGTAGAGGGCGGTCCAAATCCAGGCCACTTCGACGCCACAGGTTGCTGGCTCCAAGCACCGGTGGTCGCAAGGCCAAAAAGGTAAGGGTCTGACGCGAATTAAATGCGTCATATAGGATGTTGCTGTGGTGAGATGGTGTAGTTCCACTCGCCGTGGAATTCGTCGCGTGTGATGGCGAGGGTTGCCACCTCGGCGTCAGTGACCTTGATGCCCTTGGGATAGAGGCTTGCATCGATATCACAGCTGACGGTCAGGCCGGTGCTGGTCGTGGTTGCGCCGATCAACTGGACGATGACCTGGTGGCTGACCAGAGGCTTGCCGCGCCAGTTCTGCGCGATGAAGGCGAACAACCGATGCTCGATCCTATTCCATTTGCTGGTCCCGGGCGGCAGGTGGGCCACGGTGACGGCGAGACCGGTTTCGTTGGCGAAGCGCTGCAACTCGCGCTTCCACAGGCGCACCCGCGCGCCGTTGCCGCCGCCGCAATCGGCGGTGATGACCAGCCGCCTGGCTTCGGGGTAGCGGGCGCGGCCCAGCCTGTCCCACCAGCGCCGGACGCTCGCCACCGCGAAGGCGGCGGTGTCCGCGTCCACCCCGACGCTGACCCATCCTGCATTGGCGGCGATGTCGTAAACCCCATAGGGCGCGACCTTGCCCAGACCGGGTGGCTCGAAGTCATGGACGCGCACCGGTTCGGGCTGGCCCTTGGGGCGCAACTCCCGGCCAGGATTTTTGAAGTCGTCGACCAGTTCCTTCTTTTTGGTATCCACCGAGATCGCCGGTTCCCCCGCGGCGATCGCCGCCCGCACCGTCGCGTTGATATGGGCGAACTGTCCATCGCGATCAGGATGCGCGCTGCCTTCCCGGGTCTCGCGATTGGCCTGGCAGCTGTAGCCCAACTCGCGCAGCAGCAGACCCACCAGCTTCTGGCTGACCTGAAAGCCGCGCTCGACCAGCGCCTGCGCAAGATGGCGCTGGCTGCGGCTGACCCAGCGCAGCGGCGTCTGCGGATCGCCGCGGATCGCCGCCTCGATGAGCGCTTCCAGCGCCCCAGGCAGATCGGGCTGATGCACCACCGCGCGTTTGCGTCCCGCCCCGGGCCGGCGAAGCCGGTCACCGAGCGGGTTGATCTCACTCCGGAGTTCCACAATCCCCCGGCAGATGGTGCTGCGCGCCAGGCCCGTCGCCGCCGACGCGGCGCTTACGCCGCCATAGCCAACCGCCAGCGCCTCGTTCGCCGCAAACAGCCGCCGGCCACGCTCGTCCAGGAACTTGGCCGCCTGCTCATACCGCATCCGGACGTCGTCAATGTCTGTCACCCCACCAGGCTATCTCATCTCCACGCAAATGCATCATTTAATTCGCGTCAATCTCTAAGATGGGCAAAACCCCGGGCAAGTTGGAGCTACGTGGGCTGGCCGCGGCAGCGGATAAGATCCGGGAGAGGGAGTACGGTCGGCTGGCCGGAGACGCCGAGACGGCTGCCGAGATACTCCCAGAACGCGATCCCTAACTTGGCGCAAGTCTTGGCCAGTCCGAGGAAGGCATCGCGACAGTCCCGTCCAACGTCGCTGCGGGTGCCGCCGCTGACCTTTCGCCTGGTCACGTGGCAGCGGATGTCGCGTTCGGAGCCGTTGGTGTGCAGGGGGATCTCCGGACGGTCGAGCACTGCCAGCAACTCGGCCTTGTTGGCATGCAGCCGCGCCAGCAGGCGATCAAGGGTGACGAAACCGGTTCGCCGGTAAAAGATGCGATCGAAGCGAGCGCGCAGCTGCCGACGACGACGTGGCGTCGGGTTGACGCGGTAAGCTTTCAGATCGGCATAGAACCGCCAGACCAGCGAGCGGACACGCTTCTGCGCGACGCGCTGGTGCTCGGTGAACGTGTCGAGCTTGTGCACCAGCCGCTCGGCATGCACCCAGCACAGCGCGTGCTGACCGACCGCGAACTGGCCGGCGTCATCGCTGACGATCACCGTGTTACGCAGAAACTCATGCGCGTGGATGCTGCCCCACAAGGCACCCTCTGTGGCGATCTGTACCGGGTCGGGCGTAACTGTGAGCGCGGTGAGACCCAGCCGTTCAAGATGCGCCTGCCAAGCCCCTGGGTCGGCAAACTGCTTGTCAGGGTGTCCCGCAAGCCGGACAATGGTGAGCCCAGCAAGCGCATGTTCGCGCATCTAGGCCAAAACGGCATCGTTGACCACGTAATCGGTGTGCCCGGCACGCAGCAGACCAAGGAAGTTCAGGCAACTCTTGCTTGCCGTGGTCCCAAACCACGCGAAGTGGTCGTTGCCGATCTGCGTGCAGAAGCCGCTGGCGCCTTTGTGGCGGGCGCCAGTGTCGTCCACTGTGATCCAACTGGCTGTCTCCAGACCCGTGCGCAGCACATCACGCGTTTCGGCCAGAAACGCATCCTGGGCGGCGATCAGCAGACGCATGAGCTGCCGCTTGGAGATCTCCACGCCAATCGCCCGAAGCATCGCCATCAGCCGCGGCACGGTCACCTGCCCCTGGTGGTATTGCATCAGCGCGAAGCGGCGCAATTCCGCCCTCCGGCAGCTATTCCACCGGCTTCGCCGGCAGAACCTTGGCTGCCTTCGCCCGAAGTGCCCACTGACGCCGGGAGGCAAGGGCGCCATCACGGTGCGCCCATCCGGCGCGACCCAGCGCTCGCGCCGATAACGGATGAACCGAGCCCGCAGCACCAGATCCTGCACGACGAAATCCTCGTAGCCCTTGAAGCGGGAGCCGGGTGGCGCCTCCGCTTTGACGATCGTGTCCGCAACGCTGACCCGTGGTCTCATCTTGCCCCGAGTGCGTCGGCCGGCCTGCTTGTCCGCTGGCCCGGCGTTCGTTCCCGGCTCCATCCCGCTCGACTTGATCTGCGGCCGACCCTTCAGCCCTTTCAGGCGCGCGATCTCCTCGCGCAACCCAGCGATCTGGCGCTTTTGTTCGGCATTGTCGGCCAGCAGCCGTACGACAAGCTGCTTCAGCTCGGTCGGAGACAGATCGTCGAGGTCGGCCGGAGCGGTCACGGCCAGCTTGAATCGTGCCGCCCCGCGTCGGGGCAAGCACAAAATCAGCCGCCGCCCGGGGTTTTGCCCCTCTTACCCAAAAAGGTGCTAAGCACCTGAACAACAAAGCACTTTAGCGAATTCCGACCCAGGCCAGTGACCGCCGCAGTGGCCGGTATTTCCTCCGCCGCGGTGGCCTGGATTTGGACCGCCCTACACAGCCAGTAGCACTCGTAATAGCCGTGGAAGAACCGGCCTTCTTGATGGCCGTGCAGCGGGTCATCGGTGGCATCGAGATCAAGGATGATTTGCTCGGGCGCGGTGCGATGCGCGTCGAGAAATAACTCAACAAACCGCTTTTCGATGCGAGCCGGATCGGCAGCAAGCCGGGCGTAACGCGTCGGCTCCGGGCGGCTCACCTCCAGCCGGTTCAAGGTGCTCTTGCCCGCCAGCGGCGCGCAGGCGCGGCGCCCGGCTGCAAGCTTGCCAGCGAGCGTGGCCAGCACCGGGTCATGGCGCAGCTCGTCATGGTCGACCAGGTCCTCATAGCCGAGCGCAATGCCGACCACCCGCTGCACCACCAGTGTTTCAACCCCATGCTCCACCAAGGCGGGATCGCGGGCATCGGTGAAGCAGGCCGCCAGCCGCCAGGTCAACCCGATCACCCGATCCGCCGCGCCCAACAGCAGCGCCCCGGCATCCGAGGTGATCCGTCCGCCATCGAACGAGGCGACCACGGAGCGGCCTTCACGTGCAAACTCGAACACGCTCGGGCTACACTCTGTCGGCATCGGGGAACTCCTCCGCTTAGCGCTAAAGCTTTGTTGCAGAAGAACTTTCGCCGATTCGGAGCCCCGATGCACCTATCCCTTGTGAGAAATGCGGGCTCTTATGTCCGTGATGTCAAGACAATGGCGTGTTAAAAACTCCCGCATCTGCAGGCTATACCTGTGCTGTTCGGCGCTCGATGTGGACGGCAGGCAGCATGGACGACGGTTGATCTGTACTAGCTGACATTTGATCGGACAGCTGGCCTGTATGGTGTCGGATGGATCATGTCTGACCGACGTCAGGCGGCGTTGAGCATTTTTTCCCTGGCGAGCGGGAGGGTGTCAAGGAAGGTCTGCATCGGGGTCTTGCCGTAGCACCAGCGGCCCTGATGAGGGCGTTGCTCATTATAGCTGCTGACCCAGACATCGAGATCGGCCTGTAGCTGCTCGATGCTGCTGTAGATGCGCTTGCGGAAGGCGACCTGATAGAACTCGTGCAGCACCGTTTTGTGGAAGCGCTCGCAGATCCCGTTGGTTTGCGGACTCTTTGCCTTGGTCCGGCTGTGGTCGATGTCCTCGATCGCCAGGTAGAGCTCGTATTCGTGGGCCTGCGAGGTGCCGCAATACTCGGTGCCGCGATCGGTCAGCACGCGGGACAGCTTGACCCCGTGCTCGTCGAAGAACGGCACCACGCGGTCGTTCAGCAGGTCGGCGGCGGTGATCGGGGCCTTGCGGTCGTAGAGCTTGGCGAACGCCACCTTGGAGTGGGTGTCGATGCAGGTCTGCTGATAGATCCGCCCGACCCCCTTGAGCGTGCCGACATAGAAGGTGTCCTGGGCCAGGCAGTAGCCCGGACACTCGCTCTCGAACTCGCCATGCGCCTCGTTGTCCTGCCGGGCCCGCTCCAAGGCGGCGACCTGGGCTTCGGTCAGCACCAGGCCGTCCTGTGCGCTCTTGGCCTCGAGTGCCTTGAGCCGCTTCTTCATGGTCTCCAGGTCGTGGCGCTGCCAGACACAGCGCACCCCGGCCGGGGAGATCGTCAGGCCGCGCTTCTTCAGCTCCTTGGCCACCCGGACTTGGCCAAAGGCCGGCTGCTCGACGGCCAGCCCGACGACCGCCTGCTCGATGGCCGGCTCCACCCGATTGCGCAGGATTGGCTTGCGCCGGGTCATCTCCGCCAGCGCGATCTCGCCGCCCTTTTCGTAGAGCTCCTGAAAGCGGTAGAAGCTGTCGCGCGAGTATCCCATGATCTTGCAGGCCTGCGACACATTGCCGAGCTGTTTGGCCAGCTCCAGCAGGCCTACCTTGGCCCGGATTACCTTGCGTTCGTTGGTCATGGTCGGCTCCTCGGTTCTGGGCGACCGGAGCGAGACATTCCTGTCCTCCGGTCCCGGGTTGCCCGCACCAAACAAACCAGATTGTCAGATTAAATCCTAGCTAGTACAGTTGATCTGGCTCTTATCCGCGGGTCAATGCCGCATGACCAAGGTTCGTCGTGGGGCTTCCTCTGTCTAGCGAACGTGCGTCAGCCGAGGCCTGCTCCAACCCGGATCGAGGGTTCCCCAACCTCCCCAGCCTGCCGTCCGCACTGAGCGCCGAAATCTGCGGCTTCCGTTCTCCTCTCCGGTTACCCGTTGCACCATCGTTCGCGTCTGCACTAGGCGAACTTCGGTTCGACCATCCGCGCAATCGCCCAGATGAACCCGACCAGCTCGCGTGCGACCGCGACAATCGCCGTGGGCGCCGACTTGCCGCGCGCGATGAGTGCGCGATAGCGCGCCGACAAGCGGACCTGCGCCTTCCAGGCCACGGCACGGATCGGCTCCGGCAGGCCCTTCAGCCGGTCACGGATGATTTGTGTGATCCGCGCCGGAAAGCGGTATGTCCAGGCGGCCTCGACCAAGCTGGTGCGGGCAAGCCCGTTGCCGGTCTTGGTGATCGCGCCACGCCTGACAGTGGCGCCGCTCGAATGTTCCGATGGGCTCAAACCGAGATAAGCCATCAACTGACGCGGGCTGGCGAACCGTTCGAAGCTGCCGATCTCGGCAACCAGCACGGCGGCCGTGATCAGCGAGACGCCGCGCAAGGCCTGTAGCGCCTGCACGACGGGAGCCAGCGACCACTGCGGCACCAGCTCGCCGATGGCCCGCTTCAATCGCTCGCACAGCTCCTCCGCGCGTTCGATCCGATGCAGCATCTCCTCCAAGGCAAGATGCTGAGCCGGATGCGTGAACTTCAACTCGCCCAGCCAGCGGCGATGCGCCCTTGTCCAGTGCCCGAATGGCGAGATTCGTTCGTGGCGCAGCAGGAAGCTCAGCAGATGCTGGCGCGTCTTTCGCAGGTCGCGCGTCGCCTGCGAGCGCAGCCGCACCAGATCGCGCATCGCTTCATGCGCCTGGTCCGGCACCCAGACTTCTGTCAGCTGTCCGGCCCGCAGCGTCTGCGCCAGCATCATGGCGTCGCGCCGGTCCGTCTTCACCTTGTCGCCCGCTTTGCGCGGGATCAGCGACGGTGCCACGACATCGCAGCGATGACCGAGCCTGGCCAGATGCCGCTGCACATTGTATCCGCATGGACCGGCCTCGTAGCAGGCATGAAGGCGTCGCCCTTCCTTGGAGAGCTTCTTACAAAGCGCCCGGATCGCGTCCGGCCTGTTCTCGATGGTTCCGTAGAACCAAACCTCCGCTCCTGCCGCCGCCTCCACGATCGCCACCGAAATCGTCTTCTTGTGGACGTCCAACCCCAGAAACAGCGTATTCTCCCTCACGGTCCGCCTCCAGTGTCTGGGGATAGGCTCGGTCCCCGAGCAACCCCCGTTGCGTTGCAAGCGCCTTACTCGACACTTCGAGGCGGGCCACCTTAAGTCTGTGGCAGCCTCGGCGGACATGATGGTCTAGTGTCCTGCCCCGAAGTTCGCCGCACTGTTTGCGGCAGACGGAGGGGACAGGCAGGCCACGAACACAAAGTGCTAGTGGCCGACCAGGCGGAACCGCCTGGGCGAGGTCGAGAACACGCCATTCCGGGCCCGGCGCCATCCTGTTCCGTTCCCGACCGCCCCGCTCACTGGAGGATGTCGAACGATCCGTGCCGGTAAATGCGGCCCCCTTTCATGACGAAATCCACCTGCGCGGTCGCTGTGATATCGGCGAGAGGATTCCCCGGCATGGCGACGATATCCGCCTGCTTGCCTGGGGCGAGAACGCCCAGTTCGTCACGTTCCAGGAGCTCGGCGGCCACGCTGGTCGCGGCCTTGAGGGCGCGCGTGGTCGTGAGGCCAGCGGCCACCATGGCCTGGAACTCGAGAATGCCGTGGCTGAAGGGAAACATGCCGCAATCCGTGCCATAGGCAACCTTCGCCGCGCTTCGGGCGATGCGCTTCTGCGCCAACTCGATGGCATCGACGTCGCGCCGAAATTTCCAGACCGCCTGGTCGGGCAGCTTCCCGGCTTGCAGCAACGCCTTGTCCTCGCGGGTCATCTGCATGGTCGGGACGAGGTACGCTCCCGCGTGCTCCGCCATGACGATGCCCTCGTCGTCGATGAGGTAGCAATGCTCGACGCTCCGGGCGCCGGCCCGCAGGGCCTGTTTGCACCCCTCCGCTGCACCCGTGTGGACCGCCAGCGGCAGCTCCAATTGACGGGCCGTCTGCGCGAGGCACTGCATCTCGTCCTCGAACCACGTCACCTTGGCCGGATCGTCGCCGAAGCTCATGTAGCCGCCGGTGTTCATGGTCTTGATCCAGTCGCCGCCGAAGGCGTGCTCCATGCGGACGAGCTCACGGATTTTGCCGGGCGAATCGGCGACCTTCGATAGGCCCAGGTGGCAACGGCACGGAAACATGCCCTGCGCGTCGGCGTGCCCTCCCGTCGCGCTGATCATGTGCGCGGCCACGACCAGGCGCGGGCCGTGCACCAGGCCCGCCTCGATGGCGCCGCGCAGGTTGATCGTCGGCCATTCCGGATCGAGGGTTCCCATGTCCCGCAGCGTGGTGAAGCCGCAGCGCATGTATTGCTGCGCGCAATGCAGGCCGGACAGCGCCTTGACCGCCGAGCATTGGAGCGTCTGTTGCTTTAGGTTGAGGCCGTCCAGGCACAGATGGACGTGGGTGTCGATGAAGCCGGGGGTGACCGTCCGCTCGCTCAGATCGATCACCCGAGCGCCGCTCGGGCGCCCAACGGCTGCAGAGACCTCGACTATGACGCCGTCCTCGACTCGAATCTCCATGCCCTCGCGCAGTGCGTCGCTGACGCCGTCGAAGAGCCTCCCGCAGATCACCACCGTTTTGGTCATCGCTAGCCTCCCTTGCCGGGGCCCCGCGATCGAGCTACCGCCTGACCGGCCGCGCGCCCGGCAACTTCCAGCCTCGATAGAGCGCCATCAGACGCAGGAACACGCAGAGTGCGATCCCGGCCAGGGCGACGACCGTTGGCGGCATCCCTGCCTGATCGCCCGCGACCACCACCAGCGCGCCCGCCAGCGCGGCGACGGCATAGATGTCCGAGCACAGGACGGCCGGCACCTGTGCCGTCAGGACGTCGCGCACCATGCCGCCGCCGATGCCGCTGGCCATGCCCAGGATGGCCGCCATCGGCCAGTTGATCCTGTATTCCAGAGCCTTCTGGGTCCCGGCCACGGCGAACACCCCGAGCCCGGCCGCGTCGAAGAACAGGACCGGGTGCTGCAACCGGTCAAGCAGCGTGTCGAAGCGAAAGACCAGCAGTCCGGCCGCGACGGCCAGGGCCAGGTTGTGCCAGCTCGCGACGGAGGCAGGCGGAACCGCGCCGATCAGCACGTCCCGCGTGATGCCGCCCACCACGGCAGTGACGAAGGCGAGCACCAGGACGCCGAACAGGTCCATGCCGCGCTGTACGCCCAGTGCCGCCCCACTGATCGCGAACACGAAAGTGCCGACGAGATCGAGGATCCTGACCAGTAGGACCGCCGGTTCGATCTCACTCAGGACTGCTTCTCCCCAGCCGACAGCCAGGCGCCAGCAGCCGCGAGCATCGCCTCGATGCCGGTGCGCAGCGTGGGGTGGATCACCGGCGCGAAATCCGGCGCATGGTTGGCGGGGATCTCGTCGAGCTTGCCCGCCTGCGCGGCCGCTTTGTATTTGTCCGGGTCAATACCCCCCACCACCCAGAACACCACCGGCACATTCCAGGCGGCGCCGAACAGGCTGAAATCCTCGCTCGCCGTGGCAGGCTCGATTTCGTGCACTCGGTCTTTGCCGAAATGGCGCTCCAGGGCAGCGACCGCCTTGCGCGTGGCAGCCTCGTCATTACGGGTCAGCGGGTATTCGCTGAGCACGGAAAACTCCGGCGGCTTCGGCGCGCCCGATGCCGTGGCCTCTGCCTCCAGAATGCGCTTGGTCGCTTCCAGCACCCGGGCGCGCACCTGGTCCTTGAAGGTGCGGATGTTGAGCCGGAGCAGCGCCTGGTCTGGGATGACGTTCTCGCTCATTCCCGCCCGGAGGGTGCCGACCGTGACCACGGCGCCGTCCGTCATGGCCACCTCCCGCGACACCACCGTCTGCAATCGCGTCACGGCGGAGGCCGCCATCACCACCGGGTCGATGCTCTTCTGCGGCATCGACCCATGGGCGCCGCGGCCGAACAGCGTCACCTCCCAACTGTCCCCGGCCGAGAGCATGGTCCCGATGCGCCAGCCGATCTGCCCGGCGCTGAGCGGCATCACGTGCTGGCCCAGCGTCACGTCCGGCTTCGGGAAGCGCTTGACCATCCCGTCCTCGATCATGGCGCGGGCGCCCTGGGCGGTCTCCTCGCCGGGCTGGAACACCGCCATCACCGTGCCGTGCCACTGGCCGCGGTTCTCGGCCAGGATGCGCGTCGCGCCCATCAGCCAGGTGACATGCATGTCATGGCCGCAGGAATGCGCGATAGAGGTTTCCTGGCCGAAACGGTCTTTGCCGGTTGCCCGGCTGGCATAGGGCAGGCCCGTGCTCTCCTCGATCGGCAGCGCGTCCATATCGGCGCGCAGCAGCACCGTCGCGCCATCCCCGTTGCGCAACAGCCCGACGACACCCGTGCCGCCGACATCCTCCGTGACATCGTAGCCATGCTTGCGCAGCCAGGCAGCGGCGATGCCCGCGGTCCGGTGCTCCTGCATCGACAGCTCGGGGTGTGCGTGGATGTCCTTGTATGCCGTCTCCAACTCGGTGAGCAGGTCCTTCGACGGGCTGGGCATGGTGCTGCGCTCGAGCGTCTGACTCTCGTGATCGGTCATGGTCGCCCCCTTCGTCCCTCAGCGGGTTTCCTCGACGCTCGCTCGTCCAGGCGGGTCCACCGGGTCACAGCGTCGCTCGCTCCGATCCGCCCGGGTCAGCGCCAGGATCTCGCCGGCGAGCCGCAGCGCCACCTCCCTCGGAAGCGCATCAGGATGCTCGACCAGCGCCAGCAGCTGCAGCACATGGGCCCGACGTGCCGGGGATTCGGCGTCCAAACCGGCAGCGCACAGCAGGCACAATGTCGCCTCCGTCGTCGAGAGCACCTCACCTAAGCACATGAATGGCGCGGTCGGGCAGCAGTTCCTGCCAAATCCTAGCCTGTTTCGTTGGCGGCCGTCCAGGCGGCGCCGAATACGACCGACCCCTGGAGGTGCGTAGTCGG
>CAWFTU010000018.1:0-416102 GCA_963818725.1 uncultured Pseudomonadota bacterium | reverse complement strand
GAAGCAAGAACCTCGCAAGTGGGAGGGATCGAGCGATGAGGACTGGAAGTCTGTTGTTCCCGGTTGTCACGATCATTGGTGTTGCCCTGGTTGTCGGTCTCGCTCCGATGCCGCTTAGCGCGCAGCAGAAAACCGACCCGGCGGTCCGCGTCGGCGACAATGACCTCGGTGGTGTGGTCAGGACCGCGACCGGGCCGGAGGCGGGCGTCTGGGTGATTGCCGAAACCACCGGGCTGCCAACGCCGCTCGCCAAGATCGTCGTCACCGACGACCAAGGACGCTACGTCGTTCCGGACCTGCCCCAGGCGAACTACGATGTCTGGGTGCGCGGCTACGGGCTCATCGACTCGCCGAGGGTCGTGGCGAAACCGGGGAAGATCGTCAATCTGACCGCCGTGCCGGCGCCGAACGCGGCGGCGGCGCAGTACTATCCGGCGGTCTACTGGTATTCAATGCTCACCATTCCGGATCAGAGCCAGTTTTCCGGCCCGAAGCGCGACGAGAGCATGCCGGAGAGTATCACCGCCCAGTGGGAGTGGCTGAACACGATAAAGACCACCGGCTGCATCGCCTGCCACGGGATCGGCACTCTCGGGACGCGCACGATCCCCGCCGCGCTCGGGCACTTCGACTCTTCGGCGGACGCGTGGGCGCGGCGCGTCCAATCCGGTCAGGCCGCGACCACCATGGCCAATGCGATCAGCCGGCTCGACCCGCAGCTGGCGTTCAAGCATTTCGGTGCCTGGACCGACAGGATCGCCAAGGGCGAGCTGCCGTTTGCGAAGCCACCCCGGCCGCAGGGGGTCGAGCGCAATGTCGTGCTGACCTTGTGGGATTGGAGTCGCCCCACGGCCTACCTCCACGACCTCACACCAACGGACCGGCGCAATCCGACCGTCAACGCCAACGGCAAGCTCTACGGCACGGCCGAGAAGAGCACCGACTACCTGCCGGTGCTCGATCCGGCGCACAATTCGGCCAGCGAGATCAAGCATCCGGTGCGCGATCCCAACACGCCGACCACGAAGGCCGCTCCGATGGAGCCCTCGCCCTATTGGGGTGCGGAACCGATCTGGGACAGCGAGAGCGTCACGCACAACCCGATGATGGACGAGAAGGGTCGGGTCTGGTTCACCGTCAGGATCCGCCCCGCGGCGAACCCGGCTTTCTGCAAGCGGGGATCCAGCCATCCGTCGGCGCAGGTGTTCCCGCTGCAGGAATCCGGCCGCCAACTCTCGGTGTATGAGCCGGCAACCGGGAGGTTCACGCTCGTCGACACCTGCTTCCCAACTCACCACCTGAACTTCGCCTATGACGCCAATGACACGCTGTGGACCAGCGCCGGCAGCCCGCAGACGCCCGTCGTCGGCTGGCTCGACACGAAAATGTTCGCGGAAACCGGCGACGAGCAAAAGTCACAGGGGTGGACGCCGTTCATTCTCGACACCGTCGGCAGCGGCAAGCGCACCGATTATGTCGAGCCCAACCAACCGGTCGATCCCACCAAGGACAAGCGCGTCGTGGTCGGCCTCTACTCGGTCGCGGTGAACCCCGCGGACGGCACGATCTGGGGCACCTCGCTGGGATATCCAGGCTATGTGGTTCGCGTGAACCCAGGACCCGACCCGACCCACACGGCCCTCACCGAGATCTACGAGCCGCCATGGCCCGGCTATGGACCGCGCGGCGGCGACATCGACAGCAGGGGCGTCTTCTGGGCGTCGCTGGCGAGCGGCCATCTGGCGAGCTTCGACCGGAGCAGGTGCAAGGTGCTGAACGGCCCGGCTGCGACCGGCAAGCATTGCCCCGGGGGCTGGACCCTCTACGCCTTCCCCGGTCCGCAGTTCAAGAACGTCAATGACCCCGGCAGCGCCGAGTTCGAGCTACTACGTCTGGATCGATCAGCACAACACACTGGGCCTCGGCAAGGACGTGCCGATCGCCACGGGCAACCTCAACAGCGCACTACTCGCTCTCGTCCACGGGAGGTTCGTGGTCCTGCGGGTCCCCTATGTGAACGACTTCTTCACGAAGGGGATGGACGGGCGCATCGACGACCCGAACGCCGGCTGGAAGGGCCGGGCGTTGTGGACGACGTATGCGACCCGGGCGATGTTCCACCTCGAAACCGGCAAGGGCACCTTCCCCAAGGTCGTCCGCTTTCAGCTCCGCCCCGACCCGCTCGCCAATTAGAGCGGGATGGGGTCAGGTGGAACCACAAAGCCCGTCAGTGCGAGGAGCGAAGCGACGAAGCAATCCAGCCGCCGAACGGCTGGATTGCCGCGCTGCGCTCGCAATGCTGGGCGGACGGCCCCCGAACGGCATCATTTCGAGGCGGGTGACGAGCCTGGGATGTAGAACGCCGGTTCCGCATCGTGGAGGGTCCAGCCTTGACAGGCAGCTAGCTGCTTCTTCTGGCCCGCTCTCGCGCCAAGCAGGGGCATGCCAGCAATTTTGTTTCACACGTCAGGCTCACGCGGTAACAGGGGCCTGATTGGGGCAGTAGGCAACACATCGATTGCTGACAGGCAGCCATTTGGCGCAAAACCTGACAGAGCCGCGAGGCGCAGCGGACGCCGGCGTGGACAAAAGGCCTCACCTGTCGCGTTGCGTCGATCGCGGGATCGACGAAGCTGGCGCCGGTTGCCGCGCCCAAGCTTGGAACGCAAGAGGCGCCACCCCGCTATCCGGTGTAGCGTGTGCCGCAACACAGATCCCAGGGAGGAGCGCGCGATGCCGATGATCACCCGCCGTGGGCTGGTCCAAGCCGCCGGTGCCGCCACGGTGACGCTCGCGCGCCGCGCGCGGGCCCAGGGCGGCAAGGGCGACACCGTCCGGATCGGCGTCCTGACCGACATGTCCGGGCCATACCGCGACGTCACCGGGCCGACCTCGGCCGCGTGCGCCCGGCAGGCGAGCGAGGATTTCGGCGCGCACGGCTTCGCCGTCGAGGTGCTGACCGGCGACCACCAGAACAAGCCGGACGTGGGGGCGAGCATCGCCCGGCAGTGGTTCGACCGGGACCGCGTCGACATGATCACCGACGTGCCGACCTCGTCGGTGGCGCTCGCGGTCAACGCCGTGGCCCGGGATAAGAACAAGGCCTACGTCAACACCGGCGCCGGCACGGCGGACCTGACCGGCAAGCAGTGCACCCCGGTCACGATCCACTGGGGCTACGACGTGTACATGAACGCCGCCTCAAGCGGCGGAGCTCTGTTCAAGGCCGGCGGTAACACCTGGTACTTCATCACCGCCGACTACGTGTTCGGCCAGCAGCTGGCGCGCGACACGGCGGCAGTGGTGACCAAGCTCGGGGGCAAAGTGCTGGGCAACGCGGCCTACCCGTTCCCCGGCACCACCGACTTCTCCTCCTTCCTGCTGCAGGCGCAGGCGAGTGGCGCGAAGGTGCTGGGCCTGGCCAACGCCGGGGACGACACCGTGAACTGCATCAAGCAGGCCCGGGAGTTCGGCCTGACCCGGGGCGGCCTCCGGCTCGCGGCGCTGGTGTTCAGCGTCACCGGCGTGCACGGGCTCGGCCTGGGGGCGGCGCAGGGCCTGGTGTTGACCGAGAGCTTCTACTGGGACCTCAACGAGCGCACCCGCGCCTTCACCAAGCGGGTCCTGCCCAAGACGCCGAACAACTACCCGAACGACGTGCACGCGGCCTGCTACGCCGGCACGCTGCACTACCTCAGGTCGGTGGCGGCGCTGGGCGTCGAGCGGGCGCGCGACGGGGCGGCGGTGGTCGCGCACATGAAGTCGGCGCCGGCCGACGACGACGCGTTCGGCCACACAGTGATCCGCGCCGACGGCCGCGCCATGGTCACGCCGTACCTGTTCGAGGTCAAAGCCCCGGCCGAGAGCCGGGGCGGGTGGGACTTCTACAAGCTGGTGGCGACCACGCCGGCGGAGCAGGCGGCCCCGCCGGTCGCGGACTGCCCGCTGGTCCGCACCTGACACCAGGCTCCGGAGCGCGCGCCGGAGGCGAGCGCGCAGCGGTGGTCCTGTAGGTCCTCCCCGCTGCCCTTGTCGCGGGTGCCAGGGACGGCCCGGCCGGCGAGCAGGACGAAGCCCGGGCGCCCGTCGGGGCCGGTCGCGCTGGTGACGACCAGGGTCTCCCGGCCCATGGCGGCGCGGGCCCGCGGGAGCTCGGCCAGTAGCCGGAACGGGTTGACCCCGGCGAGGTCGGGTCCGCCAATCCGTCTGGCGAGGTAGCGCTCGCCGGCCAGAACGAACTGGCTGGGGCAAACTGGGCCGATGTCGGCAGACCTCACCACCTACCCCGGATACCGCTTCCCGGCCGAGATCATCGGCTACGCGGTGTGGCTCTATCACGTGTTCAGCCTGAGCCTGCGGGATGTTGAGTTGATCCTGGCCGAGCGGGGCATCATGGTCACCCATGAGAGCATCCGGTGTTGGTGCCAGAGGTTTGGCGCTGACTTCGCCCGGAGGCTGCGGCGGCGTAGGCCGAAACCAGGTGATACCTGGCACCTCGATGAGGTGTTTTTGCGGATCAACGGCGAGCTGCACTATCTCTGGCGCGCGGTGGACCAGCACGGCGTCGTGCTCGACATCCTGGTCCAGGAGCGGCGGGATGCCACGGCTGCCAAGCGCTTTTTCAAGCGCTTGCTGGCCGGCTTGAAGTACAAGCCACGGAAGATCGTCACCGACGGCCTGCGCAGCTACGGCGTGGCGCGGCGCGAAGTGCTGCCCGACGTGCGGCACCGAACCAGTCGATACCTGAACAACTGTATAGGGCGGTCCAAATCCAGGCCACCGCGGCGGAGGAAATACCGGCCACCGCGGCGGTCACTGGCCTAGGTCGCGGATCGCAAGATCGTCAGACTGTTCAGGTGCTTAGCACCGTTTTGGCCTTTGGATCTTCGGCGCTCGGAGCCAGCATCCTGCGGCGGTGGAGTGGCCTGGATTTGGACCGCCCTCTACAGAGGCCGATGTCGCCGCAATCCTCGCGCGCCTGCGCCGCGCCCGCGTGATCGGATCGGACGAGACCTCGGTGCGCGTCGGTGGCGTGACCCGCTGGAATTGGGTGTTCCAGAACAGCGACGTCGCGATCCACGTCATCCGCGGCAGCCGTGGCGCCGGTGTGGTCGGCGCGGTGCTGGACGGGCATCGGCCGATGATCTGGGTCTCCGACCTCTACGGCGCCCAGCAGGGGCACGCCGAAATCTGGCAGGTCTGCCTCGCGCATCAGTTGCGCGACTGCCAGTATGCGATCGAGGCGGGGGATGCGGTGTTCGCCCCGCGCATGAAGGCGCTGCTGCTGCGCGCGGTGCTGCTGGCGCGGCGGCACCGCGCGCTGGCCGAGAGCACGCGGCGCGAATACCGGCGACGGCTGGAAGTGGCACTCGACGCTGTGATCGCGCTGGCGCCGACGCAGCGCGACGGTAAACGGCTGCGCAAGCGATACGCCAGGTTCCGCGAGCACCTGTTCACCTTTCTCGACCATCCCGAGATCACCGCCGACAACAACGCGAGCGAACGGGATCTGCGTCCCACCGCAACGTATCGCAAAGTCACCGGCGGATTCCGTTCCGACTGGGGTGCTGATCTATTCGCCGCCGTCCGCTCCGCCGTCGGCACCGCCAAGCGCCGCGGGATCGACGCCTATCAGGCCATTCGCGATACGCTATGCGGCCAGTCCGTGCTCACCCCGGGATGAGCAGTTACGGTCGGCCTACTTCTGCTATGGAACGCGCAACCGGGCATACAGGGCGATTGATCACCACGTCTGTGGACGCGTCCGACATTTCCTCAGTCGGCGGCATAAGGTGCCCAGCCGCGGAACCGAGCGATTCCCCAGTGACTTGATCTTCGGGAGGCTTGGAGTTCTGGCGCTGGATTACCGCCGTGGGCCTTACAATCAAACCAGTCGGAAAGCCGGATGCGGGAAATCGTGCGCCGCGAAAACGGCGAGTTGAATCCTCGTTCCAGACGAGGGAAGCCGGGAGAGGTGCTTCCGGGTCAACCGTCTCACCCGATGGCGAAAGCCTATGGGGACAAGAGCATGACGGTGAAGCGGGGGTTCGGGCGAACGTGCCAGACCCAATGCCCCGCAAGGCCCGCGCGATATGGTCAAGGATGGATTGCTTGAACCCCAGTCACCAGCGATGGAAACGCACATCCCGCGCCACGGCATGTAAGGGCGCGGTCGGCAGGATAGGGCGGTTTCGCTTTCGCCGCCCAAAACTCCCCCTGCCGAGCGACGGCCAACGAGGCCGTTCAAGGGGACGAACAGGGGACCTACGTCGCGCTATCACGTTCGACTCGCACGGACACGGGATCGCCTACGGGCCGCGAGGCCTATGGCGACGGAGCGGTCGTAGTAGTCCGAGGGCGGGAAAGCCGTCCACATGGCGAAGGGCCGCAAGTGTTCGACGGACGGATGCAGAGGTAGCCGAAATGGCAACAGCCGAAAGCAACCCGACCGTCAAGGAGCACTGGAAAGCCGGATGACACTGAAAGGGTCACGTCCGGTTGTGTGTCCAGCGAAGGCTGGCATGTTCAGCAGGAGGCAAACCTGCCGGGGTAGAAGTCAGAGCCCCGTAGTTTGGATAGCGGAGGCGATGGAAACAGAACCTTCGAAGCCTATCGACAAGATCTCCCTTGGGGAGGTTACGAGTCACTGGGCCGTAACAACGGTGAACGCATTGTGGCCTCGAAAGTGAGTCTTCCCGAGGGCCGAGCCCGCAACTGGAGGGCGAAGGCAGCATGAGCAGCCGAAATCTGACCGACACGGCTGGTCACCTCGGCGGGGTGAGAGCGACGGCACGGTGACAAGGACATGCTGAGCAACTGGAGAAGCCCTCCTCGTCCCGGCGCGAAATCGCCGGAGCAAGGTAGGCCGTATAACCGGCGACACCGGGAAATCGGCCGAAGGCGAGAGGGTGGCGGCCGGGTCCGTAGTAGCGATGAAGCGGCGCAACGGCCGCGGAGCGAAGGGGCCCTGCCATTTGCAACGCCTCCAACCGAGGGAAGGCAAGGACGAGATGACAAAGGCGTCCATCGGTTTGCAGGACCTGAGGCGGAGGATATACGTCAAGGCGAAGGCTGAACCGTCCTGGCGGTTCTGGGGGCTTTACGTCCACGTCTGCAAGGTGGAGACCCTGCGCGCAGCGTATGAGATGGCCAAGCAAAACGATGGGGCGCCGGGCGTTGACGGCGTCACCTTCGCGGCCATCGAGGCGCAAGGGGTGGAGGCTCTGCTCGAGCAGCTCCGGGACGAACTGACCAATCGCACCTACACACCACGACCGGCCCGCAAGCACGCGATACCGAAGGACGGGGGCAAAGTCCGCGTCCTGTCGATCCCGGCGATCCGGGACCGGGTGGTGCAAGGGGCGCTGAAACTCATCCTCGAACCTGTCTTCGAGGCGGATTTCCAACCGGGTTCGTTTGGCTATCGGCCCAAGCGGACAGCCCATGACGCGATCAAGCGAGTGGCTGAAGCCATCGTCCGACGGAAGACGCGGGTCCACGATCTGGATCTGCGCGCCTACTTCGACAATGTCCGGCATGACCGGCTGCTGGCGAAAGTGGCGCAGCGGATTGATGATGGGGACATCCTGCATCTCCTGAAAGTCATGCTGAAGGCCTCTGGCAAGAGGGGCGTTCCACAAGGCGGGGTCATCTCGCCCTTGCTCAGCAACCTCTACCTCAACGAGGTGGACAAGATGCTGGAGCGGGCGCGGGAGGTCACCCGCAATGGCCAGTACACCCACGTCGAATACGCGAGGTTCGCTGACGACCTGGTGGTGCTGATCGACGCCCACAGGCGGCAGGACTGGTTGGTTGAAGCGGTGGACAAACGACTGCGCGAGGAATTTGCCAAGCTGCAGGTTGAGGTCAATGATGAGAAGAGCCGCATGGTCGATCTGGAACGAGGCGAAAGCTTCGGCTTTCTGGGCTTCGACTTCCGCTACCGCCGCAGTCGACGCGGCGTGATGCGGCCGCACTATACACCCAAGCTCACAAAGCGGACGGCGTTGCTGCGGGAGCTCAAGGCGGTGTTCCGCCGCCACCAATCGCAACCGATCGAGAGGGTGATCAGCCTGATCAATCCGATGCTACGGGGGTGGGTGAACTACTTCGCCGTCGGACACTCGAGCGAGTGCTTCGGCTACGTCAAGGACTGGGTGGAGAAGAAGGTCAGACGCCACTTGGCGCGAGCCCGGAACCAACGGGGCTTCGGTTGGGAGCAATGGAGTAGGCCGTGGCTGTACAAAACCTTGAAGTTGTTCAACGACTATCGGGTGCGGCGCCACAAGCCGAAAGTTGTCCCGGCATGATAGGCCCCATAAGCCTTGGCATGAAGCAAATGGGAGCGCGTAGTGCGGGAAATCCGCACGCTGCGTGCGACGCGGCGGGGGCTGGAAACGTGGCGCGGACGAACACTCGCCCGAGCCGACGCGCCAGTCCTCGACCCTACTGGGGAGAGGGCGCCGGAAAAGTGCCGGACCGGCAACTCGCCGACGCCCTACTCTACCGCACGTCCGGTTTGATGAGCGGGGATGGGAGACGGACCGCTCATGCGGCGCCGCGCCCATCCTCGACTCTATCATCGATAATGTGCAGTTGCCGTGGAATGATTGTTCTCTAGGTGCGAGAGACTCAGAGCCTGTTTGACTGCGGCCGCCGGTAGAGCGGTGATTTGCTCTGTCCTGTCCGGGCATGGGCGGGCGGTGCGATGTGGACGCCGGAACGTCGGAGAGATACAAGGATAGTTGCCACTGCCCGCTGAAAGCCTATAGTCGCGAACTGGACTGCAAGGCATAGTCAACGAGCTCTCAGAAGGTGCCCCCTCCCACCAGGAGCGTGAGCCGATGGCCAACGTTGCATCCCTTATCGTCGAGACCCTGAAGCAGGCAGGCATCAAGCGCATCTTCGGGGTCGTGGGTGACAGCCTCAATGGCCTAACCGAGGAACTCCGCCGTCAGGACGACATTGCCTGGATCCATGTCCGGCACGAGGAGGCTGCCGCCTTTGCCGCCGCCGGTGAAGCCCAGATCACGGGTGAGCTGGCAGTTTGCGCCGGGTCCTGTGGTCCCGGCAATCTCCATCTCATAAACGGCCTGTTCGATGCGCACCGGAGCCGCACGCCTGTGCTTGCCATTGCCGCACAGATCCCCTCGTCCGAGATCGGCGGCGGGTATTTCCAGGAGACTCATCCGCAGAACCTCTTCCAGGAGTGCAGCCACTATTGTGAGCTGGTTGCGGATCCAGGCCAGCTCCCTTGTGTGCTGGAGAACGCAATAAGGGCGGCGGTCGGCCGGCGCGGCGTTGCCGTTGTGGTCATCCCCGGCGACCTGGAACTGCGCGGTGCGCCTCCGCGCGCGATCTCGCAACCGGCGGGCCTGTTACCACCGGCGCCCGTCGTCATGCCGGCATCCCGTGAACTCGAGGCGCTGGCCACGTTGCTGAACGGCGCCGAGCGCGTGACACTGTTCTGCGGACGCGGCTGCGCCGGCGCGCATACGCCGCTCATGCGCCTTGCCGAAACCCTGAAAAGTCCCATCGTGCATGCGCTCGGCGGCAAGGACCACGTCGAGTACGACAATCCGTATGACGTCGGCATGACGGGGTTCATCGGCTTTTCATCCGGCTATGCCGCTATGCACAGCTGTGACGTGCTGCTGATGCTGGGCACGGACTTTCCCTACAAACAGTTCCTGCCAACCGACGCGAAGATCGCGCAGATCGATATCCGTCCGGAGAATCTGGGCCGGCGAGCCAAGCTTGATTTGGGGATTGTCGGCGATGTCGGTGCAACAGTCACGGCGTTGCTGCCGAAGCTGGAGGCCAAGACAAATCGTCGGCACCTCGATGCGGCCCTCGGGCACTACAAGAGGACGCGCCAGGGACTGGACGACCTCGCCGTGGGAACGCCGGGCCGCAAGCCCATTCATCCGCAATACCTGGCCAAGGTAATCAGCGACGCTGCCGCCGAGGACGCTGTTTTCACCTTCGATGTCGGCACCCCGACCATCTGGGCGGCCCGCTACCTTCGGATGAACGGCCGGCGGCGCATGGTCGGCTCGCTGGTGCACGGCTCGATGGCCAACGCCATGCCGCAGGCCATCGGCATCCAGGCCGCGCATCCCAAGCGCCAAGTGATCTCGCTGTCCGGGGACGGCGGCTTCACCATGCTGATGGGCGATCTGATTACCCTGACACAGGAAGCACTGCCGGTTAAGGTGGTGGTCTTCAATAATGGCGTGCTTGGCTTTGTCGCCCTGGAGATGAAGGCGGCCGGCTTCGTCGATACCCAGGTTGACCTACGAAATCCCGACTTCGCCGCCATGGCACGCGCCATGGATATTCATTCTCAACGAGTGGAAGATCCTGGCGAATTGCCCAGTGCCGTGGCTGCTATGCTGGCCCATGATGGGCCGGCGCTGCTCGATGTCGTGACGGCCAAGCACGAACTCTCCATGCCGCCAACGATTACGCCCGAACAGGTGAAGGGCTTCAGTCTCTGGATCCTACGCGCTGTCATGAGCGGCCGCGGTGACGAGGTGATCGACCTTGCCAAGACCAACCTGCTGCCGCGCTGACTGGGAACAGCGCTGAACGCGCATGAAGCGCCGCCAGCGTTCACAGCACTGAGGAGGTAGCGTTGAGCAAGGACAAAGTCCTCGTGGCCCTGGATCGCACGGCGGCAACCGTTACAGCGCGCAAAAGGAGAGCGACTGATGTTCATCACTGAATTGCCTGCTTTCGCATGCGCGCTCGGCCTCGCGTCGGCAATGGTCTTGATGTCCGCCAAGAGTACCGAGACCCAAACGACGAAGCCGACGATTTTGCTTGTCCATGGTGCGTGGGCCGACTTTTCCAGTTGGAATGGCATCGTCGACCTTCTGCTCAGGGACGGCTACAATGTTCGAGCGCTGCCGAACACGCTTCGCGGCCTTGAGGCGGATGCTGCCGTGATCTCAACGTATCTCAAAACCGTTTCTGGACCGGTGGTTCTCGTCGGTCACTCCTACGGAGGCTCCGTCATCACCGTCGCGTCCGCGAACGCGCCGAACGTGAAGGCATTGGTTTACGTGGATGCCTTCGCTCCCGAAGCCGGTGAATCAGTCCAAGAAGAGCTCGCAAGCGCACCTCCACCGCCAGCGGACTTCACGATTGCCGTGCCGTTTACGACGTCAACCGGCGGCGACGCAGATCTCTACGTGAATGCGAAGTATTTTGGGGCGATCTTTGCGTCTGCTGAATCTCCTGAGGTTGCGGCGCGCTTGGCCGCGACGCAGCGACCGGCGGTGGTCCCGGTCGTCTGGACAGGTTCCGGGAAGAATAAGCTAAGGCCCGCAGCCGGCTGAAGGTTTCACCTTTCCCGGAATCAAAATCAATCCTTGCTGCTGTGGCGCTGTGAAGTTTGTGGACAGCCGCCGACCTGTGGGCAAGGTGGGGGAAACGCAAGGCGTTTTCCCCGGCTTGTCCATAGGGGACCGCGCTTGCGCGGTCAGGCGGGCACCGGCGCAGCCGGCGGTCCACAAATTCACGGCCTCGTTCCGCCATAGCGCTACGCCGCCGCTGCCGGCGCTAACCGGCCGAAATAGGCCTCGTCCGGTGTTTGCCAGCCGAGCGCCTGATGCGGACGCCGCCGGTTGTACCAGTCGAAGAATTCAGCCAGACTGCGCTTCTGCTCAAGCCCGTCGGCCGCCGGACGCAGGTAGACCCACTCGTGCTTCACGGTCCACCATAGCCGTTCGACAAAGACGTTGTCGTGGCAGCGTCCGCGGCCGTCCATGCTGATCTCGATCCGATGATCCAGCAGCACGCGGGTGAACGTCCTCGCTGGTGAATTGTGAGCCCTGATCGGTATTGAAGATGCCGGGCTTGCCGAACCGTGCGAGCGCTTCGCCCAAGGCTTCGACGCAGAACCCGGCCGTCAGGGTGTTCGACAGACGCCAGGACAGAACGCGCCTTGTGGCCCAATCGATGATCGCCACCAGGTACAGAAATCCCCGGCGCATCGGAATGTACGTAATGTCGCTCGCCCACACCTGGTTCGGCTGGTCGATCGTCTGGTCGCGCAGCCGGTAGAGATAGATCTTGTGCTCCGGATGCGGCTTGCTGGTGTTCCGCTTCGGCCTGACCGCCGCGAGCCCCAGCCTGCGCATCAGCCGTCGGATGCGCCGGCGTCCAACGGAAATCCCCTCGCGCAACAACGCCACCTGCAACCGCCGACTGCCATACACCGGATGCTCGGTGAAGATTTGGTCGAGCCGGTTCAGCAGATCGAGCTCAGCCGCCGACGCTGGCTGGGGTTGATAATAGAAGCTGCTGCGCGCGATCCCGAGCAGCATGCATTGCCGGCTTATGGACAGCTTCGCGTTCGGCGTGATCATCGTCCGCCTCTCAGCAGGCGGGAGATGGCGGGCTGCCCGGCAAGAAAATCGCGTTCGACCTGCAACTGGCCGATCTTGCGGTGCAGATCGTCGATGACTTTCTGCGCATCGCCGGCCG
This sequence comes from uncultured Pseudomonadota bacterium, assembly GCA_963818725.1. Taxonomy (GTDB): domain Bacteria; phylum Pseudomonadota; class Alphaproteobacteria; order Acetobacterales; family Acetobacteraceae; genus DATFDN01. The sequence goes on along the minus strand of CAWFTU010000018.1, from coordinate 403,610 downwards.
TCGGCGCTTTATTGCCGCGCCCGAACAGCTCACTCGCGCGCTTCCTCAGCTCCTGCTTCCAGGTGCTGATCATCGTCGGATGGACCCCGAACTCCGATGACAGCTCCGCCAAGGTCCTTTCCCCCGACAGGGCCGCCATCGCCACGCGCGCCTTGAAGTCCGCGCTGTGCTGCTTCCTCTTTACACCCACGTCTCACGCCCCGTTGGACCGGTCAGCCCTTAGCTTATCCCACTGTCCAAAAAACCGGCGCCGCCGCAACCTTTCGCCGCACGCTGCCTGACGGATAAAGTGCCGGCTGCAATCGGTTGGAAGACGATCCCTTCGTGGTACGTCATGGGCGACGCCGACAAAGTCATACCACCTGACATTCAGGAGAAATTCACCACGCGGGCGAAGTCGAAAGTCTACCACGTTCCGGGCGGCGATCATCCGAGCATGATCGCGCATCCCGAAGTGACGGTAGCCGCGATCGAAGACGCAGCAAATACCGTTGCCCATTGAGCGTTAGACGTCGTCAAATGATTGGGCTCGGCGATCGGCGGTGGGCGTTGATGCAAAACAACGGGTGGTGCCGGACGCTTCAGGTCGAGCGGAGGGCTTCGGTCCGCGAGTGGCCCCCGGCCGCTGCCGCACAAGTCCCGAGGTCCCTATTATCGCAAGTGCGCGCGTGCTCCGAAATTCTTGCAGACCGTGCGAAAACTCGCTGGGGCGGCAATGCTGGTGAAATCGGCAGTCGGAGGTGCACGCCGAGGTCCCGGTGAGCCGAACGGGCGATTTCAAGAAATCCCCGGTTCCACATCGTGGCTGCCGGCGATCCTGCCAGCCGGTCCGGGGAAACCCCGCCAGCAGCAGCCTTTCAGGCCGCCACCGCGGCCATCAGCTGCGCGAAGCCGACGATGTTGAGCACCCGCCGGAGATTGTAGGCGAGCGCGGTCAGACTGAACTCGGCGCGGACCTTCTCCAGGCCACGCATCAGGAACGCGCCCTGGTTCATCCATTGCTTGATCGTGCCGAACGGATGCTCGACCGTCTCGCGACGGCGGTCGAGAACGCCTGGACGGTTCGCCAACCGGGCCTGCATCCGGTCCAGGACCGCTTCGTTCTCCAGACGAGAGACCGTGCGAAACTTGCCACCCGTGCATTGCGAACGGATTGTGCAATCATCGCACGCCAGCTTGTTGACGTAGTTGATCTTCTTCAGCCCACGCAGCAGCGACGATGAATACGGATACAGCCGCTGACCCGCTGGGCAAACATAGCTGTCGCTGTCTGCGTCATAGCGGAACTCATCCTTGCGGAACAAGCCGGCCTTGACCGAGGGCCCGCGCTGCGGACGCGGCACGTAGGGCACGATCCCAGCCTTCTCGCAGGCCTCGATGTCCTCGATCTTGAAATAACCCTTGTCGGCCACGGCGTCGATTGCCTCGACGCCCAGGACTGCCTTCGCCGCTTCGGCGGTCCGCGTCAGCAGCCCTCGTCTGGCCATTCCACCAAGCTATGCTTGGCGGAACCTTTGGCCAGCCTCGCCCATGTCGAGGACCTGGTTGCTGACCTGCTGCTCGACGATCAGCTTGTGCTTGGCATCCACCGCAACCTGGACGTTGTAGCCCACCGCGACATGCGTGTGCGCCGCCATCCCCTCGTCTGGCTATTCCAGCGGCTTCGCCGCAGGAACCTTGGCCAGCCTCGCCCGGCTGTCGGGATCGGTCAGCGAGATCTGGTCCTCGCCGGTGCGATCCAACTGCGCCAACATGTCCTGGCACCGCGTACGACGGGAGCGGATGGCGGCGATCTTCTCGGCCAGGTTGTCGACCCGCGAGCCACTTGTTGTGGTCTCGGCGGCATCGCTCTGGTCAAGACGCTGGAGGTAATCGTCGAGCTTGGCATCGGCCAATTCGATAAACCTGGTCAGCGAGGCGCGGGTGAAGTTGCGGTCCTTGTTGTTGACCGCCTTGATGCGGGTGCCATCCACCGCCAGCAGTTCGCGACCGAACAGATCCAGCTGACGGCACAGCAGCACGAACTGCCGAAAGACCGGGCGGAACGCTTTGCGGTTACCGCGGCGGAAATCGGCGATGGTCTTGTGGTCCGGCTTCAGGTGACGCAGCAGCCAAATGACTTCGATGTTGCGATGGGTCTCGGCTTCCAGACGGCGACTGGATCGGACGCGGTTCAGATAACCGTAGATGTAGAGCTTCAACAGATCGGCGGGCGCATAGCCCGGCCGGCCGGTTCGCTGGGCGGAGACGCGGATAAAGCCCGCTGCGGTCAGATCCAATCCATCAACGAAGGCTTCAATGAACCGGACGGGGTTCTCGGGGCCGACGTAATCATCGAGCGATTCTGGAAGCAGCAGCGTCTGGGATCGGTCGTGACCGGCGATGTGCGTCATGACCCCGAGTCTAACGCATCTTGCGTCGAGCCGGAATCCGTTGCGGCACAGATTTCACACGGTCTGCTTGAGATACGCACATCGGCTGTGAGAGCTTGAAAGCCGTTGGGAGTTTCAAGCGGGGGCGCCTCTGCAAGGACATTAGGTGAGCCATCCGCGAACGCCGATGGATTTATTACGCCCCAGGCGCCAACTGATGCGCAGGCATCCCAAGCGCCCCCGCGACCCGAACCAGCTCGGCAAGTTCGTCGTGGGCCTGGTGACCAGATAATGCGTCGTCGCGGGCGTCCGCCTTTCCTAAAGGGCTAAACCTACGGCCGCGCCTCTAGGATCATGTTGAAAGGTGCCTCCGTGGCGCGGCGGACATTGCGGAAACCGCCGGCGGTAATGACCTCCCGCAATTTTGCCTCGCCGGCTTGAGCGCCGAGCGCGGCCCCGACCTCCTGCGAGAGCGAGGTGGGTACGCAACCCATCGTTGAACCCGCGTAATAGATCCGACCGACAGGGTTCAAATTGTCTTCGAGCTTATCGCCGGCCATGGGTTCGACAATCATCCACGAGCCGTCCGGTTTTAGCGATTGCAACACGTGCGCCGCCGCGCCAGCTGGATCGCCCATGTCATGCAGGCAGTCAAAGAAGGCGACCAGATCGAAATCTCTCTCCGGGTAGCTCTTGGCCGTCGCGACCTCGAAACGGGTATTCGCCGCGACATCGTGTTCCCTAGCATGGGCCACGGCCTGCTCGATCGAGCTCGGATGAAAGTCGTAGCCGATGAATTGCGACTTAGGAAAAGCCTTGGCCATCAGCACGGTAGACCAGCCGTGGCCGCACCCGACATCGGCGACTTTGGCACCCCGCTGCAACTTATCGACGACACCATCGAGCGCGGGGAGCCAAGTGCTCACCAAATTGTTCTGGTACCCGGGGCGGAAAAAGCGTGCGACCGCGCAGAAGAAGCAGCTCGTGTGATCACTCCACGGTACACCACGGCCCGTCGGGAAAACCGCCTGGACCTGATCCTTGCTCTCAGTCATCCATGTCATCAGGTCAAACGCCCCCATCATGTAGACGGGGCTGTCCTGGATCGCAAAAACCATGGCTTGCTCAGGCGGCAGGGCGAACTTCTGCGTTGCCGGGTCATAGGAGAGATAGTTCGAGGCGGCCTGGTGCGACAGCCACTCGCGCAGATAGCGTTCATGGACACCGGCTTCCCGGGCAAGCTCCTCACAGGTCATGCTGCCCTTGCTGTGCAGCGCCCGATAGAGCCCGAGTGAGTCGCCCATGCGAACCATAACTGATACTGGCAGCGCCACCCAGGTCACTCAGCATCTGTCCTATGAATTGATGCAGCTTGCCTTCGTCAACCATCGTGCGTTCCCCCTGAATTGGCTTATCCAAGAGATTCCCCGGATGACCGTCAATTTCCGCGGCCTTGCGTGAAGGATAGGCCTAGCTTGGTTGTGGCGGCAAGACTGTGGGCGATCGAAGCGCTACAGTGAGGCGATACCCCGGCACAGCGATGCTTCAGGCTCAAACATCTTTTGGGGCGTCGCACCTGCGCCGGGCCATGAACCGGACTCGAACAATACGGGTCTCAACGGCGATTTTTTGATTTGCGTCTTTCTTGAATGTGCAACGGGCGTCGGGTGTCACCGTGTCAGGCGGCAACAGTCGGACGCGCACGGCCCACCGCCGCCAGCCGCATGTTCGGCTTGCCCACGTCCATTGACCAGGTCGTTCATTTTGCCGCCACCAAGCTTTCGCGCCCGGCATGGCCTGCAGGGCCGGACGGGCGTGTGGCCACGGCCGGGCGCATCAATCCCGGCAGCGAGCCGCCGGGCCTTCGGCCTATGGCATGTCGTAGCCGCGGATGCAGACGATGGTCTTGTCCGCCTGCTCCGGCTTCTGATGGGTGAAGCCGAGATTGGTGGTGCAGATGGTGCCCTTGTACCAGGCGAGGCTGGTGTTGTCGTCCAGCGGCGCCGTCTTTTTGTTGGCGACCAGCGCCCGCTTGCTTCCGTCTGGCGACAATACCCAAAGCTCGCTGCGCAGGATTTCCGATACGTAGATGTTGGCCTTGTCATCGAACGCAATGCCGTCGAACGGCGAAAAGCCGCGCGCCACGACCGTGGCCTTGCCGGCGGTGCCGTCAGCCTTGATCGGCACCTTCACCACCATCGGGTCGCCGTCGGTGACGGCATAGATGCTCTTGCCGTCGGGCGCGATCGCAAGGTCATTGACGCCCAGCGGGAAGCCGGAATAGGGCTTTGGCGACCAGTTCAGCAACGGGTCGGCCGACCACAGGTCGACCTTCTTGCCGTCGGGCGAAATCTTCCAGATGCCAGCATAGGTCAGGTCGGTCATGTAGACGTTGCCCTGGTCGTCGATGTCGACGTCGTCGGGAAAGCAGAACGGCCAGCCGTCTGCCTTGGTGGCAAGCGCCGTCACCCTCTTGGTGGCCAACTCGATCTTGTACACGCCCGAGGCGGTCACCTTGACGTCGCGGCAGGCGGCATGGAACTGGTCGCCCAGGTTGCTCGCCTCGTACATCGGCGAATCCTGCTTGTAGGCGACGTACAGGTTGCCTTTGTTATCAAGCTCGACGCCGACGGTGTCGCCATGGTGCGCGTTGCCGTCCGGCGGGATCGTGGCAATCAGCTCCTGGTGGCCATCGGGCCTCACCTTCATGATCTTGCCAGTGTGGAACAGCGACGTGTAGTAGTTGCCGTCCTTGTCAACGGTCAGGCCCTCGGGCGTGTCGTCGAACTTGGACAGCACCCAGGCTTTGTACTCGGCGTGCGCCGCGCCCGTCGTGCTCAGCACACCCGCGGCTAGGAACAGGGCCAAAGCTCGCATGATACCCTCCCTCGGTCACCCCGGCCCCATCGCCGGACCGGGCGTCCTGGATTCTTCATTATGGCCATTGTGCGCAGGTCTGGCCGGGCGACAAGTCGGCGGCCTTCAACCGTCGCGCATGGGAGAACCAGCCTGCCGCCGTGCTTCCACATCTTGTGTCCGCCGCCGGAAAAGTCCGCGCGCCGAAAGTCGTATAACGCCCCATTCTGATAAGCAATTCCGAGACAAAGCTAAATATCTCTAAAGCATAGCTACGCCATCCTAAAATATTCGCTGGGCGCTGCGAATCGCTTGATTTCTGCTAGGGTCCGTTAGCTCTTGGGGACTTTGATCCAGTCCATTGTTGCTGCCATGCAGAGCACGCCCATGAAGGAGCGAGCGGTCTTTTCGTAGCGGGTTGCGACAGCGCGCCACTCCTTCAGCCGTCCCCACAGACGCTCGACGAGGTTGCGGTTCTGGTAGATCCATGGCGGGCAGGCGACCGGCTCCTCGTTGCGCTTGGACGGGATCGCGGGGCGCGCGCCGCTGTCCCAGACCAGGGCGCGGAACGCGTGGGAGGCGAGACCGCGATCGCCGACCACCCAACCGGGGACGTCGGACAGGCAGCCGAGCAGACCGGGAGCCAGTGGCAGTTCGTGCGCCTGGCCCGGGGCGAGGGCGAAGGCAATCGCCCGTCCAGTCCCATCGGCGATCACACACGCCTTGGTGCCATAGCCGCCGCGAGACCGCCCCAGCGCCTCCCGGCTCTCGCCCTGGGCCGCATCGCATTCTTTTTGGCCGCACCCGCCGCCTTCTGGTGCGCCCGGATGTTCGTGCCGTCCAGAAACACCATGCCGAGGCTGATCCCGGACTGCTGCACCCGCTCCAGCAGCCGTTCCCAGACGCCCTTCCTTGCCCATCGGATGAAGGTCTGCGCCGCACCCCACCATGGTCCCAGCTCGACGGGAATGCTGCGCCATTTGGCGCCGTTCTGGTGCCGCCAGAGGATGGCCTCGATCCTCCGCCGCAGATCGTGGTGGGCACGGTGTCGATCAGGTGCGCCATCGAGCGGCCGAGCCTATCGAGCTTCCAGACGACCAGCGTGTCGCCGCGCCGGACGTGTCCGAGCGCCTCGGCCAGGCCGGGCCGCTCGGCCTTGGCACCGGAGGCGTGGTCCTCGCAGACCTCCTCGCATCCGGCCTTCGCAAGCGCGTCCTTCTGCAAGCCGAGGCTCTGCTCGGCCGTGCTGACCCGCGCCTTATGACGATTGTGCCAGGGGCCGGGGCAGCGACCTCCTTGCCACCGCGGGCATCCCCGATCTCCGCCGCGCCAGCGGCCCGGTCACGCTGACGAACCGCGCGCCCGTTTGGCTACGGCAAAAGGCAGCGAACCCGGACGCACTCGGGCCCTTTCGCTGTCACGAACCGGGTTGCTGCTGGACGGGATGGTTGACCGTGCCGCCGAAGGCTCTGGCCGCGAACGGCTCCGTAGACGTGCCGTCCAACTCCGCAAGCCGGGCCAGGAGCCACGGCTCGGGCTGACCGAAGCTGAGGCGCCGGACCGCTACGGGCGAGGATTTGAGCTGCGGCTGGTGGCTGACCGGGTCGCGCGCGTACCAGGTGTGCTGGTTGGCGGACTGGTCGCCGTGCCCGTAATGGAAGGGGCGTGGTTCAGAATCGGCTCGTTTTCGGGTGACACAGGGGCGTGGGAACGCCGGCCTGCGAGGGCCGGAGTTCGGCTGGAAGGGTGTCCCGAGCGGGAGGCGGCCAGCCTCCCCGGATCAGGTTCGCCGGGGCTGAAGCGGTCCCAGGCCGAGCAGGGTCAGCCAGTGCGGATGGCTTTGGCCAGTCATCACCTCGCGCGGGCTCTTGCCCCGGCGCTCGGCATGCCGGCTGCGCAGGAAGCGGCGGTGGTTCAGGAAGAAGCGCACCAGCTCCAAGTAGGAGCCGCCGAGATGGCGGCGCAAGGTGAAGTAGGTGCGCAGCCGCGCGTTCAGGTTCTCGACCAGCGCACTGCTGCGTGGCGTGTCCGCCATGGCCCGGCGCACGGCCGCGACCAGGCTGTGTTTCGGCGTGCAATTTTGACCCCCTGAGCCGGGGGATCGGCGTGCAATTTTGACCCCTGAATGTGTGGCTGCTGGGCTGCCTGCTTCAGTTCGAGGTGGGCGGTGGGGGATGCTGATTGTGGAGACGGTCGGCCGGATCAGACGCGAGCACTTCGTCAGGGGCAAGTCGATCAAGGAGATCGCGCGTGACCTGAAGGTGTCGCGCAACACGGTTCGCAAGGTGCTGCGGTCGGGCGAGACGTCGTTCTCGTATGAGCGGGAGGTTCAGCCGCGTCCCAAGATCGGGCATTGGAAGGCGGAGCTGGACAAGCTGCTGACGAAGAACGCCGAGAGCGGGACGCGCGAACGGCTGACGCTCGTTCGCCTCTTCGAGGAGTGGCGAGGGTTGGGCCACGACGGCGGCTACGCCGCAATTCGCCGCTATGCCCGGCTTTGGAGCGGGCAGCACGCCGGACAGACGGCCGAGGCGTATGTGCCGCTGTCGTTCGCGCCGGGTGAGGCCTACCAGTTCGACTGGAGCCACGAAGTCGTCCTGATGAGCGGCGTCACGGTGACGGTGACGGTCGCGCACATTCGCCTGTGCCACAGCCGCATGATGTTCGTTCGCGCCTGCCCGCGCGAGACGCAGGAGATGGTGTTCGACGCCCACGAGCGGGCGTTTGCCTTCTTCAAGGGCGCCTGCACACGCGGCGTCTACGACAACATGAAGACAGCGGTGGAGGCGGTGTTTGTCGGCAAGGACCGGCAATACAATCGCCGCTTTCTGCAGATGTGCGCCCATCACCTGGTGGACCCGGTTGCCTGCACACCGGCCGCGGGCTGGGAGAAGGGCCAGGTGGAGAGCCAGGCCGGCTTGGTGCGCGAGCGCTTCCTCACGCCACGGCTGCGGGTGAACAGCTACGACGAACTGAATGGTTGGCTGTTGGACAAGTGCATCGCCTACGCCAAGGCGCATGCCCATCCGGAGCGCCCCGAGCAGACAGTGTGGGAGGTGTTCGAGGACGAGCGGCCAAAGCTGGTTCCCCACTGCGGTCGCTTCGACGGCTTCCACGCGCTGGCGGCCTCGGTGTCGAAGACCTGCCTGGTCCGCTTCGACAAAAACAAGTGCTCGGTCAGCGCCGGGGCGGTCGGCCGACCTGTCGAGATCCACGCCTATGCCGACCGGATCGTCATCCGTCAGGACGGACGCGCCGTAGGGGAACATCGCCGCCGCTATGGACGGGGCGAGACAATCTACGATCCTTGGCATTACGTGCCGGTGCTGGCCCGCAAGCCTGGCGCCCTGCGCAATGGCGCGCCGTTCAGGGACTGGATCCTGCCCGCGGCGATGGAGCGGGTGCGGCGTCGCCTTACCGGATCTGACGATGGTGACCGGCAGATGGTCGCCATTCTGGCAGCCGTGCTGACCGACGGGCTGCCGGCGGTCGAAGCGGCCCGCGCGCAGGCGATGGCCGAAGGCGTCCATTCCTCCGACGTGATCATCAACATCCTCACCCGGCAGCGCGATCCCGGACCGACCGCCGTCATCGCCACGCCGGATGCGCTGACCCTTCGGCATGTGCCCGCCGCCGATTGCGCCCGATACGATCAGCTCAGGAGCCGATGAGCATGGAGCGGACCGAAGTCCTCGACATGATGGGCACGCTGAAGCTCTTCGGCATGAGGGGCGCCTGTGACGAGGCCCTGGCCGCGGCGATCAAGCGCAAGCACGAACCGCAGCGCTTCGTCGGCGACCTGCTCAAGGCCGAGATATCCGAGAAGCAGGCACGCTCGATCAGGTGCCAGATGACTATCGCCAAGCTGCCGCTCGCCAAGGATCTCGACGACTTCGCCTTCAAGGGAACGCCGATCGACGAGAGCCTGGTGCGCGATCTCGCCGGCGGCAACTTCGTCGCGCAACAGCGTAACGCGGCCCTGGTCGGCGGAACCGGCACCGGCAAAACGCACTTGGCCATCGCGATCGCGCGAAGCTGCATCCGTGCCGGATCGCGCGGGCGCTTCTTCAACACCGTCGACCTGGTCAACCGCCTCGAGGCTGAGGGCCGCGCTGGACGTCAGGGACGCCTCGCCGACTTCCTGACCCGTCTCGACTTCGTGGTCCTCGACGAGCTCGGCTACCTGCCGTTCGCCCAAGTCGGCGGGCAACTGTTGTTCCACACCGTCAGTCGCCTTTACGAACGCACCTCGGTGATCGTCACCACGAACCTCGCCTTTGGTGAATGGCCGAGCGTGTTCGCGGGCGACGCCAAGATGACCACCGCGCCGCTGGATCGCCCAACCCATCACTGCGACATCGTCGAGACCGGCAACGACAGCTGGCGCTTCAAGAACCGCGCCTGAGCTTCACAAGCAACCGCCAGGGCTTGCACCGGTGGGTCCACGGGGGACCCCCCGCGCGCCGCTGCGCCAGCCTCTGCATGGGCACTCCGCAACGCGAGGGTCTCCCCTATGGACTACCGGCACAAGCAAACAACACGGGGTCACGATTGGACGCCGATCCGGGGTCAAAGTTCGGCTCTCCGCGGTTTCTGGTGCAGCAGTTGTCCGGATCAGGCCGCTTGCAGAACCCGAGCCCGCAGCAGGTCATGCTTGGCTCGCCCATACATTTGCCGCTTGATCAGCTTCAGCCTGGTGATCTGGCCTTCGGTCTGCCCGTTGCTCCACGGCATCTCAAGCGCAGCCCGAACCGCAGCTTCATCCTGCTTGAGCCCGCCGGCAAACGACCGCATCTCGCTTTCGGCCGCGTCGGCCAGCCAGCGGTCGAGTTCGTCGCTCTTCCGCTCGCGCACGATGGCCGCGAAGCTCAGGGCGAGATCACGTGCCAGCGCAAGAGGCGCCGAGGTGGCGAGCAACTGATTGAGATATTGCTGCTCCTCCGCCTGCAGCGTGGACGGGTCGGCGGTGAGCATCCGAGCCACGCGCCGTAGCGGCGGCACCGTGAAGCAGGAGTCAGCCCGGCCGGGGTGACCTGCAAGGCGCTGCCGGGTAGCCCATTCGGTGACGACGCGCAGCCCGCCCTGGAACCCGGCATCCCGCAGTTCGCGCCACAGCTGGGTTCCATTGCGGCACCCCTCGGCCCAGCGTCGCTCGAGCGTGGCGCGGTAAGGCTCCAACATGCTCCGGCGGGGGCGGAAGGGATCCGGCCCAGCGCCGCGCAGCCAACGCCGGGCCGTGTTGCCTCCGATGGCCAGCCTGCGCACGATCTCCTTGATCGGCATGCCCTCCCGCCGGAGGCGCATCACCTCGTCATAGATGTCGTGTTGCCTGCGCCACCGTTCCCAGTGTCGCCGTTCGGCACTCGTCATCGGCGGTGCCACGGTCGTGGTCGTCTCTGCGGTATCCAGCTGCGCGGCGGACCGCACCTCGCGCCTGCGGCGCCGGACAGCATCGAGCAGGGCGCTGCTGCAGTTCTCCAGCAGGTGCCAGCGGTCGCTGACCTGAACGGCGTCGGGCGCGCCCCGGCCTGCGGCGTCCGCATAGGTTCCGCCACGGTCGCGGCTGAGCACCTCGGCTCCGGGATGTGCCTTAAGCCAGGCGACGAGCGTGTCGGCGCGGCGGTCCGGCAGGAGGTCGACCACACGGTGGCGCTCGAGGTCAACGAGAATGGTGCCGTAGCGCCTGCCACGGCGCCACGCCCAGTCGTCTACCCCGAGTACCCGCGGAGCCTGGGCGGGGGTCTCCGGCGCTCCGCGGCGGAGCATGCCGAGCAGGGTGGTGGCGCCAACCGGCATCGTCAGGCGGCGCGCCAGGCGGAATCCGGCTTCGCCACCAAGCGCGAGACCGATATGGCGTTGGATCTCGGCCAGCCGTGCGGTCCGACGCGCTCGCGGTGCGGTCACTTCGGGAAGGCGCTCGGCAAAGATCCGGCGCTTGCATCCGCTGGTCGTGCAGCGGAACCGCCGCGCCTGGACGCGCAGGGCGACGATCTGTCCCTGCCAAGGCAGGTCGGCCAGGGTCCGCTGGTAATGGCTATGCACGCGCGCGGACGCCGCGCCACAGCGCGGGCAGACGGAGGTCAGCGACTTCGGGCGGGAGAGAATGACGACGCGGTCAAGCCCGGGAAGGACCTGCTCGACGAACAGGCCCTCCGGGATCATGGGCAGGAGATGGGAGAGCAACTCGGCACGGAATGAAGAAGGAAGCTGTCCTCCTCCATATGGGGTCACGCCACCTCAAGCGACCACCTGCACCAGAAACCGCGGAGAGCCAAAGTTCGACGCCGATTGACACGCGGCCCAACAGCAAGCGGCCGCGCCGCCGGTAGCCGGGGCTGATCCGAAGCCGCGCGGGACGCTGAAGCGCCTGGCCGCCTTCGTGCAGGCACGGTTTGGCCGCTCCTGCTGCCGTGAAACCATCCGCGCGGCCCTGCACCGTCTCGATCTGTCGTGGCAAAAGGCCAAGAAGCTGCTTGGCCGCGCCAACCGCGCAGGGCGGGAGGCCTTCATCGCGCAGGTGCGCCCTTTGCTGGCCGGCGCTCAGCGTGATCAGCACCGGCTGGTCTATCTGGATGAGGCCCACATCCACCAGGATGTCGATCTCGGCCATGGCTGGGGTGAGCGCGGCAAGCGCTTTTATGTCGCGTCCGCCTCGCCCGGCCTCGCCGCCAAGGTCTCGTTTTATGGCCTCTACCTCTACAACGAAGGCCAGGTGCGACTGTGGCCCTATGCGCACGCCAATGGCGAGCACACGATCGCCGTGCTGCGCCGGCTGCGCGCTGAATTCCCGGACGGCACGCTCATCGTGATCTGGGATGGCGCGCCCTATCACCGCGCCAAGGCCGTCTGGGCCGTCGCCGCAAGCCTCGATATCACGCTCGTGCCACTGCCCGGCTACAGCCCCGACCTGATGCCGGTGGAGCCGCTGTGGCGCTGGCTGCGCGAGGATGTCACCTACCATCACTGCCATGCCACGGCCGAGGACCTGACCCGGCGCGTCGCCGCCTTCGAGGCAAGGATCAACCACGATCCCTGCGTCGTCGCCGATCGCCTCTGGGTCAAGGACCACCTCGACCCTGACGAAGAGAAACTACGGTTCTCAAGCTAGGCGTGGTTTAGAATGCCTCCGTGGTCTGGAGAATCTCCTCCAGTGGGCGAGTGATCCCTTGCTGATGGAGGAAACGCAGCGCCTCCGCCCTGGCGGGGGCGTCGTTGTATGTCGTAGCCACGGACCGCAGATGGCGGATCGGGCAGGAGTCGACGATGCCGATATTCCACCCCTCGCGGCGAGCGAGCTCACTCCAGTAGACATCCAGCCCCCACCCCCACCGCAACGAGGGGAACGGAAGCAGCTTTTCGAAAGTGTCTCTATGGAACCCTGTCAGCGGGCCGCATTCGACAAAATGTGTCCTCCTCGCAACCGTGTTCCACCAGCGGCGCGTGATCTCGAAGCTCGTGTACGAGCGGAAGCAATGAGCAGGCATGAATATCTTCAGGTCAATTTCCCTGCACAGATGAAGCGACTCGTCCAGCAAGCCCTCCGGGACGGCTATGTCATCGTCAGTCACGACGATCCAGTCAAATCTGGAACAATTCACCCCGGACAGGGCCGCGTTCACGTTGTCGAACTTTCCGCGGTCACCCATTCGGACGGTGGAAACCGTGACGTTATGCCTGGCCTTCGAGAGCTCTCGTATCACGCCATGGATGTCAGCCTCCCGGCCAGGGACTTCGATGCCCACAATTAGGATGTCCTGAACGGGACTGCTCCCGACCTTCCGCGTTATCTCACGCTTTGATCGGGTTCTACGCAGGCGAAAGTCGAATATAGGATCAGTGAGCCAGCCCAATCGCCGGGTGCGCCAGGACAAGCGACGTGCACCCCCATAAGAGTCAACGGAAGAGTTCGCCTCCGCATCCATTCCGCGACCCCGAAATGAGTGACACCCAGGAGAAGGCACCGGTTCAGGTATACCGGTCTTACTCAGAGCGAAAGTAGTTTGTCCCTTCTCACCTGGTCCGCCTTCAGCCCGCCAAACTCCCGCCGCCAGTGGCAGTGGCTCACTTCCGTAACTCCGATCGCGCGGATCACGTCCGCCACCGCCCGCTCCTGCGAGGCCAGCACATCTACCTGGCGCAGCTTGGCCACGATCTCCTCGGGCTTGTGATGCTTCCTTGCCATTCGATCCTCCTCCGGCTCAAGGCCATAGAGAGCATTCAAAATCCTGGGGTGCAGGGGAGGTGCGGCTAGGTTCAAGGCTCACGGGGAGAGGGTGGGTCTGGTGCCGAAGCTGGTGTGGCGGGTGAAGTTGGTGGCGGAGCTTCGGCCTGGCGTCATGACGGAGGCTGAGGTGGCCCGCATCGAGCGCGACGAGCAAGCCGGCTTGGCTGACCTGGGGCTTCGGCTCGCCGAAACGAAACGGCTGACCGCGGCGCTTCAGGCCGAGATCGTTCCGGCGCAGGTGGCCGCGCTGGGCGAGCAGCGTCGCTGTTGCTCGCCTTGCGGGCACAAGCTGGCCAGCAAGGGCCACTGCCCCGTCACGTTCCGTTCGGTGCCGTAGCGGGGGTGGTGGAAAAAGGGCTGGCGTAATCTCCGAGTGGATCAACGATTCGAACTGGCGTTAGCGCGCCGGCGGAGATCACGCCATGAGCGAGAGTAGCACGACAGAGGCGGCACCGCTGTTTGCTGGGGAGGCTTGGTTCGACCCTCACCCATCCCCTCATTTCATATAAAAAAGGAGTGTGGTGAACTGGCCGGCGTTTGACAGGGCCTTTGCGAATTTCTCCATGAGCGGCAGCAGGCGGTGCTCAGGCATGTTCGGGATCAGTTCGTAGAGCATGCAGCCCTGCCGGAACAGCGAATGGGTCCGCGTCTTGCTGGTGTTCGACTTCAACAAGCGGTCCCTGCCGAGGCGTTCGCCGACGGCGCCGAGCAGCGTCAGCGGCGCGGTGGCGAACGCGCTGATCAGCAGCAGACGATCGCGGCGCATCGGCTCGCCGACGCGCGTGGCAGACAGTCCCATGCCGAACCGCAGGTCCTTGGTGTCGCGGAACTGCGGCTCGATCGTCCAGCGCCTGGCATAATGGTTGATCAGCGTCGCCGCTGTCGCGTCGCGCTCGCTGGTCGCAAGGCACCCGGGCTCCTTCATGTCCCGGGCATGAACGCAGACCACCGCGCCGACAATTTGGCCTTTCGCGGTCACGTGCGCATCGCGCAACTTGCGGGCGCGACCGGACTTTCCCACCCATTCCGCGGCGGGCCTGGTCTGCCCGTCCGCGTCGGTGACGTGGATGTTGCCGCGAAAGCGGATCACGTAGCCAAAGCCCAGCGTGGGCAGGAAGGCGAACAACTTCTGATCGCCGAAGCCTCGGTCCGCCAGGATGGTCACCCGGCACCCCGCCGGCACGAGTTCTGCCAGGCGCCGCAGGCACGCGTCCTCGAAGTCGTTGCGCTGGCTGGTGAGTTCGTCCTTCCAGACGGTAATCCACAGCAGCGGCGCGGCACGGCCGTGACCGGTGACCAGGCTGAGCACCAGCGTGGCCTGGTCGTCGTGGTCGAAATCGGTCCAGTCCATAGCCACCAGGATGTCGCGACGCCCGCCGATCTGGTGCGGCACCCAGTGCGCGAAACTGTCCCAAACATCGATGCCGTCGTTGCTCAGCAGCCGATCCACCTGCTTGATCGCGTGCTTGGTCGTCAGGCCCCGCGCCTGCGCCAGCGCCTGACCGATCGTCGCCACCGCCAGCGAGGCCGCGTGCATCAGCCCGAGCGTCGCATCCGCCAGCGAGCCGACCCGCTTGGCGTGCAGGTCCGCGCCACACAGATCGCCAATGAAGGCGCGAACATCCTCTCGGCGCGTGCCCATCCGACCCCGTTTGCCCATACCATCCACCCAACGAACAACCCGTCGGCGGGATTACAAAACCCGCGCGAATCGCGGCCAGACCCGGGACAGGTCAGAATGAGGGGATTCGTGAGGGTTCGACCCGATCGAGGCCGAGCTGCGGAAGCGGGTGCGCGGCTTCCTGGAGGAGATGATCGGGCAGGAGGCGACGGCCGCCCTGGGACGTGGCCGTTACCAGCGGGGTGCGGACAGGGGCCACCGGAACGGCAGGCGGTCGCGTCGGCTGCTTGGCTCGTTCGGCCCGCTCGAGATCGCGGTGCCCCGGGCCCGGCTGTTGGCGGCCGACGGCACGAGCCGGGAGTGGCAGAGCGCCGGTCGGGTTCTCGGCATCTGTGAAGCCTCCTCTGAAAGCCTGAAGGGCTCCACCAAACCGGGTCAACTCTAACTCCAGTGCACCCTGGCACTCGGTCGTGTTTTCCACAGGCGCGGGTTGTCCACAGCGGAAGATTCTTATGTTCTCTTTGTTCTATGTTCGGGCGTAATACCGGCAAAACCCTGGGCCGGGATCAGCGTCAGGCTGGCTGTCCACGACAGCGGATCAGGTCCGGCAGGGGCGGAATGGCGGCGCCGCCCGGCACGTTCAACCGGCTGCCAAGATAATCCCAGAATGCAATGCCCTGTTTGGCACATGTCTTGGCCAAGCCAAGGAATGCATCGCGGCAGTCGCGGCCCCGATGGCTGCGTGTCCCGGCGCCGACCTTGCGGCGCGTGACCTGGCAGCGGATGTCGTTCTCGGAGCCATTGGTGTGCAGTGGCACCTCGGGCCGATCCAGCACCTTCAGCAGTTCCGGCTTGTTGGCCCGCAGCCGCGCCAGCAGCCGATCCAGCGTGGCGAAGCCGGTGCGGCGGTGGAAGATGCGATCGAACCGCGCCCGCAGCGTCCGCCGGCGGCGTGCTGCGGGATTGGCGCGATAGGCTCTGAGGTCGGCGTAATGGTCCCAGATCAGCGCGCGCATGCGCTGCTGCGCCGCATGTTGGGTGTCGGTGAAGGTGTCGAGCTTGTGCACCAGTCGCTCGGCATGGACCCAGCAGAGCGCGTGATCGCCGACGGCGAACTGACCGGCGTCATCGCTCAGCACCACAGTGCCGCGCAGGAAGCCGTGCGCCGCGACGCTGCCCCAGATCGCGCCTTCGGTGGCGAGCAGCACCGGATTGGGCGAGGTGGTCAGGGCGGTGAAGCCAAGCCGGTCGAGATGCGCCGACCAGCTTGCCTGATCGGCGAACGCCGTGTCCGGCTGAGCCGCCAACCGGGCGATCAACGGCCCGGGCAGCGCATGGTTGCGCATGTAGCTGAACGCTGTCTCATTCAGCACGAAGTCAGCATGCCCGGCGCGCAGCAGGTCGAGGAAGTTCAGCCGGCTTTTTGATCCGCGCGTGGCAAAGAAGGTGAAGCGGCCATCGCCAATCTGCGTGCAGAAGGCGTTGGCGACCTTATGGCGCACGCCGGTGTCGTCGGCGGATATCCAGGAGGCGCTGGCAAGTCCGGCGCGCAGCACGTCCCGGCTCTCGGCGAGGAAGGGATCGGGGCGTTCGGTCAGCAGCCGCTGCACCTGCCGTTCGGAGATTGCCACACCGATCGAGCGCAACAGCGCAACCAGGCGCGGCAGGGTGGACTGGCCCTGATGATACAGCATCAGCACCAAGCGACGGAGTTCGGGACCGAAATGTCCGGCGACGCCCCCCGGCAGCGGTGCGATGAGGGTCTGGCCGTCCGGCGTGACCCAGCGCTCGCGCCGGTAGCGGATCGCCTGCACCGCCAGGATCACATCCTGCACCAGGTAGGTTTCGTAGCCCTTGAAGCGCGACCCCGCCGGTGCGGCGATGCTCAGCACACGGTCTTCGACGCTGACGCGGGATCTGACCTTGTCGCGGCGGGGCTTGTCGCGGGGGGATTTCGTCCCTGACGGCGCCGTGGCCTGTTCCATGCCACTGGGCTTGATGACGGGCCGGCCTTTCAGGCCCTTCAGCCGGGCGTTCTCCTCGCGTAAGGCGGCAACGGTCTGCTGCAATGCGCCGACCTCGGCCAGCAACTGCAGGACCAGGTCCTTCAGCTGGCCAGGCGTCAGGGAATCGAGGTCGGACGGCGGTGACACACCGATGTCGAATTGGAAAACCGCACCAGTGCGAATCCGGAAAATCGATCCGCTCCGCATTCTTCGGCGGCCTGTGGCATTTCGGACTCGCTTCAGGAGGCCATCCCGTCAGCGCACCCAGCCAACGCCGCAGGTCAGGGCGCTGCCCGGGGTTTTGCCGGTATTACGTTCGGGCGCAGCAAGTCATTGAATTCAAATGGGAATTCAGCTGAACTATTAGGGATTGGGCGATTCCCGATTAGGTTTGGGGTGGCCAACTCTTAGGGATGGGGTGGCTTTCGCTTAGGTTTGGGGTGGCCCCTTGCGGGCGTCTGTCCACAGGCAACTCTTAGGTTTGAGGTGGCCTCGGCAAACCGGGCCGCTGCCCAACGGCTTCCCATCTGCGAACTATTAGGTTTGGGGTGGCACGCCGCTTAGGTTAGCTTGGTGTCGGCCTAATCTAAGAGTTCCATGTCGGTCTCCGTCGTCCACACCATCGATCAGCGCCCCGCCCCTGGCTCAATGATCAAGCCGGGCGAGCTGATCGACGTGCTCGACATGGCTCTCACCCTCGCGGACCGGCGCATCTACAACCTGCTGATCGCGAACGCTTGGGACCGCATCGGCGACGACGTGACCCATTGCATCGCCAAGGCAGACCTGCGCGGCAGCCACGAGGGCGGCGAGCGCTTGGCGGACAGCACAGACCGGCTGATGCGCACGATCGTGCGGGTGCGCGTCGAGCAGGACGGCAAGCCGGCGGTGATGAAGATGGCGCTGCTGTCCCGGACCACCGAGCACGATGACGCCAAGGGCCTGCTCTATTATCGGCTGGACACCGAGCTGCGGCGCATCATCCAGGACAGCCGCGTCTTCGGCCGGCTCCGCAAGGAGGTCATGTTCGCCTTCACCAGCAAGTACGCCCTCGCCCTCTACGAAATGGGCGAGAAGCGCCGGAATATGCGGTTCCGCTGGTCGGAGGTCTTCGAGATCGGCGAGCTACGAGAGCTGCTCGGGGTGAAGCCGCGCGAGCTGACCACCTTCGGCAACCTCAACGCCTGGTGCCTCAAGCCGGCGGCGCGGGAGGTCAGCGGCCTTGCCGACTTCGGCGTCGCCTTTCGCCCGGTGCGGACGGGCCGGAAGGTCACGGCTGTGGAGCTGAGCTGGTGGCGCAAGACCGAGGACGAGCTGCGGGCCGCCTTCGCCGAGGTCCAGCGGCACAGCGCCGACCGCCGTGCGCGGCTGAGCGGCACTGTCGAACCTGTCGTGCTGGAGAGGCTATCTGGTGCCTGAAGTCAGGCACTTAAAGATACCGCTTCTAGGTAGCCGCTATCTAGCTTCTTCCTTGCTACTACTCTCGTAGGCGTCCAGAGCCCGTTCGAGCACCTCTACCAGCAGCAGCCCGTCCCGCATCGCGATCCGGCGAACTCGCTCGTCGAACTCCGGGCTGACACGGGTGGCGAACTGCACGGTACGCCCGGATCGGCGCAGCGTGCGCCCGTCGATCCGACCGGTCTGGGGCAGCTCGGCCGCCGGCCCCTGGCGCGCCTCGCTGCGGGCCGAAGGCGCCGTTTGATCCTCCAGCGCGGGCGCATCCGCACGGGCGGCGGAGACGGGCTGTGCCGCGGACCCGGCCGGCTCCGGGGGGAGGACAAGGTCGGTTCGAGCCTCCTCCGGCGGCGGCGGCGGCCCGAGCCTCTGGCGGCGCATTCCCTTGAGCCTGGACGCGTCAGCCATGCTCAGTGACCTCCTCGCCGGCAACCCTGTCTATGAGCGCCTGGATCAGCGCGTCCGCGCGCTCCTTCAGGCCGTGGAAGCGCGTCTCGGTGACAGCGTAGCCGTCGTTCTGCGCCAGCCGGTAGGCTGGTCGCTCCGGCAGGTAGCCGGGAAGGGCAGCGTAGCCTGCCTCGCGCAGGTAGGCGCGGGCCGCCTCCGCCTCGCTCTCGGTCCCAATGTGGTTCAGCGCAAAGACCAGCCGGTCGGGCGGGATGCCCTGCTTGACGAGGCCGTGGAACACGCGGATCGCCGGGTTGAGGTCGTCGCGCGCGGCGCCGGTCGGCTGCACGATGAGGTCGGCTCGCTTGGCGATCTCGGTGGTGCCGCCGCTCGCCTTGGCCGGCCCGTCGATCACCAGGAGGTCGTGGCCGTCCGCGCCGGCCAGAGCCTGTGCCATGGTGCGGAACAGCTCCACGGACAGCGGGGGATCTGATGGCCCGCTGCGTGCGGACCTTGTGCCAGTCCACGATGGTGGCCTGCTCGGGGTCAAGGTCCGCGCCCTTGACCTTGAGGCCGCTCGCGGCGGCCTCGCGAGCAAGGGCGCGGGCAAGCGTGAATTTGCCAACGCCCCCTTCTGGCTGATGAACGCGATGACGGCCGCCATGCCTGCATCATATCATTTCGCTATCTAGCAGATAGATGATTTTAGAGGCTAGATTGCTGCTAGATGATTTCTAGCTGGCAGTGCCTCTTCGCCCAGCATCCGACGTAGCGCCGCCCGCTCGCCCCTGCTCAAGGCCACTCCCCGTCGCCCGGCCACGGCGACTTGCCGCCCTCGCGTAACATGAGCCGGTCGAAGGTGGCTCAATCCGCCCGGTCGCGCCGCGCAGCGAAGTAGTCGGCCGGGCAAGACGCGGCGGCGTCCGGCATTGCAGACGGCCGGGGGTGGCGTGGCGTCCGTCACCCGCCTCAACGCCACCCTTCGGGCAGCTCGTCGCCGGGGTTGGGATCGCGGTCGGGGACGCGCGCGAGGATTGCGCGGAGGTCGCCCGGCTTCGCGCCTTCCGCGCGCCGCCGAAAGAACTCGGCCGCCGTCTCCACCGCGCCAACTTTCTGCGCCACGGCCGACGCGATCCACTGGTTGAGCGACACCCCGTCCTCCTTCGCCAGCCGCGCCGCGGCGGCCTTCATCGAGGCTGGCAGCTTCAACGGGTAGGTCGCCTTGCTCATGGCCCCATCCTCTCCAGCAGCTCGCTCGGCCGCAGCAGCGCAAGCCCGAAGCGGGGCGCCGCCGCGGCGAAGTCGGCGAGGTTGTGCGTCACCAGCGCGTCGGCTCGCCCGTTCACCGCCGCCTCCAGCACCATCTCGTCACCGGGGTCGGGGAGCTGCGGGCGCCAGGTGAAGCGCACCTCCACCGCCTCCGTCAGCATCGCGAGCGCGGCGAGTGCCGTATCCACCTCGGCAAGGGAAAGGCCCGACGCTTCGCGCTGCTCCGGGCGCTTCAGTACGTCCTCGGTACTCGAGGAACAGCGCGGGGGTGGCAAGCGGCACGATGCGACCCTCCTCCGCGAGATCAAGCAGTCGGCTCGACGCGCCGCGCCGGCTGCGAAAGGCCGAGATCACGACCGAGCTGTCCAGCACCACGCGCCTCACCGGGATAGGATGACACATCCCATGGGATGTGTCCTGCCCTCATGTGGGCGATGCATCGCAATGCCAAAGTGTAACCGGCAGAATGGAACAACGCAGTTCGGCATGGTGTCCTGGCTGCCTGCCACCCTCCTTGACCGCCGCCGAGGGGCAAACGCCACCCGGCTTGCTTTCGCGGCGCGCGGCTCCAAGCTCCCGACCCATGTTCGTCGTCGATGAGGCGAGCGCCGAGGCAATCCGCCGCGCCTGGGAAGAAGGCGGCGAGCTGGCCGGCGTTGTCGAGCTGTGCCGGCACTTCCCGCTCATCACCGACAACGCGCACGCGCGGCTGCGCGTGCGGGCCATCGTGGGCTGGAGGTCGCGGCCCGCCCCAGATCAGGAATGTCCGGACCAGGAACAGTGAAGGAGGCATGACCGCCTTGGATCCGGTCCGGAACAGGCCGACGGGGACAGAGCCACCATAGAATCAAAATTCGCAACGGCCTTGGATAGTTGGAGACAGATCACGAATACATCATTATGACTTTGGAGACGTTGTCATAATGGCGGGTTATACGACTTTCGGGGCGCGAGATTTTCCGACCGACCACACAAGATGTAGGAGCACGGCGGCAGGCTGGTTCTCCCATGCGCGACGGTTGAAGGCCGCCGACTTGTCGCCCGGCCAGACCTGCGCACAATGGCCACAATGAAGAACCCAGGACGCCCGGTCCGGCGATGGGGCCGGGGTGACCGAGGGAGGGTACCATGCGAGCTTTGGCCCTGTTCCTAGCCGCGGGTGTGCTGAGCACGACGGGCGCGGCGCACGCCGAGTACAAAGCCTGGGTGCTGTCCAAGTTCGACGACACGCCCGAGGGCCTGACCGTTGACAAGGACGGCAACTACTACACGTCGCTGTTCCACACTGGCAAGATCATGAAGGTGAGGCCCGATGGCCACCAGGAGCTGATTGCCACGATCCCGCCGGACGGCAACGCGCACCATGGCGACACCGTCGGCGTCGAGCTTGATAACAAAGGCAACCTGTACGTCGCCTACAAGCAGGATTCGCCGATGTACGAGGCGAGCAACCTGGGCGACCAGTTCCATGCCGCCTGCCGCGACGTCAAGGTGACCGCCTCGGGCGTGTACAAGATCGAGTTGGCCACCAAGAGGGTGACGGCGCTTGCCACCAAGGCAGACGGTGGGCCGTTCTGCTTTCCCGACGACGTCGACATCGACGACCAGGGCAACGTCTACATGACCGACCTGACCTATGCTGGCATCTGGAAGATTTCGCCCGACGGCAAGAAGGTCGACCTGTGGTCGGCCGACCCGTTGCTGAACTGGTCGCCAAAGCCCTATTCCGGCTTCCCGCTGGGCGTCAATGACCTTGCGATCGCGCCCGACGGCAAGAGCATCTATGCCGTCACCGACGGCGACCCGATGGTGGTGAAGGTGCCGATCAAGGCTGACGGCACCGCCGGCAAGGCCACGGTCGTGGCGCGCGGCTTTTCGCCGTTCGACGGCATTGCGTTCGATGACAAGGCCAACATCTACGTATCGGAAATCCTGCGCAGCGAGCTTTGGGTGTTGTCGCCAGACGGAAGCAAGCGGGCGCTGGTCGCCAACAAAAAGACGGCGCCGCTGGACGACAACACCAGCCTCGCCTGGTACAAGGGCACCATCTGCACCACCAATCTCGGCTTCACCCATCAGAAGCCGGAGCAGGCGGACAAGACCATCGTCTGCATCCGCGGCTACGACATGCCATAGGCCGAAGGCCCGGCGGCTCGCTGCCGGGATTGATGCGCCCGGCCGTGGCCACACGCCCGTCCGGCCCTGCAGGCCATGCCGGGCGCGAAAGCTTGGTGGCGGCAAAACTGAACGACCCGGTCAACGGACATGGGCAAGCCGAACGTGCGGCTGGCGGCGGCGGGCCGTGCGCGTCCGACCGTTGCCGCCTGACACGGTGACACCCGACGCCCGTCGCACATTTCAAGACATGCGGCCCCGCCGTGCGCATCGTGGCGTTACCCCGTAACGCCGGGCGGGGCGGCAGTTGCCATATGCGGCCTTCTGCGGCAGCGGCCGCCAGCTCCCCGGATGCTACGGTTTCGATGCCAGGTCGGGCTTGCCCGTAGCGAGATCGACCGGAAACGAGCCGTGCTCATGCACAATCAACCAGTTGCCGATTTTGCGGTAAGCGGCGGTGTCACGCCAGGCCAAGTCGATCGGTTGGCCCTTCCCGTCGGTCCCGCTGACGTGCTGGATCGAGTGGCTGTAGCCAAGCGTGCCGTCGGCTTCGACGTGTAGGTCGCTGACCTCGAACTTCACCGGTCCCTTGAACAGGTCTACGAAGCCCTTCCAGTCCGTGCGATATGCGTTGGCACCAACATACTGGCGCGGCGGGATGGCATCGAATACGACTAGGCTCTCGTCCGGCACGTACACCTTCATGATCGCGTCGACGTCCTTGGCGTTGACGGCGGCGGTGAACATGTTTACGAGCGCCTCGATCTTGGCCTCGTCCTCCGATTTGGCTTGGCCGATAGCCGGTAATGCGAAGGCTGCCACGACGGCAACCAACGCGGTGGCGGTAGTTTTATTCATGACGTTGCTCCCCTTTGCTAGTTGGCTCCAGCGCCAATTCAGTAGATTATTGAGGACGGCGACGCTACCCCGAGCGGCGGTATGAGCCATCGCATCCCCCGTAGTGAAACTCAAGCAGACTGTGTGAAAACTTTGTGCCGTAACGGCAACTAGCAATATACAGTCTCTGCACCGGGCGCCAACCTTACGGCATCCTGCTTGAGGCTGTGTACCAGAGACAGAATGCGTCGTGACTTCTACATAGGATTGAGTTTTTATGGAATGGCCCGCCCCTCTCTCCCCTTCGGCGCTAGGCTGAAGGGGTAACCGGAGGGAAGGAGCGGGACCGATGCAGATCGCGGTGTTGGGGATCGACCTGGGCAAGAACAGCTGCAGCGTGGTGGGACTGGACCGGGCCGGGCGAGTAGTCCTGCGTCGGCGCCTGCACCGGGATAGCGTGGTCAAGCTCGCGGCTGGGATGTCGCCCTGCGTCGTGGCGATGGAAGCATGCTGTGGCGCCCATCATCTCGGTCGCGTGCTTCGCGAGCAGGGTCACCAGGTCCGGCTGATGTCGCCCGAGTATGTGCGCCCCTACGTCAAGGCGCAGAAGAACGACGACCGAGATGCGGAGGCGATCGCTGAGGCGGCGACACGGCCGACCATGCGGTTCGTGGAACTCAAGAGCGAGACGCAGCTCGACATGCAGACGCTGCATCGCACCCGGGACCGGCTTGTGGGCGAGCGC
The DNA here is from genome assembly GCA_963818725.1 of uncultured Pseudomonadota bacterium. Taxonomy (GTDB): domain Bacteria; phylum Pseudomonadota; class Alphaproteobacteria; order Acetobacterales; family Acetobacteraceae; genus DATFDN01. The sequence continues at coordinate 379,723 of CAWFTU010000018.1, read as the reverse complement.
ACGGCGTTGATCAACCAGCTCCGCGCCGTGCTGCTGGAGCGCGGCATCACCGTGCCCCAGGGACGGCGCAAGCTGGAGGTGTTTCTTGAGATGCTAATGGCGGAGGAGAAGGTCCCGCTCAGCCCGCGGACCCGGTTGCTGGTCGAGGACCTGCGGGCCGAGTGGCGTGAGCTGGACCGGCGGATCTCGGCCTTCGACGAGGAGTTCGCGCGTCAGGCCCGCACTGACGAGACGGCCCGCCGGCTGACCTCGATCCCGGGCATCGGACCGCTGAACGCGACGGCGCTGACGGCGTCCATTGGTGATGCCCAGACGTTCGGGCGAGGTCGGGATCTGGCGGCTTGGCTGGGGCTGGTGCCGAAGCAGATGACGACGGGCGGCAAGCCCAAGCTGCTGGGGATCAGCAAGCGCGGCAACGGATACTTGCGCAAGATGCTGGTCCACGGTGCCCGGGCGGCCCTGCCGACGCTGTCCAAGGCCGACACGCCGCTCGGCAGGTGGTTGCGCGGCCTGCTCGCGCGGGCGCACGTGAACACCGTGGTGGTGGCGCTTGCCGCCAAGCTGGCACGGACCGCCTGGGCGGTGATCCGCCGTGGGCAGACGTTCGAGACGAAGGCTGCGGCGATGTCGTAGTCCAGAAGATCGGGCCCGGCGCGCTGACCCGGCGCCCAGGGCTGACGAGGTCTGCGGGTGGTGGAAGTGAGATGGCCTGACAGTCGATCGATGTTCTGGAACCCTGGTGTGTGAAATAGGGCACTGCGACCCTGAGAGTTTTATGAGGACCGGAACGTGCGGATCTCCATCTTGGCCAGGGTTCGCCCTGAGACCGGATACGTTGGCGCAGACTGATCAGAACACGTCACAAAACCCTTGCAGACGGGGCGGGCCATACGTTCACACAGTCTGCAGGAGTTTTGGGATTCCCGTAAGGCATGACCGTAATGCAAGCGCAGCGCCCGTGCCGCTGCAGGGACGGTGGGAGCGCCGACCACAACACATAGAAAACGGGTGAACCGCGGCCCGCACCGCGTGCGGCCTGCACCGCGTTTGCAACCGCCCTAGCACTACCTGGGCAGAAACGAAAATCCTGCTTTTATATCAAAGGCTTACGCCATAGACCCAAAATCGCATAACCCATTGAGAAGGCACGGAAAGTGCCCCGAATCTGCCCAGGTAGTGCTAGTGGGCTGAGTTGGAAGTTTCCTGGCACTCATGAACGTCGTTGGTGCGTTGGCAGAAGCGTCGCACGCTGTCGAGGATGTCGTCGGCGCTCTTGGTCCAGACGAACGGGTGCGGTTCCGCATTGGTGGCCTCAAGGTAGCGGCGGATCGCCGCCTCCAGGGTCTCGACTGTAGGGAATACTCCGCGCCGGATCTGGCGCACGGTAAGCAGGGCGAACCACCCCTCGACGAGATTGATCCAAGAGGCGCTGGTCGGCGTGAAATGCAGATGATAGCGCGGCCGCTTGGCCAGCCAGTCCCGGACCAGCGCGGTTTTGTGGGTGCGCAGGTTGTCGAGCACCAGATGCACCTCGAGGTCGGAGGGAATGCTCCGGTCGATCTCGTCAAGGAAGGCGCGGAACTCGGTGGCACGGTGACGACGATGGCAGGTCCCGATGACCCTTCCGGTCTTTGCGTCGAGGGCGGCGAACAGGTCGAGTGTGCCGTGGCGAAGATAGTCGTGCGTCCCGCGTTCGGGCTGGCCGGGGCGCATCGGCAGCACCGGCGCGGTTCGCTCGACAGCCTGGATTTGCGGCTTCTCGTCCACACACAGCACCAACGCCCGCTCGGGTGGCGAAAGATACAGCCCGACAATGTCGCGGACCTTCTCCACGAACAGCGGATCGGTGGACAGCTTGAAGGTCTCGGCCCGATGCGGCTTCAGTGCGAAGGCGTGCCAAATGCGGCAGACTGCCGTCTGGCTCAGCCCCGTCGCCCTGGCCAGCGAGCGGGTGCTCCAGTGCGTGGCGTTGGTTGGGCTGGCTTCCAAGGTCGTGGTGACCGCCCGTTCAACTTGTTGGTCCGTGATCTTGCGCGGGGCTCCAGGCCGGGGCTCGTCGAGCAGACCGTCCAGCCCGCGCTCGGCAAAGCGACGCCGCCACAGCGCCACCGTCGCGCGGTTAATGCCGAGCCGCTCAGCAACGCCGCCATTGGTCGTGCCCGGTTCGGCGCAGGCCAGGACGATGCGCGCACGGGTGGCGAGCGCCTGTCCTGTCTTGCGTCGGCGGATCCAGCCCTGAAGCAGATCACGGTCGGTTCCAGACAAAGCAATCGGGATCGCGTGAGGGGTGGCCATGGCAGGTGCCTCCGCTTGCGTGTCTTTCGCCCCTCAATGAAGAATGTCCCACAGGACGCCCAAAGTGCTCAGAAACTTACGCCTCAGCCCACTAGTTGGACCACCGAACAGGCAGGCGCTCCGTGAGTGCGACGTGTCGGTCCTACTGCTTCGATGCCGCCTTTTTTGTCGGGTCGTCCTCGGGGTGGACGAAGTTCACGTCAAACGGACCATCGCCCTCGATCAGCATGACCAGCTCCGTTCGCGCGGCGAACCAGTGATGCATTTTGCCCGGCATTTCGCCGTATGCCCCAGCCGGCATCGGCGTTCCCTTCTGGAGATCGAGGCTATCACCCATCCCTATCACGCCGGTGCCCGAGAGTATGGTGATGCGCTCGGTTTGGGTGTGCCAATGCGGGCCGATCTTGCTGCCCTCAGGCCAGCGTACCTCTAAGACAAACGGCTCGTTCTTCGCGGGATTGCCAGACACAACGGCGAGTTGTCCTCCCGGAATGACATCTACCGGCGTCCATTTCATCTGGTCAGGGGTGACGAGCAGCGCATCCGTGGCGTGCGCCCCCCCGGGGATGACCATGGAGAGTGTTGCCGCAAGCAACAAACCAACTGTGAGCTGTTTCACTGGGTTTCCTCCTGGAATGATTGCCAGGCGGCCTACCTCGCGGCCCGCTGCTTCACGTCGACGGAGTTGGTTCTTGGTAATACCTCGTTGTTGCGGAACGAAAGCCTAGCACGCGGGCGAAGGGCGACCAACCATCCGCGCGAAAATACAAGCGAACCGTAAAGAAGGAAAGCATTTTTCCAGGACAGTCATCGCCTTTGGGTTACGGCCCGACATGATAGGGTAGGGCGCGCGCCCCTCTCTTCCAAGCCTCGTCTCTGGACATCACGAGCGCGCATTGCATGCGTCAAGCAGACCGTGTGAAATCTGTGCCGCAACGGATTCCGGCTCGACGCAAGATGCGTTAAACTCGGGGTCATGACGCACATCGCCGGTCACGACCGATCCCAGACGCTGCTGCTTCCAGAATCGCTCGATGATTACGTCGGCCCCGAGAACCCCGTCCGGTTCATTGAAGCCTTCGTTGATGGATTGGATCTGACCGCAGCGGGCTTTATCCGCGTCTCCGCCCAGCGAACCGGCCGGCCGGGCTATGCGCCCGCCGATCTGTTGAAGCTCTACATCTACGGTTATCTGAACCGCGTCCGATCCAGTCGCCGTCTGGAAGCCGAGACCCATCGCAACATCGAAGTCATTTGGCTGCTGCGTCACCTGAAGCCGGACCACAAGACCATCGCCGATTTCCGCCGCGGTAACCGCAAAGCGTTCCGCCCGGTCTTTCGGCAGTTCGTGCTGCTGTGCCGTCAGCTGGATCTGTTCGGTCGCGAACTGCTGGCGGTGGATGGCACCCGCATCAAGGCGGTCAACAACAAGGACCGCAACTTCACCCGCGCCTCGCTGACCAGGTTTATCGAATTGGCCGATGCCAAGCTCGACGATTACCTCCAGCGTCTTGACCAGAGCGATGCCGCCGAGACCACAACAAGTGGCTCGCGGGTCGACAACCTGGCCGAGAAGATCGCCGCCATCCGCTCCCGTCGTACGCGGTGCCAGGACATGTTGGCGCAGTTGGATCGCACCGGCGAGGACCAGAATCTCGCTGACCGATCCCGACAGCCGGGCGAGGCTGGCCAAGGTTCCTGCGGCGAAGCCGCTGGAATAGCCAGACGAGGGGATGGCGGCGCACACGCATGTCGCGGTGGGCTACAACGTCCAGGTTGCGGTGGATGCCAAGCACAAGCTGATCGTCGAGCAGCAGGTCAGCAACCAGGTCCTCGACATGGGGCTGCTGACGCAGACCGCGGCGCCGGCGAAGGAGGTTCTCGGTGTCGAGACAATCGAGGCCGTGGCCGACAAGGGTTACTTCAAGGTTGAGGACATTGAGGCCTGCGAGAACGCCGGGATTGTGCCCTACGTGCCGCGTCCGCAGCGCGGTCCCTCGGTCAAGGCCGGCCTGTTCCGCAAGGATGAGTTCCGCTACGACGCAGACAGCGACAGCTATGTTTGCCCAGCGGGTCAACGCCTTCATCCGTATTCATCGTCTCTCCTGCGTGGGCTGAAGAAGATCAACTACGCCAACAAGCTGGCGTGCGACGATTGCACAATCCGTTCGCAGTGCACGGCGGGCAAGTTTCGCACGGCCTCTCGTCTGGAGAACGAAGCGGTCCTGGACCGGATGCAGGCCCGGTTGGCGAACCGTCCAGGCGTTCTCGACCGCCGTCGCGAGACGGTCGAGCATCCGTTCGGCACGATCAAGCAATGGATGAACCAGGGCGCGTTCCTGATGCGTGGCCTGGAGAAGGTCCGCGCCGAGTTCAGTCTGACCGCGCTCGCCTACAATCTCCGGCGGGTGCTCAACATCGTCGGCTTCGCGCAGCTGATGGCCGCGGTGGCGGCCTGAAAGGCTGCTGCTGGCGGGGTTTCCCCGGACCGGCTGGCAGGATCGCCGGCAGCCACGATGTGGAACCGGGGATTTCTTGAAATCGCCCGTTCGGCTCACCGGGACCTCGGCGTGCACCTCCGACTGCCGATTTCACCAGCATTGCCGCCCCAGCGAGTTTTCGCACGGTCTGTGAGACATTTGCAACTTCCATTCGACTTCAACTTCATCTCCTACAATTTCCTCGCGAGCATCTGCCTCGCTGCCGCCACCATCTATTGGCTATAGTGAGTCCTACCCTAATGCCCAGTCTCGGATTAAGAGCCTATCCCGGTAGGGCATGGCGCCAAGCGATGATGCCACAGGCGAGATGGAGCAGCGCGAGGTAGTTGGCGGGCTTCTTGGCCCAGCGGATCAGGGCGCAGCCAACTTCCGAATGTAAAACGCTTGATATTGACCTGCTGAGAGCCTGTTTGAGTCGGATCAACTTGCGACGGCCTGAATTGGCATGGGGTTGAGCAGGGCCTCGACGCCGGAGAGGACGGCTGCGAAAGCGAGGCCAGCGGTGGCAACGTCGAGGCGACCCGCGCGGTCCCGAAGCAGCCCGCCCCAGTGCACGAGCCAGCCGAAGCTGCGCTCGATCACCCAACGGCCTGCGAGCACGACAAAGCCCTTCTGCGCAGGATCGCGCTCGACGACATGGTGGCGCATGCCGTGCAGGTTCGACCACGCCCGGCAGCGCTCGGCGGTGAAGGTGCCGTCGAAGAGCGCCTCTCGTAAGCTGGGCCACTCTGCCTTGCCCGCGTCGAGGGCTGGGAGCGTGTCGCGGTCCTGCACCGAGGCGGGCACGACGGCGACGGCGAGCCAGGTGCCGTCGGCATCGACCAGGGCGACGCGCTTGCGCCCCAGCACCCTCTTGGCCGCGTCATACCCGCGTGGACCCCGCACCGGGATGCATTTGACTGTCTGGGTGTCGATGACGCCCAAGCTGGGCTCCGCCCTGCGTCCCGCCGCCCGGCGCCGCAGGCGCGCGATGTCGCATAGCAGGCGGTCGAACAGCCCGAGTGCCAGCCAGCGGCGGAACCAGCCATATACCGTCCGCCACGCCGGGAACCCACCCGGCAGCGCCCGCCAGCTTCCACCCACCCGAAGGTGCCAAGCGATCGCGCTGACCACCGGCAAAGTCGGCGTTACGCGCCCGCTGCGCGGCGGGTCGGCCCGCTCCAGCACCGCGCCATCTCCTCGACCGCACAGCCCGACACCATCTCCTTCAGGCCCGCCTCCTCCTTCAGGCCCGCCTCGTGGCGGACCCGATGCGCCTTGGTCCACATCCCTACTCCAGTCCGCCCCGCCAGGCAGATATTCGTGATCTCAGCGGAGTAGATGGGATCGGGGCGCAAACGGGTCACTCAAACAGGCTCTGAGCAGGACCCTGAACAGTCGGTGCTGAAATTAAGCAGACCGTGCGAAAACTCGCTGGGGCGGCAATGCTGGTGAAATCGGCAGTCGGAGGTGCACGCCGAGGTCCCGGTGAGCCGAACGGGCGATTTCAAGAAATCCCCGGTTCCACATCGTGGCTGCCGGCGATCCTGCCAGCCGGTCCGGGGAAACCCCGCCAGCAGCAGCCTTTCAGGCCGCCACCGCGGCCATCAGCTGCGCGAAGCCGACGATGTTGAGCACCCGCCGGAGATTGTAGGCGAGCGCGGTCAGACTGAACTCGGCGCGGACCTTCTCCAGGCCACGCATCAGGAACGCGCCCTGGTTCATCCATTGCTTGATCGTGCCGAACGGATGCTCGACCGTCTCGCGACGGCGGTCGAGAACGCCTGGACGGTTCGCCAACCGGGCCTGCATCCGGTCCAGGACCGCTTCGTTCTCCAGACGAGAGGCCGTGCGAAACTTGCCCGCCGTGCACTGCGAACGGATTGTGCAATCGTCGCACGCCAGCTTGTTGGCGTAGTTGATCTTCTTCAGCCCACGCAGGAGAGACGATGAATACGGATGAAGGCGTTGACCCGCTGGGCAAACATAGCTGTCGCTGTCTGCGTCGTAGCGGAACTCATCCTTGCGGAACAGGCCGGCCTTGACCGAGGGACCGCGCTGCGGACGCGGCACGTAGGGCACAATCCCGGCGTTCTCGCAGGCCTCAATGTCCTCAACCTTGAAGTAACCCTTGTCGGCCACGGCCTCGATTGTCTCGACACCGAGAACCTCCTTCGCCGGCGCCGCGGTCTGCGTCAGCAGCCCCATGTCGAGGACCTGGTTGCTGACCTGCTGCTCGACGATCAGCTTGTGCTTGGCATCCACCGCAACCTGGACGTTGTAGCCCACCGCGACATGCGTGTGCGCCGCCATCCCCTCGTCTGGCTATTCCAGCGGCTTCGCCGCAGGAACCTTGGCCAGCCTCGCCCGGCTGTCGGGATCGGTCAGCGAGATCTGGTCCTCGCCGGTGCGATCCAACTGCGCCAACATGTCCTGGCACCGCGTACGACGGGAGCGGATGGCGGCGATCTTCTCGGCCAGGTTGTCGACCCGCGAGCCACTTGTTGTGGTCTCGGCGGCATCGCTCTGGTCAAGACGCTGGAGGTAATCGTCGAGCTTGGCATCGGCCAATTCGATAAACCTGGTCAGCGAGGCGCGGGTGAAGTTGCGGTCCTTGTTGTTGACCGCCTTGATGCGGGTGCCATCCACCGCCAGCAGTTCGCGACCGAACAGATCCAGCTGACGGCACAGCAGCACGAACTGCCGAAAGACCGGGCGGAACGCTTTGCGGTTACCGCGGCGGAAATCGGCGATGGTCTTGTGGTCCGGCTTCAGGTGACGCAGCAGCCAAATGACTTCGATGTTGCGATGGGTCTCGGCTTCCAGACGGCGACTGGATCGGACGCGGTTCAGATAACCGTAGATGTAGAGCTTCAACAGATCGGCGGGCGCATAGCCCGGCCGGCCGGTTCGCTGGGCGGAGACGCGGATAAAGCCCGCTGCGGTCAGATCCAATCCATCAACGAAGGCTTCAATGAACCGGACGGGGTTCTCGGGGCCGACGTAATCATCGAGCGATTCTGGAAGCAGCAGCGTCTGGGATCGGTCGTGACCGGCGATGTGCGTCATGACCCCGAGTCTAACGCATCTTGCGTCGAGCCGGAATCCGTTGCGGCACAGATTTCACACGGTCTGTAAGACTTTCGCAGCAAAATTAGACCGCTGAAAGTAAACGGCTTTTTTGCTGCGTAAATCCGCTGCATAATGGCCCCATGAAATACGGCTTCTGTAACGGGCCTGTTGGTGTCAACCCCCTTTGAGCTATCCTGCCGCCGGTGTCTTGCTTCTGTCCGGGGTCGGCGCGAAGCCGCCACCTGATGGGGTCTGATGAGGATCGGCCGGCCAATCTAAGAGCGCGCAGTCTCTCGCGAGCTGCTCCCGTATTTGCGGCCTGACCGGATCCCGCGTCCCGGCGACGGGACCTGCTCCGGGCGGCTGGCGTCCTGGTCCGCCCGAACCGATGATCTCTCCTCCTTACGCCTTGGCAGCGGCCATGGGGGTGATGAACTCTGTTCCGTCAGACAGCATCCGGTGCAGGAGGACCGCGAGCTTGCGGGCCAGCGCCACCTTGGCCTTGCGCATGCCAGCGCGCGCCGCGAGCCGCATCCCCCAGCTCTTCAGCGAGGAGGCCTCCACAGGCCGGGTCAGGATGACGTTGGCAGCCTCATAAAGGGCGGTGCGCACGCCCGCGTCGCCGATTTTCGAGATCCGTCCGGTGACGTCCGTCTCGCCGGACTGGCACTTCCTTGGCGTCAGACCGAAATGGGCGCCGGTGGCCTTGGAGGACTTGAACCGCGCGGGATCGTCAATCGCCGCGGCATGGGTCAGAGCAACGATCACCCCCACGCCGGGGACCGACATCAAAAGCCGTGTCCGGGCATCCTCGCGCGCCATAGCGCGAACGCGCCTCTCCAGGCGCTGCAACTGCTCGCCAAGCGCCACCCACACCGCCAGCAGGGCGTCGGCAATCGCTGTCAGAGTCGGATGCTGTGCCACGAGATCTCGCACCCGGCCCGCGAACGTCCTGACCGTCGTCGCCCCCACCTTCAGCCCGAAGCCGCGCAGGATGCCGCGCAGGCTCATCTCGGTGTCATGGCGCTTGGACCGCACCAGCTTGCGGGCTGTCAGCAGCGCCCGCACCTCCTGGGCCGGCAACGACTTGCAGTGGACGGGCCGGAACCAGCCTCCGCAGCCCTTCCACGCGCTGTCGCGCGCGGAACCTCGTATGGGGTTTCTCGTGTCAAGCGCTCATGTGTGGCCTCCTGGCGTGATCTGATCCGTGGCGTGAGCCCGTCGTCCTTCATGCGGCGCGCTGGCCGCATCACCTCGTGTCCGGTCGGACCTTTCGCGGTCCGGACCACGATCCCGCATGCTTGCGGGCAGGGCTCGGGAGAATGGGGCCCTTCTTTGGAGCGCGGCGTGTTTCAGCCCAGGTTCCGACCGGTCACCGTTCGCCCGGATCAGCGGTTCAGCCCAGGGCCGCGCCGCGGATTGGGTTGCGCTTGCCGGCCTCTCCGTCAGCCTGCCTTGATTGGCTTCAGCGCCACGCCGGCTGGCACCAGGCCGTGGGTGACGAACCGCCACAGCGCCACCAGCAGCTTGCGTGCGAGCGCGGTGATGGCGATGCGCTTGATCCGGCCCCGGCCGTCGCGGACGCGATTTCGATACCAGTTGCTGAGCGCGCTGTCCGGCTGGTTGCGCAGCCACAGCCAGGCCAGTTGCCCCATGGTCTTGCGCACGCGCGCATTGCCGGCCTTGGAGATGCCCTGTTCGTGGTCGACGCCGCCGCTCTGCCAGGGGCTGGGGGCGAGGCCTGCGTAGGATGCGATCTCGCGGCGGTTGCGGAAGTCGCGGAAGAACGCCTCGCCGGCCAGCACGGAGGCGGTCTCGGGACCGACGCCCTTGAGGCGCAGCAGGCGTGCGCCTGGCCCTTCGTTGCTGGGCACCATCTGCTCCGGTGACCTTTCGCCTGCATCGCCGGTGGCCGGGGCGGCCACGCGTTCGGCCGCGAAGGCTGCGTCACGCTCGGCCTCCAAGGCCGCGAGCTGCTGGATCGCCAGTTCAAGGCGGTCCATCTGGCGGCCGACCTCAGCCAGCAGCCGAGGCGGCAAGCACGCCCCCTCGGGCGTGCGCAGCGCGGCCAGCCGCGTCCGCCGGTGCTGTAACGTCGGCTCAAACCCGAACACGCCCTGGGTCGCCAGCACCCTCCGTGGCCGTTCCAACGGTCCTGCGGACCGCCGGAACCTTCCGGCCACTCCGCCCCTTGATCCGGTTGGCGTGCCGGATGCGCTCGGCCAGCAAGGTTTCCCGTTCACGGTTGAGGCGGCGCGCATCCTCCGCCTCGCGCGAGGGTGGCCGCACCATCGAACACACCTGCCGCTCGCTGCGCGACCAAGCCATCAACGTCCGCAGCATCGCCTCGGCGTCGATGCGGTCGGTCTTGGCCCGGCGGCTGCGCCGGTTCACCGCAATGGAGGACGGATCGACAACAAGGCTGCGTGTCCCGTGCGCTTCCAGCAGGCGGTGAACCCAGAACCCGTCACGGCCGGCTTCCTGCATGACGACCACCGCGACCGGCCGGCCGCAACGCCGCTCGGCGCGCTCCTGCAGCCGCCGCAGCAGGGCGACCAAGCCCGGGCCGTCGCAGGCAGGCAGGCTGTGCTTGCTCGTCCTGTTGGTGCCCGGTGCGCTGGCCACTACGACCCAGCTCGACAAGCTGAGTTCCACTGCCGCGAACAGCGTGGCATCCATGTCGATGGGCGTGGCAGGATCAGAACGGGTGGCGGTCCGGGCAGGAGGTTCGATGTTAGGCATCGGGCGTCTCCAGGATGAAGTGGCAACGACCTCAGCCTACGACCTGGCCGCCGCCCACCCGCATAGGATCTTCGAGCCAGCTCCGCCAAGCCGCATCAGCTGGGCGATGCCGCGGGCGTCCTTGCGGTCGGTCTTCACCGGCATCGCCTTGAAGGCGTCCCGCACATGCCGGGTCTCCAGCAACTCCACCGCCAGTCCCGCGTCCCGCAGCCCCGCATACAGCCACTGCGACAGCGGCCCGGCCTCCAGGCCAACCCGCGCCAGCGGCAGGCCAAGCCCGCGCAACCAGGCGATCAGAATGTCGGGCTCGCTGCCGACCTTCGCCTCCCGGATGATCCGTCCAGACGCGTCCACCACGCAGACGCTCGCGCTTTCCAGTGACACGTCAATCCCGGCATAGTGGTCCATGGTCGTCCCTCATTGATGCTGGAGCAGGCTTCAGCCTGACTCCGTTCAGACGCCATCAGCCTGAGGGACGGCCACACTCAACCACCAGATCCTGGCAGCCGGCCCGTTACCCCATCTACGCGCGGGTATCGACGGACGGCCAGAGCGTTGACGCACAGGTGCGCCAACTGGCCAAGGCTGGATGCAAGAAAGTGTTCCGCGAGGTGGCGAGCGGAGCCAAGACCGACCGGCAGCAGCTTCGCCGCGCAATCGACGCACTCCAACCCGGCGACGTGCTCACCGTGACGCGGCTTGATCGACTTGCCCGATCGACGCGCGACCTGTTGAACACGCTCGGCGCGATCGCCGATCGCAAAGCCGGGTTCCGATCGCTCAGTGGTGCATGGGCCGACACCACCACGTCGCACGGGCGGCTGATGCTGACCGTGCTAGGTGGCCTTGCCGAGTTCGAGCGTGATCTTATCCGGGCGCGCACGGCGGAAGGCCGCGAGCGGGCCAAGGCGCGCGGCGTGAGGCTTGGACGCAGGCCGAAGCTGACCCCGCACCAGCAGCGCGAGGCGATCAAGCGGCGCGCGAGCGGCGAGCCGATCCGTGACATTGCCCGCAGCTATAACGTTCACAACAGCACGATTGCGCGGCTTTAGACCCATGCCCATTCTCTCGCGCCGTGATCTGTCGTCCCCGATTTCCATATCGCTGAAGCTGCACATCGCCGGAGCCGGACGCCCGCCTGTGCGCCTTCGTCGGGCAGCCCGTTGGCCCGAACCGCCGCCGCCCTGCCCGACGCGCCATGCAGCGCCGCGTCATCGCGCTTGAGCATGAGAGTTGGCGGCTGATGAAAGCCGGCGAGATTGTTGGGCGGCGGCAGGATCGCCTCGAACGCCTGTTGTCCAAGGCGTATCTGGCAGGGGAAGGCTTGGTGATCCGCACCCGGATTGCGCCCGGCAGTGATTGGCGACGGCCGATCCGCTGGAATCGCGGGCCTCGCTAGGCGCGGAAAGTAGCACGGAGATTTGCCGATGCCGCGTAACGACATACCGACGAAGGCGCACCGGCTCGACGTAGCCGACGGGCCGTCGCCGAAACTTGCGTCCTATAAGATCCTGCGCGACGGCGAAGGGCCGTGGAAGCTGGCGAGCAGCATTCGCGATACCTCGCCGGTAATCGGCTTCGGCAAACGGCATCTTTTCGCCAAGTGAGCGCGCGACCCTTCACGATTTGTGCAAGGGAAAGCTTAAAGCTTGCGGCTTTACAGATCGGCGCATCACCCATAGGCTCCTTTGTTGGCGACCCCCAGTCCGGACCGCAGTGGAACGGCAGGCAGTCAGCGGCGTGTTTGGCATCGAGATCAAGGCTGCCGTGAAGGTACTGAAACGGACAATGCTGGACCGAAGGCTCCCCGCAATCTGCGACGTCTCAGTCACGAACGTCTGCAATGCCGCGTGCGACTTTTGCGGGTTCGCGCGCGACAAAATGTCGCGTACCCCCAAGCAATACATCGATGCCGATTCATTCGCGCGGGCGCTGCCGATCCTGCACCGGCGGGGAATCCGCTACGTGACGCTCCAGGGCGGTGAGCCGCTGGTGCATCCGCGCATTGTCGATCTTGTCTCGCATGTCACCGCCACGGACATGCAATGCGGGCTCATCACCAACGGCTGGTTCCTGCCCCGTTACATCGCGCCACTGGTGGCCGCCGGGCTGAGCAGGCTGATCGTCTCCCTCGACAGCGCGAACCTCGCCTGGCATGAGCGCAATCGCGGCTTGAACGGGTTGGGGCGCCGGATCAAACAAGGGATCGAACAAGCCCACGCCCTCGGTCTGCCGGTCATGGCCTCGGTAACGGTCAATCGCCTGGCCCGCTACGAAGAGCTGCCGGACACACTGCGGTATCTCGGATTTGACGGGGTCGAGTTCTCCTACCCGCGCACGGAGCCCTTCGGGTCCACCTCCCGCGTCTATAGCGGGGAGTCGACCCTGGTTGATCTCAGCCGCGAGGAGCTGCTTGCTGCGCTGGACGCAATCGGTCGCATGAAGAAGCGGTTTCCGGTGTTCAATCCCACGGCCTCGCTCGCCGAGGTTGCCCGTTTCGTCCGGGGCGAGCAGCAGCGAATCCCTTGTATTGGCGGCCATAAATATTTCTACCTCGACTGGAATCTCGACATCTGGCGCTGCAAGGCCTGGAACGAACCACTAGGCTCGGTGTTCGACCTCGATCGCATCTCGGACCGGCGCGATGCGTGCAACGCCTGCATGATGGCCTGCTATCGCAACGCGAGCATCTTAATGCAGGCCGGAATTGCCGCGACCGACGCCGCGGGCGCGCTCGCTCAAGGCGATCTCGCGACGGCGGTGACGTCGCTGTTTAGACGCGGCGTGGCGCTGTCGTTTGCCGCTTTGATCGAAGAGGCGCCGCAGATACGACGTCTGGCGCGGCGGGCCGGGCGGTCGCAAGCGGGGCGGGAGGGGCCGCGCCGGCAACGCGCCAAGCTCGCCTAACGCGCCGAGCATGCGTATGGGGCCGGTTCGCGCCCGAAGCAAGCCGAGTGACAAAGCTGCCGGCGACAAAAGCCGGCGAACACCCCTAATCGGTCTAAAACCCGCGCAGCAAGGCGCCGAAGTTAGCCTGGCCGGGCGCCGGACTTGCGCCCTCGGCCCCGGGAAGTGCCAGCCCGGCGAGTGCCGCGGAACGGACTTCGCTTGCGCTGTGGCCGAACATGGCCCACTGGTAGCATCCGTGCGAATCTTTACGGTAGCGCCCAAGCCAAGGTTGCTCGCCCACCCTGTCCCTTGTCGGATCAATGGCTTGCGCGAATTCCGTGCGCGGGGCAGGTGTGACGTCCGGCCGTCCCCAGGGCTTCTTGGAGGTCGTCACCTCACGACAACCTCGGGCAGAGGCGATTTGCCGCGCGTTGATTGCCGCGGAGTTGTCATGGGCGAGAACGCCCCGTCCGGCGCGGAAATCCGCCCCTCACGACAGCGACGTGACTTTCGCGAACTGGCGCCCTCCATCGGCGCGCGCTGCGCGGTTCGACCCTAACCGTAAAAATCCGCACGGATGCTGCCGGCAGGCCCAGTCAGAGCCGCAGGCGGTCCCGGCGGTGCCAGGGGGCGGCGTGGTCTACGCGGCCGTCATCACCCGCACCGCCGTCACGCCGGGCGCCAACGACATGACCTTGACGGCCTGGGCGCCCCGGTGAGTGGCACTCTCGCGACGCCGCTCGGATCGGCAGGTGTCGGCGCCGCCCAGGGCGCGGCCGGCCGCGGCTCTCCCGCTTGGCCGCGGAGCACGGCGCCCCGGCGGGCCTGCCGGCACTGCGCACCCTCCTCGCGGGAGGCTGCCCACGGCTCGGGGAGCATGAGGAAGTGTGGGGTGGCCTGAAGGAGGCCGCCGCCGGGGCATGGAGCGCGACCAATCGGGCACTGCCTCGATGACACGGCACCCCACACTTCCTCATGCTTCCCAATAACAGGCTGGAACAAGATCACCGCGGCCTGAAAGGCCGCTGTCGACCCATGCGGGGTTTCCAGTGTCCCCGGTCCGCGGCCCGGTTCTGCCGCGGGCACGACGAGCTCCGAAACTTTCTCCGCCTCCGCTCGCGTCGCAACCAGCACGTTCCCGCAGACCGCCGCAGACTGCTCCTCTTCCGCCGGACCGCGACCGTCCTCGCCATCCTGGAAGCGGCCTGAGCGAGCCGCCCGCACGGTCGAGAGCACTGGCGGCACCTGCTGGCGCGAGATTCTGACGAAACCCGCGGGCGATGACGTCGGAGGGGTACTGGGCGCGGTTCAGCACCGTGCCGGTGCGCTCGTTCCATTGCTTGCCGCACGAGCGGCAGCGGAACCGGCGGTAGCCCTGCGCGGTGCGCTCGGGTCGCTCCGCCACGGTCTCCGAGCCGCACCCGATGCACTGCATTGCCGTCCGCCCCAGCCGTGAGCGGCGGTGCTATAGCCAGGCCAGCCCCGGCCGGCCAGCCGCCTTGGCACGAGCTCTGACGGAACCGAAAGAACCGTCCCCGAAGCATTGAAGACCCGTTCTACCTTCTAGTGCCGGGGGGCGATCACAACACGAGCGTGCTGCCCACGACGGCCAGTATCACCGCCAGCGCGGGCCGCAGCACCCATTCCGGCACATGCGCGGCAAGCTGGCTGCCGACGATGATCCCCGGGATGGAGCCGAGCAGCAGCGATCCGAGCAGCGGCAGATCGACCGAACCGATGAGCCAGTGCCCGATCCCGGCGCACAGGGTCAGCGGGACCGCATGGGCGATGTTTGACCCGACGATCTGTGCCAACGGAATCCGGGGATAGAGGAAGATCAGCACCGTCACCCCCAGCGCGCCGGCACCAACCGAGGAGAGCGACACCAGCACACCGAGGACCACGCCGGTGAACACCGTCAGCCACTTCACCCGCGCGGCGCTCAGCATGTCGATCCGCTCCGCCGCCAGCGCCAGCACCTGCTTGCGGAACATGAGCGCCATCGCGGTCAGGATCAGAGCCCCGCCGAGCACGGTCGAGACCAGGACCGACGTGTCTGCCCTTGGCAGATCGAGGTGGGACATCAGGAAGAGCGTGATGCTCGTTGCCGGGACGCTCCCTGTCGCAAGCGTCCCCACCACCCGCCAGTTCACCGTCTTGTTGAGGCCGTGGACCAGGGTGCCAGTCGACTTGGTGACGGCGGCGAACAGCAGATCGGTGCCGACGGCGGTGGCTGGATGCACACCGAAGAGCAGGATGAGCAGCGGCGTCATCAGCGAGCCGCCGCCCACACCGGTCTGTCCGACGAGCAGGCCTACGAACAACCCGGACAACGAGTACAGCGGATCGATACTCATCCGATCTTTCCCGTCTCAGAGGCGTTTTTCTTGTGAGGGCGGCCGCGCTCCGGCCGCCTTCGCGCATCGCGGCGCGCTTCGCGCTGCCGCTCCGGATCAGGCATTCCCTGCGGAAGCCTTCCTGCAGGATTCTCCGCGGCCGCGCTGGTAGTCAATCGGCTGCACCCGCACCAGCGTCCAGCCTCGGGCAAGGGCGTCCTCATCGGTGTCGCAGGTGAGAGCCCGGCCGATTCCCCCACAAGCTGGCGGACTGGCTCTGCTACTGAACTTCGGCCCGGAGTGCTGACCAATTTTGGCCCACCCTCCATTCCGCAACCCACGGTCGCTCCGGTCATGCTGGGGGGCCCGGAGTGGACTGGAAAACCAAGGTGGAATTGTTTGAGCAGCTTCGCCGCGAATACGAGTTCGGTGTTGGCACGATCAAAGGCGTGGCGGCCAAATTCGGCGTGCGTCGCCGGACGGTGCGCCAGGCGATCGCCGGTGCGCTGCCGCCGCAGCACCGCTATCCGCAGCGGGCCAGGCCCAAGCTGGACGCGGTGGCGGCGTTTGTCGATGCGATTCTGGAGGGCGACCGGCGCGCGCCGCGCAGGACGCCACACGGCGCGGCGTGTGTGGCGGCGGGTCCTGGCGGAATTTCCAGGCGGCTCGGTGGCGGAATTGACGCTGCGCAACCATGTGCGCGAGCGCCGCCGCCGGCTCGGCCTGCTAGCATGTGAGACGTTTGTGCCGCAGAGCCACGCGTGGGGCCAGGGGGCCCAGGTGGACTGGTGTGAGGCGTGGGCCGATCTCGGTGGCGAGCGCCTCAAAGTCCGGGTGTTTGCGATGCGCTCGATGGCGAGCGGGGCGGCGTTTCACCGCGCCTGTCTGCGGGCCGCCCGGCAGGCGCTCCTGGACGCGCACGAGCGGGCGTTCGCCTACTTTGGCGGCGTCTTTCGCCGACTCCGCTACGACAATCTCGCGAGTGCGGTGCGCCGCGTCCTGCGCGGTCATCGGCGGGAGGAGACGGCGCGGTTCGTCGCGTTCCGCTCGCGCTGGCGCTTCGCTGCGGAGTTCTGCGCCCCGGGCGAGGCCCATGAAAAGGGTGGCGTCGAGGGCGAGGGTGGCTATTTCCGGCGCAACCACCTCGTCCCGGTCCCCGAGGTGGCCGCCCTCGATGCGTTGAACGTCCTGCTGCTCGCGGGGTGTCGGGCGGATGAGGCCCGCGTCCTGAGCGGGCGCACCGAGCCGATCGGTGTCGCCACGACCACAGAGCGCGATCGCCTCCTGCCGCTCGCCCCCGAGCGGTTCGAGCTGGTCGACACTGCCTTTCCGGTGGTCAACAAGCAGGGCTGCGTCGCGGTCAAGACCAACCTCTACTCGTCCCGGTCAGGGCCGGCACCCAGGCGGAGGCGCGGGCCCACCCCACGCATGTGGAAATCTGGCGTGCCGGCCGCCCGGCGGCGCGCCACGAGCGCTGCTACAGCCGTCGCCAACAAATCCTCGGCCTGGAGCACCACCTCGACGTTCTGGACCGCAAGCCCGGCGCGCTCGCCGGCTCCAAACCGCTGCGGCAGTGGCGCGAGAGCGGGCGCTGGCCCGCCCTGCTACGACGTGCCCTGGGACTGCCTGCGGGCCCGGCACGGCCGGCAGAGCGGCACCCGCGCGATGGTGGCGGTGGTGGCGCTGGGACGGGAGTTCGGTCACGGCCGGCCGCGCGCAGCCGTTGCGCAAGCGGTGTCGCTGGGCGCCTGCGACGTGACAGCGGTGCGTTGCCTGCTGACCGAAGCCGCGCCGCGCAAGACCCGTCCCGAGCCGATCGAAGTCGGCGCGCTGGCCCGTTATGACCGGCCGATGCCGACGGTTGCCGATTACGACGCGCTGCTCTCGGCGGATGCGCTGCCATGGGCACGCTCCAGGAGCAAGCCATTCGGCAGCACTGCAAGGCCTCGCGGACGCCGACGATCGGCAGCCAGTTCGCACGCCTGGCCGAGGCGGCGGTGCGCGAGGGCCAGAGCTGCGGATTCCGTTGATCCTGATCAGCCATTCCGGCCGATCGTGATCACCTGATCCGGTGATCGTGAACGCGCGCTCGCTGGGCCTGAGCGGGACCTTGCGAGCGGCACGGTGCGGTGACAGGACGATGCCACTGACGGTTGATCTCGTCTCACTTTCCCTTGGCGTTCGTCAAGCTTGCGTCGTCCGAGACGGGGGCATTGACGGCGTGGCGTTTTCGCAAACTGGGTCCTTTCAGTTCGATGCGGTGAGCGCGATGGACGACGCGGTCCAGAATTGCGTCTCCGAGGGTGGGGTCGCCGACAATCTCGTGCCAACGGCTTATGGGAACCTGGCTGGTAATCAGCAGCGAGCCTTTCCCTTCACGGTCGTCGACGATCTCCAGCAGGTCCCGCCGCTGCTCGGCGTTCAGCGGTTCGGGACCCCAGTCATCGATGATGAGCAGGCGTGTCCGCTCCAGGTTCTTCATCAGGCGCGCCAGCCGCCCCTCGCCACGGGCTGTGGCGAGGTCGGCGAACAGGCGTGGCGCCCGCCGATAGAGGACGGAGAACCCCTCACGGCAGGCCTTGTGGCCGAGAGCGCAGGCCAACCAGGATTTGCCCACCCCGGTCGGACCGCCGATCAGCACGTGGTGGCTGTCGCGGATCCAGGCGCAGGTGGTGAGGGTCTGGAACAGGCCACGATCGAGCCCGCGGGGCGTGCGCAGATCGGCGTCCTCGACCACCGCGTTCTGCCGCAGCCGGGCAACGCTCAACCGGCGGCCGAGCCGCTTGTTGTCGCGCGCCGTGACTTCGCGATCGATCAGCAGACCGAGCCAGTCCTCGCGCGACAGATCATCGGCCGCCGACTGGTTGCGCAGGTCGAGGAACGCGTCGGCCATTGCCGTCAGGCCAAGGCCGCGCAGGCGCTCCGCCATGGGATGGATCAGCATCGTTCTTCCTTTCAATGGTAGTAGCCGGGGCCACGAATGTTCTCGTGGAACAGGCTGGGTTGGTCGGTCTCCCTTTGGGGAGCCGTCTTGCTTTCCTGAGCATTCTTCAGGATCGCGGCGACCGAGCCGTAGGAGCGGGTACCGAGTGCCAGCGCCTTGGCGCAGGCGGCATCCAAACGTTCCGCCCCGTAACGTTTCCGCAGCCCGAGAATGCCGATGCAGGACCGGAACCCCTGTTCGGGATGCGGGCGCGAACGCAGGATGATCGCGACCAGCGTCGCGGTGTCAGCACCGGTCGCGGCCGCTTCACGCTGGAGGCGCTCATGCGTCCAGTCGCGGTAGCGCCGGTGCGAACTCGGCATGTGGTCGGCCACTGTGCTGGGTTGATAGGGGCGCAGGTTGCGCAGATGCGTGGCAACCAGCTTGCCGCGATGGAAGATCTCCACCGTTTTTGCGGTGATGCGCGCCTCCACTTCCTGGCGCAGCAATCGGAACGGCACCGAGTAGAAATGCTTCGCGACCTCGATGTGGTAGTCGAGGGTGACCCGGCAACGCTTCCAGTCGGCGTATTCGTAGGGCGTCGGCGGCAGCGCCGACAGGGCGGGTCGATCGAGCTGCTCGAACAGGGCGCGCCGCGTCGTGCCCCAACCACGCATCGGCCGGACGTTGAGTTGATCGACCAGTTCGCGGATCGCCCGGTTCAGCTCAGCCAGCGAGAAGAACCGCCGATTGCGCAGCCGTGCCAGAATCCAGCGTTGCACCACCTGCACGCCGACCTCGACCTTGGCCTTGTCACGCGGTTTGTATGGGCGGGCGGGAATGATCGCGGTGCGGTAGTGCGCCGCCAGGTCGGCGTAGGTGCGATTCACCGTCGGCTCGTGGAAGCAAGCCTTGGTGATCCCCGCCTTGAGGTTATCACTGACGATCTGCCGCGGCACGCCGCCCAGGGCGGTCAGCGTGTTGACGTGCGCCGCAATCCAGTCGGGCAGCGCCTGGCTCGCGGTGGCTTCGGCGTAAATGAAGCTCGATGCGCCCAGCACGGCGACGAAGATTTCGGCACGGCGGATCTCACCGGTCGCCGCATCGATCACCTCCATGGTGTGACCGGCAAAGTCGACGAACAGCCGTTCGCCTGCGATGTGGACCTGGCGCAGCGTCGGCTTCAGCCGTCCGGCCCATTCGCGATACAGATCGCAGAACCAGGAGTAGCTGAACCCATCGGTCGTCGCCGCGCGGTATTCTTCCCACAGCAACGCCAGCGTCACGTTCGGCCGACGAAGGTCGCGATGCACAGCCGCCCAGTCCGGGACTGGACGCTGATCGGACGGCACATCCGGCGGCAGCGGAAACAGCAGCGCCTCGAGCTGCGCGTCATCCAACCCATCCGGCAGCGGCCAGGTCAGACAGGCACGGCGCGCCCGGCTCAGGTAGTCGCTCACCGAGCCCTGGCTCAGTCTCAGGCTCTGGGCGATCACCCGCTGCGGCAGATTGTGCTCCCACCGCAGGCGCAACAACTCGCGTATCTTTCGCATCGACAATCTCTCGCCAGGCATCCCGATCCCTGCTCCTCGGCAAAGGATCGAAACTACCTTCGGTTGAAGACTGTCAGCGGCAGCCGAACGGCAGCGTCATCTCCGGATGATCAGGATCACCGGAATCAGTGATCAGGATCCGCCGGAAGGCATGATCAGGATCGAACGGATTGGATGATCACGATCACACGGAATTGGTGATCACGATCGGCCGGAACGCGCAAGATGACTTCGCTCGATCGCAATGAACGCTTCCTCGAGGCCATGCGGCTCCTGGAGGAGACGGACCGCAGCCTGTTCATCACGGGCAAGGCGGGCACCGGCAAATCGACGCTGCTGTCGCATTTCTGCGAGACCACGCGGAAGAAGCCGGTGGTGCTGGCGCCGACCGGCGTGGCGGCCCTCAACGTCAGGGGGCAGACCATCCACAACTTCTTCCGCTTCCGCGTCGACGTGACGCCGGAGAAGGTCCGCAGGCGGGAAAGCCGCCCCCGCGACGCGAAGCTCTACAGGAGGCTCCGCACGATCGTCATCGACGAGGTTTCGATGCTGCGCGCCGACCTGCTCGACTGCGTGGACGCGTTCCTGCGCCTCTACGGGCCGGACGCGGGACGCCCGTTCGGCGGCGTGCAGATGGTGTTCGTGGGCGATCTCTACCAGCTCCCCCCGGTGGTGACCGGGCCGGAGCAGCCGATCTTCACCACCCACTACGAGACGCCCTATTTCTTCAGCGCCCACGCGCTGCGCGGCCTCGATCTCGAGACCGTCGAGCTGGAGAAGGTCTACCGCCAGAGGGACCCGGACTTCATCAGCCTGCTCAACCGCATCCGCAACAACTCGGCGGGGGAGGCGGACATCGAGCGCCTGAACACGCGCTTTCAGCCGGACTACGCCCCATCCGGCGTTTTCCATATCAGCCTCACCACCACCAACCGGAAGGCCGACGAGATCAACGAGGCGCATCTTGCGGCGCTAAAGGGCAGGCGGCATTCCGCCAAGGCCCGCATCAAAGGCGATTTCGGCACGGAGTACGATCCCACCGCCACTGAGCTCAGGTTCAAGCCGGGCGCGCAGGTCATGATGGTGAACAACGATGCCGACCGGCGCTGGGTCAACGGCAGCATCGACGTCATCCACTCGCTGGAGAGGGACGAGGGGGGCGAGCGCTATCTCGTGATAGGGCTGCAGGACGGCGAGATCGTCGCCGTGTATCCCTACACTTGGGAAGTGTATCGGTTCACGCTGCAGGACGGTATGCTCGCGTCCGAGCCAGTGGGCACGTTCACCCAGTTCCCGTTCCGGCTGGCCTGGGCCGTCACCATCCACAAGAGCCAGGGAAAGACGTTCGAGCGGATCGTCATCGATCTGGACCGCGGGACGTTCGCCCCGGGCCAGATGTATGTCGCGCTCAGCCGCTGCACCGCCTTCGAGGGCATCGTGCTCAGGACCCCGATCCGCAAAAGCCACATCCGCGTGGACCACCGGATTTCCGCTTTCATGACCGGACATCGGTACCGCCGATCGGAAGCGGAGCTGTCGCTGGAAGGCAAGACAGAGCTCATCCGCAAGGCGATGGAGGAGCGGCGGGAGCTGGCGCTCACCTACCTCAAGGCCAACGACACCCAGTCGCGGCGCATCGTCATCCCCCTCGCGGTCGGAACGCAGGAATACCGCGGGAAGGAGTTTCCGGGCCTCAAGGCCTTCTGCACCTGGGCGCAGGAGGAGCGCATGTTCCGGGTGGACCGGATTCTGAGGATGGAGCTGCTCCCCTTGAGGGAGTAGGCGGCGACAGAAGCACGCTGCTCGGCGGAGATGCCACCGAGGGAGCGACGGCACGATCCAACACAGCCCGCGCGCCCACGCCAACAGCACGGCCGACCGGCTCGACACCGCTTCTGCTCAGCCGCCTTTGCTCAGCACTGTCTCACAAACGATTTAAGAGTTTCTGCGTCGCGTAGCCGATGCAGAAACTTGGTTGGACTGAACGGCTTGGCGCGATTGCGGCCTTTGGAATTTTCAGGTCAGGCGCCTGGCTATGAAATTCGGGTGCGCCAGCGATTGGCGCTGCTGGCGGCGCAGCGAGCCCAAACAAGCGCGCGCGACCCGGGATGAGGTCGGGTGTGCGGGCGGGCCCGTCAATCCGAAGCAGCTGTTTCGGGCGCCATTGACCGAACTGCGACGATATCGGGCAACACCCCGCCTTCGCCTGCGTGGCGGTGCTGGGGAGGGGAGCAGCAAACAGCGGTGTTGATCGGATGGGACAGGAGCCCTCGTCATGGTCCGCACGCCTGCTTGGGGGAAAGGCGGCGGATGCGGACAAGATGCCCTTGTCGGCAGCACGGACAGATCTGGGGGCCGTCGGGTCGCGCGCGGTCTGTGGCCGCGCCGGCGGCGACCTCGACCGTCTCGTCATGGCGCGCGGCCGCAGCCGAACGGTCGAGTTGCAGCAGAAGCCGGGCGCGGGCCGCCTGCTCGCGCCTGGTATGGTGCCACAGGCCGAAGTAGCGGACCTTGTGCAGGCCCTTGGGCAGCACGTGCTGCAGGAACCGGCGCATGAACGCGTGGCCCGGGATGCGGCTGGCCCGCCATCGGTTGGATTGGCGGTGCCTGTGGCGGATGGTCACGGTCTGGTCGTCGAGACCGACGATGCGGGCATTGGTGATGGCGACGCGGAACACGTAGCGGGCGAGATAGTCCAGCACGGCCTGCTCGCCCTCGCCCCAGGCGGTGCAGTGGACGACCCAGGGCTTCGCCCAAGCCGCGGCGGGCAGGACCAGGTCGGGACGCTGCGCCGCGAACCCGGCCCTGAGCTTGCCGCGCACGAGCTTGGCGAGTGCCCTGACCGGCACGAGGAAATCGGTGCGGGCCGGATGCCACAGGCGACCGTCATCGGAGACACCGCCGCCGGTGACCAGACAGTGGACGTGAGGGTGGAAGACGAGTTGCTGTGTCCAGGTGTGCAGCACCGCGAGCACACCGACGGTGCCGCCGACATGGCGCGGGTCGCGGGCGAGTTCGATGATCGCCTCGGCCGCGGCTTTCATCAGCAGGGCGTAGCCGTCGCGCTGGTTGGTGCGCAGCACCTCGCGCAACTCCTCGGGGATGGTGACGGTGACGTGGAAATAGCGGCTCGGCAGCATCTCGGCCTGGCGGGCCTGCAGCCAGCGCTCGGTCTGGTCGGTGTGGCATTTGGGACAGCTCCGGTTCTTGCAGGAGTGATAGGCGAACCGCTCGGCGCTGCACTGGTCGCAACGCCAGAGGTGGCCACCGAGGGCTTTGGTGCGGCAGGCCAGGATGTCGGTGATGGCACGCCGATGCGATGGCAGCATCGACGCGCCATGGGCCGCCAGGTAGTCGGCCGCAAAGCGGCGGAAGACGTCCGCCACCTCGATCACGGCGGGGCCGCGGTGTCAGAGGCCGGTCGTCAATCCGTCGACGACACCGCGCAGCGAGACGCGGGTCGGCTCGGTCAGGTGGGTGTAGATGGCGGTCGTCGAAATGTTGGCGTGGCCGAGCAGGATCTGCACGATCCTCGTATCGACGCCATGCTCGAGCAGCCGGGTCGCATAGCTGTGCCGCAACGCGTGCGCCGTGACCGGCAGTGTGATGCCGGCGGCCCGGGCGGCGGCCCTGAAGGTGCGGCCCAGCACGTGCTGGTTGACCGGGTTGGCGCCATCGCGGCTGGGAAACAGCCAGCGCGGATGGCGATGCGTTCGCCACAAGCTGCGCAACTCGTCCAGCAGGGGTGCAGGCAGCGGCACGAGGCGCTGCTTGTCGCCCTTGCCGATGATGCGCAGCAGCCGATTGGCGCCGTCGATGGCGCCGATCTCCAGGGTCGCGGCCTCGCTGACCCGCAGACCGCAGGCATACATGAGGGCAAGACAGGCCTTGTGGCTCGGGCTCCTGATGCAGCCCAGGAGCTTACGGACCTGCGCGTCCGGCAGGGCGACCGGGAGGCGGCGCTGCTTCGGGGGACGGATCCTTTTTCCCCCCGAACAGCGGCCAATCGCGATCCAGCGTTCGACGGTAGAGGAACTGGATGCCGCCGTGGTTGGTCTTGAAGGTGCCGAGGGCCACGCCCCGCTCGCGCAATGCAAGCAGGTAGGCGCGCACCTCTGCCTCGCTCAGTTGGTCGGGCGCGCGCCGGTAGTGCTTGGCCAGACGGCGAACCCCGTCGAGGTAGATGCGCTGGGTTCCGGCCGCCAACCCGGCCACCCTCATGTCTTCGGTCATTTGCACGCGTAACGTTGTCATCGAGGTCTCCTTTCGGTATGCCGGCCCGCAGCTTCATGCAGACCAGACCCGAAAATACCCTCAACCGTTCGACCTCGCGCTACCGCTTCTCCTACGGCGTAGCCGTTCAGTCCAAACGATCGTTATTGCACGTAATACCGGCAAAACCCTGGGCCGGGATCAGCGTCAGGCTGGCTGTCCACGACAGCGGATCAGGTCCGGCAGGGGCGGAATGGCGGCGCCGCCCGGCACGTTCAACCGGCTGCCAAGATAATCCCAGAATGCAATGCCCTGTTTGGCACATGTCTTGGCCAAGCCAAGGAATGCATCGCGGCAGTCGCGGCCCCGATGGCTGCGTGTCCCGGCGCTGACCTTGCGGCGCGTGACCTGGCAGCGGATGTCGTTCTCGGAGCCATTGGTGTGCAGTGGCACCTCGGGCCGATCCAGCACCTTCAGCAGTTCCGGCTTGTTGGCCCGCAGCCGCGCCAGCAGCCGATCCAGCGTGGCGAAGCCGGTGCGGCGGTGGAAGATGCGATCGAACCGCGCCCGCAGCGTCCGCCGGCGGCGTGCTGCGGGATTGGCGCGATAGGCTCTGAGGTCGGCGTAATGGTCCCAGGTCAGCGCGCGCATGCGCTGCTGCGCCGCATGTTGGGTGTCGGTGAAGGTGTCGAGCTTGTGCACCAGTCGCTCGGCATGGACCCAGCAGAGCGCGTGATCGCCGACGGCGAACTGACCGGCGTCATCGCTCAGCACCACAGTGCCGCGCAGGAAGCCGTGCGCCGCGACGCTGCCCCAGATCGCGCCTTCGGTGGCGAGCAGCACCGGATTGGGCGAGGTGGTCAGGGCGGTGAAGCCAAGCCGGTCGAGATGCGCCGACCAGCTTGCCTGATCGGCGAACGCCGTGTCCGGCTGAGCCGCCAACCGGGCGATCAACGGCCCGGGCAGCGCATGGTTGCGCATGTAGCTGAACGCTGTCTCATTCAGCACGAAGCCAGCATGCCCGGCGCGCAGCAGGTCGAGGAAGTTCAGCCGGCTTTTTGATCCGCGCGTGGCAAAGAAGGTGAAGCGGCCATCGCCAATCTGCGTGCAGAAGGCGTTGGCGACCTTATGGCGCACGCCGGTGTCGTCGGCGGATATCCAGGAGGCGCTGGCAAGTCCGGCGCGCAGCACGTCCCGGCTCTCGGCGAGGAAGGGATCGGGGCGTTCGGTCAGCAGCCGCTGCACCTGCCGTTCGGAGATTGCCACACCGATCGAGCGCAACAGCGCAACCAGGCGCGGCAGGGTGGACTGGCCCTGATGATACAGCATCAGCACCAAGCGACGGAGTTCGGGACCGAAATGTCCGGCGACGCCCCCCGGCAGCGGTGCGATGAGGGTCTGGCCGTCCGGCGTGACCCAGCGCTCGCGCCGGTAGCGGATCGCCTGCACCGCCAGGATCACATCCTGCACCAGGTAGGTTTCGTAGCCCTTGAAGCGCGACCCCGCCGGTGCGGCGATGCTCAGCACACGGTCTTCGACGCTGACGCGGGATCTGACCTTGCCGCGGCGGGGCTTGTCGCGGGGGGATTTCGTCCCTGACGGCGCCGTGGCCTGTTCCATGCCACTGGGCTTGATGACGGGCCGGCCTTTCAGGCCCTTCAGCCGGGCGTTCTCCTCGCGTAAGGCGGCAACGGTCTGCTGCAATGCGCCGACCTCGGCCAGCAACTGCAGGACCAGGTCCTTCAGCTGGCCAGGCGTCAGGGAATCGAGGTCGGACGGCGGTGACACACCGATGTCGAATTGGAAAACCGCACCAGTGCGAATCCGGAAAATCGATCCGCTCCGCATTCTTCGGCGGCCTGTGGCATTTCGGACTCGCTTCAGGAGGCCATCCCGTCAGCGCACCCAGCCAACGCCGCAGGTCAGGGCGCTGCCCGGGGTTTTGCCGGTATTACTATTGCACCACTCAAGCACCTGAATTCAAAGCCAATCCGAACACCCGACGCATTATGAGCCTACGGCGTCGCTAATAGCCCGGGTGTCTCCCTACCTGGCAGATGTCTCATGACCCGTCTCACGTCTTGGGCCTCGGGACACCGGCCTGGAGGGGTGCTCGCAACGCTCCCCTCGGGGGCGACACAAAATTATCCTGCATAGCGGGGCCGTAGAACGAAGAGCGTTTTTGGTTTGGCGGCGCGGCGCACAAGCGTTGCCGTGGACGCTGGCGGGTGGGAACCGCGCCGGTAAGCCAAAAACGTGTTGGACTGAACCGTCAGCCTCCGGACGGCTATGGGGATTCCTGGTGCCGACCAGCCGATGAGCACGCACGAACTGCCGCCAGTCGTCGCGCTCGTATAGGCGCGATGGCGGGCGCGATGGCGTGCTCCGGTGCGCTGCCAACCAGTGGCGTGGCATCGTGGCACAGGTCAGGGGCCTGCGTGCCCATGTTCGCGAGCGACGAGACACCTTGCGGGACGCGCTGACCTCCACCGAGGTCGGCGTGACAGGACGCGACGGAGCGGATCGGGATCGACTGACGCGGCATCATGAGCTGTCGCACCACATGGCTGGTCGCGGCGGCGGTTGCGGCCGGATCGTGCCATAGGTCAGCATCCGGCCGCCGCAGCAGGGGCAGACCTCGACGTCCTGGCCGCTGAGCTCGCGCAGGCGCTCCTGCCAGCGGCGCGGTGGACGCGGCTCCAGCGGCGGCGCGGCGAGCAGGGCACGGCAGAGGGCCAGCTTGCGGGCGCGATGGCGGTTGGCGAGAAAGCCGATGTGGCGGATGTGGTGAAAGCCGTCAGGCAACGTGTGTTGGAGGAAGCGGCGGATGAACTCGTCGGCCGCCAGCGTCATCACCTTGGTCGTGCCGCCCTGGCGGTAGTCCCTCCAGGTGAAGCGGACCTGGCCGTCATTGAGGCCGACCAGGCGGCTGTTGGCGAGGGCGACGCGATGGGTGTAGCGGCCGAGGTAGCCGAGCACCTGCTCGGGCCCGGCGAACGGCGGCTTGGCGTGGACGACCCAGTCGATCTGGCCCAGCTGATCGAGCTGGGCACCGAAGGCGGCGCGCTCAGCCAGGCTGGCGAGCGCGCCGGGGAAGCGCAGCGCGCCCGCGGCGGAGGCGCTGCGCAGCGCGCGCACGAACAGGTCGCGGAAGCGGCGGGAGAGCACGCGCACGGGCAGGAAGAAGCCGGGCGGGCACGCGACCCAGCGGGTCTGGTCTGGCGCGATGCCACCGCCGGGGACGATGCAGTGCAGGTGCGGGTGGTGGTGCAGCGCCTGCCCCCAGGTGTGCAGCACCGCGATGGCGCCGATCTCGGCGCCGAGATAGCGGCGGTCGCCGGCAACCTCGCGCAGCGCCTCTGCCGCGGCCTGGAACAGCATGCCGTAGACCGCCGCCTTGTTGTGGAAGGCGAGTTCCGCGACCGGCGCGGGCACGGTGAACACGACGTGGAAGTAGGGCACCGGCAGCAGCTCGGCCTGGCGCGCCTCAAGCCACTCGGCGCGTGCCAGGCCCTGGCACTTCGGGCAGTGTCGGTCGCGGCAGGAGTTGTAGGCGGGGCGCGAGAAGCCGCACTCGGCGCAGCGCTCGACATGGCCGCCCAGGGCCGGCGTGCGGCACGCCTCGATCGCCGCCATGACGCGGCGCTCGGTGCGGCCGAGGTGATCGGCGTGGGCCTGCCGGTATGCCGGGCCGTGGCGGCGGAAGATGTCCGCCACCTCCAGCACGGGGCGCGTCGCGCCGGCTCAGGCGGGAGCGGGAACGGGCTCGGCTATGATGCGACAGGTCGCCTGCAAGGCCTCAAGCGGGCTGGCGGTGGCGCACACCGTGTTGGTCGCCAGGCGCAGGTAGCGCGCCGTCGTGCTCAGGCTGCGGTGGCCAAGCAGGAGCTGGATGGTGCGCAGGTCAGCACCGGCTTCGAGCAGGTGGACGGCGAAGGCGTGGCGCAGGGTGTGCGGCGTGACCGGCTTGGCGATCTCGGCGCGGTCGCGCGCTGCCCGGCAGGCGCGTGCGACGGCCTCCGTCGAGATCGACCGGCCGGGCAGGTCGCCCGGGAACAGCCACTCCCCGGGCCGGGTCGCGCGCCAGTGGTCCCGCAGCAGGTCGAGCAGCTTGGGCGAGAGCATGACGTAGCGGTCCTTGCGCCCCTTGCCCGCGTCGATGCGGATGACCATGCGCTGGCTGTCGATCGCAGCAGCCGTCAGGCGGACGGCTTCGGAGATGCGCAGGCCCGCCGCGTAGCAGACGGTCAGGATCACCCGGTGCTTGCGCAGTGCGACGGCAGCGAGGAACCGGCTGACCTCGTCGCGGCTCAGCACGACGGGCAGGCGCTGCGGCTTGCGGCAGGTGGGCACGACCTCGTCGATGCTCCAGCCGCGCTTGAGGGTGACCTTGTAGAGGAAGCGCAGGGCGGCGACCGCGACCAGGGTCGAGCTGGCCGCCAGCTGCCGGTCCTGGACCAGGTGGACCTGATAGGCCCGGATGTCGGCTGGCCCCAGCAGCTCGGGCGAGCGGCCGAAGTGGCGGGCGAACTGCGAGATCTGCTGGACGTAGGCGCGTCGCGTGTGCGGCGCGAGGTTGCGGACGTGCATGTCCTCGATCATGCGCTGGCGAAGTGGCGTCATGGACAGCTCCTGTGCGGGATGGGTGCGCGCGAGGGCGCATCCCATGGTCCCGTATGCGAGCCGTCAGGAGAGCGATCTGAAGGTGGGCACGCCGCGGTGCGGCTCGCTCCCGCCGAGCAGGTCGCAGGTGCTTACCTTGTCGGAACAGCGCAGAAGCAACGATAAAGGTTTAGTCCAATCCCCCTTATGCGACCCCACGGAGTCCGGTGGAATGGCAAGCGATTAATCCCGCAGGTAAGCAGCGCTACAGTGCTTGTCGATGCTTTCAGAGGCTTAAACCATTCGTCTATACAAGAAGGCACCTTGAAACACCTCCCGCAGGCCAGCGCTTCCCTCAGCAAGATCGGTGACTTATTTGGTATAAAATCGCAACGAATGGGGCCTTTCGGAGTTGCCGAGAGAAAGGTTGTCGAACCTTATATGCCCCATGTCGATTTATTAACTGTAGTTTCCAGGGAACGGCCTTCGCTCTGCGTCTCGATAGGCTGAGGCGGCTCAACCGTAGGTCTGGCGCAGTTCCAGGAAGTATGGATTGTCGCTGAGGCATTGAGCGCGTCGTCGAGCGGCATGGCGCTTGCTCCGAAGTCGCCGAGCGCTCCCCAGCCGCCGCGGTGTGAGGGGTAGAGCAGCACGACCCTGTCGCCGTTGCCGGTCAGCCGCAGGCGTGCCAACGGCTCGCCGGAGCGACGGGCGAACAGGCTGTGGCCGTTGGCGCGGAAGCGCACCAACACGCGCCCACCGCGGGCGAACGGGCAGGCGCGGATGCGCTTGAGGATGGCGGGATCGCCGGCCATGGCGAACTTTCGCGAGGCCAGCGGTTGAGGGTCAAGACCCTTCACCGTGAGCCGTTGGCGTCATGTCCTGTCCCACCGTTCCTCCCATCCTGGCCAGCGTCATCGCGCGCCTCACCGCGGCCGTGCCGGCGCGGGCGCGCACCACCTTCCTCGACCTCCTGCTGGGTGCCGCCGCCACCAAAGGCGGCCATGTCACCGACGCCATCCTGGCTGCCGGTCTCTCGCGTGGCTGGAGCACGTATTGTTGGTTTCTCGAGCGGGGGCGTTGGTCCTGGCTGCGGGTCTGGGCCTCGTTGCTCGAGGTGCTGACGAGGATGTTCAGCCCGGCGGTCTGGCATGCCGTGATCGATGACAGCGTGGTTGAGCGCATCTCCACCAAGGCTCTGGGCTCATTGACGCATCACAACCACAATGCCAAGCCGAACCGGCCGAAGTTCCTGCGTGGCCAGGGCTGGCTGTGCCTGGCGGCGGTGATCGAGCGGAACGACTTCGCCGTTGGCGCCGTGCCGCTGCTGCTGCGCCTGGTCCGCCGCGGCAGCAACCGCGGCAAGCTGAGGAGCGCGGGCTTGCTGCTGCGCCTGCTTGGCCAGCGGCTCGGCCGCGTGCGGCTGCTGCTGGATGCCTGGTTCATGCGCGCCTGGTTGATCCGCCGCGCCCTGGCCGCCGGCCACACCGTGATCGGCTGCGTGCGCCGCGACCTCGCCCTCTTTGATGTGCCGAAGTCGCCGCGCAAACGCCAACGGGGACGGCCGCGCAAGTATGGCGCGCGGCTGAGCTCGGCCCGCGTCGCGGCGTTGCCGGAGCAGCGCAGCGCGCAGATCCTCTACGGCAAGCTGGCGGTCGTGCGCTATCGCACCTGCCTGGTCGCCGCACGGTTCCTGCACGGGCGGGTGGTGCGGGCAGTGTGGGTGGAACTGGAGCGCCCTGACCGGCCCGACAAACCGCGCGTGCAGCGGCTGCTGGTCTGCACCGACCCGGCACTGTCCGCGCTGGCAGTGATCAGCGGATACGCGAAACGGTGGGCGGAGCAGCCCAAGGTTCCACGCGCGAGAGCGCGTGGAATGGCTGCGGAGGGGGTGGAATCACTGTTCAGGAACCTCAAGCACGGCTTTGGCCTGAAGGATGCGTGGCGGCAGTCCCGCCAGGTGCTGATGCGCTGGGTGACCGTGCTGGCAGCCGGTTACGCGATCAACCAGATGCTGGCCTTCACCGACCCGGCGCGCCTAGCCAGCCTGGCCGAGCCCGCCCCTTGGCGCGCTCCTGGCACCCGCACCGCCGGACTGGTCCAGGCAGGCATCGCCCGGATTTTGCGCGAGGTCGGGCTGCCGGCCTTCACCGCGGCGATCTGGGGAAAAATCAGCGCCACTGCGCCACGCACAAGCGCACCGTCAGCGCCACCCGCCGCCAAAGCCGCGTAAGTCACCCAAGTCCGCCACCATCGTTCCGGTTACGTGGCTCCGGCCTGCGCCACGAACAAGAAACGTCGCCTGGAAACTACAGTTTATTAAATCCATAGTCGATTTTAATTGTCGACCTTGTCACGGCTACAGGTGTGCTTCCAAATGCAGTTGTGAACCGGAGCTCTCCTTGAGTTGGAGCAGCAACGGAACGCAGACGGCTGACGCACCTAGACAAAACGGGGCGACAAATACCAGAAGGGGTAATTACCCACCCCTGTTTCGGGCGTAGCGATCAGGCCGTGACGGTCTGCAGGATGGTGTTGAAGACGCTGGTGCCCGGTTTGAGGCGAGCGGTATCGACGACGCTGCGTATGTCGGCCTCACCCTCGGCGGCCCACATGGCACGATAGCCGTTGGTCACCTTGCGCTGGATCACCGAGGGCCGGAGGTCGCGCTCACAGGCGTTGTTGGTGGCCTCGACCTGGCCGGGCCAGTCGGCGAAGGTTAGGAGCTGATCGCGCGCTCGGCGCACCTTGTTCTGAAGTTCACGGGCCAAGTCGCAGGTGGTGGGTGCTGCCAGGATCGCGACCAGCCTGCCCGCCAGCGCGCGGCGCTTGGCGGCCAGGGTGGAGGCAGCCAGTTGTGAGATGCTGTCCGCCAACTCGAAGGCCGAGGCGAGCCAGAGCGTGAGCCGAAACGGCACGGGGTCGTCGCTCACTTCCAACACGTAGGCGACGTCGCGAGCCAGGTGCGCGAGGCAGGTCTGCTGGACTTGGCCATGGCCCTGCTGGGCCGAGTCGCGGTCCGACAGCCAGACTTCGGGCTGGTGGCCAGCCATCATCGCGTGCACGACCGCGGCGGCGCGGGTCGGGGCGGCGTGGTGCACCACGGCCTCCTTGCAGCGGAACACCCAGTGATAGGCGTTGCTGCCCTCAATCCGGACGCCTGTCTCGTCCGAGGCCACCACCTTGGCCTGCCGCAGGGCTGCGACGGCGTGCTCGCCCCTCGTCTTGCCATTCCATCCGGCTGCGCCGAATGGAACCTTCGGCAAGCCTCGCCCGGCCTGGAAGCAAGTCTGGGCGCGACGCAGCAGGTTCATCAGCCCGCCCTGGCTGATGGACAGGCCGAACAGGTCGGCCAGTGTCGCCTGCAGCCGCTCGTAGGACAGGCTCTGAAAGGTCTTGAGGTAGGTCGCCAGCGTGTGCAGGCGCGGGCCGAACGGCGTGCCTGTCGCGGCGGGCGGCGGCGCTGCCACGACCCGCGCCCCACAGCCGGGACACTGCACCGCCAAGCGTCGGTGGTGCTCGACGATTGGCTTGATCTCCGGCAGCTCAATCCGCTCGTGCACGCTCACCGCTTCGCTGGGCAGGTCGGGCGACAGCGCCCTGCGGCAGCACGGGCATTGCTGCGGGGCGTGATCGACGACGCGGTCCACCTCCCTGCTGAGCGCCCGACTATGGCCTTCATGTCCGGGCTTGGCACCTCCGGGGCGGGCTTGCTCGCGACGCGCTTTGCGGTCTGTGGACGGCGGCTTGGACGAGGTGCGCGAGGTCTTCTCCGGCCGCTGCAGCCGCAGCCCCAACTCGATCAGCTCGGCCTTGCTCAGGCGCTCCAGCTCGTCCCGCTGCATGCCCAAACTGCATCAGCAATGCCGCCCCGCCGCAAGGGGGGTGGGTAATTACCAGAAGGGTTCCGATCGTAGTTGCCGCCCTCCTTGGGCTGACACTCAGCTTATCTCGCAGGAGACTATCGACATGAAGAAGATCGTCACTGTCGCTGCCGTGCTCACCGGGCTTGGCAGCGGGGCAGCGTTGGCACAAGGAGCTCCCCCCAGCCTCGTCCCCTGGCAGAGTGGCTGGCTCGGCTCCATCGAAACACATCCGAATCAGGCGATGGACGACCGCAACGCGAGCGTGATGCGTCCTAAGGAGGGCAGCATGACAGCGAGACGGGGCCGACCCGTTCCCGTTGCAGGCAATGTCCAGGATACGTATCGCAAGAGCTAACGTACAGCCAGGCAAGCCTGGATGGCCGCGACCTCGGCCTTCTTTGGCAGACGAATATCGCTAAACTCTAAAAACCTCGGCGCTAAGTTTCGGTATAACCCGGGATTTTACGCCGGTTACCTTTTCGACGGCGATATTATACTTGCCAAACCCACTGCGATGAGGATGAGGCGGCGTTCAATGAGAAGAAGGCGATCGTGCGGGAAAGCCTAAAAGCGGTGCAGCTAACGCCGCTCCGCCAACAAAAAAACTCGGAAGGGGACAACGATGATTGGGGAACGGTTCTTCCAGACTGGCGGCTGTCACTGCCGCGCGTTGCGCTACACGGCCACTCAGGCTCCTCTGCGGACATCCGTGTGCCACTGCACAGATTGCCAAGCGATATCCGGGTCCGCCTTCGGCCTCGCGCTCGTGTTCCGCGCAGAGGCATTCGCTCTCACAGGGACACCGAAGCTGGTGGCCCGCAGGCTCGGGAGCGGCGCGATTGGCAATCGCTGGACTTGCCCCTCGTGCGGCGTTTGGGTCTGTGGCGATGCCAAGCTGGACCAGCGGACCAACGTAGAAAGACGCATTGTGCGGGGCGGAACGTTCGATGAGAGGTCGTGGATCAAGCCGGACGCCCATCTGTGGACCCGCAGCAAGCAGCCATGGGTTGTCATACCGGCCGGCGTCCAGGCGTACGAGACCAGTCCGGGCTAGGTCTTGGGGCTGGGTTCGGGAAGTATAATATTGCCTTTTCGACAACCTGCGCCCTTGCTCTCATTGCGGGGCTGCTGAGGTTTTCAGAGGTCTCCAGTCACTGAATTTTTGAAACCACCGCACCCAATGTGGTGGGCTAGGAAATCTTCAAGGAAAGACCGCAATGCCCTCCGCCCGGCCGCCCCGACTGCTCAGCTCTTCGGAGGCTGCCGCCTTGCTCCGGGTGTCGCGAGAGACGCTGTACACGTATGTCAGCCGGCGATTGGTTACTCCCGTTGCTCATCCCGCGAACGCCCGGAGAAGCCTGTTTGAAGCGACCGAAGTGAACCGACTGGCGGAACAGATCCGGCGTCGCAGCCGGCGTGCTGTGGCTGCATCGACGCTGGATTGTGGCGAGCCGGTGCTGAATTCCGCGATCACGCGGATCGACAAGGGTACTCTGCTGTACCGGGGCCGCAGTGCGGTCGAGCTGGCCAATTCGGCGACGTTGGAAGACGTGGCCGCGCTGCTCTGGCAATTCCCAAGCCTTCCCCAGCCACACGACGACGAGCCGTTTGACCCGGCGTCGCCGGGGACGGACGGAACCCACCCACATGGATGGTACATTGCCGTCGCGGCCAGGCGTGCGCAGACTTGCCCTTGGGCAACACGGGACGAAACTGTCCAGCTGGGTGCTACGCGGTTACTGCGGCACATGGCGCTAGCCGCCCTCGGGACCTCGACGCCTCAGGTCGCGCCTGCCGGCCCCATTCACACCTGGATGGCCAGGGCCTGGAGGCTTGATGATGCCGGCGCGGATCTGATCAGGCGAGCCCTTGTCCTCACCGCAGATCATGAGCTGAACCCTTCCACCTATGCGGTCCGTGTGGTCGCCTCCACGCGGGCGCCGCTTGGGGCGTGTGTGTTGGCGGGCCTCTGCGCGCTGGTCGGGCCGCGCCACGGTGGAGCAACCGAGGCGGTGCGCCTGCTGCTCGAAGACGCCGATTTCATGTCCGATCCGTCTCGCGGTGTCGCCGCCTATCGCGCGCGCGGTCAGACGGTGCCGGGATTTGGCCACAAGCTGTATCCGCTGGGTGACCCTCGGGCCACCGCGCTCCTCGACCACGTCAGTGTCCCCTCAGAGGTGGTGGAACTGATCGAGGCGATGGAGGGCGCAACTGGGCGGCGACCCAACATCGATTTCGCCCTCGCAGTGCTGGGGTGGGTGCTGAAGCTGCCAGCAGGGGCTGCCTTCAAGCTGTTCGCGACCGGACGGGTCGTCGGCTGGATCGCCCACGCGATGGAACAGTGGAGCGATGACCAAGTCATTCGGCCTCGGGCAGTTTACACGGGTGACACCCAGACGCCGCCTGAGCTTGGCTTGAGCGTGCTGCATAGATCCGGCCGATCGGAGGCCTGAGAGCCCGTCCACAACGCCTCATGTACTGACGAAGCTGGCGCCTTGATAGGATTAACCCGAACTACGGATAAGGGTTGAGGGGATTCCCAAAGAACCAAGGACTTGCCAGGATCGGTTTGCGAACACTGAGTGCCAAACCCGGTTCCAGAGGTCCCCTCAATGGCCGTCGATATCACAGCGCTGTATTGCTGTCTCGATGACTTCTGCAACGTGTTCGGAGACTGGGAAGCGCACCGGCTCATTCCCTCGCAGGCGACAAGGCGACGCCCAGGCAAACTGTCGCGCTCCGAGATGCTGTTCATCGTGGTGCTGTTTCACCTCTCGCCGTTCAAGCACTTCAAGGCGTTCCACCACTACGGGGTCGGCCATCAGCATCGCGCCTGCTTTGGCGATCTGCCGCATTATGACCGCTTCGTCAGCCTGGTGCCGCGGCTGTTCGCACCCCTGATGGTGCTGCTGCACAGCCTCGGTGGCGAGCCGACCGGCATCTACTTGGGAGCATGCAAGATCGTGGGAGGTGATCACGCCGCTGCTGCCGCCGGCCTCCGGTCATCATTGGCCGGTCGGAAGCCGGGGTAGCCGTGGCGGAAGGCATCTGCGAGCGTGTCGTTCAGCACCGCCGTGCGCACGGCAAGGAAGGGCTGCACCGTTGCCCTGCTCCAGCGCATCTGCTGCGCCTTGTTCATCCGCCACGCGATGATCTCGTCGACCCCACTCTCCACGAACGACGTCGCGATCGCCTCTCCTTGCCGTCGGCGGGCGGCGTAGTGCACGAGCGCCGCCTCGTTGCGCTCGAGGTAGGCCAGCAGGTCGCCCGCGTGCTGGCGCACCTTGTCCATGCCAGTCACGTCGCGCACGGTGCTGCGCTCTGCCCAGCGGTTCAGGGCCGCGAGCTTGCGCCGGCACCCCGGCCAGCGCCCGTGCCACAAGCGCCACTTCGCGCGCTCCAGGCCACGAACCGCCTTGTGGGCGAGCTCGGCATCCACCGTGCCCGTGCCGAGGCCACGGGCGGACTGCAACGCGCGCTCGAAGCGTATGGCGGCGTGCCACCAGTCCAGCACGACCGTGGCGCCCGGCAGCACCTCACGCTGCAATCGCCACAGCCCCGCGTCGCCGTCGCACAGCACGGTCGCGGGCGCCTCCCCGCTCACGCCCGCCGCAACCCGCACCTGCCGGAACGCTGCGGCCGAGGCGGCGTGGCCCTTGCGCGCGAAGGCGAAGCGGTGCTGCGCGCCAGCGGCGTCGATCACCTTGCCCGCGATCACCTCGAAGTGGCGCCCCTCTTCCCTATGCCGGCCGCGCACGTAGCCGCCGTCGAGCCCGACCACGACGGGGCCGGTCGCCTGCGCCGCGGGCTGGTTCGCAGTCTCGGCAGCATGCGCCTGCACGATCTCCGTGCCGACCCGCAGCGTCCTGTTGCGCACCGTGCTGGCGTGCTGTGTCCCGCTGACCGGCAGCAGCTCGGACAGGAGGGCCGCGACCCTGCCGAACGGTGCGAGGGCCGCACACCGGGCTGTGACGTAGGCGAGTTCGGGTGCGACGGCACCGCCGCCGAAGTCGAGCGCGGCGATGCTCTTCGCCTCACCCGCGCCCTGGCACGGGCAGACCAGCCAGCGCCGGACCCGCACCGGCACATCGCCGAACAGGGAACCGAACCGCGCCGGGTAGAATCCCTTGCTTGCCAGCTTGCGCCCGCACGCCACGCACGCGCGAGGGCACTCGCCCAAGGCGGTCATCTGCGCCGGTACGATCTGAGCCTGCAGCGCCGCCGTGAGCTGCTTGGCCTCGGCGAGGCTGAGCCCGAGCTCGGCCAAGCTGGCCTGTTCGTCGCGTTCGATGCAGGCGAGATCGGTCTCGGTGGTCACGCCAGGCTCCTGCTCCGCCACCAGCTTCACCCGCCACATCAGCTTCGCCACCAGCCCACCCTTGCCCTGTGAGCCCGCATCCTAACCCGATCGCGTCAGCCTCCCACGATATTGCATGCTCTCTCCTTTGGGCGTCGCACCCCGAGCCATGGCAGCGTTCGGTCGCGTTTGTATCACGCCTGTGAGGCAGATTTGTCGCGTCTGTCGCGCGGGCCGACGGCACGCCAGGGCAAGCCGCTGAGCCATCATCATTTTTCGACGCACTGCGTGATGCGACAGACGCGACATTGATCCGCTTCCGCCGCGATCATGATGCGACAGAGGCCGGGCAAAGTGCCGAGCGTCAACGGACAGCCAGAAACGGTCGCAGCGACAAGGGAAAAGAGGGTTGCCATGACGATGGTGGACGAGATCAAGTTGCGCCAATTCATCGGACGGACGCTCGGCGACCTCGGCGGCGCGCTGAGCGTGCCGCTGGCCATCGTGCGCTGGGCAGCGATCGTTGTCCTTCTGGCCGTTGCTGGGCAAGCGAGCACCTCTTGGCCGCTTGCCGCGTCCGAGCGCCAGGACGCGCCGCCTCAGCGTGCCACCGCCCTCACCGACAGCACCCAGACCAAGCCCGACGTCGCCGCCAATCGGAACGTGGAGCCGTCGGCCCCGGCCGGGTTCGGCTGGGGCTGAGCGCGAACCTCCGCCGAAGAGCCTGGAGGACTATCATGAGTTTCGTGATCGCAGGGCTGGCACTTTTGGGCGCGTTGCTCGTCGGAGCGGTCCTCGATGGCTCACCGCGTCGCGGGGATGGCTCACGGCGTCGCGGGTCCTCGCCTTGGAGCCGATCCCAGTAGGTGATGGGACTGAGGCGGCCCGTATCTGGGCATGGCAAAGAAGGATGGGCTGCATGGGACGTAGGACTACCAAGCGGCCTGGAGCACGGATTGCTCCCGCCTTTCAAACGCTTGCTTCCTAAGCGCGAATCCAGCACCCGTTCTATGTCGTGACCCCGAGATGCCGATGATGATGTGGTCGGCCGGATATCGTGCGAACCAACTGCTGGTCTTTACTGCCATGCATACATTGTATCAAATGCTACTTGTATGGAAAAGTGAGTGGGCGACGGCGCACGTCCAGGGAGTGGCGTGGAAACGCCGAGACGTGATGGAACTTGGCGCGCTGCCGTCGCCTGAAGGGAAGCCTATTTATGGAGGAACTGGGTCATTCGACAGAGTGTGACAACCGGCGGCCCATCTAGCAGGTGTGCCCCACTCGCCCAACGCCTCTCGTTTTCGGATGCGGTCGCGGCGCGATCATCGGGGTTTTCGTAAACACCGATGACGATCAGATCGTCGTTGTCCGTAATAAAGTTTATCCAATGCGTGGTGCCGGGCGACCTGGAAGTTTCGGCCATGAACTTGGCACAGATGTGTTCGACTTGCTCGCGCGCCCCGGTCTTGATCCTCGCGCGGCTGATCCGAGCGTACATGCGGTCCCTCCCGATCTCTAGACGCGTGTATAGCCGAAATTCGGCGTTCATGAAGCTTCCGAGCGGAGGGACCGGGCACCTCTCACTTATGCCGACCCACCCTCGCGAGTGGGCTACAACCGATAGGCGAGCCGCCAGTATTCGTCCGACCCGGTCAGGGCGCGATTTACTGACATCCGGCAGTCCCCGCGGCCGAGCCGGCGCCGGCGGGCTTCGGCGACTGCCGGCTACTTCGGTGTTACTCGCAACCACCTTCCATAAAGTTGCTTACGCAACGTGCGTCGCCTGTCGCACCGTGCGCGCCCGCGCCCACCCCGAGCCCGCGCCCGCGCCCGCGACCCGCCGGCGCCCGCCCCGGCCCGACGGGAAGAATCCCCGCCAGAGGCCCGGACGACCACACGGGGAGCCGTTTGCTTAAAGGAAATGTTACAAATGTGCATTATTATCGAATGTAAATAGAAACACCCTGCACATGCAGCCAATGGCGCCGGCTCCAACGGAATCCTGCGAGCCGACGCCCCCCATCGCTTGGGTCCCGTGAGCGGGCCTGCCGCAAGGCTCCCAAACGTCGATCGCACGCGGGGCGGGAGCACAAGCCGACCGCCCCGCGTGCGAAAGGGGACGCAAGTTTCGCCCGTAACCTCTGGGGGCTGTATCGGCTGACGCGGTCAGGCGGTGCCGTCTGGAGGGCAGCGTCTCCGGCGGCACACGACCCGCTGCAGCCTCGGCCGCGGCAAGCCGATCGTAAGACTTGGCGTGGAACAACCATTGCGCTTTCCGCCGGGCACGTACTGCTCTGGCAGACCGTCAAGGCGCTGGTCAAAGGGCAGCCTTGGCAAATCCAAATCGCCGATAAGCAGATGCCCAGAAAAGGAAGCAAATACGACGGACCACCCAGTCAAGGATGGAGGCATCATGAGACCCTCGGCGATCCAACCCTGGGCGATGCGATCCTGGACCGCGTCATCCACCGCGCCCACCGCATCGAGCTCAAGGGCGAAAGCCTGCGCAAGCGCAACGCGATCACGACCACCGAGGGCTTGACGACCACCAAGGAGAAGTGAGACCCATTCAACCGTCAGTGGCAGCGACCAGCCGCCATCCAAAGCCGTCCGCCGTGCGCTCCTCGGGCATGGTGGACAGCATGGTTTTGATCACCGTGACAGGTGATCACGACCGGCCGGAATGGCTGATCAGGATCAACGGAATCCGCAGGATACCGCCGTGATTGGTCTTGACGGTGCCGTGGGCGACGCCTCGTTCACGCAGGGCGAGCAGGTAGGCGCGCACCTCTGCCTCGCTCAGTTGGTCGGGCGGTCGCCGGAAGTGAGCAGCCAGGTGACGCACGGCTTGGAGGTAGACGGCCTGAGTTCCGGGCACCAACCCTGCCAGCGTCATGTCTTCGATCATTCGCGCACGTAACGGTGTCATTGAGGTCTCCCTCCCTTCGAGGATCGGGCCGGCACCTCCGCGCCACCCGGCTCAATGCTACCGTGGCCGTGACCCGTTGCGATCTTCACGCTCCCTACGGCGTAGCCGTTCAGTCCAACGAGCGTTTTGTGAGACAATCTGGGCCGCGCCAACCCCAGTTGGTTCCATCACTTCCGCATCAGTCGCTTATCAGGCGGGGGTCCAGGCGAAGAGGCGGGCAGTCGCGGCGGCAGCGCGATTTCCTCGTACAATCCGGTCGGCAACGCGAAGGGCGCTGCGCTGCTGGACCAAAGCGAGCCGAGTGATAGACTCAGAAGCCCAGCGGTCGTCTGGGGGATGTCGGCCGATGCTGTCTGATCGCTTCCATTCCGTCGCTCGAACGCTTGCTGCGGCGACACTCCGCCTCGGCATCGCTTTCGTCGGCTTGTCAGGTGCGGTCTCGCTGGCCCATGGCGCGGATGCCGGGCTATCGCCCAACCGCGTCGATGCGCCTCAGGACACCACACCATCTTCCGGATCATTGACCGCGCCAGCGCCGCAGGGCCGCACCAGGCACCCTGCGTTCGATCCGACCGCCGAGCGGCTCAAGGTACTTGCACGACCGGCTCCGAATCACCCCTGCGCAGGAGCCGCTCTGGGCGAATGTCGCTCAGGTCCTGCAGGAGAACGCCAAGGCGGTAGCCCCATTGGCCAGAGAGCGCCTTCAGGCTACGCCCGACAGAACTGCGGTCGAGACACTCGGTATCTACGAGAAACTGGGCGAAGTTCAAATGGAGGGGCTGAAGAAATTCGTTGCCCCTTTCCAAGCGCTCTACAAAGCCTTATCGGATCAACAAAAAAAGATTGCTGATGTTCTTTTTCGGACAAGCCCCCTGAGCATGATTGGCAGTATTCCGGAATTCCCGGAGCGACTCTTCGAACTTCCGCCAGGCGCGGTCTATGGCTTCAGCGGCTATCCGCTCTCTCC
Source organism: uncultured Pseudomonadota bacterium (assembly GCA_963818725.1). Taxonomy (GTDB): domain Bacteria; phylum Pseudomonadota; class Alphaproteobacteria; order Acetobacterales; family Acetobacteraceae; genus DATFDN01. The sequence goes on along the minus strand of CAWFTU010000018.1, from coordinate 338,557 downwards.
GCCACAGCCAATTTATCCGCCCTACGAATATAACCTGCCTTACCCGGCTTATTCATATTATCCGTATTATCCCGCTTGGATCCCAAGCCCTCCTATCGGGCTGGGATCATCGTTCTTCCTGCTTATTCCCAGGCACTATCACCACCATCGGATCTTTCTCCCGCCGCGCCCCCCGTTTCATGTGGGTGTTCCACCCGCTTGGGCTCCTAGGATGCAACAGTTCCATGGCGGCTTTGCCGCAGGCGGAGCTGGGGCACGGCGACCTGGAGGTTTTCATGATGGCTTCGTCACGGGCGGGTCGACGCCATGGCGCTGAGCCGGCGGACGCTGGCGCGCACGAAGCTTGTCGCATGGTGGTGGGCATGAAAACACCCTCTCCGTGATCCAGTCGGAACCGGACGGCGGTGCCGGAACTCGCTGTCGGGGAACCTGGCTCACCCAGAGCTGAAGGAATTGTTGAGGGTTGAAGGGGATGGTTCTGGGCCGCCCCCGTAGCTTTAATGCACGGCTGCGGGACGAGCTACTCACCGGTGAGAAGGGCACGAAAAAACGCTTCGCCTCTCCGAAAGGACTAGTCTCGCATGTCAAAAAAGGAAACACTTCAAGCCTTTCTGTCGCCACAACGCCTACGTGAACTGGCTGGCCCCAAAGTTTATGCGCGCGGTGAGGAGTATTTCGCTCGCAACAATGTTCAACTGCATGAGCATACGCATGATGAAGCCATTGGCGAGGTGACAGGATCACAGCCCTACCGTGTTGAGCTAAGATTGGCGTCAAGGGGGTTAATCGCCGAGTGCACCTGTCCAGCCATGTCGGATCACGGACTTTGCAAACATGCCGTTGCCCTTGGTCTTCGTCTGATCCAGGCGCCACCGCCGACAGCCAAAAAGACCGACAAGGCACGGAGCGTCGCGCGTGATACTTTCACTGAAAAATACCCCAATATTGCCGGCTGGATCAAAGATGGCTGGATCGAAATCGGGCGCGATGGTCACAGCACTTCCATCATACGAGTGCTGGATGAAGGCGGATTGGTATGGGAGGGGGGCACAAGACACAAGTCCATTAATGAGATCCTGCAAGAAGCCGACGATGCCATTGCTGAGTGGACAGAGAATAATTAGGGAGCCCCTATTTGTTCTCCCGTATAGCACGAAAAGCAGATCTGTCACCATTAAAAACCCAATGGCGCCGCAGAGCTCTCCTTCTTTGATTTCACAGTGAATATCTCCATGAGCAGGGTCCATCTCGTCGTTGCCTTCCCACAAAGCATCTATGTGACCACTCTTGGCTGACCAGGCTAAAGAGCCGTGCACATAGCCGAATTGAAAATCGCCATACCCCTTATCACCAAGCGTGACATGCCCAGGGACTTCTTCGTCAACGAAGTCCTGATCCCACATTTCCATCCAAACGATTTTCCAACGTCCCTTGAAAGGATTAGCTGTCGATTTCATGAGACCCCCTACTATGCGTTTACGCGTCAGACCGGATTCCACAATGGATTCTTACTGAGGAAAGCAGCCAGGCCCCAGAGCCGTATCGACGAACTCATGCCCGGCACTGGCTCTACAAACAGTCCAGTGAATGCCAGATCGGAAACGCGAAGGGTGGCGGCGCATCGCTTACTGTGATCCCGCCGCCAGGAATGGATGACGTCTGCCTGACCTGTCTCAAAAACGACCGCTTTTGCACCATCCAAGCAGAAGGCCCGGGAAAGTGCCATTTGTGCGGAGTGCGTTGGTGCAAAATCAATGGTGCAAAACTTGACAAGTGCAATGAGTTTTGCTACACTTTTTGTATGGCATCCACAGAACAAAAGAAGCGGCTCCTCAAAGCCAAAATCGCCGTCGCGATGCAGGATGAGCTGGGACGGGTGCCAACCGAGGAGGAGATCAACCAGGTCTTCTTCTACGCCCGGGTGATATATAAGGCGGTCCTCGGATTACATTTCAAACGAAATGAACAGAGGAAGCAGGGGCAGCTGGCGATCTTCTGACGCATGCCTATGCTCATCGGCTACGCCCGGGTTTCCACGAACGATCAAACCCTCAACCTCCAGCTGGACGCGCTGAAGCAGGCGGGCTGCGAGCAGGTCTACACAGACACCGCCTCGGGCAGCCTTGCAGACCGCCCCGGCCTCGCTGAGGCCCTCTCGCACCTGCGGGAAGGGGATGCATTGGTCGTCTGGCGGTTGGATCGCCTTGGCCGGTCTCTCAGAGACCTCATCGACCGGGTCACGCAGCTCAACGACCGGAAGATCGGCTTTCGCAGCCTCACCGAGCAGATTGACACCACGACCTCAGGGGGGAAGCTCACCTTCCACATCTTCGGTGCCCTGGCCGAATTTGAGCGGGATATCATCCGGAACGCACTAACGCCGGACTTGTGGCTGCAAGGTCTCGGGGAAAGGTTGGCGGGCGGCGCCGGGCCCTGAGCCAGAAGGACATTGCCCTCGTCAAAAAGCTCTATGCGGACAAAAGCACGTCCATTGCTGACATCGTATCCACCCGGTGATGGCCGTCTTGCCGGCGGGATCGGGGCTTTGATCTAAAGGGCGCCTGTATGAGCGCCGCTAAGATCAGGGGCAGTCGGCGGGATGGAGATCATCACCGGGGTTGAACGGCGACGACGTTGGAGCTCGGAGGAGAAGCTTCGGATCGTGGCGGAGACCGAGCAGGCTGGTTCAGGTATCGCCGAGGTTGCGCGCCGATATGAGATCAGCCGTGGCCTGCTGTGGAACTGGCGGAGTCAGGTGCGCCGCGGGGTGCTCAGGCAAGAACCGCCCTCGGTATTCTTGCCGGTGCAGATGATCAGCGAACCGGCACGTGCCGACGGGAGGAAGCACGCGCCGGTGGCGACTGGTCCGGATCCTGCGGTATCCAGAGGCAAGATCGAGATCACGCTGCCCGACGGCACGTCGATCAAGATTGGACATGATGTCGGCCTGGTGGCGCTGCGCCGTGTGATGACGGTGCTGCGCGGATGATTGTCCCGCCGTCGGGTGTTCGTGTCTGGCTGGCGACCGGCGCGACCGACATGCGCCGTGGGATGAATGGCCTGGCATTGCAGGTTCAGCAGGCGCTACAGCGCGATCCGCATGCCGGTGATCTCTACGTCTTCCGCGGAAAACGCGGCGATCTGCTGAAGATTTTTTGGCATGACGGGCTCGGGATGTCACTCTACGCCAAGAGATTGGAGCGCGGCAGGTTTATCTGGCCCTCACCGTCAGATGGTGTCGTTCCCATCACCGCCGCGCAGCTCGGTTACATGCTGGAAGGGATCGACTGGAGACACCCACAACGGACCTGGCGGCCGGAGATGGCTGGCTGACGGGATAATTGGCAGCCATCTGCTGCAATTTCCTGGTGCATGACAACGGGCGATTATGATTCCATCGCACTTGCGATGGGTGCTCCCGACATGATCTCCGACGGCATCGACGCACTGCGCGCTGAACTCGCAGCCGAGCGGGCGGCACGCCAGGAGGCGGAGGCCCGCGCTTCAAGTGCCGAGGCGATGGTGACCCATCTGAAGTTGGTGATCGCCAAGCTCAGGCACGACCGCTATGGCGCCTCCTCCGAACGTGGCCGCAAGCTGCTCGATCAGCTGGAACTGGAGCTTGAGGAGCTGGAGGCCAACGCCGCCGAGGACGCGGTCGCCACTGGTGGCACTACGGACAAGGTCGCCGTCGTCAGCAGCTTCACCCGCCGCAAACCGGTGCGCGGCGCTCTGCCGGCGCATCTGCCACGCGAGCGTGTTGTCGTCCCCGGTCCGACCGAATGCCCCTGCTGTGGTGGGACCCTGTCCAAGCTGGGCGAAACGGTCACCGAGACCTTGGAGAGCATTCCGCGCCAGTGGAAGGTGATCCAGACGGTGCGTGAGAAGTTCGCCTGTCGTGCCTGCGAGACGATCACGCAGCCACCCGCCCCGTTCCATCCGATCGCACGGGGCCGCGCGGGTCCGAACCTGCTGGCGATGATTCTGGACGCCAAGTTCGGCAATCACCAGCCGCTCAACCGGCAGAGCGAGGTCTATGCTCGCGAGGGGATCGAGCTCGACGTCTCCACCTTGGCCGACTGGGTCGGCGCCTGCACGGCCAGCTTGGCGCCGCTCATCTCGCTGATCCGCGCGCACGTGATGGCGGCCGAGCGCATCCACGGCGATGACACGACGGTGCCGGTGTTGGCGAAGGGCAAGACCATCACCGGCCGACTATGGACCTATGTGCGCGACGACCGACCGTTCGCCGGACCCGCGCCTCCGGCGGCGGTGTTCTACTACTCGCGCGACCGCACGGCGGAGCATCCGAACAAACACTTGGCCGGGTATGCCGGCGTGCTACAGGCCGACGCCTATGCCGGGTTCAATGACCTCTGCCATCTCGGACGCAAGCCGGGCCCGATCACCGAGGCAGGGTGTTGGGCGGAGCTGGCCAAGGTTCCACTCGCGAAGCGAGTGGAATGCCAGCGGAGGGGCATGGCCGTCGCAAACTCTTCGATTTGGCCAACCTCGCGAAGGCGCCACTGGCCGTTGAGGCGCTGCGGCGGATCGATGCCATCTTCGATGTCGAGCGCGCGATCAACAGTCTGCCGGCCGCGCGGCGCCGCGCCGTGCGCCAGCGGCATGTGAAGCCCCTGGTCACCGCACTCGAGACTTGGATGCGTGCCGTCCGCGGCAAGATGTCACGCCACGCCGAAGTCGCGAAAGCACTCGACTATATGCTCCGGCGCTGGGAGACGTTCAGCCGCTTCCTCGAGGATGGTCGGATCGATCTGACGAACAACGCCGCAGAACGCGCCCTGCGCGGTATCGCGCTCGGACGAAAGTCATGGCTGTTCGCAGGGAGTGATCGCGGCGGCGAGCGAGCCGCAGCCATGTATTCGCTCATCGTCACCGCCAAGCTGAACGGGGTGGACCCGCGCGCCTGGCTCGCCGATGTCCTGGCCCGGATCGCCGATCACCCCGCCTCCAGGCTGCACGAGCTGCTGCCCTGGAACTGGCGCAAGCAACCCAGCAACATCGCACAGGCCGCCTGACTGCCATACCGCACTGCCATACCGCCGTGCTCCTGCCCGGATGGATACGCAGACTCTGCAACACATTCTTATAAGAGACTGATACTCTTTGCCTATAGGAGGCGAATGTAGCCAATTCTGCGTATTGGACCTAGTCCTGGGGGGTAGCCGATTCTGCGCATAACGTTTGTACGCCTGGGCTAGACCCAATACGGTTCACTTAAGGCAAAATCCTGTTCACTTAAGCTATCGGCCGAATACCAACCAATTGAAAATGCAGCATTCGCCTTGGTTCTCCCTGCGGCACAAACAACTAAAGTGAACCGTATTGGGGCTAGACCATCATGTCCGCCGAGGCTGCCACAAACTTGAGGTGGCCCGCCTCGAAGTGTCGAGTAAGGCGCTTGCAACGCAACGGGGGTTGCTCGGGGACCGAGCCTGTCCCCAGACACTGGAGGCGGACCGTGATGGAGAATACGCTGTTTCTGGGGTTGGACGTCCACAAGAAGACGATTTCGGTGGCGATCGTGGAGGCGACGGCAGGAGCGGAGGTTTGGTTCTACGGAACCATCGAGAACAGGCCGGACGCGATCCGGGCGCTTTGTAAGAAGCTCTCCAAGGAAGGGCGACGCCTTCATGCCTGCTACGAGGCCGGTCCATGCGGATACAATGTGCAGCGGCATCTGGCCAGGCTCGGTCATCGCTGCGACGTCGTGGCACCGTCGCTGATCCCGCGCAAAGCGGGCGACAAGGTGAAGACGGACCGGCGCGACGCCATGATGCTGGCGCAGACGCTGCGGGCCGGACAGCTGACAGAAGTCTGGGTGCCGGACCAGGCGCATGAAGCGATGCGCGATCTGGTGCGGCTGCGCTCGCAGGCGACGCGCGACCTGCGAAAGACGCGCCAGCATCTGCTGAGCTTCCTGCTGCGCCACGAACGAATCTCGCCATTCGGGCACTGGACAAGGGCGCATCGCCGCTGGCTGGGCGAGTTGAAGTTCACGCATCCGGCTCAGCATCTTGCCTTGGAGGAGATGCTGCATCGGATCGAACGCGCGGAGGAGCTGTGCGAGCGATTGAAGCGGGCCATCGGCGAGCTGGTGCCGCAGTGGTCGCTGGCTCCCGTCGTGCAGGCGCTACAGGCCTTGCGCGGCGTCTCGCTGATCACGGCCGCCGTGCTGGTTGCCGAGATCGGCAGCTTCGAACGGTTCGCCAGCCCGCGTCAGTTGATGGCTTATCTCGGTTTGAGCCCATCGGAACATTCGAGCGGCGCCACTGTCAGGCGTGGCGCGATCACCAAGACCGGCAACGGGCTTGCCCGCACCAGCTTGGTCGAGGCCGCCTGGACATACCGCTTTCCGGCGCGGATCACACAAATCATCCGTGACCGGCTGAAGGGCCTGCCGGAGCCGATCCGTGCCGTGGCCTGGAAGGCGCAGGTCCGCTTGTCGGCGCGCTATCGCGCACTCATCGCGCGCGGCAAGTCGGCGCCCACGGCGATTGTCGCGGTCGCACGCGAGCTGGTCGGGTTCATCTGGGCGATTGCGCGGATGGTCGAACCGAAGTTCGCCTAGTGCAGACGCGAACGATGGTGCAACGGGTAACCGGAGAGGAGAACGGAAGCCGCAGATTTCGGCGCTCAGTGCGGACGGCAGGCTGGGGAGGTTGGGGAACCCTCGATCCGGGTTGGAGCAGGCCTCGGCTGACGCACGTTCGCTAGACAGAGGAAGCCCCACGACGAACCTTGGTCATGCGGCATTGACCCGCGGATAAGAGCCAGATCAACCGTCGTCCATGCTGCCTGCCGTCCACATCGAGCGCCGAACAGCACAGGTATAGCCTGCAGATGCGGGAGTTTTTAACACGCCATTGTCTTGACACGACGGACATAAGAGCCCGTATTTCTCACACTGAGTAGGTGCATCGGGGTTCCGAATCGGCGAAAGTTCTTCTGTGACAAAGTCTTAGCGCTGAACGGAGGAACTCCCCGATGCCCACAGAGTGTAAACCTCCGCTGTTCGATTTTGCACCCGTGGAGGAGCGTGCCGTGGTGGCGGCCTTCGATGGTGGCGTGATCACCTCAGATGCCGGCGCCCTGCTGCTCGGGGCGACCGACCGGGCGATCGGCTTGATCGAACGCTTCGCTTCCTGCTTCGGCGACCAGCGGGCGCCGGAGCTGGTGGAGCACGCGATCGAGGCGTTGCTGATGCAGCGCGTGTTCGGGATCGCGCTGGGCTACGAGGATCTGGTCGACCACGACCAGCTGCGGCACGATCCGGTCCTGGCCGTGCTGGCGGGGAAGCTGGCGGCGCGGCGGCCGGATTGCGCGCCGCTGGCCGGGAAATCGACCCTGAACCGGCTGGAGCTGGGCCGCGCCGAGCCGACGCGTTATCACAAAATCAGCCACGATCCGGCGGCGATCGAGCGGTTGTTGGTGGATCTGTTCCTGGAGGCGCATCGGCGCGCGCCGGCGCAGATCACGCTCGATCTCGACGCCACCGATGATCCGCTGCACGGGAATCAGGAAGGCCGCTTCTTCCACGGCTATTACGACTGCTACTGTTACCTGCCGCTCTACGTCTTCTGCGGCCGTCATCTGCTGGCGGCCAAGCTGCGGCGCTCGAACATCGACGGTTCGGCCGGCGCGGTCGAGGAGGTTGCCCGATTGGTCGCGCAAATCCGCCGGCGCTGGCCACGCGTGTGCATCCTGCTGCGCGGCGATTCCGGCTTTGCCCGCGAGGCGCTGATGGCCTGGTGCGAGGCCAACCGGGTGGACTATGTGTTCGGTCTGGCCCGCAACGACCGGCTGGAGGAGGCGATCAAGCCCGAACTGCTGACCGCGTCGATTGAGAGCTTGCGGACCGGCAGGCCGGCGCGGTGCTTCCGGGATTTTACGTGGTCGACGCTGGACAGTTGGAGCCGCCAACGCCGGGTCATCGGCAAGGCCGAGGTGACCGGCGGCGAGGCCAATCCCCGGTTTGTCGTCACCTCGCTCAAGCCGGCCGAAGTCGGCGGGCGGCATCTCTACGAGCGGGTCTACTGCGCGCGCGGCGAGATGGAGAACCGCATCAAGGAATGCCAGCTCGACCTGTTCGCCGACCGGACCTCGGCGGCGACGATGCGCGCCAACCAGCTCCGCTTGTGGTTCGCGTCCATGGCCTATGTGCTGCTCTGCGCCTTGCGGCGCATCGGTCTGGCGCACACGCAATTCGCCCGAGCGACCTGCGGCACCATCCGGCTCAAGCTGCTGAAGATCGGCGCCCTGGTGCGGGTCAGCGTGCGGCGGATCAAGGCGGCGATGGCCTCGGCCTGTCCCTATCAGCACGAGTTCGCCTTGGCCCACGCCATGCTCAGAAACGCCACTGCCTGACACGAACCAGCCAGCGCACAGCCGACATCACACCCCGCACCCACGCTGCCCGCCGGGCGGCGCCGGCGCGGTCTCGCCGAGCCTCGCGCCCATAGCGCCCGCCCCGCCTCACTTCACGAATGCACGCCGGCGGAGCGCCATTCAAACGACAAGCGCTCGCCCGTATGAGAAATGCGGGCTAGACCCAATACGGTTCACTTTAGTTGTTTGTGCCGCAGGGAGAACCAAGGCGAATGCTGCATTTTCAATTGGTTGGTATTCGGCCGATAGCTTAAGTGAACCGGATTTTGCCTTAAGTGAACCGTATTGGGGCTAGACCCAATACGGTTCACTTTAGTTGTTTGTGCCGCAGGGAGAACCAAGGCGAATGCTGCATTTTCAATTGGTTGGTATTCGACCGATAGCTTAAGTGAACAGGATTTTGCCTTAAGTGAACCGTATTGGGGCTAGACCGGCTCAGGGAGTCGCGAATGGTCCTGAAACTCGTCGATCAACTGGAAATCTTCGGCTTGGAAGAGACCCGCAGGCGGGCTCGGGGCGAGGGGGCGTCTTCACGCGAGCGGATCCGGCTGGAGCGGCGTGTCGAGGTCACTCACGATCTCATGTCTGGACTGCCCAGCACCGAGGATCTGTCGTTCCTGCACTCCGGCCTATGCCAAGTTGCACTGCCCCATAGCCGTCCTTCCGATAATGGCGCGATTTGGCACCGGCAGTCCGGTCGCTTCTCGCTTATGGTCCAGCCGGGTGTGCTAGATGTAGACGGCGTGCCCCGCTATGTCGGTGTGCCGTACGGCCCGAAATCACGACTCATTATGATCCATTTGCAGACCGAGGGGCTGAAGTCACGCACTGTGAACCTCGGCACATCGTTCAGCGCCTTTATGCGTAGCCTCGGGTTGGCGGTTACAGGGGGCAAGCGCGGCACTATCGGCGCCGTACGGGAGCAAGCACTGCGGATTGCCCAGTGCCGGTTCACAATGCAATGGGACGAAGCCAACTCTGCGAGGGAGGGAAGGGCCATTATCGCCAACACCTCGATCGTCGACGGCTTGGAGCTCTGGCGGGCTGGCGGCCAGGAATGGGCAGAGACGGTCGAGTTATCTGTACTAGCTAGGATTTAATCTGACAATCTGGTTTGTTTGGTGCGGGCAACCCGGGACCGGAGGACAGGAATGTCTCGCTCCGGTCGCCCAGAACCGAGGAGCCGACCATGACCAACGAACGCAAGGTAATCCGGGCCAAGGTAGGCCTGCTGGAGCTGGCCAAACAGCTCGGCAATGTGTCGCAGGCCTGCAAGATCATGGGATACTCGCGCGACAGCTTCTACCGCTTTCAGGAGCTCTACGAAAAGGGCGGCGAGATCGCGCTGGCGGAGATGACCCGGCGCAAGCCAATCCTGCGCAATCGGGTGGAGCCGGCCATCGAGCAGGCGGTCGTCGGGCTGGCCGTCGAGCAGCCGGCCTTTGGCCAAGTCCGGGTGGCCAAGGAGCTGAAGAAGCGCGGCCTGACGATCTCCCCGGCCGGGGTGCGCTGTGTCTGGCAGCGCCACGACCTGGAGACCATGAAGAAGCGGCTCAAGGCACTCGAGGCCAAGAGCGCACAGGACGGCCTGGTGCTGACCGAAGCCCAGGTCGCCGCCTTGGAGCGGGCCCGGCAGGACAACGAGGCGCATGGCGAGTTCGAGAGCGAGTGTCCGGGCTACTGCCTGGCCCAGGACACCTTCTATGTCGGCACGCTCAAGGGGGTCGGGCGGATCTATCAGCAGACCTGCATCGACACCCACTCCAAGGTGGCGTTCGCCAAGCTCTACGACCGCAAGGCCCCGATCACCGCCGCCGACCTGCTGAACGACCGCGTGGTGCCGTTCTTCGACGAGCACGGGGTCAAGCTGTCCCGCGTGCTGACCGATCGCGGCACCGAGTATTGCGGCACCTCGCAGGCCCACGAATACGAGCTCTACCTGGCGATCGAGGACATCGACCACAGCCGGACCAAGGCAAAGAGTCCGCAAACCAGCGGGATCTGCGAGCGCTTCCACAAAACGGTGCTGCACGAGTTCTATCAGGTCGCCTTCCGCAAGCGCATCTACAGCAGCATCGAGCAGCTACAGGCCGATCTCGATGTCTGGGTCAGCAGCTATAATGAGCAACGCCCTCATCAGGGCCGCTGGTGCTACGGCAAGACCCCGATGCAGACCTTCCTTGACACCCTCCCGCTCGCCAGGGAAAAAATGCTCAACGCCGCCTGACGTCGGTCAGACATGATCCATCCGGCACCATACAGGCCAGCTGTCCGATCAAATGTCAGCTAGTACAAGTTATCTGAGAAGTTTCACGCCCATCTGCGGGAGCATGCTGTACCGCTCGACAAGCGCGGTATTGCCCATCTCTCGGCGAATAGCCTGGGGTTGGATCTCTATTCTCTCTTCGCCTACCGGCTTCCGCGCCTCGAACGCGACGTCCATCTGCGTTGGGGCGCCCTGCAAGCGCAGATCGGCTCGGCGGAGCGCACCACGAATACCCTCGCGCATCGCATCCGCGAGGTCATGCCTGACGTGCTAACCGCCTATCCGCATGCAAACATCGAAGTGACCTCGCACGGCCTTCTCCTCAAGCCCTCCAAGCCGGCTGTGCCTAAAGCCGTCATGCCCGGCTTTAGGCTGATAGAAGGGCGCGCCGGATGACCAGGGGCGGCCTAAGAATTATCTGATCGGATGTCTCGGCATTGCCTGGTCGCTCCTGCCAGCTTTGCCGGCGCTCCGTGACAGAAGCGGCGAGGGAGTGATAGGGCGGTCGTGATCGCCCCAGTCCAGCCGGGAGCAATGAGGCCGCGATGAAAATCGATATCGACAAGCTGACCGAGCCCGAGCTCATCGACCTCAATCACCGCATCGTCGCGCGGCTCCGCTTCCTCAACCAGATGCGCGCCCACGCCGAGATGCTGGAGTTCAAAATCGGCGACCGGGTCGCCTTCCGGCCCCCAGGGCAGGGGGTGATCGAAGGCATGCTGACGCGCTACAACAAGAAGACGGTGACGGTCATCGCCGATGATGGCCGGCAGTGGAACGTGCCCCCCACCTTGCTCAGCAAAGCCACGCCATCTCCGGGCACAAGCACCGCGGGATCCAACGTGGTCCTGCTGGGCAAGCGCTGATCCCGCTAGAACTCCGGAGATGAGGAGGCGGTGATCGACCGTGGCCGCGGCGAACGCTGCCACGCTGGGCACGGCATGAGGCAGGAGCAGTACGTCCGGGCCTCCGACATCGGGACGTTCCTGTACTGCCGCCGGGCGTGGCACCTGAGCCGGCAGGGTGCGCCCTCGTTGCTGGAGCCGGAACGGGCGCAAGGGACGGCATTCCACCAGCAGCACGGCCAGCGCGCGCGGGCCGGCGTGTTGCATGGACCCGGAGTCCAGGCGCACTCGCCCCAACCCCATCCGGGATCAGGCGATGCGCACAGAGATCGGGCGTCCCAGCTCCAGCATGCGGTTGAGCGCGTGGACGGCGACGTCCACCTCGGTCGCCCGGCGCTCGTCCCTGCGCGAGCGCACCCTCCGCCGACATTCCACGTGCTGCGCACGCGGAACCTTGGTCGGCTCCGCCCGTCCCCGATCACCTGTTTCCAGCGCGCGATGGCCGCCTCGGCGCGGGCGCGCGCGTTGTAGCCTGAGCGCGTCTGCCACCCCATGCGCCCGCGCTCGGCGATGCACTGGAGATGGCGGTCGCGCTGCGTCGGCGCGCTCTCGGCCGTCTCGCTCGGCACCGCCGTGGACCGTGGCGGCACGACCACGGCCGCGTCAGGATGGCGCTGGGCGACCTCATCGTAGGTGCTGCCTTGGTCGTACGCACCGTCGGCGGTGAACGCGGCCACCGCGCCCGCGACCTGGTCGAGCAAGGGGCCGACCTGGGAAGCGTCGTCCACGTCGCGGTCGGTGAGGGCCGAGGCGACGATCTGACCCGTCTCGGCATCGAGGCCGATGTGCAGCTTCCGCCACGACCGCCGTGCGTGGGTGCCGTGCTTCTCAATCAGCCACTCGCCCGCGCCGCACAGCTTGAGCCCGGTGCTGTCCACCAGCAGGTGCATCGGCTCGCTCCCACCATCCACGCCGGCGCTGGACCGTGTCGGCCGCGGCACCTCCAGCGTCGCCGCACGCCGGCTCAAGGTGGAGTGGTCCGGGACGCGCAGCGCGAGCCCGAGCAGGCCGATGACGGAGCCGATCAGGCCCTCGGCCTGACGCAGAGCCAAGCGGAACACGGCACGCAGGGTGAGCGCCGTCAGGATCGCCAGGGGCGAGTAGCAGGGCTGGCCGCCAGCCGTGGTGCGCGGCGCCGCCTGCCAGCCCGCGATCGCGCCTCGGCCGTGAACCAGACGGTGAGGCTGCCGCGCCGGCGCAGGCTGGCGTCGTAGTCGCGCCAGTTGACGACCTTGCGCTTCTGCCTGGGGATGTGGTGGCGGCGGTCGTGGTTCAGCTTGAAGGGCAAGGGGGGCGTCTAGGGTCAGGTCAGGGACCGCCTCCTACGCCAGACCTGTTCCAGGCGCCACCGGGCGGGTCCATGCAACAACCCGTCCCGCGCACTCAGACCCGGATGCGCTCCACCTCGTCGAGGCTGATGGCGTCGCGTCGGCGGTCATAGAGCTGGGTGGTGCGCGTGCTGGCGTGGTTGGCCATAGCGGCGGCGTTCTCCAAGGTGCCGCCGTTGCGGAGATAGGCAGTGATCCCGGTAGCCCGGAAGCTGTGGTTGCCGATCCGGGTCCCGATCCCCGCCGCCGCGGCCCGGCGCCGCACCATGGCATAGGCGTTGGCCTGCGCCAGCGCGGTGCGGGTGAGCCGGCCGGTGCCGCGCCCGATCGTGCGGAACAGCGGCCCCTTGGGGTCGGCGCCGATCCCGGTCTCGTCGAGATAGGCTTGCAGGTAGGCTTCGAGGTTATGAGCGCGGCGCCGATGCGCGCAAACGAGTAGACCATGAGCGCGATCAGCGCCCGGTCGCGCAGCCCGGCCGGGGTGGTCGCGTCGATGCCGTCGAGCAGGGCGCGCGCCTCCTGCGGCTCCAGCACCGGAGTCTTGCCGACCTTCGCGGCGTACGACGGGCCGCGCACCGACGCTGCTGGATTGGTTGGCACGACCTGGCCCGTCACCAGCCAGTCGAACAGGCGCCGGACCGCCGCCAGGCGCTGCTTGGCGGTGGGCGCCGCGTGCGCGCGCGTCTGCGCCTCGATCCAGGCGGCGACGTGCAGCGGCTGCACGGCGGCGATCGACGGCACGCCGTGCTCCTCGCACCAGGCGAGGAACTCGGCGACGGCGCGGGCGTAGGCCCGCCGCGTGTGCGGGTTGCGGATGGTGGCCGCAAAGAATTCCAGGAAGCGGATGCCGGCGTGCTCGCCGGAGGCGGCGATGAGCGCGGGAACGAGATGGGGCGCGGCGCTCGTGAGCGCGACCGCGCGCTCGATCACGACCACATCCTGTTCGCGTCGAAATCGAGGCCGGCGGCCCTGAGTTCCTTCACGAGCTTCATCTTCCAGGCTTCGCTCGGATCGAGGTCGGTGTAGATCACGCCGTAGAGGTCGGACGGGATCTCCACGTCGCCCTTTCGCATGAGGCAGGTCCGGCCGCGCCCGAGGCGGCCCGCGAAGTAGCCCAGCTCGAATACAACGTTCTGCCGCGCCCACGGCGCTCGCGCCGGCGCCGCGGGCGCGGCCCCGAGGTCATCCGGCGTCAGCAGGACGACGGCAAACCCGACCTCCGCCGCGCAGTCCTCAAACTTCTCGATGATCGTGCGCCCTTGGTCTGGCTGCTCGCGCAGCACAATAGCGTCCAGGCCAAGCTGCTCCAGGAAGCGAGCGACTGAGTGAAGCGCTGCTTCATCATGGCCGTGGACCACAAAGACTTTCGATAGCTTTCGTGGCGGTGCGCGACGAATGGGAGATGGAGCTTGGTCCTGATCCTGATCCTCTATCTCCTCCTCAATCGACTGTATCGCTTGCCTCAACAGAACAATTGCCTGTTGCTTACCCTCAGCGACATACTGACGTGCCTCGTGGGAATCGTCACGGCGGCTGCTCCCGCCGCCGAAGTCAAGGTCAGCCACCATCGAGACCGGGCCATGATCGAGGCGCGTAGCCATCTCATAGCGGTCATATTCGACTGTCCCATGGCCGAAGATGGCCGACAGAGTTCCAGCAATGGCAGTTTCCAGCGCGGTCACATTCGGATCGGTGAACCGTCGTTGCACCGACTGAGGGTCGAATGCCTCAAGCTCCTTGATGCGCTGCTGGAGTCGGGCGATCCCCCGTCTCTTCTGCTCCACAGTGAGGGCCGGGCGTTCGGGTTTCGGCGGGGTTGATCGGCGGGCCATGGGGATTCCTGAGCAGGGTGACCCGGATCTACCCCCTTCCTATACGTGGGATAAAGGGGATTATCATATATAGAGGCTCGATTCTAGACCGGCTCGCGTCAGCCCCGCTGTGAGATAGATCATAGCGCAAATCAAAGTTCGCGGTTCTTATGTCGCACCGCACCTGCCAAGCCGAGGACACGAGGGGAGCAGAGGACCAAGGCGATCCGTGACCTTACAACGTCTTCGGGAGTTTTCAGAGCTATGGATCATCTCCAGTTCAAAACGCGGAGCATCGCTTCGGCCGCTGGTTTCCTCTCGGTCGCAGAGTGTAGCGAAATCATTCAGGCCATGGATGCCTCTCCGCGCGAGCCGGCGCAGATCGTCCGCGCGGGCGAATCGATACTCGATGAATCACTGCGCTTCTGCTTCGATCACCATCTTCCTGACCCCCTCAAGCGCTCCGTCGGCGATCATATGGCCTCCTATTTTGACGCGCACCGGGCAGAGTTCGATTCGGACGCCGATTACATCTATGGGCCCTATTTCATGTCCTATGAGAAGGGAAGCTTTTTTCGCGCGCATCGAGACGTCGCCAACCATAAGAACGATCCGCCCAGGCTCGCCGCCCACCGCTGGTCGCTCCTACTCTACCTCAACGGGCGCGAGCCCGTCGACGGCTTGCCCGCATTCGATGGCGGAGCGCTCATCATCTACGAAACCCAACCCGGGCTTCACGATCGAAAGGTCGTGATTGTTCCGCAGCCGGGCATGCTGGTGTTGTTTCGATCCGCCTTGATGCACGAAGTCGTGATCGTGCTCGAAGGTACGCGCTACGCGGTCGCGGGTTGGATGTCCAGCTCTCAGTCTAATCCACTCGGAGGGTACCGATGACTTACTACGCGCCCATCAACGAGTTCGATCCGCCTTTGGATCGCCCCCGAGGTCTCCGTGGACACGAAGAGCGCGCTCGCGGCCTTCTGTCGACGCAACGGGTTCCCGCATCTCTATTTCGAAATTGTTGAGCCCCTGCTGCTGCGGACCGATCTCGTTCTCGCCCTCGCCATGACGGAGAGACCTTGGCCACCGAAGGGAGTTGGATCGCAGACTATCGAGGCAATCGGTATAGCGATGATTGGCAGCGAGGGTCGGGCCTTCCTTACGCCGGTCCTGACTGATCTCAAGCACGCCACCAACCTCGGACTCGCCAGCGCGGTGACAAAACAACTGATGGAAACCCTGCGCGACCGGAAGGCATCGGCGGCCGGATACCTTGTGCGGCAGGGCGATCGCGCCGTCGAACGAGCGCTCGAACAGGCCGGCTTCCGGAAGTCCGACCGGCTGGCCGCTACCGAATACGCAGAATATCAGGAATATTCCGCAACGCCCCAGAAGATACTCGAGTCGCTTGGCCTCAGCGGGGCGCGGCTTGGAGACGTCCTGGCACTGGCCTTGGACGGTCAGGAGATCGATCGCCTGAGTACCTACCAATTTACGCTTACCGCCGCAGTGGCCCCCTATCTGCTGGACATGGTCCGCTATGCGCCCCTTCTGGCCGGGCTTCTGGACGTGATCGCTGACCTTCCGCCCGGCGGGGTGCCACCGGGTAGCAGGGGCCCTCGCCCCGAGGTCGATGAGCAAGGTCCGGCCGCACTCTGAGCCCTGGCCTTGGCACACGCCATCGATATCTTCATCCGGACCTATTTTCGGGACTTTCGCTGGCTGACTCTCTCATTGCTGTCGATCGTCAAGTTCGCCGAGGGATACCGCGGCATTGTCGTCGTGATGCCCGCCTCGAGCCTCGAGCGGCTGCGGGGCGATGAGATTCCCGCAACCGCACGGGCCATCGTCACCCGGTGCGAGGACTATGCGAACGACTATCTCGGACAGCAAATCAGCAAACTGAACGCCGACTGTTTCACCGATGCTCCGCTGATAGCCCACATTGATTCCGACAGTGTATTCCGCGCCCCCTGCTCGTTGCCAGCGTTACTGACGAAGCAGGGGCGGCCCGTAATTCGCGTCTTATGGCGGTCCCCAAGGCAGGCAAGCGACGGCTGGCGCCGGTGCATTTTGGACTTTCACGGCGAGCCCTTGCCATTCGACGTTTTGACCCCTCCGCCGTACATCTATTCGAGAGAGCTCTATGGTGACTTGCGAAGACACTGCCAGTCGCGCCATGGAATCGGATTGGATGAGTGGTGTTTGTCGCGGCAGATCGATTTCCTGAGCGAGTTTGGTCTCTTGGCCGCACACGCGTGGTTCCACCACCGCGAGGACTATTGCTGGATCGCGACTGATGATGAGGCCGGCTGGCCGTGTCATGCCTATTGGAGCCGGAGCCCGGCCGCTGCGAAGCAGCGCGGAGAGATTGCGCATCACTTGGCCCATCGATGATGCTGGCATCGGACCAATCGACAACCCTTTCGCTGATCATCTCGAGCTTAGATGAGGGTGCGGAACTGCATGAAACGCTGAGGTCCGTGTGCGCCGGGTCAATCGTCCCTGCCGAGACGATCGTTGTAGACGACGGCAGCACCGATGGCAGTTGCACGGCCCTGGAGGAGGAGGAATGGCGCGCGCTGGGCGTTAGGGTATACCGCGTCGAGCGCGGCGGCATCGCTGCAGCGCGCAATGCTGGCGGCGGGCTCGCAAAGGGCGCGCATCTCGCCTTCTTGGATGCGCACTGCCGGCTGGACACGCATTGTCTCGATCGGCTGCACGCGGCCCTGGCCGCCCGGCCCGACGCGATCCTGGCGCCGGCCATTTGTGATGTCGGCTCCAGGGTGTACGGCTGCGGCGCCCGGCTGATCGACGCCGATCTGCGGGTGCGCTGGCTGCCGCCTGCCGCCGAAGACGAGCCTTTTCGCTCGGTACCGGTCGCGCCGGGAGGGTGCCTGGTCGTAGGCCGCGCGACATTCGAACGCCTAGGCGGGTTCGGAGCTTTTCGGGAGCTCGGGCTTGAGGATGTCGAGTTCAGTCTGCGGGCCTGGCGCGCCGGTGTCGATATCCTGGCCGTGCCATCTGCAAGGCTTAGCCACAGGTTCCGGCCATATCCGTCCTACCGTCTCAGCTCTGCCAGCCGTGCCTATAATCTTGCCCGTGTCGCGCTCGTTCATTTCGAAGGGTCACGTCGAGAGGAATGCTTGCGCAAAATAATCGGGACACCCCGGGCCGCCGAAGTCCTGGTTGAGGCATTCGCCAGCGACTGGGAAGATCAAAGGAACACGGTCGTAGCAATCAGCTCACGAACAATAGAGGCGTTTTTCGACAACTTCGGCGATTGGAGATGACGACCGCCACCTATCCCGTGAGGTCTTCCACAAACCGCATGTTGGCCAGAACACAATAAACTGGCCATGTTGGCGCAACGAGCCCACGACTCGAAAGAGCTTGACCGAGGTAATTACCCACTCCTGTTTCGGGCGTAGCGATCAGGCCGTGACGGTCTGCAGGATGGTGTTGAAGACGCTGGTGCCCGGTTTGAGGCGAGCGGTATCGACGACGCTGCGTATGTCGGCCTCACCCTCGGCGGCCCACATGGCACGATAGCCGTTGGTCACCTTGCGCTGGATCACCGAGGGCCGGAGGTCGCGCTCACAGGCGTTGTTGGTGGCCTCGACCTGGCCGGGCCAGTCGGCGAAGGTTAGGAGCTGATCGCGCGCTCGGCGCACCTTGTTCTGAAGTTCACGGGCCAAGTCGCAGGTGGTGGGTGCTGCCAGGATCGCGACCAGCCTGCCCGCCAGCGCGCGGCGCTTGGCGGCCAGGGTGGAGGCAGCCAGTTGTGAGATGCTGTCCGCCAACTCGAAGGCCGAGGCGAGCCAGAGCGTGAGCCGAAACGGCACGGGGTCGTCGCTCACTTCCAACACGTAGGCGACGTCGCGAGCCAGGTGCGCGAGGCAGGTCTGCTGGACTTGGCCATGGCCCTGCTGGGCCGAGTCGCGGTCCGACAGCCAGACTTCGGGCTGGTGGCCAGCCATCATCGCGTGCACGACCGCGGCGGCGCGGGTCGGGGCGGCGTGGTGCACCACGGCCTCCTTGCAGCGGAACACCCAGTGATAGGCGTTGCTGCCCTCAATCCGGACGCCTGTCTCGTCCGAGGCTACCACCTTGGCCTGCCGCAGGGCTGCGACGGCGTGCTCGCCCCTCGTCTTGCCATTCCATCCGGCTGCGCCGAATGGAACCTTCGGCAAGCCTCGCCCGGCCTGGAAGCAAGTCTGGGCGCGACGCAGCAGGTTCATCAGCCCGCCCTGGCTGATGGACAGGCCGAACAGGTCGGCCAGTGTCGCCTGCAGCCGCTCGTAGGACAGGCTCTGAAAGGTCTTGAGGTAGGTCGCCAGCGTGTGCAGGCGCGGGCCGAACGGCGTGCCTGTCGCGGCGGGCGGCGGCGCTGCCACGACCCGCGCCCCACAGCCGGGACACTGCACCGCCAAGCGTCGGTGGTGCTCGACGATTGGCTTGATCTCCGGCAGCTCAATCCGCTCGTGCACGCTCACCGCTTCGCTGGGCAGGTCGGGCGACAGCGCCCTGCGGCAGCACGGGCATTGCTGCGGGGCGTGATCGACGACGCGGTCCACCTCCCTGCTGAGCGCCCGACTATGGCCTTCATGTCCGGGCTTGGCACCTCCGGGGCGGGCTTGCTCGCGACGCGCTTTGCGGTCTGTGGACGGCGGCTTGGACGAGGTGCGCGAGGTCTTCTCCGGCCGCTGCAGCCGCAGCCCCAACTCGATCAGCTCGGCCTTGCTCAGGCGCTCCAGCTCGTCCCGCTGCATGCCCAAACTGCATCAGCAATGCCGCCCCGCCGCAAGGGGGGTGGGTAATTACTACAAGGACGTGTTCTCGCTGGAAGATGCATGACCTTCCGAGCTATTCGAGCTATTGATGACGGCTCTCTGGTTTAATTAGCTCAGGAATATTCAACTCAAAGGTGAAAAAGTATTGGTTTTGCTTCTTACTTTGAGAGAGAATTTGGTCACCACTAAACCAAAACTGGCGAGCAAGAATTAACAAAGGTTCATGCGTTAGCCCTGGGACGCCGCCGGTTGTACCAGTCGAAGAATTCAGCCAGACTGCGCTTCTGCTCAAGCCCATCGGCCGCCGGACGCAGGTAGACCCACTCGTGCTTCACGGTCCACCATAGCCGTTCGACAAAGACGTTGTCGTGGCAGCGTCCGCGGCCGTCCATGCTGATCTCGATCCGATGATCCAGCAGCACGCGGGTGAACGCCTCGCTGGTGAATTGTGAGCCCTGATCGGTATTGAAGATGCCGGGCTTGCCGAACCGTGCGAGCGCTTCGCCCAAGGCTTCGACGCAGAACCCGGCCGTCAGGGTGTTCGACAGACGCCAGGACAGGACGCGCCTTGTGGCCCAATCGATGATCGCCACCAGGTACAGATATCCCCGGCGCATCGGGATGTACGTAATGTCGCTCGCCCACACCTGGTTCGGCTGGTCGATCGTCTGGTCGCGCAGCCGGTAGAGATAGATCTTGTGCTCCGGATGCGGCTTGCTGGTGTTCCGCTTCGGCCTGACCGCCGCGAGCCCCAGCCTGCGCATCAGCCGTCGGATGCGCCGGCGTCCAACGGAAATCCCCTCGCGCAACAACGCCACCTGCAACCGCCGAGTGCCATACACCGGATGCTCGGTGAAGATTTGGTCGAGCCGGTTCAGCAGATCGAGCTCAGCCGCCGACGCTGGCTGGGGTTGATAATAGAAGCTGCTGCGCGCGATCCCGAGCAGCATGCATTGCCGGCTTATGGACAGCTTCGCGTTCGGCGTGATCATCGTCCGCCTCTCAGCAGGCGGGAGATGGCGGGCTGCCCGGCAAGAAAATCGCGTTCGACCTGCAACTGGCCGATCTTGCGGTGCAGATCGTCGATGACTTTCTGCGCATCGCCGGCCGTCGGCGCTTTATTGCCGCGCCCGAACAGCTCACTCGCGCGCTTCCTCAGCTCCTGCTTCCAGGTGCTGATCATCGTCGGATGGACCCCGAACTCCGATGACAGCTCCGCCAAGGTCCTTTCCCCCCGACAGGGCCGCCATCGCCACGCGCGCCTTGAAATCCGCGCTGTGCTGCTTCCTCTTTACACCCACGTCTCACGCCTCTTTGGACCGGTCAGCCCTTAGCTTATCCCACTGTCCAAAAAACCGGCGCCGCCGCAGTCTTCGCCGGCCGCTGCAGCCGCAGCACCATCTCGATCAACTCCGCCTTGCTCAGGCGCTCCAGCTCGTCGCGCTGCATGCCCGAACTGGACCAGCGATACCGCTTCGCCGCAAGGGGGGTGGGTAATTACGGATGGCAGTGTGGTGTGACAAAGCCAGTGCCACTTATTTACAGCCGGCAACGGTCAGAGCCCCACCAAACTCTTGATAAAGGTTAAAATACCGAGTTTTGCATTAGTCAAACCAAAGGTGATTATTATATTACTAACCCGGCCACCAAATAGGTAGCTCTCTTGGCCTATGCTGCGTAGCGGACGGAGGAGGCCTGGAAGAAGGCGCGGACCTTGGCGGGGCGGCGCTACAGGCTGCGCATGTAGGAGGTCAGGCCAGCCTTCAGCGCGGCCTTGTCCCTGGGCACCTGGCGCCGCGCCATGGCTTGCTTGACGTCGTTGTTGAGAAACTCGTCGGGATTGTGCTCCGGCGCGTAGGGCGGGAGATAGAACAGTTCGAGCCGCTCAGCGTTGGCCTTCACCCAGGCGGTGACCCGTCTGGCGCGGTGGACCCGCAGATTATCGGCGATGACGAACAGCTTGCGCCCGGCGCCCTGCACCAGACGCCGCAGGAAGATCAGGAAGGTCGTGGCGGTGAGCGCGCCGTCATAGACCATGAATCGCAATGTGCCGCGGTTGGTCAGGCTGGAGATCATCGA
The DNA here is from genome assembly GCA_963818725.1 of uncultured Pseudomonadota bacterium. Lineage (GTDB taxonomy): Bacteria > Pseudomonadota > Alphaproteobacteria > Acetobacterales > Acetobacteraceae > DATFDN01. The sequence goes on along the minus strand of CAWFTU010000018.1, from coordinate 316,966 downwards.
CTGCGTGACCCGTGCAGCCGGCCGTAGCAGGACGGGCGTCTTGCCTTTTGGGGCGAAACTCCGGCCGTAGTTGGCCTGGTTGGACAAACCGGTCTCGTCCGCCCAGTGGATCTCGGCGCCCTCTGCCTTGGCCCGCTCGGCAATCGCCGGATACTCTTGTCGCAGCCAGGCGCGGACCGCTGGCTCGCGGCGCTCGAGGGCCCGTCGTGCCGGGCGCTGCGCGGTGAAGCCCCAGGCCCGCAGGGCGCGCCCGAGGGCCGAGGCCGACAGCCGCACCCCGGTCTCGCGCTCAATCAGCGCGCCGACCGCCTCACGGGTCCACAGCGCGAACGGCAGCTTCAGCTGATCCGGGCAGCGGTCCGCGATCAGGCGCCGGATCCTCTGCTCCTGTGGAGGCGAGAGCGCCTTCTGCTCGCCCGGCCGGCGACCGCGCCGCCCACCATCCAAGGCAGCCTCCCCGGATTGCCGCACCGCCTCGACCCATTCCCCGACAAAGCGACGGTTCACGCCGACGGCCGCCGCGGCCTCAATGCGAGTTTTGCCCCCCTCCACCATGGCAACGGCCACGCGGCGCAGCTCTGCCTGGGTAGCCGGGTCAAGCTTGCGGAAGTCACGACGGAGCGCCATGCCCGGACTGTCGCACAGCACCCCGCAGAATGCTACCTATTTGGTGGCCTGGTTAGTAACTATGAGAATGGCTTCAGCGGGTGGCGCCAGAATGAAAGCTATGCCGCTATCCCTGTAGGTTTTGAGGTGACAGAGGCCATTTTGCAGGGATAAAATCTTGTCAAAGTAGGCGAACAGTCCTGCCGCATGGGACGCCACGGCCGCCCGTCCGGTCCTCGGCTCTGCCGTCATCCTCGCCCCGCTGCGTGCGGCGGCGGACGCCCCCGACCGGCGACCCACGACCGATAAGCCACTCCCACGCGTGCGCTGTCACGAGGGAGGAAGGCTGCCGTGTTCTCCGAGAGGACAATCCGCCGCACGCTGCGCCACGTCTTGCTGGCCTCGGCCTGCCTGTTGGCCCCCGCTGTGCCGGTCGCGGCCCAGGAGCAGCACGAGCACGCCACCCCGGCAAGCACGGCTGAGAACTACGGCCGGGTGCACTTCCCGGTCTCCTGCAGCCCACAGACTCAGCAGCGGTTCGACCAGGCGGTGGCGATGCTCCACTCCTTCCACTTCCCGGCGACCGTGAAAGCCTTCACCGCGATCACCGCGGCGGAGCCCGATTGCGCCATGGCGTGGTGGGGGGTCGCGATCAGCCAGCGCCCGAACCCCTTGCTGCCCCCCTTCCCGCCTGAGGCGCTGCGCCGGGGCTGGGAGGCCATCCAGAAGGCGCGCGCCGCCCCGCCGCGCACCGAGCGCGAGCGCGACTGGGTCGAGGCCATGGCCACCTTCTTCCAGGACTATGACCATGTGCCCCAGCGCACCCGCACGCTGGCCTACGAGGCGGCGATGGAGCGCCTCGCCGCCAAGTATCCCGATGATGATGAGGCGCAGATCTTCTATGCGCTGGCGATCAACGAGGCGGTTGACCTTTCCGACAAGACCTATGCGCGCCAGCTCAAGGCGGGGGCGATCCTCGAGCGGATGCAGGCGCGGCTGCCGGACCACCCCGGCGTCGTCCATTACCTGATCCACACCTATGATTACGCCCCCCTTGCCGAGCGCGGCCTGCCGGCGGCGCGGCGCTACGCCGCGCTCGCACCCGCGGCGGGGCACGCCCTGCACATGCCCTCGCACATCTTCTCGACGCTCGGCCTGTGGAACGAGGCGATTCCGTGCGATGTTGCTTCCATCGCCTCCTTTACCGACTACTTTGGGGCATCGGATCCGCGTGTCGCGGGCAAGCCGGCACTCATACCGCGCACCTATCATTCGCTGGACTTCCTGGCCAACGCCTACATGCAGCGCGCGCAGGACCAGAAGGCGGCGGCGCTCCTCGGACCATACCGGGCGGTCACCGAGGTCCCCACGCAGCTTGCAACCTACGCCTCCCACACCGGCTTCGCCGCCGCCTTCGTTCGATACGACTTCGACCGCGGCGCCTGGGCGGAAGCGGCGGCGCTGCCGGTGCCGAAGACGCCCTATCCCCAGGCGGAGGCGATCAGCTGGTTCGGGCGCGCCATCGGCGCGGCGCGCAGCGGCGATCCCGCCGGCGCCAAGGCGGACCTGGAGCATATCCACGCGCTTGGCGGCAAGCTCGCCGATGTCGGCGACACCTACTGGGCCGAGCAGGCCAAGATACAGGAGGAGGCGGCGGCGGCCTGGATCGCGCTGGCCGAGGGGCGTCGCGACGACGCCGTGCGGCTGATGCGCGCCGCGGCCGACCTGGAGGACCGCACCGAGAAGTCGATCGCGATGGAGAACCGCCTCTCGCCGATGCGCGAGATGCTGGGCGAGATGCTCCTCGCCATGGGCCAACCGGCGGACGCGCTGCGCGCGTTCGAGGCGTCGCTCCGGGTCGCGCCCAACCGCTACCGCTCCATCGCCGGAGCGGCGAAGGCCGCCGAGGCCACCGGCGACCGCGAGGCCACGCGGGCCTGGGACGAGCGGCTCCTGCAGCTCACGGCCGGGGCCGACACCGAGCGCCCGGAGATGGCCGCCGCCCGGACGTTCCTGGCCAAGGGCTAAGGGCACAGGGCCCGGGGCGCGTACAGCGTCGGACCCTTTTCTACGTCTGCTGACCCGGCTGCCCCACCGGGGTCATCAGGTGTCCGGCAGGGGCGTGGCGTTTGATCCGTGGCCACGCGAAGGCCACGAGAGTGGAGGAAGGGCGATGAGTGGAGGAAAGGCTATGCGAACCGTTCTCGCCACGATCGGCGCGGCGCTCGCCCTGGCGGGCGCCGCCCCCGCGCAGCAGGCCCAGCCGGGCGCGATGTCCGACGACGACTACATGAAGGAGGTGACGAAGGCGGCGCCGCCGCGGGTCGTCGAGCAGGCGACGATCCTGCGCATGCACAAGGGCGAGATGCGGACCGTGCGGAAGGGCACCAACGAGTTCACCTGCATGGTCTCGCCCGCCGGCTCGCCGATGTGCCTGGACCCGAACGCGATGGCGTGGGCCAAGGCCTGGCAGAGCCACGGCACGCCCCCTGACACGACCGGCTTCATCTACATGCTGGCCGGGGACATAGGGGCGAGCAACACCGACCCCTACGCCAAGGGGCCGAAGCCGGACAACCACTGGGTCCAGACCGGCTCGCACGTGATGATGGTGGGTGCCGGCGCCCGGGCGATGCAGGGCTACCCCAAGACGCCCGACCCCGACCCCACCAAGCCCTACGTGATGTGGCCCGGCACGCCCTACGAGCACCTGATGCTCCCGGTGAGGTAGGGGGCCGCGCCCGGCCCGCCCATCGTCCGTGCGCCCGGTGAATGGAGGGCCGGGCTGACCCATTCAGCAGAATCTCATGCGTTGGCCCTGGGTGCGCCACCCGATCCTCAAGAACCTGCATCCCTTCATCATGCTGTCTCGGGTGCCGCGGGAGAAACTCGGCGGCGATCCGGTTGGAGAAGTCCTGGATTTGTTCCTTGAGGGCTGGAAGGTCTTCACGGAGCCAGAACTCCGTCGGCTTCAGACGCGGCAAGGCCCTGCTTGTCGGCGATCAGGCCTATGCCGCCGGGACGTTCACCATCACCGACAAGTCGCCGTTCCTGTGGAGCAACACGGGCAAGCTGATGCACGAGGATGCCCACCTCTGGCGATGCGTCTGTACGCGGCGGAGCAATAACCCAGGGCTAACGCATGAACCTTTGTTAATTCTTGCTCGCCAGTTTTGGTTTAGTGGTGACCAAATTCTCTCTCAAAGTAAGAAGCAAAACCAATACTTTTTCACCTTTGAGTTGAATATTCCTGAGCTAATTAAACCAGAGAGCCGTTATCAATAGCTCGGAAGGTCATGCATCTTCCAGCGAGAACACGTCCTTGTAAGCAGCCTGCTCTACCACACCGATTTCATGCGTCGCCCCTGAGCAATAACCGGCCACTGGAGCGGCGGCGTGGTGTCGCTGTTGGCGGAGTAAAATCCGGCCAGTGGTAGGTGCTGGTCCCTCACAGAAGGGACGGTGCCCGGGGGATGTTTGCCGTGGAGCGGTGAGTGTCAACGTAGTTGCCGCCTGCCTTTCGTAACGATCTTTCCTATCCTCCGACTGGTGACGAGTGTGCCACGGTGCTCACTGCGGAGAAGGTCCGGTGCTCGCCATCCTCGCCATGCGCGCGCGCGATAGGGCGCGCTGTGCGTGGCTGCGGGTGGCTCCACGCCTCCCATCTCCTCCGTTGCGCTCCGTGGCTTGGGCGTCTGCAGGTCGGGACGGGAAAGCAGGCGCGCCGATCGAACTGGAAAGCTGGATGTGTGAGGTCGCCGTCCGGACGATGCTGTCGCGCTCCGGATTGAGGGTGACGACGCCAACCGGTGTCCAGTTGCGGGTCCGCCCACTCCAGCGCCGTGGATTGCCGGCCCGCGCGGCCTGGTAAAGCGCGTGGCGGGCACGCAGCAGGCCACGATCCTGGCCGGCATGGCGCTGCGCCGGGGTGAGGTAGCGAAGGCCGCTGTGCCGGTGCTCATGGTTGTACCAGTGCACGAAGCACCCCGCCCATCGCCGGGCGGCATCCAGATCGACCAGTCCCTTGAGCGGGGATTCCGGCCGATACTTCGCCGTACGAAACAGCGCCTCAGCGAAGGCGTTGTCATCGCTGACCCGCGGGCGTGAGTAGGATGGCTCGATGCCGAGCCAATGCAGCATGGCCAGCACGGTGGTCGCCTTCAAGGTGGCGCCGTTGTCGCCGTGCAGAACCGGGCGCATCGAGGTGGCATGCGCGCCCTCGGCGAGCGCGGTTCGCCTGGCCAGATGGGCCGCATGCGCGGCGGTGTCGGTGTCATGCACTTCGAAGCCGACGACCTTGCGGCTGTAGAGGTCGAGGATCAGGTAGAAATAGAACCAGCGTCCCTGGACTTGCGACGGCAGGAACGTCACGTCCCAGCACCAGACCTCGCCAGGGCGACTGGCGATGTGAGTGCGAGGCGGCTCCGACGCTCGCGGCGGGCGGGCGCGTCCGCGGCGGTTGATCTGCCCGTGCGCGCGCAGCACGCGGTGAAAGCTGGCCTCGCTGGCGATGTAGAGGCCCTCGTCCGCCAGCATCGGAACGATCCGCGCCGGCGGCGCCTCGGCGAAGCGCGGTTCATTGCACACCGCCACGATCCTCGCCCGCTCGGCCTCGCTCAGCGCATGCGATGGGACGGGGCGGTCGGCGTGCGGCCGGCGATCGCCCCGCGCCAGACCGGCCCCGGCCTTCCAGCGCCGCAGGGTGCGGGCATCGATGCCGGCCAGAGCACAGGCCGGGCTCAGCCGGGCGCCGTCCGCGCGGGCCTGCGCGATGTGGTCTGCCAGGGTTTGGCGGTCTTCCAGACGGGTCATGCGTCCTCGTCCTTGTGAAAGACCGCCGCCAGTTTTTGTGACAGCACAAGCAAGGCGGCCGTTTCGGCCAGCGCCTTGTCCTTGCGACGCAGTTCCCGCTCCAGCTCCTTCACCCGCCGCCGGTCCTCCCGGGCCTCCGCGGCACTGGCCGCGCGCGGCTCGCCGAGGCCGGCGACGGCATCCTGCTTCCAGCCATCCAGCTCGGCCGGATACAGCCCGTGCTCACGGCACCAGGCGCTGCGGGCGGCCTCATCCATCGCCGCCGTGGCAATCACCGCTTCCAGCCGGGCCACCGCCGTCCAGCGTTGACCGCCGCCGCCGCGCCGGTCGCTGGCGCCATTGGCCAGCGCATCCGCCCGCCAGCGCTCCAGTGTCGCGACGCTGACGCCCACCTCTCGTGAGACAACCTCGGCCGCTGAGCTTTCCGGCGGCAATAGCCGCGCCACTATCCTGTCCTTGTATGCCTGTCCGTATCGAGCCACTGCCTGCTATCCGCGCCCCCAGGTTCCAGATCCTATCTGGGCGGCAACTTCTCTGACACCGAGGGGGGCGCTCGACGCGCTGGAGGCGCGGCGTTAGAAAGAGGCCGAAACGAACTGTCTAGCTGCTGGACCGCATGGCCCGGCTCCAGCCGCCTCCCCCCGTGCCCCAAGCCGTGCGGAGGTGGTCCGCCCCGGGCCAGCCAACGGTCTCGCGCGGGGCCATGTCCTTGAGAGGGTGTGCGAAAAGGGTTCAGGTCGGCTGGGCGTGGGTGTCCGCGAGCCGGGCCGGGGCGAGGCACAACAAGGATTTGGCAGATCTTGCCCCGACCTGGAGGTGGCCTACCAGCCCACCTATACAGACTTCTCGCACAGCCTCTAAACTTGGCGGTGCCTCGGGCGCCGCTTTTTTAGCAGGGTGCGACGCCCGGCCCGGTTGGCAAAGCTAGCGCCCCGGCCCGTCGGTTCGCCGGCGTGTCGAAACGCGGCCCAACAGATTCGGGCCGCCGCGCGGGAAGGTGCGGGCCGGCCAGGCAAGCCGCGTTCGTGACCGGTCAAGTCGGCGGCGCCACTTCACCTGCCCTGACCCGGTCCCCCGCCCAGCTCCTCGGGCGCGGCGCGCCCGCGCACGTAGGCGAGCCGGCAGTGCGCCGCGCAGTACGGCTTGCCCGCTGTGGCCGGCGCCGCGCAGTGGCGGAACCGGGGCGAGCCGGGCTCGCCGAGGGGCCAGCAGCAGGGCTGGGCCGCGCGTGGTCGGGTGGACGTTCCGAGAGCGCTGGCCTCCAGGCTCGGGCTGGGCGGACTGGGAAGCAAGGCGCCATCGGGCGTTGCGGCGGCAAGGGGGCGCCGCAGGCAGGCCAGTCTCGGCAGTGTCGGCCGCCCGGTGCGCCTGCCGGGCGGGGGCGCGGGTGCGATCCGGTGTGGCTGTCCCCCTTCCCTGGGCTTGATCGGGGAGGGGCGCTCGGAAAGGCGGAGGCGGTGCGCCTTGCCGACGACGGCGTTCTTCGAGAGGTTCAGCCTCCGAGCGATCTCGGCCGTGGCGAGACCCTCGGCCCAGAGCTGTGTGAGCCTGGCGATCTTTGCGTCGGTCCATGGGGTGTCGCTGGGCATCGACTTCTCCCGTCTCGGCACGCTGCTTGCGGAGCGGCTCTCCGCGGCGCCGGCCGGCACACGAAGCACTCTTAATGCGCGATTTCAAGAACACCCTTGTAAGCTACTGGGAAGGTGCTGTACTTTGGCAACTCGGCCCAGGAGCGAAGCCCTGGGTGGCCGGCCCTGCGCCTGGTCCTGTCAGAACCCGCGCCAGCGCCCTTGGCCGGCCGAGCGCCGCGGGCCCGGTCCAGGGCTGTCCCCAGAACGGGGAGTAATACCAGCCGGCCAAACGGATGACCGCTTCTGTGATAGGCGGTACGAGCATGCTGCCCCCGCCACGGCGGTCGGCTCACCGCGTATCGCACCAAGCTCGAAAGCGGGCGTCGGATACGGCGGCTGGTATAACTCCGTGGGTAAGCCCGTGGACGGTCAGGGCGCGGACCGTTCGTGACAGGCCGAGGCGAACCTTCCGGCTTGCCCTCTCGGGGCCGGTGTCACTGCGAGTCCTCTCCGCGTGGGCGGCGCCATGCGGTGGTGGTTGCCCCCAGAACGGGCGGGCCAGCCGCATTGGACTGCGATCGCATCGCCCGCTGTGCCGGCGCCCCAAGTGGCTTGCCTAAATCGGCTCCCAACGCGTGGGTGCCACGCTGATCAACATAGGGTGCCGACCGCTGGACACCGAGACCCAACAACCCGGGCCCGGCCCCTACACACTGACGGACGCGGCGGCCCGGACCGGCCGTGTCGCAGCGCACCTCAACCGGAACGCCTGATTTCGCAGCCGCTGACCCACAAGGGGGCAGGCTCGGCTCTCCCTGGCCAGCGTCCCTACCGCCCCTTGATTGTCCACCGCAGCCGACGCGCCAACCTCCACCTGTCCCGTTCCTCTGCCGCCTCCCGGAGCGTGGCCGCCTCCCTCAGGGCCCGGCCGGCAGCATCCCGTGCCTCGGCCAGCGCGGTTCTCAGCTTGTTCGCCTCCTGGGCCGCCGATTCGGCGCGAGTCTCCGCCTCCCCGGCACGCGACTCGGCGCGTGGCGCCTGCTCTCGAAGCTGGCGCTTTTCTCCCTTAAGCTGCTCGTTCTGTTCAGCCAGCGGCGCCATAAGGCGCTCTATGAGGCTGATGAGACGGCCTTCGTCGCCCACCCGGCTAGCTGGAGCAGAACTAGGCAGGCTGGTCGATCCGACTGGCTGATCCGCCCTCAGAGCCTCTATGTCTGCCGGCTCCAGCCGCACCCGCACCCGGCCGTCATTGCCCCGGTGGGCGGCTAGCTTCCGTCGCTTGATGCGCTGCCGCAGGGCGTCCACCGAAAGACCGGTGATTTCTGCCGCTTCGGTCAGGGTTGCCAGACGGGTTTCGGTCATGGGCTTGTTGCCTAGGGCCGGCTAGTCGGACGCCTATTGTTGTTCAGCTGGTGCTCTAGCCGCAACGTCTAGTTCGTCGGGGCTTGCCGTTCTGGCTCACGCCTCATCGGCACTGCCAGTCGGCGGCCTGTGAGGGAGGGGCGCATCCCCGCGGATCCTGCCGCGCTTGCCTCCGTGGTGCGTGGCACCCAAGATCGTTGGCGTGTTCGTCGTCGACGAGGAGACCGCGGAGGCGATCCGCCGCGCCTGGGAAGAGGGCGGCGAGCTGGCCGGCGTGGTCGAGCTGCGCCGGCACTTCCCGCTCATCAGCGACAACGCGCAGGCGCGGCGGTGCGTGCGGGCCATCGTGGGCTGGGCGCCGCGGCCCGCCTCGGGCCAGGAACGCCCGGATCAGGGATGAGGGCGAGCCGGGCGCCTGGTCTCAGGCGGCCGTGGCCAGGGTGGCGGCGCCCCAGGCCACGAGCACGGCACCGGTCCCCAGGCTGGCCCGCCGGCCCCAGGGCAGGGTCTTCTCGACCAGCACGAGCAGCGCGATGCCAGCGACCCAGGCGAGGCTCATGACCCCGCCGACGAACAGCAGCGCCATCAGCATCCAGCAGCAGCCAAGGCAGAACACGCCGTGCCCCACGCCGCTCACCAGCGCGCCGAGGGCGCCGTCGCGCCAGTGGAACAGCAGGAAGTCGAGCGGCGAGCGGCAGTGGCGCAGGCAGGCCGCCTTGAGCGGCGTCCACTGGTAGACCCCGGCGGCCACCAACACGCCGCCGGCGAGGAGGGCGTTGGTGAGGGCCATCGCCTCGGACAGCGCCCCGGCCTCGCTCAGGACCCACTGCAGGGCAGTCGCCGCCGCGGCGAAGGCGAGCCAGACGGCGAGGTAGCCGCCCACGAACAGCGCCGTGCGCACGCCCATGACGCCACCGCTGGTGGCGCGCTGGCGGGCGAGGCTGGCGACGAGCAGGGTCACCGGCGCGACGCCCGGCAGCATCATCGCCAGCATCATCACCGCCCACATGACGAAGACGAGAAGGCCGTGGCCGAGCGTCCAGCGGGGCCGCATGGCCATCACCGGGCCGCCGCCCCCCTCCATCACCTCCATCCCGCCGCCGGCGGCGAGCGCGAGGTAGGCCCAGGCGAGCAGGACCACGAGCGCTAGGCCGCCGAGGACGACGGCGCGGTCGTGGCGCAGCGCGGCGAGGAACCACCTGCCGATCACGACGCGGCCTCCGGCCAACCCGCCGCGGCCATGGCGGCCGGCTGCGCCACGCGCCCCCTCAGGCAGCGACGCCCTCGGGGGTCTGCTCCACCGCGGCGAGCGAGCCGTGCCCCTGCGGCACCTCGAACCGGATCCCGCCGGTGCTGACGGTCCGCGCGCTGCACACCTCGGCGCTCCGGTGCTCGAAGCCCTCCGGCATCACGATCCGGATGCGGTGCGGCGCCCCGGTCACCGGGTTGCGGATCGGCTCGTTCTCGGTCTCGAGCACGCCGGGGACCGACACCCTGGCGCGGCGGCCCGGCAGGTCGAACTCGAAGCGGATGGGCGCGAAGACCGGGGAGAGCTTGTGCGGCGCGATCAGGCTGAAGATGTGGAAGATCGTGCCCTCGGCCGAGTTCCGCCCGGACAGGACGCCGAACAGGGCGTCGCGCTGCGCCGGCGTCGCCCGCTCGTCGATGACCGCCTGGATGGTGCCGTTGCCCTCGTGCAGCGGCCCGGGGAAGTCGCAGAGGACGCAGAAGCTAAGGCCGTCGAGCCGCACCTCGCCGAAGTGCCCGTCGGTGATGCGCATGCCGACCACGGCCTTGCAGTCGCCGTTAGTCGGCCGGGCGTTGAAGTCGCAGGGGCAGCCGAAGGCGCAGTTGCAGTTCTTGACCCACTCGCCCTTGAGCCGCCAGTCCACGCGCGCCATGGCTTGTCCTCCCTTGGACGTCCCCCGAGCGCTGGAGGGAATGGGATCAGAATACCACGGCGGCGGCAGGGGTGGTGAGCGCAACCCCTTCCTCGAGGAGGACGGATCAGGCGGAAGCGCTCAAGCGCGCTGCCGCGGCCTGTCTCGGACAGCTCGGAGCGTCCGGGCTGACGAGGCGAAGCGGCACTCATGGTGAGGGGGCACCATCACCGCCCCGCAGGTACTGGTAGAGGGTCTGCTACTGGTAGAGGGTCTGCCGGGTGATCCCCAGGGGCGACGCATGAAATCGGTGCGGTAGAGCAGGCCGCTCAGCGCGGGGCGGCGCCGAGGCCGCGCCGGAGGTTGCCGACGGTCTGGGGGGAGACCCCGACCCGCCGCGCGACCTCCCGGTCCGCCAGGCCGCCCGCCCGGAGCAGCCGGACCACCTCGGCCCGCCGCTCCTGGGGGGTCCGCGGCCCCTGAGCCCGCGCCAGCTCCGTCCGGAGGCGGGCGATGGTCCGCTCCGCGGCCGCCTGGGCCGCCGCGCCCTCCTCCCGCAGGCGCTGCAGCTCCTGGGCGTGCCGAACGCGCTCCCCGGCCAGCGCGCCTGCCTCAGGGCGTCGCGCTCCCTCTGGAGCGCCGTGTGCTCCCTGGGCGGGGGCGCGCCGCCGGCCTCGACCAGCCGGGCGAGGTCGCCCCAGCGCTTCCCCGCACTCTTGAGGATCCCGCCCGCCATGTGCAGCGCGGTGGCGGCCTCTGTGCCTCCCGCAGGGCTGCGATTTTATACGGTAGCGTATTGCACGCCAAGTTGACCCCTTGAATGGGTGGTGGGCGGTCGGGCGCGCGCCGTCAGGCTTCGACCGGTTCCGGCAAGACGAAGGCCGGCATGGCGCGGTTGGCGAAATAAACCCCGTTCGGGGTGATGTGGCGGCGCTGTAGCGGCCAGACGTGGACGAGGTTTTGGTCGTGGATCGTCGCGCCGCCGGCCCGCAGTTCCGCGACGATGCGCTCGATTTGCACGGTATTCCACAGCACCACGGCGTTGGACAGCAAGCTGAGGCAACTGGCCTTGTTCATGATCATCTCGAAGTCGGAGGTGCGGAACTCGCCCTGGTCGGCGAAGAACAACCACCTGGCCAAGCCGTGGCGGGCCTCGCCGCGGTTGAGCTGGGTTTGGATGCGCAGGCGCAGCGGCTCATCGTGCAGGTAGCGCAGGATGTTGCGGGTCTTGACCAACCGACCGAGGGCGGTGAGCGCCTTGGCGACGCGATCGGAGGGGCCACCGGCGGTCAGCCGCTGTAGCACGACATGGGCCGGCGCGGTGCGCGCCTTGAGCGATGCGGCGATGCGGACCAGCTGGTCCCATTGCTCGGTGATCGCCACGGCATCGGCATTGCCGGCGAACAGGCCGGCGAGCGCGTCGGGGATCTGACAGCTGTGAATCCGCCAGAGCCGTTGATCGGCCAGGTCCTTGAGGCGTGGCATGAAGTCGATGCCGAGCAAATGGCACAGGCCCCACAAGGTTTCGGTGAAGCCATGCGTGTCGGTCGTGTGCATCTCGGGGTCGATGCTGGTGTCGTTGTCGAGGATGCCGGTGAGCACGTAGGTGGCTTCCCGCGGCGCGCAGGAGATGACCAAAGTGCCATACACGCCGAGCCGATCGCTGAGGTGGCTGTAGACGCTCACGGCCCGGTCGTAATAGCCGAAATGGCGTGGCTGATAGGCGCCGATCAGGGTGCCGGGCGGCGCGGCAGAGCGCTGGCCGTCGGATGAAGAAAGTTGTCCATCGCCCCAGATCGCGGCAAATGGCAGCCGATGCTGATGCTCGATGATCTGGGCGTTGGCGGCCTTCAATGTCGCGTCACGCACCAGCCAACGGGAGACATGCTGGAGATCGGCTGCGTATTCCGGAGCAAGTCGGCCAGGCATTCCGATCTCATGTCGGCCACTGATTCCGAGGTGATGTCGGCCATTCCGATCTGATCTCGGCCATCCCTGAGAGGGGTGGCGTTGCCCGACCGCTGGGCAGGTGAGCGGTCTGTCCTCTCGTCAGGGCGAGAGGGAGACCGATGCCGGCCGAGAGAGTGTCGATGCGACGTGTGCGTGAGATCCTTCGACTGAAGTACGAGTGCGGCCTCTCCGACCGCGCCATTGCGGTCGCAGTCGGCGTGGCGCGCAGCACGGTGCGGCTGTGCCTTGATCGGGTTGCCGCGGCGGGGCTGAGCTGGCCGTTGCCGGCGACGGTGATCGACCAGGGGCTGGAGGCGCTGCTGTTCGCCCCGCTTGGCGGCTCGCAGCCGGGTCATCGGCACAAGGCGGAGCCGGACTGGACGGCGGTCCACCACGAGCTGCGCCGCCCGGGGGTGACGCTGCTGCTGCTGTGGGAGGAATACCGGACCCTCCATTCCAGCGGCTACGGCTACAGCCGCTGGTGCGAGCTCTACCGGAGCTGGGAGAGCCGGCTATCGCCGACGATGCGCCAGACACACCCAGCCGGCGAGCGGCTGTTCGTCGACTACGCCGGGCAAACGGTGGCGATGGTGGTGGACGCCAGCACCGGCGAGCTGCGCGCGGCGCAGGTGTTCGTCGCGGTGCTCGGGGCATCGAACTACACCTACGCCGAGGCGACGTGGACGCAAAGCCTGCCCGATTGGATCGGTTCGCACGTCCGCGCGCTGAGCTTCCTGGGCGGCGTGCCGCGACAGATCGTGCCGGACAACCTGCGGGCCGGCGTTTTGCGGGCGAACTGGTATGAGCCCGGGATCAACCCGAGCTACCGCGACCTGGCGGCGCACTATGGCACGGCGATCCTGCCGACGCGGGTGCGCCGACCGCGCGACAAGGCCAAGGTTGAAGCCGGCGTGCTGGTGGTCGAGCGCTGGATCCTGGCGCGGCTGCGCAACCAGCGCTTCTTCTCCTTGGCCGAGCTCAATGCGGCGATCGCAGGACTGGTCACCGACCTCAACGCTCGGCCGATGCGCAAGCTGGGCGTCAGCCGCCGCCAGTTGTTCGAGCAACTGGACCAGCCGGCACTATTATCGTTGCCGACGCAACCGTTCGTCTATGCCGAGTGGCGCATCCGGCGCGTCGCGCTCGACTACCACGTCGACATCGACGGCCACTACTACTCGGTGCCGCACCGGCTGCTGCGCGAGCAGGTCGAGGCCCGCATCACCGCGCGCACCATCGAGCTGTTCCACAGGGGCGAGCGGGTCGCGGTGCATCTGCGCGGTGGCGCGCGCGGTCGGCACGCCACCCTGCCCGAGCACATGCCGCGGTCGCACCGGCGGCAGGCCGAGTGGACGATCCCGCGCATCGGCCAGGAGGCAGCCGCGATCGGCGCGGCGACCGCGCGATTGACGGCGCTGATCCTGGAGACCCGGCCGCATCCCGAGCAGGGATTCCGCGCCTGTCTCGGCATCCTGCGCCTGGTGCGCAGCTATGGCCGCGAGCGCGTGGAGGCCGCCTGCGCGCGGGGGCTGGAGATCGGCGCCCGCTCCTACGGCAGCGTGCAGTCGATCCTGCAGCACGGCCTCGATCGTCAGCCGCCCACAACGTCGGCCCGTGAGGGCGAGCTGCCGCTGCTGCACCCGAACATCCGCGGTTCCGGCTACTACCATTGAGGAGAGCGCCAGTGCTGACCCATCCCACGCTCGACCAGTTGCACCAGCTCGGCCTCGCCGGCATGGCGCGCGCCTTCGAGGAGCTGAGCGCCACGCCGCGCGGCGCCGAACTCGATCATGCGGAGTGGCTCGGCTTGCTGCTCGACCGCGAGCTCACCGACCGCCAGGACCGCCGGCTCAAGGCGCGGCTGCGCTACGCCCGGCTGCGCCATCAGGCGGCGGTCGAGGATGTCGACTACCGCACCCCGCGCGGCCTGGATCGCGCGCTGTTTCAGAAGCTGGCCACGGGCGGCTGGATCGAGGCCAAGCAGAACCTGATCATCGAGGGTCCGACCGGGGTCGGGAAGTCGTGGCTGGCCTGTGCGCTCGGCCACAAGGCCTGCCGCGACAACCACTCCGTCCTCTACCAGCGCATCCCGCGCCTGTTCGCCGATCTGGCGCTGGCGCGCGGCGACGGTCGTTACGCCAGGCTGATGCGGGCCCTCGGCGGGGTGAAGCTGCTGATCCTGGACGACTGGGGGCTGGAGCCGCTCGGCGCGGAGCAGCGGCACGATCTGCTGGAGATCGTCGAGGATCGCTGCGGCCGCGGGGCCATGCTGCTCACCAGCCAGATCCCCGTGGACCGCTGGCACGATCTGATCGGAGATCCAACGATCGGGGATGCCATCCTGGATCGCATCGTCCACAACGCCCATCGCATCCAGCTGCGCGGCGAATCCCTCCGACGAAAGAAGGCTCAGGAGGCCATCATGGCTTGACCCAGCCGATATCGCAGTGAAGAGATCAGCCCAGCCCACGGGCAGCCACCCCGGCCGACTTCGATCGGAACGTCCGGCCGACTTCAATCGGAAGAGGTGGCCGACATCAGGCCGGAATCACCGGCCGACTTCAGCGGTGCGCGGTAGGTGTCCGTCCCATGTGGCTCGTAGCCGGCAAGCGGCCGGAACGCGCGGGTGAAGCCGCAGCGCCGGTCGACATCCAGCAGAACATCTTCCAGCCGGATCCGGGGCATGCGGCTTTCGATCAGCCGACGCAGGGACCGCAGCTCGGGGGTGACGGCGAGTGCATCGGGCCGGCGCAGGCTCAATTGGTCCTGATCGACGCGGGCAAAGCTGTTGGTTGGCAATCCGTCGGCGAAGGTCGTGGCGGCGCTGCCGATCTCGCGGGCCAATCGAGCGAGATGTTCCGTCGGCTGTTCGGGCAGGCCGAGATCGGCATAGCAGGCGGCACGGGAACTCGCCCACAGGCGCTCGTTCAGTACCAGCGACCAGAACCCGGCGTGCTGGCGGCTGTGGGGCAGGGAGAGGTCGCCGGAGCGCAGCGCATTGCGGACGGCCACCGCCAGCGCGGTTTCCCAAAGCGAACGCCGGAGCCGGCCGCGATCATCCCGCAGCGCCCTCTGCCAACCGGCGGGAACGAAGTCGGTCGGAGCGTCGTCCGGCAGGGCCTTGATCACACCTTGGTCGAGGCGGCGGACCCGATCGAGCGCGGTCAGCAGATCATCCCGCCCGGTGTCGGATGCGAAGGGCAGCGACCAGAAGGCCGGCAGCGACTTGCGCAGATCGGGGTAGCGGGCAATCACCGCATCAACCACGCCACGCGCGTCATTGGCGGCGACGGCACGGCAGGCCGTCACCGCGCTGGCAAGGCGATCGGCGCCGATCCGCTCGCGCAAGCCCGCCACGGATTCCTCGCGATCGCCGGCGAGCACCGCCTCGCCAGTGTCGATCAGCGTGACCAGCCCCGCCTCGGCCGCCTGCCGCAAGTGCCGGGCGTCGGTCTCGGCCGCATGGCGGGCGCGGCGCATCAGACCGGTCATGTGGCTGTCGTGCGCCTGGACCATGTCATCCAGCAGGCCCTGCCGGCGCTCCAGCAGAAAGCAGGCGAGCAGGCTGTGACGCTTGGCGGCCGGAAAGCGGCGCAGGGCGTGACCGTCATAGCGTCGGCACAGCTCGGCGAGCTGCCGCAGGACCCGATGCGGGAGATCGCCGAGGTCGGGCAGGTCGCGGAGCAGCCCGTCGATCTCCGCCAGCCGATCGCCCGCGGTGCGCGTGAAGCGTCCCATCGAGCTGGCCGATGGCGTTCGGAACCGGCCGACGGTTGCCCGGCTGCCAGCTTCGGCGTCTTCGTCG
The DNA here is from genome assembly GCA_963818725.1 of uncultured Pseudomonadota bacterium. Classification (GTDB taxonomy): domain Bacteria; phylum Pseudomonadota; class Alphaproteobacteria; order Acetobacterales; family Acetobacteraceae; genus DATFDN01. The sequence goes on along the minus strand of CAWFTU010000018.1, from coordinate 300,980 downwards.
CACGCATTGCCGAGCAGGCGGTCGAAGGCCGCGCGGGTCGAGGCGGAGAACCCTGCGGCGATGCGAGTGAACAGCGCGTCCAGGGCCCGACGGTTGAGCGACGCCACCAGGCGTTCGAGTGCGGCGCGGGCAGGAAGAACAACGCGTGCGGTCAGCAGGAAAGCTTCCGCGCGCTCGACCAATTCCGCAGAGCCAAGTCCGTCGAGCGTCAGCTCGGCAAGGCTGTCCTTGAGACGGGCTTCGGCGTCTCCCGAGAAGGGCACGAAGCCGAGGTGCTCGCGGACCCGGGCGCGGATGGCACTATCGCTCGCCTGTCGCGGCAGGGCTGACAGCCGGGCGGGCGGATGGATGCCGATCTGTTGTGCGAGATGGACAATGACCTCGTGCGGGATGCGTTCAGGGTCATCGGCGAAGCGCCCGGTGCGGCGCAGGCTGCAGAGATGCAGCGCGGTCCACAGGCGACCCAGGGCGCGGGCGGAGCTGTCGAAGGTTCCAGCGAGCCTTGGCTCGCTGGAAGGACAGCGGAGGGGCGATGGATCTCCCGCAGATCGGCCTTGGTGAGCGACCAGTCGCGCAGCAGTGTATCGAGATCGGCCTCGTCGTGCGCCGCGTCGAGCATGTCAGCCGTCGAGATTAAATGGCGTCTGCTCGACGCCGCGCGCCAGGTCGGCGGCCGAGGCGCGGGTATAGGCGGCGGTGGTATCGAGACTTTCGTGGCCCAGCAGCTGCGACAGCTCGACCAGTTGGCCCGGATGCTGGCGCAACCAAGCGAGCGCGAAGGTGTGGCGCAGGCTGTGGGCGGTGATGTCGCAGCTGGTCAGTCCGGCCCGCCGGACCAGGGCGGCGACGACGTTCTGGATCGAGCGCACCGGCATGGCCGTGCTGCGACCCGACTGGAACACCGCGGCCTCGGACGGCGCCGCGGGATCCTGCGCGAGCAATTGGCGCAAGGCGCGGCGTGCGGTGGCGTTCAATGGCAGCTCGCGTTCCTTGAGGCCCTTGCCGTTCCGAACCCGGACCGTGCCGGCGCGATCGCGAAGGGCGACATCACTGCGCCGCAAGGCCGCCACCTCGCCGACCCGCAGGCCAGCCTGAAGCATGAGCTGCACGAGAGCGTAATTGCGCCGGGCCAGCCCATGGGAACTCTCGCCGGCAGCCCGCAGCAGGCCATGCACCTGGGTGGCCGTGAGGCCGAGCGGCCGGCGCTCGCGGACGACCCGAACCGACTTGACGTGACGGGCCACATTGCGGGCCACAACGCCGTTGGCTTCGGCCCAGCGCAGCAGGCGACGCACCGCCTCCAATCGCCGATTGATGGAAGCCGCCTTGAGTCCGCCCCGCGTCATCATGTGCTGCCGCCAGGTGATCAGGTCATGCTCGGTCAGCCGGGCGAGGTCCGGCGGCGCGCCGTTCAGGCCGCTGTGCCAGGCGATGAACTGCAGCAAGTCGTAGCGGTAGCCCCGACGGGTGGCGGCCGACAAATCGTCCGCCGCCAGCCGGTCAAGGAACGTCTGCAGCCAGGCGGGCGGGGCTTGCATCGCGGGGCTTGCATCGCGGGGCTTGGTTGTATTGCACGCCATGTCGACCCCCAGGATAGCGACCCTGGCTATGGCGTGCAATGTGGCGCTCGGATCAGAAACATGGCGTGCATTCCATGTTGCACGCCATGATAACACGCCATAACCCGCGCGCCCGCGCAACAAAGCCCCGGATCAGGCCAAAATCAGCCGGAAACCCGGCCCCTTACCGTATGAAATCACAGCGCTGCGGGAGGCACACCGCCTCGCACGCGCGACGGCGTGCGCCCAGGGCGGCGACCTGCGCCGGCACGAGCTGGGCCTGCAGCGCCGCCATGAGCCGCTTGGCCTCGTCCAGCCGCAGCCCGAGCTCGGCCACGCTGGCCTGCTGGTCACGCTCGATGCGGGCGAGCTCGGTCTCGGTGATCACGCCGGACTCGGGTTCCGCGACCAGCTTCACCTGCCACACCAGCTTCGCCACCGGCCGCCCCTCACCCCGTGAGCCCGCACCCTAGCCTGATCTCAGCAGCCCCCCACCAGTCTGCATGCTCCCCCGTGCAACACGCCGCCGCCGGTTGCACCGAACCCGTGCTGTTGCGAGCCCGCACGATTCGTCCTACGCTAAAGTGACGGCCCACAGGTATTGATCGGGTCCTCCCGCCCGCGAGGAACCGAGCGGTATGCGGATTATCGTTGCGATGACCGGCGCCACGGGCGCCGCCTACGGCATCCGCCTCCTGGCCGCGCTGAGGGAACTCGGCGTCGAGCGCCACCTGATCCTGAGCCGGTGGGCCGAGGTGACGATCCTCAAGGAGACCGGCCACACCGCACGGGAGGTCGGCGCCATGGCGTCCGTCCTGCACTCTCGTGACAACCAAGGTGCAACGATCGCGAGCGGCTCGTTCCGCCACGACGGCATGATCATTGCGCCGTGCAGCATGAAGACGCTGTCGGCCATCCGCTATGGCTTCGCCGACGGTCTCATCCCGCGCGCGGCTGACGTGACACTGAAGGAGCGGCGGCGCCTCGTCCTGCTGGCGCGCGAGACCCCGCTGAACGACATCCATCTTGAGAACATGCTGGCGCTGAGCCGCATGGGCGCAGTTATCGCGCCGCCGATGCCGGCGTTCTACAGCAATCCACAGACGATCGGTGACCTCATCGACCACACCATCGGGCGCGTGCTGGATCTGTTCGGGCTGGAGATGCCGCAGCTCCGACGCTGGACAGGGCTGCGCGCGAGTGGCGAACTTCATTCGGTGGTCGAGGAATCGCCTGTCGTCACCAACGGGAGCTGACCATGAACGAGGCCGAGCACATTTATGCGCCGCCGCCGGTCACAGCCGCGAACGCGGTGCCGGCGGAAGTCGCACGCTATCTCGATGGCACGGACCTGCTGGCGAAGACGCAGGCACTCCGCCTGTCAACGATCGACGCCGCCGGCTGGCCACATGCCGCGCTGCTCAGCGCCGGCGACATGGTCGCGCTGCCGTCCGGGCGCATCCGCTTCGTGCTCTTTCCGCAATCCACCACGACGGCCAACCTGGCGCGCGACGGGCGGATCAGTCTCACGTTGGCGCTCGACGGCGGGATGTGCGAGCTGCGGATGCACGCGCGCCAGCTTGCGCATTCGTCGCCCGACGTACCGCTGGCCTTCTTCGAGGCCGAGGTGGAGACCGCGCGTACCCACGTGGCGCCGTATGCCGATGTTACCAGCGGGATCACATTCGCCCTACACGACCCGCAGGCGGTGCTTGCGCGATGGCAGCGGCAGATCGCCGCAATGCGTGCGGCGGCCTGAGGCGGGGACAGATTGATGCGGGCATATCAGGACCTGCGCGAGTTCCTCTCTATGCTCGAGCAGGAGCAGCAACTTTTGCGTATTACCGAGCCCGTCAGCCTGGAACCCGATTTGGCGGCCGCAGCGTGCGCGGCGACGCGACTCGGGGAGGCCAGCCCGGCGATTCACTTCAACAACATTGCCGGCTACGCCAACGCCCAGGTCGTGGTGAACGTGCACGGCTCATGGCCCAACCACGCGCTGGCGCTCGGCATGGACAAGGACGCGCCCCTGCGCGATCAGTTCTTCGAGTTTGTCCGCCGCTTCAAGCAGTATCCGGGGCAGCTGGAGCGCGCGACCGACGCGCCGTGGCGGGAGGTGGTCGTCGACAAGGACGTGAACCTCTATCACCTGATGCCGCTGTTTCGCACGAACCGCGGCGACGGCGGCTGCTTCATCGACAAGCCGTGCGTTATCAGCCGCGATCCCGACGACTGGGACAACGACGATGTCGAGAACGTCGGTGTCTATCGCCTCCAGGTGAAGGGCCGCAACCGGCTCGGCATGCAGGCGCAGCCGCAGCACGACATCGCCGTCCACCTTGCCCACGCCGAGGCGCGCGGCGAGGATCTGCCGGTGGCGATCGCGCTGGGCACGGAGCCTGTCATTACCCTCATGGCGGCGACGCCGATGCTCTACAACCAGCTCGAATACAAGATGGCGGCTGTCATGCAGGGCAAGCCGTATCGGGTGGTCCAGACGGCGAAGGGATTGGACGTTCCCTGGGGGGCGGAATACGTGCTGGAGGGGCGTATACTCGCCGGACAGCGCGAACCGGAAGGCCCGTTCGGCGAGTTCCCCGGCTACTACTCGGGTTGCCACAGGTACCCGGTGATCGAAATCGATCGTGCGTCGCATCGCAAGAATCCCATCTACGACTCGGTGTATGTCGGCAGACCCTGGACCGAGCTCGATTTCCTGCAAGCGATGACGACGTGCACGCCGATCTTCGTGCAACTGAACGCGATGTTTCCGGAGGTTGTCGCGGTCAATGCGCTTTATACGCATGGATTGGTGGTCATCGTTTCCACGAAAACCCGGTACGGCGGATTCGCCAAGTCGGTCGGCCTGGGCGTCCTGACGACGCCGCACGGCCTCGGCTACGCCAAGATCATCATCATCGTCGATGCCGATGTCGATCCGTTCGACTTGAAGCAGGTAATGTGGGCCTTGTCCGTCAAGGTCAACCCGGCGGGCGACGTCACGATCTTGCCGAACCTTGCGGAGAATTTGTTGGACCCCGCGGGTCAGCCGAGCGGGATGTCGCATAAGATGATCATCGACGCGACCACGCCGATCGCGCCCGACCGTCGTGGCGATTACGGGCAGGAACTCGACGCCCCGCAACGGGCCGAGGCCTGGGGCACGAAGCTCGCCGCGCTGATGAAGGATCTGCGGAAATGAGCCCGTTGCTGGAGGGCGCCCTGCCCGCCGTCTGTCCCCGCTGCCGGTCCTCGACAGTCGCGGTGCAGAGCACGTCGCCCGTCGCCGGGGCTTGGACCGTGTTCGGCTGCGCCACTTGCCTTTACACCTGGCGCTCGACCGAGCCCGAGGAGAACACGGACCCGGACAAATACCCCGCAGTCTTCCGGTTAAAGGCGGAGGATATGCCGAACCTGGCTGTGTCCCCGAGCGTCCCACCGCGCCGGCGGCCGTCCGGCGGCGGGTAGCGGCGCTCGCACCGGGCCGCCAAGCATCTCCTGGTGTCTCGCCGGCTACTGGTTGCGGGTTTCCGGCGTTGCCGGGCTGGCGAGCGTGTCCGATCAGGAGAAGACTCAGGATTGCCGCGTCGAGGCGATGATTTTGGGTCAGAAGCCGGAATTTTATCGTTCCGCCGCGCGGCGTGCGGAATCACGGCGCGACCTGCGCCGGCACAATTCGGCACCGGATGCCTGGCTGACGCTAACAGAAGTGGCGTAAGTTGATCATCGTATACGCCAACGTTTTAAACCCATAATGTAGCTGACTGAGGCGCTCGAACCGCAGCAGCAGGCGGCGGAACTTATCCTCCCAACCAAACACGCGCTCAATGGTATCGAAGCGTTCTTTGCATGAAATACGGCTATGCCCGCGTATCGACAGACGGCCAGAGCGTTGACGCGCAGGCGCGGCAACTGACCAAGGCCGGATGCAAGAGGGTGTTCCGCGAAGTGGCGAGCGGAGCCAAGACCGACCGGGCGCAGCTCCGCCGCCTGCTCGGCCAGCTTGAGGCGGGCGACCTGGTGGCGGTCACGCGGCTTGACCGGCTGGCGCGTTCCACGCGGGATCTATTGAACACCCTCGGCACCATTGCCGAGCGCAAGGCGGGCTTCCGTTCGCTTACCGACGCATGGGCAGACACCACGACATCACACGGGCGCTTGATGCTGACCGTGCTTGGCGGGCTGGCCGAGTTCGAGCGCGATCTTATCCGCGCCCGCACCGGCGAAGGCCGCGAACGCGCCAAGCAACGCGGCGTGAAAATGGGGCGCAAGCCGAAACTCACGCCGCACCAGATCAAGGAGGCTATGCGCCGCCGCGACGCGGGCGAGCCGCAGCGCGAGATCGCCCGCAGCTACAACGTCTCGCACAGCACGATTTCGCGGCTGGCGGTTTGAGGCAAGCTTTAGCGACCACAGCCCTACAGGTGTCGTTCCAGCGTGTGCTAACGTCCTACTGGGTTTTCGCGCCTGGCGGAGGCGGCATCTTCACGTTAAACCCCTCCATCGCCAACTTCCAGTTGCCATCTTTTTGTTTAGTTACTGTATCGATCCAAAACCCGGCCTGCTGTTGGGGCGGCAGATTGGGCAGCTTGAGTGTTCCCTCCCAACGTCCGGTCGATTGGATGTTTTCGTTGTCCAGAACCTTAATCTGATCAACATGGGCGTTGCCCAAGTCAAACACCTTGACCACGGCCTCGAAATGTTTGAGCAAGGCCTCCTTGCCTACAACAGGGCCATTGTCCGTTATGCGCCAGCCGTCATCGGTAAATACTGAGGCCATCTTTTCTGGTTGCTTGGCCTTGAAGGCCTGAACGAATTGGTCTGCCAGGGAGTGGCATATCTTTTGGGCGTCGGCCTGGGTCAGCTCAGCGGCATTGGTCAATCCAGTTAGCCCCAGCAGGAAAACGGATGCCATCAGGACACGTTTCATAGTTTCCTCCCATGTACGACCGCCATTATGGTTCCAGTTACCAACCAGGCGCAAGCCATGACCGAAAATTTCCTTGTTCAACCTGCTTTCGTCAGGTTTCCGGCGCTTTTAACGATTGGGGCCCGAGTGTAAGGCAATCAGGATTGTCGGCTACTCGGTGATCGGATCTGCACCGTCGCCATATAGGATGGGTGAGCCTACTTTCGTGCTTGCTGCCGGACACGGCCATGTTCGGCTCGAAATCTGGAGCCTTGAAAACGGACATCAGTTCATCCGGCTAGACCACGGCGGTATGGCGGTCAGACAGCCTGTGCGACGTTGCTGGATTACTTGCGTCAATTCCAAGGTATCCCCCGAAACCTTATCCAGTCGGCAGGTCGCTGTTGAGAATGTCGGCAGCCGCTCGCCAGCTCCCGCCGGCGCGCTTCCAGACCACGACATACTTGCCGCGGTCCTCGACCCGCTGCCCCTCCTTGTCGAAGCCAAGCTGATAGGTGCCAACCTCGAAAGCGAGATCGCCACTCTCGGCGGCCTCGATGTGGGTCGGGCCGAAGGTCAGGGCGACGCCGGGCAGTGAGAGCAGGTTGCTCCACAGGGCGGCGATCGCCGTGCGCCCCTCTGCGATCGGCGCATTCGGAACCATGAAGCGCCCGTCCGGCGTGTAGAGCTCCGAGATCGCCGCGCTATCGCCGCGCCTGACGGCCTCGAGCCAGCCGGTGATGACGGCGCGGATTTCGCCGTCCGCCTTGGTGCTCGCGCTAGTACCTACTCACGGCCCTCTCCTATGAACCGGGATTCCCCCGATAAACGGCCTCCTGACCGCTCTGAATGGCAGCTTGGACCCGGCTCGACGCGATTTTCAACGGGAAAATGACCTGCTGGCCCTCCACGGCGCTCCGAACGCGTCGATGGACGCCATGCCGATGGCCATAGCGCTCCCTGGGCCGCAATCGGGACGCATGTCTCCCACCTACAGCCAGATGGCCTGCGCATGGCTCGGCTGCTCAACACCGAACGGGCGGCGACGGCCGGAGCGCCGCGATGGCGGTTAGGATTTGCTGGAACAGACGGCGCGTCACCATGACCTCAGCCATCTGGAAGGTGATGGATCGGCCGTGGCGAACGATCTTGGCGCCGATTTTCACCAGCCGCTCGCGCAGCGTGGTCATCGACCACTGTGCGATCTCCGCCGGCAGTGCCAGGGTGCGCAGGAAGTTGGCGAGGTTGTAGGCCAATGCATGCAATTGCAGCCGCACGGCGTTGGCCTTGAAGCTATGGCAGGATAGCCGGGTCCAGGTGACGGCATTCTTGCCTTCCTTGATCCACTGCTCCGCGGTGCCGCGATGGTTGTAGAACATCACCACCCGCTCGGCCGGGCGCGTCATGTTGGTCACAATAAATCCGACCCGGGGATACAGTTCACCGGGATGCCACTCGACCTTGGCCACAACACGGCGAGGCTTGTTCCACGACCCGGCTTGGTGGCGGAAGCTGGCGTAATAGCGGCGCACCTCATGCGGCGGGCGGCCCACCGGACGCTTCAGCAGCCAGGCGATGCGCTCCTGCAGGACCGAGTTGGCCGGCAACCGGATCGTGTGTTTGTAGCCCTCGGCCTCCAGCAATTCGTAGACCTCTGGGTTGGCGAAGGCAGCGTCACCCCGGAAGTGGCGGCGCTTCATCTTGTGCCGGTAACGCGCGATCACCGGTTCGAGCACATCCTTCCAGCCATCGGCGCCATGGACGTTCCCCGGCCGCAGGGCACAGCGCTCCAGATCACCGAACTGGTTGAATACGAACAGCGGGTGATAGCACATGCAGGCGAAGTGACCGTTGTAGGCGCTGCCTTCCTGCGCGCCGTGGGTTTGGCTGACGCTGCTGTCCATATCGAGCACGATTGTCCTCTGCGGCTTGCGCTCATGCACGCGGTCGATCCACGCACTGGAGAGATCGGTCAGGGCGGCGAGGTTGGCTTCGCTGCTCAGCCATGCAGTCTCGAAGCGGCCCATCTGGCTGGTTGATGCAGCGGCACGATCAAGACTACCACGATCCACGATCGCGCGCATCGCCGGGTCATGCGCAAGACGATCAGCATCGTTCACATCCTCATAGCCGGCGAGGCGACCGAACACGGACTGGCGGAACAATCCGGTCAGCAAATGCCGGGTGTTCTTGCCCCGACAACCGTCGGAAAGAACGCCACCGGCCAGATCGGTCAGGCCAAGAACATCGTCGAGTTCGCGATACGCGAGCAGTCCAGCGTCGGAGGTGATGCGGCTGCCGTGGAATTCCAGCTGTAGCCGCCGGTCAAAATCAACCCGCAGCGAGCCGTTATCCGATTCACCCGCCGGGTGTTCCATGAACCCACCACTATGACCAACGCAACGTATTGATCTTCATGGCAGATTCGTACAACTATATTGTGGTTCATCCGGGAAATCCGGGCTTTGAATACGTCAGAATTGAACAACGGTTTCCGGCCGCGCTTGGCGGATTTCCTGCCTCTGGGATTGGCATTGATGTTGGGCACCATGCCGCGATTGAAGATCGCCTTTCGGTTCTGCCGGCAATCGTAAGCACCGTCCAGGCTGACGATCGTTCCCTGAAGGTCAAGACCTACAGAGCGGGCTATTCGCATCATGTTTGGCAAGGCCGCGCGCAGAAGTGGCGATTCACTGTGGTTGCCAGGAGCCGCGACGGCTCTGCTGTAGCTTTGAGCTGCCTGCCTGAGCAGGTACAAACCTCGGCATGGCAAAGCGGCGTCGCACCGTCCGGGTCCGGCAGGGGCAGTCCTTCAAGGGCCGGCAGTTCACCGCCGCGGTGATCCTCTGGGCCGTCCGCTGGTCCCTCATGTTCCCAATCAGCTACCGCGACCTCGCGCTCATGCTCGCCGACCGCGGCGTGGAGGTGGACCACACGACCATCTTCCGCTGGGTTCAGGCCTACGCGCCGGAACTGGAGAAGCGGATCCGGCCCTACCTGCGCCCGAGCAACGGGTCTTGGAGAGTGGATGAGACCTACGTTCGTGTGAAGGGGCGCTGGATGTATCTCTATCGCGCGGTGGACAGCCGGGGCCAAACGATCGACTTCCTGCTCGCAGCGAAGCGGGACGCGGCGGCCGCGAAGCGCTTCTTCCGCAAGGCCCTGAGCCAGCCGCACACGGTGAACCCGCGCACGATCACGGTGGACAAGAACCCCGCCTACCCCTGTGCAGTGACGGCGATGAAGGCAGATGGCGAGCTGTGGCGCTTCTCGCGGCTGCGCCAGGTCAAGTATCTCAATAACATCGTGGAACAAGATCACCGTCGATTGCGACGGCTGATGCGACCAGGGCTGGGCTTCGGTAGCTTCTGGACGGCGCAGCGAACGCTGGCGGGATACGAGGTGATGGCGATGATCAGGAAGGGGCAGGCTCGGGGCATCGGTGGACGGGACATGCAGGCTCAAGCCGCCTTCATCGCAGATCTGTTCCAGATCGCTGCCTGACTTGCCGGGCGTCGCGGTGACGCGCGACTTGTGCCGAACTTTGCAACGGAACCTCCAAAGCCGTTTTCACCGTCCACGGGTTGGACGAGCGCGGGCATCCGATCCTGCGCGAGAACCTGACCCGCGCTCGGTTCGAGAAGTTCCTTGGTAAGGTATCGCCCACCGAAGTGGTGCTGGAAGCGTGCGGCAGCTCTCACCACTGGGGCCGGTTCGCGCAAGAGTTGGGTCACACGGTGCGGCTGGTCCCGCCGCAGTATGTCAAGCCGTTCGTCAAGCGCGGCAAGAGCGACCGCAACGACGCCGAGGCGATCTCGGAGGCGGCCTCCCGCCCCAGCATGCGCTTCGTGCCGGTGAAGTCGGCCGAGGCGCAGGCGGAGGCGATGGACCTGAGCGCGCGCGACTTGCTGATCCGACAACGGACGCAGCTGGTGAACGCTGTGCGCGGGCATGCGGCGGAGTTCGGTGTGATCGCGGCGAAGGGCATCGCGCACATCGCGCCGCTGCTGTAGAAGGTTGCTGAAACAGCCATGCCGCAGGCTGCCAAGGAAACGCTGGCCCAGCTGGGCCGCGTCGTCGCGCAACTGGATGCGCAGCTGGCGGAAGTCGATGACGTGTCTGCCCGTGATAGATCGACGCGGGACATCAGGAAGAGCGTGGCGCCGGTTGCCGGGATGCTCCCTGTCGCGAGCATCGCCACCACCGGCCAGTTCACCGTCTTGTTGAGGCCATGGACCAGGGTGCCAGTCGACTTGGTGAGAGCGGCGAACAATAGGTCGGGTGCCGTCGCGAGTTGTGTGGAAATTGGGTGTGGCGGCGTCTCCAATGCGACGAGATATCGGGTTAGGCTGCCAAGTCAATGCATTGAGGAATGAGCTGTACTAGCTGACATTTGATCGGACAGCTGGCCTGTATGGTGTCGGATGGATCATGTCTGACCGACGTCAGGCGGCGTTGAGCATTTTTTCCCTGGCGAGCGGGAGGGTGTCAAGGAAGGTCTGCATCGGGGTCTTGCCGTAGCACCAGCGGCCCTGATGAGGGCGTTGCTCATTATAGCTGCTGACCCAGACATCGAGATCGGCCTGTAGCTGCTCGATGCTGCTGTAGATGCGCTTGCGGAAGGCGACCTGATAGAACTCGTGCAGCACCGTTTTGTGGAAGCGCTCGCAGATCCCGCTGGTTTGCGGACTCTTTGCCTTGGTCCGGCTGTGGTCGATGTCCTCGATCGCCAGGTAGAGCTCGTATTCGTGGGCCTGCGAGGTGCCGCAATACTCGGTGCCGCGATCGGTCAGCACGCGGGACAGCTTGACCCCGTGCTCGTCGAAGAACGGCACCACGCGGTCGTTCAGCAGGTCGGCGGCGGTGATCGGGGCCTTGCGGTCGTAGAGCTTGGCGAACGCCACCTTGGAGTGGGTGTCGATGCAGGTCTGCTGATAGATCCGCCCGACCCCCTTGAGCGTGCCGACATAGAAGGTGTCCTGGGCCAGGCAGTAGCCCGGACACTCGCTCTCGAACTCGCCATGCGCCTCGTTGTCCTGCCGGGCCCGCTCCAAGGCGGCGACCTGGGCTTCGGTCAGCACCAGGCCGTCCTGTGCGCTCTTGGCCTCGAGTGCCTTGAGCCGCTTCTTCATGGTCTCCAGGTCGTGGCGCTGCCAGACACAGCGCACCCCGGCCGGGGAGATCGTCAGGCCGCGCTTCTTCAGCTCATTGGCCACCCGGACTTGGCCAAAGGCCGGCTGCTCGACGGCCAGCCCGACGACCGCCTGCTCGATGGCCGGCTCCACCCGATTGCGCAGGATTGGCTTGCGCCGGGTCATCTCCGCCAGCGCGATCTCGCCGCCCTTTTCGTAGAGCTCCTGAAAGCGGTAGAAGCTGTCGCGCGAGTATCCCATGATCTTGCAGGCCTGCGACACATTGCCGAGCTGTTTGGCCAGCTCCAGCAGGCCTACCTTGGCCCGGATTACCTTGCGTTCGTTGGTCATGGTCGGCTCCTCGGTTCTGGGCGACCGGAGCGAGACATTCCTGTCCTCCGGTCCCGGGTTGCCCGCACCAAACAAACCAGATTGTCAGATTAAATCCTAGCTAGTACAGTGTCCGGGTAGCAGCACTTGGGTGGACAAGGCTCCCTCACGGGACACTCCATCATTGAACCTTGCGGGTTGCCGGGACGGTGTGAACCTCGACAACCCTCAGGTCGCACGGAACCAATCCAAGATGGTCTCAACCGGTGCCTGCGTCGCTGCGCGCGCGAGAGCCGGCAACGCAGGGTCGCCGTCGCTGATCACGGTGATCGCATCGCCTTCCCGCCAGCTCTGCTCCCGCAGCGCCGCGCGCAGCAGGGCATAGGGCCGCTCGGTCACGCTGCGCACGAGAGCAAAGCGCCGAGGCGAGCAGCCCTCATGCTCGACCTTCCCGCAGATCGCCTCGAAGTTCCGGGTCTGGTGTCCTGGCACGGCACGCACGTAGGCGCCGTCCAGCATGACAACGGGCCGGCTCGCGTCGGCTGTCGCAGCCTGGCCCGGCCTGTCCGGGGCAGCCACGACCTCTGCTGCCGCTCGCCGGTCAGCCGCCTCGAGCCGCACGGCGACAGCACGGGTGCGCAGGCGCACGCTCTCGTGGTTCGCCGACGAGACAGGCAGCAGGGCTTCGAGGACCCGGGCCGCCTCACGGAACGAGGTGCGCGCCCCGAGCTCGGCCTGCACCCGCTCCAGCTCCGGCGTGCAGCGGGCTGTCAGCAGCGCGCACACCGGCGAGACCACCACCTCCGCCATGGGCGCGGTCAGGCGGCAGCGGCAGACCCGGATCCGCGGTGCCTCGACCTCGACCGTGCCGAACAGGGTTTGCAGCCGCCGGGTGCGCCGGTCCTTGAGCGGCTGCAGACACGCCGCAGGCCGGGCACACCCGGCAGTGCGCGGCGTACTCGTTCACCTGACCGCACAGCATGCTCGCCTGCAGCTTGGCCAGCAGCGCCGTGGCCTCGGCGAGCATGAGGCCGACCTCCGCGAGCGTGCTGGCCATCGCCGGCCGGCTGAACGTGAGCAACTCCGGCATCCTCACCACGCCCTGCTCCGTCCTCGCCTCCAGCTGCACCGTCCACTGCATCATGTCCGCCCTAGTGGTCAGGCCTCAGCCACGCCGATCAGCCCGGGACAGGCAAGCCCTGCCCCAGGTTTTTGCCGCTCCCGTGGACGCATAGAACCACCCTACGAGATTTCGTAGGGTCCAACTATCCCGGCGCTCGCACGTGTTGGAGGCAGGGCCGAAACACGGGCGGGGGCTGGCAGGATCGCGCTTTAATCGGCTACCGTTCGCGCGGGCTGGTCACTGCATAGGGATTTTCCGGTCGCGAATGAACGGGGAGGACGAAAGATGTCGGACTTTGGAACTAACCTGAAGAACTTCATAACAACTACCCAGAACAACGCGCTCAACAGCGTTAACAACGCAGTCACCGCCACGACAAACGCGGTTAACAGCGCGCTCGCGCAGATCACCGCCCAAAATCTTGGTAACTGCTCAACCCACCCCCGCCAGTTTGTCTTGAGCGACCGGCGAAATTGGAGTTGACGCGGTAACGGGCGACTCGATTCAAGGTTGGGGTGAACACCGATCTTGACCTGAGCAAGCTGTCGCATGCGGAGAAGGATGCCCTCATCCTCTCGCTTGCTGCGCAATTACAAGCGGCACTGGCGCGGATTGCTGAACTGGAGAAGCGGCTGGCCGAGTTGCAGCTTCCGCCGAAGACGCCGGACAATTCCAGCGTGCCGCCGTCGAAGGGTCTAAAGCACAACGTGGCGGACAAGCCGAAGCGGAGCGGTCCTCGCGCGGGCAGCGTGGGGCGCAGGGGCGGCGGGCGGGAATTGACGGCCGAGCCCGACGAGGCGGTGATCGCCCGCGCGGCGCGCTGCCAATACTGCCAGTCGGCACTCGCCGACGCCGACCAGAAGCTCGATGCCCGCTACGATAAGGTCGAGCTGCCCCGCGTGCGCCCTGTGGTGACGCGGGTGGAACGCTATGCCGGGCGTTGCCAGTGCTGCGGTCGCACCACGCTGGCAGCGCTACCGGAGGGGCTGGAACCGGGCACGCCGTTTAGCATCAACATCGTCGCATTGGCGATGTATCTGCGTTTCACCCACGCGATCAGCTACGAGCGGCTGAGCCGGATGATGCTGGATCTCCATGCCCTGCGGATCAGCGAGGGCGCGCTGGACGCCGCCTTCCGTCGCGCCCGTCCACGTTTGGAGGCCGATGTCGCCGCAATCCTCGCGCGCCTGCGCCGCGCCCGCGTGATCGGATCGGACGAGACCTCGGTGCGCGTCGGTGGCGTGACCCGCTGGAATTGGGTGTTCCAGAACAGCGACGTCGCGATCCACGTCATCCGCGGCAGCCGTGGCGCCGGTGTGGTCGGCGCGGTGCTGGACGGGCATCGGCCGATGATCTGGGTCTCCGACCTCTACGGCGCCCAGCAGGGGCACGCCGAAATCTGGCAGGTCTGCCTCGCGCATCAGTTGCGCGACTGCCAGTATGCGATCGAGGCGGGGGATGCGGTGTTCGCCCCGCGCATGAAGGCGCTGCTGCTGCGCGCGGTGCTGCTGGCGCGGCGGCACCGCGCGCTGGCCGAGAGCACGCGGCGCGAATACCGGCGACGGCTGGAAGTGGCACTCGACGCTGTGATCGCGCTGGCGCCGACGCAGCGCGACGGTAAACGGCTGCGCAAGCGATACGCCAGGTTCCGCGAGCACCTGTTCACCTTTCTCGACCATCCCGAGATCACCGCCGACAACAACGCGAGCGAACGGGATCTGCGTCCCACCGCAACGTATCGCAAAGTCACCGGCGGATTCCGTTCCGACTGGGGTGCTGATCTATTCGCCGCCGTCCGCTCCGTCGTCGGCACCGCCAAGCGCCGCGGGATCGACGCCTATCAGGCCATTCGCGATACGCTATGCGGCCAGTCCGTGCTCACCCCGGGATGAGCAGTTACAAATCTTGGCACCGCTACCATCAACGTAGGATTCTCGACCGTCGAGACCGTCAATGGACCGGTCGGTCCCGGAGTAACCCTAGACATCCGCAGTAATACTACCAGCGTCTTGACACTACTCGATCCCTTGCACTTCCATGGCACAGTTGATTTCTATACTAACCCGACCGGGGTCCCGAACATCGGTGCCCCATCGCTTGTTGGTCTACCCGGAATACCGGCGGATAGTTGGTCGTTTGCAAACAATACTTTGACGCTCTTCGCAGGCGGTCAGGTGACGGACACGGTAAAGATCATTCCCGATCCGGCCGGTTTCGGGGTGTTTAGAGCTAACGGCGGGACGGTGGTCGGCAGCGCTCCCACCCCAGTTGCAAGCGGCCTGATCCCACTGCCTGGCCATGTGTGACGTGCCGCTTAGCTACGGTGACAGGCAATTGGCGGATCACGTTCCAATGGGATGGCCAGGACGCAGTCAAGGTAAACTACGAGGATTACCACCGAGGTCGAGGTCGGCGATGAAAACAAGGCGGGCGAAAAGGCGCCTCCCCTCTTTGAAGGCCTTGAACCAACACCTCTGTCACCAGCCGCCACTTCATGGCTTCCGAGGGCAAACCACTCCCCTCCCCTGCCCCGGCTGACACAAAAAAACCGCGCGGGCGTCCACGGCAACCGGCTGCGGAAAGCCATAAGCAACGGGGCACCGTCAGGTTAGCGGCTTGCCGGGGCAGACCGGGCCCGGTAGCCGGGCCGGATGACAGCGCCTGCCTGCCCCAGCTACGCCGGCCACCGGTTCCCCGCCGAGGTCATCAGCCATGCCGTCTGGCTCTATTTCCGGTTCCCACTCAGCTTGCGCCATGTCGACGAGATCCTCGCCGCCCGCGGCGTCGAGGTCAGCCACGAGACCGTGCGGCAGTGGGGTCTCAAGTTCGGCCAGGCGTTCGCCAACCAGATCCGCCGCAGACTGCCCCGTGCTGGCGACAAATGGCACCTCGATGAGGTCGTGGTGAAGATCTCGGGCGTGAAGCATTGGCTCTGGCGCGCGGTGGACCAGGACGGGATGGTGCTCGACATCCTGGTGTAGCGCCGGCGCGACAAGCGGGCCGCCAAGCGTCTCTTGCGCAAGCTGCTGACGAGGCAGGCGCGCCCGCCGCGTGTCATGGTCACCGACCTGATAGGGTTGCAATCCAACGCCGTTTCACCTTCGTAGCTGGTTGCAAGTTTCAGGCACCACAGAAATGCCTCAGATTGATCAACGTGTACGCCATCAGTTTCATACCGTAGTGCCGTTGCTGTTTGAACTCAAAGCGCAGCAGCAACCGCTTGAATTTATCCTCCCACGCGAAGGTTCGCTCTACGCATAGCCGCAACGAATGGATGGCGGCATTGAACAACCGCTTCCGCCCCCGCTTCGGGGTCTTCCGGTTGCGCGGGTTTTCCTTGATGTTTGGAACCAGCCCGGCGTTGAAGATTGCCTTGCGGTTGTGCCTGGAATCGAACCCGCCATCGAGATTGAGATACGAGCCATCGATCTTCAGATCCGTCAGCCTGGCCACGCGCTTCAAGGCGTTCAACCCCTCCGAGAGGAGCACGGTATCGGCTTCATTCGCCGGCGCCACAGGAAGCGGAGCCAACACAAAGCCGTTGTTCTCGACGATCGCGAGGACCTTCTCGCCCTTCTGATGTTTGTGGCCGGAATAGCCGATGCCATCGCCACCTTTCTTCGCGGCGGTGTTGGAGCCATCGCCGTGAGGGACGCTGAGATCGAGGTGGTGTTGCTCCGCCAGATGCCGCACGCTGGCGAGGAAGGCCTGATCGAGCGAGCCATCGTCGGACCATCTGGCGAACACTTTGTAGATTGTCGTGTAGTGGATTACGGCGGTCCGATCGTCTGTTCGTGGCACCGGCAGGCACTTCCATTGCATGCCCGTGTAGAGTACCCGCAGAATCAGATTGAAGACGCGGTGATAGCCTAGTTTGCATTTCGGCCCGCGCCTGGGCATCGACAGGTGCGGGAAGATAAATGCGACGAACTCCGGCTCAGAGAGCTGAACCGGAATCGGCGTTGTGGTGGGGCTTTCTGTCATCGTGCTCATCCGGAAATGGCTTCATGAGAAGCCTGAGCGGTGTGCGCCGGAAAGTCCAACTATCTCATATAATACAGTGAGTTAGGCAAGCAGCAAAACTCGCAACCAGCTAAATAGAAGCTGCTGCGCGCGATCCCGAGCAGCATGCATTGCCGGCTTATGGACAGCTTCGCGTTCGGCGTGATCATCGTCCGCCTCTCAGCAGGCGGGAGATGGCGGGCTGCCCGGCAAGAAAATCGCGTTCGACCTGCAACTGGCCGATCTTGCGGTGCAGATCGTCGATGACTTTCTGCGCATCGCCGGCCGTCGGCGCTTTATTGCCGCGCCCGAACAGCTCACTCGCGCGCTTCCTCAGCTCCTGCTTCCAGGTGCTGATCATCGTCGGATGGACCCCGAACTCCGATGACAGCTCCGCCAAGGTCTTTTCCCCCGACAGGGCCGCCATCGCCACGCGCGCCTTGAAATCCGCGCTGTGCTGCTTCCTCTTTACACCCACGTCTCACGCCTCTTTGGACCGGTCAGCCCTTAGCTTATCCCACTGTCCAAAAAACCGGCGCCGCCGCAGGCTTCACCTCGGCGGCGATCGGCCCAATAATGAGGGCAAATGGCAGCGCTCCGAAATTTGCGGACCGAGGGTGCAACGGTGGTGTGGTGCTGGCGATGGCAATGATCGAGTTCCAGGAAGGCGCCATTCAGGTCGATGCGACGATTATCGCAGAGGGCCTCGGAGTCGAGCCATCGCTCGTTCAGGCGCGCATGCGCGAAGGGGCGATCACCAGCCTATGCGAACGGGGGTCCGTTGAGGATAGTGGCCGATACCGGCTGACGTTCTTTTCCGGGAACCGACGCTTCCGCATCGTCGTCGACGAAAGGGGGAACGTGATCCAAAGCTCGGCGGCTGACTTCTCCGATCGTCCTCTTCCCGTTTCGGCGCGCAAGCCGGGCGCATGACGCCAGCCCGGCAAAGGGTGGACAATGATCATCGACTCCTCGGATCAGGTGCCTCGCGCTACCCTGCTCAAGCGGTTCCCGGTGCCGAGGAATTTCGGCGTGACCCCGGAATCGCGCATCGGGCGAGGCCAGACGTGGCCGGCGCCGGCCGGCGCGGTGCGGGTCAAGTCACTGGAGATTTATCGCTACGATTCCGATTCAGGCGATAATCCACGCCTCGACACCTTCGAGGTCGATCTTGACGATTGCGGCCCGATGCTGCTGGACGCCCTCTTCTGGATCAAGAACAAAGTCGACTCGACGCTCACCTTTCGCCGCTCCTGCCGCGAGGGCATCTGCGGTTCCTGCGCCATGACCATCGATGGCACGAACTGGCTCGCCTGCACCAGGGTCATCTCCGACCTGGCCACGCCGGCGACGATCTATCCCCTGGCGAATCTGCCGGTGATCAAGGACCTGGTTTCCGACACCACGCATCTCTTCGCGCAGTACAACCTCATCGAGCCCTGGCTTCGCTCGAAGACGCCGGAACCCGAGAGGGAACGGCTCCAATCCCCGGAGGAGCGCAGCAGGGTCGATGGCTACTACGAGTGCATCCTTTGCTGGTGCTGCACGTCGGGCTGCCCCAGCCATTGGTGGAACGGGGATCGCTTCCTGGGCCCCGCCGTGCTGCTCCAGGCCTGGCGCTGGCTGGCCGACAGCCGCGACGAGGCGACGGGCGAACGGCTCGACACCCTCGAAGACCCGTTCCGGCTTTACCGGTGCCACACCATCCTCAACTGCACCCGGACCTGCCCGAAGGGCTTGAACCCCGGAAAGGCCATCGCCGAGATCAAGAAGATGGTGATCGAGCGCCGAAGCTGACCGCCGCACAGTCTGGAAAGCACTCATGCCCAATCCCACGGCGAGGCGGCCCAGGCCGCGCTCTCCCAACATGCAGATCTACCGGCCGCAGCTCACGTCGGTGCTGTCGTTCGCCAACCGGCTCACCGGCGTCGTCTTGAGCGCCTGTGCCGTGGTGCTGGTCATCTGGTTGATGGCGGCGGCGACGGGACCGCGGGCCTACGCCGCCGTGCAGGGCGCCATCGCGTCCTGGATCGGTCGGGTCGTGCTGTTCGGATGCACCCTTGCGTTCTTTCTGCATCTCTGCGGCGGCATCCGTCATCTGGTCTGGGACACCGTGCACGGATTCGAGCTCCGGTCGATCTACGCCTCGGGATGGGCGGTCGTGGCGGCGAGCGTGGCGCTCACCGTGGCGGCCTGGGTCGCCAGCCTGTTCATGGCAGGGTAGAGCCGTGGATCGTCAACAGATGCGCTCGCCCCTGGCTCGCGCGATCGGGCTCGGCTCGGCCAGGGAGGGGGTCGGACACTGGTGGGCGGAGCGCGTCTCCGCCGTCGCGCTCGTTCCGCTGACACTGTGGTTCGTGGCCTCGATCATCGCCCATACCGGCAGCGATTACGCGACGTTCATCGCCTGGCTGAGGACACTGCCCGCCGCCATCCTGATGGTCCTGCTCCTGATCGCCCTGTTCCACCACACCGCGCTTGGCCTTCAAGTCGTGATCGAGGACTACGTCCACTCCTGGGTTAAGTTCGCGGCGGTGATGGCGGTGCGCCTTGGCTGCTTCGCACTTGCGTCCGCGGGTATCGTGGCCACCCTGCGCATCGCCCTGAGTGGTTGAGGAGGGCGGTGCACGGGCGCAAAAGCGGGCCAGCGGATGACGGTCGCATCGGCTTGAAGTGGGCGTGGAGCAGCGTGGTAGACGAGGGCGACCTGGTGTCCAGACCGCATCTCTCAATCAAACACGTCCTTGGTGTCGGGCGTTTCCGCGCCAACTGTTGAAGGTTCTTCTTCGGTGGTCATTGCCCTCTCCAATTCGACCTCAACGCGAAGACCACCCAGGTCTCGGTGGATCGTCGCGACCGCCAGCTTCCTGCCGCTTCGCCGATAGGTTATGGGGCAGTCTCGCGTCTCGAGCTGTCCGTCGATTTCAGCGCGATCCCACCCTTCGGCGTGCCCGACATAAGCGATGCCGAGGTCGTATTGCTCGGTCCAGAAGAACGGAACGGCGCCGAAGATTTCGCGCCGGCCAAGGATGTTGCGTGCCGCGGTCTGCCCCTGGCGCTCGGCTACGACGAAATGTTCGACGCGGATTCGTTCCCCGGTGAGCCGGTCCGGCCAGCGTGCGATGTCGCCGGCTGCGAAGATACGCGGGGCGCTCGTCTCGAGATACTCGTCCACCGTGACGCCGCGATCAACGGCCAGCCCGGCCTCCTTGGCCAACGAAATCGCCGGTCGCACGCCGATGCCGACAACGACGAGATCGGCTTGGAGGTCTTCTCCATTCTTCAATCTCACACTTCGCCCGTTGATCGAGGTCGCTGTCGTGCCGAGATGGAACGTCACGCCATGGTCCTCGTGGAGTCCGCGGATGAAATTCCCAACCTCCGGTCCCAGGACTTTCTCCATCGGAATTGCCTCGGGCCCGACCACATGCACCGCGATATTCCGGGCACGGAGCGAGGCTGCCACCTCGAGACCGATGAAGCTGGCGCCGATCACCACGGCTACCCGTGAGGTAAGGGCCTTGGAGACGAGAGCGCGGCTGTCCGCCAGCGTGCGCAGATAGTGCACGTGCGGGAGGTCATCGCCGGGGATCTCGAGCCGCACCGGGTCGGCGCCGGTGGCGAGGAGGAGCGTGTCATAGGCGTGCCGGCTGCCATCCGCCAGCTCCACATGCTTGTTCCCGATGTCGATCGCGGCCACGCGCGCACCCAGGTGCAAGTCAATTTCGCGCTGCCTATAGAATTCCGCCGATCGGAGGAGATTCGACTCCTCGGACGCGGTGCCGGCGAGATAGCCCTTCGATAGGTTAGGTCGGTCGCACGGCATCGACTCATCGGCGCTCAGCATCGTGATGCGGCCGGAGTAGCCCTCGTGGCGAAGCGTTTCCGCAGCGGCATTACCGGCCGCGCCACCACCGATGACAACGACGGATTCCGGCGCGCCGGCGGGCATCGGCTGCGGTGGTGGACCTACGCGCTCCAGCTTCTCCCGAACGAACACGGCCCCGACCCGCTGCTCGACCGGCGTGAACTGACGCGCCAGGTCGCGCACCTCTTCGACGCGCCAACCTCGCGCCGAGAGCGGCGAGATCAAGACCTTCTTTCCCGGCCACCAGTTCCTGGTATCGATGGCGATGTAGCGGATACTCCAGCCGGCATCATCCACGAGGAAATCCTCGACGTGACCAATCTCGCCGTCGGTGGCGTGGACATGGTATCCGGTGACGGCAGCGATGCTACGGAGATGCGGATCACCTTCGTCTGGCCGACCATCGGTGCTGCCCGGACCGTGCGGCCTTGCCTCCGAGAGGCGAAGCGGCGCGACAAGGGGTATCGCCATGGCATCACTCATCGGGAATACGCCACCACCCCAATAGGGATACCAGCCGTAATAGTCATAGACGCTGGCCTCGACCTGCCGCGACACGGGCTCATCCGTGTCGATATCCGGGCTGTCCCTGACCTGTTGCATGGTCAGTTTGATTGGGAAGTGGCGCCGCGCCGGATCGGGTTCGCCCAAGACCGAAAGCGGCAGGAGGACCTTGCGACCGGAAAGCCAATTGCCTGTGTCGACGACGAGCCAGCGAATGACCCAGCCGACATCCTCAAACAGCAGGTCGCTGACGGTCCCGAGCCGGCCATCGCTCGCCTCAATGGCATAGCCATTGATGGCCGATGCATCCCACAACATTTGCTCACTCCTCTACGCCGATATGTCTCGTCCGATCGGATGGCCATTCTTTGGTCTGGCATGTGTCGATGGCCTCGGCGATCGATCCCGGGATGCGACACCTATTGGCTTGTACACCGACGCGCCACTTGGGCAGATCAACGAGTGCGATCTTGTCGAGCGATGATAACGTCGGTAGCCTCGAAAACTACGGAGATCCTGCCACTGATCGCGCGAACGACACCCTGGGAGGCCAGCCTACCGTCCCAGCAGCAGGTTCCTCAGCACGATCGCGTCGTTATGCACCTCGTCATGGGCCGAATAGACCAGGGTGACAGGGTTCTGTCGCGCAAGGGAACGCAATTGGCTCAGCAGCGCGGTGTTCTGGTGCAGCTCCTCGGTATAGCGGCGACGGAATTCTTCCCAGCGCGCGGGGTCGTGCCCGAACCATTTTCGCAGCTCGGTGCTGGGCGCTATCTCCTTCATCCATTGGTCCACAGCGGCGTCTGTCTTCGACACCCCACGCGGCCACAATCGGTCGATCAGGATTTGGGTGCCATCCTCGCCGGCAGGCGGCTCGTACGCTCGCTTCAGTCTGACGTTGCCCGCTGGAGCTCTCGTGCTCATCAGTTTCGCTCCTTCAGGAGATCGCGCGCTCTGTCTATCGATCACGCGCCGGCGGTCATCCTCCGCTCGAGATCGAGTTCCGCGCGGAGCCCTTCGAGATCCCGATGGACGACAGCCACCGCGAGCGTCCGGCCGCCGTGCCGGTAGGTGATGGTGCAGCCCGCTTCGAATGATCCCGCGAGCTCGGCCGTGTCCCATCGCTCGGCGTGACCAACGTAGCCGAGGCCGAAGTCGGTACTGCTCGGTCCAGAAGAATGGCACGTGGTCGAAGCGTTCGCGCCGGCCGAGGATGTTGCGCGCCGCGGTTTGGCCCTGGCGCTCGGCGACAACCCAGTGTTCGACCCGAGTTCGGCTCGCCGTTCAGCCGGCCCGGCCAACGCGCGATGTCGCCAGCGGCGAAGACGCCTGGGACGCTGGCCTCGAGGTACTCGTCCACGGTGACGCCGCGATCGACGGCAAGCCCGGCCTGTTCCGCCAATGAGATTGCCGGCCGGACACCGATTCCCACGACGACGAGGTCGGCCTGGAGGCGTGTTCCGTCCTTCAACGTGACGTCCTGTTCATCTATCGATTCCGCCATCATGCCAAGGTGGAATGTCACCCCGTGGTCCTCATGGAGCTTGC
Organism: uncultured Pseudomonadota bacterium; assembly: GCA_963818725.1. Classification (GTDB taxonomy): domain Bacteria; phylum Pseudomonadota; class Alphaproteobacteria; order Acetobacterales; family Acetobacteraceae; genus DATFDN01. The sequence continues at coordinate 278,005 of CAWFTU010000018.1, read as the reverse complement.
GGAAGAAATCCCCGGCCTCGGGGCCCAGGATTCGCCCCATGGGCCGGGCCTCCGGCGCGACCACGTGCACGTCGAGGTTCCGCGCACGCAGCGACGCGGCCACCTCCAGGCCGATAAAGCTCGCTCCGATCACCACCGCGCGCTTCGAAACCACAGCCTTGGCAACCAGGGCGCGGCCGTCCGCCAGGGTCCGCAGGTAGTGCACGTGCGGGAGGTCCCCGCCGGGGATGTCGAGCCGCACCGGCTCGGCGCCCATCGCGAGCAGGAGCGCGTCATAGCCGCAACGGCTGCCGTCCGCGAGCTGGACCTGCCGGTTTGCGGTGTCGATCCTCGCCACCCGCACACCAAGCTTCAGGTCGATGCCACGCTCGCGGTAGAATTCCGCTGACCGGAGAGGATTGGACTCCTCGGCCGCCGAGCCCGCGAGAAAGCCTTTCGACAGGTTGGGCCGGTCGCAGGGGAGGGACTCATCGGCGCTGAGCATCGTGATGCGGCCGGCGTAGCCCTCCCGGCGAAGCATCTCGGCCGCCGCGTTGCCCGCGCCACCCCCGCCGACGACAACGACTGATCCAGGCATGCCGGGCGCTACCGGAAGCGCCGGCTTCGCTGGAGCGAGCTTTTCGCGCACGTATACGATGCCGTCCCGCTGCTCGACACGCCAGCAGGAGACCGGGTTGAGCGCCGGCGCGCGGAGCGCCTCGCCGCTACGGAGGCTGAAGCAGGCATGATGCCATTCGCACCGGAGCGTGTCTTCAACGAGCAGCCCCTGCTCCAGCGGGGCACCGTAATGGGTGCAGATGGCCCCGATCGCGAAAACCTCCTCGCCTCGTCGCGCAAGGAGCGCTGGTTCGCCGTCGGCGTGTCCCAGCAGCATGGCCCCATCGGCGATTGTGGAGAGGGCAACCCCTTTGGTGAGATCGGGCCCGCTCCGTTTGCCATCCACGTCGCTCATTCGATCCCCCTCTGCTCGCCATAGGCGGCGGAGGCGCGCCCGGCGAGGGTAGGGGTCACACCTGATAGCGAATTCCGGCGGCGGTAGGGGCGGAAACTACTCAGACATGAACTCAGTTTACCGCGATCCGTCGCACACCCGGCCACGCACGCCTGGTCAATGATCCGATTTGAAGCGGCATCTGATCTTGAGTTTGCACGTGCCGTGACGCGTGCGGGCCGTCGTGATGCGTCATGGTGGCCGGCAGGCGATGAGTAGCAGGCGGTTGATGAGATCGGCCGAGGCATTCTGCGTTGTCCCGGTCGGCGGCGAGGTGGCGAAAAGCTGCGCAGTCCAGAGCTCGTGCCGGACCAGGGCGAGAGCGTCGCTGAAGGTCGGCAGCGACTTGCGATACCAGCGCACGCACTCGACGAGCGGGCCACGTTCGGCAGCAAGTTCGTTGGCCCACAGTGTGACGAGGGAGAACAGGGCGAGCAGCGCGGGCGTGGTGCGCAGGATGGCCAGGTCGGACCACTGCCGCTGGGTCTCGACGCCGAGGTGCCGCCGGGCTTCTTCGAATGTCGTCTCGGCTCTCCAGCGCCGCACGAACCAGCGCAGGATGTCGGTCGGCCCGGCGTCCAGGTCGGTGCAGAGAAAGGCCTGCGGCTCCTTCTCGCCGCTCGGGTCCCGCACCAGCACCCAGCGGATCGCCACCCGCCTGCCGGGGTGGTGCCAGAGCGCGGTGCCGGTGGCGATGTCGAGCCGGCGCGTGCGGTGGCCATACCAGCCATCAAGGCTGGCCCGGCGCCAGGGCGTGCGCCGGCTGCGCAGCCGCTCGGCCAGGCTGGGCAGCCGCGCCCCCTGTGAGCGGCGGTCGCCCTCGCCTCCGCGGGCGGCGCGGCGGAGGTGGGTCGCACAGACAGGCATCGAGGCGCAGACGGGTGACCACGGTCAGGTGCGGCGCGAGGTCGCGCAGCAGGGCGATGGCCGAGAAGCCGCTGTCGGCCACCGCGACGACGCGCCGTCCCGGCAGCCAGCGCGCGACCTGCAGCAAGGCCTGCCGGCCCCAGTCCGTCAGCTTCTTGTGCCTCCTTGCCCTGCCCGGCGGTGCAGCGCTCAGAGGGGGCCAGCACGGTCAGGAAGGGCAGGCCCCAGACGCAACCGGCCCAGGGCACGGGCGCCAGCAGCATGACCGAGAGCCAACGCAGGCCGCTGGCCTTGACGAAGTGCCCTTTCGAGGAGCGGACCGGATCCCGGTAAATCCCCCGTGCCGTGATCCGCGCGCCCCAGCGTCGCTCGATGGTGTCGTCGAGCCCGACCACCACCGGGCCGTCGGGGACGAAGGCGGCGACGAGCAGCAGCAGGAGGCGGTGCGCCAGCGCCCGCGAGCACCAGCGCCCATCGCTCAGCACGCGATGGTAGACGGCAAAGCCAGCCACCTCGCCCAGCCCCATGACGCGCAGGGCAGCGGCAACCGTCCGCCGCCCCGGCGCCAGCAGGGCGCCGCCGACCAGCAACGAGCACGTGACGCCAGACGGCGGCGGTGAAGTGGCATCGGAAGGGCCGCATCCACCCGTCCAGCACCGCGGGGTCTACACTCGGCGTCATGGCACACCGCCTCCGCACGAGACCCCCAAGGCGCAAACGCGGCGGGGGCGGGAGAGAGGCGCCCATGGCCAGCAGCCCCGATGAGACGCGCGCCCGCATCGAAGCCTACCCCTGGCCGCCGCACCGCGGCGGGGTCGAGGTGGTGCGCGCCAACAAGGGCCACACGCTCTACAGCCTGCGCACCGGCGGGCCCGTTGCCCGGCTGCGCCCAACCGGCCAGGGCGACAGAGTCCAGGTGCTGTGGTGGCGCCGCGAGGCCTGGGGCAACCCCGGACCTTTCGGTCGGGAGGTCATGCCGCTCGACGAAGCCCTCGCCTTCATCGCCGCCGAGGGCTTCTTCTGGATCCATGCCTCATGACGAACGCGTCACGGCACGTGCAAACTCAAGCTGAGTAGTTCCCGACGCTTCTGCAGGCGTCTGTGCCTGCCTAACCGCAATACGGTTCACTTAAGGCAAAATCCTGTTCACTTAAGCTATCGGCCGAATACCAACCAATTGAAAATGCAGCATTCGCCTTGGTTCTCCCTGCGGCACAAACAACTAAAGTGAACCGTATTGTGCCTAACCGGGAAAATTCACGAGGGTTGGCGGGCACGTGTACAAGCCGTTGATTAGGGTCTGTCATCCCTTGAATACCTTCATTCTTCCGGCCACCGTCCTGTCATTTTGGAACGGAAGTGAACAATGCAGGTGCTGAGCGACGCGCAATGGAACGTGCTGCGGCCGCTGATCGACGCGGTTCGCCCGCGCGGGAAGACGGCACACCACGATCTGCGGCGGACGATCGAGGCCATCCTCTGGCGGCACCAGAACGGCGCCAAGTGGCGCAGCATTCCCGCCGAGCTGGGACCGTGGTGGGGTGCGGCGCAGACCTTCATCCGATGGGCAAGGACGGGCGTCTGGGAGAGGCTGCTGGAGCGGGTGCAGCGGTCCGGGATCAGCTTCGGCATGGTGTTCCTGGATGGCACGAGCATCCGGGCGCATCAGAAGGCGGCGGGTGCAGCCAAAAAGAGGATGCGGCCCAGGGCGAGAGCCGGGAGGCGCTGGGGCGGTCTCGCGGCGGCTATGGCACCAAGGCGTGCGTGATCGCCGACGGGACTGGACGGGCGATTGCCTTCGCCCTCGCCCCAGGCCAGGCGCACGAACTGCCACTGGCTCCCGGTCTGCTCGGCTGCCTGTCCGACGTCCCAGGTTGGGTGGTCGGCGATCGCGGTCTCGCCTCCCATGCGTTCCGCGCCCTGATCTGGGACAGCGGCGCGCGCCCCGCGATCCCGTCCAAGCGCAACGAGGAGCCGATCGCTTGCCCGCCATGGATCTACCAGAACCGCAACCTCGTCGAGCGTCTGTGGGGACGGCTGAAGGAGTGGCGCGCTGTCGCCACCCGCTATGAGAAGACCGCTCGCTCCTTCATGGGCGTGCTCTGCATGGCAGCAACAATGGACTGGATCAAAGTCCCCAAGAGCTAACGGACCCTAGGTGTAGAATTGGGTATCGAGACCAATCCGCACCGATCCGGACGCACCATGCCCGTCAACAACGAAGCTACCGCCATATTGCCCGGCCTGTCACCCCTCGCCGGGCGGGCAATCGAGGCGCGCTTCGACGGCGCGCTGATGTCCTCCGATGGCGGCCTGCTGATGCTGCGCGAGGTCGAGCAGCATCTGGGAATTGCCCGGCGGTTGGCCGCCTGCATCCATGATCCGCGGGCACCCGAGCGCATCATGCACGGGCTTGATGAGATCATCCGCTTTCGCATGCTTATGATTGCCGCCGGCTACGAGGACGGCAACGACGCCGACAGCCTGCGGATCGATCCGCTATTCAAGCTGCCGATGGACCGTCTGCCCGAGCACGGTGACCTGTGTTCGCAATCCACTGTGTCGCGCACCGAGAACCTGCCGGACAGGCACGCCCTGCTGCGCATGGGCCGCGCCATGGTCGACCACTACTGCCAGAGCTTTCGTCAGGTGCCGCGCCGCATCGTGCTCGACATCGACGATACCTTCGACACCGTGCATGGCGGCCAGCAGCTTCGCCTGTTCAACGCCCATCACGACGAATACGGCTTCCAGCCGATCGTGGTGTTCGACGGCGAGGGTCGCATGATCGCCGCGCTCTTGCGCCCCGCTTGCCGGCCGACCGGGCGACAGATCGTGTTCTGGCTGCGCCGCCTGATTGCCGCCCTGCGTGACAACTGGCCGCGCGTCGAAATCCTGCTGCGCGCCGACAGCCACTATTGTACCCCGGACGTGCTGCGCTTCTGCCGCGCCGAGCGGCTCGATTACGTCCTCGGCGTCGCGCCGACCACCACCCTGCGCAAGCACATCACCGCTCTGGAAGCCAGCACGACCGCGCGCGCCGCCTGCGCAGGCGGCGCGAAGCTGCGCCGGTTCAAGGAGTTCCACGACGGCGCCGCAAGCTGGGATCGCGTCGAACGTGTCATCGCCCGCGTCGAGGCCGGACCGCAGGGTGTTGATACTCGCTTCATCGTCACCAGCCTCGACGGTGTGCGCGGCCGCACCGTCTACCAGGACATCTACTGCGCCCGCGGCCAGGCTGAGAATCACATCAAGGCCTGGAAGACCCATCTCGCCGCCGACCGCACGTCCTGTTGCCGCGCCGCCGCCAACCAGATGCGCCTGTTCCTGCACCTTGGCGCCTACTGGTTGATGTGGACCCTGCGGGCGGCCATGCCGAGACGCTCGCTCTGGCGCGTCGCCCAATTCGATACGCTGCGCCTGCGCCTGATCAAACTGGCAGCCACGGTCGAGGTGGTGAAGCGGAAGGCCCACCTCCACCTGCCGCGTTCGACCCCAAACCAGCCGATCTTCGCCTGCGCGCTGGCTCGACTGCCGCGCATGCTCAACTGAGCACCGGGGCTGATGCCCCGTCGTCACCCGCTCCCACCAACCCCAACGCCGCCGCCACCGAGCCCACGCAACGCCGAACCCCCGGCGCGTCTACCTATGTCGTCACGTCAGCGAAGGGGCGCACCGGCGACATCGTGCATAATTGCGGCTAACATACTGGCTGCTCCCGAGATCGATTGAGAGGCTGCCGCGAGCGTGGCGACCATCCGGGCGGCAGCGCAGTCAAAGCCTCGTCCCGGCCGACCAGCGGCGGCCCTGACACGGAGACCATGATGCCAGACACCCTGTCTCCCGAGCTGCTTCAGAAGATGGACGCCTATTGGCGTGCCGCGAACTACCTCACGGTCGGCCAGATCTACCTGAAGGACAATCCTCTTCTCGAGGCGCCGCTCCGATTGGAGCATCTCAAACCACGCCTGCTCGGCCACTGGGGCACGACGACCGGATTGAATTTCATCTATGTCCATCTCAACCGGCTGATCAAGCAGAACGACCTGGACATGATCTACATCATCGGTCCGGGCCATGGCGGCCCGGGCCTGGTGGCGCACACCTACCTGGAGGGCTCTTATTCAGAGATCTACCCGAACATCGACCGTAGCCGGAATGGGATGGAGCGGCTGTTCCGCCAGTTCTCCTGGCCCTATGGCGTTCCGAGCCACGTCGCGCCGGAAACGCCCGGGTCGATCCATGAGGGCGGCGAACTCGGCTATTCGCTGGCCCACGCTTACGGGGCCGCGTTCGACAACCCGGACCTGATCGTCGCCTGCATCGTCGGCGACGGGGAGGCCGAAACCGGCCCGCTGGCCGCGAGCTGGCATTCCAACAAGTTCCTGAATCCGGCGCGTGACGGCGCGGTGCTGCCGATCCTCCACCTGAACGGGTTCAAGATCTCCAATCCGACCGTGCTCGCCAGGATCAGCCGCCGGGAGCTGGTCGACCTGTTCCACGGTTACGGCTACGAGCCCCATTTCGTCGAGGGCGACGAGCCCGCCGCCGTGCACGAGCTCCTGGCTACCGCGCTTGACGTTGTTCTGGCGGAGATCCGCCGCATTCAAGACGCGGCGCGCTCCTCCTCGAAAGCGGAAAACCCAGACCGTCCGCGCTGGCCGATGATCGTGTTCCAGACTCCCAAGGGCTGGACGGGTCCCAAGTTCGTGGACGGCAAGCCGGTCGAAGGCACGTGGCGCGCCCATCAGGTCCCGATCGCCGACTTCGAGAACCCCGAACACCTCAAGCAACTCGAAGCGTGGATGAGGAGCTACCGCCCGCAGGATCTGTTCGACGAGAATGGCAAGTTCCGCGAGGAGCTCGCCGCCCTAGCGCCGACGGGCCGCCGCCGCATGGGAACCAACCCGCACGCCAACGGAGGGGAGCTCCTGGTCCCGCTATCGATGCGGCACTTCCGCGATTACGCCGTCGAAGTCACCACCCCGGGTGGCGTCAAGGCCGAGGCCACGCGCGTCCTCGGCGGGTTTCTGCGTGACGTGATGAAGCTGAATCTGACCTCTCGGAACTTCCGGCTATTCGGGCCGGACGAGACGGCGTCGAATCGCCTGGACGCGGTTTACGAAGCGACCGGCAAGGAGTGGATGGCTCGAATCGACGACGTTGACGTTGACCTCAGTGCCACAGGGCGTGTCATGGAGGTGCTGAGCGAGCACATGTGCCAGGGCTGGCTTGAAGGCTACCTGCTCACCGGGCGTCACGGCCTGTTCTCCTGCTACGAGGCGTTCATCCATATCGTCGACTCGATGTTCAATCAGCACGCGAAATGGCTGAAGACCACCAGGGACATCCCGTGGCGTAAGCCGATCGCTTCGCTCAACTACCTGCTGACCTCCCTGGTGTGGCGGCAGGACCACAACGGCTTTTCCCATCAGGACCCCGGGTTCATCGATCATGTCGCCAACAAGAGCGCCGACATTGTCCGGATCTACCTGGCACCCGATGCCAACTGCCTCCTCTCCGTGGCGGATCACTGTCTCCGAAGCCGGGACTACGTCAACCTGATCGTTGCCGGCAAGCAGCTGGACTGGCAGTGGCTCGATATCGAATCGGCCGCCCGCCACTGTGCTGCGGGGGCAGGTGTCTGGCAGTGGGCAAGCAACGACGCGGGCGATCCCGACGTGGTCATGGCCTGCGCCGGCAATGTGCCCACGCTCGAGGCGCTCGCCGCCGTGACGTTGCTGCGGGAGCACGTGCCGGGCGTCCGCGTCCGCTTCGTCAATGTGGTGGACCTGATGGCACTCCAGCCGCAGGACGAACATCCACACGGGCTGGAAGACCGGGACTTTGACGAGCTCTTCACTCGCGACAAGCCCGTGATATTCGCCTTTCACGGATACCCCGGGATCATCCATCGGCTTACCTACCGGCGGCATAATCACGACAACTTCCATGTCCGCGGCTACAAGGAGAAGGGCACCACGACCACACCCTTCGACATGGTAGTGCTCAATAATCTCGACCGCTATCAACTTGCGCTGGACGCCATCCGGCGCATTCCACGGCTCGCCGATCAGGTTCAGGAGGCGAGCGAGCGCTATTGGAGCGCGATGGAGCGTCACAAGCTCTATGTCGGCGAGCATGGCGACGATATGCCGGAAGTCCGGAACTGGCGTTGGCCTGCTTAATGGTCTTCACTGACGTTGGGTAAACAGGCAGGCAAGCGTGGTGGAAACAGCCGACGATGGGTTCTGGCCTGTGCTGGAGGCGGCGGAACTCGCGCCGGGCGAGCCGGTGCAGGTCGGCGGTGTCGTGTGGCAGTGCGTTCTCCATGGCACGTTTGACACAGGCATTGCACCGCTCCTCGGGGTCGAAGCGCGCGCGAGCGTTGTAGAAGAAACTGTCACCGGGGGTGTAGCGTCATGTCAGGCAGTCTCAAGCTCGGAGACCCACGTGACCTGGAAATCGGACGCCGGACACGTGAGCGGCAAAATCATCAAGGTGCATAAGAACACGTGGACTACAAAGGATATACACATCACGCGAGCGAGGAGTCCGCAATACGAGATCAAGATCAGCAAGACAGATCACATTGCCATGCACAAAGGTTCAGCGTTAAAGAAGCAGCGCGACTGGGAATCTCGCGCTGGCTGGATTGCTTCGACCAGTGGGACGCACGCGATTACCCAGCTCCATCTCGCTCCCCACGATCGGACATAGATCCGGCGATCACGGCCCCATATGCTGCGCATGACATCCACGTTCTTCACCATCGGCCATTCCACCCGGTCCGTGGACGAGCTTGCCGGCTTGCTCCAGCAAGTCGGAGCCGGGCTCGTCATCGACGTCCGCTCGATCCCCCGGTCGCGTACAAACCCTCAGTTCAACGCTGACACGCTGCCCGCGAGCATGGCCGCCTGGCAGATCAGCTACCGGCACCTCCGAGAGCTCGGCGGTTTGCGCGGCCACCGGAAGGACGAAGGGCTATCCCCGAACACCTACTGGGAGAACCTGAGCTTCCGGAATTATGCCGACTACACCGCCACCGCAGCATTTCGGGCCGGGCTGGCGGAGCTGAGCGATCTAGCTCACACCCAAGTCTGCGCCATCATGTGCGCCGAGGCAGTGTGGTGGCGCTGCCACCGGCGGATCATCACCGACTACCTCATCTCCGAAGGTGGGCGGGTCTTCCACATCATGGGAGCGGGCAAGGTCGAACCGGCCATCCTGAACGCGGCTGCCGTCCGACAGCACGATGCCACGCTGGTTTATAGAGAGGTGGCCGGGCAAATTCGGACAGCACGATAAGTGGATTTTCTGCCTGAACGCGGCGAGGATACCGCGGCTCGGGAGAGAGTTATGGCAAGACGCGCACGCCGGAACCACACGCCGGCCTTCAAGGCGAAGGTGGCCTTGGCTGCCCTGAAGGGCGAGAAGACGCTGGCCGATCTGGCGCAGCAGTTTGACGTGCATCCGAACCAGATCACGGCGTGGAAGGCTCAGCTGGCGGAGGGAGCGGCCGACATATTCGGTTCGGGCGCCGCAAGTCGGGAGGCGGTGCCGGCGGTCGATCTGAAAGCGCTGCATGCCAAGATCGGAGAGCTTGCGCTGGAGAATGATTTTTTGGCCGGTGCGCTCGGCAAAGCCGGCCTGCTGAGCGCAAAGCGATGATCGACCGCGCCCACGACTTGCCGCTTGCGCGTCAGGCCGAGGTGCTGAAGCTCAGCCGCAGTTCGCTGCATTACCAGAAGCGGCCGGTGCCCGAGGCACAACTGGCGATCATGCGGCGGATCGACGAGCTGCACCTGAACTACCCGTTCGCGGGCGCCCGGATGCTGCGTGATCTGTTGCGCGGCGAAGGCGTGGCGATCGGCCGGGAGAGGGTGGCGTCGATGATGCGTATCATGCGCATCGAGGCGATCTACCGGCGCCCGAACACGTCGAAATCTGCTGTTGGGCACAAGGTCTATCCGTATCTGCTGCGTGGCCTGAAGGTCGATCGGCCGAACCAGGTATGGGCGATGGACATTACCTACATTCCGATGGCACGCGGCTTTGTCTATCTGGCGGCCGTGGTGGATTGGTCGCTCTTGTCGGGTTCCGGGGTGGTGAGGTCGGGACCGGGTCGCGGGGCAAAGGAGGCCTGGTGCGCGGGCGCGAGCGGGGGTAGCTGACCTCGCTCGCGTGAGGAGCCCCCGCCATCATGGCCACACCCGACTTGATCAACCTCTCCGGCCTGATGGACGACGCCAAGTGCTTCGCCTTCGTGCGCCAGCAGCGCTGGCCCGAGGGCGTGCGCTGCCCGTCCTGCGACAGTGAGGCCGTGATCCGCGACGGGTGCGACGACACCCAGCCGTGCCGGCAGCGCTACCGCTGCAAGGCGTGCGCCTCCCGTTTCGACGACCTCACCGGCACGGTGCTGGCCGGCCATCACCAGCCACTGGGCGTGTGGGTGCTGTGCCTCTACTTCATGGGCCTGAACCTGTCGAACCGGCAGATCGCCCTGGAGCTCGGCCTGAGCCCGTCGGACGTACAGGCCATGACCGAGCAGTTGCGTCACGGTCTGCTCGCCAGGACGCCAGCGGCTGAGCTGGAGGGCGAGGTCGAGATCGACGAGGTCTATGTCGTGGCCGGGCACAAGGGCCAACCGGCTGAAGTGGCAAAAAGGGGCGGCCGGGACGACGTCGCAGGCTGGCGGGTGCGCCGGGGCGTGGCACGCTGGAGAAGGACAAGCCGCCGATCCTCGGCCTGATCCAGCGTGGTGGTCAGGTCGTGCTGCGCATGCTGGCCAACGTGCAGCAACGGACGATCCAGCCGGTCATCACGGGCACTGTCGCCCAAGGCAGCCTGGTCCACACGGACGAGTACAACGTCTACACGCGCCTGCCCGCCTGGGGCTACCGGCACAAGACCGTCTGCCACGCACGCGGCGAGTATGCGCGCGACGAGGACGGCGACGGCTTTTGCGAGGTGCACGTCAACACGATCGAGGTGCGCCGTTGTGGCGCAGGTAAGGGAGAATGAACAATGGCGTAACAGCTACGGCGTTCATCGGGACGCTGGGTCCCGTGCGCACCCGGCTCACCTCGGCCCAGAGATGGGCTGTAACTCCGAAAGGAGCGGGGGACCATCGCCTGCCGGGAGAAGGCCCAAGGGGACGAAGCCGTCGTGATCCCGGAGGGTCAGCGCAAGACGTGAAGGGTGAGAGCTACACTGCCCGAACTCCAGCCATGGACTCTGGTGTTGAGACAGCCGCAACGATGGCTGAGGCGGCTGGCCGCGACACGGCCGATGGACACACCGGCCCAGGGGATACCCCCCGTGCCCCGACCCGGCAATCGCGGTCCGCTCCCGGTAAGGGAGAGAAATGGCGAACGGAGCACCCGACCCACGTCGCATCTCCGATCTGTGCAACTACGGGATCGCCTGTGGCTGGCCCTCTCCGGTGTCCAGCATGGCGACAGAGCCGTCGTCGTAGCCAAACGCTGGGGGTAACGCCCCGGACAGCCGCCAAGGCGGATGGGCATGGATACAAGCGTGTGGGCGACCGCCGCGAAGGTCCCGCTGCCCAGGCGAAGGGCGGCAGCATCCTGCGGGGGCAGGCGTCCAGAAGGTGGGTGTGCTGATGCTGCCCGACACCTTCGAGCGACGCATGAACTCGATCCCCGGCCTACAGAGGGGAGCAAGGGTGTGGAGAGCCGGATGAGGGGACGACTTTCACGTCCGGTTCGGTGGGGGGAGGAGGGCTGTCCTTCCGAGGCGGCACCCCTCCTACCCAATGGGTTCTGGTCGCTGCTGCGCTCGTGGTTGCGTCCGCACCGGGGCATCTCGCAAGACAAGCTGCCGGACTACCTCGGCTTCTTCCAGTTCGTGCACAACGCTCGCCGACGCGGCAAGGCCCTGCTCGGCGCGCTCGTCTCAGCCCTGGTTGCGAACCCGGACCAACACCCCGGAAGCCGATAAGAGCCGGATTGGTTTACCCGGCGGGTGCTGTCCTGGCGGGTGTCGATCACGATGGAAGTCGATTTTTGCCTCGACGCGGTCAAGGAGGCTCTGATCAGGCACGGTACGCCCGCGATGTTCAACACCGACAGTAAGAATGATGGCGTCGGCAGTCTTTCGGTGATCCCGTCGTATTAAGCGATGAATTTCCTGAGGATAGCCGGCACAGCGGGGTGTCCCAGTCGCCCTGACCCGAACACCGATCGACCGGGTTTTGTGTCTTTCCCTGGATCTGTCGGGCGGCTGAGCCATCAAGCTGTGAGGTTTTGCCTCGCCGATGCGTGTGACCCAAGAAGGGCCTGACTTCCTGTCACGTTACTGTCCTGTCCAGGCATTCGGTCGCGACAAATCCGTCCGTAGCAGCGTCGAACCCGGAAAGCCGCAATGAACGTTAGGCAAGAGTGGGCCGTTGGTAGCGTGGTCGGTGGCGTCGACACGCATAAGGATCTTCATGTCGCGGCTGTTGTCGACGAACATGATCGCTTTCTAGGAAGCCAGTGCTTCGCGGCAACCCGGCACGGCTACAAGCAGATGCTCGCCTGGATGCGATCCTTCGGGCGACTTCGGTGCGTTGGCGTCGAGGCAACTGACACCTATGGTGCGGGGCTCCTGCGTTACATGCAGAACGCCGGTGTTGAAGTTCTGGAGGTCACGGCACCAGACAGGCATGACCGCCGCAAGCGTGGCAAAAATGATGACCTGGACGCCCAAAATGCCGCCCACGCAGCCTTTAGCGGCAAGCGCGTGGTCACGCCCAAGCGCCGTGACGGGATGGTCGAGTCCTTGCGTGTGCTCAAAGCCTGCAGAAAGACCGCAGTTGCCGCCCGGCGTGTGGCGTTGCAGATGATCCAAAACACCATCGTCTGCGCCCCTGATGAACTCAGAGACGCGCTGCGCAAGATGACCCGCATGCAGCTCGTCAGGACGCTGGCGGCCTGGCGGCCGGATTTGACCGACTACCGCAACGTGGTGTCAGCCTAAAGGATCACCCTCAAGTCGCTGGGCCGGCGTTACCTCGAATTGCACGACGAGATCGCGGACCTCGATACCATGATCGTCGCCATCATCGACGAACTGGCTCCCACTCTCGTGGCCCGGAACTCGATTGGCCACGGGATCGCCGCGCAGCTGCTACTGACAGCTGGCGACAACTCTGAGCGCCTCCATTCCGAGGCCAGCTTCGCGGCTCTTTGCGGTGTAAGCCCAATTCCTGCGTCTTCCGGCAAGACAACCCGCCACCGGCTTAATCGAGGGGGTGATCGAGCGGCGAACAGCGCGCTCCACATCATTGCCATCGGGCGGCTCCGGACCGATCCGCGAACCAAGGCCTACATGGCAAGGCGAACCGTTGAAGGCCATTCCAAGCTGGAGGTCATCCGATGCCTGAAACGCTACATCGCCCGCGAGGTATTCGCCTTAATCCGCCAGCGCCAATGCCAGATAAACCAGGCCCACGTGCCAGCTTGACAAACAGAAGGGCATCCAGGGCAGCCAGTTTACCAGCACGGACTTCACCGGGCTGCTGTTGAAGCATTGCATCGCGATCAGCATGGATGGGCGCAGCGCCTGGCGCGACAACGTGTTTGTCGAACGGCTCTGGCGCTCGGTGAAATACGAGGAGGTCTATCTGCACGCCTACGAGACCGTGGTCGAGGCACGCGCTTCGATCGGGCGCTATCTGAATTTCTACAATGGCAAGCGGCCGCATTCGAGCCTTGACGCGCGGACGCCTGATTGCGCCTATTTCGACTTCCTGCTGCTGGCTGCGGCAGCATGAAAATGGTTTCTGGTGGCGGGGCGCCTCTCCGGTCGGGCTACGCCCTTCCTACGCGGCGCCCCGCCACCAGAAACTACGGCAACAACCGGCAGACGATCCACTTATCGGCACCGAAACGCTGTTCAGAGAAAGCCGGCCACCGCTGAGGCAGCAATACAGCGCTGTGATATCCATGGACATTGAAGGGGTCCCCCGGAACCTGGTTTGACGCTCAGCCTTCGCAAGCCGATGCTGTCAAGCCCTTGGATTCCTGGGAATCCCCTCAACCCTTATCCATAGTTCGGGTTGAGTATTTTCGCGTCTGTTCTCTGACCAAGGGTGGATGCGTGGCCTGGATGTTGAGGTTGGTGAAAATTGGGGGTGAGGGCGAGGGGGCGTGCACGGACGTCATGCAGGTCAAAAGGACTACCGGGACCATGCGATGGCGACGCTGTTCGGCCAGCTCACGGTGCGGCTTCCCCGCTTTCGCTGCCCCGTGTGTGGCGGGATCGAGGCTGGCATCGCTTGGCCATCACATTGCCGATCGACACCGGAGCTGGACCGGCTTCAGGCGCATCTTTGCGCCCTGATGACCTACAGGACCGCTGCTGATCTGCTGGAGCAAATGTTCCCGGTCGACGCGGGAAAGCATCATGCGACCTTGCGCCGCCATACCCTGAAGGTCGGCGAGGCGCTTGGTGAGTGCGCTGCGATCAGGCCGGAAGCAGCTGCGTCGGCGGTTGTGGTCACCCTGGATTCAACGTTCATCCGCAGCGGCGCGGAGGGCGAGCGGCATCTGGAGGTGCGGATCGGGAATGTCGAAACGCAGTCCGGTGCCCGGCAGGTTTTCGGCGCTGTCGCCAAGGCCGGCACGGACATCCAAGCACTAATCCGCTGCAGCCTTGACGCTGTCGGGCGAACCAAGGATACGGCGCTGACCGCTTTCACCGATGGCTGCCCTGGCCTCCGGCGCATTCTCGCCGACGCCGGTGTCACCACGCGGCCGATGCTCGACTGGTTCCGTGCGACCTGAGGGTTGTCGAGGTTCACACCGCCCCGGCAACCCGCACGGTTCAATGATGGAGTATCCCGTGAAGGAGCCTTGTCCACCCAAGTGCTGCTACCCGGACAGGCGAAGGAGCAATCCGACGTGTGAAGCTCCGGGGACAACGGCCTCTGAGCTTCCCCCCGCGGAGTGGAGGGGTGAGATCAGAGCGTCACGCTGCCATGCGCATCCTGGCCTCAGTCATCTCTGCCCGCGCCTCGGCCGGGGTTCGATAGCCCAGACCCGAGTGTAGGCGTTGGCGATTGTAAAAGACCTCCAGATAATCGAACAGCGCTGCCCTGGCCTCGTCGCGCGTGCGGTAGCGGGTGTGGTGGACGTGCTCGACCTTGAGCGCAGCGAAGAGGCTCTCCATGGGCGCGTTGTCCAAGCAGTTCCCACGTCGGCTCATGGACTGCGTGATGCCGTGCCGCTCCAGCACGGCCCGGTAGGGCTTAGAAGCATATTGGACACCGCGATCCGAATGATGAACCAGGCCGCGCGGCGGCGGGCCGTGACGCTGGAGAGCCATGACCAGCGCGTCGAGGCACAGCTCGGCGCGAAGGTGGTCCGCCATGGACCAGCCCAGGATCTCGCGCGTGGCCATGTCCTTGATCGCGGCGAGATACAGCCAGCCCTCGTCCGTGGGTATGTAGCTGACGTCTGCCAGCCAGACCTGGTCCGGCCTGCCGGCTGTGAAGTTGCGCTCCAGCAGGTTGGGCGCGACCGGGTGATCGTGGCGACTATCGGTGGTCCGGGGCGCCTGCCTGCGGCCCTGGCGAGCGGACAGGCCCATCTCGCGCATCAGCCGCTCGACGCGCCTACGCGAGTGCTGCCGGCCTTCCCGGCGCAGCTCGGCGTGGACCCGTGGCGAGCCGTAGGCCCTCCTACGGGCGGCGAAGATCCGGCCGATGTGCTCGCGCAGCTCGGCGTCCGCCCCGGCCCGGTGCTGGAGAGCAGGGATCGCGCGCAGCCAGGCGTAGAAGCCGCTCACGCTCGCGCCGACTACCCGGCACAGCGTGGACACGGCGTGGTTCGCACGCTCGGCCGACACGAAGACGTACTTCGCTGTCACACGATCCCCTTGGCGAAAACCGCAGCAGCCTTGCGCAGGATCAGGTTCTCCTCCTCAAGCCGCTTCACCTCGCGCTTGAGGCGCTGCATCTGCGCTTCCTCGACCTTCCAAGCCGCCACGGCCTCGGCCGAACCTGCCGCGAGGTGCTCCGTGCGCCAGGTGCTCAGCTGGCCCGTGCTCACGCCCAGCTCGGCCGCCACCTCCGCGAGCGGCTTGCCGCCTTCCAGCACGCGCTTGACCGCCTGCGCTTTGAATTCCGCCGTGAACCGGCGCCGCGTTCGCTTCCCCGCCATGCTGCCCTCCTGGGGTGTTCAGGTTCCTTACAGAACCCTCCACTCCGCGGGGGGAAGCTCATGCTCCACGGCCCCATGCACCACAGCCGCGGCCGGCGCCTTTACTTGCAGCTTGTCTGACGCCCCTTCCTGCTCCATACTCTCCGCAACGACAAGAAGTACAAGTTGGCGAGGATCCAGTGTCGAACGGTCGCAGCCGAGGGCTTGCGGTTGTGCTTCTCGCAGTAACCGCCGCTGTTGTTGTGCGCCTGTGTCTGTTCACCGTCGGGACGGCAGAATCCGCACTGGTGACCGAGTTCGGCAAACCGGTCCGGATTATCGAGACGCCCGGCCTGAAATTCAAGCTCCCGTATCGGAGCGTCCGGACGTTCGACAAACGGATGTTTGTCTACGCGCCGCCCGCGAGCGAATTCCTGACGCTCGAGAAGACGCCCGTTGTCGCCAGTACCGCGATCATTTGGCGGATTGCGGATCCTCGAAAGTTTTTCGAGACTGTCTTTGATCGAACCGGCGCGGAGTCGCAACTCGGCGACATCCTCTCGGCGGCCCTGGGTGCGGCTATAGGGAGCAGCCCTTTCGCTAGCTTCGTGTCAGTTGATGCTGCCGCCTATCGCAGTGATGCCGTGCTGGCCGAAGTGGCCGGCAAATGCCGCGATGCCGCACTGCGCGACTACGGCATCGCCGTCGTCAGCGTGCAGTTGCAAAATTTCGACTTCCCGAAGCAGAATCGTATGCGTGTCTATGCGCGAATGCGATCGGAACGTGGTCGCATCAGTATGCGCTACCGCTCCGAGGGTGATGAGGCAGGCCTCAACATCCGTGCGACCGCAGAAGAAGCGAAATCTCATATTCTCTCGCGGGCGATCGAGGCCGCGCAACGATACCGCGGCGAAGGTGAGAGCGAGGCGGCGCGCATCTACGCGCAGGCGCTCGGCACCGATCCCCTATTCTACAAGTTCCTGCGGACCATGGAGGCATCCCGCGCCTTTGTCCACAACGGCACGACCATGGTCCTGCCGGCAAACTCCGATTTGTTCGGGGTACTTTACGACAGCAACTTCTATAACCACGGGGGTAGCGAGACGACACGATAAAACCGGGGCTTCTGGTTAGAACCACCAAAATCAATCGGGAGGAGCGAGTAGATGAACGATATCCGCCGAAAATCCGTGAAGGCAGGCTTAGGACTGCTGGCCGTGGCAACGGCGCTCATGCTGGGATGGCCTGCACCGGCCGCCGAAGTGCGCTACGACCCGGGCGATACGGTTTACTTCACCTATTGCTACGCCCACCCGGTGGCAGCGCGCATCAAGCCCGGCGATACGGTGTTCACCCGCACGCGGGACGCATCCAATGATGCGTTCTCGCCGTCCGACAAGACCCTCGCCCCCAAGCTCGATCTCACCAAGGTCAATCCGCAGACCGGCCCCTTCTACGTTGAAGGGGCCGAACCGGGCGATACGCTCGTGGTGCATCTCGACAAGGTCGAACCCAATCGCGATTGGGGCTGGGGCGGGTCGATTCCCTATTTCGGGGCGCTGGCACCAGAGTACAAGACGGCAATGGTAACCCCGCCGGTGCCGGACCATCTGTTTATCTGGCATCTCGACAAAACCCGCAACATTGGCACGCTTGATATGCCGAACAGCAAGGTCGGCAAGGTCGAGGTTCCCCTGCGGCCGTTCTTCGGCACGATCGGCACCGCCCCCGCGGGGAAGGAGTGTATCAGTTCGCTCTATCCTGGGCCGTATGGCGGCAACATGGACTTTCCTGACGTAACCGAAGGCGCCACTTTGATGTTCCCGGTCAATGAGCCTGGCGCGCTGCTATTCATTGGCGACGGACATTCCGCGCAGGGTGACGGCGAGATCGACGGCGCCGCCATTGAGACCCCGATGAATGTCCAGTTCACCGTCAACCTGGTAAAGGGTAAGAAGATCGCCTGGCCGCACCTGGTGACGGACACCGAGATCATGTCGGTCGGCAGTACCCGACCGCTAATGGACGCGCTTCGCCTCGGCTGCGTCGACCTGGTGAACTGGTTGGTCCAGGACTATGGCTACGATAAGTACGATGCCGTCGAGTTGCTCGGGCAGACCGCCAAGCTGAAGGTGGCCAACGTGGTCGATCCGCAGTTTTCCGTAGCCTGCGCAATCAATAAGAGATACCTGCCGCGGTAGTGCACTTATTACGCCGGTTGGAGGTCTGGGCATGATGACCGGCCCGCAACCGGCAGCCTCTTTCAGGATTCCGGAATGAGCGACGTGCTTCTCCAGATCGCTTTTGAAACTTGGGAGATACTGAAGGAAGCGTCTACCTTTTTGCTCTTTGGCTTCGCGCTGGCCGGAGTGCTTGCGGTGCTCGTCCCTTCCCGGATCATGACGCGGCTGGTCGGCACCGGAAAGATCAAGTCGGTACTGTGGGGGTCCGCTCTGGGCATTCCCGTGCCGCTGTGCTCATGCGGCGTGCTGCCGACCGCGCTCGGATTGTGGCGGCAAGGCGCTACCCCGGGCGCCACGGCTGCCTTTCTGATCGCCACGCCAGAGACAGGCATCGATTCCATCAGCTTGACTTACGCGCTCACCGACCCAGTCCTGACCATCGCCCGGCCGCTGGCGGGCGTTCTCGCAGCGGTAGCCGCAGGTCTCGCCACCAATTTCCTCGGCGTGCCGCTAATGCACGCGGACGAGGCGCGCGGATATGATGGACCGGACCGGCAGGCGCAAAGGTGGTGCGCCGCTGTGTCCGACTTCACTGATGTCGCGGAGCATGGTCATTCCAGCGGCCACGGGCGCAGTAACACGCCCACCCATGACCACGACCATTTTAGTCCGGAAGAGCGTGTTTTGCTCGGCCGCTTAATGACGATGACCGGTCTACGCGATGCCAGCGTTCGCGTCTATCGGTATGCTTTTCACGAACTGCTCGACGACATTAGCTATTGGCTCGTGCTCGGCATGGTTCTCTCAGGCATCGTGGCGGCCGTCCTGCCGGCGGACTTGATTGAGCAGCACCTGAGCGGTGGTCTGATTTCCATGCTGGCTATGCTGCTCATCAGCATTCCTCTTTACACGTGCGCCTCCTCTTCCACACCGCTGGCCGCGGCTCTGGTGCTGAAAGGGCTCAGCCCCGGAGCCGCGCTGGTCTTCCTGCTCGCGGGACCGGCCACCAATCTCAGTAGCCTGGTCGTACTGCTGAAAGCTCTGGGCACCCGGGTGGTTGCCGTGTACCTGTCCGTGGTTGTCGGGATGGCGCTGCTGGCCGGCTGGGCCCTCGATTTTGCGTACTCGGCACTTGCGATCCACCCCCGCGCGTCCTTCGGAACGGCTGGCGTTTTTGTCCCGGAGCCGCTCAAGGTTGTAAGCGCCATAGCGCTGATCGCGCTCCTGGCTGCGAGCATGCGCCGCGCTCACATCCCCGCCGAATGGGTCTCGCTCCACGATCGCATCGCCCGCCTTACGGGTCTTTCGATTAGCGCAGCGCAGTTGTGGCTTGCGGCGATTTTTGTGGCTGCCGCCGTCTACTTGTCCAGCGGCCTATTTCAGGTCGCGCCGGGCGAAACGGCGATGAAGCTGCGCTTCGGCCGCATCGTTGCGCCTACGCTGGATCCAGGCCTGCACTTCCGGCTGCCGTGGCCGATTGAGAGCGAGCAAATCATTCCCCTCGCCAAGGTGCGGCGCATGACATTCGGGTTCGCGCGCCCCCAGCTCTCGCGCGAGGAGCTGACGCGTGCTTTGACTGGCAACCGTGGTGTCTTCGGGGCAAGCTCGGTACCGGATTCAGTCAGGGCTTCGGGGCTGATGTTCCAGAAGGAGGCGGCGTCCGAAGATTCCTTCCTACTGACCGGCGACTCGAATCTCATCGACCTCCGATCGACCGTTCAGTATTGTGTGAAGGACGCTCTAGCCTATGCGTTTGCGATCGTCGATCCCGACGCGCTCATGCGCAGCGCCACGCTAGCGGCAATACGCAGTGTGATCGCGACGCATAGCATTGACGCGATCTATACCACCGCGCGCGATGAAGTGGAACGTGAGGTGGCTCACGCTGTGCAGTCGAAGCTCGACAAATATGGGGCAGGGATCGAGGTGGTTTCCTTCCGTCTCTTCTACGTGCATCCACCCGACGTAGTTCATGATGCGTTTCGCGACGTTGCCAGTGCCCAAGAGGACAAGCTCCGTACCGTCAATCGGGCGAATATCTTTGCTGTGGAGAAGGTGAACGAGTCGAAAGGCCAGGCCGCAGCCATGGTCGAGCAGGCGCTCGCCGCGCGGGACCAGGATATCAAGCACGCGGAAGGCGATGCTGCTGCGTTCACACTGCAACTCGATGCATACCGGAAGTCGCCGGAGCTCACCAGGTTCCGGCTACAGCTCGAGACCATTGGTGCGGTCTTGCCGGGCGTGCGGAAGATCGTCAGGCCGGGAGCCGGTGAGGTGAAGGACTTTGATCTCTGGCTCCTGCGACCGTTCGCTGCCGGCGAAGGCAAGTAGCCGCATGTCGCACGGTAGCCCAGTCATTGCGGGCGAACATAGCCAGGGCGCCTCCAGCGCAGCTGTTGCCACCGCGGCCGGAACCGCCGGAGTCAGGCGCGGGTTCGGCCTGGCGGCCGCCATCCTCGTGGCGGCGCTGCTGTTCTGGGCAATGCTGACGTCCTGTTTCGTTGCGGACGTGACGGAATTCGGCGTGGTGACGCGCTTCGGCCGCATTGTTCGTGTGATCCCGGTTCCCGGGCTGTACTTCAAGGCGCCGTTCGATACCGTCGTTCGGATCGATCGGCGGTTGCTGCTCTCTCGGTCAGCGCAGGCGGAGTTCCTGAGCGAGGACAAGAAGAACATCGTGGTGGACGGTCTCGCCACTTGGCGGGTGGCTGATCCGAAGCGCTATCTCGAGACGCTCGGCACGCGCCCTGCTGCGGAAGTGCGCATCGCCGACATCGTCCAGGGAGAGATCGGCGCGGTTATGGGCCGCTATGCCGCCGCAGCGTTCATCACTCCAAATGCGCTCGCGAGCCGATACGCCGAAATTGTTTTGGAGATCCGGGATCGCGTCGCAAACTTCGTCGGTCCAGCCTACGGCATCGCGCTGTTGAATGTGGACATCCGCCATCTGTCCCTGTCGGAGCAGAACAAAGAGCACGTGTTCGAGCGGATGAAAGCCGAACGGGGAAAGATCGCCGCCGAGCATCGCTCCGCCGGAGAGCTGGAAGCACAGCGGATCACGGCCGCGGCCGACCACGAGAAAAGCGACATCGAGGCGGACGCGTATGCCAAGGCGCAGCATCTGAAGGCGGTTGGTGATGCCGAGGCGGCGCG
Organism: uncultured Pseudomonadota bacterium; assembly: GCA_963818725.1. GTDB lineage: Bacteria > Pseudomonadota > Alphaproteobacteria > Acetobacterales > Acetobacteraceae > DATFDN01. Next base: position 256,664 of record CAWFTU010000018.1, on the reverse strand, counting down.
CATCTATGCCGGCGCGTTCAGCCGCGATCCCGGGTTCTACAAATTCCTTCGCACGCTTCAGGCATACCAGCAGTTTCTCGACGACAAGACCACGCTCTTTCTTCCAGCCGAGGCCGAGGCGCTCGGCATTCTGGGCTATGGGCTGAGACCGCCTGCCGGGGAAGGAGCAGCTCCCGCGGGTTCCCCAGCCCTTGGCTTGCGATTGGCTGATCCGGCTTCTCGAGCGCGGGGCGCGCCGCACACCCAACTCTCAACGACCAAGCCGGCGGACATGCCGCCATGAGCACCACGGCGAAGCCGCATGGCCAGATCGAGCTGGTGGACCCTCCCTCGTCCCAGGCAGCAGTTCGGCACGCCCCGCCTGGGCAACCGGATTCCCGGTGTGCAACCCTGCGACCATCCGACGAGGGGCCGGGACGGCACACGCGGAAGCTGCGAACCTACCTGATCGGCCTGATCGCAACCGCTCTAATCGCGGCTTATCTAGGCTCGGGCTTCTATGAGGTAGCGGCCGACGAGCGTGGCGTGGTGCGACGGTTCGGAGCAGTGGCCCAGCATGTCGACCCCGGCATTCACTACCGTCTGCCGTGGCCGATCGATCGGGTGGAGGTGCTCAAGACCACGAGCGTGATGAAAACTGGCGTCGGCTTTACGCTTCCGAACAGTGTGCCGAATTCGGAAGCAGTGACCGGAATGGAACTGCTGACCGGCGATACCAATATCCTCAGCATCGCCCTGGTCCTGCAATACGTCATCCGCGATCCGGTCGATTTCCTGTTTCGGATCGAAGATCCGCATGCCTTGGTCGACGCGGTTGCGCAGACAGCGCTCACGGAGGCCGTGGCCGCAACGCCGATCGACGAAGTCCTGACTACCGGGCGGGTGGCGATGCAGGAGATGGTGAAGACTCGGGTGCAGGCGATCTTGGACCGCTATCGAAGCGGCGTGCAGATCTCATCCGCGAACATCATGACCATGGCGCTCGACCGATCGGTCGCGGCGGCGTTTCAGGACGTGGCTGACGCCATGGCCGACCGCGAAAAGCTGCAGAACGAAGCCCGCGCCTATCAGAACGATCTGATTCCGAAGGCACGCGGCGAGGCGCGCACGGCGATCAGCCAGGCTGAGGCCTACAAGCAACAGCGCATTGCCGAAGCGGTCGGGGAGGCCGATCGATTCCTCGCACTGCTCAGAGAGTACCAAAAGGCGCCCGACATTACCCGATTGAGGCTCTATCTAGAAGCGATAGAAAAGGTTCTGCCGAAGGTAAAGCTGTACGTGCTCGACTCGGACCACGGCCGTGTGCCGCTCAATTTGCGTGTCACCGCCCCCTGAGGTCGGGTTACGCGTTGTAACCTTTGTGGTGGTCACACGGCCGTGTGCGGCCGTGGTGCGCGGATCGATTGCCCGAGCGCAGGGGACCGTCGCAAAGTTGGGGGTCAGGCTGCGAGGGCGGCGGGCGGGTGCGGGTCGTTAACAGCCTGGAAGCGCTGCCCGAAGCCGGTGCCGAGCGTGCCGTTGTAGACGGCACAGCGGACCTGGAGCAGCCGGTCGGCGCCGCGCCGCGTCCAGCGCATCTGCTGTGCCTTGTTCATCCGGCGGTTCACCAGGAAGTTGGCCGTGCCCTCGGTCAGCGCCGTGCCGACCCGCTGCCCGGCTCGGTGCCGCTCGGCGTAGTTGACCGGCCTTATGTAGCAGCCGCCACCGGTGAATTTAGGGTTGTACTTTTTGGCAGACCCTGGCAGGAGAGCGCTGGCTTGGTCCTCCCACGATGGGTGTTCATGGCGCAACACTTCCTGCTTTGTGCGGCGGCGCCGGGTTGTTGCACGGACCTACCCGGTGGCGCGTAGAACCAGCCGGGCGTAGGAGGCACGCCCTGATCTGACCTTGGACGCCCCCCTTGCCCTTCAAGCTGAACCACGACCGCCGCCACCACATCCCCAGGCAGAGGCGCAAGGTCATCAACTGGCGCGACTACGACGCCAGCCTGCGTCAGCGCGGCAGCCTCACCGTCTGGTTCACGGCCGAGGCGATCGCGGGCTGGCGGGCGGCGCCGCGCACCACGGCTGGCGGCCAGCCCTGCTACTCGCCCCTGGCGATCCTGACGGCGCTGACCCTGCGTGCCGTGTTCCGCCTCGCCCTGCGCCAGGCCGAAGGCCTGATCGGCTCCGTCATCGGCCTGCTCGGCCTGGCGCTGCGGGTGCCGGACCACTCCACCTTGAGCCGGCGTGCGGCGACGCTGGAGGTGCCGCGGCCAACACGGCCGAGCAACGGCGCCGGCGCGGCTGGCGAGGGCGAGCCGATGCACCTGCTGGTGGACAGCACGGGGCTCAAGCTGTGCGGCGCGGGCGAGTGGCTGATCGAGAGGCACGGCACCCACGCACGGCGGTCGTGGCGGAAGCTGCACATCGGCCTCGATGCCGAGACGGGCCAGATCGTCGCCTCGGCCCTCACCGACCGCGACGTGGACGACGCTTCTCAGGTCGGCCCCTTGCTCGACCAGGTCGCGGGCGCGGTGGCCGCGTTCACCGCCGACGGTGCGTACCGACCAAGGCAGCACGTACGACGATGTCGCCCAGCGCCATCCGGACGCGGCCGTGGTCGTGCCGCCACGCGCGACGGCGGTGCCGAGCGAGACGGCCGAGAGTGCGCCGACGCAGCGCGACCGCCACCTCCAGTGCATCGCCGAGCACGGGCGTATGGGGTGGCAGAAGCGATCCGGTTATAACACGCGCGCCCGCGCCGAGGCGGCCATCAGCCGGTGGAAACGGGTGATCGGGGACGGGCGGAGCCGACCAAGGTTCCGCGTGCGCAGCACGTGGAATGTCGGCGGAGGGTGCGCTCGCACAAGGACGAGCGCCGGGCGACCGAGGTGGACGTCGGCGTCTATGCGCTCAACCGCATGCTGGAGCTGGGACGCCCGATCTCTGTGCGCATCGCCTGACCCCGAACGGGGCTGGGGCGAGTACGCCTGCACTCCAAGTCCGTGCAACACGCCGTCATCCGCCGCCAGTATGGCGTGCGCCTGGCGGTGCGCACCACCGGCACTTTATGTCAACGCCGGAGAGAAAATGCATCGGCGCGCCGGAGTAAAAATGCATCAGGGATGAGCACCGGAATCCCCCCTGGGGCTTCCGGTGCTCTGGTCAATTTGTTGACGTGTCCGGAAGGCGTGATGGTGCGCCGGATGGCGACAGTCAGTCCCGGCCGATCACCGTGCGCGGCATGGCTTCCATTGCAAAGCGTTACGTCACGCAATCCTGCTTGGGCGGGACCGGCTAAAGTGAGCCGGTCAGAGAGCCTGTATCGGCTTGGTTATCCGCCGTCTCAGCGGCCGTGGTACGCTGACGCTGCTTGCTCTGCTTGAGCCGATAGCTCTCGCCGTTCATCTCCAAGATATGGACGTGGTGCGTGAGCCGGTCGAGCAAGGCGCCGGTGAGCCGTTCGGAGCCGAGTGCTTCATGATGCCTCCTATTTGGATCGTCTGGTGCGTCGTACTTGTTGGTATAAAGCCCTGATCTGATCGGTTGACAGAGTGATCTGCCAAGGCTGACCTTTCGCCAACTGGCGTCCCTGTAGACGACCTTTCCGCAGCCACTTGAACACCGTTTGTGCGGTAATCCCCAGAGCCGTGGCGGCACCTTGGATCGAGTAACTGCCATCTGGCCAGCGTAGCGGGTTGGCCGCGTCGCCATTGATCTTGACTGTCCGAATACCCCATTGTTTGCGCAACAGGTGGATCGTGCCATGCAGGAACGGCACTCCACGCGCCGATATCATCCCCTCGGCATTCAGTGTGATGGCAATCTCGTGGTCCATTTTGCCGGCCCGGTTCAGCTCACGGATGCGGCGTTCCAAGCAATCCATGTTGGCACAAGCCATATAGGACCGCACGCGACGCTGCAGCCGGTACTCGCTCGTCGCACCCGTCTGCCAGGTGATCTGCAGCCAAACCATGCCTTGTTCGCGCTTTTGGTCGAGTGCGACCTCACGCACGACCAGGCGCAGGATCCGTTTGCGCTCGGCCGCCGCCGCGGTTCGCCACAGGCGTGGCAGATCCTGCGCCAAGGCGCGTATCTCGGCACAATCGGTCTCGGCAACCGGCGCGGCCTGTTCACGGCGCCAGACGTCGTAGGCCTGCTCGACCGCCTCGAGCAGGCGCAGTTTCTCCTCCCAGACGCGCTCCAGCGAACGGGCAACGAGGCGGTTCTCGGGTTCGACCGCGTCGTATTGCCGCTGGGCCCGCTCGGCGTCATAGCGGGCGCGTTCGCGCTTGAGCGCCCATTGCTGCTCCAGCAGCTTGGTCTCCGCATCGAGCTGCCCGACAGCCGCCACCGCCAGCGCGATCTGGTCAGGAGCCAAAGCCGCCAGCAGCACGTGCTCGACCAAGGCGTCCACTGGCAAGGCCCGCACTTCCTGGCAGCGCCGGCTGCCATCCTGGGCTTGGTCTGCGTTGCATTGATATAGCTGGTTGCAAGTTTCAGGCACCACAGAAATGCCTCAGATTGATCAACGTGTACGCCATCAGTTTCATACCGTAGTGCCGTTGCTGTTTGAACTCAAAGCGCAGCAGCAACCGCTTGAATTTATCCTCCCACGCGAAGGTTCGCTCTACGCATAGCCGCAACGAATGGATGGCGGCATTGAACAACCGCTTCCGCCCCCGCTTCGGGGTCTTCCGGTTGCGCGGGTTTTCCTTGATGTTTGGAACCAGCCCGGCGTTGAAGATTGCCTTGCGGTTGTGCCTGGAATCGAACCCGCCATCGAGATTGAGATACGAGCCATCGATCTTCAGATCCGTCAGCCTGGCCACGCGCTTCAAGGCGTTCAACCCCTCCGAGAGGAGCACGGTATCGGCTTCATTCGCCGGCGCCACAGGAAGCGGAGCCAACACAAAGCCGTTGTTCTCGACGATCGCGAGGACCTTCTCGCCCTTCTGATGTTTGTGGCCGGAATAGCCGACGCCATCGCCACCTTTCTTCGCGGCGGTGTTGGAGCCATCGCCGTGAAGGACGCTGAGATCGAGGTGGTGTTGCTCCGCCAGATGCCGCACGCTGGCGAGGAAGGCCTGATCGAGCGAGCCATCGTCGGACCATTTGGCGAACGCTTTGTAGATTGTCGTGTAGTGGATTACGGCGGTCCGATCGTCTGTTCGTGGCACCGGCAGGCACTTCCATTGCATACCCGTGTAGAGTACCCGCAGAATCAGATTGAAGACGCGGTGATAGCCCAGTTTGCATTTCGGCCCGCGCCTGGGCATCGACAGGTGCGGGAAGATATTGATCCGGCTTGGGTGATCTTGAATCAGGCAGCATAACGGACAGGCTGGTGCCCGAAGTAGCTCCGCACGCGTTCGGGCAGCTTCGAGAGCTTGCGCATGTGGCTGATGACGGTGCACTTGAGCTGCTGCTTGCTGCGGGCGGGCGGCTTACGGGTGACGGCCTGCTTGAGGTCGGCATGGAGGCACTCGTCAGGGTTCAACTCGGGGCTGTAGGAGGGCAGATGGAACACCTCGATTTGCGCGGTGCGCCCGGCCAGCCACTCCCGCACGGCACGGGCACGGTGGACGGGCAGGTTGTCCAAGATCAGGAACACCTTGCCGCCGGCATCGCGGATCAGGCGGTCGAGAAAGCGGATCAGCGTCGGTGCCTTGATCGCGCCGTCGAGCACCATCCAGCGCAGCTCGCCCTTGTTGGTTACCGCCGAGATCAGGCCTACGCCCGCCCGCCGGTGATTGGGGCGGACCACCGGGGTTCGTCCGCGTGGGGCGTAGCTGCGGCCGCGCACGTCATCGGCGCGCAAGCCGGTCTCGTCGCCCCAGAAGATCGTGCCCTTCTCTCGCTTGGCCCGAGCCACGATCGCCGGGTAGTCCCGCCGCAGCCAGCGGCGCACTTCGGCTGCACGCTGCTCATAGGCCCGCCGCAGCGGCTTCTGCGCTGTGAACCCCCAGCGCGCCAGGTAGCTTCCCATGGTGCGCACCGCGAGCCGCACCCCACAGCGCTGCTCGATCAGGGCGCGCACCGCCGCACGGCTCCACAGCGCGAACGGCAGGCCAAGCTGGTCCGGCGGGTGCCGGCAGATCAGTTCACGAATCTCCGCTTCCTGCCGCGCATTCAGGAACCGCCCGCTCCCCGGCTCCGGACCGCGCGGTCCGCTGCGCAAGCCCGCCATCCCCGCCGCCGCGAAGCGCCGGCAGATGTTGAACACCCCCGTCCGGGTCAGACCCGTCTGCGCCGCGATCGCCTCGTAGGTCAGGCCGCTCTCGCGTAGTCCCACCACCTGCCGCCGACGCTCCTCTTGGGCTGCCGCCGGCAGCTTGCGCATGTCCACATGATCCATCCTACCAAACTGGATCAACCACGCGGCAATTCCAACACTACCCAAGCCGGATCAATAAATGCGACGAACTCCGGCTCAGAGAGCTGAACCGGAATCGGAGTTGTGGCGGGGCTTTCTGTCATCGTGCTCATCCGGAAATGGCTGCATGAGAAGCCTGAGCGGTGTGCGCCGGAAAGTCCAATTATCTCATATAATACAGTGAGTTAGGCAAGCAGCAAAACTCGCAACCAGCTAAATCGCTGAGTTTCGCTTGAACCGCCTCCCGTAGGCCGAGCAGTTGAGCGCGCTTCAGTGATCGGGCTGGTAATGCGAGAACCTCGCTGACTGCCCGACAGGCCTGGTGGATGGCAACATCGGTATAGGCTCCGCCTCCGGAGTTCGCATTTGCGATAGTGAGCCGCGCCGGGTTTGGCGGAGCCTTCGAACTCTTGAGAGGGTGGAGCAACGGAGAAGCAAAAGAACGCCACCCGCGGCCAACGCACGCCGGCGTGTTGCATGGACCCGGAGTTCAGACGCACTCGCCCCAACCCCATCCGGGATCAGGCGATGCGCACAGAGATCGGGCGTCCCAGCTCCAGCATGCGGTTGAGCGCATGGACAGCGACGTCCACCTCGGTCGCCCGGCGCTCGTCCCTGCGCGAGCGCACCCTCCGCCGACATTCCACGTGCTGCGCACGCGGAACCTTGGTCGGCTCCGCCCGTCCCCGATCACCTGTTTCCAGCGCGCGATGGCCGCCTCGGCGCGGGCGCGCGCGTTGTAGCCCGATCGCTTCTGCCACCCCATGCGGCCGTGCTCGGCGATGCATTGGAGATGGCGGTCGCGCTGCGTCGGCGCGCTCTCAGCCGTCTCGCTCGGCACCGCCGTGGAACGTGGCGGCACGACCACGGCCGCGTCCGGATGGCGCTGGGCGACATCGGTGTAAACGCTTTCCTGGTCGTACGCACCGTCGGCGGTGAACGCGGCCACCGCGCCCGCGACTTGATCGAGCAAGGGGCCGACCTGAGAGGCGTCGTCCACGTCGCGGTCGGTGAGTGCCGAGGCGACGATCCGGCCCGTCTCGGCATCGAGGCCGATGTGCAGCTTCCTCCACGACCGCCGTGCGTGGGTGCCGTGCTTCTCGATCAGCCACTCGCCCGCGCCGCACAGCTTCAGCCCCGTGCTGTCCACCAGCAGGTGTCAATCGGCTCGCTCCCGCCATCCACGCCGGCGCCGCTCAGCCGTGTAGGCCGCGGCACCTCCAGCGTCGCTGCCCTGCGGCTCAAGGTGGAGTGGTCCGGCACGCGCAGCGCCAGCCCAAGCAGGCCGATGACGGAGCCGACCAGGCCCTCGGCCTGGCGCAGCGCCAGGCGGAACACCGCACGCAGGGTCAGCGCCGTCAGGATCGCCAGGGGCGAGTAGCAGGCCTGCCCGCCGGCCGTGGTGCGCGGTGCCGCCCGCCAGCCCGCGATCGCCTCGGCCGTGAACCAGACGGTGAGGCTGCCGCGCCGGCGCAGGCTGGCGTCGTAGTCGCGCCAGTTGACGACCTTGCGCTTCTGCCTGGGGATGTGGTGGCGGCGATCTTGGTTCAGCTTGAAGGGCAAGGTGGGCATCCAGGGCTAGATCAGGGCGTGCCTCCTACGCCAGGCTGGTTCTACGCGCCACCGGGTGGGTCCGTGCAACAACCCGAGCCTTATCCGTAGTTCGGGTTAGTTACATCAATACGACCCAAATTGATCAGACGGGAAGCCGAAGTGCCATCTTTAAGAGCTGGGATAGACTCCGCGCACCCATCTTTTCCATAATATTGGCACGGTGGTGTTCGACCGTGCGTGTGCTGATCGCTAGCTTGGCAGCTATTGTCTTGTTCGCATGTCCCTGGACCAACAGGTCGAGAACCTCCCTCTCCCGGTCAGTTAGTGTCCGGAGGCGATGCTCGGTTGCGCTAGCCGCATTCCGGCGACGCCGGATGTCGCTGGCCCGATGCAAGGCGCCACGTACGCTGTCCAGCAGCACCGCGGGTTCGAACGGCTTTTCGACAAAGTCCAAAGCACCGGCTTTCAGCGCAGCGACCGCCATGGCGACATCGCCATGGCCGGTGATCATGACAACCGCAGGCTCGGCCCCGAGCGCCAGAAGGCGCCGATGAAGCGATAAACCGTCCATGCCGGGCAGGCGGACGTCGGCAAGAACACATGCGATCTCCGTGGGGTTTTCTGCTCGGAGAAACTCTTCTGCATCTGCGAAGCCGCGGGCCTGGATCCCGGCGCTCGTGAGTAGCAGTACCAGGGCATCGCGCATCGCCGCGTCGTCCTCGACCACGTCGACCGCAATGTCATCGAGCATTGGTGTGAAATCCCTCCCAAGGGATCCGGAATGCAAAGCGCGTCCCGCCACCGTCGATGTGGTCCCACCAAAGCTTGCCGCCATGGCACTCAATGATCTGGCGACTGAGCGTCAGCCCCAATCCCATGCCGCGGGGCTTGCTTGTGGTGAATGGCTCGAATAGGTGGTCGGCGACGTCCACATGAACGCCGGGGCCATTGTCCTCGACATCGACCTGTGCCATCCCGCTGGATTGATGCATACGGATCCACACGTGCTTCGTTGTCTGCCGACTTTCCGCTGCCGCCTCAATTCCGTTGCGAACTAGATTCAACAGAACTTGTTCTATCTGCACGCGATCTGCCTTCAGCGATGCGTCCGCTTCGTCGACGATAACGACACTCACGTTCCGCGACCGCGCTTCGTCCGCCAGCGCGGCGACGACCTGGTTCCCCAGCCGACGGAGGGACACACGCGACGCTTGTTGATCGCCTCGAAACACGAAATCTCGCAACCGCTCGACGATCCTACTGGCGCGGAGCACCTCTGTCTCGACCTTCGCGACCGTCCCCACCACGTGTTCTGGGACGTCCGGCAACGCCATGAGAAACTGGCGGGACGCGTACGCATAGGTGGCGATTGCCGCAAGCGGCTGGCTGATCTCATGAATAATGGCAGTGCCGAGGGCGCCGGCCGTGGTGATCCTCGCCATTTGCGCGAGCTCAGTCTGCTGTCGGCGTAAGCGCAGTTCCGCTTGCTGGCGCTCTGTGACGACCGCTCCGAGCACGAGCCCGGTCACGGCGACCGCCAGCGAGAGGAGCTGGAACGCAATGAAGCTCGCCCTCGGGTAGTCGAGAAGTGCGATCACGCTTATGAGCGCAAGCTGCTCAATCAGGATAGCCACCGCGCACCAGGGCAGGCCGTGCCTCCCACCGATCCAGATTACCGGCAGAATCAGGAGGTAAAAGAACTCGAATTCCCGAGACTGTCCTTGGGCGAAGACGATCCACAGTGCCACACCGAGGACGACTGCGAAGGCGGCCGGATCGACAAACCGTGCACGGACGGGCAGTTCCTGCCATCTCTCCCAGGCGCGGGGAGCGGTCATTAGCACGGGAAATGCTCCTATCACGCCAGTAAAGTCGCCAACCCAGAAATGGCAGGCCGTTGCCCACACCTGGACCGGTGCTAGCGCGTGAGTCAGCGTGAGGGCGGCGGCCGCCGAGACGGCCAATACAAAAATGCCGACGGCTGTCACGCCGAGAAACCAACCTGTGTCCGACAATGTCCTGAACCCTGGGATTTCCAGGGCAAATCGGCGCAGCGTTGTGGCGATTGCTGCGTAACCCACTGCCATGAGCGCGCTGGTCAGGAGTGTGGGAATCACCCCAGCGTAGAAGCTCCCATTGATGCCGTCCGCGAGGACACCTGCCAGGAACAGCACTGGTGCGAACCGAAGGCCGCCGGTCAGGAGCAGCGCAAGCCCCAAGGCCGGGACGGGATCCCATAAAGTGAAGCCGGACTCCGGCAGCACCTCCATCAGGCTGATCCGGTCAAGAGCGACGGACACGACCACAAATGCGCAAGCCGTGAGCAATGGCCGGCGCGTGGCTTGGGCGCTATTCACTGCGACAGAGGTTCCGTCGATAACGATAGACTGGGCTGTCATCAAACCACCTCGTCACTCGGGCAAACCGCCCGTAGCAAGAAAGCAAGTCTAGTACGGGGCGTGGACTCATGCCACCCAGCGCGTGCACTCGGTCGCGCCGCATATGCCTGCCGGGCAGTTGTTGGCAGCGTTGTATTCCCATTTGCCCTGAAAAGGCGCGCCGGTCAGATCGCATCGTCGGTGTTGAATTTAGGGTAAAGCCGCCATCGGAAGCCGGCGCGACCTGGGTGGGAATACCGGCCCCATTGCCTTGAGCGGCCTCCCATGCTCCGCGCCCCTCCTGAGAGCAGTCAATCAGATTGCCGAGACGGGCGCAATTGGATAGACCCACTTGAAAGGGGTCTTTTGCCCTGCTGGGTACAAGTACCCATAGTCCGGTCTGCTCGCAAGCGGTATACGGGCACCACGAGCGGATGGAGCGCGACGATTTAGGTGGTGGAGTTGTTGAACGAGGCCAATGCCGAATTGACGGTCCAGGAAACGACCGAGACAACGCTGGAAGCCAACTATCTTCGCGTGTATCCCCTGGGCTACTCCGATCGGCAGTAAGTCCGGTGTGTGCCACGCGAGTGGTGCACTTCAGAGGGAGGGCCCACCGTGGCTGGCCGGCGTCTGGGCGGGACTCACCTCTCTGGCGTTCACCACCCACAGCCGGATACCTGTTGAAGCCCGGTCTCAATAGTGCCCCGGAGGACCAACATGGCCGAACCCACAATCCGTGACCATCGTGGCGAGCCCCCGACGCGGCCCGCGCCGACCACGGACACCCGCGGGGGGATCGTTCGCGACCACCGGACAACGGGCATCAAGCACATCTTCGTCCTGATGCTGGAGAACCGGTCCTTCGACCACATGCTCGGCTTCTCCGGGATCACCGGCACCGACGCCGAAACCGGAAAACCAACGACGATCGACGGACTGAAAGGCAACGAGGCGAACAGCTTCAACGGAAAGACCTACACCGTCCAGCGGGGCGCCGACAACGTGATGCGGCGCGACCCGGGACACGAGTTCCCCGACGTGCTCGCGCAGCTCTGCGGGCCGGGGGCCGTCTATCCGCGCGGTGGCGCCTATCCGGCCGTGAACAACTCCGGCTTTGTCGCGGCCTACGCGAAAAGCTTCCCCGGGGACGATCCGGGAGAGGTCATGAAGTGCTACGCCCCGAACCAGCTGCCGGTGCTGAACGCCCTGGCGCGCGAGTTCGTCGTCTGCGACCGCTGGTTCGCGTCGCTACCCGGGCCGACGTGGCCCAATCGCATGTTCGCGCACGCGGGATCCTCGGGCGGGCTCGACCACAGCCCCAGCGACGGCGAGATCGTCCAGTGGGAACTTGAGCCCTTCGGCGGCTTCGAGTTCAAGCACGGCAGCCTCTTCGACGCCCTCGGCCGCGCCAAGGTCAAATACCGCATCTACGCGGGCGACGACTTCCCGATGGTCGCCGCGCTGAAGGGCGTCAGCATCGTCAGCGACATCCGAGAGTTCGAGGACTTCCACGGTGACCTGCGCAGTGGTCACTACGACGCGAGCTACACGTTCATTGAGCCCAGCTACGACGTGCTCAACGACTACAAGGACGGGACCTCTCAGCACCCGCTGGCGAACGTGGCCCATGGAGAGGCCCTGATCAAGGCGACCTACGAGGCCATTCGCGGCTCGCCGGTGTGGGACAGCAGCCTGCTGATCGTCACCTGGGACGAGCACGGCGGCTTTTTCGATCACGCCGTCGCCGAGAGGGGCCCGCACCCGGTCGCGCCGGGGGACACCGCGCCCGGCTCCGAGTTCAATCAATGCGGCTTCACGTTCGAATGCTTCGGGCCGCGCGTCCCCGCTATCGTGGTCTCGCCCCTCATCCCGCGCAACCTCGTCGACCACCGAACCTACGATCACTCGTCCATTCCGGCGACCGTGGCCCGCGTGTTCGAGCCGCAGGGACGGGAGCTGACCCGACGCGACGCCGTGGCGAATGGCGTCAACACCCTCGCTCGCCTGACGGCCCCGAGAACTGACACGCCGGCGACCCTGCCCTCTCCAGCCGCCGAGAGCATGGCCCGCGTGATGGCGCGCCCAGTGGTCGGCGCCACGGGGCTGGCCCGTCCTGCGGCACCCGTCAACGAGGGCAACCTGCCAGCGATTCTGCACTCGGCGATGCGGCAGGACATCGAGGTTTCCGGGCAGGGAGCAAAGCCCGCGATTGTCGCCCGCGTCCGATCCATCAGGACGCGCGCCGAGGCGGCGGAGTACATGACGGAAGTGCAAGCGAAGGTGCGGCCACGAAAGCTGAGCGCCCACCCGGGCTAGGCAGCTCTCGGCAACGAAGGGAGCAATGCGGAACTGGGTCAACCGATCGACGCTCGTCCCTAACGAGGAACCCGCCGCATGCGAGCTGTTCGCGATATAGGGCGTGACCGGGATGCTCACGCTCTGCGCTAGAGCTGCACCGGCAAGGCAAAGTCCTGCAACGAGGCTGATTAGAAAAAGGTGCTGCGCCGACCGGCCCCACCCACCATGCGAACTGTGGCGCCATTGCCGTTCGAAGCACGCCTGTGGTGGCGAGCGTCGCGAGAGTCGGTAAAGTGGCAACAACAATCGTTCGGAGGAGGACGATGAAACATCCGCTTTCAATCAGTGTACACGTCACGTCGGCTATGCTTTTGGCTCCGTTTGCCGCTTTTGGACAGGCGCCGGCGGTCCACTGGAGCACGTTCAATAAGCCGGCGAGCGGGTGTGCTTGTCATCTGTTTGCACGTGACGCCATGCTGCGTGAGCACATGCGTATCCTCGAAGATGCCGGTTCTGTACTTCTCGGCAGTAACAATAAGGTTATCGCGGAGACGATTTGCCTTCCCGGCGGCAATCAAGTCCGCATCTCCGCCTTTTCGGCAGACAGCGCAGCGGCCGAGCAGGCACGCAATGACATAAGGGCCTCTATCGTCGGCGCGCACCTGTTCGATACTTGTCCGTAGATAGGAGACCGTAGGAACCGTGGGGTGCCCGGGACGAAGCCGGCAGCGCCGCAAGCCTCGGCACCCGTCACCACACCTAGCCCAGGCTTCCCCCCGATGGATGGCCTTTTCGCCTATCCTGGTTAGGCCCCGATCCATGCGACTGTGGCGCGCGGACCCGAGTTTGTGCCAACGGCTGCCCACGTGCCTCGGTACAGGTACCAATAGACGACCTGCTATGTGGCTAATACGCTGCCGCCAGAAGTCGGTGCTTGCTTCCAATCATACAGCCAACTCAGGCTTACACCGTTGGGAACCACGGGATTGTCCATAATGGACCGAACTCGCAGCGCTTCAAGATCCTATATGTTTGGCGATGGCTGTCGAGCATCTGAGCTTGAGAACTACTCCACTGGCATACAGAACTTCGACGATACGCTGCTTGGCACCGCCCGTGCCATACGACAAGCCTCCGGCGCACCTCCGTCACCTCTCAAGACTAATTTTGCGGATTCCGAACTCATCTTGATCGGGAGCTGGGCCGAGTTTCATGACGTTCGGGTCAGTATCGAAGTCGATAACTTCTGGGATGGCGAGGCACCTGATGAGGTGATCGCCCTGTACCCGACTGCCTCGCCCCACCGTTGCTGGACGCTATGGCGGCACACGGACGCGGTCGAGATACAGCATCTGTTCGGTGAACGCCGCGTGCTGCGGTCCGTGCCGGAGGCGCTTGACAGCATGATCGCACCCCTCCCGGAGCCGCCCAGCGGGAACATTCGGGCTGTGCAAGATACTCCTCGTTTTTGAGCGTCCAGTTGGTTGCGGCGAGAGCTTCCCCGGTCGCCTGTCGACGGGAGCCGAGAGAAATGGCTAGCGCGGATCCGACACCGCTGCGGTTTGAGGGCCTCACGCTCGACTTGGCGGCGCGCACCCTGGTGGACGCCGGCGGCCGGGAGGTGGCGCTGCGGCGCTCGGAGTTCGAGCTGCTGCGCGCCTTCCTTGCCGCGCCGGGCCGCGCGCTCAGCCGCGACCACCTGCTGGACGCGGTCGCAGGGCGCCGGTCAGACCCCTTCGACCGCAGCGTCGACGTGCTGGTCGGGCGGCTGCGGCGCAAGATAGAGCCGGAACCGGCCAGGCCGCGGCTGATCGTTACGGTCCCGGGGGCGGGCTACCGGTTCGCGGCCAAGCCGCAGCCCGTCTCCGCCGAGAGCGGCGCGACGCCTGCAATGCCGGTCCCGACACTGCCAGCGCCCCCCGAGCGCCGGCAACTGACCATCCTACAGTGTGGCCTGTCCGGGCCGGCCCTGCTGTCCGCGCGGGGCGATCCGGAAGACCTGCAGCGGCTGCTGGTCGCCTTTCACACGACCTGCGCCACAATCATCCAGCGCGCCGGCGGCACCATTGCGCAACGGCTCGACGAGACGGTGCTGGCCTATTTCGGGTATCCCGAGACCCACGAGGACGAGGCGGAACGGGCCATCTGGGCGGCGCTGCACCTGATCGAGGCGGCCGGGGCGATCAAGACGGGGCATGCTAGTACCTTGCAGGCCCGGGTCGGGATCGCCACCGGGCTGGTGCTGGTGGGCGACCTGCTCGGTGCCGGGTCAGGGGAGCCGGTTACTCTCGGGGAGGCTCCGAGCCTTGCTGCCGGGCTATTGGCGCGCGCCGAGCCCGGCACGGTGCTGATCGGCCCCGCCACACGGCGCCTGGTCGGCGACATCTTTGAGTGCCGCGACCACACCCCGATCCCGCTCGATGGCTTTGCCGATCCGGTCCCCGCCTGGGAGGTGATCGGCGAGGGCGTGAAAGGTCGGTTCGATGCGCTACGTGGGCGCGAGATAGCTGAGCTCGTCGGGCGTGCGGAGGAATTGTCTCTACTGCTGCGGCGCTGGGAGCAGGTCAAGGCAGGTGCCGGCCGGGCGGTGCTCCTGACTGGCGAGCCCGGCATCGGCAAGTCGCGCCTGATCCGTGCGGCGCAGGACCGGCTGGCCAGCGAGGCGCCAGTGCGTCCGCGCTATTTCTGCTCGCCGCGTCACCGGGACAGCGCTCTCTATCCGGTGATCGCCCGGATCGAGCGCGCGGCCGGCTTCGGGCGCGATGACACGGCCGAGACGAAGCTCACCAAGCTTGAGGTGCTACTGGCGAAGTCGGATGCCGGCGACGACGCAACTGCCGTGTTTGCCGGGCTGCTCTCGACTCCCGCGAGCGCGCCCTATCGCCTGCCCGAGACGAGCCCGCAGAGGCTCAGGGAGAAGACCCTGGCGGCGTTGCTTGGAGCGTTCGCCGGGATTGCCGCCCGGAAGCCGGCGCTGGTGATCTTCGAGGACGTGCACCGGAGCGACCCGACCACCCTCGAACTGCTGGCGCGCGCCGTCGAGCGGGTGGCCTCGATGCGCGTGCTGCTGCTGATCACCGCCCGTCCTGAATTCAAGCCGCCCTGGCCTGACCAAGCGCACGTGACCACGCTGTTGCTGAACCGGCTGAGCGATGACGAGGCTGCCATGCTGGCCGATCACGTGGCCGGCGCGGTGTCGCTGCCTGGTACGACGCGGCAGCAGATCGTGGAGCACGCGGAAGGGGTGCCACTGTTTGTCGAGGAACTGACCAAAGCCGTGCTGGAGATCGGCTTCCCGGCCGAGGAGGAGAGATCCGTGCCGCCGCCGATCCCGACCAGCCTGCAGGATTTGCTTGAGGCACGGCTGGAGCGTCTGGGCCCAGCACGCGAGGTGGCGCAAATCGGTGCTGTGATCGGGCGCGAGTTCACCGACGAACTGCTGAGCGCCGTGACCGGTCAGCCCGACACCGCTCTGGAGCAGGCGCTGAGGCAGCTTGTCCGCTCGGAGCTGCTGTTCCGCAGCGGCACGCCACCTGACGCGCGCTACGCGTTCAAGCACGCGCTGGTGCAGCAGGCCGCCTACGAGAGCCTGCCGCGCAGTCGGCGCGCCGCTTTGCATGTGCGGGTCTCTGAGGCGCTGATTGAGCTTGATCCGAGCACCGAGATCACCCAGCCGGATCTACTGGCGTGGCATTACGAGCAGGGTGGAGTTCAAGAAAAGGCGATAAGTTACTACACCCACGCCGGTTGGCGTTCCGCGTCACGCAGCGCCTACGCGGAGGGGCGCAGGCAGTGCGCGCGTGCCTTGCGGCTGATCGCGACGCTGCCCGAAGGCGCACAGCGCGACCGGATGGATTTGGAAGCCCTCGCTTGCCTGAGCGAGGCGATCGTCCTGCAGCGCGGCTATGCGAATACCGAAGCCATCGACGTGCAGGTCCGGGCGCAAGAGCTGTGGGAGCGCCTTGGGCGGCCGGCCGAATTCGTCGGCGTCATACGCGACAGGTGGCAATTTCACTTCACTCGAAGTGAGACAAGGCTCGCACAGGATCTGGCCGACAAGCTGCTGCATTCGAGTCGGAGGCGGGCCGATGCGCAGTACACCATTTTGGGCCATACCCTCGCCGGTGGCAGCGCGCTGGTCCGAGGCGAGTTCCTCGAGTCGAGCTGGCACTTGCAAGAGGGCCTCCGCCTCGTGCAGTCCTGTTCGGATGACCCGGGCTACCTTTGGAGAAGCCACAAAACCCTGAGGGGGCCGTGGACTGCGTGGGCCCATATCACGACCCGGCTTGGGTATGTCAGGTGCTGGCTCGGCTATCCAGATCAAGCAGTCGCTTGCCTATCGTCGCTCGTCGAGCGCGCCCCGACAATGGGCTGGGCGCCCGCGCTGGCGGTGTACTCGATACTGAGAGGTACAGGTCAGTTCGTTTTTCACCGATGGCGCGCGGCTCGCCCAGCCAGTGAAAGCACTTGGCAAGCGGGTGGACGATCTTGATCTGGTATCATACAAGGCGATGGCCACTATCTACCAGGGCCATGTGGTCTCGTGCAGCGGCGACCCGGAAGGCGGGATTGCCGTCATGCATGAGGGCATGGAAGCCTACCGCGCCTCAGAGACGGTGATCTGGTCCGGCTACTATCACGCCCTCCTTGCCGAGGCCAACCAGCGATTGGGCCGGCTACACGAGGCACGGCAGCTTCTTGTCGAGGCGCAGGACTTGGCCGAGCGCACGGGCGAGGGATGGTACGACGCCGAGCTGGCGCGGCGCCTGGGCGAAGTGGACCGCCAACAAGGTAATGCCGGCGCTGGCGAAAAACATTTTAAGCAAGCCCTCGCGATCTCGCGCCGCCAGCACGCCAGGCTTTGGGAATTGCACGCGTCTACGAGCCTCGCGCGCTTGTGGCACGAGCAGCACAGGAGCGCCGAGGCCCGTGCCGTTCTCAGCCCCGTTTACGGCTGGTTCAAGGAAGGACTCCAGACCAGTTCACTGCGGAGCGCCAAGATGCTTTTGGATGGGCTCTTAGCCTGACTTTGGCCAACCGCGCGAGAATGCCATATTTCAAATGTAAAAATCTGGATTGGACCTGACGGACAGTGTCGGGTTACGTCCAGGCGTGGCGGACAGGAGGGAGGATGCTGGTGTCAGCGACATCGATACCCTCCGCCCGACCGCGTGCTGCGGTCAAGCCCCCCAGCGGCGTGGCGGTGCGCCGCAGGTGCAGCGCTTGAGGCAGCACGCCTGGTCGGGGCAAACTAGCGAATGTCGTCCGTCGCACTCTGATCAGACACTACCCGAGAGATCGGATACCGATTGCCACGGTTTGCTCTATAACCGACCGAATAGGTCACAGGCCCGGGCAGCTTGGCAACGTGGCCGGCCTCTGTCGTAGAACCCGCCTTCCAGCCAACGTAACACAAACTGGATTGCGCTCTGATTTTGTGGCTGCATCGCACGCACCCCGCTGGGGGAGCCGGCTCGGTTTTCCGTCGCCTCGCTCAAGAAAATCACCCAAGCCCTGCTAGAGGTGGTAACGTTAGGCGTGAAATGTCCTAGGCCGTGGAGGCACCCGAAGCGCCGCAAGGCTCCAATGGCCGATGAGGCCGATGCGTTATCGATGCAATGCGGCTGGCAACTGATTCCGGGTCGTGCAGCATGAACTATCTCCGGCGCATTCTCGCCCTCACCAGGCGCTGGTACTCGCAACTCGGCTCGCTGGTGAGGGTGGCGGCCGCCTTGACCACGATTATCGGGGCGGGCACCGCGGCCATTCAGGTCTATTCCATGTTGCGCGACGATGCTGCGCGGCGGGAAAAGGTCGCCGCCCTCGTCAGGCTGGCCGACAGCCAGCTGAAGGGCCGGGACTACGCCTTGTCGTGGGACGCGAACGCCAAAGCGCGGGAACTGGCACCCGCGGACGCCACGGCCCAAACACAGCAGGCGCGGATCGCGATGGCGTGGCTGGAAGATGTCCGGCTGAGTTCGAAGCCTGGTGCGACGGATTGTTGCACGGACCCGCCTGATGGCTTGCGGAACCGACCTGGCGTAGGAGGCAGGCCCTGATCTGACCCGGGACGCCCATATTGCCCTTCAAGCTGAACCACGACCGCCGCCACCATATCCCCAGGCAGAGGCGCAAGGTCGTCAACTGGCGCGACTACGACGCCAGCCTGCGCCAGCGCGGCAGCCTCACCGTCTGGTTCACGGCCGAGGCGATCGCGGGCTGGCGAGCAGCACCACGTTCGACTGCCGGCGGGCAGGCCTGCTACTCGCCCCTGGCGATCCTGACGGCGCTGACCCTACGTGCCGTGTTCCGCTTGGCGCTGCGCCAGACCGAGGGCCTGATCGGCTCCGTCATCGGCCTGCTCGGGCTGGCGCTGCGCGTGCCGGACCACTCCACCTTGAGCCGGCGGGCGGCGACGCTGGAGGTGCCGCGGCCGACACGGTCCAGCGGCCGGCGCTGATGGCGAGGGCGAGCCCCTGCACCTGCTGGTGGACAGCACGGGGCTGAAGCTGTGCGGCGCGGGTGAGTGGCTGATCGAGAAGCACGGCACCCACGCACGGCGGTCGTGGAGGAAGCTGCACATCGGCCTCGATGCCGAGACGGGTCAGATCGTCGCCTCGGCCCTCACCGACCGCGACGTGGACGACGCCTCTCAGGTCGGCCCCTTGCTCGACCAGGTTGCGGGCGCGGTGGCCTCGTTCATTGCCGACGGTGCGTACGACCAAAGCAGCACCTACGCCGATGTCGCCGCGCGTCATCCAGACGCGGCCGTGGTCGTGCCGCCGCGTTGCACAGCGGTGCCGAGCGACACGGCCGCGACCGCGCCGACGCAGCGCGACCGGCATCTCCAGTGCATCGCCGAGCACGGCCGCATGGGATGGCAGAAAGCCTCGGGCTACAACTCGCGCGCTCGCGCCGAGGCGGCCGTCGCGAGATACAAGCAGGTGATCGGGGACGGGCTGCGCTCGCGCAAGGACGAGCGCCGTGCGACCGAGGTGGAGGTCGCCATCCACACGCTCAACCGTATGCTGGCGTTCGGACGCCCGATCTCCGTCCGCATCGCCTGATCCCGAATGGGGTTGGGGCGGGTGCGCCCGCACTTCGGGTCCGTGCAACACGGCTGCGAGTGCGCCCGCACTTCAGGTCCATGCAACATGCCGCCTGGTGGGCCTCGATGGGCACGCCGGAGCTGACCGACGCGCTCTGCGCCCAGATCATCGAAGGCGTGCAGGCCGAGGCGGGCGCGCGCTCGATCCGTGACTTGGCGGCGGTGCGATCAAGGCGCTGCCAAGCAGCGCCAAGATCAGGGTGGCACCGATGACCACAAGAGTCTCCAGCATCGCTGGCTCCCTTCGATGACGGCGAACTCAGCCACCCCCACCGCCACTGTTAGCATTGGTCCAGGACGTGTTTGCAGCATGGGCGTGACCGCTCGGGATCAGCGCCGCGCCGCCAACGGCGAGGCCGAGGAACGCGGCGAGGGCAATCATTGTCGTTTTCATGGCAGTTCTCCTCGCTGGCCTCCGCGTTTGCCGCGCAGCGGCTGTAGCTGATGTTCTCTTGTCGCTGCGACAGGTTTCTGGGGTGAACCAGCAGTTCCTAAGATAGGTCCAATCGTTTGAAGTATCCATCGGTACAAGTACCCGGAGAGCCGCATTTGTTGCAATTGGTCTGAGGCAAATCAGGACTGCAGCACCGTTCGATGGAAAATACCGCCCACATGAAGGACCACGTAAGCGGTCGACAAGGGATAGGCTCGCCTGGCTGAAGCGCTATCTCCGGCGCGGAGACAAGTCGCCCGTCATCGTTCGCGTGATGTCGCCATACCGAATCGCTGCCCCGTATCGTGGCCGAGCGCAAGCCGCGCCGGCGATAGCGCATTGGGTGTAGCGTTCAGCGCGTCAGGTCGCGTCCGTCGAAATTGTCATCCACGGTGATGGGTTCGCATTGAAGAGCCAGCAGGGTGATGGCCGACCGTTGCTCCACCCCGCTTATCGGCCAATCGACCCGCTCTTGTACTTTGCAGCAGGGAAGCGCAAAGTCGCTCTGAACGCGGCGTCTCGGAGCAGAACGGTGCGGGCAATCATGAAGGGGCTGACGGACGTTGAGTTCGAACGACTCTACGGGACGGAGGGTCAGTGTCTGGCGGCGTTGGTGGCGGCGCGCCAACGTGAAGGAATGCCTTGCCCGCGCTGCGCCAATCTGAAGAGCTATGTCTACGGCCGCCGTGTCGGCTGCACGCGCTGCGGCCGACGTTGGTCGGTCACCGCGGGCACCGTGATGGCGGACACCAAGCTGTCTCTGACCACTTGGTTCCGCGCCATGCACCTGATGAGCAGCACCAAACAGGCGATCTCGGCGGTCGAGCTCGGCCGCAGGCTGGGCCTGGGCTATGAGACGGCCTGGTATCTGCACAAGCGGCTCCGCCACGCCATGACCGAGCGGACGGAGCGCTATTCGCTCGGGGGCGCGAGCGACGACGATGCCGCGCCGCCGGTAGTGGAGGCGGATGACGTGTGTCTGGGAGGTGAAAGGAACCAAGGCAGCGGAACCGAAGGCAAGACCTGCGTCATCGTCGCCTGCGAGCGGCATGCGGACGGGCGCATGGGCCATGTCGCGATGCGCGCGGTCAGCGCCTTCTCCAGCGAGGCGGTGGCCGCGTTCCGCGATGCCCACATCGCCGCCGGCGCGACTGTGCACACGGACGGCTTGCGGGCGTTCAACGCCTTCGGTGAAGCCGGGCGGACGCATGTCGCCACCGTCACCGGCGGCGGGCGTCCGGAGCGCGAGCGCAGCGCCCCGTTCTTCACCGTCAACACCCTGGTCGCCAATCTCAGTACCGCGCTCAAGGCCACCCACAAGCGGCTCTCCCCCAAGCATCTGCCCGACTATCTCGGCGCCTTCTGCTGGACCACCAACCGGCGCCGCAACATGCGAGGCATGGTCAACGCGCTTTGCCGTGCCGTCGCTGCGTCGTCCCGTCTGACCCACAAAGGCGTCTACCCGTGACGGGTCGATTGGCCGATAAGCGGGAAGTCATTTGGCTGCTGCGTCACCTGAAGCCGGACTACAAGACCATCGCCGATTTCCGCCGCGACAACCGCAAGGCCTTCCGTCCGGTCTTTCGCCAGTTCGTGCTGCTGTGCCGCCAGCTGGATCTGTTCGGCCGCGAACTGCTGGCCGTGGATGGCACCCGCATCAAGGCGGTCAACAACAAGGACCGCAACTTCACCCGTGCCTCGCTGACCAGGTTTATCGAATTGGCCGATGCCAAGCTCGACGACTATCTGCAAAGGCTCGACCAAAGCGATGCCGCCGAAAGCACAACAAGTGGCTCGCGGGTCGAGAACCTAGCTGAGAAGATCGCCGCCATCCGCACCCGACGCACACGCTGCCAAGACATGCTGGCGCAGCTCGACCGCACCGGCGAGGGCCAGATCTCGCTCACCGACCCCGACAGCCGCGCGATGGCGGCGCACACCCATGTTGCCGTGGGCTGCAACGTGCAAGTTGCCGTGGACACCAAGCACAAGCTGATCGTCGAGCAGCAGGTCAGCAACCAGGTCCTCGACATGGGTGAGGCTGGCCAAAGATCCTATGCGGGTGGGCGGCGGCCGGATCGTAGGCTGAGGTCGTTGTCCTCTCATCCTGGAGACGCCTGATGCAAAGCATTGAACATCCCATCCGGCCTGCCGCCCAACATCACGATGCCACGCCGAACGACAGGGCAGCCACGTTGTTTGTGGCGCTGGAACTCAGCCTGACGCGTTGGATTGTTGTCGCCAGCACGCCGGGCGAGGACAAGGCCAGCAAGCACGCCGTTGCGGCCTGCGACGGGTCAGGCCTGCTCGCGTTGCTCGATCGCCTGCACGAGCGGGCCGAGCGTCGGCGCGGTGGGCTGGTCGGGATTGTTGTCATGCAGGAGGCAGGCCGCGACGGCTTCTGGGTGCATCGCCTGTTGGAGGCGCACGGGGTGCAGAGCCATGTCGTCGATCCCTCCTCGATCGCGGTCAATCGCCGCAGTCGCCGCGCCAAGACGGACCGCATCGACGCCGAGGCAATGCTGCGCACGCTGATGGCCTGGTCGCGGGGGGAGCGCCAGGTCTGCTCGATGGTTCGTCCACCAACGCGCGAGGCAGAGGATGCACGACGGCTTAGTCGCGAGCGCGAGACGCTGCTGGCCGAGCGCATCCGGCACGCGAACCGGATCAAGGGGCGGAGTGGCCGGAAGGTTCCGCCGGTCCGCAGGACCGTTGGAACGGCCACGGAGGGTGCTCGCAACGCAAGGCATCTTCGGTTTTGAGCCGACCTGGCAGGACCGACGGGCCCGGCTGGCAGGTCTGCGCACTACGGAGGGACAAAAGCTGCCGCCGCGGCTCAGCGCCGAACTCCTGCGCCAAGTGGACCGGCTGGAGCTGACCATGCAGCAGCTTGCTGTGGTGGAGGCGGAGCGCGATGCTGCCCTCGTGGCCGATCGTTGCGTCGGGCCGATCGTCGATGCCGCGGCGGCGAGTTCCCACGGCTGCGACGACACGAGAGCTGCGGCGTCGCTCCAGAGCGACGCCGCGGGTGCGCGCCTGTTGCGGCTGAAAGGGATCGGCCCCGAAACCGCCTCGGTGCTCGCCGGTGAGGCTTTCTTTCGCGACTTCCGCAACCGCCGTGAGGTCGCGGCCTACGCGGGGCTCGCACCCAGTCCGTGGCAGAGCGGTGGGGTCGACAACGAACAAGGCATCTCGAAAGCCGGGAATGCCCGTGTGCGCAAGGCCATGGGGCAGCTCGCCTGGCTGTGGCTGCGCAACCAGCCGGATAGTGCCCTGAGCACATGGTATCGCGACCGGGTCCGCGACGGACGGGGTCGCATCAAGCGTATCGCCATTGTCGCCCTGGCCAGAAAGCTGCTCGTGGCACTCTGGCGATTCGTCACCCAAGGACTGGTGCCGACCGGTGCTGCGCTGAAAGCCAAGGCGGGCTAACGGAGCCGAGAAGGGACAATCCAATCCGCGGGTCGCCTTCTGACCTGCCGGATCGGGGCGGGTGGTGGCCGAGCGGAACCTGGGCTGAGAGATGCCGCGCTTCCAAGAAGGGTCCCACCCCTCCGAGCCCTGCACCCTCAAGCATGAGGGATTATGGTTCGGACTGCTTCAAGGTTCGACCGGATACGAGGTGATGCGGCCAGAGCTGCCGCATAATGAGAAATGGGCTCGAACCCGAATCCGATCATGCGAGGAACTCAGAAATGGTCGCTTGACATAGCAGCCCCCATACGAGGTTCCGCCAAGCATAGCTTGGTGGAATGGCCAGACGAGGGCTGCTGACGCGGACCGCCGAAGCGGCGAAGGCAGTCCTGGGCGTCGAGGCAATCGACGCCGTGGCCGACAAGGGCTATTTCAAGATCGAGGACATCGAGGCCTGCGAGAAGGCTGGGATCGTGCCCTACGTGCCGCGTCCGCAGCGCGGGCCCTCGGTCAAGGCCGGCTTGTTCCGCAAGGATGAGTTCCGCTATGGCGCAGACAGCGACAGCTATGTTTGCCCAGCGGGTCAGCGGCTGTATCCGTATTCATCGTCGCTTCTGCGTGGGCTGAAGAAGATCAACTACGTCAACAAGCTGGCGTGCGATGATTGCACAATCCGTTCGCAATGCACGGGTGGCAAGTTTCGCACGGTCTCTCGTCTGGAGAACGAAGCGGTGTTGGACCGGATGCGGGAGCGTCTGGCCAAGCGCCCTGGTATCCTCGACTGTCGGCGCGAGACCGTCGAACACCCGTTCGGCACGGTCAAGCAATGGATGAACCAGGGCGCGTTCCTGATGCGTGGCCTGGAGAAGGTCCGCGCCGAGTTCAGCCTGACCGCGCTCGCCTACAACCTGAGGCGGGTGCTGAATATCGTCGGGTTCGCCGAGTTGATGGCCGTGGTAGCAGCCTGAAAGGCTGCTGCTGGCGGGTTTTCCCGGACTGGCTGGCATGATCGCCGACAGCCACGATGTGGAACCGGGGATTTCTTGGAATTTGCCGGTTTGGCTCACCAGGACCTCGGCGTGCACTTCTGACTGCCAATTTTGTCAGCATTACCGCTCCAGCGAGTTTTCGCACGGTCTGTTCCAGTATGGAAAGCGCCGGGAAGTCCCGGCGACGTCGCGGCCAAGTCCCTGGTGTTCGCCGCGCGCCGGGCGGGCGGGAGGACTTGCCGAGGGCAGTATTCGGGCCTGAGGCCGGGCCGGGAATACTGGCGGACGGTGGATCGGAGGCGGAACGGACCGGCGGTCGCGCTCCCGCGCCAGCTCGCCGATGCGGATCGAGGCGTTACCCGGCCGGTGCGCCCTCGACGATGAGCTCGCCGAGCCTGCGCAAGGCGCGCCTCAGCTTGAGCGCGAACTCGGCTGGATCATGCGGCAGCTCCTCCGTTTGGATATCGATCGAGAGGCTCCAGATGTCGTCAACCAGGGCATCGCGCTTGAGCATGAGCGTCACATCACCGCGCAGCGTCACGCCGAGATCTTCTGGCCCCTTCGTGTAGACGCTCCAGCCGCGCGCCTCCGCCAGCGCGCGCAGCGCCGCCACCTCCGGGCACTCGAACTCCGCGTCGCTCATCTCCTGTTCTCCGTTGCCCGGCTTTGCCCTTCAGCAGAGAGAGCCAAGCCCGATTCGCCTGACCGGCTAGGGTAGCCCAATCGCGCAGAGTGGTTGCGGAAAGGTGGAGAGTTGGGCGCCGCCGAGGAAGGCCATCCGGTCCAGGTCGAAGGGTGCGCGGGTCGCGATCCCCTCGGGGCCGAGCCCGGCGACGCCCAACCCCCGCCGGTGCCACGCCAGCGCGATGTCGAACGCGGCCCACGCCGACCCGGGGCGCGGCACGTCGAGGGACCACACAGAAAACGGGTCCGAGACGCGGCTCGGAAGGCCTACTGGAACCGTGCGTCGGACCCGCAACGATCGCCCATCGGCGAATGATACCTTCTCGGATGCCCCTATCGCGGCGCCCTCTCGCCTGTACGCACCTTTGCACGTATCCTCACCCTACCCCACGGCCGCCCGCGGGCTGGTCAACACGACCGCACTCACCGCGGTCGAGGCGAGCGTGCAACGGTGATCTGATCGAGGGGAGGAGGGCCCGATGGCGGTTCAAGCAACCGGCACTGCGCTGGCTCATCGCACTCGATGGTACAGCCACCTCTATGTTCAGGTGCTGATCGCGATCCTCATCGGCGCCCTGCTCGGCCACTTCTACCCGACACTCGGCGCCAGCATGAAGCCATTCGGCGACGCCTTCATCGCCGCCATCCGGATGGTGATCGCGCCGATCATCTTCTGTACCGTCGTGCACGGCATCGCCAGCATGGAGGACATGAAGAAGGTCGGCCGCGTCGGCCTGAAGGCACTGATCTACTTCGAAGTCATGACCACAGTGGCTCTCGCCGTCGGCATGACCGTCGCCAATGTGTGGCGACCGGGCGCCGGTGTGCACGCGAACCTCAGCCAGGTGGACACGACGTCGATCCAGACCTTTGCCACCGCGGCGAAGAAGTCCGGGGCGGTCGATTACCTGCTGCACATCATCCCGGTGAGCGCGGTTGGGGCTTTCGCCGAGGGCGAGGTGATTCAGGTGTTGTTCTTCGCGGTCCTGTTTGCCTTCGCGCTGTCCTTCCTCGGTGAGCACGGCAAGCCCCTCCTGCGCCTGATCGACATCGCTTCCCACACGCTCTTCGGGATCGTCGCCATCATCATGCGGGCGGCGCCGCTGGGCGCATTCGGGGCGATGGCGTTCACCATCGGCCGCTACGGCATCGGGACGCTGGTCTCGCTCGGCCAGCTGATGGCGAGCGTGTACGTCACCTGCCTCGTGTTCATCTTCATCGTCCTGGGCGCGGTCTGCGCGCTCTGCGGCTTCAGCGTCGTCAAGTTCATCCGCTACATCAAGGAAGAGCTGCTCATCGTGCTCGGCACCTCGTCCTCAGAATCGGTGCTGCCGAGGATGATCGCCAAGCTTGAGAACCTCGGGTGCCAGGAGTTGGTCGTCGGGCTGGTGGTCCCCACCGGGTATTCCTTCAATCTCGACGGCACCTGCATCTATCTGACAATGGCTGCGTTGTTCCTGGCACAGGCGACCGACACCCCGCTGACAATCGGGCACCAGCTCGGCATCCTCGGCGTGCTGCTGCTGACCTCGAAAGGCGCGGCGGGCGTCACGGGCAGCGGTTTCATCGTGCTCGCCGCCACGTTGGGCTCAACCGGCACGATCCCGGTCGCGAGCATCGCGCTCATCCTCGGCGTGGACCGCTTCATGTCGGAAGCGCGGGCGCTGACCAACCTCATCGGCAACGGCGTCGCGACGATCGTCGTCTCGAAGTGGGAGGGAGCCCTCGACGAGGTCCGGCTGCAACGATACCTGAACCAGGAAACCGACGCGGAGGCGGACGATCCGGAGGCGGTGCTGATCCTGGCAAAGGAGCGGCAGGTCCGCACGACCGAGGTGTCGCCTTCCCGATAGCGCGGTGAAGGCAGAGAGCCGCTGGACATGCTGCCGCTGGCGATTTCCAGGGTGCGTGAGGAGGGGGCCATGCGGAACGAGGTCAATGCAACCGAGATGCCGGCGGACGCGCCTGCATCCTTCCCACCATCGACGAGCGAGGGGGGGCTGCACCACATCGTGGTGGTAGGGGGTGGGGCAGCGGGCTTGCAGCTCGCCACCCGGCTCGGCGACACCCTGGCCCGTCGCGGCAGCGCCAACGTCACCTTGATCGAGCGGGCACGGACCCATCTCTGGAAGCCGCTGCTCCACGCCGTCGCCGCCGGCAGCATGGACCCGGGCGCGCACGAGCTGGACCATCTCGCGCACGCGCACCACCACCATTTCCGCTATCGCTTCGGCGAGATGATCGGTCTCGACCGCAGGCGCAGAGAGGTGCGTCTCGCCGCCACACACGACGACGAGGGACGCGAGATCACGCCGCCGCGTTCGTTCCGCTATGACACGCTGGTGGTCGCGGTCGGCAGCGTCACCAACGATTTCGGCACGCCGGGTACCGCTCGATATGCGGTGCCGCTGGAGACGCCGGAGCAGGCGGCGCGCTTCAACCGCCGCCTCGTCAATGCCTGCATCCGCGCCCACGCCCAGCCAGGCGCGGTGCGGCCGGGGCAGCTCCACGTCGCCATCATCGGCGCGGGGGCGACAGGGACCGAACTCGCGGCTGAGCTGCACCACACCGTGCGACAGGTCATCGCCTACGGGCTGGACCGGGTGGATCCCGGGCGCGACATCCGCATCGTCGTGATCGAGGCCGCCGACCGCATCCTGCCTGCCCTGCCCGAGCGCTTGTCCAACAAGGCGGCCGAGCTGCTGCGAGGGCTCGGGGTCGAGGTGCGCACGAAAGCGCGGGTGAGCGCGGTGCGCGCGGACGGGGTGTGCCTCGCTGACGGCACGTTCATCCCGGCCGAGCTGGTCGTGTGGTCCGCCGGTGTGAAGGGGCCGGACTTCCTGCGCGACCTCGACGGCCTGGAGGTGAACCGCAGCAACCAGCTCATCGTCCTGCCGACGCTGCAGACCACGCGCGACCCGGACATCTTCGCAATCGGCGACTGCGCCGCCGTTCCGCGGGAAGGCTTCGAGGCACCCGTGCCGCCGCGGGCGCAGGCCGCGCACCAAGAGGCGAGCCATCTCGTCAAGCAAGTCCGGCGGCGGCTGGAGGGCAAGGCGCTGCAGCCCTTCCGCTACCGCGACTTCGGCTCGCTGGTCTCGCTCGGCCAGTACAGCACGGTGGGGAACCTGATGGGCGGGCTGGCCGGCAAGAACATGTTCGTGGAGGGCCTGCTCGCCCGGCTGATGTACCGCTCCCTGCACAAGATGCACCAGCACGCGCTGCACGGCGCCGGCAAGGTCGCGCTCGACACCCTGGCGCCTGGGTCCTCGCGCCGCGGGGAGCCGCGGGTGAAATTGCACTGAGGCAACTCGCAGCCCCAGGTTCCACGCCGGCAGGGATCGCACCGCGCATCCACACCGAGCGCTCGCCCGCGAGCTGGGCGTGGCCAGCCCGCCTTCGGCCATGACGTCAGGCTGCTCGTCGAGCCGGCTTGCTCGCCTGTTAGTGTTCCGGAAAGGATCGGTTTCGGACGGGTCGTTCTGATCGAAATTGGACACGGCCGCAGGCCGGGCGCGGCGTTTCCCAACCGTGTTCCGAATTGAGGTCGACCAGGCCGGCGCCGCATTCCCGCCTCCCTCATCGCCGCCCCGCGCGGGGGGCGGCCTCTCCCGCACCCGGTCCGGCGCTCCCACGTGAGGTCGGCGGATTGGGAGGCGAGAGCATGGCGACAGCACTGGCAGAGAAGACCTGCACGCCATGTCGCGGCGGAATTCCGCCGCTGACGCCCGAGGAGGCCGAGGGATACCGGGCTCAGGCGCCGGAATGGGCGCTGATGGACAGCGCCACCCGGATCGAGCGCACCTATCGGTTCAAGAACTTCCGCGAGGCATTCGCCTTTGTGAGCCGCGCCGCCGAACTCGCCGAGACGGAGGGGCACCATCCGGACATCAGCTTCGGCTGGGGGTATGCGACGGTCTCGCTGCGGACCAAGAAGATCAAGGGCCTGCACGAGAACGACTTCATCATGGCGGCGAAGCTCGACCGCATCGCCGCCCAGGCCGGCGAGACACGCCAGGAGAGCTGAGGCCAACGCGGCTCAGCCCCGCTCCGACACGCGGATGAGCCGGTCGTGCGCCGAGTCGGCGCCCCAGACCTCGCCGGGCCGGCCGAGCAACTGGCGAAGCCAGACCGCGCCGGCTTGCTCCGCGACGCGGTCAAACCGGCCGCTGGCGGGATCAAAGCGGAGCAGGACCCCAACACCGAAGTCGCTCACCCAGACGATGTCATGCTCGTCCACATAGATCGCGTAGGGCTGCGGGTGCGTGCCGGGCAGGCGCCACGATCGCCAGGCGTTCCCCGCCGGCTGGAAGCGCGCGATCTGCCCCGCGCCGAACTCGCTGACCCACAGCGCGCCTTGCGCGTCCGGCCAAACGCGGCGGGCCCCCTGGTGCGGGGTCGGCGGCTCGATGACGCTCGCGGCGCCGCTCGCCGGATCGATCCGGGCGATGTAGCCGCCGGCCAGCGAGGCGAAGTAGACCGCGCCGGAGCGCGTCGTGGTGATGCCGTATGGTCCGGGACCGCGCGGCGCGTCCCAGACGCGCACCGCTCCCGACTGCGGGTCCACCCGCCCATAGACGCCATTCTGGCCGGTGAACCACAGCCTGCCCGAGCGGTCGAAGGTCGCGGTGTTGAGGTTGGCGCCGGGCCGGCTCGCGGGCAGCGGGAAGCGGCGGATCGCGTGCGTGCCAGGGTCGAGGCGCAGCACGGCGTTGAGGCCCCCATCCGTCACCCAGGGCGCCCCGTCCGGGCCGAGTATGACGCCGTGCGGCGCCGAGCCCTGGCCGAGCGGAAACTCATCCACGTGGCCGGTCCTCGGATCGAGCCGGCCGAGCCTGCCGGCCGCCTGCGCCGTGAACCACACCGTGCCGTCGGGAGCCGGCGCGACATCGTGCGGGCCGCTTCCCGCGGGCAGCGGGAATGCGGTCCAGACCGGCGCGGCGGCCGCGCCGCACGCCCAGACGAGCAAGAACAGAAGCGCTGAGCGCGCGATCATGCTCCCCTACCCTCCTCCCGCCACACCGCGACACCGTCGCGGGTCGATTCCGACCCGCCCGCCGACAGGTGGGCGTGGGCTTAAAGCTGTGTAACACCCGACGCTATGACCTCCTCTTGACCGCCCATCCCTCCTTCACCAGCTCGCTTGGCACTCGAGGCCGGAGAGTGCCAGCGCACCGCCAGGAGATCGGCATCCACGGGACGGCGCGTGCCGGGCGCTCCCCGCCTCCAGCGAGCAAGGGGGTGAAACGATGGCAACGCTGTTTGGCGACCCACTCGATGCGCTGCTCAGCCTGCAACAGGCCCTGGACTCCTTCCGCTCCAGCGGCTGGCTGCAGTCCGGCCCGAGCGGCGGCGGCGGGTATCCGCCGATGAACGTGTTCCGCAAGGGCGACGACTTCATCATCATCACCGAGGTCCCCGGCATCAAGAAGTCGGACCTCAACGTGCAGGTGAAGGGCAACACGATCCGGCTGGCGGGCACGAAGTCCCTGGCCTATCCGGAAAAGGCGAGCCTGCACCGGCGCGAGCGGCTGGCCGGCCGGTTCGACCGCGCCCTGACGCTGCCGGTCGAGATCGACCCCGACGGCGTGAAGGCCGAGTGCCGCGACGGCGTCCTGGCGCTGTTCCTGCCGCGCGCCGAGCGCGACAAGCCGAAGTCGATCCCGGTGAACTGAGCCGTGAGCGGGCAAACCAACAGAACTCAATGGAGGACACGATGGCCCCATCGCAGGAACTCGCGGTGCGCGACAAGAAGGAGCTGGCGAGCAAGGACGAGAAGACGGTTCCGGGCCGCTTCTATGTCCCCTACTCCGACATCTATGAGACCGACGAGGCGCTGACGGTGCTGATGGAGATGCCCGGCGTGGAGCGCGAGGGCGTCAGCATCGCCCTGGAGAACGACGTGCTGCGGGTGGAGGGGAAGATCGACTTCAGCAAGTACGAGGGGATGGAGCCGGTCTACACCGAGTTCAACGTCGGCCACTACACGCGCGCGTTCGCGCTCTCCGGCAAAATCGACCGGGAGCGGATCGGCGCGCAGCTTGAGGACGGCGTGCTGGTCCTGATACTGCCCAAGGCCAGGGAGGCGCAGCCGCGGCGGATCGCGGTCCAGTGACCGCATCCCGGCCGCAGCCTCTGGGTCGGCCCTGTTCCCTGGGCGGCCGGGCGCCCCTCGTGGTTGATGCCTCGCCGGCGCGGCCGCCCGGGGCTGGACCGGCCCCGCCTTTCACCCTCGCCAAGTCCCCGTCAAACGGCCCTTTGAAGAATGGACAAGCGTCTTTGGGTCCGAGCGGCTCACCGGCGCCTTGCTCGACCGCCTCACCCTTGCCGGGGGAGTGGCAATCAAAGTCAGGATTTCTCCAACGGGCGCACCACCGCGCCAGCCGCCTGGCGCGGGGCACCCGCGCGCGAGGCCGGCTTGCGGGCCGGCACCGTCATGGGGTCGTGTCGAGCGGCACCGGCACCCAGCGCTGCCCGTTCTTGCCGCGCACGAGCACGAGGGCGGAGCGGCGGCCTTGCTCCTTGACCTGCTTCAAGTTGGCCCGAAGGTCGGCCGGGCCGGAGACCGCTTGATCTCCAACCTTTACGACCACGTCTCCCGGCTGAACCCCACTTTCAGCAGCAAGACTGTCAGGCTCGACGCTGGCGACGACAGCGCCGCGCTGCGTCGCCGCGAGAGCGAACTCCCGGCGCTCCGAGTCACCAATCGCCGACAGGTGGACGCCATAGTTGACCATCATGTTGGCGGGCTCGGCCGCCGGTGGGGGTGTGATCGGCATCGAGACGTCTGCCGGGGCTTGCCCGACCGTGGCTGACAACGCCACCTCCCGTTGGTTGCGCCAGATCACGAGCGGCACAACCTGCCCGACCGGGGAGGCAGCCACCAGACGGAGCAGCGCGCGCGAGTCGTCGACGTCTTTTCCCCCATACCTCAGGACCAGGTCGCCTTCGCGGATCCCGGCGTTTGCCGCCGAGGAGCCTGCGTCCACCTCGGTCACCAGGGCGCCCGTCACGCGCCTCAGGCCGACGGCGTCAGCGACATCCGGCGTGACCTCTTGGGCCCGCAGGCCGAGCCATCCCGGCCGGACGTGCTCCGGGTCGCGCAGGTACCGGACCACGACCCGCACGACGTTGGCTGGGATGGCGAAGCCCACCCCAACCGATCCGGTGTTGCCCTCGCTCGAATAGATGGCCGTGTCGACTCCGATCACGCGGCCTGTCTTGTCAACCAGTGGCCCCCCGAGTTGCCGTGGTTGATGGCTGCGTCGGTCTGGATGTAGTCGTCGTAGGGCGTGTCCATGATGTCGCGGTTGAGCGCGCTGACGATGCCGGAGCTCACCGACATGCCGACGCCGAGCGGGTTGCCGATCGCCAGCACCGGATCGCCAACCCGAAGCCGGTCGCTGTCGCCGAACGCCAGCACCGGCAGAGCCCGCTCGGCGTCCACCTTCAGGAGTGCGACGTCGATGTCCCTCGCCGCCGCGATGAGCCTTGCGGGAAGCCGGCTCTTGTCCATCAACTCGACTGTGATTGACTGGGCTCCTTCGATGACGTGCCTGTTGGTCACGATGATGCCGGACGGGTCGATGATGAAGCCCGAGCCGAACGCCCGCACCCGCACGGCAGGCGCTTGACCCGGTCCCTTTTGGGCTGGACGAACCTTCAAGGTTGTGGTGCGAACGACCGCGGGCAGGACGCGCTGAAGGGTGTCAGCATCCATCGCCTGCGTCCCCTCCCCGCGTGCTGGCATCGGTGGGACTGCAAGTCCCGCGGCCGCGCAGGCCACCATGGGCGCCAGGATCAACCGAGCCGGCCAGAGCATTGCTGCCTCTCCCGCGATCTTCTGATTTCGCGGTCCCAGACTAGGCTATCTCACTCCTGACGGGGAGCTTCCGACGAAGGGCCGGCTGGCCGCCCGCGGCTGAGGACCTGCCGCGACCCCTTCCCGACGGGACGCCGGGCACGCCCGCCCAGGCGGGAGCGGGTGGGTTTAGGTCCGGACAACCCCTCTCCGTGTCAGCGTGCCCTATGTGCCCTGTGCGCGCTTGGCGCGCACGGCCTGGGTTCGTCCGGCGTGCCGCAGTTGTTCGGATCAGGTTGGGTCGACGCGGGCGCTCCGACAGGCCTGCCGCTCACGTCGCCGGCGCCCTGGTCCGAGTACCGACATGGCGCCCGGCGCGCCTGCCGGGGGGGACGCGCTGTAGCCACCGGCGCCGCCCGGGCTTCCGGCGTCCGTTTGGCCGTGGGCAACAGGCGCTATCACCAGCACTGACGCGGCTGCAAGGACAGCAATTCGCATGTGTAACCTCCGCGATCGGCGGCCTGGTCGAAGCCTACCACACTGCCGGCCTGACTCAACTTGCTTGGCCAGCTGGCTTTTCTGGGGTGAGACACCCGATTGCGGAATGCAGACGACGTCGGTTTCGGCACCGTGGCCGGCGAGCGCGGGCCCGTTCTCCTCGGGGGAGCCCCGTCGTCGTGGCCCGCCATGCGGGGCGGGTGGAGCAGCGTCGTGAGC
This sequence comes from uncultured Pseudomonadota bacterium, assembly GCA_963818725.1. Classification (GTDB taxonomy): domain Bacteria; phylum Pseudomonadota; class Alphaproteobacteria; order Acetobacterales; family Acetobacteraceae; genus DATFDN01. The sequence goes on along the minus strand of CAWFTU010000018.1, from coordinate 222,928 downwards.
CGCGTCGTGCGCTCCACCAGTTTCTCACCGAGGGGAAGTGTGAGCGAAGTCGCGCCGCGACAAATTCGAGGACCGCCCTACCCTTTCCGCCCGACAGAGGGACGGGTGGCGCGTCCGGGGGGATGGGCGGGGCGGGCCGCCACGAGCGGGGGGCGATGTCTCTGGTGACCGTGTTTGGCGGGACGGGCTTCCTGGGCCGCCGGGTCGTCGGCCGCCTCGCGCGGGAGGGGGCCACGGTCCGCGTGGCGGCGCGCCGCCCCGAGCGGGTCGAGGCGGGCGCCGTCCCCATCGGCCCCGGCCGCGTCGTCCCGGCGGCGGCCGACATCCGCGACGCGGCCTCGGTGGCCGCGGCCGTGGCCGGCGCCGGGGCGGTCGTCAACGCCGTCTCCGCGTACGTGGAGGCGGCCGGGGTGACCTACGCCGCCGTCCACGTCCAGGGCGCCGAGAACGTGGCCAGGGCGTGCGCGCACCACGGCGTCGACCGGCTCGTGCACGTCTCGGGCATCGGCGCCGACCCCGGGTCGCGCGCGCCCTACGTCCGGGCGCGCGGCCAGGGCGAGGAGGCGGTGCGGCGCGCGTTCCCCGCCGCGACGATCCTCCGTCCGAGCGTCATGTTCGCGGCGGATGGCGGCTTCCTGGAGGGCTTGGCCACGCTCGTCCGGTCGGCGCCGGTGGTGCCGCTGATCGCTGGCGGGCGCACCCGCCTACAGCCGATCCACGTGGGCGACGTCGCGGAGGCGGTCTGCCTGTGCGCCCGCGACCCCGCCCTGTGCGGCGCGGTGTGCGAGCTCGGCGGGCCGGAGCGCCTCACCTTGCGCGAGGCTGTCGGGATGGTCGCCGCCAGGCTGGGGCGCCGCCCCCTCCTCATCCCCGTCCCGCTGCCGCTGGCCCGTCTGGCGGCCGGGCTGCTTGAGCTGCTCCCGAACCCGCCGCTCACGGTCGCGCAGGTCGACCTGCTCGCGCGCGACAACCTGGCCGCCGCCCCCAGCGGCGCGTGCGAACGCGCCGCCAAGGCCCGGCAACGCACGCTTGCGGAGGCGATCGCCGAACTGGCCGCGGCCTGACCCGCGTGGGGGGCGGCCGGCGCTCCGGCCCGCCCTCGCCCCGCCGCCACGCCGCGGCACGCGACGTTCTACCTGGCCTGCGGCGCGGCGGACACGCCCGCGACCGTCTTCGCGCACGGCTGGCCGGGGGCGCGAGGCTCGCGGCGGCCAACGACGACAGCGCGACGGCGGCCACACTGGCCGTGCCCACCGGCCTGGCGGCGCGCGGACCTTGCGACTGGCGACCCCACCCTGGGGATCGCGCTCCCCGCGGCGGCGTCGAGTGAGAGCCTCGGAGCTGGCGCCCCCTCGACAGCCGTCGCCCCGCGCGGGTCGGGGTGGCGTCGGCGGGCCTGGCGACGCCCGTCAAGGCGCGCGGGGTCGAGACGCGCGTCACGACGGCGGGCCGGGGCGGGCGGCGGGGGGGCTTCGCCGCGCAAGCCTCGTCCTGGTCGCAGCCCCTGGCCGGCGACACGACCCAACCCTGCCAGGGCACCCTCTCGGCCCGCCGCCGAGGCGACGCCTCCTCCCGCCGCCCAGCCTGGAGAGCGGGATCCCTGCGCGCGGACCGAGCGAGCGGCGCCGGTCCGGCGTGGCCCACCCGAAGGCGGGTCGACGAGGGTCCAGCCGGCGCCGCCGGTCGGGGTCGCGCGCCCGGTCCGGCCGCCTCTTCCGGCGCCGCGCCGGCCTCCTCGTCCCCGGCCGGCTGCTCGAGCACCCGCGCGCCAACAAGCCTGAGCCGCTGATGGCCCTCGGCCGCCCCGAGATCCCACCGCACACCAACGGACCGGAGAGCGACACCCGCGCCCAGCTCACCCGACGCAAGCTCGGCGCCGGCACCCGCAGCGAGACCGCACGCGACCGTCGCGACGCCTTCCCGGCCTAGCCAGGATCGGCGCCAGGCTGGCCCCAGCTTCTTCAAGCCCCGCTCAAGGCCGCGGGGGCCGAACACGGGGGGGACAGCCCCGCAGGTCGGCCAGGCAACACTCAAGGCACGTCGCCGCCCGGCCGCGGCGGGGCGAAAAAAATTTTCCGAGGAAAAAGCCACGATTCGGCAAACTCCCCTCCTGGAGAGGGGCAGTTGGCGGTTCCGCGGACACTTCAGCAGGATGAAGACTCAGTTCGCGCGGGTTGCGCGGGGGATCGTAAGCGTGACAACACTGGCCCCCGATGGCCCGCCTCCCCCCAGCGCCCCGCTCCGCCGAGGGCCGCTGCGAGCCCGCCAGCGGCCCCGGCTGGCGGCTCTGGCACGCGCAGCGCGCCTGGGCCCGGCACCTGGAGGCGGCGCTGGCCCCGCTCGGCCTGACCCATACCCAGCTCCTGGTCCTGGCGGCGGCCGGGCGGCCGGGGCGCGAGCCGCCCTCGCAGGCGCGCATCGCCGAGCGCGTCGGCATCGACCGCATGACCGCCTCGCGGGTACTGCGCCTGCTGGAGGCTAAGGGCCACGTGGCCCGCGCGCCGCACCCCGGCGACCCGCGCGCCAACGGCGTCGCCCTGACCCGCGCCGGGGCGGAGGCGCTCGCCCGCGCCCTGCCCCTGGCCCGCCGCGCCCAGCGGGCGTTCTTCGGCCGGCTCGGCCCGGAGGGCCAGCGGGCGCTGGAGGCCCAGCTCGCGCGGCTGCTCGGGCCCGAGGGCCGCCGCCCCTGAGGGCGGCCCACGCGACACAGGTACACGGATCGGTTGGTTGGCCCTCACCTTGAGTTTGCACGTGCTGTGACGTGTTCGCCACGAAGCATGGCTCCAGAAGAAGCCCTCGGCGGCGATGAAGGCGAGGGCTGCGTCGAGTGGCATGACCTCCCGACCGAAAGGTCCGGGGTTGCCCCAAGCCTCGCGGCGCCACCACAGCACCTGGACTCTATCGCCCTGGCCGGTTGGGCGCAGCCGCGCAACGGACGTAGACCCCGCGGTGCTGGACGGGTGGATGCGGCCCTTCCGATGCCACTTCACCGCCGCCGTCTGGCGTCACGTGCTCGTTGCTGGTCGGCGGCGCCCTGCTGGCGCCGGGGCGGCGGACGGTTGCCGCTGCCCTGCGCGTCATGGGGCTGGGCGAGGTGGCTGGCTTTGCCGTCTACCATCGCGTGCTGAGCGATGGGCGCTGGTGCTCGCGGGCGCTGGCGCACCGCCTCCTGCTGCTGCTCGTCGCCGCCTTCGTCCCCGACGGCCCGGTGGTGGTCGGGCTCGACGACACCATCGAGCGACGCTGGGGCGCGCGGATCACGGCACGGGGGATTTACCGGGATCCGGTCCGCTCCTCGAAAGGGCACTTCGTCAAGGCCAGCGGCCTGCGTTGGCTCTCGGTCATGCTGCTGGCGCCCGTGCCCTGGGCCGGTTGCGTCTGGGGCCTGCCCTTCCTGACCGTGCTGGCCCCCTCTGAGCGCTGCACCGCCGGGCAGGGCAAGGAGGCACAAGAAGCTGACGGACTGGGGCCGGCAGGCCTTGCTGCAGGTCGCGCGCTGGCTGCCGGGACGGCGCGTCGTCGCGGTGGCCGACAGCGGCTTCTCGGCCATCGCCCTGCTGCGCGACCTCGCGCCGCACCTGACCGTGGTCACTCGCCTGCGCCTCGATGTCTGTCTGTGCGACCCCCCTCCGCCGCGCCACCCGCGCAGGCGGGGAACGAACTCGCTGCTGAACGTGGTCCGCTCGTCGGGTACTGTCGCGGCAAGCCGATCGTGCCGATCCTCTGGGTGCTGGTGCGCTACCCCGACAAGCGGCGCGAGCCGGAGGCCTTCCTGTGCGCGGACACCACCGCCACGCCGCGCGACGTGCTGGATTGCTTCGACCGGCGCTGGTCCGTCGAGACCACCTACGAAGAGGCCCGGTTTCCGCACCACGCCGCTGCTGCTCGGCCTGTACAGCGCCGTCACGCTCTACGTGCATCAGAACGCCGAGTGCCTCGCGCTCTCGCCAGGGCGCGCGGCCTGGTACCCGAAACCAGCCCCGACCTTCGCCGATGCGCTCGCGCGTCTTCGCCAGCACCTCTGGTTCGAGCGGCTCGTCGTCTCGACCGAAGGCATCGGCATGACGAAACCCTTGCCGTCAGCCGTCCAGGGTATCCTGGAGACGGCCTGCTACGCCCCATGACGGCAGAGGGCGGCTAATCGGCCTGCCACTGAATGGGCGAAGTCGAGAACCCAGCCGCTCAAGCGCCAAAGCGGAGCTTTGACACTGTCAAAGAATCTCTCGTGCTTCTGCCTTTAATGCGGCATCCTGCTCTCGATACAAGGAGACGAAATGTCGCAAGTCCTCGAAAGAATTCCATTAAGACTGCCTGCCGCCCGTTGCAAGGTCGTTTTAATGTGCTCAGGGAAAGGCGGCTGCGGTCGGAGCAGCATCGCGAGAGCCTTGCTTGTCACCGCTGCTCAAAAAGGCATCTCAGCAATCGGGATTGACTTCGATCCGCAACAGACCCTGCTGAAGTGGTCGTTAAAACGGCAGCACACGCGCGCAACTCTGCCGAACTTCGTGGAAGTTCAGATTGAACCTGCTCGCCTTCAGGATTGGCGGGAGACTCTCGAGCGGCTTACAGGCCATGCTCTGGCCGTGCTAGATACCCCTCCAACGATCGAAGATCACATCACAGCTGTACACGGCTTATGCGATGTGGCGAGCATGGTCCTCGTACCGTCCTCATCCACCCCGGATGATTTAGATTCGGTCATCCCTTGGGTTACCAATCTGGTTAACCGTCACGTCCGAGTCGCCAGTGTTCTGAACCGGGTCGATCGCAGGACTAAGCTGTTCGGAGCCGCACGAACTAAGCTCCTGCGAGCCGGCCCGCTCCTACCAATCGAAATTCCATCATATGAGGATATCCCGAGCCATGCCCAGCACGGGTTGACTGTACTCGATATCGAGCGTGCGAGAGGCGCCGACGCTTATGAGGGCTTGTGGACCTATGTGGCGCGGGAGATTGGCCTGTGAGCCCGAAGGCGAAACTCTCCGCACTGAAGCGGCTAGCTGAAAACGCACTGGACGGGCACGATCTACCCGATCTTCGGCAGGAAAAGGCAATCCGCGAGATTCCGGTCTTGGTGGACGAGAGCACCATGACTGTCATTACTCAGGTATTTCAGGGCACAACCTTTATGGAGGATCCAGACAAGGTTCGGCTCTTACTTAGCGTCCACTCCGAGGTTCGAGCGGAATGGGCTAGCGCTCGGGACAGCTTTCTCGCAATTGGCAAAGCGCTGTTGCTCCTCCAATCCAAACTCACCAAAGCCGAAATACGGCGCTTGAAGGAGGGGTCGGAGCGGCTCTTTCCATTTGGGGAAGCTGTAGCCAGCCAGCTTCGCAAAGTCGCTGCAGCAGTAGGTGAGGGGCGAATTCCTCTCAGCGAATGCCCAGGCAGTTACGCCACCGCTTACCTGCTCACCACGTTGGACGATCGAGAATTGGAGCAGGCCCGAGCCGCACGCATAATGCGGATCGATGTCACACGAGCCGAGGTCGCCGAGTTCCGCCGGAGAGTCCGGCGAGGTAATGGCGAAGAGTTCCGCCATCCCGAAAAGCACTGTCACCCTTCCAGAACTACGGGCTGAATATAGAGCACTGACTGAGCAGGTCCGTACCCTTCTCTTGGAAGCACGCCAGAAGCAGCAGCGCAGACACGAGATCGCGAGGCTGATTACCGGCTGAAAGACGCCTTGCCCAGAGCAGATGATCAAGGCGCGGACCCCGCCCTCGCCCTGGTAACCGCTCCACGGACACGTACAGGATTCGTACGACCGCATGTCCCTGTCGATGAAGGTTGGCTCGTCGAGAGGGAGGTGGAAGGAATTGGACTCTACTGGTACACGACTGAGCGGAAATCTTAACTTTTTAGCCACCGCCCTCCTGCCAGCGATACGACTTTAGGTGCCACCGGCGGTCGGGATGGATTCAGCACAAGCCCGCGGCCATCGATGTCGACCTTGGCATCCGGGTAGACCGCCAGGGCGAGGTTCACGTTCTGGGTGAAATACCATCGGAAATGGTCAAGCCGGGCCAGCCCACGGCCGAACTGGGCGTGCAAAGCCTTCCATGTGACCAGTTTCGGCACGCTCAGAGAATGAAGCCGGTAGGCAAGCCAGCAATAGACGTCAATCGCCATTGAGTTGTTGGCGATCATCGCGATGGCGTTCTCCTCGATCGGCACCGGATGCTTCTTGAGCTGCTCGAAGAACATCTCTGATAGCTTGGCCTTCTCGATAAAAAGCGATCCTTGTGTGGAATCGTCTTCTATGAACATCGCGGTATCGAGGATGCTTTGGTTCACAAGGCCTGTTCTGGTGCCCTGTTTGACCTGAAAGCTCATCCGGCAGCGCGAGATGCGCTCCGCCTGGTCCCTGACCGCTGCCATACTCTTGCCGCCAATCGGGATCTCAAGTCGCCTTAGCCAAGCATGCAGTGTCTTCCCAAGCTCGACCTCGCGGCTGTGGGTCTTCAGGGCCTCACTCTGCAGGTAGAGGATAATCAGGCGCGCCCGCGATCCATAAGGGACGCCGACAGGTATGGCGTCGCCTGTGAGCGAAGGCCGCACGCCAGGCTGCACGACAAGGGAGACGTGATCGGTATGAACCTGCCAGTTCGCGTCGTCTGCTAGCTTCTTATGCGGCAGCGCGCTCTGCGCCCAGCCGCTGTAGAGGAAACCGACTTCGCTTTCTTCGGTGCTCATGTAGCCGGCGGCGGCTTCGACTATGCGACGGTCTATGTCTAGCTGCAGGACCGCCTGCTTCCCATGCTCCTCTAGGAGCCGGTGGATCTCTGCCATTGCCTGCTGATGCCACTTTCACTGCATGCCGATGACATTGAGGGCAATGGCCCCCCTTTGGGAAGGCTGGACTATCCTGGGATAGCAAGATGGTATTTGTAGATCCTATAGTTTGTCCCAGGAAAGTCCAGTTGACAAATCCGGCAAGCCTTTGAAAGGGCACAGTACGGCTGCCGGGCGTCTCCAGGAAAGTCCAGTTTTGCCCCAGCAAAGATCAGCTCCCGCCGTGGGTATCTGGTACACCGAACTTCGCACTGATGAGAAAGGAAGGGGGGAGGGCCTCGGATTCGCGTACCAGCAGAGTCCAGCCCCAAGTCGGGACATTCAACTGCCCCCATGTAAGGTTCCGTCCGGCGCAGCCGGATGGAAGGGCAGGGCGAGGGGTGTTCGGCTTCGAGCCGGCTTGGCAGACGCGGCGTGTGCGCCTGGAGGCGCTGCGCACGGCAGAGGGTCACGAGCTGCCGGCGCGGCTGAAGGCCGAGATCGTGCGCCAGATCGAGCGCCTTGAGCTGAGCCTGCGGCAGATCGCCGAGGTGGAGGCGGCACGGGATGCGGCGCTGGCGGCCGAACGCCAGGCAGCGGTCGCGGACGAGGCGCCGCCGGCCGAGGCGACGGACGCCAAGCCGGGGATGCTCCCGGCCGGCGAGCGAGCGGGTGCCCGCCTGCTGCGGCTGAAGAGAATCGGCCCGGAGACCGCGTCGGCGCTGCGGCTGGAGGTGGTGGGCCGCCCCGCCAGGTCCGGGAGACAGGACCCGTCAGCGACGCGGGGCAGAGTGGAGGAGAACAGGCCGGGCTCGCGGCGGATATGGGCGCGCTCGTCTGGGGTGAGGCCGGCTGGGGGCGGCGACTCGGAGAGGTTCATGGGTCCGACCATAGCGCCCAAGCCCACCCGCGCCGCGTGCCATGCCCCTCATCGGGCCCCGCCTTCGCGGGCTAGAGCGGGATGACATAAGCTTGAATCGCCTGGGGATTCTCAAACCACACGGAATTCAATTCAATCTGCTGGCTGGGATGGGAGGCCAGCATGGATGGCGAGACCCTACTCCAACGATCTGCGGGAACGGGTTGTCGCTGCCGTGACGCGGGATGGCTTGTCGCGGCGTGAGGCGGCTCAGCGCTTCGGTGTCGGCGTCGGCACGGCGATCAGATGGGTGCGGCGCTGGGGCGAGACGGGCAGCATCGAGCCTGGTCAGATGGCGGGCATCGGCCCAAGAAGCTGATCGGCGCGTGGCGAAGCTGGCTGCTCGAACGCTGCCACGAACGCGCCTTCACCTTGCGTGGTCTGGTTAGTGAACTGGCCGAACGGGGCTTGAAGGTCGACTATCGGTCCGTCTGGACGTTCGTCCATGCGGAGAAGCTGACGCACAAAAAAGACCCTGATCGCCAGCGAGCAGGACCGCGCCGATGTGGCGCGCCGTCGCGCGCAGTGGCTGCGCCACCGCGGTGATGTCGATCCCAAGCGGTTGGTGTTCATTGACGAAACCTGGGTCAAGACGAACATGGCCCCGCTGCGCGGCTGGGCACCGCGCGGCCAGCGCCTGAAAGCCAAAGTGCCGCACCGGCGCTGGACAACCATGACCTTTCTGGCCGCGCTGCGCCATGACGGTGTGGAAGCACCTTGGCTGATTGATGGGCCGATCAATGGCGAGCGGTTCCGGCTGTATGTCGAGCAGGTGCTGGTGCCGACGCTGCGCCCGACCGACATCGTCATCATGGACAATTTGGGCAGTCACAAGAGCAAAGCTGTGCGGCGCGCCATCCGGGCCACCGGCGCCAAGCTGTTCCGGCTGCCAAAATACTCACCCGACCTGAACCCGATCGAGATGTTGTTCTCCAAACTCAAGCACTGGCTGCGCCAGGCCGCAGGCCGAAGTGTCGAGACTATTTGCGGCACACTCGCCGAGACCCTCAATGCCGTCACTGCGACAGAATGCCGAAACTACTTCGCCCAGGCCGGATATGATCCAACCTAAACTCATCCCGCTCTAGTGGGCCGTACGGCGGCAGCCGGGGTGGAGCGGCTCTCCGAGTGGGCACACAATCCTCAAGTTATTCAGGGTGTTGCGCGCTAACTTACCCTAACTAGGCATTAGGGTAAAACAACCCTTTTATTTTTGGCTCCTTCCAGGCGCGCCCGGTGCGGGCGCGCCCGGGGCAGGCCACGACACGTCGCCCGGGGCCGGGCGCGACGCACGTTCCCGAGCTCCAAGGCCGAAAACACCGCATCCACGCCTAGGCCCAACCTAAACAGTCCGGAAACGCAACTCCTTGGCATTTCTCAGGAAATCGAGAAAACATGCGCTTTGTGGTGCCACGTCCTCGATGTCCGCGCCGAAGAGAGGCGTGGCACCACATCGAGGGCAATTTCCCGATTCAGCGTCTAGTTCCAGTAAGTTGCGTTTTCGAACTGTTTGACTCGGGCAAGGAAGGCGAGAGGGTCCGCCTCGCCACCCCAGCCCCTTGAACCGCGTCCAATGGGCCGGTTGGTGGTGACTTCCGTAATTTGACAGGCGCGCCGGGGGCGGCCCTGGTCGGCCGCGCCCGCGTCTCCACCGCGGCGCAGGCCACCAGGCGGCCGCCGCGGCCCAGGGCCGAACGCCCCGCGATCGGACCCGGCGGGGGAGGGAGGTCGTGTTGGCGCAGACGCCGTCCGTGTTCGACGCGGCCGGCGTCCCCGTCGAGGGTCGCGACCCGCAAGCCACTTTTGCGGAGGCACAGAGGCAGGCTACAGGCGGGATCCTTCCCGAGGAGGCCCAAGGTGCAGCGGGCGATCGCCGCGGCGCTCAAGGAACCTGAGATCAACCCATTGGTTGGCCCAGTGACCGCGAAGACCCTATGACTGCCTGAGCCTTGCAAGCTCGCATCCGGGGGCAGCATCGACGCTGCGGACCAGCAACCCGGAGGCAAACCATGACGAGCAAGTTCATCGGTCTCGACGTGCACAAGGACACGATCGCCGTCGCGGTGGCGGACGGGGACGGCGCCCGCGAGGTGCGCTTCCACGGCACGATGGCGAACACGCCCGAGGCGGTCAGGCGCTTGGTTGCCCGGTTGTCGGCTCGAGGAGTTGCGCTGGAGTTCTGTTATGAGGCCGGAGCGTGCGGCTATGGCGTCTACCGCCAGCTCCGGAGGCTCGGCGCCGATTGCCTGGTCGTCGCGCCCTCGATGACCCCGCGCCGGCCGGGCGACCGGGTGAAGACGGACCGACGGGACGCGATGACGCTGGCGCGGCTGCTGCGCGCGGGCGAACTCGCCGCGGTGTGGGTGCCCGACGAGGAGCACGAGGCTGTCCGTGACGTGGTGCGGGCGCGCCGACAGGCCAAGGACGAGCTTGTCTCGGCCAAGTTGGCGCTGCGCAGCTTTCTGCTGCGGCACGAGCGCCGTTTCCCCGGCCGCTCCGCCTGGAACAAGACGTACTGGCGCTGGCTCGGCGAGCAGGCCTTCGCGTCCCCACACCAACAGCTCGTGTTCGGCGAGCACCTGCGTCGCATCGAGGAGGCGCAGGCCCGCTGCGACCGGCTGGACGCGGCGCTTGCCGAGGCGGTCGCGGGCTGGCGGCTCGCGCCTCTCGTCGAGGCCCTACAAGCGCTCCGAGGCGTCGCCCTTGTTGTCGCTGCGACACTGGTGGCCGAGATCGGCGACCTCGGTCGCTTCGAGACACCCAAGCAGCTGATGAGCTGGCTCGGTCTCGTGCCGTCGGAGCAGTCGAGCGGGGCGCGTGTCCGGCGCGGCGCGATCACCAAGACCGGCAATGGACAGGCCCGCACGATGCTGATCGAAGCCAGCTGGTGCTATCGCCTGCCGGCCCGCGAAGAGCAGCGCTACCGGGCGCGGGTGCAGGGGCTGCCGGAGGAGATCAGGAGCATCGCGTGGCGCGCGCAAGTGCGGCTGTGCGGGCGGTTCCGCAGGCTTGCAGCAACCGGCAAGCCGCTGCCGAAGGTGACCACGGCGATCGCACGCGAGCTTGCGGGGTTCGTGTGGGACATCGCGCGTCGGGTCCGGCCCGCCTCGGCTGTGCAGGCCTGACCGGTGGCGCGCTCCGCAACTGAGCAGAGGAGGGGCGCAGGACAACATCGATAGCGACCTGGCCGGCGTGCCGCGGCGCCCGGAAGCGATGGGAGATCCTCGACGCACAGCGGGGCAGGCCCTCAGGCCGACGCCCGACGCGAAGACCGAGGGCAGCCCACGACGAAAGGCGGGTCATGCGGTGGCCAATCCGCGGATGAGAGCTTGATCAAATCGTCGTCCGATCAGGGGCCGCGGCACACCCGCCAGGTCGAAGCAGCTTGAACCGACACAGGATCGGAGACATCCTGACTGTGCCTGCGCCCGAGATGGCAGTCATAAGAGCTGTGCGTTTTGGCCATGGGTCAGCGCCCGCCCTTTTCGTCGGGCTCGCTGCCAGGTTGGGGGCACGAGGAAAGGGGCGGGGCGCGCCCGGTATGCACGGCGCAAGGTGCCAGGCGAGCGCCCAGCATCGGGGGAGGAGGCGGCCATTGCTGTGCCGTGGCGCAGCTCGCACGGCCCGACGCGAAACGGCCGCTCCCTTGGCTGCCGGCGGAGCCGGTGTGCCGACACAGCGCCGCCTACTGGGATCTCGTCATCTGGAACTCGACGACACTGGTCTTCCCCGTCATCGGGACCACCACCCCGGGCGACTTGAAGGTGATCTTGTCGCCGTCCACACGGACGAAGTAGGGGCGGTCACTGCCGACGATCGCCTGGCTGGAGGCCGCGTCGACGTGGGCCGTGATCTTGACGCCCTCTGGCGTCTGCTCGCCGACCGCGTACCTGCCCGTCCACGCCACCTGCGACCTCATCATCGCCGCGGCCTCCGCGTCGGTCAGCGTCGGCGACGCGGGCGCCTTGCGCGCGGGATCCACGAACAACAGCCATATCCGTTCCGGGGTTATCGTCACGAAGCCGCTCGGATGCTCGCCGAGCGGATAGGTGGTCTCCCCGCCACTGGTGACTTTCAGCGTTTCGGCCCTCCATGTGCCGAGAATCTGGTCCCGACTGGTCGCCGGCTGCGAGCGCGCCCCGCCGCGAGCAGCACCAATCCCCCAAAGGCAACGATCGCCGCCTTCTTCATGGCCTTCCTCCGTTTGCCGGCCCCGACACACGCTCGCGTTCGGGCGCGGCGGGCTGGGCACGGCTGCTCGCGCACGCTCGGTCGGCGGGGTCAGCCTGGCCGACCAAGAGAGCTCACTTTTGGCATCTCGCCGGTTCGCCGGTCGCCTCGGCATGGCCCCAGCTCCCTGACGCTGTCACGACCAGGATAGCCGACTTTTGACGAGATGCGCTTTCCGCAAAGGCGTGGTCACTTCGCACAGCTTCGCGGGTCTGGTTGGCGGCTCACCTGCTCTCCCTGTGGCGCCGCCACCGGCATTGCGGTACAGTTACGCCAAATCTGGGGAGGTATCCGAATGAGCGCCGCAGACCCAAATCGCGTGATTCTCACAGGCGAGAATCCGTTCATCCGGTTGAGTGACAAAGACGGTAGCGCCAACACCACGAACGCCAGCTTTTGGCGCATCGTCACCTGTCCGGCTGCCCGCTTATCGGCCAATCGACCCGTCACGGGTAGACGCCTTTGTGGGTCAGACGGGACGACGCAGCGACGGCACGGCAAAGCGCGTTGACCATGCCTCGCATGTTGCGGCGCCGGTTGGTGGTCCAGCAGAAGGCGCCGAGATAGTCGGGCAGATGCTTGGGGGAGAGCCGCTTGTGGGTGGCCTTGAGCGCGGTACTGAGATTGGCGACCAGGGTGTTGACGGTGAAGAACGGGGCGCTGCGCTCGCGCTCCGGACGCCCGCCGCCGGTGACGGTGGCGACATGCGTCCGCCCGGCTTCACCGAAGGCGTTGAACGCCCGCAAGCCGTCCGTGTGCACAGTCGCGCCGGCGGCGATGTGGGCATCGCGGAACGCGGCCACCGCCTCGCTGGAGAAGGCGCTGACCGCGCGCATCGCGACATGGCCCATGCGCCCGTCCGCATGCCGCTCGCAGGCGACGATGACGCAGGTCTTGCCTTCGGTTCCGCTGCCTTGGTTCCTTTCACCTCCCAGACACACGTCATCCGCCTCCACTACCGGCGGCGCGGCATCGTCGTCGCTCGCGCCCCCGAGCGAATAGCGCTCCCCCAGACACACGTCATCCGCCTCCACTACCGGCGGCGCGGCATCGTCGTCGCTCGCGCCCCCGAGCGAATAGCGCTCCGTCCGCTCGGTCATGGCGTGGCGGAGCCGCTTGTGCAGATACCAGGCCGTCTCATAGCCCAGGCCCAGCCTGCGGCCGAGCTCGACCGCCGAGATCGCCTGTTTGGTGCTGCTCATCAGGTGCATGGCGCGGAACCAAGTGGTCAGAGACAGCTTGGTGTCCGCCATCACGGTGCCCGCGGTGACCGACCAACGTCGGCCGCAGCGCGTGCAGCCGACACGGCGGCCGTAGACATAGCTCTTCAGATTGGCGCAGCGCGGGCAAGGCATTCCTTCACGTTGGCGCGCCGCCACCAACGCCGCCAGACACTGACCCTCCGTCCCGTAGAGTCGTTCGAACTCAACGTCCGTCAGCCCCTTCATGATTGCCCGCACCGTTCTGCTCCGAGACGCCGCGTTCAGAGCGATTTTGCGCTTCCCTGCTGCAAAGTACAAGAGCGGGTCGATTGGCCGATAAGCGGGGTCCGGCTGGGCCGGGACACGTCCTGTATCTGCACAGCGAGCTGACGGAGAATCGCTGGCGTATCTACTCGGACAACATCGCCATGGCGCGCTGGCTGCAATCGACCGTCCAGGGGATGCTGAACGCGGAGACGGCGGACCGGGCAATTCCGGTGACCGAGGCGCAGTTCAGCAAATCCGGCGATCCCCGCTATTTCTGGACCGAGAAACTTGTGACACGAGACGAAGAGGTATCCCTGACCTGGTACGACATTGGCGAGCCGTTGCTGATCCACACACAGCCCAACGCTGAGCCGGGGCGCCCTTACGGAGTCTGCACCGTGTTGATACCGGCACTGGGCGCGCGGCTCTCGCGTAATGGCGTCCAGGCAGCAGGTCAGGCATGGCCGAGGGAGCGTGAGGGGCGTCCATTCAGCACTTGTGCTCTGGCGTTTTCAGAAAGCTGGACCGAGGGGCGCTAGGGGCTGCGTTGCACGGATCAGAGAAGCGGGCGCAATAACCCCAGCCCTGTCTGGCTTCAGGCGATGCGGACGTGGTTCGGGCGTCCCAGCGCCAGCATGCGGTTGAGCGCGTGGACGGCGACGGCCACCTCGGTCGCCTGGCGCCCGTCCGCGCGCGCGCAGCCCGTCGCCGATCGACCGCTTGTAGCGGGAGATGGCGGCCTCGGCCCGGACCCGCTTGGTGTGGCCGGAGGTCTTCTGCCAGGCCATGCGCCCGTGCTCGGCGATGAGTTGCAGGTGCCGGTCGCGCTGTGTGGCCATCAGGCTGCCGTGCTAACGCAGGGCGGCATCATACGCGCGCCAGTTCGTCACCCTGTGCCGCGGCCGTGGCGCATGGATCCGCTGGCGAGCCGCCCGTCACACGGGCCGCGAGCGCCGCCTCCTCGGCTTGACGATGGCGGGCCAGACGAACGCGACCGACATCGTAAAGCCGAGCGCGTTGATTGCGTTCGGATCGTGCACGTGACCGAGACCTGCGACGCGGGGGCGCCGCGGCTCGTGGTCCACGCCGAGACGACATCCGCCAACGTGCACGAGGCGACGCGGACCGGGCCGAAACCTGTTTGGCGTCTGGTCCGTACCCCGGTTCGGTTCGGCCGATCCGGCGGTACGGCGCAGCATCAACGGGTGGCACGAACTCGCAGCAAACCTGATGCTTCTGGTCGCCTTTCTTCGCGCTGAAGCGGCCCTCGTCCATCAGTATGTGTGGCGCGACCGTCTGCTTGACCGCATGGCGCCATGACACGATAGGAGGACTTCAACTCGGGAACGATGTGTTACGATCCTGGGCAGTCGTGCCGCTGAAGCGGCCACAGACATGGTCCAGTCCTGTCGTTGGCCGAACCAGAGGAACTGTTCCTCAGCAGGATTTCGTGCTGGCATTCCACCTGCTTTAGTGGGAGGGCGATGGCTGTCCGGACAAGGACGCCAGCTTGTCAAGCAGGGTTGTAGCAGCCGAGACGCAGTCCCGCAGGGCGTCGTCCGCCCCGCAGCGGATATCAATCTCGGCATCACCGCGCTTGAGCCGAAGGAGTGTGCCCCTCCGCCCTGAGTGCTGGTGCTCTTCCTCCTCAGGCTCCTTCACTCCCTCCTCAGACTGCTTCATGTGCCGCATCATCATCTCGTGCATGCGCTGCATCATTTCAGGGTTGGCACCCATCGGCCCGCCGGATCCGCTCTGCCCCTGACCCATGCCGGGCATCATCATCCCGCCCTGGGTGGCACCTGCATCTGCCCGCCCCCGGACTGGGGCAACTGCACCTGGGCAAGCTCGACCTGGGAGCGCGATGAGGGCTGATTGTCCATCTGGGCAGCGCCCCACGCCACAGCCGGTCCGGCCAAGACCAGCAGACCGATGCCGGAGGCCAACAATGTCCGCATGACTGGCTCCTTCCCCACAAGCAAGCGGCAGCCCGCATCCGAGCGGGCGTATGCGCACATCTTGGACCACTTCTGGTCTGGGTGCGCAATCAAAAAGGCCAAAGTTAGGGTAAGCGGTTGGCGTGGTTTAGAATCTGCTCGCTTGGGGTGACACAGGCACGCGGAAAGCGAACGGTACGGCAGGATCCGGCCTTCAAAGGGCGGCAATTCACCGCTGAGGTGATCCTGTGGGCGGTGCGGTGGTATCTGATGTTCCCCATCAGCTACCGTGATCTCGAGCTGATGCTGCTGGACCGCGGCGTGGCGGTGGATCACACGACCATCTTTCGGTGGATCCAAGCTTACGCCGTCGAGCTTGAAAAGCGGATCCGGCCGCACCTGCGCATGAGCAACGGCTCCTGGCGGGTGGACGAGACGTATGTGAAGGTCAAGGGCCGCTGGACCTACTTGTATCGCGCTGTCGACAGCCGCGGCCAGACGATCGACTTCCTGCTCTCGGCCAAGCGCGATGCCGAGGCGGCGAAGCGGTTCTTTCGCAAGGCGTTGGCGCAGCCGCACACGGTGAACCCACGCACCATCAGCGTGGACAAGAACGCGGCCTATCCGAAAGCGGTTGCCGAGATGAAGAGGAACGGTGAGCTGTGGCGCCGGTCACGGCTGCGGCAGGTGAAGTACGTGAACAACATCGTGGAGCAAGATCATCGGCGTCCGAAACGCCTCGTCAGGCCAGGCCTTGGTTTCGGCGGGTTCCATACGGCGCGACGAACGCTGGCGGGCTACGAGGCGATGGCGATGGTCAGGAAGGGGCAGGTTCGCAACATCGGCGGCAGCGACATCAGGGCTCAGGTGACATTCATCACTGGGCTGTTCGAGATGGCCGCCTGAGGCACCATTTCATTCCTCCCTTGGATCCTTGCCGCCAACACCAAACGTTGCAACAGAACCCGTGCTCGAGCCCGCCGAGCGGCTGCCATCCGGCCTCGTTGCGCAGTTGCCCGAGCGAGTGGACGCCGCCTTCCTGCGTCGCCTGGTCTCCGCGCGCAGCGGCGTCGAGCGCGCAATCTTCAAGGCGGGTCTGGATACCATCGGCGCCACAGGGCTGAAGGCGCTGCGGCGGCTGCTCATGGAGAATGCCGGGGAGCAGGCCGCGCTGAGCCACAACGAGGGCGCTCTCGACCTCAGCTTCGAGGCGAAGGTCGCCGAGCTGACCGGCAACGAGCTGTTGTTCGACCTGCAGAGCCAAATCCATCAAGTATGGACGTTGGCGTGGAGTCGCTACGGCAGCTACCCAGAAAGCCGGAGCCTACTGCATCGCGAACATCTCGCCATCTTGGCCACGATGGAGAAGGGCGACGCGGCACGAGTGCTCCGCCTGGTCGAGCGCCACGTCGATAAGGCCCTCGACTGACCGAAACGCCGCACCACGGGTGCGGGCCCAGACAGGAACGGCTGACATGTCTACTAATGGAATGATTCCGCACTGGCAGATAGATGCTGCCGTAACCCCGGCGATGGTCGCAGGGCTGCCGGAACTCGCGCGTGTCGACGTGCTGGTCGTCGGGGGCGGCGCTGCCGGTGTGGCCGCCGCCACAGTGGCCGCCGAGGCTGGCTGCGCCACGCTCCTGGTGGAACGCTATGGTTTCTGTGGCGGTGCCGCCGTCGCTGGCATGTCGGGCACTATCTGCGGCCTTTACCTAGCGAGCGAGATACGCAACCAACCCGAGCAGGTGGTGTTCGGCTTTACCGAGCGCTTCCGTGCCCGTCTCGCCGCACGTGGCGGCCTGACTCGTCCGCAGATCTATGGCAAGACCTTTACGGTTACTCACGATCCGCTGATGTGGCGCGAAACCGCCGACGACTTCCTCCGCGAAGCGGGCGTGCGCGTTCTTTTCCACACCGCGCTCGCCGCACCCATCGTCGACAATGGTCTACATCTCGGCGCCGTGCTCGAACTCCAACGCCGGGCGCAGCGTGGTGTGGGCGGCGCGCACGGTTGACGCCTCGGGCGATGCCGCCGTGGTCGCCCGCGCCGGACTGCCCTGGACCTTTGGCGACCGAGGCGTGGTGCAGAATCCAACCATGTTCTTTCGCCTCGGTGGCGTCGACCTGCCCAGATACGTGACTTATTGGGGCGACGACACGATCTGCCCGCCCAAGGTGACGGAGGCGATCACCGCCGCCCAGGCGCAAGGACGCATTCTGCCGCGCAACAAGATCTGGGTCTTTCCCACCACGCGCCCGGGCGAACTGCTTGTCAATGCCACGCGCCTGACCGCCGCTGACGGACGGATGCTGAACGTGCTGGACCCGGAGGACTTCACCATCGGCGAGATTGACGGACGTCGGCAGGTGCGCGAGTACGCACGCTTCTTCCGCGACACCGTGCCTGGCTGCGAGGACAGCTACGTGATCGACACCGGGATAGAAGTCGGAATCCGCCAGACCCGGTCCGTGGTTGGTGCCGAAAAACTGCACAACGACGACGTCGTCGCTTGCCGTAAGCGCGACGACGGCATTTGCCGCGTGCCCTGGCCGATCGAGCTGCACACCGGTGAGAAGCCCAAACTGCACTGGCTCCTCGATGACTGGTATGAGGTACCCTATCACGCCTTGGTTCCGCAGCACGGTGAGAACCTGATCGTAGCCGGTCGCTGCTTGTCGGCTGAGCACGAAGCACTGGCGTCGGCGCGAGTGACGGCGCAGTGTTTCGAATATGGCCACGCAGCCGGCGCCGCCGCGGCGCTGTCGATTGCCGAGAGGGTCCGACTACGTGACCTTCCGGTCGGACAGTTGCGACAGAGGATGCGAACCGGCGGGAGCGCGCTGTAAGCCGGCGATCTCCAGAAATCATCGCTACGATCGACCCCGTCGAGGGCTGTGGGGTTCCGTCAGGTCTCGCGCCAGCCAGCGTGGTGCACAAAACGGCCGTTGGTGTTGGAGCGCCGGGCGGCGTAGGGGAATGTTCCCTAACCCGAACTACGGATAAGGGTTGAGGGGATTCCCAAAGAATCAAGGCTTTGACAGCATCGGTTTGCGAAGACGGAGCGTCAAACCCGGTTCCAGAGGACCCCCTCAATGGCCATTGATATCACGGCGCTGTACTGTTGCCCGACGATTTCTGCAAGCTGTTCGAGGCGTGGGAAGCGCATCGGCTGATCCCGTCGGAGCAGACACGGCAGCGCCCTGGCAAGCTGTCGCGCTCCGAGATGCTGTTCATCATGGTGCTGTTTCATCTCTCGGCGTTCAAGCACTTCAAGGCGTTCTACCACTACGGGATCGGCCATCAGCATCGTGCCTGCTTTGGCGATCTGCCGCATTATGATCGCTTTGTCAGCCTGATGCCGCGGCTGTTCGCACCCCTGATGGTCCTGTTGCACAGCGTGAGCGGTGAGGAGACAGGCGTCTACTTCGCCGACTCGACCAAGCTGGCCGTCTGCCACAATCGCCGCATCCACCGCCACAAGGTCTTCGACGGCCTGGCGGCGCGCGGCAAGACCAGCATGGGGTGGTTCTACGGGCTCAAGCTGCACTTCGTGATCAACCACAAAGGCCAGATCGTGGCGCTGAAGATCACCCCCGGCAACACCGCCGACAGCACCGTGCTGGACGCGATGACCCGCCACCTGGCCGGCAAGCTCTACGCCGACAAGGGCTATATCAGCCACGAACTGTTCAAGAAACTCTGGCAACGTGGCCTGCACCTCATCACCGGCATCCGGCGGAACATGAAGAACCACCTCATGCCCCTCGCCGACAAGGTCATGCTGCGCAAACGCTTCGTCATCGAGACCGTGCTCGATACCCTGAAATCCGAAATGGGGCTTGAGCATTCACGCCACAGGTCCGTCATCAACGCCATGGTCCATGTCCTCTCCTGCCTCGTCGCCTACGCCTTCAGACCCGGCAAACCCTCCATCTCGCGGACACGCCAACACATCGAGGCTTATCCGTAGTTGGGGTTCCCTACTCTCATCCCGGAAAGCCCAGCGTGCCCTTCAAGCTGAACCAAGACCGACGCCACCACATCCCGAGACAAACCCACAAGGTCACGAACTGGCCGGCCTACGAGGCCGGGTTGCGCCAGCGCGGCAGCCTGACGGTGTGGTTCAGCGCCGAGGCGATCGAGGCGTGGGCGGCTGAGCCGCGTACGACCCGCGGCAGGCAGCCCTGGTACTCGCCCCTGGCGATCCTGACGGCGCTCACCTTGCGCGCGGTGTTCCGCCTCGCCTACCGCCAGACCGAGGGTCTGATCGGCTCCGTCATCGGCCTGCTCGGGCTGGCGCTGCGCGTGCCGGACCACACCACCCTGAGCCGCCGGGCGGCGACGCTGGCGGTGCCCCGGCCGCCGCGGCCCAGCATCGATGCCGGCGGTGAGGCCGGGCCTCTGCACCTGCTGGTGGACAGCACGGGGCTGAAGCTGTGCGGGCCCGGCGAGTGGCTGGTCGAGAAGCACGGCACCCGCACGCGCCGGTCGTGGAGAAAGTTGCACCTCGGCCTTGATGCCGACACCGGGCGGATCGTCGCTGCCTCGCTCACCGCCAAGGAGGTGGACGACGGCGCCGAGGTCGGCGCCTTGCTCGACCAGGTCGACGGAGCCGTAGCCTCCTTCACCGCCGACGGCGGGTACGACCAGGACAACGTGTCCGCGGCTGTGGCCGAACGCCATCCAGACGCGGCGATCATCGTGCCGCCGCGCACGAGCGCGGTGCTCAGCGACACGGCCGAGAGCGCGCCCACGCAGCGCGACCGCCACCTCCAGTGTATCGCCGCGCACGGCCGCATGGCCTGGCAGAAAGCATCCGGCTACACGCGCTGAGCGCTGGCCGAGATGGTCTGATCGCAAATGACAAATTTTGCCTGAGCCGCTTTGGGCGGCTGCGGCTGAGCTGGTGGCGCCTGCCGTTGCGTGCGCGCCAGGCTGATCCCGCAGTCTGTCCCTCACCGCGGGATCTGCCCGCGGCGGGAGACAACGATGCGGGACTGGCGGGTGCGCCGGACATTGCAGCCCCATCCGGCCGGGCAGCGACACTGGGACCGAGCCTATCAGCAGCTCCTGGCGTGGACGCAGGCGGTAGACGCCTGCCTCATGGTCCCGGCCGACGCCGAGTTCTCCGCACAGGAGGTCAGCCATGAGGGTCGCTCTCTATGCGCGTGTGTCGACGCAGCGCCAAGCGCAGGCCGACGGCGTCGCCCAGCAACTGGACCGTCTGCGGGCACATGCTCTCGCACAGGGCTGGACGGTGGCGGAGGGGGACATCTTCCGCGATGACGGCTACAGCGGGGCCAGCCTCAAACGGCCCGGCTTGGAGCGGTTGCGCGACCGTGCCGCGCTGCGCGCGCTTGATCGAGTGCTGATCACGGCGCCGGACCGGCTTGCGCGACACTACGTGCATCAAGTGCTGCTGCTGGAGGAGATCACGGCGACGGGCTGCTCGGTCGACTTCCTCGACCGGCCGATGAGCCAGGACCCCCACGACCAACTCCTGCTGCAAATCCGCGGCGCGGTGGCGGAATACGAGCGCAGCCTGATCTCCGAGCGCATGCGCCGGGGGCGACTGCGTAAGCTTCAGGCCGGCCTTCTACTGCCCTGGACGAGGCCGCCCTATGGCTTTCGTGTCGACCCCGAGCGGCCGAGTGATCCGGCCGGCGTGCGCCAGGACGCAGCCGAGGCGGCCGTCGTCACCACGCTGTTCGCCCTTTACGCCGAAGAGCGCTGCAGCCTGTTCAGCCTCGCGAGCAAGCTGCAGCGCGACGCGGTCGCGCCCCCATGCGGCAAGGGACGCTGGACCATGTCCACCGTGCGCCGCATCCTGACCAATCCCGTCTACACCGGACAGGTCTATGGCGGGCGCATTCAGGAGCAGCGCGGCACGGGGGTGACAACGCGCCGCCTACGACCCCGCGAGGACTGGATCGCGGTCGCACCGGTCCCGGCCGTGGTCACGCAGGAGCAGTTCGATCGCGTGCAGGACAAGCTCGCCCGGAGCCAGCAGTTCGCGCGTCGCAACAACACGGCGCACGCCTACCTGCTCCGCGCCCTGGTCAGCTGCGGCGTGTGCGGCCTGTCGTGCGGCGGCCGCCGTTTGCCGGCGGGCTACAGCTACTACTGCTGCCGGGGCAAGCTGGCGGCCGTGCACTCGTGCCGCGACACACCCTGCCCCTCACGCCACATCCTGGCGGGACAGCTGGACGCGCTGGTCTGGGATGACCTCTGCCAAGTGCTGACCCACCCGGAGGCGATCCGCCTCGCGCTGGAGCGGGCACACGGCGGGCACTGGCTGCCGCAGGAGCTGCAGGCGCGCCGGGAGGTCTTCCGGCATGGGCAAGCCGGCGTGCAGCGGCAGGTCGAGCGGCTCACCGAGGCTTACCTGGCGGGCGTGGTGGGCCTGGAGGAATACCGGCGTCGGCGACGCGAGTTGGAGCAGCGCGAGCAGGCCCTCGCGACGCAAAGCCGGCAGCTCGAAGCCCAGGTGGATCGCCAGGCCGAGATCGCGCGCCTTGGGCTGAGCATGGAGGAGTTCCGCAGCCGGGTGGGCCAGGGCCTCGGACAGGCCAGCTGGGAGCAGAAGCGGCAGCTGGTCGAGTGGCTGGTGGCCCGCGTCGTCGTCACCGACAGCGAGGTCGAGATCCGCTACGTGATACCCACCAGCCCAGCAGGTGAGGCCACCTGCTTTTGGGCGTGGTTCAAATCAGGGTAACACCCAAAATGAGAAATCCCTTTACCATCAAAGCTCTATCGATTTCCGGTGTTACCTGGGAATGGCACTTTCTGAACCACGCCCTCGGCCTGTCCCTATCAGCACGAGTTCGCCTTGGCCCACGCCATGCTCAGAAACGCCACTGCCTGACACGAACCAGCCAGCGCACAGCCGACATCACACCCCGCACCCACGCTGCCCGCCGGGCGGCGCCGGCGCGGTCTCGCCGAGCCTCGCGCCCATAGCGCCCGCCCCGCCTCACTTCACGAATGCACGCCGGCGGAGCGCCATTCAAACGACAAGCGCTCGCCCGTATGAGAAATGCGGGCTAGACCCAATACGGTTCACTTAAGGCAAAATCCTGTTCACTTAAGCTATCGGCCGAATACCAACCAATTGAAAATGCAGCATTCGCCTTGGTTCTCCCTGCGGCACAAACAACTAAAGTGAACCGTATTGGGGCTAGGGTCTGTCATCCCTTGAATACCTTCATTCTTCCGGCCACCGTCCTGTCATTTTGGAACGGAAGTGAACAATGCAGGTGCTGAGCGACGCGCAATGGAACGTGCTGCGGCCGCTGATCGAGGCGGTTCGCCCGCGCGGGAAGACGCCGCACCGCGATCTGCGGCGGACGATCGAGGCCATCCTCTGGCGGCACCAGAACGGCGCCAAGTGGCGCAGCATTCCCGCCGAGCTGGGACCGTGGTGGGGTGCGGCGCAGACCTTCATCCGATGGGCAAGGACGGGCGTCTGGGAGAGGCTGCTGGAGCGGGTGCAGCGGTCCGGGATCAGCTTCGGCATGGTGTTCCTGGACGGCACGAGCATCCGGGCGCATCAGAAGGCGGCGGGTGCAGCCAAAAAGAGGATGCGGCCCAGGGCGAGAGCCGGGAGGCGCTGGGGCGGTCTCGCGGCGGCTATGGCACCAAGGCGTGCGTGATCGCCGATGGGACTGGACGGGCGATTGCCTTCGCCCTCGCCCCGGGCCAGGCGCACGAACTGCCACTGGCTCCCGGTCTGCTCGGCTGCCTGTCCGACGTCCCAGGTTGGGTGGTCGGCGATCGCGGTCTCGCCTCCCACGCGTTCCGCGCCCTGGTCTGGGACAGCGGCGCGCGCCCCGCGATCCCGTCCAAGCGCAACGAGGAGCCGATCGCTTGCCCGCCATGGATCTACCAGAACCGCAACCTCGTCGAGCGTCTGTGGGGACGGCTGAAGGAGTGGCGCGCTGTCGCCACCCGCTACGAAAAGACCGCTCGCTCCTTCATGGGCGTGCTCTGCATGGCAGCAACAATGGACTGGATCAAAGTCCCCAAGAGCTAACGGACCCTAGTCACAATGCTGTTCACTTAAGGCGAAATCCTGTTCAGTTAAGGCGAGCGGCGAATGCCAACCCGCTGAACATGCAGCGTTTGTGTTTGTTCTGATATAGACACAACTCACTTGAGTGAACAGCATTGGGGCTAGTCACAACCCCTGCCTGTCTGGTGACGCGGCGCGGCAGCAGAGTGACCAGGCGAGCCGTGATGACATTGGCATCTGGAAGAGACCAGATGCTTGTTGGGGCGCTGGCGATTGTCTGGGCGAGCCACTCTTTAGCCGAGTCCCTTGGCAGGGTTGCCAGATGCCCTGCTTCTCGCCATGGATCGACGTCCAGCCTGGCGAGGAACGAAACGACGCTGAGCGTCATGCCGCTTGGCTCGCGCCCGATGACTGAAAACAAGAAGCCATTCAGATCGGAGTGCTCCAAGCTGAAAATCGCCGATTTTCTCATGAGCCCTCCCTTAAAGTAGTATAACTCGCGACCACATATAGTACTTCAGGGCGCGATTTAGCCTGGGCAGACCGTAACGAAGCCTGTCCCTGCAATGCCTCGGAGATCGTCAAAGCCATCCACCAAACAGCCAAATGATTGATGGTGACAGTTCCCACAAGCAAGGCTCACGGCCGGGAGTCATCAGCATCGATTACGCCACGAGGAAGGCCCGGTGCGATGCCCAGCAAGATGCAACACCGACCCGACAATCCTTATTTCACCGCCGAGCTGCTCATCGCGCAGCACGGCAACCGCGCGGGCGGTCGCGCCATGAAGGAGATGAACGATTGTCAAGCCTCAGGCGATGGTGACTGCTATCGGAACTGGGGAATGATTTACGACGCCATCGCTGGGTTGCAGGGACCGAAACTGAGACCGCTCCAAAGCTCTTTCTAAGGAGGGCTGGTCCCGAAGATTTCCGCCTAGCGCAAGCGTACATGGACAAGCCCGATGGCCGTGCGCCGTAAGTGTCGAGCCGAGTCCGACGACGAAGCTGAATGCGAGGAGAATGGCCATGGCCAAGGGTCGAAACCGAAGAGGTCGTGAGGCCAAGAAACCGAAGGCTGAGAAAAAGGCAGCCCCGGTCGTCTCGACTTTTCTGCGTCCACAGCCACGGGACGGTCAGTCACCCGCGAAGGAAACGCCCGGCCCCAGCAAGTGAATCGTAACATTCGGGCAAGGGGAGTTGCCAGAGGCGTACCGTCGTCCGTGGGGTGATCTCCGCTGGCCTGCACATGCCGGACATGGCTGCTTGAGCAAGCCGGAGATCAGGCCGCCCCACTTTCCTACCACATCCGCGACGGCACCATCCTCTCAGCTGCGACAATACCTCAGTCCGTTGGATCAGACCTCAGTTCGGTGCCGGAGGGCGCCCGAGTGCGCAGTGATACCAGCCGCATAAAGACCGACTCATCGAGCCCACACACCAAATCGAGAGGAGTCCGCGGCTTGTCGGACAGGACAGGGATTAGGCGGACTGGTACGACTTTCACCCGGGATTCCCCGGATAGCCGTCGATTTGGCCAGGTCGTAGCTGACCGTAGTCCCCGCACAGTCTCTTCACAAGGATTTCGTCGGTCACGGCCCGGCGACCTTTCTGCTGCGGTGCGGCGATAGGCCAAAATGGCAGGGCTTCCGATCCACGGCCCCGGATTTGGGCGCGCGTCTTCCGCCAATGGACGCGCCGGCCAGCCGAGACGGTGATTCCTCAACAGCGGACCGGTGGCGATGGACGGAGTGCGGCTACGGCGGCCAGGATTTTCTGGAACAGACTTCGAGGCACCATCACCTCGGCCATCTGAAACGCGATCGACCGGCCGTGGCGGACGACCTTGGCGCCGATCTTCACCAGCCGGTCGCGCAGCGTCGTCAGCGCCCACTGCTTCACCTCCTCGGGCAGCGTCAGCGTGCGCAGAAAGTTGGCCAGGTTGGTAGGCCAGTGCGTGCAATTGCAGCCGCACGGCATTCGCCTTGAAGCTGTGGCAGGATAGCCTGGTCCAGGTGACGGCGTTCTTGCCCTCCTTGATGTGCTGCTCCGCCGTGCCGCGCTGGTTGTAGAACATCACCACCCTCTCGGCCGGGCGTGTCATGTTGGTCACGACAAAGCCGACGCGCGGGTAAAGCTCGCCGGGATGCCACTCGACCTTCGCCACCACGCGGCGCGGCTTGGTCCATGATCCGGCTTGGTAGCGGAAGCTGGCGTGGAAGCGGCGCACCTCGTGCGGTGGGCGGCCCACCGGCCGCTTCAGCAGCCAGCCGATGCGCTCCTGCAACACCGAATTGGCGGGCAGCCGGATGGTGTATTTGTAGCCCTCGGCCTCGAGAAGCTCGTAGATCTCGGGGTTGGCGAACGCGGCATCACCGCGGAAGTAGCGGCGCTTCATCTTCTTTCGGTAACGGGCCACCACCGGCTCCAGCACCTCGCGCCAGCCATCGGCGCTGTGCACGTTGCCCGGCCGCAGCGCGCAGCGTTCCAAATCGCCGAACTGGTTGAACACGAACAGCGGGTGGTAGCACGTGCAGCCAAAGTGGCCGTTGTAGGCGCTGCCCTCCTGCGCCCCATGGGTTTCGCTGACGCTGCTGTCCATGTCGAGCACGATCGTCGTCTGCGGCTTGCACGCGTGCACACGATCGATCCATGCACCGGACAGATCGGTCAATGCCGCGAGGTTGGCTTCGCCAGTCAGCCATTCGGTCTCGAAGCGGCCCATCTGGCTGGTTGAGGCGGCACGACGGTCCAGCGCGCCGCGATCGACCACGGCGCGCATCGCCGGATCATGCGTCAGGCGATCGGCGTCGTTGACATCCTCGTAGCCAGCTAACCGACCGAATACCGACTGGCGAAACAACCCGGTCAACAGGTGACGGGTGTTCCTGCCGCGGCGGCACTCCGACAACGCCGCACCCGCCAGATCGGTCAGCCCGAGCGCGTCGTCCACTTCGCGGAAAGCCAGCAGGCCAGCGTCGGAGGTGATGCGGCTGCCATGGAATTCCAACTTCAAGCGGCGGTCGAAATCGACCCGCAGAGCGCCATCATCCGATTCACCCGCTGGGTGCTCCATGAACCCACCACCATGACAATCGCAATGCCCTGATATTCATGGCAGATTCGGCCGATTGGTACAAACAGAATGTCGTCCATCGGGGAAATCCGGGTTCACATCGACTTGGCGGATTGAGCACGCTCATTGCTTCGCCAAGTACACGACCTGATACCAGCCCGCGGGACCGATGACTTCGAACGTGAATCGGTGCGGCTCGATGCGAGGTGATTCGCCGCTCCTGCAGCACGGAGGGGCGGCAATGACGGTATAGGGATCACGCGCTTGGACCGGTCGGCATCTGATCTACGAGCCAGGGCGGCGCGCCGGATGTTGGCCGTTGCCTTGGTCCTGGACGGGTGGTCGCGGCAGGATGCGGCCGCGGCGTGTGCGATGGACCGCCAGACGCTGCGCGACTGGGTGCACCGCTACAATGAGGCTGGATTGGACGGGCTGCGTAACCGGCCGCGGCGCAATGGACCCCCGCCCCGCCTGTCCCCTGAGCGGCAGGCCCAAGTGGCGGAGTGGGTCGAACAGGGACCGGCGCTTGAGCGGGACGGCGTGGTGCGCTGGCGCTGTATCGATCTGCAGCGGCGGATCAAGGAGGAATGTGCCGTTGCCTTGCACGAGAGCACCGTGGGCAAGGTGTTGCACCGCTTGAATTTCAACCCGGCTGCAACCGCGCCCGTTCCACCCGAAGAAAGATGCGGCCGCGCAAGAGGCTTTCAAAAAAACCTTGCCAGCCTGGTAGCAGAGGCGGTGCCAGCCGCGGCTGCTGGCAAGCCGCTGGAGATCTGGTTCGCCGATGAGGCGCGTGTCGGCCAGAAAGGCACGTTGACCTATGTCTGGGCGAGGCTTGCTGAAGGTTCCGTCCGGCGAAGCCGGATGGAATGGCAAGCCGAGGGAAGGCGTGGATCGCGACCGCCAGCGGTTCACGACAACCGCCACGACTCCGCCTACCTCTTCGGTGCCGTGTGCCCGGAACGCTGCGTCGGTGCTGCCATCATCATGCCGGCGGCGAACAGCGAGGCGACGGCCGAGCATTTGGAAGAGATCAGCACCCAAGTCGCTCCAGGCGCCCACGCCGTGCTCCTCGATGGCGCCGGCTGGCACCAGCCAGGAAAACGACTGCCGGTGCCCGACACCATCAGCCTCTTGCCACTCCCACCCTATTCGCCTGAGCTCAACCCGATGGAGAACGTATGGGAGTTTCTGCGCGGCAACTTTCTCAGTCACCGCGTTTGGGACACCTATGAACTGATCCTCAAGGCATGTCGCGACGCCTGGAACAAGCTCATGCACATGCCCGAACGTATCGCTTCCTTCACCCAGCGCCCCTGGGCCAAACCGGTCAACGGATAGGCGGGCTGGTATGAAAGGTCGGATGGCTGGGATTGCTGATCGATCGTCAGCCGTGAAGTGCTGACCCTGCACGCAGTGTCCCCCTTCGCCTCGCGTCGGGCGCTTGCAACAGAATCCCGTTGCTCGAACAGCAATTTATGGTAATAATTGGGGATTGTTGCTCGTAGCAGATGCGCATCAGTGGCGCTCTTGGTCAAAGGAAATCGGCCCCGCTCCAAAAGGCGAAGAGCCGCCGAGGGCGGCCCTTCTCGTTCGGTCGGTAACAATAGACGTGGTTAGGCAGCCAGGGCCTCGGGCGCGACGGCCTCGGTCGGGACCTGCCTTGACGGCGTGGCTTCGCCGATCTCGATGCGGCGCAGCTTCAGTGCATCGGGAACGACCCGCTTCAGTCCAAGATGCAGCAACCCATTCTCAAGGGAGACGCCTTCGACGACTATGTGGTCGGCGAGCACGAAGCGGCGCTCGAACAAGCGGCCCGCAATGCCGCGGTAGAGCACCTGGCTGTTGTTGGCCTCACGAGTAGCCTTGCCCCTGATGGCCAGGGCTCCGTCCTGCAACGTGATCTCCAGGTCCTGGGGGCTGAATCCGGCAACAGCCATCGTCAGTCGATAGGTGTCGTCCCCAATTTTCTCGATGTCATAGGGCGGGTAGGAGGCGTCACCCGACGCCGCGGCGGCGTTCAGCATGCTCGCAACGCGGTCAAAGCCGATGGCGGTACGGAACATGGGGGAAAGGTCGAATACGGTCATGATAGGCCCCTCCTTGGAGCGGCAGGTGGGTGCGGCGCCCCCGAAGGGGCTGCGCCTGGTTGAATGGAGCCGGTGACCCTTTAAAGGCGACCCGACAAACTATGATATGGTAATCCAGACGCCAAATTTTAAGAGCTATCTCTAGATATCACGTAATCCTGCAAGTCGTACCACCATGGCTGACGAGACATAATAGTGCTGGATCACCAGCTTTCTGGCTCAAACTCTGACTCTGAACTTACCTGCAACGAGCTATACATCGGCGTGACAGCATGATTGAAGCAGCGTAGGGTGTCGTTGCACCGGTGCCACGCACCCGCCGTTCATGGAATCTGCTTACGGAAAACGAGAAGGCAGTAACGTATCGAGCGCGTCCGGTAAGCCACCAGCATGCGTGCTACGGTGACCGCGAAGATGCGGTTCGTCGCTCTCCGGTCCAACAGGAAGCGGAGATAGCGCAGGTGGGTGGCGAGCTTGCCCAATACGCGCCGCGCGCAAATCCACCAAGTCCGCCGCACGCGGTCACTGAGATCCTCGACGCCGACCAGGCGGAACCCTGCCTGCTTGGCGAGCGCGCGGTAGTCCGCCTCATCGCCCATGCTCGGCAGGCGCCCCTCGCGGCAGATCGGCTCGAGCAGATGACGAACTTGCCACGGGCGCGGATCGGTGCGGGCAAGCCAGGCACAGACGGCCAGCAGGCCGCCGGGCTTCAAAGTACGGAACGCTTCATCGAAGAACTGCTGCTTGTCGGACATGTGCTCGGAGCTCTCGACCGCATAGGCGCGGTCGAAGCATTCCGCAGCGAAGCTGTTGGCAAGCCAGTCCTGCTGCAGGATGCAGAGGCTTCCCCGCCCCACCACGCGCGCTCGGGCGCGTGCGGCCTGTGCTGCCGAAACCGTCACCCCGGTGACGTTCAGGCCGTGGCGCTCGGCGAGATGCTGCGCAGTCGCCCCGTAGCCGCAGCCGATGTCGCAAGCAAGCTGACCCGGCGCGAGCTGCAGCCGCTCGGCGAGACGATCGACCAGCGCCTCGACGGCTTCCCCGGCACTTTCGCGTCCGGTCACCCAATAGCCATGATGCACATGCTCGCCCCAGACCTCGCGGTAGAAGCCGTCGAGTTCGTCATAGTGCGCCGCGACGGCGGCAGTGGACTGCGGCTGCTTCGGAAAAATCACGCACTTGCCTCTCGTTTCAGCGCCTGTGACGACACCCGGGTGAACGTAGCCGCGAGTGCCAATCTGCGGCACCGAGGCGCCCCAGCAGCGCCGGGCCAGGTGCCCAGTGGCCACAGCGCGGAGATGCGGTTCCGCAGCGCGCAAGTCCCATCCCGCAGCAATCCGCTCCGATCCCCCCCGCTACAGGCCGACATAGCCGTCCGGAAGCAAAATCATCTCAATCTGTTCCGCAACCGCCTCATGCTGGGCGTGGGACGGCGAAGAAGCGCGTGGACCCGCTCAAGTTTTCGGGCGCTATGGCGGGCCTGCCACCGAGGAGCCGAGCGGCCTGCTCGGTGCCCGGGCTGGTGCTGCCGGGCGACGACACGCCGCATCCAGCGGTCACGGGACGCGAACTCGCGGAGATCCTGCGGGATGTCGAGACGCCGCACGACCGGAAGGGTCCCGCGCATCTGGACGAACAACGTCACCGCGTTCTCGCGTTCTTGGAGAAGCACACGCCGCCTGAGATTGCCACAGGTCGCGGGCTCCGCCAGTTCGCCAAAAAAGAAGGCACCCACCCTCACCGGGCTGGATGCCTTCGTTCCGCGTGTGGCCGATGATCGAGGCCCGGCTTCAGTAGTCCATATCGCCCATGCCACCCATGCCACCGGGAGGGCCGCCTGCGGCCGCTTTCTTCTCCGGCCGCTCAGCGACCATCGCCTCGGTCGTGATCAGCAGGCCGGCGATGGAGGCCGCATTCTGCAGGGCCGCACGCACCACCTTGGTGGGGTCGATGATGCCCGCCTGCACCAGATCCTTGAAGTCCCCGGCCTGCGCGTCAAAGCCCCAGTTGGGCTCGCTCCGGTCCAGTATCTTGCCCGAGACCACCGCACCGTCCTCGCCGGCGTTCTCGGCGATCTGGCGCAGTGGCGTCAGCACCGCTTTGCGTACGATGTCGATGCCGAACTTCTGGTCCTCGTTCTCCGACTGCAGCTTGCTCAGGATAAGGCCGGCACGCGCCAGGGCGACGCCACCGCCGGGGACGATGCCCTCTTCAACCGCGGCCCGGGTCGCGTGCATCGCGTCATCCACGCGATCCTTGCGCTCCTTCACCTCGACCTCGGTCGAGCCGCCGACGCGGATCACCGCCACCCCGCCCGCGAGCTTGGCCAGCCGCTCCTGCAGCTTCTCGCGGTCGTAGTCCGAGGTGGTCTCCTCGATCTGCGCGCGGATCTGGTTGCAGCGGCCCTTGATGTCCTCACCCTTGCCGGCGCCCTCGACAATGGTGGTGTTCTCCTTCTCGATGATCACTCGCTTGGCGGTGCCGAGCATCCCGAGGGTGACGTTCTCGAGCTTGATGCCGAGATCCTCACTGATCACCTGGCCGCCGGTGAGGATGGCGATATCCTCGAGCATCGCCTTGCGGCGATCGCCGAAGCCCGGCGCCTTTACTCCTGCGACCTTGAGCCCGCCACGCAGCTTGTTGACCACCAGCGTGGCCAGCGCCTCGCCTTCCACGTCCTCGGCGATGATCAGCAGCGGACGGGCAGATTGCACGACTTTCTCGAGCAGCGGCAGCAGTGGCTGCAGGCCAGAGAGCTTCTTCTCGTGGATCAGGATGTAGGGCTGGTCCAGCTCGGCGATCATCTTCTCCGCATTGGTGACAAAATACGGAGACATGTAGCCGCGGTCGAACTGCATCCCCTCGACGACGTCGAGCTCGGTCTGCATGCCCTTGGCCTCTTCGACCGTGATCACGCCCTCGTTGCCGACCTTCTGCATCGCCTCCGCGATCATGCGACCGATCTCATGCTCGCCGTTCGCCGAGATGGTGCCGACCTGGGCGGTCTCGGCCGGCGTGCTGATTTTCTTGGTGCTCTTCTGGAGCTCCGCCACGATCGCGGCCACCGCCCGGTCGACGCCCCGCTTGAGGTCCATCGGGTTCATGCCGGCGGCAACCGCCTTGGCGCCCTCGCGCACGATCGCCTGGGCCAGCACGGTCGCGGTGGTGGTGCCGTCGCCCGACTGGTCACTGGTCTTGGAGGCGACCTCGCGCACCATCTGCGCGCCCATGTTCTCGAACTTGTCGGAGAGCTCGATCTCCTTGGCGACGGTCACGCCGTCCTTGGTGATGCGCGGCGCGCCGAAGCTCTTGTCGAGCACCACGTTGCGCCCCTTCGGGCCCAGCGTCACCCGCACCGCGTCGGCGAGGATGTCCACACCCCGCAACATGCGCTGACGCGCGTCTCCACCGAAACGGATGTCCTTGGCAGCCATTGCGTCTTCTCCCCTTGGTTGATGGGCTCGGTGGTGGGCAGGCAAGCGCGGATCAGGCGGCCTTCTTCTGGGCGACCCCGCCTTCGATCACGCCCATGATGTCGGTCTCCTTCATGATCAAGAGCTCCTCGCCGTCGATCCGGACCTCGGTGCCCGACCACTTGCCGAACAGGACGCGGTCGCCCGCCTTCACGTCAGGCGCGACGAGCTGGCCCTGTTCGTTGCGCGCCCCAGGACCGACCGCGATGATCTCGCCCTCCATGGGCTTCTCCTTGGCGGTATCGGGGATGATGATGCCGCCCGAGGTCTTCTCCTCGGCATCGACGCGCTTAACCACCACCCGGTCATGCAGGGGACGAAACTTCATGGGATCGCTCCTTGTCGGTCAGCTTTGACTGATTCTGTTGGACGGGCTCTCGCGCCGGGGATGCCATGCGGATCCGCTCCGGCTTGCGAGGCTGTTGGCACTCTCGATGCGAGAGTGCCAAATGTTTAGGCGGGTGCATGGGGGAAGTCAAGCGCACGACCGAGTGGGTGGACACGGCTTGCGCTCGCTTCCATCATCGGCGGCCCGGCGCGCAGAGAATGTTGGATCCCGGTTCCTTTCCCTGCTCCAGTCGCCCTCCATCAAACCGCTCTCCGCCATATTCCGGACCCGCCAAAAGGGCCAGGTTCCGCCAGGGTTTCGCGCTATAGGCTTGATACTGCGAGACCGGAACGAGCGCCGGAATCTCTTTCCGACGGGCGATCTCTCTCCGGAGCTTGAGACTGCCCGGATTTAGTCTACAAGCTTTTCCTGAGTTGGTTCAGGCACTTAGATTTTCGGCTCCCGCAACAAGTTGGCGTTCCGTTCGCCTCGCGTTCGCGGCCAGACTGCAAATCGCAACGCCCCAGCCCAAGCCCACGTCCAACGGCATCGGCCCGTGCCGTCGGCCTTGGGTCAGTCCACAGAGACGGCGCTGCTATAGCGCCGGATCCGGATTATTCTTGTCACGGTCCAGTCGACCCGGAGGGTCTCGGGGAATTTGCAACCAAAGGATCCGCCCGCACAGCAGACCGGCACAGCTGTAGATTTGCACAGCCACTCTCGCATCCATGAGCCATACGCCCTGCGGAACGGCTGCCCAGGAGGTTGTGTTGAGTAAACGCGAGAAGGGTGAGCGCCGCAATCAGCAGGATCCGGCGGTGCAGCGAGCATGACCAGACGGAATGCCTTTTCCCTGCCGCCCCGGCAGGCATGCTATCAACCGTCCGCGCCATGAAGCCTCCCCTGGCGGCGGGGCGCGCCATACAGCCGCCCTGCCCCGGCTTCAAGCGCATCTGCCGACGCCGCCAAGCGGCGCGAGATCGCCGAAAGCGTCATCTCGGGCCGCAAGTCTAGCGCCGATGGCTCGCCTTTACAGCATCAGCCAGCCAGCCGTGTCACGCATCGTTGCTCAGCACCGTATCGGCTTGGCTTAGTGGTGCATCCGCTAAATGAGCGCGACATTTGGCGGAGCGGCGATGCCGAGACGGCGCGGCGTGCGATGGCGCCGGCGGCGGCCCCAGATGAACGGATGCTTGTGCGCATTCCAGTAGGCGGTGGCACGCTCGACGGCCTGCTCGATCTCGGCCCAGGCGTCGAACCGCCGCCCCTTGAGGGCCAGCGAGCGCAAGATCTTCCACCACGGCTCCATCAGGTTCAGATAGGCGGCATACTTCGGCTGGAACACGAACTCCCAGCGTGGATGGGCGAGGGCGAACAGCAGCACATCCGTGCCGCCATGGATGTTGAGGTTGTCGACAATGGCGTAGACCCGCTCGACCGCGGCATCAATCCAGCCTTCAACCCGGCCCAGGAAGTCGACCCAGTTCGCCGTGATGCGGCGCTCATACAGACCGTGCGAAAACTCTCATTGGCGGCAATGCTGACAAATGACTGCCAAATTGGCAATCAGAAGTGCACGCCGAGGTCCTGGTGAGCCGAACCGGCGATTTCCAAGAAATCCCCGGTTCCCCATCGTGGCTGCCGGCGATCATGCCAGCCGGTCCGGGAAAACCCCGCCAGCAGCAGCCTTTCAGGCCGCCACCGCAGCCATCAGCGCCGCGAACCCGACGAGATTGAGCACCCGCCGGAGATTGTAGGCCAGCGCCGTCAGGCTGAATTCGGCCCGCACCTTCTCCAGGCCACGCATCAGAAACGCGCCCTGGTTCATCCATTGCTTGATCGTGCCGAATGGATGCTCGACCGTCTCGCGCCGACGATCCAGCACGTCCGGGCGCTTGGCCAAGCGCTCCTGCATCCGGTCCAGCACCGCTTCATTCTCCAACCGAAAGACCGTGCGAAACTTGCCCGCCGTGCACTGCGAACGAATTGTGCAATCGTCGCACGCCAGCTTATTGACGTAGTTGATCTTCTTCAGCCCACGCAGCAGCGAAGATGAATAGGGATACAGATGCTGACCCGCCGGGCAAACATAGACGTCACGGTCTGCATCATAGCGAAACTCATCCTTGCGGAACAGGCCCGCCTTGACCGAGGGACCACGCTGCGGACGCGGCACGTAGGGCACAATGCCGGCGTTCTCGCAGGCCTCGATATCCTCGATCTTGAAATAGCCCTTGTCGGCCACAGCCTCGATCGTCTCGACGCCCAGGATTTCCTTCGCCGGCTCCGCGGTTTGCGTCAGCAGGCCCATGTCAACGACCTGATTGGTGACCTGCTGCTCCACGATCAGCTTGTGCTTGGCATCGACCGCGACCTGCACGTTGTAGCCAACGGCAACACGCGTGTGCGCCGCCATCGCGCGGCTGTCAGGGTCGGTGAGGGAGATCTGATCCTCGCCGGTGCGGTCCAGCTCTGCCAGCATGTCCTGGCAGCGCGCGCGCCGGGTGCGAAGTGCCGCGATTTTCTCAGTCAGGTTTGCAACCCGCGAGCCGCCTGTTGTGCTCTCGGCGGCATCACTTGGTCGAGACGCTGCAGGTAATCGTCGAGCTTGGCCTCAGCCAATTCGATGAACTTGGCCAGCGAGGCGCGGGTGAAGTTGCGGTCCTTGTTGTTGACCGCCTTGATCCGGGTGCCATCCACCGCCAGCAATTCCCGGCCAAACAGGTCCAGCTGACGGCACAGCAGCACGAATTGGCGAAAGATCGGGCGGAATGTAGCGCGACAGCTCGGATGTCCGGTCAGCGACAGCAAGGATGGCCGGTCGCTGCGTGCGGGGAAGATGACGTAGCCGCCGCTGCACGACAAGGGTTGTGTTGTCGCGGCGCGTCATTTTGATGGTGCGGTGATCAGCTTCTCCTTGCTGTCGCGCTTGCTGTCGCTGGCGGGACGCTGCTTCTGACGGTTGGCGGCAGAGCGTTGGCGATAGCTCTCGACGTTCATTTCCAAAATAACCGCGTGATGAACGAGGCGGTCAACCGCGGCGAGTGTCATGGCGGCATCCGGGAAGACGGTTGTCCACTCTCCGAAGGGTCTATTGGAGGTGACCAACAGGCTGCGACGTTCATATCGGCCAGCAATCAACTCAAACAGTACGCTGGTCTCGGCCCGATCCCGATTGACGTAGCAGAGATCATCAAGAATGATCAGATGGTACTTATCAAGCTTCTCGATAGCACTGTCGAGTGATAACGCCTGTCGGGCGGTTTGCAGGCGCTGCACCAACTCAGTGGTGCGGGTGAACAGCACGCGGTAGCCGTTCTCGATGCGGGCATGACCCAGCGCAGCGCCGAGATGCGACTTGCCGGATCCGCTTGGCCCAAACAGCAGGATGTTGGCCCCCTGCTTCAACCAGGCATCGCCGCTGGCGAGCGCGGTCACGTGGGCATGGCTGACCATGGGAACGCTGGCGAAGTCGAAACTGTCGAGCGTCTTCCCCGGCGGCAGGCGCGCCTCCAGCAGGTGTCGCTGGATGCGTCGCTGCGCGCGCTCGGCCAACTCGAGTTCGGCAAGGGTTGCCAGCAGCCGTGCGGAGGGCCACCCCGCACGGTCCGCACGCTCGGTGAATGCCGGCCACGGTTTGCCGACGGTGGGCAGACGCAGTTCCCCCAGCAGCAGCGGCAGGCGGGCGGTGTCGACGGTGATGCTGTCGCTCATGCGGCGGCTCCTGTTGTCGCGGATGCTGTCGCTGCCATCGCGGGCAGCAGCGCGTCGTAGCTGGTGATGGACGGCAGATTGATCGCGACGGCGGGCAGCCGGGTGGCGATCGGGGCGAATCGGACGCGCAATGGCGCCAGGTCCGGCACGCCGCCGTCGGCCAGTTGCTCGATCAGCGCAGCGGCGAGTTCGGCTTCACAGCCGCGCTCATGGGCGAGCGCCAGCAGCTCCACCATGGTCCGGCAGGCGGCGCGCGGCTCACGTGCCTCGATCAGCCGTTCCCAGGCCGCGCGGTAGGCTGGGCGCGGGAACAGCGCGTCCCGATAGACCAGATGCAGCAACGCCATGGGCTTGCGGCGCAGACTGTGAATGATGTGCCGGTAGTCCACCACCTGGATGCGGCGGCCCTCCGGCGCACGGCTCCGTGGCAGGGTCAGCACCAGACTTTGGCCGACGAAGCAGTCCAGCCGGTCATCGTAGATCCGCAGGTTCAGCCGATAGCCGATCAGGCGGGATGGCACCGTGTAGAACACCCTGCGCAGGATAAATCCGCTGCTGGAGGTCACCCGCACGCTGGCTTCGTCATGATCGGTGGTGCGCCGCGGGGGCAGAGGGCTTAACGCGGCCCGTTCGAGGCCGACCAGCTTCTCGCGCCTGGCGTTACGGCGACCGATGAGGTCGGCGATCCAGTCGCGGTAGGCGTCGAGGCTGTCGAAGTCGGTGCTGCCGCGCAGCAGCAGGGCCTGGCCGACGACGCGCTTGAGGTGGCCATGCTGGCTTTCAATCGCGCCGTTTTCGTGCGCGATCCCCCGATTGTTGCGGGTCGGCTGCATGCCGTAGTGGGCGCAGAGCGCTTCATAGCGACGGGTCTGGTCCTCGATAGCGTCCTGGTCGAGGTTGCGGAACGCCGCCGAAAGGCTGTCCGAGCGATGCTCGGCCGGGACGCCGCCGAGCGACCACAGCGCATTTTGCAGACTGCGGGCCAGCGCGGTGAAACTCTCGCCGCCAAGCACCACCTCGGCATGCTCCCAGGCGGAATACGCCAGCACAAAGTGATAGAAGCGGTGCGCGAGCGGCTCACCGGCGATGCGGACGCCGAGATCCACCATGTCGGTGAAGTCCGACAGGCCCTGCTGGCCGGGTGGATGGTCCTGGCGGAATATCACCTCCCGCTCAGCGCCGTGCTCGGCGCACCAGGCGCGGACGCGACGCTCCAAGGTCCGGCGCAGACGATCCCAATCGCGATCAGGATGACGTCGTTGCATTTCCTCCATCAACGTCACCGGCCGCACGCCGGGACGGCTGGCCAGCAGCGGCAGGACGTCGCTCTCCCAAAGACCGCCAAGCGGGTCGACGACCTGTCGCCGCAGCGGTCGCTCGGCAGTTTTCTGGGAGGGCAGCCGTGGATCGGCTTCGATCCGACGGGCGGTACGCTCGCTCACGCCGGTCTTGGCGGCGGCAACGCGCTGGGGATGGTGGCAGCGGAGTTCCATGTACAGTCTCATCTGCTGGTCGGTGGCGGGGCGTCCGGGCAAATCGGACCTCTTCCTGAAAGTCGAGGTTCCGATCCTGCCCGCACACGCCGCGACCAGAGGGCGGGTAAAAACCCGCGCCGCCGGTTTGGTCGCCTACGGTTGGGCTACGCCCGCCCTGCGGCCGACCAAACCGGCCAACCTACGTGTCGCTGACCGGCCAACTTTGCTGTCGCGCGGCACGGAAGGCGGTGCGGTTGTCGCGGCGGAAATCGGCAATCGTCTTGTAGTCAGGTTTCAGGTGCCGCAGCAGCCAGATCACCTCGATATTGCGGTGGGTTTCCGCTTCAAGACGGCGGCTTGACCGCACTCGGTTGAGGTAGCCGTAGATGTAGAGCTTCAACAGATCGGCGGGCGCGAAACCTGGCCGTCCGATCCGCTTGGCGGCAACGCGGATGAAGCCGGCCGCGGTCAGATCAAGCCCATCAACAAAGGCTTCGATGAAGCGCACCGGGTTCTCCGGGCCGACATAGTCATCCAGCGATTCTGGCAGAAGCAGGGTCTGGGATCGGTCGTGACCAGCAATGTGCGGCATGATAGCCGATTCTAGCCCGCATTTCTCATACGGGCGAGCGCTTGTCGTTTGAATGGCGCTCCGCCGGCGTGCATTCGTGAAGTGAGGCGGGGCGGGCGCTATGGGCGCGAGGCTCGGCGAGACCGCGCCGGCGCCGCCCGGCGGGCAGCGTGGGTGCGGGGTGTGATGTCGGCTGTGCGCTGGCTGGTTCGTGTCAGGCAGTGGCGTTTCTGAGCATGGCGTGGGCCAAGGCGAACTCGTGCTGATAGGGACAGGCCGAGGCCATCGCCGCCTTGATCCGCCGCACGCTGACCCGCACCAGGGCGCCGATCTTCAGCAGCTTGAGCCGGATGGTGCCGCAGGTCGCTCGGGCGAATTGCGTGTGCGCCAGACCGATGCGCCGCAAGGCGCAGAGCAGCACATAGGCCATGGACGCGAACCACAAGCGGAGCTGGTTGGCGCGCATCGTCGCCGCCGAGGTCCGGTCGGCGAACAGGTCGAGCTGGCATTCCTTGATGCGGTTCTCCATCTCGCCGCGCGCGCAGTAGACCCGCTCGTAGAGATGCCGCCCGCCGACTTCGGCCGGCTTGAGCGAGGTGACGACAAACCGGGGATTGGCCTCGCCGCCGGTCACCTCGGCCTTGCCGATGACCCGGCGTTGGCGGCTCCAACTGTCCAGCGTCGACCACGTAAAATCCCGGAAGCACCGCGCCGGCCTGCCGGTCCGCAAGCTCTCAATCGACGCGGTCAGCAGTTCGGGCTTGATCGCCTCCTCCAGCCGGTCGTTGCGGGCCAGACCGAACACATAGTCCACCCGGTTGGCCTCGCACCAGGCCATCAGCGCCTCGCGGGCAAAGCCGGAATCGCCGCGCAGCAGGATGCACACGCGTGGCCAGCGCCGGCGGATTTGCGCGACCAATCGGGCAACCTCCTCGACCGCGCCGGCCGAACCGTCGATGTTCGAGCGCCGCAGCTTGGCCGCCAGCAGATGACGGCCGCAGAAGACGTAGAGCGGCAGGTAACAGTAGCAGTCGTAATAGCCGTGGAAGAAGCGGCCTTCCTGATTCCCGTGCAGCGGATCATCGGTGGCGTCGAGATCGAGCGTGATCTGCGCCGGCGCGCGCCGATGCGCCTCCAGGAACAGATCCACCAACAACCGCTCGATCGCCGCCGGATCGTGGCTGATTTTGTGATAACGCGTCGGCTCGGCGCGGCCCAGCTCCAGCCGGTTCAGGGTCGATTTCCCGGCCAGCGGCGCGCAATCCGGCCGCCGCGCCGCCAGCTTCCCCGCCAGCACGGCCAGGACCGGATCGTGCCGCAGCTGGTCGTGGTCGACCAGATCCTCGTAGCCCAGCGCGATCCCGAACACGCGCTGCATCAGCAACGCCTCGATCGCGTGCTCCACCAGCTCCGGCGCCCGCTGGTCGCCGAAGCAGGAAGCGAAGCGTTCGATCAAGCCGATCGCCCGGTCGGTCGCCCCGAGCAGCAGGGCGCCGGCATCTGAGGTGATCACGCCACCATCGAAGGCCGCCACCACGGCACGCTCCTCCACGGGTGCAAAATCGAACAGCGGAGGTTTACACTCTGTGGGCATCGGGGAGTTCCTCCGTTCAGCGCTAAGACTTTGTCACAGAAGAACTTTCGCCGATTCGGAACCCCGATGCACCTACTCAGTGTGAGAAATACGGGCTCTTATGTCCGTCGTGTCAAGACAATGGCGTGTTAAAAACTCCCGCATCTGCAGGCTATACCTGTGCTGTTCGGCGCTCGATGTGGACGGCAGGCAGCATGGACGACGGTTGATCTGGCTCTTATCCGCGGGTCAATGCCGCATGACCAAGGTTCGTCGTGGGGCTTCCTCTGTCTAGCGAACGTGCGTCAGCCGAGGCCTGCTCCAACCCGGATCGAGGGTTCCCCAACCTCCCCAGCCTGCCGTCCGCACTGAGCGCCGAAATCTGCGGCTTCCGTTCTCCTCTCCGGTTACCCGTTGCACCATCGTTCGCGTCTGCACTAGGCGAACTTCGGTTCGACCATCCGCGCAATCGCCCAGATGAACCCGACCAGCTCGCGTGCGACCGCGACAATCGCCGTGGGCGCCGACTTGCCGCGCGCGATGAGTGCGCGATAGCGCGCCGACAAGCGGACCTGCGCCTTCCAGGCCACGGCACGGATCGGCTCCGGCAGGCCCTTCAGCCGGTCACGGATGA
Source organism: uncultured Pseudomonadota bacterium (assembly GCA_963818725.1). Lineage (GTDB taxonomy): Bacteria > Pseudomonadota > Alphaproteobacteria > Acetobacterales > Acetobacteraceae > DATFDN01. Next base: position 182,651 of record CAWFTU010000018.1, on the reverse strand, counting down.
TTTGTGTGATCCGCGCCGGAAAGCGGTATGTCCAGGCGGCCTCGACCAAGCTGGTGCGGGCAAGCCCGTTGCCGGTCTTGGTGATCGCGCCACGCCTGACAGTGGCGCCGCTCGAATGTTCCGATGGGCTCAAACCGAGATAAGCCATCAACTGACGCGGGCTGGCGAACCGTTCGAAGCTGCCGATCTCGGCAACCAGCACGGCGGCCGTGATCAGCGAGACGCCGCGCAAGGCCTGTAGCGCCTGCACGACGGGAGCCAGCGACCACTGCGGCACCAGCTCGCCGATGGCCCGCTTCAATCGCTCGCACAGCTCCTCCGCGCGTTCGATCCGATGCAGCATCTCCTCCAAGGCAAGATGCTGAGCCGGATGCGTGAACTTCAACTCGCCCAGCCAGCGGCGATGCGCCCTTGTCCAGTGCCCGAATGGCGAGATTCGTTCGTGGCGCAGCAGGAAGCTCAGCAGATGCTGGCGCGTCTTTCGCAGGTCGCGTATCGCCTGCGAGCGCAGCCGCACCAGATCGCGCATCGCTTCATGCGCCTGGTCCGGCACCCAGACTTCTGTCAGCTGTCCGGCCCGCAGCGTCTGCGCCAGCATCATGGCGTCGCGCCGGTCCGTCTTCACCTTGTCGCCCGCTTTGCGCGGGATCAGCGACGGTGCCACGACGTCGCAGCGATGACCGAGCCTGGCCAGATGCCGCTGCACATTGTATCCGCATGGACCGGCCTCGTAGCAGGCATGAAGGCGTCGCCCTTCCTTGGAGAGCTTCTTACAAAGCGCCCGGATCGCGTCCGGCCTGTTCTCGATGGTTCCGTAGAACCAAACCTCCGCTCCTGCCGTCGCCTCCACGATCGCCACCGAAATCGTCTTCTTGTGGACGTCCAACCCCAGAAACAGCGTATTCTCCATCACGGTCCGCCTCCAGTGTCTGGGGACAGGCTCGGTCCCCGAGCAACCCCCGTTGCGTTGCAAGCGCCTTACTCGACACTTCGAGGCGGGCCACCTCAAGTTTGTGGCAGCCTCGGCGGACATGATGGTCTAGCGCACCTTTCGCCGAACCGGAATCCGTTGCGAGTTAGTTTTCACACGGTCTGCATAGGTTGCGGTGAACGCAGCCCCCGTGGCCGGCTGCAGCGCGCCGAATACGTAGCCCGCGACATCGCGCCGGCCATAGTCGATCTCCTGCTTGGCCCGTTTCGCTCGCGGCCCGGCCGGCCGGACCAGCCGTTGTCCGGGATAGCTCTTGCTGGCCTGCGGGCCCATTTCGTCGAGGCAGACGACTACGCTGCGCTCCGGCGGCGCGGTGTAGAGCTGCTCGATCGCCCCCTTTTGCGGGTGAAGTCGGGATCCACCCGCGCGTCGAACCAGGTCTCTTCCTGGCGCCACTTCAGGCCCTCGGCCAGGAGCGCCTCGCCGACCCGGCTGCGCCGCATGCCGATGCCCCGCTCGCCGAGGTAGGCGACCAGGCGGTCCAGGGTCCATGAGGCGAAAGGTAGGCCCCGCTCGGCCGGACGGTTCAGGGCGGCGGTGATGACCGCGCTCCGCTCCTCGGCCGTGTAGGTCGGCGGCCGTCCCGAGCGCATGTCCTCCTCCAACCCTGGCAGGCCGCGCTCATTGAACCGCTTGAGCCAGAAGCGGACGGTGGCGCCGCACAAGCCCATCCTGGCCGCGACTTCCGGCGCGCTCAGGCCCTCTTCCACCGCGTGGCGCACGATCTGGGCACGGCGAACAAGGCCGGCGCCGAGCCTGCGCGAACGCGCCATTCGCGCCAGCTCTTGCGCCTCGTCATCGCTCAGGGCGCGCACACAAATGGTCATGGCCGAATTCCCGGGGATAGCTACAGCAAACCGCATGCAGGTTGGGACATCCGTTCCCATATAGGGGCGGAGGAATTGATGCCTGGAGCTTATTCGACAGACTTGCGAGAACGCGTGCTGGTAGCGGTTGACGCCGGTGAGTCACCCGACGCCGTAGCAGAGCGGTTCATGGTTGGCCGCTCCTCGGTCTATCGCTGGGTGGCTGCCGCCCGCGACGAAGGCCGCCGTGCGCCCAAGCCGATGCATGGCGGGCCGCAGCCGATCATCCGCGACGCAGTCGCGGCGGCGTTGCGCCGCCTGCTGGAGGCGAACAACCACCTGACGCTGGTTGAATGCCGTGACCAATTGGCGGCCGAGACTGGCGTGCGGGTGGATCCCTGGACCATTGGCCGGGCGCTTCGGCGGCTGGACTGGACGTGAAAGAAACGCAGCATCCAACCCGCTGAGCAGGATCGTGCGGATGTCGCGCAGGCGCGTGCGAGCTGGCAGAGCGACCCCGCTGGGGTCGGTGGGATTGCGCCGGAGCGGCTGGTGTTTCTCGATGAAAGCGCCGTGCTCACCACCATGGCCCGCCGCTATGGCCGCAGCCCGCGCGGGCAGCGGGCGTATGCCAAGGTCCCGTTTGGCAACTGGAAGCGGTTGAGCGTGCTCAGCGCCCTCGGCATCGAGGGCTTCCTCGCCACGATGAGCATCAAGGCCGCCACCGACGGCGCCACCTTTGCCGCCTATCTTGAACAGGTGCTGCTGCCGGTGTTGCGCCAGCGCAAGCCTGATGCAGTGCTGGTGATGGATAATCTGCGCCCCCACAAGACCCCTGAGGTGCAGGCGGTGCTCGATCGGTCAGGCTTTCCCTATCGCTATCTGCCCGCCTATAGCCCGGACCTGAGCCCGATCGAACCCGGTTGGGCCAAGGTGAAATCCTACCCGCTTATCGGCCAATCGACCCGCTCTTGTACTTTGCAGCAGGGAAGCGCAAAGTCGCTCTGAACGCGGCGTCTCGGAGCAGAACGGTGCGGGCAATCATGAAGGGGTTGACGGACGTTGAGTTCGAACGACTCTACGGGACGGAGGGTCAGTGTCTGGCGGCGTTGGTGGCGGCGCGCCAACGTGAAGGAATGCCTTGCCCGCGCTGCGCCAATCTGAAGAGCTATGTCTACGGCCGCCGTGTCGGCTGCACGCGCTGCGGCCGACGTTGGTCGGTCACCGCGGGCACCGTGATGGCGGACACCAAGCTGTCTCTGACCACTTGGTTCCGCGCCATGCACCTGATGAGCAGCACCAAACAGGCGATCTCGGCGGTCGAGCTCGGCCGCAGGCTGGGCCTGGGCTATGAGACGGCCTGGTATCTGCACAAGCGGCTCCGCCACGCCATGACCGAGCGGACGGAGCGCTATTCGCTCGGGGGCGCGAGCGACGACGATGCCGCGCCGCCGGTAGTGGAGGCGGATGACGTGTATCTGGGAGGTGAAAGGAACCAAGGCAGCGGAACCGAAGGCAAGACCTGCGTCATCGTCGCCTGCGAGCGGCATGCGGACGGGCGCATGGGCCATGTCGCGATGCGCGCGGTCAGCGCCTTCTCCAGCGAGGCGGTGGCCGCGTTCCGCGATGCCCACATCGCCGCCGGCGCGACTGTGCACACGGACGGCTTGCGGGCGTTCAACGCCTTCGGTGAAGCCGGGCGGACGCATGTCGCCACCGTCACCGGCGGCGGGCGTCCGGAGCGCGAGCGCAGCGCCCCGTTCTTCACCGTCAACACCCTGGTCGCCAATCTCAGTACCGCGCTCAAGGCCACCCACAAGCGGCTCTCCCCCAAGCATCTGCCCGACTATCTCGGCGCCTTCTGCTGGACCACCAACCGGCGCCGCAACATGCGAGGCATGGTCAACGCGCTTTGCCGTGCCGTCGCTGCGTCGTCCCGTCTGACCCACAAAGGCGTCTACCCGTGACGGGTCGATTGGCCGATAAGCGGGGAAATCCTATCTGCGGCGGATCGCCGCGCGCACCGTCGAGACACTGCAACAGGCGCTCGCTCCCGCTCTTGACAGCATCACCACTCAGGACGCCGCAGGGTTCTTCCGCCACTGCGGCTATGCCTGTCCCAACTAGCCTGCGGTTTGCTGTAACATCAGCCCCAACGCCCCGGGCTCGAAAAAGCATCATCAACTTGCCGGATGCACCCTCACCCGTCCCCTCATTTCATATAAAAAAGGAGTGTGGTGAACTGGCCGGCGTTTGACAGGGCCTTTGCGAATTTCTCCGTGAGCGGCAGCAGGCGGTGCTCAGGCATGTTCGGGATCAGTTCGTAGAGCATGCAGCCCTGCCGGAACAGCGAATGGGTCCGCGTCTTGCTGGTGTCCGACTTCAACAAGCGGTCCATGCCGAGGCGTTCGCCGACGGCGCCGAGCAGCGTCAGCAGCGCGGTGGCGAACGCGCTGATCAGCAGCAGACGATCGCGGCGCATCGGCTCGCCGACGCGCGTGGCAGACAGTCCCATGCCGAACCGCAGGTCCTTGGTGTCGCGGAACTGCGGCTCGATCGTCCAGCGCCTGGCATAATGGTTGATCAGCGTCGCCGCTGTCGCGTCGCGCTCGCTGGTCGCAAGGCACCCGGGCTCCTTCATGTCCCGGGCATGAACGCAGACCACCGCGCCGACAATTTGGCCTTTCGCGGTCACGTGCGCATCGCGCAACTTGCGGGCGCGACCGGACTTTCCCACCCATTCCGCGGCGGGCCTGGTCTGCCCGTCCGCGTCGGTGACGTGGATGTTGCCGCGAAAGCGGATCACGTAGCCAAAACCCAGCGTGGGCAGGAAGGCGAACAACTTCTGATCGCCGAAGCCTCGGTCCGCCAGGATGGTCACCCGGCACCCCGCCGGCACGAGTTCTGCCAGGCGCCGCAGGCACGCGTCCTCGAAGTCGTTGCGCTGGCTGGTGAGTTCGTCCTTCCAGACGGTAATCCACAGCAGCGGCGCGGCACGGCCGTGACCGGTGACCAGGCTGAGCACCAGCGTGGCCTGGTCGTCGTGGTCGAAATCGGTCCAGTCCATAGCCACCAGGATGTCGCGACGCCCGCCGATCTGGTGCGGCACCCAGTGCGCGAAACTGTCCCAAACATCGATGCCGTCGTTGCTCAGCAGCCGATCCACCTGCTTGATCGCGTGCTTGGTCGTCAGGCCCCGCGCCTGCGCCAGCGCCTGACCGATCGTCGCCACCGCCAGCGAGGCCGCGTGCATCAGCCCGAGCGTCGCATCCGCCAGCGAGCCGACCCGCTTGGCGTGCAGGTCCGCGCCACACAGATCGCCAATGAAGGCGCGAACATCCTCTCGGCGCGTGCCCATCCGACCCCGTTTGCCCATACCATCCACCCAACGAACAACCCGTCGGCGGGATTACAAAACCCGTGCGAATCGCGGCCAGACCCGGGACAGGTCAGAATGAGGGGATTCGTGAGGGATGCACCACTTAGTGGTGCGTCCGCTAAATGGTTGTGACATTCGGCATGGCGGCGATCCCGAAGTGGCGCGGTGTGCGGTGGCGGCGTCTGCGGCCCCAGACGAACGGGTGCTTGTGGGCGTTCCAATATTCGGTGGCTCTGCGGACGGCCCACTCAATCTCCGCCCAGGCCTCGAAGCAGCGGCCCTTCAGCGCCAGCGAGCGCAGCACCTTCCACCACGGCTCCATCAAGTTCAGGTAGGCCGCATAGATCGGCTGGAACACGAACTCCCAGCGCGGATGGGCCAGCGAAAACAAGAGCACGTCGGTGGCGCTGTGGGTGTTCAGGTTGTCCATCACCGCATAAACCCGCTCACCGGCCGGGTCGATCCAGCCCTCGACCCGGCCCAAGAAATCGACCCAGTTCTCGGTGGTGCTGCCGGTATAGGTCGCGGTGAGCGCCTCACCGGTGGCCGGCTGCAAGGCGCCGAACACGTAGCCCGCGATGTCGCGCCGGCCGTAGTCGATTTCCTGCTTGGCCCGCTCCCCTCGCGGTCCGGCCGGCTTGACTAGGCGCCGGCCGGGGTAACTCTTGCTCGCTTGCAGCCCCATCTCGTCGAGGCAGACGACGACGCTGCCCGCGGGCGGGGCGGTGTAGAGCCGCTCGATCGCCCCCTTTTACGGGTGAAGTCCGGGTCCACCCGCGCGCCGAACCAAGTCTCTTCCTGGCGCCACTTGAGACCCTCGGCGAGCAGGACCTCGCTGACCCGGCTGCGGCGCATGCCGACGCCGCGTTCGCCCAAGTAGGCGACCAAGCGGTCCAGCGTCCACGAGGCAAACGGCAGGTCCAACTCAGCCGGGCGGCTCAGGGCAGCGGTGATGACCGCACTCCGCTCCTCAGCGGAGTAGGTCGGCGGCCGTCCCGAGCGCAGGTCCTCTTCCAGCCCCTGCAGGCCGCGCGCGTTGAACCGCTTGAGCCAGAACCGGACCGTGGCACCGCACAGCCCCAGCCGGGCCGCGAGCTCCGGCGCGCTCAGGCCATCGACCGCGTGCTGCACAATCTGGGCGCGCCGGACCAACCCCGCGCCGAGCGTGCGCGAGCGCGTCATGCGCGCCAGCTCGGCAGCCTCCCCGTCGCCCAAGGCGCGCACCCGAATGGTCATCGACGCGCCTCCCCGAAGACACCTACTGATTCCAACGCGCCAGATCAGGAAAAGTTAAAGCCAACTTGCCGGATGACCACTTAGTGGTGCATCCGGCAAGTTAACTGCGGCTTTCTTGAGCCCGAGGCGTTGAGGCAGGCGGTAGTTCTGCCTGGGGATGTCGCGATGACCATTCGGGTGCGCGCGTTGAGCGATGAGGAAGCGCACGGGCTGGCGCACATGGGGCGCTCGCGCATGCTCGGTGCTGGGCTGGTCCGCAGAGCCCAGATCGTGCGGCACGCGGTCGATGGCCTGAGTGCGCCGGAGATCGCGACCCGGATGGGCCTGTGCGGCGCCACGGTCCGGTTCTGGCTCAAGCGGTTCAACGCGCGCGGCCTGCAGGGGCTGGAAGAGGACCTGCGCTCGGGACGGCCCCCCACCTACTCCACCGAAGAGCGGAGTGCGGTCATCACCGCTGCCCTGAGCCGCCCGGCTGAGTTGGACCTGCCGCTTGCCTCGTGGACGCTGGACCGCTTGGTCGCCTACTTGGGCGAACGCGGCGTCGGCATGCGCCGCAGCCGGGTCAGCGAGGTCCTGCTCGCCGAGGGTCTCAAGTGGCGCCAGGAAGAGACTTGGTTCGGCGCGCGGGTGGACCCGGACTTCACCCGTAAAAGGGGGCGATCGAGCGGCTCTACACCGCCCCGCCCGCGGGCAGCGTCGTCGTCTGCCTCGACGAGATGAGGCCGCAAGCCAGCAAGAGCTATCCCGGCCAGCGTGTAGTCGCGCCGGCCGGCCCGCGGGCGGAGCGCGCCAGGCAGGAGATCGACTACGGCCGGCGCGACGTCGCGGGTTACGTGTTCGGCGCCTTCTGCCCGGCGACAGGCGCCGCGTTCACCGCGACGTGCGATGGGCGCACCACCGCGAACTGGGTCGACTTCCTGGAGCGGGTCGAGGGCTGGATCAGCCCCGCGGTCGAGCGGGTCTACGCCGTGATGGACAACCTCAACACGCACAGCGGCACCGACGGGCTCTTGTTCGCGCTCGCCCACCCGCGCTGGGAGTTCGTGTTCCAGCCCAAGTACGCGGCCTACCTGAACCTGATCGAGCCGTGGTGGAAGGTGCTGCGCTCGCTGGCGCTGAAGGGGCGCCGGTTCGACGCCTGGGCGGAGATCGAGCAGGCCGTCCGGCGTGCGACCGAGTACCTGGAACGCGCACAAGCACCCGTTTGTCTGGGGGCGCCGGCGCCGGCACCGCAGCCCGCGCCGCCTCGGCATCGCCGCGTCGCCCAATGCTACACTCATTTAGCGGATGCACCACTTAGCGCGCAGTTTTGAACAAATCGTCGAGAAACCGCCTACGCCGGGTGACTCAATATGGGCGTAGGGATTGAATGTTCCTATATCGGCCCGATGTAAGAGATCGCGATAGCCTTCAGCTTCGAAAAGAAGCGGCTTTGCCACCCCTCGATATTTCTTGCCCGAAGTAGCATCGTGGCTTCGGTGGCCCTGCCGGATACAGCACGTATATTCGCTGAAGCATGCCTTGAAAGGGCGCCATGAACATCGTCAGGAGGGTGCGGCCAGTCACAAAACCGCGGTGGGATGGCAGCCTGTCCGAAAAAGCGCCGGACGGCGCTAGGCGTGGGTACGTCGCATGACGCTCGGGGGAAAGCGGATGAAGCCGCTCGGGCGGATGCAATGGGCGGGTATTCTGCTCGCGGGCGGTAGTGTGGTGCTAACGGTGCTCTCTATCGCCTTAATTGACGCGCAATCCCCAACTGCGCCGCCGATGCCGCTGAAATGGTTGCTGCTCGCCGGTATCGTCGGCCTGCTCGGCGGCGCCGTTTGGGTGCAATGTACATGGAAGGCCCAGCAGGGGAGGCCCCGACATGGATGACGAAAGTCGCGCCGACCAGGTCAGAGAGGCCAGGGCGGCCTATGCAGCGCGCGGCGAAGCGTTTCGCCGAGCAGCTTCGCCGGGAAAGGACGCTTCGCCACAGGCGGTCGAGGCGACGCTGGCAAGCATCTCTGAAGAGGTCACGGCCGACGCTATCGAACGTCGACGTGGCATGGGCAAGCCGCGCTGAGGGCGGACACCGCGAATATTTTTCCTGCAATAGAGAGCTCAACATGATGCCGGAACATACGAACCGAAGCGATGCGGATCTCGGCCGCGAGGCCGTGGTGGAGATGGCAAAATATGGCATCACCTGCGCCCAGATCAGCGTGTTCTTCTACGGCGATTATCGCTACACGAACCTGGCGGATGCAATCGCTGAAGCGAAGCGTCATCCACACGCAGGTTGATCGTGCGGTGCCGAAGTCCGGCATCCCTTGGCGTTATTCAGATGACAACCGATGCTCTGCCCTCAGCCAGTCATCAATCGTACTTTAATCCAGTAGTCTGACATCCCGCCATTGTGCCTTTGGAAATCGCCGGCAGCTAGGCTGCTGCAAGCATTTGCGTAAATCAAGCAGATGGGGTGGACGGCCCCCTCCGGCATAGATGTGCCATGATGCGGGTCGCGAGAGCCGCAGACAGGGAAGCCATCCACGATGAGCACTAGCATGATTGGTCTGGATACTGCCAAGTCCGCCTTCCAAGTTCACGCTGTCGACGGGACGGGGCAGCCGGTGATCAGGCGCAAACTACAGCGAATTGAGCTGATCCCATCCTTCAAATGGCTGGAGGGCTGCACGGTTGTCATGGAAGCCTGCGGCGCAGCTCACCACTGGGCCCGCCTGCTGACCGGTCTTGGACACGACGTGAAGCTTGTCGCACCCGAAGCCATCAAGCCCTTCGTCAAGAAGGGCAAGAAAAACGATGCCGCCGACGCGGCCGCCATTTGCGCGGCTGCCTCTCGTCCTGAAACAAGGTTCGTCCCCGTCAAAAGCTTGGCGCAGCAAGGCGTCCTGGCGTTACATTCGGTTCGGTTGCTGCTGGTCAAGCAGCAAACCATGCTGGCCAATGCTCTTCGCGGTCTGGTCACCGAATTTGGCCTGACCGCGGCCAAAGGCATCGGCAGGCTTCCCGAGCTCATGGCACTTGTCGACACAGATGAGACGATCCCGGACAGCGCCCGGCAGGCGGTGAGGGAATTATACAACCAGTGCGACCGACTGGCCGGCAGCATCGAAGCGGCCGAAGCCCGGATTGTGGCTCATGCGCGAGGCGATGAACGCGCTCGCCGGCTGGCCACGATCCCCGGCATTGGTCCAATCACCGCGTCGCTGGTCGTGGCCAGCGTCGTCGACTTCAGCGTGTTCAAGAGCGCCCGAGATTTTGCCGCCTGGCTTGGCTTGGTGCCGCGGCAGCATTCCACTGGCGGGAAAGCCCGCCTCGGCCGGATCACCAAGACGGGCAACCGGGAGATCCGCAGACTGCTGGTTCTCGGGGCCACATCGATGGTTTACCGCTCGGCAGGTTGGAACAGCGCGGCTGGGGCGTGGACCCGAGGGCTCCTGCAACGCCGGCCGGTCCGGTTGGTCACCGTGGCGTTGGCCAACAAGATGGCGCGCATCGCGTGGGCGAAGCTGGCCAAGGTTCCAACGACGCCAGTCGTTGGAATGTCAGCGAGGGGCTGATGACGCGCAACGAGGTCTACCGCGCGAAGGGGCGTGTCGTGAGCACGGCGACAGCCGTGGCGTGACAGCTCGGCGCGCAATGGTAGGCGACGGGCGTAAGCCCGACTGATCCGTCAGGCAGCGCCTCACAGCGTGATGGGAAAGGCTGTGGTCACAGCAGTTCAGGCGATACCGCACACGGTTACGTGCCTCGAGCACGCCAAAGCAGATTGGTGCCTGACACGCCTGCGCACACCCATGATGGCCAGCGGCCAAGGTCGCGCAGGCCGGACATAAGCGGCCTTATGTAGCTCCTGCCACCACCCGCTCGTTCGCGTGCAGACACTCGCCGTTTATCATCCGTGCCGTTGATGTTTGCGGAGGACAACGGCGTTGGCCGAGGCGCATGTCATCTATGCGTTACGCGACAAGCGATCCGAACTCGCCGGGATGGTGATCCGCCTGGAGCAGGAGCTGGTGGAACACCGCGCCAGTCTGACGCATCTCGACGCGACCATGCGGCTGTTCGATCCGGATATCCGGCCAGAGGAGATCCGACCCAGGCAGCAGCGGGCTCGCAATGCCTGGTTCCGTCCCGGTGAATGCCTGCGTCTGATCTACGACGTGCTGCGCGATGCATCGCAGCCACTGACGACGCGAGAGCTAGCCGAACGGGTCAGGGACGCGAAGGCGATCCCGGCCGTCGACGACCGCCAGCGCGCGCTGATTTAGAAGACCATCCTCGGTTCGCTCAACCGGGCGAAAGAGACGATCGAGCGCACCGAGACGGGAGGCGTGATCAAGTGGCGGGTGAGCTAGGCGGCGCGGGCGCGCTGCCAGTAGCCGCAGAAATCGACTGATGGGCTGCATGGCATCGCCAGCCGGACAACGCCGTGTGCCTGCTCGCCGTTGCTGACGCGGCGGAGGTCCTCGCGCCAAGCTGCCTCCCGGGCATAGCGGAGGAGATACGGCCCGGCGATGTGGTGATGGTGTCCGAGCTCGCCGCGGCGCAGACGGGAGAAATAGGATTCCGCGCCATTGGTGCAGGCGCCGCCGACGCTGTAGCCATCCTGGTGGTTGATGCGCCGCATGGCGAACCGGGCGTGCAGCTGGTTCCAGGCCGCGCTCTCATCGGCATGAACCACCGTGCCCTTGTTGATCCGCTGGCAGATCGTCGACACGGCGGCCTCTTCGGCCGAGAACACCTGCGGCAGCGTGCGGCCGTCGCGCTCGCGCATCACCACGACAACCTGGCGTCTGCCCGACTGGTTCTCGGCGAGCCGCCGGTCGACCCGGTCGGCAGCCAGGTTCTCCGGCCGGACGTGGCCGCCGAAGTAGGCGCCGTCGATCTCTGCAACCCGTCCCTGCCCGCCGATGCGCAGCGCCTTCAGGCTGGACGCCATGGCTTCGCGCAGCTTGTGCGCCAACACGAACGCCGTTTTGTACTGGACATCGAGTTCACGCGCCAAGGCAAGCATGCTCTTGCCCTTGACCTCGTTGCAGAACGCGGCGACGGCGAGCAGATCGGTCCTCAGCGGCAGTTTGTGCCAGGCGAACAGGGTACCCGAGGTGATGGAGAAATCACCGCGACACGCCTTGCAGCGCCATCGCCGGTGGTCAGCCGATCGCGGGCACGCGTAGCAGATCGTGCAGCCGCAGCCCGGACAGACTGGCTTGCCGTCGGTGTCGGGCCAGCGCAGGCGCAGAAACACGTTCTCGACCCCGCGGTCGGACATGCGCATAATCTTGGCGGCGCTGAGCGAGCGCGCCGCCGCACACAGCAGGAAGTGTTGCGCCATGAACACCCATCGTGGGAGGACCAAGCCAGCGCTCTCCTGCCAGGGCCTGCCAAAAAGTACAACCCTAAATTCACCGGTGGCGGCTGCTACATAAGGCCGCGCATCTCGGGTGACAGGTGTTGCATCTGGCTTCTCCGTTCTAAAGGCGCCGACGGTGGACAGGGCACGGGAGCGGCGCCTCATTCCCGTGCCATCGGTTGCGGCCACGTCCGTACGGACATGGCACTCCTATCCCGGCCCGCCACGCGGCGGCTGGGATCGCTTCAGGCGCGGCTACGCGGAGGAGGAGGCGGCGGACTTATGTTCAGGCCCGGGAGCGCCGCTGCGCGCAGGGGCGTAAAGGACGGCGCGGACCTTGAGTGCGGTGCCACAAGGCCCGCAGCGGGCAGGACCGCAGCCAAGCCGCTGCCGCACAGACCGAGTTTGCAGCAGTCCAGTGTAGAGCTGCCGTGATGGCCCTGGTGATGCGCGTTCAGGACAGTGGTGAGCGGCGTGACGGATGCAACGGTCTCAAGGGATGTCACATGCGCGTCTGGCTGGGCGGTGCCGGGCACTAGTCTTGTGTTGGGACAAGCGTTGGCGCTGACCGGGAAGACAGAGAGGGTAAGGGCCAGCAGGAAGGCTCCTGCCAGCATCAACCGGATGAGACCGGCCGCTTTACCCATGCCCCGCCACTCTCTGCCTAGCTCCAATACGGTTCACTTAAGGCAAAATCCTGTTCACTTAAGCTATCGGCCGAATACCAACCAATTGAAAATGCAGCATCCGCCTTGGTTCTCCCTGCGGCACAAACAACTAAAGTGAACCGTATTGTGCCTAGCTCCGACGAAGGAGTAAGGCGCGCAGGAGTTTCCAGCCGTCGCAAAGCGGCCCGCAAACCTTTCGGGAACTCTCCTTGGTGCATACCGGCTCGGACGCGAGAGGCGACAGGTCCTCCGGCAGGTGTGGCGAGTCACATCCGCTGGGACCGAGCGTTCACAGACGCACCGTCCGTAGGCGCAGGGCGTTACCGATGACCGACACCGAACTTAGGGCCATGGCCAGCGCGGCAATGACCGGGCTGAGCAGGACGCCGAGAGCGGGATAGAGCACGCCCGCTGCGATCGGCACGCCGACCATGTTGTAGATGAAGGCGAAAAACAGGTTCTGGCGGATGTTGCGCATGGTTGCCCGGCTCAGCGCCCGGGCGCGGGCGATGCCTGCCAGGTCCCCCTTCACCAAGGTGACCCCGGCGCTCTGGATCGCCACCTCGGTCCCGGTGCCCATGGCCATGCCCACGTCGGCCTCGGCCAGGGCCGGCGCGTCGTTCACTCCATCGCCCGCCATGGCGACAACCTTTCCCTCGGCCCTGAGCTTTCGGACGATGCGGTTCTTGTCTTCGGGCAGGACGTCAGCCTCGACCGCCTGGATGCCGAGCCTCCGCGCGACCGCCTCGGCCGTCGTGCGGTTGTCACCCGTGAGCATGACGATGCGGATGCCCTCCGCCCTCAGCGCGGCGAGCGCGTCGGGCGTCGTCCGCTTGACGGGGTCTGCCACCGCGAGGATCCCGCCCGGCCCGCCGTCCACCGCGAGGAAGAGCGCCGTGGCGCCGTCCCGGCGGAGGTCGTCGGCCCGCGCCGCGAGGTCTCCCGGGTTGACGCCGAGGTCCGCCATCAGCCTGGCGTTGCCCAGGGCCACCCGGCGCCCGCCAACCGTGCCGGTCACCCCCTTGCCGGTAAGGGAGCCGAACTCCGCCGCGTTTTGAAGGGCCAGCCCCCGGTCGCGCGCGGCGGCAGTGACGGCGGCTGCCAGCGGGTGCTCGCTCGACCGCTCCAGGCTTGCCGCCAGGGACAGGACCTCGGCCTCGGAGAGGCCAGACGCGGGCACGATGGCGACCACGCGCGGCTTGCCCTCGGTGAGGGTGCCCGTCTTGTCCACAACCAGGGTGTCCACCCTCTCCATGCGCTCCAGCGCCTCGGCGGACTTGATGAGGACGCCCGCGCCCGCGCCCTTGCCCACGCCGACCATGATGCTCATGGGCGTGGCCAGGCCGAGCGCGCAGGGACAGGCGATGATGAGGACGGAAACGGCGGCGATGAGCGCATAGGCCAGCGCCGGGGCCGGCCCCCAGACGGCCCAGCCGATGAAGGCGAGGACCGCCACGGCGATGACGGCCGGGACGAACCAGCCTGCCACGGTATCGGCCAGGCGCTGGATGGGCGCGCGCGAGCGCTGCGCCTCGGCGACCATGGCGACAATGCCCGAGAGCATGGTGTCCGAGCCGACCCTCTCGGCGCGCATGACCAGCGCGCCGGTGCCGTTCACGGTGCCGCCGATGACCCTCTCACCGGGCGCCTTCTCGACCGGCAGGGATTCGCCGGTGACCATGGACTCGTCCACGGCGCTGCGGCCCTCCAACACCACCCCGTCCACCGGCACGCCGTCCCCGGGCCGGATGCGCAGGCGGTCGCCCACTTGCACCGCGGCCAGTGGAATCTCCTCGTCCTCGCCGGTGTCCTTGAGGCGCCACGCCGTCCTGGGCGCCAGGTTGAGCAGGGCGCGGATGGCGCCGCCGGTCTGCTCGCGGGCACGCAGCTCCAGCACCTGACCGAGGAGGACAAGGACGGTGATGACGGCAGCCGCCTCGAAATAGACGGCGACTGCGCCGCCCATGCCCCGGAAGCCCTGCGGGAAGACGCCGGGCGCCAGGGTCGCGACCACGCTATAGAGCCAGGAGGCGCCGGTGCCGAGCGCGATCAGCGTGAACATGTTCAGGTGACGGCTGACCAGCGAGGCCCAGCCGCGTTGGAAGAACGGCCAGCCCGCCCAGAGGACGACCGGTGTGGCGAGGACGAGCTGGATCCAGTTCGACAGCGCGGGCGGCCCGAAATGCAGCCGGCCGAACAGGGGCAGGTGGCCACCCATCTCCAGCGCGAACACCGGGATCGTGAGCGCAAGCCCGATCCAGAACCGTCGGCGCATGTCGATGAGTTCGGGGTTCGGACCGGCCTCGGCGGCCACCTCCAGCGGCTCCAGGGCCATGCCGCAGATCGGACAGGTGCCCGGACCCGTCTGCCGGATCTGCGGGTGCATCGGGCAAGTGTAGATGATGCCCTCGCGCGGCGCCGCGGGCACGACGGCCGCTGCGGGCCGCAGGTACTTGCCCGGGCCGGCCTCGAACTTGGTCCGGCAGCCCGCCGAGCAGAAGTGGAAGGTCCGCCCGTCGCGGTCCAGACGATACCGTGAGGTCGCTGGGTCTACCCTCATGCCGCAGACTGGATCCGTAACTAGATTGGCGTTGGTCGGCGGAGCAGCGGGGCCATGGTGGCGATGGCAACCAGGGTCATGATGGTGATGCCCCGGGTGGTGCTCGTGTCCGCTGGTCTGTTGGCTGCGCATGGGTGCCGCCTTCGGGGAGGTCCGGTTCTGGTGTCGCGATGCTCGGAAGGTGGGGATTCCCACAATGGGAAGGTCAACCACGTTAGAGGCGTCTTTCCTCAGCCCTGACCTTCTGGAGAAGAGCGCCGTGCCTTGCTCCTTTTTGAAGAGGATGTTTGGTTCCTTTTCCTCGTGCCTTGTTCCGGAGGGAGGAATTCCCGCAGTGGGAAGGCCAATCACGTCAAAGGCAATCTTCCTCAGCCTTGACCTTCCCACAGTGGGAAGCCCCATTTCTGCGGGGTTATCACCTCGGGCGGCAAGAGCGGAGGTCACTATGAACATCGGGCGGGCGGCCAAGGCGTCCGGTGTCTCGGCCAAGATGCTCCGGTACTACGAGAGCATCGGCCTCATCCCAAAAGCAGGCCGGAGCGGGGCGGGCTACCGCGTCTACACGGACGCTGACGTGAACACCCTGCGCTTCATCCGACGGGCCCGCGACTTCGGCTTGCCGATCAAACGCATCAAGCTGCTGGTGGGGCTTTGGCAGGATCGGGAACGGTCGAGCGCCGACGTGAAGCGGATCGCCATGGAACATGTCACCGAGCTGCGGGCGAGGATCGCGGCGCTTGCCGGGATGTGCGATGCGCTTGAGGAGTTGGCTGATGCCTGCCGCGGCGACCGCCGGCCGGAATGCCCGATCCTTCGCGACCTGGAGTGCGGCGATGCCCGAGTGCCTGCGGCCATAGGTGGTGTGGCCGCGAGCAAGCGGCCGGGGTGCCGGGACGGGATTGATCCGGATCAAAGCGCTCCGCGCCGCGCGGTGCGATTTAGGCGGCCACAGGCCCGCTGTGCGGTGGCGTGAACGAGAAACCTGACGAAGCGGAAATGCAGACGAGGAACCCGTGAAGGAATCCGTGACAATGACCGGGCGGCTCACGACCAGCGTGGCCCTGGCAGCAATCGTTACCAGCCTCGCATTCGGGGGAACTGCCGCCGCGCAAACACCGACCGAACAGGACCACGCGGCCCACCACCCAAGCGCCGCCACGGCCCAAACCGCGCCGACGACAGCGGCACCCAGCCTGGCTCAACACCCGGAGGGCGGCATGCCGGGCATGGGCGGTCAGGACATGCCGATGCCGGGCAGACCCCAGGGTGGGATGCCTGGGATGATGGGCGGCGACATGAGCCGGATGATGGAGATGATGCACCGGCATATGGTCGCGCAGGCTGTGGTGCGGCCGCTTGAGCATATCGACGGCCAACTCGCCTTCTACCGGGCGGAGTTGCACATCACCGACGCCCAGCAGCCGCAGTGGAACGCCTTCGCTGACGCGTTCCGGGCCGCGGCCAACACCCTGCGAGAAGCGGTGACGCGGGCGACGCAGGGAGGCGGACACATCACCGCGCCGGATCTGCTTCAACGCCGGATCGCCCTGCTGTCGGCCCAACTCGAGGTACTGCGCTCGGTGGAAGCGGCGGGTCGGCCGCTCTACGCCGCGCTCTCGGACGAGCAGAAGCGAGCCGCAGATCAGCTGATGGCAGAGCACTTCCAATCAATGCGGGGCATGGCCCCCTGAGCAGGGACGAGATCCGGTGAAAGGGCCACGCGGCCACCGCAGGAAAATCCGAGATGCACAACCAGTCGCATATCCCGCTTTGGCAGACCCGAGGCGGCGTCGTTCTCTGGGCTTCCTGGCGATCGCTGCCTTCTATCTGCTCACCGAGCACACGGCGCACGTCTTCGGCGCGCTGCCGTAACCTGAACTATGGATAAGGGTTGAGGGGATTCCCAAAGAACCAAGGACTTGACAGCATCGGTTTGCCAAGACGGAGCGTCAAACCCGGTTCCAGAGGTCCCCTCAATGGCCATTGATATCACGGCGCTGTATTGCTGTCTCGACGACTTCTGCAAAGTGTTCGGAGACTGGGAAGCGCACCGGCTGATCCCTTCGGAAACGACAAGGCAGCGCACCGGCAAGCTGTCGCGGTCCGAGATGCTGTTCATCATGGTGCTGTTTCATCTCTCGGCGTTCAAGCACTTCAAGGCGTTCTACCACTACGGGATCGGCCAGCAGCATCGTGCCTGCTTTGGCGATCTGCCGCATTATGATCGCTTTGTCAGCCTGATGCCGCGGCTGTTCGCACCCCTGATGGTCCTGTTGCACAGCGTGAGCGGTGAGGAGACAGGCGTCTACTTCGCCGACTCGACCAAGCTGGCCGTCTGCCACAATCGCCGCATCCACCGCCACAAGGTCTTCGACGGCCTGGCGGCGCGCGGCAAGACCAGCATGGGGTGGTTCTACGGGCTCAAGCTGCACTTCGTGATCAACCACAAAGGCCAGATCGTGGCGCTGAAGATCACCCCCGGCAACACCGCCGACAGCACCGTGCTGGACGCGATGACCCGCCACCTGGCCGGCAAGCTCTACGCCGACAAGGGCTATATCAGCCACGAACTGTTCAAGAAACTCTGGCAACGTGGCCTGCACCTCATCACCGGCATCCGGCGGAACATGAAGAACCACCTCATGCCCCTCGCCGACAAGGTCATGCTGCGCAAACGCTTCGTCATCGAGACCGTGCTCGATACCCTGAAATCCGAAATGGGGCTTGAGCATTCACGCCACAGGTCCGTCATCAACGCCATGGTCCATGTCCTCTCCTGCCTCGTCGCCTACGCCTTCAGATTCGGCAAGCCCTCCATTTCACTGGCAGCACAAAAAATCACGGCTTATCCATAGCTGGGGTTGCCGTACCTGCTCATCCTCGCCTGCCCGCTGATGCACCTGTTCATGCACCACGGCCACAGCGGCCATGAGGGGAATCGGGAGCTGGACGGACGCACTGCGCTAGGCAGCGAGCGTGAGCAGGCCCGGGAAGACCTGTCATGACGCACGACGCCCCCGCGTACGGCCTCTGGGCGCTGGTCGTGCTGAACTCGCTGGTGTTCATCGTCTTCACCTTCAGCTTCGCCAAGCCGCAAACACCCCGGGACTGGCGGTCGTTTGGCGTGTTCAGCGGCTTCATCGTCGCGCTGTTCGCTGAGATGTACGGCTTCCCGCTGGCCATCTACCTGCTCTCCGGGTGGCTGCAGGCGCGCTATCCGGGCATGGACCTGATGTCGCACGACGCCGGGCACCTTTGGCACACCGTCTTCGGCCTCAAGGGCGACCCGCACTTCAGCGCGCTGCACATTCTCAGCTATCTCTTCGTCGGCGGCGGCTTCCTGCTGCTCTCCTCGGCCTGGAACGTGCTCTTTCAGGCGCAGCGGGCACATCGGCTGGCGACGACGGGCCCGTACGCCCGCGTGCGGCACCCACAATACGTTGCCTTCATCGCCATCATGCTCGGCTTCCTCCTGCAGTGGCCGACGCTGCTCACCCTGCTGATGTTCCCGGTGCTGGTCGGCATGTACGTCCATCTCGCGCACACCGAGGAGAAAGAGGCGCGCCGGGCGTTCGGAGCCGAGTACAGACCGCTACGCCGCGGAGGTGCCGGCCTGGTTCCCGCGGCTGGGCGGTCGCGCCTCGGCGGGCCGGCCCACCACTGGGTGACACCGGCCCCACGCACCCCGACTGGCTCCTTGCGCTCAGGCGCTATCTGGCAGCGGCCGCCGTTGGGAACCTCGCATGGGAGACCGCGCAGCTCCCGCTCTACACCCTTTGGCAGACAGGCTCTTCGGGCGACATTGCCTTCGCGGTTCTGCACTGCACGGCGGGGGACGTCCTCATCGCGACCGGCGCGCTCGTTGCCGCGCTGACCGTGCTCGGGTCGCCGGACTGGCCTCGGAAACGCGCCTGGTCGGTTGGTGCGACGGTCATCGCGATCGGCCTCGGCTACACCGCCTACAGCGAACATCTGAACACTGCCGTCAGGAAGACTTGGGCCTACTCGGATCTCATACCGAAGCCGTTAGCCTTTGAGCGAGGGCAGCCAGGCGTATCCGGTGACCGCCCTGATGAACGCCGGGTCTGCCTGGACGCGGTTCCAGGCTGCGCAGCAGGCATCGACGATGGCGTCGTAGTTTTTGAACACCTGCAAGGCGAAGAAGCGCCGCCGCATTTCATGCCAGAGCGCCTCTGCCGGGTTCAACTCCGGCGAGTAGGGTGGCAAGGGCACGAGCGTGATGGTGGCGGGCACGACCAGGCCGGGTTCGGAGTGCCAGCCCGCCCCGTCGAGCACGAGGGCGGCGTGCGCGCCGGGGGCGACGTGCTGGCTGATCTCGGCCAGGTGCTGGTTCCGTCGCCCACAGACTGACGCGCGGCAGCACAAGGGCGGCGCCAGTGCCCCGCTCGGGGCAGACAGCACCGAACAGATAAGCGGAGCTGAACCGCAGGTCGCGTCGGCGCACGGCACGCTGGCCGCGCAGACCCCAGACCCGGGTCAGCGTGCCCTTCTGGCCGACACGCATCTCATCCTGGAACCACAGCTCGATGCGCGCGGCCGCGGGATGCGCGGCGGCGAGCGTGGCGAGCATTGCCGGCAAATCCTTTTTTGAACGCCGCCTGGGCGGCGGCATCGGCCCGAGGGTGGCGGGGCCGCGGCACCAACCAGGAGCAGCCGATCGCGTGCAGCAGGCGCTGCATCCCCGAGCGGCTGTAGCGGACACCAAACGCGCGCTCGGCCACCCCGCAGATATCGGCCACCCGGAACGCGACGATGCCGTCGCGCTCGAGTTCGGCGCCGGCCGCCACCGTGGCGCGCAGCTGCGCTTGCTGCTCGGCCGACAGCTTCGCGGGCGGCCCGCTGCTCCACCGGTCCACCAGACCAGCGACCCCGTCCTGGTTGTAGCGCGTGATCCAGATGCGCAGCACGTTGCGGCTCATGCCGAACTGTCGGGCCGCACCGGTCCGGTCGAGCCCGTCCAGCAGTGCCGCGATCGCCAGCATGCGGATGCCCACACGGGGCCGGGTCTCTGCCCGCACCATCTTTCGCAGCGCCTCCGCGCTGTGCCGATCCGATATCGCCAGCCCCAGCACCACCGCCCCTCCTCCGACCACCAAGGAGAGCAAATCAGATCGTCACCGCGACAAGCAAGCCCGATGACCCAAAGGGCACTGGCTTCGGTATCATGCCAACACTGCCCTGGATCGGGACTGGGCTGGCGCCGGTGGCGCAGTGGCTGGTCGTCCCCACCCTCTCCCTCGCGTGGGGATGCCGCGCCTGGTCACTGCACCCCGCCACGCAGGAGGCGGATAGCAGCACAAGGAGGCTCCCCGCGTCCGGCGATGCTTGAGACGGATACCGCTGCCATACCGGTGACGCTCATGGGATTGTATGATCGCCTTCTGCTCCCCCGGCTTCTCGCGCTGGGCATGCAGGCGCCAGGTAACTGCTCAACCCACCCCTCCCTCCGCAAATCATTGATAAGCAACGCTTTCTGGGCGAGGCGATTTTGGGCGTAACGGCAGTATCGAATCCGACGCATGTAACGGCCAAGGCTGCGATATTACGATATAAATAAGTATCTGGTATCGCCGCGGATTTTACTTCAACTGCCCAAATTTATCCCGTTTTCTGAGACTGCTGAAAATCATTCTATATCAATGCATTGCGCGAAGCGGGGTGGGTTGAGCAGTTGCGGCGCCAGAGCTGGTTCCATGCCGACAGCGGGTCGCCAGCGCGGCGAGTGGCCGCGTCCTGGAGCTGGGCATCGGCCCGGCGCTGAACCTGCCATTCTATGGGCCTGAGGTGAGGTCTGTCATTGGCATCGACCCCTCGCCAACACTCCTGGCCATGGCGGGAGCTCGGCGCTCCGACGTCCTGTTCCGAGTTCGATCTCCTCGAAGGATCAGCGGAAGCCTTGCCGCTCGAGGACGCCTCTGTGGACAGCGTGGTCACGACGTGGACGCTGTGCAGCGTGGCGGATCCCGTCAAGGCCTTGCGGGAGGCGCAGCGGGTTCTTCGGCCTGGAGGGAGGCTGCTGTTCGTCGAACACGGGCGGGCGCCGGAACCGCGCGTCGGCCGCTGGCAGGATCGCCTCACGCCGCTCTGGAAGCGGGTCGCCGGCGGGTGCCACCTTAACCGCGAGATCGACGGCCTCATCTCCGCCGCGGGATTTCGGATGGAGCGACTGGACACCGGCTACATGCGTGGGCCCAGGGTGATGACGTTCACGTACTCGGGACAAGCACGGAAACCGTCTGACGGTCACCTTGACCCTCCCATGAGGAAAAGTCCCACATTGGAGCGTGTCTGACCGAGGAGGCGGCCATGGTCCAGAAAATCGAGGTCTTCAGCGCCGGCTGTCCTGCCTGCAAGGAAGCCGAGGAGCTGGTTAAGCGCATTGCAGGAGCTTCCCACAATGTCGAAGTGCTCGACATGCACCAACCGGAGATCGCCGCCAAGGCACGGCAGCATGGAATCGCGAGCGTTCCGAGCGTGGTCATAGATGGCAAGCTTGCCAGCTGCTGTACCGCGCGCGGGCCGGATGAGGCGACACTGCGAACCGCAATCCATGGGGAAGTCTGACAGACCATGCCTCCTGGACGGCCGAATCCCTCTTTCTGGTGTTCACGCGTTGCTGAGGGCGCAACACGGGCCGGATCCGGCGTGTTGCACGGACTTGGAGTGCAGGCGTACTCGCCCCAGCCCCGTTCGGGGTCAGGCGATGCGCACAGAGATCGGGCGTCCCAGCTCCAGCATACGATTGAGCGCATGGACAGCGACCTCCACCTCGGTCGCCCGGCGCTCGTCCTTGTGCGAGCGCAGCCCGTCCCCGATCACCTGTTTCCAGCGCGCGACCGCCGCCTCGGCGCGGGCGCGCGCGTTGTAGCCCGATCGCGTCTGCCACCCTCCGTAGCCATTCCACGCGCTGCGCGCGCGGAACCTTCGGCTGCTCCGCCCATGCGGCCGTGCTCGGCGATGCACTGGAGGTGGCGGTCGCGCTGCGTCGGCGCGCTCTCGGCCGTCGCGCTCGGCACCGCCGTCGCGCGTGGCGGCACAACGACGGCCGCGTCCGGATGACGCGCGGCGACATCGGCGTAAACGCTCTCCTGGTCGTACGCACCGTCAGCAACAAACGAGGCCACCGCGCCCGCGACCTGGTCGAGCAAGGGGCCGACCTGGGAAGCGTCGTCCATGTCGCGGTCGGTGAGTGCCGAGGCGACGATCTGGCCGGTCTCGGCATCAAGGCCGATGTGCAGCTTCCGCCACGACCGCCGTGCGTGGGTGCCGTGCTTCTCGATCAGCCAACCCGGCACACGTCAGCTGACGCCGAAGACGCGGGCAGTCCGGAAAGCCACGACGTGGGTGCGTATGAGCATCCCGGGATGGCGGGCGAAGGACGGGACGATGCAACGGGAGGCCGACGTCGCAACCGGAACGGCGCTGTGGAGCGCGCACGGGAAGACATTGCCAGTGCGTTGGGTGCTGACCAAGGATCCGGCGGGTCGCGCCGAAACGCGCGTGTTCGTCTGCTCCGATCCGGAGCAGACGGCCTCGCAGATCCTGACGTGGTACGCGATGCGGTGGGCGGTGGAGGTCACCTTCCAGGAGACCCGCCGCCATCTCGGGTTCGAGACACAGCGCCAATGGTCAGACCTGGCGATCCACCGGACCACGCCGCTGTTGCTCGGATTGTTCTCGCTGGTGACGTTGTGGGCCGCCGAGCTGGCCGTACGGACCGGCAAGCTCACGGTGCTCGGCGCAGCGTGGTACAAGAAACCGGACCCGACGTTCTCGGACTGCCTCGCCGCTGTCAGACGGATCCTCTGGGCAGAGGAGGCGGTAAGCCCGATCCTGTGGCGGGGCGATTATCCGACTTGGCGTGCACGCGCACGAACCGCCGAAAACCCCAAGCCTCTTCAGCAGCGTTTGGCTGAGCTGATGTCTTACGCCGCCTGACAGCGCTCGAAACCGCCAAACTCGAGCTCAGCACAAGCGTCGCCTGATCGTCTTGGTCGAACTCGGTCCAGTCCATTGCCACCAGGATCCGCTGGCGGGCGCCGATCTGGTGCGGCACCCAGTGCGTGAAGCTGTCCCACACGTCGATGCCATCGTTGCTGAGCAGACGGTCCACCTGCTTGACCGCGTGCTTGGTCACCAGGCCCCGGGCCTGAGCCAGCGCATGGCCAATCATCGCCCACCGCCAGAGATGCCCCCGTCATCACGCCAAGCGTCGCACCAGCCAATGACTCAATCCGCTTGGCGTGCAGAGTAGGCCCATACACCTCGCCAATGAAGGCGCGAACCTCGTCAAGCCGCCCACGCGTCCGATCCACATGTCCCATACGCCCGCTCCAGCACATCCGCTGCCGAAGCGCCTACGCAAGCCGGCCGAATCGGCCTATATCCGCCCTCATAAAAATGAGGGGATTCGTGAGGATCCGACCAGCTGATCTCCCGCACTGCATGGGGCGACACCGGGACATGCTTTCCAGGCCACCAGTCCTTGTGTCGATTAAGCTGCCGGCGGTGTGGTAAGGCACGGCCGCTCAGCCTCCACAATCAATGGTAGCCGACACACATCACATAGTCGCGTAGCAGAACCTCCTCATGCTCGACCTCTTCCAGGAGCCCCTCAAGCGCATCCCGCGCGTTGAGCACTCCGATCGGCCGTGAGGCATGGTCCACGACGGGGATATTCTTCAGGCCCCGCTCCTTCATGATCGACCAGACATTGTGCAACGAGTCGCTGGGATGGCAGAGGACGACGGCCCGTGTCATGACGATCGATGTTGCCGTCGCGCATCCTGCTCCTTGGCAATCGCTGATCTGACGGACAACGTCCGTCTTGGTGATGACGCCGGCCAGCAATTCATCTGAATTGCACACGACCACGAGATCGGTATGGAGATCACGCAGGAGTTTCGCTGCACTGACGAGTGGCGCATCATCGGAGACTGTGACAAGCCGCTTGCGTGCTGCCGGTAGCATTCTTTCCACGAACATCAGCTCATCCTTCCGCAGCCAGCAATCATCCAGGCTTGAGTCCATTGGGTTTGACTTGCAACCGACAGTGCAGTCTAGATGGACGTTTTGCGACAGGCAATGTGGCGTATAGCTTCCGAACGAACGGGGCTCGATTTTCAGACTCTTGTTCTGGTGATGTTCAGACAGCCTCGCCTCCACAACTGGAAAAGCTGACCGACAGGCATTAGAGAGGTGATCGTCCGCCGTCTCCAAATTCAGGAAGCTCCCTCATGCCTGATAGAAAGCCGGGTGTCTCCGATCTTTCACAACAGCGTGAAATGGCGCTTTCGAGGTGGGACAACGAGGGCGGCGCCGTGTCTCAGGGTCCGCAAGAAGTGTCTCAGGGTCCGCAAGAACTCCTGGGCTCCGGCGAATTGGAATCCGAGATCCCTCAATTGACGAATGCCGAGCTGGTGCAGCTTCGCGTCCGTGTTATCGCGCTGGAGAACCTGGTGATCGCGTTGCTCGCGCAAGCATCTGATCGGCAGCTCGACTTTGCCCGCGAAATGGCGGCCTACATCTCTCCGAGGGCGGGCTTCTCCCCTCATCCTCTGACGACCCATGCAACCGCCCACATGCTCGACCTTGTCGAGCGAGCCGGCCATTTCCGGGCGGGGGAACCTTCGTGAGCGCGCTGTCGGCGCCCTCATCGGCGGCCCTGCCCTATAAGCGCACCCCGGTGTTCGACGAGGACACGCTGCCGGCCGGACTGCGCCGGGAACACCGCACCAGGCCCGGCGTGTGGGGCGTGATCCGCGTGCTCGATGGCCGGCTGCGTTACCACGTGCTCGACCCGGCCTCCGAGGTGATCCTTGGGCCTGGGCGCCCCGGCCTCGTTCTTCCCGAACAACCGCACCGCGTCGAGCCGCTCGGGCCCATGCGGATGCAGGTCGAGTTCTACCATCAGTTGCTCGACCTGTAGTCGCGGCGCAGCGGCTGTCCAACGGCCCGCCTCAACGGGCGGCTCAGATCGGCATTCGGTAGCCGTAGAACTCATGATCCTCGTTGTAGCCGCCCTGGCCGGCGCCGAGATCGGCGAAGTCGTGCACGAACTCGATGGCTTCGATCCACTTCACCATCTTGAAGCCCAGCTCGTTCTCGCAGCGCAGCCGCAACGGGGCGCCGTGCAACACGCTGAGGGGCGCCCCGTTCATGTCATAGGCGAGGATGGTCAGCTCGTGGCGCATGTTGCCCATCTTATGCACGTCGTAGTAGCGGCCGACGTCACCGCCATCGGCGAAGGAGTAGAAGACGGCGTAACGCGCCTCTTCCGTCGGGCGCACCAGGTCGAGGATGTGGCGCATGGGCACGCCGCCCCACTTGGCGACGCCGGACCAACCCTGGATGCAGAAATGGGTCGTGATCTGCTCCTGCTTCGGCATCGCCCTCAGCTCGGCGAGCGAGAACTCCCGTGGCTGCTCGACCAGCCCGCCCACGCGAAGCCGGTAGCTCGCGAAGTTGTCGGCCAACGGCGCGTCGAACGCGTCCCATTTCGGCATGGTGCCGTTGACCCAGAAATGCGGCGAGATGTCCTTCTCGGTGAGCTGTGCGTTCGGCTCCCACCACTCCGCCAGACCCTTGAGCCATCCGACCATGAACGACCCGACCTTCTGGACCACCCGGGCGTGCCGGATCGTGAAGGGCGAGGCGGCCCACCAAGCCAGCCCCACGATCACCATGGCCAGGATAAAGGGCGGGATCCCGGTCCAGGAGTTGTTCGCCACGCCGGCGAACATGTGGTTCGTGTTCTGCCGCAGGCTGGTGACGAACACCATGATCCCGTGCGCCAGGATGAATAGCACGAACCAGCAAAACGAGATGAAGTGGATGGATCGGGCTGCCTGCCGGTTCAGCACGCGCCCAAGCAAGCCCAGACGGTTCGAGATGGCCGGGCTCTGCATGAGGCCGGTCGCGATCGAAACCGGCGCGGCGATGAACACCGTGATGAAATAGGTGATTTGCTGCAAGCCGTTGTAGCGTGTCCAGCTATGGTCCACCGGAAAGTTCAGCGACGCGTACTGGATGGCGGTCGAGACCGCGTTCGGGAAAACATCCCACGTAACGGGCACTAGGCGAAGCCACTGATTGGTCGTGAAGAGCAGAACATAAAAGGCGATGCCGTTGATCGTCCACAGCAGGTTGACCGAGAAATGCCACCAGCGCGCGAGGCCGATGGAGTGGCGGATGCCGGGGATGCCCAGCCACCCCGGCAGCGTCACGGAATCGTCCTTGGAGGTCCAGACCCGGCCGGTCGGGACGGGTTTCTGGAACCGGAACCAGTCGGCGCCCGGGGTGCAGTCGCGCTTCCAGTAGAGCCGGGGATGATCGGCCAGGATTCTGGATTCCGGCGCGGATGATGAACATCATGAACAGCATGTTCAGGAAGTGCTGTAGCCGCAACCACCAGGGAAAGCCGGTATCGACCGAGGGGGCGGACTGCGGAATGCCACCGTACTCCCGGATGAAGGCTTGGACGCCCGGAAGCTCCCGCAAGCTCTGTGCAAGGGCGATCATGAACATGAGCGCCACGGCCGCGATCGGTAGTGCCCACAAGACGCTGACCCAGCGCCGGCCGATGCGGATACGGGGAACGATGCCCTCCTGCGGAGGCAACCAGTGGTTCAGGAGAATACGGTCGTCCGCCGGGGTGAGGTCCGCCGCGAGAGGATCATGCCCGCGCGAAACGGGGTGAATGTCCTTCATACGGTCGGGCATGGTCCTACTCCGCGTCTTCGGTGCCGGCGCGTGCGCCTCCGCCGGCGTACGTTCGGGATTGATGGGGGTCGTTGCCGTCCGTGTGCCGGCCGAAGCCGAGCCCGTCCAAGGGCCTTCGCGTCTCCGCATCTGACCGGACCCGCGCAGCTCCGTCGTGTCCTCGCGCGCGTCCAAGAGGCGTGGCTTCAACGCTATCCACCTCTCGTGTGACGAGCCGGGCGCCGCGCCCGGACGTGAACCAGGCCCATGACCAGTTGACGTAGACCATCAGGCGGCTGCGGAAATCGACCAGCAGCATCAGGTGCACGAGCGACCAGGTGAGCCAGGCCGGGAAGCCGGTCAGTTGACACCAGCCGAAATCGGCGACGGCCCGTGACCGCCCGATGACCGCCATAGTGCCGAAATCGTGGTAGCGGAACGGGGCGGGATCGGGCCTGCCGGCGATCCGCGCCTTCAGCAGACGAGCGACATAGGCGCCTTGCTGCTTGGCGACGGGAGCGAGGCCGGCAAGCGGCCTACCGTCTCCTCCCTCAAGGCTCGACACATCCCCGAGCGCGAAGATGTTGGGGTGTCCCGGGACCGAGCAGTCGCCGCCGACCTTGACCGCCCCGTTCCTCGCCGCCTCGGCCCCGAGCCACTCGGCGGCGGGGCGAGCCGCCGTTCCGGCGCACCAGAGAATGTTGGTCGTCTCGATCCGTTCGGTTCCGGCGGCGAGGCCCTCGGCGTCGATCTCCTCCACCGGGGTCCCCGTGCGGACTTCGACGCCGAGCTTCTCCAGCGTCGTTCGTGCATAGTCCGACAGGCGTTCTGGAAAGGCCGAAAGCAGGCGGGGGCCGGCTTCGTAGAGGATGATCCGCGCCGATGCGGGATCAATATGCCGGAAATCGCGGGCGAGCGTCGATCGGGCGAGCTCGGCGATCGTGCCCGCCAGCTCGACTCCGGTCGGGCCACCACCGACCACCACGAAGGTCAGCATCCGGCTGACCTCTTGCTGGTCGGCATGGCTCTCCGCCCACTCGAAGGCGCCGAGCAGGCGCTCCCGGATCAACAGGGCGTCGGCGAGGGATTTCAGCACCGGCGCATCCGCCGCCCAATGGTCATTGCCGAAGAAGCTATACGCGGCGCCCGTCGCGAGCACGAGGTAGTCGAACGGAACGTCGGGCGTGTTCATGACTTTTACCGAGCCACCTTCGGCGTCGACGCCGGTCACCTGACCCATGATGACGGTTACGTTCCGCTGACGGCGTAATAGTGCCCGGGTCGCCGTCGCGATGTCGGCCGGCGAAAGCGCCGCTGTCGCGACCTGATAGAGCAGCGGCTGGAACAGGTGGTGGTTGGTGCGATCGATCAGCGTCACATCGGCATCGGCACGCTTAAGCGCCTTGGCCGCGGCCATGCCGCCGAAGCCGGCTCCGACGATGACGACGCGCTTCTTGGCCATACACCCTGGCTCCTGTCCTGTAAGGCTTCAGAAACCCGTGCGCGGCGCGCATCGGCGTTCCCGAAAAATTCAACAAGATGCGTGCCTTTCCTGACATCGTCCCTCACGAACGGTTGCGGCGGCTGGATGACCATGGTGCCCCTCCACCATGGTCTCACACCACCAGCCTTGACCGGAGAGATGGGCTTAAACCGTGGCCAGCTCACCGCGTGCGGCAGCCGCGACGAGCTCGCACCGTCTGAGGAAGGCCGCTTGGGCGTGAGCGCCGTTCGCCGCCTCGCCGCGCCATGCCGCCAAAGCCTCCTGTTGCAGAGCACGCCCATATGAGAAGCTTACGGACCAGGGCAGTGTGCCACCGTGGCGGATTATCTCGTCGAGATGGCCGGTCGCTGAAGCCGGTGTCTGGCCTCCGGAGAGGAACACCACGCCCGGAACCGCTGCCGGCACGGCTCGTCGGAGGCAGTCCAGTGTGGCCGCGGCAATCGCCTGCGCCCCGTCCTCTCCGGGTGCAGACGCACCCTGGGTGACCATGTTGGGCTTGAGGAGAATGCCTTCGAGCAAAACGCCCGCCTGGTAGAGCGCCCCGAACACTGCCTCCAAGGTCGCGCGCGTGACTTGGGCCGATCTGCCGATCTCGTGGTTCCCATCCCGCAGAACCTCCGGCTCGACAATCGGCATGATTCCGGCCTGCTGACAGATCGACGCGTAGCGGGCGAGAACGAAAGCGTTGGCCTCAAGGGCGTATCGCGTCGGGAGGGATTTTCCCTCGATGCGCATCACCGCCCGCCATTTGGCGAAGCGGGCGCCCTGCTCACGGTACCCAGCCAGACGCTTCGCGAGGCCATCCAGCCCTTCCGTGATCGTCTCCGGGGAGCCGGGGCGCAGAGGCATCAGCCCTCGGTCCACCTTCACACCGGATATCACGCCGATCCGCTCGAGGAACACCGGGAACGTTTCGCCGTTGCTGGCGTGCTGTCCGAGCGTCTCCTCGAACATGATGACGCCGCTGATGCTGTGCTGCATGCCCTCGGTCGAGACCAGCAGGCCGCGATAGATGCGACGGGTCTCCTCCGTGGACGGGATGCCAAAGGGCGCAAACCTCTTCTCGATCGAGCCAAGGCTTTCGTCCGCCGCCAACAGACCCTTGCCGGGGGCGGTCAGCGCCGCCGCGGTGGCCACGCAGGCCGATAGGTTCTGGTCCAATACCCTGTCCTCCAGTCTATGTGGGACCGACACGTTCCAGCGATCTCGGGACCGCGTTGCGGCAAATGTCCGGAAATTCGCCGCTCGACTGCGAGCACGTCAACGCAAGGGGACGCCCTCCGCGAGCGGGGCAGCGTGGTTGACCGCGACGGCCGGGGTCTTGGCGGCCTTCTCAAGAAGCTGAAGGAACGGCCTGATGATGTCGATCGGCATCGGAAAGACGACGGTGGAGTTCTGTTCGGCGCCGATCTCCGTCAGCGTTTGCAGGTAACGAAGCTGCATCGCCGACGGAATGCTCGCCAGGATCTGGGCGGCGTCGACGAGGGTCTGGGCAGCCTGGAACTCGGCTTCCGCATGGATGATCTTGGCGCGACGGTCGCGTTCCGCCTCCGCCTGTTTGGCGATGGCCCGGATCATGTTTTCGGTGAGCTCGACGGTTCTGATCTCGACGTTGCTCACCTTGATCCCCCAGGTTTCGGTCTGGACGTCCAGGATGCTCTGGACGTCGGTGCTGAGCTTCTTTCGCTCGGACAGCATCTCGTCGAGATCGTGCTGGCCCAGCACCGCGCGCAGGGTCGTCTGCGCGAGCATGTTGGTGGCGGGAAGGAAACGCTGGACCTGGATGATGGCCCGTTCGGGGTTGACGACGTTGAAATAGAGCACCGCGTCAACCTTCATCGACACGTTGTCGCGCGAGATCACGTCCTGGCTCGGTATCTCGATGACCTGGATGCGCAAGTCCACGCGCACCATCTCCTGGACGAAGGGGATCAGCAGGACGATGCCAGGGCCCTTGACCTTCTGGAAGCGACCAAGGGTGAAGACCACGGCCCGCTCGTATTCCCGCAGGATTTTCACGGTTGCCGTGACCAGAATGAAGGCCACGAGCAGGACCACCGGGATGATATACAGAGGTGAGAAAGGCATGGCGTTGATCCTTCAGAACGGGAGTAACAGCCTCTCACTCCAGCGGCTGAGGTGAAGCTGCCGAATGGCTCGACCCGAGCGCCCGTCGAAGTCAGCCGGGGCGCGGCGCCGCCGGCTCCTGTCACGTGCGCCGGTGACGACGGCCTGCTCAGCGGGGCCGGCGCGTGGAACCGCTGGCGCGGCCGGGCCGCATGTCGTTGTCCCGCCTCGCATCAGTTGCCCTCCGCTGGCCCGTCCACCGGCTTCGCCGAGACAATCTTTGCGGTCTCCGCCCAGCGCCCCGCCGCGGCGCGGTCGGCGAGCCAGAGCACCTCGCCGACTGGCCGCAGGCGGCCCGCGGGCACCGTGGCGTCTCCAGAGAGGATGCGATCGAGGATCGCGCGCTTGCCCTCGCCTTGCACCAGGAAGACCACGGCGCGGCTGCTTTCCAGGGCCGGATAGGTGAGCGTGATCCGCACCTCCGGCCGACCATGCGCGACGACCCCCACCCAACGCACCCGCTCGGAGAGCACCGCCTCGCCGGGAATCAGGGAGGCCGTGTGGCCGTCGTCGCCGACGCCGAGAAAGCACACATCGAACAGCGGCCGCTCCGGCGTCGGCGCCTGCCCGCCGTGCAGCCCGCGCAATGTGCGCTCATAGTCCGCCGCCGCCTGATCGGGCGTCACCCCGACGGTCGGGATCCGATGCACGTTCCCGGCCGGGACGGGCGCACGGGAGAACATCGCCTCGGCCGCCATGCGCGCATTGCTGGCGGGATCATCGGGCGGGACGAACCGCTCGTCGCCGAAGGCGAACTGCGTGCGGCTCCAGGGGAACCGCTCCAGCAAGGGGGATGTAGCCAGCGCTCTATACAGGCGCTTCGGTGTCGATCCACCGGACAGACACAGCGTGAACATCCCGCTCGCGGCTTCCGCCCGCCCGCACAGGAACTCCGCCCCGCCCTGCGAGAGCGAGGCGGCATCGGCGAAGACGCGCAGCGTACCGAAGGCCGGGGTCATGGCGCTTCCCGCAGAATGAATTTCCGCACCGCCTTGGCGAACCCTTCGTTCTCGTTGCTGTCGGCTACCGCGCTCGCCTGCGCCTTCACCTCGTCGCTGGAGTTGCCCATGGCGATGGAGAACCCGCTCTTGCGGAACATGAGCACGTCATTCGGCATGTCCCCCATCGTCGCGATCTGTTCGGGGGGAATGTTCAGAAGCTTCGAGAGGGTCGACACGACGGTCCCCTTGTTGGCTTGCGGATGGGTGACGTCGAGATAGTACGGCTGTGAACGCGCCGCGCTGGCGGCCTCGCCAAGCGCCGCCTGCGCCGCCTTCTCGCACGCCGCCACCCGGTCCAGGTCGTCGGACACGCCGACGATCTTCACCGCCTTCGCCAGATGCGAATCTGTGAATTCCGGCACCACCCTGGCGTCGAATTTCACCGTCCACGCCTCGCGGGCGACGTGCGGCGCATCCTTGTCGCGGATCAGCCACTCGGTTTCCGTGTACACCCAGGCGTCCAACCCCTGATCGAGGATCAGCCTCACGGTCGTCTTGGCCGCCGCCGGATCGAGCGTGTGGCTCTCGACCACCGACAGGTCGGGGCTGACGTACACGCCGCCGTTGAAGCCGGCGATGAGGCCGGTCAGCGCGAGCGGCTCGATGAGCATGCTCATGCCACGCGGCGGGCGGCCGCTGGTGATCGCGAAGGCGATACCGGCGGCGCGCAAGGCCCGGGCCGCCGCCTTCGCCTCCTCGGTCAGCACCTTGTCCCGGGTCACCAGCGTGCCATCGACGTTGGCCAGAACCAGGCGGATATTCATGGTTTCCGCTCCGTGGCCGGAGCGACCGGCCGCCAGGCCCGCTCGCCATCGCATGCGATCAATGCGTCGGCCGCCCTCGGGCCATCGCCGCCGAACTCGTAGTCGGGAAAGTCGGCCTCCTCAGCCGCCCACGCATCGAGCACCGGCTGCACCACGCGCCAGGCCTGCTCCACCATGTCGGCCCGCATGAACAACGTCGGATCGCCGATCATCACGTCGTAGAGCAGCGTCTCGTAGCCGACATTCGGGGCTTTCGGAAACCAGTCGTTGTAATGGAATTCCATCCGCACGCTGGCAAGCTCCACGGTCGGACCCGGACGCTTGACCTCGAACTGGAGCGAAATCCCCTCGTCGGGCGCGATGTGCAGTACCAGCCAGTTGGGCGCCAGCGTCGCGACCGACGTGTCCTTGAACGGTGCGTAGGGCGCCTGCTTGAAGCGGATCGCGATCTCGGTCAATCGGCGCGACATGTGCTTGCCGGTCCGGACATAGAAGGGCACGCCCGCCCAGCGCCAGTTGTCGATCTCGAGCCGCATCGCGACATAGGTTTCGATGTTCGAATCGGCCGCCACGTTCGGCTCGTTCCGATAGGCATTCACCGTCTCGCCCAGCACCGTGCCGGCCCCATACTGGCCGCGCACGGCCCGCGCCGGTGCCGTCGCGGGCATCGCGGCGAACACCTCGGCCTTCTTCGCGCGGATCGAGGCGGCATCGAAGCCGGCAGGCGGCTCCATCGCCACCATCGAAAGCAGCGTGAAGATGTGGTTCGGCACCATGTCGCGCAGCGCACCGGTCACATCGTAGAACTTGCCGCGCTGTTCGACGCCTACCGTCTCGGCGGCGGTGATCTGCACATGGTCGATCCGGTCGCGGTTCCACAGCGGCTCGAACATGCCGTTGGCGAAGCGCAACGCCATGATGTTCTGCACCGTCTCCTTGCCCAGGAAATGGTCGATCCGATAGATCTGGTCCTCCCGCAACGTCCGCAGGATCTGGGCATTCAGCGCGCGCGCGGAATCCAGGCTGTGGCCGAACGGCTTCTCGATCACCACGCGACGCCAGAACCGGGTCTTGCCGCCGCCATCCTCGGTCCGCGCGGTAAGCTTCGCCGCGCCCAGGCGGTCCACCACGGTCGCGAAGAACCGATCGGCGACAGCGAGGTAGAAGATCGCGTTGCCCCGCGTGCCATGCGCTCTCTCGGTCGTCTCCAGCGCCAGCCCTATCGCCTCATACAGATCGGGCTTGGTCAGATCGCCCTGGACGTACGACATCGTCCCGGCGAGCCGCGCCCACGCCGCCTCGTCGATCCGGTCGACACTGAATTCCGCCGACGGATTGCCGACAAAGCTTTCCAGCATGGCGTGCAGGTGCTCGCGCCAACTCTCCGCGCTGCCCGGCGCCAGGTCCGCGCCGACCAACGCAAAGTTCTCCGGGAGCACGCCGCTGCGCGACAGGTTGTAGAGGGCGGGAACGACCAGACGCTTCGTCAGGTCGCCGCCGGCCCCGAAGATGACGAGGGCGCAGGGGTCCGCCGGCGCGGGCGCTCTCCACACCGGCGAGTGCATGACGTGCGCGGTGGGGGTTTGCGCGGCGGGTGGCTTCGCGGCGGGCCGATCGATGTCCATTGCGCTACTCCGCCACCACGGCCGGCTTCGGTCCGGGGTCGGTGACTTCGGCACCCTCGATGTGGCCGCCGAAGCCGAAGCGCATCGCCGAAAGCATCTTCTCTCCGAAGGTGTGCTCCTGGCGGGAGCGGAACCTTGCATAGAGCGCCGAGGACAGCACCTCGACCGGAACCGCCTCCTCGATGGCGGCCTCGATGGTCCAGCGACCTTCTCCGGAATCCTGGACGAAGCCGGAGAACCCCTTGAGCTCCGGGTCCGTTGCCAGCGCAAAAGCGCTGAGGTCGAGCAGCCAGGATGAGATCACGCTGCCACGCCGCCAGACTTCCGCGACATCGGGCAGATTCAGCGTGAACCGCTCGTGCTCGGGCAGATCCTTGAAGTCCTTGTTACGCAGGATCTCGAAGCCCTCCGCGTAGGCCTGCATCATCCCGTACTCGATCCCGTTATGAACCATCTTGACGAAATGCCCGGCGCCGGACGGTCCGGCGTGGATATAGCCGCGCTCGGCGCGGGCGTCGGCCTTCTCCCGGCCCGGCGTGCGCGAGATTTCGCCTAGGCCGGGGGCGAGGGCCGAGAAGATGGGATCGAGATGATCGATCGCCTCCTTGGGGCCGCCGATCATCATGCAGTAGCCGCGCTTCATGCCCCAGACGCCGCCGGACGTGCCGCAATCGACGTAGCGGATGCGCCTCGCGGCAAGCTGCCTGGCGCGGCGGATGTCGTCCTTGTAATAGGAGTTGCCGCCGTCGATGAGGATGTCGTCCGCCGCCAGCAGAGCCCCGAGGCGCTGGACACTCTCTTCGGTGATCCGTCCGGCCGGCAGCATCAGCCAGATGGCGCGTGGCTTGTCCCCGAGCGCCTTGATCATCTCCTCCACCGACCCGACGGGCTTCGCCCCTTCCCTTGCCAGAGCCTCACGCGGCTTGGCGTCGGTGTCGAACACCACGCACCGGTGCCCCGCCTGCATCAGGCGACGAGAAATATGGCCGCCCATTCGACCAAGGCCGACCACGCCGATTTGCATGTGCTTTGTCCCCCTTCGAAACCGGCTAGCGGAGCGCCGCATCCACCGCCCGCGCCAACTCCGCCAGGCCCGCGTCGACATCCTTCAGGTGGACGCGCAGCGCGCGCCTCCCGCGTTCCACCAGCACCTCCAGATCGCCGCGCGCCTGCGCCGCCTTCACCACGCCGAAGCTGTAGGAATGGCCGGGGACGTCGAGAATCCGACGGATCGTCGCAGGTGATCTGCAGGAACACCCCGGAATTCGGGCCGCCCTTGTACGCCTGCCCCGTCGAGTGCTGGAAGCGCGGCCCGAAGCCGAGGCAGGTTGCGGCGTGAGTCCTATCGCGTATCCGCGTGCGGATCGCGGTCAGGGCCCGCGTGTGCGCCTCACTGCGCTGAATGTAAGCCAGCAGAGCCACGTAGTCGCCCGCGCGGGCGCGACCCAGATGGGCCTTCAGATAGCCGGCCAGCGTGTCGTGCCGCCCAAGCTCGTTCGCGTTGCGCGGATCGGCGTAGAGCGCCACGCCCTTCTCGCTGAACACGGGCTCTTCCGTGGGCAGGCGATGCGATTTATCGTAGGCGTCCATCAGGGCGCGCGTCTTCTCCTTGCTCGCCTCCACGTCCGGCTGGTCGAAAGGATCGATGCCGATCACGACGCCCGCGACGGCGACGGCCATCTCCCAGCGGAAGAACTCCTCGCCGATGTGCCAGGTGTCGCGCACGCTGATCCGGGCGACCGGATGGCCGGCCCGCTCCAGCGCATCGATCGCGTCACGCTCCCCCGCCTGGCTTTCCAGCTCCAGTTATACAAAGAACCGATCCTTGCCGTAACGGTCGGGCGCGGCGAGCGGCTCCGCGTCCACCGGGATCAGGCCCCGCCCGTGCTTGCCGGTACTCTCCGCCAGAAGCTGCTCCAACCAGGCGCCCAGATCGGCGATCCCCGGCGAGGCGATGATGGTCACCTTGTCGCGGCCGAACCGCGCTGCCGCGATGCCCATGGCGATACCGAGCCGTACGCCCGGTCTCCTCGGGCGGCACGTCGGGGTCACACGCTCGCACCATCCGCTGCGCCGTCTCCAGCAGGCGCTTGTAGTCCAGCCCGATCGAGGCCGCCGGCACGAGTCCGAACTTCGACAGCACGGAATAACGACCGCCGATCGAAGGCACGCCGTGAAAGAAATGCGCGAACCTCAGTTGCTTTGCCGTGCGCTCCAACGCGGAGCCAGGGTCGGTGATGGCGGCGAAATGCTCCCCCGCCGCGTTCTCCCCAACGGCCGCCCGGACGCGATCGAAGAAATACGCCAGGAAAATGTTGGGCTCGAGCGTGCCGCCCGACTTCGACGATCCGATGAACAGTGCCTTTCCAAGAGTCACGTCCTGCTCGATCGCGGCGATCTGCGCGGGATCGGTGCTGTCGAGCATGTGGAACCGTGGCCATCCGATCGCGCGTTGCCGCCAGAAGGTTAGGCCCAGAACTTCCGGCCCCGAACTCGAACCCCCCATGCCCAGCAGAACGACGTCGGTGAAGCCACCCTGCTTCACCGCCTCGGCGAAGCCGCGCAGGTGGTCCACATCCGACAATTCCTGCGTCACGACGGGCAGCCAGCCGAGCCATTCGTCCTCATCCGTCCCGTCCCACAACGACTTGTCGCCGGCCCAGAGTCGCCGGATACGCCCCTCTTTGCGCCAGACCTCCATTTCCCCATGCCACGCCGCCTCCATCTCCGGAGACCCCGGGCTCAGCCTCAAGGCGGCGTGGCCGCCCTCGACAAGCATGCGGCGGCGGCGCGCGACGGCACCCAGCAACTTGTCGAACGCGTCGGCGAACTGCCGCACCCCGTCCTTCACCAACTCCGTCGTGATCTGGTCCAGCGAGATACCGTGGCGCACCAGCTCGGCAAGCGCCGCTCGGGCGCCCTCCACGTCCTGCTCGATCGCGTCGGGTTGCACCTCACCGTGGTCGCGGAACGCGTCCATCGTGGCGGGTGGGATGGTGTTCACCGTGTCGCGGCCGATCAGCCCCTCGACATACATGGTGTCCTTGTACGCCGGGTTCTTCACGCCGGTGGAAGCCCAGAGCAGCCGCTGTGTCTTCCCCCCCGATGTCGCCAGAGCCCGCCAGCGTGGGCCGGTGAACAGGGCCTTATACCCACCCCTTTCAGGGTCAGGTTCTTGCTTGTGCGAGGATCCGGGCGGTTGCGACGTGGGCACGGGCGGTTTTGCCATCGACATAGCCCTTGGATGTTTTCGGCTTTGGCTTGCGTTTGCTGGTGGCGACCTGGCGCAGGTTGATGTGGCGTGCCAGGCAGAGCAGTCGTTCGACCAGGCGCCTGGGCTCGGCCTCGCGCCAGGACGGCCAGCACGCGGTTGGCACGGCGATGAGCAAGCCCTGGAAGCTGCTTCTGATTTGCAGCGCCAGGTGGTAGGCGGACACCTCTGGCGGCGGCTCGTGGCGCTGGTGCACCGGCTCCACGCAGCGTTGGATCAAGGTCAGGACGTTGCAGGCCAGCACCGAGACCGCGAAGCCCAGCAGCGCCGCACGGGGGTGGCCAAGACTGACCCTCTCGCTGTTCAGCACGCTTTCCAACCGACCGAACATACCCTCGATGCGCCAGCGCGTGCGATACAGCGTGGCAATTCGCCCGGCGCCAATCTCGTTTGGCAGATTGCTCCACAACCGGATCGTGGTTTCGCCGTCCTCGGTGGGCGCATCCAACGCGAGCTCGATGCGCCGCCAAGGCGCTGATCGGTCCGTGACCTCGATCCCCTGCTCGCGGACCTGGCCTGTTTCGGTGCGCCCGCGCCTTTGCCATTCCCCTTGCCCAGCCAGGCGAGGGTGGCGGCCGTGCTCGCGCACAATGAAGCCGGCTCCTGCCGCCTGCCAGCCTTGCAGCACCGTGCGGGTGCAGAAATGCCGATCGGCGATCCACAGTTCTCCGGGGTGGGCGCTGTCCAGCCGCGGCTCAACCGCGGCGCGCTCGCTCGCGTGCGCGTCCTCCTGGGCCAGCAGATCGGTCACCAGGCCGCTGTCCGGGTCATACACCACCAGCGACTGCCCGGGCAGCGCCGCACCGCGGAACCCGCGCAGGGGTGCAAGGCGCTTCTCGCTCGCCGGCAGGTGGTTGCCGTCCAGCACACGTACGCGCCAGCCGGGCAGGCTCGCCCCAGTACCCAGCGCCGCCATCACCGGCCCGAGCCGCCCGGCACTGCCGCGCACAAGAGCGCGCAGGGTGGCAGGCTCTGTGTGGTTCACCTTGTCATACAACGACCCCAGCGACACCGGCAGCGTCGGCATCTGCCGCGCCGCGGCGTGCAAGGAAGGGCGCAACCCGAGCGACACCAGCGTGGTCAGCTCGACCACCGTTGAGAACAGCAACTCACGCGAATGCTGCTTCTGGCGGTGCGCCTCGAATACCTCGTCCACCCAGCCCGCGGGCAGCGCATACTCGAGCGCCATCCGCGCCATCACGCCCGCTGGCGCATGCCGCTCAAACCGCTCCAGAACCACAGGCCATACCGAGCCATTCCCATCCAATGCATTCCTCATTTCCCCAGGCTGGGAATGACTCGGACACCCTGAAAGGGGTGGGCCTTATACCGGGTGTAGGCAACCTTCGCGTTGGCGATCCCTGTCTTGCCGCGCAGCCGGTCGGCAGCCCGCGTGTCACCGAGCCGGTCCAGTCGCTTGTCGATCGCCACGTCGAGGCGACTGACGAAGAGGCTCGCGACGCTGGCGATCCTGGAGACGTCGCCGCCGGCCCGCGCCAGGTCCTCGAGCCCCGCGACATACGCCTCGACCACCTGCTCGTACACGGCCACGGAGAACAGGAGCGTGACGTTGATATTCAGCCCGTGACCGATGAGCTGGCGGATGGCGGGAATGCCGGCCGGCGTCGCCGACACTTTCACCATCAGGTTGGGACGCGCCACCGCTGCCCGCAGCCGCAGCGCCTCGACCACCGTGGCTTCGGTGTCGTTGGCCAGGTAGGGCGAGCATTCCAGGCTGATGTAGCCATCCCGACCCCGCGTCTGCTCGTGGACCGGACGCAGCACGTCGGCGGCGGCGTGAATATCGGCGACCGCCAGGTGCTCGTAGATGGCGGAGACGCCGTGATCCGCCCGCGCCTGGAACCGCTTCAGCGCGTCCGCATACTCGTCGGTCTCGCCGATCGCCTTCTCGAAGATCGAGGGATTCGAGGTGACGCCCGTCAGGCCGTCGCGCTTCACCAGCTCGTGCAGTTCACCCTTGGCGATCAGACCGCGCTTCAGATAATCGAGCCACGCGGACTGCCCGGAGGCTTCGAGCTGCTTCAACGGGTTCATGCCGCCGTCTCCCTGGCCCGCGCAAGCTGCTGCTTCGCCACCTCGAACACTTGTTCCGGGGTGAAGCCGAACTTCGTCAGCAGATCCTTGAGCGGCGCGGAGGAGCCGAACGTGTGCATGCCGATCTTTGCGCCGTTCATACCGACGTAATGGTCCCAGCCGAGCACTGACCCCTCCTCGACCGAGACCCGAGCACGGATTTCCGGCGGCAGGACATGATCGCGGTACGCCTGATCCTGCAGCTCGAACAGCTCCCAGGACGGCATGCTGACGACGCGCGCCTTGATGCCCTCGGCGGCAAGCTTCTCATGAGCTTGGAGACAAAGCGCGACTTCGCTGCCGGTGCCGATCAACAGTACCTCGGGCTTGTGATCCGTCGCGTCGGCCAACACGTAGGCACCCCGCGCGAGGCCGCTGGCCGGGGCATAGCGTGACCGGTCGAAAGTCGGCACCGCCTGGCGTGTGAGCACGAGGCAGGCCGGTTGATGCTTCAGGCCGATGATGACCCGCCACGCCTCGGTGACCTCATTGGCATCCGCGGGCCGCAGCGTGACGAGCCCGGGAATGGCACGCAGTGCGATCAACTGCTCGACCGGCTGGTGTGTCGGCCCGTCCTCGCCAAGACCGATACTGTCATGGGTGAGGATGTAGATGACGGGGACCTCCATCAGCGCGCTCAACCGGATCGCCGGCTTCATGTAGTCGCTGAAGATCAGGTACCCTGACCCATAGGCGCGAACCTTGGAGAGTGCGAGGCCACTGACGGCCGCGGTCATGGCGTGCTCGCGGATGCCGAAGTGCAGATTGCGGCCGCCGAACTCGTTCGCCTCGAAATCCCCGGCGCCGCCGAAGTCGAGGCGCGACTTCGTCGAGGGCGCAAGGTCGGCCGCGCCGCCGATCAGCCATGGGTAACGCGGCGCGATGGCGTTCAGCACCTTGCCCGAGGCGACGCGCGTCGCCATCCCCTTCGGATCGGCCGGGAAAGTGGGAAGGTCGGTGTCCCAGCCGTCGGGGAGCCGCCGGCTCTGCATGCGTTCGATCTGCTCGGCAAGGTCGGGATGCTTCGTCCGATAGGTATCGAGCAGCGCCAGCCATTCCATGCGGAGGCGCTTGCCGCGCTGGCCGATGCCGGCGCTGAAATGCTCGCGCACGCCTTCCGGGACGAGGAAGTGGGCATCCTCAGGCCAGCCATAGAAGCGCTTCGAGAGGCGGACCTCCTCCTCCCCGAGCGGCTCGCCATGGGCGGCGCTGCTGTCGTGCTTATGAGGGGCGCCGTATCCGATATGGCTGTCGATGACGATGAGTGTCGGAACATCGTGGGCACGGCGGAATTTCTCGATCGCCTGCGCCAGCCGCTCCGTGTCGTTGGCGTCGCTGACCCGTTGCACGTTCCATCCGTAGGCCAGGAAGCGGGCCGCTACGTCTTCGCTGAAGGCGAGCGACGTGTGGCCTTCGATCGTTACCCGGTTGCTGTCATAGATCCAGCACAGGTTCCCGAGTTCCAGGTGGCCGGCGAGCGAGGCGGCTTCACTCGACACGCCCTCCATCATGTCGCCGTCGCTGCACAGCACGTAGACGTCGTAGTCGAACATGACGAAATCGGGCCGGTTGAAGTGCGTCGCAGCCCACTTTCCGGCAATCGCCATGCCGACGCTGGTCGCGCAGCCCTGGCCCAACGGGCCGGTCGTCGTCTCGACACCCGAGGTCAGGTGGTACTCGGGGTGGCCGGTACACTTGCTGCCGAGTTGGCGGAATCGCTTGATGTCATTGAGCGAGACCGCTGGCTCGCCGAGGCGTTCGTAGTCGGCGTCCACCGCTCTGACGCCGGTCAGGTGCAGAATCGCATAAAGCAGGATCGAGGCATGGCCAACGGACAGCACGAAGCGGTCGCGGTTCGGCCAGATCGGGTCCTGCGGGTCAAACCGCAGGAAGCTCTGCCAAAGCGTATAGGCGAGCGGTGCCATGGCCATCGGGGTGCCCGGGTGACCGGAATTGGCATGCTGAACGGCATCCATCGACAGGGTGCGAAGCGTGTTGATGCAGAGCTTGTCGAGCGCGCTCTGGCTTGGCGCTCCCGCCGCCTGCCCGGGACCCGCCGCGCCGCGTGGCCCCGCCGAGGGTGTCCCCGTCTCCGCCATGCCGAAGGCAGTACTTTCCGATGGATTTTGACCCGCCATCGCCTTCCTCCATCGTGGGTAACCGCCCGGGTCGCGGACACGATCGCTGACGTCGTCGATGCGGGAAGGCGCCATCTGGCGATGTTCAACGCGAGCCGACCGAACACATGGGGTGGCACGGCCACGTCGACATACCCCGGAAATCACTCAGGCGTACGAGGTCCGCGGAATTCGGCGCCCGCTCAAGACCGCGCGGACCAGGACGGCTCGCGCGAGCCGCGCACGCTGGGGTGAGTAGTTTCCGAAGCCCCGAAGACCCCGAAAGTGCGATCCCCCGCAGCCGCTTGCCGAGACCTGCCCTGCCCGCCTTGCAGACCTGGCTCGCGGCGGGCGACATCACGATGGCCCGGTCTGCAAGGTCAACCGCGGCGGCGGGGTGGGGGGCGGCTCGACCCAACCCCAAGCCGGGCGAGCAGGTGACCGTCTCCTCTTCAAAAGTGCGCAAAAAGTGCTATATGCGCCTTTGTTATGCACAACGGGTCGCGCCTGTGTTGACAGCCTTGCTCGCAGATATCCGGGAACGGGATTTCGTCTCGCCGCAACGGATGAGCCGCCGGTTGCGCCTGCCGCTCGCCGATCTTGCCAAGCTGGTCCACGTGCACCGGAACACGCTCGCGCAGCGGCCGGAGTTGCCGCTGGTCCAGAAGAGCCTTGAGCCCGTTGTGCGCATCCTTGCCGCGGCCGAGCAACTGACGGGCGATGCCGACCGGGCAATTGTCTGGTTTCGACACCAGCCGATTGCCGGACATGACGGCAGGACCGCGCTCGAGCTCGTCGAGGCCGGCCATGCCGATGCGGTCATGGCACACCTGGAGGATCTGCGGGACGGCGCCTACGCGTGACGTGGCAGTTCGATGCCGCTCGAAGCGTCGATGTCAACGGCCGGTTCTGGCGCATGCTCGCACCCCGCTGGGCGTTCGATCCCTTATCGGGCGCTGGTGCGGCACGCGCCGGCGGTCGCTGGAACGAGCCGGGGCAAGCCGCCCTCTATCTCTCGGATAGCCACGCAGTTGCCATTGCCGAGTACCAGCAGGACCTGCCCCGGCCCGGCACGCTGACGGCCTACGACGTGAAGGCGTCTGGTATCCTGGACCTTGCCGAGGTGGATGTCAGGGATGCCTTAGGCATGGATGAAGCCTTTCTCCGGCAGCCCTGGAAACGCGCGC
Organism: uncultured Pseudomonadota bacterium; assembly: GCA_963818725.1. Classification (GTDB taxonomy): domain Bacteria; phylum Pseudomonadota; class Alphaproteobacteria; order Acetobacterales; family Acetobacteraceae; genus DATFDN01. The sequence continues at coordinate 140,241 of CAWFTU010000018.1, read as the reverse complement.
GGGACATTGAGCGATCACGTCCCAGATGTTGGGACTTCTCCGCTGCCGCTTTTGCCGCAGGTTGGCAAGGCGTGCGCGTGCCCTCGGTCCAGGCGTCCGGGTCCAACCTCGTGCTCTGGCGATGGAACCAGGACGGGGCTCCTGCCGTTCGGCACCTCGATCCGCTTTCGGAGTTGCCGCGCGACCAGGCCTCCTGGCTACGCCAAGCCACGTGAGCGTCGGTTCCGATACGCCCCAGGTCGACCAGAAGATCGGTTGCCGTCCATCCCGGTAGAGGGCACAGCGTCGGTTGGCAGATAGGCACGCTAGGGACTGACGCACACCAACGCCAGTTCATGGCGATACATGGGTTCGTGTTGAGGCTTTTCGGTGGCTACCGATGAGGCCGGAGGATATCGCGCGAATGGCAGTACGTCATCCGGCGTCAGACGCTGTGAAGGATTGCATGATCCAAGTCGGGTCCCGATGGTCGCCAACTGCACGTCGGGTCCTGGTCTTCGGCTGCTGCCAAGGCTCGCAATGCGGTGTCATCCATTGGGGCATTTATGGTTACTGTCGTGCCGCTATCGTCGGACGAACGGTGCCATTCGCCACCACATGAGGCGACAAGCGCGTCGATAATCCGGAGGCCAAGGCCACCGCGCGTCACGAGCGCCCCGTTTGTCGCTTCACAGCCGACGCCGTCATCGGTGATGACACACATCAGGTGGCGGCCGACCACAGCCAGCGCTACCTCAATCCTCCCCGCACGATCGCCCGGGAATCCGTGGCGGGCCGCATTGCTGATGAGTTCGCAAACGGCCTGGCCAATTCGCGTCCCGTTTTCCGCGGAGATCCAGTAGCCCGTTTCGCGCGGCTGAATTCTTGTTCGGAGAACGACTCGATTTTCGAACGGGTGCGTGTGGTTGAGGCCCTCACAAAGGGTGGAGAGATAGACGTCAAGTTGCAGTCGACCTGATCGGCACGTCTTCGTAAGTAGGTCGTGCACGAGTGCTATTGCGGACACCGAGGAGGCGGCGTCCATCAGCGCGGAGGCTGCCAGGCTGTCGGAAGTGCGCCTGGCACGCAGTTGGAGCGTGCTTGCCACCATCAGGAGGCTGTTCCGAATGCGGTGATCCGCTTCCCGGCTGGCGACACTACTTTCGATCATGCTCGTCCCCTTTCCACCAGGCGGTTCACAGCAGGAAGGCATGCCATGGACGTGTGTGATGCGGTGGCCCTCCGCCCGGCGCGCGGTTTTCACGAAACCACTCGGCTCTACCGCATGTCGCGACGAAGGAGCACGATCCTGGCAGGGCGGAACACCAGGTCCAGCGGCTGCGCTGGCGTCCGATGCACGAGGCGCGAGTTCCGAGCCCGAAATCGTGAAGCACGCGGGGGATGCCCTTCAAGTCACGCGTGCAGGCCCCAGAACTAGGGTCCGTTAGCTCTTGGGGACTTTGATCCAGTCGATTGTTGCTGCCATGCATAGCACGCCCATGAAGGAGCGAGCGGTCTTTTCGTAGCGGGTGGCGACGGCGCGCCACTCCTTCAGCCGTCCCCACAGACGCTCGACGAGGTTGCGGTTCTGGTAGATCCATGGCGGGCAAGCGACCGGCTCTTCGTTGCGCTTGGACGGGATCGCGGGGCGCGCGCCGCTGTCCCAGACCAGGTCGCGGAAGGCGTGGGAAGCAAGCCCACGATCGCCGATCACCCAGCCCGGGATGTCGGACAGGCAGCCGAGCAAACCGGGAGCCAGGGGCAGCTCATGCGCCTGGCCGGGGGCGAGGGCGAAGGCAACGGCGCGTCCAGACCCGTCGGCAATCACGCACGCCTTGGTGCCATAGCCGCCACGAGAGCGGCCCAGCGCCTCCCGGCGGTCGCGCTGGGCGGCGTCGCACCCTTTTTGACAGCGGCCCGCCGCCTTCTGATGCGCCCGGATGCCCGTGCCGTCCAGGAACACCATGCCGAAGCTGACCCCGGCCTCCTGAACCAGCCCCAGCAGCCTCTCCCAGACGCCTTTCTTGGCCCATCGGATGAAGGTCTGCGCCGCCCCCCACCACGGCCCCAGCTCGGCGGGAATGCTGCGCCACTTGGCGCCGTTCTGGTGCCGCCAGAGGATGGCCTCGATCGTCCGCCGCAGATCGTGGTGTGCCGTCTTCCCGTGCGGGCGAACCGCGTCGATCAGCGGCTGCAGCACGTTCCATTGCGCGTCGCTCAGCACCTGCATTGTTCACTTCCGTTCCAAAATGACAGGACGGTGGCCGGAAGAATGAAGGTATTCAAGGGATGACAGACCCTAGCCCGCATTTCTCATACGGGCGAGCGCTTGTCGTTTGAATGGCGCTCCGCCGGCGTGCATTCGTGAAGTGAGGCGGGGCGGGCGCTATGGGCGCGAGGCTCGGCGAGACCGCGCCGGCGCCGCCCGGCGGGCAGCGTGGGTGCGGGGTGTGATGTCGGCTGTGCGCTGGCTGGTTCGTGTCAGGCAGTGGCGTTTCTGAGCATGGCGTGGGCCAAGGCGAACTCGTGCTGATAGGGACAGGCCGAGGCCATCGCCGCCTTGATCCGCCGCACGCTGACCCGCACCAGGGCGCCGATCTTCAGCAGCTTGAGCCGGATGGTGCCGCAGGTCGCTCGGGCGAATTGCGTGTGCGCCAGACCGATGCGCCGCAAGGCGCAGAGCAGCACATAGGCCATGGACGCGAACCACAAGCGGAGCTGGTTGGCGCGCATCGTCGCCGCCGAGGTCCGGTCGGCGAACAGGTCGAGCTGGCATTCCTTGATGCGGTTCTCCATCTCGCCGCGCGCGCAGTAGACCCGCTCGTAGAGATGCCGCCCGCCGACTTCGGCCGGCTTGAGCGAGGTGACGACAAACCGGGGATTGGCCTCGCCGCCGGTCACCTCGGCCTTGCCGATGACCCGGCGTTGGCGGCTCCAACTGTCCAGCGTCGACCACGTAAAATCCCGGAAGCACCGCGCCGGCCTGCCGGTCCGCAAGCTCTCAATCGACGCGGTCAGCAGTTCGGGCTTGATCGCCTCCTCCAGCCGGTCGTTGCGGGCCAGACCGAACACATAGTCCACCCGGTTGGCCTCGCACCAGGCCATCAGCGCCTCGCGGGCAAAGCCGGAATCGCCGCGCAGCAGGATGCACACGCGTGGCCAGCGCCGGCGGATTTGCGCGACCAATCGGGCAACCTCCTCGACCGCGCCGGCCGAACCGTCGATGTTCGAGCGCCGCAGCTTGGCCGCCAGCAGATGACGGCCGCAGAAGACGTAGAGCGGCAGGTAACAGTAGCAGTCGTAATAGCCGTGGAAGAAGCGGCCTTCCTGATTCCCGTGCAGCGGATCATCGGTGGCGTCGAGATCGAGCGTGATCTGCGCCGGCGCGCGCCGATGCGCCTCCAGGAACAGATCCACCAACAACCGCTCGATCGCCGCCGGATCGTGGCTGATTTTTAGCTGGTTGCAAGTTTCAGGCACCACAGAAATGCCTCAGATTGATCAACGTGTACGCCATCAGTTTCATACCGTAGTGCCGTTGCTGTTTGAACTCAAAGCGCAGCAGCAACCGCTTGAATTTATCCTCCCACGCGAAGGTTCGCTCTACGCATAGCCGCAACGAATGGATGGCGGCATTGAACAACCGCTTCCGCCCCCGCTTCGGGGTCTTCCGGTTGCGCGGGTTTTCCTTGATGTTTGGAACCAGCCCGGCGTTGAAGATTGCCTTGCGGTTGTGCCTGGAATCGAACCCGCCATCGAGATTGAGATACGAGCCATCGATCTTCAGATCCGTCAGCCTGGCCACGCGCTTCAAGGCGTTCAACCCCTCCGAGAGGAGCACGGTATCGGCTTCATTCGCCGGCGCCACAGGAAGCGGAGCCAACACAAAGCCGTTGTTCTCGACGATCGCGAGGACCTTCTCGCCCTTCTGATGTTTGTGGCCGGAATAGCCGATGCCATCGCCACCTTTCTTCGCGGCGGTGTTGGAGCCATCGCCGTGAGGGACGCTGAGATCGAGGTGGTGTTGCTCCGCCAGATGCCGCACGCTGGCGAGGAAGGCCTGATCGAGCGAGCCATCGTCGGACCATCTGGCGAACACTTTGTAGATTGTCGTGTAGTGGATTACGGCGGTCCGATCGTCTGTTCGTGGCACCGGCAGGCACTTCCATTGCATGCCCGTGTAGAGTACCCGCAGAATCAGATTGAAGACGCGGTGATAGCCTAGTTTGCATTTCGGCCCGCGCCTGGGCATCGACAGGTGCGGGAAGATAAATGCGACGAACTCCGGCTCAGAGAGCTGAACCGGAATCGGCGTTGTGGTGGGGCTTTCTGTCATCGTGCTCATCCGGAAATGGCTTCATGAGAAGCCTGAGCGGTGTGCGCCGGAAAGTCCAACTATCTCATATAATACAGTGAGTTAGGCAAGCAGCAAAACTCGCAACCAGCTATCGAGGTGAGACAGCCGATCCAGTGGCGGCGCATTCAGCCGCGGGCGTAGCTGCCAGCAGCAAGGTTCGCTCGCTTCTTTCGCGGACAGGATGACGGGCGGCTGGTTGGTTGTTCCCTTCGCGCGCCTGCGCGCGAAGGGAGGCGGCGCATGCGATCCGAAGCCAAGGACACCGGTTCGGCGACAGGCGGCAGTGCTGACCCGTTGGTCGCCGTTGTAGGCGAGCGCATACCATGTCGAGACGCCAAGCGCCGGGTCTGGCAAGCCCTCGATCTGCTGCAAACGTGCCGTTCCAGGCCGCAAACAGTGGCCGCTACCCTGAAACCAGACCTATCGCGGGACCGCCGCCGGGTGCTTTGAAGCTGGTGGCGGCCTACGCCCGCGTCTCATCGGACAAGCAAGAGAAGGAGCAAACCATCGACAGCCAGGTCGATGCCCTGCGCCGCGCTGCCGAGGCGCGCGGCTGGCACTTGCTGCCCGATCTGATCTGCATCGACGACGGCCGCAGCGGCGCGACGCTGGCTCGCCCCGGCCTCGACCGGTTGCGTGACCTCATCGCGGAAGGCACCTGTGCCGCCGTGCTGGTCTGCTCCCCCGATCGCCTGGCGCGCAACTATGCCTACCAGGTGCTGGTAATCGACGAGTTCAGGCGCGCCGGCTGCGAGGCGGTGTTCCTCAACCACGCGTTCGGCGACAGCCCGGAGCAGCAGATGCTGCTGCAGATGCAGGGCGTGTTCGCCGAGTATGAACGCGCCCTCATCACGGAGCGGACACGGAGGGGGCGTTTGTTCTGGGCTCGCCAAGGGCGGGTCAACTGGGGCGGCACGCCAACCTACGGCTATCGCCTGTTCCGTGAGACCGAAACGGGACCGCAGCGGCTTGCCGTCGAGGAACGCGAGGCGGCGGTGGTGCGCCAGCTGTATCGCTGGCTGGTCGAGGAGCAGCTGAGCTCCTACGCGATCCAGAAGCGGCTGATCGAGCGCGGCGTCCCGACGCGCAAGGGGGGTGGGCGTGGCTGGTCGCAGAGCACGATCATCCGCATCCTATCCAGCACGACCTACAAAGGCGAAGCCTGGTATAACCGGCACTGCCCGGTGGACAGGACCCATCCCCGCGTGGCGGCGGGCCTGATGAGCCCAGGGTTGGGTAGCCGCACCAGTCACGCGCTGCGCCCGGCGCAGGAGTGGATCCCCGTCCCGGTGCCGGCGATCATCGATGTGGACACCTGGCGCCTGGCTCAGGAGCAGTTGGCGCACAACCGGCGACGCGCGAGACGGAACAACACTCGGCACGAATACCTGCTGAGTGCGCTGCTGGTCTGCAGCCGGTGTGGCCGCCGGATGATTGGTGCCACCGACGGTCTTGGTCAGCGTCGCTACATCTGATCGGCCCGCTACCCGCGTCACGCCCGTGGTGCTTGCGACGGTCACAGCGTCACGGCAGCGCACGTCGAGGCCCAGGTTTGGCAGTGGACCGCCAAGCTGCTGTCCGAGCCAGACTTGCTGCGGGCGCGCTTCGAGGAGAGCCGCGGCGATCCCGCTGTCGATGGTGCCGGTGAGCGCGAGGGGGCGCGCATTGAGCGGCAGCTCAGGGCATCGGATCGCGAGACAGAACGCTTGATCGACGCCTACCAGGCAGCAGCGATCACGCTCACGGAGCTGCAGGAGCGCCGGCGACGGATCGAGGACCATGGCCGCCACCTTCGAGCCCGGCTCGACGAGGTCCATCGGCAGCGCTCGGAACGTGAGCAGGAACTCCGGCTGTTGCAGGGGCTGGAGGCGTTCTGTGCCGGCATTCGCGACGCGCTCATCGACCCGCACTTCGAGACCAAGCAGAGCGTCCTCCGCCCGGTCATCGATCAGGTCGTTGTCGAGGAGAGCAGGTTGGTCATCCGCCACGTCGTCCCAACGACCCCGCTTGGATTGCAACCACACTCGCGACAAGCTCGCCAGCTACGGGGCCGCGAAGAAGGAGATCATGCCCGGCGTCGAGCACCGGCAGCACAAGGGCCTCGACAACCGGGCCGAGAACTCCCATCAGCCAACCCGGAGACGAGAGCGCCAGATGAAGACCTCATGTCCGTTCCTGCCCTGAAGGGGTGACCCGTCTCGTCATGTGTCATTGATCGAGGGTCGCGCCGGAAGGTCTGGCGTGGAGCCTCAGGCACAGGAGACGGGTCATGGAGCAGCCCACACGATTTGTTGGTATGGACGTGCACAAGGACACGATCGTCGTCGCGGTCACCGCCGCAGGAGACGTCGGGAAGGCCATGCCATACGGCACGTTCCCCAACACCGCCGCGGCGCTGGAGAAGCTGGTCAAACGCCTGCGGCAGGCCGGCGGGCCCTTGAGGTTCTGTTACGAAGCGGGTCCCTGCGGCTACGGTGTTCACCGCACCCTCACCAAGCTAGGCGAAGACAGCATGGTGGTAATTACCCACCCCCCTTGCGGCGGGGCGGCATTGCTGATGCAGTTTGGGCATGCAGCGGGACGAGCTGGAGCGCCTGAGCAAGGCCGAGCTGATCGAGTTGGTGCTGCGGCTGCAGCGGCCGGAGAAGACCTCGCGCACCTCGTCCAAGCCGCCGTCCACAGACCGCAAAGCGCGTCGCGAGCAAGCCCGCCCCGGAGGTGCCAAGCCCGGACATGAAGGCCATAGTCGGGCGCTCAGCAGGGAGGTGGACCGCGTCGTCGATCACGCCCCGCAGCAATGCCCGTGCTGCCGCAGGGCGCTGTCGCCCGACCTGCCCAGCGAAGCGGTGAGCGTGCACGAGCGGATTGAGCTGCCGGAGATCAAGCCAATCGTCGAGCACCACCGACGCTTGGCGGTGCAGTGTCCCGGCTGTGGGGCGCGGGTCGTGGCAGCGCCGCCGCCCGCCGCGACAGGCACGCCGTTCGGCCCGCGCCTGCACACGCTGGCGACCTACCTCAAGACCTTTCAGAGCCTGTCCTACGAGCGGCTGCAGGCGACACTGGCCGACCTGTTCGGCCTGTCCATCAGCCAGGGCGGGCTGATGAACCTGCTGCGTCGCGCCCAGACTTGCTTCCAGGCCGGGCGAGGCTTGCCGAAGGTTCCATTCGGCGCAGCCGGATGGAATGGCAAGACGAGGGGCGAGCACGCCGTCGCAGCCCTGCGGCAGGCCAAGGTGGTAGCCTCGGACGAGACAGGCGTCCGGATTGAGGGCAGCAACGCCTATCACTGGGTGTTCCGCTGCAAGGAGGCCGTGGTGCACCACGCCGCCCCGACCCGCGCCGCCGCGGTCGTGCACGCGATGATGGCTGGCCACCAGCCCGAAGTCTGGCTGTCGGACCGCGACTCGGCCCAGCAGGGCCATGGCCAAGTCCAGCAGACCTGCCTCGCGCACCTGGCTCGCGACGTCGCCTACGTGTTGGAAGTGAGCGACGACCCCGTGCCGTTTCGGCTCACGCTCTGGCTCGCCTCGGCCTTCGAGTTGGCGGACAGCATCTCACAACTGGCTGCCTCCACCCTGGCCGCCAAGCGCCGCGCGCTGGCGGGCAGGCTGGTCGCGATCCTGGCAGCACCCACCACCTGCGACTTGGCCCGTGAACTTCAGAACAAGGTGCGCCGAGCGCGCGATCAGCTCCTAACCTTCGCCGACTGGCCCGGCCAGGTCGAGGCCACCAACAACGCCTGTGAGCGCGACCTCCGGCCCTCGGTGATCCAGCGCAAGGTGACCAATGGCTATCGTGCCATGTGGGCCGCCGAGGGTGAGGCCGACATACGCAGCGTCGTCGATACCGCTCGCCTCAAACCGGGCACCAGCGTCTTCAACACCATCCTGCAGACCGTCACGGCCTGATCGCTACGCCCGAAACAGGAGTGGGTAATTACGCATGGTGGTCGCGCCCTCGATGACCCCGCGCAAAAGTGGCGAGCGGCAGAAGAACGACAAGCGCGATGCCGCCAGTCTGGCGGTATTGCACCGGGGTGGGTTGTTGACTGCGGTTTGGGTGCCGGATGCGGCCCACGAAGCGATGCGCGGTCTGATCCGCGCCCGTTTGGCGGCCGTGCGGGCGGTGCGAGCCGCGCGCCAGCAGTTGAGTGCGTTTCTGCTGCGCCACGAGCGGATCTACCCTGCCGGCCGGACGGCTTGGGCGAAGGCGCATCGGGGGTGGCTGGCTAACCAGCGCTTTGCTCAACTGGCGCAGCAGATCGTGCTGGAAGAAAGTATCGAGGCGGTGCGCTTGGCGGAGCAGCGGCGGGATCGTGTTGACGGATATCTGCGCGCGCAGATCCCGACCTGGTCGCTGTTCCGCCTGGTGCGAAACCTGTGTGCGTTGCGTGGCCTGGACACGATCGCCGGTGCTGGCCTGGCCGCGGCGATTGGCGACCCGTCGCGCTTTGCGTCAGCGCCCGACTTCATGGCCTATATCGGCTTGGTGCCGTCCGAACACTCGTCCGGCCCGAAGCGCCGCCTTGGCGCCGTCACCAAGGCCGGCGACGTTCACGCCCGCACCCTGCTGGCCGAGGCCGCCCACAGCTACCGCTTCCCGGCCCGCATCGCCCGTCACAAGCTGACAGCCGTGGACGCCGTGCCGGAAGCGGTGCGCGTGATTGCCTGGAAGGCGCAGACCCGGTTGTGCCAGCGCTACCGTCACATGATGGCGAAGGGCAAGCCGGAGCAGGTCGCGGTCACCGCGATTGCGCGTGAGTTGGCCGGATTCGTCTGGGCCGTTGCCTGCATCGTGCCGGATCCTCCCGCAACGAGCTCAGCAGTAACGACTGTGTCCGAAGACGTTTGTCCAACCGGGTCACACCGCTCCCGCAAGCCGCGTCGCCAGCCGCTGAAAGGCGCGGCGCGCCACGCGGGAGCTTCTGGACAGGCCAGTGCCGCATCGGCCGAAGAAAGCCTGGCGGGATGATCGCGCATCATTCCACCTGCTGACCAAACAGTCGAATCACCATCCGGCATGCACGGCGGAGGGCGGGACCGGTCAGGGCAATCCTCGATGAACCGCTCGGAATGCGACTTCCGCATGAAGACAGAGGCAGGCCCGCGACGCACCATGGTCTTGCGGTAACCAACCCGCGCATCACAGCATGATCAACCGTCGCTCAGTTCCCGCCCTCCACCGCGCATGCCTGCATCAGAGCCAGCAACCGAGACAAAAGGCCCGGTGGTGTTTCGCGTCCGCAGCCCTTGAAAACGGACATGACAGCGGTTCAGGTCGGCCCGGCACGCGCAGCGCTTCCCCTATCGCGGCGGCGCATGCCGCGATGCGGTTCGGCATCAGCCGCCCCGCTCGTTCAGGTACCGAGCCAGCGCTGCCTCGATCACCCTCTGCTTGGTTACGCGCTGCCCAATCCGATCCAACTCGTCCGCGCAGAACCGCGCCAGGCGCCGGTAGTTGGCGTTAGTCTGGCGCAAGCTCACCGAGCTATAGCCGCCCCTTCGCCAGCGCCTCGCGCAGCACCTTCTCGACGCGCGCGTTGTAGCCCTTCCCAGTGGCCCGGATGCCCTCGACCACATCGGCGGCGAGACGGAAGCCGATGTGCCTCTTCGGACTCGCGACCGGCGGCCGACCACGCCTTTTCCAGGCCGCGTACTGCTCGGGGAAGACCTCCTTGAACGACCGCGCCCGCGCAAAGTCCTCCTCGGTCCACTCCGGGACGTCAGCCTCGTCCCAGTCCCGCTGCGAGATGTGCGGGGGCTTTTCCCGACTGGGCATATCGCTTCCTTTCTCCGCGGCTGGCCGCTCGCATCGAGATCGCCCGCACCGTGTCGCCGCGCATGGTGAAGACGAGGAGGTAGAGCCGCCCGGCAACCGGTCCGATGGCCTGGAACCTGGCCTCTCCGTGGGGGTGGCGCCGGTCCGGCACAACCAGCGCGGCGGCCAGGTCCATGCCCGCCGCGAGGGCGAGCGAGACACCGTGCTTCGCTCGGTTGGTCGCGTCCTTGGCCGGGTCGAACTCGACTTCCACGGCCAAATGTAGCAACGGAAAAGCCGGACTCCAAATTTTTGTTGCTACAAAATAGCCGGCCGAGCGGGGCCTTGCGCTCGGCGGCCCAAGGGCGATATAGGGCCGTATTCCGTGAACGCGTGATTGGCGCCTCGCTGACTGTAGGCGAAGCGCCCTCCCGGAAGCTCAGTCGCAACGCGTTCGCCGCACCGTCGCGCGGGTGGGCGAACACCAAGGCACTCGTATTTGCCGCAGGCGTGAGCCCGCGGCGACGCGCGCCGGAGCACATGTCCCTCGTGTCATCGAACAACTTCGCGACGCTCGGCCTGGCCGAGCCGCTGCTACGCGCCCTCGACAGGGCGCGTCTCACCCAACCAACGCCAATCCAGGCGGCCGCCATCCCACACCTGCTCGCCGGACGCGACTTGCTCGGCATCGCCCAGACGGGCACCGGCAAGACTGCTGCGTTTGTGTTGCCGATGCTGCAACGCCTGGCGGGCAGTCCGACGCAACCGCACCGCTATGCCACACGCGCCCTCGTCCTGGCGCCGACACGCGAGCTGGCCTTGCAGATCGAGGAGAGTTTGCACCGGCTGGGCGGGCAAGGGAGCCGCGTGGTCGCGGTCCTTGGCGGCGTGAGTTGGTTCGCGCAGGTCCAGCGGATGCGCGCGGGCGCCGACATCGTGGTCGGAACGCCTGGCCGCGTCTGTGACCTGATGGCCACCGGCGAACTGAGGCTGGACGGGGTCAGCCACTTCGTCCTCGACGAGGCGGACCGCATGCTCGACCTCGGCTTCGTTCGCGACGTCCGCCACATCGTCGCCACCCTGCCGGCGGCGCGCCTGTCGGCGCTGTTCTCCGCGACCATGCCGGCGGAGGTCGGCAAGCTCGCCGAAACCCTGCTGCGCGACCCGGTGCGGGTGGACGTCGCCCGCGCCGCGCCGGCCGAGCTGCCGATCGAGCAGCGCGTGCACTTCGTCGACCCCGCCCGCAAGCGCGCGCTGCTGGACCGGTTGCTGGCGGATCCCGCGCTGGCGCGGGTCATTGTTTTCACCCGCACGAAGCGCACCGCCAACCGGGTCGCCGAAGCACTCGACACCGGCGGCGTCCGGGTGAGCGCCCTGCACGGCAACAAGAGCCAGCCGGCGCGCCAGAAGGCGCTGGAACGGTTCCGTAGCGGCCGCGCGCGCGTGCTGGTCGCGACCGACATCGCCGCGCGCGGCATCGACGTGGCCGGCGTTTCGCACGTCGTCAACTTCGACCTGCCGGCGGGGCCGGAGGACTACGTGCACCGCATCGGCCGGACCGCGCGCGCCGGCGCGAGCGGCGTGGCGATATCGTTCTGCGACGCCACAGAGCGTGGCGCGCTGCGCGCGATCGAGCGCGTGACCGGCACGGCGATCCGTGTCGCGGGCGGGCCGCCGGACGCCGCTCGGCCGGCGCCTGGACAGCGGCTCCCTCCCGCAGGTGGCGCGGCACCGTCAGGTTAGCGGCTTGCTGGGACAGGGTGGGTCAGGTAGCCGGACGGGATGACGACGCCCACCTCCCCCAGCTACGCCGGCCACCGGTTCCCGGCCGAGGTGATCAGCCACGCCGTTTGGCTCTACTTCCGCTTCCCCCTGAGCCTGGGGAATGTGGATGAGTTGCTGGCGGCGCGGGGCATCACCGTCAGCCATGAGACCGTGCGGCAGTGGGGCCTCAAATTCGGCCAGGCGTTCGCCAACCAGATCCGCCGGCGGCTGCCGCAGGCCGGCGATAAATGGCACCTCGATGGTGTGTCACGAACACATTTCCTGAGTTGGAGGTGTGGGGCTGTATGAGAGATGAGGGTAAGCCCCTCGACGTCGGCAGTCAGGTGCAGGCGTCAAACCACTGCAAGCTGCTGTCGTCAAAAGCGATAGTGGTGAGCGTTGCAGCAAAAGGCGGGACAAGATCTCGTCAGGTATGGTCCGGAGAGGCGAGCGAAAGCGAACCGCTGATGACGTGTCGAAATGCCAAGGACGATGTCGAAACCGGGGGTGCGTCCAACTCCCGGGATGAGTTCGGGGGTGGTCCTGAAGCCTGCCCGAGCGGCATCCGGCATATAGGCGGCGCGAAGCCGGACCAGGCTCTCGTATGGAACGTGAGAACCTGTCGCTCCGATGTGAAGGGAGAGGTCCGAGCGGCTGAAACCACGAGGGCCAGAGTACCGAGGCGGGGCACAGGGGCGGAGCGGCCCGTAGTAGGGAGGAGGATGCTGTAATGGCCTCGGACCGAAGGGGCTGCGTTGTTCAGCCACGGCCCAGGGCCAACCGATAACGGGAGGAGCTCTGTGGACAAGGCAAAGCCGTTCGACATTCCGAAGCGGGAAGTCTGGGAAGCCTTCAAGAAGGTGAGGGCCAACCAGGGAACGGCTGGAGTGGATGGGCAGACGGTTGCGGAGTTCGAGGCTGATCTCTCGGACAACCTCTACAAGCTCTGGAACCGCATGTCCTCGGGGAGCTACCTTCCTCCACCGGTTCGGCGGGTCGACATTCCCAAGGGGGGCGGCAAGACGGAGACGCGGCCGTTGGGGATTCCCACGGTCGCCGACAGGATCGCCCAGGAAGTCGTCAGACGACACCTGGAGCCCATCCTGGAACCAACCTTCCATGCGGATTCCTACGGGTATCGACCCGGCCGGTCGGCGATCGACGCGGTGCGGACGGCACGTCGGCGATGCTGGCGATACGACTGGACGCTCGACATCGACGTAAAGGGCTACTTCGACAGCATCGATTGGGAGTTGTTGCTCAAGGCGGTCCGCAAACATGTGGACTGCGCCTGGGTGCGGCTCTACGTCGAGCGCTGGCTGAAAGCCCCCGTTCAGATGGAGGACGGGAGCGTGGTGCCCCGCGCAGCGGGAGTGCCGCAGGGTGGGGTGGTCAGCCCCTGCCTTGCGAACCTGTTCCTGCATTATGTCTTCGATGCGTGGATGGTGAGGGCCTATCCCGACATCCCGTTCGAGAGATACGCGGACGACATCATCTGCCACTGCCGAAGCGCCGAAGAGGCACAGGCGTTGTGGGATGCCCTGGAGGCCCGGTTTGCGGCCTGCAGGCTGGTTCTGCACCCGCAGAAGACGAAGCTCGTCTACTGCAAGGACACGAACCGGCGTGGCGACTATCCGAACCAATCATTCGACTTCCTCGGCTACACCTTTCGCCCGAGGAAGGCAGCTTGGCGCGGCGGTCGGCATGGTGTCTCATTCCTGCCTGCGGCCAGTCCGGACGCGCTGAAAGCGATCAGGCAGACGATCCGGGGGTGGGCGTTGCACCGTCGGAGCGACAAGACCCCAGACGATCTGGCTCGGATGTTTAATCCTCTGATCCGGGGCTGGATCAACTACTACAGCCACTTCTACAGGTCAGCGCTGTACTGGACACTGAACCGGATAGACGCTGCCCTGGTGCGTTGGGCGTGCGCCAAGTTCAAACGCCTGCGCCGGAAGCCAAGGCGCGCGAGGGACTGGCTTGCGCGGGTCCGCCGGGCAAGCCCAAGCCTCTTCGCGCATTGGCGTTTCGTGCATGTCGATGACCGAACATCGGGAGCCGTATGAACTCGAGAGGGTCACGTACGGTTCTAGGAGCGCGCGGAGGTGAGATTCCTCCGCGCGACTCGCCAGGTCGCGGTGAAGATTTCAGGGGTGCAGCACTGGCTGTGGCGCGCAGTGGATCAAAGCGGGATGGTGCTCGACATCCTTGTGCAGAGCCGGCGCGACAAGCAGGCTGCCAAGCGCCTGCTCCGCAAGCTGCTGAAGAAGCAATGCCGGCCGCCTCGTGTCATGATCACCGACAAGCTGGCGAGCTACGCAGCGGCCAAGAAGGAGATCATGTCCGGTGTCGAGCACCGGCAGCACAAGGGCCTCGACAACCGGGCGGAGAACTCCCATCAGCCAACCCGGAGACGAGAGCGCCAGATGAAGACCTCATGTCCGTTCCTGCCCTGAAGGGGTGACCCGTCTCGTCATGTGTCATTGATCGAGGGTCGCGCCGGAAGGTCTGGCGTGGAGCCTCAGGCACAGGAGACGGGTCATGGAGCAGCCCACACGATTTGTTGGTATGGACGTGCACAAGGACACGATCGTCGTCGCGGTCACCGCCGCAGGAGACGTCGGGAAGGCCATGCCATACGGCACGTTCCCCAACACCGCCGCGGCGCTGGAGAAGCTGGTCAAACGCCTGCGGCAGGCCGGCGGGCCCTTGAGGTTCTGTTACGAAGCGGGTCCCTGCGGCTACGGTGTTCACCGCACCCTCACCAAGCTAGGCGAAGACAGCATGGTGGTCGCGCCCTCGATGACCCCGCGCAAAAGTGGCGAGCGGCAGAAGAACGACAAGCGCGATGCCGCCAGTCTGGCGGTATTGCACCGGGGTGGGTTGTTGACTGCGGTTTGGGTGCCGGATGCGGCCCACGAAGCGATGCGCGGTCTGATCCGCGCCCGTTTGGCGGCCGTGCGGGCGGTGCGAGCCGCGCGCCAGCAGTTGAGTGCGTTTCTGCTGCGCCACGAGCGGATCTACCCTGCCGGCCGGACGGCTTGGGCGAAGGCGCATCGGGGGTGGCTGGCTAACCAGCGCTTTGCTCAACTGGCGCAGCAGATCGTGCTGGAAGAAAGTATCGAGGCGGTGCGCTTGGCGGAGCAGCGGCGGGATCGTGTTGACGGATATCTGCGCGCGCAGATCCCGACCTGGTCGCTGTTCCGCCTGGTGCGAAACCTGTGTGCGTTGCGTGGCCTGGACACGATCGCCGGTGCTGGCCTGGCCGCGGCGATTGGCGACCCGTCGCGCTTTGCGTCAGCGCCCGACTTCATGGCCTATATCGGCTTGGTGCCGTCCGAACACTCGTCCGGCCCGAAGCGCCGCCTTGGCGCCGTCACCAAGGCCGGCGACGTTCACGCCCGCACCCTGCTGGCCGAGGCCGCCCACAGCTACCGCTTCCCGGCCCGCATCGCCCGTCACAAGCTGACAGCCGTGGACGCCGTGCCGGAAGCGGTGCGCGTGATTGCCTGGAAGGCGCAGACCCGGTTGTGCCAGCGCTACCGTCACATGATGGCGAAGGGCAAGCCGGAGCAGGTCGCGGTCACCGCGATTGCGCGTGAGTTGGCCGGATTCGTCTGGGCCATTGCCTGCATCGTGCCGGATCCTCCTGCAACGAGCTCAGCAGTAACGACTGTGTCCGAAGACGTTTGTCCAACCGGGTCACACCGCTCCCGCAAGCCGCGTCGCCAGCCGCTGAAAGGCACGGCGCGCCACGCGGGAGCTTCTGGACAGGCCAGTGCCGCATCGGCCGAAGAAAGCCCGGCGGGATGATCGCGCATCATTCCACCTGCTGACCAAACAGTCGAATCACCATCCGGCATGCACGGCGGAGGGCGGGACCGGTCAGGGCAATCTGTGTTTCGGCGTGCAATTTTGACCCCCTGAGCCGGGGGATCGGCGTGCAATTTTGACCCCTGAATGTGTGGCTGCTGGGCTGCCTGCTTCAGTTCGAGGTGGGCGGTGGGGGATGCTGATTGTGGAGACGGTCGGCCGGATCAGACGCGAGCACTTCGTCAGGGGCAAGTCGATCAAGGAGATCGCGCGTGACCTGAAGGTGTCGCGCAACACGGTTCGCAAGGTGCTGCGGTCGGGCGAGACGTCGTTCTCGTATGAGCGGGAGGTTCAGCCGCGTCCCAAGATCGGGCATTGGAAGGCGGAGCTGGACAAGCTGCTGACGAAGAACGCCGAGAGCGGGACGCGCGAACGGCTGACGCTCGTTCGCCTCTTCGAGGAGTGGCGAGGGTTGGGCCACGACGGCGGCTACGCCGCAATTCGCCGCTATGCCCGGCTTTGGAGCGGGCAGCACGCCGGACAGACGGCCGAGGCGTATGTGCCGCTGTCGTTCGCGCCGGGTGAGGCCTACCAGTTCGACTGGAGCCACGAAGTCGTCCTGATGAGCGGCGTCACGGTGACGGTGACGGTCGCGCACATTCGCCTGTGCCACAGCCGCATGATGTTCGTTCGCGCCTACCCGCGCGAGACGCAGGAGATGGTGTTCGACGCCCACGAGCGGGCGTTTGCCTTCTTCAAGGGCGCCTGCACACGCGGCGTCTACGACAACATGAAGACAGCGGTGGAGGCGGTGTTTGTCGGCAAGGACCGGCAATACAATCGCCGCTTTCTGCAGATGTGCGCCCATCACCTGGTGGACCCGGTTGCCTGCACACCGGCCGCGGGCTGGGAGAAGGGCCAGGTGGAGAGCCAGGCCGGCTTGGTGCGCGAGCGCTTCCTCACGCCACGGCTGCGGGTGAACAGCTACGACGAACTGAATGGTTGGCTGTTGGACAAGTGCATCGCCTACGCCAAGGCGCATGCCCATCCGGAGCGCCCCGAGCAGACAGTGTGGGAGGTGTTCGAGGACGAGCGGCCAAAGCTGGTTCCCCACTGCGGTCGCCTCGACGGCTTCCACGCGCTGGCGGCCTCGGTGTCGAAGACCTGCCTGGTCCGCTTCGACAAAAACAAGTGCTCGGTCAGCGCCGGGGCGGTCGGCCGACCTGTCGAGATCCACGCCTATGCCGACCGGATCGTCATCCGTCAGGACGGACGCGCCGTAGGGGAACATCGCCGCCGCTATGGACGGGGCGAGACAATCTACGATCCTTGGCATTACGTGCCGGTGCTGGCCCGCAAGCCTGGCGCCCTGCGCAATGGCGCGCCGTTCAGGGACTGGATCCTGCCCGCGGCGATGGAGCGGGTGCGGCGTCGCCTCGCCGGATCTGACGATGGTGACCGGCAGATGGTCGCCATTCTGGCAGCCGTGCTGACCGACGGGCTGCCGGCGGTCGAAGCGGCCCGCGCGCAGGCGATGGCCGAAGGCGTCCATTCCTCCGACGTGATCATCAACATCCTCACCCGGCAGCGCGATCCCGGACCGACCGCCGTCATCGCCACGCCGGATGCGCTGACCCTTCGGCATGTGCCCGCCGCCGATTGCGCCCGATACGATCAGCTCAGGAGCCGATGAGCATGGAGCGGACCGAAGTCCTCGACATGATGGGCACGCTGAAGCTCTTCGGCATGAGGGGCGCCTGTGACGAGGCCCTGGCCGCGGCGATCAAGCGCAAGCACGAACCGCAGCGCTTCGTCGGCGACCTGCTCAAGGCCGAGATGTCCGAGAAGCAGGCACGCTCGATCAGGTGCCAGATGACTATCGCCAAGCTGCCGCTCGCCAAGGATCTCGACGACTTCGCCTTCAAGGGAACGCCGATCGACGAGAGCCTGGTGCGCGATCTCGCCGGCGGCAACTTCGTCGCGCAACAGCGTAACGCGGCCCTGGTCGGCGGAACCGGTTCCGGCAAAACGCACTTGGCCATCGCGATCGCGCGAAGCTGCATCCGTGCCGGATCGCGCGGGCGCTTCTTCAACACCGTCGACCTGGTCAACCGCCTCGAGGCTGAGGGCCGCGCTGGACGTCAGGGACGCCTCGCCGACTTCCTGACCCGTCTCGACTTCGTGGTCCTCGACGAGCTCGGCTACCTGCCGTTCGCCCAAGTCGGCGGGCAACTGTTGTCCCACACCGTCAGTCGCCTTTACGAACGCACCTCGGTGATCGTCACCACGAGCCTCGCCTTTGGTGAATGGCCGAGCGTGTTCGCGGGCGACGCCAAGATGACCACCGCGCCGCTGGATCGCCCAACCCATCACTGCGACATCGTCGAGACCGGCAACGACAGCTGGCGCTTCAAGAACCGCGCCTGAGCTTCACAAGCAACCGCCAGGGCTTGCACCGGTGGGTCCACGGGGGAGAGACCCCGCGCGCCGCTGCGTCAGCCTCTGCATGGGCACTCCGCAACGCGAGGGTCTCCCCTATGGACTACCGGCACAAGCAAACAACACGGGGTCACGATTGGACGCCGATCCGGGGTCAAAGTTCGACGCCGATTGACAGGCAATCCTCGATGAACCGCTCGGAATGCGACTTCCGCATGAAGACAGAGGCAGGCCCGCGACGCACCATGGTCTTGCGGTAACCAACCCGCGCATCACAGCATGATCAACCGTCGCTCAGTTCCCGCCCTCCACCGCGCATGCCTGCATCAGAGCCAGCAACCGAGACAAAAGGCCCGGTGGTGTTTCGCGCCCGCAGCCCTTGAAAACGGACATGGCAGCGGAAAACCCTGGGCATCGGCGACAAATTACCCGTGCGGTCGTTCTCGGCCATCACGCCCGCCCATGCGCAGATCGCCTCTTGATTCGATGTCACGGAGTACAAGCCGCACATCGCGCCGCCCCTCCCTACCGCCACATGCCGCGCATCCGGGCGCCAATGTCGAGACGAACCCGCCTTGCCTCAGTGTGGCTCGAAGTCTCCGCCGTGACGACCGGCCACGCGGCGCATTCGAACAATGGCAGGAGGGTAGCGGGGATGAACCGCGTCCGCGAGGCGTACACGTGCCTGTCGCCGAGACCGCTCTGACCAGAGGTGAAGAAGCGCTGCGGCACAATCAGGTGCAAGCTGTCCTTGGCCCGTGTCATCGCGACGTAGAGCAAACGGCGCTCTTCCTCGATTTCGTCCATCGTTCCGGCACCGAGGTCGGAGGGAATGCAGCCGTCAACGACATTCAGTACGAAGACGGACTTCCACTCCCGACCCTTCGCCGAATGGATCGTCGAGAGAATCAGGTAGTCTTCGTCCAGCACCGGCACGCCGGCTTGGTCGCTCGTCGCTTCCGGAGAGTCGAGCGTCAGCTCCACCAGGAAGCGCCGCCGTGACGGGTAGCCAGCCGCGATCTGCTCGAGCTGCAACAAATCGGCGCGGCGAGCCGCCGCATCCTCGTGCATCCGCTCAAGGTGCGGCTCATACCAACGACGCGCGTGGCCCACCTCCGCGGGCCAGCCCGCCTTGCCACCCCCAATGGTCTGGACGGCCTCGACGAACCCACCCCAACTATCGCCGGCGCGCGACGGCGCGGGCATGTTTGCCAGCGCACGCAACGGACTGGGCTGGTCGGCCATCGCATCGAGAACGCGCTGCGCCAACGCGGGCCCAACGCCCGGCAGTAGTTGCATGACGCGAAAGCCAGCCACGCGGTCGCGAGGATTCTCGGTGAAGCGCAGCAGCGCCAACAGATCCTTGACGTGCGCGGTGTCGAGAAACCTCAGCCCGCCGAATTTGACGAAAGGAACATCACGGCGTGTCAGCTCGATTTCGAGGGCGGTGCCGTGGTGCGATGCGCGAAAGAGAACCGCCTGCTGTTTCAGGCGTACGCCTCCCTCTCGGTTTGCCAGCACGCGCTCAGCAACGTAGCGCGCTTGGTCGGCCTCATCGCGCACTGTCACGAGACACGGAAGCTCGGCCGAGGCACGGTCCGTCCACAGATTCTTCGTAAAGCGCTCGGCGGCAAGCTCGATCACACCATTCGCGGCCGCAAGGATCGGCTGTGTCGAGCGATAGTTGCGCTCGAGCGTGATGATCTCTGCCGGCGGACTGAACTTGCCAGGAAAGTCGAGGATGTTGTGCACCGTCGCGGCGCGAAAGGAATAGATCGACTGGGCGTCATCGCCGGCGACAGTCAAGCCGGCGCCACCGGGCTTCAGGGCGTGGAGGATCGTCGATTGAAGCCGGTTGGTGTCTTGGTATTCGTCCACGAGAACATGGTCGAAACGCGCCCCCATGTCCGCCGCAAGCACCGGATCGGTGGCGGCTTGCGCCCAGTAGAGGAGGAGGTCGTCGTAGTCGAGGACGCTCTGGGCCTGCTTGGCGTCGACGTAACCCGCGAACAGGTCCCGCAGCTGGCGCTCCCAACCGGCGCACCAGGGGAAGCACTCGCGGAGCACCGCGTCCAGGGGCATCTCAGCGTTCACGGCGCGCGAGTAGATGGCAAGACACGTCGCCTTCGTCGGAAAGCGAGCCTCCGTCTTTGACAGGCCAAGCTCATGCCGCACGAGGCTCATCAGATCGGCCGAGTCCTCGCGGTCGTGGATCGTGAATGCCGGGTCGGTCCCGACCTGCTCCGCATACTCCCGCAGCAAGCGCGCGCCGATGGCGTGGAACGTGCCGGCCCATGTGAGAGCGTCCGTCATCGTGTCTGCGCTCGATCCCAGAACCAGCGCGCAAATGTGTCCGGCGCGTCGGGTCATCTCGGCCGCGGCTCGCCGGGAGAACGTCATCAGAAGGACGCGGCCAGGATCGACGCCGCTGACGAGCAAGTGGGCCACCCGATGCGCGAGCGTGTTGGTCTTTCCCGAACCGGCACCGGCGATGACGAGCAGCGGGCCAGCCGGGGTGCGCGCGTCGTCCGCCACGCCGTGCTCGACGGCCCGCCGCTGTTTAGGGTTCAGCTTATCAAGGTAAGCCACGGACATCGAGGTGGTGGTCGTTGACGGTGAGCAGGCCACCACTTACCGCCACTCCGGTTTTGTTCGCAACGTGGTCCCGGCGGTCCTGACGGCGTAAACCCGCCGCCCCGTACAGGGCTCTTACGGGTTGTAAACGGTCGCCACTTGCTGGACGCAGGCCAGCAGCTGCTTGGCCTCGGCCAGCGTCAGTCCAAGGCCGCGATGTCCCGAAGGTCGCTGGGACGGGCGATCTCCAGCACGTCGACGCTGCGCGCCCGGCTGTCCGCCTGCGTTTCGACCAGCCGCAGAACCAATCCCATCTATAATCCCCCAGCCGACACCGACCCGACTGGTCATATCGCTCCCGTCCACATCCCCCCAATCTCTGGACGGTCTCGTGACCAAGCGACCGCAAAGGTCGCCGCGCCTGGTATCAAGGGGGAGGGGATCGCCATACCCTAGAGATCGGCTGTGCAGGCGCATGCCCCGCCATTCGCAGCCGTAAGCCAGGAAACGCCATGAACACCGACCTGTTCGAGATCATCCACACCACTCGCTCCATGCGACGCTTGAAACCTGACCCGGTGCCGCCCGGGCTGATACGCCAGATACTCGAGGCCGGAACGGCCGCGCCAAGCGGCGGCAACATGCAGAACTGGCGCTTTCTGGTGATGCGTGACCCCGCTATCAAGGTTGAGGTCGCGCAGTGGTACCGTCGCGGCTGGCACGAGATCGTCGGTCCCCGCTATCGTGCGGGCGGGCCGGCCCCCGGGACGTCGCCCGAGCGGTTCAACCGAATGCTGGCGGCGGCCGAACACCTTGCCGATCATCTGCACGAGGCGCCGCTGTGGATCGTCTCGCCCGCATCGCGCTGGAGGACGTCGTGTTCGCTGATCGGTGGGGGCGGCGCTGGACGGAAGCCTGACCGCGGCGCTCAAAACTCAGGGTTCTGTCAGGTCTCGCGCCAGCTGGGTCCCGGACTGGTGGCCGGCTCGGCCACGGATAGACTCCGGGTCGGCTGAGAGGCTGTGCGAGAAGGGTCAGACGGGAGCGAGGCGGCCGAGCATGAGGCGGATCGCGGCGACGTCGATCAGCGCCTCCGAGGTCTGCACCTGGTACTCGTAGTCCTTGCTCAGCCGCCTGTTGCGCCCGAGCCAGGCGAGGCTGCGCTCCACGATCCAGGTCAGGCCCTTGACCTTGAAGGCGCGCTGGCCGCGCCTGGTGATGACCAGCTGCCAGCCTTCGCGCCGTTTGAGCGCTTGCGCGAGCCTGCGGCTTTGGTGGCCGGCGTCAGCCATCACGGTGCGGATCGCCGGGAAGAGGGACCGCAGGCCGCCGAGCAGGCGCGCCCCCGCGCGCTGGTCCGATGTGCCGGCCGGCTCGACCCTTCGCGTGAGGATCAGCCCCAGCGTGTCGACGAGGACGTGGCACTTGCGGCCCTTGACCCGCTTGTGGCCGTCGAAGCCGCGCACGCCGCCGCGCTCGGTCGTCTTCACCGACTGCCCGTCCATGATCACGACAGTCGGGCACGCCTTGCGCCCGGCGGCCAGGCGTGTCTGCGCATACAGGGCCCGGCGCAGGCGCACCCAGGTGCCGGTGTTCCGCCAGGCGCGGAAGTAGTGGTGCACCGTGCTCCAGGGCGGGAAGTCACGCGGCAGCATGCGCCACTGGCAGCCCGTGCGCAGCAGGTAGAGGATCGCGTCCAGCACGGAGCGCAGGCAGGTGGTGCGCGGGCGCCCGCCAGGCCGAGCCGGCGGCAGCAGCGGCGCGACGATGGCCCACGCCGCGTCGCTCAGGTCCGTGTCGTACAGCTTGTCCCGCATCGTCCCGTGCCCCCGTGATCGTGCGGGCAGAAATCACGGGAACCGGCCCACGGCCAGCAGGGGTCACCCTTTTCGCACACCCTCTTAGTCTTACTGTGTCAGTTCCGTCCTAGCCTCAATACGGTTCACTTTAGTTGTTTGTGCCGCAGGGAGAACCAAGGCGAATTCTGCATTTTCAATTGGTTGGTATTCGGCCGATAGCTTAAGTGAACAGGATTTTGCCTTAAGTGAACCGTATTGGTCCTAGCCTCCCATATGTGGGGGATGACGGAGAGATGTCAACGGCGCAGGAAAAACCGGCCAGGGTGGCGGAGTAAAACCAGGCCAGCCGACGGTGACGTCTCGCCTGGCCTGCCTGGGTTTGTTGTCGGGTCTTCCTGGCGGTATCCGTCCTGGGATTAGGGCGGGGATCTGACCTTGCCTGTTTCCCGGTCGCCGTTCTCCGGCGTGGCGGCACGCGCCCGCCGCTGTCGAGACTGGGAGGCCTTCAGGCGGTAGCTCTCTCCGTTCAGCGGCAGAATGTGCACGTGGTGCGTGAGGCGGTCGAGCAAGGCGCCGGTGAGCCGCTCGGAGCCGAATACGCTCGTCCACTCCTCAAAGGGTAAGTTGCTGGTGATGAGGGTGCTGCCCTGCTCGTGGCGGCGGGAGAACGTCTCAAACAGCAGCTCTGCGCCGGTGGGCGAGAGAGGGACGTAGCCCAGTTCGTCCACGATCAGCAGCTTGCAGGCCTGGAGCTGGTTCTGCAGCTTCAGCAGCCGCTTCTCGTCCCTGGCCTCCCTTAGCTGGTGCACCAGTCCGGCGGCCGTGGTGAACGTCACGGAGAACCCGCGCTGGCAGGCTGCGAGACCCAGCGCCAGGGCCGTGTGCGTCTTGCCGGTGCCCGAGTTGCCGAGCGCGATGACATTCTCGTGGCGGAGGATGTACTCGCAGCGCGCCAGCTCGAGGACCAGCATCTTGTTCAGGCTCGGGATCGCCAGAAAGTCGAACGTGTCGAAGCTCTTCGTGGCGGGAAACGTAACAGGGGCAAAAGTGTGGGCGGCGCCTGATTTTTCGCTTGCTCCGGCTCGGGGTGGTCGATTCTCTACGGGGATGTGCCACCGCGACCCAGTCTTTCCGGGCTGAGCCGTCCAGAGCTTGAGGCTCTGGTGGTGGACCTGTTTGGCGAAGTCGCCGCGCTGAAACAGGTTGTTGTTGAGTTGCCGGCGGAGATCGCACGTCTGAAGGGTCTGCCGGGGCGTCCGAAGATCGGGCCGAGCGGCATGGACAAAGGCACCGGACCACCGAAGCCCAGTCAGCGGGCGCATCGGCGGGGCCGGGGCAAGGTCAAGCCTCGGGTTGCGATCGAAGAGCAGGTGGTGAACGCGCCGGCCCCGCCAGGCTCGCGGTTCAAGGGTTACGAGCCTTTTCTGGTGCAGCATCTGATGATTTCAGTGCGTGCGACCTGTTACCAGCGTGAGCGCTGGGTCACGCCCGATGGGCGGACGATTCTGGCACCGTTGCCAAGCGGGACCGCCGGACATTTCGGTCCGGAACTCCGCCGCTTCGTGTTGATGCAATACCATCAGGGCCAATCGACACTGCCCCGGCTGTTGGTGTTGTTGCGATCCATGGGTGTGTCCATCTCGAAGCGGCAGTTGCAACGCCTGTTGACTGAGAAGCATGACGGTTTCGTCACCGAAGCCCAGAACGTGTTGCGCGCCGGGTTGGAGACATCGACCTGGGTCACTGTGGACGACACCGGCGCGCGCCATGCGGCGAAGAACGGCTTCTGCACGCAGATCGGCGATGACCGGTTCACCTGGTTCGGCACGCGATCATCGAAGAGCCGGCTGAACTTCCTCGATCTGCTGCGCGCCGGCCACACCGACTACGTGTTGAACGACGCCGCTTATGACCACATGCGAAATCAGGGCCTGCCGGCGGCAATGATCGCCTCTCTGAAGGCCCAACCGGAGACACGATTTGACGACCATGGGACCTGGCTGGCGCATCTCGACCGGCTCGGTCTGACCGCATTGCGCGTCATGCCCGATCCGGTGCGGGTCTCCACCGAGGGTGCATTATGGGGCAGCGTCCAGGCGCACAAATTCCTCTGCGAGGCCGTGGTTCTGAGCGACGATGCCGGGCAGTTCAACATCGGCCGGCACGCGCTGTGCTGGGTTCACGCGGAACGGCTGGTGCATGAACTGGACACCTTCAACGACCACCACCGAGCCGCCCAACAGCAGGTTCGTGGCCTGATCTGGGACTTCTGCGCCAGCCTCTCAAGGCCTGTCGGCTCAAACCCAGCCAGCGCCAGTCCCTCGCCCTGCGCGCACGGTTCGACCGCATCTTCCGCCGCCGCACCGGCTTCGTCATGCTGGATCGCCCGCTGACACGCCTGCACGCCAACAAGGCCGAGTTGCTGACGGTGCTGGAGCGGCCGGAGATCCCGCTCCACACCAATGGCTCCGAGAACGACATCCGTTGTTACGTCACGCGGAGGAAGGTCAGTGCCGGGACACGGAGCGATGCTGGCCGTGATTGCCGCGACGCCTTTCTGAGCCTCGCCAAGACATGCACCAAGCTTGGCATCGCGGTCTGGGATTATCTCGGCAGCAGGCTCGGGGTGACGGGTCACACACTGATCGAACCGCTCGACCATTACGTCAGAGCGCGAACCCGACCCGCCTGACCAGCGGCGCCGCCCACACTTTTGCCCCTGTTACCGGGAAACCGCGCCTCCCGGATCCGGCGCTCGACGGCTCGCCGCTCGCGGTCCAGCAGCTCCAGCTCGACCAGGCGCAGCAGGTAGCGGGGGTGGTCGACGCCCTCGCTGGCACAGGCCTGGGCCACTTTGTCGTATTCGCGCAGGACCGTCGGCAGGCGCAGCTGTCGGAGATGGTGCGCAAGCAGGAGCTGCGGTGTGCTGGCGGAGCTCACGCGGCGGCCTCCGCCACCAGCACCCCGTAGTCGCCGGGTGTTGATCGGCGTGGAATAGGGACCCCTGCAGGGGGGTGATCGGCGTCGAAACGGGACCCCACCCCTGACCTGTGGCAACCGACCGGTCTGACAAGGACTGGTCGAGGCAGGGGATGTTCACGGTGGACAAGGTTGCGCTGATCCGGCGCGCGTATTTCAGCGACGGCAAGAAGATCAAGGAGATCGTGCGGGAGCTGGCGGTCTCGCGCAAAGTGGTTCGCAAGGTCGTGCGCGGTGGGGCGACAGAATTCGCTTACACACGCCAAGTGCAGCCGCGGCCGCAGCTTGGCGCTTTTGCCGAGCGGCTCGAGGCGCTGCTGGCCGAGGATGCGGCCCGGTCGCGGCGCGAGCGGCTGACCCTGCGGCGGATCGCCGATCGGCTCCGCCAGGAGGGTTATACGGGCGGCTACGACGCGGTACGCCGGCGTGCGCGGCAGTGGCGGTCGCAGCAGCCGGCCTCGGGCGGGCAGGCCTTCGTGCCCTTGGTGTTCCCGCCCGGGGATGCCTACCAGTTCGACTGGTCGCACGAGTATGTCGTGCTGGATGGCGTGACGATGCTGGTCAAGGTGGCGCACGTGCGGCTGTGCCACAGCCGGGCCTTCTACCTGCGCGCGTATCCCCGCGAGAGCCAGGAGATGGTGTTCGACGCCCATGTCCGGGCATTCGCCTTCTTCGGCGGCGCCTGCCGGCGCGGCATCTACGACAACATGAGCACGGCGGTGGATGCGGTGTTCCAGGGCAAGGAGCGGGCCTTCAATCGCCGCTTCTTGCAGCGTGTTGCATGGATCGCTTTGGGCAATTCCAATGAGTTAGCGCAGACCAAAGACGAGACTTGGGCCTAAATTGGCACGAATCGTTGCGGTCCAATCAATTTTCGGGTGCTAATTGCAATACTGTTCAGATAAACGGGTAGGCGGCATATGCTGCTGGCTGGGATTGTCCGGGGGGCGGCAGCGATGGCCGGTGCTCCTGCCGGCCTGCCGGCCGGCGTTCGTCTCAGCGACCACATCAGCCTCGGCGTGATTGCCAAGGCGTTCCCGCCCGAACGGGTGCGGCAGATTCTGGCCGAGACCGGCACGGCGAGCGAGCGGGAGCGCGACCTGCCGGCGCAGGTGATGGTCTACTACGCGATCGCCCTGGCGCTCTACATGGGCTCCAGCACGCGGGAGGTGTTGCGCTGCCTGCTGGAGGGTCTGCGCTGGCTCTGGGGCGCTGAGGCGGTCAAGGTGGCAGGCCGGAGCGGCATCTCACAGGCTCGCACCCGGCTGGGCGAGGCGCCGCTGCAGAGGCTTTATGAGCAGGTGGTGCAGCCGATCGCGGCGCGCGCCACCAAGGGGGCGTGGTATCGGGCGTGGCGGCTGGTCAGCCTGGACGGGTCCTGCCTGGATGTGGCCGACACTGAGGAGAACCGCGCCAGCTTCGGGTGTCCGGGTGCGAGCCGCGGCGAGAGCGCGTTCCCGCAACTGCGCTTCGTGGCCCTGGTGGAGAACGGCACGCACGTGCTGTTCGGCGCCCGCCTCGGCCGGTGCGCGGATGGCGAGACGACGCTGGCCCACGACGTGCTGAGGGGACTGCGGCCCGGCATGCTGTGCCTGGCCGACCGACAATTTTTTGGACACGCGCTCTGGCAGGCCGCGGCGGCCACCGGCGCCGACCTGCTCTGGCGGGTGAAGCACAATCTGCGGCTGCCGCGCACAAGCGTGCTGGCCGACGGGTCCTACCTGACGACGATCTATTCCAGCGACAAGAACCGGCGACACGGCAGCAACGGCATCCGGGTGCGCGTGGTCGAGTATCGACTGGAGGGCGTCGCCGAGGCTGAGCCGCTGTATCGGCTGGTGACCACGATCCTGGATCCGGCGCAGGCGCCCGCCGCGGCCCTGGCCGCCCTCTACCATGAGCGCTGGGAAATCGAAGGCGCCTTGGACGAGTTGAAGACGCACCTGCGCGGCGCGGGGGTCGTGCTGCGCAGCAAGACCCCGGCGTTGGCGCGCCAAGAGTTCTGGGGCTTGCTGCTGGCCCACTTCGCGGTGCGCGGGCTGATGCACGAGGCGGCGCTGCAGGCCGCGGAAGACCCCGACCGGCTCTCCTTCTCGCATGCCGTGCGCGTGGTCCGGCGCAAGCTGCCGCTGTTCGCCGCGCTTCCCCCCTCGGGCCAGGCGGGCTCTGCATAAGGCGGTGCTGAACGAGATCCTGGAGGAGCGCGTGGCAAGCAGCCGAGGCAGGCAGGTGCCGCGTGGGGTCAAGCGCAAGATGAGCAACTATCAGTTACGACCGCGCAGCCCACAGCCGGTCACGCGGATCGACTACGTCAAGGCCATTCGCATCATAAAGTGAACAGTATTGCGGCTAGATACCATCCCTTTCAGGGCCGCCCATGCCGCACCCGATGCACCTTGGTCCACCTCTCTCCTGCACTCCACCTCCCAGACGGGGCTGCTCGCTCAGAGAAAGAAGTGGGACCAAGGCGCAGGCGAGCCACCCAGACAGGCTAGGGTGTCGAAGGCGCCGCGGCGCTAGCGGCTGCGGAAGCTCACCAGGCTCAGTTGCTCGACGAGGGCGGTGTTGGACGCCGCCGCGCCGACCGCGATCGCGGTGCTGCCCATGCCAGTGCCAGCGGTCGCGGCCACGCCCCCGGTGTTCGTGGCCACGGCCGTCTGGGCGATGGTGGAGATGTTGAGCTGCAGCAAGAGGCCGCCGGAGACCAGGTCGACTTCGGCGTCGGTCAGCGGAACCAGATCAGACATGTGCTACGCTCCATTGGACGATTGCCTCACAACCGGGGGGGCACGTGAGATCCCCTCGGAGAGGGGCCGCTTGGTCCCTCCGAGCGCAGCCTAACAGGGGCGCAAGCCGTCCTTCACTATGAAAGTGGCTCTGATCTCACCGATTTCACATTTGTTGCTCCGGCTCTCGTTACATCGAGCTGGCGCCGGATACAGATAGAGAGTTCTGGGTGTTCGGCTCGGCTAGCTGCTTTGAGGGCTTTGAGGTGGGCTAGGAGGCTTGAGCGCGTTAGCTATTCGCTAGTGATCGGCGTGTGCCCTCTGAGAGCATACAAATTGCTGGGGGGGGGGTGATCAGGCTGCCGCTGTAGTGAGCTTGTGGCGGGCTGTTGCATGGACCCGCCCGGTGGCGCCTGGAACAGGTCTGGCGTAGGAGGCAGGCCCTGATCTGACCCGGGACGCCCATCTTGCCCTTCAAGCTGAACCACGACCGCCGCCACCATATCCCCAGGCAGAAGCGCAAGGTCGTCAACTGGCGCGACTACGACGCCAGCTTGCGTCAGCGCGGCAGCCTCACCGTCTGGTTCACGGCCGAGGCGATCGCGGGCTGGCGGGCGGCGCCGCGCACCACGGCTGGCGGCCAGCCCTGCTACTCGCCCCTGGCGATCCTGACGGCGCTGACCCTGCGTGCGGTGTTCCGCCTGGCGCTGCGCCAGGCCGAGGGCCTGGTCGGCTCCATCATCGACCTGCTCGGGCTCACACTACGCGTGCCGGACCACTCCACCTTGAGCCGCAGGGCGGCGACGCTGGAGGTGCCGCGGCCGACACGGCCGAGCGGCGCCGGCGCTGCTGGCAACGGTGAGCCGATGCACCTGCTGGTGGACAGCACCGGGCTCAAGCTGTGCGGCGCGGGCGAGTGGCTGATTGAGAAGCACGGCACCCACGCACGGCGGTCGTGGCGGAAGCTGCACATCGGCCTCGATGCCGAGACGGGCCAGATCGTCGCCGCGGCCCTCACCGACCGCGAGGTGGACGACGCTTCCCAGGTCGGCCCCTTGCTCGACCAGGTCGCGGGCGCGGTGGCCGCGTTCACCGCCGACGGTGCGTACGACCACGGCAGCACCTACGATGAGGTCGCCCAGCGCCATCCTGACGCGGCCGTGGTCGTGCCACCGCGGTCCACGGCGGTGCCGAGCGCGACGGCCGAGAGCGCGCCGACGCAGCGCGACCGCCATCTCCAGTGCATCGCCGAGCACGGCCGCATGGGCGGAGCAGCCGAAGGTTCCGCGCGCGACAGCGCGTGGAATGGCTGCGGAGGGTGGCAGAAGCGATCGGGCCACAACGCGCGCGCCCGCGCCGAGGCCGCCATCGCGCGCTGGAAACAGGTGATCGGGGACGGGCGGAGCCGACCAAGGTTCCGCGTGCGCAGCACGTGGAATGTCGGCGGAGGGTGCGCTCGCGCAGGGACGAGCGCCGGGCGACCGAGGTGGACGTCGCCGTCCACGCGCTCAACCGCATGCTGGAGCTGGGACGCCCGATCTCTGTGCGCATCGCCTGATCCCGGATGGGGTTGGGGCGAGTGCGCCTGAACTCCGGGTCCATGCAACACGCCGGCGCTGGCCCCCGAGCTGGCCTACGTCACGGCCCGGTATGCGGCCATGGCGCCGTTCGGCAAGGTCGCGGCGCTGCTGTCCGAGCTGTTGCCGGTCAGCGGGGCGCAGCACGCCAGCACGGTGCGCAACCGGACGCTGCGGGTCGGCGCGGAGATCGTACAGGCGAGCACCGCCGAGACCGCGGACCGGCCCGCCGTGCAGGCGGCGGCCGGCGGCGGCCCCGTCGTGGTCGGCCTCGATGGCGGCTACGTGCGCAGCCGGCACAGGGCCGAAGGGCGCCACTTCGAGGTGATCGCGGGCAAGGTGATCCGTGCCGATGGTCCCTCCGCAGCTATTCCGCCCGCTACGCGCGCGGAACCTTGAGCTGCTCCGCCCAGCACCGCTTCGCCTTCACGCGCACGGGCCCGGCCGCCACGACCGAGGCGCTCCGGGCGGCGCTCGCCGCGGCGGGCGTGGATACGAACACGCCCGCGACCGTGCTGTGCGACGGCGACGCGGGTCTGTGGCGGCTGCAGCGCAAGGTGCTGCCCGGCGCCACGGTCGTGCTCGACTGGTGGCACGCCGCCGTGCGCTTCGAGCACGCCCTGCAGGCCGCCCGTGGTCTCGGCAAGAGTGCAACCCACGCGCACCTCGCGGACGCGGCGGTGCGCGGCCTGGAACGGGCGAAGTGGCGCCTGTGGCACGGGCGCTGGCCCGGGTGCCGGCGCAGGCTTGCCGCCCTGTGCCGCTGGATGCGGCGCAGGCCCGTGCGCGACGTCGTCGGCGTGGACAAAGTACGCCAGCACGTGGCTGACCTGCTCGGCTACCTCGAGCGCAACGAGGCAGCGCTCGTGCACTGAGAGCATACAAATTGCTGGGGGGGTGATCAGGCTGCCGCTGTAGTGAGCTTGTGGTCGTCGTTGGCGGGCCGGAAGCCGGGGTGGCGACGGCGGAAGGCGAGCTCGAGCGTGTCGTTCAGCACGGTGGTGCGCACGTCGAGGAAGGGCTGCACGGTCGCCCTGCTCCAGCGCATCTGCTGCGCCTTGGCCATGCGCCAAGGGATGATCTCATCGACCGCGCTCTCCACGAACGAGGTCGCGATCGGCTCACCACGTCGCCTGCGGGCGGCGTCGTGCACGAGCGCTGCCTCGTTGCGCTCGAGGTAGCCGAGCAGGTCAGCCACGTGCTGGCGTACTTTGTCCACGCCGACGACGTCGCGCACGGGCCTGCGCCGCATCCAGCGGCACAGGGCGGCAAGCCTGCGCCGGCACCCGGGCCAGCGCCCGTGCCACAGGCGCCACTTCGCCCGTTCCAGGCCGCGCACCGCCGCGTCCGCGAGGTGCGCGTGGGTTGCACCCTTGCCGAGACCACGGGCGGCCTGCAGGGCGTGCTCGAAGCGCACGGCGGCGTGCCACCAGTCGAGCACGACCGTGGCGCCGGGCAGCACCTTGCGCTGCAGCCGCCACAGACCCGCGTCGCCGTCGCACAGCACGGTCGCGGGCGTGTTCGTATCCACGCCCGCCGCGGCGAGCGCCGCCCGGAGCGCCTCGGTCGTGGCGGCCGGGCCCGTGCGCGTGAAGGCGAAGCGGTGCTGGGCGGAGCAGCTCAAGGTTCCGCGCGCGTAGCGGGCGGAATAGCTGCGGAGGGACCATCGGCACGGATCACCTTGCCCGCGATCACCTCGAAGTGGCGCCCTTCGGCCCTGTGCCGGCTGCGCACGTAGCCGCCATCGAGGCCGACCACGACGGGGCCGCCGCCGGCCGCCGCCTGCACGGCGGGCCGGTCCGCGGTCTCGGCGGTGCTCGCCTGTACGATCTCCGCGCCGACCCGCAGCGTCCGGTTGCGCACCGTGCTGGCGTGCTGCGCCCCGCTGACCGGCAACAGCTCGGACAGCAGCGCCGCGACCTTGCCGAACGGCGCCATGGCCGCATACCGGGCCGTGACGTAGGCCAGCTCGGGGGCCAGCGCGTCCTTGCCGAGGTCGAGCACGGTGCAGCTCTTCACCCCAGCTGCACCCTGGCAGGAGCAGGCGAGCCGACGTCGCACACGCACCGGCACGTCGCCGAACAGGGAGCGGAACGTCGCCCCGTAGTGACCCTTGCTGGCCAGCACGCGCCCGCAGGCCTCGCACGCGCGACGGCGTGCGCCCAGGGCGGCGACCTGCGCCGGCCAGCGTGTTGCATGGACCCCCGACTGAGCCCCATGGAATTGAGAAGCGAATTCAGTCAGTTACTTTGGATGTAGATGCGACCTAGATAATAAGAGTTCGCAATTAGCACCAATACGGTTCACTTTAGTTGTTTGTGCCGCAGGGAGAACCAAGGCGAATTCTGCATTTTCAATTGGTTGGTATTCGGCCGATAGCTTAAGTGAACAGGATTTTGCCTTAAGTGAACCGTATTGCAATTAGACCATCATGTCCGCCGAGGCTGCCACAAACTTGAGGTGGCCCGCCTCGAAGTGTCGAGTAAGGCGCTTGCAACGCAACGGGGGTTGCTCGGGGACCGAGCCTGTCCCCAGACACTGGAGGCGGACCGTGAGGGAGAATACGCTGTTTCTGGGGTTGGACGTCCACAAGAAGACGATTTCGGTGGCGATCGTGGAGGCGACGGCAGGAGCGGAGGTTTGGTTCTACGGAACCATCGAGAACAGGCCGGACGCGATCCGGGCGCTTTGTAAGAAGCTCTCCAAGGAAGGGCGACGCCTTCATGCCTGCTACGAGGCCGGTCCATGCGGATACAATGTGCAGCGGCATCTGGCCAGGCTCGGTCATCGCTGCGACGTCGTGGCACCGTCGCTGATCCCGCGCAAAGCGGGCGACAAGGTGAAGACGGACCGGCGCGACGCCATGATGCTGGCGCAGACGCTGCGGGCCGGACAGCTGACAGAAGTCTGGGTGCCGGACCAGGCGCATGAAGCGATGCGCGATCTGGTGCGGCTGCGCTCGCAGGCGACGCGCGACCTGCGAAAGACGCGCCAGCATCTGCTGAGCTTCCTGCTGCGCCACGAACGAATCTCGCCATTCGGGCACTGGACAAGGGCGCATCGCCGCTGGCTGGGCGAGTTGAAGTTCACGCATCCGGCTCAGCATCTTGCCTTGGAGGAGATGCTGCATCGGATCGAACGCGCGGAGGAGCTGTGCGAGCGATTGAAGCGGGCCATCGGCGAGCTGGTGCCGCAGTGGTCGCTGGCTCCCGTCGTGCAGGCGCTACAGGCCTTGCGCGGCGTCTCGCTGATCACGGCCGCCGTGCTGGTTGCCGAGATCGGCAGCTTCGAACGGTTCGCCAGCCCGCGTCAGTTGATGGCTTATCTCGGTTTGAGCCCATCGGAACATTCGAGCGGCGCCACTGTCAGGCGTGGCGCGATCACCAAGACCGGCAACGGGCTTGCCCGCACCAGCTTGGTCGAGGCCGCCTGGACATACCGCTTTCCGGCGCGGATCACACAAATCATCCGTGACCGGCTGAAGGGCCTGCCGGAGCCGATCCGTGCCGTGGCCTGGAAGGCGCAGGTCCGCTTGTCGGCGCGCTATCGCGCACTCATCGCGCGCGGCAAGTCGGCGCCCACGGCGATTGTCGCGGTCGCACGCGAGCTGGTCGGGTTCATCTGGGCGATTGCGCGGATGGTCGAACCGAAGTTCGCCTAGTGCAGACGCGAACGATGGTGCAACGGGTAACCGGAGAGGAGAACGGAAGCCGCAGATTTCGGCGCTCAGTGCGGACGGCAGGCTGGGGAGGTTGGGGAACCCTCGATCCGGGTTGGAGCAGGCCTCGGCTGACGCACGTTCGCTAGACAGAGGAAGCCCCACGACGAACCTTGGTCATGCGGCATTGACCCGCGGATAAGAGCCAGATCAACCGTCGTCCATGCTGCCTGCCGTCCACATCGAGCGCCGAACAGCACAGGTATAGCCTGCAGATGCGGGAGTTTTTAACACGCCATTGTCTTGACACGACGGACATAAGAGCCCGTATTTCTCACACTGAGTAGGTGCATCGGGGTTCCGAATCGGCGAAAGTTCTTCTGTGACAAAGTCTTAGCGCTGAACGGAGGAACTCCCCGATGCCCACAGAGTGTAAACCTCCGCTGTTCGATTTTGCACCCGTGGAGGAGCGTGCCGTGGTGGCGGCCTTCGATGGTGGCGTGATCACCTCAGATGCCGGCGCCCTGCTGCTCGGGGCGACCGACCGGGCGATCGGCTTGATCGAACGCTTCGCTTCCTGCTTCGGCGACCAGCGGGCGCCGGAGCTGGTGGAGCACGCGATCGAGGCGTTGCTGATGCAGCGCGTGTTCGGGATCGCGCTGGGCTACGAGGATCTGGTCGACCACGACCAGCTGCGGCACGATCCGGTCCTGGCCGTGCTGGCGGGGAAGCTGGCGGCGCGGCGGCCGGATTGCGCGCCGCTGGCCGGGAAATCGACCCTGAACCGGCTGGAGCTGGGCCGCGCCGAGCCGACGCGTTATCACAAAATCAGCCACGATCCGGCGGCGATCGAGCGGTTGTTGGTGGATCTGTTCCTGGAGGCGCATCGGCGCGCGCCGGCGCAGATCACGCTCGATCTCGACGCCACCGATGATCCGCTGCACGGGAATCAGGAAGGCCGCTTCTTCCACGGCTATTACGACTGCTACTGTTACCTGCCGCTCTACGTCTTCTGCGGCCGTCATCTGCTGGCGGCCAAGCTGCGGCGCTCGAACATCGACGGTTCGGCCGGCGCGGTCGAGGAGGTTGCCCGATTGGTCGCGCAAATCCGCCGGCGCTGGCCACGCGTGTGCATCCTGCTGCGCGGCGATTCCGGCTTTGCCCGCGAGGCGCTGATGGCCTGGTGCGAGGCCAACCGGGTGGACTATGTGTTCGGTCTGGCCCGCAACGACCGGCTGGAGGAGGCGATCAAGCCCGAACTGCTGACCGCGTCGATTGAGAGCTTGCGGACCGGCAGGCCGGCGCGGTGCTTCCGGGATTTTACGTGGTCGACGCTGGACAGTTGGAGCCGCCAACGCCGGGTCATCGGCAAGGCCGAGGTGACCGGCGGCGAGGCCAATCCCCGGTTTGTCGTCACCTCGCTCAAGCCGGCCGAAGTCGGCGGGCGGCATCTCTACGAGCGGGTCTACTGCGCGCGCGGCGAGATGGAGAACCGCATCAAGGAATGCCAGCTCGACCTGTTCGCCGACCGGACCTCGGCGGCGACGATGCGCGCCAACCAGCTCCGCTTGTGGTTCGCGTCCATGGCCTATGTGCTGCTCTGCGCCTTGCGGCGCATCGGTCTGGCGCACACGCAATTCGCCCGAGCGACCTGCGGCACCATCCGGCTCAAGCTGCTGAAGATCGGCGCCCTGGTGCGGGTCAGCGTGCGGCGGATCAAGGCGGCGATGGCCTCGGCCTGTCCCTATCAGCACGAGTTCGCCTTGGCCCACGCCATGCTCAGAAACGCCACTGCCTGACACGAACCAGCCAGCGCACAGCCGACATCACACCCCGCACCCACGCTGCCCGCCGGGCGGCGCCGGCGCGGTCTCGCCGAGCCTCGCGCCCATAGCGCCCGCCCCGCCTCACTTCACGAATGCACGCCGGCGGAGCGCCATTCAAACGACAAGCGCTCGCCCGTATGAGAAATGCGGGCTAGCGCCAATACGGTTCACTTTAGTTGTTTGTGCCGCAGGGAGAACCAAGGCGAATTCTGCATTTTCAATTGGTTGGTATTCGGCCGATAGCTTAAGTGAACAGGATTTTGCCTTAAGTGAACCGTATTGGGGCTAGCGCCGATGCTGTTCACTCAAGTGAGTTGTGTATATATCAGAACAAACCCAAACGCTGCATGTTCAGCGGGTTGGCATTCGCCGCTCGCCTTAACTGAACAGGATTTCGCCTTAAGTGAACAGTATTGGGGTTAGCACCCGAAAATTGATTGGACCGCAACGATTCGTGCCAATTTAGGCCCAAGTCTCGCCTTTGGTCTGCGCTAACTCATTGGAATTGCCCAAAGCGATCCATGCAACACGCTGTCGCCTTCGCTTCCCTACAGGGTACTGGTAGAGGGTTTGCCGGCTAATCCCAATACGGTTCACTTAAGGCAAAATCCTGTTCACTTAAGCTATCGGCCGAATACCAACCAATTGAAAATGCAGCATTCGCCTTGGTTCTCCCTGCGGCACAAACAACTAAAGTGAACCGTATTGCGGCTAATCCCGAACTCCCGGGCCACCTTCGCCTTGCTGATCCCGTCGGCAATTCGGCCGCGGAGTCTCGCAACCGCGGTTGGGGACAGCGCCTTCTTGCGCCCCCGGTAGGCGCCCCGCCGCTTGGCCAGAGCGATCCCCTCCCGCTGGCGCTCGTTGATCAGCGCCCGCTCGAACTCGGCGAAGGCACCCATCACGGAGAGCATGAGGCTGGCCATCGGGGAGTCCTCGCTCGTGAAGGCGAGGTGTTCCTTGACGAACTCGATCCGCACCCCCTTGGCCTTGAGCCAACAGCTCTGTCACGAGCCGCCATTTCGATTGCGTCAGCATCCGGCGATCTCGCAGTGTGAGGCAGCTCGGCCCGGCTATGAGCGCCGGATCGATGTTCCAGGGCAGCAGTTTGGCGACGCGGCTGACCGGGAGATCGGCGACATCCTGAGCGGCTGCCGCTCGGACGTGAACTCGGTCCGACAGCGCGTCCTCTGGCACGCCTCCCGGCGGATCACAGGCGAGACCGGGTCGACGCTGCTGACACCGCTCGGCCCGAGGCTCCAGATCGAGTTCGCCTGCCAACCCGCCGCTCTGGGCTGGACGAGTTGCGGCACCGCTTCTCGCCTCGGGAGCGGCCGAGCAAGCCTTCCACTACTTCAGACCGACGTTGCGTCAAGATGGTGGGGGCGCTCCTCGCCTGACCGGGGAACAGCATCGCCGCTGTCGCGAACCGGCCACCCCTCACGAGGCCCAGTTCTCACGAAAGTCGGCATACAGGCTCAAGCCGCCGTCGACGTAGATCGTCTGCCCGGTGATGTAAGCGGCGTCCGCCGAGGCGAGGAAGGCGAAGCAGGCGGCAACCTCCTCGGCTTCCGCAGCGCGGCCGAGCGGGATGTGCTGTGCGACCGCCGCACGCGCATCTGGGTCGCTGGTCCAGGCAGTGTTCATCGGGGTGACCGTGGCACCAGGTGCGACCGCGTTCACCCGGATGCCGCGCCCAGCGTACTCCAGCGCGAGCGTGCGTGTGACGTTGCCGAGTGCGCCTTTGCTGGCCGAGTAGCTGAGATAGCCCGGCTTGGGGATGGTCTCGTGCGCGGAGGAGGTGTTCAGCACTACGCCCCCGGCGCCGCGCGCCAGGAAGTGGCGGATGGCGGCGCGGGCGCACAGCACGGCGCCGCGCAGGTTCACCGCCACGACACGATCAAAGTCGGCCATGTCGAGCGCGTCCAAAGGCGCAGGTGACTGGAAACCCGCATTGTTGACCAGGACGTCAACGCCGCCGAGCGTGGCGATCGCCTCCGCCACGAAGCACTCGACCGCGGTCTCGTCAGCGACGTCGCCAACGGCTATCGTATGCGGGCCGCTCGACACAGGTGAAAGCGAAGCGAGAGCCGCCCGCAGGGCCGGACCGTCGTTGCGGTCGTTCAAGGCGACGCGCCCGCCCTCCTGGGCAAAGCGCCGGGCGACCGCAAGGCCGATCCCTTGCGCTGCTCCCGTGACCAGCACCCGCAATCCATCCAGTCCGCGCATCGTCCGTTTCCGTGGCCGAGCGTCGGACCTGAGCAGATCCTTGTCACCCCGTGTAGACCGATCAGGCCAGCGTGTTGCATGGACCCCCGACTGAGCCCCATGGAATTGAGAAGCGAATTCAGTCAGTTACTTTGGATGTAGATACGACCTAGTGGACTGAGTTAGTAAATGCGGCGACACTTCTATCCTTGGCCGAGACCGATAAGCCGCTGATGCAAGCCGGGTTCAACAGCTCAAGGCTGTACGCGAACTTTTAACTCGGCCCACTAGATGATAAGAGTTCGCAATTAGCACCCGAAAATTGATTGGACCGCAACGATTCGTGCCAATTTAGGCCCAAGTCTCGTCTTTGGTCTGCGCTAACTCATTGGAATTGCCCAAAGCGATCCATGCAACACGCTGCCGATCCGGTTGCTCATCAACGCAAGCCATCGAGATGTTGAATCCGATCTTGGGCGTGGTCACGCCCATGCGACGATCCCTTACGTGCCCCGAATGGCCGCCAGCTCGCAGCCTTCGCCGAGGCTGCTTGATAAGGCCGGGATCACCATCGCGCGGGCGCGGATTTACACGGTTCTGTGAGCTGAAAGAATTCTGCTTGCATATACATAAAGAATTACTCATACATATGTCCAAGAATATCCCAGAAGGAGGCGTGCATGATTGACCCGAAAAGCGTGATAGCTCCGCAGAACAAGTGGGCGATGATCGACGTGCTGTGCCAAAAAGGTGGCCCTAACCAAAATTGGTGGTCAATGGCGATTGGCCGCTGGGAAGGTGACCCCTGCTTGGGACTGCGCTGGAACGGCGACGAAAGCGACGATTCCAAAGGAAGTCCCACGTCACGTGGCTATCCCACTTGGTTCGTTGTGCCGCAGGAACTAGTTCCCGCGTTGATGGAGTTTATCCCCCCCGAAAAGCGCCCGCTAGCCACGCACTTCCTCGGAGACGTGCTCAAGGCAGCCTGATGGAGGAGAACCCCGTGGCTGTCCAATCACCGCGGGGTCCTCTTTTTCAGCAATCGCATTGAGACATCAAGCATCGCCGCAGTAACGGCTTTTGCCTTTTCATGAATCAAGCAGACTGTGTGAACGTATGGCCCGCCCCGTCTGCAAGGGTTTTGTGACGTGTTCTGATCAGTCTGCGCCAACGTATCCGGTCTCAGGGCGAACCCTGGCCAAGATGGAGATCCGCACGTTCCGGTCCTCATAAAACTCTCAGGGTCGCAGTGCCCTATTTCACACACCAGGGTTCCAGAACGTCGATCGACTGTCAGGCCATCTCACTTCCACCACCCGCAGACCTCGTCAGCCCTGGGCGCCGGGTCAGCGCGCCGGGCCCGATCTTCTGGACTACGACATCGCCGCAGCCTTCGTCTCGAACGTCTGCCCACGGCGGATCACCGCCCAGGCGGTCCGTGCCAGCTTGGCGGCAAGCGCCACCACCACGGTGTTCACGTGCGCCCGCGCGAGCAGGCCGCGCAACCACCTGCCGAGCGGCGTGTCGGCCTTGGACAGCGTCGGCAGGGCCGCCCGGGCACCGTGGACCAGCATCTTGCGCAAGTATCCGTTGCCGCGCTTGCTGATCCCCAGCAGCTTGGGCTTGCCGCCCGTCGTCATCTGCTTCGGCACCAGCCCCAGCCAAGCCGCCAGATCCCGACCTCGCCCGAACGTCTGGGCATCACCAATGGACGCCGTCAGCGCCGTCGCGTTCAGCGGTCCGATGCCCGGGATCGAGGTCAGCCGGCGGGCCGTCTCGTCAGTGCGGGCCTGACGCGCGAACTCCTCGTCGAAGGCCGAGATCCGCCGGTCCAGCTCACGCCACTCGGCCCGCAGGTCCTCGACCAGCAACCGGGTCCGCGGGCTGAGCGGGACCTTCTCCTCCGCCATTAGCATCTCAAGAAACACCTCCAGCTTGCGCCGTCCCTGGGGCACGGTGATGCCGCGCTCCAGCAGCACGGCGCGGAGCTGGTTGATCAACGCCGTGCGCTCGCCCACAAGCCGGTCCCGGGCGCGATGCAGCGTCTGCATGTCGAGCTGCGTCTCGCTCTTGAGTTCCACGAACCGCATGGTCGGCCGTGTCGCCGCCTCAGCGATCGCCTCCGCATCTCGGTCGTCGTTCTTCTGCGCCTTGACGTAGGGGCGCACATACTCGGGCGACATCAGCCGGACCTGGTGACCCTGCTCGCGAAGCACGCGACCGAGATGATGGGCGCCACAGCATGCTTCCATCGCCACGACGCAGGGCGACATCCCAGCCGCGAGCTTGACCACGCTATCCCGGTGCAGGCGCCGACGCAGGACTACTCGCCCGGCCCGGTCCAGTCCCACCACGCTGCAGCTGTTCTTGCCCAGGTCGATCCCCAACACCGCGATCTGCATCGGTCCCGCTCCTTCCCTCCGGTTACCCCTTCAGCCTAGCGCCGAAGGGGAGAGAGGGGCGGGCCATTCCATAAAACTCTGTGCCGTAACGGCAACTAGCAATATACGGTCTCTGCACCGGCGCCCGGGAACCACTGCCTTGCTTCCACATTTGATAGGTCGCATTTGGTAGGTCGGCGCTGCAACTCTTCAAAGACGATGCTGCATAAGCCCCAGTATGGAAAGCAATTCACAGTATCCGTGAAGTCCCCGCACGCTGCGAAACAGTGAAACACGGGCGGGGGGCACTTTGGTTGGTCTTGGCAGTCCGCTCGGTCCTCGCGACGTCGCGGTCACTCGGCCTCGCCGCGCGGCCGGTGATCGATGAGCGGGCGTGCGGGATCGTCGGGGGGTCGGGAGGACCAGGACAGCACAGAGCAGCGGCAGGACCAGGGCGGCGGCGCCGACCACGACGGTGCTGAGCATCGCAAGCATCGCTGCCTTCATTCAGTCAGGGTTGCGCGCTGGCCGGCGCCGCCCCGGCCCCCGGCGCCGGCCTCCGCCAAGGCGCGTGGCGGGGCCGACACGTGTCGGGTCGCCCGGGCGGCGACGGGGCTCGACCGGCCGCTACCGGCTGGCGCGGGAGCTAGTGTCGCCCCAGGAGCTGGAGCCGGGCGGGGCGCCCTGGGCCAGGGCGACGCTGGTGCCAAGGCCGCTGGCTGCGAGGCCGAGCAGCAGGGCAAGGGCGAGGGTTGTCCTCATGGCCATCTCCTCTGGTTGGCCGCCGTTCCTTCGCGGGGGCCGGTCCGGTATCGGCCGCCTTGGTGGGTGTAGAGGGCGGTCCAAATCCAGGCCACTTCGACGTCACAGGTTGCTGGCTCCGAGCACCGGTGGTCCAAAGGCCAAAAAGGTGCTAAGCACCTGGACAAACTAGGGTCTGTCGTCCCTTGAATACCTTCATTGTTCTACCCAGCGTCGCCGATTTACTCCGAGTGGAGGTGAACAATGCAGGTCTTGAGTGACGCGCAATGGGACGTGCTGCGACCGCTTGTTGAAGCGGTTCGCCCGCGCGGCAAGACGCCGCACCGCGATCTGCGTCGCACGATCGAGGCTATCATCTGGCGACACCAGAACGGCGCCAAGTGGCGCAGCGTCCCCGCCGAATTGGGACCGTGGTGGGGTGCGGCGCAGACCTTCATCCGATGGGCGAAGAAGGGCGTCTGGGAACGGCTGCTGGACCTGGTGCGGCAGTCCGGGATCAGCTTTGGCATGGTGTTTCTGGATGGCACGAACATCCGCGCCCATCAGAAGGCGGCGGGTGCGGCCAAAAACGACAAGCTGCGGCGCAGAGCGACAGCCGTGAGGCGCTGGGCCGGTCTCGGGGCGGCTATGGCACCAAAGCTTGCGTGATCGCCGACGGGGCCGGACGCGCCATCGCCTTCGCGCTCGCCCCAGGCCAGGCGCATGAACTGCCACTGGCCCCCGGTCTGCTCAGCTGCCTGTCCGACATCCCAGGCTGGGTCGTCGGCGATCGCGGCCTCGCCTCCCATGCGTTCCGCGCCCTGATTTGGGACAGCGGCGCCCGTCCCGCGATCCCGTCCAAGCGCAACGAGGAGCCGATCGCCTGCCCGCCCTGGATCTACCAGAACCGCAACCTCGTCGAGCGGCTCTGGGCGCGACTGAAAGAGTGGCGGGCCGTCGCCACCCGCTATGAGAAGACCGCCCGCTCCTTCATGGGCGTGCTCTGCATGGCAGCAACAATGGACTGGTTCAAAGTCCCCAAGAGATGACAGGCCCTAGCATTTCGCCAGATTCCGACCTAGCCCGTATTTCTCACACTGAGTAGGTGCATCGGGGTTCCGAATCGGCGAAAGTTCTTCTGTGACAAAGTCTTAGCGCTGAACGGAGGAACTCCCCGATGCCCACAGAGTGTAAACCTCCGCTGTTCGATTTTGCACCCGTGGAGGAGCGTGCCGTGGTGGCGGCCTTCGATGGTGGCGTGATCACCTCAGATGCCGGCGCCCTGCTGCTCGGGGCGACCGACCGGGCGATCGGCTTGATCGAACGCTTCGCTTCCTGCTTCGGCGACCAGCGGGCGCCGGAGCTGGTGGAGCACGCGATCGAGGCGTTGCTGATGCAGCGCGTGTTCGGGATCGCGCTGGGCTACGAGGATCTGGTCGACCACGACCAGCTGCGGCACGATCCGGTCCTGGCCGTGCTGGCGGGGAAGCTGGCGGCGCGGCGGCCGGATTGCGCGCCGCTGGCCGGGAAATCGACCCTGAACCGGCTGGAGCTGGGCCGCGCCGAGCCGACGCGTTATCACAAAATCAGCCACGATCCGGCGGCGATCGAGCGGTTGTTGGTGGATCTGTTCCTGGAGGCGCATCGGCGCGCGCCGGCGCAGATCACGCTCGATCTCGACGCCACCGATGATCCGCTGCACGGGAATCAGGAAGGCCGCTTCTTCCACGGCTATTACGACTGCTACTGTTACCTGCCGCTCTACGTCTTCTGCGGCCGTCATCTGCTGGCGGCCAAGCTGCGGCGCTCGAACATCGACGGT
Source organism: uncultured Pseudomonadota bacterium (assembly GCA_963818725.1). Classification (GTDB taxonomy): domain Bacteria; phylum Pseudomonadota; class Alphaproteobacteria; order Acetobacterales; family Acetobacteraceae; genus DATFDN01. The sequence goes on along the minus strand of CAWFTU010000018.1, from coordinate 97,841 downwards.
TCGGCCGGCGCGGTCGAGGAGGTTGCCCGATTGGTCGCGCAAATCCGCCGGCGCTGGCCACGCGTGTGCATCCTGCTGCGCGGCGATTCCGGCTTTGCCCGCGAGGCGCTGATGGCCTGGTGCGAGGCCAACCGGGTGGACTATGTGTTCGGTCTGGCCCGCAACGACCGGCTGGAGGAGGCGATCAAGCCCGAACTGCTGACCGCGTCGATTGAGAGCTTGCGGACCGGCAGGCCGGCGCGGTGCTTCCGGGATTTTACGTGGTCGACGCTGGACAGTTGGAGCCGCCAACGCCGGGTCATCGGCAAGGCCGAGGTGACCGGCGGCGAGGCCAATCCCCGGTTTGTCGTCACCTCGCTCAAGCCGGCCGAAGTCGGCGGGCGGCATCTCTACGAGCGGGTCTACTGCGCGCGCGGCGAGATGGAGAACCGCATCAAGGAATGCCAGCTCGACCTGTTCGCCGACCGGACCTCGGCGGCGACGATGCGCGCCAACCAGCTCCGCTTGTGGTTCGCGTCCATGGCCTATGTGCTGCTCTGCGCCTTGCGGCGCATCGGTCTGGCGCACACGCAATTCGCCCGAGCGACCTGCGGCACCATCCGGCTCAAGCTGCTGAAGATCGGCGCCCTGGTGCGGGTCAGCGTGCGGCGGATCAAGGCGGCGATGGCCTCGGCCTGTCCCTATCAGCACGAGTTCGCCTTGGCCCACGCCATGCTCAGAAACGCCACTGCCTGACACGAACCAGCCAGCGCACAGCCGACATCACACCCCGCACCCACGCTGCCCGCCGGGCGGCGCCGGCGCGGTCTCGCCGAGCCTCGCGCCCATAGCGCCCGCCCCGCCTCACTTCACGAATGCACGCCGGCGGAGCGCCATTCAAACGACAAGCGCTCGCCCGTATGAGAAATGCGGGCTAGGCCAGTGGCCGCCGCAGTGGCCTGCTTTTCCTCCGCCCAGTGGCCTGATTTTGGACCGCCCTATACAGGTGGGGCGCCTCCGATGCCGCGATGCTCGCCCGTCCTCGCAAGCGGCTGATGTACGGCGTGTAATTTCCTTGTAAAACTTTGTTCCCTTCGCGGCGGCCGGTGGCCTACGGTCGCTGGCCGACACTCCCGTCCGGTTGACGAGGTGGGCCGGGGCATGGCTGAGGCGGATGTGACAGCGCTCTGCTTCGCGGGCTTCACGCTCGACCCGGACGCGCGCACCCTGGTGGACGCAGAGGGCCGGGAGGTCCCCTTGCGGCGCTCGGAGTATGAGCTGCTGCGCGCCTTCCTCGCCGCCCCGGGCCGCGCGCTCAGCCGCGACCACTTGTTGGATGCGATCGCCAGCCGCCACGCGGAGCCGTTCAACCGGAGCGTGGACGTGCTGGTCGGGCGGCTGCGGCGCAAGCTCGAGCCAGAGCCAAGCAAGCCCAGGCTGATCGTGACGGTGCCCGGGGTGGGCTACCGGTTCACGGCCAGGCCGCGGCCGGTGTCTGCCGAGGGCCCGGCGGCGCCGGTGGCGGAGCCGACACCCTCACCAGCACCTCCGGCCTCTCCCGAGCGGCGGCAGCTGACGGTGGTGCACTGTGGCCTGTCGGGGCCGGCCCTGCTGGTCGCGCGGCGCGACCCCGAGGACCTGCAGCACCTGCTCGCCGCCTTTCACGAGCGCGCCAAGCCGGTCGTCACCGAGGCGGGCGGCACGGTGGATCGGCTGCTGAGCGACGGGATCGTGGCCTATTTCGGCTATCCCCAGGCCGACGAGCACCAGGCGGAGCGCGCCATTCGCGCCGCCCTGAATCTGGTCGCGGCGGCCGGACGGGTCGACGCCGGCCAACCCGGCCAGTTGCAAGTCCGGATCGGTGTCGCCACCGGGCTCGCGGTGGTCGGGGGCGAGCCCGGCGCCTCCGGGCCGCCCACCGCGCTCGGCGAGGCGGCCAGCGTCGCCGCCGGGCTGGCGGCAGCGGCCGAGCCGGATTCGGTGCTGATCTCGGCAGGCACGCGCCGCCTCGTGGGAGAGCTGTTCGAGCTGCGCCCGCGATGCGGGAGCCGGCCGAAGCCTGGCGGGTGGTGGCGGAGGCCGCCGCGGAGAGCCGGTTCGAGGCGTCGCGACGTTGGCACCCCTGGTCGGGCGCGGGGAGGAGCTGGAGCTGCTGCTGCGGCGCTGGGCGCAGGCCAAGGCCGGGAGCGGCAGGGTCGTGCTGGTCAGCGGCGAGCCCGGCATCGGCAAGTCGCGCCTCGCCCGCGCCCTCCAGGACGCGATTGCCGGGGAGCCGCATGTCGAGTTGCGCCTGTTCTGCTCGCCGCACCACCAGGACAGCGCGCTGCACCCGTTCATCGCCCAACTCGAACACGCGGCCGGCTTCGCGCGCGAGGACACCGAAGACTCCAAGCTTGCCAAGCTCGACGCGGTGCTCGCCCGGTCGGACGCGACGGACGAGGCGGTGGCGCTGATCGTCGAGCTGCTCTCGATCGAGGCAGATCAGCGGGAACGGATCCAGCAGATGAGCCCGCAGGCGCGGCGCGAGAGGACGCTGGCGGCGCTGCTGGCGCAACTGACCGGCCTGGCGGCGCGCCAGCCGGTGCTGGTGGTCTGCGAGGACCTGCACTGGATCGACCCCAGCTCGCGCGAGCTGCTCGACCGGATCATCGAGCAGGTGGGGCGCCTGCCGGTGCTGCTGGTGGCGACCTTCCGCCCCGAGTTCCAGCCGCCCTGGACCGGGCAGCCGAACGTGGCCTCCCTCGCCCTCGGCCGGCTCGACCGGCACGACTCCGCCGCGCTGGTCGCGAAGGTCGCCGGCGCGGACGGCTTGCCCCCGGAGGTCGCGCGAGAGGTTGCCGAGCGCGCCGACGGCGTGCCGCTGTTCATCGAGGAGGTGACGCGGGCGGTCCTGGAGGCGGGGCCGCAGGCAGCCGAGTCACTCTCGGCCACGCCGCACCCGCACCCGGCGCTCTCCGTCCCGGCCACCCTGCACGCCTCCCTCATGGCACGGCTCGACCGGCTCGGCCCCGTGGCCAAGGAGGTCGCGCAAACGGGCGCGGCGGTCGGACGGGAGTTCGGCCACGAGCTGCTCGCCGCGATCGCCGACCGGCCGGAGCCCGAGCTGCGGCAAGCGCTGGATCAGTTAACGGGCGCCGGCCTGCTGTTCGCGCGCGGCGCCCCGCCGCAGTCCACCTACCTGTTCAAGCACGCCCTGGTGCGGGACGCGGCCTACGGCACGCTGGTGCGCGCCGCGCGCCAGCGGGTGCACGCCCGGATCGGGGCGGCCCTGGAGCGGCAGGCGCCCGAGATCGCGGCCTCGCAGCCCGAGCTGCTGGCGCACCACCACACGGAGGCGGGGCAGCCCGAGAGGGCGGTCCCGCTTTGGCACAGGGCGGGCAGCCTGGCGCTCAGGCGCGTGGCGCTCGCCGAGGCGGTCGCGCACCTGAACAGGGGCCTGGAGCTGATCGCCGCCCTGGCGCCCTCGGCGGGGCGCGACGGCCTGGAGCTGGACCTCCGCACCACGCTGGGCGCCGCCTGGATGGTGCTCCGGGGCTGGGCGGCCCCAGAGGTCTGGGACAGCCTGCACCCGGCGCTGGGGCTGGCGCGCGCGCTCGGCCGCACCGACGCCCTGCTGCGGATCCTACGGGGCCTCTACACTAGCGTGTTGACCACGGGACGGGTGGCCGAGTCGCTGCGCTGGGCCACGCAGATCATGGAGGCGGCCGAAGCGCACCATGACACGGATTTCCGGATTGGCGGATACCTCACCCTGGCGAACTCCTATTTTCACCTTGGTGAGCTGATCAAGGCCTGGGAGCACGCCGGCCAGGTCCTGTCGCTCTACACCGAAGAGCGGCACGGTAATCTGGTGGACGTCCTCGGCACCGAGATGAAAACAACGGCTCTGATTATTGCGTCGCGCGCAATCTGGATGCTCGGCTTTCCCGAGCAGGCCGTGAGGATCAGCGAGGAGTGCGAGAGCCACGCGCGCCGGCGCGGACACGCTTTCAATCTGGCCTACGCCCTGACATTAGGGGCAAGTGTATTCAATCACCTTGGCCAGCCCGACGAGGTGCTGAGGCGCGCTGACGAGGCCGAGCGGCTGGGCCGCGACAACCGGCTGCCCTTCGTCACAGGGGCTCTGGTGCCATTCCACTCCGGGAGTGCGTTGATCAGGCGGGGCCAAGTCTCCGAGGGGGTGGCCTCGCTCAGGGCGGCCCTCGCATTTTGGGAGGCGAGCGGAGGGAGGAGCAATCTCCCCTACCACAAATCGGTGCTCGCCGAGGGCGTGGCCCAGCTTGGCGACCTCGATGGCGCGCTGTCCCTCATCGAGGAGGTCATGGCGCAAGTCGAGCGGCCGGGCTGGGGGGAGCGCTACTACTACGCGGAGACGCTCCGGATCAGGGGCGGGATACTCGCGCAAAAGGGCGACACGGAAGGCGCGGAGCGCAACTACGCCGCCTCGCTCGACTGGGCGCGGCGCCAGCAGGCGAAGTCTTGGGAGCTGCGCACCGCGACCAGCCACGCGCGGCTCCTGCGCGGCCAGGGGCGGGTCGGCGAGGCTCGCGACCTGCTCGCGCCCATTTACGGCTGGTTCACCGAGGGCTTCGGGACGAAGGACCTGCGAGAGGCGAGGGCGCTGCTCGACGAGCTTGGCTGACGATCGTGTGCCGCGCGCATGGCCTCGTCGACCCCCGCCGGCTTCATGGTCCGCTCGGCGGTCTTCGCCGCGTCGAAGGCGTTCAGGGGCTCCGGGGCGCCCTTCGGCCCGGTGACGACCTCGCGAAGGCGGACAACCGGCGGGGCTCTCGGCTTGCTCGCAGCCTCGTCACGCGGCGGCCTGGGCCGCGGGCCTGGCCCGCGCGCCCTGCGGCCTGGGCGCGGCCGCGTTCACGGCGTCCTTGGCCGCCTTCGCGGCGCGGAACCGCACCGCCTTGGAGGCGGCGATCCGCACGGCCGCGCCGGTCCGCGGGTCGCGGCCCTGCCGGGCGGCGCGGGCCGCCACCGCGAAGACGCCGAGGCCGGCGACGCGCACCTCCTCCCCGGCTCGCAGGGCGGCGACGACACCGTCCACGACGGCCCCGACCGCCTGGGCGGCCGCGGCCCGGGACAGGCCGGTGGCCGCGGCGACGCTCTCGACCAGACCAGCGTGGTTCATCGTAAGCGGTGCTCTGACGCCCTTCTTTAACGGCAGCAATCGAGGTGCTTGTTTTGCCTGGAGCAGAGGGGAGCTTTGGGCGATTGTTATGTTTGACGGTTTTGGGCGATTGTTATGTTTGACGGTAATGATGATGCGAAGTGTGCTGATCGGCGGGTTGCGGTGCCGGTCGGATCTGTCCGTCGTCGCCGTTGGTCGGCGGCGGAGAAGGCGGCGGTCATCAGGGAAACGTTGGAGCCTGGCGCGCGTATCTCGGACGTGGCCCGACGTTGGCAGGTGGATCCGCAGCGGGTCTACCGGTGGCGGCACAGCGAAGGTGTGACGCATCGCAGTCCGATGAGAAGGCCCCGCCCGGCCGCGCCCGCCTTTGTCCCGATCGTCACCGATGCCATGCCCGCGGGCGAGGCGGCACCGACGGCGTTGGCCACCCCGGTGATCGAGATCAGCCTGGCGGGTGCTGTGGTGCGTGTGGCGTCTGGCCTGGACGATGCCCAGTTGACCACAGTGCTGCGAGCGGTTCGCGCCTCGGTGCTGCGCGCATGATCACCATTCCGGCGAGCGCCCGCATCCTGCTGGCGACACGTCCGGTTGATTTTCGCAAAGGTGCCCACGGCCTGGCTGCCTTGGCGCAAGAGGCGCTGGCCGAGGATCCATTCTCCGGCGCGGTCATTGTCTACCGCAGCAAAGGAGGCGACCGGCTCAAGATCCTGGTCTGGGACCACAGCGGTCTGGTGCTGGTCTGGAAGCAGTTGCAGCAGGGATCGTTCCGCTGGCCACCGATCAAGGACGGGGTCCTGACACTCTCACCCGTGGCCTTCGCTGCGTTATTTGATGGCCTCGACTGGACGCGTGTGCAGACAACAAAGGCGATTCACAAACCCAGTGTTGCCGCTTAAGATTCGTGGCAATGGATTCGCCCAGCACCGATATCCCCAAGTTGCCTGACGATATCGCAGCCTTGCACGCGCTGGTGCTGGCCACGCTGTCTGAACGCGATGCGGCGGTGACCGAGCGCGACCTCTTACTGGCGCAGAATGACCGGCTGCGCCATCTGCTGTTGAAGCTGACCCGGATGCAGTTCGGCGCAAAGTCCGAGCGCCTGCCGGAGGAGCAACTGCAGCTTGGCCTGGAAGCGCTCGAGCAGGCGATCGCGCAAGGCGAGGCTGAGGCAGAGAAGCAGGATCCTGACCTGCGCAAGGACAATGCGACCAGGCGGCGCGCCAGCCGTGGTGCGCTGCCGGCGCATCTGCCGCGCATCGAAGTGACGCTGACGCCGGAGGATGCCGCCTGCCCCTGCTGCCGCGCCCCGATGACAGTGATCGGGGAGGACAGCTCCGAGCGGCTGGATGTCATCCCCGCGCAGTTCCGGGCGATCGTGACCAAGCGTCCGAAACTGGCCTGCCGGGCCTGCCCAGGCACTGTGGTGCAGGAACCGGCGCCAGCCCGACTGATCGAAGGTGGGCTGCCGACCGAGGCGTTGGTCGCGCATGTGCTGGTGGCCCGCTATGCCGATCATCTGCCGCTGTATCGCCAGGCGCAGATGATGGGGCGGCAGGGCGTTCTTATCGACCGCGCCACGCTGTCGTTTTGGATGGGATACGCGGCGGCCGAGGTGGCGCCTGTGGTATCTCGGCTGCGTGAGATGCTGCTGGCTTCGACACGGATTTTTGCCGATGAGACGGTCGTGCCGGTGCTCGACCCGGGCCGTGGCCGGACCAAGCAGGGATACTTCTGGGCGCTTGGGCGCGATGACCGGCCATGGGCCGGGACGCTGCCGCCCGCGATGGTCCACAGCTACGCGCCGGGCCGCGGACATATCCACGCCACGACGCTGCTGGGCAATTACTGCGGCATTCTGCAGTGCGACGGCTATGGAGCCTACAAGAGGCTGGGCGGGTCGAAATCCACCAATTCCCCGGTGATACTGGCGTTTTGCTGGAGTCACGTGCGGCGGGGTTTGTATGATCTGGCCAAGGCGAAGGCACCGATCGCGATCGAAGCCCTGCAACGCATTGGCGCGCTCTACGCGATTGAGGCGCGCGTTCGCGGCAAGACCGCGGCCGAGCGACTGGCCGTGCGTCAGGCGGAGAGCAAGCCGTTGGTCGGCGCACTGCGGATCTGGTTCGACGCCCAGATCGCCAAACTGCCTGCCCGTGGCCCGACGGCCGAGGCGATCCGTTACGCGTTGAACCATTGGGACGGATTGGGGCGGTTCCTCGAAGACGGGCGGATCGAGATCGACAGCAACAGTATCGAGCGCGCGATGCGGCCGGTCTCGTTATCAAGGAAGAATAGTTTGTTCGCGGGCAGTGACGAAGGTGGAGAAAACTGGGCGTGTCTGGCATCTTTGATCGAGACCTGCAAACTCAATGGCGTCAATCCGCAGGCTTACTTCACTGACCTGCTGACACGCTTGGTGACCGGCTGGCCGCAGAACCGCATCGATGAACTGATGCCGTGGCACTGGGCACCCAAACAACCACCCTGAAATCATCTCCAGAAACCAAAGGTGGCAGAGCACCGCTTACGGTTCATCTGTGGCCCTCCCGGGGTGGTTGGGCGCAGCCTAGCGGCCCTCGACGAGTCGCAACCCCCGACGCGCGCCGGGGGCGCGCGGGCCGTCCACGGCCCGGGAGCCCCTCCGAGGCCGCGCCCACGCCGTCTCCGCCCAGCCGGCCACGTGATGCGCGCCCACCCACGCGCCGACCATGTACGTCGGCCGGGGCACGCTGGGGCGGCCGCCACTCGGTCCAGGTCGCCGGCTCGCGCGCTGGTTGCGGTAACGGGCCAGCGCTGCCACTTGGGACTGGAGGGGGTGGCGCGCCGCCTTTCAAGTTGCGGAAGTCGCCACCAACCGACCGGTTGACGACAACTCGCTCGAACTGAAAAGCGGGCTGGCGCGAGCCCGCCTATACGTGCCAGAACACGTGCAGAGCGCCGGAGCCACGGAGCCGCATGCAGAAAAAGCTCACCATCACCATCGACGCAGAGGTCTACGACGGGCTGCTCGCCGTGGTCGGCCGTCGGCGCATCAGCCGCTTCCTGAGCGACCTCGCCCGCCCCCACGTCACGGGCCAGAACCTCGCGGCCGGTTACGCCGCCATGGCCGCCGACCGCGAGCGCGAGCAGGAGGCGGAGGAGTGGACCGAGAGCCTGCTCGGCGACGCCGTGCCCGAGGCAGGCGCGCGTGGCTGATGAGGCGCCCCGCCGCGGCGAGGTGTGGTGGATCAGCTTCGACCCCTCGCTCGGGGGCGAGATCCGCAAGACCCGCCCGGCCGTGGTGGTCAGCAACGACGCGGCCAACGCCGCCCTCAACCGCCTGCAGGTCGTGCCGCTCACCAGCAACACCGCCCGCCTCTACCCGGCCGAGGCCTACGTCACGCTCCGGGGCGAGCGGCGCAAGGCCATGGCCGACCAGATCGCAACCGCGAGCAAGCAGCGCCTGCGCGGCAGGCTCGGGCGGCTCACGGCAGCCGACCTGGCCGCGGTCGAGCGCGCCATCCGCGTCCAGCTCGGCCTCTGAGGCGATGGCGAGGCCGAGGGGAGCTGAACCGTGGCGCTGATCGGCTACGCCCGCATTGTCTAATCGCGCCTCCCCCGGTCAAGCTCTTTTTCATCTGCTTCCGCTTGCCCTTGAGCTGACGCTCTGCCGGTTCAGGGTTGTCTCCGCGGTCAGGGACGGTGCCGCTGCCGCACGATGGTTTCCGGTGGGGGAACCTCACAATGTCAGCGAACGCGGTCTCTTCGCCGCGGCGGGCATATCGTGATGGTCCTGACCACGTCCCGGCAGGGACGCCTCTTCCGCCAGGGCGGGCGGAACTGGTGATCTCGCTCCTACGCCGTCACGCGGCCTTGGCCAGGGCGGGTTCCGCGCAGAACGCCTCGCCGCTGGACCACATCGCATGCAGGATGGCCGAGAGCTTGCGGGCCACGGCAACGACGGCCTTCTTGTGGCCGCTCCTCGCCTTCAGCATCAGCCCCCACCGCCTCAAGGCGCTGTCCGAGCGCGAGCGGGTCAGCACCTGGTTGGCGGCCTCGTAGAGGTAGGTGCGCAGCAACGGGTCGCCGCAGCGCGAGATGCGTCCTGAGACGTCGATCTCGCCGGACTGATAGCGGCTGGGTGTCAGCCCGAGCCAGGCGCCGACGGCGCGGGCGCCCTGGAACAGCGCGGGGTCTTCCACCGTGCCGACGTAAGTCAGCGCCGTGATCGCGCCGACGCCGGGCGCCGTCATCAACAGCCGACAGCGCTGGTCGCGCCGGGCGGCCGCAACGGCCGCCTTGTCGAGCACGACAACCCCATCCCGCACCGCGCGCCAAGCCTCGAGCAGGGGCAGCACGATCAAGCCCAGCCCCGGGCGCATCGGCGCGCGCTCGCGCACACTCGCCTCGAAGTGCCGGCCGCCACCGCCCGGCGGCAGCGCCAGGCCGAACGTCCTCAGGATGCCGCGGATCTGATTGGCGAGGTCCACCGCGGTGCGCACGAGCTGGCGGCGAGCGGTGACGAGGTTGCGGAGCAGCATGCCATCCCAGGACTTGACCCGGACCTGGCGAAAGAAGCCGGTGCGCAGCAGCTGCGCCAGGCCCTCGGCGTCGTTGGCGTCGGTCTTGTTGGGCCTGACCTGTAGCACCGCCTTGGCCTGACGCGCATCCATGCACACCACGGGCAGGCCGGCCTCGGCCAATGCGTGGCAGAGCCAGGTCGAGAGGAAGCCGGTCTCCAGGCCGATGCGCACCACCTCGGGCGCATGCTCGCGCACGACCGCGGTGAGTGCCTCGGGCTCGGTGGCGCACTTGCCGCGCCAGAGGCAGCGGCCCGCCTCGTCCATGACGTGGACACTGGTGGTGCGGAGCGAGACGTCGAACGCGACATACGAGCCCATGCTGCCCTCCTTGGTCGAGACCGGAGCCGATCTCAGCAGACGCGCGGGCGGAAGGGGAACGGATCAGGCACCCAGGCCGGCCGTGCGATTACGCCATGTCTCGACGGAGGGGCAGGACCTCGAGCCGCAGCGCCGCGCCCTGCGCGAGGCGGGCTGCACCACCCTGGTTGAGGAGCGCGCCAGCGGCGCCGACCGCGGCCGCCCCGCGCTCGCCCACCTCCTCGCGCGGCTCCGCCCGGGGGACGTCGTCGTGGTGGTGCGCATCGACCGCCTCGCCCGCTCGCTCGCCCACCTGCTCGCGGTGCTCGAGCGCGTGCAGGCCGCCGGCGCGCAGTTCCGCTCGCTCTCCGACCCGATCGACACCGGCAGCCCCACGGGGCGGCTCGTGCTGCAGGTGATCGGCGCCATCGCCGAGTTCGAGCGCAGCCTGATCGCCGAGCGCACCAAGGCGGGCCTCGCCGTGGCGCGCGCCCGCGGCAAGCGGCTCGGCAACTCCACGCTGCGGGCGCGGGAGCCCGAGGCGGTGCGCCGCCTCGTCGCGGGCCAGCGCCGGGCCCGGCTGGAGGCGCTGGCCGCGGGCCTCGACGCCTGGCTGCCGGTGGTGCGCCGGCTGCGGCCCGGCGCCTCGTGGGAACGGGTGGCAGCGGCGGTGAACGCGGCCCTGCCGGCGGGCCGGCCGCCCTTCACGCGCGACCGCCTCGTGCGCGCCACCCGGCTGCTCGCTGCGGAGGGGCTTGTCGAGGCGGGGCTGCTGGCGCCCGGGCAAGGGCGGGGGAGGGGGCCCGAGCGCGCCTCCGTGCGGGCCGCGGAGGCGGTGGCCCGCTACCTGCGCGGCCACCGGCGCGAGGCCGCGGAGCGGGGCGTCACGCCCCGGGACTACCGCCCGCCGACGCTGGTGCAGGTGGCGCGCCACTTGGTTGAGGACGCCGGACTGCGGCCGCCCAGCGGTGGCGCGTGGGCGCCGAGCTCGGTCAAGGCGCTGGTCGAGCGCGCGCGGGGCGCCTCCAGCTTGGCAGCGTTGGGGCGCCCTGAACCGAAATGAAGTGTCGGGCTGATGATGAGGGGCGAAAGTGAGTAGGCGAGGGCTATGCAGGCCACAACTGTCCGTTGAGATGTACTAGCTGACATTTGATCGGACAGCTGGCCTGTATGGTGTCGGATGGATCATGTCTGACCGACGTCAGGCGGCGTTGAGCATTTTTTCCCTGGCGAGCGGGAGGGTGTCAAGGAAGGTCTGCATCGGGGTCTTGCCGTAGCACCAGCGGCCCTGATGAGGGCGTTGCTCATTATAGCTGCTGACCCAGACATCGAGATCGGCCTGTAGCTGCTCGATGCTGCTGTAGATGCGCTTGCGGAAGGCGACCTGATAGAACTCGTGCAGCACCGTTTTGTGGAAGCGCTCGCAGATCCCGCTGGTTTGCGGACTCTTTGCCTTGGTCCGGCTGTGGTCGATGTCCTCGATCGCCAGGTAGAGCTCGTATTCGTGGGCCTGCGAGGTGCCGCAATACTCGGTGCCGCGATCGGTCAGCACGCGGGACAGCTTGACCCCGTGCTCGTCGAAGAACGGCACCACGCGGTCGTTCAGCAGGTCGGCGGCGGTGATCGGGGTCTTGCGGTCGTAGAGCTTGGCGAACGCCACCTTGGAGTGGGTGTCGACGCAGGTCTGCTGATAGATCCGCCCGACCCCCTTGAGCGTGCCGACATAGAAGGTGTCCTGGGCCAGGCAGTAGCCCGGACACTCGCTCTCGAACTCGCCATGCGCCTCGTTGTCCTGCCGGGCCCGCTCCAAGGCGGCGACCTGGGCTTCGGTCAGCACCAGGCCGTCCTGTGCGCTCTTGGCCTCGAGTGCCTTGAGCCGCTTCTTCATGGTCTCCAGGTCGTGGCGCTGCCAGACACAGCGCACCCCGGCCGGGGAGATCGTCAGGCCGCGCTTCTTCAGCTCCTTGGCCACCCGGACTTGGCCAAAGGCCGGCTGCTCGACGGCCAGCCCGACGACCGCCTGCTCGATGGCCGGCTCCACCCGATTGCGCAGGATTGGCTTGCGCCGGGTCATCTCCGCCAGCGCGATCTCGCCGCCCTTTTCGTAGAGCTCCTGAAAGCGGTAGAAGCTGTCGCGCGAGTATCCCATGATCTTGCAGGCCTGCGACACATTGCCGAGCTGTTTGGCCAGCTCCAGCAGGCCTACCTTGGCCCGGATTACCTTGCGTTCGTTGGTCATGGTCGGCTCCTCGGTTCTGGGCGACCGGAGCGAGACATTCCTGTCCTCCGGTCCCGGGTTGCCCGCACCAAACAAACCAGATTGTCAGATTAAATCCTAGCTAGTACAGTTGAGAGCTGATGAGGTTTGCTGAACCAACGACCGGCTACCCGGCAGGGTAGGCGACAGATGTGGATCGGACCGCGCGCTCGCTGATCGGGGCCGCCATGCCCGCTGGCGGACCGCCGGCAAGCCACTCCCGTAACCTGGACCAGCGCCGCCGTCCGCCCTCGTTCCTGACCGCGATGGCCAGCGCCCGGCGCTGGCCGAGGAGCACCACCAGCCGCTTGCCCCGGGTCAGGCCGGTGTAGAGCAGGTTGCGCGCCAGCATGGCATAATGCTGGGTGGTGAGCGGGATCACCACCGCCGGATACTCCGAGCCCTGCGCCTTGTGGATCGTGGTCGCGTAGGCCAGCGCCAGCTCGTCCAGCTCGCCGAAGCCGTAGCCGACCTCCCGGCCGTCGAAGCTAACGCTGAGCTCGCCCTCTTCGGTGTCCACCCGACTGATCACGCCGAGGTCGCCGTTGAACACCTCGCGCTCATAGTCGTTGGCCACCTGCATTACCTTGTCGCCCGGACCGAAGCTCCAGCCGAACCGCTCCACCCGGTGCTCGCCGGGCGGGTTGAGCGCCCGCTGCAGCTCCAGGTTCAGCGCCCGCGCGCCGAGCCCGCCGCGGTTCATCGGGGAGAGCACCTGCACGTCGCGCACCGGGTCCAGCCCGAACCGGGCGGGGATGCGCTCGCGCACCACCGAGAGCAGCTTGCGCACGCCTGCCTCGGGATCGTCCGCCGCGACGAAGAAGAAGTCCGATCCTTCTTGGGCGGTGAGGTCGGGCATCTGGCCGCGGTTGACCCGGTGCGCGGTCGTGATGATGCGGCTCTGCGCCGCCTGGCGGAACACCTCGCTCAGCCGCACCACCGGGACCGCGCCCGAACCGATGACGTCCGCCAGCACCTGACCTGGGCCGACGCTTGGCAGCTGGTCCACGTCACCCACGATCAGCAGCGCCGCCCGGTCCGGCAGCGCCCGCAGCAGCGCGCGCATCAGCGGCACATCGACCGTGCTGGTCTCGTCCAGCACCAGCAGGTCACAGTCGAGCGGGTGCCCAACGCCGCGCCGGAAGCCGCCCGTGCTCGGGTCCACCTCGAGGAGGCGATGGATGGTGCGCGCCTCCAGCCCGGTGCTCTCCGACAGCCGCTTGGCCGCGCGCCCAGTTGGCGCACACAGAGCCACCGCGACCCCCTTGGCCCGGAGCACGGTCAGGATCGCGCTCACCAGCGTGGTCTTGCCCACGCCGGGCCGCCGGTGATGACCAGCACCTTGGAGCACAGCGCCAGGCGCAAGGCCGTCCGTTGGCTCTCGGCCAGGCTCAGGCCGGTCCTGCCCTCCACCCAGGGGATCGCCTTGTCGGCGTCGATCGCCGGCCAGGGCAGGGGCCCGCCGGCGAGGGCGCGCAGCCGCTCGGCGATGCTCTGCTCGGCGCGGTAGAGCCCGGCCAGGAACACGCAGCGCCGCCCCTCAACGGTGTCGGCCACCACCTCACCGGTCTCGAGCTCCAGCGCCCGGGCCTCCTCGATCAGCGCCGGCGGGACCGCGATCAGCTTCTCCGTCAGGCTGGTCAGCTCGTCCACTGGCAGTCCGCAGTGGCCCTCGTCCATGGCCTCGGCGAGCGCAAAGGAGACGCCGGGGCGCACCCGGACCATCGCCGTCCTCGCGATGCCGAGCCGCTCCGCGACCTTGTCGGCAGTGAGGAAGCCGATGCCGCGGATGTCGCGCGCCAGCCGGTAGGGGTTCTCGCTGATCACCCGCACCGCGTCCTGGCCATAGGTCTTATAGATGCGCACCGCCCGCGAGGTGCCGACCCCATGGGCGTGCAGGAACAGCATGATCTCGCGGATCACCTTCTGCTCGGCCCAGCCGGCGACGATGCGCGCGGCGCGCTTGGGGCCGATGCCGGTGACCTCGCGCAAGCGGGCCGGCTCCTGCTCGATCAGCTCGAACACCGCCTCCCCGAACGCCCGCACCAGCTGCCTGGCGTAGATCGGGCCGATGCCGCGAATGAGCCCCGAGCCGAGGTATTTCTCGATCCCCTCCAGGGTGGTGGGCGGGGTCGCCTTGAGGAACGCGGCCTTGAACTGGAGGCCGTGGGTGCGGTCGTTGACCCAGGTCCCGCTCACCTGCACCCACTCGCCGGCGCTGATCGAGGCGGCGTGGCCGACCACGGTCGCGAGGTCGCGCTGCCCGCGTGCCTTGACCCGCAGCACGCAGAAGCCGGTCTCGGCGTTGTGGAACGTGACCCGCTCCACCAGGCCGGCGAGCGCCTCGGACGGGTGGACCTCACGAGCGGAACCAGCGGACATGCCGCAATCCTATCCCCGCCAGGACAGCCGGGCGACCACAGGCGCCCGCACGCTCGCCGCGACCTCACCAGCCGGCACGTCGGGCAGCGCGTGAAAGAGGGATTGCCCTCAGCCGGCTGCGGCTGGGATAGTCGGCCCGAGCAGAACATTCAGAGAACCTCGGCCGCCCTCTCATGCCCGAGCAGATCGTCATCACCGAGAAGAGCAGCCAGGCCAGGGGATTCTGTCAGATTCGCGCCAAACGGCCGCCCCTCAGCAACCGACGTAATGTCTGTGACGCTCAAGCAGCCATTCTGCTACGGATTGGGGCTAATTTCTGAAATAAAATTGCTGGCGCGCCCCTGCTTAGCGCGAGGGCTGACAGAACCCCGTATCCATTGGGCAGCGATCTTCATCCGATATTGGCAGGCTGCCGAATCTGGGGGACAATTCCCTATGGACGACCAGCCAACAAACCGTCGTGGCGCTGATGCCGTGCGCAGCCGGGATCGGCGTTCTCCCGCCGCGGACGACCTGTTCGCCGGCACCGAGCCGCCGCCGCTCCCGCCGATTGAGAGGCGCGACCGGGACCACTGGGAACGCGCCATAAGGACCGCACTGGCCGGACGGTCGCAACGCTGCCGGCTGATCGCCGAGCAGGCCCTAAGCGCCTGCCCGGGCGATCCGGACCTGCTGCTGCTGGCGACACTGACCGCGCTGGCCAACAACGACCCGGAACGCGCGCACCGCACGCTAAAGCGCTTCCGCAAGCGGTGGGTGCCGTCCAAGGACGCGGAGCTGCTGGCCGCCCTCGCGTTCGGCCAGCAGAGGCAATACGCCAAGGCCATGGCCGTGCTGCGAGATAACAAGCTGGACACCGACCGCGCCGCCATCGCCGCTTTTGTCGGCGATGCCGCCATGCGGGACTGGCTGATCGACAACCTGGACGAGATCCGCCGAAAGGCCCTGCTGGCGGACATGCTGAAGCGGCCGGTGCAAGCGCCGCCGCCGGTGATTGCCGAAACGAAGCCAACGCTCCTCGCCCGCGCCGGGGGAAAGCCATCGTCCCCCCGCGCAGCGGCGAAGCCGCCGCGTCCCGCTCCGGTTGTTCCCGCGCTGCCGGTGGTGGCCGATTTACCGAAGCTCGAGGCACATTTCGACATGGCGTTCGAGCTCGGCAATATCGATGCGATTGCAACGAGAGAGGCCCGACCTGACCCGGCGGCATTCCAACTGCGCAGCGAACTCGTCCGCCTGAGCCTGTTCGAAGGCTTCGACGAACTGCTCTGCCTGCCGGCGCTCCACGATGTGGAGACGCATTGGTATCAAATCGAAACCGTCCGCAAGGTCCTCAAGCAGTACCGCGGCCGCGTCCTGCTCGCCGACGAGGTGGGCCTTGGCAAGACCATCGAGGCGGGAATGGTGCTGAAGGAATACCTCCTGCGCGGCATGGCCGAGCGCGTCCTGATCCTGACGCCGGCCTCCCTGGTCGGCCAGTGGCGGGACGAGATGGCGGGGAAGTTCGGCATCGACTGCGCCACCACGCACGACCCGCTACTGCGCAGCGACCCCGCCGCCTTCTGGGCGCAGCCGCGCGTCATCGCCTCGATTGCCGCGGCGCGCCGCAGAGAGCATGCCGAGATCCTATCCGGCCTACATTACGACGTGGTGGCGGTGGACGAGGCGCATCATCTGCGCGATCAGTCCTCCGCCAGCTACCAATTGGTGAACCGATTGCAGAAACGCTTCCTGCTGCTCCTGTCAGCAACTCCGCTGCAGAACAGCCTGCTGGAGCTGTATCATCTGTTGACCCTGCTGCAGCCCGGCATCTTCAAGACGCAGAAGGAATTCCGCCAGGCCTACATGGTGCCTGGCAAGCCGCGGGAGCCGGTGAACCGCGAGAAGCTGCGCGACCTGATGCGCGGCGTGATGGTGCGCAACACCCGCGCGGTGGTGGCGCTGAAACTGCCCCGCCGCCACGCTTCCACCCTGCGCGCCGCCCCGGACGAGGCGGAGGCTCGTTGCTACACAGACCTGACCGCGCTGGTGCGGGAGACGGCGTCCGGCGGAGACGGCGCGCACCGGCTGTCGCTGCAGCATCTGCTGGCCGCCGCCGGATCGTCCCCCGCCGCCGCTTCCGCCGCGATCGCCCGCTTCGCCGATCGGCATAGGGGCGACAAGCGCTGGACGGATCTGCTGGAGCGGACGCGGGCGCTGAGCACCGGCGCGAAGGAAGCGGCGCTGGTGCGGCTGCTGGCGCAGAACCCGACCGAGAAGAAGCTGGTGTTCGTGCATCAGCGCGACACGCTGCACCACCTGGCCAAGGTGTTGCGCCAGCGGAGGTTGTCGTTTGCGACCTTCTCCGGCGACATGACCGGGCCGCAGAAGGACGCGGCGGTGGAGGCGTTCCGCGACAGCACGCCCATCATGCTTTGCACCGAATCCGGCGGTGAGGGACGCAACCTGCAATTCTGCAACACGCTGATCAACTTCGATATCCCCTGGAACCCCATGGTGATCGAGCAGCGCATCGGCCGCATCGATCGCATTGGCCAGGCGCGCGAGGTGTTCGTCTTCAATCTGGTTACTGCCGGCACCATAGAGGATTCGGTGCTGCGTATCCTGGACGAGAAGATCAACATGTTCGAACTGGTCGTCGGCGAAGTCGGCGCAATCCTGGGCGAAATCGACGAGCAGCAGGATTTCTCCACCCTGGTGCTGGACGCCTGGCTGCAGGCCACCGAACAGGGCCGCGCCGAGGCGTTCGGCAAGCTGGAAGCGCAGCTGCTGTCGGCGCGGCAGGATTACGAGGGCATTAAGCATCTTGACGAGGCGCTGTTCGGGAACGAGCTTGATGCTGCCTGAGACCGCCGAACCGGGCCGAATGCAGTGCTTCGTCGCCGCCCTGCTGCGTCACGAGGATGCGCTGGTCGAGCCAATCGAGCCGGAAGGGCTGGAAGTTCTGGCGCCGCCGTCGGTGCAGCAGGCCATGGGCATCGGCGAACTGGTGCGGCTGGGGTTCGGCTCGACCCTGCCGCCGGGGGCACAGCGTGTCGGCATCGAGGGCGACTGGCTCGACCGGTTCGCCCGCCTGCTGGGTCCGCAGGGGCGCTGGATGCGCCGGGTGGTTCCCACCGATACCAAGGCGCCAGGCGATCCCGACCGGGCGCTGGCGCATGAGCTGGTGCTGGATAATGCGACGTTCCGGTTGCAGGATGTGGCCGCCGCCTGGACGCGCTATCTGGTGATGGACTTCCGTGCCTCGGCCGTTTCTGATGATAAACGGGATTTGATTGTCCGCCTGGGCGTGAACCTGGCGACCGGTTCGCTGCCGGATGCCGCGGTCATGGCGCTTGGGTCGACGCTGGACCGCGTGCGGTTCGATGAAGGCGAGGGCGAGCAGCCATCCGCGCCGCAGGCCGCCCTGCCGCCGCTGTGGGATCACGCCCGGCTGGAAGCCCTGGTGAAACGGGCTCTGCCGCCACGGCTGCAGGCGGCGCTGAACCCGTTCGTCAAAGGCATGCAGCGCCGCCTGGGCCGTGACCAGGATCGTTTGTACACATATCACAACGACCTGTATCACGAGGCCATGCGCCGCTCGATCGCGCTGCCCGAAGGTGACCCGAAACGCACGCGCGAGGAGCAGCGGGCCGAGGCGATCCGGCGTGAGTATCGCGCCAAGCTGGACGACCTGGAGCGGCAGTACGCCACGCGGGTAACGGTCGAGTGGGTGCAGACGCTGGAACTGATGATGCCGGCGCATCGTTTCACAGTGCAGATCCGCCGGCGCAAGGCAGACCGGATGATCTCGCTCGACTGGAACCCAGTGGCGCGTCGGCTGGAGCCGCCGGTGTGCGAGGCCACGTTCGGGATGGAGCAGCCCCGCCTGGTATGCGACGATCAGTTGCATCTGGTGGTGCCGGCGGGCCTGGCGCCGTGTGTCAATTGCGGGCGGCCGTTCTGCCGCGCCTGCCACGGCGGCCAGTGCCCGAAATGCGGAACGGAGCGTGCCCTTTCGATCGCGAGCACGCCGCGATGATGGCGAGCACAGAGGCAGAAAGCGCGAGTAGCAATCGGCGCCGATTGCAAGCAAACCCGGCGATCAGCGTGGTGCACGAACCGATTGTTGGTGTTGGAGCGCCGGGCGGCGTAGGGGAACGTCCCCTACTCTGATCCCGGAAAGCCCAGCGTGCCCTTCAAGCTGAACCAAGACCGACGCCACCACATCCCGAGACAAACCCACAAGGTCACGAACTGGCCGGCCTATGAAGCCGGGTTGGGTGACGCCACAGGACGGGACTCGACTTTGCCCATTTCACCGGTCCGTGAGGCTCGACGTTGCTCGGTCCCGGCGCGGCGCTTTGGGCGGAGGCCGCCGTCACGGCGCGTAGCAGACGGCCTCGATGAGGCCCTGGACGGCGTGTTGCACGGACTTGGAGAGCATCAGGAACTGTGGGGTGCCCGCGACGGTGGGGGCGATCAGCGATAAGCTGAGCGGGTGACGCGATCCCCGAAGCGAAGTGTATCCGGACCTGACGCGGCCTCCGCCGGAGCCGACGCTGAACCGGTTCTGCAAATCAAGGTGGCTCTTATCGGCTTCCGGGGTGGTGAAGTCGGGACCGGGCCGTTGGGCTGAGGAGGTCTGGTGCGCGAGCAGGGGCGGGAGTAGCTGACCAGCTCGCGCGAGGAGCCCTTGCCACCATGGCTGCACCCGACCTGGTCAACCTCTCCGGCCTGATGGACGACGCCAAGTGCTTCGCCTTCGTGCGCCAACACTGTCAATCGGCGTCGAACTTTGACCCCGGATCGGCGTCCAATCGTGACCCCGTGTTGTTTGCTTGTGCCGGTAGTCCATAGGGGAGACCCTCGCGTTGCGGAGTGCCCATGCAGAGGCTGACGCAGCGGCGCGCGGGGTCTCTCCCCCGTGGACCCACCGGTGCAAGCCCTGGCGGTTGCTTGTGAAGCTCAGGCGCGGTTCTTGAAGCGCCAGCTGTCGTTGCCGGTCTCGACGATGTCGCAGTGATGGGTTGGGCGATCCAGCGGCGCGGTGGTCATCTTGGCGTCGCCCGCGAACACGCTCGGCCATTCACCAAAGGCGAGGCTCGTGGTGACGATCACCGAGGTGCGTTCGTAAAGGCGACTGACGGTGTGGGACAACAGTTGCCCGCCGACTTGGGCGAACGGCAGGTAGCCGAGCTCGTCGAGGACCACGAAGTCGAGACGGGTCAGGAAGTCGGCGAGGCGTCCCTGACGTCCAGCGCGGCCCTCAGCCTCGAGGCGG
Source organism: uncultured Pseudomonadota bacterium (assembly GCA_963818725.1). Taxonomy (GTDB): domain Bacteria; phylum Pseudomonadota; class Alphaproteobacteria; order Acetobacterales; family Acetobacteraceae; genus DATFDN01. The sequence goes on along the minus strand of CAWFTU010000018.1, from coordinate 77,964 downwards.
TTGACCAGGTCGACGGTGTTGAAGAAGCGCCCGCGCGATCCGGCACGGATGCAGCTTCGCGCGATCGCGATGGCCAAGTGCGTTTTGCCGGAACCGGTTCCGCCGACCAGGGCCGCGTTACGCTGTTGCGCGACGAAGTTGCCGCCGGCGAGATCGCGCACCAGGCTCTCGTCGATCGGCGTTCCCTTGAAGGCGAAGTCGTCGAGATCCTTGGCGAGCGGCAGCTTGGCGATAGTCATCTGGCACCTGATCGAGCGTGCCTGCTTCTCGGACATCTCGGCCTTGAGCAGGTCGCCGACGAAGCGCTGCGGTTCGTGCTTGCGCTTGATCGCCGCGGCCAGGGCCTCGTCACAGGCGCCCCTCATGCCGAAGAGCTTCAGCGTGCCCATCATGTCGAGGACTTCGGTCCGCTCCATGCTCATCGGCTCCTGAGCTGATCGTATCGGGCGCAATCGGCGGCGGGCACATGCCGAAGGGTCAGCGCATCCGGCGTGGCGATGACGGCGGTCGGTCCGGGATCGCGCTGCCGGGTGAGGATGTTGATGATCACGTCGGAGGAATGGACGCCTTCGGCCATCGCCTGCGCGCGGGCCGCTTCGACCGCCGGCAGCCCGTCGGTCAGCACGGCTGCCAGAATGGCGACCATCTGCCGGTCACCATCGTCAGATCCGGTAAGGCGACGCCGCACCCGCTCCATCGCCGCGGGCAGGATCCAGTCCCTGAACGGCGCGCCATTGCGCAGGGCGCCAGGCTTGCGGGCCAGCACCGGCACGTAATGCCAAGGATCGTAGATTGTCTCGCCCCGTCCATAGCGGCGGCGATGTTCCCCTACGGCGCGTCCGTCCTGACGGATGACGATCCGGTCGGCATAGGCGTGGATCTCGACAGGTCGGCCGACCGCCCCGGCGCTGACCGAGCACTTGTTTTTGTCGAAGCGGACCAGGCAGGTCTTCGACACCGAGGCCGCCAGCGCGTGGAAGCCGTCGAGGCGACCGCAGTGGGGAACCAGCTTTGGCCGCTCGTCCTCGAACACCTCCCACACTGTCTGCTCGGGGCGCTCCGGATGGGCATGCGCCTTGGCGTAGGCGATGCACTTGTCCAACAGCCAACCATTCAGTTCGTCGTAGCTGTTCACCCGCAGCCGTGGCGTGCAGCCGTGGCGTGAGGAAGCGCTCGCGCACCAAGCCGGCCTGGCTCTCCACCTGGCCTTTCTCCCAGCCCGCGGCCGGTGTGCAGGCAACCGGGTCCACCAGGTGATGGGCGCACATCTGCAGAAAGCGGCGATTGTATTGCCGGTCCTTGCCGACAAACACCGCCTCCACCGCTGTCTTCATGTTGTCGTAGACGCCGCGTGTGCAGGCGCCCTTGAAGAAGGCAAACGCCCGCTCGTGGGCGTCGAACACCATCTCCTGCGTCTCGCGCGGGCAGGCGCGAACGAACATCATGCGGCTGTGGCACAGGCGAATGTGCGCGACCGTCACCGTCACCGTGACGCCGCTCATCAGGACGACTTCGTGGCTCCAGTCGAACTGGTAGGCCTCACCCGGCGCGAACGACAGCGGCACATACGCCTCGGCCGTCTGTCCGGCGTGCTGCCCGCTCCAAAGCCGGGCATAGCGGCGAATTGCGGCGTAGCCGCCGTCGTGGCCCAACCCTCGCCACTCCTCGAAGAGGCGAACGAGCGTCAGCCGTTCGCGCGTCCCGCTCTCGGCGTTCTTCGTCAGCAGCTTGTCCAGCTCCGCCTTCCAATGCCCGATCTTGGGACGCGGCTGAACCTCCCGCTCATACGAGAACGACGTCTCGCCCGACCGCAGCACCTTGCGAACCGTGTTGCGCGACACCTTCAGGTCACGCGCGATCTCCTTGATCGACTTGCCCCTGACGAAGTGCTCGCGTCTGATCCGGCCGACCGTCTCCACAATCAGCATCCCCCACCGCCCACCTCGAACTGAAGCAGGCAGCCCAGCAGCCACACATTCAGGGGTCAAAATTGCACGCCGATCCCCCGGCTCAGGGGGTCAAAATTGCACGCCGAAACACACCAAGGGCCTCGGTGCATCGCTTACGCTTTATCGAGTTGGCGGAAGTCGCGGGCCTTCTGCGCGACATCGACACGGAGGAGGGCCGGCAGGCATCGCTCAAGCGGTTCATGTCGGCAAAACCGACGCTCTTCGGCGGCGATCACGGCACAAGGTCCACGATGGCTTCGATGACGCACTTCGGCAACGACAGCGGAGGCCCCTCGGCGTCTGAGCGCGCGATCCGCGCCCACGAAGAGGCGATGACCGCCCGACACGTCGAGGCTTTTGTCGGCGCCAAGCCGGAGCCCGGAAAGTCCGTCGCGGGCATGAGCGCCGCCGAGGTGGACGAATACCAGAGCAAACTCTTTGGTTTCCACACCCGCGTCGCGGTCGCGCAGGGCGATCGCGCGCGGGCACGCAGCACCTTTGACAAGCTTCGGCGCGGAGGCGGGCGGTGATTCCCTATCCGGAAGACCTGGTCGACCACGACCACCTCGAGCGTGCCCGATCGCGCTACAACGAGGCCGTGGCCGCCCGCCAGCGCGCGCAGGGCGCCGCTGTGGACGCCGCCGACGCGCTGAAGAGTGCGGTCGCCGCACGCGATACGCTGGTGTTGCGTTCCTCGAAAGAGGGCAACGTGCCACCGCGGGACGCCCTTCTGGCGCATCGCGCTGTTGCCGACGCCGAGGCAGGCCTGGTCTTCGCGCGCGAAGCGCTGGACGCCACCGAGGCGCAGATCGTCGCGACGCAGAAGGCGTTGAACGCGGCGAGCGGGGAGGCGCACATCCCCGTGCTCGATCACGCGGTCGCCCTGCGCGTCGCCGCGGCGGGTGCGCTGGACCGCGCCCTGCTCCAGCTAGACGCGGCAAAGGCGGCGTATGCGGAAGCAGGCGAGCTGGCAGTGCAGGCCGGCATACGCGGTGCGCGGCGCACGGGCGCGCCGATTCTTGCCAACGGTCCCTTTGGCCGGCGTCCCGGCGAGCATGAGGCGGCGGAGCGCGCCGCCTGGGGCCGACCGCCGCGCGAGCCGATGGCGGCTGAGTAGGCGTCGCCTGCATCTGCTTGGGCTGGGTCGTCTCTGCGCTAATGGCTCGTCATACGTTCTGATGGCCCACACCCATCATCACCTGTTGGGCACCAGCGAAGAACTGAGTCAACGCTCCACCATACGCCTGGTCAAGCGGCGCGCTCCCGATCACGTCGGCCTTCAGGCCGGCGTTGATGACATCAGCTACGAACTGGCCAGGGATCGCCATCGTTGGGCCACCCGGCACGGAGAAGCCGGTCGCGATGGCGGGATCAGCGACCCACGCTGACAGAAGCTGCTTCATGTCCGTGAGTGTCTGGTTCATCGCAGCGGTCGCGTCCTGGCCATTGGACAAAACGGCGCCGAGATTGTCGAAGTCCGTTCCCAAGTGGCCACCGTCAAAGAAGAATGTCGAAGCGGCTCCGGCGTGCGCATTCAGCCCTACCACCACCTGTTGCGTGCTAACCTCAGCGGGCGAAAGCGGCGTCGGCGTGTTTCCGCCGTTCGGGATGGTCACGACGGGAGCTGCGTTGCTTGTATTGCTAGATGAGCTGCTCGCGCCGCCGGTAGAGGTTGGCGTGCTGTTGACCACTACGTTGGTTGTCGTGTTGCTGCCTGCTGGGGATGACACAGAAGTCATCGTGGTCGATTGAGACGTCGTGTTCACAGTCCCGCCTGATGTCGATGAGCCATTCCCTGAATTATCTTGCGGCGGCGTCGAGGGTGGGGTCGAGGGGGGTGTCGGCGGGGAAGGCGGAGGCTGCGCTGGCGACGAATAGACAGGCAGAGGTGTATAGCCGGTCGGCTGAGCGGGTGCGTAGTCCACAGCCACGCCATTTGTCGTCGTCGCTACCTGGAGCTGTGTCACAGGCTGCTGGCCTGGTTGCGGCACCTCGGACAGGTTCAAGGTGTATGATGGCTGATCGCCGGAATAGAGCGTAAGGACGTTGTCCTGATAAGTGTAGCTGGTTGCTGACAAGCCCTGGAAGTCGACCTCGGAAGCGGCGTCAAGCGCAACCGCTGCCTTAAAGACAGCGGGATCATCAACGATAACCTTTGACGTGGCGTCGTGGCCAGAGCTGCCTTGAACCATGACGCTCTGTCCAGCAGAAACGCCGTCCTTGAACTCCATGCTGCCCGGCGTGGCCTGCATTGCGGTAAGATAGAGAGTGCCAGTGCCAGCAATGTTGCTATCAAATGTAGCGCCACGTCCGGCATGGTTAATAGTGCCATTGTTGGTAAGCGTGGTAACTCGGACCGCCGTCCACGTTCAAGGTGCTAAAGCCGGTCTGAAACCCATTTGCGTTGAGTGTGTCGCCTTGGGCGATATTGATCGTTGTCGTTACATAGCCAGGTTCCGTGGTCATCAATGCAAGCGTATCGCCTGATTGCTGGGCATTAACGGTCAGAGTTTCATTTTCTTGAGCACCGACGCTGAGCTGAATGTTCGTGTTCGGGTCTGTGAGATTGATCGTGCTAGTGATTGTGCCTCCATTGGGTCCGATCTGAAGCATGCCCGGCAGTCCAGCGCTGCCGATGTTCATGATGCTATCTGCTGCGGTGTCGCTCGGCATGGTGACAGTATCGCCAGCAGCGGGCGTGCCATTCGGATTCCATGCGGTCGGATCGCTCGCGCTGTTCGTTGCGCTGCCAACCCACTTATACGTTGTCATTAGCTTTGTTTTCCTCCTGACGGGATATTCATGTTTGCGCTTCAACAGGTACAGATTGTATTGCGTGCATTCGCATAAGTGGCAACAAGATTTCCTGAATCTTTTGACAAACGACTACTTGAGCACCCGGACGTGATGCCACCACAGATGCGGAAAATACAGTGCGTTACCTGCTCCTAGTGTGGCCGTCTGTCACCTCGCCCTACCGGAGCGGAGCGTCATGCTGCGCGCATGCGGCGCATTGCGGACCATACGCCTTCGATGCAGCCGAGAACGACGATAACCATCAAGGTGATGAAGTCTGCTAGTTGCCGTTACGGCACAGAGTTTTATGGAATGGCCCGCCCCTCTCTCCCCTTCGGCGCTAGGCTGAAGGGGTAACCGGAGGGAAGGAGCGGGACCGATGCAGATCGCGGTGTTGGGGATCGACCTGGGCAAGAACAGCTGCAGCGTGGTGGGACTGGACCGGGCCGGGCGAGTAGTCCTGCGTCGGCGCCTGCACCGGGATAGCGTGGTCAAGCTCGCGGCTGGGATGTCGCCCTGCGTCGTGGCGATGGAAGCATGCTGTGGCGCCCATCATCTCGGTCGCGTGCTTCGCGAGCAGGGTCACCAGGTCCGGCTGATGTCGCCCGAGTATGTGCGCCCCTACGTCAAGGCGCAGAAGAACGACGACCGAGATGCGGAGGCGATCGCTGAGGCGGCGACACGGCCGACCATGCGGTTCGTGGAACTCAAGAGCGAGACGCAGCTCGACATGCAGACGCTGCATCGCGCCCGGGACCGGCTTGTGGGCGAGCGCACGGCGTTGATCAACCAGCTCCGCGCCGTGCTGCTGGAGCGCGGCATCACCGTGCCCCAGGGACGGCGCAAGCTGGAGGTGTTTCTTGAGATGCTAATGGCGGAGGAGAAGGTCCCGCTCAGCCCGCGGACCCGGTTGCTGGTCGAGGACCTGCGGGCCGAGTGGCGTGAGCTGGACCGGCGGATCTCGGCCTTCGACGAGGAGTTCGCGCGTCAGGCCCGCACTGACGAGACGGCCCGCCGGCTGACCTCGATCCCGGGCATCGGACCGCTGAACGCGACGGCGCTGACGGCGTCCATTGGTGATGCCCAGACGTTCGGGCGAGGTCGGGATCTGGCGGCTTGGCTGGGGCTGGTGCCGAAGCAGATGACGACGGGCGGCAAGCCCAAGCTGCTGGGGATCAGCAAGCGCGGCAACGGATACTTGCGCAAGATGCTGGTCCACGGTGCCCGGGCGGCCCTGCCGACGCTGTCCAAGGCCGACACGCCGCTCGGCAGGTGGTTGCGCGGCCTGCTCGCGCGGGCGCACGTGAACACCGTGGTGGTGGCGCTTGCCGCCAAGCTGGCACGGACCGCCTGGGCGGTGATCCGCCGTGGGCAGACGTTCGAGACGAAGGCTGCGGCGATGTCGTAGTCCAGAAGATCGGGCCCGGCGCGCTGACCCGGCGCCCAGGGCTGACGAGGTCTGCGGGTGGTGGAAGTGAGATGGCCTGACAGTCGATCGACGTTCTGGAACCCTGGTGTGTGAAATAGGGCACTGCGACCCTGAGAGTTTTATGAGGACCGGAACGTGCGGATCTCCATCTTGGCCAGGGTTCGCCCTGAGACCGGATACGTTGGCGCAGACTGATCAGAACACGTCACAAAACCCTTGCAGACGGGGCGGGCCATACGTTCACACAGTCTGCAAGAATTCTGGTAACTGCTCAACCCACCCCCGCCAGTTTGTCTTGAGCGACCGGCGAAATTGGAGTTGACGCGGTAACGGGCGACTCGATTCAAGGTTGGGGTGAACACCGATCTTGACCTGAGCAAGCTGTCGCATGCGGAGAAGGATGCCCTCGTCCTCTCGCTTGCTGCGCAATTACAAGCGGCACTGGCGCGGATTGCTGAACTGGAGAAGCGGCTGGCCGAGTTGCAGCTTCCGCCGAAGACGCCGGACAATTCCAGCGTGCCGCCGTCGAAGGGTCTAAAGCACAACGTGGCGGACAAGCCGAAGCGGAGCGGTCCTCGCGCGGGCAGCGTGGGGCGCAGGGGCGGCGGGCGGGAATTGACGGCCGAGCCCGACGAGGCGGTGATCGCCCGCGCGGCGCGCTGCCAATACTGCCAGTCGGCACTCGCCGACGCCGACCAGAAGCTCGATGCCCGCTACGATAAGGTCGAGCTGCCCCGCGTGCGCCCTGTGGTGACGCGGGTGGAACGCTATGCCGGGCGTTGCCAGTGCTGCGGTCGCACCACGCTGGCAGCGCTACCGGAGGGGCTGGAACCGGGCACGCCGTTTAGCATCAACATCGTCGCATTGGCGATGTATCTGCGTTTCACCCACGCGATCAGCTACGAGCGGCTGAGCCGGATGATGCTGGATCTCCATGCCCTGCGGATCAGCGAGGGCGCGCTGGACGCCGCCTTCCGTCGCGCCCGTCCACGTTTGGAGGCCGATGTCGCCGCAATCCTCGCGCGCCTGCGCCGCGCCCGCGTGATCGGATCGGACGAGACCTCGGTGCGCGTCGGTGGCGTGACCCGCTGGAATTGGGTGTTCCAGAACAGCGACGTCGCGATCCACGTCATCCGCGGCAGCCGTGGCGCCGGTGTGGTCGGCGCGGTGCTGGACGGGCATCGGCCGATGATCTGGGTCTCCGACCTCTACGGCGCCCAGCAGGGGCACGCCGAAATCTGGCAGGTCTGCCTCGCGCATCAGTTGCGCGACTGCCAGTATGCGATCGAGGCGGGGGATGCGGTGTTCGCCCCGCGCATGAAGGCGCTGCTGCTGCGCGCGGTGCTGCTGGCGCGGCGGCACCGCGCGCTGGCCGAGAGCACGCGGCGCGAATACCGGCGACGGCTGGAAGTGGCACTCGACGCTGTGATCGCGCTGGCGCCGACGCAGCGCGACGGTAAACGGCTGCGCAAGCGATACGCCAGGTTCCGCGAGCACCTGTTCACCTTTCTCGACCATCCCGAGATCACCGCCGACAACAACGCGAGCGAACGGGATCTGCGTCCCACCGCAACGTATCGCAAAGTCACCGGCGGATTCCGTTCCGACTGGGGTGCTGATCTATTCGCCGCCGTCCGCTCCGTCGTCGGCACCGCCAAGCGCCGCGGGATCGACGCCTATCAGGCCATTCGCGATACGCTATGCGGCCAGTCCGTGCTCACCCCGGGATGAGCAGTTACGAATTCTGCAACGCCGCGGGTAGCCTTATCGGACCCTGCTACTGGACGGAAACCATGCGCGCATCTTAATGTTCGTCTGCTCGGACCGGGCGCAACCTACTCATTCGCCATCGGCCGCACACCGGTAGTGACGACCGCAAAATGGACACATGAATTCGCCGCGCAAAACACGTTCGAGGGCGACACCCCCACGGTTGCGGCCGCATTCAAGTTCTGATCATGCGATGTCGCCCAACGATCTGCCGTGCTTGGGCGGTTCCGGCCTAGACGTTAGATTAAGCCATATCTGGTGACCACTACTGCTTCGGCTGTATCCGCAACGCACCGTAAAGCGCACTGACCATCACGTGTCCATTGGCATCGATCACCGGTTGCGAGTAGAAGCTGTTAAAGCGAGCGCCGCCGAGCACGTAATGAAATTTTGACTTTCCAGTGGCCCAGTCGATGCCCTCCAGGGTCCATTGGTCGTTTCGCGCACTCATCATGTATACGATGCCCGAACCGGTCGAGACAAAGGGCACACCGTTAATGTCACTGGCGTCGTTGTTGACCCAGGCCGGATGGAGTGTTCGTGTCTTCGGATCCCACTCAAATTTTTGTACTCCGTGCGGTTCATATTCCTTCAGATACGAGAGATATCCGAGGAACATCTGCTTCGATCGCCGGTCGCCCAGGATCGCGGCGGGCACGTTATGGGGCTCGTTGTTCACCACCAGCATGCCGTATCCGGAAGTCACAACCGACTGCTCAGACTGCGCCGCAGCAAGTTCAGGGTTGCCGAAGTTGGCGGGAAGCTGCCCAGCGATCCGGCGCGACGGCGCGCCGGGTAGCTGCTTCCAGTCAGATGGAATTTCATCGCGCCAGTAGGCCGTCACGTTCATCAGTTTGTCACCGTCTGTGATGACCACCAGCTTGTCGGGATCGTTTCCAAATCCGACCAACGTAGGGGTCGAGCCGGTCCCTCGCCCGAGCGAGTTACGAAATGGCTCGTTCCACGCGCCGTCCTGTTCGCTTGTCGAGAGACGGGAACCGGTCCACACCACTTTGTGGAGGTGCTGCTGGGAGGCGATGTAAATCCCTCCTTTCTCATCGACCGCGAAGCTATTGCGAAGCCATGCGACGCCTTTGGGCTGCCTGGGTATCTCTTCCTCGGCACCCGGCAGGCGGATCGTTTGGACGTCGCTGAAATCGCGCGAAAGCGCCACGACATAGCCGTCTGACGTCGCCAGTACCGATATGCCCATCGAATGTCATGTTCATTCCGATGAATTCGCCGGTGATGCTGGCGGGCTGGTCCCACTGTGCTTTCACGACTATGCCCGAGAGCCGATCGCCGGGCGTTGCATCGCCGTAAATCCGGATAAACCCCTTGCCCGCGACGACATACTGATTGTCTTTATCGAGCAGGGTGTAAACGCCAGAAACAGGTGGATATCCGGACTTCTGCACGGCTGCCCACTTCCGATCGAAACTCGACTTCGAGTTCGAACACTTTTATGAATTGTTCGTGCGTGAGCACATCAGCATGGTCATTCCCTGGCACGCGGAGGGTAGAAATGATGTCGAACGTGTCGTAGTCGAATTTGGTCATGAACTGGCTGCCGTTCGTCCAGATCACCCGATTGCCATCCTTGTAGGGACTCGAGATCACGTAGGCGAGATTGAACATCCCGAGATCGTGATACCGCATCTCGTCATCGCCAAGCTGGCGTGTCGGCCCGGTGGGGCCGGCATCTACGGTCGAATCGGTCTGGGCGGAATTGCCATGGCCCATGCTGTACCCGGAATCCGCCAGATAGGGGTTTTTTGGTGGCTGCGTGAGAGGGGCACTGAAAGGGCAAAACCCCGGGCAAAGTCAGAACCTATGTAGATCGATCCGGGTGCGCCGGATCAGATATGACTGAACTCTGCGGGTGACGTTGCAGATTCGGTCGTATGCTGCACCTGCGTGCCCGGGGTTTTGCCCCTCTTACACGGCGTGGTGCTCGACATTCTGGTTCGGGACCGCCGGAATGCCACGGCTACAAAGCGCTTCTTCAAGCGCCTGCTCACTGACCTCAAGTACCAGCCCCGGCGCCTGGTGACTGACGGGCTGAAGAGCTATGGTGTCGCGCGGCGCGAAGTGTTGCCCGAGGTGCGGCACCGGACCAGTCGGTACCTGAACAACAGGGCGGAGAACTCGCACCGGCCGACGCGGCGCCGAGAGCGGCAGATGCAGCGCTTCAAGTCACCGGAGCAGGCCCAGCGGTTCCTCTCATCCCACGCCATGATCTATGGCCATTTCCGGCCGCGGCGGCACCTCATCACCGCCGATCAGTACCGCCGTGCCCGCGCCAAGGCCTTCCGGATCTGGCGGCAGGAGACGTGCGTCCAGATCGCGGCGTGAACACAGGGGGGTGTTGTGCCGTGTGATCAAGCTCGCCCATCAGGCCAACAACTTGACAATGCCTGCCAGCGCCCTGGCTGACCGGGCGCACAAAAGGGGCCGCTCCGGAGAACGGCCCGAGAAGAGAGTTTGTCCAACGGAGGACATGCGCCTCCGCCAAACTACTCGCATGCGTTTTGGCACCGGTCAACAAGAAAGAACGTCAAGCTGTTGAACTTAGTATGCTGGCGAGGCACGCACGCGGCGTCCTCATTGATCCAGCTATCCCGACCAGCGTGGGCGCGGCAAATTCGCCAGCACCCTTCCTCGCGTCCCAGAGAGGTCAGGAAGGAGGACCTCTCTACAGGGTGAGGCCTGCTTGTTCCGGCTGCCCAGTGCGCCACCTCCTTATGGCGTGGGCTAGCCCCAATACTGTTCACTTTATGATGCGAATGGCCTTGACGTAGTCGATCCGCGTTACCGGCTGTGGGGTGCGCGGTCGTAACTGATAGTTGCTCATCTTGCGCTTGACCCCACGCGGCACCTGCCTGCCTCGGCTGCTTGCCACGCGCTCCTCCAGGATCTCGTTCAGCACCGCCTTATGCAGAGCCCGCCTGGCCCGAGGGGGGAAGCGCGGCGAACAGCGGCAGCTTGCGCCGGACCACGCGCACGGCATGCGAGAAGGAGAGCCGGTCGGGGTCTTCCGCGGCCTGCAGCGCCGCCTCGTGCATCAGCCCGCGCACCGCGAAGTGGGCCAGCAGCAAGCCCCAGAACTCTTGGCGCGCCAACGCCGGGGTCTTGCTGCGCAGCACGACCCCCGCGCCGCGCAGGTGCGTCTTCAACTCGTCCAAGGCGCCTTCGATTTCCCAGCGCTCATGGTAGAGGGCGGCCAGGGCCGCGGCGGGCGCCTGCGCCGGATCCAGGATCGTGGTCACCAGCCGATACAGCGGCTCAGCCTCGGCGACGCCCTCCAGTCGATACTCGACCACGCGCACCCGGATGCCGTTGCTGCCGTGTCGCCGGTTCTTGTCGCTGGAATAGATCGTCGTCAGGTAGGACCCGTCGGCCAGCACGCTTGTGCGCGGCAGCCGCAGATTGTGCTTCACCCGCCAGAGCAGGTCGGCGCCGGTGGCCGCCGCGGCCTGCCAGAGCGCGTGTCCAAAAAATTGTCGGTCGGCCAGGCACAGCATGCCGGGCCGCAGTCCCCTCAGCACGTCGTGGGCCAGCGTCGTCTCGCCATCCGCGCACCGGCCGAGGCGGGCGCCGAACAGCACGTGCGTGCCGTTCTCCACCAGGGCCACGAAGCGCAGTTGCGGGAACGCGCTCTCGCCGCGGCTCGCACCCGGACACCCGAAGCTGGCGCGGTTCTCCTCAGTGTCGGCCACATCCAGGCAGGACCCGTCCAGGCTGACCAGCCGCCACGCCCGATACCACGCCCCCTTGGTGGCGCGCGCCGCGATCGGCTGCACCACCTGCTCATAAAGCCTCTGCAGCGGCGCCTCGCCCAGCCGGGTGCGAGCCTGTGAGATGCCGCTCCGGCCTGCCACCTTGACCGCCTCAGCGCCCCAGAGCCAGCGCAGACCCTCCAGCAGGCAGCGCAACACCTCCCGCGTGCTGGAGCCCATGTAGAGCGCCAGGGCGATCGCGTAGTAGACCATCACCTGCGCCGGCAGGTCGCGCTCCCGCTCGCTCGCCGTGCCGGTCTCGGCCAGAATTTGCCGCACCCGTTCGGGCGGGAACGCCTTGGCAATCACGCCGAGGCTGATGTGGTCGCTGAGACGAACGCCGGCCGGCAGGCCGGCAGGAGCACCGGCCATCGCTGCCGCCCCCCCGACAATCCCAGCCAGCAGCATATGCCGCCTACCCGTTTATCTGAACAGCATTGGGGCTAGCCGGGATAATTCGTCAGGGGTGACGGGCATGGGACAAGCCGCTGATACGATGTAGGATTCGGGTGTTGAAGCCACTCCCATCGGATCCCGGAGCGCATGCCCGTCAAAGTTGAATCTACTCCCATGCTGCCGGGTTTGTCACCGGTCGGCGGCAAGGCGATCGTGGCGCGTTTCGATGGCGCCTGCATGTCCTCCGATGGCGGATTGCTCGCCTTGCGGGAGGTCGAGCAGCGGCTTGCCATCGCATCTCGCCTGGCGGGCTGCCTCCGTGATCCGCGCGACCCAAGCCGGGTGCTCCATGGTCTGGCCGAGATCATTCGCATGCGCATGCTGATGATCGCGGCGGGCCACGAGGACGGCAACGACGCCGACAGCCTGCGTAGCGATCCGATGTTTAAGCTGGCGATGGGCCGCCTGCCGGATGATGGCGACCTGTGGTCACAGCCAACGATCTCGCGCTTGGAGAACCTGCCGGATGCGCGTGCCCTGTTGCGCATGGGGCGAGCCATGGTCGACCACTATTGGCATAGCTTTCGCCAGGTGCCTCGCCGGATCGTGCTCGACATCGACGACACGTTCGGTGCCGTGCATGGCGGCCAGCAGCTGCGCCTGTTCAACGCCCATCGTGATGAGTGCGGCTTCCAGCCGATCGTGGTGTTTGACGGCGACGGCCGCATGATCGCTGCCGCGCTGCGCCCGGCCAGCCGGCCGGCGGGCAAACAGGTCGTGCGCTGGTTGCACCGCCTGATCACCGCGGTCCGTGCCAATTGGCCCCGCGTCGAGATCATGCTGCGCGCCGACAGCCATTACTGCACGCCCGAGGTGCTGCGCCTCTGCCGTGCCAGGCGGTTGGACCACACGCTCGGCCTGGCGCCGACCTCGACGCTGCGCAAGCACACCCCCACCCTCGAGGAAAGCGCCGCCGTCCGCGCCGCCGCCGTTTCGGACGGGACGAGGCTGCGGCGGTTCAAGGAATTCCACGACGGGGCAGCGAGCTGGGATCGTGTGGAGCGCATCGTCCCCTCCGCTGCCATTCCACCCGCTTCGCGGGAGGAACCTTGGGCAGCTCCGCCCGTGTCGAAGCCGGGCCGCAGGGGGCCGATACACGCTTCATCGTCACCAGTCTGCGCGACCCGTCTGGCCGCACCGTTCACCAGGACATCTATTGCGCCCGAGGCCAGGCCGAGAACCATGTCAAGGCGTGGAAGACGCATCTGGCCGCCGACCGCACGTCGTGCTGCCAGGCGAGCGCCAACCAAATGCGCCTGTTCCTCCATGTCGGCGCCCACTGGGTGATGTGGAGCCTGCGCGCGCTCATGCCGCGCCGTTCGCGCTGGCGGCTTGCGCAATTCGACACGATCCGGCCGCGTCTGATCAAGCTGGCGGTGCGCATCGCGGTGCTGAAGACGCAGATTCGCCCGCATCTGCCGCGAGCGACGCCGGACCAGGCGCTCTTTGCCTTGCTGCTGACGCGCATGCCCCGCCTGAGCATCTGACGCACGGGGCGGATTGCCCCAACCTCACCCACTGCCCGATCAACCCCAACGCCGATCAGCTGCCAGGCCCCTCCAACGGACCCCACTGGACCCCACTGGACCCCACTGGGCCCGACAGCGACCTGTGCGCCCACAGCTTCCGGTTGCACCGTCATCGAAGGGCCACAAATCCCAGATCGTTCCGGCGAATTATCCCGGCTAGCCCCAATACGGTTCACTTTAGTTGTTTGTGCCGCAGGGAGAACCAAGGCGAATGCTGCATTTTCAATTGGTTGGTATTCGGCCGATAGCTTAAGTGAACAGGATTTTGCCTTAAGTGAACCGTATTGCGGCTAGCCCCAATGCTGTTCAGATAAACGGGTAGGCGGCATATGCTGCTGGCTGGGATTGTCGGGGGGGCGGCAGCGATGGCCGGTGCTCCTGCCGGCCTGCCGGCCGGCGTTCGTCTCAGCGACCACATCAGCCTCGGCGTGATTGCCAAGGCGTTCCCGCCCGAACGGGTGCGGCAGATTCTGGCCGAGACCGGCACGGCGAGCGAGCGGGAGCGCGACCTGCCGGCGCAGGTGATGGTCTACTACGCGATCGCCCTGGCGCTCTACATGGGCTCCAGCACGCGGGAGGTGTTGCGCTGCCTGCTGGAGGGTCTGCGCTGGCTCTGGGGCGCTGAGGCGGTCAAGGTGGCAGGCCGGAGCGGCATCTCACAGGCTCGCACCCGGCTGGGCGAGGCGCCGCTGCAGAGGCTTTATGAGCAGGTGGTGCAGCCGATCGCGGCGCGCGCCACCAAGGGGGCGTGGTATCGGGCGTGGCGGCTGGTCAGCCTGGACGGGTCCTGCCTGGATGTGGCCGACACTGAGGAGAACCGCGCCAGCTTCGGGTGTCCGGGTGCGAGCCGCGGCGAGAGCGCGTTCCCGCAACTGCGCTTCGTGGCCCTGGTGGAGAACGGCACGCACGTGCTGTTCGGCGCCCGCCTCGGCCGGTGCGCGGATGGCGAGACGACGCTGGCCCACGACGTGCTGAGGGGACTGCGGCCCGGCATGCTGTGCCTGGCCGACCGACAATTTTTTGGACACGCGCTCTGGCAGGCCGCGGCGGCCACCGGCGCCGACCTGCTCTGGCGGGTGAAGCACAATCTGCGGCTGCCGCGCACAAGCGTGCTGGCCGACGGGTCCTACCTGACGACGATCTATTCCAGCGACAAGAACCGGCGACACGGGAGCAACGGCATCCGGGTGCGCGTGGTCGAGTATCGACTGGAGGGCGTCGCCGAGGCTGAGCCGCTGTATCGGCTGGTGACCACGATCCTGGATCCGGCGCAGGCGCCCGCCGCGGCCCTGGCCGCCCTCTACCATGAGCGCTGGGAAATCGAAGGCGCCTTGGACGAGTTGAAGACGCACCTGCGCGGCGCGGGGGTCGTGCTGCGCAGCAAGACCCCGGCGTTGGCGCGCCAAGAGTTCTGGGGCTTGCTGCTGGCCCACTTCGCGGTGCGCGGGCTGATGCACGAGGCGGCGCTGCAGGCCGCGGAAGACCCCGACCGGCTCTCCTTCTCGCATGCCGTGCGCGTGGTCCGGCGCAAGCTGCCGCTGTTCGCCGCGCTTCCCCCCTCGGGCCAGGCGGGCTCTGCATAAGGCGGTGCTGAACGAGATCCTGGAGGAGCGCGTGGCAAGCAGCCGAGGCAGGCAGGTGCCGCGTGGGGTCAAGCGCAAGATGAGCAACTATCAGTTACGACCGCGCACCCCACAGCCGGTAACGCGGATCGACTACGTCAAGGCCATTCGCATCATAAAGTGAACAGTATTGGTGCTAATTGCGAACTCTTATCATCTAGGTCGTATCTACATCCAAAGTAACTGACTGAATTCGCTTCTCAATTCCATGGGGCTCAGTCGGGGGTCCATGCAACACGCTGGCAGGCGCGCCACCCCAGCGGGCCGGGGTGGCGCGGGCACCGCGGCGCTAGCTGCGGCGGACGCTGAACACGTTCAGCTGCTCGACGAGGGCGGTGTTGGACGCCGCCGCGCCGATCGCGATCGCGGTGCTGCCAGAGCCAGTTGCGCTCGCGGACACGGCCCCGCTGTTCGTGGCGGTGGCGCTCTGAGAGATGCTGGAGTAGTTGACCTGCGCCACAAAGCCGCCGGAGACCAGGTCGAGCTCGGCGTCGGTCAGCTGCATCAGATCAGACATGGGTTGTGCTCCATTGGATGGTTGTCTCACACCCGGGGCACGCGAGGCCCCGGAGAGGGGCCGCCTGGCCCCTCGACGTGGAGGGTAACAGAGCCCGCAAACCGCCCTCCACCAGGAAAGCGGCCACGACCCCGACTGGTATGACGGCTGTGCGAGACTGATAAAGCTCCCGCCCTATCCTCCCCAGAAACGCGACAACTTTCCTACTCGCTGCCAATCCTCCACGCTCAGCCGAGGAAAGTTGCGC
This sequence comes from uncultured Pseudomonadota bacterium, assembly GCA_963818725.1. Lineage (GTDB taxonomy): Bacteria > Pseudomonadota > Alphaproteobacteria > Acetobacterales > Acetobacteraceae > DATFDN01. The sequence continues at coordinate 61,870 of CAWFTU010000018.1, read as the reverse complement.
CAAAACGGCTGGGTGGCCTCCCATGGCAGGGACGTTGGCACAGGGCCACCTTGGTGTCTGGAAACCCGCCCGCGAGGAGGCCACCGATGCAGACACTGCCGCGCGAGACCGTCCAGGAGTACCGAGGTGCCGCCGGGCGTCACCGCCCTCCGCGTCGAGGCGGAGAGCGGCGGCCCGGGCCAGCACAGCAGCAGCGTCGTGGTGGTGACGGTCCGCCCCGGCGCGACCGTCCGGCTGCGCCTCACCTGCTTGCCGGGGCAAGGACCGCCCGAGGGGGCGAACCCTCGGTTCCGCCGCTAGCGGAAGCCCTGGCCTGGGGGTTGGGCTTTTTCTGTCCACCGCTGGCCGCTCCAGCGGGCCCGGCTCAGGGCCCGATCCGCTGCGGCGCCACGGCGAGCGCGGCGTCCGCCAGGCGCCTGCCGAGCTCGGCCGCCAGCCGGGTTGTTGCACGGACCCGCCTGATGGCTTGCGGAACCGACCTGGCGTAGGAGGCAGGCCCTGATCTGACCCGGGACGCCCATCTTGCCCTTCAAGCTGAACCACGACCGCCGCCACCATATCCCCAGGCAGAGGCGCAAGGTCGTCAACTGGCGCGACTACGACGCGAGCCTACGCCGGCGCGGCAGCCTGACGGTCTGGTTCACCGAGGAGGCGGTGACGCCCTGGACAATGTTGCGAAACTCTCGCCTGGGTTACTGCTGATCCGTAACTGCTCAACCCACCCCTCCCTCCGCAAATCATTGATAAACAACGCTTTCTGGGCGAGGCGATTTTGGGCGTAACGGCAGTATCGAATCCGACGCATGTAACGGCCAAGGCTGCGATATTACGATATAAATAAGTATCTGGTATCGCCGCGGATTTTACTTCAACTGCCCAAATTTATCCCGTTTTCTGAGACTGCTGAAAATCATTCTATATCAACGCATTGCGCGAAGCGGGGTGGGTTGAGCAGTTGCGCTGATCCTCTCGTGTGAGGGGCTACGCGCGCCGGTTCGGCGGGCGCGTGCGGCAACTGAGGCGCCCATATCGGCGTGGTTCAAATCAGGGTAACACCCAAAACGAGAAATCCCCTTACCATCAAAGCTCTATCGATTTCCGGTGTTACCTGGAAATGGCACGATACCGTTGGCGAAGTCGGCAGTCGGTGTGACGGTGGCGGAGTTGGATGGATTTCCTGTCCGGAGGGAGGCCACCTGCCATGTCGCTCCGCCCACAGCAGTCAATCCCCCCCGTGCCCGACGACACCGCCCGCATCGCCCGGGCCGCCTTCCGGCGCGGCAACCCGTATGTGCTCCTGCGTGACCAGCTCGGCGCCGTGTTCGACGACGCTGGCTTCGCCGATCTCTACCCCGCCCTCGGGCAGCCCGCTTACGCTCCGTGACGCCTCGCGCTGGTCACGCTCATGCAGTTCCGCGAAGGGCTGAGCGACCGACAGGCGGCCGAGGCGGTGCGCAGCCGGATCGACTGGAAATACCTGCTCGCCCTCGACCTGACCGACGCCGGTTTCGACCACAGCATGCTGTGCGAGTTCCGCGACCGCCTGCTCCGGCACAAGGCCAGCGAGCGCCTGCTCGAGCGCGTGTTGGGCGCGGCCCGCGACGGTGGCTTGCTCAAGGCACGAGGGCGCCAGCGCACGGACAGCACGCACGTGCTCGCAGCTATCCGCACGCTGAACCGTCTCGAGCTGGTGGGCGAGACGCTGCGGGCCGCGCTGAACGCCATCGCCGTGGTCGCACCCGACTGGCTGCGCAGCATCGCCCCTCTGGACTGGCACGAGCGCTACGACCGCCGGGTCGAGGACATGCGCCTGCCCGAGAGCGGACCCAAGCGGGAGGCCTACTTCGTCCAGGCCGGGGCGGACGGCTTCCTGCTGCTCGACGCGCTGGACGGGGCCGGCGCGCCGCCGGACGCGGCCGCGCTGCCCGCCGTTGCCGTGCTGCGCCGCGTGTGGGCGGAGGCCGGGAAGGTTCCGCCGGCGCAGCCGGTGGAAGCCGGCCGGAGGGGCGCCACTTCGAGCGGGCGCAGGGCGGTCCGGATGGGTCAGCGCCGCAAGGCGTCCAGCCGCGGGCGCTACAGGCCCGCGGTCCGGGCGACCGCGTCGAGTCGCCCTATGACATCGACGCGCGGTTCCGGACCAAGAGAGAGGTGACCTGGGTTGGCTACATGGCCCACTTCACCGAAACCTGCGACAAGGGCGCGCCGCACTTGGTGGTTCACACCGACACCACGCCGGCCAACGTGCACGAGGCGATGCGAACTGAGCCGATCCACGCTGCGCTCGTCGCCAAGAACCTGGCACCGGCCGAGCACCTCGTCGACGCCGCCTATGTCAGTGCCGGGCACCTGGTGGGCGCCCGCGAGCGCTACGGCATCGACCTGGTCGGCCCGCCGCGGCGCGATGTCAGCTGGCAACGGCAGAGCGAGGACGCGTTCGGCGTCAGCGACTTCGTCGTGGACTGGGAGCGTCGGCGCGTGCGCTGCCCGGAAGGCAAGGAGAGCACGCACTGGGGCGAGTATGTGGCCAAGGGACGCGGCCCCTGCGTCAAGGTCGGCTTTCGCCGGAGCGACTGCGCAGCCTGCCCGTCCCAGGCGCGATGCACGCGCACGCAAGGACATGGCCGCAGGCTGACCCTGCATCCGCGCCCTGAGCACGAAGCGCTCGCGCTGGCTCGGGCGCGCGAGCAGAGCGAGGAAGGACGGCAACTCTATGCCCAGCGCCAGGGCATCGAGGGCACGTTCTCACAAGGCGTGCGCGCCTTTGGCTTGCGTCGGGCGCGCTACCGCGGTCTGGCCAAGACCGGCCTGCAGAGCGTGGCCACGGCTGCGGCGCTCAACCTCGACCGGCTCGGGGCCTGGCTCACGAAACGCCCGCTGGCTCCCACGCGCATCTCACGCTTTGCCGCACTCGCAGCCTGACCGCCGACTTCGCCAACGGTATCCGGCACTTTTTGAACCACGCCCAATTATCCAATGGAGTATACTACTCTGCTGAGTAAGCGTGTACCTTAACGCCGGTCAACAAGAAAAAACGTCAAGTTGTTGAACCTGGGGTGGCGCTGACGCGACCGAGACACGCCAGGCGGCATCCTCCCCGATTGGCCGCCCTGACTGCGAGAGGGCGCAACTGGACCCTCAGCACCCTCCCTCATACTCCGGGGGCGCCAGCGAGGATGATCTCTCTCCAGGGTGGTGCCGCCCGTTCCAGCCACCCGCTCCTTCCGCGGCGACGCGGGCCGACGCCCTCACCCTTCAGGCCGGGCTCAGGGCACCCCCGGTGCGCCTTGGCCCGCGTCCCTCCTCCGCTCCGCCTCTCAACAGAGGGCGGTCACGCCGGTGGACAGGAAGGGGGCCAAGGCGCAGGCGGGCCACCCAGACAGGCCTAGGGTGGCGAAAGCGCCGCGGCGTTAGCTGCGGCGGACTCTGAACACGTTCAGCTGCTCGACGAGGGCGGTGTTGGACGCCGCCGCGCCGACCGCGATCGCGGTGCTGCCAGAGCCGGTTGCGGACGCGCTCACGGCCCCGCTGTTCGAGGCCGAGGCGCTTTGATCGATGCTGGAGTAGTTGACCTGCGCCACGAAACCGCCGGAGACCAGGTCGAGCTCGGCGTCGGTCAGCTGAATCAGATCAGACATGGGCTACGCTCCATTGGACGATTGCCTCACAACCGGGGGGCACGTGAGATCCCCTCGGAGAGGGGCCGCTTGGTCCCTCCGAGCGCAGCCTAACAGGGCCGCAAGCCGCCTTCCAACCAAAAAGACTTGCTGCTTATCCTTTTTCCTCAGCTTCTTTCCTGGCCATCAAGTGCCATCCTCATGTGTAGACGTCTGGAAGTTTGAGCAGCCGATAGGGCATGGGCGGGGTGCGCACGGCCGCCCAGGTCAGGCGCGGCAGCATCGCGGCGAGGTCGTATCGCCTGTTGAAGCGATATTCGAACTCCGCCAGGTAGCGCGGCGCGTGCTTCTCGTGGATGGCTCGGTAGGTCCCGACGATGGCCGCCTTGATGTTGCCGAGCGCCGTGTTGACCCACTTGAACGCGGGCACACGGGCCGCAGCGGGGCCGGAGCCGGTCTTGACCACCTGATGTTTGCAGCCCGCCCCGCTCACCGCTCCGAAACAGGCCAGGCCATCGCTGACCACCTCGCAGTTCGGATCGAGGCTCCGTTTCGCGAACCCCGAGATCGCATGGTTGCAGAAGCTGGCAACCCGCCGCAGCTTCAGGCGCACCGGCTTGCCCTCGGGCGTGGTCTCGACAGCGGCCAAGAACGGCGTCTTGCCAGGGGCGCCGCGGCCACGCTTGGCGCCGGTGCGCTCGCCGCCCAGATAAGCGTCGTCGATCTCCACCCGCCCGCTGAACCGCTTGCCGGCGTCGCGCTCCATCATCACCTGCGCCGGCGTGGTTCAAATCCGGGTCACACGCGCAGCCGAGTTGACGCTGCCGGGGCGGATGATGGCAGCCTGATTTTTTCAGGTTGGTTGGTGCAAAATGGATCCCGCTTATCGGCCAATCGACCCGTCACGGGTAGACGCCTTTGCGGGTCAGACGGGACGACGCAGCGACGGCACGGCAAAGCGCGTTGACCATGCCTCGCATGTTGCGGCGCCGGTTGGTGGTCCAGCAGAAGGCGCCGAGATAGTCGGGCAGATGCTTGGGGGAGAGCCGCTTGTGGGTGGCCTTGAGCGCGGTACTGAGATTGGCGACCAGGGTGTTGACGGTGAAGAACGGGGCGCTGCGCTCGCGCTCCGGACGCCCGCCGCCGGTGACGGTGGCGACATGCGTCCGCCCGGCTTCACCGAAGGCGTTGAACGCCCGCAAGCCGTCCGTGTGCACAGTCGCGCCGGCGGCGATGTGGGCATCGCGGAACGCGGCCACCGCCTCGCTGGAGAAGGCGCTGACCGCGCGCATCGCGACATGGCCCATGCGCCCGTCCGCATGCCGCTCGCAGGCGACGATGACGCAGGTCTTGCCTTCGGTTCCGCTGCCTTGGTTCCTTTCACCTCCCAGACACACGTCATCCGCCTCCACTACCGGCGGCGCGGCATCGTCGTCGCTCGCGCCCCCGAGCGAATAGCGCTCCGTCCGCTCGGTCATGGCGTGGCGGAGCCGCTTGTGCAGATACCAGGCCGTCTCATAGCCCAGGCCCAGCCTGCGGCCGAGCTCGACCGCCGAGATCGCCTGTTTGGTGCTGCTCATCAGGTGCATGGCGCGGAACCAAGTGGTCAGAGACAGCTTGGTGTCCGCCATCACGGTGCCCGCGGTGACCGACCAACGTCGGCCGCAGCGCGTGCAGCCGACACGGCGGCCGTAGACATAGCTCTTCAGATTGGCGCAGCGCGGGCAAGGCATTCCTTCGCGTTGGCGCGCCGCCACCAACGCCGCCAGACACTGACCCTCCGTCCCGTAGAGTTGTTCGAACTCAACGTCCGTCAGCCCCTTCATGATTGCCCGCACCGTTCTGCTCCGAGACGCCGCGTTCAGAGCGACTTTGCGCTTCCCTGCTGCAAAGTACAAGAGCGGGTCGATTGGCCGATAAGCGGGAAAATGGATCGATGCGTTGGCGCGGCGGCGCTGCTGGCGGAGAGTGACCGCAGGGACCTGGCCATTGAGGCGTTGGCGCGATCGGCAACGATCAGCGATCTGTCGGTTCGGCACGGGGTCAGCCGCAAGTTCATCTACCAGCAAACCGACAGGGCACGCACGGCGTTGGGTGACGCTTTCCTGTCTGCCGCTGCGGACGATGAGGTGTTGTTCGAGTTGACGGTCACCAAGACATGGTTGCGCCAGGTGGCCGTCGGGCCAACGCTGGTCTGCCGCAGCTCGTATCGCGGCGTCGTGGAATTCCTGCGTGACCTGTTGGGCGTCTCCGTCAGCATCGGTGCCGTTCATCATGTGCTTGAACGGGCCACCCAACAGGCGGGCGTCATCAACCGCGGCCAGGACCTGTCAGGCATTTGCGTCGGCCTGCACGATGAACTTTTCCAGGGCGCAATGCCGGTGCTGACCGGGGTCGATGCGACATCGACCCACTGCTGTCTCCTGGCGGGCGCCGAGCATCGCGACGCCGACACGTGGGGTGTGCATCTACGCGACGCCACCGGGCAAGGGCTGCAGCCCGATTATACGATCGCCGACGCCGGACAAGGCTTGCGTGCCGGACCGAAGGCCGCTTGGGACGATACGCCCTGCCATGGCGATGTGTTTCACATCCAGCACCAGTGTGAAGGCCTGGCCAACACGCTGTCGCGCCTCGCCAAGGGCGCCACGTCACGGCGCAAGAAGCTGGAGGCCAGGATCGACCGCACCGGCCAGCCTGGCCCGGAGTGCGAGCTTGTCATCCAGTTGGAACTTGCGCGGCAGACCGAGGCCCGGGCCGGTTGTCTGGCACGCGACATCCGACTGCTCACCCAATGGCCGAGCCATGATGTTCTGGCGCTGGCCGGACCGACCCTGGTCACACGGCAAATGCTGTTCGACTTCGTCGTCGCGGAACTGCAACGCCGTGAGCCCGAGGACGCCCGACGCATTCGCCCGGTGCGCGTCGCGCTGTAGAACCAGCGCGACGCCTTGCTCGCTTTCGCCGGCGCGCTTGATGAGAAGCTGGCCGCCATCGCCCGGGCTCACGACATATCTGCGCCCCTCGTGCGCGAAGCGTGCGTGCTGCATCGCTTGCCGAGCACCTCGACCGCCTATTGGCCGGGGTGGAACCGGCTTCGAGCAAAGCTCGGCAGCAAGTTCCACGCCGTCTCCGACGCGGTGAGCCAGGCCATGGCGCGGACCCCGCGCAGCAGCTCGCTGGTGGAGAACCTCAACTCGCGGCTGCGTACCTACTTCACGCTGCGCCGCCACGTGGGCGGTTCATACCTGGACTTGCTGCAGTTCTTCCTGAACCATCGGCGCTTCATGCGCAGCCGCCGTGCCGAGCGCAACGGCAAAAGCCCATGCGAGTTGATGACCGGCCAAGGCCATCCGCACTGGCTTACGCTGCTGGGCCTCGGGCCACTTCAGCCCAAGCAAGCGTGAGCTGGGGAGGCTGACCGCCTCCCGCACTGGACAACCTTCGAATTGAAAATCCGGCCCTCACGGGCCGGCGGTTTCCGCGCGCCGTGTAACCCGAAAACGGCAGGATACCGTTGGCGAAGTCGGCGGTCAGGCTGCGAGTGCGGCAAAGCGTGAGATGCGCGTGGGAGCCAGCGGGCGTTTCGTGAGCCAGGCCCCGAGCCGGTCGAGGTTGAGCGCCGCAGCCGTGGCCACGCTCTGCAGGCCGGTCTTGGCCAGACCGCGGTAGCGCGCCCGACGCAAGCCAAAGGCGCGCACGCCTTGTGAGAACGTGCCCTCGATGCCCTGGCGCTGGGCATAGATGTACTAGCTAGGATTTAATCTGACAATCTGGTTTGTTTGGTGCGGGCAACCCGGGACCGGAGGACAGGAATGTCTCGCTCCGGTCGCCCAGAACCGAGGAGCCGACCATGACCAACGAACGCAAGGTAATCCGGGCCAAGGTAGGCCTGCTGGAGCTGGCCAAACAGCTCGGCAATGTGTCGCAGGCCTGCAAGATCATGGGATACTCGCGCGACAGCTTCTACCGCTTTCAGGAGCTCTACGAAAAGGGCGGCGAGATCGCGCTGGCGGAGATGACCCGGCGCAAGCCAATCCTGCGCAATCGGGTGGAGCCGGCCATCGAGCAGGCGGTCGTCGGGCTGGCCGTCGAGCAGCCGGCCTTTGGCCAAGTCCGGGTGGCCAAGGAGCTGAAGAAGCGCGGCCTGACGATCTCCCCGGCCGGGGTGCGCTGTGTCTGGCAGCGCCACGACCTGGAGACCATGAAGAAGCGGCTCAAGGCACTCGAGGCCAAGAGCGCACAGGACGGCCTGGTGCTGACCGAAGCCCAGGTCGCCGCCTTGGAGCGGGCCCGGCAGGACAACGAGGCGCATGGCGAGTTCGAGAGCGAGTGTCCGGGCTACTGCCTGGCCCAGGACACCTTCTATGTCGGCACGCTCAAGGGGGTCGGGCGGATCTATCAGCAGACCTGCATCGACACCCACTCCAAGGTGGCGTTCGCCAAGCTCTACGACCGCAAGGCCCCGATCACCGCCGCCGACCTGCTGAACGACCGCGTGGTGCCGTTCTTCGACGAGCACGGGGTCAAGCTGTCCCGCGTGCTGACCGATCGCGACACCGAGTATTGCGGCACCTCGCAGGCCCACGAATACGAGCTCTACCTGGCGATCGAGGACATCGACCACAGCCGGACCAAGGCAAAGAGTCCGCAAACCAGCGGGATCTGCGAGCGCTTCCACAAAACGGTGCTGCACGAGTTCTATCAGGTCGCCTTCCGCAAGCGCATCTACAGCAGCATCGAGCAGCTACAGGCCGATCTCGATGTCTGGGTCAGCAGCTATAATGAGCAACGCCCTCATCAGGGCCGCTGGTGCTACGGCAAGACCCCGATGCAGACCTTCCTTGACACCCTCCCGCTCGCCAGGGAAAAAATGCTCAACGCCGCCTGACGTCGGTCAGACATGATCCATCCGACACCATACAGGCCAGCTGTCCGATCAAATGTCAGCTGGTACAGCAATAGAGTTGCCGTCCTTCCTCGCTCTGCTCGCGCGCCCGAGCCAGCGCGAGCGCTTCGTGCTCAGGGCGCGGATGCAGGGTCAGCCTGCGGCCATGTCCTTGCGTGCGCGTGCATCGCGCCTGGGACGGGCAGGCTGCGCAGTCGCTCCGGCGAAAGCCGACCTTGACGCAGGGGCCGCGTCCCTTGGCCACATACTCGCCCCAGTGCGTGCTCTCCTTGCCTTCCGGGCAGCGCACGCGCCGACGCTCCCAGTCCACGACGAAGTCGCTGACGCCGAACGCGTCCTCGCTCTGCCGTTGCCAGCTGACATCGCGCCGCGGCGGGCCGACCAGGTCGATGCCGTAGCGCTCGCGGGCGCCCACCAGGTGCCCGGCACTGACATAGGCGGCGTCGACGAGGTGCTCGGCCGGTGCCAGGTTCTTGGCGACGAGCGCAGCGTGGATCGGCTCAGTTCGCATCGCCTCGTGCACGTTGGCCGGCGTGGTGTCGGTGTGAACCACCAAGTGCGGCGCGCCCTTGTCGCAGGTTTCGGTGAAGTGGGCCATGTAGCCAACCCAGGTCACCTCTCTCTTGGTCCGGAACCGCGCGTCGATGTCATAGGGCGACTCGACGCGGTCGCCCGGACCGCGGGCCTGTAGCGCCCGCGGCTGGACGCCTTGCGGCGCTGACCCATCCGGACCGCCCTGCGCCCGCTCGAAGTGGCGCCCCTCCGGCCGGCTTCCACCGGCTGCGCCGGCGGAACCTTCCCGGCCTCCGCCCACACGCGGCGCAGCACGGCAACGGCGGGCAGCGCGGCCGCGTCCGGCGGCGCGCCGGCCCCGTCCAGCGCGTCGAGCAGCAGGAAGCCGTCCGCCCCGGCCTGGACGAAGTAGGCCTCCCGCTTGGGTCCGCTCTCGGGCAGGCGCATGTCCTCGACCCGGCGGTCGTAGCGCTCGTGCCAGTCCAGAGGGGCGATGCTGCGCAGCCAGTCGGGTGCGACCACGGCGATGGCGTTCAGCGCGGCCCGCAGCGTCTCGCCCACCAGCTCGAGACGGTTCAGCGTGCGGATAGCTGCGAGCACGTGCGTGCTGTCCGTGCGCTGGCGCCCTCGTGCCTTGAGCAAGCCACCGTCGCGGGCCGCGCCCAACACGCGCTCGAGCAGGCGCTCGCTGGCCTTGTGCCGGAGCAGGCGGTCGCGGAACTCGCACAGCATGCTGTGGTCGAAACCGGCGTCGGTCAGGTCGGGGGCGAGCAGGTATTTCCAGTCGATCCGGCTGCGCACCGCCTCGGCCGCCTGTCGGTCGCTCAGCCCTTCGCGGAACTGCATGAGCGTGACCAGCGCGAGGCGCCACGGAGCGTAAGCGGGCTGCCCGAGGGCGGGGTAGAGATCGGCGAAGCCAGCGTCGTCGAACACGGCGCCGAGCTGGTCACGCAGGAGCACATACGGGTTGCCGCGCCGGAAGGCGGCCCGGGCGATGCGGGCGGTGTCGTCGGGCACGGGGGGGATTGACTGCTGTGGGCGGAGCGACATGGCAGGTGGCCTCCCTCCGGACAGGAAATCCATCCAACTCCGCCACCGTCACACCGACTGCCGACTTCGCCAACGGTATCCGGCAGATTCTGAACCACGCCGCGCTTTGCTCAACTGGCGCAGCAGATCGTGCTGGAAGAAAGTATCGAGGCGGTGCGCTTGGCGGAGCAGCGGCGGGATCGTGTTGACGGATATCTGCGCGCGCAGATCCCGACCTGGTCGCTGTTCCGCCTGGTGCGAAACCTGTGTGCGTTGCGTGGCCTGGACACGATCGCCGGTGCTGGCCTGGCCGCGGCGATTGGCGACCCGTCGCGCTTTGCGTCAGCGCCCGACTTCATGGCCTATATCGGCTTGGTGCCGTCCGAACACTCGTCCGGCCCGAAGCGCCGCCTTGGCGCCGTCACCAAGGCCGGCGACGTTCACGCCCGCACCCTGCTGGCCGAGGCCGCCCACAGCTACCGCTTCCCAGCCCGCATCGCCCGTCACAAGCTGACAGCCGTGGACGCCGTGCCGGAAGCGGTGCGCGTGATTGCCTGGAAGGCGCAGACCCGGTTGTGCCAGCGCTACCGTCACATGATGGCGAAGGGCAAGCCGGAGCAGGTCGCGGTCACCGCGATTGCGCGTGAGTTGGCCGGATTCGTCTGGGCCATTGCCTGCATCGTGCCGGATCCTCCTGCAACGAGCTCAACAATGACGACTGTGTCCGAAGGCGTTTGTCCAACCGGGTCGCACCGCTCCCGCAAGCCGCGTCGCCAGCCGCTGAAAGGCACGGCGCGCCACGCGGGAGCTTCTGGACAGGCCAGTGCCGCATCGGCCGAAGAAAGCCTGGCGGGATGATCGCGCATCATTCCACCTGCTGACCAAACAGTCGAATCACCATCCGGCATGCACGGCGGAGGGCGGGACCGGTCAGGGCAATCCTCGATGAACCGCTCGGAATGCGACTTCCGCATGAAGACAGAGGCAGGCCCGCGACGCACCATGGTCTTGCGGTAACCAACCCGCGCATCACAGCATGATCAACCGTCGCTCAGTTCCCGCCCTCCACCGCGCATGCCTGCATCAGAGCCAGCAACCGAGACAAAAGGCCCGGTGGTGTTTCGCGCCCGCAGCCCTTGAAAACGGACATGACCGCGGTTCAAGTCAGCCCGGCACGCCCAGCGCTTCCTCTCCGCCCACGACCAGATCGACAACCTTGTATGGGAGTTTCGGTGTCAAGCGAAAGGATTGCTGGCGGGCCCTTCCTCTCTGACGTGATTGAGCATCTCGACGAACCGAGGGGAACCTGCTGGGGTACGGGTCATCGCACCGCGACCTTGTATTCGGTGGGCCTGAGGAGACCCGAACCATGATGCAGCCATGCGCATCGGTGGAGGTTCCAAAGTGGCGGCCCCATACTCTTTCACGGCCCGGTAGCCATAGGTTGTTTCGGGCACGCCACCTCGGATTGTGATCGGTGCCGCTCTACCCAGCGGCAGCCGAGACTGTATGCTGCTCGTGCTGCCAGCGCATTGTGCCGATGTTCATGCAGCGGTGCGCAGGACGACGCCCTCTGGCATTTCTCCTGTCGTGGCCAACCGCCACAAGGCGACGAGCAGCTTCCTGGCGAGTGCCACGATCATGGTCTTGCGGGTGGCCCCGCGGGCGTCCGCGGTCCGCGCCCGATACCACTGCGCGAGTGCGCTCGCCTCTTGGAAGCGCAGGAAGCGCCAGGCGAGCTGGATCATGCCCCGGCGCACCCGCACGATGCCCGCCTTGGCCAGACCCTTCTCCCGGCGTCTGGCCCCGCTCTCGTCAGGCGCGCCGGTCAGCCCCGCGTAGCGCGCGCCTGCGCGCCGGTCGCGCGAAGGGCGTGAGAGCACCTCGTGCACCAGCATGTCCGCCGTCTCGACACCGACCCCGACGACTTGGGCCAGGAGCTGCACCATCGCGTTCCCGCCCTCCCCGGATGCCCTCTCCAGCCGCTCTGTGCGTGCGTCCTCGACCGCCTTGATCTGGTCGGTGATGAAGCGCAGGCGAGCCACGTCGCGCCTCAGCTCGGCCTGCGTGTTCGGCGGCAAGGCCGCTCCTTCCGGCGTGCGCAGCGCATCGAGGCGCTCCGGCGCGCGGCGCAGCGTCGGCTTGAAGCCCCGGACGTCGAGCCGGGCCAGGCAGGCGCGTATGCGGTTCACCACGCGCGTGCGTTCGCCGACCAGGCTTTCCCGCTCGCGGGTCGGCCGCTTGGCGTCCTCTTCCTCGATCGTCGGTACCGTGGCCATGCTGCCGTGGTTCGTCTCCCCGCGCAGCCAGCCCAGGAAGGCGCGCTTGAGCAGCTCGGTGTCGAGCCGGTCGGTCTTCGCCCGCCGGTGCTCGCGCGAGACGGCCACGCTCGCGGGGTGGATGACGTGCGCCCCGACATCGCGGGTGCGCAGCCAGCGCGCCAGCCAAAAACCGTCGCGGCCGGCCTCGAACGCCAGGGCGACGCGCGCGATCGCGCGCCCGGCAGCGTGTTGCATGGACCCCCGACTGAGCCCCACGGAATTGAGAAGCGAATTCAGTCAGTTACTTTGGATGTAGATACGACCTAGATGATAAGAGTTCGCAATTAGCACCAATACGGTTCACTTAAGGCAAAATCATGTTCACTTAAGCTATCGGCCGAATACCAACCAATTGAAAATGCAGCATTCGCCTTGGTTCTCCCTGCGGCACAAACAACTAAAGTGAACCGTATTGCAATTAGCACCCGAAAATTGATTGGACCGCAACGATTCGTGCCAATTTAGGCCCAAGTCTCGTCTTTGGTCTGCGCTAAGTCATTGGAATTGCCCAAAGCGATCCATGCAACACGCTGACGCACGGCGGTCGTGGCGGAAGCTGCACATCGGCCTCGATGCCGAGACGGGCCAGATCGTGGCTGCCACGCTGACCGACCGCGACGTGGACGACGCTTCCCAGGTCGGCCCGCTGCTCGACCAGGTCGCGGGCGCGGTGGCCTCGTTCACCGCCGACGGCGCGTACGACCAAGGCAGCACCTACGATGAGGTCGCCCAGCGCCATCCTGACGCGGCCGTGGTCGTGCCACCGCGGTCCACGGCGGTGCCGAGCGCGACGGCCGCGAGCGCGCCGACGCAGCGCGACCGCCATCTCCAGTGCATCGCCGAGCACGGCCGCATGGGCGGAGCAGCCGAAGGTTCCGCGCGCGACAGCGCGTGGAATGGCTGCGGAGGGTGGCAGAAGCGATCGGGCCACAACGCGCGCGCCCGCGCCGAGGCGGCCATCGCGCGCTGGAAACAGGTGATCGGGGACGGGCGGAGCCGACCAAGGTTCCGCGTGCGCAGCACGTGGAATGTCGGCGGAGGGTGCGCTCGCGCAGGGACGAGCGCCGGGCGACCGAGGTGGACGTCGCCGTCCACGCGCTCAACCGCATGTTGGAGCTGGGACGCCCGATCTCTGTGCGCATCGCCTGATCCCGGATGGGGTTGGGGCGAGTGCGCCTGAACTCCGGGTCCATGCAACACGCCGGGCTACGGTGCAGCCCTTCCTGGACGTGCGCACCGCCGTGCTGAACGACACGCTCGAGCACGCCTTCCGCCGTCGTCATCCCGGCTTCCGGCCCGCGAACGACGGCCGGAGACCAATGGCAGCAGCGGCGTGATCACCTCCCACAATCTTGCATGCTCTCATCCTGGCCCAGCCACTCTGCTCCGGCCAGAAATCTTTAACCTGACAGTGCCTCTCGAGATGCTAGAGTGACGCCCAACGCTCGGTTTCGCTGATCTTCTCGGGGTGCACGGTGACGACGCAACGTTCGGTTTCGCCGGTCTTCCGGCGGGAAGCGCTGGAGTTTCAGCAATATCAGCGCCAGTGGGGCGAAATCGTTCTGCTCCAACCCGTTTCAAGCAAGCTCCTGGTCTGGTCCCTTACGGCTGCGGTCGCCCTCGCTATCGCCTTCCTGTCCATGGCCCAATACGCCCGCAAGGACACCGCGGTGGGCTATCTCACCCCGACGGCCGGGACAGCAAAAGTGCTCGCGCCGCAGCAGGGCGTCATCAAAAATGTCTATGTCACCGAAGGCCAGGAGGTCCAGGAGGGAGAGCCCCTGCTCCGGGTCGCGACCAATCAGGTCGCGGATGACGGCGAGGACGTCAACGCCGCCATGCTCGGCATCCTGACCACGCAGAAAGCCGCGCTGTCCGGCCAGATCGCGGCAGAGGAGCAGCGCACCGCGTCCGAGCGCGAGAGGTTGACCGCCTCGCTCAGCACGCTCGTCAGCGAGGCATCCCGCTTGAACGAGCAGGTCTCGATGCAGGAGTTGCGCATCCAGATCGGGGAAAGCCTTGTGTCGGTCGCAGCGAAGCTGTCGTCCAAGGGCGTGATGTCGGACCTGGAGCTAAAGCGCCGCGAGGACACGGTCTTGGAGGACAAGCAGAAGCTCGCCTCGCTCGGCCAGCAAACAGCCTCGCTCCAAGACCGGATCAATGAGACGCGGTACTCGCTTGAGCAGCTTTCCACCGTCATGGCGAGCAAGCTCCAGCCGCTGCGCAACGACCTCGCCAGCGCGGAACAGCGCATTGCCGAGATCAACGGCCGTCGCGCCTATGTCGTCCGCGCGCCGATTACCGGACGGGTATCCCTGGTACAGGCCCATGTCGGCCAGGCCGTCGATCCGCAGCGCTTGCAACTAGAAATCGTACCCGCAAACAGCGTCCTGCAAGCGCAACTGTTCATCCCGGCCCGTGCCGCCGGCTTCGTGCGCGTGGGGCAGCGGGTCAGGATCCTCTATGACGCGTTTCCCTACCAGAAGTTCGGAACCTATGGCGGCCGCATCACTGAGGTTTCGCAGACCATTTTGACCAGTTCCGACGTGTCCGGCCCCATCACGCTCAGGGAGCCCGCCTACAAGGTCGTCGCCGCGCTGGACCATCCGGACATCGAGACGCGCGACACGAAGATACCACTCCGGCCCGACATGCTGCTGAAGGCCGACATCATCCTTGAGAAGCGAACCCTGATGAGCTGGCTCGTCGAGCCGCTGCTGAGCACCAGGATTTAGGCGCCATGTTGCAGACCCTGCTCAATTTCAGCGGCCGGCGGCGCCTACCGGTCTTCCTGCAAACGGAGGCGGCCGAATGCGGGCTCGCATGCCTGGCCATGATCGCCTCGTACCACCGGTACCAGGTTGACCTGAACACGCTGAGGCGACGACACCCCGTGTCGCTGAAGGGAGTCACCCTCAAGGGCTTGATCCAGGTGGCGGATCAACTCAAGCTCGCATGCCGGCCGCTGCGGTTCGAACTCGAACATCTCAAGCAGCTTCGCCTCCCCGCCGTCGTGCATTGGGACCTGAACCACTTCGTGGTGCTGAAGACCATCACGAGCAAGGGCATCGTGGTTCACGACCCGGCCGTGGGCGAGAAATTCCTTACCATCGCCGAAGCGTCCAAGCATCTGACGGGCGTCGCGCTCGAGGTCTCTCCGGCGGAGGACTTCAGCCGCGGCGGCGCCAACAAGGAAGAGACGGAGCGGCTGCCATTCTCCACCTTCTGGGGCCAAACGCGCGGCCTCGGCCATGCCCTGCTGCAAATCCTTGCCCTCTCCGTGGTGCTCGAGATCTTCGTGATCGGCAGCCCGTACTACATGCAGCTCGCGGTCGACGAGGTCATCGCGCGGGGCGACGCGGACTTGCTCCTCGCCCTTGCCCTTGGCTTCGGGTTGCTGACCGCGATCGGGGTTGCCTCCGACGCGCTCCGCTCGATGATCATACTCGTTGTGCAGAACACCCTGCATTTCCAGATGGGCGCTCGCCTGTTCCACCATCTGCTCCGGCTGCCGCTCAACTATTTCGAGAAGCGCCACATTGGCGACATCCTGTCCCGCTTCACGTCGATCGAACCAATCCGCGACCTGATGTCGGAGGGCCTGATCGCCGCCCTCATCGACGGGGTCATGGCGCTCCTGACCCTGGCGATGATCTTCATCTACAGCGTCACGCTCGCGTTCGTGGTGCTGGCTGCCTTCACGCTCTACGTGATCCTGCGCTGCGCGCTGTTTCGTGCCTTCTGGCTGCGCAGCCAGGCGGTCATCCAGACCAAGGCGAAAGAGAACTCGACCTTCATCGAGACCTTGCGAGCCGTGCAGAGCCTGAAGCTGTTCAACCGGGAGAATGAGCGGGAAACCCAGTGGCTCAACCGGTACGCGGACTCCGTGAACGCGAATGTTCGCATCGGGCGGACGAGGGTCGCCTTCAAGACGATCAACAGCGCGATTTTCGGGGCCGAGAACATCGTCACCATCTATCTCGCGGCGCAGCTCGCTCTCGAGAACCGCCTCACCGTCGGCATGATCTTCGCCTTCATGAGTTACAAGGGGCAATTCACGGACAAAGCGGTGCTGCTCGTGGAGAAGGCACTCGAGTTCCGCCTCCTCGGCCTGCACCTCGAGCGCCTGTCCGATATCGCCTTGAACCCGCTCGAGCGCGGGCACGACCGCTCATTGGACTATGCGAGGCATATCCAAGGGAGGATCGAGCTCCGCAATGTGTGCTTCCGGTACGCCGAAACCGAGCCGTACGTCCTGGAGAATGTGAACCTGACCATCGAGCCGGGGCAGTTTGTGACCATCATGGGACCCTCGGGCGGCGGCAAGACGACTCTGGTCAAGATCATGCTCGGATTGATCGAGCCCACGAGCGGCGAGGTGTTGATCGACGGGCTCCCGCTCTCGATCATTGGTCCCAGGGTCTACCGTGAGCAGGTGGGCGCCGTGATGCAGGATGACCAGCTTCTGTCAGGGTCGCTCGCCGACAACATCTGCTTTTTCGATCCGGCTTTCGACCACCAGAGAATGATGGATTGCGCACGTTTGGCTGGGGTCCATGACGAGATTATGGCCATGCCGATGGCATACAATAGCTTGATTGGTGACATGGGAAGCTCGCTTTCGGGTGGCCAAAAGCAGCGCGTGCTGCTCGCGCGGGCGCTCTATCGACAGCCGAGAATTCTTATCATGGACGAGGGAACCGCGCACCTTGACCTTGAGAAGGAAAGACACATCAATGCGTGCCTGAAAAGTCTCGCCATCACGCGCATAAGCGTCGCTCATCGGCCGGAGATAGCCAGCGGCGCCGACGCGATCCTGCGGATTGGATAGATGGGGGATTGGTGGGCTTTGGTGCACAATTCTGATTGCTGACGCTGTCCAGCGTGGTGCATGGATCGGATTGTTGGTTGGTGCTGGAGCGCTGGGCGGGGTAGGAGCGCGCTCCCTTGCTGACCGTGGATGCCCACCTTGCCCTTCAAGCTCAACCAGGACCGACGCCACCATGTTCCCCGCCAGCGGCACCGGGCCACGAACTGGCCGGCCTATGAGGCCGGATTGCGTCAGCGTGGAAGCTTGACGGTGTGGTTCACGGACGAGGCGATCGAGGCTTGGGCAGCTGAGCCGCGCACGACCCGCGGCGGCCAGCCCCGCTATTCGGCGCTGGCCATCCTGACAGCCCTCACGCTCAGGGCCGTGTTCCGCTTGGCGTTCCAACAAGCTGAGGGCCTGATCGGCTCCATCATCGGCCTGCTCGGGCTGGCGCTGCGCGTGCCGGACCACACCACCCTGAGCCGCCGCTCGGCGACGGCGTGTTGCATGGACCCGGAGTTCAGGCGCACTCGCCCCAACCCGATCCGGGATCAGGCGATGCGCACAGAGATCCGGTATCATGTAGCAAACGCCACCGACTGGTGTCTTGTGACGCGGCCGGGCAGCCGTGACCCTTTCTGCGGATTTTGGAAGGGAGTGGACCATGGCTGCATCCCCGGTCATCCACGCGTTGCGCGACAAGCACGCGACCCTGTCTGGTCAGATCGCGGCCTTGGAGAGGCAGGTGGCGCAACACCGCGCCGACCTGATGCACGTCGATGCCGTACTGCGGCTGTTCGCGCCGGAGATGGAGGTGGCGGCGATCGCGCCGAAGGCCGTGCGCGGGCGCAATGAGTGGTTCTGGCCGGGCGGGCTGCCGCGCCTGGTGCTGGACATCCTGAGGGTGGCGCCGTCGCCCCTGGCGGTGCGCGACATCGCCATCGAGGTGATGGCGCGGCGCGGCCTCGACGGCGGCGATGCCCGCACGCTCGATCTGCTCCGCAAGCTGGTGCGGAACGCGCTGACCCGGCAGGGAGCGGACCTGGTCGAGCGGGTGGTGGACGGCACCGCCGTCCGCTGGCGGGTGTCGGGTGGCGACGTCACGCTGCCCGCGAACGTTGCCAGTAGCCGCAGAAGTCGACCGAGGGAGCCAGCCGCATCGCCAGCTTGACGACGCCGTGCGCCTGCTCGCCGTTGCTGGCGCGGCGCGCGTCTTCTCGCCAGGCCGCTTCCTGAGCGTAGCGGAGGAGATAGGGCCCGGCGATGTGGTGGTGGTGGCCGATCTCGCCGCGGCGCAGGCGGGAGAAGAAGGCCTCCGCGCCGTTGGTGCAGGCACCGTCCAGGCTGTGGCCCTGCTGATGGTTGATCCGGCGCATCTCGAAGCGGGCGTGCAACGGGTTCCAGGCCGGGCTCTCGTCAGCGTGCAGCACGGTGCCCGGGGCAAGCCGCTGGCGCACGCGCGCGACCACCGCCTCCTCGGACCGCCGCCACCCACGGCAGGGTGCGGCCACCGCGCTCGCGCAGGGCCACCACGACCTGCCGTTTGCCCGAGCGGCTCTCGGCCAGGCGCCGGTCCACCCGGTCGGCCACCCGGTTCTCCGGCCGCACATGGCCGCCGAAGAAGGCGCCGTCGACCTCGGCGACGCGGCCCTCGCCCCCAAGCCGCAGCCCCTTCGGGCTGGACGCCATCGCCTCGCGCAGCTTGTGCGCCAGCACGAACGCCGACTTGTATTGCACCCCAAGATCGCGGACGAGCGCGAGCATGCTCTTGCCCTTCACCTCGTCGCAGACCAGGACGGTCGCCAGTAGGTACCAGTAGGTAGAGGCGCAGCGGCAGCTTGTGCCAGGCGAACAGAGTGCCCGAGGTGATCGAGAAGTCGTGGCGACACGCCGAGCAGCGCCAGCGCGCCTGGCCACCCGCCCGGCGGCAATCATAGCAGCGTGCGCATTCGCACCGCGGGCAAACGGGCTCGCCGCCCGTCTCGGGCCATCGCAGACGCCTGAACAGGGTCTCGATCTCCTGATCGGGCAGGCTCATCACCTGGACGATGCTGAGCGAGCGAGCCGCGGCGGTGAGGAGGAAGTGCTGCGCCATGGCCGCCATCTTGCCGACATCAGCCCTGGCGTACAAGGCCAATCCGGTTGGTGGCAGCTGCTACATGATACCGCAGAGATCGGGCGTCCCAGCTCCAGCATGCGGTTGAGCGCGTGGACGGCGACGTCCACCTCGGTCGCCCGGCGCTCGTCCCTGCGCGAGCGCACCCTCCGCCGACATTCCACGTGCTGCGCACGCGGAACCTTGGTCGGCTCCGCCCGTCCCCGATCACCTGTTTCCAGCGCGCGATGGCCGCCTCGGCGCGGGCGCGCGCGTTGTGGCCCGATCGCTTCTGCCACCCTCCGCAGCCATTCCACGCGCTGTCGCGCGCGGAACCTTCGGCTGCTCCGCCCATGCGGCCGTGCTCGGCGATGCACTGGAGATGGCGGTCGCGCTGCGTCGGCGCGCTCTCGGCCGTCGCGCTCGGCACCGCCGTGGACCGCGGTGGCACGACCACGGCCGCGTCAGGATGGCGCTGGGCGACCTCATCGTAGGTGCTGCCTTGGTCGTACGCGCCGTCGGCGGTGAACGAGGCCACCGCGCCCGCGACCTGGTCGAGCAGCGGGCCGACCTGGGAAGCGTCGTCCACGTCGCGGTCGGTCAGCGTGGCAGCCACGATCTGGCCCGTCTCGGCATCGAGGCCGATGTGCAGCTTCCGCCACGACCGCCGTGCGTGGGTGCCGTGCTTCTCAATCAGCCACTCGCCCGCGCCGCACAGCTTGAGCCCGGTGCTGTCCACCAGCAGGTGCATCGGCTCACCGTTGCCAGCAGCGCCGGCGCCGCTCGGCCGTGTCGGCCGCGGCACCTCCAGCGTCGCTGCCCTGCGGCTCAAGGTGGAGTGGTCCGGCACGCGTAGTGTGAGCCCGAGCAGGTCGATGATGGAGCCGACCAGGCCCTCGGCCTGGCGCAGCGCCAGGCGGAACACCGCACGCAGGGTCAGCGCCGTCAGGATCGCCAGGGGCGAGTAGCAGGGCTGGCCGCCAGCCGTGGTGCGCAGCGCCGCCCGCCAGCCCGCGATCGCCTCGGCCGTGAACCAGACGGTGAGGCTGCCGCGCTGACGCAAGCTGGCGTCGTAGTCGCGCCAGTTGACGACCTTGCGCTTCTGCCTGGGGATATGATGGCGGCGGTCGTGGTTCAGCTTGAAGGGCAAGGGGGGCGTCCAGGGTCAGATCAGGGACCGCCCCCTACGCCAGACCTGTTCCAGGCGCCACCGGTCGGGTCCATGCAACAGCCCGCCGGCCGCCCCTCACCCCGTGAGCCCGCACCCTAGCCTGATCTCAGCAGCCCCCCACCAGTCTGCATGCTCCCGTCAGCTATGAGAGCATCCGCGCGTGGGGCCTGCGGTTCGGCCAGCTATTCGCCAACGCGCTGAAGCAGCGCCGGCCGCGACCGGGCGATAAATGGTTCATGGATGAGGTGTTTATCCGCATCCGCGGCAAGCTGCATTACCTCTGGCGCGCTGTCGACCAGGACGGGCACGTGCTCGATATCCTGGTGCAAAGCCGGCGCAACGCCAAAGCGGCCAAGCGCTTCTTTCGCAAACTGCTCAAGGGCTTGCAGTACGTTCCGCGGGTGATCGTCACCGATAAGCTCAAGAGCTATGCCGCAGCGAAGCGGGAAATTCCGCCTGGCGTTGAGCACCGACAAAGCCGCTACCTCAACAACCGGGCCGAGGTGTCGCACCAACCGACACGACGACGAGAACGGCAGATGCAGCGCTTCAAGTCAGCCCGTCAGGCCCAGCGGTTCCTGTCCAGTCACAGCCGGATCCACAACCACTTCCAGCTTCGCCGCCATCGCCTATCCGCCAGTGAACACCGCCAAGCTCGCGATACGGCCTTTCGCACCTGGCGCGACGCGGCCAGGGTGCCGATGGCTGCGTGACGCAAAGTGGTCGCAGCGCTGATTGCTGCCAGCCCACCGTCAAGTTGACAACGCCCGCCAGGGGCCCGGCTCAGTTGCGGCCGCCGTGCGTCGCCGCGTAGCTCGGGCAATCGGCCTCGGTCGAGCAATACCGCTGGTAGGCCCCGATCCAGTCCGCCGCGATCGCCTGCTGCGCCTCTATCGCCGGCACCTGGCCGCCGCACACCAGGTGTAGCAACCGCCACTCCAGCCGGTCCTTGACCGCGGCGTTCCACGGCCGCGTGTCCCGGCTCTCCGGCCAGAGATTGGTCGCGGTGTCGGCCCCGCCCAGGCTGAGCGGAATGAGGTGGTCCATCTCGTAGTGATGCACCCCGGGCGGGATACCGTACTCCCGGTAGACCCGCGCCTTGAGACGCCCCGAGGTGTGCCGGTGCGACCGGGCGTAGCCCTCGTGGCAGAACACCGCCGGGTCTTGCGTCGCCACCGCGCCGGGGGTGAGGCGGGGATCGGGCCGGATCGGGTCCTCCCGCGCCCAAGCCGGGCTGGCCACAACCAGCCCGGCCAGTGCCGCCCAGCACATTTTGCTCCTCGCGGACATAGATTGGTTCCTCTCCCTTACGTCGTAGCCCGCGCCGATCGCGGGCCGGCCCCACTTTTCAATGCCGCCTGGCGCCAAGCCCGTTGGCCAGCCCGAACAGGGTGCGGTCGAGCCGGAGCTGGCCCTGCTGGTGCAGCTCCACCATCCGGCGCAGCAACCCACCGGGCGAGCGCACCTGGCCCGCCGCGTGGCGGGCGGCGATCACGGCCAGGACCGTGACCGCCTCCATCCGGCCGAGCACGACGCAGGCCTGCCCCCAGGCGTGCTGCGAGACCCCCAAGTCCGACCGGACCGGTATCATGTAGCAGCTGCCACCAACCGGATTGGCCTTGTACGCCAGGGCTGATGTCGGCAAGATGGCGGCCATGGCGCAGCACTTCCTCCTCACCGCCGCGGCTCGCTCGCTCAGCATCGTCCAGGTGATGAGCCTGCCCGATCAGGAGATCGAGACCCTGTTCAGGCGTCTGCGATGGCCCGAGACGGGCGGCGAGCCCGTTTGCCCGCGGTGCGAATGCGCACGCTGCTATGATTGCCGCCGGGCGGGTGGCCAGGCGCGCTGGCGCTGCTCGGCGTGTCGCCACGACTTCTCGATCACCTCGGGCACTCTGTTCGCCTGGCACAAGCTGCCGCTGCGCCTCTACCTACTGGTACCTACTGGCGACCGTCCTGGTCTGCGACGAGGTGAAGGGCAAGAGCATGCTCGCGCTCGTCCGCGATCTTGGGGTGCAATACAAGTCGGCGTTCGTGCTGGCGCACAAGCTGCGCGAGGCGATGGCGTCCAGCCCGAAGGGGCTGCGGCTTGGGGGCGAGGGCCGCGTCGCCGAGGTCGACGGCGCCTTCTTCGGCGGCCATGTGCGGCCGGAGAACCGGGTGGCCGACCGGGTGGACCGGCGCCTGGCCGAGAGCCGCTCGGGCAAACGGCAGGTCGTGGTGGCCCTGCGCGAGCGCGGTGGCCGCACCCTGCCGTGGGTGGCGGCGGTCCGAGGAGGCGGTGGTCGCGCGCGTGCGCCAGCGGCTTGCCCCGGGCACCGTGCTGCACGCTGACGAGAGCCCGGCCTGGAACCCGTTGCACGCCCGCTTCGAGATGCGCCGGATCAACCATCAGCAGGGCCACAGCCTGGACGGTGCCTGCACCAACGGCGCGGAGGCCTTCTTCTCCCGCCTGCGCCGCGGCGAGATCGGCCACCACCACCACATCGCCGGGCCCTATCTCCTCCGCTACGCTCAGGAAGCGGCCTGGCGAGAAGACGCGCGCCGCGCCAGCAACGGCGAGCAGGCGCACGGCGTCGTCAAGCTGGCGATGCGGCTGGCTCCCTCGGTCGACTTCTGCGGCTACTGGCAACGTTCGCGGGCAGCGTGACGTCGCCACCCGACACCCGCCAGCGGACGGCGGTGCCGTCCACCACCCGCTCGACCAGGTCCGCTCCCTGCCGGGTCAGCGCGTTCCGCACCAGCTTGCGGAGCAGATCGAGCGTGCGGGCATCGCCGCCGTCGAGGCCGCGCCGCGCCATCACCTCGATGGCGATGTCGCGCACCGCCAGGGGCGACGGCGCCACCCTCAGGATGTCCAGCACCAGGCGCGGCAGCCCGCCCGGCCAGAACCACTCATTGCGCCCGCGCACGGCCTTCGGCGCGATCGCCGCCACCTCCATCTCCGGCGCGAACAGCCGCAGTACGGCATCGACGTGCATCAGGTCGGCGCGGTGTTGCGCCACCTGCCTCTCCAAGGCCGCGATCTGACCAGACAGGGTCGCGTGCTTGTCGCGCAACGCGTGGATGACCGGGGATGCAGCCATGGTCCACTCCCTTCCAAAATCCGCAGAAAGGGTCACGGCTGCCCGGCCGCGTCACAAGACACCAGTCGGTGGCGTTTGCTACATGATACCGGACCGGACCAGCCAGGCGGCCTCAGCCAGCTCGCCCCAGCCGGGCCGCGCGCCGCGCACCCAGCCTCGGAACGCGGGCGCGACCTGCAGGATGAACTCCGGCGTCACGACGAAGCCCCGCAAGGCACTCTGGCGCTTCTCCCGCCTGTCTGGGGCTGCGCGTACTCTCGGCTGCACAGCTGATTCTGTGGCCGGGAGGCGGGGACTACTCTTGTTCTCCTGAGCTGAGGGCTGGTGAGGCCCGTCCGCTGCTGCTGTCGCTTCAGCGAGCAGAGGTGAGTTTGTAGATGTATGGTGGGGTCGGTTTTCCGGCCCCGTGGGGTCAGTTTCCACTGCTTCGGGCTGCGCCAGCGCAGCCTGGACTTCAGCGTGCAGCGCCGCGAGCCGGGCCACGATGGGCGCGAGCTGGCCGGGGTCATGGCTGTCCCCCCGCTGTTCCGCGAGCTGGCGCGCCTTGGTGTCGAGAGCCTGCCAGTCAGCATCCGTGCGGCTCTGCTCTTGGGCGGCGTCGGTGAGCGAGAGGATGCAGTTGCGAAGCGAGGTGATCCGGCCGCGCAGCCTGCGCCCCTCCCGGCGGCGCTCCTCGTGCGCCGCAGCGATGGCCAGGAACTCGGCGTGCCGGGCGGCCAGGGGCGAGAGGTCGAAGCCATACGCCTCGACGACGCGCCCCCGCTCGCGGTGGCCGTAGCGGTGCCCGTTGGGGCTGTCGGCCATCTCGATGAGGCCGCACTCCAGGGCGGCGCGGACCAGGGTCTTGACCTGGGTGCGGCCGAGCCCGAGCGCGTCCTGCAGGGTGGCGTTGGAGGGCCAGGCGAGCGGGCGGGCGCCGTCGAGCCAGTCGGCCTCCAGGGTGCGGCCCACCAGGTAGTCGACCAGCTCCAAGACCCGGCGCGGCAGGCCGAGGGCCGGGGCGGCGCGCTTGCAGGCGCTGAGTGTGGCGCCGCGCCTCACAGGCTCCCAGGATGTGGGCCGGGCCGCTTGGGCGGCCAGCATGGGCGCGGTGGTCCTGCGCCGTCCGGCTGGTGCCGGCGCGCGCCCCGTCGCGTGTCGGCCGGGAGGGGTCCCGACCGAGGGTCCGAGTGTCGTCTCGCTCATCGTCTCCGTCCGGTTCGACCCGGAGGCGGCCGGCACGCAGGCAAAGCGCACCCGTGGCAAGATCGCTCTTGCAAATCAGGGCGGGACGGGTCAGATTGGGGTTACCAGGCCACTCAATCTTTCCCGGCCCTGCCGGTATGCAGCCCGCCTCCCAGGCGGGTTTGCTATGTCTGGGTCTGCGCGACTCCAACAGCTTGCGCGGCGGGCCTGCCGCGAGCGGCGAACCTGACGCATTCGCATCAGTACGTCCACACAAAGCGCTCCCGCGATTGCTCCTGGTGTGGACCGGCCGCAGGCCACGCCGCGCCCGGCTGGCCCGAGGACCGCGCCATGATCAGGAATCAGGAAGGCCCGCCAGGCGTGGGCGCAGGGGCGGGGTGGCTACGCGGGGAACCGAGATCTCTATGACCTCCGGCGGGTCGGCCGGCTGGCGCTCGGCGCGCGCCAGATGGGGCGGCAGCTGGGCGTGGAGCCCGGCCAGGGTGTCGGCGACGAGCACGTAAGGCGAGGGCGTCTCGGTCACCAGCCGGGCGACGACCTTCTCCGGGTGCTCGGGCGGGTCGTGCAGGACGACCCAGGCCACCAGGGCGTGGTTCCGGCACGCGTCGGCATGGAGCCCGCGCGCCATCGCGGCGTCGACGACCTGGTTCGCCATGGGTGTGCCCTCCTCTGTGGCTGGGTCGGACAGAACACAGGGTGAACATAGACAGCCGGCCGCCCCGGGCAAGCGGGCTAACGCAGGGCCCCCTCGGGCGAGGCCTGCCTCGGCAGGCGGGCGAGGCGCGGCCGGCCCCTCGCGGGCGGGCTCCTAGGCGGCCAAGTCACGCAGCCGTTAGGGGCCGCCCGGCGCCGGGGCCGCTTTCCTGGTGGAGGGCGGCTTAAAACCTTGTTAGGCTATGCTCGGAGGGGCCAGGCGGCCCCTCTCCGAGGGAGCCTCGCGCGCCCCCGGTGTGAGGCAACCGTCCAATGGAGCGTAGCCCATGTCTGATCTAATTCAGCTGACCGACGCCGAAATCGACCTGGTCTCCGGGGGTGCCGTGGCGCAGGTCAACTACTCCAGCATCTCTCAGTACGCCTCGGCCTACAACAGCGGGGCCGTGTCCGCGAGCGCAACTGGCTCTTACGGCACCGCGATCGCGATCGGCGCAGCGGCGTCCAACATCGCGGAAGTCTTGCAAGAGAACGTGTTCAGCGTCCGCCGCAGCTAGCGCCGCGGCGCCCGCGCCTTGGGCCCATCCCTCCTCCGAGCGCCTCTACCTGAGGGGCGGGGCGGGGGAGGGGTGTGGCCTAGCACTACAGTTGCATTCTTCGTTTCAAGTGCGAGCGTTGCGCGGCGGCCTGATGGGCGCGTCGCCAGAGTGACCAGGCGATGACGTACGCGGGCCGGACGCGTCGTTGTGCGAGGCGGACGGCGATGCGGCGGATCTCCTGGACCGACCAGCGGATGAGGTCTGGCGCGTTTGGCGCCTGCGGGCCGTCCGCAGCAGGGTTTTTGGGGGTGTTGGCTGGTTGGCGTGATGGCGGATCGTCGCCAGCATGGCAAAGGCCAGCATCACCAGCGAGACGTGGCGGTGCCAGCCGTGCCAGGAGCGGGTCTCGTTGTGGTCGAGGCCGAGCTCGGTCTTGGCGGTCTCGAACGCGTCCTCAATGGCCTAATCGCAAATGACAAGTTCTGCCTGACGCGCATGGGGCGGCTGCGGCTGAGCTGGCCCCGAGCGGGGGTGTGGCGGCGGACACCAGGCCACCCTGCCGGTGAGGTCACTCACCGCGGCGGGGAGCATGGGACGGCAGCGCCTTTGGCAGGTCCGGCGCGTCAGCGTGCCGACAGCGACCGGCCAGCAGCGCTGGGACCGGGCCTACCAGCTCCTCCTACAGTGGACAGCGACGACCTCGCCCGCGCCGGCGGAGCGACCGGCGCCGATCCTGCCGGAGGTGTCCCATGCGCGTAGCGATCTACGGCCGCGTCTCGACTGGCCACCAGGTCGAGCACCAGACCATTGAGCAGCAGCTCGGGCGGCTCGCCGAGCACGTGCAGGCGCACGCTGTCGAGGGCTGGGCGCTCGACCCGGCCCACGTGTTCCGCGGCGACGGCTACAGCGGGGCGGCCCTAGCGCGCCCGGGGCTCGATCGCCTGCGTGACGCCGTCAAGGGGTGCGAGATCGACCGCGTGCTCGTCACCGCCCCCGACCGGCTCGCGCGCAACTACGTCCATCAGATGGTGCTCCTGGAGGAGTGGGCGCGCGCTGGCTGTGCCGCCGAGTTCCTCGACCGACCGGTGAGCGACGACCCGCACGATCACTTGCTGCTGCAAATCCGCGGCGCTGTGGCCGAGTATGAGCGCACGCTGATCGCCGAGCGCATGCGCCGCGGCCGGCTGGCCAAGCTGCGCGCCGGCGTGCTGCTGCCGTGGACGCACCCACCCTACGGCTACCGCGTCAACCCGGACCGGCCACGCGACTTGCAGGGCGTGACGACCGACCCCGCCGAGGCTGCCGTCGTCGCTGAGCTGTTCGCCCTATACCGCGAGCCCGGGACCTCGTTGACACAGCTCGCCAGGCACTTGGACGCGCGCGGCATCCCCACGCCCACCGGCACGCCATGCTGGTCGAGCCCCACCGTTCGCGGCATCCTGCGCAACCCGACCTACACGGGGCAGGTCTATGCCCAGCGCACGCGCTACCGCGCGCCCACGCACCGGCGCTCGGCGATGCACCCGATCGGCCGACCTGGCGGCACGGCCGTGCCGCTGCCGGCCGAGGGCTGGCTCGCTGTCGGGCCAGTGCCCGCGATGGTGAGCCAGGCGCCGGCGTGTTGCATGGACCCGGAGTTCAGGCGCACTCGCCCCAACCCCATCCGGGATCAGGCGATGCGCACAGAGATCGGGCGTCCCAGCTCCAGCATGCGGTTGAGCGCGTGGACGGCGACGTCCACCTCGGTCGCCCGGCGCTCGTCCCTGCGCGAGCGCACCCTCCGCCGACATTCCACGTGCTGCGCACGCGGAACCTTGGTCGGCTCCGCCCGTCCCCGATCACCTGTTTCCAGCGCGCGATGGCCGCCTCGGCGCGGGCGCGCGCGTTGTGGCCCGATCGCTTCTGCCACCCTCCGCAGCCATTCCACGCGCTGTCGCGCGCGGAACCTTCGGCTGCTCCGCCCATGCGGCCGTGCTCGGCGATGCACTGGAGATGGCGGTCGCGCTGCGTCGGCGCGCTCTCGGCCGTCGCGCTCGGCACCGCCGTGGACCGCGGTGGCACGACCACGGCCGCGTCAGGATGGCGCTGGGCGACCTCATCGTAGGTGCTGCCGTGGTCGTACGCACCGTCGGCGGTGAACGCGGCCACCGCGCCCGCGACCTGGTCGAGCAAGGGGCCGACCTGGGAAGCGTCGTCCACCTCGCGGTCGGTGAGGGCCGCGGCGACGATCTGGCCCGTCTCGGCATCGAGGCCGATGTGCAGCTTCCGCCACGACCGCCGTGCGTGGGTGCCGTGCTTCTCAATCAGCCACTCGCCCGCGCCGCACAGCTTGAGCCCGGTGCTGTCCACCAGCAGGTGCATCGGCTCACCGTTGCCAGCAGCGCCGGCGCCGCTCGGCCGTGTCGGCCGCGGCACCTCCAGCGTCGCCGCCCTGCGGCTCAAGGTGGAGTGGTCCGGCACGCGTAGTGTGAGCCCGAGCAGGTCGATGATGGAGCCGACCAGGCCCTCGGCCTGGCGCAGCGCCAGGCGGAACACCGCACGCAGGGTCAGCGCCGTCAGGATCGCCAGGGGCGAGTAGCAGGGCTGGCCGCCAGCCGTGGTGCGCGGCGCCGCCCGCCAGCCCGCGATCGCCTCGGCCGTGAACCAGACGGTGAGGCTGCCGCGCTGACGCAAGCTGGCGTCGTAGTCGCGCCAGTCGGGCTGTTGCATGGACCCGACCGGTGGCGCCTGGAACAGGTCTGGCGTAGGGGGCGGTCCCTGATCTGACCCTGGACGCCCCCCTTGCCCTTCAAGCTGAACCACGACCGCCGCCATCATATCCCCAGGCAGAGGCGCAAGGTCGTCAACTGGCGCGACTACGACGCCAGCTTGCGTCAGCGCGGCAGCCTCACCGTCTGGTTCACGGCCGAGGCGATCGCGGGCTGGCGGGCGGCGCCGCGCACCACGGCTGGCGGCCAGCCCTGCTACTCGCCCCTGGCGATCCTGACGGCGCTGACCCTGCGTGCGGTGTTCCGCCTGGCGCTGCGCCAGGCCGAGGGCCTGGTCGGCTCCATCATCGACCTGCTCGGGCTCACACTACGCGTGCCGGACCACTCCACCTTGAGCCGCAGGGCGGCGACGCTGGAGGTGCCGCGGCCGACACGGCCGAGCGGCGCCGGCGCTGCTGGCAACGGTGAGCCGATGCACCTGCTGGTGGACAGCACCGGGCTCAAGCTGTGCGGCGCGGGCGAGTGGCTGATTGAGAAGCACGGCACCCACGCACGGCGGTCGTGGCGGAAGCTGCACATCGGCCTCGATGCCGAGACGGGCCAGATCGTCGCCGCGGCCCTCACCGACCGCGAGGTGGACGACGCTTCCCAGGTCGGCCCCTTGCTCGACCAGGTCGCGGGCGCGGTGGCCGCGTTCACCGCCGACGGTGCGTACGACCACGGCAGCACCTACGATGAGGTCGCCCAGCGCCATCCTGACGCGGCCGTGGTCGTGCCACCGCGGTCCACGGCGGTGCCGAGCGCGACGGCCGAGAGCGCGCCGACGCAGCGCGACCGCCATCTCCAGTGCATCGCCGAGCACGGCCGCATGGGCGGAGCAGCCGAAGGTTCCGCGCGCGACAGCGCGTGGAATGGCTGCGGAGGGTGGCAGAAGCGATCGGGCCACAACGCGCGCGCCCGCGCCGAGGCGGCCATCGCGCGCTGGAAACAGGTGATCGGGGACGGGCGGAGCCGACCAAGGTTCCGCGTGCGCAGCACGTGGAATGTCGGCGGAGGGTGCGCTCGCGCAGGGACGAGCGCCGGGCGACCGAGGTGGACGTCGCCGTCCACGCGCTCAACCGCATGCTGGAGCTGGGACGCCCGATCTCTGTGCGCATCGCCTGATCCCGGATGGGGTTGGGGCGAGTGCGCCTGAACTCCGGGTCCATGCAACACGCCGGCGCCGGCTGGATCGCGATCTGGACGCCGTCATGGGACTGGCCCCCACCAATCAGCACGGGAAGCGGCTGCGCCAACGCTACGGCAAAGTCCGCAGCCACCTGTTCACCTTTCTCGAGCATCCCGAGGCGCCACCCGACAACAACGGCAGCGAGAGAGAGTTGCGACCAACCGCCACATACCGAAAGGTCACCGGCGGGTTTCGATCTGGTTGGGGCGCCAAGTTCTTCGCCGACGTCCGCTCGGTCGTCGGCACGGCGGCACGCCGAAGCGTCGATGCCTATCAGGCCATCTCTGCCGTCCTACGCGGACAGTCGGTGCTTTCGCCGGGTTGAGCAGTTACAATTTCATGAGAAAGAAACATTTCCTGAGCTCCTCTCTGCATTAAAGCAAAAACTAACGTCGAGTTGAACCACTCTGAAGGCGCTTGGCACTTCTTTGCAGCAACGTTGGTGCTGGACCATGATGGAGAATCAGACGGGGTCGAGGGGAGCACACGTAAATGAGCGACTGGCTGCACGGTCTGCCGCTAATGTGGATGGCAGTTGCCGTCTTCGGCTTTACCTACATGGCCGCGTTGGCGATCTATACAGTCATCACTGTCCTTGCGGTCGGCGAGCGGGGTCGTTCGTTTAAGGCCGTCTCCCCTGGTATGCTGCCGCCCCTGGGTATCATCTTCGGCCTTTTCGTCGCGTTCACCGCTGCCCAAGTTTGGACCGATACCGAACGAGCCAACACGGCCGTCGCCAGCGAGGCTGGTGCTCTGCGGAGCGTTGTCGTCCTCGCCACGAGCTTCCCGGGAGAGCCCGAATCGCGCCTGCGCGCCCTTATCCACGATCACATCGAAGAAGCCGCCATCCGGGAATGGCCGAGCATGGCCTGGCAAACCTCGACATTGAGCCTCTCGCCGCGCTCGCTCACCGAGGCGATGCAATTAACCCTTGGCCTCACGCCCAAGACAGTAGGTCAGCAGATAGCACAGCGAGAGATCGCGACCGCGCTCGGAAATGCAATCGAGGCACGCCGGCAGCGAATTATCAGCAGCCGATCCCAAGTCAATTTACTCAAGTGGGCGTGCTTGTTGCTGCAGGCAGTTTGCGCCCTCATCGCCGTAGCTATCGTCCATAGCGACAACCGGCTTGCCTGCGCTATTACGCTGACGGTCTTCGGGACTGGAGTGGCGGCAGCGGTGTTGCTAATCCTCGCTCACGACCGGCCGTTTACCGGAGAGCTCTCGGTCGACCCTGCTCCATTGCTGCAGGTCCTGTCGGCAATCGCACAATAGGTTTCAAACATCCGGCAGAATATCCATGCTTACTTTGCACCACGATACGCAAATGTCGCATGATTCTACGGCCCCGCTATGCAGGCGTAAGTTGGCGCACGAAACATTGAGGGATCTGAGAGATTCCCCGCTTATCGGCCAATCGACCCGCTCTTGTACTTTGCAGCAGGGAAGCGCAAAGTCGCTCTGAACGCGGCGTCTCGGAGCAGAACGGTGCGGGCAATCATGAAGGGGCTGACGGACGTTGAGTTCGAACAACTCTACGGGACGGAGGGTCAGTGTCTGGCGGCGTTGGTGGCGGCGCGCCAACGCGAAGGAATGCCTTGCCCGCGCTGCGCCAATCTGAAGAGCTATGTCTACGGCCGCCGTGTCGGCTGCACGCGCTGCGGCCGACGTTGGTCGGTCACCGCGGGCACCGTGATGGCGGACACCAAGCTGTCTCTGACCACTTGGTTCCGCGCCATGCACCTGATGAGCAGCACCAAACAGGCGATCTCGGCGGTCGAGCTCGGCCGCAGGCTGGGCCTGGGCTATGAGACGGCCTGGTATCTGCACAAGCGGCTCCGCCACGCCATGACCGAGCGGACGGAGCGCTATTCGCTCGGGGGCGCGAGCGACGACGATGCCGCGCCGCCGGTAGTGGAGGCGGATGACGTGTGTCTGGGAGGTGAAAGGAACCAAGGCAGCGGAACCGAAGGCAAGACCTGCGTCATCGTCGCCTGCGAGCGGCATGCGGACGGGCGCATGGGCCATGTCGCGATGCGCGCGGTCAGCGCCTTCTCCAGCGAGGCGGTGGCCGCGTTCCGCGATGCCCACATCGCCGCCGGCGCGACTGTGCACACGGACGGCTTGCGGGCGTTCAACGCCTTCGGTGAAGCCGGGCGGACGCATGTCGCCACCGTCACCGGCGGCGGGCGTCCGGAGCGCGAGCGCAGCGCCCCGTTCTTCACCGTCAACACCCTGGTCGCCAATCTCAGTACCGCGCTCAAGGCCACCCACAAGCGGCTCTCCCCCAAGCATCTGCCCGACTATCTCGGCGCCTTCTGCTGGACCACCAACCGGCGCCGCAACATGCGAGGCATGGTCAACGCGCTTTGCCGTGCCGTCGCTGCGTCGTCCCGTCTGACCCGCAAAGGCGTCTACCCGTGACGGGTCGATTGGCCGATAAGCGGGGAGAGATTCGGTTTGCCGGCGCCCCCACGCTGACCAGGCCTGCAACAAGGGGCCGCTCCGGAGAGCGGCCCAGGGGAAATCGTCCAATGGAAACATTGTAGCTGCGCGTAAGTATGCGCGCGCGTTTTGAGATCGGTCAACAAGAATTTTGAGACCGGTCAACAAGAAAGAGTGTCAATCTACTGAACTTGCAATGGCGCTGAGGAGATCAACACACGCGAGACGGCGCCCTCTCCGGCCTGGCCGTCCGGGCCGGGGAGCATGCAGACTGGTGGGGGGGCTGCTGAGATCAGGCTAGGGTGCGGGCTCACGGGGTGAGGGGCGGCCGGTGGCGAAGCTGGTGTGGCAGGTGAAGCTGGTCGCGGAACCCGAGTCCGGCGTGATCACCGAGACCGAGCTCGCCCGCATTGAGCGTGACCAGCAGGCCAGCGTGGCCGAGCTCGGGCTGCGGCTGGACGAGGCCAAGCGGCTCATGGCGGCGCTGCAGGCCCAGCTCGTGCCGGCGCCAGCGTGTTGTATGGATCGCTTTGGGCAATTCCAATGAGTTAGCGCAGACCAAAGGCGAGACTTGGGCCTAAATTGGCACGAATCGTTGCGGTCCAATCAATTTTCGGGTGCTAATTGCGAACTCTTATTATCTAGGTCGCATCTACATCCAAAGTAACTGACTGAATTCGCTTCTCAATTCCATGGGGCTCAGTCGGGGGTCCATGCAACACGCTGTCGAGTGATCGATGGCCGCGAGATGCCGCTCTGGTGACGGCCCGCAGCTGACGAGCCGCGCCACCGCCTCGGGGGACACGTGCCGGGTCGCCGCAGCGAAGCCGTCCGTGGTCGGCAGTTCCGTCATCACCGGCCAGCCGGTGACCGACCAGCGGAAGTAGCGGTGCGCCGTCTTTCGGGCGTCCTCCTCGGTCGCGGCGTAGCACAACGCCACCTCGGCGTACCGCGGCCCGGAGCCACCGGCCGAGCGGTATGCCTCGACGACCCGCGGCTCGGTCGCGACCAGGCCATCGCCCTTTCGGCCCGCCAGGCGCGCCGCCCTGGGGCCTCCGGCGGCCACCACCACGGCCGGCTTGCGGTCGGGCCTATCGAACAGGCGCGCATGGTCCAGATGGAAGTGATCTCCTCGGTAGTTCGTCAGAGTCCCAGAGAGCAGCCCCTGAATGATGTCGATCGCTTCCGACAGGCGCTCGTGGCGCTCCTGCGGGCCGGGCCAACCCCGGCCGATGACATGCTCATTCAGGCGCTCCCCGGCCCCGAGCCCGAGGGTGAAGCGATTGTTGCTGAGCAGTGCCACCGTGGCAGCAGCTTGGGCGACACCGCCGGGCAGCGTGTTGCATGGACCCCCGACTGAGCCCCATGGAATTGAGAAGCGAATTCAGTCAGTTACTTTGGATGTAGATACGACCTAGATGATAAGAGTTCGCAATTAGCACCCGAAAATTGATTGGACCGCAACAATTCGTGCCAATTTAGGCCCAAGTCTCGCCTTTGGTCTGCGCTAACTCATTGGAATTGCCCAAAGCGATCCATGCAACACGCTGACGCGAGTTGGCTCCAGTCCTGCACAAGCGTCGGATGGCCGCCGGCTAGCCCGCCCTCCTCACTACGGCTCGTGGGGCGGACCTTGGCGGCGCCGGACACCGTCTCAACCACGACATGCTCAGCCGGGACGCCGGCAGCGGTTCGGGCGTCCACCTGCAGGGCCGGGTCCTGCTCCTCTCGCCGTTGCGACAGACGGGAGCCGGCGGGCGACACGGCAACTACGGATCCGCGATCGCAGCGCACCCGGGCGGAGGCGGTCAAGGTTCCGTCGGCGCAGCCGTTGGAATACCGCCGGAGGGGAGCCGCAGGGGCGGCCAGATGACGGCTCGGGCTCGCTGCCCATGGTTTGAGGGTCGGCCTGCCCGCACTCGCGTGCTTCCAGCGCCCCATGTCCCGGATGGTCTCACCATGGCGCCGACCCAGTGGGGTCAGCAAGACATCAGAGCGCCAGGGCCATCATGCCGGTCAACCCCGGCCAGCCAAGCCAAGCACCCTGGCGCGAGCTCTGCCGGAACCGCACGAGTTGCAACTTGCCCCCAGGGTATCGAGTTCAGCCTGCGCGCTGGGGCAAGGAGGAAGAAGCGCCATGCTGCTGACCCGCCGCGGCCTGCTCGGCTCCGCCGCCATCGCTGGCCTGGCCCTGGGCCGCGCCGCGCCTGCCCAGGGCGCGACGGTCAAGATCGGCGTGCTGACCGATCTGTCCGGCCCATACCGCGACGACACCGGCCCAGGCTCGGTCGCCTGCGCCCGGCAGGCGGTCGAGGAGTTCGGCAGCGGGCACGGCTTTGGCGTGCAGGTCCTGTCCGCCGACCATCAGAACAAGCCGAACATCGGCGCCGGGATCGCGCGACAGTGGTTCGACCGCGATGGCGTGGACATGATCCTCGACGTGCCAACCTCCTCCGTCGCGCTGGCCGTCAACTCGATCGCGAAGGAACGCAACAAGGCTTACATCAACACCGGCGCCGGGACCGCCGACCTGACGGGCGCGCAATGCACGCCGGTCACGATTCACTGGTCCTACGACACCTA
This sequence comes from uncultured Pseudomonadota bacterium, assembly GCA_963818725.1. Classification (GTDB taxonomy): domain Bacteria; phylum Pseudomonadota; class Alphaproteobacteria; order Acetobacterales; family Acetobacteraceae; genus DATFDN01. The sequence goes on along the minus strand of CAWFTU010000018.1, from coordinate 26,983 downwards.
CATGCTGTCCCACTCGACGGCGAGCCAGCTTGTGAGGCTCGGCGGCAAGAAGTGGTTCTTCGTCACCGCTGATTACGTGTTCGGCCAGCAGCTCGAGCGCGACGCGTCGAACTTCGTCAAACAGGCCGGCGGGCAGGTGCTCGGCCGCGCCCCGTACCCCTTCCCGGAGACCACGGACTTCTCCTCCTACCTCATCCAGGCGCAGTCGAGCGGCGCCGACGTGATCGGCTTTGCCTCGGCCGGGGCCGACATGATCAACGCCGTGAAGCAGTCGCACGAGTTCGGCCTCGCACCGCGCATGAAGCTCGCCGCCCTGCTCGCGCACCCGACCGACGTGGTTTCGATCGGCCCCGAGCTCGCCCAGGGCTTGTACCTGACGGAAAGCTTTTATTGGGATCTGAACGACCGCACCCGCGCCTTCACCAAGCGCGTGCTCGACAAAATGCCCCGCAAGCAGCCGCCGAACATGATCCAGGCCGGATGCTATGCGGGCACACTGCACTACCTCAAGGCGGTGGCCGGAATGGGAGCCGATAAGGCAAGGGTGAGCGGCGCCGCAACGGTCGCGAAGATGAAGACCATGCCGACCGACGACGACGCGTTCGGCAAGGCCTCGATCCGCGGGGACGGGCTGGCGCTGCTGCCCGCCTACCTGCTGCAGGCCAGACCTCCGGCGCAGATCAAGCAGCACTGGGACGTGCTCAGCCTGGTCGCCACCACACCCCCCGATCAGGCCTGGCGCCCGCTCAGCGAGGGCGGCTGTCCCCTGGTCAAGTCCTGAGCCGGAGGCGAGGCCATGCCGAGCTACGACCTGGCCGGGCGTACCGCGCTCGTCACCGGTGGCGTCTCCGGCATCGGGCTTGCGACGACGGAGAGCCTGGTTATCTGCCTCTCAGCCATGATCCTCGCCTAATGAGCCGATCCAGGCGGAGGTGATGGAACCGACTGGGATTTGCTACGACCAGTCTGTCTCACGAAACGATCGTTGGACTGAACGGCTACGCCGTAGGGAGCGTGAAGATCGCAACGGGTCACGGTCACGGTAGCATTGAGCCGGGCGGCGCGGAGGTGCCGGCCCGATCCTCGAACGGAGGGAGACCTCAATGACACCGTTACGTGCGCGAATGATCGAAGACATGACGCTGGCAGGGTTGGTGCCTGGAACTCAGGCCGTCTACCTCCAAGCCGTGCGTCACCTGGCTGCTCACTTCCGGCGACCGCCCGACCAACTGAGCGAGGCAGAGGTGCGCGCCTACCTGCTCGCCCTGCGTGAACGAGGCGTCGCCCACGGCACCTTCAAGGCCAATCACGGCGGTATCCAGTTCCTCTACCGCCGGACACTCGACCGGACGTGGCCGCTGTTCGGGGAAAAAAGATTCGGCCGCCGAAGCAGAGGCGCCTGCCGAAGGTCCTTTCCGACGCGCAAATCCGCGCCCTGCTGGGCTGCGTAAGGAACCCCGTCCACAAGGCCTGCTTCGTCGTCATGTATGCGTGCGGCCTGCGCATCAGCGAGGCCGCGAGCCTGGAAGTCGGCGCGATCGACAGCGCCAACATGCTGGTTGGCATTATCGGCAAAGGCAACAAGGAGCGGCGTGTGCCGCAGCCGGTCCTGGCCGACCTGCGCAGCCTTTGGCTGACCCATCGCAATCCGCGCTGGCTGTTTCCCACCCGCCGTGGCACCAAGCTGGCCGACCACGCGGTGCTGTGCCGCACATTCCAGGCGGCCGCCAGGGCGGCCGGGATCACACAGCGTGCCACGCCTCACGCATTGCGCCATAGCTATGCGACGCGGCTCCTCGAGAACGGTGTCGATACCAGGGTCGTGCAGATCCTGCTCGGCCACGCCAACATCGCAACCACCGCCGTCTATACCCACCTGACCGAGCCCACCAGCATCGCGCTCAGGGGCATCCTCGACAGGGTGATGACCGGCCTCTGACGCGGCAGGCTGGCCGTGATCGAGATCGCCGACGTCTTCCGCCGCTTCGCGGAGGACTACCTGTCGGCCCACGGCGCATCGATGCCGCCATCGCATAGGCGCGCCATCACCGACATCCTGGACTGCCGAACCGCCGCCCTCGGCGGCCACCTCTGGCGCTGCGACCATTGCAGCGCCGAGGTGTTCTCGTATCACTCCTGCAAGAATCGGAGCTGCCCCAAGTGCCACACCGAACAGACCGAGCGGTGGCTCGAGGCCCGCCGCGCCGAGATGCTGCCAATCCCGTATTTCCACGTCACCATCACTGTGCCCGGTGAACTGCGGGACGTGCTGCGCGCCAACCAGCGCGACGGCTACGCCATGCTGATGAAGGTGGCGGCCGAGGCCATCATGGAGCTCGCCCGCGATCGGCGCCATGTCGGCGGCACCGTCGGCGTGCTCGCCATCCTGCACACCTGGACCCAACAGCTCCTCTATCATCCGCACGTCCACTGCCTGGTCACCGGAGGCGGCATCTCCGATGACGGTGCGTCCTGGCATCCGGCGCGCAACGCCTTTCTGGTGCCGGTCAAGGCCTTGGCCAAGCTGGTGCGTGGCAAGCTCAGGGCCGCGTTCGAGACGCACCGTCCCGATCTCGTCCTGCCCGAGACCGCATGGTCCAAGCCCTGGGTCGTTCATTGCACGGCCTGGGGATGCGGCGAGCAGGCCGTGCTCGACTACCTCGCCCGCTATGTGTTCCGCGTCGCCATCACCAACACCCGCGTCCTCGGCGTCGACGACCAGACCGTCACGATCCGCCACAAGCATCGGAAATCGAACCGATGGCGGGCCAGCCGCATCCCCGGCCATGAGTTCATGCGCCGGTTCCTGCAACACGTCCTGCCAAAAGGCCTGCACAAGGTCCGCTACTTCGGCTTGTGGCATCCCTCCAAGCGCGAACACCTCGCTCGAGCCCGTCTGCTGCTTCTGCTCGACCGTCCCGCGACGCCGCGTCAGGCCGAGATGAGTGCGGCGGCCAAGAGTCCGGCCACCGGCGCCACGGCTTCCAGCGAATCGCGGATCTGCCCTTGCTGCGGAGAAGGGCTGTTGACGCATGTCCGCCGCCTTTCCCCCAAGCAGGCCGCGGGACCATGACGTTCGGGGGTCCGCTGCTCCAATCATCACCCAGATCGACCGCGTGTGCGGCAGGCATGCCGAGCGCGGGCTGTGCCTGGCGCGTCACGACAAGACGCGCCGGCGCGTCGAGAGCGCCGCAATCCCCCGCTGATGAAACCGTTCCCGGCGCGCCGCCGCGGTCGCGCCGCCGCGGCCAGCGACATCCGACACGAAGATCCAGTCCGGCCGCCAGGCCATCCGCGCGCCGACCTGCGAGCCTTCACCTCAAAATTCCATAAGCTTTTACGGAACCCCGAGCGGGTTCAGTCCAACCGCGAGCGGGTTCAGTCCAACAGAGTTTCTGCATCGGCTCCGCGATGCAGAAACTCTTAAGTCGTTTTGTGAGACATAAGCGCCGTGCAGAGATCTTGGCTCTCTTTCCGTGCGCGGTTGGCCTGGCAGGAGCCCACAACCCATGCCCTACGCGGCGTGCAGCAGCGCTGCCAGCTCCGCCCGCCGCTGCACGAGGTCAGCCAGGCTATAGCGGTCGAGCACGACCAGGAACGCCTGGCGGGCCTCGTAGAGCGCGCCGCGCAGGCCGCAGGCCGGCACGATCGGGCAGGGCATAGGCACCGGCTCGAAGCAGGGCGCGAGCGCCATCTCCGGCTCGGTGCGCCGCACGGCCTCGCCCAGGCTGATCCGCTCCGCCGGGCGCGCCAGGCGGAGGCCTCCGCCCTTGCCGCGCACGGTTTCCACGTACCCGAGCAACCCAAGCTGGTGGGCGACCTTGGTCAGGTGCGCCTTGGAGATGCCGTAGGCGTCGGCGACCTCGGCGATGGTGGCGAGGCCGCCATCCTTCACGGCGAGGTACATCAGCATGCGCAGCGAGTAGTCGGTGTAGACGGTCAGGCGCATGGCGGTTCCGCTCCCGGAGGTCTTGCTTATCGTGGAAAACATATACGGACGGTGTTGCTTTCTGCCAGCATGGACTTAAGCTACATGTGTCGTAGATGTTCAGGCGCGTGAGCGTCGGAGGGTAGCGATGATCGGCAAGGCGCTGCTCCGCGTGTTCCTGCTGCCCGGCAACCTGCTGAGCGACGCGCTCGGCGCGCGCGAGGAGGACGACCGGGCCATGATCCGGACCCTCGTCAACATGCTGGTCTGGAACCTGGTCGTCGTGCTCGCCGTGGTGGCGCTGTGGTAGCCGCCCCGGCCCGCGCGGCCTCGGAGGAGGATGTCCGGCGGCTGGTGGACCTGTTCTACGGCCCCGGGTCCGCCGCGACCCGCTGCTCGGCCCTGTGTTCGCCCGCGCCGTCGGCACGACGGATACCGATTGGGCGTGGCACCTCGCGCGCCTGGCGGATTTCTGGTCCTCGATGATGTTGCGCAGCGGCCGCTACCAGGGCGACCCGTTCTCGGCACACCGGCGGCTGCCGGACCTGGAGCCCGCGATGTTCGACCGCTGGCTCGCGCTCTTCGGCGAGGCCTGCGCCGATGTGTTCGAGCCGGATACAGCCGATGCCTTCCGCGGGCGTGCGGAGCGCGTCGCGCGGAGCCTCCGAATGGACCTGTTCGCGCGCCTGCCCGCGCGTGTCGCCGACAAGCAGGGACGCGGCGCCGCGTCAGCCGAGGGAGGCCGCGCATGACCTACGTCGTCACCGAGAACTGCATCAGGTGCAAGTACATGGACTGCGTGGAGGTTTGCCCGGTGGACTGCTTCTACGTGGGCGAGAACATGCTCGTCATCCATCCCGACGAGTGCATCGACTGCGGCGTGTGCGAGCCCGAGTGCCCGGTGGAGGCGATCGTGCCGGACAGCGACGACCGCGCGAGCGCCTGGGCCGAGCGCAACCGCCTCTACGCGGCGCGTTGGCCCAACATCACCCGGAGAGGCGAGCCGCCGCCTGATGCGGACGAGTGGAAGGACAAGCCGGGCAAGGAGGCCTTGTTCTCGCCCGAGCCGGGCGCGTGACCTGAAGCGAAGCAAGGAGAGGCTCATGGCGGACACGATGTACCCCTCGGCAACCCGGGAGATCGCGCAGAAGCGGCGTGAGCTCGCGCCCGAGGCGCAGGCCGCCTTCGACGCCTTCAGCAGGGCGGTGTTCGCCGACGGCGCGCTCTCCGCGAAGATGAAGCAGGTCATCGCGGTCGCGGTGGCGCATGTGACCCAGTGTCCCTACTGCATCAAGGGGCACACCAAGGCGGCGCTCCGGTCCGGTGCCACGCGCGAGGAGCTGATGGAGGCGATCTGGGTCGCCGCGGAGATGCGGGCCGGCGGAGCCTATGCGCACGCCGCGCTGGCGATCGCGACCTTCGAGGAGGAACAAGCGGGGCAGACGGCGCCGCCGGGCGCGTGAGCGAGGTTCGGGTCAAGCGGGCCTACGACCCCCCAGCACCCGACGATGGCCTCCGCGTGCTGGTGGACCGCCTGTGGCCGCGCGGACTGAAACGGGATGAGGCGAGGATTGACCTCTGGCTAAAGGACGTCGCGCCGAGCGCCGGGCTGCGCCGGTGGTTCGGCCATGATCCCGCAAGGTGGGCGGAATTCCAGGTCCGCTACCGGGCGGAGCTGGCGGGCAATGCCGCACTCCAGGAGCTGCTCGGCATCGTGAAGCAAGGCAGGCGGGTGACGCTGCTGTTTGGTGCGAGGGATGCGGAGCACAACAATGCGGTCGTGCTTCAGGCGCTCTGCGAGCGGGGGTGAGCCATGAGGAACTCCGGCGTCGGGCAGGTCGCTCCTACCGGGTTGCCGCCGGGCTGCGAAGCCTATCGCAGCACCGCGGTCTTCACCGAGGCGACGATCCCGCCGGGGCTGCTTCGCTCACACCGCACTGCGCCCGGCGTCTGGGCCCTGATCCGCGTGCTGGAGGGCCGACTGCTCTACCGGGTGCTCGATCCGCCTTCGGAGCACGTCCTTGATCCTTCCGGTGTGCCGGGCCTGGTTCAGCCGGGCGTGGCGCACGAGGTCGCCCCGCTCGGGCCGGTGCGCTTCCAGGTCGATTTCTACCGCACAGCAGGCGAAGGCAGCGATGTTGCCACTACGGCCAGCTCCCCGGAGACGTGACCGTGCGCCTCGACCCGCTTCTACCGCTTCTCGTTGGGCTCCATAAACTCAATCCTCTCCAGCTTCGAAGCCTCCGGCAAACCCGGCACGGTTCAGTGCTGCCCCTTGCGGCGTCTTCGACTGAAGAGCGGGAACCAGTTGCCCAAAGTCATCCAGGGCGTCACGTTCAAGAACGGCGTCGAGGTCACCAACACGCCCGCGCAGACCGCCGCATGATCACGCCGTCACCCAGTTTCCGGAATAGCCCGAAGCCGAGCGACAAAGAGCCGGCGCAACGCCAAAGAGGCCATCACGGGTCGCAAGCTCTCGGCGCCGTCGCTACCGTCAACCTGACAAGACCCTTGGGAGGAACGAGACATGGCCTACGCCAATTTGATCGCGGGTGAGTGGGTGCATGGCGACGAGGCCGCACCGGACGTCAATCCGTCGGACACGGCCGACGTCGTCGGCGAGTACGACCGCGCCAGCCGGGCGCAGGTGGACGACGCGATCGCCGCCGCGCGCCAGGCGTTCCCGTCCTGGTCGCGCGCCACCCCGCAGCAGCGGGCGGACCTGCTGGACAAGGTGGGCACCGAGATCCTGGCCCGGCGCGCGGAGCTGGCCGACCTGCTGGCGCGCGAGGAGGGCAAGACGCTGGCCGAGGCGGCGGGCGAGGTCGGGCGCGCCGGGCAGATCTTCAAGTTCTTCGCCGGGGAGGCGTTGCGGACAGGCGGCGAGCGGCTGGGCTCCGTCCGCCCCGGCGTCGACATCGAGGTGACGCGCGAGCCGGTGGGCGTGGTTGGGCTGATCACGCCCTGGAACTTCCCGATCGCCATCCCGTCCTGGAAGACCGCGCCGGCGCTCGCCTTTGGCAATTGCGTGCTGCTGAAGCCGGCCGACCTGGTGCCGGGCTGCGCCTGGGCGCTGGCCGACATCATCCAGCGCGCCGGCTTCCCGCCCGGCGTGTTCAACCTGGTGATGGGCCGCGGCTCGGTCGTGGGCGAGGCGCTGGTGACCGATGGGCGCGTGGACGCGATCAGCTTCACCGGCTCGGTGCCGGTCGGCCGCGGCGTGCTGGAGCGCGCGGCGAAGCGCGGCGCCCGGGTGCAGCTCGAGATGGGGGGCAAGAACCCGCTGCTGGTGCTGGCCGATGCCGATCTCGACACCGCCGTGCGCACGGCGCTGGACGGCGCCTTCTTCTCCACCGGCCAGCGCTGCACCGCCTCCTCCCGCCTGATCGTCGAGCAAGGCATCCACGACCGCTTCGTCGCCGCGCTCACCGAGGCGATCGGGCGGCAGGTGGTGGACGACGCGCGCAGGCAGGGCACCACGATCGGCCCGGCGGTGAGCCAGGAGCAGCTCGACCAGGACCTGCGCTACGCCGCGATCGGGCAGAAGGAGGGGGCGCGGCTGGTCACCGGCGGCGAGCGGCTGAACCGCGAGAGGCCCGGCTTCTACATGGCGCCGGCGCTGTTCACGGAGACGCGCAATGACATGCGGATCAACCGGGAGGAGATCTTCGGTCCGGTCGCTTCGGTGATCCCGGCGCGGGACTACGAGGAGGGACTGGCGATCGCCAACGACACGCCATTCGGCTTGTGCGCCGGGATCTGCACCACATCACTGAAGCACGCCACGCATTTCCGGCGCAACGCGGAGGCCGGCATGGTGATGGTGAACCTGCCCACCGCCGGCGTCGACTACCACGTGCCGTTTGGCGGCCGGAAAGGGTCCAGCTACGGCAACCGGGAGCAGGGCCGCTATGCGGTGGAGTTCTACACAATGGTGAAGACCGCGTATGTGAATGCCGTGTAGGCGACCGCTGGCGTTGCGGCGACCCCACATTGCGGCCTGGCCTGACGGCATGAACGATGTCGTCCATGGACGACGTTGGGCTGGTGGATTGGTCGCCAAGCCCGCACAATCCACGGCGGGCGCTCGCGGGCGCTGATCGCGCGCCGGCTGCCGTGATTTGCGCGATGCTTGGCGAGGACTGCGGGCGAGTTTGCATATTGGAAGATTATGCAGCTTTGGCGGCAGCGGATATCGGCAGCAATCCGCTATATATTGAGTTAGGTTGTTTGCAAACGAACCTCCGCCGGCAAGACGGCGGAACGCTAGCGCGCGCGCTGATGCTCGTGGCATACTCGGTCTGGAGGGAGCCGACCGGAAGTAGTGCCGGGCAAAGTGTCATGTCATCGCTTCGGCAGTGGCTTAGGAACGACGCGAACCGCGATCTCGTGAAGATGAGTGCAGCGGCGCTGGCAGCAGTCGTCGCAGCCGTGTGGGCGGTGCTCACCTTCGCCGTTGACCATCACGCGAAACCTACCCCGCCCATCGCGGCCGATCACGGCTCGATCGCCGCCGGTCACGATGCCAGCAACAACATAATCAACGGCGCGGTCGCGCCGGTCAGCCCTGGCACGAAGCCATGAGCTGGCGATTTTGGCGCGCGCTTCTCATCAGCGCTCTCCTGGCCCTCACACGAATCGGGACTGCAGCGGCCTTTAACGATACCTCGGCCTCTGCGACGAATTGCAGCATCGCTGCCGGACACGACGCCAACTACAACACGTTTACATGCAACTTTGGCCTCACGCCGGAGCAGTTGCGGCAGGCGACAAGGGCGGCCGTCGAAGGGGCGACCGGGCCACTGGTTGCTCAGGTAAGAGCGATCGGCAAGACACTCGACATTACGGAGGACGCTGCCAAGTCACTGTTAAAAATCGTCGGCGAAGACCCCAACATTCCCGAGGACAAACTCGCCGAGGCCCTGATAAAAGTCGCGGCCGACTACAAGCGGCTTCAGTCTCAGGCAACGACCACAGCGGCGCTGACGCGTGATAATCTAATCGCTCAGGCTTTGGTTGCTCAGGCCAAGGCCGAGATTAACGACGGCCACCTCGCGCAAGCGCATGAGCTGTTGCGCCAGGCGACTCAAGCGCAGCTCGCAGCGGCACAGGCGGCGCGGAAACTGCGCGAGCGGGCACAGGCGGCGGAAGACGCCCAGATGCTGGGCGCGGCGAGTGCCACGGCGGCTGAGGGTGGTCTCGCACTGACCGAACGCCGTTACACAGAGGCGGCCGAGCTGTTCGGGAGGGCGTCTGGGTATGTGCCCTCCGGGCACCCGGACGAGCGCTGGGGCTATCTGGATCGCCAAGCAGATGCGCTGCAGCGGCAGGGAGGTGAGCGCGGCGACGACGAGGCGTTGCGCAGCGCGATCGACATATATCGACAGGAGCTGCAGGAACGGACGCGCGAGCGGGTGCCGCTCGACTGGGCGATGACGCAGACCAACCTGGGCAACGCGCTTTCGAGGCTCGGGGAACGCGAGAGCGGCACGGCGCGGCTGGAGGAGGCGGTCGCCGCCTATCGCGCGGCGCTGCAGGAACGCACGCGCGCGCGGGTGCCGCTCGACTGGGCGGCGACGCAGAACAACCTCGGCAGCGCGCTTCGGGCGCTCGGGGAGCGCGAGCGCGGCACGGCGCGGCTGGAGCAGGCGGTCGCCGCCTATCGCGCCGCGCTGCTCGAATTGACGCGCGAGCGGGTGCCGCTCGACTGGGCGATGACGCAGACCAACCTCGGCAACGCGCTTGAGACACTCGGGGAGCGCGAGCGCGGCACGGCGCGGCTGGAGGAGGCGGTCGCCGCCTATCGCACCGCGCTGCAGGAACGGACGCGCGATCGTGTGCCGCTCGACTGGGCGGCGACGCAGAACAACCTCGGGCTCGCGCTTTGGAGGCTCGGGGAGCGCGAGGCCGGCACGGCGCGGCTGGAGCAGGCGGTCGCCGCCTTTCGGGCGGCGCTGCAGGAAATGACGCGCGATCGTGTGCCGCTCGACTGGGCGGCGACGCAGAACAACCTCGGCAGCGCGCTTGAGAGGCTCGGGGAGCGGGAGAGCGGCACGGCGCAGCTGGAGGAGGCGGTCGCCGCCTATCGCGCCGCGCTGCAGGAACGGACGCGCGATCGTGTGCCGCTCGCCTGGACGGCGACGCAGAACAACCTCGGCAGCGCGCTTGAGAGGCTCGGGGAGCGCGAGGGCGGCACGGCGCGGCTGGAGCAGGCGGTCGCCGCCTATCGCACCGCGCTGCAGGAATACACGCGCGAGCGGGTGCCGCTCGCCTGGGCGGCGACGCAGACCAACCTCGGCAGCGCGCTTCGGGCGCTCGGCGAGCGGGAGGGCGGCACGGCGCGGCTGGAGGAGGCGGTGGCCGCCCTTCGCGCCGCGCTGCAGGAACGGACGCGCGATCGTGTGCCGCTCGACTGGGCGGCGACGCAGAACAACCTCGGCGCCGCGCTTGAGAGGCTCGTGGAACGCGAGCGCGGCACGGCGCGGCTGGAGGAGGCGGTCGCCGCCTACAATTCCGCGTTGGAGATTTTCGTCGCTGCGAAGGCCGATTATTACGCCAGCATATGTCGCAGCAACCTAACCAGAGTGCAGGCGCTTCTGGCCGCAAGAAATGGATGAAACTTAGTTCTTACGGCGAACTTTATATTGCCCACACCAAAATTGACGGCTTGGCTTCGCGCAATGTGCATAAGTTAAGCAGACCGTGTGAAATCTGTGCCGCAACGGATTCCGGCTCGACGCAAGATGCGTTAGACTCGGGGTCATGACGCACATCGCCGGTCACGACCGATCCCAGACGCTGCTGCTTCCAGAATTGCTCGATGATTACGTCGGCCCCGAGAACCCCGTCCGGTTCATTGAAGCCTTCGTTGATGGATTGGATCTGACCGCAGCGGGCTTTATCCGCGTCTCCGCCCAGCGAACCGGCCGGCCGGGCTATGCGCCCGCCGATCTGTTGAAGCTCTACATCTACGGCTATCTGAACCGCGTCCGATCCAGTCGCCGTCTGGAAGCCGAGACCCATCGCAACATCGAAGTCATTTCCCGCTTATCGGCCAATCGACCCGTCACGGGTAGACGCCTTTGCGGGTCAGACGGGACGACGCAGCGACGGCACGGCAAAGCGCGTTGACCATGCCTCGCATGTTGCGGCGCCGGTTGGTGGTCCAGCAGAAGGCGCCGAGATAGTCGGGCAGATGCTTGGGGGAGAGCCGCTTGTGGGTGGCCTTGAGCGCGGTACTGAGATTGGCGACCAGGGTGTTGACGGTGAAGAACGGGGCGCTGCGCTCGCGCTCCGGACGCCCGCCGCCGGTGACGGTGGCGACATGCGTCCGCCCGGCTTCACCGAAGGCGTTGAACGCCCGCAAGCCGTCCGTGTGCACAGTCGCGCCGGCGGCGATGTGGGCATCGCGGAACGCGGCCACCGCCTCGCTGGAGAAGGCGCTGACCGCGCGCATCGCGACATGGCCCATGCGCCCGTCCGCATGCCGCTCGCAGGCGACGATGACGCAGGTCTTGCCTTCGGTTCCGCTGCCTTGGTTCCTTTCACCTCCCAGACACACGTCATCCGCCTCCACTACCGGCGGCGCGGCATCGTCGTCGCTCGCGCCCCCGAGCGAATAGCGCTCCGTCCGCTCGGTCATGGCGTGGCGGAGCCGCTTGTGCAGATACCAGGCCGTCTCATAGCCCAGGCCCAGCCTGCGGCCGAGCTCGACCGCCGAGATCGCCTGTTTGGTGCTGCTCATCAGGTGCATGGCGCGGAACCAAGTGGTCAGAGACAGCTTGGTGTCCGCCATCACGGTGCCCGCGGTGACCGACCAACGTCGGCCGCAGCGCGTGCAGCCGACACGGCGGCCGTAGACATAGCTCTTCAGATTGGCGCAGCGCGGGCAAGGCATTCCTTCACGTTGGCGCGCCGCCACCAACGCCGCCAGACACTGACCCTCCGTCCCGTAGAGTCGTTCGAACTCAACGTCCGTCAGCCCCTTCATGATTGCCCGCACCGTTCTGCTCCGAGACGCCGCGTTCAGAGCGACTTTGCGCTTCCCTGCTGCAAAGTACAAGAGCGGGTCGATTGGCCGATAAGCGGGGAGTCATTTGGCTGCTGCGTCACCTGAAGCCGGACCACAAGACCATCGCCGATTTCCGCCGCGACAACCGCAAGGCCTTCCGTCCGGTCTTTCGCCAGTTCGTGCTGCTGTGCCGCCAGCTGGATCTGTTCGGCCGCGAACTGCTGGCCGTGGATAGCACCCGCATCAAGGCGGTCAACAACAAGGACCGCAACTTCACCCGCGCCTCGCTGACCAGGTTTATCGAATTGGCCGATGCCAAGCTCGACGATTACCTCCAGCGTCTTGACCAGAGCGATGCCGCCGAGACCACAACAAGTGGCTCGCGGGTCGACAACCTGGCCGAGAAGATCGCCGCCATCCGCTCCCGTCGTACGCGGTGCCAGGACATGTTGGCGCAGTTGGATCGCACCGGCGAGGACCAGATCTCGCTGACCGATCCCGACAGCCGGGCGAGGCTGGCCAAGGTTCCTGCGGCGAAGCCGCTGGAATAGCCAGACGAGGGGATGGCGGCGCACACGCATGTCGCGGTGGGCTACAACGTCCAGGTTGCGGTGGATGCCAAGCACAAGCTGATCGTCGAGCAGCAGGTCAGCAACCAGGTCCTCGACATGGGGCTGCTGACGCAGACCGCGGCGCCGGCGAAGGAGGTTCTCGGTGTCGAGACAATCGAGGCCGTGGCCGACAAGGGTTACTTCAAGGTTGAGGACATTGAGGCCTGCGAGAACGCCGGGATTGTGCCCTACGTGCCGCGTCCGCAGCGCGGTCCCTCGGTCAAGGCCGGCCTGTTCCGCAAGGATGAGTTCCGCTACGACGCAGACAGCGACAGCTATGTTTGCCCAGCGGGTCAACGCCTTCATCCGTATTCATCGTCTCTCCTGCGTGGGCTGAAGAAGATCAACTACGCCAACAAGCTGGCGTGCGACGATTGCACAATCCGTTCGCAGTGCACGGCGGGCAAGTTTCGCACGGCCTCTCGTCTGGAGAACGAAGCGGTCCTGGACCGGATGCAGGCCCGGTTGGCGAACCGTCCAGGCGTTCTCGACCGCCGTCGCGAGACGGTCGAGCATCCGTTCGGCACGATCAAGCAATGGATGAACCAGGGCGCGTTCCTGATGCGTGGCCTGGAGAAGGTCCGCGCCGAGTTCAGTCTGACCGCGCTCGCCTACAATCTCCGGCGGGTGCTCAATATCGTCGGCTTCGCGCAGCTGATGGCCGCGGTGGCGGCCTGAAAGGCTGCTGCTGGCGGGGTTTCCCCGGACCGGCTGGCAGGATCGCCGGCAGCCACGATGTGGAACCGGGGATTTCTTGAAATCGCCCGTTCGGCTCACCGGGACCTCGGCGTGCACCTCCGACTGCCGATTTCACCAGCATTGCCGCCCCAGCGAGTTTTCGCACGGTCTGCTTGAATTCTGCAAAGCAGGTTGGTCGCACAGCGAATGTGGAGCGCGGTTGATTTTTCCGGCCAAGTGTGAGCTAGATCGCATACCCAGCTCCAGCCCTGTTGGAGCGAAGCTAACGCTCGGTGCTTGGCATCCGACCGGGCTTGTGTCTCGCTCACACCTCGTCAAGCGGGGGGAACCAATGTGGCGCACGATCGTCAGCCAGACGTATCTCAAGAGTGTCGCGGTTGATACGTCTGGTTACTCGAACAACGGAATCCCAATCCAGGTCACGCCGGAGCGCCCGGGCTTCCTGTTCAATCAGCCGGGAAGCCGGATCAGCATTCCCCCTTCGGCTACGCTGCAGAATCTCGGCGCGATCCAGGCCGCTGTGCAGTTCACATTGCAGCCGAGCGGCCCCCTGCACCGCTTCAACCTTGCCGAAGGCTTTGAGAGCTTCGCCCTGTTCGTCAATCCCGACTTTTCCGTACAGGGAACAATTCTCGACGCGACCTCAACCTGGACCGGCCCGAGCAGCGCGCCGGGTGTCGTCTCCGCGGGAACCACGCACACCGCCGTCCTTGTCTGCGATGGAGTCAACTCCGTCCAGGTCTTTCTCGACGGCGCGCTGGTCGCGGAAAATTACGCAGTTCCCGGCAGCGTCCAGTCCGTGGGCAACCTGGGGATTGCCGTCGGTCACTGGCCAAACCCGCCCGACACATACACATTCCAGGGCACGATATACCAATTCATTCTGCTGAAGTACGACCCGCTGCAGGACATCCTGAACCTGCTCGATCTCTGCTGTGTCGATTGGCGCAAACTACAGGTCTTCCTGCGCGAGCTGGCTGCGCGGGGCATCTCGCCCGCACAGCTGGCAAACGCCGGGGCGCAGCTTGCACAAGCGGGCAATGTGACTCAACGCGCGCTGCGCGACGGCACCAAAGTCGGCACGTTTCAGCAACTCGCCTTCACTCGATCCATGATGGCGGCGATCCGAAGACGGGACTTCGATGCGCTTGAACGCGTCGTGGCGAGCGCGCAACCGATCGTTGAAGCGGTCGATCCGGTAACGCAGGCCCACCTCAGCAGTCTGTTTTCCGATACGTTCGAAAGCTACGGACTGCGCGGCAGCGACTGGATCACGCTGACGAAGCTGCTCTGTCTCACCCTGCAGGACTTGGCCGGAAAGGGGTGCTGCCATGGCCATTGACGGCGCACAAGTCCAGGCGTTCGCCAACGCCTTCGTCCCGTATTTCCTCTTCGATTCGAGGGAGACGATTTTTCCGGTCTCGGCGGAATCGTTCCTGCAGCAATGCGCCGCCGGGGACTGGACCGATCCCACGGATCCGCACGCCGGAACGACCGTGGTTGCGTCCCGAACCCCACTAACCACCCCCGACCAGTTGATCACGTCAGGCGGCTGCGCGGGGGGCGCCGGAAACCCGCTCTCGACCGCCCAGCCACTGCCGATCCCCGACGCCTTCGAAGAGGGCAGAGATTTTGAGCTATTCCTGGATTTCGCCGGATGGGAAAGCCTCACCTCCGGGGCGGGGTTCACCGCGGGCAATGACGCGTTCATCGAAGCCTTCTATCAGTCCTGGTTCTCGAAACTGAACGGACAGTTGTCGTTCGAGGGGGGCAGCGCGCCGCAGAGGCCTGGCACGAATGACCCCGTGCCCACGCAACTCATGCTCTACTGCGAGGGTGCCTGGGCGGGAGAATACACACGTCTGTGCATCGCCCAAAACTGCTCGGACTTCGCGCCCTCCGCGACCAATGACCCGTCCAACCTGCAGCCGGACCCGGCGCTCGACCCGTTCTTCGTGCTCACCTACTATTTGTTCTATCCCTGCACGGAGCCTCCGCCCGGCTCTACTCCGACCACCGCACTGATCACCAACAAGCGGGAGGGGCAGTGGGAGGCGGTTTCGTTCTACTTCAATGCCGCCCCTGCGGCCGGGGGCGCTGTGACGCCCGCCGACCTGACCCTGCCGCCGGATCCGGCCACCGTGATCCCCGCCTTTGTCGTGATGAGCCAGGGCGTGCTCGCAAGTCGCGATGGGATTGCTACCGCCGGGCTGAGCGCCGACTACCCGGCCCAGGTCAACACGCAGACGTCCCCGCCGACCCCGACCACTGTCCCTAGCGGATCCCTGGGCGGCGGCGGTTTGGGCGGCGGCGGTGGTTTGCCGACCTTTCCACTGTTCCCTGGTTTCCCCGTTTACGTCACCTGCGGCACCCACAAGAACCTGTTCGGCCTCACCCCGTTCTCGACCACTTCGGATCCGAACCAGGGGGGGCTGGTAGCCGGAGGTGTCGTGGGCAGCGTCGGTAGCGGGGCGGCCGGGGCGGGCATCGGGATTATAGTAACCGTCGCAACGTCCGCAGGTGCCGCCAATTTCTGGAACCCCCTGGGCTGGGTGCTTCTGATCGTCGGCCTTATTGCCCTCATTGTCGGCGCGGTCGTCGCTGCCGAAGCCGCCGGGCAAACCAGCAGCACGCCGCTTCCGAACCCTCAGGGCGACACCGCCGACGGCGGGGGCACCTCGGTGGGCGGATCTGGGAGTGTCGGGCAGTCCACCCCGCAATCTCCCATCGCAACCAATCTCACCATCTTCACCACGCCGACCCTGTCGCCGGAATTACCCCCGCCGGCCTGGTGGTCATTCCCCGGACGGTGGGGTGTCGCCATGGGACCGGGGGCAACCGGGTGGGACAGCGGTGCCTTCCTAACCGACTTCAAGGGCCGGACGCGGGCGTATTGGAACACCGTCGGTACTGCAGCGCGCGCTCTGATCGTGAGTCTCGGCAGGGGTTGGGATACGCGGCGGATCAGACGGTGGCGAAAACTGACCGCTTTTGAGCTGGCTGAATTGACGGCAGCGACCGCCTTGGATCGAAGATAGACGTAGCTGCGACAGAACCGTGGGTCGATTTTGTAACACTCCAGTTATGGTCTATCGGTCTCCTGGTGCATAATTCGGCGTGGTTCAGAACCTGCTCGAATCAGGTTACACGTGCGCGCGGAAAGCGCCGGCCTGTGACGGCCAGATTTCAGTCGGAACGGCGTCCTATCGGGAGGCGGCCAGCCTCCCCGTGGTCAAGCCCGCCGGGGCTGGAGCGGTCCCAGGCCGAGCAGGGTCAGCCAGTGCGGATGCGCTTGGCCGGTCATCAGCTCGCGTGGGCTCTTGCCCTGGCGCTCGGCATGGCGGCTGCGCAGGAAGCGGCGGTGGTTCAGAAAGAAGCGCAGCAGGTCCAGGTATGAGCCGCCGAGGTGCCGGCGCAAGGTGAAGTAGGTGCGCAGCCGCGCGTTCAGGTTCTCCACGAGCGAGCTGCTGCGCGGCGTGTCCGCCATGGCCCGGCTGACGGCGGCGACCAGGGCGTGGAACTCGCCTCTCAGCTGCGCGCGTAGCCGGCTCCACCCCTGCCAGTACGCGGGCGAGGTGCTGGGCAGGCGGTGCAGCACGCAGGCTTCGCGCACCAGGGGCTCGGCGATGGCGTGGGCGCGCGCGATCTCGGCCAGCTTGGCGTCGAGCACGCCGGCGAAGGCAAGCAAGTCGTCGCGCTGGTTCTGGAGGGCCACGCGCACCGGTCGGAGGCGCCGCGCGTCCTCGGGCTCGCGGGCGGCCAGCTCCTCGACGATGAAGTCGAACAGCTCGCGCCGGGTGGCCAGGTCCGGGCCAGCGAGAGCCAGGACATCGTGGCGCAGCCAGTGCACGAGGGTGCGAACGTCACACGCCAGCCCATGCGCTTTGGTCTCGCTCTGTCGCGCGAGCGCCAGTTGGGCAGCAATCTCGCGGTCTCGATCGCGCTGGCCGGCGCGGCCGATCTTGGCCTGCAGCGCCTTGCGCCGCGACGTGGCGCCCTGGGCCAGGCGCTGCAGCGTGTTGGCCAGCCCCTCGGACTGGCGCTGGATGTGGAACACGTCGCCATGGCAGGGCGTCTCACCCCAGGCCGCCTTCTGCCCGGCGCGCAGGCCTTGTCCCGCATCGGCGATCGTGTGGTCGGGCCGCAGCCCCTGCTCAGCGGCGTCGAGCAGGCGCACGCCCCAGGTGTCGGCGTCGCGGCGGTCCTCGGCGGCCAGGATGTAGCAGAACGTCGACGCCGCATCGACGCCGGCCAGCACCGGCGTGGCGCCCTGGAAGATCTCGTCGTGCAAGCCCACCCGAATGCGCGACAGGTCCTGGCCCTGGTTGATCGCGCTCGCCTGCCGCGTGGCCGCCTCGAGCACGCCGTGAACGGTGCCCACGCTGATGGCCATGCCCAGCAGGTCGCGCAGGAACTCGACGACGCCGCGATACGAGCTGCGGCAGATCAGCACCAGCCCGACGATCACCTGGCGCAGCCAGGCCTTGGTCACCGCCAGTTCGAACAGCACCTCATCGTCCGACGTGGCAGCCGACGAGAAGGCGTCATCCAGCGCCGCGCAGGCCTTGTGCGTCTGCTGGTAGACGAACTTGCGGCTGACCCCGTGCTGAGCGGCCAGGTCGCTGACCGTCTCCGAACCGGCCAGCGCCTGGATGGCCAGGTCCTTGCGGTCACTCCCGGGTAGCCTCGCTGCTGCACCGATCCCTTGGTCCATACCCGCACCATCACTGAAAGCATGAAGGTGCGGTCATCCGCCTTGGCAGCGTCAACCCGGCCTCACGT
Organism: uncultured Pseudomonadota bacterium; assembly: GCA_963818725.1. Taxonomy (GTDB): domain Bacteria; phylum Pseudomonadota; class Alphaproteobacteria; order Acetobacterales; family Acetobacteraceae; genus DATFDN01. The sequence continues at coordinate 8,952 of CAWFTU010000018.1, read as the reverse complement.
GTGACCCGGATTTGAACCACGCCAACCCTCGCAACTCCTCGAAGAGGCGAACGAGCGTCAGCCGTTCGCGCGTCCCGCTCTCGGCGTTCTTCGTCAGCAGCTTGTCCAGCTCCGCCTTCCAATGCCCGATCTTGGGACGCGGCTGAACCTCCCGCTCATACGAGAACGACGTCTCGCCCGACCGCAGCACCTTGCGAACCGTGTTGCGCGACACCTTCAGGTCACGCGCGATCTCCTTGATCGTAAGCGGTGCTCTGCCACCCTTGGGGCTTTATCGGAAGCGCTCAAGCGGCGTGATGCGGGCGAGCCGTTGCGCGATATCGTGAAAAGCTTCAACGTCTCGCACAGCACGATTTCGCACCTGCCGGACGTAACCGCATGAGCCGTCCCCTTTCCTTGCTGGCCGATTGCCGTCCATTAACGAGGTCAAATCCGGGATTTTTGTTACCTCTGGCCATACCTGGCCAGGAGATCATCCATGTCGTCGCTGACGCCGTAGCCGAAGTTGTGGCTGATGTTGCGCACGGCATCAAGGCGGTCCAGCATGAGGCTGCGCTGCTCAGCAGCTAGAGTGACGGACACCTTGAGCGCCTGCTCGAACATCCTCACCAGGGCATCGTAATATCCTTCGTCATCTAGGCCATACTCGTTGCTGAAGCCCGCCGCGCGCTCGCAATAGAACACCATCAGCTCCGCCAACCCCTCGGGTTGCCCAGCAGCTTTCCTGTAATCCGTGATCGCCTTTTTGGCTGCGGCAACCGACGTATCCTGATTTTTGATGGGGTCGGGCCAAAGCCAGCGGTCGATGATCGCCTTGTAGGGCGAGAGCACGTCGCCGCCAAGGCCGAACCGGGCGTGCAAAAAGGCCTGGTTGCTCTTGCTGGCGGCGTACAGGTCCTGGATGATCCCGAACAGGCCGGCGCGGTCGAATGCGGCCAGCTTTCTCTTTACGTCACTCCACGTCGGTGATGTTTGCTTGGGCTTGGCGGCCATCGTGCTTTTCCAGGTTGAAGTGGCGCACCCTTGGGTGACCGCTCATCACGCCACCTCACGTTCGAGGGCACGGCAACCCGAAGAGAACAACGCCGATGCAGCTGTCCCGCTATCAATCATTTCATAGCGCCGGCTGATCAATTGTCAGCGTTGCCCCGCCATTTTGGGATTTCCGAGAGACTCAGGGTGGCTGTTTTGGCGCCCAGTTCCATGGCATCAGCTCATCAATGCGCTTCTGCGGCCAGCCGTTTACCAGGCGTGTCAACAGGTCGGTAAAATAGGCCTGTGGATTGACGCCGTTGAGCTTGCAGGTCTCGATCAACGAGGCCAGGCAGGCCCAGTTTTCGCCGCCCTCATCGCTGTCCGCAAAGAGGCTGTTTTTTCTCGAAAGTGCTACGGGTCGCATGGCGCGTTCGACGCTGTTGTTGTCGAGCTCGACGCGCCCGTCCTCCAGAAATCTTTGCAGCCCATCCCAATGGTTCAGGGCATAGCGGATGGCCTCGGCGGTTGGGCCGCGGGCGGGTAACTTCGCAAGTTGCGCTTCGAACCAGACACGCAGTTCCGTGATCAACGGCCGGCTCTCGATGTGGCGAACAACGAGCCTATCGGCAGCACTCTTGCCGCGGACGCGCGCTTCGACCTCGTAGAGTGCGGCAATCCGCCGCAAGGTTTCCATCGCGATCGGCGCCTTCGCCTTGGCCAGATCGTAGAAGCCGCGGCGCACGTGGCTCCAGCAGAAGGCCAGCGTTATGGCGGGATCGGCAGACTTGGACCCGGCGAACTTCTTGTAAGCGGCGTAGCCATCGCACTGCAGGATGCCGCGATAGCTGCCGAGCAGCGCATTGGCGTGAATCTGTCCGCGGCCAGGCGCGTAGCTGTAGACGACGGCGGGCGGCTGGCTCCCTGCCCATGGCCGATCGTCGCGCGCAATCGCCCAAAAGTAGCCCTGCTTGGTCCGCCCGCGACCCGGATCGAGCACCGGCACGACGGTCTCGTCAGCGAAGATCCGTGTCGAAGCCAGCATCATCTCGCGCAGCCGTGCCACCAGGGGGGCAACTTCGGCTGCGGCATACCCCATCCAGAACGACAACGTGGACCGCTCAACGACCACGCCTTGTCGCTCCAGGATCTGCGCCTGGCGATACAGCGGCAGATGGTCGGCATAGCGGGCCACCAGCACGTGCGCGACCATTGCCTCGGTCGGGAGGCCACCCTCGATCAATCGTGGCGGTGCGGGTGCCTGCGCCATGGTGCCCGGGCATGTTCGGCAGGCCAGCTTCGGGCGCCGCGTCACAACCACCCGAAACTGCGCCGGGATGACATCCAGCCGCTCGGAGGTGTCCTCGCCAATCACCACCATCGCCGTCCGGCAACAGGGGCATGCGGTGTCTTCTGGCGTCAGCCTCACCTCAATCCGCGGCAGGTGTGCGGGCAGTGCGCCGCGGCTCGCCCGGCGCTTGGCTGCCTTGTCCTTGCGCAGTTCAGGATCCCGCTGCTCCGCCTGCGCGTCACCTTGGGCAATGGCCTGCTCAAGGGCTTCCAGGCCCAGCTGCAGTTGTTCTTCCGGCAGACGCTCGGATTTGGCGCCGAACTGCATCCGCGTCAGCTTCAGCAGAAGATGGCGCAGCCGGTCATTCTGAGCCTGCAAGATGTCGCGTTCGCCGACCGCCGCATCGCGTTCGCCCAGTGTCGCCAGCAGCAGCGCCCGCAAGGCCGCGGCATCGTCAGGCAGGGTCGGCAGGTTGGTGCGCGGGGACTCCATCACGCACAGAATCCTAGGCCGCAACGGTGGGTTTGAGAATCCCCCGCACCGTCTGAACGCGCGTCCAGTCGAGGCCATCAAACAAAGCCGCAAATTCGACCGGCGAGAGCTTCATCACGCCGTCCATGATCGGCGGCCAGCGGAACGATCCCTGCTGCATCTGCTTCCAGATCAGCACCAGACCGCTGCCATCCCAGACCAGGACCTTGACCCGGTCCGCACGCTTGCTGCGATAAACGATGATGACGCCCGAGAACAGATCTTCGGCCAGCACCGCCTGCGCCAAGGCAGCGAGGCCGTGTGCACCCTTACGAAAATCAACGGGTCGCGTGGCAAGCAATATGCGTGCGCCAGCCGGAACGGCGATCATGCTCGTGCTGCCGAGGCGCGGACGGCGCGCAAAACCGCTGTCAGCAATCCATCGTCCAGACCCGGTCTCACCCGCACAATGGCGTCGGCAAGCTGGATCTCGATAATGGCGGCTGCTGAGCGTGGGCCTGTAACCGCGGCGGTTGGCATTGCTTCGGTGACGATCGGCACGAAGGCCGGCGCGGAATGAGCTGACGTCGCGTCTGCCGCGGCATCGGCATCCCTGCGCATTGTGCGCCGCCATGTATAGACTTGCTGAGGGCAGATCTGCCATCGCCGAGCCACATCAGACACCCGCGCACCTGGTGCCAGTGTCTCCGCCACAGCCCGGGCCTTCTCCTCCGCCGACCAGTGTCGACGACGGCCAGGGCCCGTCAGCACCTCAGCACGCCCATGGCCACTCTTCGCGTCGTCATTAATGTTGAACATAACGATAGCTCGAAGCCCTTTGCTTCGAGCAAACCAACCAGATCCCAATCGGCCGTTGAAGAAGGGCATCAGAGCACCGCTTACCCTTGATCGACTTGCCCCTGACGAAATGCTCGCGTCTGATCCGGCCGACCGTCTCCACAATCAGCATCCCCCACCGCCCACCTCGAACTGAAGCAGGCAGCCCAGCAGCCACACATTCAGGGGTCAAAATTGCACGCCGATCCCCCGGCTCAGGGGGTCAAAATTGCACGCCGAAACACATGCTCGACATCGACGACATGTTCGATGCCGTGCATGGCGGCCAGCAGCTGCGCCTGTTCAACGCCCATCATGATGAGTGCGGCTTCCAGCCGATCGTGGTGTTTGACGGCGACGGCCGCATGATCGCTGCCGTGCTGCGCCCGGCCAGGCGGCCGGCGGGCAAACAGATCGTGCGCTGGTTGCACCGCCTGATCACCGCGGTCCGTGCCAATTGGCCCCGCGTCGAGACCATGCTGCGCGCCGACAGCCATTACTGCACGCCCGAGGTGCTGCGCTTCTGCCGTGCCAGGCGGTTGGACCACACGCTCGGCGTGGCGCCGACCTCGACGCTGCGCAAGCACACCCTCACCCTCGAGGAAAGCACCGCCGTCCGCGCCGCCGCCGTTTCGGGCGGGACGAAGCTGCGGCGGTTCGAGGAATTCCACGACGGGGCAGCGAGCTGGGATCGTGTGGAGCGCATCGTCCCCTCCGCTGCCATTCCACCCGCTTCGCGGGAGGAACCTTGGGCAGCTCCGCCCGTGTCGAAGCCGGGCCGCAGGGGGCCGATACACGCTTCATCGTCACCAGTCTGCGCGACCCGTCTGGCCGCACCGTTTACCAGGACATCTATTGCGCCCGAGGCCAGGCCGAGAACCATATCAAGGCGTGGAAGACGCATCTGGCCGCCGGCCGCACGTCGTGCTGCCAGGCGAGCGCCAACCAAATGCGCCTGTTCCTCCATGTCGGCGCCCACTGGGTGACGTGGAGCCTGCGCACGCTCATGCCGCGCCGTTCGCGCTGGCGGCTTGCGCAATTCGACACGATCCGGCTGCGTCTGATCAAGCTGGCGGTGCGCATCGCGGTGCTGAAGACGCAGATTCGCCCGCATCTGCCGCGAGCGACGCCGGACCAGGCGCTCTTTGCCTTGCTGCTGACGCGCATGCCCCGCCTGAGCATCTGACGCACGGGGCGGATTGTCCCAACCTCACCCACTGCCCGATCAACCCCAACGCCCATCAGCTGCCAGGCCCATCCAACGGACCCCCACTGGGTCCGACAGCGACCTATGCGCCCACAGCCTCCGGTTGTACCGTCATCGAAGGGCCACAAATCCCAGATCGTTCCGGCGAATTATCCCGGGTCTCTTATGTCCGTCGTGTCAAGACAATGGCGCGTTAAAAACTCCCGCATCTGCAGGCTATACCTGTGCTGTTCGGCGCTCGATGTGGACGGCAGGCAGCATGGACGACGGTTGATCTGGCTCTTATGTCCGTCGTGTCAAGACAATGGCGTGTTAAAAACTCCCGCATCTGCAGGCTATACCTGTGCTGTTCGGCGCTCGATGTGGACGGCAGGCAGCATGGACGACGGTTGATCTGGCTCTTATCCGCGGGTCAATGCCGCATGACCAAGGTTCGTCGTGGGGCTTCCTCTGTCTAGCGAACGTGCGTCAGCCGAGGCCTGCTCCAACCCGGATCGAGGGTTCCCCAACCTCCCCAGCCTGCCGTCCGCACTGAGCGCCGAAATCTGCGGCTTCCGTTCTCCTCTCCGGTTACCCGTTGCACCATCGTTCGCGTCTGCACTAGGCGAACTTCGGTTCGACCATCCGCGCAATCGCCCAGATGAACCCGACCAGCTCGCGTGCGACCGCGACAATCGCCGTGGGCGCCGACTTGCCGCGCGCGATGAGTGCGCGATAGCGCGCCGACAAGCGGACCTGCGCCTTCCAGGCCACGGCACGGATCGGCTCCGGCAGGCCCTTCAGCCGGTCACGGATGATTTGTGTGATCCGCGCCGGAAAGCGGTATGTCCAGGCGGCCTCGACCAAGCTGGTGCGGGCAAGCCCGTTGCCGGTCTTGGTGATCGCGCCACGCCTGACAGTGGCGCCGCTCGAATGTTCCGATGGGCTCAAACCGAGATAAGCCATCAACTGACGCGGGCTGGCGAACCGTTCGAAGCTGCCGATCTCGGCAACCAGCACGGCGGCCGTGATCAGCGAGACGCCGCGCAAGGCCTGTAGCGCCTGCACGACGGGAGCCAGCGACCACTGCGGCACCAGCTCGCCGATGGCCCGCTTCAATCGCTCGCACAGCTCCTCCGCGCGTTCGATCCGATGCAGCATCTCCTCCAAGGCAAGATGCTGAGCCGGATGCGTGAACTTCAACTCGCCCAGCCAGCGGCGATGCGCCCTTGTCCAGTGCCCGAATGGCGAGATTCGTTCGTGGCGCAGCAGGAAGCTCAGCAGATGCTGGCGCGTCTTTCGCAGGTCGCGCGTCGCCTGCGAGCGCAGCCGCACCAGATCGCGCATCGCTTCATGCGCCTGGTCCGGCACCCAGACTTCTGTCAGCTGTCCGGCCCGCAGCGTCTGCGCCAGCATCATGGCGTCGCGCCGGTCCGTCTTCACCTTGTCGCCCGCTTTGCGCGGGATCAGCGACGGTGCCACGACGTCGCAGCGATGACCGAGCCTGGCCAGATGCCGCTGCACATTGTATCCGCATGGACCGGCCTCGTAGCAGGCATGAAGGCGTCGCCCTTCCTTGGAGAGCTTCTTACAAAGCGCCCGGATCGCGTCCGGCCTGTTCTCGATGGTTCCGTAGAACCAAACCTCCGCTCCTGCCGTCGCCTCCACGATCGCCACCGAAATCGTCTTCTTGTGGACGTCCAACCCCAGAAACAGCGTATTCTCCCTCACGGTCCGCCTCCAGTGTCTGGGGACAGGCTCGGTCCCCGAGCAACCCCCGTTGCGTTGCAAGCGCCTTACTCGACACTTCGAGGCGGGCCACCTCAAGTTTGTGGCAGCCTCGGCGGACATGATGGTCTAGAGAGTGAGTGGGCTGTTTCCACCACCTTGGTAGCCTGCACACTGGGGTTGTGGCAACACCAATGTGCAACAGCTTGTGTCGACCAACGCCTGGCAATCGTCTGGCACTGCCAGATCTGTTACGGATTGCACGCTTCTGGAGAGGGCGCATCCGGGCCGGCGCCGGTCGGGCTGGTGCAGAGCGGCCCCAATCCGGTGTTGGGGTCGGGCAGGGAGATCATCGCCAGCGGCCCCGCCCTGTGCTCACCGTTGAACGGGGTCGGGTTATTGACATTGAAGCCGCACGGTGCCGCGTCTTCCGGGTTGTTGAACCAGAAGCCGACGTGGAACGTGTTGGTTGGCGGCAGAACTGTGGTGCCGTCCGGCCTCTTGTCGCCATCGAACCCAAAAATCTGGTCGAGCAGGATGGTCTTGATCAGAACCTTGGCCGTGCCATCGGAGTCGGCGTGCAGGTCGGTCTGGTACCACGCCAGGCCGAACCCCGGGAAGTTCGGCACCGGGTTGCCGTTCGCGTCGAGCGAGCTGCGTTGTACGGTGAAGAGGTCGAAGTCCAGATCCGGTTTGAGCCCTGAGACGTACACGAGGCCGGTGTCATTCAGCTCGCCCCGCCTAACTTTGACCACTGCTTGGGGCGGAGTTGAGCCATCCGCCGAGAGGCACGGGATGAATGCAGGGTTCGCCGTCAGGGTGAACTGCGTCTCCTGGGGCTTCGATTGAGCTTGAGGATTCGATTGAGCGTGCGCCAAGGCTGCCGTCAGGCAAAGCGCAGTCGTGGTCACTAGGAAGGTTTTCATCCTGTTCTCTCCCCGCATGAGTTTGGTTGAACTGTCGAGCGTGTTGCCCGAGACAAGTCCACCACTGTAGAAGGCATTGGCCGGAAGTAGGCTAATTTCCTAGTAGGGGCGGGTGCGGTCATGTGTCCGGCCTGTCTACGCGGCCTTCATGACTGCTGGCCCTGATGCAATCCGCGACTTGGCTCCCAATCAGTTTGTCGCGCTCGGAGCGCCGCATACTACACGGGTTCTGTCAAGCCCCGGGTTCGACCGGTTCGCCTTCACGCCATCATTAGCGTATTGCCGGCGACCGGATCAGTCTATGCGCACTTGTACCTATAAGGCCCTTCAGAGAAGGGATTAGGCTTGATTGTTGAAGCTACCCCGCTTTCGTGGAGTGTTGATGGGCACTGCATATTGGGGAGTTAGGCAGGGAGCATGCATGTGTGACCGTGGTGCGTGGATCTGCTGGGCGGCGTAGAAGGGCGCCCCCCTCTACTGATCCCCGGATGCGTGCTGTGCCCTTCAAGCTGAACCAGGACCGCCGCCATCACATACCGCGCCAGCGACACCGGGTAACAAACTGGCCCGCCTACGAGGCGGGCTTGCGCCAGCGCGGCAGCTTGACCGTGTGGTTTACCGAGGAGGCGATCGAAGGGTGGAAAGCCGAGCCGCGCACGACCCGGGGTGGTCAGCCTTGGTATTCGCCCCTGGCGATCCTGACGGCGCTCACCGTGCGCGCGGTGTTTCGTCTCGCCTACCGCCAGACCGAGGGCCTGATCGGCTCCATCATCGGCCTGCTCGGCCTGGCGCTGCGCGTGCCGGACCACACCACCCTCAGCCGCCGGACGGCGACGCTTGCGGTGCCGCGGCTGCCGCGGCCCAGCGTCGGTGCCGACGGCGAGACCGAGCCCCTGCACCTGCTGGTGGACAGCACGGGGTTGAAGCTGTGTGGGCCCGGCGAATGGCTGGTCGAGAGGCACGGCACCCGCACACGCCGGTCGTGGCGGAAGCTGCACCTCGGCCTCGATGCCGGGACGGGCCAGATCGTCGCCGCCTCGCTCACCACCAAGGAGGTCGACGACGGCGCCGAGGCCGGCGCCCTGCTCGACCAGGTCGACGGAGCCGTGGCCTCGTTCACCGCCGACGGTGGGTACGACCAGGACAGCGTGTCCACCGCTGTTGCCGAGCGCCATCCCGAGGCGGCCGTGGTCGTGCCGCCGCGCTCAACGGCGGTGCCGAGCGAGACGGCCGAGACCGCGCCCACGCAGCGCGACCGCCACCTCCAATGCATTGCCGAGCGCGGGCGCATGGCCTGGCAGAGGGCGTCCGGCTACACGCGCCGGGCCCGGGCCGAGGCGGCGATCGGGCGCTGGAAGCAGGTGATCGGGGACGGGCTGCGCGCGCACACCGACGAGCGTCGCGCGACCGAGGTGGAGGTGGCTGTCTACACGCTCAATCGTATGTTGGAGCTGGGACGCCCGAAGTACGTCCGCGTCGCCTGACCCCGAACGGGGCTGGGGCAACTGCGCCAACGCGCCTGATCTGTGCACCACGCTGCC
>CAWFTU010000017.1:0-33640 GCA_963818725.1 uncultured Pseudomonadota bacterium | reverse complement strand
AGACGCGCGACTGCCAGCCCGGCCGCTGCAACTCGCGCAAGACCTCGCGCGGCTCCAAGGCGATGAGCGCCGGGGCTTGGTGGGCGCCATAGATGACCGCGGGAACCTTGCCCGCTCGCCGGGTCGCGCGCGCCGCCCCCTTACCGGCCCGCGCGCGCACCTCGGCCTGCATCGTCACGAGATTGGCCATGATCCGCTCCTAGAAACGCCAAGCGCCGGCCTCCAGGGGTGCCGGCGAAGGCGCGGCGTGTAGCGTAAGAAGCGAAAAACGACAAGAGACGGCACGACTGGCGCGCAGCGCTGAGGAGACCTAGGCGAAGCGCCGGAGCCCGCCTCCCCGCGCGCCAGTTTCTCAACCATGCGACCGCCGCGCCCCGTCCCCGCTCCTTGAGGCGGAGGAGAAAAGGCCAGGACGTATCCAGCGGGCTCTCGCGCGTCAGCTGAGGCACGGCGTCTTCGGCGGCGATCGTGTGCATGTGCAGTCCGGTGAGCTTCCGGCACAGCTTGGAGCGGCCCGCGCTTTGACCCGCGCACGACCGGCGCAGGGCCTCGACGGACTCCTCCTCCTGGAGCAGCGCGGTGTTGAACGCGATGGCGCGCACCCTCTGCGCGATCTCGTAGGAGAATTGCGGCACGCCGCCGCCGGCGTCGGGAAGCAGCCGCACCAGCAGGACGTCCCGCGCGTCGGTGTCCAGAACCAGCTGGCGCAGCGGGGGGTTGGCGCTATAGCCGCCATCCCAGTACGCCTCGCCGTCGATCTCGACGGCCTGCTGCACGAAGGGCAGGCACGCGGAGGCGAGCACGTGGTCCACGTCCAGCTCGGTCTCGCGGAACAGCTGCGCCCGCCCGTCTCGGACTCGTGTCGCGGCGATCAGCAGACGGACCGGCGAGGTGGCCCGTAGCCCCGCGAAGTCCACCTCCTCCACCAAGAGGTCGCGGAGAGGGTTGATCCCAAACGGATTGAACTGATAGGGCGAGGCCAGCGCCGGGCTGCCCAGCGCCGCCGCCGCCGCGTGGGCGACAGAGCTGCCAGAGAGTGGCGCGATGAGACTTACCCGTTCCCAGACCCGCTCGAGCTTGCGCCGCGCGGCTTGGGGACCGCCCTCAGCGAGGCCGGAGGCGAGGGTGACGGCGTTGACCGCCCCCACGCTGGCGCCGCTCACCATGTCGAATTGGAGCGCCCCTTCCTCCAAGAGCCTGTCGAGCCCGCCCCAGGTGAAGGCCCCAAACGAGCCGCCGCCCTGTAGCCCGAGCGTGAGGCTCCGGTTAGATTTACTGATGTGCATCACGCGAGCATCCCTGTGGCCTAGAGCCTTATAGGGTGGTACCCGTTGCCTTTGCTGCAATGCAGCACGATGTGAACTATAAGGCTAGGGTGGATCGCACCCGTTTGAAGGGGCGGCGTTTTAGCCACAGGTAACCCAATGACAAGAGAGGAGGCACGTACAGCATGAGCACAAACCCGCTGGAACGGCCACTTCGCGCGCCAAGCACGCATCCGCGAGCGCGCCTACCATCTCTGGGAAGCGGATGGCCGTCCCCAGGGCCGCGACGCCGACTTCTGGGAGCGCGCGCGCGAGCTGGTCGGCATGGAGGAGAGCGCCGGCGCCGGACTGCTGCCCAACCCCATGACCCATCCCAACACGCTGACCGGCTACCCCGAGGGGGTCGAGGAAGCGCAAATCGAGGAGAACCTGGGCGAGTTCCCCGACCGCCTGGCTGACCAGGGCGAGTGGCAGCAGACCCCGGCGGCGGCGCATAGCCCGCGCGGGAAGCGCAAGACGGCGCAGAAGTCGCAGCGCACCGGCCCGCCGAGCGAGCGGGATCGAACTGAGCCTATCCGGTCGGCAAGGCTCAGGCCATACTGGTCCGATGCTGACGCCGGAGATCCTCGACGCCGCCGCGACCCTGCTCGATGCCTGCCGGACGCGGGGCGTCCTGCTCGCCACGGCCGAGAGCTGTACGGGCGGCCTGATCGCCGCCGGGCTGACCGCGATCGCCGGGTCGTCCGATGTCGTGGACCGCGGCTTTGTCAGCTACTCCAACGCCGCCAAGGCCGAGCTGCTCGGCGTGCCGCCAAGCTAATCGCGGCGCATGGCGCGGTGAGCGAGCCAGTCGCCCGCGCGATGGCCGAGGGCGCGCTGGCCCGGTCCCAGGCAACGATGGCCGTCGCCGTGACCGGCGTGGCTGGGCCAGGCGGCGGCACCGCCGCCAAGCCGGTCGGGCTGGTCTGGTTTGGGCTGGCCCGTCGCGGGGCGCCCACCGCCGCCGAAAGCCATGTTTTTCCCGGCGACCGCGCTTCGGTGCGGGAGGCCACGGTCAGCCACGCTTTCGCGTTGATTTACGCGGCGCTCTGATCCGCGCTTGCCCGCCCCGGCGCCGGCTGGCAGGAACGCGCGATGCCTCTCCTGCTCGACCGCGCCGCGCTGCTCGCGGTGCTGCTGACGCCGCTGATGCTGCTGCACGCGCACTCCGTCGCCGACGGGTTGATCGCCGTCGCGGACGCCTGCTTCCTGCTGCGCTCGGCATGGGCGGCCGACTGGACATGGCTGCGCCCGTTCTGGATGCGGCTCTCGCTGCTCTGGTGGGGCTGGCTGATGGTCTGCTCCACACCGCTCCCCGCGCTCGGGCTGGGCGAGTCGGGCTGGAGCGGATTTGCCCAGGCGGCGGCCGTGCTCCGATTTGTGGTCTTGCTCGCGGTGATGCGGCATGTTCTGCGCGCGCCCGCCGCGCGGCGCTGGTTCGGGGGAATCATCTCTGTCGCCGCCGCCTGGATCGCGGCGCAGTCGCTCCTGCAATATGCCACGGGACGCAATCTCTGGGGCGATCCCTGGGGCGGCGACGGCGAGCTGACCGGTCCCTTCCGCAAGCCCCGCGCCGGGCCGCCCCTGGCCCGAATCCTGTTCCCCGTGCTGGTGCCGCCCGCCGCCGCCCTGCTCGCGCGTCCTGGGCTGGCGCCGAAGGCAGGCGCGTACGGGCTGTTGCTGGCCGGGATCGCGGTGATGGTGCTGATCGGCCAGCGCATGCCGCTTATGCTGGCCGGCCTCGGGATGGTGGTTGCGGCCTGCTCTTGCGCCAGCTTCGCCCGGTGGTGCTGGCCGCCGGCGCCGTCTGCGCAATGCTGATCGCCGGCTCGGTCGCCTTCTCGCCTCCCACCTACTACCGGCTGGTGGTGAAGTTCACCGTGCAGATCGACCGGTTCGGCAGCTCCCAGTACGGCGAACTGGACGCGCGCGCCTGGGAGATCGCGCGGCAGCACCCGCTCACCGGGCGAGGGGTGAACGGCTTCCGCACCGGCTGCCCACTGCCGCGCTACTTCGCCCCGACCTTCGATGGGCGCATGCCGGACGGGGGCGGTGCCGCGATCTGCGCCAGCCACCCGCATAATTACTACATGGAGGCGCTGGACCAGGGTGGCTTCCCGGGCCTCGCGCTGTTCACGGCGGCGGCGCTCGGCTGGCTGTTCGCGACCGGACGCGGCCTGATTTGTTACCCGGATCCGCTGCGCGTGGGACTGTTCGCCTCGGTTTTCATCCAGCTCTGGCCGCTCGCCTCCACCAGCGGCTTCATCTCCATGCCGATGGGCGGCTGGCTGTTCGTGATGCTGGGCTGGGGGCTCGCGGAGGCGCGCTGGCGCGAACCCGCCGCCCTGTCCCAGCCGGCCTGGTCGCGGCATGAGCAAGCGCCCACCCTGGAGGCCGCCGCTGAGCCGGGATAGCGCCACCGCCATCATCCAGCCGCTGCCGGGCATCGGCGACATGGTCTGGCACCTGCCGCACGTAAGGGCGCTGGCCGCGCATTTCGGTGGCCCGGTGACGCTGCTCGCCAAGCCGCGCTCGGCGGCCGACCAGATCTTCGCGGCCGAGGACACCGTGGCCGACGTGCTCTGGCTCGACCGCAACCCGGAGCGCCGGCGCGGCACCCATGACGGCGCGGCCGGCTTCTTCCGCCTCGTGGCGGCCCTGCGGCGGCGGCGCTTCCGGCGGGTGGTGGTCCTGCACCACAGCCGCACCCTGGCGACGGCCTGCTTCGCGGCCGGGATTCCGGAGCGATACGGGTATGGCGCCCTGCTCCAGCGCCCCTTCCTCAACCGTTCGCCGAACCTCTCCGCCCCGGCCCTTCGCCTACACCCGTTCGAGCAGGCGGGCGCGTGGCTGAAGGCGGCGGGCATAAAGCTGGCCGAGGCTGAGCCGCTTCTGCCGGTCGCCGAGTTGGTCCGGCAGCTTGTCCGGGCACGGCTGGGGAGCCGCCCCTTCGCCGTGCTCGGGATCGGCAGCTCCGAGCCCTACAAGCAATGGGGGGCGGAGCGTTTCGCCGCGCTCGCCGCGGGTCTCGCCCGCGCCGGTTTCCCGCGCCTTGTCCTCGTCGGCGGCCCGGCCGAGCGCCGGCTTGCTGCCGAGATCGCGGCCCGAGCCGAGGGCACCGGGGCCGACCTGCTGGACGCACTCGGCTGGCGCCTGGGCGAGGTCGCCGCGCTCTGCGCCGAGGCGGCGTTCTACGTCGGAAACGACACCGGCGTGATGAACCTGGCAGCCGCGGTGGGCACCCGCACCTACGGCCTGTTCGGCGCGGTGCCGCCGTTCGCGCACGCCAGCCAGATCGTGCCGGTGCTGCCGCCGGACGGCCGGCCAGATAAGGCGGACGGGATGGCGCGGATCACAGTAGAGGCGGTGCTCGGGGTGATCGCACATGATCTCTCTCCCGTCATGGCCGGACTTGTTCCGGCCATCCACGCCTTTGTTGCGGGGCGCCAAGGCGTAGATGCCCGTGACAAGCACGGGCATGACGTGGAAAACGTTGGCGATTCCGGTCCAAGCTCGAATTAAGGAGATCCTATGGGCGCCATTCAGCTCTCCGACGAGCTTGAGCGTCTAATCGACGGCAGGTAGCAGAGGGAAGGACCGCGAGTGCGACCGCTTTCCTTAAGCCGCCAACTTGTCCAACTCCCGCACCACCGCTTCCCCCATCACCTTCGTTCCCACCCGCGCGCTGCCTGGCGCCATGATGTCCGCCGTGCGCATCCCCCCCGCCAGCACGTTCGTGCAAGCGATCTCGATCAGCCGCGCGTCCTCCTCCATCTCGAAGGAATACCGCAGCAGCATCGCGAAGCTCAGGATTTGCGCCAGCGGGTTGGCGATGCCCTTCCCCGCGATGTCGGGCGCGCTGCCGTGGATCGGCTCGTACAGCGCGTGCCGCTTGCCGGAAGGCTGCACCGCGCCCAGCGTCGCCGAGGGCAGCATCCCCAGGCTGCCGGTCAGCATCGAAGCGAGGTCGGACAGCACGTCGCCGAACAGGTTGCTGGTCACGATCACATCGAACTGGCGCGGGTTGCGAACCAACTGCATGGCGCAGTTGTCGGCGTACATGTGCGACAGGTCCACGTCGGCGTACTCGCGCCGGTGCAGGTCGCTCACCACCTCGCGCCAGAACAGGCCGGAGCGCATGACGTTGGCCTTCTCCACGCTGGTCACGCGGTTCTGGCGCTTGCGCGCCAGCTCGAAGCCGACTTGCGCGACACGCTCGATCTCGCCCGTCGTGTAGCTCTCGGTGTCGAAGCCCCGGCGCTGGCCGTTCGGCAGCGTCTCCACCCCACGCGGCTCGCCGAAATAGATGCCGCCTGTGCTCTCGCGCACGATCATCAGATCAAGCCCGCGCACGATCTCGGGCTTCAGGGTAGACGCGTTCACCAGCGGATCGAACACGATCGCCGGGCGCATGTTGGCGAACAAGTCAAGCTCCTTGCGCAGCCGCAGGATCGCCAGCTCTGGGCGCAGGTCGAAACCGAGCTTGTCCCATTGCGGCCCGCCGACCGAGCCGAACAGCACCGCGTCAGCCGCCTTCGCCGTCTCCACGGTCGCATCGGTGATCGGCGCGCCGCGGGCCTCGATCGCGGCGCCGCCCACCACGTCCTCGGAAATCTCGAATGACACCGCGCGGCGGCGGTCCATCCAGTCGATAACCCGGCGCACCTCCCGCATCACCTCGGGGCCAATGCCGTCACCGGGAAGAATCAGCAGGCGTTTGTTGGCGGGCATGATGACGTTCCTCCGATATGGCGGGCTTCATGCCCCAACCGGCTCCGGCTTTTCCGGGAGCGGGTGACCGAGATAGCGGTGCAGCACGTCGGCTGGCGGGCCGTCATCGCGGATATGGCCCTGATCAAGCCACAGGACACGATCGCACCAATCCGTAATCACGTCCATCATATGGGTGGACAGCACCAGGATCTCCGCGCCGCGCACCATGTCCTCCAACCGCGCGCGGGCCTTTTCCATAAACTCAGCGTCACCTGCCAGAAACCATTCGTCCATCAATAGGATTTGCGGCTGGATCGCGGTGGCGAGCGCGAAACCAAGGCGGACCACCATGCCGGAGCTATAGATGCGTACCGGCAGCTCCATGAAGTCGCCCAGCTCGGCGAAGGCGCGTACGTCCTCCTCCAGGCGCGCAATCTCCGGCCGCGACAGGCCGTTGTAGAGACCGCGCAGCAGGATGTTCTCCCGCCCGGTCAGATCAGGGTTCATGCCGAGCTGCGGGTCGAGCAGCGCGTGGACGCTGCCTGTGACCGCGATCCGCCCCATGATCGGCTCATAGATGCCGGCCAGCGTGCGCAGGAGCGTGGTCTTGCCTGCGCCGTTGCCGCCGATCAGCCCCAGCCGGTCGCCAGCCCTCAGGCTGAACGAGACATCGCGCAAGGCCTGCACGACCACCCGCCGGTTGCGGTCCTGCGCCAGCTTTCCGGCGGCGGCGGCGAACACCGTCTTTTTCAGGCTACGGCTGTTGCCGTGGTAGAGCGGGAAGAAGACCGAAAGTCCGGCGACCTCGACGCGCGCGTTTCCCTGCATGAGGCTCACATCCAGAAGGCGATCCGGGGCCTGGCGATGGACAGGAACAGCCACGACACGCCACACAGCGCCCCCGAGAACACGAGGGCGGCGATCCAGACATGCGAACCGGCGGCGAGCCCCAGCAGCGGAGCGCGTACCTATCTCCAACACGTCGAAGAACGGATTGCCCAATAGCATCCAGTTCCGTCCCGGCCCGAGCTGCTTCGGCGTCCATATGATCGGCGTGATGAAGAACGCGATCGTCAACAGGCTGCCGACGATCGGCGGGATGTCGCGAAACCGCGCGCAGATGGCGCCGAGCAGCATGGCGATGGCAAGCCCATCGGCAACCCAGAGGGCGAGGCCAGGGAGGGCGAACACCGCATACCACCCTGGCCAGACATGCAGTACGGCGTAGACGACGACGATGACCAGGATGTTGTGCCCCAGCACCAGTACGTTGCGCACCAGGATCCGTTGTGCGTGAACGAAGAACGGCATCCGCACCGAGCGGATCACGGCATCGGCGGAGGTGAAGCTGGTGCAGCCCTCATTGATGACGCTGGAGATGAAGGTCCACAGCACCTGTGACAGCGCCAGGAAGGGTAGGTACTGGGCCACCGGCAACTGCCACAGTGTGGCGTAGAGCATACCGAGCGCGCCCACCATCGCTCCAGTGGACAGGGTGAGCCAGAACGGCCCCAACAGCGATCCCCGGTAGCGGAGCTTGATGTCAAGCCAGCCCAAGGTCAGCGCCAGCCGCCAAAGGCGCACGCCCTGGATGATATCCTGGCCCAGCATCCGCGCGCGCATCGTGCCGGAATACCCGGCTTGGAGCTCAAGCAGCGGGCTGACGCGCTCCGGGCGCAGACGATCCGGAAAAGTAGTGCTCATGAGAGGCTTGGCGATACAGGATCGGCGCTCCCGCGACAACTGGCTCGCGAAAGCGCCATCCGGCTAGCGCTCCTGCCGGGCGGTCCGCATCGGATGCTGCATCGAGCCCCCAGTCGGGCGGGCCCGCGTGCAAGACACCAGCGTGACCGGCTGCGGCTGCGGACGATGCGCAGCGAAATTCACCAACTGGTTCGCCCCGTGCAGGCCCAACACGGTCGGAAACAGCGTCGCGTGTTCCTGGCAGAACAGGGTGCCGCGCCGCAGCCCCTGCTCGGATTCCGAATTGGCCAGACTTGTTATGTAGTCGTCGTGCATCTGCCGGGCCCGCCTGCCATAGGCGCGGCTGAACCACGAATTGAGCGCCCGCTCCTCACGTGTCAGATCGGGACGGAAGCGCTGCACGAAAAGGTTGTAGTCATCACGCCTGTTGCAGGTTAGGGCTACCACCATCAGCTCGCTCTTGAGCGCTGCCGTGTCGAACGCGCCCTGATCGACCGAGCTTGCACATGGCCCGGCCACAGCGATCTCGGCGGAGAACAGGCTGGCGGCGGCGAGTCCGAGCAGGGCAAGACGCATGGCATTCTCCTTGGGCTGGCGCGGTGCGCAGCGGCGTTCAGCGATCGGCCGAGGTAAACCGCCTATCCCGCGTTGCTGCAAGCGCAATTTGATGTCGAGGAGTGCCGATCCGCGGCGCCCCCACGGGCGGTAACTTGACCGATTCTCCTATTATCTCATAGAGGATGCGATCCGGGTTGCCGCAACCCTTCCTGGCCTTCGCCGCGCGCGGGGGCTCCGCCGCTTCGCGAAGGCTCGCGCAGCGGCGCATTCTGTCTTGGAGTGTCCGCCGTGTTCGAGGCCTTATCCGAAAAGCTGACCGGGACCTTCGACCGGCTGCGCGGGCGCGGCGCCCTGAGCGAGGCCGATGTCGGAGAGGCGTTGCGAGAGGTCCGGCTCGCCTTGCTTGATTCCGATGTCGCGCTCCCAGTGGTGCGCGACTTCATCGCCAAGGTGCGGGCGCGGGCGCTGGCCTCGGAGGTGCTGGATTCGGTCACGCCCGGCCAACAAGTCGTGAAGATCGTCCATGACGTGATGATCCACGAGCTGGGCGGGGAGGGCGCCGTGCCGCTGGAGCTGAACGCGCCGGCGCCGATCCCCTTCCTTATGGTCGGGCTGCAAGGCTCGGGCAAGACCACGACCGCGGGCAAGCTCGGGCTGCGCCTCGCCGAGCGCCAGCGCAAGCGGGTGCTGCTGGCGAGCCTCGATACACAACGCCCGGCCGCGCAGCTCCAGCTCGCCCAGCTTGGCGAGCGCGCGGGGGTGCCCAGCCTGCCGATCATCGCGGGCCAAACGCCGGTGGAGATCGCCCGCCGCGCCATGGACACGGGACGGCGCGAGGGCTTCGACGTCGTGATCCTCGACACCGCCGGGCGGCTCGCGATCGACCAGGCGCTGATGGAAGAGGTGAGGGCGATCCGCGCCGCGACCAATCCGGCGGAGACCCTGCTCGTCGTCGATGCCATGACCGGCCAGGACGCCGTCAACACCGCGCGCGCCTTCAACGAGGCGGTGGGCGTCACCGGCATCGTGATGACGCGGATGGACGGTGACGCGCGCGGTGGCGCCGCTCTCTCGATGCGCGCCGTCACCGGGGCGCCGATCAAGCTGATGGGCGTGGGCGAGAAGCTGGACGCGCTGGAGGACTTCCATCCCGAGCGTGTCGCCGGGCGCATCCTCGGCCAGGGTGACATCGTGGGCCTGGTCGAGAAGGCGAGCGAGACGATCGACCAGGAGGAGGCCGAGCGGCTCGCCGCCAAGTTCGCCAAGGGCCGCTTCGACCTCGAGGACTACGCCGCGCAGCTTCGCCAGATCACCAAGGTGGGGTCGCTGTCGGGTATCCTCGGAATGCTCCCCGGCGTGGGCAAGATCAAGGCGCAGCTCGAGGACGCCAATCTCGACACCGCCATCGTCAAGCGCCAGAGCGCCATCATCAGCTCGATGACGCGTCAGGAGCGCAAGAGCCCCGACATCATCAAGGCCAGCCGCAAGCGCCGGATCGCCGCCGGGTCGGGCACCACCGTCCAGGAGGTGAACCGGCTGCTCAAGCAGTTCGACGAGATGAGCACGATGATGAAGCGGATGAACAAGCTGGGCCAAAAGGGCCTGATGCGCCACGGCCTGTCCGCGATCCTTCCCAAGGGCATGATGCCCCCCACTCGTCCGTATTAGGAGAAACAACCGGATGTCACTGAAGATCCGCCTGGCGCGCGCCGGCGCGAAGAAGCGGCCGTACTATCACATCGTGGTGGCCGACAGCCGCAGTCCCCGCGACGGGCGCTTCATCGAAAAGCTGGGCAGCTACAATCCCATGCTGCCGGCCGAGCACGAGGACCGCGTGCGCCTGCAAGGCGAGCGCATCCAGCACTGGGTCGGCCAGGGCGCTCTGCCCACGGAGCGGGTGGCGAAGTTCCTGGGTCGCGCCGGCCTGGCGCCGATGCCGACGTACCGCGAGCAGCCAGTGAAGTCGGCGCCGAAGAAGAAGGCGCAGGCGCGCGCCGCCGGGGGCTGATGCCTGCCGCCCGCATCCTGCTCGGCGTGATCGGCCGCCCGCACGGCGTGCGCGGGTTGGTGCACGTCACCAGCTATGCCGACCCGCCGGAAGCTCTGACCGCCTACGGCCCTCTGTCCAACGAGGCTGGACGACGCTTCGCGTTGCGCTGGCAAGGAGAGGGGCTTGCCGAGCTTTCAGAGGTCGTGGGCGGGACAGAGCGCAAGATCACGAACCGCGACGCGGCGGCCCGGCTGACCAACACGCGCCTGTTCGTTGCGCGCGACTGTCTGCCCCCGCCCGAGAATGATGAATACTACCTTGCCGACCTTGTGGGGCTGATGGCGGTGGACGCGAGCGGCGCAAATGTCGGACGGGTCGCGGCGGTGCATGACTACGGCGCCGGCGCGAGCCTAGAGGTCGAGCGCGATGCAGGGCCGCTTGTCGTGCCGTTCACCCGCGACTCGGTGCCAGAGGTGGACGTCGCGGGCGGTGTCGTGGTGGTCACACCGCCGGCCGAAGTGGACGCCCCCGAGGACTCCGTCGCATGACCTGGCGTGCCACGATCCTGACCCTGTTCCCCGAGATGTTCCCCGGCCCCCTCGGCCACTCCCTCGCCGGCCGCGCGCTCGCGGCCGGAACGTGGGCGCTGGAGACCGTGAACATCCGGGACTTCGCGACCGACCGCCACCGCAGCGTGGACGACACCCCGTTCGGCGGCGGCGCCGGCATGGTGATGCGCCCGGACGTCGCGGATGCCGCTCTTGCTTCGGTTTCCGACAACCGGCCGCTGATCTACCTCACCCCCCGCGGGCGGCCCTTCCGGCAGGAGGACGCGAGGCACCTCGCGGCCGGCCCCGGCGTCGTCCTGCTCTGCGGCCGCTACGAGGGTATCGATCAGCGGGTCATCGAGGGGCGCGGCTGCGACGAGGTCTCGATCGGCGACTATGTCCTCTCCGGCGGGGAGCTGGCCGCGATGGTGGTGCTGGACGCCTTGGCGCGC
This sequence comes from uncultured Pseudomonadota bacterium, assembly GCA_963818725.1. Lineage (GTDB taxonomy): Bacteria > Pseudomonadota > Alphaproteobacteria > Acetobacterales > Acetobacteraceae > DATFDN01. The sequence continues at coordinate 22,371 of CAWFTU010000017.1, read as the reverse complement.
CTGCTGCCGGGCGTCATGGGCGCCCTGTCCAGCGCCGAGGAGGAGAGCTTTTCCGAGCCCCTCCTGGAATACCCGCACTACACCCGCCCCGCCGAATGGCAGGGACGTCGCGTGCCCGACGTGCTGCTGTCGGGCCACCATGCCGCAATCGCCGCTTGGCGCCGTGCCGAGGCCGAGCGGATCACCCGATCGCGCCGGCCCGACTTGTGGACGCGGCATATCTCCGCCGCTTCGGCGGCCATTGTCTCCAAGTCCGGCACGCCGTAAGCCAAACCCCGAGAGGACCGATCATGAACATCATCCAGCAATACGAGGCCGAGCAGATCGCCCGGCTGACCGCCTCGCGCGCGGTGCCCGAGTTCGGGCCGGGCGACACGGTGCGCGTCATGGTCAAGGTGATCGAGGGCGAGCGCAGCCGCGCCCAGGCCTTCGAAGGGGTGGTGATCGCCCGCTCCAACAAGGGCCTGAACAGCAACTTCACGGTGCGCAAGATCAGCTATGGCGAGGGCGTCGAGCGCGTGTTCCCGCTCTATTCGCCCACTATCGCCGAGATCGCCGTGGTGCGCCGGGGCGACGTGCGGCGCGCCAAGCTGTATTATCTGCGCGGCCGCTCCGGTAAGTCGGCGCGCATCGCCGAGCGGGCGCGTGCCACTGGCACCGCGGTCGGCGCGGCCGAGGCGGCACCCCAGGACGAGGCTGCTTCGGATGCAGCTTCGGCCGAGTAGTTAAGCGCGAGGAGAAGGAGAGGGGCGCATGTCCGGAGCCAAGCCGCGCACGCTGTTCGACAAGGTCTGGGACAGCCACGTTGTGGAGCGGCTGCCCGACGGCACGTGTATCCTCTATATCGACCGCCACCTCGTCCACGAGGTCACGAGCCCGCAGGCCTTCGATGGCCTGCGCATGGCCGGCCGAAAGGTGCGGCGGCCTGACGCGACCATTGCCGTCGCCGACCATAACATCCCCACCACCGACCGCCGCTCCGGCATCAAGGAGGAGGACAGCCGCATCCAGGTCGAAACCCTGGAGCGCAACGTGGCCGCGTTCGGGGTCCCCTACATCCCGATCCTCGACGTCCGCCAGGGCATCGTGCATATCATCGGCCCTGAGCTGGGCGTCAGCCTGCCTGGCATGACCATTGTCTGCGGCGACAGCCACACCTCCACCCACGGCGCGCTCGGCGCGCTCGCCTTCGGCATCGGCACCTCGGAAGTCGAGCACGTGCTGGCCACGCAAACGCTGTTGCAGAAGCCGGCGAGGAACATGCTGGTCCGAGTGGACGGCACGCTCGGTTTTGGTGCGACCGCCAAGGACATCGGTACTGGCGATCATCGGCAAGATCGGCACGGCCGGCGGCAATGGGCATGTGATCGAGTACGCGGGCGAGGCGATCCGTGCGCTGGATATGGCCGGGCGCATGACCGTCTCCAACATGTCGATCGAGGCCGGAGCGCGGGCCGGCATGATCGCCCCGGACGAGACCACCTTCGCCTACATCAAAGGCCGCGAGTTCGCCCCCAAGGGCGAGGCGTTCGACCGCGCGGTGGAGCACTGGCGCACCCTGCCGTCCGATTCCGGCGCGCACTACGACACGACGGTGGTGATGAACGCGGGCGACATCGCGCCGATGGTGACATGGGGAACCACGCCCGGCGCCGTCGTGCCTGTGACGGGCGCCGTGCCCGACCCGTCCACCGCCAGGGACGAGGCGGAGCGGGCGCAGATGCAGCGCATGCTGGAGTACATGGCGCTGAGGCCGGGCACGCGGATGCAGGACATCCCTGTTGACGTTGTGTTCATCGGCAGTTGCACCAACGGCCGCATCGAGGACATCCGCGCCGCCGCTCAGGTCGCGCGTGGCCGCAAGGTGGCGGAGGGCGTGCGCGCCCTGGTGGTGCCCGGCTCGGGGCTGGTGAAGCAGCAGGCCGAGCAGGAGGGGCTGGACCGCGTGCTGCGCGAGGCCGGCTTCGAGTGGCGCGAGGCGTGCTGCTCGATGTGCCTCGGCATGAACCCAGACAAGCTCACCCCAGGCCAGCGCTGCGCCAGCACGTCCAACCGCAACTTCGAGGGCCGCCAGGGGCCGGGCGGGCGCACGCATCTGCTCTCACCGGCCATGGCGGCGGCGGCGGCGGTGACGGGGCGGCTGGCCGACGTGCGGGAGCTGGTGTGATGGAGAAGTTCACCACCCTGACTGGCATCGCCGCGCCGCTGCCGATGGCGAATGTCGATACCGACAAGGTCATCCCGGCGCGCTTCCTCAAGACCATCAAGCGGTCCGGGCTCGGCGTGCATCTGTTCGACACGCTGCGCTACGACCCGCAAGGCAACGAGCGCCCGGACTTCGTGCTGAACCAGGAGCCGTACCGGCACGCGCAAATCCTGATCGCGCACGAGAATTTCGGCTGCGGTTCCTCGCGCGAGCACGCGCCGTGGGCGCTGCTCGATTTCGGCATACGCTGCGTGATCGCGCCTGACTTCGCCGATATTTTCTACAACAACTGCTTCAAGAACGGCATCCTGCCGGTGCGCCTGCCGCGCGCGATGTGCGATGCCCTGATCGAGGATGCCAAGCTCGGCGGCAACGCGCGCTTGACGGTTGATCTGGAGAGACAGGTCGTGGTGCGGCCGAACGGCGAGGAGATCGGCTTCGAGATCGACCCGTTCCGCAAGCACTCGCTGCTGGAGGGGCTTGACGACATCGGCCAGACTTTGCAGCACGCGGCGGCGATCGACAGCTTCGAGGTCAAGCGGCGGGCCGAGCAGGCTTGGTTGCCGGGGCTGGCGGACTGAGCGTGCCGGCTGTCTTGCAACGCTCGCCTCACATGGCGGCGTAGGTCAGGATAGCGCATTCAAAACCGCCTTGGCGCGCCGCAGCGAGCTGGTCTGCAGTCCCTCCTCGAACCACTCGTAGACGGGCGCGAGGACGGCGCGGGCCTCGGCGCTCCTGTTCTGCTCATGCCACAGGCTTGCGAGGCTCGTGGCGGCGTGCAGCTCCCACAACCTCGCCTGCTGGCGGCGCGCGATGGCGAGGGCCTGCGTGAAGCGCCCCTCGGCGGCCCCGAAGTCGCCCTCCCGGCGGTCCACCTCGCCCAGGCGCCGCGCCAGCTCGGCGTCGTACCAGCCTTCGCCGGTGCGTTGGGCCAGGTCCTGCGCCGCGGTGAGGAGGCGTCGTGTCTCGTCGAGCCGGCCAAGCCGCTGATGCGCCCCGGCCAGGAGCGCGCGATGGTAGCCGGAATAGGCCACCACCTCGATGTCCCCATACGCCTGCCTGCTTTCGTTGATGAGAGCGATTCCCTGTTCGGGACCTCCGCCACGGGAGATAACGTAGCCTCGATACAGCTTGGCCCACGCTTCGTATAAAATGAGACCGGACTTGCGGGCCAGCTTGTTCAAGCGGTCCACCGCCGGGGCAAGCTCCGCCGCCTCGGAGAAATACGAGCTGACGCCAACCTGTGTCATACAGAACGCGATCTCGACGACCGCGTAGCCGATTTGTAGGTTGCGCTCGACAACCGCGTGGAGGTGGGCCAATCCCTGGTCCAGGTGGCCGAGCAGGCAACTCACCCGGACGTGCAGGTGATGAGCCATGCACCAGACACTGGATGAGTGTATCGCCTCCAGCTCCGACAGGGGCTGCGACGGCACGCTCGGGGCGTCCGAGCGAGACTGGATCAGCGCGAGGGCCTCCCGGAGATGCCAGTCGGCGTCCAGCAGGGACTCGCCGCGGATCATGGTCACAAATGCAAATGTGACGTGGCCCAGGATGCGGTAGCGCGGATCAGCCCACCGGTCGCCATCGTCCAGGAGCCGAAGAGCGATCTCCTGGGCCTGGCGCGTCTCGCCGCGGAACAGATGATACTCAAAGCGGGTGCGTGCGATCTCTAGGAACTCCGCCGGCCGCCCCAGGCGTTGCCACAGCGCCGTTGCCCGATGGTGCGCCGCCGCGGCCTCGGAGCACGCGTAGCCCCGGTTCCAGCGGGTCAATGTGATGAAGCAGAGAGCCACCTCCAGCTCCCGGCGGTCACGCGCCTCGCCCTCCGGCATGGCCGCGACCATGCGCGCGGCGCTGGCGAGCTGCCCGTGCGCCTCGGCATAGGCACCGCGACGAGTGGAGCCGAAGCCCGCACGGGTATAGAGGTTTGCCCCCCGCTCAACGCGCCCGCCCTGCTCGCAGTGCCAGGCCAGCAGCTCCGGCTGGGTGGCCTCGACGTCCGGGTCCAGCGTCAGCAGCGCCTCGGCGACCCGCAGGTGCAACGCGGCGCGCCGGCTGCGCGGCAGGCTCTCATAGGCGGCCTGCTGCACCAGCGCGTGCTTGAAGGAGTAGCGCGCCGCAGGTGGCGCACCACTGCGGAACAGCAGCTCGGAGCGGACGATCCGCGCCAGCGCTGGCTCCAGCGCGGCGTCGGGCTGGCCGGCGACGGCGCTTAGCAGCTCGTGGGTGAACTCGCGCCCGATCACGGCGCCGATCTGCGCGCCTCGCGCGCGGTCCCCAGGCGGTCGAGCCGCGCCAGCAGCAGGTCGTGCAGGCCGGTCGGAAGCGGCGACGGCGCGGACCTCTCCCCCTCTGCTAAGAGACCGCTCTCCAGCGCCGCCTTGGTCAGCTCCTCGACAAACAGGGGAATGCCCTCGCCGCGCCGGACGATCTGCTGCAAGGGGGCGCCGGGCAGCGATACGTCGCCGGCCACGCGGCGGACCAGCGCTGCCGCCTCGTTGTCGCCCAACCGGTTCAGCAGAAGCGTGGTCGCGTGCGCCTGGTCCGGCCAGGGCGGCTTGAACTCGGGACGCGCGGTCAGCAGCAGCAGCACGGGCATGGACGCCACCCGCGCGACGGTGCGCGCCAGCAGCTCGAGCGTGGTCGGGTCGCTCCAGTGCAGGTCCTCGAAGAGCGCCAGGGCCGGCTCCCGCGCGACCAGCCCGGCGAACAGGTCGAGCAGCGCCGCCAGGGTCTTCTCCCGCAGCCGCTGCGGGCTCGTCCCGGGCAGCCGGTAACGCCCGCCCGCGGGGATCGAGAGCAGCGCGGCCAGCAAGGCGGTCGCCTCCTCGCTGGCCTCCGAGCGCGCCAGCAGCGCCCGGAGCTTCGCCCACCGCGTCTCGGCCGTGTCGTCGCGGGCGAAGCCGGCCACGCGCTCGAGCTGGGCGATCACCGGATAGAGCGCGCTGGCGCGGTGGTGCGGCGCGCAGAAGTAGCGCAGCTGTAATTCCGCCTCGCCCGCCAGCCGGTCCTGCGCCGCGCGGACTAGGCGCAATACGGTTCACTTAAGGCAAAATCCTGTTCACTTAAGCTATCGGCCGAATACCAACCAATTGAAAATGCAGCATCCGCCTTGGTTCTCCCTGCGGCACAAACAACTAAAGTGAACCGTATTGGGACTAGGCGCGACTTGCCGATGCCGGGCTCGCCGGTGACCAGCACCACCCGCCCGGCTCCGGCCCTGGCCTGCGCCCAGCGCCGCAGCAAGAGCGACAGTTCCTCCTCGCGCCCGACCAGCTCCGCGACCTGGTGCCCGCGCAGCGCCGCCCGGACCGCCCGCTCCGCCGCGTCCTCGTGGGTCTCGGGATACCCGAAATAGGCCGGCACCGTCTCGCCGAACCGCCCCGCGACGATACCACCCATGTCGCGGATGATCGCGGCGCAGGTCGTGTGGAAGGCGGCCAGCAGCCGCTGCAGATCCTCCGGGTCGCGCCGCGCGGAAACCATCGCCGGCCCGCACAGGCCAAAGCGCAGGATGGTCAACTGGCGGCGCTCGGGAGGGGCAGGCGATGCCGCGGGCGGCGGTGCCGGTGCTACCGGTGCCGTGGCGCTCTCGGCGGAGACGGGCTGCGGCTTGGCCGCGAACCGGTAGCCCACGCCGGGCACGGTGACGATCAGCCGCGGCGCGCCAGGCTCCGGGTCGATCTTGCGCCGCAGCCGCCCGACCAGCACGTCGACGCTACGGTCGAAGGGGTCCGCGTGGCGTCCGGCGACCGCGTCCAGCAGGTGGTCGCGGCTGAGCGCGCGCCCTGGCGCGGCGAGGAAGGCGCGCAGCAGCTCGAACTCCGAGCGCCGCAGGGGAACCTCCCGGCTGTTCGCGTCCACCACGGTGCGCGCGTCCGGGTCGAGCGTGAAGCCCGCGAACTGCAGCGCTTTCGGCTCCGCGTCGGCCATCTCCCGGCCCTTCCCGGCAACCGGCCAGAGAACCTTCGTGGGTTTCTACACCCGGCCGCTCAGCACCCGGCCGCTCAGCGGGGAACGAACTTTTACAAAGAAATTACTCGCAGCACATCAGCAGGTCGCGAGGACGGGCGAGCATCGCGGGCATCGGAAAGCGCCGCAAGGCGACCCGACAGGCCCCGCAATGCAAGCGCGGAGGCCAACCAGAGGAGATGAACATGAAAACGACGATGATCGCCCTTGCGCTGTTCCTCGGCCTTGCGGTCAGCGGCATTGGCACCGGCGCCGCCCTGGCTCAGGGCGCTGCGCCCGGCTCCAGCTCCTGGACCACCAACCGCTGAGATAGCGGCAGGTCGAACTCCGTCGCCTCCGCTCAGGTGCAGGGAATGAGCGGAGCTGGTGCGACCGCGACGAACCCTGGCAACCGCATGGCTGTGGCGAGGAAGGGCGGAGCAGTTCCCGTTGCAAGCGATCCGTCTGGGTACTATCGCCGGGTCTAAGCTACCTGCTGCTGATGCTTGGTCTCGGTATCAGCACCAGGTTTAGCCGCTTGCCGCGTCGCGACGGGCTTACATATGCCCAACCTCGTCCGGTACCTCATAGAACGTCGGGTGCCGGTACACCTTTCCCTCAGCGGGCTCGAAGAACGGCCCCTTGTCGGCCGGGTCGCTCGCGGTGATCGCCGCGGCCCGCACGACCCAGATCGACAGTCCTTCGCCACGCCGGGTGAACGTGTCGCGCGCCGCGTGCAACGCCATCTCGGCGTCGTCGGCGTGGATGGAGCCGACATGGCGGTGCGCAAGGCCATTGCGGGGGCGGATGAACACCTCCCAGAGCGGGGTCAGCGCCATATCAGGCGGCCGCCCGCGCCGGAGCGGCGTGCTTGGCCGCATAGGCGCGCGCGGCCTCGCGCACCCACGCGCCCTCGTCATGCGCGCGCTGACGGGCAGCGAGACGCTCGCGGTTGCACGGGCCGCCGCCCGTCAAGACGGCGCGGAATTCCGCCCAGTCGATCTCGCCGAAGCGCCAGTGCCGGATCTCCTCGTCAAAGCGCAGCGCCGGGTCAGGGACGGTCAGGCCCAGGTAGTGCGCCTGCGGCACGGTCGCATCGACGAACTTCTGACGCAGCTCGTCATTCGAGAACCGCTTGATCTTCCAGCGCATCGACAGGTCGGAATGCTGGCTCTGCGCATCGGGCGGACCGAACATCATCAGGCACGGCCACCACCAGCGATCAAGCGCGTCCTGCGCCAGCGCCTTCTGATCTGGCGTGCCGCGCGCGAGCGTAAGCATGATCTCATAGCCCTGGCGCTGGTGGAAGCTTTCTTCCCGGCAGATGCGGATCATCGCGCGGGCATAGGGACCATAGGAGCAGCGGCATAGCGGGATTTGGTTCATGATCGCCGCGCCGTCGACCAGCCAACCGATCGCGCCGATATCCGCCCAGGTCAGGGTCGGGTAGTTGAAGATCGAGCTGTACTTGGCCCGCCCGGTCAGGAGCTGGTCAACCAGCTCCTCGCGCGCAACGCCCAGCGTCTCGGCGGCGGCGTAAAGATAGACGCCGTGGCCGCACTCGTCCTGCACCTTGGCCAGCAACGCCGCCTTGCGGCGCAGGCTGGGGGCGCGGGTGAGCCAGTTGCCTTCCGGCCCCATGCCGACGATCTCGGAATGCGCGTGCTGCGAGATTTGCCGGATCAGCGTGCGCCGGTACGCCTCGGGCATCCAATCGTTCGGTTCGATCTTCTCCTCGGCGTCGATCCGGCTCTGGAACCGCTCGAGGAGTTCGGGCGGGTCGCGCGGAGCGGCGCCGTCGGCCGCGTTCAATCCCTGGGTGTACATGGCTGGCGTCCGAGAAAGATTGCTCCGAAGATGAGGTCGCGCAATCCCGACCGCAACGGACCCCGTGCATGGACTTCGCGCTCACCCCGGACCAGCAGCAGATCCGCGACCAGATCCTCCGGCTCTGCGCCCGCTTCCCCGATGCCTACTGGCTGGAGCGCGACCGCACGGCCGCCTTCCCCCACGAGTTTCACGCCGCCATGGCCGAGGCGGCCTGGCTCGGCATCGCCATGCCAGAGCAGTACGGCGGCGCCGGGCTCGGCATCACCGAGGCGGCGTTGATGATGCAGGCCGTGGCGGAATCCGGGGCCGCCATGTCGGGCGCCTCTGCCGTCCACATCAACGTCTTCGGCTTGCACCCGGTCGTGGTGCATGGGACCGCGGCGCAAAAGGCGCGAATGCTGCCGCCGCTGATCCAAGGCCGCGACATCGCGTGCTTCGGCGTGACCGAGCCCAACGCGGGCCTCAACACCACGGAGATCAGCACCCGCGCCGAGAAGCGCGGCAATCGCTACATCGTCACCGGCCAGAAGATCTGGACCTCCACCGCTCAGGAGGCGAACAAGATCCTGCTGTTGGCGCGCACCACGCCGCTCGACCAGGTCAGGCGCCGCTCGCACGGGCTGACCCTGTTCTACACCACGCTCGACAAGACGCGCGCCGAGGTGCGGCTGATCCACAAGATGGGCCGGCACGCTGTCGATTCGAACGTGGTGTTCTTCGAGGGGATGGAAGTTCCGGAAGAAGACCGCATCGGCGGGGAAGGGGAGGGGTTCCGCGCCATCCTGCACGAACTCAACCCCGAGCGCATCCTGGTCGCCGCCGAGGCGATCGGCATTGGCCGCCTGGCGCTGGGCCGCGCCGCGTCCTACGCGCGCGAGCGGGTCGTGTTCGGCCGCCCAATCGGCCAGAACCAGGGAATCCAGCATCCGCTCGCGCGCAACTGGGCAGAGCTGGAAGCGGCGCACCTGCTCACGCTGAAGGCGGCCTGGCTCTACGACACCGGGCAGGAGTGCGGCGCGGAGGCGAACGCCGCCAAGTACCTGGCCGCCGAGGCCGGGTACCACGCCTGCGAGCAGGCGGTCATGACCCATGGCGGGATGGGCTACGCCCAGGAATACCACGTCGAGCGATACCTGCGGGAAGCGATGATCCCGCGCATCGCGCCGATCAGCCCGCAGCTCGTGCTCAGCTACCTGGCCGAGCGGGTGCTGGGACTGCCCAAGTCCTATTGAGCGTCCTCAGGCTGGGGGCCACGCAGCCGCGCCAGCAGCACCGGGGAGCGGATCGCCGGCTTGTTCTCCTTGATCCAGCCCTGGATGTCCGGCACCGGCAGGCCGACCCCGCCCGCGATCCACAGCAGCGCGCCCAGAACCGTAAAGCCGACAGTGATCCAGAGCGTGACCCCGGCCGCCTCATGAATGCCCGGCCAGTCAAGGGGAGGCTTGTGCGAGCCCTCTCGCGCGATCCTCGCGATCACCGGGGCGATGATGTAGTCGGCCAGCGAGCGCACCAGCTCCACCAGCGCGAACACCCGGCCGATGATCCTCGAGGGCAAGGGGAAGCCGGCGAGATAGAGCCCTGGCGAGACCGTGGCTCCGGCGCCAAGCCCGAGCAGCCCGGCGGCCGCCAGCGTCCGCGCCGGCTGACCCTCGGGGCCGAGGGTCATGATGAGAGCCCCGCCACCGACGATGCACAGCATCCCGCCGAGCACCAGGAGCGGCAGAAACCGGGTCTTCAGCAGCGCTCCCAGCATCACCGCGGTGATGCACACCGCAACCGCCAAAGGCCAGAACAGAATGCCGGTCTCGAGCGGAGAGCGATGCGCGACTTCCATTTGCAGTCGCTCCCCCAGCTCCAGGAAGGCCACAAAGGCGCCACCGGCGATCATTGCCGTCAGCGTGCCGACCAGGGATGCCGTGGTCCACATCGGCCTGACAGGCGAAAGCGGCTCCTCCTGGTGATATTCGACCAGGATCAGCAGAACGAAGCTGGCGAGGCCAAGGCTGAGGGGAACCGCGAAGCGGAACGCGGCGAAGCCGTGCGTGGCAAGCTCCCCAGCGGCCCAGAACGGCAGGACGACGGCGCCGAACCCGAATATGATCGCCCAGGGATCGAAGCGGACGCCTGGGTTGGTCGGTCGAGACGCCGGCAGTGTGAACAGCGCGACGATCAGGTTGAGCGCGGCGAGCGCGCCAAGGCCACCGTAGAACCATCGCCAGTGGTGCCCGGCCGCGACCCAGCCGCCGAGCAGCGGGCCGATACAGACGGCGCCGAAGAAGCCGAGATTGATGAAGACGACGGTGATCGGCAGCTTGTCGGGAGGGAATTTTTGGATCACCGGGGGCAGGGCGACAACCAGCAGAAGACCCGTCGCGAGACCGGCGAGAATTCTTCCACTTCCGAACGCGATGATCCCGTGCCCCGCGGCCGACGCGAGGCAGCCCAGCACGAACAGCGCCTCGCAGGCGAAGAACAGCGGGCGCTGCCGGAACCGCTGCACAAGGTCGCCGCCAACCAGGGCGCCGAAGGCATAGCCCGCGGTGGAGAGTCCGGCCACGATCTCCACCGCCCTCTGACCCACATGCAGGTCCGCTTCCACCTGCCGGCTGTACATCGCATAGGCAGTCGTCACCACGATGAACGGCACAAGCGAAATGATGGCGCTGGCCAGGGTCACGCCATAATTGCCCTCGAACGGCCGCGGGAAGAACGTGCGTGGCGTTGGCTCCTGGGATGTCTCTCGCCTCTGGCGCGTTTGCCCGCGTGTGGCTTCGGTGCGGGCGAGTGCATAGGTGCTTGCGAACATGAGCAGCGGCGTGGCAGCGAGCGCTGCGGCTCGCACGCGCCCGAGCGCGTACCATCTGGCCTTGGAATTGCCTTTCCCCATGTCCGCACAGGTGTGCCGACCGGCCCCGATTGCACGATCGGCGGCCGGTAGATGCGGATTTTGTTACCGAACCCCTCGCGGAGCCGGGCCGTTCATCACGCACAAGAACGAATGGAAGAGAAAAGCAATGCCGACACTCCTCAGCGATCTTCTCGCGTGGCTTCAGCAGCGTCTGGGCCAGCCGGCACCCGTGCCCGTGCCGGTGCGCGTCCGCAGGCGCGGCTAGGCTCGCTGTACCCCCGCCTCGTCAAAGACGTCGTAAGCGAGCCGGACAAGCCGGTCGGCTGCCGCTCGGAAGCCGGCGCGCTCCGCCTCCTTGGCGAGCGCGATAAGGCGGTCGGACAGGGTCAGCTCCGTCACCGGCTCCGTCAGGGGCTCGACGGAGCGGATCCGATCGATATGCAGCATACTTGCCTTTCCAGGAGCATCGGGCATGGGGGCAAGATGCAGCGGTAGATGTTTCCCAAAGGTTAACGATCCGTCGAGAGATCGGAGAACCATTTCAGCGCGCAGAGGCGCAACTCCGAAGCAAGCGGCCGAAGCCCGGTGCGTCTGCCGTCCACGTCCATGACCAACGCCGAGATTGTCTGACCGCGCGCCGCTGCTATGCGGCCAAGCGCCGACCAGAACTCTTCCTCCAAGGCAACGCTCGTTCTATGGCCGGCCAACGAAAAGCTGCGCTTGGCTAGTCCGCTGAGCTGCCGCTCGCGCACCGCCCGCCACGCGGGGCCATCCGCGCGCGTCTCAGCCATGCGTCAGTCTCGCGCGCTCATCCAAGCGGGCCACCGCCCAGGCAGCGGTCTCGGCGACGACGGGGTTCGCATCGCCTAGCAAGCGCTGGGCCGCAGGGCGCAGCGCGGGATTGGCGGAATTGCCGATCGCGACAAGGACGTTGCGCACGAAGCGGTCCCGCCCGATCCGCTTGATTGGCGATGCGGCGAACAGGGTGCGGAAGCGGGCGTCGTCCAAGGCAGCGAGATCAGCCAGGAGCGGCGCCGTCAAGCCGGGGCGGGCGCGCAGCTTCGCGTGGGCGCGCGCGTCGCGCGCGAAGCGGTTCCAGGGGCAAACCGCGAGACAGTCGTCGCAGCCATAGATGCGGTTGCCCATCAACGGGCGCAGCTCGTGCGGAATCGGCCCGGCGTGTTCAATGGTAAGGTAGGAAATGCAGCGAGTTCGCATCGAGCCGGTACGGAGCGGGAAAGGCGTTGGTCGGACAGGCATTGATGCAGCGCGCGCAGGTGCCACAGCGATCAGGGTGTGATGGGTCGGGCTCGATCCGCAGCGTGGTGTACACCTCGCCCAGGAACAGCCAGGAGCCATGGCGGCGCGACACGAGATTGGTGTGCTTGCCTTGCCAGCCGAGCCCGGCCTGGTGCGCCAACGGCTTTTCCATCACTGGCGCGGTATCCACAAAAACTTTCACCTCCGCGCCGAATCGCGAGACGATGAACTGCGCGAGGTGCTTGAGCATTCCCTTGACGACGTCGTGGTAGTCACGCCCGCGCGCATAAACCGAGACGTTGCCGCGGTCGGGCCGGGAAAGCGCCGGCAGCGGATCATCCTCGGGCGCGTAGGACAGGCCCAGCGCGATCACGCTCACCGCCTCGGGCCAGAGCGCGCGCGGATGGCTGCGCTGCTCGGCGCGGGCCGCGAGCCACCCCATATCGCCGTGCTGCCCGGTGGCAAGGAAAGCGGCAAGCCGCGCACGCGCTTCCGGCCCAAGCTCGGCCCGGCAGAAGCCGACGGCGTCAAAACCGAGCGCGAGGGCCTTGTCTCGGATTACGGGAGCGGGATCAGGCGTGATCGGGGGTGTCCTGAACGATTTTGATGTACAATAGTGCGTCAAGCCCGACATAGGCGGCCGACGATGGAAGCGAAACCCCAATCTCGGGCAGTGGGCGACACGCCGCGACATCCATGCTGCCTTCCTCCGCCGTCCTAACCCCGCCCGCGATACGGCGCCACATCCTGCGCCGGCACCCATACGCCCTCTGGCGGTGCGCCGGTTTGCCAGAAAACGTCAATGGGTATTCCGCCGCGCGGATACCAATAGGCGCCGATGCGCAGCCACCCCGGCGAGAGAAACTCCACCAGCCGCGTGGCGATTTGCATGGTGCAGGCCTCGTGGAACGCGCCGTGGTTGCGGAACGCGCCCAGGTAGAGCTTCAGCGACTTGCCCTCCACGATCCAGTCGCACGGGATGTAGTCGATGACGATATGCGCGAAATCCGGCTGGCTGGTGATCGGGCAGAGCGAGGTGAACTCGGGGCAGGTGAAGCGAATCGTGTACAGCCGGCCGGGCGCCGGGTTGGGCACGCGCTCCAGCTCCGCCGCTTCCGGCGAGCCGGGGAGGGGGGTCGGGCGGCCGAGCTGGCTCAGCCCAGGGATGGATTCAGTCATCACAAGTCTCCAGCGGCCCAGCCCTCGCGCAACGCGGCCGCGTCCTCGGCCAGGCGGCCTTGAACGATCGCGGCGCGCAGGCCGCGCATCAGGTCCTGGTAATAGGTCAGGTTATGCCAGGTCAGCAGCATGGGTCCGAGCATCTCCCCGGCCTTGAACAGGTGATGGAGATAGGCGCGGCTGTGGCGCGCGCATCCCGGGCAGCCACACGCGGGGTCCAGCGGCGCGGCATCGTCGGCGAAGCGCGCGTTGCGCAGGTTCACCACGCCGAGGCGCGTGTAGCCGCGCGCCATCCGGCCGGAGCGGGTCGGGATCACGCAGTCGAACATGTCGATGCCCCGCGTCACCGCGCCGACGATGTCCTCCGGCGTGCCGACGCCCATCAGGTAGCGCGCCCGATCCGCCGGCAGCAGTCCAACGGTGGCGTCCAGCACCCTGAACATCGCTGCCTGGCCCTCACCGACCGCGAGCCCGCCCACCGCGTAGCCATCGAAGCCGATGCTGGCGAGCCTTGCGGCCGAGGCGGCGCGCAGATCGGGATCGATCCCGCCCTGCACGATGCCAAACAACCCGTATCCCGGCCGCGCGACGAAGGCCTGCTTGGAGCGGGCGGCCCAGCGCAGCGACAGCTCCATCGAGGCCCGCGTCGCCTCCTCGGTCCCCGGAAAGGGCGTGCATTCGTCCAGCACCATGCTGATCGTCGCATCCAGTTGGTGCTGAATGCCGATCGAGCGTTCCGGCGTCAGCCGATGCGCCGCGCCGTCGATGTGGGAGCGGAAGGTCACCCCGTCGGCGTCGATCGTGCGCAACCGCGCCAGCGACATGATCTGGAACCCGCCCGAGTCCGTCAGGATTGGACCGGGCCAGTCCATCATGCGGTGCAGACCGCCGAGACGCGCTACCCGTTCCGCGCCGGGGCGGAGCATGAGGTGATAGGTGTTGCCCAGCACGATCCGCGCCCCGGTCGCGCGCACCGCGTCGGCGGTCATCGCCTTCACTGTCCCGGCGGTGCCGACGGGCATGAAGGTGGGCGTCTCCACCACGCCATGCGCCGTTTCCATCACCCCGGCGCGGGCGTTCCCATCCATGGCGAGCAGGGCGAAATCGAAGCGCGCGCTCATGCCGCCCGTTCAAGCAGGCAGGCATCGCCGTACCGAGTAGAACCGGTACCCAGCGGCGATGGCGTGCGCGTAGGCCGCGCGCATCCGCTCGGTGCCGGCGAAAGCGCAGACGAGCATGAACAGGGTCGAGCGCGGCAGATGGAAGTTCGTCATCAGCAGATCAACCGCCCGGAAGTGGTGTCCTGGCAGGATGAACAAATCGGTCTCGCCATCGAAGGCGTGCACGCCATCCTCCCCGACGGCGCTCTCCAGCAGGCGAAGCGAGGTCGTGCCGACCGCGACCACCCGCCCGCCAGCCCGCCGCGCCGCGTTGATGGCCGCGGCCGCCTCCCGCGTGATCGCCCCGCGCTCGGTGTGCATCCGGTGCGCCGTCACACTCTCCTCGCGCACCGGCAGGAAGGTGCCGGCGCCCACGTGCAAGGTGATGGTCACGTGGCCGATGCCCCGCGCCCCAAGCGTCTCCAATAGGGATGGGGTGAAATGCAGCCCGGCGGTAGGGGCCGCGACGGCACCCGCGCGGCTGGCGAACACCGTCTGGTAGTCCGCTGAGTCCTCCGGCAGCGGCCCGCTGGGGCGCGAGATGTACGGTGGCAAGGCGAGCGCCCCCGCCTGTTGCAGGGCCGAGGCAAAGGCTGGGCCGTCCAGGTTGAAGCCAAGCTCGATTCCACCATCCGGGTGGCGCGCGCGCACCGTGGCATGCAGCTCCGCCGCGCCGTCGAAGGCCAGTACGTCGCCCGCGCGCAGCCGCCGCGCACTGCGCGCCAGCGCGTGCCAAGCGCCGTCGGCAAGCGGGCGGTCGAGCGTGATGCCGATCCGCGCGGCGCCGCGCCGGGCCGCAAGCTGGGCCGGGATCACGCGCGTGTCGTTGGCCACGAGCACGTCGCCCGGACGCAGCAACTCCGGGAGGTCGCACACATGGCGATCGGGGGGGCGATCGGAGACAACGAGCAGGCGCGCGGCATCGCGCGGGCGCGTGGGGTGCTGGGCTATCCGCTCCGGCGGAAGGTCGAAATCGAAATCGGACAGGCGCATCAGGGCTGCTCCCGAGCAGGATTGGCATCGCACCCGAAAAGGCTCAAGCTGGCCGTCAACGATCGAAGGGGAGGACGGCCATGATCCGACCGGCGCTGCACGTTCTTGGCGTGGCGGCGCTCGTCGCGACGGCGGCAAGCGCCGCCTCGGCCCAGACGATCGAGAAAAAGGCGCTGTCCCTTGCCGCGGCCAAGAAGGTGGCGGCTGCCGCAGAGGCCGAGGCGATGAAGAACAAGTTCACGATGTCGATCGCGGTGATCGATGACGGGGGCTTTGTCGTCTATCAGGAGACCATTGACGAGACCCAGCGCGGCAGCGTCGAGACGGCGCTCGCGAAGGCCCGCTCGGCGCTGTTCTACAAGCGCCCCACCAAGGCATTCGAGGATGCCCTCGCGGGCGGCCGGACCGGGCTGCTTTCGCTTCCCGACGCCATCCCGATCGAGGGCGGGATTCCGCTCTCCGCGGACGGCAGGGTGATCGGCGCGATCGGGGTCAGCGGGGGCACGTCGGCACAGGACGGGCAGATCGCCCAGGCAGGGGCAGGTGCGTTGCAGTAGGGCGCCCCTGGCGAGGACGAGTGTTCGATCCCACATAAGGCAGTAATTAATCAGGAACGAGGTCTTTCGTGTCCCGCAACACAGTCGCCCTGGTCTGGCTGGGTGGTATCGTCCTCGCGGCGCTGGTGTACGCGGCCGGGCCGGGACACTTCATCTACGCGCTTTCGGCGAGCCTCGACCAAGCCGTGTGGGCGTTCCAGAACTGGATCGGTTTCGTCGCCCTGCAAGCGTTCGACGCGGTGCGGGCGGCGGCGATCGCGCTGTTCGCAGTCTTCCTGGTGCTCGGCTTCATGGCCGCCCAGCGCGGGCGAAGCAGTGGGTTGATCGGGGTGACGGTGCTGTTCGTCGGGCTCGTCGGCATCGGCGGCTACGAGTTACGGTTCTGCTGGCTCGCGGCGCTGGCCGTCGCGGGCGCTGGCGCGCTGAACATGACCCGCCGGCTGATCGAGCCTCCCGGTCGGGCCCCCTGGCGGGCGGATCGCGCGTCCCGGGCCTAACTGAGGTCACTGCCGTTTAGCCTTTCGACCATTCCCTCCCGCAAGGGGAAGGCCACCCTTCTTACCTTTGCGGGAGGGCGTCGGGGGTCGACGCGACGCGGCGGAGCAGGCGAATAAAGGGGGTGCTGACCAGCACCGCCCACAGCTTTCCGACGATCTGTCCAGCCAGGAATTGCAGGCTGCCGAAGGCGAGCCAGAGGAATGTGATCGAATCCACTGTTAGCCCGGCTAGTGCCGAGGCGAGCACGGCCAGCACCAGGCGCCGACGCTGGAGGGGCGTGTAGATCGCGAAGTCGGCGAGCTCGCTAAGCACGAAGGCTGCTCCGGAGGCCGCGACGAGTGGGCCTGGCGCGACGAGTATCGACAGCAGGCACCCGGCGGCGATAGCCCCCACTCCCCACGCGACTTCGAGGCAGCGCTGCACCGCGTCGCGCAGCACCAGGGCGGCGCCGACCGTGACCACGCCCGACGGTGCCATCAGCCCAGGCGCGACTGGCACCACGCACGGCGCATTCGGGGAGCACGTTGCCCCGACATGCAGGATCATCCAGTTGGCCAGCGGAATCAGGCCAAGAAAGCAGGCCAGCGCCAAGAGGCCGACCCGCCGCGCCGCGCCTCGCGGCATCAGGCGGGCAGGTAGGTCGCGATCTCGATCAGGTTGCCGTCGGGATCGCGACAGTAGACCGAGCGCATTGGACCCAAGGCTCCGGTGCGGAACACCGGGCCGTCAATGATCGGAACCTCGCACGCGGCGAGATGAGCGATGACGTTCTCGGGCGCCACGGCGGTGACGAAGCACAGGTCGGCGGCACCGGGCGCATCGCTCGCGCCGGTAATCCATGTGTCTCGATTAGCCGAGACTGGGCGCAAGTTGATCTTCTGGCCACCAAACAGCAAGGCAACGCGCCGATCTGGCCCGACGATCTCGCGCCTCATGCCAAGAACCCTCTCGTACCAGGCAGCCGCGCCTTCCACGTCGCGGACATTCAACACGACATGGTCGATCCGATCGATCGCGAAGCACATGGCAAGCTTACTCCAACCTCGGGTAGAAACTAAACCGCGTCTACTTTGAGAACCGTAGTTTCTCCTCCTCAGGATTGAGCTGGTCCTTAACCCAGAGGCGATCTGCGATGGCATAGGGTGCCTGATTAAGCGTGGCCTGGAAGTGGGCGACGCGGCGGGTCAGATCCGTGGTGGAGGCATGGCAGTGATGATAGGTGACGTCCTCGCGCAGCCAGCGCCACAGTGCCTCTACTGGCATCAGATCCGGACTGTAGCCGGGTAACGGCACGAGTTCGATCTTCAGACCTGCGGCAGCGGACCATACGGACTGAGCCCGGTGATAGGGCGCGCCATCCCAGATCACGATGAGCCTGCCGTTGGGGAATTCGGCACGCAGTCGGCGTCGAACGTCGATAGTGTGTTCGCCCGTGGCGCGCGGATACGGCCAGATCCGGACCTGTCCCTCATTGTAGAGATACAGGCCATAGAACGAGACTTTGTCGGCCAGGGCGGGCGAGGTGGAGGCGACATAAAAGCGCTGGCCGCGCACGCCCCAGCCATGCCCAGGATCGACGTCCTGACGGATGTGCGCTTCATCCAGGTAGACCAACTGATGACGGTCCCGCTGCGCACCATCCAGCAGTGGACGCATCTGTTTGCGCATTCCGCTGAAGTCGGCCGGTGATTCCGGCCTGATGTCGGCCACCTCTTCCGATTGAAGTCGGCCGGACGTTCCGATGAAGTCGGCCGGGGTGGCTGCCCGTGGGCTGGGCTGATCTCTTCACTGCGATATCGGCTGGGTCAAGCCATGATGGCCTCCTGAGCCTTCTTTCGTCGGAGGGATTCGCCGCGCAGCTGGATGCGATGGGCGTTGTGGACGATGCGATCCAGGATGGCATCCCCGATCGTTGGATCTCCGATCAGATCGTGCCAGCGGTCCACGGGGATCTGGCTGGTGAGCAGCATGGCCCCGCGGCCGCAGCGATCCTCGACGATCTCCAGCAGATCGTGCCGCTGCTCCGCGCCGAGCGGCTCCAGCCCCCAGTCGTCCAGGATCAGCAGCTTCACCCCGCCGAGGGCCCGCATCAGCCTGGCGTAACGACCGTCGCCGCGCGCCAGCGCCAGATGGCGAACAGGCGCGGGATGCGCTGGTAGAGGACGGAGTGGTTGTCGCGGCAGGCCTTGTGGCCGAGCGCACAGGCCAGCCACGACTTCCCGACCCCGGTCGGACCCTCGATGATCAGGTTCTGCTTGGCCTCGATCCAGCCGCCCGTGGCCAGCTTCTGAAACAGCGCGCGATCCAGGCCGCGCGGGGTGCGGTAGTCGACATCCTCGACCGCCGCCTGATGGCGCAGCCGGGCGTAGCGCAGCCGCGCCTTGAGCCGGCGGTCCTGGCGGTCGGTGAGCTCCGGTCGAGCAGCAAGCCGAGCCACTCCGCATGATCGAGTTCGGCGCCGCGCGGCGTGGCGCTCAGCTCCTCGAAGGCGCGCGCCATGCCGGCGAGGCCGAGCTGGTGCAACTGGTCGAGCGTGGGATGGGTCAGCACTGGCGCTCTCCTCAATGGTAGTAGCCGGAACCGCGGATGTTCGGGTGCAGCAGCGAGCTCGCCCTCACGGGCCGACGTTGTGGGCGGCTGACGATCGAGGCCGTGCTGCAGGATCGACTGCACGCTGCCGTAGGAGCGGGCGCCGATCTCCAGCCCCCGCGCGCAGCGGCCTCCACGCGCTCCGGCCATAGCTGCGCACCAGGCGCAGGATGCCGAGACAGCGCGGAATCCCTGCTCGGGATGCGGCCGGGTCTCCAGGATCAGCGCCGTCAATCGCGCGGTCGCCGCGCCGATCGCGGCTGCCTCCTGGCCGATGCGCGGGATCGTCCACTCGGCCTGCCGCCGGTGCGACCGCGGCATGTGCTCGGGCAGGGTGGCGTGCCGACCGCGCGCGCCACCGCGCAGATGCACCGCGACCCGCTCGCCCCTGTGGAACAGCTCGATGGTGCGCGCGGTGATGCGGGCCTCGACCTGCTCGCGCAGCAGCCGGTGCGGCACCGAGTAGTAGTGGCCGTCGATGTCGACGTGGTAGTCGAGCGCGACGCGCCGGATTCGCCACTCGGCATAGACGAACGGTTGCGTCGGCAACGATAATAGTGCCGGCTGGTCCAGTTGCTCGAACAACTGGCGGCGGCTGACGCCCAGCTTGCGCATCGGCCGAGCGTTGAGGTCGGTGACCAGTCCTGCGATCGCCGCATTGAGCTCGGCCAAGGAGAAGAAGCGCTGGTTGCGCAGCCGCGCCAGGATCCAGCGCTCGACCACCAGCACGCCGGCTTCAACCTTGGCCTTGTCGCGCGGTCGGCGCACCCGCGTCGGCAGGATCGCCGTGCCATAGTGCGCCGCCAGGTCGCGGTAGCTCG
Organism: uncultured Pseudomonadota bacterium; assembly: GCA_963818725.1. Classification (GTDB taxonomy): domain Bacteria; phylum Pseudomonadota; class Alphaproteobacteria; order Acetobacterales; family Acetobacteraceae; genus DATFDN01. The sequence goes on along the minus strand of CAWFTU010000017.1, from coordinate 2,476 downwards.
GTTGATCCCGGGCTCATACCAGTTCGCCCGCAAAACGCCGGCCCGCAGGTTGTCCGGCACGATCTGTCGCGGCACGCCGCCCAGGAAGCTCAGCGCGCGGACGTGCGAACCGATCCAATCGGGCAGGCTTTGCGTCCACGTCGCCTCGGCGTAGGTGTAGTTCGATGCCCCGAGCACCGCGACGAACACCTGCGCCGCGCGCAGCTCGCCGGTGCTGGCGTCCACCACCATCGCCACCGTTTGCCCGGCGTAGTCGACGAACAGCCGCTCGCCGGCTTGGTGTGTCTGGCGCATCGTCGGCGATAGCCGGCTCTCCCAGCTCCGGTAGAGCTCGCACCAGCGGCTGTAGCCGTAGCCGCTGGAATGGAGGGTCCGGTATTCCTCCCACAGCAGCAGCAGCGTCACCCCCGGGCGGCGCAGCTCGTGGTGGACCGCCGTCCAGTCCGGCTCCGCCTTGTGCCGATGACCCGGCTGCGAGCCGCCAAGCGGGGCGAACAGCAGCGCCTCCAGCCCCTGGTCGATCACCGTCGCCGGCAACGGCCAGCTCAGCCCCGCCGCGGCAACCCGATCGAGGCACAGCCGCACCGTGCTGCGCGCCACGCCGACTGCGACCGCAATGGCGCGGTCGAGAGGCCGCACTCGTTCTTCAGTCGAAGGATTCTCACGCACACGTCGCATCGACACTCTCTCGGCCGGCATCGGTCTCCCTCTCGCCCTGACGAGAGGACAGACAGCTCACCTGCCCAGCGGTCGGGCAACGCCACCCCTCTCAGGGATGGCCGAGATCAGATCGGAATGGCCGACATCACCTCGGAATCAGTGGCCGACATGAGATCGGAATGCCTTGCCGACTTGCTCCGGAATACGCACATCTGTTCAACAAACGCCGCTCGCCGTTCCGCACTGGCACGGCCCAGTAGCTTCTTCGCCTTCTGCCACGACAGCCCCATCCGATGCAGAACCAGCCGGATGGTTTCGCGGCAGCGGCGGCACCCGAAGCGCGCTTGCACAAGCCCCACCAGACGGCGCAGCGTCCAGCGGGGCTTCGGATCAGTCTCGGCCATGGGGGGCGCGGCGGCGACCTGCTGGGCCGTGCGCACCACCGGTACTGAGCGCTGCCGCTATCTCGGGGCAAAGGGGGCGGCCACCGGTGCGCCGATACAGCAGCGCCGCGGGGCCGTGTTCGTTGTAAATGTGCAGCCAAGCCATGACGGTCTGGGGATGGCGACCCGTGCGGCTGGCCACCGCCGTCGCACAGTCACCCTGGGCTATCTCATGCAGGGCCAGAAACCGCTCGGGCTGCGAGCATGCGGCGCACTCAAGGCCAGACGACGAAACTCCGCCGCTGACTGACCCCACGCTCATAATCTATACGCAACACCTGTCTTGTTGACGCCTCCGAATAGGAAAACTCCTATATGGGACCGTCACCGCTCAGTGACCAGCGAACTACGGCTCTCAAATTGGACGCGGTTTAGTACCTCTTGTCTTCGAGGTCGAGTGCCACGAGGCGATGATTGGGCGGACGCCTCCGGGTCGTCGAGAATGGCCCGCAACTGGTGCGAATGGCTCGGGCGTAGCCTGCGAGAGACATTCTGGAACGCCTGAAAGGCCAGCTCCGTCAGCGCCTCCGGCACGAGCTGATCGGGTCCAAGGGGACCATGGGCGCGTGGGCGAACCCGGATGGACGGGTCAGTCCTTGCCAGGCGGGCGGCGGCGGAAGGCGTCCAGGCTGACCACCTGCGGGCTCGCCGGCGCATCGATCGTGCCGCTGTCCTTTCTGGTTTCCGGCACTGGCAAGGCGGCCGGGCGGGGTGGCGGGGCGGGCTCCTCGACGGGATCAGTGGTCTCGCTCGGCCCCTCGGAGCGGAAGCGCATACCATGACGCACATGCGGGTCGGCGAAGGCGGTGATCGCGCCCAGCGGAATGTTCAGCGTGGAAGGAACGCCGCCAAAGGACAGCCCGACATTAATCAGCCTTGTCTCGGATGCACCCGCAAGTCCCAGAACTGATGCTGCAAGACGATGGTCATCTCGTGCGGGTACTGCGCGCGCAACCGCGGCGGGATCACCACACCGGGGTGGTCGGTGCGAAAGGTGATATAGAAATGATGCTCTCCGGGCAGCCCCTTCTCGGCTACGTAGGACAGGGCGCGCGCCACGACCTCGCGCATGGCCGCCTCGGTCCAGTCCTCATAGGGCAAAAGGCTTTCGACCGGAGGGTCGTTTTCATCCGTCATCGCGGAGACTTACCGTGCTCGCCGATCCATGACCAGGGACCAAGTGGGGGGCTTCTGTTGCCCGGTGCCCCCCGAACCGCGCTTACCGCTTACGCAGCGATAGCGAGTGCCTCGTTGTCGTTGGCACTTGTCAAACGGCCCGATAACGGCGGAGCCATGCCGGGCGAAAAGCGGGTCTTTACCACGCGTGTCGAGCCTGTTTCGCCCCCCTATGGTGGAGGCGCCGGGCACTGCCC
>CAWFTU010000016.1:0-117569 GCA_963818725.1 uncultured Pseudomonadota bacterium | reverse complement strand
CGAGATAGTCGGGCAGATGCTTGGGGGAGAGCCGCTTGTGGGTGGCCTTGAGCGCGGTACCGAGATTGGCGACCAGGGTGTTGACGGTGAAGAACGGGGCGCTGCGCTCGCGCTCCGGACGCCCGCCGCCGGTGACGGTGGCGACATGCGTCCGCCCGGCTTCACCGAAGGCGTTGAACGCCCGCAAGCCGTCCGTGTGCACAGTCGCGCCGGCGGCGATGTGGGCATCGCGGAACGCGGCCACCGCCTCGCTGGAGAAGGCGCTGACCGCGCGCATCGCGACATGGCCCATGCGCCCGTCCGCATGCCGCTCGCAGGCGACGATGACGCAGGTCTTGCCTTCGGTTCCGCTGCCTTGGTTCCTTTCACCTCCCAGACACACGTCATCCGCCTCCACTACCGGCGGCGCGGCATCGTCGTCGCTCGCGCCCCCGAGCGAATAGCGCTCCGTCCGCTCGGTCATGGCGTGGCGGAGCCGCTTGTGCAGATACCAGGCCGTCTCATAGCCCAGGCCCAGCCTGCGGCCGAGCTCGACCGCCGAGATCGCCTGTTTGGTGCTGCTCATCAGGTGCATGGCGCGGAACCAAGTGGTCAGAGACAGCTTGGTGTCCGCCATCACGGTGCCCGCGGTGACCGACCAACGTCGGCCGCAGCGCGTGCAGCCGACACGGCGGCCGTAGACATAGCTCTTCAGATTGGCGCAGCGCGGGCAAGGCATTCCTTCACGTTGGCGCGCCGCCACCAACGCCGCCAGACACTGACCCTCCGTCCCGTAGAGTCGTTCGAACTCAACGTCCGTCAGCCCCTTCATGATTGCCCGCATCGTTCTGCTCCGAGACGCCGCGTTCAGAGCGACTTTGCGCTTCCCTGCTGCAAAGTACAAGAGCGGGTCGATTGGCCGATAAGCGGGAAACCACAGCGGTCTTTCCATCCTTGGTCATCGTCATCCCGACCGGCGTGACATCGACCTGACGGAATCCGGGAGGAAGGAAGTCGATCGTGGCCGTCACCCGATTGGTCGCGCGGTCGATGACCGATACTTGCCCGGACAGTTCGTTGGAGACCCAAAGCTCCTTTCCGCTCGGCAGCAGCAGGAAGCGCCTCGGCCGCGTGCCCACGACGATGTTGTCCGTGACCGCGCCCACGCCGAGGTCGATCACATGCACCATATCGGTGACTTCGGAGGTCACGTACAGCGTCTTGTTGTCGGGGGTCACGACGACGCCTTCGGGCTCCGCGCCGGTTGCGATCTCGCGCACAATCATCTTATCGGCAATGTTGATCTGTTGGACGGAGGAGCCCTCCTCGTCCGAAACATAGAGCGCGCTGTCATCCGGGCTGAGCGCGAACATCTCGGGGCTCGGGCCGGTTGGAATGTGATCGGTGACGGCAAGCTTGGCCATATCGATCACATCAATCACATCGTCATCTCCACAGGCCACGAGAAGCTGCCGGTGGTCGTCGCGGAACTTCATGTCCCTTGGACGCTGGGATGTCGGGATCCACTTGATGATCTGATAATCCTGCTTGGGATCAATCACCGCGATGTTGTTGGTCTTCTCGTGACTGACGAACACGTAGCCCGTGCCCTTCGCGCTCGCGCCCACGACGAGGCCAAGCCAGACGAGGACGACAGCGAGACTACACAGAGGGAATCGAGGCAACCGGAGGCACAGATGTCGAAGGCTTGCAAGCATGGCGGCGCTTCGCAGCGAGGAGAAGGTGACTGGGCTGGGCTCGTTGGATCATCCGACCACCTGGATAACCTACCAGGCGGATCTTGCTCCCGCTGCCAAGGCGAGTTTCCGCATAAACGTTCCTCCCATTCATTCTTTCTCGCCTAGATGCACGCGCGCCGCCTGAGAAAGCAAGTGACCGCCTCGTCATCCAGCCTGTGGCGCCATCACATGCCGCCTAGGCGCGCGCGTCAATCCGCTTATCGGTGCGTTCTATCCCCCATGGGCCAGCCGCCATGCCGAGCCGAGCAGATCAAACAAGTCGAGCAGCCGGGCGACGTACTGGTCCCGCACCGCGAAGGCCGGCGCGGCGGGATCGCGCATCTGCCGCTCCAGCGCCCGCAGCATCCGCCGCAGCCGGCGCTCGTGCAGGCCAAGCCGGCGTTGCACCGGGTCGGCGACGATGCCCGCGAACGCCGCCGCGCCGGACGCGGCCAGCATCAGTCCGCCAGTCAGCCCGGCAATCAGTGTCACGGACGGCACGACTGGGAACAAGCCGTACCAAATGCTGCCGAGTCCCGCCCCCAGCGGGAAGGAAGCGACGGCAGCTTGCTGGGCCAGGATCGCCGCCAGGGCCGGGCCGAGCGAGACGGCGCCCGGCGTGAAGTGCTTCACCGCGAGCGCGCCGGTGCTCAGCGTCAGCAGCGAGGTCGTGATCTCGGCCGCCGCGGCCCGGGTTCCGGCATAGCTCGCCATCGCCTCGGTCAGACGGGCACGGAACGCGGGATCGTCGCCGCGCGCCCCAACGGGCGCGAGAAGCATGGCAGCCGTTTCAGTCACGCGCGGATCGGAGAGAATCGTCTCGGCCAATGCGTCGCGATCCGACTGGCGCCCGCGCTGGCGGCAGGGCAGCTCGAGCAGCTCGGTGAGGATCAGCCACTCGGTCTGCCGCGCGACATCGGTCCGCAGCAACAGGCTGCGCCCTTTCGCCGCGCGGGCCAGCCGCTTCGCACCCAGCTTCACCGCCAGCAACCCGGCGGCGTGGAGGCCGGCGTGTGGCCCCGCCAGCACAAGGTTGGCCGGCGCGCGCAGCACGTCCAGGCCCAGCGCGGCACGGTGCAGCGCCAGGCTGCCGGCCAGCGAGAAATGCCGGTCCACGAATGGACGGACCCGCGCCTGGCGGTCGGCGAAATAGCGGGCGATGCCGTCCTCGACCGCCGCGCGGGCCAGCTCCGGGAGGTCATCGGGCTGGGTTTTCATCATGCGCCCTATCTGGGCGCGGGGCTGAGGTGCTAACAGGCATTCCGCCCATGACCGAGCTGCTCCTCTCCCGCACTGGCCCGGCGAGCCGGGTCCTCACCGTCCCTCTCCCTCCCGACCTGCGCGCGCGCTGGTGCCTGCTCCGTCTGCCCCCGCTTGGCAGCGACGAGGCGCGCGCCGTCTTCACCCTTGACCTCGGCGGCGAGGCGGCGCTGACCCTGGTGGCATCGGCCGGGCCGGACGGCGCGCCCCGGCTGCTGGTGTTCATCCCCTTGGACATAAACGAATTACGGGTCGAGCTACTGGGCGTGCCGCAGCCGCCGTCGCGCCTGCCGCTCACCGTCCGCCCGCTCTCACGCCCGAGCGCGGCCGCCATGTTGTTCCGCCGCGCCCCAAGGCGGGTGCTGCGCGCAGCACTCGGCGGCGGCGCGGGGTGGCGTCGGCGGGTCCGCGCGGCACTGGCGCAGGGGAGCGGGGAGTCGCTGCCGGAATCCTACGGGCTGTGGACGACGCTGTTCGATCACTGGTCTGGGGCCGACATCGAACGTCTCCTGGCCTCCGTCTCGCGGTCATCCTGGCCCGGCATTCTCGCCTTGGTCATGTGCGCGAAGGGCTCGGAGACAGCGGCGGCACGGGCCAGCCTGGACTCCCTTGCCGCCCAGGCGGTGCCGGTGCGCGCGCGGGCCCTGGCCCATGGCGCTCCGATCGCGGCGGCGCTGGCCGGCGCAACCGAGCCCTATGTGCTGGTCCTGCAAGCGGGCGAGGTGCTGCCCCGCCACGCCGCCGCCCTCCTGGGGGAATGGATGGTTCGCGATGGCGCCCCGCCCGCGTTGTATGCCGACGAGGATTTGATCGCGGCGGACGGGTCGCGGGACGCGCCGTTGTTCAAGCCGCAACCCAACCGCACCTTGATGCTGTCCGGCACGCTGACGCGCGGCGCGTGGCTGTTTCGCCGCGACTGGCTGGCCGCCCACGCGCCAGAAGCGGCCGACTGGGCCGAGGCGTTACGGCTCGATCTCTGGCTCAGGCTGCACGAAGCGGGGCAGGCGGGTGAGACGCGGCGTGTGCCGTTCGTGCTCGCGCATCGAAGGCCGGACGCGGAGCAGGCGCCGGTCGAGGCGATCACCGCGGCGGTTGAGGCACACTTCAACCGGCTGGGGCAGCAGACGCGCGTTACCGGCAGAGCGTTGCCGCTGCGCGTGCGGCCGGTTCTGCCGGAGGCGCGGCGGCGGCCGGTCGCGCTGATCGTGCCATCGGCGCTGCGCGCCGGGCATGTGCGCCGCTGCCTGCGGGTGGTCCTGCAAGGGACAGATCATGACGCCCTCGAACTGCTTGTGGTTGTTTCTCAATCCACGCCCCTGGACGCCGAGCAGCGGGCCACCCTCGCGGCCATTGGCGATGACCCGCGCATGCGGGTGCTGATGCTTCCGGTCGGACGCTTCAACTACTCGGCCGCGAACAATTTCGGCGCGCGCCACACAGGGGCCGAGTTCCTGTGCCTGCTAAACGACGACGTTGCGCCCACCGCGCCCGGGTGGCTGGAGGCCATGCTCGGCCATTTCGCTGATCCGGGCATCGGGGCCATCGGCGCCCGGCTCCTCTATCCGAACGGAACGGTGCAGCACGGCGGGATCGTCATGGGCCTGGCGGGACTGGCCGAGCATGCCCATCGCGGGCTGCCGCAAGGCGAGGCCGGCTACGCGCATCGGGCCGTGCTGAGCCAGGAGCTATCGGCGGTGACCGGCGCGTGCCTGCTCACCCGGGGTTCCATTTTCGCGGAGCTGGGCGGCATGGACGAAAGCTTTCCGGTCGCCTTCAACGACGTCGATTACTGCTTGAAGCTGCGCGAGGCCGGGCACCGGATCGTCTATTGCGCCGAAGCCGAGCTGGTGCATTACGAATCGCTCTCGCTCGGCCACCATTTCTCGGGCGAGCGCGCGGCGGTGGAGCGCGAAGAGGTGCGGCGGATGCGGCAGCGCTGGGCCGAGGTCGTGGCGGCGGACCCGTTTCACAGTCCCAATCTGTTGCTGGAGCGCGGGAGGGAGTGGGACATCGCCTTCCCGCCGCGCGTGCGCAAGGCGAGCTGGCTGGGGGCTCCATCCTTCCCCCAACTCCCTCCCGCGCACCCTTCCCCCAACCTCCTCCCGCAAGGGGAGGGGGCTTCCCGCTCTCCCCCGCCCCTCGCGGGAGGGGGCCGGGGGGAGAAGGCGGTGGCATAATGCACCCCGCTCTTTTCCTGCTCCTCGGCTACGCGCTCGGCTCCGTGCCTTTCGGCCTGCTGCTCACGCGCGCGGCGGGCCTGGGCGACATTCGTGGCATTGGGTCGGGGAATATCGGCGCCACCAACGTGTTGCGCACAGGCCGCAAGGGCCTGGCCAGCGCGACTCTGCTCCTCGACGGCACGAAGGGTGTGGCGGCGGTGCTCCTGGCCGCCTGGCTCGGCGGCCCTGAAGCCGGCCTGTGGGCGGGTGGCGGAGCCGTCGTGGGACACCTGTACCCGGTCTGGCTGGGCCTTCGCGGCGGTAAGGGCGTGGCGACTGGATTGGGCGTGCTGCTGGCCATTGCCTGGCCCGTGGGCATCTTGTGCTGCGCGTCATGGCTCGCGACCGCCAAGCTTGCCCGCATTTCCTCCCTGGCCGCGCTCGCCGCCTTCGCGCTCGCTCCCCTGTTCGCCTGGGCGCTGGCCAGCGGCGGCGTCGTTAAGCTGTCCTTGGCAATCGCTGTGCTTGTCTTTGCACGACACCACGCCAACATCCGCCGCCTCCTCGCCGGTCAGGAACCCAGGATCGGCCGCCGGGCGTGAGCGGAAGGAGCCGCCCATGCCGTTGGATTCCACCCACGCCAGCCTTGTCGATCATCTCCGGCTCGCCCGCGCCGAGGGCGTCGGCCCTGTTGCCTGGCGCAGGTTGCTCGGCCGGTATGGCTCCCCCGCGCGGGCGTTGGACGCCATCCCCGCCCTTGCCAAGACCGGCGGAAGGAGCGAGGCGCCGCGCATCCCAAGCGCGGCGGACGCGCGCCGCGAGCTGGAAGGGCTCCGCGCACTGGGCGGGAAGCTTCTGGTGCTCGGCCAGCCGGGCTATCCGGCGTTGCTCGCGCTGTTGGACGATGCGCCTCCGGTTCTCTCAGTAATCGGTGACGTCTCGGCGCTGTCAGAGCGCGCGGTCGCCGTGGTGGGCGGACGCAATGCCTCGGCCAACGGCCAGCGTATGGCTGCGGGGCTCGCCGAGGAGTTGGCCGCCGCCGGCCTGGTGATCGTCTCGGGGCTTGCGAGGGGCATCGACGCCGCCGCACATACCGGCGCGCTGCGGGGCGGGCACACCGTGGCGGCGGTGGCCGGCGGCCTCGACCAGCCCTATCCACCCGAGCACGCGGACCTTCAGCGCCGTGTCGCCGAGGGCGGGGCGGTGTTGAGCGAGGCTCCGCTCGGCACGGTGCCGCAAGCCCGGCACTTTCCGCGCCGCAATCGTCTGATCGCTGGGCTTGGGCTGGGGGTGGTGGTGATCGAGGCGGCGCCGCGTTCAGGCAGCCTGATCACCGCCCGGCTCGCCCAGGAGGCAGGGCGGGAACTGTTCGCCGTTCCCGGCTCGCCCCTCGATCCGCGCGCGCGCGGCTCCAACGACCTCATCCGTCAGGGCGCGCACCTGACCGAGACGGCGTCCGACGTCCTGGACAACCTTCCGGATCACCCCTCCCGCGTCGGGATCGCGCGCGCTCCCCTCTTCGTGCGGGGCACGCCCGAAGGGCTCGGGGAGCCAGGGCCGGTCTGGGAAGAGCCAGCGGAACCGCAAGCAACACTTGCGGAAGCTCGCTCACAAGTGATTGAGTTGCTGGACGCCTCCCCCACCGCGGTTGACGACCTGGTACGGCGCTGCCAGTTCTCTCCTGCCGCCGTGGTGGCGGTGTTGCTTGAACTGGAACTCGCCGGACGGATCGAGACACTTTCGGGAGCCCGCGTCGCACTTCTGGCGCCTTAGGTCGTCCTCGGTTCTCCTGCCCGACGCACAGGAAACTATGTCGGACGTCGTTGTCGTCGAATCGCCCGCGAAAGCCAAGACCATCAACCGCTATCTCGGGGACAAGTTCACCGTCCTGGCGAGCTTCGGTCACGTCCGTGACCTGCCGCCCAAGGATGGATCGGTGCGCCCGGACCAAGACTTCGCGATGGACTGGGAGGCGGACGCACGAGGCGAGAAGCAGGTCAGCGCCATTGCCAAGGCGCTGAAAGGCGCCCGTACTCTCTATCTCGCCACCGATCCGGACCGCGAGGGCGAGGCGATTTCATGGCACGTACGCAACATGCTGAACGAGAAGAAGGCGTTGCGAGGGGTCGCTGTCCGGCGCATCACCTTTAATGAGATCACCCGAACCGCCATCCGCGCCGCCCTCGCCCATCCCCGCGACCTCGACCAGCCGCTGATCGAGGCCTACCTGGCCCGGCGCGCGCTGGACTATCTGGTGGGCTTCACCCTCTCGCCCGTGCTGTGGCGCAAGCTGCCGGGCAGCCGCAGCGCCGGGCGCGTGCAGTCGGTCGCGCTGCGCCTGATCTGCGAGCGCGAGGCCGAAATCGAGGCATTTCGCCCGCGCGAGTACTGGACCGTGGAGGCGGTCTTCGCCACCCCGGCGGGCGCCACGTTCACGGCCCGGCTGACGCACCTCGAGGGCAAGCGGCTCGAGCAATTCGACCTGAACACGGAGGCGCTCGCGCTTCAGGCGAAGGCGGCGGTCGAGGCGGGGGCGTTCAGCGTCGGAACGGTTGAGAAAAAACGGGTCAAGCGCAACCCGCCGCCGCCCTTCACCACCTCGACCTTGCAGCAGGAGGCCTCCCGCAAGCTCGGCTTCGGCGCCCAGCAGACCATGCGCACCGCTCAGCAGCTTTACGAGGGCGTCGATCTGGGTGGCGAGACGGTCGGACTGATCACCTATATGCGCACTGACGGCGTGCAGATGGCGCGCGAGGCGATCGGCGCGATTCGCCAGCACGTCGCCGGCGCTTATGGCCCCGACTATCTCCCCGCCGTCCCTCGCGAGTACAGCAGCAAGGCGAAAAACGCCCAGGAGGCGCACGAGGCGGTCCGCCCCACCGATGCCGCCCGCACGCCGGACGAGGTGGCACGCTATCTCAGCGCCGAGCAGCGCCGGCTCTACGAGCTGGTTTGGAAGCGCGCCGTTGCCTCACAGATGCAATCGGCGGAGTTTGACCAGGTCATGGTCGAGGTGACGGACGGGAAGGGCCTCCGCCTGCGGGCGACCGGATCTATCGTCGCTTTCGACGGCTTCTTGAAGCTCTATCGCGAGGACCGCGACGACGTGGAGGCAAGCGAGGCCGAGGAGGATGGCCGGATGCTGCCGCCGATGACCCAGGGCGACAGGCTGAGGCGCGACAAAGTGGCCGCCTTGCAGCACTTCACCCAGCCTCCGCCCCGCTTCTCGGAGGCGAGCCTGGTGAAAAGGATGGAGGAGCTGGGGATCGGCCGGCCATCCACGTACGCGTCGATCCTGTCAGTCCTGCAAGATCGCAAATACGTGCGGCTGGAGAAGCGCCGCTTCGTTCCCGAGGACCGGGGCCGGCTCGTCACCGCCTTCCTGACCAGCTTCTTCGAGCACTATGTCGAGACAGGCTTCACCGCCGACATGGAGGAGAAGCTTGATGACATCTCGGCCGGGCAGACCGATTGGCGCGTCGTCATGCGGGCTTTCTGGGAGGAGTTCTCGAAGGCGGTCGAGCAGACCAAGGAATTGAAGATCAGCGACGTCATCGCTGCGCTGGACCAGGATTTGGGGCCGCATTTCTTCCCGCCGCGCGAGGACGGGTCCGACCCGCGCCTGTGCCCCGCCTGTCACGCGGGGCGGCTGGGACTCAAGCTTGGGCGTTATGGCAGCTTTATTGGCTGCTCAAACTATCCCGCGTGCCAGTACACCCGCCGTCTGGCCATCGAGAGCGGAGAGGAAGAGGGCGAGACCCTGAAGGAGGGCATACGCGTCCTGGGCCACCATCCGGAAACTGGGGAGGAGATCACCGTGCGGCGCGGCCCATACGGGCTGTATGTGCAACAGGGCGAGGCATCAGAGGACAAGGAGGCACCGAAGCCGCGCCGAACCTCGTTGCCGCGCGGGATGGATGGCGCGCAGATCACGATCGAGCAGGCCCTTGCGCTGCTGGCTCTGCCGCGTGTGATCGGCATTCACCCGGAGACCCGTGAGCCGATCGAGGCGGGGATCGGCCGTTTCGGCCCCTATGTCCGCATGGGCGCGATCTATGGCTCGCTCGACCGCGACGATGACGTGTTGAGCATCGGCATCAATCGCGCGGTGGACCTCCTGGCCAAGAAGATGGCCAATATCCGCACGTTGGGGGTGCATCCAGGCGACAAGCAGCCGGTGGCGGTGCGCAAGGGCCGGTTCGGGCCTTTCGTCCAGCATGGCAACACGGTCGCCAACCTTCCCCGCACGATGGCGATGGAGGATATTACGCTTGCGGAGGCGCTGGCGCTGCTAGCCGACAAGGGCAAGGCTTTGAAGCCCCGTGGTGCCGCGACGCGCAAGCAGCGGTCCAAGGGAAAGCGGCAGGAGAAGTCAGCCGACGAGGCACCAGGTCCCGCACCCTCGCCTCGGACGCGGGCATCCGCCCCGTCGGCCAAGCCGGCGCGCCGCAAGGCTCCCCCCAAGCGCGCCCCGGCCCGGCGCGATGCCGCTGAGTAACCCGTTATTCGGGCTTCAGAGCACCTTTCGTCCCGCCATCAGTCCCATGACAAGGAAGATGACGAAGATAACCAGGAAGATGAAGAACAGAATCTTGGCGATACCGGCAGCCGTCGCGGCGATCCCGCCGAACCCGAATATCGCCGCTATAATGGCGATTATCAGGAAGACCACAGCCCATCTGAGCATAAAGAGTTACCTCCAAGTCGGCGTTTCCTAGGCTGGGAAACAATCGCGCCGGCTAACGGTTCGCCCATGCACCGTGATGTGACGGGTGACGCGAAGCCCCCCTTGCTAGACCGTGTCGCCGACCTGTATAGGACCCGCCTTCCTCGATTGGGGCCATAGCTCAGTTGGGAGAGCGCCTGAATGGCATTCAGGAGGTCAGGGGTTCGAACTCCCCTTGGCTCCACCAACGTCCGCACCTAGTGGTCTGGGTTAGAAGTTTCTTATCAGGTCATAGCAGCGGAAGTTCTCTGGCAGAAGCGCCTGATGTTGTCGAGGATGGCGTCGGCGCTCTTGGTCCAGACGAACGGATGCGGGTCGGCGTTGTTGGTCTCGATGTAGCGGTGGATCGCCGCATCGAGGTCGGCGGTGCAACGGAAGGCGCCGCGCTGGAACTGACGACGGGTCAGGAGTGCGAACCAGCCCTCGACCATGTTGATCCAAGACGCCGAGGTCGGCGTGAAGTGCAGGTGGTAGCGCGGCCGCTTGGCCAGCCAGGCGTGGATCAGCGGCGTCTTGTGGGTGGAAGCGTTGTCCAGCACGAGGTGGATGTCCAGGTCCGCAGGCACGTTCCGCTCGATCGTGTCGAGGAAGCCGCGGAACTCCTGCGCACGGTGGCGCTGGCGCGTGACGCCGATCACCTTGCCGCTCTGGATGTCGAGTGCTGCGAACAGGTCGGTGGTGCCGTGGCGGACGTAGTCGTGCGAGCGGCGCTCGACCTGGCCCGGACGCATCGGCAGCACTGGGGCGGTTGGTTCGCGCGCCGGGATCGAGGGCTTCTCGTCCACGCACAGCACCAGAGCCCGGTCGGGCGGGTTGAGATAGAGGCCCACAATGTCGCGGACCTTGTCGATGAACAGCGGATCGCGCGAGAGCTTGAACGTCTCGCTCCGGTGCGGGGCGAGGGCGAAGGCGCTCCAAATCCGCACCACCGCCGACTGGCTCAGCCCAACCGCCCGCGCCAGCGCGCGCGTGCTCCAGTGCGTGGCGTTGGGCGGCTCGCCTTCCAGCGTGGTCACCACCGCGCGCTCGATCTGCTCGTCTGTGATGCTGCGCGGCGCACCAGGGCGGGGCTCATCGAGCAGCCCATCCGGCCCGCGCTCAGCGAAGCGCTTGCGCCACAGCGCCACCGTCGGGCGGCTCACCCCGAGCGCCGCGGCGACGCCACTGATCGTCGCTCCCGGCTCAGCGCAGGCCAGCACCAGACGTGCCCGCCGCGCCAGGGACTGTGCCGTCTTGCTCCGCCGTGTCCAACTCTCCAGTCGCTCGCGATCCGCTTCCGATATTCGGAGCGGCGCATGCCGTGAACTTGCCAATCCGACCGTCCCTTCTCAGCCCTCCTCCTTCCCACGGAGGCAGGCAGGACTCATCTGGGTAGCCAGGGCTGTTCAACGCTGCCGCATTGCCTTCACTGAGGCCGCCCTGCCACACATGCGGGGTGAAGTGAGGCGGCTGATCCAAGGGGGATTCCCGAGCCGGCAAATGTCTGACCCTTGGGGCGGCAACGGGGTCGGAGGGTGCCGTGGCTGCGTTTTCGCCGTTGCTGGACGTGCTGGCGGACGTCCCTGATCCGCGCCGGGCGCAGGGGAAGCTCTACGGGCTGCCCCACGTGCTGCTGTTCGCCATCCTCGCCATCGTGACCGGCTGCAACTCGTATCGTGGCATTGTCACCTTCATCGGCGTCCATCGCCGCAGGCTGAACGCGGCCTTCGGCCTGAACTGGCGCCGCGCACCCGCGCGCACCGCCGTCCGCTACATTCTCCAAGGGCTCGACCCGGCCACGGTGGAGGGGGTTCTTCCGCCACCATGCCGCCCTGCTGCAGGCGGCGCGCGCCACGCCTGGGCAGGGCAGCATTGCCCTGGATGGCAAGACGCTGCGCGGCAGCTTTGATAAGTTCCGCGATCGTGCCTCTGCCCAGGTGCTGAGCGCATTTGCCACCGACACCGCCTTGGTGCTCCCCTCCGCTGGCTTTCCACCTGCTACGCAGTCGGAACCTTTGCCAGCTCCGCCCACATCGACATCGCCGAGAAATCCAACGAAATCCCGGCGGCACAGATGCTGCTGGCCGAACTCGGCATCGCTCGCGGCACCATCGTCACACTCGACGCGCTGCATTGCCAAAAAAACATTTCGAGGTTGCAGCAGGAGCCAACGTCGCCCTGATCGTCGGCGTCAAGGACAACCAGCCGACCCTGCACCAGAAAATCCGGGCGGCTTCGGCCACCACAACACCACTCGGGTCTGTCCACAGCCATAACAAGGGCCGCAACCGCGACGAACGTCGCACCGTCACCGTCTTCGATCCCGCCGACACGCTGGCCGACACCGACTGGCATCCGCACGTGGCCGCCATCATCCGTGTCGAGCGCACTGTCCACACCCGCAACGCCAAGACCGGGCTGCTGCGCCACTCCGCCGAGATGGCCTTCTACGTTTCAAACACCCCGGTCACCGCCACCCGCGCCGCCGAGGCAATCCGCGCGCACTGGAGGATCGAGACCACCTCGCATTACAGCCGCGACGTCACCTTGGGCGAAGACCGCTCGCGCATCCGCACCAACCCAGGCGTGTTTGCTCGCCTGCGCAGCTTCGCCTTCAACATCCTCAAGGCCAACCAGGCGGACACGCTCAGCCAGGATCGCTACCGCGCCGGTGCCGTCGCGGATGTGGTGGAAATAGGGGTGGCGTAATCTCCGAGTGGATCAACGACTCGTAACCGGCGTTGGCGCGCCGGGGGAGATTACGCCATGCAGAAGAATAGCACGTCGGCGGAAGCGGCGCCGCTGTTTGCTGGGGAGGCCTGGTTCGACCCGATCGAGGCCGCGCTGCGGGAGCGGGTCCGGCTTTTTCTGGAGGAGATGATCGAGCAGGAGGCGACCGCTGCCCTGGGACGCGGTCGCTACCAGCGAGGCGCCGCGGCGGGTTACCGGAATGGCACCCGCTCGCGGCGGCTGCTGGGCTCGTTCGGCCCGATCGAGGTCGCGGTGCCCCGGGCTCGGCTGTTGGCTTCGGATGGGACGAGCCGGGAATGGCAGAGTGCAGTGCTGCCCCGCTATGCGCGGATGACCCGACAGGTCGAGGCGCTGATTGCGTCGGCCCACCTCGCTGGCACCAACACGCGGCGGGTGAAGCGGGCGCTCGGGGCGCTGTTCAAGGGCGCCATCGGCAAGGACGTGGTCAGCCGCGTGTGGCGCAAGGTGAAGACCGATTGGGAGGCCTGGACGCGGCGCGACTTGGTGGCGGAGGACATCGTCCGGCTGGTCCTCGATGGCAGCGTGGTGCGCGTGCGGCTGGACCGCAAGGCCACCAACATCTCGCTCCTGGTTGTGCTCGGCGTTCGGCGCGATGGGCAGAAGGTCCTCCTGGCCGTGCGCAACATGGGGGGCGAGAGCGAAGCCGCTTGGCGCAATGTACTTGACGATCTCATCGCGCGTGGTTTGCGGAACCCCGAATTCCTGATCATCGATGGGGCCGCCGGACTGGAGAAGGCGCTCGCTGCGCTGTGGCCTGAGGTGCCGACCCAGCGCTGTACGGTGCACAAGCACCGCAATCTCCTGGCGCACGCGCCGGACGCGCTGCGTGAGGAGATTTCCGCCGACTACAACGACATGATCTACGCCAGGACGGCAAAGGAGATCGAAACGCGCCGCAAGTCGTTCATTCGCAAATGGCGGCTGAAATGCCGCGCGGTGGCCGACAGCTTGGAAGAAGCGGGCGAGCGGTTGTTCACCTTCACCCGGTTGCCCGAGAGCCAATGGAAGTCGGCCCGAACCACGAATGCCATCGAGCGCCTGCACGAGGAATTCAAGCGCCGCATCAAGACACAGACCGTGCTGCCCTCAGCGGAGACCGCGGCGATGTTGTTTTGGGCACTGCTTGCTTCAGGACAGATTACCATGCGCAAGGTCGACGGCTGGCAGACGCTTCCCGAAAAGCTCGCTCCTCAATGCATTGACTTGGCAGCCTAACTTGATATCTCGTTGCATCGGAGACGCGCCACACCCAATTTCCACACAACTCGCGACAGCACCTTCCAGCGTTGTTGGGACCACTAAAAGGCTGAGCCGGGTTGGCGGCATTATAGTAAGGCAGGACGACTGGTGTAGTGTCGCTTTCGATGAAGGCTGCCTCGATCAAGTATTGATCCGGCTTGGGTGGTCTTGGATCAGGCGGCATACCGGACGGGCCGATGCCCGAAGTAGCTCCGCACGCGCTCGGGCAGCTTCGCGAGCTTGCGCATGTGGCTGATGATGGTGCGCTTGAGCTGCTGCTTGCCGCGGGCGGGCGGCTTGCGGGTGACAGCCTGCTCCAGGTCGGCGTTGAGGCACTCGTCGGGGTTCAACTCGGGACTGTAGGAGGGCAGGTGGAAGACCGCGATCTGTGCGGTGCGCCCGGCCAGCCATGCCCGCACCGCGCGGGCACGGTGGACCGGCAGGTTGTCGAGGATCAGGAACACCTTGGCCCCGGCGTCCCGGATCAGGCGCTCGAGGAAGCGGATCAGCGTCGGTGCCTTGATCGCGCCGTCCAGCACCATCCAGCGCAATTCGCCCTTGTTGGTCACGGCCGAGATCAGGCCCACGCCCGCGCGCCGGTGATTGGGGCGGACCACCGGGGTCTGCCCGCGTGGGGCGAAGCTGCGGCCGCGCACATCATCGGCGCGCAAGCCGGTCTCGTCACCCCAGAAGATCGTGCCCTTCTCCCGCTTGGCCCGGGCCACAATGGCCGGGTAGTCCCGCCGCAGCCAGCGCCGCACCGCAGCCGGGCACTGCTCATAGGCGCGCCGCAGCGGCTTCTGCGCCGGGAAGCCCCAACGCGCCAGGTAAGTCCCCATGGTGCGCACCGCCAGCCGCACCCCGCAGCGCTGCTCGATCAGGACCCGCACCGCCGCACGGCTCCACAGCGCGAAGGGCAGGCCAAGTTCGTCCGGCGTGCGCCGGCAGATCAGATCACGAACCCCTGCCTCCTGCCGCGCCGCGAGAAACCGCCCGGTTCCCGGCTCCGGGCCGCGCGGTCCGCTTCGCAAGCCCGCCATCCCAGCCGCCGCGAAGCGCCGGCAGATGTTGAACACCCCCGTCCGGGTCAGGCCCGTCTGGGCTGCGATCGCCTCGTAGGTCAGGCCGCTCTCGCGCAGTCCCACCACCTGCCGCCGACGCTCCTCTTGCGCCGCCGCCGGCAGCTTGCGCATGTCCACATGGTCCATCCCGCCAAACCGGAACACCCATGCGGCAATTTCAACACTACCCGAGCCGGATCAATAATTTGTGGACTGACCGGAAACAGTCGGTGCAACCAGCGTGAAAGGGGTCGACTGCAGGTTGATCCCCATTTTCACAAGGGGATCACTCGAGTCGGCTGCAAGTGACCCGAACGCCGATGCGTCGACGACGCTGAGTTGCGCGATGCTGCCCGGGCCAATGTTGACCGTGAGTGACGCCGGCGCTGTCGGCGTGCAGGCGAGGCCATCGACAACAACACCAGTTCCGAGTGCGGCCTGAGCGAAAAAGCCCAAGCCGACCATCGCGTTCCGGTTGATGGCGAGCAGATCCGTGTCAAGCGGGATACTGCCCGGATAGACGAGATTCCTGTCCATCGAGCTCCTCGAAGTCAGTTGCTGATGCGCGTCCATGTGATCGCGGCTACCGGCATCACCGAAGCCACTGCCGCATAGATGTCTGTGTCCGTCACAGGCGCCTGAGTCATCGCGAGATTGGCGTACTCAATATTGCCAACCCTGTAGCCACCACCCCTCATGGACCATCCGGTGACGTTCGCGATGCCTGATCCGCTGGGCCGGTAGGCGGTAACGAAGGCTTGGTAGGGTAGGGAAAGACTGCCCCACCCTCCCGCTTTTCCATAGCCCAGTCCGCTGATCAGCCGCCCCTGCCCGCCCCAGCCGCCGGTGTCGGCAGATCGCGCAGGCTCGAACACTGCCGGCGGGCGACCGGTTAGATCGGTGAGGACTGCAATAACAGCGCCGCGCGTGCCCCGATCACGCATCAACTCGCGACGAATATAACTGCTAAAGGTGGCGTCGCTTCGCCCCTTGCGAGTCACTCGGGCGCCGAAGAAATCATTTGCCATAATGTCTAGCCAAATATCGGTAGCGGTGGAAATGCGGGTTTGCTGCTTGACATACTGGAGGGCTCCATAGACCCAAGACCAGCCCCAAGCCGGTCCGCTGAGAACAGCGTCCAGGATTGGAGTGCTGTCCGGTGAAGTGGCCCCGGTCCTTTGAACAAAATTTCCGCGTCGTTAAGTGGATCGTCGGCCGGGGGTTATGCTGCCGTGCGGAGCGGCAGCGGGTGAGAGTAGGCTTGATCCGGGGTGCGGCCGTCAAGGGCTGCGTGAGGTCGCCTTGCGTTGTAGAATGCGATGTAGCGGCCGATTGATTGCCGTGCTTCTTCGACGCCATCATAGGCACGTAGATAGACTTCCTCGGTACTTGATGGTTCGCCAGAAGCGCTCGACAATGAAGTGGCCCCGGTCCTTTGAACAAAATTTCCGCGTCGTTAAGTGGATCGTCGGCCGGGGGTTATGCTGCCGTGCGGAGCGGCAGCGGGTGAGAGTAGGCTTGATCCGGGGTGCGGCCGTCAAGGGCTGCGTGAGGTCGCCTTGCGTTGTAGAAGGCGATGTAGCGGCCGATTGATTGCCGTGCTTCTTCGACGCCATCATAGGCACGCAGATAGACTTCCTCGTACTTGATGGTTCGCCAGAAGCGCTCGACAAAAACGTTGTCTCGCCATGCGCCCTTGCCGTCCATGCTGATCGAGATGGCGTTGTTGATCAGCACGCTGGTGAATTCGGTACTGGTGAACTGGCTGCCCTGATCGGTGTTGAAGATTTGCGGGCAGCCGTGTTTTGCAAGGGCTTCCTCGACAGCATCGATGCAGAACGAAGCCTCCATCGTGTTCGACAGTCGCCAGGCCAGGATGCGTCGTGTGAACCAGTCCATCACGGCAGTGAGATAGACGAAGCCGCGCGCCATCGGGATGTAGCTGATGTCGGTCGCCCAGACGTGGTTCGGCCGATTGATCGTCAATCCGCGCAGCAGATACGGATAGATGCGATGACCTGGCGCAGGCTTCGATGTGTTGGGCCTGCGATAGATCGCTTCGATCCCCATTCTCCGCATCAATGTTGTGACATGACGACGGCCGACCTTGCTCCCCTCGGCAGCCAGCAAGCCGCGCAACATCCGCGAACCTGCGAAAGGGAACTCCAGGTGCAGCTCATCCAGCCGCCGCATCAGCGCAAGGTCTGCATCCGACACCGGCGCCGGTTCGTAGTAGACGCTGCCTCGGCAGATGCCGAGGAGCGCCGCCTGCTTCGTCAACGCAAGCCTGTGGTTACGGTCGATCATCGCTTTGCGCTCGGAAATCCCGCCTTGCCGAGCGCACGTTCTAAAAAATCGTTCTCCAGGACTAGCTCGCCGATTTTGGCGTGCAGGGCCTTGATATCGACCTCGGGGACCGATGATTTGGTGCTGCCACCGCGTTCAAACACGTCGGCAGCCCCTGCAAGCAGTTGCTCCTTCCACGAGGTGATTTGATTGGAATGCACGTCGAACTGCTCAGCAAGCTGTGCAATCGTTCGATCGTTTTTCAGGGCAGCAAGGGCCACCTTCGCCTTGAAGGCCGGTGTGTGGTTCCGGCGGGCTCGCTTCTTCATCTTCGCTCCTGATCCGCAGGCAAAACATGCCTGCCGTCAGGCCGAGTTTCCACTTAACGCCCTGTTCAAAATTCCTGAGCCACCTCTCTGTGCAAGAAGCGTCGCGATCTCGCTCGATGTGCGGTTGGCGAACGCCTCCTGAGTACGAGTGTCAATTAGTCCAGCGGTGAAATCCCTGCCCTCGATCTTGACCAGCGCCGCCACAGGATCCATGACCACGCTGTCGACAAGGCCCTGTAGAAGGCTCTGAAACCCGATGCCGTCGAGGCTGAACTGCACATCGATGGAGATATCCTGAGCCGCTGACCAGAAAGACGCGGTGGCAAATGGGTCGAGACCGAGTGCGATGGAGGCACAGAACCGGTCCGCCGCGAGATAGTTGTTGGCCCTGACTTCGGCGTCGACGACTCCAGCAACTGCCTGGCCGTTCGCGATCAGCCGAAGTGCCGGAGTGCGCCATGATTCATTGAGCAGCAATGCCGCCCCCCGCGTTCGGATCCGGATCCGGCATCAGCAATGTAGCAACTCCGACTAGAAAAGGGTCGGAGAGTTGATTGAGCTGCGCGATTCTGATCCATTGAGTGGCGTCATCGAGTTGCTCAGCAGCGATTTGGAACAGGTTTCCTCCAACGACAGTGATGCTGCGCATGATCAGACACCAGTACTTGCAAGGTTGAGCTCGGCCCGTCCAATATAACCTTGTGCCGTCGTAAGCGCCGCGAGCTGCTGGGATGCCGATGTTGCCGCACCTAGGCTCGCGATTCCCGCGCTCGGAGAGGAGGCCGAGCTCAAGCCGCTATTCATTACGGCCGCCTCGGCCGTGGAAATGCCTTGTGATATATTGGTTTGCGCCCCGCCAAGGCTGGCTTGCGCGACCATGTATTCGGAGGTGCCCCAGTTCGTCGCATTGGGAACCGAAATCACGGATTGGATTGACGTAAGATCGAGTCCTCGCCCAGTGGCCGCCGAGACAGCGGCGGCTACGTCAGTCGCCAAACTGTCCGCAAGCGAGATCACGGTGCTTACGAGGGCAGCCGCTTCGTCGCGCAGAACCGTGCAGGCGACACGAAAGGGGATCCACCAGCTTGTCCGATATTCGGCCTGGAACCGCGTCAGGACCACCGTATAGTAGAACACGTCCCAAGTCAGCGGCAGCGGCGTGCCGGAGGCGCGTAGCTCATCGAGCGTGCGCGCGCGAAGCGTGGCATCGGGGCCAGAGAATATCCCTTCAAACCTGATCTCGGCATCGTCCCGGCCGAGACTATCAATCACGCGGGTGCCGCCGACCAAGCAGTGCAAGGCGACGCGCTGGGCTCCGCCAATATTGATCTTGGCCGGGATTTCGAAGTCGTTGAAGACGACTGGGCCGAGCAGCAGGGTGATGTCAGCCATTGCTGTCCTTCCAGAATGCGGTGGAGCCGACGCAATTGGGGTTCAATCTGCTTGTATTGCTGGCCACCCCACGCTTGCGCGGGGGTCGATGCCGGTCGCTCCAGAGGGCACGCGCTCGGCCATGCTGGTGAGAGAATTCGATATCCAACGGCCGAGGCGGGAGCCATCAAGCATTACGTCTCCCGACACTCTGGCCGTGGAAGCCTCCGGACGGGAAGCCGGCGGGGCCGCGCTCCAGCGTTCAGGGGCCTGGCGGCTCGATGGCAGTGGAGGCGGCCGGTCTTCATGCGTACTGCCACGACTGGAGACCGCACCTGGTCTGGAAGCCGGTGGTTCGGTTGGCCGGCCGCAGAAGAACGTGGCGGGCGGTGATGAGGATTTGAGGGGCACGGGCGGCGGCGCCACGGCAGCCGGAAATGGAGCCGCTGGAGTTGTCTTCGGAGACGGCGAGAATGCGGCATCAGGCACGGGCGCGGCCCGTGGCGGTGGGGGCGGCGGCACCGGATCGACGACGACTTCCTGATGCGCCTGGAGAGGGCGGGGGGCGAACTCAGCTATTTGCCTCGGTTGGATAGAAGGCGGCCGCTCTACCGCATTCTGATCGTTCGACTGGGGAGGGACATGCGGCGCGTTCGGCTGAGAGCCACGGGGCCACGCCGGGCCCGGCTGAGGCGCCCGACTTACGACTTCCGACACGGGAAGCGGACGCTCCGCCAGCGTCGCTTGGGACTGGACAGTAGTTCCGGCGTTGAACCGATGATCGAGGGGTGAAATGGGCGTGGACTTCGGTGGGAATGCAACGTTCGGGTCTCCCGACGCGATCGCATCTGGTGCCGGCGTTGCTGCATCAGCGGGTGGCAAGCCCGCCGGTGCATGACTCGCGGCGGGAGCTGAGTTCGATGTGGCCCACGACGGTTGCCTGCCGGCCTAGGCGGCGAAGCGCGAGCAGCCCTGCCGTGGTAGCCTGGATCGCACGATCGAGCGCGAGCAAATCCTGCTTGATCGTTGCTACACCGGCCGAAACGCCGTCCTCGAGCGCGATCGTGATGCCGATCGTATATGCGTCGATCACGATTAACTCTCCAGAGCGGCGCGAATGAGACCGGCGATGCCGCGTGCGATCCCATCAGCTTCCCCCGCAGCGACGGAAGCTAGGAAAGGTCGAGGGGGAATGGTGGAAGTACCGAGCTCCTGATAGACAGCGACCGGATCGTTGGAGCCAACTACCGAGACATTGTCAGCGATCTGGTACGTGACTGAGTTCCGCAGCTCTCCAGTGCGCAGCCAGGGTGTCGCGTGATCCTCTCCGGGAAGATGGGAAAGCGCCTGCTTCACCGCGTCCGTAAGCCGCTCGGCGGCTCGGCCCAGCGCCTCGTGCCCTGGCTGAGTGACATCAAGCCGATCCAGGGCGTGCAGCGCTTCGGCGAGACCCTTGAGAACTGTCACGTTTCCTCCTTCCAGCGCAATGCAAACCAGTCGAACTCGCGTCCATCGAGGGTGCCGAGCGCGACGATGAAGGCGAGGCGCTCGTCTTCCGGAAGGCTGAAGGCAACGTCGAAGGGCACCCCGTTCCTGACCAGGAACAGGCAGTCGATCAGGTCGGGGTGCCTGCTCAGTTTCCCGCGGCGGCCACCTGCCCGGTTGCCAGGGGCGGCGCAGGACTGAGCGCCGCGGCGACCGCAGCTACGCCCGCGTCACCGAGGCACGCAACCATCGACTCGATCTGCTGCTCGGTCGTCGGCGTGGGAACCGGCACGCCATCGATGCTGGTCACAGAACAGGCGAGCACGGCCATGCCGAGCCAAGGCTGGTTCTGCGACAGCTCCGGTCCGGCCGCCTTGAACAGCCTAAGCTTGTCGAGCGCCGTAAGGCGGCGCAGCGCGATGCGGCGGCCCGTTTCGTCGGTGACGGTGGGAGCTGCCGTGCCAGAGAGAACAGCTTCGGAGGGCGTCATCAGATGCGCCGGCGGCGAGCTGCGAAGAACTCAAGCTTCTGCTTGACGCTGCTGTCGCCGCGCCACTGGCCCGCGCTCATCAGCTTGAAGGTCACTGTGTCAAACTGGTACGTGGATGTGGAGCCGTCCGTCTCCGCGACATATTGGTACATGGTTCCGGGTGCCATAGTGGCGCCGTTGAAGTACTGCTGCTCGATGAAGGCTATCAAATCATCGACAGCCGAATTGCCGCGCTCGATTTCGAAGCTCCCCTCCCAACCTTTGGGAAGCTCGGTGCCCATGGGAACACCGTCGAGGCGGTCCACCCGGATGGAGTGCGTGATCTGGCGCGCCTCGAAGCTGCTGACATGCGTGAGATCGACGCGGCCGGTCGGGCCGATCACGACAAGCTGGGTATCCCGGCCGATTGAAAATGTGGACGTGGTGGCCATCGTGACGCTCCTTACGCGGACTGGGCGACGACCGCGGGTTGGCCGCTAGGCAGCGTCTGCACCGCGACTTGCACCGTCTGCCCACCTTCCAAATTGACGATGAACTTTTCGTTGATACCCTGATACTGAACTTGTACGTCAGCCTGCACGTAGCCGAGACCCGTGCGCGTGGCGGGATTGTTGGAGGTGTCGCAGACCACGCTGTAGGGCAGGCTGCCGTCCGTGCTTCCGAGCAGGCCCTGACCAAGCATGGCCTGGAGAAAGCTGAGCAGGGTGTGTACCGCGCCCGGTTTCCTGGACACAAGGTTGCTGTTAAGCGGCGGTCTTCATGACGGCCTGGTACCACGCTGCTCTGGCATCGCTGGGACTGCGCAGGCCGTTCTTCTCGATCAGCCACTCGGCATTGTAGCGGGCGACGAAGTCGCGGACCGCATCACGGGCCTCGTCGATGGTCTGGTAGATTCGGCCATGCACGATCTGCTCCTTGAGGGTGCGGAAGAAGCGCTCGACGACGCCATTCGTCTCAGGCTCGCCGACGAACGCATAGCTGGGGGTCATGCCCCAGAAGCGGATCTGGTTATGGAAATGTTCGGCGAGGAACGCGCTGCCGTGGTCGTGTCGCAGCGCCACGCCGCGAGCGGCGCTGGGGCTGACGTGGCCGAAGACATTGCGGACCGCCATGCCGACGGCCTGCGCGGCGGAGTAGCGATCGCCGCGCTTGGCGACGTGCCAGCCAAGCGCTTCGGCGTTCCAGTGCTCGACGACGCCGAACAGCCAGACCTTGCCATCCTGGACGGTGATGATCTGGGTCGCATCCGTCGCCCACATCAGGTTCGGCGCCTCGGTGATGATGTGACGATCGTGCGATGCGCCACCCAGCGCGGCTTCGGCCTTCTGCCGCCAGCGCTCGAGCTTGTAGAGCGGCACGCCGAGCTCGCGCGAGAGATCCTCGGCGGCCTCACCCCGCAGCAGGCGAAGCACCACCTCGCGCTTGCGGCTCACGCTCCAGCGTTGGCCCGGCGCCAGCGGTCCACTCGGAGCACACCCCGCCTCCGCGCCGTTGTGGCCTGTGGACAGCGCGGACGGGCTCCGCCCGCCCTCGTTGCCCACAGGCCCATCAGCCACATCATTTCGTATGATCCTGTTCATGCTGGACTTCACCATATCTGCCTCCGGTCGGACAAATCGGTGTCCAGGGAAATCGGGGGCAGCTCAAGCTGAGCAGGGTGGCACGGATGCGACGAAACAGATCGGCGTTGATGACCTGTCCCACATACTTGCCCATTCCGGCGGCAAGCGTGGCAGCGATATAGTTGGTCAGGCGGGTGTAGTTGTCACCGTTGACAGCGGGATCGGACGATGAGTTGTGGCCGCCCCGTACGCCCCAGTAAGCACCACCCGGCTGGGGGTTGCAGATGACATCGATGCCAGCACCAAGGAGCACGGCTAGGTCGGCCGAGGAATAGGAGCTTGCTTGTCCCGAGCCGGGAGCGCCCGCCTTTTGGCTGCCAATCACGCCATAGAGCTGCTTGTTGAGGCTTGACTGCTCCGGCGACAGATTGGCGAGGCGGCCCGCGACAAAGCCCTGGGGCGACACAAGACGAACGGTGTTATTGACCTGGTCCGACCACCACAACCAGTCGCCGAACATGAGTTTGGCGGCGTAACTGTCGAGACCGGCCCGGCTTTTTGCGGCGACCGCATCTTGAATCGTGTCGCCGGCCGGGCCGGTTAGGATCATGTAGATCCCTTCCTGCAGTCCAAATGACGCTTGGGCGGTCCACTGCGTCGGGTCATCGGCATCCGCCAGCAAGGCAATGCCGCAACCCTGGCCGCGCAGCGAGAACATGCCGCTGCGGGGCGGAGAGTCGGTGCCAATCAACTGGAAGGCAGCTACACCGCTGGCTCCGTCCGTGCCGGGCGTGCCGGCGCCGAGGCTGATGGCGAACTGAAACGGCGCAATCGTTGCTCCGCCGGCATTGACCGCGATGAGCTGCGAAGGGCCGCGCTGAGGCCCCTGGCCCTGGTTCACCGCATCCGCTAGCCCGGTCCAGAAGGCGGCGCCGCTGCCGCTGAGATTGTCGTAGACCTCGGGCTGAAGTCCCGGCAACGACACCGTCAGCCGCCAGGTGCCCGGCTTCGAGCCGGCACTGAGCGTGAGGGCAATCTGATTGCCCAGCGAGCCTGTGTACAAGGCGGTGGCGACCACAGTTGTGCCCGGTATCGTGATCTGCGCCGCGGCATCGGTTCCGTCAGTCGCTCGAACGCAACGAAAGTTCTGCGCGCCCTGCTGCACGGCGGTGGCGACATGCGTGCCCATATCGTATGTGCGCGCCACAACGGGCCCGAAGCTTTGCGCGTAGTCAGCCATTGTCGCTACGATGACCGGCTGACCGATGGGACCCCAAGAGGCCGTGCCGAAGATCCCGATTACATTTGTCGGAACGCCATTCAGAACGAGGCCTTGCGGCGGGACGATTTGGACGTAGAGATCCGGGACCACCAAGGCCGTGGTGTTGACGCTTCCGTTCTGTACGATCGGCATGGCTTCAGACCCTCTTCGGCGCGACCACGCGCACGACGTTGTGGGCGTGCTCGCTCTTCAATATCTCGGCGATCCGCGCCGCATCCGTGATAACGGCGCCGCGGGCGAGGCCGGCGAACGGTCTCACCACGACCAAGTGCATTTCCATCTGCTCTCCCGTCCGGGCTCGATTAGTAGCGTGTGTGCAGTTCAGGCAGGAACTGTCGCCGCGTTGACATCGATTTGGCCAAACAGCATCGCCGGCTGCGTGACCAAAAGTGTAGTCGCGTATTCCACGCTGTAAAGCAGGTCGCGCCGATAAAGCAGCGCGTCCTGCGATTGGTCGAAAACAACCGTTCCGGCATAGATCAGCCGGCCTTGGGTGCCGTCGGACAGGCTGACGAACGCCATCGTGGCAAGAGACTGATCAATTGCCACTGCCGCTAGGTCGCGAGTTGATGGTGTCGGACACCAGCACGTGACGCGAAACGTCTGCAGTTGACGGCGCACTTCCTGTTGCGCGGTCTGGTCAGCCACAACACGTGCGAGCAGCCGGCCTGCTCCAGGCACCGTCAGCGTCGCCCCGGAAAGCAGGACGATTTGATCGGCGCGTGCTTGTGCCGCCAAGTTCGCGGCGACGGCAGCCGGCCTGTCGCCAACCTGCGTGCGGTAAGCGTAGCTATGCTCTTCCGATTACCCACATTTTGGCCGTGTTCGGGCCCTTGACGGTGCCTTGCTGGATGTGACGCGCTACCTGCGACGAGGTCGCGTGGCGTGAGGCTGCGATGTCGGACGCGATGCCGAAAGCGAGCGGCAGCGGTTCGAGGGCGGGCGCTGTCAAAGGGCCATCTTGGATCGATGCTGAAGTATCGGGGTGCGCACTTGGGGACAAGCGCCTATGCGACCGATTGCGGCGGCGGCTGCATCAGCTCGAGGGGGCGATGGGCGCTCCGCTGCCGCTGGCCTGTCAGGACTGGGCGAACACGAAGGCGGCCTATCGCTTCCTCTCGAGTGAGCGGTTCGGAGAGGACGCGATCCTGGCAGGGCACTTCCAGGCGACCGCCAGCCGCTTTGCGGCCACGGCTGGCCTGGTCCTCGTGGTCCAGGACACGACCGAGTTCAGCTTCCGCTGGGCCAAGCCGGGGACCATCGGCGCGATCGGCCGCGTGCCGATCGGGCGGGATCGTGACGGCAACCCTCGTGCCCACACGCGATGCGGGTTGTTGATGCACGCGAGCCTCGTGGTCACGCCCGAGGGGCTGCCGCTCGGCCTCGCCGCGGCCCAGTTCTGGACCCGCAAGGCGTTCAAGGGGGCAAACGAACTGAAGCGCCACGTCAACCCGACAAGGGTGCCGATCGAGGAGAAGGAGAGCATTCGCTGGCTGTCGAGCCTGGCGCAGTCCAGCGCGCTGCTCGGTGATCCGGGGCGCTGCGTCTACGTCGGCGATCGGGAGAACGACATCTACGAGTTCTTCTGCGCCGCGTGGGAGGCGGGCGCGCATTTCCTCGTTCGTACCTGCGTGGATCGACTGGCGGGCGATGGACGCCGCACGGTCGCTCGCGTGATGGCCCGGGTTCCGGTTGCGGGGCAGCACCGGATCGCGGTCACGGCGGAGGACGGCAGTGTCGCCGAGGCCGTGCTCAAGCTCCGCTACAGGCGGGTGCACATCCTGCCGCCGATCGGCAAGCAGAAGCGCTACCCCGCCCTCGACCTGACGGTGATCCACGCGCGGGAGGCGCGGCAGCCGCGCGGGCGCGACCGCATCGACTGGAAGCTCGTGACCGATCTGGCCGTCACCTCACCCGAGGCGGCGGTCGAAAAGCTGCAGTGGTACGCCCAGCGCTGGAAGGTCGAGCTCTTCCACAAGATCCTGAAATCCGGCTGTCGCGTCGAGGCGGCACGGCTGCGGACTGCCGAGCGGCTGGCCAAGCTGATCGCGGTGTTCTGCATCCTCAGCTGGCGCATCTTCTGGACGACGATGATCAACAGGACCGCGCCGCATGCCCCGCCACGCTTGGCACTGACGGGGGCAGAAATCACCGCCATCGACCGCGCGGTGCGCGACCGGCCCACCATACCCGGCGAGAAGACCCTGTCGCACTATCTCATGAAAGTCGCCTGCCTCGGCGGCTATCTCGCCCGCGCGCGGGACCCGCCACCCGGCAACGCCGTGATGTGGCGAGGTTGGTCCCGCCTCATGGACATGATGCTCGGAGCGGACCTGATGCAGGCAAAATGTGGGTAATCGGAAGAGCTATGCTGATCTATCAGAAGTCCCGCAAGCTGGCCGACCGTGGCGCTTCCATCGAAGCTCACGGACAGCCCGGAGACCGAGGCTGTCAGCGTCGCGGAGGTAGGGGTGGTGGCCCATTGCTGCTGATAGCGCGTCGTCACACGCCCGCCCTGTCCGGGGAAGACGGTCACGTTCACGACTCCCGCCCGCAAATCGGCGTCCAATGCGGCCGCGCTAGAGCGGGATGAGTTTAGGTTGGATCATATCCGGCCTGGGCGAAGTAGTTTCGGCATTCTGTCGCAGTGACGGCATTGAGGGTCTCGGCGAGTGTGCCGCAAATAGTCTCGACACTTCGGCCTGCGGCCTGGCGCAGCCAGTGCTTGAGTTTGGGGAACAACATCTCGATCGGGTTCAGGTCGGGTGAGTATTTCGGCAGCCGGAACAGCTTGGCGCCGGTGGCCCGGATGGCGCGCCGCACAGCTTTGCTCTTGTGACTGCCCAAATTGTCCATGATGACGATGTCGGTCGGGCGCAGCGTCGGTGCCAACACCTGCTCGACATACAGCCGGAACCGCTCGCCATTGATCGGCCCATCAATCAGCCAAGGTGCTTCCACACCGTCATGGCGCAGCGCGGCCAGAAAGGTCATGGTTGTCCAGCGCCGGTGCGGCACTTTGGCTTTCAGGCGCTGGCCGCGCGGTGCCCAGCCGCGCAGCGGGGCCATGTTCGTCTTGACCCAGGTTTCGTCAATGAACACCAACCGCTTGGGATCGACATCACCGCGGTGGCGCAGCCACTGCGCGCGACGGCGCGCCACATCGGCGCGGTCCTGCTCGCTGGCGATCAGGGTCTTTTTTGTGCGTCAGCTTCTCCGCATGGACGAACGTCCAGACGGACCGATAGTCGACCTTCAAGCCCCGTTCGGCCAGTTCACTAACCAGACCACGCAAGGTGAAGGCGCGTTCGTGGCAGCGTTCGAGCAGCCAGCTTCGCCATGCGCCGATCAGCTTCTTGGGCCGATGCCCCCCTCCGCTGGCCTTCCAACGGCTGACGCCGCTGGAACCTTGGCCAGCTCCGCCCATCTGACCAGGCTCGATGCTGCCCGTCTCGCCCCAGCGCTGCATCCATTTGATCGCCGTGCCGACGCCGACACCGAAGCGCTGAGCCGCCTCACGCCGCGACAAGCCATCCCGCGTCACGGCAGCGACAACCCGTTCCCGCAGATCGTTGGAGTAGGGTCTCGCCATCCATGCTGGCCTCCCATCCCAGCCAGCAGATTGAATCGAATTCCGTGTGGTTTGAGAATCCCCAGGCGATTCAAGCTTATGTCATCCCGCTCTAGGCCAGCCGCGGTATATCCGGCAGTTCACGCCTGGGACGCTCGCCGCCTCCGTGCCATTCGGGTAGAGGGCGGCCGAGGCAAGCGCGACCAGGGCGGTCTCGACGTCGGACTGATCGGCCATTAGGTCGTCGCCTGCTTCACAGTGACTCGCCAGCCCAACGAGGTGAGTTCCGCTGCGGCGACAATGGCGTTTCGGCCAAGGTCGTCGCTCATGAGGTCGGCCGGTAACAGCACAATGCCCGGCAGTGCCGGGAAGAGGACCGTCCATAGGGGGACGCTGCTGTCGCTGGGCAGTTGCGCAGACGGTTGCCCACTTCCGGAAAACCCGGTCACGCTGGCCGGCCAGTTTGTGAGTAGCGGTGTCATGGTGCCCGCCGTCACACCACCGTAGCTGTTCACGCCGGTGGTGGTGGGAGCAGCCGGACGAGCGAACGAGACAAGACGACTGGTCCGCACGCACAATGCCGGCAACAGCGGCTGCTGTGTCGCGATGAACCAAGTCGTGTCGCCCTGCACCAGGTAGTCACCAGGCTTGGTGTAGGCATAGTCGAAGATACCGTGCGCCAGCACATCACCGTACCTTTGCGGTCGGATGAAATGACCTTGCGCACCGCTGAAGAGTGCGGGGAGGCGCAGGAAGCGGTTGACCGGCGCGATTGGATTGGACGAGTCTGAGGGACGGTACGCGTCGGCCCACTCCCCTGCCGCTCGCGCGCAGATGTTGGAGGCCCAGCTCACCCGATCCTGGAGGCGCCGCTGGCGCATCACACCACCAGCGTGATGCCGTTGTCGCGCAGACCTGGCCCTGGTGGAACCCCGACGAAGGCAGCCAGGCGCCGGCGCCACTGATCGAGCAGCCGCTCGCGGTCCTCGATCTCCGTTCGGTTACGGGTCCACACGGCTGCCTGGTCTGTGTCGAGATTATCTCCGGCACGCACGACGCCGATCTCGAGCGCAGTAAGCTGAGCGAGGTAGCGGCGAACGATCGCTTCTTCCTCTGGGGCGAGATTGTTCATTCGGAACTCAAGCTCGCCGTAAATCTGATAGAAGCGCCAGTTCTCAAAGCCGGCCGCACCCGATCCGTAAGCGGGATAACCGCAGAAGCGGCGGATGTCGGTCTTTTCCGCGTTGGTGAACACCGCAAGATCCCGCGATAGGAGAGATGTGTCAGAGCGAGCCAGTCATGGCGAGCGTCGGTGGACGCTCGCCATGGGCCACTCAGCCGACGTGCTCGATCATCACCGCGCGCTTGAACGCGGCGTTGGTCGCAGTGGGAATTGTGGTGGGATTGGTCGTCGTGTCCGACGGAGCGCAGAAGCCGCCAATCCAGTACCAGGACTGGGCGATAATCTGCTGGAGCCTGTCAATCGGCTCACGTGTCACCATTGCCACGTTATCAACCAGGTGGACGATCGAGTCCTTGGGGGCCACATCATCGGCCGCCATGCCCATGAAGTCGCCTTCGATCAGAGCGCCTTGGCCGCAGATAATCGGACGCCGCACCATGATCCCAGGAAGCGAGGGGTGCGTTTGCACATACGCCTCGGTCGTAGGAATGAAGCGCAGGCCGAGGAACTGGTTCACCATGGCCTGCTGGAAGACCTGGTTGGCTGAGGTCGCACCCTGAAACAACTGCTTGAAGTCCGGATCGGCGAAGAGCTGGCGGGCAGACACCGGATCGAGATAGCAATTATAGACGCCGCCGATTTCCGGCACGGCGTTCAGCCGGAGCTTCGCCACGGCATCCAGCAAGCAGCCCATGGTAAGGCTGTCGGCGGCGGCAAGCTGACTCGTATTTCCGCGCGCGGCCGAGCGAATGATGACGGAGGCGTTGGCGGCCATCACCGTGTTTCCCGCGGTTCCGTCGGAGACCGAGACATTACCGGAAAACGTGAGCGTACCCGACATGCCATTGGGCGTGGTGGAGGTGCTGACCGGATCGATGCTGACAGCGACCAACGTGTAGGCGTCGGCTCCGACTGTCACCGTAAGCGGATTGGCGGAGCTGACCGGAACCTGCACCCCATTCACGCTGACGGTGGTGAAACCCCGCACGTCGTCCACCGCGATGGTGGAAGCGGCGCTGGAGAGGCTGGCGCTCACTCGCGTATTGCCGCCAAAGTAGGCCGCGAAAAGGGCGTTGCGCGCCAGCTCATCGAGGCTGCGCGCCGCCTGCTCGCCGTTCACATAGGCATTGTGCAGGAACAGGCTTGCGACGCCGACGCGGCTCGTGACCATGTTGAGGTCGGTGGTGGCCGCGTAGTGGTTCATCGTGAGCGTGTACTGCTCGACCCCCCAGTTTGTCGGCGTCAGGCCGTTGTCAAGGTTGGTGTTGGTGGCTGGCGGAACCGGGGTGGTGACCGCCGGCTTCAAGCCAGCTCGGGTCTTTGTGAGCGTCTCACCGATGCCAACGGCAATATCCTCGCGGTCGGCGCACGCCCGATAGCCTAGTCTCGACTGGAGCGCCTGCTGGAACTCGCGCTCCAGGAAGCCCTGCTGGATGATCGGCTGCAAGGCGGCGGGAAAGTTCGAAATCCCCATGCGGAAGTCCTCTGCAAGTCAGGTGAAGCGCCGCGAAGGACACAAATCGGCCTTCGCCTGGCGTGGAGGCGGTTGGATAAACTTGGTGTTAGTCGGGTGCTGAGCGAATGATCGGCGGAGGCGACGCTACTGCACCTCGGCCCCCGTAGGGGCGAAGGACAGATGGAGCGGGTTTCCAGAAGGCGACGTGGCGTTATTCGCTGTTAGATTGATACCCCCGTTCACGGTGTCAGCTTGCAACGAAAGCGTCACCTTCGCGAGCGCGCCGTCGCCACCCTTTGCCACGATATTTTGCCAAGTAACCCCTGTGGTCGCGGGAAGGCCGGGACGCTTCGCCCCAAACTCGACAAGGAAGCTGTACATCGCGCCCGTTACGGTGTCGCGGATGGTCACGTACCCATGGTACGTGCCCGCCATGCCGGCGGTGAGGTTCAGGATGTTCGCGGTGCCAGCGGCAGCGCCGTCGGCCGTGAGCTGTCCGGAGCCGCCGCTTGCGACAGAGGCGCGCAGCACGCTCGCGGTGAACTGGGCATCGCCGAGCGCGCCGCTTGGAAAGTTGCCGGATGCATAAGCGACCGCGCCGAAGCGGCCGCGATCGGTGGCATAGTTGCCGCCCAGAACGACACCGAACGCTCCGGTTTCTGTATTGAAAGTGCCGCCGGCCAGTACGCCGCCGAATCCAGTGATCGTGTTCGCCTGGCCCCCTCCGCCGAAGCCGAAATAGCCGGCGTTGGTGTTGCCCTGGCCACCGACCTGGACCGTTGCCGTGCTCTGCGCGGAGTTGTTGATGCCACCGAGAATGGCTGAATAGGGGCCGGTCGCGGCCTGGTAGGATGCGAGTTCGAGAGGTCTGGAGGTCGACCGCCTGCGCGCCGCGTGGGTTGCCGCCGACGGCGGTTCCGTCAGGAGGTGGGCCGGCCGCTACGGAGCGAGAGATGCCAGTTGCCGGATTGCCGAGGAGAGGATAGCCCGGGGTTCGCACATTCTGGGTCGAGGTCGGGTCAATGTTGTAGGACCAGGTTGTCTCCGCTCCGTTGCCACTGATCTCGATGTTCGGACCGACCAGCGGCGACGGGCCAACGGTGATCGCCTTGCCGGAAGGCGCCTGAACGTCCGATAGCAGCAACCTGATCTGACGTCCGGCATCGACGTGGACGCCGTCGCCGTTGCTGGTCGGGATCGTGCCTTCAACAAGGATATTATAGGGCTGCGCCGCAGCGGAAGACGCGGTGAAGCGAAGCGCGGTATAGCCGCTCGCAGTGTTGTTGCTTTCAAACCCGTAAATCTGGACGTTGTTCACGCCGCCGGTCAGAGTCGAATCCCCAATTGTTACGAGATCACCAGCATTGGCCCCGCCGCCTTCCGCCCGTAGCCCGAAGAAGCGGATGAGCCGCACCGGGATGCTGGCATTGGTATTACGGATGACCAAACCCCGCCCGGTCGGCCCGATGACGTCCAGTCCGTAGAAAGACAACTCGTTGGTGGCATCCTCTCCAGCAGGGCCGACGCTGGTGATCTCAACGGCGGAAACGCTGGCGTTTCCGCACTGCCAGAACAGGAGATTGGTGAACTTGCTTTCGCGCACATAGGCGTGGCCTGGGACATTCTTGGCGACACCCATATACAGCCCACGCCCCTTCAGGAAGTAGACATGGACATCACGCATCGTGATGAAGTCGTCGCGGTCATAAAAGACGAAGGCGTTCTGCTGGCCGGATATCCCCCGATCTCCCAGGACAGACAGGCCCTCGATGGTCGGGCCTGCCTGATCGGCCCCAGGGCTCAGGCTGGTGCCGTTATAGGCATTCAGTGCCCAAGCTTCCGACCACGAGAACAGGTCCCCGGCGTATGAGGGGCCAAGTCTCACATACGTCTTATGGGGACCGTCGCCAACCAATGAACCGCCGCGACTGAATGTGGGCAACGACGTGGCGCCGTTGATGAAGTACACTCCGGCCGGGATATAAAGCGTAGCTGGAGTACCGGCCGCGAGCTGGGCGTTCACCTGCGTGATGGCCGCAGCGAAGGCTGCGGTGTCGTCCGTTATCCCGTTGCCGGTCGCGCCGAAGTTGCGCACGTTCAGCACCGACGCCGTCGCAATGGAGCTCACGGACAGATTTTTCGGAATCTGGCCGGCGCTATAGAGGGTCTGATACGACGCAGCCGAGGCGCTTGAGACGGTCATCAGAGCCGCGAGCGCGGCAGGGATCGCCCTGTTCATGCGCGTCTCCTCAATACGCCGTTCCTGTGCCCCGAGAGACGAACACCGTGCCAGTGCCGCTATTGAGCAGCACGGAGATGGCGCTGACCGTCTCGGGGGCGTGCAGGAGGAGGCGCGCGCCTGCTGGAACGGGCGTGTCGTTGGAGGTTGCGGCTTGGCTGGGAGCTCCTAGCCGAACGAACACGTAGTCGCTACCCGCATTGGTCACGAGGACGGAAGTCCCTCCCGGTGGCAGTATTTGGCCCACTGCCGTCGTGCTTGCGGTGATTGACAGTGTGTAGGATGGCTGGAAGGGTTGGGCTGTTCCGACGCTCATGCGATGGTCCTTTCGCCGCGCATTGCAGTCGTTCAAGCGGCGATGCGCGCAACATGTGGCTGGATGGATGGGGCGGTTTCCGCCTCTTGATCCGTCTCGCTCAGGAGCGGCGCTTCAGCAGTGCCGCACGTGCCGCGCGCCACTCCTCCTCGGTCATATCCTTGGCCGATTTTTGGGAGGGCGGCTGGGCAGGTGGAGCGACGGCGAGGCTGGAGGTGGAGACCGGCGGTGGATTGCCAAAGAGCCAGGGCTTGGCCCGCTTGAAATCAGCGATGAGCGTGCCGGCACTATCCACCTCGCCGTCCCTGTTGAGCTTGATGGCAGAGATGTCGAGCAGCTTCAGCCCGTCGGGGTCCACGATGCCGGCTCTGATGGCCTCGGCTTTCAGCTCGGCGCGCACGATGCGACTCTCGGTCTGGCGTTGCACCTCAGCAAGTTGGCGCTCCAGAACCTCGGCGCGTGAGCGCAGCTCGTTGAGGAGGTTGGAGGCATCGTCGGCAGAGGGAAGGGCGGGCTTATCAGACATCGCTAACTCCAGAGGCAACGGGTTCGGCCGCAATGCGGGCGAGCTCGGCGGGGACGTCATCGATATCGTACGTGTCCGCGATCGCCTTCACCGCGGTCTCGCGACTGAGCTGGCCGGATCGGATGAGCGTGGCGAGGGTTTGCGCGTCCTTTTGGCGGTCGTCCGCCGTGAGTGGGTACCACCGGGGCCATTTCAGCGTGAGCCGGACATTCGCGTCGATTTCTGGCACGGGCTGGCCGAGAACGCGGAGCGGATATTGAGATCTGGCACGGAGCACCATCCGGCAGAGCTCCAGCAAAGCGCCCTCGCCATAGCTCACGCGCAAATTGTCAGCCAGCCAAATCAAGCCTTGGTTCATTAGCTCCAGCGCCCGTCCGGACTGTGCCGCTGTGAGACGGTCGGCGCTCGCGCGGTTCCCGTGGATGCTTTCGAGCGCCAGCTCGCGAAGGGTGCGGACGTAGTCCAGCACGGCTGCCGATGCGGTGCCGCCGATTTCCAGCAGCTTCGCGTCGCCCTTTTCGCTCACCAGGAGGGCGTTGCCGGCACCCTTGACGATCTCCGTATCGGATGTGGCGGGCTCCTTGATGATAAGCGTGGGATCGCTGCTGTATTTCAGACCACGTCCGGCTTGGCTGAGCTGGTAGTCGATCTCGATTTGCGTCTCGACCGCGGCGCGGAACGTGCAGGCTCCGTCGTTGGGATCACCCGAGGCGGAAGGACCGGGAAGGTTTCGCACCCAGACAATTGGGACGAAGCCGAGCGCATGCCGGACCGTACGGGCGTTGTCCGGGGCCGCAGCATCCGGCCGACCCACCGGCGTCGGAAGGAACCAGGTTTCCGTGTCGCGATCCCAGCTTCGCTGAAACCAGTATTCGATCGAGGGATCGACTGCCTCATAGCCGTTTGCTGCCAGCGCGGCACCAGCGACCTTGTAACGTTTGTCAACGCGGACGAGCGTGTCGGGCGCCTGCTGGTCCCAGATCGGGATCAGATAGGTCGTGTCGAGCACGTCGAAGAAGATACGACCTGACAGAACCCGCATGAGAATGGCGACCGAGCCAATCGATCCTTTCACGGCCGCGTCGGTCATCACCTGGTTGAGCCGCGTTTCCTTGACCACGTCCGCGAGCAGGCTCCGCACCACATGGTCCGCGCAATCGAGAGTCGGGAAGTGGCCCTCGCTGAACAGGAGCGAGACGCTATCCTCGACCACCACCCGCGACAGGGCGTAGCGCACCGATGGACGGCGGCTGCGCAGTGGGATGTACTCGCCGCCCGCCCCGCGTTCCTCGTGGAACTGGTAGGGCAGAACGTCGTATAGTGTCCCGTTGAGCACGCGCTTGAGGATGTCGAGCGCTCGCGTCCGTGCCGGATAGTCCGAATCTCGGGGAATGAGGTCAGCGATGGTTTCAAACATGGCGTCCCGTTTCTTGGCGGGGGCGTGACGGCCGGCTAGCGCGCGAGCAGCGGAACCTGGACGCGGCGATTGCTGGGTTGCCGGTCCGAGAGCAGGTGAAACGCACGCGCGAGCGCATCCACCTGGTCGTCCTTGCGTCCGAACGGGAACCCGCGAAGCTCCTCGACCAGAGCCGTGTTCCAATTAGCGCGCACCATGAGAACGTTGCCTGTCTCCATTTGCGCAGCCAAGGGTGTCGCGCGCACGACCTTCGAGCCGGTCTCGCGTGATGCTACGACGCTGTATCCGCCGAGCATCCTGGTTAAGTAGGAAACCTGGTTCTTTCCGGCTTGGCCGGGGTCTTCTGGCAGGGAGATCGTCACGGCGCGGCCGCCGAAGGTGGCGGTTTGCAGGATCGCTTGCTCCACCTGGCGTGGGCTGCCCCGTAGGCGCACAACGTCGAGTATGATCCACCGTCCCTCTGGATCACGGAGCATTTTCACGCCCGCGGTCCAGTCGGGGTCATTGCCCGCGCGCTCGACCGTTGCGGCAAGATCCCAGGCGCGCACGGCCGGGCCTGCCAATCCGACTGGGAGCGTGTCCATGACCTCGATGCGAGAGATGTTGAACAGGCTGCCCTGGAGTGGGCGAGGCGATTGCTGGTAGAGGGCGGACCAAATCCGATTCCCGACGGCAGCGCGTTTGCGTTCCAGCGCGTCGCGCCCCTCCCAGTCGGGCCAGAGCGGCTCGCCGATTCGACGTCCGAGTGGATCATCCGCTTCCGCGAGGGCAGGAAGGCGCAAGAGCCGCCACTCGGATGCTTCCTGATTGAGCAGCCGACCCGCCAGATCGTCCTCATGCCACCGGGTCATGATGAGCACGACGCGGGCGCGGGGCTTGAGCCGTGTGGTCAGGTCGGAGCGGTACCAGTCCCAAAGACGCTCGCGCTGCACCGCGCTCTCGGCGTCCAGAAGCGACTTTATGGGATCGTCGATGATGGCGAGATCGGCGCGGCGCCCCGTGATCGGGCCGCGTACTCCGGTGGCGAAGTACTCGCCTTGGGTGGATGTCTGCCAGCGAGACGCTGCCCGGTTGTCGGCGTTCAGTCGGTAGCCGAGCACCGCGCTGTGCTCCGTTACGAGTGCGCGGACTTGCCTGCCGAAATGGGCGGCGAGATCGGCGGTGTGCGAGGCCGCGATGACCGAGCTTTTTGGATGCTGGACGAACCACCACGCAGGAAAGAGGACAGAGGCGTAGGTCGATTTGGCCGATCCGGGTGGCATCAGTACCATTAGCCGGTCGATCTCGCCCTGGCTGAGGGCCTCAAGCCGATCCAGCAGCAGCGCATGGTGACGCGCAGGCATTTGGCCGGACGATTGCAACGCATAACGGGCCCAGCCGCGCAGGCTGGCGCCGACCAGAGCGCCGGACGGAGCGTGCGCGTCCGCCGACGACCTGGTGGCCGTCTGCTGATGACCAGGTCGAGCCGGCAATGGATTGTCTGGGAAAAGAGGAGGGCGCCTACTTACGAAGCGTCAGCATAGCCTGTTATATACCTCAAACTGGGGCGTTTGGTCAAGGCTTTTCTTGTCTTTCCGGACTTGTCCCGATTCCGATTCGAAATTCACGGTGCTTCACGCTGAATTCCCCCGGCCTGACGCAGTGACTGACGGGAGGCGGGCTTTCCCGCGACAGGGATTTTTCTGCATTGTTGATCCGTTGCCGCGGGCTATCCCGCACCAGGAGGACTGATGAGCCGGATCAATCTCAGCGTTTTCGACCAGCACATGCACCATGCTGGTCTTAGCACGCGCGGGCCGGTCTGCGAGGCGACCATCGTGATCGTCGAGGATGAACCTCTTTGGTCAGACGCGATCGAGGTACTATGCTCGTTCCTCGAGGTGCGGCTCTCTCGCATTTCCAGCGACATCGACCTTGCGCCAGGTACCTGCGTGATCAGCGCCCCATGGCCGTGTTGGCCAACATGGAAGCTACTGGTCAGGACGGAGCGCATGTGATGAAGTTGATCGCGGCATACGATCCGGGCTTGCCCATCATGATGCTGACAGGCGGAGACGCCGCTCTGGCGGGCGCGGCCGACGCGATTGAGGAAGTCTGGGGGTTGACGTCGGTCGTCACGCGTGACGAGCCGCCCAGCCCTGGCGAACTGGTTGAGTTCCTGTTCCACGCCGGGCAGCGTGGCCGTTGCCTTGGATTGCTGCCGATCTGAATTGGATCAAGCCATCCGCCAAAGGGGTTCCTTGAGACGGCCCAGAAACGTCTCGTGAGCGGCGGCTTCCGCCGCGGTTGGGGTGATTGGACGCGACTTCCGCACCCCAGCGAATGTGTAGGTAAGAACTCGTCCGGTGCTCCGCTGCGCTTCAAGGCGGAGACCGCGTTGCCGGCCACCGGTCAGCTCAAGGTAGACTTCGGCCAGAAGCCTGCAGTCGAGCAGAGCATTATGGGTCGAGCGGGCCGAGAGGTCGATGGAGAAACGCCGGCACAGCGCATCCAGGCTGTTCGGCATGCCCGGAAAACGTTTCTGCGCAAGCTCCAACGTGTCGATCATGCGGGCGGCATCAAGGCCGGCGAGCCCGCACAGAGCGAACTCCGCGTGGAGAAAGGCAAAATCGAACCGTGCATTGTGCGCGATCAGCTTGCCGTCGCCGAAGAACGCAAGCAGGTCCGGTACGACCGCGCTGAAGGCGGGCTTGTCGGACAGATGCGCAGCCGTGAAGCCGTGAACCTTAGTCGCTTCTTCCGGGATGTCGCGGCCAGGATTCATGAGCGCATGGAAGTGCCTGTCCGTTGGCAGATCATTGACCAGTTCAAGGGCGGCAATCTCGATGATCCGGTGGCCGAGGTGCGGCTCCAGCCCAGTGGTCTCGGTGTCGAATAAAACTGCACGGGTCATTGGCGAAGCCTATGAATAAGCTGATGCAGGGCGCGCGCTGCATGGCCGCGTGAGAGGCCGGTGCGGATCACGACATCGGCGCGACGGCGTTTCTCGATGTCCGGCATCTGCCGGGCGATGACTGCCGCCACATCGGCAGGGCTCATGTTCCGGCGAACACGGACCCGGTGCTCTTGCACCGGTCGAGGCGCAGAGACGACGACAACCAGGTCGACACGACGATCGCCGCCAGTTTCGAAAAGCAGCGGGATGTCGAGAACGGCGAGGCCCTGGCCGGCACGGCGCGCACGCGCCAAAAAGGCGCGCTCTTTGGCGCGGACCATCGGATGCAGGATCGCCTCCAGCCGGGACAGCGCCGCGCGATTGCCAAGCACCGCATTGCGCAACAGGGCACGGTCCAGGACGCCGTTCTGAACCGTGCCGGGGAAGGCTTGCGCAATGAGCCGCACGGCGCGGCCCCCGGGTGCCTGCAACTTGTGAACGGCCGCGTCGGCATCAAACACCGGAATCCGGGCGCGGCGAAATATGGCAGCGGCGGTGGACTTCCCCATGCCGATCCCGCCAGTCAGTCCGATGATCTTCATCCAGCCCCAAGGTCGGCGAGAACGAAGCGACGCAACGCGGCATCCACGACGGGTTCCACGCCGAACCAGGCGACAAAGCCCGGACACGCTTGATGCAGCAGCATTCCGAGCCCATCCACGGCGCAGAGCCCGCGGGACCGGGCCGCCGCGAGGAGCCCGGTTTCTAGCGGAGTGTAGACTGTCTCGGCCACCACCATTGACGATGAAGCATGGCTCAGGTCCAGGGCAAGCGGGGGCTGCCCGCTCATGCCGAGGCTGGTCGCGTTGACCAGCAAGGCACAGTCGGCCAGGGCCTGTTCCCGTCTGTCCCAGTCGACGACTCGTAGACCCGGAAGATGGCTTGCGAGCGTCACGGCGCGTTCGCGCGTGCGGTTAGCGATAGAGACTGGTGTCTGGCAAGCCAAGAGCGCCGCGGCAAGCGCACGCGCCGCGCCGCCCGCCCCCAGGATCAGCGCTGGACCGGCGCCAGGGTCCACGCCGGCCTCTCCAAGAGCAGCCGTGAACCCGAGGCCATCGGTGTTGGTCCCCTGAATGCGGGACGCCTTAAAGACGATGGTGTTCACCGCGCCCGCTTGACGGGCGAGATCGTCCACATCGTCGCAGATGTCGAATGCGGCAAGCTTGTGGGGGATTGTCACGTTCAGGCCCGCGAACCCGGCCGCCTGAAGACCCCGGAGCACGGAATCGAAGTTCTCAGGGTAGACCGGTAAGGGTACGTACGCGCCGTCGATCCCGTAACGGTGG
Source organism: uncultured Pseudomonadota bacterium (assembly GCA_963818725.1). Lineage (GTDB taxonomy): Bacteria > Pseudomonadota > Alphaproteobacteria > Acetobacterales > Acetobacteraceae > DATFDN01. The sequence continues at coordinate 78,921 of CAWFTU010000016.1, read as the reverse complement.
AGCCAGAACCCGTGGATGCGCGGGGAGCGCGAGTGCGCTACCGGCCAGCCGACGATGCCAGCCAGCCGTGCCCGTCCTGTCAGAATCGGCATAGCATGAACATTCCTCGCCGCTGCAGAGAAAGCAACTGATTCACGCCGGCGACTTGGCAGCAACCCATTCACCCCGCATCTGGACCGCCATGCACGATCCCACGCGGGAAGCCGCGTTCGACCTGATAAGCGCCGTGCTCGACCGCCGTCGGCCCTTGGAAGAGGCGCTTGATCGGCTGCCGTCACTCGAGGCACGCGACCGGGCTGCGGCGCACCGGCTCGCGGCTTCGGTGCTGCGCCGATTGGGCAGCCTGGATGCCATATTGGACCCGCTTCTGCGCAAGCCGCCACCGGTCGCGGTGCGTCATGTGCTGCGCCTGGGTGCCGGAGGCCTGCTCCTAGCGCAGGTGCCGGCCCACGCGGCGGTTGCGACGGCTGTGGCACTTGCGCGCGGGCGGGGACTCTCCGCTTTCGCCGGTCTCGTCAATGCGGTCCTTCGGCGCGTTTCGGAAACGGGTCACGCCGCGCTGGCGACTTTGGATGGACCGGTACTGGACACGCCGGCGTGGCTTTGGGAGTCTTGGGGGAAGGAGGCACCGGCCATTGCGCGCGCCCACGAGATACCCGCAGCCATTGACCTTACGCTACGGCCGGGAGCCGAGCCCCCTCCGGGAGGTCAGACACTGCCGACAGGATCGCTCCGGTTTCCGGCGGGGACGCGCGTGGCCGACCTGCCCGGCTATTGCGAGGGCGCGTTCTGGGTGCAGGATGCCGCGGCTGCGCTGCCGGCTCGCCTCCTGCGGCCTCGGACGGGCGAGCATGTGGCCGACCTTTGCGCGGCTCCAGGCGGAAAGGCCGCGCAGCTTGCCGCCTCCGGCGCGCATGTGGTGGCTGTGGAGCGGGATGGGAGCCGGATCGCACGGCTGCGGGAGAACCTAGCCCGACTGCGTCTGCCGAGTGAGGTCGTGCATGCCGACGCCGCGCAATGGAGCGTCCCTGCCCTGTTTGATGCCGTGCTGTTGGACGCGCCATGCAGCGCGACCGGAACCATACGACGCCATCCCGACGTAGCTCGTTTGAGGAGTCCGCGAGACGTAGTCGCTCTAGCGAGCATCCAGGATCGCTTGTTGGCGGCAACCGGCCGGCTGCTGCGACCGGGTGGACGTCTTGTCTATGCTGTCTGCTCGTTGCAGCCGGACGAGGGAGCGCCGCGGATCGAGCAACTCGTGGCGCGAGGGGGATGGCGGCTCGACCCGTTCACGCCGGATGAGTTGTCCGCCGTACCGGGGGCACGTACTATCGAAGGGTATATGCGCACCCATCCAGGAATGTGGGCCGAGCAGGGCGGACTGGACGGGTTCTTCGCCGCGAGGCTGATTTGGCTTGGAGATGGGACGTGACGTGCGGGTGGGTGGTCGCGGTCAGCAGCAGCGGATGGCATGGGTTCAGCAAGACAATCCGCGACAGCATCCACCTGCTCGCTGGCCTGGGGGTCGAAGGCGATGCCCATATGGGTGCGCTGGTGAAGCACCGCTCGCGGGTGAAACGCAACCCGAACCAGCCCAATCTGCGGCAAGTCCACCTGATCCACGAAGAACTGCATGGCGAACTGCGGGCTGCGGGGTTCAGGGTAGCCGCTGGGACGATGGGCGAGAACGTGACGACGCGCGGTGTCGATCTCCTGGGATTGCCGCGTGGCACACATTTGCGCTTGGGCGCCTCGGCTGTGGTTGAGATTACCGGCCTTCGCAATCCCTGCGTGCAACTGGACCAGTACCAACCCGGCCTGATGGCGGCCGTCTTGGGACCCGGTGCGAATGGCGCGCTGGTCCGCAAGGCTGGGGTCATGGCGATCGTCCATGCGGGCGGCAGCGTTCGAGCCGGGGATCGCATCGAGATCGAATTACCGCCAGGGCCGTACCGGCAGCTTGAGCCAGTCTGACCCGTCCAGGCCGATCTACGAGGCCACCTTCTCCAAATAGCGGTCAAGCACCCGACGGGCGCCAGCTTTGTCGAAGGCGACGTCGAGCCGGTCGTCCTGGGTGGCGGTGACGGTGCCATAGCCGAATTTCTGGTGGAACACGCGGCTGCCAATCGGGATTTCGTCGGTTCGCGCAGGGCGAGTGGGCTGCTCCCACACCTCAATGACCTTGCGGCGCGTAGCGGGAAATGGGAATTGTCCGGAGAACGAGATCGGCATCGCCATGGCAGCGTCCCGCGCGAGCATCGCCGAACCGGTCCGTTCCACCTCCCCGTCTGGTAGTTCATCGATGAAGCGGGTGGGGATGCTGCTCTGCCAGTTCGAGTAAACGCGCCGGTTGGCCGCGTGACTGATGACGGCGCGCTGACGCGCGCGAGTCAGGCCGACATAGGCCAAGCGCCGTTCCTCCTCCAAGCCCTTGGCCCCTGTCTCATCCAGGGCGCGCTGGTTGGGGAACAACCCTTCCTCCCAGCCGGGCAGGAACACGGTGTCAAATTCCAGCCCCTTGGCGCCGTGCAGGGTCATGAGGCTGACCCGATCGCCCTCGGCATTCTCCTCGTTTTCCATGACAAGAGCGACGTGATCAAGGAAGCCGGCGAGGGTTTCAAAATCTGATAGCGCCCGGATCAGCTCCTTGAGGTTCTCCAGCCGGCCGGGCGCCTCGGGCGACTTGTCCTTCTGCCACATTTCGGTGTAGCCGCTCTCGTCGAGCATGGTGGCCAGAGTGACAACGTGGCCATCGGTGCCGAGCATCGCGCGCCAACGCGCGAAGCCACGCAACAACTCGGCCATCGAGTCCCGGACCCTTCCTTTGAGCCGGCCTTCGGCGACGAGCCGGGCGGCGGCCTCGGCGAGCGCCATGCCGTGCTGGCGCGCTGTTTCGTGCAGCAAACGCAGGGCGGCCTCCCCTACTCCTCGGCGCGGAACGTTGACGATACGTTCGAAGGCGAGGTCGTCAGCAGGCTGGGCAAGCACGCGCATATAGGCGATGGCGTCCCGTATCTCCTGGCGTTCATAGAATCGGAGCCCCCCGATGACGCGGTAGGGAAGCCCGAGGGTAATCAGCCGTTCCTCAAACGCGCGGGTTTGGAAACTGGCGCGGACCAGGATCGCCATCTCAGCGAGTGCATGGCCGGTGCGCCGCAATGCCTCGATCCGATCCCCGACCATCCGGGCTTCCTCATCTGAATCCCAGAGACCGACGATCTGCACCTTCTCGCCGGCTGCGTCGCCGCGCCCAGGGCGCAGGGTCTTGCCCAAGCGGCCTTGGTTGTGCCCGATCAGCGCGGAGGCGGCGGCGAGGATGGGCGCGGTGGAGCGATAGTTGGCTTCCAGGCGGATGATGCGGGCGCCAGGGAAATCCTGCTCGAACCGCAGGATGTTCTCGATCTCGGCGCCGCGCCAGGAATAGATTGACTGATCGTCATCGCCCACGCAGCAGATGTTGCGGTGCTCCTGAGCCAGCAGGCGGAGCCACAAGTATTGGACGACATTCGTATCTTGATACTCATCAACTAAAATATAGCGAAAGGCGCGATGATACTGTGCGAGCACCTCGGGCTGAGTGCGGAGGATTTCGGTCATGTGCAGGAGCAAGTCGCCGAAATCGGCCGCGTTCAGGCCGCGTAGCCGCTCCTGATAGGCCGCGTAGAGCGCGCGGGCACGGCCGGCCGCGAAATCCGTGTCCTCGGCCTCGGTGACGCGCGCAGGCGTGAGGCCGCGGTCTTTCCAGTGCTGGATGGCGCTCATCAGTCCGGCGGGGGGCCAGCGCCTCGTATCCACGCCGGCCGTTTCCATGACCTGCTTCAACAGGCGAAGCTGATCGTCAGCGTCGAGAATGGTGAAGCCTGAGCCGAGACCGACATACTCGGCATGGCGACGCAGCATGCGGGCGCAGAGGCTATGGAACGTTCCAAGCCAGAGGCCCTCGGCCGGACGGCCCAGGATGGCGGCGACCCGCTCGCGCATCTCGCGCGCCGCCTTGTTGGTGAAGGTAACGGCCAACACTTGTCCTGGAGCGGCGCGGCCGAGGACGAGGATATGGGCAAACCGGGTGGTGAGCACGCGGGTCTTGCCTGTCCCGGCACCGGCGAGCACCAGGAGCGGGCCGTCCAGCGTCTCGACCGCGGCGCGCTGCTCGGCGTTCAGCCGGGCCAGGTACTCGGTCATCGGGAGGATGTCACCGATTGGCCCCGGCTGGCGCGGCGGGCTGCGGCCGCACACCGAGGATGTGGGAAATGGCGTAGGTCAGCTCAGGACGGTTCAGCGTATAAAAGTGGAACTCGTCCACACCGTTGGCCTGGAGCAGGCGCACCTGCTCGGCCGCAACGATGGCGGCGATCATGCGCCGCAGTTCGGGGTCGTCGTCAGCGCCGGCAAAGAGCTGAGCAAGCCAGGGCGGGATACTCGCGCCGCATATCCCACCCATCCGGGCCGCTTGGGTGAAGTTGGACACTGGCAGGATGCCGGGCACGATCGGGGCGGTGATGCCGGCCGCCAAACATTTGTCGAGAAAGCGGAGGAACACCGTTCCATCAAAGAAGAACTGGGTGATGGCGCGGGTGGCGCCCGCGTCGAGCTTGCGCTTCAGGTTATCAAGGTCAGCGCTGGGATTAAGGGCCTGCGGATGGGTTTCCGGGTAGGCTGCGACAGAAATCTCGAAGTCTGCAACGCGGCGGAGGCCGGCAACGAGGTCGGACGCGTAGCGATAGCCATCAGGGTGTGGCTCGTGCGAACCATTGGCCGGCGGGTCACCGCGCAGGGCCACGACATGGCGCACGCCGCACTCCCAGTATTGGCGCGCGACCTCGTCAACTTCCGCCCTGCTGGCGCCCACACAAGTGAGGTGCGCGGCCGGGATCAGCGCGGATTCCTTCACCAATCGAATCACAGTTGCGTGCGTTCGAGCGCGCGTGCTTCCCCCTGCCCCATACGTGACCGAGACGAACCGCGGCCGCAGCGGCTCCAGGCGGCGAATGCACGACCAGAGTTGCTGCTCCAGGGCTTCGGTTTTGGGCGGGAAGAACTCGAAAGAGAGCTTTGGTGGGGGGCCGTCCAGGGCCGGTGACGGCAAGCCGCTGATGCGTGGCAGGGTAAGCCACCGCTCGAGGGTCGACTGGGCGTGTTCGGGGGGCGCTGGGGTGAGACGATTCATGGAGGCAGTTTTGCCGACTTGCGGGTTGACCACGCAAGCCCCAATACGGTTCACTTTAGTTGTTTGTGCCGCAGGGAGAACCAAGGCGAATTCTGCATTTTCAATTGGTTGGTATTCGGCCGATAGCTTAAGTGAACAGGATTTTGCCTTAAGTGAACCGTATTGACGCAAGCCCAGGAGCCGTGCCATGCGCGTTGCGGGCTGGTCCCAGCGTGCTACATGTTCCTCACCCGAGCTTAACCCTAATTCTGTTTCAATCCGCTTTGCGAGCCGTGCCGGAGTGAGACGGCGGTGAGCGCCCCCCTTGTGGTCGAGGCGAGACATGCGTGTTTTGAGACGAGCCGGTCTGTGGCTGGCGGCCATGGGGACAATCGGCGCCATCGCCGGCTGCGCGACGCCGCCCCCGGCAAGCCAGCCCGAAGCGTTGGCTCAGTACAAGGCCACCAACGACCCGCTCGAGCCATTCAACCGGGCGATGTATGCGGTCAATCTCAGGGTCGACCAGTATGCGCTGCGTCCGGCAGCCGTGGCTTATACTCATGTGCTTCCGGGCGGTGTGCGCGACGGCATCCATAATGCTCTTGCGAACCTAGCGGAGCCGGTCAAGCTCGGGAACGACATGCTCCAGGGCAAGTCGCGCCACGCCGGCGATAGCCTGATGCGGTTTGTCATCAACACAACGATCGGCGGGCTCGGCTTTTTCGACGTGGCGACAAAGCTGGGGTATCCCGATCGCGACTCTGATTTCGGCCTGACCTTGGCAACATGGGGGGCAGGCTCAGGGCCCTTCCTGTTCCTGCCTGTTCTCGGTCCGGGAGACCCGCGGGACACCTCAGGCCGGATCGTCGATATCGCGAGTGATCCATTGAATTACTTTGGCCAGGGCGTTGGCGTGACGGTCGCGAACTGGACCCGGTTTGGGGTCAACCTGGTCGATGCACGCGCCCAATATCTCGGCACGTTCGCGCAAATCCGGCGCACCGCCCTTGATCCCTATGCCACGTTCCGCAGCCTTTTTCGGCAGCACCGTGCTGGCCAAGTAGAGGCTCTGCGCGAGCCGGAGCAACGGACGATCCCAGCCTGGTTTCCCCGCCCCGATGCCGCTACTACGCCCGCGGCTGCTACCTACCCTGTCCCCGCCCGCTGAGCGACACGAGGCTAAACAGATGCTCCTCCGCCGAACCTTTTTGTCCCTGACCGCCGCCTGCCTGGCCGTGCTCGCGAGTCCTGGTGTCCAGGCACAAACGCCCGAGCAGGCCTCCGCGTTCGTTCAGAACCTAGGTAATCAACTAGTCGGGATCGTTGACGGACCGGGCTCGACCGAGCAGAAGAACGCGGCGCTGACGCGCGTGATCGACTCCTATGTCGATGTGCCAGGCGTGGCGCGGTTTTGCCTGGGACGGTTCTGGCGCATGGCGACACCGCAGCAGCAGCGTGAATACGAGACTCTTTTCCGCCGGGTGCTTATCATCAGTATCACCTCCAAGATTGGTGAGTACCAGGGCGTGCGGTTTACCGTCGGTCGCACAACGCCTCGGCCAGAGGGACAGGTGGTCGCCACCACGATTGCCCGTCCGAGCAAGCCGTCAGCCGAGGTAGATTGGGTGGTGAGAGACGTGGGCGGCAACCCCAAGGTTGTGGACGTGGTGGCCGAAGGCACCTCGCTCCGCCTGACGCAGCGCGACGACTATGCCTCGTTCATCGTGGCGCATAACGACAGCGTCCAGGCCCTGATCGACGCCCTGCACAGGCAGGCCAGTAGCGCCTAAGTCTTCGGGCCGGCCACACTTTCGTGTAGGATCATGCGATAGCCATCTCGCGCGAAGCTTTCCCGCTCCGTCATACCGATGCCGCCGAGCACGATGCGGGACGCGACGTTGTCGGCGCGGGCGACGGCTACGATCCGGCGCAGGCGCGCTCGCTCATGGCCGAAACGGAGCGCGGCTCCGGCGGCCTCGCGGGCAAATCCATGGCCTTGCGCCTCGGGCCAGAGCGCGAAGCGCAGGGCGATACCCCGGCCGTCCGGGCGATCCATGAAACCGGTTATGCCGAGAAATGCCCGCAGGACCGAGGCCTCGCGGATCGCCCAGATGCCGCAGCCTTGGGCACCCCAGAACGAGATATCGACGGCGAGCTCGGCGTCGATCTGTGCCGGGCTGCGCACGCCGCCTAGCATAGTGGCGAAAACCCGCGGGTCGGCCTTGAGCGCCTGTAGGTCACTTAGGTCAGCCCGGCTTACCGGCACCAGTGTCAGACGGGCCGTGCGGACCACCCAGGCCGGATTGGTCAGCAAGCCACGCTAGCGGGCGAGCGGACGGTACTTGATGCGGTGCGGCTCGGTCGCATCCGCGCCGAGGCGTCGGCGCTTGTCCTCCTCATAGGCCTGGAAGTTGCCCTCGAACCACTCGACATGGCTGTCGCCCTCAAAAGCCAGGATGTGGGTGGCGAGCCGGTCGAGAACCCAGCGGTCGTGGCTTATGATGACGGCGCAACCGGCGAACTCGGTCAGCGCCTCCTCGAGCGCGCGAAGCGTATCGACGTCGAGGTCATTGGTCGGCTCATCCAAAAGGATGACATTATGCTCTGATTTCAGCATCTTAGCTAGATGCACCCGGTTGCGCTCCCCGCCCGATAGAATGCCGACCTTTTTCTGCTGGTCGGCCCCCTTGAAGTTGAAGGCGGCCACATAGGCGCGGGACTGCACCGCCCGCTTGCCCAGGTAGATCACCTCGTCGCCGCCGCTGATCTCCTGCCAGACGGTCTTGTCGGGAGCGAGGGAGTTGCGTGACTGGTCCACATAGCCGAGCTTGACCGTGTCGCCGACCCGCAAGCTGCCTCTGTCCGGGCTCTCCTGACCGACGATCATGCGAAACAGCGTGGTCTTGCCGGCCCCGTTCGGACCGATCACGCCGACGATGCCGCCGGGAGGCAGCTTGAAGTCGAGATCGTCGATCAACAGCCGGTTGCCGTAGCCCTTCGACAGCTTCTCGGCCTCGATGACCACGGTGCCGAGGCGCGGGCCAGGGGGGATGACGATCTCGGCCACGCCGGCTGCCCGCTCCTGCGAGGCGGCCAGCAGATCCTCATAGCGCTGGATGCGGGCGCGGCTCTTCGCCTGGCGCGCGCGGGGCGAGGCGGCGATCCATTCCTCCTCGGCCGCGAGCGCCCGCTGGCGCGCGCTCTCCTCCTTTTCCTCCTGGGCCAGCCGCTTGCGCTTCTGGCTCAGCCACGCCGAGTAATTGCCTTCATAGGGATAGCCGCGGCCGCGCTCAATCTCGAGAATCCAGCCGGTGACGTTGTCCAGGAAGTAGCGGTCGTGGGTGACGAGCATCACAGTGCCCGGATAGTCGCGCAGTGTGTGTTCGAGCCAGGCAACGCTCTCCGCATCTAGGTGGTTGGTCGGCTCATCGAGCAGAAGGAGGTCGGGACGCTCCAGCAGCAGCCGACAGAGCGCGACGCGCCGCCGCTCGCCGCCCGAGAGCGTGGTCACGTCGGCTTCCGCAGGGGGGCAGCGCAGCGCGTCAAGGGCGATGTCCACGCGACGGTCCAAATCCCAGCCATCCTCGGCATCGATTTTGGCTTGCAAATCCGCCTGCTCGCCAAGGAGCTGGTTCATCTCGTCGTCGTCCATCGGCTCGGCGAAGCGCGCCGAAATCTCGTTGAAACGGTCGAGCGCGGCCTTGACCCCTGCAAATGCCTCCTCGACGTTGCCACCGACGGTCTTGGCTGGATCGAGCTGGGGTTCCTGAGAAAGGTACCCGACGCGCACGCCCTCGGCGGCCCAGGCCTCGCCTCCATAATCCTTTTCGATGCCGGCCATGATCTTCAGCAGGGTGGACTTGCCGGCGCCGTTGACGCCGAGCACACCGATCTTTGCGCCTGGCAGGAAGGACAGCGTGATGCCCTTGAAGACCTCTCGGCCGCCAGGGAAGGACTTGGTCAGGTCTTTCATCACGTAGACGTACTGGTAGCTGGGCATTCGAACGCGGCTCCTGCGGGCTTTGGGGGTGCGTTCTATGTGGGGGTGCCTGGCCCTGCAACCAGCGGCGCGGGACAGCAATCATCAATCATCGCGCGCGGTGCGCCCGGCAGGACTCGAACCCGCAACCAAGCCGTTATGAGCGGCCCGCTCTAACCGTTGAGCTACAGGCGCCCGCACCGTGATGTGCCTCAGCCGGGGTGTTCCGCGCAAGAGTTGGGAGCGTCCGTTGCGCAGCGCCAATATTTGCTTGGCGTGCTGCTCTCTGGCATACGGCGTCACCTTCCCAGCGCCTGTCCTCCGACTCGAGAGCGGCGCGTCCGAGAGGAACTGTTTGGAATGCCTTTCGCTTTTGTCGTAATCATCCTCTGCGGCCTGCTGGCGCTTGCCTACGGGCTGGTGACAACGCGGCAAGTCCTTGCGGCGGATGCCGGAACGCCGCGAATGCAGGAGATCTCCGCAGCGGTGCAGGAGGGCGCGCGCGCCTACCTGAACCGCCAGTACACCACGATCGCGATCGTCGGGGCGCTGGTGGCGATTTTCCTGGGCTTCACGCTCGGCTACCTGGTCGCCGTTGGGTTCGTGATCGGGGCCGTGCTGTCGGGCTGTGCCGGGTATGTCGGGATGAATGTCTCCGTGCGCGCCAATGTGCGCACCGCCCAGGCCTCTCGGCGAGGATTGGCCGCCGGACTCGACATTGCCTTCAAGTCCGGCGCGATCACCGGCCTTTTGGTGGTGGGCCTCGGGCTGCTGGGAGTGACGTGCTACTATCTTATCGTGCGCAGCGTGCTGCCGGGCACTGAACTGCGCCCAGTGATGGAGGCGATGGTCGGGCTGTCGTTTGGCGCCAGCCTGATCTCGATCTTCGCCCGCCTTGGCGGCGGCATCTTCACCAAGGGGGCGGATGTCGGGGCCGACCTGGTCGGCAAGGTTGAAGCGGGCATTCCCGAGGACGACCCCCGCAATCCGGCGGTGATCGCCGACAATGTGGGCGACAATGTCGGCGATTGCGCCGGGATGGCCGCCGACCTGTTCGAGACCTATGTCGTGACGATCGTCGCGACCATGCTGCTGAGCGCGATCTTCTTCGCCCCGGCGATGCGGGACGTGGTCATGATCTTGCCGCTCGGCATCGGCGGCATTTGCATTCTCGCCTCGATCGTCGGCGCGTATTTCGTGCGACTCGGCTCTGACAACGGGATCATGAAGGCGCTTTACAAAGGCTTGTTGGTCACGGGAGCCCTGTCGGTAGTGGGCATTGCCATCATCATTGCCTGGTTCACCGGCTTCACCACGCCGCTTCCCTTGGTCAATGCCGGCGTGCTCACCGGGCTTGATCTGTTCATCTGCGCCTTGGTGGGGCTCGCGGTCACGGGCGCGATCGTGGTCATCACCGAGTACTACACCTCGACCGAGTACCGGCCGGTGCGCGGCATCGCGCAGAGCTCCACCACGGGGCACGGAACCAACGTCATCCAGGGCCTGGCCGTGTCGATGGAGGCCACGGCCGCACCGGTGCTCGCGATCTGCATCGGCATCATCGTCGCGTACCTGGCGGCAGGGCTGTACGGGATTGCGGTCGCGGCGACCACGATGCTGGCGTTGGCCGGGATGATCGTGGCGCTCGACGCCTATGGTCCGGTGACAGATAACGCCGGCGGAATTGCCGAGATGGCTGACCTGCCCAGCGAGGTGCGCGTGACCACCGATGCCCTGGACGCGGTGGGCAACACCACCAAGGCGGTGACGAAGGGGTATGCGATCGGCTCAGCCGGCTTTGCGTCGCTGGTGCTGTTCGCCGCGTACACGCAGGATCTGACCTACTACTTCCCAACCCTGCATGTGCCGTTCCAGCTTGAGGATCCGTATGTCGTCATCGGGCTCTTCCTTGGCGGGCTGTTGCCCTACCTGTTCGGATCCATGGGTATGACCGCGGTCGGCCGCGCGGCCGGGGCGGTCGTCGTGGAGGTGCGGCGACAGTTCCGCGAGCTGCCGGGGATTATGGAAGGCCGGGACAAGCCCGAGTACGGACGGGCGGTCGACATGCTGACCCGGGCCGCGATCCGGGAGATGATCGTCCCGTCCTTGCTGCCGGTGCTCGCGCCCGTGGTGCTGTGGGTGGTGATCTGGGGCATCGGGGGCCGCGTGGCCGCGTTCTCCTCGCTGGGCGCCATGCTGCTCGGCACCATTGTCACCGGCCTTTTCGTCGCGATCTCCATGACGTCGGGCGGCGGCGCTTGGGACAACGCCAAAAAGTATATCGAGGAGGGCCATCACGGCGGGAAGGGATCCGACGCCCACAAGGCTGCGGTGACGGGCGACACGGTTGGCGATCCCTATAAGGACACCGCTGGGCCGGCGGTTAACCCGATGATCAAGATCACCAACATCGTGGCGCTGTTGTTGTTGGCGATCCTGGCCGGCTGGATGCATCCGTAAGCTGGGTCGTTCCCCGGCCGTCCGTGGACAGCCGGGGGACATTTTCTATTGGGAGCTGAATGCTGTGAGATTGCCGTTGATGTCGGCGATCAACAGCATTCCGTTTACAACCGTGGGAGCGGCAAAAATACCGCCCTGGCTCTGCGTCCCGCTATCCCAAAGGTGGTTGCCTGCAGAGTTGTACGCATAGGCCGAGCTGGCGATGCCCGTCGAGTAGTAAACGACTCCATTGGCCACGACCGCGGGGATGACTGGGTTTCCGGCCCCGGCCACGTTGGGATCGATGCTATCCAAGCCGATTGCCTTCTGCCAGGCGAGCGACAACGTGCAGTCGCCCTGTACCTTGAAGGCGAGCAGCCCGTGCGAGTAATGGCCCGTGTTGTCGGTCTTCGGACTGCCGAAATAGAGCTGGTTCGCCACGGGGTCGTAAACCGGAATGCCGATGAAGTCACCCGTGTCGGACGTTTGCGTTACCTCCAGGATTTGCAGCGGCCCGGCTTTGATATCCGCGCTGTCCCGCTTGGAGACGAACAAGACGCCGGATTTGTTCATCGTGGCCATTAGCGGGGGGCAGCCTGGCGGCTGATAGAGCAAAGGAGTTCGAGCCAAAATCGACATCCACCCCCTGTAGCTGCGGAGCATAGTCCGCGACCACCCGCAAAGCCGGGTCGAGTTGCACGATCTGGTCCCCATAGTCCGCATTATCCGGTGTGGTCAGGGCGTTGCCGGTGGCGACATAGAGGAAGGAGCCGTCGTCCTCGATCGAGACGCCTCCTGGGCCCCAAATGCCGCCCCCATACGGCCCTGACTCCGGAAACCAGCGTGCCGCCACGCTTGGCTTCAGTTAAACAGTGCGAGAACGCTACTCATTGGTATCGCTCAGGAAATCGAGAAAATATGCGTTCTGTGGTGCCACGCCCTCGATGTCCGCCGAATTGGCTCCGCCAAGGCCTTGTAGCCAAAGGGCCTTCCAAGCCGAAGAGAGGCGTGGCACCACATTGAGGGCAATTTCCCGATTCAGCGTTTAGTTCCAGCAGGTTGCGTTTGCGCACTGTTTAACTCGGGCTTGGCAGGTCCGTCGCGTGGGTGCCCACGTTCACCCTGATGACCTGGCCACGATAGGGTGCGACATCGCACTGGCTGCCCGTTGTCACGTAGAGAGCCCCGTTACCGTAGGTGGGACTGCTATAGACGACGGTGTGGCCGTTCTGGTTGTCGGGGTCGATGATTTGCAGGGGGTAGCCGGGGAGTGGATTGCCGGTGCCGAGATCGAGCGCCCATAGGGTTCCGTCACCCGCCACTGCCCAGAGCCGGTGTGTTTCGGCGTGCAATTTTGACCCCCTGAGCCGGGGGATCGGCGTGCAATTTTGGCTCTCCGCGGTTTCTGGTGCAGGTGGTCGCTTGAGGTGGCGTGACCCCATATGGAGGAGGACAGCTTCCTTCTTCATTCCGTGCCGAGTTGCTCTCCCATCTCCTGCCCATGATCCCGGAGGGCCTGTTCGTCGAGCAGGTCCTTCCCGGGCTTGACCGCGTCGTCATTCTCTCCCGCCCGAAGTCGCTGACCTCCGTCTGCCCGCGCTGTGGCGCGGCGTCCGCGCGCGTGCATAGCCATTACCAGCGGACCCTGGCCGACCTGCCTTGGCAGGGACAGATCGTCGCCCTGCGCGTCCAGGCGCGGCGGTTCCGCTGCACGACCAGCGGATGCAAGCGCCGGATCTTTGCCGAGCGCCTTCCCGAAGTGACCGCACCGCGAGCGCGTCGGACCGCACGGCTGGCCGAGATCCAACGCCATATCGGTCTCGCGCTTGGTGGCGAAGCCGGATTCTCGCCTGGCGCGCCGCCTGACGATGCCGGTTGGCGCCACCACCCTGCTCGGCATGCTCCGCCGCGGAGCGCCGGAGACCCCCGCCCAGGCTCCGCGGGTACTCGGGGTAGACGACTGGGCGTGGCGCCGTGGCAGGCGCTACGGCACCATTCTCGTTGACCTCGAGCGCCACCGTGTGGTCGACCTCCTGCCGGACCGCCGCGCCGACACGCTCGTCGCCTGGCTTAAGGCACATCCCGGAGCCGAGGTGCTCAGCCGCGACCGTGGCGGAACCTATGCGGACGCCGCAGGCCGGGGCGCGCCCGACGCCGTTCAGGTCAGCGACCGCTGGCACCTGCTGGAGAACTGCAGCAGCGCCCTGCTCGATGCTGTCCGGCGCCGCAGGCGCGAGGTGCGGTCCGCCGCGCAGCTGGATACCGCAGAGACGACCACGACCGTGGCACCGCCGATGACGAGTGCCGAACGGCGACACTGGGAACGGTGGCGCAGGCAACACGACATCTATGACGAGGTGATGCGCCTCCGGCGGGAGGGCATGCCGATCAAGGAGATCGTGCGCAGGCTGGCCATCGGAGGCAACACGGCCCGGCGTTGGCTGCGCGGCGCTGGGCCGGATCCCTTCCGCCCCCGCCGGAGCATGTTGGAGCCTTACCGCGCCACGCTCGAGCGACGCTGGGCCGAGGGGTGCCGCAATGGAACCCAGCTGTGGCGCGAACTGCGGGATGCCGGGTTCCAGGGCGGGCTGCGCGTCGTCACCGAATGGGCTACCCGGCAGCGCCTTGCAGGTCACCCCGGCCGGGCTGACTCCTGCTTCACGGTGCCGCCGCTACGGCGCGTGGCTCGGATGCTCACCGCCGACCCGTCCACGCTGCAGGCGGAGGAGCAGCAATATCTCAATCAGTTGCTCGCCACCTCGGCGCCTCTTGCGCTGGCACGTGATCTCGCCCTGAGCTTCGCGGCCATCGTGCGCGAGCGGAAGAGCGACGAACTCGACCGCTGGCTGGCCGACGCGGCCGAAAGCGAGATGCGGTCGTTTGCCGGCGGGCTCAAGCAGGATGAAGCTGCGGTTCGGGCTGCGCTTGAGATGCCGTGGAGCAACGGGCAGACCGAAGGCCAGATCACCAGGCTGAAGCTGATCAAGCGGCAAATGTATGGGCGAGCCAAGCATGACCTGCTGCGGGCTCGGGTTCTGCAAGCGGCCTGATCCGGACAACTGCTGCACCAGAAACCGCGGAGAGCCAAAGTTCGACGCCGATTGACAAGCCGGTTATTCGGCCTGTCGATGGTGGGCGTGCCGATGATGCCGACCAGTCCACCGGGAAAATCGCGTAATTACCCACCCCCCTTGCGGCGGGGCGGCATTGCTGATGCAGTTTGGGCATGCAGCGGGACGAGCTGGAGCGCCTGAGCAAGGCCGAGCTGATCGAGTTGGTGCTGCGGCTGCAGCGGCCGGAGAAGACCTCGCGCACCTCGTCCAAGCCGCCGTCCACAGACCGCAAAGCGCGTCGCGAGCAAGCCCGCCCCGGAGGTGCCAAGCCCGGACATGAAGGCCATAGTCGGGCGCTCAGCAGGGAGGGGACCGCGTCGTCGATCACGCCCCGCAGCAATGCCCGTGCTGCCGCAGGGCGCTGTCGCCCGACCTGCCCAGCGAAGCGGTGAGCGTGCACGAGCGGATTGAGCTGCCGGAGATCAAGCCAATCGTCGAGCACCACCGACGCTTGGCGGTGCAGTGTCCCGGCTGTGGGGCGCGGGTCGTGGCAGCGCCGCCGCCCGCCGCGACAGGCACGCCGTTCGGCCCGCGCCTGCACACGCTGGCGACCTACCTCAAGACCTTTCAGAGCCTGTCCTACGAGCGGCTGCAGGCGACACTGGCCGACCTGTTCGGCCTGTCCATCAGCCAGGGCGGGCTGATGAACCTGCTGCGTCGCGCCCAGACTTGCTTCCAGGCCGGGCGAGGCTTGCCGAAGGTTCCATTCGGCGCAGCCGGATGGAATGGCAAGACGAGGGGCGAGCACGCCGTCGCAGCCCTGCGGCAGGCCAAGGTGGTGGCCTCGGACGAGACAGGCGTCCGGATTGAGGGCAGCAACGCCTATCACTGGGTGTTCCGCTGCAAGGAGGCCGTGGTGCACCACGCCGCCCCGACCCGCGCCGCCGCGGTCGTGCACGCGATGATGGCTGGCCACCAGCCCGAAGTCTGGCTGTCGGACCGCGACTCGGCCCAGCAGGGCCATGGCCAAGTCCAGCAGACCTGCCTCGCGCACCTGGCTCGCGACGTCGCCTACGTGTTGGAAGTGAGCGACGACCCCGTGCCGTTTCGGCTCACGCTCTGGCTCGCCTCGGCCTTCGAGTTGGCGGACAGCATCTCACAACTGGCTGCCTCCACCCTGGTCGCCAAGCGCCGCGCGCTGGCGGGCAGGCTGGTCGCGATCCTGGCAGCACCCACCACCTGCGACTTGGCCCGTGAACTTCAGAACAAGGTGCGCCGAGCGCGCGATCAGCTCCTAACCTTCGCCGGTAATTACCCACCCCTGTTTCGGGCGTAGCGATCAGGCCGTGACGGTCTGCAGGATGGTGTTGAAGACGCTGGTGCCCGGTTTGAGGCGAGCGGTATCGACGACGCTGCGTATGTCGGCCTCACCCTCGGCGGCCCACATGGCACGATAGCCGTTGGTCACCTTGCGCTGGATCACCGAGGGCCGGAGGTCGCGCTCACAGGCGTTGTTGGTGGCCTCGACCTGGCCGGGCCAGTCGGCGAAGGTTAGGAGCTGATCGCGCGCTCGGCGCACCTTGTTCTGAAGTTCACGGGCCAAGTCGCAGGTGGTGGGTGCTGCCAGGATCGCGACCAGCCTGCCCGCCAGCGCGCGGCGCTTGGCGACCAGGGTGGAGGCAGCCAGTTGTGAGATGCTGTCCGCCAACTCGAAGGCCGAGGCGAGCCAGAGCGTGAGCCGAAACGGCACGGGGTCGTCGCTCACTTCCAACACGTAGGCGACGTCGCGAGCCAGGTGCGCGAGGCAGGTCTGCTGGACTTGGCCATGGCCCTGCTGGGCCGAGTTGCGGTCCGACAGCCAGACTTCGGGCTGGTGGCCAGCCATCATCGCGTGCACGACCGCGGCGGCGCGGGTCGGGGCGGCGTGGTGCACCACGGCCTCCTTGCAGCGGAACACCCAGTGATAGGCGTTGCTGCCCTCAATCCGGACGCCTGTCTCGTCCGAGGCCACCACCTTGGCCTGCCGCAGGGCTGCGACGGCGTGCTCGCCCCTCGTCTTGCCATTCCATCCGGCTGCGCCGAATGGAACCTTCGGCAAGCCTCGCCCGGCCTGGAAGCAAGTCTGGGCGCGACGCAGCAGGTTCATCAGCCCGCCCTGGCTGATGGACAGGCCGAACAGGTCGGCCAGTGTCGCCTGCAGCCGCTCGTAGGACAGGCTCTGAAAGGTCTTGAGGTAGGTCGCCAGCGTGTGCAGGCGCGGGCCGAACGGCGTGCCTGTCGCGGCGGGCGGCGGCGCTGCCACGACCCGCGCCCCACAGCCGGGACACTGCACCGCCAAGCGTCGGTGGTGCTCGACGATTGGCTTGATCTCCGGCAGCTCAATCCGCTCGTGCACGCTCACCGCTTCGCTGGGCAGGTCGGGCGACAGCGCCCTGCGGCAGCACGGGCATTGCTGCGGGGCGTGATCGACGACGCGGTCCACCTCCCTGCTGAGCGCCCGACTATGGCCTTCATGTCCGGGCTTGGCACCTCCGGGGCGGGCTTGCTCGCGACGCGCTTTGCGGTCTGTGGACGGCGGCTTGGACGAGGTGCGCGAGGTCTTCTCCGGCCGCTGCAGCCGCAGCACCAACTCGATCAGCTCGGCCTTGCTCAGGCGCTCCAGCTCGTCCCGCTGCATGCCCAAACTGCATCAGCAATGCCGCCCCGCCGCAAGGGGGGTGGGTAATTACGCGACTTGGCCCGTGAACTTCAGAACAAGGTGCGCCGAGCGCGCGATCAGCTCCTAACCTTCGACTGGCCCGGCCAGGTCGAGGCCACCAACAACGCCTGTGAGCGCGACCTCCGGCCCTCGGTGATCCAGCGCAAGGTGACCAATGGCTATCGTGCCATGTGGGCCGCCGAGGGTGAGGCCGACATACGCAGCGTCGTCGATACCGCTCGCCTCAAACCGGGCACCAGCGTCTTCAACACCATCCTGCAGACCGTCACGGCCTGATCGCTACGCCCGAAACAGGGGTGGGTAATTACAAAATCGGTGCATGTGGTGGGGATGGCGGGCAACTGATTTTGCCAGATAATCGCGCCAGTGCCGGCATCCAGGGCCGAAACCGTGCCGCCCAGATCGACCGCGAAGACTATGTCGATGGGAACCTGGTTGCCGGTACCGTCATCGATCGAGATCCCGCTTGCCAGCGTTGGCTGGCCGAAAATCGGGCCGGTCAGCGCGGTCCACCAAAGCCGGCGCAGGTTCGGCACCGTTTGGGGGCTCAGGATAGTTTCCCCTGAGTTGTAGCCGTTGCGCTGGCCTGTCCTTCCAAAGGTGAGCCAATCCTCGGCGTGGGCAGCGGAAGCGGTCAGGGCAGCACCGAGCGACATGGCGAAGGCGACGCGTTTAGTGAGTGCATGAAGGGGCATGAAGCACCTCGGCAGGCGAAGGCTTCATTGAGTATCAAAAACAGTTGTGAAACCGCAATCAGAATCCGGTCAATAATCTGCGACGCCGCCAACATGAATGAGACAATGTCGAGAAGATCAGGATTCCAGCATGCGGCGCAGCAGCTCTACGTCCTCGGCGAAGCCGGCATCACGTTCCATCAACTCGCCGACCCGCGAGACGGCGTGCATGACGGTGGTGTGATCTCGGTTTCCGAACTTGCGGCCGATCTCGGGCAGGCTGCGGCTGGTGAGCTGTTTGGCGAGATACATCGCCACTTGGCGGGGGCGTGCCACGGCACGGGCACGCCGGGCGGAGGACATATCGGTCAAACGAATGTTGTAATGCTCCGCGACCTTGCGCTGGATCTCGTCGATGGTCACGCGCCGATCGTGCGCCTTCAGGATGTCGTGCAGCACCTCCTGGGTCGACTCAAGGGTTACGGGACGGCCAAACAGGTTGGCATGGGCAATAAGGCGATTAAGGGCGCCCTCCAGTTCGCGCACGTTCGATGTGATCTTATGGGCCAGGAACTCCATCACCTTGTTCGGCACAGGGACACCGGCTCGCTCGGCCTTCGCCTCGAGAATGGAAATGCGGAGCTCGTAGGTCGTTGCATGAATGTCCGCGACCATGCCGCACCCAAGCCGGGTTCGGAGCCGGTCCTCAAGCCCCGAGAGGTCGGACGGGGACTTGTCGGCGGAGACAACGATTTGCTTGCCGGCATCCACGAGCGCGTTGAAGGTATGAAAAAATTCCTCCTGCGTGTTGTCCTTGCCAATGAGGAATTGCAGGTCGTCGACCATCAGAACATCGACGCTGCGAAGCTGCTCCTTGAATTCCATCGTCGATTGGCTGCGGATCGCGGCGATGAACCGGTACATGAACTTTTCGGCCGACATGTAGGCCACGGTGGCAGGGCGCGTCTGCTGGCCGGGGATAGTCAGCTCCCAGGCAATGGCGTGCATCAGATGGGTCTTGCCAAGGCCAACCCCGCCGTAAAGGAATAGCGGGTTGAAGCCAGGGCTGGCAGGCTTCTCCGCTACCCGCCGGGCGCAGGCATAGGCGAATTCGTTGGGCTTGCCGACAACGAAATTCTCGAACGTGAAGCGCGCGTCGAGCGGCGCCGCCACTTCGGCGCGCGGCTCCGCCCTCTCCTCGGGTCGCAAGCGGTCCTCGGCCAAGGAGGCAGCCTTGGTCCGCAGCAACATGGGCGAGATGGCCGGTTCCTCCGCCCCATCCGAGGTGGGTCCAGCGGGATCGCCGCCCACGCGGATATCGACCCGGCGCACGCAGGAGTTCTCTGCCTGCCATAAGGAACTGATGCGGGCACCGTAATGTTCGCGCACCCAGTCGCGATGAAAGCGATTGGGCAAATGGACGGCGATCTCGTCCCCATCGAGACCGGCCAGCGTCATCTGGCGCAGCCAGGAGCGGTACTCGACCTCCCCTACATCCGACTGCAGCCGGGCTCGGATACGGTCCCATTGCACCGAGAGCTCGTCGGCTTGACTGCCTCCGAAGTCCGTGCGCGCTGGGTGCTCCATAAAGCCGCTTTCAGACGCCACCGGAATCGCCTCATTTCTCTAGGTGCACCGCCACTTCAAAGCATGACGCCAACCCCACTCTACGACCGAACAGGCATTGGAGAAGAGGTGGCTACCGACACTGGGGTTCGAGAGAAACTAGAGCAACCCCATTACAGGATCAATGAATTTCTAATCAGAAAATAATAAAGCGCTGCTGACGAGCACACTTCAAGCAATGCACCATCACTTAAGGTGACGCGGTGAGCGCCTCCTTGTTCATGAAGCTTCCCCCGGCAAAGATGTCGGAACTACACCTAAGCCTTTATATTTACTCACTCATCAATGGTTAGATTGGCCTCATTCAGTCTGCATTGCTTTGATTCGAGCAGAAAGTCGCGACAGCTTGCGGGCTACAGTATTACTGTGAATGACCCCCTTGCCAGCCGCGCGCTGCATCTCGGGTTGCGCGGCCCTGAACGCCGCCGCCGCGACCCCCTTGTCTCCACCAGAGATCGCCGCCTCTACCTTCTTGATGAACGTGCGCATCCGTGACTTCCGAGCCTGGTTGCGCTGCGTGCGGCGGAGGGTCTGGCGTATGCGCTTGCGCGCGGAGGCGGTGTTGGCCATGCGTTCGGTCTATCCTAGTCATAGGCCGCCCATGTCGCGCGGGCGGCGGAAGTCGCCGGTTCTAGGCAGCAGCCCAGAAGGCGTCAAGAATGGCGCTCCCGCCCCAGGGGCTCAACTCCGCCGAAAGGACGGCTTCCGCTTTTCGACGAAGGCCGCCATTCCCTCGCGCTGATCGGGCGTCCCGAACAGGGATAGGAACAGGGCTCGCTCGTGGCGGACACCCTCGATCAATGTGGCCTCGAAGGCGCGGTTGACCGCCTGTTTGGCCAATGCTACCGCCACCGGCGAGAGAGCCGCGATCTTTTCGGCGACCTTGATCGCCTCCGGGACGAGCTGGTCGGTCGAAATCACGCGCGAGACCAGGTTCGCCCGCTCGGCCTCGGCGGCATCCATGAAGCGTGCCGTCAGCACCATCTCCATGGCCTTGGACTTGCCCACGGCCCGCGTCAGCCGCTGCGTGCCGCCGGCGCCGGGGATGACTCCCAGGTTGATCTCCGGCTGGCCGAACTTCGCCGTGTCGGCAGCGAGAATCATGTCGCACATCATCGCCAGCTCGCACCCGCCACCCAGGGCGAAGCCGGCCACCGCCGCGATGACCGGCTTCTTGACCTGCAGCACCGTCTCCCAGCGACGGCCAATGAAATCCTCAAGCATCGCGGACGGGTGCGTGCGCTCGCGCATCTCCTTGATATCGGCCCCGGCGGCGAACGCCTTCTCGTTGCCAGTTAGGACGATGGCGCCGATGGCAGGGTCTGCGTCGAAGGTGAGGAGCTGCTGGCCGAGCTCGGTCATGAGCTGATCGCAGAGGGCGTTCAGGGCCTGTGGCCGGTTCAGCCGGATCAGCCCAACGGCCCCGTGCGTCTCAACCAAAATCATCTCAAAGCTGTCGGCCATCCACCTGATCCCCCTACCATCCCGGCTTCTAGCTAGCGCTGCGTGCGTGGGCAATAGAACGTGCTGCGGCCTGATTGGACGATACGCCGCACCCCGGCGCAAGCCGGCGGACCGGGACACCGCTCGCACCAGGCCCCTTCCCGGTCGTACACGCGCCAGGCGTGCTGGAAGCAACCTCGCTCTCCAGTCGGCTGGACATAGTCGCGCAGGCTGGAGCCGCCTGCCATGATGGCATCGACGAGCGTCGCCTTGATTGCTGGCACGAGCCGCGCCGCGCGCTGGCCGACAGCCGTGTAGGCCAGGCGTCGAGGGCTCAACCTGGCGCGGAACAGAGCCTCACTCACATAAATGTTGCCCAGGCCGGCGACGACGCGCTGATCCAGCAACGCGGCCTTGAGTGAGGTGCGGCGACCGGCTAGGGCATTGCTTAGCTGTGCCGCGCCAAATGCCTCCTCTAGCGGCTCGGGACCGAGCCCGGCCAACAGGCGGTGCGCGTCCTCGGCCGGGGTCCGGACGAGATCGATCATCCCGAACCGGCGCGGGTCAACGAAGCCGAGGTGCCAGCCCTCCTCGGTCTCAAGCACGAGGTGTTCGTGCTGACCGGCGGGTGCGAGCGCCGCGGAGGGCGCGGCGAGGTTGATGCGGCCGGACATGCCGAGATGCAGCAGCACGCTATCTCCGCCCTCAAGGCGCATGAGGATGTACTTGCCGCGGCGGCGGAAACCGATGACGCGCGCGCCTGTGAGGCGGGCTTCGAGCCCGGCCGGCAAGGGCCAGCGCAGATCCGGGCGCCGGGCCTTGGCGCGCAGGATCACGTGCCCTTCCAGCCGGGCGCGCAGGCCCCGCATCACGGTCTCGACTTCGGGGAGTTCCGGCATTGGCGCGGAGCAAGCTATACGTGGGCTGGCATGAGCGACAACCCAGTCTCTGGCCCGACCGCCGACTTCGGCTTCCGCCGCGTGCCCGCGAGCGCGAAGAAGAGCCTGGTGCGCGCGGTCTTCGACAGCGTGGCACCGCGCTACGACGTGATGAATGATCTGATGTCCCTGGGCATCCACCGGGTGTGGAAGCGCATCCTGGTGAGCGCGCTCAACCCGAGGCCCGACCGTGCGCTGCTGGACTTGGCGGGGGGAACCGGGGATGTGAGCTTTGGCTGGCTGGGCGAGGGCGGCGGGACGGCGCTGTTGTCCGACATCAACGCCCAGATGTTGTCGGTGGCCCGCGACCGCGCCCTGTCGCGTGGGATGGGCGCTGGGCTGCACTTCCTGGTCGCGGATGCCGAGCGCGTGCCGGTGCCGGATCGCGCCGTGGACCGGGTCTCGATCGCCTTCGGATTGCGCAACTGCACCGACAAGCACGCCGTGTTGACGGAGGCGCGGCGCGTGCTGAAGCCCGGCGGGCGGTTCTTCTGCCTCGAGTTCAGCCACTTGCGCGTCGCCGCCCTGACCCCAGCCTACGAGGCGTGGTCGTTCCAGGTGCTGCCGCGGCTTGGCCGGGCGGTCGCTGGCGACGCCGAGAGCTATCGCTACCTCGCCGAGAGCATCCGGACCTTCCCCGACCAGGACCGACTGGCTGCGATGATGACGGAGGCCGGTTTCGCGCGCGTCGGCTGGCGCAACCTGTCCGGCGGGATCGCGGCGATCCACTCAGGATGGCGGCTGTGAGCGGATTGGACGGTCGCCGGGTGTTGTTGATCGTCTCGGGCGGGATCGCCGCGTACAAAGGCCTGGAGCTGATCCGGCTGCTCCGCGGGCGAAACTGTGGAGTGACATGCGTGCTGACCGAGTTCTGGGGCGCATTTCGTCACCCCGCTCTCGCTCCAGGCCCTGAGCGAGAGCAAGGTGTACACTGAGCTGTTCTCGCTGACGGACGAGAGCGAGATGGGACACATCCAGCTTTCACGCAGCGCCGATCTTCTCGTCGTGGCCCCCGCCTCGGCCAACATTCTCGCCAAGATGGCCGGGGGTCTCGCGGACGATCTGGCGAGCACGTTGCTGCTGGCGACCGACAAGCCGGTTCTCGTGGCGCCGGCCATGAATGTGCGGATGTGGTTGCACCCGGCGACGGTGGCGAACATGGCGCTGCTGTCCGCGCGCGGGGTGCGGGTGGTGGGTCCGGATGAGGGCGCGATGGCCTGCCATGAGTTTGGCCCCGGACGCCTGGCCGAGCCGCCGACGATCCTCGCCGCGATCGAGGGTTTGCTTGCGCCGGAGGGGCCCTTGCACGGGCGGCACGTCCTGGTCACGAGCGGGCCGACGCACGAACCGATCGATCCCGTGCGCTACATCGCCAATCGCAGCAGTGGCAGACAGGGCAGCGCGATCGCGGCGACACTGGCGCAGCTCGGGGCGCGGGTGACATTGGTCAGTGGGCCGGTCAGCATTACGCCTCCCGGCGGTGTCGCGGTGTACCGAGTGGAAACAGCCGAGGAGATGCTCGCCGCCTGCTTGCAGGCGCTGCCCGCCGATGCCGCCGTGTGCGCGGCGGCCGTGGCGGATTGGCGCGTCGCCCGACAGTCGGGGTCGAAGTTGAAGAAAACACCCGGCGGGAACCCGCCGGTCCTGGAGCTCGTTCCCAACCCGGACATCCTTGCCACGCTGTCGCGCGCGGGGCCGCTCCGGCCGCGTCTTGTTGTAGGCTTTGCCGCGGAGACCGATGCCCTGATGGCCAATGCCGTCGAGAAGCGCGCACGCAAGGGCTGTGATTGGATGCTGGCCAATGACGTCTCGCCCGAGAGCGGCATCATGGGGGGCGGGGACAACGTCGTGCATCTGATTACCGACGACGGTGTCGAGGATTGGCCGCGCATGCCGAAGGCGAAGGTCGCAGAGCGCCTGGCTCGGCGCATGGCGAAGGCGCTGACATGAGCGTGGCGGTCGCGGTCCGGCGGCTGCCGCACGGCGAGGGACTGCCCCTGCCCGCCTACGCGAGTGCCGGCGCGGCCGGGATGGACCTCCTCGCAGCTGTCGGGGAGCGGCTCGTCATCGCTCCGGGCAAGCGGGCGCTGATACCGACCGGACTGGCGGTTGCCCTGCCGCCCGGCTACGAGCTACAGGTACGGCCTCGCTCGGGCCTTGCGCTGCGGCACGGCATCCTGGTGGCGAACGGCCCCGGCACAATCGACGAGGATTACCGAGGGGAGATCCAAGTCATCTTGTTGAATGCCGGCGAACTGGCCTTCACCGTAGAGCGCGGGGCGCGCATCGCGCAGGCGATCCTGGCTCCAGTGGTGCGGGCAACCTGGCGCGAAGTGACGAAACTCGCAGATACGGAACGCGGGGCGGCCGGCTTCGGCAGCACCGGGCTGTCGCAAGCCCCTGGCCGCTGCGGCTGAGCCCGCGGTGTCGCGCGGCCTCGTCCATCCCTCGTTCCTCGCTGGCCGGCGGCTTCCCAATCAGTGGGATCTCTTCTCGATCTTGGTGGTGTTTGGCGTCCTGGCCGCGATGGTGCGCGTGGCTGGCGGCACCTTCGCCCCGATCAGCGCGCCCGAGGCGCTGACAGTCCATCTCGACCCGGCCTACCTGCCCTACTACGCGGCGCGGACAACGTTGCGCATGTTCGCTGCACTGGCTGCCTCCCTGGTGTTCACCTTCACCTATGGAACGGCAGCGGCCAAGAGCCGGCGGGCCGGCCTGGTGCTGATCCCGCTGCTCGACATCCTTCAGTCCGTGCCAATCCTTGGCTTTCTCACCTTCACCGTTGCCTTCTTTCTCAGCCTTTTCCCTGGCCGGGTGCTGGGGTTGGAACTGGCCGCGATCTTCGCGATTTTCACCAGCCAGGCCTGGAACATGGCCTTTAGCCTATACCAATCGCTCCGCACGCTTCCGGGCGACCTGCAAGAGGTTTCGCAAAGCTTTCAGCTTGGCGCGTGGCAGCGGTTCTGGCGCTTGGAGGTGCCGTTCGCCGTTCCGGGCCTGGTGTGGAACACGATGATGTCGATGTCGGGCGGCTGGTTCTTCGTCGTCGCCTCGGAAGCCGTCACCCTTGGCGAGAAGACCTGGACGCTGCCGGGAATCGGCTCCTATGTCGCGATGGCGCTGGACAAGCGCGACATTCGGGCTGTCGGGTACGCGATCGGGGCCATGCTGGTTGTGATCCTGCTCTATGACCAGCTCCTGTTCCGGCCGCTGGTGGCCTGGTCCAGCAAGTTTCGGTTCGAGACCACGGCGGCCGTGGAGGCGGCCGACCCTTGGATGCTGCGGCTGGTGCGGCGGACGCACCTGCTGCGCGCGGCGATGACGGTGCTTGGCGACACCGTGGCGCGGTTGGGCGGGCTCCGCGTGGGGCGCGGAAGCCGGCGACGTGCCTTCCAGCCTCCACCGTCCCGGCTGGTGGATGCCGCGTGGCTGATCGTGCTCGGCTTGCTGCTGGCATGGGCGGCGTGGCAGCTCGCAACGTTTGTCGCCGGTCAACTCACCTGGGCGGATGTTTGGGAGACGCTTCGGTTAGGGTGTTACACCCTGGTGCGCGTGGCGGTCCTGATGGCGATCGCGACCCTGGTCTGGGTGCCGATAGGGGTCTGGCTCGGGCTGCGGCCCGCATGGGCCCGGGGTGCCCAACCTGTGGCGCAGTTCCTGGCGGCGTTCCCCGCCAACCTGCTCTACCCGCCTTTCGTGCTGTTCATCGTGCATTTCCGGCTGAGCCCGGACATTTGGCTGACGCCGTTGATGGTGCTCGGGACGCAGTGGTACATCCTGTTCAATGTCATCGCGGGAGCCGCCGCGTTCCCCGGCGACCTGCGGGAGGCGGCGACGAATTTCGGCGTGCATGGGCGGCTGTGGTGGCAGCGCGTGATGCTGCCGGGAATCATGGCCTACTACGTCACCGGCGCGATCACGGCGTCGGGCGGATCGTGGAACGCCTCCATCGTGGCGGAGGTCGCCTCCTGGGGCGACACGAAGTTGGTGGCAAGCGGGCTCGGCTCCTACATCGCGGATGCCACCGCCAAGGGCGCGATGGCCCGGGTGGTGCTCGGGGTAGCCGTGATGTCCGGTTTCGTGCTGCTCATCAATAGGCTGCTCTGGCGGCCGCTTTACGCCTATGCCAGCCGGCAGCTCACCCTTGGTTGACGGAGCACGGCCCATGACTGACCGAGCTACCTCGCCCACGCTGCTGGAGGTGCGTGACTGCCGCCAAGCCTATCACAAGGAAGCAAGCGCCGATCTGGTTGTGCTGGATGGCGTAAATCTCGCTTTGCGTGAGGGCGAGATGGTGGCGTTGCTGGGCCGGTCGGGGTCGGGCAAATCCACGCTATTGCGCATTGTGGCGGGCCTGCTCCAGCCGACTGCGGGGAACGTGCTCTGGCACGGGAGGCCGATCGACGGGCCGCCCACCGGAGTGGCAATGGTCTTTCAGAGCTTTGCCCTCTTTCCCTGGTTGACCGTGGAAGAAAACGTGGAGCTTGGCCTTGAGGCGCGCGGGGTGCCCCGATCCGAGCGTGCCGAGCGGGCGGAACAGGCGATCGACCTTATTGGGCTGGGAGGGTTCGAGAGCGCCTATCCCAAGGAGCTTTCTGGCGGAATGCGCCAGCGCGTGGGCCTGGCGCGCGCGCTGGTCGTCCATCCCGACCTGCTGCTGATGGATGAGCCGTTCAGCGCCTTGGATGTTCTGACGGCGGAGACGCTGCGCACCGACCTGATCGACCTGTGGTCGGAAGGGAGGCTGCCGGTGAAATCGGTGCTGATGGTGACCCACAACATCGAGGAAGCGGTGTTGATGTGTGATCGCATCCTGGTGTTCTCGTCCAATCCAGGGCGGGTTGCTCACGAGTTGCCGGTGCGCTTTCCGCATCCGCGCAACCGTCTGGACCCCCCTTTCCGCAAGCTGGTGGACGACATCTACGGGCTGATGACCCGCCGTTCGCCCGCCGACTTGAGGCCGGTTGGCCCGGCCTCGGCCTCGATCAACACGCCGCTTTACCGGGTCGGCACCAACCTGATGGCGGGGCTGCTCGAAGCGCTCGCCGCGCCGCCCTACAATGGCCGGGCCGATCTTCCGGCGCTGGCGGGTGCGCTGCAACTTGAGCTGGATGACCTGCTCCCGCTCGGGGAATTGCTGCAACTGCTGCATTTTGCGGTGCTCGCGGAAGGCGACATTGTCCTGACCGATGCCGGTCGGGCGTTTGTTGACGCCGATACCGACGCCCGCAAGCGCCTGTTCGCCGCCGCCTTGGTCGCGAACGTGCCGCTGATAACGATGATCCGGCATGTGCTCGACGAGCGCTGGAACCATCGCGCCTCCGCTGTGCGCTTCCGCGACGAGCTGGAGGACTACATGTCGCCCGAATACGCCGAGGACACCCTGCGGGCAGCGATCGCCTGGGGCCGCTATGCCGAGTTGTTCAGCTACGACGAGGAAGCCGAGCAGTTCAGCCTGGAGGAGGTCGAGTAGGCCCGCCTCGCGCCGGCTCGCGCGTTGGCAGGGGTGGCGGGGAGGCGCGAAGCTGCCGCCGGTCGCCGACGCGGCGGGTGAACTGGGTGGCGTCCAGGTATTCGAGTAGGGGCACGCTGTATTTGCGGGAAATGCCGAGCGCCGCGCCGGCGCCGCTGACCAGGAGGCCGGGTCCAGCCGCCAGCAGTGGACGCAGACGACGGCGGGCTTCCTCAACTGCTTCGCGATGGAACAGGATTTCCCGTTTCTGGGCCTTGTCTGGCGCGCGGATCAGCACGCCCTCGCGCACCAACCGATCCAGCGCGCGACGGGTCGCCACGTCCGGGGGCTTGTCCGTCGGGGGGGATAAGCCGGCACACCGGAACGCGGCCGCAAGACTGCTCGCGAGCTTGTCCTCACTGACCTTGCGCGCGTGTTCATGCTCGGCGCGGATCAGGCGGATGCGGCTGGCCCGCTCGATTCGGGCCGCCGCGACGAGGCGGGAGATGGCCATGTCCAGCACTTCCGGCCCGCTGCCAGGGAGGGCGGCGCGGAGTTGATCGCGCGGCAAGCCTTCCGGGTGAGCGGGCCAATGCGCCTCCAGGACGCGCAGCACCTGCGCGGCGACTCGCTCCAATGCGGGAGCAGCGACCGCTACCCCGTCGGCGATCACGGCCGGCATGCGTGACAGCGCGGCTGCGATCCGGGCCGACGACAAGCCCCCGAGGCGAGCCAGTGCGCTCAGCGGAGACCCGCGCGGACCAGCGCGGTCGAGTGCCGCCGTGAGCACATCCTCGGGTGTGGCGCGGGCAAGAGTGTCGAGCCAAGCCATGGCCGAGGGATCGGCGCGGCGCAGGCGCGAAGCCTGCGCATCCAGCACCCGCCCGCCAGCCACCACGCGCAAGGGCGAGGTCAGGCGCAAGATGACGTGTTCGCCGACAGGGACCACTATGCGCGGCGCGCAGCGGAGCTGGGCAAGACACGTCTCCCCTGGTTCCAGCTCGGCGCGGTCGAGCAGGCGCACGGTCGCTTCGGTTTCGCTGGTGGCGAACAAAAGCCGGAGCTTCGCCGCCGAGCGAAGCGGGGCGGGGGCGCTGCGCGCCGCCCGAAGCTCAACTGAGAGCCAAGAGGTCGGACTGACCAGGCCGGGCAGTGCCAAAGCCAGGCCGGGACGTGCCTCCGCCGTCTCGATCGCGCGCAGGTTGACAGCGACGCGCTGACCCGGAAGAGCAGCCGCCATGCAGAGGCCACGAACCTGCACGCCGCGCACCCGAGTCCGCTTTCCGTTGGGCACCAGCTCCACTTCGTCGCCGGGCGCAATTGGACCCCAGCGCAGCGTTCCCGTGACAACCGTCCCGTGCCCGGTGATTGTGAAGGCGCGGTCGATCGGCAGGTAGCATGAGCCGCGATCGGCAGGACGACGGGCGCGTTCGGCCAGGTTCCCGAGAGCGCTCTTTAAGGCTTCAAGCCCGGTGTCGGCGACCGGCGAGACCAGAAGTGGGACTGGCGCCTCCAAGCCCAAGCCGGCCGCCAGCGCCGCTGCTTCGGCGCCGACCGCCTCGGCTTGCTCGGGCGGGACGAGATCACACTTGGTGACAGCGATCACGGCGGCCCGGACGCCGAGCAGGGCGGCAACCTCGGCGTGCTCGACGGTCTGCGGCTTGACGCCTTCGTTCGCAGCCACCACTAGCAGCACGGCGCCGATTCCGGTGGCTCCCGAGATCATGGTGCGCAGGAACCGCTCGTGCCCCGGCATGTCGATGAGGTCGAGCACCGTGGCACCGCTATCCAGAGACAGGTGGGCGAAGCCGAGTGCGATGGAAATGCCCCGCCGGCGCTCCTCCGGCAGACGGTCGGTTTCGATACCCGTCAGCGCGCGGACAAGGGCGGTTTTGCCGTGATCCACATGACCGATGACACCGACGATCAGGCTCGAAGCCGAAGACATGGGCAAGTCAAGTCGCACGCCGGCGATGGCCAGGCAAGGCAGGCGCCACTCCGATCATTGCGCTTGCGCGGGTTCAAGCGATGTGGCTCGGTTGCTCCGGGGGCAAGGGCGATGGGGGGTTCGATGCACGTCAGCGCAAGCGTGGCTGCAATCGGGATCGCGGCGGTGCTCGCCACGGGGCGCGCGCTTGCCCAGGGCACGGATAAGGGCGCCGCGCCGGCTCCTGCCCAGTCCACCCAGGCGCCGACACCTGCGCAGGCTGCCCCGCCCGCCCAGGCGCCGGCGCCAACCGATCAAGCGGCCGCGAACGCGAAGTATCGAAGCAAGGATGGAGATTTGCGCGTCGCGACCCTGATCGGCGCGACAGTCTATAACGACCAGAAGCAAACGATCGGTAGCCTCAGCGACCTGCTTGTGGACAAGGACAGCAAGGTGGCCAAGGCCGTGTTGTCCGTGGGCGGCTTCCTGGGCGTGGGCAGCCGCCTCGTTGCCGTTCCGTTCGCCGATTTACGGATCGAGGCAGAGCGGGTCGTGCTCCCTGGGGCGACCAAAGTCTCGCTGGAGAACCTCTCCGCCTTTCAAGCAGGCGGGTAACAAAGGGGTGAGATCCGCCCCGCTCTGCTCTTTGTGCCTCGCACCCGAGTCAAACGGGCCAACATGGCCGCGACCTGGTGAACAACGAAGATAACGAGCACGGAGGATAGGATGCACGATGTCCAGGCGCCTGAGGCGGGCTCCCTCGGGCTGGACCGCTTCCAAGCCGTCCGTGCCCATACCGAGCACTTGGTTGCCGCCCTGACGCCTGAGGACCAGTGCGTGCAATCCATGCCCGATGCGAGTCCGGCGAAATGGCATCGGGCGCACACGACCTGGTTCTTCGAGGAATTCTTGCTCCGGCCGTTCCTCAGGGACTACCGCCCGTTCGATCCTGAGTTCCGATACTTGTTCAACTCGTATTACGAGGCCGTTGGAGCGCGGCATCCGCGACCTTCGCGCGGCCTGCTGACCCGACCCTCGGCCGAGCGGATCGGCGCGTACCGCGCGCACGTGGATGATGCCGTGGCGCGGTTGCTGCGCGATCCCCCCAGCCACGCCGAGCCGCTGATCGAGCTTGGCCTACACCACGAGCAGCAGCATCAGGAACTCCTGCTGACCGATATGCTGCACGCTTTCGCCCAAAATCCCCTCTCTCCGGCCGTGCTGCCGGACTGGCGCGAGCCCCGCGGCACCGCCGGGCCGATGCGGTTCATCACCCTCGCTGGTGGCTTGGAGCGGATTGGCCATGACGGCAGCACGTTCTGTTTTGATAACGAAACGCCGCGGCACTCCGCCTTTGTGGAGCCGTTTCAAATCGCTGATCGGTTGGTCCGCAACAGCGACTGGCTGGCGTTCATGCTGGACGGCGGCTACCTGGACGGCGGCTACCGGACCCCGACGCTCTGGATGTCAGATGGCTGGGCGCATGTTCAGGCAGAGGGGTGGACCGCGCCGCTCTATTGGCGGCAGCGCGGTGACGCCTGGCTAGAAATGGGGCTGGGCGGCATGCGCGCGCTCCAACCCGAAGCACCAGTCCGGCACATCTCTTGGTACGAGGCGGACGCCTATGCGCGCTGGGCCGGTGCGCGCCTGCCGACCGAGGCGGAGTGGGAGGTGGCGGCCAGCCACCAGGTCTTGCGCGAGCAGAGCGAGCACGTCTGGCAGTGGACTGGAAGCGCTTATCGGCCGTACCCCGGCTTTCACCCGGTCGCAGGTGCCGTGGGAGAGTACAACGGCAAGTTCATGATAGGCCAGATGGTGCTGCGCGGCGGCTCGCTCGCGACCCCGCCGGGACACGCGCGGCCAACGTATCGGAACTTCTTTCCCCCTGACAAACGCTGGCAGTTCACCGGCCTTCGGCTGGCGCGCGACGTCTAGCGCTTGGAGACGTGATGCCAGACGATAGAAGAACCCTTCTCACTCGCGCAACCGCTGTGAGCATCGCGCAGACGGCGTTGCGGGGCCTGCTTGCGCAGCCCAAAACGCTGCCCCCGGCGCTCTTCTATGACGATGAGGGGTGCCGGCTGTTCTACCGGATCACCAACCTGCCGGAGTACTACCTGACCCGCACCGAGCTGGCGCTTCTGGGCGAGGTCGCGCCACAGGTCGCCGCGACCGCTACAGCGCCGGCGGCGCTGGTCGAATACGGGGCGAGCAGCGAAGCGAAGGCCACGAAGCTCCTGGATCAGACCGACGCACAGCGAGCTGCCATTTTCTCTACCTACGTGCCGATTGACGTGGCCGAGACGGCGTTGCTGGCCATGGCCGACCGGCTGGCCTCCGCCCGGCCGGGGCTGAGGGTTCTTCCGGTCGTGGCTGACTTCCTGCAACCCGTGCGGCTGCCTCCTGCCCTGGACCGGTTGAACCGGCTTGGGTTCTTTCCCGGTTCAACCATCGGCAATCTTGACCCGGCACAGGCGAGGCAATTCCTGGCACAGGCGCGCAGCGCCTTGGGAAGGGGCGCCCGGATGCTGGTCGGCGTTGACCTGCGCAAGGACGAGGCATTGCTGATCCCGGCCTATGACGACGCGGCGGGCGTCACGGCGGCTTTCAACCTCAACATCCTGCGCCGGCTCAATCGAGAGGCGGGCGCGGATTTCGATCTTAGGGGTTTCGCGCATCGCGCGGTGTGGAACGATGCCGAGGGCCGGATCGAGATGCATCTGGTGAGCCTTCGACCTCAGATGGCCCATCTGAACGGGCACACGGTCCGCTTCGCGCCGGGCGAAACGATCCATACGGAAAACAGCTATAAGCACACTGCTGAGGGCTTTCAGGCCATCGCGACCGCGGCTGGTTGGCGCGTGGAGCGGATGTGGACCGACGCGGCGCGGCTGTTCTCGCTCCACCTGCTGGGCTGAAACGTCTCGACGGGGCGGGCGCCTGGTGATAAGGGCCGTTGCTGGCCATGTCGCCGCGAGCGAGCTTCGAACCGAGATGCGCCGTCTTGCCCCGCCAGGGCTGCGCGCCCTGGGCCTGATCCTCGCCTTCCTGTTGCTCACGGTTCCGAGCCGCGCGCAGGAGAAGGTCGTCAACGTCTATAACTGGACCGACTACATCGATCCCGCAGCGATCGCCCGGTTTGAGAAAGAGACCGGAATCAAGGTCCGCTACGACGTTTACGATAGCCTTGAAACGCTGGAAGCCAAGCTGCTTGCCGGGCACTCGGGCTACGACGTGGTCGTGCCCACCAACGAGCCGACCTTTTCGCGGCTCATCAAGGTGGGCGCGCTCGCCGAAATCAACCGGGAAGCCGTGCCAAACTGGGTCAACCTTGATCCCGATTTGATGCGGAAAGTCGCCGCGTCGGACCCCGGCAATCGCCACGGCGCGATCTATCTATGGGGAACGACAGGGCTGGGCGTAAACCCGGCGAGGGTGACGACGGCCCTGCCGAACGCGCCTGCTAACTCCTGGGCCCTGCTGCTGAATCCGGGAAACGCGCGCAAGCTGGCGCCGTGCGGCATCTACATGATGGACTCGGCAACGGATGTGATCCCCTCCATCCTGCATTACCTCGGCAAAAATCCCGACAGCACGAATGCCGCCGATCTCGCCGCGGTGGAGCGCGCGCTGATGGGGATCAGGCCCTATATACGCACCTTCGCGTCCGGCGGAGCGCTTGAGGCCTTGGCGACGGGAGAGGCTTGCCTCGCCCTCGACTATTCCGGCGACGTCGCGCAGGCGGCGGCGCGGGCGCGCGAGGCGGGGCGCGGGGTGACGGTGCGCTACGTCCTGCCAGCCGAGGGGGCGCAACTCGCCTTCGACATGCTGGCGATTCCCGCCGATGCGCCGCACAAGGAGGCGGCGCTGGCCTTCATCAACTTCTTGCTGCGCCCCGACGTGATGGCCGGCATCACCAACGTGACGCGCTATCCGAACGCGGTGCCGGCCAGCCGCCCGATGATCCGCCCCGAGCTGCTGGCCGATCCCGCCATCTATCCGACCCACGCTGAGGCCGCGCGCCTCTTCACCATTGGCCCGGTGCCGACCACCGCCGAGCGTCAGCGCACCCGGATGTGGGCGCGATTCAAGGCTGGCCCGTAGCGGATTGGCCGAGCGCCCGTCCCTCCTGCGCGTCGAGGGATTGACGGTGCGCTTCGATGCGGTCACGGCGCTCGAGTCACTCGATTTGGAGGTGCAGGCGGGAGAGCTGTTCGTGCTGCTCGGCGGGTCAGGATCGGGCAAAACGACCCTGCTGCGCGCCATTGCGGGCTTCGTTTACCCTGATGCTGGGCGCATCCTGCTGGACGGGTCCGATCTTGGTTCATTGCCGCCGCATAGGCGGCCAGTGAACACGATGTTTCAGTCCTACGCGCTGTTCCCGCACATGACCGTGGCAAGCAACATTGCGTTCGGATTGCGCCAGAAGGGCGCGAGCCGGCGCGAGGCGGCCGCGCGAGTCGAGGAGATGCTGGAGCTGGTGCAGCTGTCCGGGTTCGGCGCGCGCCGCGCGCACGAACTCTCAGGCGGGCAGCAGCAGCGCGTGGCGTTGGCCCGCAGCCTGGCGCCGCGCCCGCGCCTGTTGCTGCTCGATGAACCGCTGTCGGCGCTCGACCGCAACTTGCGCGAGCAGACCCGACAGGAGCTGGTGCGCCTGCAACGCGCGCTGGGGACGACCTTCATCATGGTCACGCACGACCAGCACGAGGCACTGTCGGCGGCGAGCCGGATTGGCGTCATGCGGGGCGGGCGATTGGCCCAGGTGGGCACGCCGGAGGCGGTGTATGAGCGTCCGCGAAGCCGGTTCGTGGCCGAATTTCTGGGCGCGGCCAACATTCTTCCGGCGACCGTCCACGGCACCACGGCAGCGGGACTAGTGCTGGAGCTGGACGGAATCGGCGCGCGTGTCGAGGCAGCCCCGCGCGCCGGCTTGCCCGTGGGTGGGTGGGTGATGCTGGCGCTGCGGCCCGAGCGGCTGCGGCTGGGTGCAGAGGAGGGCACGAACCGCCTGGAGGGCGTGGCCGTCGAGGCGACCTATAGCGGGGAGAGCCTGGTGCAAGCCGTCCGCCTGGCGGACGGGTCCGTGATCCGAGCCGCCGTTCCTCTGAACCGGGGTCTCGATGCGCAGCGTTTGGTGCCGGGCAGCAGGGTCACGCTGTCCTGGGACAAGGAGGCGGCGATCGTGCTGGAGGGATAAGCGGCCTGGCCGCACAATGAAGTCCGAAGAGCCCTCGTCTCAAAACACCAAATCCGCTTCCTACTGCCGACTATTATTCTTCCTCGCTTTCATCCTAAACCGCGTCTACTTTGAGAACCGTAGTTTCTCCTCCTCAGGATTGAGCTGGTCCTTAACCCAGAGGCGATCTGCGATGGCATAGGGTGCCTGATTAAGCGTGGCCTGGAAGTGGGCGACGCGGCGGGTCAGATCCGTGGTGGAGGCATGGCAGTGATGATAGGTGACGTCCTCGCGCAGCCAGCGCCACAGTGCCTCTACTGGCATCAGATCCGGACTGTAGCCGGGTAACGGCACGAGTTCGATCTTCAGACCTGCGGCAGCGGACCATACGGACTGAGCCCGGTGATAGGGCGCGCCATCCCAGATCACGATGAGCCTGCCGTTGGGGAATTCGGCACGCAGTCGGCGTAGAACGTCGATCGTGTGTTCGCCCGTGGCGCGCGGATACGGCCAGATCCGGACCTGTCCCTCATTGTAGAGATACAGGCCATAGAACGAGACTTTGTCGGCCAGGGCGGGCGAGGTGGAGGCGACATAAAAGCGCTGGCCGCGCACGCCCCAGCCATGCCCAGGATCGACGTCCTGACGGATGTGCGCTTCATCCAGGTAGACCAACTGATGACGGTCCCGCTGCGCACCATCCAGCAGTGGACGCATCTGTTCAACAAACGCCGCTCGCCGTTCCGCACTGGCACGGCCCAGTAGCTTCTTCGCCTTCTGCCACGACAGCCCCATCCGATGCAGAACCAGCCGGATGGTTTCGCGGCAGCGGCGGCACCCGAAGCGCGCTTGCACAAGCCCCACCAGACGGCGCAGCGTCCAGCGGGGCTTCGGATCAGTCTCGGCCATGGGGGGCGCGGCGGCGACCTGCTGGGCCGTGCGCACCACCGTACTGAGCGCTGCCGCTATCTCGGGGCAAAAGGGGGCGGCCACCGGTGCGCCGATACAGCAGCGCCGCGGGGCCGTGTTCGTTGTAAATGTGCAGCCAAGCCATGACGGTCTGGGGATGGCGACCCGTGCGGCTGGCCACCGCCGTCGCACAGTCACCCTGGGCTATCTCATGCAGGGCCAGAAACCGCTCGCGGCTGCGAGCATGCGGCGCACTCAAGGCCAGACGACGAAACTCCGCCGCTGACTCAGGGCTGTTCAACGCTGCCGCATTGCCTTCACTGAGGCCGCCCTGCCACACATGTGGGGTGAAGTGAGGCGGCTGATCCAAGGGGGATTCCCGAGCCGGCAAATGTCTGACCCTTGGGGCGGCAACGGGGTCGGAGGGTGCCGTGGCTGCGTTTTCGCCGTTGCTGGACGTGCTGGCGGACGTCCCTGATCCGCGCCGGGCGCAGGGGAAGCTCTACGGGCTGCCCCACGTGCTGCTGTTCGCCATCCTCGCCATCGTGACCGGCTGCAACTCGTATCGTGGCATTGTCACCTTCATCGGCGTCCATCGCCGCAGGCTGAACGCGGCCTTCGGCCTGAACTGGCGCCGCGCACCCGCGCGCACCGCCGTCCGCTACATTCTCCAAGGGCTCGACCCGGCCACGGTGGAGGGGGTCTTCCGCCACCATGCCGCCCTGCTGCAGGCGGCGCGCGCCACGCCTGGGCAGGGCAGCATTGCCCTGGATGGCAAGACGCTGCGCGGCAGCTTTGATAAGTTCCGCGATCGTGCCTCTGCCCAGGTGCTGAGCGCATTTGCCACCGACACCGCCTTGGTGCTCCCCTCCGCTGGCTTTCCACCTGCTACGCAGTCGGAACCTTTGCCAGCTCCGCCCACATCGACATCGCCGAGAAATCCAACGAAATCCCGGCGGCACAGATGCTGCTGGCCGAACTCGGCATCGCTCGCGGCACCATCGTCACACTCGACGCGCTGCATTGCCAAAAAAACATTTCGAGGTTGCAGCAGGAGCCAACGTCGCCCTGATCGTCGGCGTCAAGGACAACCAGCCGACCCTGCACCAGAAAATCCGGGCGGCTTCGGCCACCACAACACCACTCGGGTCTGTCCACAGCCATAACAAGGGCCGCAACCGCGACGAACGTCGCACCGTCACCGTCTTCGATCCCGCCGACACGCCGGCCGACACCGACTGGCATCCGCACGTGGCCGCCATCATCCGTGTCGAGCGCACTGTCCACACCCGCAACGCCAAGACCGGGCTGCTGCGCCACTCCGCCGAGATGGCCTTCTACGTTTCAAACACGCCGGTCACCGCCACCCGCGCCGCCGAGGCAATCCGCGCGCACTGGAGGATCGAGACCACCTCGCATTACAGCCGCGACGTCACCTTGGGCGAAGACCGCTCGCGCATCCGCACCAACCCAGGCGTGTTTGCTCGCCTGCGCAGCTTCGCCTTCAACATCCTCAAGGCCAACCAGACGGACACGCTCAGCCAGGATCGCTACCGCGCCGGTCTCGCAGGCATCAAAAACGTGCTCTCACTCACCATCATTCGAAAGCGTTGAACAGCCCTGGCCGCTGACTGACCCCACCGCTCATAATCTATACGCAACACCTGTCTTGTTGACGCCTCCGAATAGGAAAACTCCTATATGGGACCGTCACCGCTCAGTGACCAGCGAACTACGGCTCTCAAATTGGACGCGGTTTAGCTTACTCTTTCGCTCGCGTTATCATCGGAATAGGAAATATTATTTGGTTCATCCTGTGGAATCATGCCAGCCTCGATTTCGGACTAGCTTTGTTCATTTCGACGTTCTGGATGATCGCAATCCCGACTACGGGCGGCTTGTGGCCTTGGACGCGAGCCGAGACGGGTCAGGGCTGGGCGTATATCGTCATCATCCGTCGACCTTCGTTATCGTCCTCGCGATCTACCGGGGGCTCCGATTATCGGAGGCTGACGGTCGGACACCACCCCCCACCACATAGAGCGGCGAAGGTCCACTTCGAGCCGGAAGCCGAAATTCAAGCTGAGACACTACCTGTCTTGGACATCGTTTGACAAAATTTCTAATATGTTATGCACGATTTGTCAGAGGATGCTATGGCCGATGTTGAGGCAGAGGCGGCCACCGAGCGCATCGAGCGGCGGGCAGCCGCCATCCGGGCCGCCGAGGAGCGCGGCCTGCTAGGTTCCAAGGACCGCCAGTTGGGAGGGCGTTTCTCCGACGCCCTGGTCGAAGAGGCGAAGCGCGTCAGCGGCATCACTGAGCACACGGACCTGCTCACCTACGCTTTGATCAAGGTCGCCCTCGAAGACGATTTCGGCGAACGGCTGCTCGCGCGAAAGGGCAAGGTTCCGAAGGGGACATTCTTTGCGGGTTGACCTCGCGCGCTCGCTGCGCCGCATCAGGTGTACTAGCTAGGATTTAATCTGACAATCTGGTTTGTTTGGTGCGGGCAACCCGGGACCGGAGGACAGGAATGTCTCGCTCCGGTCGCCCAGAACCGAGGAGCCGACCATGACCAACGAACGCAAGGTAATCCGGGCCAAGGTAGGTCTGCTGGAGCTGGCCAAACAGCTCGGCAATGTGTCGCAGGCCTGCAAGATCATGGGATACTCGCGCGACAGCTTCTACCGCTTTCAGGAGCTCTACGAAAAGGGCGGCGAGATCGCGCTGGCGGAGATGACCCGGCGCAAGCCAATCCTGCGCAATCGGGTGGAGCCGGCCATCGAGCAGGCGGTCGTCGGGCTGGCCGTCGAGCAGGCGGTCGTCGGGCTGGCCGTCGAGCAGCCGGCCTTTGGCCAAGTCCGGGTGGCCAATGAGCTGTACTAGCTGACATTTGATCGGACAGCTGGCCTGTATGGTGCCGGATGGATCATGTCTGACCGACGTCAGGCGGCGTTGAGCATTTTTCCCTGGCGAGCGGGAGGGTGTCAAGGAAGGTCTGCATCGGGGTCTTGCCGTAGCACCAGCGGCCCTGATGAGGGCGTTGCTCATTATAGCTGCTGACCCAGACATCGAGATCGGCCTGTAGCTGCTCGATGCTGCTGTAGATGCGCTTGCGGAAGGCGACCTGATAGAACTCGTGCAGCACCGTTTTGTGGAAGCGCTCGCAGATCCCGCTGGTTTGCGGACTCTTTGCCTTGGTCCGGCTGTGGTCGATGTCCTCGATTGTCAGGTAGAGCTCGTATTCGTGGGCCTGCGAGGTGCCGCAATACTCGGTGCCGCGATCGGTCAGCACGCGGGACAGCTTGACCCCGTGCTCGTCGAAGAACGGCACCACGCGGTCGTTCAGCAGGTCGGCGGCGGTGATCGGGGTCTTGCGGTCGTAGAGCTTGGCGAACGCCACCTTGGAGTGGGTGTCGACGCAGGTCTGCTGATAGAATCCGCCCGACCCCCTTGAGCGTGCCGACATAGAAGGTGTCCTGGGCCAGGCAGTAGCCCGGACACTCGCTCTCGAACTCGCCATGCGCCTCGTTGTCCTGCCGGGCCCGCTCCAAGGCGGCGACCTGGGCTTCGGTCAGCACCAGGCCGTCCTGTGCGCTCTTGGCCTCGAGTGCCTTGAGCCGCTTCTTCATGGTCTCCAGGTCGTGGCGCTGCCAGACACAGCGCACCCCGGCCGGGGAGATCGTCAGGCCGCGCTTCTTCAGCTCATTGGCCACCCGGACTTGGCCAAAGGCCGGCTGCTCGACGGCCAGCCCGACGACCGCCTGCTCGATGGCCGGCTCCACCCGATTGCGCAGGATTGGCTTGCGCCGGGTCATCTCCGCCAGCGCGATCTCGCCGCCCTTTTCGTAGAGCTCCTGAAAGCGGTAGAAGCTGTCGCGCGAGTATCCCATGATCTTGCAGGCCTGCGACACATTGCCGAGCTGTTTGGCCAGCTCCAGCAGACCTACCTTGGCCCGGATTACCTTGCGTTCGTTGGTCATGGTCGGCTCCTCGGTTCTGGGCGACCGGAGCGAGACATTCCTGTCCTCCGGTCCCGGGTTGCCCGCACCAAACAAACCAGATTGTCAGATTAAATCCTAGCTAGTACAAATGAGCTGAAGAAGCGCGGCCTGACGATCTCCCCGGCCGGGGTGCGCTGTGTCTGGCAGCGCCACGACCTGGAGACCATGAAGAAGCGGCTCAAGGCACTCGAGGCCAAGAGCGCACAGGACGGCCTGGTGCTGACCGAAGCCCAGGTCGCCGCCTTGGAGCGGGCCCGGCAGGACAACGAGGCGCATGGCGAGTTCGAGAGCGAGTGTCCGGGCTACTGCCTGGCCCAGGACACCTTCTATGTCGGCACGCTCAAGGGGGTCGGGCGGATCTATCAGCAGACCTGCGTCGACACCCACTCCAAGGTGGCGTTCGCCAAGCTCTACGACCGCAAGACCCCGATCACCGCCGCCGACCTGCTGAACGACCGCGTGGTGCCGTTCTTCGACGAGCACGGGGTCAAGCTGTCCCGCGTGCTGACCGATCGCGGCACCGAGTATTGCGGCACCTCGCAGGCCCACGAATACGAGCTCTACCTGGCGATCGAGGACATCGACCACAGCCGGACCAAGGCAAAGAGTCCGCAAACCAGCGGGATCTGCGAGCGCTTCCACAAAACGGTGCTGCACGAGTTCTATCAGGTCGCCTTCCGCAAGCGCATCTACAGCAGCATCGAGCAGCTACAGGCCGATCTCGATGTCTGGGTCAGCAGCTATAATGAGCAACGCCCTCATCAGGGCCGCTGGTGCTACGGCAAGGCCCCGATGCAGACCTTCCTTGACACCCTCCCGCTCGCCAGGGGAAAAATGCTCAACGCCGCCTGACGTCGGTCAGACATGATCCATCCGGCACCATACAGGCCAGCTGTCCGATCAAATGTCAGCTGGTACACATCAGGCCGGAGCGGTTCAGTGGATCGCTGCCGCGTCGGGACGACGACGAGCTGGACTTCGTGAATGCCGCTCCTTTGTTGGGACCGCCGCTCCTGCTCGACACCTGCGTCTATATCGACAATCTGGAGGGAAGCCTGCCCTCTCAGGCAGAGACTCTCCTCCAAACACGGACCTTGATGCATCTGTCCGTGGTTCTGGGCGAACTGTCGCACAATTTCGGCCGCCTCGATCCCAGGCACCCGGACACAAGGGAGCACCTTAGCGACATTGCCGGGGTTGTCGAGGATGTCCCACCGCATCGCCTTGACACTGCCAGCGCGGGCATCCTCCTGGAGGCAGGCATCCTTTGCGGGCTGGTATTCCGCCTTGGCGGCTTTCAGCCGGGTCAGGAGGTTGCCGCCCTGAACGACGCCACGATTTACCTTCACGCCCTGGAGAGCGGATACATGGTCCTGACCCGCAACATCCGCGACTTCGATTTCATGAACCAGATCGTGCCGTCCGGCCGGGTACTATTCTACAAGACCCTTTGATGCGGGTCAGGTCAGGGCTAGTTGGCATGAGGCGATCCGCCCCCACAGCGACTCTGACACCCGTCTGGCTCTGGCTGGGGCTGTTCCTGCTCGCCCCGCTGCTCATCGTGCTGAAGATCGCCTGGTCGGAAGCGGCTGACGCGGTACCACCCTATGCCCCGCTGCTGACGGCGGGTTCCGGGCTCCAGCTGCACGCGAGCACAGAGGCGCTCGTGCAGGTGCTGACCGACCCGCTCTACCGGCGGGCATTGGCATTGAGCGTGAAAATCGCGGGTCTTTCTACGGCGTTATGTCTGGCGATCGGGTATCCGATGGCACTTGCCATCGCGCGCGCGCCGGCGCGGCGCCAAGGACTGCTTCTGATCCTGGTCATGCTGCCGTTCTGGACCGGGTTCCTAATGCGTCTGAACGCCTGGATTGGGCTGCTCCAAGACGGGAGCTGGATTGCCCGCGCTTTCGCGTGGCTGGGAGGGGCCTCGGCACGCCATCTGCTCTATACTCAAACGGCGGTGTACCTGGGCATGGTCTACACCTACCTGCCCTTCATGGTGCTGCCGCTCTATGCGCGGCTCTCAAAGCTAGACGCCACGTTGCTGGACGCAGCGGCGGATCTTGGCGCGTCGCCCGCGCGGGCGTTCCTGACCATCACCCTGCCCTTGTCCTTGCCTGGCGCGTGGGCAGGGGTGCTGCTCGTATTCGTTCCAGCGCTCGGCGAGTATGTCATCCCGGAGCTGATGGGCGGTCCGCAGGCGCAGATGCTGGGCCGCGTTCTATGGGAGGAGTTCTTCACCAACCGCGATTGGCCGACCGCCTCGGCCCTGGCCATCGTCATGCTGGCGCTGCTGGCCCTGGCAGTGTTGCTCGTCGCTGCCGGGCGATGTGCCCTGAACGTGACCCGGCGGGTCCGCATGTGATGAGCCGGGCTCGTGTCCTGACCGGGTGGCTGATCGCCTGCTACGCCTTCCTCTATGCGCCGATCGGGTTCCTGGTCGCCCTGAGCTTCAACAATGCCCGCCTCGTTACCGCATGGACGGGGTTCTCGACGCGCTGGTACGCAGTGCTGTGGCAAGACCGGAGCCTGATCGAAGCGGCCTCGCTCTCGCTGCGCGTCGCCGCGATGTCGGCGACGCTGGCGCTGGCCATCGGCACGCTGGCCGGATACGCGCTCGCCCGCTTTCCCGGCTTTACCGGCCGGGCCCTTTTTCGCACTTCTCTCGTCGCGCCGCTGGTGATGCCCGAGGTCATCACGGGACTGTCGTTGCTGCTGTTGTTCGTGGCCTTGGAACAGACGGTGGGCTGGCCAGCGCGGCGCGGCGCGCTGACGGTCACGCTGGCGCACGCCTCCGTTTCCATGGCTTATATCGCCGTCGTGGTCCGTGCACGCTTGGCCGACACGCCGCCGGAGCTGGAACAAGCGGCTATGGATCTGTACGCGCCGCCGTGGCGTGCCTTCGTGCTGGTCACGCTCCCGCTGCTGTCGCCAGCCCTGGTGTCCGGCTGGCTGCTCGCCTTTACTCTCTCGCTCGACGACGTAGTGGTGGCGAGCTTCACCACTGGCCCTGGCGCCTCCACTCTGCCGATGGTCGTGTTCTCGTCCGTTC
The DNA here is from genome assembly GCA_963818725.1 of uncultured Pseudomonadota bacterium. Lineage (GTDB taxonomy): Bacteria > Pseudomonadota > Alphaproteobacteria > Acetobacterales > Acetobacteraceae > DATFDN01. The sequence goes on along the minus strand of CAWFTU010000016.1, from coordinate 36,378 downwards.
GGCTAGGGCCGACGCCGGAACTCTATGCGCTTGCAACGGTCATCGTCGCGGTGGTGGCGGCTGTGCTGATGGGCGGCTGGCGACTGTGGAACAGGGGTGCGTTCGGCGCAATTGCCGGCGGCCGTCCTGTTCGGTAGGGTCCGCCGCTTTGGACAAACGAGCGAGTTCCATGCGCCTGACCGCCGACCGCCTCGACCGGATCAGCCCCAGCCTGACCATCGCCGTGGCCACGAAAGCGCGGCAGCTCCAGGCGGCGGGGCGCGACGTGATCAGCCTGTCCGCGGGAGAGCCGGATTTCGACACGCCCCGCAACATCAAGCAGGCCGCGATCGCAGCGATCGAGGCGGGCGAAACGAAGTACACCGACGTGGCCGGCACCCCAAAGCTACGCCAGGCGGTGGCGGCCAAGTTCCAGCGGGATTCCGGGATCGACTACAAGCCGGAGGAGATCATCATTTCGACCGGTGGCAAGCAGGTGATCTTCAACGCCATGCTGGCCACGCTCAATGCCGGCGACGAGGTCATCATCCCGAGCCCCTGCTGGGTGAGCTACCCTGACATTGTCTCCCTGGCCGATGGCAAGCCGGTGCTGGTCCCATGCGGGCAGAACACCGGCTTCAAGCTGCGCGCTGAGGCCCTGGAGGCGGCGATCACCCCGGCCACGCGCTGGCTCATGCTGAACAATCCCTGCAACCCGACCGGCGCCGCCTACAACGCCGAGGAGCTGCGGCCCCTCTGCGACGTGCTGATGCGCCACCCGGACGTGTGGGTGTTCACCGACGACATTTACGAGAAGCTCGCCTATGACGGGTTCAAGCCGGCGACGATCCTGGAGGTGGAGCCGCGACTGCGGGCGCGCACGGTGACGATGAACGGCTGCTCCAAGGCATACGCGATGACGGGCTGGCGCATCGGCTACGCCGGCGCTCCCGTCCCGCTGATCAAGGCCATGGACAAGCTGCAAAGCCAATCCACCGCCAATCCGTGCTCGATCAGTCAGGCGGCGGCGGTGGAGGCGCTGAACGGGCCACAGGATTCCCTCCCCACGATGGCGCGGGTCTATCAGCAGCGGCGCGATCTGATCGTCGAGGCGCTGAACCGTGCTCCAGGGATCACCTGCCATCGCCCGGAAGGTGCGTTCTACGTCTTTCCGGGCATTCATGGCTGCATTGGCCGGACCTCAAGCGGCGGCACCCGGATCGCCAATGACGAGGCGTTCGTGACGGCGCTACTGGAGGAGGAGGGTGTGGCCGCCGTGCATGGCGCAGCGTTCTGCTACCCTGGCCATTTCCGCATCAGCTACGCGACCGCGACCGAGCTGTTGGAGGAGGCGTGCCGGCGCATCCAGCGCTTCTGCGAAGGGCTGTCCTGATGCCCGCGCTGGCCGCCCGCCTTGGCCGCGCCCAGGTCGCGGCCAGCACCACCATGACCATACGCGCCCGCGCGTTGCGCGCGCAGGGCGCGGACGTGATCGCGCTGAGCTTGGGCGAGCCCGGCTTCCCAACACCGCGCGCGGCGATCGAGGCGGGATACCAGGCGGCCTTGCGAGGCGAGACGAAGTACCCGCCACAGGACGGCGTGCCGGCGCTGAAGCAGGCGATCCAGCGCAAGTTCCGCCGCGACAACGGGCTCGCGTTTGAACTGGACGAGATCGCCGTCTCCAACGGGGGCAAGCAGGCCATCTTCAACGCGCTCGCCGCGACCGTCGATCCGGGCGACGAGGTGGTGATCCCGGTGCCGTCGTGGAACGCCTATCCGCTGATGACCCGACTGCTGGACGGGGCGCCGGTGTTCATCCCATGCCCACAGAACAACGGCTTCAAGCCGCGCGCCGAGGACATCGCGCATTCCCTCACCCGGCGCAGCAAGTGGCTGATCCTGAACAACCCGAACAATCCCTCGGGCGCGGCGTGCTCGGCCGAGGAGCTTGCCGCCATCGCCGAGGTCATGCGCCGGCACCCGGACGTCTGGATCATGTCCGACGACATGTACGAGCACCTGGTGTTCGACGGGTTCCGCCACGCCACGATGGCTGCCGTCGCACCTGACTTGCGGGATCGCGTGCTGACGATCAGCGGCGTGTCCAAGACCTACGCCATGACCGGCTGGCGGATCGGCTTCGCCGCTGGGCCACGTGGGCTGATCAAGGCCATGGTCAACATGCAAGGGCAGGTCACGGCGGGCGTGTCCACTGTCGGGCAGGCCGCCGCGGCCGCCGCACTCGACGGCCCGCAGGACGGGATCGGCGAGATGGTCGTGGCGTACCAGCGCCGGCGCGACATGGCAGTGGAGATGCTGAACGCCTGTCGCGGCGTGAACTGCCACAAGCCCGAGGGCGCCTTTTACGTCTTTCCCAACATCGCCGGCTGCCTGGATCGTACCACCCCGGCCGGGCGCCGCATCGGCACTGACTCGGACTTCGCGCTGGCCCTGCTCGAGGAGGCGCATGTCGCGGTGGTGCCCGGCGCCTCCTACGGGATGAGCCCGTATGTGCGGGTCAGCACCGCCGCCGATGACGACGTCCTGGCCGAGGGGTGCCGGCGGATGCAGCTTTTCTGCTCCTCGCTACGCGAATGAGCGCCGAAGCCGACCGGGAGTGCTATCAGCCGGCGCACGCTCTGGCTCGTTCCGTGAGTGCGCTGGCCCCCTCCCCCCGGCCCCTCCCGCAAGGGGAGGGGAGTTAAGCGCCCCCTCCCCTTGCGGGAGGGGGTTGGGGGAGGCGTCGAAGCGACGGTCAACGGTCTGAGCATCTGCCGCCAGCATTACCCATCCGTCGAAAACCGGAAAATCGTGGTCGAGTGGAACGTCTGTCCGGGCTTCAGCTCGGTGGACGGGAAATTCGGGTGGTTGGGCGAATCCGGGAAGTGCTGCGTCTCCATGGTGAAGGCCGCGGTCTGCCGGTAGGTTCTGTTCGCCGAGCCCACGATCGAGCCGTCGAGATAGTTGCTCGTGTAGACTTGCAGACCGGGCTCGGTGGTGTCCACTTCCAGGATGCGTCCCGTCCCCGGGTCGTAGGCTCGCGCGGCCTGGGCGAGCGCATCGGGTTGCGGCTTGTTCAGCACCCAATTGTGGTCGTAGCCATGTGCGAGGACGAGTTGGGGAAACGGATCGCGCAGCCGCGCCCCGATCGGCGTCAGCTTGCGAAAATCCATGGGCGTGCCCGCGACCGGGTCAATCGCGCCGGTCGGGATCTGGGTCGCGTCCGTGGGCGTGTAACGGTCGGCGTCGATCTCCAGCAACTGGTCCGCGACCGAACCCGAGCCATTGCCCGCCAGGTTGAAATAGGAGTGATTGGTGAGGTTCACCACGGTGTCCTTGTCCGTGGTCGCCTCATAGTCGATGCGCAGAGAATTGTCGTTGCCGAGCGTGTACGTCACCATCACTCGCATCGTGCCCGGGTAGCCGTCCTGGCCGTCGGGGCTCGTATAGGTGAGAACCGCGCCGACGCTACGCTCCCCCTTTTGGGTCTTCACTCCCCAGATCTGCTTGTTGAAGCCGTTCGTACCCCCGTGCAGGGAGTTCGGTCCGTTGTTGATCGGCAGGTGCTCGGTTTGCCCATCCAGGGTGAACTGGCCCTTGGCGATGCGGTTGGCGTAGCGGCCAACGATGGCGCCGAAATAGGGGCTTTCGGTCTCGTAATCGTGCAGCGTCTTGCACCCCAGCACCACATCGTCGATGCGGCCCTCGCGATTGGGCGCGTCGATCTCGGTGATGACGCCGCCATAGTCCAGGAACTTGACAGTGAACCCGTTGTCGTTGCGCAGCGTAGTGAGGGTCACGTCCTGCCCGCTGGCGGTCTTCCCGTAAGGCGCGCTATCGATCGTGCCGGCCGTGGCCGTGCCAACCCCGACAACAATAGCGCCGCACAACGAAGCAACGAGAAAGCCGCGATGACCGGCTGCGAAAGAATGGGTCATCCCTTGATCCTCCCGGCTTTGTCTGATCCACGGTGCTCGGTGGCGTACCCAGGAAAGGATGACACCCCGAATGCCGTGCGGCAATGTGCAGCCTGTGACGACTGCCTTGCACCGGTCTGGTGACGACGACGACGCGATGATCCGCTCCGGCGTTGATGGCGATGCCGAGGGCTTCATCGCGCTGATCGGCGCGTGCTGGGCCGAGTACCCGGGATGTGTTCTGGACGTCGATGCCGAGGTGCCCGAGTTGCGCGCGCTGGCGAGCTATATAGGGGACAAGGGCGGTGCGCTATGGACGGCCGAGCGTGCCGGGCAGGGCGTTGGGCTCGTGGGGACATACCCAGAGGATCAGGGGGCGTGGGCGATTTCGCGCCTGTATCTCGATCGCTCGCTTCGCGGAACTGGCCTTGCCGATCGTCTGCTGGACCGGGCGGAGGCTCACGCCATTGCCGCGAACGCGCGGCGACTCGCGCTGTGGACCGACATGCGGTTCGAGCGCGCGCACCGTTTCTATGAACGTCGGAGCTATGTCCGCTCCGGGCCGATTCGCGCGCTCGCTGACCTGTCGAACACGATCGAGTTCCACTACACGAAGCCAGTGCGGGGCATAGAGGTACTCGGCCCGGCAGCCATAGCCTCGGCCGAAAGTAGGCTGGCTAAAATCCTGCGCGCCTGTGTCGATGCCGGTGCCGCGGTTTCGTTCTTGCCGCCGCTGACGGAGGCAGTCGCGCGCGAGTTCTGGCATCGCGCGGCGGCTTTTGTGGCCGCCGGAAATCGCCTTATCCTGGGAGCCTGGTCGGGCGGCGTTTTGGCGGGCACGGTAACGCTCGATCTCGCGAGCCAATCGAACCAACCGCATCGGGCGGAAATCACGAAGCTGCTGGTCCATCCCGCTTTCCGTCGCCAAGGTCTCGCGAAGGCGTTGATGGCGCGGGCTGAGGAGGAGGCGCGGCGGCTAGGCCGACGCCTGCTCACGCTGGACACGCGCGCGGGCGAATTGGCCGAGAGGCTCTATCGAGAGTGGGGGTGGCGCGAGGCCGGCCGTATTCCGGGCAACACGCTCGACGCGGACGGCACGGAACGCGACACGGTGCTGTTCTACAAGCGGCTGGACGCGTGACCTGGGTGGGCGCTACATCTGAACCACTTCGGACAGCTCGAACGTGGCGCCCGGCGGGTTGTCGCCGATGCGCAGCGTGGTCTTGGTGGGAAAGACGTACGGCGGGACTGGCAGGTTGTTGGGCGCCGGCACGTTGGAATAGACCCGCCCGGCCAGATCGTATTTGGAGCCGTGGCAAGGGCAGAAATAGCCGCCCGGCCAGTTGGGCACGGGCTCGCTCGCGCTTGGCTTTGGCAGATACGCCGGTAGGCAACCGAGATGGGTGCAGATGCCGACCATCACCGCGTACTCGGGGTTGACCGACCGGTGCCAGTTCACGGCATAGGGCGGCTGCTGAAGCACCTTCGAGTTGGGGTCGGCGAGCAGGGAGACGACTTTCGGGTCCTGCAGCGTCTTCAGCATCTCGGGCGTGCGATTGACGATCAGGATCGGGTTGCCGCGCCAGCGGACCACGATTTGCTGGCCCGGCTCGATCTTGCTGATGTCGAGATCGATCGGCGCACCCGCGGCGATCACGTCGCCGGCCGGGTTCATTGAGTTCGATAAATGTCCACGTCACGGCGGCGACGCCGATAAAGGTGAAGGCACCGGTGACAAGGCCGAGAAAGTCGCGCCGTGTTCCCTCCGGGCCGTGTCCTTCCGGCTCGTTCGGGCCGGGTGAAAGGGGGCGGAGCGTGGTGGTGGAGGACATCCTGTAACTCCCATTCCAGGGCGCATCGGCTCCGCCCTGTCACGAGGGCGCAAAATCCGTCATGTTCCCGCGCGGATCAACCCAGGAAATGGGGAGATGGCATGATTACGCCAGCCTTCGCGCGCACCATGGCCGCCTACAATTCCGAGATGAACCGGCGGATCTATGCGGCCGCGGACACGCTGACCGACGCCGAGCGCCAGGCCGACCAGGGCGCGTTCTGGTCCTCGATCCATGGCACGCTGTGCCACTTGGTCTGGGCGGACCGCAACTGGATGTCCCGGTTGGCCGGCTGGCCAAAGCCTCCGGTGGGTCAGCGCGACAGCGCGACGATGATCCAGGATTGGGGTGCGCTGCGCGCCGCGCGGGTGGCTGCGGATGCAGGTATCGAGGCATGGACGGCGGGGCTGGACGCGGTGTCCCTGACCGAGGATATGGTTTGGTTCAGCGGTGCGGCTCAGCAGGAAGTACGCAAGCAGCGGGGCTTCATGCTCGCGCATTTCTTCAATCATCAAACGCACCACCGCGGCCAGGCGCACGCGCTGCTGACGCGGTACGGGCGGGAGACTGGCGACACCGACTTGCCAATCGTGGTGAAAGGACCGCTTTAAGGTGTACTAGCTAGGATTTAATCTGACAATCTGGTTTGTTTGGTGCGGGCAACCCGGGACCGGAGGACAGGAATGTCTCGCTCCGGTCGCCCAGAACCGAGGAGCCGACCATGACCAACGAACGCAAGGTAATCCGGGCCAAGGTAGGCCTGCTGGAGCTGGCCAAACAGCTCGGCAATGTGTCGCAGGCCTGCAAGATCATGGGATACTCGCGCGACAGCTTCTACCGCTTTCAGGAGCTCTACGAAAAGGGCGGCGAGATCGCGCTGGCGGAGATGACCCGGCGCAAGCCAATCCTGCGCAATCGGGTGGAGCCGGCCATCGAGCAGGCGGTCGTCGGGCTGGCCGTCGAGCAGCCGGCCTTTGGCCAAGTCCGGGTGGCCAAGGAGCTGAAGAAGCGCGGCCTGACGATCTCCCCGGCCGGGGTGCGCTGTGTCTGGCAGCGCCACGACCTGGAGACCATGAAGAAGCGGCTCAAGGCACTCGAGGCCAAGAGCGCACAGGACGGCCTGGTGCTGACCGAAGCCCAGGTCGCCGCCTTGGAGCGGGCCCGGCAGGACAACGAGGCGCATGGCGAGTTCGAGAGCGAGTGTCCGGGCTACTGCCTGGCCCAGGACACCTTCTATGTCGGCACGCTCAAGGGGGTCGGGCGGATCTATCAGCAGACCTGCATCGACACCCACTCCAAGGTGGCGTTCGCCAAGCTCTACGACCGCAAGACCCCGATCACCGCCGCCGACCTGCTGAACGACCGCGTGGTGCCGTTCTTCGACGAGCACGGGGTCAAGCTGTCCCGCGTGCTGACCGATCGCGGCACCGAGTATTGCGGCACCTCGCAGGCCCACGAATACGAGCTCTACCTGGCGATCGAGGACATCGACCACAGCCGGACCAAGGCAAAGAGTCCGCAAACCAGCGGGATCTGCGAGCGCTTCCACAAAACGGTGCTGCACGAGTTCTATCAGGTCGCCTTCCGCAAGCGCATCTACAGCAGCATCGAGCAGCTACAGGCCGATCTCGATGTCTGGGTCAGCAGCTATAATGAGCAACGCCCTCATCAGGGCCGCTGGTGCTACGGCAAGGCCCCGATGCAGACCTTCCTTGACACCCTCCCGCTCGCCAGGGGAAAAATGCTCAACGCCGCCTGACGTCGGTCAGACATGATCCATCCGGCACCATACAGGCCAGCTGTCCGATCAAATGTCAGCTGGTACACTTTAGGCCCCTCAGCGATCGCTGATCCCCGAGCCGTGCGAGCCGATCAGGGCGAGGAGCTCGCGCCGTGTCGTGGGGTCGTCGCGAAAGGCCCCAAGCAGACGGCTCGTCACCATGGTCGAGCCTGGCTTGTGAATGCCGCGCGTGGTCATGCACTGGTGAGTTGCTTCAACCATCACTGCAACACCACGCGGTTGTAGTACCTCCTGGATGGTATTCGCTATTTGCGCCGTCAACTTTTCCTGAATTTGCAAGCGCTTGGCATAGGCATCAACGACGCGGGCGAGCTTGCTGATGCCGACCACGCGCCGGTGCGGGAGATAGGCGACATGAGCCCGCCCGATAATCGGCGCCATATGGTGTTCGCAATGGCTTTCCAAGCGAATGTCGCGCAGCAGCACGATCTCGTCGTATCCCTCGGTCTCCTCGAAGGTGCGCTCCAGCAGGGCCACCGGGTCCACATGATAGCCGCTGAAGAACTCTTCATAGGCGCGGACGACGCGCGAGGGCGTGTCCCGAAGGCCCTCTCGGGTCGGATCGTCCCCCGCCCACCTTAGCAAGGTGCGAACTGCCGCCTCGGCCTCGGCACGGCTCGGCCGCGAGATTTTGGCGACCCCGGACGGTCGGATGAGGGCGTTCTCCAACAGGTTCTCCGTTGCTTGCGTCCAAGGATATGGACCACTCCCGCCCGCCAGCAACCCGACGCTTGTCTAGCCAGGCCGTATCAATGCACCTGCCCGCCCTGGTGCGGGCTGTCGAGGCTGAAGGCGGGGATCGCCACGTCGAACGTCTCGCCGGAGGCCGGCACGCTCATATGGTAGGTGCCCACCATGAACCCGGACGGCGTGTCGAGCGGCGTGCCGGAGGTGTACTCGAAGCTCTCCCCCGGCTCCAGCAGCGGCTGCTGGCCCACGACCCCGGCACCATGGACGTGCTGCGTACGCCCGCGGGCGTCGGTGATCCGCCAGGTGCGCTTCATGAGCTGCACCGGCGCTCGACCGTTGTTCTCGATCTTCACGCGATACGCCCAGAGGAAGCGGTTCTCCTCCGGCCGGGACTTGTCTTCGAGATAGGAGGCGCGGACGGAGACGCGGATGCCCCGGGTCGTCTTGCTGTAGTCTCCGGCCATCGTCAGCTCGCCCTGCTTCGTTACCCTCAACCGCATCAAAGGGCATAGGCCTCAGAAATCCAGAATCCGCTCATCTCTGAAGGGCGTCCAGGGCCTGGCTGAGATCCTCAGCTAGGTCGTCCACATCCTCGAGCCCGACCGAGAGGCGGATCACGCCGTCCGTGATCCCGAGCCGCGCCCGCTCCTCGGGGCCGATCCGCATATGCGTCGTGGTAGCAGGGTGCGTGACCAGCGACTTCGAATCGCCCAGGTTGTTCGATATCGCGATGAGCCGGAGCGCGTTCAGCATCTGGAAGGCTGCCGGCTTGCCGCCTGTCACCTCGAACGTCACGACGGTGCCGCCGGCACGCATCTGCGCATGGGCCAGGGAGGCCTGGGGGTGATCGGGCCGCCCAGGATAGAGGACCCGCGCCACTTCCGGGCGGGCGGCCAGACGCTCGGCGAGGATCGCGGCGGAGCGGCAGCCCGCCTCGACCCTGAGTGGCAAGGTCTCCAGACCCTTGAGCAGCACCCAGGCGTCGAACGGCGACAGCCTCCCCCCGGTGTTGCGCAGGAAAGGTTGCAGGGTGCCCTCGATCCAGTCGCGCCGGCCTAGCACCGCGCCGCCCAGCACCCGGCCCTGCCCGTCAATGTGCTTGGTGCAGGAATAGATGACGACATCGGCGCCGAGCGGGATGGTCTGTTGCAGAAGTGGCGTGGCGAACACGTTGTCGGCGACGACGATCGCACCCGCCGCGTGCGCCAGCTCGGAGACAGCACGGAGGTCCAGCAGTTCCAGCATGGGGTTGGAGGGAGTCTCGACCAGGACGAGACGGGTTGGACGGTCGAGCGCGCGCCGCCACTGGTCAAGATCGGCGCCGTCCACGAAGGTTCCCTCGATACCGAAGCGCGGCAGCAGGGTGGAGACAATCCAGTGGCAGCTTCCGAACAGGGCGCGGGAGGCCACCACGTGGTCGCCCGCGCTGAGATGTGAGAGCAAAGCGGCATGCACCGCCGCCATGCCCGTAGCGGTCGCCCGGCACGCCTCCGCTCCTTCGATGGCGGACAGCCGGCGCTCGAACATCGTCACCGTCGGGTTGTCGAAGCGCGTGTACTGGTAGCGCTCAACCTCGCCAGTGAAGGTGGCCTCGGCCTGCTCGGCGCTGTCGTAGATGAAGCCTGAGGTCAGGAACAGCGCCTCGGCGGTTTCCTGATAGGCGGTGCGCTCAATCCCGCCATGGACGAGGCGCGTGGCGGGGCGGAGGATGCTCGGATCGACGTTCATGGGCAGGCCCTGTCAAGTGTGGCCCGACCGTGGAGGCGCGGGGTGCGTATCGCACCCGAGCAGGCCACTTTAGCGCGCTTGTTTCACCTCGCCGCAAGCCGGCCGGACAAATCGCGAGGGGAGGTACGCCGCCACCCGCGGACCGTAGGTCAGGGCGGATTGCGCGGTCAACCCGCGACGGGTTATGGTGGCAAGAGGCGCGGGTGTAGTTCAATGGTAGAACGGCAGCTTCCCAAGCTGCATACGAGGGTTCGATTCCCTTCACCCGCTCCAGTCCATTTGGCCTAGAGCCGGGATTAGAGCTTTCCCCCGCTCCACACGACCCGCCCGATAACCTTCACCTCACCCGTCCGCTCTGGCGGGATACGCTCAGGCTCGTAGATCGCGTTATCGCTGATCAGCAGCAGGCTCCCATCCAGCTTGCGCTGCACACGCTTGACTAGACGCTGGCCGGTGTATTCCAGCACGTAAATGCCGAATTCCCGGAAGCGCCGGTCCGTGGTGTCGATCAGCAGCAGATCGCCGTCATGAATGGTGGGCAGCATCGACTCGCCCACCGCCGTCTCGAGCATCAGGTCGTCAGGCTCGATGGAAAAGCTTCGGCGGATCCAGTCGTGGCCGAATGCCATGAAGGCGCTAGCCTGCCCCTCCGGGGGCGCCGGCGTGACGGAACCCGCGGCGGCGGCCGCCGGCTCGGCGCGTTTTGGAAGTACCAGGAAGCGCTCCAGGTCGAGGCTACCCTCGGAACTACCGTCCGCGCGAGCATTGCGCAAACGCGGCTGCGGCCCCTCACCCTTGGCCAGCCAAGCAATGCTGACCCCGGCGGCCTCGGCCAGCGCCACCAGGCGTTCCCGACTCGGCTCGGCCTCACCCTTGAGCCACTTTCGGAACGCCGAAGGTGAGACGTCCATCGCGCGCGCCAGCCGGTCGGCGCTGCGCCAGTGGCTGACGATGTGCTGGAGTCGTGCCACGAACGCGTCCCGATCGGCGCCACGCGGACGTGAGGAGCCGGCGCCTTGAGGCTGCACCTCCGATTCAGGGGACATTTTACTCTCTATCGCGTGCTATTGCGTGACATCGAGTTGTAAACCGTCCAAAATCGCAACACTTTCCGGCCAAACTCCTCCGCGTTGGCGAAGGAGGAAGGCACTTTTGTGGTGCTTCTCTAAAGAGAATTCTGACCACAGGATGCGACCCCCGGCAAGCACGTCCGCATCTGGTCCAGACTGGCATCCGGCTGACGTGCTCGCCGCGCTAAAGAAGCGCGGCCGCACGCTGGCGGGATTGTCTGTCGCACACGGCTATCACCCGACAGCGGCCGGGAAGGCCTTGAAGGCGCCCTGGCCCGCGCTGGAAGCGATCATAGCCAGGGAAATCGGCTTGCAGCCGTAAGAGATCTGGCCCAGCCGCTACACCGCTGATGGAGAGCCGATCGTTCGAGCGCGGAAATGATCGCCTAAGACACACGGCGGAGGCCGAACTCTCGGGTTAGGGGAGCATGCTAGCAGTCAGGTCATGGCACATGGCGTGGGTTCCTCCTGGGTAGCGGAGCCGAGCGAGAGCTTGCGGCTTCGTGAGCCTGGAACACACGTCTTTTCATCTGGTTGCATCCACGAACTTACGAATTGGACGCCCCGCCTTGGCGGCCAAGGACGCCCTGCACCGCCTCGAGCAGCGCCGACAGGCTGAACGGCTTGAGCATAAACGGACGATGACCCGGCACCTGCTCGGCCATTCCGGGGTTGCCCGACATCAGGATGACTGGCACTCGATCGCCATCGGCGGCCGGCAATAGCGCCTCGCCCAAACCACCCGGGAGGGTGCAGTCAAGCAGCATCAAATCCACACCGCCAGCGCGCAGCCGCTCCAACCCCTTCGAGGCGGTCCCGGCGTGACTCGTCTCGTATCGGTCCCCCAAAGCGTCGATGACCACCTCGGAGACCAGCGGATCATCCTCGATGACGAGAACATGCGGTCGGGTCGGCACACCACATCATGACGTATATCAGGCCGGAGGCGATAGACTTGCCGAATGACAATCACAGGCTATTGAGGGTGGGTCACGACGGCAGCGGGCTCTCTCTCGGTCAGGACTTGCGGCCGGCGGGGGCGATTGCCGGCCGCCCGCGCCGAACCCATCTGAGATGCCATGCCTGACTCCGAACCCGCGCCTAAACCAGAGCCATCCCCCTCGCCGCCGCCCAAGCCTAAGGAGATTGGCGGCCCGCCGGGTCCAGAGCCCACCCGCTACGGGGATTGGGAGCGGAAGGGACGCTGCATCGATTTCTGATCGGCGCAGGTGTCCCGCCGCGCCAGCGCCGCGATCAAGGTGTTCTCCAGCAGGCAGGCGATCGTCATTGGGCCGACGCCGCCGGGGGCCGGCGTGATTGCCCCGGCGACCCGCCGCGCCTCGGCGAACGCGACGTCGCCGACCAGGCGACCGTCGGGCAGGCGGTTGATGCCGACATCGATCACCGTGGCTCCTTCGGCGATCCAGTTCCCGCGCACCAGCTCCGGCCGGCCCACAGCGGCGACCAGGATCTCGGCCTCTCGGCATATGCGAGGCAAGTCGCGGGTACGGCTATGCGCCACGGTCACGGTGGCATCCTCTGCCAGCAGAAGGGAGGCCATGGGCCGCCCGACAATGGCGGATCGGCCGAGAACCACGGCCCGCGCGCCTCGTGTCTCCACTCCGGCGGCGGCGAGCAGCTTCATCACTCCCTGCGGTGTGCAGGGCGCGAGCGCGGGAAGCCCGTCCACCAGCCGCCCCGCGTTCAGCGGGTGGAATCCGTCCACGTCCTTGGCCGGATCGATCCGCTCGATCACCGCGCGAACCGCTATATGCGCGGGCAGTGGAAGCTGCACCAGGATGCCATCCACCGCGCGATCGGCATTCAGCCGGTCGATCTCGGCGAGAAGCGCCGGCTCGCTGGTGTCAGCGCTTAGCCGGATGGTGCGGGCGGTGATGCCGGCCGCCGCCGCTGCCCGATCCTTGTTGCGGACATAGACGGCGCTGGCCGGGTTGTCGCCGACCAGCACCACAACCAAGCCCGGACGGATGCCAAGCGCGGCCACCCGCGCGGCGACCTCGGCCCTTAGCGCGGCGGCGATGGCGCGGCCGTCAATAACGCGCGCCGCCGCCTCAGAACCCGACACGGCTCACGATGCTCATCTCGATCTCGCCCAGCAGCATCCGAAGCGCTTGCAGCAGCAGGATCAGGATGACAGGGCTGATGTCGATGCCGCCGAGATTGGGCAGTACGTTGCGAATCGGACGCAGCGCCGGGTCGGTCGCGCGATACAGGAAGTCGCCTATGGTCCAGACGAGGCGGTTGCGGGTATCCAGCACGCCGAAACCGGCGAGCATGGAGAACACCGCGGCGCCAATCACGACCCAGATATAGATGTCGATGGCGCGATCGATCAGCCAGAAGAAGGCCAACATGGATAAGGCACCTATGGGACGGCGCCTCTTACCGGGCGCGCGCGGCCTCGGCAACCGATCGTGTGACGCGGCTTGACTTGCCGGCCCCGCCTCCGCATGTTCCGCCCCACCCTGGGGCTGTAGCTCAGCTGGGAGAGCGCCTCGTTCGCAATGAGGAGGTCAGGGGTTCGATCCCCCTCAGCTCCACCATCATCCTTTAGCATCAACGGCTTGGCACCGCGCGCAGCACCCTGTGCGACAGGATGTGACACATGCCGTTGGCCCCTGGGCCATATCTGCTCCGCCGCGGGCGCATGCTCTTCTTCCGATGCCGCCTCCCCCTCGGGCGCGGCGCGCAAGCTGCCCGAGCTGATCCAGCAGCAGGCGCCGGGTGTGGCGGCGGCGATCGGTGTCGATCTCAAGGACGTCGAAGCCGCCAACCTGCGCCTGGCCGACATCGCTGCCTTGGGGACGGGCGTGAGGATCGAGAAGGGCAAGGTCAGCGGCGACATCGACATCAAGGGCGTGCGCGCGGGCGTGCCGCCCGGCGGGTTACCCAAGGGGACGTAAAAGTGTCGGGCACCGGCGTCATTTTGCAAAACGCCACGGTTGGGCGCGACCTGAACATCTCCGGCGTCATGGTCGGCTTCACCGCCGAGCAGGTGCGAGTGCTGATCGAAGCCGCGACAAAAGGGGCAGACGAGAAAGTCGCCGAGGCCGGCCGCCGGCTTGGGGTGACACAGGGCGCGATGCGCACCATGCTCGCGACCCTCGGTCAAGCGGACGTTCCTGACGAACGCCTGATCGAGAAACTGGCCGAGGTTGTCGAGCAATACCGCAGGGCCACAGCCGCCATTGCCGCCCTGCGGCCGGACAATCCGGTCGCGCAGGAGCATGGGGCGAAGGCCTCGGAGGCGGCGGCTTCGGGCGATCGCGAGACGGCGCGGCATCACCTCCGGGCGGCGCGGGCCGCAGCGGAGGCTGCGGCCGGGGAGGCGCGGCGGCTCGCTCGGGAGGCGGAGGCAGCCGCGGCGCAACAGAGCCTTCAGGCCGCATGGGCCGCGGCGGCCGAGGCGGAACTGGTCCTTGCGGCGCTGGACTACCCGGAAGCGGCGCGGCTGTTCGCGGAGGCCGCGTCACTGGTGCCGGACGGAGAGCCGGGCGAGAAGGGCACTCTGCTTCGGCGGCAGGCTGACGCGCTGCAACACCAGGGTGAGGAGCGTGGCGACAACACGGCGTTGCGGCAGGCCATCGCGGTCCACGGCCGCGCGCTCGACCTACTGCCGCGCGATCAGGCGCCGCTCGACTGGGCGATGACGCAAAACAATCTTGGTGTTGCGCTCCAGACGCTCGGAAAACGGAAGAGCGGGACGGCCCGTCTTAAGGAGGCGGTGGCAGCCTACCGGGCTGCACTGGAGGAGTTCACCCGCGAGCGCACGCCGCTCGATTGGGCAGCAGCCCAGAACAATTTAGGCAACGCCCTCCAGACGCTCGGAGAGCGGGAGAGCGGGACGATGCAGCTAGAGAAGGCGGTGGCCGCCTATTGCTCAGCTTTGCAACGGTGGACCCGGGAACATGTGCCCCTGCAATGGGCAATGACGCAGAACAATCTCGGCGCTGCACTCCGTATCCTGGGCGAGCGCGAGAGCAGCACGGCGCAGTTGGAGAAAGCTGTGGCGGCATTCCGTTCGGCGTTGCAGGAGTTCACTCGCGAGGGATCACCGCTTCAGTGGGCGAGGACGCAGAGGAACCTTGGCTCTGCGCTTAGGGTGCTTGGGGAACGGGAGAGTGGGACAGCGCAGCTGAAGGAGGCGGTGGACGCCTGTCGCGCAGCGCTGGAGGAGATCACCCGCGAGCGGGTCCCGCTCGAATGGGCAAGGGTGAAGAACACCCTTGGTAACGTGCTCCGCATCCTTGGGGAGCGGGAGAGGGGGGCGGCGCGGCTGGAGGAGGCGGTGGCGGCTTTCCAGGCCGCGCTACAGGAATGGACTTCGCGAGCACGTGCCGCTCGATTGGGCTAGGGCGCAGGGCAACCTCGGGTTGGCGCTCTGGAGGCTAGGCGAGCGGGAGGAGGGCACGGCGCGGCTGGAGGAGGCGCTGGCGGCTTTCCGCGCGGCCTTGGAGGAGCGGCCCCGCGAGCGTGTGCCGCTCGAGTGGGCGAGGACGCAGAACAATCTCGGCAACGTGCTCTGGAGGCTAGGCGAGCGGGAGGAGGGCACGGCGCGGCTGGAGGAGGCGCTGGCGGCCTTCCGCGCGGCCTTGGAGGAGCGGCCCCGCGAGCGTGTGCCGCTCGAGTGGGCGAGGACGCAGAACAACCTCGGCGGCGCGCTCCAGGCGCTCGGGGCGCGGGAGAGGGGGACGGCGCGGCTGGAGGAGGCGGTGGCGGCCTTCCGCGCGGTGCTGGAGGAGCGGCCCCGCGAGCGTGTGCCGCTGTAGTGGGCAACTACACAGCACAACCTAGGCAACGCACTCCGAACATTGGGGGAAAGAAAGAGTGGGACGGTTCAGCTGAAGCGGGCATTAACGGCTTTCCAAGCAGCGTTGAAGGAGTTCACTCGCGAGCACGCGCATTTCAGTGGGCGACAACACAGAACAGCCTCGGCCTGGCGCTCTGGAGGCTCGGGGAACGGGAGGGCGGCACGGCGCGGCTGGAAAAAGCGGTGACGGCCTTTGATGCGTGCCTTGCGATCGCTGCCTCCCTCTGGCCAGCTGAACGGGTCGGCCAAGTGCGGGCATGTAAGGATGCGGCGAGGGCCGAAATCGAGCGGCGAATGGCAACATTGCGCAAGGCGCCGAAGCTGTAGTAGCTCAAACTCGATCTGACAGACGGTGGCGGGAAGCGCCAGCGGACGGCGTAGGGAAGCCCGGCTGGGCGAGCTGCTGCCCTCTCGCGTGGCGAGCTTGCGTCGCAGTGCTATGCCGGTGGCACGGTCCTCAGGACAGTGTAGCTGGCGAGCGGCGCCTTGCCGTGTCACACATCCTGTAACACACTACGGGTCCGACGCCGCGTGGCGAGGGCTAACGCCCTGATGCTACCGGGTGGCATAGAAGCTGGTGGAACTCCCCCTCAGCTCCACCAAGTCTTTGTATCTCTTCGCTTTTCAGCCCTGTCCCTGATGACACGTGGATCATAAGGCCGCGAAGCTGTTGGCGGCCCGCGGAAATAATTGGGAATCCGCGGATTGGTCCATCTTTAGGCTAAGCGCGCCCGTGTCTCCTGACGGGGGGGAGCCAGGGCGTGATGGCCCGCCTATCGCTCTATCCCAATCGCCCGCTCGGGTTGACCCATCGCTGATTGGCTGGAAAGAGCGTCTTATCCGGTTTCCCCCCGGAAGCCTTCAACGTTGCCGGGGAGGGAGATGCGGCTGGTGGGTGACGTGCGATCACGGAGTCCGAGGCACCAATGACGACCACCGCGGCCGTGGTTCACGTCGTGGACGACGACGAGGCTGTGCGAGACTCGCTCACGTTTCTTCTGGAGGCAGCCGACTTCGCTGTCCGCACGCACGCGAGCGCCGAGGCACTTTTGTCCGCCGCGCCACGCTGTCCTGGCTGCGTGCTGACCGATGTGCGAATGCCGGGAGTGGACGGGCTGGAGCTGCTGCGGCGCTTGCACCGGGCGGGAGTTGACCTGCCGGTGATCGTCATGACGGGTCACGCCGACGTGCCGATGGCCGTACGCGCCATGAAGGCGGGCGCGCTCGACTTTCTGGAGAAGCCCTTTTCCGCTGATGCCCTCGTTGCCTCCGTCAGGACCGCCCTGGACGAGAGCCGCCGGGCGGCGGAGGCCCGCGCTCAAATTGAACGCGCAAGTGCCCGCATCGCAGGACTTACGCCACGCGAACGGGAAGTATTCGAGCTGCTGGTCACAGGTTTATCAACAAAGGCGATTGCCAATGCACTGGGCGCCAGCCCTCGTACCATTGAGGTCCATCGTGCCAGGGTGATGGAAAAGCTGGACGCCGGCAGCCTTCCCGAGGTGGTTCGGTTGGCTTTGGCTGCCCAGGCGCATCCGAGTTCTGCGGGGGAGCAGCAATCCGCTTCCGCTAGCAGCCGTCCCAGTAGGGCTTAGTATACGCGGTGCTGGTCCGGCGCTGCCTGAAGCTGACGGCCGGCTTGGCCACCGCCTTGGCCGTTGACCCGACGGCGCCGTTCCCGCACAACCCGCCCGGCAACAGCGGGACGGGCGTGATGGCTTTCGACGATCTCTCCGTGGGTCAGACGGCAAGCCTTGGCAAGACTATCACTGAGGCTGACATCCTGATGTTCGCTGCGGTCAGCACCGACACCAACCCGGTTCATATCGACGCCGAGGCCGCCAAGGCGTCGATCTTCAAGGAGCGGGTCGCGCACGGGATGCTCTCCGCCGGCCTCATCAGCGCCGTCCTCGGCACCAGGCTGCCAGGCCCGGGCACGATCTACCTGGGCCAGACGCTGCGGTTCCGGGCGCCCGTGAAGATCGGCGACACGGTGACCGCGACCGTCGAGGTTACCGCGCTCGACACGGCGAAACAGCGCGCCACGCTCAAGACCACCTGCTCCGTCGCGGGCAAGCCCGTGATCGAGGGCGAGGCACAGGTCCAACTTCCGCCCGCATGATCCGCGTCTTTCGCGACTGGCGTGGCCTGCCGGACGCGGCGCGCGGCGCGAGCGTCGCACTCGGAAACTTCGATGGCGTGCATCTCGGCCACGCCGCCGTGCTGCGCGCCGCGCACGCCGCCCGCCCCGACGTTCCGCTCGCGGTGCTCACCTTCGAGCCGCATCCGCGCGAGGTGTTCCGCCCCGACGACCCGCCGTTCCGCCTCACGCTGTCGGCCGAGCGCATCGACGCGCTGGCCGCGCTGAACGTGAGCCTGGTGTACGAACTGCCCTTCGACACGTCATTCAGCTTGATGCCGGCGGACACCTTCGTGACCGAGGTGCTGCACCAAGGGGTGGGCGCGCGCCATCTGGCCTGCGGGACCGACTTCGCCTTCGGCCACCGCAAGGGCGGCGACTCCACTCTCCTCACCGCGCGGGCCGAGGCGCTGGAGATCGGCCTGACCCTGGTTCCGCAGGTAGCCGACTCGGAAGGCCCCCTGTCCTCGACCCGCATCCGCCGGGCGCTGCGCGAAGGCTATCCCGAACGCGCCGCCGCGGCGCTGGGCCGGCCTTGGGCGATCCGGGGCGAGGTGGCGCACGGCGATCAGCGCGGCCGCACCATTGGTTTTCCCACCGCCAACATCGCGTTGGGCCGGCACCTGGAGCCGGCGCGCGGGGTCTATGCCGTGCGGGTCCGCCTGCCGGACGGCACGGTGAAGCCGGGCGTCGCCAATATCGGCCGCCGCCCCACCGTCAATGCCGGGCCGGAGAGTCGACTCGAAGTCCACATCTTCGATTTCGCCGCCGATCTCTACGGCGCCGAACTCAGCGTCGCGCTGCACCACTACATTCGCCGAGAAGTGCGCTTCGCGGGACTCGACCAGCTCCGGGCACAGATCGCCGAAGACGCGAAGACGGCGCGAGGACTGCTGGCCGCGGGTACTTGCCCGACCGGGCCATCCAGGGAAAGGGCGGCAAGCTAGCGGCATGGCCTCCACCAGCGACACACCAGATCCGGCTTCCGCTCCGACGTCGGACTTCGCCTTCACGATCGACTTTCCGCGCGCGCAGACATTGATCGCGTCGGGGGTCATCACCCCTGCCCAGGGGGCCGAAATCCTCCAAGACGCCACGGCGGCGGCGGCCGACTGGGGACAGTATATCGCCGGCCAGGGAACGCTGCGCATCTCCCTCGATATCCGCACCATCGACTCCGACTATCTCGCGGATACGAGCGAATCCTATTACGTCCCCGATGGCACGCTGGACGGCAAGGCGCTCATGGAGCCCGCCAGCGAGTATGTCCTCACCACCGGGCAATACCAGCCGGGCACCACCTCCGACATCACGATCACCCTCGGTTCGGGCTATCTCAGCACATTGTATCTCAACCCGGACCCGAGCGCGCCCAGCACCGTTCCCGCGAACGAGTACGACCTCGTCACCATCCTGCGTCACGAGATGGGGCACGGCCTCGGGATTGTAGGCTATCTGAACACCCCGAATCCAACCGAGGAAACGCCCTACGACCACTCCGTGCAGCAAAACTCGGACGGCACGGCGTTTTTCACTGGCCCCACGGCGGAGCTGGTGTATGGCGGCCCCGTGCCGTTGACGACGACCGCCAACAGCAGCGAACAGTTCTACCATTTCGGGAACGCCCCGTCCGATCCCGACAGCCAGGATCTCATGCGGGGGCTCGGCCTGCCGCCTGGGCAGACCATTGAGATCTCCCCGCTGGACCTCGCCGTCATGAAAGACATCGGCGAGCCGGTCCTCCCGCAGGGCGCCAGTCCCGGCGTGGTCTGCTTCGCGCAAGGCACCCGCCTCGCCGGTCCGGAGGGGGAGCGCGGCCGGTCGAACATCTTGCCGTCGGCGAGCGTCTCCTGGCGGCAACCGGCGGCTCCCGGCGGATTGTCTGGATCGGCCGCCGGCGCATCCATTGCGCGCTCCATCCCGATCCCGACGCGGTCTGGCCGGTGCGCATCCGCGCGGGCGCCTTTGGGCCAGGCCTGCCAAAGCGCGACCTTCTGCTCTCGCCCCAGCACGCGATCTTCGCCGAAGGCGTGCTCATTCCGGTGAAGTGCCTGACCAACGGCAGCACCGTCCGTATCGAAGCGCGGCGTTCGGTCACGTACTTCCATGTCGAGTTGGACCGGCACGATATCGTCCTCGCCGAAGGATTGCCGACCGAGAGCTATCTGGACACCGGCGACCGCACCTCTTTCGAGAACGGCGGCGCAGCCCTGGTGCTGCATCCGGATTTCAGCCGGCTGGCCTGGGACGCGCGGGCGTGCGCGGAGCTGAAGGTCACTGGGCCGGAGGTAGAGGCCACGCGCGCCAAGCTGGCGGAACGGGCGTGGGCTGGCCTGGCGGCGGGTCAGGTTGACGCCGTATCTTCCGGATCTTCATAACCGTCGCGGCTTGGTGCCGTCTGGATCGCCCTGAATGAATGACATTGAACGCGATTACCGCGACACGGTCTTCCTGCCGCAGACCGGGTTCCCCATGCGCGGCGACCTGCCGAAAAAGGAACCGGCGATCCTCGCCCGCTGGGACGCGATCGGCCTGTGGGCCAAGCTGCGCGCCAGCTCGGCGGGGCGGCAGCGCTTCATCTTGCACGACGGCCCGCCCTACGCCAACGGCAACATCCACACAGGCACCGCGCTCAACAAGATCCTGAAGGACGTGGTGAACCGCACGCGCCAGATGGCGGGGTTCGACGCCAACTACATCCCCGGCTGGGACTGCCACGGCCTGCCAATCGAGTGGCGGATCGAGGAGAAGTACCGCGCGGAGGGTCGCGACAAGGACGCGGTTCCCATCCTGCAATTCCGCGCCGAGTGCCGCGAGTACGCGGCGCACTGGATGGAAGTGCAAAGGCAGGAGTTCCGCCGCCTCGGCGTCGAGGGTGACTGGGCGCATCGCTACGCCACCATGGACCCCGGCTCCGAGGCGGCGATCGCTGGGGAAATCGGCCGGTTCCTGCTGAATGGGGCGCTCTACCGCGGCCTGCGCCCGGTGATGTGGTCGCCAGTTGAAAAGACGGCGCTGGCCGAAGCCGAAATCGAGTACCACGACCACAAATCGACCCAGATCTGGGTTCGCTTTCCTATCCTCCGCGCGCCATCCGAGGATCTATTTGGCGCGGCGGTGGTGATCTGGACCACCACGCCCTGGACCATGCCCGGCAACCGCGCCATCGCCGGCGGGTCAGACTTCGACTACGCGCTGGTGCATGTCGATTCCGTTGCCGACGGCGCGCTCGTGCGCGCGGGGGACACGCTGCTGGTGGCGCTCGCTGGGCTGGCACAATTCTGCGCGGACACCAGGATCGCCACCCACCACATCCGCCGCGTGCTGAAGGGATCGGAGCTCGCCGGCACCGTCTGCGCGCATCCGCTGCGCGGCCGCGGCTACGACTACGACGTCCCCGTGCTGTTCGCCGACTTCGTGACCACAGAAACCGGCACCGGCTTCGTTCACATCGCACCCGGCCACGGCGAGGAGGATTTCGACCTTGGCCAGGCCAACGGCCTGCCGGTGCCGGAGACGGTGGGCGATGACGGCACGTTCAACGCCTGGGTGCCGCTGTTCGCCGGGGTGCATGTCTACAAGGCCGCCGACCCGATCTGCGCGGCGCTGCGGGACGCGGGCGGCCTGCTCGGGCGCGGGACGCTCGTGCACTCCTACCCGCACTCCTGGCGATCGAAGGCACCGCTGATCTTCCGCGCCACGCCGCAATGGTTCATCCGCCTGGACGGCCCCGAGCGCATCCGGGCCACGGCACTCGAGGCGATCGCCGCCACGCATTTCGTCCCGGAGTCCGGGCGCAACCGCCTCGGCAGCATGGTCGCGGCACGTCCCGATTGGTGCCTCAGCCGCCAGCGCGCCTGGGGCGTGCCGATCGCCGTGTTCGTGGACAAGCGCACCGGCGAGCCGCTGCGCGACCCGGCCGTGGTCGAGCGCATCGTGGCGGTTTTCGCCGAAGAGGGCGCCGACGCCTGGTACGCCTCGCCGCCTTCGCGCTTTCTTGGCCCCGGTCGCAACCCGGACGACTACGAGCAGGTCAGGGATATCGTGGACGTGTGGTTCGAGTCCGGCTCAACCCATGCCTTCGTGCTGGAGGCGCGCGGCCTGCCCTGGCCGGCCGATCTCTATCTGGAGGGCTCGGACCAGCATCGTGGCTGGTTCAATTCCTCCCTGCTCGAAGCCGTGGGCACGCGCGGGCGCGCGCCGTTCAAGGCGGTGCTGACGCATGGCTTCCTCCTTGATGAGCAGGGCCGCAAGGAGTCGAAGTCGCTTGGCAACTTCTCCGCCCCGGACGAGGTGCTGGACAAGTTCGGGGCCGACATCCTGCGCCTCTGGGTGATGATGTCCGACGCCACCGAGGATCTGCGCATCGGCCCGGAGATCCTGAAGCAGCAGAGCGAGTTGTACCGGCGCCTGCGCAACACGCTACGCTGGCTTCTCGGCAGCCTGCATGGCTTCACTGAGGCGCAGCGCGTAGCCGAGGCGGACATGCCGGAGCTGGAGCGCTGGGTGCTGCACCGGCTGACCGAGCTGGACGACCGCATCCGCGCGGCCGTCGAGACCTATATCTGGACCGGCTTCTATCCCGAGCTGCACGCGTTCTGCGCCGCCGATCTCTCGGCGTTCTACTTCGACATCCGCAAGGACACGCTCTACTGCGACCGTCCCGACAGCGCCCGCCGGCGCGCCGCGCGCACCGTGCTCGATCACTTGCACCGGTACCTGACGACCTGGCTGGCGCCGGTGCTGTGCTTCACCGCCGAGGAGGCGTGGACGGCGCGGTTCGGCGAGGAGGAGAGCGTCCATTTGCAGCTCTTTCCCCGCCCGCCGGAGGCGTGGCGCGACGCCGGGCTCGGCGCCAAGTGGGCACGGGTGCGCGAGCTGCGCCGGCTCGTGACGGTGCCGATCGAAGACGCGCGGCGGACAGGGATGATTCACTCCTCCTTGGAGGCTTCGGCGACGCTCGCTTTGACCGAGCCCGACCGCGCGCTGCTGGACGAGGCCGGATGGGAGGAGATCGCCATCGTCTCCAAAGTCCGTTTTGCGCGGGCCGAGGCGGCGACCCTCGCGGCGATCGAGAGGGCGCCCGGCATCAAGTGCGCGCGCTGCTGGCGCGTGCTCGAGGAGGTGGGCAGCCGCTCCGCCCACCCCGCGCTCTGCCTGCGCTGCGCGGACGCGGTCGACTCGGGGCTGGTCTGCAAGGACGCGGCGGAGTGACGAGGCGCGCGTGCCCTTGCCGCCGGTGGACCGACCGGTGAGACACCGGATGGGATCGCGCGCTTGGCTCGGCCTTCTCACCGCCGCACTCGTCCTCACCGCCGACCAGGTGAGCAAGTGGTACGTGCTCAACGGCCTTGATCTGCCGCTGCGCGGCAGGGTTCGGGTGCTTCCAGTCCTGGACCTGACCATGGTCTGGAACCGTGGCGTGACGTTTGGGATGCTGAACGGGCTTGGCGCCTGGTCGGGACCGTTGATCGCCGTGGTCGCGCTGGCGATCGTTGTTGGGCTTGTTCTGTGGCTGAGGCGGACAACTTCAACTCTTGTCGCGGTGGCGATCGGTGGCGTGGCTGGCGGCGCCGTGGGCAATGTGATGGATCGGCTCCGCCATGGCGCCGTGGTCGACTTCATCTACGCCCATATCGGCGGTTGGGCCTTCAATTACGTCTTCAACGTCGCCGACGCGGCGATCGTCTGTGGCGTGATCGCGCTGGTTCTGGACAGCCAATGGACCCGCCCAGGGTCGGGGGCGGGCACCTCGGACGCAGCATGCGGCTTGCGCAAACCGCCGCAAGGCGGCTAGAGGCGAGCGATGTCTGTGCGTCGCCTCCTGATCGCGCCTGCCTTGCTGCTGAGCGCATCCGCCCTGCTCGCCGCCTGCGGATCCAACGGTGGACTGGCCCGTGACTTCGGCTTCGTCCGCGACGCCCCCGACGAGTTCACCGTCACCACGCAGGCGCCGCTCTCCATGCCCCCCGATTTTTCGCTGCGCCCACCGCGTCCCGGCGCCCCGCGTCCGCAGACCCGCTCCGAGCGGCTCGCCGCCGAGGAGGCGCTGACCCCTCAAGTCGCGCTCACCACCCCGCAAGCCGATGTCACACCCGGACAGCAGGCGCTGGTCGCCCAGGCCGGCGCGCCCCCGCCCGCGAATGTGCGGAGCGAGGTGGACCGCCAGGCGGCGGCGGATCGGCCCAGCCAAAGCTTCGTCGATAGGCTGATGTTCTGGCGTGCTCCGCGCCAGCCGGGCGAGGTCGTGGACGCGCGCCAGGAGTCCGAGCGGCTGCGCCGCGACGCCGCGCTCGGGCAGAGCCCGGCCGTGGGGCCGACGCCAGTCATCCAGAACAAGCCGAGAGGCCTGCTGGAAGGGCTGTTCTGAAGTTACGGAGAGCCGCCGTCGCGACGCGGCGCAAAGAATCGATTTTCGGGCCTTGGCAGGCCCCGGTTCTCGCGCAGCGTCCGCCCTTCGTACTCGCGCCGGAAAATCCCGCGCCGCTGCAACTCCGGCACGACCCGATCGACAAAATCGTCGAGCCCGCCGGGCACATAGGGGAACATGACGTTGAATCCGTCGCAGGCCCCAGTGACAAGCCATTCCTCCATCTGATCGGCGATCATGGACGGTGTGCCGACCATTTGCAGTCCGCCATAGCCGCCGGCTAACTGCGCGAGCTGCCGGACAGTCAGGTTCTCTCGCTCTGCGAGTTCCACCAGCGCGTGCCGTCCGCTCTTGCTCGCGTTCGTCTCCGGAATATCGGGCAGCGGCGCATCGAGGTCGAAGCCGGAGGCATCCGTGCCCAACCGCATCGACAGGTTCGGGATGCCACTGTCCGGATGCACCAAGCCGTCCAGCCTTGCCTTCTTCTCCTCCGCCTCGGTCAGGGTCTCGCCGACAATGACAAGCACACCGGGCAGGATCTTCAGGTGCTCGCGCGGCCGCCCCAGCCGCTCCATCCGGCCCTTGACGTCGGCATAGAAGCCACGCCCGTCCTCCACTGTTCTCGAGCTACCAAAGATCACCTCGGCCGTTTCGGCGGCAAGCTGCCGCCCCGCATCTGACGCGCCGGCCTGCACGATGACCGGCCAGCCCTGGACCGGCCGCGCGACGTTCAGCGGCCCGCGAACGGACAGGAACTCGCCTTTGTGGTCCAGCACGTGCATCCGCGCGGGATCAAAATAAATCCCGCTCCCCACGTCGCGGATGAAGGCGTCATCGGCCCAGCTGTCCCACAGGCCGGTGACGACGTCGTAGAACTCCCGCGCGCGGCGGTAGCGCACGCCGTGTTCAAGGTGCTCCTCGCGCCCGAAGTTGAGCGCCGCGTCCGGGTTGGATGTCGTGACAATGTTCCAGCCCGCGCGTCCATTGCTGATGTGATCGAGCGAGGCGAACCGGCGGGCGACGTGATAGGGCTCGTCGTAGGTCGTGGAGGCGGTGGCGATCAATCCCAGGCGCTCCGTGATCACCGCCAGCGCCGGCAGCACAGGGTGAGCGGATCGAACGAGGTGACGGTGGCGCTGCGCCGCAGTGCCGCCATCGGCATGTTGAGCACCGCCAGGTGGTCGGCCATGAAGAACGCGTCGAACCGGCCGCGTTCCAGCGTCCGGGCGAACCGTGCAAGGTGGCTGAAGTTGAAATTTGCGTCCGGAAACGCGCCAGGATAGCGCCACCAGGCGGTGTGTATACTGACAGGGCGCATGAACGCCCCCAGCCTTAACTGATGTGACGTGGCCATACCCTCCAGTGTCGGTCGGCGTTGCCTGGAAAGGCAAGCCGATCCTAGCCAGGCCAGCCCCGGCGCGCGTGGAGGCCGGTGCTGGACGAACGCGCGGCGGCCGCTAATCTGTCACACTGGTTGTGATGCACGGATTGACAGAAACGCTGCTGCTGCTGGGCCTGTTGCTAGGTTCCAGTTACACTGGCCTGTTCTTGCAGCGCTGGATGCGCGAACACCACCGCGCCCGCGACACCACCGATGCCGTGCGCCTGGTCATCACCATCCTGGTCACGTTCGCCGCTCTGGTGCTGGGGCTGCTCGTGACCTCGGTGAAGGGGAGTTTCGACGCGCATAACGAAGCGGTGCGCCATCTCGGCACGCAGCTCATCGAGCTGGAGTCCAGGCTGCGCGAGTACGGTCGGCAGGCCGAGCCGATTCGCGCGCTAGTGCGGCAGTACACCGCGGCCGCGATCGCCACGACGTGGCCCGATGAATCAGCCCCCCAGGGCGACTATCCTTCCCACCTCGCCCCGATCGCGCCCGGTTCGCTCGAAACTGGCCAGCTCACCAGTTTGCTGATGAGTGCCGACTTAATGATCCAGCAGTTGGCGCCGGCGGACAGCTTCCAAACGCACGTGGCCGCGCTTGCTCGAACAGCGATGCAGGCGACCTTGCAGGCGCGCTGGGCGGTAATCGAGGGGGCGGTGCCGACGATCTCCTGGCCGTTTCTCCTGCTTCTGATGTTCTGGCTGGTCGTCATCTTCACGGTGTTCGGCCTGACCTCGCCGCGCAACGGCGTGATCCATGCGGTGATCGTGCTTTCGGCGGTGTCGATTGCGTCGTCCCTGTACTTAATTCTCGATTTCGACACCCCGTTCGGCGGCCTCATATCGATCTCCAGCCGTCCAATGCGGGATGCCTTGCTGCACATGGACGAGCCCGTCCAGGGATCCCGGCCGTGGAGGATTCCATGACCGTCTCAGGGCGTCGAAAGCCTTCCGTCAGGACACAGAGCGACCGCGTTTGATGTGGCCGGACAGCTCACACGCGATCTTTGACAATCGCTTCGAGAGAACACAGGGGATTTTGCGAATCGTTCAGCGCGGCGGTGCAAGCGCCGCTTGCAGCTCCGTCCACTCCCGCTTGCTGAGACCACTGTCCGCCTGCTCGACCCGCTCCCCAGCAAGCATCCGCCGCAGCACCACGAGCATCGGCCCCGACAGGGTCACGCCGTCCAACCGGTAGTCGACGAACGCCTGGAACGCCAGGGGCACCCAGGCCCGCACCGTCTCCAGCATCGCCTGCGCGTAGGCACGGATCTCGTACTGCGCGTGCGGATCGGCGCGGAGCGCGAGGAAATGGAGCAGATTGTGCAGGTCGGTTTTCCAGTACCACTGCGTGTAGGTGCTCAGCGTCAGGTTGATGCGGGCCAGCTCCCGCGATAGGCCCGCGCGATCGGGATCGACGGGCCGGCCCTGCTCGTCCTCGTTCAGCATCAAGACGTAGTCGTCGTGGCAGCGCGCCGCGTCCGCCCGTAGCAGCTCGAGAACCCGCGCCGCCTCCTCCGTTCCTAGCACCTCGCCCCGTCCCTGCCGGTTGCTGGCCGACTGCGTCGCCAAGTGCTCGGGCGCGGGGATGTAGAATTCCCGGTCCAGTACCTGAGTAACGGGCGGAGTACTCGTTCACGTTGGCGGTGCGGTGCCTGATCCACTGCCGGGCGACGAAAATCGGCAGCTTCACATGGTACTTGATCTCGCACATCTCGAATGGCGTCGAGTGGCGGTGGCGCATCAGGTAGCGGATCAGCCCGGCATCCTCGGACACCCGCCTGGTGCCGCGCCCGTAGGAGACCCGCGCGGCCTGGACGATGGCGCCGTCGTCGCCCATGTAGTCAATGATCCGCAGGAAGCCGTGGTCCAGCACCGGCAGTGGCTGAAAGAGCAGCGCCTCCAGGGCCGTTACGCTGGGCCGCAGGGTCTGCGCGGGCCGGCCCCGCGCGGCCTCGATCTCCTGGCGCTGCTCCTCGGTCAGCCGCATCGCGTGGGACTCCACATTCCAATTCCGCGCGCCTATATGAACTCTGCCAGCGACGGTTGGCTACGGCGATAAACGGCGGTTGGAATAAGCGTAGTGGACCCGGGGGCAGTGCCCGGCGCCTCCACCATAGGGGGGCGAAACAGGCTCGACACGCGTGGTAAAGACCCGCTTTTCGCCCGGCATGGTTCCGCCGTTATCGGGCCGTTTGACAAGTGCCAACGACAACGAGGCACTCGCTATCGCTGCGTAAGCGGTAAGCGCGGTTCGGGGGGCACCGGGCAACAGAAGCCCCCCACTTGGTCCCTGGTCATGGATCGGCGAGCACGGTAAGTCTCCGCGATGACGGATGAAAACGACCCTCCGGTCGAAAGCCTTTTGCCCTATGAGGACTGGACCGAGGCGGCCATGCGCGAGGTCGTGGCGCGCGCCCTGTCCTACGTAGCCGAGAAGGGGCTGCCCGGAGAGCATCATTTCTATATCACCTTTCGCACCGACCACCCCGGTGTGGTGATCCCGCCGCGGTTGCGCGCGCAGTACCCGCACGAGATGACCATCGTCTTGCAGCATCAGTTCTGGGACTTGCGGGTGCATCCCGAGACAAGGCTGATTAATGTTGGGCTGTCCTTTGGCGGCGTTCCTTCCACGCTGAACATTCCGCTGGGCGCGATCACCGCCTTCGCCGACCCGCATGTGCGTTATGGTATGCGCTTCCGCTCCGAGGGGCCGAGCGAGACCACTGATCCCGTCGAGGAGCCCGCCCCGCCACCCCGCCCGGCCGCCTTGCCAGTGCCGGAAACCAGAAAGGACAGCGGCACGATCGATGCGCCGGCGAGCCCGCAGGTGGTCAGCCTGGACGCCTTCCGCCGCCGCCCGCCTGGCAAGGACTGACCCGTCCATCCGGGTTCGCCCACGCGCCCATGGTCCCCTTGGACCCGATCAGCTCGTGCCGGAGGCGCTGACGGAGCTGGCCTTTCAGGCGTTCCAGAATGTCTCTCGCAGGCTACGCCCGAGCCATTCGCACCAGTTGCGGGCCATTCTCGACGACCCGGAGGCGTCCGCCCAATCATCGCCTCGTGGCACTCGACCTCGAAGACAAGAGGTACTAAACCGCGTCCAATTTGAGAGCCGTAGTTCGCTGGTCACTGAGCGGTGACGGTCCCATATAGGAGTTTTCCTATTCGGAGGCGTCAACAAGACAGGTGTTGCGTATAGATTATGAGCGGTGGGGTCAGTCAGCGGCGGAGTTTCGTCGTCTGGCCTTGAGTGCGCCGCATGCTCGCAGCCGCGAGCGGTTTCTGGCCCTGCATGAGATAGCCCAGGGTGACTGTGCGACGGCGGTGGCCAGCCGCACGGGTCGCCATCCCCAGACCGTCATGGCTTGGCTGCACATTTACAACGAACACGGCCCCGCGGCGCTGCTGTATCGGCGCACCGGTGGCCGCCCCCTTTTGCCCCGAGATAGCGGCAGCGCTCAGTACCGGTGGTGCGCACGGCCCAGCAGGTCGCCGCCGCGCCCCCCATGGCCGAGACTGATCCGAAGCCCCGCTGGACGCTGCGCCGTCTGGTGGGGCTTGTGCAAGCGCGCTTCGGGTGCCGCCGCTGCCGCGAAACCATCCGGCTGGTTCTGCATCGGATGGGGCTGTCGTGGCAGAAGGCGAAGAAGCTACTGGGCCGTGCCAGTGCGGAACGGCGAGCGGCGTTTGTTGAACAGATGTGCGTATTCCGGAGCAAGTCGGCCAGGCATTCCGATCTCATGTCGGCCACTGATTCCGAGGTGATGTCGGCCATTCCGATCTGATCTCGGCCATCCCTGAGAGGGGTGGCGTTGCCCGACCGCTGGGCAGGTGAGCGGTCTGTCCTCTCGTCAGGGCGAGAGGGAGACCGATGCCGGCCGAGAGAGTGTCGATGCGACGTGTGCGTGAGAATCCTTCGACTGAAGTACGAGTGCGGCCTCTCCGACCGCGCCATTGCGGTCGCAGTCGGCGTGGCGCGCAGCACGGTGCGGCTGTGCCTTGATCGGGTTGCCGCGGCGGGGCTGAGCTGGCCGTTGCCGGCGACGGTGATCGACCAGGGGCTGGAGGCGCTGCTGTTCGCCCCGCTTGGCGGCTCGCAGCCGGGTCATCGGCACAAGGCGGAGCCGGACTGGACGGCGGTCCACCACGAGCTGCGCCGCCCGGGGGTGACGCTGCTGCTGCTGTGGGAGGAATACCGGACCCTCCATTCCAGCGGCTACGGCTACAGCCGCTGGTGCGAGCTCTACCGGAGCTGGGAGAGCCGGCTATCGCCGACGATGCGCCAGACACACCCAGCCGGCGAGCGGCTGTTCGTCGACTACGCCGGGCAAACGGTGGCGATGGTGGTGGACGCCAGCACCGGCGAGCTGCGCGCGGCGCAGGTGTTCGTCGCGGTGCTCGGGGCATCGAACTACACCTACGCCGAGGCGACGTGGACGCAAAGCCTGCCCGATTGGATCGGTTCGCACGTCCGCGCGCTGAGCTTCCTGGGCGGCGTGCCGCGACAGATCGTGCCGGACAACCTGCGGGCCGGCGTTTTGCGGGCGAACTGGTATGAGCCCGGGATCAACCCGAGCTACCGCGACCTGGCGGCGCACTATGGCACGGCGATCCTGCCGACGCGGGTGCGCCGACCGCGCGACAAGGCCAAGGTTGAAGCCGGCGTGCTGGTGGTCGAGCGCTGGATCCTGGCGCGGCTGCGCAACCAGCGCTTCTTCTCCTTGGCCGAGCTCAATGCGGCGATCGCAGGACTGGTCACCGACCTCAACGCTCGGCCGATGCGCAAGCTGGGCGTCAGCCGCCGCCAGTTGTTCGAGCAACTGGACCAGCCGGCACTATTATCGTTGCCGACGCAACCGTTCGTCTATGCCGAGTGGCGCATCCGGCGCGTCGCGCTCGACTACCACGTCGACATCGACGGCCACTACTACTCGGTGCCGCACCGGCTGCTGCGCGAGCAGGTCGAGGCCCGCATCACCGCGCGCACCATCGAGCTGTTCCACAGGGGCGAGCGGGTCGCGGTGCATCTGCGCGGTGGCGCGCGCGGTCGGCACGCCACCCTGCCCGAGCACATGCCGCGGTCGCACCGGCGGCAGGCCGAGTGGACGATCCCGCGCATCGGCCAGGAGGCAGCCGCGATCGGCGCGGCGACCGCGCGATTGACGGCGCTGATCCTGGAGACCCGGCCGCATCCCGAGCAGGGATTCCGCGCCTGTCTCGGCATCCTGCGCCTGGTGCGCAGCTATGGCCGCGAGCGCGTGGAGGCCGCCTGCGCGCGGGGGCTGGAGATCGGCGCCCGCTCCTACGGCAGCGTGCAGTCGATCCTGCAGCACGGCCTCGATCGTCAGCCGCCCACAACGTCGGCCCGTGAGGGCGAGCTGCCGCTGCTGCACCCGAACATCCGCGGTTCCGGCTACTACCATTGAGGAGAGCGCCAGTGCTGACCCATCCCACGCTCGACCAGTTGCACCAGCTCGGCCTCGCCGGCATGGCGCGCGCCTTCGAGGAGCTGAGCGCCACGCCGCGCGGCGCCGAACTCGATCATGCGGAGTGGCTCGGCTTGCTGCTCGACCGCGAGCTCACCGACCGCCAGGACCGCCGGCTCAAGGCGCGGCTGCGCTACGCCCGGCTGCGCCATCAGGCGGCGGTCGAGGATGTCGACTACCGCACCCCGCGCGGCCTGGATCGCGCGCTGTTTCAGAAGCTGGCCACGGGCGGCTGGATCGAGGCCAAGCAGAACCTGATCATCGAGGGTCCGACCGGGGTCGGGAAGTCGTGGCTGGCCTGTGCGCTCGGCCACAAGGCCTGCCGCGACAACCACTCCGTCCTCTACCAGCGCATCCCGCGCCTGTTCGCCGATCTGGCGCTGGCGCGCGGCGACGGTCGTTACGCCAGGCTGATGCGGGCCCTCGGCGGGGTGAAGCTGCTGATCCTGGACGACTGGGGGCTGGAGCCGCTCGGCGCGGAGCAGCGGCACGATCTGCTGGAGATCGTCGAGGATCGCTGCGGCCGCGGGGCCATGCTGCTCACCAGCCAGATCCCCGTGGACCGCTGGCACGATCTGATCGGAGATCCAACGATCGGGGATGCCATCCTGGATCGCATCGTCCACAACGCCCATCGCATCCAGCTGCGCGGCGAATCCCCTCCGACGAAAGAAGGCTCAGGAGGCCATCATGGCTTGACCCAGCCGATATCGCAGTGAAGAGATCAGCCCAGCCCACGGGCAGCCACCCCGGCCGACTTCGATCGGAACGTCCGGCCGACTTCAATCGGAAGAGGTGGCCGACATCAGGCCGGAATTACCGGCCGACTTCAGCGGAATGCGCAAACAGATGCGTCCACTGCTGGATGGTGCGCAGCGGGACCGTCATCAGTTGGTCTACCTGGATGAAGCGCACATCCGTCAGGACGTCGATCCTGGGCATGGCTGGGGCGTGCGCGGCCAGCGCTTTTATGTCGCCTCCACCTCGCCCGCCCTGGCCGACAAAGTCTCGTTCTATGGCCTGTATCTCTACAATGAGGGACAGGTCCGGATCTGGCCGTATCCGCGCGCCACGGGCGAACACACGATCGACGTTCTACGCCGACTGCGTGCCGAATTCCCCAACGGCAGGCTCATCGTGATCTGGGATGGCGCGCCCTATCACCGGGCTCAGTCCGTATGGTCCGCTGCCGCAGGTCTGAAGATCGAACTCGTGCCGTTACCCGGCTACAGTCCGGATCTGATGCCAGTAGAGGCACTGTGGCGCTGGCTGCGCGAGGACGTCACCTATCATCACTGCCATGCCTCCACCACGGATCTGACCCGCCGCGTCGCCCACTTCCAGGCCACGCTTAATCAGGCACCCTATGCCATCGCAGATCGCCTCTGGGTTAAGGACCAGCTCAATCCTGAGGAGGAGAAACTACGGTTCTCAAAGTAGACGCGGTTTAGTTTCTACCCGAGGTTGGAGTAAGCTTGCCATGTGCTTCGCGATCGATCGGATCGACCATGTCGTGTTGAATGTCCGCGACGTGGAAGGCGCGGCTGCCTGGTACGAGAGGGTTCTTGGCATGAGGCGCGAGATCGTCGGGCCAGATCGGCGCGTTGCCTTGCTGTTTGGTGGCCAGAAGATCAACTTGCGCCCAGTCTCGGCTAATCGAGACACATGGATTACCGGCGCGAGCGATGCGCCCGGTGCCGCCGACCTGTGCTTCGTCACCGCCGTGGCGCCCGAGAACGTCATCGCTCATCTCGCCGCGTGCGAGGTTCCGATCATTGACGGCCCGGTGTTCCGCACCGGAGCCTTGGGTCCGATGCGCTCGGTCTACTGTCGCGATCCCGACGGCAACCTGATCGAGATCGCGACCTACCTGCCCGCCTGATGCCGCGAGGCGCGGCGCGGCGGGTCGGCCTCTTGGCGCTGGCCTGCTTTCTTGGCCTGATTCCGCTGGCCAACTGGATGATCCTGCATGTCGGGGCAACGTGCTCCCCGAATGCGCCGTGCGTGGTGCCAGTCGCGCCTGGGCTGATGGCACCGTCGGGCGTGGTCACGGTCGGCGCCGCCCTGGTGCTGCGCGACGCGGTGCAGCGCTGCCTCGGAGTCGCGTGGGGAGTGGGGGCTATCGCCGCCGGGTGCCTGCTGTCGATACTCGTCGCGCCAGGCCCACTCGTCGCGGCCTCCGGAGCAGCCTTCGTGCTTAGCGAGCTCGCCGACTTCGCGATCTACACGCCCCTCCAGCGTCGGCGCCTGGTGCTGGCCGTGCTCGCCTCGGCACTAGCCGGGCTAACAGTGGATTCGATCACATTCCTCTGGCTCGCCTTCGGCAGCCTGCAATTCCTGGCTGGACAGATCGTCGGAAAGCTGTGGGCGGTGCTGGTCAGCACCCCCTTCATTCGCCTGCTCCGCCGCGTCGCGTCGACCCCCGACGCCCTCCCGCAAAGGTAAGAAGGGTGGCCTTCCCCTTGCGGGAGGGAATGGTCGAAAGGCTAAACGGCAGTGACCTCAGTTAGGCCCGGGACGCACGATCCGCCCGCCAGGGGGCCCGACCGGGAGGCTCGATCAGCCGGCGGGTCATGTTCAGCGCGCCAGCGCCCGCGACGGCCAGCGCCGCGAGCCAGCAGAACCGTAACTCGTAGCCGCCGATGCCGACGAGCCCGACGAACAGCACCGTCACCCCGATCAACCCACTGCTTCGCCCGCGCTGGGCGGCCATGAAGCCGAGCACCAGGAAGACTGCGAACAGCGCGATCGCCGCCGCCCGCACCGCGTCGAACGCTTGCAGGGCGACGAAACCGATCCAGTTCTGGAACGCCCATACGGCTTGGTCGAGGCTCGCCGAAAGCGCGTAGATGAAGTGTCCCGGCCCGGCCGCGTACACCAGCGCCGCGAGGACGATACCACCCAGCCAGACCAGGGCGACTGTGTTGCGGGACACGAAAGACCTCGTTCCTGATTAATTACTGCCTTATGTGGGATCGAACACTCGTCCTCGCCAGGGGCGCCCTACTGCAACGCATCTGCCCCTGCCTGGGCGATCTGCCCGTCCTGTGCCGACGTGCCCCCGCTGACCCCGATCGCGCCGATCACCCTGCCGTCCGCGGAGAGCGGAATCCCGCCCTCGATCGGGATGGCGTCGGGAAGCGAAAGCAGCCCGGTCCGGCCGCCCGCGAGGGCATCCTCGAATGCCTTGGTGGGGCGCTTGTAGAACAGCGCCGAGCGGGCCTTCGCGAGCGCCGTCTCGACGCTGCCGCGCTGGGTCTCGTCAATGGTCTCCTGATAGACGACAAAGCCCCCGTCATCGATCACCGCGATCGACATCGTGAACTTGTTCTTCATCGCCTCGGCCTCTGCGGCAGCCGCCACCTTCTTGGCCGCGGCAAGGGACAGCGCCTTTTTCTCGATCGTCTGGGCCGAGGCGGCGCTTGCCGCCGTCGCGACGAGCGCCGCCACGCCAAGAACGTGCAGCGCCGGTCGGATCATGGCCGTCCTCCCCTTCGATCGTTGACGGCCAGCTTGAGCCTTTTCGGGTGCGATGCCAATCCTGCTCGGGAGCAGCCCTGATGCGCCTGTCCGATTTCGATTTCGACCTTCCGCCGGAGCGGATAGCCCAGCACCCCACGCGCCCGCGCGATGCCGCGCGCCTGCTCGTTGTCTCCGACCGCCCCCCCGATCGCCATGTGCGCGACCTCCCGGAGTTGCTGCGTCCGGGCGACGTGCTCGTGGCCAACGACACGCGCGTGATCCCGGCCCAGCTTGCGGCCCGGCGCGGCGCCGCGCGGATCGGCATCACGCTCGACCGCCCGCTTGCAGACGGCACTTGGCACGCGCTGGCGCGCAATGCGCGGCGGCTGCGCGCGGGCGACGTACTGGCCTTCGACGGCGCGGCGGAGCTGCATGCCACGGTGCGCGCGCGCCACCCGGATGGTGGAATCGAGCTTGGTTTCAACCTGGACGGCCCAGCCTTTGCCTCGGCCCTGCAACAGGCAGGGGCGCTCGCCTTGCCACCGTACATCTCGCGCCCCAGCGGGCCGCTGCCGGAGGACTCAGCGGACTACCAGACGGTGTTCGCCAGCCGCGCGGGTGCCGTCGCGGCCCCTACCGCCGGGCTGCATTTCACCCCATCCCTATTGGAGACGCTTGGGGCGCGGGGCATCGGCCACGTGACCATCACCTTGCACGTGGGCGCCGGCACCTTCCTGCCGGTGCGCGAGCAAAGCGTGACGGCGCACCGGATGCATGCCGAGCGCGGGGCGATCACGCGGGAGGCGGCCGAGGCCATCAACGCGGCGCGGCGGGCTGGCGGGCGGGTGGTCGCGGTCGGCACGACCTCGCTCCGCCTGCTGGAGAGCGCCGTCGGGGAGGATGGCGTGCACGCCTTCGATGGCGAGACCGATTTGTTCATCCTGCCAGGCCACCACTTCCGCACGGTTGATCTGCTGATGACCAATTTCCATCTGCCGCGCTCGACCTTGTTCATGCTCGTCTGCGCTTTCGCCGGCACCGAGCGGATGCGCGCGGCCTACGCGCACGCTATCGCCGCTGGGTACCGGTTCTACTCGTACGGCGATGCCTGCCTGCTTGAACGGGCGGCATGAGCGCGCGCTTCGATTTCGCCCTGCTCGCCATGGATGGGAACGCCCGCGCCGGGGTGATGGAAACGGCGCATGGCGTGGTGGAGACGCCCACCTTCATGCCAGTCGGCACCGCCGGGACAGTGAAGGCGATGACCGCCGACGCGGTGCGCGCGACCGGGGCGCGGATCGTGCTGGGCAACACCTATCACCTCATGCTCCGCCCCGGCGCGGAACGGGTAGCGCGTCTCGGCGGTCTGCACCGCATGATGGACTGGCCCGGTCCAATCCTGACGGACTCGGGCGGGTTCCAGATCATGTCGCTGGCGCGGTTGCGCACGATCGACGCCGACGGGGTGACCTTCCGCTCCCACATCGACGGCGCGGCGCATCGGCTGACGCCGGAACGCTCGATCGGCATTCAGCACCAACTGGATGCGACGATCAGCATGGTGCTGGACGAATGCACGCCCTTTCCGGGGACCGAGGAGGCGACGCGGGCCTCGATGGAGCTGTCGCTGCGCTGGGCCGCCCGCTCCAAGCAGGCCTTCGTCGCGCGGCCGGGATACGGGTTGTT
>CAWFTU010000015.1:0-158040 GCA_963818725.1 uncultured Pseudomonadota bacterium | reverse complement strand
GCGCCTTCTGCTGGACCACCAACCGGCGCCGCAACATGCGAGGCATGGTCAACGCGCTTTGCCGTGCCGTCGCTGCGTCGTCCCGTCTGACCCACAAAGGCGTCTACCCGTGACGGGTCGATTGGCCGATAAGCGGGCTGTGGTTTCGCTGGGACGCGCGAACCACGTCGCCATCGTCGATACGGCGACGAGGAAGGTCAAGGACTACGTGCTGGTGGGAAGCCGCCCATGGGGCGTCGCGCTCAGCCCGGACGAGAAGACACTTTATGTCGCGAATGGATTGAGCGACGACTTGTCGATCGTGGACATGCGCAGCCACCAGTCGGTTCGGACAGTGCCGGTCGGCCGGGTGCCACATACGGTCGTTGTCGATGATTAAGGGCGGACGTGGCCTCGCCGTGGCGATGGTGATGCTCGGGCTCGCCTTGCTGCCTATGTCCAGGGGCGTTCGCGCCGAAACCGTGGCGGGGAGAGCGGTGAGGCTCGGCTATGTCGAGCTTGCCGACGATCCCCGCTATGCAGACCGGGGCTCCCTCTCCGGCATAGTGTTTCCTGATCTTGGGCGTCCGTACCTCGGCAGCCAGGTCGCGCTGGCCGATGCGCAGGCCATTGGGCGGGTCGTCAAGGTCGATTTCTCCATGGAGAAGGCGACGGGCAAGTCGGTGGACGATCTCGTGCGGCAGATCTCCAGTTGGATCTCCGCCAGCGACGTTCACTTCGTCTTGGCGGATCTGCCTGCCACCGCCTTGAAGGAACTGGCTCACCACCTCGCCGGCCAGCCGGTCATGCTGTTCAACATTTCGGATCCGGACGACTCGCTGCGCGCCGAGGACTGCGCGGCCAACGTTCTGCACACCTACCCTAGCCAGGCCATGCTGGCCGATGCCCTCTTGCAGTATCTCGCAAGCAAGGAGTGGGGGCAAATTCTTGTCCTACAGGGGCCTGCGCCGGAGGATGCCGCGCAGGTGGCCGCGCTGGAACGCTCAACGAAGAAGTTCGGCGCCAGGATCGTCGGCGTGAGGCCCTTTCTGCTCACCAACGATCCCCGGAACCGCGCGCAGACCAACATCGTCCTTATGACGAACGGGGGGCGCTATGAGGTGGTCTATGTCGCCGACAGCAGCCGAGAGTTTGCTCGCTACGTTCCGTATCAGACCGCTCTGCCGCGGCCTGTAGTGGGGAGTGCCGGGTTGATGCCCACTGCCTGGTCCTGGGCCTGGGACAGGGATGCGGCGGTGCAGCTCCAACATCGCTTCGAAAAGCTCGCGTCGCCGCGCCGCATGAACGCCGCCGACTGGGCCGCCTGGGAGGCCGTGAAAGCGATCACTCAGGCTGTGGTGCGGACGCAATCGACGGGCTTCGACGCGGTTAAGGCGTTTCTACTGAGCGATAAGCTCACCCTGGACACGGTAAAGGGTAATCCCGGCAACTTCCGCCCGTGGGATCATCAGCTCCGCGCGCCCGTGTTGCTCAGCACGGCCGACGCCGTGATAGAGAGGGCTCCTTTGCCAGAGTTCCTGCACCAGACGAACGTGCTGGATACATTAGGAATTGATGCGCCGGAGACGAAATGCCACTTCTGATCCGCCGGGGGCATGGATGGGCGGGCGCGGTCGTGCTCCTGGTCTGGCTGATGTCGCTCGTGTCGGCGCAAGCCCAGGACCGGCCCAAGCGGTTCAGCATCTGGGATATCCACATTGGAGAAGCGGCGTCCGAAATCCCAGACGAGTTCATAGACTACGCTTGTGGCACCAATGGGGGGCCGCCTGCCATGCCGCTGAAGGACTTCACCGAATTCTGGATGTGCAAGCCGGACGCCAACGGCCTCCACGAGGTTTATTTTCGGTATGACGATGAACTCGAGTACCGGGCGCGCGCCTTGAATCTCCAGAACGAAATCAGGATGTACGGGGGCACCACGGTCTTCGAGTTCCCCGTTGTCGCCTCGCTGTTGTTCGACGACGCGGGGCGGGTCAGGGGTGAGCGCATGGTCACTGACCCGCGCCAGCACGTGTCGCGTGACCGCATTGAGTTCTGGGAACTGGCCAACTTCCTGCGTCAGCGCTTTGGTGAGGATGGCTGGGAATGCAAGAATGTGCCGCCGGAGGAAGGAGAGGGTCCGGTCGGGTCGATGTTCCTCAAGAACCACTGCGAGAAAACGGCAAACGGTCTGCATCTCGTGCTTGAGCAGCGTTACTTCGAGAAAAAGGGTCAGAACCTCCTCGACCCGCAATCCGGGAAGCCCCAACCGGAAGGGTTCGAGAGCGCGACACGCTTTGAGATGTATGACGCCGCGCTGCCAAAGCAAACGGCCAGTGATGGGAAGTGACGTCCCCTGACTACTGCCCAACGCTGCCGTCGACCAGGAGAGCGCCTTTCGTCCTCATACCGGTCGTGATGGCACCGTCCAGATCGGCCCGTTCCAGGCGCGACCCGCGGAAATCCCCGTCGGTGAGGTCAGAGCCGGTGAGATTGGCTCGATAGAAATCGGCCCGAATGGCCGAGATGGCCCGCAACTTGGCATCGGGCAGCCGGCCCGCACGAAGCCAGCCCCATCCGCCCGCGCCGAGGTGAGATTGCATCGGCTAAGATTCGCATCGCTCAGGTTCGATCGCCTCAGATTGGCTTGGGACAAATCACTATCCGCCATTTCCGCATCGGTCAGCGTGGAAAGCGAGATATCCGCCCCGTGCAGCACCGCACGGGTCAGGCGGGAATGGGCCATGTGCGCCTCTGTCATGGTTGCGCCGTCAAGCTTGGCGCCGCTCAGATCCGTTCCATAGAGCAGCGCTCCCGTGAGATCGGCGTCCACCAGCGAGGCGCGTTTCATGTCGGCCTTGTTCAAGTTAGCGTTGGCCAGCTTGGCATGGTCAAGTTTTGCATTCATCAATTTCGTGGCGTGCAGGACCGCGCCCGTGAGATCGGCGCCGGTCAGATCCGCGCCTCTCAAATCCCGGCGTTTCAGCCGGACGTCGTGAAGATCGCAGCCAGGGCAGTCACGGCTGGCGCCTGCCAGAAAAGCCTCTCGGCTGGGGGTCTTGGCCGCCTCCTGAGCCACGACGCTTCCTGTCACAGCCAGCATGATGAGCGAGGCTGGGATAAAGGCTCGCGCGTACTGCGCGACATCTTGGCGCATTGACGAACCACCAACGTGATTGCTCTCAGGGCTTTGCTGACCATAAGATCGGGGGACGGCTGGAGCCAGTGCCCGATGCCATGGTCGCTCAACCTTCCAGTCAGTCTCGTGCCGAGGGGGGCAACATGACAAGGGCGTTTTTGTCGTTGGCCGTCGCCATGCTCGCAACGCAGATCCAGGCACGCCAGATCACCGGACCGGCAACCGTGGTCGATTCCACCGTGATCGAGATCAATGGCCAGCGGATCATGCTTTACGGCGTCGATTTGGTGATGCGGAAGCAGGCTTGCGCGATTGACGGCAAAGTTTGGCAGTGCTGGCCAGCCGCGGTGCGTAAGCTTCAAACGTTGGTCGATCAAGGACCGGCGACCTGCGACCTGGTCGGGGAGCCCGATCCCTATGGCCGCGTGCTCGGGCGCTGCACCATCAACGGTCAGAGCCTCAACGAGCAGCTTATTCGCAGCGGCTACGCGGTGGCGAGGCCGAACGAGGTGCCGGAATACGCTGCTGCCGAAGCGGAGGCCAAGAAGGAGAAGCTTGGACTATGGCAGGGGGAATTCCTGAGTCCGAGCGACTTTCGGAAGCGTGCCGGCATCTTTGTGGATCGTCCTTGAATGTGACCACAGGTGAGAGGACGCCACATCTCCCCCTAACCAACATGCTCGTCGGAGGAAACGATGGTTGTTGTGGACCGGCCCTGCCGTGCTTTGAGGCGAGCTGCCATTGCTGGAACCGCGATCACCGCCCTGACCGTCATGATGTCACTGGCGGCGGTGCGCGCCGCCGAAACGGATGATATCGCCAGGGGACAAGATATCTGGGCAAACAAGGCTGGCTGCCCAACATGCCACGGCTGGGCGGGGATCGGCGAGGGCGGCGGCTTTCATTCCGAAGGCCGCGCCGCGTCGTTGCGCGACACAAAGCTGACGCGCGACGAGATCCGCACGACAATTCAGTGCGGCCGGCCAGGAACGCCGATGCCATACTTCGACCGCTTCGCCTACACGGACAAGCGCTGCTACGGCATGACCGCCGAGGATCTTGGCAATGTGACCCCGAATCGCGCTTCGACCACACTCCAGTCACACGAGATCGACGTATTGGCTGACTACGTAGCGACCAAAGTCAAAGGGGCAGGTCCGGTGACACGGGCCCAGTGCCGCGACTACTTTGGCGCCGATGCGGGAGCAAATTGCGACAGCTATCCCGAGCATTAATGGAAGAAAGAGCGGCCGCCGGAGAGGCGGCCGTTCTCATTGATTTGGGCGCTGCTCCGTCCAGGAGTCCCGAGCCGGAACAGCAAAGCACGATGGTTACAGGCTGAACACGAAGAGCATCGACGTGTTCTGCATGTCCCTCAAGTTGGGTGTGTGATCAAGGAAGGCTTTCGTCTGCACATTTCCGCCAATCAGCACGGCGACATACTGCTTGCCGTTGACGGCGTAGGTCATCGGCGGCGCCGAGCTGAACGAGCCGGTATTGAAGCTCCAGAGTGGCTTCAGGGTCTCGTCGTCGAGAGCATAGACGGTGCCGTCAGTGGTCGTCGTGAATACGAGACCACCGGCCGTCGAGGTGACGCCGGAGCTGACGCTGTGATTCATGGGCTGCTGGGCCACCTTCTTGCCCGTCGCGGGATCCAGGGCGGATACGCTTCCCTTGACGTCCTCGGCGTTCACGAAAGTGCCGCCCAGCCAATAGTCGCCGCTCGCATCGTTGGACGGATCGGGAGTGACATTTGAGCAGGCCTCGATCCCGCCGCCATACGAGAGGTGGGTTCGATCGCTATATGTGGTCGGGAAGTAGTTCACGCCTCCCTGGATGTTCGGGCAA
This sequence comes from uncultured Pseudomonadota bacterium, assembly GCA_963818725.1. Lineage (GTDB taxonomy): Bacteria > Pseudomonadota > Alphaproteobacteria > Acetobacterales > Acetobacteraceae > DATFDN01. Next base: position 153,074 of record CAWFTU010000015.1, on the reverse strand, counting down.
CCCTCAAGCGTGCCCTGCTCTCGCCGCGACGGTTTGCCGATCTTATAGGTTTGAAGGTCCTTGTTCGGATCGTACTCGATCGGCTTGCCGGTCTTGGGATCAATTCCGCTTGTCCAGTTAACCTTTTGGGCATATTGCTCGCTGGAGATGAACTGCCCGTTGGTGCGGTCGAGCGTGTAGAAAAATCCGTTGCGACCGAAATGGGCGATGATTTTCCGATCTTCCCCGTTTACCTTGGTGTCGATGATCTGATTGATGCCCACCTCGTCATAATCCATGAAATCGCCCGGGGTGTACTGGAAGTACCACTTCATTTTGCCGGTGTTGACATCGAAGGCGACTGTCGAGTTGGTGAACAGGTTGTCACCAGGGCGGTATTCCGGATCGAACATTGGAACCGGCTGGCCGGTGCCCCAGATAGTCAGCTTGCTGTCCGGGTCGTACGAGCCGGTCTGCCAATAGGAACCGCCGCCGTGCTCCCAGGCGTTGTTTTTGCCCTTCCAGGTATCGCTGCCAGGCTCGCCAGGAGCGGGAACGGTATAGGTCCGCCAGATGCGCTCGCCTGTGTCCGCGTTTAAAGCGTCGATATGGGCGCGAGCCCCGCGATCGCCGCCGCTTCCACCGACAATCAGCTTGTCGTCAATAAGAAGCGGCGCAGCGGTGAGAGTGCAGCGACTTGTCTTCAAATTGTCGAATTGGACCGACTTGACCAGCTCGCCTGTATCGGCCTTGGTCCAGTTGACCTTGCAGTCACCCGTTACGGAAATGACGAAGTTTTTGTATAGCGTGACACCGCGGTTCGAGGCAATAAACATGTCGCCTTTATTGGTGCCTGGATCCATGACCCAAAGAATCCGGGCCTTAGCGGGGTCTCGCACATCCACCTTGTAAACAGTGCCCCATCCATCGACCACATACATCATGCCGTTATCGACGAGAGGCGTGCTCTGATGGCCGCCCATAGGGTTCGGGCCGGCACCCTGAACACCGCCCAGCGCCACCGTGAACGCCACGTGCAGGTTCTTGACGTTGGACTTGTTGATCTGGTCAAGCTCGGAATAGCGATGGGCGCCATAGTCCTTGTTGACCATCAGCCAGTTCTGGGGCTCCTTGTCAGCGTTCATGAGGCGCTGTGTCGTCACCTCATCCGCCATCGCCGACAAAGATGTCGCTGCAAGCAGGGTTGATGCGAGCAGCATGGTGTGCCGAAGTGCAGTATATCTCACGTTTTCCGTCCCTATGTTCCGTTTCCGTCTTGGAACCATGTTGAGCGTCCCGCTCGTCATTCCCCTTGACCCCGCGAGTGCGGGCTTGCACTGGCGAGAACCGTTGTTGGATAGATAGCAGGCTCGCTAACTGGCAGTCGAAACTCTACTCCCGCCCGGCGCATCTAACAAGCTTTTGGGGAAACGTTCTGCCCTGCCGGTTGCGTCAAAGGGGGCCTTTGGCAGGAAGAATCACTGGGGGTAGATCCGCGAAATTGATTTGGCTCCCATCCTCCATGAACGGGACCGTGTCGGCGGCGGCATTTTGCTCCCCCTTGTTTGGTTGGACCTGCCCCATCTTGATGTCGTCTCCTAATCTGCGCGTCAGGCTGGACCTGCTGGCTGGTGGCGACGCCCATCACTTCCTGGCCGTGGTCACGCTTCTCCTGCGCGCTCGAAATCTTGCGGGCCAGGCCCTTGGAGTAGGCGAGCTGGTAGCTGCGCGGCCTGCCGGATGGCACGTTGTTCGCGTCCAGCTCGTCGACCCAGAGATAGATCGAGCCCGGATTGTTCGCCCTCTTGTTCGGCTCGGAAATGACGGTCCACACCAGGCTGAACCGAGGCGGCAGCTTCTGCGTTGTCGGCCACCCCATCAATCCATGGTATCCCTGATACGTCACCGCGAAGAGAGAGATGGTGACGACGATCGCGGCGGCCTTGACCCACCACCGCCAGAGGGAGGTCAGATTGAGGCTGAGCAGCAGCACCGCGACGAGCAGCGTACGCCGCGACAAGCCCGGCGATGGCGAGAGTTCACCCAATTGCCTCCTTCACGAGCGTCGGCCTTGCCTATCTCGGCCCATTCCCCGCCTTGGGGCTCCGCACAGCCTTGGTGAGGGATTTGAACGGCTGGGTTTCGACGTCCGTAACCTTCCCCTGGGAGTTGAGCGTGAAACGAACAAACGTCTCCTCCTGCCCTTTATGGTCGAATTCCTGAGTGCCGTAAAACAACACCGACGCGGTCGGATTGAGCTTTTCCACCTTCACTGAGACCGGGAACTTCTTCGCCGAGGTGGCAAGGAACAAGTTAGCGTTGACGACATACTCGCCCGGCACGATGCCGCGAACCATGACGATCTCCTGCCGCAGCGGGTTGCGGATGGTCTGCCCGTTGACGGTGATCGTGTTGCGGTAGTCGCCCCGATCGTCGCGGTCGAGAGTCATCATGCCAGCCTCCTTGGAGTGGTACCACACGATGTTCCCGGCCGGATCCTGGACATAAAGGTCCATGTCGTCGGGATCGTTGTCGGGCCAGGACATGGTGATGAGGAACTCGGCCTTCAGGTCCACGGCTCCCGTCTTCGCCGTCGGGTGGATCAGAGAAAACGAGATGAACACCATGAAGGCGAAACCAAGCAGCACATTGAAAAGCATGTCGGTGAACGGAACGAACGTGCCGTCATCGCCGCCGCCTGACAGGTCGTCGTCATACATCGTCGCCGCGCTCTAACCGGGAAACGACATGCACTTCGGTCACGTCGGTGACGGCACCGACGAGTTCGCCGACCGCCTTGTCGAGGAAGAAATATTGCAGCTTGAGCAGGAGGGCGGTGCCAATCCCAGTCACCGTGATGTTGAGCGCCGTGGCCATGCCGCCGCTCATCCCGGTTAGCGCAGTGCGCAGCGAGTTCGGCGTCGAACGCCGTCAGGCCCGCGATCGGAATCAGCATCAGGATGAAGCCGACGGCCGTTCCCAGAAGCGCCAGGCGGAGCAGGGACTCCGACACGAACAGGCCAAGCTTTTCCCGGCCGCGGAGCCGGTCCGCCAGCGCGCGCAGCAAGAGGGTCTGGTCGATGCGGTGCCCGCCTTGCGCGCGGGCCTTGGCGACCAGGTTCGCGACGTGCCGCGCGATCATGCTGCCCTCGGGGGCATAGGCCGGGTCGACGAAACCGCGGGCAAGCCCTCCCGGCTCCCTGGCGAGCGCATCCCGGAACGACCGGACCGCCACCAGTTCCTTCGAGACGGTCCAGGTCTGCGCCAGGCAATGCAGGCTGGTGAGCGCGAATATGCCGAGAATCAACGAGGAGATATGCGTCCGGTCGGTTGCGAACATCACCTGGATGAGGCCAAGCTGCCAGACCACGATCAGGCCGAAACAGGTCAGGCCAACCACGATGAGCCAGCGGAGCAGGGGCAGGAAGTCGCGCGACTCCGATGGAGCGGCCAGAAGCACGGACGGGCGCGAGGCAATCGAGTTTGTGTTCACGGCATCTCCCCTCAACGGTATCAACGTCAACAAGCCCCAGCGCCTTATCGCGGTCAACCGCGCCAAGGGTACGAAGCGCGCCCTAGTCCGGGCTTGCGGGTTGGTAGCGGGTATCTTCAAGCCTGCTAAGCTCGTCCAATTCGCATTCATGGAGCCGCGCGGGGGAGCTATGGGGGAGGATGCGAGCTGGATCGAGGATTTGGCGCCGATCAGTGAAGCCGACTGGAGCTATGAGCGCGCGCGCCACCTTCTCGACCGCGCTGGGTTTGGCGGCGCGCCCGACGATGTGGCGCGGCTGGCGCGCATGACCCCCAACGCGGCGGTGGCTTCCCTGGTCGATTACCAAGCGATCGGAACCGATCGGCTGAAGCCGTTCGAGCATTCCGGCGTCTATGATCCCACGCTCACGCCGTTCCCGCCGACCCGTCCAGCGGCCACGCGACTGGCCGCCGAGACCGGCGCGGCGATGGGGGTCGCGGTGAAGCCCTCCGGCAGCCGCAGGCTCCAGCCGGTTGCCGACCGATTTTTCTACTGGTTGCGCGCCAGCGCGCTGGAGACGCGCCGCGTCGCCAATTGGTGGGCCGGCCGGATGGTCGTCACCGAAAGGCCGCTCGAAGAGAAGATGGCGCTGTTCTGGCATGGCCATTTCGCCTGCGGCGCCGAGAAGGTGCGCGACTACCGCAAGATGCTGGGACAGGTCGTGCTGTTCCAGCGCCACGCGACGGGCAACTTCCGCGAGCTTTTGGTCGCGGTCGCGCAAGATCCGGCGATGCTGGTTTTCCTGGATGCCGGCCAGAACGTGAAGGGCGCGCCCAACGAGAACTTTGGCCGCGAGGTGATGGAGCTGTTCACGATGGGGGTGGGCAGCTACACGGAGCACGACATCCGCGAGGCCGCCCGCGCCTTCACCGGCTGGCGCGACGACGACCTGACCTTCCGCGTGGACGAGGCGAAGCACGATGATGGCAGCCATAACGTTCCTCGGCCGCACCGGCCGTTTCGACGGCGTGGACATCCTCGACATCATCCTGGACCAAAAGGTCACGGCGAGCTTCATCGCCGGGAAAGATCTACCGCTTCCTGGTGCGCGAGGATCTGTCACCGTCGCTGCAAGGGCGGCTTGGCGCGCTGTTGCGCGAGAACGGCTACGAGAGTCACGCCCTTCCTGCGAACCATTTTCCTCTCCCGCGACTTCTACAGCCCGCCCTCGGTCGGGACGCACATCAAAGGCCCGGTGGAGCTGATCGTTTCGACCTACCGGAGGCTTGGCTTGACGGAAATGCCGGGGGTTCCGGATTTCAACGCGGCGAGCGGGGAGCTGGGGCAGGTGCTGCTCGACCCGCCCAACAGTCGCGGGATGGGCGCAAGGACGCGCCTGGATCACGCCTGGAACCTTGCTCGCCCGCGGCAACTTCGCGCGCGAGGCCGTGCTGCCGGACATGATCGATTTCGTCGATCCGAACCTGATCCCCGACCCGGCGACGCGCAAGACGAACGCCCGCATCCTGAGCGGCATGGACATCAGCGCCGCCACCAGCGAGCAAGGGCCCGCCACGGGGCAGGCGGGCGTGGGCAAGGATGTGGCCGGCCAGAAGGCCATGGCTAACCTGCTCAGCGAGCACGAAGACTTCAACACGCGCTACGCCAGCCTGAAGGGCTGGCAAGAGGCGGTACGCAAGATCAAGCCGATCCTGCGCGCGCCGGCGCGGTTCAGCCTGACCGACATCGTGTTCTCGGAACAAGCGGAGACCACGGCGGACGCCGTCGATCGCCTGTTGGTGCGATTCTTGTCCGTGCCGATCGACGAACAGGCGCGCGCGGCGATCATCGCGTTTCTTGATGACCAGCTAGGCACCAGCGACCTCGTTCGCGCGAAAAGCTATCTAGAGGAGCCGCTTCGGCTCGTTGCGCATTTGATCATGAGCGCGCCGGAGTACCAACTCGCTTAGGCCGGGAGAAAGATCAGATGACGAAGTCACCGCATAAGCTGGACGGCCTGGGGCGGCGAGACGTGCTGCGCGCGGGCGTGTACGGCCTGGGGCTTGGCGTGGTCGGCTGGGGGGCCACACCCCTGCTGGGCGATGCGGCGGCGCGGGCGGCCGTGGGTGGCGAGCGCATTCTGGTCGTGGTTGAGCTGTCGGGCGCCAATGACGGGCTGAATACCGTCATCCCCTATTCAGACGATGCCTATTACAAGGCGCGGCCGAAGCTGGGCATCCGGCCCGACAGGGTACGGCGGATCGACGAGCATTTCGGCTTCCAGCCGACCATGGCGGGCTTCGAGCGCCTCTATAAGGACGGGAATCTCGCGATCGTGCAGGGTGTAGGCTACGATCACCCGAGTTTCTCGCACTTCACCTCGATGGCGTACTGGCACACCGGCGCGCCGAACAGCGGCGACATCTATGGCTGGCTAGGCCGGCTGGCCGATGTCATGGACCCGCGCGGCACCCCCAACTACGTGGTCAATGTCGAAAACCACCAGTCCCTCGCCGTGCGCGCGCGGAACCACGTGCCGCTCGTGTTCGACAACCCGGAGAAGTTCGCGCGCGGGCAGCTATTCGAGGAGCGGGCGACGCTGCGCACGCTCACGGGCGGACGAGACGCGCGCAACCCGACCGAGGCCGTCCTGTTCGACGTGTCCAATAGCGCGCAAAAGGCCGAGGTGCATGTGCGCGAAGCCTGCGCGAGCTATCACACACCCGTTGATTACGGGCTTTACCGCTTCGGGCTGGAGCGGGTCGCCGCATTGATCGCCGCCGGGTTCCCAAGCCGAATCTATTATGTCGCCTACCCGAACAACGCGTTCGACACGCATGTGACGCAGGCTGACACGCACGCGCGAATCTTGACGTACACGTCCGACCATATTTCCGCCTTCGTGCAAGACATGGCGCGAATCGGCCGGGGCGACGACGTGGCGGTCATGGTGTTCAGCGAGTTCGGGCGCCGCGTCGCCGAGAACGCGAACCTCGGCACGGACCACGGGACCGCAAGCGTCTCCTTTATCACCGGAAAACAAGTGAGGGGCGGCCAGTACGGCGCGATGCCAAGCCTGACCGACCTCGACGACGGCAACATGCGGTACACCACGGACTTCCGTCGCTTGTACGCGACCATGATCCGGTCGTGGATGGGATCCGACGCAAAGGCAGTACTGAAGGACGAGTTCGTACCTCTCGAGATCTTCCCTGCCTGAGCTAAGCAGCGCGGTCCAAGCGGTACCCAATCGCCCCGGTGGGACTCCGACCACCCTCTTGGCAGCATTGCTCTTCTGAGACAAACTGCCAGCCGGGCCTAGTTTCCGAAGGGGCGATCATGGGGCACGCGATCTCGAGCACCCTCACCGGCCACCAGAGTCCCGTGCGGTTTAAGATCGTCGGGCTCTATGCCGTCCTGATCTCTGCCAACCTCGCCGCGTGGGGCTGGGCGCTAACGGCGTTCCGGCACTACCCCGTGCTGCTCGGCACCGCTCTCCTTGCCTACGGCTTCGGCCTGCGTCATGCCGTAGACGCCGACCACATCGCGGCCATCGACAATGTCACCCGCAAGCTGATGCAGGAGGGCAAGCGGCCGGCCGCGGTCGGCTTCTTCTTCTCCCTCGGCCACTCGACGGTTGTGGTGCTAGCATCGGTCGCCATCGCGGCGACCGCCACGGCGTTCAGGGGTCAGTTGGACGCCTTCCGAAACGTCGGGGGCGTCATCGGCACGGTGGTCTCGGCGCTGTTCCTGCTGGCGATCGCCGTCATGAACATGGTGATCCTGGCCACTGTGTACCGCACCTTCCGCCGTGTGAAGGCGGGCGAGCCCTACGTGGAAGAGGATCTCGACATATTGCTGGCCGGACGGGGGTTCCTGGCCCGGCTGTTCCGCCCTCTGTTTCGGATCATCCGGCAGAGCTGGCACATGTATCCGCTGGGCTTCCTGTTCGGCCTTGGCTTCGACACGGCGACCGAAGTGGGCCTGCTCGGCATTTCCGCCTCGCAAGCGGCGCAAGGAATGCCGATATGGTCGATTCTCGTCTTCCCGGCGCTGTTCACGGCGGGGATGTCCCTCGTGGACACGACCGACAGCATCCTGATGCTAGGCGCCTACGGGTGGGCGTTCGTAAAGCCCATTCGCAAGCTCTACTACAACATGACGATCACCTTCGTTTCCGTCCTGGTCGCCTTGCTGGTTGGCGGCATCGAGGTGCTCGGCCTCGCGGGCGATCAGTTCGGCCTCAAGGGGCCATTCTGGGATGGTATCGGCGCGCTCAACGACAATTTCGGCACGATCGGCTACGTCATCATTGCCGTGTTCGTCGTAAGCTGGATCGCATCCGCCATCATCTACCGTGCCCGCGGGTATGACCGGCTGGAGGTCAACGCCGGCTGAAACGGGCGCCGGACCGCGCCGCTACCATCCCTGCAAAAGCGCGAGCTGCCGGGCCGCCTGCGCCGTCAGCACGACGCCCATCCCGAGAATGAGCAGCGTGGTGGCGAGCTGCAACCGCAGCGCCCAGAGGCTGTCGAGCCAGGCCAGGACACGCTGCCCGACCTGCGCCGCGACGATGCCGACGAGGAGAAGCGCGGAGGCGAAGCCGAGGCTGAACACCAGCACGGTGCCAAGCCCCAGGAGAAGATGCCCGTTCGAGATCGCCGCGAGCAGGATGGCCAACGCCGTCGGATCGGGCAGCAATCCGCCGGCCACGCCGAGCGTCAGAAGCACGCCAAGGTTCGGTCGGCGATCCGTGACCAGATCGACCCGGTGGGCGTGATAGGTGCCCCAGCCATGGGAGTGCAGGCCAGGCGGGTGGCTGTGTTCGATGCCGTGCGCGTGCGCATGAGCGTGCTCATGTTCATGAGCGTGCTCGTGTCGTGATCAATGGTGCATGTGTGGTGTCGTGGTCTTGGCTCGGGATGCCCAGAGCGGCGCGGAGCAGGTGGCGCTGGGTCCACAAAATCCAGCCGCCCAGCGCAACGACCAGAAGGCCGAGAACAAGGCCGAGATACGCCTCGATCCGTTGCGGCACCAACCAAGCCGAGCCGAGCGAGGCGAGCACGCCGACCAGGAGGATGCCACTTGTGTGCGAGAGCGTTACGAATATGCCAAGGATCACGGCGTCGACGGGCCGCCCGCGCGCGCCGACGATGTAGGCGGCCGAGATGGTCTTCCCATGCCCAGGCGTCGCGGCGTGCACCGCCCCCGCCCAGAAGCTCGATACCAGATAGAACAACGCCTCTCCCATGCGTCATTGTTGCATGCGCTTTGGGGTCAAAGTCCAGCCCGGCCGAGGGCGGCGATGGTGGGCGCGGGTCGTTTCGTTGACCAAGGCGTGCGATCAGGTTATGTAGAACGGTAACGTTGCGGCGCGAAAATCCCACACAGTGATATCGCGCCGAGGGAGGAAACGGATGCCGCGCGTGCGCGCACCTATCCTGCTGATCCCGGGCGTCGCGGCCACTTTCCTGGTCGTGGCCGGTCTCGCCGTCTGGAAGGGCGAAGCTCCGCCGGCCAGCCCGCAAGCAAGCTTCATCGACCCCGACGAGCCGCAACCGCGCAGCCTGACGGCAGAGGAAGAAGCGTACGAGGCGGCGATGTGGCCGCTCCACCGGGAGGTCATCGAGGCTTCCGCGGGCACCATGACCCTGGCCGGCATCGTCTATGTCACCGAGGGCCGCGACCTGAAAAAGCTGGTTGCGACGGTGACGCCGCTTGAGCGGCGCTTTTACGACGCGAAACAGAAGGCTCGCGCGATCACGCCGCCGCCGTCATTGGCGCCGGTGCATGCCCAATACCTCGAGGCCATGTCGCTCTACGAGCAGGCATCCACGGAGATGCTGAAGCTGGCGCGCGATGGCCGCGAGGACCACCTGATCGAGGCGCAGCGCATGGCGCAGCAGGCCGCGCAGGACGTGGTGAAGGCGGGCGACATTCTGTGGCCCGGAGAGCACAAGCCCAACTGAGGAGGGAACAGCATGAAGAAGCCCCTTAAAGCCTTGGCCATCGCGGGCTTGCTGGCCATTGCCGGATTGGCCGCCGGGGTGCCAACCCGCCCGGCCGTCGCACAGACCGAGCAGCCACAGGTCTGCTCGGCGTGGCTGGTGGAAAGCAGCCGCTTCATGAACGTGCCGTTCGGATCGTTCATGCCCGACCGGGCCTTCATTCCGGGCAGCACCAATCCCCAGCACAACATCTCCACGGTGGACCTGCCGGTGAACGTCGGGGTCATCAAGTGCGGCAAGGAGCTGATTTTATTCGACACGGGCTGGAGCCAGCAGGAATACCACCGGATGACGGGCACCCAGCACTTCACGCCGATCGGGGAGCAGCTCAAGGCGCTCGGTTTCGACGTGAACGATGTCACCAAGATCGTGCTCGGCCATGGCCACTGGGACCACGCGGGCCAGATCATGGCCTTGCCGAAGGCCACGCTCTATATCCAGCGTGAAGAACTGCGAGGGATCGAGTGGGCCTTGAACTACCCGAATCCGAAGATCAGCGCGCAGAACACCAGCCCTGGCGGCTGCTTCCGCACCCCCGCCTGCGGCTACGAGCCGCTGACGCTTGAGAACATCTACGGCAAGGTCCTGCACGGCCAGGCCGTCATCGTTAATGGCGAGATGGAGATCCTGCCGGGCGTGCGCATCCACCCCGCGTTCCGCGCCCACACCGCCGGTTCGCAGTTGCTCGAAGTGCCGACCAGCATCGGCAAGCTGGTGTTCGGCTCGGACGCCTATTCGTCGTACGAGGGCATCCGGGATTGGATGGCAGCGAACATCCAGCAGACCGACACGGTCCAGCAGTTCCTGGCGTACGAGAAGTGCTACAAGATCACCGGCGGGTACGAGCACTGCGTCTCGGCCCACGAGCCTTTGACCTACACAGACAAGTACCCGCTGACGCAGAATTCCTGGGTCGGAGCCAATGGCGGGCGGATGGCCGAGCTGGCGCTCGCTCCTGGCGAGCAATCCCGCAAGCCGCATTAGCACCGCACGGGGCCGAGCGGGGGCGGCGCCAATGATGCGGTGCGCGGGTCCGCGCCGCCTCGCCGCCCTCGCGGTGGGGCTGGCGCTGATCGGGGCAGTCCCGGCGCAGGCGCATGACGCGAGCGCCTATGGCGGGGTCTTTCGCTCGCGCAATACTGGCGGGACATGGCTCAGCACGGATGCGGGGCTGTTCCTCAACTCGGCACTCACCGTGGCGGTCGATCCGCGCGACCCGGCCCACCTTCTGCTCGGCACCGACACCGGTCTGCTTCGCTCCCTGAATGGCGGACGGAGCTGGAGGCCGGAAGCGAAGGACGCCATCATCGGCGCCGTCTTCGCCGCTGCCTTCGCGCCGGACGGCGGCGTGGTGGTGTGCGGCGCGACGAATGGCGTCTTTCGATTCCACCGCGGACGATGGGAGCGCGCGAGCGCACCGCCAGGTGCCACGCCCGTGCGCACCATCGCTTTCGGGGCCAAAACCGGGCGGGTTTACCTTCTCGGCCAAGGCTTGCTGTTCGCGAGCGACGACCAAGGGCGCAGCTTCGTCCCACTTCACACCCTGACGCGAGATGGCGCCAAGGTGACGGCGCTCGCCGTCTCGGTGTCGCCCACGGAGACGCTCTTTGCCTTGGCCGATGGCGCGCTGCTGGCGAGCGTGGATAGCGGATCGCATTGGGAGAAGCGGGGCGCTAGCGCGGGTCCGCTTGAGACCATTCTATACGATCAGGCGCCTTCCGGCCGGCTCTGGGCCACGGCGCGCGGCACGCTGGTTGCGAGCGACGACCTCGGCTGGCACTGGCGTATGATGGGGCGGCTGCCCGAGCCGAATATCGTGGTGCGCGGGATCGCTGCCGACGCCGCCCATGTGATCGTCACCTCGGATCGCGGCATGTATGACAGCATCGACGGCGGCCAAACATGGCGAACTCGAGGAAAGCGGCCTTCCAGTCCATATCGAGGCGGGACCGCTGATCCGCGATCCAAGCGACCGGCGGACGTTGTACGCCGTCTATTCCCTCATGCCGTATGGGCAAGTGTGGCGTGCCGCACTTGAGGGCAGCAACCTTCTCTCTCGTGTGGATGCCGCGCAGCTCATCGGCACGGGCGCCTTCATGCTGCTGCTCCTGCTTGCCGGCTTCAGGCTGGTTCGCCGCCTCGCGGGCACAACACGCTCCATTCCTGACGGACGCCCAGGATGATTCGCCTCCGCTCCCGCACCGTTCCTTTCATCGCCTTGGCGCTCGGCGTCGCCATCGTGGCTGGCGCCGGGGCGTGGTCCCTCCTCGGCGGGCGGTCCGCCCGGTTCATCGAGTATAAGACGGAACCGATGGACATACCCACCGCGATCACCGTGGCACCCGATGGCACGGTGTGGTTCACGATGGACTTGTCCGCCGCGATCGGCCGGGTGCGCGACGGGCACCTCGAACGCCTGCCGACCCCGGGTCCGGGCTTGCAGCCAATCGGCCTCGGCGCCGCGGCGGATGGAGGCGTGTGGTACACGGACAACGCCGCCCATGCCGTGGCCCACATGTCCCACGACGGCGCGGTGTCCCGCTTCGGTCTCGAGACCCCGAGCGTCCAACTCGCGCGCCTGACCGTCGCGCCCGATGGCGCGGCCTGGTTCGCCGAGCCGACCGGCTACAGCGTGACTCGCCTCAAGGACGGCGCCTTCACGCGCCACGTATTCGATTCTCCGCGCGGGGCGCCGTACGGCGTCGCGGTCGCGCCAGACGGAACGGTGTGGGCGACGCTGCAAGGCGGCAACCAGCTCCTGCATATCATGTCGCCGGACTCCATGAGCGCGATCGACGTCCCGCGCCCCGGAGCACTTCCCTCGGACATCGCGGTCGGTCCCGATGGCTCGGTGTGGTTCATCGAGTTCCATGCCGACCGCATCGCGCGTTTCCGCGACGGCCACTTCGAGGAGTTCGAGGTCGGTGAGCAGGGTACCGCACTGAGCGGACTGGCCATCGCGCCGGACGGGACGGTGTGGTTCGCGATGCTTCGCACCGGCAGTATTGGCCGCCTTCGCGCGGGCAGGGTTGAGCAGTTCCGGATTCCGCGGGACCACGCGCGGCCGTTCAGCGTGGCTCTCGATCGTAGTGGAAACGTCTGGTACGCGGATATCAGCGGCTATGTCGGGCGGCTCGAAATAGCGAGCCTCGGACGATGACAGCCGAGGCCGGCTGATGGTGTTCGCTCGCGTATCTCCTCACCAGATCATCTCCCTGTCGAGTTCCAGGAAGTCGACCGGTGCGGGCTCCGTCACGGCCAGCCCGCCGAACTTGCCCCGGAAGAACAGAAGAGGCTTCTTGCCTTCGCCCACGGTGAGCGACCGGACGTGCCCGATAAAGATCGTGTGGTCGCCCGCGACGACGTCCTGGTGGACATCGGTCACGAACGCGGCGACCGCGTCGCGGAGCACCGGAAGCCCCTCCACGGTCTTTAGAAGATCGGTAAATCTGGGATTGGGTTTTCCGGCGAAGTGCCATGCGATCTCGTCCATCGTCTCGGCCAGGACGCTGACCGCGAACCGGCCCGATTTCCGGATCCGGGGCAGCATCTTCGCGGTTTCGGCGATGGAGACGGCGATGAGGGGCGGATCGAGCGAGATCGACATGAAGGCGTTCACGGTCATCCCATGATCGACGCCGTCGCAGCGCGTCGTCACGATGGTGACGCCCGTTCCGAAATGCCCGCAAGCGTCGCGCAGCCGGCGCGGATCGATCGTGCCCATGTCCTCCTCCCGTCGTCGGCGTGCCGCCTGACCGGCCCTCGGCGCAACACCGGAGCCGATCACCACAATGCCTGATACGCCGGCCTCGTGACCCTGAGTCATGGATAGGCAATTGCGCCAACGAGGGCGATGCCCCGGCGGCGTGGCACGGCGCCTTCTCTCAAGGAGCGGATTGGCATAGTCGTATGTCTCGGGCGACGCCAGAAAGCGGCGCTCACCCAGAAGGAATGCCGGCGGCCCGCCGTCGCCGGTCTGCGGGAGGAGCAGACGGAATGCCAGATACAGTCGTCCAGGGCGCCGCCGATGCCAGGACATCGACCACCCAAGCCCACACGGGCGCTCAATTCCTGGAGAGCATCCAGGATGGGCGTGCGGTCTATATTTATGGCGAAAGGGTCAGGAACGTCACGGAGCATCCGGCGTTCCGCAACTCCGCCCGCATGGTCGCCCGCTGGTACGACCGCTTCCACGAGAAGAAGGACGAGATCGGCGTTCTGACGGACACCGGATCGGGGACGATAACCCATCCCTTCTTCGTCGGCTCCAAGACGGTGGATGACCTGATCAGAGCCCGCGACGCGATCGCGGAATTGCAGCAGGTGTGCTACGGCTGGATGGGGCGTTCGCCCGACTACAAGGCCGCGTTCCTTGGCACTCTCGGCGCCAACTCCGGCTTCTACGGCGAGTACGAGGAGAACGCCAAGGCTTGGTACCGGAGGACGCAGGAACGGCTCGACTTCTGGAACCACGCCATCGTCAACCCGCCCGTCGATCGTCATCGCGCGGTTGAAGAGGTCCGCGACGTGTTCATGCACGTCGACAAGGAGACCGACCGTGGCCTGATCGTCTCCGGCGCGAAGGTCGTGGCCACCGGCTCGGCGCTGACGCACTACAACTTCATCGCCCACTACGGCCTGCCGATCAAGGACAAGTCGTTCGCGCTGATCTTCACCGCATCGATGGACTCCGAGGGCGTCAAGCTGATCGCGCGATCATCCTACGAGTTCAACGCGGCGGCCACGGGATCGCCGTTCGACTATCCGCTGTCCAGCCGCCTGGACGAGAACGACTCCATCCTCGTCTTCGACAAGGTCCTGGTGCCATGGGAGAATGTCTTCGTCTATGGCGACCTGGACAAGATCAACCAATTCTTCCCGGCGTCCGGCTTCATTCCCCGGTTCACGCTGCATGGCCTGACACGCCTTGCCGTGAAGTTCGACTTCATCGCCGGCCTGTTCTCGATGGCGGTGGAGGCCACGGGGTCGAAGGATTTCCGCGGCGTGCAGACGGCCGTTGGCGAGGTCATCGCGTGGCGCAACCTCTTCCACGGCCTGTCCGACGCGATGGTGAAATCGCCTGTTCCGTGGGACGGCACGGACGGGTACAACCTGCCAAATCTCGCCTATGGCCTTGCGTACCGGGTGTTCGCGCCGATGGCCTACCCTCGGATCAAGCAGCTGATCGAGCGGCATGTCGCCAGCGGCCTTATCTATCTGCCATCAAGCGCGGCGGATTTCGAGAACGAGGCGATACGTCCTTACCTCGACCGCTTCGTCCGTGGCTCGAATGGGTACGCGGCGGCGGACCGCGTGAAGCTGCTCAAGCTGCTTTGGGACGCGATCGGCACGGAGTTCGGTGGCCGGCACGAGCTTTATGAGATGAATTACTCGGGCAATTACGAAAACCTGCGCATCGAGTCCCTCCAGGCCGCGACCGCGACCGGTGATCTTGCCGCCATGCAGGGTTTCGTTAAGCAGTGCATGAGCGAGTACCGACCTGTCCGGCTGGACGGCGAGCGACCTCATCAATCCCGACGACGTCAACCTCATCAGCCGGCGCATGACACGGGGTTAGGTAGGCCTTCAATTGAGGGTCGTCGGTTGCCGATGATGGCTTTCTCGGAAGGCTTGACGTGCGACGGCGTGGGTGCGGCTTGTGTCAAATCAGCGCAATCACGGCCGCGCGCAGAATGTGTTCCAGGAGTTGTTCCACCACCGAAGCCGCCAGGGTCTCGAGGGGTTCGAGTGTAGGAAGGGGCGTCGGGGCGGCACTGGCCGCCTCGGCACCTATTCCCAGCATATCCAGAATGGCCCCTCGTTCGCCATCGTGTTCGACCACCACGCTCCCAGTCACCGCGTTGGAACTGGCCCCGGTGACGCCAGGTAGCGTTCGCAAATCGGCCGCGAGCGCTGCCGCGCGCGCTGGATGGCCTTTGATCGCAGGTTCGCGAGCCCGGAGCCGGCCGGGCAATTCGTGCAGGAGCCACGCCATGGCGCGGCCTATGCCGGGGCCGTGTTTCCCGGCGATGGCAGTTTCGTTTCGATTCTGTGAAACCTAGCGCGATTGGCACCTGGGTGACCCGCAATCGCCGCAGGTGACAATCGCGCCTCTCTGAGTCAGAAGGCGGATATGTCGATAGGACTCCTGAGCCGCAGATCCATGCTCGGCCGATCCGCACTTGCCGTTGGGTCGGCCCTCGCGACTGGCATGGGCCGCACGGGACTGGGCGCCGCTGCCCCTGAATCCGGGCCGCCAGCGTCCGGGAGCTTGGCAACGGTGGACTTCACGGCGACCACCGGGCGCTTCGCGCCTGCTGCCCTGTGGGGATTTGCCAGTGGGGGCTTGTGTAACAGAAACTTCAACCTATGCAAAAGCGTGGAGTTCGTGAACGCGGCGGCCTCGCTCAAAATGCCCTTGTTGCGCCTGAACTCAGCCTCCGGCGTAGGCAGCACCGGGGCAAACTACTGGACGGACGCCATATTCCGCAATGGCGTCCGCAATCCGGACTGGAGCACTCTATCCGCATTCATGAACGTCGCCCATAAACTCGTGAGCCCTACTTGCCGCCTCATCCTAGGCATCAAATTCCAGGGCAGCTTTGGGAGCCCCTCGGACTACGCGGCAGCATGCCGGCACATGGCACTCCACTTCAGGAATACCCCGAGCGGCGGCCGCATTCTGCCGGTGTGGGGCTTTGAGGTTGATAACGAGACCAACGACCGGGTAGACGTTGACACCTATTGCTCGTTTTTCAACGCCGCCGCGGAGGCCGTGCATGCCCTCGATCCGGGCTACAGGCTGATCGGAACGGTCGATTCTTACGTCGATCTTGCCAGATTCAAGACCTTCGCCAATAGGTGCGGGGCATACATCGGCAGACTCTGCTATCATAACTACCGCTACTGTCAGGGAAAGGATCCTACTCCCTCGGACGACGCGCTGTTTCAGTCCGACCGCCCGGCGCTGGACGCGCGGAAGGTGCGAGAGGCGGTCGCCGGAACCGCCGCTGCCAACGTCCCCATCTTGATGGGCGAGTGGAACATGGATTGCAACGCGGGCCACGAGCCCCGGGAGCAGCAGGTCATCGCCGCGCTGTTCTCGGCATATTGGATGCTGAATGGCTTCACGAGCGGAGCGGGCGTGGACTCCGGTGCGATGTGGGAGCTTGTCGATGACAGCTACTACGGTGCGGTCCAGAACGGGCGCATCAATCCAGCAGGCCATTTCATGTCGAAAGCCGGCCAAACCATGGAGGGCCACCAGGTCTCCTGCGATTTCACCCGCAACAATACGATTTCTCTGGCCACGAAGAATGGCGGCGTGTTCGGCGTGATGCTCGTCAACTATGACAGTTCGGCAACTCACTCCGGGACGGTTGGCCTGAGCCAACGGCCAGGCAATATGACGGGCAATGGCACAATCAGCCGCTGGGAGATCAGCAGCGCATTCCCACGCGGGGACGTGACCACGCTTCCCGTGGCCAACGGAGTAACTGCCTTCACAATTGTTCCTCCAAGGAGTATCGTGATCTTGTCTAGCGGGACGCCTTGAACGGGCGTGTCGGGTTGATGCGTAAGGAGACCTAACATTGGCCGGGCTTATCCCCCTGCGTGCTCGAACCGGATCAGCGCACCTGCATGCAAAAGTAGGAGAGCAGCGGGTAATTACATTGCGGGATCCACGAGCCCATAGGATCCTGGAGCTAATTCTGGGAGAAGTTGAGTATGTCGGCCGCAGAATTCCGAACCGTGCTCGAGGAAGCTAACAAGATACTGGATGAGTGGCGCTCGGGGAAGGGGAAAGTTTCGGTTCTGGAAGCTGGGGGCGGTGCATTCACAATGCTGAAACTGCCCGATACGCACATCACCACCATCGACATTTCGGAAGATCAGATAAGGAAGAATAAGTACGCGTACCACAAAATTGTTGGCGACTTGGAGGAGTATCAGTTCGGGCCCGGCCAGTTCGATATCGTTATTTGTTTCGACGTACTTGAGCATTTGAGGAATCCGCGGCGCGTAATTGATTCGCTGACTCGGAGCCTCAAGCCTGGAGGGATATTATATATCGCGGCTCCATACAACTACTCGGTGGCGAGCTTGATTGCCAAGTTCACGCCGCACTGGTTTCATGTATTTTGTTACCGACATATCTTTGGTCCAAACCCGACTGACCCGAAGAAGGAACGCCTCCACGAGTTCGTGTTTCCCACTTATCTGAGGACGGCGATGAACCCATTCCGTATCACTCGGCACGTGGAGTTGCTTGGCATGACAGTTCGACTGCTACGCCTTTATTCGCGGGACAAGCGCGACCATCTTTATAACGCCAATCGCATGCTTGGGGTGGGCTACGACGCCATCACCTGGACGGGCCGGGTGATTACCTTCGGGATGGCGAAGCCAGATTGCACCGACTATGTGCTGCTCGCTCAGAGGCCCGCCGTCATGGAAACCAGGACGATCTTAGAAGTGGTCGCATCGTAACGGAAGATTAATTTGAAATGCGCTATCATCCCGCAACGCTGGCCCAAATGAATTTGAATGCTTTGCCCTCGTGCTAGAACATTACGGATTTTTTCCGATGCGCTCTGGTGTAGGTGAGTTAAGAGACGCCACGCTGCTTAAGCACGTCCTCGCGTGGCAGGCGCTCGGCCTTTTGCTGATGGCAGCGCACGTCGTGCTGTCGGCGGAATCCCTGCTACTCTACCCCTTGATCGTCGGATTTATCGGTTGGCTGTATTATCGTGCCCCCCTAGCCGGGGTAATTGTATTCTTTCAGGTCCTTATTTATCAGAACCTGATAATCTCGGTATATTCGTCAAACCTGGACCCTACGCAATTCACTGCGCTGCAAGGCACTAACTTCGTGCTGCTCGCGGTGCTGGGGGCGGTCTCCGCGCTCCGGCTCTGGCCCAGGCGTCGCGACTACAAGGCGATAACCTCTGCGATGTTGCTCGCCTTGGCACTAGCGGTGATCTATCTCGGCATCGGTGCCGCGCGGTCTGGTCCGACGTCCGCCTTGATCTACTTTCGCCAGTATACCGGTCCGCTTCTGGCAGCTCTCGTGGGCTTGGACGTCGGGCGGGTCTGGGGCTTCCGAACCGTTGGAATGGGTTTTGTCTACAGCGCGGTGGCTTCCCTGCTCATCAGCGTGTTCGAATTCTGCTTCCCGCTCGAATTCTACACCATTATCAATGCGGTAAGGTATTATCAGCTTAAATATTGGTTGCAACCGGAGCAGAACACGTTCTACGTTCCTGAGGATATCGTCAAGCATTTCACGGCAGTCTTTTTCAACGTGACTGGCGAGGATGCAAGCTCAGTGAGCAGCTTCCGCTTTGGGGGAACGATCCTCCATTCAATATCAAATGGCTATATCATTTCGATTGTGGGTCTGACTGCGTTCGCGGTTCGTCGAGCCGCTTGGCTGGTGCTTGTCTGGCCCTTGCTGATTCTGGAAGGCGTGAAAGGCGCCTCAATCCTGCTGGCGGTTGGCCTGCTGATGTGGTTCTTTTGGGCCATGGCTCGCGATTTGAAGCTGACAGCCGTATTCGGCCTGCTGCTTGCCACGGCCTATGTCACATCGGGCATTTACATCGGCATGCGCGATATGGATTACCACGTGCTAGGTTTCCTAGGCGGAGTCCACTCTCTCACTGATAACCCGATTGGGCATGGCCTTGGCGTCGGCGGGAACCTATCAACACAGGTGGATGCCGGCATGAAATGGGAGGGACCAGGCGGGTTTAGATCGGCGGGGGTCGAGTTCGCGCTCGAGTCGGCCGTGGGTGTTTTATTCTACCAAATGGGGGTGGCCTCCGTGGCAATCCTTGCGGTGTTCGTCACACTGCTGTTCAAGGCCCCGTTCGGCGCGTCGAAACTTCGTGCTCGTCCACTCCGAAGCGACATTCTTTACTTTGCGTTGGGGTTTATCACCTTGAATGGAATATTTCAGGAAGAGGCGTTCTCCCCGTACGCGAGCGGCCTCATTATGTTGCTATGTGGTGTGCTGATTAGCAATGCCCGACGCCAGGGGATGGCGGTATCGGCCGCAGAAATGGCCCACACTCGTCTTCAGACATCGCTCGTTCGCGTTAAGCACCTGGTTGGATGACGGTTGCTGTTCATCCCATGCTCCGGCTTACCAGCTAGCTGGACCGGGCACCTCCGCCCCATCTTCGACGGCGCGGATTGACCTCGATCGGGCCGGGCAAGGCCCGTTCCGCCTCGTCCTCCAACTGGTGCTCATGGCGGTGCAGGAAGACAATCCCACCCACGATCAGGACCAGCGCGACCGCGCCAAGCCCCGCGCCGACCGGTCCAGCCAAGCGGTGGATCTGCGTTCCCAGGGCATAGGCGCCAATGCCGTAGATGCTCGACCACACGATTCCACCGGCGGCGTTGAAGACCAGGAAACGTGGCCACGTCATGCGGTTCGTTCCCGCTAGGAAGGCGGCGAGCGCGCGCAGCACCGCCACGAAGCGCCCGAAGAACACCACCTCCCCGCCATAGCGCTGGAACAGGTACTGGCCGAGCTTGATCCGCCGCTCGGTCATGCGGATGTACTTGCCGTAGCGGAGCAGCAGGCGGAGCCCGATCTCGCGGCCGATCCAGAAGCCGACGTTGTCGCCGATGATCGCCCCCGCCGCGGCGGCGGCGATCACGAACCCGATGTTCAGCTTGTGCGTGCTGCCCGCGTAGGCAGCGGCGGCGATGAGCGTGGTCTCCCCTGGGAAGGGGATGCCGACGCTTTCGATTCCCACCGCGAGCATGACCGCGCCGTAGCCGGCATGGGCGAGTAGCGGGCTCGACACGGTCACACCTCGTTTATTGATTAAGCCTCAAGCGCTGCTCGGCCCACCCGGTTCTCGACGAGCTCGCTGACCACCGACGGGTCCGCCAAGGTGGAGGTGTCGCCCAGCGACTCGGTCTCGTTGGCGGCGATCTTGCGCAGGATGCGGCGCATGATCTTGCCGCTGCGTGTCTTGGGCAAGCCCGGCGCCCACTGGATTGCGTCGGGCGCGGCAATCGGACCGATCTGCCGGCGCACCCACGTCACCAGCTCCTTGCGCAGGGCCTCGCTCGGCTCCTCGCCGGCGATCAGGGTGACATAGGCGTAGATGCCCTGGCCCTTCAACTCGTGCGGAAAGCCGACCACCGCCGCCTCGGCGACCTTCGGATGCGCCACCAGGGCGCTCTCTACCTCGGCGGTCCCCATGCGGTGACCGGAGACGTTGATGACGTCATCCACCCGGCCGGTGATCCAATAGTAGCCATCCTCGTCCCGGCGCGCGCCGTCGCCGGTGAAGTACAGACCCTTGAAGGTCGAGAAATAGGTCTGCACGAACCGCTCGTGATCGCCGTACACGGTGCGCATCTGGCCTGGCCAGGAATTGGCCATGCAGAGATTTCCTTCGGCCGCGCCGCTCACCTCGTGGCCGCCATTGTCAACGAGGATCGGATGCACGCCGGGCAGCGGCAGCGTGGCGGAGCCGGGCTTCAGGGGGGTGGCGCCGGGCAACGGGCTGATCAGGATACCGCCCGTCTCCGTCTGCCACCAAGTGTCGACAATCGGGCAGCGATGCTCGCCGACGACCCGGTGATACCACAGCCACGCCTCGGGGTTGATCGGTTCTCCAACGCTGCCGAGGATACGCAGCGACTTGCGGGAGGTCTTCCTGACCGGCTCCTCGCCGTCGCGCATCAGGGCGCGAATCGCGGTCGGGGCGGTGTAGAAGACGTTGACCTTGTGCTTGTCCACCACCTGCCAGAAGCGCGAGCTGTCCGGGTAGCTGGGGATGCCCTCGAACATCAGCGTGGTCGCGCCGTTCGCGAGCGGGCCGTATATGATGTAGGTGTGCCCCGTCACCCAGCCGACATCGGCGGTACACCAGTAGACCTCGCCCGGATGGTAATCGAAGACCAGCTCATGGGTGAAGCTGGCCCACACCAAGTAGCCGCCGGTCGTGTGCAGAACGCCCTTGGGCTTGCCGGTGCTGCCCGAGGTGTAGAGAAGGAACAGGGGATCCTCGGCTCCCATCTCGGCCGGCGGGCAATCGGGGGAAGCGTCGGCGAGCAATGTGGCGTAGTCGAGGTCGCGGCCATTCTGCATCGAGACCTGTCCGCCCGTGACCTTGGCCACGATCACGTGCCGCACGCTGGGACAGTCCCTGAGCGCGGCATCGGCATTCGCCTTCAGCGGCACGTGGCGCCCGCCCCGCCGTCCCTCGTCGGCGGTGATCAGCAGCTTGGAATTGCTGTCCTGGATACGATTTGCCAGGCTGTCAGAGGAGAAGCCACCAAAGACGACAGAGTGCATCGCGCCGATCCGCGCGCAGGCCAGCATCGCGACCGCCGCTTCAGGCACCATCGGCAGATAAATCGTCACGACGTCGCCCTTGTCGACGCCCAGCGCCTTCATCGCGCTCGCCAGCCGGCACACCTCCCCATGCAGCGCGCGGTACGTGATCGAGCGGCTTTGCCCAGGGTCGTCGCCCTCCCAGATGATCGCCACCTGATCGCCACGCGTCGCGAGGTGCTGGTCCAGGCAGACGGCGGAGGCGTTCAGCGTGCCGTCCTCGAACCACTTGATCGAGACGTCGCCCTCGAAGCTGGTATTCTTGATCTTGGTGGGAGCCTTCATCCAAGGAATGCGGCGCGCCTGCTCACGCCAGAACGTGTGGGGCTCGCGCGCGGCGTGCTCGCACATAGACTGGTACTTGGCGCGATCGACATGCGCGTGGGCGGCGATCTCGGAGCGCACCGGGAGCACTTCTTCCAGGTGAACCGTGTCAGGCATTTGGTTACTTTCCTCCGTCGAATTTGTCGCGCTTCGATCGCGACGCGGCTGCCCCCGGTCAAGAGAGCAGCCGGACACAGGCTTGAACGCCAAGCCCCTGCGCGCGTTCAAATAGGCGCGCGCCGTGTCGCCCTGGCAAGGGGGGTGCGGGCGGCTTTCCACGGCAGGAGCCCGGCTGGCCGCCCTCTAATCCTTCCAGCCTCCCATCGCGCAAATGCGCACCCAATGGGCGGCGGAGACCGGCAGCACCGAGAGCCGCCCTTGCCGGATCAGCGGCAGGTCGGCGAAGACCGGATCGGCCTTGATCGCGGCGAGGGTTACAGGGCGCGGCATCGGGCCGACCGCGCGCATATCGACGCAGACCCACTCGCCCGCCGCGGCGGTCGGGTCCGGGTACGCCTCGCGCGCCACCTCCACGATGCCGACGATCTGCTTACCGATGGTTGAGTGGTAGAAGAACGCGCGGTCGCCCCGGCGCATGGCTTTGAGGAAGTTCTTCGCCGCATGGTTGCGCACGCCGGTCCAGGGCTCGACGCCGTTGGCCAGCTGCTGGTCCCAGGAGAACGCGGCCGGCTCCGATTTCACGAGCCAGTACCGGGTCACGCAACGAATGCCCTGGCCAGCTTGGCGGACAAGGCGGCCAAGTCCGACCGCTTGGCCAGTGGCTCGTAGCGGCTGGCGGACGTCGTTTCCTTCATGCTTGCTTGGCAACTGCTCAACCCACCCCGCTTCGCGCAATGCGTTGATATAGAATGATTTTCAGCAGTCTCAGAAAACGGGATAAATTTGGGCAGTTGAAGTAAAATCCGCGGCGATACCAGATACTTATTTATATCGTAATATCGCAGCCTTGGCCGTTACATGCGTCGGATTCGATACTGCCGTTACGCCCAAAATCGCCTCGCCCAGAAAGCGTTGTTTATCAATGATTTGCGGAGGGAGGGGTGGGTTGAGCAGTTACCTTGCTTGTCCAAGGGCTAAGAATTGCGGCGGATAATGAAGCCATTCCGCACCGGTTCCATCCCGATCCGTGGGTAATAGGACATTGGCTTGGGGGCCGAGAGCAGGAGCAGCATGGTCCCCGGACCCAGGATGCGTTTGGTCTCGGCGATCAGCGCGCGCCCGACGCCACGCCCCTGCCAGGGGGCGTCCACGCAGAGGTCTGAGAGATAGCAGCAATAGACGAAGTCGGTCAGGCTTCGGGCGACGCCAGCCAGCCGGTGCGGCGCCTCGGTCGTGCGCGCTGTCACCACCAGGTTGGAGTTGGCCAGCATCGCCGCCATGCGTGGCGCGTCGTCCACTGGCCGCCCAAGGTCCGAACTTCGGACCACGGCGATGAACTCCTCGGCGGTGAGCCGGCCCTCCTCGCGCGCGAAAGCGATCCCAGCCGGCGCGACGGCGAGCGCCGCCCAGGGTTCATGGCCAACCAGCCGCTCCGGGTCCGTCACCGCTGCCTCCTGGGCGTATTCAAACAGGTATTGTAGCTGTGTCGAAAGGGCGTCCCAAGCCGCATTCGGCATGCCTCCGCGTCGGTTGGTTTTGGCGCATCACTCCTATCACTTCTCCGCGACAGGCGGCCTATGTTCACGGCTCTCAGCCGACTTGCCCATGCTTTGAGGGCAGTTACCTTCGCTCGCAGCATTTCTTGCGTGTGTGACTAATTACATTCGATCGTGTAAACTGGAAAAGTGTCGCGCGCTCGGTCTGCACGACGCTGCGGCCGCATACTTCGGCCCTGCGGTTTGAGCCCGCCTTGCTGGCCAAGCGGCAGGCCTTGCCATTCCATCCGGAAGCAACCGGACCAAAAGGGGGAATTATGGTGAACACAGTGTTCAAAGTGGAGCTGGGCAAGTCGCCGGAACAGCAGACGACCAAGACCCACAACCGCTGGCATCCGGACATCCCGTTCGTGGAGACCTTCAAGCCAGGCGATGAGTTTCGTGTCGAGTGCTATGATTGGACTGGCGGACAGATTGGCAACAACGACAGCGCGAACGACGTGCGCGACGTGGAACTCAGAAGGGTCCATTACCTGAGCGGGCCTTTTGGCGTCGAGGGCGCCGAGCCTGGAGACCTCCTCGTGGTGGACATTCTGGACATCGGGCCGTTGCCCGGTTCGGAGTGAGGATTCAACGGAATTTTCGCCAAGGAGAACGGCGGCGGATTCCTCACCGAGCACTTTCCCGAGGCGAGTAAGTCCTGCTGGGACATCAGCGGGATTTACGCCAAGTCCCGACACATCCCAGGGGTTCGCTATCCGGGCATGGTCCATCCCGGCTTGATCGGATGCCTGCCGGACCACAAGCTGCTCGCCGAAGCCAACCGTCGCGAGCGCGCGCTGATCGCGACCAATCCCGATCGTGTTCCGCCGCTTGCAGCGCCCCCGACCCCGGATTTCGCGCTCATGGGGCAAATGGCCGGCGAGGCTGGGGCTGCGGCCGCCAAGGACGCCTGGCGGACGGTCCCCCCTCGCGAGCACGGCGGAAACTGCGACATCAAGAACCTATCGCGCGGCTCCAGGGTCTATTTCCCGGTCTATGTAAGGGGTGGCGGCCTGTCGATGGGCGACATCCATTGGTCGCAGGGGGACGGGGAGATCACCTTCTGCGGCGCCATCGAGATGGCCGGATGGATTCACCTCGGGGTCGGCCTGATCAAGGGCGGTGTGGCGAAGTATGGCATGACCAACCCGATCTTCCAGCCGAGCCCGGTCGATCCGCACTTCTCCAACTATCTTATTTTCGAGGGAATCTCAGTGGACGAGCGCACGGGGGAGCAGGTACCTACCTTGATGCCCATGTCGCCTACCGCCGGGCCTGCCTCAACGCGGTCGAGTACCTCAAGAAGTTCGGCTACTCGGGTGAGCAGGCTTACATGATTCTCGGCACAGCCCCCGTGGAGGGAAGGATCAGCGGGATCGTGGACATTCCCAACGTCTGCGCGACGCTTGCGATCCCCACCGAAATTTTCGAGTTCGACATCCGGCCCAATGCCAGCGGCCCGACGGCCCACGTCTCCGGAGCAAGCGTCGCACGTACCCGCTAGGCGGGCCGGGTCAACGCTGCCTCCTGCCGGAGCGCAACGGCGTTTCCGGCAGGAGCCGCCATTTATGGGAGATGCCGCCATGTTGCTCGGATTGGCGCTTTTTTGGGTGGGAGCCGTGCTTTGCCTGAATGGAATCTGGCTGCTCGGCAAGATCAGTGATCGCGAAATCCCGGTAATCGACGTTTTCGTAGGTTTCGTCACGCTCGCAGTGGCGGTCTACTCCGCCTTCGGACCGGGCGCTGATCCCGGTTCGGTCAAGGCAGCGGCGCTTTTGCTCCTTTTCACGTTCACATATTTCTGGGTCGCCTGGAACAGATGGAGCAATGCCGACGGACGAGGGCTGGGATGGTTCTGCCTTTTCGTGGCCATCACCACCATACCGGTGTTCGTCCAAAACTTCATCGTCGCGCAAACGACTTGGGAGTACTGGTTTTCCGTGTGCTGGCTGTCGTGGGGGATTCTCTGGTTCCTGTTCTTCCTGATCCTCGCGATGGGACGGGACGAACTCACGCGCTTCACCGGCGGGTTTTGTGCGCTCCAGGGCGTCTATACCGGTTGGATTCCGGGATACCTCTTGCTTTCGGGAGCCATGCCAGGTGTCGCCGCCGCGAGTGGCCATTGACCCTGCCAAAGAGATCCTGACGCACAACGGAGACTGTGAGCCATGCCCCTCTATGAATATGCCTGCCATGCTTGCGGTCCGTTCGAGGCATGGGCCACGGTGGATAAGGCCGCCGACCCTTGCCAGTGCCCGGACTGTCACGGGATCGGCATTCGGCAGGTCGCGGCTCCCATGCTGGGCGTGATGAATGGGAGCTTGCGCAAGGCGCTGGACCGGGCCAACAAGAGCGCGTCGGAGCCCCGGCTGATGTCCCGCCAGCATTTGGGCCAGTGCGGTTGCCGAATGTGCCGCCCCGGAGGGCAGGGGGCGGGTTCGCGGCGGTGGGCGCTCGGGCACTAGCTGCCAGCCACTCCGGCCGGCCAACGCGCGATCCATTACTATGAAGCAATTCCCTTCCAGCTTCATCGGCGCGCGCGGCTGGTCTAAGAAGCTGGTGGAGTGTTTACCTGAGCATGACGACGACCAGCATCACGCAGCCGCAGCCGCGCAGCCTGCACCGTTTCGCTAACCCCGGACGCTTCCTCCGGCTGTCGGGCAGCGTGCTCCCGTGGCTCACCGTCGGCGCGCTGGTCCTGACCGGCATCGGCCTGGTCTGGGGCTTGATCTTCTCGCCCGCCGACTGGCAGCAGGGCGACGCGGTGCGGATCATGTATGTGCACGTGCCCGCCGCTTGGCTGGCCTCGGCGGGGTATCTCGCGCTCGCGCTCAGCTCCGCCGTCGCGCTGGTCTGGCGCCACCCCTTGGCCGACTTGGCGGCGGCCGAGATCGGGCCGGTGGGCGCCGCCTTCACCGCCCTCTGCCTGGCGACCGGCAGCCTATGGGGCAAGCCGATGTGGGGCGCGTGGTGGGTATGGGACGCGCGGCTGACCTCGGTGCTGGTGCTGTTCTTCCTCTATCTCGGCCACATCGCCCTGGTGCGCGCCTTCGACAGCCCCGAGCGCGGGTACCGGGCCGGGGCTATCCTGGCCCTGGTTGGCGTGATCAACCTGCCGATCATCAAGTTCAGCGTCGATTGGTGGAACACGCTGCACCAGCCCGCCACGATCACCCTTACCGGCGCGCCGACCATGTATATCGGGATGCTCTGGCCGCTGCTGTTCGCCACGCTCGGCTACACGCTTGGCTTTGCCGCCATCGTCGTGGCGCGGCTGCGCGCGGCTGTGATGGAACGGCGGATTCGGGCGCTGCTGATGGCCCGTGCGGCGGCGGAGGGACTGGCGTGACACATCTTCCCTATATCGCGGGCTCCTATGGGCTTGGCCTGTTGATCCCGGCCGGTTTCGCGCTCGCCGCCTGGAGGCGAATGCGGGTAGCAACACGGCGGCTCGCGGCGATTGACCCGCGGGCGCGGCGGCGCGCATGACCCGCAAGCGACGCCGGCTCTACGTGCTCCTGGCCTGCGGGATCGGACTCGGCTCGGCCAGCGCGCTGGCGCTGTCGGCGTTCAGCGACAACTTGGTGTTCTTCATCTCCCCCTCGGAGATCGCCGACAAGGCGCCTCTCCCAGGCCGGTCCTTCCGCCTGGGCGGGCTGGTGGAGGCGGGCAGCGTGCGGCGCGCGACGGTCGATGGCCGTCCGGAAGCGGTGTTCCGCGTCAGCGACGGCCGTGCCAGCGTGCGGGTGAACTATGCGGGCGTGCTGCCCGACCTGTTCCGCGAGGGACAGGGGATCGTCGCCCTCGGCTCGGTCGCGCCGGATGGCAGCTTCCGCGCGTCCGAAGTGCTCGCCAAGCACGATGAGAACTACATGCCGAAGGAAGTCGTCGAGGCCCTGAAGAAAAGTGGCCGCTGGAACCCGGCGAGCGGACCGCCGCCCTCGGCCGCGCGCTGGGACGGGCTGGCCAAGCCGGTGGCGGATCGATGATGGCCAGGCCAGCTTCCTGCCTACCCCCTCGCCCCCTCGCGCGAGGGGAGGGGGCGGTGTGTCTTAAGCGCGCTCCCCTCGCGGGAGGGGGTTGGGGGAGGGGACGGCAGTGACCCCCGAACTCGGCCATTTCGCCCTGGCGTTGGCGGTCGCCCTCGCCGGGGCACAAGCGGTGCTGCCTCTATGGGGTGCGCAGCGGCGTGACCCGCGACTGATGGCCGCCGCGCCGGCGCTCGCACTGGGCCAGTTGATCGCCCTCGCCACCGCCTATGGCTGCCTGGTCGCCAGCGCCCTGGCGGACGATTTCTCCGTCCTCGGTGTCGCGCAGTACTCAAGCAGCCTCGAGCCGGTGTTCTACAAGGTCACTGGCACCTGGGGGAACCACGAGGGCTCGATCCTGCTCTGGTGCCTGATCCTGGCGCTGTGCGGCGGCGTGGTCGGGCTGTTCGGCCGCAACCTGCCTTCGGCGCTGCGCGCGCGGGTGATCGGGGTGCTGGGTTTTACCTCGGCTGGCTTTCTGCTGTTCGCGCTCACCGTCTCCAATCCCTTCGCCCGCGTCTGGCCACCCCCGGTGGAAGGCCAGAACATCAACCCGCTGCTGCAAGACCCCGGCCTCGCCATCCATCCTCCCATCCTCTACGCGGGCTATGTCGGCTTCGCGATCCCGTTCGCCTTCGCCGTGGCCGCGCTGCTGGAGGGCCGGGTGGACGCGGCCTGGGGACGCTGGGTCCGGCCCTGGACCCTGGCCTCCTGGTGCCTGCTGACCGGGGGAATCGCGCTCGGCTCGTGGTGGTCCTACTACGAGCTGGGCTGGGGCGGGTACTGGTTCTGGGATCCGGTGGAGAACGCCTCCCTGCTGCCCTGGCTGACCGGGACGGCGCTGCTCCATTCGGCGATCGTGGTGGAAAAGCGCGAGGCGCTGAAAATCTGGACCATCCTGCTTGCCATCGGCACATTCTCGCTCAGCCTGTCGGGCACGTTCATGGTGCGCTCGGGGCTGCTCAACTCGGTCCACAGCTTCGCGACCGACCCGACGCGGGGCGTGTTCATCCTGGCCCTGCTCGCCTTGGTGATCGGCGGCAGCTTGCTGCTGTTCGCGCTGCGCGCCCCGGTCCTCGCGCCGGCTGGGCTGTTCGCCCCCGTCTCGCGCGAGGGCGCCCTGGTGCTCAACAACATCCTGCTCTGCTCGATCGCCGCCGTGGTCCTGACCGGCACGGTCTACCCGCCAATGGCCGAGCTGGCCTTCGGCGCCAAGCTGAGCGTGGGGCCGCCCTACTTCCACGACACGGTGCTGCCCCTCGCCGCGCCGCTTTTCGCAGCGATGAGCCTCGGTCCGGTCCTGCCCTGGAAGCGCGCTGATCTCGGCGCCGCGCTGATGAAGCTGTGGTGGGCGGCGCTGGCCGCCGCGCTGGTCGGCGTCGCGGCCGGGATCGGCCTCCGCCAAGCCTTCGCCGCCCTGGGCTTCACCGCGGCCGCGTGGCTGATCCTGGGAGCGTTCGCCGAACTGGCCACGCGCGTGCGCCTGTTCCGCCAGCCCTGGCAGGCGACCCGCGCGCGGCTGGGCGCGCAGCCCTTGGCGGTGTGGGGCGCCGCCATCGCCCATGCGGGCCTGGGCGTGACCGTCGCGGGCATCGCCGGGATGGCCCTGGCGAGCAGCGCGGTGGTCGCCGTCAAGCCCGGCCAGGCCGTCGCTGTCGGCGGGTATGACTGGACGCTGCTCGGCCTGCGCGACGCGCCGGGCCCAAACTACGCCTCGCGCGAGGCCGAGGTGCGCGTCACCCGGAATGGACAGCTCATCGCGCTGCTGCGCCCCTCGCGGCACAGCTTCACGGCGCAGCGCCAGACGGTCAGCGACACCTCGATCGCCACCAACGGGCTGCGCGACCTCTACGCCGTGCTCGGCGACGAGCGCGACGGCGCGGTGGTGCTGCGCCTGCACGTCAACCCGCTCGCGCCCTGGATCTGGTTGGGCGCGCTGGTGATGGCCCTGGGCGGGGTGCTGTCGCTTGCCGACCGGCGGTTGCGCGTCGGCGCCCCGTCCCGCCGGCAGCGCGCCGCGCACGTGGTGCCGGCGGAGTGATGCCATGGACACACTGATCCGCCGCCGCCGCCTTTTGCTGCTCGCCCCGCTAGCCGTCGCTGCCGGTGCGGGCGGCGCGGCCACCGCGCTGCTGATGCGGATGCAGGAAGGCCGCTACGATCCGCATGCGCTGCCGTCGATGCTGGTCGGCAAGAAGCTGCCCGCGTTCACCCTGCCGGGACAGCCCCCCTCTTCCGGCTTCTCAGCCGCCGACGTGACCGCCCAGGGCCAGCCGGCGCTGGTCAACTTCTTTGCGTCCTGGTGCCTGCCGTGCATGCAGGAGGCGCCTGCATTGGCGGCCGTGCAGCGTGACGGCGTCCGGATATGGGGGATCGCCTACAAGGACGCCCCGGAGGCCACGGCTCGCTTCCTCGACCGCTATGGCAACCCGTACGTGCGGGTCGCACGCGACGCGGCCGGGACGGTCGGGATCGATTTCGGCCTGTATGGCGTCCCAGAGAGCTTCCTGGTCGAACTCGACGGGCGTGGTGCGCTGGCGGTGGACGGGCGGGCTGTCGGCGGATTCGGTGCGCCAGGACTTGCTGCCCCGGTTGCGGACCCTGTCATGAGGCGCGGGCTGGCGACGCTGGCGGTGCTGCTGGCCCTCACCGGGCGCGCGCGGGCGGTGAGCGACCCTGGGGAGATGCTGCCCAACCCCGCCCAGGAGCGACGCGCCGAGGCGCTCGGCGAGCAGCTTCGTTGCCTCGTTTGCCAGAACGAGAGCGTCGAGCAGTCCGATGCCGACCTGGCCAAGGACCTGCGCCGGATCATCCGCCAGCGGCTCGCCGCCGGCGACACCGACAGGCAGGTGGTTGGCTGGATGGTCGCCCGGTACGGCGATTTCATCCGGCTCTCCCCGCCCTTCGACGCGATGACGGTCCTGCTCTGGGGCGCGCCGGCGATCGCCGTCGCCGCCGGCGCCGGTCTGGCGCTGCTGGCCCGCCGCCGCCCGAACGCGCCTCCGGCTCCGCTTTCGGAGGCGGAGCGGCAGCGCCTGGCGGAGCTGTTGGAGCGGTGACGGAGACAATGCCGGTGATCTGGCTCGCCGCGGCGCTACTGGCTGGCGCGGCGCTGACCCCGCTCGCGCTCACGCTGCGCCCCGCGCTCAGTGCGCGAGGCCGGCGGGAAGCGGCGCTTGCCCTGCACCGGGCGCAGCTCGCCGAGCTTGACCGCGACCTGGCCGAGGGGCGCATCGCGCGAGCCGAGCACCAAGGCGCGGTGCTGGAAGTCGAGAGGCGCCTGCTCAGCGCCGCCGCGACAGGAGAGCCGGTGTCGGGAACCGCCCAGCGCGGCCCGGTTTGGGCCGCGCTCGCCATGGTCCCGCTCGCCGCGGGGCTGCTCTATCTCACGGGCGGCTCACCGGGCCTGCCGGCCGCGCCCTTGAAGGCGCGCATCGCGGCCGCCGAGCAGCGGGCGCGCGCGGAGGCGCACATGGTCGAGGAGTTGCGGACGGTTCTGGCAACCTTGGACCCGCGCTCGGAGAAGGCGCGGGAGGGGTATGTCCTGCTGGGCGAGGCGGAGGCACGCCTGGGCAACATGAAAGGCGCGGCGGACGACTGGAAAGTTGCCCTTGCCTCCCGGTTCGACCCGACCTTGGCCTTGGAGGCGGCCGAGGCGACGGCGGAGGCAAACGGGCGCGTGACCGCCGAGGCTGCCGCACTGTTCCGCCGCGCATTGGCCGCGGCACCCGCGGACGCGCCCTGGCGGAAGATGGCCGAGCAGCGGCTGGCTGAATCCCAGGACCACCAATGACGCACTCGTAATGTCTGTGAACTGATCGTGATGGGCTGTTTCAACCGTAAAGGCGCTAACGCCGTTACGGTGTAGCGGGTCGGGAGACCTCGTGACCGAGAGAGATGCAACCCGGAGTAGCGAGGCTCTGGCCGTGGCGGAGGCGGACACATGAGCAGCAGCGTGGCGGAGGCCAGCGAAGGTCTGGCAGGGGTCTTGAGGACGACGATTGTGGAGCTGGTTCGCCGAGACGGACCGGACTTGTCGGCTCGTCAGCTCGGCGTGTTCCTCACATGTTACTTGGACCCGGAGGCGCAAACCGTGCGGGGCCTCGCGGCGCAGTTGGGCGTCTCCAAGCCGGCGATCACCCGCGCGCTCGACCGGTTGACGGAATTCGATCTCGTGAAGCGCAAGACCGACCCGTTGGACCGGCGGAGCGTGCTGGTGCAACGCACGCCGGCTGGAATGGCCTTGTTGCGCGAGCTGCGCGGCGTGCTCCGCGAGGCGGCGGCGGGGGCCAATCTCAAGCTCCCGGCCGAGCCCGCGGCGGCCCGTCCGCGCGTGCCGGAACTGCGGCCCACGCATTAGGGCGGCGTTGGCGCACGACCCGGCGCGCCCTGTCCCCTGGGTGCGGGATGCCGGCCACGGGGGCACGTACGATGAGCTGATGGAAGCCCTCGGCGCGCTGCTCGAGGGGGAGACGGACGCGGTTGCCAACGTTGCCAACGCCGCCGCCATCTACGGGGCTCTTCCGAACCTGAATTGGGCCGGGTTCTACGTCCTGCGCGGCCAAGAGCTGGTACTAGGCCCGTTCCAGGGCTTGCCCGCCTGCGTACGCATCCCCCTCGGGCGGGGAGTCTGCGGCGCCGCCGCGGCCGAGCGCCGGGCTATCCTGGTGCCCGACGTGGCCGCGTTCCCGGGGCATATCGCCTGCGATGTAGCGTCGCGCTCCGAACTGGTCGTGCCCGTGCTCGATGCCGGGCGGCTGGCCGGCGTCCTCGATCTCGACAGCCCCCGCCCCGGCCGCTTCACGATGGCCGATCTCGAGGGGTGCGAACGGATCGCGGCGCTGCTCGCCCCGCACGTCGCGCGGCTGTAAAAGGCG
The DNA here is from genome assembly GCA_963818725.1 of uncultured Pseudomonadota bacterium. GTDB lineage: Bacteria > Pseudomonadota > Alphaproteobacteria > Acetobacterales > Acetobacteraceae > DATFDN01. The sequence continues at coordinate 120,364 of CAWFTU010000015.1, read as the reverse complement.
GGCATGAGCGCGTTTCAAACCGAGCCTGGTCTCCGCCGCCCCCGAACCGGATGGTTCTGGTTCGTCCTGCTGGGCATCCTGCAAATCCTGCTGGGCGTGTTCGCCTGGTTCGATGTGTTCGTGGCCACCCTGGCAGCCACGCTGTTCATCGGCGCCGCGCTCGTCGTGGGCGGCATCCTGCAAATCCTGCATTCCCTGCTGGACCGTAGCTGGGGCGGGTTCCTGCTTCACATCCTCAGCGGTGTCCTCTACACCATCGGCGGCTTCCTTATCATGGCCGAGCCGGTACAAGGATCATTGATCCTGACCATCGCGATCGCTGTGTTGCTGATCGTCGCCGGCATCTCGCGCGTGACGCTCGCGATCGGGCACTGGCACCTTGGCGGTTCGGGGCTGCTTTTGATTGGCGGCCTGATCAGCATTGGCGTCGGCGTCGGGCTCTATGTCACGCTGCCCTGGTCCGGGCTTTGGGTGCTGGGCACGCTGGTCGCCGTGGAGCTGATCTTTCATGGGGCCGCCTGGTTCGAATTCGGCCTGTCGCTGCGGCGGCTGGATCGGCCGGTTCCGTAGTCGGACCCCTCCCCGGAGGGGAGGGGAGGTCGTCAGGTCATCCGCTCACAGCGGATCCCACGAAAACACCTCGCCCGAGCGATCGAGCGGCATGAAGGAGGACTTGAGCGCCGGAACCGCGTGCTCCGCGATCGTCTCCGGGGTCCACCCCTCGGCGCGGTGGACATAGCGGATGGGACGGGGCGAGCTGAACAGGATCACCTCGTTCATGCGGGTGCCGAACACCTGGCCGGTGACATCCCTTGCCGCGTCCGAGGCCAGGAACACCGCCATTGGCGCGTTCTTGTCGGGCGTCATCTGCTTGATCTTTTCGAGTCGCGCCTGCTGCTCCGGCGTGCCGGCCGGGATCGAGCCGGTCATGCGGCTCCAGGCGAACGGCGCGATGCAGTTCGACCGCACATTGTACCGCTTCATGTCGAGAGCGATCGACTTCGACAGCGCGGTGATGCCGAGCTTGGCGGCGGCGTAGTTCGCCTGCCCGAAGTTGCCGATCAGCCCGGAGGTGCTGGACATGTGCACGAACGCCCCGCTCTCCTGCTTGCGGAAGTGCTCGGCGGCGGCGCGGCTCGTGTAGAAACTGCCGTTCAGGTGGACGGCGATGACCGAGTTCCAATCCTCGGCGGTCATCTTGTGGAAGATGACGTCGCGCAGGATGCCGGCGTTGTTCACCACGATGTCGATGCGGCCGAAATGGTCCAGAGCGGACTGGATGATCCTCTGCGCTGAGCCCCATTCGGCGACGGAATCGGTGTTGATCTCGGCCTGCCCGCCGCGCTGCTCGATCAACTGCTTGGTCTGCTGCGCCGGGGTCTCGGATTGTCCTTCGCCCGAGAGGGACGCGCCGACGTCGTTGATGATGACCTTGGCCCCGGCCCCCGCCATCATGACGGCGATCTCGCGCCCGATACCGCCGCCAGAGCCGGTAACGACGGCGACCTTGCCCTCCAACATGCCCGCCATGCCTCTTCCTCCTTCTCTGCATGCGATGGCCGACGTTAGGCGGAGCGGAGGCCGAAGGCCAGAGGGCGAAGTCCCCGCCCAGGCTCACCGGTCGGGACAAGGCTGATGGTCTAAGTCTTGTCATGACTACCGGTCGGTGGTCGATCCACGAGCAACAACAATCAAGGCGGAGGGAATAGATGAAACTCTATAATTGGCAGTTCGCACCGAACTGTCGCCGGGTGCGGATGTTCGTGCTCGAGAAGGGACTCGATTTGCCCTCGATAGAGGAGGTCATAGGTGACGATCTCCGCCTCGTTCCAGACTACTTGCGGACGTGGCCCCACGCGATGGTGCCGATGCTGGAGCTGGACGACGGCACGCGGATCGGCGAGGCGATGGCGATCTGCCGCTTCTTTGAGGACGAGTTTCCTGATCCGCCGTTGATGGGAACGAACGGGCGAGAGAAGGGCACGATCGAAATGTGGGAGCGACGCGCCTATGACGAGGCAATGATCGGTACAGCGAAAGTGTTTCGCAACTCGCATCCGCAATTCGCCGATCGCGGCCTGCCGGGCACGACAGAAAAGGTGCCGCAGATCGCGGACCTGATCGAGCGGGGCAAGGGGCGCGTCGCGCGCTTCTATCACAAGTTCGACGACCAGCTGCGCGATCATCGCTATGTCGCCGGCGATCGATTCAGCGCGGCAGATATCACCACGCTCTGCGCGACTGATTTTGCGCGGTTCAACGGGCTGGATATCCCGGCCGATTGTCCAAGCGTAGAACGCTGGCATGCCGAGATTTCGGCGCGTCCGAGCGCGGCCAATAGTCGGTAAAGCTCGTCAGCTGTTTGGTCCCGACATAAGGTGGCGCAACTCGAGGGATTGGCCGTCGTCCCTGGCTGGATCCGGATCGCCTTCGCCGCCTCAATTCCTCCTCCAGCGCCAAGAGAGGGGAGGACTTCAGCGCCGCTATGTGACCTCCCCCTTCCCTTGCGGGAGGCGCTGGGGGAGGGGTTCCGAGCACTCTGACTTCATGGCCGTTCTGCGTCGGGCACCATGGAGCGGTCCTTCTCCCAACGAGGCGCCGGCTCTCCGCGCGTAAAGTCCTGGGCGGCATAGGAGCCTCCCATATAGCGTTCCTCCACCGGATCGCCGGACACCTTCCCGGCAAGCTGGGCGGCGAATGGGTCGGCGCTGTCCTGCGGCGTCCAGCCGATCGTAGGGCGGGCGTCGTCGCGCCACCAGGTCATCGCGGCGTTGGCGGAGGCGCCCCAGATCGCGCCGCATCCGACCCGCTCGGCCAGAACACAGCGTGAGACGAGACGCACCAAATCCGGATACGACAGCCAGCTCGCCAGCATCCGCGCGTTGGTCGGCTCGGCGAAGCAGGAGCCGATGCGCAGCGCCACGCTCTCCACCCCGTGCTTGAACCAGTACAGCCGGCCCATCAGCTCGCCGTAAGCCTTGGACAGGCCGTAATAGCCGTCCGGCAGGAACGCGGCGTCCGCGCCAATTGTTTCCGCGCGCTCATGAAAGCCGAAGGCGTGGTTGGAGGAGGCGAAGACCACCCGCGCCCGCTCCCGCCGCGCGGCCTCGTAGATATGAAACAGGCCCCTGATGTTGGGGCCGATCACCTCTTCGAACGGGCGCTCGCTGGACACGCCGCCCAGGTGGACGATCGAGCCGCAGCCCTCGGCGAGGCGGAGGATCGCCACCCCCTCATTCAGGTCGGCGCGCGTGAACGTCGCGGCGGCGGGCAGGGGGTCGGGGAAGGGCGCGATGTCGGCCAGGCGCAGCGTCCACCCCGCGCCTAGCCCGTGCGCGAGCTGGCGGCCAAGATTGCCGGAGGCGCCGGTGATCAGCACCGGCTTGGCGGGACGATCGCTCATCGGCATGCTCCTTCGCCTGAAGGAGACCATCATGCGGACTATCGCCGACCATGCCCAGGCCCTCGCTGACGGGCGCACGAGCAGCCGCGCGCTGGTGGAAGCGTGCCTGGCCCGGATCGCCGATCCGGATGGCGAGGGCGCGCGCGCGTTCGTGAAGGTCTACGCGGATCAGGCGCGCGCCGCCGCAGATGCCATGGATCAGTTGCGGCGAGCCAACCGGGCGCCTGGCCCTTACGCCGGCATTCCGATCAGTCTCAAGGATCTGCTGGACGTGGCGGGCGAGCCGACCCCGGCGGGCTCGCGCGTCCTGGCCGAGGCCCCACCCGCCTCCGCCCACGCTCCTGTCGTGGCCCGCCTGCTGGCGGCCGGGTTCGTGCCGGTCGGGCGGACCAACATGACGGAGTTCGCTTATTCCGGTTTGGGCCTCAACCCGCATTACGGCACGCCGCTCAGCCCGTGGGACCGGGCCAGCCGGCGCATCCCAGGCGGCAGCTCATCCGGCGCCGCCGTCTCGGTGGCGGACGGCATGGCGCTCGCGGCGATCGGCACCGACACCGGCGGATCATGCCGCATTCCGGCCGCGTATTGCGGGGTGGTCGGCTACAAGCCCACCGCGCGGCGGGTGCCGATCGATGGCGTGCTGCCGCTCTCGCCTAGTCTGGACTCAGTGGGGCCGCTGGCACAGTCGGTGTCCTGCTGCGCCATCGTCGATGCCGTGCTGGCGGGCGTCCGGCCCGCGCTACCCGTCCCGATCCCACTCGCGGACCTGCGCCTGGCGGTCGCCGAGAACGTCGTCCTCGATGGCCTCGATCCCGCTGTCGCCGCCGCATTCGACCGTGCCTTGGGAACGCTGTCCAAGGCTGGCGCGAGACTCACCCGAGTGCGCTTCATGGAGTTCGAGGAGAGTCAGGCGGTTAACGCCGCCGGCGGCCTCTCGGCTTCGGAAGCTTTCGCCTGGCATCGCCGGCTGTTGGGGGACAAGGGCGCGCTCTACGATCCCCGCGTCCGCGCCCGCATCCTGCGCGGGGAGCGGATCGGCACCGCCGATTACATCGATCTGCGCGCCGTGCGTGCCCGGCTGATCGCGTGCTTCGATGTCAGCACCGCCGGGTTTGACGCCGTGCTGATGCCGACCAGCCCAACTCCGCCGGCGCGGATCGCCGATCTCGCCGAGAATCGAGAGTACAACCGCATCAACATGCTCTCGCTGCGCAACACCGCCCTGGGCAATTTTCTCGACCGCTGCGCGATAAGCCTGCCCTGCCATCGCCCCGGCGAGCCTCCCGTCGGGCTGATGCTGCTCGGCGAGACAATGGGCGATTCAAGGCTATTCTCGACCGCCGCCGCTGTGGAGGCCGCACTGGCGAGCTGAGCATGGCCGCGCGGCGGCTGAGCTGCGGCGTCGTCGTCGTCACCGACGGCGCGCGCATGCTGCTCGGCCACGCGACCCACTCCCCGCGCTGGGACATTCCCAAGGGACTGGCGGAGCGCGGCGAGACGCCACGCCAAGCGGCGCTGCGCGAACTGCGCGAGGAAACCGGACTCACCGCTCCGGCCGACGCGCTGATCGAGCTTGGCCACCACGCCTATCTCCCCGGCAAGGATCTCGCATTGTTCGCGTGGTGGCCGGGCGCGATGCCCGACCCGGCGCAACTCGCCTGCGTCACGACCTTCACGGCCCGCGGCGGGGCGCGGCTTCCGGAGTTCGACCGATTCGGGGTGTTCCCGTGGGAGAAGGCGCTCGGCCGTGTCGGTCGCAACATGGCGCGCGTTTTGACCCTAGTGCGCCCGCTGCTCGCCACGCCCCCTCTCCCGCTTGCGGGAGAGGGCCGGGGTGAGGGCGCTTGCTCCGCACCCCTCACCCCGGCTCTCTCCCCCGCGAGCGAAGGGAGAGGGAGTGATTCACTCAGCCGCCAACGGCATCACCCCGGCCTCGGCGCGCATCCACACCGCCGTGTCATGGAACACCGCCCCGCCCATCGGCGGGGCGGGGTCGTCGCTGGTTAGCGCGTTGATGCCGATCCCGCCCTCGTAGCATTCGCTGGGCCAGATACTCTCCACCACCACCACGCCGGGCTGCGCGCCCTCCACGACGCGCACATGCACCACCACCTCGCCGCGCGCGTTGCCGACTCGCACCTTGCCGCCCTCGGTCAGGCTCAGGCGCGCGGCGTCGGCCGGATGCACCAGCGCGGTCGGGCGGCCCTCCATGCGTCGGGAGCTTTCCATCTCGGTGAAGCTCGTGTTGAGGAACCGCCGCGCCGGCGAGGTCATCAGCCGAAATGGACAATCCCCGCGCGCCTCGTCGGTGATCGCGAAATGATCCGGCAGACGCGGCATCACCGCATGGTGCGGACCGATGCTCGCCCAATCGGGCGCGAAGCGGAAACGTCTGGTTGTGTTCGGGAAGCCGTTCAGGAAGTGCTGCTCGGCGAACGGCACCTGCGCGTCCACCCAGCGCCGCTCCAGCACCGTCGCCGCGTCCGGCCAGCCGGAGGCGCGCAGCGTGGCATCGATGATCTCCCACGCCGTCATGGTGAAGCCCGGATGCTTGGCGCCAAGCCGCGTCGCCAGCCCGCAGAGCACCTCGTGGTTCGACCGGCACGCGCCCGGAGGCTCGATCAGCTTCGGGCCGATCTGGATGTGGCTGTGCCCGCCGGCCTGGTAGATGTCGTCGTGCTCCATGAACATCGTCGCCGGCAGAACAACGTCGGCCCAGCGCGCGGTCTCGGTCATGAACTGCTCGTGGACGCAGACGAACAGGTCTTTCCGCGCGAAGCCGCGCCGCACCTGGTTGCTGTCGGGGCAGACCGTGAGTGGGTTCTGGTTCTGGATGAACAGGCCGTGCACAGGCGGGCCGTCGCCGAGTTCGCGGCGATCCCCGGTCAGCACGGCGCCGATCCGGCTCATGTCCATTTCACGGATCGACAGGTCGCGGGCGTCCAGTCCCTCGATCAGCGTCTTGTCCCAGTGATAGATGGCACGGTTGCTCCACAGCGCCCCGCCGCCCTCATGCGGCCATGTGCCGGCGACGGTCGGCAGGCAGGTGACGGCGTGCAGGTTGGCCGCGCCGTTGCGGGAGCGGCTGAAGCCGTAGCCAAGGCGGATGTAGCTGCGCTTGGTCGAGCCATAGAGGCGTGCGAAGGACTCGATCTGCTCCACCGGCAGCCCGGTGATGACGGACGCCCAATCTGGCCCGCGCGCGGCCAGGTGCGCCTCCAGCGCGTCAGGACAGTCGGCGTGGGCCGCCATGTAGGCGCGGTCAGCCCAGCCGTCGCGGAAGGCGATGTGCATCACCGCACAGGCGAGCGCGCCGTCCGTGCCGGGGCGGAGCGCGATGTGCATGTCCGCCACCGCCGCCGTGCCGCTGCGGTATGGGTCCACCACGACCAGCTTGGCCCCGCGCTGCTTCCGGGCGCGAGCGACATGGGTCATCACATTGACCTGGGTGGCGACCGGGTTGCCGCCCCAGACCACGATCAGGTCGGATTTCGCCATCTCGCGCGAGTCAGGCCCTTGATAGGCCCCGACCCCAGCGAGCCAGCCGGCCTCGCAGACCGAGGTGCAGATGGTCAGCCGCTGGCGCGAGTATTTCATGACGTGGCGCAGCCGGTGGATGCCGTCCCGCTGCACCAGCCCCATCGTGCCAGCGTAGTAGAATGGCCAGACCGCCTCCGTGCCGTGCGTGGCGGCGATGTCGCTCAGCGCCCCGGCGACGCGATCGAGCGCCTCGTCCCATCCGATTTCCCGGAACTGTCCGGACCCTTTCGGCCCGGTGCGCAGCAGCGGGCGCGTGAGGCGGTCGGGGTGATGGATTCGCTCGGCGTAGCGCGCCACCTTCGCGCAGATGACGCCGGCGGTGTAGCTGTTCTCGGCAGCTCCGCGCACCGCGCCGATGCGGCTTCCGTCGTGTACTTCCACCTCCAGCGCGCAGGTGGAGGGACAGTCGTGCGGACACACGGAGGCGCGGATTTCAGGGCTGGGCATGGCGCCAGGGTAGCGGGGACCGGCTTGGTGGCAAAGCGCGACCGCATGCCCGCCGTGACTTTGGCGGCCGAGCCGGGTGGCGCGGACCGTTTCGGCTCCCTAGATTTTCGGCCAATGACAGCAACGCTGACCGACCTTGTTCCCGCCCCGGCCTATCTGCCGCCCGGCCGCCGTGTCTACGCGATCGGCGACATCCATGGCTGCCTTGCCCAACTCGTGGGGCTGCATGAGGCGATTGCCGCCGATCTCGTCGCCCGTCCCGTAGCGGCACCGTTGCTCGTGCATATCGGCGACTATGTGGACCGCGGACCCGATACCGCGGGCGTGATCGAGCACTTGCGGCACGGGCCGCCGATCGCCGGGCTTCCCACGGTGAACCTCAGGGGCAACCACGAGCAGACCATGCTTGAGGCCCTTTCCGGCGAGCGTGCCGCCGGGACCGACTGGCTGTTCCATGGCGGCAAGCTGGCCCTGACGAGCTACGGCCTTAACCCGGAAGGCCCACGCGAGGCCTGGCGCGCGGCGGTGCCGGAGGCGCATCTCGCCTTCCTCAATGGACTGACGATGATGCACCGCGAGGGTCGCTACCTGTTCGTTCACGCCGGCATCCGGCCCGGCGTAAGGCTGGAGGACCAGGCCCCTGAGGATCTCCTGCGTATCCGCCAGCCGTTCCTGTTTACCGAGCAGGATCTCGGCGTGGTGGTGGTGCATGGCCACACGCCCGTGAAAACGCCGGTGGTGCGGAGGAATCGTATCGGAATCGACACCGGCGCGGTATTTGGGGGGCCTCTGACCTGCGTCGTGCTGGAAGGCGCGACGCTGCGTTTCCTGACCGCCTGACGCACACCCGCCGAGGACTTCCATGACCACCCTGGCCAAGCTCCAGCCCGAGGCCTCCGCCGCGGCGGCTCGCGGGTTCTTAAGCCATGAGCGGGCGATGTTCGCCGTGCTGTGCTTTGTCTGGGGCACGACCTGGCTCGCCATGAAGGTCGGCGTTGCCACGGTGCCGCCGGGCTTCTTCGCCGGCACGCGCTGGACGGTTGCCGGCCTCGCGCTCCTGCTCGTGCGCGCGCTGAGCGGCCACACGCTGAACGTGCCGTTCCGGCTGCGGGGACGGCTGGTGCTGTGCTCAATTCTCATGGTCTCGCTGAATCAGGTGGTCCAGCTTTATGGCTTGCGGCACATCACCGCGGGCTTGGCGGCGGTACTCAGCTCCGCCCTGACCCCCATCGGCCTGCTTGGCTTTGCGGTGGCGCTGCGCCAGGAGCCGTTCCGCTGGCGCCAGATCGGCGCCGTCGCGCTCGGCGTGGCGGGCATCCTCGCGCTGTTCGGCCCGAAGGCGCTCAAGGGCGAGCTGGACTGGATGGAAGTGCTGGGGGCGCTCGCCGTTGTGGTCAGCACCCTGAGTTACGCCCTCGGCTCGGTGCTGGCCCGTCCGTTGATGCGGACCATGCCGCCCGCCCATGTGGCGGCGATGACCAACTTCATCGGCGGCGGCCTCCTGCTCGCGGCCGCACTGGCGTTCGAGCCGGGGGCGGTGACGGCGACCATGGGACATTGGGGGCTGCCGGCGTTTCTCGCGTGGCTTTACTTGCTGCTGCCGGGCTCGCTCGGCGCCACGGTGATCTACTTCCTGCTGGTGCGCGACTGGGGCGCGAGCCGTGCTGGCACCTACGCCTTCATCTCCCCGATCATCGCAGTGGCGATCGGCTTCGCGTTCTTCGGCGAGCGAGTCGAGGCATCCGACATCATCGGCATGATCCTGATGCTGGCGGCGGCGGGGATGGTGCTGCGGCTGAAGCGGTAGGGACCTCTCAGGGACCGTCCACCCGCCTCCAGTTCCCCGCCGCGTATCCTTGGGCATCGACCGCCTGCGCCTGACGCTCGGGGACCGCGCGCGTGCCGTCGCAGCGCCACGCATAGACGGTCGCATGGCCGGTCGCGAACATCGGGATGAAGGACGCGTTCGGGTGCTCCACGCACCACGCATCCCCGCCGGCGCTTGTCGTCCGGACATCCGCCTTGCCGCAGTTCAGGTTGGCTCCGACCATGCAGGCAAGCACCACCCCGTTGTCGCAACGGATCACTGACTGCGCCGCCACCTCGGCGGGGGGCATATGCACGCCGAACGCGGCGGCGACAGCGCTCACGAGGGAGCCGGGCGTGGGCAGCACTGCCTTGTCCGTGCCGGGGCCGCGGCATGTGGCGGCCTCCGGCTCGGCCGCGCGCGATGGTCCTGCCCAGACCAGCAAGCTCAGCAGGCACACGGCGGCAGCGCGAACCATGCCGTCAAGCAGAGGTCAGCACGCGATCGCGCAGCCGGTTGCTGCCCTCGCGAGCGCCGAAGAAGATGTCGGGCGTGATCTCATCCACGCCGCGGCAACCCGTGTAGGCCATCGTGTTGTCCATCTCCCGGCGGAGGATTGACAGGGCGTGCGCCGCCCCGGCCTCGCCCGCCGCGGCGGTTCCATAGAGGGTCGCCCGGCCGGTCAGCACCGCCTTCGCGCCCAGCGCCAGTGCCTTGACGACGTCGGAGCCGCGCCGCACCCCGGAATCCAGGATCACCGTCGCCCGCCCCGCCACCGCCTCGGCGATCTCCGGCAGCGCGTCGATCGAGGCGACCGCGCTGTCCATATTCCGCCCGCCATGGTTGGAGACGATGATCCCATCGACGCCGTACTCGACGGCGCGCGCGGCATCGTCTGGGCGGTTGATCCCTTTCAGCATCAGGATGCCCGGCCACTTGTCCCGGAAGATCCGGATGTCCTCCCAGGAGAGGCTGTCCTGGCGCATCACCTCCTTCACGCTGGCGTCACCCGTGATGGGGCGCCGATAGGGGTCGGGATAGTTCTCGTTGCGCGGCATCCCGATCGTGGTGAGGTACTTCATCAGCACGGACGCGGTCCAGCGGGGGTGGCGCGCGATGTCGGCGACGAAGCGGGGCGTGGGATGGAACGGCAATAGGAATCCGTTGCGGGGGTTGTACTCGCGGATCGGCGGCACGATCGTGTCGGTCGTGACGATCAGCGCCTCGAACCCGGCGCGATGCGCCCGCTCGATCAACTGATACGACAACTCCCGCTGCTTCCAAACATAGAGCTGGAACCACAGCCGCCCGCCGGCCTCCGTCGCGATCTTCTCCATCGAGGTCATCGCGCTGGTGGCCAGCGTGAACGGCACCTTGGCGGCGGCGGCGGCCTTGGCGAGCTCCAGCTCGCCCTCGTGCCAGCACAAGCCCGCCGCGCCGGTGGGCGCGATGGCGAGCGGCATCGCCGATGGCTTGCCGAACAGCGTCGTCGCCATCCCGCGGCCCGAGACATCGACCAGGGCACGATGGCGCAGCTTGATCCGCTCGAAGGCGGCGCGGTTGTTGCGCAGCGCCACCTCGTCCTCGGTGCCGCGATCGACGAACTCGAACACGGCACGCGGCAGCCGCCGCTTGGCGGCGAGGCGGAGGTCATTCACGTTGTAGCAGCGGTCGATCGCAGGCATCCGCGTTTCCTTTGGGCGTGGTTATTACAGCCGCTTCGCTCGGATTGGAACCGGCGACGCGCCCCTCCCCTCCAGCCTGCCCCGCGAGGGGAGGGGGAATCGAACGGCGTGTCAGGCCGCGTTCCGGCCGCCGTAGCGGCGCACGCGGAGATCCGCTTGCTCCTTGTGCGCGGCGAAGTTCTCGATGGCGCAGAGGCGCGAGCAGGTACTCGCCGATCATCGCGGTCGCCTCGGCGCTGACCTCCTGGTACGTCACCGTCTTGAGGAACTTGCCGACCCACAGCCCGCCCGTGTAGCGCGCCGCGCGCTTTGTGGGCAGCGTGTGGTTGGTGCCGATCACCTTGTCCCCGTAGGCGACGTTGGTCTCCTTGCCGAGGAACAGCGCGCCGTAATTGGTCATCCGATCCAGGAACCAGCGCGGCTCGCGGGTCAGCACCTGCACGTGCTCGGAGGCGATGCGATCGGCCTCGCCAAGCATCTCGTCATCGGTGTCGCACAGGATCACCTGGCCATGGTCGCGCCACGCGACCGCCGCGATGTCGGCGGTCGGAAGGCTCGCGAGCTGGCGGGCGATCTCAGCCTCGATCCCTTCGGCGAGGCGCCGCGACGTGGTGAGCAGAATTGCGGGAGAGGTGGGGCCGTGCTCGGCCTGGCCGAGCAGGTCGGTGGCGCACATCTCCGCGTCGGCGGTGTCGTCGGCGATGATCAGCGTCTCGGTGGGGCCGGCGAGCAGGTCGATGCCGACGCGGCCAAACAGTTGGCGCTTCGCCTCCGCCACGTAGGCGTTCCCTGGACCCACCAGCATGTCCACGGCGGCGATCGATTCGGTGCCGAGCCCCATTGCCGCGATGGCCTGCACGCCACCCAGGATGTGGATCTCGTCGGCCCCGCCCAGCGCCATCGCCGCGACCGTCGCGGCCGGCGGCTCGCCTTTCAGCGGCGGGGTGCAGGCGATGATGCGGCGCACACCGGCGACCTTCGCGGTCAGCACGCTCATATGGGCCGAGGCCACCATCGGATAGCGGCCGCCGGGCACGTAGCAGCCGACGCTGTTCACAGGGATGCTCTTGTGGCCCAGGCGCACGCCGGGCAGCGTCTCCACCTCGATGTCGCGCAACGCGGCGCGCTGCGCCTCGGCGAAGCGGCGCACCTGGGCCTGGGCGAAGCGTATGTCCTCGATCACCTGATCGGGCAGGGAGGCGATCAGGGCGTCGATCTCGCGTTGCGAAAGGCGGAAGGCGCGTGGCTCCCACTTGTCGAAACGCGCCGACAGCTCGCGCACCGCCGCGTCGCCGCGGGCGGCGACCTCGGCCAGGATGCCCTCAACGGTGGCGCGCACCTTGCGGTCGGCCTCGGTGGTTTCGGATTCCGAAGCGCCTGGCTTGAGAATTCGGATCATCGCGCGTTCCTTCGGGCTTGGATCGGACCTCACCAAGACGGCGCGAAGGGCGAAGCCCCCGCACTGGTGCCCATTGTGGTGCATCTTTCCAAAGCCGCCGTCCAGCCGTCCGCAAGTCTCGGCTGCACGAAGAATACCCGCTATCCTAGCCCAGGCCGCCGGGCTGTCCGGCCGCAGGCCAAGCGGGGGGAACCGTGGACACGACAGTCACGCCTATGGGCGAGGCCGCAACCGCTGGGCGCACGATGCCGGTGCATCGGGTGCTGGCCGAGGACATCAAACAGCTCGGCATCGATACCGTGTTCGGCCTGATGAGCGACGACACCGCGGTGTTCGTCACGTCGCTCGACGCGATCGGCATCCGCTTCGTCGGCGCGCGGCATGAGAATCAGGCGGTGGCGATGGCGGAGGGGTACGCCGCCGCGACCGGCGGGCTTGGCGTCGCGGTGATCGGCCGTGGCCCCGCCACCGCCAACGGCTTGCACGCCTTGGTCTATGCCGGCCGCACCGGTTCGCCGGTGCTGATCATTTCGGGCGACGCGCCGGTGCGGGGCGGCAACCCCAACGGCCTTGGCCCGGACTACAAGGCCTTCAACGCCGCCGCCGTGCTGCCCGCCGCGGGCCTGCGCACATTCGTCGCGGCCAGCGCCGGGGCGGCACGCAGCGCGCTCGCCGACGCGGTTGCCGTCGCGCAACGGGGCGCCACGGCGACGCTTCTGCTGCCCGTCGACGTGCAACTCGCCGAGGTGTCGCTGGGTGCGGCCGGCGCCCTTCCCATCCGCCCGCCTGCCCCGCGTCCGCCCGCCGCCGCGCGGGCGCAAGCCGTCGCCGCCGCTGCTTCGGTGCTGGAGCGGGCGCGCCGGCCGCTCATCATCGCCGGCCTCGGCGCGCATCGCGCGGGCGCGCGCCAGGCGCTGGAGCAACTTGCCGAGCGGATCGGCGCGCTGTTGATCACAACGGTCAAGGGCAAAGACCTGTTCCGGGGCAGCCCGTACAACCTCGGCGTCCTCGGCTCTTTCTCGCATTCCGCCGGGCGGCGGATGGTTGACCGGGCGGATTGCGTGCTGGTGTTCGGCGCGGGGCTCAACCTGTTGACCATGAGCTTCGGGACGTCGGTGCCGCGGGGCGTGCCGGTGATCCAGGTGGACGTGGTGCGCGGCAATATCGGCCGCTGGTCGCCTGCCGATGTCGCGGTCGTGGGCGACGCGAAACGGGTGGCCGAGCAACTGGTCGCGGCGCTCCCGGCGCGAGCGGCGAGCGACAAGCCCTTCCATGGCGAGGAGACGCGGCGCGTGCTCGCCTCCTTCGACATTGCGAACGACTTCCAGCCCGCGCACACGCCGCGCACGGTCGATCCACGCGCGCTCGCGGTGGAGCTGGACCGGCTGCTGCCCGAGAAGCGCAGCCTTGTGTGCGATGCCGGTAACTTCCTGGGCGTCGTGCCTTACTTGTCGGTGCCCGATCCGGGCCATTTCAAGATGAGCAGCGACTTCGCCTCGATCGGGCTCGGCTTCGGCGCCGCGCTCGGCTTCGCGAAGGGCCGCCCCGACGCCACCACCGTGCTCGTCATCGGCGACGGCGGGTTCCTGATGACCATGGGCGAGCTTGAGACCGTGGTGCGCGAGGATCTGCCGCTGGTGATCGTGCTGCTGAACGACTGCGCCTATGGCGCGGAGCTGCATTTCCTGAAGATGCGCGACCTGCCGGTGGCGAAATCGGTGTTTCCGGATGTGGACTTCGCGCCGGTGGCGGAGGCGTTCGGCTTCCAGGCGGCGACCATCCGCACGCTGGATGATCTGCGCGCGCTGGCACCGGTGCTGGCGAGGCCGGAAGGGCCGGTGTTCCTCGATTGCAAGATCAACGCCGCTGTCGCCGCTCCCTTCATGGGTGAGCTGGCGGAGTATGAGAAGCGCCACTGAGGCATGGCAGCGATCACGTCGCAAGCAGGCGCGTGACGTCACGGATGGCCCCGACCGCGTCCAGGGACAAGAGCTACTCGAACAAGGGCCGGATGTGCAGGTGATCTCCTTACGTGATGCCCGCCGCGCGCAACACCTGGCGCTCCTCATCTGAGTAACCGAGTTCGGTCAGCACCTCCTCGCTATGCTGGCCGAGCTCCGGCGCGGGCCGGGTCACGCGGCACGGCGCATCGCGCAGCTTCATCGGGAAGCCGAGCACGCGGACTGGCCCATGCCCCGGATGTTCGATCTCCCGAACCATCTCCTGCACGAGAATTTGCGGGTCGGCGAACACCTCGTCGATCCGATAGACCGGCCCGCACGGCACGCCCGCCGCGTTCAGTCTCGATACCCAGTGCGCGGTCGTTTCAGCCGCCAGTCTCCCGGCAACAATCGCATTGATCCGAGCACGATTGGCCACCCGCGCAACTTGCGTTGCGTACATCGGATCGGTCTTCAGTGAATGCTCGCCAAGCGCGTCCATCAGCCGACCGAAGAACGCATCGTCCGGGGGCGCGAGGGCGATCTGCCCATCGCGTGTCGGGAACAGTCCGTAAGGCGCGGCGATCGGATGGTCGTTGCCGGTGCGCGGCGGCACGGTGCCGGTCGCGAGATAGTTGCTCGCGATATAGGCGAGCAAGCTGACCATGCTGTTGGTCAGGCTGACCTCCGCCCGCTCTCCCTGTCCCGACCCGCGCACCCGCACCAGAGACGCTGTGACAATCAGAGCCGCGTAAAGCCCGGCGACCAGGTCACTGATCGGCAGGCCGGATCGCAGGGGCGGATCGGCCGCTGAGCCGTTCACACTCATGAACCCGCTCATCGCCTGGGCAATGAAGTCGAAGGCCGGCCGCTCTCTATAGGGCCCAGTGCTGCCGAATCCGTTGATGCTGCACACGACGAGGCGTGGGCGCAGCAGGTTGAGCCTTGCGTCCTCGAACCCCAGGCGCGCCAGCACGCCGGGGCGAAAATTCTCCACCAGCACATCGGATCGCGCGATCAGCCGGGCCAATACCTCGCGCCCCTCGGCACGCTTCAGGTCAAGCCGAACCGAGCGTTTGTTGCGGTTGAAGTTCGCGAAGTACCATGAGAGCCCGTCCTGAATCGCACCCTGGCCGCGTACCGAATCGCCCTCCGGCGGCTCCACTTTGACGACATCCGCCCCAAGGTCGCCGAGCAGCGCCGTGCAAAACGGACCCGACAGGACGCGCGTCAGGTCGACGACCCGGACCCCGGAGAGAGGCATGCGCGTGAGCCTTCCATGCCATGATCGGAACTTTGCTACGTCGCACCTCCTGTGAGAGGCTGCAAATCGCGGCCCTCAGGGCGCGGGAGGAAAAGGATGCGCTTTCAGGATCGCGCGGTGCTTGTCACCGGTGGCGACAGCGGGATCGGCCAGCAGGTCTGCTATGCGGCGGCGGGAGAAGGCGCGCGCGTGGCGGCGGGCGATCTAGACCTCGAACGCGCCCAGGCCACCGCGGCGGAAATCCATCGGCGCAAGGGTGAAACGCAGGCCTTCCAGGTCGACGTGGCCGACGCAGAGCCCGGTTCCGCCGCCGGCGCGGAAACCTGACCGGCGCTTCGGCTGTTCATCCGTCACCGCTTGAGGGAGCCGGGGATGATCGACGAACAGGCGCTGCGCGAATTGGTGGCAGAACGCGATGTCGCGGTCACGATCTATCTTCACATCGACACCGATCAGCGTGACGCGCGCGCTCCGGCCGCGCGACTGCGCAACCTGGTCGAGCAGGCCGAGGAGCGGCTGCGGCGCCAGGGCGTGGACGGCGAACAATCGGACGCCGTGCTCCGCGCCATCCGTGATTTCGCGGACAGGACCGATTTCGAGCGCCACCGCGAACGGGGCTACGTCCTGTTCGCCGCCGCGACCGGGCTGCATTCCTACACGCTACCGGAACAGTTCCCGGAACTCGTGACGGTGGGGCACTTCTTTCATGTCAAACCCCTTCTACACCTGATCGCGCGCAACCGGCGGTTCCACATCCTCGCCGTGGCGACTGGACGCGTACGGCTGTTGGAGGCGACGCCATTCGCCTGGACGGAGCTGCCGCTGGACGACCTTCTGCCGCTCGACGCCGCCGCGGAGGCGGATTCGCGTCCGGCGGCTGACGCGGCGCCTGGCGGACACTCGCTGGAGGAGCTGCGAACCGCGCTCCTTGCCGAGGATCTGCACCGCGTGGCGGTCGCCGTGCGGACGCGGCTCGGCTCGGACCAGGCACTGCTGGTGCTGGCGGCGGAGCCGCGCGTGGCGGGGCACTTCTCCAAGCTTGCCCACCTCCCGCAAATGCTGGCCGACATGGTGGAGACCAATCCGTTCGCTTTGTCCACCGAGGAGCTGCACCGGCGCGCGGCCCAGCTTGTCCTGCCGCTGATCGATGCCGAGCGGAATGCCGTGCTGGAGAGCGTCAACGCACGGCTAGGCACGGCCGAGCCGACCGTAGCCATACGCCTCGAAGAGATCCTGGCCGCCGCCCGCGAGGGGCGCGTCGATAGCATCCTGGTCGCGGACGATCAGATCCTGTGGGGAACGTTCGACACGGAGTCCGGCACCGCGACCGGCCGCGGAACACCAGGCATCGCTGACGAGGACTTGCTGAACGAGGCGGCGGTGCTCACCCTGCGCAACAGGGGCCGCGCGCTCGCGGTGCCAGCCGCGATGCTGCCGCGTGGAGCGCCGGCCGCCGCGCTCCTCCGCTTCTCGGCGCAGGGCATTAGCCAACGGGCTGACCTCACTGGCCCATGAACTTCCCGCTTATCGGCCAATCGACCCGCTCTTGTACTTTGCAGCAGGGAAGCGCAAAGTCGCTCTGAACGCGGCGTCTCGGAGCAGAACGGTGCGGGCAATCATGAAGGGGCTGACGGACGTTGAGTTCGAACGACTCTACGGGACGGAGGGTCAGTGTCTGGCGGCGTTGGTGGCGGCGCGCCAACGTGAAGGAATGCCTTGCCCGCGCTGCGCCAATCTGAAGAGCTATGTCTACGGCCGCCGTGTCGGCTGCACGCGCTGCGGCCGACGTTGGTCGGTCACCGCGGGCACCGTGATGGCGGACACCAAGCTGTCTCTGACCACTTGGTTCCGCGCCATGCACCTGATGAGCAGCACCAAACAGGCGATCTCGGCGGTCGAGCTCGGCCGCAGGCTGGGCCTGGGCTATGAGACGGCCTGGTATCTGCACAAGCGGCTCCGCCACGCCATGACCGAGCGGACGGAGCGCTATTCGCTCGGGGGCGCGAGCGACGACGATGCCGCGCCGCCGGTAGTGGAGGCGGATGACGTGTATCTGGGAGGTGAAAGGAACCAAGGCAGCGGAACCGAAGGCAAGACCTGCGTCATCGTCGCCTGCGAGCGGCATGCGGACGGGCGCATGGGCCATGTCGCGATGCGCGCGGTCAGCGCCTTCTCCAGCGAGGCGGTGGCCGCGTTCCGCGATGCCCACATCGCCGCCGGCGCGACTGTGCACACGGACGGCTTGCGGGCGTTCAACGCCTTCGGTGAAGCCGGGCGGGCGCATGTCGCCACCATCACCGGCGGCGGGCGTCCGGAGCGCGAGCGCAGCGCCCCGTTCTTCACCGTCAACACCCTGGTCGCCAATCTCAGTACCGCGCTCAAGGCCACCCACAAGCGGCTCTCCCCCAAGCATCTGCCCGACTATCTCGGCGCCTTCTGCTGGACCACCAACCGGCGCCGCAACATGCGAGGCATGGTCAACGCGCTTTGCCGTGCCGTCGCTGCGTCGTCCCGTCTGACCCACAAAAGCGTCTACCCGTGACGGGTCGATTGGCCGATAAGCGGGCATGAACTTGCGACGGCAGTAGGCTCTCTCCCCGAACGGGTTATCTGGATGGCGACTCTCAAGCTCAATTTTTAGGCATTTCGGCCTGAACCATGCCCACAATCGCAGCTTTGATACGCTAGAGGCGCGATTTGCCCTGCTCCTGAAGCTTGGCACGCCGTGTGCTGTTCCTCTTGTGGCGCCCAATCGACCGCCGGAGGAAAGCTGGGATGACATCAGAACGGATCGCTATCGGCCGCAGGCAGTTGGGGCTTCTCGGGGCCGGACTGGCCGCCGTGGTTACGGGCGTGCGGACGATGCCTGGAATCATGCCGGCCGCCGCCACGGCGCCCGCTCCGGACGATACCAGCCCGATCAAGGTGGGCATCCTGCACTCCCTGTCCGGCACGATGGCGATCAGCGAGACGACGCTGAAGGACGTCATGCTGATGTTGATCGCGGAGCAGAACGCCAAGGGCGGGCTGCTCGGGCGCAAGCTGGAGCCGGTGGTGGTCGACCCGGCCTCCAACTGGCCGCTTTTCGCCGAGAAGGCGCGCGCGCTGCTCAGTGTCGACAAGGCCGCCGCCGTGTTTGGTTGCTGGACCTCGGTGTCGCGCAAATCGGTGCTGCCGGTGTTCGAGGAGCTGAACGGCATCCTGTACTATCCGGTCCAGTACGAAGGCCAGGAGTGCAGCCGAAATGTGTTCTACACCGGAGCGGCGCCGAACCAGCAGGCCATCCCTGCGGTGGACTACCTGATGCGCGAGGAGAAGGTGCAGCGCTGGGTCCTGGCCGGCACGGACTACGTCTATCCGCGCACCACAAACCAGATCCTGGAAGCCTACCTGAAGCTGAAGGGCGTCGCGCCGAGCGACCTTATGATCAACTACACCCCGTTCGGCTTTTCCGACTGGCAGAATATCGTTGCGCAGATCAAGGCGTTCGGCTCGTCGGGCAAGAAGACCGCCGTTGTGTCCACCACCAACGGCGATGCCAACGTGCCGTTCTACAAGGAGCTTGGCAATCAGGGCGTCAAAGCGACGGACATCCCCGTGGTGGCGTTCAGCGTGGGCGAGGAGGAACTGGCCGGCATGGACACAAAGCCGCTGGTCGGGCACCTCGCCGCCTGGAACTACTTCGAAAGCGTGGACATGCCGGAGAACAAGGCGTTCATCGACGCCTGGCACAAGTTCATCAAGAACCCGAAGCGCACCACCAACGACCCCATGGAGGCGCACTACATCGGCTTCAACATGTGGGTGAAGGCGGTGGAGAAGGCCGGCACGACGGCGTCCGACCCGGTCATCGACGCGATGATCGGGGTCTCGGTGCCGAACCTCACCGGCGGCTATGCCGCGATGATGTCGAACCACCACCTGACGAAGCCCGTGCTGATCGGCGAGATTCAGGATGACGGGCAATTCAACGTGGTCTGGCAGACGCCGGGCCTGCTCGTCGCGCAGGAGTGGTCGCCCTATGTCGCCGAGACAAAGGATCTGATTGGCGATTGGCGCAGGCCGCTGAGTTGCGGCGCCTTCAACGTCAAGACCGGCACCTGCGGCGCTGGTGGCGGCAAGCGGGCCTGAGAACCGGCACGTCGGGACGCGCCCATGCGCCGGCTCTGGTCCATTCTGCTCGTGGCCTTCCTAGTGCTCGGCATGGGCCACGCGGTCCGGGCGGAGGGCGCGTCGCCGCTCTCCGCCCTGGCCACGTCGAATCTCGACGAGCTTCGGCGCGGCGTAAAAGCCTTGGGGCAGTCCGGCGATCCGCGCGCGCTGCCCGTGATCGCCGCGCTGAACGACGGCGCACTCTATGTTCGCTCTGACCGCGCGCTGTTCATTCGCACGCCGTCCGGCTTCGTTGATGCCGCGACCGGCGCACCGGCTCCGGATGTCACTGCGAGCGGGCTGAAAAAGGTCCGGGTGAGCAATCCGGTGCGCGAGGCGATCAACGATGCCCTGGGCGCGCTGCGCCTGTTCTCGCCCGATCCGGCGGCGCGGGCGGCTGCGGCGGCGGCCGTGTTCCATGACCACGATCCGCATGTGCTTGCCGCCCTCGATCGCGCCCTAGAGAAGGAGACGGACCCCGGCGTCCGGCACGCGATGATGGACGCGCGGGCCGCCGCGCTGCTGTTCACGCCGGAGGCCTCGACCAAAGACCGGCTCGACGCTGTGGCGCGGCTTGGCGCACGGGGCGGAGTAGAGGCGCGCGGGCTGCTGGAACAGGTGTCGAAGCAGTCGCCGGAGGTCGCCGCCGCCGCTGCCGCTGCGATCAGTTCTATCGACCGCCGCCTGCAACTGTGGAGCCTGGCGCAGAGCGTCTATTACGGGATTTCGCTCGGGTCCGTGCTGCTGCTCGCGGCCGCCGGACTTGCCGTCACGTTCGGCGTGATGGGTGTCATCAACATGGCGCATGGCGAGATGGTCATGCTGGGCGCCTACACGACCTTCGTGGTGCAGGGACTGGTGCTCGGACTCGCGCCGGCGCTGTCGGGCGTCAGCCTGGTGATCGCCATACCCGCCTCCTTCGCCGTCTCCGGCGCACTCGGCATTGTCATCGAGCGCACGCTGATCCGTTGGCTCTACGGCCGGCCGCTGGAGACGTTGCTCGCCACCTTCGGGCTGAGCTTGATCCTTCAGCAGGCGGTCCGCACCGTTTTCGGGGCCAGCAACCGCACGGTCAGCACGCCAAGCTGGATGAGCGGCGAGACCCACCTTGGCGGACTGGCGGTGACCTATAACCGGCTCGCCATCATCGTCTTCGCCTTCCTGGTGCTGGCGGGACTGGCGGCGGTGATACGGTTCACATCGCTTGGCCTGCGGATGCGCGCCGTGACGCAGAATCGGCTGATGGCCTCCGCGATGGGCATCCGCACGCCGCGCGTCGACGCGCTCACCTTCGGGCTCGGATCGGGTGTCGCCGGAATGGCAGGCGTCGCGCTCAGCCAGATCGATAACGTCAGCCCCAATCTCGGTCAGGGCTACATCATCGACAGCTTCATGGTGGTGGTGTTCGGCGGCGTGGGCAATCTCTGGGGCACGGTGGTCGGCGCGCTGGTCCTGGGCGTGGTGAACAAGTTCCTGGAGCCGATCGCCGGGGCGGTGCTTGGCAAGATCGCCGTGCTCGTCCTGCTGATCCTCTTCATCCAGCGCAAGCCGCGCGGGCTGTTCCCGATTCGGGGACGGGCGGTGGAGGCATGATGCCCGCGCGATCCACTCTGATAGCGCCGGCGCTGGTGCTGGCGGGCGCGATGGTCCTGGCGGTGCTGAACCTGGCGACACCGGCGGATTTGGCCGTGCATGTCTCGGCCTACGCGGTCTCGTTGACCGGGAAATATCTCTGTTACGCCATCCTCGCTCTGGCGCTGGACTTGGTGTGGGGGTACGCGGGCATCCTCAGCCTGGGCCATGCCGCCTTCTTCGCGCTGGGCGGCTACGCCATGGGCATGTACCTGATGCGCGAAATCGGCGCGCGCGGCGTCTACGCGGATGCGCGCCTGCCCGATTTCATGGTGTTCCTGGGCTGGCACGACCTGCCCTGGTACTGGCACGGCTTCGAGCACTTCGCCTACGCCGCCGCGATGGCGATGCTGATGCCGGGTGCGCTGGCCTTCGTGTTCGGATGGTTCGCGTTCCGCTCCCGCGTCGGCGGGGTCTATCTCTCGATCATCACCCAGGCGCTGACCTACGCGTTGATGCTCGCCTTCTTCCGCAACGACATGGGGTTCGGCGGCAACAATGGCATGACGGACTTCAAGGACGTGCTCGGCTTGCGGTTGCAGGCCGACGGAACGCGCGTGCTGCTGCTCCTTGTCACCGCTTTGTTGCTCGGTGCCGCCTACGTGCTGGCGCGGAGCATGATGGCGTCGCGCTTTGGCACGGTGCTGGTCGCGGTGCGCGACGCGGAGGCGCGAACGCGGTTCCTGGGCTACCGACCGGAGTTCTACAAGCTGGTTGTCTGGGTCACGTCCGCCGTCATGGCCGGCATTGGCGGCGCGCTGTACGTGCCGCAGGTGGGTATCATCAACCCCAGCGAGTTCGCCCCCGGCAACTCCGTCGAGGCGGTGATCTGGGTCGCGGTGGGCGGGCGCGGCACGCTATGGGGGCCGATCCTGGGCGCGGTGCTCGTCAACCTCGCCAAGACCTGGCTCACCGCCGCAGCGCCGGAGTTCTGGCTGTTCGGCCTTGGTGCCCTGTTCGTGCTGGTCACGCTGCTGCTGCCGCGCGGATTGGCCGGTCTGTTCCGCCGGCGTCGGCAGCGCGCGCCCGGCCCGATTGAGGCCGTCGCCGCCCGCGCCGCGTCCGAGGTGACGGGATGAGCACGGCGGGGACATTGCTCTACCTCGATGGCGTGACGGTGTCGTTCGATGGATTCCGCGCGCTGAACGCGCTGTCGCTCGTGCTGGAACCGGGCGAGATGCGGGCGGTGATCGGACCGAACGGCGCGGGCAAGACCACGATGATGGATGTCATCACCGGCAAGACCCGGCCGGAGAGCGGGCAAGTCGTGTTCGGCGAGCGCACCGACCTGACGCGGCTGGACGAGCCGGCCATCGCCGCGCTCGGGATCGGGCGCAAGTTCCAGAAA
Source organism: uncultured Pseudomonadota bacterium (assembly GCA_963818725.1). Lineage (GTDB taxonomy): Bacteria > Pseudomonadota > Alphaproteobacteria > Acetobacterales > Acetobacteraceae > DATFDN01. The sequence continues at coordinate 97,747 of CAWFTU010000015.1, read as the reverse complement.
CCAACGGTCTTCGAGTCTCACACGGTCTGGGACAACCTGCTGCTGGCCCTGTCCAACGATCGCCGGGCGCGTTGGACCCTGCGTGCCCGCGAGACAGCGGACGAGAAGGCGCGCATCGACGAGATCCTTGCGACGGTTCGGTTGAGCGCCGAGCGCCGCCGCCGCGCCGCCGAACTGTCGCACGGGCAGAAGCAGTGGCTGGAGATCGGCATGTTGCTGGCGCAAAATCCGCGTCTTCTGCTGGTGGACGAGCCCGTGGCTGGCATGACCGACGCCGAGACCGAGCAGACCGCCGAGCTTCTGCGCGCGATCAGCCGCACGCGCAGCGTGGTCGTGGTTGAGCACGACATAGCCTTCGTGCGCGCGCTGGACACGAAGGTCACGGTGCTGCACGAGGGCGCTGTGCTCTCCGAGGGCTCGATCGACCATGTCAGCAGTGACGCGCGCGTGGTGGAGGTCTATCTGGGGCGATGAGCGGAACCCTCGATGTCGCGTCCGTCACCCTGCACTATGGCGCGGCCATCGCGCTGCGCGGCGTCTCGCTGGACGCGCGGCCGGGCGCGGTGACGTGCCTGCTGGGGCGCAACGGCGTGGGCAAGACGAGCTTGCTGCGCGCGATCATGGGCGCGCATCCGGTCAGCGAAGGCGCGATACGGTGGGAGGGCGCCGACATCACGCGGCTGCCGACGTACGAGCGGGCGCGACGCGGAATCGCCTGGGTGCCGCAGGGGCGCGACATTTTCCCGCTGCTGACCGTGCGCGAGAACCTGGAAACCGGCTTCGCCGTCCTGCCGCGCGGCCGAAGGCGGGTGCCGGAGGAGGTTTTCGCGCTGTTTCCGGTCCTGGGCTCGATGCTGCGCCGACGCGGCGGGGATCTGTCGGGCGGCCAGCAGCAACAGCTCGCGCTGGCCCGCGCGCTGGTGACGCGCCCGCGCCTGCTGCTGCTGGACGAGCCGACCGAGGGAATCCAGCCAAGCATCATCAAGGACATCGCACGGGTGATCGCGCTGCTGCGGGCGCGCGGCGACATGGCGATCCTGCTGGTCGAGCAATACCTGGACTTCGCGCGGGAGCTGGCGCAGACCATCGCGGTGGTGGACCGAGGCAGCATCGTGCTGGCGGGCGCGCGCGAGGCGCTGGACGAGGCGGATGTTCGACGCCTCCTGTCGGTCTGAGCGGGCGCACCAGCGAGCCGTCGGCGAACTCGCCGTCGGGTTGCGCGCGCGTGGCGACGCGACCGTGCTGGACACGCTGTGGCAAGCAGGCTGCCTCAAGGCGCGCTTTCCGCGCCCATCCACGGCGGCGTGGGCCGATGTGGTGACGCTGAACACGTCCGGCGGGATCGCGGGGGGCGACCGGCTGGACAGCCGCTTCATGCTGGCCCCCGGCGCGCGGGCGAGCATCGCGGGCCAGGCCGCCGAGCGGTTCTATCGCGCGTTGCCCGCGAGCCCTCCGGCGCGGGTGCGGACACATATTACCGTGGCGCCAGGCGCCTCGGCCGAGTGGCTGGCACAGGAGACGATCCTGTATGACGGCTGCGCGCTGGACCGGCGGCTGGACGTCGCGCTGGCGCGGGATTCGTGGTTTCTTGGCGTGGAGATGTTGTTGTTCGGCCGTGCCGCGATGGGCGAGGTTGTGCGCAACGCCCGCGTGCGCGACGTGGTCGCGGTGTGCCGGGATGGGTGCCCTCTGTTGCACGAAGCCGTGCGCGTCACGGGCGACGCGGATGCCCTTCTCAGCCGTCCAGCCGTCGCGGCCGGCGCGCGGGCCGTGGCGATCCTGGTCCATGCCGCGCCGGACGCCGAGACCCGCCTTGATGCGGTTCGTTCCGCGCTGGGAGACGCGGAGGCGGGGGCCAGCGCTTGGGATGGACTGCTGGTGGCGCGCGTCCTGGCACCGGATGCGGCAGAGTTGCGCCGCACCATCGTCCGTGTCCTTAATGCGGTGCGGGATCGTCCGCTGCCGCGCGTCTGGCTGTGCTGATAAGGATATTCGCATGATCCTCACGCCGCGCGAGAAGGACAAGCTGCTGATCGCGATGGCGGCGACGGTTGCGCGGCGGCGGCTAGAGCGCGGGGTGAAGCTGAACCATCCCGAGGCGGTCGCGCTCATCACCGATTTCGTGGTGGAGGGCGCGCGAGACGGGCGCAGCGTGGCCGACCTGATGGAGGCGGGCGGGCGCGTCATCGGCCGCGCGCAGGTGATGGAGGGCGTGGCGGAGATGATCCACGACGTGCAGGTAGAGGCGACCTTCCCCGACGGCACCAAGCTTGTCACCGTGCATGAGCCCATTCGGTGAGGATCAGGCGCTATCGACCTTTTCCGCCAGCCACATCTTGATCAGCGACTGATAGGGGACATCGCGCTTGTTCGCAGCGATCTTGATCCGCTCCAAAAGCGGCACCGGCAAACGCAACGAGATAGCGGTGCTGGTCGGCTTCAGGGCGGGCAGCCGCACCCGCTCGGCCTTACTCCAATCGAGATAATCGGACGAATCATGCGACGCCCAGAACTGCCGCTCTTCCGCCTCACTGCTGAACACCGGTATTGGCTTCAGTTTCTTGCTCATAGCGCGCCCTCTCCTTCCGATGCATGTCGCGGGCGGAAATCACGCGAATGCGCCGCCCGGCATCACGGAGCGTGAAGCTGATCGTCAATCGCCGCCCGGCATCCGTTCGCCCAAGCGCATAATAGCGAGGCTCTAGAATGCTACGTCGCTCATCGGTCAAGACCAGCAGCGGCGCGTTGAAGAAAACCTGTTCCGCCTCGCCCTGGTTGACGCCGTGCTTGTCCGCGCTCTTGCGGCTGTTGCCCCCATCCCACTCGAACCCTTCTGCTCGATCGAGACCGACCACGGGACGTATATGACAGCAATACACAGACACCGCAAGCAGAACGGCCCGGCACGCGAGCGAGTTGCGCGCGCGGCACCGCCGCGCATACTCCCGCCATGATCCCCGGCGAAACAATACCCGCCTCCGGCGAGGTCGAACTAAACGTCGGCCTGGCGCGCACCACCCTGACCGTCGTCAACACCGGCGACCGGCCGATCCAAGTCGGCAGCCACTACCATTTCGCCGAGACCAACAAGGCGCTCGCCTTTGACCGCGCTGCCGCACGCGGCCACCGGCTGGATATCCCTGCCGGCACCGCGATCCGCTTCGAGCCGGGGCAGAGCCGGGACGTGGCGCTGATCCCCTACCAGGGGCGACGCGCGGTGTTCGGATTCCAGGGCTCCGTGATGGGGCCGCTCTGATGCCCCGCCTGTCGCGCGCCGCCTATGCCGACATGTTCGGCCCGACGACGGGCGACCGCGTGCGCCTGGCCGACACGGATTCTGTTCATCCAGGTCGAACGCGACCTCACGACCTATGGCGAGGAGGTGAAGTTCGGCGGCGGCAAGGTGATCCGCGACGGCATGGGACAGTCGCAGGCAGCGCAATCGGAAGGGGCGGTCGACACCGTTATCACCAACGCGCTGATCCTGGACCACTGGGGCGTGGTCAAGGCCGATCTCGGCATCCTCGGCGGGCGCATCGCGCGAGTCGGCAAGGCGGGCAATCCGGATGTGCAGCCCGGCGTCGATATCGTCATCGGCCCCGGCACCGAGGTCATCGCGGGCGAGGGCAAGATCCTCACCGCCGGCGGGGTGGACAGCCACATCCATTTCATCTGCCCCCAGCAGGTGGAGGAGGCGCTGGCCTCGGGTATCACCACCATGATTGGCGGCGGGACAGGCCCCGCCACCGGCACCGCGGCGACCACCTGCACGCCGGGTCCGTGGCACATCGCGCGGATGTTGCAGGCCGCAGAGGCGCTGCCGGTGAACCTGGCCTTTGCCGGCAAGGGCAATGCCGCGCGCCCCGGCGCGCTGGAGGAGATGATCCGCGCCGGCGCCTCCTGCTTGAAACTGCACGAGGACTGGGGCACCACGCCGGCCACCATCGACTGCGCGCTCTCGGTCGCGGACCGCTTCGACGTGCAGGTGATGATCCACACCGACACGCTCAACGAATCCGGTTTCGTCGAGGACACGATTGCGGCTTTCCAGGGCCGCACGATCCACGTCTTCCACACCGAGGGCGCGGGCGGCGGGCACGCGCCCGACATCATCAAGGTGGCGGGCCTTGCTAATGTGCTGCCCAGCTCCACCAACCCGACCCGGCCCTACACGGCGAACACGCTGGACGAGCACCTCGACATGCTCATGGTGTGCCACCACCTCGATTCAGCGATCCCGGAGGATGTCGCCTTCGCCGAGAGCCGCATACGCAAGGAGACGATCGCCGCCGAGGACATCCTTCACGACTTGGGCGCGCTGTCGATGATGTCGTCGGACAGCCAGGCGATGGGGCGCGTGGGCGAGGTGATCCTGCGGACCTGGCAGACGGCGCACAAGATGAAGGCGCAACGCGGCGCGTTGGCGGGGGACACGGAGGCGCACGACAACGCGCGCGTGAAGCGGTACGTGGCGAAGTACACGATCAACCCGGCAATCGCGCAGGGCATCGCGCACGAGGTTGGATCGATCGAGGCCGGCAAGCTCGCCGACCTGGTGCTGTGGTCGCCCGCGTTCTTCGGGGTGAAGCCCGATCTGGTCATCAAGGGGGGCGCGATCGCGATGGCGCCGATGGGCGATCCGAATGCCTCGATCCCGACACCCCAACCCGTGCATTACCGGCCAATGTTCGGCGCGCTTGGCGGGGCGCTGGGGGCGACGTGCCTCACTTTCGTCTCGGCGGCCGCGCTGGACGCGGGGATTAAGGACTCGCTCGAGCTGCGCCGCCGGCTGGCCGCGGTCGCGAACACGCGCGGCGGTATCGGCAAGCGGAGCATGGTCCACAACGATGCCATGCCGGTGATCGAGGTTGATCCCGAGACGTACGAGGTGCGTGTCGACGGCGCGCTGCTGATCTGCGAACCAGCCGCCGTGCTGCCGATGGCACAGCGTTACTTCCTGTTCTGACCGTGCTGCGCGCCGTGTCTGTTCTGTCCGCCGGCACCTGGGGCGACGCGAGCGCATCAGACAGCGTGCTGCTCGACTTCGACATGCGCCATCGCAGGCGGATCGCGCTGCGCACGGAGTTCTGGCGCTGACATTCTGCTCGACTTGTCCGACGCGGCGCGACTGCGCGAGGGCGACGGGCTGGTGCTGGATTCAGGCGGGATCGTGCGCGTGCGGGCGCGGCCCGAACCATTGCTGGAGATACACGGGCATGATGCGGACACGCTGGTTCGCATCGCTTGGCATCTCGGCAATCGGCACCTGCCGGTGCAGGTTCTCGCCGGGCGGCTGCGCATCCGCGAGGATCACGTGATCGCCGACATGGTCCGCCAGCTTGGCGGGCACGCGCAGCGCGTCGAGGCGCCATTCGACCCCGAGGCGGGGGCGTATGCCGGCGGGCGCGACCATGCCCACTGACATCGCGGCACTGTTGCGGCTGATGGCGTGGCTGTCGCCCGCCTTTCCAACTGGCGGCTTCGCTTACAGCCACGGGCTCGAATGGGCCGTCGAGGCGGGCGATGTGCGCGACGAGGCAGCCCTTCTCGGCTGGCTGGGCGATGTGCTGTCGCAAGGATCGGGGCGGTCGGATGCGATCCTGCTGCGCCACGCGCGCCGGGCCGACGCGGCGGAACTGCCGGCGCTTGCCGCGTTCGGGGCGGCGGTGTCGGGCTCGCGGGAGCGGCGGGCGGAGACGCTGGGCCAGGGCGAGGCGTTCGCGCGGGCCGCGCGGGCCTGGAGCAGCACGCGTCTGGCCCTCCTGGAGGATCCCCTCCCGTATCCGGTCGCGGTTGGCGCCCTCGCCGCGGATCACGGCATTGGAGAGGAGGCCGTCGTGTCCGCCTATCTCCAAGCGGTGGCGACAAACCTGATCTCCGCCAGCGTGCGGCTCGTGCCGCTTGGCCAGAGCGCGGGCCTGCGGGTGCTCGCTGGGCTTGAGGAAACCATCCTGGCGGTGACGGAAGCGACACGAGGAGCCACACTGGATGATGTCGGAAGCACGTGCTTCCGCTCCGACATCGCCGCCATGCGTCACGAAACCCAGCACACGAGGCTCTTCCGCTCATGACGTCACCGAACGGCCCGCTGCGCGTGGGCATCGGCGGGCCGGTCGGGACCGGCAAGACCGCCTTGATGGACGCGCTGTGCCGCGTTTTCCGGGACCGCTGGCAGGTGGCCGCGATCACCAACGACATCTACACCAAGGAGGACGCGGAGTTCCTGACCCGCGCCGGGTCGTTGCCGCCCGAGCGGATCATGGGGATCGAGACCGGCGGATGTCCACACACCGCAATCCGCGAGGACGCATCGATCAACCTCGCCGGGGTCGCCGAGATGCGCCGGCGCTTTCCGGCGCTCGATGTCCTGTTGATCGAGAGCGGCGGCGACAACCTGGCCGCGACGTTCAGCCCGGAGCTGGCCGATCTGACGATCTATGTGATCGACGTCTCTGCGGGAGACAAAATCCCGCGCAAGGGCGGGCCGGGGATCACACGGAGCGATCTGCTGGTCATCAACAAGATCGATCTCGCCCCGCTGGTCGGCGCCAGCCTGGAGGTGATGGACCGCGACGCGCGCCGGATGCGCGGTGAGCGCCCGTTCGTGTTCGCCAATATCCGCTCCGGCGAGGGCGTGGCGGAGATCGCGTCGTTCGTGGAGCGAGCGGGCGGCTTGGTGAGCTAGCCCGAAGTTTTCATTGACCCTGCCCTGATCCGCTAGAGTTTCCTTCTGTTTTCTGGGTTACTGGCGGGCTGGATGTGTCCATACACGGGGCTTGCGTCGGCGCGACCTGGCGTGATTCGGTTCGGCCATGTTCATCGACATCGTGCCGAATGGTCGATCTGCGCCGGCAGTGCTGTTGCGCGAAAGCTATCGCGAGGGTCGCACGGTCAAGAAACGCACCTTGGCCAATCTGGGCCAATTGCCAGCCTTGGTGATTGATGGACTGCGGGTGCTCCTGCAGGGCGGCACGGCGATCGCACGACCGGGCGAGGTATTCGAGATCCAGCGCGCCTTGCCGCATGGCCATGTCGCCGCTGTGCTCGGCACGATGCGCAAGCTCGATCTGCCGCGGCTGCTCAGCCGCACGCCGTCGCGCGAGCGCGATCTGGCGCTGGCCATGATTGCCAGCCGGATCATCGCCCCTGGCTCCAAACTGGCGACCCTGCGGAGGCTGTTGCCGGAGACGGCGAGTTCCAGTCTGGGCCGGGTCCTCGACCTCGGTGCCATCGAGGAACGCGAGATCTATGCGGCGCTGGATTGGCTCGGCGGGGAGCAGATGCGCATCGAGCGGAGCCTGGCACGGCGCCACCTGAAAGACGGCACGCTGGTGCTCTACGATGTGAGCTCGTCGTATCTGGAAGGCCGGCACTGTGCGCTTGCCCAGCACGGCTATAGCCGGGATCGTCGGCCCGATCGGCTGCAGATCGTCTACGGCCTGCTGTGCGACCGCGACGGCTGCCCGATCGCTATCGAGGTGTTCGCAGGCGATACCGGCGATCCCACCACCTTGTCCGCACAGGTCGAGAAGCTGAAGCGCCGGTTCGGGCTCAGGCACTTGGTGCTGGTCGGCGACCGCGGCATGATTACCGCCGCGCGCATCCGTGATGACCTCAAGCCGGCTGGCCTCGATTGGATCACCACCCTGCGCGCGCCGCAGATCCAGGCGCTGGCCGAGAGCGGACCCCTGCAGTTGTCGCTGTTTGACCAACGCGACTTGGCCGAGATCACTGCCCCTGACTATCCGGGCGAGCGGCTGATCGTGTGCCGCAATCCGGATCTCGCGCGCGAGCGGGCGCGCAAGCGCGCGGAGCTGTTGGCCGCCACCGAGCGCGATCTGTCGCGGATCGCCGCCCAGGTGCGGCGGCGGCACGCGCCCTTGCGCGGCCAAGCCGCCATCGGGCTTGCGGTCGGTGCGGTGATCGATCATCACAAAATGGGCAAGCACTTCGCGCTGACCATCACCGCCGACAGCTTCACGTATCACCGCCAGCCCGAGAGCATCGACCGCGAGGCGCGGCTCGACGGCCTCTATGTCATCCGCACCAGCCTGCCGGCAGCGTCGATGGGTGCCGCGGATACTGTCCGGGCCTACAAGGACCTGGCCCGGGTGGAGCGGGCATTTCGCTCACTGAAATCGGTCGATCTGCGGATCCGTCCCATCCATCACTGGATCGAGCCGCGGGTCCGGGCGCACGTGTTCCTGTGCATGCTCGCCTACTACGTCGAGTGGCATCTGCGCGCGGCCTGGGCACCGATCCTGTTTCATGAGCACGACCGGGACGCTGCCCAACAGGAGCGCGCCTCGCCAGTCGCTGCGGCCGACATCTCCGAGGCCGCCAAGCGCAAGCGCGGCCGCCGGCGCAGCGATGACGGCCTGCCGGTCACCAGCTTCGGCGACTTGCTGGCCCACCTCGCCACCCTGACGCTTAACGTGGTCGCGCCACCCGAGGCACCGAATGCCTCATTCGTGCTCGCCGCCAAACCCACGCCGCTCCAGAGCAAGGCCTTCGAACTGATCGGCGCACCCTTGCCGCGTGTCCAGTAACCAGCCAGGGTCATTACGAAAATCCCCAGACTGCAGCACAGGTTCTTCCACCCGACAGTGCAAACTTCGGGCTAGCGTGACGGGTCCAGCACGACTCGATCGGGGCTGCCCGCCAGCACGGCCCGATACGCCTCCGCCACGCGGTCGAGCGGGTAAGTGTTCGCGTCCAGCACTGGAAAGGGCCGCAGCGCGCCCGTCTCAAACCCGGGCCGCAGCGCGTCGAGCGCCGTCGCGCAATAGAGGGTATCGAGCGCGAGCGTGTCGATGCCGATGAAGCGGTGCCGGCCGCGATAGAAAGCGAAGATGTCGAACGGCACGGCGCGCTTGATGGTGGAGATCAGGATTTGGCGACCCATCACCGCCATCGCGCGGCAGGCAGCCTCGAAATAGGGGCTGCCAACGGTGTTGTAGACGATGTCGGCGCCATGGCCCTCCGTGGCCTCGCGCACACGGGCCGCAACGTCGTCGCTGGCCGCGAGCATTGTGACGGGGCTGGTGGCGTGACCCCGATATGGCGCTTGTGTCCGCTCCACCCCGAACACGCGGGCGCCGCCCATCGTGGCGAGCTGGATCGCCGCTTGGCCGACCTTGCCATTCGCGCCGAGAACCAGCACGACATCGCCCGGCTGGACGGAGCCGGCCTCGCGCAGGCCCTCATAAGCCGTGATGAAGGGCACACCCATCGCGCCGGCCTCGACGAGACTCATCGTCGAGGGCTTCTTCCGCACAGCGCGCGCGTCGAGCACCACATGCCGGGCATGGGTGCCGTCGCGCCGTATGCCCAGCTCGCCGCCGCTGCCCCACACCTCCTGCCCTAGCAGGTGCGCGGGACCGTCCACGACAACGCCCGCGTAGTCCCGGCCGGGGGTGCGGGGCCAGACGGCATGTGGCATGGCGCCCAGCACGGCCTTGACGTCCGAAGGATTCACCCCGGCGCCGCGCACCTCCACGACCACCTCGTCCGGTCCGGGCACGGGCAACGACAGTTCCTCGCGAAGAAGAACGGCGGCCAGTGCGTCGGCATCGGGCGCCGTGGCGTGAACGCGGAGCGCGCAGGTGCGGCGTGCGGCTTTGGGAGCGTGCTGGGCTGCGGACATTGGGAACTCCGATGCCACCGACAGGCGGAGGATCATGCCTCAAGCCGCCGGGGGAACGCCATAATCCCAGTGCGTGATGAAGCGTTCCCATGATCGGGCGATGCGGTCGAGATCCGCTGGCTGCAATCGGTGGACAGCGGTTCGATATCCACTCACGGAGGTGAGATAGCGCTCGAAACCTTTCCGTGCCTCGGCGAAACCTGGCAGGTCGAGCTCGCGGAAGACGCGCTCCAGTTCCCGTAGCGGAGCCTGCCGGAACGTCTCGAAGCGGATTTCGGTGAAGCTGTTGGCGGGCAGCGTCGCGGCGTCGTCCAATAACCGGGTCATCAACCGGGGATAGGTGCGCAGCACCAGCGTGTCCACATCGCACGCCGCATCTTGCAAGGCGAGTTCGCGGAGCAGAGTCGCGAACATCCGGCGCGACGAGTCATAAACGACATATGGATTGCGATGGATATGAATGAATTTCGCGCCCGGCCACAGCGCGCGCAGGAGGGGGATGCGGGTCGAGTACACCGGGTTTCGGATTAGCAGCGGCCGGTGGCCCTGATGCAACGTCATCTTGGCGACAAACTGGCGCAGCGCCCTCGCCCAAGCCTGGATCCGGGCCTCCGAACAGCCGTCGAAGAACAGGCCGCGCTCGAAATTCCTCTCCAGCATCCGCGGGAAATAGAGGCCGTGATAGTAGGAGAGCGGCGTCATGTTGGCGAGCGCCAGCTCATCCTCTTGCGGCAGGTCGGGTGCCAGGGCAACCGCGTCAATCAGGCGGTCGCCCGGCAAGTACTGCTCGATGGTCGGCCCAATCAGGCGCGCAAGACCGAGCGCCTGCCAGGGCAGGCCGACCGCGATTGGCGGCAGGATGCCGAAGCGGGGCGAGCGGCTCAGGACATTGGCGAGATGGGTCGTGCCGCTGCGCCAGTGGCCGATGATGAAGACTGGCGCCGGTAGCTCCGGCTCCCGGCGCAGCTTCCACGCAAGCGCGACATGCTCGCCGACCGTGAACGGCAGGCGCAGGGCAGCGGAGCCGAGCGCGATCACGGCCACATGGGCGCGGTGGGGCGCCACTCCGCCGTTGCGGTACAGCACCGCGCACAGGGTCCGCAGGTCCGCGCCGGCAAGCGGATGGAACACGCGATGCGCTTGGCCCCGCCTCCGGGACCGGGCTTCCGGCCAATCCATGCCTTACCAGCGCGCATCTCCCCCGCGGGTGGCAATACCTAGCCTCGGCGCGTGATGTTTTCAGCCCGGCAGCGTGTAACGCTCCTTAATCGCTTCGCGCAGAAGCTGTCGCGCCTCACTGGCTTGCGCGCTTCCAGACTCAATTTCGGCGATCTTCGTCGCAAGCTCGGGATCCTTGATCGAGGATGCGAACCATCGCGAGTAGTCGCCGCGTTCGCGGTGCCATTGCCACGTCTCCTCGTCAACGCCCTCGGCCATCTGGACGAACATGGTGACGTTCTGCGCCCGCAAGTTGAGTCGGCCATGGGCGCCATGAAACCAGAAGCTCTTATCGTCCCCGAGCCGCCCTTCAGCGTATTTGCGCTGGTGCCTCACGAGCTTGGCCTCGCCGGGGATCACCTCCGCGCGCCGGAGCGTCTCGTTCGCGACGTCGAGCACCAAGGCCCCCGCAAATCAGGCAGCTCCCGGCCGGTGACAAGGATAATCCGGCGCGCGCCTTTTCCAGCGCGGCGATCGTCAGCTCGTCCACATGCCCATCGTGCGCGATGGTGCCGTCGTAATCCGTTGCAAGTGCGACGTAGTACATCCGGCCAGCATGAGACGGGACTGCTATGCCCGTGTGACTCTCGGGTGAGAGTTCTGTGTCAGTTTCCCTGAGGCTCTCCCTTGCATGATTGCCTACGCTGTGATCACTTTGTTCAGGGATTCCAATAATGCACATAAATCATGCAAAAAACTGTCTCTATTTAGGGCGATCGGCGATCCAGCTACCCGGCGCTGTTGGAGGGACGCAGCGGCGGAGCGATGGACAGGACGATCTGTACCTGCTTTTCCATGAGTGTCGCGAGCTTGCGCGCGGCGATCGGGGCGGGCTTACAGACGGGCACGAATTGCAGATCGTGCATCCCAGGATTGCAGGAGAGTTTGCGTGACATCCATGCCCAGGCCTGAGCCGTCGCCACCCTTTCCACTCTTCCTGGACCTGGAAGGAGCGCGCGTGCTGGTGGTGGGCGGCGGCGATCCGGCTGTCGCCAAGCTCCGTCTGTTATTGGCTAGTGGCGCCGTGCCGCGCGTGGTCGATCCCGCCCCGTCCGAGGCGCTGATGATGCTGGCCGAGGAACGCAGGTTCGCCGTCCATCAGCGGGCGTTCGAACCGGGCGACCTGGATGGCGCGCGGCTTTGTTATGTCGCGCTGGACAAGGGCGCAGAGACGGTCGTCGCCGCCGCGCGTGGGCGTGGCGTGCTGGTGAACGCGGTCGATCAGCCGGGGCTTTGCGACTTCACCACGCCGGCGATGGTGCAGCGCGGGCGGATCGCGATCGCGATTTCCACAGCCGGCGTGGCCCCCGCGCTCGCACGCGCCGTGCGGGCGCGGATCGAGGCCGCGATCCCCCAGGGCTATGGCGCGCTCGCGGCGTTCTGCGCGAAATGGCGCGCGCGCGCCGCCGAGACGCTCGGCCGCGAGGAGCGGCGGCGGTTTTGGGATGCCGTGCTGGGCGGCCCCGAGGCCGAGGCGGTGCTGCGCGGAGGCGAGGCGGAGGCCGACACGCTGATGCGCGAACGCCTGGCGGCTCGCCGGACCGCTCCGGCGGGGCGCGCGAGCCTGGTCGGCGCCGGGCCGGGCGATCCGGAACTGCTGACGCTCAAGGCGCTGCGCGCGCTCCAGGAAGCTGACGTGATTCTCTTCGACAAGCTGATCGGCCCGGCGGTGCTCGACCTGGCGCGGCGTGACGCGCGGCGCGTCGATGTGGGCAAGCGCTGTGGCCGGCACGCGATGAGCCAAGCCGCGATCAACCGGCTGATGCTGCGCTTCGCGCAAGACGGGCTGCATGTGGTGCGGCTGAAGGGCGGCGATCCCTTCGTGTTCGGCCGCGGCGGCGAGGAACTGGACGCGCTGCGCGCCGCCGGCGTGCCGGTCGAGGTCATCCCTGGCGTGACCGCCGCCTGCGCCGCCGCCGCCGGGCTGCAAGCGCCGCTCACCCATCGCGGCGTGGCGCGCAGCCTGCATTTCGTGACCGCACACGGCAAGGACGAGGGCCTGCCAGCGCACGATTGGCGTGCGCTGGCCGGGATGGGTGGAACGCTCGCCGTCTACATGGGCGTGCGCACGCTTCCAGCGCTGACCCAGGCGCTTCTGGACGCCGGGCGCGACCCCAGCACGCCGGCCGTCGCCGTGGAGAATGCGAGCCTGCCGAATGAGCGGCGCGTGGCGGGCACGCTGGCAAGCATTGCCGAAGCGGTGCTGGAAGCCGGGCTGGACGGCCCGACGCTGGTGCTGATCGGAGAGGCGCTCGGGCTGGCGCGCAGCGCGCGCGAGGAGATTGGCGTTGCCGCCTGACGGCGCCGAGCACCCTTTCGCGCCCTATGTCCGCACCCTCGGTCGCGGTCCCGGCCGATCCCGCGCGTTGAGCCGGGAGGAGGCGCGCGACGCGTTCGGCATGATCCTGCGGGAGGAGACCGACCCGCACCAGACCGGCGCCTTCCTAATGCTGCTGCGCTATCGCGGCGAGGACGCGGACGGCATGGCCGGGCTGGTGGAGGCGGCGCGGGAGCACCTCGCCCATGCGCCGGAACCGATCGGGGCCGATCTGGACTGGCCGTCCTACGGCGCCGGGCGCACGCGCGGGGCGCCGTGGTTCCTTCTCTCCGCCCTGGCGCTGGGCCAGGCCGGATACCGCGTGCTGATGCACGGGTCCAACGCGCACAGCCACGGGATTCCGGCTCCCGACGCGCTGCGCCTGCTTGACCGACGGCCGGCGGAGGATGGGGCGGGCGCGGCCCGGCTGCTGCGGGACACCGGCTTGGCGTACCTGCCGCTCGGGTCACTCAGCCCCGCGCTCGACCGCTTGTTGGGGCTGCGCGCCCTTCTGGGGCTGCGCTCGCCGGTCAACACGGTCGCGCGGCTGCTCAATCCATTCGATGCCGGGGCGAGTGTCGATGGCGTGTTCCATCCGCCCTACATCGACCTGCATCTGGGCGCGGCACAGCGCCTTGGCCGCGCGCGGCTGCTCGTCGTGAAGGGCGGGGGCGGCGAGGCGGAACGGAATCCGGCCCGGCCCATGACGGCGCATCTGCTGGCCGGGGCGAGCCGCCATGAGTTGCAGTTGCCGCCGCTCGCGACGGAGCGGCCCGAGCAGGCCGATTTCCTAGAGACCTGGCGCGAGGAGACGGCGCAAACGCCCACCGTGATCGCCACGATCGCGTTGGGGCTGCTGGCCCTGGGTGCGGCCCCCAACGCGTCCACCGCCGACTCGGATGCGGCAAGCATCTGGCGGGCGCGGAAGAAATAGCGAGCAACCCCGGCCTCGTTCGCGCGCTTTGCGTGCATGGCGGGCCGGTCTGATCTGGTTGAGGCTTTCCGAACGCAAGCGCGCGCGTGTGGCGAACTTGGTTCACCATTCATGGCGGCACTGCTCGATCGAGCCGCGAGCGAACTCGATCGCGCTGGATCGATCGGCGGCGTGCTCGCCTCCTGGTCGGGTGATCCGGTTCAGGACGCCGTGCCGCTCCGCTTGGCGGCTGCACTGCATTCCTTGGTTCTGTCCAAAAGCGACCCCGATCTCGCGGCCGTATATCCCCCCTCGGATCGCGCGGGTGACGGCGAATCGGTCTGGGGCGCGGCGCTGGCGGCAATCAAGGCGCATCGGCGGGATGTCGAGGCGTTCCTGGGCTCGCCGCCGCAGACCAATGAGGTCGGGCGCTCGGCCGTCCTGCTGGGTGGTTTCTTGGAAATCGCACGGGCGACGGGGGGCAAGCCGATACGGATGCTCGAGATCGGGGCGAGCGCTGGCCTCAATCTTCTGTGGGACCGTTACCGTTATGCGCTTGGCGGGGAGGCCCACTGGGGCCGCGCGGATAGTTCCGTCTTTGTGCAGGCCGATTGGGAGGGTCCGTTGCCGCCGTTAGAGGCCCGCGTCGGCGTTGCCGAGCGCGCCGGCTCCAACTCGGAGCCAGTCGATTTGGAGGACGACCAAGCGCGCCTGCGTCTGCGGGCGTATGTGTGGGCCGATCAGCCCGCGCGAATGGCGCTGCTGGACGCGGCGACGGACCTGGCGCGCCATGAACGGATCACGGTGGAGCGGAGTGAGGCCGCCGCCTGGGTCGCGAAGCGCCTGCAAGCACCGGCTCCGGGCCGTACGACGGTGCTGTACCACTCCATCGCCTGGGAGTACTTTTCCGGGGACACGAGGAGCCGCATTCGGTCCGTCGTGGCGGAGGCGGGTGCGCGTGCCGACGCGGACGCGCCGCTGGCCTGGTTGCGGTTGGAACCGCGGCCGGATAGTGGCCCTGGCGGGGGGCGGCCCGAGCTGCGCCTGACGCTCTGGCCTGAAGGGCGTGAACGCTGTCTTGCGCTGGCGCACACGCACGGCCCTCCCGTCACTTGGCTGGAAGGTTCGACCGATGCGTGATCCAGCGCCGGACGTCCAGATCCGGAACCGCACGGTGCTGTCTGACAACTGGTACAAGCTGGAGGAAGTCACCTTCGAGCAGATTCGGCGCGACGGCGCGCGTCAGACGCTCAAGCGCGAAATCTACCACAACGGGCCGGGTGCCGCGGTGCTCCCCGTTGACCGTGTCCGCGGCACAGTGCTGCTGGTCCGGCAGTTCCGCGTTCCGGCGTTCGTCAATGGCGACGCCGCGATGCTCATCGAGCTCTGCGCCGGCCTGGTTGACAAGGGACACGACCCAGCCGAGGCGGTGCGCCAGGAAGCCGAGCAGGAAATGGGCATCCGCTTGCGCAATTTGCGCAAGGTGTTCGAGCTTTACATGAGTCCAGGCGCCTCGGCCGAAAAGCTGCATCTGTTCGTCGCCAACTACGGATCGGACGACGTCATCGGCGAAGGCGGCGGCGTGCGTGGCGAGGGCGAGGAGATCGAAACCCTAGAACTGCCTTTGGTGCGCGCCTGGGAGATGGTCATGGCGGGGGAGATCGTGGATGCCAAGACGGTTCTGCTCCTCCAGCATCTGCGCTCGGATGGACGGCAATGACGATTGGAACATTTCGAGAGGGCAGCACCGCGCCTTAAAAAATTCCCATCACAAGACCGGCGGCGAGGGTGCCTCCAACCTCCTCGCAGCGGCGGAGGTCGTCGGCCCCGATCACCTTGGGCTGAAGGATCGCCTCCTTTGTCTGGGCGTGCGTACACACGATGATAGGGTCGGTGATCGCCCGCAATCTCCAGCCCGTGGCAATGCGCTCGATCTGACGCACGGCGTTGCGACCGTCGCTCCCAGCGCAGACCAGCGCCGCGTAGGGCCGACCGTTGACGCAGTCCAGCACCGGGTAATAGGCGCGGTCAAAAAAATCCTTCATCAGGCCGGCGAGCGCCGCAAGGTTTTCAGGAGCGGCGAACACGTAACCATCGGCTTCCAGCACGTCGTCGGGATGCGCTTCTGAGGCGCGCAGGAGGCGCACGCGCAACGCGGGCTCGGCGGCTGCGCCACTGGCGACCGCCTCCGCCATTTGCCGTGTGCCGCCCGTGGCAGAATGGAACACGATCAGCAGCGTCTTCACGACGCCGAGCCGGTCAGCGCGGTGTCAGCACCATGATCATCTGCCGGTTCTCCATCCGCGGCATCTGTTCGACCTTGGAGAGGCCGTCCATCTCCTGGCGGATGCGTTCCAGCACGCGCATGCCGATGTCCTGGTGCGCCATCTCGCGACCACGGAAGCGAAGCGTCACCTTGACCTTGTCGCCCTCCTCGATGAACGACTTCATGGCGCGCATCTTCACCTGATAGTCGTTCTCGTCGATATTCGGGCGGACCTTGACCTCTTTGATTTCAATAACCTTCTGACGCTTCTTCTGTTCGTTCTTCTTCTTCTGCTGCTCGTACTTGTATTTCCCGTAATCGAGGATCTTGACGACCGGGGGATCGGCGTTGGGACTGATCTCCACCAGGTCGAGCCCGGTGGTGAACGCTTTCTGCAACGCATCGCGGCCCGACATCACGCCCAGCATCTCGCCATCCTGGTCGATCAGCCGCACCTGGGCGGACCTGATCTCCTCGTTGACACGGGGCCCATCGCGCGTGGGCGGGGCAGTCATTGGTCCTCTGGCTATGGTCTCGCTCCTGTCTCTGTTTCAATGGGTGGCGCCCTATCCTGGCCGGGCACGGGCCTGTGATCAAGCGGCTTGGCGGTTGCCGGCCGGCACCAAGCGCGCGAGATCGGGTGGCATCGCCTCGGCTGCAAGATGGGCGACCGCCTGCTCCAGGGGTAGGACTTGCTGCGTGTCCATGCCCAGACGGCGCAGGGCCACGCTGCGCGCCTCGGCCTCGCGCCGTCCAACCACCGCCAGAACCGGCACATGCGCCACGCTGTGCGCGCGCACCTTGGCGTTGATCTTCTGGTTCGAGAGGTCGAGCTCCACCGTCAGCCCGGCCGCGCGCAGCGCCTCCGCCGCCTCGCGCGCGAAGTCGTCGGCGTCCGAGACGATGGTGGCGACCACCACCTGCACCGGGGCGAGCCAGAGCGGGAAGCGCCCGGCGTATTGCTCGATCAGGATGCCCAGGAACCGCTCGAAGCTGCCAAGGATCGCCCGGTGCAGCATCACCGGCCGGCGCCGCGTGCCGTCCTCGGCCACGTACTCGGCGCCCAGCCGCTCGGGCAGCACGAAATCGACCTGGAGCGTGCCGCACTGCCAGTCCCGACCGATCGCGTCGCGCAGAACAAACTCGAGCTTCGGGCCATAGAACGCGCCCTCACCGGGATTGAGCTCGTAGTCGACGCCCGCCGTTGCGCAGGCCGCCCTAAGCGCCTCCTCCGCACGGTCCCAGACCTCGTCCGCGCCGGCCCGCACCGGGGGTCGGTCGGCGAATTTCACCCGGAACTCGGGAAAGCCGAAGTCGCGATAGATCAAGGACAGCAGCCCCACGAAGCGAACTGTCTCCGGCGTGACCTGCGCTTCGGTGCAGAAGATGTGCGCGTCATCCTGGGTGAAGGCCCGGACCCGCATGATGCCGTGCAGCGCGCCCGAGGGCTCGTAGCGATGGCACGAGCCGAACTCGGCCATGCGCAACGGAAGCTCCCGGTAGGATCGGAGCCCCTGGCGGAAGATCAGCACATGGCACGGGCAGCTCATCGGCTTGAGCGCGTAGGTCTTGTCCTCGTCCTCCACGGTGGCGATGAACATGTGCTCGCGAAACTTCTCCCAATGCCCGGACGCTTCCCAGAGGGAGCGGTCCACGAGCTGGGGCGTGCGCACCTCCTGGTACTCCGCCGCGTCGAGCCGGCGGCGCATGTAGTCCTCCATGGTGCGGTACAGGCGCCAGCCCTTCGGGTGCCAGAAGATGCTGCCGACGGCCTCCTCCTGGGTATGGAAGAGGTCCATCTCCTTGCCGATCCGCCGGTGGTCGCGCCGCTCGGCCTCCTCCAGAATGTGAAGGTAGGCGTCCAGCTCCTTCTGGTCGCGCCAGGCGGTGCCGTAGATGCGGCTCAGCATGGCGTTGCGATGATCGCCCCGCCAGTAGGCGCCGGCGACCTTCATCAGCTTGAAAGCGGCGCCGACATCGGCCGTGCTCCGCATGTGCGGGCCGCGGCAGAGGTCGATCCAGTCGCCCTGCGAATACAGGCTGATCGTCTCGTATTCCGGCAGGTCGCGGATCAGCTCGGCCTTGTAGCTCTCGCCCTTGGACTCGAAGAAGCGGATGGCGTCGTCGCGGTCCACCACCTGGCGGCGGAACGGGGCGCCGCGCGCGACGATCTCGCGCATCTTCGCCTCGATCGCCGGGAAATCCTCGGGGGTGAACGGCGTGTTGCGGGCGAAATCGTAGTAGAAGCCGTTCTCGATCGGCGGGCCGATCGTGACCTGGGTGCCGGGATAGAGCGACTGGACGGCCTCGGCCAGCACGTGGGCGCTGTCATGGCGGATCAGTTCCAGGGCCTCGGGGTCGCGGCGCGTGACGAACACCACGGCGGCGTCGCGGTCGATCTCCGTCGCGAGGTCGACCAGCTTGCCGTCGAGCCTCATCGCGAGCGCGGCGCGCGCGAGGCCCGGCCCGATCGCCTCGGCCAACGCCGTGCCAGTCACCGGGCCGTCGAAGCGGCGAACGGTTCCGTCGGGCAAGGTGATGGCGGGCATGGGCGGACAGCTCCTGGGTAGGCTTGCGTCTATGGGATCAAGCGGGCGGCACCGCAAGCACTTCGCGGTACACGTCAAGCGTGGCCACTTGCATGGCGGCGGTGGTGCAATGAGCAAGCACGGCCGCCCTGGCCCGCACCCCGGTCGCTCGCCGCGCCGCCTCGGGCAGGGCGAGCACGCGGTCGATGGCGGCGGCGAGCGCCAGCGGATCGCCCGGCGGCACGCGCCAGCCGGTCGCGCCCTCCGCGACCGTCTCGGCCGGGCCGCCGAGATCGCTGGCGATGACCGGCCGGCCCATGGCCTGCGCCTCGATCACCACGCGCCCGAACGCCTCCGGTTCGGTGGAGGCATGAATCACGACATCGGCGAGACAGAGTGCGGCGGGCATGTCGTCGCATTGGCCTGCCAGGCGCAGGCGGTCGGCCAGACCGAGCGCAGCCGCCCGTCGCTTCAACCCTTCGGAGTAGGCGGTGCGGCCCTGGTCGGAGCCGACGAGCACGATGCGCGCGTCGCAGCGCGCGAGCCTCGCCGCCGCGTCGATCAGGACGCCCTGCCCCTTCCAGCCGGTCAGCCGGCCGGGCATCATGATGACCGGCGCCCCGTCGGGCAGGCCCCAGGCATGGCGCAAACGCTCCACCCGCTCCCGGCGGATCGCGGGATGGAACACCTCGGGGTCGATGCCGCGCGGGATCAGGCGGATGCGCGCCGGATCGATGCCGTGCCGACGCTCCACCAGCTCCGCCATGAAGCGGCTGGCCACGATCACCACCGCGCCTTTCGCCATGACCGCGTTATAGCGGCGCTTGAACGGCAGGTCTTCGCCATAGGCGCCATGATATGTGGTCACGAACCGCGCCCCGGTGCGCCGCGCGGCCAGGAGCGCCGACCAGCCTGGTGCGCGGGAGCGGGCGTGGACGATGCCCACCCGCTCCCTGGCGATCAGCCGCGCCAGATCCTGAGCATTGCACAGGATACGGAGCGGGTTCTTGGAAGTCAGGGCCAGAGCGGCATGCCGGCCGCCAGCGCGCTCGATTTCGGCGACCATGCGACCGCCAGCACTCGCCACCAGCGCGTCCCAGCCGGCGCGGGCGATGGCGTCGGTGATCTCCACCGTGCCGCGCTCGACCCCGCCGGTTTCGAGGGAGGGAAGGACTTGGAGGATGACAGGCTTGGTCACGTTTGGTCGAGATACCACGGTTTGCGGCCACGCCAGTACGCGGGCAGGCTACCGGTGTAGCATACCGGTGGGTAGTCACCCATGCGGACCCCGCTCTTCGACCCGAATGCCCGCGGTGAAGCAGCGATCGCGACGGCATTCACCGACCTCGAACGGGAACGCGTCAAGGCGGAGATTGCGGAAGCGGTGCGAATCACGAGTGCCTATGTCGCTCAGCATGGCCATCCGTTCGCGGATTGGCTCTCCGACTTCGAGCCGGAAGACAGCGACGAAGGTGTGGTATGATCTATTTGTCGATCCTGTGGGGTCGTGCCAACCTTGATTTCAAACTAGCTGTGTTCGTCTTGATGTTCTGGACAATTGTAATCCCGGCTACGGGCGGCTTGTGAGCTTCGGACTGGGAACCAGGCACGGGTCAGGGCTGGGCGTATATCGTCATCATCCCGTTGACGTTCGTCATCTTTCGCGCGATCTGCCGGCGGCTCAAATTATCGGAAGCTGACGGCGGGACACTGCCGCCCACCGCATAGATCGCACCGTTGGCGCCGCGCACGGGAGATCGACTGAGGGCAGAATTTGGAGAATAGCGGGAAAACTCATTCGGCCATGTTGTGCTTGCGCGTGCTATCTTATGCGGCAAGAATACCAGCATTCAATGACCCGTGGAAACCAGCTATGCGGACTCCGCTCTTCGACCCGAACGCACGGCGGAAGACCGTCAGTGTCACGCTCAATCAGGATTTGGCCGCCAAGGCCGCGGCCGCTGGCTTGAACATCTCCCGATTGGCCGAGGAAGCGGTTGCCCGCGCCTATACGGAGCTTGAACAAGAGCGGATCAGGGCGGAGCTGAAGGACGCAGGAGAGCGCGCTTCCGCCTATGTCGCACGCTACGGCCGGCCGTTCGACGACTGGACAAACGACGCCGGAACGGATGCCGGCGCCGATCATGCGGCATGACCTCTATGTGAACCCAAACGGGCGATCACGGCGGGATTTTCCGCTGGTGATGGTGCTGCAATCCGATGCGGTCGGCGGGCAGGACCAGCTGGTGGCACCGCTCGCCCGGCCTGTCCCGCCACTCGCGGGGCCGCCCAATCGTGCCCTGGTCAATGTTCGTCACGACGGCGCCGAGTACATTATCCTACTCACGATGATGGGAAGCATCTTGGCGTCTCGATTGGGCAAGCCTGTCGGCAGCCTGCGCGAGTATCGCGATGACATCAATCGCGCGCTCGACTGGATCTTCTTCGGTTGGTGAGTTTCCAGCATGATGTCGGACACACTGGATCGCGGCGACGGCACCCGCCTCGCCTACTTCCTCACCCCCGGCAATAGCCCCACCGTCGTCTTCCTCCCCGGCTTTCGCGGCGACATGACCGGCGACAAGGCCACCTACCTGGCCCGGCTCTGCGCCGCGTGGGGGCGGGCGATGCTGCGTTTCGACTACTCGGGCCATGGCGCGAGCGGCGGACGGTTCGAGGACGGCGATATCGGGCAATGGACCGCGGACGCCCTGATGCTGATCGACGCGCTGACCCAAGGGCCTCTCGTGCTGGTCGGCTCCTCGATGGGCGGCTGGATTGCCCTTCTGGTCGCCTTGGCGCGGCCGGGGCGGATCGCCGGCCTGGTTGGCGTCGCCGCCGCCCCGGACTTTACCGAGCGCCTGATGTGGCAGGCCATGGCCCCGCGCGAGCGCGAGCGGCTGATGGGCGAGGGCGTGCTGCGTGTGCCGAGCCAGTATGGCGAGCCCTACCCGATCACCCGCCGCTTGATCGAGGACGGGCGGAGGCGCCTGTTGCTCGATGGTCCGATCGCGCTGGACTGCCCGGTTCGCCTCCTGCACGGCCAGCGCGACCCCGACGTGCCGTGGGACATCGCGCTGCGCATCGCCGAGCGCCTGACCGGGGCGGACGTGCAGGTGACGCTGGTCAAGGACGGGGACCATCGCCTGTCCCGGCCACAAGACCTCGCGCTATTGGAGCGGGTGCTCCTCGTGCTCTGCGGCCAGGACGGCGCGTAGGCCCTCGCGGTAGGTTGGATAAAGCCAGGAAAGGTCGAGCGCGGCCTTGGTCGCCTGGCTGCTGACCTTGCGGTTCTCGGACCAGAAGCTGCGCGCCATCGGGCTCATCGCCGCCCACGCATCCGAGAAGGCCACCTCCGCCGGCGGCGGGACGCCAAGCAGCCGTGCCGCTTCCTCCATCACGACGGCGCTTTCCTCTGGCTCGTCGTCGGAGAGGTTGAGAATTCTTGCCCGCGCACCGCCTTGCTGGGCCATCGCGGCTCGGATGGCCCGCACGATGTCGTCGCGATGGATGCGGCCGAAGGCATGACCTGGCTTGATAATCCGCCGCGCGCGCCCGCTGCGCAGGTCATCGAAGACGGACCGGCCTGGACCATAGATCCCGGCCAGGCGGAAAATATCGACCGTGCATCGATCACCGAGTAACGACCAGGCGGCCTCGGCGGCGACGCGCCGGATCGTGCGCTCCGAGCCAGGCGCCGGGGGCGTCGTCTCGTCCACCGACAAGCCGCCGCGGTCGCCATAGACGCCGGTGCTGGAGAGATAGCCGATCCATCTCAGCGGAGACCGCGCGAGCGCGGCGCGCGCGCCCTCTAGTGCGAGCAACGGGTCGCCCTCCGCGCCGGGAGGCGCCGTGACCAGCAGATGGGTCGCGGTCGCGAGAGCGCGAACCGCTTCCTCGGGCGGAATGCAGGCGACGGTGTTGGGCAGGTCGGGGATGGATTTTCGCGCCGTCCCGGTCACGCCAGCCCCGTCCCATGTCGCCGCGACTGCCCTGCCGACATAGCCGAGCCCGAAGATCAGCAGCTCCATGGCATCTCCGATGCAGCAAAAAGGGGCCGGTCGCCCGGCCCCTTCCTTTCCATACGCCCGATCGCAGACCGTCAGGCGGCCTTGGCGTCGGTCGCCGCGTCGTTGGCGATCTGCGCCGTCTCCGTGTTCGGAGCGGTGCTGATCGTGATGCGGCGCGGCTTCAGCGCCTCTGGCACGACCCGCTTCAGCCCGACATGCAGGAGGCCGTTCTGTAGGTCCGCGCCCTCGACCACGATGTGGTCGGCAAGCACGAAGCGGCGCTCGAACGCGCGTCCGGCAATGCCGCGATACAGCACCTCGGCCTTCTGCGCCTCCTGGCCAACGCGGCCGGAAATCACGAGCGTGTTCTCCTTCACGACCAGTTCGAGATCCTCGGGCCGGAAGCCGGCCACCGCCATGGTCAGACGGTAGGTGTCCTCACCAGTCTTTTCGATATTGTAGGGCGGGTAGGCTGGCGCCTCCGCGCTCGCCGCCGCGGTGTTCATCAGCCGCGCCAAGCGGTCGAAGCCGATAGCGGTGCGGAACAGCGGCGCGAAATCCACAGTCGTCATCGCAAACCTCCAGAAAGCAAGGTTTTCAGGTGAGTCGCCCGAGTGGGCCGACCCTGTTCAGGCCCCGAGACCCCGAAGGCGCCCCGGACACGGCAAATTTGGTGAACGCGCGCAGCGGTTCAAGAGCGCCGCGCACGCGCGCGGCGCTACCGCTTCAGTCCGAGCCCGGCGAATTTCTTGTTGAACTTCGCTACCTGGCCACCCGTGTCGATGATCCGCTGCTGGCCGGTCCAGGCGGGGTGCGACTTCGGGTCGATGTCCAGGCGCAACGTGTCGCCTGGCTTGCCCCAGCAAGAGCGGGTGGTGAACTGCGTGCCGTCAGTCATGACGACGGTGATCTCGTGATACTCGGGATGAACGCCGGGCTTCATGATGTGCTCCTGGATGCGGGGCAGCCGATTCCGACCGGCTGCCCGAAGCGGGCCTTCTAGCGTCCTGGACGAGCGGTGCAAAGCACCCGGGACGAGCGGTGCAAAGCACCTGGCGGCGTCGGTACAGCCACGAACCGGCGAGAGAGACCTGGCGTTCACCGACGGTCGCCACGTTAGGCGTCCGTCGAAGAGACAGGGGGAGGCACAGGCATGAAGTCACTCATTATGACGGCCGCCATGATGGCGGCATTGGCCAGTTCCGCCTTCGCGCAAGCCCCGCCTGCCCAAGGGCCAAACCCGCAGCCCAGCGCGCCTCCACCTATCATGGCTCCGCCCCACCTTGGCGGACCGCCTGGACCCATGAGCGCGCCAGGCGCGCACCGTGCTCCGGCTGGAGGCGCGATGGCCGGAATGATGGAGGAGATGACGGAGCATCAAATGCACCGTCCGCCGCCCTCGAAGGCGGCGCATTTCCGCTTCGTCCATGGCAACGACATGGTGGACGTGAAGTGCGCGGACGATGAATCGACGCGCGCCTGCGTCGATGCGCTCGTGACGCTGTTGGACAAGCTCGGCCCGATGGACTGATGCCCGTGGACTGATGCCCGTCGGAGCCCCTGTTTCCCCCTCCTACAGGAGGGGGAAACAGAAAGCCCCCTTCCGTATGGGAGGGGGCCAGGGAGAGGGGGGCCTACCTGGTCGCCGTTCCCGGCTCAGCCATCTTGCGGTGCTGTTCGGCGAGGATGTCGGAGGGCGTGACCGAGGCGATCGCCGTTTGCAGCTTGTTGTGCCAGCCCGTCACCACATCGCCCTTGCCCTGCATCATGGCGTCGAAGCCGGTCTTGGCGACGTCGGCGGGATCATCCTTCTTCGCGGTTCCCATCTTGGTGTCCATCAGGTCGGCGCGCTCGAAGAAATCGGTCTCGGTCACGCCGGGCATCAGGCAGGTGACGCTCACGCCCGTGTCCTTCAGCTCGTGGCGGATCGCGAACGAGAACGAGTTGAGGAACGCCTTCGAGGCATTGTAGACCGCTTGGTAGGTGCCGGGAAGGAAGCCGGCGATCGAGCCGGTGATGAGGATGCGGCCGCGCCGCTGCGCGCGCATGTCCTTGCCGACCTTGTAGATCAGGTAAAGCGTGCCCGTGATGTCTGTGTCGATCACACGCCGCACCTCGTGGAAATCCTGATCGAGGAAGCCCTTTCCCAAGCCGCGGCCCGCGTTGGCCAGCAGCGCCTCGACCGGACGGCCCTTGGCAGCGGCATAGAGCCTGTCGACTCCTTCGGTCGTGGCGAGGTCCGCCTGCACCGCCTCGGCCGATACGCCGAGCTGCCGGAACGCCTGCGCGGCATCGTTGATCGCCGGCTCGTCGGCGGCGACGAGAAGATCGTAGCCGTTCTGGGCGCAGCATTTGGCGAGCTCGTAGCCGATGCCGCTCGAGGCACCGGTGACGATCGCGAGGGGACGGGTATCAGAAGCCATAGGATCGGATCTCCAGGTTGCGGCGCGGCCTGAGCGCCTCTAGCGTCGCTGTAACGGAGGGGAACCCATGCGGCTGCAAGGCAAGATCGCGGTCGTGACCGGAGCGGCGAGCGGCTTCGGGGAGGGCATCGCGCGGCGGTTCGCCGCCGAGGGCGCCCGTGTCGTCGCGGCGGACCTGAACCTGGACGGGGCGCAGCGCCTTGCCGCGGAGATCGGCGCGGTGGCCGTCGGCGGCGACGTCAGCAAGGGTGCCGACGTGAAGGCGATCGTGCAGACCGCCCTCCGCGAATTCGGCGGGCTGGATGTCGTGGTGAACAATGCCGGCACCACCCACCGCAACCGGCCGATGCTGGAAGTGGACGAGGCGACCTTCGACCGCATCTACGCGGTGAACGTGAAATCGATCTACTGGATGGCGCAGGAGACGATCCCGGTCCTGCGCCAGCAGAGGCGCGGCGGGTCGATCATTAACATCGGCAGCACCGCCGGCATCAGCCCGCGTCCCGGCCTAGTCTGGTACAACGGCACCAAGGGCGCGGTGAACACCATCACCAAGGCCATGGCGCTGGAGCTCGCCAAGGACAACATCCGGGTCAACTCGGTCTGCCCGGTGATCGGCGCGACCGCGCTGGTGGCCGACTTCATGGGTGGGGAGGACACGCCGGCCCTGCGCGAGCGCTTTCTCGCCAGCATCCCGCTGGGCCGGATGAGCACGCCCGCCGACATTGCCAACGCCTGCGTGTGGCTCGCCGAGGACAGCTCCAGTTTCATCACCGGCGTGCTGCTGCCGGTGGATGGCGGGCGCACCGCGTGAGCCGGGGTGCCCGGGCTGGCGGCTTCGGGTGAACATTCTGTCGATCCAGTCCTGGGTCGCCTATGGCCATGTCGGCAACGCCGCCGCGATCTTTCCGCTCCAGCGCCTGGGCGCCGAGGTGTGGGGAGTCAACACGGTCCAGTTCTCGAACCACACCGGCTATGGCGCCTGGACCGGGCAGGTGTTCACCGGCGCGGCGATCAGCGCGGTAATGGAGGGCATCGCCGCGCGCGGCGCGCTGGCGGGCTGCGACGCGATCCTGTCCGGCTACATGGGCGACCAGGAGATCGGGCAGGTCATCCTTGATGCGGTCGGACGGGTGCGGGCGGCGAATCCCGGTGCGCTCTATTGCTGCGATCCGGTCATCGGCGACGACGGGGGCGGCGTGTATGTCCGCCCCGGCATCGCTGAGCTGATGCGCGAGCGCGCGCTGCCGATTGCCGACATCGCGACGCCGAACCGGTTCGAGCTGGAGCAGCTCACCGGCTGCGCCTGCGGCACCCTCGCCGAGGCCCGGCAGGGTGCCGCCCGGTTGGCGGCGCGCTTGCGGGCGGACGGACCGCGCGTCGTCCTGGTCACAAGTTTGCGCACCGCCGAGACCCCGCCGGGCTCGATCGACATGCTGGCCACCGAGGCCGGGCAGTTCCATCTGCTGCGCACGCCCGAGCTGGCAATCAGCGTCAACGGCGCGGGCGACGTGCTCGCGGCGCTGTTCCTGTTCCATCGGATCGCCACCGGCAGCACGGCGGCGGCGCTGGAGCGGGCAGGCTCGGCGCTCTGGGGCGTGCTGCGCCGCACGGCGGCTTTCGGCTCGCGCGAGCTGTGCCTTGTCGCGGCACAGGATGAGCTTGTCTCACCCGCCACACGGTTTTGTGCGACGCGGTGCTGATCTAACCGGCTCTTGCCCTGTTGCTGCCACAAGGCAGTGACAGAGATGTCCCCAGGGGACGATAGATTAGCGCGGGCCGGGCGATGCGATTCCTGAGAATCTACGTGCGGGCCTTGCGCCTGCTTGGGTCGGACCTGAAGACGGCTGCCCTGCTCTGCCTGGGCAGCCTGGTCGTCGCCGGATTGTTGTTCCTGGAGCCGGTGCTGTTCGGCCGGGTGATCGGGCTCCTGGGCGAGTCCGACCAGCTTCGCCGCGACGTGCTCTGGCAGCAGGCGACGGTGCTCTTGAGCATTTGGGCCGGGGTTGGCGTGGCAGGTATCGCCGCCAACATGGCGACCGCCTTGCAGGCCGAGCGGCTGGCGCACCGCAACCGCATCCAGATAATCGGACGCTATTTCAGCCACGTTCTGGGGCTGCCGCTGTCGTTTCATGGCGATATTCATTCCGGCCGGCTGATGAAGGTAATGCTTTCCGGCTCTGAGGCGCTGTTCGCGGTATGGCTGGTACTCTTCCGCGACCAGTTGACGACCATTGCCTCGGTCGTGGTCCTGCTGCCGCTGACCCTGATGATGAACTGGCGCCTGTCCGTATGCCTGATTGCGCTGGTCATCGTCTTCATCAGTATCATATCATTCGTGGTCAGCCGCACGCAGGCGGGCCAGCGCCGGGCCGAGGGCGCCAACTCACGTCTGGCGGGCACGGTGTCGGACGCGCTCGGCA
The DNA here is from genome assembly GCA_963818725.1 of uncultured Pseudomonadota bacterium. GTDB lineage: Bacteria > Pseudomonadota > Alphaproteobacteria > Acetobacterales > Acetobacteraceae > DATFDN01. Next base: position 70,003 of record CAWFTU010000015.1, on the reverse strand, counting down.
ACATCATGGTCGTGCAATCCTTCACCCGGCTGGCCGCCGAGCGCCGGCTGTTCGGCGACATCGCGCAAGAGGTGATCTCCCACACCTTTCCGGTGCTGAACTGGTGGGCGGTGGTGAACGTGCTCACGCGCGGGGCCAGCACGCTCGCCGTGATCTCCATCGTCGTAATCGGCACGATCCTGCATCTGGCGGGCGACGCCGAGCTATCGGAAGTGGTCAGCTTCATGGGCTTCGCCACCCTGCTCATCAGCCGGCTGGAGGCGGGGGTGAACTTCGTCGCGAACGTATTCTTCCGCGCTGCGGCGATCGAGGAGCTGTTCGACGTGCTGGACGCGCGGAGCTCGGTTCCCGAGGCGTCCGGCGCGCTGCCCCTTGAGGCGCAACACGGGGAGGTGGTGTTCGAGCATGTCTCGTTCGCCTACCCGGGCGGGCACAACGTACTGAACGACGTCTCCTTCACCGCGCGGCCAGGCACGGCGGTGGCGCTGGTCGGCCGTACCGGGGCCGGCAAATCCACCGTCATGGCCCTGCTGCAACGGCTGTGGGATCCGAGCGAGGGCCGCATCCTGATCGATGGCCAGGACTTGAGGGAGGTCACGCTGGAAAGCCTGCGGTCGGCGATTGGGGTGGTGTTCCAGGAGAGCATGCTGTTCAACCGCTCGATCCGCGACAACCTGCTGGTCGGCCGGCCCGACGCGACCCAGGAGGAGATCGAGGAGGCGTGCCGCCTCGCCGACGCCCACGACTTCATCCTGCGTCAGCCGCGCGGCTACGACACGCTGATCGGCGAGCGCGGCTCCACCCTGTCGGGTGGGCAGCGCCAGAGGCTCGCCATCGCCCGCGCCTTGCTCAAGAACCCGCCGATCCTGATCCTGGACGAGGCGACCAGCGCCCTGGATGCCGCGACGGAAGCCCGCGTCAGCCGGGCGCTGCGCAACCTGATGCGCGGGCGCACCACGTTCATCATCGCGCACCGCCTCTCCACGGTGCGCGACGCCGACGAGATCCTGGTCTTCGATGCCGGGCGCGTGGTGGAGCGCGGCACCTTCGACGGGCTATTGCGGCAGGGGGGCGTCTTCGCCGAGCTGGTCCGCACCCAGCTCGCCGCCGCTCCGGTGCTGGAGGCGGCATGAGTCGGTCAGTCGAAGCTCAGCGCGAGCACGCTCATGCTTCCAGCAGCGCCCCCCGGAACCGGTCGCGCGCGACGTGCGGGAACAGGGAGCGCCGGCTCCTAAGTGGCGGACCCGCGATCACCCGGAGCAGGATGAAGGCGAGGCCGCCGCCTTCGTTCAACAGCCGGCGGCCCTCGGCGATCTCCGCCTCGGTGTTGATCGTGTGGACCACGGGAAAGCCCGCGCCGGCCGCGATCTTGTCGAGCTGCACGCCCAGCCCCGTGTGGCTGTCCTGATTGCCGGTTTCCCCGTAATGGCCGTTATCGACGCAGACGATCCGCAGATTGGGCGGATTGAGCAGCGCGATTGTCGCGAGCGCGCCGAGATTCATCAGCAGCTCACCATCGCCCGTCACGACCAGCACGCGCCGGCGAGGCTGGGCGAGCGCCAAGCCGAGTCCCATCATGGGAGCTGCGCCCATCGCGCCGGCGAGTCCGAACACGCCGGCCCCGTCCTCGGTCATGGCGCACAGCTCCTGCGCCGCGCCGGCCAGGCCGGCGATCACCAGGAAATCCCCTGGACGCTCGATCAGCGCTGGCACGGCTTGGCGGCGGTCCAGAACGGGGTCGGGCAGCGCCGACATCTGCATCCGGTTGAGCTTGGCCATCGATTTGCCCCGTCAGAACTTCTTCGCGCCGATCAGCTTCTGCGTCAGCAGGACCGCGACGGCCTGACCTGATTGAAAGACCATGGTGAGTGCCGCGCTCCCGGTCGGCACCACGTCCTCTGGCCGCTCCACGGAAAGGCAGATCACTCCCATGGCGGCCATGACCGGCGCGACGGCCTGGCCCATCGGGAACTGCCAGGGATTTCCTTCCCCGAACTCGCCTCGCATGCTGATGAGGGTCAGGAAGGGGAACCGGGCGCCCGCGATGAGCGAAAGCATGTTGACGCAGTTGCCCGCGCCCGAGGATTGCATCAGCAGCACGCCGCGCGCTCCGCCCAAGTCGGCGCCCGCGAGCAGCGCGACACCTTCCTCTTCGGTCGTCAACGGCACCGAATGCGCCTCCGGATCGGCGAGCGAGCGGTCGATCAGGACGCGGTGCCCGGCGTCGGGCACGTAGGCGAATTGCACCACGCCGTTGCGCCGCAGGAGCTCGTATAGCTCGTGCGCCCATGCCGGATCGTTGCTAGCCATGCGTTCTCCCTTCATGGCCGCAGCATGGGGCGGCGCTGGATGGGATGCAAACGCGTTCCGAGGCGTCGCTCTGCCGTGGCGCCGCTTTAGTCCCTGTAGCCCTGCGGGTGCGCCAAGCGCCAAGCGTAGGCGGTGGACACGATGTCATCCAGCCGCTCGAAGCGCGGCCGCCATCCCGTTTCGCGCCGGATCCGCTCGGCGGAGGCGACAAGCACGGCCGGATCTCCCGCCCGGCGCTGCCCTAAGACATGCGGCACCGCGCGTCCGGCGACCCGCTCCACGGCCGCGATCACGTCGAGCACGGAGTAGCCCGCGCCGTTGCCGAGATTATAGGTGACGCTGCCATCCTTCAGGCGCTCCAGGGTGCGCACATGCGCGTCCGCCAGGTCGGAGACGTGAACATAGTCGCGGATACAGGTGCCGTCCGGGGTGGGGTAGTCGGTGCCGAACACCTCGAGCGGGGGACGGCGGCCGAGCGCGGCGTCGATTGCGAGCGGGATAAGGTGTGTCTCAGGCGAATGATCCTCGCCGATGCGCCCCTCCGGGTCGGCGCCGGCGGCGTTGAAATACCGGAGACAGCCGCTGCGCAAGCCATGCGCCCGCCCGGCCCAGAGCAGGGCCCGCTCGATCATCCACTTGCTCTCGCCATATGGGGAGCCAGGGTCGAGCCGCGCGAACTCGTCGATGGGCACGGACTCCGGCGCACCGAACAAGTTGGCGGTCGAGGACAGCACGAAACGCGACACGCCGTGGCGCACGCAGGCCTCGATCAGGCGGATGCCGTTGAACCCGTTCTCGATCAAGTAGCGGAACGGCAGGCGCATGCTTTCGCCCACTAGCGAAAGCGCAGCGAAGTGCAGCACGCCATCCCATGGCCCCGCCGCGAGCGCCGCGTCCAACGCGGCTTCATCGGCCAAATCCGCCTCGATCAGCTTCGCGCCGGCCGGGATGGCGGCGCGATGACCCTGGCGTAGATTGTCAAGGACCACGAGTTCTTCGCCGCGCTCGGCCAGCGCGAGCACGACATGACTGCCCACGAACCCGGCCCCGCCTGTCACCAGATATCGCATTCCGCCTTCCCGCGGCCAAGGCGCCGCTGTTCAGCGATCAGAGAGCAGCGCGAGGCCGCTAAATGAGAAACCGGAGAGCGTGATAAAAGCCGTATGCCGCGCCCGACATGGCGAGGGCTGACGCTATCATCAACAGCATGGCCCGGCGTCGGGCCTGGGGGCACGGCACGATCGTCGCTTCGACGGCTTCGCGCAGAGGCTCGCGGTTTTCCACCGCCGATATGGTTACCGACGGAACCGGCCTGCCGCCCGTGCCTTGACGGACCCGGACCTTCGGGGGAGAGGCGAGGAGCTCTGTTTCTACGCTCGACAATGGACGCCCTCGTCATTATCGCGGCAAGGATCGCATAGCCGTGAGCGCAAGTCAACCAACCGTGAGTGTGGCCGCCATTTTCCGGCCTGGTTCCTTGCGGCAGCGTGTCATGGATTTGGATTATCCTCTGCTGGCGCTTGGCGGGGTTGGGATGCATTCGGCGCGCTGCCGGCCGTGGCAGGCGGGGCACTGACACAGACCCCACCCTGATGGACGGCCTCGCGAGCGCAGGACACCGCGTCCTGGAAGGTGCACGAGGTTGCCTGCCCAGACGTGACGATGCAGTACGCACCGACGCTCGGCGCCAGTTGGACCTCTTGCGGGTTGACCACGCAGGCTCCGTGCTGGTGGTTGGCCTCTACGCGGCAGGCGTTCGCATCGAAAAAGATGCACTCTGGCGGCACGGCCTGCAATTCCAGGCAGAACGGCGCGGCCAGGGCGGCGGGGGCTGAAAAGGCGGCCAGCGCCAGGAGTCCGGCCAAGAGTTCGGCGGTGCTCAATCCTTGTCTCATCGGGCGTCTCCTGCGCTGGTGCCGCCATGGGGGATGCGGTTTCCCGCATCCTACGCGCCTCGGACTCGGAGCGCGCTCCGGCCCAAGGCGCGTGCCCGTCAGCGAATAGCCGGGGCCTGCACCACCGTGGTGCCGCCGCCGCTGCTGCTGCTGCCTCCGCCGACGAGGTACGAGAAGCCCCAGCTGACGGGCACGAACTGCTGCAGATATTGGTTGAAGTACCGGTATACCTCGGCGATGCCGGTGCGCGGCACATAGACAACGTCAAACGGCGCGAGCGTGACATCGGCGTTGGGGTCACGCGCGTGCTCGATCGCATCGAAACGGGTGGACAGGAACTCCGGCCGGTTGCCGGGGCCGCGGCGGATGATGAACACGGCATTGTCGTCGCCGGACAGCCGCAGCCCGCCCGCACGCGAGAGCGCCTCGGCCAGCGTGGGCGCCGGGCCAACGGATATGAACTCGCCCGGATTGGCGACCTCCCCCCCGACAAAAATCCGGGTCGGGGCGAAGGAGCGCACCACCACCGTGAGGCGCGGGTTCTGGAGCTGACTCGAGTAGTCCCTGCGCAAGGCGGCGGCAAGCTGCGGCACGGTGCGCCCCGCCGCAAGCTCGTCAGGGGCAACCGTGGTAGAGATGCGGCCGTCTGGACGAACCGTCACGTCCTCGTTCAGCTCGGGATTCAGGAGCAAGCGGATCTGCAGGACATCGCCGACCTGAACCCGATAGGGCGGAAGCGCGCTGACGGGTCCCGTCTCGGGTGCCGGGACCAGGGGAGCCGGCGGCAGGCGCGGGACCGTGGAGCAGGCCGGAAGCGCGGCAACGGCCGAGAGCGCCAGAAGCCGCCGCGCCATCCTGGCGGCGGGCAGACCGGCAAACGAGCGCGCGCGGAACCCTTCCGTCGTAGCATCGATGGTGGTCACGTCGGTCCGTCTTGCGTTCATCGTCTCCATCCTCTGGTTCAGTGAGCCTCCCGGACCGGCCGGGTGGAGCATGGCGGCTCGCGTCGCGCCCAGCAGCCGCGGTGCTGGACGACCATGCGAAATCACGCCGAAGATCGCGCATTTTTGCCACAAAGTCCAGTTGCACACGTACCACACCATCCGAAGTACGCGCTCGAAGCCCAAGGGGCCGCACGATTTTCCTACGGCATGGCGGCAGAAGCACTGTGTCGGGCGATCCCTCGTCCCTCGTCCAGCCGCTGTTTACGGTTTGTTAGGGTTCCGTCCCAATGATGCCGAAAACGCGGAAGGTCCCTTGGAAACTGTGCGCCGCGCTGTTCAGGACGACGTGCCGGACTTGCGCGCGGATCTGGTGCCGCCGCTGATCCGGGGCACGGCGGCGCTGGCCCATCGCGCCTTCGTCGATCACGGGCTGGACGACCTGCTCGGCTTCGTCAACCGCGCTGCCCTCACGGCGCAGGGCCGGGCCGCGCTGGCCCTGGACTCGGCGCTGGCGCATGAGCTGCGGTTCCGGCACGGCCAGGCGGAGGTTCTGCAACGCGCGGCGCTCGCCACACACAGGCTATTTCGCGTGGCCCCTGGTTTCGCGCCCCGCTCCGCCCATCCCCTGCGACTGCTCGCGCTGCTCGCGCCGGGCAACCTGATGGTCAACCCGCCACTCGACTTCGTCACCGCGCAGCTGGACGTCCAGCTCGACCTTTTGTTTGTCCTGCCGGGGGAGAGCCTACCCGCCACGGTACCTGAGCACGACGTCGCGTTCTTCGCGGTGAGCGAGGCCGACCCGGAGGCCCTCGACCGGTTGCGGCCCCTGTTCGGACGCTGGCCGCGCCCGGCGCTGAACAATCCAGCCGCCGTCGCTCGCTTGTCGCGCGACACGGTCGCAGAGGGGCTGGCCGGGCGCCCTGGCCTGTACAGCCCCCGGCGCGGCGGGTGTCGCGTGCCGCTCTCGCGGGTTGCCACATCATGCCCTTTGGCGGCGGCCCAGCGCTGGTTCGTCCGGTGAATTCCCATGCTGGCCGGAACTTGGCGAAGGTCGAGCGTCCGGCCGACATCGCCGCCTACTTGCGGGAGGTCGACGGGGGCGAGTTCTTCCTGACCCAATTCATCGACTATCGCGGCGCGGACGGACTGTTCCGCAAATACCGGATCGCCTGCATCGACCGCGCGCCGTTCCTTTGCCACATGGCGGTTTCCGAGCATTGGATGGTCCACTACCTCAATGCCGGAATGAGCACGAACGCGGCCCGGCGGGCGGAGGAGGCGCGGGCCATGACCGAGTTCGACACCGGCTTCGCCACCCGCCACGCCGTGGCGCTGGAAGCCCTGAACGACTGGATGGGACTCGACTATTTCCAGATCGATCGCGCCGAGATGCCGGACGGCCGGCTGCTGGTGTTCGAGGCCGACGTCGCGGCGATCATCCACCTGATGGACCCGCCCGACCTGTTTCCATACAAGCCGGCGCAGATGCGCCGCGTATTCGACGCCTTCGATCGCATGCTGCGCCAGCGCGCGGGGCACGCGTGAGATCGCAATCGCCGCCTTACCAGAGACCGGAGTCAGGCCCTTCCGTCGGCCCCTGCGTCGCGACGCGGCGATCGGAAGGCGCGGAGGCTTCGCGACCCTGATCCAGCGTGGCGATTGCCGCGTCCACCAGGCTGAGCGCGCGCGTGGGCTGTCCGGCGCCGAGCCAGCGTAGCGCGTCGTCAATCCGCGCAGCAGCCGACCCTCCTATCGGGTTCGCCTCGCTCGACAAGACGAGCTGCGCGGCTACAGCCTCGAGCAGCGGACGAGCCTCATCCGACTCTCCAGAGGCCAGCAGCGCGCGTGCCGTTGTCAGGCGTTCACCGGGCGGGGGGTGATAGGCTGGCGCCGGGGCGGCCGATGCGGCGCGGGTTGCGGCGCCGTGATGCGCGGCGCGCAGGCGATGGACCAGCGACTCGACGGATGCGAAAGAGTCCTGATCCGCCTGTTCGGCCAGCGCAGCGCCCGCCGCGGTAGCGGTCCCCTGCGGCGGGGCGGCGGCCGTCGGCTGCTCCACCTTCGCGGCGGTGGCCGGACTTGGGGCGGGCGCCGGGGACGGAGCGGACGGAAGCGGGCGGGACGGCGGCGGGGACGCCGCGATCAACGTCTCGGACGGCGACGGCGCGGCGGGCGGGGACGGCGGGGGCGCAGCCGCCAAGTCAGCGGCCGGAAGCGGGCTGGCAAGCGGCGGGGACGCCGCGATCAACGTCTCGGACGGCGACGGTGCGGCCGGCAGGGACGGCGGAGGACGGAGCAGGGGCGCAGCCGCCGAGTCACTGGCGGGCAGTGAAGGGGCTGGCGGAGGCAGCCGCGTTGCCGGAATCCAAGACAGCCGGCGGCACGGGCGCGGTGGACGGAGGCTCGGCCCCGGCGGCGTCCTTGGGGGTGGAAGCCGACGGCACCGAGGCCAGGGCCGCTAACGCCAGCTTCATGGCGTCCTCCTCGGAGGTTGCGGAGGACGGTGCCGGCTTGGCAGGGGGCGGCGTCGCGGCCGCCGTGGACGGGACCGTTGAGCTCGCAGGCGCCCCGTCGCCAAAGGTCCAAGACGCGAGAGAGCCAGCGAGCAGCAGCAGCGTCATTCCCACCACCCCGGCCCCGGGTAGAACGAATCGCCACATCCTCCGCCTCCCCGCACACAGCGCTGGTGTAGATAATCGGCCGAGCCGAGCCGGGCAATCCGATCCTTGCCCGCCGTTTCACGATCTCATGACGTGAACGACGTCCGTATCGGTGGCGTTCCACGACTTTGCGCGCGGGACAGGGACGCATGGCACACCGGTCCATGGCGGAGAGAACGATCGGCGGGATCGAAAGGGCCGAGTGGCTCGACCCCGTCGGATATGCGCTGGGTAACGCGATGTCCCGGCCGATGCAGATGGCGGGGCAAGACGGACGGACGGTCCGCGACGCCCTGCACGGCAGCACCTGGCTCGGGCATCCGCTGCACCCGCTGCTGGTGACGGTCCCCATCGGGAGCTGGACGCTTGCGCTTGGCCTCGACATCCTGGCCGCGCTCGGCCTGGCGCGCGGCGAAGGGGAGACGCGGGCCGCCGAGGTCGCTCTGAAGACAGGGGCCGCTGGCGCGGTCGCTGCCGCCGCGGCCGGCCTGTTCGACTGGCAATATACCGATGGGCGCGACCGGCGCACCGGTCTGGTGCATGGAGCCGCCAACAGCGCGGCGCTTGCGTTGCATCTGCTCTCGCTGTCGCTGCGGCGGCGCGGGCGGCTGTCGCACGGCCGCACGGCCAGTCTCATCGGCTGGGTGTCGATGTTCGCCGGCGCCTACCTGGGCGGACACCTCGTCTACCGCCACCGGGTCGGCGTGGACCACGCCGACCGCAGCCCCGAGCCGCGTCGCTTCACGCCGGTGCTGGCGGCCTCCGAACTGGAGGAGGGCCGGCCGCACCGGGTGGAGGTGTGGGATGGGGTGGCGCGGCAGCGTGTGGGGGTCGTGCTGGTCCGCCATCGCGGCCGCATCCATGCGCTGGGCGCGCGGTGCGCGCATATGGGCGGGCCGCTCGATGGGGGTTGGGTGCTGGGCAATGCCCTCGTCTGCCCCTGGCACGGCTCGCGCTTCGACCTTGGAACCGGCCAGCCTCTCGGCGGTCCCTCGACCTGTCCGCAGCCGCGCTACGATACGCGGGTTCGCGACGGACGCGTCGAGATCAGGCGCGAGCAGGAGCCTGGCGATGCGGTGGTCACGCCGGAGGACGTGGCGCGAGAGGCTGGGACGCCGCCAAGCGGGAGCGCGCTCGGCAGGAAAGCCGAGGAGGTGCTGATGGAGCACCACCAGGTCCTGCGGCGCTTGTTCCAGCGGATCGAGCAGATGCCTCCCGAAGACCCGGACCGTCACGCGCTCATGCGCACCCTCGCCGGGGAACTCGAGATACACGAGCACGTCGAAGACAAGATCTTCTACCCGGAAGTCGAGGGAATCACCGAAGATGTCGCCGTCGCCCATTCCGAGCACCGCCAGATGGCCGATCTGCTGGCGATCACGCTCCGCCTTGGCGCGGCACGTCCGGAGTTCGACGCGCACCTCAGGGCGCTGCGCGACGCGGTCAACCACCACGCGGGCTCGGAGGAGCGCTCGATGTTCGTGCAGGCGCAGCGGCTCGGCGAGCGCCGCTTGCGCGAGATCGGGCACAGGCTCGAGGAGGAGCGGACGTCGCGGTTCAAGCGCGCGTTCCGGGATTTGAAGATCAGTTTGCTGGAGGGTTTGTAGTATCGGTGCCGGCCAGCCGTTTCGCCCGCCCGCGCGAGCCAAGCCGAAGGGCGAGTCGCCCGGCCAGCTTCATGCTGACATCGGAAGTAGGTACGCCGGACCGGGCTTCACCCCGCCGCGTGGCGCACCAGCTTCCCCGGAAGCGCCTCCGTGGGCATCCCATCCCGATATGTAATGTCGCCGGAAACCAGCGTCGCCACGTAGCCGTGCGCCCTTTGCAGCAGCCGCTTGCCGCCGGCGGGCAGGTCGTGGGCCACATGCGGATTGTCGAAGCCGATGCGGTCCCAGTCGATCAGGTTGACATCCGCCTTCTTGCCTGGGGCCAGCACACCACGATCGGTCAATCCGGCCGCGTCCGCCGTGTCCGAGGTCAGCCGCCGGATCAGCTCCGGCGTGCTCCACCGTCCCTTCTCCTTGCCCCAATAGCTGAGCATCCAGGTCGGGAAGCCCGCATCCAGGATGAATCCGACATGCGCGCCGCCGTCGCCGAGGCCCATGATGGCGTTGCGGTCCGCGAGCATCGCCTCGGGCACCGAGAGGTCGTATCGGGCGTAGTTGGTGATCGGCGCGTAGATGAATTCCTGGCCGTCGTGCTCGAGCAGGATGTCGTAGGCGACCTCCGGCGCGCTGCGCCCCTCGCGCACGGCCATCGCCTGGATCGAGTCCTCGGGCTTTGGCAGATACTCCGCCGGACGGCCGAGCCGGAACATCTGCGCGTAGGACAAGCGGTGCATGAGGGGGAATGTGCTGCCGGCGACCGGATCTTCCGACAGCAGGCGCGCGCGGAAGTCCGGGTCGCGCATTGCCCGCACCCGCTGCGCCAGCGGCAGTGACGCGATCCGCTTATAGGAGGGCGTGCCGGAGAAGGGATTCTGGCTGCCCTCCAGCCCAAGCAGGATGCCGATGGCGCGCGGCGCCACGACTGGTCGGATCGGCACGCCCTCGCGCGCGGCATCCCCAGCCATGTCCAAGAGGTCGCGCCAGATGTCGCCCTGGCTGTGACGCTGCGAGAGCGAGAACACGACCGGCCGGCCGGACGCCTCGGCGACGCGGCGGATCATGCGGAACTCGGCCCGGTGGTCGTCCCATTCCGCCACCACCTCCATGAAGCCGCCGCCAGCGTCGGCGAGTCCCAGCGCGAGGCCGGTCAGCTCCTTTTCCTGGGCGCGCAGCGTTGGGGTGTAGTCGCCCTTCAGGCTCTTGTGGCTGGTCGTGCGCGAGGTCGAGAAGCCGAACGCGCCAGCGCGCACCGCCTCGGCGGCGATCTGGCGCATCGCCGCGATGTCGGCCTGGTTGGCGCTCTCCAGCCGCACCGCGCGGTCGCCCATCACGAAGACCCGCACCGCCGCGTGGGGCAGGAGGGCGCAGACGTCGATGTCGCGGGGCCGGCGATCCAGCGCGGCCAGATACTCGGGGAAGCTCTCCCAGTCCCAGCGCAACCCTTCGTGCATCACCGGGCCGGGAATGTCCTCCACGCCTTCCATGAGCTCGATCAGCTTTTCGCGGTCGGCCGGACGGCAGGGCGCGAAGCCCACGCCGCAATTGCCCATCACCGCCGTGGTCACGCCGTGCCAGGCCGACGGCGCCAGGTGACTGTCCCACACCGCTTGGCCGTCGTAATGGGTGTGGATGTCGACGAAGCCGGGCGTGACCAGCAGGCCATGCGCGTCGATCTCGCGCCGAGCCGGGCCAGCCTTGCCACCCACCGCGACGATCCGGTGCCCCTCGATCGCCACGTCACCGGTGAAGCCGTCCCGCCCGGTCCCGTCGAGGATCGTCCCGCCCCGAATCACCACGTCGTGCATCGCCCGTTCCCTCGCCTGCCTCTCGCCTCGGTCCCAGTTTCCGGCTCGGGCAGGCCGGGCGCAAGGCGCGGCCGGGCAGGGGAGGCCAGCGGAGCGGGAATGGACGCGCAGGAACCATCATCGCCCGGGTGGGCGCGGCTGCTCTGGGTGATGGTGGGCATCCAGTTCATCATGACGCTGTCCTTCACCATCCTGAGCCCGATCATGCCGCTGTTCCTGCCGGATCTCGGCGTGACAAACCCCGGCGCGATCGACCTCTGGGCCGGCATCCTGAATGGCGTGACGCCGTTCGTGGCCGCCTTCGCCTCCCCGCTCTGGGGCCGCATGGCGGACCGGCACGGACGCAAGCAGGCCCTGCTGCGCTCGACCTTCGCCATCGGCGTGTTCACCGCGCTGATGGGCCTGTCGGGAAATGTCTGGCAGTTCTTCGCCACCCGCGCGCTGATGGGCGCCTTCGCCGGGTTCTCGGCCGCGTCGATCGCCCTGGTCGCGACGCAGGTGCCGGAGCAGCGGCTTGGCTACTCGCTCGGCTGGCTCAGCACCGGCCAGCTCGTGGGCGGGCTGGCCGGACCGGTGCTCGGCGGGGGCATCGCCGATCTGACCGGCAGCTACCGCGTGCCGTTCTACGCCACGTCGGGCATCACCTTCGTCGCGTTCCTGCTGGTGATCTTCCTGGTCGCGGAGCAGCGCGGCTCCTCGCAGGCGGCCGGCCGCAAGCAGCCGCTGCTCGCCACGCTCGCCCTGTTGCTGCGGGCTGGCGGCCTGCTGCCCTTGTTCTTCGTGCTGCTGCTGGCGCAGTTCGCGGTGCGCACCGTGCAGCCGGTGGTGACGCTGTTCGTGCAGGAGCTCACCGGCAACGTCGCCTCGGTGGCGACCTTGGCTGGCTTCGCCTTCTCCGTGACCGGGCTGGCCGACGTGATCGCCTCGCCCTTCCTTGGCAAGCGCAGCGATGTCATCGGCTATCGCCGCGTGCTCCTGATCGCGCTCCTCGGCGCCACGCTGACCACGCTGCCGCAGGCTTTCGCCAGCTCTTTCTGGGTGTTCCTCGCCGAGCGCTTCGCCGTCGGATGCTTCATCGGCGGCATCCTGCCCACGGCCAACGCGCTGGTCGGGCGCATGGTCCCGCGCGAGCAGCGCGGCACGGTATACGGCATGACCGCCTCCGCAACGTTTCTCGGCAATTCGCTCGGACCCGTGACTGGCGGCGGACTGGCGGCGGCCGTCAGCATCCGCTTCGTGTTCGTGGTCACGGCGCTCGTGTTATCGGCAACCTTGGCGTGGGTCTATCTGACGGTTCCGGAATATACAGAGGCGCGGGGACTTGAGCCGCCGCCCCGCTTCGGGCGACGCTGAGGCCGAGGGAGGGAACACATGCCACTCGACCCGCAAATTCGAGCCTTGCTGGACGCCGCCAAGGAGCTGCCGCCAATCCACACGCTCACGCCCGAGCAGGCGCGCGCGCAGTTCGCGGCCCGCGCGGTCGAGGGTTTGCGCATCCCCGACATCGCCGGCGCCGTGGATCGCGCGATCGACGGCCCCGGCGGGCCACTTGGCCTGCGCATCTACACCCCGCTCGGCGACGGTCCGTTGCCGCTGCTCGTGTTCTTTCACGGCAGCGGCTTCGTGGTGTGCAGCCTCGACACGCACGACGTGTTGTGCCGCAACCTGTGCGCCGGAGCCGCGTGCGTCGTCGCCTCGATCGATTACCGGTTGGCGCCCGAGCACAAGTTTCCTGCCGCGCCAGAGGACTGCCTGCTCGCCACGCGTTGGGCGGGCGCGAGCGCCGCTTCGCTGGGCGCGGACCCGGCGCGCATCGCGGTGGGCGGCGACAGCGCGGGCGGCAATCTCGCCGCCGTCACCGCCTTGCGCGTGCGCGACGAGGGCGGACCGGCGCTGTGCGCGCAACTGCTGATCTATCCGGTCACGGAATATTGGGACGCGGGCATGCCGTCCTACACCGAGAATGCGGAGGGGTACGGCCTGACGCGTGACGGCATGAAATGGTTCTGGGACCACTATCTGGCGGCCCTGGAGGACGCCCGCGACCCGCGCGCCGCGCCGCTGCGCGCGCCCGATCTGCGCGGCCTGCCGCCGGCGTTGGTGATCACCGCCGAGTACGACCCGCTGCGCGACGAGGCCGAGCGCTACGCCGCGCGCCTGCGCGAGGCCGGGGTCGCGACGGAACTGGTGCGCTACGCGGGCATGAACCATGGGTTCTTCTTCTGGCCGGGCGTCGTCGATGTGGCGGGCACGGCACTCGAGGCGGCGAGCGCGTGGCTCCGCCGCGCGTTCGCGACCGGAGGCACGCGATGACCGACCGCTACGCCGCCTATCAGCGCCTGCGCTTCGACCGCCCGCATCCGAGGGTGCTGCGGGTGACGATGGAGAACGGCCGGATGAACAGCGCCGACGTGACCATGCACGCGGAGCTGGCGACGATCTGGCGCGACATCGACGCCGACCCGGAGGTGAACGCGGCCATCCTGACCGGCGCCGGAAAGATGTTCTCGGCCGGCGGCGACTTCAGCATGGTCCGCCAGGTGATCGACGACCCGAAGGTCCGCGCGCGCACCTGGAAGGAGGCGCGCGACATGGTGTACGGCATTATCAACTGCAACAAGCCGGTGGTGAGCGCGATGCGCGGCGTCGCCGTTGGCGCGGGCCTGGTGTGCGGGCTGCTCGCCGATGTCTCCATCGCGACGAAGGATTGCCGCATCATCGACGGGCACACCCGCCTCGGCGTCGCCGCCGGCGATCACGCCGCGATCATCTGGCCGCTGCTCTGCGGCATGGCGAAGGCCAAGTATTACCTGCTGCTGTGCGACCAGGTGCTGGGGGAGGAGGCGGAGCGCATCGGCCTGATCTCGCTCGCGGTGGACGATGACGCGCTGGATTCCCGCGCCGAGGCGATCGCGGCGCGGCTGGCTGAGGGGGCGCAGAGCGCGATCCGCTGGACCAAGTACGCGCTGAACAATTGGCTGCGCCTGGCCGGGCCGACCTTCGACGCCTCGCTGGCGCTGGAGTTCCTCGGCTTCACCGGCCCCGACGCGCGCGAGGGCCTGGGCTCGCACCTGGAGAAGCGGCCGCCGCGGTTTCCGCCCGGGTCGCCGGTCTGAGGTTTGGGTTGACTGGAAGGGATCGGAGAACATATCTTGACCAACCTTGGTCAAGGATCTCTCGCGTGGACACTGTCAATCTTTACGAGGCCAAGACCCGCCTCTCCCAACTCGTGGAGCGCGCAGCGGCGGGAGAGGAAATCATCATTGCCAAGGCTGGGCGCCCGCTCGCGCGCCTGGTGTCCCTCGCCCATCGGACAGGGCCGCGCCCGCTCGGCCTGCTCGCTGGCGAGGTGCGGGTCGGCCCGGACTTCGACGGCCCATTGCCGCCGATAATCCGCGAGGCGTTCGAGGGCAAGCTGCCCTGAGATTGCTGCTCGACACGCATGTCCTGATCTGGGCTGTAGCAATGCCGGGACGCCTGGACGAGCGTGCCCGGGCGGCGATCGTCTCTCCCGAGCACCACGTCCTGGTCAGTGCCGCGACGGTCTGGGAGATCGCCATCAAGCGGTCGCTTGGCCGGCTGGAGTTCCCCTTGGAACGGTTCGGCGAGGTGATGGAGCGCATGGGCTTCGAGCCTCTGCCGATTCACCCTGGGCACGCGATCGCCGCCGGCGGTTTGCCCCGGCACCACGACGATCCATTCGATCGGATGCTGGTGGCCCAGGCGCAGCTTGAGAACCTCACGCTGGTCTCGGAAGACGCAGCCATCGCGCGCTATGATGTCCGAACCTTGGGCGGAGCAGGCGCCTGACATGGGTGCGGCTTTGACCGACTTGCCCCCCTGTGAAACCCGCCGGTTGCGCTTGGCGCCTTTGCGCTTCGGCGACACGGAGGCCCTCAGGCTCCTGACCGACGACCCCCTCATCACAGGATCTATTCCGTTCCTGCCGACTCCCTTCACGTCTGCCGATGCCGAGGCTCTGATCCGGCGCAACGACAATGGCCGTGACTGCTTCATCGGGGCCTGGGATCGAGGAGACAAGACACTGATCGGCGTCGTGGGAGCCCACCTGCGCGGTGCTGTCCAGATCGAGATTGGCTACTGGATCGGCAGCGCCTTCCATGGGCAAGGCTACGCGACGGAAGCGGCGCTTGGCGTCATCACCGTTGTCAGGCACCGGTTTCCCGATCGGGAAGTCATTGCCGAATGCAGGCGCGCCAACGCGGCGTCCTGGCGGGTTCTTGAGAAGATTGGTTTCCATTCCACGAGCGAGGCGGGGCAGCGGCCAGGCCGGGAATTGCTGGTTTTGCGCGCGCCTCCTGCTGCCTGATCCCTTTCGGAAGGGTCACTCCCGCGCCAAGGGATGCCGCGCCATCACCGCGCGCAGCCGCTCCGCCTCCACATGCGTGTAGATCTCGGTCGTCGCGATGTCGGCGTGGCCCAGCAGGAGCTGGAGGCTGCGCAGGTCCGCGCCGCGCGCCAGCATGTGGGAGGCGAAGGAGTGGCGCAGCACGTGGGGGGAGACGCGGGCCGGATCGAGCCCGCCGCGCAAGGCGGCCTGCTTGAGCACCAGCGCGAAGCCCTGACGGGTCATCGGGCGCTTCGGGTCGCGGCCGGGAAACAGCCACACGCCCGGTTGGCGGCCCGCCAGCATTGCCGACGCCGCGGCTTTCGCAGCTTCGGACAGAGGCACCATCCGCTCCCGCCCACCCTTGCCGCGCACCAGCACAGTCGCCGCGCCGGGGTCGAGGTCGGCGGCGCGCAGGGCCAAAACCTCGCTAACCCGCAGGCCCGTGGCGTACAGCACCTCCAGCGCCGCGCGCGCCATCGCGCCCGTGGGGCCGGGCAGGTCGGCCGCGCCCGCCATCAAGGCATCAACCTCATGCTCGGTCAGGTAACGGGGCAGCGCGCGCCCGAGCCTGGGGGACTCCAACAGAGCCGTCGGATCATCGGCGCGCACGCCCTCGCGCAGCAGGAAACGGTAGGTACTGCCGCGCTGCTGACAGCCGGCGCGCGGCGGTGCGGGCGGACAGGCCAGCGCCGTGCAGCGCGCCAAGATAGGCCTGAAGCAAGCTGGACTCGGCAGTGGCAAGGGTCGTTCCGGACGCGGCGGCGAAGGCGGCCAGCTCCTCGAGATCGGCACGATAGGCGAGCAGGGTGTTGCCCGCTGCCCCGCGCTCGACGGCCAGCATCTCCAGGAACGCCTCCAGGTGGCGCTCCATGCGGGCGGTCAGCGCGCGTGGAAATCAGCGTTGGGCAAGGTGCGCTCGACCGAGTGCGCGGCGGGGGTGGGCGGGAAAGCCCCTAGGTACACCACACCGCCGACCAATATGGCCAGCCCTCCGGCGAGCACAATCATCAACATGCGGCTCATCGCCTTACCTCGAACCGCACCGGTGGGCGCCGACTCGGCGCCGCTTGGCCACCAGCGTGGTGCCTGTGCTAGCGTTTCACGCCATGACACGCAACATCGCCGTGCAGGAGCGGGCAGCTTCAAGCGAGCCGGTCAACAAGCGGACCATTGTCCTGGTCGGGCTGATGGGGGCCGGCAAGACCTCGGTCGGCCGCAGGCTCGCGGCCCGGCTGGGCCTGCCATTCCGCGATGCCGACGTGGAGATCGAGGCCGCCGCCGGCTGCACCGTCCCTGAGCTGTTCGCGCGCTATGGCGAGGAGGCCTTCCGCGATGGCGAGCGGCGGGTCATCCTCCGCCTTCTCGCGGGCGAGCCGATGGTGCTGGCCTTCGGCGGCGGCGCGTTCATGGACCCGCGCACGCGGGCGGCCGTGCGCGCCGCCGCGACCTCGGTTTGGCTGCGCTGCCCGTTGCCCGTGCTTGCGCGCCGCGTCGCCGGGCGCGACAACCGGCCGCTGCTGGCCGGGGGAGACGCGTCCGAAATCCTGGCGCGGCTGATGGCGCTGCGCAACCCGGTCTATGCGGAGGCGGACATCATCGTGGATTGCGGCGACGAGGGATTGGACAGCACGATCACGCGCGTGATGGGAGCGGTGCTCGCCCACCGTCCGCCGCACCGGCTTCCGGTCACGCTGCCCAGCACGCGCTATGACGTGGTAATCGGTGACGGGCTGCTGCCCCGCGCCGGGGCGCTGCTCAGCCTCGTGCTCCCGCAGCGGCGCACGGTCGTCGTGACCGACGCCGTCGTGGCCCGGCTGCACCTGCCGGCGCTGCTCGCCGGGCTGGCGGAGACCGGCATCGCGACGGGCCACATCGTCGTGCCCGCGGGCGAGAGCAGCAAGACCATCGAGACCTGGTCCCGCGTGGTGAACGAGATGCTGGCCGCGCGGGTAGAGCGCGGCACGACAGTGATCGCGCTGGGGGGCGGCGTGGTGGGCGACCTCGCCGGCTTCGCCGCGGCCGCCACGCTGCGCGGCCTGCCCTTCGTGCAGGTGCCCACGACCCTGCTCGCGCAGGTTGATTCCTCGGTGGGCGGCAAGACCGGGGTGAACACCCCGCACGGCAAGAACCTGGCTGGCGCCTTCCACCAGCCGCGCGCCGTGCTGGCCGACACCGCGACGCTGGCAACCCTGCCGATACGGGAGCTGCGCGCGGGCTACGCCGAGATTGCCAAAGCCGGGCTGATCGGCGACGTCGCGTTTTTCGCTTGGTGCGAGGCGCACGGGGCCTCGGTGGTGCGGGGGGACCGGGCGGCGCAGGCCGAAGCGGTGCTGCGCGCCTGCACCTTCAAGGCTGGCGTGGTCGGCGACGACGAGCGCGAGGAGAAGCCGAGCGATGGCCGCGCGCTGTTGAACCTGGGCCACACCTTTGGCCATGCGCTGGAGGCCGAGTACGGCTACACGGGCGGCCTGCTGCACGGCGAGGCGGTGGCGGTGGGGCTGGGTCTTGCGTTCCGCCTCTCGGCGCGGCTTGGCCTCTGCGTTGACGAGGACGCGGCGCGCGTCATCGCGCATCTCGCCTCGGTCGGGCTGCCGGCGGAGTTGCACACGCTCAACCGCCGGTTCTCGGCCGGCACGCTGATCGGCCACATGCGCCGCGACAAGAAGGTGCGCGACGGAGCGCTGACGTTTGTGCTCGCGCGCGGCGTCGGCCACGCGTTCACGGCCCGCGACGTGGATCCGGACGCGGTGACGGAGCTGCTGCGCGACGAGGGGTGCGAGGCGTAGCGAGCAGGGCGCCGGTGATCGCCGTACCGAAGACCTCTGGGGCCGCCGCACAAACAGGTGGAGGCGGCGGGGCTGTAAAATCGCGTAGCGGTGGAAGAGGCAGCCATGGCTGATCTCCTGTCGCTGCCAAATATTACGAACCGGTTCGAAGTTCGTCCTCAAATCCCGCGCCCTTATTACAGTTGCATTCAAAGCGGTTTGGCGGTCTAGTAACCTCGGGTAAGTTGCCGCGTCGATGCGCGGCGGTTCGGGGGACTTCCCATGAACGCTCTATCGCTATTATCGGTGATTGCGCTGTCAGTGCTGTTTCCGTTCAACGGCGTTGCCTAGTTGCCACTGCTGACGAGAATCAGGCCCCGATCCTGCAATCGCCAGTTCAGCAAGGCCTCGAAATCTCCCCTGTCCCGGTCGACAAGCTGGATTTGACCGGCAAGAGCAAAGCTGCCGTGGGACTGGGAAGCTACATTGTGAATGGCATCGGAGACTGCTCTGGCTGCCACTCCTTTCCGCAGTTTCTGCAACAAGGCAATACGGCAGGCAGCAATCCGGCTGCCGGTGATCCCTTCGAGGGCACGCCCTCGACGCAAAGCGTCTCGGGTCAGTTGGCTGCGAACTTCAACGTGTCCCACTGCATGGGCGGTGGGCAGTGCTTTGGACCCTTCATGGCGCGCAATCTGACGCCGGAGCCGAACGGCCTCCCGGAGGGGCTGACCGGAGACGAATTCATCCAGATTGTGTGAAATCTTTCTCGGAACGGATTCCGGCTCGGTGGAGGATGCGTTAAACTCGGGGTCATGACGCATATTGCCGGTCACGCCCGCGCCCAGACGCTGCTGCTTCCCGAATTGCTCGACGATTACGTCGGCCCCGAGAACCCGGTGCGGTTCATCGAAGCCTTCGTTGATGGATTGGATCTGACCGCAGCGGGCTTTATCCGCGTCTCCGCCCAGCGAACCGGGCGTCCTGGCTACGCGCCAACGGACCTTCTGAAACTCTACATCTACGGCTATCTGAACCGCGTCCGATCCAGTCGCCGGCTGGAAGCCGAGACCCATCGCAACATCGAAGTCATTTGGCTGCTGCGTCACCTGAAGCCGGACCACAAGACCATCGCCGATTTCCGCCGCGACAACCGCAAGGCCTTCCGTCCGGTCTTTCGCCAGTTCGTGCTGCTGTGCCGCCAGCTGGATCTGTTCGGCCGCGAACTGCTGGCGGTGGATGGCACCCGCATCAAGGCGGTCAACAACAAGGACCGCAACTTCACCCGTGCCTCGCTGACCAGGTTTATCGAATTGGCCGATGCCAAGCTCGACGACTATCTGCAAAGGCTCGACCAAAGCGATGCCGCCGAAAGCACAACAAGTGGCTCGCGGGTCGAGAACCTAGCTGAGAAGATCGCCGCCATCCGCACCCGGCGCACACGCTGCCAAGACATGCTGGCGCAGCTCGACCGCACCGGCGAGGACCAGATCTCGCTCACCGACCCCGACAGCCGGGCGAGGCTGGCCAAGGTTCCTGCGGCGAAGCCGCTGGAATAGCCAGACGAGGGGATGGCAGCGCACACCCATGTTGCCGTGGGCTACAACGTGCAAGTTGCCGTGGACACCAAGCACGAGCTGATCGTCGAGCAGCAGGTCAGCAACCAGGTCCTCGACATGGGCGAGGCTGGCCAAAGGTTCCGCCAAGCATAGCTTGGTGGAATGGCCAGACGAGGGCTGCTGACGCGGACCGCCGAAGCGGCGAAGGCAGTCCTGGGCGTCGAGGCAATCGACGCCGTGGCCGACAAGGGTTATTTCAAGATCGAGGACATCGAGGCCTGCGAGAAGGCTGGGATCGTGCCCTACGTGCCGCGTCCGCAGCGCGGGCCCTCGGTCAAGGCCGGCTTGTTCCGCAAGGATGAGTTCCGCTATGACGCAGACAGCGACAGCTATGTTTGCCCAGCGGGTCAGCGGCTGTATCCGTATTCATCGTCGCTGCTGCGTGGGCTGAAGAAGATCAACTACGTCAACAAGCTGGCGTGCGATGATTGCACAATCCGTTCGCAATGCACGGGTGGCAAGTTTCGCACGGTCTCTCGTCTGGAGAACGAAGCGGTGTTGGACCGGATGCGGGAGCGTCTGGCCAAGCGCCCTGGTATCCTCGACCGTCGGCGCGAGACCGTCGAACACCCGTTCGGCACGACCAAGCAATGGATGAACCAGGGCGCGTTGCTGATGCGTGGCCTGGAGAAGGTCCGCGCCGAGTTCAGCCTGACCGCGCTCGCCTACAATCTGAGGCGGGTGCTGAATATCGTCGGGTTCGCCGAGTTGATGGCCGTGGTAGCAGCCTGAAAGGCTGCTGCTGGCGGGTTTTCCCGGACTGGCTGGCATGATCGCCGACAGCCACGATGTGGAACCGGGGATTTCTTGGAATTTGCCGGTTTGGCTCACCAGGACCTCGGCGTGCACTTCTGACTGCCAATTTTGTCAGCATTACCGCTCCAGCGAGTTTTCGCACGGTCTGCATCAAGGTGATGCGCACCGGCGAGGACATCCACTGCGAAAAGGAGCCCTCGGACCCGATCTGCGCGGTTGGGCCTGACACGCCCGTGCTTCAGGTTATGCCCTGGCCCACGTATCACGGCATGACGGACGCGAATCTTCGGGCGATCTATGCGTATCTATCATCGCTTCCGCCAACGACAGCCTGCAATACCGTCGCCAATGGCTGCCCGGGATTCTCTGGAGCCGCCGCTGCGTCCACGAGCTACGCCTACCCGAACACCGAGGACTGCCCGAATCCACCGCCGCCGCAATGATATCGGTCCTCGCTGATCAGAACTCATGAGCCCGGCCGCGTGCCTCAATCGGTATAAGGCCCCAGCGCCGGTCGGCACCTTGTCTCAAGAGATGGCGTCTGGCGAAGAAGGTCATCGGCCCTGCCCAATCCTGCCCGAATGCCGCGGCCCAGCGTCCGTGCCGCTGGAGACTTGCACCGGATAGCCGGATCAAGCCCGGCCATGAGGCCGTCAGCCCCTTTGGCTTCCGTCGCGCCTGCGCCATAGTGGCGGAACAGAGCCACAGGGAAACGCCGGCCGTGCCCGTCGACAAGCAGACCTTCCGCGAAGCCATGGCCCGGCTCGGGGCGGCGGTGAACGTCATCACCACCGATGGACCGGGCGGGCGGGCTGGCTTCACCGCCTCGGCGGTGTGCAGCGTGACCGACACGCCGCCGACCCTGCTCGTCTGCGCCAACCGCGCCAACGATTCCTACCCGGCGATGCGTGCCAACGGTGTGCTGTGCGTGAACACGCTCACGGCGGGGCACGAGGAGATTTCGGCCGTGTTCGCGGGCATGACCGCGTACACCGAGGATCGCCGGTTCGAGGTCGGCGCGTGGGATGTGCTGGTCACGGCCGCGCCGGTCCTGCAAGGCGCGGCGGTCGCGTTCGACTGCCGCATCGACCAGATCGTGGAGGTGGGCACGCATGACGTGTTCTTCTGCGTTGTTGACGCGGTCCGCATCGGCTCGGTCAGCGAGGTGCTGATCTACTACGGGCGTGGCTACCACCGCCTGCCGCATCCGCCAGCGTGAGGGAGCGGCACGAATGAAAGCTTCGGTGTTCTACCTGCCCAGCATCGGCAGCCGCGCCGAGATCGAGCGGGGTATGGCCGGGATGCGCGCCGACCTGTACCAGCGGATGCTGCGCGAGCTATCCGAGCAGATCCGCTTGGCCGACGAGCTTGGGTACGACTCGGTCAGCTTCACCGAACATCACTTTCACATCGAGGGCTTCGAGCTCTCCAACAACCCGGTGCTGCTCGACCTCTATTTCGCGATGCAGACCAAGCGCATTCGCGTTGGTCAGTTGGGGATCGTGCTGCCGGCCGCGAATCCGATCCGGGTGGCGGAGGACATCGCCATGCTGGACCACATGACCGGCGGGCGGGCCTGCGCCGGCTTCGCGCGCGGCTACCAGCGGCGCTGGGTCGATGTCATGGCGCAGCAGACCCATGGCGTCCACGGCGCGCTGCCCGGCCAGCATGACGAGATCGACGCCGCCAACCGCGCCGCGTTCGAGGAGCACTTTCAGATCATCAAGAAATGCTGGACCGAGGAAATGCTCTCCTTCCAGGGCCAGTTCTGGCAGATCCCGCCGCCCGAGGTGCCATGGACGCTGGACACCACCCAAAAATGGGGCAAGGGCGTCGAGGGCGGGACGTTGCGCGCGGTGGGAGTCGTGCCGAAGCCGCTGCAAGAGCCGCATCCGCCGATCTTCCTGCCCTTCGCCAGCAGCGAGAACAGCATCCGGTGGGCGGCGCGTGAGGGCGTGACGGCGATCCTGCCGCCGCTGCACTTCGCCTATGAACGCAAGCTGTACGACCTCTACGCGGAGGTCTCCGGCCGCCCGCGTGGCCAGGGCACCGGCTTGCTGCGCGACGTCATCATCGCCGACACCGACGCGGAGGCGCGGGCGCTGTGGCGCGACTCGGGCCAGTTCTCCGGCCGCGCTTGGTTCGAGCCTTTCGGCTTTCGCAGGGGATTGATGGACCCGGTCACGGGCGGCTTTCCAACGCCCGACGAGGCGATCACCAACGGCTACGCGCTGGTGGGCACGGTGGACACGGTTGCGCGCGCCCTGGAGCAAAATATGAGGCGCCAGCCCGTGGACTGGCTGTTCTGCTACACCTACAACGCGCTGGTGCCGCATGGCGTGCTGATGAAGTCGATCGAGGCGCTCTGGACGAAGGTGATGCCGCGCTTCGTGTAAAGCGCATTTGGCCGTTCGGTGAGCACCGCCAAGCCCGCGACACGGCATTCCGCACGCGGTGCGACGCGGCCAGGATTCCAGTGGCCGCGTGACATCAAACGGCTCTGAAGCCGACCGATGCCTACCTAGCGTCAAGTTGACGACGCCCAGTTTCCGGTATGCCGTACCACGGGGATGTCAGAATAAAAGTCGCCCGTCTGTGACATCCGCCGCGGATGGATATACGCCTGAAACGCCCACCGGATCATGCGGAAGCGGCGTCGGCTGCGGCGGTAGAATCTCAAAAGACCTTTTTAGATGTAACGGAGCCGCCGTCAATAAACCTCCAGCTCCGGCAACGCCCGCCAGAAGCAAGGCCGCTAGAGCCATGAAGTAAAATACCCCATCGACGTCGAACTGGGCCATAACACGCGCCCCGATCAGTGGCCCGAGTACCGAACCGACTCCGCTTATCAGAATAAGTTGGCTGCTCACCGCCATAACGTGATCGGCCGGCATGCGATCGTGTGCGTCTGCGACACAGACCGGATAGAGCGTGGACATGAAGCCCCCAAGCAAGGCCGCGCCTGGCAGCACCACCGGCAGCGTGTGTGGCAGTACCACCAGCGCAATCGCAGTGCCCGCAAACCCGAGGCTAAGCACCGCCAGCACCAATTGCCGATCGAAACGGTCGGAGAGCCGGCCAACTGGAACTTGGAAGGCGAGACCCCCAAGCACTGCCACCAGCATGAAAAGCGCAATCGTGCCTCGTTCGAGGCCCTCGCCCTGCATCCAAACCGGCACCAGCGTGTAGAACGTCGCAGCGACAAGACCGCTCAACGCGCAGCCAACCACAGCGATGGGCGCCATGCGCGGAAGCTGCCCATAGGGCAGCGTCGCCACGGAACTCATGCCGGGTGATTCGGCCCGGGCCGCGCTCACCACCACCAGCGCCAGAGCGAAGAGCGCGACGATCGCGTTGAACGGCGCCGCTGACTCAATGGCCATCCGGCCTGTCAGAAGCTGTCCCACCGCAAGCGCCATGAAGGTGCCGACCATATAAACCGCGAACACCCGGCCGCGCTCCGATGGCGGCGACTTTGCGTTTAGCCAACTCTCGGTCGTGACGAAGATTCCGGCACAACCAAACCCTATCACCACGCGCAGGATCACCCATGGTGCCGGGCCAATCAGCAGCGGCATGACCGAAGTCGCGGCGGCAACCAAGCCCGCAAACGCAGCATAAGCGCGGATATGCCCTATCCGCTCGATCATCCGCCCGCACCGCAGCGCCCCTAGCGTGAACCCTGCGAAGTAGCTGCTCAGCACCAGACCGGTCATGGTGGGACCGAAATTCTCGATCACTACCCGCAAGGAGATGAAGGTGCCGAAGAAGCCGTTGGCGAGCTGGATGGCGCTCGTCGCGATAATCAACGTCCCTATCTGGGTGCGCATGGACCCTCCGGTCGGAATAGGTTGTCAGGGTCCCGGCGGCCTTCCAGGCGCTTGCGGCTGAACCACCATGGGCCCCATATCCGGCACCGCGTTGCCAAGGCTGAACATGCACCGGGCAAACGCGTTGTCATATTGCGCCTGAATGGGGTTCTGGGCGCTGGATGTCCTCAGCGCGCCCAGTCCCGCGTCGCCAAGCGCGCCGCTGGCCGCGCCGATGCCAGCACCCCGGCCGCCGCCGAGCTCCGATGAGGCACTGCTTCGCCTTCCGCCGCACTGTGCCGCTTTCCGAAGCGCGGGAGATGAGTTCAGAATCCCACGAGGATGCGTGGTGTCTCAAACCGAGGGCGGGTGCTATCAACCTCGATCGCCGTCGGCTAAGAAACGGTTGGACCGCCCAGCATGGCTGGATACAGCGGCGCGCGGGAGGGGCAATGGCCAAGACCAAGGTCGCGATCGCGTGCCAGGGCGGCGGCAGTCAGACGGCGTTCACGGCGGGCGCCCTGAAAGCGCTCTGCGCGGCGAACATCGCCGAGGATGTCGACATTGTCAGTCTCAGCGGCACGTCCGGTGGGGCGATCTGCGCCGCACTGGTGTGGTACGCCCTCGAAAAAGGCGAGGATCCTGCATGGGGACGACTCATGCGTTTTTGGCGGGACAACACGGCGCAGGGCTGGGCCGAGGAGGCCTTCAACCGGGCTGCCGTGGAGTTGCTCCGGATCATAAACAGCGGCCTGCTCCCCACCTTCCAGCTAAGCCCATCATCGCCGCTGGTTCAGACGATGGCGGGTTTGGCAACCGTGGGCCACCGGGAGGTCTTCAGGGACTTCCGCGCACTGTTGCAGTCCCACATCGACTTCGACGAAATCGCATCGTGGGGACCGCGCGCGAAGCGTCCGATCCTCGTCATTGGTGCGGCCAATGTTACCACGGGCAAGCTGACGAAGTTCATCTCGTCCCGCGAGCCGATCCGAATTGAGTACATCCTCGCGTCCTGTGCCGTACCCAACATCTTTCCCGCGGTCCAGATTGGGCAGGATGTCTTCTGGGACGGCCTGTTCTCCGACAATCCGCCGGTCAACGAGCTGATCCTGCCGAGGAGCGTCGGAGCCGAGAATGTGCCGGAGGAGATTTGGTTGATCAAGATCAACCAGACCGAGTGCGACTACGTGCCGACGCGGCCCGACGACATCCTGGATCGCCGAAACCAGCTAGAGGGCAACATATCGCTGTTCCAGCAGCTGCGCCACCTGGAGATGCTGAATGACATGGTTATGCTGGACGCGATCCGGCCTGCGTTCCTGGAGCAGTTCTATGTCAAGGCGCCGATCCGCATTCCCAAGTCATTCCGGATGGACGCCGACAAGCCGTATCACATTCCGAGCATCGAGATGTCGGCAGAGGTCCAGCAGACACTGGACCTCGAAAACAAGCTCGACCGGAGCGGCCACAACATCGACCGGCTGATAGCGGAAGGCGAGAGGAGCGCTCGGGCGTTCCTGGAGAACCGCAGGCGTGCATCGGCAGCGCCGCGCCAGGTAAAAGGCTGAGGGGAGCACTTCTTCGCCGTAGGTGGACACGGATGACAGAAAGCCGAGTTTGAAGAACGCCAGCGCCTCAGCACGTGCAGCTCTGCGAACGTCGAGATGCCCGGGGTCGATCATCAACCAACCGGCCGAGCGGAGCGCAGGGCAATTCCGAAGTAAAGCCAACCCGAACCTTGCACCAGCAACTCGACGGCGATGAGAGGACCCGAGCACCCACAGTCCGGACCAGGGCAAGTTCGTGTAAATCAGAACGCCCACAACCACGCTGAAGACTCCACTTAGGAAAACCAGACCCCAGGCGCGGACGTCCCGATGCCGGAGTGCAAGGACGATGCGCACGATCCCGCTCGCGACGATCGCTGCCATGAGCAGAAGCGTCAGCAACACGGCACCTTGCACCGGTTCTCTCATGATGAGCAGGCCGCCGACAGAATAGAGCAGGCCTGATAGCAAGCCGAAGACGAATCCACGCCACCCCTTGGTCATGAGAGCGTGGATGATCTGCAATATGCCTCCGACAAGCAGAGCCGCACCGATCACGATGGTGCTCGCGATGGTAACGGCCACCACATCCAGCCATGCGACTATGCCCAGCAGGATCAGCACGATGCCCAGCGCGACGAACCATCCCCACTTCGCGACGGCGTCAGACGGAGCAGTTCCAGCGGTTGTGCTTGTCGACATAGTGGCTCTCATCGCTTTCAGGACGTCGGAGGTTCCGATCCGTACTATTTCAGTGGCCCGAGAACGCGGTGTAATAGGTTGAGGCCGGCACCGGGTAGTCGCGAAGAAACTGGCGGGTGGGCTCGGACGTCGTGATCGCGTCACGGCCTGCGCTGATCAGCGCGTCCACGCTGGCCCTCGGTAGCGTGAGCCCACCGCGAGTTGTTAGCAGCCGATCTCTTTCGGGGCCTGGCGGCATTGCCGAGAGCGAGACCTGCACCAGCGCCGACTGGACATCATCGCATGCAAATCCGTCTATCATCGACCCGCGCGCGCAACGCGCTGCGCGGATTGCCTGCGTCACATTTCTCAACTGCTGACTGAACGCGACCATGGATTTAAAGTTAAAGCGATCGATCGTTCCGCCAGCCACCAGCCACGCTCCCCATCCCACGCCGGCCCAGATTGTCGGAAATGCCCCCGTCGCTGAGGTGGACGTAACGAACGCCGTCCGAGTCGAGATACCGGGACGCGGTCTTTGCCTCCTGCTTAGTGAGCGGAGGGTCCCGCAGCCGCTTGCGCCTGCCGCATGCCCGCCAGTGCCTCCTGCAGCGCTTCTTCCTTTGTCTCGTCGAACGAACTGCGCAGGACCCGGCCGCCGACACCCTGCAGGGCAGCCATAACCTTACCTGATTACACATAAACCTCAGCCAATTTCAGGAGTCGGTAGGGCATAGGGGTGGTTCGGACGGCGGCCCATGTGAGACGCGGGATCATGGCGGCCAGATCGTATCGTCGGTTGAAGCGGTATTCGAATTCGGCGAGGTAGCGCGGAACATGCTTGCGGTTGATGGCACGGTAGGTGCCCGTGATGGCGGCCTTGATGTTGCCGAGCGCGGTGTTGGCCCATTGGAAGGCTGGCGTCCGAGCCGCTTTTGGTCCTGACCCGGTCTTGACGACTTGGTGCGCGCACCCGGCGTCTGCGACGCTGGCGAAACACTGAAGGCCATCGCTGACGACAGAGCAGTCTGGATCGAGGCTGCGCTTGGCGAACCCTGCGATCGAGGTTGCACAGAAGCTGGTGACCCGGCGCAGCTTCAGGCGAACCGGCTTTCCCTGGGTGGTCGTCTCGACAGCGGCGACGAACGGCGTCTTGCCAGGCGCCCCGCGGCCGCGCTTTCCGCCGGAGCGCTCGCCGCCGAGATGGGCGTCGTCGATCTCGATCCTGCCGCTCAGGCGCTTGGTCGCATCACGCTCAAGCATGACCTGCTTCAGCTTGTGTTTGACCTTCCAGGCGGTGGTCTGCGTCACCCCAAGGCGACGCCCCAGTTCGATGCTGGAGATACCTTGCTTGGTCTGGGTCAGGCGATAGATCGCACGAAACCATAGCCGCAGCGGCAGATGGGTTGATGCAAAGATCGTCCCGGCAATCGGCGAGGTCTGCCGGCGGCACTTGGTGCACTGATAGAGATCGCGGGTCGTCACCAGACTATACTGCCTGCCGCCGCATACCGGGCACTCAAAGCCACGCGGCCAGCGTGACGCGATGACGATCGCCCGGCATTGCTCCTCGGTGCCGTACTGCTGTTCGAACGCGGGTTCGCTGAGACCCTTCTGGAACTGCACGACATTACGAGCCACTGCCACACCCTCATGAAATGCCACAAATTCCCTGACCTGCTACCAGGCGTTTCGTGACTGAGGGAAGTGCGTAACCAGGTAACCTTATCCGTAGTCATCTTGCGGATAAGGAGAAAAAGTGCCGCGTTGCCGGACTGTAGCGCGCCCGAAACGTCACGCATGAAGTCGTTGCTTATGCCAATGTCGGTGAACTTGCCCCTGAGAGCCCCCGATGCGGCGCCGACGGCCGCACCGGCGAACGGCATCATGAACAGCAGCCCGACCAAGGTGCCCCAGAACATGCCGGATACCGCGCCCGCCCTGACCGGTTCGACGAGCTGGTTCAGCTTTATGCTGCCGTCGGGACGCTTGATCGCGACCACGGCATCCCCAAGCTCGATCAAGTACTCCTTCTGCATACCAAGGACGCGTTGCCGCAACTCTTCCGCCTCCGCCTCGGTTGGAAATTCGATAACGAGCAGATCCGACATATGACTTGCTCCCGTTGTATCGGACCGGTCAGCCGAACCACCGTTGGCGGTTGGATCTCTGCCGATCCCGCCTTCAGGCCGTGATCTGGAGTGTCTTCGCGTCGAAAGTAACGGTCTGCATCGTGCCGCTGTCAGTTCGGACGACCGCGACTCCTCTGTTGAAGTCCAGGGCCACGATTTGGCTACCAAGGTGTTTCAGCTTAATGTTGTTCAGCAGTATCGTCTGTAGTATCTCGCTTATTGTTTGGCCGCCCTGCTGCATCCGGCCTTGAACTTCGGCGCGCGTCTCCGGCGACAGGCCGGCAAGCTCCGCCTGCTCCAGCGTGGTGGCCATTTGGGCGTAGCCGACAGAAGCCGTCATCAAAGCGATGCCAACCACGGCCGCCATCCCCATACAAACTCTCGAGCGAAAAGTCATTGGCTGAGTACCTCCGTTCTCTGTCCAAGGATTATTACCGCAGCACAAAGGTTGCAGCGTGCTTTCTCCATTTGCGACGTGACTCGGCATGGGAAATATCAAAGTCCACCGGCCTTGCCACGAGCCAAGTGTCCCGAGACTATACCCTGCGTCCCAATCGAGAGGGCACACGTGCCGGGATACCGCGACTGCTCCGCATGAAGCGCATCCAGGACGATGGCCTTACTCCCAGAAGGCCTCTAGGATGGTATTGTCATCGCCGAGAATCAGGGTAAGGCGATTGGGGTCCAGATCGGTGCCTCTGATACCGTCGGCAGCCTTGATGATGCGAAGGAGCTTCGGCAGCTCAGCCTGGTGGATCACGCCTTGTTGCTGTGGCTGGGTGCTGCCCTCGGCGGCGAATTTCTTCCCCGCGCAAGCCTTGCAATCATTTACACTGATTGTCGCCTGGCCGAAACCTGGAATCTGCTTGACCGTAATCGCATTCTCCGAGCCACGGACACGCACGCCCTGGAACGAATGGCCCGGCTCCAGTGGAAGGATGGCATCAACCTCGACGAAGCCGTCGGCGTTCTGCGACTGATCGGGCGGGGTCGCTATTAGCTCCAGATCCAGAACGCCATCCGAAGGGGCGCCTGCGTAGGTCGGTGCCAGGAGCGGTTCGCTCCAGCCCGAGGAGGCCGCGAGCCCGGTCACCCGCACAATGTCGACTTCAGGCTGGGCGGAGGTTCGCAGGATTTCCACACTGGTCACGTAAAGCACGGGCAAACTTGCCACATATGAGCCTTCGGGCATGGCGGCCGGCTCCTCCTCAGGCCCCCATCCCGGACCAGAGTACCGACGGCGGGGCTACGCCCGGAATTGGCGGATGCGCGGGAGGGCCATTCTGGGCGAAGGCAAATCCGGTCGCGCGCTCCTGCATTGCCGCGGCGACGACACACATGGCCAATAGTCGGAAGGTCGCGCGCATTACAGCCTCCAGTTGAAAACCGTCAGTTGCCCGTCGCTACGCCCCAACAAGCGGCTCGCCGCGCTTCCGGACGGTCATCGTCGGAGCTATCCGTGCCGTCGCGGATCTGCTGCATGCGTTCGATCGAATTGAGCACGAGATCGGTGGCCCGCATTCGCGTCAGGCGGCAATATTTCGTCTCGGTGCTGGCAAATGTGCCGTTTTCAGCCAGCTTGTTGACCGGCTCCCCACCCCCGCAGACGCTAAAATACTGGCAGGTCTCCTGGCACATCCGCACGCCAGCTCCGATGTCCCTCATCATGCGCGCGAGATTCGGACGGTGCAGAAGCTCGTTCAGACCGTCATGATTGATGTTGCCAAGCAGGTAATCACCATAATCGTCGTTCTTCAGCCCGAGCAGCTCGGGGGAGAAGGTTGAGAGATTTCCGGCCCAGTCCATACTCGTGATCGCGAAAGGCTCAACGAGCTGGTTCCGGAACAAAGCGTCTTTCGGCCGGATCACCTGCTGGATGGCATGCTCAACCTCACGGATGAACGTGATAGCGCCGGGGTGGCTAGCGGATAACCGCCAAAACTCGCTCAGGAACCCATAAAAGGCCACTTCGATCCCCGAGTCGGCGAAGGATCCGGAGACATGATCTCCCTCCAATTCTTCCACGTTGAAACAAACCTCCTTGATTCCTTCTTTTACATAGAAGTCGAACATCTCGCGAGGCGCTGCCATACTCGCCGCCGAGAGAACCGAGATCACATGGAAGGGGACTTCGGCCTGGCGCAGCAGACGAATTCCGGCTATCGTCTTGTCAAACGTACCGCCGCCGGCACGCGTACGCCGGTTCTGGTCGTGGAAGCGCCGCGGCCCATCGACGCTGACGCCGACGTTGACCTGCTCCGCGGCAAAAAAGGAGCACCAATCGTCGTCGATTAGTGTTCCATTGGTCTGAACGGCGTGCAAGACCGCCAGCTCCGCCGGTTTGAGCCGATCAATCGTTCGGAAGGCATCTTGGTAGAACGCAATGGGAAGCACCAAAGGCTCACCAGCGTGCCACACGACGGAGAGGCAGTCGGCTATCCACCCTGACGCGAAGAGCTTCGAGAACAGGTTGCTGAGCGTCTGCGTGGAGACAACAGCCTTTAGGCCTCGGTTCGGGAGATAGCAATAGGTGCAATCGATGTTGCAAAATGGCGTTGGCTGCACAACAAGCAACTCTATTCTGGGCATGACAACCGCCAGTTGCTCCTGCGCATAAACTCGCTTACCAGTTGCGCCAGATATTGTTCCAGTTCGGCCAACCGTTGCGCCAGTTGTTCCACACTGGCCCTCGCCGGATCGGGCGCGATCGGTTCCAACCCCAGTTGTTCCAGCGATTGCCCCAGGTCAGCTGAAGATTTGGGTCAGGCTGCTTGAATAGCTCCTCCGGCCCGGCCACAACGAAAACGGCTTCGCGAATGGCGGCCAGCTGCTCTGAAACCGAAGATTTACGTGAAACCGCACGCTCTGCGGCCGTGCTTGGAAGCACCGAACCAAGCACCAAGGATGCGCCGACCGCTCCCAGGGGCAAGATGCTCAACATTAATTTAAGGTAATTGCTTCGCATTTCTTCCCCAACGCCACTTCGGGTCCCCTCGATCGGCATCCAAACCGGTTCGACAACGCGGGATAGCATTCAACCCGTACAATTGGCAATGGTGCCTTGATCAGCTCGGGGCCGAGTTTTCGCCCGGTCGGATTGTACTGCGTCTGTTGGACGCTGTCGTCCCGACGGTTCGGCGGCTCTATCCGGACTTGCAACCATTGGGAGCGCCTTCTCTTAGATCCTATTGACACGAGCCGGCTTGTAGCGTCGGTTATCACTGATGGCTTGGTCCTAGGCTACATGCCTGCGCGTACTTTGGTTACTGTTTTGCTACAAAACAGTTGCCCGAATCCTTAGAAGCGGGGCGCCGGGCGCTACCCGGGCTTTCACGGACTGGAAAAAGTAGCGGAAGCGAAATATGAGAGCCGAAACCTTCAGCACGCAAACGCTGGCGGGTCGCGAACAGCATGGAGCCTGGAGGGATTGGTTCCGGCCCGTGTTCGAGGTAACTCCCGCCGACCCGGACGCCAGTAGCTTCCCTGCCAGGAACACCATTTGGAAACTGGACGATCTCGTGGTCAGCCGGGTGTCCGCGCCGGCAGTGCGTGTGCGGCGGACCTCCGCGCATGTCCGACGCAGCCCGGAGGACCATTGGGTTCTCAGTTACCTTCAGCAGGGCGAATGTGTGATCAGGACGAACAAAGGTGCGCTGCACGCCGGCTCTGGCGTGCCCTTCCTGTGGTCTTTGGGCGAAGCATCCGAGATCGAGCGGACAGATACGGACCGGCTTCAGCTTTTTCTGTCTCGTGACGTGTTTCGCGACATCGCGCCCGTGCTCGACGCCGCGCGCGGCGTGGTCTTGGATACGCCGCTCGGACGCCTGCTCGGGGACTTCATGCTTTCCCTTGAACGACGGTTGGACGGGCTCGCACCGGCGGATGCCCCGCGGCTGACGGCTGCCGTGCGGACACTGATCGCGGCCTGTGTCGCACCCTCGGCCGAGCGGGTCGCCGTCGCCCAGAATCAGATAAGCCTCGGGCGGCTTGAGCGCGTACGCCAGACGGTGCGCGCGCACCTGCACTCTCCACAACTGGGGCCGGATATGTTGTGCCGCGCCGTCGGCATGTCCCGATCCAACCTCTACCGGTTGTTAGAGGCTGAGGGCGGTGTCAGCCGCTATATCCAGCGACAGCGGCTGCACGAGGCCCGTGCCACGCTGAGCGACCCGATGAACAAGCGTTCGATCTTGGTCCTGGCTGAGGAGCTCTGCTTTGCGGACCAATCTAGTTTTGGTAGAGCATTTCGAAGCATGTTTGGGTATACGGCGAGCGAGCTTCGTTCGGCGGTGGCCGCCGGGTTGGTGCTTCCTGGGATTCGTGAGATGAGCGTGGAGCCAGATGAGTTGAATTTCGGCGCGTTGCTGCGCGGGTTTTAGGATGTCGGCACTGGATCTCTGCTAGTAGCGTTCCCCCACATCCGGGATGCCGCAACGCGGCCGGCGGCTTCCGCCGGTGGCCTGCCACACCGAGTTCTGGATTTCCCGCGAGCGCCGGCCTCTCAGTGCGCCAATGCGTATAGGATTCGCGCCCAGGATCGCGCGCCGCGGTGGAAGCTCTCCAGGTCGTATCTCTCATCCGGGCCGTGACTGCGGTCATCGCCGCGTGCGAAGCCGACGAGAATCACGTCCATTCCCAGCGCCTGTTTCAAAACGTGCGTTACGGGGATCGAACCGCCGCTGCCGACGAGTAATGCGTTGCGGCCCCACTCCGCGGCCAAAGCGTCGCGAGTTTTCCGGAACGGCGCAGGATCGATCGGGAATCGGATCGCGTGCCCCGATCCGTAATCGGTGAAATCGACGCGACAATCGGCGGGAACGCGGGCGCGCACGAAGTCTCGGAAAGCCCGGCGGATGGCGTTGGGGTCCTGGTCAAATACGAGGCGGAACGAAATCTTGGCGGATGCGATGGAGGGGATCACGGTCTTGAATCCGTTGCCCTGATAGCCGCCACCCATACCGTTAATGTCATAGGTCGGGCGCGACCAGATCATTTCCAGTACGCTGCGTCCGCGCTCGCCCGCTGGCACAACGGGACCGACCGCGCTTAGAAATGCGGCGGGGTCGAACTCCAGAGTTGCCCGTTGCTCGGCTACCGCCTGGGGCAGTTCGAGGACGCCGTTGTAAAAGCCAGGCACGGTTACCCTGCCATCGGCGTCGTGCAGGTCAGCAAGGATGTGGGCCAAGATCCGGTTGGGATTGGCGGCTGCCGAGCCATCGAAGCCGGAATGCAGGTCGCGGTCGGCGGCGGTCATGGTGATTTGCTCTTGGAACAGTCCGCGTAGCATTGTAGTGATCGCGCGGTCCCACATCGTGCTGCCGCAGATCAAGCCTATATCCGCGCGCAGTTCATAAGCGTACCCGTGCAAAAATGGCTGTAGACTGATGCCGGCCGATTCCTCCTGGCAGGCAATAAGAACCGACACAGGAATAGGCAGCCTTCCGGTAATGGTCTTCCACGCTCGGCAAGCCTCCATAAAGGCCATCACCTGGCCTTTGTACTCGGAAGCGCCGCGGGCGCGAATGGCGCGAGTGCCATCTGCGCGTGTCTCGACGCGCGGGTCGAATGGATCATGCGTCCACAGATGGAGCGGGTCGACTGGCTGCACGTCGTAGTGGCCAAAGAACAGCGCCGAGATGCCCTGGGCCTTCCGGTCGTGCCCTACTACGATCGGGTGGCCGGGTGTGTCGCGCGCGCTGGCACTAAATCCGATACTCCGCAGATCGCGCACGTGCCACTCCGCGCAGGTGCGACACTCCCGGGCGTGATGCGGATCCGTCGAGATAGAGCGGATGCGCAGCAGCCCGAACAGTCTTTCGAGCGCCGGTTCAAGATTGGACTTGATGTAGGCGAGCACGGCGTCGAGCTCGGACATTGTTTTCCTGAATCGGTCCTCCACGCGGCTCCGCTCCGTCTCAAGTCCCCACCCTAGGCGGCCGCGTCTCGCGATCAACTCTCGCGAAATGACGATGGTAGCCGCAGCTTACCATCTAATCACCGGCCAGTGAGGGCACGCCGTTCCGGCGCTGGACGCAGCGTCCCAAATTGGCAACAATCAGCGAGCCTCTATGGCACGGCTGTGGAGGCAACAGGATATCTACGACTTGGCCGATCTGGATTGCAGCCGTTTCATGACCGTGCCTGGGCAGTCCGGCCATCTGCTGAGCCCGACCGCGCGCGTCTTCGTGGATCGTTGGGCCCGAGGTTAGACGGTCGAACTTGGACCCGCGGCACCAACGCAGGCCACCGCAACGATTCGTCTGATCCCCGCCACGAACTGATTGCCCTGCCCGAGCGGGGTTGGGGCACGACCACTCTCGTTTGGGACGGCAGGCACAACCCTGGGATAGCGTGCTGATGCTGAGCGCGATGCAAATTGGTATCCCGGCTCGCCAAGCGCAGCGCGTGGGACCGGAAACCCCAACCTGAATGAGGGATCCCAATATGGAAAGACGAATGGTTCTGACAGGCGCCGCCGCCGCCGCCGCAACGCTCCTTTCGAACGCGGCTTCAGCGTCGGACCCGCCGCCCGCGGATCTCAGCGCGGCCCTGGCCCGCTTTCGTGCCTCAATTCCCAGCAGTTTCGATCGCACGTACGTCGAGAACGCCGTCATTCCATTCTTTCTAACGAGTATCTACGAGGGCGAGCGTCCCGCACTTCCGATGATCGACGTCACACTCAGCAAGGAAAACGCCCTGCCCCACGATCTCTGGGGGCTAATCTACCAGGATTGGAGGCCAACGCCGGAGGAGGGTGTGACCGTGTTCCTCCAGGGCCTGGACAAGCGTGGCGACAACAACCTTCGCAAGCGGATCTACATGTCCGCGGTCACGCCCGACCTGTACCGCCCGATGTACGGCTCCAAGGTGGTCGCCTTCTTCGACGGACTGCTCGACCCGAAATTCGCCGGCAAACCCTTTATGAGGCACTATCTCGATTACTACTGGGACATCTACTGGGACCTGCACCTCGGGGTGAAGGGTGAGGCGATTCCGCCGCAGGTCCGCACCATCGGCGAGAGTTTCAACACCGTCCTCGCCTTCCGCGACCCGACGCAGCCGATCGTTCACGACAATTACATGACGGTGCGCGCGCTCTTGGACTTCCTCAAGACCTGGATCGACGAGCGGCTGGACGATATCACCAGCGCGCGTATCGCCAACCCGGAGAG
Organism: uncultured Pseudomonadota bacterium; assembly: GCA_963818725.1. Classification (GTDB taxonomy): domain Bacteria; phylum Pseudomonadota; class Alphaproteobacteria; order Acetobacterales; family Acetobacteraceae; genus DATFDN01. The sequence goes on along the minus strand of CAWFTU010000015.1, from coordinate 33,950 downwards.
GACGATCGCCTGGTACTGGCTCAAGAACGCGGGCGACGGCGCGCATTTCAGCAAAAAGGACGTCGTCTTCGAGTGCTTCCACAACTTCGTCGCGCTCAGTCAATGGGGCAACACGATCTTCGGCATCATGTCGCGCCTCAGCCAGGATGGCGGCGATCCCGACGTTCGTGCCGCGTTCGAGAAGACGATGTCGGGGAATCCGGATGCCGCGAACGGCGCGCCCTACACGCCGCTCGAGATGTTCGTCATGGAGCTGTTCCGCACGATCTCGCCGAATGGCGGGAGCCTCTCCTCGATCATGGACACCAGGCAGGCGGGTTCGAGCGACAACTACGGCGACAGCGTATCGCCCTCTGTTCGGTTCGGGTTGCCCTACGAGCGAAGCGGCTACATAATGTCGCCGCACACCTCAACCAGCTTTGATCCCCTGCACTGGACCAATCCGCAGCAGTTCGACCCGGGCCGTTACCGTGATGTGCCGACCAGCGCTCAGGTGGATGAGGCGAAAAGCAAGCAGATCGGCTTCGCCAAATGCCCGTTCGACCTCACGAGGATGAAGGTCAACGACGGCCGTAACGCAGCCATGGCCAACAGCGCGTTCGGCACGGTGTTCGGCGTGGTCGACGGCAAGCCGCTGCCGGTCTGCGACTACGCGGGGTTTGCGCCGTTCGGCTTCGGTTACCGCCGCTGCCCCGGCGAGCAGCTCACCATCCAGGTGTTCGAGGATTTCCTGCGCAAGGTCTGGCGCGGCAAGATAACCTTCCATAGTTTGAACCTGCCGAACCCGCGTCAGGTGCCGATCGGTCCGGGCGCTGTCATTCAAGACAATATTACCTTCGCCAGATCGACTTGATCGGGAGGTCATTGGCATTCTGCATCGTAATAGCAGGCAGTCCATGCAGCTTCTCTTTATCAAACGCGGGGTCGTATGGATCGTCGTCTATCTGCTTTTCATCCTTGCCCCGTTGTTCGGCCTGCTGGCGGGGCCGTTGCCTCCGGCCCGCGATTTCTGGACGGAGTTCTCGGTTGCGATCGGCTACGCGGGCCTGGCGATGATGGGCCTACAGTTCGGCCTGACGGCGCGCTTCCGCTACGTCACCGAGCCGTGGGGCGAGGACGTTATCTACCACTTTCATCGCCAGATCTCGCTGATTGCGGTGGGACTTGTCGTCGCGCATCCGCTCATCCTGTTCGCCGTCCGGCCGGAATTGCTCGCGCTGCTCAACTCCATCACAGCGCCATGGCGCGCCCGCTTCGCCGCCCTGTCGGTATATTCGCTGATCGCGCTGGTGGCGATGGCGCTGTGGCGCGCGAAATGGAATATCCGCTACGAGACGTGGCACGTTACGCATATCGTGCTGGCGATGGTCGCGGTCGCGGCGGGGCTGCTGCACATGGTGGGGTGGGGCTTTTACCTGGACGCGCCCTGGAAACGGGCGCTGTGGATCGGCCTGACCGTGTTCTGGATCGCGCTGCTGCTCTACGTACGCGTCGTCAAGCCGCTGTTCATGCTCCGCCGGCCATACCGCTTGGCCGAGGTGCGCGCGGAACGCGGCGACTCCTGGACGCTGGTGATGCGGCCGGACGGTCACCCCGGCTTCCGCTTCAGCCCGGGCCAGTTCGGCTGGCTGACAGTGTTCGGGACCCCGTTCACGATCACCGGGCATCCGTTCTCGTTCTCGTCGAGCGCCGCCGTTGCCGACGGGCGGGTCGAGATGACGATCCGCAACCTCGGCGACTTCACCAGTACGGTCGGCACGGTGCCGGTCGGGCAGCGCGTCTACCTAGACGGGCCGTACGGCGCGTTCACCATCGACCGCAACCCGGCGGACATGCACGTGTTGATCGCCGGTGGCGTCGGCATCACGCCAATGATGAGCATGATGCGCACCCTCGCCGATCGCGGCGATAAGCGGCCTATAATACTCCTCTACGGCAGCAAGGACTGGGAATCGATTACCTTCCGTGAGGAGCTGGAGGCGCTCACCGCGCGGCTCGACCTCACGGTTGTTCACGTGCTCGCCGGTCCGCCGGCCGGCTGGACGGGAGAACAGGGATTCATCACCGCCGAGATGTTCAAGCGCCACCTGCCGCCGCCTTACGCAGACCACGAGTACTTCATCTGCGGGCCGAACGTGATGATGGACGCCATTGAACAGGCGCTCGGGGAGCTGAGTGTGCCTTTATCGAAATACCATTCTGAACGCTATAGCTTCGTGTAGGAAGGCCCCGGATGCGCCGTTTGGCTGCCGACAGGCTCGTATTCGCCACAACAGCGGTTGTGATCATCATGGCAGCGTTGTTTGCGTTCGCTCGCGTCGCAACCTAGGCGATCTAGCGAAAGAAGGCTTCATGGACCCTTTAGGCGTCCCCCTCGGTCGCGCGTTGTCGAGCCGGTGGCGGCATTCGTGTCGCGGTTCGTTCCGCTTTTCTTGCTCGGCGCGCTGTTCGGCAAGCTCATGGACGGCACCGGCTCCGCGCTTGCCATCGCGCTCGGCGCATTCGCCTTTACCGTGACGGCAATGCCTGGCACGCCTGCTGCGCGCAGGCACACGGAAAACGATCGGAGAGGAATCGAGAAATGAGTTTGAAGGGCAAGGTTGCGCTCGTCACTGGCTCGACGAGCGGAATCGGACTGGGGATTGCGCGGGCGCTGGCAATGCAGGGGGCCGACCTCCTGCTGAACGGTTTCGGCGACGCCGGCGAGATGGAGAAGCTGCGCGCTGAGACGGCGAAGCAGTTCGGTATCCGGGCCGGCTATTCGGCGGCCGACATCAGCAAGCGGGATCAGATCCCGGCGATGGTCGCGCAGGCGGAGCGCCAGCTTGGCTCGCTGGATATCCTGGTGAACAACGCAGGTGTGCAGTTCACGGCTTCGGTGCAGGATTTCCCCGCCGACGAATGGGACAGGGTCATAGCGATTAACCTGTCGGGCGCGTTCTACACCACCAAGGCGGCAATCCCCGGCATGAGGGCGCGCGGTTGGGGCCGGATCATCAACATCGCCTCGGCACACGGCCTGGTCGCCAGCCGCGACAAATCGGCCTATGTTGCGGCAAAGCACGGCGTTCTCGGGCTCACCAAAGTAACCGCGATTGAGCTTGCCAATGACGGAATAACAGTGAATGCGATCTGCCCCGGATGGGTGCTGACGCCGCTCGTGCAGAGGCAGATCGATGAACGGGCGGCGACGGAGGGCAAAACGGTCGAGGCCGTGACGCACGATTTCTTGGCCGAAAAGCAGCCGATGGTTCGATTTTCCACGCCAGAGCAAGTGGGGGCTCTGGCGGTTTTCCTTTGCTGTGACAGCGCCGCGACAATCACCGGGGCACCGCTCTCGATCGACGGCGGATGGGTCGCGCAGTAGGCGACCCCTCCGAAACGTGGCCGACCATGCCCCGACTGGTCATTCCCCAGTTTCTGACACTCCAACGGATGAAGTAGGAGACGAACGTGCCTCATAGGAACGGCCTAGTTTCGGCAGGTGTTCTCGCCATGGTCCTGGTGGGCGTTTTCAGCGGCGCGCTGGTGGGGCTTATACTGGCGAGCGTGTTAACGAGCCAACTCTTATTGGCCATCGTCACCGCGTTTGTGGCTGCTGTCCTGACCCTGGTCGCTGGTCACGTCATCCTTGGACCACGTGCCGAGCTTCCCTTGGGGTCCGCGATGTTCCTCTGGAACATAATTATTGCTCCATTGATCGGCGGACTCGCGGGGCATGAACTCAGCGTCGACTTAAGAAGTCCCCCAGCATCGCCTTTGATTGGTGCCTTATCCGGATTGCTAGCCTCGGTTTTGATCGCCTCCTTCGCCGTTACGATCTTCTGGCTGAAGACCGGCAGCCACGTGACTGATGTTTAGGCGTAGGGTGCGGCCGTGACGCTGGCAGTTTTGGATCTTGTCGGGTGACGGAGCGCCCGCCCTTCGCCGCCACTCTTCGTCGCGCCATCTGGCCACTCTTGGTGTTCGAGGCGGCGCCTGAGCTCGCAGTGCTCGTCCTGTTCGAGCCGCTGCTGGTGCTGCTGCTGGAGCGGATCGTGGCGCTCGGGGACGATCCCTTCGTCGGCAATGCCGCGTTGATCTCTTTCGCGCTGTCGCCGCCCGGCATGGTGGCCTTGGCCACCGCCGCGATTGGAACGATCTTAGTCGGCGTCGTCGCGTCCGGTGGCACCAGCCTGATCTTGTGGGAAGCAGATCGACGGCTTCCTCGGCGCCACCTCGCAGTGTGGCGTTCGTTGCTCGGCCACCTCCCGAGCCTGCTGGCGCTCAGCGCCGCCGCGTTCGCGGCCGTGCTGGTGCTGGCGGTCCCCGTGCTGGGCACTGCGCTCGCAGGCAGACGCTGGCTTCTCTCCGCTGGCGATTTATACTTCTATCTTGCGACGCGGCCGCCGGAGTTCCTTTGGGCGACCGCAGCGATCGGCGTTACTGGTGCCGCCACCGGCTTCGCGGGGCTCATCCTCTTGCTCCGCACAGGTCTTGCCCTGCCGATCTGCCTGCTGCGCCCGGTCAGTGCGCGCGGAGCGTTGCGTCTGGCGTGGCAAACCACGCGCGGGCGAGTGCGCGCACTGCTGCCGCGGCTGCTTGGAGTGGCCGTGGGCTTGGCTCTGCTCTGGGGAACCTTCTTCGAGGCGCTGTCCACCCTGCTCGGCTGGCTCATCGCACGGGGGATGTCGGAGGCGGATCTGCACCGCGCCGGCATTGGCCTTGCCGTCAGCGCCGCGCTGGCGTTCACGGCGCTCGCCGCGATCTCGCGCGGAGCGGCGCTGCTCGTGCTACTTCAGGACCAAGCCGCCGACGCGGCGTTGGCGTCCCGCGGTGACGCACAACAGGCTCCCGTGCGCCGGCTCGGCCTTCGCCTAGCCGCAATGCTGGTGCTCTGCGCGGCGATTCCCGCCGCTGCGGCCGTGGAGGTGGCCAGGGCCGGAGAGGGGGCGCCGCACGCGGTTGCCATCACCGCCCATCGCGCCGGTTCTGCCCACGCCCCCGAGAACACGCTGGCGGCGCTGGAGAACGCCATCATCGCAGGGGCGGATGTCGTAGAGGTCGATGCGCAGGAGACGGCGGACGGCGAGGTCGTGCTGCTGCACGACACGGATCTCAGGCGAGTCGGGGGTGTGGCGCGCTCCATATGGGAGATGCGAGCGGACGAATTGCAGCGACTCGACGTTGGAGCCTGGTTCGCGCCTGGATTCCAAGGCGAGCGCATCCCCACCTTGCGTGCGTTCGCCGTGGCGTCTCGAGGCCGCGTGCGGCTCAATGTGGAGCTCAAGGACAACAGACACGGCGAAGATCTTGCGGCCCGGGTTGTCACCATCCTGCGCGAGACCGGAGTCGCCGACCAGGCGGCGATCTCCTCACTCGATCTCGGGCTCCTGCGCCAGGTGCGGCGCATGGCGCCGGAGATCAAGCTTGGCCTGATCGTGGCGATCGGGATCGGCAACCTCGGCGGAGTTGACGTCGATTTCGTGGCAATCGCGCGGCGGTTGGCGACGCCGGCGGTGATCCGTCAGATCGCCACGAACGGCAGGGAGGTGCATGTGTGGACGTTAGACGATGATGCAAGCATCACCCGCGCCATCCTGTATGGCGCCGACAATATCATCACCGGTGACCCGCTGCGCGCGACGCGAATACGGAACTGGGCCGAGGGTCTGACCGAGCCGGAGAGGACGCTGCTGCGTGTCGCCTACTCCTTGAGCGCGGGCTGGCTTCGGGTAACGGGCCGGACCGAGTTGACGCATGGCGGGAGCCGTTGGCAGAACGCGCGCCAGCTCAGCGCAGACGATCCTTGAAGACTCGCATATTCTTCCTGCCGGTTGGCGGCGATGAGCCGCTTCAGTTCGCGCCAGAGCTGATCCATTGCGTTCAGCTCGGGCGCCTGCTTGGGGAGCCACAGCATGCAGATGCCGAGCGCCGTGGCCAGCGCCTGCGTGCGGTGGCCGGTAGGCGCGCTGGCCCGGTCGATCAGCAGCCAGATTGTACCGACCATGCAATAGCGGCGGCGGATCTCTTGCAGGAAGGCCTGCGCGTCGGCGCCACCGGCGTGCAAGGCGGGTGCCTCAGCCTGCTGTCCAACGCCGTCGTGCTGTGGAACACCTTGGAGATCGAACGCATCGCCCCGGAGCTGCGCGCCGGCGGCGCCACAATCCGCGACGAAGAACTCGTCCATGTTTGGCCGCTACAGCGCCGCCACATCACCCCGAATGGCGTCTACTTCGCCAACCGCACCATGCCCGCCTTCGTCCTGCCGGACCCAGTCGAAGCCTGCCCCGAGCCCAGGGCTGTTCAACGCTTTCGAATGATGGTGAGTGAGAGCACGTTTTTGATGCCTGCGAGACCGGCGCGGTAGCGATCCTGGCTGAGCGTGTCCGTCTGGTTGGCCTTGAGGATGTTGAAGGCGAAGCTGCGCAGGCGAGCAAACACGCCTGGGTTGGTGCGGATGCGCGAGCGGTCTTCGCCCAAGGTGACGTCGCGGCTGTAATGCGAGGTGGTCTCGATCCTCCAGTGCGCGCGGATTGCCTCGGCGGCGCGGGTGGCGGTGACCGGCGTGTTTGAAACGTAGAAGGCCATCTCGGCGGAGTGGCGCAGCAGCCCGGTCTTGGCGTTGCGGGTGTGGACAGTGCGCTCGACACGGATGATGGCGGCCACGTGCGGATGCCAGTCGGTGTCGGCCAGCGTGTCGGCGGGATCGAAGACGGTGACGGTGCGACGTTCGTCGCGGTTGCGGCCCTTGTTATGGCTGTGGACAGACCCGAGTGGTGTTGTGGTGGCCGAAGCCGCCCGGATTTTCTGGTGCAGGGTCGGCTGGTTGTCCTTGACGCCGACGATCAGGGCGACGTTGGCTCCTGCTGCAACCTCGAAATGTTTTTTTGGCAATGCAGCGCGTCGAGTGTGACGATGGTGCCGCGAGCGATGCCGAGTTCGGCCAGCAGCATCTGTGCCGCCGGGATTTCGTTGGATTTCTCGGCGATGTCGATGTGGGCGGAGCTGGCAAAGGTTCCGACTGCGTAGCAGGTGGAAAGCCAGCGGAGGGGAGCACCAAGGCGGTGTCGGTGGCAAATGCGCTCAGCACCTGGGCAGAGGCACGATCGCGGAACTTATCAAAGCTGCCGCGCAGCGTCTTGCCATCCAGGGCAATGCTGCCCTGCCCAGGCGTGGCGCGCGCCGCCTGCAGCAGGGCGGCATGGTGGCGGAAGACCCCCTCCACCGTGGCCGGGTCGAGCCCTTGGAGAATGTAGCGGACGGCGGTGCGCGCGGGTGCGCGGCGCCAGTTCAGGCCGAAGGCCGCGTTCAGCCTGCGGCGATGGACGCCGATGAAGGTGACAATGCCACGATACGAGTTGCAGCCGGTCACGATGGCGAGGATGGCGAACAGCAGCACGTGGGGCAGCCCGTAGAGCTTCCCCTGCGCCCGGCGCGGATCAGGGACGTCCGCCAGCACGTCCAGCAACGGCGAAAACGCAGCCACGGCACCCTCCGACCCCGTTGCCGCCCCAAGGGTCAGACATTTGCCGGCTCGGGAATCCCCCTTGGATCAGCCGCCTCACTTCACCCCACATGTGTGGCAGGGCGGCCTCAGTGAAGGCAATGCGGCAGCGTTGAACAGCCCTGGCCCCGAGCCCGACCGGGCAACACCTATCCGAGGGGTCAACTTGGCGTGCAATGCGCTACCGTGTAAAATCGCACCACTGCGGGATGCACACCAACATTTAAACCCATCGAAGAGTTACGACCCTGCGTAGAGACAATTTGGCCTCGTCGATCCCGGCCATTGGTGAGGCGACGCCGACACTATCGTACGGGGCCTCGGGATCCGGTCTCTAGCTGCCGAGACGATCGCCTCGGGAGGGTGTCAGCCACGGCAGCCGACCCCGCAGGCTGTTGCCGTGCGCAACGACCAGCACACGCTCGCCCTGCTGGAGGGCTGGCACGATTGTCTCATGCCAGTACGGCAGAACACGTCGGACCGTGTCGTTGAGGCTTTCTGACCGCGGTAGGATTGTGGGTGACAGGATGGCGTACCGCCGGTCCTTCGTGGGGCTGCGATCATCGCCGATGTCGAGCGGCGGTGGCGGCACATCCCAGCTCCGTCGCCACGCAAACACCTGCCGCTCTCCATATCGTTTGACGGTCTCCGCCTTGTTGAGCCCCTGCAACGCGCCGTAGTGCCGCTCATTGAGCCGCCAGCTCTTGTGCTCCGGTAGCCATAAGAGATCCATTTCGCCGAGGACGAAGTGCAGCGTCCTGACAGCCCGCTTCAGCACCGACGTAAAACAACTATCGAAATCGTAACCACTGGCAGCCAGCCGAACCCCAGCCTGACGCGCCTCTTCCACGTCCTGTTGCGTCAGATCAACATCGGTCCAGCCCGTAAACAGGTTCTCCTGGTTCCAGACGCTTTGACCGTGGCGGAGCAAGACGAGTGTGGGCATCAGGCTTCCCTGCGAAGTCTAGGTGATAGCATCAATGTGTAGAAAAAACTGCCGGATTCGCACACGCTTAGTTTCAGAAGCTCGAGACCATGGCCAACAGCGGCGTGCAAAGCCGGGCCTGCGGTGTCGAGGACGAACTTCTGACCGCGCCCAGTCGCAATGGTGGCGGCCCGCGCGTAAAAGTGCACGGGAACCCCGCGCGGCAGGCTGCCGCTGGCGACGATCCATTCCGCGTCAAGGCCTTTCAGAACATCCAGAATGCGACGCCACTCATCGGGCGCAACGAGGGGACCCTCCGGCACAAAGCGGTATTCAAGACCACTCTTCTGGTCATGAACATTAAGTGTGATGCGGGTGCGGTCTCGGATTGGCACCGCCCGCCAGCGCGCACCTTCTTCGCTGAGCAGCTCCTTGACCAGGCGCCCGGTCACGTCGCCGGTCATGATCAGAGCCAACGCGTCACCGCCGAGCCCATGAACCACGCGGGCGACATTGGTCCCGCCACCACCCGGGTGACGGCGGTCGTCGAACGTTCGGATCTTGTGGGTTGCCTGCACAGTCGCGGCGAGTGATCGGGCGGCCTGCTCAGTGTCGGTCCCAACGCAGGATGAGACGAAGTGGACCGGTCGTCCCAGCACATCCTCCAATGCTTTTGCGACCGTACGTAACGGCATTTCCGATACCGGCTTTCCTTTCGGCCTGCCAAGGTGACTGCAGATGATCACCTGCGCGCCCTTTTCGCAGAGCTCGCGTATAGTTGGGCGGAGCCGTTCCAGCCTGGTTCGGTCGGTGACCTGACCGTCCTTCAATGGGACATTAAGATCGGCACGGAGCAGCACTCGCTTGCCGCGGGCCTCAAGCTGATCGAGCGTACGGAACCGCATTGGACTACCGATTGGCTTTAGGCTACCGAGCAAGGCAGCGGTATCCAGCATTCGGCAGGAGAACCCCCACTTGTTGTCGTACCAGCCGGTAACGTGGGCGAGCCCTTCGTCCACGACCGCCGTCTGGGTTACATCGAAGGTGCCGGAGACTGAAGTGTGATTGAAATCGATGCTGACCAGCTTCTCGGTGTTGTAGTCGAGGACGCCGCGCAGCGGACCCTCGCTCGCCGCCTTCATCGCCGCGTTGATCTGCTGCGTTGTGGCCGGGGTCCGCGGCACGACATCCAACGACACCAGTGACACATGGGGCGTCGGCACACGAATGGCCATGCCGTCGAGCTTGCCCTTGAGATCCGGAATCACCAGACCGACAGATCGGGCGGCCCCGGTACTCGTGGGAATCATCGATACTGCCGCCGCCCGGGCCCGATGCAGATCCTTGTGCAGGGTATCGATCGTGCGCTGGTCGCCTGTGTAGGCATGCACCGTCACCATGTAGCCGTGCACAATACCGAACGCGTCGTGCAGAACCTTGGCCATTGGGGCCAGGCAATTCGTCGTGCACGAGGCGTTGGAGATCACGGTCATGTCGCGGGTGATCGTACGTTCGTTCACGCCGTACACGATGGTCGCGTCTGCGCCGTCGGCCGGGGCGGAAACCAGCACCTTGCGAGCCCCAGCCGCGATCAGCTGCGCGGCCGTTTCTCTCTTCGTGAAATGTCCTGTGCACTCCATTGCGACGTCTATGCCCTGGAAAGGCAGCTTCATCGGGTCCTTCTCAGCACAGACCCGGATCGGGCCGTAGCTTCGGCCGCGGTAGCGGATGGTGACGGCATCTCCCGCTATTTCCACCTGACCTGGGAATCTCCCGTGCGCGCTGTCGTAGCGGAACAGGTGCGCGTTAGCCTTGACGCTGCCGAGGTCGTTGATCACAGCCGGGACAAGGTCATCTCGCCCGGTTTCGATGAGCGCACGCAGAACGAGGCGCCCGATGCGGCCGAAACCATTGATCCCGATCCTGACGATAATATTCCCCTCCTCGTTGTGCCTGAGCTCGTTCAAGTGACATGTTTCTTCACGTGGTGAAAAAATCCGACGCGAAAGCGGCGCAGCCGAGCACGACAGGCGGCCTGCTAGGCTTTTGCAGGTTCCATGTGGCCATCGGCCGATGGCGTTCCCGCAGAAACGGGCTGCTCGCGCCTGCTGGCAGTTCCGGGGAGCGGTTCCGAGGCCGTCCCCCAGCTGACGTAAGCCAACACGCCGGAAAACCCACCAAAGGTGGCTATGGCTCCTGAAAGGAATAGTACATACCAGGTTGACATGGCGGACTCCCACCTTCGGGATTGCCCGCCAACGCTAGAGAGGTCGCCAGGGAATCGCATTGATCCAGATCAAACCGCCGGCTCTGGGCGTTGGCGCGAGGTCGACGGTCCTCCGCCGTGCGGTTGGCTGAGAGGGGTGGCGTCGCGAGACGCCCCCTATCCCGATTGAGGGCAGCGCGCCTGGCCGCGCTAAACCGGCGAGGGCCGCCGTCGCACTCTGATCTGACACTGTCTGGAAGATCGAATACCGGTTTCTACACGATGACCGCATCGCGGTTGATCTAACGCAATGCTTCCGTTTGGAACCTTGGCCATACTCCGCTCCGGTCGCCCACCGCGGGCCGACCCAGCATTCGCATGGCAAGAGGGGAAGACGCCTTGGAGAGGGAAGTGGTCCTCTGCACCCCGGTGCGGACCGCCATCGGCACCCTTGGTGGCGCGCTGAAGGATGTGCCCACCGCCGAGCTCGGGGCCGCGATCGACGCGGCCGTCGAGCGCGCAGGCCTCGATCCGGCACGAGGGGACGGCGTCATCAAGGGCAACGTGGTGCAGGCGGGCAACCGCCGGAACGTGGAGGCGGAGGGGAGAAAGCGCTCATGAGCAAAGTCGCCTCCCGGATGTCTTCCGATCTCACGCCGATCATCGACTTGGTCGCCCAGCCGGGTGTTGGCCCGACAAGGACGCGGCGACGGCTCTACGTCGACCTGCTTCCCCCCTGCAATCACGCGTGTCTCGCTGGGGAGAACATCCAGGGCTGGCTCTCCCACGCGCAGGCTGGTCGTTACCGCGAGGCCTGGCTGACGCTGGTCCAGGACAACCCGCTTCCGGCCGTGCACGGTCGCGTCTGCTATCACCCGTGCGAGACGAGCTGCAATCGGCAGGCCGTCGACAGCGCCGTCTCGATCCACGCTGTCGAGCGCTTCCTTGGCGACAAGGCCATCCAGGGAGGCTGGCGGCTGCCCGTGGACGAGCCCCCATCTGGAAAGCGCGTGCTGGTGGTCGGCGCCGGGCCGAGTGGGCTTTCGGCCGCCTATCATCTCGCGCGACGTGGCCATGCCGTCGAGATCCGGGACGCCGCGCCGCAGCCCGGCGGGATGATGCACTACGGCATCCCCGCCTACCGGCTTCCACGGGAAGACCTGCTGCGGGAGGTGCGGCAGATCGAGGCGATGGGCGTCACCATCGTGTGCAACCACAAGGTGGACGATGTCCTGGCGGAGCAGGAGACGGGCGGTTTCGACGCGGTCTTTGTCGCCATCGGCGCGCATGCCTCTAAGCATGTCGATATCCCCGCGCGGGGCGCCGCCCGGGTGCTGGACGCCGTGAGCCTGCTGCACGGCGTAGGCGCAAGCGAGAAGCTGCGCCTCGGGCGGCGCGTCGCTATCTACGGCGGCGGCAATACAGCAATGGACGCGGACCGCACCGCCAAGCGCCTCGGCGCCGACGAAGCTCTGCTCATTTACCATCGTGACCGCGCGCACATGCCCGCGCACGCCTTCGAGGTGGACGAGGCGGTGGAGGAGGGTGTGAAGATCCGCTGGCTCACGAGCATCAGGGAAGTCGCCGGTGTCTCCGTGACCGTGGAGGTCATGAAACTCGGCCCGGATGGGCGCCCCCATCCCACCGGCCAACTGGAGACGCGCGCGGCCGACACGGTCGTGTTGGCGCTCGGCCAACAGACCGAGAGCGGGTTCCTGCGCAGGCGCTGTCCATCTTCGGGGACCACTCCGACGTGATGGCGGCCCGCACGACCGGCTTCGCCCTCCTGTCCTCGGCCTCGGTGCAGGAGGCCCACGATGCCGCCCTGATCGCACAGGCGGCGACGCTTGAGACACGGATACCCTTTCTGCACTTCTTCGACGGGTCCCGGACCTCGCATGAGGTCAACACGTTGACCCTGCTCACCGACACGCAAATCCGGGCGCTGATTGACCCGGACCTCGTCCGCGCCCATCGGGCTCGGGCGCTGACGCCGGAGCACCCCGTGATCCGCGGCACGGCCCACAGCCCGGACACCCTTTTCCAGGCGCGAGAGACGGTGAACCCCTACTACGAGCAGGCCCCGGCGGTGGTGCAGGCGACGATGGACCGCTTCGCCGCGCTCACCGGGCGCCGCTACCGCCTGTTCGAGTACTCTGGCAGCAGGACGCCGAACGCGTCGTCGTGCTCATGGGCTCCGGCGCGACCACCGCGCGAGAGACGGCGGCGTTCCTGGAGGCGGCCGGAGAGTCCGTCGGCGTGCTACAGGTGCGCCTCTACCGCCCCTTCGCCGCTGAGGCGTTTCTACAGGCCCTGCCGGAAAGCTGCCGTGCCATAGCCGTCCTTGAGCAGACAAAGGAACCCGGGGCGTCGGGGAACCTCTTTATCAGGAGGTGGTCGCGACCCTCGCCCAGGCCGTGGGCTGCGGGGGCCGCAAAGCCATGCCGTGCATCGTGGGCGGCCGCTACGGCCTGGCTCCAAGAACTTCAACCCTGCGCAGGCGAAGGGGGTGTTCGACCGCCTGAGGCCGCCCGACCCCAGGCACGGCTTCACAGTCGGCATCGAGGACGACCTCGCTGGGACCAGCCTGAGCGTCGATCCGACCTTCTGCATCGAGAGGGACGATGTTGTGCGCGCCCTGTTCTTCGGCCTGGGCGCCGACGGTACGGTGGGCGCCAACAAGGACAGCGTGAAAATCCTCGCCGAGGACGCGGCGACGTATGCCCAGGGCTACTTCGTCTACGACTCCCACAAGTCGGGCGCGCAGACGGTCTCACACCTGCGGTTCGGGCCCCGGCCCATCGGCTCGAGCTATCTCATCGAGTCTGCGAACTTCGTCGCTTGTCACCAGGCGGGGCTCCTCGACCGTATCGACGTGCTGCGGCTGGCCGCTCCGGGCGGCACGTTCCTCCTCAACACGCCGCACGGGCCGGATGCGGTCTGGGACCGGCTTCCTCGTTCGATGCAGATCCAGATCCTCGAGAAGGACCAGCGCGTGTTCGTCATCGACGCCTCCCAGGTGGCGCGCGAGGCGGGGCTCGGCGAACGAATCAACACCGTCCTACAGACCTGCTTCTTTGCCATCTCGGGGGTACTGCCGCGCGAGGAGGCGATCACGCGCATCAAGCGGTCCATCGAGAGGAGCTATGGGTTCAGGGGCGCCGACGTGGTGCGCGCCAACTTCGCGGCGGTCGACCGGCCCCTCGCCAACCTGTTTGAGGTCAAGCTCCCGGCGGCGGTGACCAGCGCCTTCGAGCGCCCGGCGCCGGTTCCGGCTCACGCCCCGGCCTTCGTCCAGGACGTCACCGCGTGGATCATGCGGGGCCGCGGCGACGAGCTTCGCGTGAGCCAGCTCCCCGCAGATGGGACCTATCCCCCCGGGCACCGCCGCCTTCGAGAAGCGCAACATATCGGATACGGTCGCGGTCTGGGACCCAGACCTCTGCATCCAGTGCGGTCAGTGCGGCTTCGCCTGCCCGCACAGCGTAATCCGAGCCAAGTATTTCAACGCGCACGCCACCACGGCCGCCCCCGTCGGCTTCAAGCACGCACAGATCAACTCGCGCGGCAATCCCGAGGTTCGCTTCACTCTCCAGGTCTATCTAGAGGACTGCACCGGCTGCGGCATCTGCGTCGAGGTATGCCCCGCCCGCAGCGTGCGGGAGCCGGAGAGGAAAGCGATCAACCTCGCCGAGAAGGCGCCCCTTCTGGATGCGAAGCGGCGCAGCATCGCCTTCTTCGAGACGCTGCCGATGAACGACCGGACGCATGTCGACTTCGCCAATGTCCGTGGCGTGCAGTTCCTGCAACCGTTGTTCGAGTTCTCCGGGGCCTGTGCCGGGTGCGGCGAAACCCCGTATCTGAAGGTGCTCTCGCAGTTGTTCGGCGACCGCCTGCAAATCGCGAACGCGACCGGCTGCTCCTCGAGTTACGGCGGCAACCTGCCGGTCACCCTCTGGACCACGGACCCGCACGGCCGGGGCCCGGCCTGGTCCAACTCCCTGTTTGAGGACAATGCCGAGTTCGGGCTCGGCTTCCGCCTGGCAGCAGACAAGCACCTCGAGCTGGCAAGGACACTGCTCCAACGAGCGGCGCCTATGGTCGGCCAGGACCTCGTCCGTGCGATCCTTGGGGCGCCGCAGGAGCGTGAATCCGAGCTCCGCACCCAGCGCGCTCGCGTGCAGGCACTCAAGGCTAAGCTCAGGTCGATCGTCGACGAGACGGCGCGCGAGTTGCTCTCCCTGGCCGACCACCTGAGCAGGCGGAGCATCTGGATCGTTGGCGGCGACGGTTGGGCCTACGACATCGGCTATGGTGGCCTTGACCACGTCCTGGCAAGCGGGCGCGACGCCAACGTTCTGGTGCTGGACACGGAGATCTATTCCAACACAGGCGGCCAAGCGTCCAAGGCCACCCCCTCGGCACGGTCGCCAAGTTCGCCGCGGCGGGCAAGCGCGTGGCCCGGAAGGATTTCGCCCTCCTGGCCATCGCCTATGGTGACGTCTACGTCGCCCAGGTTGCGATGGGCGCCAACCCGCAGCAGACGCTGCTGGCGATGCGGGAGGCGGAGGCCTACCCTGGGCCATCTCTGATCCTCGCCTACAGCCACTGCATCGCGCACGGTTTCGACCTGCGCTACGGGATGAGGCAGCAGGACTTGGCGGCGGCCAGTGGTCACTGGCCGCTCTTCCGGTTCAATCCCGCCATGCGCCGGGTGGGTGAGCGACCCTTCCGGCTGGACTCGCCACGGCCGACCATCCCCCTCAGGCAGTACGCCTATAACGAGCTGCGCTACCGGGCGCTTGCCAACACCGACCCGACCGCCGCAGCGGCGCTCCTGGAGCACGCCCAGCAGGTCGTGGACGAGAAGTACCGCCAATACGAGGAGCTGACGGCCCGCAGCGGCGATACCTTCCATCCCGAGGCGCGGTACCCCGACCGACTCGCGTCCGCGCCAGCCCCTTCTGAAGGCGCGGGAGGCGCAGCGTGACGGCCGGGAGGACCTGCCGCCGACCTCGCCCAGTGGCGCCTGCGCCCGGGCGTGAGCCTCTGGGGAGGAGCGCATGGATCTGACCACCTCGTATATGGGGCTTCGGCTGCGCAATCCGCTCATCGCCTCGGCGGCGCCGCACAACGGGGAGCTCGGCACGTTGCGGGCACTGGAGGACCACGGGCTGGCGCCGTGGTGCTACCGTCGATCTTCGAGGAGCAAATCCTGGCCGAGCGCCGCGCGCTCCAGCAGCAGGCCGAGCTCTCCGCCGGGGGCTTCGCGGAGGCGCAGACCTATTTCCCGCTCTATGCCGGGTACGGGTTCGGAACAGAGCGCTATCTCGATGTCTTGCGCCGTGCCAAGCAGTCCCTCGCGATCCCGGTGATCGCCAGCCTGAACTGCGTCTCCGACCAGGGCCGGACCGACTATGCCCTGACCCTTCAGCAGGCCGGGGCCGACGCGATCGAGCTCAATGTCTACTTCGTCCCGGCGGACCTGACGCTGGACGGACGCGACGTCGAAGGGCGCTACCTGGAGATCCTGCGGCGCGTGCGGGGGACTATCGCAATCCCCATGGCAATGAAACTAAACCCCTATTTCAGCGCGATCGGGGCCATGGCACGGTCGCTCGCTGCGGCGGGCGCGGACGCCCTGGTGTTGTTCAACCGCTTCTACCAGCCGGACATTGACGTGGCGGCGTTGCGGCTGAGGATGGACCTCGACCTCAGCAGGCCCGCGGAGATGCGACTGCCGCTGTTGTGGCCCGCCGTACTGCGCGGGCGTGTCAACGCCTCGCTGGCCGCCAGCACCGGCGTGGATTCACCCCAGGATGTCCTGAAATACCTGTTGGCCGGTGCCGACACGGTGATGACGACCTCGTCGCTGCTGCGCCACGGCGTGCGGCATATGGCCACCCTGCGGGACGGGCTATCGAGTGTAGATCGGCGTGGAAGAAGGACCCTGTTTGAGGGGTGATCGGCGTCCAAACGGGACCCCTCTGGCGGTGGGGTTCACGGTGGCTTCCGGGATGATCGGGGGCCGGGTTTGGGACGTTGGTCGTGGAGACGGTCGCGAAGATCCGCCGGGCGTATTTCGTTCAAGGCAAGGCGATCAAGGCGATCTGCCGCGAGCTGCGGGTCTCGCGGAAGGTCGTGCGGAAGGTGCTGCGATCGGAGGCGACCGAATGCCGCTACCGGCGCGACCACCAGCCGATGCGGCGGATTGGGCCGTGTCAGGACGAGCTCGATCGCCTGCTTGCGGTGAATGAGGCGAAGCCGAACCGCGAGCGGCTGACGCTGACCCGCATATTCGAGGAGCTGCGCGGGCTCGGCTACGAGGGCGGCTACGACGCGGTGCGTCGCTATGCGCGAGGCTGGCAGCGTGACCGCGCGACGACATCGGTGGACACCTTTGTTCCGCTGAGCTTTGCGCCCGGCGAGGCGTATCAGTTCGACTGGAGCCATGAGATCGTGCTGACCAATGGCACGACCGTGACGGTGAGGGTGGCCCACGTCCGGCTATGCCACAGCCGGATGCTGTTTGTGCGGGCCCATCCGCGCGAGACGCAGGAGATGGTGTTCGACGCGCACGATCGGGCATTCGCCTGCTTCAGAGGTGCCTGCACACGCGGCATCTACGACAACATGAGGACCGCGGTGGACGCGGTCTTCGTCGGCCGCGAGCGTGCCTACAATCGCCGCTTTCTGCAGATGTGCAGCCACCACCTGGTCGAGCCGGTTGCCTGCACCCCCGCTTCGGGCTGGGAGAAGGGACAGGTCGAGAACCAGGTCGGGCTGGTGCGCGAGCGGTTTTTCACGCCGCGGCTGCGGGTGAAGAGCTACGACGAACTGAATGCCTGGCTGCTCGACCAGTGCGTCGCGCATGCCAGGGCGCATCGCCATCCCGAGATCCGGGAGCGGACGATCTGGCAGATGTTCGAGGCCGAGCGGCCCTGCCTTGTTCCCTACGCCGGGCGGTTCGACGGGTTCCACGCGGTGCCCGCCTCGGTGTCCAAGACCTGCCTCGTGCGGTTCGACAACAACAAATACTCGGTCGCCGCAAACGCCGTCGGCCGGCCTGTCGAGATCCGGGCCTATGCCGAGCGGATCGAGCTGCGCCAAGCCGGGCGCCTCGTCGGTGAGCATCGGCGTTGCTTCGGGCGGGACCAGACGGTGTTTGATCCCTGGCACTATGTGCCGGTTCTGGCCCGCAAGCCGGGGGCGCTGCGCAACGGGGCGCCGTTCAAGAACTGGGTTCTGCCGTCCGGACTGGAGCGGATCCGCCGCAAGCTCGCCGGGTCCGCTGACGGCGACCGGCAGATGGTCGCCATCCTCGCCGCGGTGCTGAGCGACGGGCTCCCAGCGGTGGAGGCGGCCTGTTTGGCGGCGCTGCGCGAGGGCGTCCACTCCGCCGATGTCGTTCTCAACATCCTGGCCCGCCGCCGCGAGCCGGAGTTGGCACCGGTCACGATCATCACCCCGAACGCGCTGAAGCTGCGGCACGCGCCTGCTGCCGATTGCGCCCGCTATGACAGCCTCAGGAGTGCCTTTGATGGAACGTGCCGAGATCCTGGCGACGATGTCCGAACTGAAGCTCTACGGCATGAGGGCTGCGTTTGACGAGATCATCTCCACGGCGGTGAAGCGCCAGCACGAGCCGCAGCGCGTCGTCGGCGATCTGCTGACCGCGGAGGTCACCGAGAAGCACGCCAGATCGATCCGATACCAGATCACCATCGCCAAGCTGCCGCTGGCCAAGGATGTCGACGGCTTCCGCTTCGACAACACGCCGATCAACGAGACCCTTGTCCGCGACCTCGCCAGCGGCAACTTTCTCGCCAATCAGCGCAACGTCGTGCTGGTCGGCGGAACCGGCACCGGCAAAACCCATCTCGCCATCGCGCTCGCCCGGGCCTGTATCCGCGACGGTGCGCGTGGCCGGTTCTTCAACGTCGTCGATTTGGTCAACAGGCTCGAGGCCGAGGGGCGATCCGGACGCCAGGGCCGCCTGGCCGAGTATCTTTGCCGCAAGGACTTCGTCGTGCTCGACGAACTCGGCTACCTGCCGTTCGCCCACTCCGGCGGCCAGCTGCTGTTCCATCTGATCAGTCGTCCCTACGAGCAAACCTCTGTGATCGTGACAACCAACTTGGCGTTTGGCGAATGGCCGAGCGTGTTCGCGGGCGACGCCAAGATGACCACCGCGCTGCTCGATCGACTGACCCACCACTGCGACATCGTCGAGACCGGCAACGAAAGCTGGCGGTTCAAGAACAGGGCCTGATTCCCCATCCCGCCGCGGCTTGCACCGGTGGGTCCACAGGCACCCCCGCGCGCCGCTGCGCAGCCTCCCGTGGGCACTCCGCGGCGCGCGGGTCCCCCTATGGGCTACCGGCACAAGCCGCTCTCAACGGGGTCCCTTTTGAACGCCGATCGGGGGTCCCTTTTGGGCTCTCCGCGGTTTCTGGTGCAGCAGTTGTCCGGATCAGGCCGCTTGCAGAACCCGAGCCCGCAGCAGGTCATGCTTGGCTCGCCCATACATTTGCCGCTTGATCAGCTTCAGCCTGGTGATCTGGCCTTCGGTCTGCCCGTTGCTCCACGGCATCTCAAGCGCAGCCCGAACCGCAGCTTCATCCTGCTTGAGCCCGCCGGCAAACGACCGCATCTCGCTTTCGGCCGCGTCGGCCAGCCAGCGGTCGAGTTCGTCGCTCTTCCGCTCGCGCACGATGGCCGCGAAGCTCAGGGCGAGATCACGTGCCAGCGCAAGAGGCGCCGAGGTGGCGAGCAACTGATTGAGATATTGCTGCTCCTCCGCCTGCAGCGTGGACGGGTCGGCGGTGAGCATCCGAGCCACGCGCCGTAGCGGCGGCACCGTGAAGCAGGAGTCAGCCCGGCCGGGGTGACCTGCAAGGCGCTGCCGGGTAGCCCATTCGGTGACGACGCGCAGCCCGCCCTGGAACCCGGCATCCCGCAGTTCGCGCCACAGCTGGGTTCCATTGCGGCACCCCTCGGCCCAGCGTCGCTCGAGCGTGGCGCGGTAAGGCTCCAACATGCTCCGGCGGGGGCGGAAGGGATCCGGCCCAGCGCCGCGCAGCCAACGCCGGGCCGTGTTGCCTCCGATGGCCAGCCTGCGCACGATCTCCTTGATCGGCATGCCCTCCCGCCGGAGGCGCATCACCTCGTCATAGATGTCGTGTTGCCTGCGCCACCGTTCCCAGTGTCGCCGTTCGGCACTCGTCATCGGCGGTGCCACGGTCGTGGTCGTCTCTGCGGTATCCAGCTGCGCGGCGGACCGCACCTCGCGCCTGCGGCGCCGGACAGCATCGAGCAGGGCGCTGCTGCAGTTCTCCAGCAGGTGCCAGCGGTCGCTGACCTGAACGGCGTCGGGCGCGCCCCGGCCTGCGGCGTCCGCATAGGTTCCGCCACGGTCGCGGCTGAGCACCTCGGCTCCGGGATGTGCCTTAAGCCAGGCGACGAGCGTGTCGGCGCGGCGGTCCGGCAGGAGGTCGACCACACGGTGGCGCTCGAGGTCAACGAGAATGGTGCCGTAGCGCCTGCCACGGCGCCACGCCCAGTCGTCTACCCCGAGTACCCGCGGAGCCTGGGCGGGGGTCTCCGGCGCTCCGCGGCGGAGCATGCCGAGCAGGGTGGTGGCGCCAACCGGCATCGTCAGGCGGCGCGCCAGGCGAGATCCGGCTTCGCCACCAAGCGCGAGACCGATATGGCGTTGGATCTCGGCCAGCCGTGCGGTCCGACGCGCTCGCGGTGCGGTCACTTCGGGAAGGCGCTCGGCAAAGATCCGGCGCTTGCATCCGCTGGTCGTGCAGCGGAACCGCCGCGCCTGGACGCGCAGGGCGACGATCTGTCCCTGCCAAGGCAGGTCGGCCAGGGTCCGCTGGTAATGGCTATGCACGCGCGCGGACGCCGCGCCACAGCGCGGGCAGACGGAGGTCAGCGACTTCGGGCGGGAGAGAATGACGACGCGGTCAAGCCCGGGAAGGACCTGCTCGACGAACAGGCCCTCCGGGATCATGGGCAGGAGATGGGAGAGCAACTCGGCACGGAATGAAGAAGGAAGCTGTCCTCCTCCATATGGGGTCACGCCACCTCAAGCGACCACCTGCACCAGAAACCGCGGAGAGCCCCTTTTGCAAGCCGATTGACAATCGGGTGCTTGAGCAGATTGCGTATTCCGGAGCAAGTCGGCCAGGCATTCCGATCTCATGTCGGCCACTGATTCCGAGGTGATGTCGGCCATTCCGATCTGATCTCGGCCATCCCTGAGAGGGGTGGCGTTGCCCGACCGCTGGGCAGGTGAGCGGTCTGTCCTCTCGTCAGGGCGAGAGGGAGACCGATGCCGGCCGAGAGAGTGTCGATGCGACGTGTGCGTGAAGATCCTTCGACTGAAGTACGAGTGCGGCCTCTCCGACCGCGCCATTGCGGTCGCAGTCGGCGTGGCGCGCAGCACGGTGCGGCTGTGCCTTGATCGGGTTGCCGCGGCGGGGCTGAGCTGGCCGTTGCCGGCGACGGTGATCGACCAGGGGCTGGAGGCGCTGCTGTTCGCCCCGCTTGGCGGCTCGCAGCCGGGTCATCGGCACAAGGCGGAGCCGGACTGGACGGCGGTCCACCACGAGCTGCGCCGCCCGGGGGTGACGCTGCTGCTGCTGTGGGAGGAATACCGGACCCTCCATTCCAGCGGCTACGGCTACAGCCGCTGGTGCGAGCTCTACCGGAGCTGGGAGAGCCGGCTATCGCCGACGATGCGCCAGACACACCCAGCCGGCGAGCGGCTGTTCGTCGACTACGCCGGGCAAACGGTGGCGATGGTGGTGGACGCCAGCACCGGCGAGCTGCGCGCGGCGCAGGTGTTCGTCGCGGTGCTCGGGGCATCGAACTACACCTACGCCGAGGCGACGTGGACGCAAAGCCTGCCCGATTGGATCGGTTCGCACGTCCGCGCGCTGAGCTTCCTGGGCGGCGTGCCGCGACAGATCGTGCCGGACAACCTGCGGGCCGGCGTTTTGCGGGCGAACTGGTATGAGCCCGGGATCAACCCGAGCTACCGCGACCTGGCGGCGCACTATGGCACGGCGATCCTGCCGACGCGGGTGCGCCGACCGCGCGACAAGGCCAAGGTTGAAGCCGGCGTGCTGGTGGTCGAGCGCTGGATCCTGGCGCGGCTGCGCAACCAGCGCTTCTTCTCCTTGGCCGAGCTCAATGCGGCGATCGCAGGACTGGTCACCGACCTCAACGCTCGGCCGATGCGCAAGCTGGGCGTCAGCCGCCGCCAGTTGTTCGAGCAACTGGACCAGCCGGCACTATTATCGTTGCCGACGCAACCGTTCGTCTATGCCGAGTGGCGCATCCGGCGCGTCGCGCTCGACTACCACGTCGACATCGACGGCCACTACTACTCGGTGCCGCACCGGCTGCTGCGCGAGCAGGTCGAGGCCCGCATCACCGCGCGCACCATCGAGCTGTTCCACAGGGGCGAGCGGGTCGCGGTGCATCTGCGCGGTGGCGCGCGCGGTCGGCACGCCACCCTGCCCGAGCACATGCCGCGGTCGCACCGGCGGCAGGCCGAGTGGACGATCCCGCGCATCGGCCAGGAGGCAGCCGCGATCGGCGCGGCGACCGCGCGATTGACGGCGCTGATCCTGGAGACCCGGCCGCATCCCGAGCAGGGATTCCGCGCCTGTCTCGGCATCCTGCGCCTGGTGCGCAGCTATGGCCGCGAGCGCGTGGAGGCCGCCTGCGCGCGGGGGCTGGAGATCGGCGCCCGCTCCTACGGCAGCGTGCAGTCGATCCTGCAGCACGGCCTCGATCGTCAGCCGCCCACAACGTCGGCCCGTGAGGGCGAGCTGCCGCTGCTGCACCCGAACATCCGCGGTTCCGGCTACTACCATTGAGGAGAGCGCCAGTGCTGACCCATCCCACGCTCGACCAGTTGCACCAGCTCGGCCTCGCCGGCATGGCGCGCGCCTTCGAGGAGCTGAGCGCCACGCCGCGCGGCGCCGAACTCGATCATGCGGAGTGGCTCGGCTTGCTGCTCGACCGCGAGCTCACCGACCGCCAGGACCGCCGGCTCAAGGCGCGGCTGCGCTACGCCCGGCTGCGCCATCAGGCGGCGGTCGAGGATGTCGACTACCGCACCCCGCGCGGCCTGGATCGCGCGCTGTTTCAGAAGCTGGCCACGGGCGGCTGGATCGAGGCCAAGCAGAACCTGATCATCGAGGGTCCGACCGGGGTCGGGAAGTCGTGGCTGGCCTGTGCGCTCGGCCACAAGGCCTGCCGCGACAACCACTCCGTCCTCTACCAGCGCATCCCGCGCCTGTTCGCCGATCTGGCGCTGGCGCGCGGCGACGGTCGTTACGCCAGGCTGATGCGGGCCCTCGGCGGGGTGAAGCTGCTGATCCTGGACGACTGGGGGCTGGAGCCGCTCGGCGCGGAGCAGCGGCACGATCTGCTGGAGATCGTCGAGGATCGCTGCGGCCGCGGGGCCATGCTGCTCACCAGCCAGATCCCCGTGGACCGCTGGCACGATCTGATCGGAGATCCAACGATCGGGGATGCCATCCTGGATCGCATCGTCCACAACGCCCATCGCATCCAGCTGCGCGGCGAATCCCTCCGACGAAAGAAGGCTCAGGAGGCCATCATGGCTTGACCCAGCCGATATCGCAGTGAAGAGATCAGCCCAGCCCACGGGCAGCCACCCCGGCCGACTTCGATCGGAACGTCCGGCCGACTTCAATCGGAAGAGGTGGCCGACATCAGGCCGGAATCACCGGCCGACTTCAGCGGAATGCGCAAGCAGATCGCGGCCTACCCTTGGCCGCGTGGCGGGGCACAGGTGCGGCGTGTCCGCGGCGGCTACACCCTGACCTCGGTGCGCACGAGCGCGCCGGTGGCCCGGCTGAAGCCACTCCCGCCCGGTGATCGGGCCGAGGTGCTCTGGTGGCGACGCGACGCCTGGGGCCCTGCCGGTCCGTTCGGCGCCGTCCTGCCTATCGCCGACGCGCTCGCCTTCATCGCGGCGGAGCCGGCGTTCTGGATCAGCAGCTGACCTCGCAAGGGCGTGATATGGGCAAAGTCGAGGCCGTCACGATGCCGCAGGCCTGGAACAAAGCAAGAACTACCAGCGCTGAAGTGAGGCCTGCGGGGCATCTGCCGTCGCATAACGAAGAGCGTTTTTGGTTTGGCGGCGCGGCGCACAAGCGTTGCCGTGGACGCTGGCGGGTGGGAACCGCGCCGGTAAGCCAAAAACGTGTTGGACTGAACCGTCAGCCTCCGGACGGCTATGGGGATTCCTGGTGCCGACCAGCCGATGAGCACGCACGAACTGCCGCCAGTCGTCGCGCTCGTATAGGCGCGATGGCGGGCGCGATGGCGTGCTCCGGTGCGCTGCCAACCAGTGGCGTGGCATCGTGGCACAGGTCAGGGGCCTGCGTGCCCATGTTCGCGAGCGACGAGACACCTTGCGGGACGCGCTGACCTCCACCGAGGTCGGCGTGACAGGACGCGACGGAGCGGATCGGGATCGACTGACGCGGCATCATGAGCTGTCGCACCACATGGCTGGTCGCGGCGGCGGTTGCGGCCGGATCGTGCCATAGGTCAGCATCCGGCCGCCGCAGCAGGGGCAGACCTCGACGTCCTGGCCGCTGAGCTCGCGCAGGCGCTCCTGCCAGCGGCGCGGTGGACGCGGCTCCAGCGGCGGCGCGGCGAGCAGGGCACGGCAGAGGGCCAGCTTGCGGGCGCGATGGCGGTTGGCGAGAAAGCCGATGTGGCGGATGTGGTGAAAGCCGTCAGGCAACGTGTGTTGGAGGAAGCGGCGGATGAACTCGTCGGCCGCCAGCGTCATCACCTTGGTCGTGCCGCCCTGGCGGTAGTCCCTCCAGGTGAAGCGGACCTGGCCGTCATTGAGGCCGACCAGGCGGCTGTTGGCGAGGGCGACGCGATGGGTGTAGCGGCCGAGGTAGCCGAGCACCTGCTCGGGCCCGGCGAACGGCGGCTTGGCGTGGACGACCCAGTCGATCTGGCCCAGCTGATCGAGCTGGGCACCGAAGGCGGCGCGCTCAGCCAGGCTGGCGAGCGCGCCGGGGAAGCGCAGCGCGCCCGCGGCGGAGGCGCTGCGCAGCGCGCGCACGAACAGGTCGCGGAAGCGGCGGGAGAGCACGCGCACGGGCAGGAAGAAGCCGGGCGGGCACGCGACCCAGCGGGTCTGGTCTGGCGCGATGCCACCGCCGGGGACGATGCAGTGCAGGTGCGGGTGGTGGTGCAGCGCCTGCCCCCAGGTGTGCAGCACCGCGATGGCGCCGATCTCGGCGCCGAGATAGCGGCGGTCGCCGGCAACCTCGCGCAGCGCCTCTGCCGCGGCCTGGAACAGCATGCCGTAGACCGCCGCCTTGTTGTGGAAGGCGAGTTCCGCGACCGGCGCGGGCACGGTGAACACGACGTGGAAGTAGGGCACCGGCAGCAGCTCGGCCTGGCGCGCCTCAAGCCACTCGGCGCGTGCCAGGCCCTGGCACTTCGGGCAGTGTCGGTCGCGGCAGGAGTTGTAGGCGGGGCGCGAGAAGCCGCACTCGGCGCAGCGCTCGACATGGCCGCCCAGGGCCGGCGTGCGGCACGCCTCGATCGCCGCCATGACGCGGCGCTCGGTGCGGCCGAGGTGATCGGCGTGGGCCTGCCGGTATGCCGGGCCGTGGCGGCGGAAGATGTCCGCCACCTCCAGCACGGGGCGCGTCGCGCCGGCTCAGGCGGGAGCGGGAACGGGCTCGGCTATGGTGCGACAGGTCGCCTGCAAGGCCTCAAGCGGGCTGGCGGTGGCGCACACCGTGTTGGTCGCCAGGCGCAGGTAGCGCGCCGTCGTGCTCAGGCTGCGGTGGCCAAGCAGGAGCTGGATGGTGCGCAGGTCAGCACCGGCTTCGAGCAGGTGGACGGCGAAGGCGTGGCGCAGGGTGTGCGGCGTGACCGGCTTGGCGATCTCGGCGCGGTCGCGCGCTGCCCGGCAGGCGCGTGCGACGGCCTCCGTCGAGATCGACCGGCCGGGCAGGTCGCCCGGGAACAGCCACTCCCCGGGCCGGGTCGCGCGCCAGTGGTCCCGCAGCAGGTCGAGCAGCTTGGGCGAGAGCATGACGTAGCGGTCCTTGCGCCCCTTGCCCGCGTCGATGCGGATGACCATGCGCTGGCTGTCGATCGCAGCAGCCGTCAGGCGGACGGCTTCGGAGATGCGCAGGCCCGCCGCGTAGCAGACGGTCAGGATCACCCGGTGCTTGCGCAGTGCGACGGCAGCGAGGAACCGGCTGACCTCGTCGCGGCTCAGCACGACGGGCAGGCGCTGCGGCTTGCGGCAGGTGGGCACGACCTCGTCGATGCTCCAGCCGCGCTTGAGGGTGACCTTGTAGAGGAAGCGCAGGGCGGCGACCGCGACCAGGGTCGAGCTGGCCGCCAGCTGCCGGTCCTGGACCAGGTGGACCTGATAGGCCCGGATGTCGGCTGGCCCCAGCAGCTCGGGCGAGCGGCCGAAGTGGCGGGCGAACTGCGAGATCTGCTGGACGTAGGCGCGTCGCGTGTGCGGCGCGAGGTTGCGGACGTGCATGTCCTCGATCATGCGCTGGCGAAGTGGCGTCATGGACAGCTCCTGTGCGGGATGGGTGCGCGCGAGGGCGCATCCCATGGTCCCGTATGCGAGCCGTCAGGAGAGCGATCTGAAGGTGGGCACGCCGCGGTGCGGCTCGCTCCCGCCGAGCAGGTCGCAGGTGCTTACCTTGTCGGAACAGCGCAGAAGCAACGATAAAGGTTTAGTCCAAGGTTTCTTGTACGACGTCCGGTTTTTCGAAATCCGAGAAAAGGCCTAGATGGTACGCGAACCCCTATATGTCTTCGGTCCAGGTAGTCCGCGTGACAATTCGCGCCAGCTGCCGGCCGTCAATCCATTTTACGCGCTGAGTAGGGCGAGTTCGGTTATGATCTTCTACTATTTGCCTTGCCTCCTTGCTCCACTCGCCCGTAAGCACAAGGGCGCCATAATCTAAAGAGTTACTTTCCCAGCCATCTAGTAATTGGGTAAGTTTCCTCCTCACTTCCTCTGGAGAAATATGCCCCTTATAGCTGCCAACCTGAATGCCAATAGCAAGTGGTCGGTCAAGAAAGTCATTCTGTATTTCAACGATCAAATCTGACCCCTTTTCTGAAGGGCCTTCACGCAAATCTACCCGCTCGCCATGCCGTTGGAGAAGCTCAGCCATAAACCTGGAGAGATTAGCTAGTCGGTCTTGAATAACTCGTTCAGGCTGGCTGGCAGGTAACCAGGTGGCGTCTGCGCGCGGGTGAAGCTGGAGCAGGCTGGCGAGGAGAGCCGTCAAAAGCGCCCGGAGGTGGGCGAGGATCTTGCGGATGTTGTGCCCGCAGCCGCAGAGGACGGCGAAGATGGCGTCGCCGAGCAGGCCCTTGAGGCCGCAGCGGGCGAGGCGGCCATCGGTCTTCATGTGGCCGATCTCGGGCTCAATCGCACTGCGGCGCTTGAGGAGCCTGGCCAGCCTCGGCGTGATGCCGCGCCGTGAGCCGCTGATGAGCACCCTGGTGCCCTGCACGCCGTGGCCGCGGTAGCCGCGGTCGACCACGGCGAGGCTGGGGCGGCAAGCCGTCAGGGTCTCGACCTGCTGGAGGGCCTCGCCGAGCGTGTGCCCGTCATAGGGGTTGCCGGGCATGGAGCGCATACCGACGACGAAGCCCTCGGCGAGGGTGGTGGCGACGCTGACCTTGGTGCCAAACTCGTAGCGCACCCGCGCCTTGCCCTTGGCGATGCAGTCGACCTCCGGCTCGTGCAGGGCGTAGATCTTGTTCCGGCTCTTGGGTGTCTGCCGCAGCAGGCGGGTGACGAGTGCCATGCGCGCCTCGATCCGCCTCCGGAGTTGCCCCTGGGGGACAGTGCCGAGCTTGCGGCCGGTGTCGCGCAGGACGCGTCCCGTGTAGCCCTTCAGCGTGCGCAGCGCCTTGCGCATGCGCCGGAACTGCCGGGCATGGGCGTGACGCCCGGCCTGGGCGGCCAGACGCGGGGCCTTGCGGTTGTAGTTTTGCCGCAGCCGGATCCCGACCTTCTGCGCCAGCGTCACCAAGGAGCGACGGGCCGTCTCGTAGAGCCGGCTGTCGGTCGGGTGAGCGATGGCTTTTTCCATGACGGTGGTGTCCACCACGATTTCGGAGAGGCTGCGCGGCTTCACGGCCCCCGAGGCCCGGCCTGCCTCGACCGTCTTGGTCAGCAGCCACTCCACGCCCTCTTCGCCGATCCGGCCGCGCCAGCGGCTGAGCGAGGAGGGGTGAAGGGGCAGCCGGTGCTGGAAGAACACCTCGCCGGTGAAGTGCTGGTGGTACGGGTTCTCCACCCAACGGGCGAGGACGGCCTCGTCGGAGAGGCCGTGGGCGTGCTGCAGGGTACATCAGGCCTGCGACCAGACGAGGGTGGAGGGCGGGCCGCCCCTCCGGGGAGGGGAAGAAGCCCGCCCAGTGTTCCTCGAACCAGGACCAGTCGATCAGCGCCGCCAGCCGGACCAACTCGTGCTGCCCATCGATCATGTCGACCAGGCGCGGCCGCCGCAGGTCATCCTGTTCGGCTGGGCGGGGACGGTGCTTCATGGTCGCGAGAATCGCAGGGTTTGCCGCCGAGGCCAACCAAACCGTGCAATTCCACAGCGTCCAATTCGGCGGATTGCTGAACCAGATCAATGCATTGGGAGTTGTTCAAGACCGACTAGCTACTGGAAAAAATCTGCTCCATTGCTCTGCGATATGTCTTTGGGCACTGTCCATCATTTGAGAGAATGATTGGGTATATGCTGCTTTTGCAGCGGAATCGTTTGGTAGATTTCGGAGAAGGGAGTCGGTGTCGCTTTGATCAACGTTTAGCCGGTAAAAGCGTCGCTGTAACCCGATCTTATGCCTGATGACAGCCGGAACTATGGCGTCTCCTTTGTCAATGGGCTTCTCGGTGATCAGCTTGCATGGCCGTGCTGATCGAAAATCCCCATCGATTCCTTCTTGATCTGGAAGAAGCGAATAGTCGCCGGTTAGCTTGACAACGCAGAACTGTCCATAGTCTGGCACATTAGGATAGAATAAAAGGTCTTCCGGCTGCGCCACATCAACGAAGCCATGGTAATGCCATGCCTCCTGCTGGTCGCCATCTAAATCACCGCCGCTGTTCTTCTTGTTTATTATGCATTTTAGATCAAGATCGTCGCGGGATGACCACCCAATGCGGGCAGAGCCTGCTCGCAATTTGTCGAAAAGCGCTTGCCCATTAGTTTCCGCTCGCACGACATACGCAGCCATTTTCGATCTCCTGGATGAACAGGCCGGGACTGGGATAAAGGGCTGTATATCGGGGTCTCAAGCTCCCTGACATGCAGCTCCATAGCCACCTCCCGAGGTGGCGGGCGCGGCGCCGCGGGACGGAAAACAGAGGTTGGCCCACGTGCTGATCGGGCGAACCGGCCGCGACCTTCGGTGGTCCCTGAACCCGGCGCGGACCCAGGGCTAACGCATGAAGCTTTGTTAATTCTTGTTCACCGATTTTGGTGGCTCTTGTCGGCTTCCGGGGTGACGGAGTGGGGCTGAGATGGCGCCCCTGAAGGGCGGGTGCGATGGTGGGCTGGGCTGAGAATGCTTGGCCGCCATGCACGAGGAGCCCAAGCCATCATGGCCGTCGCGGAGGTGGTCAACCTTGCGTCGCTGATCGACGATGCGAAGTGCTTCGCCATGGTGCGCCAGCACCGCTGGCCGGCAGGGGCGCGCTGTCCGGAATGCGGCAGTGACGCGGTGGTCCGGAACGGACACGATGACACCCAGCCGCACCGGCAGCGGTATCGCTGTCAAGCCTGCGCGTCGCGGTTCGACGACCTCACCGGGACCGTGCTGGCCGGGCACCACCAGCCGCTGCGGGTGTGGGTGTTGTGCCTCCACTTCATGGGACGGAACCTCTCGAACTGGCGCGGCTCGGTGCGCCTCCTGTGGCGGGAGAAACGGTCGGGCGTATGATCGGCGCCGGAAGGGCGCGGCCGCTCCGCTTTTGGTGGTCCAGAACCCCGTCTTCCAACTTGGCCCGTGGACTGCTGCGCACTTGCGAGTGGTGACGTCCCCTGGGGCGATCCCGGTTAGGAAACTGATCTGTCGCGCAGCCCATCCCCTCTACCTGTGGCAGAGGAGGGTCCGATGAGCCAAGGCAAGCGGTCCAGCCGGAAGCGGGCGATGCCGCCTGTCCACCCCCATGCGGCCGCGATCGACATCGGGGCCACCTTGCACGTGGCGGCGGTCGGGCCGAATCGCGATCGCGAGCCGGTGCGCAGCTTCGGCACCTTCACCGCCGACCTGCACCGGCTCGCCGACTGGTTCGAGCGCTGCGGCGTGAGGACGGTCGCCATGGAGAGCACCGGGGTCTACTGGATCCCGGTCTACGAGGTGCTGGAGCAGCGCGGCTTCGCGGTGGTGTTGGTCAACGCCCGGGATGCCAAGCACGTGCCGGGCCGCAAGACGGATGTCAGTGACGCCGCGTGGCTACAGAGATTGCACGAGCATGGACTGCTGCGCGCCAGCTTTCGCCCGGAAGCCCAGATCGCAATGCTGCGGGATTACCTGCGCCAGCGCGAGCGGCTGCTCGACTACGCCGCCGCGCACATCCAGCACATGCAGAAGGCGCTCACGCAGATGAATCTACAGCTGCAGCACGTGGTCGCGGACATCACCGGCGCCAGCGGCCTGCGCATCATCCGCGCCATCGTGGACGGCGAACGTGACCCGGCCGTGCTCGCCGCCCTGCGCGACCGCCGCTGCAAGGCCTCCGAGGAGACAATCCCCAAGGCGCTGACCGGCAACGACCGAGAGGAGCACGTATTCGCGCTCGCGCAGGCTTTGGAACTCTACGATACCTATCAGGCCAAGGTGGCCGCGTGCGACGCGCGCATCAGCGCGGTATTGGACTGTCTGCAGGCCGCGTGCCCCGCACCCGCGGCGCTACTGCCCGCACCCCGATGCCAGACCCGGTCACCGAACGGGTTCGCCTTCCCGGCGCGCGAGGCCTTGCACCGGATCCTCGGCGTGGACCTGACCGAAATCCACGGCCTCGGGCCGTATCTCGCGCTCAGGCTGGTGGGCGAGTGCGGCACAAGCCTCGCAGCCTGGCCCAGTGCCAAGCATTTCACCTCATGGCTGTGCCTCGCGCCGAGCAACAAGATCTCCGGCGGCAAGGTGCTCTCAAGCAAGACCCGGCGCTCGAACAATCGGGCCGCCGCCCTGCTGCGGCTGGCCGCGGTCGCGGTCGGACGCACCGAGACAGCGCTGGGCGCCTTCTACCGTCGCCTGTCCGGACGCGTGGGCAAGGAAGGCAGTCACAGCCACCGCACGCAAGATCGCCGTGCTGTTCTACAACACCCTGCGGCACGGCATGGCCTACGCCGATCCCGGGGCCTCCTATTACGAGGAGCGGTACAAGCAGCGCGTGCTGGCCAACCTCCGACGCCGGGCGAAGTCGCTTGGCTACGTGCTGTAGGATGTGAATCCCAGTCCAGCGTCCACGTCAGTTTCTTAGGAACCGGCAGATCGCCGCGGAACTGGGTTTGAGTGGCTCGGACGTGCAGGTGATGACCGAGCAGTTGCGCAGCGGTCTGCTTGCCAAGGCCCCACCGATCCAGCTGGCCGGCGAGGTCGCGATTGACGAGGTCTACGTCGTGGCCGGGCACAAGGGCCAACCAGCCGAACTGGCCAAGAGGGGCGGCCCGGACGATGCCGCAGGCTGGCGGGTGCGCCGGGGCGCGGCACGCTGGCGAAGGACAAGCCGCCGATCCTCGGCCTGATCCAGCGTGGTGGTCAGGTGGTCCTGCGCATGCTCGCCAATGTGCAACAGAGAACAATTCAGCCGGTCATTGCGGTCACCGTTGTCCAAGGTGCACGCGTTCACACCGATGAGTATGATGTCTACGCGCGCGTCTCAATGCTTGGGGGTATGAGCACAAGACGGTCTGTCACGGACGCGGCGAATACGCCCGCGACGAGGACGGCGATGGCGTCTGCGAGGTCCACGTCAACACGATCGAGGTGCGCCGTTGTGGCGCAGGTAAGGGAGAATGAACAATGGCGTAACAGCTACGGCGTTCATCGGGACGCTGGGTCCCGTGCGCACCCGGCTCACCTCGGCCCAGAGATGGGCTGTAACTCCGAAAGGAGCGGGGGACCATCGCCTGCCGGGAGAAGGCCCAAGGGGACGAAGCCGTCGTGATCCCGGAGGGTCAGCGCAAGACGTGAAGGGTGAGAGCTACACTGCCCGAACTCCAGCCATGGACTCTGGTGTTGAGACAGCCGCAACGATGGCTGAGGCGGCTGGCCGCGACACGGCCGATGGACACACCGGCCCAGGGGATACCCTCCGTGCCCCGACCCGGCAATCGCGGTCCGCTCCCGGTAAGGGAGAGAAATGGCGAACGGAGCACCCGACCCACGTCGCATCTCCGATCTGTGCAACTACGGGATCGCCTGTGGCTGGCCCTCTCCGGTGTCCAGCATGGCGACAGAGCCGTCGTCGTAGCCAAACGCTGGGGGTAACGCCCCGGACAGCCGCCAAGGCGGATGGGCATGGATACAAGCGTGTGGGCGACCGCCGCGAAGGTCCCGCTGCCCAGGCGAAGGGCGGCAGCATCCTGCGGGGGCAGGCGTCCAGAAGGTGGGTGTGCTGATGCTGCCCGACACCTTCGAGCGACGCATGAACTCGATCCCCGGCCTACAGAGGGGAGCAAGGGTGTGGAGAGCCGGATGAGGGGACGACTTTCACGTCCGGTTCGGTGGGGGGAGGAGGGCTGTCCTTCCGAGGCGGCACCCCTCCTACCCAATGGCGTCTGGTCGTTGCTGCGTTCCTGGCTGCGCCCGCACCGGGGCGTTTCACAGGACACGCTGCCGCTCTATCTCGGCTTCTTCCAGTTCGTGCACAACACGCGCCGCCGAGGCAAAGCCCTGCTCGGCTCCCTCATCGCTGCCCTGGTGACGTGATGCGCTCCATCACCCCGGAAGCCGAAAAGAGCCAGACTTGTTTGCCGTGAGCCGTCCGGGGATGGCGCGAGGCGACGCGAGGCATTATTGCGAGACCGTCACCCTGCGGACCAGGGTTGCGAGGACAGCCTCATGCGGCAGCGGCCAGGTCGCGCACGGCCGGCCCGGAATCCCTGGCTTGACCGTCTCGGGTGCGCGCAGCGGACGCCTCTTCGGCCACGCTCTCGACGGCCCGCGCCACCTGCCGCGGCGCGAGATGGTGGACCATGTGCCCCGCCCCCTTCACGACCTGTAGCACGCTGCCGCGAATGCTGTCCCGGAGCTGCTCGGCCCTGCGCTTGAAGACGACCTTGTCCCCGTCGCCCGCAATGATGACCACCGGCAGGGTCAAGTCCTTGTAGCCGCCGCGCAGCGCGAGCGCGCCGGGGATCATGAGGGCGCCGTCCATCGAGGTCGCGCGGATCTGCGAGGGGCGCAAGGCCATGGCGGCCGAATACTCGGCCTGGAAGCGGGCCGGCACCCGGGCCGGTGAGAACATCGCCCACTTGAGCAGCGGCATCTGAAGCCAGCCGAGCAGCGGCGAGACGGTGTGGCGCAGCGCGTCGCCCAGGATGGGCAGCGCTCCCGGCACGACCAGCGGCACGTCGGGCCGCAGCGTCGCGAAGTAGTAGCCGGAGAGCAGCACGAGACCCGCCGTGTCGGCCTGGTGGCGCTCGGCGAGCGCGAGGGCCACCAGGGTGCCCCAGGAGTGGCCGACGAGCACGGGCCGCGCCACGCCGAGCTGGCGCAGGGCCTTGTGGAGCAGCTCGGCTTGCTGGGCGGCGGTCCACAGGCGCCCGCGCGGGCGCTCGCTGTGGCCGAAGCCGGGGCGATCGAAGATGATCACCCGGTGGGTCCGCACCAGGAGCTCGGCGACGCCACTGGTGTTCCAGTCGTCCCCGGTCACGGCGTTACCGTGGATCAGCACGACCGGGCTGCCCTCTCCCCGGTCGCTATAGTGCAGCCGGACGCCGTCCACCACGAGGAACGAGCCCCTGGGCGGGTGTCTGCGCTCCGCCCGGCGGGCCATGAGGTGGTTGGCCACAGCCAGCGCAACCAGGGCGATTGCGCCTGCGAGGGCAGCAGTAGCCATGGAACGAGGCTTGGGTGTCGCGAGGAGGGGCATGGTTGTCCTTTGTGCGCGCGTGTGTCCGCGGCGGATCAGCGGCCCATCGACTGCTGGGCCGTGCCGGTAAGCGTCGGAGGCATGGATGAGGGCGGCAGGACGGGTCGGCTTGTGTCGCCAGCCCCCCGCGTGGGTCGAGCGGACC
>CAWFTU010000014.1:0-1210186 GCA_963818725.1 uncultured Pseudomonadota bacterium | reverse complement strand
ATGGGAGTTGAACGTGCCGCGGGCGAAGCAGATGTCAGCCGGGCGGTCCTCGCGATAGCGCTTCATCAGGTGCGCGCGCCCGCAAAGCACGCCGACCGGCAATCCGCCGCCCAGCGTCTTGCCGTAGGAAATGAGGTCCGGCTGGACCCCGAAATACTCGCGCGCGCCGCCGGGTGCGAGCCGGAAGCCCACGAACACCTCGTCGAAGACTAGCGCTACGCCGCGCTCGGTGCAGACCTCGCGCAGGCGGTGCAACCACTCCGTATAGGCAGCCCGATCAAACCGTGCGCGCCGTCCGCCATCGACAAGCGACGAATCAGCCGGCGCCGGTTGGTTGGGGTGCAGCGCCTGCAACGGATTGACCAGGACGCAGGCGATGTTTCCGCGGGTGCGGAGGACGTGCAACGTGCGCTCGGACATGTCCTGGAGCGTGTAGGTCTTCCGCGCCGGCACCGGGTTGCCAATTCCGGGCTGCACCTCGCCCGACCAGCCGTGGTAAGCACCGCAGAAGGGTACGATGTGGGTGCGCCCCGTGTGATAACGCGCAAGCCGCACCGCTTGCATCACCACTTCGGTGCCAGACATGTGGAACGAGACTTCGTCGAGCCCGGAGATCGCGCGGAGCTGCTCGACATTGTAGGCCAGCACAGGATGGTAGTATCCGAGGACCGGGCCGAGATCGCGCACGTGCTCCGCGCCACGAGCAATGCAGTCCTTGTAGAAGTCGTACCCGAGCAGATTGACGCCGTAGGCGCCTGCCAAGTCAAAGAACACGTTGCCGTCCAGATCGGTAACGGTGACGCCGGCGGAGGACGCAAGGAAGGATCCGACTGCCAGGTGCTTGCGGACAAGGCGGCTGTATTGGAACGGCACGCGGTAGGCGCTGGTGAATTGCAGATCCGAGAGCGCGTTCCTCACCTGGTCGGTCAGAGCGTTCGTGCGCGCGAAGCGCTCGGCGTAGAGAGCCGAAAGACGGCGGAAGCCATCGCGCCGACGCGCCGCGACAGCCTCGGGCGGATCGTCGGAGCGAAAAAAGCGGTCTTCGTCGTAGTCGTAGAAGGGGATGAGCGACGCCACGCGCCGCGCGAGCCGTGCGTGCCCGGCGAGCGAGCGATGCTTCGCGCGCGACAACTCGAGACGCGGCTTGCCCGCCAGCAAGGCCGAGAGCGCCCCGGCGCCGGCCGCGTAGGCCGCGAGCTTCATCTTCGTCGCCATAGTGTCGAATTTCCTTCAGCCGGATGACGTGTCGATGACGCTTCGCGCCACACTTGCGCAGATCGTGCAGCAGGAAGACGTCAATTTCCTGCTGACCAACCGCATCCCGCGCCGGCTTGCGATGCGCTTCATCGGCTGGTTCAGCCAAATCGAGCACCCGGTCGTGCGTGACGCCTCGATCGGCCTCTGGCGGCTGTTCGCCGATCTCGACCTGAGCGATGCGCGAGAGCAGCACTTCCGCAGCCTTCACCACTGCGTCACGCGCCAGTTGAAACCGGGGGCGAGGACGTTCGATCCTGATCCTGCGCTGCTCGTCAGCCCGTGCGACGCGATCATCGGAGCCTGCGGCCTAGTAGAGGACGGAAAGGTTCTACAGATTAAGGGATTCCCTTACGCCTTGCGAGACCTGCTCGGGGATGACGAGCACGCGCGCCTTTACCGTAGCGGGCGCTACGTGACAATGCGGCTTACCTCCAGCATGTATCACCGCTTCCACGCACCGCACGACTGCCGCATCGAATCCATCACCTATGTCTCGGGTGACACATGGAACGTCAATCCGATCGCGTTGCGCAGGGTCGAACGGCTGTTCTGCAAGAACGAGCGGGCCATCATCCGGGCACGACTGTCCCGCACCGGCCATCCCTTCACGCTGGTACCGGTGCCCGCCATCCTGGTCGCCAGCATCCGCCTCAGCTTCCTTGATGCCGGCCTGGACTTACGCGAGGGCGGCGAGCGCGGCATCCCTTGCGACATCCGGCTGGAGAAGGGCGCAGAGATGGGGTGGTTCCAGCACGGATCGACAATCCTCCTCTTTGTCCCAGAGGGATTTGTGCCAACTTCGTGCCTGAGGGAGGGGAAACGGATTCGGGTGGGCGAGCCTCTCATGCACATTCCCGGAGGTACCCGCACGGACACTTAAATCGACGCCCTTCTCTGTTCCACCGGAGCGGGATGGCCATGTGCCTGCATCGTGCCAATCGGCACCGCCGGCCGGTTTTGGCGCAGCGTAGCGGCGCCTTCGGCGACGATCCGCCACACCTCTCGGGACAGGGCCTTGCGGTCAGGCCGCTCGCGCGGGTCGATTGGCAGGTGCAGCAGCACGGTGGCGCGCAGGCCCCGGTACCGCGCGAGCCGCCAGTAATGGGAGGCGATGTCCATGTCGCCGTACCAGGCGAAAAGCGGCCGAGTCATGCGATTCGCCGGCAGGAACGCGAGCCGGTCGTAAACGACCGACACGGGCTGCACGAGCGGCGGCGTCTCGCCCCCGGCGAGGGCGAAGAACGACGCCCGGAACCTCATGACGCGCGAGCCGTCCGACGTGGTGCCCTCCGGGAACAGGATCAGGTTATCCCCGCGGTTGATCGCATCGCGCATCGCGTCGATCTCGCGCGTCATGGGACCAGCCCGGCGGGAGATGAAGACCGTGCGGCCAAGCCGCGCCACCGTGCCGATCAGCGGCCACTGTCCCACCTCGCCTTTGGAGACGAAGCAGCCCGGCAGCACGCCGCCGAGCACGGGGATGTCAAGCCAAGAACTGTGGTTCGACACGAACAGCACTTGCCGGCCGCTGGCAGACAAAGCCGGCGCGCCGATGATCCGGACGCGCATTCCCAGAACCCGGCAGAACAGCGCCCAGTAAAGGCGGGCGAAGCGCACTTTTCCGGAGCCGCGCAGGCAGAGCAGGACGCTCTGCACCGCCATGGAGACCAAGGTCAGCAGCAACAGGCCTAGCAGGCGCCGCACTGCGCGCAGGCCGCCTAGAACGGAGGCGCGGCTTGCCCCGTCCAGCCAGGACGAGCCCGTCGTCTCGGCTCCGCGCTCGCCAGGCGCGACCGGGCGTATTGTGGATGGGCGGAGTCGACGAGGCCCTCTATACATGGTGGAAGGAATACCTATCAGGTTTGACAAATCGATGGCATAGCCGTGATGGTTCGCGGGTGTTCCGATACCCGGCTCAACACGCTAAGTTAGCGCCATGAGGCGCCTTCCTCGTCTGGCCCGTGGATGCGCGGCTCTCTTTTTTCTGGCTTTGCTTGTCGCGCTCGGATATCGGCTCGGGATAGCCGCCGATCCGCAACCCTATACCGTCGAGATCGCCAAGACCAAGGATAGCGCGCTCAATGCGGCGCTGAGCGGCTCGTCGGAGCTGGAGTTGTTGCGCGAAAAGGCGCCAGTCGGTCCATTCGCGCTTCTGTCGCGCGCACGGCAGGATCGCGAGCGGTTCCGGACCGCCCTGCACAGCCTCGGCTATTACAAGGGCACGGTGGCGATCACGATCAACGGGCGCCCGCTGGATACGCCGGGTCTTGCGGATCTGTTGCGCTCGGCGCCCGTCCGCCCGCCGGCCAAGATCGCGGTCGCGGTAACGCTTGGTCCGCAGTTTCGCATCCGCCAGGTGACGCTGGCCGGTGCGTACCCCTTTGGCCTGGAAGGGGCGGCGAAGCTCGCCAGCGGCGATCCCGCGGTCGCGGCGCAAGTGGTGGCGGCCCGTGACCGGCTGCTCTCCTGGCTGCGCGACAACGGCTACGCCCTTGCCAAGGTCGAGCTGGAGCCAGCGATCCTGTATCCAGCGCAAGCCGCAATGGACGTGACCTTCAAGGTCGAGAGCGGGCCACGGGTCGCGCTCGGGCCAATCCGCTTTCATGGTCTGGACGGGGTGCATGAGTCCTTTGTGCGCCGGCGATTGCTGATCCATCAGGGCGAGCTGTTCAGCGCCAGCGCGCTCGATCGGGCGCGCGCCGATCTCGCCACGGTGCCCATCTTCGCTTCCGTACTCGCGATCCCGGAAACCCAGCTCGATGCCGACGGGCAATTGCCGATCACCTTCTACGCGACCGAGCGTCCGGGTCATGCGGTCGATGTCGGCGTGTCCTACGCGACCGATCTCGGCCTCGGGCTCACAGCGGGCTGGCACGACCGGAACCTGTTCGGCAACGCCGAACAACTCAACTTGACGGCCGCGTTCCAGGCGGGAGGCAACTCCCAGATCCGGCCTGGCTATAAGGTCAACGCGCAATTCATTAAACCTGACTTCCTAAGGCGCGATCAGTCGCTGGAGGTCAATCTTGGCGCGGTGAAGCAGTCGCTGATCGCCTACGACCAGACGGCGTTGATCGAATCGATCGCGATCAACCGGATGCTGTCCAAGCATTGGCGTGCCAGCCTCGGCCTTTCGGCCGAGCAAGAGGAGATCGTTCAGGAAGGCGTCAGCCGGCGGTACAACTTGCTCGGCGTGCCAGCCTCGCTGCGCTATGACGACACGAACAGTCTGCTCAACCCGACAAACGGCATCCGCGCCGCCCTTCTCGTCACGCCCGAACGGTCGCTGACCGGCATCCAATCGAACTTCGTGTTGACGCAATTATCCGGTTCGACCTATCTCGACATGATTGGCAACGGCCGTACCGTCCTCGCGTTGCGCGGCCTTCTGGGTCGCGCCTTCGGCGTGAATACGTTTGGCTTGCCGCCCGACCAGCGATTCTATGCCGGCGGCAGCGGCACGGTACGTGGCTACCGCTACCAATCGGTTGGCCCGCAATTCCCGGACGAAAAGCCGATCGGCGGGACACAAATCACGGCTGGCACGGTCGAGCTGCGCCAGCGCGTGTTTTCAAGCTTTGGCTTTTCGCTTTTCTCTGATGCCGCCAGGGTGACGGGCGAGAGCGAGCGCGGGCTCAGCGGCAAATACGCTGTCGGGGCGGGAGCGGGCGTCTTCTATTACACGCCGATCGGCCCGATCCGGCTTGAGGGCGCGGTGCCCCTGGTCAAGCTGCCTAACAGCGGCTCGTTCGAGATCTATGTCGGGCTGGGGCAGTCGTTCTGATGCGGCTCAAGCGCGCGCTCGCAGCGACAGTGCTGATGCTGCTCGGCTTGTTCGCCTCGGGCACGCCCGCACGGGCGGCGCTCCTCGACCGGCTTCTGGGCTGGGTCACCAACTCCATCAGCACCCAGGGGCTTTCGATCCATTGGGGCGGCACGCTCACCGCGCAGTCGCTCGAATTACGCGACGCGCAGGGCACGTACGCCACGTTCGACGGGGTCCGGATCGTCTGGTCGCCGCTCGCCCTGATCCGCCGCAACATCCTGGTGGACCGCCTGGAGGCCGATCGGGGCGACATCGCCCGCCTGCCCGTAAGCTCCGGTGGCTCCTCCGGGAGTAGCTTGCCGAGCAAGCTCAGCGTGAAGGCGCTGGAGGCGAAGCGGCTGACGATCGAGAAGCCGGTCATCGGCGCCGCCGCCACACTGCGTCTCAGCGGTTCCGGGTCACGCGACGCGAGCGCCGACAATGCGCGGGTCAACCTCAGCGCCCAGCGTCTCGACGGAAGCGGGAAATACGATGTCGCCGCGCAGATGAACGCCAGCTCGGTGGAGGCGCGGATCACCGCCCAGGAGGGAGCGGGTGGGCTGATCGCCACAGTGGCGGGGGTTCCAGACATCGGTCCGATCGACTTGTCCGCCCAGGCCAGCGGGCCGGAGACGGCGCTCGGCACGCAGATCGCGCTCGCGGCGGGACAGTTGCGGGCCGGCGCGCGCGGGCACGTGGACCTCTCGGCGCACACGTTGACCTTGCATGTGGACGCGACTGCCCCGGCCATGGCGCCGCGCCCCGATCTCGGCTGGCAGTCGGTGTCGGTGAATGCCGACGTGAACGGGCCGTTCGCCACGCCTGATGTGAATGCCACGCTTCGCGCCGGCGGACTGCACGCCGGTGAAGCTGGGGCACACGCGGTGGTGCTGGACGTGCGCGGCAACAAGGGGGATCTGCGGCTGTCCGGCCAGCTCGACGGTGTGACGGTTCCGGGCAAGCGGCCCGACATGCTGGCCGCCGCGCCGCTGCAACTCGACGCGGAAGCCAAGTTGTCCAAACCCAACCGGCCGGTGCGGTTCACCCTGCGCCATCCAATTCTGGACGCGAGCGGTACCGCTCAGCTTGAGACCGAGCAGGGCAGCCTTCAGCTCACCCTGCCTGACCTGGCGCCGTTCGCGGCCGCAGTCGGGGAGCAGGTGCAAGGCCGCGCCGCCCTGCATCTGACGGGCGCGCGCCAGCAAAGCGGGGCGCTGGCGCTTGATCTAGACGGTACGCTCGGCATCACCGGCGGGCGGGCGCCCGTGCCAGCGCTGGTGGGAGACGGTGCGCGGATCGAGGCGGCGGCGGCGGTCCAGGGTGGATCGATCAACGTGTCAAGGCTGGCCTTCAACGGCGAAAATCTCTCGCTTTCGGCCGCTGGCTCCCTATCGTCGGCGAGCCTCGATCTACGCTTCTCGACCGCTCTGCCACGGCTGAACCCGATCGAGCCGCGGCTTCAGGGCGGCCTTCACGCCGATGGGCGCGTCTCCGGCCCAACCACGGATTTCGCCTTGGCGCTGACGCTCGGAGGTGAGGTCAGCGCGGCGGGCCAGTCCTCTGGAGGATCCTTCACCGCTCAACTGAATGCGCGTGGGCTGCCCAGCAATCCCGCTGGCAACCTGACCGCGCAAGGCACGTTGCTGGGCGCGCCCATCGACGTAGCGCTGGCCGGCGGACGGGCGGCGAGCGGCGCGCTTCAGGCTCGGATTGAGCGCGCAGACTGGAAGAGCCTCG
This sequence comes from uncultured Pseudomonadota bacterium, assembly GCA_963818725.1. Taxonomy (GTDB): domain Bacteria; phylum Pseudomonadota; class Alphaproteobacteria; order Acetobacterales; family Acetobacteraceae; genus DATFDN01. Next base: position 1,203,387 of record CAWFTU010000014.1, on the reverse strand, counting down.
CCGCGACAGGCGCGGTGGAGCTGCCGGCCGGCGCGACGCTGCCGCAAGGCCAACTCCGCCTGACCATCGGCAGCCTGGCGGATTTCACGCCGCTGCTCGGCCGTCCAATTACTGGCGGGGTCTCGGCCACACTGGACGCCACCGCCGCCGATTGGCGGCTTGAGACGCAAGCCACCGATGTGGGCGAGCCGGGCACGGCTTCAATCGGCAGGGGTACTGTGCAGCTTACGCTTGACCATCCATCGGGCACGCCGGTGGTGAACGGGCAATTGACCCTGGAGGGCGTGAAGGCCGCGACGATCGCCGGCTCTGCCCGCCTCGGAGCAAACGGACCAGCCGACGCCCTCGCGGTGACGCTCGCCGCCGATCTCACCAACCTCGAAGGTGCCCCGGCGCGTATAACGGGGAAAGGCACGGCGGACGCCCCGGCGCGACAGCTTGCCGTGTCCGACTTCACCGCCGGCTGGAAGGGACAGACCGTGCGGCTTCTCGCACCGGTCCGTTTCGGCTTCGCGCAAGGCGTGGAGATCGATTCGCTGCGGCTTGGAGTGCAGAAGGCGGTAATCGCGGTGAACGGGCGGGTTGGGCAGACGCTCGATCTGACCGCGCAGGCGCGCGACGTTCCCGCGAGCCTGGCTGCGCTTGTCTCTCCCAGCCTCAACCTGAGCGGAACGCTGAACGCCGACGCGCGGCTGGGCGGGACAGCGGCCGCGCCGACCGGCACGATCCGGGCGCAGGGCCGGGAGCTGCGGCTGGGCACGGCTCAAGGGCGCGCGCTGCCGGCCGCCAACGTGACAGCGGCGGCGGATCTCGCGGGTGAGTCGGCACGCGTCGATCTGCGCGCGGCAGCGGGGGCCTCGCACCTGAGCGTGACGGGACGCGCGGGGCTTGCCACGACCGCGCCGATCGACCTGCACGCCGATGGCAACCTTGATCTCGCGGTGGCCGATCCGTTGCTCGGGAATGGGGAACGTGTCGCAGGCCGGGTCACGCTGGCTGCCGCCATCACTGGCACGCCCGCCCACCCACAGGGCACGCTGCGCGCGGATGCGGCGGGAGTCAGGCTGTTGACTGGCCCTGCCGCTGGGTTGCCCCCCGCCGATCTAACCGCCCGCGCCACCCTGACGGGCACGCGCGCGCGCATTGATTCGCGGCTCACCGCCGGGGCCTCGCATCTCGCCGTGGCCGGAACGGCCGGGCTGTCGCGAGAGGGCGCGCTCGATCTACGCACGACGGGAAAGGTCGATCTCGCCAGCGCCAATCCGGTTCTGCTGGCGAGCGGAGAGGCGGTGCGCGGGACACTCGCAATCGATGCGGCCGTCGGCGGCACGCTTGCCGCGCCGCGTGTGGCAGGGGGCGCGACGCTCGCCGGTGGCGACCTGCGCGACTACGCCAACGGGGTTCACCTCAACGATATCGCGGCCCGCCTGACCGCCGATGGCGGAACAGTCCGTCTGGTCTCGCTCACCGCGGGCGCGGGCCAGGGTACTGTGGCAGGGCGCGGCAGCGTCGACCTGCGCGCGCCTGGACTGCCCATCGATTTCGCGTTTACGGCCAACAACGCGACCCCGATCTCGAGCGACCTCCTCACCGCAACCCTCAATGCCGACCTCACGATAACCGGCCAACTGGAGAACGCGGTCACGCTTGGCGGACGGGTCACGGTGCGGCAGGCGACGATTCAAGTGCCGAACCGGCTTCCCGCCTCGGTCGTGACGATCCCGGTGCGCGTGGCGGGCGCGCCCCCGCCCAAGCCGGCCACACCGCGCAAGCTGTTAGCCGACATCGCGCTAAACCTGACCGTGGCGGCGCCGCAGCAGATTTTCGTGCGCGGACGGGGACTGAACGCCGAGTTGGGCGGGACCATCCACATCGCTGGAACGACCAAGGCGATGCGGACAGCGGGCGGCCTCAAGCTCATTCGCGGCTCGTTCAACTTGGTCGGCAACACGTTGAACTTCAATTCCGGCGACATCGACTTCAATGGCGCGAGCATCACCGATCCGGCGCTGAACCTGGTCGCGACCTCGGTAGGGTCTAACATGACCGCGACCCTCACCGTCTCCGGTACCGCGCGCGATCCGAAGGTGACGCTCACCAGCGTCCCGCCGCTGCCACAAGACCAAATCCTCGCGCAGCTTTTGTTCCGCACCAACTCGGGCGCGCTCAGCCCCTTCCAGCTCGCCGGCATCGCTGCCGCGCTGGCCGAGATCAGCGGGCAAGGCTCGGCGTTCACGAACCCGCTGCAAGGCTTGCAGAACACGCTTGGCCTCAATCAGCTCGGGATCGGAACCGGCCCGAACGGGCAAGCAACCGTACAGGCCGGGCGCTACCTGACGCGGCGCATCTATGTCGGCGCGCAGCAGGCGACGGGGGGTGCCGGGGCGCAGGCAACGGTGCAGGTCGACTTGGCCAGGGGACTCAAGCTGAACGCCACGGCCGGCAACGGAGAAGCCACCTCGGCAATTGGCTCAACCGGGGAGAGCAGCGGGGCGAGTGTGGGGTTGACGTATCAGTTTCAGGACCTGAGGAGGCCCTAAACCTTCTCCACCTGCCCGTATTCCAACTCCACGGGCGTCGATCGGCCGAAGATCGACACGCTCACCTTCACCCGGCCCCTCTCCTCGTCCACCTCCTCCACGGTACCGTTGAAGCTGGTGAACGGGCCGTCGGCGACGCGAACCTGCTCGCCCACCTCGAACAGGACGGAGGGGCGCGGGTGCTCCACCCCCTCCTGGGTCTGTTTCATGATTCGCTCGGCCTCGGCCTCGGTGATGGGCGAGGGGCGATTGCGGGTGCCGAGGAAGCCCGTGACCTTGGGCGTGTTCTTGACCAAGTGCCAAGCCTCGTCGGTCAAGTCCATCTTGACCAGCACGTATCCGGGAAAGAACTTGCGCTCGGCGTTGACCTTCTGGCCGCGCCGCATCTCGACCACTTCCTCGGAGGGCACCAGCACCTCCTCGAACTGATCGCTCAGGCCCTTCTGGGCGGCCTGCTCCTTGATCTGCTCGGCGATCTTCTTCTCAAAGCCCGAATAGACATGGACCACGTACCAGCGCTTGGCCATCTTGCCCCGTTCCCGTCAGCTCGCGGCGCCGAACATGGCCCGCACCGCGATGCTCACCGCCTCGTCGATCGCGAAGAAGAACGCCGCCGCCAGGACCACCATGCCGATCACCAGGCCGGTTGTCACCAGCGTCTCCTTGCGGCTGGGCCAGGTCACCCGGCCGACCTCCGTCCGGACTTCGCGCAGGAACTTCGCGGGATTCACCGCCACTCGTTTTGCTCCGTGATTGAAGGAACCCGTCGGCACTGGCAGGGGTGGAGGGTCTCGAACCCCCAGCCTCCGGTTTTGGAGACCGGCGCTCTAGCCAATTGAGCTACACCCCTGCACGCCGAAGCGGCGCCCGCCGCCTGTGCAAGGGGCGTAAAAAGGCCGCGTTGGCGCCTGTGTCAAGCGCCTTCGCGCGACCCCTCTCCCCGGCCTCCTCCCGCAAGGGAAGGGGAAGTCGTACGGAAAGCCTCCTCCTCTTCTAGCGGGAGTGGGTTGTCGGAGGGGTCGAAGGCCCGAAGCGCCGTGGCCAGCGTCGGATCGCCCACCCGCGCGCTGAGCGCCGCCGACAACTCGGCCCGCCGTGCCCAGAGCGAGCGGTACCAGGCGATTCGGTCGGCGACTTGGTAGGCCAGCATACGCTGGTTCGCGACATAGGCGCGCGCCGCCTCGCCCAGGGAGCGAGCGAGATCGGGCATCGCCACCAGCCGCAACAGGCGCGTGCGCAGCTCCTCGGCATCGCGGAACAAGAGCCCGGTGCGGCCATCCTCCAAGCTCGCCGCGTACACGACGTCGCTCGCCAGCACGGCGACGCGGCAAGCGCCCGCCTCGATGAACTTGAGGTCCGACTTGGCGCGGTTGAATGCTGTGTCGGCGAGCGGCATGAACGCGATCTCGGCCTCGCTTAACAGGCGCAGATAGGTGTCGTGATCGCAGGTTGGAGTAAAGGCCTTGTGCGGCGGGTCCAGCGCATCAAAGAAGGCGCGGTCATGCACCACGTTGAAGCGCAGGCGCTCGCCCACAGAGGCGGCGATCGCGTTCAGCGCCGGCATAAAGGGCTGCCAATCGTGCTCGCGGTTGAGGGCGCCAAAAAACAGTGTCAGGCGCTCCGGATCGGCGAAATTGCGCGGCTCGGGCAGGGCGCGGATCGCGTTTGGGAAGATGCGCAGCTCCGGATTGCGCGGGCGCAGCACGTCGGCCAAGGCCGGCGTCGTGGTCTGCACGGCATGGACGCCCGTGAACGAGAGCTGGGTGTCGCCCTGCATCGCCCTGAAGAAGTCCGGATGGTCGTCGAACTCCGTCACGACCACCCAGCCGGCGGCGAATAGCCGCGCAAGCTGATCGACCGCCGCCGGTCCCGCCAGGATCGGACGATGCAACACCAGGATTCGCGGGTGCTCCGGCGAAAGCCGGGGCAGCGCGTCGGAGGCGCTCAGAAGCCGCGTCTGCACCGCCGCATCTGAGGCCATGGCCTGCAACGGATACACCACGCGCGTGTGCGACACGCCACCTACCGGCGCCAGCATGGTTGCCGCGACGGTCAGCCGCGCTGGCGCACGGCGGCGCACGCGCCAGACATATTGGAGCGGCGCCGCGCGGTTGGCGTAGGCTTGCGGGTCGATGCCCAGAGTCCGCAGGGAGGGTGCGAGAGCCGTGACGAAGCTCTGCGCGCGCTCCGGCTCGAACACGCGCGGATGCACGTCACAGGGCACCAACCCCAGTCCCTCCAAGCCCCGCTTCATGCTTTCCAGGCTAAACCAGCGCAAATGCGTGCGGTCGAGGAGGCCAGTGTCCTCGTAGTCCCAGGTGCCGCGCAGCAGATGGGCGACGAAGCTCCAGTGCTCCACGTTGGGGACGCAAATCACCATCGTACCGGAATCGCTCAGCGCCTCGGCGTGGCGGCGCAGCAGCGCGAACGGGTCTTTCAGGTGTTCCAGGACATCGCCGTACACGATGCAATCAAGGCCGGCCGTCAGGCTGAACGGCAGCGGCGCCTGCTCCACATCGGCATTGGCGACCGCGTCCAGCCGCTCCGCGGCACGCCGCGCGGCGTTCCGGTCCTGCTCGATGCCAAGGACGCGCGCCCGCGGGTTCAGCCGCCGATAAGCCGCGCCGAGTGCTCCGGCCCCGCAGCCGACGTCGAGCACCACGCGAGCGTCGAGTGGAATGCGGTCGAGCAGGTCGGTGTTGGGGGCGTCCGGGTAGGGGCCGGCCCCGTCCCCCCAGCCCCCTCCCGCATGGGGAGGGGGAGAAGAGAGATGCCGCACCACCTCAACCATGCGATAGGGCTTGGTCGAGGTCGCGGATGATGTCTTCGGCGCTCTCCAGCCCGACCGACAGGCGGATCACGTCCGGGCCTGCGCCCGCCGCTTCGCGCTGCGCGTCGGTGAGCTGGCGATGCGTGGTGGAGGCCGGGTGCAGGATCAGACTGCGCGTGTCGCCGATATTGGCGAGATGGGAGAATAGCCGAACGCTCTCGACCAGCCGCACGCCCGCCTCGAATCCGCCGCGCACGCCGAAGGTGAACACCGAGCCGGCGCCACGCGGCAAGTACTTGCGGGCGAGCGCGTGGTGGGGGCTGGATGGAAGCCCGGGATAGGACACCCAGGCCACGCGCGGATGGCCGGCGAGGAATTCCGCCACGCGCAGCGCGTTGGCGACATGACGCTCCATGCGGAGAGGCAGCGTTTCGATGCCTGTAAGCGTCAGGAACGCGTTCATTGGCGCCATGGTGGGGCCGAAGTCGCGCAGCGCCACCGCGCGCGCCTTGGTGGTGAACGCGAAGTCGCCAAAATTCTCGTAGAAGCGCAGCCCGTGATAGGCGGGCTCCGGCTCGGTGAGCGACGGGAAGCGGCCGCCTTGGGACCAATCGAAGCGGCCGGAACTCGACGACCATGCCGCCGAGGGCATTGCCGTGCCCGTCGAGGAACTTGGTCGTGGAGTGCGTGACGATGTCGGCACCCCACTCGATCGGCCGGCACAGATAGGGCGTGGCCATCGTGTTGTCGACGATCAGCGGCAGTCCGGCCGCGTGCGCCACGCGCGCCACCGCCTCGAGATCGACCACGATGCCGCCCGGATTGGTGAGGCTCTCCACGAAAATCGCCTTGCAGCGCGGGGTCAGCGCGGCGCGGAAATTGTCGGGATCGCGGGGATCGATGAAATGGCAGGTCCAGCCGAGCTTGCGAAACGACAGGCCGAACTGCGTCAACGAGCCGCCATAGAGGTTGCGCGAGGCAAGGAACTCGTCGCCCGGCTCCAACAGCGTGGCGAAGACCAGGAACTGCGCGGCGTGGCCCGAGGCGGCGGCCAGCGCGGCCCGTCCGCCCTCCAGGTTCGCCACGCGCTCCTCCAGCACGGCGACCGTGGGATTGGAGAGACGGCCATAGATGTGGCCGAACGTGTGCAGGTTGAACAGCGAGGCGGCGTGATCGACGTCGTTGAAGGCATAGGACGCGGTCTGGAAGATCGGTGTGGTGCGCGCGCCTGTGGTGGGGTCGGGCGCGGCGCCGGCGTGGATCGCGCGCGTCTCGAAGCCGTAGGTGATGTTGTGATCCGAGGACTCCTCGGTACGGCGACGGATGGCGGCGGTCGGCGCCTCGGCGGCGCGGTTGCGGATGATGCCGGAGTTGACGCCGCTCCAGGACAACTCCCCCCCGAGCCGGCCGAACTCGATCTTCGGGCAGCGATTCATCACCACCTCCAGCCCGGCCGCCTCGGCCCGCGCGCCAGCCGCGTCGTTGCGCACGCCGAGCTGCATCCAGAGGACGCGCGCGCCGATCGCGATGGCGTCGTCCACGATGGGGTCCACGTGGTCGGAGGCGCGGAAGATGTCCACCATGTCGACCGGCTCGGGGATGTCGCGCAGGGAGGCGTACACGCGTTCCCCGAGCAGCTCCCGCCCGGCGAGCGCGGGATTGACCGGAATTACCCGGTACCCTTTGCCCTGCAAGTACTTCATGACGAAGTAGCTTGGCCGGTTCCAGTTCGACGACGCGCCGACTAGCGCGATCACCCGCACGCTGGCGAGGATGCGGCGAAGCTTGGCGTCCGGGTAGGAGATCGGCTCGATCGCGCTCATTCACGGTCCTGGGCTTGACAGGGCGGCAATCTGCGTCCGCCGCCGGGGGGCCTGCAAGCTTGAAGCGGTCAATGCGGCTTTGGCACGCCGAAGAGGCGCGCGTCCCATTCCAGCGTCTCGGGCGCGCTGACCGTGATTCGCGCCGCGTCCGGGTGGATCGGGTTGATGACGTAGTTGGCCTCGCGCGGCACCAACGCGGAGGGCACCCGCAACAGCGCCGTCCGGAGCGACTCCGCCCACGTGCCACCGGCCATCGCCGCTTCCGGACTATCGAGCGACCGCCAGTTCCGTGGCGGATCGGCCATCAGGTCTTCGACCGCCAGCTCGTCGGGAATAAGCGCTTCGACCAGCACCGTGCTGCCCAAGTCACGGCGCTGCACCAGTCGTTCCAGCATAGCGAGGGACAGCGAACCGGCCGCGTAGACGACCGGCACGCCTGGTGGATTCCACCGCCCACCGAACAGCGCGGCACCCCCGCCGTCCCAAACCGGATGGCGCCGCGTGCCCAGCCGATAGACCCGCACCTCAGATCGGCAGGCTGTACTCGATGTTGACCAGGATGCGCTCGACCTGCCGGGCGCCGAGATCGGTCGCGGCGACATGGATCGGCGGCCGGCCGCCCAGCAAGGGGTGCGGCTCGTTGAGCCAGGTCCGGGCCTCGTCGGCATCGCCCAGTGCCTGCTGGGCAAGCGCCACGATCCGGGCCAGACGCTCGGCGCGTTCGCTGGCGCTTGGCGACAGCCGTTCCTTGCGCTTGAGAGTGGCCGGGGATACGACGAGATCGGCCACCAGTTGCCGCGCCTCCTTGCCCTGAGGGGCGGCGTTGGCCGCGATCTCCCGCACGACGCCGCGTGGCAAGCCATGCGCGACTGCCTCGGCGAGTTCGCCCACGGTGCTGGGAAGGGCACCCAGAGTTCGCGCTCCACCGAGCGCGGCGGCAACCTTGGCGACGGTGACAGGGTACATCGGACCAACTCGGATCATCTGACATCCGATATTAGGCTCATATGAGCCCGTCGCGCAAGCCCGCCGCTCGTTACATCGGCGTCAAACGCCCGTTTCATCCCGCGACCGGCGCCAGCAGCACCTCGACGTCGTCCTCCGACAAGGCCAGCGCCTTCCCGGCTTCGGCGCCCAGGATGCCGGCGGCGAGCGCCTGCTTGCGGGCCTTCAGGATCTCCATCTTCTCCTCGATCGTGCCAAGCGTAATCAGCCGGTGCGCGAACACCGCCTTGTCCTGGCCGATGCGGTGCGCCCGATCGGTGGCCTGGTCCTCTACGGCGGGATTCCACCACGGGTCGTAGTGGATCACCGTGTCGGCCGCGGTCAGGTTCAGCCCGACGCCCCCAGCCTTCCTGATGAGGAACAGCGGCACCTCGCCTGCCTGGAATCGTCCGACCACGCCCACGCGATCCTTTGTGTTCCCGGTGAGGAGGACATACGGGAGCCCTTGTCCCGTCAGCTCGGCCTCAATCAGGGCCAGCATGGAGGTGAATTGCGAGAACACCAACACGCGCCGGCCCTCCTCCACCATCGTCGGTAGCAGCTCCATCAGCCGTTCCAGCTTGGCCGATTTCGCCCGCGCGGCCTTGGCGGTCGAGAGCTTCAGCAGGCGCGGATCGCAGCACGCCTGGCGCAGCTTGAGCAGCGCGTCGAGGATGACGATGTTGGAACGCGCCAAGCCGCGCTCGGCGATCGCCTGGCGTACCCTCGCGTGCATTGTGAGCCGTATGCTCTCGTAGATCGCCCGCTGGCCGTCGCTCATTTCGATCGTCTCGGTGATCTCGGTCTTGGGTGGCAGGTCGGCAGCGACCTCCTCCTTGGTCCGCCGCAGCAGGAACGGGGCCACGCGCCTGGCGAGCAGCGCCTGCCGCTCCGTGTCGCCGGCCTTCTCGATCGGGGAGCGGAAGCGGTGCTGGAACGAGCGCCGGTCCCCGAGGAATCCAGGCGCGAGGAAATCGAACAGCGACCACAGCTCGCCCAAGTGGTTCTCCAGCGGCGTGCCGGACAGGCACAGACGCTGGCGTGCCTTCAGCGTGCGCGCGAGCCTGGACGTGATCGCGGCTGGGTTCTTGATGACCTGCGCCTCGTCCAGCACCACGACATGCCATTCCCTCTCGGCAAGCGCGGCGTGGTCACGGGCGAGCAGCGGGTAGGTGGTCAGCACCAGATCGTGCGCATCGATTTCAGGGAAGCGTCCGCCGCGATCTCGCCCGTGCAGGGTGAGGACGCGAAGCGACGGGGCGAAGCGCGCCGCCTCCGCCCGCCAGTTCGCCACTACGCTGGTCGGGCAGACGACGAGCGCGGGCCGGTCCAGCCGGCCATGCGCCTGCTCGATCACCAAATGCGCCAGTGTTTGCACCGTCTTGCCCAGCCCCATGTCGTCGGCGAGGATGCCGCCGAGCCCGGCCGCCCGCAGGAATTGCAGCCAATCGACGCCGCGCGTCTGGTAGGGGCGCAGCTCGGCGGCGAAGCTCTCCGGAACGTTCGCGTGCGGGATGCCGCCCGCATCGCGCAGTTGCCGCCCCAGCAGGCGCACCGCCTCGCCGCCCGCCCAGACAATGCCGGTGTTCTCGGCTTCCATGGGCGCCAAGTCGGCCGCATCGGCGCGTGAGAGCCGCAGGCCGCCATCCTTGTCCAGCCGGCCGGCGAACAACTCGAGCAGCGATTTCAGGATCGGTTGGACGCGCGAGCGGGGAATTGGGAGCAGGCGGCCATCGGCGAGTGGAATCAGCAACGATGCGTCGTCCGCTTCATCGATCCAACCTGCAACGGCACGTCTGTCCGCGATCAGCCCGAGCAACGCGGGAACCAAGTCAACCCGCTGGCCGTCCACCATCACCCCGAGTTCGAAATCGAACCAATTCATGCCGGAGCGTTCGTGGATCGCGGCGGTGATCTCGCCCTGCATCTCGGCCAGCCGCAGGGGGAAGCTCTCGGCCACCTCCATGTGCCAGCCATCCCGGCGCAGGGCGGGCACGTCGTCGAGCCTGAAATCGATCCAGCCCGCTGGATCGAGCATCGTCAGGCAGTCCTGGAACTCGATCAGTTTCCAGGTGACGAAACCGACTTCCCGAAGGCCCAGACCGGCGAGCTGCCCTTGTGCCTGTGCCTCGGCCCGCTGATCGCGCCTGACGAGATACAACTGTCCCTCATGGCGCTGTCGCAACTCGGGCCCGCGCGGCAGGGCCGGCACCCGAATCGGCCCGTAGTGGAACACGAGGCGCGCAAGCGCGATGGACTCGGGCGTGGTGACGCCGAACAGCTCCAGGCATGGGATGGGTGCTTCCGTGACGCGCCGGGGCGGCGCTTGCGGAACCGGCGGAGGCAGGGGAAGGCCGGGCAGCCGGCCGGCCAGCTCAGCACCGAACCGCTCGGCGGCTTCCGGCGGCACAGGGAGGAGGCGAGGATGGCACGAAGGAGGCCCGAGGGAAGGCCGAGATCGAGCGGACCCATCAGCCCGGTCGCGGGCTCGACATACCAGGCCTGGCCGGCGAACGTGGCGATGGCGGTGCTTCCCGCCTCCAGGATGGGATGTTGGGTGCCATCGGGTTCGATTCGCCAGGCAAGCTGGCCAGGCCGGGCTTCACCGAGCCGCAGGGTTGGGCCGTCCACCCGGCCCCAGCGGCCACGGCCCGTTGCCACAATGTCGCGCAGCACCGCGACAGATGTGGCTCCGCCATTCGTGAGATCGTGTCCGATGCTCGCCAATTGGCGGAGAATCGTGCGGTCGGACGGGCGCAGGAAGCGCGCCGGCTGGCCGCCCGAGAATTGGTACTTGTCGTAGTGTTTCGCCGTATCCGGGGCGAGCGCGCCCTGGCGCACCTCGACCCCGACGAGGTTCACGTCCAGTGAAGTCGTTCGATTAGCGGAGGTACGCGGCAGATCAGCCACATAGAGCAGGCGCTTGCGCACCGTCGGCGGATACGCCTCCGTCTGGTCCTGAGAGGCGCGCTCGGTCAAGCAACCAGGCGGCCACCGAAGACGGTAGCGGCGGTTCCGTCGCGTTCGGCGCCCGCGCGTCCGGGCCATGCGCCGGGCGTGGCGGAGCGCTCTCGTGCTTGGCCGCCGCGAACAGGGCGGCGGCGACGTGCTTGCAATTATAGCCCACCGGGCACGAGCAGGAACCGGCCACGATGTTCCGCCATCCCTGACCCGAAGGCCCAGCATGACGCGAACACGGTAGGGTCGCCGCTCGCTGCCCTGGACCGCGGCCTCGATCACGCGGCCATGGGACAGCACGCGCAGATTGGACACGCGCCCGTCCGCCTCGTAGTCACGTCCCGCCTTGAAGGCGTTGGCGGACACCGCGGCTTGGATTTCGTCCGGGGTCACGAATGACATCGTGGTTCCTCCCGTGCCACCCGAGCTTACACCCGGCCTAGTGAAAAAATGGCGGTGCCCGAGGGCACCGCCAAGTTTAGGGAGGAAACGTCCAAGAAGCAGACAATGCGGCTAACCGCGTTGCTGCGATGCACAACGTAGGGCCGGAGGACGCGGTTCGCAAGCGCTTTTTTGCGATGCAGCAATGCGGTAGGGAAACGGGTTTGGCTGCTAACTGTCTCTTAGGGGACACGGCCGCATCCTGCGCCGATGCGCAGCCCGCGACTCCTAGGCGCCCTGGTGCTCGCCTGTCTCGCCCGCCCGGCCGAGGCGGCGATGATGGCGCCGCTCGGCATCACCGCTTTTTCATCATGCCGGCAGGCGATCGGGGCGGCGGAGCGGATTAATTCGCTGCCGTCTGGCCTGCTCGGCGCGATCGCACGAGTTGAGAGCGGCCGGCGCGATCCCGCCAGCGGCGTGATGGAACCCTGGCCCTGGACCGCCGACGTGGACGGCGCTGGATCATTTTACGACAGCAAGGCCGCCGCGATCGCGGCGGTGCGGCAGGCGCAGGCGCGGGCATCCGCTCCATCGATGTCGGCTGCATGCAGGTGAACCTGCAACAGCACCCAGATGCGTTCCCCAGCCTGGACGCGGCATTCGATCCCGCGACCAACGTCGCCTACGCCGTCCGCTTCTTGCAAGGCTTGCGCGAGCAGACCGGTGACTGGGCCAGGGCGGCCGCCATGTACCATTCGGCCACACCCTCCATTGGCGCCGAGTACGAGCGCAAGGTGCTTGCCGCCTGGCCGGAGGAGCAGCGTCTTGCGACCGCGTCTCCCCCGTCCGCACCGATGACTCCAATCGCCCGCGCCTGGGCGGCGAGCCTGGGCGGCAGCCCGTTTGGCATCGCGGGCGGCCTGCATGGGTTCTCGGGCCGTCCGATGGGAGCGGGCGCGCGCTTCACCCCGGTGGCGGCCTCCGTTGTCGGGGGATCCCCGACACCGGGCCGCAGCCTTGCCTCCTACCGTGCCATGCCGGTGATGCCGGCTTTCCTGCCCCACGGGCCGCTCATCGCCCGCCGCTGAGCGAGGGCCAGCGCGGCTCGTGCGTGCCGGGCGGCACGCTGGGACGGTCCCAGCGCGCCGGGGTGGCTGATAGTACGGCTGCGTGGCGCACGCAGGACAGGCGGCCGAAGCCCGAGTCGCTCTCTTGCAGGAAGGGAGCGGTATCGGCTCGAGCGGGCGGCGGGTGCGCCAATCCCGCGGGCACGCGGCCGAGCCCGCGCACCCAATGGCCCGTCCGGGCCAGGGAGACGCGGACATGCCAGCTCCCACCCTCGGTCGCCCGGCGATACAAGCCCGCCATCGCGCCAAGCGCCAGCAGATGGCCGGAGGCGTGGTCCATCGCCTGGACGGGCAGCGGCTTCGGGCCGGGCTGGCCGGCCGCCTCGGCCTCGGCGGCGTTGAAGCCGCTGGCCGTCTGCACCAGGCTGTCAAAGCCGCGCCGGTCCCACCACGGGCCAGAGTAACCGTAGGCGCAGAGCGAGACGTACACGATCCCCGGCCGGATCGCCGCGGCGTCCGTCGGCCCGAAGCCATGCCCAGCGATCGCGCCCGGCCGATAGCCCTGCACGATCACATCGGCCTCGGCCAGCAAGCCGCGCAGCCTTGCGCGCGCATCTGCCTCGCGCAAGTCGAGCTGCGCCGAGAGCTTGCCGCGCCCGGTGTCGATCACCAACGGCGGGATGTTGTAGAGGTGTGGAGCGGTGATCAGCAGCACGTCGCCGCCATGCGCGGCCAGTGTCCGCCCGCAGACCGGCCCGGCGATGACCCGCGTGAGATCGAGCACGCGCACGCCTGACAGAGGCCGGTCGGCGCGCGGCAGTCCGCGCGGCGGGGCGTCGCCAATACGCTCGAAGCCGATCAATGGCTCGGCCTGCACCGCGCGACCCTGGGGGTGCGCGTCCCATTCCTCGAAGCGGCGCATCGCGGTGACGCACAGCCCCGCCTCGGCGGCCGCGTCCTCGAAGGCGAACGCCTCCCACGCTTGCAACGCATCCCCCACCGCCTTGCGCTCGTGCGCGCAGCCGAGCAGGCGCAGCACGCCATCCCGATGATGCGGGAAATTCGTGTGTAGCCGCACGAAGCGCCTGTCACCGCATGGATAGGTGCCGGCGATGCGGTCCCAGGGCTCCGGGGGCGGGGCGCCGTCGACCTGCAACCAGCCCTCCGAGTGGAACTCGGCCGCTGCGTGATGTATGTCCACGGCCACGCCCTGGCGCGGCAGGCTGCGCAGCCGGCCCAGCGTCGCCGCGGCCAGTCCTCCGGCGGCGACGGCCGCCTGCGCCGCCGTGCCCACGGCGAAGGAGGACGGAAGCACCGGATCGATTCCGGTCAACGTGACGTCGTCCAGTGCCTCCGGGGGCATTCCCGCCGCCGCCCACACCCCGGCCAGAGCTTCGATCGGCGCTGCCATGCCCGCCTCCTGTCCCGCGTGGCGCGAGCGTAGTAGAGGGTCGTCATGCCTGACCATGCCTTGGTGCTGTTCTCCGGCGGACAGGACTCGGCCACCTGTCTCGCCTGGGCGCTGGCCCGCTACCCGCACGTGGAGACGATTGGTTTCGCCTACGGCCAACGCCATGCCGTGGAGCTGGACTGCCGCGCTCCCGTGCGCGCGGGGCTTGCAGCGATAGGCGACTGGGGCGCCCGGCTCGGGCCGGATCACGTCGTCGATCTGACCGCCTCCATGCAAGCGCTGGGCGCGACGGCATTGACCAGCGAGACGGCGATCGCGATGACCAATGAAGGGCTGCCCAACACCTTCGTGCCCGGCCGCAACCTGCTGTTCCTGACCTATGCCGCCGCCATCGCCCACCGGCGTGGCCTGCGGCGTATCGTCGGCGGCATGTGCGAGACCGACTACTCGGGCTATCCCGATTGCCGCGACGACACGATCAAGGCGATGCAGCTCGCGCTGAACCTGGGGATGGCCCGCCGCTTCGTGCTGGAGACCCCGCTGATGTGGCGCGACAAGGCGGCGGCCTGGGAACTCGCGCACCTTCTCGGCGGCGAGGCGCTGGTCGAGCTGGTGCGCGAGTCGACGCATAGCTGCTACCTGGGCGACCGAGCGCACCACCACGACTGGGGGTATGGCTGCGGCACCTGCCCTGCCTGCGAGCTGCGCGCCGCTGGGTGGAGGAGCTGGCGAGAGGGAGCAGCGGGGTAGGGTCAGGAGAGGGATTGCAGACCGAGATGTTGGATCATCGGCGCGAAGTCGTGGTCTTCGTGCAGGAGCACATGTCCGTGGTGCAGGCAGTACGTTCCGATAATCAAGTCAGCCGCGGCGCGGAGCGTGACGCCAAGGCCGCGCAAGCGGCGGAAATTGCGGGCCGCCAAGTTCGCGGCCTGCTCATCCAGCATGTTCACAATGGGAAAGCAGCGCAGATCACGTTCGATACGGGCGGCATGTAAGTCGTCGCGAGCTCCTTGCAGGATTTCGAGAAGCACGAGGTCGCCAAGAAGGATACTCTCCTCATTGAGTACAGCGGCCCGAAGCCTTGTCACCCCTGGTGTCTGGTTATCCCGGAGATTGTTGATCCACACCGAGCTATCGACGACGATCACCGCCCCCGCATGGCATCAAGGTCGCCTTCCCACCCAAGGCCCCGCATGTCCTCCAGCGCCTCGAGCTGACGCTTGGATTGGATCAGGCGTCGCAGCGCCTCCTCGACGGTCGCCTTCTTGGTAGGCAGGCCGGAGCGCCGCATCGCCTCGGCCATCAAATCGTTATCGATCTCTATGTTGGTTCGCATGACCCAGACCTCACGGTGTATGATTCTCGGGTTTCATGCACATCGTGTCAAGGAGAGTCGACAAATGAGCTTTACCCGCTTCCTGGCCGCCGCTGCCGTGATGGGCGCCGCCCTGGCTCCGGCGGCCCACGCCCAGCGCGCCATCAATCTCCATGCCAGGACCGCCGGAGAGTTGGCGAATCTATGTGCCGCCACCCCGAGGGCAGGGGCGGGCGACGCGGAGGTGAACTACTGCCACGGCTTCGCCCAGGGCGCGGTGGATGTCATGCTGCACGACGCGGGCGAGAAGAAGCCGTTCTGCTTCCCGAGCCCGATGCCGACGCGCACCGAGACGCTAAACCAATTTGTGCGCTGGGTGCGGGTCGACTCGTCCCGCGCGTCCCTCGCGGCGGCCGGCGGGCTGTACCAGTTCCTGACCGAACGCTATCCCTGTGGCAAGTAGTCTCGCCCGCTTGCCCGGCCGGGTCCGATCCCGTTCAATGCCGGGGCGCGCAGCGTGGGGGATCGTCGGATGCCGAAATTGGCAGGCAAGGTCGCGTGGGTGACGGGCGCGGGCAGCGGCATCGGCGAGGCGGCGGCGCTGGCGCTGGCCGAGGAGGGTGCGACCCTGGTGCTGACCGGGCGCCGCCGCGATCCGTTGGAGCACGTCGCCGCGCGCATCGGCGACCAGGGCGGCACCGCCCACGTGCGGCCTGCTGACCTGATGCAATCGGCGCAGGCGCAGGCGATCGGCGGCTTCCTCAAAGACACGCTGGGGCGGCTCGACATCCTGGTGAACAACGCCGGCCTGAACATCACCGACCGGCACTGGGACAAGCTGACGCCGCAGGGCATCGACGAGCTGGTGCATGGCAACCTCTCCGCCGCTCTCTATTGCGTGACCGTCGCGCTGCCGATCATGCGCGCGCAAAAGGACGGGCTCATCATCCACACCGCCTCCGTCGCCGGCCGGTTCATCGGAGGCTTCAGCGGCCCGATCTACACCGCCGCCAAGCACGGCGTCGTGGCCATGAGCCACACGATCAACATGGAGGAGTGCATCAACAACATCCGCTCGACGGCCCTGCTGCCAGGCGAGGTGGCGACGCCGATCCTCGACAAGCGCCCAAACCCGGTGGGGCCAGAGGAGCGCGCGCGCATGGTCCAGCCGGAGGATTGCGGCGACCTGATCCGCTACATCGCCTGCCTGCCGGCGCGCATCGTCATCAACGAGGTGATGATCGCGCCCACCTGGAACCGCAGCTACGTCGCCAACCTGCAACGCCAGCTTTGAGGGGATCATGTCCAGCAACCGCAAGGCGGTCATGGTGCCGCGCACGATGGGCGAGGCGGGGCAGGCCGTGCTGTCGCGTCGCGACGACATCGAGCTGCGCCAGTATCCCAGCACGATTGAGCCAGCCGAGCTGCTGACGGTGCTTGGCGATGTCGCCGGGATCGCGCTCTCGGTGACGCCGTTCGGCAAGGCCGAGATGGACGCCGCGCCGGCGATGCAGGTCGTGGCGCGGATCGGTGTCGGCTACGACGCGGTTGACGTGCCGGCTCTGACCGCGCGGCGCGTGCCGCTGATGATCGCGGGCACCTCGAACTCCACCTCGGTCGCGGAGCACGCGCTCTATCTCATCATGAACCTCGCCAAGCGCGGGCCGGCGATGGACAAGGTGGTGCGCGAGGGCCGCTGGGCCGAGGGGCGGACCACCTTGCCCATGGAGCTGGCCGGCAAAGCCGTGCTCGTCGTGGGCTTCGGACGCATTGGCACGCGAGTGGCCAAGCGGTGCGCGGCGATGGACATGCGCGTGCTTGTTTACGACCCCTATGTGCCGGCCGCGGCCATCCGCGACGTCGGCTACGAGCCCGCCGTCGATCTCGACGCCGCGCTGCCGGGCGCCGACTTCGTCACCATCCATTGCCCGAAGACGCCGGAGACGGTCGGCCTGTTCAATGCCGCGCGCATGTCACGTATGAAGGGTGGCGCGGCGATCGTGAATACCGCGCGTGGCGGCATCATCGATGAGCCGGCGCTGTTCGACGCTCTGACCACGGGCCACCTTGCCGGCGCCGGCCTCGATGTGTTCGAGACCGAGCCGGCCCCGGTCGCCACCGCGCTGCTGCGGCTGGAGCAGGTGATCGCCTCCCCGCACATGGCCGGCGTCACCACGGAAGCGGTCGCCGGCATGTCCGTCGTGACCGCCGAGAACATCCTGAGCGTCCTCGACGGCCGGCCCAATCGCGACAACATGGTGAACAAGGAGGCGCTGGACTAGATCGACACCGCCGGCCCGTTCCACGTCATGCTCGCGCTAGTCGCGAGCATCCACGCCTTCGTGCCATTGAAGGCGTGGACGGCCGGAACAAGTCTGGCCGTGACGAAGGAGAAATGCCTCGACGGACATGTGCTCGCGCTCCGGGTCGCCCTCGGATCATTTCTCCAGAACATAGGTGCCGGGCGCGTCGGCCAGCGGGCGATGCTGCGCGTTGCCGATGGTGGGCGGCTTGACCCGCTCGCCTGAGCGCGGGGCCAGCCACGCGGCCCAATCGGTCCACCAGCTTCCCTCGTGACGTGTCGCCTCGCTCCGCCACTGCGCGGGCGTGGCCGCTTGCTTCTCGTTCGTCCAGAAGGCGCCCTTGCCGCCGGGCGGGTTGATGATGCCCGCGATATGGCCACTGGACGCAAGCACATAATGCACCTTGCCGCCAACAAGCTGCGTGACGCGCCAAGCCGCGTCCCAGGGCACAATGTGGTCCTTTTCCGCTCCGACCGCGAAGGCGTCGATCGTGATGCGGCGAAGGTCCAGAGCCTCTCCTTTCAGCTCGATTTTCCCCGGCTTGATGATGTTGTTCTCGACATAGGTGTTGCGCAGGTACCAGCTATGCGCCGTCCGCGCCATGCGGGTTCCGTCGCTGTTCCAATAGAGAAGGTCGAACGCCGGCGGCTTCTGGCCCAGAAGGTAGTTGTTCACCACGTTGGACCAGATCAGGTCGTTGCTGCGCAGCAAGTTGAACATGTTGGACATCTCGCGGCTGTCGAGATAGCCGCGTTCCATCATCTGCTGCTCGATGAAGTCAACCGTGTCCTCGCCGAGGAAAACCGCCGTGTCGCCCACGCGCGAGAAATCCTGCAACGAGACCATGAAGGTCGCGGAGTTGAAGCGCGTGTCGCCCTTGGCGGCCAGCCACGCCAAGGTCATCGCCAACAGCGTGCCGCCGATGCAGTAACCCATGATGTTGAGTTTCTGCGCGCCACAGATGGCGCGCACGACGTCGCTGGCCTCGAGGATGCCGAGGTCCATGTAATCGACGATCGTCGTCTCATCCATCGACGTGTCGGGGTTCTTCCACGACACCATGAACACGGTGAACCCCTGCTCCGTCAGGAAGCGCACCATGCTGTTCTTGGGCTGCATGTCGAGGATGTAGAACTTGTTGATCCACGGCGGCACGAGCAGCAGCGGCACGGAATGCACCATCGGCGTCGCCGGCGCGTACTGGATAAGCTCGATCAGCTTGCTGCGGTGCACCACCTTTCCGGGCGTCAGCGCCAGGTTCCGCCCTGGCGCGAAGGCGGTCTCGTCCACCATGCTCAGCCGCCCGGTCTTCAGGTCGGACGCCAGATTGCGCATCCCTTCGGCCAAGCTCGTTCCGCCGGTCTCGACGGCATGCCTGAGGGCGGCGGGATTGGACATCAGCATCAGCGTCGGGCTCATTGCGTCAACGAACTGGCGCAGGTGGAAATGCAGGCGCTGCCGCTCCGCCTCGGTGAGATCATCCGCCTCGGGCTGCTTCAGCAGCCAGTCCGAGGCGAGGAGGTAGAGGCTCTTGAGGGTGTGATAGGCGGGATTCGTCTGCCACTCCGGCGCCGCGAATCGCTTGTCAGCGGAGGGGACGCCGGTGCCATCCGCGGCATTGCCCCACCAGCGCTGGCTCCACTCGTTCCAAATGTCGGCCGCGGATCGCAAGGCATCGGCGCCGAGCTGCGTGGCGGCCGACATGGCCTTGGTCGGGTCACGCAGCGCGCGCATCCAGAGCCATCGCAAGGCCCGCGCGATCTCCGCCCAGTCCACCGGGATCACGTCGTGAAGTGGATTTGCGTTCCAGAGCTGGTCGATCATGCGCAGGTACGGATCACGACGTCAGAAAGCCCGCGAGCTGCTCCGCGCCCGGCACGCTTTCCATGCCACCCGGACCAGCCGGCGCGAGTTGCCACCAGCCTGGTCCCGCTTGCGCCAGGCTTTGCGCCGATTGGAACGCATTTTCCATCCAAGACGCCCATAGTCCCAGCATGGCGTCCGGAGCCACTGGAAAGGGCGCGCTCGCCGTGGTTTCTGTTGAATGAGGCGCTTGGCCGGCGCTGTCGCTTGTCATTGAACGTGCTCCCCTCGACGCGGCCTGTATGGCTGTTCTGTGGTGTTCCGATCGCGCTGACATGGACGTGCATGCCGGGCGCTTCAAGCGCGCCTTCCCGGGGCAACGGGCTTATCCGGCGACGACGGGTGTGGAGGTCGGCTTCAAAAAGCCAAATGCGTTGGCCCCTCCCCTGCGGGGCGGAGCGGGAGACAGGCCTTAGCCGTTCGTCTGCGCCGACTGGCGGGGCGCCTCGTCCAGCTTCATGCGCAGCCGTGCGGCTTCCGCCTCTTCGGGATGCAGCAGCAGCGCGCGCCGCCATTGGTACTCTGCCTCCAGCCGGCGCCCAGCGGCGGCATAGGCGTCGCCAAGATGGCCGTTGATCGTCGGATCGTCCGGCCTCAGCTCCGTCGCTCGCTCCAGCAGCCGGACCGCGCCTTGGGAATCGCCCTGGCGCAGCATCACCCACCCCAGGCTGTCCACGATCGCGCCATCATTTGGCTGGAGCTGGACCGCCTTCTCAATCATCTGTCGCGCCTCGGCCAAGCGCACTCCTTTCTCGGCCCATGAGTATCCCAAGTAGTTGAGAACAGTGGGCTGCTCGGGCGACAGCTCGAGCGCGTGAAGGAGATCGGCTTCGCTCCCCGCCCAGTTATGGTTCTGATCGCGCGCGACCGCCCGCGCGTAGAACAGTGCCCAACCGGCAGGCTCTGGCTGGGGCGGCAGGCGTTCGATGGCCTGGTCCAGCACCGAAGTTGCCTCGGCAGGGCGCCCCATGAATTGGAGCAAGCCGGCCTTCTGCTCTAAGGGCGTCGTGCTGTTCGGATACTCCCGCGAGAGCGCGTCCAGCTCGGCGATGGCACCCTCGACATCGCCCTGGCGCTGCATCAATGCGGCCCGGTGCAGCCTTACGAGCGGCGCCAGGGCATCCCCCGCGGCGATGCCGTCCAGAAGCTGGCGCGCCTCCCCGGGATGGCGACGCGCCTCCAGGGCATCGGCCGCCAGCAGCCGTGCGCCGGTGAAGCCGGGGCGCAGATCAAGCGCGAGGCGCAGCAGCAGCAGCGAGATTTCGCCCTGATCGCCAACCCGGAACGACGCGGCCGCTGCGAGATAAGCCTCTGCGAGAGCCTCTGCCGCATTGCTCACCACGGGTCGTGACGCTTGGGCGAGCAGCACCGGAAGCGCGAGTTCGATAGCTGGCGCGCCTTCCGCGGCCCGCGTCAGAACGCGCCTCGCATCATCTGGTCTTCCGTGTCGCGCGTCGAAGCTTGCGAGCGTCTCGGCAAGGCGCAGGCTGGGTACTTCGAAGGACAATTCCGCCTTTTGGAAATCTTGCGCTGCCTCCGCCTCCCGCCCGGCCAGGTCGGCGATCATAGCCAGCATGCAGCACGAATATGGGGCGGACCGACCCATTCTGCGCCGAGCGTAGCATGGCGAGGGCCTCGTCGGTCCGGCCCTGTGCCTGTTCGGACCAGGCCAGCAGAATCGGGCGCAGTATCTCGCTGAGTTCGTCATGGGGCAGCGCGCGCGCGTGGGCGGCCACGCTGCCCCAGTCTTCCGCCCGCGCGGCCAAGGCGGCAAGGTAAAGCTGAGCGTCACGCTCTCCGGGCAGCAGCCGAGCGAGGCCTGCCGCCTCGGACCGGGAGCTGAGCGCGCTGGCGTGGAAGGCCAGGCGAAGAAGGTCGGCCTGCCCCGGAGCCCGCTCCAGGGCACGCAGATACTCTCCGGCCGCGATCGGCCAAGTCGCCCTGCGCAGCCGCGAATCGGGCTCTGAGGAAATCGCTGTAAAGGCCGGACGAGGCGACCGACGGCCCGGCGCGGGAGGCGGTCGGGAAGAGCCAGAAGCGCTGCGGAGAGCCAGGGAAAAGGCGAGGGCGGCGGGCGAGCGTTGGGCATTCGCACAGGCTACCAATGCAAAGGTTGCCTTGTCACCGGAATTTGACTGGCCACCCAGCAATTCACATGCCGCCAGGGTAGTTTGGCCCGCCGCCCCCCTCCGGCGTCACCCAGTCGATGTTCTGCGTGGGATCCTTGATGTCGCACGTCTTGCAGTGCACGCAGTTCTGGGCGTTGATTTGCAGGCGCGGCTCGCCCTCCTCGGCGCCGACGATCTCGTATACCCCGGCGGGACAGTAGCGCGTCTCCGGACTGCGGTACTCGTTCCAGTTCACCACGATCGCCTTCGCTGGGTCGCGTAGGCGCAGGTGCGCAGGCTGGTTTTCCTCGTGGTTGGTGTTGCTGATGAACACCGACGAGAGCCGATCGAAGGTCAGTTCCCCGTCCGGGACGCGGATAGGCGATGCGGGGCGCCTTGTCGGCCGGGGTCGAGGGTTTCGTTGTCGGGATGGGCGTGGTGCAGCGTCCAGGGCGCCTTTCCGCGCAGCACGTACGTGTCCAGCGCCGAGTAGGCGACACCGCCGAGCAGGCCGAACTTCGCGAAAGACGGGCGGATGTTGCGCACCTGGTGCAACTCCTCCCAGAGCCAGCTTGCCCGCAGCTTGGTCCGGTAGCTCGGCAGCATCGCCGGTCGGCCATTCGCCAGCGCCTCGGCCACGGCCTCGGCGGCGATCATGCCCGATTTCATCGCCGCGTGGGAGCCCTTGATCTTCGGCACGTTGAGGAACCCGCCGGCGTCGCCGACCAGCGCGCCGCCCGGAAAGGTGAGTTGCGGCAGCGACTGGAAGCCGCCCTCGCTCAGCGCCCGCGCCCCATACGAGACGCGCCGCCCGCCGGCGAGGTAGGGCCGGATCGCCGGATGGGTCTTGTAGCGCTGCATCTCGTCAAACGGAGACAACCACGGATTCTTGTAATCCAGCCCGACGACGAAGCCGATCGAGACGAGGTTGGCGCCGAACTCGTAGAGCCATGATCCGCCATAGGTTGACCGGTCGAGCGGCCAGCCGATCGTGTGGACGACCAGCCCAGGCTTGTGGGTGCCCGGCGGCACCTCCCACAGCTCCTTGACGCCGAGCGCGTAGGTCTGCGGATCGGCGCCCTCGCGCAGCAGGTAGCGTTGCATGATCCGCTTGGACAGCGAGCCCCGGCACCCCTCGGCGAGCAGCGTATAGGGGGCGCGCAGCTCCATGCCGCGCTGGAAGTTCGCGGTCGGCTCCCCCTCCTTGCCCACGCCCATGTCGCCGGTCGCGATGCCGACCACGCGCCCGTTCTCCTCCAGCACCTCGGCGGCGGCGAAACCGGGGTAGATCTCCACCCCGGCGGCCTCCGCCTGCCGGCCGAGCCAGCGCACCACGTCTCCAAGCGAGACGATGTAGTTGCCGTGGTTGCGCATCTGCGGCGGGGTGGGCAGGCGATAGGACTTGGTCGCGGTCAAATAGAGGAAACGATCGTCGATCGCTGGCGTATCCAGCGGCGCCCCCTGCGCGCGCCAGTCCGGGAGCAGCTCGTCCAAGGCGCGCGGCTCGATCACCGCGCCCGACAAGATGTGCGCGCCGACCTCGCCGCCCTTTTCCACCACGCAGACGCTGGCATCGGGCGCGAGCTGCTTGAGCCGGATCGCCGCCGCCAGGCCCGCCGGCCCCGCTCCGACGATCACGAGATCGAATTCCATTGCCTCGCGTGGGCCTAGATCCTCAGCCATGTCCGCCTCCTTTCCTCCTCGTTATTGGCTCAAGCCGGGCGGTGTCGCCAGGCGATCGCCACGCCCCCAACGCGAGCAGCCCGACGGCGGCAAGCGCGAGCGCCGAAGCCGGGACGAAGAGCGGCACGCCACGAACGAAGGTGTGCGACATGCTCTCCGGACGGGTCGGGTCCAGCAGATGTGAACGAGCCAGTTCGCGTTCGGTGTCCGAGAAGACAGGCGGCGTGAACGGCAGCAGTGTCTTTCCCGGCGATCCAGCAAGCTGGTCGAGTGCCCGCACCAGCGACCCATCTTCCTGCCGCAGCACCTCGCGGAGCGTCTCGCGGCCCGCGCCGAGATGCTCGGAAACCAGACTGTCGCGCACTGCGAGGATCGCGCGGCGCACCTCCGGGGCGTCCTTGTCATCCGGGCGGGCCTCGACGGCCAGGTCGCACTCCGTGTCCAGCCCGAGCGAGCGGTTGTTGATGTTGGAGGACCCAACGCGCAGCAGCATGTCGTCCACGACCAGCACCTTGGCATGAACGTAGATATCGGCCCCGCCCTGGTAATGGCGGTGTAGAAGCGGAGACGGTTGTGCGTGTCGGACCGGCGCAGCTCTTCCAGCAGCACGGCGCGCGCCGCGCCCATGGCTTCTTCTTCAAGCCATCCTTCCGCGCGCTTGGGGTTGACGATGACCACCTCCGGGCCGTCCGGCTCCGCCAGCCGGCGCGCGAGCGCCTCGCTGATCCGGCGCGCGCCGAAGTATTGGCTCTCCAGGTAGATCGTGCGGCGTGCCGCGGCGATCGCTGCCAGGTAGAGCGCCTCGATCTCGCGGATCTCGGGCATTCCCTTGTAGACGGGCTCGGTCCGGGCGATGGCGACCTCGACGCTCCGAAACTCCGCATGGAGCCCCTCGGGCCAGCACTCGCGGCCAGGCGCGGGAGCCTCCGGCCGCCAGCCGGATGAGGCCTGCCAACGATCGCGCGCAAGCTCGCCGAGGGCTCGCGCCGCCTCTCCGTCCACGGCCGTGGTCACGTCGTGCCAAGGGCCGTGCGACCTGCCGCTCGGGGATACGCGTTGCGGCCCCCGGTCGCGGTGCGCCGGCGTGTCCCATCGATCCGAGGTGATGTCGATGCCGCCGCAGAATGCTACGCAGTCATCGATCACGACGACCTTCTGGTGATGGGTCGCCTCGGCTGGGTGATGCGAATCGAGCCTGAAGAACAGGCGATGGTGGATCAGGCTCGCGAGCACGAAGGCCGGCGTGGTGCCCCGTACGGGCATCTTGAGAAAGGCCAGATCCCAGCGCAGCCCATAGACCCTTAGCCGCGGGTTGTGGGTCACGGCATGGGTTAGCAGCGCGCCAAGGCGGTTTGGCAATTTCGGGTCCGGGTGATCGCGGTCCAGCTCCACCCGCATATCGAAATCCCAGCCGATGAGGATAATGGAGTGACGGGCGTTCAGGAATGCCGACTTCAAGTGCGTGAAATAGGCGGCCGCGTCGATGATGACGGCCATTCGCCCCGCGCGTGCCAGCTTCCAGCACGTCTCCCCTGGCCGCAGGACGCGGTCCTGCTCGCCCGCCTCGGCGCGAGCTGTCTGCATAGGCGATCCCCCAACGCTGACTGTGGAGCCGGAGAGAGGCGAAGGCTGGCAAACTAGGGGGTCGGAGCGGTTGCGCAAGGCGGCGCGGATGGGCAAGACCACACCATATGGACATGGACGCTTTTGCCGCCCTGAGGCTGCTCATCGCCTGGGGCGCCGACGAGGCACTGGAGGAGCATCCGCTTGACCGCCTCGCGCCGGACGCGGCGGCCCAGCGGGCACGCCCGCCCGCTCCGGCCCCCTTGCCGCGCCCTTCGTTCGGCATGCCCGCGATGCCTCTCGCCGAGCGGGCGCAAGCAGCGGCGGCCTCGGCTGGGGATGCAGCGGAGCTGCGCGCGGCGATCGCCGCCTTCGAGGGGATTGGCTTGCGCAACACGGCAACCGGGCCGGTGGTGTTCGAGGGTGCTTCCGATGGCGGGTTGCTGGTCATTGCGCCGCCGCCCAGCGCCGATGACGACCGGGCCGGGCGACCGTTGACCGGGGCACCGGGCGCCTTCTTCGATGCCATGCTCGCCAGTATCGGGCTGTCGCGCGAGCGCCTGTTGCTGGCGCCGCTGATCCCGTGGCGGCCACCCGGCGACCGGCCGCCGAGCGCGGCGGAACTGGCAGCCTGCCTGCCCTTCCTGCATCGGCTGGTCGTCCTCTGCCGCCCGCACACAGCCCTGGTGCTCGGCCCCCTGGCCACACGTTCGGTGCTGGGCGCCGGCCGCAAGCCGCCGAAAGGCCGGTTCGCCAGCGCCCCGATCCCTGGCCGTGACACCCCGCTGCCCTGCCTGTCCATCGCAACCCCCGCCCAGGTGCGCGCCGATCCGGAAATTCGGCGCGCGACATGGGCCGAGTTGCGGATGCTGCGCCGGCATATATCCGAAAGCATCACGCAAGTGTGAGGAAGTTCCGTCCTGTAAGTCGCTGATTTGCGCGAGTCGACGGCATAATCATCACTTATTCCACATCCCGCCTGGATTGCACGGTCCCACGGCGCTGTTTAGGCCGGACTGATGCTCGGGTCGGATCAGACATGTCGCTGCCATGCCGCTACTGCAACGATTTGCGCGCGACTTGCGGGTTTTCTGCTTTTGACTCTGGCAGCCACCGTGGATCGGCCCGCCCTGGCCGGGCCGGGCGACACGAGCGCAGTCGGGCCTGATCCGGGAGCCCCTCGCCTTGAGGGGACGCCCGTTCCATCCCCGCCGAGAGGCGCGACTGGCTCACCGGACCCGACGCTTGAACGCGCGGTGCGGGATCGGACGGCGGCGGGCGATTATGTCGCCGCGCTGCGGATCATCGGAGGGGCTGAAGGGCTGAGCGCATCGCGCGCCGCCCTGCTCCGGACCGGCGTAGCGCACGCGTTGTTCGCCCACAATTGGGATGGGGCGGCGTTGCAGACCGCAGCCTCCGCCTGGGCGGAAGCACCCGAGAACGAGCGGGTCGGACTCGCCGGACTGGTCGCCGGCCTCGCCGCCTGGCGCCTCGGCCGGCCGGCGCTTGCTCTTGACTGGTTCGACCAGGCTGCCCGTGCGCCGATCGCGTCATCTGGCCTGCGGGCGGCCGGGGACTTCTGGGCTGCCCGTGCCTGCCTGCGCCTGCATGACATCGGGGGATATAAGGCGCGATTGCGCCAGGCTGCGACGGAGCAGGAGGCGCTTTACGGGCTGATCGCGCGCCGCATCCTGCGCCTGCGCATCGGGCCGCCGCGCCTTCCAGTGCCTATGCTGCGGCCGGTTGGTGGGTTCGTGGTCGATCCCGGACTCGTATATGGACTGACCCGCACGGAATCGAATTTCGACCCCGCTGCTGTCTCCCCCGCCGGAGCCCGCGGGCTGATGCAGATCATGCCAGTCACGGCGCGCGCGGTCAGCGGCAATGCGCAGCTTGATGCTGCGGCGCTGCACGACCCCGGCCTTAATCTTGGGCTTGGTCAGCGCGTGCTGCTGTCGCTCGCCGCGCGGCCGGGCGTCCGGGGCGACTTGCTGCGTCTGCTCGCAGGCTACAACGCAGGCTGGGCGAATGCCGCGAATTGGACGACAGCGTTGCGCGACGGCGGCGACCCGCTGCTCTTCATCGAAGCCATCCCTCTCCCGGAGACGCGCCGCTTCGTCCAGCGCGCGCTGACGCATACGTGGATCTACGCCGCGCGGCTGGGCCTGCCCGCGCTTGGCTTGGACGATTTGGCGGCGGGACGATGGCCCCGCCTCGCGATGGCCAGGGCCAGGAACTTCACGATCCCTCCGCGCCCATTGAACTGGAACGTTTTCGCCCGCCTCCCACATCCTGCATACGGGCAACAGTTCGCACGGAGCGGGCCATGAGGGAATGTCAGTCTCGCGCGGGGTGGTGGCGGCGTGCATTGTTGGCACTGGGTGCCGCCACGCTCATCACGGCCGCAGGAGCGATGCCGGCTCAGGCGCGGGTGGGCGTCGTCTTTGGCTTCGGGTTCCCGGCGTTTTATTACCCGCCACCATTCTATTATTGGCCACCGCCTGTGTTCTACACCCCCGCGCCCCCTGTGTTTTACACGCCCCCGCCAGTGACGTACGCGCCGCCGGCGTACGGACGCGCGGCTGTCGGCCCTGGCGCCACGGTGGGCTCCTGCAATGCCGGCGCCTATGTTTGCCCCCTGGAGACGCGCCCCGCGCCGGGCACCACATGTTGGTGCCCGACTAATCGCGGCGGGCGTGCCTATGGCAGGGCCGGGTAACATGGCCCCTGATCCCGCTTACGCGCCGCGCATCGAGGATTATGCGCTGATTGGCGATTGCACCACTGCCGCGCTGGTGAGCCGGCAAGGTTCCATCGATTGGCTCTGCTGGCCACGTTTCGACAGCCCTGCCTGTTTCGCGGCCCTACTTGATACGTCGCGCGCTGGACGCTGGCGCATTGCGCCAGCCGATCAAGGCGCGCGCATCATCCGCCGCTATCGTCCCGGAACGATGATCCTGGAGACCGAATTCGAGACCGCCGAGGGCGCGGCTCAACTGATCGACTTCATGCCCATGGAGGCTGGCGGCTCCTCGATCGTGCGCATCGTGCGCGGCCTTCGCGGGCACGTTCACCTGTGCTTCGAGCTGGCGCTGCGTTTCGAATACGGTGAGATTGTCCCGTGGGTGACGCGCCTGCGCACCGGGTTCGGCGTCCGCGCCATCGCCGGACCGTCGCTCGTGGTGCTGCACAGCACAGTACCGCTGGAGGGACGCGACCTCACCACCGCAGCGGAGTTTTCCGTCGACGAGGGAGAAGAGGCGTTTTTCATCCTCGCCTACGGCCCGTCGCACCTGCCCGCCCCGGCCGTCCCCGATCCCGACGAGGCGCTCAACGCGACCGAGGCGTTCTGGACCGATTGGTGCCAGCGCGGCACCTACCGCGGGGAATGGCGTGCGCCGGTCCAGCGGTCGCTATTAACCCTGAAAGCGTTGACCTACACCCAGACGGGGGGGATCGTCGCCGCGCCCACCACCTCCTTGCCCGAGGAGCTCTGCGGCTCGCGCAACTGGGACTACCGCTTTTGCTGGCTGCGCGATGCAACCTTCACCCTGCTCGCGCTGCTCCACGCGGGCTATCGCGACGAGGCGCGCGACTGGAGCGAGTGGCTGCGCCGCAGCGTCGCCGGCAGTCCGGCGCAGATCCAGACGCTCTACGGCCTTGCTGGAGAGCGCCGGTTGTCGGAGTGGGAGCTGCCAGGGCTTGCCGGCTATCAGGGTGCCAAGCCGGTGCGCATCGGCAACGCCGCACACACACAGTTGCAAATCGACGTGTTCGGCGAGGTGGTGGACGCGCTGTACCAGAGCGCGTCCGGCGGCCTAGCGCCGGAGCACGAGATCTGGGACTTGCAGCGTGAGATCGTAGAGCACCTGATAACACTCTGGCAGCAGCCCGACGAGAGCATCTGGGAGGTGCGCGGGGAGCCCCAGCATTTCACCTTTTCCAAGGTGATGGCTTGGGTTGCGCTGGATCGGATGGTGAAGGCGGCCGAGAAGCGCGGGGTTCTCGACCGCATCGATGCCTGGAGCAAGCTGCGCGACGAAATTCACGCGACCATTTGTCGCCAAGGCTTCGACGCGGAGAAGGGAAGTTTTGTCCAAAGCTTCGGCTCGAAGGCGCTGGACGCAAGCGTGCTGATGATTCCGCTGGTCGGCTTTCTCCCCGCGACGGACGTGCGGATGCGCGGCACCGTTGCCGCGATCGAGCGCGAGCTGATGTACCACGGCCTGGTGCGCCGCTACCTTCCGGAACAGGGCGCCGACGGTCTGCCGGGCGGCGAGGGCGTGTTCCTTGCGTGCAGCTTCTGGCTTGCTGACAACATGGCTCTGCAAGGCCGCCACGGTGACGCAAAGGCGCTGTTCGAGCGGCTGCTGGCGCTGAGCAACGATGTCGGCTTGCTGGCGGAGGAGTACGATCCCGCGACGCAGCGCCTGGTGGGTAATTTCCCGCAGGCGTTCTCGCACCTCGCGCTGATTAACACCGCGCTGAACCTGACCGACTACGGCCCGGCGCATCAGCGCGGCGCCGAGTAGCAGGAGGCGAACACCCATGGACGACCGCGACACGGCCCCGGGAACCCGGATTGACATCGTCTCCGACGCGATCTGCCCCTGGTGTTACATCGGCAAGCGTCAGTTGGAGCGCGCCCTGGCCATGCTGCGCAATGAAGGGCTCCGCTTCAGGTTTGCGTGGAATGCGTTCCAGCTCAACCCCGACATGCCGAAGGAGGGTGTCGACCGCACCGCGTATCGCGTCGCGAAGTTCGGGAGCGCCGCACGCGCAGCGGAGCTGGACGCGCAAGTCGCCGAGGCAGCGCGAAGCGTCGGGCTGGCGTTCCGGCCCGACCTCATGGCGCGGACCCCGAACACGTTGGATGCGCATCGGCTGATCTGGCTCGCTGGGCGGCGGGATGTGCAGGATCAGGCGGTGGAGGCGCTGTTTGCCGCCTATTTCACACAAGGCCGCGATATCGGGCGAGCGGAGGTGCTGGCGGACTGCGGCGCCGAAGCCGGGCTCGACCGCGGAGAGGTCATGGATTTCCTGGCGGGCGATCTCGCCGCGGCCGAGATGCGTGCCGCTGATCGTGCGGCGCGCGAGGCCGGCGTCAACGGCGTGCCGTCGTTCTTCCTGGACGGCTACGGCCTGCTCTCGGGCGCCGTCCCGGCCGAGCAAATGGCCGAGGCGCTGCGGCGCGGGCAGGCGATCCTGGGTGAGCGGGCGGCATAGCGCGCTCGATGCCTTGGTGGACCAGTAGCCGCCGCGCTCCAGGACGCCTTGCGCCGTGTCCAGGTTGGGTATATTCGCGCGCCGCAATGAGGAGCGAACGCCATGGCTACACAACATCCGGAAACGCTTGCGCTGCACGCCGGCTGGCGGCGCGATGAGGCGACCACGGCGGTCGCGGTGCCGATCTATCAGACCACGTCGTTTCAGTTCGACAGTGCCGAGCACGCGGCGAACCTGTTCGGGCTGAAGCAGCTCGGCAACATCTACACGCGCATCATGAACCCCACCAACGACGCGTTCGAGAAGCGCATCGCGGCGGTGGAGGGCGGGGTGGGGGCGCTCGCCCTCGCCTCCGGCCAGGCGGCCTCGGCGAGCTGCGTGCTGAACCTGGCGAGGGCGGGCGACAACATCGTCTCCTCGACCGACCTTTATGGCGGCACCTGGAACCTGTTCGCCAACACGCTGAAGGATCTCGGCATCGAGACACGCTTTGTCGATCCGTCGGACCCGAGCGCGTTCGCGCGCGCCACCAACGACCGGACGCGCGCCTACTACGCGGAAACCTTGCCGAACCCGAAGCTGATCCCGTTCCCGATCGCCGAGGTGGCGGCGATCGGCCGGACGTTCGGCGTCCCGCTCATTATGGACAACACCGCCGCACCCACCCTGGTCCGCCCGTTTGACCATGGCGCCGCCGTGGTGATGTATTCGACCACGAAGTATATCGGCGGCCACGGCACCAGCATCGGCGGCGTGGTGATCGATGGCGGCAACTTCGACTGGGCCGCGCACAAGGACCGCCAGCCGGCACTGAACACGCCCGACCCGAGCTACCACGGCGCGGTCTGGGCCGAGGCGGCCAAACCGCTCGGCCCCGTCGCCTATATCCTCAAGATGCGCGTCACCTTGCTGCGCGACCTGGGCGCGGCGATGAGTCCCTTCAACGCCTGGCTGTTCCTGCAGGGAATGGAGACGCTGCCGCTGCGGATGCGCGAGCATTCGCGCAACGCGCGCGCGGTCGCCGATTTCCTCGCCTCCCGGCCCGATGTCGAGCGGGTGATCTATCCATCGCAGCATCGCGGCGAGGCGGCAGAACGCTCGGCGAAGTACATGCCGCAGCTTCAGGGCGGGCTGGTCGGCTTCGAGCTGGCGGGCGGCGCGGCCGCGGGCGCGCGGTTCATCGACGCGCTCAAGCTGTTCTACCATGTCGCGAATATTGGCGACGCGCGCAGCCTGGCGATCCACCCAGCGAGCACCACGCATTCCCAACTCTCGGACGAGGAGCAGTTCGCGTCCGGCGTGACCCCCGGCTATGTGCGCCTGTCGATCGGGCTCGAGCACATCGACGATATCCTGGCCGATCTGACCCAGGGGCTGGACGCGGCGCGCCGGTAGTTTGTCAGTGCCTCCCGGTCCGGGTAGGGTCGGGAGGGCGCGCGATAAGCCGCGCTGACACTGGGGAGACGTCAAATGCAGATGCGAGTCGTCTGGGGAAAAATCCTTCCCGGCCAGTGGGACGCATTCGAAGCCGCCTACAAGAAGGCGATGAAGTCTCGTGGAAGCGTCAAGGGCCTCAAGGGACAATGGCTGCTTCGGGATCAGCATGACCGTGATGCGGGATACTCGATCACGCTGTGGGACAATGACGCGGACATGAGCGCCTATTGGGATAGCGACAAGCGGCGCGAAATCACCGAGCAAACGCAGCACTTCTTCGTAAACCAGTACACGATCACCAATTGCGACGTCAGGGACTCTCTGGAGCTCTGACAAGCCACGGAACCCCTCCCCGGCGTTCTCTCAAGGGGAGGGGTGCGGGAGGGGTCGAGAGGATCGAGCCACATGTGGCTCAGACCGTGGGGACGGAGATGAAGCCGAGCCGGTCATCCTCCAGCACGGCACAGGTCAGTCGTCCTCCGAAACCCGCGCCGGTGTCGACGCCGATGCGGTTGCCTCGCACCACCGGATCGGGCGCGACGCTATGGCCATGCACGACGACAGCGCCGAACGATTGTTCGGAGGAGAGAAAGATTTGACGGATCCCGCGCAGATCCTAAAGTGACTGACGGGCGAGCTTCACACCAGGACGGATTCCGGCAGGGGCGAGAAAATAGCCGCCCACCCGCTGCGCGGTGGGCAATCCGCGCAGGAACGCGATGTGGGCCGGCGGGATGTGCGCGCCCCAGGCCGTGCGCGGCGCCCCATCCGGCACGCCCCAGCCGCGCAGCGCGGCAGCCCCTCCGTCGTGCAGCCAATCGGTTGCCGCCGCGGCGTCGCCGCCCAGTGCATCGAGCAGCATCTGCTCGCTCGCGCCACACAGGACTGTTACTGCATCGCCGCGGTCGGCGAGCAGGGCGAGAACCCTGGCGCTGTCGGGGCCGGGGCCGATCACATTGCCCAGCAGGATCGGTCTCGCGCTCCGCACCGGCCGGCTTGCCCGGTCAGCCTCGATTCGAAGCCACAGAGCCTGGAACGCTTCCAGGCACCCGCGCACGCTTCCAACCACATAGAGCCGGTCTCCGGTTGGCAGCCATCCTGGCGACTGTGACAGTGTGATCGATCCGGAAGTGCCCGCGATCGGTTGTGGAGTCCAAACAGGCACAGAGGCGACATCGAGCGCGATGCGCACGGCGCGTTTCGTGCGGCGCATCATACGATTGTCCGCCATAGAGTGGCGGGTGGGCAGAACCGTGCGAAAATCTGTCGAGAGAAGTCGACGAGGCGACGAATCGGGCGATGAAGCAACTCAGGCCGCGCCTACAAGGAGGAAAATCGCAACTCAACGTTGTGTGAGCAGTAGTTCTGGGCTGGATGGGCTATGGGGGCAGGAACAGCCCATGTCCGTGGCTTCAGTCCCTAACCGCTCTTGTTGGTCAAGATAGCGGGCAGGGGTTGCCAGCCACTTGGGAGGATTCAGGCTATGAACTGTCAAGTCAAGGACGGCGTCCTGCCGGAAAGGGCGAGACTTCTGTCCAAAGTGCCTCTTTTCAAGGGGCTGCGCGCTCGCGACTGCGAGGTTTTGGCCGCGCAGACGTATGAACGGCCAATGCGGGCGGGCGAGGTGATATTCCGCCGCGATGATCCCGGCGCTAGCATGCTGGCCATCATCGCCGGAGAGGTGCGCATCGTCCTGCCGGGCGCTGACGGCCGCGACCAGGTCATCAAGCTGCTGCGGCCGGGCGAGGTTTTCGGCGACATCGCGCTATTGGACGGCGGCCCGCGGACGGCCGACGCCATTGCCGAAACGAATGGCCGGCTGCTGATCGTGGGGCGGCGGGATCTGCTGCGCATCCTCAAGGACGACGAT
The DNA here is from genome assembly GCA_963818725.1 of uncultured Pseudomonadota bacterium. Lineage (GTDB taxonomy): Bacteria > Pseudomonadota > Alphaproteobacteria > Acetobacterales > Acetobacteraceae > DATFDN01. The sequence continues at coordinate 1,170,085 of CAWFTU010000014.1, read as the reverse complement.
GAGCTGGCGCTAAGAATCATTGTGCTCTTGTGCGAGCGGTTGCGTTCGACCGATCGGCTGCTCGAGATGATGCTGTTCCATGGCACATCCGCGCGCCTCGCCTCGGTCATCCTGGATCTTTCCAGCGACCGGCCGGGACGCCGCGTGGACATCACCCAGCGTGCCCTGGGCGAAATCGTCGGGGCAGCGCGCGAAACGGTCAACAAGAAGCTCCGCGAATGGCAGGAACAAGGCGCCATTTCCCTTGAGCCTGGACGAATCACCGTCCTCGATCCCGCGTCCCTGGAGCGCCACCTCCCGCACGCGGCAGCGGCGGCGCTGTCAGTGTGACCGGTGCAAGCCCTGGTCATAGGGGCTTGCACAGTGCCGCGGCGGATTTGGAGGGGGGAACTCCTCCTTTCCGGGGCGGGGGTGACCTGGGTCACACCCTCGCCTGCCCCATCACCAGCGGCGGATGAGTTCCTGCGAACCCTTACTTCTTCCCGCCGTGCTGTTCCATATAGGTCTTGGTGTGGTGGTGAATGTTGCCCTCGGCGTCTCGGGTACTCACGGGACGTCGATGACTTCCCTCAAACTCACCACGCCCTTGTCACGGGTGCCCCATTTCTGGAGAATGGAGGCCGGGTTCGGGGCCTCTAAGCCGAGAGGGGCCACCGCGGGCGATCGGGACTCTGCGGACCATTCATGCGTCTCCCTGATGCCCGTGCCAGGCAAAAGTCCGGAGAGCGGGAAGGGTTGGGGGAGCCTCGGCAGCCGCCACAACAAGTTGACGCAGGCCCGGAGTGCGGCCGAGGGGTCGCCTATTTGACCGTGACCACCAGCCGCATTTTGGGGTGGATGCCGCACAGGACGGTAAATTGTCCAGGAGTGTAGAAAACGATGTCGGTGCGGCTTCCAGGTGACTGGTCGCCGCTGTCGAACTTGAAGTCGGGGCTGGATACGTAAGCATGATGATGCAGGTCACCATCATCATTCACAATCGTAACGACATCGCCCGCTCGTATGATCAGGGCGCCAGGGTTGAACTGGCGATTTCGTTGCGAAATAGCAATACTGGCGCCTGTCGGGCGTGGGTGCGCGAGAACCGTTATTATTGCAAGTGACATTGCCGCAACGCCCAAGAGGCCGGCACATCTCACAAAAATGTGAGGTCTTGTCATGGACATCAGCATTGGCTTGCAACCCGCAGTAGGTTCTGAGAGTATCCCGATCGCGTGAATTTCAATAACTCATAAGGGTGGAGTAGTCCAGGTTGTGTACTCGTAAACTGCAATTTAATCTAGGTAAAAATAAACCTCACTCGCGACTTGGGTAGGAACAATAGACCATGAGTATCGCGGGCTTCTACGGCGTCGAGCCTGCGAACCCGGCCACGTCCACATCGCCTCGGACAGTGTCCCAGGCGCCGCGGCGGGTGCTTTCACTTCGGCTTAGCCTGTTCCTCAGCTTCGCGGCGCTGAGCCTGATCACGGGAGCGCTTGGCTTATACGCTTCATACACGATCCGGGGTGCGGCGGCCCTTGTCGTTGACATTTACGACCGTTCCCTGATGTCGATCAATTATGCCCGGGCGGCGAACGCGGACTTCGCCGTCCTGAAGTCAACCCTGATGGAGCGCCGGCTCGCCGCCGATTCCGCGCATGGCGCCGCATTGGATGCCCGTATCGACCAGATCCGGAAGGATCTCGACGATGATCTGTCGATCGCGGCCGAGCGCGCCCAGTCCGACCGGGCGATCAAGGCAGTGGGAGCCGTGCGGCGGGCGGTCGCCGGGTGGCAGGACAGCTGGGGCCGGCATCAGGCCGACGCCAACTGGGGCGCTCTCGACCGGTACGCGGAAGCGGCGGCGCACGAAATTGACCTGCTGGTCAATTACACAGCCGGAGACGGGTTTTCGTTTCGTCAGGCGGCACTGACCGCGATTGAAACCGAAACGCGGCTTTCCACCGTTCTGACGGCGTGTGCGATTGCGATGTCGCTCCTGATTAGCTGGCCCCTTGGGCGCCGCATTATCCGGCCGGTTTCTGTGGCCTCCTCCGTCGCCGAGCGCATCGCCGGCGGCGAGCTGGATGTCGAGATACCGAAAGCGAGCGGCGACGAGCTTGGCCGGCTGCTCGCGTCGATGGCGGTCATGCGCGACAGCATCAGCCGCATGATGGCGCGCGAGGTGGCGCAGCGCCGGTCTGCCCAGGCGAGGCTGACGGACGCCATCGAGAGCTCGCGCGAGGGAGTGATTCTCGTCAACGCCGAAGGGCGCGTCGTCGTCAGCAATTCGCAGACGTTCGAGTTTTTCCAGAATCTGGCGCACCTGCTCCAGCCGGGTGCCTTGTTCCCCGATTTCATTGCGGCACTGCTGGATGGGGCTGTGGTGGACGGCCAGGACGCGGCAGCGTTGCGATTGCCGCGCCCGCCCGATGACGCACAGCCGCGGACCGCCGTGGTGGAGCTGTGCGACGGTCGATCGGTGCGGATCGGCTGGAGCGTGACCGGCGAGGGCGGCATCGTTGCCTTTTGCAGTGACATGACGGAGTGGAAGAACCGCGAGGCGCAGCTCAAGCAGTCCAATCTCTGGCTGGACGCGGCGCTGTCGAACATGTCACAGGGCCTCTGCCTGTTTGACCCCGACGGATGCCTCAAGATCGTCAACCGCCGCTTCTGCGAGATTTTCAGGATCGCGCAGGGCAAGGTGCGACTTGGGATGACCGCCGAGGAGCTCATTGACCTCAAGGCAACAAATCTTTGCGTGCGAGGCGTTTCGGCCACGCAGCTCTGGGCCGAGCGTCGAGCCATGCTGGCGGAGCGTCGCGCCTTCACCGTGCAAATGCCGTTACTGGACGGCCGCATCATCGAAGCGGCGCATCAGCCGATAGCCGACGGCGGCTGGGTGGCTACCTATGAGGATGCGACCGAGCGCTATCGCAGCCGCGAAAAGATCCTGTTCATGGCCCGGCACGATACCCTGACCGGCCTGCCCAACCGGCTGCTGTTTAGCGAGCGCCTGGACGAAGCCTTCGCGAGCGCTGACGCGCGGAACCGCTTCGCGCTCCTGTTCATCGATCTCGACCACTTCAAGTCGGTGAACGACACGCTGGGACATCCCGTGGGAGACCGCCTGCTGCATGCCGTCGCGCAGCGCCTGGCCGGCTGCGCGCGCGCGGCCGACACGATCGCCCGCCTAGGGGGCGATGAGTTCGCCACGCTGCTCACCGATTTGCACCATGTCTCGGACGCCGCTGCCTATGCCGAGCGGGTCATCGAGGTGGTCCGCACGCCATTCACGATTCACGGACACTGCATCACCGTCGGTGCGAGTATTGGCATCGCTGTCGCGCCGGACCACGGAGCGGATCGCGACACGCTGATGCGCAACGCCGATATCGCGCTCTACCGTGCCAAGTCGGGGGGGCGCTCAGGCTACCGCATGTTCAAGCCATCCATGCAAGCCGAGGTACAGGCGCGCCGGACAATGGAGCTGGAGCTGGACCAGGCGCTCGCCTGCGACCAGCTCGAGCTACACTATCAGCCGGTCTTCGACATGCCGACGCTGGCGCTTGCTGGCTTTGAGGCGCTGCTGCGTTGGCGCCACCCGACACGAGGGCTGATAAGCGCCGCCGAGTTCATTGCAGTGGCAGAGGACACCGAGGCAATCAACGCCATCGGGCAGTGGGTGCTGCGAGAGGCTTGTCGCACGGCCATCGGCTGGCCGCCGACGCTGCGCCTGGCGATCAACGTGTCCCCGGTCCAGCTCCGCTCCGGAAGTTTCCTGGCCCAGCTGGAGTCCGTCTTGGAGGCCGAGGGGCTGCCTCCGGAGCGGCTGGAGTTGGAAGTGACGGAAACCGTGCTGCTGGAGAAGAATGAGTCGACACTGAAAACCTTGCAACGCATCCAGGCGGCCGGCATCACCGTCGCGCTCGACGATTTCGGCACGGGTTACAGCTCGTTGAGCTATTTGCAGAATTTCTCGTTCAACAGAATCAAGATCGATCAATGCTTCGTGCGCGGCATCCCGGACGATAAGAGCGCGAGCGCGATCGTGCGAGCCATCATCGGACTTGGCAGGAGCCTTGGCGTTCCCACCACCGCCGAAGGCGTGCAGGACGACCGGCAACTTGAGATCCTTGATGCTGAAGGATGCCGGGATGTCCAAGGCTTCCTGCTTGGCAGACCCGTTCCCGCCTCTGGCCTGGGCCCGTTACTGGCCCAGGCCGTCGGGACGGGGCGGGCTGGCCGGCTGCGTTCCCGCCCTTATCCGATGGCGGCCCGGAAGAAGGCGGCGTGTACGCCGTAATATGCGAGCACGGTAATGGCGAGGCTCGCGCAGAAATAAGCCGGAGCCGAGATCAGCGACCGACGCGGGGCAGGAATTTCGTTATCGGCCAGGATCGTCAGTAGGACGACGATGATCGGGGAATGGCCAAGCGCGTCGATTTTGCCGAACTCGAAGACCGCGCTCACGAACATGGCGGTCAGGATGATCGCCGAGGTGCGCCGCATGAGCGGGCCGCAGGCCAGGGTGAAGGCCAGGGCGAACTCAACCAGCCCGGCGGCCCGCATGTAGAACTCCGGGGCGAAGCCGAACGTCATCTCGGGGTGGGTTGCCAGCAGGGGATAGGTCCACTGCGGATAGGCCCACTTCTCGACCGAGGCCCACATCAGGGTGATCGCCGTGGCGTAGCGGAGCAAATCGAGAGCCCGAACGCCGAACGGGGCGACCCGCAGCCCTTCCAAGGTAAGATAGGCGGCCAGACCAAGGAAAATCGGGTAATCCAGCAAGTGAAACAGGCAGTACTGGTCGATCGCGAGGACGTACAAGGCGACCATGCCCAGCGCGGCGAGAACCAGGGTCTGGCGCCAGATCATGCCGACCGCGATGACGAGTTGGAGCCAGGGCACCCAAGCGATCGAGGTCTTCAGTTCGGGTGTCAGGATGATCCCGCCCTTCGACCATAGGACCACGAAGAAGCCGCCGAGCACGGCACGAATCAGAACGTCGCTCCTGTCGCGCAGGAACCACGTGACACGGTCCAACGAGCGAAGCATCGCCAGGCCGATGGGAGTGCGGTCGAGCAGCCCCGCCACGAGGAGAACGCCTATGGTGAGCAGCGTGAGGTGGCCAAAATCGCCATTGAGGACCACGTGAATCGGCTGAGGTGCCGCCGCGACATCATAGGTGCAGAACCATTTTACATGGGCGGCAGCGGGCCAGGCATACAGAAGATACACAGCCACCCCGAGAAGCACGCTGGCAAAGCCTACCCGCTTCGGCATAAGATGTAATAACATGAGAACCTCCGGTTGAACTCATCGCCGGAGCATACGAAGGATTTTTCTACAACTGTAGGTGGTAAATAAATCGAGAGAGAACTGAGGCCACCAAACCACGCCATGCGGCTTGGTTCTGGCTGTGCAATGTTCTCAAGCGATTCGAGATGCGAGATGGCGGATGATCTCCTTCCTTAGTCTAGCGAGCCTCGTCATGGGCGGCGGGCTCGCGTGCGCGGCGTGCCGGTTCCCCCAGCGCAGCGCTGCTCTCGAGACGTACGGCGGCCTGCTGCTGGTTGGCGGGCTCGTGCTGCTGGGCGCCGCTTTGCCGAAGTTTTAACGGCCCTCCACCGACAGGGGGCGCTCGTTGCTCCAAGAGGTTTGACCCGAGAGGGTCTGTAGAAACGCGAGCAGATCGGATCTTTCGGCCTGGGTGAGATGGAGCGGCTTGATCATGTCGTCCCGGCTTGGGCGCGGGATGCCTCCGCGGTCATAGAGATCGATCACCTCGGTCAGCGTTCGAAGTGATCCATCATGCATGTACGGGCCGCGCTGGGCCACGCCGCGCAGCGTCGGAGTCTTGAAGGCGTACTTCAGCTTTTGAGACGTCGGAAAATACTTTCCGCGTCCGATATCGTCTCCTTTGCCGACACCAATATCATGGAATGAACCATCCGTGAATGCCCAGCCGCTATGACAGGCCGAGCATCGCGCGCGCCCATTGAACAGGTCAAAGCCGCGCTTCGCGGATGGGCTGATCGCAGCCGCATCGCCCGCGATCCAGCGGTCGAACGGAGCATCTCCCTTGGTGACGATCAGCCGCTCGAACGTGGCAATCGCCGCCTCCATGTTGCGCCCGGAGATCTGGCGGTCAGGGAATGTCTCCGCAAAGGCGCGCGCATAGTCGGGATTTGCGCCGATGCGGCCTAGAGCGATCTCCTCGTCGAGATTCATGCTTCCGCCGTCTCTAAAAACGGTGCGCGTCACCGCCTCGAGGTCTGGGAACTTTCCGTCCCAGCCAAGGAGCATCGTCCAGGCATCGTCGATCAGCGTTGGCGCGCGCAGCGCCATGAGCTGGCCGCCGTCATTGACCGACCGTGGACGCCCGTCACCCCAGCCTAGCCCTGGCTGATGACAGCTGGCGCAGGACATTGTTTGCGAGCCGGACAGGCGGTTATCGAAAAACAGGGCGCGCCCAAGATTCGCCTTCGCGACCGTGAACGGGTTCTCAGATGGGAAAGGAATCGACGTCGGCGGTCGGGTACTGCGCTTTCAGGCTCGCGCGCGTGTTGTAGCCAGAGACTGCCAACCAGGCGCCACCAGCCAATGCCACACTGAGCGCCGCGAAGCCACAGAGGAGCCGCTTGGTCCGGCCACTGAACTCAAGCGCCGGCCACCGCCAGGAAGACAGGTTCACCTGTTCTCGGGTCAGCACACATTTCTCTCGCATTCACCTGAGCAAAATCTGGCACGTTTTTGCCCTCTAGCACAGGAACGGGCGCCCATCCATGGCTGACGCGGAATGGGAGCGACTTTTTCGGTTCGGCCGACGGCGGACGCGCTGTCCTAACGCATCCATTGCGCGGCCATCGTCCCCATGGAGCTTCCACCGAGCCGGGCCTGATAGATGACCACATTCTCTAGCACGCGCTGCACGTAGTTGCGCGTCTCATCGAACGGGATCAGCTCGATCCAGTCCAGCATATCGACCTGCCCGGTCCGTGGGTCTCCGTTGTCGCGCAGCCACTGCTCGACACGGCGCGGGCCGGCATTGTAGGCGGCCACCGCCAAAGGAAGGGAGCCGCCGAAGGAAGCCAAAACGGTGTGCAGATAGGCCGAGCCGAGCGCCATGTTCCTGGCCGGGTCGCCAGTAAGCTCCGCCTCGGTGACGCTGCCGCCGGCCCGCCGCGCTTCGGCGGCGGCCGTGGCTGGCATCAACTGCATCAGGCCGCGCGCGCCGGCGCTGCTGACGACCCCGCCATCGAAGCTGCTTTCCTGGCGGATCAGGGCCAGCGTGATCGCCGGATCAAGCGGTCCGGCCGGCGCGCTGACTGGCTCGGGCCAGCCGGACACCGGCAGTGCAAGCCCTTGCACGCCCATGCGCCGCGCGATCGATACCGCCGTGTCAGGCATCCCGAGCGCCAAGGCCAGGCGTGCCGCGAGGGCCTGCTGCGAGGGATCGGACGCGGTCTCCTGCGCTTGCATCAGGAAGGCGCGCGCGCGCCCGAACTCGCCCCAGGAGCTCAGCATAGCCGCGGCTCGCACCAACTCGCGGCCGGCGAAACGCCAGGCCGCGTCGGTGTCAAAGCCGGGATCGGTCAGCGCGCGCACGCGCTGGACAAGGTTCGCCTCGTCCGCACCAGCGGCGCGCGAGGCGAGCTGGCCGTAGAAGGTGAGCGGATAGGCAGCGGCGCGGGCATAATCCGGGCCGGCATCCTTGCCCTGGGCAGCGCGCGCGCGCCCCAGCCAATAGAAGGCGCGCGCCTGCGTTATCGCCGCCTTGCCCTGAGCAACAGCCTCGAAGTGCGTTACCGCCTCGGCGGGTTCGGCAAGGCGGCGGAGCGCGATGAAGCCGGCGAGGAACGCCGCCTCCGCCGCTTGCGCCCCCGTCTGCCAGCGGTCATCGGCCATCGCGTAGGCGCCAGCGGCATCCCCCAAGACCAGCAGACGGCGCGCCAGCGCGTTGCGCTCGGCCCAGAAGTCCGCCCGCCGGTCGAGCGGCGCCGCCTGCTCCGCGGTCTCGCCCTTGGCCTTCCACAGCGCCAGCGCCTCAGCCTCGCGCTTGCCGCGCCGCTTCCACCGCGCCTCGTCCAGCACCACCAAGGGGCTGTCCCGCTCCGTTTGGGACAGCTTTCCAAGCAGCTCCGCCGCGTTTGGCGCGTCGTGGCGCAACGCCAGCCGCACCTGGGCGACAGGACGGTCGGATGGGGCCACGCGCGCGATCTGCCGCGCCGCCTCGGGGCTGCCGGCTTGCTCCAGGCGATCGAAGCGCGCCCGCTCGTCCTCTGGGCGCAGCGCGGATTTCCAGCGGGCGAGGAAGCCGGCCACGTCCGAGGCCGGCTCGGGGCTTGCGATCCAGGCGCGGCGGGCGGCGTCGGCGGCAGCGTCGGCCTCGCCGCCCGCCGACAGAGCGTCGGCGCAGCGCACCAGCGCGGCGGGAGCGGTCGCGGGCTTGGCTGCGCACGCCTCGCGAACGGCGGCATCGTCCGGATCGCGCGCGATCGCCTCCTGCCGGCGCCGTTCCAGCAGCGCCTGGTTGGGCCAATCGGGATTGGCGGCCTGGAAGTCCGCGATCTCCCGCGCGCTGGCACCCCCCTCCGCGAGCAGGCGGTAGTACAGCGCCAGCTTTCGCGCCACTGGGTCGGCGTAGGAGGCGGCCTCGCCCTCGGCCTCAGCGAAGTGGCCGGCGCGAATCGCGGCCATCGGATTCGCGGCGCTGGCGCCAGTCGTGCTGACCAGCAGCCCGGCAAGCATAAGGAGCCGGGCCAGCGGCCGTGTCGTTGGGACCATGGCACCCTATCTAGTCCGCGCGGCCTTGCGACGCATCCCCCAGTGCGCCTAGCCTTGGCCAAATCGTCGCTGCGCCGCTGCCGCAGAGGGAGGTCTGGATGTTCAAGGGATCGATCGTCGCCCTGATCACGCCGATGCGCCAGGATGGGTCGATCGACGAGAAGGCGTTCGCCGCACTGGTGGACTGGCAGATCAACGAGGGCACGACGGCGGTGGTCCCGGTGGGGACGACCGGCGAGTCCCCGACCCTGAACCACGCCGAGCACAAGCGGGTCGTCGAGATCGCCATCGAGGTTGCGAAGGGGCGGGCGCCGGTGATCGCGGGCACGGGGTCGAACAGCACCGAGGAGGCGATCGAGCTGACGCGGCACGCCAAGAAGGCGGGCGCCGACGCGGCGCTGATCGTGACGCCCTATTACAACAAGCCCACGCAGGAAGGGCTCTACCTGCACTTCAAGACCATCGCCGACACCGTCGACCTGCCGATCATCATCTACAACATCCCGCCGCGCAGCGTGGTGGACATGAGTGTGGAGACCATGGCGCGGCTGGCGCGGCAGAAGAACATCATCGGTGTGAAGGACGCGACGGCGAACCTGGTCCGCCCCCTGCACACGCGGCGCGCCTGTGGCGCCGGGTTCTGCCAGCTCTCGGGCGAGGACCACACGGCGCTCGCCTTCCTCGCCGCGGGCGGCGACGGCTGCATCAGCGTGACCGCCAACGTGGCGCCCCGCCTGTGCAGCGAGATGCACGCCGCCTGGCAGGAGGGGCGCGTCAACGACGCGATCGACATCCAGGACCGGCTGGTGCCGCTGCACGACGCGTTGTTCGCCGAGACCAGCCCGGCGCCGGTGAAGTACGCCGCCAGCCTGCTTGGCAAGACCGCGCCGATCTGTCGGCTGCCGCTGGCCCCGATCTCGGAGGCGACGGCGGCGCGGGTGCATACCGCGATGACCGAGGCCGGGCTGCTGAACTGAGGACGAATGGCGGACGCGAAGAACAAGAAGGGCCTGATCTCGCACGGCGTCGCCGCCCAGAACCGCAAGGCGCGCTTCGACTACACGATCAAGGACACGGTCGAGGCCGGGCTGGTGCTGAAAGGCCCCGAGGTGAAAAGCCTCCGCCATGGCCGGGCGACGCTCTCCGAGGCGTGGGCGGGCGAGCGCGACGGGGAGCTGTGGCTGTTTAACGCCTATATCCCTGAGTACCAGGGCGGGGTGCTGTCGCGCTTCGAGCCGCGCGCGCCGCGCAAGCTGCTGCTGAAGGGCAAGCAGATCCGCGCGCTGACCGGCGCCGTCTCGCGCGAGGGCGTGACGCTGGTGCCGTTGCAGATCCATTTCAACGAACGTGGCCGCGCCAAGGTGCTGCTCGGCCTGGGCGAGGGGCGAAAGAAGGCGGACAAGCGCGCCGCCATCGCGGCGCGGGACTGGCAGCGGGACAAGGCGCGGCTGATGCGGGCGAGGGGATGAGACGCTGGCGGGGCCGCACGGCTGTCTTGCTGCTTTCGACATGGGGGCTCACGATGGCGACCGCCTACGCCGCCCCGGTGCCCGGCCCCGCTACAGTGCCCACTGGACCCTGGCGAGAGCAGATCCACTGGATTCCGGTTACGGAGCCGGATGGGACGCCACGGCTGCTATGGACCCGTGTGTGCCGCCCCGCGACGAACACGCCAGCGCGGGTTTTGGTCTATGCTCACGGGACCGCACCCACGCGCGCGGCCCGGCTCAATCAGAGTGCGCTGTCTTGCTCCTCGGACGCGGCGCAATGGTTCCTTGCGCGCGGTTTTATGGTCATCTCTGCATTGCGCAGAGGCTATGGCGCGACCGGTGGCGCCTTTGCCGACACGTCGCACGGGTGCGACATCGATGACGCCAGGGCACGCGGGCTGGAGATCGCGCGCGACATCGCCGCCACGGTCGCCTACGCCACGGCGCTGCCAGGCGCACAAAGGGCAGGTGCGGTCGTGCTCGGCCAGTCCGCCGGTGGCTGGGGGAGCATCGCTTATGACAGCCTGCCCCATCCCGCCGTGACCGCCATCATCAACATGGCTGGCGGCATTGGCGGCTGGCGCGATGGCCGCCCGTTGCAGAACTGTCACCCCGAGCGGCTGGCGCGTGAGGCGGGCGTCTTCGGACGGATCGCGACGACCCCGATGCTATGGATTTACACCGCCAACGACTCCTTTTTCGGACCGGTGATCGCGCGGGCGATGTACCAGGCGTTCACGGAAGCGGGCGGCACGGCCGAGTTCAACGCGATTGGCGCGTATGGAAACGATGGACATGGATTGTTCTCTGGCCGGGAAGCCACGCCAATCTGGGGTCCATTGGTGGAGCGGTATCTCGCGTTACGGCCGGCGAGTTGAGCCAGGGCTGATGAGGGCGCGAGAGCAGGTCATTGTCGTTACGCTTCGCCCAGCAACTCCTCGAGCGTGACCGGGCAGGTCTCCGGCAGAGGCCGGAGCGGCTGGCCATCGATCTGCTGGGGGAACCGGTGACGCGCCTTTCGGTAGATCCACGTCATGTCGAGACGGTGCCGCATCGAGGGCTGATAGGCCCGTGCGGCGTCCATCTGAAACAGGATCATTTCCTCCTGCCAATGCGGGACTTCCGGTGAGTCGGGCCAGGCCATGATCTTGAGACGGTGGCGCAGCGCCTGAACCAACAGGGATTCGGTGCGATGCAGCTCGTTGCGCCCCACGCTCTCGATCTCCTCGATGATGTTCGGCCAGTCGGGCGAGGCGTCATTGAGCCGCTCAGCCGCGGCGACGCGGCGCAAGCGCGCGGCCTGGTCCTCGCTCCAGGCCAGGATGTCGGTCTCATAGAGATCGCTCATGATGCCTAGCCCTCCCTGAGGCTGAGCGGGACGCTCACGGTCTATCGCCCTCCAACCCGCGCGCGGTCAACGATCGCCTGGGGATCCATCCCGCGCGGCAGTGTGCCAAAGGCGCGGCCCCAGTCGCCATCCAGGCGCGTCGCGCAGAAGGCATCGGCTACGGCGGGCGGGGCGTAGCGGACGAGCAGGCTCGCTTGCAGCGCGAACGCCATCATCTCCACGATCCGGCGCGCGACTGGCTCGAGGCCCGCCGGGTCCGCCAGCCGATCTGCCAAACCGGCCGCGAACGCATCCAGCCGACGGTCGGCGCCCCTCGCCTTGCCCACCTCGTCGAGGAACACGCCAAGCGACTCTGGCTCGCGCCGCATGGCGCGCAGCACGTCAAGGCAGATCACGTTCCCGGTTCCCTCCCAGATTCCGTTCAGCGGCGCCTCCCGGTACAGCCGCTCCATCAAGTGTTCGGCGATGAAGCCGTTGCCGCCGTGGCACTCAAGGGCCTCGGCCACGAAGGCAGGCGCACGCTTGCAGGCCCAGTACTTGGCGACCGGAGTGCCGATGCGCGACAGCAGAGCCTCGGCGCGTTCAAACTCCGAGCGGTCCAGCGCGTCGGCGAGGCGCATCGCCATCCACAGCATTGCCTCGCTCTCCACCGCCAGATCGGCGATCACGTTGCGCATGACCGGCAGGTCCACCAGGCTGCGCTGGAAGGCGCGGCGATGCGTGACGTGATGCACCGCTTGCGACAGCGCCTGGCGCATCAGGCCGCTCGAGCCGATCGCAAAATCGAGGCGCGTGACGTGCGCCATCTCGATGATCGTGCGAACGCCCCGGCCTTCCTCCCCCAGCATGACCGCGTGCAGGTCGTGAAACTCCACTTCCGAGCTGGCATTGGACTTGTTGCCGCACTTGTCCTTCAGCCGCTGGAGCTTGAGCCGGTTACGGCCGCCGTCGGGAAGCCAGCCGGTCGCGAGGAAGCAGGAGAGCCCGGACTCGATTTGCGCCAGGGTCAGGAACAGATCGCTCATCGGCACGGAGAAGAACCATTTGTGCCCGGTGATGAGATAGGGGGCGCCAGAGCCCGGCGCGCGGAAGCGGGGCGGGCCGTGCTCATTGTCGCGCGCAGATCGGAGCCGCCCTGCTTTTCCGTCATCGCCATGCCCACGGTGACACCAGCCTTTTCCTTGGCAAAGACAGGACGGGGATCGTAGACGGCCTGGTTGATGAGCGGCGCCCACTCGGCCAGCAGGGCGGGATCGTGACGCAGCGCCGGGATCGCCGCGAAGGTCATCCCCATCGGGCAGCAGACGCCGTTCTCCGCCTGGTTCCATAGATAGCTCAGCACGCCGCGCGCGACATGGGCGCCCGGCCGCGGATGCGTCCAGGCAAGGGAGTGCGTGCCGCATCCGTAGATGAGCGACATCAGCTCGTGATAGGCCGGATGGAACTCGACCAGGTCCACGCGATGACCAAAGCGGTCATGAGTGCGGAGTTCGGGCAGATGGCGGTTGGCTTGCCGGGCCAGCGCCTGGACACGCTCGCTGCCGGCCAGCGCACCGGCGCGGCGCAGATCGGGCTCGGCCCACGCGGCGCCGAACGCCTGGACCGCCTCGGCGAGCGGCTTGTCCTCGGCGAAGGCATTGTAATCTTGTAGCGCGCCCGCCTGATTCAGCACTTCATGCGTGGCGTAGCCCACATCCGGCATGGATTTGTCTCGCGCGAGGTCAGGGATGGACGATGACGATACTCTGGCGGCCGGCCAGCGGCGCGACAAGCTGATCGCGGCCAAGGAGACCTGGGCGCGGCAGGGCCGCCTGCTGACCGGCACCACCGCCGATCCCGCCCGCGATCGGCTGCCGCCCGGCCAGAAGCTGGTGCGTGACTGGCCCGTGCTCGATCTCGGCACGCAGCCGCTTGTCACGGTGGTCAAGTTCCGCCTGGACGTCGATGGCGCGGTGCGCCGGCCGCTCAGCCTTCGCTGGGACGAGTACCGGGCGCTTCCCCGGACCGAGCTCGTCTCCGACATCCACTGCGTCACGCAGTGGTCCCGCTATGACAATCGCTGGTCCGGGGTCGCCGCACGCACGCTGCTGGAGATGGCGGAGCCCATGGAGGAGGCCCGTCACGTCGTGTTCCACGCTTATGACGGATACACGACCAATGTGCGGCTAGAGGACTTCGACCAGCCCGACGTGCTGCTGGCCGACACATGGAATGGCGAGCCGCTGGCACGTGAGCATGGGGGTCCGGTGCGTGTGGTCATTCCGCGTCTTTATTTTTGGAAATCCGCCAAGTGGGTGCGCCGGGTGGAAGTCGTGATCGCCGACCGGCCAGGCTTCTGGGAGCAGCGCGGCTATCACAACACCGGCGACCCTTGGTCCGAGCAGCGCTATGAATAATGGCCCGGTGAATCGCTCACGATAAGGTTTAGTCCAGCATCACACCCGGCCCAGCCCGCAACCGTTCCGCTTGAAAGGGACATGGATGGTACGCGCCAGGCCATGCCGTCCTCCAACAGCGAGGAAAGGGAATGACAATGACGTCCGGTATTAAGCTGAGTACGTCGGTTGCGATCGGTGCCTTGCTCGCGGCACCTCTGGCAATGGCCCAGCAGCAGAGCGGGGACGCCGGAACGAGCCAGGGGATGAGCGGCTCCACCAAGACGAACCTGAACCGTAGTGGAACCGATCATGACACTGGCATGGCCAACGCCAATGGCACGAGCTACCACTTCAACGGCCAAAAGAACTTCAGCGGCAATACCAACAACGGGTGGAACCCCCAGAACACGGGTGATACAGCCCCGAACAACCCGCAAAGCGCTGCGGTGAACTCAGGCGGCCAAAGCAACTCGAACAATCGATAGCGCGGATCGCCGACGGCGGCCTAGCCGTCGGCGGACGCGACGGGCGCGCCCAGCTCATCGAGCAGGGCGCGCGTCACCGCCTCGAACATGGCTTGTGTCAGTCGTCCCGTGTTCGTGTTGAGACGGGAGACGTGATAGCTGTCTGCGAGCAGCAAACCCCCTGACAGTCTATGAATCGCCCCGTGCTGAAAGCGCATGCGCGCGGGACGAACGCCAGTCGCGCGCAGCACGGCGGCGTGGGCCAGCCCGCCAAGCGCCAGCACCGCGCGTAATCGCGGCATTGCCGCAAACTCCGCTTCAAGGAACCGATTACACGCGGTCACCTCCGCCGGGAGGGGCTGATTGGCTGGCGGCGCGCAGCGCACCGCGTTGCTGATCCGGCAGCCGGTCAGTGCCAGCTCATCGGCGGGGTCCGCCGCATAACTCCCCCGCGCCAGGCCGAAGCGCAGAAGGGTCTGATAGAGCAGCACGCCAGCGTAATCACCGGTGAACGGCCGGCCGGTGCAGTTCGCCCCCCTCAATCCTGGTGCCAAGCCGACGATCAGAATCGGCGCATCCAGCGGGCCGAAGCTTGGCACAGGCGCATTGTGCCAAGCAGGGAATTGCGCGCGGTTCGCACGGCGGAACGCGGCCAAGCGCTCGCAAAGCGGGCAATCCTTCCCGGGTTCATCCGGCCCGCCCGGCGTGGCATGGCTCACGAAGGGGTTTGGTCACTGAAGGGGTCTGCCGGGGTTGGGCGAGTCGAGGTCGGCCGCGGGGGGCGAGGCTCGGTCTGCCGACGGGTGAATTCCTTCGCGATGTCGGCCAGCTCGATGAATTGATCGGCTTGCCGACGCAGCTCGTCGGAAACCATTGGCTGACCGGTCTTGATGGACGAGATGACAGAAACGCGCACGCCCTTCCGCTGCACCGCCTCCACAAGGCGGCGGAAATCGGAATCGCCGCTGAACAGCACGACATGGTCAAGATGCGGCGCGATCTCCAGCATGTCCACGGCCAGCTCGATGTCCATGTTTCCCTTCACCCGCCGCCGCCCCGACGCATCGGTGAATTCCTTGGCCGGTTTGGTAACCAGGGAGTAGCCGTTGTAGGCGAGCCAGTCCGTCAGCGGCTTGAGAGGAGAATAGTCTTCGGTTTCCAGCACGGCGGCGTAGTAATAAGCACGGACTACCCGACCAAAACGACGAAAATAGTCGAGCAAGTTGCGGTAATCGACGTCGAATCCCAGGTTGCGCGACGCGGAGTAAAGATTAGCACCGTCGATGAAGAGTCCGATGCGCTCATTCGGAAAGAAAAACGGGTCCATGTTGATGATGATCCTTCGCAATAGCGCCCGATGGCATGGGCGAAGCAGTCCAATTAATGGCAAGCCCGCAAGCGTATGCAATCATCCCATCAACCGGCGGCGTTGTGAATCCCCGCCAAGGAAAACGGGAGCGTGATCCTTGTCGCGCTCGGGGCCAATCTGCCAGCTCCCGATGGCGCATCCCCGCTGCTGAGCTGCCAGCGCGCCGCCGGGTTGCTGGACGCACTTCCAGGGCTGAGGTTACGGGGCCTATCTCGCTGGTGGCGCTCGGCGCCGGTGCCAGCGTCACAGCAGCCGGATTATGTGAACGGCGTTGCCCTATTCGCCGGCCAAGCCGAGCCAGCCGCGCTGCTGCGGGCGCTCCATGCGATCGAGACGCGCTTCGGCCGCCGCCACCTGGCGGTCAATGCGGCGCGCAGCCTGGATCTCGACCTGATCGATGTCGCGGGCATGGTCCGGGACGCGCCGGACCCGATCCTGCCCCACCCGCGCGCCCACCTGCGCGCCTTCGTGCTCGCCCCGCTTGCCGAGGTCGTCCCAGGCTGGATCCATCCACGCCTGGGCCGCACCGCGGAAGCATTGCTTGCCAATTTGCCACCGCAAGTAGTAACTCTGATGACGGTGCAACCCGAATAGTTGTGGCGGATTCCTTGCTTAGCAGGGGGTTCGGAACTAGATAAGGGTCTCTGCCCATTATGACGGAGTGGCGGCGGCATGGCGCGCGTGACAGTCGAGGACTGCGTCGAGAAGGTTCCCAACAGGTTTGAACTTGTCCTGCTCGCTGCTCAGCGCGCGCGCAATCTGAGCCGTGGAGAGGAGCTGACGCTCGACCGGGACAACGACAAGAACCCGGTGGTCGCGTTGCGCGAGATCGCCGACGAGACAATTGAACTGGTCCGGCTAGAGCAGGATTCTCATCAAGTCCCTCTCGCGCGCGCCCGAGCCGGAGCCGGCCGACGAGGAGGTGCTGGACCTTATCCCGACCGATCAGAACATCTTCGGCCTGCAAGACGTCACGGCCGAAGAGGAGGCGGCGAACCTGCCCGCCGAAACCGAAGAGCTCTCGCCCGAGGACATGGAAGCAGCCATCGAGGCGGAGCTAGCCGGCCGGCGTCGCTAGGACGGGCATGGCAGACGGCGCCCCCGGCCGCTATTCATTCGCGCCCGTTCACGCGCCGTTTGACCGTGCTCAGCCGCCGGCTGGTCTGGAGACGCTCTCTCCCGACCGGAGGGGACGGCCTCCTGTCATTCGCCAGTTCGAGTTGACCGAGAAGGTTGCCGCCTACGATCCGAAGGCGGACCTTGCGCTGATCGATGCCGCGTATGTGCTGGCCATGAAGGCGCATGGCGCCCAGAAGCGCGACAATGGCGATCCCTACATCACGCACCCGGTCGCGGTCGCCGACATCCTGGCCGGCTACCGGCTCGACACGGCGAGCATCGTCACCGGGCTGCTCCACGACGTCATTGAGGACACCCAGGTCAAGCTGCCGGATGTCGAGCGGCGCTTTGGGCGCGAGGTGGCGGCGCTGGTCGATGGCGTCACCAAGCTGAACCGCCTCGAGCTGCAATCGGATCGCACGAAGCAGGCCGAGAACTTCCGCAAGCTCGTCCTGGCGATGAGCCGCGACATCCGCGTGCTGCTGGTCAAGCTGGCCGACCGGCTGCACAACATGCGCACCCTGCACTTCATCTCCTGCCCCGATCGGCGCGAGCGGATCGCCCGCGAGACGATGGAGATCTACGCGCCGCTCGCCGAGCGGATCGGCATGGAGGCGGTGAAGAGCGAGTTGCAGACGCTGGCCTTCGCGCAGCTCGAGCCGGAAGCGTTCGAGACGATCCAGGCCCGCCTGAACTTCCTGCGCGGCCAGGGCGCCGATGTGATCGAGGATGTGCGCGAGGAGCTGCGAAAGGTTTGCGAACAGGCGGGCATCCATGTTCTCGGTGTGACCGGGCGCGAGAAGTCGCTGTTCTCGATCTGGGAGAAGATGCAGCAGCGGAACGTGGCCTTCGAGCAGCTTTCCGACATCATGGCGTTCCGCATTGTCGTGCCGTCCAAGGAGGCCTGCTACGCCGCGCTGGGCGCCGTCCACTCCGCCTATCCGGTCATCGCCGGGCGCTTCAAGGACTACATCTCGACCCCCAAGGTGAACGGCTATCAGAGTGTTCATACCGGTGTGACCCTGCGCGCGCCGCGCAACCAGAAGATCGAGGTGCAGATCCGCACGCAGGAGATGCACGACATCGCGGAGGCCGGGGTCGCCGCGCATTGGCTGTACAAGCAGCGCGACGCCTCGGCCAGCGACCTGCACCAGTTCCGCTGGGTTCAGGATCTGCTCGAGATCCTGGAGAATTCCTCGGCGCCGGACGAGTTCCTGGAGAACACCAAGCTCGAGCTGTATGGCGACCAGGTGTTCTGCTTCACGCCGAAGGGGCAACTGATCCAGTTGCCGCGCGGCGCGACGCCGGTTGACTTCGCGTACGCCGTCCACAGCCAGGTGGGCGACGCCTGCGTCGGGGCGAAGGTGAACGGGCGGCTGATGCCGCTGCGCTACCAGTTGCAGAACGGCGATCAGGTCGAGATCATGACCGCCCGGGGCGGCACGCCCTCCCCGCAATGGGAGCGGTTCGTCGTCACCGGCAAGGCGCGGTCGCGCATCCGCCGCTTCGTCCACCAGCAGCAGCGCCAGGAACACCTCGATCGCGGCCGCGCGGAGCTGGCCAAATCGTTCCGTCAGGCCGGCGTGGACGGGTCGGAGAAGGCGTTGGAACCGGCGCTGAAGGCGCTGAAGCTGTCCTCGACGGACGAACTTCACATCGCCGTCGGCAATGGCACGCTGGGTCCCAAGGACGTGGTTCACGCCGCCTATCCGGAGCTGCGCCACACCCCGCGCGCGCCGCGCGTCGTGCCCACGCTGCCGCCGCGTCCCGCCGGGCGGGGCGACTCCCGCCGTGACCGCTTGATGCCGATTGCCGGTCTGGTGCCCGGCATGGCCTACTCCTTCGCCGGCTGCTGCCACCCCGTGCCGGGCGACCACATCGTTGGCATCGTGACCACGGGCAAGGGGGTGACGATCCATGCCCGGGACTGCCAGACGCTGGGCAGCTTCAGCGCCACCCCGGAGCGGTTCATCGAGGTGGGCTGGAACCTGGACGCGCTGGGGGGCCGGGCGCATGCCGCCCGGGTCAGCGTCATCGCGGCCAACGAGCCCGCGGCCCTCGCCGATCTCTCCAATTCCGTCGCCAAGCACGAGGGAGCGGTCGCAAACCTGCGCATCATCAACCGCCAGCAGGACTTCATCGAGATCCTGGTCGACGTCGAAGTACGGGATCTGTTGCACCTCTCGAAGGTGATCGCCGGGCTGCGCGGGGTGGCGACGATCAAGAGCGTCGAGCGGGCGCGTGGGTGACGTTGGCGGACCCATGATCCTCGGGCTCGGCAGCGACATCTGCGACATCCGCCGGATCGAGGCGGCCATCGCGCGGCACGGCGAGCGCTTCCTGGCGCGCGTGTTCACCGAGACCGAGCGCGCCAAGGCCGCGCGCCGGACCGAGCGTGTTAGAGCAGGCACCTTCGCGAAGCGCTTCGCCGCGAAGGAGGCGGCCGCCAAGGCGCTGGGAACCGGCTTCAGCCAGGGCGTGTTCTTCTCCGACCTCGGCGTGGTGAACCTGCCCTCTGGTCAGCCGACACTGCGCCTGACCGGCGGCGCCGCGGCGCGGCTCGCCGCCCTCACCCCACCTGGCATGCAGCCGGTCATAGCCTTGACGATGACGGACGAATACCCGTACGCCTTCGCCCAGGTATTGATCTCGGCCCTGCGCGCCGGCTGAGCCTATGCCGCTTTCCTTGACAGCGCCCAGGGGCCTGGGCTTGATCCCCTCATCTTGACCGGACCATTCCGCCGCATGACGACCACCACCAAGGCCAGACGCAAGTCGAGCGGCCTGCTCGACAACGTCAAGACGATCGTCTACGCGGGGCTGATCGCGGTGGTGATCCGCACCCTCCTGTTCGAGCCGTTCAACATTCCATCCGGCAGCATGATCCCGACACTGCTGGTCGGGGACTATCTGTTCGTGGAGAAGTACAACTACGGCTATTCCCACTACTCGCTGCCGTTCGCGCCCGATCTGTTCTCGGGCCGAATCTTCGGCTCGGTTCCCCACCGGGGAGACGTGATCGTATTCAAGTATCCGCGGGACACCTCGGTTGACTACATCAAGCGCGTGATCGGCCTGCCCGGCGACAGGGTGCAGGTCATCGACGGTCGTCTGCACATCAACGGCAAGGAGGTGCCGCGCCGGCCCGAGGGCGACTACGAGGTGGACGACGAAGGCGTGCAGCAGGTGCTGCGCCAATACCAGGAGGATCTGCCGGGCGGCGTTCGCCACGATATCCTGAAGGCCACCGAGATGGGCGAGGCCAACAACACCCCCGTGTACACGGTGCCGCAGGGCGCCGTGTTCGTCATGGGCGACAATCGCGACAACAGCGCCGACAGCCGATTCTGGGGTTTCGTGCCGCTGGAGAGCCTGGTTGGGCGGGCCGAGGTGATCTTCTTCTCCATCGACGCGCGCGCGCCCTGGTGGGAGGTCTGGATGTGGCCCTTCGAGGTCCGCTGGGGTCGTATTGGGAACATCATTCCTTAACAATTGGTGGTCGGCCGGCGTGGGCGAGTCAGTCGAGGAACTCCTCGGTCACCACTTTGCACGTCCGGAACTGCTGCGCGAGGCGCTAACCCATCGCTCCGCCGCTGGGGCCGCGCGGGGACAGCGCGCGTCCGCCTCGAACGAGCGGATGGAGTTCATGGGCGACCGTGTCCTCGGCTTGCTGATCGCTGAGTGGCTCGTTGAGCGATACCCGGCGGAACCAGAAGGTGCCCTCGGCCGGCGCCTCGCCCACCTGGTCTCCCAGCCGGTCCTTGCCACGGTTGCCGAATCGGTTGGGATCGGGGCGGTGCTGGCGGTCTCGCCCGGCGAGGCCCGGGCCGGGGTGAAGAAGCGCGCGACCGTGCTGGCCGACGCGCTGGAAGCGGCGCTGGGGGCGCTCTATCTCGACGGCGGGCTGGAGCCGGCGCGCGCCTTCGTGCGCCGGGCGTGGCAGGAGGCAATGAGCGCGCTGACGGTGCCCCCCAAGGATGCCAAGACCGCGTTGCAGGAATGGGCGCTGGCGCGGGGCTTGGAGCTGCCGCGCTACAGCCTGGCCTCGCGGTCCGGCCCGCCGCACGCGCCCGCCTTCACGGTCTGCGTCACCGCTGGCGGGCATAGCGGCACAGGCCGCGCCGGAAACAAGCGCGCGGCCGAGCAGATCGCGGCCGAGGACTTGTTGCAGGGACTGGCCCGATGAGCGGCGCCGCGCCCGCGAGCGGCACCAACTGCGGCTTCGTCGCGATCCTGGGCGCGCCCAACGCGGGCAAGTCCACCCTTCTCAACCGCCTGACCGGCGCCAAGCTCTCGATTGTCACGCCAAAGGCGCAGACAACGCGGTTCCGGGTGCTCGGCATCCTGATGCACGGGAACAGCCAGGTGCTGCTGATCGACACGCCCGGCATCTTCCGCCCGCGCCGGCGGCTTGACCGGGCGATGGTGGCGGCCGCCTGGACCGGCGCGCGCGACGCCGACCTGGCGCTGCTGCTGGTCGATGCGAGGACCGGGGCCACCGAGGGCGTGCGCGGCATCGCCGAAAAGCTGGCGGCGGCGAAGCGCCGTTGCTGGCTGGTCCTGAACAAGATCGATCTCGTGGCGCCGCCCCAGCTTCTGCCTCTCGTTGCCTCGCTGACCGCACTCGTGGCGTTCGAGGAGACCTTCATGGTCAGCGCCTTGACCGGTGATGGCCTCGACCGACTGAGGGATGCGCTGGCGGCGGCGATGCCGCCGGGGCCGTTCCTGTATCCTCCCGACGACCTGACCGATCTGCCCGACCGGCTGCTCGCCGCCGAGATCGTGCGCGAGCAGGTGTTCCTACAAACACATGAGGAAGTGCCGTACGGGGCCACCGTCGAGCCTGAGGACTGGCAGGAGCGCCCAGACGGCAGCGTGCGGGCGGACGTCACGATCTACGTGGCCCGCCCTGGCCACAAGGCGATCCTGATCGGCGCCCAGGGCAGCCGCATCCGCGAGATCGGCGCCCGCGCGCGGGCCGAGCTGAGCGCGGCGCTGGAGCGGCCTGTGCATCTGTTCCTGAACGTCAAGGAGCGCGCCGGCTGGGACGAGGAACGGGCGCGGCTGCGGGCGATCGGGCTGGAGGAGACGGAGTAGGGGTTAACCCGACGCTCACGAATCATTTGAGGGTCCAAATGCTCAACCATGTGACCCTAGGCGTTACCCGCTTATCGGCCAATCGACCCGTCACGGGTAGACGCCTTTGTGGGTCAGACGGGACGACGCAGCGACGGCACGGCAAAGCGCGTTGACCATGCCTCGCATGTTGCGGCGCCGGTTGGTGGTCCAGCAGAAGGCGCCGAGATAGTCGGGCAGATGCTTGGGGGAGAGCCGCTTGTGGGTGGCCTTGAGCGCGGTACTGAGATTGGCGACCAGGGTGTTGACGGTGAAGAACGGGGCGCTGCGCTCGCGCTCCGGACGCCCGCCGCCGGTGATGGTGGCGACATGCGCCCGCCCGGCTTCACCGAAGGCGTTGAACGCCCGCAAGCCGTCCGTGTGCACAGTCGCGCCGGCGGCGATGTGGGCATCGCGGAACGCGGCCACCGCCTCGCTGGAGAAGGCGCTGACCGCGCGCATCGCGACATGGCCCATGCGCCCGTCCGCATGCCGCTCGCAGGCGACGATGACGCAGGTCTTGCCTTCGGTTCCGCTGCCTTGGTTCCTTTCACCTCCCAGACACACGTCATCCGCCTCCACTACCGGCGGCGCGGCATCGTCGTCGCTCGCGCCCCCGAGCGAATAGCGCTCCGTCCGCTCGGTCATGGCGTGGCGGAGCCGCTTGTGCAGATACCAGGCCGTCTCATAGCCCAGGCCCAGCCTGCGGCCGAGCTCGACCGCCGAGATCGCCTGTTTGGTGCTGCTCATCAGGTGCATGGCGCGGAACCAAGTGGTCAGAGACAGCTTGGTGTCCGCCATCACGGTGCCCGCGGTGACCGACCAACGTCGGCCGCAGCGCGTGCAGCCGACACGGCGGCCGTAGACATAGCTCTTCAGATTGGCGCAGCGCGGGCAAGGCATTCCTTCGCGTTGGCGCGCCGCCACCAACGCCGCCAGACACTGACCCTCCGTCCCGTAGAGTCGTTCGAACTCAACGTCCGTCAGCCCCTTCATGATTGCCCGCACCGTTCTGCTCCGAGACGCCGCGTTCAGAGCGACTTTGCGCTTCCCTGCTGCAAAGTACAAGAGCGGGTCGATTGGCCGATAAGCGGGTAGGCGTTACTGATATCGAGCGGTCCAAAGCCTTTACGACCGCATCCTGAAAGCGATCGGGATTGAACGCCTGGACGAAGGCGACACGTTCGCCGGGTATGGAAGGGATGGAAAGGCGTTCTTCTGGATTGGCCAGAGAGGGGGTGCGATCACCGGCACGCATGTGGCGTTCGCAATCAGTGACCGTGCAGCCGTTGACCGCTTCCACGCGGCGGCACTCGCGGCCGGAGGGCGCAATAACGGCAATCCTGGCCTGAGATCTCACTATCACCCGAGCTACTATGGCGCCTTCATTCTCGACCCCGGTGGGCACGACACCGAGGCGGTCTGCCGAGCATCAGCCTGAATGGCGCCATGGAAAGGATTCCTCTCCGTCAGAACGGAATCTCCAGCTCCAGGCGCCAGCGCAGCGTGCCGCGTGCGCTGGCTTGAGTGGCGCCGAACAGCCAGCCGAGTTCGTATTTGAGCTGCCCCGCCCGACCAAGGCCGAGTTGGCTCAACCGGAGCAATCCGATCCCCACCGGCCCCACCAACAATTGCTGACGCGAAAAGCTCGGTATGCTGCCCAGCGTGCCGGGCCCTCCGTAGATTTCCACCGCTGGCGATAGGGGAGCCCACAGGTTCCAGCGGGTCTGCCAGGCATAGGTGAAGTCCAGGCCGTGGCTGGTCTGGTCCGGGCCAAGCTGCCGGGTTAGGAACAGGTTGATGATGTTCGTGGTGCGACCGATGTCCTTGCCGATCGCCGGGCCGAATGTCACCTCGTTCGCCGCCGCCGCGGCCCCGTGCGTGGTCGATTGGCCATACTCGACGTAGAGGCCGGTGTCGAAGAAGTCCTCCCCCGGCTCGGTGAGCTGGAACATGTTTTCCGTCACCACCTGCGTCAGCAGGGTCGGCTCGTTGTAGCCCGGCGCGCGGTTCCAGCCGAACTCGATCTCGCTATGCCACCAGGTGGTCAGGCCAGTGCCCAGTTCAAGCGTGTAGCTGGTCGCGCCGGTCTGGTCTGGGCGACGATCGAACACGGCATCGCCGTTATGCTCGATCTCCAGCTCGCCAAAATCGATCTCGTATGGCGAGAAGATGTGGTAGTCGGCGCGCGCCTCCTGAACCGGTGCCAGCAGCGCGAGCACCGCGGCCAGTCCAAAAAGAAACCGGGTCATTTGGCGACCAGCACGCCTTGGGCGGTATCCTGATGGAAGTCGCCGAAGAATTTGTATGTGCCGGGCGATAGCGGACCGAGGAACACGGTAATGGTCTGGCCCGCCGCCACCAGCTTCTCTCGGTTAAGGTCGACGCTTTCGAATTCGTCGGCGGTGGAGTCCGTGTTCTTCACACGCAGTTGGAATTTCCTGCCCGCTGGCACCTCGATGCGGTCCGGGACGAAGCGGTGGTTGTGGAACACGAGCAGGGGCAGTTCATCGGCGCGGGCCGGCGCGCCGCCCGCCATCACTACCGCCGCCGCCCACGCCGCAGCCAGGGCGCGCGCCCACGGCTTGGTCAGCGCGCGGGACGCGGCCACCAGCGCCGAAAGCGTGGCCAGCCAGGCGGCGAGTTGGATGCCGGAGGGCCGAGCGGAGTAGCCGATGAGGGCATGCAGGCTGCGGCCTAGGAAGCTGTCGTCGGCCAGGATGAAGCTCGTGTTCCAAATTTGCTCGCCCCAGCCCGGAAGCATGTCGGCGGAATGCAGGATGGCAGCGGCCTGGCCCGCCATGCCGGCGGCGAGCAGGGCGATCAGGACGTTGGTGACGCTGAACAGGTGGCGGAGGGGGATGATGATCAAGCCGCGGTACAGCAGCCAGGACAGCGCGCAGGCCGCTGCCAGCCCGGCTCCCCCACCGATTCCAAGCGCCAGCGGCGCGGTGTGCGTCGCCGCAACGATGCCATAGAGGAACAGCACCACTTCGGAGCCCTCGCGCATCACCGCGACAGCGACCACGGCTGCGAGCGCTGCGAGCGAGCGCTGACCGAGCCGCACCTCCCGTCCCACTTGGCGCAGCTCGGCAGTGACGGTGGCGGCGTGGCGGGACATCCACAGGATGTGCCAGCTCAGCATGGCGACGGCGAAGCCGAGGATGGCGGCGGTAAACACTTCCTGACCGGCGCCCTCGAAGGCGTTGGAGAGCACGGCGGCAAAGACGGCGACTAGGGCGGCACCGCCGGCGCCCGCGGCGATGCCGCCGGCAACCCAGCGAGCGCGTCCCACGACTCCTTCGGTGGCGGCAAGGACAATGCCGACAATCAG
The DNA here is from genome assembly GCA_963818725.1 of uncultured Pseudomonadota bacterium. Taxonomy (GTDB): domain Bacteria; phylum Pseudomonadota; class Alphaproteobacteria; order Acetobacterales; family Acetobacteraceae; genus DATFDN01. Next base: position 1,144,696 of record CAWFTU010000014.1, on the reverse strand, counting down.
GCCAGCTTCCATGGCCTCGCGGAAGACGATGATCAAGCTGACGAACATGCGCTGCGACTTTCCGAAGACCTGCAAGTGCGAATGAATTGCAAATCCGACAATACCATCGGGAGGAGCGGGCGCAAGAGGGAAGTGGATCGGCGAAGCGTTCGCGAAGGTCTCGTGCTCCGGCATCGGAGGCCAGCTTTCCACCTGTTCGAGATCATGGCGCACGCCTTCCCCTGGGCCCGAACACCTATTACTAATGGCCTCACCATGGACTGGCAGGCGCCGGCCGTCGTCTTGGAGGCGCGGCCCTATGGCGAGGGCGATCTGGTCGCCTCGGTGTTGACAGAGGGTTTTGGGCTCTGTCGCGGCCTCGCCCGTGGCGGCGCGGCGCGCGGGCGCGCGTCGCTGTGGCAGCCCGGCAATCTGATCGAGGCGCGCTGGGTGGCGCGGCTGGCCGACCAGCTCGGCAGCTTCACGGCCGAGCTGGTGCATCCAGGGGCCGCGCTCGCGATGGACGACCCGATGGCGCTCGCGATCCTCGCGGCGGCATGTGCCGTGGCGGCGGGGGCGCTCCCGGAGCGCGAGGCGCACCCGCGCGTGTTCCAGGGCCTGGTCCGGCTGATCGCTGGGTTATCCCAGGGCACGCCGGGATTGGCCGAGGTGGTGCGGTGGGAGGCGACGCTGCTGGCCGACCTGGGCTATGGGCTTGATCTCTCGTCCTGTGCCGTCAGCGGCGCGGCGGAGGGCCTTGCTTATGTCTCGCCGCGCAGCGGCCGGGCGGTGACGGAAGAGGCCGCCGGGGTCTGGCGCGACCGCCTGCTTCGCCTCCCCGATTTCCTAACCCAACCCGACGCGGACGGGAGCGAGGCCGACTGGCGCGATGGCCTGCGCCTGACCGGGCACTTCCTCGCCCGCGAGGCTTTCGGCTTGCATCACAAGCCCCTGCCGCCGGCGCGGCAAATCCTCTACGACCGCGTCGCTGCCTTGGAGACCCCGGATGCCGGATGACTTCGGCCGCATCGAGGACACGCGTCTCGCCGACGCGCTCTCGGAGCGGTATCTCGCCTACGCCTTGTCCACCATCATGTCGCGCTCGCTGCCGGATGTGCGCGACGGGCTCAAGCCGGTGCATCGGCGGCTGATCTACGCCATGCACCTGCTGCGCCTCGACCCCGCCGCCGGATTCAAGAAATGCGCGCGCGTCGTCGGCGACGTGATCGGCAAGTTCCACCCGCACGGCGACGTGGCGGTGTACGACGCGCTGGTCCGGCTCGCCCAGGACTTCGCCGTCCGCTATCCGCTGATCGAGGGTCAGGGCAATTTCGGCAACATCGACGGCGATAACCCGGCGGCGATGCGCTACACCGAGGCGCGGCTCACCGAGGTGGCGCAGACGATGCTCGCCGGCATCGACGAGGACGCGGTCGATCTCCGCCCGACCTATGACGGGGAGGAGCACGAGCCGGTCGTGCTGCCCGGCGCCTTCCCGAACCTGCTCGCCAACGGCGCCGCCGGCATCGCGGTCGGCATGGCGACGTCGATCCCGCCGCACAACGCGGGTGAGGTGTGCGCCGCCGCCATCCACCTGATCCGCAACCCCGAGGCGACGACCGCCGACCTGGTGCGCCTGATGCCCGGCCCGGATTTCCCCACCGGCGGCGTGCTGGTCGAGGACAAGACGGCGGTGCTGTCCGCCTACGAGACCGGACGCGGCGGCTTCCGTGCGCGCGCCCGCTGGGAGGTGGAGCGCGGCAAGTACGGCGCCTGGCAGCTCGTCGTGACCGAGATCCCATATCAGGTGCAAAAGGCCCGGCTGATCGAGCAGATCGCGCAGCTCATCGAGGAGAAGAAGCTGCCGCTGCTGGGCGACGTGCGTGACGAGAGCACCGACACGGTGCGCCTGGTGCTGGAGCCGCGCACGCGCGGCGTGGAGCCCGAGGTGCTGATGGAGACGCTGTTCCGCGCGACCGCGCTGGAATCGCGCTTCCCGCTCAACATGAACGTGCTGGACGCGACGCGCACGCCGCGCGTGATGAGCCTGCGCGACGTGCTGCGCGCCTTCCTCGATCACCGCCATGAGGTGCTGCTGCGCCGCTCCCGCCACCGCCTCGCCGCGATCGAGCGCCGGCTGGAGGTGCTGGACGGCTACCTGATCGTCTATCTCAACCTCGACGAGGTGATCCGCATCATCCGCGAGGAGGACCAGCCGAAGCCGAGGCTGATGGCGCGCTTCGAGCTGACCGACGTTCAGGCCGAGGCGATCCTGAATATGCGCCTGCGCAGTCTGCGCCGGCTTGAGGAGATGGAGCTGCGCAAGGAGCACGACTCCCTCTCGCGGGAGCGCAAGAAGATCCAGGCCCTGCTCGGCAACGAGCGCCTGCGCTGGGACCGCATCGCCAGCGAGCTGGAGCAGACCCGCAAGCAGTTCGGTGACGGCAAGCTCGGGGCGCGGCGCACGGAGATCGGCGCCTCGCCCGTGCCGGTCGAGATCAACACGGACGCTTTCGTCGAGCGTGAGGCGATCACGGTCATCCTGTCGGAGAAAGGCTGGATTCGCGCGGCGAAGGGCGGCGTCGCCGATCCCGCCGAGCTGCGCTTCAAGGAGGGCGACCGGCTCAGCGTGATGGTGCCGTGCCAGACCACGGACCGGCTCTGCCTGTTCGCCACCAACGGCCGGGCGTACACGTCGAAGGCCGGCGATATCCCGCGCGGGCGCGGCGACGGGCAGCCCGTGCGCCTGCTCGCCGATCTCGGCAACGATGCCGACATCGTGGCCCTGTTCGTTCCCGCCGAGGGCGCGCGCTATCTCGTCGCCTCCAATAATGGGCGCGGCTTCGTCGTGCCGGCGGGCGAGCTGCTCGGCGAGCGTCGCGCCGGCAAGCAGATATTGAACCTGCGGCCCGACGAGGAGGCGGCGCTGTGCGTGCCCGCCGAGGGCGACCACGTCGCCGTCGTGGGCGAAGGCCGCAAGCTGCTGGTGTTCCCGCTCGACCAGGTGCCGGAGATGCCGCGCGGCTCGGGCGTGATCTTGCAACGCTACAAGGAAGGCGGACTGGCCGATGCGCGCGTCTTCCGCCTCGCCGACGGGCTGAGTTGGCGCAGCGGCGAGCGCACGCGCACCGAGACCCATCTGAGAGAATGGATCGGCGAGCGTGGCCAGGCGGGAAGGGCGCCTCCATCCGGATTCCCGAAAACCGGGCGGTTCGGCCCGCCGCCTGGTTGACGCCGCCGAGCGATCGGGCCACTAAACTGTTCTTCAACCAAAACCCTCTTGGGAGACAGTCCATGCAGCTTACCCGTCGCGGCGCCCTTGCCGGCGCCGCCGCGCTGACCGCGACGCCGGTCGTTCGCGCCCGTGCCCAGGCGAAGCCGGCCATCAAGCTCGGCGTGCTGACCGACCTCAGCGGCACCTACCGCGACACGACGGGTCCCAATTCCGTCGCGTGCACGCGCCAGGCAGTGACCGAGTTCGACGCGGCGGCGAAAGGCTTCGAGGTACAAGTGCTCCAGGCGGACCACCAGAACAAGCCGAACGTCGCCGCCTCTATCGCCCGTCAATGGTTCGATCAGGGCGTGGACGCGATCATCGACGTGCCGACATCCTCGGTGGCGCTTGCGGTCGCGCAGATCGCGAAAGAGAAGAACAAGATCATGCTGAACGGGTCCGCCACGATCGACCGACCTGACCGACAGCCAGTGCAGCCCAAACACGATCGTCTGGAGCTTCGATACCTACATGCTTGCGCAGTCAAACGGCGGCGCGACAGTGAAGGCGGGGGGCAAGAGCTGGTTCTTCATCACCGCCGATTACGTGTTCGGCCACGTGCTGGAGGAGCAGACCTCCGCCGTGGTCAAACAGGCGGGCGGCACCGTGAAAGGGACGGTGCGCTACCCGTTCCCGGACACCACTGACTTTTCATCCTACTTGCAGCAGGCGCAGGCGTCCGGAGCCCAGGTGCTCGGATTGGCCAATGCTGGCGCGGACACGATCAACAGCATCAAGCAGGCCCACGAGTTCGGCCTGAACCAGACGATGAAGATCGCGCCGCTGCTGATCTTCATTACCGATATCCATGCGCTCGGCCCCGACTCTCGCGGCGGGGCTGAACGCGACCACTTCGTTCTACTGGGACTTCAACGATCGCACTCGCGCCTTCACCAAGCGCGTGCTGCCGAAGATGGACGGCAAGTACCCGAACCAGGCGCACGCCAGCAATTACTCGATGACGCTGCACTACCTGAAGACCGTGGCCGCGATGGGCGCGGCGAACGCGAAGAAGAGCGGGCGGGAGACGGTGGCGCGCATGAAGGGCATCCCGACCGACGATGACGCCTTCGGTCCGGGCCGCATCCGCGCCGATGGGCGTGGAGAGTTCCCGGCCTATCTCTGGCAAGTGAAAAAGCCGTCCAAGCCAGGGGGATGGGACTTGTTCAATCTTGTCACCACCACGCCGTCGGACAAGGCGCTGCACCCGCTTAACCCGAAGTGCAACTTCCCGGTGGTTAGCGCCTGAGCGTTTCTCCTCCGACCCCTCCCGCAAGGGAGCAGGGCAATCGCATTTGGCTCCCAAGCGGGCTTTTTCATGCGTCATGGCCGGACTTGTTCCGGCCATCCACGCCTGCGCGGCGGCACAAGAAGGCGTGGATGCCCGTGACAAGCACGGGCATGACGGCGAAGAGATCGGTCGCTGCGAGCCATATGCGATAGCCCTGCGCCATGGATCAGCATCCAGGGTGGCTGGGATCACAGGGGCCGATCTACTCGAACTCCGTCGCGATCCCCGGCTCTCGCCAGTGGACAAACATCCGCTCAATCTGCCGGGGCAGCACGCGGCCGAGCGATAGGTCGGCCGGGATCGCACCCGCGGCGAACCAGGCGCATTCGCTCGTCTCCAGGCTCGCGCGTGGCGCGCCGCCTTCCAGGGCGCAAACGAAGAACAGCTTGGCGCACGAGAAAACGCCCGGCGTGTGTCCCTGGCGGGCGCGGTCCCACACCGCCGCGAGCTTGACCGCGCGCGCCCGGTAGCCGGATTCCTCCTCCACCTCGCGGACCGCGCATTCGGCGAGCGTCTGGTTCACGTCCGCCCAGCCGCCCGGCAAGGTCCAGCGGCCGTGATCGGCCGTCTCCCGCACCATCAGAATGCGACCGTCCGCGTCGAACACGGCGGCGCGCACGTCGATTTTCGGGGTGGCGTAGCCCGTCTCGCCCGCGAACAGCGTCTCGATCCGTCGCGTGTCGGCCTGGGTGTGACGCGCCAGGATACGGGCGGCCAGGGCGCGCAGCGCCGTGAACCGTTCCGCGTCATAAGGGTCTTTGGTGAAGGCGAGCCCCGTTTGGGCGATTGCCTGGATTTCCCGCGCCCAGACCAGCCACTCGGGCTCCGTTGCCCCGGTCAGGGAGCGGGCTCCGACATCAGCGCGCGGGTGGCCGTGCTCTCCGGCTCCAGATCCGCCTCGGTCAGCATCCGCCACGTGCCGCCCACCAGGATCTCGGTTGGCCGGAAACGCGCCTTGTAGGCCATCTTGCGGCTCTCGGGCACCCAGTAGCCGAGATAGACATAGGGAAGGCCGAGCTGCCGCGCCCGGTCCACGAGCCAGAGGATGGCGTGGGTGCCGAGCGAGCGGCTTGCGAGGTCGGGGTCGAAGAAGCTGTATACGGCGGAGAGGCCGTCCCCCAGGCGATCCGCAAGGCAGGCGCCAATCAGCCGGTCATCGGCCTCGCGGAACTCGATCAGCAGGCTCTCGATCGGCGTGTCCTCGACCATCGCCCGATAGTCGTAAAAACTCATTGTCGCCATGTCGCCGCCGCCATGGCGGGCCTGCTGGTAACGCTGGAAAAGCTGGAACTGCTCGGCCGTGGCGCGCGCCGGCACCTCGAAGCCCTCGACCGATCGGTTGGCCTTGGCGACGCGGCGCAGCGCGCGGTCGGGCTGGAAGTGCTCGGCAAGGATGCGGATTGCAACGCAGGACTGGCAGGACGGGCAGACCGGCGCGTAGGCGATGTTGTGGCTGCGCCGGAACCCGGCCCGCGACAGCCGGTCGTGCAGCGCCTCGGCGTCCGGGCCGGTGATCTCCGTCACCACCTTGCGCTCCGTCCGCCCCGGCACGTACGGGCAGGGCAGCGGGGCGGTGGTGTAGAAGAACTGCGGGCGACGGGGTGGCTTGTAGGTCATGCGTGCGATCCGGTCCCATGTTTCCGGAGCGGCGTCCTCGGGTCAATGGTGAAGAATTCAAGGCGAGAGGCGGAGATGGGTGCTGATCTGCTCAGGGACAGACGTGAGGGGCACCGTTCCGCCATCGCGCCAGCGGCTCAGGAAGGCCCGCGCTTGCGGGCTGAACACGTTTCCCGATTGGCCGGGAGCGATCACGAATCGGCTACGGTCCAGATCCGCCAGGTCGTACACGCCGCGAAACTCCGGCCCGAGCACGGCCTGGAACCCAGCCCCTCCCACTGCCTCGGCGAAGATGGTCGTAGCGCTGCCGGGCACCGGGATGGTGATCCGGCCAAGGCGCGCCAGGAGCGGGAGCTGGCCCAGGACCGGATGGGCGAACACGGCCTCATGCGCCGTTCCCCAACGCCAGGCGGCGGGATCGGCGCCAAAGCGCGTGGCGAGGTCGGCGACGGCGTCCTGTAGCGCTTGCGTCAGCGCAGAGGCGCAGTCGCCCCCGCACCAATGCGCCCCGCCTGGCAGCACCGCGGTAGGCAGGAACTCCGGCGGGGGCGCGACGGCGTTGCCGCCGCCCGTGCGGCGACGCAGCGCCGCGTAGAACCGGTCCATCCACGCCTCGAAGATCAGCGGCTGCGGCCGGTCCATCGCCATCGTGCCATCCCAGCCCTCCAGCAGCGCCCGCGCCATGCCGGCCAGGCCGGGCGGAGCGGGGACCGAGAGCAGCGCTGGCAGCATCTGGCGTGCCATCTCGCTGGTCACGTCCACCTGCATCCGGGTGAAGGTCTCCACGGTCTTGGGCTCCGGCGCCGCGAGCAGCGCGCGAATGCGCCGCGCCCGCCAGTCGGAAAACCAGTCCCGGCCGAGAAACACCGGGAAGTCGGGCGGCGCGACCCGCTCGTTGGCGTTCACCAGCACGCCGCTCGCCGGGGCCACGTAATGCGGGAGCTGCTCGCCGGCCGCCCAGCCGGCCCAGTCATGCGCCCCGTCCGCGCCGTCCACTGGCATCGCGCCGTCGCCGGACTTGCGGATCGGCACCCGCCCGGTGACGAACAGGCCGATCGTCCGCCGGTCCGCGACCAGCAGGTTCTGCACCGGCGCGGTGATGAGGGCGGCCGCGCGCCCGGCCTCCGCCACGCTGCCAGCGCGGTTGAGGGCGAGCAGCCCCTCGGCCGCCGTGTCGCCGGGCGCGAGATTGGCCATTTCCACCGCGAGGATCGGTCCGGGGGCGCCCAGCAGGTCGCTGATGACCGGCCCGTGCCGCGTCTCGCGCACCCGCAGCACCTCGTCGCCCTGCCCGCGCACCTTGATGCGCTCCTCACGCACCGTGAAAGGGCGGGGGCCATCGGGGGTTTGGTACTGGTCGGGGCCGACCGGCGTCTCGATGAAGATGTCCTGCACATCGGCGCCGGTAGTGGTGAAGGTCCAGGCGATGCGCCCGTTATGGCCCAGCACCATCAGCGGCACGCCGGGCGAGGTCGCGCCGGCGAGCGTGCCCTCCGGCGTGTCGATGCGGGCGAGGTACCACAGCGACGGAAAGCCGAACCCCAGATGCGGGTCGCCGGCGAGAAGTGGCGACCCGGTCGCGCTGTGGCTTCCATCCACCGCCCATTCGTTGGAGGCACAGTCGGGCTGCGTGAACGGGTCGGGGAAGGCCGGCAGGGCGGCGGCGAAGCGCGCAACATCGGCGTCGGCCTGGGCCGACTGGCCCACCGGCGCGTCGGCCCGCCCGGTCTCGTGCTGGTCGGGCCACAGCGCCAGGATCGCCTCGCGCGGCATCTTGCCCTCCAGACGCCAGCGGGCCAGTTCCTCCCGCCAGTTCATCGACAGCCACAGGCCCAGCGTCTTGCCCCACAGCAGGCTGTCGCTGGGCTGCCAGGGGTCCGGTGCGCCGAACGCGATGAACTCCGGCGCGGCGAAGCGCCCGCGCTGGCCGATCCAGGCGTTCACGCCGCGCGCATAGGCCGCCAGCATCGCCTTGCCATCGTCGGGCAGAACGCGCTCGTCCTCGGCCGCGCGCCGGGCCAGGCCCAGGGTGCGCATCTGCCGGTCCATGGGCAGGGCATGCGCCCCGAATAGCGCGGCCAGCCGGCCGGAGGCAGCGCGGCGCATCATGTCCATCTGGAACATGCGGTCGCGGGCATGGACGTAGCCCAGCGCCGTCGCGGCATCCAGCATGGTGGCGGCCCGGATGCGGGGCACGCCGTCCTGGTCGAAGGCCACGTCCACCGGGGCGGAGAGGCCGAGGGATCGACACGGACCGATCGCCGCCGGGAAGGCTGAGCCAGAACAACCCGCCCAGCCCGATGACGCCGAGCAGGATCAGGCCGCCGATCACGCTCAGGACGCGGCGGAGGAGGCGGAGGAAAAATCGCATGATCAGAGGTTTGACGGCGGTCCGGGGCAAGTCTCAAGCGAAATCGCCAAACTTTTTCATCGGACGCGCGGCGAGTCCACCCGCGCGACCGCCCTGTTCCCGTCCGGCGGCGGGAAATGCCGCAGGATCAACAGGATCAAGAGGCCGCAAGCGGGGCTGGCCGCCGTCCCGCTCCCTCCGGTGACGCGCCAGCCATCCGCTTGCCGGGTCCTGAGGCAAACCCTACCGTTCCCGCCACCAGCCAGGAGGGTGTGATGGCCGAGCTTCCGAACCGTCCCGAGTATCAGAGCGAGCTGTTCAAGAAGGGCCTCGCGGTCCGGCGCGAGGTGCTGGGCGCCGAGTATGTCGATGGCTCCATCGCGCGCGCCGACGATTTCAACGCCGCCTTCCAGCAGCTCACCACCGAGGTCGCCTGGGGCACGATCTGGACCCGCCCCGGCCTGCCGCGCAAGACGCGCAGCATCGTCAACGTCGCCATGCTGGTCGCGCTCAACCGCGGCGCCGAGCTGCGGCTGCACCTGCGCGCCGCGCTGACCAACGGCGTCACCCGCGAGGAGATCAAGGAGATCCTGCTCCAGACCGGCGTCTACTGCGGGATTCCCGCCTCGCTGGAGGCGTTCAAGATCGCGACCGAGGTGTTCAAGGAAGCGGACGCCACGTGATGGACGTTGGTTTCGTCGGCATCGGCAACATGGGCTGGCCGATGGCCGCCTGCTTGGTGCGCGCCGGCTTCGCCGTCCACGTCAACGACTCCCGCCGCGAGGTCGCGGACAACTTCGTCCAGCAGGTCGGCGGCGACGCGCCCGACAGCCTGCGCGCGATGGCGGCGCGGTCGGAGGTGATCGTCACCATTCTGCCGACCAGCGCCATCGTTGCGAAGGTGGTGCAGGACGGCGACGACAACATCCTCGCCGGGATGCGGCCGGGCACGGTGGTCGTGGAGATGAGCTCGGGCGTGCCGACCGTCACGCAGGAACTGGCGGAGCGCGTCGCGAGCCTCGGCGGGCACATGATCGACGCGCCCGTCTCCGGCGGCGTGCCGCGCGCGCGCAGCGGCGAGCTGGCCATCATGGCCGGCGGCGATCCGGCGGTGATCGATCGCGTGATGCCGGTGCTGCATGCGATGGGCACGCAAGTGCTGCGCACCGGCGCGATTGGCTCCGGGCAGGCGATGAAGGCGCTGAACAACCTTGTCTCCACCGGCGGTTTCCTGATCGGCATCGAGGCGCTGCTGATCGGCCAGCGCTTCGGGCTCGATCCGGCGGTGATGGTCGATGTGCTGAACGCCGCGACGGGGATGAACAACTCCACGCAGAAGAAGTTCAAGCAGTTCGTGCTCTCGCGCCGCTTCGACGCCGGCTTCACGATGGGGCTGCTGCACAAGGATGTCTCGATCGCGCTCGGCCTCGGCCAGGAGACGGGGACTCCGGCGCCGGTCTCCGCGCTGTGCAAGGAGCTGATCGCCTCCGCACTGGCGATGTTCGGCCAGGACGCCGACCACACGGAGATGGCGCGGGTGCTGGAGCGGCTGACCGGGGAAGAGCTGGGAGGGAAAGGGTAGCAGGATGGTCGAATCTTTCTTCAAGCGAATGACCGTCAAGGAGTTCATCCCGTGGGCGATGGCCCGCCCCGAAACCGAGCATTACGAGCTGATCGCCGGCGAAGTTGTCGCCAGGGCGCCGGAGCGTGCCATGCACGCACGAGCGAAGGGCCGCCTTTACCGCCGGCTCGCCGAGGCGATCGAGGCCGCCGGCCTCCCCTGCACGCCCTATCCCGGTGGCATGGCGGTGATGGTGGACGCCGACACTCTCTACGAGCCCGACATTCTCGTGCGCTGTGGCGAGAAACTGCCCGACGACGCGCTGTTCATGACCGACCCCGTCATCCTGGCCGAAATTCTCTCGCCCGCGACAAGCGCCGTGGACACCGGCAACAAGTTCGTCGATTACTTCCGCCTCGCGTCCCTGCGCCACTACTTGCTGCTTCGTCCGGACAAGCGGGTCATCATCCACCACGAATGCAACGCACACGGCGACATCGCCGCGCGGATTGTGCATGACGGCAAGCTGCGCCTCGACCCGCCAGGCATCGACCTCACCGACATCTTCGAGGAAGAGCCATGAAATTCGCCCTGCTGATTCGCGGCCAGTATCCGCAAGGCGCCGACATGGTCGCCCGCCACCAGGACGACCTGGAGATGGTCCGCCGCGCCGAGGCGCTGGGGTTCGACGCCGTGGGAAGGGCGTCGCACTACAGCTCCCATCCGTACCAGATGCTCCAGCAGATCCCGTTCCTCGCGCAATGCGCGGCCATCGCGCCAAGGCTGCGCCTGATCTCCGGCGTGGTGCTGCTGCCGATGCACAAGCCGCTCGACATGGCCGAGCAGCTCGCCACGCTCGACGTGATGAGCAACGGCAAGCTGGTGTTCGGCGCCGGCGTCGGCTACCGCGAGGTCGAGTTCAAGGCGTTCGGCACCACGCGCAAGGAGTCTGGGCGGCGGTTCGAGGAGAACCTGGAGGCGATCAAGCGCCTCTGGACCGAGGATTTCGTGACGATGCAAGGCTCGCACTTCGCGCTGGACGGCGCGACGTGCACGGTCAAGCCGGTGCAGAAGCCGATGCCGCCGACCTGGATCGGCGCCAACGCCGATATCGGCATCCGCCGCGCCGCGCGCATGGCCGACGCGTGGTTCATCAACCCGCACAACACGCTGGCGACGCTGGATCGCCAGATGGCTCTGTACCGGCGCGAGCTTGACCGGTGTGGCAAGCCGTTCCCGGCCGAGATGCCGATCATGCGCGAGACGTTCGTGGCACGCTCCCGCGAGGAGGCGATCCGGCTCGCGCGCCCGGCGCTGGAGGAGAAGTACAAGGCGTACCGCGCCTGGGGTCAGGATACGGTGATGCCGGAGAGTGACAATTTCGGCGGGGACTTCGAGGAGTTGCTGGACGACCGCTTCCTGCTCGGCACATCCGATGAGGTGGCCGAGCAGATCCTGACGCTGCGACGGCGGTTCGGGGTGAACTATTTCTGCGTCAGCGTGCATCTGGCGGGCACGCCGAAGCCGGTGGCGCTGGAGCAGATGCAGATTCTGGCGGAGGAAGTGCTTCCGAAGGTGGCCGGGGCGGGGTAGTGCGGGCGGTCCGAGAGCCTGTTTACGGTCGGAGGAATATCGGCGACTATCCCTGACATCCGGAATGGTGCAATTTCAGAGGTGGCTCCGCGATCACCAGGATCGTTTATCCGGTAGCGATCGCAGCAAAGCCTCAATGCGCTCCGAAACCTCGCGCCACCGCTTGTCACGTGCTGCCTTCGAAAGGCCTGATCCGGCAACCGGTCGAGTGTCGGCAGGAACCGCCTGGAGCTTGGAGAAGGGCGCGATGCGCCAATTGGTATCACGCACCAGCACCGGCACCACCACCGCATCTTTGTTCGCATGGCGCTCTAGCACTACCTTGGCACTTTAGGTCTGAGTGCGCGGTCCCATCTTTCAGGCATGCAATTGGGAACCGCCTTTGGCCTGCCGCGCGATATCGACGCTGACCTCGACCGCTGGCTTGAACCCTTCCTCGCCGTGACCGGCCGCCGCACGCGGCGCACCATGGCGCCGCTGTATGTGCGCGGGCTGCTGGGGTCAGGCGGGCGCAAGAGCATCCAACCGATGGCCGAGCGGCTCGGATTGTCCGGGCACGACCAGTTGCACCACTTCATCAGCAGCCCGGCCTGGGATGACGCGCCGCTGTGGCGCGTGCTGGCCGAGCAGGTCGACCGAGAGGTCGGCGGCGAGGGCGCCGTGCTGGTGGTCGACGACACGGGCCTTCCCAAGAAGGGCGCGCTCTCGGTCGGGGTGGCGCGGCAATACTGCGGCGCGTTGGGCAAGGTGGCGAACTGCCAGGTGCTGGTCTCCCTGACGCTGGCGCGCGGCGCGGTGCCGCTGCCGGTCGGGCTGCGGCTGTTCCTGCCGCCTGCCTGGACAGACGATCCGTGCCGCTGCGAAGCGGCAGGCGTGCCGGAGGCGGCGCGCTCGGCGCGGACCAAGCCCGAGATCGCGTTGGCCGAGATCGACCGGGTGTGTGCGGCCGGTCTGCACTTTTCCTGTGTGCTGGCCGATGCCGGTTTCGGCAGCAGCCCCGTCTTCCGCCATGGGCTCAACGCGCGCGGCCTGGCTTGGGCGGTCGGCATCGCCTGCACCCAGCTTGTCTATCCGACCACGGTCAGGCCGCGTCCGGCGCGGACGCCGACCGGGCGGGCGGCCAAACACCCGGTGCCCGACCGACCACCGCGCTCGGCGGCCGAGATGCTGGAGACGCAGCGCTGGCATCGCATCACCTGGCGCGACGGCACCAAGGGCCCGCTCAGTGCCCGCTTCGCCGCCGTGCGGGTGCGCGTGGCGGACGGACGGCTCAACGCCGAACACACCCGCCTGCCGAGCGAGGAGGTCTGGCTGATCGGTGAATGGCGCGACAGCGGCGAGACGAAGCACTACCTCAGCAACCTGCCGAAGCGGACCTCGCCGCGGCGGCTGGCCGCCACCGTCAAGGCGCGCTGGTCCTGCGAGCAGGGGCACCAGCAGCTCAAGCAGGAACTTGGGCTCGGCGACTTCGAAGGGCGGTCCTGGACTGGCTTGCATCGGCACGCGCTGATGACCTGCATCGCCTTTGCCTATCTGCAACACCGGCGCCTGAAGGCGGCGGGTCGGGGGAAAAAAGCTGGGCCACAACGGACCGCCGCCACAGCCGTCGCTGCCTGAGATCCGCCGCGCCATCATCACCAAGCTGTTCGCTCCGCCTGCGGTTCCGCATCGTTGCCCACACTGCCATCGGCGGTTTTCGCGGCATGCTTCCAAAGTGCCAAGGTAGTGCTAGAGCGTGCCGCATTTCAACATCATAGCAGTAGTCGGAGCCGATGAAGTCAGAACTGATCAGCAGCAAAATCAAATCGGACCCTTGCAACGAAGAGTTGATTGCGCCCTTCCACTCCTCACCGAGTGCGATCCGGCGGTCCGTCCAGATATCCAGCAGCCCTTCACGTTGTAAGAGCTTGAGATGCGTCTCAAGCTCGGCGCGATACTTTTCGTCCTTGTGCGAGTAGCTGATAAAGGCTCGCCGTGGCACCTTTGCGCGAGGTGCGACACTAGTGTTGGCTCGAACTCTACTCATCTCTATCCCTGCGAGCAGTTCACGCACCGAGAATTTTACGATTTTACCATCAACGATCTGCTTGAGGTCGGATTCGCCGCTCCGCTCATAGACAAGCAGCTCCTGGTAGGGGACTGTTACATCTGGGTGGCCCGGCACCGGCACGCGCTCCTCCGGGCGGAAGCGATAGCTGGAGTGGATTCGGTCGAAGTCGCTGCGGATCACGGCGAGCAGACGCCGCCGCCCGTCCACCGGGCCATCGGCCATCACGCATAGCCGGCGCGCTACCGGGTCGGCTATGACCAGCGCACGGTTTTCCTCCAGCGTCAGGATAACCCCCGTATGCCAACGTGGTGTCTCGGTGCTTAGCGTATGGCTGCGAACGATGAAGCGCGGCATCAGACCTTCCGGCAGCAGGGTCGGATAGCAATAGGCAAAGTTCAGACAAGCTGTCGGGCGGAAACTGTCGGCTTCGGGCGGCTGCTCCTTGCCGAGCAATTCTGGCACCAAATAGCGCCCATACTCCTCTTCGAAAGGAAAACACAGCTCAGATTTCCGCATCAATTGGAGCAGGAAGTCGTGACGCTCCGGCGGGTAGCGCGCCGGGTCCAGAATGTCGCGTAGATCAGTGACGTGCAGCTCACCCCGCTGCGCTTTCAGCGCCGGGTGGTTGAGGATTCGATAGACGCCCTCCGTCACCCAGCGCGGATTTAGCACATGGGTATCGGCCAAACGCACGTCGTCTTTATAGTTCAGCGCAATCCCCAACGCATGCAGGACCACAGCTAGGCTTTCCTGAGCGCCGGCTTGGACCTCGCCGCATTCGACACATAGGTTGCGATAGCGTTCGAAGCTCAGATAATCGTCATTCATCGCGGCAAGGCGATCCTTCACAGCCGCCCAAGCAATAGGGAAGGGGTCACGCAAGTGCGGTAGCGCATCCGCTTCCCGTGTGATCGCCTGCGCCAGCAGGTCGAGGCCAGTGCGGTCCTCGCAGTCGGTTTCGATGACCTCCTTAATCTGCGGGAACTTGCGGCGCAGCGCGCTGGTATTGATGCCGAAAGGGTGTTCCTTGATGCGATTCAGCACAATCATCACCGGACTGTCGCCACCAAAGCTTGCGATCAGGTTCAGCCAGTATTCCGCGTCCGCATCTTCCCGTCCTTGCCGCCCGGCTAGCACCAATAGATAGAGGCTGCGCTGGGTCAGGAAGAACTGGTGGGTCGCGTGCATGATCTCCTGTCCGCCGAAATCCCAGACATGCAGCAGCGCTGCGTCTCCGCGCGGCAACGGCAGTGTCCAATCGGTGGTCAGAATGCCCTCGGTCTTGGTCTCGGCTGGATTGAAGCGGTCGTGGACCAGGCGATTGGCCAAGGAAGTTTTCCCAACGGCGCCGAACCCAACCAGAACTAAACCCCGTCCGGTTTGAGAGGTGTAGTTTCGGAGGCAGGGTCCCTATCTCCAGGGGATGATGAAACTTAGCCTTGTTCGCTCCTGTCATGCTGCGCGTTGACCATGCCCGGTGGGGCCAGGCTGTGTTTCGGCGTGCAATTTTGGCTCTCCGCGGTTTCTGGTGCAGCAGTTGTCCGGATCAGGCCGCTTGCAGAACCCGAGCCCGCAGCAGGTCATGCTTGGCTCGCCCATACATTTGCCGCTTGATCAGCTTCAGCCTGGTGATCTGGCCTTCGGTCTGCCCGTTGCTCCACGGCATCTCAAGCGCAGCCCGAACCGCAGCTTCATCCTGCTTGAGCCCGCCGGCAAACGACCGCATCTCGCTTTCGGCCGCGTCGGCCAGCCAGCGGTCGAGTTCGTCGCTCTTCCGCTCGCGCACGATGGCCGCGAAGCTCAGGGCGAGATCACGTGCCAGCGCAAGAGGCGCCGAGGTGGCGAGCAACTGATTGAGATATTGCTGCTCCTCCGCCTGCAGCGTGGACGGGTCGGCGGTGAGCATCCGAGCCACGCGCCGTAGCGGCGGCACCGTGAAGCAGGAGTCAGCCCGGCCGGGGTGACCTGCAAGGCGCTGCCGGGTAGCCCATTCGGTGACGACGCGCAGCCCGCCCTGGAACCCGGCATCCCGCAGTTCGCGCCACAGCTGGGTTCCATTGCGGCACCCCTCGGCCCAGCGTCGCTCGAGCGTGGCGCGGTAAGGCTCCAACATGCTCCGGCGGGGGCGGAAGGGATCCGGCCCAGCGCCGCGCAGCCAACGCCGGGCCGTGTTGCCTCCGATGGCCAGCCTGCGCACGATCTCCTTGATCGGCATGCCCTCCCGCCGGAGGCGCATCACCTCGTCATAGATGTCGTGTTGCCTGCGCCACCGTTCCCAGTGTCGCCGTTCGGCACTCGTCATCGGCGGTGCCACGGTCGTGGTCGTCTCTGCGGTATCCAGCTGCGCGGCGGACCGCACCTCGCGCCTGCGGCGCCGGACAGCATCGAGCAGGGCGCTGCTGCAGTTCTCCAGCAGGTGCCAGCGGTCGCTGACCTGAACGGCGTCGGGCGCGCCCCGGCCTGCGGCGTCCGCATAGGTTCCGCCACGGTCGCGGCTGAGCACCTCGGCTCCGGGATGTGCCTTAAGCCCAATACGGTTCACTTTAGTTGTTTGTGCCGCAGGGAGAACCAAGGCGGATGCTGCATTTTCAATTGGTTGGTATTCGGCCGATAGCTTAAGTGAACAGGATTTTGCCTTAAGTGAACCGTATTGGCCTTATTGATCCGGCTTGGGTAGTGTTGGAATTGCCGCGTGGTTGATCCAGTTTGGTAGGATGGATCATGTGGACATGCGCAAGCTGCCGGCGGCAGCCCAAGAGGAGCGTCGGCGGCAGGTGGTGGGACTACGCGAGAGCGGCCTGACCTACGAGGCGATCGCGGCGCAGACGGGTCTGACCCGGACGGGGGTGTTCAACATCTGCCGGCGCTTCGCGGCGGCGGGGATGGCGGGCTTGCGCAGCGGACCGCGCGGTCCGGAGCCGGGGAGCGGGCGGTTCCTGAATGCGCGGCAGGAAGCGGAGATTCGTGAACTGATCTGCCGGCACCCGCCGGACCAGCTTGGCCTGCCGTTCGCGCTGTGGAGCCGTGCGGCGGTGCGCGCCCTGATCGAGCAGCGCTGTGGGGTGCGGCTCGCGGTGCGCACCATGGGAAGCTACCTGGCGCGCTGGGGGTTCACAGCGCAGAAGCCGCTGCGGCGGGCCTATGAGCAGCGTGCAGCCGAAGTGCGCCGCTGGCTGCGGCGGGACTACCCGGCGATCGTGGCTCGGGCCAAGCGAGAGAAGGGCACGATCTTCTGGGGCGACGAGACCGGCTTGCGCGCCGATGACGTGCGCGGCCGCAGCTACGCCCCACGCGGACGAACCCCGGTGGTCCGCCCCAATCACCGGCGGGCGGGCGTAGGCCTGATCTCGGCGGTAACCAACAAGGGCGAGCTGCGCTGGATGGTGCTCGACGGCGCGATCAAGGCACCGACGCTGATCCGCTTTCTCGACCGCCTGATCCGCGATGCCGGCGGCAAGGTGTTCCTGATCTTGGACAACCTGCCCGTCCACCGTGCCCGTGCCGTGCGGGAGTGGCTGGCCGGGCGCACCGCGCAAATCGAGGTGTTCCATCTGCCCTCCTACAGCCCCGAGTTGAACCCTGACGAGTGCCTCCATGCCGACCTCAAGCAGGCCGTCACCCGTAAGCCGCCCGCCCGCAGCAAGCAGCAGCTCAAGTGCACCGTCATCAGCCACATGCGCAAGCTCTCGAAGCTGCCCGAACGCGTGCGGAGCTACTTCGGGCACCAGCCTGTCCGTTATGCTGCCTGATTCAAGATCACCCAAGCCGGATCAATAAGCCAGGCGACGAGCGTGTCGGCGCGGCGGTCCGGCAGGAGGTCGACCACACGGTGGCGCTCGAGGTCAACGAGAATGGTGCCGTAGCGCCTGCCACGGCGCCACGCCCAGTCGTCTACCCCGAGTACCCGCGGAGCCTGGGCGGGGGTCTCCGGCGCTCCGCGGCGGAGCATGCCGAGCAGGGTGGTGGCGCCAACCGGCATCGTCAGGCGGCGCGCCAGGCGAGATCCGGCTTCGCCACCAAGCGCGAGACCGATATGGCGTTGGATCTCGGCCAGCCGTGCGGTCCGACGCGCTCGCGGTGCGGTCACTTCGGGAAGGCGCTCGGCAAAGATCCGGCGCTTGCATCCGCTGGTCGTGCAGCGGAACCGCCGCGCCTGGACGCGCAGGGCGACGATCTGTCCCTGCCAAGGCAGGTCGGCCAGGGTCCGCTGGTAATGGCTATGCACGCGCGCGGACGCCGCGCCACAGCGCGGGCAGACGGAGGTCAGCGACTTCGGGCGGGAGAGAATGACGACGCGGTCAAGCCCGGGAAGGACCTGCTCGACGAACAGGCCCTCCGGGATCATGGGCAGGAGATGGGAGAGCAACTCGGCACGGAATGAAGAAGGAAGCTGTCCTCCTCCATATGGGGTCACGCCACCTCAAGCGACCACCTGCACCAGAAACCGCGGAGAGCCCAATTTTGACCCCCTGAGCCGGGGGATCGGCGTGCAATTTTGACCCCTGAATGTGTGGCTGCTGGGCTGCCTGCTTCAGTTCGAGGTGGGCGGTGGGGGATGCTGATTGTGGAGACGGTCGGCCGGATCAGACGCGAGCACTTCGTCAGGGGCAAGTCGATCAAGGAGATCGCGCGTGACCTGAAGGTGTCGCGCAACACGGTTCGCAAGGTGCTGCGGTCGGGCGAGACGTCGTTCTCGTATGAGCGGGAGGTTCAGCCGCGTCCCAAGATCGGGCATTGGAAGGCGGAGCTGGACAAGCTGCTGACGAAGAACGCCGAGAGCGGGACGCGCGAACGGCTGACGCTCGTTCGCCTCTTCGAGGAGTGGCGAGGGTTGGGCCACGACGGCGGCTACGCCGCAATTCGCCGCTATGCCCGGCTTTGGAGCGGGCAGCACGCCGGACAGACGGCCGAGGCGTATGTGCCGCTGTCGTTCGCGCCGGGTGAGGCCTACCAGTTCGACTGGAGCCACGAAGTCGTCCTGATGAGCGGCGTCACGGTGACGGTGACGGTCGCGCACATTCGCCTGTGCCACAGCCGCATGATGTTCGTTCGCGCCTGCCCGCGCGAGACGCAGGAGATGGTGTTCGACGCCCACGAGCGGGCGTTTGCCTTCTTCAAGGGCGCCTGCACACGCGGCGTCTACGACAACATGAAGACAGCGGTGGAGGCGGTGTTTGTCGGCAAGGACCGGCAATACAATCGCCGCTTTCTGCAGATGTGCGCCCATCACCTGGTGGACCCGGTTGCCTGCACACCGGCCGCGGGCTGGGAGAAAGGCCAGGTGGAGAGCCAGGCCGGCTTGGTGCGCGAGCGCTTCCTCACGCCACGGCTGCGGGTGAACAGCCACGACGAACTGAATGGTTGGCTGTTGGACAAGTGCATCGCCTACGCCAAGGCGCATGCCCATCCGGAGCGCCCCGAGCAGACAGTGTGGGAGGTGTTCGAGGACGAGCGGCCAAAGCTGGTTCCCCACTGCGGTCGCTTCGACGGCTTCCACGCGCTGGCGGCCTCGGTGTCGAAGACCTGCCTGGTCCGCTTCGACAAAAACAAGTGCTCGGTCAGCGCCGGGGCGGTCGGCCGACCTGTCGAGATCCACGCCTATGCCGACCGGATCGTCATCCGTCAGGACGGACGCGCCGTAGGGGAACATCGCCGCCGCTATGGACGGGGCGAGACAATCTACGATCCTTGGCATTACGTGCCGGTGCTGGCCCGCAAGCCTGGCGCCCTGCGCAATGGCGCGCCGTTCAGGGACTGGATCCTGCCCGCGGCGATGGAGCGGGTGCGGCGTCGCCTTACCGGATCTGACGATGGTGACCGGCAGATGGTCGCCATTCTGGCAGCCGTGCTGACCGACGGGCTGCCGGCGGTCGAAGCGGCCCGCGCGCAGGCGATGGCCGAAGGCGTCCATTCCTGCGACGTGATCATCAACATCCTCACCCGGCAGCGCGATCCCGGACCGACCGCCGTCATCGCCACGCCGGATGCGCTGACCCTTCGGCATGTGCCCGCCGCCGATTGCGCCCGATACGATCAGCTCAGGAGCCGATGAGCATGGAGCGGACCGAAGTCCTCGACATGATGGGCACGCTGAAGCTCTTCGGCATGAGGGGCGCCTGTGACGAGGCCCTGGCCGCGGCGATCAAGCGCAAGCACGAACCGCAGCGCTTCGTCGGCGACCCGCTCAAGGCCGAGATATCCGAGAAGCAGGCACGCTCGATCAGGTGCCAGATGACTATCGCCAAGCTGCCGCTCGCCAAGGATCTCGACGACTTCGCCTTCAAGGGAACGCCGATCGACGAGAGCCTGGTGCGCGATCTCGCCGGCGGCAACTTCGTCGCGCAACAGCGTA
Organism: uncultured Pseudomonadota bacterium; assembly: GCA_963818725.1. Taxonomy (GTDB): domain Bacteria; phylum Pseudomonadota; class Alphaproteobacteria; order Acetobacterales; family Acetobacteraceae; genus DATFDN01. The sequence continues at coordinate 1,124,629 of CAWFTU010000014.1, read as the reverse complement.
ACGTGGCCCTGGTCGGCGGAACCGGTTCCGGCAAAACGCACTTGGCCATCGCGATCGCGCGAAGCTGCATCCGTGCCGGATCGCGCGGGCGCTTCTTCAACACCGTCGACCTGGTCAACCGCCTCGAGGCTGAGGGCCGCGCTGGACGTCAGGGACGCCTCGCCGACTTCCTGACCCGTCTCGACTTCGTGGTCCTCGACGAGCTCGGCTACCTGCCGTTCGCCCAAGTCGGCGGGCAACTGTTGTCCCACACCGTCAGTCGCCTTTACGAACGCACCTCGGTGATCGTCACCACGAGCCTCGCCTTTGGTGAATGGCCGAGCGTGTTCGCGGGCGACGCCAAGATGACCACCGCGCCGCTGGATCGCCCAACCCATCACTGCGACATCGTCGAGACCGGCAACGACAGCTGGCGCTTCAAGAACCGCGCCTGAGCTTCACAAGCAACCGCCAGGGCTTGCACCGGTGGGTCCACGGGGGACCCCCCGCGCGCCGCTGCGTCAGCCTCTGCATGGGCACTCCGCAACGCGAGGGTCTCCCCTATGGACTACCGGCACAAGCAAACAACACGGGGTCACGATTGGACGCCGATCCGGGGTCAAAGTTCGACGCCGATTGACAGCCAGACGCCGGAGGACCTGCGTCGGCTCGCAACGAGCGCTGCCCATCAGCGCACTCGCGAGCGCTTCTTGGCGCTTTACGAGATCACCGAAGAGAGTTGCGCCACGCAGGTTGCCGAACGCACTGGCCGCCACCCGCAGACCGTGATGGAGTGGCTGCACCTCTACAACGAGCGTGGCCCCGAGGCGCTGACCTACCGACGCACTGGCGGCCGTCCCCCCTTTGTCCCGCCATCGCCGCCGTACTCGGCGCAGAGCTCCGTGCGGCCCAGCAGGCTGCGGCCAGCCCATCCGTAGCCGGAGCTGATCCGCCGCCGCGCTGGACGCTCAAGCGCCTGGTCGGCTGCGTGCGGGCGCGGTTCGGCCGTCCCTGCTGCCGCGAGACCATCCGCGCTGCCCTGCACCGGCTGGACCTGTCGTGGAAGAAAGCCCGCAAGCTGCTCGGTCGCGCCGATCCCGAACGGCGCGCCGCCTTTCTCGACCGGCTACGGCCGGTGCTGGACAGCGCCCAGCGCGATCGGCACGTGCTGGTCCACCTCGACGAGGCGCACATCCACCAGGACGCCGATCTCGGCTACGGCTGGGGCGAGCGCGGCAAGCGCTTCCACGTGGCCTCCTGCTCGCCCGGCCTCGCCGCCAGGGTCTCGCTCTACGGCCTCTACCTCTACAACGAAGGCCAGGTGCGGCTATGGCCCTATGCACGGGCCAACGGCGAACACACGATCGATGTGCTGCACCGGCTCCGTGCCGAGCTCCCCGATGGCATGCTCGTCGTGATCTGGGACGGTGTGCCCTGTCACCGGGCCAAGGCGGTATGGGCCGCCGCTGCCAGCCTGGGCATCACGCTCATGCCGCTGCCGGGCTTACAGCCCGGACCTGATGCCGGTCGAGGCGCTGTGGCGCTGGCTGCGCGAGGACGTCACCTACCATCACTGCCACGCCACGGCCGACGACCTGACCCGGCGCGTCGCCCTGTTCGAGGCCAAGGTCAACCAAGCCTCTTGCGTCGTCGCCGATCGCCTCTGGGTCAAGGACTGCCTCGATCCCGAGGAGGAGAAACTACGATTCTCAAACTAGACGCGGTTTAGCTTCGCCTCGTTCAGCGGCTGAACCACAGCACCCCGGGTGCGGAAGATGTAGGCGAGAAGATCAGCCGGGTTTGCCGCACCATCCCCCGGAATACTGTCTGATCGTAACTGCTCAACCCACCCCTCCCTCCGCAAATCATTGATAAACAACGCTTTCTGGGCGAGGCGATTTTGGGCGTAACGGCAGTATCGAATCCGACGCATGTAACGGCCAAGGCTGCGATATTACGATATAAATAAGTATCTGGTATCGCCGCGGATTTTACTTCAACTGCCCAAATTTATCCCGTTTTCTGAGACTGCTGAAAATCATTCTATATCAACGCATTGCGCGAAGCGGGGTGGGTTGAGCAGTTGCGCTGATCCCAGGATTTCGGGGGGAAGGCCGAGTGCCGGGTTATTGTGCAGATAGAGTTGCTTAAGACTGTCCAGAGTCTGTAGGGTCTCCGGCATGCTTTCCAGCAGGTTGTCCCTGAGATCGAGGGTTTGCAAGTTCCGCAACCGGCCGATCGTCGGCGGCACGGTTCTGATTCGATTTCCTTTCAGGTCCAGCCATATCAGTGCGGACAAATCGAAGATCGGAGGCGGAATAATAGTGAGAACATTGTTCGGAAGCACCAAAATCGCGAGAGCACGCAGCCGCTGAAGCTCGCGTGGCAGATCGGTGAGCCCGTTGCCACCGAAGCCCAGGGTTCGCAGCTTGGTGAGCCGCCACAGCAGCTCTGGCAGTTGCGATAGACTGGTATAGGACAGATAAAGCATTTGTAAGCTTTGCATGCCCTCGAACCAGGGCGGCAAGCTGCGCAGCCGATTGCCGTCGAGGTCGAGGTATTCGAGTTGCTTAAGACTTCTAATGGGCTCGGGGACATCGGTGAGGGCATTATCCCAGAGTGTCAACTTCCTGAGTTCTGCTAAACTCGCAAACTCGTCCGGCAGCGACGCTAACCGATTCGTCCTAAGCTTTAAGGTATTCAATTTCGAAAGCCGGCTTATATCGCTTGGTAGCGTGACCAAGCGATTATCCGAAAGGTCCAGCTCTTCAAGATGCTTCAGATCCCAGACGGCCTCCGGCACCACAGAAATTTTCAGACCGGACAGGTCAAGGCTGGCGGCTCCGGTTCGCCGCCGCGCCTCATTAATGCGACGCTGAGCCTCTTCAGATACGGGGAACTGATCAGGTCGGAGGCGCCGCTCCTGCGCTGATACGGCGCTTAAAAGCTTGTTCCACCACCCCCCTAGAATTGCCTTCGGATGTCACGCACCCCGGCTCCTCCCCCAAGCAGCAACCGAGCCTTCCGATCCGGACATCACCGGGTCATTGCGCTGCGCATACGTGACTGGCCGCTGCTGGACAAATGTTAGTTCAACATCGGTCCGGGCACAACGGTCTGCATGGTGGGCCGGGCCGGCGCGGATCGCGTCGGTGTAGATGCCGAATTGCGGAGGAGATACTTGCGAATCTGCCGGAAATCACTTCTTCACCCCAGCCGCCTCGGCGGCCTGACGCAGCGGCACGGGGAACGCCTCGCCGGCTTGCGGCATCAGCTTCGTTTCCTCGGCGCCCAGCTCCACCTCGCCGCCAGGCAGGTCGTAAGCGCGGTTAAGGATCAGCTCTTTCCATGACCGCCCGCATAATCCGGGTTCTGGCGCTCGCGCTGACGCTCACTCCGCAAACATGTCCCGCAACCGCGCCAGCGTGGTGCGCAAGGTCACCCGCTGCACCGCGCCGAGCCGGCGCACCAGGCGCTGCTTGTCCAGGGTGCGGAGTTGGTCGAGCAGGATCAGCCCGGTCTTGGCCTCGAAGCGCACGGGCACCCGGAACGGCGCGGGACGGCTGCCGGTCGTCATGGGCGCGACCGTCACCGTGCGCAGGTGGTCGTGCATCTCCGGTGGCGAGACCACGACACAGGGCCGGGTCTTCTAAATTTCGCTGCCGAGTGTGGAATCGAGGGTTGCGAGCCACACCTCACGCGCACGACGGCAGGCACTACCACTGCAGGTCCGTGTCGCCCTCTGCCGAACTCGGGCCACACAGAGACGTCGTCGCCGGCCTCGGCGACCTGCCGCGCCGCCTCCGCCAGCCCGCGCGGGGGTGCGCCGGCACTGGCGCCAGAATCAGGCACCTCGCCTCGATGCTGAGGTCGAGACCGTCGCCGGCCGCGACCCCAAGCTGGGCGAGGACCGGTTTGGGGATGATGACGCCGGACGAGTTGCCCATCCCGCGGGGCTGGGCGCGCATGACGGACCTCCTGTTTGGAGGCTATGGTATTCGCACCTCGCACGCGGGCAGGCTCAACTCCCTCTCCGCCCCTCCGGGGCGGAGAGGGAGCGAAGTCGCACGCATACGAGGGTTACGGAAGAATGTGTGAATGCCGTAGCCCCCTTTGGGGAGGGGCTCGGGGCAATGACGGAGCCGGTCAAAGCGTGCGCCGGCTGGTGCGACAGCAGGCGCCCATTCCACTCCCTTTCATTGCGTAGTTCCAATATCCCTCACGAAACACCCAACCACTTCGGCACGGCCGTAGTGATCGCCGGAATGAATGCGATCAGCAATAGCGCAACAAACACGATCGCCAGATACTTCATGATCGGCCGCGCGACATTCTCCACGGGAACCTCGCCGACAGCGCAAGCCGTGTAGAGCCCCACGCCGAGCGGCGGCGCGAACAGCCCGATCCCCATGGAAATGATGAGCAGGATGCCGAAGTGAAGCGGATCGACGCCCAGCTTCTGCGCCGCTGGCAGCAGCAGCGGGCCGAAGATGATCAGCGCCGGCGCGCCCTCCAGCACCGATCCCATCACGATCAGCATCCCGATCGCGATCAACAGGAAGGCCCAAGTCCCGGAGGACGCCCCGATGCCGGCCAGGCCGGCAGCCATGTGCTGCGGGATCAGGTTCACCGTGAGCAGATAACTCAGCAGCTCGGCCGAGGCGACGATGAACAGGATCATCCCGGAGAGCGAGGCGGAGCGTACCAGGAAATCGCCGAAAGAGCGCCACTCCATCTCCCGAAAGGCAAGCCCGCCCACGACAAGCGCATAAAGGACCGCGACCGAGGATACCTCGGTCGGCGTCGCGACCCCGCCGACGATGCCGCCCACGATAATCAGGATCAGAAGGAACCCGCTGAGAGCACCGGCGGTCGTGCGGATCACGTAGCCCACGGACCGCGGGGCCGCCGCGCTCGGCGGACGTTTGCGGCCCTTCGCCGCCAGCACGGCGACCAGGATCAGCCCCACCGCCATCACACCGGCCGGCAACAAGCCGGCGATGAACAGGCCGGCGATCGACACGTTGGCGACGTAGCCGAGTATGATCATGTTGATGCAGGGCGGAATCGTCTCGCCCATGACCGCGGTCGCGGCCAGCAGCGCCACCGCGTCATTCCTGTCGTAGCCCGACTGCCGCATCGCCGGCAGCATGATGAACCCGACGGCCGCCACGTCGGCGCTTTTCGATCCCGAAATGCCCGAAAACACCGCCATCGCCGCGATCATCACCACGCTCAATCCGCCACGCACGCCCCCGATCACGAGGTCCAGGAAGGCGATCAGGCGGCGGGACATGCCGTTGACACCCATCACCAGGCCGGCCAAGACGAAAAAGGGGATGGACAGCAACACGAAGCTGGCCACCCCGGATTGCATCTCCTGCGAGAATTGGATGATCGGCAGGGAATTGGTGACCGCCATGTAGCCCAGACTGCCGGCCGCCAATGCGAAGGCGACGGGCACTGCGGCCACCAGGCAGACGGCATCAATCGCCACCATCACCCAGATGCCTGTATCGGCCGAGGCGGGCGCGACCGCGCCCCAGATCAGGAAACCTCCAAGCAAGGTGGCAACCACGCCGCCTGATACCAGCACCGCCTCCGCCGGCACGCGCCACAGGTGGAATAGCGCGAACACGGTCATCACAGCGCCGCCGACCAGCAGCGGATAGTAATCGATGCTTGCCGGAAGACTGCCGCTGAGCGTCGTCTGCCCCGCGACGCTTTGCAGCAACGGCACGGATGCCCAAGTGAGGCACACCGAGACCAGCAGAACGACCCAGGCCGAGAAACCGTCCGCGCGCTCGGCATGGCGCCCGCTGAGCCGGTTGCGGAACACGCGCACTCCGAGATGTTCGGACCGATACAGCGTGAGCGCGCCGCCAAGGAAGGTAATCGCGACCAGAACGGCGATGCCGACCTCATCGCCCCATTGCAGCGGATTGGAAAAAACGTAGCGGAACACGACATCCGCGAAGACGATGCCCACGCCCCCCGCCAGGATAAGCGCGCAGAGGACACCGACAATCGCGGCCGCCGCGCGCTCCGGCAGGGGGTGGGGAGCTACGTTCAAATGGTCTCCCCCGTCACCGACAGGATCGCTTGCAGGACCGGCTTGGTATCCGGATGCTGGTTGGTGAAGCTCTTCCATAGTGGCTTGACTTCATCGGCGAGCTTGGCCCGGTCGATCTCGATGATCTTGACGCCTTTCTGCTTGAGCTGATCCAGTGCCTCCTGGGCGGCGGCGGCGGCTTTCGGCCGCTGATACGCCACCGCGGCATTGGCCGCCTCTCGCGCCGCGCTCTGATAAGCGGGGGACAGCTTCTTCATCGCAAGATCCGAGATCACCGGCGCGAGCGGGTCGAAGATGTGGCGCGTCAGCGTCAGGTTCTTGGCTACCTCGTAGAACTTGTATTGCAGCATCGTAGGCGGATCGTGCTCCAGCCCGTCGATCACGCCGGTCTGCAACGAAATATAGACCTCGTTGAAGCTCATTGGCACCGGATCGGCGCCAAGCAGCCTGAACGTCTGCACGAAAGTGGGCGACGGCAGGACACGGATCTTCTTGCCGTGGAACTCCGCGGGAGTCGAAATCGGCGCCTTGCTGAGCACGTTGCGCCCGCCGAAATTGAAGCACCAGCCGAGGATCTCGGCTCTGGTCTTCTTCTGGAAAATTCCCTGAAGCTGCTGCCCCGCGCTGCCGTCCATGACCTTGCCGAGCTGTTCAAGGGAGTTGAACAGGAATCCCATCGTCAGCACGCCGAGATCGGGCACGATCGGCGACCAGTCGGACACGGCCAGCATCATATCCAGCGTCCCGGAGTTGATCTGGTTGGGGTACTTGTTCTCCGGACCAAGCTGGCTGTCGCCGTAGAAGATCGCGCCGACATTGCCGCTGGTCTTGCTCGTCAGCTCGGAGACGAACCTGTCGAAGAACACGGTATGCGCATTCTCGGTGTGGGTGGGTTGAGAAGAGCCGAGCTTCAGCGTCACCTGCTTGCCTTCCTGGCCGCGGATACCGGATTCCGCGGCGGCGCCCGCCCGATGGCTGCCGGCAAGAATGGCGGCGAACGGCGCGGCTACAGTCCACTTGACGACGTTGCGACGCGACAGGGCGTAAGCAGGGGCTGCGGACATGAACGCTCTCCCGACCAAGCTTTGGCCCAGCTTACCGGCAAGTGCCGTGCACCTTGAAGGGAGGGCCGGGACGAACCGGGCCGGGCGTCCAGTCCTCGGGCGATCTCACTTCAACGTGACGTAGGCGTGGCTGTCGCGCGACCCTCATCCTTCACCCCAGCAGCCTCGGCCGCGTGACGCGCGATGCCTCAGCTCTGGCTGAGCTTGCACCCGGTCTGATCGAGCGGCATGAGCGCCTCCTGGGCCGGCGTGGTCGAGACCAGCTTATACAGATCCCAAGGGCCTTGGCTCTCCGCCTCGGTCTTGACCTGGAACAGATAAGCCGGGAACGCGCCCCGGCCGTTCACGGCGATGCTGCCTTTGCCGAATGCGTCGTCGTCGGTCGGCATCTGCTTCATGCGCGCGACCGTTGCGGCCCCACTCTTCTTGGCTTCCGCCACGCCCATCGCCGCGACCGTCTTGAGATAGTGTAGCACGATCCCATAAGCGCTGGCCTGAAGCGAGTTCGGCAGGTTGCCGGGCGTCCTGGGACGGACTCGGCTGGTGAAGCCGCGAGTACCGGTCGTTCAGATCCCAGTAGAACGTCTCGGTGATGTAGAGGCCGCCAGCCATGCGCGGCCCGAGCGCGTGCACGTCGTTGACGAACATCTGCAACGGCGCGATGCGCACCCCGGTCTCGTGCAATCCGAGATCCGCCGCCTGGGCCACGCAGTTCAACGCCTCGAAGCCGGTATTCGCGAGGCCGATGACCTTGGCGCCGCTCGCCACCGCTTGTTGCAGATAGGGCGAGAAGTCGTAGGTTCCGGGGAACGGGTAAAGATAATGACCCAGAACCTTGCCGCCGAAGCGCGTGACAACCTTTTCCGTCTGCTCGTCCAGGGAGCGGCCGAACAGGTAGTCGGGGCCCAAAATGTACCAGGTATCGCCACCCGCTTTGATGACGGCGTCGCCGGTGGAGCGCGCCGCCAGGTACGTGTCGAAGCTCCAGACGATCGTGTTGGGGCTGCATTGCGCACCAGTCAGGGTGACGGCGGTCGCGCTTGCGTCAAGCAGGATCTTGTCCTTCTCCCGGCAGAGACCGCTGATGGCCAGGGCCACGCTGGAATTCGGGACGTCGGCGATCACATCGACCCCGTCCTGCTCGATCCAACGACGGGCAATGTCAACGCCGAGCTTCGGGTCGTTCTTGTGGTCGCCGCTGATGATCTCGGCGTCGAAGTCGCTCGCGGTGGCGCCGAAATCAACCAGCGCCTGACGCGCGCAAATCACGGAGGTCTGCCCAGTGATGTCGCGATACGGGCCGGAAAGATCATTGAGCACGCCGATGCGGACCGTATGCCGTAGCGGCTGGGCCTTGGCCCGGATGATCGGCACGGACGCGACGGCGCCAGCAGCGCCGAGCAACGCTCGACGTGAAATGGGCATTTTGCCTCCCCAGCATGCGTCAGTGACTGCGCTTTGAGATACGGTGCGCCAAGTCCCAGATACGGTCAAGAAGACTCCTCCGAGAAATATTACTGGGCGTTGCAGCGGTAGCGCGACTTGCAAGTGAGGGCGGCATCGACTTCGAGCTAGCTCGCTCTGGCCCTGCTCCTCAACACCGTCGGCATCGACGTCATGCTGCGGACGATCCTGGCGGAGCGCGGCATTCGGCAACGGGTGGCGATCACCCCTTCACCCCAGCAGCCTCGGCGACCTGGCGCGCGATCACCGTGAAATCGAGTTCCGCCTCGCCCCGCGCCACCGCGCTCAAAAACCGGTCCCGCACCAGCGACGCCAGCGGCAGCGGCACGGCGAACGCCTCGCCGGCTTGCAGCATCAGCTTCGTGTCCTTCGCACCCAGTTCCACCTTCCCGCCGGGCGGGTCGTAGGCGCGGTCAAGGATCATTTTGCCATAGTTGCGATGCACCGGAGCGTTAAAGAAGCTTTCCGTCAGCACGTCGAACATCTTCGCGCGGTTGAGGCCACTCTTCTCGCCCAACGCGAACACCTCGGCGAATTGCTCAATGGTGGTGAAGATCAGGAAATTGCAGCAGAGCTTCAGGATGTTAGCCTGGGCGGGGCGCTCGCCCACCACGAAAAGGCGCTGGCCGAGCTGCTCCAGCACGGGCCGCGCGTCCCGGATCGTGGCATCGTCGCCAGCGACCATGACAAACAGCTTGCCCTCGGCCGCGGCGAGCGGGCGGCCCAGCACGGGGGCGGCGAGATAGCGTTGGCCGCGCGCGGCGTGCGCCTCGGCGAGACGCTCCGACAGGGCGTGCGAGATCGGTACTGAGGGAGACATGGGTGGCGCCCTTGCGCAGGCCGTTGATCAGGCCGTCCGCTCCCAGCGTCACGCTCTCGACCGCCGCGTCGTTCGCGACCGAGGTCAGAACGATGTCGCCTCGCGCTGCCTCGGCGGGCGTCGCGGCACGGCACGCGCCGGCGGCGACCAGCTTCTCCGCCTTCTCCGGCGTCCGGTTCCACACTGTCAAATCGTGGCCGCGCTGGAGCAGCAGCCCCGCCATCCCGCTGCCCATCGGGCCGAGACCGACAAATCCGACATCCATGATGCTCCTCCCTGCTTGACATGCGGGGAACGCGCCGCGCGGGATGTTGTGCCCGGATCGGGGCTAATCCGGTCAGAGCTGCTCGTCGCTCACCTGCTCGAACGAGTATGGGCACGTCACCGGGAACGTGCTGTCCGCCTCGCTCAGCCGCCGCGTGCGAAGCAGGCCGGCCTGTCCGATCGCCCATCCATAGAAGTCGGTCTCGTATTTGCTCACGTCATCCATCGCTCACTCAGCAACCAGCTCCGCCGAAACACGAGGCCGCCCCGACTGCCGCATTACCAGGAACCCCACCAGCGCCAGATTGGCGACATTGAACGCCAGCCCCGAGCCGAACGCCGGCGCGTAGTACCCGAAATGATCATATAGCCGCCCCGCGAACCAGCTCCCGAACGCCATCCCGCCCATTGCGGTGAACAGCACCAGCGGCACCCGCCACGACGCCTCGGCGGAGGGAAACAGGTCGCGGACCGCCACAACATAAGCCGGAATGATCCCCGAGAACCCGAACCCGTACGCGGCCGCGATCAGGAACAGCCCGGCCTCGTTCTGCGTCAGCAGGAACGCCCCGATCGCCACCGCCTGACACGCCGAGCCGCAGAGCACGGTCAGCAGCCCGCCATGCCGGTCGGCGAACGCGCCCCAGAACTGGCGGGCGACGAAGGCGCAGCCCAGGAACACCGACAGCATCGCCGCGCCGGTCGCCGCGCCGATGCCGATATCCCCGCAGAACGCCACGAGGTGCGATTGCGGGATCGCCATCGGCACGCAGCAGCAGAACCCCGCGAGGCAGAGGATCGCCTGCACGGTATTGGGCCGCAGCCCGAGCACGCGCGTCCCCAACACCCGTCCCACCGTCCGCGCGGTGCCCACGGCCGTGCCGGGCGCGGGGCGCAGGAACAGCACGGCCATCGGCACCACCGCCAGCAGCACCACGCCCGCGTAGCCCAGGTACGCCACGCGCCACCCCGGCCCCGCGATCAGCCGCTCGAAGGCGGCGGGCCAGACCACGCCGGCGATGTACTGCCCGGAGGAGACCAGCGCGACCGCCGTGCCGCGCCTGCGGTCGAACCAGCGGCTGACATAGATCACCAGCGGCGGATAGATCGCGCCCATGCCGAGGAAGCCGATCAGCACGCCATGCGCGAGATAGATCGCCCAGATATGCCCCGTTGCAGACAGCGCCAGCCCGGCGGCGACCATCACGCTTCCCATCAGCACGCTGCTGCGCACGCCGATCCGGTCGGCCAGCCAGCCCATGACGATGCCGCCCAGCCCGGTGCCCACCCAGCCCAGCGCGCCGGCCAGCGCCAGCACCGAGCGCGGCACGCCGAGATCGCTCTCCATCGCCTTCAGCCCGACCACGATCAGCAGCGTCGAGCCGTAGCAGACCGACAGGATCGCCAGCGTCACACAGGCGGCGGCCCAGGACGCGCGGCCCTCGATCGAACTCGCAACTTCTGTCTCGGCCCGGCGCGGGCCGAGGTCGTCCGGCATCTACCGTCTCCGTCAAATTGGACCGGCACCATGGACCGGATCGCGACGTCATTCCACCCAGCGCCCCGGCTCGCGCAGCCGCGGCTCGCATGCTAAACTAAAAGAATGGATGCGGACCTCTACGAAGCGGACGAGCATCTTTGGATCGAGGCGCAGATCGAGGCGCTGCGCACCGGCCGGACCGATCAGCTTGATCGCGCGCATGTCATTGAGTATCTAACCGAAACGACAATCCGCGACAGGCGGGAGCTGAAGAGCCGTCTGGCGACGCTGCTGATCCATCTCTTGAAGGTGCGCTTCCAGCCTGATCGCCTGACACGGAGCTGGGTCAGCACAATCCTGGAGCAGCAATCCGAATTGAGATCACTGCTCACCGGCATCCCTAGCTTGTCGCGGCACGTCCCGGAGCTTTTGGCACAGGACTACGATGACGCGGCCCGTCGGGCAGCACGCCAAGCCAGCCTGCCCCGCGCGACGCTCCCGGCGACCTGTCCCTGGACCTTGGAGGAGGCGTTGGCGTTCGATCCGCCGGAGCCGCGCTGACCCGCACCCCAACCCTCGCGCGCAGGCGGGAGAGGGCCGGGTGAGGGGCCGCGCCCCCTCCAATCTGAGTGAAACGGTCCTAATCCCCTCCAAACGCTGCCCGTATCTCCTCCGAGTGCTCCCCGATCCCCGGCACCGGCCCCAGCGCGCGCGGCCCATCCGAGGCCAGCACCGGCGGCGCCGCGATCGACACGGCGCCGTTCGGCGTCGCCACGCTGGTCCGCCGCAGCGCCGGGTGGCGGGCGAAGGCGGCGACGTCGTTGACGAAGCCGAATGCGGTGTTGGCGCCGCGCAGCCGCGCCGCCGCCCCCTCGCGCGTCAGCCGCGCGAAGGCGGCGGCGATGTGCCTGTCCACCATCTCGCGGTTCGCCACGCGCGCCACGTTGGTCTCGAACCCCGGCCGCTTCGGCAGATCCGGCTCGTCCAGGAAGCCCGCGCAGAACTGCGCCCACTCGCGCTCGTTCTGGATCGCGATCAGCACCAGGGCGCCATCGGCCAGCGCGAACGCGCCGTACGGACAGATCGAGGGGTGCGCAAGGCCAAGCCGCGCCGGCGCCCTGCCGGTGCCCTCGAAGAACAGCAGCGGCACGTTCATCCAGTCGGCCATCCCGTCGAACAGGCTCACCGACAGACCCTTGCCGCGCCCGGTGGTCCCGCGCTCGATCAGCGCCTCCAGGATGCCCGCATGGGCGGCCATGCCGGCGGCGATGTCGCAGGCCGACACGCCGACCCGGCCCGGCCCGGCCGGATGGCCGGTGATCATGGCCAGCCCGGACTCTGCCTGCACCAGCAGGTCGTACGCCTTCATGGTGGCGTAGTCGCCGGTCTCGCCATACCCGGAGATGTCCACGGTGATCAGGCGCGGATGGCGCGGGCGCAGCGCGGCTGATCCGAAGCCGGCGCGCGCCGCCGCCCCGGGAGCGAGGTTCTGGATGAAAACGTCCGCCCGCGCCAGGATGCGGTGCAACAGCGCGGCGTCGGCCGCGTCCTTGATGTCGGCCACCAGGCTTTGCTTGCCGCGGTTGAGCCAGACGAAGTAGCTCGACTGGCCCTTCGCCGCCTTGTCATAGCCCCGCGCAAAGTCGCCCTCCGCCCGCTCCACCTTGATGACCCGCGCCCCCGCGTCAGCCAGCCGCGAGCTGGCGTACGGCGCCGCGACCGCCTGCTCGAGCGACAGGACGAGCAGGCCCTCCAAGGGTCCGGCCATCAGTAGCTCCGCGGCAGGCCGAGCACGTGCTCGGCGATGTAGGACAGCACCAGGTTCGTGCTGATCGGCGCCACCTGATAGAGCCGTGTTTCGCGGAACTTTCGCTCGACGTCGTACTCCTCGGCGAAGCCGAAGCCGCCATGGGTCTGGACGCACGCCTCCCCGGCGGCCCAGGACGCCTCGGCGGCGAGCATCTTCGCCATGTTCGCCTCTTCCCCGCAGGGCAGCCCGGCCTCGAACTTGCGGCAGCCCTCGTGGACCAGCAGCTCGGCCGCGCGCATCTGCGCGTAGGCCCGCGCGATCGGGAACTGCACGCCCTGGTTCTGTCCGATAGGCCGGTTGAACACGCGCCGGTCGTTGGCGTAGGCAACCGAGCGGTCGGTGAACCACTTGGCGTCCCCGATGCACTCGGCAGCGATCAGCAGCCGCTCGGCGTTCATCCCATCCAGAATGTAATGGAAGCCCTTGCCCTCCTCGCCAATCAGGTTCTTGTCCGGAACAACTACGTTGTCGAAAAAAATCTCGGTCGAATTGTGGTTCATCATGGTGCGGATCGGCCGGATGGTCATGCCGCGCCCGACCGCCTCGCGCATGTCCAGGATGAAGGTGGACAGGCCCTCGGTGCGCGACTTGGCCTGCTCGCGCGGCGTGGTCCGCGCCAGCAGCAGCATGAGGTCGGAGTGCTCGGCGCGGCTGGTCCAGACCTTCTGGCCGTTGACAATGTAGCGATCACCCTCGCGGCGGGCGAAGGTGCGCAGGCTCGTGGTGTCCGTGCCGCTGGTCGGCTCCGTCACCCCGAACGCCTGAAGCCGCAGCGCGCCAGTGGCGATCTTGGGCAGGTAGGCGCGCTTCTGCTCCTCCGAGCCGTGGCGCAGGATCGTGCCCATGATGTACATCTGGGCGTGGCAGGCGGCGCCGTTGCAGCCCGCGGCCTGCACCGTCTCCAGGATCGCCGCCGCCGCCGAGAGGGGCAGGCCGGCGCCACCGTACGCCTCCGGGATGAGCGCGGCGAGGTAGCCGGCCTCGGTCAGCGCCGCGACGAAGGCGGTGGGGTAGGCGCGCTCCCGGTCCAGCTCCCGCCAATACTCGCCGGGGAAACGGGCGCAGAGCTTATGCACCTCTTGACGTATTTCCGAGTGCTCCGAGTCTGGCCTATGCTCTTCCATGCAGCTTGTCCCTTCCGTGACCTGGATAGGTTGGGGGGAGCGGAAGGGCGAAGACTGCCACACGTCCACATGAGCGTCGAACTCGGCGTGGCAGCGGACGTTGTGAGAGTACCTGCATCGTGGACAGGAGCCAGACATGCCATTCGACGGAAGGGAGTTCACCGGCGCCACAATCGTTGCACCCGCGCCGGCGGTTCCGCAGTCACCCACGCTTTGGGAACGTGTACGCGTTGCTACCCAGTCGTTCCTGCCGCGGCTGCGGGCGCTGCCCCCGCTGCGGTCGTTCTCGCCCGATCCGACGGTCCCAACCGAGGTTGCGACCGTTCAACTTCTCACGATCGCCCGCGCCCTGATTGCTGACGAGGAGAACTGGGTGCAGGGTCGGTACGAGACCATCGATGGCCGTCGCTGCGCCGTGGGGGCGCTGCGGGTCGCCTCGCGCCTGATGGGCGTGCGCACGCCGCCCCGCGACGCGACGGGCGTGCTGCTGACCGTCGCCAATGGCCGCGGCTTCAACGACATCGAAAAGATGAATGATCGCTCGACGCACGCCCAGGTGCTGTCGGCCTTCGACGAAGCGATCATGCGGGCCAACGCGCGCAACACCGCGCTCGGCTGAGCGGCGCTCCCCAACGGCCTCCGTTTCCTTTGAAGCGGGGGCCGTGGCGGAGTTGCCGTTGTCAAAGAGAGTGGTATAGTCCGGACCGCGCCGGAAGAGGCGGGTGCGAGCGTACGCGTACGATGCAGGTGCGCTCGCGATCTCGCCCGACGCGCGAACGCGAAGGCTCAATCCACATTGGAGGGAACTGTGTCACAAGCTGGTCATTCAAAGGCGGCTGAGGCGCACGAGACGGCCGCCAAGGCGCATCGCACCGCGGCCGAGCACCACGGCAAGGGCGACCACAAGAGTGCTCACGCGCATTCCGAGAAGGCCCATATGCACTCCAAGGACGCGCACGAACACTCGACCAAGGCGCACGCCGAGAGCAGCCAGCACGCCAAAAAGTAGACGAGCGACGGTCACGCCCAGCGGGCTGCTTGACAGCCTCGGGACGCGGGCGGTGCATGTCGTGGTAGGCACGGTCAGCATCGCCCGCCGCGCGCCAACTGACCGAAGCCCATGCCGGGCGCCGCCCCGCCCTTGTCGCGGGCGCCAGCAAGTCGTGGATCATTACCACCGAGTCAGAAGCCGTTCGTGCGCGGGAGCGCGCCGGCCGCTAGGGCACGGGACGGCATCCGCGCTGCGGCTGGAATGTGCCGCACCGTGCAACCAGAGCGGGATCCAATCCCAGCTCCAACGCGCGCCGGTGCGCGGGCGTGCCTGGCACGGTCGCTGAACGAGGCTCCGCATAGGATGGCGAGCCGAGCGGTTCGCCCATCGACGTAGTGGTGTCATTGGCGATCGCAGGCTCGCCGCCGCCTCGCCCCGCGAAGGCTGGAGAGGCGGCGACCAGCATCAAGGCCAGCAGCAGGCGGTGCATTAAGCGCTCCCAACAGCGACGAACCAACGGGTGTCCTGTATCAGGTCGAGGCCGGTAAGTCCTCATGGGGCCACCGGCGCTTTGCCGCCCTCCCGCTGAAGACGTTGCACCACGGAATTGTCGAGCTTGTCCAGAAGCGTTTTGGCGCGCCGCAGTGAAGCGGTCTGGTGTCCTTCCTTGAACCAGCGTTAGACGGGCGCGAGGACGGCGCGGGCCTTGGCGCTCCTGTTCTGCTCGTGCCACAGACGCCCGAGGCTCGTGGCGGCGTGCAGCTCCCAAAGCCTCGCGTGCTGGCGGCGCGCGATGGCGAGGGCTTGCTTGAAGCACGTCTCGGCAGCGCTGACGTTGCCTTGCTGGCGATCCACCTCGCCCAGGCGTCGCGCCAATTCGGCATCGTACCATCTCTCGCCCGTACGCTCGGCCAAGTCCTGCGCCTCGATAAGCAGCTGCCTTGCTTCGGGCGACCGGCCCAGCCGCTGATAAGCCTCGGCAAGGAGGGCGCGATAATAGCCGGACCAGATCACCGTTTCGGTGGCCGCGTAGGCCTCTATTCCTTCGTTCATGAGAGCGATCCCCTTCTCGGAATTCCCAGAGCATGAGATCACGTGACCTCGGTAGATCGTTGCCATTGCCTCGTATGAGGCCATTTCGAACTCGCGGGCCAGCTTGCTGAACCGCTCCACGGGCCAGGCAAGCTCGGCCCCCTCGATGAAAAACGAGCTGACGTTCAAATGGACTGCCAAAAGCTCAACCTGGCTGGCTGGATAGCCGGTTGGTGGGGCGCGCTCGACGACGGATGAGAGGTGAGTGAGTGCTTGGTCCAGATAGCCGAGCCAACACTTCGCGCGACCGAGGGATAGATGAGCCATAAGCCAGGCGGTCCATAAACTCAGTGCGTTTACACCACGCAGAGATTGCCATGGCTCGCTCGAAATCACCGGAGCGGGACTGGATCAGCATGAGGGCATCCTGCAGATGCGCCTCTGCCTCCAATGGTTCGCCATGGATAAGCGCTGTGTATCCATCGAGCAGATGAGCCATGACCCGGTATCGTGGATCAGCCTGCTCCCGGCTTGCATGCAAGAGACGGAGGGCTATGTCCTCGGCTTGTCGCGTCTCACTCCGAAAAAAATGAAAGTAAAACCGGGCGCGAGGGACTTCCAGGAGCTCCGCTGGCCGTCCCAGACGTTCCCACAAATCCGCCGCCCGGCGGTGAGCTTCGGCGGCCTCGGAACAGGCATAGCCACGGTGCAAGCGAGTTGCTGTGATGAAGCAGACAACCATATCCAGTTCCCTGCGATCACGTGCCTCTCCCTCCGGCATGGCCGCAACCATCCGCGAGGCGTTGGCGAACTGCTCGTGCGCCTCGGTATAGGCGCCGCGAGTGGCGGAGCCAAAGGCGGCAAGCATGTAGAAGTATGCCGCCTTCTCAATGAGCCCGCCCTGCTCGCAATGCCACGCCAGCAGATCAAGCTGGCCATCCGCGATCGTCGGATTGCGCTTCAGAAGTGTCTCGGCGACCTTTGCATGGAGCACCGAGCGGCGGCTGCGCGGCAGGCTTTCGTAAGCGGCCTGCTGCACCAGCGCGTGCTTGAAGGAGTAGCGCGCCGCAGGTGGCGCACCACTGCGGAACAGCAGCTCGGAGCGGACGATCCGCGCCAGCGCTGGCTCCAGCGCGGCGTCGGGCTGGCCGGCGACGGCGCTTAGCAGCTCGTGGGTGAACTCGCGCCCGATCACGGCGCCGATCTGCGCGCCTCGCGCGCGGTCCCCAGGCGGTCGAGCCGCGCCAGCAGCAGGTCGTGCAGGCCGGTCGGAAGCGGCGACGGCGCGGACCTCTCCCCCTCTGCTAAGAGACCGCTCTCCAGCGCCGCCTTGGTCAGCTCCTCGACAAACAGGGGAATGCCCTCGCCGCGCCGGACGATCTGCTGCAAGGGGGCGCCGGGCAGCGATACGTCGCCGGCCACGCGGCGGACCAGCGCTGCCGCCTCGTTGTCGCCCAACCGGTTCAGCAGAAGCGTGGTCGCGTGCGCCTGGTCCGGCCAGGGCGGCTTGAACTCGGGACGCGCGGTCAGCAGCAGCAGCACGGGCATGGACGCCACCCGCGCGACGGTGCGCGCCAGCAGCTCGAGCGTGGTCGGGTCGCTCCAGTGCAGGTCCTCGAAGAGCGCCAGGGCCGGCTCCCGCGCGACCAGCCCGGCGAACAGGTCGAGCAGCGCCGCCAGGGTCTTCTCCCGCAGCCGCTGCGGGCTCGTCCCGGGCAGCCGGTAACGCCCGCCCGCGGGGATCGAGAGCAGCGCGGCCAGCAAGGCGGTCGCCTCCTCGCTGGCCTCCGAGCGCGCCAGCAGCGCCCGGAGCTTCGCCCACCGCGTCTCGGCCGTGTCGTCGCGGGCGAAGCCGGCCACGCGCTCGAGCTGGGCGATCACCGGATAGAGCGCGCTGGCGCGGTGGTGCGGCGCGCAGAAGTAGCGCAGCTGTAATTCCGCCTCGCCCGCCAGCCGGTCCTGCGCCGCGCGGACTAGGCGCAATACGGTTCACTTAAGGCAAAATCCTGTTCACTTAAGCTATCGGCCGAATACCAACCAATTGAAAATGCAGCATCCGCCTTGGTTCTCCCTGCGGCACAAACAACTAAAGTGAACCGTATTGGGACTAGGCGCGACTTGCCGATGCCGGGCTCGCCGGTGACCAGCACCACCCGCCCGGCTCCGGCCCTGGCCTGCGCCCAGCGCCGCAGCAAGAGCGACAGTTCCTCCTCGCGCCCGACCAGCTCCGCGACCTGGTGCCCGCGCAGCGCCGCCCGGACCGCCCGCTCCGCCGCGTCCTCGTGGGTCTCGGGATACCCGAAATAGGCCGGCACCGTCTCGCCGAACCGCCCCGCGACGATACCACCCATGTCGCGGATGATCGCGGCGCAGGTCGTGTGGAAGGCGGCCAGCAGCCGCTGCAGATCCTCCGGGTCGCGCCGCGCGGAAACCATCGCCGGCCCGCACAGGCCAAAGCGCAGGATGGTCAACTGGCGGCGCTCGGGAGGGGCAGGCGATGCCGCGGGCGGCGGTGCCGGTGCTACCGGTGCCGTGGCGCTCTCGGCGGAGACGGGCTGCGGCTTGGCCGCGAACCGGTAGCCCACGCCGGGCACGGTGACGATCAGCCGCGGCGCGCCAGGCTCCGGGTCGATCTTGCGCCGCAGCCGCCCGACCAGCACGTCGACGCTACGGTCGAAGGGGTCCGCGTGGCGTCCGGCGACCGCGTCCAGCAGGTGGTCGCGGCTGAGCGCGCGCCCTGGCGCGGCGAGGAAGGCGCGCAGCAGCTCGAACTCCGAGCGCCGCAGGGGAACCTCCCGGCTGTTCGCGTCCACCACGGTGCGCGCGTCCGGGTCGAGCGTGAAGCCCGCGAACTGCAGCGCTTTCGGCTCCGCGTCGGCCATCTCCCGGCCCTTCCCGGCAACCGGCCAGAGAACCTTCGTGGGTTTCTACACCCGGCCGCTCAGCACCCGGCCGCTCAGCGGGGAACGAACTTTTACAAAGAAATTACTCGCAGCACATCAGCAGGTCGCGAGGACGGGCGAGCATCGCGGGCATCGGAAAGCGCCGCAAGGCGACCCGACAGGCCCCGCAATGCAAGCGCGGAGGCCAACCAGAGGAGGTTCCGATGAGAAAGATCATGACCGCCGCCGCCCTGCTCACCGCGATCGGCAGCGGAGCCGCCCTGGCCCAGGGTGCCCCTCCCAGCCTCGCTCCCTGGCAGAGCGGTTGGCACACCGCCGCCGCGCTATCACAGGCGCCGGCCCTGGGCACCATGACGGCACGCCCCGGCAGCCGCGCCGTTCTCGCTAGGATCGGCGGCTCCGTCCCCGTCGCGGGCAACCCCCAGAGCCGCTCGCGCGGAGGCTAATGTACAGAAGGGGCTCCCCCCGGGTGTGAGGGGCCTGCTGACGGACCCGATCACCCGGGGGGACCGTTCGAGCCCGCGACACCCAACCCGCGCGCTGCGGGCGGGTGCAGGTACGATCCCGGCATGATCTACGTGCATTGTAACAAGGTGCGCTCAGCATTTGATTTCGCGTGCCGCGCCCCTGAAATTGACCCGGTCGATCGGAGGGAGACTCCACCATGAGACCGGCCCTGAAGGCCTCTGTGCTGCTCGCCGCGCTGGCAGCGCCGGGCACGATGCTCCTACCGGCGTCCTACGCCCAGGCTGCCCAGCACAGCGCGATGCTTGCAGATCATAGCATGAGCACCGCCCGTCTTCGCGGGATGACCGTTTACAACGACTACAACCAGCCCTGGGGCGTCATCGAGGACGTGCTGATCCGCCCTGGCGGCGAGCCCATGGCTGTCGTGAACGTCGGCAAAATGGGCGGGCACGACAAGATGGTTCTGGTTCCTCTCGGTCGTCTGACCGTCACGTCCGACCACGCCATGATGCGGGACGCGACGAAGGAGATGGCCGAGAAGCTGCCTCCCTTCGTCTATATGGCCGGCGGCGGCGGCTGACCGCGGGCGGCCCTCCCGGCGGCCCGGCAGTGGGCGCCTAGGTTCAGCACGCGCCCATGTCCTCGGGCGTTGGCCAGGCATGGCGCTGGATCGCCTGGACGAAGGCGGCCACCGGGGGCGACCAGCGCCGTCCGGCCACAGTCACCAGACACACTTCGCGCTCCACCGTGGGCTCGATCACCAGCCGGGCGATCACGCCCGGCATCGTGGCCGAGTATTCCGGCAGGAAGCAAACACCCAAGCCCGCTGCCGCCATCGTCAAGATCCAGTCCTCGCGCTCGCTGCGGAAGCAGCCCACGAGCTTCGCCCCGTTGCGGATGCAGGTCTCACGCAGCACGTCGCGGAACTCACAGTTGATGCGAGACAGGTAGGACTGGCCATCAAGCTCCGCGACCCGCACCGTTTCCTGCCGTGCGAACGAGTGTCCCGCCGAACAGGCGATCACAAATCGTTCAGAATATAACTTTTGCGCGCGCAACGGAAACTGGAACCCGTCCGGGCGAGCCATGAGCGCCACGTCCAGCTCGCCGCTCAGCAGCAAATCGCAAAGGCGGTCGGGCACACTTTCGAGAACGGTGATCTCGATGCCCGAATGCTGCGCGCGGAACGCGGTCAAGAAGCTGACGAAACGCAGTGGCCCAATGCTGCACATCACCCCAAGCGACAGGGGCGCTCCCTCCAGCCGTAGGAAACGATTTGCCGTCTCCCGCGCCGCCTGGGCGCTCGCCATCACCTCCTCCAGATGCGGTTTCAACATGCGCCCCAGCTCGGTCAGGTGCGTGTTGCTCCGCTCGCGCGAGAACAGAAGCCCTCCCAGCTCACCTTCCATCTTCTGAATGGCGCGGGTCAGCGCAGGCTGGCTGACGTTGCACAGTTCCGCGGCCTTGGTGAAGTTCAGCGTGCCGCTGAGGGCCAGGAAATAGCGAATCTCATATGATTCCACATATAATCTCCTTCACGTTGGGAAAAGCCGGCCCCCGCTCTATAGTATAGTTCCATGATGACGGCTGGGTATCCTGGCTATTATAGATCCGGCTGTCATTATCTTGAATCATGCCGCATAGCGCATGGACTTCTGGCGGAGGAAGCTGCGGACCCGGGCGGGCGACTTGGCCAGCCGACGCATGTGGCTGATGGCGG
The DNA here is from genome assembly GCA_963818725.1 of uncultured Pseudomonadota bacterium. Taxonomy (GTDB): domain Bacteria; phylum Pseudomonadota; class Alphaproteobacteria; order Acetobacterales; family Acetobacteraceae; genus DATFDN01. The sequence goes on along the minus strand of CAWFTU010000014.1, from coordinate 1,103,437 downwards.
CCTGCTTGAGCTGCTGTTTGCTGCGCATTGGCGGCTTGCGGGTGACGTGCCGCTTGAGGTCGGCATTCAGCCCTTCATCCGGATTGAGTTCCGGACTGTGGGACGGCAGGTAGGAGACCTCGATCTGCGCCTTGTGCCGGGCGAGCCACTCACGCACCACCGCCGAACGGTGCACTGGCAGCCGGTCGAGGATCAGGAACACCTTGCGCCCGGCATCACGGATCAGGCGTTGCAGGAAGCCGATCAGCACCGGCGCCTTGATCGCGCCGTCCAGCACCTGCCAGCGCAACTCGCCTCGGTTGCTGACCACCGAGATCAGGCCCCGCCCGATGCGGCGCTGGTTGGGCCGCACGACGGGTGTCTTGCCGGGGAGCGCGTAGGAACGACCGCGCACGTCCTCGGCGCGCAGCCCGGTCTCGTCGCCCCAGAAGATCACCCCACGCGCCCGCCGGGCCCGGGCGACAATCGCTGGATACTCCCGGCGCAGCCAATCGCGCACCGCTGCCGGTTGCTGCCCATGGGCCCGCCGCAGCGGCTTTTGCGCGGTGAAGCCCCAGCGTGCCAGGTGCGTGCCGGTGGTGCGCACCGCCAGGCGCACGCCATACTGGCGGCGGATGAGCGCACCCACCGCCCCCTCCGCAGCCATTCCATGGACTGCGTCCATGGAACCTTCGGCTGCTCCGCCCGGCTCCACAGCGCAAAGTCCAGGCCCAACTCGTCGGGCACACGGCGGCAGATCAGCCGCTGGATCTCCCTCTCCTGTGCCGTCGTCAGCAGCTTCTGCTCGTCTGGCTTGCGCCCGCGCTTGCCGCTGACCAGCCCCGTCTCGCCCTGGGCGTCAAAACGCTTGCAGATGTCGAACACGCCGGTTTGGCTGAGCCCGACCTGGGCGGCGATTGCCGCATAGTTCGCACCGCTCTGGCGCAGGCCGATCACCTGTCGCCGTCTTTCTTCCTGGGCCGCCGGAGCCAGCTTGCGCATGTCCACGTGCTTCATGTCCGAGGACGTGGTGGCCCTCAGCTTCTATCCAAGGTAATGGCAGCCGGATCTATAAACTCGGGTATTGGCTCCCGCCCCGCCGCGCCGCGCATAACCGGTCGCGTGTCAGCCAGGAAGGGTGGGACCAATGACGACAATCATGGCGGCGGCCGGGCTTGCCCGCACCGAGGCACCACGTCCGCTGGACGGACGGGTGGCGCTGGTGACCGGTGCCACCAGCGGAATTGGTCTCGCGATCGCCGCGGAACTCGCCGCTTGCGGGGTCTGCGTGGTGCTGAACGGGCTCGCGCCCCACGCGGAGGCGGAGACACTTTGCCGTGAGCTGAGCACAACGCACGACGTTCCGGTCGCCTATGACGGGGCGGATCTGTCCAATCCCGCCGCCATCGCCAACATGGTCGAGAGAGTGGGCCGCAGCGCGGGCGCGGTCGACATCCTTGTCAACAACGCCGGCGTGCAGCATGTCGCCCCATAGAAGATTTCCCAGACGAGCGATGGGACTCGATCCTTGCGATCAATCTCTCAGCGGTTTTCCATGCGAGCAAGGCCGTTCTGCCGGACATGAAGCGGCGCGGCTTCGGGCGAATCATCAATATCGCTTCCGCGCACGGGCTCGTCGCCTCGCCATTCAAGTCCGCCTACGTCGCCGCCAAGCACGGGGTGGTCGGGCTGACAAAGGCGATCGCGTTGGAGGCGGCGCAAGGCGGAGTCACCTGCAATGCGATCTGCCCCGGCTATGTCTGGACGCCGCTGGTTGAGCAGCAGGTCGAGGCGCAGGCCACGGCGCATGGGATCGGGCGCGAGGAGGTGATCCAGAAGGTGCTTCTGGCCGAGCAGCCCACCCGTCGCTTCGCCGAGGTGAGTGAGATCGCGGCAACGGTCAGCTTCCTGTGCAGCCCGGCCGCCATCTCGATCACCGGCATCGCCCTGCCAGTGGATGGCGGTTGGACAGCCCACTAAAGCCGCACGCGGGTCAATGGAGAAGCCCATGGGTACGACCGCGACGCACCCGACGGAGACGCGGGCGCCCAAGACGCAGGCCATCACGCTGCCGCCCGGCATTGACCAGGTGGTACTCGTCTTGCAGGGTGGCGGAGCGCTCGGGGCCTATCAGGTCGGGGTCTATCAAGCGCTGAGCGAGGCAGGCATTGAGCCCGATTGGGTGATCGGCACCTCGATCGGCGCCATCAACGCGAGTTTGATCACCGGAAACGATCCGGCCGCCCGGATCGGGCAACTCTGCGAGTTCTGGGCTCGCGTCACGCACGGGCCGCTCCAGTGTGCGCTCGGCGGCCAGCCTTTTTTCGGCACTCTCGCGGCGACCTGGGCCACCCTGGCCGCTGGCATACCGGCGTTCTTCCGGCCTAACCCGCTCGCCTTCGCGAATGCCCATATCCGGCTCGGGCCGGAGGCGGCGGGATTCTATACCACCGCCCCGCTGCGGAGGACGCTTTCCAAACTCGTCGATTTCGACCGCATCAACAATGGCGGGACGCGGCTCACGGTCGGCGCCGCGAACGTCCGCACGAGCGAGATGTGCTACTTCGACAGCCGCGCGATGCCCCTCGATCTGCGGCATGTGCTGGCCTCGGGCGCGCTTCCGCCAGCCTTCCCCGCCATCCGCCTGGATGATGGCGAGCTCTATTGGGACGGTGGAATCCTTTCGAACACCCCAGTCGAGGCGGTGTTCGAGGACGTGCCGCGCCGCAATTCCCTGATCTTCGTGGTCCACATCTGGAACCCGGCAGGGCCGGAGCCCGGCACGATCTGGCACGTGCTCAACCGGCAGAAGGACATTCAATACTCCAGCCGGACGATCACCCACATCGCCCGTCAGAAGCAGTTGCACCGGCTCCGTCACGTGGTCTCGGAACTGGTCAAGCGCATGCCGCCCGACTTGCGGGAGACCGCCGAGGTGAAAGACCTGGCGGAGTACGGGTGCCTGACCAGGATGCACGTCGTGCGGCTCATGGCGCCACCGCTGGAGGACGAGGACCACACCAAGGACATCGACTTCAGCCCGTCGGGCATCCGCAAGCGGTGGGAGGCCGGCTACGCCGACACCCGGGGGGTGCTCGCCATGGCTCCCTGGGAAGGGGAGTTCAATCCGATTGAAGGTTTCATCCTTCACGAGGCGTGCGCCGGGACTGGGGTGAGGAGCAGCTGACCGCTGGCGACCCGGCTTGATCCGCATGGTGCCGATCAGCGCTTCGCATCGTCATGATCGCTGCATCGCATGGCCGATACGGAGTAGGCTGCCATGAAATCACAGGAGAGATCGATGCACATATCGCGTCGGGGCCTGGCGGCCGGAGCCGTGCTCGCCGCAGCGGCGGCCGGCCTTCCCCAAACGGCAGGTGCCGAGCCCAGCACGGCGGACAATGTCATTGTCTACTGCGACCGCGCGCTCCGCCGGACGATGCAGCAAGCCGGGCGGCTATTCGCCGCGCGCGGGGGGGGCAAGGGTGAACGTCTTCTGCGCGTCTCCGCCAATGATGCTCGCGCAGATCGAGCGGGTCACCCAAAATGACGTGTTGGTGACACGAGGGCCAGCCATGGACGAGGCGGCGCGACGGAAACTGGTACGGCCGGAAAGCCGCGTTCCGCTCGGCGGCAATCCCCTTGTTCTCGCCGGACGCGAGCCGCTAGGCGCTCCGGCCACCGAGCCAGCCGCCATTGTGGCCCTGCTCGCCAATGGTCCGCTCGCCGCGCCCGACCCCACATCCGCGACCACCGTTGACAGCGGGGCCGTACTCGCGGCCCCCGGGCTGCGGCCACCGCTGCCGTTTCCCCTCCTTGGGACGGTCGACACGGAGGAAGTGGCAGCCCTTGTGCGCGACGGTTCGGCCCGATGGGGACTCCTCTACCGCACGCAAGCCGGGTTCGGCTCTGGCCTGGCCGTTGCCGCCCTGCTACCCGGACAGCGTTTGGCGTCCTACGAAGCGGCCATCAGTGTGGTGACGCGCAGCCCGAAGGCTGGCGCGTTCATGGCGTTCCTGCGCTCGCCAGAGGCGCGCGGGCACTTCAAGGCATCTGGAATCGAGGTCGCGGCATGAACGCCTCTCGCCCGCTGGAACGCGCGTTGAGCGCCGAGGCGTCCAGGCGGGAGTTGCACCATCCGCTGCTTCTGCGCGTCGCGCATTGGTTGCTTGCGGCTTCGGTGCTGATCCTCATCGGCAGCGGATGGCGGATCTATAATGCGTCGCCTATTTTCGCCTTTCGCTTTCCGGTGTGGGCCACGCTCGGCGGCAACGTGGATGTCGCGCTCGCATGGCACAACGATCCCGGCGTCGCCAGCGCGATTGCCTGGCACTTCGCGGCCATATGGCTGTTCCTCGCGGCGGTCTTGCTGCTCACGGGGTACGGGATCTTCTCGGGTCACTTTCGCCGCGACTGGCTGCCGGTGACGCCGCGCGGTTTCATCGCTGACTTCGCCGCCGCGGCCCGGTTCAAGCTAGAGCATGCGCTCGCCGAGTACAACGCCGTGCAGAAGGTGTTCTACTGGGGTGTGCTGATATCCGTGCTGATGATGCTGCTTTCGGGCCTGGCGATCTGGAAGCCGGTGCAGCTTGCATTCTTGACCGCCTTGTTCGGCGGCTTCCAGGGTGCCCGCCTGGTGCATTTCCTGTTCATGTCCGCGCTCGCGCTGTTCGTCGTCGTGCATGTCGCGCTCGTGGCGCTGGTGCCGAAGACGTTGGTGGCCATGGTGCTCGGGCGCGCGAAGGAGACAACACGATGAGCCGCATCGATCCCGCGCTGCGTGAAGCGGTGGCACGCCGATCCCTGCTGCGTAGAGGATTCAGCCTTGGCGCTCTGACACTGCTGACAGGTTGCGACGTGAGCGACAATGATGTCGTGCAGGGCGCGCTGTCCGGCTTTTCGCGCTGGAACGACCGCGTACAAGCGGCGCTGTTTGGTCCGAGCCGGCTCGCCCCCACGTTCGGCGAGCAGGATGCCGTGAAAGACTTCCGCTACAACGCCTGGTACGGCCCCAAGGACGCGCCCAAGCTCAGTGCGGCTACCTATCGGCTTGAGCTGGCGGGACGCGTTGCCGACAAGCGCCCGTGGACGGTCGAGCAGCTTCACGCCCTGCCGCAGGTGACACAGATCACGCGGCATGTCTGCGTGGAGGGCTGGAGCATGATCGGCAAGTGGACGGGCGCTCCGCTGCGCGCCTTCCTGGAGCGGATCGGCGCCGACACCGCGGCGAAATATGTTGGGTTCGAGTGCGCGGACGGCTACTACGAGGGCATGGACATGCCGAGCGCGCTCCATCCGCAGACGATCATGGCATTCAAGCTGTCCGACGAGACCTTGCCGACCGAGCACGGCTACCCGTTCAAGATCAGGGTTCCGACCAAGCTCGGCTTCAAGAATCCGAAGTTCGTTACGACCATGTATGTGACCAATGTGCAGCCTCGGGGATTTTGGACCGACCGCGGGTATAACTGGTTTAGCGGCATCTAGGCTGGCCTGCGGTGCCATGCGCTCTGGCCGCCTGGTTGCCAAACACCGGAGCGGCCCGACGACATGGTACCGATGCCGAATCGTCATTGGGTCGGATGGCCAGGATGACCGATATGCGCGACCGCATGGGAGTTTGCTAGAAAGCGATGCACAACCGTTGCGCGATCGCGGTGATGGCCAAGGCGCCGGTGCCTGGGCGGGCCAAAACCCGCCTCGTCCCCCCGCTGACACCAGATGGGGCCGCCGCGCTGAGCGGCGCTTTCCTAAGCGATATCACAGGCAACCTGGCGCAGGCTGCCAGGCACGCGCCGATCGATGGCTGGGTCGCCTACGCGCCGGCTGGGTCGGAGGAGCTGTTCGCGGCGCGCGCGGTCCCCGGCACGGCGCTGCTGCTCGCTGACGGCAGCGGGGAGATGCCGGCGGGCGTCGGGGGGCTCGGCCGCTGCCTTCTGCATGCCGCGAGAGGGCTGAGCGCGCGCGGCTACGCCGCGCTCTGTCTCGTCAACTCCGACAGTCCGACCCTGCCGACAGGACTGCTGAGCCGGGCAGCGTCGCTACTGCTCGACGATCCGCGCCGGGTCGTACTCGGTCCAGCGGAGGACGGCGGCTACTACCTGATCGGGATGAGCGCTCCCCATTCGTCTCTGTTCGAAAGCATCGACTGGAGCACGAGCCGCGTTGCCGCAGAGACGCGCGCGCGTGTGGCGGCGCTTCGGCTGCCGCTTGTCGAGCTCGATCCATGGTATGACGTCGACGATCCCCCGGCCCTTGACCGGCTGGCCGGCGAGCTTGATCGTCCAATGGTCAAGGGTTTCGCGCCTTATGCCGCGCCGGCAACATCGGCCTGTCTCGACCGGCTCGGATTGCGGCGCGGGCGGATGGCGGCGGAGTGACGTCGCTTGCCGGACTCGGTGCGGTGATCGTCGCCCTGACCTGGGGCGATCTGGCGCTGCACGTGCCAGGTTCCGACAGCGTCGGCTCCTTGCAGCGAACCGAGGTCTTCGTCGCGATCCTGGCGGTCGCGGCGCTTGCATACCTGTTTGCGGTCCAGCGGGTCATTCGGCGCCCGCCGCGGGGGGGCGGGGCACTGCTGTGGGTTGCGTTGGTCGCGGCGGCCATCCGGCTCCCGCTGCTTCCCGCGCCGCCATTCCTGTCAAGCGACATGTATCGGTATGTCTGGGACGGGCGCGTGCAGGCGGCGGGCATCAACCCCTACCGATACGTGCCGGCTGACCCGGCCCTGGCCAGCCTGCGCGACAGCGCGATCTACCCGCATGTGAACCGCCGGGACTACGCGCCGACGATCTATCCCCCGGCCGCGCAATGGGTTTTCGCGTCGGTCGCGCGGCTCAGCCCATCGGTGCTCGCCATGAAAGCGGCGATGCTGACCTGCGAGACGATCGGCATGGTGTGCGTGCTGTTCCTCCTGCGGCGTGCCGGCCTCCCAGCGGCGCGGCTGCTGATCTATGCCTGGAATCCGCTCGCGGCGTGGTCCTTCGCCGGGAACGGGCATGTGGATGCGATCGTGGTCGGCTTTCTCGGCCTTGCGCTGCTGGCGCGCGCCGCGAATCGGAGTGCGTGGGCCGGTGCGGCGCTCGCTGGCGCCATCCTTGCGAAGTTCCTGCCCCTGGCGGTCGGACCCGCGCTCTGGCGCCGGAACGACTGGCGGCTGCCCGCTGCGCTGCTGATTGTTCTTGTCTTATTTTATGTTCCCTATCTCGGAGTTGGCTGGAAGGTGTTTGGCTTCCTATCCGGATATGGCACCGAGGAGGGCGTTACGAACGGACAAGGCTTTTGGCTGCTGGCCGGGATCGGCGAACTCGTGCCGCTGACGCATGCGGCCGCGCTGTTGTACATGAGCGCGGCGGCGCTGGCACTCGGCGCGCTTGCCCTGTGGCTCGCCCTGCGTCCACGCCCAAGGGATCCGAAACTGGACGCGCGACGCGTCTGCGCCGATGCCGGAATCCTTGCCGCCTGTACCGTCGCGGCCGTCAGCCCCCATTATCCTTGGTATTTCGTCTGGCTTGCTGTGCCGGCCGCCGTGCAGCCGTATCGCGCGATCGTCTGGCTCTCGGTCGCACCGCTGGCGCTCTATCTCAATCCGATGGACGAGCGGTTTTTTTGGCCGTCGCTGGTCTTTGTCCCGGCGATCGCGCTTGCGATCCTGGACCTGAGAGGCCGTATGGTGCAGACGGCCGCCCCGGCGAGCTTGGTTCCGGAGAGGATTGGTTGATGGCACAAGCCGCCCTGAAAGACCCGAGACGGTACTTCGAGGCGATTGCCGAGGAGCGGGGTGACGTCGCCGAGGCGCCCCCTGTTTGCCTCTATCTGGAGATCACCAATCGGTGCAACCTCTTGTGCGAGACCTGTCCCCGCACGTTCGAGGATCTCGAGCCGCCAGCCGACATGAGCTGGGAGCTGTTCACGCGAATCGTTGGCCAGGTGCCGAACTTGGCCCGCGCCGTGCTGCATGGCGTCGGCGAGCCCATGCTGGTGCGCGACCTGCCGCGGATGGTCCGCCACCTCAAGCAGCGCGGAGCCTACGTGCTCTTCAACACCAATGGCACCCTGCTGCGCCCGTCGAAGTTCAAGGAGCTGATCGACACCGACCTCGATGAACTGCGCGTCTCCCTCGACGCCGCCGACGCGGCCACGTACAAGGCGGTGCGCGGGCGAGACTTCTTCGGGCGCATCGTTCGCGACGTGCGCCGCCTCGTCGATTTCCAGCGCGCGGCCGGGGTCGAGACGCCGCGTGTCTCGCTTTGGCTCACCGGCATGAAGCAGACGGTGAGTCAGCTTCCGGAATTCGTCAGGCTTGCCGCGGAGATGGGCGTGAAGGAGGTGCATCTCCAGCGGCTTGTGTTCGACAACGCCGGCTTCGGGATGGCGCGCGCCAACTCGTCGTTGTTCGAGCGCGTGGAGCGGGAAGAACACGCGGCGATCGAGGCGGCGCAAAGCCTCGGCGCCGAGCTCGACGTCACCTTGGACGCCTCCGGCGCGACGGAGCCGGGACTGAGCCTACGCCAGCAAGGCGACCGGCCATGGTCACTCTGCCGCCGCCCCTGGTCGCTGATGTACTTCACCGCGCATGGCCGCGCGCTGCCGTGCTGCATCGCGCCCTTCTCCGCGCGCGACTACGGCAGCTACACGCTGGGCAACGCCACGCAGCAGAGCTTGCGGGAGATATGGAACGGGGCTGCCTATCGCGCCTTCCGCGCGCAGCTTCTGAGCGAGACACCGCCGAGACCCTGTCAGGGGTGCGGGCTTCGCTGGAGCCTGTGATGGATCGGATCCGTGTCGCAGGGGTGATTCCGGTCCTGAACGAGGCGGGCGCCATTGGACCGACCATGCACAGCCTGCCGCGTTCCGTGGTGGATATTATTATCGTTGTGGACGGCGGCAGCACCGACGGGACCGTGGAAGAAGCGCGGGCGATAGGCGCCGAGGTGCTGTTCGAGCCTCGCCGCGGATACGGCCGCGCGTGCCTGTCAGGGGTGGAGCGGGCGCGGGCGCTGGGGGCGGAGGTGGTGCTGTTTCTCGATGGCGATGGAGCCGACGCAGGGGAGGAGGCGGCGCAGATCGTCGGCCCGGTGCTGCGGGGGGAGTTCGACTTCGTGCTGGCTTCCCGGACTCTCGGCGTCCGGGAGCCGGGGAGCATGGGCGCGCACCAAGTTCTCGCCGGACGGCTGATGGGGCGGGCACTCGGTGCGATTGGCGGCGTCCGCTACACCGACATGTGCGCGTTCCGCGCCATTCGTCTCGATCGCCTCGATCGCCTCGGCATGCGCGAGATGACCTATGGCTGGAACCTTGAGATGCAGCTCCGCGCCGCCGCGGCCGGGCTGAGGGTTCGCGAGGTGCCGCTGCCGTACCGGCGCCGCGTCGCGGGGCGGTCCAAGGTGGCGGGAAATTGGCGCGGAACCGTGAGGGCCGGCGGACGGATCACCGCCACGCTGATCCGCGTGTCGTTGGAGCTGCGGCGGGGCGCCGGGGCATGAACCGTCCACCGATAAGCGCCCCAAGGGACTGGGAGGCCGGGTCAGTCTTCCGGCCGGAGAGCCTTCTGCGCGAGGCGCGCCGGCAGAAGGGGGTTCCGTTCGCCTCGGTCCCGGAGGTGTGCGTCCTCGACCCGGACGGGGATCTGGTCCGCTACCTGCTCGCCGAGCGTGGTGCCGAGGTCGCGCCCTCCTGGCCCTGCTATCACACGCGTCTCATCGAATGGAGCGCCGGCGGCCACCGGTTCGGTGCGGTGGGCAACGCCGTGGGCGCACCCTACGCGGTGCTGGTCGCCGAGCAGTTGTTCGCCTCCGGCTGCCGCTTGCTCCTGAGCGTCACCTCGGGCGGTCAGATCGCCGATCTCGCCTCGCCGCCCTACTATGTCATGATCGAGAGGGCGCTCCGGGACGAGGGCACGAGCTACCACTACCTCCCGCCCTCCGACTACGCCGAGGCCGACCAGACGCTGCTCGACACGATCGAGCTGGGGGTCGCCAGCGCTGGTCTTGCGCCGCTCAGGGGTGGGAGCTGGACCACGGATGCCCCCTTCCGCGAGACCGACGCGGCGATCGCGGCCGCGGCCGCGCGCGGCTTGCTCGTGGTCGAAATGGAGGCGGCGGGCCTCTACGCGCTCGCGCGGCGCTGCGGATATGATATCGTGTGCTTCGCACATGTCAGCAACCGGCTCGGCCGCGAAGGCGACTTCGAGAAGGGGGAGGCCGATGGCGCCCCTGCCTCGTTGCGCCTGATCCAAACCGCCGCAACGGCCTGGCGCACTCGGCTTCACCATCAGCTCAAGCGAGCGGAGGGCAGGTCCAATGCGGACGAATCCGTTTCTCGATAGCCTGCTGTTCCTGATCGGGTATGACGACAACTACAAGCCGCTGGGACTGGCGCAGTACCCGCTGATCCTGCTCTTCTGTCTGCTGGTGGCCGCCAACCTGGCCCTGGTCGTGGTCAACTGGCGCGCGGACCCCGGCCAGCGCACCGCAAGGCACCTCTATCTGTGGGTGGCGCGATCCCTCGTTGGCGCCATGTGGTTCCAGGGCTCGATCTGGAAGCTGCCGCTGCCGGTTTCGGGCGGATTCAGGGTACTGGATGGAGCAGATGGCGCAGAACGCCGCCTTTCCGGCGATGGCGCACTTCTACAAGGATATCCTGATTCCCAACATCGCCTATATCAACACGATCGCCTATGCGGCGGAGCTGGGCTTCGCCGTTGCGTTCACGCTGGGATTCGCGGTGCGCCTGGCGGGAGTTGCCGGCATGGCCTTCGCCGCGAACATCTGGCTTGGGCTCTACCACAATGGCAGCGAATGGCCCTGGCAATATATGTTCCTGATCCTGCTGCTCGGCTTTCTCGCGGCCGATGCCGCGGGGCGCAGCCTGGGGCTGGACGCGCTGTTGCGACGCAGCCCAACCGGAATCTGGTCAGGCCGGTCGGTGCTGAGGGTCGTGTCGTGAGCCGAGGGGGAGATGGACAGGGCCACCGCGGCTGAGGCGACGGCCGCGGCTCGGCCGGTGGCTTGCCCTGCCGCCCCGGTTTGCGAAAACTGTCCAGGAGCGCGAAGCTCGGCTTTGCTGTTCTCCTTTGGAGCGAACTGGGCGGGCTTCTCCATGCTCGGCATTCCGTCCGAGCAACAAGGCGCCTGACCGCCGAACTTCACCGGATGGGGAGCAGCCAATCCATCACGGGAGACAAAAATGTACGGAGCCATTCGTCAGGCCAAGGCGAAAGCTGGCAAGGCAGAGGAGCTGGCACGCACCATCAAGGAAGGCGCGATCCCGATCATCAGCAATGTCCCGGGCTTCAGGGCCTACTACGTGATCTATGCCTCAGACGACACCGTGACGGCGATCAGCATCTTCGAGGATTACGCGGGCGCCCAGGAGTCCAACAGACGCGGGCTTGCCTGGAGCGAGGAGAACCTGACGCCCTTGCTCACGGAACCAGTCAAGGCGGTGGCCGGCCCCGTGATCGTGCACACATTGGCCTAATGTGCCGGGACAGCGCGGCGCGGAGGGCACGAAGCGAAGGAGTTCGTGACGCTGCCCATCCGCTTCCTGCATAGGACGTCCACGCACCGGCTATGAGCCGCCCTCTGCTCGTCATCGATGGCGATTCCTTCGCGCATCGCGCCTTCCACGCGCTGCCGCGGTCGATCAGGCGGACGGGCGGCCGCGGCGGCGGCGCGATCGTGGGGTTCGCGAACCTCCTGCTGCGGCTGTGTGAGGGCGAGCGGCCCCGCGCCGTGCTCGTCGGCTGGGACACGCTGGGCGTGCCGACATACCGCCAGGCGCTGTTCCCAGCCTATCAAAGCGGGCGTCACTTCGATGAGGAGCTTGTGGAGCAGCTCGACATCCTGCCGCAGTTCGTTGCCGCTTGCGGATTCGCGAACGCGAAAGCGGCCGGTTACGAGGCGGACGACTTCCTCGCCGCGGCCGCCGCCCAGGAGGAGCGCCGCGGCGGGCACACGCTCGTGGCGAGCGGTGACCGTGACGCGTTTCAGCTCGCGTCCGACCGCACCACGGTGCTGCACCCGGTTCGGGCCGGGGAGATGGCGCGGATCGGACCAGCCGAAGTCCGCCAGCGCTATGGGGTGGAGCCGAAGCAGGTTCCGGACTTCATCGCGCTGCGCGGCGATCCGTCCGACAAGCTGCCGGGCGCCAAAGGGGTCGGACCCAAGGGGGCGGCTGACCTGCTGCGCCAGTACCCGACCCTTGACGATGCCCTGGCGGACGGGCGGTTCCCCACGCAGGCTGACGCGCTGCGGCGCTACCGCCGCATCGCGCTGATGGATGCCTCCGCGCCCATGCCCTGCGTGCCTGACCAAGAGCCCACCTGGGGGAAGGCGGCCGTCCTCGCCCGGGAATGGGATCTGAAGCGCCTCGCCGAGCGGCTGGACGGCTTGGCCGCTACGCGGATGTGACCTCGCCCCAGCGCGTCGGCATAGGCGGCGGCAACGCATCACGCGCGAGCGTTGTCTGTGATCCAGGCCACATCCGCGCAACACCGCCCCTTGTAGGAGCCTACGCGAATCAGGCGAGCGTGCCGCCGACACGGGCAGGTGCCCGATGCTGAGAACATGCATCACCCTGAGCGCAGCTTCATCCGTATCGATGCCCAGTCTGAGGATGAAGACGGTCGCCAGAGCCGATGGAGTCATACTAAATCCGGGTGATAGGTTCGGCTTAGAGTGGCGGCTGCGCGGAGCGGGCCTATGCCGCGGGCGGTTGAACGGGGGGATGATGGCACGGATTGCCGAGCACCTGAGTGTGGCGGAACTGGCGGCGCGGTTCCGCGCGGCGCAAACCGTGGCCGAGGCGCGGCACACCCAGGCGATTTGGCTGCTGGCGCAGGGCCGCACGGTGGTCGAGGTGGCCGGGGTGCTGGCGCTCACGCCGCGCTGGGTGGAGGCGGTGGCGGCGCGCTACAACGCACGCGGCCCGGCGGCGCTGGGCGATGGGCGGCGCTGGGCGATGGGCGGCGGCGGAACGGGCGAGCAGCGAGCGTGCTGACCGAGGCGGTGCTGGCCGCCCTGGCCGAGCGGCTGCGTGAGCCGCCCGAGGACGGCGGGCTATGGAGCGGCCCCAAGGTGGCGGCCTGGATGGCGCGGCACCTCAAGCTGGAGCGGGTGCATCCGCAGCGCGGCTGGGAGGCGCTGAAGCGGCTCGGCTGGTCGGTGCAGACGCCGCGCCCGCGCCATCCGCGGGCCGCTGATCCGGAGGCGCGGGCGGCCTTCGCAAACAGGTTGACGTTGCCGTTGCGCAAGCACGGGCGGCGCACCCGAAACAGCCGGTCGAGGTCTGGGCGGAGGACGAGCACCGCCTCGGCCTGAAGCCGATCCGCCGCCGGGTCTGGGCCAAGGCCGGCGCACGCCCAACGGCGCTGGGTCATCACCGGTTCCAGTGGCTGCACGTCGCGGCCTTCGTGCAGCCGAGCAGCGGCGAGACGGTCTGGTATCTCTGCACCCGCATCAACAAGCCGGCCTTCGAAACCCGGCTCGCCGCCTTCGCCCGCGAGAGCGGGGCGGGACGCCGACGCCACATCGTCCTCGTGCTGGACAACGCCGGCTGGCACGGCCCCAAGGGCTTGGCCGTGCCGGACGGGATCACGCTGGTGTTCCTGCCTCCCTACAGCCCGGAACTCCAACCCGCTGAGCGGCTCTGGCCGCTGCTCGACGAGGCGGTGGCCAACAAGCACTTCCCCACCCTGGCCGACCTCGATGCCGCCATCGCCGAACGCAGCACCCGCCTCGACCCAAGCATGATCCGTCCGCACACCAGCTTCCACTGGTGGCCAAAGCCGGTTCAGCCGAACTAATCAGCCGGATTTGGTATCAGACGAATGCGGAGGAGACCAGTATGCGTACCCAGCGGTTGACGTGCCTTCTCGGTGCGCTCGGGTTTGCGCTCCTTGGCGCCAGGTCCGGCGCCGCTTTCGAGATCGAAACGGCCCAGCCGTCCGCGATCGACTATGGAGCGCATCCGCACGCGGATGGCTGGGTCGACTTCGGACTGCACGCCCCTCCGGCGGCAACGATCGACCTGCTGCTCTATGACGCGCCGGATGCCCGCACGCCGGCGAACACGGTACCCATGGTGCGGAATGACAACGGCGACTGGGGCATTCGCGTCCACGGTCCCGGGGTCGGGCCGGGCCTCCTCTACATGTATCGCGCGACCGGGCACGGGACGGCGTCGAAACAGACTCCGTTCGGCACCGTGCTCAACGGCAGCTTCGTGCTGAGTGATCCCTACGCCTATCGCACGCAGGATGTCCGCTACTCCAAGGTTTTCTCATCGCCTCCGTTCGTCGATGCCGCCCAGCCGGTCTACGCCGGGGGCGGCAAGAGCGCGGTCTACGACCATGCGGCCGACCCCAAATCCAGCCACGTGGAGATCCGCCCGGAAGACCTGGTCGTGTACGAACTGCACGTCCAGGACTACACGGCGCGGATCGCCGGTCTCGCTCCCGAATTGCGGGGCACCTATCTCGGACTCGCGCAGGGCGGTCTCAGGACACCGGATGGCCTGTCCGCGGGCATCGACCACCTTGCCGAGCTCGGCGTCACCGCTGTCGAACTCATGCCGGTCATGGAGTACGACGAGGATACGACGACAGCCCCAGGACGGGTGAACCACTGGGGCTACATGACGACGAATTTCTTTGCGCCGGAGGCTCGATACGCCGCGAAGCCGGGCGAGGAAATCGTGGAGCTGAAGCAGCTCGTGCAGGCGTTCCACGCCCGCGGCATCGCGGTCTTCATGGACGTCGTCTACAACCACACCGCCGAGGGTAGCTGGGTGCAGGATGGGCGGCTCGCCGACAAATGCTACGATTTGTGCGACGACATCCCCGAGATCTACCGCGAAGGCCCGAACGGGGGTTTCGCCAACGACAGCGGAACCGGCAATGACATCGACTTCTCCGGCGGCGACCGATTCACCAAGCGCCTCGTCCGGGACTCTCTGGCGCTCTGGTACACGACCTACGGGATCGACGGGTTCCGGTTCGACCTCGCCCGCGTGCTGGCCGACGGCTCCACCGATGCCGCGGCCTGGATCGACCACGACCCACGGTTCGGACGCGCGCACCTGCACGCGGAGCCTTGGGACTTGGGCGGCCAATGATGGAACTTCATGGACAGCGCGGGCTGGGACTGGCGAAACAATCGCTGGGCCAAGTGGTTGGGCAAGTACCGGGACGACGCGCGCCTGTTTGCGAAAAGCGATCTCCGCACCCCGGGCGTGCTCAAGCGGCTCATCGAGGGTCGTGGGGCGGTACCCGATTCCGACGCGCCGGCCTCGAGCAAGCCCTGGCGGTCGATCAACTTCGTCGCGATCCATGACGGCTACACGCTGCGCGATTGCATGGTCTTCAACGACAACGACGGTTCGCAAAATTGCTGGGACAGCTTGGGCGACGAGGATCTCCGTCGCAAGCGTGAAAAGCTGCTCCTGGGACTCCTGCTCACCTCCAACGGCGTGCCGCTCCTCCAGGAGGGCGACGAGTTCGGCCGAACCAAGTCGGGCGCCGGCCAGGACGGCGCGCGCAATAGCTGGGATCAGGAGTCCGCGTCCGGCAACGCGGGGGTGAACGCGGTCAACTGGATCGATTGGGGCCTCAAGGACGGCAGCACCACAGAGTCGCCCAACGCCCCGAGCTACGGGCGGGAGCTGTCGGAGTGGACAGAGGGGCTGATCGCGTTGCGCAAACGCTGGACCCATTTCCGCAGGACGGATTTCGCCGACTATGCGCCCGGTCCCCGCTCGGCTCCCGGCGACCCCGCCAATGACGGGCACCTCAGCTACGCCTGGGAGGGACCCGCCGCGGGAGCACCGAGCCAGCTCGCCGCGATCTGGTGGGGCCGGCCGAACGAGCCCGACCTGATAGTGATCTACAACGAGAACTGGACACCGTTCACGGTGACAAACCTCGGCAATTGGTCGCGGCAGCCCTGGAAGGTGGTTGCGCGCTCCTGGCGCCCCCGCGGCGAGGACCTGTGCATGACATCCGATTGGACGGCCTGTCCGAATGCGGGTCAGACCTTCACCGTCGAAGGACGATCCATGGCGATCCTCGCGGCTCAAAGGTGACGTCCGCCTCGGCGCGTGGTCCGTTGGACGATGGTTGAGTCCAGGCGCCTGGCGGACGAGGATACGGCCATGGGCAAGCTTGATGGTAGGGTCGCGATCGTCACCGGCGCGGCGCGGGGGCTTGGCGGCGCCTACGCACGCCGGCTCGCAGGATTGGGCGCGAAGGTCGCGGTCACCGACCTCAACCTGAAATCCTACGAGGAATTCGAGGCCGAGCGCCGCGAGATGACCGGCGAGAGCACGGTCGCGGAAATCGAGGCGGGCGGAGGCAGTGCGCTCGGCATCGAGCTGGACGTTGCCGATCGGGAGGCCGTCGAAGCGATGGTGGCGCAGGTGGCTGCGGCGTGGGGGCGGGTGGACATCCTGGTTGCCAATGCTGGCGGCGGCCGGGGACGGCCGATCGACACCAAGGCCAGTACGCTCGACCCGGCACTGCTCGACCTGGTCCTACGCATGAACCTGCATGGCACGATCTACTGCTGCAATGCCGTGGCGCCGATGATGAAGCGACAGGCGTACGGCAAGATCGTCACGGTCAGCTCCGTCGCCGGGATCAGCCCGTCCACGGACGGCGGGTACGCGCATTACGGCGCGGCCAAGGCGGCGATCGCGCACTACACGCGATACCTCGCCCAGGATCTCGGCCCGCACGGAATCACCGCCAATTGCATCGCTTCCGGCATCATAGCGACCGGCCGGATCATGCAGACCGTCATCCCCGGCAGTTCCGGGGCCAACGCAAACCCGGCCGCGCGCGTCGCGCTTCGCGGCGTCGGCACGGTCGAGGATTGTGCGCGGGTGGTGGAGTTCCTGACCACCAACCTCTCGGATTACGTGACCGGCGCGGTCATACCGGTCGATGGCGGCTTGTTGCGATAGCGTTGCACTGGGGACTGAAGGGGAGGACAGGGCGATGGCGGCCGAGCGACTGGTGAACGAGGAGGCCGGCGCCGGCGATCTGCTCGCGCGTGTTCTGCGGGAGGCCGGAATCGACATGGTGTTCGGCATCTCCGGGGGCCACGCGGGCCGCATCTTCCAGGGACTGGAGAAACAGCAGAACGCGATCCGCACCGTGCTGGTGCGGGAGGAGAGCCTGGGCGGCGTGATGGCGGAGGTCTATGGCAGGCTGACGCGCAAGCCGGGTGTCTTGATCGGGCAAGGGCCGTGGGTTCTCGGCAATGGCCTGCTCGGCACGCTGGAGGCGCATCTCTCCAGCTCGCCGATGCTGCTGCTCACTGACTTCAGCGACCCGCCCAACCTGTCGCTGCACGGTCCCTATCAGGCCGGCACTGGCGACTATGGCACGTGGGACGCGCGCACCGCTTTCCGCGGCGTGACCAAGCAGGTGTTCCAGGCACTCGAGCCGGCCTCGGCGGTGCAGGCGACCCAGCTCGCGATCAAGCATGCCCTCGCCGGCGAGCCGGGACCCGTCGCGGTGCTTTACAGCCTCGCCTCCCTGTCAGGCACGGTGGACGCGCGGTCAGAGCCGCGGCTTTACGCCACATCGCTCTATCTGCCCCCCGAGCCGGCCGGTGCCGAGCCGTCACTGGTGGCCAAGGCGGCGCGCGCGATCGCGACGGCGGAGCGGCCGGTGATAATAGCGGGCAACGGTGTTCGCATTGCGCAGGCGTACGAGCCCCTGGAGCGGCTGGCCGAGATGCTCGGTGCGCCTGTGGTGACGACTGCCGCCGGGAAGGGCGTGTTCGCCGAAACCCATCCGCTGGCGCTTGGCGTCTTCGGCACGTTCGGCTTGGCCGGGGCCAATGCGGCGGTTTCGGAAGCCGACCTGGTGCTGGTCGTCGGCTCCAAGCTCGGCGCCTCCGACACCGCGCGAGAAAATCCGGAGCTGCTCGACCCGGCGCGGCAAACCTTTGTGCAGATCGACGTCGAGCCACGCAACGCCTCCTGGAGCTTTCCGGCCGAGCACGTGCTGATCGGCGACGCGGCGCTGGTGCTGCGCCAACTCGGCACGGCAATGACGGATGAGGCGCGTGGCGGCGATCGCAATCGGACTGGCGTCGCGCGGGTGGTGGCAAACCGGAGAACGCATGGCTATTTCGATCAGCCGGCCTATGCCGCTCCGGGCTCGCCCATCCATCCGCAGCGAATTATCGGGGAGCTGCGCCGCACCTTGCCGCCAGAGGCGATCGTCACCTGCGACGCGGGCGAGAACCGCATCCTGATGACGCATCTGTATCAAACGCAGCGCGCCGGCGGCTTCCTGCAAGCGGCCGGGTCCGGGCCTATGGGCTTCGCCATTCCCGCGGCACTCGGGGCGAAGCTGGTGCATCCCGACCGGCCGGTGGTGGCGGTATGCGGTGATGGCGGCTTCGCCATGACAATGAACGGCATGATGACGGCGCTGGAGCAGGACATTCCGATCGTGACCGTCGTGTTCAACAACCGCGCGCTGGGCTGGGTGCTGCACGGCGGCGGTCCTTTCGCCGCCGAGTTCCGCGACTTCGACTTCGCCGCGATCGCCCGCGCGATGGGCTGCGGCGGCGTGCGGGTGAGCGATCCAGGGCAGCTCGGCCCGTCGATCCGCCAGGCCATCGGCGCGCGCGAGCCAGCCGTGATCGACGTGGTGACGTCGCTGCACGACATCACCTTCGCCGACATCACCTCGCCGCTGGCGAGGACCAACGCGAGAAAGGAGGTGTCTCAGCCCGAATAGGCGCGGGTAGACGGAGCGCTCTCCGTGCTTGCAAGGGCTCAACGGTTCGTAAGATCATCGACATTCGCCTTTGCGGACACACCGCCATGACCGAGATTGGGCTGTTCGAGGCAATGTACACCGCCCGCGCCATGCGGCGCCTGAAGCCCGACCCGGTGCCCGAGGAGATCATAACCAAAGTTCTGGATGCCGCCATCAGGGCCCCGTCCGGCGGCAACGCGCAGAACTGGGTGTTCATTGTGGTCCGCGACGCGGCGCAGCGGCACAGGCTGGCAGCGGTCTATCGCAAGGCCTCCGACGAGGTTGCCGCGATCTACGCCGCCCGCGGACGCGCGGCCCACCAAACCGAGGAACAGTATCGGCGCATGCTGGAGGCCGGCGCCTATCTCTGGGATCATATCGGCGACGCGCCAGTTCTGCTGGTGCTGTGCCTGAGGAGGCGGGACATGCCGCCGCGCGGCGTCCTGCCCCAAGCCGTGGCGGCGCGCTACGAGGCCCATCTCGCCTATCAGGAGCAAATCCGCGGCGCGAGCATCTATCCAGCAATCCAGAACGTCATCCTGGCGTGTCGGGCGCTGGGACTCGGCACGGTGATCACCACAAACCACATCCTGTACGAGGACGAGGTGCGCGCAATCCTTGCCCTGCCAGATGACGTGTTCACCTTCGCCCTGATGCCCATTAGCTATCCGCGGGGCAAGTACGGGCCTCTGTCCCGGCGTCCGGTGGCCGAGGTGGCCTTCGCGGATCGCTTCGGGCGCGCTTGGCCGGGCTGAAGCTTTAAGTCACGTCCGGCGCGCCTTCGGCCGCTTTCAGGCCGGCGGGTCCCCCCTGTGGACGGCCGGCACAAGCCTTTGCCAGGGGCCTTTTGGACGTCGATCCGGGTCACGTTCCATCGTCGATTAACAGACAGTATAACTCCTTTGAGCGGCGTTCTCCAGAGCAGGAAAATTTGCCGAAAGTGGAATTGAAGTGGCTATTTGCGTATTGAACTGCCGCTATATCCGCTCTAACTCCAGATCAGATTGAAGGATCGAGAAACGATAATGGCACGGACACCAACAGGGATTGAGCACCTGGATTTCGAGGGCATGAGCGACGGGGAGCTGCGCGCGCTGATGCAGCGGGTGAAGCAGACCCTCAGCGAGCGGATTACCCGGCGCCTGGACGAGTTCAAGCAACTCGCGCAGGAGGCGGGCTTCGAGGTCACGGTCCGCAAGGCCGGCGAGGGCGATGGGCAGCGACACAGGCGCCGATCTCACGAAGAGAGAGAGGGCGCGGACCACCGGCGGGATGTGGCGCCCAAATACCGGAACCCGGGCAAGCCGGCCGAGACGTGGTCCGGCCGGGGCAGGAGGCCCCGCTGGGTCGAGGAGCAGATGGCTGCCGGGCGCAGCCTCTCCGACCTGCTGATCCATCCGGAGCGGGCTTCGGAGGCAGGCGATTAGCCTGCTGAGGTCTTGCCGGTTCCTAACCAGGAATTAAGCAGCAGGAACCGCGGAAAATCCCCTCGTGCGTGATAAGGAGAGGAATATGCTCCTCGGCAAGCGCGCCTTCCAGCTTACAGCACCGATGGGCGCGCCGATCAGCACGACAGACGAAAAGCGGTATGGTCTCGACACCGCGGGAGGACGTATCTGTGGAGCTTTTTCGACGGCGAAACCAGGAGGCGAGAACGTCTGGGCACAGCGCATTTAGCTCCACGGCGCTTGCTCCTCCCATTCTCCCGCTCTGTGCTGTCGCAACGCTCGTTTTGCTATCAATACCCGTCGCCGCTCAGACGGTCAGCCCGCCGGCGCTCGACGTCGGCCCTACCCAGATCTCCGTGTTCGGCGTGATAGGGTCGACCGACCCACAGGTGTCCCAACTGCTCCCCGTCGCCAACACAGAAGCCCGCGACGGCCTGACCGACCCAACTTCCTCGGCCGGCAAAACCTGCCCCAGCGGGGGTGACACCGCAAGCACATATTCA
Organism: uncultured Pseudomonadota bacterium; assembly: GCA_963818725.1. GTDB lineage: Bacteria > Pseudomonadota > Alphaproteobacteria > Acetobacterales > Acetobacteraceae > DATFDN01. The sequence goes on along the minus strand of CAWFTU010000014.1, from coordinate 1,082,729 downwards.
ACAGGTCAGCCTCTCCCCGTATCTGGCACGGGTGCCATCGCCGTCACCGCCATCGGAGCGTCTGAAACCGTCTACGACCATAACGCCCAGGGCTGCTACAAGGACCTGCCCGACGTTGGCACCCGCGCCTATCACGGCGCTTCCTGCAATGCCAACCTTTCAACGAGCGAGGCGAATGCCTATCGCCAGACCGGCCCGACACTAAACAATCTTGGCCCGACGGATTGCAAACCCGTTTTTTCGTCCGCGAACGACAGGGATTACGATCACGAGACGTATCATGAATGGCTCTCCTCTATTTATACGAGTGACGGGACAAACATTTACGGCTTGGTGCACGATGAGTGGTATCCCTCACTGGTCGATAGAAGATGCAAACCGAGCAATAATGGGTTATTCAGGATAGATAACATTACTTTGGCTGTGTCAAATGATGGGGGAGCAACGTTTCATCACCCGGCCAACTACAAGCTATTCCGTCAAGGCTCGCCGTGGAGCACCAGTTACTCCTGCGACCCGGCAAAGGTGGGCAGCGCGGTATGGGGGCCGTCGGAGCCGACAAGCATCGTGAAGTCCGGCGGCTACTATTACACATTGTTCTGGCAGGGGATCGACCCTGTCGTTCACAACGCCGGCGGCATATGCGCCGCCCGCACTGCCGACATCACGAAGGCCGGTACGTGGCAGGTTCACACGAGGCGCGGCTGGGTCGACGGGCTGGCCAACCTGTGTGATCCGCTCTCCAATATCGGCAGCATGCACGGCGGATTTTCGTACAACACCTTCCTGAAGAAGTTTCTCATGATCGGCTCAACCGATGGCAATTTCAACGGCTACTACATTTCAACCTCGCCGGACATGGTGACCTGGAGCGCGCCGGAAAAGGTGATGCCCATGAACCACGGTCAGATTAGCTTGGGACACACGAATGGCGACGGATACCCGACCCTTTTGGACCCCACGGATACGAGCATGAGCTTTGAAAACACCGGGCAGTCGCCCTATCTCTACATGGTCCTGCAGCCGAACGGCAGCACGCGCAACAGCTTGAATATCATCCGGCAGCAAATCCACCTGAAATAACGCCACTCAGCATCGATACCCAGGACACCAACCCTTCCACCAGCCAGCGGTCACGATAAATGCCGTCAGGACCGGTACTGTGCGGGCGGCTGCGGGGTGTTTGCGGGATTGGTGTCGTGCTTCGATATTCGCGTGATCACCTTGCTGTGGACGAGCGGCTGCAAATCTGCCTCGAGGGCATCCGCTCGCTCCTTTGAGTATACCTCCGTGCCGTCTACATATAGCATGAAGGATGTGATGTATTTTGCCTTTTTGACAGGATCTTCAATCGTCGCTTTGGTCCATTTGTAAAGCGTATCGCCACTGACCCCATGCCTTTCGGCTTCGGCAACGTAGCCTGCGAAAACGTCGAACTGGCACTTCAGGACCGCGCCATGTTTGGCCAGGACGGCTGCGAGCGGTCCGAGTGCCGGATTGCCAGGATCGCTGCGTGCAACTTCTGCAAGATCGTCAGGCAAATAGATCCGAACCTGATATTGCCACTGATTGCTCATGCCTAGGCCCCGCTTGGAATTCCCTGCCCGAAACCGCGCTCTCCTGTCGGTTCTTGACTTATCAAAGCAGGGGTGCAGTCGCAGACGCGGACAAATCGCCTCTTCGAACTGGCTGGATCTGGCGTCAACGGGCGATTGATCAAGCCCGGAGACATTCGCGAGCGCGCCTTTCATTTTTGAGACGTGCCTTAAAGGCGCCAGTCCTGTCCCTGGACATGGCATGGGAGGGCCGGACCATGTTCGTCATGGGCCGGCGTGCCTCTCATCCATGCGCCACGGCGAGGGAACAGTGTTCTTCGGCCAGGGGCGGCGCGGCCTCGTCGGCGGGCGTGGTCGCCACAAGTTTGTAATAATCCCACGGCCCCTTGCTCTCGGACGGTTTCTTCACCTGGAAGAGATAGGCCGGCACCAAATGCCGGCCGTCCTCGCGCACCGTGGTCTTGCCGAACACATCGTCGTCCACCGGCATCTTCTTCATCTGCGCCACGACGGCCGCGCCGCTTGCCTTGGCACTGGCCACTCCCATCGCCTCGATCGCCTTCAGGTAGTGCAAGACCCCCGAGTAGCAGCCGGCCTGCTCCATGTTGGCCGGTGCGTTGCCCATCTTGGGCTTGACCCGGCTGGTGAACGCGCGGGTGCGGTCGTTCAGATCCCAGTAAAAGCTCTCGGTCAGCAGCAAGCCCTGCGCCGTCGGCAGCGTCAGCGCATGCACGACATTGATGATGACCAGCAGCCCGGCCAAGGTTGCGCCGCTGGCGGCCAGCCCGAACTCGTGTGCTTGCTTGATGCTGTTGACCGCGTCATCGCCGGCGTTGGCAAAGCCCACCACCTTCGCGCCGCTTGCCTGGGCCTGGATCAAATACGACGAGAAGTCGGTGGTCTCGGGGAAGGGGTAGAGCGCGCTCCCGAGGACCTTGCCGCCTGCCTTGGTGACGAAGCTGGAGGTGTCGCGCTGCAACTGCTGGCCGAACACGTAGTTGGCGGTGACAAAAAACCAAGTGTTTCCGCCCGCCTTCACGGTCGCCGCTCCGGTCGAGCGGGCGAGCATGTAGGTGTCATAAGTCCAGTGCAGCGTGTTCGCGTTGCACTGTGACCCGGTGAGATCGACCGTTGCTCCGCCGGAGTTGATATAGACCTTGTTCTTCTCCCGGGCGACGTTCGCGACCGCGAGAGCGACCGACGAGGTGGGCACGTCCACCACCACATCCACGCCATCTCGGTCGAACCACTGACGCGTGATGCTGACCCCGACATCTGGCTTGTTCTGGTGGTCGCCAACCAAAACGGCCACCGTGAAATCCTTGCCGGAGCCGCCGAAATCCTGGATCGCCTGCCGCACGCACGCGACCGATCCAGGGCCGCTGACATCGCGATAGGTGCCGGACATGTCATTCAGCACGCCGATCTTGATCGTTGGCTTGTTCTGGGCGCGCAGCATCCGCATCGGCAATGTGGAGGCAAGGGCGGCTGTTCCAATCAAGCCGCGTCGGGTCACGGGCATGGCAACTCTCCGAAAGCCTCGATCGAAGGTTTGCACCGGCCGGTGCAGAGCGGAGCGGTCCCCCCGACGCACTCAAGGGAGTACAGCGGTGCGGGCAGGAACAACAGCAGGAACGCGGCTTGCCGGCTCATTGCAAACTCAGGGAGCACCCGCTCATGCTACACCCCATCGCCGCGTCGGAAAACCGCTAGCCTCGATTGGGCCGGTCTGTGGGCAGTGGTCCGCGCGCGGAGGCGGCGGCTTCCAGCGCCAGCAACAGGAACGTGGCGAGCCAGTGCTCGCCCATGTAGTCCTCGGCAATGTGCTGGCGGCCGGCGTCCAGGTGCCGGGCGGCGGCATCACGCATGACCTGGCCACGCGGATCCGAGCGCGCGAAAGAGCTGGCCAAGTTGCTCCAACACCAGGCGCGGCTGAGGTTCAGGCCGTCCAGGTGAGCGATCCTGCCATCGCTGCGGTCACTCACCGTGACAGGGCGGAAGAGGGTCCGCGGCTCCTGCCGGTCAACATACGGCAGAAAGCGCGCGAACCAAGCGGCGAACTCCGGCGCGGGCAGCACGCGACGCATGCACTCGGCCTCGACGAGGCAGGGGGAAAGGAAATCCTCGCCGCTGGGTTCCCAGGCCGGGCAGTCCACGTCACCCAGGTACCATCGCCGGGCCACGCTTCCCACCATGCTCGCAAGCGTGTTATCATGGCACGTCTGCGCATACTCTAGGGCGAGCGCGAGGGCGAACGCGGAATTGGAATGCACGCCGGTGCGGACGGGATAGGCGGCCTTCGGGAGATAGTCGACGAACCGCTGGGCAAACCCGTGCGCCAAGGGTTTCAGGGTGACCGACCAGCGTTCCGCCTGTTCGCCCTGGTGCCGTCCCAGCTCGGCCGCGAGCATCAGCAGCCAGGCCCAGCCGTACGGCCGCTCGAATGTGCCGCTGAACGGGCGCGCGAGATAGGCGAGTTCCAAAGAAACGCGATCCTGGGTGAAGGACGTCGAGAAGAGCGTGCGAATCCGGTCCGATTCCGGGAGAGCGGGATAGAGGCGGATCAGGCGAGCAAGCAGCCAATAGGCGTGAACGCAGGAGTGCCAGTCAAAGCTGCCGAAGAAGACGGGGTGCAGCGCGCGCGGAGAGGCCAAGTCCTCCAATTCGGCCAGAACGTGATCCAGCTTGTTCGGGTACTCGCGCGTCACGTGGCCAAGCGCGAGTTTCGCAAGCCGACTGGCCAGATCCGGTGTGAGCATGCGAACCTTCGGGACTGCGGCTCGGGCCGTTGGCGACGTCCGGGTCGCGGATTGCTAAATGACTTCAGCGGTGAGAGTCATGGCCCAGATGCTTGAGCAGCAGAGCCGCTCCGGGCAGTGTGCCCTGCTTCTGCTCGAGCAGAGCCTCCCCGCCCACCGCGTACACGGCGACGGCGGCCAGCAATTCCCTGAGCCGGTCCGGTGCGTTTGCGTCGAACGGCAGTATGTCGCCTCCCGTGCGGCGGGCCAGATCGCGGAACAGCTCCGCGTCCCTCCGCGCATTCCAGTCAGCCACGTCGTGCAGCACGAACAGCTTGGCGCCCCGCCGTCCCATCTCGTCGGCGAGTTGCCGTCCGCGGCTGGGCAATTCCTCGAACACGTCGCCGATATACACCACGACCCGGATCCCCGGAACGGCGAGCGCGCGTGCAAGGATGGGCAGCATTTGGGTATGGCCAGGGATGCAGTGGATCGCGGCGGCACGGTCGCGCAAGACCGCCGGATTGGCAGTGAACTCGGTGAATGTGTGCAGGCGCGATCCGCCATGGACCGCCAGGGCGACATCCAGCTCGCCCGGCAGCGCGCGCACCAGTGCATCGGTCACCTGACGCGCCGCTGCCCAGGCGGGCTCCCGCGAGGCGGTGGCATCAAAGCCGAACAAGAGACGGGGGCGCCCCGTCGTGGGAGCGGCCGTTGCCGGCGATCGTCCCAACCTGCCAAGCGTCCGGCTCTGGCGCGAAAGCAGCGCATTAGCCACGCCCGCAACCGCGCGCAACCGCTCCAGCGCCGGCACGCCAGCACGGCGCGGCTGAGCCGCTTCCGGCTCGGGCTCGGGATCAGGAACCAACACGAAATTCTGCTTGTCGGGCATCTCAGGCTCCCTCTGACAATGCACCGCGGCATGATGCCACAAGCCGCCAGCCGAGTCGCGCGGGACATTGAATTCGAGTCCTAAAACGGCGAAGAGAGTCCGGCGTAAGCCGCGGGCATCAGTATCGAGGGCAACGACGCGCCGGTCACAAGGCCACCGCCCCACCGGCTGGAACGTCCCCAGCGCGGCGCGATTTCTCGCCTCGGACGAAGCCGCGTTCGTCACCGGGGCGGCACTGCCCGTCGACGGAGGCGCACTGGTGCGCATCGGGGAAAATCGGGCTAACTGACGCGCTCTTGCCCAAGCGGGGCAGGGATACGCGGTGACGCACCTACACCACCTTCCGAACGATGTGCTGCCGATTGCTTGTGTGCGGCCGCACCTCGGTCGGCCATCGGCCCAGTTCCGCCGCCTCGGTCCAGGCTGCGCTGGTCAGGACGTCGGGACTGTCGATCTCGTAGATCGCCATGTACGTCGGTGCCCCCTCGCCGGTGAGCGGTTTGCTCTGCCCGCTGATGTTGAAGCTGGCGGGCTCGGTGCGCAGCCGCGTGACCGAGCGAACGCCCGGCACCTTCAGCAGGTTCGGCGCGTGCTCGCGATCGTAGATTTCATTGAAAAGCGCCTCCTTCTCGGGTGCCACGTCCATGCTCACAATGAAGACGTATTTCGTCGTGACCGGCATCTCGCCCTCTCCTCGGTGCGTCATCCAGCGCAGTTCCATTCGCCCGCAACGCTACCACACGTGGCTGCGGGGAGCGATTTGCCCAGGCTAGATCAGGTCCTCGATCCGAATCGGAAGGTCGCGGATGCGGCGCCCCGTGGCGTGGTGGACCGCATTGGCGACCGCGGCGTTCATGCCGACAATGCCGATTTCCCCAAGGCCCTTGATGCCCATCGGGTTCACCTGGTCATCCTGTTCCGGCACCAGGATCACCTCCACCCGGCGCACGTCGGCGTTCACCGGAATCGGGTACTCGGCAATGTTGTCGTTGACATAGCGCGCCGTGCGCTCGTCGATCTCCGTCGCTTCGTGCAGCGCGGATCCGATGCCCCAGATCATGCCGCCCATGTACTGGCTGTGCGCCGTGATCGGGTTGACGATTCGTCCGGCGGCGAAGGCGCCCACCGCGCGGGGCACGCGGATTTCCCGCGTGCGGGCGTGGACGCGCACCTCCACGAACTGAGCGCCAAAGGCGTAGGCCCGCACGTCCTTGCGCTGCTGGCCGCGCGACAGCGCCATCTGCCCCTGAAACAGCTTGCTCATCGATTCCGGCGGCATACCCTTCGGCGTGTTCTCGGCGTAGGCTTCCAGAGCGCCGCTGCTCACCCGATGGAGTGCGTCCTTCAGGATCTCCGTCGTGCCGTCCGGGGCGCGCAGGGCGCCGCCGGCGAGGGCGAGCGTGGCCGGGTCGCGCCCGGCGCGAAGGGGCCCTCGTTGCTGGCGGTGGCGGCACGGGCGAGGCGCGCACGGATCTCCTCGCAGGCGCCGGCGACGGCGTGACTGATGCCGGCCGTGTGGCTGGACCCGGCGGCCAATCCCGCCGGCGGCAGGTCGGTGTCGCCCATCCGCACCGTGACCTGCTCCACCTCCAGCCCGAGCCGGTCCGCCGCGATCATCGCCACCACCGTGTACGCGCCGGTGCCGATGTCGTGCGCCGCGATTTGCACCGAGGCCCGCCCGTCCGGGCCGAGCGCCACCCGCGCCGCGGCGGGGCCGATGTTGGCGGGGTAGGCAGCCGTGGCGCAGCCCCAGCCCACCAGCCAGTCACCATCGCGCATCGAGCCCGGCCGGGGATCGCGCCCCGACCAGCCGAAGCGCTCCGCCGCCTGATCGAAGCAGGGCATCAGCAGGCGGCTTGAATAGGCCTGCCCGGTGGCAGGGTCGGTGTGCGTGTCGTTGATTCGCCGCAGCTCGACCGGATCCATGCCCAGCGCGATGGCCAGTTCGTCGATCGCCGATTCCAGCGGGAACATGTAGGGCGTGTCCGGCGGCGCGCGCATGAAGCCCGGCGTGTTCCGGTCGGCGTGGACGATGTTCACCTTGGTCAGGATGTTCGGGCAGGCGTAGACCCGCGCAGTGGTCTCGGTGCCCGACACGTTGTACTCGGACGGTCTTGACGTGACCTCCCAGCCCTCGTGCCGCAAGGCGGTCAGCCTGCCGTCGCGCGTGGCCCCGAGTTGGAGGTGATGACGGGTTTCGGCGCGGTACGTGGCAATCGTATAGCCCTGGTCGCGGGTGGCAACCAGCTTCACCGGGCGGCCCAGCCGCCGCGCGGCCACGGCGATCCAGGCGGTGCGCCCGGTGGCGTTGCCCTTGGATCCAAACGCCCCGCCGACGTAGCGGGACACCACGCGGATGCGCTGCGGGTCCATGTGCAACTGCTTGGCCAGCGCACCCCTCAGCCCATAGACGAACTGGCTCGGCTCGTACACGGTCAGGCTGCCGCTGCTCCAAACGCAGGTGGTGGTGAACAGCTCGATCGGGTTGTGATGCTGGGTCGGCGTGCCGTAATGCGCATCGACCTTCACCTCGGCCGCGGCGAAGGCGGCATCCGCGTCGCCGACCTGAAAGTCCTCGTGCTCGCCGGCCTTGCGGACCGCCGCCTCGGCGCCCGGGCTGCCGAAGGTGGCGGAGGGTTGTTCCTCCTCGTAGACCACCTGGACTCTGTACGCCGCCTCCCGCGCGGCCTCGTAGCTGTCGGCGACGACGACGCCGATGATCTGGCCGTCATGCCAGACCCGGTCGGTTTGCAGTGTCGTGGTCTCCCCGCCGGCACCATGCGGCGGCTGCGGGTCCGCCTCGCCGCCCGCGTTCTCATGCGTCAGGATGTCCAGCACGCTGGAGACCGCGCGCGCCTGATCCAGGTGGAAGGCGCGGATACGGCCGCGCGCGATCGAACTGGTGACCAGGAAGGCATAGGCGGGGTGGGCCACCGCCTCATCCGAGGCATAGACCGCTCGTCCCGTCACTTTGGCGCGACCGTCGATGCGCGGCGTGGGGGTTCCGATCACGGCGCGCGCAGCGCCCAGGGCGGCATCGTCAGGCATGGCTCAGAATCTCCAGGGCGGCGGCGTCGAGCAGGGCGCGCACCAGGGTACGCCGGCCGAGTTCGGGCTTGAATCCGGTTTCCTCGTGGGTGACGGCGTCGCGGAACGCGGCCTCGGCAGCCTCCCGGGCCGCGGCTTCGTCCAGCCTGCGCCCCCTGAGGGCGGCCTCGGCTGGGTGCGAGCGCCAGGGCTTGGCGGCGAGGCCGCCGAGGCCGATGCGCGCCTCTCTCACCAGGCCGTCCTGCAGGTCGAGCCCCACGGCGGCGGAGGCGAGTGCGAAGTCGTACGACTCCCGGTCCCGGATCTTCAGGTAGAGCGAGCGCCGCGTCCACGGCCCGGCTGGGACGGAGAAGCCGGTGATCAGCTCGCCCGGCCGCAGATTCGTCTCGATGTGCGGCGTGTCGCCGGGCAGGCGGTGCAGCGCCTCGAACGGGATGGCGCGCGTCGTGCCGTCGGTCCCCAGCAACGCGACCTTGGCGTCCAGGGCCGCGAGCGTGTTGGCGAAATCGCCAGGGTAGTGGGCGATGCAGTGCTCGCTGACGCCGAGCACGGCCAACCGGCGGTTCACGCCACCGATTGCGGAACATCCCGTGCCAGGGGCGCGCTTGTTGCACGCGCGCCAGCTCGGATCGCGGAAGTAGTTGCAACGGGTCCGTTGCAGCACGTTGCCCGCCAGGCTCGCCATGTTGCGCAGTTGCTGGCTGGCCGCGAGGCGCAGGGCTTGCGCGATCACGGGATAGTCGCGGACGATATCGGGATGGTCGGCGGCTTCCGACATGCGAACCAGCGCGCCGAGGTGCAGCCCCGAGGCATCCACCCGGACGGAGCCGTGATCCCGCCGGAGGTCGCCGATGTTGATCAGCAGCTCCGGCCGCATCACGTACAGCTTCATGAGGTCGAGCAGGTTGGTGCCACCGGCCAGGTACTGCGCCGGCGCGTCGGCTTGGGTTCCGCCTCGCGCGGCGAGACAGGCCGATGCGGCTTTCACGGCGTCCGCCGAATTGCTGGCCTGCACGTAGGTGAAGGGCTGCATGTCAGGCGCGTCCCATCTGCGGCTTCGCTTGCACCACGGCCGCGACGATCTTGGGGTAAGCGGCACAGCGGCAGAGATTGCCGCTCATGTACTCGCGGATCTCGTCCTCGGAGTTCGCATGTCCTTCCTTCACGCAGGCGATGGCGGAGATGATCTGGCCCGGCGTGCAGTAGCCACACTGATAGGCGTCCTGGTCGAGGAAGGCCTGCTGCATCGGGTGCAACGGCGCTTCCTCGCCGGCTAGTCCCTCGATGGTGGTGATGTCCCCGTCCTGCGCCGCGACGGCAAGGGTGAAGCAGGAAAGCACGCGCCTCCCGTCTATCAGCACCGTGCAGGCTCCGCACTGGCCTAGATCGCATCCCTTCTTGGAGCCGGTCAGCCCGAGCTGCTCGCGCAACAGGTCCAACAGCGTCGTCCGCACGTCCACTGCGAGCCGATGCTGATGGCCGTTCACCCTTAAGACGATGTCCATCTGAACTCCGCTGCATGACAAAAGGAATAGGTACGGACGCGGCACGCGTCGTCACTGGGCAAGTCCGGCCGGACTTCCTGCAAAGCCTCAACGTGGTTCAAACGCTGCCGCTCGGCTTTCCGGGTGCAAAGATCTGCTCTGGGCCATCACAAGCCGGATACCGGCTTGGCGCGACCACGCAATCCGAGCGCGTTCCGGGTGCGACGAACGTGGCAATGCGCACTGGTGTATGTATCCTACGGGCTGGGAGCACAAAGTCAGGAATGGTGGCATTCATCGCACGCTGGCTGTCGGACGCGGTCCGTCTCAGCATGTCAATCGCGGTCGCGGTCGCGGCCATGCAGGTGCCGGCCCTGGCGCACGATTACGCCGCGGCGTTATTGCAGGTTGCCCAGGACGGCCGGCGAGACATCGACCAGCGCGAGGCGTCGGCGCGGCAGTTCTACCGCCTGGCGGGGGACACGGACGAGGCGCTCATCGCGGCCCTGCGGCCCCTGGAGCCCTCGAACGCCGAGACCCTGGCGGTGTCGGTGGACCGAACTCGCACGCTGCACGCGGCCTATGACCACATCCAGGCGGCGCCCCCCCTGCTGCGGCCCATGGTCGCCGTTGCCGACGCCGCCACGGACGCGAAGGGCTACGAGAGAGCGGTCCTGCGGACAGCCCTCAGCATCTTCGCCCCAGAGGTGGTCATCAGCACCGCCTCGGCCGTCTATGGGCTCGCCGGCCTCGTCGCCGGCTCCTTTGCTGCTCATGTGCTCATCTCGCTGTGTGGCAGCTTCGCGCGTCCGAGAAGCGCAAAGGGCGGAACGATGGACCCTCGCTCGAAACCGCGTGCCGTTCGGGGGGCGTAGGCCGCTCCAAAGCCGAACAGTCGCCACCGCGCTTCACGGAGGGGCGAGGCCGACCGGCCCGAGCCACCGTCCCTGCCGCGCAATATCAAGGTTGGCTCTTATCGGCTTCCGGGGTGGTGAAGTCGGGACCGGGCCGTTGGGCTGAGGAGGTCTGGTGCGCGAGCAGGGGCGGGAGTAGCTGACCAGCTCGCGCGAGGAGCCCTTGCCACCATGGCTGCACCCGACCTGGTCAACCTCTCCGGCCTGATGGACGACGCCAAGTGCTTCGCCTTCGTGCGCCAACACCGCTGGCCCGAGGGCGTGCGTTGTCCTGGCTGTGACAGTGATGCGGTGAGCCGAGACGGGTACGACGACACCCAGCCCTGCCGGCAGCGCTACCGCTGCAAGGCGTGCGCCTCCCGTTTCGACGACCTCACCGGGACCGTGCTGGCCGGCCATCACCAGCCGCTGCGGGTGTGGGTGCTGTGCCTTTACTTCATGGGGCTGAACCTCTCGACGCGGCAGGTCGCGCTGGAGCTGGGCCTGAGCCAGTCTGACGTGCAGGCCATGACCGAGCAGTTGCGCCACGGTCTCGTCGCCAAGGCGCCAGTGGCGAAGCTTGAGGGCGAGGTGGAGATCGACGAGGTCTACGTGGTGGCCGGGCACAAGGGCCAACCGGCCGAGGTGGCCAAAAGGGGCGGCTGGGACGGTGCCGCAGGCTGGCGGGTGCGCCGGGGCGCGGCACGCTGGCGAAGGACAAGCCGCCCATCCTCGGCCTGATCCAGCGCGGCGGCCAGGTCGTGCTCCGCATGCTGGCCAACGTGCGGCAGACCACGATCCAGCCGATCATCACGCAGACCGTCGCCCAAGGCAGCCTGGTCCACACCGACGAGTACAACGCCCACACGCGCCTGCCCGCCTGGGGCTACCGGCACAAGACCGTCTGCCACGCACGCGGCGAGTATGCGCGCGACGAGGGCGGCGACGGCTTTTGCGAGGTGCACGTCAACACCATGGAAGTGCGCCGTTGTGGCGCAGGTAAGGGAGAATGAACAATGGCGTAACAGCTACGGCGTTCATCGGGACGCTGGGTCCCGTGCGCACCCGGCTCACCTCGGCCCAGAGATGGGCTGTAACTCCGAAAGGAGCGGGGGACCATCGCCTGCCGGGAGAAGGCCCAAGGGGACGAAGCCGTCGTGATCCCGGAGGGTCAGCGCAAGACGTGAAGGGTGAGAGCTACACTGCCCGAACTCCAGCCATGGACTCTGGTGTTGAGACAGCCGCAACGATGGCTGAGGCGGCTGGCCGCGACACGGCCGATGGACACACCGGCCCAGGGGATACCCTCCGTGCCCCGACCCGGCAATCGCGGTCCGCTCCCGGTAAGGGAGAGAAATGGCGAACGGAGCACCCGACCCACGTCGCATCTCCGATCTGTGCAACTACGGGATCGCCTGTGGCTGGCCCTCTCCGGTGTCCAGCATGGCGACAGAGCCGTCGTCGTAGCCAAACGCTGGGGGTAACGCCCCGGACAGCCGCCAAGGCGGATGGGCATGGATACAAGCGTGTGGGCGACCGCCGCGAAGGTCCCGCTGCCCAGGCGAAGGGCGGCAGCATCCTGCGGGGGCAGGCGTCCAGAAGGTGGGTGTGCTGATGCTGCCCGACACCTTCGAGCGACGCATGAACTCGATCCCCGGCCTACAGAGGGGAGCAAGGGTGTGGAGAGCCGGATGAGGGGACGACTTTCACGTCCGGTTCGGTGGGGGGAGGAGGGCTGTCCTTCCGAGGCGGCACCCCTCCTACCCAATGGGTTCTGGTCCCTGCTGCGCTCGTGGCTGCGGCCGCACCGGGGCATCTCGCAGGACAAGCTGCCGGACTATCTCGGCTTCTTTCAGTTCGTGCACAACACGCGCCGACGCGGCAGAGCTCTGCTCGGCGCGCTCGTCGCAGCCCTGGTTACATGAGCCAGTTCACCACCCTGGAATCCCACAAGAGCCTCAAGGTTTTTCCGGCCAGTCCCCTAGCTTCTGGCGCAGGAAGGCCCGCACTCGTGTCTCTGCGTCCCGAGCGGCAAATTCATCGTATTGCATGAAATGTCCTAAGTGGTGCATCCGCTAAATGAGTGTAGCATTGGGCGACGCGGCGATGCCGAGGCGGCGCGGGCTGCGGTGCCGGCGCCGGCGCCCCCAGACAAACGGGTGCTTGTGCGCGTTCCAGGTACTCGGTCGCACGCCGGACGGCCTGCTCGATCTCCGCCCAGGCGTCGAACCGGCGCCCCTTCAGCGCCAGCGAGCGCAGCACCTTCCACCACGGCTCGATCAGGTTCAGGTAGGCCGCGTACTTGGGCTGGAACACGAACTCCCAGCGCGGGTGGGCGAGCGCGAACAAGAGCCCGTCGGTGCCGCTGTGCGTGTTGAGGTTGTCCATCACGGCGTAGACCCGCTCGACCGCGGGGCTGATCCAGCCCTCGACCCGCTCCAGGAAGTCGACCCAGTTCGCGGTGGTGCGCCCATCGCACGTCGCGGTGAACGCGGCGCCTGTCGCCGGGCAGAAGGCGCCGAACACGTAACCCGCGACGTCGCGCCGGCCGTAGTCGATCTCCTGCCTGGCGCGCTCCGCCCGCGGGCCGGCCGGCGCGACTACACGCTGGCCGGGATAGCTCTTGCTGGCTTGCGGCCTCATCTCGTCGAGGCAGACGACGACGCTGCCCGCGGGCGGGGCGGTGTAGAGCCGCTCGATCGCCCCCTTTTACGGGTGAAGTCCGGGTCCACCCGCGCGCCGAACCAAGTCTCTTCCTGGCGCCACTTGAGACCCTCGGCGAGCAGGACCTCGCTGACCCGGCTGCGGCGCATGCCGACGCCGCGTTCGCCCAAGTAGGCGACCAAGCGGTCCAGCGTCCACGAGGCAAACGGCAGGTCCAACTCAGCCGGGCGGCTCAGGGCAGCGGTGATGACCGCACTCCGCTCTTCGGTGGAGTAGGTGGGGGGCCGTCCCGAGCGCAGGTCCTCTTCCAGCCCCTGCAGGCCGCGCGCGTTGAACCGCTTGAGCCAGAACCGGACCGTGGCGCCGCACAGGCCCATCCGGGTCGCGATCTCCGGCGCACTCAGGCCATCGACCGCGTGCCGCACGATCTGGGCTCTGCGGACCAGCCCAGCACCGAGCATGCGCGAGCGCCCCATGTGCGCCAGCCCGTGCGCTTCCTCATCGCTCAACGCGCGCACCCGAATGGTCATCGCGACATCCCCAGGCAGAACTACCGCCTGCCTCAACGCCTCGGGCTCAAGAAAGTCGCAGTTAACTTGCCGGATGCACCACTAAGTAGCGGCCGGGGGAAGGTGATAATCGAACCCGTGCGTCGCATCCGGATAAATAACCAGCTCGATCGGTGTGCCTGCTCCTGCGTTGCGCGTGGTTCCGATGTCGCTTTCATGCGCGGCCAGCTTTCGGCAAGGGGCAACGGGAGTCCAATCATCATGGCCGCCAATCAGGATCAGCGCGGGTGCCGTCAGGGTGCCGCTGCTTATTTCGCATGGCGGATAGTAAGCGACCGCGGCGCGAAAGCTTGGCTGTTCGGCGTGCTCAATCTCTTCCTTGTCGGCAGCCAGGGTCGGCAGCCAGGAGAGCCCGCAGTGCCACCCATCGAATAGCCCATGACGGCGACCCTGCCGCTCGCCACGAAGCTCTGCGCGGTCAGATAGCGAAGCCCAGCATACGCATCGAGCATCTCTGCCGCGGTGCCGAAGCCCCCGCCATTGCACATTTTGGCGTCGCCAAGACTGTCTAACGCCAAACCAACATAGCCCCAGGACTTCAAGGTCGATGCGGCCGATGTGTCGTGTCCGCTAAAACCATTACATCCATGCAGCAAGACCACGGCCGGGAACCGGCCTGGACCGTTTGGACGTGTTAGAAAGCCAAGCAATGGCGGCGTGTTGTCGCTACCGCGTGGTCCGACGGCCGCACGGTGCGGGGCGACTTGCACCAATTCGTCAGCACGGGCGCCTAGCACACCACCAAGCACGCCGAGCAACAGCAAGAACCCCGTGAGCGCTGGCGTGAAGTTCATGGGCCGATTGCCTGAAGGGCGAGCACTTATAGATCCGGCTGCCATTACCTTGGATAGAAGCTGAGGGCCACCACGTCCTCGGACATGAAGCACGTGGACATGCGCAAGCTGGCTCCGGCGGCCCAGGAAGAAAGACGGCGACAGGTGATCGGCCTGCACCAGAGCGGTGCGAACTATGCGGCAATCGCCGCCCAGGTCGGGCTCAGCCAAACCGGCGTGTTCGACATCTGCAAGCGTTTTGACGCCCAGGGCGAGACGGGGCTGGTCAGCGGCAAGCGCGGGCGCAAGCCAGACGAGCAGAAGCTGCTGACGACGGCACAGGAGAGGGAGATCCAGCGGCTGATCTGCCGCCGTGTGCCCGACGAGTTGGGCCTGGACTTTGCGCTGTGGAGCCGGGCGGAGCAGCCGAAGGTTCCATGGACGCAGTCCATGGAATGGCTGCGGAGGGGGCGGTGGGTGCGCTCATCCGCCGCCAGTATGGCGTGCGCCTGGCGGTGCGCACCACCGGCACGCACCTGGCACGCTGGGGCTTCACCGCGCAAAAGCCGCTGCGGCGGGCCTATGGGCAGCAACCGGCAGCGGTGCGCGATTGGCTGCGCCGGGAGTATCCAGCGATTGTCGCCCGGGCCCGGCGGGCGCGTGGGGTGATCTTCTGGGGCGACGAGACCGGGCTGCGCGCCGAGGACGTGCGCGGTCGTTCCTACGCGCTCCCCGGCAAGACACCCGTCGTGCGGCCCAACCAGCGCCGCATCGGGCGGGGCCTGATCTCGGCGGTCAGCAACCGAGGCGAGTTGCGCTGGCAGGTGCTGGACGGCGCGATCAAGGCGCCGGTGCTGATCGGCTTCCTGCAACGCCTGATCCGTGATGCCGGGCGCAAGGTGTTCCTGATCCTCGACCGGCTGCCAGTGCACCGTTCGGCGGTGGTGCGTGAGTGGCTCGCCCGGCACAAGGCGCAGATCGAGGTCTCCTACCTGCCGTCCCACAGTCCGGAACTCAATCCGGATGAAGGGCTGAATGCCGACCTCAAGCGGCACGTCACCCGCAAGCCGCCAATGCGCAGCAAACAGCAGCTCAAGCAGGCCGCCATCAGCCACATGCGTCGGCTGGCCAAGTCGCCCGCCCGGGTCCGCAGCTTCCTCCGCCAGAAGTCCATGCGCTATGCGGCATGATTCAAGATAATGACAGCCGGATCTATAAGCCTGGCGCCACCATACGCCGCTTGGCCGTCGTCGCACAGTGCCGTTTCTGGAAGGATCTGCCATAAGGGAGAGGCGTCCGCGCTCCCGCAAGACGTGCCGCCGCTTGCGCTAAATCCGCGGGCATGCGGGATGACCCCACCCGTTACTCCAGCGCGACGCCGATTGCGCTCTTGCTCGCCTGCACCGCGAATCTCGCTATCATCGCCACGCCGGCGCTGCATGAGCCGTGGGAAGCCCGTGACGGAAGCACGGGCGTCAGGAGGGGGCATGAACACGAAGGCGCAACGGAGGATCGCCGCCCGCGCGACGAGCGCGCTCATGCCTGGCGAGCTTGAGGGCGACCGAGGCGACGAGACGCGCGACCCCAAGCAGGCCACCGCCCGCCTGCTCTCGCACCGCCGCGACCTGCTGATCGGTCCGCTTGTCGCCTCGCTCGCCCTGGCGTGCGGCTCCGACAACGCCGCGGCCGGCCGGCTCGACCCGGCGGAGACCATCATCCGCCTTCCCGACCAGACCCCCTGGCAGGCGCCGCCCGGCTTCCCCGAGCACAGCGTGGAGACGGCGCCGCTGTTCGGCAGCACCACGGGCTCCGGACTCTATTACGTCCTGGTGCGCTGGTATCCCGGCTATATGAGCGCGCCGCACACCTACGTCACCGACCGGCTGTGCGTCGTGGTCTCGGGCACGTGGTGGTGCAACAGCGGCGCCGATTTCGACCCCGCCAACACCGTCCCCGTGCCGGCCGGCGGCTTCGTCCGGCGCGTGGCGCACACGCCGCACTACGACGGGGTCAAGGCGGACGGCACGGAGCCCGCGGTCATCGCTATCTGCGGCATGGCGCCAGTCGGGCAGACATGGCTTGAACCCTCGAAGTCGGGATGGCGCCGGCTCTAGGGAGGCGCCCTCCTAGCTCTTGTCGTGGCCAGGGAGGACGCTGGCGAGCACCTGCTTTGCCGTTTCCACGATGACGCCCCTCTCCTCCGGGTCGCCTTTCAGCAGTGCGGACATGAAGTTGCGGGCCTGCTGCAAGGTGATCGCCGGTGATAGCGGCGGCACGTTGGGGTCGCTCTTCACCTCGATCACGCAGGGGCGGTCTGCGCTTAGCGCCTCTTCCCACGCCGGACCGCAGCGTTCCGGGTTGTCCACATAGATGCCCTTGAGGCCCATCAGCTCCGCGAACTTGTGATAGGGCACGTTCGGAATATCCTGGGAGGCGTTGAACCGGATGTCGCCCGCCTCGACGCGCTGCTCCCACGTGACTTGGTTGAGATCCTGGTTGTTCAGCACCATGCAGATCCAGGTCGGGTTCGACCAGCGGCGCCAATACTTCGCCACCGTGATCAGCTCGGCCATGTTGTTCATCTGCATGGCGCCGTCACCGACGAAGGTGATCACTGGGCGACCAGGGTGGGCGAACTTGGCGGCGATGGCGTAGGGCACGGCGGCGCCCATGGACGCGAGGCTGCCCGAGAGCGACCCCATCATGCCACGCTTCACCTTGATGTCGCGCGCGTACCAGTCCGCCGCGGTCCCGGAGTTGGCCGTGAGGATGGCGTTGTCGGGCAGGCGCTTGGACGCCTCGTAGAACGGGCGCTGCGGGTTGACCGGATCGGCCGACGTGAGCGCCCGGTTCTCGATGGTCTCCTCCCAGTCCCGGTTCCACTTGGCGATGTCCTCGCGCCAGGCCGTGTCAGCCTTGTGGTCCAGCATGGGCAGCAGCGCGCGGAGCGTCTCGACGGAGTCGCCGACGAGCGGCACCTCCATCGGGTGGCGCAGGCTCAGCATGTCCGCCTTGATGTCGATTTGGGCGCCGCGCGCCTGGCCCGGCTTGGGCAGGAACTCGGCCCAGGGAAAGCCGGTGCCGACCATGAACAACGTGTCGCACTCGTTCATGAGGTTGATGCTGGGCTTGGTTCCGAGCAGGCCGATGCAGCCGGTGCTCCAAGGTAGGTCGGACGGCAGCGCCATCTTCCCCAGCAGCGCCGTGGCCGCCCCGGCGGCAAGCCGGTCGGCGACCGCGATCACCTCGTCAGTTGCGTGCAGTGCGCCGGCGCCGACCAGCATGGCCACTTTCTTGCCCGCGTTCAGCACCTCCGCCGCGCGCCGCAGGTCCGCCTCATAGGGCACCACCTTCGGCCGCGTGTAGCCCACCCCGGACTGGGTGAAGTTGTGCTTGTGCTTCGGCTCCTCGTACGGCTCGTCCTGGAGATCCTTCGGAATGACCAGCGCCGTCACCCGGCGCTCGTGCATGGCGATCCGCATGGCGCGGTCCACCAGATGTCGCATTTGCGCCGGCGCCATGGCTGTCTGCACGTAGGCACCCGCCACGTCCTTAAAGGCGGTGTGCATGTCCAGCTCTTGCTGGTAGTGCGCGCCCATGGCCGTGCGCGCCGCCTGGCCCGCGATGGCCAGCAGCGGCATGTGGTCGCTGCGCGCATCGTACATCCCGGTGATCAGGTGCGCTGCCCCAGGCCCGCTCGTTGCCATGCAGACGCCCACTTCGCCGCTGAACTTCGCGTAGGCTGACGCCATGAAGGCGGCCATCTCCTCGTGACGCGCCTGGATGAACTCGAACTTGTCGCCGGCCCGGTCAAGCGCGCCGAGCAGTCCGTTAATGCCGTCCCCGGGATAGCCGAAGATGCGGCGCACACCCCATTCGTGGAGGCGCTGCCAGAAGAAATCGCGACGGTCTGCGCCATGGCTGCTCGTCCCTGGATAGGAAGGTTAAGAGCGAACGCCGGGCTACGCGGTCTGTTCCGTCCCGCGGGTTGACTTCGGCTTGACCGGCACCGCCGGGCGACGCGAGCGGCCCGCTTGAGAATAGCGGTCCGGCGCAAGAGGCGCGAAGCCGCCAGCCTGACCGGCCACGGACAACGTCAGCGACCAATGACGCGCCTATGTTGCAACCAGGCATGACAAAGGTCTGTTCAATGGATCTTTTATGAAGAGCCGAAGACCGCGCCGTATTGAGCGCGATGCCACGCAGTAGGCGCCTATTCTGCCGCCGCGTGCGGGGTGTTGCTCAACGTTCCGCAACAAAAGGGAGAAGCAACAATGGCAGGCAGCGCGCAAACTCCAACGGTCGACAGCATGACTGTCTTCGCAACGGCACCCGATGGTGCCTCTGCCCCGGATTCGATCACCACCAGCCGGGGCTCTATTTGGGTCGAATACGGCAACACGGCCAGCAGCTCCGGAGGCGGCGGCAGCAGCACCATTGTCCAATACGGCACCGATGGGTCGATCGAAAATACCTTTACCATTGCCGGCGAGGTCGACGGCCTCAAGATTGACCCTGCAACCGGCGTGATATGGGCGCTGCAAAACCAAGACGGCAACGCGACCCTGTCATTCATCTATCCGCCCACCGGGCAGGTGAGCTCGTCACCGCTGCAATACGGACCGCCCTACGCTTACGGAGCGAATTCGACGCACGGTTTCGACGACGTCGCGTTCATTGGTAAGAACGTGTACCTGAGCGAAACCAACCCGGCGAACCCTGGCGATCCGGTGATCGTGCGCCTCGATAACGGAACCGCCCCGTTCGACACCCTCACCACCACACCGATCCTTCGGCTCGGTGATACCGGCACCAATCTCGCAACCGGGGCAACGGGTCAGTCGCTCCCGGTTACCGATCCTGACTCGCTCAAGACGTTGCCCGACGGCTCGCTCATCCTCACGGGCGAGCAGGACGACGCACTTACGATCGTGCAACACCCGGGCACACCACAGCAGAGCGCTAGCTTCATCACATTTCCATCCGGCCAGTCGCCCGACGACGCCATTGTCCCGACGTCCACGTCGGGCACGTTCTACGTCGCGAGCACGGGTGACAACAACGTCTACAAGGTGCAGGTCAGCGGGCTCAACCCGAACGACATCTATGCTTCGGACCAGCAGGCGAACCAAGTCGTCCAGGTCGATCCAAGCACAGGCCAGATCACCCCTCTCATAACCGGGCTGAACAAGCCGCATGGTCTCCTGTTCGTGCCGTCACGCGCGTTCGGAACGGGGACGTCCTCAAGCACGGCTGCGGCGTCGGGGAGCACGGGCGCGACGGGTGGCTATGCTTCCCTCTCGGCAGATGCCGCCCAGACGCTTGTGCCAACACTCCCTGGTCCCACCGGCTAGCCAACTAACGCCGGCCGGGGCGGCAGCTGCTGTGTTCTGATCTCCCCCCTCAAACCGAGGGGCGAGATCAGAGCATCGGGCTGCCGCCTCGCTATGATAGGGCGATCCAGGTGCCGGCCGCGACGTTGCGATCCAGCCGGTCCGTGCAACAAAGTCACGCCAAGCATTGTCGAACGGGCCTCGACCGGTCTGCCACGGATCGGTGACAGGCTGGGCGACGTGGGATAAACTCCGATCCCGTGGGCATCGCGCTCCGTGATCGATGGGATTGGCTTCAACACCCAAGTCCTACGCCGAATCGAGGCGTGCGCCATGCCCGCCAGCCTCTCCTGCGCCATTCGGACTAGGTCTAGACCACCAAGGGAGCCAAGCAATGGACGTGATCAAGCCGAGCCTGCACCACGTCACATTCAAGACCACCCGTCTGGAGGAAATGGTCGCATGGTACGGGATCGTCGTGGGAGCGGTGGTCAATTTCAAGGACGACAGGAACTGTTGGACGACCAATGACGAGGCCAATCATCGCCTCGCCTTTCTTTACACGCCGGCGCTGGAGGAAGACCCGGAGAAACGGAAGCACGCCGGCATGCACCACAGCGCCTTCGAGTACAACAGCTTCGACGACCTCATGTCGACCTACAAGCGCTTGTCCGGGGAGAATATCCACCCGGCGTTCTGTCTTGATCACGGGCTGACCATGTCGATGTACTACAAGGATCCAGAGGGCAATTTTGTCGAGTTGCAGAGCGACAACTTCGGAGACTGGAAGCTGTCGACCGAGTTCATCCGCACCTCGAAGGACTTCCAGGGCAATCCGATTGGCACCTTCTTCGGCCCCGAGAAGGTCTATGGCGCTTTCAAGTCCGGCATGGAGTTCCGGGCCTTGCAGAAATCCATCCGCGCGGGCGACTACCTGCCGTCGTCGATTCCCGACATCGGAATGGCGGACGCACCCGGCCGCGAAGGACACCCGCAAGAAGCCGTCTAGGGCCCTAGAATCCCCATGGCGGTAGTCTTGGCGGCGGGCGTGGGGCCGGGCCGTGCCGCATCGGACGGCGCGTCCGCCGGCCAGGACTGCTCCAGCAGCGCGCGGGTCGTCAACTCGAGGTGCTGGGTCATGAGGACCCTCGCGCGCCCGGCGTCGCGGCCGAGGGCGGCCTTCATGATGTCCTGGTGCTCGCGGTTCAGGTCGCGCGCGAGCCGCGCGAGCGGCACCGAAAGGCGCCGGTAGCGCTCGCTCTGGGCATAGAGGATCGCGCGCAACCGCAGGAGCCACGGGCTGTCGCACGCGGCAACCAACGCCTCGTGATAGGCGGCGTGGGCCGCGGACCACGCTTCGTTCATGCGCTCCGGATCCGCCGGCTCGCGCTCCGGGGTGCGGGACAGGCGATGGAAGGCCGCGACGAGCTGCGACTCCCAGGTGACGTCGCCGACGCCGATGGCGCGCTCCAGGCACATGCCCTCGATCTGGGCGCGGACCGCCGTGAGGTCGCACAACTCCTCGGCCGAGATCGGGGCGACGCGGAAACCACGCTGCGGCTCGGCGACGACCAGACCTTCGGACGTCAGCCGGGACAGCGCCTCGCGCACGGCGCTGAGGCTGACCGAGAGGGTTCGGCACAGCTCGCCGATCTTCAGCCGCGCCCCGGGCTGTAGTCGGCAGGCCAGCAGGTCGGCGCGGAGGCGCTCGTAGGCGTCCTGGGTGAGGCTGGAGTTGGCGGGGGCAAAGCGAGGCATGGCACCAAAGCTAGCGCGTTTTGGGCGAAAAACTACACTTCTGTCGAAAATAGATTTCCATTGACTCGTGGATTTAGGTAGGGCACCTAGCACTACCTTGGCACTTTGGAAGCATGCCGCGAAAACCGCCGATGGCAGTGTGGGCAACGATGCGGAACCGCAGGCGGAGCGAACAGCTTGGTGATGATGGCGCGGCGGATTCTCAGGCAGCGACGGCTGTGGCGGCGGTCCGTTGTGGCCCAGCTTTTTTCCCCCGACCCGCCGCCTTCAGGCGCCGGTGTTGCAGATAGGCAAAGGCGATGCAGGTCATCAGCGCGTGCCGATGCAAGCCAGTCCAGGACCGCCCTTCGAAGTCGCCGAGCCCAAGTTCCTGCTTGAGCTGCTGGTGCCCCTGCTCGCAGGACCAGCGCGCCTTGACGGTGGCGGCCAGCCGCCGCGGCGAGGTCCGCTTCGGCAGGTTGCTGAGGTAGTGCTTCGTCTCGCCGCTGTCGCGCCATTCACCGATCAGCCAGACCTCCTCGCTCGGCAGGCGGGTGTGTTCGGCGTTGAGCCGTCCGTCCGCCACGCGCACCCGCACGGCGGCGAAGCGGGCACTGAGCGGGCCCTTGGTGCCGTCGCGCCAGGTGATGCGATGCCAGCGCTGCGTCTCCAGCATCTCGGCCGCCGAGCGCGGTGGTCGGTCGGGCACCGGGTGTTTGGCCGCCCGCCCGGTCGGCGTCCGCGCCGGACGCGGCCTGACCGTGGTCGGATAGACAAGCTGGGTGCAGGCGATGCCGACCGCCCAAGCCAGGCCGCGCGCGTTGAGCCCATGGCGGAAGACGGGGCTGCTGCCGAAACCGGCATCGGCCAGCACACAGGAAAAGTGCAGACCGGCCGCACACACCCGGTCGATCTCGGCCAACGCGATCTCGGGCTTGGTCCGCGCCGAGCGCGCCGCCTCCGGCACGCCTGCCGCTTCGCAGCGGCACGGATCGTCTGTCCAGGCAGGCGGCAGGAACAGCCGCAGCCCGACCGGCAGCGGCACCGCGCCGCGCGCCAGCGTCAGGGAGACCAGCACCTGGCAGTTCGCCACCTTGCCCAACGCGCCGCAGTATTGCCGCGCCACCCCGACCGAGAGCGCGCCCTTCTTGGGAAGGCCCGTGTCGTCGACCACCAGCACGGCGCCCTCGCCGCCGACCTCTCGGTCGACCTGCTCGGCCAGCACGCGCCACAGCGGCGCGTCATCCCAGGCCGGGCTGCTGATGAAGTGGTGCAACTGGTCGTGCCCGGACAATCCGAGCCGCTCGGCCATCGGTTGGATGCTCTTGCGCCCGCCTGACCCCAGCAGCCCGCGCACATACAGCGGCGCCATGGTGCGCCGCGTGCGGCGGCCGGTCACGGCGAGGAAGGGTTCAAGCCAGCGGTCGAGGTCAGCGTCGATATCGCGCGGCAGGCCAAAGGCGGTTCCCAATTGCATGCCTGAAAGATGGGACCGCGCACTCAGACCTAAAGTGCCAAGGTAGTGATAGGCGCTGGACCGCCGAGGCAGACGGCATAGGAACGGTGCAAAGGGAGGATCCCGCATGCGTTTCGCGGCCGAAACCTGACGCGAGGAGGAACTCCGATGACTCAGATACGTGGATTTATTCCGCCCACCCGCCGACCCCACGCGCTGGGTGTCCATTCGCTGGATCATTTCAATCTGGCGGTCCCCAATCTGGAGGAGGCTCGCCGGTTCTATACGTCCTTCGGGCTCGACGTCCGCGAACAGCCGGACGGACTTGCGCTCTTCACGTTCGACCACCCGCACCGCTGGGGAACTCTCCGCGAAGGGCCGCGGAAGGCGCTCGGCTATCTCTCCTTCGGCATCTTCGACGACGACGTGCAGCGGTTCCGGAAACGGCTGGACCAGGCCGGCGTACAACGCCTCGATCCGCCGCCCGGTCTCGAGAGCAACGGGATCTGGTTCCGAGACGTCAACGGCACCTTGGTTGAGCTGAGGGTGGCGGAGAAGTCGTCCCCCAACGCGAAGTCAGAGGTGAGCAATCCATCCGTTCCGTCGGGCGTGCGCGGCGCGCCGATGCGCGGGACCACATCGGAGGTCCGGCCGCGCAGGATGGCTCACGTCCTGATGTTCGTGCGCGACGTTCCCCAGTCCATTATAGATCCGGCTGTCATTATCTTGAATCATGCCGCATAGTGCATGGACTTCTGGCGGAAGAAGCTGCGGACCCGGGCGGGCGACTTGGCCAGCCGACGCATGTGGCTGATGGCGGCCTGCTTGAGCTGCTGTTTGCTGCGCATTGGCGGCTTGCGGGTGACGTGCCGCTTGAGGTCGGCATTCAGCCCTTCATCCGGATTGAGTTCCGGACTGTGGGACGGCAGGTAGGAGACCTCGATCTGCGCCTTGTGCCGGGCGAGCCACTCACGCACCACCGCCGAACGGTGCACTGGCAGCCGGTCGAGGATCAGGAACACCTTGCGCCCGGCATCACGGATCAGGCGTTGCAGGAAGCCGATCAGCACCGGCGCCTTGATCGCGCCGTCCAGCACCTGCCAGCGCAACTCGCCTCGGTTGCTGACCGCCGAGATCAGGCCCCGCCCGATGCGGCGCTGGTTGGGCCGCACGACGGGTGTCTTGCCGGGGAGCGCGTAGGAACGACCGCGCACGTCCTCGGCGCGCAGCCCGGCCTCGTCGCCCCAGAAGATCACCCCACGCGCCCGCCGGGCCCGGGCGACAATCGCTGGATACTCCCGGCGCAGCCAATCGCGCACCGCTGCCGGTTGCTGCCCATGGGCCCGCCGCAGCGGCTTTTGCGCGGTGAAGCCCCAGCGTGCCAGGTGCGTGCCGGTGGTGCGCACCGCCAGGCGCACGCCATACTGGCGGCGGATGAGCGCACCCACCGCCCCCTCCGCAGCCATTCCATGGACTGCGTCCATGGAACCTTCGGCTGCTCCGCCCGGCTCCACAGCGCAAAGTCCAGGCCCAACTCGTCGGGCACACGGCGGCAGATCAGCCGCTGGATCTCCCTCTCCTGTGCCGTCGTCAGCAGCTTCTGCTCGTCTGGCTTGCGCCCGCGCTTGCCGCTGACCAGCCCCGTCTCGCCCTGGGCGTCAAAACGCTTGCAGATGTCGAACACGCCGGTTTGGCTGAGCCCGACCTGGGCGGCGATTGCCGCATAGTTCGCACCGCTCTGGTGCAGGCCGATCACCTGTCGCCGTCTTTCTTCCTGGGCCGCCGGAGCCAGCTTGCGCATGTCCACGTGCTTCATGTCCGAGGACGTGGTGGCCCTCAGCTTCTATCCAACATAATGGCAGCCGGATCTATAAGTTCTATACCGACGTGCTCGGCATGCGGTTGTCCGACGAGTCGGGTGGCGTCGTCGCCTTCATGCACGGAGTGCACGGCAGCGACCACCACATGGTTGCGTTCGCCAAGTCCAGCGCGCCGGGATTCCATCATTGTAGCTGGGACGTCGGCTCGATCCAGGACATCGGGCTCGGCGCCATGCACATGGCCGATTGCGGCTTCTCCAAGGGTTGGGGTCTCGGGCGGCATGTGCTCGAATCGAACTACTTCCATTATGTCCGCGATCCATGGAGCAGCTACGCGGAATACTCGTCCGACATCGATTACATCCCGATCGAGATGGACTGGAAGAGCGAGTTGCATCCCATCGACAACAGCTTCTATCTATGGGGGCCGGAGCCGCCGCAGGACTTCGCCTTCAACTACGAAGCGTCTCCGGAGGCCCGCATCGTCGCTCGACGGCACTGAGCCACGCTGAATCAAGAGCACAGATCAGGAGGATATTCTATATGAGCCAGACCACGGAACGGACGGTCGATCTGCCCGATGCACGACCGGCGGGGGCGGTTCAAACGAAGGCCGGAAAGCCGTCTGCCACACTTCTATGTCCGATCGTCCAATCGGGTCGTGTGGATGTGAGCGACATCGCTTACCTTTCCGGTTCGGAGTTGCGCGATGTCCTGGTCGGACGCGCACGGGCGCTGGTGCCTCTGCTGGAGAAGAACGCGACCGCTACCGAAACCAATCGCCGCGTCGTGGAGGAGAACATCAAGGCGATACGAGAAGCGGGGCTCTTCAAGATCATGGTCCCGCGCCGTTTTGGCGGCCTGGAAACCGATCTCCGCACGAAACTCGAAGTGTCGCGCGAACTGGCGCGGGGATGCGGCTCCACCTCCTGGGCCACCACGCTGATGAATGTCTGCGCGTGGTTCGCGGGCTTGGCGTCCGCCGAGGCGCAGGCGGATATCTGGGGCCGAAACCCGGAGGCGCGCGTGGCCGGCGTGTTCGCGCCGACCGCGAAGAGTCGTCGCGTCGATGGCGGCCTGATCGTGACGGGCAAATGGCCCTGGGCGAGCGGCTGCCTGCATGCGGATTGGGCGCTCCTGGGCGTGCCGGTCGTTGATGCCGGCGGCCAGGAGACCGACCAGGGACTGGCGCTGATCCCCATGCCCGAGCTGACGATCGAGGACACGTGGTTCGTCGCCGGGATGAAGGGCACCGGCAGCAACACCGTCGTGGCCGAGGAGGTCTTCATTCCCGACCACCGGATCGTGTCGGTCCCGAAGCTGTTGGCCGGTGATCCGCCGACGCCATACAGGGAGGAGGCGCTGTACGGCTCGTCCTTCATTCCGGTCGCGGTTCTGGTGCTCGCGGGCCCGCAGCTCGGCCTGTGCGCTCGTGCGCTGGAGTTCGTCATCGAGAAGGCACCGAAGCGTGGCATCTCGTACACCTTCTACGAAACCCAGACGGCCTCGCCGAGCTTCCAGCTCGCGCTAGCGGAGGCGGCGACGCTGGTCGATACCGCGCATCTTTTCGCCTATCGGGCGGCGGGTGATATCGACGATGCCGCGCGCAACCGCCGCAAGCTCTCCTATCTCGAACGTGCGCGCGTGCGAATGGACACCGGCCACGCCGTGAAGGCGGCACGCAACGGCATCGACATGCTGATTTCCGCGCACGGCGCGGGCTCGTTCGCGGATGTCAGCCCAATGCAGCGAATCTGGCGTGATTCCGAGACGGCGAGCCGCCATGCCGTGATCTCGCCCGCGATCAGCGCCGAGGTCTATGGCCGCGCCCTGCTCGGCATCGAGGGAGGCGTTACGGCTCTGGTCTGATACCAAATCCGGATGATCGGTTCGGCTTAGGCTAGCGGCCCGATGTGGCGGGCCTATGCTGGGGCGTTGACTGCGGGGAATGGCCGGTGGCGCGGATTGTCGAGCACCTGAGCGTGGCGGAACTGGGCGCGCGGTTTCGCGCGGCGCAAACCGTGGCCGAGGCGCGACACACCCAGGCGATCTGGCTGCTAACGCAGGGCCGCGCGGTGGTCGAGGTGGCCGGGGTTCTGGCGCTCACGCCGCGCTGGGTGGAGGCGGTGGCGGCGCGCTACAACGCACGCGGCCCGGCGGCGCTGGGCGATGGGCGGCGGCGGAACGGGCGGGCCCCCAGCGTGCTGACCGAGGCGGTGCTGGCCGCCCTGGCCGAGCGGCTGCGTGAGCCGCCCGAGGACGGCGGGCTATGGAGCGGCCCCAAGGTGGCGGCCTGGATGGCGCGGCACCTCAAGCTGGAGCGGGTGCATCCGCAGCGCGGCTGGGAGGCGCTGAAGCGGCTCGGCTGGTCGGTGCAGACGCCGCGCCCGCGCCATCCGCGGGCCGCTGATCCGGAGGCGCGGGCGGCCTTCGCAAACAGGTTGACGTTGCCGTTGCGCAAGCACGGGCGGCGCACCCGAAACAGCCGGTCGAGGTCTGGGCGGAGGACGAGCACCGCCTCGGCCTGAAGCCGATCCGCCGCCGGGTCTGGGCCAAGGCCGGCGCACGCCCAACGGCGCTGGGTCATCACCGGTTCCAGTGGCTGCACGTCGCGGCCTTCGTGCAGCCGAGCAGCGGCGAGACGGTCTGGTATCTCTGCACCCGCATCAACAAGCCGGCCTTCGAAACCCGGCTCGCCGCCTTCGCCCGCGAGAGCGGGGCGGGACGCCGACGCCACATCGTCCTCGTGCTGGACAACGCCGGCTGGCACGGCCCCAAGGGCTTGGCCGTGCCGGACGGGATCACGCTGGTGTTCCTGCCTCCCTACAGCCCGGAACTCCAACCCGCTGAGCGGCTCTGGCCGCTGCTCGACGAGGCGGTGGCCAACAAGCACTTCCCCACCCTGGCCGACCTCGATGCCGCCATCGCCGAACGCAGCACCCGCCTCGACCCAAGCATGATCCGTCCGCACACCAGCTTCCACTGGTGGCCAAAGCCGGTTCAGCCGAACTAATCAGCCGGATTTGGTATGAGGCGCCAAAACGGGGTGGTTCAAAGTCGTTCGTGCAGCCGTTGCTTGATCCACACCAGCGGCGGAGTTCCGCCATGCTCTTCACGCGGTGTTGCAGGGCAACGCGCTCGCTTTATTTCCGCTCCTGAGCGGATGAGCGCGACATAAGCGGCCGCGTGGCCGCAGGGGAGGCAACGAATGTTTCAAAGGACAAAGCTTTAAGGCCAAAGGACACTTTTCAGCGGACCGCTCCTGGCGATCGTCCGGCTGAGCTGGTGGGGTCACTGGAACCGGCTTCGAAGACTGACCACTGTGCTCCCGCCGGGCCAAACCAATGAGGCATTTGTGCCTCGGGCCATCAGTTAGGCGATCCGATCACCCGCACTCTATATAACTCCTGCTAGGAATTCTCCAGCATGTAACCATATACACTTGATCGCCCGCACGGATCCCGGCCGCGGGCGCCTGAGAGTGACGTGTACTCCCGCCGCGCTAAATGCGAGGAGTGCCACGTGGCCCAGCCCCCGCCTCTCGGTCCACCGCGGAACCGCCTGCTCGCGTCCCTGCCACCCGACACGCTGGCCCAGCTCCTGCCGAAATTTACCTCGGTCGTTCTCAGCCAGCGGCAGGTTCTCCATGTTCCTGACACGCCCATCGATGCGGCCTGTTTCCCGGAGAGCGGTATGATCACCATGCTCGCCAACCTCGACGAAGGCGAGCAGGTGGAGGTCGGCGTCGCCGGGCAAGAAGGCATGATCGGAATGCCACTCCTCGCGGGGATCGAGACCGGCTTTGTCGAGTGCGTGGTGCAGCTGCCGGGCACCGCCCTCAGGATGGGGTCCCGGGCGTTCCGCAAGGAGCTGGAGGAGAACGCTCCCTTGCGGATGCTCCTGCTGCGCTACAACGAGGCCTTTCAGGTGAAGTGGCCCCGGTCCTTTGAACAAAATTTCCGCGTCGTTAAGTGGATCGTCGGCCGGGGGTTATGCTGCCGTGCGGAGCGGCAGCGGGTGAGAGTAGGCTTGATCCGGGGTGCGGCCGTCAAGGGCTGCGTGAGGTCGCCTTGCGTTGTAGAAGGCGATGTAGCGGCCGATTGATTGCCGTGCTTCTTCGACGCCATCATAGGCACGCAGATAGACTTCCTCGTACTTGATGGTTCGCCAGAAGCGCTCGACAAAAACGTTGTCTCGCCATGCGCCCTTGCCGTCCATGCTGATCGAGATGGCGTTGTTGATCAGCACGCTGGTGAATTCGGTACTGGTGAACTGGCTGCCCTGATCGGTGTTGAAGATTTGCGGGCAGCCGTGTTTTGCAAGGGCTTCCTCGACAGCATCGATGCAGAACGAAGCCTCCATCGTGTTCGACAGTCGCCAGGCCAGGATGCGTCGTGTGAACCAGTCCATCACGGCAGTGAGATAGACGAAGCCGCGCGCCATCGGGATGTAGCTGATGTCGGTCGCCCAGACGTGGTTCGGCCGATTGATCGTCAATCCGCGCAGCAGATACGGATAGATGCGATGACCTGGCGCAGGCTTCGATGTGTTGGGCCTGCGATAGATCGCTTCGATCCCCATTCTCCGCATCAATGTTGTGACATGACGACGGCCGACCTTGCTCCCCTCGGCAGCCAGCAAGCCGCGCAACGTCCGCGAACCTGCGAAAGGGAACTCCAGGTGCAGCTCATCCAGCCGCCGCATCAGCGCAAGGTCTGCATCCGACACCGGCGCCGGTTCGTAGTAGACGCTGCCTCGGCAGATGCCGAGGAGCGCCGCCTGCTTCGTCAACGCAAGCCTGTGGTTACGGTCGATCATCGCTTTGCGCTCGGAAATCCCGCCTTGCCGAGCGCACGTTCTAAAAAATCGTTCTCCAGGACTAGCTCGCCGATCTTGGCGTGCAGGGCCTTGATATCGACCTCGGGGACCGATGATTTGGTGCTGCCACCGCGTTCAAACACGTCGGCAGCCCCTGCAAGCAGTTGCTCTTTCCACGAGGTGATTTGATTGGGATGCACGTCGAACTGCTCAGCAAGCTGTGCAATCGTTCGATCGTTTTTCAGGGCAGCAAGGGCCACCTTCGCCTTGAAGGCCGGTGTGTGGTTCCGGCGGGCTCGCTTCTTCATCTTCGCTCCTGATTCGCAGGCAAAACATGCCTGCCGTCAGGCCGAGTTTCCACTTATTGATCCGGCTTGGGTGATCTTGAATCAGGCAGCATAACGGACAGGCTGGTGCCCGAAGTAGCTCCGCACGCGTTCGGGCAGCTTCGAGAGCTTGCGCATGTGGCTGATGACGGTGCACTTGAGCTGCTGCTTGCTGCGGGCGGGCGGCTTACGGGTGACGGCCTGCTTGAGGTCGGCATGGAGGCACTCGTCAGGGTTCAACTCGGGGCTGTAGGAGGGCAGATGGAACACCTCGATTTGCGCGGTGCGCCCGGCCAGCCACTCCCGCACGGCACGGGCACGGTGGACGGGCAGGTTGTCCAAGATCAGGAACACCTTGCCGCCGGCATCGCGGATCAGGCGGTCGAGAAAGCGGATCAGCGTCGGTGCCTTGATCGCGCCGTCGAGCACCATCCAGCGCAGCTCGCCCTTGTTGGTTACCGCCGAGATCAGGCCTACGCCCGCCCGCCGGTGATTGGGGCGGACCACCGGGGTTCGTCCGCGTGGGGCGTAGCTGCGGCCGCGCACGTCATCGGCGCGCAAGCCGGTCTCGTCGCCCCAGAAGATCGTGCCCTTCTCTCGCTTGGCCCGAGCCACGATCGCCGGGTAGTCCCGCCGCAGCCAGCGGCGCACTTCGGCTGCACGCTGCTCATAGGCCCGCCGCAGCGGCTTCTGCGCTGTGAACCCCCAGCGCGCCAGGTAGCTTCCCATGGTGCGCACCGCGAGCCGCACCCCACAGCGCTGCTCGATCAGGGCGCGCACCGCCGCACGGCTCCACAGCGCGAACGGCAGGCCAAGCTGGTCCGGCGGGTGCCGGCAGATCAGTTCACGAATCTCCGCTTCCTGCCGCGCATTCAGGAACCGCCCGCTCCCCGGCTCCGGACCGCGCGGTCCGCTGCGCAAGCCCGCCATCCCCGCCGCCGCGAAGCGCCGGCAGATGTTGAACACCCCCGTCCGGGTCAGACCCGTCTGCGCCGCGATCGCCTCGTAGGTCAGGCCGCTCTCGCGTAGTCCCACCACCTGCCGCCGACGCTCCTCTTGGGCTGCCGCCGGCAGCTTGCGCATGTCCACATGATCCATCCTACCAAACTGGATCAACCACGCGGCAATTCCAACACTACCCAAGCCGGATCAATAACGCCCTGTTCAAAATTCCTGAGCCACCTCTCAGGCCCAGGTCATGCAAACGGCCGCTTGCAATGGCCGTCACGGACTGGAGCAGCGCTTGGCGCGCTGGCTACTGATCGCGCGTGACCGGGCCGATGGGGACGAGTTACCGCTCACGCAGGACTTCATCGCCCTGATGCTCGGCGTGCATCGCCCCAGCGTCACGGTCACTGCCGGCGTCCTGCAGCGCGCGGGCCTGATCCGGTATGCCAATGGACGCATCACCATCCTGGACCGCCCCAGCCTCGAGGCCGCCGCCTGCGAGTGCTACAGCGTGGTCCGGCAGCGGTTCGCGACGCTGCTCGGCCAAGCCGCCTCGTGATGGATGTCTGGAACCTGACCGCCTCGCCGGTCTGGGGGCGGTATACGCGAAGCACATGCTTCCACGATGCGCAGCCTCAGGGACCACCCGCTTCGCGGTATTCCGCGATTAGGCGCTTGGCCACTCGCAGCAGTTCGGAGGGGAGGAACGGCTTCGGAACCAGGGCTTCCCGTTCCCCGAGGCGCCCCATGGCGTTGAGCACGTCTGGCCGGCCGGTGGCGTAGATGATCGGAACCAAAGGGTAGCGCGCCCGCATCAGGCGGGCGACCGCGATCCCGTCCAGGCTTCCCGGCATGTGGATGTCGGTGATCAGCAGGGAGAAGGCCCCCGGAGGATCGCGGATGAGAGCAGCCGCCTGCGTCCCGTCCTCCGCTTCGCATACCGCGAACCCGGCATCCGCCAGCTCCTCGGCCACGATCACGCGAATCAGGAGTTCGTCTTCAACCACAAGGATACACATACGGCCTTCGGAGCAGGCGACACTCCCCTTCAACCCTGGAAAGCGCTCATCGGTCAAATCGGGTTTGACGCCGTTTCTCCTCCTCCCAACACAAGTCGGTCATCCCTTTCGACACAAGGGGACGCGAGCTGACCATCTCAGCAATGAGAACACATCCTGATCCGAACCAGGACGGTAGTGTGCTCGGCGGCTATGGACGCCGGGATGAGCCGCCGCCCGCCAGGTCCCCGACCGGGCTGGCCGAGCCCGTGCCTTTGGAAAGCCGGTCTGAAACCGAGAGCGTTCGAGAGCGAGCGGAACGTGTTGAGGTGCTTAGCGCCTTGACGGTCGGGATTGCCCACGAGTTCAACAACTTGTTGACCATCGCGCTGGGCAGCCTGGAGCAGCTCCGCCGGCAGCCTCTCGATGAGCGGGGGGAGAAGCAGCTCGATCGCGCCGAGTGGGGCGTGCGGCAAGCCGGACGGCTGAGCCGGCAGGTGCTCTCCTTTGCCCGCCCCCAGAGTCGCGAGGCGCGGGCCGTGGACCTCAACGAGGTTCTCGGCGCCCTCGACACGCTCCTGGGCCACGCCGCCGGGGACGGCGCGCGCTTGGTTCTAGAGCTGGCACCGCAGCCGCTGCCGGCGCGCCTGGACGCTGGGCAACTTGAACTCGCAGTGCTCAACCTCGTGCGGAACGCGGCCGACGCGCTGCCGGAGGGCGGGTCAATCATCGTGCGCACCGGCGGGCATTCGATCGATGGCATTGGCGGAGAGCCCACGGTCGAAGTGTCCGTGCCGGACACCGGCACCAGCATGGCCCCCGACGTCCTTGGGCGCGCCACTGCCGTCTTCTTCACCGTGAAGGAGCCGGCCCCGCGGCACAGGGCTTGGCTTGTGGATGGTCGAGCGCTCCGTCGCGGCATGGGGCGGCAGGATGGACGTCCAGACGGCCGCCGGCCAGGGCACCACAGTTCGGCTTGTCGTCCGCCGAGCCGATCGATGCTGACCACTCGAAGGCGCGCGGAGCGGCGTGGGTGGCTGCGATGTAGCGGATTGCCATCTCCAGGCGGCGACGGTCGAACCAGCCCTCGACGAACCGGTGGACTTTCCGCCGTGGATGGCGAGGAAGTGAGGGGCCATTAAAGTGAAAGAATTCCGTGGCTTGACCGGACTCCCCCCGCTCAGCAGCGCCATCAACGATTTAATCCGTTCCATTTCGCCGTCGGCGTCCCCACATCGACAGCGTGGCTAGGCTGTCCAGCCAGGGCCTGATCCCGATTCCGCTTCGCACCTGCGTTGCCGGCCTCACCCCATCGGAAAGTAGCGTCGTCCTGCACGCGCGCGGGTCCTAGACGATAGCGGAGACGTGCGATGTCGGCAGGCACAGTGAAGTGGTTTAGCCCCCAGACGGGTTACGGCTTCATCCAGCCGAGTCACGGCTCTCAGGACGTTTTCGTCCATATCTCGGCGGTGGCGCACGCGGGGCTTGCGGCCCTGAACGAGGGCCAGAAGCGCAGCCTTGATCTGGAGCGCGGGCAGCGGGGCAAGACTTCTGCCGTCAACCTTCAGGCTGGCTGACAAGAGACGGGTGGCGCGCTTCGCGCCGCCCACCCAACGGGGAGGCAGTCTATGATCAAACACAAGTTCACCACGGGCGACCGTGTCGCGGTCGTGCTGGACCAGAACAACACAAACGTGCGGCCTGGCATCTATACCGTTGTCCGGGCGTTGCCATTCGTGGGCTATGGACCCCGGTACCGGGTGAAGCACATCCTGGACAGCCATGAGCGCGTTATCGACGAAGCCCAGCTTCGCGCTGCCTGATCAAGCCAGCGGCCCACTCCCGGTCTGCCATCGCACGCCGGGGCGTTGCGGCATGGCCGCCCCGCGTTTCAGCGATGTCTCCGCTAGGTGGATGTCTTTGATGAAATCCGGACCGAGACCGAGGTGGTCGACGCCCAGGAGGCGCTTCAGATATCGTAGAACAATATGTCGGCGCCGCTGGGATCGGAACCGTCCGCACTGATGACCTCGATATTCTGGTCCGCATTTCCGCCACCGACGGGATTGGCGGCGGGAGCGGGCACGTCTTGCGCGCCCGCCGCCCCTTGCGCGAGGGACAGCGCGGCCGCGCCAATGCCGGCTTTCGGGACGGTTCGACGTATCGTGGAACACTCCTGTTCAAGGGGTCGACTCGCGGTCGCGCGAGATTCGTGCCGCGCCACCCAATGAAGGCACGGGCGGGTACGGGCCGCTCACGCGTTCCGGGCTTCCCGGAACACGCGCATCCAGTTGCTGCCGAAGATTTTCGCGATCTCGTCGGCTCCTTCCCGGGGCGCCAGGCCGGCCACGCTCCGGCGCTGCGCGAACCGGGCGGCGCTTCCATGGTGGCGCCCCGACTTTCCGCGTGATCCCCAAGGATACGGGCTTCGCCGTGGGCCATTACTGACCGGCGATCGATCGGCTGCCTAACGGTCTGGTCTCATTTCTAGACATAATACCGCCTCTCGGAAGCCACTCTGGCCGCATGGTGCGCCCGAGAGAGTGGCCAGGAGAAGTACCAATCCGTTCCGAATGATCAGACCACTTTGCCCCCGAAGCATTCCCCGCCAGCCCACCGCCCGCTAGACTTGCTGTCGATGGCGCGCCGTGTCCCGAAGCCCGATTGGGCTGACCTGTTGCCGGTCTCGATCGATCGACAGGCGGCCGAGCCGATCTTTCGCCAACTCCACAACGAACTGCGGCGTCTGATCTTGAGCGGCACGGCCACGCCTGGCAGCCGCTTACCGGCGACCCGGCCTCTCGCCGCTAAGTTGGGCGTGTCCCGCACTTCCGTGGTCAGCGTATACGAGCAGCTCTTGGCTGGCAACTGCTCAACCCACCCCGCTTCGCGCAATGCGTTGATATAGAATGATTTTCAGCAGTCTCAGAAAACGGGATAAATTTGGGCAGTTGAAGTAAAATCCGCGGCGATACCAGATACTTATTTATATCGTAATATCGCAGCCTTGGCCGTTACATGCGTCGGATTCGATACTGCCGTTACGCCCAAAATCGCCTCGCCCAGAAAGCGTTGTTTATCAATGATTTGCGGAGGGAGGGGTGGGTTGAGCAGTTACCTTGGCTGAGGGCTACGTCCAAGGCCACGCAGGAGCCGGAACCTTCGTGTCGCGCGAGATGCTGGAGCCGCCGCTCAGGCCAGAGCGCGCGGCCGCCATCCGGCCCGAGCCGCCGGCAGACCGTCCAACGCCGGCCATGCGCTACGCGCGTCTCAAACCGGACTACGCGCAGTTCGAGATCCTGCCCTTCAACCTTGGCCGCTGCACGCTCGACGAGCGGACGCTGACAATCTGGCGCAGGCTGACCGCCGCGGAGCTTCGCAGGGCGGACCCGATGTGGTTGGGATACAGCGATCCACGCGGGTCGTTACGGCTGCGAGAGGCGCTGGCGCGCTATCTTCGCGCCGTACGCAGCGTGGAGTGCGATCCGGCGCAGATCATGGTCTTGTCCGGCGTCCAGCAGGCGATCGATCTTCTGATGAAAGTGTTGGTGGAGCCCGGCGACGCGGTCTGGATCGAGGATCC
The DNA here is from genome assembly GCA_963818725.1 of uncultured Pseudomonadota bacterium. Taxonomy (GTDB): domain Bacteria; phylum Pseudomonadota; class Alphaproteobacteria; order Acetobacterales; family Acetobacteraceae; genus DATFDN01. Next base: position 1,047,093 of record CAWFTU010000014.1, on the reverse strand, counting down.
GACCTACCCGGCGATCTATGCCGCGCTGCAGGCCGCCCAGGCCAGGATCGTTCCGGTCCCCGTCGACCACCATGGACTCGTGGTGGCACGCGGCGTCGCCGCGTCTCCGATGGCACGGGTGGCGTACGTGACGCCTTCCAACCAGGCGCCATCCGGCGTGGTGTTGGCCATGGCGCGGCGGCTGGAGCTGCTCGCCTGGGCGCGTGACGCTCGTTCATGGGTTATCGAGGACGATTACGACAGCGAGTTTCGCTACGTGGGACAACCACTCGCCTCCTTGCAGGGAATCGATCGCGGCGAGCGGGTGATCTATCTTGGATCGTTCAGCAAGGTCATCTTCCCCGGCTTGCGCCTCGGCTACGCCGTGGTCCCGTACGGATTGCTCGATGCGATGGTCGCCGCCCGCCACCTCGCCGACAGGCATGCGCCGGTATCGACCGAAGGCGTGGTCACGGAGTTCATTGAACAAGGCCATTTCGGTGCGCATATTCGCCGCATGTGCATGCGGTACCGCGCGGCCCGCGACTACTTGGTCCCCGCAATCAACACGAAGCTCGGGGACTTCCTGGAGGTCGATACCCCGGATCATGGCATGTTTGTGACGGCGCGGCTACGCCACGGTTTGGACGATGCCGTCATAGCGCGCGTCGGTCTAGCGAGTGGCGTGATCGTGCGCCCGATGAGCAGGTTCTACGTGGCGGCGCCGCCCACGTCTGCCCTCCTGCTTGGTTTCACGGGCTTCGACATCGCATCGCTGCAGGCCGGCGTCGACCGTCTATCCGCAGTGCTTTCCAGCGGCAACCTGACCGCGGACGCCACGCACGGCCCTCGGGCTTGCGTGCAGGCGGCGGTGTGACGGCGCCGTCGCCTGCGAGCTCCGCTTCTCGCCATGAAAGTCGCGCTCGCCATTGCGGCCGGGGTCGGGTGGCTCGCCGGCGCCGCCGCGGCGGCATCTGACGGTGCCGTGGCACCTGTCTCAAGCGGCCTGCCCCTTCAGGCTGCGGCGTGTTGCGCCAGCAGCTCGAGCCTCGCTTCGTCCTCCGGCTCCCCTTTCGTCAGCGCCAGGTCGGTATAGGCTCTGGCGGCCGGGTCGCGGGTGATGGCGCGGGCCAGGAGCGCGAGCCGGATGCCTGTGCTGGCGAGCCGTGCATGCTTGCGCACGACCTCGAATGCGAAGGCGGGCCAGAACAGGAGGGGGCTCGGGCGCGGCAGGCCCGGGCGGCGCTCCGCTGGATGCTTCAGCCGCACCAGCCCACCCTGGAGCGGATGCACGTTCTCGATCGGAACGGTCGTCGCGAACTGCACCAGCACCTTTACCAGGCTGCCCATCGGCAGCCCGCTCGCCGCCCCGCGCCTCAGCAGCGTGCGCAGGTGGCCGATCGAGTAGTAGAGCGACCACGCCTCGCGGTAGATCGCCTCCCACTCCGCCTTGCTCATTCGCGGATGCGCCGTGCACACGTGCTCCACGTCATATCTATTCAGGTCGGGATCCATCTCCACGCCCTGCTTCCACAGCACTTGATGGTCCTCCGACCCGGGCAGCGGAGTCAGGCAGAAGAACTCCAGCACGTCGATCGGCAGCTCGCGCTTGATGATGGCAATGTCGCGGCGGATGGAGTCCGGAGTGTCGGCCGGGAATCCCAGGATGTAGCCGGCCAGAGTCGATGATGCCCTGCGCCTTCCAGGCGAGCAGCATGGTCCGGTACTCAGCGATCTTGTTCTGCCGCTTCTTCGCGCCAAGCAAGTTTTGGGGGCTGATGCTCTCCAGCCCGATGAACACGCGGGTGACGCCGGCGCGCCGCGCCTTTTCGATGAAGCGGGGGATCTTGTGGCAGAGCGTGTCCACCTGGATCATCAGGCCGAGCGGGATGCCGTCCCTCTCGCGCAGCGAGATCAGCCGGTCGAGGATCGCCTCCCAGTTCCGGTTGCGGGCAAAGTTGTCGTCGGTGATGAAGAACTTGTGGATGCCCTGCGACCAGTTCAGCCGCACGAGATGCTCCACGTCGTCCGCCGAGCGGTGGCGCGACGTGCGGCCCTGCACGTTGATGATGGTGCAAAACGAGCATTGGTACGGGCAGCCGCGCCCCGCGTCGAAGCTTGAGCTCATCCCCAGCGTGCGCCCGACGTAGGGCTTTGGCAGGAACGGGACGGGCGACCCGTTCATCGCGGGCAGGTCGTTCATGAAGTTGTACAGGGGTGCGAGGCGACCCGCGGCGGCGTCCCGCAGCAGCGCTTCGAGCCGACCCTCCACCTCGCCCGCGACCATCGCCACGCCCATCCCGCGGCATGCGTCGAGCCCAAGCGGATCCTCACCCAGCATCGCGATGACGCCGGAGACGTGAAAGCCGCCGATCGCGACCGGGATGCCGGCCTCCCGGAACGGACGGGCCAGGTCAAGCGCGCGCGGGAACTGATTGGACTGAACGCCCACCAGGGCGACCAGGCCAAAACCATCATGGACGCGGAACCGCCGCAGCAGCCGGCCGGTGTCAACGCGGGTGTTGGTCTCGTCGATCGCCTCGATATCAATGGCGACATCCGCGCCGAGCGCGCCGCGTTCCGCGCAATCCGCCGCGATGCTGTAGAGGGCCGCAAGCGAGTTCGACGGGATGATGGACCGCCACCAGCGAATCACGTAGCCGTCGTCGTCGTAATGAGACGGTTTGATCAGGATGAGCTGAAAGCGTCGTTGCGGCATCGGTACAGTAGTCTCGGTCGTTTCCATTCTTTCGTATAGGGCCAAAATGTCGAGCCGCGTCAATCCCTCGTCAGTCTCTGAGTCGCGATGGCGGGCGGACCGAGCGGGACCGCGAGGGCGCGCGCGTCGCTACGCTGGCACAAGATTTCACCGCACTCATGCCCGCGCGCGTCGGCAAGCCAGGAGCCTGGCCCCGGGCCGGCGGGACCGACAGCCTGGTCCACCACCGCCGCGATCACCCCTCCGCCGACAGTATCGAGTCGCCCGGACCCTGGTCCTCCAGACGCGAGCCGCGGTCACTGGTGTTGCCGCCCCGGCATGGCGGTCAGTGCGCCCAACCCGAGCCGCGGGCGGGTGGTGCCGAGTTGATTGAGACGACTCATTCATCCCGGCGGCTTCCAGCCGACGAAGTTGGGCGGGGTGCCCTGATTTAGCCAAATCTGGTTATCACTGCCAGTAACGGTGACGAACACTTGGTCCCCTGCCACCGCCGCCGCCGGGTTCGTCACTGCGGTGACGACCGGGTGCGAGTTCGGGTTCGGGAGACCCAAGTCGATCCATGTTGAGGCTCTTCCGCCTCGCTCCCAAGACGCGTAGAGGACGTGCCCTGCCTGGTCGACCGCGAATGCGTAGATCGTAGTGCCAATCGATACCATCGCTTGGCCAACCGACGTCTTCGGGGTCGGCAGAGGAGGCCGTGCATTCGTCTGCTGTGCCCACCCCAGGCCCGCAGAGACGGTGCCTGGAACGGCTATTGCGAGGGCCAGGAAGACCCGCGCAAGCAATGACCGCCGCGCTCGGCCCCCCCATGATCCTCCGGGCCGGCCTCGCCAAACTGCCACCATGATCGCTGCTCCCTATTTTGAACTCTGACGCTACCTGTCCATCGCGCTGAAAAGGAGTGTTCCGCCTGCGGTTTGTGATACGAAATCCGCGTGATCGGTGCCTGTGAACTGGAGTAGGCTGACGGCTCTGGCGAGGGGGCAAAGCCGTGGCGCACATTGTCGAGCACCTGCCTGTGGGGGAACTGGAGCGGCTCTATCGGGCAGCCCGAGACGCGACCGCGGCGCGGCACATCCAGGCGATCTGGCTATTGGCCCAGGGGCGGACGGTGCTGGACGTCGCCAGCGTGCTGGCGTTCGTGCCGCGCTGGGTGGAGGAGTTGGCCGCACGCTACAACGCGCACGGCCCTGACGCCTTGGGCGACCAGCGACGGCGCAACGGACGCGCAGCCAGCGTGCTGACGCCTGCGCTGCTGGCCGCACTGTCCGAGCGCCTGAGGGCACCCCCCGAGGACGGCGGGCGCTGGACCGGCCCCAAGGTCGCGGTCTGGATGGCGCGCCACCTCGGGGTGGAGCGGGTGCACCCGCAGCGCGGCTGGGAGGCGCTGAAGCGGGTCCGGTGGTCGATCCAGGCACCGCGCCCGCGGCACCCGCGCGCAGCCACGCCCGAGCAGCAAGCCGAGTTCAGGGGGGGCTCGAGGCGGCGGTCGCACGGGCCAAGGCCGCGCACCCCGACCGGCCGGTCGAGGTCTGGGCCGAGGACGAGCACCGCCTCGGCCTGAAGCCGGTCCGCCGCCGTGTGTGGGCCCCAGTCGGCGCGCGGCCCATCGCCCTCGGCCACCACCGCTACAAGTGGCTGCACGTCACGGCCTTCGTGCAGCCGACCAGCGGCGAGGCAGTCTGGTTCCTGTCCACCGGCCTGAGCAAGCGGCTGTTCGAGGCCCTGCTCGCCGCCTTCGCGCGCGAGACCGGGGCTGGGCGCGCGCGCCACATCCTACTGGTGCTGGACAACGCCGGCTGGCTGGTGCTGGACAACGCCGGCTGGCACGGCCCCAAGGGCCTGGCCGTCCCCGACGGCATCACGCTGGTGTTCCTGCCGCCGGTACTCACCCGAGCTCCAGCCCGCCGAGCGACTCTGGCCGCTGGTGGACGAGCCGGTCATCAACCGGCACTTCGCAACCCTCGATGACCTCGACGCCGCCGGCGCCGAGCGCTGCCGCCGCCTCGACCCGGCCGCCATACGCCCGCACACCAGCTTCCATTGGTGGCCCAAGCCGGTTCAGCCGAGCTGATCAGACGGAGTTGGTATGAGACGTCGTGCCGGAGCCTACGTGCCCAGGGCCGCGGGCGAAAGCCGCCGCGCCGTGGCGGGACGCTGCCATGCGCGGACTGCGGAGAACCGCCTCCACCCCATTCTCTTACTCATCCTTGCTTTCAAAGGGAGCTGCGTGGCGCGATGGCAGAGATGAGGATCACCCTTCCAGAGGACCTGGCCGAGGTGGTGGAGAGGCGGGCCGAGGGGGTCGGCGTCCCGTCAGACCAATGGCTGTCGTTGATGGTCGCCGACATGGTCGCCGATCTTCCAGATGAGGGTGACGGATCGGACGACTGGATCGGTCGCTAGCATCGCCGCGGGCCGCGGCGCCCGGGCGCGGCTTCGCCTCTATCTCTTGCCCGACGGCGCGACCTCGGTCTGCGCCACCGAACGGCGCCGCTGGGCGAAGCCGGCCAGCGCGATAGCGATCACGAGCATGGTGCCGTTGAACAGCGGCTCGACGAAAAAGGCGCCGCCGAGCTGCTGGATGCCCGAAATGCCGACGGCCAGGATCAGCACGCCGACGATCGTGCCCCACACATTCACGCGTCCCGGCTTGATGGTGGTGGAGCCGAGGAACGCGCCGACCAGGGCCGGCAACAGGTAATCCAGCCCGACATTGGCCTGGCCGATGCGCAGCTTGGCGGCAAGCACAACGCCGGTGAAGCCGGCGATCAGGCCGGAGGCCACGAACACGCCGATCACGTAGGCCCGGACCGGAATGCCGTTCAACGCCGCTGCCTTCTCGTTGGCGCCGATGGCGTAGATGTGCCGCCCGAGCGGCAGCCGCTCTGTGATCAGCCACAGCACCACCGCGAGCACGAGCACGTACACCGCGGGTATCGGAATGCTCGCGACCGACAGCCCGTTGACGTCGAGAAAGCCGAGCGGCAGCAGCCCCATCACCTGTCGCCCGCCGGTGTGCCACAACGCGAGGGCATAGAGGATGGTGCCGGTGCCCAGCGTGGCGATAAACGAATTGATCTGCGCCACCTCGACCAGCAGGCCGTTGATCAGGCCGGTGAGGGCGCCGCAGATCAGCACGACCACGATCGCGACCGGCCAGGGGAAGCCGTAATTAACCTGCAGACTGATCGCTAGGATGTGCCACATCACGATGCCGAAGCCGATCGTGAGATCGATGCGTCCGGCGGCCATCGGCACGATCGCGCCGAGCGACAACAGCGCGATGATCGCCTTGTCGCTCAGGATCGAGCGGACGTTGAGCGCGGTCGGGAAGGAATCTGGAAGCAGCAGAGAGAAGAAGATGATCAGCGCCAGGGTGAGCAGCGGCAGGCCGTAAACCGGCAGGACGCGGATGATCGCTCGCCAGCGCGAGAGCGCGGCAAGCTCGGAGCGGGTGGGCTCAAGCGCGTTGGATTTGAGCGACTGCATGAGGAACCTGGAGTGGCTCAATTTTCGTCAGTTCCCGCTCCACCTGTGCGACGCTGGCGGAGGCGGCGGCAAGCAGGTTCTCCATCGACAGGTCGGCGGCGCCGAGTTCGGCGACGACCCGCCCGCGATCGAACACCAGCGCGCGATGGCAGACCTTCGCGACTTCCTCGAAGTCGGTCGAGACGATGAGAATGGCAGCACCCGAGGCGAGCGCCAACTCGAACAGCCGGTAGATTTCGGCCTTGGCGCCCACGTCGACCCCGGCCGTCGGATCCTCGAACAGGTAGAGCTTGCCGTTCAGGTGCAGCCAACGGCCGACCACGACCTTCTGCTGGTTGCCACCCGAGAGCCATTCGATCGGCAACGATGGATCATTCGGCCGCAACCCAACGTTTTGGCCGAGCTCGCGCGCGGCCCAGCCTTCGCGCGCTGGCGCCAGATACGATAGAAGCCCGCGGCCGGCGGCGAGCGGATTGATGAACATGTTCTCTCGGATTGAGAGATTAGGCACGATCGATTCTGCGGCCCGGTCGGCGCAGACGAGATCGATGCCGGCGCGCATTGCCGCGCGCGGCGAGGACGGCCTGACCGGTTTTCCGTCCAGCACGATGCGCCCGCTGCCGATCGGAACGAGGCCGAACAGCGCGCGGCCGACGCTTTCCTGCCCAGCGCCGCGCAGCCCGACCAGGCCGACCACCTCGCCCGCGTGGATTTCGCACGAAACGGGGCCGATGCCGCCGAGCATGAGATCGTCGAGCGCGAGGCGCGCCGATCCGGCGCGCTCGGCCGGGCGGCGGAACACCTGCGAGGGCTCGCGGCCAACAATGAGCAGGATCACCTCTTCCGGCGTGGTCGCCGCCACCGCCCGCTCGCCGACCACACGGCCATCGCGCAGCACCACCATACGGTCAGCGATCTCGAACACCTCATCGAGCCGGTGCGAGACATAGATCATGCCCATGCCCTGGGCGCGCAACCGATGCAGCGCAGCGAACAGGCGCGCAACCTCGTTGGCCGGCAGGCTCGCGGTCGGTTCGTCGAGCACCAGGATGGCAGCCTCTGCCGCCAGTGCGCGGGCGATGGCGACCAGCGACTTCTCGGTGCGGCCTAGGCTCTGGATGCGCAGATCGGGATCGATATCGGCGCCGAGCGTCGCGAGCGCCCGCGCCGCCCGCGCCCGCGCCGCGGTCCAGTCGACCAGCCCGCGGCGGCGCGGATAGCCGAGCGTGAGGCAGATATTCTCGGCGACCGTCATCCATTCGATGAGGCCGAGATCCTGGTGGATGAACGCAATCGGCAGACGCCGCGGCGCGTCGGTCGCATCCTCACCGCGGAACACGATACTGCCAGCGTCTGACGCATAAACGCCGGCAAGGATCTTGATCAGGGTGGACTTGCCTGCGCCGTTCTCGCCCAGAAGCGCAACAATCTCGCCGGCCATCACGGAGATCCCGGCGTCCCGCAACGCCTGCGTGCCGCCGAACTGCTTGCAGACACCAGACATGACCAGGAGAGCATCGCCGGCGTGGGCCGCGCTACCGTCGCCCGGGGCGGCGAGAGTACCCGCCGATCTCGCGTGCAGTGCTGCTTCTTCGCTCACTCGGGATTGCTCCCGCTCATCCGGGGAATGAGCCTCGGGGAACAATGGGAGCTTGTCAATCGGCCCTCACGGACTTAGAGTTCGCCAACTGCACCGAGGCGGCTTAGAAGAGGGAGAAAAAGAAATGGCTAGCAAAGAGCTTCTCGCTCCGACTTACGCGCGCAACATGCGCCTGCTCGGTCACACTGACCAGGGCGGCCGCGCTGACGGGGTGCAGATCATGGTCCATCGCGGCTACGCCTATGTAGGGCATATCTTCTCCAAGGGATTCAGCGTCATCGACGTGAGCGATCCGACCGGTCCGAAGCCGGTCGCCTACATCGCCGCGCCGCCCAACACCTGGAACCTGCACCTGCAGAACCACGAAGATCTGCTGCTGGTGGTGAATGCCAAGGACCTGTTCGCACAGGCGGAACTCGCGGACGAAAAGAACTATTACAAGGGCAAATCCAATTTTCACGCGCACGCCGCGCCGGCGGAGCGCGACTGGACGGCGGGGCTTGCCGTCTACGACGTTTCCAAGCCCGAGGCGCCGCGCAAAATCGGGTTCATGCCGGTGGAGGGCGGCGGTCTGCACCGCGCCTGGTACACCGGCGGCCGCTGGGCGTATGCCTCGGCGCTGCTCGACGGCTTCACCGACTACATCCTGATCACCATCGACATGGCCGATCCGGCCAACCCAAGGGAAGCCGGGCGGTTCTGGCTTCCAGGGATGAATCTTGCCGCGGGCGAAACGCCGAACTGGCCGACGGAAACGGGCCGCTACGGTCTGCATCACGCCATCGTCGACGGGGACACCGCCTATTGCAGCTGGCGCGACGCGTGCCTCGCCGTGGTCGATGTGTCGGATCGCGCCAGTCCGAAGCTGATCACGCACCAGCGCTGGTTCCCGCCGATCGGCGGCGGCACGCACAACGCGGTGTCGCTGCCCGACCGTAACTTGCTGATCGTCGTGGACGAGGCTGTGCTGGATCGCATGGAGGATGGGCTGAAACCCATCTGGGTGTTCGACAACAAGGACAAGTCCAACCCGCTCTGCATCGCCACGATGCCGGTCCCGACTGAGCGCGATTACATCGAAGCGGGCGGGCATTTTGGGCCACATAATATCTACGAGAACCGCCCGGAGGGTTTCCGCAGCTCGGAGCTGATTTTCGCCACGTATCAGAACGCCGGCGTGCGGGTCTACAATATCCGCAATCCGCATCAGCCAGTCGAGGTCGGCGCTTGCGTGCCGCCGACGCCGGAAAAGCTGGTCGACCCACGCCCCAACCGGCCGGTCGTGCTTCACTCCGCGGACGTGTTCGTGGACAAAAACGGCATTCTCTACTGCACCGATTTCTCGGCGGGACTCTACACCATGGAGTTCAATGGCTGACCCGGCGTATGTCGCACAGAGAACGTGAGGGAGTAACGTCACGATGGCAAGCACCGATCTTCCCCAGCCGGCCCATGCGCGCAGGATGCGCATCATCGGCTACAGCGATCAGGCTGGCCGGTCCGACGGCCAGCAGATCATGGTCCATCGCGGCTACGCCTATATCGGCCACGTCTGCTCGCAGGGGTTCAGCGTGGTTGACGTGCGCGATCCCGGGCGTCCCAAGCCCGTCACCTATGTCCGCAATCCGCCCAATACCTGGAGCCTGCACCTGCAGGTGCATGAGGATCTGCTGCTGCTCGTGCACGCCAGGGACATGTTCGCGCAGCCAGAAATGGCTGACGAGCGCAACTACTACAAGGGCAAGGCGGACTTCCACGCGCACGAGCAAGTTCACGCGCGCAACTGGTCGGCCGGCATGGCTGTATACGACATCTCCGATCCGGAAGCGCCACGCCAGATCGGCTTCATGCCGGTGGAGGGTGGCGGGCTGCACCGCATCTGGTATGTCGGCGGGCGCTGGGCCTACGCCTCGGCGCTGTTCGACGGCTTCACCGACTACGTCCTGATCACCATCGACATGGCCGATCCGACCCGGCCGCGGATCGCCGGCCGCTACTGGCTCCCAGGAATGAATTTCGCCGCCGGGGAGAAATCCAACTGGCCGACGAAAACGGGCCGCTACGGTCTGCATCACGCCATTGTCGACGGGGACACCGCCTATTGCAGCTGGCGCGACGCCTGCCTTGTCGTGGTCGATGTCTCGGACCGCGCCAACCCGAAGCTGATCACGCACCAGCGCTGGTTCCCGCCGATCGGCGGCGGCACGCACAACGCACTGCCGCTGCCCGACCGCGATCTGCTGATCGTGCTCGACGAAACCGTGCTCGACCAGATGGCGGACGGTCTGAAGCCGATTTGGGTGTTCGACAACAAGGACAAGTCCAACCCGCTCTGCATCGCGACGATGCCGATCCCGACCGAGCGCGACTACATTGCCGTCGGAGGCCATTTCGGGCCACACAACATCTACGAGAACCGCCCGGAGGGTTTCCGCAGCTCGGAGCTGATTTTCGCGACCTATCAGAACGCGGGCGTGAGGGTCTACGATATAAGCAACCAGTACCAGCCCGTCGAGGTCGGCGCATGCGTGCCGCCGGCGCCGAAAAAGCTGCTTGATCCACGCCCCAACCGCCCGGTTGTGCTGCACTCGGCGGATATGTTCGTCGATAAAAACGGCGTCATCTACTGCACCGACTGGAGCGGGGCGGGTCTTTACATCATGGAATACAACGGCTGACGTGGAGCGAAGGAAAGCAGGAGTCGGTGCGGGTTTTCCTCTCCGACCCGCCGGGGTGGAGAGGAAATATTTCGAGACACTGTGATGGACTCGCCACCTTCACAGAGGCGCTCTATTTCCCCCAGATCTTCCGGTAGTGATCCTTGTACCCATTCTCCGGATCGTAGATGTTGTTGGGGCCACCGTCGCGGTTGAGGTTTGACGCGACGAACAGGTGCGGCGGGGCGACGTAGCCGCCCGGGGGGGCGCCAGCGAAGGCGCGGTTCAGCTCGTCGATGCACTGCCAGCCGTGCAGGTGCAGAGGTTCGGCGACCGTGCCGATCTGATACTGTTTCTGGCGGATGCGCTGAAACGCCGGCACCGAGCCGTCGCCAGCCGAGATCTGGCGCGGAAAGCCAGTTGCCGGGTCAACCCCGGCGGACTGTAGCGACGGCGCTGAAAAGTCGAAATAGAGGTCGTTGACAGCGATGCCGTAGGTCCATTTCTTGCCGTAGCGCGCCAGCAGCGAGGTGGTGAGCTGCGGCATGCGGTTAGCAAGGTCGCCGATTGGCGTGTCCTCAACGGCGAGCACCTTGCAATCCTTGCAGCCCTTGATCGCCGCAGCCTCGGCGTTGGTCTTGACGGTGGCGATCGCATAAAGGCTATCGGTAAAGAGAATGGCTCCCGCGGTGCCGTTGGAATCGACTACCGCGTAGAGCGCGGCCGCCTTGCCCACCTCGGCCGGGTCGGTGGTGATATTGGTGAACACGGGCGGGCTTTTCAGCGGCCCCGGCTCGCCGGCGGCATGCCAGCCGACGACCTTGATGCCCTGCTTGACTGCTTGCTCGACCACGGGCGCCTGCTCGGCCGCATCGACAGTACCGAGAATGATGCCGTCGGGCTTCAACGCGATCGCCTGGTTCAGCGCCGAAGTCCGTTGCTGCACCGAGCCCTGGCCGTCGAGGATGCGGAAGTCCCAGCCGATCACCTTGGCGGCTTCCTGTGCGCCGTCGCCCACACCCTGCGCGCCGCCGTTGCGCTGGTCGGCCGAGACGTAGATGATCAGTTTATGTCCCGCGGCCTTCGGGCCGGCCGTCGGCCCGGTCCAGGGCACACCCGGCGCCGTGACCCGAGCGACGTACTCCCGGGCCGCCTTCATGTAATCGTCGTCTGCGGCGCGCGCGGTGGTCGCACCAGCGATCAGGACGACCGCGGCCAGGGCTGCTGGCGAGGCGCGTTTCACAAGCATTCGCTTCTCTCCCGTTCCGGTTCTCAGGACGTGAACGCTGTCACTCTATCCTACGCCGGGTTTCGCGAGCGAGGGTCCTTTCCGAGCTTCCGGAAAAATTCGTCCGGGTCCATGCAATTGGACCGGCCGGCCGACGAGAAATCACGACGCATTCAGCCATCGCGAAATGCACCTTGACGTTCCGCCACTCTATGGCCGTCCCGATGCGCGCCAGGAGCGTGTGGTCACTCGGATAGGCGAGCTTATCGAGATCGACAAAACCATCCGCTACTGGTTGACGACGTCGACCCGTGCCCAGGTCAGATCCGGGTCGAACAGCCTCGCGTTGGCGGCGATGTTGTCGGTGTGCTCTCCGAGGTTCTTCTGGAACACCACGCCGTCCTGGTTGACGACGAACGTCATGATTCCCGAGACCGCGTATCTGGCCGGCCACGCGACGAGTGCGAAGCCCTTGATCATGCGCCCGTCGCTCACATAATTCATCGCTCCGCCGGGGGTGTTCGGCCCCTGTCCCGTGAGGATGTGGAAGTAATAGCCTGCGTAGGCAACTGCTTGCCGGAGACGAACTCGCCCGGGTAACCCTCGTCCTCGGCTTGCGCGACAAGCGGTCCCAATGGACTTTCTGGTTCATCGTCGGTCGCGGCCCAGTACAGCCCATCGTGCTTGCCGGATGCGCTGACAAAATGCTGGGCGTACTCGCCCGCTCCATCGTGGCTGGTCATCGTGAAGTACGACTTCTGCGCATCAACGTAGGCGAGTGCGCTGCGGATCGCCGTGATCTCGTTTCGGCCGATCCGGCGATCGACCAGTTCCTGCGCGCCGAGTTGGCTGTCGAAGTGCCATTTTCCGCCCGCCTTGACGATCGGCAGCGGCAGGGGCCAGTCGTTGGGGCCAACCTGTAGCACCATCCGATCCGGCCCGTCCGGCGCCAGCGCGTGTTTTTCGTCGTAGCGCGCCAGGAAGTTCTTCCGTGTCTCGACGTCGGCCACGTGGTCGCCCGAGTGTATCAGCTTGTCGCTGCCGGGGCCGAGAACGGCGCGCAGCGCAGAGTCGTCGCCGCGGCGCAGCGTGCCGATCAGCGACGCCACTGCCGCGTCAGGCGTGGCAAAAGCCTGTCCGACAAGTGGCGCGGCGGTCTCGGCAAGCGCGGGTCTGGCCGACGCGGTCGCCAGCACGAACGCGGTGGCAAACGAGAGGGCGGGCAAGAATCCGCGCGCCCGGTCACGGTGAACCATGGCCTTCTCCTTAACCATGCCGCCCGCCGACACGGCCACCGCCACGCCCGCCGCCACCATGGCCACCGCCGCCCTGGAAGGAAACGGCGCGCACCGGCGGTGCGGAGCGAGTCTGGCGGTGCTGGCCAATGCTTTGCGCCCCGCGCTGCTGAAACTGTGCCGCCCTCGCGTCGTCATTGATGCCGCCGAACGCGCCGCCGGACGGCCGCGCCGAGGCCACCCGCGTCGGGGCTGGCCGGGCCGCCAAAGCCCCGCCCGCCTGGGCGCCCCCAGGTCGTCCGGCGCCCTGTCCGAGGTTCGGACGGTTGGCGCCCGCAGGGACGTTGGCGCGGTTGACGCCGGCTCCCCCGGCGCGCTGTCCGAGATTCGGGCGAGTGGCGCGCACGCCAGCGTTCGCACGGTTCAGCCCGCCGGCCGCGCCAGCGCCGATGTTTGGCCGGTTCACCGCCTGCGCGGGCACCTTGACGCTTGGCCGCCCGATCGCGTTGGCGGACAGGCCGTGGGCGGTGCGGGGCGCGCCGACGGGACCGGAAGCGGGCCGCAGGGCGGGGCTGCCCGGCCGGTTCCCCGACGCCTGCCAGCGATTGCCCTGAAAGTTCGCGCGATTGACGTTGTTGACGCTGAGGTGGTTGTATCGGTTGGCGTTGACATTGATGCTGCCACCCCCGCAGCAGCCGTAACGGCCATAACCGCCGTAACCGCCCCAGCGCGGCGTCGCCCAGCCCCACAATGATCCGACAACCGCCGCGCCCGCCGCGAACGCGATGCCGCTGGCCAGCGCGGTGCCGACCGCGTAGCCGGGTGGCGGGGGCAGGTAGACCGGCGGTGTCGCCGGATACGGCCAGGTGCCATACACCTCGGTCGGGTTGTAACTGGGTACGTAGACCACCTGGGGGTCGGTCGGCTGAATGACGATCGCCTGCTGTGGCGCCGGGGCCTCTGGCGCCGGCGCGCCCTCTGCGCTGACCATCGCCACCGTCGTCACCGTCTGCTGCGGGGTCGTCTTCAGCGTTCCCGCCTCCTGTGCCTGTCGGCGCAGCCGCTGCACGGAGTCCATGACGTCCTGCTGCTGCGTTGCAACAGCGTAGCCGAGCTGCTGGGTCCAATCCAGTTTCTGGTCCATCGTTTCCAGAACCTGCGGGAACGGCACCAGCGACTTGACACTCGGGTCCCATGACAGCTTGTCCACCGCGCTTGCCAGGGCGTCGCCCGTGAGGCTCTTGTTGTTGCCGCTGGCGAGCCAGCGTGAGGCGTCGACGATCTGCAACGGATAGGTCGAGGCCATCAGCACTTGCATCAGGAGCGGGTCCGGGTACAGCGCGATCGGAGCGACCAGGGCGTCCAGCTGCTCAGGGTTGAACTGCGCCGCGTTGTCCGCAGCCGGCGCCGCACTCGCCGCCGGAGCCGCCGCGGGCGCGGCTAGCGGCGGCTCCGTCTGCGCAAAGCCGGGTGGCGCGATCAGCGACGCCGAAACCAGGGCGGCATAGCCCCTCTGCAATGACCTTCGCACGACGTCCTCCCCGTTCGGGCACAGGCGCTCGCTGACGCCCGAGAAATCCGTGGCCGGGCGCTGTCCAGAATGCCTGTCAGCACGGCCACTCCGGCTATGCGGCGTAGCTGAAACGACTATCACCCCCGCCGCGCCGGGGCACCTCTTTATAAGGTTGGCTTTTATATGAAATTGTCCGCCAACAATCAATATGTCGCCGTGACCACTCCTGAAATTCCTGATCGTTAGGCATCTGGATGGCCATCGCTGACCTTCGATTTTCCGAAACTGCATAGCGATCATCGCGGTGAACGCCGTTATTGATCCGGCTTGGGTGGTCTTGGATCAGGCGGCATACCGGACGGGCCGATGCCCGAAGTAGCTCCGCACGCGCTCGGGCAGCTTCGCGAGCTTGCGCATGTGGCTGATGATGGTGCGCTTGAGCTGCTGCTTGCCGCGGGCGGGCGGCTTGCGGGTGACAGCCTGCTCCAGGTCGGCGTTGAGGCACTCGTCGGGGTTCAACTCGGGACTGTAGGAGGGCAGGTGGAAGACCGCGATCTGTGCGGTGCGCCCGGCCAGCCATGCCCGCACCGCGCGGGCACGGTGGACCGGCAGGTTGTCGAGGATCAGGAACACCTTGGCCCCGGCGTCCCGGATCAGGCGCTCGAGGAAGCGGATCAGCGTCGGTGCCTTGATCGCGCCGTCCAGCACCATCCAGCGCAATTCGCCCTTGTTGGTCACGGCCGAGATCAGGCCCACGCCCGCGCGCCGGTGATTGGGGCGGACCACCGGGGTCTGCCCGCGTGGGGCGAAGCTGCGGCCGCGCACATCATCGGCGCGCAAGCCGGTCTCGTCACCCCAGAAGATCCTGCCCTTCTCCCGCTTGGCCCGGGCCACAATGGCCGGGTAGTCCCGCCGCAGCCAGCGCCGCACCGCAGCCGGGCACTGCTCATAGGCGCGCCGCAGCGGCTTCTGCGCCGGGAAGCCCCAACGCGCCAGGTAAGTCCCCATGGTGCGCACCGCCAGCCGCACCCCGCAGCGCTGCTCGATCAGGACCCGCACCGCCGCACGGCTCCACAGCGCGAAGGGCAGGCCAAGTTCGTCCGGCGTGCGCCGGCAGATCAGATCACGAACCCCTGCCTCCTGCCGCGCCGCGAGAAACCGCCCGGTTCCCGGCTCCGGGCCGCGCGGTCCGCTTCGCAAGCCCGCCATCCCAGCCGCCGCGAAGCGCCGGCAGATGTTGAACACCCCCGTCCGGGTCAGGCCCGTCTGGGCCGCGATCGCCTCGTAGGTCAGGCCGCTCTCGCGCAGTCCCACCACCTGCCGCCGACGCTCCTCTTGCGCCGCCGCCGGCAGCTTGCGCATGTCCACATGGTCCATCCCGCCAAACTGGAACACCCATGCGGCAATTTCAACACTACCCGAGCCGGATCAATAATTGGTGGGTAGTCGCCTGAATTTAGCCCCATGATCATGGCGGGAATGCGGACTTTTGCAATCGACAATATGACAAAGATGGCGGGTGGCGCGCTCCGCATGGGATCGGACGCGTGACCTGCGGGACTGGTGGGAGACGCTGTCGGCCGACGAAAAGAAGCTGTTGCCCGGCAGGCGGAGGTGGCCGCAGGGTACACGGCCTATACCGACCACGAGATCGGCCGTCGAATATCAAGCCGCATTCGGGGAGTCCCCCTCGGCGACGCTGCGCCACATGCGTCGACAGTGGGCTCGCGAGGATTCCGCCGGGGCTCGCGCCACTGATGCTGGCCGGCGAGGGCTAGGATAGGTGTAGCGGCCGCTTCTCACGGTGAAGCGAATGAGAACACGATACAGAACGTGCCGGGTCGGACGCGGTGACGGAACGGCCCGAGCGCACCTCCTCCGCCGGCTTCCAGCGGCTTCTGCGGCAAGGCAATTTTCCAGCGTCGCCCACGTCAAGAATGGGTTTCGTGTTCGGACGTATCCACCTTCGGCGAGTTGTCCCTCGAAGTCGGTAAGATACGGCCCGTCGTGTCCTGGACTGGGATCCTCGCCCATATTGGCAGTATCCAGAAGAAATCACACACCATCCCCTAACGCACCCGCCGGCCTCTGCATGGGGCGGAAACCGGCGAGTGGCGGGTAGGTTTCGTTTGGCACGCGCTATCTCGGGCCCGTTGACAATCAGCGTGCTGCGATGAGGGCGGCGGCGAGGTTGATTGTGGCGCGGAAGCTGGTGTCGGTCTTGTCGTAGCGGGTTGCGACGGCTCGGAACTCCTTGAGCTTGGCGAAGTAGTTCTCGACCAGATGCCGCCAGCGATACATGTGGCGGTCGAACGCGAAGCCCTGCGTTCGGTGCGCCTTGGGTGGGATGACAGCGACGGCGCCCCGCGCCTCGAGGCATTCTCGCAGCCAATCGGCATCGAAAGCCTTGTCGCGCAGCAAGGCGCCGAAGACGACGCCCTCAATCACGGGCGGCACACCAAGGAGATCATGGCGCTGGCCGGGCAGGAGGACGAAGCGGACCAGATTGCCCAGCGCATCCACAAGGGCGACGATCTTGGTGGTCAGACCGCCGCGTGAGCGCCCGATGGCCTGATGCTCACTCCCCCCTGTGAGCCGCTCGCCTTCTGGTGGGCGGTGACGATCGTGCCGTCAATCAAGGCGTATTCGAAGTCAGGCTCGTCGGAAAGGCACGTGAACATGCGCTCGAACACGCCTGTTCATGCCCAGCGGCGGAACCGCTGAAAGACGCTGTTCCAGCGGCCGAACTCTCCTGGCAGGTCGCGCCAGGGCAATCCGGTGCGAACCCGCCAGAGCACCGCCTCCAGAAACAGGCGGTTGTCCTTCGCGGTCACCCCGCAGTCCGATGACTTGCCCGGCAGCAAGGAGGCGACCTTCGCCCAAACCTCATCGCTGATGCCAAACCGATCCCGATCGACCATGCGTGCCGCTCCGCCAACGCGGCGCTGAACCACATGACCCGCAGATCGAACAGCCTTGATTCTCAACGGGCCCTAACACTACAGTTGCATTCTGAGCTGGACGCCTGATCTCCTCCCGGATAGGCGGGAGGGCAAAAGTGAGCGGTGCCTCGATCGAGACGACGCTGGAGCTATGGGCAGCGGAGTTGCGCGAGGCCAAACGGCGGATGCGTCCCTTGTTCACCCAAGCGCGCGTGGCAGCCTCGGCGGGCCTGTTCCTCGATGGCCTGCTCGGGCCGGAGCGGCGCAAGTCGGGATGGATGCGCGCCGAGGCGGCGGGCGAGCTTGCCCAAGGTTCCGCCCGCGTCAGCGGGTGGAATGGCAAGCGAGGGGACCCCGGCCCCTGGCGCCAGCAGGCCGTCCTGGGACGTGGCCGGTGGGAGGCTGTAGATCGGCGTGGAAGAAGGACCCTGTTTGAGGGGTGATCGGCGTCCAAACGGGACCCCTCTGGCGGTGGGGTTCACGGTGGCTTCCGGGATGATCGGGGGCCGGGTTTGGGACGTTGGTCGTGGAGACGGTCGCGAAGATCCGCCGGGCGTATTTCGTTCAAGGCAAGGCGATCAAGGCGATCTGCCGCGAGCTGCGGGTCTCGCGGAAGGTCGTGCGGAAGGTGCTGCGATCGGAGGCGACCGAATGCCGCTACCGGCGCGACCACCAGCCGATGCGGCGGATTGGGCCGTGTCAGGACGAGCTCGATCGCCTGCTTGCGGTGAATGAGGCGAAGCCGAACCGCGAGCGGCTGACGCTGACCCGCATATTCGAGGAGCTGCGCGGGCTCGGCTACGAGGGCGGCTACGACGCGGTGCGTCGCTATGCGCGAGGCTGGCAGCGTGACCGCGCGACGACATCGGTGGACACCTTTGTTCCGCTGAGCTTTGCGCCCGGCGAGGCGTATCAGTTCGACTGGAGCCATGAGATCGTGCTGACCAATGGCACGACCGTGACGGTGAGGGTGGCCCACGTCCGGCTATGCCACAGCCGGATGCTGTTTGTGCGGGCCCATCCGCGCGAGACGCAGGAGATGGTGTTCGACGCGCACGATCGGGCATTCGCCTGCTTCAGAGGTGCCTGCACACGCGGCATCTACGACAACATGAGGACCGCGGTGGACGCGGTCTTCGTCGGCCGCGAGCGTGCCTACAATCGCCGCTTTCTGCAGATGTGCAGCCACCACCTGGTCGAGCCGGTTGCCTGCACCCCCGCTTCGGGCTGGGAGAAGGGACAGGTCGAGAACCAGGTCGGGCTGGTGCGCGAGCGGTTTTTCACGCCGCGGCTGCGGGTGAAGAGCTACGACGAACTGAATGCCTGGCTGCTCGACCAGTGCGTCGCGCATGCCAGGGCGCATCGCCATCCCGAGATCCGGGAGCGGACGATCTGGCAGATGTTCGAGGCCGAGCGGCCCTGCCTTGTTCCCTACGCCGGGCGGTTCGACGGGTTCCACGCGGTGCCCGCCTCGGTGTCCAAGACCTGCCTCGTGCGGTTCGACAACAACAAATACTCGGTCGCCGCAAACGCCGTCGGCCGGCCTGTCGAGATCCGGGCCTATGCCGAGCGGATCGAGCTGCGCCAAGCCGGGCGCCTCGTCGGTGAGCATCGGCGTTGCTTCGGGCGGGACCAGACGGTGTTTGATCCCTGGCACTATGTGCCGGTTCTGGCCCGCAAGCCGGGGGCGCTGCGCAACGGGGCGCCGTTCAAGAACTGGGTTCTGCCGTCCGGACTGGAGCGGATCCGCCGCAAGCTCGCCGGGTCCGCTGACGGCGACCGGCAGATGGTCGCCATCCTCGCCGCGGTGCTGAGCGACGGGCTCCCAGCGGTGGAGGCGGCCTGTTTGGCGGCGCTGCGCGAGGGCGTCCACTCCGCCGATGTCGTTCTCAACATCCTGGCCCGCCGCCGCGAGCCGGAGTTGGCACCGGTCACGATCATCACCCCGAACGCGCTGAAGCTGCGGCACGCGCCTGCTGCCGATTGCGCCCGCTATGACAGCCTCAGGAGTGCCTTTGATGGAACGTGCCGAGATCCTGGCGACGATGTCCGAACTGAAGCTCTACGGCATGAGGGCTGCGTTTGACGAGATCATCTCCACGGCGGTGAAGCGCCAGCACGAGCCGCAGCGCGTCGTCGGCGATCTGCTGACCGCGGAGGTCACCGAGAAGCACGCCAGATCGATCCGATACCAGATCACCATCGCCAAGCTGCCGCTGGCCAAGGATGTCGACGGCTTCCGCTTCGACAACACGCCGATCAACGAGACCCTTGTCCGCGACCTCGCCAGCGGCAACTTTCTCGCCAATCAGCGCAACGTCGTGCTGGTCGGCGGAACCGGCACCGGCAAAACCCATCTCGCCATCGCGCTCGCCCGGGCCTGTATCCGCGACGGTGCGCGTGGCCGGTTCTTCAACGTCGTCGATTTGGTCAACAGGCTCGAGGCCGAGGGGCGATCCGGACGCCAGGGCCGCCTGGCCGAGTATCTTTGCCGCAAGGACTTCGTCGTGCTCGACGAACTCGGCTACCTGCCGTTCGCCCACTCCGGCGGCCAGCTGCTGTTCCATCTGATCAGTCGTCCCTACGAGCAAACCTCTGTGATCGTGACAACCAACTTGGCGTTTGGCGAATGGCCGAGCGTGTTCGCGGGCGACGCCAAGATGACCACCGCGCTGCTCGATCGACTGACCCACCACTGCGACATCGTCGAGACCGGCAACGAAAGCTGGCGGTTCAAGAACAGGGCCTGATTCCCCATCCCGCCGCGGCTTGCACCGGTGGGTCCACAGGCACCCCCGCGCGCCGCTGCGCAGCCTCCCGTGGGCACTCCGCGGCGCGCGGGTCCCCCTATGGGCTACCGGCACAAGCCGCTCTCAACGGGGTCCCTTTTGAACGCCGATCGGGGGTCCCTTTTGCAAGCCGATCGACATATCGAGCCTGCTGACGGCGCGGAGCATCGAGTCACTCGCCGAGGTGCGCGGGCGCATGAGCCAGAAGAATCTGGAGGATCCCACCGCTTTCGAGCGGGCGAACTGCATCCAGATCCTCCAGGTCTACGCCGGACGGTAGGACGTCTAGCGCTACAGTTGGCGTTGTCAGGTTGGCGCGTCCGGTCGGGCCATGGCGGCCTGCCGAGTACGACGACCTCGCCCGATCCCTACCGTGGCTTTCGCTTTCCGGCCGAGGTCATCGCGCATGCGGTCTGGCTGTATCACTGTTTCAGCCTCAGCCTGCGTAGCGTCGAGCTGATCCTGGCCGCCCGCGGCGTGGTGGTCAGCTACGAAAGCATCCGCGATTGGGGTCTGCGCTTCGGCCGGCTGGTTGCCGGCACCCTGAAGCGGCGCCGGCCACAGCCGGCAGCACCGCGCTCGCGCGGGATCGCTGCGGATCATACGGCTTCAGGCAAACGGGTTTCACGCCCTGCGCGTCATGCTCCTGCCGCCACGGTTTCTTCAATTCGAATCAGCTTCAGTTCGCCCAGATAGACGCTTTCGCCCAGGACACAGTCGCGCCAGGCGCTGCCATGGGCATGGGACACTTCGACACGATACGCGCCTCCATCCCTAGGCAAATTGTCGAAGCGAAAGTCGCCGAAGCCGTTGCTGGCCGTCGTCGCAAGGAACTTGCCTTCCTGGGACAGGATCACCTTGGCCCCCCGGATGCATTCAACCACTCCGCCAACCCTGGCGCTTATGCTGCCGCCGATGAAGCAGGTCTCCCACCGTTCCAACCCCCGGGACCATACGCGGGGCCTGGTCGCGAGGTCAGGCTTAAGCACCCTGAGCCCTTCCCTTGCCGCCATTTGCTTCATGGCGGCGTCATCAAGCTTCACCGCCTCGAAGACATCCGTCGGGCAGGCCTGTTGGCAGCGGGGCCGACGCCACCCCTGATCGAGCAGGTGGGCGTCGAAGATCCAGGTCTGCGGCACCTGCTGCGCCTCATTCCAGACGATTGCCCCATAGGGGCAGGAGCCGACGATGTCCTTGCGGCCCCGTGCCTTCGCCGGATCGATGATAACGATGCCGTCGTCGCGTTTACGGAGGGCATCGCCGGCGAAGCGAATGCAGGGCGCGTCGTCGCAGTGATTGCACATCGCAGGCAGATAGGTGGCCTCCACCATGGGCGCGCTGCCCTGCACGCGACGCAGGATGCATATTGGGCTGTCGCCGGCGGCGGCGGCCGGCGCCGCACAGCCGGGGAAGTCGTTGCCGACATGCTCGTCGCGATCCGCGATGACGCAATTGTAGCAGTTTTCGCACCGGCCGACGGTGATGATCAGGTTCCACTTGCTCACGGCTGCCTCCACACGCTGCGAGGGAGGGCTTGAAGGCTTCGGCCCCCCGCCACTTTTCGACCTGCACCAGGCAGGAATTGGGGGCCATGCTGCTGGTGCCGCGCGTTTGCGGCCAGTCGGGGGTGAGCATGTTCAGACACCCGCCGATCTCGACGGTTTCTCCCGCAACCGCGATGAGCTGGAACTCGGCGCTGGCCTCGTAGGACTTGACGACGCCTTGGGCGACCAAGGGCGAAATGTCCGCCGCGCAGATGACCGCACCGCGGCCGTTGAAGATCTTCATCAGGTCACGATGGCCGATGCCCCTGGCGGCGGCATCGGCCGGGTTGAGCCGCAGCAGCCAGAAGCGATGGCCGGCAATCAAGGCGCGATGGTCCTCCACCTGGTTGACCGCGCTGTTTTTACCGTCGCTATAGGTGTGTGGAAGCTATAACGGCTGTGGGTGGCGATCATCTGCAACGGATAGCGTCCCACCAGTTCGGTGGTGCGCAGCCCTTCCCAGGACGGAAAATAGCGGTTGAGTGGTGGACGATTGGGATTGTTCGCCGTGTTCCGCTTCAGTATCTCCGGCACGAATTCCAGCTTCCCGCTCGGCGTTTGAAGCCCCATGCCGAACTCTTCGGCGTATTGTGACGGCAGCGGCTGGGGTTCCGGCAGATCCTTACGCCGACCCTCGGCAAACCAGCGCATGTCCACAGGCTGGCGGAGCTCCGGTTTTTTGGGCGGCACGACGTAGTAGCCCTTGCGGCAGAACTTCCGCCAGGAAATGTGGCCGGGCAGATCCGACGAATCGAACACCCGCTTGGCCCAGTCGAGTTCACCGCATCCTTAGGAGAAGACCGCGCCCAGGCCCAACCGGGTGAGGATAGCGGTGAAGATGTCGTAGCCGGATCGCGACTCGCCCAAGGGTTCGATGCACTTGTGCTGTAAGGTGATGACGCGATGGTTGACGACACCAAACCCGTGATGGGCATACCCGCCGCCATTCGCCCATTCGCCGATGTCCCAGCGCTCCAGCGAGGTGCAGGCCGGCAGGATGATGTCCGCGAATTGGGCCTCGCCCTCCATCCAGATCGACTGGTTGACCACGAACTCGATGCTCTCGTGCCGATAAGCGTCCACCCAGCGCCCTGAGTTCGCGACGGTGCTGAGAGCCGATCCGCCGTAGCGATAGATCATGTGGATCGGCGAATAGCCCGGCATGGGATAGGTGAATGGCGCGAACTGGGCCTCTTGGGACATGCCGTCCCAGAGGTAACCGGTCGCCTGGCCCGTGGCGATTGCGTCAGGCATTTGCTGGCGCGGCACCATCTGCTTGACTGGATTCATCGTCAGCACATGCGGCATGCGCTGATAGTTGCTCACCGCATTGCCGGTCCATGTTATAGATCCGGCTGCCATTATCTTGGATAGAAGCTGAGGGCCACCACGTCCTCGGACATGAAGCACGTGGACATGCGCAAGCTGGCTCCGGCGGCCCAGGAAGAAAGACGGCGACAGGTGATCGGCCTGCGCCAGAGCGGTGCGAACTATGCGGCAATCGCCGCCCAGGTCGGGCTCAGCCAAACCGGCGTGTTCGACATCTGCAAGCGTTTTGACGCCCAGGGCGAGACGGGGCTGGTCAGCGGCAAGCGCGGGCGCAAGCCAGACGAGCAGAAGCTGCTGACGACGGCACAGGAGAGGGAGATCCAGCGGCTGATCTGCCGCCGTGTGCCCGACGAGTTGGGCCTGGACTTTGCGCTGTGGAGCCGGGCGGAGCAGCCGAAGGTTCCATGGACGCAGTCCATGGAATGGCTGCGGAGGGGGCGGTGGGTGCGCTCATCCGCCGCCAGTATGGCGTGCGCCTGGCGGTGCGCACCACCGGCACGCACCTGGCACGCTGGGGCTTCACCGCGCAAAAGCCGCTGCGGCGGGCCCATGGGCAGCAACCGGCAGCGGTGCGCGATTGGCTGCGCCGGGAGTATCCAGCGATTGTCGCCCGGGCCCGGCGGGCGCGTGGGGTGATCTTCTGGGGCGACGAGGCCGGGCTGCGCGCCGAGGACGTGCGCGGTCGTTCCTACGCGCTCCCCGGCAAGACACCCGTCGTGCGGCCCAACCAGCGCCGCATCGGGCGGGGCCTGATCTCGGCGGTCAGCAACCGAGGCGAGTTGCGCTGGCAGGTGCTGGACGGCGCGATCAAGGCGCCGGTGCTGATCGGCTTCCTGCAACGCCTGATCCGTGATGCCGGGCGCAAGGTGTTCCTGATCCTCGACCGGCTGCCAGTGCACCGTTCGGCGGTGGTGCGTGAGTGGCTCGCCCGGCACAAGGCGCAGATCGAGGTCTCCTACCTGCCGTCCCACAGTCCGGAACTCAATCCGGATGAAGGGCTGAATGCCGACCTCAAGCGGCACGTCACCCGCAAGCCGCCAATGCGCAGCAAACAGCAGCTCAAGCAGGCCGCCATCAGCCACATGCGTCGGCTGGCCAAGTCGCCCGCCCGGGTCCGCAGCTTCTTCCGCCAGAAGTCCATGCGCTATGCGGCATGATTCAAGATAATGACAGCCGGATCTATAGGTCACCGGAAATCCCGCCATCGGCATAACCGGGGAAGTAGAAACACAAGTCGTGGGGGCGCCGACCTGGAGATTGCCGAAATTGATGCCCGGCTTGCCCCAGCCCTGCATGGCCATCATCATCATCATCATCGTGATCATGCAGCGCGCCCACTGCGCTCCCGTCGCGCCGCGGCCCGCGCCGCCGAATCCCGCACCGACCATTCCGGTATCGATATATACCTTCCTGCGGCCCCACTTTCGGGCCAGGGCGCGCACGTCCTTGGCTGGAATGCCGGTCTCCTCCTCCTGGCATTCGGGAGTCTTGGGGACGCCATCGGCTTCGCCCAGCAGGTACGACTTCCATTCATCGAAGCCGGTGGTGCGCGTGGCTACGTAGTCCTGGTCGTAGAGACCTTCGCCGACCCAAACGTACACCCGCTTATCGGCCAATCGACCCGTCACGGGTAGACGCCTTTGTGGGTCAGACGGGACGACGCAGCGACGGCACGGCAAAGCGCGTTGACCATGCCTCGCATGTTGCGGCGCCGGTTGGTGGTCCAGCAGAAGGCGCCGAGATAGTCGGGCAGATGCTTGGGGGAGAGCCGCTTGTGGGTGGCCTTGAGCGCGGTACTGAGATTGGCGACCAGGGTGTTGACGGTGAAGAACGGGGCGCTGCGCTCGCGCTCCGGACGCCCGCCGCCGGTGACGGTGGCGACATGCGTCCGCCCGGCTTCACCGAAGGCGTTGAACGCCCGCAAGCCGTCCGTGTGCACAGTCGCGCCGGCGGCGATGTGGGCATCGCGGAACGCGGCCACCGCCTCGCTGGAGAAGGCGCTGACCGCGCGCATCGCGACATGGCCCATGCGCCCGTCCGCATGCCGCTCGCAGGCGACGATGACGCAGGTCTTGCCTTCGGTTCCGCTGCCTTGGTTCCTTTCACCTCCCAGACACACGTCATCCGCCTCCACTACCGGCGGCGCGGCATCGTCGTCGCTCGCGCCCCCGAGCGAATAGCGCTCCGTCCGCTCGGTCATGGCGTGGCGGAGCCGCTTGTGCAGATACCAGGCCGTCTCATAGCCCAGGCCCAGCCTGCGGCCGAGCTCGACCGCCGAGATCGCCTGTTTGGTGCTGCTCATCAGGTGCATGGCGCGGAACCAAGTGGTCAGAGACAGCTTGGTGTCCGCCATCACGGTGCCCGCGGTGACCGACCAACGTCGGCCGCAGCGCGTGCAGCCGACACGGCGGCCGTAGACATAGCTCTTCAGATTGGCGCAGCGCGGGCAAGGCATTCCTTCACGTTGGCGCGCCGCCACCAACGCCGCCAGACACTGACCCTCCGTCCCGTAGAGTCGTTCGAACTCAACGTCCGTCAGCCCCTTCATGATTGCCCGCACCGTTCTGCTCCGAGACGCCGCGTTCAGAGCGACTTTGCGCTTCCCTGCTGCAAAGTACAAGAGCGGGTCGATTGGCCGATAAGCGGGAAACGTACATGATCGCCTGCGCCAGGGCCGCGTCGGTCTGCGGACGGATCGGGATCCAGCGTCCGCCCAGCAACTGGGCCGTAGGATTGTAGTGCGGGTCAATATGAACGAACTCGATGCCGAGTTCTTTGGCCCATAGGTGATGCGGCGTGCCCTCGAACCCCGCATAGGCGCCGTTGGTGCTCTCGGGATCGCAGGACCAGAAGACGACCATTTCGGCTTCCTTCAGGCAATCCTCGAGTCCGCCATAGCCCGCCGGCACGCCGATACGCATCGAATTGCCGAAATGGTGTATGGCGCCCCAGTACCAGCCCTCCCAACTATCCGGGTTGGCGGCGACCCGGGTGAAGCCGATCAGATTGGCGAAACGCGTGAGCGCGCCAAGGTACTAACCCGGCCACCAAATAGGTAGCTCTCTTGGCCTATGCTGCGTAGCGGACGGAGGAGGCCTGGAAGAAGGCGCGGACCTTGGCGGGGCGGCGCTGCAGGCTGCGCATGTAGGAGGTCAGGCCAGCCTTCAGCGCGGCCTTGTCCCTGGGCACCTGGCGCCGCGCCATGGCTTGCTTGACGTCGTTGTTGAGAAACTCGTCGGGATTGTGCTCCGGCGCGTAGGGCGGGAGATAGAACAGTTCGAGCCGCTCAGCGTTGGCCTTCACCCAGGCGGTGACCCGTCTGGCGCGGTGGACCCGCAGATTATCGGCGATGACGAACAGCTTGCGCCCGGCGCCCTGCACCAGACGCCGCAGGAAGATCAGGAAGGTCGTGGCGGTGAGCGCGCCGTCATAGACCATGAATCGCAATGTGCCGCGGTTGGTCAGGCTGGAGATCATCGACTGCGTGACCCGTGCAGCCGGCCGTAGCAGGACGGGCGTCTTGCCTTTTGGGGCGAAACTCCGGCCGTAGTTGGCCTGGTTGGACAAACCGGTCTCGTCCGCCCAGTGGATCTCGGCGCCCTCTGCCTTGGCCCGCTCGGCAATCGCCGGATACTCTTGTCGCAGCCAGGCGCGGACCGCTGGCTCGCGGCGCTCGAGGGCCCGTCGTGCCGGGCGCTGCGCGGTGAAGCCCCAGGCCCGCAGGGCGCGCCCGAGGGCCGAGGCCGACAGCCGCACCCCGGTCTCGCGCTCAATCAGCGCGCCGACCGCCTCACGGGTCCACAGCGCGAACGGCAGCTTCAGCTGATCCGGGCAGCGGTCCGCGATCAGGCGCCGGATCCTCTGCTCCTGTGGAGGCGAGAGCGCCTTCTGCTCGCCCGGCCGGCGACCGCGCCGCCCACCATCCAAGGCAGCCTCCCCGGATTGCCGCACCGCCTCGACCCATTCCCCGACAAAGCGACGGTTCACGCCGACGGCCGCCGCGGCCTCAATGCGAGTTTTGCCCCCCTCCACCATGGCAACGGCCACGCGGCGCAGCTCTGCCTGGGTAGCCGGGTCAAGCTTGCGGAAGTCACGACGGAGCGCCATGCCCGGACTGTCGCACAGCACCCCGCAGAATGCTACCTATTTGGTGGCCTGGTTAGTAATAGCCCACGTTTCCCCACTGGTGGTGAGACGAGAAGGGAAAGGTGATAGCACCGGGGCCGTGGACGCGCTTCTGCCGGTTAATCTCCTTGGCGACCATATCCAGGGCCTCGTCCCAACTGATGCGCACATAGCCGGACTTGCCCCTGTTCTGGGGATTGCGCTCGCCGTCGGGATCGAAATCCACCCGCTTCATAGGGTAAAGAATGCGGTTGTCCGAATAGACCAGGGATTTCAGGGTCAAGACCTGTGGCGCCACCAGGCCGCGGCGCGGCGGGCTGAACCTGCGGCCACGGGCTTCGATCACCCAGGTGGACGGGTCGGTGTCGCCGAACTCGATGGGAGTGACCCGCACGATCCGGCGGTCTTTGACGTAAACGAATAACGGACCGCCGTTGGTGCACGTCGTGTAGCGGCGGCTGCCGTCGGGCATGGGCGTGCCCATCGCCAGCCCGGCGGTCTGAACTCATGTTGAGGGTCTGCGTGAACCAGACCACCAGTTCGTCTGGCCCGGTCGTGACCATCTTGAAGTTCTTGGCCGCGTGGATGATCTCGCCCTGATCGCGAGGGGGCAGCAGGAACTTTAAGGCGGCCGCCGCGTCCTTGAACGCCATGGTCACTTCCGCCTCGGCCGCCGCGCCCGAACGGGACCGGAATCGGCCGCTCCGGATCTCCACGATGCGGCCGATGCTGCCTTCCTGCAGGCCGATCCATGCGACGAGGTCGCGCTGTCTCAGTCGCTCACGAAAGGCCGGGGCGCGGGATGCCGTAAGATTGAGAGCCTTGGGCAGGGCATACAGGACCGTTCTGAGAACCTGTCGGTTCATGGCCGATTCGATGGCTGACGGTTGCGTCGGCAAGGAACCCTCCTGACCATAGCCTCGACGACCGTCTCACCGCTTCCATGGCTGGGATGGCAACCGAAATCGCGAGGAACCCGAAGATATCCAATTTCCCTGAGAGTCCGTTTGATCTGGATCAATGTCTGGCATTCGGATGAGGTCAGAATTCGCCCTCAAAGGCTCGCGGCGGCAGCAGGTCGTCCGACGAGCAGACCGATGGCTGACGAACAGGAGGAGATGATGCAAAGGAAATTCGATCCGAGATCGTTTTAACTTGGATACGTCGCGCTCGGGACGCCTGATGTCGAACGGACGAAGGACCACTATCTCCGAAATGTCGGCATGAGCGAGGTCGCGCGGGGAGACGACGGATCGGTCTACCTGTCGATCGGTTACAACCACCACGACCTGGTTCTGCGTCCAGCCAAGCACAAGGCGCTGCTCAATGTGGGTTTTCACCTGAAACCCCACATCTCGATCGACGATCTCGCCGGCGACGCGCGCGAACTTGGCTTTGCCGCCACGGTCAAGACGGACAGGCAGCCTGGCATTGCCGAGCTGGTCGAGGTCGAGGCCCCGGGCGGCCTCGTGATCCAGTTCTACGGCGCGATCGAAGCTTCCGCCGCGCCCGGCTGCAAGCAAACCGGCGCTTCGCCGATGCGCCTCGGGCACTTCGCGGCCATCTCTCCCAAAGGCGACAAGCTGATAACGTTCATTAAGGATTTTCTCGGCTTCTGGCTCACCGACGACATCGCGGGAATTGCGAACTTCCTCACCTGCAATCGCGAGCACCATGTCGTCAACGTCGTGAAGGCGCCGAAATCACGGATACATCACATCGCCTTCGAGCTCAGGGAAAGCTCCTGCCATACCATCGCCGCCGACGCGTTGCGCGCGGCCGGCGTCAATTTGCTCTGGGGCCCGTCGCGGCATACGGCGGGCCACAACCTGGCCTCCTACCACCACGACCCCGACATGGTAATGATCGAGTTCTACACCGATATGGACACGTTCATCCCAGAACTCGGGATGTGCGAGCCCCGGCCCTGGCACGAACATCTTCCGATGACGCCCAGAAGCTGGAACGAGGTGAACGCCTGGGGCGCCGAGTTCGGCTTCAACCTGGCCGCAGGTTGAATGGCTCGCGCGCTATGCCGCCCGGAACTTCCGGATGGTGAACGAACGATAAGGCAGATTCTTGCCTGCCACGGGCATGGGGAATTCAGAGCAAGTAAGAGGAGGAGTCCGTGACGAATGACGCGCCTGTACACCGTCAGGGCGCGCTACCGCCTCGGTTACGACGGCGGTTGCGCCATCCCGCGGATGGTTGGTTTCCCTACGAGGGCCTGGGGGTGGTGTCCCCGACCGCCACGGCGCATGTTCCAAGTCAACTATCCGGGCGAAGGCCCGAAAAATCTCACCGACGAGCAGCTCGAAAAGAACATGCGACTGGCGCTCAGCATCGGTGATCTGCCGATGACCGTCCACAAGATCACGCGCTGGGCGCTGGAGGGGGTACTGGCAGCGAAATTCCGCGAGGGACGGGTGTTCCTGGTCGGTGACGCGGCACATCGCCATCCGCCAACGCAACGATGCCGCTGAGCGCGCGGCCGAGGCGGCGCGCAACGCTGACGACTTTGCGCAACAGCTCGCCGCCGCGGGCGCGGCGGATCTCCCGGGAGGATAACTTGGCCATCAACATCGTCCATGCCGTTCAAGACGGCGACCGCTTCTGGGGCGTCGTGGCCCCCGGAGGCATTGCCGGGTTGCCGACGCGCTTTGCCAGCACCGCGGCGCTGATCGCCGGCGGCGAGGCGGAATGGCGCGCCGCCAGCTCCCGCGCGCCGGATGTGCACCTATGACGAATGTCACGCTGCTCTCGCCGGTCACCGCGCCGTGCCGGGTGATCTGCCAGGGCGCGAACTATCGGCGGCACATGGTCGAATCCGGCCTCGACCCGGACGCGAAGACCTTCAACATGTTCGTCGAGAAATCCGATGCGTCCGTGGCACCCCCGGTGGGCGAGGTTGTGCGGCCGCGGCATGTGCGCCTGCTGGATTACGAGATCGAGCTGGGTCTGGTGATCGGCGCCGGGTGACGGCGGCGCGAGCGGTAGCGCCGGACGACTTGCCCGACCTGATCTTCGGCCTGGTGATCGCCAACGACGTCAGCGCGCGCGACGTGCAGTTGCCGCAGACGCAGTTCTTCAAGGGCAAGAGCTATCGCGGCTTCTGCCCGGTGGGGCCGTACCTGGCCGTGCCGGAGCGGGACGAGTTCCCGCTGCTCAACGAGCTGCTGCTGACACTCGCGGTGAACGGCGAGGTGCGCCAGAACGACAGCACGGAGAACCTGGTGTTCAAGCCGGCCGAGACGCTGGCGGAACTGACCACCTTTTCCGACCTCTCGCCGGGCGATCTGATCCTGACCGGCACGCCCGCCGGATGCGCGCTGCGCGTGCCGCCGCCCCGCTGCGCCGCCTGATGCAGCTGCTGCCCGAGCGCGTGCTGTGGAAGGCGTTCGTGAAGGCGCAGCAGAAGCGCGCCTCCTACCTGAAGCCGGGTGACCGCATGGCGCTCACCATCCGAAGCAGCGACGGGCGCCTCGATCTCGGCGAGCAGCAGACGACCGTACGGGCGGCCTGACCAATGGACTTCGATCTCATCGCCTCGCCATTCGCCGGCCAGGACATCCGCACGCTGCTTCGCGCGCAGGCCACGGCGCGGCGGGACAAGACCTTCCTGATCTGGGCTCCGTTCGAGGGCGCCGAGCAGTGCTGGACCTACGGCGAGTTCGGCAAACAGGCGGAGCGCGTCGCGGCGGGATTGTGGCGCTGCGGCGTGCGGCCCGGCGACCGCGTGCTCATTCGTCTTGAGAACTGCCCGGAGGCGCTGTTCGCGTGGTTCGGCTGCGGCATCCTCGGCGCCATCGCTGTCACCTCGAACGCACGATCCGGCGCAGGCGAGCTCGCTTATTTTGCCGGCCATTTCCGTGCCGTCGGCGTAATCACGCAGCCAAAGCTTCGCGCGCTACTGTCCGAGGCGGCACCGGAGCTGGATTTCGTTGCGGTCACGGACACGGATTGCGGCGACGCGCCGGCCACGCCTCCCGCCGCCGGCGAGCGTTTCGCGGCATTGGACGCGGACCCCGCCCTGCTGCCGCCGCGCGCCGGGGACCCGGCCGCGCCCTTTGGCGTGCAATATACGTCGGGCACAACGTCCCGCCCCAAGGCAGTGCTCTGGACCCACGCCAATGCGCTGTGGGGCGCGCGCGTGAGTGCCGCGCACGAGGAGCTGCGCGAGGACGACGTACACCTCGTCACGATGCCGTTCTATCACACCAACGCGCAGTGCTACTCCGTGCTGGCGACCTTATGGGCCGGTGGCACGCTCGTTTTGCAACCGCGCTTTTCGGCCTCGCGGTTCTGGCCGGCAGCTATCGCCCATCGCTGCACCTGGACCTCGATCGTGCCGTTCTGCGCCAAGGCGCTGCTGGCCCGCGAGGTGCCGCCGGCGCATTCATTCCGGCACTGGGGCAACGCCTCCTGCGCGCCGCCGGAGGACCAGCACTTCCGCGTGTGCACCATCGGCTGGTGGGGCATGACGGAGACGGTGACGCACGGCATCGTGGGTCTGTGCGGCTTTCCCAACGCACCGCTTTCGATGGGCCGGCCGGCTCCGGAATACCAAATTCGGCTGCTGAACGATGCGGGCGCTCCGACCGAGCCGGGCGAGGCGGGCAACCTCGCCATACGCGGCGTGCGCGGCCTGTCGCTGTTTGCCGAGTATCTGGACGAGCCGGCGGCAACGATGGCGGCGTTCGACAAGGACGATTTCCTACTGACAGGCGACCGCGCGCTGCGCGATCAGAATGGATTCTTCTACTTCGCTGACCGTGCGAAGGACATGCTGAAGGTGGGCGGCGAAAACGTCTCCCCGGCGGAAATCGAGCGCGTGATCATCGGTGTTCCCGGCGTGCGCGAAGTGGCGGTGATCGGCCGTTCCGATCCCCTGCTCGAAGAGGTGCCTGTCGCGTTCGTGCTGCCAACCGATTCCGCGGATCCGACCCTGATCGAACGCATCAACGCCGCGTGCATGAAGTCCCTCGCAGCTTTCAAGATGCCACGCGAGGTGCGCGTGCTGGAGGAGTTCCCGCGCGCGACACTGGGGAAGGTATCGAAGGTGAAACTCCGCGCCATTCTCTCCCCCCCCCCCGAGAAATTCCCGTTGACACGCTCATGCGCTTTGGCGCGTCGTGCGCCGCAGAGGAACAAATTCCGCACTGTAGAAAGTAACCGTCGGATCAGAGAGGCCCACGTTCATGCGTGACAACGTGCCAGTCGCATACGCCGTTGAAGACGGAATCACCGTCATTCGCATCGCCAATCCGCCAGTGAATGCTCTGAGTGCCGCGGTACGAATAGGCTTAGCCGAGGCGGTCCGCCGGGCAGATGCAGATCCGGCCGCCGCCGCGATCGTCATCGCGGCCGAGGGCCACACCTTCATCGCCGGTGCGGACATCACCGAATTCGGCAAGCCGCCGGTGCCGCACTCCCTGCCCGAGGTGATCGAGGCCTTCGATGCCGTGCAGAAGCCGAT
Source organism: uncultured Pseudomonadota bacterium (assembly GCA_963818725.1). GTDB lineage: Bacteria > Pseudomonadota > Alphaproteobacteria > Acetobacterales > Acetobacteraceae > DATFDN01. Next base: position 1,014,465 of record CAWFTU010000014.1, on the reverse strand, counting down.
CGTCGCAGCCATCGGCGGCGCGGCGCTGGGCGGAGGGCTGGAGGTGGCGCTGGGCTGTCATGCCCGGGTGGCCTCGCCGGCCGCGAAGCTCGGCCTGCCCGAAGTGAAGCTCGGCCTGCTGCCTGGTGCGGGCGGCACGCAGCGCCTGCCGCGGCTGATCGGCGCCGCGTCGGCCCTTAAGATGATGGCCGAGGGCGACCCGGTCTCCGGAGCCGAGGCGAAGGCGCTCGGTCTCGTCGATGAGCTGGCGGATATCGACCTGTTGCAGCAAGCCCAGGCGAAGGCCCGCGCGCTGGTGGGAGGGAAGCTGCGCCGCAGCCGCGACGCTGCCAATCTCGGCCCGCGCGAGGAATTCGAGCAGGCCGCTGCTGCCCTGTTGAAGCGCCACCCCGACAACCCGAGCGTCGCCGCCTGCGTCGAGGCGGTCCGTACCGCCTTCGATCTCCCCTTCGAGCAGGGCATGGCACAGGAGCGGGCGCACTTCGTGCGCCTCCTCCAAGACCCGCGCTCCAGGGCGCTGCGCCACGTCTTCTTCGCCGAGCGCGAGGCGGCGCGCATCCCCGCCTGCCCGCCGGCACCGCGGCCCGGAAGGTGGAGCGCGCCGCCGTGATCGGCGCCGGCACCATGGGCGGCGGCATCGCCATGTGCTTCGCCAATGCCGGCATTCCGGTGACGCTGATCGAGACTGACGAGGAGGCGATGCAACGCGGCCTCGCGCGCGTCGCCCAAACCTACGGCATCTCGGTCAAGCGCGGCAGCCTGAAGCCGGAGCAGCGCGATGCTCGCCTGAAGCTGATCGAGGGCAAGGTCGGGCTGGAATCCGCCGCGGCAGCGGACATCGTGATCGAGGCGGTGTTCGAGGAAATGGGCCTGAAGAAGGAGATCTTCGGCCGGCTCGAACGCATAGCCAAGCCCGGCGCGGTGCTGGCCCCCAACACCTCCTTCCTCGACGTCAATGAGATCGCCGCGGCGAGCAGGCCGCAGGACGTCCCGGGCATGCACTTCTTCAGCCCGGCCAATGTCATGCGCCTGCTCGAGGTGGTGCGCGGCGCGAACACCGCGCCGGACGCGCTGGCGACGGCGGTGCAGATCGGGCCGAAGCTCGGCAAGGTGCCGATCGTGGTCGCCGTGTGCCATGGTTTCGTCGGCAACCGCATGCTTGCGGCCCGCGGCGGGCAGGTCGAGCGGCTGCTGCTGGAAGGCGCGCTGCCGCAGGAGATCGACGCCGCCATCACCGGTTTCGGCTTCCGCATGGGGCCCTGCGCCATGATTGACCTGGCGGGGCTCGACGTCGGCTGGCGCATCCGCAAGGCAATGGGCCAGCGCGCGCCGGTCTCGGACGTCCTGTGCGAGGGTGGGCGGTTCGGCCAGAAGACCGGTAAGGGCTACTACCTCTACGCCGAGGGCGACCGCACGCCGCGCCCCGACCCCGAGGTGGCGGCGCTGATCGAGCGCATCGCGGCCGAGCAAGGCGTGACCCGCCGCGCGATCGGCGCCGACGAGATTGTCGAGCGGCTGGTCTATCCGATGGTCAATGAGGGCGCGCGCATCCTCGAGGAGGGCATCGCTGCCCGGCCCGGTGACATCGACGTCGTCTGGTTGAACGGCTACGGCTGGCCGGCCTGGCGCGGCGGCCCGATGTTCTACGCCGACCAGGTCGGGTTGGACCGCATCGCCACGCGGCTCGATCAGTTCGCAGCACAGACCGGGGACGAGGGCCTGCGCCCGGCCCCGCTCCTGCGGCGGCTGGCGGCGGCAGGCAATGGCTTTGCCTCGCTCGCCACCGAGAGGGCGGCATGAGCAGCGATGGCTCCTATGCGCGCAGCCTTCCCCGATTCCGCGGATGAGGAGCTCGTGAAGGATGCAGCAGCAGGAAACTTCAAGGAGATGAAGCAATGACTGAAGCCGTGATTGTCGCGACCGCCCGCACGCGGATCGGGAGGGCGTTCCGCGGCGCGCTTCCTATGCGATGAGTGGTGCGCGCCTGGTCGGCCACGCTCTCCTGGAGGGCAAGCGTCGCGGCGTTCGGTATGCCGTCGTCATAATGCGCGTCGCCGGCGGCATGGGCGCCGCCGGCCTGCTCGAGATCGCCTGAGGCGGAAACTCCAATGGATTCGCGCTTCACCCCCGAGGAACTCGCCTTCTGCAATGAGGTCCGCACCTTCTTCCGCACGAGATCCCGGCGGAGATCCGCCGCAAGGTCTCCGAGGAACGGCACTTGTTCAAGCAGGACATCGTCACCTCCACCGCATCCTGAACGCGCGGGGCTGGGCCGTGCCGCACTGGCTGAAGGAGTGAGGCGGTCAGGACTGGTCGCCGGTGCAGCGTGACATCTTCGGCAAAATCGATAAGAAGGCTTGCGCCAGCAATTCGTGGAATGAGCGGCATTCGCCATTGGGGAATCGTGCCCAGACAAAACATATAAAAGCAGCATGAGGAGTTTCGTCCATGACAACCTATCACGCACCGCTACGCGACATGCAGTTCGTGATCGAGAATCTGGCGGGCCTGAGGGAGATTGCTTCGCTGCCCGGCTACGAGGAGGTGACGCCAGAGCTCACCCAGGCAGTGCTGGAGGAGGCAGGGAAATTCGCAAGCGACGTGCTCGCGCCCCTTAACCAGCCCGGGGACCGGCAGGGTGCATCCTGGACGCAGGCCGGCGTGGTGGCAGCCGACGGGTTCAGGGAAGCGTATCGCGAGTTCGTTGCCAACGGCTGGAATGGATTGAGCGGCGATCCCGAATATGGCGGCCAGGGACTGCCCGGCTTGGTTGCCGCAGCAACCGTGGAGATGTGGAACTCGGCCAACATGTCCTTCGCGCTGTGCCCGTTACTGACCGCGGGTGCGATTGAGGCGATCAAGACGCACGGCACGGATCGGCTGAAAACCTGCTATTTGCCTCGCCTCGTCCGCGGTGAATGGACCGGCACCATGAACCTGACCGAACCGCAGGCCGGCTCGGACCTGTCGGCGGTCCGGACCAAAGCAGTTCCCGAAGGCGAGCACTACCGGATTTATGGCCAGAAGATCTTCATCACCTGGGGCGATCACGACATGGCGGAAAATGTCGTGCATCTCGTGCTCGCACGCCTTCCTGACGCCCCGGAGGGGACGCGGGGCATTTCGCTGTTCCTGGCGCCGAAGCTCCAGGTCAACATGGATGGCTCGCTGGCCGGCGGGAACGATGTGTGCTGCGTATCCATCGAGCACAAACTGGGCATCCATGCGAGCCCGACCTGCGTCATGAGCTTCGGCGACAGCGAAGGCGCTGTCGGCCACCTCATCGGCCGGGAGAATCACGGGCTCGCACACATGTTCACCATGATGAACGAGGCCCGGCAGAACGTCGGGTTGCAAGGACTGGGAATCGCCGAGCGCGCATATCAGGCGGCGCGTGACTACGCGAAGGAGCGCGTCCAGGGTCGGCCGGCGGGGCGGAAGACCGGCGAGCGGGTGAGCATCATCCACCATCCGGGTGTCCGGCGCATGCTGCTCACCGTGAAATCGCAGATCGAGGCCATGCGGGCTTTCGGCTACGTGCTGGCGGCCGACATCGATGCCGCGCACCGCCACCAGGATGCGGCGGAACGCCGGCGCCGTCAGGGGCGAATGGAGCTGCTGACGCCGGTGCTCAAGGGATGGTGCACGGAACTCGGAGTGGAGATCGCCTCGCTCGGCATTCAAGTCTTTGGCGGCATGGGATTCGTCGAGGAGACCGGGGTTGCGCAGTACCTTCGAGACGCCCGCATTGCTCCGATTTACGAGGGGACAACCGGAATCCAGGCCGGCGATCTGGTAGGGCGCAAGCTCACCATGGACGGCGGTGAGGCTGTCACCGCACTGATTGCCGACATGCGCGCTGTGGAGGCGCAATTGCCGGCCGAGGCCGACGCGCAATTCGCCACGATCCGCGACTGGCTGGCTGGCGGGATCGAAGCTTTGGAGCAGAGCACCCGATGGATGCTGGGGACGATTGGCCGCAATCCTGATGAGGCCTTGGCGGCTTCGGTCGGCTACATGATGCTGACCGGCTATGTCTGCGGCAGCTGGCAGATGGCGCGTGCAGCGCTCGCGGCCCAGGCCAATCTGGCGTCGGACGACGACGGGTTCTGCCGCGCCAAGATCGAGACCGCACGATTCTACGCTGAGCACATTCTGCCCAAAGCCGGGAGCCTCTCGAGCGCGGTAATGAGCGGCGCCTCCACTGCTCTGGCGCTGCCGGAAGAGCAGTTCTGACCGGAATGGCTTGGCACGGGTGAACCAAGTTCAAACCGGCAGCGCGACTGTGTTGCATGGAGCAGGAGGGCAGCCGCAATAGCCTCAACTGTCTGGTTTCAAGCGATACGGACATAATTCGGGCGCCCCAGCTTCAACATGCGGTTGAGCGTGCGGACAGCCACATCCATCTCCGTCGCCCGGCGCTCATGCGTATGCGCGCGCAACCCGTGGGACCATGCAGAGTTATGGGGCTGACACGGCCGGGTTAGGCTTTGGGCTCACAGAACGAGGTTGGGCCGGTGGCGAAGCTGAGGTGATCACGCGGATTTCGTATCACAGGCGTATCAGTCTGCATGGCGGCACTGCTCATCGTGCGGCCCAGTTCATGCCGCGCCGGACGATCGTGCTCATTTCCGGCCGCTCGAATTCGTGCGCCTTGTGCCCCAGCGAGCAGTAGAAGACCCGACCCCTGCCGTGCCGCCGCTTCCAGACGACAGGAATGACGTGGCCTTCGATCCATGGGCAATGTTCACCCGTAAACCTGGTGGTCGCCAGCACCTCATTGTTGGGATCAACATGCATATAGGTACTGCTCCGAAGTGTAGGCAAAATCGGAGATTCCGCGCATGATCGGGTCGTCCGGCCGGGTAACGTTGACCGTGTAGCCAACGACATTCCCGGGGTGGGCTACCCACTGCCCACCGACCATGAAGTGGTATTTGACCTCCTGGCGGAAGCTGTCACCCATTCCACCGTGGAAGCCGGCCAGCCCGACGCCGGACTGGACCGCGGCGCTCAGATTATCAATCTCCTCGCGCTCAATCGTGGACATCGTGAGGACTGGAACCACCAAGCTGAGATTTTTTAGATTGGGATCAGTAAAAGCCTGCGTCGTGTTGTCGATTCTGACCTCGAACCCGTCCTCGCGCAGCATGCGCTCGACGACAGCCGCGCATGGCTGCGGCTCATGACCGGCCCACCCACCCCAGACGACTAACGCTTGCTTCACTCTCATGCTCCTTCGCCGAGCACCACCGAGGGCGACCGGACCGACAGCTTCCCAGAAGTTCGCCCGGGCCACCAATCCCGCCTCGCTCCGAGGCGCTGAAGTGTGTCCCCGGACAGATCAGCCAGTACGCGCGAGCGATGGTGGCCGGATCTCGGGACTCCCGCAAGAGCAGGCAGCCGCTCCGGTATCCTCAGGACGAAAACCGCCGGACCCGTTCTGCGTTTCCTGTTCGCGTCCGAACGAATCGGGCCTGTACGGCACGCCAGCTCCGACGCAAGGGAGCGGAGGCCGGGAGGGAGGAGCGCCCATATGTCACCTTCTTCGAGCCAGACGCTACCCGGTCACGCGGTGAGTGATTTCGAGCGCCGGACCATGCGGAAGGTCATGTGGCGACTCATACCGATCTTGATCGTGTCCTACTTCTCTGCGTTCGTGGACCGCACGAATGTCAGCTTTGCCGGGCTGACGATGAACAAGGATTTAGGATTTTCCAGCACGGTGTACGGGCTAGGCGCCGGAATGTTCTTCTGGGGATACTGCCTGTTTGAGATTCCGAGCAACCTCGTGCTCGCAAGAGTAGGAGCCCGGCTCTGGATCGCCCGCATCCTCATTACTTGGGGGGTCATCTCCGGCCTTACTGCGTTCGTGTGGGGTCCATTCTCGTTTTATGCGGTTCGATTTCTTCTCGGGATTGCCGAGTTGGGTTTCTATCCAGGCATCATTCTTTATCTGACCTGGTGGTTCCCGAAGCGCTACCGCGCCCGCGCGATCGGGTTATTTATGACAGCAATCGGCGGATCGGCTATTGTCGGGTCGATCGTGTCAGGCGCATTGCTGCAGCTTGATGGGTTGTGGGATATCCACGGTTGGCAGTGGCTGTTCTTGATCGAGGCGCTGCCGTCGATCGTCCTTGGCTTCGTCGTCTATTTCGCGTTGACGGATACACCGGCGCAGGCACACTGGCTCCGTCCGGAGCAGCAGACCTGGCTTATCCGGCGACTTGAGGCCGAGCGACGCCAGCAGGATTCGATCCGCCGGTTTGAGCTGGGCGAGGCGCTGCGTAGCCCCCGAATGTGGTTGTTTACGCTGATCTTCTTTGGACAGAACTTCACAGGGTACGGACTGGGCCTTTTTCTGCCGGAGATCATCACTCGTCTCGGTGTTGGGCTACATCTGATCGGCTGGGTGACTGCCATCCCGTCGGCTTTCGGTCTGGTCACGATGCTGCTTTCCGCTCGCTATTCTGATCGAAGCGGCAATCGCGTGCTGACGCTTGGGACCGCCTGCCTGGTGTCTTTCGGGGGCCTTGCCTCGTGTGCGCTAACCGGAGACCCATGGGTGCTTATGGGGCTGATTGTTTTCGCATCTATGGGCCAATATTCGATCGGCAACAATTTCTGGCCGCTGCCTACGGCAATGTTGTCCGGGTACTGCCGCGGCAGGAGCAATCGCTCTTATCAATTCGCTTGGCAATCTGGGCGGGTTCTTCGGCCCGTACGTGATGGGGGTCATCCGCAATTCCACGGGCAGCTTCAGCCTGGGCTTGCTGGCCCTGTCCTGCGGTGCCTTGGTATCAACCATTCTGGTCTTCGCGCTTGGGCACGATCGCCGCCTAGAGCATGTGCCAGGGGAGATGGCTAGCCACGCCGATTAACGGTAGTTTGTTAAACTTGGGCTTGGCGTATGCGATGAGACTATCGGAGAGACTTGCCGATGACCGCCCGTCAGTCTTGTCCACCTGCACCGGGGCCGCTCGAGGCGAACCGGTGCTGTAGGCGCAGGGCCCCGAGGTCCCGCGCCTGCCCAACAGCGTCCCGATCTGACGAGACCGCCAGTCCTTGACCTGGCATCTCGCCCCGCAGCTCGAGCAGTCCGGCCGTAGTGCCGCATGGTCGCGGGCCTGCTTGGCCCTGTGATCACTCACTCCCGCAATCACAGGGCGGGTTCGCGCGCGGATGCCAGCGGCGTGTTCCAGGCGTCGTAGCCGTAGACCCAGTCCGGATCAGTCGGATCCTTCAACCAGGTATTCGTCCGCGAGCCGAGCTGCACGCGCGATGTCCGTGGCTTGCGGGTCGCCTCGAAGCGGCGGAAGGCGTCGGCAACGCCGTCGCGGTCCCGGCCCTGCAGACAGCGCGAGAGCACCGCGGCGTCCTCAATGGCCATCGCGGCGCCCTGGGCCATGTAGGGCGTCATTGGGTGGCAGGCATCGCCCAGCAGGGCCACATTGCCCTCGCACCAGCGCGCGAGCGGATCGCGGTCGATGAGGGCCCATTTGTGAACCGAGGGACAGGCTTCCAGTACCTTGCGCACCTGGGGATGGAAGTCGGCGAAGGCCTTGCGCAGCTCGCTGACTTCACCCATCGCCCAGGGCTGTTCAACGCTCAATTCATGACGCGCATGCTGAGGATTGCGTCGATGCCGCCGAAGGCAATGCGGTGCCGCCCGTCTGAGATGTTGTGGATGCCATTGAAGCGCAAGATGTTGGTGGCGAACGAGCGCAGGCGGGCGAAGATGCCCGGGTTGCAACGGATGCGGCTGGCGTCTTCGGCGAAGCTGGTGTCGCGGACGTAGTGGGAGCGGTTCTCAATATTCCAGTGGTCGCGGATGGCCTTGGCGCAGACGGCGGCCGGCAGGACGATGTCGCTGACGAACAAGGCGGTCTCGCTGGTGGCGCGCCACAATCCGGTCGCGGCGGAGCGGGTGAGAACGTCGCGATGGACGCGGATCACCGCGCGGAGGTGGCCAGCCCACTCGGTTTTGGCGAGGCGATCGCCCGGCGCGAACACCTCGACTTGGCGGGCCTCGTCACGGGAACGGCGCTTCTTGTCGACCGTGCGGGTGCTATCGAGCGGCACGGCGGTCTCGCACAAGTCGGCAATGATGTGATGCAGGGCGGGCTGATTGGCTTTGACCTGGGCCATCAGGTGAACGCCGCCTGCAGCGGCCTGCGCGAAGGATTTTTTTGACAGTGCATGGCGTCGACCGTGACCACGGCACCGCTCAGCCCAAGAGCGCCGATCAGGGTCTGCACGGTCGGGATCTCATTGGACTTGTCGTCACAGTCGAGGTGCGCCAGCACCAGAGCCGTATCGGAGGCGAAGGCGCTCAGCAGGTGCGCGGCACGGCGGTCGAGGAAGTTGTCGAAGCTGCGGCGCAAGGTCTTGCCGTCAATGGCCACATGGCGGTGGTCCCCGGCCGTGGCGGCATCGTTCAAGGCCGCGGCATGGCGGCGAAACACCGCCTCGACCGAGAGCGGGTCGAGTTGCTGCAGGACACCACGGATCGTCGTGTAGGCGGGGGCTTTGCGCCACGTCACGCCGAACGCATCGCGCAACTGGGCCAGGTGAACATCGATGAAGCTGTGGACCGTTCGGTAGGAGTTGGCGCCAGCGACGATCGCCAGGATGGCGAACACCACGACGTGCGGCAGTCGATACAGCTTGCCCTCGGCCCGCCTTGGGTCTTCGATGTCGGCCAGCAAGCTGACAAAAGGGGCGAACGGCGCCATGGCAACCTCGTGTACGGCTGTGACGGTTGCCAGCCAGGGAGGCAGAGGGTCCGCGTCGCAGGAACCCCTACGCAGCCATCACAGGGCGGTTTGCATCGGCATGTGGCATTGCAGCCTCACCCGGCCCCAAACCCCAAAGAAAAGAGCGTTGAACAGCCCTGACCCATCGCCGACCAGGACTTAACGGTGAAGCCTGGCTCCGGCTGGCTGGTGACGAAGTAGATCTCGCTGCGGTCCGGCTTGACGTAATAGATGACGATGTGGCGGTCCGGTCCCCACCACTTGGTGCAGTCGTCGATCGGATAGCCGTTCAGCAATTTGGCTGGGAACACTGTGCGATAGGCGATGCGGCCGGTGAAGTTGGGCCTGTCTTTGCCGAACAGGATTTCCTTGACCCTAGAGTGGACGCCGTCGGCGGCCACCATGGCATCCGCCACCACCACTTTGCCATTGGCGAAGGCGAGGCTCACGCCCTTGTCGGCGCGCTGTTCCAGACCGCTCAGCTTGTGGTCCAGGTGGATCGCCTCGGCGGGAACCACGCTGGCGAGCGCCGCGTGCAGGTCGCCGCGGTGGCCGAGCAGGTAGGGGGCACCGTAGCGTTCCTCGGCGGACTTGCCGAAAATCATGTCGAAACGGACCTCACCAGTGTCGTACACCCTGTTGTTCCACGAGCGGGGATAGAAGGCCTCGGCGCGCAGCACGGGCTCAAGCCCGAACTCGCGCAGGACCTTCATGGCGTTGCAGCCAATTTGGATGCCTGCTCCGAGCCGGGTGAAGCGCGTTGCCTGTTCGTAGAGCTGGACGTCGATCCCGGCGCGACGCAGCGCTGCCGCGGTCGCCAGTCCTCCCATACCCGCGCCTATGATCGCGGTAGATAGGTTCTTCATGGAAACTTACCTTGGGTGGCCACTGCAGATGACACGCCAGCCTCATGCGCTCGGATTTGCATTCTCCTCGCCCGCCCTGCGGCGGAGCGCGACCCGGTCGAGTTTCTGCGCGCCCGTCGTCGGCAGTGCTTTAACGATGCGGATCACGCCCGGGCATTTGTAGGCGACCAGGTGCTCCGCGAGGTATGCGGCGATCTCCCTTTCACTCAGTGTCTCGCCGGCGCGCGGCACCACATAGGCCACCACCCGCTCTCCGCTGCGTACGTCGGGTACGCCCACCACGCCGACCGTGGCGACCTTGGGATGGGTGTGGATGACCTCCTCGACCTCGCGCGGGAAGACGTTGAAGCCCTTGACCAGGATCACGTCCTTCTTGCGGTCGGTGATGAACAGGAAGCCGTTTGCGTCCAGGTGGCCGATGTCGCCGGTGTGGATGTAGCCGTCCCGGAGGGCTTGCACCGTCTCCTCCGGTCGATTGCGATAGCCGGTCATCATATGAGGGCCACGCACCCGCACCTCGCCCCGCTCGCCCGGAGGCAGCACGCGGGTGCCGGTCTCGAGATCCACGATCTGCACCTCGTTGCAGGGTATGGGCTTGCCGACCGATCCCGGGCGGATGCCGGTCAGCCCGGTCGTGCCGCTGATCGGCGCCATCTCCGTCATGCCGTAGCCCTCGTGGATTTCGCGCCCGGTTGTCCTGCGCCAGCGCTCCAGCAGCTCGACCGGCATGGGCGCTCCCCCAGCCGGACAGACCCGCAGCGCGGAAAGGTCGGCGCCGGCCAAATTGGAAGCAGCCAGCACCCCGGCGTAGATCGTGGGCGGCCCGCCACCGAACACCGTCACGCGGTGCCGCGCCATCAGCTCGACGATGTGCTCCGGCTGGAACCGCTCGGGGATCACCACCTCGGCGCGGGCGGAAACCGGGCCCAGCAGACCTTGCAGGAATCCAAAAATGTGGGTGAAGGGCGCGATGGGAAGCCAGACCTCGCCGCTCATGCGCGTCGGCCAATTGTACTCGACACAACGCACCGCGATCACCAGCCGCGCGTGCGTGTGCACCACCGCCTTCGGCACGCCGGTGGTGCCACCGCTGAACAGCAGGGCGCCGATGTTATCCGGCCGCACCGCGGGGCGTTCCAGCGGCCCCTCGGACTCGGCCGCCAGCCTCTCCACCGTGACGTCATCTCCCAGGCAGATCACCGCGGGAATTCCGAGCGGGCCCGCAAGGCCGAACACCGTCTCCCGCGTCGTCAGAGTGCAGACCACCACGCGCGGCGACACCTCTCGCAGCAGAGGTTCGAGCTGGGGGGCGGGATAGAGAGGATTGAGCAACGCGGGGGCTGCCAGGGCCTGGAGCGCCGCGAAATAGGCGACACGGAACTCGATGGAGTTGGGCAGAAGCAGCGCGACGACGTCACCCGGTGCGGCCATCGCCGCGAGGCGCCGGGCCAGGGCCGCCACCGCCCGTCCTTCTTCGCGATAGGCGAGGGAGGCGCCTTTATGGCGCACCGCCACTGTGTCCGGCGCGGTGGCGACTGCGTGATCGAACATCGCGCAGATTGTCGCGCAGTCGGGCCGCGGCTCGCCCACGCCGTGCACTGGGAGAGCGAGGTCCATCATCCAATCCTCCCTCGTCCTACCCGCGTCACGGCAAATCCCGCGCCTCGGCCTTGAGCCGCAGCAGGCTGAGCAGCGCCCCGTCGCGCTGCCGGACCACCGCGTCCGGACCGCGCGCGGCCAGTTCCTCGGCAATGCCGTCCGCCACGCGGCGGCCAAGCGCAGCGTCCACGGACACGCGGCCGAGATCGCGCCACGTGCTCTCGGTCGCCTGCCAGAGCGGTTTTTCGAACAGAGCACTGATGCCGCCCTCCCCGCCGGAGAGGTGCAGGTTGAGGAACGGCCCGAGCAGCGCCCAACGCAGCCCCGGCCCATGCGCGATGGCGGCGTCGATATCCGCCACGCTGGCCACACCGGCCGCGACCAGGTGGAACGCCTCCTGCCACAGCGCCGCCTGCAGCCGGTTGGCGACATGGCCGCGCACCTCGCGGCGGAGATGGATCGGGTGCTTGCCGATGGCGCGATAGAACGCCATCGCCCGATCGACCGTCTCGGGGGAGGTCGCCTGTCCGCCAGCCACCTCGACCAGCGGTATGAGGTGCGGCGGGTTGAAGGGATGGCCGAGCACGACGCGTTCGGGATGGCGGGCGCAGCAATCCTGGAACTCGCTTACCATGATGGTCGAGGAGCTGGTCGCCAGGATCGCCTCCGGCGGCGCCGCCTCATCCAGCCGCCGGAACAGATCCCGCTTGAGATCCAGCCGCTCGGGCCCGTTCTCCTGCACGAGCTGCGCCGCCGAGGCCGCCGCCTCGGCCGAGGCGGCGAAGCGCAGCCGTTCGCGCGAGGCGCTTTGTGCCAAGCCCATCTTCTCCATCGCGGGCCACTGCGCCGTGACCGTGTCGCGCAGCGCCGCCTCGGCACCGGGGGCCGGGTCGGTCGCCACCACGTCGAGCCCCCACGCCAGGAAGAGGGAGGCCCAGCTCGCGCCGATGACGCCCGTGCCGACGACCGCCACACACCCAATGGCTGATCCGTTCATCACAAAGATCCTCCAGAAAAGCGGGCGATTACCTCTTGAGGAATGGATTGCGCCTTGATTCCGCCCGGCCGGTCCGGGTGGCGGGCCACCCAGACGCGCGTCTCGAACCCCTCGACAGCCAGCGCGTCGTCCGCGCGCAGCAGGCGGTGGTGCACATCGAAACTACTGCGTCGGAAAGCGCCAACCGTGCTCTCGATCCGCACCTCGTCGCCATAGGAACAGGGCACGTGGAAAGTGGCGCGCGTATCCACGAGCGGGATTCCGACAATGCCATACTGCGCGACCATTGCCGCCTTCGTCATGCCCAGGGCGCGTGCGAACAGGGCCGCGGTTGCCGCGTCGAACCACTCGAAGTAGCGCGGGTTGAACACGATACCAGCGGGGTCGCAATCGCCCCATTCGATTGCCCGGCGGCGCGTGTTGGTGAGCATCCGTCCTCCTCCTTGGGCGGCAAGTGACCCGCTCCTTGCCGATCCCTCACCCCTCCGAGGGGCCGGCCACCTTGGCGCCGCGCTTGGCGACGAAGTCGGCGAGCCGCGCCCCCGCCTCCGGCCCGGTCTGCGCCAGCGCCGCCATCATGCTTTCGACGAAAAGACCGTCATCTTCGCTCATGTCCTGGATGCGCGGCAACGCGTGCAGCACACCGAGCACGGTGAGCGGCGCCAGCTCGACAATTTTCAAGGCCAGTTCCGTAGCCTTCTCGAGCGCGGCGCCTTCCGGCACCAGGTAGTGCACAAGGCCCGCGCGCTCCGCCACGGCGGCGTCCAGCACGCGGCCGGTGAGCATCATGTCCATCATGCGCGACGCGCCGAGCAGCCGCGCGACATGCACCGAGGCGCCACCGCCCACATAGATGCCGCGCGTCCCCTCGGGCAGCGCAAAAAAGGCGGTCACGTCGGCCACCCGCAGATGGCAGGCGGCGGCAAGCTCCAGCCCACCCCCGACCGTCGCGCCGTGAAGCGCCGCGATCGCCGGGATTTGACCGCGACGGATCATCGAGAACGCCGCGTGCCACGAGCGGGAGTGGTGGAACACCTCTGCCGGCTCGCGGGCGCGGTGCTCGGCGAGATCGAGGCCAGCGCAGAAACAGGGGCCGTGACCAAATACCACTATCGCGCGGGCCTCTTGCTGCGCGCGGCGCGCAGCCAATTCGATCTCTGCTAGCAGCGCGTCGTTGATGGCGTTGCGCTTCTGCGGCCGGCTCAGGCCGATCCAGGCCACGCGGTCGCGCAACTCGTAGGTAACCGCGCCGGTGACGTCCATTCTCCGTCTCCCTGACTGGTGGGGCTTGCCCGCAATATGTAACTTACATAATGTCTTTCGGCGCACGGCATGCAAGTGCCGAGGGCAAGAGCGCGCGGGAGGGGACCGTCAGCGATGCAGCAGCTTCCGCAGCAGGGCGACGAACTGCGAGCGCTCGCTCGGCGTGAGAGGCTCGACGAAACGCGCCTCTGCCTCGCGGTGGGTCCGCTCCATCTCCCGCCAGGCTTTGGCGCCCGCCCGAGTGACGGTGAGACAGCTGGCGCGGAGCTCGGAGCGGTCCGCTGTCCTCTGCACAAGCCCCGCGGCGACCAGGGCGTTGATGATCGCCGCGACGTTCGACGGCTTCACCCGCAACTCCTCCGCGATGGTTCCGGGCCGCACGCCGGGATTGGCCGTAATGAGGGCGAGCACCGAGAACCCGGCCGGCGTCACGCCAAGGCCGGCAAAGTTCCGGTGGAACTCGTCGAAGGCCCGCAACTGGGCGAGCCGCACGAGGAAGCTCGGGCTGTCCGCCAGAGGGGAGACCACGGCGCCGTTCTTCTCGGCAGCCGCCGTCCGGCGGGACGCGGCCGCGGCGGAGCCGCGCAGTTTCGGCATACGCACGATGTATCGCGAAACGGGAAGAATTCGGAAGGTAGACCGGAACGCTCCGGTGGCGTCGCGAGAAGCGGGCCGGTCCACGCCCTTGTGGCATGCAAGCCAGTCACCGCACGAGGGGTGAGGACATGCTGAACAGGATTGTCTCGGCCTTGCTGCTACTGGCCTGCGCCACCGTTGGTGTCGCCCGGGCGGAGGAAAAGCCGATCAGGATCGGCGTGCTCAACGACATGTCGGGGGTGTATTCCGACTATCAGGGCGTAGGATCGTTGATCGCCGCGCAGATGGCCGTCGAAGACTTCGGGGGCAAGGTCGGCAGCCGGCCGATCCAGGTCGTCTCCGGCGACCACATGAACAAGCCGGATGTCGGCCTGGCGATCACGCGCGAATGGCTGGACCTGGGCGGCGTGGACCTCGTGGCCGACGTGCCCAACTCTGCCGTGGCGCTCGCAGTCGCCGACCTCGTGCGGCAGCGCAACAAGGTGTTCCTGGGGTCGGGCGCCGGGACGGCCGAGCTCACCGGCAAGGCGTGCTCGCCCAACACGGTGCATTGGACGTACGACACATGGGAAGCCGGGCACAGCCTGGCGAAGGCGGTGGTGGCCCGTGGCGGGACCAAGTGGTTCCTGCTGACGGCCGACTACGCCTTCGGCTACGACCTCGCGCGCAGCACCACCGAGGCGGTGAAGCAGTTCGGCGGCCAGGTGATCGGCGAGGTGCGCCACCCGCTCGGCAACAGCGACTTCTCGTCCTTCCTTTTGCAGGCTCAGGGGTCGGGGGCGAACGTGCTCGGACTGGAGAACGCCGGCGGGGACACCACCAAGACGCTGAAGCAGGCCGCGGAATTTGGCCTTTCGGGAGCCATGACGTTCGCCGGCCCGGTTATCAACATCAACATGGTGCAGGCACTCGGCCTGACGGCCAGCCAAGGACTGCTGATCGACACACCCTTCTACTGGAACATGAACGACGGCACGCGCGCCTTCGCCGAGCGCTTCGCCAAGCGGCATCCCCGCCACCTCATGCCGAATGACATGCAGGCCGGCGTGTATTCGGGCGTGCTCGCCTATCTGCACGCCGTGGCGAAGATCGGCGGCAACGCCGAAGACGGGAAGGCGGTCGTGGACGCGATGAAGCAGGGGCCGATCCACGACCCCGCCTATGGCGAAACCACGATCCGTGTGGACGGGCGGGCACTGCACCCCGTGTACATCTTCCAGACCAAGACGCCGGCCGAGAGCAAGGGACCATGGGACTTCTTCAAGCTCGTCTCGACGATCCCGGCGGATCAGGCTTTCCGGCCCTTGTCGGAAGGGCATTGCCCACTGGTTCGGTGAGGTGGCGAACCGACTAATCCAGGAACGGGAGGAAACCAGGATGCGCACACAGGTCGGGATCGCGGGGGCGGGTCCGATCTCCATGCTACACCGCTTCGAGGAGGCGAGCGAATTCGACAACCGCCGGCAACTGGCCGAGCTCGACCTCGTGGCCAGCTCCATCCCGGCTGCGACGATGCTCGCGCGGAACTACGTCGGCCTGCCGCTGGGCTGATTGGACGAAGGCAGTATTCGAGAGGGAGGACAGCATGGCATCCAGCAAGGTCATCGTGACCGTCGCGCCGACAGGCGGCATGGCATCGAAAGCCGCCAATCCCAACCTGCCGACCCAGCCAGAGGAGATTGCGGAATCGGTCCACAAGTCGTGCAAGGAGGGTGCGGCAATCGCGGCCCTGCACGCGCGGCGACCGGACGATCAGGCCACCTGCAACGCCGCGATCTACCGCCGCATCAACGGGCTGATCCGCGAGCGATGCGATATCATTCTCAACAACTCCACCGGCGGCGGTTCCTCCGGCGACATGCTGGTGCCGCGCCCGGATGGCATGTTCGAGAGCAACTTCGAGGAGCGCCTGAAGGGCCTTGAGGCCGGGGCCGAGATGGCGACCTTCGATTGCTTCACCGCCGTCGATGTGTTCGGCGAGCGCGAGATCCTGGTCATCACGACGCCGTCGCGGTGCGAGGCGATGGCGAAGCGTTTCCAGGAGCGGGGAATCAAGCCGGAATGGGAGGTGTTCAACCCCGCCCACATCATCCAGGACGTCACAAGACTGATCCAGAAGCGCTACGACAAGCCGCCCCACTACATCAACATGGTGCTGGGCACCGACCGCAACTTCCAGGGCGGCATGCCCTACAGCGACGACCTGCTGGCGGCGATGGTGAAGCTGCTGCCGCCGCAGTCGATCTGGTGCCTCTCGGCCATTGGTCCGGCGCAGCTGCCGGGAACGACACGCGCGATGATGATGGGCGGCCATGTGCGGGTCGGGCTCGAGGACAACAATTATTACAGCCGGGGCGTGCTGGCGACGAACGAGATGCTCGTGGCGCGCACCGTTCGCATCATGAGGGAGCTGAATCTCGAGCCCGCCTCGCCGGCCGAGGCGCGCGACATTCTCGGACTTCCGGCAAGAGCCGCGGGATGAAGCGCTCATGAGCGAGGCAACGGCCCCGCGCGCGCCGACGCTGGAGTTTGCATGCCAGGCGGATATCCGGGTCGGCGAGCCGCTCGAGCTTGGCCAGGTGTCGGGCCAGCGCAAGCGCATCGTCCCGATTCTGGGAGGCGACGTGTCGGGCCCGCGGCTGACGGCGAAGGTGCTGCCAGGTGGCGCGGACTGGCAAGCTGTCGGTCCTCGCGGCGTGACCGAGGTCATGGCCCGCTATACGCTTCAGGCCGCCGATGGAGCGCTGATTTCGGTCACGAACCGCGGCGTGCGGCGCGGTCCGCAGGAGATCATGCGGCGTCTGCTGGCGGGCGAGGCGGTCGATGCCGCGCGGTACCATTTCCGGGCGTCTCCGGTCTTTGAAGTGGCTGCGGGCCCGCACCAATGGCTGATGGAGAGCGTGTTCGTCTGCACGGGCGCGCGCTGGCCCGACCGCGTTGTGTTGCAGTTCTTCGCCGTCCAGTGACCGTGAACTCAACACCGGAGGCGCGAGGCCGATGATCGAGCAGGTGAAGGTGGCGCGGGGACCGTCCAGAGATCTGGGGATCATGACCATTGGGATAGGACCAGTGGGGTATGTTGCCGGCTGGGGATTCAAGGATGGAATGGACGTTGCGTTTGGCTGGGATGGGGATTGATGGTCAATCCCGGAGTTTCGGGGCGATGGCGATCAGCCGGCCTGATGGTCCTGGCGACATCGCCAACTTAGGTTTGACGCTGGCCGAATTGAAGCTGCTGCTTGCGCAAGTGAAGCTGCTGCTTGCGCAAGTTCAGCAGCAGCTTGTCGCCGGGCAGGCCAACACCCATGCGGCGTTTCGGCCGGACTGCCGTTCGTGCGGCGGGACATGTCAGGTGAAGGATTGGCAGCCGCACCGGAGTGCCACGTTGTTCGGCAAGGGGAGACTGAAGCTTCCGCGGTTTCTTTGCGCGGGCTGCGGTTGTGGTGAGACCGGCGTCAGGTGGCCATCGCACTGTCGGTCGACCCCTGAGCTGGACCAACTGCAAGCCCGGCTGTCCGCGCCGATGCCGTTTCGGGTTGCGGCTGACGTGCTGCAGCACCTGCTGCCGATCGACGCCGGGACAAGCCCCGAAACGTTGCGCAGCCATACGCTAGCGGTCGGTAAACAACTCGCCGATGCGCATGCATGTCTTTAAGGGCGAGCACAGCCAGGGCGCAAAGGGCGTGGCGTCGCGCAAGCTGTGGCACGCATTGCATGCGGTCGATAAATACCTCGGAGGCCATGCCGCATGGCTGGTCAACTACGCCAAACGCTTCCGGGCCGGTGAGCGGGTCGGACCGTCGATCACCGAGGGCACAGCGAACTTCCTGGTCAACCGGCGCACGAACAAGTTCCCGGCATTAGGTAGCAAACTCACCTAACGCCGAAGACACCCTCGGTCCTAGCTAGAAATTCCGAAAGACCGTCCCAGCAGATCGCCCTGCCGCCAAGGTGGCAATAGGTGCTTTGGCGGCGTTGGCAGCCCAACTCTCTCCCACATCCAGGCCGCGGCGCCTGGGCTGAGCGTCCGATAAGCGGTGTTGACCTGGGCCAGTGCCACCCGAGTTTCTTCGAGCGACCACTCGCCGTACGGCTTTCTCGGCGATGTCGGGTCCGAAGTGGAAAGTCTGGCGATCGAGTATGTCCCGTGTTGCCGCAGCGACGGAAGCACCTCGCTCGTCACCCAACGCCCGAAGCGATGCGGCAGCGTCCCCTTCTTCACGGCCTCACGACACCGCAGAATCAGAGTGAACAAGCCGCTTTCCGAGACGACCAGCATCTGCTGATCGCCACCAGGGGTATATACTGAACATAGACCCCGTTCATCCTCATCCAACTGCCGTATGGCTTGCGATGGATTCGCGATGCAGAGCGCCCGGCACACGTCCGCAGCGACAAAGCACGGTGCACCATCCCGGTCGAACGCTCTCACGGGGATCTCGCCTTCAAAGAGGAAAGGAGTTATCCTCGGGTTTGTCATGTTGCTGGCTCCTCGGTGACATGCTTCAGCCCCGGTGAGACGGGGCGGGGATAGACGGCGGCGGGGCTGGTGCCTGCGAAGCGTGCCCCGTCGTCGTAGTTCCGACAGCCTCCAACCCCTTTCTAAGCAGGAGCCGGATCGCTGCCGTTCGGCTCGGCATTCCAGCGGCTACCCCCCAGGCGTCGAGGCGTTCGGCCTCTTCCTTGGGCACAACCGCTATCAGCCGCGTAACCATGTCTGGCTCCGCTTTGCGGGCGTAGCCTGTCACACGTCCACCCATTTGGCGGGCCTCCTAGCTACATCGAGAACTACACCAGATTGTATCTTGCGTTGTCAATGACAGACCCGATTCGGCTGGCTATCAACGCTCACTCAGATGTCATTCTGGAGGTAGATCATGGCTGACAAGGAGGGGATGGAACGGAAGGTCTGGCTGTTGCCCGCCGAGCTGAGTGACAGGATCAGGGTGTACCAGACGGACCTTGGGATACCCTCAGAGGTGGAGGCGGCGAGGCGCCTCCTGGACTCGGCACTTCAGATGCGTGACACCGTGGATGACATTGCGCAACGGCTGAAGGCGAGACACGCAGAGGAAAAGGACTTGCGCGGGCTGGCGCGAGACGTCCTAACTAGTCATGTGTTGGTTACTGTGTACTAGCTAGGATTTAATCTGACAATCTGGTTTGTTTGGTGCGGGCAACCCGGGACCGGAGGACAGGAATGTCTCGCTCCGGTCGCCCAGAACCGAGGAGCCGACCATGACCAACGAACGCAAGGTAATCCGGGCCAAGGTAGGCCTGCTGGAGCTGGCCAAACAGCTCGGCAATGTGTCGCAGGCCTGCAAGATCATGGGATACTCGCGCGACAGCTTCTACCGCTTTCAGGAGCTCTACGAAAAGGGCGGCGAGATCGCGCTGGCGGAGATGACCCGGCGCAAGCCAATCCTGCGCAATCGGGTGGAGCCGGCCATCGAGCAGGCGGTCGTCGAGCTGGCCGTCGAGCAGCCGGCCTTTGGCCAAGTCCGGGTGGCCAAGGAGCTGAAGAAGCGCGGCCTGACGATCTCCCCGGCCGGGGTGCGCTGTGTCTGGCAGCGCCACGACCTGGAGACCATGAAGAAGCGGCTCAAGGCACTCGAGGCCAAGAGCGCACAGGACGGCCTGGTGCTGACCGAAGCCCAGGTCGCCGCCTTGGAGCGGGCCCGGCAGGACAACGAGGCGCATGGCGAGTTCGAGAGCGAGTGTCCGGGCTACTGCCTGGCCCAGGACACCTTCTATGTCGGCACGCTCAAGGGGGTCGGGCGGATCTATCAGCAGACCTGCATCGACACCCACTCCAAGGTGGCGTTCGCCAAGCTCTACGACCGCAAGGCCCCGATCACCGCCGCCGACCTGCTGAACGACCGCGTGGTGCCGTTCTTCGACGAGCACGGGGTCAAGCTGTCCCGCGTGCTGACCGATCGCGGCACCGAGTATTGCGGCACCTCGCAGGCCCACGAATACGAGCTCTACCTGGCGATCGAGGACATCGACCACAGCCGGACCAAGGCAAGAGTTCCGCAAACCAGCGGGATCTGCGAGCGCTTCCACAAAACGGTGCTGCACGAGTTCTATCAGGTCGCCTTCCGCAAGCGCATCTACAGCAGCATCGAGCAGCTACAGGCCGATCTCGATGTCTGGGTCAGCAGCTATAATGAGCAACGCCCTCATCAGGGCCGCTGGTGCTACGGCAAGACCCCGATGCAGACCTTCCTTGACACCCTCCCGCTCGCCAGGGAAAAAATGCTCAACGCCGCCTGACGTCGGTCAGACATGATCCATCCGACACCATACAGGCCAGCTGTCCGATCAAATGTCAGCTAGTACAAATGACAGGTATACCCGTCGTCCAGAACTGATGTTCATATCCTCCGGACCACACGACCAGACAGCCCCACCACCAAGCAGATAGCAAAGAGTAGAAGCAAAGCAGCGCGGGTTCAATTGTGATCTTGGTCACACCTGACGTCGCCCTACCACTTCCCACAACCCAAACTGCCCAGTAACTGCTCATCCCGGGGTGAGCACGGACTGGCCGCATAGCGTATCGCGAATGGCCTGATAGGCGTCGATTCCGCGGCGCTTGGCGGTGCCGACGACGGAGCGGACGGCGGCGAATAGATCAGCACCCCAGTCGGAACGGAATCCGCCGGTGACTTTGCGATACGTTGCGGTGGGACGCAGATCCCGTTCGCTCGCGTTGTTGTCGGCGGTGATCTCGGGATGGTCGAGAAAGGTGAACAGGTGCTCGCGGAACCTGGCGTATCGCTTGCGCAGCCGTTTACCGTCGCGCTGCGTCGGCGCCAGCGCGATCACAGCGTCGAGTGCCACTTCCAGCCGTCGCCGGTATTCGCGCCGCGTGCTCTCGGCCAGCGCGCGGTGCCGCCGCGCCAGCAGCACCGCGCGCAGCAGCAGCGCCTTCATGCGCGGGGCGAACACCGCATCCCCCGCCTCGATCGCATACTGGCAGTCGCGCAACTGATGCGCGAGGCAGACCTGCCAGATTTCGGCGTGCCCCTGCTGGGCGCCGTAGAGGTCGGAGACCCAGATCATCGGCCGATGCCCGTCCAGCACCGCGCCGACCACACCGGCGCCACGGCTGCCGCGGATGACGTGGATCGCGACGTCGCTGTTCTGGAACACCCAATTCCAGCGGGTCACGCCACCGACGCGCACCGAGGTCTCGTCCGATCCGATCACGCGGGCGCGGCGCAGGCGCGCGAGGATTGCGGCGACATCGGCCTCCAAACGTGGACGGGCGCGACGGAAGGCGGCGTCCAGCGCGCCCTCGCTGATCCGCAGGGCATGGAGATCCAGCATCATCCGGCTCAGCCGCTCGTAGCTGATCGCGTGGGTGAAACGCAGATACATCGCCAATGCGACGATGTTGATGCTAAACGGCGTGCCCGGTTCCAGCCCCTCCGGTAGCGCTGCCAGCGTGGTGCGACCGCAGCACTGGCAACGCCCGGCATAGCGTTCCACCCGCGTCACCACAGGGCGCACGCGGGGCAGCTCGACCTTATCGTAGCGGGCATCGAGCTTCTGGTCGGCGTCGGCGAGTGCCGACTGGCAGTATTGGCAGCGCGCCGCGCGGGCGATCACCGCCTCGTCGGGCTCGGCCGTCAATTCCCGCCCGCCGCCCCTGCGCCCCACGCTGCCCGCGCGAGGACCGCTCCGCTTCGGCTTGTCCGCCACGTTGTGCTTTAGACCCTTCGACGGCGGCACGCTGGAATTGTCCGGCGTCTTCGGCGGAAGCTGCAACTCGGCCAGCCGCTTCTCCAGTTCAGCAATCCGCGCCAGTGCCGCTTGTAATTGCGCAGCAAGCGAGAGGATGAGGGCATCCTTCTCCGCATGCGACAGCTTGCTCAGGTCAAGATCGGTGTTCACCCCAACCTTGAATCGAGTCGCCCGTTACCGCGTCAACTCCAATTTCGCCGGTCGCTCAAGACAAACTGGCGGGGGTGGGTTGAGCAGTTACTGTCATTCGGTTGCGGCTAAGCCACGGGGCACGCTCCGTCGGGTTGTTTCCAACGACAAGGGTGCTATCCCTCGCCGCCCGCCCCACAGCTTCTTATGATCCCTCAGTAGGCCCCTTCGACGAGGTTGGTCGGCTTTCCCGCCACGAAATTCTCGATGTTGTCGATCAACTGATCGGCGACGGTTTGCTGGGCCTCATCGCTAGCCCAGGCGACATGCGGGGTCACAATGACGTTCCAGCGCTTCGCCATCCGCATCAGCGGTCCATCGGCCGGCGGCGGCTCCGGGAGCGTGACGTCGATCCCGGCTCCGCTGACAAGCCCCTCGTCGAGCGCCCGCTCCAGATCCTCTTCCACGACCAGGCCACCGCGTGCCGTGTTGATGAGCAGCGGCTTCCGCCTCATTTGCCGGAACTCCGGCATCGCGATCATGTTGCGGGTCTCCGGAGTCAGAGGGCTGTGCAGGGTGATGATGTCGCTGGTCTCCAGCACTTCGTTCCAGGGCGTATAGAGCGGACCGAGGCCGGTCCTGCCCTTGTGCGCGGCGAACACCGGCATCATCCTGAAGGCCTTGGCGATCTCGGCCACCCTCTGGCCAAGCACGCCTTCTCCGATGATCCCGAGACGTGCGCCGCCAAGATCCCTGATCGGGTGATTAAAAAAGCAGAACTGGCCGGCCTTTTGCCACTCGCCCGCGAGCGTATCCTCGCGGTAGGGAATGAGACTGCGGCGAAGCGCCAGCATGAGGGCGAAGGTATGCTCGGGCACGGTGCGCAGGGCGTAGCCCCGGATATTGGTCACCGCGATGCCATGGCTTTGGCAATAGACCTTGTCGACACAATCCGTGCCGGTCGCTGCCACCGCGATGAGCTTGAGGTCTGGAAGCTTGGCGAGCACCTCGGCCGTGAGCGGTACCTTGTTGGTGATGGCGATCGACGCGCCCTCCAGGCGGCCGAGCACCTCGTCGACGGAAGGTTGCGAATGCGCGATGAACGTGTGCGGGAAGACCGGCCGGCGCAGCATCACGCGCGGGCCGAACGTGGCACGATCGAGAAAGACGATCTTGTGCATATCAGAGGCTCCGTTTGAACGGGCTCGGGCATTCGCCCGCGATCCCGAAATACCGCGCATCAACGGCGCTTGCGAACTTCCGCAGCGAAGCGTCAAAGCTGCACCAGTGTCGCCGCGCACGGGCGCGAGAGGCTGGCGCGCGAAAATGAGCGAGCTCGGGCCTGTGCGGTGGCCAGGCCCATTATGGCCGCGAGGCGCAGTGTCGGGCGCACGTAGTCGGAGAACACGAGGTGAGTGACGCCCAGCGGGACGACGCGCCAGGCGCGGCGCCGGATCTGATAGGCGAACGCTTTGGGACTTGCCGATATGCGGGCGTCGGTCTCCAATCTGTCAAAAGCACATTCCAGGGGGAGCCCTCATGACCTTCTGCGCACCGCAGCGAATTGTTCTGCTCGCAGCCCTCGCCATGCCTGGCGTCGCGTTCGGGGAAAGCCAGGTCTCCCCGACCGGCAATGCCTGCGATATCCGCGATTCCGGCGCGATCAACGACGGGATGACCGACAACACCGCCTCCATGCAGGCGGCGATCGAGGCTTGTGCCGGACAGGGTGGCGGCACCGTCCTAGTGGGCTGAGTTGGAAGTTTCCTGGCACTCATGAACGTCGTTGGTGGGTTGGCAGAAGCGTCGCACGCTGTCGAGGATGTCGTCGGCGCTCTTGGTCCAGACGAACGGGTGCGGTTCCGCATTGGTGGCCTCAAGGTAGCGGCGGATCGCCGCCTCCAGGGTCTCGACTGTAGGGAATACTCCGCGCCGGATCTGGCGCACGGTAAGCAGGGCGAACCACCCCTCGACGAGATTGATCCAAGAGGCGCTGGTCGGCGTGAAATGCAGATGATAGCGCGGCCGCTTGGCCAGCCAGTCCCGGACCAGCGCGGTTTTGTGGGTGCGCAGGTTGTCGAGCACCAGATGCACCTCGAGGTCGGAGGGAATGCTCCGGTCGATCTCGTCAAGGAAGGCGCGGAACTCGGTGGCACGGTGACGACGATGGCAGGTCCCGATGACCCTTCCGGTCTTTGCGTCGAGGGCGGCGAACAGGTCGAGTGTGCCGTGGCGAAGATAGTCGTGCGTCCCGCGTTCGGGCTGGCCGGGGCGCATCGGCAGCACCGGCGCGGTTCGCTCGACAGCCTGGATTTGCGGCTTCTCGTCCACACACAGCACCAACGCCCGCTCGGGTGGCGAAAGATACAGCCCGACAATGTCGCGGACCTTCTCCACGAACAGCGGATCGGTGGACAGCTTGAAGGTCTCGGCCCGATGCGGCTTCAGTGCGAAGGCGTGCCAAATGCGGCAGACTGCCGTCTGGCTCAGCCCCGTCGCCCTGGCCAGCGAGCGGGTGCTCCAGTGCGTGGCGTTGGTTGGGCTGGCTTCCAAGGTCGTGGTGACCGCCCGTTCAACTTGTTGGTCCGTGATCTTGCGCGGGGCTCCAGGCCGGGGCTCGTCGAGCAGACCGTCCAGCCCGCGCTCGGCAAAGCGACGCCGCCACAGCGCCACCGTCGCGCGGTTAATGCCGAGCCGCTCAGCAACGCCGCCATTGGTCGTGCCCGGTTCGGCGCAGGCCAGGACGATGCGCGCACGGGTGGCGAGCGCCTGTCCTGTCTTGCGTCGGCGGATCCAGCCCTGAAGCAGATCACGGTCGGTTCCAGACAAAGCAATCGGGATCGCGTGAGGGGTGGCCATGGCAGGTGCCTCCGCTTGCGTGTCTTTCGCCCCTCAATGAAGAATGTCCCACAGGACGCCCAAAGTGCTCAGAAACTTACGCCTCAGCCCACTAGTTGATGGCGGCGGAACCTATGTCACCGGGCCGCTCCATCTCGAAAGCCATGTGTTCCTGAGGATCGTTGCCCCGACGGTGCTGAAGAACACCGTCGATCACACGCTCTATCAGCCGGCTTTCATCGGCTATCCCTTCCAGTTCGCTAATGAACCATCCGTGACCGGCGTCGGCCCCAGCCTGCCGGGCCGCCCCGAGGCGATGATCGCCGGCGACGGGCTGACCGACACCGGAATCATCGGCGATGGCACGATCGATGGCAGCGGCGCCGACGCGCCGCCCGCCTCGATCGACAACGGGCAGAGCTGGTTGGCAATGGCGGCCGCCGCGAAAAGCCTTACTGACTACTCGCAGGCTTCCTTTCAGGGCAACGCCCTCCTCGCGGCGACCTCGTATGCGCGCATGAACTTTCCCGACATCCCCACCAGCAACGGCCTGCCGCGTCCGTGGCTCGTCGAGTTCTCCAACTGCAAGGACGTAAAGGTCGGCGGCGTGTTGCTAACCAACTCGCCGATGTGGAACCTTGTGCTGCGCTACGACACCACTGTTGAGGTCGCGAACCTGCGCGTGCTGAATGATCCCAACTCGGCCAATACGGATGGCATCGACCCCGTCGGTTCGCAGAACCATAGGATTTTATGGTCTATCGATCTCGACCGGGGACGACAACGTGGCGATCAAGTCCGGCCTGCCCGGCATTCCAGCGGGTTCGTATTACCAGCCGCCCTACAATCTCCCCCGCATTCCCACCAGCGATCTGCGTGTCGAGAACTCGGTGTTCGGCCGCGGCCACGGGCTATCAATCGGCAGCGAGACCGTCAACGGCATCCAGCATATTCGCGCCCGCAATATCCAGTTCCTCGGCACTGATAACGGATTCCGCATCAAGACCGGGCGCGACCGCGGCAACCAGATCTTCGACATCGACGTGCGCAACCTGAAGATGACCGATGTCGGCACGCCGCTGTCGCTCAGCGAATACTATCCGACCATCCCGGGGCCAACCCAGGGCGACATCGCGCAGCCTGAACCCACGGCTACCCGCCCCTATGTTCACGACATCTCGATCGACATGGTGGAGGCAGACAATCCCGGCACGGTGCGCACTCATACCGAAGCCAGTGCCCTTTGGCTCATCGGGCTTGCTTGTCGCGGTGACGATCTGATTTGCTCTCCTTGGTGGTCGGAGGAGGGGCGGTGGTGCTGGGGCTGGCGATATCGGATCGGCACAGCGCGGAGGCGCTGCGAAAGATGGTGCGGGCAGAGACCCGGCCCCGTGTGGGCATCCGCATGCTGGCGATCGCGGCGCTGCTGGACGGGCTCGACCGGACCGGTGCGGCCCGACAGTTCGGCATGAGCCGCAACGTGCTGCGCATCTGGATCACGCGCTACAACCAGGACGGGGTCGCTGGTCTGGTGGACCGGTGGAGCAGCGGGCCGCCCGCGAAGCTGTCGGCCGAGCAGCAAGCGCAGCTGCGCGCCACGGTGGCGGCCGGCGCCGAACTCGAGCGCGACGGCATCGTCGCGTTCCGGGTGGCCGATATCTGCGGGGTGGCCGAGCGCGCGTTTGGTGTCCGCTACAGCCGCTCGGGGATGCAGCGCCTGCTGCACGCGATCGGCTGCTCCTGGTTGGTGCCGCGGCCCCGCCACCCTCGGGCCGATGCCGCCGCCCAGGCGGCGTTCAAAAAAGGATTTGCCGGCAATGCTCGCCACGCTCGCCGCCGCGCATCCCGCGGCCGCGCGCATCGAGCTGTGGTTCCAGGATGAGATGCGTGTCGGCCAGAAGGGCACGCTGACCCGGGTCTGGGGTCTGCGCGGCCAGCGTGCCGTGCGCCGACGCGACCTGCGGTTCAGCTCCGCTTATCTGTTCGGTGCTGTCTGCCCCGAGCGGGGCACTGGCGCCGCCCTTGTGCTGCCGCGCGTCAGTCTGTGGGCGACGAACCAGCACCTGGCCGAGATCAGCCAGCACGTCGCCCCCGGCGCGCACGCCGCCCTCGTGCTCGACGGGGCGGGCTGGCACTCCGAACCCGGCCTGGTCGTGCCCGCCACCATCACGCTCGTGCCCTTGCCACCCTACTCGCCGGAGTTGAACCCGGCAGAGGCGCTCTGGCATGAAATGCGGCGGCGCTTCTTCGCCTTGCAGGTGTTCAAAAACTACGCCGCCATCGTCGATGCCTGCTGCGCAGCCTGGAACCGCGTCCAGGCAGACCCGGCGTTCATCAGGGCGGTCACCGGATACGCCTGGCTGCCCTCGCTCAAAGGCTAACGGCTTCGGTATCAGACCACCGGCCCGTCGCTGATTGTGGGCATTCCGGAGTCCCCGATGACCAATCTCACGCTGAGTGAAATCGCGATCAACAGCGCCTCGCCGATCTATATCCGGCTGCGCAACGCCGATGGCCTCACCTGCCACAATGTCGGGGTTGCCCCGGTCTCCGCCGGCACGCCGAGCCAGGGCCACGTCTTCGACAACGAAGGCGGGCTCCAGGCAATCGAGGGCTGCGACGTGTCGCCCACCGTGATCGCGCCCGAGGGCAACGCCGGGCCTCCGCCCGCCGAGCAGTGACGTTGCGCGCACCCGGGCCGCGAAGGAGTGTCATCGTGCCGGGCCTCGAAACCAGCCTCTTCGTAGGATTACTCGGCATCCGATCGTCAATCTTTCGAGTTGAGCCGGGCGAGCAGTGCTTGCCTGGAGAGGCGACGGCGCGGGTTGGGCCAAGCCCTATTGCCGCAGACGCAAAAACATCACAGTTGCTCGATTGAGGCCGACCTGCGACGAGTTCTGGTTCGGTGGCTGGAAGCCAGTCCGGATATGATTCACTGTAGCGGCGCATCACTATGCCGTTACTATGGCGCGGAACCTAAGATTGACCGGGCTACGGCGGAGTGGCGTTCTGAATCCTAGCCTGTAATCCTTATCCTGCTTCGAGACTCGGGTTTCCGCCTATGAAGGACCTGGGACAACCGGAATCCCTTGGGAGGGGCATCTCATGCTGAACACGAGCGCTGTACCTCCGTCGAGAGTCTCAACGGCGACGGGCGAGCGGGTGGGCAATTATCGCTGGGCCATCTGCGCGCCGCTGTTCTTCATGTTCGTGGCTCAGGCGCCAGGCCATGTCCTGCAATACACCGGCAGCTACGTGCCCCTGTTCAGCGCCGCAGCCGGCGCCTACCTGCTCGCGTTCTTCATCATGCACATGATCCTGCCACGCCGCCGTCGCGACATCCTCGCCAGCGAGGTCCCGGCGCAATGACAGGAGAGCCTATGAGCATCGTCGCCCTGTCCGGCGCGAGCGGGAATATCGGCCAGGTGCTGCGCCCTGCCCTGCTGGATAGCGGCGTCAAGCTGCGCTCCGCCGGTGGCCGCCGGCCGCTTACTCCCGTTCGCGCTGAGGAGGATGTCTGCCACGGCGACCTTCGCGACCCGGCCGTGGTGGACCGGCTGCTCGAAGGCGTGGACGTGCTGATCCACATGGCCGGCACGAGCGTCGAGCGGCCCCTGCCCGAAATCATCGAGAACAATCTGCGCGCCCTGCACCAAGTGTACGAGGGCGCTCGGCGGCATCGGGTTCAGCGTGTCGTGTTCGCGAGTTCCAACCACGCAATCGGCATGTACCCGGTCACCGAGCAGCTGGAGCTTTCCTGTGCGTTCCGCCCGGACGGGTTCTACGGCCTCAGCAAGGTCTGGGGAGAGGCGATGGCCCGCATGTACTGGGACAAGCACGGGATCGAGGGGATTTGCTTACGCATCGGCAGCGCGATCGAAAAGCCGACCGAATTCCGCCATCTCAGCACATGGCTGGGCTATGAGGACCTGGTCCAGCTGACCATGCGGTGCATCACCGTGCCCGATATAGGCTATCTCGTGGTCTGGGGTGTCTCCAACAACACCCGCAGCTATTGGGACAACGGGGGTGCGGAGAGGCTGGGTACCGGCCGGTGCAGAACGCCGAGGATTTCGCCGGGGAGATCCTCAGACAGACGAACCCGCTTGATCCGGTCGCCCAGCAATACCAAGGCGGTAGTTTTGCATCCATGGATTACACCTCCTCCGAGCAACGCCCGGCAGCACAAAGGCGGTAGAAATGGCGCGGAAAACCCCGGAGCAGCTTCGCAGTCATCGCTGGTACGGCGTCCACGATCTCCGTTCTTTCGGGCACCGTTCGCGCACCGCACAGATAGGCTATCATCGCTCCGAATACGCCGGAAAGCCGGTGATCGCGATCATCAACACCTGGAGCGACATCAACCCGTGCCACTCGCATTTCCGGCAGCGGGTGGAGGAGGTGAAGCGTGGCATCTGGCAGGCCGGCGGATTTCCGGTCGAGATCCCGGCGATGACGCTCGCCGAGACGTTCCAGAAGCCGACGACGATGATGTACCGCAACTTCCTCGCCATGGAGACCGAGGAGGATCTGCGGTCCTATCCGGCTGACGGCGCGGTGCTGATGGGCGGCTGCGACAAGACCACTCCGGCGCTGCTGATGGGCGCCCTCTCGATGAACCTGCCGGCGATCTTTATGCCGGCAGGCCCTATGCTGCGCGGCACCTGGGGCGGCACGGTGCTCGGCTCCGGCAGTGACACGTGGAAGTACTGGGCCGAGCTGCGCAGCGGCAACATCACCTTGCGCGACTGGGACGACATCGAGCAAGGAATTGCGCGCTCGCCGGGCCACTGCATGACGATGGGAACCGCCTCGACCATGACCAGCGCGGCCGAGGCGCTGGGCCTGACCTTGCCGGGCGCAGCTTCGATCCCAGCCGCGGATTCGCGTCACGCCGTGATGGCAGCGCTGACCGGCAAGCGGATCGTGGAGATGGTGTGGGAGGACCTGAAGCCGTCCGATATCCTCAACGAGGATGCGTTCCATAACGCGGTGACGACGGTTTTGGCGCTCGGCGGCTCCACCAATGCGGTCATCCATCTGGTCGCGGTGGCCCGGCGGGCCGGGGTGCAGCTCGATCTCGACCAGTTCGACAGGCTCGCGCGCGAGACGCCGCTGATCGCGGACATCCGCCCGTCAGGCAAATACCTGATGGAGGATTTCTATTACGCGGGCGGCCTGCCCGCGTTGCTCCGCCTGCTGAGCCCCAAGCTGCGGCTTGGCGCGCGCGGGGTCAGCGGCAAGACGCTGGGCGAGGGCATCGCGGACGCCAAGGTCTACAACGACGACGTCATCCGCTCGTTGAACAACCCGCTGGTTGCCTCCGACAGCCTGGCGGTGCTGCGCGGCAATCTCGCCCCGGACGGCGCCATCATCAAGCCGCCGGCCGCCGAGCCGCATCTGCATCGCCACACCGGCAAGGCCGTCGTGTTCGACGACTACAACGACATGGCGGCACGGATCGACGATCCCGATTTGCCGGCCGACAAGGACGCGGTCCTGGTGCTGAAACATGCCGGGCCGCTCGGCGCGGGCATGCCGGAATGGGGCCAGCTGCCGATCCCGAAGAAGATCCTTCAGCAAGGCGTGCGCGACATGGTGCGTATCTCGGACGCCCGCATGAGCGGCACCAGCTACGGCGCTTGCGTCCTCCATGTCGCGCCTGAGTCCTATGTCGGAGGACCACTCGCGCTGGTGCGCACGGGCGACGAGATCACGCTGGATATACCGAATCGCCGGCTGGACGTGAAGCTCAGCGACGCGGAGTTGCAGCGGCGCCGGGCCGAGTGGAAGCGGCCCTCGGAACGATACCCGCGCGGCTATGGGGCCCTGTTCTCGCATCATGTGAAACAGGCGAACGAGGGCTGCGACTTCGACTTTCTCGAGGGAACGGCCCGGATTCCCGATCCGGAAATTCATTGAGGAAGCGTGCCGATGGACATGCCGCTCAACCCGTTCAAGCGCGGGCTCAAGGCCGGCCAGTTGCAGATCGGCCTTTGGCACAGCCTGGCGAGCCATCTCACGGTGGAGGTCCTCGCCGGCTCCGGCTTTGATTGGCTGCTACTCGACACCGAGCATGCGCCGAACGAACTGCCGATGGTCCACAGCCAGCTACAGGCCGCCACGGGAGGCACGGCCCATCCGGTGGTGCGCCCGGCCTGGAATGACCAGGTGCTGCTGAAGCGGTTGCTTGATATCGGGACCCAGTCGTTCCTCATTCCCTATATCGAGACCGAAGAGGAGGCAGAGCGGGCGGTGGCCGGCACGCGCTATCCGCCGCTCGGTGTGCGTGGCTTCGCGTCCCAGTCGCGCGCCTCGCGCTTCGGTCGCGTGAGGGACTATTATGCCCGCGCGCATGACGAGATCTGTGTGCTGCTACAGATCGAAACACGACTTGGGCTCGAGAACCTGGAGAGGATCGCGGGGGTCGACGGCGTGGATGGCATTTTCGTCGGGCCTGGCGATCTTTCGGCCGCTCTCGGCTATCTTGGCCAACCGGGCCACCCGGAGATGGTCAAGATCATTGATGACGCGATCAAGCGGATCAAGGCCTGCGGCAAGGCGCCAGGCATTCTGACGGGCACTCCTGATCTCGCGCGGCATTACATCGAGCAGGGCTGCCTATTCATCGCTGTCGGGTCCGATGTCGGGCTGCTGGTGAGCGGGTCCGAGCAGCTGGTGGCTCGGTTCAGGCAGGGGAGCTGATTCGGGGCACGAAGAGGATGAACGAGCAGGCCGCCGGTTCCGGGACAGCGGGCACGCCCACGGTCGTTGACATGCAGGTCATCCCGGTCGCTGGCCAGGATAGCATGTTGCTGAACCTGGCCGGTGCGCATGGCCCCTTCTTCACGCGCAATCTCGGTACTGCTGAGAGACAGCGCGGGCCGCAATGGGGTAGGTGAGGTGCCGGGCGGCGAGGGCATTCGCCGGACACTCGAGCGCGCCCAACCCCTGGTGAGCTGCCCCCGATTTCCCTGGACACCGATTTGTCCGACCGGAGGCAGATATGGTGAAGTCCAGCATGAACAGGATCATACGAAATGATGTGGCTGATGGGCCTGTGGGCAACGAGGGCGGGCGGAGCCCGTCCGCGCTGTCCACAGGCCACAACGGCGCGGAGGCGGGGTGTGCTCCGAGTGGACCGCTGGCGCCGGGCCAACGCTGGAGCGTGAGCCGCAAGCGCGAGGTGGTGCTTCGCCTGCTGCGGGGTGAGGCCGCCGAGGATCTCTCGCGCGAGCTCGGCGTGCCGCTCTACAAGCTCGAGCGCTGGCGGCAGAAGGCCGAAGCCGCGCTGGGTGGCGCATTGAAGGAACGCGAAACGGAGGCGGCGAGTGGTGAGCTCGCCACGGCCATGCAGCGGATCGGCGAACTGAGCATGGAGAACGAGCTGCTGCGCTCTCGCATCGAGCGCCCTGGCCCTTTGGCCCGCGGGAGGTCGCGGTGATGGCGGCGGTGATTTCCCCGGCCACCGGCCGCCGCTACGGCATCGCCCAGGTCTGCCGCATCTGGGACGTGCCGCGGTCATCCTTCTATGCTGACCGACGCCGGGCCGATACAACGACGACGCCAGTTTCGGTGCGGCGCCGTGGACCAAAGCCCGTGGTGTCGGACGACACCTTGCTGGTGGCGATCCGCGCCGATCTCGCCCGGTCGCCCTGGCACGGCGAGGGCCATCGCAAGGTGTGGGCCAGGCTGCGGGTGATGGACGGCATCCGGGTCGCGCGCAAACGGGTGCTGCGGCTGATGCGCGAGAACGCCCTGCTGTCGCCGCATCGCGCCCGCATCCGCGACGACACGCCGCACGATCATCACATCATCACCGAGGCGCCGAACCTGATGTGGGCGACGGATGCGACCCAGATCATCACCGTCCAGGATGGCAAGGTCTGGCTGTTCGGCGTCGTCGAGCACTGGAACGCCGAAGCGCTTGGCTGGCACGTCGCCAAGCGCGGCGATCGCTACTCCGCCGCGCAGGCCGTCGGCATGGCGGTCCGCAATGTCTTCGGCCACGTCAGCCCCAGCGCCGCTCGCGGCGTGGCGCTGCGACACGACCACGGCAGCGCGTTCCTCGCCGAACATTTCCATAACCAGATCCGCTTCTGGGGCATGACCCCCAGCTATGCGTTCGTCGGCGAGCCTGAGACGAATGGCGTCGTCGAGCGCTTCTTCCGCACCCTCAAGGAGCAGATCGTGCATGGCCGAATCTACCAGACCATCGACGAGGCCCGTGATGCGGTCCGCGACTTCGTCGCCCGCTACAATGCCGAGTGGCTGATCGAGAAGAACGGCCTGCGCAGTCCCAGCGATGCCAGAGCAGCGTGGTACCAGGCCGTCATGAAGACCGCCGCTTAACAGCAACCTTGTGTCCAGGAAACCGGGCGCGGTACACGCCCAACCCCTGGTAGTCGGCAGGCGCATCGGGGCCTACAACGCCATCCTGAGTGATGTCCGCCGCATGCTGGCGGGTGCGGGTCAGGCAAGACACCACTCCACCGTCCACCAGGTGATCTCTGCTGCCGAGGCCGCCATCCTTCGCCAGCCGCACGAGATCAATCTGCGCGCCGACAACGTTATCACGGCCATCGAGACGGCGCTTCTCGATCTGCTCGGACAACTGTTGGGTGTTTCCGTCGCCGCCCTGCTCGGTAGCGGTCAGCAGCGCGATTCGGTGAGGATGCTGGCCTATCTGTTTTATATTGGCGACCGCAGACGAACCGATCTCCCCTATCCTTCCGACCCCGCCGCGACGGACGGCTGGCTGCGCCTGCGCGACGAACCGGCGCTGACGCCAGAAGCGATCGTGCAGGAAGCGGAGGCGGCCGCCGCCCGTTACGGCTTCCGCGACTTCAAGCTGAAGGGCGGCGTCATGCATGGTGCCGAGGAGATGGCAGCCGCGGCCGCGCTCAAGAAGCGTTTTCCAAACGGGCGCGTGACCGTCGATCCCAACGGCGCATGGTCACTGGCCGAGGCGGTCGCCCTCTGCACAGGAAGGCACGACGTGCTGGCCTATGCGGAGGATCCCTGCGGGCCGGAGGGCGGCTATCCCGGGCGCGAGGTGATGGCGGAATTCCGGCGCGCCACCGGCGTGCCGACCGCTACCAACATGATCGCGACCGACTGGCGGCAGATGGGCCACTCCGTCCTTCTACAGGCGGTGGACATCCCGTTGGCCGACCCGCATTTCTGGACCCTGCAAGGCTCGGTGCGGCTCGCGCACATCTGCGACGATTGGGGGCTGACCTGGGGCTCGCACTCCAACAATCATTTTGACGTCTCGCTGGCGATGTTCACCCACTGCGCCGCGGCAGCGCCAGGGAACATCACCGCAATCGATACGCATTGGATCTGGCAGGAGGGGCGCGAGCGCCTCACGAAGGAGCCGCTTCGCATTGTCGGCGGTGAAGTCCAAGTACCGCAGCGCCCTGGGCTTGGGATTGAAATGGATATGGCCCAAGTCGCGAAGGCGCACGAACTCTATAAAGAGATCGGGAGCGCCGCCCGGGATGACGCGATGGCGATGCAGTACATCGTTCCTGGCTGGACCTATGATCCCAAGAGGCCAAGCCTCGTTCGGGGCCAAGCCTGAGAGGAAAGCAGCTGGGCGTGTATACGGAACCCGCATCGCGCTCGGGACGGCGTCGGTGCACAAATCAGCCGTTCGCGGGCTTGGGCAGGGTAACGGTGGGGCGTATAGGGCCGCGCTCCCCACTGCGGACGCGTGGCTTTGGTGCGGTCGCACCCTGGCGGCGTGATCTGGACGGGCAGGAGGTTGCAGCAGTCTCGCGGTGCATTCGCGACGCCGGGCTTGCCCTGAGTGGCTACTGCCGCAGCACGTATTTCCCGGCTGCGACGCGGCCAGAGTTCCTTGCCAATGTGGAGGACAACCGCCGGGCCCTGGACCAGACGGCCGTGTTGGGCGCGCCGTGTTTCGTGCTCGTGGTTGGCTCAACCCCGGCCGGGGGAAAAGGGCTGGCTTCGGCGCACGCGAGGGTGCTGGAAGGCTTGTCGCTTTTGCTCGAGCGTGCCAGGCGCATCGGCGTGGCCTTGGCCGTAGAGCCGATGCATCCGATGTACGCTGGCGATCGATCTTGCGCCACAAGCTTGGCCGAGGCGCTTGCCGTCTGCGATGAACTGGACCCCGGAGGACATGGCGGGGTGGCAACCGCGATCGTCCTCGTCTGACCAACCCGGAGCAAGGGAGCGTCGTAGGGCCTGTAATCTCCGCCTCGTGCGCTGCCACCACGACGTTACGAGCAGCTCGCCCAAAAGCACCTGCAAACGCCCGCAAGAATCCTGATCGGGAGGACCAAATGCCTCAGGCAAATATCGACCGCCCGCGCGATACCGCCATCGCGCCCGCCGGACACTATAGGTGGGTGATCATCGGGTTGCTCTTCGTTATCACGACGATCAACTACATGGATCGCAACCTGCTCGCGGTGCTGAAGCCGACCATCCAGGGCGATCTGCATTTCAGTGAGAGCGAATACGGCGACGTTGTCTTCGCCTTCAGCATGGCTTATGCGGCCGGTTACGCCGGCATGGGCGCCTTCACCGACAAGGTGGGCGTGCGGATCGGCCTCGCGGTCGCCGCAATGATCTGGTGCGCGGCCTCCACCGCGCACGGCCTGGTCACCTCGGTCGCCGGCTTCACCGTCGCGCGCATTGCCCTCGGCCTGGGCGAGGGCGGCAATTTCCCGACCTGCATCAAGTCGGTGGCCGCGTGGTTCCCGGTCAGGGACCGGGCGCTTGCCACGGGCGTGTTCAACTCCGGCTCCAACATCGGCGGTCTGGTGGCGCCGTTGATCGCGGCCTTTGTCACCGCGTACTGGGGTTGGCAGGCGGCGTTCTACGTCACCGGCGTCATCGGTTTCGTCTGGGTCGCCTTCTGGCTGGCCATGTACCGGGCACCGGAGGAGCACCCGAAAGTCTCCGCCGCCGAACTCGCGTATATCCACAGCGACCCGGAAGTCCCTACGAAAAAGATTCCCTGGGTGCAGCTGCTCCGTTACGCGGGAACCTGGACCTATCTTGTTGGCGCTGTCCTGACCAACCCCGTGTGGTGGTTCTACAACAACTGGGTGCCGAGCTTTCTATTCTCCAAGTTCCACGTCAATCTTCTGGCGTTGGGCCTGCCCCTCGTCGTCATCTACCTAATGACCGACGTGGGCTCGATCGGTGGCGGCTGGCTGTCGAGCCGGCTGATCAAGTCCGGCCTTGGTGTCTTCTCCGCCCGCAAGCTGGCGCTGCTCGCCTGCGCCTGCTGCACGGTCCCGGTTTTCCTGGCGCCGTCGGTGGGTTCGATTTGGGCCGCGACTTTGCTGATCGGCCTGGCCATGGCGGCCCACCAGGGCTTCTCGGCCAATCTGTTCACCTTGGTATCCGACACCATGCCGAAGGACGCTGTGGCCGGCGCGGTCGGTCTTGGCGGTTGCGTCAGCTCGATCCTGGGCGGATTTTCCGCCGTCGTGGTGGGCCGGGTCCTCGATGCGACCCACAACAACTACACACTCATCTTCTTCGCAGGCGCCGGCGCCTACCTGGTGGCGACGCTGGCTGTTCACCTCATGCTGCCGAAGCGCCGCAGGGACCTGATCACCGCCATGGCGCCAGCAGAGTAGGATGCGCGCGGCTTTGGTGCGTGGATCCCGCTGGCGGCGTAGGTGAGCGCTCCCTCTCCTGATCCTCGGATGCGTGCCGCCAGGCGTCCTCGGCCTCCGGCGTCGGCGGGCGCACCATCGCGCAGACCTGGCGCTCGCCGCGCGCGAACGCCATCAGCGTGCGCAGCAGGCCCTCGGCGTCGATCCGGTCGGTCTTGGCCCGGCGGTTGCGCCGGCTCACCGCGATCGAGGCCGGGTCGACCACCTGGCTCCGCATCCCGTGCGCCTCCAGCAGGCGGTGCAGCCAGAACCCGTCGCGGCACCACTAAAGCAACGCCATCCCCCGCAGAAAATGCCCAGGTAGTGCTAGTGGGCTGAGGCGTAAGTTTCTGAGCACTTTGGGCGTCCTGTGGGACATTCTTCATTGAGGGGCGAAAGACACGCAAGCGGAGGCACCTGCCATGGCCACCCCTCACGCGATCCCGATTGCTTTGTCTGGAACCGACCGTGATCTGCTTCAGGTTTCAGTTAAACAGTGCGAGAACGCTACTCATTGGTATCGCTCAGGAAATCGAGAAAATATGCGTTCTGTGGTGCCACGCCCTCGATGTCCGCCGAATTGGCTCCGCCAAGGCCTTGTAGCCAAAGGGCCTTCCAAGCCGAAGAGAGGCGTGGCACCACATTGAGGGCAATTTCCCGATTCAGCGTTTAGTTCCAGCAGGTTGCGTTTGCGCACTGTTTAACTCGGGTCAGGGCTGGATCCGCCGACGCAAGACAGGACAGGCGCTCGCCACCCGTGCGCGCATCGTCCTGGCCTGCGCCGAACCGGGCACGACCAATGGCGGCGTTGCTGAGCGGCTCGGCATTAACCGCGCGACGGTGGCGCTGTGGCGGCGTCGCTTTGCCGAGCGCGGGCTGGACGGTCTGCTCGACGAGCCCCGGCCTGGAGCCCCGCGCAAGATCACGGACCAACAAGTTGAACGGGCGGTCACCACGACCTTGGAAGCCAGCCCAACCAACGCCACGCACTGGAGCACCCGCTCGCTGGCCAGGGCGACGGGGCTGAGCCAGACGGCAGTCTGCCGCATTTGGCACGCCTTCGCACTGAAGCCGCATCGGGCCGAGACCTTCAAGCTGTCCACCGATCCGCTGTTCGTGGAGAAGGTCCGCGACATTGTCGGGCTGTATCTTTCGCCACCCGAGCGGGCGTTGGTGCTGTGTGTGGACGAGAAGCCGCAAATCCAGGCTGTCGAGCGAACCGCGCCGGTGCTGCCGATGCGCCCCGGCCAGCCCGAACGCGGGACGCACGACTATCTTCGCCACGGCACACTCGACCTGTTCGCCGCCCTCGACGCAAAGACCGGAAGGGTCATCGGGACCTGCCATCGTCGTCACCGTGCCACCGAGTTCCGCGCCTTCCTTGACGAGATCGACCGGAGCATTCCCTCCGACCTCGAGGTGCATCTGGTGCTCGACAACCTGCGCACCCACAAAACCGCGCTGGTCCGGGACTGGCTGGCCAAGCGGCCGCGCTATCATCTGCATTTCACGCCGACCAGCGCCTCTTGGATCAATCTCGTCGAGGGGTGGTTCGCCCTGCTTACCGTGCGCCAGATCCGGCGCGGAGTATTCCCTACAGTCGAGACCCTGGAGGCGGCGATCCGCCGCTACCTTGAGGCCACCAATGCGGAACCGCACCCGTTCGTCTGGACCAAGAGCGCCGACGACATCCTCGACAGCGTGCGACGCTTCTGCCAACCCACCAACGACGTTCATGAGTGCCAGGAAACTTCCAACTCAGCCCACTAGGGCCTGAGTGGGTTGATGCAGTGAGTCGCCCCCTCCGCGCCACCTAAACCCCGTCCGGTTTGAGAGGTGTGGTTTCGGAGGCAGGGTCCCTATCTCCAGGGGATGATGAAACTTAGCCTTGTTCGCTCCTGTCATGCTGCGCGTTGACCATGCCCGGTGGGGCCAGACGCCGGAGGACCTGCGTCGGCTCGCAACGAGCGCTGCCCATCAACGCACTCGCGAGCGCTTCTTGGCGCTTTACGAGATCACCGAAGAGAGTTGCGCCACGCAGGTTGCCGAACGCACTGGCCGCCACCCGCAGACCGTGATGGAGTGGCTGCACCTCTACAACGAGCGTGGCCCCGAGGCGCTGACCTACCGACGCACTGGCGGCCGTCCCCCCTTTGTCCCGCCATCGCCGCCGTACTCGGCGCAGAGCTCCGTGCGGCCCAGCAGGCTGCGGCCAGCCCATCCGTAGCCGGAGCTGATCCGCCGCCGCGCTGGACGCTCAAGCGCCTGGTCGGCTGCGTGCGGGCGCGGTTCGGCCGTCCCTGCTGCCGCGAGACCATCCGCGCTGCCCTGCACCGGCTGGACCTGTCGTGGAAGAAAGCCCGCAAGCTGCTCGGTCGCGCCGATCCCGAACGGCGCGCCGCCTTTCTCGACCGGCTACGGCCGGTGCTGGACAGCGCCCAGCGCGATCGGCACGTGCTGGTCCACCTCGACGAGGCGCACATCCACCAGGACGCCGATCTCGGCTACGGCTGGGGCGAGCGCGGCAAGCGCTTCCACGTGGCCTCCTGCTCGCCCGGCCTCGCCGCCAGGGTCTCGCTCTACGGCCTCTACCTCTACAACGAAGGCCAGGTGCGGCTATGGCCCTATGCACGGGCCAACGGCGAACACACGATCGATGTGCTGCACCGGCTCCGTGCCGAGCTCCCCGATGGCATGCTCGTCGTGATCTGGGCGGTGTGCCCTGTCACCGGGCCAAGGCGGTATGGGCCGCCGCTGCCAGCCTGGGCATCACGCTCATGCCGCTGCCGGGCTACAGCCCGGACCTGATGCCGGTCGAGGCGCTGTGGCGCTGGCTGCGCGAGGACGTCACCTACCATCACTGCCACGCCACGGCCGACGACCTGACCCGGCGCGTCGCCCTGTTCGAGGCCAAGGTCAACCAAGCCTCTTGCGTCGTCGCCGATCGCCTCTGGGTCAAGGACTGCCTCGATCCCGAGGAGGAGAAACTACGATTCTCAAACTAGACGCGGTTTAGCTTCTCTGCGCCAATTATCCAATCAGCGCACCACGCCGTAGTCGGTCCCGTCTGCTGGTCCCGAAAGGATTGACGGGCTTGCACAGGTAGGCAATGAGTGGACGCGGGCTTGGGAATTCCTCCCGGCTCGCTCCGGCCAAAACGTATCAAAATGAGATACGCCGCGCGATTCTCGACAGGCGGCAGGATGAGATTGACGCACTGAAATAAACAGGGGGAAGCAGCGTGACTCTCGTCATACCCGGCGTCGAAGTGCGCGTCGTCAAGGAGGTCGTCGCACCTCAGCTCTCTCCGTCCGGCATCCTCGGCCTGGTCGGCATCACCCAGATCGTACTGTCGGAAATCTCCCCAGTCCAAAGCTTCAGCCGTTTTATCGAGCTGTATGGCGCGAGCAGCGCCTACAGCATGCCGGAAGCCTCCCAGGCGCTGGCCAACGGGGTCGCCGAACTCGTTGTCTCTCCGGTCGCCGCGAACGATGCCCAGGCAAAGGCCGCCACGGCATCGCTGGATGGCGATACGAAGGATGCCCAGGGCAAGCCAGTCCCGGCGTTCACGCTCACCGCGCGCGCCCGAGGCTCCTGGGGCAACGCGCTGAGCGCGAATATCGTCCGCCGCAAGATGCTGGACGGCACGGACGTCTTCGATCTCGCGATCACGCGCGGGCAGGATACGCTGGAGCTCCTGCGCAACCTGACCGCTCCTCCGGTGAACGACGCGGCCAGCATCCAGCCAAACTCGCGCGATCAGGCCTCGCAACTGGTCACCGCGCAGCCAGGCACGGGTGGTCTGCCCGCGCCAGGCACGTACCCGTTTGTCAGCGGCGCGGACGCCAGCGCCGACGGCATCCGCGCGGCCATCGAGGTGCTGAACAGCGAGCCCGAGGTGGACATGGTGCTGGTCTCGATGCAGGACATGTCCGATCGCGCCAAGGTGGCGCGCGTGTATGGCGACGTCATTAGCCACTGCCAGCGCATGAGCGGGATCAGCCAGGGCCGCATCGGCTTCGGGCAGACGCCACTCCCCACAGCGAATGCGGCGGCGGACGTCCAGGGCTGGGCCGAGCTGGCAGGCAATCTGCGGTCCGACCGGTTCGTGCTGACGGCACCCTTTGGTACCGCCGGCGCGGTCGCCGGGATGGTGGGATCGCTGGACTATTTCCAATCGCCCACTTTCAAGACGGTGGCGGGCCTGACGTCCCTGTCGCGCAAGCTGGCGGTGGAAGAGCAAGAGACGCTGTTGAATGCCGGGATCGTCCCCGTGGCGAACATGCGCGACCGCGGCACCATCGTCGTGCGCGGCCTCACCACCGACGGCGATCAGATCAGCGTTCGCCGTGTCGCCGATCGCGCGGTGCGGGGCGTGAAGCTGATCGGCAATTTGTTCATTGGCCGCCTCAATGACGAAATCGGCCGTGGGGCATTGAAGCAGAAGCTGACGGAGTTCCTGGTGCAGATGGAGCGGGACGGCGCCATTGTGCCCTCCACCGACGGCAAGCAGCCAGCCTTTGCCGTCGATGTCTATTCAGAGGTGGTCGGCTTTGTCGAGACAGCGTTTCGCCTTCGATAAGTGGATCCCCTGCCGATTGGTTCCGCAATATGCCGTTGTCGGGTCGTCGCGCAGGGAGGGCGTAGCCCGACCGGAGCGACGACCCGACAACGGCGGCGAAAGTCATGCTGCCGCTCGTTGCTGCAGGTGGGTGAAGTAGGCGTGGTCCGGTGTCCGGGCGTCAAGGCTCGAATGGGGCCGTTTGCGATTGTAAAAGTCGAGATATCGGCCAATCGATGCGCGCGCCTCGGTGACACTGTTATAAGCCCGCAGATAGACCTCCTCGTATTTTACCGACCGCCAGAGCCGCTCGACAAACACGTTGTCCCGCCAGGCGCCGCGGCCGTCCATGCTGATGGCGATCTTGTTCGCCAGCAGCAGGCCGGTGAAAGCAGTCCCGGTGAACTGGCTGCCTTGGTCAGTGTTGAAAATGTCCGGCCGGCCGTGCTTGGCAAGCGCTTCTTCAACCGCCGCCAGGCAGAAATCCTCCTCT
Organism: uncultured Pseudomonadota bacterium; assembly: GCA_963818725.1. Classification (GTDB taxonomy): domain Bacteria; phylum Pseudomonadota; class Alphaproteobacteria; order Acetobacterales; family Acetobacteraceae; genus DATFDN01. The sequence continues at coordinate 972,975 of CAWFTU010000014.1, read as the reverse complement.
ATGCTGATCGATAGCCGCCACGCCAGAACCCGACGGCTGTACCAGTCCACCACCGCCGCCAGATAGACGAAGCCACGCGCCATCGGGATGTACGTGATATCCATGCACCAAACCTGGTTGGGCCGCTCGATCGTCAGACCCCGCAGCAGGTATGGGTAAATCTTGTGTCCCGGCGCGGCCTTCGAGGTGTTCGGCCGGCGATACAGCGCCTCGATGCACATCCGCCGCATCATCGTCCGCACCAGGTCACGGCCGATGACAACGCCCTCGCCGCGCAGCAGATCACGCAGCATCCGGCTACCTGCGAACGGGTAATCGAGATGCAGTGCGTCGATCCGGCGCATGATCGCAAGCTCCGCCGCCGGCACGGGCCGAGGTTCATAGTAGAGGTTGCTCCGGCTGAGCCGCAGCAACGCCGCCTGCCGCGCCAGCGACAGTTCATGGCGCCGATCGATCATCGCTTTGCGCTCAGCAGGCCGGCTTTGCCGAGCGCACCGGCCAAAAAATCGTTCTCCAGGGTCAGCTCGCCGATCTTGGCGTGCAGCACCTTCAGATCGACCGCCGGTGTCGCCTCCGCCGCGGTTCCGCTCCCGCCAAATACCCCGGCAGCCGCATCAACCAACTGACCCTTCCAGGCGGTGATCTGGTTGGGGTGCACATCGTATTGCTGTGCCAACTCGGCCAGCGTCTTCTCGCCCTTGATAGCGGCCAGCGCCACCTTGGCCTTGAAGCCCGGGGCATGGGTCCGGCGTGTACGTCCCGTCATCGTCGCTCCTGATCCGCGGCATACTCGCCGCTTTCAGGCACGGTTTCCACTTATCGACCTGTCCGAATTTGGCCGGCCACCTCTTTCCACCCAGTCGGACTTCTCGCAGGGGATCGTGCGCGTCAGCCTCGCGGTGCGCCCGGTGCGCGCGATCGACTACATCTACGCCACTGTCCTCGTGCAGGCCTGACGGGAATAAGAGGGAAGAACGATGGCAACGGTTTTTGCCGCCAGCCGCAGCACCGTCCTGGTCGATGGAGAGCAGATCGAAGGCCTCCAGTCGCTGACCTTTCGCGTGACGACCGAGCAGGAGGACGTGCGCGGCGTCGGCACCAGCGAACGCGTCGCGGTGATTTTTGGCTTGCGTACCGTGCAGGGCGAGCTCGCGGTACGTTCCGCCAATCTCAAGCTGGACACGCTGTTGCAGCAGCAGGCCGGGTTCCAGCTCGTCGCCAATCTCCGGCAAACCGACGCACAGGACAGCCCGAAGCGTACGCTCTCGTTCGATGATTGCTACGTCGTCGATAAATCGTTCAGCGTTGGTCCGGGAGGCAGCGTACTCGACCTCGTACGGCTTCACCGCCACCCGGCTCCGCGAGGAATGATCCATGCCGGAGACGATCGCCGAGATCGACGGCGTGGCGTTCCGCGGCCGCTTCGCGGGGTTCGCCCAGCCGCTTGAGGTCGTGCTGCCGGATGGCGAACCCGTGTCGCTGCGCCCGTGGCCCTATCGCGCCCATATGGCGGCGCTTAGCGAGAGCCTGTTCGCCGGCGACGCCGGCCTGATGCTGGATACGCAGTATTTCGCCAGCCGCGTGCTTGCCTGGTCCGGCGTGCCGCCCGGACATCTCACCGCTCTCGCGCCGCTCGCGCTGTGGTGGGCGGCCGGCGGGAAGGGCGAGGCGGCCGTCGATTCCTGCGACCTCGGGACCATTCAGGTCGCGCTTCGCCCCTGGAGCGAGCGCGAGCGGCTTGCCGCACTGCTCTCTGCCCGCCACGGGGATACGTTCGATGCGCCTGCCTATCTCGATCAGATGGTGCGCGCTTCGGTCGCCGGCTTCACCCCCGCCGCTCGGCTGGATGATCTCGATTCCCATGCCACCATGCGGCTGCTGGACGCGGTCGTGGCCCTGAACGCCCCCGACCTCGCGGCGGACCCGCTGCTGGATGGCGTGGACACGGCCGAAGCCGCAAGCGCCCTCATCGCCTTGTGCCGGGCGCTTGGCTGGACGCCAGCGCAGATCCTGGCAGCACCGGCGGTGGAGATCGACCGCATGCGCCACCTGCTGACGCTGGCGGAGTCGGGGAGGGCGCATCCACGGGTACATCGTCCGCGTCTGGCCGAGTACCCCGACGCGGTGGTCATCCAGTTCGAGGAGTCGCCGTGACCACGAGCCACGCTCTCGCGGCCCGCATTCTGGCTCCCGTGATCCGCTCCACGACGGAGGGGCTGGCACGGCTCGGGCTCCAACCCGACCCGCAGCGATGGGAGATGGGCACCGACGAGCCTGGCTTGGGCTCGGCAGGGCCATCGGCGGCTGCCGCGACCCCGGCCCCACCTGTTTCGGCATCCGCAAGCCCGCCAGAGGCCGCGCCGGCACCGCCCCATCGCCAAGGCGACATCGCCCCGCCAGCATCCCCCGCCATAGTCGCCTCTGCCCCTTGCCCGGTTTCGCCGCACGCTGTCCCGAGACGAGGGGCCGCAGCTTGGACGTCACGGGCAGCATCGCCAAGGCGTCCGGCGGTCAATGACGTGGCGGCCAGGGCCACACGCCATGAAACAGCCACCTCGCCCGATACCCATCCTCGGCGGCCGCGCGATGGGCGCCAGCAGGAAACGCCTGTGACGGGGCTTGGTCTCTCCTCACCACCATCGCCGCCGGCCCGATCCTATGCCCCCCGCCCCCAAGACACGGAAGGCTGGATCATCCCCGGTTCCGAGTTCGCCGAACCTGTGTCGGGCAGTCCCCGGGAGCAAGCGATGCCTCGCGCGGCTACCGATGAGGCGATGCTGGCGCCCGGCCGTATTCCGGTTCGACCGATCGCCGTCGCATCCGGAAGCTCGAGACCGGCGGGTACTGCGAGCCCGGCCCCCGCCTCACTCAAGCCGGCAAACGACGCTCACTCTGGGGGCGCTCGCATTGGACAGGCGCTCGCCCCGCTCATGCGTCAGGTGGAGGATCCGATCGACAGCGGCTTTGCCGACCCCACCGCCCCCTCTGCTGACGCGGACTGGCCGATTGACACCCCGCAGGTCCGCAGCACCGTCAACGTCAGCGTCATCCTTGGCAGCGGTGACGCCGCTTCGTTGAATGCCGCCGATCCGGCCGTGCGCGAAGCGCTGCGCGACGCGCTGGTGGCCATTCTGCGCGACGATGCGCGCCGTCAGGGGCTTGACCTGTGAGCGGGTCGGCGCGAACCGCCTATCAGGTCGCGGTCGGCGGTCATCTCGCCAGCAGCGACGGACGCAGCGGCGACCGTCAGCTCATTTCGCTGGTGGTCGAGCTTGGCATGGATGGGGCGGGCGGCCGCTGCCTGGTGGAGCTGAGCGGCGCCGCGCAGGCGCCAGCCGATCCGGGCGCGCCGGTCAGCGTGACACTCGATGCCGGAGGCGGTGCGGTGACCGTCTTCACCGGCGAAACCTACGCAAGCGAAGCCACCGCGGTCTCGCAGGTGGTGCGCGCCGCCGACGGGGTCGCCAAACTGGCCGCGATCGAGGTCGAGCAAGCCTATCAGGAGAGCTCCGCCGACTTCATCATCAAGGATGTGCTGACCAAGGCCGGCGCCACGGCCGGCACGGTCGCGCCCGGTCCCGATCTCCCCTCCTACGCGTTGCATGCTGGCGTATCGGCGCTGGCCCATGTACGCGCGCTGGCCACCCTGATCGGGGCCGATATCTACACGGACGGACGTGGCCGGGTGCATGTCGCCGCGGCCCGGACCGGCGAGGCCAGCAATACTCTGACCTTCGGCGAGACGATTCTGGCCCTCGATCTTCGCAAGGTGCCGCCCGCCTTTGATGGGGTGCAGCTCTGGGGCGAAGGCGCGGCGAGTTCCAAGGGCAAGGACAAGGCGCACTGGCTCTCCACTGACCTGTCCGGTGTCAAGGGCGAAGCCGCCGTCACGGCGCATGCGCAAGTGCAGGAGGGCCGCGCCGGTAGCGCCCCGCGCCGGATCCGCGTCGGCGCCATCCGCGCGGGTGCCGCAGCCGGGGATGCCGCGAGAGCCATGGCCAGCCTTCTCGCGGCGCGCGGACTGCGTGGCAGCATCGAGGTGTTCGGCGCGCCAGACCTGATGCCTGGCGATCTCCTCGCGATTGCCCGGCTGCCCGCCGATCATACGGCCGCCGCTTTGTTGGATGGCAGGGCGCTCCGCGTCCGTTCGGTGCGTCACACCCTGTCGCGCGAGCGCGGCCTGCGCACGCGGATCGAGGTCTAGCATGCCAGTGCGCATCGGCAGCATCGAACTAGCCGGCGTGCAGACCGTGCATACGGAAGAGGCGCGTACCCTGGTCGAGCAACGCGTCCCCGAGCAGAAGGGGAGCGTCTTCCAGGATCTCGGCCGCGAACCTGTCACGATCGCGCTGGACGGCTTCCTGTTCGGCGAGACTGTGCTGGACACACTGGAAACGCTGCGCGGCGCGCAGGCGCGTGCGGAACCCCAATCCTTCGCCGCCGATGCCATTGTCGGCACCGACCTGACCGAGGTGGTGATCGAAACGTTCCGCGTCCGCCAGGTCGCCGGCTACGCCAACCGCTACCGTTTCGTCATGCGGCTGCGTGAGCATGTGGAGCCCCCACAATCCGCCGCCGCCACCGCCGCGCCGCTGAATGCAGGGGTGCGGACAGAAGCGGCGGACTGGGGCGACAACAGCCTGGGGGCCGCCGGCGTGCTCGCCAATCCGGCATCGCTGACCGACACGCTGGGCCGGAACCCGGCCTTGCTCGCGCATATCGACATGAACGACCTCGGCGATTCGGTCATGCGCAACATGGACGCGCTGGACGCCAGCCAGCTTGATGGGATGGTCGGCACGCTCGCCGATCTTCATCCCGACAAGGCGGAGGGGCTGTTTCAACGCCTAAAGCAGAAAGGCGGCATGGCCGCGATGCTGGCCAAGTACGTGCAGTCCGGCATCGAGTTCGCGCGCACCATCGATCCCTCGAAGCTGAAGGGGCTGCTGAAGGCCTTCAAAGGTGGCCTCGATTTCCTCAAGAAGCTCAAACAGGTGATTGACGACGTGGCGTCGCTGTTCGACGCGATCGCGCATCTCGACCTGCCCAACTCCTTCCGCCGGCTGCTGCAAACGGGGTCAGCATGAACACGGTGAGAGAAGTGGTCGAGCAAGCCGGCAAGATAGTGCGCGACGCGCAGGCGCTGCTGGAGACCGACACGATCGCGGGGGTCCTGGAAACCGCCGCCGCCCTTGGCGCGCAACAGGCGTTGCAGGACGGTTTCACCGCGTTGCAGGGTGGGCTCGGCAAGATCGACCAGGGCTTGGCGCCGGTGATCCGCGCCCTGATCGAGATCGACGCCGCCGCCGGCGTGGTCGGCATCGTTCCACCGCTGGTGAACGGGATCGGCCTGCTGGTCAGTAGTGGCGGCGACTTCTTCGCGGAACTTGTCCCCGGCCTGGGCGAAGCGCAACGCCTCGGGGCGGCCGCCAGCGAGGCCATGGACGCCGCTGGGCACGAGATCGGCGCCGCGTCGCAGTTCGCCGATGACACGCTGGCCTATGTGAATCCCGCCAGCTTCGGGCGGCTCCGTGCCGACCTGAGCCGCCTATCCGCGGCCTTGGACACCCTGAAGAAGCAGGCGTCGGCCCCGCCGCAATCCGGTTGAGCGAAGGAGTGAATTATGTCCGGCACCAGTACCCCGCCGACGGGCACCAGCGGCACAGCCACTCCCCTGCCGGCGGGCATCACGGCCCCTACGCCGTCGTCCGTTTCCAGCAATCCACGAGTTACTCCGCCGGTCAGTCCCACGGCCAGCTCCGCCCCCCCTCCGGCCAGCGCCGGCGGCCTCGCGTCCCAGCCGGTCACGCTGCCGGCTATCACAACCGGCACCTCTCTGGTGACTGTCGCTCCGGACCATGCCAACCCGTTCCGGTCGGTGGCCATGCTGATGCAGGCGGTCACCGATTCGCTGGAGGCGTCCAGCCGCACCGGCGGCGCCCGCCGCTGGGTGCGCATCGTGCGTGTGCGCGATTACTTGCAGGGCGACAACAAGGGGATCATCGCTCAGGGTGTGGACAAGGGCGTCACCGCCCTCATCGACGGCATTTCCTACGTGCAGCGCTTCACCTTGCTCGCCTGGGATCTGCTGCGACAAGGCGACGCCGTGAAGGCGATGTTCGAGGCCTCGGCCGACTTCATCGACAAGGTCGCTGACCCTGAGTTCATCAACTCCATTACCGCCGTGGTGGACGGGCCGCAGGTCTCGACGAGCGACAACCCGCTCGCCATCCTCCGGACCGGGACCGCCGAGGCACGGAAATATGTCGACAAGGTACCGGAACCCGAGGATCTGGACCTGATCGGCCAGCAGCTCTACCGCATGCTGGTCGTCGTGCAGCTTCCGCCCGAGGCCAACGACGCCGGTCACGCCAAGCTCATCGGCGCCAACCAGCATGTTGATATGCAGCTCACCGGCAAGCTCCGCCTGCTGCAATGGGGCCTGGGGCACCCATTCAATGTGCGCGAGGTGGTGAAGGGCAAGGATGTCGGCGTCACCTGCCTCGGTGCGCGTCGCGTGTGGAGGACGCCCGATCTCGCCCGCCAGCCGCAGCACGCGCGCGGCGAGTGGCGGGACGCGAGCATTCCCGACTCGGATGAGATCACCTACGAATTTGGTTTCGACACCGAGGCGCTGAAATCGAAGGATCTGGACGAGGCTCGCGCGATCCTCACGACCCTGGGCTATGCACCCGGCACCGACCCCGGCTTCACCGACGAGCTCGCCCACGCGCTGGAGCAGTTCCAGGTGCTCAATAAGCTCAAGCAGACCGGGGAGCTCGATAACCCGACGATCAACCAGCTCATGCATCTTGCCTTCAACCCCGATCAGCCGCTGCAAGGCGGGCTGCGCCGCGCGAAACCGTTCAGCAGCGCGGAGCTGCAGGCGGCGAACTTCCGGCAACTTGCGGCCTGACGGTTGTGACCGACCCCGTCTCCATCATCCGCGCGATCGTGCGCGACGAGCTGCGCTCCGTGCGGCTGCCTGACATCGGCGTTGTCACCAGCGCCTTTCCGCATACGGACGCGAATGATGCCAACAACTTCGAATGCAGCGTCAGGCTGCGCGAAGGCGAGCTGGAGCTGCGCAAGGTGCCGATGGCGACGCCGCATATCGGCATGGCCAGCGCCCCGCAGCCGGGCGAGCTGGTGTTGCTGTCCTACGTCGATGGCGACCCCAACCGCGCCGTGGTGGTCGGCCGGCTGTATTCGGAAAAAGCCAATCCCCCGCTGCACGGGGCGAAGGAGTGGAGGCTTGCCGCGCCGGCCGGGGGCAAGACCTCCATCGCCATCGACAAGGACGAATCCGTTGTCATCGCCGCCGGCGACACCGTCGTGACGGTGAAGAAGGACGGCAATCTGGAGATCAAGGGCAAGGCCGACCTGAAGATCGAGGCCGAAGGCAACGTCTCCCTGAAATGCAAGGACTGCAAAATCGATGCATCCGGCAATATCGAGCTGGGTGATGGGGGGTCCGGTGTCATCACCGAGCAGAGCCATAGATGCTACATCACCGGCAAACCGTTGAAGCCGTCGCGGACCGTGAAGGCGAAAGGGTAGGGCCATGCCGGCCCCGCAATCCGGACAGCTCAAGTCGCCCGTGGACGGTTTTCTGAACGCCGCCGCCCTGCGGGGAGAGGATATCCCCGGCCTGTCCCAGGCGCTTGCCGACACGCTCGGTCAGGCGCTGACCCTGTTCCTGTCGATGGCGATGGTGCTGCCCGGCGCGCCGGCGGCTGCCGATCCGATCACCGGCAGCGGCGCGGTCGTTGGACCCGGACACCTCATGCCGCCGCCCGCTGGCGGCCCCGGCGCGTCTCAAATCGAAGGCCTGGCCAATGGTTTTCTGATGGCCCAGGGTATCCGGGGCGAAGACGCCGGCAGTCTCGCCAAGGCGGTCGCCGGCACGATCGCGCAGGGAATCCTGCTGTTCGCGAGCCAGACCATGGTGATGCCCGGCATCGCCGTGGCCGGTTTTGTCACCACCGCCCCTGGTATGCTGCAACCGGTGCCGCTCGCCGGTACGCTCAAGCCGATCGCGGATGGGCTGTGCCAGCAGAACGGCCTGCGCGGGGAGGACGCGCCCGGCCTTGCCCAGGTGCTCGCGCAGGCGGTGGACGTGGCGCTGACGATGTTCGCGGGTCAGGTGATGGTCGCGCCCGGCATACCCGCCGCGCCGGGTGCGACCGTCGGACCGGGGCGGCTGATGTGATCCGCCCATGACCGCACCTTTCTTAACTGATCTCCGGCTCCGTTTCGTCAACGGCACCGCTGACATTGAGGCCGGGGATGGCGACACGGGCATGGTGGGCGGCCTCGACAACCTCGTGCAGGCGTTGACCCTGCGCCTGCTGATCGAGCGCGGCGAGCTCGCCGGTCTCGGCCACCCGCGCTACGGCACCCGCATTCGCGATCTTCTCGGCCACACGATGGACCGCGCCAATCTGGAGCTGTTGCGCCGCTACGTCCGCCGTTCCCTGATGGATGATCCGCGGGTGGCCGAGGTGGTGCACGTCGCGGTGGAGCCGCGGTCCGCCGAACCTGGCGCCGTGCAGGTGACGGCGATCGTGAAGGCCATATCGGGCGAAACGGCAAGCGTCCAGGCGGTGCTGAATGCCTGAGGACGTTCCATTCCGCAAAAAGGATTTCAGCGCCATCGCCGCCGCCTTGATCGCGGACGCCCGCTCGGGCCTGGGCGGGCGACCGGCGCTGACGGACGCGACCGAGGGCAGCGTGGTGCTGACCCTGATGGAGGCGTTCGCCCGCGAACTCGCGGTCGCCTACGAACAGCTCGACATCGTCTATCGCTACGCGTTCCTGGAAACCGCCGCCGGTAGCGCGCTCGATCAAGTGGTGGCGCTCCTCGGCTTGGAACGCCTGGCGCGCGGCTTCCTGGTTGGTAGCGTCGAGTTCTCGCGCGCCACCCCGACCCAGGCCGACATTCCCATTCCGGCCGGCACGCTGGTCGCCGGCCTCAACGTGCCGCTGATGCAGACGGTGAGGGACGCGCGGCTTGAAGCCGGGCAGCGGGCCGTGCTGGTCGATGTACAGTCGGTCGAGCGCCCCGACCGTCCCGCGCCGGTTGACGCGGGCAAGATATCGCTGATGCCGCGTCCCATCGCCGGGATCGAGCAGGTGAGCAACCCTGCTGCCATCATCTTGCGTCGGAGCGGGGAAACCGACGACGAGCTGCGCGCCCGCGCCCGCCAGACGATCCGTGGCGCCACGACGGGTACGGTGGATGCGCTGGTGCGCGCGGTGCATGGCTGCGGCATCGCGCAGGTGAAGGTGATCGAGGATCTGGTGGCGCGTCCGGGCGAGATCCGTCTGGTCCTGGGCGAGGCCGCGATCGATGATGCGGTGATGGAGCAGGTGCATGCCGCGGTCGCCCGCACCCGCCCCGCCGGCGTACGTGTACTGGTGGGCAATGCGAGCCCCGTTTCCATCCGCATCACCGCCATGTTGCAGCTCAACAAGGATTATACCACCGCCGAACGCCAGGCGATCGCGAAGCAGATCCGCGACGACCTCAAGGCCTATTTCGACAGGCTCGATGTCGGGGAAGCGGTGCGCGCCGCGAAGATACGGACCATCCTCGGCGCCAATCCCAGCGTGCAGGCGGTCGCCGAAACCGGTGCGTCGCGGCTGATGGAGCCGGTCGTCGGCACGTTTTCCCTCGCCGCGAAGCTGTCCACCAATGGCGACTTCATGCCGGACCAGGCCGAGCGGGCTGTGCTCGCATTGGACGACACGTGGCCGCAATTGACGCTGGAGTCTCCGGGCGTGCGCGTGGATGCGGAGCTGAGGCTCGATCCGAGCGTGTCCCCAGCCTCCGTGCGGCAGGATTTCGTTGACAGGCTGACACAGCTCCTGGCCGCCAAGAGCAGCGAGTTCCAGCTTGCAGAGTCCCGCGCCGCGCAAGAGGGTGCGCAGCCGGTGCTGGAACTCACCTTTGACGAGTTGCGCCGGACGCTGGCGGTAGCCGATAGGGTCGTCACGGCGCTGCGCTTTGCTGTCGTGCATGAACGCACCAGCCGCGTGCAGGAGATGACGCTGGCCGCGGAGAAGCAAGCGCCGCAAAGGGACAGCTTCGCGGCGCGCGAACGCCCGCGCGTTGGCGATGTCGCCATAGAGTCAGCCAATGGCTGACCCGGCCATTCGCCTCGGCCGGCTGCTCGATCTGCTGCCGCGAATCTACACCGCGGATGTGCAAGGCAGCCTGATCGGCACGGTTCTGCGCACCATGGCGGCCTCGCTGACGCGGCTGGATGATGACATGACCCGCGTGCTGCACGATCGCTGGATCGGCCTTGCCAGCGGCTGGCGTCGGACGGACGAGGACGAAGCGGGGCTGCGTGACTTCGTGCGCCAGCGTTTCGGCGGTGACGGCCTGGGTCTGCTGGACCGCCTCGGACAGGACATCTCGGCACCGCTTGCCGCTTTGCGTGCGGGGGCCGCTGGCATCCAGGATTCAGCCGCACGCCAAGCGCGCCAGGGTGATCTCGCCGATCTGGACGCAAGGCTCGCGGTTTGGCGGGCCGATCAGGGGGAGCCAAGCGCCTTGGAGCGGCTGGGACAGCTTGTGGGCGTGCCGCGACTGATGCCGCAAGCTGGGCCGCGCGAGCCGATCGAGAATTATCGCCAGCGCATCCGCATCACCGCACATGCGCTCAGCCGCGGGCTGTCGACGCCACGGGCGATCCTGTCGCTCGCCATCGCCGACCTGGGCTTGGAGCCTTGTCCGCGGATGCAAACCGTCGCCTCGCGCAGCACGGGACCCGGCGAGTGGGCGGCGGACGCCACCGTGGCCTGGGGCGTGACGCTTGGCACGCGCCGCCGCTGCCCCGTGTGCAACGACGGCGCCGACGCCCCGTGCCCAAACCGGGACCAGCGCGCGGTCGATGCCTGGGTTTCGGAAAACCCCGTTCAGGGCGCGGTCCATCGCGAACAGCGCCTTGCGCCGTGGACGGATTTCGCGGTGGCAAGCCGCAGCCTGGCTCCCGATCGGCCAAGGCTCGCGCTGCGGGTGTTGGAAGGGCGCCTGGAGTTTCCCGCGCTTCAGAATCGTGCCACCGGAGAGATCATGCTATTCGACGGCACGTTACGTATCGACGAGGAGCTGCAAATCAGCCCCGCGCTGGCGCAACCGGACGAGACACTGCCATTCGACAGTTATGATAGCACGCCCCACCATGAATGGCTCTCGGTCCATCCCGCGGGCTTAGCGGAGGTGGTGGATCATGCCAGCAACGTCGCGCGCGATGTCACGGGGTCCGTGTTGTTTATTTACGGTTCGCGCTTCATCGATCCGGGTTCGGGCAATTTCGATTCGGTGTTCGATGGCACGTATTTCAGCGACGTCACCCGCCGCGTCCGCACGCCGCTGTTGCGGCATGGGCAGGACACCTGGCGGCTAGGGCCTGTCATCTCTTGGGGACTTTGAACCAGTCCATTGTTGCTGCCATGCAGAGCACGCCCATGAAGGAGCGGGCGGTCTTCTCATAGCGGGTGGCGACGGCCCGCCACTCTTTCAGTCGCGCCCAGAGCCGCTCGACGAGGTTGCGGTTCTGGTAGATCCAGGGCGGGCAGGCGATCGGCTCCTCGTTGCGCTTGGACGGGATCGCGGGACGGGCGCCGCTGTCCCAAATCAGGGCGCGGAACGCATGGGAGGCGAGGCCGCGATCGCCGACGACCCAGCCTGGGATGTCGGACAGGCAGCTGAGCAGACCGGGGGCCAGTGGCAGTTCGTGCGCCTGGCCTGGGGCGAGCGCGAAGGCGATGGCGCGTCCGGCCCCGTCGGCGATCACGCAAGCTTTGGTGCCATAGCCGCCCCGAGACCGGCCCAGCGCCTCACGGCTGTCGCTCTGCGCCGCAGCTTGTCGTTTTTGGCCGCACCCGCCGCCTTCTGATGGGCGCGGATGTTCGTGCCATCCAGAAACACCATGCCAAAGCTGATCCCGGACTGCCGCACCAGGTCCAGCAGCCGTTCCCAGACGCCCTTCTTCGCCCATCGGATGAAGGTCTGCGCCGCACCCCACCACGGTCCCAATTCGGCGGGGACGCTGCGCCACTTGGCGCCGTTCTGGTGTCGCCAGATGATAGCCTCGATCGTGCGACGCAGATCGCGGTGCGGCGTCTTGCCGCGCGGGCGAACCGCTTCAACAAGCGGTCGCAGCACGTCCCATTGCGCGTCACTCAAGACCTGCATTGTTCACCTCCACTCGGAGTAAATCGGCGACGCTGGGTAGAACAATGAAGGTATTCAAGGGACGACAGACCCTAATGAGCATGCCCAATCCAGCAGCCCAATTCGATGCCGATAGCTCCCGCTTCGCCGGGGAGGACGACACTGGCACGCGGTTCGCCAAGTGGGACAGCGAGATCACCGATCTGGGTGCCGCCGCGCAGAACTTGTTCGCCGAACTGATCGCCGCCGAACGCGCGCCGGTGACAGGCGGTGTGCAGGTGGATCTGGAGCTTCAATGGTTCACCCGCCCGCCCTACACGATCCGCCTGACCATTCCGCGCAACCGCGCCGTTCAGGACGCGGAAGCCCGTGGCGCGATCGATCTTCTGTTGGCCGACGTCGGGCAGGCACGGGCGGCTGGCGTGCAGGTGCTGGTGAATTTCCCCCAGCCGCGCTGGCGCGACGAGCAGTCCGTGAGCGAACGCTTCGCGTCGCGCGCCGTGATGGCATGGCGCGAGGAGACACTGATCGCCGAGCGGCTCCCGGACTTCGGGGCCGACGTGACGCTGCGGGATGTGCAAACGACGGACGACGGTCCGCCCCGGTTCGGTGGCAGGCTGGATTCCACCCGGTTCGACTCCTCGGTGCTGGGATAAGCAACTCCATGGGGGAAACAGTGAACCTTTCTGGGCAGCTACGCATCGAACTGCGTGACCCCAGCGGGCGTGTGGTGGAGCGGCGCGTGGCGGACAACCTGATCACCAATGCCGGCCGCATGTTCCTGGCCGGGCTCCTGGGCGGCCACCGTCAGGTGCAATCGCTGCGCATCGCGGTCGGCACCCTCAACACTGATCCCCGACCCGAGGACACGCAGCTCGGCCAGCAGGTGGCCGCGGCGCCGGCGGCCCTGAACGAGCCGAATCAACGGCAGGAAGCCGGCCGCACAGTGGTCGTGGCGCAAGTCACCGCCACCTTGCCTCCGCTCCCCACCGCCGAACCGCAGGCAATCCAGGAAGCCGGAATCCAGATCATCGGTCCGGACGGATCAGCGGTGCTCTACAACCGCGTGACATTCCCGGTGATAACGCGCACCGGCAGACTGGAAATGAGCCTGACCTGGGAGGTGGTGTTCTGATATCCGATACACCCGAGCCCTATGTCCGCCGCAACGCCAACGACCTGATCCGTGCTGCCGACTGGAACGACATCCAGATCAAGGGCCGCCAGGAAATCCAGGCGCACACGCATACGGGCGGCGCGCAGGGGGCGAAGCTGACCGGCGACGCGATTGACCCGTCCGCCTCGCTCACCGTACAGAACGCGACGATCAGCGGCACTCTGAGGGTTCATGCGCGTGAGCTGCTGGCAGAGATCGATGCGATCACCGCCAAGATCACGGCGTTGCAGACAACCAGCGCCGCGGGCGGGCTCGCGCTGGCCGACAAGGAGCTGCGGTTGCGCGCTCCCACCGACACCAGCCATGCGCTGCGCTACGTCGGCGGCGGCCAGCCATTCGCCGGACTGAGCACCGACGGACCCGCGCTGTACCGGCTTCTCGGGCGGCGTGCTTGGCACCACGTCCGGGCAACAGCTCGCGGCGTTGACCTGGGATTCCAACACTGTGGTCGTCGATCACGGGCTGAGGCTCGGCAATTCCGATATCTATTTCACCCGCACCGATCATCGACATACCGGGTTCGGCAACACGAGTGGATTGGCTGCGATCGAAAACGACAGCGGCGACTATCAGGCATTGATGATCCTCGGCCGGACCATCCCGGGTCGGGGGCGTATCGTGAAACTTTATGATTACCTGGAGATCAACGGCCGCCTCGACGTGACGTCCTCGATGACGAGCCATACGGGCAACATGACAGTGACCGTCGGCGCCACGATCCCGAACAACTCCGGCGGCGATGCAATCGTCGGCAGCCCCAATCTTTTCCTGAGCGCCGCCGGGACCGTGTTCATCAAGCAGGGCTTTCAGGCCCGCGGCATGGACGTCGCGGAACGGTTTCCCGCCACGGGACCGCTGCAGGCCGGCGATGTCGTCGTGTTCGATTCGGCTCTGGGCGTCATTACACCATGCGACCGTGCTACTGACAACCGGGTGGTCGGCATCGTGTCGGAGGCGGCGGCCTTCATTCTCGGGACTGAAGCGCACGAGCCCGCGGTGGCCCTGTGTGGCCGGGTGCCGTGCAAGGTGGATGCCGATATCGCCCCGATCGCGCCGGGCGATTTGCTGACCACGAGCCCCACGCGCGGCTACGCCCAGAAGGCAAACGATCTGGGGCAAGCCGCCGGTGCGATCATCGGCAAGGCATTGGAGGCGAGAAGCAGCGGGCGCGGCGAAATCCTGGTGCTCGTCACCGTGCGGTAAGGACGGAGGATGGAGGAGAGTCTGAAGCAACGACTGGCGAAGCTGCGCGAGGAATACGACTCCGGCGTGCGTGCCATGAGCGAGATCCAGCGCCGGCAGGATGAGCTGCGCGCGACGTTGCTGCGCATCAGCGGCGCCATCCAGGTGCTGGAGGAGCTGCTGGACGAGGCGCGCTCCTCGCCATCGGAGGATGGCTGAGCGCGCATGGACCCCCCACCCGTTCTTCTGTCCGGTTCGCAACCCGTTGCAGCGGGCAGCCGGTTCGACCTTTCGCCTTCCGGCGTAGCGCTTGTCTTGCGCATGCCCGTGGGCAAGGTTCTTGCCACCGCCACGCTCAGGCTCGCGGCGGTGTCCGACACGCCGGCACCGTTCACGCCGCAGCACCTGTCCAGCGATCTTGGCGCGTTTCCGGCTGGCAAGCCGATCCGCTTCGTCGCCGCCGACTTCGATGGCGAGGTCGCCATCAGCGGCTTGACGCTGCGCGGTGCGGACGGCGTGGCGCGGGTTCGAACCCTTGGCAATGGAATATGGTCCCCCCTGGCGCCGATCGATACGGTCGGACTGGGAGACGAGCAGGTATTTTCGACCGTGGCGGCGCAGCGGCTTGTCGCCGAGTTCCTGGCTCCCAAGCCACAGCAAGTGCCCGTGCCGGTGCCGACCCCACTTCCGATCACGACGTTCGCACTGAAGGCCACGCCACAGCCTTGCCACGTTTCCGTCGCGGTCGGCGATGATCCGCCCTTCTTCAGCATGCCCGGCCCGCTGCCGACCGCGCCGGTCGACGTTGACGGGCTCGCCCGGATCGCGGCGCGCTGGCTCCTCGACCATCCAGGGGCCAGCGACGTACCACTACGCATCGCCGCCGCCGGCCGGGGCTCCCTGCTGATCGCCGCGTTCGAGGCAACGTCCGTCCCCGCGCCGGTGCCACCGCCCGCGGGCAATGGCACCGGCAGTCCCGCGCCGCCCCCGCCAAATCCGCTCCCCGCGCCGCCGACTCCGCCGGAGACGCGGCGGGCATTGCTGTGCGATGACGGTCGTGCGGCGGCCCAGAGTTTTCCCGCCGGCCTGCTGGCTGGCCTTGCTCTTTGGGTGCGACCCGGCCCCGGAACAGTGACAGGACGTATCACGCTGCATCCGGACGCGCACGG
Source organism: uncultured Pseudomonadota bacterium (assembly GCA_963818725.1). Taxonomy (GTDB): domain Bacteria; phylum Pseudomonadota; class Alphaproteobacteria; order Acetobacterales; family Acetobacteraceae; genus DATFDN01. Next base: position 957,260 of record CAWFTU010000014.1, on the reverse strand, counting down.
CACGCCTGGAGAGCCCGCCCTCCCCGATAGCCTCGATTTTACGCTCGGCGAGGCGGCGGCGCGCAGGCCGCAATGGCTGGTGCTTGCGCCCGCCACACCGGTCCGCCTGTCCGATGCGTGGTGGGCGGTATGCCGCGTCACGAAGGGCGAGATGCTGTGGTATCGCGCACCTGCCGCGCCTAACGCCGTGGCGCCGGTCGTCAGCATCGACGACAGCGCCTGGCAGGCAGCAGCGCCTGATCCCACCGTTTCCGGGCTGCAAGCCGAGCCCACCTGGGTGCGGCCCCAGTCATGAGCGTTCGCCCTCAGACGCTCCGGGACGGGGTGTGCCCATGCTGGGGCTGATCGAGCAGGTCCTGCTTGGCCGGCTGCAAGCCGACCCGGTGCTGCAACGCGCCCCACGGCCGGTCCTCGTCGCCGGGGCGGCGCAGCCGCCGAAAACCGGTTCCGTTGCGTCCCTCGCCGTATGGGCGCGCGCGTTGCGCACCGCCGGCACCGACCTGGGCGCCGACGATCCGGCCCCGCGCGAGCCGGCGAGGGCGGTGCGCCGCCTGACGCTACAGCCGGATCGGCAGCAGGACAGCGCGGGCCGCGTGTTCGCGCTGCCGGCAAACGGATTCGACGACCGGACCGATCAGCTCGCGGAACTCACCGCCAACGGCCGGCAGCTACGGGCGGGCGTGGATTACCTGATGGATGGCCGCACCATCCGCTGCCTGCGCGCCCCCGGCGGCTCCCTGGGTGTGCGCATCCTGGGTCTCCCCGCGCGCGGCTATGTCGAGCGTTGCGCGGTGGAGCTCGAGCTGGCGCTGCTTGCCTGGGGGCCGTCGGACGGATCGTGGGATCAACAGGTGGCGGCGGGCGACGCGCTGCTGACGCACGGCGTCGCCGTCGCGCTTGCAGCCGTCGAGGATCGTCACGCGCTCGACCTTGCGATCGACGGCGAGGCGGGCTTCGAGCTTCGGCTGCTGCGGCCGCGAACGCGCCTTGCCTCGGTTGCGCGTGCCGCCCCGCCTGGCAGCGCCCCCTTCGCCGAAGCCGTGATTCCCCTGCGCGGCGAGCTGGAGCTCACCTTGGCGCATGGCTTGCCGGAACCGGAAGGAGGGATGATCCGGCAAGTGATGATGGACCCGAATGCACGGGTTACGGTGCGCGAAACACCGTGAGTGGCCCGGATCGCCGATCACCCTGCCTTCACGTTGCAGGAGCTGCTGCCCGACTGGAGCAATGCATCGATACAATGGCTGCTTCAACCCATTGACGGCGGCGGCTTGGTGGCTGTGCCTCACCTCGCGCTCCCGCACACGAGGAACCTCATGGACGCGAGCTACAGGTTCGGCATCGAGGAGGAGTACTTCCTCGCCGACGCGGCGACGCGCGGCACGCCGCGGCGGGCGGTCAAAGCCTTTCACGAGGCCGCCCGCGCGCGGCTGCCGCAGGTCGAGCGCGAGTTGCTCCAATCACAGGTCGAGGTCGCGACACCGCCCGCCACCCGCTTCGCCGAGGCGCGCGAGACTCTTGGGCGGGCTTCGTGCCGGCCTCGCCGAGATCGGGCGCGCGCACGGGCTCCTGGTGCTCGCGGCCGGCACCCACCCGATCGCGCGCTGGTCGCGCCAGAGCCACACCGAGGCCGACCGCTACGAGGGGATCATGCGCGAGCTGCGCATGGTGGGCCGACGTAGCGTGATCTGCGGCATGCACGTCCATGTCGAGGTGCCCCGGCCCGAGGCGCGGGTCGACCTCATGAACCGGCTGCTGCCCTTCACGCCGCTGCTGCTGGCGCTCTCCGTCTCCTCGCCGTTCTGGCAGGGGCGCGCGACCGGGCTCGCCGGCTATCGCCTCTCCGCGTTCGGCGAGATGCCCCGCACCGGGCTGCCCGACCTGTTCGCCGGGCCGGAGGACTTCGAGCGCTACGTGGCGACGATGACCCGGGCGGGGGCGATCGAGGACGCGAGCTTCCTGTGGTGGACGCTGCGCCCGTCCGTGCGCTACCCGACCCTCGAGCTGCGCGTCGCGGACAGCTGCACGCGCCTGGGCGACACGATCGCCATCGCCGCCCTCTACCGCTGTCTCGTGCGCCTCCTGGACCGAAGGCCGGATCTGAACCGTGGGCTGACCGGCGCCTCCCGGGCGCTCGCCGCCGAGAACCTTTGGCGTGCCCAGCGCCACGGGGTGCGCGCGAGCCCGATTGATGCGGCGTCTGGCGCCGCCGTATCGTTCGCCTCCCACCTTGACGCGACGCTCGCCCTTGTGGGCGAGGACGCGGACGCGCTGGGCTGTCGCGGCGAGATCGAGGCGTCGCGCGCCATCGTAGCGGAGGGCACAAGCGCGGACCGCCAGCTCGCTGTCTTCGCCGAGGCACGCGGGCGAGGGCTGGCTGGACGTGACGCGCTCGGCGCCGTTGTGGACTGGCTCGCCGCGGCGACCGCCGGGACAGTGGCGACGGACCAAGGCCGATCGCCACCGTAATGGTGGCGAGGGCCGGCTCGTTCGGGTTCCCGACTCATACCAATGGCCCGAAGTCCTGACCTATCCCTCGTCATGCCCGCGAAAGCGGGAATCCAGCGAAACCGCACAGGAACTCAGTGTGCCGGCCCGCTTTCGCGGGCATGACGATACGGTCTGTTCGACGCTTTGCAGGTTCTCATTGTGTTTCGGCGTGCAATTTTGACCCCCTGAGCCGGGGGATCGGCGTGCAATTTTGACCCCTGAATGTGTGGCTGCTGGGCTGCCTGCTTCAGTTCGAGGTGGGCGGTGGGGGATGCTGATTGTGGAGACGGTCGGCCGGATCAGACGCGAGCATTTCGTCAGGGGCAAGTCGATCAAGGAGATCGCGCGTGACCTGAAGGTGTCGCGCAACACGGTTCGCAAGGTGCTGCGGTCGGGCGGGACGTCGTTCTCGTATGAGCGGGAGGTTCAGCCGCGTCCCAAGATCGGGCATTGGAAGGCGGAGCTGGACAAGCTGCTGACGAAGAACGCCGAGAGCGGGACGCGCGAACGGCTGACGCTCGTTCGCCTCTTCGAGGAGTGGCGAGGGTTGGGCCACGACGGCGGCTACGCCGCAATTCGCCGCTATGCCCGGCTTTGGAGCGGGCAGCACGCCGGACAGACGGCCGAGGCGTATGTGCCGCTGTCGTTCGCGCCAGGTGAGGCCTACCAGTTCGACTGGAGCCACGAAGTCGTCCTGATGAGCGGCGTCACGGTGACGGTGACGGTCGCGCACATTCGCCTGTGCCACAGCCGCATGATGTTCGTTCGCGCCTGCCCGCGCGAGACGCAGGAGATGGTGTTCGACGCCCACGAGCGGGCGTTTGCCTTCTTCAAGGGCGCCTGCACACGCGGCGTCTACGACAACATGAAGACAGCGGTGGAGGCGGTGCTTGTCGGCAAGGACCGGCAATACAATCGCCGCTTTCTGCAGATGTGCGCCCATCACCTGGTGGACCCGGTTGCCTGCACACCGGCCGCGGGCTGGGAGAAGGGCCAGGTGGAGAGCCAGGCCGGCTTGGTGCGCGAGCGCTTCCTCACGCCACGGCTGCGGGTGAACAGCCACGACGAACTGAATGGTTGGCTGTTGGACAAGTGCATCGCCTACGCCAAGGCGCATGCCCATCCGGAGCGCCCCGAGCAGACAGTGTGGGAGGTGTTCGAGGACGAGCGGCCAAAGCTGGTTCCCCACTGCGGTCGCCTCGACGGCTTCCACGCGCTGGCGGCCTCGGTGTCGAAGACCTGCCTGGTCCGCTTCGACAAAAACAAGTGCTCGGTCAGCGCCGGGGCGGTCGGCCGACCTGTCGAGATCCACGCCTATGCCGACCGGATCGTCATCCGTCAGGACGGACGCGCCGTAGGGGAACATCGCCGCCGCTATGGACGGGGCGAGACAATCTACGATCCTTGGCATTACGTGCCGGTGCTGGCCCGCAAGCCTGGCGCCCTGCGCAATGGCGCGCCGTTCAGGGACTGGATCCTGCCCGCGGCGATGGAGCGGGTGCGGCGTCGCCTTACCGGATCTGACGATGGTGACCGGCAGATGGTCGCCATTCTGGCAGCCGTGCTGACCGACGGGCTGCCGGCGGTCGAAGCGGCCCGCGCGCAGGCGATGGCCGAAGGCGTCCATTCCTCCGACGTGATCATCAACATCCTCACCCGGCAGCGCGATCCCGGACCGACCGCCGTCATCGCCACGCCGGATGCGCTGACCCTTCGGCATGTGCCCGCCGCCGATTGCGCCCGATACGATCAGCTCAGGAGCCGATGAGCATGGAGCGGACCGAAGTCCTCGACATGATGGGCACGCTGAAGCTCTTCGGCATGAGGGGCGCCTGTGACGAGGCCCTGGCCGCGGCGATCAAGCGCAAGCACGAACCGCAGCGCTTCGTCGGCGACCTGCTCAAGGCCGAGATGTCCGAGAAGCAGGCACGCTCGATCAGGTGCCAGATGACTATCGCCAAGCTGCCGCTCGCCAAGGATCTCGACGACTTCGCCTTCAAGGGAACGCCGGTCGACGAGAGCCTGGTGCGCGATCTCGCCGGCGGCAACTTCGTCGCGCAACAGCGTAACGTGGCCCTGGTCGGCGGAACCGGTTCCGGCAAAACGCACTTGGCCATCGCGATCGCGCGAAGCTGCATCCGTGCCGGATCGCGCGGGCGCTTCTTCAACACCGTCGACCTGGTCAACCGCCTCGAGGCTGAGGGCCGCGCTGGACGTCAGGGACGCCTCGCCGACTTCCTGACCCGTCTCGACTTCGTGGTCCTCGACGAGCTCGGCTACCTGCCGTTCGCCCAAGTCGGCGGGCAACTGTTGTTCCACACCGTCAGTCGCCTTTACGAACGCACCTCGGTGATCGTCACCACGAACCTCGCCTTTGGTGAATGGCCGAGCGTGTTCGCGGGCGACGCCAAGATGACCACCGCGCCGCTGGATCGCCCAACCCATCACTGCGACATCGTCGAGACCGGCAACGACAGCTGGCGCTTCAAGAACCGCGCCTGAGCTTCACAAGCAACCGCCAGGGCTTGCACCGGTGGGTCCACGGGGGACCCCCCGCGCGCCGCTGCGTCAGCCTCTGCATGGGCACTCCGCAACGCGAGGGTCTCCCCTATGGGCTACCGGCACAAGCAAACAACACGGGGTCACGATTGGACGCCGATCCGGGGTCAAAATTGGGCTCTCCGCGGTTTCTGGTGCAGCAGTTGTCCGGATCAGGCCGCTTGCAGAACCCGAGCCCGCAGCAGGTCATGCTTGGCTCGCCCATACATTTGCCGCTTGATCAGCTTCAGCCTGGTGATCTGGCCTTCGGTCTGCCCGTTGCTCCACGGCATCTCAAGCGCAGCCCGAACCGCAGCTTCATCCTGCTTGAGCCCGCCGGCAAACGACCGCATCTCGCTTTCGGCCGCGTCGGCCAGCCAGCGGTCGAGTTCGTCGCTCTTCCGCTCGCGCACGATGGCCGCGAAGCTCAGGGCGAGATCACGTGCCAGCGCAAGAGGCGCCGAGGTGGCGAGCAACTGATTGAGATATTGCTGCTCCTCCGCCTGCAGCGTGGACGGGTCGGCGGTGAGCATCCGAGCCACGCGCCGTAGCGGCGGCACCGTGAAGCAGGAGTCAGCCCGGCCGGGGTGACCTGCAAGGCGCTGCCGGGTAGCCCATTCGGTGACGACGCGCAGCCCGCCCTGGAACCCGGCATCCCGCAGTTCGCGCCACAGCTGGGTTCCATTGCGGCACCCCTCGGCCCAGCGTCGCTCGAGCGTGGCGCGGTAAGGCTCCAACATGCTCCGGCGGGGGCGGAAGGGATCCGGCCCAGCGCCGCGCAGCCAACGCCGGGCCGTGTTGCCTCCGATGGCCAGCCTGCGCACGATCTCCTTGATCGGCATGCCCTCCCGCCGGAGGCGCATCACCTCGTCATAGATGTCGTGTTGCCTGCGCCACCGTTCCCAGTGTCGCCGTTCGGCACTCGTCATCGGCGGTGCCACGGTCGTGGTCGTCTCTGCGGTATCCAGCTGCGCGGCGGACCGCACCTCGCGCCTGCGGCGCCGGACAGCATCGAGCAGGGCGCTGCTGCAGTTCTCCAGCAGGTGCCAGCGGTCGCTGACCTGAACGGCGTCGGGCGCGCCCCGGCCTGCGGCGTCCGCATAGGTTCCGCCACGGTCGCGGCTGAGCACCTCGGCTCCGGGATGTGCCTTAAGCCAGGCGACGAGCGTGTCGGCGCGGCGGTCCGGCAGGAGGTCGACCACACGGTGGCGCTCGAGGTCAACGAGAATGGTGCCGTAGCGCCTGCCACGGCGCCACGCCCAGTCGTCTACCCCGAGTACCCGCGGAGCCTGGGCGGGGGTCTCCGGCGCTCCGCGGCGGAGCATGCCGAGCAGGGTGGTGGCGCCAACCGGCATCGTCAGGCGGCGCGCCAGGCGAGATCCGGCTTCGCCACCAAGCGCGAGACCGATATGGCGTTGGATCTCGGCCAGCCGTGCGGTCCGACGCGCTCGCGGTGCGGTCACTTCGGGAAGGCGCTCGGCAAAGATCCGGCGCTTGCATCCGCTGGTCGTGCAGCGGAACCGCCGCGCCTGGACGCGCAGGGCGACGATCTGTCCCTGCCAAGGCAGGTCGGCCAGGGTCCGCTGGTAATGGCTATGCACGCGCGCGGACGCCGCGCCACAGCGCGGGCAGACGGAGGTCAGCGACTTCGGGCGGGAGAGAATGACGACGCGGTCAAGCCCGGGAAGGACCTGCTCGACGAACAGGCCCTCCGGGATCATGGGCAGGAGATGGGAGAGCAACTCGGCACGGAATGAAGAAGGAAGCTGTCCTCCTCCATATGGGGTCACGCCACCTCAAGCGACCACCTGCACCAGAAACCGCGGAGAGCCAAAGTTCGACGCCGATTGACATTCTCATAGCCTGGCTCACTCAGGTGGACGTTCGCCGATGAACACCATCACCGACGCTCGCCTGCCAGCGTTTGCCAGCCACGATCTCCACCCGCGTCGGTATCGTCCACAGGTATTGATGGAAGCCAACGTCTGACCCGCGCAGCCGCCCCGGTTTGTTTCTGAGTGAAATTTGATCACGCTGCTCGACTGCCCGCCCCAGCAAGCGATCACACCCAGTAGTAAATACCGGCCGTTCATTCCCGTTCTGACGCCCATTAGTCGGGACGATAGCAACTTATGATTGAACTGATTCCGGCGGGCCGTCGCCAAGGTCGCTGGCAACCGGGGAGGCGTGCCGATGTGGACGGAAGGCGACGGCAACCGCGGTCCGCTTCGGGACGCACTCTTGGGCGATCTCGTCCGGCGACAACCTGTGCTGGCCGCCATAAATATTGTCACGGCCTTGCTGTTCACCTCTGGCTTCGTCAATTCCGCGCGGACCCCAGTGCCCGCCGCCTGGTTTGGTTACATGGCGCTGTCTCAGGCCGCCCGCCTGCTTTGCTGGCGCTACCTGCGCGACCGACCAGCGGCCCGGGAGGCGGGCGTCTGGCTCGTCGGAACCTCCGCGTTGGTTGGAGTTGGGTGGGGAGCCATCGGCATCCTGTTCGACAGCGTGGGCTCGGCGGCGCAGCAGATGCTCGTGCCATTCTTTCTGGCCGGCATGGCGGCCGGCTCGGTCGTCTCATACCAAATCCGGCTGATTAGTTCGGCTGAACCGGCTTTGGCCACCAGTGGAAGCTGGTGTGCGGACGGATCATGCTTCCCGCTTATCGGCCAATCGACCCGCTCTTGTACTTTGCAGCAGGGAAGCGCAAAGTCGCTCTGAACGCGGCGTCTCGGAGCAGAACGGTGCGGGCAATCATGAAGGGGCTGACGGACGTTGAGTTCGAACGACTCTACGGGACGGAGGGTCAGTGTCTGGCGGCGTTGGTGGCGGCGCGCCAACGTGAAGGAATGCCTTGCCCGCGCTGCGCCAATCTGAAGAGCTATGTCTACGGCCGCCGTGTCGGCTGCACGCGCTGCGGCCGACGTTGGTCGGTCACCGCGGGCACCGTGATGGCGGACACCAAGCTGTCTCTGACCACTTGGTTCCGCGCCATGCACCTGATGAGCAGCACCAAACAGGCGATCTCGGCGGTCGAGCTCGGCCGCAGGCTGGGCCTGGGCTATGAGACGGCCTGGTATCTGCACAAGCGGCTCCGCCACGCCATGACCGAGCGGACGGAGCGCTATTCGCTCGGGGGCGCGAGCGACGACGATGCCGCGCCGCCGGTAGTGGAGGCGGATGACGTGTGTCTGGGAGGTGAAAGGAACCAAGGCAGCGGAACCGAAGGCAAGACCTGCGTCATCGTCGCCTGCGAGCGGCATGCGGACGGGCGCATGGGCCATGTCGCGATGCGCGCGGTCAGCGCCTTCTCCAGCGAGGCGGTGGCCGCGTTCCGCGATGCCCACATCGCCGCCGGCGCGACTGTGCACACGGACGGCTTGCGGGCGTTCAACGCCTTCGGTGAAGCCGGGCGGACGCATGTCGCCACCGTCACCGGCGGCGGGCGTCCGGAGCGCGAGCGCAGCGCCCCGTTCTTCACCGTCAACACCCTGGTCGCCAATCTCAGTACCGCGCTCAAGGCCACCCACAAGCGGCTCTCCCCCAAGCATCTGCCCGACTATCTCGGCGCCTTCTGCTGGACCACCAACCGGCGCCGCAACATGCGAGGCATGGTCAACGCGCTTTGCCGTGCCGTCGCTGCGTCGTCCCGTCTGACCCACAAAGGCGTCTACCCGTGACGGGTCGATTGGCCGATAAGCGGGATCATGCTTGGGTCGAGGCGGGTGCTGCGTTCGGCGATGGCGGCATCGAGGTCGGCCAGGGTGGGGAAGTGCTTGTTGGCCACCGCCTCGTCGAGCAGCGGCCAGAGCCGCTCAGCGGGTTGGAGTTCCGGGCTGTAGGGAGGCAGGAACACCAGCGTGATCCCATCCGGCACGGCCAAGCCCTTGGGGCCGTGCCAGCCGGCGTTGTCCAGCACGAGGACGATGTGGCGTCGGCGTCCCGCCCCGCTCTCGCGGGCGAAGGCGGCGAGCCGGGTTTCGAAGGCCGGCTTGTTGATGCGGGTGCAGAGATACCAGACCGTCTCGCCGCTGCTCGGCTGCACGAAGGCCGCGACGTGCAGCCACTGGAACCGGTGATGACCCAGCGCCGTTGGGCGTGCGCCGGCCTTGGCCCAGACCCGGCGGCGGATCGGCTTCAGGCCGAGGCGGTGCTCGTCCTCCGCCCAGACCTCGACCGGCTGTTTCGGGTGCGCCGCCCGTGCTTGCGCAACGGCAACGTCAACCTGTTTGCGAAGGCCGCCCGCGCCTCCGGATCAGCGGCCCGCGGATGGCGCGGGCGCGGCGTCTGCACCGACCAGCCGAGCCGCTTCAGCGCCTCCCAGCCGCGCTGCGGATGCACCCGCTCCAGCTTGAGGTGCCGCGCCATCCAGGCCGCCACCTTGGGGCCACTCCATAGCCCGCCGTCCTCGGGCGGCTCACGCAGCCGCTCGGCCAGGGCGGCCAGCACCGCCTCGGTCAGCACGCTCGCTGCTCGCCCGTTCCGCCGCCGCCCATCGCCCAGCGCCGCCGGGCCGCGTGCGTTGTAGCGCGCCGCCACCGCCTCCACCCAGCGCGGCGTGAGCGCCAGCACCCCGGCCACCTCGACCACCGTGCGGCCCTGCGCCAGCAGCCAAATCGCCTGGGTGTGCCGCGCCTCGGCCACGGTTTGCGCCGCGCGGAACCGCGCCGCCAGTTCCGCCACACTCAGGTGCTCGGCAATCCGTGCCATCATCCCCCCGTTCAACCGCCCGCGGCATAGGCCCGCTCCGCGCAGCCGCCACTCTAAGCCGAACCTATCACCCGGATTTAGTATCACTCGGCGCCCACCTTCCAGCCTTCTTCGCCTTCACAGGCCCGACGCTCCTGCCCTACGCGGCGCATCTCACATGGGACGGCGGGCCGTCCGCGCGCACCATGGCGCTCACCACGCTGGCCTACGCTGCCGGTCTCTCAACCGTCGCATACCAGGTTCACCAGTCACTCCGGCGCTTGATCGAGCTGCACCTGGAGAACTCGCGCCTTGTCGCCGACCTGCAACAGGCGCGGGAACGCCTGGAGCAACTGCTGGAGAGGCGCGGCGCCGAGCTCGACGCCGTCATGGAGACCGTGCCGGTAGCCGTCTGGGTCGCCCACGACGCCGACGCGCGGCGGATCACAGGAAACCGCCTCGCCTCCGAGATGCTGCGCCTCGAGCCAGGGGCCAACCAGTCCCCCGCCGCTGGAGGGCGGGAGCGGACGCATGTGCGCGTGCTCAGGGGCGGTGTGCAAGTGGCTGCCGATGACCTCCCCCTGCGTCGGGCCGCACGAGGCCGGCCCGTTCAGGGCGAGGAGCTGCGCTTGCTCTTCGACGACGGCAGTTTGCTCGACATCCTGATCAGCGCCGCGCCGGTGCGAGACGGCTCGGGCAACCCGGCTGGGGCGGTCGGCGCCGGCATGGACATTACCGAGCGCAAGCGGGCGGAGGAGCGGATAAGGCACCTGGCCCACCACGACGAGGTGACCGGCCTGGCGAACCGGGTCCTTCTGCTGAGCCGGCTGCGGGAGGCGCTCGCCCTCGCCCGGCGCGGTGGCCTACAGACTGGACTGCTCTTGCTCGACCTCGACCACTTCAAGAATCTTAATGACACACTGGGCCACCCCGCTGGCGATCGCCTGTTGCGCGCCGCCGCGCAGCGGCTTGGAGGGGCGGTGCGCCCCGGCGACACGCTCGCGCGGCTCGGCGGTGACGAGTTTGCTGTCGTCCAACCTGGTCTGAGGGGACCAGCGGGGGCGGCCACACTGGCGCAGCGCCTGATCAAGACGCTCGCCGCCCCGTTCCTGCTCGAGTCACACGAGGTATACGTCTCGGCCAGTGTCGGCATCGCAGTCTCCCCCGGTGATGGCGAGCACGCGGACGAACTGATCCGACGGGCCGACATGGCGCTCTATCGCGCCAAACAGGATGGACGCGGCCGCTTCCGCCTGTTCGAGCCGGCGATGGACGCAGAGGTGCGAGCGCGGCAAATCCTTGAGCGGGAGCTGCACCATGCGCTCGAGAGACGCGAGTTCACGCTGCACTACCAGCCGCAGCTCAACCTCAGGACGCAGCGGGTGGATAGCGTGGAGGCGCTGGTGCGCTGGAGGCACCCCGACCGCGGGCTGATCGGTCCGGACGAGTTTATCCCCATCGCTGAGGTAAGCGGCCTGATCCGCCCGCTCGGCGCATGGGTGCTGGGCGAAGCCTGCCGCCAGGCCAAAGCTTGGCGCGCCGCGGGCCAGAATTTGATCATGGCCGTGAACCTGTCCCCGGCGCAGCTCCGTCATGACGGCATCGTCCAAGAGATCGACGAGGTCCTGCACGCGAGCGGCTTGGACCCGTGCGCGCTCGAGCTGGAGATCACCGAGAACCTGCTGCTGGAAGACTCGAATGCCGTGATCGACCGCACCTTGCGCGGCCTTGCTGCGCGCGGCATCCATCTGGCCCTGGACGATTTCGGGGCCGGCTGTAGCTCGCTCGCTTCGCTCAGGCGCTTGCCTGTGGCGAAGATCAAGGTGGATCGGTCCTTTGTCCGGGACATCGGCTCCGATCCGGAGAGCGAGGCTTTGGTGCAGGCGATCGTGAGCCTTGGCCACGCCCTTGGAAAGCAGGTCGTTGCGGAGGGCGTGGAAACCGACGCAAAGCTCGCGTTCCTGCGCCGGCAGGGATGCGACGGCGCACAGGGATTCCTTGTCGCGCAACCGGACTCCGGGGCGGCGATCCAACCATTCCTTGAACCAAATGCCGGCAGAGCCAGGTAGCCGCGACGCGAAGCGCACCGGCACTGACGAGGCAGGAGGGGCAAGGATGCCACTCGCGCTCTGGCGTGGAGCGCAAACACGCGCTCCGGCGCTAGGAAAAGCAGGCAGCTCTCAGCCGGTTATCCCGCCGTAGTAGGCATCGATTTCCCGGCCACGCGTGTCATCCCACACGCTCATCTCGTTGGCCGCGTAGGCCGGCGCGCCTTCCAGCCTGCTCCGGTCGAGGTTGACGACATAGCCACCCTGGTCGGTGTCGTACTTCAGCTGGCTCCAGGGCAGCGGGTGATACTTGTCGCCGATCCCGAGGAACCCGCCGAAGCTGAGGATCGCGTATTCCGCTCTCCCGGAGATCTTGTCGAGCATCACGTCATACACACTGCCGAGCCTCTCGCCGGCTGCGTTGTAGACCTTGGTGCCATTCACCTTGCTGGCCGCAATGAGTTGGCCGCCTGTGTCGCTCGGATTGTCGATGGTGGCCACGGCGTCCTCCTCAGGGTCAATGCCGTTGAACCGAGTGGCCCGGCCCGGCGCGATGCTCGCTGCCCTCGCGCGGATTCGGCGTGCTGAGGGAACGCGCCAAGGTCTTCGAGGTTTTAGGGTGGGACGTGTGTCGAGAACGGCGCCGATAATCGCGATGGCGAGGGCGACCAGCGCCCGGTCGAGCAAGTTGCCCCGCCCGGCATTCTGTCCACCGTGGCACTGTGAACACGACAGGGTCTTTCCGGTTACGGCAACGCCCGGAGAGGCTCCACACCCGCCAGACCCCCCACACGCCAGACCCCCAACCGGGGCGCACTGGCCAAGATCTCAGGGGCGAACCATCGACTGAGCCTGTTCGATCACCGGGGCGAGGTTGGCAACCTTGCCCTGCTCCAGCTCGTCAAGCGCCCCCTCTAGCAGATCGGCAACAGCGTCGAGTTTGGAGGCGCCGACCGCGCCGGGGATGGCGGCGGCGGTATCAATGGCCTCGATCGCCTCCTCCAGGCATTCGCGCACTTCGCGGGACTGTACCTCGACGACGGCTTCTTGCACCCGCGCCAAAGCCTCGGTGACGGCACGCGCCGGTTCGGTGAGCGGCCGCTCCGTGTTGGCTGGCTGCACGCCACTGTGTTCCACAATGTCCGACACGGCCGCTCCTAGGATAATGTTCACAAAACACAAGATGGGCCGCCCGGCCAGAGCTGACCATCACGTTTCCGTTATGGAATCGGTCGTCGGCCGGCTGAACGACATGCAGGATCGTCCCTGGCCGGAGATGAAGAACGGCAAGCCGCTGACCGCCACCCAGTTCACCCGCATGGTGAAGCCATACATGGCGAAACGTGAGCCGTGGCGAGGGGCTCGGCAGGGCTTGCCTCCCGGGTGTGGGGCTTCCCTTTTAGCGCCCTTTGCCGACGCGTTCACCCGCTACCTGCCGGATAGCGCCGCTGAAACCGGTGACACGGGTGTCACCGTGGAAGCTCTAAGCGTTCCGGCCCGATCTGAAGTGGTGACACCCGGTTTGACACTGCTGGCGAAATCGCTGGCGGGGTGATCTCGCGGTCGAGACGGCCTGTCCGGGCGTGCTGGTCGATGATGCGGTTCTGCCCTGCCGGAGGCTGATGCCATGTCGCTGCGCCCGAAAGCCCCACCCCCCCCGGTGCCCGAGGAGACCCGCCGCGTCGCGCGCGCGGCGTTCCCCAAGGGCACGCTCTGCCTGCGCATAGCCGACGCGCTCGGCCCGTTCTATCAGGACAGCCAGTTCGCCGCGCTCTTCCCCGACGCGGCCAGCCCGCGGCGGCACCGGGCCGGCTCGCGCTCGCGGTGGTGCTGTAGTTCATGGAGAACCTGACCGACCGCGAGGCGGCCGACGCCGTGCGCGGCCGGATCGACTGGAAGTACGCGCTCGGCCTGGCGCTCACCGACGCGGGGTTCGATCACACCATGCTGAGCGAATTCCGCGCGCGCCTGGTCTCGGGCGGCGCCGAATTGCTGTTGCTCGATACCTTGCTGCGGCGCCTACAGGAGCAGGGCCTGGTCAAGGCGCGCGGGCGCCAGCGCACGGACAGCACCCACGTGCTTGCCGCCGTGCGCGTGCTGAACCGGCTGGAGCGCGTCGGCGAGACGCTGCGGGCGGCGCTGAACGAGTGGCGACCGTCGCGCCGGACTGGTTGGCACCCAAGGCCTGGTATGCGCGGTATGGGCGGCGGGTGGAGAACCACTGCCTGTACAAGGCCGAGGCGGCGCGCCTGGCGCTCGCGGCCGAGATCGGCGCCGACGGCCAACACTTGCTCAGCGCGATCGACGCCGCCACGGACCGGCCGGAACTGGCGCGACTGCCCAAGGTGGCGATCCTGCGCCAGGTCTGGGCGGCGCAATGTGTCGAGGAGGCGGGACGCCTGCGCTGGCGCGTGACGGACGCGTTGCCGCCCTGTGCCGAGCAGGTCTGCTCGCCCTACGACCCGGACGCCCGCTACAGCACCAAGCGGGAAACAGACTGGATCGGCTACAAGGCGCAGCTGACCGAGACCTGCGACCCGGCCTGTGCGGGGCCGCACCTCATTACCAACGTCGAGACCACACCCGCGACCACCCCGGACGACAACATGCTCGCGGTGGTCCACGCCAGCCTGGAGCGGCGCGGCTTGCTGCCGATCGAGCACCTGGTGGACAGGGCTACACGGACTCGCGCGTGCTGGTGGACGGCCCGCGGCAGTATGGGGTCACGATCGTCGGTCCGGTCGCGGCCGACACGGACTGGCAGGCGCGCGTCGAGGGCGGGCTGACCAAGGCCACACTTCAGGTGGACTGGGAGCGCAAGGTGGTGACCTGCCCGGCGGGCAAGCAGAGCATTTCCTGGCTGCCGAACACGTGGCCCAAGAACGGCATGGTGTTCGAGGCGCGCTTCGCGCGGCGGGACTGCACCCCGTGCCCACCGCGTCTCCGCTGCACGCGGGCCCAGCGCGAGCCGCGCATCATCGGGCTGCACGCGCGCGAGCACTTCGAGGCGCTGCAGGGCGCGCGCAGGCGGCAGGAGGCGGCGGCGTTCCGGGCCAGCTACGCCGCCCGCGCCGGGATCGAGGGCACCCACGCTCAGGCCATCCATCGTTGCGGCCTGCGCTGCTGCCGCTACATCGGCCTGGCCGAGACACACCTCCAGCACGTCATCACGGCCGCCGCCATCAACTTGGTCCGGGCCGCGGAGTGGCTCGCGGGCACCCCCGTCGCGAGAACACGCCTCTCGCGCTTCGCCGCGCTCCAGCCCGCCGTCTGACGCGCCGCGATTTCGCCACCAGTATCACTGTTGGGTCGGGGCCTTGTTGCCAGCGAAAATCATGGTATCATCCTGGGAGCAGGCAAAGATGCTAACACTTTATTCTTATCCCGATCTGTTTGGCTGTGCCGACAACAATCCCTTTGGGCTCAAGGTGTACGCCTTTCTCAAGCTGTGCGGATTGCCGTTCCGACACGAGCACGTCTTCGATGCGTCGAAAGCGCCACGTGGTCAGCTTCCCTCCCTTGCGCATGGCGACCGGACGATCGGGGACAGCAATGCAATCATCAGCTACCTCATATCCCGATACGCTCTGACGATCGACGACGCGCTCACGCCGACTCAGCGGGACCAAGGCCTGCTTCTGAGGCGAATGCTGGACGACCTTTATTGGATGATGTCCTACTCACGCTGGAAGGATGATCGGTTTTTCCCGCTGTTTCGGGACGCGATCCTGCACACGCACCGCGAGGTCACGGCGGAGGCTTTGGAACAGGCGCTGGAATACAACTTCAGGCGCTACCACTTCCAGGGCGTCGGCCGCTATGAGCCCGAGGCCGCCTACGCCCGCGGGATCGCTGAACTACAGGTCCTCGCAAACCTGATACCCGCGAGCGGGTTCGTGTTTGGTGCACAGCCGAGCAGCACCGACGCGTCGATCTACAGGTTCACCGCGAACATCTACTTCTACGACATCGACACGCCGCTGCGCAAGTTCGTCCTGTCGCAACCGAATATCGTTCGCCATTGCGAAGAGATCCATGCGGCTGTGCGGGGCTGAGCGTAACTTGCCGCCGCATGATGCCGCCCTAATGATTATTCGACGGCATACCCCGGTTCCCTTGCGACTTTTTCGGGTCGACCCGGAAGCGGTAATCACGCCTTGGCGCTTGGCCGTGCGCTGACCTCCTCGTACCAGCGCTGAAGATTCATGCATTCCGGAGGAATCTTCACGTCCGACGAGCCGTCGAAATCGACGGCGGCCAGTGTCGTCGCATCGGCCACCGTCCAGCGCTCGCCGGCAACGAATTGGTTGTCGGCCACACCTAGAGGATGTGCTGCCTGACGCAGTCCCTGGCACACCCGTGGAGATCTGGTTCCAGGACGAAGCCAAAGTGGGACAGCAGGGCACGCACAGCTACGTTTGGGAGAGGCTTGCCGAAGGTTCCGTCCGGCGCAGCCGGGTGGAATGGCAAGCCGAGGGGCCGGTCGGCCCACGCCCGCCAATGGTGCGGGACGATCGCCACGATGCCGCCTACATCTTTGGCGCGATCTGCCCGGCCCGCGGCGTCGGTGCGGCGATCATCGCGCCGGCTGCCAACAGCGAATGCATGAACCTGCACCTTGACGAGATCAGCACCCAGGTCACGTCAGGGGCCAGGGCGTTTTGATCTGCGACGGCGCGGGATGGCACCAGAGCGGCGGCAAGCTCAAGCTGCCGACAACATCGTCCTGCTCCACTTGCCACCCTATGCGCCCGAGTTGAACCCGATGGAGAACGTCTGGGAACATCTCCGGGCCAACAAACTGGCCACCTGCGTCTGGGACACCTACGATGCTATCTTGGCTACCTGCGGCGACGCCTGGAACTGGTTGGTCGCCGAGCCAGACCGTATCCATTTCATCGGCACACGCAGTTGGGCAACGGTCAATGTCTAGGGCGGTTGGTATTACGACCCGCACTGTGGCACGCTGATGCCGTCGGGGGCCCTCCCAGGGCTGTTCAACGCTGCCGCATTGCCTTCACTGAGGCCGCCCTGCCACACATGTGGGGTGAAGTGAGGCGGCTGATCCAAGGGGGATTCCCGAGCCGGCAAATGTCTGACCCTTGGGGCGGCAACGGGGTCGGAGGGTGCCGTGGCTGCGTTTTCGCCGTTGCTGGACGTGCTGGCGGACGTCCCTGATCCGCGCCGGGCGCAGGGGAAGCTCTACGGGCTGCCCCACGTGCAAGTTGACAAAGCCGACCACCTCTTGCTGTTCGCC
The DNA here is from genome assembly GCA_963818725.1 of uncultured Pseudomonadota bacterium. Taxonomy (GTDB): domain Bacteria; phylum Pseudomonadota; class Alphaproteobacteria; order Acetobacterales; family Acetobacteraceae; genus DATFDN01. The sequence goes on along the minus strand of CAWFTU010000014.1, from coordinate 940,238 downwards.
ATCCTCGCCATCGTGACCGGCTGCAACTCGTATCGTGGCATTGTCACCTTCATCGGCGTCCATCGCCGCAGGCTGAACGCGGCCTTCGGCCTGAACTGGCGCCGCGCACCCGCGCGCACCGCCGTCCGCTACATTCTCCAAGGGCTCGACCCGGCCACGGTGGAGGGGGTCTTCCGCCACCATGCCGCCCTGCTGCAGGCGGCGCGCGCCACGCCTGGGCAGGGCAGCATTGCCCTGGATGGCAAGACGCTGCGCGGCAGCTTTGATAAGTTCCGCGATCGTGCCTCTGCCCAGGTGCTGAGCGCATTTGCCACCGACACCGCCTTGGTGCTCCCCTCCGCTGGCTTTCCACCTGCTACGCAGTCGGAACCTTTGCCAGCTCCGCCCACATCGACATCGCCGAGAAATCCAACGAAATCCCGGCGGCACAGATGCTGCTGGCCGAACTCGGCATCGCTCGCGGCACCATCGTCACACTCGACGCGCTGCATTGCCAAAAAAACATTTCGAGGTTGCAGCAGGAGCCAACGTCGCCCTGATCGTCGGCGTCAAGGACAACCAGCCGACCCTGCACCAGAAAATCCGGGCGGCTTCGGCCACCACAACACCACTCGGGTCTGTCCACAGCCATAACAAGGGCCGCAACCGCGACGAACGTCGCACCGTCACCGTCTTCGATCCCGCCGACACGCTGGCCGACACCGACTGGCATCCGCACGTGGCCGCCATCATCCGTGTCGAGCGCACTGTCCACACCCGCAACGCCAAGACCGGGCTGCTGCGCCACTCCGCCGAGATGGCCTTCTACGTTTCAAACACCCCGGTCACCGCCACCCGCGCCGCCGAGACAATCCGCGCGCACTGGAGGATCGAGACCACCTCGCATTACAGCCGCGACGTCACCTTGGGCGAAGACCGCTCGCGCATCCGCACCAACCCAGGCGTGTTTGCTCGCCTGCGCAGCTTCGCCTTCAACATCCTCAAGGCCAACCAGACGGACACGCTCAGCCAGGATCGCTACCGCGCCGGTCTCGCAGGCATCAAAAACGTGCTCTCACTCACCATCATTCGAAAGCGTTGAACAGCCCTGGAGGGCCCTCCACCCCATCTGAAGCCCAGTGCTTTCTGTCCGGTCACAGCCGGATCCACAACACCTCCAGCCTCGTCGTCATCGGCGGTCCGCCCGTGACCACCGCCAAGCCCGCGGCACGGCTTTCCGCACGTGGCGCGATGCGGCCAGGCTTCCAGTGGCCGCGTGACACCAAACGGCTTTGAAGCCGACCAACGCCTACCCGCGGCCTAGTTGACAACGTTTAGAGAGGCAGCACGGAAACGCAGTCGAGAACGTCTGGCAGTTCATGCGCGATAACTGGCTCTCCAGCCGCGTATTCGACAACCATAGAGCCCTTCTCGATCACTGCTGCGATGCCTGGAACAGGCTGGAGGCTCAGCCCCGGACCGTTATGTCTCTCGGGCTGCGCGACTGGGCGCATCGGTTCTGATCAGTGAGTTTTGGTATAACCCGGCGCCGCGCATGGGCGATCGCAGCGCTCACGTCCGGGCTACGATCCTCTCCCCCCAATTGGGAGCAAGCCGCAATAATCCAGGGAGCATACGGACCGTGCCGGGATAAACCTCGGTTTTTCCCTTGGCGAGCGCCGCGAGTGCTTCCCGTGAGCTGCCCCCGATTTCCCTGGACACCGATTTGTCCGACCGGAGGCAGATATGGTGAAGTCCAGCATGAACAGGATCATACGAAATGATGTGGCTGATGGGCCTGTGGGCAACGAGGGCGGGCGGAGCCCGTCCGCGCTGTCCACAGGCCACAACGGCGCGGAGGCGGGGTGTGCTCCGAGTGGACCGCTGGCGCCGGGCCAACGCTGGAGCGTGAGCCGCAAGCGCGAGGTGGTGCTTCGCCTGCTGCGGGGTGAGGCCGCCGAGGATCTCTCGCGCGAGCTCGGCGTGCCGCTCTACAAGCTCGAGCGCTGGCGGCAGAAGGCCGAAGCCGCGCTGGGTGGCGCATTGAAGGAACGCGAAACGGAGGCGGCGAGTGGTGAGCTCGCCACGGCCATGCAGCGGATCGGCGAACTGAGCATGGAGAACGAGCTGCTGCGCTCTCGCATCGAGCGCCCTGGCCCTTTGGCCCGCGGGAGGTCGCGGTGATGGCGGCGGTGATTTCCCCGGCCACCGGCCGCCGCTACGGCATCGCCCAGGTCTGCCGCATCTGGGACGTGCCGCGGTCATCCTTCTATGCTGACCGACGCCGGGCCGATACAACGACGACGCCAGTTTCGGTGCGGCGCCGTGGACCAAAGCCCGTGGTGTCGGACGACACCTTGCTGGTGGCGATCCGCGCCGATCTCGCCCGGTCGCCCTGGCACGGCGAGGGCCATCGCAAGGTGTGGGCCAGGCTGCGGGTGATGGACGGCATCCGGGTCGCGCGCAAACGGGTGCTGCGGCTGATGCGCGAGAACGCCCTGCTGTCGCCGCATCGCGCCCGCATCCGCGACGACACGCCGCACGATCGTCACATCATCACCGAGGCGCCGAACCTGATGTGGGCGACGGATGCGACCCAGATCATCACCGTCCAGGATGGCAAGGTCTGGCTGTTCGGCGTCGTCGAGCACTGGAACGCCGAAGCGCTTGGCTGGCACGTCGCCAAGCGCGGCGATCGCTACTCCGCCGCGCAGGCCGTCGGCATGGCGGTCCGCAATGTCTTCGGCCACGTCAGCCCCAGCGCCGCTCGCGGCGTGGCGCTGCGACACGACCACGGCAGCGCGTTCCTCGCCGAACATTTCCATAACCAGATCCGCTTCTGGGGCATGACCCCCAGCTATGCGTTCGTCGGCGAGCCTGAGACGAATGGCGTCGTCGAGCGCTTCTTCCGCACCCTCAAGGAGCAGATCGTGCATGGCCGAATCTACCAGACCATCGACGAGGCCCGTGATGCGGTCCGCGACTTCGTCGCCCGCTACAATGCCGAGTGGCTGATCGAGAAGAACGGCCTGCGCAGTCCCAGCGATGCCAGAGCAGCGTGGTACCAGGCCGTCATGAAGACCGCCGCTTAACAGCAACCTTGTGTCCAGGAAACCGGGCGCGGTACAGCGAGTGCTTCCCGGACGACACGCTCGGCGGGCAGCTTGGGCGTGTTGCGGTAGGCAACGGAGGGCGTATCGACAGCCGCGGGTGCTACCTCGATTACCAGGATACCCGTCGAAGCAAGTTGCCGCCGCAGGGCTTTCGTGAAGCTTCGCAACCCTGCCTTCGCCGCGGAGTACAGGGGCGCCCGCGTCGCCGGGGCCAGCGCGTAGCCCGAGCTGATCACAATGAGTGCCGACGGCGCGGCTCTGCGGAGGCCGGGCAAAAAGGCGGCGATGAAATGCACGGCTCCCTCGAGGTTGAGGCGAAGCTCGGCGGTCAGATCGACTGCTGCGACGTCAATCGAGGTGAAGTCGATCTCCCGCAAGCCGCCCGCATTGCTCACGACGAGATCAACCGAAGAGTGCTGATCCAGCACGACGCGGGCGAATTCGAGCACTGACGCCTTGTCAGTGACGTCGCAGACAAAGCCGCGAGCGCCCGGGCACCGCGTTTCCACCGCGCGCAGCTTGTTCGCATCCCTCCCGCAAAACATGACCCGATAGCCCCGCCGATGCAGTTCCTCGACGAAGGCTCGACCGATCCCGGACGAGCCGCCGCTAACCACCGCAGTTCTTGGAGAATTACTCGAATTGCTGGCCGTGCGCTTCATTGCTGGGACCTCCGTCAGGCTCGCAGTGCCGCTCACGCCGCCCCATCGACGGCGCCGTTGCGCTGCACGCCGAAGTCGATCGAGCCGTCCGGGCTGGCGATGCGCGCCTTCACAAAGTTTACCGCCTTGAGGTACTGGCTTCTGCCTGCCTGCACCCTTATGAACATCTTCCACTCTGCGGTGAACAGGTCACCGTCGCAGTAATGTTCGTGCTTGTCGCCCCAGGGCCGGGCATCAAGCTGCTTACCGCGGTCACGGCAGCCAGCGAACCGCATCCCTCCCACCCCCAGGGGCTACGCATGAAAATCCGTCTCGGCTTGGCATAGAATACATCGGCTACCCGGCCAGGAGCTGGAGCATGTAGCTGTCGTTCCAGACAGCCTTCTTCCGCCGGGCGCGTATGCTGACCTTCGACGTCCGGCCGCGACCGACAATGTTGAGCGCAATCTTGCGCAGCAGCGCCAAGTTGCGTGTCGCGGTGCGATCGCGCACGCGGCTGTCGTCCTCGTGGAACGTGACGTCCAGCGTCCAGTGCAGCGCGTTCTCCACGGCCCAATGCGAACGAATAGCCTGACCCAGGACGGCCGGGGCATCGGCGCAGCTCGACAGGAAGTAGCGGATCTCGCTCTCGACCTTGGGGGGCGCGCTGTTGAGGCTGCGGATGCTCTCCACGGCGAGCACGGTGCGCAGGCCGGGCCAGCCACTCAGGGCTTCCAGGGCCGCGGCCTCGGTGCTGGCGAACACGCGGCGGCGGACCAGGCGGCCATGGCTGTCGTCGAAGGCGTCGCAGTCGGCCCGGCGGGACGCGCCAACACGGAAGCAGCGCTCGGCGAAATGCTCGGCCACGGCCGCGTGCGCCAGTGGATGGTTTGCCTTGAGCGTGAGCAGGTAATCACCACCGCGTGCCAGGATCTTCTCGGCGATCGCGGTCTGGCAGCCCATCGCATCCAGCGTCACGATGCTGTTCTCCAGCGCCAACTGCTCGAGGAGCTCGGGCACGGCCGTGATCTCGTTGGACTTGTCGTCCACGCAGCGCTGGCCCAGCACGAGGCCCTGCTCGCTCCCCTCCGCTGGTATTCCAGTCGCTGCGCGACCGGAACCTTGACCAGCTCCGCCCAGGCGCTGACCACGTGCAGCGGCGATTGCTCGCGCCTGTGGTCGAACGAACGCCGGATCGTCTTGCCGTCGATGGCGACCACCTCGCGCGCGAAGCCAGCCGCGAGCGAGCCGGCCCAGGCCGTGAACCCGGCCTCGAAGGCGTCGGGGTCGATCAGCATGAACACGCGCCGGAAGGTGTCGTGCGAGGGGATGCCGTTCGGCAGCTCGAGGAAGGTGCTGAGCCAAGCGAGCTTGCTGCGGCCGTAGAGCGCGATGTCCTCCCAGCTCTCGGCACAGGCGATCACCGCGCATACGGCAGTCACCAGGATGTCGCGCAGGCGATGCTCAACCTTGCCGTTGCAACGCGGATCTTCAATCGTGCCGAAATACTGCCCCAGCTTCTCGATCGACATGTCCCGCTCCCTCGCCATCGCGAGGACACGTCATCATGCCTCTAGGGTCGGCAGGCGAGAGGGATTTCATGCGTAGCCCCTGCTCCCACCCCCGAGCCTGAATGCAGCCCACGCAGCACACGGCGCGAACCTGAGGCTGCCCGGCGATGGCAGCCCGTCGATACCTGGATCAGCGCCTGCGGCTCCACCTCTTGCGGGCCGTGGACGCCATCGAGAGGCACCGCAGCCTCCTCAAGGGTAACTGCTCAACCCACCCCTCCCTCCGCAAATCATTGATAAACAACGCTTTCTGGGCGAGGCGATTTTGGGCGTAACGGCAGTATCGAATCCGACGCATGTAACGGCCAAGGCTGCGATATTACGATATAAATAAGTATTTGGTATCGCCGCGGATTTTACTTCAACTGCCCAAATTTATCCCGTTTTCTGAGACTGCTGAAAATCATTCTATATCAACGCATTGCGCGAAGCGGGGTGGGTTGAGCAGTTGCCCTCAAGGCGTCCGTGGCCCTCGGCGTCAGCCAGCCGGCCCTGACCAAGAGCCTGCACGAGCTGGAGGCCTTCCTCCAGCTCCGGCTGTTCGATCGCCATCCCCGCGGTGTGCACTCGACCGAGGCCGGGACCGTGTTCGTCCGGGCCGCCCGGCGCATCCTCTCCGAGCTGCGCCCGCTCGATGAGGATCTCGACCTGCTCTCCAGCCCAGGTGGTGGCGCCCTGGCGCTCGGCGCCCTGCCCGTCGCCGCGGCCGGCGTGCTGACCCGGCTCAAGGCCGCCTACGCCGCCCTCAGGGTCCGGCTGCAGCAAGGGCGCACGGAGGAGCTGCTGCCCCTGCTCGCGTCCAGCGAGCTCGACTTGATCGTGGGGCGGCTGTACGACCCCGCTGTGCCGGACGGCTTCGAGCGCGAGGCGCTGTGGACCGATAGCACAGGGCCGGGCGCGCGAGTATAGAGCGGGATCGACTTCGGGCGGCCTCTCCCGCGCGGGACGCCGCCATCGAGCCAACGATCAGCATACGAGCCGGCCAACGGCCAAGGAAGGGAGGTCCCGCCCGATGAACCCGCGAACTCACGCACCACCAGCTCGAGTTGATCCCGTGCGCGCCCGTGTCCGGCAGCGGGCAAACTCGCACGCAGCACCCAATCAAACGTGCCTATTGGAGGAAACACGGATGCACGACGAACCGATCATGGATGTGGCCCATCTGGGTCACCTAGAGTTGCTGACACCGAAGCCGGAGGAGAGCCTGCGGTTCTTCGTCGACGTGATGGGCATGGCCGAAAGCGGACGGCAGGGCGATTCCGTCTATCTCCATGCCTGGGACGATTACGAGCGCTACTCACTGCAATTGACGGCATCGCACACATCGGGCCTTGGCCATGCGGCCTTTCGGGCGCGCAGCCCGCAGGCGCTCCAGCGGCGGGTGCAGGCCTTGGAGCGGTCCGGCCTCGCGATCGGCTGGCACGAAGGCGAGCTGGGACACGGGCTGGGCTACCGCTTCCACGACCCGGACGGACACGTGATCGAGCTCTACTACGAGACCGCGTGGTACGAGCCGCCGCCCGAGCTGCGGCCATCGCTGAAGAACCAGGCACAGCGCTTTCCCGCCCGCGGCGCCAATGTCCGCCGGCTGGACCACTTCAACTGCCTCGCCGTGGACGTGGAGGCGAACCGCCGCTTTTTCGAGGAGTATCTTGGATTCCGCAATACCGAACGCATCGTGCTGAACGATGGCACCGAGGCCGGCATGTGGCTGACCTGCACCAACAAGAGCTACGACTTCGCCTACACGCGCGAGGCGCATGGGATCAGGGGCCGGTTCCACCACATTACCTACGCGCTCGACAGCCGCGAGGCCATCCTGCAGGCGGCCGACATCTTTCTGGAGAATGGCGTCTTCATCGAGACCGGACCGCACAAGCACGCGGTCCAGCAGACCTTCTTCCTCTACGTCTATGAGCCCGGCGGCAATCGCGTCGAGGTGGCCAACGCCGGCGCGCGCCTGGTGCTCGCGCCCGACTGGAAGCCGATCATCTGGACGGAGGAGGAGCGCAAGAAGGGCCAAGCCTGGGGTCTGAAGACCATCGAAAGTTTCCATACCCATGGCACCCCGCCATTACCAGAGCACATGACCAAGGGCGGCGATGAAAAGAACGCTACGGCCGAAATGGATGATCTGTCTGAGCAGGGAATTGCATCGTGACAAACCAAAGCAAGACTGCGCTGCTCGTGACCGCGCATTCGGATGACTTCGGGGGCTGCCACATTGTTTTTCCGCATATCATGGAGCGCTTGGCATGACGGCAGGTCTGGTCGTTACGAATCCGCCGCGCGTCTCGCGCGAACTGGCGGCAGCCTTCGCCCCCTACGGCGTGGCCACCATCCACGAGGCGCAGAGCCGCACCGGTCTGCTGGCATCTTACATGCGCCCAATCTATCCCGGCGCGAAGATCGCCGGCAGCGCGGTCACTGTCTCGATCCCGCCGGCGGACAACTGGATGATTCACGTTGCCGTGGAGCAATGTCAGGCTGGAGACGTGCTGGTGGTGGCCCCGACATCGCCGAGCGACGCCGGCTATTTCGGCGACTTGCTGGCCTGCTCGGTCGCGGCCAGGGGCGTTCTTGGCCTCGTGATCGAGGCGGGGGTGCGGGATGTGGCGACGCTGACCAAGGCGCGCTTCCCGTTGTGGTCCAAAGCCATCTCCGCGCAGGGGACTGTGAAAGAGACGCTCGGGTCGGTGAACGTGCCAATCGTCTGCGCTGGCCAGCTTGTTGAGCCTGGCGATCTTGTCGTCGCCGATGATGATGGCGTCGTTGTGGTCCGGCGGGCCGAAGCGGAGTCCGTGTTGCGGGCGAGCGAAGCGCGCGAGCGCAACGAGGCGGAAAAACGGGCGCGTCTGCGGGCCGGCGAAGTTGGCCTCGACATCTACGGGATGCGGGAGAAGCTCGCACGGAAGGGTCTGGTGTATCGCGCCGCCGGCGCGGAGGGCTGAGCCGGTGACTGTGGAATGGCAGGTGGCGATAGGCAATTATCCGCACACCAGGGCTTTGTTGTCCGGACAGGTTGTCTCGGACAAGCTGAAACTGAAGTTCGTCGACATTCCCGTGATCAATCGAGCCTTCGCCCCGATGGTGCGCGAAAGCCGGTTTGACGTGAGTGAAATGGCGATCGCCACCTTTCTACAGGCTCATGCCTACGGAAAACCGCTGGTTCTGCTGCCCGTCACCTTGGCTGCGCGGTTTCAGCAATCCGCGCTGCTGTGCCGCGCCAATAGCCGAATAAGAGGGCCCGAGGATTTGCGGGGTTGCCGGGTGGGCGTCCGCGCTTACAGCCAAACCACAGGCATGTGGCTGCGCGGCATTCTGGCTGAGGAATATGGCTTGGAGCCGGCGCAGGTTCGCTGGGTGACCTTCGAGGACGCGCACGTCCGGGAATATCAGGACCCTCCCTGGGCCACGCGGGCGCCGCCAGGTTCGGACCTGCTTTCGATGCTGCGGGCGGACGAACTCGATGCGATCATTGTCGGCAATGAGGTTCCGAACGATCCGGATTTGCGCACCGTGTTTCCTGACGTTGCTGCTTCGGCCAAGCGTTTCTGGGGCGCGCACGGCCTCGTGCCGGTCAATCACTTGGTGACGATCCGGCGCGAGCACGCGGAGTCTCAGCCCGGACTGGTTTCCGAGCTGCTAGGAATGTTCCGGGCGGCCAAGAACGCGGCGGGGCCGCCCGGCAGCCCAGACTCGCACCTGATCGGACGGGAGCCGTTGCGGCCAGCAATCGCGTTGGCCCTACGCTATGCGCGGGAGCAGGCGCTGCTGCCTCGTGAGCTTAGCCCAGTCGAGGTGTGGGAGGGTGGAGCTGCGCCTACTATAGAAGCATGGACATGAGTTGCTCCCTCCCGGAGCCGCAGGACGGGGTCGGCAGCCGCCGGGCGGCGTTGCCGCGCACCCGCGCGGCCAGGCTGGCCGCCAACAACAAGACGCCGGAGGACGACCGATGATCATCGACTGCCACGGCCACTACACAACCGCGCCGGGAGCCCACGACCAATGGCGCGAAGCGCAGACGGCCGCCTTCAAATCCGGCGGGGACGTCGATCCGGCCTATCCGGACATCTCCAACCCTGAGATACGGCAGACGATTGAAAAGAACCAACTGCGCCTGCTCCGCGAGCGCGGCGTGGACATGACGATCTTCAGCCCGCGCGCCTCCACCATGGCCCACCACGTGGGTGATGAAGCCGTAAGTCAAGCCTGGACCCGTCGCTGCAACGACCTGATCAAGCGCGTGGTCGACCTCTTTCCTGAATCTCTCGTGGGCGTCTGCCAACTGCCGCAGTCGCCGAGCGTCTCGATCACCCACTCGATCGCCGAGCTAGACCGCTGCGTAGCCGAGCTTGGCTTCGTGGGATGCAACCTCAACCCCGACCCATCCGGCGGTCACTGGAGCGGCCCGCCCCTCACCGACCGGGCCTGGTATCCCTTCTTTGAGAAGATGGTCGAGCTGGACGTGCCGGCGATGATCCATGTCTCTGGCTCGTGCAATCCCAACTTCCACGCCACCGGCGCCCACTATATCAACGCCGACACCACGGCGTTCATGCAGTTCCTCGAGGGAGATCTCTTCAGGGACTTCCCGACGCTCAGGTTTATCATCCCGCACGGGGGCGGCGCGGTTCCCTACCACTGGGGCCGCTACCGAGGCTTGGCCGACATGCTGAAGCGGCCGCCGCTGTCCGAGCACGTGATGAAGAACGTGTTCTTCGACACCTGCGTCTACCACCAGGCCGGCATCGACCTGCTGTTCCGCGTGATCAATGTCGACAACGTCCTGTTCGGCTCGGAGATGGTGGGCGCGGTGCGCGGGATCGACCCCGAGACCGGCCACTACTTCGATGACACCAAGCGTTACGTTGACGCGCTCGCCATCTCCGAGGCGGACAAGCGCAAGGTCTTCGAACTGAACGCGCGACGCGTCTATCCTCGCCTTGCCTCTATTCTGAAACGGCAGGGCCGATGACCAACAAGGTGGAGAAGTCGGTGATGGGCCCAGGTTGGCTTGTTGGACGCCGATCTCTCCGCACCAACCTCAGACTTCGTCGTCCTTGCTCCTTGGCGCCGCCGCGCCGCGTATGGGGCGCACGGCGCGAGGCCGCGCTGGCGGTTCGCGGACATACCGCCGATCAACCGCGCCTTCGCCGAGAGTGGGGAGCTATTGATCCGGCTTGGGTGATCTTGAATCAGGCAGCATAACGGACAGGCTGGTGCCCGAAGTAGCTCCGCACGCGTTCGGGCAGCTTCGAGAGCTTGCGCATGTGGCTGATGACGGTGCACTTGAGCTGCTGCTTGCTGCGGGCGGGCGGCTTACGGGTGACGGCCTGCTTGAGGTCGGCATGGAGGCACTCGTCAGGGTTCAACTCGGGGCTGTAGGAGGGCAGATGGAACACCTCGATTTGCGCGGTGCGCCCGGCCAGCCACTCCCGCACGGCACGGGCACGGTGGACGGGCAGGTTGTCCAAGATCAGGAACACCTTGCCGCCGGCATCGCGGATCAGGCGGTCGAGAAAGCGGATCAGCGTCGGTGCCTTGATCGCGCCGTCGAGCACCATCCAGCGCAGCTCGCCCTTGTTGGTTACCGCCGAGATCAGGCCTACGCCCGCCCGCCGGTGATTGGGGCGGACCACCGGGGTTCGTCCGCGTGGGGCGTAGCTGCGGCCGCGCACGTCATCGGCGCGCAAGCCGGTCTCGTCGCCCCAGAAGATCGTGCCCTTCTCTCGCTTGGCCCGAGCCACGATCGCCGGGTAGTCCCGCCGCAGCCAGCGGCGCACTTCGGCTGCACGCTGCTCATAGGCCCGCCGCAGCGGCTTCTGCGCTGTGAACCCCCAGCGCGCCAGGTAGCTTCCCATGGTGCGCACCGCGAGCCGCACCCCACAGCGCTGCTCGATCAGGGCGCGCACCGCCGCACGGCTCCACAGCGCGAACGGCAGGCCAAGCTGGTCCGGCGGGTGCCGGCAGATCAGTTCACGAATCTCCGCTTCCTGCCGCGCATTCAGGAACCGCCCGCTCCCCGGCTCCGGACCGCGCGGTCCGCTGCGCAAGCCCGCCATCCCCGCCGCCGCGAAGCGCCGGCAGATGTTGAACACCCCCGTCCGGGTCAGACCCGTCTGCGCCGCGATCGCCTCGTAGGTCAGGCCGCTCTCGCGTAGTCCCACCACCTGCCGCCGACGCTCCTCTTGGGCTGCCGCCGGCAGCTTGCGCATGTCCACATGATCCATCCTACCAAACTGGATCAACCACGCGGCAATTCCAACACTACCCAAGCCGGATCAATAACGTTTCGCTCTCCCGCATTCGCGACGGTGGAATCTTCAGACACGCACAAAGAGGGGAACGCAGTCACGAGCGTCGGACACAGCAAGGTCGGACGGGACGCCCGAACGGCCGTGATGTCGTATGCCGTAGCGCATCCGCTAGAACCTCGACAAGTGGCGGGATGAAGCGTCGAACAGAATGAACGAGCCGGGAGGAGGCCCGATGCCTGACACGTTGGACCATGAGCCGCAGGGCAAGCATCAGTCGAAGAAGGCCGCCGCCAGCGGCTGGATCGGCTCGGCGCTAGAATACTACGATTTCTTCATCTACGCGACGGCCGCCTCCCTCGTGTTTCCGCAAATCTTCTTCCCCTCCAATAATCCCACCGTCGCCATTGTCGCCTCGCTCGCGACCTACGGCGTGGGATACGTGGCCCGCCCGATCGGCGCCTTCGTGCTCGGCCACTGGGGCGACACACACGGGCGGAAGACGGTGCTGCTGCTCTGCATGTTCCTGATGGGGTTCTCGACGATGGCGGTGGGCGTGCTGCCGACCTACCAGTCGGTCGGATTTTGGGCGCCGGTGCTGCTCGTCATTCTGCGCCTGGTCCAGGGCTTCGCGGTGGCCGGGGAGATTTCGGGTGCGAGCTCGATGATCCTTGAGCACGCGCCGTTCGGTCGGCGCGCCTACTTCGCGAGCTTCACGATGCAAGGCGTGCAGGCCGGGCAGCTCCTCGCGGCAGCGGTGTTCCTGCCGCTGGCGCATTTCGTACCCAAGGACCAGTTCAACGCCTGGGGCTGGCGGATCCCCTTCCTGCTCAGCGTCGTCGTCGTCATCGCCGGCTACATCATCCGCCGCGAAGTCGAGGAGACCCCCGCCTTCGCCGAGGAGAGCACGCATGGTGAGATTCCGAAGTCACCGATCCTCGAGGCCTTCCGGCTCAGCTGGGACGATATTATGCGCGTCCTCTGCATCGCGCTCACCAACGTGATCGCCGTCGTTGCCGCGATCTTTGGCGCAGCCTACGCGGTACAACCATCCTATGGGATTGGCTTCTCGCCAGACGTCTATTTGTGGATTCCCGTCCTCGGCAATGTGCTGGCGGTGTTCACTATTCCTATCGTGGGCAATCTGTCGGATCGGATCGGCCGTCGGCCGCCTGTCATCGTCGGCACGCTCGGCGCCGGACTGCTCTCCTTCGCCTATCTCTACGCCATCAGCATCAAAAGCGTGGCACTGGCGGTCGTCCTGTCGCTGCTGATGTGGGGCATCGTCTATCAGGGCTTCAACGCTGTGTTCCCAAGCCTTTTCCCCGAGCTGTTCCAAACGCGGGTGCGCGTGTCCGGGATGGCGATCGGGCAGAATGTCGGGACAACTCTCAGCGCGCTCCTGCCCGCGTTCTTCGCCACGGTCGCGCCGCCCGGCTCGACGCATGTGCCGCTGAAGATCGGGACAATCACATTCGGGATATGTGCCATCGCGGCGATCGCCGCCTTTACCGCGCGGGAGACGTATCGGATCCACCTGAACGACCTTGGCGACCGCGACGCGGTTGCCGTATCGAAGAGCGACTACGATCGCCTCCGTACGGAGACGATGCCCGGCGTGACCCGAATGGCCTGACCGGAGGCTCGCTCCGCGCTCCGCCGCCGGCGATGGTAGGCGGGCGACGCGCGCGGCCTCCGGATACTCCCGAAAACTTTGGTGTAGGACTTGCCCGGATCGGCAGGTCGGGCGACAGGGCGATTTGCGGAGCGCTTGACGGATGGCGTCGGGATGCTAGTCGAGCAGGCGGCCGAAGCTTTCGTGTGGTGGCGTGGCATGCGGCCGGCCACCGGGCCGACGGTCAGTGAGACGCTGGCGCTGACCTAGGCGGACGAGCCGGGACGGCCGGCATGGTGCGAGGCGTATTGAAGTTGACCGTTGTCGCGGCAACCGGAGCACGTGAGATGAGCCGTCTCGTTTTCGTCCTGAACGGACCGAACCTGAACCTCCTGGGAAAGCGTCAGCCGCACATCTATGGGCACGAGACCTTGGCCGACGTGGAGCGCGATTGCCGCGCGCTGGCGGCGGAACTTGGGCTCGAGCTGCGCTTCCACCAGAGCAACCGCGAATACGAAATCGTCGACTGGATCCACGAGGCACGGGAGATCGCAGGGGGCATCATCATCAACCCCGCGGCCTTCACTCATTACTCAATCGCCATTCTGGACGCGCTGAACGCGTTTGATCACCCGGTCATTGAGGTACACATCTCTAACGTCCACAAGCGCGAGGAATTTCGGCATCGTTCGTTTGTTTCGAGCCGAGCCGATGGGGTTATTGCCGGGTTCGGAATCCAGGGCTACCCATTGGCACTTAGGCGTATGGCGAAGCTTCTTGACGAAAAGGCAAATCAGAATGCCTGAATTTGACAGCGCTCCTGTTCAGCTGGCGGCCCTCAGTGCCGGCCTGATCGGCGAGCGCCACATCGAGCACGTGCTCAAGGGTGGTTGCGTTGCGCTGACGCCCATCGCCGACAGATCCGAGGTCGACGCGGTGAACACGGCGGCCATCGGCTGGCCGTTCAGGCTCGCCTAGCCATGCTGCGCAAGTCCATTGCGACCGTCGCGCTGAGCGGGACCTTGTCCAACAAGCTCGAAGCCGCCGCCAGTGTCGGATTCGACGGAGTCGAGGTGATGGAGGCCGACCTGCTGGCCTCCGACGGCTCCCCCGCCGACGTGCGGCAGATTGCCGCCGATCTCGGCTTGGCCATCGAGCTCTACCAGCCGTTCCGCGACTTCGAAGCGATGCCGGAGCCGCAGCGTGCCCGCAACCTGGACCGGGCCGAACGCAAGTTCGACATCGTGCAAGCAGTCGGCACGGACCTCCTCCTGGTGTGCAGCAACACTCACCCTGCCGCGCTGGACGACGACGCGCGAGCCGCCGCCGACCTTCACGCCATGGCCGAACGCGCGGCCCAACGCGGCCTGCGGGTCGGGTTCGAGGCGTTGAGCTGGGGGAGGCACATCCGGCTGTGGCGCCACGCCTGGCGGATTGTGCAGCAGGCGGCCCATCCCGCGCTGGGCCTGATCGTGGATAGTTTCCACACCTTGGCGCTCAAGGACGATCCCTCCGGGCTCGCGGACGTGCCGGGGGAGCGGATCTTCCTCGTGCAGCTCGCCGACGCGCCGCTGCGCGACATGGACGTGCTGGCCTGGAGCCGGCACTTCCGCAAGTTCCCGGGGCAGGGTGAGCTGCCACTGGACGGGTTCGTGCGCGCGGTGCTGGCCAGCGGCTATCAGGGACCGTTGTCGCTGGAGGTGTTCAATGACCATTTCCGCGCCTCGCCGTCCCGTACCATCGCGCGGGACGGGCTGCGCTCCTTGATCCTGATAGAGGCGCGGGCGCGCGAGCCTGGAGCGTTGCCGCCGATCGCCGAGACCGACGGGATCGAGTTCCTTGAGTTCGCGGTGGACGAGGAGACCGGGGCGGAGCTGGCCCGATGGCTCGAGCAGCTCGGGTTCCGGCTGGCGGGACGGCACAAGTCGAAGGCGGTGACGCTCTACCGGCAAGGGCGTCTGAACATGGTGCTGAATTTCGAGCAGGACAGCGCGGCAGCCGAGCACTTCCAGCGCCACGGCCCATCCGTGTGCGCGATGGCGTTGCGCGTCGTCGATCCGGCCGTGGTGGTAGCCCGGGCGGACGCGCTGCTGATCCAGGTGTGGCACGAGCCGACCGGACCAGGAGAGCGGCGCATCCCGGCGGTTCGCGGGCCAGACGGAACGCTGATCTTCCTTGTGGAAAACGCGGAAGGGGAGCCGTCATTCTGGCAGGACGATTTTAACATGGTTCCCGAAGCAGTCGAGGGAGCAGGTGTGCAAGGCGTCGACCACTTGGCCATCGCGCTGGCGCCGGGACAAATGGACATGTTCGTGCTGTTCTGGCGCGCGCTGTTCGGGCTCGAACCGCAGCCGGTGTTGGATGTGCCGCACCCATACGGGCTGATACAAAGCCGGGCGATGGTTAATCCGTCCGGGACGCTGCGGCTGACATTCAATGAGTCGGAGGCGCGGGAGTCGGCGACCAACCGGTTCGTCTCGACCTTCTTGGGGGCCGGGGTGCATCACATGGCGCTAGCGACCGACAACGCGGCGGCGGCGGTGGAACGGGCGCGGCAGGCCGGCATGGAGCTGCTCGCGATCCCGCCCAATTACTACGAGGATCTGGTCGCCCGCCTGGACCTGGCGGACGAGGAGGTCGCCAGGTTGGAGCGCCTCGGCCTGCTTTACGATCGCGATTCCACGGGCGAGTTCCGGCACGCCTATTCCCAGGCCTTCCACGACCGCTTCTTCTTCGAGCTTGTGGAGCGGCGTGGCTACACCGGGTTCGGCGCGGTGAACGCCCCCGTGCGCATGGCCGCCCAGGCCCGCACGCGCTCCGTCCGTTTTTGGGAGTAAGCCACCCATGCGCACCCAGAGCTTCGAATTCATTCAGCGGGACCGCGAGCAGCATCCGCCGGCGTTCACCCCGGACTATAAGAGCACCACGCTCCGCTCCCCCCGGCTCGCCCTGTGGTCATTACAGAACTCGCTGTCGGAGGTGACCGGCCCCGTGTTCGGGCAGGAAGAGTTGGGCCCTTTGGACAACGACCTGATCCTGAACTATGCGAAAAGCGGCGAGCCGATTGGCGAGCGCACGATCGTGCATGGAAGTGTGCTGGACGAGACGGGGCGGCCCGTGCCCGGAGCGTTGATTGAGGTCTGGCAGGCGAACGCGGGCGGCCGCTACCGCCACATGAACGACACCTACCTCGCCCCGATCGACCCCAACTTTGGCGGCTGCGGCCGCTTGATCACCGATGACGACGGCTATTATCAGTTCCGCACGGTCAAGCCAGGGGCCTACCCGTTCCGCAACCACGTCAATTCATGGCGCCCGGCGCACATCCATTTCTCGCTCTCCGGGTCCAGTTTCGTGCAGAGGCTGATTACCCAGATGTACTTCGAGGGCGACCCGCTGATCCCGCACGACGCGATCCTGAACACGATTCCCGACCCGTCGGCCCGCCGCCGTCTGGTAGCAGTCTTGGACCTGAACTACGCGGTGCCGCTGGACAGCCTGGCCTATCGTTTTGACATCGTTCTACGCGGCCGGCGCTCCACGGTGTTTGAGAACAAGCTGCACGGGAACTGACGCCATGTTCGGCACAATCGACCTCCTCAAGGAAACCCCGTCGCAAACCGCCGGGCCGTACGTCCATATCGGCCTGATCCCGCACCAGGCCGGGTTTGACATCTTCGAGCGGCCCTTCGGCAACGTGCTGGCCGGGCCGGGCACGCCGGGCGAGCGGATCCGGATCGAAGGCCGGGTATTCGACGGGCTGGGTGAGGCTTGCCGCGACATCCTGCTCGAGGTTTGGCAGGCCAATGCCGCCGGGCGCTACAACTCGCCTGCGGACCCGCAAGCGAAGGAGCTGCACCCCGGCTTTCGCGGCTGGGGCAGGGCCGGCACCGACTTTAGGACCGGGCTGTATGTCTTCGAGACGATCAAGCCTGGGGCGGTCGCCGGCCGGCGCGGTCGCAAGGCCATGGCCCCGCACGTGAACGTCTGGCTGGCAGCGCGCGGTATCAACATCGGCCTAGCGACCCGGATGTACTTCGCCGACGAGGCCGCCGCAAACGCGGACGACCCCGTGCTGAACATCATCGAGGATGCGCGCCGCCCGACGCTGCTCGCCCGGCGCGAGCAGCGTAGTGATGGCACGGTGTATGTCTTCGATATCCACCTGCAAGGCCCGAATGAGACCGTCTTCTTCGATGTGTGAGGATCTGCCATGGAGCCCGTCGTCATCGCCGTCGCCATCACCGGCTCCGTCCCGCGCAAGACGGACAACCCCGCCGTACCGACCACCCCTGCCGAGCAGGTGGAGAGCACCCATGCGGCGTTCGAGGCCGGCGCATCACTGGTGCATATTCACGTCCGCAACCCCGATGAAAGTCCGTCCAGCGACCCGGCGCTGTTCGCGCAGGTGCAGGAGGGCGTCCGCAAGCATTGTCCTGGCATGATCGTCCAGTTCTCGACCGGCGGGCGGGGCCGCGACCCGGCGGCGCGCGGCAACGCGCTGGAACTGCGGCCCGACATGGCCTCGCTGTCCACCGGATCGGTGAACTTTCCCACCATTGTCTACGAGAACGGCGCTGCCCTGGTGACCGACCTGGCGACTCGCATGCAGACCTATGGCGTGCGGCCGGAGATCGAGATCTTCGACCTGTCGCACCTTCACGGCGCCCGGCGTCTAGTCGATGCCGGGCTGATGGACGAGCGACCGCACGTCCAGATCGTCATGGGCTTGAAGAACGCGCTGCCGGCGGAGGAGCACCTGCTTGACTTGATGCTGGGGGAGCTGCGGCGGGTGCTGCCGAAGGCGACCTGGACGGCCGCCGGCATCGGGGTCAACCAGATGCGGGTGATGGATTGGGTACTAGCCCGCAGCGGCGACGGCGTTCGGACCGGGCTGGAGGACAACATCCGCGTCAGCCGCGACCGCCTGGCCGCCAGCAACGCCGAGCTGGCGGGCATGGCCGTCGAGTTGGCGGCCCGCCACGGCCGCCGCCCGGCGACGGCGGCGGAAGCACGTGCGGCGCTGGGCTTGGCGACATGATCACGGGCCGCGGCCGGGTCATCGCGCATCTCGGCTATCCGACGGCGTCGTTCAAGGCGCCAATGATTTACAATCCCTGGTTCGAACATAAGGGCATCGATGCTGTCGTCGTGCCGCTGGGCGTGCGGCCGGAGGACTACGACGCACTGTTCCGCCTGCTGTTTCGCATCACCACCATGCACGGCGCTCTGGTGACCATGCCCCACAAGGTGATGACGACGCGGCTGGTGGACGAGCTGACCACTACGGCCATGATTGCCGGGTCCTGCAACGCAGTGTTGAAGCGGCCGGACGGATCTTTGCTGGGCGACATTTTCGACGGCGCCGGTTTCGTGCGCGGCGTGGAACGCAAGGGGCATCGAATTGCGGGCGCGCGGGCGCTGGTGGTCGGCTCAGGCGGTGTCGGGTCGGCGATCGCTGCCTCGCTGGCCATCGCCGGGCCGGCCGCGATCAGCCTGTTCGACGTCCACGCGGCCGCCGCGGAGGCGCTCGCCGGCCGACTGCGGACGCATTACCCCGCGCTGGAGGTGCGCACCGGATCCAACGACCCGACGGGCCACGACATCGTTGTCAACGCGACGCCGATGGGCATGAACGAGGGTGACGCGTTGCCGGTGGACATCGACCGCGTGGCGCCGGGCACCTTCGTAGGCGAGGTGGTGATGAAGGAGGAATACACCCCTCTGCTCCGCGCCGCGCGGGAGAAGGGCTGCTTGGTGCAGGTGGGTGCGGATATGCTGTTCGAGATGATCCCGGCCTATCTTGAGTTCTTCGGCTTCGGCACCAGCACGGCGGAAGAGCTGCGCTCCATTGCCCGGCTGCAATACTGATCCGTTTGTAGGCTTGCCGCAAGCAATCGATCGGGCGCTTGTTGCCGATCGCGCTATGTGGGCGTTGTTCCCGGCGCGCGTCTCCAAAACCCAGGAACCGGTGGGCGTTCAGGCACTCCGCCCGGAATTTGCCGTCCAGGCTCTCGACCAACGCGTTGTATAAGCCGAGGCGCAACGATCGAGATTTGGTGCGTGGATTTCTGCTACGCTCTTGACGAGAGTTGGTCACGAAGGATGGCCGGAACACGCGCCACCTGGAGGAAGCTCCATGACCCGAACCCAAGCGTCCCCTCGCGTGCGACGGGTGCAGCGGTCGGCACTGACGATGCTCGTCCTCGCCGGCACGCTGAACTACCTGGACCGCTCCACGCTCTCGGTCGCCAATCCGCTGATCCGGCATGAGCTCGGTCTGTCGATCGCCGATATGGGCCTGCTGCTCTCGGCCTTCCTTTGGACGTACGCCTTCTCGCAGTTGCCGGGCGGAGCGCTGGTCGATCGGGTTGGACCGCATCGACTCCTCGCGGGCGGGCTGGGAATTTGGTCGCTGGCACAGACGGCGGCCGGGTTCGTCACGAGCTTCTGGCAGTTCTCCATCGCGCGAGTCTTCCTCGGCATCGGCGAGGCGCCGATGTTCTCCTCGGCCGTACGCGTGGTGCGGGACTGGTATGGCGTGCGCGACCGTGGGCTTCCAACCGGCATCTGGAACTGCACCTCCTCGCTCGGACCGGCGATCGCGCCGCCCATCCTGACCGCGCTGATGCTGTCCTTCGGCTGGCGGTGGATGTTCATCATCATGGGCATGGCCGGGCTGGTCGTCGCCGGCCTGTGGTTCGCCGTCTATCGCGATGCGGCCGAATACGCCTTCGAGCCGGAGGAGGAGCGCTACCTTCAGGAAGGCGAGCAGGCGCGGGTCGCGAGCCGCGTGACTTTGAGCGAGTGGAGCCAGCTTTTTCGCTTTCGCACGACCTGGGGCCTGATCCTGGGATTTTTCGGCGTGGTCTACATGGGCTGGCTCTACCTGGCGTGGCTGCCGGGCTACTTCGAGATGCAGCGCCACATGTCGATCCCAAAGGCCGGGTGGGTTTCGGCCATTCCGTTCGCCTTCGGCGTGGTCGGCAGCATCGGCGGCGGCGCAATCGCCGACCGGTTGATGGCGGCCGGATTATCCCCGATCAACAGCCGCAAGCTGCCGGTCATTGTCGGGCTGCTGGGCATGGCGGCCTTCACCGTGGTCGCGGCGGAGACGCCGAGCAACACGATCGCGGTCGCGTGTATCTCGGCCGCCCTGATGTTCGGGGCCTGCGCGAGTGGGATGTCGTGGGCGCTGGCGAGCGTCGCCGCGCCGTCCAACTGCACCGCCTCGCTGGGCGCGATCCAAAATTTCGGCGGCTATCTGGGTGGCGCGCTGGCGCCCACGATCACCGGGTTCATCGTGCAAGCCACCGGCAGCTTCGTGCCGGCGCTGCTGGTGAGCGCGGCGGTTGGGCTCGTGTCCGCGCTGATCTATCTTGTGGTGATCCGCGGCGAGCCGATCACCGCGTCGGAGCTGGCCGTGGCGGCGCGTCCGGCGTTGTGAGGGCGGCAAGGTGATCGAGGCGGGATCCGCGGTGCGCTTCGAATGGCAGTACCGTTATGGCTGCCTTGTACGGCCATGATCAGGGAGAGAGGGCTATTCTTCTCCCTCCAGAGACGGCCTCTTATACCAGCGGCCGTATCCGATGAACGCTTTCGACCGAGGCCGTGTGAAAACGCGAGGGCAGACAGCGGCTGCGCAATTTCCCAAATGAGTAGGCCGCTATTGCAGTATGAAGGATTTAGTGCAGAGCTGGTATACAACGAACAGCCGCAGATTGCGGCTGCTACTGCCTCATGAGGCTGCCCATGCGCGGTCTGCTCGCATTCCTTGCCGCGTTTCTGGCCTTCTCTGTCGCGCATGCGGCGCGTGCGCCGGCCCCTGACCCGATGCAGGGGGATGGGGGTGTTTCGGCCTTCTACACATGGCAGGACGACATCCCCGATAAGCCCGGCCAGGTGCTGCGGCAGGAGCCGCTGGATTCTGACCTTGGACTCGTCGATGCCAGCCAGCAGCTCCGCATGCTCTACAGCTCGACAACCGGCATCGACGGAACAACTCCGGTCGCCGTCTCGGGCGCGGTGTTCCTGCCCGAAGGCACGCCGCCCGTAGGTGGTTGGCCCATTATCGCGTGGGCGCACGGCACAACGGGCGTTGCGGATGTCTGTGCGCCTTCCTGGCGGACGCGGTCCTCCCACGAGGACTTTTACGAGGGGGTGTATCTCAGCTCCTGGCTCACGGCGGGCTACGCCGTCGTGGCGACCGACTACCAGGGGCTCGGCACACCGGGGCCGCATCCCTACTTGGCCACGCGACCGGAAGCGTACAGCGTGCTGGACAGCGTGCGCGCGACGCTGCGGGCCTTTCCCACCCAGCTCGCCAACCGGATCGTGCTCGCCGGATTCTCGCAGGGCGCGGGCGCGGCTTTCGCCAGCGCCGGCCTTTCACAACAGTACGCCCCGGAGCTTGGCGTCAAGGGGGCGGTGGTGATTGGGGTACCCTACATCACCACGGCCACGTTTACGAGCGGGCCACCGGGCAATCCCAACCAGCCCGACCGGACACTGGCATACTTCTTGTATCTCGCCCTGTTCTCGATGCGGATTGATCCCGCCCCAACGCCCGAACGCGTGTTTTCCGCTGTGTTTCGGCGTGCAATTTTGACCCCCTGAGCCGGGGGATCGGCGTGCAATTTTGACCCCTGAATGTGTGGCTGCTGGGCTGCCTGCTTCAGTTCGAGGTGGGCGGTGGGGGATGCTGATTGTGGAGACGGTCGGCCGGATCAGACGCGAGCATTTCGTCAGGGGCAAGTCGATCAAGGAGATCGCGCGTGACCTGAAGGTGTCGCGCAACACGGTTCGCAAGGTGCTGCGGTCGGGCGGGACGTCGTTCTCGTATGAGCGGGAGGTTCAGCCGCGTCCCAAGATCGGGCATTGGAAGGCGGAGCTGGACAAGCTGCTGACGAAGAACGCCGAGAGCGGGACGCGCGAACGGCTGACGCTCGTTCGCCTCTTCGAGGAGTGGCGAGGGTTGGGCCACGACGGCGGCTACGCCGCAATTCGCCGCTATGCCCGGCTTTGGAGCGGGCAGCACGCCGGACAGACGGCCGAGGCGTATGTGCCGCTGTCGTTCGCGCCAGGTGAGGCCTACCAGTTCGACTGGAGCCACGAAGTCGTCCTGATGAGCGGCGTCACGGTGACGGTGACGGTCGCGCACATTCGCCTGTGCCACAGCCGCATGATGTTCGTTCGCGCCTGCCCGCGCGAGACGCAGGAGATGGTGTTCGACGCCCACGAGCGGGCGTTTGCCTTCTTCAAGGGCGCCTGCACACGCGGCGTCTACGACAACATGAAGACAGCGGTGGAGGCGGTGTTTGTCGGCAAGGACCGGCAATACAATCGCCGCTTTCTGCAGATGTGCGCCCATCACCTGGTGGACCCGGTTGCCTGCACACCGGCCGCGGGCTGGGAGAAGGGCCAGGTGGAGAGCCAGGCCGGCTTGGTGCGCGAGCGCTTCCTCACGCCACGGCTGCGGGTGAACAGCTACGACGAACTGAATGGTTGGCTGTTGGACAAGTGCATCGCCTACGCCAAGGCGCATGCCCATCCGGAGCGCCCCGAGCAGACAGTGTGGGAGGTGTTCGAGGACGAGCGGCCAAAGCTGGTTCCCCACTGCGGTCGCTTCGACGGCTTCCACGCGCTGGCGGCCTCGGTGTCGAAGACCTGCCTGGTCCGCTTCGACAAAAACAAGTGCTCGGTCAGCGCCGGGGCGGTCGGCCGACCTGTCGAGATCCACGCCTATGCCGACCGGATCGTCATCCGTCAGGACGGACGCGCCGTAGGGGAACATCGCCGCCGCTATGGACGGGGCGAGACAATCTACGATCCTTGGCATTACGTGCCGGTGCTGGCCCGCAAGCCTGGCGCCCTGCGCAATGGCGCGCCGTTCAGGGACTGGATCCTGCCCGCGGCGATGGAGCGGGTGCGGCGTCGCCTCGCCGGATCTGACGATGGTGACCGGCAGATGGTCGCCATTCTGGCAGCCGTGCTGACCGACGGGCTGCCGGCGGTCGAAGCGGCCCGCGCGCAGGCGATGGCCGAAGGCGTCCATTCCTCCGACGTGATCATCAACATCCTCACCCGGCAGCGCGATCCCGGACCGACCGCCGTCATCGCCACGCCGGATGCGCTGACCCTTCGGCATGTGCCCGCCGCCGATTGCGCCCGATACGATCAGCTCAGGAGCCGATGAGCATGGAGCGGACCGAAGTCCTCGACATGATGGGCACGCTGAAGCTCTTCGGCATGAGGGGCGCCTGTGACGAGGCCCTGGCCGCGGCGATCAAGCGCAAGCACGAACCGCAGCGCTTCGTCGGCGACCTGCTCAAGGCCGAGATATCCGAGAAGCAGGCACGCTCGATCAGGTGCCAGATGACCATCGCCAAGCTGCCGCTCGCCAAGGATCTCGACGACTTCGCCTTCAAGGGAACGCCGATCGACGAGAGCCTGGTGCGCGATCTCGCCGGCGGCAACTTCGTCGCGCAACAGCGTAACGTGGCCCTGGTCGGCGGAACCGGTTCCGGCAAAACGCACTTGGCCATCGCGATCGCGCGAAGCTGCATCCGTGCCGGATCGCGCGGGCGCTTCTTCAACACCGTCGACCTGGTCAACCGCCTCGAGGCTGAGGGCCGCGCTGGACGTCAGGGACGCCTCGCCGACTTCCTGACCCGTCTCGACTTCGTGGTCCTCGACGAGCTCGGCTACCTGCCGTTCGCCCAAGTCGGCGGGCAACTGTTGTTCCACACCGTCAGTCGCCTTTACGAACGCACCTCGGTGATCGTCACCACGAACCTCGCCTTTGGTGAATGGCCGAGCGTGTTCGCGGGCGACGCCAAGATGACCACCGCGCCGCTGGATCGCCCAACCCATCACTGCGACATCGTCGAGACCGGCAACGACAGCTGGCGCTTCAAGAACCGCGCCTGAGCTTCACAAGCAACCGCCAGGGCTTGCACCGGTGGGTCCACGGGGGAGCCCCCGCGCGCCGCTGCGTCAGCCTCTGCATGGGCACTCCGCAACGCGAGGGTCTCCCCTATGGACTACCGGCACAAGCAAACAACACGGGGTCACGATTGGACGCCGATCCGGGGTCAAAGTTCGACGCCGATTGACATTTCCGCACGGGCGCTGCCGCTCCTGGCCCAGGCGCGAACCACTTGCGTGTATTCCCTGATGTCGGACGTGCTGGCGGCCGGTTTGTCGCGCGCCGCCGCACACGGCCCGGACTGGGCCGCGATGTATCCGCCGATCCGGCCCTATTTGGAATACCCGACTCTGAAGCTGCCGGTACCGCTGTTCGTGGCCACCGGCGGGAAGGGTGTCGATGTGCCGCCGCACATCCAGGTTGCGCTGGTGCACGCCGCCTGCGCCGCAGGAACGACCGTCGAGGCCCATCTCTACACCCGGCGGAACCACGTGGACTCGGTGGGTGCTTCGTTTCCGGACGCGCTGGCATTCGTGCGCAAGGTGCTGGGACATGAGCCGATCAGGCCGGTCTGTGATCCGGCCCCGCAGTAGCTCATCTTGAGGCGGACACGACTTCTGTTTGTCTCTTGTTCGAGACAAGCCTTCCGTAAGATGGCGGTCCGTCAACCGAATTTGCCACTCCGGCGGTGTTGGCCGTTCGGTGCTAATGTACGCTCCCCACCACATGCTGTCATCAGACTGGGGTGGTATTAGGGCCTGTCATCTCTTGGGGACTTTGAACCAGTCCATTGTTGCTGCCATGCAGAGCACGCCCATGAAGGAGCGGGCGGTCTTCTCATAGCGGGTGGCGACGGCCCGCCACTCTTTCAGTCGCGCCCAGAGCCGCTCGACGAGGTTGCGGTTCTGGTAGATCCAGGGCGGGCAGGCGATCGGCTCCTCGTTGCGCTTGGACGGGATCGCGGGACGGGCGCCGCTGTCCCAAATCAGGGCGCGGAACGCATGGGAGGCGAGGCCGCGATCGCCGACGACCCAGCCTGGGATGTCGGACAGGCAGCTGAGCAGACCGGGGGCCAGTGGCAGTTCATGCGCCTGGCCTGGGGCGAGCGCGAAGGCGATGGCGCGTCCGGCCCCGTCGGCGATCACGCAAGCTTTGGTGCCATAGCCGCCCCGAGACCGGCCCAGCGCCTCACGGCTGTCGCTCTGCGCCGCAGCTTGTCGTTTTTGGCCGCACCCGCCGCCTTCTGATGGGCGCGGATGTTCGTGCCATCCAGAAACACCATGCCAAAGCTGATCCCGGACTGCCGCACCAGGTCCAGCAGCCGTTCCCAGACGCCCTTCTTCGCCCATCGGATGAAGGTCTGCGCCGCACCCCACCACGGTCCCAATTCGGCGGGGACGCTGCGCCACTTGGCGCCGTTCTGGTGTCGCCAGATGATAGCCTCGATCGTGCGACGCAGATCGCGGTGCGGCGTCTTGCCGCGCGGGCGAACCGCTTCAACAAGCGGTCGCAGCACGTCCCATTGCGCGTCACTCAAGACCTGCATTGTTCACCTCCACTCGGAGTAAATCGGCGACGCTGGGTAGAACAATGAAGGTATTCAAGGGACGACAGACCCTAGTCCAGCAGCTTCGCCAGCTCCTCCTTCTTGACCTTGCCCGTCGCGGTCATGGGCAGGCTGCCCAGGATGCGGATGCGTGGCACCTTGTAGGTCGCCATGTTCTCGCGGCACCACGTTGCCAGCTCGCTCTCGCCCAGTGTCGCGCCAGGCTTGAGCGTGACGGCGGCGACAGGGATCTGGCCCTTGTCCGGATCGGACTGGCCGATCACCCCAGCGGCAAGCACGTCCGAGTGCTTGCACAGGATCGCCTCGATTTCGGCCGGGAACACACTCATGCCGCGGACCTTCAGCATCTCCTTGCGCCGGCCGAGATAGCGCAGGAACCCCCGCTCGTCGAACACGCCGATGTCGCCGGTGCGAAGCCAGTCGCCGATGAACGCCTCCGCGGTGGCCTCGGGCCTCTGCCAGTATCCCTTCGTCACCGATGGCGAGCGGATGGTGATCTCGCCCTCGGCCCCGAGCGGCAGCGGCACGCCAGTCTCGAAGTCGCGGATCAGGATCTCGGTGCCCGGCACCGGCAGTCCGACGAACGTCGGTTGCGCCTTGAGGTCGAGGTCGTCGTCCTGAAGGCCGAGGGTGAAGGCGTCGAAGGTCTGCGTCTCGGTCATGCCATAGGCGGGCTCGGTGAGCGTGCCGCCGGTCAGCGCGCGCCAGCGGTTGCGATAATCGATGCTCATCTTCCTCAGCAGCGAGGACGCCGACACTTTTTGCAGCGAGCGCAGATCGTACCGCGCGGCGTCGGGGTGGTCCAGCACCTCGGCGACGCTGTCGACCAGCATCCAGACCTGCGAGACCCGGTACCGCTCCACCGCCTGCATGAACCCGACCGCGTCCCAGCGCGCCATCAGCACGCATGTCGCGCCGGCGAACACCGGGAAAATGATTCCCATGTCCTCGCCGGCGATCCAGAACACCGGCGCAAAACACAAGCACACCTCCCGCGGCGCGAGGCGCAGCGCGCAGGTGTTTGCCGTCGCCGCGGTGTAGATCATGTCGCGCTGGGTGTGCTCGCAGCCTTTCGGCATCCCGGTGGTGCCGCTCGTGTAGTTCAAGGCCGCGAGCGCATCGAGCTCGGCGCGGTGCGCGGGCGGCGGCTCCCGCACCTCGCGCAACGCCGGCATCAGGTCCAATGTCCCGGGCCATTCGGTTCGCGGGGCGAGCATCGTGGGGTGCACGTCGAAGGCGGGACGCTCGGGAATTATCTCCTGCAGGCTTGTGACCATCACGGTGCGCAGCCTCGTCCGCGGCCGCACCGCCTCGACCAGCCCCATGAGCTGGTCCTGCACGACGATGATCTCGGTCCCAGCGTCGTTCAGCTCGTGGAGCAGCTCGTGCTGCTTGAACAACGGATTGACGGGCACATGCGCGCAGCCCGCCTTGAGGATGCCGAAGAACGCGATGAGGAATTGCGGGCAGTTCGGCAGGAACACCGCGATCCGGTCTCCTGCCTTCGCGCCGTGCCGCGCGATCAGGGCCGCGAAATGGTCGCTCAGCCGGTCCAGCTCCGCGTAGCCGATCTCGGTTCCGTAGAACACCACGGCAGGAACGTCCGGCTGGCGCCGCGCCCACTCGCGCAGATAATCGCTGAGCGGGATCTCGCCGCACGGGTACTGCGGCGTGCGCGGGACCGCCGGCGGCCAGTTCTTCTCCCAGAGCGCGTGCAGCGTGGACAGGATGGCGACTTCGTCCATTTCGTTCCTCCCGGCAAAATGGTGACAGGGCTGGGCCGAGATTGCCACCCATGCCCCGGTCTGGCTCACTTGCGCGCGGCCCGCAACCAGGAGAACGGGAATGAGCGCGACGGCGGAAGGCACGGCGCATGTCGTTACGGAAGTGAAGGACGGGATCGGCTGGATCACGCTGAACCGGCCCGAGGAGCTGAACACGCTGTCGCGCGAGATGAAGGATTTGCTGTTCGAGGCGACCGCCGCCTTCGAGCACGATCCGGCCGTTCGCTGCGTGGTGATCCGCGGCAACGGGCGGCACTTCATGGCCGGCGGGAACATCAAGGAGTTCAACGAGGCGCTGCGCTCCGGCGACCAGGCGGCCTATTTCCGGGGCTTCGAGGCGCGGGTCGTCAGCGCGCACCAGGTGATCTACCACCTGCGCCGCATGCCAAAGCCCGTGCTGGCCTCGATCCACGGCGCGGTGGCGGGCTTCGGGCTGAGCCTGGTCATGGCCTCCGATCTCGCGATCGCCAGCGACGACGCGCTGTTCACGCTGGCCTATCGGCACATCGGGCTGTCCGCGGACGGCGGCGCGAGCTATTTCCTGCCGCGCATCGTGGGCGAGCGGCGCGCGCTGGAGATCGCGCTGCTCGGCGAGCGGTTCGACGCGCAAAGGGCGCGGGAGTTCGGCCTGCTCAACTGGGTGGTGCCGCGCGACGAGCTGGCCGATGCGACCCTGAAGGTGGCGCGGCGGCTCGCAGACGGGCCGACGCTCGCGCTCGGTCGCGCCAAGCAGCTCATCCGCTCGTCGCTCGACAATAGCTGGGACGAGCAGTCGCACCGCGAGGCGGAGGCGATCGCCGACATGGTGCGGACCGAGGACCACCAGGAGGGCTTGACCGCGTTCCTGGAGAAGCGCCCGCCGCGGTTCCAGGGGCGCTGAGTCGCCGTGATCGCCCGCCTCCTGATCGCCAATCGCGGCGAGGTCGCGATCCGCATCGCGCGCGCCTGCGCGGAGCCGGGTATCCGCTCGGTCGCCGTGTTCTCCGGGTTCGTTGTCGAGGACAGGCCGGTCACGGTGGCGGCCAGCGCCAACGGCGTCTCGGTCCACGCGGTCGGCCCGGCCGAATGGCGAGGCCGCATCGCGGAGCGACGGGCGGCAGCGATGGCCTGACCAGCCGGGCATGCGCCGGCGTTCTGGCGTTCACGGCGGTCGGCCGCGACCAAGGCAAGATCATCAAATTCGATGCGGCCAGCTTCGACAAAATTCGCCACGCCTATGCCGGGGCGATCTAACACTACCTGGGCACGTTGGAGGTAGGAACTGGTCGGAAGCGATGCCTGTAGTGCGGACATCGGACGGGTTTGATGAACTGCGCGAACAGCCGGCCGGTGATGGCCCGGCGCACGGCGGGCAAGCTGGGCCGTGGGGGTGCCGTGCCGGTCAGGAGCAATCTGCCGCTTTTCCCCCCGCCTGCAAGCGGCTCTGAGGCGCAGGTGCTGTAGGTAGGCGAAGGCGATGCAGGTCATCAGCGCGTGCCGGTGCAGGCCAGTCCATGACCGCCCCTCGAAGTGGCCGAGGCCCAACTCTTGTTTGAGCTGCTGGTGCGCTTGCTCGCATACCCAGCGCGCCTTAATCGCGGCCGCGAGCGCGCGCTTCGGTGTGCCCGGCGGCAGATTGCTGAGATAGTATTTACGCATGCCATTCGCGCGCCACTCGCCCATCAGCCAGGCCTCCTCGCCGGGCAGGTGACGCGATGTCCGGGTGATCGGCCCGTCACCCACCCGCACGCGAACGGCCGCGAAGCGCTCGGCAAGCGCACCCTTGGTTCCCCGTCGCCATGTCACCCGGCGCCATTTCGCCGCCGCCAGAACCTGTCTGACGTCGCGGGGCTTTTCGCTTGGGTGTCTTGCGAGGCCGTCCTGTCCGCGCCTGCGGCCAACGCAGTCGGACCTTGGTGGTGTAGACCTTCTGGGTGCGCGGGATGCCCACCGCTCAGAGCAACCGCCGCTCGTCGAGCCCGTGGCGGAACTCGGCGCTCATGCCAAACCCGGCGTCCGCCAGCACGGTGCCGAAGCGCATCCTGGCCGCCCGCAGCCGATCTAGCTCGGCTAGCGCGATCTCGCCCTTGCTGCGCGCCATCACCTCGGCCTCGGGCACGCCGGCTCGGGCGCAACGCTCGGGCTCGGAGGTCCACTCCTGCGGCAGGAACAGGCGCAGACCTACGGGGACGAGCACCTCACCTTGGGCCAGGGTCAGCGAGACCAGCGCCTGACAGTTCGCTTGCTTGCCCAGGGCACCGCAGTATTGCCGGGCCACGCCCACCGAGAGCTCGCCCTTTTTGGGCAGCGCCGTGTCGTCGACTACCAGCACCGCCCCAGGTCCACCCAGCAGCCGGTCCGCCCGCTCGGCCAGCACACGCCACAGCGGGCCGTCGCCCCAGACCGGGCTGCTGATGAAGTGGTGGAGCTGGTCATGCCCCGACAGACCTAACTGCGCCGACATCGGCTGCAGGCTCTTGCGCTCGCCCGGACCCATCAGCCCGCGTAGGTAAAGCGGCGCCCAGCGCTGACGCTTCTTGTGCCCGAGCGCATCGAGGAAGGGCGCCAACCAGCGATCCAGATCGCTCCCGGCACCGCAGAGGTCGGCCATCGCCACCTCCTGCCAAGCTGACCAGCCAGCAGCTAGGCACGCTAAAGCCGATTTAGAAGTGCCCAGGTAGTGCTAAGGCGCATGGTCCGACCCTCGATCAAACATATTTTCAGGCCCGAGTTAAACAGTGCGCAAACGCGAACTCACTGGAACTACACGCTAAATCGGGAAATTGCCCTCAATGTGGTGCCACGCCTCTCTTCGGCTTGGAAAGCCCTTTGGCTACAAGGCCTTGGCGGAGCCGATTCAGCGGACATCGAGGGCGTGGCACCACAAAACGCATATCTTCTCGATTTCCTGAGTGATGCCAAAGAGTTGCTTTCCCGCACTGTTTAAGTTGGGTCAGGCGTGAGCTACATCATAGATCTCGGCCGAGTCCTTCAGGCATTTACGAAATGTTGGGCGGATGGGCCGTCCAAGGGAACAGTGTCGGTTTGGATGGAGAGATGTGATGACAGAGGTGTTCGGAACGACGGACCCGACGAAGGCGGAAGAAGTTTTAGGGGAACTGTCGGGAGACCTCGAGGAGGGAGGTTCTAAACCCCGTCCGGTTTGAGAGGTGTGGTTTTGGAGGCAGGGTCCCTATCTCCAGGGGATGATGAAACTTAGCCTTGTTCGCTCCTGTCATGCTGCGCGTTGACCATGCCCGGTGGGGCCAGACGCCGGAGGACCTGCGTCGGCTCGCAACGAGCGCTGCCCATCAACGCACTCGCGAGCGCTTCTTGGCGCTTTACGAGATCACCGAAGAGAGTTGCGCCACGCAGGTTGCCGAACGCACTGGCCGCCACCCGCAGACCGTGATGGAGTGGCTGCACCTCTACAACGAGCGTGGCCCCGAGGCGCTGACCTACCGACGCACTGGCGGCCGTCCCCCCTTTGTCCCGCCATCGCCGCCGTACTCGGCGCAGAGCTCCGTGCGGCCCAGCAGGCTGCGGCCAGCCCATCCGTAGCCGGAGCTGATCCGCCGCCGCGCTGGACGCTCAAGCGCCTGGTCGGCTGCGTGCGGGCGCGGTTCGGCCGTCCCTGCTGCCGCGAGACCATCCGCGCTGCCCTGCACCGGCTGGACCTGTCGTGGAAGAAAGCCCGCAAGCTGCTCGGTCGCGCCGATCCCGAACGGCGCGCCGCCTTTCTCGACCGGCTACGGCCGGTGCTGGACAGCGCCCAGCGCGATCGGCACGTGCTGGTCCACCTCGACGAGGCGCACATCCACCAGGACGCCGATCTCGGCTACGGCTGGGGCGAGCGCGGCAAGCGCTTCCACGTGGCCTCCTGCTCGCCCGGCCTCGCCGCCAGGGTCTCGCTCTACGGCCTCTACCTCTACAACGAAGGCCAGGTGCGGCTATGGCCCTATGCACGGGCCAACGGCGAACACACGATCGATGTGCTGCACCGGCTCCGTGCCGAGTTCCCCGATGGCATGCTCGTCGTGATCTGGGCGGTGTGCCCTGTCACCGGGCCAAGGCGGTATGGGCCGCCGCTGCCAGCCTGGGCATCACGCTCATGCCGCTGCCGGGCTACAGCCCGGACCTGATGCCGGTCGAGGCGCTGTGGCGCTGGCTGCGCGAGGACGTCACCTACCATCACTGCCACGCCACGGCCGACGACCTGACCCGGCGCGTCGCCCTGTTCGAGGCCAAGGTCAACCAAGCCTCTTGCGTCGTCGCCGATCGCCTCTGGGTCAAGGACTGCAGAGGTGGCCGGCCAAATTCGGACAGGTCGATAAGTGGAAACCGTGCCTGAAAGCGGCGAGTATGCCGCGGATCAGGAGCGACGATGACGGGACGTACACGCCGGACCCATGCCCCGGGCTTCAAGGCCAAGGTGGCGCTGGCCGCTATCAAGGGCGAGAAGACGCTGGCCGAGTTGGCACAGCAATACGATGTGCACCCCAACCAGATCACCGCCTGGAAGGGTCAGTTGGTTGATGCGGCTGCCGGGGTATTTGGCGGGAGCGGAACCGCGGCGGAGGCGACACCGGCGGTCGATCTGAAGGTGCTGCACGCCAAGATCGGCGAGCTGACCCTGGAGAACGATTTTTTGGCCGGTGCGCTCGGCAAAGCCGGCCTGCTGAGCGCAAAGCGATGATCGATCGGCGCCATGAACTGCCGCTGGCGCGGCAGGCGGCGTTGCTGCGGCTCAGCCGGAGCAACCTCTACTATGAACCTCGGCCCGTGCCGGCGGCGGAGCTTGCGATCATGCGCCGGATCGACGCACTGCATCTCGATTACCCGTTCGCAGGTAGCCGGATGCTGCGTGATCTGCTGCGCGGCGAGGGCGTTGTCATCGGCCGTGACCTGGTGCGGACGATGATGCGGCGGATGTGCATCGAGGCGCTGTATCGCCGGCCGAACACCTCGAAGGCCGCGCCGGGACACAAGATTTACCCATACCTGCTGCGGGGTCTGACGATCGAGCGGCCCAACCAGGTTTGGTGCATGGATATCACGTACATCCCGATGGCGCGTGGCTTCGTCTATCTGGCGGCGGTGGTGGACTGGTACAGCCGTCGGGTTCTGGCGTGGCGGCTATCGATCAGCATAGAGGAGGATTTCTGCCTGGCGGCGGTTGAAGAAGCGCTTGCCAAGCACGGCCGGCCGGACATTTTCAACACTGACCAAGGCAGCCAGTTCACCGGGACTGCTTTCACCGGCCTGCTGCTGGCGAACAAGATCGCCATCAGCATGGACGGCCGCGGCGCCTGGCGGGACAACGTGTTTGTCGAGCGGCTCTGGCGGTCGGTAAAATACGAGGAGGTCTATCTGCGGGCTTATAACAGTGTCACCGAGGCGCGCGCATCGATTGGCCGATATCTCGACTTTTACAATCGCAAACGGCCCCATT
Organism: uncultured Pseudomonadota bacterium; assembly: GCA_963818725.1. Classification (GTDB taxonomy): domain Bacteria; phylum Pseudomonadota; class Alphaproteobacteria; order Acetobacterales; family Acetobacteraceae; genus DATFDN01. Next base: position 907,353 of record CAWFTU010000014.1, on the reverse strand, counting down.
CGAGCCTTGACGCCCGGACACCGGACCACGCCTACTTCACCCACCTGCAGCAACGAGCGGCAGCATGACTTTCGCCGCCGTTGTCGGGTCGTCGCTCCGGTCGGGCTACGCCCTCCCTGCGCGACGACCCGACAACGGCATATTGCGGAACCAATCGGCAGGGGATCCACTTATCGAAGGCGAAACGCTGTCTCGACAAAGCCGACCACCTCTTGCCTCGATCCCGAGGAGGAGAAACTACGATTCTCAAACTAGACGCGGTTTAAATCCTACGAGACAGTTATCACTCATATCTTTCACTGGCTTCAGGCAGAGGAGCTGGGCGTTAGCGGCAATGAATTATTTTACTCTCAAGACGGAGAAGCGGTTCGCGGAATCGTCACGCTCGGTAAAAATGGTGGATCTTGGTACATTAACGACTTGGTATCGAGCCCGAAAGTGCCAAAGGAGGGAATTGGAAAACAACTGGCTAAGGCTGCTATCGATCATATTTTCAAGGTGGATCCGAAAGCAGATGAGATAAGACTTTTATCATTAGATGAGGATTTAGATAAGTTCTGGAGTAAACTTGGCTTTAAGGCTACTAAGAATGTCACGCCGAGGCCCATGGAACTGAAAGGTGGGGAATACGCGAAGTACAGGCCAAGCGTCGGGTCAGAAGCGGGGCCAAAGCCAGAGCCGCACCAAGCAGGGCCGTCAAAAGCGGGGCCAAAAGCGGGGCCGTCAAAAGCGGGGCCAAAAGTGGGGCCAGAGCCATCTCGAAGAAGTCCGTCGCCGGTTCGAGGAAGTCCGTCGCCAGAGCCATCTCCAGGAGCCGCTGCCGGGGAAGCTGCCGAGGCGGGTGAAGGGGCCGCTGAGGTGGGTGCCGAGGCGGCTGCGAGTGCAGTTCCCGGGTTAGATGCACTGGCCGCAGTCGGCATACTTGTGTTTTCAGTAGTGTCGCAGACCGTGCGAAAACTCGCTGGGGCGGCAATGCTGGTGAAATCGGCAGTCGGAGGTGCACGCCGAGGTCCCGGTGAGCCGAACGGGCGATTTCAAGAAATCCCCGGTTCCACATCGTGGCTGCCGGCGATCCTGCCAGCCGGTCCGGGGAAACCCCGCCAGCAGCAGCCTTTCAGGCCGCCACCGCGGCCATCAGCTGCGCGAAGCCGACGATATTGAGCACCCGCCGGAGATTGTAGGCGAGCGCGGTCAGACTGAACTCGGCGCGGACCTTCTCCAGGCCACGCATCAGGAACGCGCCCTGGTTCATCCATTGCTTGATCGTGCCGAACGGATGCTCGACCGTCTCGCGACGGCGGTCGAGAACGCCTGGACGGTTCGCCAACCGGGCCTGCATCCGGTCCAGGACCGCTTCGTTCTCCAGACGAGAGGCCGTGCGAAACTTGCCCGCCGTGCACTGCGAACGGATTGTGCAATCGTCGCACGCCAGCTTGTTGGCGTAGTTGATCTTCTTCAGCCCACGCAGGAGAGACGATGAATACGGATGAAGGCGTTGACCCGCTGGGCAAACATAGCTGTCGCTGTCTGCGTCGTAGCGGAACTCATCCTTGCGGAACAGGCCGGCCTTGACCGAGGGACCGCGCTGCGGACGCGGCACGTAGGGCACAATCCCGGCGTTCTCGCAGGCCTCAATGTCCTCAACCTTGAAGTAACCCTTGTCGGCCACGGCCTCGATTGTCTCGACACCGAGAACCTCCTTCGCCGGCGCCGCGGTCTGCGTCAGCAGCCCCATGTCGAGGACCTGGTTGCTGACCTGCTGCTCGACGATCAGCTTGTGCTTGGCATCCACCGCAACCTGGACGTTGTAGCCCACCGCGACATGCGTGTGCGCCGCCATCCCCTCGTCTGGCTATTCCAGCGGCTTCGCCGCAGGAACCTTGGCCAGCCTCGCCCGGCTGTCGGGATCGGTCAGCGAGATCTGGTCCTCGCCGGTGCGATCCAACTGCGCCAACATGTCCTGGCACCGCGTACGACGGGAGCGGATGGCGGCGATCTTCTCGGCCAGGTTGTCGACCCGCGAGCCACTTGTTGTGGTCTCGGCGGCATCGCTCTGGTCAAGACGCTGGAGGTAATCGTCGAGCTTGGCATCGGCCAATTCGATAAACCTGGTCAGCGAGGCGCGGGTGAAGTTGCGGTCCTTGTTGTTGACCGCCTTGATGCGGGTGCCATCCACCGCCAGCAGTTCCCGGCCGAACAGATCCAGCTGACGGCACAGCAGCACGAACTGCCGAAAGACCGGGCGGAACGCTTTGCGGTTACCGCGGCGGAAATCGGCGATGGTCTTGTGGTCCGGCTTCAGGTGACGCAGCAGCCAAATGACTTCCCGCTTATCGGCCAATCGACCCGCTCTTGTACTTTGCAGCAGGGAAGCGCAAAGTCGCTCTGAACGCGGCGTCTCGGAGCAGAACGGTGCGGGCAATCATGAAGGGGCTGACGGACGTTGAGTTCGAACGACTCTACGGGACGGAGGGTCAGTGTCTGGCGGCGTTGGTGGCGGCGCGCCAACGTGAAGGAATGCCTTGCCCGCGCTGCGCCAATCTGAAGAGCTATGTCTACGGCCGCCGTGTCGGCTGCACGCGCTGCGGCCGACGTTGGTCGGTCACCGCGGGCACCGTGATGGCGGACACCAAGCTGTCTCTGACCACTTGGTTCCGCGCCATGCACCTGATGAGCAGCACCAAACAGGCGATCTCGGCGGTCGAGCTCGGCCGCAGGCTGGGCCTGGGCTATGAGACGGCCTGGTATCTGCACAAGCGGCTCCGCCACGCCATGACCGAGCGGACGGAGCGCTATTCGCTCGGGGGCGCGAGCGACGACGATGCCGCGCCGCCGGTAGTGGAGGCGGATGACGTGTGTCTGGGAGGTGAAAGGAACCAAGGCAGCGGAACCGAAGGCAAGACCTGCGTCATCGTCGCCTGCGAGCGGCATGCGGACGGGCGCATGGGCCATGTCGCGATGCGCGCGGTCAGCGCCTTCTCCAGCGAGGCGGTGGCCGCGTTCCGCGATGCCCACATCGCCGCCGGCGCGACTGTGCACACGGACGGCTTGCGGGCGTTCAACGCCTTCGGTGAAGCCGGGCGGACGCATGTCGCCACCGTCACCGGCGGCGGGCGTCCGGAGCGCGAGCGCAGCGCCCCGTTCTTCACCGTCAACACCCTGGTCGCCAATCTCAGTACCGCGCTCAAGGCCACCCACAAGCGGCTCTCCCCCAAGCATCTGCCCGACTATCTCGGCGCCTTCTGCTGGACCACCAACCGGCGCCGCAACATGCGAGGCATGGTCAACGCGCTTTGCCGTGCCGTCGCTGCGTCGTCCCGTCTGACCCACAAAGGCGTCTACCCGTGACGGGTCGATTGGCCGATAAGCGGGAAATGACTTCGATGTTGCGATGGGTCTCGGCTTCCAGACGGCGACTGGATCGGACGCGGTTCAGATAACCGTAGATGTAGAGCTTCAACAGATCGGCGGGCGCATAGCCCGGCCGGCCGGTTCGCTGGGCGGAGACGCGGATAAAGCCCGCTGCGGTCAGATCCAATCCATCAACGAAGGCTTCAATGAACCGGACGGGGTTCTCGGGGCCGACGTAATCATCGAGCGATTCTGGAAGCAGCAGCGTCTGGGATCGGTCGTGACCGGCGATGTGCGTCATGACCCCGAGTTTAACGCATCTTGCGTCGAGCCGGAATCCGTTGCGGCACAGATTTCACACGGTCTGGTCGGGTATTATCGGGAAAGACAATGACAAGCGTGCGGCGTTCACGCAGGACTTTGTTAATCAAGCAAGTAAGCAATTCCCGAACTGCAACGTCGTCATTTGCCACCCTCAGCACAGGGTTGCTGGCCCACACGTCGCACACCAGCACCACGAGCTGCCGATGACCGTGGGAACCTGTGGATACGACAGCTACTGCTCACCAATGGGACAGCCATTTATATTCGAAAACCAGGGGGACGGTGGCTACCTCAACTGGGCCTATGCCGGCCAGTTCAGCCGTAACGGGAACACTCTTACGGCCGCTTCGAAACTGCCAACTCCGAAGCTTCCCACGCCTCACCCCGCGCCCCGACCGGCACCACACGGCGCCCCAGTCGCCAAGCCCGGCACGAAAATAGCTTAGAGCGGTCTCATTATGAATAGAACCGTCTGCCCGAGCCTATCCCTCTCCCGCTTGCGGGAGAGGTCGCCGCGCCCTCGGCGCGGCGGGTGAGGGTGTCGCGGGCGAGACCCTCACCCGCGTCGCTCCGCTCCGCGACGTCTCCCGCCCCTGGCGGGAGAGGTGAACCCATGCGGCGTGGATATCGCGTCCATTTAGCGTGAGAACGCTCTAGGATCGGCATCGTTCACGGCCGCTGCTTCGCTGGCAACGCGGCGCTGCTCGGATGCTGCGACGTCATCATCGCCACCGGGAGCACGTCTCTCGGCATGGGCGGACCGGCGATGATCGAGGGCGGCGGGCTTGGCATGTTCAAGCCGGAAGAGGTCGGCCCGGTGAGCGTTCAGGCGCCGAACGGAGTGATTGATGTGCTGGTGCGCGACGAGGCGGAGGCGGTGGCCGCCGGCAAGCATTACCTGTCGTATTTCCAGGGACCGGTCGGGGAGTGGAGCTGCCCGGACCAGCGGCTGCTGCGCCACTCGATCCCGGAGAACCGGCTGCGCGTCTACGACATTCGCGCGGTGGTCCACACGCTCGCGGACGCGGGCTCCGTGCTGGAGCTGCGGTCCGCCTTCGGCCTCGGGATGCTCACGGCGTTCATCCGCATCGAGGGGCGGCCGATGGGGTTGATCGCCAACAACCCGATGCACCTTGCGGGTGCCATCGACGCGGACGCGGCGGACAAGGCGGCGCGCTTCATCCAGCTCTGCGACGCCTACGACATCCCCATCCTGTCGCTGTGCGACACGCCGGGCTTCATGGTGGGGCCTGAGGCGGAGAAGTCGGCGCAAGTGCGGCGCGTCTGCCGCATGTTCGTGGTCGGCGCCAGCGTCACCGTGCCGTTTTTCACGGTGGTGCTGCGCCAGGGATACGGGCTTGGCGCGCAGGCGATGGCGGGCGGGTCGTTCCACGCACCCTGGTTCACCATCTCCTGGCCCACCGGCGAGTTCGGCGGCATGGGGCTGGAGGGCGCGGTGCGGCTCGCCTACCGGAACGAGCTGGCGGCGGTCGTCGAACCCGTCGAGCGCGACGCTCTCTATCGTCGGTACGTTGACGAGTTGTACGCGCGCGGCAAGGCGATCCATGTCGCCTCGATGCTGGAGATCGACGACGTGATCGACCCGGCGGAGACACGGCGCTGGATCATGCGCGGCCTGCGCACCGCGCCGCCCCCGGTTGCGCGGCAGGGCAAGAAGCGGCCGCATATCGAGACGTGGTAAGGCGAATCAGGCGGTAAGGCGACACGCACATGGCAACGCACATCAAGGAAGAAGACCTGGTCGCGAGCGTCGCGGACGCGTTGCAGTTCATCTCCTACCACCATCCCGCGGACTATATCCGCCACCTCGCCCAGGCCTACGCGCGCGAGGAGAGCTTGGCGGCGAAGGACGCGATCGCCCAGATCCTCGTGAACTCGCGCATGGCCGCGCTCGGGCGACGCCCGATTTGCCAGGACACCGGCACGGTCGTCGCCTTCCTCAAGATCGGCATGGGCGTGCGCTTCGATACGGAGCGGTCGCTGATCGACCTGGTCAACGAGGGCGTGCGGCGCGCCTACACCCACGACGAAAACCCGCTGCGCGCCTCGATGGTCGCCGACCCGCTGTTCAGCCGCCTCAACACGCGTGACAACGCGCCGGCGATCGTGCACATGGAGGTGGTGCCCGGCAACACGCTCGAGGTGGCGATCGCGGCCAAGGGCGGCGGGTCGGAGAACAAGGCCCGCTTCGCGGTGCTCAATCCGAGTGACTCGATCGCCGACTGGGTTGCGGAGACCGTTTCCACGCTGGGCGCGGGCTGGTGCCCGCCCGGGATGCTCGGTCTCGGGGTCGGCGGCACGCCTGAGAAGGCCATGCTGATGGCCAAGGAGGCGCTGCTCGCGCCGGTCGACATCACCGAGCTCCTGGCCCGCGGCCCCGCCTCGCCCGAGGAGGCGCTGCGGATCGAGCTGTACGAGAAGGTCAACGCGCTTGGCATCGGCGCCCAGGGCCTGGGCGGCCTGACCACCGTCGTCGACGTGAAGCTCAAGACCTATCCGTGTCACGCGGCGTCGATGCCGGTCGGCCTGATCCCGCAATGCGCCGCCAACCGGCACGCGCACTTCACGCTCGACGGCAGCGGGCCGGCACGGCTGGACCCTCCGGACCTGAGCGACTGGCCCGAGATCGTGCTCGACCGGTCCAAGCACATGGCCCGCCCGGTCGACCTCGACCGGCTGACGCGGGAGGAGGTCGCGAGCTGGCAGCCGGGCGAGACGCTGCTTCTCTCGGGCCGCCTGTTGACCGGCCGCGACGCGGCGCACAAGCGGATTGCCGAGTTGCTGCGGGACGGGCATCCCCTTCCCGTCGATTTCCGCGACCGCGTGATCTACTACGTCGGCCCGGTTGATCCGGTGGGCGAGGAGGCGGTGGGTCCGGCCGGCCCAACGACCGCGACCCGGATGGACAAGTTCACCGAGCTCATGCTGGGCCGAACCGGCCTGCTCGCCATGATCGGCAAGGGCGAGCGCGGGCCGGCGGCGATCGAGGCCATCCAGCGCCATCGCGCTGCTTCCCTGATCGCGGTGGGCGGGGCGGCGTACCTCGTCGCCAAGGCGATCCACAGCGCGCGGGTGTTGGCGTTCGAGGATCTTGGCATGGAAGCGATCCACGAGTTCGTGGTCGAGGACATGCCGGTCACGGTGGCGGTCAGTGCCACCGGCGTCTCGGTCCACGCGGTCGGCCCGGCCGAATGGCGACGCCGTATCGCCGAGCGACGGGCGGCACCGGTGGCGTGACCAGCCGGGAGGGCGCCGGCGTCCTGCCGCCCGCTGCGGGAACGGAGGCGAAGGTGGTTGCGAAGCTCGTCGCGGCCTCGGCAGAACCGGATGACGTCGGACGGACACTGCGCCCGGTTCGGCACCGTGTCGCAGCGCGTCAGAGGAAAAGTTACTGGGGCGGGCGCGAGCGCTGACGGAACCGAATGGAGGGCGCTTGGCAAAGAAATCGTTGTTTGTGTGAACCCCGTCACTGTTTGCTGCGCTCGCCTCTGGTACGCGTCCTGTGTCCGCATAGCCAGGAGGAGAGTGCGACATGGACGGAACCAAGATACTGGCTGAGCTGAAGGGGCTCGCGACCGCCGCCGCCTTCCTGCGGGCATACGACATCGAAGCAACCGTACTCTGCACGCCGGCCGGTCCGGTCGAGATTGGCTGGCTAGCCCCGCCGCGCGGCCAAAAGGCCGATGGCCCGCCAAGAGCGGAGAGCCGTGGCATGGTCATCGTGCGCTGGGCAGCGATCGTCGTCTTTCTGGCCGTCGCTGGGCAAGCCGCCAGCTCCTGGCCGCTTGCCGCGTCCGGGCGCCAGGACACACCGCCTCAGCGTGCCGCTGCCCTCACCGACGGCACCCAGACCAAACCCGACGCCCTTGCCGAACAGCCTGCCAGACAGGACGTGAACCCGCCTGCCCCGGCTGGGTTCGGCTGGGGCTGAGCGCGAACCTCGGCCGAAGGGTTCCGTCCGGAGTTGTGTTGATGCTCCTGGAAAGCGTGAACTGGCCTGGGTATAGGGCCGCGCAGCCTGCTGATGGTCCAGCGCCGATAGCGCGTCGGAAAATCTTTCGAGACCCATATGTTGGTGCTCTCAACGCCTCATGGCCACCCCGGCGGGGAGGCTAGCGGATCACCCGTTGATCGGCAAAAAGCGGAGATGCTCGAGCTATCAGTGACTCACGAGCGAGCGGTGCCAAGTTCTCCAATCCAAGCAGAAACTTGCTTACCGTCGCCGTCAGCATGCCGATGACGGGAATCCCGGCATGCTCGACATGGCCGCCAGAGCCGGTTGGAGCGCTTGCAAACAAGTTGGATTGCGGGCACTGAGCAAACAAGTCTTTATTACCTTCCCTGGAGGATACACGTACAATGGATATGCACGTCACGGCGATCTCAAGCGATGCGTTAAGGGTTGTGCTCACTGGGCACCTCGATATGGCGGGTTCGGCGAAGATCGACATTCCTTTCAACGCGGCCGCCGGGTCCAACCGCAATATCGTCGTCGACATGTCGGCGGTTACTTTCCTCGCCTCGATTGGCATTCGGATGCTCCTGTTGGGTGCCAAGACCGTGCAGCGTCGTGGGGGCAAGCTTGTGCTGTTGAGCCCGCAGAGCGAGGTCGAACAGGTGCTGGAGATGACCTGTGTGACCGACCTGATGCCGATCGTGCGCGACGAGGCAGAGGCGTTGGCGGCCATTTCAGCCTGCGCTGTGGCAATGGTTCGCCTGATGCTGTCGCACAGCCGGATGGAGATGGGCCGTTTCTCCGCGTGGCTTGACCAGCAGGAGCGTCTGCTGGTGATTCCTGCTAGCATCGCCCACGCGGTCCGCCTTTGCCTGGAGGAGGCCGTGGCGAACATAATCGATCACACGCCGAGAAGCAGCGACGAGCCCGAGATCGCTGTCGAGTTGGACTGGCAGGGCCACACCTTGGTTGCCGTGGTCGAGGATCGGGGCCCGGCTTTCGCAGACCGTGTGAAATCTGTGCCGCAACGGATTCCGGCTCGACGCAAGATGCGTTAGACTCGGGGTCATGACGCACATCGCCGGTCACGACCGATCCCAGACGCTGCTGCTTCCAGAATCGCTCGATGATTACGTCGGCCCCGAGAACCCCGTCCGGTTCATTGAAGCCTTCGTTGATGGATTGGATCTGACCGCAGCGGGCTTTATCCGCGTCTCCGCCCAGCGAACCGGCCGGCCGGGCTATGCGCCCGCCGATCTGTTGAAGCTCTACATCTACGGTTATCTGAACCGCGTCCGATCCAGTCGCCGTCTGGAAGCCGAGACCCATCGCAACATCGAAGTCATTTGGCTGCTGCGTCACCTGAAGCCGGACCACAAGACCATCGCCGATTTCCGCCGCGGTAACCGCAAAGCGTTCCGCCCGGTCTTTCGGCAGTTCGTGCTGCTGTGCCGTCAGCTGGATCTGTTCGGCCGGGAACTGCTGGCGGTGGATGGCACCCGCATCAAGGCGGTCAACAACAAGGACCGCAACTTCACCCGCGCCTCGCTGACCAGGTTTATCGAATTGGCCGATGCCAAGCTCGACGATTACCTCCAGCGTCTTGACCAGAGCGATGCCGCCGAGACCACAACAAGTGGCTCGCGGGTCGACAACCTGGCCGAGAAGATCGCCGCCATCCGCTCCCGTCGTACGCGGTGCCAGGACATGTTGGCGCAGTTGGATCGCACCGGCGAGGACCAGATCTCGCTGACCGATCCCGACAGCCGGGCGAGGCTGGCCAAGGTTCCTGCGGCGAAGCCGCTGGAATAGCCAGACGAGGGGATGGCGGCGCACACGCATGTCGCGGTGGGCTACAACGTCCAGGTTGCGGTGGATGCCAAGCACAAGCTGATCGTCGAGCAGCAGGTCAGCAACCAGGTCCTCGACATGGGGCTGCTGACGCAGACCGCGGCGCCGGCGAAGGAGGTTCTCGGTGTCGAGACAATCGAGGCCGTGGCCGACAAGGGTTACTTCAAGGTTGAGGACATTGAGGCCTGCGAGAACGCCGGGATTGTGCCCTACGTGCCGCGTCCGCAGCGCGGTCCCTCGGTCAAGGCCGGCCTGTTCCGCAAGGATGAGTTCCGCTACGACGCAGACAGCGACAGCTATGTTTGCCCAGCGGGTCAACGCCTTCATCCGTATTCATCGTCTCTCCTGCGTGGGCTGAAGAAGATCAACTACGCCAACAAGCTGGCGTGCGACGATTGCACAATCCGTTCGCAGTGCACGGCGGGCAAGTTTCGCACGGCCTCTCGTCTGGAGAACGAAGCGGTCCTGGACCGGATGCAGGCCCGGTTGGCGAACCGTCCAGGCGTTCTCGACCGCCGTCGCGAGACGGTCGAGCATCCGTTCGGCACGATCAAGCAATGGATGAACCAGGGCGCGTTCCTGATGCGTGGCCTGGAGAAGGTCCGCGCCGAGTTCAGTCTGACCGCGCTCGCCTACAATCTCCGGCGGGTGCTCAATATCGTCGGCTTCGCGCAGCTGATGGCCGCGGTGGCGGCCTGAAAGGCTGCTGCTGGCGGGGTTTCCCCGGACCGGCTGGCAGGATCGCCGGCAGCCACGATGTGGAACCGGGGATTTCTTGAAATCGCCCGTTCGGCTCACCGGGACCTCGGCGTGCACCTCCGACTGCCGATTTCACCAGCATTGCCGCCCCAGCGAGTTTTCGCACGGTCTGTTCGATTTGCGCGCAGCACCGGCTCTGGCGCGACCGACGAGTTTGGAGTTCGCAGTGCCCAGCGGTCGGGGAATCCATCTGATCCGGACATACGCCGGCGAGATTGGCTACGATACCGTTCCGGGCTGCAACCGACTGACTCTGCGCTTCGCTCGTCCCGCCTCCGCCGCACCCTCTGCTACCGCGACCTCCTGACGACCACGGACGCCGCCTTCGTGCTCCCTGCCGTTGGGAAGGCTGCGGCGGAAGCACGGGACCTGACGACGGGGAGCGGCGGCATCCTCGAACGGCGCCGAGCGCTGGCGACGGAACCGTCAGTTGTTACGTTGCGCAAGGATCTTCAAACGACCTGGAGCAATGTTAGCGCCATTCTGTCGATCGCACCACGATAGGGCCTTGCTGAGCGAGCCCGGCCTGGACTACGATTATGATTCTGAAAGGCAACTGGCGAGGAGCTTGCCGGGGAACTGGGTGCCGGCGGGAGCGGTGGTGCAGCGGAAGGCGTGGGCGGCGCTCCACTTAACGACGGGATAGCAGCCGGTGAACCGCTCGATGGTGTGCTCCGGGGCACGGAGGGCGAGAAATTCGACCTGGGGGGCTGCCCGGGTGACGGCCTTGAGGCTGGGGCAATCGGCAGGGATGGTGGGCGAGGCGGCGCTCCTTTCGGGCGCGCGCCCTGGCGAGCGCGACGGGCCGGATGGTTCCGCGGCGGATAACGTGCGGGCGCCCGGGTGCGCCTCATGTCTGAACCTGGTGTGTTTGCTGAAAGGGGGTAAATCGTGGCCGATGGAACATCAAAACCGAGACTTGAGCCGGTGGACAGTGGGCAGGCGTTGCAACTGGGTAACGGCCAACTTCCCGGCGCCGAGGCGGTAGGCGTAGACAAAATCCGCGACCTTCTGTTTGGCAATCAAATGCAGGACTACGATCGCCGGTTCTCAAAGCTGGAAGAGCGGTTCCACCAGCGCTTCAAGGAGATCGAGTCCGACACAGCGCGCCATTTCAGCGCCTATGAAATCGAACGCGAAAAAGCAAGTAGACTCACTTGCAGGCCAGCTGCGCGAAGAGAAAGATCTGCGCGCCGATACCGACAAGGAGATCGAGCGGACGTGGCGGGAGCAAAACCAAGTTGTGGAAAAGCGCCTTCGCTCGATGTCGGATCAGCTGAGTCAACTCGAGCGCGATATGTCCGACCGCCTGACCAAGGAAGCTCAGTTGCTTCGGGAGGAGATCAAACGCAAAAATGAAGATATGCAGCATATAATCGAGAAGATGTTTGCCGAGCTGAGCAACGTCAAAACCGATCGGAACCTTCTCGCCGGCTTGTTTGTCGAAGTCGCCAAGTGCTTGAATCAAGAGGCGGGGCTTAAAACCGTGGGCGGCGGCGCAGCCGGCCAAGCGCGCGGTTAGCCGGCTGGCTGATGGTCCGCCCGTCGAGGTGAGCACGTTGCCGGACCCGCTCGCGGAGCTGCTTCGCCCCTTCTCGCACGATACCGGGATCGACCGGAAAGCCCTTGCGGGGCTGCTGCTCGACGTTGCGCGGAACGTGAAGCCCGATCTCGGCGCTCTGCCGGCTGGCGTGTCTCCAGTCGACCTGCGACTTGAGCAGTTGCGAACGTTGCTGCTAGGCCGGGAGATCGAACTGCTGTCGCGACTGAGCGAGGTGATTGAGGATCCTGAGCAGTTCGCCCTGGTGGTCGGACGTGTCTTGCCAACCGCTCTTGCCCAGACGTCGAGCGATGCGCGCCTGGGGCAGGTGTTGGCGCCCGCTTTGGAAAAAGCCGCACAGAGTTCAATCCGGAATGATCCGCGCACACTCCTTAACATCCTTTACCCGCTGATCGTTCCGGCGATCCGCAAACTGATCGCCGAGACCATCGACAGTACGTTTCAATTGTTAAACGAATCGTTGAAGTACAGCCTATCTTGGCGTGGGCTCAGATGGCGCTGGGAAGCCTGGTGGACCGGAGTCTCCTTCGCCGAGGTTGTTCTCAGGCACACGCTCATCTATCAGGTCGAACACGTCTTCCTCATTCACTGTGAGACCGGCCTGTTGATCTCGCATGTCGCAGCTGAGAATGCGGCGAGCCAGGATCCGCAGCTGGTCTCGTCGATGCTGATCGCAATCCAGGATTTCGTCCGGGATTCGTTCTGCGGTGCCGAACGTCAGGGCGTCGACACCTTGCGACTGGGCGAACTTATGCTGTGGTCCGAGCCCGGACCGTTCGCCACGCTGGTCGCGGTTATCAGGGGCAATCCGCCCGAAGAGCTGCACCAAAGGCTGCTCGACGTTGTGTCTCGAATCCACGCCGAGCGCCATCATGCGTTGGAGAACTTTGACGGCGACAGCTCGGGCTTCGCGGATATCGAGGCTGAGCTGACGGCGTGCGTCGCGTTCCGGCAGGAAGCGCCGCAGCGCAAGCAGCCCACCTTTTCCTGGCTGCTACCGCTGTTCGCGCTCGGGCTACTGTTGCTCGCCGCCGGAGCCTGGGGCGTGCGCCGTTGGCGGGACGATCAACACTGGGCGGACTACGTCGCGCGGCTTCGGGCGCAACCGGGTCTTGTGATCATCGAGGCGGGGCGGCGCGACGGCGAGTTCCTGATCGACGGCTTGCGCGACCCGCTTGCGGTCGACCCGCAACGTGTGCTCAGCGAGGCGGGGATCAGTCCAAGGCGCGTCATCGCCCGTTGGTCACCCTACGAAGGGCTCGATCCGCGGATCGTGCTGAGGCGGTTGCACGCCACGCTCAGCCCTCCGCCGAGCGTGACGCTCACGGTCAAGGGTAACCGCATCGTGGCGGAAGGATCGGCGCCGTCAGACTGGCTCACGCGCGCAGACATCGCCGGCCGAATGCTGCCGACGGGGGCGCCTTCTCTCGATCTCTCTGCGGTGCGGAACATTGATTTGGGAGAAGGTCAACGCTGGGAGAACTACTTGGCACGGCTCGGGGCGCAGCCGGGCGTCGTGATCACAGAGGCGGGGCAACGCGACGGCAAGTTCCTGGTCGCCGGGTTGCGCGATCCCCTTGCGGTCGACCCCCGGCAGTTGCTGACCGAGGAGGGGATTGATCCCAAGCGCGTCGTGGCACGCTGGGCGCCTTACGAAGGGCTTGATCCGCAGATCGTGCTGAAGCGATTGCAAGCTTCGCTCAACCCGCCGTCGAGCGTGACCCTTACGGTCGAGGGTGACCGCATTTTAGCGCAAGGCTCGGCCCCCTCACCTTGGCTCGAGCGCGCACGCATCGCCAGCCGGATGCTCCCGGCGGGAGCGCCTCGTCTCGACCTCTCCAGAATGCAAAACGTTAGTGACGGTGCGATTGGCAAGTTGCGCGAGGCGATCCAGTCCCGCAACATCCGTTTCAATGAGAACGAGGCTCTCCCGGCGCCGGGACAAGACGCCATTCTTGATCAGTTGGCCCGGGAGCTGATCGATCTCACATCTTTGTCGTCAGCCTTGCATGTGTCCACGAGGGTCACGTTGACTGGACATGCCGATGCCGTCGGCCAGGGTACGCTTAACTTGTCGCTGAGTTTGGCGCGCGCGGAAGTCGTCCGTTCGCTCCTGAAAAAGCGCGGTGTCAATCCGGATCTGCTCGCGGTCCGCGGCGCAGACGCCCTGGAGCCGTTGAACGAAGAGACCTCCGAGTCTGCGCGTTCAGCCAACCGCCGGGTTTCGTTCAGCGTTGATATCGAGGGATAGCCATGACGGCGGCCGTGCAAAGAAAGGTCTGCATGCTTGGCGCTTTCTCGGTTGGCAAGACCAGTCTCGTCAGGCGCTACGTCGCCAGCATCTTTTCCGAAACCTATCTCACCACGATCGGAGTCAAGATTGACAAGAAAACCGTGGACCTGCCAGGCCGGAGTGTAAACCTCATACTTTGGGACCTCGCGGGGGAGGACGACATTGCCGCGCTCCGCATGAGCTATCTGCGGGGCTCCGCAGGATACGTGCTGGTGGCGGACGGGACGCGCCTGTCGACCCTCGACGTCGCCCTGTCGCTGCGCGGGCGCGTCGAGGCGGAGCATGGTCCACTGCCGTTCGTGTTGTTGCTGAACAAGGCTGATCTGACGCAGCAGTGGGCGATCAGCGACAACGAAGTCGCCGGCCTCCGGGCTAACGGCTGGTGGGTGCAGCCGAGCAGCGCGCGAACTGGCGAGGGCGTGGAGGACGCGTTCATGGACCTCGCCATCCGCATCGCCCGTTAAGCCATGGACGTTCTGCCCGCGTGCCTGGCCGATCGATTGCGGGCATTGATGTATGGTGAGCGGGCGGTGGCCTATCTGCAAATCGGTGCTGAACTCACTCTGGTCGGCGCAGGCGGGAATCTTGAGAATTACGGGCTGGCGGCCATGCGCCTGGGCGAGCCGGCGGTCGAGCAAGCATTGTTCCTTGAAGGACTTTTACCGCTGAGCGAGACGCCTTATTTCGTGCCGTTGGTCGAGCTGGCCGGCGGGCGTGTCGCAGATCTCCACTTCCATGAAGACGCCGGTACCGGCACGATCTGGGTTTTGCTGCTTGACGTCACGTCCGATCGGGACGCGGCACGCCGGGTGCAGCAAAAAGCTTATGAAATGACGCTGCTTCAGGAGAAAGAGGCACGCCTCAACCGGCAGCTGGAGGCCGCCAATGCGGCGTTGCGCGCGACTCAGCGCGAACTGGAAGCCTCACGCGACGTGGTACAGCGGGAGCTGCAGCGAAAGCAGACCGAACTTGCCGAGGCGCGCACGCTGCAGCTTGCACTGGTGCCCCCACCTTACCAAGGCATCGTTGGGGGGTGCGCAGTGACAGTCGATGTCGTCCTCGTGCCCGCGAATGAGGTTGGTGGGGATCTGGTCGACCATTTCTGCATTGGTAACGACCTTTTGGTGCTTTTGTTGGGGGATGTCTCGGACAAAGGTGCTGGAGCAGCGTTGATGATGGCAAGGACTCACGCTCTGTTCAGAGGCATCATGGCGCATCCGGATGCGCGGCGGCTTTTCCGGACTCCGGAGGAGGCCGTGCGTCTCGTCAACACGACCCTGGCAGCGGGAAATTCGAGCTGCATGTTCGTCACCCTGCTCATCGCCGCGTTCGACGGGACTACGAACCAGCTGAGTTATATTCGGGCGGGTCATGTGGCCCCCTTTCTGCATCGGGCCAACGGTGCAATCGAGCGCCTCGGTATCGGGGGCGGGCTGCCACTTGGGGTGAGGGAGGACGCCGTATACAGGCCTGCCGTTGTGAACCTGGGGCCGGGAGACCAACTCCTTATTGTCACCGACGGCATCACGGAAGCGATGGACCCTTCGCGACGCCTCTTCGGTGAGGGGCGAGTTGCAGAATGGGTGGCTCATTGCCCGTCATCGGAAACAAACCTGTTGGATCAGCTGCTGGCGGATGTCCGGGAGTTCGAAGCTGGCAGCTCGCAATCCGACGACATAGCGGCCATCCTGCTGAAGCTCGGGGCCTGATCGGCCGACAACCGACCCGATTGTGCGGCCCACGCGCTGTCTCCGTCCTGCCCCTGGTTCAGGTGTCAGTGATCGAACATCAGGTAGACCTCCGCCCTCCCCTCGACGACTCGGCTTCTCACGCGGCTGGCCGAGCGGCCAATCAGGTAGCCGGCCATGCGTGCCGAAGCATCGCTGTCCGTCAGCAACTCCTCCTTGGTGGGCCGGGTTTTGGACAAGGGCAGCGGTGCGCCACGCCAACTGATGCGCGCGTCGAGCTGCAACTCGTTGAAACCAAGACGCAGGCGGACCTCGCCGTCCGTCAGCTCGGCGTCAACCAGCGTGTCGAGACACTCCGCGATTGGTCCCTGCGCCTGGGCAATGATCTCGCGCCGCGCACCCCAAGCAGCACCGGCGCGGGAGATGAACGCGACCAGGTCTGTGTGGGGGATGCCACCCGGCGGGATCACCAGCACGACCTGCTGGCGGATGCCGAGCCGCAATATCGGGTTGAGCAGAATCGCGACCAAGGCCGAGGCTAGCAACGGGGCTGCGACCACCGGCGCCATCCACACCGGCAAAAGCGCGCCTGCACGGGTCAGCGCGGGGGTCGTGACGGCGAAGGCGAAGGCGATACCCAGGCAGAACGTCTTGCGCGCGTCAAGCAGGCGGGAGCTTATGATCGACACCCCGCTGATCAGCAGGGAGCAAGACAGGAAAACCAATGCTGCGCCGAGCACGGGCGGCGGCGCGCTCACCACCAAAACCGCAAACTTCGGCGGCACCGAGACCACCAGGAATATGGCGGCAGCAACGTAGCCGATCGCTCGGCTCGTTGCCCGCGCTGTCGCGGTCAAGGCGACGCTGGAAGCACTCGTGCTGATCCCGGCGCCGCCGAGAAACGCAGAAGCCATTGTTCCCAAGCCGTCGGCGAGCAGCCCGCGCGAAAGGCTTTCCAGATCCTGGCGCCGCCAGTTGCGGTCGTTCAGCCGCTGGGCTGCGGTCAGCGCACCAATCGAGTTTAGCGTGATCGCGAGCCCGCTGAGTACCCGAAGGCAGCAGCAGCTGCACGCTGAAGGCCGGCCACACCGGCACCAGGGAGGGTACCCGGACGAGCGGTGCGTTCGCGAGCGCCTGCCACAGCCTGGGATCCACGAGGCCAAGGGCCACGGCCGCCACGTAGCCGCCGACGAGACCGATGATCGCGCCAAACGTGCGAAGCGGACCGCGCGCCCAGACGCTGAGGGCGACCATGATGCTGAGAGTCCCGATTGCCACCAGCAGCGCGCGCGGCCAGGCGGCGCCCCCGTTGGCCGTCGCGGCGCCGACGACGTTGTCCATTCCGGCCTGCGCAACAGAAAGGCCGGTCACCAACACGATCAATCCCGAAAGCTCGGTGGGCAGGATGCCGCGGATCGGCCGAAGGAAGCGCGACAGGACTATTTCCAGGAACGACGAGGCAAGCAGCAGCCCGGCCATCATCGGCGGTCCGCCAGCGCGGGCGGCAATGATTGAGCCTGGCACAAAGATGCTCTGCACTGCCGGGATCGCGAGCAGGCCGGAACCCACCGCGCCGTAGCGTCTGACCTGTAAAAGGGTCGCCAGTGCCAACGCGATCAGGCTGAGCGAGATCAGGTTGCCGGCCTGATTGACCGGCAGTTGCGCCGCCCTTGCGACCCCAACCAGCGCCACCAGGAAGATCGACACGACTATCGCGTGCTGGAGCCCGAGCGCCAGCAGCAGGCTGGCTGGTGGTGTCTCCTCGGTGCCATAGACAATGCCATCTGGCTTTCGCATAGCGTTCCCACCCGAAGCGCCTACTCGTGCCGCCCAGAATCTGAACAAAGATCACTGATGGGTAAAGAGGCTTGTCAGTTCTGTTAGGCACCTGCCGGGCCGAGTCAGCCCGGATCGATGGGGATGGCAAGCACTTGACCGCGTTTGACGCCTCGCGCTCTTGAGCAGCGTGAGCTGTCATGATCTGCGGACAGCAAGGTGCGGTGCGCAGGATATCCGGCTGAGGCTGCAGGTCGTGGCCCTGCGGATCGAGTTGACAGGTGCCGACGACAGGGTAGTTTTCGATTGGACAACTGCCGCCCGTAGGCCAAGACTTCACCCATTGCCGAGCGCCGGTTTGGCGTGTCGGCCACCTGTTCGTTCCACCGTCGATGTGCGATCAGGCACGCGCGGCTGGATGCCTGCACCAGTCCGGCTTTGTGCAAGCGGGCGCCGGCACTGGCCGATCAAGGAGGAAGCACGTTGGATATCTTCGAGATACGACACGATCATGCGACCGTGCTACACATTGAAGGACGGGTGAATAGCGTCAACGCGCCGAAGCTGACCGAGCGGCTGAAGGCCCATCTGGAACAGGGCTGTCGCGCCCTTGTGGTGGACTTCTCGCACCTCGATCACATGACCAGCGCGGGATTTCGCTCGCTGCTGTTTGCGGAGAAGTTGGCTCACGGTGTGGGCGCGAGAATGGTGTTGTGCGGACTTGATGGCCTGACACTAGAACTCTTTGAAATAGGTGGTTTCCTGGAGATGTTTGTGGTTGCAGCGTCCCGCGACGAGGCGCTACGCCGCGCCGCTGCGGTCTCGCTTGATGGCTGATGCAGGCTCGACGGCATCTACATCAGTGGCGCGTGGGGCGCATCTCAATCCTCGATAGCTGCTGTTGAATACTCTGCTGGCGGCGAGAGTGTGCTCGCCTGGCAGACGGGACTATGCTCGCTAAGTTGGATGTGAATGGTCGACATATGCATCAGCGATCAAGTTATGCCGAGGGCGGAATGCAAGGTTTCGGAGCTGTCGGTGCAAGGAAAGCAACGCGCCAACAGGGTCACAGTGTGCATTGGTAACCGGCTTGCCGAATTGGAAAGAGTTACCGAGGCGGTAGTCAAGTTTGGAGCCGACCATGAGCTGTCAAAGCCCGCTCTGAATGCCCTGATCGTCGCCCTGGAGGAGATACTCAACAACACGGTCAGCTATGGTTACGTTGACGAGAAGCCGCATGAAATCATGGTGACTTTTTCATTGAAGCTTGGCAAGTTGGTGGCGGAGGTGCGTGACGACGGCGTCGCATTCAATCCGCTCTCGGTGCCGGCCCCGGACCTTGCTGCGGGCCTTATCGAGCGGAAGCTCGGAGGGATGGGCTTGCACTTCGTGCGGTCGCTTATGGACAACGTAGAGTACGAAAGAAAGAATGGGTCTAATCGACTTCGGCTTAGCCTGTCCGTAAGCGGAAAGCGGGGCTAGCCGGGCGCGAACAATCTACGGTCGTCGTGCGGTAAAGATACCTCGTCGCCCATGTCGAAGCGGATCTCATCGGTGATGGAGCCGTCCGGCTCGAGGTCGGCACCACCGTCGCCGGAGACTTCGGTCATCTCGTCGTGGCCGGAGAACGTAAAATGGACGCTCTCCTCACCATAATGGCAGTGCAACCAAATTCCGGGCTTCCGCTCTTGCCGGCACAAGGCTACGAATTGCGATCCGACCGATGCGGGACCGAGGAGAGGGACATGCGCCGTCGCGCTCTCTGGTGTGTGGCTGCCGTCACACTTTCGCTTGCCATGGCCAGCGCCGGCGCGGCCGAGAGTTCGGCCCAGAGCGGCGGCGAGATTCTCTGGGACACCTACGGCATCCCACACATCTACGGCCCCGACCTGCTCACCGTCGTGCGCGGCTACGGCTATGCCCAGATGGAGAACCAGGCGGAGACGCTGTTGACCAACGTCGCCGCCGCGCGCGGCCGCCTGGCCGAGTATTTCGGCCCGGGCGACGGCAACGCGAATGTGCAGAGTGACACGCGGGTGCGCACCGAAGGCATTCCCGACCGCGCCGCCGCTTGGCTACAGGAAGGGGGCGACTTCCAGCGCGCGGTGATCGAGGCCTTCGTCGAGGGGGCGAACGAGTACGCGGCGGTCCACGGCGACACGATCGCCCCCTCGATCCGGCATGTCCTGCCGCTGCAACCGACCGACATCCTGGCCGGCGAGCAAGAGACGATCCACTTCACCTTCATGCCGGAGCAGGACAACGTGCCCGCCCTGGTCGCGGCGTGGCAAACGGGCGGCCTGGCCGCGGCCAACGCCGTGGCGGCCAGCCTGACCCCGGAGGGATCGAACGGCTGGGCGCTCGCGCCGCAGAAGAGCGCCAGCGGCAACGCCGTGCTCATGGGCAACCCGCACCTGCCCTGGGGCAACAACCAGCCGATCCCGGGGTTGGGCGTCTATCAGTGGATGGAGGCGAACCTCGTGGTCGGCGACCCGGCGTCCCCGACCCTGAATGCCAGCGGCGTTGCCTTCCCGGGGACACCCTTCATTGGCATCGGCTACAGCGACCGGGTCGGCTGGACCCACACCAACAACACCATCAAGAACGCCGACCTCTATGAGCTACAGCTCACCGCGGACGGCGGCTACCAGTTCGGCAACGGTGTGCTGCCGCTCGAGCACCGCCAGGACACGATCCAGATCCGGCAGCCGGACGGCTCGCTGGCGAGCCAGACCATCGACATCGACGCCTCGGTCCACGGCCCGGTGATCGCCCGCAACGGAGCCAAGGCGCTGGCGCTCCGGGTGGCCGGGCTGGATGCGCCTGCGATGGTGATGCAGGTACCTGGGGCATGATGCAGGCCCGCAACCTAGGCGAGTTCGTCGCCGCCAATTCGGCGCTGCAGATGCCGTTCTTCAACGTCATCTACGCCGACCAGCAGGGCCAGATCATGTACCTGTTCGGCGGCCGGCAGCCGGTCCGGCAAGGGGGCACGTGGTCGGACTACGCTGGCATCCTGCCCGGCAATGATCCGAAGGCGCTGTGGACCGCGACCTTCCCCTGGTCGGCCCTGCCGCGCGCGATTGACCCGCCGGGCGGCTTTGTCGCAAACAGCAACAACCCGCCCTGGACCAGCACCTTCCCGGAGGTGATCGACCCGGCCAATTTCCCCTCCTATGTCGCGCCGAACTTCACGGCGCTGCGGCCGCAGAACGCGGCGCTCTTCCTCCTGTCCATTCCAGAGCTGACGACCGCGCAGGTGCTGGCCGGCAAGGAGAGCACGCACATGCTCCTGGCCGACCGCGTGCTTCCCGACCTGATCGCGGCGGCCCAGGCATCCGGAGATGCGATAGCACAGAAGGCGGCATCCGTGCTCGCTTTCTGGGACCGCACAGCGGACGCGGCGAGCAAAGGCGGCGTTCTGTTCGAGCGGTGGTTCGACACCGCCATCGCCGATCCCGCGATGCCGAAGGACGACACGATCAATTTCTACTCGCCCTATCCCAAGTTCCGGATCGGCTGGTCGGCTGAGGCGCCGCTCTCGACACCTGTCGGTCTGGCAGACCCGGCACAGGCTGTGGTGGACCTGGTCGCGGCGGCGCAGGCGGTGCAGCAGGCCTACGGTGCCCTCGACATCGCCTGGGGAGACGTGCACAGGACGGTGCTCGTTACCCACGATCCGCTGTTCCAGCAAGCGATCCCGGTCTCCAATCAACCAGAGAGCGGGCCGGACGACCCGTTCGGCCCCGTGCGGGTCGTCAATCCCTTCCCCGCGCAGGACGGAACACAGGCGCTGTGGTCCTATGGCGGGGACGGGTACGTGCAACTCGTCGAATTCGCGCCGGATGGTGCGCACGCACAGGCCCTGCTGGGCTACGGCAACGCCTCACGCCCTGGCTCGCCGCACATCACCGACCAGCTATCGCTCTTCAATGCCAAGACGCTGCGCCCGGCTTGGCGGACGCGGCAGGAGGTCGAGCAACACACGGTCTCGCGCGAGCGGTTCTAGGCCGAGCGGTGCTGCGCCGGAGCAAGTCGGCGTGCCGTCATAACGTAAGGCAACGCCGATAGATGCTGCCCCCTGACATCTAAGTTTTTGCTGCAAGCAACTCACCCAAGTGCTGATCGAGCTGGCTGACCGCCTTGGGATCAGCGCCGAACAGGGCCAGGTGACCGTCGATGGTTTGGATCGGCCGGAACTCGGCGTCGGGGATCAGCCGCCACTCCGCCTGGCAATCAGCCACCGGGAAGAACATGTCCGAAGACATCGGCATGACGAAGGTCTTGGCTTTGATCCAGCCCAGCGCGGCCCGCAGGTCGCCGCCGGTGTGGCGGCTGACGTCGCCGCGCTGCCACTTCCATGCCATGCACAGCAGATCGTTTGGGTCCATCACGTTGAAATAGGCATTCATGAAGTTGATGATGAAGTCGTCCAGGGACGAAAAGCCCAGCGCCATGTGCCGGTTTTGCTTGAAGAACTCCGTGCTCCAACCCATTACAGCCCACATCCTGGCGTGGCGCAGGAGGCCTTCGCGAACGTCTTCCGACGACTTGTAGAATCCGTTGTTGAAGCCAGGGTCGGACGTGATGGCGTCGACCAATGTCTCGGTGAACAGAAAATCATGGACTGTGTTCCTCGCAGTGCCGGCGATGGGTGCGGCGCGCTTTACCATCTCGGGGTAGCGCACGGCCCATTCATAGGTCTGCTGCGCGCCCATGGAGCCGCCCACTACCAGGGCGAGACTGTGTAGGCCGAACTTCTCCGTTACAAGCTTGTGCTGCGCGCGCACATCATCACCGATGCGCACACGCGGGAAATTCCCCATCCCCGCCGGCGCGGGCGTGTTGTGCGGGGATGTGGAAAGCCCACTGCCGATCTGATTGACGGCGATGATAAAGTGCTTGTCGGGGTCAAGCGCACGGCCCTTGCCGATATACACCTGCTCCATGATCTTGTGCGTGCCGGAGTACCATGTGGGGACAAGGACCGCATTGTCCCTGGCGGCGTTGAGCGTGCCAAAGGTGGCGTAGGCCAGCTTGCAGCCGCGAATGGTGCCGCCCTCTTCCAATTCGAGATTGCCGATCTCGTGCAGCTCGTAGGGGCCATGCACCGCCTGCGAGTAGTAGCCGTTCTCGATCATCGTTTCCCCAAATTCGGTTTTGCTTGAGGGGTGAAGGGCAGCTGCTGTCCCTCACCCCCTGGTCGCTTATCGAGTCTGCTAAGCGAGTTCGAATCCCTCATAGCCCATCGTGGCGACCTCATCGCACTTCTTCCGATAGCCGCCGACACCTTCCGGCCCCAGATAGGGCAAAAAGACACGAGGCTTGCCGGGAATATTGGCGCCCATGTACCAGGAATTCGCCCTGGTCATCAGCGTTTGGCTGACGATCTCGTTGACATGCGCAACCCACTGGTCTTGCGCCTGGGGCATCGCTTCAATGGTGGTCTTGCCCATTTTACGCATGGCATCGACGCAGTCGGTGATCCACTCCACATGCTGCTCGATCGAGACCGGCATATTCGACAGCACCGACGGGCTCTGCGGGCCGGTGATGGCGAAGAGGTTGGGGAAGCCCGCAATCGCAATGCCAAGATAGGTGTGCGGACCGTCCGCCCACTGCTGATCCAGCCTGCGGCCGCCGCGGCCCTTCAAATTCAGGTCTACCAGCGGGCCTGTCATGGCGTCGAAACCAGTGGCAAAAACGATGATGTCAAACTCGTACTCCTTGCCGCCCGCCCGGATGCCCTTCTCGGTAATTTCTTCGATCGGGCCATCGGTGCTCGCGTCGGCCAGGAGCACGTTGTACTTGTTGAACGTCTCGTAGTAGTTGGTGTCCAACGGCTGGCGCTTGGTGCCGTAAGGGTAACCCTTGGGTATGAGCTTTTCCGCTACCGCTGGATCTTTCACCGTTTGGCGGATCTTGCGCTTGATGTAGTCAGCGCACAGGTCGTTGGCCTCCTGACTGAAGAACATGTCCTGGTAATTGGCTAGCCAGAAGGCGAATCCACCAGCGTCCCACATCCTGTCGAACTCGCGCTCTCGCTCCTCGGGCGTGACCTCCAGCGCCGACTTTGGGATGAAGTAGTGTTCCTGGCCGAAGAAGGATTCACGAATGCGCTTGACCACGCCGTCGTAGTCCGCCTTGCGCGCCGCGGTCACTTCGGGGTCCACCTTCCCGTTACGTGCCGGGACACAGTAGTTGGCGGTGCGCTGGAAGACGGTGAGTTGCTTCGCCTGCTGCGAAATCTCAGGAATCGCTTGCACTCCGGTCGCGCCGGTGCCGACCACCGCCACACGCTTGCCGGTGAAGTCAACGCCGGTGTGAGGGAAGCGGCTGGTGTGGTACCACTTGCCCTTGAACGTCTCCAAGCCCTTGAACTGTGGTATATTCGTGTCGGACAGGGTACCCACGGCGGTGATGAGGTAGCGTGTCGTGACCTCTTCACCTTTGTCGGTTGTCACCCTCCACAAATTGGTATTCTCGTCGAATTCGGCGCCGGTCACGCGCGTGTTGAACTGCATGTCGCGCTTGAGATCGTGGCGTTTGGCCACGTGCTCGAGATAGCGCAGGATTTCTGGCTGCTCGGGATAGCGTTCGGTCCAGTCCCACTCTCGCAGCAACTGCTTATCCCAGGTGAAGCAGTAAATGTAGGCATCCGAATCGCAACGTGCGCCGGGATAGCGGTTCCAGTACCAGGTGCCGCCAACGGTTGCACCGGCCTCATAAACTCGCACCTTTAACCCCAATTTGTCCCTGAGCGACTTCAGCATATGCATGCCGGAAAAGCCTGCGCCGATCACGACGGCATCGAAGTCTTGAATTGGACGGGCCATTTGCTCCTCCGATCTATTCCTATTGCTTGGCCGGCAGATTGACTGAAACCCGGTGCTTTCGCCAACAGCGGCGCTAGTTCAGTGCGCTCAAGGCACTCGGCTCCTGGAAGCGGCTTAACCGGGAGGCGACTATGGCGGCCGCCTCCGATGCGTTCGCACGGTGTTTCTGAACTATGCACCGAAGGCCCATTCGGGTCCAGACTGTGTGGCCGTGGCAGAACCTGTCCGTCAGCGCGGCGGCAGCATCGTAAGTCGCCCGCATGCCTTTGGGACGATGTCGAAGGAGGGGACTTGCTTACAAGGCCTCGCATCAGCACCGACCGCGTGCAAGACGCCTCTCGCCGGGGTGCCGGCGAACTGTGAGCATGGCGAGCGCCGCTGCTCTCCCTGACAGTCCTATCTCCCTGACAGTCCTAGCCGGTTTCGCGACCAGGGATCGCCGGGCCAAACCAATGGCCGATCGGGTTGGCGTCCTATGCCGCGGCAGCCATCTGCCTGTGAACATCGGCGAGGATCTCGAACGAGCGCTTGCGCGCAGCGTGGTCGAAGATCTGCGCCGTCACCATCAGCTCGTCGGCACCCGTGGACGCGGCGAACTCCTGGAGCCCACGCCTGACCGCCTCGGGCCCACCCACGATGGAGCAGGCCAGGGAACTCGCGAGCATCGCTCGGGCATAAGGGTCGAGGTCCGCGTCCAGATCATCAACTGGTGGCGGCAGCTTGCCAGGACGCCCCCGGCGCAGGTTCACAAACGCCTGCCGCAGGGACGAGAACAGAGGCCGGGCCTCGGCATCGGTCTCCGCCGCGAACACGTTGACCCCGAGCATCGCGTGCGGCGCGGACAGCCGCTCAGAAGGTCTGAAGCGCTCGCGGTAGATCGACATCGCCTCCCGCATCTGACTCGGCGCAAAGTGGGAGGCACACGCATACGGCAGGCCGAGGGCCGCGGCCAGCTGGGCCCCGAAGGTGCTCGACCCCAGGATCCAGACCTCCACCTCCTCGCCCGCACCCGGCACCGCCTGCAACGGCTGGCTGGGTGTGGCGGGACGAAAGTAGGACAGGAGCTCGACGACGTCTTGGGGGAACTGATCCTCGTCGCTGGCGAGGTTGCGCCGCATCGCGTGGGCGGCGATCGGGTCGGTGCCGGGGGCGCGGCCGAGTCCGAGGTCGACACGGCCCGGATGCAGCGCGGCCAGGGTGCCGAACTGCTCGGCAATGATCAGCGGCGCGTGGTTCGGCAGCATGATGCCGCCCGCGCCCACGCGGATGCGGCTCGTTCCGGCGGCGATGTGGGCCAGCGCCACCGCAGTGGCGGCGCTCGCGATGCCGGGCATGTTGTGGTGCTCGGCCATCCAGTAGCGCGCGTACCCCAGCGCCTCGGCATGCCGGGCGAGGTCCATGGAGTTGCGCAGCGCCTGGCCGGCGTCGCTGCCTTCGGCAACCGGGGCGAGGTCGAGCACGGACAGCGGGATCATGCCGATCAATATGGGTCCCTTACCGTCCTCCGGAAATCAGCGCGGCCTGGCACGTCACCGCGATGGCGATTTCGGCCGTGGCAGGCTGCATGCGCCGGCCCGGCTTTGGACAGGGTATGGGCTCCGTGGCGCTGGACGCGCATGCTGGAGAGCGGCCAGTCCGCCTCGATCAACAAGATGGCTACAACGAAGCGCACTGATCGCAATGACTCGGTCAATCCGAGCGCGGTCTGCCTTCTCCACACAGGACGCTGATGCTGGGCTAGGGCTCGCGCTGCTGGGGTGCAGGCACAGCATGGCTCGATCAGCGAGACTGTGGTGACAGATCCCCGTACCATGCGGCCCAACTCGTTACGGATGCGGGCCCCATGGCGCGGCGTGCAGCAGCTTGACTTCTTGTGTCATCACCAAGGATCGGAACTTGGAGGCGAAACCCTCGACGAAGTCAGTGTTCGCGAACACCGCCGCCCAGTGTGCGCGACGATCCGCGTCGTCCTCGAATTTCCAAAAATGCACGATCTGGTTGATCATGCCGGTGTCGCCCTGGAAGTGCCCGACAAGCTTCTTGTCGTGACCTCCCTTGCTCAGGGCCGGAAAGCCGAGCTCCTGATAGAGCTTTACGGCCTCTCCCATCTTGCCGACGTAGAGCGTGTATGTTCTCAGCTCGTAAAGTGCCATTGATTGTTTCCTCCTTTTCCTCGCCAAGGGATGCCGAACCGAAGAGCGTCGGCGCCCTTTTCTATATGCAACCTATCCGTCGGGCTACCATCGGCCCCTGTGTCGATGGGCATCTGAAGTGACAACCATGATGGGCGGCAGGAAGCGTGTAAAGAGGATGCCGCCATGAGATTCGGCGCGTCGATGCTCTTCACCGACCACTCGATCGCGCCGGCCGAGTTGGCGCGGGCGCTGGAGGAGCGCAGGTTCGACATCCTGCTGGACGCACGAGCGCGCCGAGTATCTCACCGGGCAAGGATCGTCCGAGAGGTGAATCGGCAACGGCGGCAGGCCACTGCTCTCGCTCCCGCTGACCATGCCTCCGA
Organism: uncultured Pseudomonadota bacterium; assembly: GCA_963818725.1. Taxonomy (GTDB): domain Bacteria; phylum Pseudomonadota; class Alphaproteobacteria; order Acetobacterales; family Acetobacteraceae; genus DATFDN01. The sequence goes on along the minus strand of CAWFTU010000014.1, from coordinate 880,420 downwards.
TCCGTGGCCGGATGCGACCGTCGCGCGCTGGTGTCACAGGGGTGGCGATTCAGTCTGCTGGGAAGAAAGTGGCGCTGCGCTTGCCAAAATTCGACTGGCTTGACAGCAATTCCTGTCTCGTCTCGCCGATCATCCGCAGACCCTCAAACTTTGCCCGTGGGCGGATCATCGCCGGGACCGCTCGCGGGCGTCGCACGACTCAGTGCGACCACCGCGAGCTCCGATAGCCCGACGGCAACGAGGAGCGCGCGTTCACCAGGACGCTGGTGCCGCATCAGCAGGCCCGCACCACAGAGCGCCACAGCACCGAGGCTATCGAGAGCCAGATGTTGGCGCATCGTCAGCCAGGGTCGCAGCCCTGCTTCGTAGTCGGTCAGGACTGAATAGCTTGTATGGTAGGCGCCAGCAGACCCGAGCGTGCGCCGCACCGGCGGGGACAGGGAGCCGGATCCTGACAACCCGCCCAGCAGCAAGGCCACTGCGTAGTCGATGAACCCATGCAGGCGGGTGGAGATCATGCTCAGCCAACTCCGTGGGCACTGCAAAGAGCCGCCCGCTGTCAGGAAACCCCCGCCTCTGTCGCCGGCATCGTGACCTGGGGAGCCGAAAGATATCGCCTCCGGGGGCGTTCGGCTCAATGTGTGTCTGCGCTTGGAATCTGTAAGGAGCACAAGGCCGACCGGCGCCGCACACCGTGTCAGCCACCGAGGTCCGCGCACAGCGGCCCGGGGGAGGAAGCGGTCGATTGCGGCGGCCTTGCCGTCGCCGGTCATGGCCCGCCCCACCGCCAAGATCGGCGCAATGGCAGCGTTGATCTTCTGCTCGGGCCAGCGCCGGGTCGGATAGAGGCTGCCGCGCCGGTCGGCTCTGCCCACCACATTGCCCAAGCACCACGCCAGCACCGGGCTGCCATCGTGGCGCAGCCGCCGGACCCGGACCGCCGTTCTAGAAGTTGGCCTTGTCGGCGAGCACCAGGACCGCATCCTGCCGCGCGCCGGCTGCCCTGCCGTGGGCTGCTGGCGCCCGAGGCGACCTGGACCACCCGGCCCTGCTGGTCTAGCTGGAACGCCGCAATGGAGGCTCGGCATGGACGACGACAGGAACGAGGGCGGGAAGCGCCTGCGCAGCCAGGCCTGGTTCGGCCGGCAGGACAAGATGGGGTTCTACTACCGGTCCTTTCTCAAGAACCGCGGCTTTCCCCAAGACCAGTTCGACGGCCGGCCGGTGATTGGCATCTGCAACACCTGGTCGGAGCTCAATCCCTGCAACGCGCATTTCCGCACCATCGCCGAGCATGTCCGCTACGGCGTTCTGGACGCGGGCGGCTTTCCCCTGGAGTTCCCGGTCTCCTCGCTGGGCGAGGTGACGATGCGGCCGACGGCGATGCTGTACCGGAACCTCGCCGCAATGGACGTGGAGGAGGCGATCCGTGCCCATCCACTGGACGGGGTCGTGCTGCTGATGGGCTGCGACAAGACCACGCCGGCGCTGCTGATGGGCGCCGCCTCCGCCGATCTGCCGACGATCGGCGTCTCCGGCGGGCCGCAGCTGCGCGGCGTCTATCAGGGCCGCATCATCGGCTCCGGCACCAACATCATCTCCATGAGCGAGCAGCTCCGCGCCGGCGAGATCACGCTTGAGGAGTTCCACGAGGCCGAGGCCGCGATGAACCGCAGCGCCGGCCACTGCATGACGATGGGCACCGCCTCAACCATGGCCTCGCTGGTCGAGGCACTCGGCGTGGGTCTGCCGGGGAACGCGGCGATCCCGGCAGTGGATGCGCGCCGCAACGAGCTGGCCCGCATGGCCGGGCGCCGCATCGTCGCGATGGTGCATGAGGACCTCGTGCTCTCGAAGGTCCTGGTTCGCCCCGCCTTCGAGAACGCCATCCGCACGCTCGGCGCGATCGGCGGATCGACCAACGCCGTTGTTCACCTGCTCGCCATTGCCGGGCGCATCGGCGTCCCGCTTACGCTCGACGATTTCGACGCGCTCGGCCGGGGCATCCACTGCCTCGTGGACCTGATGCCCTCCGGGCGGTTCCTGATGGAGGACTTCTACTACGCGGGGGGACTGCCCGTTGTGCTGCGCGCGCTCGGCGAGCGCGGGCTGCTTCACCGGGACGCGCTGACGGTGAACGGGCGGACGATCTGGGACAACGTGCGGGACGCGCCGTGCTGGAACGAGACGGTCATCACGCCCTTTTCTGCGCCGTTCAAGGCGGAATCCGGCATGGCGATCCTGCGCGGCAACCTCGCGCCCGATGGCGCGGTGATCAAGCCGTCCGCCGCCTCGCCCGAGCTGATGCGGCACACCGGCCGCGCGGTCGTCTTCGAGAACATTGAGGAGCTGCACCGTCTCAAGGACGACAACTCGCTCGAGATTGACGCGTCCTGCGTCATGGTGCTGAAGAACTGCGGGCCGAAAGGCTATCCCGGCATGGCGGAGGTCGGGAACATGCCGATCCCGCAGAAGCTCCTGCGGCAGGGCGTGCGCGACATGATCCGGATCTCGGATGCGCGCATGTCCGGCACCGCCTACGGCACGGTGGTGCTGCACGTCGCCCCGGAGGCGGCGACGGGCGGCCCGCTGGCGCTGGTGCGCAACGGCGATCTGATCACGTTGGACGTCGCGGCGCGCAGCCTTCACCTGCACGTCGGCGACCAAGAGCTCGCCGCGCGCCGCGGGGCCTGGTCACCGCCCGCGCCGCCCGCCTCCCGTGGTTACGTGAAGATGTACGTCGATCACGTGCTGCAAGCGAACGCCGGCGCCGATCTGGACTTCCTCGTAGGGCGCACCGGCTCGCCCGTGCCCCGCGACAATCACTGAGGGGAAACCGATGTCTCACGCGATGCGGCCATACCGGGGGGTGTTTCCGGTCGCGCCGACGGTGTTCGGCGAGGGTGGGGAGCTCGATCTCGAGGGTCAGAAGCGCGCGGTCGACTTCATGATCGAAGCCGGGTCGAACGGCATCTGCATCCTGGCCAACTGGTCCGAGCAGTTCGTGCTGACCGATGCCGAACGTGAGCGCCTCACCGACGTGGTGCTCGGACACGTGGCCGGCCGGGTTCCGGTGATCGTGACGACGACGCACTTCGGCTCGCGGATCTGCGCGGAGCGCAGCCGCCGCGCCCAGGACGCGGGCGCGGCCATGGTCATGGTGATGCCGCCCTATCACGGCGCGACGATCCGGGTGCCGGAGCAAGGCATCTACGACTTCTTCCGTCGCGTCTCGGACGCGGTCGACATCCCGGTCATGATCCAGGACGCTCCCGTCAGCGGCACGGCGCTGCCCGTTCCCTTCCTCGCCCGCGTGGCGCGCGAGATCGCGAACGTCGCGTATTTCAAGATCGAGGTGCCGCAGACGGCCAGCAAGCTGCGCGAGCTGATCGCCCAAGGTGGCGAGTCGATCGTTGGCCCCTGGGATGGTGAGGAGGGGATCACGCTCATGGCCGATCTCGATGCCGGTGCGACTGGGACGATGCCTGGGGCCGGCTATCCGGACGGGATCCGCCAGATCGTGGACGCGCATTTCGCGGGCGACCGCGCGGCGGCGGCGGCCGCCTATCAGCGCTGGCTGCCACTGATCAATTTCGAGAACCGCCAATGCGGCCTGGCGGCCGCCAAGGTGCTAATGAAGGAAGGCGGCGTCATCCGCTCCGAGACGACGCGGCACCCGCTTCTGCCCCTCAATCCCGCGACACGCGCCGGCCTCATCGAGACCGCCCGGAGGGTTGAGCCTCTCGTACTCCGGTGGGGAAGATGAACGGCCCAGTCTCTCCCGCGCGTGGAGAGGTCGAGCCCTAGCCAGCACAGTCGATCGCCTGCGCGGAGAGGATTGGCTTGCCTGCCCGAATGGTATCTGATCGCGGGGAGGAGGAGCCCATGGACGACCCGGTCATCGTCGAGCGTCGGGATTGCTGGCACAAGCTCACCCTGAACCGCCCCGACAAGCTGAACGCGCTCAACCCCGCCGTGCTCGCCGGTCTGACCGACGCGCTCGATGCCGCCGAAACCGACACGTCCTGCCGCGCGGTGCTGCTCACCGGCGCGGGGCGCGGGTTCTGCGCCGGGCAGGAACTCAGCGACGCCATCATTCCCGGCCCTGCCAACCCCAACCCCGATCTCGGCGGCATCGCCGAAGCCTACCACGCCGGCCTGGTCCGCCGGCTGCGCGCCCTGCCGCTCCCCGTTGTCTGCGCGGTGAACGGCGTCGCCGCCGGGGCCGGGGCCAATATCGCGCTCGCCTGCGACATCGTGCTCGCCGGGCGCGGCGCGAGCTTCGTGCAGGCCTTCGTGCGCATCGGCCTGGTGCCCGATTGCGGCGGCAGCTTCTTCCTTCCCCGTCTCGTGGGAGAGGCGCGGGCGCGCGCCCTCACGATGCTGGGCGAGCCCGTCACCGCCGCGCAGGCCGAAGCCTGGGGCATGATCTGGCAGGCCGTCGATGACGCCGCCCTGACCTTCGAGGCCGAGGCGCTGACCGCGCGCCTCGCCGCCCTGCCGACCCAAGCGCTCGCCATGATGAAGCGCCTGTTCGCCGCCACCGCCACCAACACGCTGGACGCGCAACTCGACCTGGAGGCCCGGACCCAGGCCGAGGCCGGCCGCACCGAGGACTACGCCGAGGGCGTGCGCGCCTTCCTCGACAAGCGCCGCCCCGCCTTCACCGGCCGCCTCTGATGCAAGATGACCCCGCCGCCCTGGCCCGCACCGTCGCCGATGCGATGTGGGCCGAGGACCGGGCCAGCAATGCCCTTGGCATGCGGCTCGAGGAGGTCGGGCGGGGCCACGCGGTGCTCAGCATGAGGGTGACGGAGCGGATGGTGAACGGACACGGCATCTGCCATGGCGGCTTGATCTTCGCGCTCGCCGATAGCGCCATGGCCTTCGCCTCCAACAGCAACGGCGAACGCGCCGTCGCCCAGCACTGCGCTGTGACCTTCCTTCGCCCCGGCCGGCTCGGCGAGACGCTGCGCGCCGAGGCGGCTGAACGAGTGCGCGCGCAACGGTCGGGGATCTACGACGTGCGTGTCACCGGGGCCGAGGCCGACATCGTGGCCGAATTCCGCGGACACATGCGGACCATTCCCGGCACGCTTCTCCCCGCCGACCCCCCAAGGGAGCCATAGATGCAGTCCGGCCTCGATCCGATCGAGACCGCCTCGCGCGACGAGATCGCGGCCCTGCAACGCGAGCGCCTCGCGTGGGCGCTCCGCCATGCCTACGCCAACGTGCCGCATTACCAGCACGCCTTCGCCGCCGCCGGCGTGCATCCGGACGACTTCCACCAGCTCGACGACCTTGCCCGGTTTCCCTTCACCACCAAGCAGGATCTGCGCGCGAACTATCCATTCGGCATGTTCGCCGTGCCGCGCGACAGGCTCGCGCGCCTCCACGCTTCCTCCGGCACCACCGGCAAGCCCACCGTGGTCGGCTACACGCAAGCGGATCTCGCTGTCTGGGCCGGCGTGGTCGCGCGCTCGCTCTACGCCGCTGGCGGCCGGCCCGGAATGGTTCTGCACAACGCCTACGGCTACGGCCTGTTCACGGGCGGGCTGGGCCTGCATCTCGGCGCCGAGCGGCTTGGCTGCGCTGTCGTGCCGGTCTCCGGCGGCATGACCGAGCGCCAGGTGCAGCTCATCGCTGATTTCCAACCCGACCTCATCAGCGTCACGCCAAGCTACGCGCTGGCGATTCTCGACGAGTTCCGCCGCCAGGGCATCGATCCACGTGACTGCTCGCTGCGCGTCGGCATCTTCGGCGCCGAGCCCTGGACGGACGCGATGCGCCGGGAGATCGAGGACGGCTTCGCACTCGACGCGGTGGACATCTACGGCCTCTCCGAGGTCATCGGCCCCGGCGTGGCCAATGAGTGCGTCGAGACCAAGGACGGGCCGACCCTCTGGGAGGACCATTTCTATCCCGAGGTCGTTGACCCGGAGTCCGGCGCCGTATTGCCGGAGGGCGAGCTGGGCGAGCTCGTGCTCACCTCGCTCACTAAGGAGGCGATGCCGGTCATCCGCTATCGCACCCGCGACCTGACCCGGCTGCTGCCCGGCACGGCGCGCACCATGCGCCGGATCGCGCGTGTCACCGGCCGGTCCGACGACATGCTGATCGTGCGCGGCGTCAACGTCTTTCCGACGCAGATTGAGGAGCAGCTCCTGCGCAGCCCGGCCCTGTCCGGGCACTACCAGATCGTGCTGACCCGCGACGGCCGGCTGGACGCGGTCACGGTGCATGTCGAATGCCATCCGGGCGCGGATGTGTCGGCGCTGGAATCGGAGGCACACGACGCCTCTCGCCGGATCAAGGAAATGGTCGGCCTCGCCGCGACGGTGCGCATCGCGCCACCCGGCACGATTGAGCGTTCCGCGGGCAAGGCGCGGCGCGTGCTGGACGATCGGGGCAACTGCCTAACTCCCTCTCCCCCCGCAGGGGGGAGAGGGTTGGGGTGAGGGGGCGAGAGGCACTCTCACCCCAACCCTCTCCTGCAAGCGAGGGAGACCATGCCTATGCCTCGAATGTCACCTCCGCGCTGCCAAGCTCCTGGAAGCGAACCACGCATGTATCGCCCGGCCTGAGGAAGCGCATCCCGGTGTAAGATCCGCAGGTGACGAACTGCCCAGCGCGGACGCCCGCGCCGGTCCGCATCATGTTCGCCAGCTCCACCGAGACCCCGAGTGGGTCGCCGGTTGGATGCCCGCCATCCTGGTCGACGACCCGTTCGCCGTTGACCAAAAGCGTCACATGGATGCTCCCGAAATTGAGCGCCCGCCAGTCCCGCGCGACAGGGCCGGGCACAAACCCGCCGTTGCTGACGCAATCGGCCAGCTTTTTCAGTGCGGTCCGGGCCGTGTGGTCCTCGAAGCGGCTGGCGATCCCCTCGATCGCAGCGCAGGCCTCGAGGGCGTCGGACACTTCCTCGCGCGTATAGGGCTGCTCGCGGGGCGGATGGTGCGGGCGTAGATCAGCCCGCGCGTGGGCTCCTCGTTGGGTGGCGCGTTCGCTTTGAAAGCGCCGACTGATTCGCCTAGCTGCGCCGCAACGGCATCCTGAATCGCGTGCGCCTCGGCCACGCTTCCCGGTTGCACTGGTTGCACTGGCAGCTTGGCGATCCGGGTTCCCGTGCGCCTGGCTTGAGCCAACAGCCGCGCGGCCTCGGCGATCTCGTCCTGGTTCACGCGTGCCTCCCTCCGGCCGAGTTCGGGATGCCCTTGGTGCCGGCCGCCCACCCGGCCATCCCGCCACATGGAGACGGACGCGCCGAATGGCCGCCCTCTCGCCTGAGAGAGGACTACGTTCTCTCAAGAACGAAGGATATTTTCACATTAGCGCGGTAGTTCTTGATCTTATCATTCTCGACCGTCGCCTGGAGTTCGCTCATATAGACCGAGCGGATGCCGCGGACCGTCTTCGCCGCCTCGGCTACTGCCTGGCGTGCCGCACCCTCCCAGCTTTCCTCTGACTCGGCGAGCAGCTCCAGAATCTTCACGACTGCCATGACTGCCTCCCTTACGCTCCTCTTTTTGGGGAGCTTGCCTTCAACGAGGGGCGTGGGACGAAGTTTCGGATCGTTGCATTTTTATTGCCGGCGATCGGCCCGGTTCCTCCTGCATTGTTCAAATGTACGCGCCAATGTGACCCCCGCGCCGTCAGCGCGCAGGCGAGACTGGGCTTATGGACGAGGCGATGTTCCTGTTCGACGTCGATAACACGCTGGTCGACAATGACCGGGTGCAGGCCGATCTGCGCGCTCATCTCAGCGAAATCCACGGCGAGACGGCGAGCCGGCGCTACTGGGAGCTGTACGAGGAGCTGCGGGCCGAGCTTGGCTATGCCGACTACCTCGGCGCGTTGCAGCGATACCGGCTGGAGGCGCTGCACGATCCGCGCGTGCTGCGCATCGCCAACTGGTTTGCCGACTACCCCTTCGCGGACCGCCTCTACCCCGGCGCTCTCGATGCGGTGCGGCATGTCGCGCAATGGGGGCCGACCGTCATTCTTTCGGATGGCGACGCCGCCTTCCAGCCGCGCAAGGTGGAGCGCGCCGGGCTGTGGCGTGCGGTAGAGGACCGCGTGCTGATCTATGTCCACAAGGAGCAGGAGCTGGACGATGTCGTGCGTATCTACCCGGCGCGGCATTATGTCCTGGTCGATGACAAGCTGCGCATCCTGCACGCGGTGAAAAAGATCTGGGGCCAGCGCGTGACCACCGTTTTCCCCCGCCAGGGCCATTACGCCCTCGATCCCGCCGAGCTGGCGAAATATCCGCCGGCGGACATCACGATCGAGCGGATTGGCGACCTGGGCGGATTGAGCCGGAACAGGCTGCTCCGGACGTAAAGTTGCTGCCAGCGACCCTGCTCACGGAACCCGAAGTGCGCGTGTGCTTTCAACGTGCAGGCGCAAGGCCTGGGCGCTTGGGCGCTAAATTGTCTCCCGCGCGCCGTGGTGGCTTGAGCGGCGTGCCGCACGGAGCGAGCCTTGGGCCGATCCAGGAGACCGCGATGACCGAGGAGCCCGTCAGCAGCACGGCCCAAGAAAAAGAGCCAGCGGACATGGCGCGTCGTCGAACGATGGTGCTCGCTGGCGCAGCCACGGCGGTAGCGGGTCTGGTCTCCGGATGCGCGCCGGGTTCAGTGTCGCCGATCAGTGCCGCGGCGAAACCCACGCCCCCGAACGCCCCCGCGCCGCGAGGGCGCCCTGACGGCGATGTGGTGTTTGTCACCGGCGCGGCGCGCGGGATCGGCCGGGCGATCTGTGTCGCCGCGGCGCACGAGGGTGCGGACGTTGTGGGGTTCGATATCGCGGGGCCGGTCAGCAGAGCCGTCTCCTACCCGCCGGCGACACCCCAAGACTTCGCGGAAACCGGCCGGCTCGTCGAGGCGCAGGGACATCGATTTCTTGCGGTGCGCGGAGATGTGCGCAGCCCGGCGGCGCTCCACGCCGCGGCCGAGCAGGCGGTCGCGCAGTTCGGCAAGCTGGACGTGCTGGTTGCGAACGCGGGCATCATGGTGCCGGCTGGGATCATGCAGGTGACTGATCGCGGGTGGCAGGATGTCATCGACGTGAACCTGACCGGTGTCGCCAATTCCATGCGGGCGGTCGTCCCGCACATGGTCTCGCGCCGGCATGGGCGAATCATCGCGATCGCGTCGATCGAGGGGCGCATGGGGGTGCCGCCGGCGCCGCAATACAACGCGGCGAAATGGGGCGTCATCGGCCTGGTGAAGACGGCGGCGCTTGAACTCGGGCCGAAAGGCATCGCCGTCAACGCGGTGTCGCCAACAGGCGTCGACACCGTCCTGCTCCGAAACTCCCGGCAGTACGCGGCGATGACGCCCAATGGCCTGCCAACCTTGCCGGAGTTCGCCGTCGCCTTCGCCGGCAAACAGCTGCATCCCCTGGGCGTGCCCTGGATCGAGCCGGAGGACGTGGCGGCGGTGGTGATCTTCCTGGCCTCGCCCGACGCGCGCTACGTCAGCGGCGCCTCATTCGATGTGACGGCCGGCCTGGGCGCGATCTACACCGCGTAGGCCTCGCGGTCCGCACCGGACTTGCTGCTGATGTCATACCAAATCCGGCTGATTAATTCGGCTGAACCGGCTTTGGCCACCAGTGGAAGCTGGTGTGCGGACGGATCATGCTTGGGTCGAGGCGGGTGCTGCGTTCGGCGATGGCGGCATCGAGGTCGGCCAGGGTGGGGAAGTGCTTGTTGGCCACCGCCTCGTCGAGCAGCGGCCAGAGCCGCTCAGCGGGTTGGAGTTCCGGGCTGTAGGGAGGCAGGAACACCAGCGTGATCCCGTCCGGCACGGCCAAGCCCTTGGGGCCGTGCCAGCCGGCGTTGTCCAGCACGAGGACGATGTGGCGTCGGCGTCCCGCCCCGCTCTCGCGGGCGAAGGCGGCGAGCCGGGTTTCGAAGGCCGGCTTGTTGATGCGGGTGCAGAGATACCAGACCGTCTCGCCGCTGCTCGGCTGCACGAAGGCCGCGACGTGCAGCCACTGGAACCGGTGATGACCCAGCGCCGTTGGGCGTGCGCCGGCCTTGGCCCAGACCCGGCGGCGGATCGGCTTCAGGCCGAGGCGGTGCTCGTCCTCCGCCCAGACCTCGACCGGCTGTTCCGGGTGCGCCGCCCGTGCTTGCGCAACGGCAACGTCAACCTGTTTGCGAAGGCCGCCCGCGCCTCCGGATCAGCGGCCCGCGGATGGCGCGGGCGCGGCGTCTGCACCGACCAGCCGAGCCGCTTCAGCGCCTCCCAGCCGCGCTGCGGATGCACCCGCTCCAGCTTGAGGTGCCGCGCCATCCAGGCCGCCACCTTGGGGCCACTCCATAGCCCGCCGTCCTCGGGCGGCTCACGCAGCCGCTCGGCCAGGGCGGCCAGCACCGCCTCGGTCAGCACGCTCGCTGCTCGCCCGTTCCGCCGCCGCCCATCGCCCAGCGCCGCCGGGCCGCGTGCGTTGTAGCGCGCCGCCACCGCCTCCACCCAGCGCGGCGTGAGCGCCAGCACCCCGGCCACCTCGACCACCGTGCGGCCCTGCGCCAGCAGCCAAATCGCCTGGGTGTGCCGCGCCTCGGCCACGGTTTGCGCCGCGCGGAACCGCGCCGCCAGTTCCGCCACACTCAGGTGCTCGGCAATCCGTGCCATCATCCCCCCGTTCAACCGCCCGCGGCATAGGCCCGCTCCGCGCAGCCGCCACTCTAAACCGAACCTATCACCCGGATTTAGTATCACTCCCCCGCCTTGACCAGGCGATGCTGCTTGCGCCCCGCCGACAGCTTGATCGCCCCGTCGCGGAGATCCCGGGCCGAAATCGTCTGCCCCTCGTCAGTGATCGGCACGTCGTTCACCCGCGCCCCGCCGCTTCGGATCAGGCGGCGTGCCTCGCCGTTGCTCGCGGCGAGCCCGGCCGTCGCAAAGAGCCGGAAAGCCGGAACGCCCGCCTCCAGTTCGGCGCGCGCGACGGTGACGCTGGGCAATGTCTCGGCGGCTTCACCCGCCTCGAAGGCGCGGCGCGCGGTCTCGGCCGCCGCCTCGGCCGCGGCCGCGCCGTGCAGCAGGCGCGTGGCCTCGGTCGCCAACACTTTCTTGGCCTCGTTCACATCGGCCCCGCGCAGCGCCTCCAGCCGCGCGATCTCGTCAAGCGGAAGGTCGGTGAACAGGCGCAGGAACCGGCCCACGTCGCCGTCCTCGGTGTTGCGCCAGAACTGCCAATAGTCGTACGCTGACAGCCGATTCGGCGCCAGCCACACCGCCCCGCGCGCGGTCTTGCCCATCTTCGCGCCCGAGGCGGTGGTGATCAGCGGCGTGGTCAGGCCGAAGACCTGGGCCGCGTCGCTGCGCCGCACCAGCTCGACGCCGGAGACGATGTTCCCCCACTGGTCGGAGCCGCCCATCTGCAACAGCACGCCGTGACGTCGGAACAGCTCGCGGAAATCGTAGCTTTGCAGGATCGCGTAGTTGAACTCGAGGAACGTCAGGCCCTGCTCGCGCTCCAGCCGCAAGCGCACCGAGTTCGAACGACAGCATCCGGTTGATGCTGAAATGCGGGCCAACATCACGCAGCAGATCGATATAGCCGAGCGTGTCCAGCCAATCCGCGTTGTTCGCCATCATTGCGTCAGCGGGTCCGTCGCCGAAGCGGATGAAGGGCACGAAGCTGCGCCGGATGCCCGCCATGTTGGCGGCGATCTGCGCGTCGCTGAGCAATTGCCGCGCCTCGTCGCGGAAGGAGGGATCGCCGATCCGTGTTGTCCCGCCGCCCATCAGGACCACCGGCTTGTGGCCGTGCCGCTGCAACAGGCGCAGGATCATGATCTGCACCAGGCTGCCGACGTGCAGCGAGTCCGCCGTGCAATCGAAGCCGATATACGCGCTCACGCGCTGGGCGCGGAACGCCTCGTCAAGCGCGGACTCGTCGGTGCATTGGAAAACGAAGCCGCGCGCCGTTGCTTCGTAGAGGAAATCGCTGCGGGGAATGACGCGTACTCCGTCCGGAACTCGCCCGTCCGCACGCGGGCCGGGCGATCACACTTTGGCAACCGCAGCTTTCTACATCGCCATGCCCGCGCTTGTCGCGGGCATCCACGCCCGCGTGCGTTGAAGCCGTGGACAGACTGGACAACCCCCGGAACAAGTTCGGGGGGAGCCATGGCAGAAAGAAAGCGACGTCTGCGGGCGAGGGAAGAGGAGGCGAAACGTCCCTAGTCCGCCGCCAGCGCCATCTGCCGCCGCGCGATGGCCTTGCCGACGTGATCCTCCACCGCCTGGGCGATGGTGTCGGCGTGGCGGGCGAAGACGTGGTCGGCGTCGGGCAGCACGCGGTAATCCACGCGCACGCCCTTCTGGGTGTTGAGCTTGTCGACGAGCTTGCGGACCGCGGGCTCGGGCACCAGCTCGTCGGCGTCGCCGTGCAGCATCAGGCCGCCGCAGGGGCAGGGCGCGAGGAAGCCGAAATCGTAGTGGTTGGCGGGGGGCGCCACACTGACCCAACCCGACACCTCCGGGCGGCGCATCAGCAGCTGCATGCCGATGAACGCGCCGAACGAGTAGCCGGCGATCCAGAGCCCGCCGTGATTGGGGTTGACCGCCTGCATCCAATCAAGCGCCGCCGCGGCATCCCCGATCTCGCCGATGCCGCCGTCGTAGCGTCCCTGGCTGCGCCCGACGCCGCGGAAGTTGAACCGCATGACCGAGCATCCGAGCCGCTGGAACGCCTGGAATATCGCATATGTGATGCGATTGTTCATCGTCCCACCGTGCAACGGATGCGGATGCAGCACCAGTGCGACCGGGGCGCCAGTGTCCTTCGAGTGGTGGTAGCGGCCTTCCAGCCGACCATCAGGACCGGCAAACATCACCTCAGGCATGGCGTTCTAATACCTGCTTTGCTTTGTGACTGGGCTGAAGGTCTGCCAGAGCCGAGAGGAGTTCCGGCCAGACCTCAACCATCGGTTCAACCTTACGCAGCTCCCTTATAGCTGGGAGAGCACAACGGCGAGAGATGGGAAAGCGTGCAATCCTCTTCTATGGGAAACGCACGCATTCGTGACCCGCGTAGCGGGAATAACAACCTTGCCAGATTTTGCAGATCACCTCGTCTGATCTCCCCACATTGAGGCTTGCGCCTTCCTCCATGTCGCGATCGAGTATATTGGTCTCCCCGGCCGAGCAGAACGGAAATTAACATGGCGGTGACGTTTTTGCGCGAACTGGTCCGGGCCTACCGCGAGCGCGACCCCGCGGCGCGCTCCTACGTCGAGGTTGTGTTCTGCTATCCCGGCTTCCATGCCGTCTTGTGGCACCAACTTTCGCACGCGCTTTGGCGAGGGCGCCTCTACTTTTTGGCTCGATGGTCCTCGCACTTCGCGCGGTGGCTGACAGGGATCGAAATTCATCCCGCCGCCAAGCTCGGCCGCCGGCTGGTCATCGATCACGGCATGGGCGTGGTCATCGGCGAGACGGCCGAGATCGGCGACGACTGCTATCTCTATCACCAGGTCACGCTCGGCGTGGCCCGCACCATGGGCGGCAAGCGCCACCCGACGGTCGGCAGCAACGTCATCATTGGAGCCGGCGCCAAGGTGCTCGGCCCCATCACCGTCGGCGACAACGCGCGGATCGGCTCGAACGCCGTGGTGGTCGATCCGGTGCCGCCGGACACCACGGTGGTCGGCGTCCCCGCCCAGCCGGTCGATCGCAAGCTGCCGCGCCGCAAGTCCGACTTCGATCCCTATGGCATGCCGTGCGAGGAGATCCTGGACCCGCTGCTCCGCGCCATCGAGGAGCTGCGCGCCGAAGTCGCCGAACTGGAGGCTCGCGTGGCGCGCAACCCTGTCCAGCCGACTTCCGCCGAGCCTTCTGCCTCCGCCCCGTTCGGGTAAGCATGCGCCATTACCTGGACGCCAACGCCAGCGAGCCCATCCGGCCCGCCGCGCGCGAGGCTGCGCTCGCCGCGCTGTGCCGGACCGGCAACCCCGCCTCGGTTCACGCGGATGGCCGAGCCGCCCGGCGCCTGCTGGAGGACGCGCGCGAGGCCCTGGCCGCGCGGTTCGGCGCGCCGGCCGGCAACGTGGTTTTCACATCCGGCGCCACTGAGGCGAACGCGCTGGCTTTGCACGCCCTCGGCGCGCGCCGGACCACGATCGTCGGTGCCGTCGAGCATGACTCGGTCCGGGCGGCGTCGTCGGACGCGCTCAGTCTGCCGGTGGATGCCGACGGGGTGGCGGACCTCGCCGCGCTCGCGGGGATGCTGGCCGCGTCCGGCCCGGCGCTGGTCTGCCTGATGCTGGCCAACAACGAGACCGGGGTGTTGCAGCCCGTTTCCGCGGCGGCGGCGCTCTGCCGCCGTCACGGCGCCATCTTGCATGTCGACGCCGTCCAGGCCGCCGGACGCTCCCCGCTCGACCTCGCCGCCCTCGGCGCGCACAGCGTGGCGCTCTCCTCCCACAAGCTCGGCGGCCCGCTCGGCGCCGGCGCGCTGCTGCTCGCCCCCGACGCCCCCGCCGGACCGGTTCCGCTGATCGCCGGGGGCGGGCAGGAGCGCGGCTGGCGTGGCGGAACCCCGGCCTTGCCGGCCATCGCCGGATTCGCCGCGGCGGCGCGTGCGGCCGAACCCGCCGATCACCTTGCGCCCTTGCGTGACGTGATCGAGGACGCGGCCCGCGCCGCCGGGGCCATTGTCTGCGGAGCCCGCGCGCCGCGCCTGCCCAACACCACCTGTCTCGCCCTGCCTGGTGTGCGCGCCGACGCGCAGGTCATGGCCCTCGACCTCGACGGGATCGCGGTGAGCGCCGGCGCGGCGTGCAGCTCCGGCAAGGTCGCTCCCAGCCACGTCCTGGCCGCGATGGGCCTGGGCGCGCTGGCCGGACAGGCGATCCGCGTCTCGCTGCCCTGGAACGCTGGCCCCGCCCATGTCGCGGCCTTTGTCGCCTCGTACCCGCGCATGGCCGCCCGCCTCCGCGCCGCTCTGGCGCCACGCGCGGCCTGACCCCACATCCCCCGATTATGAACGGCTCGCCACCCCGGCCGAACCGGCCTGTCTATCTCGACAATCAGGCGACCACGCGCTGCGACCCGCGCGTGCTGGACGCGATGCTGCCGTTCTTCACCGAGCAATACGGCAACCCGCACAGCGACGAGCATGTGATGGGGCGCACCGCCGAGCGCGCCGTGGAGGCGGCGCGGGAAGAGGTCGCCGCCCTGATCGGCGCGGCCGCCAACGAGATCGTCTTCACCTCGGGCGCGACCGAGAGCAACAACATCGCCATCAAGGGCGCCGCGCGTCACGCCGCCCGCATGGGGCTCGCCCGGCGCCGCGTCGTGACAGTGGCGACCGAGCACAAGAGCGCCCTGGCCTGCGTCGCCGACCTCGCCGAGGAGGGATTCGAGCCGGTCTTCCTGCCGATCGGCGCCGATGGGCTGATCGATCCCAACGCCCTGCGCGCCGCGCTGGCCGAGCCGACGCTGCTGGTCAGCGTCATGGCGGTGAACAACGAGACCGGGATCATCCAGGACATCCGGGCGCTCGCCGCGCTCGCCAAGCAGGCCGGCGCGCTGTTCCACACCGACGCGGCGCAGGCGACGGGCAAGATCCCGCTCGACGTGGGCGCCTGGCAGGTCGATCTGCTGTCGGTGTCGGGCCACAAGCTCTATGGCCCGAAGGGGGTTGGCGCGCTCTATGTCCGCCGCCGCCCGCGGGTCCGGCTCGCCCCGCTCTTCTCCGGCGGGGGGCAGGAGCGGGGGCTTCGCTCCGGCACCCTGCCCGCGCCGCTCATCGTCGGACTGGGCGAGGCGTGTTGCATCGCGCGCGCCGAGATGGCGGAGGAGGCGGTGCGGCTGCGCGCCTTGCGCGACGCGCTGCTCGCCCGGCTGCGCCAGGACGTGCCGGGGGTCGCGGTCAATGGCAGCCTCGCGGCGCGAATCCCCGGCAATTTGAACCTCTGCTTCCCGTTCGCCACCGCCGCCGAGCTGATGGCGCGCGCGCCCGATCTCTGCGTCTCGACCGGCTCCGCCTGTTCCTCGGCAGTGGTCGAGCCCTCCTACGTGCTGCGCGCCATGGGCGTGCCGGACGCGGCGGCCGCGCGGAGCTTGCGCATCGGCGTCGGGCGCTTTACCTCGCGCGCCGATATCGACTATGCGGCGGCCGCGCTCGCCGCCGCCCATGCCGGGGCGCCCACGCCGGCCTGAACGGAACCGCCCATGCCCAAGATGACCTTCATCGAGCGCGACGGGACGCGCCGCGAGGTGGACGCGCCGCTCGGCCTCTCCGTCCTTGAGATCGCGCACCAGCACGGTGTCGATATCGAGGGCGCGTGCGAGGGCTCGCTCGCCTGTTCCACCTGTCATGTGATTGTCGATCCGGCGTGGTTTTCCCGGCTGGCGCGGCCCACCGAGGACGAGGAGGACATGCTGGACCTCGCCTTCGGCCTCCAGGAGACCTCGCGCCTGGGCTGCCAAATCGTCGTCACCGAGGCGCTGGACGGGCTCGTGGTCAAGCTGCCCGCCGGCAGCCGCAACATGATGGACGGATAGTGCGCGTTCTCGTCGCGATGTCGGGTGGGGTGGACAGCTCCGTCGTCGCGGCGCTGCTTGCCGAGGCGGGCCATGAGGTGGTCGGCGTCACCTTGCAGCTCTATGACCACGGCGCCGCGACCGGGCGCAAGGGCGCGTGCTGCGCGGGACAGGACATTCATGACGCGCGCCGGGTGGCAGATCGGCTCGGCATCGCGCATTACGTGATCGACGCCGAATCCCGCTTCGCCCGCGCGGTGATCGAGGATTTCGCCGCGTCCTATGCTGTGGGCGAGACGCCAGTGCCCTGCGTGCGCTGCAACCAGACCGTGAAGTTCGCCGATCTCACTGCGCTCGCCGGCGCGCTGGGGGCGGAGCGGCTGGCGACGGGCCACTACGTCCGGCGCGTCGAAGGCCCCGATGGGGCGGAGCTGCACCGGGCCCGCGACCTCGCGCGCGACCAAAGCTGGTTCCTGTTCGCCACCACCCGCGCCCAGCTCGGGCGCGCGTGGTTTCCCTTGGGCGAGATGCCGGACAAGGCGGCGGTGCGCGCCGCGGCGGCGCGGCTCGGCCTCTCCGTCGCGGCGAAGCCCGACAGCCAGGATCTCTGCTTCGTGCCCTCGGGCGGCTACGCCGATCTGGTCGCCCGGCTCCGCCCCGATGCCGTTGCGCCGGGCGAGATCGTGGGCCAGACAGGACAGGTGCTCGGCCACCACGAGGGGATCGCGCGCTACACCGTAGGCCAGGCTCGCCGTCTGGGCGTGGCCGGCGGCGGTGATCGGGTGGTGGTCGCCCTGGACGCGCCGAGCCGGCGGGTGGTGGTCGGCCCGCGCGCGTCCGGCACGCGCACCGTGAGGTTGCGCGACGTGAACTGGCTCACCGCGCCTCCTGCCTCGGCCTTGCGCTGCGCCGTCAAGCTTCGCGCCCGTGAGGCACCGCAGCCGGCGGTGGTCACGCCCTGTGGGAACGCGGCGGAGGTCTGGCTGGACCGCCCCACCTTGCCGGCACCGGGCCAGGCCTGCGTATTCTACGATGGCGACCGGGTGCTGGGCGGCGGCTGGATCACCTCCCGAACAGAAGCCGCGCGGCCAGTTGACGCTGCCCCGGCAGCAGCGCTATCTGCGCAGCCTGCGCGATGGGATGGCGGCGTAGCTCAGCGGTAGAGCAGGGGAATCATAATCCCTTGGTCGGTGGTTCAAATCCGCCCGCCGCTACCATCGTTTATCTGAATAAGATCATTCGCTTAGAGCGATCTCCACGCTGGAGGTTCAACCCTTGTCGTGGCGCACTTTGTCGCAAGCAGTGACAAGGAATTTCAACGATTTGCATGGACTAGCGACAAGTTCGTGCGACAAGGCTGCGGCACAAGCGGGCTGGCGATAACCTTGTAGCCGTTCGACTTCCGCCACTGTGGCGTACCGTCCCCGAGCGGCTAGGCGAGTTCCTCGAGGAGAACGGGGCGGTCCGGGAGTGCGGCTGCGCCGCGCTTGAGAAGGCCGCCGTTTGGGGCCATGAGCTATGCCGTGAGCCGAGATCTTCTAAGCCGCATGCGGCAGAACCCGGACGGGTGGAATATGCCGGACGTTGAGACTGTGTGCGCTCACCACGGCGTGGACTGCTCGCCGCCGCGCGGCGGCGGAAGCCACTGGAAAATCTCGCACCCCAATCGAAATGATATTTTGACGATCCCGGCACGCCGGCCTATCAAGGCCGTTTACATCAGAAAGCTAGTCAGGTTCATACTGGCGGCTGGAGGCGGCAATGCGGCGCCATGACTACACCGTGGTAATTAGCGCCTTGTCTACCGCTGACGGCGGCGGGTACCTCGCGAGTGTGCCGGAGCTCCCCGGTTGCATGTCGGACGGGGAGACGCGCGAAGAAGCAGTGGCCGCCATTCAAGATGCAATCGAGGCGTGGATCGAGGAAGCCGAACGGCTCGGCCGACCGATCCCGGAGCCACGGCCCTATGAGGCCGCGTAGCTTGCCAGTGTGCGAAGGCGGGACGGCGATCCGCAATCCAATTGGCACTCCGGGATTCTTCAACGTCTCCGCAAAGGATCGCCGCCCCGCAGCGTCTTAGCGCGCCGCTGCTGGTGGCGTCCCTCGCCGAAGGCGAGGACATCGAGGGCCGGCAGGAAGAGCAGCGTGGGCACCGTCGCCATCGCCAGCCCCAAATCATCGCCAGCGCCATCGACCCCAGGACACGCTGAAGCTCAGCGGAGCGAAAGCCAGGCGCCAAGCTATTGCTCCAATGACCGAACTGCATTGGCACTCCTGCCTATGACGTGTGACACCCGAGACCGGGCGCTGCGCAAGCGAAGCCCCGCGAACACGGAGGACGGCAGGTGAAGAGCCATGACATGGCGCCTCATACCAAATCCGGCTGATTAGTTCGGCTGAACCGGCTTTGGCCACCAGTGGAAGCTGGTGTGCGGACGGATCATGCTTGGGTCGAGGCGGGTGCTGCGTTCGGCGATGGCGGCATCGAGGTCGGCCAGGGTGGGGAAGTGCTTGTTGGCCACCGCCTCGTCGAGCAGCGGCCAGAGCCGCTCAGCGGGTTGGAGTTCCGGGCTGTAGGGAGGCAGGAACACCAGCGTGATCCCGTCCGGCACGGCCAAGCCCTTGGGGCCGTGCCAGCCGGCGTTGTCCAGCACGAGGACGATGTGGCGTCGGCGTCCCGCCCCGCTCTCGCGGGCGAAGGCGGCGAGCCGGGTTTCGAAGGCCGGCTTGTTGATGCGGGTGCAGAGATACCAGACCGTCTCGCCGCTGCTCGGCTGCACGAAGGCCGCGACGTGCAGCCACTGGAACCGGTGATGACCCAGCGCCGTTGGGCGTGCGCCGGCCTTGGCCCAGACCCGGCGGCGGATCGGCTTCAGGCCGAGGCGGTGCTCGTCCTCCGCCCAGACCTCGACCGGCTGTTCCGGGTGCGCCGCCCGTGCTTGCGCAACGGCAACGTCAACCTGTTTGCGAAGGCCGCCCGCGCCTCCGGATCAGCGGCCCGCGGATGGCGCGGGCGCGGCGTCTGCACCGACCAGCCGAGCCGCTTCAGCGCCTCCCAGCCGCGCTGCGGATGCACCCGCTCCAGCTTGAGGTGCCGCGCCATCCAGGCCGCCACCTTGGGGCCACTCCATAGCCCGCCGTCCTCGGGCGGCTCACGCAGCCGCTCGGCCAGGGCGGCCAGCACCGCCTCGGTCAGCACGCTCGCTGCTCGCCCGTTCCGCCGCCGCCCATCGCCCAGCGCCGCCCATCGCCCAGCGCCGCCGGGCCGCGTGCGTTGTAGCGCGCCGCCACCGCCTCCACCCAGCGCGGCGTGAGCGCCAGCACCCCGGCCACCTCGACCACCGTGCGGCCCTGCGCCAGCAGCCAAATCGCCTGGGTGTGCCGCGCCTCGGTCACGGTTTGCGCCGCGCGGAACCGCGCCGCCAGTTCCGCCACACTCAGGTGCTCGGCAATCCGTGCCATCATCCCCCCGTTCAACCGCCCGCGGCATAGGCCCGCTCCGCGCAGCCGCCACTCTAAGCCGAACCTATCACCCGGATTTAGTATGATACGAGTGTAGCTTCGCGCTCCGCCAGAGATCCCTCAACCCGGCGCACCGCGCGCGCCCATGGTGTGCCCGCTCGGCTGACACACCGGCTGACGGCGTCAGCGATCGTCTCCGTAATCGGCACTGACGGCCGCCGCGCCAGCTCCAGCCGCGACCGGCGCGGCGGCGGCTAGCGGGCGGGCGTCTCACTGTGCCGGTGGTCGCGGCTGACCGAACGCTCGGCGCACAGCCAGGTCATCCAGCCTCGTTGCTCGCGACCGTCGCCCGACGGGTTGAAGCATCCTCCGGCTTCGCCGCCTCGCTTGGGCGGCTGGTCAGCCCAGTGCTCGACCTGCTGACGAGGCTCTGGCTCGCTCAGGGCTTCCTGGTGACAGACGTCGCGCAGCACATGCTCTCACCGGGCCGAGCCACGGCCGAGGGACACGCGTCGCTGCTGGCCAGTGTCGCCAGCACAGGACTCGGCATCCTCATACAAACGGTCTGTCCCTTGCTCCTCGCCGCCGGCCTGTTGACGCGGGTGGCGTCGATCGCCTTGCTCGTACAAGTGCTCGCCCTGCGGCTGCCTGGGCACGCGCAGCCCGCGCCCTACGCGGTCGCGCTGTTGGGATGGGTTGTCGTGTTATACCGAAGCCAGTGCCCTTTGGGTCATCGGGCTTGCTTGTCGCGGTGACGATCTGATTTGCTCTCCTTGGTGGTCGGAGGAGGGGCGGTGGTGCTGGGGCTGGCGATATCGGATCGGCACAGCGCGGAGGCGCTGCGAAAGATGGTGCGGGCAGAGACCCGGCCCCGTGTGGGCATCCGCATGCTGGCGATCGCGGCGCTGCTGGACGGGCTCGACCGGACCGGTGCGGCCCGACAGTTCGGCATGAGCCGCAACGTGCTGCGCATCTGGATCACGCGCTACAACCAGGACGGGGTCGCTGGTCTGGTGGACCGGTGGAGCAGCGGGCCGCCCGCGAAGCTGTCGGCCGAGCAGCAAGCGCAGCTGCGCGCCACGGTGGCGGCCGGCGCCGAACTCGAGCGCGACGGCATCGTCGCGTTCCGGGTGGCCGATATCTGCGGGGTGGCCGAGCGCGCGTTTGGTGTCCGCTACAGCCGCTCGGGGATGCAGCGCCTGCTGCACGCGATCGGCTGCTCCTGGTTGGTGCCGCGGCCCCGCCACCCTCGGGCCGATGCCGCCGCCCAGGCGGCGTTCAAAAAAGGATTTGCCGGCAATGCTCGCCACGCTCGCCGCCGCGCATCCCGCGGCCGCGCGCATCGAGCTGTGGTTCCAGGATGAGATGCGTGTCGGCCAGAAGGGCACGCTGACCCGGGTCTGGGGTCTGCGCGGCCAGCGTGCCGTGCGCCGACGCGACCTGCGGTTCAGCTCCGCTTATCTGTTCGGTGCTGTCTGCCCCGAGCGGGGCACTGGCGCCGCCCTTGTGCTGCCGCGCGTCAGTCTGTGGGCGACGAACCAGCACCTGGCCGAGATCAGCCAGCACGTCGCCCCCGGCGCGCACGCCGCCCTCGTGCTCGACGGGGCGGGCTGGCACTCCGAACCCGGCCTGGTCGTGCCCGCCACCATCACGCTCGTGCCCTTGCCACCCTACTCGCCGGAGTTGAACCCGGCAGAGGCGCTCTGGCATGAAATGCGGCGGCGCTTCTTCGCCTTGCAGGTGTTCAAAAACTACGCCGCCATCGTCGATGCCTGCTGCGCAGCCTGGAACCGCGTCCAGGCAGACCCGGCGTTCATCAGGGCGGTCACCGGATACGCCTGGCTGCCCTCGCTCAAAGGCTACAGCAAACCGCAGGCTAGTTGGGACAGGCATAGCCGCAGTGGCGGAAGAACCCTGCGGCGTCCTGAGTGGTGATGCTGTCAAGAGCGGGAGCGAGCGCCTGTTGCAGT
This sequence comes from uncultured Pseudomonadota bacterium, assembly GCA_963818725.1. Classification (GTDB taxonomy): domain Bacteria; phylum Pseudomonadota; class Alphaproteobacteria; order Acetobacterales; family Acetobacteraceae; genus DATFDN01. The sequence goes on along the minus strand of CAWFTU010000014.1, from coordinate 858,474 downwards.
GTCTCGACGGTGCGCGCGGCGATCCGCCGCAGATAGGATTTCACCTTGGCCCAACCGGGTTCGATCGGGCTCAGGTCCGGGCTATAGGCGGGCAGATAGCGATAGGGAAAGCCTGACCGATCGAGCACCGCCTGCACCTCAGGGGTCTTGTGGGGGCGCAGATTATCCATCACCAGCACTGCATCAGGCTTGCGCTGGCGCAACACCGGCAGCAGCACCTGTTCAAGATAGGCGGCAAAGGTGGCGCCGTCGGTGGCGGCCTTGATGCTCATCGTGGCGAGGAAGCCCTCGATGCCGAGGGCGCTGAGCACGCTCAACCGCTTCCAGTTGCCAAACGGGACCTTGGCATACGCCCGCTGCCCGCGCGGGCTGCGGCCATAGCGGCGGGCCATGGTGGTGAGCACGGCGCTTTCATCGAGAAACACCAGCCGCTCCGGCGCAATCCCACCGACCCCAGCGGGGTCGCTCTGCCAGTTCGCACGCGCCTGCGCGACATCCGCACGATCCTGCTCAGCGGGTTGGATGCTGCGTTTCTTTCACGTCCAGTCCAGCCGCCGAAGCGCCCGGCCAATGGTCCAGGGATCCACCCGCACGCCAGTCTCGGCCGCCAATTGGTCACGGCATTCAACCAGCGTCAGGTGGTTGTTCGCCTCCAGCAGGCGGCGCAACGCCGCCGCGACTGCGTCGCGGATGATCGGCTGCGGCCCGCCATGCATCGGCTTGGGCGCACGGCGGCCTTCGTCGCGGGCGGCAGCCACCCAGCGATAGACCGAGGAGCGGCCAACCATGAACCGCTCTGCTACGGCGTCGGGTGACTTACCGGCGTCAACCGCTACCAGCACGCGTTCTCGCAAGTCTGTCGAATAAGCTCCAGGCATCAATTCCTCCGCCCCTATATGGGAACGGATGTCCCAACCTGCATGCGGTTTGCTGTAACGGCTTCGGTATTAGGGCCTGGCCCGTTCTCGCTTGACGATGCGTTCCGCCTCGGCATAGGCGCCGCCGCACTGCCCCTTGTCCGCCGGATCAGGCTGGCCATGGCGGGCCTGACCCGGCGCCTTGGACCGATCTACAGTCTATTGTTGCGCTTTGGATCGCCCTGGCTCTCGCCACGATCGCGCGCGGCGGGTACCAATTCCTGGATACCATGCTTCCGGCCGGCATGGGGACCGGATGGTTGCCCCAGATGTTCGGCATGGGGGCCAGCGTCGCACCGTGGCTTCTCTTGGCGTTCGCCGCCGCGCTCGCGCTGGGCCTGTTCACGCGCCTGGTTGCCCTGCTTCTCCTCGCGGTGATCTCCGCCAACCAGCCCGCGCTCTTCGGAAGCGGGCAGGCCAATTGGCTCGTGGTGCTCAACTTTCCGAGACCGTGTGAAAACCGGCCTGAGCACGTATGCGAGCGGCGTACGCCGCGAGGGTCATTGCCGCTGTTGCGACTTGGAGCGGGTCTGTCCGCCGTGGCGCTGAGCGTCATCCCCGTGCTGGCCGCGATCGCGCTGGCTCTCACCCTTGCACGGCGGCGAGCAGGGCGCTGACCCCGAGGAGGTTGATGACGCGCCGGAGATTATAGGCCAGCGCCGTCAGGCTGAACTCCGCCCGGACGTTTTCCAGCCCCTTCGTCAGGAAGGCACCCTGGCCCATCCACTGCTTGATGGAGCCGAACGGGTGCTCGACCGTCTCGCGGCGGCTGTCGAGGACCTCCGGCCGCGCCTTCAGGCGAGCGGCCATGCGGTCCAGCACGGCCTCGTTCTCCAGGCGCGAGACCCGACGGAAGGTCTTGGTGCAGCGTGGCCGCAGAGCGCACGCCAAGCACGCTGAGCGGTTGCTGTAGTCGATCTTCGTCAGCTCCCGCGACTTGCTCTCGTACTTGGGCGACAGCCGCTCGCCAGCCGGGCAGATGTAGACGTCCTCAGCTGGATCGTAGCGGAACGCGTCCTTGGCAAAGAAACCCTCGCGCACCGCCGATCCGCGCTGCGGCTTGGGCACATACGGGGTCATCCCTGCTGCCTCGCAGGCCTCGATGTCCTCGAACTTGAAGTAGCCCCGGTCGGCCGCGACGTCGATCTGCTCGACGCCGAGGATCGCACGAGCCGGCTCGGCCGTCTGCGTCAGCAGGCCCAGGTCGAGGACCTGGTTCGTGACCGCCTGCTCGACGATCAGCTTGTGCTTGGCATCCACCCCGACCTGCGCATTGTAGCCGACCGCGACGCGCGTGTGCGCCGCCATGGCCCGGCTGTCGGGATCGGTCAGCGAGATCTGGCTCTCCCCGCTCCGGTCGAGATCCGCCAGCAGCGCCGTCAAGCGGTCGCGCTTGGTGCGGATGGCCGCGATCTTCTCGGCTAAGTTCTGCGCACGCGAGCCGCCGCCCGTTCCCTCTTCCTCGAGATCGCCGTTGTCGAGCCGTCGGAGGTAGTCGGCCAGCCGCTCGTCGGACTTGCGAATGAACTGATCGAGCGAGGCCCGCGTGAAGTTGCGGTCCTTGTTGTTGACCGCCTTGATCCGCGTGCCATCAACCGCCAGCAACTCGCGGCCGAACAGATCGAGCTGCCGGCACAGCAGCACGAACTCGCGGAAGATCGGCTTGAACGCGGCGCGGTTGCCGCGCCGGAAGTCAGCGATGGTCTTGAAGTCGGGTTTCAGGTGCCGCAGCAGCCAGATCACCCCGATGTTGCGGTGGGTCTCGGCCTCCAGCCGGCGGCTGGAGCGCACCCGGTTCAGGTAGCCGTAGATGTAGAGCTTGAGCAGATCGGCAGGCGCGTAGCCCGGCCGGCCCGTTGCCTTCGCCTCGACCCCGACGAACCCGGCCGCCGCAAGGTCCAGCTCGTCCACGAAGGCGTCGATGAACCGCACCGGGGTGTCGGGCCCGACATAGTCGTCCACCAATTCCGGGAACAGCAGGGTCTGCGATCGGTCGTGACCGGAGATGTGCGCCATGGCGCGAGTTTACCCGCCCAGTCTCCGCGCCGGAATCCACTACGCCGAGTTTTATGGAATGGCCCGCCCCTCTCTCCCCTTCGGCGCTAGGCTGAAGGGGTAACCGGAGGGAAGGAGCGGGACCGATGCAGATCGCGGTGTTGGGGATCGACCTGGGCAAGAACAGCTGCCAGCGTGGTGGGACTGGACCGGGCCGGGCGAGTAGTCCTGCGTCGGCGCCTGCACCGGGATAGCGTGGTCAAGCTCGCGGCTGGGATGTCGCCCTGCGTCGTGGCGATGGAAGCATGCTGTGGCGCCCATCATCTCGGTCGCGTGCTTCGCGAGCAGGGTCACCAGGTCCGGCTGATGTCGCCCGAGTATGTGCGCCCCTACGTCAAGGCGCAGAAGAACGACGACCGAGATGCGGAGGCGATCGCTGAGGCGGCGACACGGCCGACCATGCGGTTCGTGGAACTCAAGAGCGAGACGCAGCTCGACATGCAGACGCTGCATCGCGCCCGGGACCGGCTTGTGGGCGAGCGCACGGCGTTGATCAACCAGCTCCGCGCCGTGCTGCTGGAGCGCGGCATCACCGTGCCCCAGGGACGGCGCAAGCTGGAGGTGTTTCTTGAGATGCTAATGGCGGAGGAGAAGGTCCCGCTCAGCCCGCGGACCCGGTTGCTGGTCGAGGACCTGCGGGCCGAGTGGCGTGAGCTGGACCGGCGGATCTCGGCCTTCGACGAGGAGTTCGCGCGTCAGGCCCGCACTGACGAGACGGCCCGCCGGCTGACCTCGATCCCGGGCATCGGACCGCTGAACGCGACGGCGCTGACGGCGTCCATTGGTGATGCCCAGACGTTCGGGCGAGGTCGGGATCTGGCGGCTTGGCTGGGGCTGGTGCCGAAGCAGATGACGACGGGCGGCAAGCCCAAGCTGCTGGGGATCAGCAAGCGCGGCAACGGATACTTGCGCAAGATGCTGGTCCACGGTGCCCGGGCGGCCCTGCCGACGCTGTCCAAGGCCGACACGCCGCTCGGCAGGTGGTTGCGCGGCCTGCTCGCGCGGGCGCACGTGAACACCGTGGTGGTGGCGCTTGCCGCCAAGCTGGCACGGACCGCCTGGGCGGTGATCCGCCGTGGGCAGACGTTCGAGACGAAGGCTGCGGCGATGTCGTAGTCCAGAAGATCGGGCCCGGCGCGCTGACCCGGCGCCCAGGGCTGACGAGGTCTGCGGGTGGTGGAAGTGAGATGGCCTGACAGTCGATCGACGTTCTGGAACCCTGGTGTGTGAAATAGGGCACTGCGACCCTGAGAGTTTTATGAGGACCGGAACGTGCGGATCTCCATCTTGGCCAGGGTTCGCCCTGAGACCGGATACGTTGGCGCAGACTGATCAGAACACGTCACAAAACCCTTGCAGACGGGGCGGGCCATACGTTCACATCTGTGGACGCCTCCGTGAGCGCAAGAGAAATTTTCAGGAGCATTTCGCGCGTAGTCGGGTGCTGACATCTGTGCGGCCTTTGCTGCGGCCGGTCATTGCCGCGGGCCCGTATGGGAGTTCGCGGACCGGGTCCAAATCACAGTCACGCGCTCAAGGCGCAGTGTGAACGTATGGCCCGCCCCGTCTGCAACGTATGGCCCGCCCCGTCTGCAACGTATGGCCCGCCCCGTCTGCAACGTATGGCCCGCCCCGTCTGCAACGTATGGCCCGCCCCGTCTGCAACGTATGGCCCGCCCCGTCTGCAACGTATGGCCCGCCCCGTCTGCAACGTATGGCCCGCCCCGTCTGCAACGTATGGCCCGCCCCGTCTGCAACGTATGGCCCGCCCCGTCTGCAACGTATGGCCCGCCCCGTCTGCAACGTATGGCCCGCCCCGTCTGCAACGTATGGCCCGCCCCGTCTGCAACGTATGGCCCGCCCCGTCTGCAACGTATGGCCCGCCCCGTCTGCAACGTATGGCCCGCCCCGTCTGCAACGTATGGCCCGCCCCGTCTGCAACGTATGGCCCGCCCCGTCTGCAACGTATGGCCCGCCCCGTCTGCAACGTATGGCCCGCCCCGTCTGCAACGTATGGCCCGCCCCGTCTGCAACGTATGGCCCGCCCCGTCTGCAACGTATGGCCCGCCCCGTCTGCAACGTATGGCCCGCCCCGTCTGCAACGTATGGCCCGCCCCGTCTGCAACGTATGGCCCGCCCCGTCTGCAACGTATGGCCCGCCCCGTCTGCAACGTATGGCCCGCCCCGTCTGCAACGTATGGCCCGCCCCGTCTGCAACGTATGGCCCGCCCCGTCTGCAACGTATGGCCCGCCCCGTCTGCAACGTATGGCCCGCCCCGTCTGCAACGTATGGCCCGCCCCGTCTGCAACGTATGGCCCGCCCCGTCTGCAACGTATGGCCCGCCCCGTCTGCAACGTATGGCCCGCCCCGTCTGCAACGTATGGCCCGCCCCGTCTGCAACGTATGGCCCGCCCCGTCTGCAACGTATGGCCCGCCCCGTCTGCAACGTATGGCCCGCCCCGTCTGCAACGTATGGCCCGCCCCGTCTGCAACGTATGGCCCGCCCCGTCTGCAACGTATGGCCCGCCCCGTCTGCAACGTATGGCCCGCCCCGTCTGCAAGGGTTTTGTGACGTGTTCTGATCAGTCTGCGCCAACGTATCCGGTCTCAGGGCGAACCCTGGCCAAGATGGAGATCCGCACGTTCCGGTCCTCATAAAACTCTCAGGGTCGCAGTGCCCTATTTCACACACCAGGGTTCCAGAACGTCGATCGACTGTCAGGCCATCTCACTTCCACCACCCGCAGACCTCGTCAGCCCTGGGCGCCGGGTCAGCGCGCCGGGCCCGATCTTCTGGACTACGACATCGCCGCAGCCTTCGTCTCGAACGTCTGCCCACGGCGGATCACCGCCCAGGCGGTCCGTGCCAGCTTGGCGGCAAGCGCCACCACCACGGTGTTCACGTGCGCCCGCGCGAGCAGGCCGCGCAACCACCTGCCGAGCGGCGTGTCGGCCTTGGACAGCGTCGGCAGGGCCGCCCGGGCACCGTGGACCAGCATCTTGCGCAAGTATCCGTTGCCGCGCTTGCTGATCCCCAGCAGCTTGGGCTTGCCGCCCGTCGTCATCTGCTTCGGCACCAGCCCCAGCCAAGCCGCCAGATCCCGACCTCGCCCGAACGTCTGGGCATCACCAATGGACGCCGTCAGCGCCGTCGCGTTCAGCGGTCCGATGCCCGGGATCGAGGTCAGCCGGCGGGCCGTCTCGTCAGTGCGGGCCTGACGCGCGAACTCCTCGTCGAAGGCCGAGATCCGCCGGTCCAGCTCACGCCACTCGGCCCGCAGGTCCTCGACCAGCAACCGGGTCCGCGGGCTGAGCGGGACCTTCTCCTCCGCCATTAGCATCTCAAGAAACACCTCCAGCTTGCGCCGTCCCTGGGGCACGGTGATGCCGCGCTCCAGCAGCACGGCGCGGAGCTGGTTGATCAACGCCGTGCGCTCGCCCACAAGCCGGTCCCGGGCGCGATGCAGCGTCTGCATGTCGAGCTGCGTCTCGCTCTTGAGTTCCACGAACCGCATGGTCGGCCGTGTCGCCGCCTCAGCGATCGCCTCCGCATCTCGGTCGTCGTTCTTCTGCGCCTTGACGTAGGGGCGCACATACTCGGGCGACATCAGCCGGACCTGGTGACCCTGCTCGCGAAGCACGCGACCGAGATGATGGGCGCCACAGCATGCTTCCATCGCCACGACGCAGGGCGACATCCCAGCCGCGAGCTTGACCACGCTATCCCGGTGCAGGCGCCGACGCAGGACTACTCGCCCGGCCCGGTCCAGTCCCACCACGCTGCAGCTGTTCTTGCCCAGGTCGATCCCCAACACCGCGATCTGCATCGGTCCCGCTCCTTCCCTCCGGTTACCCCTTCAGCCTAGCGCCGAAGGGGAGAGAGGGGCGGGCCATTCCATAAAACTGGCTTGCCGATCCCGTCTCTCATCGACTGTGCGCCATACCCTCCTTCCGCCCGCCCTACGCTGCCGACGCCTCCTGACTGTGGGTGACCTTCAGGCCGCCACAGCGGGAGTCCGATACATCTCGCCCTTGGCCTGTAGCGCCCAAGCGGTGCGGGCCATCTTGTTGGCAAGGGCCACGATCACGAGCATCCTGGGCTTGCGAGCCAGCATCCTCCCGAGCCAAGACTCTGCTGAGACGCCCTGCCTGAGCGCCATGCGCACCACCGAGCTCGCCCCGATGATCAGGAGCCGTCGCAGCGTTCGCTCACCCATTTTCGAGGTCGCGCCGAGCTTCTGCTTGCCGCCGGTAGAGTGCTGCAAGGGCGTCAGCCCCACCCAGGCGGCGAAGTCACGGCCCTTCCTGAAAGCGCTCGCGGGTGGCGCCAATGCGGCCAGAGCCGTGGCGGTGATCGGACCCACTCCGGGTATGCTCGTCAGCCGCTTCACCTCGCTGTCCTCCCGGGCACGACGAGCGATCTCGCGATCGAGGAGGTCAATCCTCTCCGACAGGAAGCGCAGTGAGTTGATGAGCGTGCGAAGAACCAGCCGCGCGGCCTCGGGCACACTGCTGGCCGGATCCTCCACGTGCTCGATGAGCTTGGTGACGTGACCAGGGCCTTTCGCCGCGACCAAGCCATACTCCCCGAGATGCCCGCGCAGAGCGTTGATCGCCTGTGTTCGCTGCCGGACCAGGAGGTCGCGTGCCCGGAACACAACCGCATTGGCTTGGGCCGCTTCGCTCTTGACCGCCACGAAGCGCATCGTCGGCCGCTGCGCCGCCTCGCAAATCGCCTCGGCGTCCGCAGCGTCGTTCTTCTGCCGCTAGACGAACGGCTTGACGTAGGCAGGTGGGATCAGGCGGACCTCGTGGCCCAGCCGCGCAAGTTCGCGCGCCCAGTAGTGGGCGCTGCTACAGGCTTCCATTGCCACTACGCATGCAGGGTGAGCGGCGAAGAACTGCCGCACCTGCTCACGCCGCAGCCGTTTGCGCAAAACGACCTTGCCGGCCGCATCCGCCCCGTGCGCCTGAAAGACGTGCTTCGCCAGGTCCAAGCCGATCGTGCTAGCCTCCGACATGGGCGCCTCCTGTTCAGTGGTGACCAACACCGCCACTCTGGCACACCAAGGCCGTCGGGGAGGCGTCCACCCCATCACGGTCTGTTCCACTTTTGGGTCTTCCGTTGCTCTATGGAGCCGGCACGATCTCGCTCGACCACGCGCTGGTCAGTTGGCTGCGGCACCGGTTCCCTCCCTTTGAGGCGCTGTCTGCGGCTATCGTCGAGCGGCTGCCCAGGGTCGTGATCGTCGGCGGCGGCTTCGGCGGCGTCGCGGCAGCGCAGGCGCTGCGCCACACCTCCTGCCTGGTCACTCTGGTGGACCAGCACAATTACCATCTCTTTCAGCCGCTGCTCTACCAAGTGGCGACGGCCGGGCTATCGCCGGCCGACATCGCAACCCCGTTGCGCGAAACCTTTGTCGGCCAGGCCAATGCGCGCGTGTTGCTGCGGCAAGTCACCGGCATCGACCCCGCCTCGCGACCGGTCGTGCTCGGCCAGGCACGGCTCGATTATGATTTCCTGATTCTGGCCACGGGCGCGCGCCACAGTTATTTCGGTCGTGATGACTGGGCGCCATTCGCGCCGGGACTGAAGGGGATCGAGGACGCTCTCGGGATCCGGCGGCGCCTGCTGCTCGCCTTCGAGGAGGCGGAGGGCAGCACGGACGAGGATGCGCGGCGGGCGTGGCTGACCTTCATTATCGTCGGCGGCGGCCCGACGGGTGTCGAGCTTGCCGGCGCGATTTCCGAGCTGGCCAAGAATGGGCTCACACGCGAGTTCCGGACGATCGACCCCGCAACCGCGCGCATTCTGCTGGTCCAGTCCGCCGATCGCGTGCTCCCGACCTTTCCGAAGTCGCTGTCCGCCGCCGCCCAGCGCTCGCTGGCCGCTCTTGGCGTGGAGGTCCTGACGAGCTGCAAGGTCAGGGCGGTTGACGCCGGTGGCGCCGATGTCGGGGGCAGGCGCGTAGCCGCGCGCACGATCGTCTGGCCGGCCGGCGTCGCCGCCTCCTCCGCGGCGGCGTGGCTTGGAGCTGTGAGCGACACTGCCGGCCGCCTGAAGGTGGGACCGGACCTGCGCGTCCCAGGCTGGCCCGAAATCTTCGCCATCGGCGACACCGCCGCCTGCGATGCCTGGAACGGCAAGCCGATGCCAGGACTCGCGCCCGCGGCGAAACAGAGCGGTGCCTACGCAGCGAAGGTGATTCGGGCGGCCTTGGCCGGCCAGGCAGCGCCGCCGCCGTTCCGCTATCGCCACTACGGCAGCTTGGCGACAGTTGGGCGGCAAGCGGCAGTGGCGGAGTTCGGCTGGTTGCGCATCCAAGGCGCTCTGGCTTGGTGGCTCTGGGGCGCTGCCCACGTCGCCTTCCTGATAGGGACGCACAGCCGCATCACCGTGCTGGTCAACTGGCTCTGGGCCTATGTCGCGTTCCGGCGCAGCACCCGGCTCATCATCGGATCAGGACCATGACTGCCGCTACCATCCTCGCGAGCAGTTGGCAACACCGGGGCCCGGGCGGCCGGGCCCCTCAAACAAAGGTTGCGATTGAAACCGTACTCTTATTGTTGCGACGATCCGCCACTGGACTGACCGGAACCGGACTGACCGGAGCTTGAACCGCCACCACCGCCCGACCCGGTCCGACGCAGACTGCTCATCAAGTCTGTTGCGGCGCCCACGCAGCTTTGCAATGCAATGGTCGATGGGCAGTGGATGTCCACCTCGTCATCACCCCTTTTGAAGCGGAAGAACGTACCGGTAGCCAACTCGCGCATGGCGCGCATCATGAAGCCCATTCGCTCGGCGTTCATGAATCGCATCGGGCCGCCACCTTCTTCGCCGCCTCTCATGCCCATTCCGGGCTGCATCTCCTCAGCGCCACCCGCGCCAGGCGGTCCTGCTGGTGGCGTCTGATTTTGCGCGAGGGTTGGACCCGCCAACCCCACGAGGAGGGCCGCTGTCAGGAAAGCTGTGCGCATGTTCACGGTCTCCTTTTCTGCCGCTCTCCAACCATCGACGACAACCCCCTCCTGTCAAGGCACAGGCAATTGCCTATTCATAATGTGAGAGCAGTGTCCAAAATATGACAGCTCGTCGGACCATCCCGAACGCGACAATTCGTGGCTTTGCCGGAGCACTAATACTTGCACGAGGCGAAGAGATAACGGGCAGATGGGACACTTCCGAATGAAAGTTATCGGTTCGCCTGATTCCCTGAAACGATGACAGCAGCGGGTTCGCCTCGATCGAGGCTATTGTATAAGGCGCGCCGCGATCCAGTAGCAGGCCGCACCGATCGCCGCGGATGCCGGCAAGGTGATTACCCACGCCACGACGATGCCCCGCGCGACGCCCCAACGCACGGCCGAGACGCGCCGCGCCGCGCCGACCCCTACGATGGAGCCGGTGATCGTGTGCGTCGTGGACACGGGAACGCCAAGCCAGGTCGCGCCGAACAGGGCAAGGGCGCCCCCCGTTTCCGCGCAGAAACCTTGCATCGGCATCAGGTGCGTGATGCGCGATCCCATCGTGCGCACGATCCGCCAGCCGCCAAACAGGGTGCCCAGCGCCATCGCGCCCTGGCAACTCAGCACGACCCAGAGCGGGACATGGAAACCGCCGCTGAGCAACCCTTGCGAGTAGAGCAGCACGGTGATGATGCCCATGGTCTTCTGGGCGTCGTTGCCGCCATGGCCGAGGCTCAGCAGCGCCGACGACACGAACTGGAGCACGCGAAAGCGCCGGTCCACCGCGAACGGCATTGAACGAACCGAAAACCAGGATACCACGAGCACGAGCCCCAGGGCGAGCAGGAACCCGATCAGGGGTGAGAGCACGATGGCCGAGACGATCGGCCCAAGACCGCGCCAAATCACCGCGCCTGGCCCGGCTCGGGCCACCCCGGCCCCGACGAACCCGCCGATAAGCGCATGGCTGCTGCTGGACGGGATGCCAAGGCGCCAGGTCAGGACATTCCAGGTAATCGCGCCAGCAAGCGCGCCGAACACCACCACGGGAGTCACGATCCCCGCGTCCACCACCCCGCTGCTCATTGTTTTGGCGACATGCAGGCCGAAGACGGTGAAGGCGACGAAATTGAAGAACGCGGCCCAGAAAACGGCGGTCAGAGGACGCAGCACGCGCGTCGAGACCACCGTGGCGATCGAGTTGGCGCTGTCGTGCAAGCCATTGAGGAAGTCGAACAGCAGTGCGACCACGATGAGCCCGACCAGCACATGCGTGCCTACCAGCATGCCGGTCATGCGGGCGTCCCTAGACCTGCTCGACGACGATGCCGTCGATGACGTCCACGACGTCCTCGCAGCGGTCCACCACCGCTTCGATCAGGTCATAGACCTTCTCCACGGTCAGCTTGTGGCCGGCCGAGGTGCTTCCTTGGAACAGCGCCCTCAACCCGCGATCAAGCAACTCGTCCGCCTCCCCCTCGATCCGGCGGACCGCGACCGACATCGCCCCCAGGCGGTCGGCGCTGCGGCCGATCGAGCCCAGGTGGGGCATGGCATCGCGGATCTCTGCTGCGGCCCGCACCGCGCAATCCGCCATGCCCCGCATCTCCGGGGTGAAGGCGACGCCATACCGTAGCATCCGCCGGCTCGTCTCTTTCATGAGGTCGATCGTGTCGTCGAGCGCGGTAATGAGATCAAGGATTCTGCGAGCGATCGAAGGGGGTAATGAAGGTGCGATGGATCGCCTGGATCGTCGCCCGCGTGATCGCGTCCGCCTCCTCCTCGAGCCGGCTGATCTCGGCCGCATGGGCCTCTGCCTCTCCATCCTCGGACATGAGGGCATGGAAGGCCTTGGCGGCGGGCACGATCAACCCGGAGTGCTCGCAGAAGCGCTCGATGAAGCCCTCGCTCCGGGGCATGAGGGCACGAAAAAGGCGCAGGGGCATGGGGACCGTTGACGTACTCGGTTTAGCTACCCGATCTGGGAGGTCTATGACAGATACGTGTCACGGCTTGCCTCCGTTCCGGGCCGCTTTTCGGAGTGCGAGGGATCAGGGGGATGTGAAACATCCGGCAACCCGATCGTGCTCAGAGGGATAGGGATATAGTGCCAACGCATGGATCGAGACCGATAGCGAAGCAATGAATACCTCTCTGATGCTGGTCGACCTCGCGGGCGCGGTGGCACTGCTGCTCTGGGGCGTGCGCATGGTGCAGACCGGGGTGCAGCGTGCCTTCGGGCCAAGACTCCGGCTGGTGCTGGCTGCCGCGCTGCGCACCCGGCTTCGTGCCTTCCTCGCCGGACTCGGCGTCACCGCTGTCCTCCAGAGCAGCACCGCCACAGGGCTCATGGTGACCGGCCTCGCCGCTGGGGGGGGGGTGGAGCTGGTTCCGGCGCTCGCGGTGATGCTCGGGGCGAATGTCGGCACCACGCTCATCGTACAGGTGCTGTCCTTCGACATCTCCCGGGTGGCCCCGGCGCTGTTCGTGATTGGCTTCCTCACGTTCCGGCGCAGCGCCACGCGCGCCCGCGACCTCGGCCGCGTTGCCATTGGCCTCGGCCTGATGCTCATGGCACTGCACCAGCTCGTGGACGCCATCGCGCCCTACGAGAGCGCGCCCGCGCTGCGCTCGATCCTGGGCGCGATCTCGGCGGAACCGCTGGTCGCCCTGCTGCTCGCGGCAGGCCTGACCTGGGCCGCGCACTCCAGCGTGGCTGTGGTGCTGTTGGTTATTTCCCTGGCCGCCAAGGGTGTCGCCTCACCCGAGACGGCCTTCGCCCTGGTCCTCGGCGCCAACCTGGGCACCGCGATCAACCCGGTCCTGGAGGGCGCGGCGGGCGACGACCCGGCGGCCAAGCGCCTGCCGCTCGGCAACCTGCTCAACCGGGTCGTGGGCTGCGGCCTGGCGCTGCTGGCCGTTCCGTATCTCGCGCCTCTGGTAAGGGCCGTCGAGCCGGACGCGGCGCGCGCCGTGGCCGACTTCCACACGGCATTCAACCTGCTGCTCGCCGCCCTGTTCCTCCCGTTGCTGCGGCCCTACGCCGCGCTTCTCCGGCGCTTGCTCCCGGCCCGGTTCGACCAGGCGGACCCATCGCGGCCGATGTACCTGGACAAGGCAGCGGTCGAGGTGCCAGTCGTGGCAATCGGCGCCGCCGCCCGCGAGGCGCTGCGCCTGGCTGACGTGCTGGAAGCCATGCTTCAAGGGGTACGCGACGCCTTCGAGCGGGACGACCGAAAGCGCATAGCGGAGACCAGGCGCCTCGATAACGTGCTGGACAAGCTGAATGCGGCGATCAAGGCCTACCTCGTCGCGCTCGACCCCGAGGCGATGACCAAGACGGACCAGCGGCGCCTGGAACAGGTTCTGGCGTTCGCGACCAATCTGGAGCATGCGGGTGACGTGGTGGACAGGAGCCTGGCGGCACTCGCATCTAAGCGGCTGAAGCGTGGCCTTGCGTTCTCAAAGGAGGGTCAGGCGGAGCTCCTCGCCATGCTGGAGCGGCTCACGTCCAACCTGAGCACCGCCGCCTCGGTCTTCATGACCGAGGATCCCAGGGCGGCGCGCCTGCTTGCCGGCGAAAAGGAGGCGTTTCGCGACCTGGAAGCGGCCGCGACGCAGGCGCATTTCGCGCGGCTGCGGGAGGGGCGGATCGAGTCCGCGGAGACCAGCGGCCTACACCTTGACGTGGTGCGAGACCTCAAGCGCCTGAACGCGCACTTGGTCGAGGCGGCGGCCTACCCGGTTCTCAAGAACCAAGGCGATCTTCTGCCGACCCGGCTGCGCCCGGATAGATGAGGAGCCGGATGCCGCCCAAGCACGCGGGCAAGCGCGGCAGGCGGGGACGCCAGTTCGCCGCCCTGCCTGTCGCCGAGGTCCAGGGTGAAACGAAGGTTATGCTCGTGACAAGTCGCGAGACCGGCCGCTGGGTATTGCCGAAGGGATGGGCGGAGAAGGGCCTCACGGGTCCGGAACTCGCCGCAAAGGAGGCATTCGAGGAGGCAGGGCTGGCTGGCGAGGTCGCCACGCAGCCGGTCGGTTCTTATCGCTACCTGAAGCGCCTCCCGAAGGAGCGCGTGATCGACTGCAAGGTAGATGTGTTTCCGATGCGGGTGGACCGGCTGCTGGATGACTGGCCCGAGCGGGGGCAGCGTACGCGCGAATGGTTCACGCTTGCCCAGGCGGCAATGGCGGTGGAGGAAGGCGAGCTTGTGGTGCTGCTGCTGCGGCTGGCCGCGCCTCGGGCATAAGATCCACAGGCCACACGGCGCCCAAGGCTGATCAAAGGGATAGGTGCCATGCAAAGCCCTTTCCGCACTGGCAGCCCCGGCCAAGCATGCCGATATGGCGGGCCGTCGCCGGCTGCGCTATGCCGGCTGCTGCTTTTTTCATCGACAGGACACCTCTGCATGGCCCCGACCCTCTGGCAGCCTCACCGCTCTGCCGCGCAGCCTGCCTGGCCGGTGCCTCCGCTGCTCACCGCGATCGGGCGCGGCCTGGCCGGCCACTGTCCCGCCTGTGGAGAGGGGCGCTCATTCGGGGGATTTCTGAAGGTCGTTCCGGTCTGTCCCGCGTGCGGCGCCCCGCTCGGGACGGCGCGCGCCGATGACGCGCCGCCCTATTTCACGATCCTGATCGTGGGCCACATCGTGGTGCCGCTGATTCTGCTCCTGCAACGCGCGCAGAACCCGCCGGATTGGGAAGTGGCGGCCATTTTCCTGCCGCTCACCGCCCTGTTGTGCATAGCCTTGCTGCGCCCGGTCAAGGGCGCGGTGCTGGGCGCCATGGTCTCGCTCGGGATGCTCAAGCAGCCCGATCCGGCCGCATGACGGCGCCATCTCCGGCCAGCGCCGGGACCACTGATCCGGGCGACGCGCGCCTCGCGCGGGTGGTGCTGGAAGGCGAGGCCCTGACGCGTCTCTCGCCGTTGCAGGAAGCCGACCGCGCGCAGGCCGTCGAGGATCTCGCGGCCGAGAACCATTTCGCGCCGCTCACGGTCAAGCAGCGCCCCGCCAATGGGCCGTACGTGCTGCACCTGTCAATCCAGGAGGGCCGGCTGGTCCTCGACACCCGCCGCGCCGACGACACGCCCCTGGCAGTGGTGGCGCTGGCGCTCGGACCCTTCCGGAGCCTCATCAAGGATTACCAGCTCCTCGTGGACAGCCATTTGCAGGCGGTGCAGGAGGGGCGCGAGGCGCGCATCCAGGCGATCGACATGGGGCGGCGCGGCCTGCACAACGAAGGCGCGGCCTTGCTGCGGGAGCGCCTAGCGGGCAAGGTCGCGATCGACTTCGACACCGCCCGGCGGCTGTTCACGCTTGTTTGCGTGCTCCATCAGCGCATCTAGAGGCGGTATGAATATCGACGGCGTTCCCTATCGCTCGCTTTGGGTCGATCCCGGCGACGGCTGGTCGGTGCGGATCATCGATCAGACGCTCCTGCCCTGGGCGCTGGAGATCGCGCGGCTGGAGACGCTCGACCAAGCGGCGCACGCCATCCGCGCCATGCAGGTGCGCGGCGCCCCGCTGATCGGCGCCACCGCCGCATACGGGCTCTGCCTGGCGCTGCGCGCCGACCCGTCCACGGACGCGATGGAGCGCGCGGCCGAGATGCTGGCCGCAACCCGCCCCACGGCGGTCAATCTCCGCTGGGCGCTGGAACGGATGCTGACGCGCCGGCGCAACACCGAAGCCCGCTCCCGCGTCGCCACCGCTTATGCCGAGGCGGCCTTGATCGCCGACGAGGACGCCGCGCGCAACGAAGCGATCGGGCGCCACGGCCTGCCCTTGATCGAGGCGGTCGCCCGCCGCAAGCCGGACGCGCCGGTCAACGTGCTCACGCACTGCAACGCCGGCTGGCTTGCGACAGTTGACTGGGGTACCGCGCTGGCGCCGATCTACAAGGCGCACGAGGCGGGGATCCCGGTGCATGTCTGGGTTGACGAGACACGCCCGCGCAACCAGGGCGCGGCGCTGACAGCGTTCGAGCTTGGCAAGCACGGCGTCGCGCACACCGTGATCGCCGACAACGCCGGCGGGCACTTGATGCAGCACGGCAAGGTCGATCTGGCGATCGTCGGCGCCGACCGCGTGACCCGCTTTGGCGACGCGGCCAACAAGATCGGCACCTATCTCAAGGCGCTGGCCGCCCGCGACAACCATGTTCCGTTTTGGGTGGCCCTGCCGTCCTCGACGATCGACTGGACCCTGGCGGACGGACTTGCCGACATTCCGATCGAGGAGCGCGCCGAGGCCGAGGTCACGGACATCACCGGCCGCGCTCCCGATGGCACAATCACGACGCTGCGCGTGGCCGCCGAGGGCAGCCCGGCCGCCAACCCCGCCTTCGACGTGACACCCGCGCGGCTGGTGAGTGGACTCATCACCGAGCGGGGACGATGCGCCGCGACGGAGGAGGGATTGCGGGAATTGTTCCCGGAGCGGCGAAACCCTTCTCCCAACCCCCTACCGCGGGGGGAGGGGGCCTAGCTAGCGCGAGGGCTGCCCCCACCAGGACATGGGCGCTTGAGACAGCGGTGTCGCGGCGCGCGCCGTTCTCAGTGCGCCGGGCTGAGCAGTTCGCCGAGGAGCACGCGCGCGAAGCGATCGCGCTCGACGATCTGACCGGCGTGGCGGGCGTGAGAGCGGTCGATTTGTCTAAAATTGGCGCGAACCGAAATGACCGAGGCAGACCGAAACGGCGGCTCGGTGGCCTCGGTCGCCAATAGCGTCGGGTTCGCACACCTCGGAAATTCTGCCCGGAACTATAGAGAGCGCTTCGGCGGATCTCGCTCGACGCGGCATCGGCGTCACGCTCGCCGAGACACGCTTCGCCGGCGAGCCGCCTAGCGTCAGGTGCAACCATGTCAGCGCGCGCACAATGGAGATCTTCCGCCGGCTCGGCGTGGTGGGTGCCGTGCGCGACGCCGGCCTGCCTGCCGACTATCCCAACGACGTCGCGTTCCGCACGACGGTGACGGGAATTGAGCTCGGGCGAATCCAGATCCCCTGTCGCGCCGAACGCTACACCGCGAGAGGCGGCCCCGACACCTGGTGGCCGACACCCGAGCCGCCGCACCGGATCAATCAGATCTACCTCGAACCGGTGCTGTTTGCATACGCGGCGGCAATGCCTGGATTGCGTATCCTAAGCCGCACGCGGGTATGCGAGTTCGAGCAAAACGAAGACCGCGTGCTGACGGTCGCGGAGGATCTCGACGCCCGCGAATCTTTCCAGATCCTTGCTCGCTACCTGATTGGCTGTGACGGCGCGCACTCGGAAATACGGCGCAGGATCGGTGCCAGACTGAGTGGCGACTCGACTGTGGCGCAGGCGCAATCGACCTACTTCCGTGCGCCCCAGTTGCTCGGCATGATGCCGGGACCGGCCTGGGTAATCGACTCGATCAACCCGCGAAGTTGCGGCCTGACGTTCGCGATCGACGGCCGCGAGCGGTGGCTTATCCATAACTTTCTGTGGGCTGGCGCGGACTTGTCGCTCATCGATCGCGATCGCAGCATCCGGGAAATCTTGGGCGTGGGCCCCTCGTTCGAATTCGAGATTCTCGGTCAGGAAGACTGGACCGGGCGGCGCATGGTCGCCGACCGTTTCCGCGACCGGCGCGTTTTCCTGTGCGGCGACGCCGCGCATATCTGGGTGCCCTTTGCCGGGTACGGCATGAATGCGGGGATCGCCGACGCCATGAATTTGCCGTGGATGCTGGCGGGCGTGATCAAAGGCTGGGCCGACCCAGCGCTCCTCGACGCCTACGAAATCGAACGCCAGCCGATCACCGAGCAGGTTTCGCGTCACGCGATGAACATTGGGCTGACGCGGGCCGCAGAACGCAGGGAAATTCCGGGCGAAATCGAGCAGCCCGGGCCCGAGGGCGACGCGGCCCGCGCCCGCGTTGGCCGGCAAGCCTACGAAAGCAATGTCGGCGGATTCTGTTGCGGCGGTCTCAACTTCGGGTATTTCTACGCAGATTCTCCGATCATCGCCTATGACGGCAAGGCGGCGCCCAGCTACACCTTGTTCGAATTCACCCAATCGACCGTGCCGGGGTGCCGCACGCCGCATCTGTGGCTGCGCGACGGGAGATCGCTTTACGACGCGTTGGGTTGTGACTTCACGTTGCTGCGTCTCGATTCCAAGATCGAGGTCGGCGGCCTGGTTGCGGCAGCGGCTCACCGTGGCGTGCCAATGGCGGTATTCGACGTGTGCGCGGACGAGGCTGCTGCGCTCTATCCACGCAGATTGCTCCTCTCGCGCCCCGATCAGCACGTGGCTTGGCGAGGCGACGAGCCGCCGGACGATCCGATGGCATTGATCGACCGTGTGCGCGGCGGATCCGTCTAGATGCAGCATCGGGATCGCGCCCGATCATTGGAGGCAATATGCAGCCCGAGGCTCTGACGCCGGTCACGGAACATCAGGCCGCAGAGCTTCATATCCGCGTGGCTTGGCTGTGCGGCGTGGTGCTGTTTCTTGAAGGCTACGACATAGCGGCCGTGGGCTATGCGATCCCGTCGCTCACCGATGCGTGGCAGGTGCGGCCGCCCGTGTTCACCCCGGCGCTGACAGCCGGCAATGTCGGGCTGTTGATCGGCTCCCTTGGTGCGGGATTGCTGGGCGATCGGCTTGGACGCAAACCCGTGCTCATCGGCTGTGTGGTGGTGTTCGGTGTCTTCTCTCTACTGTCGTCCCTTGTCGGCTCGCCGTCGCAGTTGGCGGGCCTGCGGTTTCTGACAGGGCTCGGCCTCGGCGGCGGCGTTCCGCTCGCGATCGCGCTGGCCTCGGACTTTGCGCCGCCCATGGCCCATGGGCGGCTCGTGATCCTGATGTCCGCGAGTGTCCCCATCGGATTTGCGGTTGGGGGATTGCTGGCGAGCCAGCTCGTGCGCGTTCTCGGTTGGCCGGCGATCTTCGTGGTCGGCGGCGTACTGCCGCTCGCGATAGTGCCGTTGCTCACGCTGCTTCTGCCAGAGTCGGTTGCGCTGCACTCAGCGACGCGCCGACGCAATCTGGTCAGGGCGCTGTTTCAGAACGGGCTTGCGCCCAGGACCGGTGCTGCTCTGGGCGATCAATCTGCTCGGTCTACTGGGTATCTTCTTCATCCTGCTGTGGATGCCGGCCATCCTGCACAGCACCGGCGTCAGCCCGTCTCGGGCGATCTTCGCCACGACGATGTACGTTTTCGGCGGAATTGCGACTCCCTTGCTCGTGGCGCCCATCGTCGACCGCGTCGGAACAGAGCGTGTGCTGACCTGCGGACTTGCCTTCGGTGCTCTGTGCGTGCTTTCGATCGGGTTGTTCGATCCGCCATTCTGGTTGCTCTCGGCCATCATGTGCGGCGCCGGGATTGGCAGCGGCTGCCAGAGCGGGATCAACTCGCTGTCGGGCCGGATTTATCCGTCAGCCATCCGCTCGACCGGCGCGGGCTGGGCACTGGGCGCCGGGCGTGTCGGCACCATCGCCGGGCCGATCCTGGACGGCGTGCTGCTGGCGCTCGGCGTTCGGGCCTCCAACATATTCGTTGTGGCCGCCATCCCCGCATTCGGCGTGACGCTACTGATGGCGATACTCGGGCGAGTACGGCGCAGTCGGTGAGGCTGCCCGCGACGGCCAGCACCGCTTCCAGGAACAAACGGGTATCCCCGCCCGTGCGGCCGGCCAAGGACTGGGCCGGCGGGCGCATGGCCGCCGCGCTCAGGCGGCCTTCTCCGGGGTGAATTCGACCGGCAGTTTGCGGATGGCGAGCACGAAGTTGTTTGGCGCGATATCCATTCCACCGGCGTACTGCATGTCCGGAAAGCGCGCGACGATTTGCTCGTAGACCGCCTCGAGCTGCACCTGGGCGACGCGCTTGCCGAGGCAGATATGCGGCCCGTAGCCGAAGGCGAGGTGGCGCTCGGCATTGCGTCGCGTGACGTCGAGCCGGTCGGGATCCGGAAACACCGTCTCGTCGCGATTGGCCGCGCCGTAATACATCACCACCTTCTCGCCTTCGGCGATCATCTGTCCGGCGAGCTCGACATCGCGGGTCGCCGTCCGCCGCATATAGATCACCGGGCTGATCATGCGGGTGAGCTCCTCGACCGCATTCGGCATCAGCGACATGTCGGCAGTCAGCTTCCGCTTCTCCTCTGGGAATTCGGTCAGCAGCTTCATCGTGCCGCTTATCGTGTTGCGCGTCGTGTCGTTGCCGGCGAACACGATCAGCAGCCAGGATCCGTCGAGATACTCGTCGTTCAGCAGCTCGCCATCGAGCTGGGCGCGGGCGATCGCGGAAAGCATATCGGCCTCGGGGTTCGCGCGGCGCTTGTGCAGCATGTCGCGGCCGTAGGCGAACATCTCTTCCACATTGGCGTTGAACGCATCGATGAATTGCAGCAATTCGGGACCCGGCGGGACGGTGAGCTTGGCGCGCTCGGCGACGAGATTTCCAGCGAGCTCGAGATAATGCATCCAGCGCAGGAATTTCGGCCGGTCTGCCACCGGCACGCCAAGCACGTCGCAAAGCGTGAACAGCGGCAGGGGCGCCGATACATGCTCCACGAGATCGCAGGCGCCGAGTGTCGCCATGCCGTCCAGCAGCCGGTCCACCTCCGCCACCACGCGCGTCTTCAGCGCCGCGATATAGGCGGGGGTGAAGAACGGCATGTGCTCGCGGCGGAGCTGGATGTGCCAAGGAGGATCGAGGTTGATCATGTTGTCGAGCGAGGCGCGGAACAACATGGGATGCCGCGTGTCCTCGGTACCCCGCGAGACGAGGATGCCACCGCGCTGCGAGGAGAAGGTCCTGGTGTCGCGGTTGACTGCCATGACGTCCGCATAGCGGGTCACCGCCCAGAATCCCGGCTCCGGCGGCCGTTCCTCGAGCCAGCACACGGGCGCGTCGCGCCGTAGCTTTGCGAAGGCGGCATAGGGCTGGCCGATGGTGAACGTGCCCGTCTCGGCAAGATTGGCCTCGCACTTGGCCTCGTAGGCGCGCTTGAAGCGCGGGCCGGACGGAACCTCTGGCGCAATCGTCTGGCTGATCAGTTCCATTCTTGCTTCTCCCAATCAGGTCCGAATTCGAAGCGAACTCACCGTGGCCCCACGATCTCCTCCCACAAGCGCCGCGTCTCCGCGCCAGGGTCGTCCTCCACCCGGCACGGCGTATCCAGCATCATCGTCGCGCGTCGGTCCGTGGTGTAAGCCGGCCACTCGGGCATCCCCTCATGCGCCGGGCGCCCCGTATGTGCGAAGCGCGCCCAGGTGCCGGACACGATCTCCGCCAGGCGATGCGCCTGGGGGCTTCGGTCGGTGGCGTTGGTCAGGTCGATCGTGTCGAAGGTGAACGGCACGTCCAGCGCGTGCGGGGCGCCTAGCATCCCGTCGAACACGGGAGTCCGCCACGCGAACGAGTACATCCAGACTGCGGCGCTGCCGTCTCGCGCCTTGCGCTCGGCGGCTAACAACGAGCGCAGCCGGAAATTGGCGTCGGTCAGGGTCGCCGTCAGCCGCTCGGCCGGGCTCGCGCCGGGCAGCCTTCGCCGGTAGGTCTCCGCGACGCGCTCGGTGCGCGGACCGGCCAGCGGACGAATGCGCCCGACCATCTCGGCTTCGGTCAGCGTGCGACGCCACACCACGTCGTCATGGGCGAGGAAGCTTGTCGCCTCGTCGGCGGTATCGCCGATGATGAGCGGGATCTCGGCCGAGGGGGCGGGCGCGCGGGGATGGAACGGGTGCTGCGGCACGACGCTGCCCGCGCCTGGCCCGTCCATCGTCGGCCCGAACGGGTAACGGTCGAAAAGCGGCCAGGGCGAGGCGCCGACGGCGCGCTGCGCCGGCTCGATCGCGGCCAGGAGCTGGCGCATCGGCAACTCGCGCAGGCGGTGCAGCTCGGTCCGCTCGATCCGCAAGCTGGTGAGCACCGCCTCGGCCAGCCGCGTCGCGCGGTCGCGCTCGCGCAGCCGGATTGCCGCGCCGCTCTGGACGATCGCCTTGTGAAACAGACCGCGCGCGCGAGGCATCGCCAGCAAGGTGCTCACTTTTCCGCCGCCGCCGGACTGACCGGATATCGTGACATTGCCCGGATCGCCGCCAAACACAGCGATGTTGTCGCGCACCCATTCCAGCGCCGCGATCATGTCGAGCGTGCCGGCGTTGCCGGAGCAGGCGAATTCCGGGCCGCCGATCTCCGACAGATCCAGATGACCGAAGATGTTCAGCCGCTGGTTCACCGTCACCACCACGACATCGCGCCGGCACAGCCGCGAGCCGCGCAGCCGGATATGGTTGGACGAGCCAAACGCAAAGGCGCCGCCATGGAACCACACCATCACCGGCCGCGCGCCCGCGCCGGGCGAGGGCGTCCAGACATTCAGGGCCAGGCAGTCCTCGCTCTCCGGCGAGGCGTCTGGCGGCCCCCAGAGATCGGTTAGCTCCGGCCGCGTCGAGAAACCCACGCGCGATTGCGGCGCCTGGGTACGAAACGCGGTGGCCTCGCGCACCCCGGCCCAGGGTTGGACGGGACGCGGCGGCATGAACCGGCCCATCCCCTCGGTCGGCGCGCCGTATGGCACGCTGAGAAAGGCCGCCGCGCCCTCGATCACCGTGCCGCGCAGCTTGCCCGCTGTTGTCTCCACCACTGGATCGTTGGCGGTCATGGCCCCGGTTCCCTTCGTTCCTCGCCCCGGCCACTCTAGCCTGTTGGAACGCACAAGGCAGGGGAAGCGATGCAAAACCTCACAGGAAAGACCGCGATCGTCACCGGCGCCGCCTCCGGCATCGGGCTCGGCATCGCCCGCGCGCTGGCGGGAGCGGGCATGAACCTGGTCCTGGCCGATATCCAGGCCGCGCCACTGGAGGAGGCGCGGCGCTTGGTCGTGGCGGCGGGCGCGAAGACCGTGACACGGCAGGCCGACGTCTCCGACCTCGATCAGGTTGCCGCGCTGGCGCGCGCCGCGCAGCAGGTGTTCGGCGGGTTGCACGTGGCCTGCAACAATGCCGGCGTCGCGATGCACGGCACGCCGCTCGAGGAGGTCAGCGCGGGGGAGTGGCGCTGGGTGGTCGGGGTGAACGTGCTCGGCGTCATCAACGGCATCCGCGCCTTCGTCCCCGCGATCCGTCGCCAGGGCGAAGGCGGGCACATCGTCAACACCGCCTCCATCTCCGGTTTTTTCATCCGCAACGGCGCCAATCAGGGAGCCTATTCGATGAGCAAATACGCCGTCGTGGCGCTGAGCGAGGCACTGGAGCAGGAGCTGGAGGGCAGCGGCATCGGCGTCAGCGTGCTCTGCCCCGGCCCGGTCCGCACCGGCATTTTCAGGGGCACGGCGAACCGTCCCGAGCAATTCGGCGGCCCCTACACGCGCCCCGAACACGTGCGCATGGCCGCGCGCCTGCTGGGCACCGGCGCGCTGGAGCCCGAGCAGGTGGGCGCGCGCGTCCTGCACGCGATCCGCCACGACGAGTTCTATGTCTTCACCCACGGCGCCGAACGCGCGGCGATTCGCGCGCGCCACGCTCGGATCGAGGCGGCGCTCGATCAGGCGGATGCGTTTTGGGAGTCGACCGGGACAGTGGCGCCTGAGGGAAACTCGATTTTGGGCTGACCGCGCCAACGCTTCGTATCACCCCTTCCGCGAGGGGAGGGAACTTTCGCCCCTCTTCCTTGGGAGCGAGGGGAGGGGTGCGCGCTCCGCTTCTCGTTCGAAATGCAGCAGCCTTACCGGCCGATCCGGCGCAGTCGCTCCCCGCTGAGCAGGCGCCGTTCGATCAACTTCGAGCGAGACGCCCCGCGTCTCCGGCACGTACAGCAGGGCGAACGGAATGAAGGCGGCATTCAGGGCGGCGAACAGCCAGAACGTTCCGCCTTGGCCGAGCGTCGCGAGCAGGGTGAGGAAGGTGTTGCCGACCAGCCAGTTGGCCGCCCAGTTGGTGAACGTGGAGCAGGCGATCCCGAAGTCGCGGCCCTTCAGCGGCTGGATCTCGGCGCACAGGATCCACACCAGCGGCCCGGCGCCCATGGCGAAACCGATGATGAAGACCAGCAGCATCGCTACCACGACGAATCGCATCCCTCCGCTGGAGGCGCCGCCGGCCATCAGCGCGCCGACCACGCCCATGCTGACCGCCATGATGAGGAAGCTCGCGTTCAGGATGGGCTTGCGGCCCCAGCGGTCGACGAAGGCGATCGCGATGAACGTCGCCAGCACGTTGGTCAGCCCGACCACCGCCGTCGCCCAGGACGCCGCGTGCAGCCCGAATCCCGCGCCTTTGAATATCTCGGGCGCGTAGTACATCAGCACATTGATCCCGGTTAGCTGCTGGACGACCTGCAACCCGACACCCAAGAACACGGACCGCCGGAAGTTGGGGTTGTCGCGGAACATCGCGAAGCCCTGCTGCTTCAGGCGCAACTGGGCCTCGATCTCGGCGATCTCCTCGTCGGCCTGCGCCCTGCCGTAGCCCAGCTCGACCAGAACCTGGCGAGCCTGGTCAGTGCGTCCGCGAAGCATCAGCCAGCGCGGGGTGTCCGGGACGAAGAACATGCCCACGAGGAAGGCGGTGCCGGGGATGGCGATGATGCCCAGCATCAGCCGCCAGTTACCGGTGTAAGAGAGCAGCGAGTCCGACACGAAGGCGAGAAAGATGCCGATCGTGATCATGAGCTGGTAGAGGGAGATCATCGAGCCTCGGCTTGCCGTGGCGGCGGTCTCCGAGAGGTAGAGCGGCGCCACGAACGCGGCGACGCCGATCGCCAGCCCGAGCACCAGGCGGCCCAGGATCAGGGTGGTCACCGAGGGCGCCAGGGCGCAGCAGAGCGAGCCGGCGACGAACAGCACGGCGGCGATGATCAGCGACAATTTGCGCCCGAGCCGGAACGACATCGGCGCGGCCAGCAGCGCGCCGACGGCGGCCCCCGCCATCATAGCGCTGACGATCCATTCCTGCGTTCGCGTCGACGCACCGAACGTCTTGCCGATGAAGTCGAGCGCGCCGGAAATCACGCCGATGTCGAGCCCGAACATCAACCCGGCCAAGGCCGCCAGCAAGCAGACGACGAGGGCACGAGCATTCATCTTCCTCGGTGAGCGTGCCAGGGCTCCAGAGGCAATGTGTGGGGCTGCTGATACCATTGAACGCTTCTCCCGGAGGCTCGAACGCTTCTCTTAGGAGATAGTTCGTCATTCCCGCGAAAGTGGCATCCAGGGGAACGGGACAGAACCTGGTGTAGCTGGCTTGGATGCCCGTTCTCGCGCGCATGACGATGCAGGCTAGGACAAGGGTAACTGGTTCTACAGCCCAAGTTCGGACAACCCAGGGTGCTCCGCCGGGCGCGGCCCGGCCGGCCAGCGGAAGCGGCGATCCGCCTCCCGGATCGGGACATCGTTGATGCTCGCCTCCCGCCGGCGCATCAGCCCGGCCTCGTCGAACTCCCACTGCTCGTTGCCGTGGCTGCGGTACCAGTTCCCGCTGTCGTCGTGCCATTCGTAGACGAAGCGCACGGCGATCCGGTTGCCGGTGGCGGCCCAGACCTCCTTGATGAGCCGGTAGTCGAGTTCACGCGCCCATTTGCGCCGCAGAAACGCGATGATCGCCTCGCGCCCGGTGAAGAACTCGGCGCGGTTCCGCCACCGGCTGTCCTCGGTGTAGGCGCCCGTCACGCGCTCGGGCTCGCGCGTGTTCTAGGCGTCCTCGGCCAGCCGCGCCTTCTGGGCGGCGGTCTGTTGCGTGAAGGGGGGCAGGGGCGGGCGCATGGTCACGGCGTCTCCTTCGGGCTTGGCGCGGATCGGCAAGGATGCCACGCGCGCGAGACAAATGCGCCTCGCCAAGCGAAATGAGTTGCCTCGGCGCGCTTCGATAACGGATTGTACGCCGGTTCATCCGTGCGTAAGGAAGCCTGATGCCGAGTGGAACCGGCGCCGCCCCGCTCCGTCGCGCACGCGCCGTTGCCGCGCTCACCCTTGTGGGGGCGCTCGCCGCCTGCGGGGGACCGGGCGGGTATCGCTCCGGATCCTCCTACGCGCATCACGACTATCCCCGCCCCGGTCCGCCGGAAGATCCGTGGCGGCCTTATATCCGGGAGGCGGCGTCGCGCTTCGGGGTGCCGGAGCAGTGGGTGCGCGCCGTGATGCGCCAGGAGTCCGGCGGGCGGGACGACGCCATCTCCTCGGCTGGCGCGATGGGCCTCATGCAGGTCATGCCGCAGACGTACGAAATGCTGCGGGCGCGCTACGGCCTGGGCGACGACCCGTACGAGCCGCATGACAACATCATGGCCGGCACCGCCTATATCCGCGAGATGTACGACCGCTACGGCGCGCCCGGGTTCCTCGCCGCCTACAATGCCGGGCCGAACCGGCTTGACTCCTATCTGGCCGACGGAACCCCGCTGCCCGAGGAAACGGTCGGATACGTGTCCTCCATCGCGCCAAACCTTGGCGGGGGCGCCGCTTTCAACGGGCCCCTGGCGGTATTCGCCGGCGGCGCGACCGGCGCCGAATTGCCTTCCGCCGAGCCCGTGCGGCCAGCGGTCATGGTCGCCTCCGGTCCCTGCGATCCGGAGGCCGCCTATGACCCGGATCGCCCCTGCACCGCGTCCGCCTCCTATAGCGCCACGCCGGCGGAGCCGGAGCAGGTCGCCACCGCGTCCTCGATCTACGAGCCGCCGCCCGCCCTGGCGCAGCCCATGTACAGCCCGCCCCCACGACACCGGCCGAGGGTGCAACTCGCGAGCCTTGACGTCCCGCCCGCCGGGGATTGGGCGATCCAGGTCGGCGCGTTCTTGAGCCTTGACGCCGCACGCGCCGCGGCCGCAGGCGCGCGCCGGGCCGTCCCCGACCTGCTCGCCGCCGCTCCGATCGATGCGCCGCCCACCACGCCGTTCGGCGGCGCCGTCCTCTACCGCGCCCGGCTGGCGGCGCTCACGCCGCAAACCGCCACCCAAGCCTGCGCCCGCCTCTCGATGCGCGGCAGCGCCTGCATCACGGTGCCGCCGGGGCCGCTAGGCATTACCGGCGCGACACGCCTCAACCCGCCTTTCCAGGGCCGCCGGGGGCGTCTGAGCCGCTGATCGGAATGCGCTTGACCTGGCGTTGCGCCTCCTCCCGCTTGGCCAGTATGATCGTTAGCACGCCGTTTTTGAACGAGGCGCTGACCTTCTCGGGGTCCACTTCGGGGGTCCCGAGTTGCGCGCGCGGCCCTCGAGCGGCCCCTCAGCCGCGGGGTTCAGTCACCACGCGAGGGCGCCTGGCCAGCCGCCACGCCCCGCTGATCGCGGCGGCGGCACGCTTGCCGAGCGCGATGCCGGGCTGCTCGACGCCGGCATGGGCCGCGGTGGCCAGGGCGGTCAGCAACATTGCGCAGAGCAGCACCGAGGCCCAGTGCTGGACGGGAGAGCCAAGGCTCAGGGCGCGCAGCGGCCTCGGCCGGAGCACAACGGTCAGCACCAAGCCTTGGAGCAGGTATATGCCATAGCTCACGTCGCCGAGCCGGCGCGCGGCGCGGCTCGCGAGCAAGCCGAACACCGTGCAGCCGGACGCGATGAGGTAGAAGGCGAGCCCGAGCAGGACCACGGGACTGGCCGCATAGACGCCAGGGCACGCCACGAAGACAGTGACGACAAGGGCCAGCACCAGGACAGAAGCGGCCTTGTCCGGCAGAAGAGGGATCGAGGTCCTCTCGCGCAGGGAAGCACAGGACATGCCGGTGAAAAACAGGGCGGCGCAGATCGGGGTGGATGCCGATGAATCACCCAGCCAAACGGCCCAGGCAAGGGTCGCGGCCAAGCCACCCAGGGTGAAGGGCAGGTGCGCGCGCCGGCCGCGCGCTGCCAGGGCTGCCACGGGCAGGCTGAGATAGAGATCCACTCATAGCACAGCGTCCAGGTCACGCCGGCGAGAATCCAATTCGTGCCGGCGTAGCCGTTCACGTCCGAGCCCACGACGAAGCCGAGCGCCATCCACCCGCCAACCTCTTGCGCGACCCGGCCAATGGGCACCTTGAGCGTGGACCCCGTTCCAGCCAGCACGATGACGAGCATGGCCGCAACCGCGACAAGGTAGAGAGGGCCGATGCGAAAGACGCGTCCGACATAAAGCCGCAGCCAAGCTGGCCTGCCGCGCGCGCCGATCATCTGCGATCAGAACAGGTATCCCGTTATCATGAAGAACACCGACACACCCACCGGGCCGAGCAGGGCATAGAAACGGGACGGCGGGAGCGCCCAGACCCCGTCGAGCAGGAAGCGGTGATAGATGGCGGCGTGATGGAAGAACACCGCAAGCGCCAGGAAGCCGCGCAGCCCGTCCAGGGTCGCGACCCGGTTGAAATGCGGGCTTGGCGGCGTGTCGACGGCGGTGAAGACGGGCAGGCGCGCAAGCGCCAGCAGCACGGCCAGGCAACCGAAAAAGGGCCAGACCGAGTAGAAGCCCATGATACTCTGTAGCGGCACCACCGCGCCGTCTTATTCGACGGGTACCGTGCTCCCCGAAACGGTACGCTCCGCTCCCATCCGCACATGCCGCGCCTCGCGCCCGAAGCCGACCAGCAGCGCGATCGCGACCGCGACGATGGCGGCGACACCGGCCAGCGGCCAGGAGTAGTCACCGCCCAGCGCGCTCGCGATGCCGCTCTGGATCGTCGCGTTCGCCGCCGCCAGCAGGTTGCCGAGCTGGTAGGTCACGCCGGGGAACGTGCCGCGAATGTCGGGCGGCGACAGCTCGTTCAGGTGCGCCGGGATCACGCCCCACGCGCCCTGGACGAAGACCTGCATCAGGAACGCGCCCGCGCCAAGCGCGACGGCGGTGGAGGAGAACGCCCAGAGCGGGATCACCGGCAGCGCCAGGACGGCGGCGATGACGATCGCGGGACGCCGGCCGATGCGCTGCGACAGCGTGCCGAACCCGATCCCGCCGAGGATGGCGCCGATGTTGTAGGCGATGGCGATGGACGACACCGCCGCGCGGTCGAGGTGGTGCTGCACTTGCAGGAACGTCGGATAGAGATCCTGTGTGCCGTGACTGAAGAAGTTGAACGCCGTCATCAGCGCCACGACGTACACCGTCAGCCCCGCGTGGCCGCGCAGCACCGCCCAGATCGAGGGCCGCGGCCCGGCGGCGGTGCGGGCCGCCCAGTCCGGACTCTCCGGCACCGCGCGGCGGATATATAGAACCAGCAGCGCCGGGACGGCGCCGACCACGAACATGCCGCGCCATCCGATGTATGGGAACAAGACCCAATACACGATCGAGGCGATCAGGTACCCCGTGGGATAGCCGGCCTGGAGCAATCCCGAGACCGGGCCGCGCCAATGCGCCGGAATGGATTCCATCGTCAGCGACGCGCCCACGCCCCATTCCCCGCCCATCGCCACGCCGTAGAGCGCGCGCAGGATGATGAACACGGCGAGGTTCGGCGAGAACGCGGTCGCCAGCTCCAGCATCGAATAGCACAGCACGTTGATCATCAGGGCCGGCCGGCGCCCGAAGCGATCGGCCATGCGGCCGAAGATCCAGGCGCCGACCGGACGGGCCGCCAGGGTCAGCGTGATGGCGACGGTGACGGCGGTGATCGAGGTGCTGAATGTCTCGGCGATGTCGTGGAGCACGAACACCATGATGAAAAAGTCGAAGGCGTCGAGCATCCAGCCGAGAAACGAGGCGATGACGACGTGGCGTTGCTGGGTTGTAGTGGGCATTTGGATGCCTCCCTCACTCAGCGGACGATAAGGGCGGAGCGATGTCCTCGAGCGAACGGCGCTCGGCGCGGATGCCGAGCCACGCGGCCACGAGCGCCGCGACCACCATGAGCGCGGCACCCAATTGGTAGCCCCACATGATAGACACGCGCGAGCCGCTGTCGATCAGCGCGCCGAACAGCGCTGGCCCGGCCACGCCGCCCACGCCGGTGCCGAGCGCATAAAAGAGTGCGATCGCCACCGCGCGCACCTCCAGCGGGAAGCTCTCGCCAACCGTGAGATAGGCGGCGGACGCGGCGGCGGAGGCGACGAAGAAGATCGCGGTCCAGGCGCCGGTCTGCGCCACCGCGCCCAGCCAGCCCTGGGCGAATAGCCAGCCGGTGATGGCCATCAGCACGCCGGAGGTGGCGTATGTCGCGACGATCATCGGCTTGCGCCCGATCGTGTCGAACAGCCGCCCGAGCAGCAGCGGCCCCAGGAAATTTCCTACCGCGAAGGGCAGCATGAACAGCCCGACGTCGCGCGGCGCGACTCCATAGAAATCCGTGAGGATCAGCGCGTAGGTGAAGAACACCGCATTGTAGCAAAACGCCTGAGAGGCCATCAGTACGGTGCCGAGCGCGGTGCGTCGCAGATAAAGCGTGAACAGCGCGCGCACCCCGGCGCCGAACCAGGACTTGACGTCAGTGCGCAATCGGATGCGCGAGCCCGGCGGCACGGGCGGCAAAGGCCGGCCCGTCTCGCGAGTCACGCGCTGCTCGATGGCCGCCACCACCGTCTCCGCCTCGCCGGGCTTGCCATGAGTCATCAGCCAGCGCGGGCTTTCGGGAATCCAGTGCCGCAGGTAGAGAACAAACACGCCCAAGGCGCCGCCGATGATGAAGGCGGCGCGCCAGCCGACTTCCGGCGGTACCAGCGACGGATCGAGCGCCACCACCGCCGCCCCGGCGCCGATTGCCGCGCCGATCCAAAAGCTGCCGTTCACCACCAGGTCGGTGAAGCCGCGCCGCCGCGCCGGGATCAGCTCCTGAATCGTCGCGTTCACGGCGGCGTACTCGCCACCGATCCCCATGCCGGTGAGGAACCGGAACAGCGCGAACGACCAAAAGCTCCAGGACAGGCCCGAGGCGACGGTCGCGAGCAGATAGACCACAACCGTCACGCTGAACAGCTTCTTGCGCCCCAGCCGGTCGGTGAGCCAGCCGAACGTCAGCGCGCCAAGCACCGCTCCAACGAGATAGGCGCTCGCGCTGTAGCCGATACCGCTTGGCGTCATGGCCAAAACCGGGCTCTTGACGATGGCGCCCGATAGCGAGCCGACCAGCGTCACCTCGATCCCGTCCAAAATCCACGCGATGCCAAGCCCGATGATCACCAACCAGTGAAAGCGCGCCCAGGGTAGCCGGTCGAGCCGCGCCGGCACGTCGGTCTCATACACAAGCGTCGCGGCGGCGACGGCCTCGGGCATGGCGGGCACTCCCTAGCTGTTGAACGATACAAAACGCTCAAAACGGGACGCGAACCAGTTATTAGCGCCGCCGGGCTTACCGAACGCGAGAGTGGAGACAATCGGGGAAGCGCTTCGCGCGCTAAAGTGTGATGACCTGTCCCCCACTCGTCGCCGCCAGGAACGTCGCGACCCCCGCCACCTCAACGCCCGCCAGGAGTTCCGCCGCCTGAACATCCGTCATGCGGAGGCCCGCCTCGCAGGCGATGAGGCGTGCGCCCATCTCCATCGAGGCGGCCCTAAGCTCGGCAAGGCCGGCGACGCCGGCGGCGCCGACGCGCGCCTCCCGCCCAGCGTCGCTCAGCCCGGCGATGTCGGCGCGCAGCGCCCGCGTGCCCTCGTTGGTGGCGAACAGCACCACGCGCCGCCCCAGCGCGGCCGCGGCGGCGGCGAGCACGAAGGCGTAATGCGCGCGCTCATGCCCGCCCGAGAGCAGCAGCAGGCCGAGCGGCGGAGCCGTCATGTGTGCGCCGACAGGTCGGTGATGCGCGGCTCCGGCCCGCAGAGCGGGCAGGCCGGGTCTTGCCGCAGCCGCACGGTTCGGAAGCGCGCGGCGAGCGCGTCCCAGATCAGCAGCCGCCCGGACAGGCTCTCGCCGACTCCCAGGATCTCCTTCAGCGTCTCAGTGGCCTGCAACGTGCCCATCACGCCTGTCACCGCGCCCAAAACGCCGGCCTCGCTGCACGACGGCACGAGCCCAGCCGGCGGCGGCTCGGGGTAGAGGCAGCGGTAGCATGGTCCGCCTGGATGGGCGTGCGGCTTGAAGACGGAAAGCTGGCCGTCAAAGCGCAGCACGGCGGCAGAAACCAGGGTGCGGCGGGCCAGCACGCAGGCATCGGCCACCAGGAAGCGCGTGGCGAAATTGTCGGTGCCGTCGCAGACAATGTCGTACTCACGGATCAGCGCGAGCGCGTTCTCCGCGCGCAGACGCGTGGTGTGCGCGATCGCTTGAGCGCCGGGATTGATGGCCTTGACCGCCTCACGCGCGGAGGTGGCCTTGTAGGTGCCCAAGCTCGCCATATTGTGTGCGATCTGGCGCTGGAGATTTGACAGCTCCACACGATCGTCATCGACGATCCCGATCGTGCCCACGCCCGCGGCGGCAAGGTACAAGGCCAGCGGGCTGCCGAGACCGCCTGCGCCCAGGATCAGGACGCGCGCCGCCTTGAGCCGCGCCTGCCCGGTGCCGCCCACTTCGCGCAGCAGGATGTGGCGCGAATAGCGGCTAATCTCGTCCTCGGTGAAGTCAAGGTCCATGCGCGCAAGTCTAGGGCCAGGATGGCGCCAAAGAAAATGGCGGTGCCCAAAGGGACACCGCCA
This sequence comes from uncultured Pseudomonadota bacterium, assembly GCA_963818725.1. GTDB lineage: Bacteria > Pseudomonadota > Alphaproteobacteria > Acetobacterales > Acetobacteraceae > DATFDN01. The sequence continues at coordinate 826,015 of CAWFTU010000014.1, read as the reverse complement.
AGTTTAGGGAGGAAACGTCGAACCCAACGAGCCGAACGGCGGCCCGTTGTTCTCCGCATATGGAGCCCAGGGTCCGACCCGCAACCCCCTAGCGCGCAAGTTACTTGGCAACAGCGCCGGGCGCTCCGCCCGGCGTGCCGGGAGGCGGGATCACGGGCGTCGTGCCGGGCTCGGTCGGGGTCTTCTGCATTCCTTGATCGACGGCCGGCGGACGCAGCGTTCCGCCGGTCTCCGATAGACGGGTGCTGAGGCTCTGGCTGCTCGGCGTCTGGGACTCCGTCGGGCCAGGCGCCGTCCCGGACGGAGCGCCTGGCACCGATGTGCCCGGCGTGGTTCCGGGTGCCTCATTTCCGACTGACCCAGCCTTGGCTCCTGTTCCACCAGTGGGCGGCTTGCCTTGCGCGTGCGCCGTCTGCACGGCGCCGGCGAGGAGGGCGAGGCAGGCAAGGGCTGTGAGTGCGTGCTTCATACGAGCGTTCCCTGACAATGCGTCTCACGCAACAGCCTGAACGGCGCCCCGCGGCGCGGGTTGCTGGCGCAATGACCGTGAGACGGGCGGATTGCGCGCCGGGCCGGCGGGAGCCTATCACTGGCGCGTGGCAATCGACGGGACGGAGCAGGCCGAATGAGCGACGCCGGAACGCTGCGCATCCTTGGCATCTCGGGCAGCCTGCGCCGCGGCTCCTACAACAGCGCCGCCCTGCGCGCGGCCCCCGAGCTGGCCCCGCGGGACATGCGCGTCGAGAGCTTCGACATCGCGCATATCCCCCTCTACAACGAAGACGTGAAGCAGCAAGGTTTCCCTTCCCCCGTGGAGGAGCTGCGGCACCGCGTGAGGGAGGCCGACGGCGTGCTGCTCGCCACGCCGGAATACAACTACTCGATCCCCGGCGTGCTGAAGAACGCCATCGACTGGGTCTCCCGCCCGCCGGAGCAGCCATTCGACGGCAAGCCGATCGCCATCATGGGGGCAAGTCCCAGTGCCCTCGGGACCGGGCGCGCGCAATACCATCTCCGGCAGTGCTTCGTGTTCCTAAATGGCTTGGTGATGAACCGGCCGGAGGTGATGATCGCGCAGGCGTCGAGCAAGTTCGACGCCGAGGGAAAGCTGATTGATCAGCCGACCCGCGAATTCCTGGGCACGATGCTGACAGCCTTCGCGGCCTGGGTGCGCCGGATGCGCGCCGGGTAGGGGCGGGACGCCTCCACAATTCAGCGCCGTTTCACCCCTCCCTGTCCCCTTCCGCAGGAGGAGGGACAGCGGGGCGTATTACAGCATCCGCTGCAAGATGATCTTCTGCACGTCCGACGTGCCCTCGTAGATCTGGCACACCCGCACATCGCGGTAGATGCGCTCCACCGGGTAGTCGGCGAGGAAGCCGTAGCCGCCCAGGGTCTGGATCGCGGCGGTGCAGATTTGCTCGGCGGCCTCGGACGCGAACAGCTTCGCCATCGCCGCGGCCTCCAGCGCCGGCTTTCCCTCGGCCTTCAGGTGCGCGGCGTGCATGGTCAACTGGCGGGCGGCCTCCAGCTTTGTTTTCGCCTCGACCAGCCGGAACGCCACGGCCTGATGCTCGATGATCGGCTTGCCGAAGGCGCGGCGGTCGCGGGCGTACGCGATCGCGAACTCCAGCGCCGCCCGCGCCAGCCCCACGCTCTGCGCGGCGATGCCGATGCGCCCGGACTCCAGCGTCGAGAGCGCGATGCGGTATCCCTGACCTTCCGCGCCGACGAGCTGATCGGCCGGCAATTCCATGTCCTCAAAGGCCAGCGCGCACGTGTCCGACGCCTTCTGCCCGAGCTTCTCCTCGACGCGGATCACCTGGTAGCCGGGCGTGTCCTTGGCAGCGACGAAGCAGGAGATGCCGCGCTTGCCGGCGTCGGGATCGGTCACGGCGAACAGCACGATGCTACCCGGCAACGCTCCGTTGCTGATGAACTGCTTGGCGCCGTTGATGACCCAGCGGTCCCCCTTGCGCACCGCGCGGGTGCGCAGGGCAGAGGCATCCGAGCCGGCCGACGGCTCGGTCAATCCGAAGGAGCCGACATGCCGCCCCGCGGCGAGCGGGCGCAGCCAGCGATCCTTCTGCGCTGGCGTGCCGAACTGGTTCAGCACCTCGCAGGTCGGGGAGTTGTGGACCGAGACGAGGGTGGACACGGCTCCGTCGCCCGCCGCCACCTCTTCCACCAGAGCGGCATAGGTGACGGGATCAAGCTCGGAGCCGTCCCATTCGGCTGGCGTCGTAGCACCCAGGATGCCAAGCTCGCCCAGCTCGGCGATGATCTCCGGCTCGATCCGCCCGGCCTTCTCCCGTGCCGCGGCCCCGGGCGCGAGGCGCTCCTGACCGAACTTGCGGCCCATTTCCAGAACGATCGGATCGGCTGTTGTCATGGCAGTTCACTCGCGAAAGCTTTCGCGGACACCGTACTCCTTGCGTGACCCGAGGCCAATCGGCGCCCGGCCGCGCTGTGGCCGCTCTCGGGCGCACGAAGCTGTGCGCTGGAGTTGGCCATCGACCGAATAAACTCCCGGCGCTCAAACGGAGCACAACATTTCATGTTACGTGAAACTTCAGGGCGGGAACAGGTGCCGTGGCGGTGGCAGCTCATCAGGGAATTTCTACCAGGCGCGTGCAAGCCAATGGCCTGGCATTCGCCATCGACGAGGCGGGCAGCGGGCAGGACATCGCTCTATGCCTGCACGGCTTCCCTGAAAGCCGGCTGTCCTGGCGGCACCAACTGCCAGTCCTCGCCGATCTCGGCTGGCGGGCGGTCGCACCCGACCTGCGGGGCTATGGCGACACCAGCCGTCCGAGGGAGCGGGACGCCTACCGGATCGAGCACCTCGTGGACGACGCGGCGGGCCTGTTCGACGCGCTCAACGCGCGCCGACGCCTGCTCATTGGTCACGACTGGGGCGGCGTGATCGCCTGGAGCTTCGCGATGCGCCAAGCTCGTCCCCTTGACGGGTTGGTCATCATGAACGCCCCGCATCCCGACGTCTTCCGGCGCGTCATACAGCGTTCCCCTGCGCAACAGGCGCGGTCCTGGTACATCCTGTTCTTTCAGCTCCCCTGGCTGCCGGAGGCCATGCTGACCGCGAACGGGGCCAAGGCCGTCGAGCGCGCCTTCACGTCGATGGCGGTCAACAAGGACGCGTTCCCTCCGGAAGTCCTGGAGCAGTACCGGCGCAACGCCGCGGCCGAGGGCGCCATGACGGCCATGCTCAACTACTACCGCGCGAATGGCTGGGCGCTCTTGACATCGGCACGAACCGACGCGCCGATCAAGACGCCGACCCTGATGATCTGGGGCGAGCGCGATGCGGCACTGGGGCTGGAGCTGACCGAAGGCTACGCCCCGTATGTCGCCGATCTCGAGCTTTACCGACTCCCCAACGCGTCCCACTGGGTCCAGCAGGATGCGCCCGAGGAGGTGAATACCCGCCTGACGTCGTGGATGCAGAGAAGGGGCATGGCGGCGTAGGGCAGGGCCCGCGCCGTGCCGCTACACCGGCGCGGCATCGCTGATTGCGAAGCCAGCGCTGAGCGTGCCGTTCCATTCCTCGGCGCGCAGATGTCCGGCCAAGTGCAGCATTCCATCACGCGCCAGCATCGCCTCGGACAGCGCGCCGTCGCGGGCGCGGAACAGCATCGCCTTCAGGCGCGGGCCGCCCCCCTCGCCCTCGACATAGGCTCGGATGGTCGCGCCGTCGCGGCCGACGCGGTCGGCGCGCACCACGCGGGCGTGGCGAAGCACGACGACCGGCTCCTCGTTGCCCGCGCCGAACGGCGCCAGGCGGCCGATGTGGCTGGCGAGCTCGACGGTGGCGCCGGGCACCACGATCGACGCCTCCACGGGCAGGTCGGCCGCCGAGGGCAGCGTCGCGGCATGGGCGAGGCGCTCGTTGAGGAAAGCGTGAAACGCATCCAGCTTGTCTCGCGCCAGCGAGAATCCGGCAGCCATGGCATGGCCGCCGCCAGTGGCCAAAAGACCCGTCTGGCGAGCGGCAATGACGGCAGTGCCGAGGTCGACGCCAAACACCGACCGGCCCGAGCCCTTGGCGAGACCGTCGGGTCCGATGCCGGCCACGCAGGCGGGGCGGTTGAACCGTTCCTTGATGCGCCCGGCGACAATGCCGACCACCCCCGGATGCCACGCCTCGCCGCTGATGAGCAGCGCGGCGTAACCGGCATCGGCCTGCGCCTGCGCCTGGGCGAACGCGGTCTCCAGGATGCCCGCCTCAACGTCCTGCCGCTGGCGGTTCACCTCGTCCAGGCGCTGCGCCAGGGTGGCGGCCTCTTCCGCGTCCTCGCACAGGAGAAGGCGCAGGCCGAGCGAGGAATCGCTGATGCGTCCGGCGGCGTTGATGCGCGGTCCAAGGCCGAAGCCGCAGGTTACCGCGGTCAGGCGCTTCCTGGCCTGCGCCACCGCGAGCAGCGCGGCGATCCCTGGCCGCTGGCGTCGCTCCATGATCTTCAGCCCCTGGCAGACCAGGGCGCGGTTGACGCCGGTCAGCGGCATCACGTCACAGACCGTGGCCAGGGCCACCAGGTCGAGCAGCCCCATCAGATCGGGCGCGGGGCGGGCGGCAAAGAAGCCGCGCCGCCGCAACGTGCGCGCCGTGGCCACCACCGCCAGGAAGGCGATCGCGCTCGCGCACAACATGCCTAGGCCCGAGCTGTCGTCCGGCCGGTTTGGGTTCACAGTCGCGAGCACGCCCGGCGGCGGCCCCTCGGCCTTGTGGTGGTCGAGCACGATCACGTCGGCAGCGCCGCGCACCGAGGCCAGCGCCTCCCCCGCGGCGGTGCCGCAATCGACGCAGACGATCAGGCTCGCTCCGCGCGCCGCGAGCGCCCGCAGCGCCGGCGCGTTCGGCCCGTAGCCCTCGGTTATTCGGTCCGGGACGTGCGGATACACCACGCAGCCGAGGCCACCCAGGAAGCCCACGATCACGGCCCCGGCGCAGGCCCCGTCCACGTCGTAGTCGCCAAACACGCCAATGATCTCGCCTCGCGCCACGGCGTCGGCCAGCCGCTCGGCCGCCTGGTCCATGTCGGCGAGCAGCGACGGGTCGGGCAGCAGGGCGCGCAAGGTCGGGTCCAGGAAATGCCCGCACCCCTCGATCCCCACGCCGCGCGCGGCGAGCAGCCGGCCAACGATCTCCGGCAAGCCGGCGCGCTGGGCGATGCCGAGGGCAACCCGATCCTCGCCGGTGCGCCGAATCCACCTCCGGCCGGAAAGGCTTCGGGCGACCCCTAGCGCCGGGTCACTCATTAGGCCGGCACCCAGGTCTTGGTGGTGAAGTTGTGCCGCGCCTCGATGATGCGCACGGTCCCGGACTTGCTGCGCATCACGACGGATTGGGTCACGGCACCGGAGCCAGACCAGCGCACCCCGCGCAGCATCGCGCCCGAGGTCACGCCCGTGGCGGCGAACATTACGTCGCCCTTGGCCATCTCGCCGATGGTGTATTTGTGCCTCGGGTCGGCCACGCCCATAGTCTGCGCGCGCTCGATCTGGGCGTCGTTCTCGTACATCAGCCGTCCCTGCATCTGCCCGCCGATGCAGCGCAGCGCGGCCGCGGCCAGCACGCCCTCCGGCGCCCCGCCTGATCCGAGATAGATGTCGATCTCGGCATCCGGCATCGCGGTGGCGATCACGCCCGCCACGTCGCCGTCGCTGATCAGCATGATGCGCGCGCCCGCTTCCCGGCACTTCGCGATCAGCTCCTTGTGGCGGTCGCGGTCCAGGGTGCAGACCACGAGATCGGAGACATCGCGGTGCTTGGCGCGGGCCAGGTTGCGCAGGTTCTCGGCCACCGGCGCGTCGAGATCGACGACGCCCTCCGGCAATCCCCCGCCCACGGCGATCTTGTCCATGTAGATGTCGGGCGCGTGCAGGAAGCCGCCCTTCTCGGCCATCGCGACGGTGGCGATGGCGTTCGGCCCGCCCTTGGCGGTGAGCGTCGTGCCCTCCAGGGGATCGACCGCGATGTCCATGGCCGGGCCGCCGCAGCCAACCTTTTCGCCGATATAGAGCATCGGCGCCTCGTCCATCTCGCCCTCGCCGATGACGACGGTCCCCTCGATGGCGACTTGGTCGAACGCCTTGCGCATCGCCTCCACCGCCGCGCCGTCGGCGTCGTTCTTCCGCCCGCGCCCGACCCAGCGCGAGGCGGCGAGCGCCGCGGCCTCGGTGACGCGGACCAGTTCGAGCGCGAGGTTGCGGTCCGTGACCTCGCCGGGGGCAGGGCGGGGAGCGTCCATGATGTCTCCTCCAGGCAGCCGAATCCTGTCGAACGATCACCATAACACGCCAAGGCGCGGGTTTGGCGATCGGTATCGTTCAGGCCGGCGGGCGCAAATCACGGCTTACCCAGAATTCGCGTCGATCCGGCTATCCATTGGGTTGGGCGCGAGCAAGAGGGCAAGCTTTCGTTTTTATCTAAATTAACTACCCGCCACCTTTGGCGCAGCGTAATCTCTTTGCGCCCGATTTAGCGGGAGGGGGCGCACATGGTGCAGCGACGGACCTTTCTCGCGGCCTCCGCCGCGACGCTGGCCGCGCCGATGCTGGCGCGGGCGCAGTCGAAGCAGGTGCTGAAGTTTATCCGCAAGCGGATTTGGCGGTGCTCGATCCGGTCGAGAAGATCGTTCTGCTGGGCGCCGTCGGCTTCCCGAGCATCAAGCCGCTGGGCGACGTCACGGCTGACCTGCTGCGCAAGCTCAACATGAATGTGGATTATCAGGCCATCGATTGGGGCACGCTGGTGCAGCGGCGGGCCAGCAGGAAGCCGCCCGATCACAGCGGCTGGAGCCTGTTCTGCACCTACTTCCCCGGCCTCAGCGGCCTCACGCCAGCCACGAACGCTGGGTTGCGCGCCAATGGCCAGCAAGCGTGGTTCGGCTGGTTAAACAGTCCGAAGCTGGAGGCGCTGCGAAACCAGTGGATGGGCGCCTCCGATCTCGCAACGCAGAAAGAGATCGCGGCGGAGATACAAATGCAAGCCTTCCCGGTCGTGCGGTACTATCCACTGGGTATGAGATACCCTCGCAGTGCCTACCGCGCCGACCTAACCGGCATCCTGCACGGGTTCCGATCTTCTGGAACATCCGGCGAGCCTTGACGTAGCGGCTGACCCCTCCCCCAGCCCCTCCCGCAAGGGAAGGGGCTTATTATTCTTCTCCCCCTCCCCTTGCGGGAGGGGGCCGGGGGGAGGGGTTCCGACCGGCCGGGTCGTACGGCCGTCGGGTATCAGGGCACCTTGATCCTCACATACGACCCCGGCGCGTCCTCGATTGGCTTCAGCTTGCCCGCGCCCGGCTGACGCGCCGGCACCGTCTCCTTGTGGTGGGACACGACCCAGCGGTGCCAGTCGGGCCACCACGACCCGGCCATCTCCGTCGCGCCCGCCAGCCACGCCTCGGGGTCGGGCGGCAGATCGGTGCCGACCCAGTGGCCGTACTTGCCACCGTCCGCCGGGTTCACCACCCCGGCGATGTGGCCCGAGGCGGCCAGCACGAAGCGCTTCGGCCCGGACAGGATCTGGGTTCCCCGGTACGTGCTCTTCCAGGGCGCGATGTGGTCCTCGCGCGTGGACAGGAAGTAGGCCGGCACCGTGATGCGGCGCAGGTCGATCGGCACCCCCGCCAGGCTGATCCCGTTCGGCTCCTTCAGCAGGTTCTCCTGGTACATCTTGCGCAGGTAGAAGCTGTGCATTCGCGCCGGCATCCGCGTGGAGTTGGCGTTCCAATAGAGCAGGTCGAACGGGAACGGGTCGTTGCCGAGCAGGTAGTTGTTCACCACGAAGGACCAGATCAGGTCGTTGGCCCGCAGCATGTTGAACGTTGTCGCCATCTCGCTGCCCTCGAGATAGCCGCGCCGGTTCATCTTGTCCTCGAGCGAGCTCAGTTGCTCCTCGTCGATGAACACCCCAAGCTCGCCCGCCTCGGCGAAGTCCATCATGGTGACGAAGAACGTCGCGGTCTTGATCCGGTCGTCGCCCGTCGCCGCCATGTAGGCCAGGGTGGAGGCGAGCAGCGTCCCGCCCAGGCAGTAGCCGATGGCGTTGACCTCCCGCTCCCCGGTCGCCTTCTCGATCGCGTCCAGCGCGCCGAGGAAGCCTTCGTTCAGGTAGTCCTCGAACCCCTTCTCCGCGAGACGCGCGTCGGGGTTGACCCAGGAGATCACGAACGCGGTGTGTCCCTGGCTCACCGCCCAGCGCACCAGGCTGTTCTTGGGTCGCAGGTCGAGGATGTAGAACTTGTTGATCCAAGGCGGCGCGATCAGCAGGGGGCGCTTCAGCACCTTTTCGGTCGTTGGATTGTACTGGATGAGCTGCATCAGGTCGTTCTGGTAGACGACCTTGCCGGGAGAGATGCCGATGTTCTCCCCAAGCCTGAAGGCGTCCATGTCCGTCATCTTGATCCGCAGCCGGCCCTTGCCCTGCTCGAGGTCGGTCAGCAGGTTGTTGAGCCCTCGCAGCAGATTATCGCCGCCGGACTCGGCGGTCTTGCGCAGCACCTCGGGATTGGTCAGCACGAAGTTGGACGGGCTCATCGCGTCCATGAACTGGCGCGCGTAGAAGTCGACCTTCGCCGCGGTCTTCGGGTCGAGTCCGTCCGCCTGCTTAATCACCTCCTGCACATAGCGGGCGGACAACAGATATGACTGCTTGATGAAATCGAAGATTTCGTTCTCGCGCCAGGCGTCGTCCTTGAACCGGCGGTCGCCGGAGGGCGCGTCGATCACGCTCTCGGCGGGCATGCCGATCATCCGCTTGGCCGTGTTCTGCCACAGCGTGACATAGTCCTGCCAAAACCCGATCTGCGCCTGCATTATCTTGCTCGGGTGCGCCATCAGCCGCGCCGTCATCTCCAGGAACGCCGCGCCGACGCCGAGTGGATCGGGGCGATGCTCTTCCGAGCCTTGTCGCTTCAGCCACTCGAGCACGAGCCGCTGTGACCGCTCGGCGATATCGCTCATGGAGCGGCTCAGCACGGCAGCGTCTGGCAGCTTGAAGGCGCTGGGGTCGGAAGGCAAGGTATCAGCCATAGGCATCCTTTCCGGGCCGGACGCCAGCGGCTACACCGTCCGTGGCGGCGGCGAGGCGGGGCGATCCGACAGATGATGGTCAAAAGCGCGGGACTACTTAGGGTCCGAACGGCGCCGTCACAAGCTAAAGCGCGCGCACGGGTGATGCGCGTCGCCTACGCGGCCGCGCTGGCGCTGTCCGGCTGTTCGGGCGTGCAAGACCTGACCCACCGGATCGAGGGAGGGCAGATCGCGAAGCCCCGCCAGTCACCCCCTGGCGTAAATCAACCCTATCCCAACCTGGCCTCCGTGCCTAGCCGACCGGCTCCCCCGGACCAGGCAGAGTTGGCGCATGTTTTGCAATCCCTGGTCGCCGACCGGGAGAACGCGCGGCATCTGACCACCGCGCCAGCCGGCCCGGACCCGTCCCTGCCGTCCGCCTCGCCCGAGTTATTCGGGACGGGCACCGTTCCGCCGCCGTTCGGACCCGCCGCTCCTCCGGCGCCGCCGGCCGGGTCCACGGCCACAGCCACGCTCGCCGCCGCGTCGGGACCGGCGCCGGAGGCCGCTCCGGCCGTCGCCTCGCCCCCCCAGCCCAGTGCCGCGCCGACTGCCAGCACCGCCGCCGCCTCGCCCCCAGCGGTGCCAGCTTCCCCCCCACCGCCGGCGGAGCCCGCCCCGTCCGCGCCGCCGCCGCGCGCCGCGACGCCGCCTCCAGCTCCGCCGCCCGCCCCGGCGAACGCCATCCGCCTGGCGTTCGAGCCCGGCTCCGCTGTCCTACCCGCCCCCGCGGCGGAGGCACTGCGCGCGCTGGCGCGTCGGCGGGACAACCATGCCATCGCGGTGGTCGGCTACGGCGACGCGGACAGCGCCAACCCGGACGTTCAGTCCAGCGCGCTCGCGCTCGGGCTCCAGCGGGCTCAGGCGATGGCCCAGGCGCTGGCCGCCGACGGCGTGCCGGAACAGTCGGTGCAGCTGGAAGCGCAAGCTGGTGGCCGTGGCGGCTCGGCCCGGATAATAGAGTAGGACCCGACCCTCCGTTCCGTCCCTGGCCCGAAAGACCCAGCGCGCATGACCAGCGAGTTCCACCGCATCCGCCGACTGCCGCCCTATGTGTTCGCCGAGGTCAACACCGCCAAGGCGCGCGCCCGCGGGCAGGGCGCCGACATCATCGATCTCGGCATGGGCAATCCCGACAGCGCCACGCCGGCGCACATCGTGGCCAAGCTGGTCGAGGCGGTGCAGGACCCGCGCACCCACCGCTACTCGACGAGCAAGGGCATCCCTGGCCTGCGCCGCGCGCTCGCCGCCTACTACCAGCGCCGGTTCGGGGTGGCGCTGGACCCGGAATCGGAGGTGATCGCCACGCTCGGGTCCAAGGAGGGGCTGGCCAACCTGGCCTCGGCCATCACCAGCCCCGGCGACACGATCCTGGTGCCCAACCCCTCCTACCCGATCCACCAGTTCGGCTTCATCATCGCGGGCGCGGCGGTGCGCAGCGTTCCCGCGACCCCGGACGAGGACATGCTGCGCGCGCTCGATCGCGCCGTCCGCCACTCGGTGCCCACGCCGACCGCGCTGATCGTGAACTTCCCCTCCAACCCCACCGCCTATCTCGCCGACCTCGACTTCTACCGGGAGATCGTCGCCTTCGCCCGCCGCCACGGGGTCTGGGTGATGAGCGACCTCGCCTACGCCGAGATCTACTTCGGCGACCGCGTTCCGCCCTCCATCCTGCAAGTGCCCGGCGCCAAGGAGGTGGCGGTGGAGTTCACCAGCCTGTCCAAGACGTACTCCATGCCCGGCTGGCGCATGGGCTTCGCCGCCGGCAACCCGCGGCTGATCGCGGCGCTGGCGCGCATGAAGTCCTACCTGGACTATGGCGCCTTCACGCCCATCCAGGTCGCGGCGACGGCGGCGCTGAACGGGCCGCAGGACTGCGTCGCGCAGATCCGCGCCCTCTATAGGGAGCGGCGCGACGTGCTGATCCGCGGCCTCGCCCAGGCCGGCTGGGAGGTGCCCAGCCCGGACGGCTCGATGTTCGCCTGGGCGCCGGTCCCGCCCGCCTACGCGCATCTCGGCTCGCTCGAATTCAGCAAGCTCCTACTGGAGCGCGCCAAGGTCGCGGTCGCGCCCGGCATCGGCTTTGGCGAGCATGGCGAGGGCTTCGTGCGCATCGCCCTGGTCGAGAACACGCACCGGCTGCGCCAGGCCGTGCGCAGCATCCGCGCCTTCCTGCACGCGGGCAGCAACCGCGCCGAGCCCGCGCCCGATCCCGCGTCCCTGGCCGAGACCGTGGCATGACGCGCCCCCTCGCGATCGGCCTTGCCGGCCTGGGCACGGTGGGCGCCGGGGTGCTGCGCCTGCTGCGCGAGAACGCCGAGACCGTTGCCGCCCGCGCCGGCCGTCCGCTCGCCGTCGCCGCCGTCTCCGCCCGCGACCGCGCGCGCGACCGCGGCGTGTCGCTCGCGGGGCTGCGCTGGTACGACGATCCGGTGGCGCTCGCCGCCGATCCGGGCATCGACGTGGTGGTGGAGCTGATCGGCGGCGCCGACGGCCCCGCGCGCGCCCTGGTGGAATCCGCGCTCGCCGCGCGCAAGCCGGTGGTCACGGCGAACAAGGCGATGCTCGCCGTCCACGGCGCGGCGCTCGCCGCCACGGCCGAGGAGGAAGGCGTGCCGCTCGGCTTCGAGGCGGCGGTCGCCGGCGGCATTCCCGTCATCAAGGCGCTGCGCGAGGGCCTGGCCGCCAATCGCGTCGCGCGCATAGCCGGCATCCTGAACGGCACCTGCAACTACATCCTGACTCGGATGCAGGAGGAGGGGCGCGAGTTCGCCGAGGTGCTGGCCGACGCGCAGCGCCTGGGCTACGCCGAGGCCGACCCGAGCTTCGACGTGGACGGCATTGACGCCGCCCACAAGCTCGCCATCCTCGCGGCCCTGGCTTTCGGCCGGCCGGTCGCCTTCGACGCCGTACACGTGGAGGGCATACGGCGTATCTCCGCCCTCGATATCGGCTTCGCCGGCGAGCTCGGCTACCGGATCAAGCTGCTCGGCCTGGCGCGGGCGCGTGACGGCGGGATCGAGGCGCGGGTGCATCCCTGCATGGTGCCCCGCGCCGCGCCGATCGCGCGCGTGGACGGCGTGTTCAACGCCGTGGTGATCGAGGGCGATTTCGTCGGCCGCGTGATGCTGGAGGGGCGCGGCGCTGGCGCCGGTCCCACCGCCTCGGCCGTGGTCGCCGACCTGATCGACATCGCGCGCGGCCGCTCCACGCCGGTCTGGGGCGCGGCGGCCGGGGCGCTGTCGAACGCGCCCTCGGTGCCGATGGACCGGCACGTGGGCTGCTACTACCTGCGCCTGATGGTGGTGGACCGCCCCGGCGTGATCGCCGACGTCACGGCGATCCTGCGCGACCTTGGCGTGTCACTGGAATCCATGCTCCAGCGCGGCCGCGCGCCCGGCGAGGCAGTCCCGGTGGTGCTGGTCACGCACGAGACCGAGGAGAGCGCGATGCGCGCCGCGCTGGCCCGGATCGCGGCGCTGGAGACGGTGATGGAGGCGCCGACCCTGGTGCGGATCGAGCCGGGGTGAGCGGCGCCAAGCCGCCCTTCCTGCTACAGCAACGCCTTGGCCGGGTCGATCGGTCGTCGCGTCGCGTCGCCCAAAGGCCCCAGCGGTTGCGCATGAAGCGCCTGATCCGCAAGCAAGCCGCCCGGCTGTTCGCGGGGTACGGCGTCGGCGCGGTCGGACTCTACAGGGTCGCCGGGCGGTCGGGGTGAGCGAGCCCACCCTCCGACACTATTACGCCAGCCGCCCCCCGTTCGCAGGCAGGAACACTCCCTCTCCCCCGCGAGCGGGCAGGGCTATCGCATATGGCTTTCCAGCCGGTTCTCTCACGCGTCATGGCCGGACGTGTTCCGGCCATCCACCCCTGTGTGGCGGCACCTGGAGGCGTGGATGCCCGTGACAAGCACGGGCATGACGGAGGATGGGGCGGTGCCCGCGATCCAAATGCGATAGCCCTGCCCGCTTACGTGAGAGGGTCGGGGTGAGGGGATCCCGAGGCCATGCGCCGACGCGGCCCCTGCACGCATTTTGGCCAACCGCAACTCACCCAAACGCGTCGATCTCCCGCCGCAGTGGCGCCGCCCTCGCGCTCGTGACGTGCCCGAACAGCACGTCCCGCGTTGTCACCCGCCGGCCGTAAAAGTTAGCATTCCAATCTGGCCGCGCCTTGACCACCGATCCGTCGATCGTCAGCCCGCCATATAGCCCAGTGGACGAAGACCACACAACGACATCCGGCGGCGTCGGACCTGCAAGCGCCCCTTCCACCCCTGAGCCGAGAGTCACCACGGCAATCCCGGCCTGCGCGCCGAGCTTGAAATTGTCATTTAACAGACCGTTGAGACCTCTCTCCGTCATCACAAGCAGGATCAGTTCGGACTGCTCTAGCCCGACCTGCAGCCCGAACGAGGCGGTGCCAATCGTATAGAAGGCCGGATCGCTCCATCCGCCGTTGCGGTTTCGCACCATAACCACGCCATTGCCGCCCTCGCCGCCGAGGAAGAAGCCGCCCTTGATAAGTCTGGGCACGATCATCACCGCCCGCGCTCGGCGGAGCAATCGCTCCGCGTTACCAAATTCCTTGTCTCGACGTAGATCGGCCAGCGTCTTGCGGGCACCGTCAATCACGACCTGCCCTTCCGTCTGCGCGCGTGCCGCGGGGACCGCCAGGGCAGCGGCCGATACCAGTGCGGCGCTCAGGAACTTCGCACGTGTCAACATTGCTTCACCTCTCCCGGTAAGGCCAACGGAGGGCGGTTTGAGATGGAACGTTGGTGACCGCAACCGCCAAAGGCACGAGGGCGGTAACGAAGCCGCGACGCCGCGCGCACTGGCCTACCCTGGCCATGGTTGATGCGCGATCTCAGATTCCTTTCCGCCTCGACGGTATTTAGGCGACCGCCACCAGCCCGTTTTTCGCAATAAGCGACAGCAGCTTGAGCGACGGTCCCTGCGGGTGCTTTTCGCCGCGCTCCCACTGGCTCACAAGGCCGGTGGTGACGTTGAGATAGCGGGTGAACACCGCCTGACTGGCCCCTTCCCTCTCGCGCCGGGCGCGGATTTGCGCAGGCGTCAGACGGCGGAAGGGCGTCAGGCAGGCCGCGTCGAATTGCCGCATAATCTGCTTGTACAGTAGGCCGGTGTCCCCCGGATCGGGGGGCGTGCGAGGCGCTGACGCGCCCGGAGCCGCAAAGCGTCTCCCCTATCCGGTAACGCCCCTCACACGCGCCCACGAACTTTCCATAAGTCGGTTAGGCGTCACTCAGATTGTAAGCGCCAGATGGTGATTGCTCCCCACTAGCCGAACGGATGAGCAGCCCCTGGAAGAGAGCGCCAGCAATTCATCACAGTTAGCACGCTGGTCATCCGCCGCGACCACCGGCCCGAGCGATCTGCCCGGCCCAGGGACTTACGGCAGGAAAACAGCCCGCACCCTCCCCAACGCTGAGGTCGTCAAAGCCGGCGAGCGCGCGCAAAGTGGCTGCGAACCCACTCGCCGGAGCCGCTGAATAGGAGGTGCCCATGCCCGATGGCCTCTATGAGCGCGACGCCCTGGCCTGGGCCGAGCGGCAAGTGGACCTGCTGCGGCGCTCGCGGCTGGCAAGCGCCTGAAGCGGCGGTGGACTGGCCCAAGCGGATCGCGTCAGTGCACCGCTTCACACGTCCTTCAACCCGCGCCGTAAGTCTGCCCCCGTCGCGCACGGCCGTTTGAGCGCACGCCCTGCTAGTGCCCGTGCTCCTCCGCCAAGTGATAACGCCGGCGCAGCAGGACGATGGCGATGACCATGACGAGGATCAGCACGCCCAACACCCCGAGCTCGAACATCGAGGCGTTGAAGAACTGCCGACTCTGCTCCGTCCAGTTGCCCGGATTCGTCGCCTCGGAGTATCGGAGGGTGATGACGAGCACGCGCCGGATGGAGGCGATGAGCCCGACGATGAGGAACGGCTCGGGGACGAGCGCGCCGTCGCGGATCGACACGCGGACGGTGTGAAGGATCTCCAGCAGCATGAGGACGAAGAGCAGCCGGTCGATGGTCGCGACGATGTCCTCGGGCGCGCCCCAGGTGGCGATGGCGCCCGCCAGGACAAGGCCGGCGCTGACCAGCGCGAGCGCGGCCGCGCACGCCATCAACGCGGCTGCGGCGAGATAGATGACGTGCTCGACCTCTAGGAAGACACGGGCGATGGTGCTGGCCAGCACCACCGCACCGCCGCGTTCACGCTCCGGATAGTCGGTCTGTCCGATCTTCCTGCGCCAAGACATGCCACAGGCCCGGTTTCTCCCCTCAATTCAAAAAATCTTCCCCGGATTCATGATCCCCCTCGGATCCAGCGCCTGCTTGACGCTCCGCATCACCGCCAGCGCCGCCTCCCCGTGCTCCTCCACCAGGAACTCGCGCTTGCCAATCCCCACCCCGTGCTCCCCGCTGCACGATCCGCCGAGCGCCAGCGCGCGGGCCACGATTTGCCGATCCAGCGCCCAGGCCCGCGCCAGCCCGTCCGGTTCGGGCGGCACCAGGATCACCGTGTGGAAGTTGCCGTCCCCCACATGCCCGACCACCGCCCCGGTCAGCCCCGACGCCAGGACGTCCTCCTTTGTCCCCAAGATCGCCTCGTCCAACCGCGAGATCGGCACGATCGAATCCGTCGTCAGCGCCTGGTGCCCCGGCTTCAGCGCGAGCGCGGCCCATAGCGCGTCGTGCCGCGCCTGCCACAGCTTCGCGCGCTCCGCCGGGTCGGTCGCCCAGCGGAACCCCTTGGCGCCCTGATCGGCGGCAAGCTCCTCGACCTGCCGCGCCTGCTCGGCGACGCTCGCCTCGGTGCCGTGGAACTCGAGGAACAGGCTGGGCAGCGCCTCCAGCCCGTGCAGCTTCGAATAGGCGATGCAGGCGCCCATCTGCACGTCGTCGAGCAGCTCCATCCGCGCCACCGGAATCCCCGATTGCAGCACCGCGATGGCGGTCTCCACGGCGCCGCGCAGATCGGGGAACTGGCAGGCGGCCGAGGAGACCGCCTCCGGAATGCCGTGAAGGCGGAGCTGGATTTCGGTGATGACGCCAAGCGTGCCCTCCGAGCCGATGAACAGGCGCGTCAGGTCGTAGCCGGTCGCGGACTTGCGCACCCGCCCGCCGGTGCGGATCACCTGCCCGTCGGCCAGCGCCACCGTCAGCCCAAGCACGTTCTCGCGGATCGTGCCGTAGCGCACCGCGTTGGTGCCCGAGGCGCGGGTCGCGCACATCCCGCCCATCGTGCAGGCGGCGGTGCCGGGATCGACGGGGAAGAACAGGCCCTGGTCGCGCAGGTGCTCGTTGAGCTGCGGCCGCGTCACCCCGGCCTGCACGCGGCAGTCCATGTCGGCGGCGTTCACCTCCAAGATCGCGGTCATGCGCGACAGATCGAGCGTGACGCCGCCGCGCACCGGCGTCACATGCCCTTCCAGCGACGTGCCGGCGCCCCACGCCACCGCCGGCGCGCGATGCTGGTGACACAGCGCGAGCAGGCGCGAGACCTCCGCGTTCGTCTCCGGGAACGCGACGGCATCGGGCGGGACCGGGGCCTGCGTGTCCTGGCCGTGCGAATGGTGCTCGCGCAGCGCGGCGTTGGTCGTGATCCGCTCGCCCAGGAAGGTTCGCGCGGCATCGACCACCGCCTCGATCTCTCGTCGCATCGCTGTACTCTCCCGTCGCGCGGCGCGCGACTATCGGGCGGGGCCGGCGGCCTGTGAAGCCCCGGCTAGCCGCTTCCCAAGCCGGGCGGGAGCGCTCCCGCGTTAAAGAGGAATGCGATCTTCGTACCGTCGGTCAGCGTCACCCAGTTCGTGCCGGCGCTCGTCGACTGGCTCTGCACCGCGCTGCCCGTGAAGCCTTGATAGGTGATCGTGTCGAGCTTGGGATCGAAGCCCACAATCGTGTCGCTGCCGCCATGCCCGCGCGTGAAGACCAGATTCGCCTTGCCTGTTCCGAGCATGAGCGTGGTCGCGCCCGTCCCGAATCGGATCGTGGCATTGCCCGTTCCCGCCGTGATGACCGTGGTTCCCGCGCCGCCCGTGAAGTCGAGCGCGCCGCCCTGGCCGTGGTACGCGAAGTGCCCGCTGCCGCCGAGCACGGTGCTGGCGCCGCCCGCGCGCCCGGTCAGGTCGGTGCTGCCCGCGCCGGCGTGGATCGTGTCCTGTCCCGACGCGACCACCGAGACGCTGCCCGCGGTGGTGATGGTGTCATGGCCCGCGCTGAGCACGGTTCCGGCGTTGCGCAGGTCGAGCGTGTCGCTGGCCCCGGCCTGGGTTGTGACGTTGAACGAGCCGCCGGTGGCGATCAGGCTCACGCCGCCGGAGCCGCCGGCGAGCGTGTCTTGGCTGCCGGTGATGAGCACCGACACATGCGCGCTGCCGGTGTGCGCGACCGTGCCGGACTGGCTGATGGCCATCACGCTGGGGGTGACGAGCCCTGGCTCGGCGGTCAGCGAGGTGTTGTTCGTCACCACCGCCGGGCCGGAGACCAACTGGCTTTGGGTCAGGCCGAAGTACTGATTGCCGCTCACCGAGGCGCTGACGGTGGTCGCGTTGCGGATGCCGGTCGGGGTGTGCGTGTGCAGGTCGTTGAGGATGGTGTTGCCGGTCACGACCAGCGTTGATCCGGCGGGCACGCCGCCCTCCTCGCCATACGAGATGATGACCGGGTTCTGCGATTGCGGCCCCTGCTCGATCGTGTTGCCCTGGATCAGGGCGTTGCCGCCGTTCGGCAGGTCGATCTCGTAGCTCGTCGTGGCCGTCGGGCCGTCGCTGATCGTGCTGTCGAGGATCGTGGTGTTGAGAGCGCGGCTCTTGATGTCGTGGCCGACGACGGCGGCGGTGGAGACGCTGTCCTCGAACGTGAACTGCGCGACATGGCCGATATAGAGATTGTGGCTGTAACCGTCGCCCGCGCCATTGGCCGCGAAGGTCGAGGCGTTGACGATGATCGTCCCCTGGTTGGCGACGGCGGGCGTCGCCAGCAGCCCGTCCTGGTTGTTGCGGATGATGTCGTTGTCCAGCGTCAGGTTGCCGCTCTGGTAGCGGATGCCGGCGCCGTTGTTGCCGTCGGCCGCCGCGATCGTGGCGCCGGCCCGGACCAGGCCGTCGAGGACGACGTTCGGGGCGTGGCCGCCGTCGCCGACGGTGATGATCCCCTTCAGGTTGCTCGGGGGCACCGTGGCCTGGATCGTCGCCATCCCGCCGATCGCGCGCAGCGTGACGCTGTCGTTGATCTGCACGAAATCGTTCTTGTACGTGCGGCCTCGATCAGGATCACGTCGTTGTCGTGCGAGGCGGCCACAGCCTGGGCGATGGTGCTGTATTGCAGCCCCGCGCCAACGGTCAGCGTCGTCAAAGGAACGTCTCCTTGGCATCAGCCAGAGTGGAAAACGCCCTCAGTCTCAGAGAACGACCTTAAGATTAAATTACGTCACAGAGTTTCGATGTGTGATCATTGTCCCAATAATTCGCACGCAAATGTCTTTGTATGTGCGGTCTGGGGCTCGTTCGCGTGCGCCGTTCGCGCGTTGACGGCGTCCGGTCTCCCTCCTAGCGTCCGCGCCACGGAGGAGACGAGGAGAGTGCGCCATGACCAACCGGATCAAGCAGCGGCTTAAGGAGGGCAAGGCGGTCGTCAACGGCTGGCTCGCGATCCCCTCGGGCTTCTCGGCCGAGGTGATGGCGCAGTGCGGCTGGGACAGCGTCACCGTCGACATGCAGCACGGCGTCCAGGATTACCAGTCCATGGTCCAATGCTTCCAGGCCATGCAGCCGCATCCCGTGACGCCGCTGGTGCGCGTGCCGTGGAACGAGCCGGGCATCATCGGCAAGGTGCTGGACGGAGGGGCCTGGGGCGTGATCTGCCCGATGGTGAACACCAGGGAGGAGGCGCAGCGCCTGGTCGAGTACAGCCTCTATCCGCCCGCCGGCAAGCGCAGCAACGGCCCGATCCGCGCCGCCATGTACGGCGAGGCCAGCAACTACCAGAAGATCGCCAATGACGAGGTCATGGTCATCCCGATGATCGAGACCCAGGATGCGATCGACAACGTCGAGGCGATCCTCGACGTGCCGGGGATCAGCGGCATCTACGTCGGGCCGTCCGACCTCGGCTTTTCGCTCGGGATGATTCCGGTCCTGGATCGCGAGGAGCCGAAGATCCTCGGCATCTACGAGATGTTGATCCGCGAGACCAAGAAGCGCGGCCTGTTCGCCGGCCTGCACAACGGCACGCCGGCCTATGCCGCGCGCATGATCGACATGGGGTTCCGCTTCGTGACCATCGCCAATGACAGCGGCCTCATGGCCCGCGCCGCGCGCGAGGCCGTCGCCGCGACGCGGAAGGCCGCCGGGCCTGTCGCGGGGTGACAGACCGGGCTAAGTAGTCGTCCGGACCGCTCCCTCCCCAACCCCTCCCGCAAGGGGAGGGGCTCGCGGCACGACTCCCCCTCCCCTTGCGGGAGGGGCCGGGGGGAGGGGCCACACGCACAAGGGTTCCACCATGCCTTCGCCCGTGATCCGCCTGCACCAGACCGATAACGTCGTGATCGCGCGCGCCACGCTGCTGCCCGGCACGCCCGTTGCCGATGGCGTTGCCGCCGCCGAGCGCATCCCCGCCGGCCACAAGGCCGCGGTTCGCCCCATCGAGCCAGGCGAGCCGGTCCGCCGCTACGGCCAGGTGATCGGCTTCGCCACGCAGCCGATCGCGCCGGGGCGGCACGTGCATGTCCAGAACTGCGGCATGGGCGATTTCGCCAAGGACTACGCCTACGGGGCTGACGCAAGCCCGACCGCGTTCATCGAGCCCCCGGCGACGTTCATGGGCATCCGCCGCCCAGATGGCCGGGTGGCCACGCGCAACTATATCGGCATCCTCACCAGCGTGAACTGCTCGGCCCATGTCGCCGGCGTGATCGCCGACGTGTTCCGCCGCAACCCGCTCACCGGCCATGATCCGCTGGCCGAGTTCCCAAATGTCGATAGCGTGGTGGCCCTGACCCACAAGACCGGGTGCGGCATGGCCGAGGGCGAGCCGCTTGTCTTGCTGCGCCGCACGCTCGCCGGCTACGCGCGGCATCCGAACTTCTCGCATGTCGTGGCCCTCGGGCTCGGCTGCGAGGTGAACCAGCTCGGCGGCCTGATCACCGAGCAGCGCGTCGCCGGCCGGCTGAAGGCGATGGACATCCAGGCGCTCGGCGGCTCGCGCCGGACCGTCGAGGCCGGGGTCGCCTTCGTCCGCGAGGTGCTCGCCGAGGCGAACGAGGTCGCGCGCGAGCCGGTCCCCGCGCGCGAGCTGTGCGTCGCGCTGCAATGCGGCGGCTCGGACGGCTATTCCGGCGTCTCCGCCAACCCCTCCCTCGGCGCTGCCAGCGACCTTGTGGTGCGCCACGGCGGAACGGTGATTCTGTCGGAGACTCCCGAGACCTATGGCGCGGAGCATCTGCTCACCCGCCGCGCCGTCTCGCGCGAGGTCGGCGAGAAGCTTGTCGCCTTGATGCGCTGGTGGGAGGAGTACACCAGGCGCGAGGGCGCCGAGATGAACGCCAACCCCTCGCCCGGCAACAAGGCGGGCGGGCTGACCACGATCCTGGAGAAGTCCCTCGGCGCCATGGCCAAGGCGGGCAGCACCAACCTGGTGGACGTGGTGCGCTATGCCGAGCCGATCACGGCCAAGGGCTTCGTGTTCATGGACACCCCCGGCTTCGACCCCGTCGCCGCCACCGGCCAGGTCGCGGGCGGCGCCAACCTCGTCTGCTTTACCACTGGACGGGGCAGCGTGTTCGGCTGCAAGCCCGCGCCCTCGATCAAGCTCGCCACCAACACGCCCATGTTCCGCCGGCTGGAGGACGACATGGACATCAATTGCGGCACCGTCCTCGAGGGCGACGAGACCGTGCAGGAGTGCGGGGCGCGAATCTTCGATCTCATGCTGCGCGTGGCCTCAGGGGAGCGGACGAAAAGCGAGCAGTTCGACTTCGGCGCGGCGGAGTTCGCGCCCTGGGTAATCGGGGCGACGATGTGAGGGCACCAGCGTATTAGCCTCGTTTGCGCGACTGCTTTGCGATTGCAGTCGCGTTCTCCGATAACTCCCTCTCCACCCGCTCTCGGGGGGAGAGGGTTGCGGTGAGGGCGGCGTCCGTGCGGAGAGAACCGGGGACACCCTCACCCCAACCCTTTCCCGCAAGCGGGAGAGGGAGAATGACGGCGGATCGCTGTAAAGCTTGTCGCCTCGGGAGAACGCTATGACACCTCACTTTTGAGGCCCCCTGAAATGCCCGACGCCTCCGACCACATCGCCCCCGACTGCGCCGGCATGGACTTCTATGCCGTTGATCGCGGCCTGCGCGACCTGCTCGCGATCTATCTCCCTGCCGATGTCCGCGCCACCCTCGATCCGCATTTCGCCCGCCTCGGCCAGCTCGCCGGGGGCCGCCTCGACGAGCTGGCGCGGATCGCCGACCGCCACCCGCCCGTGTTGCACCCACGCGACCGTTTCGGACGTGACGAGGACTGGATCGAGTACCACCCGGCCTATCGCGAGATGGAGGCCATCGCCTTCGGCGATTTCCAGTTCCACGCGATGAGCCATCGCGCCGGCGTGCTGGGGATGGACGCGCCGCTGCCGCCGGTGGCGAAATACGCCTTCCAGTACTTGTTCGTGCAGGCCGAGTTCGGCCTGATGTGCCCGATCAGCGTCACCGACACCTCCATTCACCTGATCCGCCGCTTCGGCTCCGAGGCGCTGCGATCCTACCTCCTGCCCCGAATGCTCTCGCCCGACCTTTCCCGGTTGTGGAAGGGCACGCAATTCATGACGGAAAAGGCCGGCGGGTCCGATGTTGGCGCGATCGAGACGGTGGCGCGCGAACAGGATGGCGCCTGGCGCCTGTATGGCGAGAAATGGTTCTGCTCGCACACCGACGCCGACATCGCGCTGATCCTCGCCCGGCCCGAGGGCGCGGCGGACGGCACCCGCGGCCTCGCACTGTTCGCCTTGCCGCGCCGCCTGCGCGAAGGACGCCGCAACGCATACCGGATCGTGCGCCTGAAGGACAAGCTCGGGACGCGCTCGATGGCCTCGGGCGAGATCAGGCTAGAGGGGGCCGAAGCCTACCTGGTCGGCGACATCGACGCCGGCCTCAAGCAGATGATGGCGCAGGTCAATCTCTCGCGCCTCTCGCACGGGGTCCGCGCGGCGTCGATGATGCGGCGCTGCCTCAACGAAGCGCTGGTGGCGGCGCGCGGGCGCAGGGCCTTTGGCAGCGCGGTCGTCGAGCACCCGCTGATGCGCCGCCAGCTCCTCAAGCTGCTGGTGCCCACCGAGCAGGCGCTGTCGATGGCCCTCGCCACCGCCGACGCGATGGGGCGCGGCGGCGCCGACGAGCTCCGCATCCTCACCGGCCTGCTCAAGCTGCGCGCCTGCCGCGACAACGTCGCCGTCGCCACAGGGGCCATGGAGGCGCGCGGGGGCAACGGCTACATCGAGGACTGGGTGAACCCGCGCCTGATTCGCGACGCCCAGGTGGGCCTGCTCTGGGAAGGCACCAGCAACATCAACGCCCAGGACGTGATCGGCCGCGCCGTCCGGCGCGAGGGCGCGCATCGCGCTCTGCGCGCGCTGCTGACCCGCCGCCTCGACGCCGCGCCACTCCCGGCGGCGTTCCGCGCCGCTATCGGCACCGCTCTCGACCGTGCGACCGAGGCCGCCGAGCGCGCCGCCGGGCAGGAGACCCTGGTCCGCGAGGCTGCCACCGCCCTCTACAACGCCGCCAGCGCCGTCCTGCTGGCCTGGGAGGCGACCCGTCCCGGCGCCGACGCGCGCCGCGCCCTCGTTGCCCGCTGTGTCCTCGTCCACCGCCTCACGCCGCGCGATCCGCTGGCGCCTGAGGAAGCGGCGTGGGAACGTGCGGCGACCGCGATGCTGCTTGATGACCGGCCGCTCACGATGGCGCAGATCGGTGAGGCGCTCACGTCATAGGCTCGGTCGAATCGACGGGGAGGAAACCCCATGCATCGGCGAGACTTGCTGACGGCGGCCGCGTTGACGCCCGCTGTTCTCGCGCCCGCCACAGCCGCGAGAGCGCAGGACAGCTCCGAGACCGCCTCGCTTGAGGGGCTGCTGCGTCCCTATCTCGCGCGCTACGACCTGCCGGCCCTGGCCGCCGCCATAGTCCTGAACGGCGCGGTGGCGGCATGCGGCGCCGTCGGGACAAGGCGCGTCGGGACCGACACCCCGGTGACGCTGCGAGACCGGTTCCACATCGGGTCCGACACCAAGGCCATGACCGCGCTGGTGGCCGCGATCTTCGTGGAAGCAGGCGAGCTTCGCTGGAACAGCACCGTGGCCGAGGTGTTCCTGGAACTCGCCGACGCCATGGACACTGGCCTGCGCGACGTGACGCTCGAGCAGCTCCTGTCGCACACCAGCGGCATCCCGAGCGACAACGCAGCCTTCGAAACCCTGATTCTGCAATCCTTCGGCCAGCAGGGAAACCTCGACGACCTGCGCTACTGGCTGGTCAAGCAGTGGAGCACGCAGCCCCTGGCGGCCAAGCCCGGCGCGCGGTTCGCGTATTCCAACATGGGCTATACGATGGCCGGCGCGATCCTGGAGCGGACCGGCAAGGCGACATGGGAGGAACTGATCGTCGCCCACGTGTTTCGCCCCTTCGGTCTCGCGACGGCGGGATTCGGGCCGCAGGCGAGCCTCGGTCGCGTGGACGCACCGCTTGGGCATCTGGCCGGCCCCGATGGCACGCTGAAGGCGATGCTGACGGGGCCGAACGGCGACAACCCGGTGATCCTGGGTCCGGCCGGCACGGTCCACCTCTCGATCCTCGAGTTCGCCGCCTGGGCAGGGTGGAACGCGGGCGAGGGGAGGCGCGGCCCGGCCCTGGTACGGCCGGAGACCCTACGCAAGCTTCACACCAAGGTCGTCGAGATGCCGCCCAAGCCCGACGCACCGCCGGGCACGCCATCCCAAGGCGGCTACGGGCTTGGCTGGGGCATCGCGACCCTGCCGTACTCCCCCGAGCCGTTCGTGACCCATAACGGATCGAACGGGATGAACCTGGCCGTCATCATGCTCCAGCCCGCGCGGGATTTCGCCATGGTGCTGGCCACGAATGTTGGCACCCCGGCCGCGGACCAGGGCCTCAAAGCCGTCGCCGAGCAGCTCTATGCAAAGTTCGGCCCGGCACGAGAGACCGTTCAGTAGCCGCGCACGGTCTCGAACAACGTCGGCAACGGGCGTCCCTCGCGCAGGGCACGCAGATCCGCGAAAAACCGCTCAAGACTCAGCTCGTAATACGTGGCGGGGTCGTCAGCCGCCGTGTGCGGGCTGATGATCAGGTTCGGGATGGTCCACAGGCGATGGCCGGGGGGGATCGGCTCGGGGTCGAACACGTCGAGCACCGCGCCGGACAGATGCCCCGAACTCCAGCAGATCGCAGAGCGCCTCCTGATCCAGAAGCGGGCCGCGCCCGATATTCACCACGCCCGCCCCGGCCGGCAGCAGCGCCAGCCGGCGCCGGTCCATCAGGTTGCGCGTGGCCGGGGTAAGCGGACAGGCGAGCACCAGGAACTCGGTCGTGCCCAGCGCCTCGTCCAGGTGCGCGGGGCCGATCACCTCGGCGCAGTCGGGGTGCGGGACGGGGTGCGCCCGCACGCCGGTGACGCGCAGCCCGAAGCGGGCGCCGTGCGCCGCCACCGCGCCGCCGAGCGCGCCCAGCCCGACCACCGTCATCCGCCGCCCGGCCAGCACCGTGCCCCACAGCTTCTGCCAGCGCTCGGCGCGCTGGTGCGTCACCATCTCCGGCACGCGATTGGCCAGCATCAGCACCGCCATGATGCCGAACTCGCCCGCCTTGGCGGCGTGCGCGCCGCGATTGTTCAGCAAGGCGACGCCCGGCGGCAGCCAATCGAAGGGGGCGAGGTTGTCGAGCCCGGCATTGGCCACGAACAGCAGCTTCAGGCGCGGCGCGCGCAACGGCAGCAGCCCGGCGAGCACGTCCTTGTCGGTGACAAGCGCCTCGGTCTCGCCGATCGCCGCCTCATAGCCCGCGCGGTCGGAGGCGAAGCTGACAGCGTGCCCCGCCGCGTCCTCCCCGGCGCGGGCGGCGACGCGCGCCCACAACGCGGGCGTGACCGGGCCGAGCGGATCGTCGGCGGGGTTCTGGACGTGGATGCGCATGGGACGCTCAGAACAGCGAGTAGCCGCCGTCGATCACGAAGGTGTCCCCGGTGTGATAGGCGCTGGCCGGGCTCATCAGATAGACCGCGATACCGCCGAAATCCTCCCCGGTGCCCCAGCGCCGCATCGGGATTCGCGGCATGACGTTGCCGCTGAACTTCGCGTTGCCGATCGCGTTCGCCGTCATCTCGGTCTCGATCCAGCCGGGGAGGATGGCGTGCGCCCGCACCCTGTGGCGCGCCAGCTCGACCGACAGGGCGCGCACCATGGAGATCATGCCCCCCTTGGTCGCGGCGTAGTGCTCGCTGCGCGGCGCCGCCTCGATGGCGGCGAGCGAGGCGGTGCCCACCAGCACGCCGCCATCCCCGCGCTCGACCATGTGCCGCGCGGCGGCGCGTAAAGTGTAGAACGCGCCGTCCAGGTTGACCCGCAGCACGCGGCGCCACTCCTCGGCCGGCATGTCCATGAAGGACCGCTGCCCGCGTCCGGAGACGCCGGCGTTGGCGAAGCACCCGTCCACGCAACCCATGTCCGCCAGCGTCCGCGCGAAGGCCCGATCGACCTCCTGCTCTTCGCCCACGTCGCAGAGCAGCGTCAGGACACGCCGCCCGGTCCGCTTCAGCTCGGCCTCGGCGCGCGCGTTCTTCTCCGCGTTGGTGCCCCAGATGGCGATGTCGGCGCCCGCCTCGGCCATGGCGCGGGCCATGCCGAAGCCGATGCCGCCGTTCCCGCCCGTCACCAAGGCGACCTTCCCGGTCAGGTCGAAAGGCTGATAGGCCATGGGATCTCCTCGCGCTCGGGTCAGTCGTCCAGCCGATAGAAGCGTGTGGCGGTGCCGCTGAACAGCGCCGCCTTCTCCGCCGCCGAGGCGCCGGCGGCCAGGCGCTTGAACGCGTTCCAGCACGCCGCGTAGCTGTACGACCCCTTGTCGACCGGGAAGTTGCTCTCGAACATGCACCGCTCGGCGCCGAACGCCTCGATGCAGGTCTCGACATAGGGGCGCCAAGCGGCGGCCAGTGCCTCCGAGGAGGGCGGATCCTGCCCGTCCTCGAAGCCGAACCCATTGATGCGCATTCCGAGCCCGCCCAGCTTCACATGCACGTTCGGGCACGTCGCCAGCTCGCGGATCGCGCCGCGCCAGACGTCGAACACCGCCGCGCGCCGGCCGGCGTAGCGCCCGATCCCGAGCGGGCCGCCGACATGATCGAGCACGATCGGGACATCGGGAAAGGCGCGGGCGAGGGCGGTCAGCTCGGGAATCTGCGGATGGTAGAGCCACGCGTCGAAGCTCAGCCGCGCGCGGGCGAGCGCGGCGAACCCCTCGCGGAAGGTCGCGTCGGCCATGAGCCGCGCCGGTACCGGGTAGGCGGGATTGAGCATCACCGGGTCATCGTCTTGGGCGGTGATGTGGCGAATGCCGCGGAACCGCCCGCCGCCGGCGCGCAGATGCGCCTCCAGCACCGGGGCGACACGGGCGCCGAGGCGCAGGTCGGTGTGGCCCACGATTCCCGCGCAGACGCGGGCCGGGCCGTAGCGGCCGGAGGCGCTCATCGCCGCGACGCCGTTGACGAACTCGGTCTCGCCCACCGGCCGCATCTCCTCCGGACCGGCGGCCCGGTGGAACGCGCGGCACTGCACGAAGACCGTGGCGACGACGGTGTGCCCGGCGCCGAGATCGTCCAGCAGGTCGGGAAGCATGTAGCGCCAGCCGGGCCGGTCCCAGAGATGGTGGTGCGGATCGACAATCGGCAGCGCCGGCTCGAGCGCCGGCTCCGGCCGGCGGGCCAGCCAGTCCTCGCGCACCGGAAGGTAGTGGCTGGCCGATTGCGCAGTGTGCAGGCTCATCGCTGCGTCCTCCCCATTAGCAGTGGAGCCAATCGGCGCCGCGCTGTCCATGCCCGCTGCGGCCGGCAACCAATCGCCGCCGCGGACGTTTCCGCCCCGAACGCTTCGTCGCGGACGGACCATGTCTCCTTTCTGGCGCCCTGTGGCTCTTCTGGGATTGGCCGTCGGCCTTGGCGGCTGTGTCTACGCGGCACCCTCTCCCTACCCGGCCGCCTATTCCTACAACCCCTACGATCCGGCCCAGCGGGTCGCGGGGGGCGCGGTCATCGGGGCGGGTGCCGGGGCGGCCCTGGGAGGGCTCGCCGGCGGCGGCCAGGGCGCGGCGATTGGCGCCCTGGCCGGCGGCGCCCTGGGCGCCGTCGCGGGCAGCGCCAACGACCGACCGGAGGGACCGCCGCCCGGCTATGACGGATACGACTACGGGTACCGCTATGGTTACGGCTACTGACCGCCCTGCGTCACCTTCCCGCCACATCCCGGCGTCATCCCGCCGAAATGATTGCCGCCGGAGTAGACGGAACGGTCTGTTTGGCGCGACGTTCGAAGGGAATAGCTCAATTGCCCGGAGGATCAGTCATGGGTCGTAGATACCTGCCTATCGTCGCGGTGGCGACAACGCTTCTCGCGAGCCCCGGCCTCGCCCTCGCTCAGAATACGACGACGCCCGGTGGGACGGCTGGCGGGAGCACTGACACGGGCACCACGACCGGCACAACCACTGGCACGCCGAGCACCGGCACGAGCACTGGCACGACGAGCACCGGCACGACTCCGGCGACCGCCAACGCGCCCAACCCGGTTCCCGCGCCCAACCCGAATCCGGGCGCCGCGCCCGGCTCGCCTTCGGCTCCGACGACCTCGACCGCGGCAACGACGGGCGGCACGACGGGCGGAACGAGCGGGACCGAGACGGCTGCGAACACCAACGCCGCGAACACCAACAATGGGGGCGGTGGCGGCGGTTCCTGGGGGTGGATCGGTCTGATCGGCCTGCTCGGCCTGGCTGGACTGCGCCCGCGGCGGGCGACACCGGTATCAACCACGACCGTCGGCACGGGAACAGGACCCGGCCGGATCTAATCCGCCACACGGTGGAGGCCTGGCCGGAGGGACGCTCCGGCCGGGCGCGCGCCGACGCGATCCCAGCGAACCATATGAAGTCCCTGGGTCGCGCCGACGGGTTTCACCCCGCATTAGGTGTCCCGCGCGCCGATCGTGCGTTCGCGGTAGCCTTCGGGGACTTCCCGGCCATAGTCGGTGAACGCCCGGCGCACCGCCTCGACTGTTCCGCCCACGACGCGCTTGCGATTGTCGCGCACGAACTGGTTTGATCCGATGATCGTGTCCAGCGATGCCTGGAAGCGCGGCATCACATAGCGCGCGAACAACTCGTAGCTGCGCAGCGTCTGCTCGCGGTTGGCCCATTCATGGGCGCGGAACAAGACGCCGCCGATGCCGCCCTTGCTGTGTTCGATCAGCCGCTCGATGCCCTTGATGACCGTCTCCGGCGAGCCCACCAGCGTGGTGCCCATCTTCACGCCCTGGCGAAGCGGGTCGTCCGACCGGCCCGGCGGGCGGCCGAGCGTCTCCTCGAAATAGGTGACGGTCTCGACCCGCTCGCCCGCGCGCACCTCGCGCAACGCCTGCTCGTCGTCCTCCGCCAGATGCGCGTTGACCACGAGGCGCCACCTCCGCCGGTCCACCGTCCTGCCCGCCTTCGCCGCCGCCTCCTCGGCGATTGCCCATTGCTCGGCCAGCGCGTCCGGCCCGCCGGGCAGGCCGGCGCCGATCGACAGCACGCCTAGCCCGAAGGTGCCCGCCGCGATCATGCCGACCGGGGTGATGGTGCTCGCCACCGCGATCTCGAACAGCGGGTCCGAATAGGGCGCGAGGTGCAGCCGCGCCTCGCGCAGCTCGAACCAGTCGGTCTTCATCGTCACCGGCTCCGCGCAGGCCAGCAGCCGCGTGATCGCGTCCAGCGCCTCCATCATGCGCGGGCGCTGCGTCACCGCTTCGATCCCCAGCATGTGCGCGTCCGAGGTCAGCGCCCCCGGCCCGCAGCCCAGCATCGCCCGCCCGCGCGTCATGTGGTCGAGCTGCACGAAGCGCTGCGCCACTAGCAGCGGATGGTGGTAGGGCAGGCTGGTCACGCCGGAGCCGAGCTTGATGTGCTTGGTGCGCTCGGCCGCCGCCGCGATCACCAGCTCGGGCGAGGCGATCAGCTCCCAGCCCGCCGAGTGGTGCTCGCCGATCCACGCCTCGTCATAGCCGAGCCAGTCCAGCCACTCGATCAGCTCCATGTCGCGGGCCAGCGCCAGCGTGGGGTTCTCGCCGACGCGGTGGAACGGGGCGAGAAAGATGCCGAACTTGAGGCCGCGATGCGACATGGGCGGGGAGCTCCGTTGCGGATGAGCCATGCATCCTGCGCCGCCTACCCGCCGGTAGCCAAGCCACCCCGATCGTGGCACCGTTGCCCCGGACAGGGAGGAACGCCATGCGGCTCGTGGGGAAAGTGGCGCTGATCACGGGCGCGGCGTCCGGCATGGGGGCGGCGACGGCGCGGCGCTTTGCGCGCGAGGGCGCGAAGGTGGTCATCGCCGACACGCTGGAGGAGGAGGGGCGCCAGGTCGCAACGGCCATTGGCGAAGCGGCCCTGTTCCACGGCCTCGACGTAACCGACGAGGCCGGCTGGCGGGCGGCGGTCGAGGCCAGCACCCAGCGCTTCGGCGGCCTCGACATCCTGGTCAACAACGCCGGGATCAGCGGCAGCGCCTATGCCGACCTGTTCGACACGGCGGCCTGGCACAAGGTCATGGAGGTGAACGCGACCGGGGTGTTCCTCGGCATGAAGCACGCTGTCCCCGCGATGCGGGCGAGGGGCGGCGGATCGATCGTCAACCTGTCGTCGATCTCGGGCTTCGTCGGCCAGGCGCGCATCCACATGAGCTACAACGCCTCCAAGGGCGCGGTACGGATCATGACCAAGTCGGCCGCCGTGCAGCTCGGCCCGGACAAGATCCGGGTCAACAGCGTCCATCCCGGCTGGATGCCGCCGATGCGCACCTCCGGCGCCACGGCCGACCCGGCGCTGCGGGCGGAGATGATGAAGCGCATCCCGCTCGGCCGGTCCGGGGAGGTGGACGAGGTGGCGAACGCGGTGCTGTTCCTCGCCTCCGACGAGGCGTCCTATATCACCGGAACCGAACTCGTGGTGGACGGCGGTTTCCTAGCGGAGTGAAAGGATCAAGGCGATGCGGCTCGACGACCGGCAAATGCGGCAATTCGAGACCGAGGGGTGGCTGTTCCTGCCCGAGGCGTTCTCGCCGGAGGAAGTGGCCGTGCTGCGCCAGGAAGCCGAGGCGATCTACCGTCAGAACCGGCCGGAGATCTGGCGCGAGAAGTCGGGGTCGCCGCGCACCGCCTTCGCCGCGCACACCTACAACGAGGCGTTCCGCCTGCTGGGCGCGCATCCGCGCCTAATCGAACCGGTGGAGCAGGTGTTCGGCGACCGCCTCTACATGCACCAGTTCAAGATCAACGCGAAATCGGCCTTCGACGGCGAGGTCTGGCAGTGGCACCAGGACTACGGCACCTGGCAACGCGACGACGGGATGCCGGAGGCCCGCGCGATGAACATCGCGGTGTTCCTCGACGAGGTGATGCCGATCAACGGCCCGCTGATGCTGGTGCCGCGCAGCCACAAACACGGCACGCTCGCCGCCGGCCACGACACCAGCACCACGTCCTATCCGCTGTGGACGCTCGACAACGACACGGTGAAGCGCCTGGTGGACGAGGGCGGCATCGTCACCCCCACCGGCAAGCCGGGCGGCGTGCTGATGTTCCACGGCAATCTGGTGCATGGCTCGGCGGGCAACATCACGCCCTATCCGCGCAAGATCGTCTATCTGACCCTGAACGCGGTCTCCAACCACATCCGCATGCCAACGCGGCCCGAGTGGATCGCGCACCGCGACTTCACGCCGATCGAGCCGGTGGCCGATGACGCCCTGCTGCGCTACGCGCGGAGCTTCCAGCGGGCGGCGGAGTAGGCCCTCACCCGCCGCGCTGTCGCGCGGCGACCTCTCCCGCTACCGCGGGAGAGGTGAATAGATGCCGAGATGCTTACACCTCTCCCGCGCCAGCGGGAGAGGTCGGCGAGCGGAGCGAGCCGGGTGAGGGTCACGCCCCCAGCAACGCGCCAATCCGCGCCGTCGCCTTGAGCCCGCTGCCGGTGAGCACCAGCACGGTGGTCTGCTCGGGCGTGATCGTGCCCGCTGTCAGCAGCTTGGCGAACG
This sequence comes from uncultured Pseudomonadota bacterium, assembly GCA_963818725.1. GTDB lineage: Bacteria > Pseudomonadota > Alphaproteobacteria > Acetobacterales > Acetobacteraceae > DATFDN01. Next base: position 794,563 of record CAWFTU010000014.1, on the reverse strand, counting down.
CGCCAGCCGCCTGCGCCGCCGTCGGCTCGACATAGATCCCGCGACCGGCCAGATCGAGCGTCGCCCGCGCGATCTCTTCCTCGGTCAGCGTGACCGCCCCGCCCAGGCTCGCGCGCAGCGCCCCGAGCACCTCCTTCAGCCGAACCGGGTGCGCGATCGCCGTGCCCTCGGCGATGGTCGGCGCGATCTCCGTCTCCACCGGCTCCCCGGCAAGGAACGCGGCGGCAATCGGCGCGCAATGTGCCGGCTGCGCGGCGAACAGACGCGGCGGGGTCTCGATCGCGCCGGTGCGCAGCAGCTCGGAAAAGCCGATCTCGCACCCCAGGATGTTCGACCCCGCGCCGCACGGCGCGATGACGTTGTCGGGCGCTCGGAAGCCCAGATTTTCCCACAGCTCGTACGCCAGCGTCTTGGTGCCGTGCAGGAAGAACGAATGCCAGTTGTGGCTGGCGTAGAACACCTCCGCCGCGCGGCGCATCGCCGCCTCGGCCGTGTCCTGGCGCGTGCCGGGCACCAGCTCCAGCGTCGCGCCGTGCGCGCGCACCTGCACCAGCTTGGCGGGGCTGGTCGAGGCCGGTGCCATGATCGTCGCCTTGAGCCCCCCAGCGGCGGCATAGGCGGCGACCGCAGCGCCGCCATTGCCCGAGCTGTCCTCCAGCACCGCGCGCACGCCTTGCGCGCGCAGCAGCGACAACATCACGCTGGCGCCCCGGTCCTTGAAGCTGCCGGTCGGGTTCATCCACTCGCATTTGAGCAAGGCGGGTGCGCCGTGCAGCACGCGGGCCAGCAGCGGCGTGCCACCCTCGCCCAGCGTGATCGGCTCCGCGTCGGGGACGGGCAGCGCCGCGCGATAGCGCCAGAGCCCGCGCCGCTCCGCGTCGATCTCCGCGCGCGACAGGCCGGGCAGCGGCGTGAGCAGCAGCGGCGTCTGGTCCGGGCCGCACCACCGGGGCTCCTCCAGCGGGAACGTCCGTCCGCTGCGCGGATCGAGATAGGCCAGGCTCATCGTGGGCCGCGGTCCAGGCTTTGCGCTTCGATGAACACGCGGGTGATCTCCTTGTGCGCGTCCTTGAGCCGGCGCTCCAGGCTGGACACCGCCGACTCGACCTCGCCCGCGCTCAGCGCGTCGTCAAAATCCAGGCTCAGCGTCACCAACACCGACTCGGGACCGACCTGCAAGGTCGCCAGCTCGCCCAGGTGGCGTACGCCGCGCTGCGCCTTGGCCGCCTCCTCGACACTGCGCCGCAGCTCCGGCAGCGCCGATTCCCCGGTCAGCAGCCCGTGGCACTCCCGCGCCAGCAAGAGGCCCGCGACCAGCAGGATCAACGCGATCACGATGGAGCCGATCCCGTCCCAGACCGGGTCGCCGAGCAGCTCGCTCAACCCGATCCCGAGCGCAGCGGTCGCCAGGCCGAGCAGCGCGGCGCTGTCCTCGAACACCACCGCGAAGACACTCGGATCCTTGCTGCGCTGGATCGTGCGCAGCCAGCCACGGCCGCCACGATGCCGATTGAGGGCCCGGAGGCTGATGACCCACGAGGTCCCCTCGGCCAGCGCGGCGACCCCGAGCACGAGATAGCTGACCCAGGGCGTGTCGATCGGCGCGGGATGCCGGATCGCGCGGATGCCCTCGAGGAGCGACGCGCCCGCGCCCAGGCCGAAGATCATCACCGCCACCAGAAAGGCCCAGAAATACGCCTCCATCCCGTAGCCAAAGGGATGCGACTCGTCGGCCGGCCGGTCCGCCCGGTGCACCCCAACGATCAGCAGCACCTCGTTGCCGGAGTCGACGCAGGAATGCACCGCCTCGCTCAGCATCGCCGAGCTGCCGGTGAACAGCGCGGCGGCGAACTTGGCGACCGCGATCACGACATTGGCGCTCAGCGCCGCGACCACGACAACAGTGGATTCCTTCTGGATCATGCGGCGCGAACGCGGCAGGCGGCGGCCTGTTCGAGTGCCCGCACGTTTTGGCTTCCAGCGGTTGGGGCTGGGATGCTAATGGCGCTCGCGCAATAGTTCCATTTCCGCCACGGACCCGCCATGACCATCACTGTAAAGGCATTGACCGGAGACAGCGCGGCGGCCTGGGACGCGTTCGTCAAGGCGCAGCCGGACGGAACGTTTTTCCACCTCGCGGCCTGGCGCACGGTGATCGAGGCCGCGTTCCGCCACCGCGCCCACTACGCCTTCGCCGAGCGCGACGGCGCGATCACCGGTGTCCTGCCGCTCGCGCATGTGCGCACCCGGCTGTTCGGCAGCACGCTGGTCTCGGTGCCGTTCTGCGTCTATGGCGGACCGCTCGCGGCCGACGCCGAGAGCGCGGCGGCGCTCGACGCCCACGCCGTCGCGCTGATGCGCCGGGCGGGCGCCTCGGCGGTCGAGTACCGCTTCCGCGACGGGGCGGCGGACCGTCCCGGCTGGATGCCGCGCCCGGCCCTGTACCAGACGTTCAGGCGTCCGATCGAGGCCGATCCGGAGCGCAACATGAAGGCGATCCCGCGCAAGCAGCGGGCGATGGTGCGCAAGGGCATCCAGAACGGGCTCACCTCAACGGTCGGACGGGACGTGCGGACGCTGCACCAGGTTTACGCGCGGAGCGTGCGCAACCTGGGCACGCCAGTCTTTTCACGGCGCTATTTCGAGATCCTCGCCAAGACGTTCGGCGGGGCGTGCGACGTGGTGACGGTGATGAACGGCGAGACGCCGATCGCCGCCGTGCTGAACTTCTACTATCGGGACGAGGTGCTGCCGTACTATGGCGGCGGCACCGAGGCAGCGCGGCAGCGCGCGGGCAACGATTTCATGTACTGGGAGGTGATGCGCCGCGCCGCCGAGCGCGGCTGCCGCGTCTTCGACTTCGGGCGCAGCAAGATCGGCACCGGGGCCCACGCTTTCAAGCGCAACTGGGGCTTCGAGCCGGCGCCGCTCGACTACCGCTACATGCTGCGGCCCGGCGCGGCCATCCCGGACCACAGCCCGCTCAGCCCGAAGTTCCGGCTGTTCGTGGAGGGTTGGAAGCGGCTGCCGCTGCCGGTCGCCAACGCGGTCGGGCCGCTGATCGTGCGCGGGCTGGGGTAGGCGGCACACCCTCACCCCGGCCCTCTCCCATAGGGAGAGGGGGCGCTGGTACGCACCGCCCTTGCCAGCCACGCCCCCTCTCCCGCTCGCGGGAGAGGGCCGAAGTGAGGGTCAGCCCGCGTCATTCCAGCAGCCCCGCGGGCACTACCCCTGCGGGACGGATTGGGGAGAGGGGAGCCGCGGCGACGGCGGGTTGTCAGAGCCGGCCAGGCTAAGGGGGCGCACCCTCACCCCGACCCTCTCCCAGAGGGAGAGGGGGCGTTGTACGCAAGGTCATTGCCAACCACGCCCCCTCTCCCGCTCGCGGGAGAGGGTCGGGGTGAGGGGTCAGCCCGCCTCCTCCAGCAACGCCGCGAGCAGCGCCGCGCGCGGGGCGAGGTGGCGCCAGAGGATGTGCTCGGTGTGGATATGCGCCCCGGAGCCGGGGCAGCCGAGCCCGTCCAGAGTCGGAATGCCCAGCGCGGCGGTGAAGTTGCCGTCCGACCCGCCGCCGCGGCTCTGCTTGGGCAAGTCGAAGCCGAGTCCGCCGGCCAAGTCCCGCGCCCGCGCGTGGAGCGCGGCGATCTCCGGAGTCTCGGCGAAGGGCGGGCGGTTCATGCCACCCTCGACCGCGACCCGGCACCCGGGCATGCGGGCATCCAGCGCGAGCAGCCGGCGCTCCATCTCCGCCCCGTCCGCCGCCGTGCTCACGCGCAGATCGATGTCGCAGCCCGCCTCGGGCGGGATCACGTTGGGGCGCGTGCCGCCCCAGACCGGCGCGGCGTTCAGGGTGATCCCGCGTTCCAGGTCCACCATGGCGTGAATGGCCTGGACCTGGTGCGCCAGCTCCACCACCGCCGACGCGCCCTCCTGGAAGGCGGCGCCCGCGTGGGCCCCGCGCCCCTTCACGCGAAGGACGAAACGGCCGACGCCCTTGCGCGCGGTCACGCAGGCCCCGCCCGCCCCGGCCGGCTCCATGACGAGCACGAACGCCGCCCCCTCCGCCTCGCGCTCGATCCAGGCGCGCGAGGTGGGGCTGCCTACCTCCTCGTCGGGGGTCAGCATCAGCACGACGGGCCGCGGCGTGTGCACCCGTTGGAGCAGCATCGCCCGGACCACGTGCAGCGCCAGGAAGCTGCCCGCCTTCATGTCGAAGATGCCCGGCCCGTGCGCTCTCTCTCCATTCACACGGGCGGGCATCCCGGCCAGGGTGCCGATGGGCCAGACCGTGTCGAGGTGCCCGGCCACCAGCACCGGGGGGCCTTCGCCCGGCGTGCGGGCGATCAGCGTGTCGGCGAACCCGTCGCGGCCGGGGATGCGCCTCAGGGCCGCGCCGGCCCGCCCGAGCTCCGCCTCGGCCATGTCCATCAGCCGGTTCACCGCCTCCGGCGCGGTCGTCGGGGTCTCGATCCGCACCCAGCCCATCAACTCATCGAGCAGATCCTCGGAACGGCCTGTGTCGGTTCGCGGCATGCTGTCTCCCTCTCGGAGCCGTGTGCGCCGAAACCCGTAGCCTGTCCATGTGTTGGCGCCCGAAAAGGAGACCTGACATGGACCGGCCGCTGGAGATCGCCTTCCACAACATGGATTCGTCGGAATCGCTTGAGGCGATGATCCGCGGACATGTCGAGCGTCTCGACAAGCGCTCCGGCCATCTGATCGGCTGCCGGGTCTCGGTCGAGGCGCTGCACCGCCAGCACCAGACGGGCAACGTCTACGAGTGCCACATCGTCCTCTCGATACCCGGCCGCGACCTCGCGGTGAGCCGGGGTCCGCACCACGCGAAGCAGCACTACGCCAATCCCGATGTGCGCGTTTCGATCCGAGAGGCGTTCGAAGCCGCCGAACGGCAGCTTTCGGCGTACAAGCGCCAGGGCCGCACCGACACCACCGCCCCCTCGGGCTCGGCGCTCGCCGGGCAGGTCACGCTGATCGAGCCGGGCGCCGATCACGGCTTCATCCTCAACAGCACGGGCACCCAGCTCTATTTCCATCGCGACAGCGTGACCAACGGCCGGTTCGAGGATTTGCAGCAGGGCCAGCTTGTCCACTATGTGGAGGAGGAGGGCGATGCCGGGCCGGTCGCGACGAAGGTGCGGGTGGCCGAGCGCAAGCCTGATTAGTTCAGGCCGGAACGGGTCGAGAATGGGAGCGTTTCCGCCACATGAAACCGCCCTTCCGTTTCAGCCTCCTGGTTGGCTCGATCGCAGCGGTCGGCGGATTGCTTGTCGTTGCCGCACCGGCGCGCGCCGCGACGGGCACGCTCGATACCGGCGCGCTGACGCCGCAGACCTCGAGCAGCCGCACCGCCGCCGAGGTCGAGAACACCGGCGCCGCCGCGCAGAAAGGTCATGAGGCGATGGAGAGCGGACCGCAGAACGCTGCCGGCGTGCCTCGCGAGGCGGGCCATGTTGCCTCCCATGGGGGCAGGAACAGGCCCGCGCAATGAGCGAGGCGAGAGGCCTGGCGGGCAAGCCTCACGCCAGCACGCGCGACCAACCGCTGCCCGACGCGCGCGAGCCGGCGCACCCGCACATGCAGCCCGGCGCCGCCGCGGCGCGCGACCCGGTCCGCACCATCGCGCACATCCTGCGGGCCACGGTCATCATTCTCGGCCTCTGCGCGCTGCTCTGGGCGCTCGCCGACGCCTTCGTGGTCATCATCCTGGCGGTGATCCTCGCCGCCCTGCTCAGCGGGCTGGGCAAGCAGGTGCAACGCTACACCGGGCTCGGCACCACCCCCTCGGTGCTGCTGGTGTTTACCGCGCTGGTGGTTCTGATCTGCGGTCTCGGGTACTGGTCCGGGCCTAAATTCGTCAATGAGGCGCAGCAGCTCTGGAGCGAGGTCTCCGGCAGCACCGGCTGGCTCGACAAGATGCTCGGCTTCGGCGGGCAGTCAGGCGGCTCGGCAGGCGGCGGCGACATCGCCAAGATGGCGGCCGGCAACAACGTCATGGTGTCCGGCCTCGCCAAGACCGTCGCCTCCTCGGTGCTCGGCCTTCTCGCCGCCCTCCTGGTGATCGTGGCCAGCGGCGTCTATCTCGCCCTCGCGCCGGACATGTACATCAACGGCATCGCGCATCTGACGCCGGTTTGGTACCAGGACCGGACACGCACGATCCTGGTCGAGATGGGCCACGCCATTCAGGGCTGGATGCTCGGCCAGCTCATCGACATGGTCATCGTCGGCGTCATCGTCGGCGTCGGCCTGAGCCTGATCGGCATTCCGCTCTCCTTCGCGCTCGGCGTGGTCGCCGGCATCTGCACCTTCATCCCCTACTTCGGCACCATCATCGCCGCCGTCCCCGCCTTGATCGTCGGGTTCACCGTGAGCGTGCATGACCTGATCCTGGGGATCTGCGTGTTCGTCGTGGCTCATGTCATAGAGGGCTACATCACCGCTCCGTTCGTGCAGCGCCGGACGGTGCATCTGCCGCCCGCGCTCACCTTGGCCTCGATGGTGGTGCTGGTCGCCATCTTCAACACACTCGGAATACTGATCGCCACCCCGTTGATGGCCTGCATCATGATCCTCGTGACGCGGGTCTACGTCGAGGACGTGCTGGGCGACCCGGCGGGCAAGCAGCTCTCGGTCCGCTCGCATTGGTACTGGTTCACGCCCCCCGACGAAACAAAGCAGCAAGGTCGGCAGGGCTGAACCGCAGCACCGTCGGGCGGCCGTGGCTGCACGTGGCGGCGCGGGGCGTGGCTTCCATCCGCCGCAGCAGCGCGTCCATCTCCGCATGGCTCAGCCGGCGCCCGGCGCGGATCGAGCCGTGGCAGGCGAGCCGCGCCACCGCGGCCTCGAGCCGGGCGGCGAGCGACAGTGCCTCGCCCCAGGCGGCCAGCTCGTCGGCGAGGTCGCGCAGCAATGGGCCTGGATCGGGGGCGCCGAGCGCGGACGGCAGCGCGCGCACCAGCACCGCGCCCGGCCCGAACGCCTCGATCTCCAGACCCAGTCCGGCCAGCGTCTCGGCCTCGGACAGAAGCCGCGCCGTCTCGGCCTGGCCGAGTTCCACCACGGCGGGGATCAGCAAGGGCTGGCGGCGCACGCCGCCGTCCAGAAGCTGCGCGCGCAGCGCCTCGTGGGTCAGCCGCTCGTGCGCGGCATGCTGATCCACCAGAACCAGCCCGCCGTCGGCGGCAACGGACACGATGTAGGTGTCCAGCACTTGGCCGAGCGGCGCGCCCAGCGGATACGCCGCTGACGAAAGGCCGGCGGCTGGCCGGGCGGCCGGAGGCAGGGCGAGGGGCAACTGCGCCTCGCCGAGGCCCGGTGCCGGCGCGCGCCACGCCTCCGCGACGCGGGCAGGGGCGAGCGCCAGGGCCGGTCGCGCGGCCGGCACCGCCACCGCGGCGGCGCCCGCCAGCACGCGGCCGATGCCGCCCACCACCAGGGACCGCACGACGCCTGGATCGCGGAAGCGCAGCTCCGCCTTGGTCGGGTGAACGTTCACGTCCACGTCCTCGGCCGGCAGGTCGAGCCATAGCGCCGCCACCGGGTGGCGCCCCGCTTCGATGACCTGCCGATAGGCGCCGCGCACCGCGCCCTTCAACAACGGGTCGGAAACCGGCCGCCCGTTGACGACGAAAATCTGATGCGCCACCGTCGCGCGCGTCAACGCCGGGGCGCTGACGAAGCCCGACAGCCTCAAATCCGCCCGCGCCGCGTCCACCGTCACCAGCGCTGCGGCGGCCTCGGGGCCAAGCAGCGCCGCAACCCGCGCCGCCCGGTCCTGCGCCGGCAGGTCGAACACGGTCCGGCCGTCGATCTCCAGACGAAACGCGACCGCGGCGTCGGCCAACGCCAGGCGGCGCAGCGCCAACTCGGCCTGCTCGGCTTCGGTGCGCGGCTGCTTGAGGAACTTGCGCCGGGCAGGAGTGGTGAGGAACAGGTCGCGCACCACGATTCGCGTACCCGGCGCCCCGGCGGCCGGGCGGGGCGCGCTCACCCGCCCCGCCTCAACCGCGATAGCGTGCGCCTGCGGCGCCTGGAGCGGCCGCGAGGTGATGGACAGCCGCGCCGCCGCGGCGATCGCTGCCAGCGCCTCGCCCCGGAAGCCGAGGGTGGCGATCCGCCCGAGGTCGTCGCCGGGGAGCTTGGAGGTGGCGTGGCGCCGCACCGCGAGCGCGAGATCGGCCTCGCCCATGCCGCACCCGTCGTCGCTGACCTCGATCCGCTCGATCCCGCCGCCGTCGATCGCGACCGCGACCCGCCGCGCCCCGGCGTCGAGCGCGTTTTCGACCAGCTCCTTCACGGCGGCGGCGGGACGCTCGATCACCTCGCCAGCGGCGATGCGGTTGATGACGCGCTCCGGCAGCAGCCGGATCTCCCCGCCTCTCGCGGGAGGGGGCTGGGAGAGGGGGCGAACCGCTGCCAATCTACCCCTCGCCGCGCAGCTCCCGGAAGCGCCCGATCACGGCCTGGGTGGCGGTGTCGCGCTCGGCATCCGGCGCCGGCTTGCCCTCCAGCGCGGGCAGGATGCCGTGGGCGAGTTGCTTGCCCAGCTCCACGCCCCATTGGTCGAAGCTGTCGATGTCCCACAGGCAGCCCTGCACCGCGACCTTGTGCTCGTAGAGCGCGATCAGCCGCCCCAGGCTGAACGCGTTCAGCTCGCGGAACAGGATCATCGTCGAGGGCCGCTCGCCGGGGAAGGCGCGATGCGGCGCGATCCGGTCGATCTCGTCCGGGGGCGTGCCGTGGGCCGCCATCTCCGCGCGCACCGCCCCCTCCGGGCGGCCGGACGTCAACGCGGTGGCCTGGGCGAAGGCGTTGGCGGCCAGCACGCGATGCGCCTCCTCCCGCGCGTGGCCGGGGACGGCGGCGAGGATAAAGTCCACCGGGATCACCGCCGGGCCTTGGTGGACGAGTTGCATGAAGCTGTGCTGCGCGCTGGTGCCCGGCTCGCCGAACACCACGGGGCACGTCGCATGGTCCACCACGTGGCCCTCGAGCGTGACGCGCTTGCCGTTGCTCTCCATCTCCACTTGCTGGAAGTGCGCGGGCAGCCGGCGGAGCCGCTCGTCGTAGGCGAGCACGCATTGCGTCGCGCAGCCCATGCCGTTGACGTGCCATATCCCCGCGAGCGCCAACAGGACGGGCAGGTTCCGATCCAGCGGCGCGTCGCGGAAATGCTGGTCCATCGCCCAGGCGCCGTCGAGCAGGCCCTGGAACGCCTGCCAGCCAGCGGCGAGCGCGATGACCAGCCCCACGGGCGACCACAGCGAGTAGCGCCCGCCCACCCAGTCGCGAAAGCCGAAGGTCCGCTCCTGCGGGATGCCGAAGGCGCGAACCGCCGCCAGGTTGGTCGACAGCGCGACGAAATGCGTCCCCACCGCGTCCTCGCCCAGCGCGCCCGACAGCCACGCGCGCAGCGCCGCCGCGTTCATCGCCGTCTCCGGCGTGGTCCAGGATTTCGAGGCGACCAGGATCAGCGTCGTCGCGGGGTCCAGGTGGTGCGTCGCCGCCTCGAAGGCGTGCCCGTCCACGTTGGAGAGAAACCGCGCCTGCATCGGCGTGTTGTCGGCGGCCAGGGTCAGCGCCTCGGTCGCCACGCGCGGGCCAAGGTCGGAGCCCCCGATGCCGACGTTCAGCACGCAGGTGAAGCGCCGTCCGGTGGCGCCCAGGATGCGGCCCGAATGGACGTCCTCGACGAAGGCGCGCATCCGCTCGCGCTCGGCCGCGGCCAGCTTGGCGGCGTCGTCGGTGCCCCCCGGCAGCGTCGCGCGCAGCCCCGATCCGGCCGGCGCGCGCAGCGCCATGTGCATGGCGGCGCGGCCCTCCGTGACGTTCACCGGCTCGCCAGCGAACAACCGGCGGCGAAACCCCTCCAGGTCGGCGGCGCGCGCCAGCTCGAACAGCGCCTCCCGCACCGCCGCGTCGATCGCGGTGCGCGAAATGTCGAGCGAGAGATCGTCGAGCGCGAAGCTCAGCCGCCGCGCCCGCTCCGGGTCGGCGGCGAAGAGCGGCGTGATCCGCCGCCCGTCCGGGCGCGCGGCGAGCGCGGCGAGGCGAGCGAAGGCGGCATGGCGGGCGGGTTCGTCGAGCACGCGACAAGGCTAGGCCACGCGGCGCGCCTCGTCCACCGTCCCAGGGGGCACAAGCGGGCGAGCGTCCGAACAAATCGTCCAGCGCAGGGTGGCTAGAATTGTGCTAAGCCTACATGCGGAAACAACAGCCCTGCCCAGCTTCGAGCTGGCCAATATCTGCCTCATCAAGTCGCGGCGGTATCCAGAGCAACGATCGGCCTTGATGGCAACATTCCATCTGGGAATGTCGGTTAACCGTGGTGTATCAGAGACAGCGCCCTTCAGGTGAAAATCCGACGGCCATGCCAGTGGCGCGCGTGGAAACGATATGACGGACCCGCTGTTGGAATTCCTGACGCCTCATCTTGCCAACGTGCCTGGCGTTCTCGCTGTCGTTCTCGGCGGATCGCGGGCAAGGGGGACCGCGACCGCCAGTTCCGACTACGACCTCGGTCTCTACTTCGGAGCGAAGGTTCAATTGGACACGGACCGCCTCCTCGAAGCGGTGAAGGATTTCGTCGATGACCCAGACGCGGCCGCGGTCACTCCGGTCGGCGGCTGGGGTCCGTGGATCGTCGGGGGTGGATGGCTCTTCGTGCGCGGCCGAAAGGTCGATTTGCTCTATCGCAGTTGCGACGCCGTCGCGCGAGTTATCCGTGATTGCCAAGGTGGTCGCGTCGCCATGGACTACCAACCGGGCCATCCGCATGGCTTTTGCTCGGCAATTTGGATGGGAGAGATAGCACTCTGCCAACCGATCCATGATCCGCACGGATTGATTGGCGAGATGAAGGCGATGACCGCACCCTATCCGGACCCGTTGCGCGCCGCGCTCATCAAACAATTCCTGTGGGAGGTGCTTTTTAGCGTCGAGAACGGTGAGATCGCCATTCCCCGTGCCGAGCAAACCCACATGGCGGGCTGTGTCTATCGGGCACTGTGCTGCGTCGGCCAAGTGCTCTTCGCCCTGAACAGGCGCTACCTCATCAACGAGAAGGGCGCTCTCGACGAGGCCGGCTCGTTTCCAATCACCATCGCTGGGCTGCGGGATCGGGTCGCCAGCGTGTGGAAAGCGATTGGGCGCGGTGAGTTTTCCGCAGCATTCCACGAACTGAGAGCGTTCGAGCGCGAACTCAACGCCCTCGCCGCAGAGGCTTAAGCACCTTGCCAGGATCTAAACCGCCGTGCGCGCCTCGTGCACCGTCTCCGGCACCTTCAGCCAGACCGTCGCCAAGCCTGCCGCCGCCACCGCCGCCAGGGCGATGAACGCCGCCCTGAAACCGAGGCTTTGGGCGAGGAAGCCAACCGCCGTGGTGCTGACGGTGGCGCCGATGCCGGAGATGGTGTTCACCGCGCCCAGCGAGAAGTTGTAGCGTCCGGTTCCCTTGGTGCAGTCGGCGACGATCAGTGGCACCAGGATGCCGACCACCGCCGCGCTCAGCCCATCCAGGGCTTGCACGCCCACCAGGAACCACGGGCCGGGCGCCAGCGCGAACAGGACGGCGCGCGCGATCAGGGCGACGAAAGCGGCGGTGAACAGCCATTTCCGTCCCCACGCATCGGCCTTGCGCGCGACCCAGGCGGCGATCGAGGCGGTCACGAGCTGCGGCACCACGACCAGCGCGGCGACCACGATTTCGGATTTGAGCTGGTAATCCGCGGCGAGGCGCTCTCCGGCGAGCGGCAGCATGGAGGCGTTCGCGAACTGGAACAGGAGCAAGCAAAGAGCGAAAACGAGCAGCCTCCGGTCGCGGAGGAGTTCGTGCCAGCGGGCCACTCCGGGTTGCGTGCGGCCCGCGGCACCACGAGCCCGCGCATAGTCAACCTCCGAGTCGGCGATGAGCGACAAGGCGAGGAGCGCCGGGACGCACAATCCGGCGGCGGCGAGGAGCGGCGCACCCGGCGAGACGTAGCTGCCAATCACGCCCATGCTGGCGGCGGTTGCGGCGGTGCCCAACGAAGCATAGCGTTGGTTGCGTCCAACCCGTGTGTGATAGGCGCGGTGGCCGACGAGCCCGAGCCCGATCGCCGCTACCGCGGTCTGCAGCGCCCCGCTGCTGGCGCCGTGCAGGAACTCTCCGGCCAGGACTGGCAGGTAGGTTGGAAAGAAGCCTATGAGCAGCGAGCCGGTGGCGGTCAGCACCAGGCAGACCGCGATCACCAGGCGCTTGCGCCGCAGCCAGTCCACCAGCGCGCCGGCAGGCGTCTGCGTCGCCAGCGCGACCGCGGTGTTGACCGTCAGCACCGTGCCGATGGTGCCCTGCGTCCAGCCATACTGGGCGAGGTAGACGGAGAGGAAGGGACCGAACGCCGTCTCGACATTGGCGATGAAGAAGTTCAGCCAGTCGAGCCCGCGCTGGCTGCGCGCCGACGGCGCGGCAGGCGGCTTGTGGGGCGACAGGGCAACCTGATCCGCGGCCATGCGTCACGAAACGGCGCCGCTACCCGCCGGTTGTCATCAGCTTCCGCCCCGTTCCAGGGCGCCTGCCCGCTCCCTTGCGTGCCGGGAGGGTCGCGTGTCCGGGCGGTCCGGGGCATCCTGCCGCCTCAGCCCCAGGGTGGCATAGAGGCGCTGGCTTGGGGGCCAGGCGCGCATCACACTGCTCCGCCACGCGACCGCCTCCCAGGCGCCGATCGCCAGCACCAGCAGGCTTGCCGCCCAGGCCAGACGCAACGCTGTGGCGGTGCTCCAAGGCGCCCGGCGTGGGGCGCTCGCCGTCACGGTGGGCGCCACGGCGCGCGGTTCCGGCGCCTCGCGCGCGCTGACGGCCTCGGTTCTCACTGCCTCCCCCGCGTCAGCCGGGGCCGGCTCGCCCTGCGCGACCCAGTCGCGCCCGCAGCGGGCGCAGCGCAGCCGGCGGCGGCGGCCGAGCAGAGCCGGCGGCACCTCATAGGCGGCGGCGCAGTGTGGGCAGGCGAGTCGCATCGGAACCGGGCTCACACGATATCGTGACCAACCTTGGAACGCTATGCAATCGTGTTGCGCCCCTTTCCGCGTGTCCGCCGGGAGTGGCAGAACAGGGGACAGAGGCGGCGATGGTGCGATTCGAGGGCGTGGGCCTGAGCTACGCGGGCGCGGGGTCCGGGCGAGAGGTTCTGCACGACCTCACGCTCACGGTGCCGCGCGGCGTGTTCCGTTGGCTGCAAGGCACGTCCGGGGCCGGCAAGACCAGCCTGCTGCGCCTCATGTACCTGGCCGCCCGGCCGACGCGCGGTCGGCTCTCGATCCTGGACACCGAGATCGAGCGCGCGCCGCGCCGGACGCTGGTCGCCCTGCGCCGGCGGATCGGCGTCGTGTTCCAGGATTTCCGCCTGCTCGGCCACCTGTCGGCCTATGACAACGTCGCCTTGCCGCTGCGCCTGGCCGGCCGCCCGGAGGGGCAGATCCGGGCCGATGTCGGCGAGATGATGGGCTGGGTCGGCCTGGCCAAGCGGCTCGCCTCCCGCCCCGCCGAGCTTTCCGGCGGCGAGCAGCAGCGCGTCGCCATCGCCCGCGCGGTGATCGCCCGTCCGGCCCTGCTGCTCGCCGACGAGCCCACGGGTAATCTCGACGACGCGCAAGCCGAGCGGCTGATGCAGCTTTTCCAGGAGATGAACCGCCTCGGCACCACGGTCGTGGTGGCGACGCACAACGATCGCCTGGTGGCGCGCCACCAGGCCCCGGCGTTGCGCCTGGAGGGCGGGCGGCTGGTGGACCCGTGCGGATGAAGCGCCCCGTCTCGCTCCGCCCGGTCGGCTTCGACGAGCTGGGCCTGCGCCGCGCTCTGGCCGACCGGATGCTGCCGTTCCTGGTTGCGTCGATGGCCTTTCTCGCCGCGCTCGGACTGGCCGGGTGGGTCGGCGCCGCCACGCTGGCGCGGCACTGGCAGGCGGGGGCGGCCGCCACGCTGACCGTTCAGGTGCCGCAACCCGACGCGGCGGCGGCGGATGGCGGCGGCTCGCGGCTCGCGGCCGTGCTGGGGCTGCTACGACAGACGCCTTGGGTCCACACGGCACGGGCGCTGTCCCCGGCGGAGCTGGCGGCGTTGCTGCGGCCATGGCTTGGCCCCAAGGGCGACGCGCCCGCCCTGGACTTGCCGGGGGTGATCGCGGTCAGGCTCGCCGATCCCGACACGGACACCACGGCCCTCGCCGACCGGCTCAACGCCGCCGCGCCTGGCACGAACTTGGAGAGCCACGAGGTCTGGGCCGGACGCCTCGCCGTGCTGGCGCGCAGCCTGCAAGCCTGCGCCGGCGCGGCGTTGCTGGTGCTGGCGGCTGTCTCGGTGGCGGTGATCGCGGTCGCCACGCGGGCGGGTCTCGCCGCGCGCCGCGAGGCGATCGAGATCGTGCACGGCCTCGGCGCCAGCGACGGCTACATCGCCAGCCGCTTCGCCGGGCGCGTGACCACGATGGGTGCGATCGGCGGCTTGGCGGGAGCAGTCGCGGCGACCCCGGCGCTGCTCGCGCTCGCCCGGTTGGCGGCGCCGTTCGCGGCGGGCGCCCCCGAGTCCTCCGGCCTAGGCGCGGCGCTGCCGCCGGGTCTGTGGATGCTGCTTCCCGGCCTGCCGCTGGCCGCTGCCTGCATCGGGTTCCTGACGGCGCAGGCGACCGTGCGGCGCTGGCTGCGGCGCCTGCCCTGATGTCGCTGACCCTCGCCCCGCGCCGGCTCACGCGCCCTCGGCTCCGCCGGCGCGTGCTGGCCGTGCTTGGCGGCGCTGCTCTGGCCTGGCTGGCGGGGTTCGCCTGGTTTGTCCTCCGTGTCGGGCAGTCTCCGGTCGCGCCACCCGCGGCGGATGGCATCGTGGCGCTGACCGGGGGGGCGGAGCGCGTGCGCGCCGGATTGCTCCTGCTCTCGGATCGCCGCGCCGAGCACCTGTTGGTGACGGGCATCGGCGGGCACGCCGGGTTCCGCGATCTGGCGCGCGAGGCGGGGCTGGACCCCGGGCCGCTGGCCAATCGCGTCACGCTCGGGAGCGGCGCGGCGTCGACCCGCGGCAACGCCGACGAGATCGCCGCCTGGGCGCGTGCCAACGGGCTCCACTCGCTGATCGTGGTCACGGCCTCCTATCACATGCCGCGCGCGCTCGCCGAGATCAGCCGGGCGCTGCCGGACGTCGCGCTCTACCCGGCCGGCGTCTCGCCCCCGCGCGCCGGCGAATGGTTCGGGAGAGCCCGTCTGCTGGCCGAGGAGTACACGAAGTATCTCGGGGCGGAGTTGGGGTTGACGGCTCTGGCGCCAGGCCCGCCGCCACGACTCTCGGCCGCCGACGCGCGGGCGCGGACGCCATGACGCTGCTGCGCTCGGCCTTGTTCAACCTCTATTTCTTCATGCTCACCGCGTTGCTGTGCGTCGTCGGGACGGCGGTGCGCCTCGCCTCGCCCCGCCACGTGCTCGTGGTTCCCGTGTTGTGGGCGCGCTGGGTGCTTGCCGGCCTGCGCGCGATCTGCGGCATCCGCTTCGAGGTGCTGGGGCGAGAGCGCCTGCCGCGCGCCGGGGCCGCCTTGCTCGCCTCGCGCCACCAGTCCGCCTTCGACACGTTGGTCTGGCTGACCCTGCTGCCGCGATGCTGCTACGTCATCAAGCGGGATCTGCGTCGCATCCCGCTGTTCGGCGGCATGATCGAGCCCGCCGGCATGATCTTGGTGGATCGGGCCGGTGGCGCCGGGGCGATGCGCCACTTGATGCGCGAGGCCGACCGGGCCGCCCGGGAGCAGCGCCAGGTCGTGATCTTCCCGGAAGGCACCCGCGCGGAACCTGGCGCGATGCGGGTGCTCCAACCCGGTGTGGCGGCGATCGCGGCGCGCACCGGGTTGCCGGTCATTCCCGTGCTCACCGATTCCGGGCGGTTCTGGGGCCGGCGCGCCTTCCGCAAGCGCCCTGGCACGATCCGAATCGCGCTGCTCGAGCCCATCCCGGCCCGCACGCCGCGGGAGAGCCTCATGCGCCGCCTCTCGGCCGCGCTCGCGCGGGAGTTGTCCGAGCCTGTGGAAAACTCTGTGCATTGAGCCCCAACGCATTGTGAAGACCGCGGGACAGTGCGATGCTAAGTAATTGGTCTGCAAGGGTATTCATGCCTGTTTTGAGACGAGAACGTTGTCACTGCGCTAGTGGGGATAGTTGGCGGATGAAGGGTTGAGGTGGGTCGCGATGCGGCGTCGGCTCGGGCTAGGGGTGCTAGGGATCCTGGCGCTGCTCGCGGCCGGGTACACCGCCTGGTGGTACGTGCTGTCGCGGCGCGTGGAGGCCGGGTTCGCCGCCTGGACGGCGGCCCGCCGGGCCGAGGGCTGGACGGTGAGCGTCGGTGCGTCGCGGCTGGCAGGATGGCCGATCAGCGCCGGCATCGAGCTCTCCCCCGTGCGCGTTGCTGGCGGTGTGCCGCAATTGCCGGTTGAGGTGCATTGGGAAGCGGCCAGCCTTGAACTGGGGGTGGCGCCGTTTCACCCGGCGGCCCTGGTCGTCACACCAGGGGGCGAGCAGCGCCTCGGCGGACCTGGCGGCCCCGCATGGGCATTGACCGGCACCCTCAGGGGCGTCGTGCCGCTTGATCGCGCGGGGCCGCCCTGGCCGATGGACCTGATCGCCGAGAGCGTCCAAGTGAGCCCCGCGCAGGGCGGGGCCGGCGCGCTGATCGGGCGGGCCACCGCGCATTCCGAGCTGGACCCCAGCGCGCCGGCAGCCTCCAGCGCGCTCGCCGTCACCTTCGACGTCCAGCGGATCGACCTGCCGCCAGGCCGCCCTTGGCCGCTGGGAGAGCATATCGCGACCGTGGCCGGAGAGGCCGCGATCAGCGGCCCGGTGGGCCAGGGGAACGCTCCGGCCGCATGGGGGGAGGCGTGGCGCGCCGCCGGCGGCACGGTGATGCTGCGGCAGGGCACGTTGCAATGGGGACCGTTGGACGCCTCCGCCACAGCGCGGGCGTCGCTGGACGCGGCATTGCAACCCATGGCGGAGGGAACCGCCTGGATCACAGGCTGGCCGCAGGCCCTGGATGTCCTCGCGGCGCACCACGTCATCCCCGACTCAGCCGCGCTGACCGCGAAGGCCGTGGTGTCGCTGCTGGCGGATACCCCGCCGGGAGGCGGTCCGCCGGTGCTAACCGCGCCGTTCAGCGTCCGCGACGGCGTGTTGTCGGTGCGGCAGATCCCCCTTGCGCGGGTGCCACCGCTGAACTGGCCTGATTCGCAACATTCGGCTGTGCGGACGCGCTGAGTGCAGCCGTGCCGTCACCCCGGAAAAGCCGTGCGTGGCGGCATGGCCAGTCTGACCTGCACTAGCAATGGCGTGACCAAAGCTTGGCGTTGGAGGACTCGCGTCCGGCAAGGTTATGCGCTACGCTTCCTATATGATGCTCCGGATGACTGGAACGCGAATTATACGCCCGGCTGCCTAGCAGCCGGGTCGATCCGTTCGCTCCACTCATTCCCAGGGATATCCCTCCCATGTCTGACTCCGAGGCCGCGCCCGCCGTTGCCGTGCGCTTCATGCTTGATGCCGACCCCGATCCGGGCCTTCTGCCCCGGCTGCTAACGCCCTTCGCCAGGCGCGCGTTGGTGCCGGACCGCATGTGGTCGCATCGCGGCACCGACGCCATGCATGTCGAGGTGGCGCTCGAGGCGGCGCCGGCCGCCGAGGTTCATCTGATCGAAGGCAATCTGCGCCAAGTGGTCGGCGTACGTTCCGTGGTCCTCGTGCGCCGGACAGATTTGCGCCGGGTCGCCTAAATCCGCGGCATCCCTATATAGCCTGACGCAAGGGCTGGAGGGGTGCAGGTGTCCGACGCAATCATCCTGGCGCGCGCGCAGTTCGCGTTCACGGTCGGCCTGCACATCATCCTGCCGGCGTTCTCCATCGGACTCGCGAGCTATCTCATGGTGCTCGAGGGCTTGTGGCTGCGCACCGGTCGGCAAGTCTACCACGACCTCTATAATTACTGGTTGAAGATATTCGCCGTCGGCTTCGCCATGGGCGTCGTCTCCGGCTTGGTCATGTCCTACGAGTTCGGCACCAACTGGGGACGTTTCTCCGACCGCGTCGGTCCCGTGATCGGGCCCCTCATGGGCTATGAGGTGCTGACGGCCTTCTTCCTGGAAGCGGGCTTCCTCGGCGTGATGCTGTTCGGCCAGAAGCGCGTCGGGCCGCGCCTGCATTTCTTCGCGACGTGCTGCGTCGCGGCGGGCACGCTGATGAGCGCGTTCTGGATTCTCGCCGCCAATTCCTGGATGCAGACCCCGGCCGGCTACACGATCGCGCCGGACGGGCGGTTTCTGCCCGCGAACTATTGGGACGTGATCTTCAACCCGTCTTTCCCGTATCGCTTCGTCCACATGGTGCTGGCCTGCTATCTGTCGGTTGCCTTGCTCGTAGGCGCGGTCGGCGCCTGGCACTTGCTGCGGGACCATCAGAACCAGGCGGCGCGCACGATGTTCTCGATGGCCATGTGGATGGCCGCGCTCGTGGCACCGTTGCAGCTTGTCGCGGGTGACGCGCAGGGCCTGAACACTGCCCAGTATCAGCCGGCCAAGGTGGCGGCGATGGAGGGCGATTTCGAAACGACGCGCGGCTCGCCGCTGGTGCTGTTCGGGATGCCGGACCCGGCGAAGGACCGGGTCGATTTCCCAGTCGAGATCCCGCACGGCGGCGCCATGATCGTCACCCATAGCTGGAACGGCGCGGTGCGCGGGCTGAACGAGTTCCCGCGCGAGAACTGGCCGCCAGTCCCCTACGTGTTCTGGGCGTTCCGGGTCATGGTCGGGCTGGGGCTGGCAATGATCGCGCTGGGCTGGTGGAGCCTGGTGCAGCGGTTTCGCCGACGACTCTTCGCCTCGCCCCTGCTCTGGCGCGCTGCCTTGGCCATGGGGCCGGCGGGATTCATGGCGCTGCTGTCGGGCTGGACCGTGACCGAGGTTGGTCGCCAACCCTTCACCGCCTATGGGCTGCTGCGCACCGTCGACAGCGCGTCGCCGATCGCCCTGCCCGCCGTTGCCACGTCCCTCGCCGCTTTCGTCGTGGTGTATTTCATCGTGTTCGGAGCTGGGTTCCTCTACTTGCTGCGCCTGATGGCGCGTCCGCCGGTGACGGGCGAGGCCGGGCCGCCGAGCGGCGTTCCGGTGCGCACCGCCGGGATCACGCCGATGCCCGCCGTTGCCGGCGCACCCGCGCCAGCGGCTGGAGAGTAGGCGGTGGCGACGTGGCTCCCGCCCGTCTGGGCCGGGCTCATCGCCTTCGCGGTCCTTGCCTACGTGCTGCTCGACGGATTCGACCTTGGCGTCGGCATCCTGTTCGCCGTGGAGCACAACGGCGGCGACCGCGACGTGATGGTGAACTCGATCGCGCCCATCTGGGATGGCAACGAGACCTGGCTGGTGATGGGCGGCGGCGGGCTGCTCGCGGTGTTTCCGCTGGCGTACTCGATCATCCTGCCCGCGCTCTACCCGATTATGATCGCCATGCTGCTGTCGCTGGTGTTTCGCGGCGTCGCGTTCGAGTTCCGGTTCCGCGCCCGCCGCGCGGTCAGCCGCCTCTGGTGGGACCGCGCCTTCCTCGCTGGTTCGACACTCGCCGCGTTCTGCCAAGGCCTGTCCCTCGGGGGCCTGCTCCAGGGCATCCGGATCGAGGACCGCGCCTATGCCGGGGGTTGGCTGGACTGGCTGACCGGCTTTACCGTGCTCTGCGGTCTTTCCCTCGTCGTCGGCTACGCCCTGCAAGGCAGCTGCTGGCTGATCTGGCGCACCGAGGGCGCCTTGCAGCGCCGGTGCCGCCGCTACGCCAGCCTGCTGGCGGTCCTGCTGCTCGCGACCATGGTGGTGGTGAGCCTGTGGACGCCGATGATCAACCCGACGATGTCGGGCAAGTGGTTCGGCTATCCGGGCATCGTGCTCACCGGCCCGGTCCCGATCCTGGTCGCGCTCGTCGCCTGGCGGTTCTGGCGCGGGCTCGCCCGCAAGGAGCACCTCAGCCCGTTCCTTTGCGTACAGGCCTGGTTCATTCTGAGCTATGCGGGCCTTGGCATCAGCTTCTGGCCGCTGATCGTGCCGCCCTCCCTCACAGTCTGGGACGCGGCCGCGCCGCCCGCCTCCCAGCTTTTCCTGCTGGTGGGCACGGTGTTCCTGATCCCGATTATCCTGACCTACACGGGGTACGCCTACTGGGTCTTTCGCGGCAAGGTCCGTCCCGACGAGCATTACCACTGATGGCGCGGCGCCTTTTGTGGTTTGTTGCCCTATACGCCGGCAGCGTCGCGGCACTCGCGGTGCTGGCCCTGGTCATCCGGCGAGTCTTGGGAATGTGACCGTCATCGGGAGAATGCTGACCCTTCAATCAAGGGTCAGCATCTCTCGCTAGCTCCGGCGGTCATACCGAGCAGGATTGCTGGCGACGGGTGCAGGTCCGTTCCATCGGGCCACGCTCCCAGGCTTGCTGGATGGCACAGTGCTCGGCTTGGGCACGCTCACTCCCCCCTGCCCCAAAGCGACGGGACCTGGCCAGCTACCCCAGGACGGGGAGCCAGGCGGAGCGCCCTGCGCCAGGGCGGCTGCGCTGCCGACCGCCGTGAGCAAGGCGGCGACGGTCGCGACGCCCTTGGCCCTGGCCAGCCATTGTTTCTTTTCATCCATGATACGATTCTCCTTTCGACGGTGTGGGCAGCGATGCCTACCAGAGCCCGGCGATCCAGCAGGTGACGGAGCTCACATCGACGGCGAGGCCTTTGCGACAGCGGCGGGCCTCCGCCCGAACCGCGTTTCGGCCACCGGTCCGCCCCTTGCGCCGACATGCGTTTGGACCGATGTAGCGGTGACAGGACCGAACCGGTCCACATTCTCACCCGATCTTCAAGGCCCGCCATGTTCATCGAAACCGAAGGCACGCCCAATCCCGCGACCCTCAAGTTCCTGCCGGGGCGGTGGGTCATGCAGTCCGGCACCGCCGATTTCGCGTCCGCTAGCAGCGCCGGACGAAGCCCGCTGGCCGCGGCGCTGTTCGACCTGCCAGGGGTTGCTCGCGTGTTCCTCGGCAGCGACTTCGTGACTGTGACCAAGACCGACGCGGTCTCCTGGCAGCAGCTCAAGCCGCAGGTTCTGGCGGCGTTGATGGACCACTTCGTCGCCAACCGTCCGGTGATCGAGGGTGAGGTGGACACGGCCGCCGAGGAGGACATCCGGCCCGAGGACCAGGAGATCGTGGAGCAGATTCGCGAGCTGCTCGACACGCGCGTGCGCCCGGCGGTGGCCGGCGACGGCGGCGACATCGTGTTCCGCGGCTACAGGGACGGCGTGGTGCGGCTGCACATGCAGGGCGCGTGCTCCGGCTGCCCCTCCTCCAGCGCGACGCTGAAGCACGGCATCGAGAACATGCTGCGTCACTACGTGCCTGAAGTCGTGGCCGTGGAACAGGTTGACCTGTGATGCTGTCCGACGAGTCCCTCGACACGCTGTTCCGCGCCGCTCGCTCGCACAACGCTTGGCGCGACGAGCCCGTGTCGGATGACACATTGCGCGAGATCTATGCCATCGCCTGCATGGGGCCGACCTCGGCCAACTCCTCGCCGGCGCGCTTCCTGTTCCTGCGCACCCCAGAGGCGAAGCAGCGTCTCGCCCCCGCGCTGTCATCGGGCAATCTTGAGAAGACAATGAGCGCGCCGGTGGTGGCGATCATCGCCTACGACCCGCGCTTCTATGAGAAGCTGCCTCAGCTCTTTCCCCACAATCCGGACGCGCAGAGCTGGTTCACGAGCAACGAAGCGCTGGCGGCCACCACGGCGTTCCGCAACGGCACGCTGCAAGGCGCCTATTTCATGCTGGCGGTGCGCGCCCTGGGCCTGGATGTCGGGCCGATGTCGGGCTTCGACAACGACAAGGTCGACGAGGTGTTCCTGCGCTCGTACGGGTGGCGATCGAACTTCCTTTGCAGTCTTGGCCGTGGCGACCCCGCTGGCCTGTATGCCCGCTCGCCCCGTCTCAGCTTCGACGAGGCCTGCGTTCTTCTCTGACTTGGCGGACCGATGCTGGCCTTGACGCTCGATGGCGCCCTGGCTCGCGTTTCGGCCTCCGTGCTGGACGACGATCGCCTCGTCGCCGAGGATGTGCGCGACACGGCGCGCGGGGCCGGGTTGCTGGCGAGCATGGCGGAAGCGGTGCTGGCCGAAGCCGGCGTGTCGGCGACGGCGCTCGGCTTGGTCGCGGTCACGCTTGGCCCTGGCAGCTTCACGGGCATTCGCGCCGCTCTCGCGCTGGCGCACGGAATTGGGCTTGCTGGACGCGTCGCCGTGATCGGGGTGACAGTGCCGGAGGCCCTGGTGGCGGCGCGACCCGCCCCGCTCGGCCGCCAGCTCTGGGTCGCCATCGACAACCGCCGTGGCCGGGTGTTCCTCGACAGAGGGGGCGACATGCGGGTCTTCGCACTCGATGAACTCCCGATGCCCTGCGGCCCGCTCGCCCTGGCAGGCGACGCGGCCTCGGCTGTCGCGGCCCGGCTTGCCGCGCGCGGGGCCGATGTGCTGACCGCGCCGCAGTGTCTGCTCGAGCCGCGCGGCATCGCGCGCGCGGCGCGCGACCGCCGGACGGGTGTGCTACCGGCCCGGCCGACCCAACCGCTCTATGTCGATCCACCCGCGGTGCGCCCGCCGGTCGGCGGGCTACGCCCGGCCCCGACGGAATGATCCGGGCCCACCCGGCTCACGCCGTGGCCTTGGCCGCGATCCATGCTAGCGCCTTCAGCGACGCGGAAGCCTGGGACGCGGCCGCGTTCGCGCGCCAGCTAGAGCTGCCCGGCGTGTTTGGCTTCTTGCACCCGGGTGCCGGACTGGTGCTGGCCCGCCTTGCCGCGGGCGAGGCCGAAATCCTGACCCTCGCCGTCGCCCTGCCCGCACGCCGGCGGGGCATTGGCATGGCCCTGCTACGGGCCACGATCACGGAAGCGGCCGCGAACGGCGGCGCCACCTTGTTCCTGGAGGTCTCGGCGCGCAACACGGCCGCCCGCGCGCTGTACGAGGCGGCCGGTTTCCGGCAGGTCGGGCACCGGCGCTCCTACTATGCCGACGGCAGCGACGCGCTCGTGCTGGCGCTGCGGCTCAGCCCCGCCGCAACAACAAGCGGGTGACCCCGTCGGCGCCCGTCTCCTGTCGCATGACCTGATGGCCCTGTTCGATGGCGGCGCGGGGCACGTTGAGCACGGGTTCGCTGCCGCGCAACTTGACGAGCAGGGTCTGGCCTGGCGCGAGCCGATCCAGCGCGAGCCGAGTACGCACGAAGGTCATCGGGCAGACTTCGCTGGTGATGTCGAGTTCCTGGTCGGCTATCATGGCGCACGTATACTCAGGCACTACTACATGACACAAATACATATTGTGAAACGGGAGGTCGTTCGCTAGATGGGTTTTCCGAATCTGAAATCCGAAGGGCTTCCAATGGCCGAAAATCCAGCAAATACGAATGTGCTCGGCCTCACAGCGCAGATCGTCGCCGCCCACGTCTCGAACAATCCGGTATCCCCGGATGCGCTGCCCTCGCTTATACAGGAGGTGTACAGGACCTTGGCCGGCGTGGGCCGAGAGCCACAGGAACCGGAGCGGCCGCAGCCCGCGGTTCCTGTGAAGCGGTCCGTTTTCGCGGACTACATCATTTGCCTTGAGGATGGCAAAAAGCTGAAAATGTTGAAGCGGCACCTGAAGGCTGCCTACAACATGTCGCCTGAGCAATATCGCGACCGTTGGGGACTTGCGCCCGATTATCCGATGGTGGCGCCCAGTTACGCCCGCCATCGCTCCTCGCTGGCCAAGAAGATTGGCTTGGGCACCAAGCCGCGCAGCACCCGGAAATAGCGGCCTGAACCTGCCGGAGCGTGCCGGGCAGGACCGAAAGCGTTTCGCTGGCGTCCATTGGACAGGGTCGCCCGGGATCGGCTAGGTGCAGGCGAGGGGTCGGATGGAATCGCGCATCGAGCGCCTGTGCATAGAACAGGGCCTGAAGATGACCGGCCAGCGTCGGGTCATCGCGCGGGTGCTGTCCGAGGCCGCCGACCACCCGGACGTGGAGGAGCTGTATCGCCGGGCCACGGCGTTGGACAACCGAATCTCGATCGCCACCGTCTACCGGACCGTCCGCCTGCTTGAGGAGAAGGGCATATTGGAAAGGCGGGATTTCGGTGGCGGCCGCGCCCGCTACGAGCCGACCGAGCATGGCAACCACTATCACCTCATCGATGTCGAGACGGGAAAGGTGATCGAGTTCCAAGACCCGGAGCATGAACTGCTGATGCAGACAATCGCCAGGCGGCTAGGCTTCGACCTGGTCTCGCTTCGACTGGAATTATTCGGCCGGCGCCGGCCCAAGCTGGCGACGCCCGGACCCGCCCGGGAGGATGAGGAAGACCGGGGCATGACCGGTCAGGACCGGGTATCGCGGTGACCGTTCCCCATCGGATCAGCGCCCCGCCTGGACCCCGGCCCGTGTTCGCCGAACTGCGGGCGGGCAATCTGGGGGTGCGGCTCGCGACGGAGCCGGACGAGATCGATGCCGTCCAGGCGCTGCGGTTCCGCATCTTCTATGGAGAGATGGGAGCTGTCCCCGATCGGCTTGCCGCTGCCGCGCAGCGCGATCGCGACCGCTACGATTTCCTGGCGGACCATCTATTGGTGGTTGATCACGCCCTTGGGTCCGGTCCTGAGGGCATTGTCGGCACCTACCGGCTGATACGCCCGGATGCTGCGGCGGCCCTTGGCGGGTTCTACTCGGCGAGCGAGTACGACATCAGCCTGATCGAGCGGTTTCCAGGGCGTGTTCTCGAGCTCGGGCGCTCTTGCGTCGATGCCGCGTACCGCAATCGCGCCGTCATGCAGCTCCTGTGGCGCGGAATCGCGGCGTATGTCTTCTATCATCGGATCGACCTGATGTTCGGCTGCGCGAGCCTGCCCGGCACCAACCCGGACGCCGCCGGCGCGGAACTCACCTACCTCTACGAGAACCACCTTGCCCCGCCCGGACTTCGCCCGCGCGCCCTGCCGCATCGCTTCGTCGAGATGCGCCGCCTGCGCGCCTCCGACCTGGAGCCGCGTCGCGCGCTCGCCCAATTGCCGCCGCTCATCAAGGGATATCTCCGCCTGGGCGGATTCGTGGGCGATGGAGCGGTGATCGATGAGCAGTTCAACACCACCGATGTCGCCATTGTCGTCAAGACCGATCTCGTCACCGACAAATACTACCGTCACTACGAGCGTCAGCTCCGAGAGGCGCTCGACTGACGCCGTGACCGGGGCCGGGTTTCCCGCGGCGCGGCCGCGCGCCGAACGGATTGCGCGCCTGATCGCGTCGCTGCGCGGCTGGCGGGCCGATCTGACCGCGCTTTGCGCCGGGCTGTTGGGGGCGTTCGCGCTTCCGCCGCTGTACGTGCTTCCCGCGCTCTTGCTCGCTGTCCCGGCGCTCGTGCTGCTGATCGATGGCGCGCGTGGTCCCTGGGTCGCGGCACGGCGCGGCTGGTGGTTCGGCTTCGGCCTGAACCTCGTCGGCCTTTACTGGATCACTGAAGCCATCATGGTCGAGGCCGCGCGCTTCTGGTGGTGCGTTCCCCTCGCGGTGCCCGCCCTGGCGGCGACGCTCGCCCTGTTCGTCGGCTTCGCCGCCCTCATTGCCCGCCTCGCGCCGGCGGGATGGTGGCGCCTCGTGGCACTGGGCGGAGGGTGGGTGCTCGGCGATCTCGCGCGGCAGTTCATCGGCACCGGCTTTCCCTGGAACCCGCTGGGCAGCGTCTGGGAACTGCCGGGCGCTGCAGGGGATGTGATGATCCAGGCGGCGGCGCTGGTGGGTGTCCACGGGCTGACCTTGGCGACCGTGCTGCTGGCTGGACTGCCGCTGCTCGGCTGGGGCTTTCGCGCCGCTGGCGCCGCGCTGCTCGGCGCCTGGATCGGGTTTGGGCTGGTCCGCACCGCCGCGCCCCCGCCGCCGGCGTCCGGCGTCACCGCCGTGCTGGTGCAGGGCGATATCGCCGAGGGCCAGAAATGGAGCCCAGCCCTCGCGCGCGGCATCTTCGCGCGCTACCTCGAACTCACCGCCGATGGAGTCAGGCAAGCCGGTCCTGGGCGCAGGGTGGAGATCTGGCCCGAGACGGCGAGCCCGTACCTGCTGGGGGAGGAGCCGCTCGCGCGCGAGGCGATCGCCGAGGCGGGGGGGGGCAGTCCGGCGCTGGTCGGCTCCGTGCGATTCGACTCCAGGGGCAAGCCCCGCAACACGCTGTACGCGCTGGGGCCGGACGGCACCATCGAGGGGGCCTATGACAAGTGGCACCTCGTGCCCTTTGGGGAATACCAGCCCACCTGGTTCCCGCTTCCGATCCAGATCGTTCCCGGTGGCGGATTCGCCGGTGGCCCTGGGCCAATGACCTTGCGTGTGCCGGGACTGCCGCCCTTCTCTCCACTGATCTGCTATGAGGCGATTTTCTCCGCGCAAGTGGTGGACGAGGCGACGCGGCCGGATTGGATCGCCAACATCACGAATGACGCCTGGTTCGGCAACTCGACCGGCCCGCGCCAGCACCTTGCCGCCGTGCGGTTGCGCGCGGTGGAGGAGGGCCTGCCGGTCTTGCGGGCGGCCAATACCGGGATCACCGCCGCGATCGATGCGCGTGGCCACGAGTTGGCGCGCATCGGGCTTGACCAGGCGGGCGTGGTGGTCGTTGGACTCCCTGGTCCTCTGCCGCCGACACCCTACGCTCGCCTTGGGCTGTCAATCCCGCTCGGCCTCGGCGCACTGGCGACGGTGATCGGCCTGGCCGGACGGCGGAGGCGGCCCACCCGGTAAGAAGAATCTCTGTTCCCGATACAGAAATTGCCCCTGACATGAAGCGCGTTGACAATTCTTGGTTGTGGGTTTACAATTTTGAAGTATATTGAGCGTCGCGCACGCCTCCTGATGCGTGCTCGTGAGAGGACTGGGGAACACCGATGCTGGACGACGCGGACCGGGATGCCTCCAACCCTGGACCCGATCCGAATGAGCGGGAGGGCCGACCGAGCCCCATTGATGTCCACGTTGGCTCGCGCATCCGGCTGCGCCGGACCTTGCTTGGCATGTCGCAGGAACGGCTTGGCGACCAGCTCGGCCTGACCTTCCAGCAGATCCAGAAATACGAACGCGGGGTCAACCGGGTCGGCGCCTCGCGGCTGTTCGATCTTGCCCGCGTTCTGGATGTGCCGATCAGCTTCTTTTTCGACGACATGCCAGATGGCTTGGCCGGCCACGCCGCCCGTCGTCCCACCAGCACGGCCGCCACGCCAGAGACTATCGCCGACGACACCATGACGCGGCGGGAGACGTTGGAGCTGGTGCGCGCCTATTACCGGATTGCCGATCCCAACCAGCGCAAGAGGCTTTTCGAGCTCATTAAGGCGATGGCGCGGGTGGAAGGTTAGCAGCGGGAAGCCTAGCTAAGGCGCCTGTCAATCTTTCGGCGCGAGTGAGGCCTTCCAGGAATGAAGATCAAGTTGGACGTGGATTGCAGCGCCGAAGAGGCGCGCGCCTTTCTCGGGCTGCCCGACCTGCGCCCGATCCAGGCAACGCTGATGGCGGATCTGGAGCGGCGCATGCGCGAGACGATGGCGACCTGGTCGCCGGAGCGAGTGCTGGGTCAGTGGCTGACCATGCTGCCGCAAGGCGCCCAACAGATGCAAAGGATGATGGAAACCTTCCTGCGCTCTGGCGAGACCGGTCCGGGAGAGGGAAAGCCGCGCTCCTGAATCAGAGCGCTTCGGAGCAGGCTGAGCTGTTCGCTTCGACCTGAACCGAGTCCGCCCTAGCCCCAATACTGTTCAGATAAACGGGTAGGCGGCATATGCTGCTGGCTGGGATTGTCCGGGGGGCGGCAGCGATGGCCGGTGCTCCTGCCGGCCTGCCGGCCGGCGTTCGTCTCAGCGACCACATCAGCCTCGGCGTGATTGCCAAGGCGTTCCCGCCCGAACGGGTACGGCAGATTCTGGCCGAGACCGGCACGGCGAGCGAGCGGGAGCGCGACCTGCCGGCGCAGGTGATGGTTTACTACGCGATCGCCCTGGCGCTCTACATGGGCTCCAGCACGCGGGAGGTGTTGCGCTGCCTGCTGGAGGGTCTGCGCTGGCTCTGGGGCACTGAGGCGGTCAAGGTGGCAGGCCGGAGCGGCATCTCACAGGCTCGCACCCGGCTGGGCGAGGCGCCGCTGCAGAGGCTTTATGAGCAGGTGGTGCAGCCGATCGCGGCGCGCGCCACCAAGGGGGCGTGGTATCGGGCGTGGCGGCTGGTCAGCCTGGACGGGTCCTGCCTGGATGTGGCCGACACTGAGGAGAACCGCGCCAGCTTCGGGTGTCCGGGTGCGAGCCGCGGCGAGAGCGCGTTCCCGCAGCTCCGTTTTGTGGCCCTGGTGGAGAACGGCACGCACGTGCTGTTCGGCGCCCGCCTCGGCCGGTGCGCGGATGGCGAGACGACGCTGGCCTGTGTGGTGCTGGCGGCACTTCGGCCCGGCATGCTGTGCCTGGCCGACCGACAATTTTTTGGACACGCGCTCTGGCAGGCCGCGGCGGCCACCGGCGCCGACCTGCTCTGGCGGGTGAAGCACAATCTGCGGCTGCCGCGCACAAGCGTGCTGGCCGACGGGTCCTACCTGACGACGATCTATCCCAGCGACAAGAACCGGCGACACGGGAGCAACGGCATCCGGGTGCGCGTGGTCGAGTATCGACTGGAGGGCGTCGCCGAGGCTGAGCCGCTGTATCGGCTGGTGACCACGATCCTGGATCCGGCGCAGGCGCCCGCCGCGGCCCTGGCCGCCCTCTACCATGAGCGCTGGGAAATCGAAGGCGCCTTGGACGAGTTGAAGACGCACCTGCGCGGCGCGGGGGTCGTGCTGCGCAGCAAAACCTCGGCGTTGGCGCGCCAAGAGTTCTGGGGCTTGCTGCTGGCCCACTTCGCGGTGCGCGGGCTGATGCACGAGGCGGCGCTGCAGGCCGCGGAAGACCCCGACCGGCTCTCCTTCTCGCATGCCGTGCGCGTGGTCCGGCGCAAGCTGCCGCTGTTCGCCGCGCTTCCCCCCTCGGGCCAGGCGGGCTCTGCATAAGGCGGTGCTGAACGAGATCCTGGAGGAGCGCGTGGCAAGCAGCCGAGGCAGGCAGGTGCCGCGTGGGGTCAAGCGCAAGATGAGCAACTATCAGTTACGACCGCGCAGCCCACAGCCGGTCACTCGGATCGACTACGTCAAGGCCATTCGCATCATAAAGTGAACAGTATTGGCCCTAGCCCGTGCCGTCCCGGAGCTGCGGGTTGTCGAAGACCGGGTTGCGCAATCCCCGCAGCGCCGCACGGAGTGCGGCAGCCAAGTCGCGCTTGTCAGCTTCGCCAAGCGCGGCGGCAATTTCCTCCCGCGTGCTGCGTGCGACGAGCACCAGCCGCGGAACCTGGCCCGGTATCTCCTCCAGGGCCACGGTGAGCCAAGCCACCGGGATGGATATCTCGGCCCGGCGCCCGCTGGGGTCGGTTCGTGTCACGGATGCCGCGTACTCGGTCAGGAGCACGAGTTCCGAGGCGCGCGCCCGGCGGACATTCAGCTTCAGCAAACCCAGCGCCAGCCCGACCTCGACGACGCTGAAGGCCAGCACCGGCCAGGCGCCGATCAACCAGACGCGCAGCGCGATCACCGCCGTACCGCCAAGCATGAGCGCCATGACGATCCGCACGCCACGCGGCGACAGGCTGCGATGCGGGACAATCAACGCCTCGAACAACACGCGATCCATCGAGCTTGCGCCGTCCGGCAAGTCGTTCCCCTCTGTGGCACCACGTCCGCTCGCCAGCTTCGCATGGTTCCGGGTTCGCGGGAACCGCACTCTTGCCCGGCGGACGTCCCGACGCGACAACCCATCGATGAGCGAAATCGCGCAGCCCTTGCCCCACTCGATGAAGACGGCCGACGTGCGCCACTTCCTTGAGGCGCTGGCGCGTGCGCGGCCCGACCCGCGCAGCGAACTGGACTACACCGACCCGTTCACGTTGCTGATTTCGGTCGTGCTCTCGGCACAGACCACGGATGCCGCCGTCAACCGGGCCACCCGCGCCCTGTTCGCGGAGGCGCCCACGCCGGAGGCGATGGTGCGGCTCAGCGCGGACGGCGTCGCCCGCCACATCCGCACGCTCGGCCTGTGGCAGAGCAAGGCGCGCAACGTGGTGGAGCTCTCGCGCCAACTGGTCGAGCGGCATGGCGGACACGTGCCCCGCGACCGCGCCGCGCTGGAGGCGCTTCCGGGGGTCGGGCGCAAGACCGCCAACGTCGTCCTCAACGTCGCCTTCGGCGAGTCGACAATGGCCGTGGACACCCACATCTTCCGCCTGGGCAATCGTACGGGGATCGCCCTAGGCAAGACCCCACGAGAGGTGGAGGATGCGCTCGTGGCGCGCATCCCGCCCGAGCTGCTGCGCAACGCCCATCATTTGCTGATCCTGCACGGGCGTTATGTGTGCAAGGCGCGCGTGCCGGAATGCTGGCACTGCGTCGCGGCCCTGTGGTGCCTCTATCTCGATAAGAACCCGGCGCCCGGATCAGGAAGGGCTAGGCGAAAGCCCGCCGAATCCGGCCGGAATCCTCGATCGCGCGCATAACCCGCCTAGCGACACTCCGA
Source organism: uncultured Pseudomonadota bacterium (assembly GCA_963818725.1). Lineage (GTDB taxonomy): Bacteria > Pseudomonadota > Alphaproteobacteria > Acetobacterales > Acetobacteraceae > DATFDN01. The sequence continues at coordinate 763,866 of CAWFTU010000014.1, read as the reverse complement.
GCGCAACAGGCAGAGCGGGCAAGCATGTCTCCGGCGCAACTCTCCCCCGGAAACAGGGCCACGGGCTGGTCAGGCCGCCTCCGCATCGTCGTACGTGGGTAGCCCTCGCCCCGGCGTGGGTTCGGGGGTTTGGACCCAGGCGCCTATGTCTTTGCTGGCGGTGATTCGGGACGGGAATGGCCGGGCCAACCCCCGGATCAAGTCCGGGGGCGACGGCCTGTCCGGCCATGACGAACAAGAAAACCGGCCTGTAGAGCCAGATGCTATTGCCCCGTTCGGCGAGCGGGGGAAGAGGGCGCCACCGGTCGGCGCGAGACGAAGAACCTTCCGCCCGCGCCTGTCCGAATCACCGCGCCGGCGCGGCCGTGCCGCCAGTTCCGCTCGCCGACCCGCTGCCGCCGGCTCCGCCCGCGCCGCCGGCTCCGCCTGTGGTGTCCATGGCGCCGCCCGACGTCCCGCCATTCATCGAACCGCTCGAGCCGCCGCTCATGTCGGTGCCACCGCCGGTGTCGTTCATGGCGCCGCCGCCGGTGCCGCCAGCACCGCCCCCGCCACCGCCGGCCGGTGAGATGTTCATAGCCTGCAACGTCGCGTCATCCAGCTCGCCGTTCGCTTGTAGGTTATTCTTGTGCTGGAAGGCTACCACGCCACGGCGCGTCCTTGGTCCCCAGACACCATCAACCGTTCCAGAGTACATGTGGTTCTGCTTCAATTGCTGCTGAACCTGTCGCACGGTGCTGTGAGACCCTTGATTATCCTCCGCGCTGCTGGTGGCTGGGGCAGGCGCCGGAGCAGGTGCGGGCGCCGGGGCAGGGGCGGCGGCGGCGGTCGGCTGAGCCTCATTGCCTCCGCCAAACATGGAACAGCCGGGCAGGGCAGCCAGGGCGCCGAGTGCTAACACGGCAGCGAAGTCACGAGCCTTGATCACGGGTGATCTCCTGTTGTCGTTCATGGGACGTCGCTCCCCTCGAGCGCCCTGCGTAACCGGTCGCAGGCATTGCTTGTGGAAGCGACTGTGTGACGCCGGGAGCTGCGGGCGCAACCGGATTGTGAATGGCCATAACGGCAACTCAAAATCACAGGCTCGCGAACTGGGCAAACATGCAACACTGCACCGCGACATGAGCCATTTTTGCCACAAACTCGAACCTTTTGCCCCCTACTGAGGCGGCGCATACCGGCGCCACGCACTCATTTGCACCGCCGAACTGTGAACGTGCACCACCACCGGGCGGGCCTTGACCGCGAAGGCACGCGCGATTCTGTCGGCGACCTCCTCCTCGGTGCGGATCGTGATGCCCTCGGCGCCGAAAGATCGTCCCCAGGCGGCGAAGTCCGGGTTCTTCAGCCCCGTCGCCAGCTCGAACGGCCGGCCCGGATAGCGGACGTGGTGATGCATCGTGATCGTGCCGTAGCAGCGATTGTCCGAGATGATCATGATCGGGTTGGCGCCGTACTGACAAGCAGTGGCGATCTCGTTGCCCATCATCAGCGCCCCGCCGTCGCCGACGAAGGCCACCACTTGCCGCCCTGGCCGTCGCAGCCCGGCCGCCACCGCCATCGGCACGCCCGAGCCCATGGCGCCAACCACCGAGGACAGGAACATCTGTCCCGGCCGGAAGTCGATATAACGGTGGATGAAACTGCCGAAATTGCCGGCGTCCGACGTGATCGCCGCGTCCGGCGCTAAATGCCGGTTCACCGCGCAGGCCACGGCGGCGAAATTGACCCCGTCGGGAGCCGGCTCCCAGCACGGCTCCATCTGCGCGCGATGCAGCGCGTGCAGGGAGCTGACCCAGCCGCGCCGCCCTTCCGCCCCTACGGGCGCTCCGCGGGCGAGCAGTCCCTTGATGACTTCCTGGGGGGCGCAGGCGATCCCGAGATCGACCCGCCAGACCCGTCCGATTTCGTCGGCGTCCGGCCAGACATGCACGAACGGAAGCTGGGGCTGCGGCGCCGTGGGGAAGCGATAGGATTGGCTCACCGTGTCCGTCATCCGCTCGCCCAAGGCCACGAGCAGGTCGGCCCTCTGCATCTCGGCAATCAGCTTGGGCGCGACGCGTATGCCCATGTAGCCGCCATAGTTCGGGTGTCGCGAGTCGAAGAGCTGCGGGCGGCGATGGGTGGGACTGACCGGCAGCACCCAGCTTTCCGCAAGGTGCCGAAGCTCCTCGGTCGCCGCCGGGTCATGCAGGTGGTCGGCGGCCAGCGCGCCGCCGACCAGGAGGAGCGGACGCTCGGCGCGGGCGAGCATATCGGCGAGCCGATCCAGGTCCTGCTGGCGGGGGGCGGCCAGGGCGCGCGGGCGCGGCTGGTCCAGCGCCGCCTCGGTCGGCTCCTCGAAGATGTCCTCGGGCAGCACGACGGCGACCGGGCCGGGCGTGCCGGATTCGGCCAGGTGAAAGGCGCGCGCGATCGCCTCGGACGCCTGGACTGGCTCGTTGACCTCGATCACCGCCTTGGTGATGTCGGCCAGCAGCACCGCGTAGTTCTGTTCCTGAAGCGCCTGCCGCCCGAAGTCGGCGCGTTCCACCTGGCCGATCAGCATCACCATCGGCGTGGCGTCGTGATAGGCCGAGTGCAGCGAGACCATCGCGTTGGAGAGACCGGGGCCGCGCGAGACCATGCAGACGCCCGCGCGCGGGCGCAGCCTGCCATCCGCCACCGCCATGAACCCGGCACCGCCCTCGTGTCGGCAGACCACCAGCCGGATGCTGTTGGTTTCGACCAGCGCGTTGGTCAGCCCGATATAGCTCTCACCGGGAACGCAGTAGAATCTGATCGACCCCGTGCGCCTCGAGGCTTTCGGCAAGCAAGCGGGCAACGGTGCGCGGCATGGACGTCTCCTCGATCGTTCTTGGCGCGGCGCTCAGCCGGCGGGACAGCGCACGAGCGGGAAGGGGAAATCCCGGCACCCGGGAAAGCTGATCTCGTTGGCGGAGATGCGCTGGACGTGCAGCACGTCGGCCTCGGCACAGCCAAATCCCGTGCTGCTCGCCCCCCCGAGCCCCAGCCCGCCGGGCGCTGGCTGCGCGCCCGGCTGGGGAACGAACCGGACGTCGATGCCATTGCCGGTGCCGCGCGCCGTCTCGATCGCGCGCTGCACGTACAACACATCGGTCAGCGTGGCGCGCATGACAACGTCCCGCGTGAAGATCACCGTGGGCTGGGCCAGGCATCCCTGGGCCGTCACCGTGGAGGGCGGGGGGACCAAGCCACCGGTCCAGGCGCCAAACAGGAACGCATGTGGCATAGCGGTTTGCTGGGCCTGCACGGGCGCGGCAAATGGAGCGAGGAGGGCCAGCGCGGCGGAGACTGAAATCACGGTGCGGCCCATGCGTGCTCCTCGGCGTCTGTTCAAGCACCAGAGGATAGGGCGGCGGGGACAGGGTGGCCAGAGGCGCGGCCGCGGTGTAGTCAAGGCTTTCAGGAGGGCCACACGATGAAGCTCAGCGCGAGGAATCAGATCAAGGGCAGGGTGGTCGCGGTGCAGAAGGGCGCCACCACATCGCATGTGCGGATCGACATTGGTAACAGCGTGATTATCACCTCCTCCATCACCAACGAGGCGGTGGAGGAACTCGGGCTGCAGCAGGGCGACGAGGCGACAGCCGTCATCAAGGCGTCAGACGTGATGGTGGCCAAGTAGGTGATGAGGCGTTTGTCCGCGGCAGCCCTGCTCGCGGCGGGGCTGCTGCTCGGCGCCGGGCCGCCGGCGCCGCAAGCGGGGGATTCGGCGCTGCTGATCGAGGCCGGTCCGCAACACGAGCTGCGCGTCACGGCCGCCGACCTGGGGCGCTTCCCCCAAGACGAGCAGCGCGTGTCCTTCGAGGGCGAGCATGGCCAGACCACGGCGACGTACGCGGGCGTCAGGCTGTGGACGCTGCTGGAACAGGCGGGAGGCTTGGCGGCGTTGCCGCGCGATCGGGCGTCGAAGATGCTGATCGCGATCGGCCGCGACGGCTACACGGCCGCGCTCGCCCTGGGCGAGCTTGATCCGGCCTTCGAGGGCAAGCCGGTGCTGATCGCGACCGCGGCCGACGGACATCCCATGGCCGGCGGCGTGCGCCTCGTTATCCCTGGCGATCAGCGCGGCGGACGCGATGTGCGCAACGTGGTGCGGATTGTCATGCGGTGAATTCGCATCACCGCATAACACAGCGAAAGTCGTCGGCGAGACCGAGGCACCCATGCCTCGACGACCTGCAAGCGCGCTAGAAAGATTGCTCATTACGGCAGTGACGGCGCGAGAGCTGACAAATCCCTCGGCATCGGCTGTCCGCCCACCGCTCGGTTATGCTGCACTCCGGTTCCGGCCGGTTGGCAATGCCCCGCTCACCTCTCGGGCCGACGGCGGGAGGCTTCTTGAGGGGCCCGGCAGCCGTCCAGGAAGCGGGCGACGGCCGTTTTCACGAAGTTCGCAATCTCCTCGGGTCCCGGTCGGTCTCGCACGCCAAGAAGGCGTTGCATTTGATACTGGCCCATCACCATGCCCCAGAATTGGTGCGCTGCCTGCTCCGGGTCGAGCAGGGATAGTGTGCCGCGGCGAGCCTGCTGCTCGAGGTACTCGGCAAGGAGCGCGCGCACGCGGCCCGGCCCAAGTTCCCAAAATTTCTCTGCCAGCTCCTTCATGAAAACGCCCTCGGCGACGACCAGCCGGTACACACCGAGGGCGTCGGGCTCCGTCACCGTTTCCAGGTAGCGCGTCCCGAGGTCCATCAGCACGTCGTCCGGTGCGCGGTCGATCAGGCCCTCGTCGCAGAGCGGCCCGAAGCTCTTCCCGCAACGATCTGCCACAATTGCCTCGAACAGCCCCTGCTTGCCCCCGAACAGGGAGTAGAGGGTCTGACGGGAGCCGCCCGACCGGGCGATCACGTCGTCCAGCGTGGCGCTGGCGTAGCCCTTCTCCAGGAAGACGGCGGTCGCCGCTTCCAGGAACGCCCGCCGTCGCGCCTCCAGGCGCGGCCGCGTCACCGCAGCGGCTTGTTCACCCATCACGTTTTCCTGTTCAGTCACCCGACCTTGAAGTGTACTGTCCAATACAGTACATCAAGCCCAGCTCGATCACAAGACGGCGGCCAGCCTCTGCAAGCCACCGCCTTCCAGGAGGTCTCATGGACCGTAATTACCCACCCCCCTTGCGGCGGGGCGGCATTGCTGATGCAGTTTGGGCATGCAGCGGGACGAGCTGGAGCGCCTGAGCAAGGCCGAGCTGATCGAGTTGGTGCTGCGGCTGCAGCGGCCGGAGAAGACCTCGCGCACCTCGTCCAAGCCGCCGTCCACAGACCGCAAAGCGCGTCGCGAGCAAGCCCGCCCCGGAGGTGCCAAGCCCGGACATGAAGGCCATAGTCGGGCGCTCAGCAGGGAGGTGGACCGCGTCGTCGATCACGCCCCGCAGCAATGCCCGTGCTGCCGCAGGGCGCTGTCGCCCGACCTGCCCAGCGAAGCGGTGAGCGTGCACGAGCGGATTGAGCTGCCGGAGATCAAGCCAATCGTCGAGCACCACCGACGCTTGGCGGTGCAGTGTCCCGGCTGTGGGGCGCGGGTCGTGGCAGCGCCGCCGCCCGCCGCGACAGGCACGCCGTTCGGCCCGCGCCTGCACACGCTGGCGACCTACCTCAAGACCTTTCAGAGCCTGTCCTACGAGCGGCTGCAGGCGACACTGGCCGACCTGTTCGGCCTGTCCATCAGCCAGGGCGGGCTGATGAACCTGCTGCGTCGCGCCCAGACTTGCTTCCAGGCCGGGCGAGGCTTGCCGAAGGTTCCATTCGGCGCAGCCGGATGGAATGGCAAGACGAGGGGCGAGCACGCCGTCGCAGCCCTGCGGCAGGCCAAGGTGGTGGCCTCGGACGAGACAGGCGTCCGGATTGAGGGCAGCAACGCCTATCACTGGGTGTTCCGCTGCAAGGAGGCCGTGGTGCACCACGCCGCCCCGACCCGCGCCGCCGCGGTCGTGCACGCGATGATGGCTGGCCACCAGCCCGAAGTCTGGCTGTCGGACCGCGACTCGGCCCAGCAGGGCCATGGCCAAGTCCAGCAGACCTGCCTCGCGCACCTGGCTCGCGACGTCGCCTACGTGTTGGAAGTGAGCGACGACCCCGTGCCGTTTCGGCTCACGCTCTGGCTCGCCTCGGCCTTCGAGTTGGCGGACAGCATCTCACAACTGGCTGCCTCCACCCTGGCCGCCAAGCGCCGCGCGCTGGCGGGCAGGCTGGTCGCGATCCTGGCAGCACCCACCACCTGCGACTTGGCCCGTGAACTTCAGAACAAGGTGCGCCGAGCGCGCGATCAGCTCCTAACCTTCGCCGACTGGCCCGGCCAGGTCGAGGCCACCAACAACGCCTGTGAGCGCGACCTCCGGCCCTCGGTGATCCAGCGCAAGGTGACCAACGGCTATCGTGCCATGTGGGCCGCCGAGGGTGAGGCCGACATACGCAGCGTCGTCGATACCGCTCGCCTCAAACCGGGCACCAGCGTCTTCAACACCATCCTGCAGACCGTCACGGCCTGATCGCTACGCCCGAAACAGGGGTGGGTAATTACAAGATGCCTTTTCAAACGGGGACCGACAGCTAAAGGCGGGTGTGATACCAAATCCGGCTGATTAGTTCGGCTGAACCGGCTTTGGCCACCAGTGGAAGCTGGTGTGCGGACGGATCATGCTTCCCGCTTATCGGCCAATCGACCCGTCACGGGTAGACGCCTTTGTGGGTCAGACGGGACGACGCAGCGACGGCACGGCAAAGCGCGTTGACCATGCCTCGCATGTTGCGGCGCCGGTTGGTGGTCCAGCAGAAGGCGCCGAGATAGTCGGGCAGATGCTTGGGGGAGAGCCGCTTGTGGGTGGCCTTGAGCGCGGTACTGAGATTGGCGACCAGGGTGTTGACGGTGAAGAACGGGGCGCTGCGCTCGCGCTCCGGACGCCCGCCGCCGGTGACGGTGGCGACATGCGTCCGCCCGGCTTCACCGAAGGCGTTGAACGCCCGCAAGCCGTCCGTGTGCACAGTCGCGCCGGCGGCGATGTGGGCATCGCGGAACGCGGCCACCGCCTCGCTGGAGAAGGCGCTGACCGCGCGCATCGCGACATGGCCCATGCGCCCGTCCGCATGCCGCTCGCAGGCGACGATGACGCAGGTCTTGCCTTCGGTTCCGCTGCCTTGGTTCCTTTCACCTCCCAGACACACGTCATCCGCCTCCACTACCGGCGGCGCGGCATCGTCGTCGCTCGCGCCCCCGAGCGAATAGCGCTCCGTCCGCTCGGTCATGGCGTGGCGGAGCCGCTTGTGCAGATACCAGGCCGTCTCATAGCCCAGGCCCAGCCTGCGGCCGAGCTCGACCGCCGAGATCGCCTGTTTGGTGCTGCTCATCAGGTGCATGGCGCGGAACCAAGTGGTCAGAGACAGCTTGGTGTCCGCCATCACGGTGCCCGCGGTGACCGACCAACGTCGGCCGCAGCGCGTGCAGCCGACACGGCGGCCGTAGACATAGCTCTTCAGATTGGCGCAGCGCGGGCAAGGCATTCCTTCGCGTTGGCGCGCCGCCACCAACGCCGCCAGACACTGACCCTCCGTCCCGTAGAGTTGTTCGAACTCAACGTCCGTCAGCCCCTTCATGATTGCCCGCATCATTCTGCTCCGAGACGCCGCGTTCAGAGCGACTTTGCGCTTCCCTGCTGCAAAGTACAAGAGCGGGTCGATTGGCCGATAAGCGGGATCATGCTTGGGTCGAGGCGGGTGCTGCGTTCGGCGATGGCGGCATCGAGGTCGGCCAGGGTGGGGAAGTGCTTGTTGGCCACCGCCTCGTCGAGCAGCGGCCAGAGCCGCTCAGCGGGTTGGAGTTCCGGGCTGTAGGGAGGCAGGAACACCAGCGTGATCCCGTCCGGCACGGCCAAGCCCTTGGGGCCGTGCCAGCCGGCGTTGTCCAGCACGAGGACGATGTGGCGTCGGCGTCCCGCCCCGCTCTCGCGGGCGAAGGCGGCGAGCCGGGTTTCGAAGGCCGGCTTGTTGATGCGGGTGCAGAGATACCAGACCGTCTCGCCGCTGCTCGGCTGCACGAAGGCCGCGACGTGCAGCCACTGGAACCGGTGATGACCCAGCGCCGTTGGGCGTGCGCCGGCCTTGGCCCAGACCCGGCGGCGGATCGGCTTCAGGCCGAGGCGGTGCTCGTCCTCCGCCCAGACCTCGACCGGCTGTTCCGGGTGCGCCGCCCGTGCTTGCGCAACGGCAACGTCAACCTGTTTGCGAAGGCCGCCCGCGCCTCCGGATCAGCGGCCCGCGGATGGCGCGGGCGCGGCGTCTGCACCGACCAGCCGAGCCGCTTCAGCGCCTCCCAGCCGCGCTGCGGATGCACCCGCTCCAGCTTGAGGTGCCGCGCCATCCAGGCCGCCACCTTGGGGCCACTCCATAGCCCGCCGTCCTCGGGCGGCTCACGCAGCCGCTCGGCCAGGGCGGCCAGCACCGCCTCGGTCAGCACGCTCGCTGCTCGCCCGTTCCGCCGCCGCCCATCGCCCAGCGCCGCCCATCGCCCAGCGCCGCCGGGCCGCGTGCGTTGTAGCGCGCCGCCACCGCCTCCACCCAGCGCGGCGTGAGCGCCAGCACCCCGGCCACCTCGACCACCGTGCGGCCCTGCGCCAGCAGCCAAATCGCCTGGGTGTGCCGCGCCTCGGTCACGGTTTGCGCCGCGCGGAACCGCGCCGCCAGTTCCGCCACACTCAGGTGCTCGGCAATCCGTGCCATCATCCCCCCGTTCAACCGCCCGCGGCATAGGCCCGCTCCGCGCAGCCGCCACTCTAAACCGAACCTATCACCCGGATTTAGTATGAGAGGTCAGAGTGCTAAAGGCACCCCCTCGTGAGTAATTACCATGGACCAGCACGTCTCGACCTTTACCGAAATGCAGGAAGGTTCGTCCGGGAGAGACGGGGACGCCAGGGAGGTTGTGGCCGGCCGGCGCCGGCGGCGCCTGCGTTCAGCGCTTGTGGGAGCGGGGGCAATCGGCCTCGTCGCCGCCGCCGGCCTCTATGGGCCGGCCTCTATGGTCAGGACCTGGTGGACGACCGGCCGCTTCCTCGTCGCAACCGACGACGCCTACCTGCAAGCCGACAATGTCATCATCAGCCCGCAAGTCGCTGGCTATGTTTCGGCTGTGCTGGTGGGGGACAACGAGCCGGTTCACGCCGGCGAGGTGATCGCTCGCATCGACGACCGGGACTACCGCGCGTCGCTGGCTGCCGCGCAGGCGAGCGTGGACGCTCAGGCGGCAAGCATCGACAACCTGACCCAGCAGATCGCACAACAGCGACTCGTGGTGGCCGAAGCGCAGGCCACCGTGCAGGCTGACCAGGCGGCGGCGGTGTTCGCCAACCAGGACTACGCACGGTACTCCACTCTCGCCAGAAACGGCGCCGGCACGACCCAGGCCGCCCAGAAGGCGACCTCCGACATCCATCAGAAGCAGGCGACGCTTGATCATGACATCGCCGCCGTCGGCGCGGCCGACAAGCAGGTCGACGTTCTGCGCACGCAGCTCGCCGAAGCCCGCGCGACGCTGGCCGAGAAGCAGGCGGCGCTGCGGCAGGCCGAGCTGAACGTGGGGTACACGACGATCACCTCGCCGATCGACGGAACGGTTGCGGCCCGCAGCCTGCGGGTCGGGCAGTACGTCCAGGCCGGGACACAGCTCATGGCCGTGGTCCCGATACAGTCCGTCTATGTTGTGGCAAACTACAAGGAAACGCAGCTGACGCATGTGCATGCCGGCCAGCCCGTCGCGCTCGAGGTGGACACGTTCCCCGGCACCACGGTGCATGGCGTCGTCAACAGCATCGCCCCGGCAAGCGGTCAGGAGTTCGCGCTGCTGCCTCCCGACAACGCGACCGGCAATTTCACCAAGATCGTCCAGCGCGTTCCGGTGAAGATCACGATCGCCCCGAGCGATCCGCTGATCGGCCGGCTTCGGCCCGGCATGTCCGTGGAGCCCGCCATCGACACCCGCAAGCAGGGAGCCTGACGTGCCATGGCCATCGACGCATCCGCCGGGGAACAGGCCGTCCCTCTCAAGACCTGGATCGCGGTGGGCGGCGCGATCATCGGCGCCTTCATGGCGGTGCTGAACATCCAGGTCACCAACTCCTCGCTGCCCGACATCGAGGGCGGCATCGGCACCGGGGGCGTCAACGGGGCGTGGATCACCACGGCCTACCTGATCGGCGAGATCATCGTGATCCCGATGACCGACTATCTCAGCCGCGTGTTTTCGCTGCGCCGCTACCTGATCGCCAACACGGCGCTGTTCCTCTTGTTTTCCGTAGCCTGCGGCCAGGCGCACAGCCTTCCCGAGATGATCGTGCTGCGCGGCCTCCAGGGCTTCGCCGGCGGCGTGCTGATCCCGCTCGCCTTCACCATCATCGTCGCCATGCTGCCGCCGTCCAAGCGGCCAATTGGCCTGGCCGGCTTTGCCGTCACCGCGACCTTCGCACCCGCCATCGGCCCGACGATCGGCGGCTGGCTGACGGATACATATGGCTGGCCCACGATCTTCTACATGAACCTGGTGCCGGGCGCGGTGATGCTCGGCGCGCTCGTCTACGCGCTGCCGCGATCCGAAACGCAGCTCGGCCTGCTGCGCCGTGGCGACTGGCTGGGCATCGCCCTGATGGCCATCGGTCTTGCCGCGTTCCAGACCGTGCTCGACGAGGGCAACGTGTACGACTGGTTCGGCTCGCCGTTCATCGTCAGGCTGAGCCTTGTCGCGGCCATCGCGCTGGGGGCGTTCATCGTCGTCGAGCTGGTGCGCAAGGAGCCGCTGATCCAGCTCCGGCTGCTGGCGCGGCGCAATTTCGGACTGGGTACCCTCGGCAACTTCCTGCTGGGCTTCGCCCTCTACGGCTCGGCCTACCTGCTGCCGCAATACCTTGCCGGTAACTGCTCATCCCGGGGTGAGCACGGACTGGCCGCATAGCGTATCGCGAATGGCCTGATAGGCGTCGATCCCGCGGCGCTTGGCGGTGCCGACGGCGGAGCGGACGGCGGCGAATAGATCAGCACCCCAGTCGGAACGGAATCCGCCGGTGACTTTGCGATACGTTGCGGTGGGACGCAGATCCCGTTCGCTCGCGTTGTTGTCGGCGGTGATCTCGGGATGGTCGAGAAAGGTGAACAGGTGCTCGCGGAACCTGGCGTATCGCTTGCGCAGCCGTTTACCGTCGCGCTGCGTCGGCGCCAGCGCGATCACAGCGTCGAGTGCCACTTCCAGCCGTCGCCGGTATTCGCGCCGCGTGCTCTCGGCCAGCGCGCGGTGCCGCCGCGCCAGCAGCACCGCGCGCAGCAGCAGCGCCTTCATGCGCGGGGCGAACACCGCATCCCCCGCCTCGATCGCATACTGGCAGTCGCGCAACTGATGCGCGAGGCAGACCTGCCAGATTTCGGCGTGCCCCTGCTGGGCGCCGTAGAGGTCGGAGACCCAGATCATCGGCCGATGCCCGTCCAGCACCGCGCCGACCACACCGGCGCCACGGCTGCCGCGGATGACGTGGATCGCGACGTCGCTGTTCTGGAACACCCAATTCCAGCGGGTCACGCCACCGACGCGCACCGAGGTCTCGTCCGATCCGATCACGCGGGCGCGGCGCAGGCGCGCGAGGATTGCGGCGACATCGGCCTCCAAACGTGGACGGGCGCGACGGAAGGCGGCGTCCAGCGCGCCCTCGCTGATCCGCAGGGCATGGAGATCCAGCATCATCCGGCTCAGCCGCTCGTAGCTGATCGCGTGGGTGAAACGCAGATACATCGCCAATGCGACGATGTTGATGCTAAACGGCGTGCCCGGTTCCAGCCCCTCCGGTAGCGCTGCCAGCGTGGTGCGACCGCAGCACTGGCAACGCCCGGCATAGCGTTCCACCCGCGTCACCACAGGGCGCACGCGGGGCAGCTCGACCTTATCGTAGCGGGCATCGAGCTTCTGGTCGGCGTCGGCGAGTGCCGACTGGCAGTATTGGCAGCGCGCCGCGCGGGCGATCACCGCCTCGTCGGGCTCGGCCGTCAATTCCCGCCCGCCGCCCCTGCGCCCCACGCTGCCCGCGCGAGGACCGCTCCGCTTCGGCTTGTCCGCCACGTTGTGCTTTAGACCCTTCGACGGCGGCACGCTGGAATTGTCCGGCGTCTTCGGCGGAAGCTGCAACTCGGCCAGCCGCTTCTCCAGTTCAGCAATCCGCGCCAGTGCCGCTTGTAATTGCGCAGCAAGCGAGAGGATGAGGGCATCCTTCTCCGCATGCGACAGCTTGCTCAGGTCAAGATCGGTGTTCACCCCAACCTTGAATCGAGTCGCCCGTTACCGCGTCAACTCCAATTTCGCCGGTCGCTCAAGACAAACTGGCGGGGGTGGGTTGAGCAGTTACCCTTGCCGTCTCGCAGGGGTTCGACGCGAAGCAAAGCGGCGAGGTGATGGCCTGGACCGGACTGCCGCAGCTGCTGATCATTCCGTTCGTGCCGCGGCTGATGCGCCGGATAGACTCCCGGTTACTGGTCGGTGTCGGTCTGACGGTGTTTGCCATCAGCTGCTTCATGAACCTGCACATGGACCGCGACTACGCGGCGCCGCAGCTGTTCGTTCCGGATGTCACGCGGGCGCTTGGCCAGGCACTGGTCATGACGCCGCTCTCGGCCATCGCGATGGTCGGCGTCACCCCGGCCGAGGCCGGCGCCGCCTCCGGCCTGTTCAACATGCTGCGCAACCTGGGTGGCGCGATCGGCACGGCGGCGATCGAAACATTCTAGGCTCTTGTGGGATTCCAGGGTGGTGAACTGGCTCATGTAACCAGGGCTGCGACGAGCGCGCCGAGCAGAGCTCTGCCGCGTCGGCGCGTGTTGTGCACGAACTGAAAGAAGCCGAGATAGTCCGGCAGCTTGTCCTGCGAGATGCCCCGGTGCGGACGCAGCCACGAGCGCAGCAGCGACCAGAACCCATTGGGTAGGAGGGGTGCCGCCTCGGAAGGACAGCCCTCCTCCCCCCACCGAACCGGACGTGAAAGTCGTCCCCTCATCCGGCTCTCCACACCCTTGCTCCCCTCTGTAGGCCGGGGATCGAGTTCATGCGTCGCTCGAAGGTGTCGGGCAGCATCAGCACACCCACCTTCTGGACGCCTGCCCCCGCAGGATGCTGCCGCCCTTCGCCTGGGCAGCGGGACCTTCGCGGCGGTCGCCCACACGCTTGTATCCATGCCCATCCGCCTTGGCGGCTGTCCGGGGCGTTACCCCCAGCGTTTGGCTACGACGACGGCTCTGTCGCCATGCTGGACACCGGAGAGGGCCAGCCACAGGCGATCCCGTAGTTGCACAGATCGGAGATGCGACGTGGGTCGGGTGCTCCGTTCGCCATTTCTCTCCCTTACCGGGAGCGGACCGCGATTGCCGGGTCGGGGCACGGGGGGTATCCCCTGGGCCGGTGTGTCCATCGGCCGTGTCGCGGCCAGCCGCCTCAGCCATCGTTGCGGCTGTCTCAACACCAGAGTCCATGGCTGGAGTTCGGGCAGTGTAGCTCTCACCCTTCACGTCTTGCGCTGACCCTCCGGGATCACGACGGCTTCGTCCCCTTGGGCCTTCTCCCGGCAGGCGATGGTCCCCCGCTCCTTTCGGAGTTACAGCCCATCTCTGGGCCGAGGTGAGCCGGGTGCGCACGGGACCCAGCGTCCCGATGAACGCCGTAGCTGTTACGCCATTGTTCATTCTCCCTTACCTGCGCCACAACGGCGCACTTCCATGGTGTTGACGTGCACCTCGCAAAAGCCGTCGCCGCCCTCGTCGCGCGCATACTCGCCGCGCCCGTGGCAGACCGTCTTGTGCCGGTAGCCCCAGGCGGGCAGGCGCGTGTAGACGTTGTACTCGTCGGTGTGGACCAGGCTGCCTTGGGCGACGGTCTGCGTGATGATCGGCTGGATCGTGGTCTGCCGCACGTTGGCCAGCATGCGGAGCACGACCTGGCCGCCGCGCTGGATCAGGCCGAGGATGGGCGGCTTGTCCTTCGCCAGCGTGCCGCGCCCCGGCGCACCCGCCAGCCTGCGGCACCGTCCCAGCCGCCCCTTTTGGCCACCTCGGCCGGTTGGCCCTTGTGCCCGGCCACCACGTAGACCTCGTCGATCTCCACCTCGCCCTCAAGCTTCGCCACTGGCGCCTTGGCGACGAGACCGTGGCGCAACTGCTCGGTCATGGCCTGCACGTCAGACTGGCTCAGGCCCAGCTCCAGCGCGACCTGCCGCGTCGAGAGGTTCAGCCCCATGAAGCAAAGGCACAGCACCCACACCCGCAGCGGCTGGTGATGGCCGGCCAGCACGGTCCCGGTGAGGTCGTCGAAGCGCCCAGCGCAGGCCTTGCAGCGGTAGCGCTGCCGGCAGGGCTGGGTGTCGTCGTACCCGTCTCGGCTCACCGCATCACTGTCACAGCCAGGACAACGCACGCCCTCGGGCCAGCGGTGTTGGCGCACGAAGGCGAAGCACTTGGCGTCGTCCATCAGGCCGGAGAGGTTGACCAGGTCGGGTGCAGCCATGGTGGCAAGGGCTCCTCGCGCGAGCCGGTCAGCTACTCCCGCCCCTGCTCGCGCACCAGACCTCCTCAGCCCAACGGCCCGGTCCCGACTTCACCACCCCGGAAGCCGATAAGAGCCACATTCTATACCCAGCGGGAGTAGTACCACTCATTCGTCATCAACGCCCATGTCTCGCCCTTGCAGCCGGCGACCCAGGCGCGGCTTGCCTCGTTGCAGCAATACTTCATGGCTCACGGGATAGCCGATCCCGCCGCCGCAATGCATCGCGCGGTGATCGCCGTGGGCGAGGTGATTCGGGCCCAGGCGACGGTGATGGGCTATTCGGACTGCTTCGGCCTGCTCGGCGCCGTTCTGGTCTGCGCCGTTGTGTCGGTGGCGCTGCCGAAGTGGGGATCGGCGAGCGCGGCAGGGGCGCATTAGACGAGAGGCATCGAGATCGACTGATACGAACCCCAACGGCCCTGAGGACGTTGGGGTTCCCGCTCACCCCGCCTGCCGGCCCAGCACCGCCCGCACCTCCTCCAGCGCCGCTGGATCTTCGATCGTCGCCGGCACCGTCACCGCCTCGCCGTCGGCGATCCGCCGGATGGTCGCGCGCAGGATCTTGCCCGAGCGGGTCTTGGGCAGCCGTGGCACCACGCGCGCCTCCTTGAAGGCGGCGATCGGGCCGATACGCTCGCGCACCAGGGCGACCAGTTCCGCCGCGATCTCCGCCTCCGGCCGGTTCACGCCCGCTTTCAACACCACCAGCCCGACTGGCACCTGGCCCTTCAGCGCGTCATGCGCGCCGATGACCGCGCACTCGGCCACGGTTGGATGCGCGGCCAGCACCTCCTCGATCGCTCCGGTGGAGAGGCGATGACCGGCCGTGTTGATGATATCGTCGGTGCGGCCCATCACCCACGCGTCGCCCTGCTCATCGATCACCCCGGCGTCGCCCGAGCGGTACCAGCCGGGGAAGTCGGACAGGTACGCGCCCCGGTAGCCCTCGTCGTCGCCCCACAGCGTCGGCGCGCAGCCCGGTGGGAGCGGAAGCCGGACGCAGAGATTGCCGGTCTGCCCGCGCGCGACTGCGTGCCCCTCGTCGTCCAGGGCGCGCAAGTCGTAGCCGGGGCTGGGCCGCCCACCCGAGCCGGGCAGGAACGGAAACAGGCCGAGGTCGCGGAACCCGGCGGTGATCGCCCATCCGGTCTCGGTCTGCCACCAGTGATCGACGACGGGGATGCGGAGGTGCTCCGCCGCCCACGTGGCGGTCGGCGGGTCACAGCGCTCGCCCGCGAGGTAGAGCGCATCGAGCCGGCTTAGGTCGTGCCGCGCCATCTCAAGGCCATCGGGGTCTTGCTGCTTGATCGCCCGGATCGCGGTCGGGGCGGTGAACAGCACCTTCACCCCATGCCGCGCGCAGATACGCCAGTAGGCGCCCGCGTCGGGCGTGCCGACCGGCTTGCCCTCGTACATGATGCTGGTGCAGCCGCGCAGCAGCGGGGCGTAGACGATGTAGCTGTGCCCCACCACCCAGCCGACATCGGAGGCGGCCCAGTACGCGTCGCCCGCGTCCACGCCGTAGATCATCCGCATGGAGTTCCACAGCGCGACGGCGTGCCCGCCATTGTCGCGCACCACGCCCTTGGGGTGCCCTGTCGTGCCTGATGTATAGAGTATGTAGAGCGGGTCGGTCGCCTCCACCGGCACCGGATCACGCGGGCGCGCGGCCGCCTCCGCCTCCGCCAGAATCCTCGTCGCGTCCCGCCATCAGCTCCGCGCGCAGCGCGGCGCGCTGGAGGATTAGGCAGCGATCGGGCTTGTGTGGCGACGCGTCGATCGCCGCGTCGAGAAGAGGCTTGTAGGCGACGACGCGCCCCGGCTCGAGCCCGCAGGAGGCGGAGACGATGACCTTGGGCCTGGCATCGGCGATGCGCGCGGCCAGCTCCGCCGCGGCGAAGCCGCCGAACACCACGGAGTGAATCGCGCCCAGCCGCGCGCAGGCGAGCATGGCGACCACCGCCTCGGGCACCATGGGCATGTAGATCACCACCCGGTCGCCGCGCCCGACCCCGCGCGCCGCCAGCGCGCCGGCGAAGCGGGCGACGCGATCGGTGAGGGCGCGATAGGTGAAGCTCTCGACGCGCCCCTCCATCGCGCTGTCCCAGATCAGCGCGGCCTGCTCGCCCCGGCCGGCGGCGACATGGCGGTCGAGGCAGTTGAAGGCGGTGTTGAGCCGGGCGCCGGCGAACCAGCGGCCGTACGGGCCGGAGTGCGGGTCGAACACCCGATCGCAGCCCCGGTCCCACGCGATCCCCTCGGCAATGCCCGCCCACCACCCTTCGGGATCGCGCCGCCACGCCTCGTAGGTGGCGTCATAGCCGGTCGCGGGCGCGGGGTCGGTCATGGATGCCCTCTAATCCTGATGCAGCCGGAGCATCGCGCCGACCCGCCCGGCCGACAATCCGCGCAAGGCGGATGTTTGTGAACCTTTGCCCTGGAAAATGAAAATGCCGACCGGGATGGGCCCGGCCGGCGTTTCGTAGGAGGGACACGATGGGTAGGAGCCATCGCGATCTCCTATCGATCATGGTGGTTTTGACCGTAAAGATCAAGATCATCGTGAGGTGTCGGTAGGAGATGGGCGGCCCGCTGTCGGGTCGCCCACTCCTGCCGATCCACGCTCGCCGCCATCGTCGCGGGCGCCAATGCAATTATTCGTAACACTCCCTGCCTTGTTTCAGTCATACTGCGCTGGTTCATTCGACGTACTCAGATCGGGGAGCATGGCCATGAGCTTGCACGACTTCCGCCGCATCGCCCTGGCCCACGACCTGCTCGTTCAAAGCTCCCGCAAGCGCCCTGACACGGCGGAATGGACCGGAACGGAGAGCCAAGCCGCCGAGCCGGAACCGGAGCGCATCCCGGCCGAGACAGCGGCGCAGGAAAGCGACGGTTGACGCGACCCGAGACAGGACCGATCTCTCCAGCGTGAGCGGCTTGCCTGGCCCAGCCTGCCATGGCATGGCGCCTTCGCCATGCGGCTGAGTGCCGCCTCGCTTGCCCTCCTGTTGAAAGCGGTTGAGCCTTCATGGACGCTGTATCGACCCCCGACGGCCCGGCACTCGGCCTCGGCCTCACCTTCGCCGACCTGGCGACGCGCGACGGGCTGATCCGCCTGGACCGCGCCTTCCTGGAGATGCTCGCCACCGCCGACCCTGCTCTGCACACTGGGTTGCTGGCCGCGCGCGCTGCGCCCGAGGCGCTTTCCGTCAAGGAGGAGGCCGAGCTGGTCGTCGCCCTCGGTCCTGTCCTGGATCGTTGCGTGGCCGGGCTGTTCGGGATCGAGGCGGAGGTGGAGGCGCTGAGCCGCGCGACGCTCGCTCTCGACTCGATCCACGCCTGCAAGCGGCTTTTCGTGCAACGTCAAGCGGTTAAGAAACACCCGGACCCCTCCGGCTTCGACGGTCCCGCGCTGCGCGGCGACCTGGAGGCCCGTTTCAGCGAGGCGCTGACCGAGCAGAGCTTCGCCCGCCACGTCGCGCACCTGGAGAAGTCGGCCGACGCCGAGGCGCTCGACATCGCCGCCCGCTACGCCGCCTGGGCGACGCTGACCGCGGCCGGGCGGGCCGCGCACCCCGGCAACACGCTGTTCCGCGTGCCGCACAAGATCGACCCGGTGCATCTGGTTCCGGTTGAGACGATCGAGCGCGACGGCGTGACCATGCTGCGCCTCCCGGAGCACGACTGGCGCCACCGCGACGGGTTCGCGCTCACCGATCCGGGCGTGGGGCCGCAGCAGGCGCTGGACCAGATGAACTACTGCATCTGGTGCCACACGCAGGGCAAGGATTCGTGCAGCAAGGGGCTCAAGGACCGCAAGACGGGCGCGTACCAGAAATCGCCGTTCGGCGTGCCGCTGATCGGCTGTCCGCTCGACGAGAAGATCAGCGAAATGCACACGCTGCGCGCCCAGGGCAGCGTGCTCGGCGCCTTTGCCGCCATCGCGGTGGACAACCCGATGATGGCGGCCACAGGTCATCGCATTTGCAACGACTGTATGAAGGCCTGCATCTACCAGAAGCAAGATCCGGTCGACATCCCGCAGGCCGAGACCTCGATCCTCAAGGACGTGCTGGCGCTTCCCTGGGGGTTGGAGATCTATAGCCTGCTCACGCGCTGGAACCCGCTCGACATCCGCCGGCCGCTGCCGCGTCCCGAAAGCGGGCGCAAGGTGCTGATTGTCGGACTGGGTCCGGCGGGCTTCACCTTGGCGCACCACCTGCTGAACGACGGCCACGCCGTCGTGGCGATCGATGGGCTGAAGGTCGAGCCCCTCGGCTTCGATCCATCCCGGCGGGTGCGCGACGTGGCGACATTGTTCGAGAATCTCGACGATCGCGTGATGGCGGGCTTTGGCGGCGTCGCCGAGTACGGCATCACCGTGCGCTGGAACAAGAACTATCTGAAGCTGATCCGCGTGCTGTTGGAGCGGCGGGCGGGCTTCGCGCATTTCGGCGGTGTGCGCTTCGGCGGTGGTGGCACGCTTTCGATCGACGACGCTTGGGCGATGGGCTTCGATCACGTCGCGCTCTGCATGGGCGCCGGCCGCCCCACCGTGCTCGACATCCCGAACGGCTTGGCGCGCGGCGTGCGTCAGGCCTCCGATTTCCTGATGGCGTTGCAGTTGACGGGCGCGGCCAAGACGTCCTCGATCGCCAACTTGCAGCTTCGCCTGCCCGTCGTGGTGATTGGCGGCGGGCTCACCGCAATCGACACGGCCACCGAAAGCCTCGCCTACTATGTCCGCCAGGTCGAGAAGTTCGCGCTGCGCTACCGCACACTGATCGCCGAGCGTGGCGAGGCCGCCGTGCGCACGGCCTGGACCGCCGAGGAGGCGGAGGTCGCGGATGAGTTCCTGTCCCACGAGGCCGCGGTCCGCGCCGCGCGCGAGGCGGCGGCGCGCGAGCGCCGCGCCCCCGACCTCGCCCGGCTGCTCGACTCCTGGGGCGGCGCCACGATCGCCTACCGCAGGCGCCTGATCGACAGTCCCTCCTACACGCTGAACCACGAGGAGGTGGCGAAGGCGCTGGAGGAGGGCGTGCGCTTCGCCGAGGGCCTGACCCCGCGCGCGGTCGAGGTGGACCGCTTCGGCCACGCCGCCGCGCTGCGCCTCGCGCGCGCCGACGGCACGGAGGTCACGCTGCCCGCGCGGGCCATCCTGGTCGCGGCCGGGACCCAGCCCAACACCGTGCTGGCGCGCGAGGACGGCCGGATCAAGCTCGACGGAAAATACTTCCAGGCGCTCGATGAGACCGGCGCCCCGGTCTCCCCCGCGCGCGCCTTCGCCAAGCCCGAGACGCCCCAGGTGCTGATGCACCGGGCGCCGGACGGGCGCTTCATCAGCTTCTTCGGCGACCTGCACCCGAGCTTCTTCGGCAACGTTGTCAAGGCGATGGGCGGCGCGAAGCGCGGCTATCCGATCGTCACGCGCGCGCTGGCCGCGCGCCCGGCGACCGCGATTTCCGGCGGGGCGCTGATTGCGCGCTGCCGCGACGAGCTGTGCGCCAGCGTCCACGCGGTGACCCGTCTCACCCCAACCATCGTCGAGGTGGTGATCCGCGCCCCCGCCGCCGCGCGCGCCTTCCGCCCTGGCCAGTTCTACCGCTTGCAGAACTTCGAGACGCTGGCGCCCCGGCTGGAGGAGCCGGCGGGCGCGACCGTGCTGGGGATGGAGGGGTTGGCCATGACCGGCGCCTGGACCGACCCGGAGGCGGGGCTCGTCTCGGTGATCGTGCTGGAGATGGGCGGCAGCTCCGATCTCTGTGCGGCGCTGCGCCCCGGCGAGCCCGTGGTGCTGATGGGGCCGACCGGCACGCCGACCGAGATCATGGCGGGCGCCACTATCGCCCTGGTCGGCGGCGGCCTTGGCAATGCCGTGCTGTTCTCCATCGGCGCGGCGCTGCGCGCGGCCGGCTCGCGCGTCCTCTACTTCGCCGGCTACAAGCGGATGG
This sequence comes from uncultured Pseudomonadota bacterium, assembly GCA_963818725.1. Classification (GTDB taxonomy): domain Bacteria; phylum Pseudomonadota; class Alphaproteobacteria; order Acetobacterales; family Acetobacteraceae; genus DATFDN01. The sequence goes on along the minus strand of CAWFTU010000014.1, from coordinate 743,332 downwards.
AGGATCGCTACAAGGTCGCGGAGATCGAGCGCGCCGCCGATGCCATCGTGTGGTGCTGCGACCAGGCGCCGGGCTTCGCGCCGAACCCGGCGCGACCGCAAGATCGCAGTTTCGTCGGCAACATCGTCCAGGCGACGGCGGCGTACGGCGCCGGCCGGCTGGGCGAGCCGGTGATCCCGCTGCGGGACGTGGACCATATGATCGTGATCGGCTCGGACGGCATGATGCAGGCGGTGGGCGCGGCGCGGCACGGCGTGCTGGCGCCCTACCTCAACCCGGCGCACAACGCCGTCGGCTCGATCAACAGCCCGATGCAGTGCATGATGAAGGAGGTCTGTGCGCAGTGCCTCCAGCCGCATGTCGATCCGGTGACGGGGGAACGCACCGTGGTGTTCTCGTGCTTCAACCAGGATCAGGTGCTGGACAGGGTGGACTTTCCCGCCTTGCACGAGCGCCTGACGCAGAACGGCGCGCAGGAGAAACTGACCGCGCAATGGATCGACCGCGCGCTGCGCCGGCTCGACGCGCGTCCGGCGCTGGCGGCTGAGTGACGCGCTAAGCGTTACGAAAGAAAACCATCGTTAGCATCGAACGCAACGGGCAGCCGACATCGACCGCCCGTTATCGCGATGCGGGTTAGCCAGCCTCGTTGCCAGTGACCGTCGTACGGTCTGGAGCGAAGTCAGCCGCATGAGCCGCGCCGGACGCCACGATGCCGGTCGAGATCACCATGCCGAGCGCCAAAAAAGCGGCGAGGATTGTCTTCATCGCTAGTCTCCTACTCTTCTTGTTGCGTGACGGATTTCACCGATCACAGCGCGAAAGATGGCGCGCGGCGCGCACGGCGGAACCGCCATCGCGGGAACAGGACTTATGCGTGGGAGTATCGAATTGATCGCTGTTGGCCCAGACCGCGCACTTGCTTGTTCCCGCGACAAGGCCTTCCACGATGAAGTCGATCGCTACTCGGACCCGAGGCGACAAATTGCGCCGCGACGGGTAAAGCACGGTGATTGGCTGACCAATGGCAGTATACTCTGGCATCATCGAGCGCAGTCGCCCGGCCTGGATGTTGGGTCCGGCGAGCAGATCGGTCAGAAGCGCGATTCCCGCCCCGGCCACGGCCGCGCGAAGCACCGCCGTCCCATTGTCCACGCTGAACTGGCCGGCGATTGGCACCCTCACCTCGCCGTCCGGACCGGTGAAGCGCCAGAGCCGCTCCTCGCCGTGGCGGTGCTGAATAATGCAATCATAATCCCGCAAGTCGCGCGGGTGGCGCGGCTCACCGCGCGCCACCAGATAAGTGGGCGAGGCCACCAGCAAGGGCCGTGTCGTGCCGATACGCCGTGTCACATGGCTCGCCTGCGTGCTCTCGCCGACGCGCACCCATAAATCCAGCCGCTCCTCGATCATGTCGCGTTCGCGGTCGCCGGTGATGAATTCGAGCGATAGGCCAGGGTGACGACGCAGCAATTCATGGGCATGCGCGGCTAGTACTTCCGCCGCGAAGATGGGCAGCGCGAGCCGGACATGCCCGGCGGCGGAGGCACGACGGCGCCCGGCGACCTCGCATGTCGCCTCCACGGCGTCCAAGACCTCGCGTGCGTGGCCGAGCACGGCCTCGCCATCCTCGGTCAACGCGAGGTGGCGGGTGGTGCGCTGAAATAGGCGGACGCCGAGCTGCTCTTCCAAGGCCGTAACCTGGCGGGATACGGCTGATTGCGTGCGGCCCCGCTCGTGAGCGACGGCGGAGAATGAACCGGCTTCGCTCACGCGCACGAAGGTCGCCAGGGCCATGAGCATGTCCATCGACTGCGTGCCTCGCATTGTGTGTGGACCGCACTCTCATGAGCGCGGTTGACCGGTCAGGCAAACGCGGGCAAGGGCGGCCGATGCATCCCCATGACCTGCGCATTTCAATATGACGGCCTGCGTCCACGTGATCGGGGCAGGGCTGGCTGGCCTTGCGGCCGCCCTGACTCTCACTGAGGCCGGTCGGCTCGTGACCGTACATGAAGCGGGGCCAGCGGCAGGAGGGCGGTGTCGATCGTACTTTGATCGCGAACTGGGTCTGACAATCGATAACGGCAATCATCTATTGTTGAGCGGCAACAGCGCCACGTTCGCCTATCTCGACGCGATCGGCGGGACCGCTGCCCTCGCTGGACCGGCCGAGCCGATGTTCCCGTTTCACGACCTGAACACCGGGGCGCGCTGGGTGGTGCGGCCGAATCCTGGCCGATTGCCGTGGTGGGTCTTGTCGGCTCGTCGCCGCGTTCCGGGAACGCGGATCAGAGACTATCTGAGCTTGCTCGACCTCCGCGCTGTCAAGGACGACCGCAGCGTGGCCGAGTCATTGCCTCCAGGGCCGCTCTATGAGCGCCTCGTCAAGCCTCTCGCCGTCGCCGCCCTCAACACCCCGCCGGAGACGGGCCTCGCCCGGCTGCTCGGCGCAGTCGTGCGCGAGACGCTGATGCAAGGCGGCACTGCCTGCCTGCCGCGGTTTCCGCGCGCGGGCCTCTCGGCCGCCTTCATCGATCCCGCGCTGGCCCGGTTGCGCGTCCTTGGGGCGGAGTTGCGCATGAGCCGCCGTGTCGCCGGGCTGAAGATCGAGGGAGACAAGGTGGTTGCCCTGCACCTGCCCGACGCTCCCTTGACGCTCGGTCCGGGCGAGAGCGTGGTTCTCGCCGTGCCGCCCTGGGTGGCCGGGGACGTTCTGCCCGGCCTTTTGGTGCCCGATGCCTTCGAGGCGATCCTCAACGTGCATTTCCGCCTCGGCGCCGAGCCTGGCCCAGCCGGCTTCGTCGGCCTGATCGGCGGGACCGCGGAATGGGTGTTCGTCAAGGAGGAACACGTCTCGGTGACGATCAGCGCCGCCAACAGGCTGGCCGACCAGCCGGCCGGTGTCTTGGCGGCAACAGTGTGGCCGGAAGTGCGCGCTGCCCTTGATCTGACAGGCACGCTGACAGAGATGCCATCCTGGCGGGTGGTCAAGGAGAAGCGCGCGACCTTCGCCGCTACGGCGGAGCAGGAGCGACGGAGGCCGGGGCCGCGAGTCGGACTCGCCAATTTCGCGCTCGCGGGGGATTGGACCGCGACTGGCCTGCCGGCGACAATCGAGGGGGCGATCAGATCCGGGTGCCGCGCCGCGCAAGTCATTCTTTCTTCCTAGTAACAGCGATCTTTCTGATAACAACCATCGCATGAGCGTCGAGACACTGACACATGCCGACAGCCTGGACAGCAGCGTGTCGCGCGCGGCTGCCGCGCTCGCGCGCCGTCAGCGTCCCGACGGGCACTTCGTGTTTGAATTGGAGGCGGATGCGACGATCCCGGCCGAGGTACGTGCTGCTTGAGCATTTCCTCGGCCGGATCGATTCCCCGCTCGAAGACAAGATTGGGGTTTACCTGCGCGCCGCCCAGGGCGCGCATGGCGGCTGGCCGCTGTTCCATGATGGCGCCTTTGATCTCTCGTGCAGCGTAAAGGCGTATTTCGCGCTGCGCTGCATCGGCGATCCGCCGGACGCTCCGCACATGGCCCGCGCGCGCGCTGCGATCCTCGCCGCTGGCGGGGCAGAGCGGAGCAACGTCTTCACGCGCGCCCAGCTCGCGCTCTTTGGCGAGGTGCCGTGGCGGGCGGTCCCGGTCATGCCGGTCGAGATCATGCACCTGCCGCTTTGGTTTCCGTTCCACTTGAGCAAGGTGTCCTACTGGTCGCGCACGGTGATCGTGCCGCTGCTGGTGCTGATGGCGCTGCGCCCGCGCGCCCGCAACCCGCGGGGCGTGACGGTGCGCGAGCTTTTCCGTGAGCCTCCGGAGCAGGTGCGCGACTGGATTCGTGGCCCCTACCGCTCGCCCTGGGGACGCGCCTTCAGGCACCTCGACAGCGCGCTGCGCCTGGCCGAGCCCACATTTCCCGCGCGCGCGCGGGAACGTGCGATCGAGCGCGCCAGCGCCTTCGTCACGGAACGGCTCAATGGCAACGACGGGCTGGGCGGCATCTATCCCGCCATCGCCAATAGCGTGATGATGTTCGACACGCTCGGCCTCCCGCCCGACGCGCCGCCCGCCGCCACGGCCTGGGAGGCGGTGCGCAAGCTGCTGGTCGTGGAGGACTCGCGCGCCTATTGCCAGCCATGCCTGTCGCCGGTCTGGGACACCAGCCTCGCCGGCCACGCCTTGGCCGAGGCATGGCCGCACGGATCGACGCAGGTGGAGGCCGCTTGCGAGTGGCTGCGAGAACGGCAAATCACCGACGTGGTGGGCGATTGGGCGGTGCGCCGTCCTGGCGTGCCGCCGGGTGGCTGGGCTTTTCAGTACCATAACGATTTCTATCCGGATGTCGATGACACCGCGGTGGTGGGAATGCTGCTCGACCGCCAGCATGACCCGGCGCAGGCCGAGGCGCTGCAACGCGCCCAGGCCTGGATCGTCGGCATGCAGTCAAGCGATGGCGGGTGGGGAGCGTTCGAACCGGAGAACACGCATCTCTACCTGAACCACATCCCGTTCGCCGATCACGGCGCGCTGCTCGACCCGCCGACCGCCGACGTCACCGCCCGCTGTGTCTCGTTCCTGACCCAACTTGGCATGAGCGCCGATAACCCGGTGATCCGGCGCGCGATCAGCTTCCTGCGGCGCGGGCAGGAGGCCGATGGAAGCTGGTTCGGCCGCTGGGGCAGCAACTACATCTACGGCACCTGGTCGGTTCTGTGCGCCTTGAACGTCGCCGGCGTGCCGCATGGTGATCCGGTGATCCGCCGTGCCGTCGATTTTCTCCTATCGGTCCAGCGCGAGGATGGTGGCTGGGGCGAGGACGAGGAAACCTACGCCAACGCTCCGCCCGGCCGCTACCACGAGAGCACTCCAAGCCAGACCGCCTGGGCGCTGCTTGGCTTGATGGCGGCCGGCGAGGTTGACCACCCGGCGGTGGCGCGCGGCATCGCCTATCTGACCAGGACCCAGCGTGCGGACGGGGAGTGGACCGAGCTTCCCTACACCGCCGTCGGTTTCCCGCGCGTGTTCTATCTCCGCTATCACGGCTATCGGCTCTACTTCCCGCTGCTGGCCCTGGCTCGGTACCGCAATCTCCAGCGGGCCAATGACCGCGTTGTGTCGGTCGGGTTCTGAGCGGATCGGACTCGTCACCGGGCTTGAGGCCGAGGCCCGGCTCGCCCGGCGCCTGGGCTGGCCTGTGGCGGTCGGCGGTGGCACGGCGCACGGCGCACATGCGGCCGCGCGCGCGCTTGCCGATCAGGGCGCGACCGTGCTGGTCAGCTTTGGCCTGGCCGGCGGCCTCGACCCGGCCCTGGACGCGGGCGCGCTGCTGGTCCCCGAGGCGATCCTGACGGCGGTGGGGCTCCTCTTGGCTGATCCCCTGATCTCAGCGCGGCTCGGTGGTCCAAACGTGCAACGCCTGCTCGGCGCCGAGAGTGTGGCGGCGCGGGTCAGTGAAAAGCATCGCTTGTGGGCGCGGACCGGCTGCGCGGCGCTCGACCTGGAGAGTGGACCGGTCGCGGAGGTCGCGTCGACGCTGGGACTGCGTTTCGCCGCCCTACGCGCGGTCTGCGACACCGCCACCGTCGAACTGCCGCCCGCGGCCCTGGCGGCGCTGTCCGCTCGCGGCCGTATCGGGCCGGCTCGCGTGGCCGCGTCGGTGGCCCGCGTGCCCCGGCAGATCCCCGCTCTGCTTCAGCTCGCCCGCGCCGCCGCGAAGGCCCGCCGGGCGCTCTCCGCTCGGATCGGCGCGGTTCGGGCTGACGGCCGGGACTAGGCTCCGCCGATCGCCCGGACGATTTTGCCGGTGCCTCCGCACGCCGGGCACTCCCCCGACTGGATCTTGCCCGTGCCGTGGCACTCCGGACACACATCCTCGCCAGTGCCGGGCGTGCCGGGGGGCGCCTCGTCTCCAGGATTCGCGGGTCCGGTGTTCATGCGCGCTTTGTCGTCGGCCATGGCGTGCCTCCCTTGCTCGATCCAAGCCATGAACGTGCGGCCGGCGTCGTGGTTCTCCGCCGCAGCATCTTGCGGAGCGGACCCGCGCAACCCACTTCGTTACATGCCGGGGTGCCGCGAACGGGCCCTGGTGGATGCTTCGCTCTGGCACAGAGGGGGCCAATGACCACGCGCTTGTTTACCTCGCCGATGTTTCTTGGCTTCGATCACCTTGAGCAGATGCTCGAACGTGCGTCGAAGACATCGGCCGACGGATACCCGCCGTACAACATCGAGCAGATCAGCCCAACCGGGCTGCGCATCACGCTCGCCGTTGCCGGCTTCTCGATGGACGACCTTCAGATCACGCAGGAAGACAATCAATTGGTGATCCGGGGGCGACAGTCGGACGACACGCAGGGCCGGGTGTTCCTGCATCGCGGCATCGCCGCGCGGCAGTTCCAGCGGGCTTTCGTGCTGGCCGAGGGGATCGAGGTCCGGGGTGCCTGGCTCGACAACGGGCTGCTCAACATCGACTTGGCCCGTCCGCAGCCGGAGCCGCGCGTCAAGACGATCTCGATCGGGCGCAAGACGGCAGAAACAGGCAATGCGGCGCGACTCGTTGAAGACAAGGCTCAGCCGGAGTGATCCGCCCAAACCATGCGACGCCGGGGCCGGGATATGGACCGGCGCGAGGAGACTGAAATGAATACAAACGTGAACGATCCGGGCGAGGCCGCCGGCACGATGCCCACCAAGTTCGATATCCGCCACCTGTCCGAGGCGCAGCTCGCGCAGCTCGGCTTGCAGCAGATCGCGTATATCCGCCCCACGGTAGTGAATGGCGAGAAGGGATACGCCATCCACGCCGCCGATGGCACGCCAATGGCCATTGCAGGCGACCATGACGTGGCGATCGCCGCCATCCTTCAGCACGAGATGGTGCCTGCGCTGCTGCAGTAACGCCTCGCGCGCCGCCATGCCCGCCCCCGGATCGGTCTGGGGGTTCACCGCGCGCGTCTGTTCCTGGGAAGGCGACCAGGGGTGAGCGCCACGCAAGCGCTCTCGGCCGAGCTGATCGCGGTGCTTGTCGCCGTAACCGTCGGGCAGCCGCGCGTGCTCACCATCCAGGACGGGCGCGCGTTGCCCTCCGGTCCCTTCGAGCTGGGCCACCGCTCCCTGCAATCGGGCCTGCGCGCCTGGGTCGAACAACAGACCCACTATCCGCTGGGCTATGTCGAGCAGCTCTACACATTCGCGGACCGCGACCGGACCAAGGACGACGGGCGGCGAGCGGTTTCGATCAGCTATCTCGGCCTGACCCGCGAAGTGGAGACAGCAGGCGACACCGAGGCCCGGTGGCGGGATTGGTACGCCTATTTCCCATGGGAAGATCACCGGTTCGGGCCGCCAGGGATCATCGCCGGCGCCATCGAACCCCGGCTGCGAGACTGGGCCGGGGTCACGCCCGAATTAGCCTGTCGCGGCGAGCGGCAGCAGCGCGCCGCGATCACCTTCGGCCTGGATGGCCGCCCGTGGAACGAGGAACTGGTTCTGCAACGCTACGAGTTGCTCTACGAGGCCAGCCTCGTGCCGGAGGCGCTCTGGGACCGCCAGGCGGCGGGCGAGTCCGTCCCTGGGCTGCCCATGGCCGCGGACCACCGCCGGATCCTGGCCACCGCGATTGCCCGGCTCCGGGCCAAGATCAAGTACCGCCCAGTGGTGTTCGAGCTGATGACGGACGAGTTCACCCTTCTGCAACTCCAGCGCAGCGTCGAGGGCATCGCCGGCCGCCCCGTCCACAAGCAAAACTTCCGGCGCTTGGTCGAGCAGCAGGAGCTGGTGGAAGAAACCGGTGCAATAACGGCCGACACGGGAGGGCGCCCAGCCAAGCTGTTCCGCTTCCGGCGCGAGGTGCTGGCCGAGCGGGCGGTCGCCGGGACGAAGCTGTCGCTGATCCGCACTTGACATGCGTTATGCTCAGGGCCAGCATATGCCGGTGAAATGCTCAAGGAGAGTATATCATGCGCGCAGCATCCGGAGCCCTCGCCCGCATGGCGCCCCACTACGAGCGGGCGCGGCACGTCGTCCCGCCCTTCGAGTGGCCATTCTTCGCCGAGGACATCGACGCCATCCTGGCGCTGAAGCGTCGGCGCAACGCCGTGGTCCTCGCGCACAACTACCAAACCCCGGAGATCTTCCACTGCGTTGCCGATCTCGTGGGCGACAGCCTGGCGCTGGCGCGCGAGGCCATGAAGGCGGATGCGGATGTCATCGTGCTGGCCGGTGTGCATTTCATGGCCGAGACCGCCAAGCTGCTGAACCCCGGCAAGACCGTGCTGATCCCGGACATGGCGGCGGGCTGCTCGCTCGCCGAGTCGATCACGCCCGAAGACGTGCGCCTGCTGCGCGAGCGCCATCCCGGCGTGCCGATCGTCACGTACGTAAACACCTCGGCGGCGGTGAAGGCGGAGTCCGACATCTGCTGCACCTCCGGCAACGCCCGCGCGGTCGTGGAGTCGCTCGGCGCGGAGCAGGTGCTCATGCTCCCCGACGAGTACCTCGCCCGCAACGTCGCCACCGAGACCAAGGTGCGGATCATCGCCTGGACCGGCCACTGCGAGGTGCATGAGCGCTTCACCGCGGCCGACGTGCGGCAGGTGCGCGAGACGCATCCCGGCGTGATCGTGCTCGCCCACCCCGAATGCCCGCCGGACGTGGTGGCGGAGGCGGACTTCTCCGGGTCAACGGCCGCCATGTCGGACTATGTTTCCCGGCGTCGCCCGCCGCGCGTGCTGCTGCTGACGGAGTGCTCGATGAGCGACAATGTCGCGATCCAGCACCCGGAGATCGAGTTCGTCCGCCCCTGCAACCTGTGCCCGCACATGAAGCGCATCACGCTGGCGAACATCCGGCAGGCCCTGGAGGACATGCGCCACGAGGTCGTGATCGACCCGGCAGTGGTCGCGCGCGCCCGCCGGGCGGTCGAGCGCATGCTCGCCGTGCGGTGACCGCGATGATCCACGACATTGGTGGCCGGCCCGTCATCATCGGCGCTGGTCTCGCTGGCCTGATGACCGCGCTCCGCCTGGCCCCCGAGCCGGTGGTGGTCTTGTCCAAGGCCCCGCTCGGGGCCGAGGCGTCGAGCGCCTGGGCGCAGGGCGGGATCGCGGCCGCTGTGGGGTCTGACGACGACCCGGCGCTGCACCTGGCCGACACGCTCGCGGCGGGCGACGGACTTTGTGATCCGGCGATTGCGGGCCGGATCGTGCGGGCTGGAGCCGAGGCGATTGAAAGCTTGGTGCGGGTCGGCGCGCGATTTGACCGCGCGGCAGACGGCGCGTTCCGTCTCGGAAGGGAGGCGGCGCACGGGCGCCGCCGCATCGTCCACGCCTTGGGCGACGGCACGGGGCGGGAGATCGTGCGTGCCGTCGCGGCCGCGATCCGCGCGGCGGCGTCGGTCACGGTCCTTGAAGGGGTCGAGGCGCGGCGGCTGCTCGTCGAGGACGGCGCCGTGGTTGGCGTGCTGGCCGCCGGCCCTTGCGGGCCTATGCTCCTGTCCAGCCGCCGGGTGGTGATCGCGACCGGCGGCGTCGGCGGCCTGTTCATGCACACGACCAACCCGGCCGGCTCCTTCGGCCAGGGCTTGGCGCTCGCCGCGCGGGCCGGCGCCGCGCTGCGCGACCTGGAGTTCGTCCAGTTCCACCCCACGGCGCTGGATGGCGACGCCTTCCCGCTCGGGCTGGTCAGCGAGGCCGTGCGCGGCGAGGGCGCGGTGCTGATCGACGAGGCTGGCCGGCGTTTCATGGAAGATGTTCCGGGGGCGGAGCTGGCGCCGCGTGACGTCGTCGCCCGCGCCGTCTGGCATCACATCGCTGAGGGCCATCGTGTGTTCTTGGATACGCGCCAAGCGCTGGGAAGCCACTTCGCGCGGCGCTTTCCCGGCATTGCTGCCCTCTGCCGCACAGCCGGACTCGACCCCGCAACGCAGCCGATCCCGGTCCGGCCCGCGGCGCACTACCACATGGGCGGCATCGCCGTGGACGCGAGGGGGCGCAGCACGGTGGACGGGCTGTGGGCCTGTGGCGAGGCCGCGTGTACGGGAATGCACGGCGCCAACCGCTTGGCCAGCAACTCCCTGCTGGAGGCGGTCGTGTGCGCGGGCTGGGTCGCCGAGGACGTGGCCGGCGCCTCGCCCACCCGCGCCCGGCGTCCGCGGACAGCGGCGCTGTCACAAGCGGCCGATCCCGCCACGGTGCGCCCGATCCTGTCGCGCGCGGCGGGCGTGCTGCGGAGCGGCGAGGCACTGGCCGGGGCGGCGGCCGCGCTGCTCCCCCTGGCGCTGTCCAACGATCCGGGGGCCGATCCCGCCTCGATCGGGCTGATGATCGCGGTCGCGGCGCTGCGCCGCCGCGAGAGCCGCGGCGCGCACTGCCGCCCGGATTTTCCCGACCGCGACGAGACCCAGGCGCGGAGCCAAGCCTTGCGCCTCGACAACGCGCTGCGGGCCGCCCGCGACATCGCGCCGCCCTCTCCCGTTCCCTTGTCCAGGAAGGCTTGACGAGATGACTCTGTCCCCGCTTCCGCGCGTGATGCTGGAGCCCCTGGTTCGGGCCGCGTTGCTGGAGGATCTGGGCCGGGCCGGCGACCTGACGACGGACGCCATCGTGCCGGCCGGGCAGTGCGCGGAGACGGCGCTGGTGGCACGCCAGCCCGGCACCGTCGCCGGCCTCGACCTGGCGACGCTCGCCTTCCAGTTGATCGAGCCGCGCATCGAGGTCGTGCCCGCGCGGCCGGAGGGCAGCGCGGTCTCGCCCGGCGATGTCATCGCCACAGTGCGCGGCCCGGCGCGCGGGATGCTGACCGCAGAGCGGACGGCGCTGAACTTCCTATGCCATCTCAGCGGCGTCGCGACCGCCACGGCCTCGGTGGTCGCTGCCGTGCGCGGCCACAAGGCGCGGATCGTCTGCACGCGCAAGACGATGCCTGGCCTGCGCGCGGTGGAGAAATACGCCGTGCGGGCCGGGGGTGGCGCCAATCACCGCTTCGGCTTGGATGATGCCGTGCTGATCAAGGACAACCATGTCGCCATCGCGGGCGGCATCCGGCCTGCCGTGGAGCGAGCCCGCCGGGCGGTCGGCCATCTGATGAAGATCGAGGTCGAGGTGGACAGCCTGAACCAGCTCGATGAGGCACTGGCGCTGGGCGTCGACGCCGTCCTGCTGGACAACATGACACCCGAGGTTCTGGCCCAAGGGGTCGCCCGGGTCGCCGGGCGGGCCATCACGGAGGCGTCCGGCCGGATCACCCCGGAGACGGCGCCTGCCATCGCGCGGACGGGCGTCGACCTGATTTCCGTTGGCTGGCTGACGCACAGCGCCGCGGTGCTCGACATCGGGCTGGATTATCGCTGACAACAGCCCCTCGGCCGCGTGAACCGGGGGAGGGGTTCCGACAACCAGAACCTACGCCACGCTCGGCAAGTCTGGTCCCGCCCGCAGCATCTCGATGATCTCCCGGCCGGGGCGGGGCCTGCTGAACAGATAGCCTTGCCCTTCCGCCACGTCTTCGTCCGCCAGCATCGTCAGTTGTTCCGCCGTCTCGATGCCCTCCGCGGTGGTCGCCAAGCCAAGCGTGGCGCAAAGCCCCGCGACCGCCCGAACGATCGCGGTGCAGTCGGCCCGCTTGCCAAGGCCCGCGACGAATGAGCGATCGATCTTCACCCGGTCGAACGGGAACCGGACCAGGGAGCCGAGAGAGGAGTACCCAGTCCCGAAATCGTCGAGCGCAAGCGAAACGCCCATCGACTTGAGTTGGTGCAGCGTGGCGACCGTCTCCTCCGTATCGTCGATAACGACCGATTCGGTGACTTCAAGCTCCAGCCGCTCCGGGCTTAGTCCGGACAGGTCCAGCGCCGCGCGCACCTCCTCGATCAATCCGCGGAACCGTAGCTGCGCGGGGGAGATGTTCACCGCCACCTTCAATTGCCCCGGCCAGCGCGTTGCCTCGGCGCAGGCACGGCGCAGAACCCATGCGCCTAGCTGCACGATCAAGCCGCTCTCCTCGGCGACGTGCACGAACTCTCCGGGGGCGATCAGCCCGCGCGCCGGGTGGCGCCAGCGCAGCAGCGCTTCGCATCCGGCGAAGCGGCGCGCGCGGAGATCGACCAACGGCTGAAAGAAAAGCTCGAACTCCTCCGCCATCAGAGCGCGGCTGAGGTCCGCGTCCAGCCGGCGGCGCGCCTGCACCTCTCCCTCGATGCTTGGTTCGAAGGTCTGCCATTTGCCGCGCGCGGCCCGCTTGGCCCGCCGGAGCGCGAGTTCGGCGGCGCCCAGTACCATGGCGGGATCGCCACCGTCGCGCGGCGCCACCGCGATGCCGATGCTGGCCCCGACCGCGATCTGGCGCCCCTCCAGCTCCAAGGGTCGGCTAAGCCGCTGCGTGATGCGCTGCGCGAGCGCCGTCCCGCCGGCCGGCTGGCGGCGGGAAATTTGAATGATCGCGAACTCGTCTCCCCCGAGCCGGGCCACGGTGTCCTCGTCGCGCACGCAAGCGCTGAGCCGGGTCGCGATTTGCTTGAGAAGGGCATCGCCCGCCGTGTGGCCAAGCGACTCGTTGATGCCCTTGAAGCGATCGAGGTTCAGCGCCAGCACGGCGAATCGGCTCTGGGACAAGAAAGCCTGTTCCAGCCGGGTGTGAAGCAGCGCGCGGTTCGCTAGGCCCGTCAGCGAATCATGGTGCGCCATGTACGCGATCCGCGCTTCGGCACGGCGCCGCTCCGTCATGTCGCGCAGCACGGACAGGATCAGCTCCTCGCCCTCGACCCGCAGCAACTCGGCGGAAAGGGATAGCTCGACATCCTCGCCCGAAGCCAGCCGCGCGCTAAGCAGCGTGTCGTGTACCCGGCCATTGCGGCGCAGCGCCGCGACCATGCGCTCACGGCCGCCTGGGTTGCCATTCCAGAGCTGCATCTCGACCGTTGTGCGCCCGATCACCGAGGCTCTCCTGCCACCGAACATCCGCAGGAACGCCGCGTTCACATCGATCAGCTTTCCATCCGAAAGGGTGCTGAGCAGGATGATGTCGGGGCTGTTGCGGAAAATGGTCTGGAACAGCCGCTCCGACCGGCGCAGCGCCTCTTCCGCGCGCTTGCGCGCGGTCCCGTCGTGATACGCGCCCAGAAGCGCTGGCCCGCCATCCCACATGATCCGGCTTGCCAGGCATTCGACCCAGATCACCTCGCCATCCGGGCGGATCAAGCGGAACTCGTAGTGCGCCGTTTCCTCGTCGCCACGAAGGCGGGCGGCGATGCGCTCCCGCACCTGGGGGCGGTCCGCCGGATGCGCGTTGCGGCCGATGACATGCCGCGCGAGCGCCTCGGCGGGCGTGCCGTATCCATTCATCTGTGCGAATGCCTGGTTGGCGTAAAGCAGCCGGCCGTCGCGATGCACCAGGATGGCACTGGGCAACCTGTCGAGGATCTCGGCTGTTTGGCAAGCGTCGACGCTGGCCGAGCCCGGCGTGCTGAGCGCCGGCGGCAGGACCAGGGTCATGCCGTTCTCAGCGAACGCAAGGTCGATGGGCTGATCGAGCCTCATGGCGCCTACCTTGAATGCGACCGACGGGCAAAGGGCGCCCTTGAGCTTCGCGTCGGGTTATAGCTGACCCTAAAATGGTAACTTAAAAGTGAACAGATCCTTTCAGAGCGGCGGCGGAACACCCGCCAACTCCAGTGCCGCCGCTTGACGCCTGGCCAGCTCCGCTTCCGAGAAATCCGCAATCAGGTCCCGGAACAGCCGGCTCCAGTTCAGCTCCGCGCCCAGCCGTAGGAACACTCCCCCAAGCCCGATCGCTGACCGGTCCATCAGCACGAACTCGCGCGGCGGGCGCACGCCGCCGGTGCGCTTCAGGCCGGCATGAACCCGCTCGGCGATTTCTCGGCCGTATTGCGGGTCATTGGTTTCCTGGATGCGGCGGACGCGATCCTGGATCAACGGCTCGTACAGAAACCGCGCCCACAAGTTGAGCACCTGCATCTTCTCGCGCGAGAGATTGGTGAAACCCCAGCTCTCATAGGCGTGGTGCGCTTTCTCATCGTCACCGTCGCGCACAGCCTCGTAGAGATCGATCACGCCGCGCACGAAGTGCGGCCGGAACACCCGGATGGCACCGTAGTCGAGCAGGTTCACCGTGCCGTCGGAAAGCACTTGGTAGTTGCCGAGATGCGGGTCGCCATGGATCACACCGTACCGGTAGAACGGTACGTACCACGCGCGGAACAGCGCTTCCGCGATCCGGTTGCGCTCGTCCTGCGACGGGCCCTCTTGCAGCCGCGCCATGAGCGCTCGGCCGTCAAGCCAAGTCATGGTCAGGAGCCGCTTGCTCGAATAGCTCGAAATCGGCGCCGGGACATGCACCTGCGGCACATCGTGCAGCATGATCCCGTACAGGCGCATCTGCGCCGCCTCGCGTTTGTAGTCCAGCTCCTCGCGCAGCCGCTCGGCGAGCTCCTTGTAGATGTCCTCGTTCTGTATCGCGCTGTCCATGCGATGATAGATCGCCATCGCCAGGCGAAGCTGCCGGAGGTCCGCCTCGACGGTGCTCGCCATCTCCGGATATTGCAGCTTGCAGGCGACATCGGTGCCGTCCAGAAGGCGCGCGCGGTGGACCTGTCCGAGGCTCGCGGCCGCCGCTGCCTCCCGCGAGAACCACGCGAAGCGCTGTTCCCAGTTCGCACCCAGCTCGCCCACCATGCGCCGGCGCACGAAGTTCCAGCCCATCGGCGGCGCGTTGGCCTGTAGCTGCGCAAGCTCGCCCGCGTACTCCGCCGGCAGCGCGTCCGGAACCGTGGACAGGAACTGCGCGACCTTCATCAACGGGCCTTTCAGCCCGCCCAGGATCGCGCGCAGATCCTCCGCGTGCGCCGTCCGGTCGGTCTTCATGCCGAAGACCCGTTCCCCGGCCACGCGCGCCGCGATGCCGCCGACAGCTCCGGAGGTGCGCGCCATGCGCCGCAGCTCTCCGAGGAAACTAGACCCTTCGTTCGCCATCAGCGCGCCGCCTCCTCCAACTCGTCGATGAATCCGGCGATGACATCCAGCCCCTTTTTCCAGAACGCTGGATCGGAGGCGTCCAGACCGAAGGGCGCGAGCAGTTCCCTGTGTCGCTTGGTTCCGCCCGCGCGCAGCATGGCGAGATACTTGGCTTGGAATCCCGGATGACCGGACTGAAACACCGCGTAGAGCGCGTTGACGAGGCAATCGCCGAAGGCATACGCGTACACATAGAAGGGCGTGTGGATGAAGTGCGGGATGTACGACCAGAACACGTCGTATTCCGGCGTGAACTCAAAGGCTGGCCCCAGGCTTTCCGCTTGCACCTGCCGCCACAGCGCGCCGATGCGCTCGGGCAGCAGCTCGCCCCGCCGCCGCTCGTCGTGCAGCAGCGTCTCGAAGCGATAGAACGCGGTCTGGCGGACCACGGTGTTCAGCATGTCCTCGACCTTCGCGGCCAGCATCACCCGGCGCCGGCGCGGGTCACGCTCGGCGTCCAGCAGGGCGCGGAAGGTCAGCATCTCGCCGAACACGCTCGCCGTCTCGGCCAGGGTGAGCGGCGTGCCCGACATCAGATAGCCCTGCTCGGCCGCCAGCACCTGATGGACGCCGTGCCCTAGTTCGTGCGCCAGGGTCATCACGTCGCGCGTGCGTCCATGATAGTTCAGCAACAGATATGGATGGGCCGACGGCACGGTGGGGTGCGCGAACGCACCGCCCGCCTTGCCGGGCTTCAGGGTCGCGTCAATCCAGGGACGGCTGAAGAAGCGGCCGCCGATCTCGGCCAGCTCGTCGCTGAACGCGCCATAGGCGCCCAGCACGCGGTCCCGCGCCTCGTCCCAGCCGATCCGGCGGTCGTCGTCGTCGGGCAGCGGGGCGTTGCGGTCCCAGTGCTGCATCCGCTCGAGCCCCAGCCACGTCGCCTTCAACGCGTAGTAGCGGTGCGACAGCCGCCCGAAATCGGCCGTCACTGCCGAAATGAGCGCGTCCACCACCGCGTCCTCGACCATGTTGGCGCGGTTGCGCGCGCTCGCCGGGCGCGGGTAGTGGCGCCATGTGTCGATGATCTCCTTGTCCTTGGCGAGCGTGTTGGTGATGAGGGCGAACAGCTTGACATGGGTGCCGAACGCCTGGGCGATCGCGTGAAAGGCCGCCTTCCGAACCGCGCGGTCCTTGTCCGACAGGAGATTCAGCGCCGCATTGACGGTCAGCTCCTCCCCGCGCACCGAGACGCGCATCCCGGCCACCGTCTCGTCGAACAGGCGGCTCCACGCGGCGCGGCCGGTGACTTCCTTTTCGTGCAGCAGCCGCTCCAGCTCATCGGAGAGCTGATGCGGGCGGAACACCCGCAGGTCGCGCAGCCAGGGCGCCCAGCGCGCCGCCGCCGGATCGGCGAGCTTCGCCTCCAGCGCCGCGTCGTCCAGGCAGTTCAGTTCCAGGGTGAAGAAGATCAGGTGGCTGCTGATCGCCGTCACGCGTTCCGTGATGGTCTGATAGAACTGCCCGATCGCGGCATCCGTCGAATCGCCCGCGAACAGCAGTTGCGCATAGGACGCGAGGCGGCCCAGCCGCTCCTCGATGCGCTCGTACTCCGCGATCGCGGCGCCCAGCTCGCGGGACGAGAGGCGTGCCAAGCGTCCGGCGTGGGCGGCGGCGAAGGCCCGCGCCTCGGCCTCGGCCTGCTCCAGGTCGCGCGCCAGCGCGGGGCTATCGAGGCTGGGGTAGAGATCGGAAAGATTCCAGGCCGGCAACGCTGGCTCGGCGGCGGCGTTGCGTGCGGCGGCGTTCCCGTCCGGGGCCGATGCGCTGTCGATTTGTCCCATGTCGCGGGGGCGAGCCTCTACTGCTATGTCCGGCTTTCATGTAAGCGAGCCTCCCAAGGGGCCAAGGGTGGCGGCCACGAAGGGCGAAGAGCGTGCTGACATATAAGGACTGGCCGAACCTGCCGGCCATGATGTTTGCCCTTGCGCGGACCTGGCCCGACCGGCCGATGTTGCGGGCGTTCCGCGACGGCGCCTGGCGCTCCATCAGGTGGCGCGCCTTTGCCCAGCAGGCGGCGGCAGCCGCGCGTGGGCTTCGGGCCGCCGGGATCGCGCCCGGCGACCGTGTGCTGATCGCCTCGGAGAACCGGCCCGAGTACCCGATCGCCGAGACCGCGCTGATGGCGATCCGCGCTGTGCCGGTGCCGGCCTACGTCAGCAACACCATCGACGACCACGCGCACCTGATTCGCGACTCCGGCGCTCGTGTCGCACTCGTCTCAAGCCCGGCGCTGGCTGGCAAACTACACGAGGCGGGCAGGCGGGCAGGGGGGCTCGACCTGCTGATGAGCATGGACGAGCCGAGCGAGACCGGCATGGAGATGCCACCCTCGTTGCCATGGTCGCGACTGGTCGGCGAGCCGGGCGAGCCAGACGGCATTGCGCGTGAGGCCGCCGCAATTCCGGCCGCGGCGCTCGCATGCCTGCTCTACACCTCGGGCACGGGCGGCGCGCCCAAGGGCGTGATGCTGCCGCACCGCTCTCTGATGTCGAACTGCGCCAGCGGCTGCGACCTGCTGCGTCCGATGCGGTTTCATAATGAGATCTACCTTTCCTATCTGCCGACGGCGCACGCCTACGAGCATCTCGTCGGGCTGTTCCTCATGCCGAGCCTGGGCGCGGAGGTGGTGTACGGCCGCGGGGCGGAGCACCTGAGCGCCGACTTGGTGGAGGTCCGCCCCACCGTGCTGACCGCCGTGCCGCGCGTGCTGGAGGTGTTTCGCGCCCGCGTGCTGAGCCAACTCGCGCGCGAGCCGGCCTGGCGCCGGCGCCTGTTCGACCGGGCGGTCGCGATCGGCCTCAAACGGCTTGACGGCGCCGGGCTGACGATGGCGGAGCGCCTGGCCGAGCCGATCCTGGACCGTCTGGTTGGGGCTAAGATCCGCGCGCGCTTCGGCGGGCGCGTCAAGGGCATCATGTCGGGCGCGGCGCGCCTCGATCCCGAGCTGGGGCGGTTCTTTCTCGCGCTTCGGTTGCGCATCATGCAGGGCTATGGTCAGTCCGAGGCGGGCCCGGTCATCACCGCCAACCCGCCCGACGCCATCCGCATCGAAACCGTCGGCAAGCCGCTGATCGGCGTGGAACTGCGCATCGCGGAGGACAACGAAATCCTGGTGTGCGGCGAGCTGATGATGGACGGCTATTGGAACCGTCCCGCCGAGACACGCGCCGCCATCCGGGACGGATGGTTGCACACCGGCGATATCGGCGTGCTCGACCCGGATGGCTATCTCCGGATCACCGACCGCAAGAAGGACATCATCGTGCTGTCGGGCGGCGAGAACGTCTCCCCTGCCAAGGTGGAAGACGCGCTGATGGCCGAGCCTGAGGTCGCCCAGGCGGTGGTGACAGGGGACGGGCGCGCGGGCCTGACCGGCCTGCTCGTGCCCGCCGAGGGCCAGGACGGCGCCGCCGTTGCCAGGGCGCTGGCGCGCGCCAACCGGCGCCTCTCCGTCACCGAACGCGTGCGCAAGCACGCCATCGTTCCCCCCTTCACCGTGGAGAACGGCCTGTTGACGCCGTCCCAGAAGATCAGGCGAACCCGGGTGATCCGCGCCAACGCGGAAGCGCTGGAGCGGCTGCGCGGTTAGGCCATCCTTCACGCTGATCGCTTTCTCTCTCTCGTATCTTATGATTTCATAAGGAACAATATTCAATCGTTGGAGGCGCCGGACGGCGCCGACCGCGCTATCAGAAAGCTGAAAACACAGCGCGGCGAGGCGCTGCGTAAGCGCCGCGGGCGTGAATGACTCGGGTCACGCCGGCGAGGCGTGCCCTTCCCGCTCCGTGTTCTTCCGGGCCAGGTGTTTGCCGATCTGGTGGTAAAGGATCTCCAGCTCGTTGTCGGTGATGCTCATTACCGCCCCGCTGTCCCCGGTGGTGACAGCGAGTTGGTGGTGCCCCTCGCTGGCGATCAGCAGCGCGAACGAGCGCCGCCGGCGGATGTCGTCAATGCGTGTCCGCTGCTCGCTGGCTCCGTTGAGACGCCTGGTGCTGAGCGTCGTGTGAATGCCGCTGTGCGGGTTCTTCAAGGTCGGGATCAGGATCTGGCGCATGACTTGCCTCTTCCAACGGACGCTCCCGCAATTTGTACGAGATGCCGGGCGTGGCGACCTGACAGCCGTGCGATTTTGGAGTTTTCCCTTTCAGTGTGGTGAAAATTCCACATGCGGCTTGGTTGAGACTCAGGGGCTTTTCTGGCGCACGGGGTCTTGTGGTCTGTTTTTGATGGCGACCGCGAACGCCTTCGCAACTCGGCTCGAATTAGAGGTCCACGCTCGCTTTTTAAGGCACATGGCCTGCCTGGGCCGCCGAAACACCTCGGGCTAGGACGGGCGCACCAGGCTCCGCTCCGCGCTGCTCGCGCCGCCACCCAGCACGCGCGTCGAATATTATCTCCTGCAACTCGCGCGCCAGACACGTGGGGAGACGCGGCCAGTGCGCTGGGGCACACGCTTTGCGTCGGCGTTGCCCAGGCTTCCGCCGCGCGAACGATGACCAAGGAGCAGCGGCGTGGTCTCGTTGACGCTTCCCCGTCTCCCAGGCCATGCTTCGCGCGACCGATCCGAGCCGGCCACGAGCGGCACAGGGATGGCGGCTGCGGGTGTGGGACTCACATCGCGCGATGGAGCTCTGATGGCCAGCGGAGAGGACGGTCTCGCCGAAGGAGATGCGCACACGGCCTCCGGCGGCGCAAGCGGCCGCGCGCGCTATCGCCTCGGCGTCGATGTCGGCGGCACCTTCACCGACCTGCTGCTGATCGAGGAGGGCACGGGACGGACCTACTCCGCCAAGGTGCCGTCAACGCCGAGCGACTCATCCGTCGGCGTCCTTCGCGGTATCGCCAAGCTCTGCGAGCAGACCGGCATACACCCGGAGCAAATTCGTTATGTCATGCACGGCACAACGGTCGCCACCAACGCGGTCCTGACCTCCAGCGGCGCGCGGGTTGGGCTTGTCACCACCAAGGGCTACAGGCAGGTGCTGCAGATCGCTCGCTCCTACGTGCCGGGGGGGGCTCGGCGGCTGGGTGATCTACAACAAGCGCGATCCGCTGGCACCGCTCGAACTGACCGTCGAGGCGCACGAGTGCATGGACGCGCGCGGCAACCCCGTCGAGCCGCTCGACGAGGGGCGGCTCAGGCGGGATCTGCAAGACCTGGCCGGCAAGGGCATCGAGGCGCTGACCGTTTCGCTCCTCAACGCCTGTGCCGACGGCACCCACGAGCGGCGTGTGCGTGACATCGCGCAGGACATCATGCCGGACGTCCCGGTATCGATATCCTCCGAGGTCATCCCCGAGATGTACGAGTACGAGCGCACTGAGACGACGGTCGTGAACTCGTACATCCGGCCCGTCGTGTCGCGCTACATGTAAAACCTCCGCGATGAACTCAGCCGCGAGACGAGCGGCGTGCAGCTCCATGTGCTGCGCTCGGATGGCGGCCTGTCCTCGGTGGAGGCGGCGAAGGCAGCGCCGGTGAACCTGCTGATGAGCGGCCCGGCCGGCGGGGTCGCGGGCGCAGTGTGGATCGCCGCGCAGGCCGGTTACGGGAACCTGCTCACCTTCGACATGGGCGGCACCTCAACCGACGTCGCGCTGATCCAGGGCGGGGTCGCGCGGACGCGGCGGGAGACCCGCGTCGCCGACGTGACGGTGCGCGCCCCCTCGATCGACGTGCGCAGCGTCGGGGCCGGCGGCGGCTCGATCGCCTACGTGCCGCAGCTCACCAAGGCGCTTCGCGTCGGCCCGCAGAGCGCTGGTGCCGATCCCGGGCCGGCAGCCTACGGCAAGGGAGGCGAGGCGCCGACCGTGACCGACGCCAACCTCGTTCTCGGCTACCTGCCGGCCTCCTCGCGGCTTGGCGGTGAGATGCGCCTTGACCGTGGCTCGCCGCGCAGCTCTTCGAAGAGGGGCTACAGATCCCGCCGGTGAAGATCTATCGCAAGGGCGCGCTGAACCAGGAAACGCTCGCCTTGGTTCTGCGCAACTGTCGGCTGCCCCATTGGAACCGCTCGGACTTCAACGCCATCATCGCCGCCCTGCGCTTGGCCGAGCGGCGGGTTCTGGAAATGTGCGGCCGCTTCGGCGACGATGCATTCGTCGCCGCCATGGAGGAAATGCTCGACCGCAACAAGCGCGCCATGGGCGCGATCATCCAGATGGTCGTGCCGGAGAAAAAAGCCTATTTCGAGGATTACATAGACGACGACGGCCTCGGCATGGGTCCCTACAAGGTTGCCTGCACGATGTGGCGGGAGGGCGAGAAGGCGATCTTCGACTTCACCGGCACGGACCCGCAATCGGCCAGCTCGGTGAACTTCCTGCTCAACGAGGAAATGTTCAAGATGTTCCTCGGCGCGTTCACCATCAACCTGTTCGACCCGCAGATCCTGTTCAACGACGGGTTCTACGAGCTGGTAGAGGTGCGCATCCCGCCTGGCTGTATCCTCAAGCCGCGCCGCCCGGCCGCGCTGTCCTGCCGCACGCACATGCTGGGGCGCATCTTCGACATCATGGGCGGCGTGCTCGGCCAGGGCGCGCCAGACGCGCTCAACGCGGCCGGGTTCTCCGACAGCCCGCACTTCATGTACTCGGGCTACGACCGCGACGGCGAGTGGTACCAGCTCTACCAGATCGGCTTCGGCGGCATCCCCGACCGCCCGGTCGGGGACGGGCCGGACGGGCACTCGCTCTGGCCTGCCTTCACCAACGTCCCCAACGAGTTCCTGGAGAGCTACTTCCCGCTCCGTATCGTCACCTACGAGTTCATCCCGGATTCGGGCGGCCCCGGGCTGCACCGCGGCGGCAACGGCGTCAGCATCGGCTACATGTTCCTGGAACCCGGTGAGATCTCGATCCACGATGACCGCTGGCTCACTCATCCGTGGGGCGTCAACGGCGGTCTGCCCGGCGCGCGCTCGACCAAGCTGATGAGGCGGACCGACGGCACGGAGGAGAGGCTGCGCTCGAAATGCGACCGCGTCCCCGTCGCGCCGGGCGACGTGCTCTATTTCAACACGTGGGGCAGGGGCGGCTGGGGCGATCCGCTCAAGCGCGACCCGGCGAAGGTGGCGAAGGACGTGGAACGCGGCCTCGTCACGCTGGCGGGGGCGCGGCGCTATGGCGTCATTCTTGTTCCGGGCCACGGTGTTGACGCGCAAGCCACGGCCGCTCTGCGCGAGCGCATGGCGCGTGAGCGCGGCGAGACCGCCCTGTTCGATCGCGGCGGCACGGTCGAGGAGCTCAAGGCGCGCTGCAAGGCGGAAACTGGATTCGACCCGTCGCGCGCGCCGGAGTTCCGGAAATGGATGCGCGGCGGCGAGACGACAGCAGGCAGGGGCGGCGATGACCGGTGACCTCGACGCGAACTACGCGCGCGCCGGCTATCACCAGCGGCTCGGTTTCGGCCAGCGCCCGGCCTTGCTGCTGATTGACTTCGTGCAAGCCTACTTCGCACCGGAGTCACCGCTCTACGCGGGCGTGGAGGACTGCCTGGCCTCTGCCCTTCGGGTGCTGCGAGCCGCAAGGGACGCCCGCGTCCTGCGCATCCTCACCAAGGTCGAGTACCAGCCCGGCGGACTGGACGGTGGCGTGTTCTTCCGCAAGGTGCCGGCGCTGTCCTGCATGGAGGCAGGCAACCCGCTCGGTGGCTGGCCGGAGAGCCTCGCGCCGGGACCGGACGAGCTGGTGATCGTCAAGCAGTACCCCTCGGCGTTCTTCGGCACCTCGCTCGCCGCCACGCTCACCGCGAGCGGTGTGGACACGGTCATCCTCACGGGCCTCACCACAAGCGGCTGCGTTCGCGCCACCTGTGTCGACGCGATCAGCCACGGGTTCATCCCCATCGTGGTCCGCGAGGCGGTGGGCGACCGCGCCGCGGCCCCTCACGAGGCGAACCTCTACGACATGAGCGCCAAATACGCCGACGTCGTGAGCGAAGCCGAGGCAATCGCCGCCCTGCGCAGAGTTGCCGGGTGAGGTAAGGGTCCGGGCCGCTCGACCCGAACCAGGTCCGTCCCGTGTCAGCGCGATCATCACCTGAAATCCCGCGTCGGCACCCGGATGCCCGAGCCGAGCCGGAGGTCGGGGATGTAGATGTCGCGCGCCTTGCGGGCGACCGGCTCGCCCTGCGCCGGAACCTCCCCTTGCCCAGGCGGCTCCTCTTGTGCCTCGTGCCGCTGGCCGACACTGCGCAGCAGATCGGAGAGGTCGTCCAGGCGCTCCGTCACGACATGGATGACATCGCCCTCCCGCTGCACGCGGCCGTGGCAGGCGATCATGCCTGCCGAGAGGACAAGCCGCCGTTGTTTCTCGAACACTGATGGCCAGACGATCAGGTTGGCCACCCCGGTCTCGTCCTCGATGGTGATGAACATGACGCCCTTGGCCGACCCGGGCTTCTGGCGCACCAGCACAATGCCGGGCACCACGACACGGCGCCCGTCGCGCATGCGCCCGAGATCGGCGCAGGCCGCCATGCCCTGCCGTCTCAGGGTCTCGCGCAGGAAAGCGACCGGGTGCCGCCGCAGGCTGAGACCGACGCTCCGGTAATCGGCGACCACCTCCCCGCCGTCCGGCAATCCCGGCAAGGCGACGGGCGGCTCCACGAGTTCCGGGGTCGGCGGTCCGTCCCGGTCGGCCGCGGCGAACAGCGGCAGGACCCGGTCCGCCAAGCCCCGGATGGCCCAGAGCGCCTGGCGCCGGTCAAGGCCCAGGGACCGGAACGCGTCCGCCTCGGCCAGCCGTTCCAACGCCGCCACCGGCACGCCCGTTTGGCGCCACAGCTCCTCGACGGAGGCGAACGGCGCCTCGCCCCGGTGAGCGACGACGCGGGCACCGTCAGCATCGGACAGCCCACGCGCCAGCCGCAGCCCAAGGCGAACAGCGAGGCTGCCGCCGCCTGTCTCCTCCAGCGTGCAATCCCAGCGGCTCGCGTTCACGCAGACCGGTCTGACGTCCACGCCATGCTCTCGCGCGTCGCGCACCACCTGCGCGGGAGCGTAGAAGCCCATCGGCTGGCTGTTGAGCAAGGCGCAGCAGAACACGTCCGGGTGGTGGCACTTCATCCAGGACGAGGCATAGGCGATCAGCGCGAAGGAGGCGGCGTGGCTCTCGGGAAATCCGTATGAGCCGAAACCTTCGATTTGTGAAAACGTCTTTTCCGCGAACGCGCGGGCGTACCCCTTCGCCTCCATCCCGGCGATCAGCTTGTCCTTGAAGTGCGACACGCCGCCGGTGAACTTGAACGTCGCCATGGCGCGGCGAAGCTGGTCGGCCTCGTTGGGCGTGAAGCCCGCGCAATGGATGGCGACCTGCATCGCCTGTTCCTGGAACAGTGGCACGCCGAGCGTCTTGCCGAGCACGCGCTCGAGTTCCGGCTTCGGGTAGCTGACCGGCTCCCGCCCCTCCCGCCGGCGCAGGTACGGGTGGACCATGTCGCCCTGGATCGGGCCGGGGCGCACGATCGCGACCTCGATGACGAGATCGTAGAAGCGCTCGGGCTTCATGCGCGGCAGCATCGCCATCTGCGCCCGGCTCTCGATCTGGAACACGCCAAGCGTGTCGGCGCGCTGAATCATGGCGAAGGTCGCCGGGTCTTCGGCCGGGATCGAGGCCATGTCCAGGCGCTCGCCCCGGTGCTCCTCCAGCAGGTCGAAAGCGCGCCGCATGCATCCGAGCATGCCCAGGCCCAGCACATCGACCTTCATGAAGCGCATGATGTCGATGTCGTCCTTGTCCCACTCGATCACCTGTCGATCCCGCATGGCGGCGGGCTCGATCGGCACGAGGTCGTCGAGCCTCTCGCGCGTCAGCACGAAACCGCCCGGGTGCGTGCCAAGCTGGCGCGGGAAGCCGATCAACTGGCGGGCCAGTTCCAGCGTCAGCCGGAGCCGCCGGTCGGCGAGGTTGAGGTTGAGCTCGGCGGCGTGCTCCTCCGCGACGCCCTCCTCGCTCCACCCCCAGACCTGGGCGGCGAGCGCGCCGATCACGTCCTCGCTCAGCCCCATGGCCTTGCCCACGTCGCGCACCGCGCCGCGCGCCCGGAAGCGCACCACCGTGGCGCAGAGCGCGGCCCGGTCACGGCCGTAGCGCTCGTAGACCCACTGGATCACCTCCTCCCGCCGCTCGGCCTCGAAGTCCACGTCGATGTCGGGCGGCTCGCGCCGCTCGGCCGAGACGAAGCGCTCGAACAGCAGGCCGGAGCGCACCGGATCGATGGAGGTGATCCCCAGGACGTAGCAGACCGCGCTGTTGGCGGCGCTCCCGCGGCCCTGGCAGAGGATGCCCTTGGACTGGGCGTAGCGGACGATGGAATGGACGGTCAGGAAGTAGGGGGCGTAGTCCAGCGCGGCGATGAGCCCGAGTTCGTGCCGCAACTGCTCCGCCACATTGTCCGGCAAGCCATCCGGGTAGCGTGTCGGCACGCTGGCCCGGACCAGCTCCTCCAAGGTCTGCTGCGGCGTGAGCGAGGGATCCTCGGTCTCGTCGGGGTACTGGTAGCGGAGCTCGGACAGGCTGAACGGGCAGCGCGCAACGATCTCCAGTGTCCGCGCGACCGCGTCGGGGTGGCGCCGGAACAGGCGCGCCATTTCCTCCGGCGGCTTGAGGTGCCGGTCGGCGAAACGCTCGCGGCGGAACCCCGCGGCGTCGATGGTGCAGCCCTCGCGGATGCAGGTGAGCACGTCTTGGAGGATGCGGCGCTCGGGCGTGTGGTAGAGCACGTCGCCGGTGGCCACCGGCGCGACTCGTTTGGCCCGCGCCAGGTCGGCGATCCCGCGCAGGCGGACATGGTCGCCGGGGCGCCGCCGCAACGTCAGCGCCACGTAAGCGCGGTCGCGGAACTCGGCGCGCAGCCTGTCCAGCCGCGAGGCGAGGGCGGCGTCGGCTTGGTCCGGCAGCAGAACTACGAGCAGCCCGTCTCCGTGGGCCGCGACGTCGTCCCAGGCCAGGTGGCAAGCGCCCTTTCCAGAGCGCCTCTTGCCGAGGGTCAGCAGGCGGCAGAGCCGGGCATAGGCGGCCCGGTCCGTGGGGTAGGCCAGCACCGCGGCGCCGTCGGCGAGATCCAGGCGGCAGCCGACGACGAGGCGCACGCCGACTTCCTGCGCGCGTTGGTGGGCGCGCGCGATCCCCGCCAGGCTGTGGCGGTCGGTGACGCCGAGCGCGGGCAGCCCGATCTCCCTGGCCCGCAGGAAGAGTTCCTCGACGTGGCTGGCGCCGCGCAGGAAGGAATAGTTCGTGGTGACTTGGAGCTCGGCGTAGCCGGTCACGGCCGGTCGATGCGGCTGGTGTCAGAAGAAGCCGTGCAGGAACCAGGACAGGTCGCCGGTTCCCTGGTCCGCGCCGTCGCCGCGGCGGAACAGCCAGAACCGGCGCCCGTTCTCGTCCTCCACGACCCAGTAGTCGCGGACCCCGCGCACCTCGCCGTCCCGCCGCCACCACTCGCCGTGGATGCGCTCCGGCCCGTCGGCACTCCGGACGCGGTGCCGGACCCGGCGCCAGGTGAATGCCATCGGCGGGTGGTCAGGCAGCAGGCCCAGCGCCTCGACCGGCTGCGGCGGGGCGAGCAGCCGCACGGGCCGCGGCCAATGCGGCGGCCAGATCCAGGCGGGCGGCGGGGCGAGCGCGGGCTCCGGCGCTTCCGAGCGCTCAGGCACGTCGGTCTCGACGGGGCGGACGCGATACACCCGGTGCGCGCCGAAGCGGTTCTCCAACCGATCCACCAGCGCGCCGATATCGGCCTCCTCCTGTGCGCGATCCCCGAGCGATGCGGCGGCTTGCGCATAGGCCAGCGGCTCGGCCAGCGCGACCACGAGGCGCATGGCCTCCACCCCCAGGCCGGGGTCGACCGCCTCGATCCGCTTGTCGAGCAGCCGCGCGAGGTGCCGGTTGTCACGCACCGGCCGCGCCGTCCCGACGCGGATCACCTGCGCGCTGTCGTCCACGCGCTCGAAGAGCAGATCCAGGCGGCGCGCGCCCTGACCCGCTGTCTCAAGGCGCGCGCAGACCGTTCGGACCAGTTCGCCGATCACCGCCGAGAAAGCCTCCGCTGTCAGCAGTGGCTCAACGAAGGTCAGCCGGTGCTGGACGATCTCGGGCGGCACCACCGGCTCGATGGCCTCCGCGATATGTCCGAGCGCCTGGTCGAGCCGCTGGAGGACGCCGGTCCCGAACCGGCGCGCGAGCGGCCTCCGCGGCAGCCCAGCCACTTGGCCGATAAGGTCCAGCCCGAGACGGCGCAGGCCGTCCGCCTCCGCGTTCGTGAGCCGCAGCGCGGCGACCGGCAGCAGCGCGATCGCGTCGGCATGGGCGCCGGGCGGCACCACCATGACGTCCCGGCCGCCATGGCGTGCCAGGGCATGCGCCGCGCCCGGCGTGTCGGCGATGGCGGCACGCGCCGCGACACCGGCGCGCGCGAGACGCCGCACGAGATCGGCGAGCATCGTCTCTTCGCCGCCGCGAAGGTGCGCGCAGCCGGTTGCGTCGATCCAGATGCCATCTGGCGGGGCGGCGGAGGTCAGGGGCGCGTAGCGCAGGCACCACGCGGCCAGGCCGGCCAGAGCCACAGCGTCGCCCTCGGGGTTCGCCTCGGCGATGGCGAGCCCCGGCACCATCGCCTGGGCGTGCGCCAGCGGCATGTCCGGACGGAGCCCGAGCGCCCGCGCCGCGGCATCAGCCGCCACGATCACCATGCGGCGTCCGTCATGCGTCCAAGTCACCAATGGCGCCTCACGCGGAGGCACGCGCGCCGTTCGGACCCTGCGCAGCCGGTCGGTCGGCCAGGTGGGCAGCCAGACGGAGATGACCCTGCGCATCGCACGCCTCCACGATCCAGGTTGCGGCTTCGCGCCCGCGGGCGCGCACGAGTTCGAGCCGCCAGAGCGGAGGCCCCAGGCCAGGCGTGTCCGGCGCGTGCGCCAGTGGCGGCGAGGGCAGGCAGGCGATGCGCCAGCGTGTCGTGGCCGCGGTCGGCTCGGACAGCCGGGGATCGTCGAAGCGGCGGCTCCGGCGCAGCGCGAAGGCGACGGCCCCGGACGCTTCGGCAGCCAGGTGCAGGCGCCGCGACATCGTCAGGCCCAGCGCCCCGACGACCTCGCCGACGACGCCCGCGAGGCCAGGGTGGCGCAGGCCCTCCTCCATGGCGGGCAGCACCGACTTGCCCGCCTCGACGTGGACCACGCGCGCGGGGGCGAGACCGACGGCGGCCAGGGCCGGGGCGAACAGGTCGCGCCGCTCGGACACCCAGAGCACGGGGCCATGCACCCGGGCGAGCACGCCCGCGATCAGCAGCGCCGCGGCCGCGCCGTGCTCCACGTCCGGGCCACGCCCCGCGACCTCATGCAGCGCGCCGCGCGCCAGCCCACCGCCGGGCAGGGCGCTGTCGATCTCCGGCACGCCGAGCGGAATGGCGGACGCCCGCAAGGGCTCGCCACACCGCTCAAGGCGGGCGATACGTTCCCGCAGGTCGTCCAGAACCTGTTCCTGGTCCCTCGCCACCGCTTCCGCACCTCCACGGAGGCGAGAACGTAACGAGAACATGGCGGTTAGGGAAGAGAAAAGAATCCCAAGTCACAATCGGGCTATTACAGACAGAGAATCAAATATTGTATGCAGTCAACCGGTATCCGCGAGCCGGTTCTTTTCGTGATTTTCGGCCATGATATGCTGGCGACACAATGAAAGCGTCGCCTCTGTGAGCGAGAGGCACGGTGAACGGGTCGCGGTCATGCCGCCAAACACCTCTGAGGGAGGAGGCTTCGATGCGAGACAACCCGGTGAAGCGGCGCCTGGCCGAGGGCGGTCATGCCTTCGGGGCCATGGTCTTCGAATTCTTCTCGCCGGGCATGCCGCAGATTGCCCGCGCGGCGGGCGCGGAGTTCGTGCTGTTCGACATGGAGCACAGCGGCGCTGGCATCGACACCATGAAGGCGCAGCTCGCCGCCTGTCGCGGCATCGGCGTCGTGCCGGGCGTGCGCGTGCCCGCGACGCAGTACCACTTCGTTGCGCGCTGCCTGGACGCGGGCGCCATGAGCATCATGGTCCCAATGGTGGAGACCGCGGCGCAGGCGCGGGACATCGTGAGCTACACCCGTTATCCGTCGGGAGGCGGCGTGCGCGGGGCGGCCTTCGGTGTGGCGCACGACGATTACGAGGCCGGTTCCGTTGCCGACAAGATCGCCGCCGCCCATGCCCGCACGCAGGTCATCGCGCAGATCGAGACAGCGCGCGGGGCGGAGGCGGCCGAGGAGATCGCGGCCGTGGACGGGGTGGACGTGCTGTGGCTCGGCCACTTCGACCTGACCAGCTTCATGGGCATCCCCGGTCAGTTCGAACAGCCGCGCTACCTGGAGGCGGTGCGCGCCATCGTCGCCGCGACGGAACGCCATGGCAAAGTCGCGGGCTTCATGGCAACCGACGAGATTTGGGCGCGCGATTACATCGGTCACGGCTTCCGCATGATGGCGTACGGGCTGGACAGCCTCCTGTACCAGCGGGTGCTGTCGCAGGGGCTTGGCGCCATGCGCGAGGCGGCTGCCGCCCGGCCCCAAGCGGCGGCGCCAGACACGTCCAGGGGGCGCACGCGACAAGTGGGTGCTTGAGGCATAAGCTATTCAGATGAGCCAAGGCCCGTGAGAGGCCATTCGAGGGAGACACGCCCCATGAGCGACGACGAGCCGAATCAGCCGAACGATCCGCTGCTCGCGGTTGAGCTGAATGCCTGGCTGCGCGGCGATCGCTCGCGGCGCGCGGTGCTGCGGGACCTGCTGGTGGCCAGCGGCTACGCCGCCGCCTTCGGCGCGCTGGCGGGCAAGGTGCGGGCGGCAACCCATGCCCTCTCGCCGCAGGGGCCGCGCGACGGCCTGTTGCGCCTCGCGGCCGTGGAGCTGGCCGCCCCGGACACACCGCTTGGCAAGGCGCAGGCCGAGGCGTTGCGCGCCTCGACGGACGGACCAAAGGACGGCTCGGCCTTCCGCGCCACCGACGCGGCCAAGCGGTTCAAGGGCGTCACTCTCAGCATGACATACGAGGCCGGCTTGCAGGCGCTGGAGCCGCGCAATTTCTCCGGCCCCCTCTGGCAGCAGCTCACGGGCACCGACTTCAGCGTGGTCGAGCTGTCCCACCCCGACCAGTACTCCAAGCCCATCGCCGAGCACATCGCGCAGTCCGGCGCCTATGACGTCCTCGACATCGAGCCGGCCTGGATCCCGTCGCTCGCGGACGGCGGCGTCATCAAGCCGATCGATGATTACGTCAGCAAATACATGAACAAGGCGGACCTGGAGGACTACCACCCGCTCTACAAGGATTTGCCGACCTACAAGGGCAAGCGCTGGGGCTTCTTCGACGACGGCGACCAGCTCGCCCTCTATTACCGGCGCGACGTGTTCGAGGACCCGAAGCTGCGCCAAGCCTACCAGGCCAAGTTCAACCGCGAGCTGCGCGTGCCCAAGACGTGGGACGAATACGCCGAGACGGCGCAGTTCATCACCGACCAGATGGCGCCGAACCTCTACGGGGCGGCGCATTTCCGCAAGGCCGGCAGCCCCGGCAACCAGTTCGGCTTCTTGCAGGAGTTCCGCGCCAACGGCGGTGTCTTCTTCGACGAGAAGACCATGCGCGCCCAGCTCGCGACGCCGGCGAGCGTGACGACGCTGCGCCAGATGGTGGCCGCCAACAAGGCGTCCATCCCCGGCAATGATGATTTCGACGCCGTCGCGGCCTGGGTGGCCTGGCTCCAGGGCAAGGTCGCCATGCTCTACTCCTGGCCGCCGACGGGCCGCATGAGCGAGAACTACTCGCAGCGGGCCAAGGCCGTGAACTTCGTGCCGCGCTCGGACGTGGCCGGGAAGGTGGGCTACGCGGTCATGCCTGGCGGCCACGGCGAGATGGCGTCCGGCTACGTCAAGGCGCTGGCCGCGGACTCCGACCACCCGGAGGCCGCCTACCTGTTCATGCAGTGGGTCACGAGCCCGGCGGTCTCGCTGGTCCGGGTGATGCTGCCCTACACGCTGCGCGACCCGTATCGCCTGTCCCACTACACCTCGCCGCATTATCGCGCGCTGTGGCCCGCGGCGAAGGATTACCTCATCACCCTGTCGGACGCCTCGAATGGCGGCGTGGTGGACCTGATCATGCCGGGCTGGCAGGACTACGCGCTGACCCTCGACCGCATGTGTACCTCGGTCTGGGCCGGCGCGGACCCGCAGGGCGCGCTCAAGAAGGCGGCGGCCGAGTGGGACGGGATCACCGACAAAATCGGTGTCCCGGCTCAGCGTGCCGCCTACGAGCAGTTCAAGAAGCTGCCGGGCAGCTACGCCGACCACACGGTCGCAGCCCTCGGCCACGCCGTCCACCTCGCCTGATCTCGAGGAGGAAGGGCAGGATCGTATGGCCCGGCGCGGAGGCGACTCTGTTCCATCACTGATGCCGGGCGCGGGCGGCGCGGCGGCGGCCTCGCGGAGCGGCGGCCTTGCCCGGCGGCGGCCCCCGACCTTGTCGGCCTGGGCGGAGCGCCACATCGGCGGGCTACTGGCCCTGCCCGCGGTGCTGCTGATCCTGGCGCTCACGGCCTACCCGCTGGCCTACTCGCTCTGGGTCGCCTTCGTGAACTACGACTTCCTGGTGCCAGGTCACGCCTTCGTGGGCTTGCGCAACTTCGCCCAGGTGGTCGCTGACCCGGTCGCGCGATCCGCGCTGCTCGTGACCGTCGTGCTCTCCGTGCTGAGCGTGACAGTCGAGTTCCTGCTCGGCCTCGGTCTCGCGCTGCTGATGGAGCGGCCGCTGGCAGGGCGGGGCCTCGTGACCTCGGTGCTCATCATCCCCTTGTTCATCAGCCCGGTGATCGTGGGACAGTTCTGGGCGCTGCTGCTCCAGCGCCCGTTCGGGCCGGTGGACTACCTGCTGAGCAAGCTGCTCGGCCACCCCGTGACGATCGACTGGCTGAGCGCCTTTCCATGGAACTTCGTGGCGCTCGTCATGGCCGACCTGTGGCAGTGGACGCCATTCATGTTCGTCATCCTGCTCGCCGGGCTGACCGCGCTGCCCCACGAACCCTATGAGGCGGCGATGATCGACGGCGTGAACGGCTGGCAGGCGTTCCGCTACATCACCCTGCCGCAGCTCGTGCCCATGATCCTGCTCGCCATCACCTTCCGGCTGCTGGACGCGGTCAAGCTGTTCGACACGATCTTCATGATGACCGGGGGCGGTCCCGGAACGAGCACCTACACAGCGTCCTTCTACCTGTACGAGACCGGCTTCCAGAACTTCCACCTCTCGCAAGCCACGGCGGGGAGCTGGATCTTCCTGATCCTCACAGCCGTGGCGATCACCTTCCTCGTGCGCCGGCTGCTCCGCGCGGGAGCTGAGCGGTGATCGTCGCCGCTCGGCACCGCTGGCGGCGCCTGATATGGAAACTTGTGCGCCTGGCTGGCGTGGTCGCGGCGGTGCTGTTCGTGCTCGCGCCGCTCTACTGGGTGGCGATCACCTCCATCAAGCCGGCCGACGACTACCTTGCCGTGCCGCCCGTCTGGTTTCCCGCGCACCCGACCACCGTGCATTACGCCGCCGCGCTGTTCGCCTATCGCGGCCTCACGGGTCTTCTGAACAGTCTCGTTGTCGCGACCAGCTCCATGCTTCTCTCGGTGCTGCTCGGCACACCCCTCGGCTACAGCCTGGCGCGCTTCGGCAGCGGGAGCGGCCATCTGGCGAACTGGATCCTGTCCCAGCGCTTCCTGCCGCCCGTCGCGGTGGCGCTTCCCCTGTTCCTGCTCTACCGCTCTTACGGCCTCTACGACACGCGGCTCGGCCTCGTCCTCATCTACACGGTGATGACGCTGCCGCTCACCGCCTGGATGATGCTCGCCTATTTCCGCCAGCTTCCCAAGGAGTTAGAGGAGGCGGGGCGCGTGGACGGGTGTAGCTGGTGGCAGGTGTTCCTGCGCATCGCCGTGCCGCTCGCGGTGCCGGGCATCCTGTCCGCGGCCGTGTTCGCCTTCATCGCGGTGTGGACCGAGTTCTTCTTCGCGCTCGTCCTCACCAGCCGACACGCCTTCACGCTGCCGACCGTGTTCCGCTCCTTCATCGGCTTCCAGGGCGCGCAATACGGCGAGGCCAGCGCGCTGGCCATCACCTCGCTCATCCCCTCGATCGTGCTCGGCATGCTGGTGCAGCGTCACCTCGTGCGCGGACTGACGCTCGGGGCGGTGCGCGGCTGAAGGAGGAGACGCCATGGCTGCCTTTCGCGTCGCGATCGATGGAGCCTTCACCAAGCCGGACGGCACGCCGACCTACCCCGACTTCGACCTCGGGCCGCTGCGCACCGCGCCAGGCGTGGAGGTGGGGTTCGTGGAGCTGGGCGAGGAGTGCCGGCCGGAGGCGCTCGCGGATTTCGACGCGCTGATCCTGCTGCTGGCGCGCTTCACGCGCGCAAGCGTGCCGCCGGGTGGCGGAGGCCGGCTGCGCATCATCGCGCGGTTCGGCGTGGGCTATGACACGGTGGACGTGGCCGCCTGCACCGACGCGGGCATCGCGCTCACCATCACGCCCTCTGGCGTGCGCCGCCCGGTCGCGGTCGCCATCCTGACGCTTCTCCTAGCGCTCGCCGGGAAGCTGATGGACAAGGACCGGCTGACCCGGCTCGGCCCGGATGGCTACGCAAGGCGCAGCGACTTCATGGGCACGGGGCTGATTGGACGCACGCTCGCCTCGATCGGCGTGGGCAACATCGGCAGCGAGATGTTCCGCATCGCCGCCCCTCTCGGGATGCGCTTCATCGCGCACGATCCCTACGTTGATCCCGTCGCGGTCGCCGACCTCGGCGTCACCCTGACCGACCTCGAGACCGTGTTCCGGGAGGCCGACTTCGTCGCGGTCAACTGCCCGCTGTCGCCCGAGACGCGCCACCTCGTGGACGCGGGGCGCATCGCGCTGATGAAGCCGACGGCCTACCTCATCAACACGGCGCGCGGACCGATCGTGGACCAGGCGGCGCTGACCGAGGCGCTGATCGCCCGGCGCATCGCCGGCGCCGGGCTGGACGTTCAGGAGCAGGAGCCGCCCGATCCCGCGGACAAGCTGCTGCGGCTCGACAACGTCGTCCTCACGCCGCACGCGCTCTGCTGGACGGACCAGTGCTTCGCCGGCATCGGCGCCGCGGCGGTGCGGTCCGTGCTCGACGTGGCGGAGGGGCGCGTGCCGGGCGGCCTGGTCAACAAGGCCGTGCTCGGCACGCCGCGCTGGAAGGACGCGCGCGCCTATGCCGCCCCGTGAGGTGACTGCCGAGGCCACCGCCACTGGAGCCGCCGCGCCGTCCCGCGCTCTCCTGCTCTATGGCACCGAGGAGCCGGTCCCATCGCCGCACCTCCTGCGCGCGGGACCGCTTTCGGCGGAGTTCGAGGGCGGCGGTCTCCGCTACGTCCGCTTCGGAGGTGAGGAGGTGATCCGGGCGATCTCGTTCCTGGTGCGCGACCGGGCTTGGGGCACCTGCATCCCCGAGCTGCACGACGTGCGCGTGGAGGAGCGGGGGGATGGGTTCGACGTGACCTACGGCGGCACGGTTGAGGATCAAGGTGGGCGTCTCGCCTACACCGCCCGGATCGCCGGGCGCGGCGCGGACGGAACCCTGGTGTTCGAGGCCGAGGCGCGGGCGGAGACCGATTTCGTGACCTGCCGTACCGGCTTCGTCGTGCTGCATCCGCTGGAGGGTGTGGCCGGCCGCGCCGCGGAGATCGAGCACGTGGACGGGCGCCGCGTGCGCGGCGCCTTCCCCCGGCTCATCGATCCGGTCCAGCCGATGCTGGATCTGCGCCAGCTCGCGCACGAGACGCCGGGCGGGGTGCGCGTGACCTGCCGGATGGAAGGCGAGGCTTTCGAGATGGAGGACCAGCGCAACTGGACCGACGCCTCGTTCAAGACCTACGTCCGGCCGCTCTCCAAGCCTTGGCCGTTCACGCTGCGGGCAGGGGAGACGCTGCGCCAGTCGGTGACGCTGACCTGCGCGGTCGGCCGGGCCACCACAGCCGCGAACGCCGGGATGGCCGCGCAGGCCATCCGGGTCACTCTGGGCCGGGAGATCGGCCCCATGCCTGTGATCGCGCTCGGCTGTACGCCGGAGGAGGCCGAGGCCGCGCTTCGGCACCCGGAATTGCTGCCCGCCTCCGGGGTGCGCCGGCTCGTGTGCCGGCTCGATCCGGGGCAGGGCCACGATGCCGCCGCGCTCGACACCTATCGCCGTCTGGCCGCGCAGGCGGGCGCCGCCATCGAACTGCAACTCGTCGCCACGTCCCTGGACGCGTTCGAGGCCGAGATCGCAGCCGTGGCGGATGCCGCGCGAGATGTGGGCCTTGATCTCGCCGCGCTGATGGTCTCGCCCGCCCCCGACCTGAAGAGCACCACGCCGGGCCAGCCTTGGCCACCCTGCCCGGCGCTCGCCGCGCTTTATCGCGCGGCCCGTCGTGCCTTCCCTGGCGTGAGGCTGGGCGGCGGCGTGTTCAGCTACTTCACCGAGCTGAACCGCAAGCGCCCGCCGCGCGCGCTGCTCGACTTCATCACGTTCTCGACCTGCCCGATCGTCCACGCCGGCGATGACCGCTCGGTGATGGAGTCCTTGGAGGCGCTGCCCTACGTCGCCGAGTCCGTGCGCGCGATCGCGGGCGATCTGCCCTATGTCGTCGGGCCAAGCGCCATCGGCATGCGGGACAACCCTTACGGTCCGGCCGCACTGCCCAACCCGCAGGGGATTCGCCAAGCGATGAGCGGGCCGGACCTGCGCCAGGCCGGTCTGCTGGGGGCGGCCTGGACGCTCGGCTACGTCGCCCGTTTCGCCGCGGGCGGTGCGCGGCGCGTCGCCGTCTCCGCCCCGGTCGGGCCGTTCGGCATCGCCGCCGACTCGGGGCTGGTGCATCCCGTCTTCCACGTCGTGCGCGGTCTGGCGAGCCTTAAGGGCGGGATGCTGCGCGCGGTCTCGACGACCGCTGAGCGCGAGGTGCTCGCGCTGTGCGCCGGCTCGGCGGCGCTCTGGCTGGCCAACCTCACCGTCGAACCACGCTTGGTGGAGGTGCCGCCAGAATTCGTCGGCGCAAACCTGCGGGTGCTGGACTCGGCGTGGCTGGATGGCACCTCCGACCGCGCCGTGCCCGGCGCCCTCGACCGGACCCCACCGCGTTCCGCGCCAGGACGGATCACACTGGATGCGTACGCCGTCGCCGCCCTGACGAAGACGCCATAGGCGGCGCGGCGAACCTCTCAGCGCACCGCGCCCGCCGGGCGCGTCCTGGCCGCGGCGCAGCGCCGTCTCACCACGTCCCGTTCCCGCTCGGTTTGCAGCGCGGCCTCGCCCGCATCGGCGATTGCTTTGGCGAAGACGCGCAACTCCTCGCGATCCTCCGGCCCACGGGCATTGGCGGCAGAGAGGAACGCGACCTCGACGACGCGAGCGATGACAAAGCAGTGCGTGGCGCCGGCGCTGGCGATCGGCCCCAGGGAGTCGCGCGCCATTTCGGCCAGCGTAAGCCCGCGCGCGACCAGGATGCGCTCCTGTCCCGATCCGTCGAGGCGTCGCAAGGCCGGCATCCGGCGTCCGGCCAGCCGGACCAGCCCAGCGGCGAGCCCGTCAATGGCCGGCAGCGCGACGAACGGCGCATTGATCCCCGGCGACAGCGCGCGCACGGCGACCTCGACGAGCTGTTGCAGCGCATAGGGAATGTCCTGCTCCGGCGTGCGGCGCTCGCCCAGCACCACCGTGCCGCGCAGCGCCTTTCCGGCAGCTTCGTCCAGTTGGCCAGACCCGAGCGGAGCCACGGCCATGAGCACCATGCCGCTCACCACGAAGTCACCCGGCCGTGCCTCAAGCCGGATCAGCAGGTCGTGTCTGGTGGCAAGGCGCATCAGCGCCCGCTCGTTGATCCAGCGGATATAGCCGCTGTCGTTCGCCGCGACTTCGGTGACGCGGTCCCGAAGGCAGGGCGGCATCGTGGCGGACTGTTCGCGTTCGACGGTCTCGCCCTGGCCGAGGTGGTCGGGGAAATGCGTTTCGATCGCTTCGACCAGGTGGCGCCCGAGCAGGCGGAGCACGCTTTCCAGCCGCATCATGTCGGCGATGTGGTTGATGAAGTAGATCAGCACGCCCATCGCGACGATGCCAAGCAGGATCGCCATGACGGTCGCGGCATAGGGCACGAACTCCGCATCCGCCCGGCCGGTCGCCAGGACAATCAGCGAGTAGGCGAACGTACCGATGAAGGTGCCGAGCACGAACTGCGACCCGCGATCGGACAGGAACGCGCGCATGACATGCGGCCCGAACTGCGAGGCGCCAAGTTGCAGGCCACGATAGTGATCGAGAACACCACCCCCGCGATGGTCGCCATCGATCCCGCGAGCGTGGCGAGGATCGTCCGGCTGGCGCCGACGGTAAGCGTCGTGAGCCACGGCAATCGCAACTCGCTCTCGTGCAGTCTCACGTCGAGATAGATCATCGCCAAGGCAAGCCCGACGGACGCGACCAGCATGAGAGAGGGAAGCAGGAGATAGCTGTTGCGGGTCCGGACCCAGGTGTCGCCGAGGCGGGTAAGGACGGACGCGATCATTGGGACTGAACGCCGGCGATCGGGGCGCGAGCCGCTGGCCTATTCCACCTGCTCCACCTCCAAGGGGAACAGCGCGTCGGGATCGGCGACGCGCATCAGATGGAACACGCTGAAGCGGTAGGCCGGGCCGGTGGAGACTTCCGGCGGGGTGAACGGGAAGGCGAGATTGCCGGCGGTCGAGAGGCGGCCCGCGTAGCCGTAATGCAGCAGGTATTGCTTCGTCGTGCGCATCACCTCGGAGGCGCGCTCGCGCGTGGGCGCGATGACCTCGCCCATCACGAAGACCTCGCGCGGCGGGGGTTCATCGGCCGGAACCGCCATGCGCACGCCGTCCACGCCATAGACCCGGAAGCGGAGCGTGTAGTCCTCCGGCTGGTCCTCGCAGACCAGCTCGCGCACGATCCCCGCCGCGCCTTCCAGGATGTCGCGATGGCCGCGAACAAAGCGCGGATCGGCGGCGCCGGCGAGCAGGATCACCCGCTCCCCGATGCAAGTCACGCCCTCCAGCTTCACCATCGAGTCTGTCGTCGGGTGCCAGCGCGCGCCGCTGACCCGCGCGCGCCGGTCGTCGATCGCGACATACTGCACCGCGGTCAGATCGAGCGCGCCATCGGGCTCATGCACCGCGTATGGATCGCCTTGCTCATAGAGGCTGTGCGCGGCGACCGAGACCGGTGTGGCCTTCCGTTGCGGCGCCATGCTCTCCAGCTCGAACCCGTCATCGTCGAGCGCGGCGAGAATCGAATCGCGCCCGCCGGGGACGCAGCAAAGGGAAGCGCACTCGATGATCTTCGCCATATGCACCGACAACCCCGCGGGAAAGCCGAGCATGGTCGGCAGCGCGGCGAAGATCGCGGTGTCGCACGCCCGTCCCGCGATCAGCACGTCGATGTCGGCCGCGAGGGCGCGGCGGAACGCGCTGGTGCCCATCTGCCCGACAATGTGCGCGGCGTCGTCCACGTCGCGTTCGCTCAGCGCCGGCATCCCGTCCAGGCCCACCACCTTCCCAGAGCGAACGGCATCGTTCAGGACGGCGCGGGAGATATCGGCGCGCAACACGCCCATGCGGAAGGACAAGCCCTCGGCGCGCGCGATGTCGCGGATCATCGCGAGCGTCGCCTCCAGATGCGGCGCGGCGCCCGCCGAGCCGGCCGACCCGATCACCAGCGGGATGTCGAGCCGGCGCGCGCCGAGCAGCACCTTGCGCAGGTCGCGCCGGGTCGCGGCCGGCGCGGTCGCCATCTCGCCCTTGCCGAGATAGGTTGGCCCGATGTCGATCGAGCCCATGTCGCAGCCGATCATGTCCGGCCGCCGTGCCAGCCCAGCCTCAAAGGCTGGTGTCGGAATGCCGTAGCCGAGCTGGCCCGAGGCGCTCAGGAAGCGCATCGGGCGGCGCGCGCGGCGTATGTCGTCGAGGACGCGGGCCGACGCGCTCACAGCTCGATCTCCAGCAGCGGCGCGTGCTGCTGGGCGCCGTATACGTCCTTGTCGCCGGGATCGCCGGCCATGACGGTGCGGGCGAGCGTGATCTTGATGGCGCGGCCGAGCGGGTAGGGGATCACCGCCACGTCGCCCGGCGCCACGCCGTACAATACGGCGACGCGCTCCACCGACAGCGCCGGCGATTGCGCGGCGCGGGCGTAATCGGCGTCGGAGCCGAACATCATGTCAAGCGTCAGCCGGCGCGGCCCCGCGTTCTTGCTGCGGATGACCTGGGCGAGATCCTGGAGCTGCATGAACGAAGCCCTCCCGCGCGCGATGCTGACGCGCCCGGGAGGGGTTCGCAAGGCCGATACGACGTCTATCGCTGCAACGGCGAGTGGCGGTCGAGCTGGCTTTCCGGGATCACCCGTTCATGGCCGTCGCGCGTACCTCTTCACGCGATAGGAACAGGTCTTGCCCTCGAAGGGTAGCCGCCGCACGATCGTATAGGTGCCGCGCGGTATGTTGTGATCCGTGGGGGAAGGCAGAAAATGAACCTGCTCGCCCACCGCGAACCTATACGCGGCCATCAGGCGCGCTGTAGGTTGACCGCGGAAAACTTGCCCTGCTGGCCGCGCTCCACATCGAAGCTGACCTTCTGGCCCTCGGTGAGATGACCGATGCCCGACCGCTCGACCGCCGATACGTGGACAAAAACGTCCTTTGAACCATCCTCAGGCTGGATGAAGCCATAGCCCTTCTGGCTATTATACCACTTGACTGTGCCTGTTGTCATAAAACGCGCTCCGGGGACTTGGCGACCCGCACGGTGCGGGCCGAAGTCCTTTTCGTGACGATACGTGCCCGAACACGCCGAAAGGAGGGTCGAACAGCCTGGCTCGAAAAGCGCCAACGCGCCCTACATAGGCCAGCGCGGCCCCGATTGATAGGGGGCGGGCGACGTTTTTCCGCGTGCGCCGCTCAGGGAAGGAAGGCGTCAATTTCCGCGATAAACAATTCCCGCCGGTCATGATGGACCCAGTGCCCGGCGCCCTCCACCGCCAGCACCCGCGCGTTACGGAAGTACTCGATCCGGCCGTCCTCGGCCGGGTTTGTCGCCCAGCTCTCCTTGCCGTACACCAAGAGCGTCGGGCAGGCGATCCGTCCCCACAACGTCGCGATCTCGTCGCGCGTCATGTCGATCGGCGGCCACAGGCGCACATACGGGTCGAACTTCCAGCAATATGTTCCATCCTCGTTGCGATTGACCGCCTGCTTGGTCAGATGGCGCGCGACCTCTTCCGACAAATGCTTGTTGGCGGCGCGCATCCGCTCCAGCGCCTCGTCAAGTGACTTGTAGCGCCACGGGATCTCGGCCGATTGCGTGCGCGCCTGCTCGATCCACTCGCGCATCCGCTGATCGACCGGCTTGCGGTCGCGCACGCTGAGGTTGCGCGGCCCTGGCCCCATCCCCTCGATCGCCACCAGGCGATGCACGTTCTCGGGGTAAATCCCGGCGTAGCGGAGCGCGATGTTGCCGCCCAGCGAGTGGGCGACGATCGAGGCCGGCCCCAGGCTCTCGGCATGGATGAGCTGCGCCAGGTCGTGGATATAGCTCGCCATCGCGTAGTGCCCGGCGGATGACCAGGCGCTGTCGCCGTGGCCGCGCAGATCGGGCGCGATCACATGGAACCGCTCACGCAGCGCCGACGCGACCCAATCCCAGCTTCGGCAATGGTCGCGCCCGCCATGCAGCAGGATCAGCGGCGGAGCGCACGGATTGCCCCAGTCGGCGTAGTGCAGGCGGAGGCGCTCCGAGAACCAGGTGCGGGATGTGGGGCCAAGCGGCAGTCGCTCCATCAACGCGGGCCGCGCACCAGCCGGCCGGGTAGCGCGCCGGTCGCGGCGCCGGCGCGCCAGGTCGGCACGCCGGCAACGATCGTCGCGTCATAGCCCTCGGTGCGCTGCACCAGCCGCCGCCCGCCGGACGGCAAGTCGTAGCGCACCTCCGGAGCGTGAACCGAAAGACGGTCGAAGTCGATCACGTTGATATCGGCCCTTAGACCGGGCCGCAGCAGCCCCCGGTCAGCGAGCCCCACCGCCAGCGCGTTGTCGCGGCTCAGCCGCTTGATGACCCACGGCAGCGGAAGCTTCTCGCCGCGTGTCCGGTCGCGCGCCCAATGCGTGATGGTGGTCGTCACCGCCGAGGCGTCGCAGATGATCGACACATGCGCGCCGCCGTCGCCGAGGCCGAGCAGCGTGTGCTTGTGCGTCATCATTCGCCGCACCGTTTCCAGCGACAGCTCGTGGTAGTTGATGAACGCGCGGTACAGGATCGCCCGCCCGCCGTTATCCAGGAGCATGTCGTAGCAGAGCGCGGCGGGATCGACGCCGAGGCGCGCGGCGCGCGCCGCGACCGAGCTCTCGGGCGCGGGCTCGTAGTCGGGCGGATCGCCGAGCGGGAAGATCTTCTCCCACAGCCCGGTCCGGTGCTTGAGCACCGCGTCGGCGGGCTCCTCGGCGAGGATGCGCGCGCGGAACGCGGGGTCGCGTAGCGCCGCGATCCGCCGCTCGAATGGAAGCTGCGCGATCTCGGCGTAGCTGGGGCGGCTCATGAACGGGTTCTGGCTGATCTCGAAGCCCAGCATCACGCCGATCGGCCGGCTGATGACCTGCGCGGTCATCTCCAAGCCATCCGCGTTCGCCGCCTCCACAAAATCGAGCACGTCGCGCCACAGCGTGGGCCGCTGGTCGCGCTGAACCAGCGACATGGTCATCGGCCGGCCCGACGCGGCGGCCACGCGGCGCAGCAGCCCAAACTCGGACTGCGGCTCGTCGAAATCCGAGATCACCTGCAACCAGCCCCGCCCGGTGGCGCCCACCGCCGCGCCGATCGCGGCCAGCTCGGCCTCCGCCGCGCCCAAAGTGGGCGTGGGCTCGCCAGCCAGCGTCTTGTGGGCGATGGTGCGCGAGGTGGAGAAGCTGAGCGCGCCGGCGCGCACTCCCTCGGCCGCGAGCCGCGCCATTTCCACACGGTCCCGCCCGGTCGCCGGCTCGCGCTCGAAGCCGCGCCTTCCCATGACATGCACCCGCAAGGCCGCGTGCGGCACCTGCGTCGCGATGTCCATGTCGAAGCGCCGCGCCTCGACCGCATCCAGGAAGTCGGGAAAGCTCTGCCAGTTCCACGGCAGGCCCCCGGTCAGCACCGGCTCGGGGATGTCCTCGACGCCCTCCATCAGGGCCACCAGCATCTCGCGCTCATGGGGGCGGCACGGCGCGAAGCCGACGCCGCAATTGCCGATCAGCGCGGTGGTGACGCCGTTCCAGGAGGAGGGCGTGATGTGCTCGGCCCACATCACCTGGGCGTCGTAATGCGTGTGAACATCGACGAAGCCCGGCGTGACGATCCGGCCCCGCGCGTCGATCTCCTCGGCCCCGCGCGCGGCGACCTTGCCGATCCCGCTGATGCGCCCGTCGGCGACGGCGATATCGGCCTCGTACGGCTCGCCGCCGCTCCCGTCGACGATGACACCACCGCGGATCACCAGGCTTGGCGCTTCGGACATGCGCGAGCTCCTTCAAACCTGCGGCATGATCGCCAGCCTGAGCTCCAGGTCAATCTTGCCCCGCGTCCGCCCGCCCATATGCTTTCGCCTGATGCGCCGCCGCAGCCCGCTTCCTTCGCTTGATTTCCTGTTGCGCCAGCCGGCCGCCTCGGTCCTCGTGGAGCGGTTCGGCCGGACCGCAACCGCCGCGGCGCTGCGCGCCGCCTTGGCGGAGCGTCGCGCCGGGCCGCGCCTTGCTAACGGGTTGCCGGAACCCGTCAGCGACAATGCCGTCCTGGACGCGGCGGCCGACGCGCTCGCGGCGCGCCTCGCGGTCTCGCAGCGTCCAGTCTTCAACCTGACAGGCACCGTCCTTCACACGAACCTGGGTCGCGCGCCCCTGCCTCCCGAGGCGGCCGCCGCGGCTGCCGAGGCGATGGCGGCGCCGACCACGCTGGAGTTCGACCTGGCAACGGGCCGGCGTGGCGAGCGCGACGACCATGTGCGCGGCCTTCTGCGCACGTTGACCGGCGCGGCGGACGCCACGGTCGTCAACAACAACGCCGCCGCCGTGCTGTTGGCGCTGAACACTTTCGCCAACGGCAAGGAAGTCCCCGTTTCGCGCGGGGAGTTGGTGGAAATCGGCGGCGCGTTCCGGGTGCCGGAGATCATGGCCCGCGCCGGCGCGGTGTTGCGCGAGGTGGGCACCACCAATCGCACCCATGCGCGCGACTTCGAGCAGGCGATCGGCCCGGCGACCGCGGCGCTGATGCGCGTGCATCCCTCGAACTACGCGATCCAGGGCTTCACCGCCGCCGTTCCGCCGACGCGCCTCGCGGCGATCGCGCATGCGTTCGGCCTGCCTCTTATTGACGATCTGGGCAGCGGCAGCTTGATCGATCTCGCGCGCCTCGGTTTGCCACGCGAGCCAACCGTGCAAGAGGCGCTTGCTGCCGGCGCTGATCTGGTCACTTTCTCGGGAGACAAACTGTTGGGCGGTCCGCAAGCCGGCCTGATTGTGGGTCGCTCTGATTTGATCGCGCGCCTGAACGCAAATCCCATGAAGCGCGCGCTGCGGCTCGACAAGGGCCGGCTTGCCGCGCTCGAGCATGTCTTGCGGCTCTACCTCGATCCCGATCAACTGATCGCGCGATTGCCGGCGTTGCGGCTGCTCACCAGGCCGGAAGCGGACATCCGGGCGAGCGCGGAGCGTCTGGCGTCCCGATTGCGCGTTCGCTGGACCGACCGACCGATCGCGGTCGCGCCGTGCCGCAGCCAGATCGGCTCGGGCGCCCTGCCAGTCGATCTTCTGGCCTCGTTTGCCGCCACGATCGGCGGCGGCGGACTGGAGGTTCTGGCCGCCGCGCTGCGCGCCTTGCCGCGCCCCATCATCGGCCGGATCGCGGACGATCGGCTTTGGCTCGACTGCCGCTGCCTTGAAACCGCGGAGGAGGCCGCACTGGCAGCCATGCTCGCCTGCTAGGCGTTGCCCGGGCGCATCAAGGCAGTGATACTACGCGCGGAGGAGAAGCGGCCCCGGTGGGTCGGCCGGCCTTCAAAGCCGGTTGGGGCCGCCGCGCGGTCCCGGGCAGGTTCAACTCCTGCTCTCTTCCGCCAATCCAGGCGCTCGCGCGCCTGTGGCCGACGCGCCCCCACAATGTGGCGATATAGCAACACTGCCTGCTAAACCTCTGGTCACCCCTCGTTTAATTCCGTTTCCGGCGCTAGGTTCTCCGCACTCGACAGAGACGCCGCGATGCCGTCAGGCGTCCGCCGTGCCTGCCGGCGCGGAACGATAACAAGGAGAGTATGGTTATGAAGCTTCGGAGTACGCTCCTGGCCGCCACCGTGCTGGCACTGCCGATGGCCGCGCGGGCGCAGATATTGCCCACCCCGGACCTCAGCGGCGTGTATGTCGGCGCTGGCGCCGGCGCCAACTATCTGCAGAATATATCAATCAAGAATGCCACGCTGCCTGGCAGTGAGCTGCGCACCAATTGGGGCGCACTGGGTCTCGGTTACGTCGGCTATCAGCTCGGTAACGGACTGAGCGTGCAGCTCGAGGGCGATATCCGGGGAAACCAGTTCAAGTCGGTTACTGGTGCTCCGACACCCACCTCCGCGCGCGGTTGGGAACGCAAGTACGGTCCGATGGTCAACTTGATGTTCAACTTGGAGCCATATATCGGGCGGTATGTCCCGTTCGCTCCCTATGCTGGAGTGGGCGCCGGGTATCAGTGGACAAACTTGCAGAACTTTTCAACTTCTAGTCCGGCCACCACTACCACCGTGGCGTCGAATGCGACCCAGGGCGCGTTCGCCTATCAGGCCATTCTGGGTGGCATGATTCCGATCGGCTACACCGGCCT
This sequence comes from uncultured Pseudomonadota bacterium, assembly GCA_963818725.1. Taxonomy (GTDB): domain Bacteria; phylum Pseudomonadota; class Alphaproteobacteria; order Acetobacterales; family Acetobacteraceae; genus DATFDN01. The sequence goes on along the minus strand of CAWFTU010000014.1, from coordinate 698,378 downwards.
GGCGCTCACCCTGGAATACCGGTTTATGGGGCTGATGACGCGCAACTTCAACTCGTTCGCCACAACTGGCGGCGTGGGTGGAATTCCTCGGGTAACAGTCCCCGTCAGCGTGAAACTGGGCAACGACTTCAACCATGCCGTCCTGATCGGCTTCCGCTACACCTTCGGCGTGACGCCGCCGCCGCCGCCGGCGCCGGCCCCCGTCGCCGCCCCGGCACCCGCGCCGGCGCGGTCGTACCTGGTGTTCTTCGACTGGGACAAGGCGACGCTCACCGACCGCGCGCGCATGATCATCCGCGAGGCGGCGGAGAACTCGACGCGCGTGCAGTACACGCAGATCGAGGTCAACGGCTACACCGACACCTCCGGCAAGCCGAGCTACAACCAGCGCCTGTCGGTCCGCCGCGCCCAGAACGTGGCCGCCGAGCTGGTGCGCGACGGCGTGCCCCGCAACGTGATCGCGATCGCTGGCTTCGGCGAGACGCACCTGCTGGTGCCGACCGGCCCCGGCGTGCGCGAGCCGCAGAACCGGCGGGTCGAGATCATCATCCGCTGATCGGAGGCAGCACGCACTGCGTTGGCATGGGGCGCCGCAAGGCGCCCCATCGCCTGTCCACTGGGTGACAGGAAAGGAGACGGTTGATGCGTTGGCGCAGTGCATTGCTCGGGGCCTCTCTGCTCGCAGCGCCAGTGGCGGCGGCCAAGGGTCAGCCGATCCAGGGCCTCTATGCGGGCGCAGCAGCCGGCTACAATCTCACGCAATCGATCCCAGTCTCGTCTAGCATACCCGGCGTTGGTAGCTTCGGTCTGCGGCTCGGTCAGAGCAACGGCTTGGCCGCCTTGGGCAGTATCGGTTATGGGTTCGGTAGCGGTTGGCGAGTTGAAGTGGAGGGCGACTTCCTGCGCAACGGCATCCGGTCCCCGCAGATCACCCTGCCTCCCGCCACCATTTTCGGCCGCCCGATTCCCGGCACCGGCTTTTCCGGGACGCTGCCGTCCCCAAACGGTTCACCCCACCTTTTGCAATACGGCGCGATGGGCAACGCGCTGTATGACTTCGATATCGGCAGTCGCTACGTCTTCCCGTATCTTGGCGCAGGCCTCGGTTATATCTGGAACGATGTGACGAGGTCGGGGAAGTTCGCCTACCAGGCCATCGTTGGTTTCGCCTTTCCAGTTCCCAACGTGCCAGGCCTTTCATTGACGACTCAGTATCGCTTTTTGGATGTCACCGCCGGTCAGTCTTACAGCGCCAGTATCGCCACCCCGGTGGGTCGCATCCCGGTACGGGCCTCCGTGGGGCCGCAGTTTAATCATAGCTTCACTTTGGGCGTCCGCTATGCCTTCTCGGTCGCGCCGCCGCCCGCTCCTGCCACACCGGCTCCCGCGCCCGTTGCTGCCCCGGCGCCCCAGCCCGCGCGCTCCTACCTCGTTTTCTTCGACGGGAACCAGGCAGGCCTCAGCGATCGGGCACGCCAAATCATCCGCGCCGCCGCCGATGCGTCCACCCACGTCCAGTACACGCAAATCCGAGTGAACGGTTATACCGACACTTCCGGGTCGGCACGCTACAACCAGGCACTGTCGGTGCGCCGGGCGCGGGCTGTCGCCGCCGAGCTTGTCCGGCTTGGCGTGCCGCGGGGCGCCATCGCGATCCGCGGCTTCGGCGAAACGCACTTGCTCGTGCCGACCGGCCCCAACGTGCGCGAGCCGCAGAACCGGCGGGTGGAAATCATTATCGGTTGATTTGAGCAGTCTTAAGGGATTATGCGCCGCTCGCGTCGGGCGCGAATGATCCGTCTGGCTGAAGCATCATCAATACGCCGGATTGGATGGCGAACCATGCGCCGTGCAGCATAAGCTTGTCCCCAAGAACCCGCTCGGCGATCCGTGGAAACGTCATCAGGTTGGCAAGCGAAATCTTGATGATCTCGTGCTCGCAGCATTGTTGCCTGGTTTCGGGGAACGTTGCCTGTAATGCGCGGATTCGTGCCGCCTCGGCGATCGACATCCAGGGGGCGACGAAATCGCGCGCGGTCTTTGGCGCCCCCTCAAGCAGCGTCTGCACCCCGCCACACAGGCCATGGCCAAGCACCACAATGTGCGGAACCTTGAGCACGCGTACGCCGAACTCCAGCGCGGCGCTTGTGCCATGATAGGCCGCGTCGGGGGCATAGGGCGGCACCAGATTGGCGACGTTGCGTACGGTCAGTATCTCACCCGGTCCTGCATCAAAGATCATCGCGGGATCAACACGGCTGTCAACGCAGGCCACGACCAGTGCCTTCGGATGCTGACCGGTCTGAGCAAGGGTCTCGAATACCCGCCGTCGCTCGGGCCAGCCGGTCGCGCGGAAGCGCCTGTAACCAGCGATCAGGCTTTCCATGTACACCCTTCACGTTGAAATTCGATACCAACGGCCGTGAGCCCTGATCCAGCCGTCATGCCCGCGAACCCGGGCATGACGGAGAACAGATCGAAGGCCGCCCGCACTACCCGGCGAGCATCGCCAGGATCTCCCGCGCGTGCGTCTCCGCCAACGCGCGCAGCTCCGCGTCGGTGCGGTCCTGCACCGGATGCGGGATGAACACATACGCCGGGTCGATGCCGAGCGATTTCGCCTGCACCGCGGCGGCATCGATGAACTCCGTGGTGGCGACGCCGACCACCGGAATGCCGCGACTCTCAAGGTCAGCCATGTCATGCGTACAGCACGACGTGCAAGAGCCTCAATCGGCCAATCCCTCGATGACGACGTCGACCTCGCCCGCGATCTGCTGGCGCAATGCGAGCGGCGCGGGGCGGGTCATTGTTGGTTTCGCATAGCGCCGCACCCGGATGCCGCGCTCCGACAGGAGCTCGTCGAGCCGGTCGAGGAACACGTCGCCGCGCGGCTTGGAAATGTCGAGAATACCGACCGTCAGCCCGTCCAGTCGTTCGGGACGGGGCAGGCGCGGGCGGATGCCGGGGCTTCGCTCGGCCGTGGGATCAAGCAGCACGCTCATGATCGTACCTCCTTGGTGACGGGACTGGAGCCGCGTTCGCCGCTGGCCGCCCAGCCGCCGATGATGCCGGAGAACATTCCGGCCTCGCCGCCCGCGCGAACCACCATCAGCCCGCCCGGCCGGAACTTGTTGATCCGCTTGCCCGCGAGCGACGGCGGCCCGCCCTCGGCGATGCCCTTGGCGCCCGCGACAAGCTCCTCGCCCGGTATCTCGCACAACCGGTACAGCTCGTCGTAGAGGCGCCGCTTGCTCCAGCCCGCGTCGCGGAAGGTGCGCTCGTGCTCGGGGCAGACCACCAGCATCGCGTCGCACGCCGGCGCGAGCTTGACGTTGAAGATCGCTCTCAGGCATTCGGCGAAGCTACGCGAGAGGCTTTCGGGGGTGCGCGACTTCTGATCCACCACCCCCTGCAAGCCGTACCCCGCGAAGGCGGTCACGGCGGAGACGCCGGGCGCGAGGCCGCGCTCCACTGATAGCGGCTCCCAGCAGGAGCCTTCCTCGTCCTCGGCGAAGCAGTACGTGGTACTTGCCGGGATTGCCGAGCGTGGCGCGGTCCACCTCCTGCGGCCGGCCGCCGCCGATGTTGCGGATCACGAGCTGCACGGCCCGCCCGATCGTCGCGTTGGCCCGGTTGCCCTGGCCAAGCGCGTTGCCGCGCGCGTTCATGCCAATCTGCCGGCGCATCGGCCCGTTCACCACCAGCACCGGGCCGACGTACATGGTGGTCGCCAGCACGCCATGCATGGCGAACGGCTCGTCCAGCACCGCTTCGACAGCGGCCAGCACGACTGGCAGGTATTCGGGCTTGCAGCCGGCCATCACTGCGTTGATCGCGATCTTTTCGACGGTCGCGGGCGCGAGGTCGGATGGCGCCAATCCGACGATCTCGGCGGGATCGCGCGCGGCGCCCTGCAACATGCGCAGCACGCGTTCCTCGGTCGGCGGCACCAGCGGCAGGCCGTCCGACCAGCCGCGCTCGAACATCGCCTCGGCCTCGTCCTCCGCCGCGCCGATCTCGATCCGGCGCGCGGTGATGCCGGTCTCGCCGAAGCGGATCTTCAACCGCTCCAGCACGCCCGGCTCGACATTCTTGGCGCCGCATCCTGGACGGAACGGGGGCATGTCGTCGCCGATCCCGTCGGACGCGGCGACGCGCCGCCACTCGGCGCGGTCCCAGCCATGGATGCGCGCCGCCTCGCGCCCGGCCTCCATGCGGATCAGCGTCGGCACGATCTCGATCTTCAAACGGTGCGACACGTCCAGCGTGGCGTCGTGCAGGCGGGTGGGCACGGCGTCTGGGAAGGCAGGGTCATCCTGTGTGACGACGACCATAGGCTGGAGCCGCGCAAGTTCGGTCAGCACCGGCGCGGTAAGCACGCAAGTCGGGCAATCGCGCTTGACCACGGCAACCAGCCCGTCACTCGGCAACCCGGCAGGGTTCATCGCCGCGCCTCTCCTGTCTCGCCGCCAACGACGCTAACCCCCGCGCCGGGTACGGTCCAGACGCGCGAGTTGCACGCCGGCGGCGGCGGGGCGCATTCTTGTTCGAAGAACACGGGGCGGGAGGGCGCGGTGACGGAAACCTACGACACCATCATCGTCGGCGGCGGGTCGGCTGGCTCGGTGCTCGCCAACCGGCTCTCCGCGCGCTCTTCCCATTCGGTGCTGCTCTGCGAGGCAGGGCAGGACACGCCGCAGGGCAAGGTACCGCCCGAGATCCTCGATTCCTATCCTGGCACCGCTTATCTCGACCCACGCTTTCACTGGACCGAGCTGAAGGTCACGACGGAAGTCGTGCCGCACAACCGTCCCGACGCACCACGACCGCGGCTGCGCAAATACGAGCAGGCCCGCGTGCTGGGCGGTGGTTCCTCGATCAACGGCCAGTTGGCCAATCGTGGCGCGCCGAGCGACTACGACGAATGGGAAAGGCGTGGCGCGCGCGGGTGGTCGTGGGACGACGTGCTGCCCTTCTTCAAGCGGGTCGAGCGCGACATGGATTACCACGCGCCCGAGGACGCGCGCTGGCACGGGACCGAGGGCCGCATCCCGGTCCGCCGCATCTTCCCCGACCTCTGGCCCGAACACGCCAAGGCGGTCGCCAAGGCGTTCCAAGACGCCGGCTTCGCGTTCATCCCCGACCAGAATGGCGAGTGGCGTGACGGGTACTACCCGATCACGATCTCCAACCTCTATGAGCGGCGCGTCTCGGCCGCGATCGGCTATCTCGATCCAGGCACGCGCCAGCGCGCCAACCTGACGATCTCGACGGATACGCAGGTGGCGGGGCTGGTGTTCGAGGGTCTGCGCTGTGTGGGTGTCGATGCGATCGTGGCAGGCCGTCCGACGCAGTTTCGCGCGGGCGAGGTGATCCTCTCCTCGGGCGCCATCCACTCGCCGGCGCATCTGCTGCGCGCGGGCATCGGCCCGGCGGGCGATTTGCGCGGGCTCGGGATCGAGGTGCGCGCGCATGTGCCCGGCGTCGGCCAGCGCCTGATGGACCACCCGGCGGTCGCCGTCGCGGCATGGCTGAAGCCCCATGCGCGCATCATCACCGACTGGACACGGCGGCACATGTTCGTCGCGCTGCGCTACACCTCCCAGGTTCCAGGCGTGCCGAAGGGCGACATGTTCATCGGCGTGACCAACAAGACCTCGTGGCACGCGGTCGGCGAGCAGATCGGTTCGTTCATCATCTCGGTCTACAAGACCTATTCCGAGGCGGGGCAGGTCCGTCTCGCCTCGCGCGACTGGCGCGATCATCCGTTGGTCGAGTTCGACCTGCTCTCCGACCGGCGCGACCTCGACCGGTTGATGGAGGGTGTGCGCCTATCGGCCAGGATGCATGCGACCGAGGCGATGCGCGCCGTCACCGCCGATCCGTTTCCCGCCAGCTACAGCGACAAGGTGCGCCAGGTCGGTGCGATCACGCGCAAGAACAAGGTGATCACCAATGCGCTGGCCCGCCTGCTGGACGGCCCCGCTGCGCTGCGCTCGGCGCTGATCCGCAAGCTCATCATGGAGGAGTTCACGCTGGAGGGCGTGCTGGCCGACGAGGAGCAATTGGAGGCGTTCTGCCGCAAGGCCGCCGTCGGCGTCTGGCACGCCTCCTGCACCTGCCGCATGGGCGGCGAGGATGATCCGATGGCGGTCACGGACCCCGCCGGGCGCGTGCGCGGCGTCGAGGGATTGCGCGTGGTGGATGCCTCGATCTTTCCTGTGGTGCCCTGCGCGAACACGAACTTCCCGACCCTCATGACGGCCGAGAAGTGCGCGCAGGCGATTCTGGATGGGGGGTGATGGGGGCACCCTCACCCCGGCCCTCTCCCGCAATCGGGAGAGGGCATAAACATACTCGGAATTGGTAACGGGCGTCGGCATCAAGTCGCGGGCTAGGCGATTTCAGTATGCTCGGCAGAACTGTAAATGTATTGCCAGCCGCAATGGTCGTGTGCAGAACCTGATTACGCTACTCACGAGTAAGTCAACTGCTGTGTGGCTAATAGCTGCGGACTCCGGCTTCCCCGTTTATTATAGTCTAGCCCAACGAGGAGGTGTACCGCGCACCCAGGGCTGTTCAACGCTGCCGCATTGCCTTCACTGAGGCCGCCCTGCCACACATGTGGGGTGAAGTGAGGCGGCTGATCCAAGGGGGATTCCCGAGCCGGCAAATGTCTGACCCTTGGGGCGGCAACGGGGTCGGAGGGTGCCGTGGCTGCGTTTTCGCCGTTGCTGGACGTGCTGGCGGACGTCCCTGATCCGCGCCGGGCGCAGGGGAAGCTCTACGGGCTGCCCCACGTGCTGCTGTTCGCCATCCTCGCCATCGTGACCGGCTGCAACTCGTATCGTGGCATTGTCACCTTCATCGGCGTCCATCGCCGCAGGCTGAACGCGGCCTTCGGCCTGAACTGGCGCCGCGCACCCGCGCGCACCGCCGTCCGCTACATTCTCCAAGGGCTCGACCCGGCCACGGTGGAGGGGGTCTTCCGCCACCATGCCGCCCTGCTGCAGGCGGCGCGCGCCACGCCTGGGCAGGGCAGCATTGCCCTGGATGGCAAGACGCTGCGCGGCAGCTTTGATAAGTTCCGCGATCGTGCCTCTGCCCAGGTGCTGAGCGCATTTGCCACCGACACCGCCTTGGTGCTCCCCTCCGCTGGCTTTCCACCTGCTACGCAGTCGGAACCTTTGCCAGCTCCGCCCACATCGACATCGCCGAGAAATCCAACGAAATCCCGGCGGCACAGATGCTGCTGGCCGAACTCGGCATCGCTCGCGGCACCATCGTCACACTCGACGCGCTGCATTGCCAAAAAAACATTTCGAGGTTGCAGCAGGAGCCAACGTCGCCCTGATCGTCGGCGTCAAGGACAACCAGCCGACCCTGCACCAGAAAATCCGGGCGGCTTCGGCCACCACAACACCACTCGGGTCTGTCCACAGCCATAACAAGGGCCGCAACCGCGACGAACGTCGCACCGTCACCGTCTTCGATCCCGCCGACACGCTGGCCGACACCGACTGGCATCCGCACGTGGCCGCCATCATCCGTGTCGAGCGCACTGTCTACACCCGCAACGCCAAGACCGGGCTGCTGCGCCACTCCGCCGAGATGGCCTTCTACGTTTCAAACACGCCGGTCACCGCCACCCGCGCCGCCGAGGCAATCCGCGCGCACTGGAGGATCGAGACCACCTCGCATTACAGCCGCGACGTCACCTTGGCTTCAGTTAAACAGTGCGAGAACGCTACTCATTGGTATCGCTCAGGAAATCGAGAAAATATGCGTTCTGTGGTGCCACGCCCTCGATGTCCGCCGAATTGGCTCCGCCAAGGCCTTGTAGCCAAAGGGCCTTCCAAGCCGAAGAGAGGCGTGGCACCACATTGAGGGCAATTTCCCGATTCAGCGTTTAGTTCCAGCAGGTTGCGTTTGCGCACTGTTTAACTCGGGCTTGGGCGAAGACCGCTCGCGCATCCGCACCAACCCAGGCGTGTTTGCTCGCCTGCGCAGCTTCGCCTTCAACATCCTCAAGGCCAACCAGACGGACACGCTCAGCCAGGATCGCTACCGCGCCGGTCTCGCAGGCATCAAAAACGTGCTCTCACTCACCATCATTCGAAAGCGTTGAACAGCCCTGACCGCGCACCAGTGCTAGCGGCCTTCTCAGAAAGATGGAGGAACCGGAGGCCGGGGTGGAAATCAATTTTATCTATGACCCAAACGTGTCAGCTTTTGGGAGCGCCGAAGCCGGTTTTGAGGCCGCGCTAAATGTAGCAGCCGCCTATCTCGATAACCTCATTATCAATCCGATCACAGTCAACATTTCCGTGGGATGGGGTGAAATCGGTGGGAGGCCAATTCCTGCCGGCGCTGCGGCCGAAGGCGGCCTTAACCAGCTGATGCTTGTAAGCTATGATCAGCTAAGCCGAAGTTTTCATTGACCCTGCCCTGATCCGCTAGAGTTTCCTTCTGTTTTCTGGGTTACTGGCGGGCTGGATGTGTCCATACACGGGGCTTGCGTCGGCGCGACCTGGCGTGATTCGGTTCGGCCATGTTCATCGACATCGTGCCGAATGGTCGATCTGCGCCGGCAGTGCTGTTGCGCGAAAGCTATCGCGAGGGTCGCACGGTCAAGAAACGCACCTTGGCCAATCTGGGCCAATTGCCAGCCTTGGTGATTGATGGACTGCGGGTGCTCCTGCAGGGCGGCACGGCGATCGCACGACCGGGCGAGGTATTCGAGATCCAGCGCGCCTTGCCGCATGGCCATGTCGCCGCTGTGCTCGGCACGATGCGCAAGCTCGATCTGCCGCGGCTGCTCAGCCGCACGCCGTCGCGCGAGCGCGATCTGGCGCTGGCCATGATTGCCAGCCGGATCATCGCCCCTGGCTCCAAACTGGCGACCCTGCGGAGGCTGTTGCCGGAGACGGCGAGTTCCAGTCTGGGCCGGGTCCTCGACCTCGGTGCCATCGAGGAACGCGAGATCTATGCGGCGCTGGATTGGCTCGGCGGGGAGCAGATGCGCATCGAGCGGAGCCTGGCACGGCGCCACCTGAAAGACGGCACGCTGGTGCTCTACGATGTGAGCTCGTCGTATCTGGAAGGCCGGCACTGTGCGCTTGCCCAGCACGGCTATAGCCGGGATCGTCGGCCCGATCGGCTGCAGATCGTCTACGGCCTGCTGTGCGACCGCGACGGCTGCCCGATCGCTATCGAGGTGTTCGCAGGCGATACCGGCGATCCCACCACCTTGTCCGCACAGGTCGAGAAGCTGAAGCGCCGGTTCGGGCTCAGGCACTTGGTGCTGGTCGGCGACCGCGGCATGATTACCGCCGCGCGCATCCGTGATGACCTCAAGCCGGCTGGCCTCGATTGGATCACCACCCTGCGCGCGCCGCAGATCCAGGCGCTGGCCGAGAGCGGACCCCTGCAGTTGTCGCTGTTTGACCAACGCGACTTGGCCGAGATCACTGCCCCTGACTATCCGGGCGAGCGGCTGATCGTGTGCCGCAATCCGGATCTCGCGCGCGAGCGGGCGCGCAAGCGCGCGGAGCTGTTGGCCGCCACCGAGCGCGATCTGTCGCGGATCGCCGCCCAGGTGCGGCGGCGGCACGCGCCCTTGCGCGGCCAAGCCGCCATCGGGCTTGCGGTCGGTGCGGTGATCGATCATCACAAAATGGGCAAGCACTTCGCGCTGACCATCACCGCCGACAGCTTCACGTATCACCGCCAGCCCGAGAGCATCGACCGCGAGGCGCGGCTCGACGGCCTCTATGTCATCCGCACCAGCCTGCCGGCAGCGTCGATGGGTGCCGCGGATACTGTCCGGGCCTACAAGGACCTGGCCCGGGTGGAGCGGGCATTTCGCTCACTGAAATCGGTCGATCTGCGGATCCGTCCCATCCATCACTGGATCGAGCCGCGGGTCCGGGCGCACGTGTTCCTGTGCATGCTCGCCTACTACGTCGAGTGGCATCTGCGCGCGGCCTGGGCACCGATCCTGTTTCATGAGCACGACCGGGACGCTGCCCAACAGGAGCGCGCCTCGCCAGTCGCTGCGGCCGACATCTCCGAGGCCGCCAAGCGCAAGCGCGGCCGCCGGCGCAGCGATGACGGCCTGCCGGTCACCAGCTTCGGCGACTTGCTGGCCCACCTCGCCACCCTGACGCTTAACGTGGTCGCGCCACCCGAGGCACCGAATGCCTCATTCGTGCTCGCCGCCAAACCCACGCCGCTCCAGAGCAAGGCCTTCGAACTGATCGGCGCACCCTTGCCGCGTGTCCAGTAACCAGCCAGGGTCATTACGAAAATCCCCAGACTGCAGCACAGGTTCTTCCACCCGACAGTGCAAACTTCGGGCTAAGAGATGAGCTCACATCCAGCACGACTTCAAACTTAGACGCGAGCGCATATTCATACTTGCCATTAACCGATCCTCTCGGAGCCTCTCGCTATTTCATCGCTCCGGCCCAAGAGCAAGCTTTCGGTCTGTTGCCGGCAAATGATCCGGACATTGAAGGCGCTATTGGATTCTCTAACTCCATCTCGTGGAACATTGATCCAAGCAGTGCGTTTGGCCCATTTGATTTCATCGGTGTTGCAGAGCACGAAATTACTCACGCGTTAGGGCGAATAGCTTTAACAAACCCGGGAGGCTTGGGGACCGCCCAGGATCTCTTCCGCTACTCGGCACCAGGACTTCGTCAGACCGCTGGTGCGGGTACCGGCTACTTTTCCACTGACGGCGGGCAGACAGGGCAGAACTACCAGTTTGAGCCCACCTACCAGGATCCTGGAGACTGGACGAGGATAGGCGACTCTTTTGAGGAAGCCGCGCCTGATACGATCGGAACTTTCTCCCAAACGGACATCAATGAGATGAATGTCCTTGGATTCGCAATCGCTAACGGAAATCCCGAATACAAAAATGTCGGCGGGGTGGCCCTTCCAACTGTAGCGGTTGACGATCTGAGCACAGGTAGAGCGACGCGCCAGCCCATGACGCCGTACAATCCTCCTGCGACCAACCTGCAATACTTGTTCGCGGATCTCTCGTCAAACTCTCTCTATATTTCTGCAAGCACACCTGACGTGTTCCTTTATGCGGGATCCGGAAACAATATTCTTCAAGTAAGTGCAGGAAACAACATTATTTCTACTGGAACTGGGACAAATTTCCTTATTGGCGGAACGGGATCTGACACGTTCTTCGTGGATGGCCGCAATCCCGGACCAGGCTGGAGTACAGTCGCCAATTTCAATACGGGCGATTCACTAATATTGTGGGGTTGGAACGGAGACGCTTCCGCCATTAGATGGCAGGATAGTCAGGGTCTTTCGGGCTGGCAAGGAGCGACGCTGCATGCCGGTCTTTACGGGATGGGAAGCAGCGAATCAATCACATTCGCAGGTCTCACAGCTTCTCAGGCAAGCCAGTTTGAGCTCGGAACTGGAAGCGAAAATGGAACGCCTTACCTCGCGATTAGGCGATTGTAGGCGGCATGGGTTAGGCAATATTGATACGGGAACTTCCAGAATTAACTCGCCAATTTTAAAGCGAGATCGAACTCTGGGGAGGGGCGCGCCAATGCAACAAGCAGCTAAATTGGTTTCTTGTCTTTGCCGCGTGCGGCTCGATCTCTTTTCATTCATCCTTCTATCGGCCTGCACCACGCTCGGATCTGTTGACAACCGAGCGCGGAACATAAACACCATGACCGGCGACTATGCGGCTGCGGCAACACTGTATAACGTCGTGCGAGCGCGCTTCGCCGAACCCCGTAATTAGTCGGTCTTGAACAACTCCCAATGCATTGATCTGGTTCAGCAATCCGCCGAATTGGACGCTGTGGAATTGCACGGTTTGGTTGGCCTCGGCGGCAAACCCTGCGATTCTCGCGACCATGAAGCACCGTCCCCGCCCAGCCGAACAGGATGACCTGCGGCGGCCGCGCCTGGTCGACATGATCGATGGGCAGCACGAGTTGGTCCGGCTGGCGGCGCTGATCGACTGGTCCTGGTTCGAGGAACACTGGGCGGGCTTCTTCCCCTCCCCGGAGGGGCGGCCCGCCCTCCACCCTCGTCTGGTCGCAGGCCTGATGTACCCTGCAGCACGCCCACGGCCTCTCCGACGAGGCCGTCCTCGCCCGTTGGGTGGAGAACCCGTACTACCAGCACTTCACCGGCGAGGTGTTCTTCCAGCACCGGCTGCCCCTTCACCCCTCCTCGCTCAGCCGCTGGCGCGGCCGGATCGGCGAAGAGGGCGTGGAGTGGCTGCTGACCAAGACGGTCGAGGCAGGCCGGGCCTCGGGGGCCGTGAAGCCGCGCAGCCTCTCCGAAATCGTGGTGGACACCACCGTCATGGAAAAAGCCATCGCTCACCCGACCGACAGCCGGCTCTACGAGACGGCCCGTCGCTCCTTGGTGACGCTGGCGCAGAAGGTCGGGATCCGGCTGCGGCAAAACTACAACCGCAAGGCCCCGCGTCTGGCCGCCCAGGCCGGGCGTCACGCCCATGCCCGGCAGTTCCGGCGCATGCGCAAGGCGCTGCGCACGCTGAAGGGCTACACGGGACGCGTCCTGCGCGACACCGGCCGCAAGCTCGGCACTGTCCCCCAGGGGCAACTCCGGAGGCGGATCGAGGCGCGCATGGCACTCGTCACCCGCCTGCTGCGGCAGACACCCAAGAGCCGGAACAAGATCTACGCCCTGCACGAGCCGGAGGTCGACTGCATCGCCAAGGGCAAGGCGCGGGTGCGCTACGAGTTTGGCACCAAGGTCAGCGTCGCCACCACCCTCGCCGAGGGCTTCGTCGTCGGTATGCGCTCCATGCCCGGCAACCCCTATGACGGGCACACGCTCGGCGAGGCCCTCCAGCAGGTCGAGACCCTGACGGCTTGCCGCCCCAGCCTCGCCGTGGTCGACCGCGGCTACCGCGGCCACGGCGTGCAGGGCACCAGGGTGCTCATCAGCGGCTCACGGCGCGGCATCACGCCGAGGCTGGCCAGGCTCCTCAAGCGCCGCAGTGCGATTGAGCCCGAGATCGGCCACATGAAGACCGATGGCCGCCTCGCCCGCTGCGGCCTCAAGGGCCTGCTCGGCGACGCCATCTTCGCCGTCCTCTGCGGCTGCGGGCACAACATCCGCAAGATCCTCGCCCACCTCCGGGCGCTTTTGACGGCTCTCCTCGCCAGCCTGCTCCAGCTTCACCCGCGCGCAGACGCCACCTGGTTACCTGCCAGCCAGCCTGAACGAGTTATTCAAGACCGACTAATTACTCACGAGGGGGTGCCTTTAGCACTCTGACCTCTCATACTAAATCCGGGTGATAGGTTCGGTTTAGAGTGGCGGCTGCGCGGAGCGGGCCTATGCCGCGGGCGGTTGAACGGGGGGATGATGGCACGGATTGCCGAGCACCTGAGTGTGGCGGAACTGGCGGCGCGGTTCCGCGCGGCGCAAACCGTGGCCGAGGCGCGGCACACCCAGGCGATTTGGCTGCTGGCGCAGGGCCGCACGGTGGTCGAGGTGGCCGGGGTGCTGGCGCTCACGCCGCGCTGGGTGGAGGCGGTGGCGGCGCGCTACAACGCACGCGGCCCGGCGGCGCTGGGCGATGGGCGGCGGCGGAACGGGCGAGCAGCGAGCGTGCTGACCGAGGCGGTGCTGGCCGCCCTGGCCGAGCGGCTGCGTGAGCCGCCCGAGGACGGCGGGCTATGGAGTGGCCCCAAGGTGGCGGCCTGGATGGCGCGGCACCTCAAGCTGGAGCGGGTGCATCCGCAGCGCGGCTGGGAGGCGCTGAAGCGGCTCGGCTGGTCGGTGCAGACGCCGCGCCCGCGCCATCCGCGGGCCGCTGATCCGGAGGCGCGGGCGGCCTTCGCAAACAGGTTGACGTTGCCGTTGCGCAAGCACGGGCGGCGCACCCGAAACAGCCGGTCGAGGTCTGGGCGGAGGACGAGCACCGCCTCGGCCTGAAGCCGATCCGCCGCCGGGTCTGGGCCAAGGCCGGCGCACGCCCAACGGCGCTGGGTCATCACCGGTTCCAGTGGCTGCACGTCGCGGCCTTCGTGCAGCCGAGCAGCGGCGAGACGGTCTGGTATCTCTGCACCCGCATCAACAAGCCGGCCTTCGAAACCCGGCTCGCCGCCTTCGCCCGCGAGAGCGGGGCGGGACGCCGACGCCACATCGTCCTCGTGCTGGACAACGCCGGCTGGCACGGCCCCAAGGGCTTGGCCGTGCCGGACGGGATCACGCTGGTGTTCCTGCCTCCCTACAGCCCGGAACTCCAACCCGCTGAGCGGCTCTGGCCGCTGCTCGACGAGGCGGTGGCCAACAAGCACTTCCCCACCCTGGCCGACCTCGATGCCGCCATCGCCGAACGCAGCACCCGCCTCGACCCAAGCATGATCCGTCCGCACACCAGCTTCCACTGGTGGCCAAAGCCGGTTCAGCCGAACTAATCAGCCGGATTTGGTATCACACCCGCCTTTAGCTGTCGGTCCCCGTTTGAAAAGGCATCTTGTAATTACCCACCCCTGTTTCGGGCGTAGCGATCAGGCCGTGACGGTCTGTAGGATGGTGTTGAAGACGCTGGTGCCCGGTTTGAGGCGAGCGGTATCGACGACGTTGCGTATGTCGGCCTCACCCTCGGCGGCCCACATGGCACGATAGCCGTTGGTCACCTTGCGCTGGATCACCGAGGGCCGGAGGTCGCGCTCACAGGCGTTGTTGGTGGCCTCGACCTGACCGGGCCAGTCGGCGAAGGTTAGGAGCTGATCGCGCGCTCGGCGCACCTTGTTCTGAAGTTCACGGGCCAAGTCGCAGGTGGTGGGTGCTGCCAGGATCGCGACCAGCCTGCCCGCCAGCGCGCGGCGCTTGGCGACCAGGGTGGAGGCAGCCAGTTGTGAGATGCTGTCCGCCAACTCGAAGGCCGAGGCGAGCCAGAGCGTGAGCCGAAACGGCACGGGGTCGTCGCTCACTTCCAACACGTAGGCGACGTCGCGAGCCAGGTGCGCGAGGCAGGTCTGCTGGACTTGGCCATGGCCCTGCTGGGCCGAGTCGCGGTCCGACAGCCAGACTTCGGGCTGGTGGCCAGCCATCATCGCGTGCACGACCGCGGCGGCGCGGGTCGGGGCGGCGTGGTGCACCACGGCCTCCTTGCAGCGGAACACCCAGTGATAGGCGTTGCTGCCCTCAATCCGGACGCCTGTCTCGTCCGAGGCCACCACCTTGGCCTGCCGCAGGGCTGCGACGGCGTGCTCGCCCCTCGTCTTGCCATTCCATCCGGCTGCGCCGAATGGAACCTTCGGCAAGCCTCGCCCGGCCTGGAAGCAAGTCTGGGCGCGACGCAGCAGGTTCATCAGCCCGCCCTGGCTGATGGACAGGCCGAACAGGTCGGCCAGTGTCGCCTGCAGCCGCTCGTAGGACAGGCTCTGAAAGGTCTTGAGGTAGGTCGCCAGCGTGTGCAGGCGCGGGCCGAACGGCGTGCCTGTCGCGGCGGGCGGCGGCGCTGCCACGACCCGCGCCCCACAGCCGGGACACTGCACCGCCAAGCGTCGGTGGTGCTCGACGATTGGCTTGATCTCCGACAGCTCAATCCGCTCGTGCACGCTCACCGCTTCGCTGGGCAGGTCGGGCGACAGCGCCCTGCGGCAGCACGGGCATTGCTGCGGGGCGTGATCGACGACGCGGTCCACCTCCCTGCTGAGCGCCCGACTATGGCCTTCATGTCCGGGCTTGGCACCTCCGGGGCGGGCTTGCTCGCGACGCGCTTTGCGGTCTGTGGACGGCGGCTTGGACGAGGTGCGCGAGGTCTTCTCCGGCCGCTGCAGCCGCAGCACCAACTCGATCAGCTCGGCCTTGCTCAGGCGCTCCAGCTCGTCCCGCTGCATGCCCAAACTGCATCAGCAATGCCGCCCCGCCGCAAGGGGGGTGGGTAATTACCGAACCCCTGCAATTCGCAAGCTTGACTGCTGTTACTGGTCACTGCTGTTACTGGTCACGATACCGCAAGTGCGAGTATAGGCTTGCCGACGATTATAGTTGGACCAGGAAGGACGGCGGCGCAGAACCTGTTTCTTTTTGGACCCAACTCAATTGGTGGGTCAGAGGCTAACGATTTTAACGTGTCGGTTGTTGATGATCCACAGTCATATGCGGCGCTCCTGAGGCCCATTGATCCTGCGTAAGCGATGCGTCGGGGCCCTTGGGGCCGGCCGTCACTCCTCGTCTTCGTCCTCGGGCGGGTATTGTGGGGGGGCTTTGCCTGCAGCCTTGAGCAGCTTCGGGTAGCGCGTCTTCGGAGCCTTCTCCCCCAGCCCGATCACCTCGACTTGGAAGCGCCAGTCGTCGCCGTAGTCGAAGAGGAACTGCATCTTGGCGCCCACGGCGGGGAACGCCTGCGCCACTTTGGTCCGCTTGACGCTGCCGGACTCGCTGCCGGCCTCCAGGTCGGCGAAGAGTTCGTAGCGCACGGGCGAGTCGAAGACGTGGTGGTCCAGCTTGCTGAAGAAGCCGAAGGCGTGATCCAGGTCGAAGTCGAAGGCCTGCACGATGGCGGCGGCCAGGTCGTAGAGCGACTTCTCGCTCGGGATCTCGATCTCGCGGTAGACCCTGGGGCGAAGCCGGACGCGGAAGATGTGGGTGCTCGTGCGCGACATGCGGCTATCCTCCATGACCCCTGCCCCGCGCAGCCCGACGCTCAGCCGCTCCCCTGGGCGGCCCAGTGCCAGGGCATGAGCTCGTCGATGCGCGCCTGCGGCCAGCCACCGACGAGCCGGGTCAGCAACTCGCAGAGGTAGGCCTGCGGGTCGACGCCGTTCAGCTTGCAGGTCTCCACGAGCGAGGCGACGTGGGCCCAGTTTGACCCGCCTTCATCGCTTCCGGCGAAGAGCGCGTTCTTTCGACTCAGTTTCACCGGTCGGATCGCGCGCTCGACCGTGTTCGTGTCCGGCTCGATCCGGCCGTCGTCGAGAAAGCGCACGAGCCCGTCCCAGTGGTTCAGCGCGTAGCGGATCGCGCCCGCGGTCGGGCCGCGGCCCGGCAGCTTGGCCAGCTGCTGCTCGAACCAGGCGCGCAGCTCCAGCACCAGCGGCCGGCTCCGCTCCCGGCGCGCCGCCAGCCGTTGCGCCGGCGCCTGGCCGCGGACCTCGGCCTCGATCCGATAGAGCGCTGCGATTCGCTCAAGCGCCGCTGTGGCGATCGGGGCCGTGCCGGTCTTGGCCAGGTCGTAAAAGCCACGACGCACATGCGCCCAGCAGAAGACCAGCGTCACGGCGCCGCTGCCCTGTTTGTCGCGCGCGGGCTCGGCCAGCTTCTTATAGGTCGTGTAGCCGTCGCACTGCAGAATGCCACGGAAGCCGCCGAGCAGCGTGTCGGCGTGCTGCTGCCCTCGGCCCGGCGCGTAGCTGTAAACCACCGCCGGCGGGTCCGTCCCAGACCAGGGCCGGTCGTCGCGTGCGAGCGCCCACAAGTAGCCGGTCTTGGTGCGGCCCCGCCCGGGGTCGAGTGCGTATTCCGGAGCAAGTCGGCCAGGCATTCCGATCTCATGTCGGCCACTGATTCCGAGGTGATGTCGGCCATTCCGATCTGATCTCGGCCATCCCTGAGAGGGGTGGCGTTGCCCGACCGCTGGGCAGGTGAGCGGTCTGTCCTCTCGTCAGGGCGAGAGGGAGACCGATGCCGGCCGAGAGAGTGTCGATGCGACGTGTGCGTGAGAATCCTTCGACTGAAGTACGAGTGCGGCCTCTCCGACCGCGCCATTGCGGTCGCAGTCGGCGTGGCGCGCAGCACGGTGCGGCTGTGCCTTGATCGGGTTGCCGCGGCGGGGCTGAGCTGGCCGTTGCCGGCGACGGTGATCGACCAGGGGCTGGAGGCGCTGCTGTTCGCCCCGCTTGGCGGCTCGCAGCCGGGTCATCGGCACAAGGCGGAGCCGGACTGGACGGCGGTCCACCACGAGCTGCGCCGCCCGGGGGTGACGCTGCTGCTGCTGTGGGAGGAATACCGGACCCTCCATTCCAGCGGCTACGGCTACAGCCGCTGGTGCGAGCTCTACCGGAGCTGGGAGAGCCGGCTATCGCCGACGATGCGCCAGACACACCCAGCCGGCGAGCGGCTGTTCGTCGACTACGCCGGGCAAACGGTGGCGATGGTGGTGGACGCCAGCACCGGCGAGCTGCGCGCGGCGCAGGTGTTCGTCGCGGTGCTCGGGGCATCGAACTACACCTACGCCGAGGCGACGTGGACGCAAAGCCTGCCCGATTGGATCGGTTCGCACGTCCGCGCGCTGAGCTTCCTGGGCGGCGTGCCGCGACAGATCGTGCCGGACAACCTGCGGGCCGGCGTTTTGCGGGCGAACTGGTATGAGCCCGGGATCAACCCGAGCTACCGCGACCTGGCGGCGCACTATGGCACGGCGATCCTGCCGACGCGGGTGCGCCGACCGCGCGACAAGGCCAAGGTTGAAGCCGGCGTGCTGGTGGTCGAGCGCTGGATCCTGGCGCGGCTGCGCAACCAGCGCTTCTTCTCCTTGGCCGAGCTCAATGCGGCGATCGCAGGACTGGTCACCGACCTCAACGCTCGGCCGATGCGCAAGCTGGGCGTCAGCCGCCGCCAGTTGTTCGAGCAACTGGACCAGCCGGCACTATTATCGTTGCCGACGCAACCGTTCGTCTATGCCGAGTGGCGCATCCGGCGCGTCGCGCTCGACTACCACGTCGACATCGACGGCCACTACTACTCGGTGCCGCACCGGCTGCTGCGCGAGCAGGTCGAGGCCCGCATCACCGCGCGCACCATCGAGCTGTTCCACAGGGGCGAGCGGGTCGCGGTGCATCTGCGCGGTGGCGCGCGCGGTCGGCACGCCACCCTGCCCGAGCACATGCCGCGGTCGCACCGGCGGCAGGCCGAGTGGACGATCCCGCGCATCGGCCAGGAGGCAGCCGCGATCGGCGCGGCGACCGCGCGATTGACGGCGCTGATCCTGGAGACCCGGCCGCATCCCGAGCAGGGATTCCGCGCCTGTCTCGGCATCCTGCGCCTGGTGCGCAGCTATGGCCGCGAGCGCGTGGAGGCCGCCTGCGCGCGGGGGCTGGAGATCGGCGCCCGCTCCTACGGCAGCGTGCAGTCGATCCTGCAGCACGGCCTCGATCGTCAGCCGCCCACAACGTCGGCCCGTGAGGGCGAGCTGCCGCTGCTGCACCCGAACATCCGCGGTTCCGGCTACTACCATTGAGGAGAGCGCCAGTGCTGACCCATCCCACGCTCGACCAGTTGCACCAGCTCGGCCTCGCCGGCATGGCGCGCGCCTTCGAGGAGCTGAGCGCCACGCCGCGCGGCGCCGAAC
The DNA here is from genome assembly GCA_963818725.1 of uncultured Pseudomonadota bacterium. Classification (GTDB taxonomy): domain Bacteria; phylum Pseudomonadota; class Alphaproteobacteria; order Acetobacterales; family Acetobacteraceae; genus DATFDN01. Next base: position 679,039 of record CAWFTU010000014.1, on the reverse strand, counting down.
TCGATCATGCGGAGTGGCTCGGCTTGCTGCTCGACCGCGAGCTCACCGACCGCCAGGACCGCCGGCTCAAGGCGCGGCTGCGCTACGCCCGGCTGCGCCATCAGGCGGCGGTCGAGGATGTCGACTACCGCACCCCGCGCGGCCTGGATCGCGCGCTGTTTCAGAAGCTGGCCACGGGCGGCTGGATCGAGGCCAAGCAGAACCTGATCATCGAGGGTCCGACCGGGGTCGGGAAGTCGTGGCTGGCCTGTGCGCTCGGCCACAAGGCCTGCCGCGACAACCACTCCGTCCTCTACCAGCGCATCCCGCGCCTGTTCGCCGATCTGGCGCTGGCGCGCGGCGACGGTCGTTACGCCAGGCTGATGCGGGCCCTCGGCGGGGTGAAGCTGCTGATCCTGGACGACTGGGGGCTGGAGCCGCTCGGCGCGGAGCAGCGGCACGATCTGCTGGAGATCGTCGAGGATCGCTGCGGCCGCGGGGCCATGCTGCTCACCAGCCAGATCCCCGTGGACCGCTGGCACGATCTGATCGGAGATCCAACGATCGGGGATGCCATCCTGGATCGCATCGTCCACAACGCCCATCGCATCCAGCTGCGCGGCAAATCCCTCCGACGAAAGAAGGCTCAGGAGGCCATCATGGCTTGACCCAGCCGATATCGCAGTGAAGAGATCAGCCCAGCCCACGGGCAGCCACCCCGGCCGACTTCGATCGGAACGTCCGGCCGACTTCAATCGGAAGAGGTGGCCGACATCAGGCCGGAATCACCGGCCGACTTCAGCGGAATGCGCAGGGTCGAGCACCGGCAAGGTGGTCTCGTCGGCGAACACCCGCGCCGAGCCGAGCACGATCGCGCGCAGCCTGCTGACCACGGGCGCGATCTCGGCGGCGGCATAACCCACCCAGGAGGCCAAGGTGGAGCGCCCCAACTCCACCCCTTGCCGGGCCATGATCTGCGCCTGGCGATACAGCGGCAGGTGGTCGGCGTAGCGCGCCACCAGCACGTGCGCGACCAGCGCCTCGGTGGGCAGCCCGCCCTCGATCAGTCGCGGCGGAGCAGGCGCCTGCACCACTGTACCTGCGCAAGTCCGGCACGCCAGCTTGGGGCGCTTGGTCACGATGACGCGGAACTGCGCCGGGATCACGTCGAGCCGCTCCGCGGTGTCGTGGCCGATGACCGCCATCACGCCGCGGCAGCACGGGCAGGCGCTGTCCTCGGGGGCCAGCGTCACCTCGACCCTGGGCAGGTGCGCAGGCAGCGCGCCGCGGCTGGCCCGGCGCTTGGCCGCGCGCCGCGCGCGCAGGCCCGGGTCGCGCTTCTCTCCCTCGGCCTCGCCCGTGGCGATCGCGGTCTCGAGATCCTCCAGGCCGAGCTGCAGCTGCGCGTCGGGCAGGCGCTCGGAGCGGGCGCCGAACTGCAGGCGCTTGAGGCGGAGCAGCAGGTGGCGCAGGCGGTCGTTCTGCTCGGCGAGCGCGTCGCGCTCGGCGGCCACGCTGTCCCGCTCCGTCCAGGCCGCGCGCAGCAACGCCTGCAGCGCGCCGACATCCTCGGGCAGAGCAGGCATCGGCTCGGGAGCGGCGCGCGTCACAGCACGAATCCTACGCCGGCACGGTCGGGGTGGGAATCCTGCGCACCGCCTGCACCCGCGTCCAGTCGAGCCCGTCGAACAGGGCGGCGAACTCCACCGCCGACAGCCGCACGACGCCGTCCGCGATCGCCGGCCAGCGAAACCCACCCTGCTGCAGCTGCTTCCAGACCAGGACCAGGCCACTCGCATCCCAGACCAAGATTTTCACCCTGTCGGCCCGCTTGCAGCGGAACACCACGACCACACCCGAGAACGGGTCCTCGCCCAGCACCGCGGATGCCAACGCCGCCAGCCCGTGCGCCCCCTTGCGGAAGTCCACGGGCCGGGTCGCCAGCAGCACGCGCGCGCCGGCCGGGATGGTGATCACGCCGCCGTCGCCGAGGCGCGGATCGCACGCAGCACCGCCGCGAGCAGCGTCATGTCCGTGCCGGCCCTGAGGCGCACGACGGCGCCGGCCAGCGCGATCTCGAGCGCAGGGGCAGACGCCATCGCTGCCACGGGGTCTGCCGACCCTGCCGCCTCGGTCACGGCCAGGATCGGCACGAACTCCGGCACCGACGCGTCCTCCAGGGCCACCTCCGACTGCGGCACCCGCTCGGCACAGCCCGCCTCACGCCGCCACGCGAACACCTGCTGCGGGTGCACCTGCCAGCGCCGCGCCACGGCCGAGACCACCGCGCCCGGCGCCGTCGCCTCGGCCACGACCCGCGCCTTGTCCGCAGCCGACCAGCGCCGTCGCTCAGGCCTCGTCCGGACCTCCGCCCGGCGATGCTTCCCCCTCGTCTCGTGGTTGCCGTCAAACATGATGTCTGCCCGAAGCTGCCAGCCTCAGGCACACCCACCATACTCACCCTCACCCGGGAAGAAGGGCCGCAGAGCGCCGCTTACGATCCTGCTACAATTGGTTTTTTTATCAATCAAGGCTATAACTCAGATTTCATATTCTTTCTTTTTATATCTAGACTAGAGGTGCTAAATGGGGATCAACCGGCTGTGGGAGCGGATGGAAAGCTCGAGGCATTCAGCAATGAACCGTACGTCTTCGATACTAATAAAGGACGGTTCATTTTGGACCCGAGTTTCCGCCAGGGATTTTATCAAATTCTATATCGGTATATAAACGAAGGCCTCACGTCTATAGTCGACCAGACATTCGTTCCTCAGCCCGGGAAGCCAGCCGCAGCTTCGAAACTGTGTTTTGATCCAAGTCTTGTGAATACGGACATGTTCCCAAGTAACTGCTCAACCCACCCCCGCCAGTTTGTCTTGAGCGACCGGCGAAATTGGAGTTGACGCGGTAACGGGCGACTCAATTCAAGGTTGGGGTGAACACCGATCTTGACCTGAGCAAGCTGTCGCATGCGGAGAAGGATGCCCTCATCCTCTCGCTTGCTGCGCAATTACAAGCGGCACTGGCGCGGATTGCTGAACTGGAGAAGCGGCTGGCCGAGTTGCAGCTTCCGCCGAAGACGCCGGACAATTCCAGCGTGCCGCCGTCGAAGGGTCTAAAGCACAACGTGGCGGACAAGCCGAAGCGGAGCGGTCCTCGCGCGGGCAGCGTGGGGCGCAGGGGCGGCGGGCGGGAATTGACGGCCGAGCCCGACGAGGCGGTGATCGCCCGCGCGGCGCGCTGCCAATACTGCCAGTCGGCACTCGCCGACGCCGACCAGAAGCTCGATGCCCGCTACGATAAGGTCGAGCTGCCCCGCGTGCGCCCTGTGGTGACGCGGGTGGAACGCTATGCCGGGCGTTGCCAGTGCTGCGGTCGCACCACGCTGGCAGCGCTACCGGAGGGGCTGGAACCGGGCACGCCGTTTAGCATCAACATCGTCGCATTGGCGATGTATCTGCGTTTCACCCACGCGATCAGCTACGAGCGGCTGAGCCGGATGATGCTGGATCTCCATGCCCTGCGGATCAGCGAGGGCGCGCTGGACGCCGCCTTCCGTCGCGCCCGTCCACGTTTGGAGGCCGATGTCGCCGCAATCCTCGCGCGCCTGCGCCGCGCCCGCGTGATCGGATCGGACGAGACCTCGGTGCGCGTCGGTGGCGTGACCCGCTGGAATTGGGTGTTCCAGAACAGCGACGTCGCGATCCACGTCATCCGCGGCAGCCGTGGCGCCGGTGTGGTCGGCGCGGTGCTGGACGGGCATCGGCCGATGATCTGGGTCTCCGACCTCTACGGCGCCCAGCAGGGGCACGCCGAAATCTGGCAGGTCTGCCTCGCGCATCAGTTGCGCGACTGCCAGTATGCGATCGAGGCGGGGGATGCGGTGTTCGCCCCGCGCATGAAGGCGCTGCTGCTGCGCGCGGTGCTGCTGGCGCGGCGGCACCGCGCGCTGGCCGAGAGCACGCGGCGCGAATACCGGCGACGGCTGGAAGTGGCACTCGACGCTGTGATCGCGCTGGCGCCGACGCAGCGCGACGGTAAACGGCTGCGCAAGCGATACGCCAGGTTCCGCGAGCACCTGTTCACCTTTCTCGACCATCCCGAGATCACCGCCGACAACAACGCGAGCGAACGGGATCTGCGTCCCACCGCAACGTATCGCAAAGTCACCGGCGGATTCCGTTCCGACTGGGGTGCTGATCTATTCGCCGCCGTCCGCTCCGTCGTCGGCACCGCCAAGCGCCGCGGGATCGACGCCTATCAGGCCATTCGCGATACGCTATGCGGCCAGTCCGTGCTCACCCCGGGATGAGCAGTTACGGTCCCAACACCACCGCCTTATGTTGCGAATTCGTTATGCTCCGCGTCTCAGTTGCAGGCTAGTTCACAACCTACCTCCGGGCCAACATCCAAAACTCTGCTGCCCACCGCGGTTCCTTCCACCAAGGCTAAAACGATAAAAACCATCATAAACCTTCAGCTTTCCAGTCCTAGTGACAATGCCGCAAAACCCCCCGGACCAGTTTGGGAGTTTGCTGGGCCAAGCGGCGAAAAGGTCCATATCTGGACAAGGTCGGTCTTTGGAGCCTACCGCTACTTAGGAGAAATCTTATCGCTTCGGGAAGAGCTGCTTAAAGAGCTGCTGGACCCAACGTTTTACTTTTTTTACCCCTATGCTCCTACCGACATAGTTTATGTAACCCATGATCTGCAGGGTTGCTGGGTCAGCGTCTTGTATCAACGCCAACGCTGGTGCGTGCCGACCACAGCGATTGGAACCAAGCGAACTTTTGCGCCGTTGCACCAGCTCTTCGAGTTGTATGCGGCTCCGAGTAACCAACCGGCCACTCAGACCGTTCGTGTCACCCCGTAGCGCCTATGGAATGATGTAGCCCACAAGTTGCGTCGTGAGATTGCCCAGCACTGGAACCTTACCGGGTCTGATTGTCTCTACATCCTCTCCCGCGAGCGGGAGAGGGCCGGGGTGAGGGTCAGCCCACCACCCCCAACCCGCGCAGCCGATCGATCTCCGCCGCGTCATAGCCTGCTTCCGCCAACAATTCCGCGCTGTGCTCGCCGACGTCGGCTCCCTTGCGCGGCTGCACCTTGGGCTCCCCCTCGATCTGAAACGGGCTCATCACCGTCAGCATGTCACTGCCCTCGAACGACGTGAGCGCCTCGATCGCGCGCGCCTGCCGGTCGCGCGGGATGTCGTCGAGCGTGGCGACCAGGCCGAAGGTGATGCCGGCCTGCTGCATCACCGGCAGCCACTCGGCAAGGTCGCGCTCGGTGAACGCGGCGTCCAGGATTCCCACGAGCGCCCGCGCGTTTTCCCGCCGCGCGGGGATTTCGGCGAAGCGCGGATCGTCGGCAAGCTCCGGCCGCCCAAGCGCGGCGCAAAACGGACGGAACTGCCGCTCCTCGTTCAGCATCACCAGCATGAACCAGCGCCCGTCGCGCGTGCGGTAATGGTTGCTGACCGCGTTCGGCACCTGATCGCGCGGCACGCGCGGATGGATCATCGCCCCGCAGAGCTGCGCCTGCGCAGAGAACCCGTTCGCCCAGAGGCCGTTGGCGAGAAGGGAGGAGTGGACAACTCCGCCCCGGCCCGTACGCTCGCGCCGATAGAGCGCGGTCACGATGGCGCCGAACAGGCCCATCGCGCTGGGATGATCGCCCATGCCAGGGGCGGAGCGCGCGGGCGGCGCGGTGTGGTCGGCGCGCACGAGGTCCATCAGCCCCGACCGCGCCCACCAAGCGGTGGAGTCAAAGCCGGTCTTGCCCGCCTCCTCCCCGGTCTCGCCATACGCGCTGAACGCGGCATAGATCAGGCGCGGATTGGTCGGCATCAGATCTTGCGCGGCGATACCCAGCCGGTGCCGCACGTCGCGCGGGTAGTTGGTGATGAACACGTCGGCGTCGCGAGCCAGCCGGTGCAGGACCGCGCGGCCCTCTGCCGCTTTCAGGTCGAGCGCCAGGCTGCGCTTGTTGCGCCCGGTCAGCAGCCAAGCATAGTCGTGCGGGCTGTCAGGCAGGCCAGGCAGCGCGCCAAGGTTGCGGTACGCATCGCCCGCCCCCGGCGGCTCGATCTTCACCACGTCGGCGCCGAAATCGCTCATGACCGTCGCCGCGGCGGGAGCGGCGATGAAGCTTGCGCAGTCGATCACGCGCAGGCCGGAAAACACGCCTTCGGGCACGACCCGTGCCCCTCAGACGCGCTCGTTGCCGAACACGATGGTTCCCGACGCGGCGAACATCCCACCGACGCCGTGGCACACGGAGATCTTCGCGCCCTGAATCTGCGCCGGCGCGATGCCGCGCATCTGACGCACGCTCTCTTGCAGCGCGAACATCCCGTACATGCCCGAATGTGCGTAGGAGAGACCGCCACCATTCGTGTTTAATGGCAACTTGCCTCCCGGCGCGGTGTTGCGCCCGGCGATGAAGGCCGCCGCCTCGCCGCGCCCCACGAATCCGAGATCCTCCAGCCCATACAGGGGCAGATGCGCGAAGGCGTCGTAGATCATCAGGTGATCCACGTTCTTGTGCGCGACGTCCGCCGCCTTCATGGCCGTGGGACCGGCGACGCGGAACGCGCGCGAGGAGGTGAAGTCCTCCATCTGGCTCACCATCGGCGTCTCGGCGCTCTCGCCAGTGCCCAGGATGTACACCGGCTTCTGCTTCATGTCGCGCGCCCGCTCGGCCGAAGCCAGGATCAGCGCGCCGCCCCCGTCCGAGACCAGGCAGCATTGTAGCAGCCGAAACGGGTAGGCGATCATGCGCGAGCCGAGCACGTCCTCCACCGTGATTGGGTCGCGCATGGTCGCGCGCGGGTTCTTGGCCGCCCACTCGCGCTGCACCACCGAGACCATCGCGATCTGCTCATGCGTCACGCCGTAGGTCTTCATGAAGCGAAGGACCGGCATCGGGAACAGCGAGGGCGGACCGAGCGGCCCGTAGGGCTGCTCGAACTGCCCGGCGAGGCTGTCGGGAGGCACCGAGCGGGGCGGGGCGCCGACGCGGGACTTGCCGCTCTCGCCGTGGGTGATGAGCACGGTCCGGCACAGGCCCGAGGCGATCGCCGCCGCTGCGTGGCGGACATGGATCATGAACGAGCATCCGCCGACCGAGGTGCCGTCCACCCAGTTGGGCGTGATCCCCAGGTAGTGCGCGATCTGCACCGGCGTCTCCACCGCGCAGGCCACGCCGTCAATGTCCTTGGGCGAGAGTCCGGCATCGGCCATCGCGTTCAGCGCCGCGTCGGCGTGCAGCTGGATCTGCGACAGATCGGGAATGGTGCCGAGCCGCGTGGTCTCGGCCGCGCCCGCGACGGCGATCTCTCCTGGCTTCAGCATCGCGTCACTCCGCCGGCCGGAACAGGGGAAGCGTGATATCGTCGTCGAGCTTGTGGAACGCGACCTGAAGCTTCATGTCGAGTTGCAGCGCCTCGGGCGTCTGCGGGCAGTCGATGATGTTGGTCATCAGGCGCGGACCTTCCTCAAGCTGCACGACGGCGATCGCATAAGGAGGCGTGAATCCCGGCACGGGTCGGTGGTGGATCACGTAGCTCCACAGCACGCCGCGCCCAGAGGCGGGGAAGACGCTGACCTGGCGCGAGGCGCAGGCCGGGCAGAATGGCCGAGGGGGGAAATAGACGTTGCGGCACGCGTCGCACCGTTGCAAGCGCAGCTCGCCTTCGCGCGTGCCGTCCCAGAAGTGCTTGGTCTCCGGCGTCGGCTTCGGCCGCGCGCGTCCCGGCTCGGGCATCGGTCTCCTCCGTTCGTCGGTCAAGTGTGTACTGCCCCGCCGCGAGCGTCCAGGCAAGGACGCTGGTGCCACTTACGGGCGAGAGGGCGCGATGCTGGCGGCCATGGCCTGGGTGATGCCCGGAACCGGCATCGTTATCCTCGCGTTGCACCCCAGTCAGCCGGTTTCCGAACTTTTTTGGGACCGGAACCGGACTGCGGAACAATGACAGGAGGACGTTCCAATGAAACTTCAGGCATCTCTCCTAGCCGGCCTTTTGGCTGGCTTCCTGGCGATCGGGCCGGCGGTCGCGGCGAACACCGAGAGCAGTTCCAACGGGAGCACCGGCACGACATCGGGTCCCGCCGCGGGTACCAACGTCAAGCCCAGCACGGCGACGAACAAAGGCTACGCCGCTGGCAGTCCGGGAACGAGCGGCCAGCCGGGCAACAAGAATGGCCCGCCGGCACGGCCCTCGTCTTCCAGTTCCAGTGCGGGCGGCTCGACGGGCTCCCAGAAGTAAGGGGAACCGCGCAATCGGCCGGGCGGTTAGCCCCCGCAAGGCAGGCGGTCACACCCGCTTGCCGCCCGGCTTGGTCCGTCCGACTGGCTTCGGATGCTTGGGCGCGGCTGCGCGCTTTGGTTTGGCGCTCACCACCTGCGGGGCCTTCTTCCCGCGCAGCGCCGTGATGGTCGTGCGCGTGGTGATCTGCTCGGGATCGATGCGCAGCTCAATGAGCGCGGGCCGGCCGCTGGCGACGGCGCGCTCGAAGGCCGGGCCGAACGAGGCGGTGTCGCTGACGACCTCCCCATGGCCGCCGAACGCCTCGATGAACTTGGCGAAGTCGGGATTGGTCAGCCCGGTTCCGGAGACGCGGCCCGGATAGTCCCGTTCCTGGTGCATCCGGATTGTGCCGTACATCTGATTGTTGAAAACCAGCACGATCGGCGCCACCCCATGGTGGAACGCGGTCGCGATCTCCTGGCCCGTCATCAAGAACCCGCCATCGCCAACCAGCGCCACGACCATGCGATCCGGGAACGTGACCTTGGCGCCGACCGCGGCGGGCACGCTGTAGCCCATCGCGCCGCTCGTCGGGCCGAGGTAACGCTGGTGCTCGCGGAAGTCGATGAAGCGCGTCGCCCAGCCAGCGAAGTTGCCGGCGTCGGTGGTGACGATGGCATCGCGGGTCAGCATTCCCTCCAGTGTACGCATCACCTCGGCCAGGTTGAGGGTGCCGGGATAAAGGGGCGGTTCTCGCCCCGCCTCTCGCAAGGCGCGCAGCTCGGCCCGCCACGCGTCCCAGTGAACATGAACCGGCTCGCTGGCCGCCGCCGTCTGGGCGAACGCGTTGAGGTCGGCGACGATGCCGAGTGCCGGGCGGAAAACGCGGCCGATCTCGGCCCCGTCCGGGTGAACCTGCACGATTGGGGTGCCCTTGGCCGCCTCGAACAGCGTATAGCCTTGCGAGACGGCATCCCCGAGGCGCGAGCCGATGGCCAGGATCAGATCCGCTTCCTTGACCTTGGCGATCAGCGCCGGGTCCGACCCGACGCCGAGATCGCCCACGAAGGTCTCCAGCCCGCCATCATACGATGCCTGGCGACGGAAGCCGACCGCGACGGGTATGTCGTGACCGTGCAGGAAATCGCGCAATCCGCGCCGCCCGGCATCCGTCCAGCAGGAGCCGCCCACCACGGCGAGCGGCTTGCGCGCCCGCTGCATCATCTCCCGCAGCTCGGTCATGGCTACTGGGTCGGGGTAGGCTCCGGCGACAGGGGCGCGGCCGACGTCGGCGACCTCGGCCATCTCGCGCTGCATCTCTTCCGACAGCGCGATCACCACTGGACCGGGCCGGCCCGATCGCGCGACATCCACCGCATGAGCGACGATCTCAGGAATGCGCCCGGCCTCATCGATCTGGGTTGCCCATTTCGAGAGCGGGCTGAACATGCGGCGGTAGTCAACTTCCTGAAAGGCATCGCGCCCCGCGTGTGCCAGCGGGATCTGGCCGACGAACAGCAGCAACGGCGTGCTGTCCTGCATGGCGGTATGCACGCCGATCGCCCCATGACAGGCGCCTGGACCGCGCGTGACGAAGGCGGCGGCGGGCCGGCCGCACAGCTTCCCGTACGCCTCGGCCATGTTCACTGCGCCCGCCTCGAACCGGCACGTGACCAGTTTCACCTTCTGGCGAACGTCGTACAGGCCATCGAGCACGGCCAGGAAGCTTTCACCCGGAACGGAAAACGCATGGTCGATCCCCTGCGCGACCAGCGCATCGGCCAGGATTCGTCCGCCCATGCGAGCCAGGGCGCGTGCCTTGCGGGCCTGTGCCAATTCCATGCTATCACTCCCGAGGCGCTGACGCCCCTCATTATAGAAATGGCAACGGGTATGTCACGCCGAAATAACGGCCGACTACAGGCGGGAAACCGGGATGCGCGCGATCTTCGTCATGATAAAATGCGAAATGGGCCAGGCCTATCGCGTCGCCCAGGAGGCGGCGGACGGGATCGAGGAAATGTCGGAGCTCTATTCCACCTCCGGCCAGTACGACCTCTTGGGCAAGTTCTACCTCGACCCGGACCAGGATATCGGCCTGTTCGTCACCGAGCGGGTGCAGAGCCTGCCCGGCGTCAGGGACACGTACACGCTCATTACGTTCAACGCCTTCACCGCCGCGAGCGGCTAAGGAGAGAGCCATGCCGGCCAGCGCACCCGCCGCGTATCGCGTCCAAGCGCACAATACGGCCCATGCGTCCGAAAACAAGATCCACGATGACGCGGTTGCCAAGCGTTTCGGCTTTAACGGCGGCTTGGTGCCCGGGGTGGACGTGTATGCTTACATGATGCACGCGCCCGTGCAGCATTTCGGGCGCGCGTGGCTTGAGCGCGGGACCGCCGCGTGCCGATTCGGCAAGCCGCTGTATGATGGGGAAGAGGCGCTGGTCACCGCCGAGCCCGCCGATGACGGCTTGGCGCTGCGCGTGGAGAGCCGAGGCGTCGTCTGCGCCACCGGACACGCGGCGCTTCCGGCTCAAGTCGCTGCGCCAAGCCTGGATGCGTTCCAGGCGGTCGATCCCCCCGCTGCTCGCGAACCAGCCGATGAGGTCTCGCTCGCGCCCGGCACGTGGCTCGGAATGCGTCCGTTGCTGCTGACTCGGGATTTCATCACCACCTATCTGCGCGATGTTCGAGAGACCGATCCGATCTACGCGGAGCAGGGGCTCGCACATCCGGGCGTGATTTTGCGGACCGGCAACTGGGCGTTGAGTCACACTGTTGTGCTCGGCCCCTGGATGCATGTTGGCAGCTCCGTTTGCAATTTGTCACTCGCGCGGATTGGTGACGAAATCACGGTACGCGCCCGCGTCAGCGCCAATTACGAGCACAAGGGACACCGCTTTGTGGAGCTGGACGCGCTCATAGTAGCGAATGGCCGGACTCCGGTCGCCCGGATCGCGCACACCGCGATCTATCAGCCGCGGCAACTGGCGGCAGCATAAAGTGAACCAAGACAGGGAGGATTGGATGTCAAACAGAGCCGAGATCGACACGGCGTTGCAGGCTGCCGCCGGGGCCGGGGACGTGCCCGGCGGCGTCGCGCTCGCCGGCACTGACCAGGGCACGATCTACGAGGGCGCGTTCGGCAGGCGCGACCTGTCGAAGCCCGACCCCATGACGCCGGACACGGTGTTCTGGATCGCGTCCATGACCAAGGCGATCGTCTCGGCAGCGGCCATGCAGATGGTTGAGCAAGGCAAGGTCGGGCTCGATCAGGACCTTGGCGAAATCCTGCCCCAGCTCGCCAAGCCGCAGGTGCTCGAGGGCTGGGACGACTCCGGCAAGCCAAGGCTGCGCTCGGCGCGCGGTCCGGTCACGTTGCGCCACCTGCTGACCCATACCGCCGGGTTCAGCTACGAGATGTGGAACGCCGACATCGTCCGCTATCGGGAGCATGCGGGCGTCCCTGGGATTATCTCGTGCCAGAATCGCGCGCTGGAGACGCCACTCGTCGCCGATCCCGGCACCCGCTGGGAGTACGGGATCAATATCGATTTCGCCGGCAAGCTTGTCGAGACGCTCAGCGGTCAGCGGCTCGACGCCTATTTGCAGGACCATGTCTTCGCGCCGCTCGGCATGGTGGAGACGGGCTTCAAGATTCGCCCTGATCAGCGCGGGCGCCTGGCCCGGATGCACGCGCGTCAGTCCGACGGAAGCCTTGTCCCGATCGATTTTGAAATTCCGCAGGAGCCTGAGTTCCATATGGGCGGCGGCGGGCTCTATTCGGTCGGGCATGACTATCTTGCGTTCTGCCGCATGATCCTCGGCCGTGGCACCCTGGACGGCAAGCAGGTGATGAAGCCGGAGACGGTCGCGTTGATGGGCCAGAACAACATTGGCGACCTCACGGTCACGAAGCTGGTGACAGTCGCGGCGGAAGCCTCGAACGACGCCGAGTTCTTCCCCGGCATGCCCAAGAAATGGGGGCTGGGCTTCATGGTCAGCACCGCGGCGGTGCCGGGCCGGCGGTCCGCCAACGCGCTGACCTGGGCGGGGCTCGGCAACACGTATTTCTGGATCGACCCGGCGAGCCGCGTGTGCGGCGTGATCCTCACGCAGATACTGCCGTTCGCCGATCCGAAGGTGCTTGCGCTCTACGACGCGTTCGAGACGGCGGTCTACGCCGGGCAGAGCGGCCGCAAGGCGGCCTGACTGGGCCGGAGCAGGAGGGGGGCGCATGGCCGAGGTTCGAATTCTGGCGGAGGGCTTGGGATTTCCGGAAGGTCCGGTGGCGATGCCGGATGGCTCGGTCGTGCTGACCGATATCGCCGGCGGCCGCGTCATCCGCGTCGGCGCCGATGGCTCCGTCGCCTTGCTCTCCGCCACCGGCGGCGGTCCGAACGGGCTGGCGATCGGCCCGGGCGGCGCGCTCTATTGCTGCAACAACGGCGGCAGTCGATACGTGCCTGGCCATTTCATGGGCCAGGGTCCGGCCGACGATTACCAAGGGGGGTCGATCCAACGGATCGATCCTCGGACCGGCGAGGCACGCGTTCTCTATACCCATTGTGGCGAGCATCGGCTCTCGGCGCCGAACGACCTCGTCTTCGACCAGCACGGCGGTTTCTATTTCACCGACATGGGCAAGCGCTTCGAGCGCACGCGCGACCACGGGGGGCTCTACTACGCGCTGCCCGACGGGTCGCGCGTAACCGAGATTGCGCACCCAATCGTCAGCGCCAACGGCGTCGGCCTCTCGCCCGACGAGCGCACGATCTATGTCGCCGACACCGAGGCGGCGCGGCTCTGGGCCTTCGACATCGTCGCGCCGGGTGTGCTGCGCAAGCAGGGCTTTCCGTCGCCACATGGCGGGCGGCTGGTCGCTGGGCTGCCAGGCTTCGCGCGCTTCGACAGCCTCGCCGTTCAGGCCAATGGCGATGTCTGTGTCGCCACCCTGGTATCCGGCTGCATCACCGTCATCGCGCCGGACGGGCGCGTCCTCCGCCACGTCGAGGCCCCGGACACGCACCCGACGAACATCTGCTTCGGCGGCCCGAACCTGCGGACGGCCTATATCACCCTGTCGGAAACCGGCCGGCTCGGCGCGATGGAGTGGCCCGAACCCGGCTTGCTCCTGAATTTCGGCCGCTGAGGGTTTGGGCCGGGGCCAGTTGATGCTAGGGGATACCCGTCAGTAGGATTTGTGGCGGGTGCAGATGCCGTATTCAGCCGGGGTTCCGCCCGGGAACCCCGCGATGGACCAGCGTGTGACCTCCATCGAGGCGGTCGAGAGCGGGCTCGCCGGGGTCGGCTATTATCCCCAGCCGGCAGATCGCCACGGCGGTCTATTTGGCGCACCAGCTCCGAAAGCCGATTCTGGTCGAGGGTCCGGCGGGGGTCGGCAAGACGGAGCTGGCGAAGTCGGTCTCCGCCTGGCTCGACCTGCCGCTCGTCCGGATGCAGTGCTACGAGGGCCTGGACGAGGCCAAGGCCCTGTATGAGTGGAAATACGGCAAGCAGCTTCTCTACACCCAGATCCTGCGCGACAAGATCGGCGAGGTGCTAGGCGACACGTCGACACTCGATAGCGCGATCACCAAGCTGCACGATTTCGGCGATCTGTTCTTCTCCGCCGAGTTCCTTGAGCCGCGCCCTCTGCTGCGCGCGCTGCAAGCGCCCGCGGGGGCGGTGCTGCTGGTCGATGAGGTGGACAAGTCGGACCAGGAGTTCGAGGCGTTTCTTCTGGAGATCCTTTCGGATTACCAGGTGACGGTCCCCGAGTTGGGGCGGATCGCGGCGGAGGTGCCGCCGGTGGTCGTGCTGACCTCGAACAACATGCGCGACCTGGGCGACGCGCTCAAGCGTCGTTGCCTGCACCTGCATATCGGCTTTCCCGACGCCAGGCTGGAAAGCCGAATCATCGCCAGCCGCGTGCCGGGGCTGGACGACAGCCTCCGTCGCCAGCTCGTCGGCTTCGTGCAGTCGCTGCGCGGACTCGACCTGAAGAAGGCGCCTTCGGTCAGCGAGACCATTGACTGGGCGCGCGTGCTGGTCCTGCTCCATGCCAGCGTGCTGGAGACCGGATTGGTGCGCGACACGCTGAACGTGCTGCTGAAGTTCGAGACCGACATCGAAGCCGCGAGCCGCCAACTCGGCGAGCTGACCGGCAAGGCGCGGCGCGAGGCTGGGCTGGCGGAGTGAGCGTGCTCACCCCCGCCGAACCAATGCGCCGGTTCTTCGAGGCGGCGCGCGGCGCCGGCGTGCGTATCTCCCCGGCCGAGAGCATCGATGCGGTGCGCGCGGTGGAGGTGGTCGGCTACGCCGACCGTGCGGTGCTGCGCGACACGCTAGGGCTCGTGCTGGCCAAGACCACCGAGGAGAAGGCGGCGCTCGCCGCGTGCTTCGACCTCTATTTCAAGCGCGAGGAGCTTGCCGCTTTCGAGGGCGATGCCGAACCGGGAATGCCCGACCAGGAGCCTGGCGCGGCGATGCCCGGCCAAGGCGGAGAAGGGGAGGGCAGCAGGCTTGCGCGGATGCTGCTGGGGGACGACCAGGCCGGGCCCGCCGCCTCCATGGAGGAGGCGGGCGAGGCGGCCGGCGTGCAGAACATCCGCTTTTTCACGCAGAAGAACCTGTACGCGCGCCGCGTGCTGGACCGCATGGGCCTGCGCGCCGTGGAGCGCGAGATCACCGAGCTGCACCGCGAAGGGGAGGGGCTTGGTCGCGCCCGGCGCCTGGAGCGCGGCGTGGAGAGGCTGCGCGACCAGGTGCGCGATTATGTTGAACGCAGCCTGCTGCTGTTCGCGCGCGGAGAAAACGAGGCGTTCCGCGAGGAGCTGCTGAAATCGACTCGCCTCTCCAATCTGGACCGGCGCGACTATGACCGGATGCGGGTGCTGGTGCGCGCCATCGCCAAGAAGCTCGCCGCGCGATATGCCAAGCCCCGAAGGCGCCGGCTGCGCGGCCAGCTCGACGTGCGCCGCACGATACGGCGCAACATGGGCTGGGGCGGTGTCCCGATGGTGACGGTGTGGAAGGAGCGCCGCATCGAGAAGCCCCGCATCATAGCACTGTGCGACGTCTCCGGCTCGGTCGCGCCCATGGCGCAGTTCCTGCTGATGTTCCTCTACGCGCTGAACGAGGCGTTGTCGGACATCCGCAGCTTCGCCTTCGCGGGCAGCCTGATCGAGGTGAGCGACATCCTGGAAAGCGAGGCGATCGACGGCGCGATCGCGAAGATCCTGGGCGTCATCGGCTTCGGATCGTCCAACTACGGCAACGCGCTGCGCGACTTCGAGGAGGGCTGGATGAGCGTCGTGGACCGCAAGTCCACGGTCATCATCCTGGGCGACGCGCGCGGCAACCGCACCGAGCCGCGCGCCGACATCGTGCAGCGTATCGCCGAGCGGTCCAAGCGCGTGATCTGGCTCAATCCCGAGTACCGCACGTCCTGGGGCACCGGCGATTCGGACATGTTCCGCTACGCGCCGCACTGCCAGATGGTGCGGGTGTGCAACACGCTGCGCGACTTGGAGCGGGTGGTGGCGGAGCTGCTGGAGATGGCGCGGTAGCCGCTTCTGTGGTGGCGGGGCTTTCTTAAAGAAGATGGCCTGGCGGTCGCACGACCTCGAGGTCAGGGGAGACCACGAGGGTCTCGATATTGCCAGGGACTTCGCCGAAGTGTGCCGCAGGAAACATATCGAATTCACATGACCGGAGGGGCAACGTACGATGAAAGCAGCCATCGCCCGCGACAAGCGCATCGTCTGCGACGACGTTCCCGACGTGACGCCCGACCAAGGCCAGGTGCTCGTGCGCACCCTCGCCTGCGGCATCTGCGGCTCCGACTTGCACGCGCTGCATCATGCCGATGTCGTGGGGCGGCTGTACCGCGCCGTTGGTGTCGAGAATGCCCTCGATCCGTCCAAGGACGTCGTGTTCGGCCACGAGTTCTGCGCCGAGATCCTCGACCACGGGCCGGGGACGGAGAAGCGGCTGAAGCCGGGCGCGCGCGTCGTCTCCGTCCCGCGCGTGTTCGACCGCACGGGCGCGCACACCGTCGGCTACTCCAACTGCTTCCCTGGCGGCTATGCCGAGCGGATGGTGCTGACCGAGAAGCTGCTGCTCGAAGTGCCGAACGGACTTCCCGCGCACCTCGCCGCCCTGACCGAGCCGCTGGCAGTGGGCGAGCATGCCGTGGCGATGGCCGATCTCGCCGGTGCCGGCGCCGCATTGGTGGTGGGTTGCGGTCCGGTGGGTCTGGCGGTGATCGCGGCGCTGAAGGCGCGCGGCTTCGGTCCGGTGATCGCCGCCGACTTCGCCCCCGGCCGCCGCCGCACGGCCGAGCACCTCGGGGCCGATGTGGAGATCGATCCCGCCGCCCAGTCCCCGCATCGCGCGTGGGAGCAGTTCGGCGTGCCCCGCACGCCCGGGCAGCGCTACCAGGCGATGGCGGAGGGAACCCTGCGTGGGCGCCCGATCATCTTCGAATGCGTCGGCGTGCCGGGCATGTTGCAGGCCCTAATCGCCGAGGCGCCCGTCGCCTCGCAAATCCTGGTCGTCGGCGTGTGCATGGAAACGGACCGCATCGAGCCCGGGCTCGCGATCGCCAAGGAACTCGACTTCCGCTTCTGCTATGCCTACTCGCCCGAGGAGTTCGAGCGGACGCTGCGCCACATCGCCGAGGGCCGGATCGACGCCGCCTCCCTTGTCAGCCGACGCGTCGGGCTATCCGAAGTGCCCGCCGCGTTCGAGGCGCTCGCCAGCCCCGGCGACGAGGTCAAGGT
Source organism: uncultured Pseudomonadota bacterium (assembly GCA_963818725.1). Classification (GTDB taxonomy): domain Bacteria; phylum Pseudomonadota; class Alphaproteobacteria; order Acetobacterales; family Acetobacteraceae; genus DATFDN01. The sequence continues at coordinate 662,020 of CAWFTU010000014.1, read as the reverse complement.
GCTGATCGAGCCGGCGCGCTAGGCTCGTATCAGCGAGGGCGTACTCGTGCCAGAATCTGGCCCGTCGTTCTGGCAAGCACCTTCACATCGCAGGCGGAAAGCGGCCTGCGGCGACCCCGCTCTGGGCGCGGTCCTCGGCTTCAGCCGGTGGAGCGGCCGCCCGTCCCACAAGGTGAAGACTTACCGGCAAACCCCACCCAACGGCGCGACGGCTGCAAGGGGCACGCGAAGCGGTGGGAAGCTCTCGTTTCTGATCGAGAATGCAAGCTTTGCCATGCCGACCAGGGAGAATGGCGACTTCCTGCGCGCCCGCCCGAGGGTTGACGTGCAGCGGGGCGAGTGCTGGGACTACCCGAGCAGCACGCTGGTTCGCACCTACGGCCACGTGAAGGTGGCGCTGACTGGCGAACCACCCAGGCGATGACGAGAAGGTCCGGTTTGCCTGACCACTCCGCCCCTTTGCCCCCGGACACCACGGCCGGGAACAAGGAGCCCTTCGACATCCTCGAGGTCTTCCGTCGCCTGCGCGCAGTCTGCGCCCACCTGCCCAAGGCGGCGATGTTCCAGCTCCGGGACGAGGGTTACGACACCCCCTACGAACAGCTCGTCGCCAGCCTGATCAGCGCCCGCACGCTGGACGAGATCACGATCCCCGTCTGCCACCGCCTCTTCGCCCACGCCCGCACTCCTGCGGCAATGGCGGCGCTGGGCGAAGCCGAACTGGCCGCCCTGCTCCGCGGGGCCACTTTCCCGGAGCCGAAGGCGCGCGACATCCTCGCCCTCTCCCACACCATTCTGGAGCGCTACGGCGGCAAGGTCCCGGACACGCCGGAGGGGCTGACCGCCTTCCGCGGCGTCGGTCCGAAGGTGGCGGCGCTCACCTTGGCGATCGGCTTCCATAAGCCTGCCATCTGCGTGGATATCCACGTCCACCGGGTCACCAATCGTTGGGGCTACGTCGCCGAGCCCACGCCCGAGCGCACCATGGCGGCTCTGGCCAGCAAACTGCCGCAACAATACTGGATCGAGATCAACGAGCGCCTGGTACCCTTCGGCAAACACGTCTGTACCGGACAGCGGCCGAGATGCCCGACTTGCCCGCTGCTCTCCACGTGCCGGCAGGTGGGTGTGGGCCGGGTCTGGAGCCAGCGGCCGAAGGTGCCTGGTTGATCTCTGCGATCAGACCGCCAAGCGCTGTCTCAGCGCGACCGTATTCGCTGAAACGAGTCCAAGACGCTGCCCCGGCACGCCGCACGCGCGCGGCTATCGCGAGCATCGGCCAGGCCCGACCAGTCCGCCTGCCCTTGCGAGAGGGGGCCGGGGGAGGCGTCAAGGCGAAATCACGCCGTCGCCCCGCCGTCCACAGGCAACGCCACGCCCGTGATGTAGGAGGCCTCGTCCGAGACCAAGAACAGCGCGGCGTTGGCAACTTCCTCCGGGCGCGCGAACCGGCCCATCGGCACCTGGTCACCGCGCTTTTGGACCAGGCTTTCCGGGGTCTCGCCGGGCGGCACCTGGCTGTCGGGCCGGGCGACGAAGACGCGCAGCATCGGCGTGTCCGTGGGGCCGGGGCAGACGGCGTTGGCGCGGATGTTCTCGCGCGCGTACCGCTTCGCCAGCCCGCGCACCAGGCCCACGATGCCGAACTTGGCGATGTTGTACACGGGGCTGAACTGAGAGCCCACCAGGCCGGAGGTGGAGGCCGTGTAAAGCAGCGCCCCGCCGCCGCGGGCCCGAAGCTCAGGGATAGCGGCCTCTGTCGTCACGAGCACGGTGCGGACATTGAGATCCATCGCCAGCTCGAAATCCTTCCAATCGAGACCTTCGATGGAGGCCGGCCCCGGATGGCCCACATGGTTCCAGACGAAGTCGAGGCCGCCAAAGGCGCGGGTCGTCGCGCGCACGATTTCCCGCGCGAACCCGTCCTGGCGCAGGTCGCCCGACAGCGCCAGGGCCTTGCCCCCGCTGCCAGTGATCTCGTCCACAACCGCGCGCGCGCCGGCCTCGTCGATGTCCACCACGGCGACAGCGGCACCCTCCTTGGCGAAGCGCACCGCGCCGGCCCGCCCCATCCCCGAGGCCGCCGCGGTGACGATGCCGACCTTGCCCGCTAGCCGCATGAAAGCCTCCTAGGCCCGGCCGTGCTGCTCCTTGAGCCAGTCCAGCATGATCCGGTTGAAAACGTCCGGGTGCTCGACATTCGGAAAATGCCGGGCAGCCGCGATCTCCTCGTAACGCGCGCCCGGGACCAGCGCAGCGATGCCGCGGTTCTGCGCCGGCGGGGTGCCGGCGTCCTCGGCGCCGCAAACCACCAGGGTCGGCACGCGCACCGAGGGAAGCTGGGCGGTGAAGTCGAAATTCAGGATTGCCGCGCAGCTTCCAAGATAGCCGGCGGGCGTGGTGCCCAGCACGGTGTCGCGGATCTGCCGCCAGCGCGCCGGGCGGCGCGTCTTGAACGCGTCGGTCAACCAGCGCTCGACGGTGGCATCGGCAAGCGGGGCGAGCGAGTTCGCCTCGCCCACCGCCGCCATCCGCTCGCGCCAGGTGTCGCGCGCGCCGGAGGGGCTGGCGGGCAGCGTGTCGCACCACATCGCGGACGCCAGCTTGGCGCCGTGCTCGATGGCGAAGGCTTGGCCGATCATCCCGCCGATCGACAGGCCGATGAAATGGACCCGCGCGATGCCGAGCGCCTCCAGCCCCTGGGCCACATCGCCGGCCAGGGCGCGCATGGTGTAGTCGCCAGGCACGGGATCGCTGCCGCCATGGCCCCGCATGTCCAGGCGCAGCACCCGATAGTTTTGCGCCAGCAGGGGCGGCACCTGCTCGGCCCACATCCCGCCATCGGCGGCCAGCGAATGGACGAAGCAGACCACCGGGCCTGCCTCGGGCCCGATCAGGTCATAGGCGATGAAGCGGTTGTCGAGCGGCAGTCTCATAGCGTCCCTCAGACCGTGGCGATGGGAGTGGCGGGGGAGCCAACCGCGCCCGGCAGGCGCAGCGGCGGCGCGGTGAGCAGGAACCGCGTGCGCCGGTTCGCCCTCAGCCAGTCAGCTAGCTCCGTTAGATACCACATCTCCCCCAGGTAGCAGCCCAGCCGGAACAGGCAATGCGCGTGCAACGGCAAGGTGGCGCAAGCCTCGTCCATGCAGGGCCGTGCGGGGCTTGCCTCGACGGCGAAGTTGTCGCTGATCAGCGCGACGGCGCCGCTGTCAGTGACCCATTGCAGAAGGCGGGGGTCGCGCCCGTCCAGCGCGCAGGCGCTTCCGAACAGCTTCTGGCGGTCGGGCTGCTTGTTCATCTCCAGCAGCATTTCGGCGAAGCCGGTGCGGAACAGGACGAAATCCCCTGTCTCGATGGCGATCCCGTCGCGCTCGAACACGCTCATCAAGTCCTCGTAGCCGACAATCCGACCGGAGCGGCCGAAATGCGCCTCCAGATCCACCATGACGCCGCGGCCCTGCATGCAGGCCTCGGCCATGTTCTGCACCCCGAGACGCCGTGCCCCTTGGGGCTGGCCGCTCGGCGTCATGTTGCCGGCCTCATCATAGAGGACCGGCCCGACGATGTCCGCCCCGGCGCGAAAGCCGTTGTAGAAGACGTCCTCCCTCCTGCCGTCGCCATCGATGTCGAACATTTGCCCGACATGCGCCAGGCTGTCCCATTGCGTCGAGTATTGCAGCGTCAGCAGCACCTGGTCGTCGCACACCACGTCGGTCGCTGTCGGGTCGTCGCAGCGCAGCGGGTAGGTCATGTTGGGCTTGCCGTTGCGCAGGGTGGGGCGCAGCTCCGGGGGGTTCCGGCGCGGGTTCACGACGTTTCCACCGGGATAGTCCAGCGGCAGCGACAGGCAGAAGGTCTTTCCGGTTTTGACCTCCGCCACCCCCCGCAACACCGCCTCCGGGGTTAAAAGGTTCAGCCGCCCACGCTCGTCATCCGGCCCCCAGTCACCCCAGGTCGAGCCATCCGGCCGGCGCTGCCATCGCGGGTTGTCCATACCGTGCCTCCCCGTGTCGGGGCGGCATCATGCCCGTCAAAGGGCCTTTCTTGAAAGAGGCACCGGGCTCACCTAGGCTTCGGTTTGTCAAAGGAGAAAACGGCCATGAACGCCCCGATCCATTTCGATCCGGTGGAGGACGCCGCCTCCACCCCGCTCGATCAGATCGACGTCAGCGATCCCCGCCTCTATCAGGACGACATTTGGGAGCCCTACTTCGCGCGATTGCGGCATGAAGCGCCGGTGCATTGGCGCGAGAGCGGGATGTACGGGTCGTTCTGGTCGATCACCTGCTACAACGACATCCTGGACATCGAGACTCGGCACCAGGAGTTCTCCTCCGAGGCGATGCTCGGCGGCATCACCATCATCGACCCGCCGATGGAGCACCGGCGGCCGAGCTTCATCTCCATGGACCCGCCGAAGCACACCGACCAGCGGCGCGTGGTCGCGCCCACGTTCACCCCCACCAACATGGCGAAGATGACGGTCGGCATCCGGGAGCGGGTCACGCGCATCCTGGATTTGCTGCCGCGCAACGAGGTGTTCGACTGGGTCGATTTGGTCTCGATCGAGACCACGACGCAGATGCTGGCGACCCTGTTCGACTTCCCGTTCGAGGAGCGGCGGAAGCTCACGTTCTGGTCCGACATCGCCACGATGGACATCCACGCCGGCGGGATCGTCGACTCCTTCGACAAGCGGCTGGAGCTGCTGACCGAGTGCCTGCACAGGATGGCCGCGCTCTGGAACGAGCGTGTCAAGCAGGAGCCGCGGCCGGACTTGATCTCCATGATGGCGCACGGTCCGGGCACGCAGGACCTTCTCAGCCGGCCTATGGAGTTCCTGGGCAACCTCGTGCTGCTGATCGTCGGCGGCAACGATACGACGCGCAACTCGATATCCGGCGGGTTGTGGGCGCTGAGCCAAAATCCCGACCAGTTCCGCAAGCTGCGCGAGAACCCGGCGCTGATCCCCAGCCTCGCGCAGGAGGCGATCCGCTGGCAGACGCCCGTTATCCACATGCGGCGCACCGCCCTCGCTGATACGGAGGTGGGCGGCAAGCGCATCCGCAAGGGCGACAAGGTCGTGATGTGGTATATCTCCGGCAATCGCGACGAGGCGGCGATCGAGCAGCCAGACTCGTTCATCATCGACCGTGCCAAGCCCCGCCAGCATCTCTCGTTCGGCTACGGCATCCACCGCTGCGTCGGCGCGCGCCTGGCCGAGGTGCAGCTGACGATCCTGTGGGAGGAGATCCTGAAGCGGGATTTGCGGATCGAGGTGATGGACAAGCCGGGGCGGATCTACTCCAACTTTATCCGTGGGATCTCGTCGCTGCCGGTGCGGATCGCGGGGTAGCGCCCTCGACCCCTCGCTTTTGCTCTCGTCATGGCCGGACTTGTTCCGGCCATCCACGGCTTTCCCGCGCCCCCGAAGGCGTGGATGCCCGCGACAAGCGCGGCCATGACAATGAAGGAGAGACTACTCCGCCACCTCCATCGTATCCGCGTGATGCGTCTGCGCGATCTGCACCGAGTTCGGCCCGAAGCGGTCCCGGAACGGCTGGGTATCGATCTCCTCCAACTCGATCTCGCCCGCTAGCACCTTGCGTTTCCATTCCTCATGCGCCGGGATATTGGCATGGAACTCCGGCATCACCTCGCGCGCGAACAGCTCCAGGCTTTCGCAGATGTGCTCATGCATGTTCCGCCCGGCCTGGTTGAGCAGGATCACCGAGTCGATATTCGAGGTCTCGAACTTCCGCAGCTTGCGGCGGATCGTCTCGGGCGATCCAACCAGGCCGCCGGAGACCGCGCGGGCCTGCGCCTCCGGGTTCTGGTGCTTCCATTTGGTATACTCATCCCACAGGCTGATCGTGCCAGGTCTTGCCCGCTCCCGCCCCGCGGCGCCGTTGTAGTACCGTAGCGCAAACTGGAAGAAGGTGATGCCGTCCGCGCGCCGGCGCGCCTCCTCATCGGTATCGGCGCACATGAAGTACGTCACGATGGCGATGTTCGGGTTGGTCGGATAATCCGCGAGCTTGTCTAGCCGCTTGGTGAGCGCGTTGTAGTAGGCGTGTACCCAGGCGTGCGCCGCGTCCGCGCTGAGGAACTGGAAGCCCAGCGCGCCCATGCCGCGCCGCCCGGCCATCTCGATCGTCTCAAGCTGCGAGCACGCCACCCAGACGGGCGGCATCGGCTTCTGCACCGGCTTGGGCAGCACGTTGCGCAGCGGGAACTTGAAGTATGGACCGTTGTACTCCCAGCCCTCATGCGTGAACATCGGCATCACGCACCGCACGCCATCCTCCCAGACCGCGCGTTTCTCCTCCATCGTACGGCCGAACCCGCCCAGTTCCGTGACGCTGGCCGACTCGCCGATGCCGAACTCGACCCGGCCGTCGCTGACAAGATCGAGACAGGACACCCGCTCGGCCACACGGGCGGGGTGGTTGGTGGTGAGTTGGATGATCCCGTGGCCGAGCCGGATGTTCTTCGTGCGCTGGCTGGCCGCGGCCAGGAACACCTCGGGCGCGGGGGAGTGGGAGTACTCCTCCAGGAAATGATGCTCCACCTCCCAGGCGTAGTCGAAGCCCAGCCGGTCGGCGAGTTCCACTTGGGTCAGCGCGTTCTGATACAGTTGCCGCTCGTCATCCGGCCCCCAGGGCTTCGGCAATTGCAGCTCGTAGAAGATGCCGAACTTCATCACACTCTCCGTCGGTTTGGCTGGATGTCGAGCGGCTGTGGCTATCGACTGGCCGACGTGCCTTCGCCGCTCTGCGAGGGCGGGCTCTCAATGGTGTTGACCGCATCCAAGCTGAGCCCCCAGGTTCCGCCGTCACGGGTGAAGACGGCGCCCCATTTTCCGTGGAAGGGCTGGGTAGCATGGTTCGGGCCCGGACCGGTCTCGCGCCAATCTCCGGCCCCCCATGCCACATCTCCTGCCACTCGCACCTGGTCGGTGTTCACGACCGCATCCGAAAAACCCGCCTGGATGGCCGCGCTCCAGAACTTTTGAATCGCCTCTCTTCCGGAAACAATGGGACCTTCCGGCACGAGGATGGCATCCTGTGCATAAAGTGCCGCAGCTCCCGCGGCGTCCTTCTTGTTGAACGCCGCCTCCCATTTTTTCGGAATGCTGACGATCTGCTGGCACGCGTCCTGTGGACCATCGCAAGCCGCACTCTTTTCCTGGGCGAGGGCAGGCGTTGCGAAGCCGATCGCCAGGCTGGCAACGGTCAAAAGGCGTGGGTTCATTGTTTCCTCCTGATCTGTATGGCCTCGCGGCGAGGCGCGTCTGACGACACTACCCCCAGCGCCCCGCCCGTCAATCGCGGCTTTCCCGCCAGGCCCGATGGAACTAGCCTCCCCGGAACGGACCCTGGGAGGAACCCATGCCGCTGCCGGCCGACACGGACGCGACAACGCCCAAATTCTTGCGCGACAAATACGCGATCGTCGGCGTGGGCGAGACGACCTACACGCGCGGCTCCGGCATGAGCACCCGCGCGCTTGGCACCTGGGCGGTGCGCAACGCCATGCAGGATGCCGGGCTGCGCAGCGCCGACATCGACGGAATGCTGTCCTACCAGAGCGGCGACTCCACCTTCGCCCCGATGCTCGCAGGCGATCTCGGCATACGGCTCAACTTCTATATGGACGTGTTCGGTGGCGGCAGCTCGACCGAGGCGCTGATCGGCATCGCCATCGGCGTCATCGAGGCCGGGATGTGCAAGTGCGTCGCCATCTTCCGCTCAATGAACGGCTACTCCGAGGTGCGGATCGGCGGCACCGGCGCCCGGTCCGCTCCGCCCGTCACCGGCGACATGCTGCACAGCCGCGCCTATGGCTGGCAGAGCGCCGGGCAGTTGTTCGCGCCCACCTTCCTGCGCCACATGCACGACTACGGCACACGGCCCGAGCAGGTCGCCATGGTGAAGGTGATCCACTCCGAGCACGCCGCGATCAACCCGAAGGCGCTCTATCCGAAGCGGGTCACGGTCAAGGAGGTGCTGTCCAGCCGCTTCATCTGCAAGCCGCTGCACCTGCTCGATTGCTGCGTGGAGACCGACAACGCCACCTGCGTCATCGTCACCGGCGCCGAGCGCGCGCGCGACCTGCGTCACACGCCCGCGCTGATCCGCGCCGTGGTCGGGCGCTGCAACAAGCCGCGCCTGGACATGCACTACCAGCACGGCCCCATCTCCACCGTCGCCGGCCACTACGCGAAGGACATCCTCTGGCCGAATGCGGGCCTGGGGCCGGAGGACGTGGACGCAACCGGCGCCTATGACGCGTTCACCTTCACCTCCATGCTGCAACTGGAGGATTACGGGTTCTGCAAGAAGGGCGAGGGCGGCGAGTACGTGTCATCGGGCATCATCCGGCTGGGCGGGCGGCGGCCGAACAACACATCCGGCGGGCATCTCTGTGAAGGCTACACGCACGGCATGAACATGGTGATCGAGAACGTGCGCCAGCTCCGCCACGACGTGGACGACTCCTGCCCGGTCGGACCCGACGGCAAGCGCCAGCACACCTACGATCACCGGCCCGGCGGCTGCCGCCAGGTCAAGGACGTGGAGGTCACGGCCAATCTGGGCTGGGCGATGCCCGCGACGGGTTCCGCCATGGTCATGCGGCGCGGCTGAGCGGGGAGGAAGGAGACATGGCGATCACCGCCGAGTATCTTGGAATGACGCTGCGGCTGAGCGATCTTGAGGTCGAAAACCTGGAATATTTCGGCCATTGCGCCGCGCACGACTTCCATTTGCAGCAATGCGAGGCGTGCCACAGGCTGCGCTACCCGCCGACAACCGCCTGCCCATGGTGCGCCAGCCCGAAGGCACGCTGGACGCAAGTCGAAGGGAAGGGAGCGGTGCATTCCTATACGGAGGTGCATCACGCGATCCAGCCTCAATTCAAGCCATTCACGCCTTACATGGTGCTGCTGGTTGATCTCGACACGCAAAAGGGGACGCCCACCGAGCACGAGGCGCTCCGTGTCGCGGGCAATCTCGTGACACCGGACGGCAAGCTGGCCCCGCCCGATCAGGTGCGCGGCATCGGCATCGGCACCCGCGTGCGGATGGCGTTCACCGATATCGCGCCCGGCTTGTCGCTGCCGCAATGGACGATCGACGACGGCGCGGCGCAGCCCGCCACGCCATGGCGCTACCCTCAGGAGTGAGCGGCAAGGTACTCCGCGACGAACGGGTTCATCCTCGCTCCCCTGGACGCGCCAGCCGTGATGAATCGCGTCGCGAGGATCTCGCGGTTGTCGATCCGAAGCTTGGGCTCGGCGTCCAGCCGCAGCTCGAAGATTTGCACATGGTCGAGCCGGTAGTCCCACAGCTTGGTCGCCTCGTATGCCAGGCTCAGGGTTCCGACCGACACCGTAAGCCCGATTTCCTCCAATAATTCCCGCATCGCTGCGACAACGGGTGCCTCACCCTGTTTCACGCCGCCGCCAGGAAAACAGAGCGTCTGGCGATAGGACTGCCGCACGACAAGCACGCGATCGCCAACCCAGACCGCAACCAGCGCGCCCTCGTGGCGGGGCCGACGCATGAACCACCACGTGCGTGCCGTCACGAAACCAATCCGGTAAGCGAGCCGGTAGCCGTAATCCAGCGCCCGATCCATTCCGTCGATCTACAGCACCGCCTCCGCAACCACCCGCATCGCCTCCAGGCTCGCGCCCTTCAGCACCATTGTCCCGACGTGGCGATCCTTCGCCACTTGCTTCCAGGACGCCAGCCGGTCGCGAATCATCTCCGCCGGTCCGACGAGCGAAATCTCGTCCACCAGCCGATCCGGCACCGCCCCCGCCGCCTCGGCCTTCTTGCCGTCCAGGTAAAAGTCCTGGATGACCCTCGCCGCGCCCTCGTAGCCGAGCTTGATCGCCACGTCGTTGTAGAAGTTCTTCGTTCTCGCCCCCATTCCACCGATATAGAGCGCGAGTTCCGGGCGGATCGCGTCGCGGCACGCCTGCACGTCCGGCCCCATCTTGACGCGCACGAACGGCGCGACATCGAACGCCTCCAGGCTCGGCGTTCGGCCCGCCCTGCGCATCCCCTCCAGGATCGGATCGCTCACAATCCCAGGCCGCTCGGGCGAGTAGAAGATCGGCAGCACGCCATCCGCCACCTCGCCCGCCGTGCGCAGCCCGGCCGGCGTGATGGAGGCGGTGTAAAAGGGCAGCGCCGGGTTGCCGTGCGCGATGCTGCGCAGCGGCTTGCCGAGCCCGGTCGCGTCCGGACCGCGATACGGGATGTCGTAGTGCTCGCCGTGGAACTCGAGCGGTGCCTTGCGCTCCAGTATCTGGCGGATGATCGCGATGTACTCCTTCGTGCGCAGCATCGGCTTCCCGTAGGGAACGCCGTGCCAGCCCTCGACCACCTGCGGCCCGGAGACGCCGACGCCGCAGAGAAAGCGATCGCCCGACAGGTGCTGCAACGTGATCGCCGTCATCGCCGCCATTGCCGGGGTGCGGGCGTGCATCTGCATGATGCCGGTTCCGGCCTTGATGCGCGTGGTGCGCGCGAGAATCCAGGCGACGGGCGTGACGGCGTCGGTGCCGTACGCCTCGCCGGTCCAGGCCTCGGCGAAGCCGAGGCGCTCGGCCTCCAGCACGCGGTCCATGTCGAGACGCGGCTGCGCGCCCGATAGGTCGATGGTGATGCCGAGCTGCATGGCTTCCTCCTCACCGCACCCGCGCCGCGACTTCGTCGCGGAAACGGCGCATATTGTCGAGCGTCGCCGCCAGCGTCGGCCCGTACAGGCCGAAATCGAACGCGCCCACACCTACTTCGGCCAGGGCGCGCACGTCGCCGGCGTAGTCGGCGTAGCCGCCAGTGAACAGCTTGCGCTCCCCATCCACCGTGCCCTTGGGCTGCGCCTCCGGGTTGGCGGACACGCGATAGGCCAGCGCGACCGATTGGGGATCGCGCCCCGCCTTCTCGACCAGGCCGCGCAGCTTCTCCACACCGGCCTTGTAGCGGCGCAGCGTGTCCATCGGGAATTGCGGGTTGGTGCCGATCGGATACCACGCGTCTCCGTACCGCGCGGTGCGGCGCAGCGCCGGGTTGCTCTCCCCGCCCACCCAGATCGGAATCGGCTTCTGCACTGGCTTCGGCGTGAACATGATGCCCGAGAACTTCGCGTACTTGCCCTCGAAGCGCGGCTCGTCCTGTTCCCACAGCGCCTTGCAGGCCGCCATGTACTCGTCGGTCACGGCGCCGCGCTCCTCGAAAGGCGGGGTGCCCACCGCCTCGAACTCCTCGCGCATCCAGCCCGCGCCGATGCCGAGCGTGAGGCGGCCCTTGGACAGCACGTCGAGCGTGGCCAGCAGCTTGGCGGTCAGCACCGCCGGGCGGTGCGGCACCACCATGACCGAGGTGACGATGCGCAGCTTCGAGGTCTTGGCGGCGATGAACATCGCCTCCATGAGCTGCTCGTGCCGATCGACGCGCGCGCCGGATGGGAACTCCCCGCTGTCGCTGTAGGGATAGCGAGAGTCGATGTCGGTCGGGATCATGATGTGATCGCTGACGGTGACGTAGTCAAAACCGAGCATCTCCGCCTCGGTGGCGACCCGCGCGACGCTATCGGGGTCGGTCAGAGGCCCGCTGCTCGGCGCGCTGCACCCGATCTGCATGAAATCCCCCCTTGGTTTGCCTTCGCGGCGACGATACCACAGGATGGAGCCGGGGCGAGGCCCGGAGGGGAGGGATGAGGTTCGGCATCCATGTCGGCGCGCGCGGCTGCCTCGCCTCGCGGGCCAACCTGGTCGCCTGCGCGCGACGGGCCGAGGCGCTGGGCTACGATTTCATCGGCATCCCTGACCGATTGATCCTGCCCTCTGACGTCGCCACACGCTATCCCTACACCGAGGACGGCGTGTGGGTGGGCGCGCAGACCGGGGAGTGTCTCGACGTGCTCGGCACGCTCTGCTTCCTCGCCGCCTGCACCAGCCGCGTCCGCCTCCTGCCCTCGGTCCTGGTCGTGCCCTACCGCCCTGCGATCGTCGGCGCGAAGGTGCTGGCCACCATCGACACGCTGTCGGACGGACGGCTGGTCGCCGGTGTCGGCGTGGGCTGGATGCGCGAGGAGTTCGAGCCGCTCAACGCTCCGCCCGTGATGCGGCGCGGCGCCGTCACCGACGAGTACCTCGCCGCCTTCCGCGCGCTGTGGACCGAGGAGACGCCATCCTTCCAGGGCCGGTATGTCCGATTCGAGAACGTGACATTCCGCCCCAAGCCGGTGCAGCAGCCAATCCCACTCTGGGTCGGCGGCGAGAGCCAGGCGGCGTTGCGCCGAACCGTGCGTTTCGGCGATTGCTGGTACCCGGCCTCCCATAACCAGGAAGCGCCGTTCGACACCCCGGCGCGGCTGAGGGCCGGGATCGACCGTCTGGCACGCGCCGCCGAGGCGGAGAGTCGCGACCCGGGGGCGATCGGGGTCGCCCTTCTCTGGTTCAAGCCCCCGCAATGGACCGCGCGGAAGACGCCGGATGGCGCGCGCGAGATGTTCACGGGAAGCGCGGACGATATGTGCGAGGACGTGGCGGCTCTGGACAAGGCCGGGCTTGACCATCTGATCGTCTTGCCGCAGGCCCCCTCGATTGAGGAGACCTTGGAAAACCTCCATCGATTTGCCGATGGCGCGCATGTCCCTCCCCCCGGCGCCCTCCCGCCAGGGGAGGGGGAGCAGGTATGAAGCTCCCCCCTGCGGGAGCGGTTTGGGGGAGGGCTCAAAACGGGGAATGACAATGACCGATGCTGAGCTGCTGGCCGCGCCGCTGCCCGAGCTGATGGCGCGCGCCGCCGCGCTGCGCGATTCCGTGCACGGACGGCTGATCTCCTATTCGCGCAAGGTCTTCATCCCGCTGACCAAGCTGTGCCGGGACGTTTGCCACTACTGCACCTTCGCCGAGCGTCCGCGCGCCGGACACCCCGCCTATCTCTCGCCGGAGGAGGTTCTGTCGATCGCCCGCGCGGGCGCGCGGGCCGGCTGCACGGAGGCGCTGTTCACGCTGGGCGACAAGCCGGAGCTGCGCTACCGCGCCGCGCGCGAGGTGCTGGCGCGGTTCGGCCACGCCAGCACGATCGATTATCTGCGCGAGATGTGCGCGCTGGTGCTGCGCGAGACGGGCCTGCTGCCGCATGTCAATCCCGGCGTGATGACCGGCGCGGAGATGGCGTCCTTGCGCGAGGTCTCGGCCAGCCAAGGGGTCATGCTGGAGAGCACCAGCCGGCGCCTGTGCGAGCCGGGCGGCGTGCATTTCGGCTCTCCCGACAAGCTGCCCGAGCGGCGGCTGGAGACGCTCCGGCTGGCGGGCGAGCTGGCCGTGCCGTTCACCACGGGCATCCTGATCGGCATCGGCGAGACCCGCGCGGAGCGGATCGACGCCTTGCGCGCGATCGCCGCGCTGCATCAGGACTACAGCCATATCCAGGAGGTGATCGTCCAGAACTTCCGCGCCAAGCCGAACACCAAGCAGGCGGGGGCGCCAGAGCCCGAGCTGGACGATCTGCTCTGGAGCATCGCCGTGGCCCGCCTGATCCTGCCGCGCGATGTGCATGTGCAGGCGCCGCCCAACCTGTCGCCCGGCGTCTATGAGCACCTGATCGGCGCGGGGATCGATGACTGGGGCGGCATCTCCCCGGTCACGCGAGACCACGTCAATCCGGAAGCGCCCTGGCCGGACATCGCGGCGCTCGCGGATCGCAGCGCGGCCATGGGCAAGGTGCTGGTGGCCCGCCTGCCGGTCTATCCCGCCTTCGCCGAGGCGCCCGAGCGCTGGCTGGCGCCCGGCATGGCGGCGCACGTCCGGCGCGCGATGGACGCGGACGGGTGGGCGCGCGACGATGGCTGGGCGCCGGGCCTCACTCGGATCCCCACGCGGCGGACGCCGCGCCTGGCTCACGTCGATCCCATCATCGCTGACAGCGTGGCCAAGGCGTGCGCCGGGGCGCGGCTGGACGAAAACGAAATCACACGCCTGTTCGCCGCGCGCGACGCCGATTACGAGCACGTCCTGTCGGTGGCCGACGCGCTGCGCCGGCGCGTTTCCGGCGAGGTCGTGCCCTACGTCGTCAACCGCAACATCAACTACACCAACATCTGTTCGTATCACTGCTCGTTCTGCGCCTTCTCCAAAGGCAAGACGCACGAGGCGCTGCGCGGCCCCGCTTACGACCTCGATCTCCAGGAGATCACGCGCCGCGCGTCGGAGGCGTGGGAGCGCGGCGCGACCGAGGTCTGCCTGCAAGGCGGCATCCATCCCGACTACACAGGCGAGACCTATCTGCGCATCTGCCGCGCCATCAAGGAGGCGGTGCCGGGGATGCACATCCACGCCTTCTCTCCGCTCGAAGTGACGCAGGGCGCGGCCACGCTTGGCCTCACCGTTCCCGCGTTCCTCGGGCGGTTGAAGGAGGCCGGCCTCGGCACGCTGCCCGGCACCGCGGCGGAAATTCTGGATGATCCGGTGCGCGCGGTGATCGCGCCCGACAAGATCAACACCGCGCAATGGCTCGCGGTCGTGCGCGCCGCGCACGCGTTGGGCCTGCGCACCACGTCCACCATCATGTACGGCCATGTCGAGCGCCCCCGCTCCTGGGCGCGGCACCTGCTCGCGCTGCGCGACCTGCAAACCGAGACGGGCGGCTTTACGGAGTTCGTGCCGCTGCCCTTCGTGCACATGGAGGCGCCCATGTATCTGCGGGGCCTCGCCCGCAAAGGTCCGACGTTCCGCGAGGCGGTGCTGATGCACGCGGTCGCGCGGCTTGCGCTCCATCCCCTGATTCCGAACATCCAGACGTCGTGGGTGAAAATGGGGCCGGAGGGCGCGGCCCTGTGCCTGCAAGCCGGCGCCAACGACATGGGCGGCACACTGATGAACGAGAGCATCTCGCGCGCGGCTGGCACCGAGCATGGTCAGGAGTTTCCGCCAGCCTCGATGGAGGCGTTGATCGGCCGCATCGGCCGCGCGCCGCGGCAGCGCGACACGCTCTACCGGCCGGTGCCGGATGAGCGCCGCGCCGCCGCGTTCGCCGCGCCTGCGCTGGCCCCGGTGGTGCAGACGAAGCCGCGCAAGATGATGGCCTAATCTCCGTTCTTCTCGCGAAAGCGGAATTCAAGGGAACGGCACCAAACCTGCGACGCTGGCCTGGATGCGCGCTCTCGCGCAGGCACAAAGGCAGTGCCGCTCCTATCAGGCTGCTGAAAAGCGGTAGCGGAGGATGGCGCATCGTGATGGCCTGATCCGGGCCTTCGAGTGGAGGAGGGATGCGCGGGAGCGACGCGGCGATGGAGGGGAGGGTTCGGATTCACAGGTGCGGGGGTTTGTGCACCCAATCCCCTCCGCGCCCGCCCTGCTCGAATCCGTAACTGAATAGAGATCGCATGAACGCCGAGTCAAAAGGCTTCCCGATTACGCACTTCCCTCAGTCACGAAACGCCTGGTAGCAGGTCAGGGAATTTGTGGCATTTCATGAGGGTGTGGCAGTGGCTCGTAATGTCGTGCAGTTCCAGAAGGGTCTCAGCGAACCCGCGTTCGAACAGCAGTACGGCACCGAGGAGCAATGCCGGGCGATCGTCATCGCGTCACGCTGGCCGCGTGGCTTTGAGTGCCCGGTATGCGGCGGCAGGCAGTATAGTCTGGTGACGACCCGCGATCTCTATCAGTGCACCAAGTGCCGCCGGCAGACCTCGCCGATTGCCGGGACGATCTTTGCATCAACCCATCTGCCGCTGCGGCTATGGTTTCGTGCGATCTATCGCCTGACCCAGACCAAGCAAGGCATCTCCAGCATCGAACTGGGGCGTCGCCTTGGGGTGACGCAGACCACCGCCTGGAAGGTCAAACACAAGCTGAAGCAGGTCATGCTTGAGCGTGATGCGACCAAGCGCCTGAGCGGCAGGATCGAGATCGACGGCGCCCATCTCGGCGGCGAGCGCTCCGGCGGAAAGCGCGGCCGCGGGGCGCCTGGCAAGACGCCGTTCGTCGCCGCTGTCGAGACGACCACCCAGGGAAAGCCGGTTCGCCTGAAGCTGCGCCGGGTCACCAGCTTCTGTGCAACCTCGATCGCAGGGTTCGCCAAGCGCAGCCTCGATCCAGACTGCTCTGTCGTCAGCGATGGCCTTCAGTGTTTCGCCAGCGTCGCAGACGCCGGGTGCGCGCACCAAGTCGTCAAGACCGGGTCAGGACCAAAAGCGGCTCGGACGCCAGCCTTCCAATGGGCCAACACCGCGCTCGGCAACATCAAGGCCGCCATCACGGGCACCTACCGTGCCATCAACCGCAAGCATGTTCCGCGCTACCTCGCCGAATTCGAATACCGCTTCAACCGACGATACGATCTGGCCGCCATGATCCCGCGTCTCACATGGGCCGCCGTCCGAACCACCCCTATGCCCTACCAACTCCTGAAATTGGCTGAAGTTTATGTGTAATCAGGAAAGGCTTTGGCGGAACCTGGTCGAAGTCCGAGCGGATATATGCGAGGTTGAAGCCGATACCGTCATCCTGTGTCGTGTTGTACATTTCCTGGATATCGTTTTGACCACTAACTGAGATGAGCGTCGCGATGGCGCGGGAGGCAATGCTCATCGTGCGCCGCGTTACGTCAGCCCACTCCGGCTCAAGCCGGCCATTACGCATAATGTAGGCGGCTGCCGGAACCACGGGTAAACCCTTGTGTATTCGCTTGTATTCGCTGCCGGCGTTCCAGCAGGTCCGGCGGATAGAGAAAGACTTGAGTAAAAGCACCGCCATCCACATGCATCTCCTGATATGGTTTGCCGTTGACGGTCACGTCGAACATCGTCGGCGGGAAAGCACCTGGTATGGCGGCGGAGGCAAGAAGATCCGCCGGATCGTGTCGAGTGCCTTCGGATGGCCACTCTTGGCGATGGCGCCGATATTCCAGATCACGGGCTGCTGCTCGTCAGATTCGTGGTAGCGATGAACAGCACGCGCCCGTTGTCATAACCTTTTGCGATATCTTTTAGCATCGCGTCGTTCAGGTAAGTCGAGATCGTCTTTAACAGTGGGGTATTGTCGGCCAACGCATCGTTGAACACGGCCGCAGTGAACAAGCGGCTTTCCAGCACGTGGTTGGGGGTGAGCTGTGTATAGGCCGCGCGCAATTGTTGATCGTAGCTTGAACCGAGAAAAGCGAAGGGGGCGGTGAGCGCACCGGTGCTGATTCCTGTCACCACCTCGAACTCGGGACGCGTCCCCTGCTCCGACCAGCCGCATAACAGGCCGGCGCCGAAAGCGCCGTTCTCTCCGCCGCCGGAGATGGCAAGCAACTGCACCGGTACGAACTCCGCGCCGGGCGGGAGCCGGAGTGCCTGCTCTTCGTGCCGGACCGCGAACCGAAATTCCTGCTCGAGCGGGCCGATGTCCTCGTCGAGGAAGGGAAAAAAGCGCTCGTTCGGCAGCCCGAGCACAGTGGCCTGGGCGGTCTGACCCTTAGGAACCGGGTTGCCGCGTTCCGGTCCGGCGCAGCCGGACAACAAGGACATGGCGCCGGTTGCCGTGGTCGCGCCGACAAACCGTCGGCGCGACAACCGTCCGTTCGCTGCGGCATGGACATGGATCGGCCTTCCCCTGATTGGTAGCGTCCTGCCGGATCGCCTGATGTCAGCGACCGACACCCGCCATGTCGGCGCCCGCGCCGCGTCTGGCGCCCCGGTCTCCGCCGACACATCCTTCGCCGAGGCCGGAGCTTTGCAGCGCGCGCTCCCGCTGTCCCGCCATCGCAGCGGGGCGCCCGACGCGGCCTTTGGGAACCCCGAACGGTCTCATGGTCGTGCCCCGCAGGGTGGTGTCGGAGCTGTGGGTAAGTGGCCCGCCGCAGCGACCGCCCAGTAGTCTGGCGGAGGCGGGCCACTTACCCACAGCGGCCATCGCGGCAGTCATGGATAGGGTTGGATTGCGAACGCAACTCTGACCCGAGGACCACCACGATGACCGACGACAAGGCCGCCCTTCGCGAGCTGCTTGAGAAGGGTTCCGACGCAACCTTCCTGCGCGAGATGATCGCCTTTGCAGCCCAGCGGCTGATGGAGCTGGCGACCGAGGCCCTGACCGGCGCGGCGCACGGCGAGAGAGCCGAAGGTCGCCGGGTACAGCGCAACGGCTACCGCGACCGGGACTGGGAGACACGGGCCGGGACCGTGGACCTGCGCATCCCGAAGCTGCGCAAGGGCTCCTATTTCCCCTCCTTCCTGGAGCCCCGGCGCACGGCGGAGAAGGCGCTGGTCGCCGTGATCCAGGAGGCCTACGTCCAGGGCGTCTCGACACGCTCGGTGGACGCGCTCGTGCACGCCATGGGGGGCTCGGGCGTGAGCAAGAGCCAGGTCTCGCGTCTGTGTGGCGAGATCGCCGAGCGCGTGCAGGCCTTCCTCGCCCGCCCGATCGAGGGCGAGTGGCCGTATCTCTGGCGCGACGCCACCTACGTCAAAGCCCGCCGCGACGGGCGCGTCGTATCCGTCGCGGTGATCATCGCCGTGGCCGTCAACACCGACGGCAGGCGGGAGGTGCTGGGTATGACGGTGGGCAACTCCGAAGCCGCGCCGTTCTGGACGGAGTTTCTGCGCTCCCTCGCCCGCCGTGGCCTGCGCGGGGTCAAGCTGGTCATCTCCGACGCGCACGAGGGCCTCAAGGCGGCCGCCAACCGCGTGCTCGGCGCCACGGCCCAGCGCTGCCGGGTGCATTTCCTGCGCAACGCCATGGCTCACGCGGGCCGGACCCAGCGGCGCATCGTCTCGGCCTGGATCGGCACCGCGTTCGCCGAGGCCGACCAGGCAACTGCGCGCAGGCAGTGGCGGGCCGTGGCCGACCAGCTCAGGTCGCGCGTCAGCAAGCTCGCCGAGCTGATGGACGGCGCCGAGGAGGACGTGCTGGCCTACATGGCCGTCCCGGCCGCGCACCGGGCCAAGATCAGCAGCACGAACCCGCTGGAGCGCGTCAACGGCGAGATCAAGCGCCGCGCCGACGTGGTCGGCATCTTCCCCGACGAGGCCGCCGTCACCAGGCTCGTTGGCGCCTTGCTGCTGGAGCAGAACGACGAGTGGGCGGTCCAGCGCCGCTACATGAGCCTTGAGACCATGGCGCCCGTCAGCGATGATCCCACCGTCAAGCTGCCCGCCGTGGCCGCCTGACTCCGACCCAGCCCGCCCAGGGCTGCCAGAAGATGGCGCTCCTACACCACGCCTTGGGGCACGACCGGTCTTATTATCCCATTCCTAAGGAATGTCATATATGTCATTTTAAATCTACTCCATTTCGCTCCGCAGTTACAAGCTTCAGAAATCTACTTGCGCAGTGCATCGAGCATATGAACGATACGTGCGGGCATGTAGTTGTCCCGGTTTGTCAGACCGCTAAGGGCTTAGGTTGTTTCAACCGGGGGTCCGTGCCGCTGGGGACCTGCACTGGATGGCCGGATCAAGTCTGGCCATGGCGGATACGCTACGGCACGGAACTCTATCGCACTATTCGGCGCTTGTGCGCCTCTGGCGGCAGAAGGTCAGGAAAAAGAGCAGACTGCACTACGGCGCGAAGTGCATCCCTTGCAGGCGGATGATGCCGTCCGGCACCTGCACGAACCCTTCGAGGCCCTTCTTCATCGCCACGCTGTTCTTCGGGTTGAAGAGGTAGATCAGCGGCAGATCCTGCCGCTCCAGCTCCCAAATCCTGGCGATGAGTCGCCTTGCGCTGCCCGGCGTCGCTGGTCTGGCGCTGCTCGTCCAGCAGCCTGTCCATCTCCGGGTTGCTGTAGTGGCCGTAGTTGAACGTCCCGCCCGTGTGCAGGAACTGGTACATGTTGCCGTCCGGGTCGACGCGTCCGGACCAGCCGATGTTCAGCGCCTCGAAGCGTCCCGCGTAGGCGGCCTGGAGCGAGGAGGCGAACTCCATCGCGGTGATCTTCACCTCGAACCCGGCCTCGCCCGCCATCGCCTGCATCACCTCGCCCACCTGCTGGGCGTCGGCGCTGTTGGCGACGATCAAAGAGACCGGCACCGGCGGCTTCACCCCCGCCTGCGCCAGCAGCGCCTTGGCCTTGGCGACATCGCGCGCCGGCGGCTGGATCGAGGGGACGTAATAGGGCGAGCTTGGCGAGTTCGCCTGGGCGACAGGCGTGTAGAGCCCATCATAGACGACCTGGACGATCGCGCCGCGGTCGAGCGACAGCTCGAAGGCTTGGCGAACCAGCGCGCTCCGCCCGGCCGGCGTGTCGGCCTGCGGGCCGTTGCCGAGATTGAACGTGGTTCCCTGGTAGAACAGGCTGTCGCCGATCGCGAGCTTGAGCTTGGAGTCCCGCGCACCGCCGGGATGTCGGTCGGCACGATGTACTCGACCAGGTCGAGCGCCCCGGCCCGCAGGTTGGCCAGCCGCACCGACGGGTTGGGGTTTGGCAGGTACACCACCCGGTCGAAATGGATCGCGCCGGCGTTCCAGTACCCGGGAAAGCGTTGCAGCACGATGCGGTCCTGCGGCACGCGTTCGACGAAGCTGAATGGGCCGGAGCAGACCGGGTGCAGGCCGAATTTGTCGCCCGCCTGCTGCACCGCCTTCGGCGGCAGCACGATGCCGGAGCGGTCGGCGAGCTGCGCCAGCAGCGGCGCGTCCGGCGCCTTCAGATTGAGCCGCACGGTCAGCGGATCGAGCACGTCGATGCTGGCGATCGAGCTGATCTCGCTCCGCCGCATGCTGCCCTTCGCCTCCAGGTCGCGCGTCAGCGTGAACTTCACCGCCTCCGCGTCCACCGGCTCCCCGTCGTGGAACTTCACCCCCTGGCGCAGATGGATCACCAGGTGCGTCGGGTCCGTGTACTCGAAGCCGGTGGCGAGCTGGGGCACGATCTCAAGCTTGGGGGAGATGTCGAACAGCTTGTCGCACAGGCCGGCGAAGACGATGCGCCCGACATAGCTCGACCCCAGAGTGGGATCGAGCAGGTCGGGGTCTTCGCGCAGGCCAATGCGCAGGGTCTTCTCCTGCGCCGACGCGTTCACGCCAGGCAGCAGTGCCAGGGCGCAGGCCAGGGCGAGGGCGAGGCGTCGCATCACGCTCTCCGTGGTTGATCCGGTGTCAGGGGGCGCCCGGAGGACGCGCGTCGCGGGCGACGATCGCCTCGATCACCGCGCGGTCGTGAACACCCCAGCGGCTGTCGGCGCCGGGCAACAGACGGCGAAACGCGGCGAAACGCTCCTGGCTGACCCGATAGAGTCGCCGCAGCTCGGCCAGCGGATCGGGATGGTCGTCGGCGCGGATGTCGAGCTCGGGATAGGGGTCGCGCGTGCAAATCCTCAGCGCGGCGGACTGCTTGCCGCGCTTGTCGCCCCCTGCCGCCTCGCCTGCTTCCATCCCGGCGAGCAGCCGCTCGGCCAGGCTCCCGTGCGCGGCGAGGAAGGCGTCCCGCGTGCGCGCGACCACGTCCGGGCCGGCCAGCATGTTGCCGGCGACAGAAACATCCGCGCCCCGGACATGCCCGGCCCAGGCGACGCAAGCCGCGCCGGTGTGCTGCGCGACGCGGCCGGTCGCGTCGAGGATGTGAAGCTGCCGGTGCGGCCCGCCGGGGTCGGGCGCGGTGAGCGCGGCGAGGACCGCCTGCGGGTCGTCGCCCGCGCGCAGCCGCGGCATCGCCTCCACGCCATAGAGCGGGTTGACCAGCGCCTGCGTGGAGAGCGCGGCGACGCCGCCTTCGACATGCAGGCAGATCGCGCCGACGGCGAAGAAGCGGGAGGCGACGGCGGCGCCCAGGGCGCCGGACTCGGGGTCTCGGACAAGAATGGACCACGTCATGCGGCATGATCGTGCGCCCGGCCATGGCCGGCAAGGGCAGGTGTTGCGCCTCCGCCGCGCCCGGCGCATGTCTCGCGCGGATGATGACCCGGTTCTTGCGCCGTGCGCCGCGCTGGGGGCTCTGGCGCTCGCGGCCTGCACCCAAGTCTATGTCGTTCCTCCCGGCAACCCGCCGGAGCTGGCGGCCGTGTACACCACGTTGCCGGTGGTCGGCACGGAGCCCTTGCCCGGCCCTTGCCCTCGACCGCCCGTGGCCATGACGGGGTATACGCGGGTCCGGCCCAGGCGCTGGACAGCGCCGGCGCGCAGTGCGCCGCGTTCCGCCACGCCTCGAATTTCCGCGTCGAGGGCCGCGCGGTGAGGTTCGGCCCCTTTCGGGGCACCATCGGCGCGGAGGGCGGGCTGCGCATGATCTACGGGCAAAGCACGGTGGTCGGCCACTTCGAGGCGGACGTTCCGGGGCGTCGTCACCTTCCAGGTGCCGCCGTGCCAGTAGCCATGGCGCTGCGGCGGGGGGGCGGATGAGCCTCGATGCCGACCGCCTGGCCAGGGCGCTCCTGCAGGACATGCCGCGACGCGGCTGCATCGTCGCCGACTTCCCAGCCGCGCTCATCCAGCTTCAGGCCCCAGGGCGCCGAGCGGCTGTTCGGATACCGTCGTCGGGGATGGCGCTGGGCCAGTAGCTGCGCACCACATCAGCCGCGAGCGGCCTCCGCGCGCATCACTGGCCTGGCTTTCACGGAACCAGGTGCGCACCGGGCACGCGCGCTCACGGCGCGGGGGAGAGTCCTGGCCGTCGGCCCTCGACAGACAAGCACGCGCGCGCGGCTGTCGGTGTGACATCACCAGCAGTCCGTCGCGCGGCCCAGCCGGGCGCATGGCGGGGATCTCCGCCACGCTCATGCGCGGAAGGCCACGACAACGGTTCGAGCAAATCCAAGCCTTGCAGAAGGCGATTGCTGCCCTGAGGCCCGGGGCGGTATTGCGGGTGAAGGAAAAGAGCCCCGCTCCCTTGCGGGGCGGGGCGTAAGGTGGCGGCGCGCCAGAACTCGCTTGCTGGCGGCGCACCGCATTGGGGGAGGAAGCCAGCGAACAAGCGGATTATAGACCCGGAAGACGGCGTCTTCCGGGAATGATTGCGGCAGAAATCGGGAAATCTGCGTAAATCGTAAAAATAATCGTGAGCGGCCGGCGCGGCTCAGCGGTTCAGCGCGGCCATTTGCGGGGCGGCGTAGCGCGTGCCGGCGGCGGCGCCGGGTGGCACGGCGCGGCCGATCCGGTCGCGTTCGGCCTGGCTCAGCGACACAAGCAGGGCGCCAACATTCTCCTCCAGGTAGCGCCGCCGCTTGGTGCCCGGGATCGGCACGATGTCCTCGCCCTGCGCCAGCACCCAGGCCAGCGCCAGCTGGGCCGGCGTGCAGCCCTTCTCGGCGGCGAGCGCCTCGATCTCGCGCACCAGGTCGAGGTTCCGCTGGAAGTTCTCGCCCTGGAAGCGCGGTGCGTGACGGCGGTAATCGTCGGGCGCGAGGTCCTCGAGCTCTTGATCTGGCCGGTGAGGAAGCCGCGCCCCAGCGGGCTGTAGGCGACGAAGCCGATGCCCAGTTCGCGCACCGTGGCAAGAATTCGTCCTCCGGTCGCGGCTCCACAGCGAGTACTCCGTTTGCAGCGCCGTGATCGGGTGGACGGCATGGGCGCGGCGGATGGTCTGCGGGCGCGGCTTCGGAGAGCCCCAGGAAGCGGACCTTGCCCTCGCGCACAAGCTCGGCCATCGCGCCGACCGTCTCCTCGATCGGCGTCTCGGGATCGACGCGGTGCTGGTAGTAGAGGTCGATGCACTCCACGCCCGAGCCGCCTGAGGCTCGCCTCGCACGCCTGCCGCACGTACTCGGGACGGCCGTTGACGCCGAGGAAGCTGCCGTCCTCGCCGCGCACGTTGCCGAACTTCGTGGCGAGCACCACCTGGTTCGCGCCGGTCGCGAATGGCGCGGCCGACCAGCTCCTCGTTGCGGCCGACGCCGTACATGTCGGCGGTGTCGAGGAAGGTCACCCCGAGCTCGAGGGCGCGATGGATCGTGGCGATCGCCTCCGCCTCGTCGCGGCCGCCGTAGAATCCGACATTCCCATGCAGCCGAGGCCGAGCGCCGAGACGCGCAGACCTTGGGCTCCGAGTTGCCTCTGCTCCATCTTGTCCTCCGTGGACCGGATCGGCTCCCAACGCGTGACGACCTGTGGAGATCCCGTTGCCTGAGACGCAAATCCCGGCTTGCTCCACTTTATCGCCAATCCGGACCTGGTTGAGCGCTTGCGCATCGGAGCGCCGCTGGCCGAGGCGCCGAAAGAGACCTGGTACGGCGGCGGCGCGCACGGCTATACGGATTATCCGACGCTGGCGGACAGCAACGCCGCGCAGGCCGCAGAGTGATTTGGCAGCCGCTCGGCTTCAACCCTCCGCCCCCTCCCGCACGCGAAGCGGAAAACCGTGCTCCTTTCCTTCACGGAGGGAGGACAGCGGAGAGTCGAGCGTGTGAATTTAGACGCCTGGTTTCTTGCCGATCTGTCCTGCTGCGCACCACTTCCCTCGCGCGCCGGGCCGAGCACGGGGGCTTCGCCCATGGGTTCGTTCTGGAACACGCTGAACTGTCCCTTGCCGTCCATCGACGGCCCCTCCGTCCACCGTCCTGGCTCGGCGGGGCGCCATTGTGCTCGGTGGCGAAGAAGGCGTAGCTGAACTTCCGCGTCCTCCTCGGTCTGCGGGAAGCTGTTCGGCATCGGCAGCGCCCCCTGCAAGCCGCCCAGATCCTCGATCACCGCCAGCCATTGCTGCTGGTGCATGGTGTCGCGGGCGATCAGGAAGGACAGCATCTCCTTCATGCCGGCATCGGTTGTCGCGTTGTAGAGGCGCGTGGCCAGGACCCGGCCGGTCGCTCTCGGCCGCCACGTTGCAGTACATGTCGGCGGCGAGATTGCCGCTGGCATAGATGTGCGACATGTCGAACGGGACGCCGTCCGAGTTCGCGGGGTAAGCGGCAAGGCCGGTGGAGAGTATGTGCCGTTGCAGCATTCCCTCGACCGCGTGGCGCGGGCGCTCGCCGCCGCCCATGACCGCGTTCATGAGGGGGCTGGCCTGCGCCGCGCTTTCCTGCAGGTCAGCGGCGCGTTTTCGAGGTTGAGGGCGACCGCCGTCGCCAGCATCTCGATATGGCCGATCTCCTCGGTCGCCGTATGCAGCAGCATGTCGCGATACTTGGTCGTCGGTCCGCGCGCCCCCCACGCCTGGAAGAAATACTGCATGCACACGCGGATCTCGC
Source organism: uncultured Pseudomonadota bacterium (assembly GCA_963818725.1). Lineage (GTDB taxonomy): Bacteria > Pseudomonadota > Alphaproteobacteria > Acetobacterales > Acetobacteraceae > DATFDN01. The sequence goes on along the minus strand of CAWFTU010000014.1, from coordinate 636,892 downwards.
CTTCGATGCCGCCAATGGCTTGCTGGAGCTGGCGTGCGAACAGGGGATCGGGATTTTCGACCCTGACCGGCCATTGCAGGCGCTTGTCATGATAGTACATCGGTTTTACCTCGGCCCTTTGTTGCCAGAAAGTTTACGCCGAGCAGGACTACACTCGGCACCGGGGGACCTGCGGCCGGGATTGCGCCTGGCAAGGGCGCGGCACGCCAGCGTGCTCGAACCTGGTTCAACTGCCTGAGTACAGGCGGACAGCGCGTGTTCCGGCGCTCGGTAACCTTTTCTCGACAATCAGTGCCTATCCTGGCGTTCGAGGCCGGGAGACAGGCATGTAGCCGGACAAAACGGGGCTGGCGGAGGCGGGCCGCTTGGAACGGGCGCTGTTCGCGTTCGCGCGCGCGCGGGATGGCCTCGTGCGGCAGGCAAGCCGGCTCGTTCCCAAGCTGGTCCTACCGCGCCGGCTGCGGCGTCCCGCGCGGTTTCTGGCCTGGGCACTGACACTGCCCCTCCCAGGGGAGCTCGGCTACTGGCTCCGCGCCCGGCGTTTGCGCGGCTGCGCGCCGAAGCGGTTCTCACTGCCGGAAAGCCCGAACCCGTCCGTGTCCGTCATTATCCCGACATACGGAAAGGTCTGGCTGACCTTGCGCTGCCTCGCCTCGATCGCCGCGCACCCGCCGGCGGCCCCGATGGAGGTCATCGTGGCCGATGACGCCTCGGGCGATCCGGCGCTCAACCGGTTACGGCGCGTGCGCGGGCTAAAGCTGCTTACCACGCCACGCAACCTTGGATTCATCGGCGCCTGCAACCATGCCTCCGGATTCGCGCGCGGCGAGTTCCTGCTGTTCCTGAACAACGACACCCTGGTCCGGACCGGCTGGCTCGATTCGCTGCTCGCGCTGCTGCGCGCGCGTCCCGACGCCGGGGCCGCCGGATCCAAGCTGCTCTATCCCACCGGGCGGTTGCAGGAGGCGGGCGGCATCATCTGGCGCGACGCCACGGGGGCCAATTACGGACGCGGCGATGACCCGTTCCTCCCCGTGTACAACTACGTGCGCGAGGTCGACTACTGCTCGGGCGCGAGCCTGATGGTGCGCCGCGCCCTGTTCGCCGAGCTGGGCGGCTTCGACCCGCATTACGCGCCGGCCTATTACGAGGATGCCGACCTCGCCTTCCGCCTTCGCGCGCGCGGCCATGTCACGCTCTATCAGCCGCGCTCGGAGGTGGTGCATATCGAGGGTGCCTCGCACGGCACCGACCTGCGCAGCGGAGTCAAGGCGCATCAGGCGATGAACCGCCATCGCTTCCTGGCCCGCTGGAAGCCGGTGCTGGACTCGCGTCACATGCCCCCCGACAGGCGCAAGATGCGCGCGCGCGACCATGCCGCCCAACGCATGATCGTGCTTGTCGTCGAGCACTGCGCGCCGGAGCCCGACCGCGATGCCGGTTCCCAAACCGTGCTCGCATTCCTGCGCGCCCTGCGCGAGGCGGGATGCGTGGTCAAGCTCTGGGTCGAGGTGGTGCGGCCGGATCGCCGCTATGTCATGGCCATACAGGACATGGGGATTGAGGTCATCGATGGCGGCATGGCCGCGTTCGAGACCTGGATGGCGGAGAACGGTAGCGAGATCGACCGCGTGCTGCTCAGCCGGCCCGAGGTCGCCGCCGCGCATCTCGGCGTCGTGCGCCGCCACAGTCGCGTGCCTGACATGTTCGATAGCTTGGGGATGAAAGTTCCCTGGCCAACCTGATGGAGGTGAAGGCTTAGCGAAGCACAAGGGCATCACCGCGAGGCGGTGTCTGAAGGAAGTGTGGAGCAAAACCGCGACCTGACGAACAGAAATCGGATACAAGGCATCCTTGGTCGGACGAGCGGGCGACTGATCGCGAAGTCCATATCCATCAAAGACCAGGGCTGTAGATCCGGCAGGGGTGCGGGGAAGGCGATCGAACTTACTCAGGGAGGCCTGCGTCGCGTTCCGGCTACGGAACTGAGGAACCCGCAAGGGGACCTGACCGCGGCGCAGGAGTCAGCAGAGGGCATAGTAGGTCATGCTGTCGGCAAGGCTGATTGAGGCACTCCAAACCGAAAGGTGGAGCCACGGCTAGGCCAAGCCGGAAACGATGAAGGAAGGCCCGAACGATTGGGAGGGGCAACTAGGACTGGCAACTCATGAGTGGACAGCGGCAGCCTATCCAGGTACTCACTGGCCTTGGAGTCAACGGAGCGGGGTGAAACCCCACTCCCTGGCTCGCCAAGGGCCGAACCACTTGCGGCGAAGTCAACAGCCGAAAGCCCGGCTGAGACGGAACAACTCATGGAGGCGGTGTGCGATAAAGAGAATCTCCAAAGTGCGTGGAACCGCGTTCAAAGGAACCAGGGCAGCCCGGGCGTGGATGGGATGACCATTGACGACGCCAAGGCCTACCTGCGTGAACACTGGCCAGGCATACGGTCCCAACTGCTCGACGGAACCTACCAGCCACAGCCGGTCAAACGGGTTGAAATCCCTAAGCCGGACGGCGGGGTCAGAAAACTCGGCGTGCCTTGTGTCGTCGACAGGCTGATCCAACAAGCCGTGCTGCAGGTGCTGCAAGAGCAGTGGGACCCGACGTTCTCCGAGCATAGTTACGGGTTCCGGCCGGGACGCTCGGCCCATCAGGCGGTGGCCCAGGCGCAACGCTATGTCGCCGAGGGCTACAATGTGGTGGTTGATATCGATCTCGAAAAAATTCTTCGATCGGGTGAACCACGACGTCCTGATGTCGCGCGTTGCCAGGCGGATATCCGACAAACGTGTGCTCAAACTGATCCGAGCATTCCTGACCGCCGGGATCATGGAGGACGGCCTGGTACTTCCGGTCGATGAGGGGACTCCGCAAGGGGGTCCACTCTCGCCCCTCTTAAGTAACCTCCTGCTCGACGAGCTCGACAAGGAGCTGGCCCGCCGAGGGCACCGCTTCTGCCGGTACGCCGATGACTGTAACATCTATGTTCGCAGTCACCGCGCCGGCGAACGGGTCATGGCCTCGGTGAGCCGGTTCCTGACCACCAAGCTGCGGCTGAAGGTCAACGAGACGAAGAGTGCGGTGGCGCGACCAGAGGAGCGCAAGTTCCTGGGGTTCAGCATCGCGAATGACGGGAGCGAACGGCGCATCGCGCCAAAGGCGCTGACCACATTCAAGACGCGGATCCGGGAACAGACCCGCCGGACACGGGGTCTGAGCCTGTCGCAGATCATCGAAGAACTGACGCCATACCTCATCGGCTGGCGCGGCTACTTCGGCTTCTGCCAGACCCCGCAGGTGCTCACAAACCTCGAAGCGTGGATCCGCCGAAGATTACGATCTTATCTTTGGCGGCAGTGGGGAAACGGGCGCAACCGCTTCAAGGAACTGCGCCGCCGTGGCGTTACACAGTTCCGAGCCGCGGTTGCCGCCGGTTCGCCAACGGGATACTGGCGCATGTCAGGACACCCGGCGGTGCAATCGGCCCTGCGCAACCACCACTTCGATTCCCTGGGTCTACCCCGTCTCTATATTCCGATACCGGCTTAACCTGGTCGAACCGCCGTGGTACCGACCCGTATGCCCGGTGGTGTGGGAGGGGCGGCGCCGTGAGGCGTCCCCCTATCCCGATCGGCGCCTGTCGCCTATTACGGCCATGACCTGCACTTCCGGCGGCTGCGCGCGCAGTTTGCGCTCACCGGCGCGCCGTCTCAGGCAACCGAGGCAGTGCGGCTGGAACGGCTCGAACGGTGGCTCTGGCGGGCCGTGGACCGCGTGCTCACGCCGTCCGAGCAGGAGGCGGTCATGGCGCGCCAGCTTGAGCCGGCAGCGCGGGTGCTTGCTGTGGCGCCATTCTGCTTCGCCACGTTCGCCGCGCGCCGCGCACCGCCTCCCGGTGCTCGGTTGCTCTTTGTCGGCGGCTTCGCGCACACTCCGAATGTCGATGCGCTGATCTGGTTCGTCACCAGGATTCTCCCCCTGATCCGCGCTCGCGTGCCGGGCGCGCGACTGATCGCGGCGGGCTCGCACGTGCCCGCGCGCGTCTGGTCGCTGTCCGGCCCGGCGGTCGCGATCCGCCCTGACGTGTCGCCTGATGCGCTTCGGCGCCTTTACCTCTCCGCCCGCGTGACGGTCGTGCCGCTGCGCTATAGGGCGGGCGTGAAGCTGAAAGTGGGTGGAGGCACTGCGCGAAGGCGTGCCGCTGGTCACGACCGGCGTCGGCGCGCAAGGCCTGCCTGGGCTGGCCCGTGTCGCCTCGATCGCGGACGACCCCGCCCGTTTCGCAGAGGAGGCGTGCCGCTTGCTGACGGACGAGGCGGCCTGGCAAGAGCGCTGCGCGGCTCAGATCGCCTATGCCCGCAAGCATTTCAGCGAGGCGACGCTGCGCGACGGCTTGTTGCAGGCACTCGACTTGGCGCCCGACAGACCAAGGGAGACGTCGGTTTCCGCTCCGGTGCATCCGCCTGCCGCGTGGGTGCCCGACGTGAAGCTGGCGGCGATATCGGGATAACGTCCTCTACCGGAGCGTCACGCGCAGGTTGCCGAACCTGTCCAATGCCACGGCTGCCCCTGTCGGCACCAGACAGGTCGAATCATACTCTTGAACGATCAGTGGTCCGCGCCGCTCGATGCCCGCCAGGCTGGCGCGGTCCACGACCGGGATCTCCGCCCACCCAGTATCGGGAAACCAGGCGCGCCGACGCGCGGGCACGTCGCAGCGCGCGGGCGGCACCGCCTCGGGCAAGCGCGGGCGATCGGGCAGGCCGCGCGCTGTCACCGAGACCGCGACCAACTCGACCGGCTCCTCCGGCGGCGCGCGAAAGCCGTAGGTGCGCGCGTGCTCGGCCCCGAACAGCTCGGGAAGGCTGCGCAAGAGATCGGCCGCGGTCCCAGCCGGCAGCGCGACGGCGATCTCGCTCGACTGGCCGAGATAGCGGGCCATCGCCGCGCGGTGGAACACTTGGCCGTCGCGCGGGAAGCCATCCTCGACCAGAAGCGCGGCGCCCTCGGCGGCGAGCTGATCCAGCGCGGCCTGGAACACGGCTGGTTCGCCCGTGTCCAGCCGCGCGCGCAGGCTGCGCGTCGCGTGGTGCTCGGAGTCGGCCACCAGCAGCCCGAAGGCGCTGAACACGCCGGGCATGGGCGGCACAATGATCCGTTTGATGCCAAGCTCGGCGGCGATCCATGCGGCGAACAGCGGGCCGTTGCCGCCGAACGCCAGCAGCGCGGCGCCGCGCGGGTCACGCCCGCGCTCCACGGACACCGCGCGGATGGCGCGCATCATGGTGGCCGAGGCGATGCGCACCATGCCCCAGGCCGCCTGCTCAACGGCGCATTCCATGGGCGCCGCCAGGTCGCGCGCGACCGCGTCCCGCGCGGCACCGACATCGAGCGGCAAGATTCCGCCGGCCAGCCCGATCGGGTCAAGGTAGCCGAGAACGAGGTTGCAATCGGTGATCGTCACCACCGTTCCGCCCTTGGCATAGCAGACCGGGCCGGGATCGGCGCCCGCGCTCTCGGGACCGACCTTTGGTGCCCCGGCCGGATCGAGCCGGCACAGCGAACCGCCTCCGGCGCCCACTTCCGCCAAGTCGATCGCTGGCAGCTTCAGCATGTAGCCGGCGCCGACCAGCAGGCGCGACCCCGCCATGACGCCCGCGCCGATCTCCATGGCCTCGGCCCGGGCCGCCTCGCCGTTCTCGACCAGCCCGGCCTTGGCGGTGGTGCCGCCCATGTCGAAGGTGATGACCCGCGCCTCCCCAAGCCGCGCCGCCAAGGCCGTGCCGCCCACGACCCCGGCCGCTGGCCCGCTTTCCAGGATGCGCGCCGGCTGCGCGGCGGCGAAACCGGCCGCGGCGAGCCCGCCATTCGACTGCATCAGGCGGAGCTTCGCCGTCACGCCGAGCGCCCCCAGACGCGCTTGGAGCGCGGTGAGATAGGCGCGGACCACGGGCTGGATCGCGGCGTTGATGACCGTCGTGCTGGTGCGTGGGTACTCCTTGATCTCGGGAAGGATCTCGTGGCTGACCGACAGCGGGACACCGGGCAGCGCGGCCCGCACGGCGCGCGCGACCGCCTGCTCGTGCGCCGGGTTGGCGTAGCTGTGCAGCAGGCACACCGCGACGGCCTCGACCCGTTCCGCCCGCAACGTGGCGACCGCCGCCGCCACGCTCCCCGCGTCCAGGGGGACGGCGATGCCGCCGTCCGGGCGCGTCTTCTCGACCACCTCGAGCCGCAAGCGGCGCTCGACCAAGGGCGGCGGCTTCTGCCAGGTGATGTCGTAGAGGCGCGGCATCCTGAGATCGCGAATCTCCAGCGTGTCGCGGAAGCCCTTTGTGGTTATCAGGCCGGTGCGCGCGCCCTTGCCCTCCAGGATGGCGTTGGAGCCGACCGTCGTGGCGTGCAACACCTCCGACACCGTCTCGTCCAGCAGCGCCCGCACGCCATCGACGATGCCGCTGGCGTAGTCATGCGGGGTGGAAGCGGCCTTGTGGACCCGCACCCGCCCGTCGGCACTGATGGCGACCAGGTCGGTGAAGGTGCCGCCGATGTCGATGCCGAGGCGGATGGTCATGTTGGGTCGGCGGGCTCCCACGCCACAATGGGCAACGGCGCCCAACTCGCGCGGAGCCGGGTGCGCAATGTCTCCGTCGCGTCCAGATCGATCTCCGGTGGATCGCCGCGCGCCACCACGCCGTAGTCGCGCGCCGCGCCCTCGATCGTCACCAGCCCGTCCCGCAAATCGTTTGCAATGGCGCCAAGGTCGCGCGTGAGCGCCTCTCCCCATCCGCCGCCGCCTGGCAAATCGTGGCGGAACACCTCGCCGCGCCGGAATGGTCGGGTGATCTTGGCGTGCAATACAAGCTCCGTCGCCGCGCCAGGATCAAGCACGCTGCGCCCCGCCGCGCCCGGCCCGCCGCCTTGCAGCCCATAGGGCCGATGCGTCTGGCGATCGGCGCGGACTTGGAGGATGCCCTCCTCGGCCAGCATCCGCCAGGTCCGGCGCAGCGCCGCCCCGCCACGGAACCGGCCCGGCCCGCCGCTGTCCGGCACGAACGCGTTGTCCAGGACTTCGAGCGGATTTTCGGCCTCGATCACCTCGATGCTGAAGCTCGCCATGTTGGCGAACATGGTGGTATTCCCCTCCAGCCCATCGGCCCAGGGCCGCGCGCCCCAGGCGGCGGAGAGGAAATCGACGTAGATGAACGGCCGCCGCGTCGCGTCGTACCCGGCCACCGTGATCCCCGTGTTGCCGCCATCCGAGGCGGCGAACACACGGTCCGGGTAGAGCAGCGCCAGCGCCCCGAACGCCGCGTCGGCGCAGCGGAACCCGGTTAGCCCGCGCGCGGCGCAGGCGGCGGGCGGCAGCGCGTTGGTGATGGTCCCCGCCGGCACGGTCACGCTGATGGCGCGGAACACGCCGTCATTGTTCGGCATGTTGACCGACAGCACCGATTTCGCGGCCGTGTAGCTGGCCGCGGCGGTGTAGCTCCAGGTGTTGTTGATCGCCCCCTTCACCTGCGCGGCGCTGCCGGTCCAATCGAATTCCATGCGCTCGCCCTGCTTGCGCACGGTGCAGACCAGCTTGATGGGCATACCCGCGTCGATCTGGTCATCATCGATCCAATCGGTGAAGCACGCCTCTCCGTCGGCAAGCTCGGCCAGGCAGCGCCGGGTCAGGCGTTCGCTATAGTCAAGCGCCTCCTCCATCAACCGGCGCGTTGTCTGCGCGCCATGGCGCGCCACCAGATCGGCGATGCCGCGCGCGGCGATCTCGCAGGCGGCGAGCTGGCTGCGCAGATCGCCGAACACGCGGCCGGGAAGCCGCACGTTGCGCTCGATGAGGCGGAACAGCGTCTGGTTCGGCTGGCCGCGCTCGTACAGCTTGAGCGGCGGGATGCGCAGTCCCTCGGCGAAAATTTCCGTGCTGTCCGAGGCGTTGGAGCCGGGTACGCGCCCGCCGACATCGGTGTGGTGGCAGATGGTCGCGCCATAGGCGAGCACCGCGCCGTCGGCGAAGATCGGCTTGAAGAGAAAGATGTCGGGAAGGTGCATCCCGCCCTCGTAGGGGTCGTTCAGCACCAGGATGTCGCCTTCGGCGATGTCGTCGCCGAAGCGGGCGAGCGTGGCCTTCAGCGCGACCGGGATGCTGCACAGATGGCCCGGCAAGCTGAGCCCCTGCGCCACCAGCCGGCCCCCCGCGTCGCAGATCGCGGCGCTGTAGTCCATGATGTTCTTCAGCACGCCGGAATAGGCGGTGCGATAGATGGTCAGCACCATCTCGTCGCCGATGCCAGCGAGCGCGTTGCGGAACAGCTCGGCCTCGATCGCGTCCATGTGGGGATCGGACCATCAATCCCCGAGGCTGGCAATCGGTGTAGAAGGAACGGACGCCTCTCCCGGGAACCCGACCGTCAATAGGAGGTTTTCAGCGCGAGACAGAAGGATCGCGTTATGCCCCGTCCCTCCTTCCTGACTGGCGCGCCGCTCGTTGCAGCGTTGCTGCTGGCGGCGACGCACCCCGTCCTAGCGGCCGATATGCCGAATGCGACGACGCAGCCAGATGCTAGCCAAATTGTTCTCCAGAACAGGAGCGGCGCCAATATAACCCAAGGCCGCGTGCAGACCACGGACGGGAAAGTATGGAACCTGGGCAGCGGCGGGCTGGCGAGCAATCAAGCCGTGCAGGTTGCCGTGCCAGCTCGGGAGTGCATTGCCAACATCGCAGTCGAGTTGGAGGGCGGGCACAGGCTGCAGTCAGTCGGTCTGCACTCCTGCAACAGCACGAAGATCGTCGTCGAAAAGGACGCCATCACCATTCCGCAGGAAGCGGTGCCCGGCGCCAAGGAGCACGGCACGCCCCGCTGAGGCTTGACGCCACTCCGGCGGACGCCGCAAGAGCGGCGGAACCAGGAGGATCGGCGCATGAGCAGCCTGCCGCAGCAGATGACCTATATCGCCGCCGCCGAGGCGGGCGGGCCAGAGGTGCTGAAGCCGGCGACCGGCCCAGTCCCGTCGCCGCGTGCCGACGAGGTGCTGATCCGGGTCGAGGCGGCTGGCGTGAACCGACCCGACGTGCAGCAGCGCAAGGGCGCCTACCCGCCGCCGCCGGGCGCGAGCCCGATCATCGGGCTGGAGGTCGCGGGCGAGGTGGTCGCGGCGGGCGCCGAGGCGCGCGGCGTTCACGTCGGGGACGAGGTCTGCGGCCTCGCCAATGGCGGCGGCTACGCCGAGTACCTGCGCGGTGCCCGCCGGCCAGTGCCTGCCCTGGCCCGAGGGCTACGACGCGATCCGTGCCGCCGCGCTGCCCGAGACCTATTTCACGGTCTGGGCCAACCTGTTCCAGCACGGCCGCCTGGCGCGCGGAGAACGCGCCCTGATCCATGGCGGCACCTCGGGCATTGGCGTCACCGCCATCCAGCTCGCCCGCGCCTTTGGCGCCGAGCCGTACGCCACCGCCGGGTCGGATGAAAAATGCGCGGCGTGCCTGCGGCTCGGCGCGGCCGCCGCCATCAACTATCGCACGCAGGATTTCCTGGAGGAGGTCAAGCGCCTGACCGACGGGCGCGGCGTCGATGTCGTGCTCGACATGGTGGGCGGCGCCTATTTCGCGCGCAACCTGCGCGCGCTCGCGATGGACGGGCGGCTGGTGCTGATCGCGTTTCTTGGCGGGTCAAAGGTGGAGGCGCTCGACCTGACCCCCATCATGGTCCGCCGCCTGACCGTCACCGGATCGACCATGCGCCCGCGCACCACCGTGCAGAAGGCGGCGATCGCGTCGGAGCTGCGCGAGAAGGTCTGGCCGCTGCTCGACAAGGGCCAGTGCGCGCCGGTCATCCACGCCACTTTCCCCCTCGCGCAGGCCGCCGAGGCGCACCGGCTGATGGAGAGCAGCACGCATATCGGCAAGATCGTGTTGACAGTGGGGGCGGGCTAGCGGCCATTCACGTCTCGAACGCCGCACGAGCAAGGACATGAGTGCCCGGACCAAGCCCGGCATGACCGGAAACGGTCGCGCTCAGCCTATGCTATCACCGCTTCAATCATGCCCCGATTCGCGCCATGACCCGCCTGCTCGGCATCGACCCCGGCCTGCGCTTCACCGGCTGGGGGTTGATCGAGGCCACGGGAAACCGCTTGCGCCACATCGGCGATGGGGTGATCGCGACCGACTCCGCCGTGCCGGTACCCGAACGCTTGCGCGTCTTGCACGCGGCGCTGACTGAATTGATCACGGCCCATCGTCCAGATGAGGCGGCGGTCGAGGAGACGTATGTCAATCGCAACGGTACGGCCACGTTGAAGCTCGGTTACGCGCGCGGCGTCGCGCTGCTCGCCCCGGCGCTCGCTGGCATCCCGGTCGCGGAATATGGCGCGATGGCCGTCAAGCTCGCCGTGGTCGGCACCGGCGGGGCGGCCAAGGAGCAGGTCGCGGTCATGGTGCGCCGGCTGCTGCCCGGCGCCATTCCGCACCGCGCCGACGCGGCCGACGCGCTGGCCGTGGCGATCTGCCATGCGCACCACCGCGCCAGCCGGATCGCCTGGGCACGGGCCGAGGCGCGGGCGTGATCGCGCTGCTCACCGGGCGGATCGCCCAGCGCGAGGAGGGGAGCTGCATCGTTGACGTGGGCGGCGTCGGCTATCTCGTGCATGTCTCGACGCGCACCCTCGCTGCGCTGCCCTCGGGGGCGGAGACGGCCCGCCTGCTGATCGAGACGCATGTCCGCGAGGACGCGATCATCCTGTATGGCTTTATCGATGCGGCCGAGCGCGACTGGTTTCGCCTGCTGACCACCGTTCAGGGCGTGGGTGCCAGGGTGGCGCTGTCCGTGCTGTCCGCCCTGTCGCCGCGCGACCTGGTCGCCGCGATCGCCGCCGGGGACCGTGCCAGCCTGACCCGCGCGCCGGGCGTTGGTGCCCGCCTCGCGGTGCGCTTGCTCACGGAGCTGCGCGACAAGGCGGGCGCGATTCCCTCGGTGCCGGGTGTCACGCTGCCTGCCCCGGTAGCGGCGTCTGGCCCGGTCGAGGACGCGCTTTCCGCGCTGGTCAATCTGGGCTATCGCCGTGTCGAGGCGCACCCGGTCGTGGCCAAGGTCGTCGAACGGCTGGGTGAGAGTGCCGGGCTGGACGCGGTGATCCGTGACAGCCTCAAGGAGTTGGCGCAGCGGAGTCCGGCATGAGCGACGAGGAACGCGCCGTCTCGCCGGCGCGGCTCGACGAGGACGCGGGCGAGGTATCGCTGCGCCCGCAGCGCCTGGTGGAGTTCATCGGCCAGCGGGCGGCGCGCGAGAACCTGGCCGTGTTCATCGAATTCGGCGCGATCCCGCGCCGAGGCGCTCGACCATGTGCTGCTGCACGGGCCGCCCGGTCTTGGCAAGACCACGCTGGCGCAGATCGTCGCGCGCGAGCTGGGCGTGGGCTTCCGCGCGACCTCCGGCCCGATCATCCAGCGCGCCGGCGACCTGGCCGCGATCCTGACCAACCTCCAGCCTCGCGACGTGCTGTTCATCGACGAGATCCACCGCCTCCAGCCCGCGATCGAGGAGGTGCTGTACCCGGCCATGGAGGACTTCCAGCTTGACCTGATGATCGGCGAGGGGCCGTCGGCGCGCTCGGTGCGGATCGATCTGTCGCCGTTCACCCTGGTCGGCGCCACCACGCGGGCGGGCCTGCTGGCGACGCCGCTGCGCGACCGCTTCGGCATTCCGCTCCGGCTGGTCTTCTACACGCCCGAGGAGCTGGAGCTGATCGTCCGCCGTGGCGCCGAGAAGCTTGGCTTCGCGCTCGCCCGCGACGGCGCGGCGGAGATCGCGCGGCGCGCGCGCGGCACGCCGCGCGTGGCCGGGCGCTTGCTGCGCCGGGTGCGGGACTTCGCGCTGGTGGAGGGCAGGGCGGTCGTCGATCGCGCCGCCGCCGACGCGGCGCTGCGTCGGCTGGACGTGGACGCGCGCGGGCTGGATGCGATGGACCGGCGCTACCTGCGCCGCATCGCCGAGCACCACGCCGGCGGCCCGGTGGGCGTGGAGACCCTGGCCGCCGCGCTGGCCGAGCCGCGCGACACGCTGGAGGACGTGATCGAGCCCTACCTGATCCAGGAGGGCTTCGTGCTGCGCACTAGCCGCGGGCGGATGCTGGGCGAGACCGGGTGGCGCCATCTCGGCCTGAGGCCGCCCGCGACGCCGCAGAGTCAGCTTGATTTGCTTGGGGGGGAGGCTTGAGCGGGTATGGCCCGGTAGACCCCTCCCCCAACCCCTTCCCGCAAGGGGAGGGGACTTTCCGTACCGCTCCCCCTCCCCTTGCGGGAGGGGGCCGGGGGGAGGGGACCATCCGCGAAGGCCAGCACCGCTACGCCCTGCGCGTCTACTACGAGGACACTGACGCCGGCGGCATCGTCTATCACGCCAACTATCTCCGCTTCGCCGAGCGGGCGCGCACCGAGGCGTTGCGCGCCCTCGGCGTACCGCACGCCGAGATGGTGCGTGATTGGCAGATGATGTTCGTGGTGCGGCGCGCAAAATTGGACTATTGCCGCCCGGCCCGGCTCGACGATTCGCTGGTGGTCGTCACCGAGCCCATGGAGGTGCGTGTCGCTGTCGTCAAACTGCGCCAGGACATTCGCGGACCGCTTGGGTCGTGCGCCGTGGCCGAGATCGAGCTAGCGTGCGTCATGCTCGATGGTACAAGGCCAGCCCGCATTCCCGCGCGGTGGCGGGCGGCGTTCGAGGGAATGCTGGCGGACCGGCCGCTGGCTGAGAGGAAATAGAATGGACCGGGCTGTCGATGCGGTGAACCAAGGCGCCGCGGCTCTGGGGGCCGGCGCCAGCGATTTGTCGCTATGGGGACTGTTCCTACAGGCCGACATCGTCGTGAAGCTGGTCATGGTCGGGCTGCTCGCCGCCTCGGTCTGGGTCTGGGCGGTGGTGTTCGAGAAATGGTCGAGCCTGCGCAAGGCCAACAAGGAGGCTGACGAGTTCGAGGACCGCTTCTGGTCCGGCGGCAGCCTCGAGGAGCTGTACGACCAAGAGGGGACGCGCCCCACCCATCCGATGGCCGCGGTGTTCGGCGCGGCGATGGGCGAGTGGCGGCGCAGCGCGCGCGTTGCCGGCGTGGAGCTTGGTAAGAGCGGCGTGCGCGAGCGCGTCGATCGCGCCACCGTCGTCACGGTGAACCGCGAGATGGACCGGCTGGAGCGGTGGATGGTGTTCCTCGCCTCGGTCGGCGCCACGGCGCCGTTCATCGGCCTGTTCGGCACCGTGTGGGGGATCATGCACAGCTTCTCGGCCATCGCGGCAATGCACAACACCAACCTCGCCGTGGTCGCGCCCGGCATCGCGGAGGCACTGTTCGCCACCGCCATCGGTCTCATCGCGGCGATCCCGGCCGTGCTCGCCTACAATAAGATCAGCACCGACCTGGCGCGTTTCGCCGGACGCCTGGAGGCGTTCGGCAGCGAGTTCAGCGCAATCCTTTCGCGCCAAGGCGAGGAGCGCGCGTGACGGCGGCGCGCAGGGAGGGGGGCTGAGCACATGGCCGCTGGTCCGCTACCGCCGCGCAAGGGGCGGGGCCGCTATCGTCCGCTGGCCGAGATCAACGTCACGCCGCTGGTGGACGTGATGCTCGTGCTGTTGATCATCTTCATGGTGACGGCGCCGCTGATGACCTCGGGGGTCAACATCGACCTGCCGAAAACCGACGCCCAGCCGCTCAATTCCGACAGCCAGCCGCTCACTGTCTCGATCGACGCGCACGGCGACATTTTCCTGCAAAACGAGAAGGTGGACCTCGACGCGCTGGTGGCGAAGTTGCAGGCGATCGCGCAGAGCAACACCGACCGGCGCATCTTCGTGCGCGGCGACAAGGATCTCGCGTACGGGCGCATCATGGAGGTCATGGGCACGATCACCCAGGGCGGGTTCACCAAGGTCGCCCTGCTGGCCGAGCAGGCGGCGCCGAGCCCGGCTCCCGCCGCCACGCCGGCCCCCGCGCCGGCTGAGCGGGGCAAAAGCGGCTGAGCCATGTCCGCGGCGCTGGAGACCATGAGCCCCGAGCTGCGCCGGGGGGCCTTCGCCTCCTTCGCCCTGCACGTGCTTCTCCTCTGCGCGGTGCTGATCGGCCTGCCCCTGGCGCGACCGCCCGAGCCGCCGCCCGAGACCGCGGTGGACATGGTGTTCCAGACCGAATCCGGGCCTCCCGCCAAGGCGGCGACTCCCGCGCCCGGGTCCGCCCCAGCGCGCGCCGCGACCCCAACGCCAGCGCGCCCGGCCGCCGCCCCGCCCAAGCCGCAGCCGCTGGAGGACACGACGCCTCCGCCGCCTCCGCCCCCGCCGCCACCCGTTCCGTCAGCGGTCCGGCCGCCTCCGGCTCCGCCTCTGCCCCCGCGCCCGGCGCCGACGCCAGCGCCGACCGAGGCGCTGCCCCTACCACCCCCGCCCGTGCCCCCGCCGCCAGCGCCTGCCTCGCCAGTACGGGCGCAACCCACGCCCGCGCCAGCCCGGAAGCTGCCCTTGCCGCCGCCCGTGCCGCCGAGCCCGACCGCGCAACCCAATCCCACCGCCAACCCGGCGCCCTCCAGCGCGGCGCTTGAGAACACGTTGGAGCGGCTGCGCGCCCTGGCCCGCGCGCAACAGCACGCGCCCCAGGCGCGCGCCAATCCTCGTCCAGGCGGGGTGCCGGACGCGGGCGGCAGCCCGGCGGCGGACGCGACCGGCGCCCTGTCAGGCGCGGAGCGGGGCGCGATCGGCGAGCACGTCCGTCCCTGCTGGACCTCCGATCCTGGCGCACCGGATCTGGACCGGATGTCGGTCCTGCTCACCGTGACAACCGACGCCGACGGGGTGGTGCGCCGCGCGAGCGTGGCAACCGCCGATGAGAGCCGCCTGTCCAACCCCAGCCTGCGCGCCTTCGCCGAACGGGCGGTGCGCGCCGTCATGTCACCAGCCTGCGCCAACCTGCCCCTGCCCCCGAGATTGCTGGGCAAGGTGAACGTGCTGACCTTCAGGTTCCGCCCCTGACCGATCCACCTCCGACCTTCTCCCAAGGACTCGCATGACGCACTTCGACGGCGTACCCCTTCTGCCCCGCCGCGGCCTGATGAGCGCGGCCGCTGCCGCGTCCGTGCTTGCCGCCGCTCCCGCCCTCGCTCAGGCACCCAGCGCGGTGATCGACGTGAACCGCGCTCGCACCGCGCCGATCCCGATCGCGATCACCGACCTCTCCGGCACCGACCCCGCCTCGGCCGGGCTCGGCCGGGACATCGCGCAAGTCATCACTGCCGATCTCGGCAATTCCGGCCTGTTTCGCCCGATCAGCCCGGCCGCCTTCGTCCAGGGCCCGGCCGGGGCCGGCGGAGCGCCCGACTTTCAGAACTGGGCGGCGATTGGCGCGCAAGCCCTGATCACGGGCACGGTCCGGGCCTCCGGCCCCAGCATGCGCGTGGAGTTCCGGCTTTGGGACGTGCTGCCGCGCGCGCAGCTTCAGGGCACCGCGTACACATCGAGCACCGCCAACTGGCGCCGCATCGCGCACATCATGGCCGATGTGATCTACGAGCGGCTGCTCGGGGAGAAGGGCTACTTCGACACCCGCATCGCCTATATCTCCGCGACCGGCCCCCGCGGGCGGCAGGTCCGGCGCCTCGCCATCATGGACCAGGACGGCGCCAACCAGCGGCTGCTGACGGATGGCGCGTGGATGGTGCTGACGCCACGCTTCTCCCCTGTGCGCGACCAGCTCGCGTTCATGAGCTACGCCAACAACCGCCCGCGGGTTTACCTGCTCGACCTCGCCAGCGGCCGCCAGTCCGCGCTCGGCGACTTCAACGGGATGACCTTCGCGCCGCGCTTCTCGCCCGATGGCGGACGGGTCATCATGTCGGTCGCGCAGGGCAGCGGCTCGGACATCGTCGTGGTGGACCTCGCCAGCCGCGCGACGCAACGCCTGACGCAATCGGATTCGATCGATGTCAGCCCCTGCTACAGTCCCGACGGAACGCAGATCGTGTTCAACTCCGATCGCGGCGGCGATCAGCAACTCTACATCATGGGCGCCGAAGGCGGCGAGGCGCGGCGCATCAGCTTCGGGTCGGGCCGCTACGCCACCCCCGTTTGGTCGCCGCGCGGCGACCTGATCGCCTTCACCCGGTTCGGCGGCGGGTCCAGCGGCTTCGAGATCGGCGTCATGCAACCCGACGGCAGCGGCGAGCGCATCCTGGCGCAAGGCTGGGACATCGAGGGACCAACCTTCGCGCCGAACGGGCGCGTGCTGATGTTTTTCAGCCAGAGCCGGGCCGCCGACGCAACCGGCGCCGGATTTTCCTCGCACCTGGTGTCGGTGGACATCACCGGCTTCAACCAGCGCCCGATCCCAACCGCGACCAACGCCACCGATCCGGCTTGGTCACCACTCGGCGAATAGACCGACGCGCCTCTGCTCAAGCCAGACGGCTCCGGCAAGGCCGGCCTCCTTGATGGTCCGGGAAGAGACCCGTAGAAGGAAGGGCAAGCGCATAAGCAGCGTTTTTGGGGAGGTGCCGTGTCGGTCCGCTTGGGATCTGCCAATGACGCGCGATCCCGCAACAGGGATCAAGAGACCGGGACAGCCAGCTTCCCCCCTTTTCACCTACCTTCCGAGGCTTCGCGGCGTTGGGCACTGGACGCCATGGCAAGAACTCGGGACTGGCGGTCCTCGCCCTCTGGTTTCCGGATCGCGTTTTCGCTCTTGGTTCACACGGCGGCGCTCGCGGGGCCCCTGCTGTTCGTCCAGAACCAGCCGCGCGAGCTTGCCTCGCCGGGAGAAGGCGCGGTCGAGGTCGTTTTCGAGCCGGCACCCGGCCCGGCGCAATCGGCCGCAGCACCCGCGCCGGTCCCGGACAAGCCGGAACCCGCTCCAGACGTGGAGCGCACTCCGGCGCAAGTCCCCGATCAGCCACCGCCACCCGCCCCGGAGCCCGCGCCGAGTCCGCCTCCGCCGCCCGAGCCCGCTATGACTCAACCGGCCGAGCCCCCCTTGCCCGAGCCGACCCCTGCGCAGCCGGAACCGGCCCAAAATCAGGCAGCGTCGCCGGCCGTTGTGGAAACCAGCCCGCCGCAGGCTCCGGAACAGCCACCTCCGGCGGTGCCGACATCGATTGCCCCCTCGAGTCCGGCGCCCACGCCGGCCGTGCCACCCCAGCCGGAACCCCCGGCGAGACAACGGGCCGAGCCCGCGCGGGCCTCTCCGCCCGCAAAGCCGGCAACGCGCGAGCACGCGCCATCTCCGCCCCACGTGGCGAGCAGGGCGGCCGGCGTACCACGTGCCCGAAGCCCGGTCGCCGATCCGCCGCGTGCGCCACGCCTCGCGCCGGGCTCCCCCGCCCGGGAAGGCGCTCCTGTCGCGATCACTCCTCCCCGCCCGGTGGCTGGCATGGCCACCGACCGGCCCCCGACCTATCCGGAACTGGCACGCCGGCGCGGCGAGCAAGGGCGTGTACTCGTCCGGGTCAGCGTCGGCCCCGATGGCACGCCGGTCGCGGTCGCGGTCGGCCAGAGCAGCGGTCACACAAGCCTGGACAACGCAGCGCTCCTGGCCGTACGGCAATGGCGGTTCATCCCGGCGACGCAGGCTGGCCGGCCGGTCCCGGCCGTCGCGGAAGTTTCCATCCAGTTTCGGTTGGAAACCTAACCCGCCTGAAGCGACCGCGATCAGACGGACAGGGGTGCCCGTCAACTACCCCGGCGCGACGCCAATTTCGATCGCGATGCGGATGAGATCCGCTGTCCGGGCGACCCCGAGCTTGGCCTTGATCTGGCTGCACGCGTTGGCGACTGTCTTGTAGCTGAGGCTCAGTGCGCCGGCGATGTCGGTCATGCTGCGGCCCTCCGCCAGATAACGGAGGATTTCCAGGTCGCGATCGGCAAGCTGGCCGAGCGGGTTAGTCGCCGAGACGGTTTGCATTGCTAGTTCCTGGGCGATGTCGTTCTCGATATAGCGCCCTCCCTCCGCCACCTTCCGGACTGCCCGCAGCAGCTCCTCCGGCGCAGCATTCTTGCTGACATAGCCTTTTGCGCCCGCCTCGATCGCGCGTGCGGCGTACAGCGGCTCCGCGTGCATGCTGAGCACCAGAACGCGCGCCGCCCGATCCTCCGCCAGCAATCGGCGCACCAGCTCCAGCCCGCCGATACCCGGCAGATTCAGGTCGAGGATGACGAGGTCCGGGCGCGTGTCGCGGACCAGCGCCAGCGCATCCTCGCCCGTCGCCGCCTCCGCCAACTCGGTTCTCGGGAGCGTTGCAAGCAGTCCGCGCAGTCCCGCGCGCACGATCGAGTGGTCATCGACGAGCAGGACCTTCATGACAATGCCGCAATCGGTTGCTCGTTGGTGGCCAAGGGCAGCCGGACAACAATGCGCCAACCCGAACCCGCCTCCAGGCCGTCAATCGAGATCGTGCCCGCCAGAGCGGCTACCCGTTCCCGCATCCCCATAAGTCCAAAACCGGGCCGGCCCGCTACCGGCGAGCCGGCACCGTTGTCGCTCACCTCGGCGACAATCTCGCCAGCGCCGGTGGTAATGGCAACCTCGATCCGGCTCGGCCTTCCATGGCGCACCGCGTTGCTCAGGGCCTCTTGGACCACACGGTAGATCGTTTCTTTGAGCGGGCCGCAAATCGTTGTCTCGTCCACAGACAGCTCGACCGCGAAGGCGATGGCGGGGCAATGGGTGCGCCAGAACGCGATTAGGTTCTGGAGCGCCGGGCGAAGCCCCAGCTCGACGGCGGAAACAGGCCGCAAGCGGCCCAGGATGTCCCTGACTTGGCGCTGCGTGCCAGCAACCACGTCCTGGATTGTCCGCACCTGCTCGGGAATGTCACCGCTCCGTCCGGTCTTCACCAGCTCGCCGATCGTCGCCGCCGTTATGCTCAGGGCGAACAGCGAAGGGCCAATCTCATCGTGCAGGTCGCGCGCGAAATCGGCTCGCTCCTCCTCCTGCAAGGAGGCGAGCTGCGCGTGCAATCGACGGTTCTGCGCCTCGATCGCGGTGAGGCGCGCGGCCATTCGGTTGAAGCCGCTGGCGAGCATCGCGAGCTCCACCGGTCCCGTCTCGGCCACGCGGACACCGTAGTCGCCCGACCCGATGCGCGACAATCCGGAGACTAACCCCGCGATCGGGTGCAGCGACCGTCTGACAGTCCAGGTGATGAATGCCAAGGCCAAGAGGCAGAAGATGGCCAGCGCCAGGACGACGTCGTGGAGCTCGCCCCAGAGTTCCCCGGCCTCGTTGGTGGGATCGGTCCGCAGCCGGATGCTGAGCCCGTCGGCGAGGTTCGACGGAACCGCGAGGTCGAGCGGCGGAATGTGTGGGCCGATCAGATCGCGAAACCAGCCCGGCACCGCGATGACGGGAGGCAACAGGTGCGATTGGACGAACACGGTGCCTCTTGGGCCCAGCAGGGCCGCCCGCACGTGGCGGTTGCCATCGAAGGTGCGGATCAGGCTGCGCAGGTCACGCTCGGGATCGCTGGAAAAGGGTAGCTCCTCGATCCCATTGCGGACGCTTTGCCGCCCCACGTCCAGCGCCGCCATCAACTCCGTGCGCACCGAGCGCGTCGCGTGCCAGCCCAGAAGCACGCAGCCGAACACGAGGCTGAACGCCAAGGGGATGGCGAGAGAGACGATGAGGCGGAGGCGCAACGACATGACCCTGCATCTCTCCAAACGAACATGATGCGCAGCCCACCCAACTATTCCCCGGCCGGGAAACTTTTCCCTCGAGATCGGGAAGCATTGCCCTAGCCGGGCCCTACGGATTGCTGCCTACTCGGCTGGCGCGCAAGGCGCACCTGCCAGGAAAGCACGTCTCTGGAGCGACCACACCCTATGCGGCTCGGCAAGTTCCTTTGCATGTACCTGGTGGATCGACTGGCCGTGACCTGGCCCGCTTGGATCGCGGCCTTGGCGCTGCCCTGTCTGGTTCACGGGCAAACGGCTCCGGCGACTCAACTGCCCGAGGTCAACGTGGTCGCTCCCTCGCCGCTGCTGGGCTCGGGCATCGACCGCAACAAGGCGCCGGCCACGGTCAACACCCTGACCGGGCAGGACATCGAGCGCACCGGCGTACCGAGCTTGCTTGGCGCGCTGGAGGAGCAGACGCCGGGAGCCCTGCTCCAGGACGCCCAGGGCAACCCGTTCCAGCCCAATCTCCAATATCGCGGCTTCATCGTCTCGCCGCTGGACGGTAACCCGCAAGGCCTCGCGGTGTATGTGAACGGCGTGCGGTTCAATGCGCCGTTCTCGGACTCGGTGAACTGGGACCTGCTGCCCTCCGTCGCGATCGATCGCGTGAACCTCGAAGGCTCCAACCCCGTGTTCGGTCTCAACGCGCTGGGCGGGTCGCTCTCCATCCAGCTCAAGAACGGCTTCACCTGGCACGGCGGCCTGGCCGAGCTTTATGGCGGCTCCTTCGGCACGATCAATGGCAGCCTGCAATACGGCAAACAAAGCGGAAACGTCTCGACCTATGTCGCCGCGAACGTCTTCCACAGCAACGGTTGGCGCCAGCTCAACTCCTCCGACGTCCGCCAATTCTATGGCGACGTGGGCTGGCGCTCCGACAGGGCGGAGCTGCACCTGAACGTGATGCTCGCCGACAACACGCTCAACAGCCCGGGCACGCTGCCAGTGCAGCTCCTCGACGTGGACCGCACCGCCACGTTCACCGCGCCCAACAAGACGACCAACAAATACGGCCTGGTCAGCCTGTCCGGCACATGGAGCGTCACGGACGCCACCTCGCTGCAGGGCATCCTCTACTACGACAACCTGTCGCAGCGCATCGCCAACGGCAACGCGTCGGGCACGGCCGCGTGCGCGACGACGCCTGGCTTTCTGTGCGACAACAACGGCAACCCGCTGTTCGATCGCACGGGCAGCCCGATCCCCGACTTCCTGAGCGGCGGCCCCTACTCGCAGCTCAACAACCAGGCAGTGGATTCCAATGGCTATGGCGCGGCCTTGCAGGTGACGCACGACTCCACGGTGCTCGGCCGGCACAACCAGGTGGTGGCGGGCCTGAGCTTCGATGGCGGTGTCTCGACCTTCACCGCAAGCACGCTGCTCGGCGGCGTCACCGATGTGAACGGGGTCTTCATCGGCCCCGGCATCCTGATCGACCAGCCGGGCGGCCCGGTCGCGCCAGTGCGCGTCGGCATCACCAATGCCTATTACGGCGCCTATTTCGCCGACGTGTTCGACATCACGCCCAAGCTGGCGCTCTCGCTCGCGGGCCGGCTGAACGTGGCGCAAATCGATCTCAACGACCAGAACGGCACCGCGCTGAGCGGCAATCACAGCTACAGCCATTTCAATCCAGGGATCGGCCTCACCTATCAAGTCCTGCCCAGCCTCTCGCTGTACGGGGGCTATTCCGAGGGGAACCGCGCGCCGACGCCGGCCGAGCTGTCCTGCGCGAGCCCGGCAAGTCCTTGTACGTTGGCCAATTTCTTCACCGGCGACCCGGACCTCAAGCAGGTGGTCTCGCACACGGTCGAGGCCGGGCTGCGCGGCCGCCTGCACGCCGGGAACGGCAATCTCGACTGGAATTTCGCGCTGTTTCGCACCAACGACGACGACGACATCGCCTTCGTCGCGAGCACGATACCGGGCCTTGACTACTTTCAGAACGTGGGCCGGACGCGTCGGCAGGGCCTGGAGGCCGGGCTCAGTTGGCGCGGGCCACGCCTGCGCGCCTGGATCAACTACGCGTACACCGACGCGACGTTCCAGTCCCCGTTGACGCTTGATAGCCCGCTCAATCCAGGGGCAGATGCGAACGGCTTGATCCATGTCGTGCCCGGCAATCACCTGCCCGGCGTGCCGGCGAACAGCTTCAAGCTCGGCGCCGAGTACGCGGTCACGGACGCCTGGAGTGTTGGTTTCTCAGGGCTGGTCAGCAGCGGCCAGTACCTGTTCGGCGACGAGGCCAACCTGACCCCGAAGACCAACCCCTATGTGGTCCTGAACGCCAACACGAGCTATCGGGTTACGCGGAATCTTGAGGTCTTTGCCCTGGTGCAGAACCTGCTGAACGTAAAATATGAAACGTATGGCACCTTTTCGCCGACCAGCTCGGTGCCGATTGCCCAGGTGCCGGGCGCCACCATCACGCGCAGCCTGAGTCCCGCGCCACCCGTGGCCGCCTATGGCGGGGTGCGGTTCCGGTTCTGATGCTGGATTGATCGACTCCTCCCCCAACGCTCCCGCATGGGGGACGGGGACGGAGGCGTCATCCGCACCAGCTGCTTCCCCGCAGCCCCGACGTGACAACCAGCCCCACCTGGTCGCCGACGCGTTGCAGCGACTTCTTTGCATTGGCGGGCAGCGGGATGCGGCGGTCGCGGCAAAACAGGATCAGGGCGGCCGCGAGCAGCGGACCGTCAATCACGATCTCCCTGTGCGCTCCGCCAGGGTGGGTCGTCTCTGGATCGTCGAGCGCGATGACCATGCGAACACGCGTCGCGCTATCGGAGTCATCACTCTCGGCGGTGCAGCGCACGATGGTGCCGGCCGGAAGCGGGGTCCGCATGCGGCGGTGGTACTCGGTGACCGCCTGTGCGACCTCGGGGGTCCGGAACAGGATTTGGCGCATCTCCGAGGGCATGGCTAGCGGCTCCGCCGTCCACGCGACACGGGCCCCCTCGCGCCATTCAGTGCGGCCGACTCCGCCGTGGCTGGCGGGGTCTCCACGCAAACCCGGTTCCGGCCCGTTCGCTTAGCCTCATAGAGCGCAAGGTCGGCCCGCTCCACGAGCGACGTCGCGCTCTCGTCGGGCCGAAACTCGGCCACGCCCACCGAGACCGTGATCCGGCCCAGATCCCGACCCGATCCCTTGTTCACCAAGTGCTTGCCGCTGAGCGCGTCGCAGATCTGCTGAGCCACAATCGCGCCCGCGTGCAGCTTGGCGCCAGCCAGAAGGATCGCGAATTCTTCCCCGCCGTAGCGCGCTGCGCAATCGCGCCCCTTCACGTTGTCGGACAGCACGCGGCCAACCAGCCGCAGCACCAGATCTCCGGTGCGGTGGCCGTGCTGGTCGTTGAACTGCTTGAAGTGATCGATGTCGAGCAGCAGCACCGAGAGCGCGCCCGGTTCCGAGCGGGCCTGTGCGACCGCCCGGCGCAGCTTGGCCTCGAAGGCCTTGCGGTTGGCAATGCCGGTCAGCGGGTCGGTGGTCGCCTCTTGCTTCACGTCGGCAAGGTTCTGCCGCAGCTTGGCGATGCGTGCGGTGGAGGCCGAGAGCTGCTGTTCCAGCACGCGGTTGCGCTCGCCCGCCCGCCTGGTCTCCTCACTGAGCGTGGCGATGGCCCGCACCAGCGCGGCGACCGTCGGCTCGTCCCCGAGGTGCGCCGCCCAATGCGCCAGCGTCTCGCCATAGCCCCGTATCGCCGCCTGACTGCCAGCGACCTGCTCGACAAGGGTTTGCGCCGCGTCCCGGATGGCCTCCGAGCCCACGCTGACCGCGTCAAGGTCGATTTCGGCGGGGGCGACGCACTCGCCGTGTAACGTATCAAGGACGGCATCGGTGAGCGGAGGGCCGCCCTGCAATAGCAGGTCGAGGCGCCGGGTCAGCTCCGGGTTGCCGCCGCTGTAGTAGGTGAAGAACAGGTCAAAGTTGCGAGGGGTAGGCAGAACGTCATGCCGCTCGAACGCGGCCCAGGCGGTCGCCGCGAGGCTGCGGGTGCGCGCGCCGCGATCGGTCGGCGCCACGCTCGGGCGTTGCATATCACGAGATGGGCTCGTCATGGCTCGGCGCCTCGGGTCTTCGCTGGCAAATATAGATCCGGCTGCCATTATGTTGGATAGAAGCTGAGGGCCACCACGTCCTCGGACATGAAGCACGTGGACATGCGCAAGCTGGCTCCGGCGGCCCAGGAAGAAAGACGGCGACAGGTGATCGGCCTGCGCCAGAGCG
The DNA here is from genome assembly GCA_963818725.1 of uncultured Pseudomonadota bacterium. GTDB lineage: Bacteria > Pseudomonadota > Alphaproteobacteria > Acetobacterales > Acetobacteraceae > DATFDN01. The sequence continues at coordinate 612,952 of CAWFTU010000014.1, read as the reverse complement.
GTGCGAACTATGCGGCAATCGCCGCCCAGGTCGGGCTCAGCCAAACCGGCGTGTTCGACATCTGCAAGCGTTTTGACGCCCAGGGCGAGACGGGGCTGGTCAGCGGCAAGCGCGGGCGCAAGCCAGACGAGCAGAAGCTGCTGACGACGGCACAGGAGAGGGAGATCCAGCGGCTGATCTGCCGCCGTATGCCCGACGAGTTGGGCCTGGACTTTGCGCTGTGGAGCCGGGCGGAGCAGCCGAAGGTTCCATGGACGCAGTCCATGGAATGGCTGCGGAGGGGGCGGTGGGTGCGCTCATCCGCCGCCAGTATGGCGTGCGCCTGGCGGTGCGCACCACCGGCACGCACCTGGCACGCTGGGGCTTCACCGCGCAAAAGCCGCTGCGGCGGGCCCATGGGCAGCAACCGGCAGCGGTGCGCGATTGGCTGCGCCGGGAGTATCCAGCGATTGTCGCCCGGGCCCGGCGGGCGCGTGGGGTGATCTTCTGGGGCGACGAGACCGGGCTGCGCGCCGAGGACGTGCGCGGTCGTTCCTACGCGCTCCCCGGCAAGACACCCGTCGTGCGGCCCAACCAGCGCCGCATCGGGCGGGGCCTGATCTCGGCGGTCAGCAACCGAGGCGAGTTGCGCTGGCAGGTGCTGGACGGCGCGATCAAGGCGCCGGTGCTGATCGGCTTCCTGCAACGCCTGATCCGTGATGCCGGGCGCAAGGTGTTCCTGATCCTCGACCGGCTGCCAGTGCACCGTTCGGCGGTGGTGCGTGAGTGGCTCGCCCGGCACAAGGCGCAGATCGAGGTCTCCTACCTGCCGTCCCACAGTCCGGAACTCAATCCGGATGAAGGGCTGAATGCCGACCTCAAGCGGCACGTCACCCGCAAGCCGCCAATGCGCAGCAAACAGCAGCTCAAGCAGGCCGCCATCAGCCACATGCGTCGGCTGGCCAAGTCGCCCGCCCGGGTCCGCAGCTTCTTCCGCCAGAAGTCCATGCGCTATGCGGCATGATTCAAAATAATGACAGCCGGATCTATAATTAGCCGGCAAGCGTTACATCCCCGTTAAGAGGCGTCGCCATAGATTAAGCAGTAGGCTGTTTCGAAGATTCGGACGGCGCGACGGCTCCAAGGTCGCGGCCATGCTCGCTTCCGCCGCGGTGGGCGAAACGTCCCGCCCGCCATTGCCCTGCCCGTCCCGCGGCGCGCGCTGATCCCCTATGCCAGCGTGCTGCTGCTCGCGTTCATTCGGGAGGCTACGCTTGTGCTGCCGCGCCTGCTGGGGAGAGCGACTCGGATGGTTTCACGCGACGGCGTGCCCCTTCCCCCGGCTCTGCTCGCCGTGCAGAGCGGGGATATGGGTGGCCCTGTGAGCCATATTGAGCGTCGCGTGGCGTGGCCGGCGCAGCGGCCTAGCTTCGGTAATCCGGCCGCCCGCCCTCGATCAGCTCCAGCGCCGCGCTCCACACCAACGCGTAATGCTCCTCGTTCTCCTGGCGGCGGAACTGCGCGGCGGTGTGGCGGCAAACCTCCTCGGGCGGAGTGAGCAGTTCGGCGCCGCCCGACAGGGCCGCGACCTGCGCCTGACAGGCCCGCTCCAGCATGTAGGTCATGTGGAACGCCTCCGGGATTGACGTGCCGCCCACCAGCAGTCCGTGGTTCTGCAAGACCATCGCCTTGTGCTCGCCCAGGTCGCGCACCAGCCGATCCCGCTCATCGAGGTCGAGCGCGATACCCTCATAGCGATGATAGGCGAGGCGGCCGTAGAACTTGAGCGCGTGCTGCGACAGCGGCAGCAATCCGTGTTTCTGCGCCGAGATGGCGATGCCGGCGGCGGTGTGCGTGTGGGCGACGCACATCAGGTCTTCCCGCGCCTGATGAATCGCGGAGTGGATGGTGAAGCCGGCCGCGTTCACCCGGCGGCTCTGCGGGTCGGCGCCGTTTTCGACAACATTTCCGTCCAGGTCGATCTTCACCAGGTCGGAGGCACGCATCCGATCGAAATGCACGCCGTACTTGTTGATCAGGAAGTGGTGCTCGGGGCCGGGCAGCCGCGCGCTGATATGCGTGTAGATGAGATCAGTCATTCGGTAATGCGCGACCAACCGGTAGAGCGCGGCAAGATCGCAGCGAATCTTCCATTCCTGTGCGGAGACGCCGGCCAGCGCGGCCGGAGGGGTAGCGACGTTCATCGTGGCTGTTCCTCTCGATCGGGACCGCGATTTTCGCGCCCCAATGCGGGCAGCGTCAATGCGCGGCGCCCTGGGCATTCGGTTACTGCTCCGCCATCGGACGACTGGCCAAACGGCGGGGTCAGATGAATTCCTTCGGGGCGGCGGTCGCGACGTCGCCGGTGTTCGGGGTGTTGGCTGGTTCGATGAGCAGGAGGTGAACCTCGTCCTCGGCCACGGGGCGGTGCTCGACGCCTTTCGGAACAACGTAAAGATCACCAGGGCCGAGATGCACGTCGCCGTCCCTGAGCTGGATCGTCAGGTTCCCCTTGAGCACGAGGAAGAAGTCGTCCGTGTCGGGATGGGAATGCCAGACGAATTCGCCCCGGAGCTTGACCACCATGACATCGTGGCCGTTGAAGGCGGCAACGATCTTCGGCGCCCAGTGGTCGTGAAACATGGCCAGTTTCGTTTCAAGATTGACGACATGCATCGTCTCCTCCTCATCCCAGCAAGAGGTCGGCCAAGATCGCGCGTGACTACAGCAGCACCAAGTCATCCCGGTGGATCATCTCATCCCTACCGCGCCAGCCGAGCAGCCCTTCGATTTCGTCGGACCGATGCCCGGCGATCCGCTCGGCGTCGGCGCTGGCATACGCGGACAGCCCGCGCGCCAGCGCCGCGCCGTCCGGACCGCGCACCACCACCGGGTCGCCCCGGTCGAACGCGCCCTCGACACACCGCACGCCCGCCGGCAGCAGCGAGCGGCCGGCGGCCAAGGCCCGAGCGGCGCCGGCATCGACCACCAGCGTCCCGAGCGGGGCCAGCGCGCCCGCGATCCAGCGCTTGCGCGCGGAGCGCCCCTCCGGCGCCGGCAGGAACCAGGTGCAGCGGGCGCCGTCTCCCAGCGCGGTCAGCGGCCGATCGGGGTGGCCGAGCGCGATCGCCATGGCGCACCCGGCCTGCGTCGCAATCCGCGCGGCGACCAGCTTCGTCCGCATCCCGCCGGAGGAGTAGCCGGGCGGCGGCTCGCCACCCATGGCCTCGATCTCCGGCGTCAGGGCCTCAACCACCGGGATGTGCCGCGCGTCGGGATCGCGCCTCGGATCGGCGGTGTACAGCCCGTCGATGTCGGAGAGCAGAATGAGCTGGTCGGCCTGCACCATCTCGGCCACACGCGCGGCCAGCCGGTCGTTGTCGCCGACGCGGATTTCGGCGGTCGCCACCGTGTCGTTCTCGTTGATGACCGGGATGCAGCCGAGCGAGAGCAGCGTGTGCAGGGTGGCGCGGGCGTTGAGGTATCGGCGACGGTCCTCGGTGTCCTCCAGCGTCAGCAGGAGCTGAGCGGCTGTCAGCGACCGCGCCGACAGCGCTTCGGTCCAGGCCTGCGCCAGCCTGATCTGTCCCACGGCGGCGGCGGCCTGCTTCTCCTCCAGCCGCAGCCGCTTCTGGGTGAGGCCGAGTGAGCGCCTGGCCAGCGCGATGGCGCCCGAGGAGACCACGATCACCTCGGTCCCCCGCCCGCGCAGGGCTGCGATGTCGGCGGCGACGCCGGCGAGCCAACCAGCGCGCGCCGTGCCCTGCCGAGCATCGACCAAGAGCGCGCTGCCGATCTTGACCACCACCCGGTGGGCACCAGCGAGCGTAGGCAGGCCGCTCACGCCGCCTGGTCGCGCCGTGCCGCGTCAATGGCGCCATGCAGCGCGCGGAGCGCCTCCGGCACGCCCTGCGTAGTGGCGGCAGACAATAGCAGCACCGGGCGTCCCGCAGCCCGCTGCAAGGCCGCGCGACGCGAGGCCGCCTCGCGCGGGGTCATCGCGTCGGTCTTGTTCAGGGCGATGATCTCCGGCTTCTCCGCCAAGTCCGCGCCGTAGGAGGAAAGCTCGGCGCGGACCGTGCGCCAGGCGCGCACCACGTCGCCGGCCGCGCCATCGATCAGGTGCAGCAGCACCGCGCAGCGCTCCACATGGCCCAGGAAGCGGTCTCCCAGGCCGGCCCCCTCATGCGCGCCCTCGATCAGGCCGGGGATGTCGGCGAGCACGAACTCCCCGCGGTCGCCGCGCACGACGCCGAGTTGCGGATGGAGCGTGGTAAAGGGGTAATCAGCGATTTTCGGGTGAGCGGCGGAGACCGCGGCGAGGAAGGTCGACTTGCCCGCGTTGGGTAGCCCGATCAGCCCGGCATCGGCGATCAGCTTGAGGCGCAGCCACACCCAGCGCTCCTCCCCCGGCCAGCCCTTGTCGGCGCGGCGCGGCGCGCGGTTGGTAGAGCTCTTGTAGTGCGCGTTGCCAAAGCCGCCATCGCCGCCGTGCAGCAGCACGACACGCTGGCCGGGCTTTGCGAGGTCGGCGAGCACCGTCTCGCGGTCCTCGCCCAGAACTTGCGTGCCGAGCGGAACCTTGATGACGAGATCCGGCGCGCCGGCCCCGGTGCGGTCCGATCCAGCGCCGTTCCCGCCCTTGCGGGCGCGGAAATGCTGCGTGTAGCGGAAGTCGATCAGCGTGTTCAGGTTGGGCACCGCCTCGAAGACAATATCCCCGCCCTTGCCGCCATCTCCGCCGTCTGGACCTCCGAACTCCAGGAACTTCTCGCGCCGGAACGCGACGACGCCATCGCCGCCGTCGCCGGAGCGGAGGTAGATCTTAGCCTGATCGAGAAACTTCATCCTGGGTGGTTTTGCTCGGCAAGGGTGTGACCGAGACGTGGACGCGCCCCTCGGACTTGCGCTGGAACGCGACCTTGCCGTCGATCAGCGCGAAGATGGTGTGATCGCGGCCAAGCCCTACATTCTCCCCTGGCTTCCACTTGGTGCCGCGCTGGCGGACGATGATGTTGCCTGCGACCACCGCCTCGCCGCCAAACTTCTTGATGCCAAGGCGCCGTCCCGCAGTGTCGCGCCCGTTGCGCGACGAGCCGCCTGCTTTCTTGTGGGCCATGTGTCAGACTTCTCCTTCCGCCGGCGCAGCGCCGGGTCCTTCGGCCGGCGCGGCGCCGGACTTGTCGGCCGTCTCGCCCGCGGGCGCGGGCGGTTCGGCTGGCGGCGGGGCCGGGGCGGGCGAGGGGACGGGTTCGGCTGGTGCGGTGCCGGACTCATCGGCCGTCTCGCCCGTGCCGGAATCCTGGGCCGCGATCAAGGCCGGTTCCGGGCGGAGTTCGATGCCGTTGGCGCCGACGATGCCGGTCACGCGCAGCACGGTCACGTGCTGGCGGTGTCCCCGCTTGCGCCGGCTGTTCTGGCGCCGTCGCTTCTTGAAGACGATCACCTTGTCCAGCCGGTCCTGCGCGATCACGGTTGCGGTGACGGAGGCGCCAGCCACGACCGGGCCACCGAGCGTCAGCCCGTCCGCGTCGCCGACCGCCAGCACGTCGTTGAAGGTGACGGTGGCGTCAGGCTCGGCATGGAGCTTCTCGATCTTCAGCACCGCATTGGGCGTCACGCGATACTGCTTCCCGCCGGTGCGGATCACTGCGAACATAGGAGCTTTCCCAAGGGCTGCCGCCGGCTCGCCGCAGGTGCGGCCGCCGGGGAGGGGGCGTTATAGCGGCGGCGGGCGCGTTGTCAACGCGCCAGCAAGTCCGCAGTCGGATCACGGACCCTGCAAGGTACGCCAATCGGCAAGCACTTGTTCGAGAGCTTGCGGATGCACGCGCACCGGTCCCGAGAAAGGGAGGTCAATTGCAATGATGATCAGCAAGGCCGAAAAGATCAAAGCGCTCAGCATGCCGGTCATCAACGTCTAGGCGCGCACGTTTTGAGTTCCGAAGAAGAACGTGAATGCGATTGTAATGAAGACCCCCCCGAACAGAACCCACCAGACAACACCGGCATGATACCTGCCGATAAAACCGTCCGCACCCGGCGAGACGCGGTAATGACGTCCATTTGGCTGAGGATTTCACGCTGGATCGAGGTCTCGCGGGAACTGTCTGGGTTAAAGGCCAGTGTCGTTGCGTAAAGCTCGTTCAACGCCTGAGAGCTGGCTCGGGCGCTTCCGCGCTCGGCCTTGGCCATGGTGGGCCAGTCCTGCTCGATGACGGTATCGGTGTATTTGGTCATCTCTGATTGGAGGGCGGGCGCCAGCTCCGCGCCGGCACCCTTGGACAGCCGAAAGATTGTCGCGACGGCGCCCGCCTCTTGGGCGATCATCATTTCGGCCTCGCTGAACTTCTCCCAAACGACGATGATGGCGAATGCGACCATCACCGCATAGAGCACGCCGATGGTCGCAAACTTGAAGCCTGCGACCTCATTATTGGTGCTCAAGCGGGTCAGTAAGACGTGCCGCCGGATCAAGCCAGGCCCGAGCATCGCCAAGCAGGTGGTAAGACCCACTAGCAGCAGTGCAGACAATCAGAGAGGCAGCGTCGTTAGGAACAGCATGCATCTTGTCTTTCGGCGCTGCCGGGCTCTTTCCAGTTACCGTGGCGGAAATCACCTGGAATACGAGCCCAGTCCGTCAACTCGAAATACGTCGCACAGCGCGCGACGCATCAAGCGATCCCCTTGAGGCCAGCCCCGCCTGACGCGCCGCCCGCGCCCCGCGCGACTGACTGGCTCGCCTCCATGTCTGCCAGCACCCGTGCCACCGCCGTGTCGTCATGCGCGGCGAAGTCCGTGCAATGCCGCCGGCCCCTCGCCGCGATCTCAGCGGCGAGCAGGCGCAGGCCGATCGCCTCGGCTTGGTGCTCGGCGAGATGTCCGGCATCGAGCTCCGCCGCGACGCGGGTGGCGCCGGCCTCCAGCACGGCGCTCAGGGCCACAATCGCCCCAAGCGACAGCGCCGCGTCGGGGCCGGGCGCATCCGCGAGCCGCGCGGTCAGGAAGCGGCAGGCGCCGGCCAGCCCCGAAATTCCGACCGCGTCCTCCACGTCGCGGAAGGGCAACGCCATCGCCTCATAGGCTTCGCCCGGAGGCCCGAGCAGTGCCTCGCGCGGGACGGTGCAGCCGTTGAGGACGAGACCGCAATGGCGCGACGGGGGCATGGCGCGGAACGCCTCGGTCTCTTGGATCGACAGCCCCGGTGTGTCGCGCGGCACCAGGAAGGCGCCATACCGCTTGCGCCCCGCCGCTTCGGCCACGATGGCAAGCACGATGAAGACGGCGGCGAGAGGTCCGTTACTCACCCAGGCCTTCTCACCGGTGATGCGCCAGCCTTCGCCGGCCGGCTCCGCGCGCGTCGCGAGGTGCTTCGGGTGTGCGCCGACGCCCGGTTCGGAGATCGCGACGGCGGCGGTCGCATCCCGCCAAGCGGCGCGCTGCGCCTCCGTGCCGAATCCCTCGATGAAGAACCGCGCGACCAACTGCCGCACCGCGAAGGACGCGCCCAGCCCAAGTAGCCCGCTGCGTGCGACCAGCGCCGCCTCGGCGCGCGCGATCGCGGCGTAGCCCGGCTCCGGGCCGAGGCCAGTCATCCGGAGCGGGCCGAGACCGGAGAGCGGGTCGGCCTCGTCCACGGGCTTTTCAGGCGGCCTGCTTGGCCAGCATCCTCTGGGCGATCAGCGTCTCGGCGATCTGCACGGCGTTCAGCGCCGCGCCCTTGCGGAGGTTATCGGATACGCACCAAAAGGACAGGCCGTGCTCCGCCGTCGGGTCCTTGCGGATGCGGCTGACGTACACCGCGTCCTCGCCGGCCGCCTCCAGCGGCGTCACGTAGCCGCCATCCTCGCGCTGGTCGACCACCTCGATCCCCGGCGCCTCGCGCAGCGCGGCGCGCGCCTCGGCCACCGTCACCGGCTGCTCGAACGCGACGTTCACCGCCTCGCCGTGGCCGATGAACACCGGGACGCGCACGCAGGTGGCGTGGACCGCGATGTCGGGGTCGAGGATCTTGCGGGTCTCGACCGCCATCTTCCACTCCTCCTTGGTCGACCCGTCCTCCAGGAACTTGTCGATGTGGGGAATGCAGTTGAAGGCGATCTCCTTGGTGAACTGCTCGGGCGGGCTCGAACTCGTGGACGAACACCGCCTTGGTGTGGCCGAACAGCTCGTCCATCGCCTCCTTGCCCGCGCCGGAGACCGACTGGTACGTGGCGACGACCACCCGCTTGACCCGGAACCGGTCGTGCAGGGGCTTCAGCGCGACCACCATCTGGATGGTGCTGCAATTCGGGTTGGCGATGATGTTGCGGCGTGCGAACCGCTTCAGGGCCTGCGGGTTGACCTCCGGCACCACCAGCGGCACGTCCGGCTCCATGCGGAACTGGCTGGTGTTGTCGATCACCACGCAGCTGGAAGCCGCCGCGCGCGGGGCGTGGACGGCGGAGACCGCCGCGCCGGGACTGAACAGGGCGATGTCCCAGCCGTGGAAGTCGAAGCTGTCCAGCGGCTTGACCTTCAGCACCCGCGTCTCGCCGAACGAGACCTCGGCGCCGGCCGACCGGCCCGAGGCGACGGCTGCCACCTCGTCGGCCGGGAAGCGGCGCTCGGCCAGGGTTTTCAGCATCTCGCGCCCGACCGCCCCGGTGGCGCCGACGACCGCGACCCTGTAGCCCATATCGCTCTCTCCTTCCGTCGCGGCCCCGTGCCGCGCGCCGCCCGGAGTTACAGGCGCGCGGCAGCGGCCGCAAGCATCGCGTGCCGATCCGGTCTCAAGGCGCGACAAAAGGCTTGGGAACCTGCGCCCGCAGAAGCACCGCGAAGTCGGCCGCGCGCATCGGGCGGGCGAAGTGGAAGCCTTGGAACAAGGTGCAGCCCATCGCGCGCAAGGTTCGCACCTCGGCCAGGGTCTCGGTGCCCTCGGCGATCACGGCGATGCCCAGGCCGTGCGCGAGCTCGATCAGGGACCGGCAGATGGCGCGGCTATTGATCGCGGAGTCGATTCCGCTAACGAACTCGCGGGCGAGCTTCAGCTTGTCGAAAGGCAGATTAAGGAGGTAACTCAGGTTAGAGTACCCGGTGCCGAAATCGTCGATCGTGATGCCGACCCCAAGAGCGCGCAATTCGTCGAACACGGTGCGGGTGCGCGCTTGGTCGGTCATGGCCGCGGTCTCGGTCACTTCGATCTCGAGGCGCCCTGGGTCCACCTGATCGGAGGCCAGCGTCCGGCCGATCAGTCCCACGGTGTCCTGTCCGTGGATTTCGTTGGCCGAAAGATTGATCGCTAGCTTGATGTCGTCGATCCCGCGCGCCGACCACTCCCGCAACTGGCGCGAGGCGGTCCGCAGCACCCATCGCTCGATCGCTCCTAGGAGCCCGCTGGCCTCCGCGGCCGGCAAGAAAAGGCCAGGCCGGAGCAGGCCACGCCTTGGGTGCCGCCAACGGATCAACGCCTCGGCGGCCACGATGCGGCTGCTGCGCGCATCCACCACGGGCTGGAAATGCAGCACGAACTCCTCTCGCTCCAGCGCCCGGCGCAGCTCCTGCTCCAGCGACAACCGCCGGCGCACCGCGTCGCGGCAGGAAAGTGAGAAGAAGACGGGCTCGGTATCCGCGCCGGATACGGCGGTCGCGACGGCGCTGACCGCATTGTTGACGAGGGAGGCCGCGTCCGCCGCGTCCTCTGGAAAGAGCGCCACGCCGCAGCTCAATTGCGGCAGGAAGCGTACCCCATCGATACTGATCTCCCACCGTAGCGCCCGCATCGCCGCATCGGCCCGTGCCGCCACGCGGTCCGGGTCGCTTCCACCCAGCCAGAAGGCGAACTGGTGGGCCGCCAGCCGCGCCACGGGCACGCCAGTGCCCAGCGCGTGTTCGAATGCACGCGCGAAACGGAGAATGAGCGCGTCACTCGTTTGCTGGCCGAAGGCCGGGGCAATGGTGTCGTAGTTGCGCAAGGCGAGCACGCAAAGCGCCGTCCGTGTCTTGGGGCCGGCCAACGCCGCCTCGAGATCACGCAGCAGCTTCTCGCGATTGGGCAGGCCGGTCACTCGGTCGAAGCTTGTCAGTTCGGACAGTGTGGCATCGAGTTTGCCGAGTGTCTGCGCCGCGTCGGCCATCAGCGTGCCGACCTCGTCGGTGTAGTGCGTCGGAAGGCTCGGCAGGGCTCCGCCCAAGGCGTAGGCGCGCAGCGCCTGCGAGGTCTTGATGATGGGCTGGAGCAGTTGGTCGAGCGCGAACAGCGTGAGCGCCGTCCCGGCCAGCGTGGCCACGAGCGCCACCCCCAGCACCTTCACGGCCAAAGGCACGCTGATGGGATTCAGCCACAGGAAATACCCTGTCAGCGCAAGCAGCGGGACATGGGTGCCGGCGAAAGCGACCAGCATGATTTTGTACCGGTAGCGGCAGTTTAGTGCCGCCGACAATGCACGATACACGCGAAGGTCATTCATCAGCGCACGATTGGAAGGGCAATGCTCGGAAACAGAGAGACTGGGGTTGGGTGACAACCATGACGATAACTTCCTTCAATTCTCACAATCAAGCACCCCTGGGTGACCATTCTCGCCGAATGGGGTAGGAGAAGCGGCCAAGCCGTGCCGGCCTGGCTTGAGGATTGGAGGACACGCGAGATGCGCGAGATCGGGCACTTCATCGACGGTCGCATGGTCGCCGGCCAGAGCGGGCGGTTTGGCGACGTGTTCAATCCGGCGTCGGGCGAGGTGTCGGGCAAGGTCGCGCTTGGCTCCGCCGCCGATGTCGATCAAGCGGTGGCCGCCGCCGCCAAGGCGTTTCCCGCCTGGTCCGCCATGCCGCCGCTCCGTCGCGCGCGGACGATGTTCCGCCTGCGTGACCTGCTGGAGCGCGACCGCGCCAAGCTCTCGGCCATCATCACCGCCGAGCACGGCAAGGTGCTTTCGGATTCCGACGGCGAGGTGCAGCGCGGGCTGGAAGTGGTGGAGTTTGCCTGCGGCATGCCGCATTTGTTGAAGGGCGAGTTCACCGATCAGGTGGCCAGCGGCGTGGATGCCTGGTCGGTGCGCCAGCCGCTCGGGGTCGTCGCCGGCATCACGCCGTTCAACTTCCCGTTGATGGTGCCGCTCTGGATGATCCCGGTGGCGCTCGCCGCCGGCAATTGCTTCATCCTCAAGCCTTCCGAGAAGGATCCCTCCGCCTCCCTGGTGCTTGCCGAGCTGCTGGCCGAGGCGGGGCTACCCGAGGGCGTGTTCAACGTGGTACAGGGCGCGCGGGAGGCGGTGGAGGCGATCATCGCCCATCCGGGAATCAGCGCGATCAGCTTCGTCGGCTCCACCCCCATCGCCAAGCTGATCCACCGGGCGGGGAGCGAGCAGGGCAAGCGCGTCCAGGCCCTGGGCGGGGCGAAAAACCACCTGGTCGTGATGCCCGATGCCGACCTCGACGACGCGGCCGACGCGCTGATGGGCTCGGCGTACGGCGCGGCGGGCGAGCGCTGCATGGCGGTCTCGGTCGCGGTGGCCGTGGGCGGGGCGGGGGATCGGCTGGTTGAGCGGCTGGAGCCGCGCATCCGCGCGCTCAAGATCGGGCCGGGCACCGACCCGGAGGCGGAGATGGGGCCGCTGGTGACGCACGAGCATCGCGAGAAGGTCGCCGGCTATATCGATGCCGGAACGCGGGAGGGCGCGGACCTCGTCGTCGATGGGCGCGGGCTCAGGCTCCAGGGCTATGAGAACGGCTTCTTCCTGGGCGGCAGCCTGTTCGACCGTGTGCAACCGGGGATGCGCATCTACCAGGAGGAAATCTTTGGGCCGGTGCTCGATGTGGTGCGCGCGCCCGACCTTGGTGCGGCGCTGCGCATAGTCAACGAGCATCCGTTTGGCAACGGCGTTTCGATTTACACGGCGAACGGCGGGGCGGCGCGCGACTTCGCGGAACATGTTCAGATCGGCATGGTCGGGGTGAATATCCCGATCCCCGTGCCGATGGCGTTCCACAGCTTCGGCGGCTGGAAGAACTCGCTGTTCGGCGACCACCACATCTACGGACCGGAGGGCGTGCGCTTCTACACCCGGTACAAGGCGGTCACCCAGCGCTGGCCCACCGCCGGCCGGCCAGGGGCGCAGTTTGTGATGCCGACGGGGCGGTAGGGGCACTATCTCCCTCTCCCCGTTGGGGGAAGAGGGGTCATTTTACTCCGCCGCCATGCGCTCCGGCTCCGCGAGCCGCTCGGCCGAGCGGAGATCGACCGAGAGCAGCCGGGAGATCCCGCGCTCCTGCATCGTCACCCCGTACAGCCGGTCCATCCGGGCCATGGTCAGCGGGTGATGCGTGACGACCAGGAAGCGTGTTCCGGTCTCGCGCACCATGTCGTCGAGCAAGGCGCAAAACCGGTCCACGTTGGCATCGTCAAGCGGCGCGTCCACCTCGTCCAGCACGCAGATCGGCGCCGGGTTGCAGCGGAACACGGCGAAGACCAGTGAGAGCGCGGTGAGCGCCTGTTCCCCGCCCGACAGCAGCGACAGCGCCGAAAGCTTCTTGCCAGGCGGCTGGGCGTAGATCTCGAGCCCCGCCTGGAGCGGATCGTCGGAGCCCACCAGCGCGAGATGCGCCCGCCCGCCGCTGAACATGCGGGCAAACAGCGCCTGGAAGTGCTGATCCACCTGCACAAAGACCTGGGCCAGCCGCTCGCGCCCTTCCCGGTTCAGGTGGCCGATGGACCCGCGCAGCTTGGCGACGGCGGTGCTGATCTCGGCGTGCTCGGCGTCGATGGTGGCGATCTGGCGCTCGATCTCCACAACCTCGATCTCGGCGCGCAAGTTCACCGGACCCATCTCCTCGCGTTCCTTGACCAGGCGCTCGAACTTGCAGCGCGCCTTTTCCTCGGCCTCGGCGTCGCAGGTCTCGGGCGGCTCCGGCAGTGCCGGATTGGCGCCGAGCCGCCCGAGGACGCGCTCGGCAACGGTGCCCCAAGCATGGTCGGCCTGCTCGACCTCGGCCTCGGCGCGAACCGCCGCCTCACGCGCGGCCCCGGCGTTGGCCTCGGCGGCGCGTGCCTCCCGCTCTGCCCTGGTTGCCTGCCCGGCCGCGCCGGCGAGTGCCTCGGCCGCGCGCCGATGCGCCGCTTCAGCCGCCACCAGAGCCGCTTGCGCCTCGGCCTTCGCCTCGGCGAACCGGCCGGGAGCGGCCTCCAACGCGGCACGCTGTTGCTCGGCGTCGCGGCCGCGGGCCGTCAGGTCGGCAACCCTGCTCGCGGCATCGGCGGCGCGTTCGCGCCAGTCCTTGCGCTCGCGCGCGATCACCGCGCGCCGCGCGGAGCGCGCGGTGCCCTCTCGTGCCACGCCGTCGCGTTCGGCGCGCGCGGCGCTCTCGGCGGCGCGGGCGCTGGAAAGCGCCGCGCGCGCCTGCTCCACGGCCGCGCGCAGGCCAGCGATGTCGGGCAGGGCCGCTTGCGCCTCCCGCGCCTCCTCCAGCGCCCGAGCCGCCTCGCGCTGCTCGGGCGTCAGCGCCGCGACCTGCTGCTCGGCCACGCTCAGGCGCGCGGCGACGCTGTCGGCCTGGGCGCGCAACTGGGCGGCAGCCGCGCGCGCGCGCTCCACACGCTGCTCCGCCTCCCGCCGCGCCTGCCGACCGTGTTGCTCGGCGGCGTTGGCCTCGCGCTCGGCGGCTTCGGCCGCGTGGCGCGAGGTCCCCGCCTCGGCGGCCCGCGCCTCCGCCTCGGTCAGGTCGGCGCGCAGCGCGTTCAGCCGGTTGCGCTGGCGCAGGCGTACCGCGGCCTCGGTCGGCGTGCCCGCGCGGATGGTGTAGCCGTCCCACCGCCAAAGCGCGCCGGCCGCGGAAACCACCATCTGCCCTGGCGCCAAGAGCCCCTGCGCCGCGTCACCAGCCGCGTCATCGGCCACCAGCCCGATGTAGGAGAGCGCGCGGGACAGGGCCGCACTCCCCCTCTCCGCCGCGCTTGGCGGGGGAGAGGGCCGGGGTGAGGAGGCCTGCCCCGCTGCGCCGTACTGGTCCGGCGTGCCCCCCTCACCCAACCTCTCCTCTCGTTTCGGGGCGAGAGGGGCTGTCTCGATACGTTTGCTTTCGAGGTGAATAAGATCCGAGAGCCGCTGCGCTCCCCCTGGCAGGGCAGGGGGGTCGAGTGGGGGCAGGGTGCGCCAGTGCCGTGCCGCGTCGGGATCGGCGGCGGAGGTCAGCTCCTCGCCAAGTGCAGCGCCAAGCGCTGCTTCCAGTCCGGCCGGCACGGAGACGGCATCGACCATCGGCGGCCAGCGCTCGCCATCCTTCACCGCCAGCACCTCGGCCAGCGCCCGCGCCTCGGCCGCCAGCTTGGCGCGCGCTGTCTCGGCCGCCGAGAGGCGCGCGCGCGCCTCGGCGAGCGCCGCTTGCGCCCGCACGCGGGCCTGCTCGCTCGCCTCCTGCGCCGCCCGCGCGCCGTCCAGCCCTTCCTCCGCCGCCGCCTTCTCCCGCTCGGCCGCCGCCACCTGATCGGGGTCAACGCTCTGGGCGCGGATGCGATCGCGCTCCTGGCTTGCGTGGTCAAGTTGCTCGGTCGCGCGCTGCGCCCGCGCCTCGACCTCATGCAGACGCTGCGCGGCGGCCTGTGTCCGCGCCTGCGCCTCGGCGGCGGCTTCGGTCGCGCGATTGGCCTCTACCTCGGCCGCGCGCGCCGCATCCTCGGCTTCGACGGTCTTCCGCTCGGCGGCCTCGGCGCGCGCCGGGTGCGCGGCCTCGGCCTCGGCGAGGCAGTGCTCCTCCGCTGCTAGGCGCTCCTCGGCTGCTCCAGCATCGCGACTGGCTTGCTCGGCGTGCGCAACGTCCTTGGCGATTTGTGCCGCGCGCCGCTCCGCCTCGGCCAGAGCGGCGCGGGCACGGCCCTCCTCGGCGGCGATCTGCTCTCCGGCGATACGGCGGCGCTCCAGCGCGGTGCGCGCCTCAGTCTCGGCCTCGCGCAATCCGGGCAGCGCCGCCGCCAACTCCTCGGCCCCGGCCCGCGCGGATCGTGCCGCCGCCTCGGCCTGTGCGACCGCGCTGCGGGCCGTCGCGACCGCCGCCCGCGCCGTGTCCCGTGCGCGCTCGACCCGCGCGCGCTGAACCGACAGCAACTCGGCCTCGGCCTGGCGGATCGCGCTGGAGAGGTTGCGGTAGCGGCTGGCTTGCCGCGCCTGCCGCTTGAGCGCGGCAAGCTGGGTGTCGAGCTGGCCCTTCAGATCCTCGGCGCGGGAGAGATTTGCCTCTGCCTGGCGCAGCTTCAGCTCGGCCTCGTGGCGGCGGGCGTGCAGGCCCGTGATGCCGGCGGCCTCCTCCAGCACCGCCCGCCGCTCCTCCGGGCGGGCGCCGACCAGGGCGCCAACGCGGCCTTGGCTGACCATGGCCGAGGCGCGGGCACCGGAGGCCAGGTCGGCGAACAGGGTCTGCACGTCGCGGGCGCGCACCTCTTTCCCGTTCACGCGATACGCGCTGCCGGCGCCGCGCTCGATCCGGCGCACGATCTCGATTTCGCCCAGTTCGGTGAACGGGGGCGGGGCCACGCCCTGCGTGTCGTGCAGCACCAGCCCGACCTCGGCGATGTTGCGCGAGGGGCGGCCGGCGGTGCCGGAGAAGATCACGTCCTCCATCTCGCCGCCGCGCAGGCTGCGCGCGCTCGATTCGCCCATCGCCCAGCGCAGCGCCTCGACCACGTTGGACTTGCCGCAGCCATTCGGCCCGACAATCCCGGTCAGGCCCGGTAGGATGTCCACCGTGGCCGGCTCGGCGAAGCTCTTGAACCCGGCGATGCGCAGACGCGAGAAGCGGACCGGCAAGTGATGTCCTCAGCGATTGGAAAGGGCGGGCGCGTATCCAGAAAGCGGTGTCACGCCCGCGAAAGCGGGCATCCAGGCCAGCGCTCCCAGGCTCGGCGCCATCCGCACCGGAGTCCCGCCGTTGCGGGAATGACGAAAATGGGTCTGGATCACTGCCTGCTCAGGCGTTCGCGATCAGCTTGGCGAACTGGTCGTAATCTATCTCCCCCGAAGCCTTCTTCCCGTTAACAAGGAAGCTCGGAGTGGCGTCGATCCCGTACGTCTTCTCGGCCTGCGCCTGCTGGGCAAGGATCCAGTCGCGCAACGCCGCGTCGTTCCAGGCGGAGTCGAACGTGGCGCGATTCATGCCGGCCAGCGCCGCCATCTTCCAGATCTCGTCGCGGAAATCGACACCCTGGGCGAAGGCCCAGCGATCCTGGCTCGACAGCAGCGCCAGGACGAACGGCGTGTAGCGCGCCGGGGGTAGGGCGCGGGCGATCATTGCCGCTTGCAGGGCGACGCGATCGAGCGGGAAGTCGCGGAACACCCAGCGCACCTTGCCAGTGTCGATCAAGTCCTTCTCTACCTTCGGAAAGGTGCTCTGGGCGAAGGCCGCGCAATGCGTGCAGGTGAGCGAGAAGAACTCCTGCACCTCGGTCTTGGCATCGGCGCTGCCCAGGCCGCGCGAAGTTTCCCAGGCGGCGGTCTGCGCCGCGCTCGGCTGCTCGGCGGGCTGGTTCTGGGCGCGCGCCAACGCGGGCAGGGCAAGCGACGCTGCGAGAGTGAACAGGGAGCGGCGGCGAATCGGCATGGCAACCTCGAGGATTTGGGAACCTAACGATTGGAGTCGCGCCGCGTCGAGCGCGGCGTGCCGGCCAGCACAGCCTGGCCGAGCGCCGCCAGCGCGTCGCGCAGCTCTCCGGCCGGGAGGTCGCCGACGGCCTTTTCGGCCGCGCGCCGGGCGGCGGCGCTGGGGGGAGACGCTGGGCGGGCGGCAGGGGTCCGGCGCACCGGGGTCTGGACGAAGCGCAGCCGCTGCACCGGCTCGGCGCCAAACTGCGCGTTGACGCGCGCGATCAGCTCGGGAGCGAGATGCTGCAACTCCATCGCCATCGGCCCGGAGCAGGCGATGGTCAAGGTGCCGCCCACCAGGCGCCGCGGTTGGGTGATCGCGGACAGCTCCGGGCCGATGATGAGCGGCCAGTCGGCGAGAACCTGCGCGGCGGCCGGGCCCTGGCGGCGGAACGCCGGGCGGGTGAGCGACGGCAGAAGGGCACCGATCGGGCGCGGCCCATAGACGTGGCGCCTCGCCGATGCCACGTGGATTGCCGTGTCGACCTCCCTTGTCTCGTCCGCCATCGCTCCCGCCACCCTGCTCGCCTGGTACGACCGCCATCGCCGCGTGCTGCCGTGGCGCGCGGCGCCGGGCGCGGTCCCCGACCCGTACCGGGTCTGGCTGAGCGAGGTGATGCTCCAGCAGACCACGGTTTCCGCCGCCATACCCTATTTCGAACGCTTCGTCAGGCGTTTCCCCGACATCGCCACGCTCGCGGCCGCGAGCCTGGAGGACGTGCTCGCTGCCTGGGCAGGGCTCGGCTACTACGCGCGGGCGCGCAACCTGCACGCCTGCGCCCGCGCCGTGGCGGGAATGGGCGGCTTTCCCCACGATCCGGCGGCGCTGCGCGGCCTGCCCGGCATCGGCACCTACACCGCGACCGCTATCGCCGCCATCGCCTTCGAGGTGCCCGGCGTGCCGGTCGATGGCAACGTGGAGCGCGTGATGGCACGCCTCTTCGCCATTGAGCAGCCGCTTCCCGCCGCCAAGAAAACGATCGCCGCCGCCGGCACCACGCTCAGCGCCGATCCAGAGGCCCGCGCGCGTCCGAGCGACTTCGCCCAGGCGCTGTTCGACCTCGGTGCCACGATCTGCACGCCGGCCGCGCCGGCCTGCGCCCTGTGTCCCTGGATGGAGCCTTGCGCGGCGCGAAGGCGCGGCATCCAGGCGAGCCTGCCGTGCAAGACGCCGCGCCCGGCTCGGCCCGTGCGCCACGGCGTGCATTTCATGCTCGCCGACGCGGCAGGGCGTGTCCTGCTTCGCCGCCGCCCGCCCTCGGGCCTGCTGGGCGGGATGATGGAGCTGCCGGGCACCGAATGGCGGCGCGACCCCTGGCCGGAGCAGGAAGCCCTGGCGCACGCGCCAATGCCGGCCGCGTGGCGGGCGGCTGGCGAGGTCCGCCACGGCTTCACCCATTTCGAACTGCGCATCGGCCTTTACGCGGCCAGCGTGCCCGATATCAGGTTCATAGGAGAGGGCGTACTCTGCCCGTCCGAGGCACTGACGGATGCCGGGCTGCCATCGGTGATGCGCAAATGCGTCAGTTTGCTCGCGCCACAACGGGTCGTAAAATCCTGAAATACGCGGGTTACAGGCATATGCTATATCGTCATCGCATCGAAGCAGAGGAGGGAGTCATGCTCAAGGGAAGGCGTCTTGGCGCCGCGTTGGCCGCTCTCGGCGTGATCGGTCTTGGCCTTACCGCCGCGCCGGGCTCGGCCAGGGCTTGGTGGGCCGGCGGCTGGGGGTGGCATGGAGGCGTGAGCGTCGGCGTGGCGCTGCCGCCCGTCGTGGTCGCGCCGCCGCCCTATTACGTCGCGCCGCCGGTCGCCTACGCAGCGCCGCCCCCGGTCGTCTATGCACCGCCTCCGCCACGCGGGCCGGTCTGGGTGCCGGGCCACTGGCAGTACCGGCTATTGGGTGCCCGGCCGTTGGCAGTAGGGCGTCAGAACGTCACTACAGTCCTGAGCCCGAACACGGCGGCGCTGCCGACCACGCGGCCGGACCCGTTCGGGTTCAGGATGCTGCCGCCGGGATTGAAGATGTATTGGAAGTCCGGTTGCACCACCCACCAAGGCGCGAGCTGCGCCTGATAGATCAGTTCGAGCAACGTCTCGGCGCTCTGGACGGGTACTTGGGCGCCCGCCGCTGCCAGAGCCTGCTCGCCGGCGATGGTAACGCCGCTGATCCGCGTCCACCCGAAACCAAGCCCGACAGAGTCATTGGCGCGGCCGAACGGACCCTTCAATGTCACGCCGCCGTCGACAAAAGCAACGACCTGGTTGCGGTTCGCAGGCGCCCCCATCGCGCGCAGGAACACGCCCATGCCGCCCTCCTTGGCTCCTGGCGGGCGCCACACGAGCTGATCGACGACGGCGTAAACGCTCCAGTCGCGTCGGAACTGGTTCGGCAGCAGGATGACGCCTGGCACGGCGGCGGTCTCTCCGCCTGTCGCGAAAAACTGGTTGGTGAAGGAGTTCGAGTTGTACCAGGCCCCCAGCTTGAACGTCGCCGGCAGCCCCTTCGCGCCCTCGCCCTGGTTTACGGCGTACTGCACCTCGCCGATCACGAAAGTCCCCTGAAAGCGGAGATTGGCGCCTGACGGGTTGCGCAGCTGCGGGTCGCTGGGGGGGAAGTTGGCGTTGGCGGCCGGGTTGCCGTTGAACACGCCAAATAGCAGCGTGGTCCGCTCATTCGGCAACACACGCAGCCGCACGCCCGGCGTCGCGAATGGATAGGCCGGGCCGCCCGCCGGCAGATCGACGGCTGGAAGGGTCGGCCAGCCAAAGCTCGAGTTGATGAACAAGCCGGCATATTGGCTGATCATGAATTCCTGGTCCGCCGCGAGCTGGCCCAGCCGGATGTCCAGTTTTCCTCCTAGGAACGATTGCTGGTACCACAGCTCGAACAGGCGTGTCGCGCGGTCCGCCTCGATGTTGCTGACCACCATCAGGTTGTCGATGTTGTTGGTGCTGAGCCCACGGCCGTGGATCTGCCAGGCGCTGACGTTGAACACCCCACCCACCGCCTTCAAGTCGATTCCGAGGCTCATTTCGGTCGCGCCCTCGTAGGCCGCACCGGTCTTGCGCCCGCCGGTGGGGTTGCCAAGGATTTCGCTGGTCTCGGTCAGCCCGAGCGATGCGCCGATCCCCGCCAGCGCCGGACGCAGCCCGCCGATATCGAGGAGCAGGTTGGACCGCTCCCAAAGCCCCGTTCCCTGCGCCTCGGTTTCGGTTTTTCCCGGCGTGGGTGCCTCGCGGGTCGCGGGCGCACCCTGCTGCTCCGATGTCTGGGCCAAAGCGGCGCCGGCGAGAAGCATCAGCCCGGTGATCGCGCCCAGGCCCGCTCGAACGCTTTGCTGCATTGGCCTTCCACCCCCACGGTGATCCGTCATAGATGCGCGACGGGTGCATGGCTGGTCAATCGTGACGGAACAATGCAACCCCAGGGGACATTCGGGCAGGAATGACTCGCTGCGCCTGGATCACCGCGTTCGGCGCGGGGGCGTACCTGGTCACGGGACTATGATGTCAGTGGCATACGCTGTCACAGCCCATCAAACCCATGCCAATGATGGCGAAGCCGAAACCGTGGCAGGGCGTCCCTCGGATTCTCAATAGTCTTCCTGATTACACATAAACCTCAGCCAATTTCAGGAGTCGGTAGGGCATAGGGGTGGTTCGGACGGCGGCCCATGTGAGACGCGGGATCATGGCGGCCAGATCGTATCGTCGGTTGAAGCGGTATTCGAATTCGGAGACGTGGCTCAGGAATTTTGAACAGGGCGTTAACCCGTATTTCTCACACTGAGTAGGTGCATCGGGGTTCCGAATCGGCGAAAGTTCTTCTGTGACAAAGTCTTAGCGCTGAACGGAGGAACTCCCCGATGCCCACAGAGTGTAAACCTCCGCTGTTCGATTTTGCACCCGTGGAGGAGCGTGCCGTGGTGGCGGCCTTCGATGGTGGCGTGATCACCTCAGATGCCGGCGCCCTGCTGCTCGGGGCGACCGACCGGGCGATCGGCTTGATCGAACGCTTCGCTTCCTGCTTCGGCGACCAGCGGGCGCCGGAGCTGGTGGAGCACGCGATCGAGGCGTTGCTGATGCAGCGCGTGTTCGGGATCGCGCTGGGCTACGAGGATCTGGTCGACCACGACCAGCTGCGGCACGATCCGGTCCTGGCCGTGCTGGCGGGGAAGCTGGCGGCGCGGCGGCCGGATTGCGCGCCGCTGGCCGGGAAATCGACCCTGAACCGGCTGGAGCTGGGCCGCGCCGAGCCGACGCGTTATCACAAAATCAGCCACGATCCGGCGGCGATCGAGCGGTTGTTGGTGGATCTGTTCCTGGAGGCGCATCGGCGCGCGCCGGCGCAGATCACGCTCGATCTCGACGCCACCGATGATCCGCTGCACGGGAATCAGGAAGGCCGCTTCTTCCACGGCTATTACGACTGCTACTGTTACCTGCCGCTCTACGTCTTCTGCGGCCGTCATCTGCTGGCGGCCAAGCTGCGGCGCTCGAACATCGACGGTTCGGCCGGCGCGGTCGAGGAGGTTGCCCGATTGGTCGCGCAAATCCGCCGGCGCTGGCCACGCGTGTGCATCCTGCTGCGCGGCGATTCCGGCTTTGCCCGCGAGGCGCTGATGGCCTGGTGCGAGGCCAACCGGGTGGACTATGTGTTCGGTCTGGCCCGCAACGACCGGCTGGAGGAGGCGATCAAGCCCGAACTGCTGACCGCGTCGATTGAGAGCTTGCGGACCGGCAGGCCGGCGCGGTGCTTCCGGGATTTTACGTGGTCGACGCTGGACAGTTGGAGCCGCCAACGCCGGGTCATCGGCAAGGCCGAGGTGACCGGCGGCGAGGCCAATCCCCGGTTTGTCGTCACCTCGCTCAAGCCGGCCGAAGTCGGCGGGCGGCATCTCTACGAGCGGGTCTACTGCGCGCGCGGCGAGATGGAGAACCGCATCAAGGAATGCCAGCTCGACCTGTTCGCCGACCGGACCTCGGCGGCGACGATGCGCGCCAACCAGCTCCGCTTGTGGTTCGCGTCCATGGCCTATGTGCTGCTCTGCGCCTTGCGGCGCATCGGTCTGGCGCACACGCAATTCGCCCGAGCGACCTGCGGCACCATCCGGCTCAAGCTGCTGAAGATCGGCGCCCTGGTGCGGGTCAGCGTGCGGCGGATCAAGGCGGCGATGGCCTCGGCCTGTCCCTATCAGCACGAGTTCGCCTTGGCCCACGCCATGCTCAGAAACGCCACTGCCTGACACGAACCAGCCAGCGCACAGCCGACATCACACCCCGCACCCACGCTGCCCGCCGGGCGGCGCCGGCGCGGTCTCGCCGAGCCTCGCGCCCATAGCGCCCGCCCCGCCTCACTTCACGAATGCACGCCGGCGGAGCGCCATTCAAACGACAAGCGCTCGCCCGTATGAGAAATGCGGGTTAAGTGGAAACTCGGCCTGACGGCAGGCATGTTTTGCCTGCGGATCAGGAGCGAAGATGAAGAAGCGAGCCCGCCGGAACCACACACCGGCCTTCAAGGCGAAGGTGGCCCTTGCTGCCCTGAAAAACGATCGAACGATTGCACAGCTTGCTGAGCAGTTCGACGTGCATCCCAATCAAATCACCTCGTGGAAAGAGCAACTGCTTGCAGGGGCTGCCGACGTGTTTGAACGCGGTGGCAGCACCAAATCATCGGTCCCCGAGGTCGATATCAAGGCCCTGCACGCCAAAATCGGCGAGCTAGTCCTGGAGAACGATTTTTTAGAACGTGCGCTCGGCAAGGCGGGATTTCCGAGCGCAAAGCGATGATCGACCGTAACCACAGGCTTGCGTTGACGAAGCAGGCGGCGCTCCTCGGCATCTGCCGAGGCAGCGTCTACTACGAACCGGCGCCGGTGTCGGATGCAGACCTTGCGCTGATGCGGCGGCTGGATGAGCTGCACCTGGAGTTCCCTTTCGCAGGTTCGCGGATGTTGCGCGGCTTGCTGGCTGCCGAGGGGAGCAAGGTCGGCCGTCGTCATGTCACAACATTGATGCGGAGAATGGGGATCGAAGCGATCTATCGCAGGCCCAACACATCGAAGCCTGCGCCAGGTCATCGCATCTATCCGTATCTGCTGCGCGGATTGACGATCAATCGGCCGAACCACGTCTGGGCGACCGACATCAGCTACATCCCGATGGCGCGCGGCTTCGTCTATCTCACTGCCGTGATGGACTGGTTCACACGACGCATCCTGGCCTGGCGACTGTCGAACACGATGGAGGCTTCGTTCTGCATCGATGCTGTCGAGGAAGCCCTTGCAAAACACGGCTGCCCGCAAATCTTCAACACCGATCAGGGCAGCCAGTTCACCAGTACCGAATTCACCAGCGTGCTGATCAACAACGCCATCTCGATCAGCATGGACGGCAAGGGCGCATGGCGAGACAACGTTTTTGTCGAGCGCTTCTGGCGAACCATCAAGTACGAGGAAGTCTATCTGCGTGCCTATGATGGCGTCGAAGAAGCACGGCAATCAATCGGCCGCTACATCGCCTTCTACAACGCAAGGCGACCTCACGCAGCCCTTGACGGCCGCACCCCGGATCAAGCCTACTCTCACCCGCTGCCGCTCCGCACGGCAGCATAACCCCCGGCCGACGATCCACTTAACGACGCGGAAATTTTGTTCAAAGGACCGGGGCCACTTCATCGGCGAGGTAGCGCGGAACATGCTTGCGGTTGATGGCACGGTAGGTGCCCGTGATGGCGGCCTTGATGTTGCCGAGCGCGGTGTTGGCCCATTGGAAGGCTGGCGTCCGAGCCGCTTTTGGTCCTGACCCGGTCTTGACGACTTGGTGCGCGCACCCGGCGTCTGCGACGCTGGCGAAACACTGAAGGCCATCGCTGACGACAGAGCAGTCTGGATCGAGGCTGCGCTTGGCGAACCCTGCGATCGAGGTTGCACAGAAGCTGGTGACCCGGCGCAGCTTCAGGCGAACCGGCTTTCCCTGGGTGGTCGTCTCGACAGCGGCGACGAACGGCGTCTTGCCAGGCGCCCCGCGGCCGCGCTTTCCGCCGGAGCGCTCGCCGCCGAGATGGGCGTCGTCGATCTCGATCCTGCCGCTCAGGCGCTTGGTCGCATCACGCTCAAGCATGACCTGCTTCAGCTTGTGTTTGACCTTCCAGGCGGTGGTCTGCGTCACCCCAAGGCGACGCCCCAGTTCGATGCTGGAGATGCCTTGCTTGGTCTGGGTCAGGCGATAGATCGCACGAAACCATAGCCGCAGCGGCAGATGGGTTGATGCAAAGATCGTCCCGGCAATCGGCGAGGTCTGCCGGCGGCACTTGGTGCACTGATAGAGATCGCGGGTCGTCACCAGACTATACTGCCTGCCGCCGCATACCGGGCACTCAAAGCCACGCGGCCAGCGTGACGCGATGACGATCGCCCGGCATTGCTCCTCGGTGCCGTACTGCTGTTCGAACGCGGGTTCGCTGAGACCCTTCTGGAACTGCACGACATTACGAGCCACTGCCACACCCTCATGAAATGCCACAAATTCCCTGACCTGCTACCAGGCGTTTCGTGACTGAGGGAAGTGCGTAATCAGGTAGAGCTTTGTGCCAACCGAAAAGTTTGACTCCATCAGAAGCGTGTGTCAATACTTTCGGATGAAGTGATACCCGCCGGCAAGCGCGGGATCACGGGAGGAGGAAAACATGCCGCGTTGGGGGATGCCCGCCGCGATAGGCGGAGTTGTGCTTGGTCTGCTTGCCGCCGTGCCGGCGTCTCGCGCCGAGAACGATACCATCAAGGTTGGCTATGTCGAAGCGTTCTCCGGCCCGTTCGCGGCCAACGGCGACCAGAACCTTAAGGCACTCAATTACGTCCTCACCTATGTGAACAAGCATTCTCCGCCCATGGGCCGTAAGTTCGAGCTGGTAGCGTTCGACGACAAGCTGCAACCCTCCGAGGCGTTGATCGCGCTTCAGAGAATTACTGACCAGAACATGCCATTCGTGATGCAATGCACCGGCTCGAATGTCGCCGCCGCCCTAATTGACGGCGTCGCCAAGCACAACCTGCGCAATCCGAATAATCGAATTATCTATCTAAACTGCGGTGCACAGGCGACCGAGCTTACCAACGAGAAGTGCGATTTCTGGCACTTCCGATTTGTCGCAAACGTCGAGCAGCGCGCACTCGCGCGCGTCAAGTCGCTGCCGCCGGATCTGAAAAAGGTGTATCTGCTCAACCAGGATTACCTGTACGGACAGTCGCTCCAGGCCAGCACGAGGAAGTACCTGGCGCAGCTCCGCCCAGATATCCAGATTGTCGGGGATGAGCTGATGCCGTTCGGCAAGGTGAAGGAATTCACCCCCTACATCACCAAGATCAAGGGGTCCGGTGCCCAGTCCATCATCACCGGAAACTACGGGCCTGACCTCAACCTGCTTATCAAGACAGGCATCGAGGCCGGGCTGGACGCCCGTTATGACACCTACCTTGGCAACCTCGTCGGCACTGCTACCGCCATCGGCAACAGCGGAGACGGCCGGATGACGGCGATTTACGAGTACAACGAGAACATCGCCGCCGAGGAGCAGAACCAAGCCGCCGAGGCATTCGGTGAGGGCTTCCGAGCACAAAACGATTTCAATTTTGGCGGCGCGACTTTGTTGACCATGTTCGAGATGATCTCCGCCGCCATCGACAAGGTGCAGTCGGTCGACCCGACAAAAGTGGCACTGGCGCTGGAAGGCATGGAGCACAAGGATCTGCTCGGGGAGCTGAACACGATGCGTGCGGCCGATCATCAGCTCATTGACCCGTTGTACGCCGGCGTCGTCACGCATGCGGTGAAGTACGACACCGAGCATACCGGCCTGGGCTGGAAGACGACCGCAAAATTCCCTGCCTCGGAGATGGCGTTGCCGACCACGTGCAAGATGAAGCGGCCGACTTCCTAGGGGTCCGTTGATGCCTGGCCGCCCCCTCCCCCCGGCCCCCTCCCGCAAGAGGAGGGGGAGAAGAGAGAGCCCCCTCCCCTTGCGGGAGGGATGTAGGATAGCCCACCATGCAAGTCCTCCTCGTCTCCCTATTGAACGGCCTAGTCTACGGAATGCTGCTGTTTATGCTGGCGAGCGGGCTGATCCTGAGCATGATGGGCGTGCTGAACTTCGCGCACGCCTCGATCTACATGCTGGGCGCGTATTTCGCTTACCAGGTCAGCACCGTCGCCGGCTTCTGGGCGGGGCTGGTGATCGCGCCGATCCTGTGCGGGCTGATCGGCGCGGCGATCGAGGTCTGGGGCCTGCGGCGGGTGCATCACAACGGCCACATCGCCGAGCTGCTGTTCACATTCGGCCTGGTGTTCATCATCGGCCGTGTTGTGCAGATGGTCTGGGGCACCGTGCCGATGCCCTATCACATTCCTACAGTGCTCGATTTTCCGCTGTTCTCGATCTACGGCGAGAACTTCCCGGCCTATCGTGGCTTCATGCTGCTGGTCGCCGTTGGGATGCTGCTAAACACCTGGCTGCTTCTGACGAAGACCCGCATCGGATTGATCATCCAGGCGGCGCTGACCCATCCGGCGATGGTCGGCGCGCTGGGCCATGACGTGCCGCGCGTCTTCACCATCGTCTTTGCCGGGGGCTGCCTGCTCGCGGGCATGGCCGGGGTGATCGGCGGCAACTATTTCACGACCGAGTCCGGCATGGCCGATTCGATGGGACCGATCGTCTTCGTGGTGGTGGTGTTCGGCGGCCTCGGCTCGCTGCTCGGCTGCTTCATCGCGTCCCTGATCGTGGGACTGGTTCAGACCTTCTCGGTGGTGGTCCCGCTCTCCGCCGCCGACCTGTTGCACAGGCTGCACCTGCCCGCCGGAGGCGACAACTTGCTGGGCGAAGTGTTGGCCATGCCGATGGCGCGCATCGGCCCGCTGGTGCCCTACGCGCTGATGATCCTGATCCTGCTGTTCCGTCCGCGCGGCCTGCTCGGAACCCGCGACACATGAGCGGGACGCCGGTTGTCCCCTCCCCCCAGCCCCCTCCCGCAAGGGGAGGGGGCGTTGAAGCGGCACTGAACAACTCCCCTCCCCTTGCGGGAGGGGGTGGGGGAGGGGTCGGCCGGTTGCTCTGGCCGTGGCTCCTCGTCCCAGTCGCCGCCGCGTTGCTGCCCTGGCTGTTCTACGACTTCTCGCACGCCCGCCACGCCGGCTTCGTGGTCTCAATGCTCAGCCAGATGGGCATGATGGTGATCTTCGCCCTGTCGTACAACATGCTCATGGGACAGGCGGGCCTGCTCTCGTTCGGCCATGCCGCGTTCTTCGGCTTCGGCGGGTATTGCGCGGCGCACCTGATGTCGGCGGCCGGAGCGGGCGGCCTCCCAGTGCCGCTCGAGCTGACGCCGCTGCTGGCCGGCCTCGCCGGACTCGGGCTCGCCATCCCATTGGGCTTCGTCGCCACCCGTCAGCGGGCCATCGCCTTCGCCATGATTACCTTGGGGATCGGCGAGCTGATGACGGCGGCGGCGATGATGTTCCACCACTTCTTCGGCGGCGAGGGTGGCGTCACCACCGACCGGCAGACCGGGATCAGCCTGATCGGCGCCAGCTACGCTCAGGGCATCCAAGTCTATTACCTGATCCTGGCCTGGGCGGTGCTCGCCACGGCCGGGATGCGCTTCCTGACCTCGACCCCGCTTGGCCGCATGGCGAACGCCTGCCGCGACAACCAGGAGCGGGCGCAGTTCGTGGGGTACGACCCGCGCATGGTGCGCTTCCTGCAATTCGCCCTGTCGGGCTTCTTCGCCGGCATCGGTGGCGGCCTGTATGCGATCACCTACGAGATCGTCACCTATGATGCCCTCGCGGCGCCGCTGTCGGGCAACGCCCTGCTCATGGCCTATGTCGGCGGGGGCACGAGCTTCGTCCGGCCCGATCCTGGGCGCGGTGCTCATCACCGCCTTGCAGAGCGGGGTCAGTCTGCTGTCGAACTCCTGGGTTATCTATGTGGGAGTGCTGTTCATCGCCATGGTGACATTCGCGCCGGGAGGACTGATGGAACTCGTCGCGGCGCATGGGCCGATCGCCCGCGCCGGCCGGCTGCACAGCCTGGCGCTGCCCTACCTGCGCCTGCTCGTGCCGGGCCTCTTGGCGGTGCTGGGCTTCGTCGGCGTGGTGGAGCTGCTCTCGTTCCTCACCATAGGCGCGGCCGAGGGCAAGACGCTCGCCCTGTTCGGCCGCGCCATCGACGCCCGCGCCGCCGCGCCCTGGGTCATTGCGGGCGCGGCGCTGGTGGTGGGCGGGGCCTGGCTGCGGCGCGAGGCGCGCGCGTTCCGCCGCGCCTGGGACGACGCTTCCGCCAGCATCGTCGCGGCCCGGTGATGGCCCCGCCGCCGATCCGCCTTACGGAGGTCTGCAAGAGTTTCGGCGCGACCGAGGTGATCCGCGGGGTCAGCCTGATGATCCGCCCCGGCGAGCGCCACGCCCTGATCGGCCCGAACGGAGCGGGAAAGACCACCCTGTTCAACCTCATCAGCGGCCGGTTTCCCCTCAGCTCCGGACAGATCCACCTCGGGGAGACCCGCATCGACGCCTTGCCCCCGCACCGTATCAACCGCCTCGGCCTGTCGCGCAGCTTCCAGATCACCTCGATCTTCCATCGGCTCAGCGTGTTCGAGAACCTCCGTTGCAGCCTGCTCTGGAGCCGGGGTTATCGCTACTCGTTCTGGTACACCCTCGGCCGCCAGCCCGCGTTGAACGCGGAGGCCAAGCGGCTGCTTGAGGCGGTCGGCCTCGCAGGGCGGCGTGACGTGCCGGCGGGCCTGTTGTCCTACGCGGAGCAGCGCGCGCTTGAGATCGGCATGACCGTCGCGGGAGGCGCCGAGGCGGTGCTGCTCGACGAGCCGACCGCCGGGATGAGCCACACCGAGACCGAGCAGGCCGTCGCGCTGATCCGGCGCCTGACCCAGGACCGGACCTTGTTGATGGTCGAGCACGACATGCGGGTGGTGTTCGATCTCGCCGACACCATCACAGTGCTGGTCTATGGCCAGGTGATCGAATCCGGGCCGCCAGCCGGGATCCGCGCGAGCCGCGCAGTGCAGGAAGCCTATTTGGGGGCGCCTGCATGAGCCTGGAGGTCCACGACCTGCACGCGTACTACGGCAAAAGCCACATCCTGCATGGTGTGTCGCTCGCGGTGGGCGAGGGCGAGATCGTCAGCCTGCTCGGGCGCAACGGCGTCGGCCGTTCGACCACCTGCAAGGCGATCATGGGCCTGGTCGCGCCCCAGGGCGTCGTGCGCTGGCGCGGCCAGGACATAGCCGGGCTGCGCGCCAACGTGATCGCGCGCCGGGGTATCGGTTACGTGCCGGAGGACCGGCAGATATTCCCGACCCTGACGGTCCGCCAGAATCTGGCGCTCGGCCTGAAGCGGGCCAACCAGTTCGGCCGCTGGAGCTTCGACGACGTGTTCCGCCTGTTTCCCAACCTGGCTGCGCGGCAGGACAATCTGGCCGGCGTGCTCTCCGGCGGGGAGCAGCAGATGCTGACCATGTGCCGCACCCTGATGGGCGATCCCGACCTGATCCTGATCGACGAGCCGACCGAGGGCCTGGCCCCGCGCCTGGTGGAGCAAGTGGGGATGCTGCTGGCCGAGATCGCGCGGCGGGGTGTTTCGATTCTTTTGGTCGAGCAGAAGCTCACGATCGCGCTCCGCATCTCGCGCCGCTTGTATGTGATGGGGCACGGCCGGATCGTGTTCGAGGGCACGCCCGCGGCGCTGGAGGCGGATGCGGCGGTCAGGCGTGAGTGGCTGGAGGTCTGACGCTATTTCGCAGTTGCGAAGTGAAACGGCGACAAGTTCGTGACCTGCCAGTCCGGGCCGGCCGAAGCCGCGTTCTGCCCCTACGTCGCCCGGTCTCGGGCGGCGATCGGAAAGGAACAGCAACCATGTGGAAGACGATTCGTGTGATGGGCGTCGCCGCGATGCTGACGACGGGCGCGACGGCGCTCGCCTTCGCGCAGGCTGGCGGCGGCGGCGCGGGCGGTGGCGCTGGCGGCGGCGGCATGGGCGGCGGCGGCGCGGGCATGAGCGGCGGTGGTGCGGGCATGAGCGGCGGCGCGGGGGGCGCGGGCACCAGCACCAGCTTGAATTCCGGCTCTGGAGGGGGCGCAACGGGCCTGTCCAGCACGGGCGGGGTCGGTGGCACTAGTGGCGGCGGAACCGGCATGACTGGCGGGATGGCCGGCTCGTCGGGCGGTTCCGGGGCTAGCATGGGAACCGGTGCTGCTGGTGGTGGAGCCGGTGCTGGTGGCGCGACCGGCGGCGGCGCTGGGGGCTCCGGGCGTTAGCCTATCGTGCGGCGGGGCGCTTCCAACGATGGAAGCGCCCCCGACGTGTCAGGCCCAGGCGAACATCAGAACGATCGTCGCCACAAACAGCGCCAGCGCCAGCGCCCCGCTCGGATACCATCCCCATCCTCGACTATATGGCCAGCGCGGCAGCGCCGCGAGCACCAGCAGGAACAGGATCGCGAGCAGGACAGCGGACATATCCTAGCGGGACAGCTTGTCCTTCACCGCGTCCTTGGCCCCGCCGACCGCGTTCTGCACCTTGCCCTCGGCCTTGTCGGCCTTCCCGGAGGCCTCGGTGTTGGCATCGCCGGTGACCTTTCCAACGCCCTCCTTGATCGCGCCCTTGACCTGCTTGCCGGCGCCTTCGACCCGATCCTTGTCCATCGATCGTCTCCTCTGTGTTGCGAGACATTGCAACAACGCACGGTTGCCGCCCGCGGTTCCGATCGGGAGGCAGATAGTTCCTGCGCCAAGAACCGGGTCCGACACGATGTTCTGAGTGGACGCGCCTCCCGCGGACATGGCTTCTGGCGGGTCATCCGCCTCGCCAACGGAGACGCCATGCAGCGACTTGCCCTTGGAATTAGTCTCGTGCTGGCCGGATTTCCGGCCCTCGCCGCGCCTGCCACGGTTTCGGAGCGGCTGCTACCGCCCGTGAGTCCAGCCTGCGTGTCCTCTCCATTCGGGCCGCGCGTGCTGCCCGGCCGTCCGCAGGCGGGCACGTATCATTATGGCATCGACCTT
Source organism: uncultured Pseudomonadota bacterium (assembly GCA_963818725.1). GTDB lineage: Bacteria > Pseudomonadota > Alphaproteobacteria > Acetobacterales > Acetobacteraceae > DATFDN01. Next base: position 582,281 of record CAWFTU010000014.1, on the reverse strand, counting down.
CCCGCTCCGCTTGGCGCGCCGATTCGGGCCGCCGCCCCCGGGACGGTGCTGCGCATCGAGCGTCGTGGTCCGGGCGGTTTGGAGATGCTGGTCCAGCATCCCGGCTTCGTTGCCGTGTACAGCCATTTCGGCACGATCGCCCCCGCCTTCGCTGAAGGCGCCCGGATGGTCGGGGCCGGGGAGAAGCTGGGTGTGGTCGGCCTGAGCGGCGTGACCTTTGGCCCGCATCTCTATTTCGGCATGTTCGTGGGCGGCCAGCCGGTGGACCCGGCGCCCTATCTCGATCTGCCGCTCTGCAAGACCGGCGAGCACGTGGTCGTCGCCGGCCAGTCGGTTCTGTCGAAGGATGGCAAGATCCTGCCGTCCCGCGCCTACTCCGGTCCAATTCCGCCCAGCCGCGGCCCGGGCGCCAGCGTGCGTCGTGCCTCGGTCCGGCTGCGCTGAGACGGAGGCTCAGCTCACCTGCCGCGTCCGCCCGGCCCAATAGGGCGCGCGCAGCTCGCGGCGCAGGATCTTGCCGCTCGGGTTGCGCGGCAGCTCGGTGGCGAAGTCCATCGACTTGGGCAGCTTGTAGCTGCCGATGCGGGCGCGGGCGAAGGCGATGATCTCCTCCGGAGTCGCCTGCTGGCCGGGCCTCAACACGACGATCGCCTTCACCGCCTCGCCCCAGCGCTCGTCGGGCACGCCGATTACAGCGACGTCGGCGATGGCGGGGTGCCTCATCAGCGCGTTCTCCACCTCCGCCGGGTAGACGTTCTCGGCGCCCGAAACGATCATGTCCTTGATGCGGTCCTGGAGATAGAGGTAGCCCTCGGCGTCGAGGTAGCCGGCATCCCCGGTGCGCAGCCAGCCGCCCTCGAAGAACGCGGCCCGCGTCGCCTCGGGCTGGTTCCAGTAACCCTTCATGACTGACGGATGCCGGATGACGACCTCGCCCAGCTCGCCCGTGGGCAGGCTTTCGCCGAGCGGTCCCACCACGCGCAGCTCGAAGCCGGGGTAGGGCCGTCCACAGGAGCGCAGCCTGGCGTTCGGCCCCTCGTGCATGGCCGGAGTTAGGCAGGTGCCTCCGCCGGTCGTCTCGGTCAGTCCGTAGAGGTGCCACAGCGCGGTGCCGGGCAGCAGCGCCTTGGCGCGCAGCACCGTGGCCTCGGCGATCGGGGAGGCGCCATAAAGCAGGGTCCGCAAGGACCGGAGATCGGCGCGCTCCGCGTCCGGGTGCTGCACCAGGGCGAGCACGACTGCCGGCACCAGCAGCGCCAGCGTGACGCCGTGACGGGGTATCAGGTCGAGCAGACCGGGGACGCTCACCTCTTCCATGACAAGATTGATTGCGCCATTGGCCAGCGCGAGGATGCCCATGTCCACGCCGGCGACGTGAAACAGCGGCATGCAGGTGAGCACGACGTCGGCGGGTCCGATCTCGCCGAAGCCGACTTCCTCCCACGCCGACATCAGGGCAAGGTAGTTGCCGTTGGTCAGCTCCACGCCCTTGGGCAGGCCCGTCGTGCCGGAGGTGTAGAGCTGGATGGCGGTGTCCTCGCGCGCGGCAGGCGGCATCGGGTCGGCGTCCGGCTGCGCGTCCCGCCACGTCGCGAAGTCGGGCCAGTCCGGGTCAGCCCCGTCCATGCTGACGCGATCGCGTGTGGCGTGGCCCGCTCGCGCGATGGCCTCCGCCATCTGCGCGTAGCAGGGTCCGACGAACATCGTGTCCACCCCGGCATCGGCGAGGATCGCCGCCGCCTCGGGCGGGGCCAAGCGCCAGTTCACCGGCACCAGCACAACACGCGCCTTCAGCGCGCCGAGCAGCAGTTCGAAGAAGAGATCGGAGTTCTTGCCGAGGTAGCCAACCCGCGTACCAGGGCGGGCGCCGCGTGCGATCAGCCCGTTGGCGACCTGGCTCGCGCGCCGGTCGAGCTCGGCGTAGGTGGTGGCGCGATCGCCGAAGATCTGCGCCGTCGCTTGCGATCGTGCGCGTGCCTGCACGCGGAAAACGTCCGTCAGGCTGCGGGCATTCTCGAACCGTCCCATCCGTGCCCCCCTTTAGCCCGATCAGTTCACCTGTCGCATCCGCCCGGCCCAGTAAGGCGCGCGCAGCTCCCGGCGCAGGATCTTGCCGGTCGGGTTGCGCGGCAGGGCGGGTACGAAATCGACGGATTTAGGCAGCTTATAGCCGGCGATACGGGTGCGGGCGTAGACAATGATGTCATCCTGCGTTGCGTGCTTGCCGGGCTTCGGCACGACGACCGCCTTCACCGCCTCGCCCCATCGCTCGTCGGGCACGCCGATCACGGCGACGTCGGCGATGGCCGGGTCGTGCATCAGCGCGTTCTCGACCTCGGCTGGATAGATATTCTCCGCGCCCGAGACGATCATGTCCTTGATCCGGTCGTGGATGTAGAGAAAGCCTTCTTCATCGAAATACCCGGCATCTCCCGTGCGCAGCCAGCCGCCGTCGAAGAACGCCGCTCGCGTCGCGTCGGAATTGTTCCAATACCCCTTCATCACCGCCGCGCACCGAATCACGATCTCACCCACCTCTCCGGTCGGCAGCGTGTCGCCGAGCGGACCGACAACACGTACGTCCACGCCGGCATAAGGCCGACCGCAGGAGCGGAGCTTGGCGCCCGGTCCTTCGAGGAACGCGGGAGGGAGGGTCGTGCCGCTGGCGGTCGTCTCGGTCAAGCCATAGACCTGCCACAGCTCGGCGCCGGGCAGCAGCGCCTTGGCCCGCCGCACCGTGTCCTCGGCGATCGGCGACGCGCCATAAATCAGGCGGCGCACCGAGCGGAGGTCAGCGCGCGGGGCATCCGGATGCTGCACCAGGGCGAGAATGACCGCCGGGACCAGAACGGCGATGGTGACACCATGCCGTGGGATGAGGTCGAGCAGCCCTGGAATGCTCACCTCCTCCATCACGACATTCGTGCAGCCGTGGGCGAGGGCGACCATGCCCACGTTCGTTCCGGCTGCGTGGAAGACCGGCATGCAGGTGAGCACGATGTCCGCCGGTCCAATCCCGCTGAGGCTCTCGCTTCCATAGTCGGTCAGGAACGCCAGGAAGTTGCGATTGGTCAGCTCCACGCCCTTGGGCAGGCCCGTCGTGCCGGAGGTGTAGAGTTGGACGGCGGTGTCCGCCGGCGCGATCGGCAGCATCGGGTCGGTATCCGGCTGCGCATCCCGCCACGCCGCGAAGTCGGTCCATGCCGGGCTGGCGCCGTCCATGCCGATGCGCTCGCTTGCGGCGTGGCCGGCTGCCGCGACCGCCTCGGACATGGGCGCGTAGCCGAATCCTACGAACAAAATGCTGACGCTGGCATCGGCGAGGATCGCCGCCGCCTCGGGCGGGGCCAGGCGCCAGTTCACCGACACCAGCACGACATTCGCCTTCAGCGCGCCGAGCAGCAGCTCGAAGAAGAGGTCGGAGTTCTTGCCGAGGTAGCCGACCCGTGTGCCGGGGCGGGCGCCGCGTGCGATCAGCCCGTTGGCGACCTGGCTCGCGCGCCGGTCGAGCGCGGCATAGGTGGCGGCGCGGTCGCGAAAGATCTGCGCGGTCGCCTTGGGCCGTGCGCGTGCCTGGGCGCGGAAGAGTTCCGCCAGGCTGTGGGCAGCTTCGAACCGTCCCATGTGTTTCCCCCTGTTCGGGCGGGGCGACCGCATGTGAGCCCTTTTGCGGAAGACTAAACGATCCTTGATCGGGCGCTAGGCCAAGGCACCAGCGGGCGTACGGCGCTGTTTCTTCGATCCGTCATCGTACTGCAACAGTGTTGTCGCACCTGTTGGCTAACTCGGAGGCACAAAACCGAGGGGAAAGCCGATGCTCCGCATCTCCGCCCTGGCCGCCGCGACGGCCGGGCTCCTGCTGGGCGCCTCCGCCCTGGCTCCGGCACGTGCCCAGACCGCGTCGGATTGCCCGAACAACGGCACGCTCCGCTTCGGGGTCGAGCCCTATGAGGCCGCGCCCCGGCTGACGCCGATCTACGGCCATATCGGCGATCTGCTCGGCAAGAAGATTGGGTGCAAGGTGGAGGTGCTCATCACCACCAACTACACCGCCGAGATCGAGGGGATGCGCAGCGGCAAGCTGGAAACCGGCGAGTTCGGGCCGCTCGGCTATGTCCTCGCCCACCAGGTCGCAAAGGCCGAGGCGGTCGCCACGTTCGGCGACAAGGAGGGCAAGCCGGAGACCTATACCGCTGGGATCGTCACTTGGCCGGGCTCCGGCATTCATGACCTGAAGGGGGTCGCCGGGCACAGCTTCGCCTATTCCGATCCGAGCTCCACCTCGAGGCACCTTTTTCCCGCCTACGCGCTGACCAAGGCCGGGATCAACCCCAGGGCTGTTCAACGCTTTCGAATGATGGTGAGTGAGAGCACGTTTTTGATGCCTGCGAGACCGGCGCGGTAGCGATCCTGGCTGAGCGTGTCCGTCTGGTTGGCCTTGAGGATGTTGAAGGCGAAGCTGCGCAGGCGAGCAAACACGCCTGGGTTGGTGCGGATGCGCGAGCGGTCTTCGCCCAAGGTGACGTCGCGGCTGTAATGCGAGGTGGTCTCGATCCTCCAGTGCGCGCGGATTGTCTCGGCGGCGCGGGTGGCGGTGACCGGGGTGTTTGAAACGTAGAAGGCCATCTCGGCGGAGTGGCGCAGCAGCCCGGTCTTGGCGTTGCGGGTGTGGACAGTGCGCTCGACACGGATGATGGCGGCCACGTGCGGATGCCAGTCGGTGTCGGCCAGCGTGTCGGCGGGATCGAAGACGGTGACGGTGCGACGTTCGTCGCGGTTGCGGCCCTTGTTATGGCTGTGGACAGACCCGAGTGGTGTTGTGGTGGCCGAAGCCGCCCGGATTTTCTGGTGCAGGGTCGGCTGGTTGTCCTTGACGCCGACGATCAGGGCGACGTTGGCTCCTGCTGCAACCTCGAAATGTTTTTTTGGCAATGCAGCGCGTCGAGTGTGACGATGGTGCCGCGAGCGATGCCGAGTTCGGCCAGCAGCATCTGTGCCGCCGGGATTTCGTTGGATTTCTCGGCGATGTCGATGTGGGCGGAGCTGGCAAAGGTTCCGACTGCGTAGCAGGTGGAAAGCCAGCGGAGGGGAGCACCAAGGCGGTGTCGGTGGCAAATGCGCTCAGCACCTGGGCAGAGGCACGATCGCGGAACTTATCAAAGCTGCCGCGCAGCGTCTTGCCATCCAGGGCAATGCTGCCCTGCCCAGGCGTGGCGCGCGCCGCCTGCAGCAGGGCGGCATGGTGGCGGAAGACCCCCTCCACCGTGGCCGGGTCGAGCCCTTGGAGAATGTAGCGGACGGCGGTGCGCGCGGGTGCGCGGCGCCAGTTCAGGCCGAAGGCCGCGTTCAGCCTGCGGCGATGGACGCCGATGAAGGTGACAATGCCACGATACGAGTTGCAGCCGGTCACGATGGCGAGGATGGCGAACAGCAGCACGTGGGGCAGCCCGTAGAGCTTCCCCTGCGCCCGGCGCGGATCAGGGACGTCCGCCAGCACGTCCAGCAACGGCGAAAACGCAGCCACGGCACCCTCCGACCCCGTTGCCGCCCCAAGGGTCAGACATTTGCCGGCTCGGGAATCCCCCTTGGATCAGCCGCCTCACTTCACCCCACATGTGTGGCAGGGCGGCCTCAGTGAAGGCAATGCGGCAGCGTTGAACAGCCCTGGGATCAACCCCGATACCGGGAGGGCATCTACGCCGGCAGCCACAGCGCCAGCTTCGAGGCGCTGCGCAACCACAAGGTGGCGGCGGGCGAGCTCAACAGCCAGGAAATCGCTGCCGCTTCCATCACCGGCAACTACAAGCCCGGCATGTTCGTGGAACTGTGGCGCTCCGATCCGATCCCCATTGACCCCATCGCGATCGCGCCGAGCGTCCAGGGGCCGTTTCGCGACAAGCTGATCAGGGTGTTGCAGACGCTCGATCTGAGGGAGCTGCCCCCCGATGACCTCAAGATTATCGGGAGCAGCGGCGGGCGGCTCGTGCCGCAGACCGACGCCGCCTACAACGAAATTCGCGACCTGGTCCACGTCCTGAACATCGACCTCAACAAGCTGTCCTGACATGCCGCCGCCCATGATCGAGGCGCACGGCCTCGGTTTGCGGTACCCGACCGGCCGGCTCGCGCTCGATGACGCCAGCCTCTCGGTCGCGCCGGGCGAGCTGCTTGTTGTGCTGGGCCACAACGGCAGCGGCAAGTCGACCCTGCTGCGCTGCATCGCCGGGATGCTGCGGCCGAGCGCCGGGCGGGTCGAGGTTGCGGGGCGCGAAATCAGCCGCCTCGGCGGGCGCAGCCTGGCCGAGGCGCGGCTCGTGCTCGGCATGATATTTCAGAGCGCGCACCTTGTCCGCCGGCGCAGCGTGCTCGCCAATGTCCTGTGCGGAACGCTTGGGCGCCACCGCACCCCGCTCACCGCCTTGGGCCGGCTGCCGCGCCAGGAAGTGCCCCTAGCCCTGGCCTGCCTGAACGAGGTCGGTCTCGCTCCGCTGGCCGGGCAGCGCGCGGGCACCCTGTCCGGGGGCCAGGCGCAGCGCGTCGCGATCGCGCGCGCCCTGGCGCAGCGCCCGCGCGCGCTTCTCGCCGACGAACCGGTGGCGAGCCTGGACCCGGAGGCGGCAGAGGAGATCATGCGCCTGCTGCGCCGCCTCGCTTCCACCGAGGGCTTGGCGGTGGTCTGCGTTCTGCACCAGCCGGACCTCGCGCGCCGCTACGCCGACCGCATCCTCGGCCTGCGCCGCGGCCGCACGCTGTTCCTGGAGCCCGCCCAGACAGTGTCGCCCGTAGACGTGGCGGCGCTCTATGAAGCGGTCGCAGCATGAATCAGGTGCAACGGCTCGCGCTGGAACGAACACCCGCGCCGGGAGCGCCCTCGTACCGGGGCAGCGCGCTCCGCTGCATCGGCGTATCCGTGTTTCTGGTGCTGCTCGGCCAGGCTGCGCTGGTGGTCCACGCCCGGCCGCAGGACCTGGTGACAGGCGCGGCGGGAACGGCGGATTTCCTCTACCGCGCCCTGCCGCCCGATTTCAGCAAGCTGCGCGAGGCTGCCGGGCCGGCACTAGAAACGGTGGACATTGCCCTATTCGGGACCACCGTCGCGGTCGTGCTGGCCCTGCCCCTGGCGGTCCTGGCGGCGCGCAACACCACGCCGGCCCTTCCGCTCTATGCGGTCGGGCGGGGCCTGATCGCGCTCTGCCGCTCGGTGCCCGACCTGGTCTGGGCGCTGTTGTTCGTCACCGCCGTCGGGCTGGGGCCGTTTCCCGGCGCGCTGGCGATCTCCGTGCATTCCGTGGGAACGCTGGGTCGCCTATTCGCCGAGGTGATCGAGGACATGGACATGGGGCCGGTGGAGGCGGTCGCGATGTCCGGCGCCTCCCGCATGGCGGGGTTCAGCCACGCCGTGGTGCTGAGCGTCCTGCCGTCGCTGCTCGGCATCGCGCTCTACCGGCTGGACGAGAACATACGTTCCTCGCTGGTGCTGGGCTTCGTGGGCGCCGGGGGATCGGGTTCCAGTTGCTGATGGCGATGAATTTGTTCCAGTACCGCACGGTCTCCCTGCTGCTGCTGGTGACGTTCGGCATCGTCGTGGCCGCCGAGCGGCTGCCGGCATGGTTGCGTCGCCAACTGGCGTGATGCGGCCGCGCGGGCCTCTGGCTCGATGGCGCGCCTCGCCCGGCGGGCATGTTTCATCGACCTGTAACAGACAGTGATCCACACGGCCGGTAGCCTGGGCGCAAGACCTTTTTGTTGGAAACGACGGGGAAACGGCCCATGTCTGACGTCGTGCTGCCGCCGGCTGGCGAACTCGCGGGCGCCGCTCCGCGCCGACCGAACCTCGACGCCAAGCCGCATCTTGGCGCGGTTGTCGTTTTCCTCTGCCTTTTGGCGGTCGGTGTCGGCTTCACCCTCAACGGCCTGATCTCGGACATCGACCGGTCGGGCGCGCAGCCGCTGGCGATCGGCGCGTTCGTGCTGCTTGGGATCGCGCTGCTGATCGCGCTCGCCTTCGAGTTCGTGAACGGCTTCCACGACACCGCGAACGCGGTCGCGACGGTGATCTACACGCACACCCTGCCGGCCAACCTCGCCGTCGTCTGGTCCGGCGGGTGGAACCTGATCGGCGTGCTGACCTCCTCCGGCGCGGTCGCGTTCACCATCGTGAGCCTGCTGCCGGTGGAGCTCATCCTCCAGGTCGGCAGCAGCGCCGGGTTCGCGATGATCTTCGCGCTGCTGATCGCCGCGATCATCTGGAATCTCGGCACCTGGTATTTGGGCTTGCCGGCGAGTTCCTCGCACACGCTGATCGGCTCGGTGATCGGCGTGGGCCTCGCCAACCAGTTGCTGGCGCCGGCCGGCACCGGTACGTCCGGAGTGGATTGGGGGCAAGCTCTCGGCGTGTTCCGCGCCCTGTTGTTCAGCCCGATCGTGGGATTCGTGTTTTCCGCCCTGCTGCTTCTGGTGATGAAGCTGCTGGTCCGTCAGCCGAAGCTCTACAGCGAGCCCGACACGCGCCACCCGCCGCCGTGGTGGATCAGGGGCTTGCTGGTCGTGACCTGTACCGGCGTCTCGTTCGCCCACGGTTCGAATGACGGGCAGAAAGGCATGGGGCTCATCATGCTGATCCTGATCGGCGCGGTACCGACTTCCGATTACCCACATTTTGGCCGTGTTCGGGCCCTTGACGGTGCCTTGCTGGATGTGACGCGCTACCTGCGACGAGGTCGCGTGGCGTGAGGCTGCGATGTCGGACGCGATGCCGAAAGCGAGCGGCAGCGGTTCGAGGGCGGGCGCTGTCAAAGGGCCATCTTGGATCGATGCTGAAGTATCGGGGTGCGCACTTGGGGACAAGCGCCTATGCGACCGATTGCGGCGGCGGCTGCATCAGCTCGAGGGGGCGATGGGCGCTCCGCTGCCGCTGGCCTGTCAGGACTGGGCGAACACGAAGGCGGCCTATCGCTTCCTCTCGAGTGAGCGGTTCGGAGAGGACGCGATCCTGGCAGGGCACTTCCAGGCGACCGCCAGCCGCTTTGCGGCCACGGCTGGCCTGGTCCTCGTGGTCCAGGACACGACCGCGTTCAGCTTCCGCTGGGCCAAGCCGGGGACCATCGGCGCGATCGGCCGCGTGCCGATCGGGCGGGATCGTGACGGCAACCCTCGTGCCCACACGCGATGCGGGTTGTTGATGCACGCGAGCCTCGTGGTCACGCCCGAGGGGCTGCCGCTCGGCCTCGCCGCGGCCCAGTTCTGGACCCGCAAGGCGTTCAAGGGGGCAAACGAACTGAAGCGCCACGTCAACCCGACAAGGGTGCCGATCGAGGAGAAGGAGAGCATTCGCTGGCTGTCGAGCCTGGCGCAGTCCAGCGCGCTGCTCGGTGATCCGGGGCGCTGCGTCTACGTCGGCGATCGGGAGAACGACATCTACGAGTTCTTCTGCGCCGCGTGGGAGGCGGGCACGCATTTCCTCGTTCGTACCTGCGTGGATCGACTGGCGGGCGATGGACGCCGCACGGTCGCTCGCGTGATGGCCCGGGTTCCGGTTGCGGGGCAGCACCGGATCGCAGTCACGGCGGAGGACGGCAGTGTCGCCGAGGCCGTGCTCAAGCTCCGCTACAGGCGGGTGCACATCCTGCCGCCGATCGGCAAGCAGAAGCGCTACCCCGCCCTCGACCTGACGGTGATCCACGCGCGGCAGCCGCGCGGGCGCGACCGGGTCGATTGGAAGCTCGTGACCGATCTGGCCGTCACCTCACCCGAGGCGGCGGTCGAAAAGCTGCAGTGGTACGCCCAGCGCTGGAAGGTCGAGCTCTTCCACAAGATCCTGAAATCCGGCTGTCGCGTCGAGGCGGCACGGCTGCGGACTGCCGAGCGGCTGGCCAAGCTGATCGCGGTGTTCTGCATCCTCAGCTGGCGCATCTTCTGGACGACGATGATCAACAGGACCGCGCCGCATGCCCCGCCACGCTTGGCACTGACGGAGGCGGAAATCACCGTCATCGACCGCGCGGTGCGCGACCGGCCCACCATACCCGGCGAGAAGACCCTGTCGCACTATCTCATGAAAGTCGCCTGCCTCGGCGGCTATCTCGCCCGCGCGCGGGACCCGCCACCCGGCAACGCCGTGATGTGGCGAGGTTGGTCCCGGCTCATGGACATGATGCTCGGAGCGGACCTGATGCAGGCAAAATGTGGGTAATCGGAAGCGGTACCGACCGCCTACGCCCTGAACCAAGCCCTTCCCGACAGCAGCACGCCGGCCTTCGCCCAAAGCATGGACGCCGCACACGACGTCTTCGCCCGCCATGCCGAAGGCGCGACGGTGCCAGTGGGCACGGCACAGGCGCGCGTGACCGAGGCAATTGGTACTCGCAATTTCGGCGACCCCGCTGTTTACGCCGGAATGGCCGACCTCGCGACGGCGATCGGCCGGCAAGTTCAGGAGCATGGCGCGGTCCGCCGTGTCCCGGCGGCAGCGGTGCAGAACGTGCGCAACCAGATGTATGTCGCCAGCGAGGCGGTGCGGCTCATGCCGAAGGGCGGATTCAACGCCGCCGAGCAAGCCACGCTCGCGGCGTTTCAGAAATCCCTCAACGCGAGCACGCGCTTCATTCCCAACTGGGTGAAGGTGGCGGTCGCCATCGCGCTCGGCCTCGGCACGATGGTGGGCTGGAAGCGGATCGTCGTGACGGTGGGTGAGAAGATCGGCAAGACCCACCTGACTACGGCCAGGGCGCGTCCGCCGAGCTGGTGGCCATGGGTACCATCATGGCCGCCGACGCGTACGGGCTGCCGGTGTCCACCACGCACGTCCTGTCGTCCGGCGTCGCCGGCACCGTGCTGGCGAACGGGTCGGGGCTGCAATGGGGCACGCTGCGCAGCATCGCGCTGGCATGGGTCCTGACCCTGCCGGCAGCGATGGTGCTGTCCGGCACACTGTACGCGATTGCGCGGGCGATCATTTGAGCCAACTCCCGTCGCGCCTCATTGCCGCCGGTCCGCTTCCATGCCAGGAAGCATCACCTCATGCGACCGGCCGCAATCCGCGCGATAGGCGCGCTCAACACCTGGGTCTACCGCCTGAGCGGCGGGAAGCTCATGGGCCGCGTCCCCAGCGGAGCGCCTGTCTTCCTGCTGACCACGACAGGGCGCAAGTCCGGCCAGCGCCGGACCGTGCCGCTGCTCTACCTGGCGGACGGGGACGATTTCCTGGTCGTGGGCTCTCAAGGGGGCGCGCCCCAGCACCCGGGCTGGTTCCTCAACCTTGAGGCCAACCCCCAGGCGGAGGTCGAGCTGGGTCGCAGGCGCGTCCCGGTCACGGCGCGCCGCCTGAGCGGGGAGGAGCGCGACCGGGTCTGGCCCCGCCTCGTGGCGATCTACCCGCCCTATGAGGAATACCGTCGCCGCACCACGCGGAGTATCCCGGTCGTGCGCCTGAGCCCGCGCGCGCCGGATTGACGCCGCGCCCGCCGGATCGCACCTATCTCCCCCATAGACACGGGGAGCGCCCAATGGACCTGAATTTCACCCAGGACGAACTCGCCTTCCGCGAGGAGGCCCGCCGGTTTTTCCGCACCGAGGTTCCCGAGACGATCCGCGCCAAGCTGCGCGACGGCGAGCACCTGACCAAGGAGGACATCGTCACCACCCAGCGCATCCTGAACGCGCGCGGCTGGGCGACCCCGAACTGGCCGGTGGAGTGGGGCGGGCAGCCCTGGAGCCCGGTGCAGGTCTACATGTACCAGGACGAGATGCAGCAGGCGCACGTGCCGCCGCCGATCGCCTTCAACACCACGATGGTCGGCCCGGTGATCGCGCAGTTCGGCAACGACGAGCAGAAGCGCCGCTTCCTGCCCCGCTGCGCCAATGCCGACGACTTCTGGTGCCAGGGCTTCTCCGAGCCCGGCGCCGGCTCCGACCTGGCCTCGCTCCGCACCCGCGCCGAGCGGAAGAGCGACAAGTACGTGATCAACGGCCAGAAGATGTGGACCACGCTCGCGCAATACGCCGACTGGATCTTCGTGCTCGCCCGCACCGACCCACAGGCGAAGAAGCAGGAGGGCATCTCGTTCATCCTGTGCGACATGAAGACGCCGGGCATCACCGTCCGCCCGATCGTCACCATCGATGGCGGGCGCGAGGTCAACGAGGTGTTCTTCGACAATGTCGAGGTGCCGGCCGAGAACCTGGTCGGCCAGGAGAACAAGGGGTGGGACTACGCCAAGTTCCTGCTTGGCAACGAGCGCACCGGGATCGCGCGTGTCGGCGCCTCCAAGGCCAAGGTGGCGCGCATTAAGCAGCTCGCGGCGATGGAGCGCGAGGGTGACCGGCCGCTGATCGAGGAGCCCAAGTTCCGCGAGAAGCTCGCCGCCATCGAGGTGGAGCTGAAGGCGCTGGAGATGACACAGCTCCGTGTGGTTTCCGATGAAAGGAAGCGGGAGAAGGGCCGGCAGAACCCGGCCAGCTCGATCCTGAAGATCAGCGGCTCGGTGATCCAGCAGCGCTTGACCGAGCTGACGATGGAGGTGGTCGGGCCGTACATGATGCCGTATCACCCGCCCGAGGAGGGGCAGAACGAGCCGCCGATCGGCCCCGACTACGCCGCCGCCGCCGGCCCGATGTATTTCAACTACCGCAAGGTCTCGATCTACGGCGGCTCGAACGAGATCCAGCACAACATCATCGCCAAGGCGATATTAGGGTTGTAGCGCGGTCGCTTTCACCGTCATGGCCGTGCTTGTCACGGCCATCCACGCCTTTGCGGCGCCGGGTGAAGGCGTGGATGCCCGGAACAGGTCCGGGCATGGCGAACTGAATGATCCGGCTGTGCTGATGCTCGGGAGACGGACTATGGACTTCGATTTCAGCGAGGAGCAGCGCCTGCTCAAGGACAGTGTCGAGCGCATGATCGCCGACCAGTACGACTTCGAGCAGCGCAAGAGATACATGGCCGAGCCGGACGGCTTCAGCGCCTCGCTATGGTCGCAATACGCCGAGCTTGGCCTGCTCGGCCTGCCGTTCGAGGAATTGCTCGGCGGCTTCGGCGGCAGCGCGGCCGAGATGATGATCGTGATGGAGGCGTTCGGGCGCGGCCTGACCCTGGAGCCGTTCTTCGCCACCGTGGTGCTGGGTGGCGGCCTGGTCAACCGCGCCGGCAGCGACGCGCAGCGCTCCGCGCTGATCCCCCAGGTGGCCGAGGGCAAGCTGAAGCTCGCCTTCGCGCATATCGAGCGGCACTCGCGCTGGAACCTCGCTGATGTCGGGACCAAGGCGCGCGAGCAGGATGGCGGCTGGGTGCTGGACGGCGCAAAGGGCGTGGTCCTGCACGGCGACTCCGCCGACAAGCTGCTGGTCACGGCGCGCGTCTCCGGCGACCAGCGCGACCGCCACGGGATTGGGCTGTTCCTCGTGGATGGCAATGCGCAGGGCGTGAGCCGGCGCGGCTATCCCACCCAGGACGGGCTGCGCGCCGCCGAGGTGACGCTCTCGGGCGCGCGCGCCGAACCGCTCGGCGAGCCCGGCGCGGCGCTGCCGGCGGTCGAGCGGGTGGTGGACACGGCGATCGCGGCGCTCTGCGCCGAGGCGGTGGGCGTGATGGCGTCGATGCAGGAGATCACGCTCGACTACCTCAAGACCCGCCAGCAATTCGGCCGCCCGATCGGCAGCTTCCAGGCGTTGCAGCACCGCGCCGTGGACATGTTCACCGCCGTCGAGCAGGCGCGCAGCATGGCGCTGTTCGCCACCGTCATGGCGGGCGAGGAGGGCGAGGCGGAGCGGCGCAAGTCGCTCTCGGCCGCCAAGGTGCAGATCGGCCGCTCCGGCCGCCATGTCGGGCAGGAGGCGATCCAATTGCACGGCGGCATCGGCGTGACGATGGAGTACAAGGTCGGGCACTACTTCAAGCGGATGACGATGATCGACCAGATGTTCGGGGATGCCGATCATCACCTGGCGGCGCTGGCGCGCGCTGGGGGGTTGTTCGGGGAGGCGAGGGCGGCGTAGCGTACCGGCAAATCGGCACTAATGAAATTCGCCCGCTTTTGCGGATACGCGTTCCGCACAGCCTGAACCGTACAGCCTCTTCTGAGCTGATCGAGGCAGGAGCAATGTCTATCTTTGAACTTGTGAACGAGATTGATAATGACGAGATCGTTCTACCAGCAATACAGCGGGATTTCGTGTGGGATGAGGATCGAATCGAATTGCTGTTCGATTCGCTGCTTCGAGGCTATCCGGTAGGAATAGTTCTTCTCTGGGAAACCTACCAGCCATTACAATTCCGAAAGTTCGTTTACGATCATGTGCCAGGGTCGCTCCATCGATTTGAGGAAAACCAAAGGGGACAACGCATCAAACTGGTGTTGGACGGCCAGCAGCGCCTGAGCTCGATCTACGTCGCTCTAAAAGGCACGTTTGATGGTCGCAAACTTTACTACGATATCCTGAGCGGTCGGGATTCTGACGATCACTCAGAGGTAAAGTTCCGCTTTCGGTTTGCTCGGGACCACGAGGCTGCCACGCGGAATGGGCGAGGAGACTCGCAAGCCCCAGCTTATTGGGTTCGTCTTTCCGACGTGCTAGGCCGACATCCGCGTGACCTATTGGAAATGCATGAGAGGCTAGCTCAGGAGCTCAGCCTGTCAACTGAAGACCGGCTTTGTATGCAACTGAATATTCAAAATGCGACCTATGCGCTTACGGAAAACAGCGAGCTTATCAAGACGCAAACCATCGACAGCAGGCTCCCGGCTGATGACGAAAGACGTAAATCTGCATTCGATATTTTAGAGATTTTCGTGCGGGTTAACACGCAGGGAGTGACACTTAGACGGTCTGACCTAATCGTGAGTATGCTCCGCCTCTACTGGCAGGATGCAAGCGAATTGCTTCCGAGCTTCCTCAAAGAAATCAATGAGGGCGGAAATTTAGACTTGGACAACGATTTTGTAATTCGCTGCATGTTTTCGACGGCTGGAATTGGGACAAGACTGGATTTCTTGCTTCTCCGCAGAAAGAGCAATGTCGAGGCAATTAAAGCAAGCTATCAAAGTTGTTTTGATGCAATCAAATCTACCGTCGACTTCGTGCGTGCTGAATGTGGAATCGATTCTTCCCGGCTCTTGGCAGGCATCAACATGCTTGTCCCGTTTGTCCAATATCTGTTCCATTCGCCTAGACACGTCTTCCCCAATGGAGCGAAAGCGGATGCTCGCCGGCCATTGTTCCTACTTGCGTTTGCCAAAGCATTCACTCAGCACGCCGAGAGCAGGACTGGAGCATTCGTACGAGATTATATGCCCTCGTCGACCGAAATTTCGCGGGGTGCACCATTCTCGTTGAGGCGAGCTGCCGAGTACGTGGCCTGGAAGGCAAATTTTGATTCACCTGATGACCGGCTCTTCGGCAACAATGTAGAGCTTGCACTATCGTTGATTCAGAGACGCACCGGCGGAAGAATCCAGCTTGCAACCAACCAGCCTGAAATCGATCACATGTTCCCGCGATCTGTTCTCGAGGAGAAGGGCTTCGATCCGCAAGAAATCCACGATTTTGGAAACTTCTGGATCCTGCCCCGTGGGGTAAACAGGAACAAGAGCGCGAAACACCCGAGGGATTTCCTGAGCGGTGTCGACGACGCAACGCTGAAGGCTGCAATGATCGACCGAAGCGCTCTCGATTACCGCAGCTTCCGCAGCTTTGTAAGGCAACGGCGAGAGCGGCTCACCGAGGAACTGAGAGAGATAACCGGCCTGAGTTTGAAAGAGTTCGCCTTCTTACAGGAAAACTTGGATACCACCGAATGATTGAGTTTCCATACGTTTCGCCGTAGCATGAAGGTGCGTAACACAGACCTGAGTGTGAACTCGGTATCGGGTTGAGGCTCTTCGCGGCTCCTGGTGCGGGCAGACCGGATGCCGGTGATGCCGCCGGTGCTCTCTTATAGATCCGGCTGCCATTATGTTGGATAGAAGCTGAGGGCCACCACGTCCTCGGACATGAAGCACGTGGACATGCGCAAGCTGGCTCCGGCGGCCCAGGAAGAAAGACGGCGACAGGTGATCGGCCTGCGCCAGAGCGGTGCGAACTATGCGGCAATCGCCGCCCAGGTCGGGCTCAGCCAAACCGGCGTGTTCGACATCTGCAAGCGTTTTGACGCCCAGGGCGAGACGGGGCTGGTCAGCGGCAAGCGCGGGCGCAAGCCAGACGAGCAGAAGCTGCTGACGACGGCACAGGAGAGGGAGATCCAGCGGCTGATCTGCCGCCGTGTGCCCGACGAGTTGGGCCTGGACTTTGCGCTGTGGAGCCGGGCGGAGCAGCCGAAGGTTCCATGGACGCAGTCCATGGAATGGCTGCGGAGGGGGCGGTGGGTGCGCTCATCCGCCGCCAGTATGGCGTGCGCCTGGCGGTGCGCACCACCGGCACGCACCTGGCACGCTGGGGCTTCACCGCGCAAAAGCCGCTGCGGCGGGCCCATGGGCAGCAACCGGCAGCGGTGCGCGATTGGCTGCGCCGGGAGTATCCAGCGATTGTCGCCCGGGCCCGGCGGGCGCGTGGGGTGATCTTCTGGGGCGACGAGACCGGGCTGCGCGCCGAGGACGTGCGCGGTCGTTCCTACGCGCTCCCCGGCAAGACACCCGTCGTGCGGCCCAACCAGCGCCGCATCGGGCGGGGCCTGATCTCGGCGGTCAGCAACCGAGGCGAGTTGCGCTGGCAGGTGCTGGACGGCGCGATCAAGGCGCCGGTGCTGATCGGCTTCCTGCAACGCCTGATCCGTGATGCCGGGCGCAAGGTGTTCCTGATCCTCGACCGGCTGCCAGTGCACCGTTCGGCGGTGGTGCGTGAGTGGCTCGCCCGGCACAAGGCGCAGATCGAGGTCTCCTACCTGCCGTCCCACAGTCCGGAACTCAATCCGGATGAAGGGCTGAATGCCGACCTCAAGCGGCACGTCACCCGCAAGCCGCCAATGCGCAGCAAACAGCAGCTCAAGCAGGCCGCCATCCGCCACATGCGTCGGCTGGCCAAGTCGCCCGCCCGGGTCCGCAGCTTCTTCCGCCAGAAGTCCATGCGCTATGCGGCATGATTCAAGATAATGACAGCCGGATCTATAATACTTAAAGGGCCGCCCTCAAGACCTGAGTTGTGCGTGCCGGTCGGAAACCGTGGTGAGCCAAATGCGATAGCCCTCTGGGCGGGCGCGACGCCGATCACTTCATGTTGCCGCACTTGAAACCGTTTCGGACTTCGGTTCGCTAATGCGGCGGTAGAGCTCCTTCAGCCGGCAACATGCACCCCCGGCCGCGCCCCGAACCAATCGGGGTGCGCGCGCTCCACCTGCGCCGCCAGCCGCAGCAGCACGTCCTCCCGCCCAAAATTCCCGTACACCTGCACCCCGATCGGCAACCCCTCCGAATCCACCCCCGCCGGCAGCGAAATCGCCGGCAGCCCGGTCTCGTTCGCCGGCATGGTGTAGCGCGCGGCGTCGGCCAGCCGCTCCCCCCACGGCTCCAGCTCCTCGTCGCGCAGCAGCGAATACGGGCCGTTCGCCTCCGGCACGCGCACGGCGAGTGTCGGGCACAGCAGGGCGTCATAGCGCTCCATCAGCGCGCCCCATTGCCGCGTGACGGTGTTGTTCGCGTCCATCATCGCCAACAGGTCCGTCACCGTGTATCGCTTCGCTGCCTGGGAGTGCCGCCAAGTCATCGGGTTCAGCCGGTCGCGCAACTGATCCTCGGTCAGCTCGCGCTGGGCGGCCATCGCGGCGAACGCCATGCGGCTGCTGATCCAGCCGGTCAGGCAGCTCCGCCACAGCGTCGACCAGTCGCAAATGGCGTCATCCGCCACCTCCTCGACATGGTGGCCCAGCGCCTCCAGCGCGCGCCCCGCCTCGCGCACGCGCGCCGCCACCTCCGGGTCGGTGCGGCTTGCCCGCCCCCAATCGCCCGTGGACAGCGCGATGCGCAAGGAAGGGGGATCATATTGGACCGCCCCGAGATACGGGCCGGCCGGAGAGGCCGGCGGAATGAACGAGCCACCGTTCGGGCCGCGCGTGATGTAGTCGAGCACCGCGGCGGTGTCGCGCACGCTGCGTGTGACCACGCCTTCGACGCTGACGCGGTTCCCGTACTCGTTGCGTCCCAGCGGCGGGGCGACGCGCCCGCGCGAGGGCTTCAGCCCGACGAGGCCGCAGCACGCGGCCGGGACGCGGATGGAGCCGCCACCGTCAGTCGCCATGCTGATCGGCGTCACCCCGGCCGCCACCAGCGCGGCCGATCCCCCCGAGGAGCCGCCCGGCGTGCGATCCAGGTTCCATGGGTTGCGCGACACGCGCACGCCATCGCGGTAATCGGTAACGGTGTCGAAGGTTAGCCCGAACTCTGGGGTTGTCGAGCGTCCCAACGGGATCATGCCAGCGCGCAGATAGTTCGCCACCAGGGGATCGGTCCGGGCGAGCACGGTCCCGGCCAGCAGCGCCGAGCCGGCTTCCTGTCTCCGCCCCTTCAGCCCCGATCCCAAATCCTTAAGGAAGATCGGCACCCCATGCAGCCGACCAGCGGGATCGGGGCTATCAGCGAAGGGATCGGCGCGCACGTCATCGAACATCTCGACGACCGCCTCAAGCCGCGACACCCGTTCCACACCGGCGGCGGCCTGAGCCGTCAGCTCGGCAATCTGAACCTTCCGCGCTCGCACCAGATCGGCCAGTGCGAGCCCGTCCAGCCGTCTCCATTCCTCCCAGCTCATGGCAGATTGCCCGACCATCGAACCCCCCGTCCTCCGCCCCAATGGACCGCTATAGCGGCAAAGCATTATCCTGCACCAAAGCCACACAAGGGAAACCGGCCATGACCACAGCCCGACCGAGCTACGACCGCACCGCCGAGGACATGGGCAATGTCGTCGAGCTGGGGCACGTGAACGTCACCATCCCCGACCAGAGATTGGCGACGCTGTTCTACGTCGCGGGTCTCGGCCTCACGCGCGACCCGTACATAATGACGGGTACCGAGAACATGTGGGTCAATGTCGGCCGCGCGCAGTTCCACCTGCCGACCCGCAAGCCGCAGGTGGTGCGCGGCACGACCGGGCTGGTCGTGCCCGACCTCCTCGCGCTGAAGGAGCGCCTCGACAAGGTCGCGCCCCAGCTCGAAGGCACGAGCTTCAGCTATCGCGCCACCAACGACGCGGTGGAGGCAACCTGCCCCTGGGGCAACCGCATTCGCCTCCACGCCCCGGACCCCGCCCGGTTCGGGCGGATCACGCTGGGGATGCCCTATGTCGAATGCGACGTGCCGAGAGGCACCTCGCTCCCCGGCATCGCCCGCTTTTACCGCGACATCCTCGGTGCCATCGCCGGCGTGACCGAGGACGACCGCGGCGCGCACGCCTGGGCGGTGGTGGGCGACGGCAACCGGGTCCTGTTCCGCGAGACCGACGCCGACCTGCCCCCCTTCGACGGGCACCACATCCAGATCACGCTCGCCGACTTCTCCGGCCCGCACCGCAAGCTGCTCGAGCGCGGGCTGATCACCGAGGAGAGCGACCAGCACCAGTACCGCTTCACCGACATCGTGGACGTGGACACCAACCAGGTGCTGTTCACGATCGAGCACGAGGTGCGCAGCATGAAGCACCCGCTCTATGCCCGCCCGTTGGTCAACCGCAACCCCGCCCAGACCCCGCGCAGCTATGCGCCCGAGTGGGATTCATGGCGCTGGGCGCTGCCGACCTAGAAGAGTCCGGCCCCTACCTCGGCCCTCTCCCGGGGGGAGAGGGGGGCGTTGAACCGACCGGCCCTGCCCGCGACACCTCCCTCTCCCGCTTGCGGAGAGGGCTGGGGTGAGGGTGCCGCCTACGCCGCCGCCCGCTTAAGCCGATGGGTGAACTGCTTGCGGAACTTCGCCACCTTCGGTGCGACCACGACCTGGCAGTACCCAGACCAGGGATTGCGGGCGAAGTGGTCGTCGTGCTCCGCCTCGGCCGGCCAGAACGCCTCGAGCGGCTGAACCTCCGTGGTCAGCGGCGCCGGCCATAGCCGCGCGTCCGTGATCTCACGCATCACCGCTTCGGCCGTCTGGCGCTGCGCGTCCGAGTGGGTGAGGATGATGGAGCGGTATTGCGGGCCGACGTCGTTACCCTGGCGGTCCTTGGTCGTGGGGTCGTGGATGGAGAAAAAGACGCGCAGCAGGTCGGCGTAGCCGAGCTCAGCCGGGTCGAAGGTAACCTGCACCACCTCGGCGTGGCCGGTCCGGCCTCCGCAGACCTGCTTGTAGGTCGGGTTCGCCACGTGGCCGCCGGCATAGCCCGACTTGACGCGCTTCACCCCGCGCAAGTCCTTGAAGACCGCCTCCAGGCACCAGAAGCAACCACCACCTAAAGTCGCAAGTTCCTCGTCCATCTTTGTGCTCCGCCTCCGTTCATATCAATATCGGCGTGCGGGCGCGGGAGCGAAAGCCCCCGACCGTGTGGGCGCCTCGGTTGAAGGCGCCGGATGGAGAGCAACCTGACTGTATCGATGGCGTTGTGGCCGACGCGATGATAATTGCATGTCCCGACTGCGGAACGATTCAGCATATTCCCGGACTGGGCCGGTGGACCCGCCTTTTGTGCTGCCAGTGCTGCAAGGTTCTCGAACGGACGGCTGGGCGCAGCATCGATGCCGCGCTGGCGCTGTCCTTCACCACGTTCGTGCTCTGGTTTCCCGCCAATCTCGCAACGTTGATGACGCTCCAAATCGCTGGCATCGAACGCTCCAGCCGCCTCGGTTCGGGCGCGATCGAGATGTGGAACGAAGGCTGGGTGACGCTCGCCATCGTGGTTGGCCTGCAGGGCGTCATCCTGCCGTTCTTTCGCTTCGGCCTGCTGGCGGCCGCACTCGCCGCCATCCGCCTCGATCGCCAAGGCCCTTGGATTGGGCGGGTGTTCCGGTGGGCTGAGCATCTCGACCTCTGGTCGATGCCCGACGTGTTCCTGTTCGGCGCGGCGATCGGCTACAGCCGGGTCGCGGTCCACCTCCCTGTGACCATCGAACCCGGCGGGTGGTGCCTGATCGCCGCCGCGTTCTTCACCATGATGACGCGCGCGAGCTTGGACCGCCAAGCCGTCTGGCGCCGCATCCGCCACCCCGCGTCGGCGGTCTCCGGCCCGCGACTGGCCTGCACCACATGCGACTTGGTGCTGCCCGTCGCCATGTCGGGCGAGCGCTGCCCGCGCTGCCTGGCGCGGCTGTCGCGGCGCAAGCCCAACGCGGTGAGCCGGGCCGCCGCGCTGGTGATCGCCGGCTTTCCACTCTATATCATATCCAACTGGTTTCCAATGAGCGTGCAACTGGGTCTTGGAATGCGGGAGAACCAGACCATCGCGTGGGGCGTGATGCAGCTTGTCAATGCCGGATTCTTTCCGCTTGCGGTCATCATCTTCACCGCGAGCATCTTGATCCCGCTCGGCAAGCTGATCGGCTTGAGCTGGCTGTTGTGGTCGGTCCATCACCATTCCGATCGCCGCCTCAAGGCCAAGACCCGACTGTTCCGCGTCGTGGAGGAGATCGGGCGCTGGTCGAACATCGACATCTTCACCATCGCGATCTTCGTGCCGGTGATGCAGATTGGCGGCCTGCTCAGCGTGCGCGCCGGGCTGGGCGCGCCAGCGTTCATCTCGGTGATCGTTCTCAGCATGTTCGCGGCCAAGCTGTTCGATCCCCGGCTGCTCTGGGACCAGGTTGAGGAGCGTGCATGAGTCCCGACGACGCCCCGCCACCTCACGAGGCCGATCCCGTGCCGCGTGTCGCGCCCGATCCGCCGTCGGCGCGAACGGAGAGGAGCCGCTGGCCGGGCTGGATCTGGGGTATCCCGATCGCGGCGGTCGCCATCGTCGCCTGGCTCGTCTTCAAGGAGATCGCCGCCACCGGCCCGACGATTACGGTCATTTTCCCCCAAGCCGGTGGCATCAGCGCCGGCCAGACCGAGGTGCAATACCAAGGCCTGAAGGTGGGCGAGGTCGAGTCGGTGCGGCTGGAGAAGGATCTCCAGCACGTGCGCACGCACATCCGGCTAACCTCCGAGATGGACGGCCATATCGGCCCCGGCACGCTGTTCTGGATCAATGGACCAAGCCTGAGCGATCTGTCCTCCATTCGCTCGATCATCGCTGGCCCGTCGATCGGGATCGAGCCGCAGCCGGGCGGCAAGCAGAGCGAGTATCAGGGCCTTGGCAAGCCGCCTGTGATTTCGGAGCCGGTACCGGGACACCACTACGTCCTGCGGGCGCGCGATCCGGGCAGCGTCTCCCGTGGCTCGGGGATTTATTTCCGCAGCCACGCGGTGGGCACGATCGAATCGGTGACGCTGACCTCCGACCGGACATTCGCGATCTCAGCCTTCGTGAGGGCGCCCTATGACGAGCTGGTGCGTGACGGCACCCGGTTCTGGAACGCGGGCGCGGTGCAGGTCTCGCTCAATGGGAGCGGGCCGCGGATTCAGCTCCAATCGCTGCCGGCTCTGCTGGGCGGAGCGGTGGATTTCGACACGCCGAGCGGCGCCGCGGAGGGACCGGTCGCCGCCGGAGGCACCGCCTTCACCCTTTATGAGAGCCAGGCCGAGGCCGAGTACGCTCCCGAGGGACAGGCCATCTCGTACCAAGTGGTCTTCGACTCCGAGGCGAGCGGGCTGCAAAAGGGCTCGGCGGTGACTCTGGCTGGGCACCGCGTGGGTTCGGTTGTCAACTCGCGCCTGGTCTATGACCGGAGCAGCGGGACGCTCCGAGAGCAGATGACGCTGGGGATCGAGCCGTGGCGCATCGCGCTGAGTGGCGGCGCCACTTGGTCGGGGACCGGGCGCGCCGAGGTGGACGCGTTCATGGGCCGCCTCATCGGCGAGGGGCTGCGCGCTCAGTCCGGATCATCGGTTCCCTTGGTTGGCCCGAGCGATGTCGAGCTGACCTTCGTGAACGGGGCCAAGCCCGCCACGCTCATCGCCGGCAATCCACCCGAAATACCCTCCGCGCCCGGCGGGGCTGGGCTTGGCGGCCTCATGTCCGCCGTGAGCGGCATGGCCGGCAAGCTGGACCGGCTGCCGATCGACCAGATCGCGGGGAACATCCGTACGCTCACCGACCGGCTGGCCACGCTCAGCGAGTCGCCAGGGCTGACACGCAGCCTTGGCAGCCTGCAACAGTCCCTGGCTAACCTGGAGCAGGTCAGTGCCTCGGCCAAGGCCGAACTGCCCCCCTTGCTCGTCTCCCTGCGCAAGGTGGCGAGCCAAGCCGATCGGACGGTGGCCGATGCGCGCCAGCTTATCAGCACGACAGCCGGGAATGGTCCGATGGGAACCAACACGGCGGCTCTTGGGCAGACCCTCTACGAATTGAGCCGAGCGGCGGAAGCGATGCGGGAACTCGCGGACTACCTCACCCGGCATCCCTCGTCGCTGCTTCGAGGCCGAGGCTAGAAAGGAGACGGAATGCGACGCGCGGCATCGCTGCTGCTAGCGCTGCTCCTGGCCGCTTGCGCCAGTGCCAAGACCGACACCTACACGCTCTCCGCGGTCCCGCCCGCGCACATGGCGGTTGGATCGCCGATCCGCCCGTCACTGGAGGTCGGAGAGGTCTCTATCCCGGCCACGATCGACCGCGACGAGATTGTCCTTGTCGCGCCGGGGGACCGATTGGACGTTTCAAGCAACAGCGTGTGGGGAGCGCCCCTGAACCAGCTTATCCGCCGGGCCCTGTCAGATAACCTGAGCGAGCGCCTGCCCCCCGGCTCGGTGCTGGCGCCAGGCGATCCGGCGCCCCCGCGCGGGCTGCGAACCGTAACCGTGTCGATCGATCAGTTCTCTGGCGACACATCCGGACGTGTAATCCTACGCGCCTCATCGATTCTTGCTCGCTCTGGCGAGGTGCCGACTGGCAGGTCGCATCGCGAGCGGATTGAGATCAACGCCGGCGCCGGAACGCCCCGCGCGGTGGTCCCAGCCATGAGCCAGGCGTTGGGCGTACTGGCTGACCGGATCGCCGCGACGATAGCTTAGGGTCTTCGAGAGGGCCTCCCTCCCTTTCGCAACGGCGTCAGGGAGGACACTTAGCCTCAATCCAATCCAAGCTTCGGCCGCACCCATTTCGCCAGCCGCGCGATCGCCGCCTCCGCCTCCGGCGCGACACCGGCGAGGAAGTGGTAGACGTGCTGCATCTCGGGCTCTTCCTCGAGCGTGACGTCCACCCCGGCCCGTCGCGCGGCGGCGGCGAGCGCGCGGCTATCGTCGAGCAGTGTCTCGTCGGCTCCCACCTGGATGAACAGAGGCGGCAGGCCGGCGAGGTCGGCGTGCAGCGGGTTCGCCAACGGGTGCTTCGGATCGCCGCTTGGTCCCAGGAACGTGCTCGCCATCATCTCGATAACCGGCGCGGAGACCAGGACATCCTTTTCGGCGTTCGATTGGAACGTACTGCCCTTGGCTTCCATGTCGAGCCACGGCGAGAGCGGCATCGCGGCGGCCGGCATCGGCAGACCCTTCTCGCGCGCGCGCAGCATCGCGGTGATCGCCAGCGCCCCGCCGGCCGAGTCGCCCACGATCGCGATGTGATTGGGTCGGACGCCTTGCTCTCGCAACAGCCAGGCATAGGCCTTCACCATGCTGTCCACCGGACCGGGGTGAACAGCCTCCGGCGCCCGATCGTAATGGACGATCAGCGCGCGGCAGCCGATCGCCTTGGCGAGATGGCCGTAGACCTTGCGGTGCGTGTACATCGACCCGGTGACGTAGCCGCCGCCATGCGCGCAGAGCAGCACCCGATCCGCGTGCGCGCCTTTTGGCGTGGCCCACAGCGCCGGCACGCCGCCCGCGTCCACCTCGGCGAAGTCGACAGCGCCGGGCTCGGCGGTCACGTCGCCCCAGTGCTCGAACGTCCGCCGCATCTCATCAAGCCCCATCTCCGGGTTCGCGCCGAACGCGGTGATCCAGGAGCGGTACAGAGTCTTGAGTTCCTCGCTTTGCGTGCTCGCCATCTCGTTTCCCCTCGGTTGGACCGCGCGCCGGACGGTCATCTCCGTCCGGCGCCGCCGTGATGCGGTATCAGTTCGTGAGGTTGAGCCCCACCGCGGGTAGCTCGACCTTGCCGCCGCATTCCTGCGCGATGACCGGCATCACCTCCTCGGCGAAGAGGTGCATCTGCTCCTCGATCTCCGATCCCTCAAAGCCGCCAAGCTCAAACCAGCCGAGGAAGGCGAAGTCGTCGTACCCGCACTCCTTCTTCATCTTCATGATCTTGTCGATCACGAACTGCTTCGAGCCCTGGATTGCGATCTCGCGCTCGCGCAGCATCTCGGCCGTGACCTTCTTGTTGAGGTCGAACATCGGCTCGTCGAGTCGCGCCACGACCGCGCCGAAGCCGAACGGGCCATAATAGTCGAATTGCAGCTCCATCGCCGCCGCGGCGCGTTGCAGGTTGCGCTTCTCGGTCTTGGGGTTGGTGATGTGGATGTAGCGGCTGGTCATGATGCCGCGCCGCTTCTGTGCGTCCCAGCCGAACTTGAAGGCGCCGCGGTTGTGCATGTCCGGCCAGTTCGCCTTCTGCGCCGCCTCGTGGTAGATCTCGATGTTCCGGCGCAGTCGGTCATTGGGCTCGACAATCATCACGCCGTTCACGCCGTGCTGCGCCGCCCATTCGATCGAGCGTTTGCTGGTGACCGGCTCCCAAAGCTGAGGATGCGGCTTCTGCAAGGGCTGCGGGAACACCTGCAACTCCTTGAGCGTGGTCGTGGTCGCCTGCACCGGGTTGCCCGCCGAGTACATGTCGGGCGCACCGATGGCGATCACGTCCTCGAGCTTGCGCTCCACGTTATCACGCTGAAAATAAGCGATGGTCTGCTTATGGTTCCACTTCGTGTAGGTGGGCGGGATGGAGAAGTTCTCGCCGCGATGCGAGAAGGATGGTTCGGTCCAGCACTTCTTCGTGAGCGCGACCGCCTCCTCGAAGGATTTGCGGTTGCGCTCCTGATCTTGGATCGTCGATCCGTATGGGCGACCCAGCACCTCGTTCTCGCGCGGCTGGTAGCCGCGCCCGACGCCGCACTCGACGCGCCCGCCGCTGACGACGTCCAGCAGCGCAACCTGCTCGGCGAAGCGCACGGGATGATGCCACACGATGATGTTGGCGCATTGGCCGAGACGGATGCGCTTCGTGTGCGCCGCGACCGCCATTTGGACCATCAGCGGGTTCGGGCTCATCTCCGCGCCCTCGGGCTGGAAATGATGCTCGGTCAGCCAGAAGGACTGATAGCCGAGCTTCTCTGCGAGGATGCCTTGGCGGACCTGGTTGACCAGGGTCTCCTGCGCCGCCTGATGGACTTCCTTTAACGAGCCATCGTTCACGGTGATGCCGTCCGCCGTCGTAACGATCGGCAAGCTGGACGCGCCATTGTGGAAGATCCCGATTTCGAGCATGTGTTTCCTCCATTGTGCCAACCGCGGCCGGTGGGCGGGCGGAACGCTTATCCGCTCGACGCCTTGTCCCTCGGCGGTCCCGCGCACTCACCGGCACGTGACACACAAGGTGAGCATAAGTCGGCTTGCGCAAGGTAGTAAACCCGGAGGAGGGCGCCGCGAGCCGAGGCACGCGATAGTTCCCTTTCTAACTAATACCTATGTTCCGCCACCATATCGGATGCAGTCGGGCTGCGCTTGGGTGGGAGAGAGAGTGACGATGAAACGCAACGTAGATGTGCTAGGGCCTGTTGAGAATTAGGATTTCGCTACGGGGTCAGGCGTGATTCAAGCTCTGGATGGAGCGACTCGTTTTGACCGACGCGCAATGGGCGAAGATGGAGCCGCACTGCCTGGGCAAGCCGACGGACCCCGGGCGCGGCGGGAAAGACAATCGGCTGTTTGTCGAAGCGGTTCTATGGATCGTGCGGACCGGCAGTCCGTGGCGTGATCTGCCGCCCGTCTTCGGCAAGTGGAACACGGTCTTCAAACGATACCGAGACTGGGTCAAAGCCGATGTTTTCGTTCGGCTGTTCGAGGCATGCTCGGATGAGCCGGACCTCGAATACGCCATCGTCGATGCCACGATCGTCAAGGTCCACCGCCACGGACAAGGCGCAAAAGGGGGACTCAGAGCCAGGCCATCGGCCGCTCCAAGGGTGGCATGACCACCAAAATCGTCGCCCTGACCGATGCGCTGGGCAACCTGGTGCGTTTCGTCCTTCTGCCAGGCCAGCGCTTCGACACGGTGGGCGTTCCGCCGCTCATCGAGGGCGTCACATTCGGCGCGCTGATTGCGGACAAAGCCTTCGACAGCAACGCCCTTATTGCCGAGCTCGATGCGCGCGGGGCCAAGGTGGTGATCTCCCAGCATCCGCGCCGGGCGCAGCCGCTTGCGATCGACAAGGAGATGTATAAATGGCGCCACCTGATCGAGAACTTCTTCTGCAAGCTGAAAGAGTTCAAGCGGATCGCCATGCGCGCCGACAAAACCGATCAGAGCTTTGCGGCCAACCTCCATCTCGCCGCCGCCGTCATCCATTCGCGATGATTCCCAACAGGCCCTAGGGCGCCGTATGGCCTACGCTAAGGCAGGGCAGGGTGGCGAGGTGCTGTTCCTGCACGGCAACCCGACCTCCTCTTTTCTTTGGCGCGACGTGATCCCGCCCGTGGCGGCGCGCGCCCATTGCCTCGCTCCCGACCTGATCGGCATGGGCGACAGCGAGAAGCTGCCGCCCGGTCCGGAACTCGTACAGTTTCGACGTGCATAGCCGTTTCGTGGATGGCTTCATCCAGGTGGCGATCGGGCCGGAGGCGCCGGTGGTCCTGGTGCTGCACGACTGGGGCTCCGCGCTCGGCTTCGATTGGGCGCGCCGCAACCCTGGGCGGGTGCGCGGCATCGCGTACATGGAGGCCATCGTGCGCCCGCTCGCGGGCTGGGAGGAGTGGAACGCTGAGGCGGGCCGTATTTTTCAGGGTTTCCGCTCGGAAAAGGGAGAAGGGTTGATTCTCGATCGCAACTTATTCGTGGAGCGCGTCCTGCCCGGTTCGGTGATCCGCGCGCTGACAGAGGCCGAGATGGGCGAGTACCGTCGTCCTTTCGCCAAGCGCGAGGATCGCTGGCCGACGCTGGCCTGGCCGCGGGCCATCCCGATCGGGGGCGAGCCAGCCGATGTCGCGGCCCGGGTGCGCGCCTACGCCGACTGGATGGCGGGCAACGACATCCCAAAGCTGTTCGTCAACGCCGATCCCGGCGCCATCCTGATCGGCGCGCAACGCGAGTTCTCCCGTGGCTGGCGAAATCAGCGCGAGGTGAGCGTTCCCGGCAAGCATTTCATCCAAGAGGACTCTGGCCAGGCGATCGGCGAAGCCATTGCGGGATGGATGGCCACCCTTAGATAGACCTCGGCCGTCGCCCGCACGCGCCGCGCCGATTGGGGGGGTATCGCCGTGAGCCAATCCATTCCGCTCGCCTCGGCTTCGACGTCTGACAGGCCCAACAGCTTGCGCGCGGGACCGGACGCGCGGGGGCGCTTTGGCGGCTTTGGTGGCCGTTTCGTGGCCGAGACGCTGATGCCCTTGGTCCTGGAGGTGGAGCGCGCCTGGCGCGCGGCCAAGCAAGACTCAGGCTTTCAGGCCGAGCTCGACCGCTACATGGCCGATTACGTTGGCCGGCCCAGCCGGCTGTGGCTCGCCGAGCGGCTGACCCGCCATCTCGGCGGCGCCAAAGTCTATTTCAAACGCGACGAGTTGAATCACACGGGCAGCCACAAGGCCAATAACTGCATGGGCCAGATCCTGCTGGCCAGGCGGATGGGGAAGACCCGCATCATCGCCGAGACCGGCGCCGGCCAGCATGGTGTCGCGACCGCCACGGTGTGCGCGTTGTTCGGGCTGCCTTGCACCGTTTACATGGGCGCCACCGATGTCGAGCGGCAGAAGCCGAACGTGTTTCGCATGCGCCTGCTCGGCGCCGAGGTGCGCCCGGTGACGTCGGGCGCCGGCACGCTCAAGGACGCGATGAACGAGGCGATGCGCGACTGGGTCGCCAATGTCGCCGACACCTATTACCTGATTGGCACGGTCGCCGGTCCGCACCCGTATCCCGCGATGGTGCGCGACTTCCAGTCGGTGATCGGTGAGGAGGCGAAGCGCCAGTTGCAGGAGGCCGAGGGCCGGTTGCCGGACGCGGCCGTGGCCTGCATCGGCGGCGGCTCGAACGCCATGGGCCTGTTCCACGCCTTCCTCGATGACCCCACGGTGCGCCTGATCGGGGTCGAGGCGGCGGGGCGGGGCCTGGACACCCAGGCGCACGCGGCCAGCCTCTCGCGCGGGCGCCCGGGTGTGCTGCACGGCAATCGCACCTATCTGTTGCAGGACGAGGACGGGCAGATCCAGGAGGCGCACAGCATCAGCGCCGGCCTCGATTATCCGGGCATCGGCCCCGAGCACTCCTGGCTGCACGAGATTGGCCGGGTCGAGTACGTCGCCGCCACCGACGACGAGGCGCTGGCCGCCTTTCAGCTCTGCACCCGCACCGAGGGGATCATCCCCGCGCTCGAGCCCGCGCACGCGCTGGCGCACGTGATGAAGCTCGCCCCAACGATGGACAAGGACGCGATCGTTCTGATGAACCTGTGCGGGCGCGGCGACAAGGACATCTTCACCGTGGCCGAGCATCTGGGGGTGCAACTGTGACCGGCGCGGATTGTCCCCTCCCCCCGGCCCCCTCCCGCAAGGGCAGGGGAAGAAGAAAACGCCCCCTCCCGTTGCGGGAGGGCGTTGGGGGAGGGGGGCGACGCTGGTGAGCCGCATCGCTGCCCGCTTCGCCGCCCTGCGCCAGACTGGCCGGGGCGCGCTAATCCCGTTCATCGAGGCGTTCGACCCCGATCCCGACACCTCGATGGCGTTGCTGCGCGGCCTTCCGGGCGCCGGGGCCGACCTGATCGAGATTGGCGTCCCCTTCACCGACCCCATGGCCGATGGCCCCACCATCCAGGCCGCCGGCAGGCGGGCGCTGCGGGCCGGCGCCACGCTTCCGCGCACGCTCGCGATGGTCCGCGACTTCCGCCGCGACGACAACGCCGTGCCCATCGTGTTGATGGGCTACCTGAACCCGATCCTCTCCTACGGGCCGGAGCGGTTCTGCGTGGACGCCGCCGCCGCCGGGGTGGATGGGCTGATCGTGGTGGACCTGCCGCCCGAGGAATCCGACCTGTTGCTGCCGCACGCCGCCGCGCGCGACCTCGACGTCATCCGCCTCGTCGCGCCGACCACCGATGACGCGCGGCTGGGACAGGTGCTCGCGGGGAGCTCGGGCTTCGTCTACTACGTCAGCATTGCCGGGATCACCGGCACGCGCACCGCGACCGCCGAGCACCTCGCGCAGGCGATCCCGCGCATCCGGCGCGTGAGCGACCTGCCGATCGCGGTGGGCTTCGGCGTGCGCTCGCCCGCGCAGGCCGCGACCGCCGTCGGGATCGCCGATGCCGCCGTGGTCGCCTCGGCGCTGATCGACACGCTGGCCGCCAGCCTGGACGAGCACGGCCGCGCGAGTCCCGAAACGGTGCGCCGTGTGCTGGACCAGGTGCGTGAGCTGGCCGAGGGCGTGCGGAGCGCGCGCGCGCGCTGAGCTTGCGAGGTTGTTTACACGGCTCCAGCGAAGCTCTAGGAGCGGCCCGACCGTCCACGCAAGGTGCCGATGAGCTGGCTCACCGAATACGTCCGACCCAAGATCCGCACGCTGTTCACGCGAACCGAGGTGCCTGACAACCTGTGGCACCAGTGCTCATCCTGCCAGCAGATGATCTTCAGCCGCGACCTGGAGGCAAACCTCAAGGTTTGCACCCATTGCGGCTTTCATATGCGCGCCTCGGCCGCCGAGCGGCTGGCCTGGACCTTCGATCCGGGCGGCTATACGCAGATCGAGCTGCCCAAGGTTCCAGCCGATCCGCTGCGCTTCCGCGATTCCAAGCGCTACATCGATCGCTTGAGGGAGGCGCGCGAGAAGGCGCAGATGGAGGACGCGCTCGCGGTCGCACATGGCACGATCGAGGGCAGCGCGGCCGTCGTTGCGGCCATGGATTTCGGCTTCCTCGGCGGCTCGATGGGTGCGGCGGTCGGCGAGGGAATCATAGCCGCGGCCCGGCTCGCGGTGCTTCAGGACGCGCCGCTGATCGCCTACACCGCCTCCGGGGGCGCGCGAATGTACGAAGGCGCGGTCAGCCTGATGCAGATGCCGCGCTCGGTGATCGCGACCGAGTTGGTGAAGGAGGCGAAGCTTCCCTTCATCGTCGTGCTGACCGATCCCACGACTGGAGGCGTGTCGGCGAGCTTCGCGATGCTGGGAGACATCCAGATCGCCGAGCCCGGCGCGATGATTGGTTTCGCGGGCGCGCGGGTGATCGAGCAGACCATGCGCGAAAAGCTTCCCGAGGGCTTCCAGCGCGCCGAGTACTTATATGAGCATGGCATCGTGGACATGGTCGTGCCTCGCATTCATTTGCGCCCCACGCTGGGGCGGCTGATCCGGCTCCTGCGCGTGCCGCACGCCGAGCCTGATCGCGCGGAATTGCCCGCCGCCGAGCCGGTGCCCGCGCCGGCCGAGTAGCGTTGTCCACGCCGCGCATCGACGGCGTTGTTGCCCGCTTGCGCGGGCTCTACCCAAACCTGATCGACCTCACCCTGGATCGGTTGCGCGACCTTCTCGCCAAGCTGGGCCATCCCGAGCGGCGTCTGCCGCCGGTGATCCACGTCGCTGGCACCAATGGCAAGGGCAGCACCTGCGCCTTCCTGCGCGCCATCGGAGAGGCGGCCGGGATGCGGGTTCACGTTTACACCTCGCCGCACCTGGTCCACTTCAATGAGCGCATCCGCCTGGCCGGCCGCCTGGTCGAGGACGACGTGCTCGCCGCCACGTTGGAAGAGATCGAGCGTGTCAACGCAGGCGCGCCAATCACGGTGTTCGAGGTCATCACGGCGGCTGCGCTTCATCTATTCGCGCTTGTTCCGGCCGAGCTGTGCGTGCTGGAGGTCGGACTGGGCGGGCGGGGCGACGCGACCAACGTGATCGCCCATCCGACTTCCTGCGCGATCACCTCCATCTCGCTCGACCATCGCGAGCTACTGGGTGGGACGCTCGGCGCGATCGCCGCCGAGAAGGCGGGCATCATGAAGCCTCGCGCGCCAGTCGCCATCGGCGCGCAGCCGCCGGAGGCCTTGGGCGTGCTGCTGGCGCACGCCGCGCACGTAGACGCGCCAGCGCGTCTGCGTGGCCGGGACTGGCGGATTGCGACGATTTCAGGGGGCGGGCTACGGTTCGAGGACTCGGCTGGCGGGCTCGACCTTCCAGCGCCTTCGCTGCCTGGCGCGCACCAGCATGACAACGCGGGCATCGCGATCGCCGCGCTGCGCGCGGCAGCGCTTGGCATACCCAAGGAAGCCTTCGCGCGCGGCCTGGCGGGCGCTGAATGGCCGGCGCGGCTACAGCAACTGCACGGGCGGCTTCGTAGGCTGCTGCCATGGGGCTGGGAGCTGTGGCTGGATGGCGGCCACAACCCGGGCGCTGGAGTGGCGCTCGGTCAGCAACTTGAAGTCTGGAGTGATCGTCCGACGCACCTCCTGATTGGCATGAAGCAGTCGAAAGATGTCGCTCTTTTCCTCCGCCCATTGCTGACACGCGCCGCTTCGGCCTGGGCCGTCATGGAGCCGGGCCAGCACATGGCGCTTCCGGTTGAGGCAATCCTGGCGGCGGCGGACCGCGCCATGCTGATTGGCCCGCGCGTGACCGACGCGCTTCGGGCGATTGCGGAAAGTGGGGGACCATCGGCGCGTGTGCTGATTTGCGGTAGCCTCTATCTTGCGGGAGAGGTACTTAAGCTCGACAGCGATCCGTTTTCAGTATGAAACAGATTTCTTGACGTGGCAATCACGTTCGCTTCGCTAAGCGGCTCACGACCTATGCGTTATCGCCAGCTTGTGACCTTGTTCAAGCAAGTCTCTTCGGATCGCGGGTCGCCAGGGTGGTAAGGAAACAAAGGCGTCGCAAACGAATCGCCGCGAGACTTGTGAGCCTTGCCTTCGGTCGGGAGTACTTCCGTGCTGGCGACACCGGACCTGCATGTCTGCAACGCTATGTCGAGTGAGAACGCCACGATACTGGTGGTGGACGACGATGCCGAGGTGCGCGAGATCGTTGCCGAGTATCTGATGGACTCGGGCCATCGCGTGCTACAGGCCGAGGGAGGGTTGGAGGCGCTCCGGGTGCTCGATCGCGCATCGGACATCGACCTCGTTATCACCGATGTGCGAATGCCAGGCATGTCGGGCATTGACCTGGCCGATCGGATCACGCGCGGAGGCCCGGGTCCGAAGGTCATCCTGATCTCGGGCTATTTCGTGCCCCAGCAAATCCATCGGCGCGTGCTGCGCAAGCCCTTTCGCATGCAGGAGCTGGAGGCGGCGATCCAGGCCGAACTTGCCTCCTAGCGACGGTCGCCGCTACTCTCGCGCACTTCGAGAGTAGGCATGGGGTCGTTACTCGACAGCGCCGCGCTGACACCGCACGGGTTCTGCCTGTCGTGGGCACCGGCGCTCGTGGCGCTGCACGCGGCCTCCGACGCGCTGATCGCCGCATCATACTACTCCATTCCGGTCGTGCTCATGGTGTTCCTGCTGCGCCGGCGCGACGTTGCGTTCCGCTGGATCTTTTGGGCCTTCGCCCTGTTCATCCTCGCCTGCGGCACGACTCACCTGTTCGGGATTGTTGTCCTCTGGCAGCCCGATTACTGGGCGGAGGGCATCACCAAGGCCGTGACGGCCCTCCTGTCGGTCGTCACGGCGCTTTCCCTGTGGCCGCTGCTGCCGCAAGCGATCGCCCTTCCATCCCCTGGCGAGCTCCGCGAGGCGAACGCGCGGCTGACCGAGCAGATGGATCAGCGCGAGGCCGCCATGCTCGCGCTGCGGCGCGAGACGGAAGACCGGCTCCGCGCCGAGACGATGCTGCGCCAGTCGCAGAAGATGGAGGCGCTGGGGCACTTGACGGGCGGCGTCGCGCACGATTTCAACAACCTGCTGATGGTGGTGCAGGGCAATCTCGAGACGCTGGGCAAGTACCTGCCTGCCGATGACCCTCGCCGCCGCTACGTTGACCGCGCGGCCCAGGGCGCCGCCCGGGGGGCTACTCTCGTCCAGCAGTTGCTTGCCTTTGCGCGCCGCCAGAACCTGTTTCCGTCGCGGCTCGACGTAAACGAGCGGATGACCGAGATAGCGGAGCTGCTGCGCGGCGCCGTCGGCCGCGCGATCGTCCTCGACTGGCAGCCCAAGCCGGATCTTTGGCCCGTGGAGGCCGATGCGACCCAGCTCGAGACGGCGCTGCTGAACCTGACTGTGAACGCCCGCGACGCGATGCCCTTGGGGGGGCGACTGGAAATCGCGGCCGAGAACGTGCGAGCCACCGAGCCAATCGCAACGGCTGATGGCCATTTGGACCAAGGGGAGTACGTCCGAGTCCGCGTCAGCGATACTGGATGCGGCATGACCCCAGAAGTCCGCGATTCCGCTTTTGAGCCTTTCTTCACGACCAAACCCGTCGGCAAGGGTACTGGCCTCGGGTTAAGCCAGGTGTATGGGTTCGTGAAGCAATCGCGTGGACACATTGCGATCGAAAGCGAGCCCGGGCGCGGCACCACGATCACGATCTGGTTGCCGCGCGTCACCCAGGCCGCTTTGGGGGCCGTCCAGTGACGGTCTATGAGGGCGATGTTCCCCGGCAACTCGCCGTGGCCCTTCTCGCCCACCAGCTTGGTGACCCCGCGCGGGCGCTGGCCTTGGCCGGACCGTTCATGCGCGCCGTGACGGCGGAACGCGACAATGCCTGGCGGCTGACCGGTGCCGAGATCGATGCAGCCCTGGCGAAGCTGGATAAGGGTTGAGCTTGGGGTTTCGCCGTCGCGTCTCGACCCGTTCCGAGCCTCACGCGGAGGGAGGCTTGGGGAAAGGGAGCAAATGATGCCGCAAGCAGGCTTGCCCTGAACGGCGCGCGCGGCCACAACAGAGGGACTTACCCGGGAACTTGCCCATGCGTCCTCGTCCGATGCGCGTCGTCCTGATGGCCTCCGCCGCGCTGCTTGCCCTGGCCTCACCCTTGCCTGAACTCGTGCCCGGCAGCCTTGGTGCCCGGCCCGCCCACGCGCGCGCGACGCCTGATAGTTTCGCCGACCTCGCCGCGCGGCTGCTGCCGGCCGTGGTGAACATCTCGTCCTCGGCGGACGTGCAGATGAGCGAGAATGACCGGCAGGACGTCCCGCCGGTATTCCCGCCAGGCTCGCCATTCGAGCAATTCTTCAAGGATTTTATGGAGCGCCACCGTCCCGACGCTCCGTCCAAGCCCGAGCACGACAGGCGGATGCAAAGCCTCGGGTCCGGCTTCATCATCGACCCCTCGGGCCTGGTGGTGACAAACAATCACGTCACGGATGGCGCCGACGAGATCACGGTGACGCTGCAGGACAACACCTCGCTGAAAGCCAAGGTGCTCGGGCGCGACCAGACCGGGGACATCACCTTGCTGAAGGTCGATGCGGGCCACCCGCTGCCGGCGCTGGAATTCGGGGATTCCTCCGGATTGCGCGTCGGCGACTGGGTGCTGGCGATCGGCAACCCGTTCGGCCTCGGCGGCACGGTCACGGCAGGTATCGTCTCGGCGCGCGGGCGCGATATCCATGAAGGCCCGTACGACGACTTCATCCAGACCGACGCGCCGATCAACCGAGGCAACTCTGGCGGTCCCCTGTTCAACATGGACGGGCAGGTGATCGGCATCAACACGGCCATCTACTCGCCCTCGGGCGGCTCGATCGGGATCGGCTTCGCCATCCCCTCCAACATGGCCAAGATGGTGGTGGCGCAGTTGCGCGAATACGGCCATCCGCGGCGCGGCTGGCTTGGCGTGCGCATCCAGGAGATGACGCCTGACATCGCCGACAGCCTGGGCCTGAAGGGCGGCACGCATGGCGCGCTGGTCGCTGGCGTCAACTCCGCGGGTCCGGCCGATCAGGCGCACCTGCGCAGCGGCGACGTGATCCTGACTTTCAATGGAGCCCCGGTGAAGGACATGCACGCGTTGCCGCGCATCGTCGCGGACACCGAAGTCGGCAAGCAGGTCCCACTGACCGTGTGGCGCGACGGCAAGGAGGTTACACTACAGGCGCTGCTGGCCGAGAAGCCGGATGACGTCGTGAAGACCGCCGTCACCGAAACCGCCCCGCCAGCTCCGAAGCCGGCGGACATCGCCGGGCTTGGCATGACCCTCGCTCCTATCGACCAAACAACTCGCGACCGGTTCCACCTCAGCCCCGATCAGAAGGGCGTCGTCATCACCGACGTCAGTCAGGACGGTGCCGCGGCCCAGCGCGGGGTGAAGCCGGGCGACGTGATCCTGGAGATGCAGCAGGGAGGCGAGGTGAGCAGCCCAGAGGACGTGCGCCGCCGGGTAGAGACGGTGCGCCGCGAGGACCGGAAATCGGTGCTGATGCTGATCCAGCGCGCCGACGGCATGAACTGGGTGCCGTTGCCCTTGGATAACGGAAAAACGCCAGGATAGGCGTTTTGAGCTGACCGTGGTGACGCGCCGTTTCACCCCTTCCCTGTCCCCTCCCGCGAGGGGAGGGGAATGACGTGGACAACTCCCCTCCCCTTGTGGGAGGGGGCCGAGGGGAAGGGGGTACTCACCCTCGTTCCGGTCTGAGTGAGGCAGCTCCAGGCGCGCGGTCGACGTCTACGCGGGAGCGGGCTCTTCCTCAGCCAAGACCCGCTCGGGCGCGGGCGCCTCCAACTGCCATGGCACGGCGACAACGACCAGGTCCGAGCCGCCGTTGCGCAGCAGCGTCTTGCGCAGCCGGCGCTCGCGGTGGGTGTGCAACAGCGCTTCCCACCAACGTGCCTCAACCAGCTTCGGCAGCACCACGGCGATGGGACGACCCGGTTGCTCGCGCCTCAGCGCCTCGATGACCCGCAGCAAGGGGCCAAGCACGCTTCGATAGGGCGAGGGTACGACCAGCAGCTTCGGCGCGGGCAGGCCCGCCTCGCGCGCGGGCTGCTCCACGTAGCGGCTCCATTCGCCCCTGATCCGGGTCTCGTGCTCCTCGGCGTCCGGACCTTCGAGGTCGGTGCAATGAAGCGCGATAATGTCCGGAGACAGGCGGAACGCATAGGCGACGGCTTTCTGGCTGACCCGGTCCCAGCGTCCGATCGGAATAATAACGAGAGGCGGTGCGTGCTCGCGCAAGTCGAGCTGTCTTTCGCTCCCGCGCAGGAGCAGGCGATTGAGCCCTGCATAGTAGCCATGGATGACCCGCAGCATGGCCAGGGTCGCCGGGATCACGACAATGGTGAGCCAGGCGCCCTCGGTGAATTTGGCGGCAAGAATGACGGCCAGCGCGATCCCGGTCGCGACGGCGCCGATTCCGTTGATGCCGAGCCGCAGCCGGTCGGCGCTTCCCTTGCCAGCGCGCCGCCAGTGCATGGCCATGCCCGCTTGGCTCAGCGTGAAGGACAGGAAGGCACCGACCGCGAAAAGCGGGATCAGCCGGTCGGTGATGCCGCCGAAGGCCGCCAGCAGCAGCCCAGCGCCGGCGGCGAGGAACAGGATCCCGGCGGTGTAGACCAGCCGCCGTCCGGGCACCGCAAATGCCCTGGGCAGGAATTCGTCATGCGCGACCTGCCGGCAGAGCCGCGGGAAGCCCACGAAGCTGGTGTTGGCCGACAGGCACAGTACGGCAAGGACGCTGCCGATGGTGACATAGTAGAACCAGCCGCGCCCAGCCACGGCGGCGACAAGCTGCGACAGGACGCTCTGGTAGCCCGGCTTGGTCTGATCCATGGCCATCACGCCATAGACGCGGGCAAGATGGGCGATACTGAGCAGCAGCAGCCCGAGAACCACGACGATCGCCGTGAGCGTGCGATGCGCGTGGCGGGTCCGGGGCTCCTTGAAGGCGCCGACGCCGTTGCTGACCGCCTCCACGCCGGTCATCGCGGTGCAGCCAGCGGCGAAGGCGCGCAGCAGAAGCCAGATCGACACAGTCTCGGTGCCGGCCGGGATCGCGGGCGGGGGCAACACCGGAACCGGATGGCCGAGGCTTGTCCAGCCTCTCCAAGTCCCGGCGATCAAGGCGAAGCCGAGGCTCGCGACAAAGACATAGGTCGGTCCCGCGAACACGAGGCCGCTCTCCCGCGTGCCGCGCAGGTTGACCAGTGTGATGAGCGCGAGCACGGCGAGGCACATCGACAACGTGTACTCGTGCAGCGCCGGGAGCGCCGAGGTGAGCGCGCCCACGCCAGCGGAGATGCCAACGGCAACGTTGAGCATGTAATCCACCATGAGCGCCGCGGCCGCGAGCAGGCCGGCGCTGGTGCCAAGGTTCTCCTTGGCGACGGTGTAGGAGCCGCCATTGCTGGGATAGGCTGTGATGGTTTGCCAGTAAGAGAGGAACAGGATCGCCAGCAGGACCAGAATCACCCCGGTGATCGGGCCAACGGCGCCCAAGCCCGCCGCGCCGAGAGGGACCAGGACGGTGAGCGCGGCTTCCGGCCCGTAGGCGGCGGAGCCAAGCCCGTCCAACCCCATTGCGGGCAGGCCTTCCAGGACACCGATCCGGCGACCCTCGGCCTCCCGGTTCGCCAGGGCGCGGCCGAAAAGGACTCTGGTCAGGAACATAGGGCCTCGTGAAAGTTCGACTCGGGTCGGCGCATGACACTTAACGACCGGAGTAACTCCTTAACCCCGTCATCCCGCGATAGAGAGCGTGTTCACGCCCGCGCGAAGCGGCGCAGCTTGGTCTCGTCCAGAACCACACCGATGCCGGGGCCGGGCGGCAGGTGGACATGGAAATCCTCGAAGCGCAGCGGCTCCGTGACCAGATCGCCGGTCAGGATCTGCGGGCCGAAATGCTCGCACCCCCAGTCCAGCGCACGCAGAGTCGCGAACACTTGGAGATGCGCCGCCGCGCCCACCGAGCTTTCCAGCAGGCAGCCGCCGTAGAGGCCGATGCCCGCCGCCTCCGCCACCCCCGCCACCTTGCGCACCCCGAGCAGCCCGGCGTGCTTGACCAGCTTGAGCGAGACCGCGTCGGCCGCTGCCGCGTGTGCCACCGCCAGCATGTCGTGGGCATCGAACACGCACTCATCGGCCAGCAGCGGCGGCGTGCCCGGCCGGGCACGCAGCCGTGCCATCGCGCCCAGGTTCCAGGCCGGCACGGGCTGCTCCACCAGGCGTACCCCCAGCTCCGCGAGCTGGGGCAGGCAGCGCGCGGCCACGGTCTCGTCCCAGGCCTGGTTGGCATCGACGATCAGCTCGGCCCGCCCTTCGAGCGCGCGGGCGAGCTGACCCATCCGGGCCATGTCCGCCTCCGGCGACTGCGCGCCGATCTTCACCTTGAAGGTGCGGTGCAGCCGGGCCGCGAGTTTGCGCTCGGCCTCTTCGATCTCCTGGGCCGGGTCGCCGGAGGCGAGTGTCCACAGCACGGGGAAACGGTCGCGCACCGTGCCGCCAAGCAGGGCGGCGGCGGGTAGGCCGAAGGTCTTGCCGACGGCGTCGAACAGCGCCGTCTCGATCGCCGCCTTGGCGACGTTGTTGCGCTTGGCCGCCTGGTCCATGCGAAGCCCCGCCGCCTCGAGCTGATCGGCGCGCAGGCCCGTGATAGCGGGGGCGAGATAGGCATCAATATTGGCCTTGATGGCTTCGACGCTCTCCTCGCTCCAGCGCGGTCCGCCCAGTGTCGCGGCCTCGCCGATCCCTTCCGCGCCGTTGGCCAGGCGAAGCTGAACGATCACGTAGCTCTGGGCTGTCACCGAGGTCTGCGACAGCTTGTGGCGGCGCACCGTCGGCACGTCGACGATGGTGCTTCGCACGGAGGCGACGGCGAGATCGCGGGACAGGTTGGCCGTGTTGGGAAGGGAGTCCGGCATGGGGGTCTCCGAATCGGTTTGGGGTGCCGTTCGGCCCCTCCCCCAACCCCCTCCCGCAAGGGGAGGGGACTTTCCGTACCGCTCCCCCTCCCCTTGTGGGAGGGGGCCGGGGGAGGGGTTCGGTATCAGGCAGCCTTGGCGTGCTCGCGCACCACCACCGCCTCGGGCAGGCTCGCGGCCTCCCGGTTCAGCGTGAAATCGAAATGGATCGTGGCGAAGGGCTCGTTGAGGCCGTGCGCCTTGATCTCCGCCGGGTCGGTGTGCTGCACCACCTCCGGGATCAGCCCGTCGCGGGTGGCGAAGGCGAAGTCGTCGTGCAGGTACTTGTCGCCCGCGATGTTGATCTGCGTCGTCAGCTTCCGGTAGCCCGGCGCCTCGACGAAGAAGTGAATGTGCGCGGGACGGCGCCCGTGCCGGCCGATGGCGTTCAGCAATTGCTGCGTCGGCCCGTCCGGCGGGCAGCCATAGCCCGATGGCATGATGGTTCGGAACCGGTACCGCCCCTCGGCGTCGGTCTCGATGCGCCGGCGCAGGTTGTAGGCGCTCTGCGACGGGTCGAAGAACGAGTACCCGCCTTTTGTGTTGGCGTGCCAGACATCGACGATGGCGCCGCTGACGGGCTTGCCATCCGGATCGCGGACCTGGCCCTCCATGAACACCACCTCGCCTTGTTCCGGATCTTGGTCCAGCCGCGCCTCGCCCTTCACGAGCGGCGCGTCGGTGATGTAGAGCGGACCCTCGATGGTGCGGGGCGTTCCGCCTTCCAGCCCCGCCTTCCTCTCCTTCTCGTCCATCATCAGATCGAGGAAGTGCTCGATGCCCAGCCCTGGCACGAGCAGCCCGACCTCGTTCGCCTGGCCGAGCCGGGTGATGTAGCTCACCGCGGTCCAGAACTCCGTGGGCGTGATGTCGAACTCCTCGACGATGCAGCACATGTCCGTCGCGATCCGGTGGATGATTCGCTTCAGCCGCTCGTCGCCGCCCTTCTGGTCGATCCCGGCGACCCGGTTGAGCAGCTCTTGCACGTGTTTCGTCTCGACAAGGGACTCCGTCATCTCTTCCTCCATCCCGGCCTCGCGCCGGTGTTCCTGGTTCCGCCGGAATCGGCCCGGCCGCCGCTCGTCAGCCCAAATCCCCGCCTGCGACGGGCAAGACGACTCCCGTGATGTAGGACGCCTCGTCGGAGGCGAGGAACAGGATCGCCGCCGCCTGCTCTGCCGTGGTGCCATAGCGGTGCATCAGGCTGGAAGCGACCGTCTGGTCCACGATTTGCTGATACCAGACTTTCTCCTGCTCACTCGGCGCTGCTGTATTGCGCGGGACGCGCCGGGGCGGCGCGTCCGTGCCGCCGGGCGCCACGGCGTTCACCCGAATGCCTTGCGCGGCGAATTCCCAGGCGAGGCAAACGGTGATCGCGTTCACGCCTCCCTTGGCGGCGGCATAGGGCACGCGGTTCACCCCGCGCGTCGCCACCGAGGAGACGTTGACGATGGCCCCGCCGCCGCTCTCGATGATCAGCGGCAGCGCGGCACGGCAGCTCCACAAGGTCGGGAACAAGGAGCGGCGTATCTCCGCCTCGATCTGCGCCTCTCCGTACTCGATGAACGGGCGTA
Source organism: uncultured Pseudomonadota bacterium (assembly GCA_963818725.1). Classification (GTDB taxonomy): domain Bacteria; phylum Pseudomonadota; class Alphaproteobacteria; order Acetobacterales; family Acetobacteraceae; genus DATFDN01. The sequence continues at coordinate 540,739 of CAWFTU010000014.1, read as the reverse complement.
CCCAGATCGTGCCGCCGATGTTGTTCACCAGAATGTCGAGCCGCCCGAAAGCCTCCCGCACGCGGTCCATGACGGCGCTCGCGTCCGCGTAACGCTCCATGTCCGCCAGCACAGCGATGCAATCGCCGCCGGCCTCCGCCCGCACGTCCTCGACCAGCTCCGAGCGGTCGGCCAGCGCCACGCGCGCGCCCTCCCGCGCCAGGCGCAGCGCCACCTCCCGCCCGATCCCCTGCGCCGCCCCGGTGACGACCGCCACCTTGCCGGCGAAGCGTCTCGCACAGACCGTCATCGCCGCCTCACGCCGCCCGTCGGTGGTCCTCGCCGATGACGGTCACGGCGCCGCTTGGCGAGAACTTCTCGTAGTAGAAAGCCGCCGGCGTCACGCCCTGCTCGGCGAGCCAGGAGCGCACCGCTTCCACCATCTGCGGCGGGCCGCAGAGATAGATGTCCACCTCGCCGCCATTCAGATGGACCGGCTCCATGTGATGCGTGACGAAGCCCTTGCGCGGATGGGCGCTGTCCTCGGCGGCCACGCAGGTCGCGTAAGTGAAGCCGGGAATGCGCCGCGCGAATTCCTCCAGCCGATCGACCGAGACGAGATCCGCGTCGTTGGTGACGCCGCACACCATATGGATCGGCTGCGGGCTGCCCGTCTCCGCGATCTTCGCCAGCATCGACAGGAACGGCGCAAGGCCAGTGCCACCCGCAAGGAACAACGTCGGACGCCTGAGCTCACGCAGGTAGAAGCTGCCGGACGGACCGATGAACTCCATCTTCGTACCCGGCGTGGCCCTCTCCCGCAGGAAGGTGCTCATCTGTCCGGCCTGGATGTCGCGGACCAGGAAGGATTGCGTCTTCGCGCCCGGCGGCGAGCTGAAGGAGTATGATCGCCGCTCGGCCGTGTCCGGTACCAGAACATTCACGTATTGGCCGGGCAGGAAGGACAGCGGCCCGGCGCCTTCCAGGGAAAAGGCGATCGTCGTGTCGGAAAGCCGCTCCACGGACTTGAGGCTTGTGTGGAAGATCTGCCCCTTGGTCTTGCAAACCTCCGAGGAGGCGAAGATGTCGATGACTAAATCCGTCTTCGGCTTCATCTGGCAGGCGAGCGCCAGCCCTTCCGCCGCTTCCTCCTCAGTCAACGCGTCCTCGATATAGTCGCCGCCGTCATAGTCGCCCGATTGCACGCGGCATTTGCAGGTGCCGCAGGCGCCGTCGCGGCAGTCGAGCGGGATGTTGATGCCGATTGCATACGCAGCATCGGCCACGGCCTCGGCCGGCTTGCAATCGATGAAGCGGGTGAACCCGTCCTCGAAGTTCAGAGCGATCTTGTAGCTCATCTGGGCCTCACGCCTCGGGTACGACGCCCTCAGACTTCAGACGTGATACACGTCGATCACGTGGTGGATGTAGTCGTTCTTCAGGATCACCGTCTTTTTCTTGATGAGCGGCACCTCGCCTGAAATGTCCAGCGTGTAGAACGAGGTGCCGAAATAGGTGTCCACGATCTTGTAACGATAGTTGAAGGTGACCCAATTGAACCGTAGTTTGCACTCGCCTCCTCCTTGCTCGATGATCTCGATATTGCTGATATTGTGCGACGTCCGTGGCTCCGGCATGCTTGTCGCACCGGAACGCTCGGTCCTAATACGGAACACGCGGTCCTCGAGCCCCTCCTTGCTTGGATAATAGATCAGCGACACCTCGCGCTGCGGGTCGCTAACCAACTCATTATGGTCGTCCCAGCACGGCATCCAGAATTCCACGTCACGCGCGTAGCACGCGAACCAGCTGTCCCAGTCCTTATCGTCGAGCGCGCGCGCCTCGCGGTATAGAAACTGCTGCGCCTTTTCGAGGGAAATGGCCATTGTCCTGCCCTCATCCTTGCGACTGTAGTTCGGTAGCGACGGCACGTTTCATGGTCTCGGCCCAATACTTATGCTGGATCGGGAACAGCCCTTCATCCTCGGTGCGGGGGCCGCTCATAATCGGATTGAGGCCGATCGCCCGGGCGCCTTCATCCGGCCCCTTGACCCAGTGCGTGATACCGCGCGACAGATCGTTCCACGGCGCCGTCAGGGCCTTGTAGGAATGCTGGCAGGCGCGGAATTCCTCCAGGTCGTCGGGCGTGCCCATCCCGCTAACATTGAAGAAATCCTCGGTACTGCCGGATGCGCGTGGCCCGGGCTTTCGCACTCTCTCCCCTGTGCCCGAAGCAGTAGACGGTGACCTCGGTCTTATCGACCGCGAGCGGCCGGTAGGTGCGGATCTGCGTGCTAAACTGATCCATCAGGTACACATTGGGATACAGGCAGAGATTGCGGGAATTCTCTAGAATCCAGGCGGCGCGCGCCTCGCCCCAACGCTCGGCGTATTCGCTCCGACGGTCGGCATTCGGCCTAAACTCGGGATTGGCGAACTTGGTCCACAGCAGCAAGTGCCCATGATCGAAGGAATAGAACCCGCCGCCCCCCTTCGCCCACGAGCCGGTGTCCGCCACCTCGACCATGTCGGAGTCCTCTTTGCGGCGGCCGGTGGTGGCGACGTAATTCCAATGAACCGCGCTGACGTGATAGCCATCGGCACCGTTCTCGGTCTGCAGCTTCCAGTTGCCGTCGAACGTATAGGTCGACGAGCCGTTCAGCACTTCTATTCCCTCAGGCGCCTGATCGGCGATCATGTCGATGATCTTGGCGGCCTCGCCCAGATGCTCCTTTAGGGGCAAGACATTCGGATTGAGGCTCCCGAACAGGAAGCCGCGATAGGACTCGAAACGCGGCACCTTCGTCAGGTCGTGGCTGCCGTTCTTGTTGAAGTTCTCGGGATAGCCGGCACCCTCCGGATCTTTTACCTTGAGTAGCTTGCCGGAGTTGTTGAAGGTCCAGCCGTGGAACGGGCAGGTGTAGGTCGATTTGTTGGCGCGTTTGTACCGGCACAGCATGGCGCCGCGGTGGCTACAGGCATTGATAAAAGCGTTCAGATCGCCGTTGCGGTTGCGCGCGATGAGGATCGGCTGCCGGCCCATGTTGGTTGTGAAGTAGTCATTCTTGTTCGGAACTTGGCTCTCGTGCGCGAGATAGATCCAGTTGCCTTCGAAGATGTATTTCATCTCGATTCCGAATAGATCGGGATCGGTGAATATGTCCCGCCTGCACCGGGCAATGCCGCGCTCTAGGTCTTCTTCGACCGCCGACTCCAGCTTACGGAGGGTCAAGCCTAGTCTTTGTCCGATATCGTCAAGCACGTTCTCCTCCTTTGGCTTGCATGAGCGTTGGGACGAAGGGACGGCCACGAACCTGACCGGCGCGGTGAACCGCGTCGGCGCCGGACCGGGCTGGTCTCCTTCCGTTCCAGCCAAGTTGCGCTTTACGTCCTCGGTCGTCCAAGACTAAATAGGTGGCCTCCATACCCCGGAGGTATCGATTGGAGCTGCGGCAGCTCCGCTATTTCGTTACGGTCGCACGGGAGCGGAACTTTACCCGTGCGGCGGAGAAACTGCGAATTGCGCAACCCCCGCTCAGCCGCCAAGTCCGACAGCTCGAGGATGAGGTCGGGCTCACGCTGATCGAGCGCGGCAGCCGACCCGTGCGCCTCACGGACGCCGGGCGGCTCCTATACGAGCAGGCGGTACAGGTCTTGGACCACGTGGACGAGATGAAGGCGATGACCTCCCGCCTGCAAGCGGCGCACCGCCTCCATTTCAGCATCGGCTTCGTCCCGTCCACACTCTATGGGCGGCTTCCCGAGGTCATCCGCTGCTTCCGCGCCGCGCGCCCCGGCGTCGAGTTGACCCTATTGGAGCTGATCAGCATCGAGCAGATCGCCGCGCTGAAGGAGGGGCGGATTGACGTCGGGTTCGGCCGTATTCCGCTGGAGGATCCGGCGGTGAACCGGCTGTTGTTGCGCAACGAGAGGCTCTGCGCCGCCCTGCCAGCCGAGCACTCGCTTCTGGCACGAAGGGGTATGCTGAAGCTTGATGATCTCGCGCAGGCGCCGCTCATCGTCTATCCGAAGGCGCCCCGGCCGAGCTACGCCGATCAGGTGCTGGCGCTCTTTCGCGATCGTGGCCTGAAGCCGCCCGTCGTGCATGAGGTTCGCGAGTTGCAGACAGCCCTTGGCCTCGTGGCGGCCGAAGCCGGCGTCTGCCTCGTGCCATCATCAGTAGAACGCCTGCGCCGCGATAACGTGATCTACCGCCCCCTGGCCGAGGAGACTGCTGTTTCGCCGATCATCATGAGCACGCGCAAGGACGACAGATCGCCGGAAATCGCGCTGTTGCTACGGCTGATACGCAAGATATACGAACAGGAGGGGATCGCGTTCGGCGAGTAGGCCGGTGGCTGTACAATTCATACTTCTACCGAGGCGCCGGCGCCGGCTCCGCCCGGAGATAGCGCAGGAAGTCGCTGTCCGGCGTGAGGACAAGCCGCGCCTTGCCGGTGTCGAAGGCCGCGCGATACGCCTCCAACGTGCGCCACGTCGCGTAGAAACTCGGATCGCGGCCATAGGCGTCGGCGTACAGCTTGGTCGCCTGCGCCTCGCCCTCGCCGCGGAGCTGGTCGGCGCGGGCGCGCGCTTCGGCCAGCAGCACGGTGCGGTCGCGCTCGGCGTCGGCGCGGATGCGCGCGGCGGCGGCGGCGCCCTCGGCGCGCGCCTGCGCGGCCACGCGTTGGCGCTCCGACTGCATCCGCGCGAGGATCGCCTCGGTATTCTCGCGCGGAAGGTCGGCGCGGCGGATGCGCACATCCTCCACGGTGATGCCGAAGCCGCGCATCTCGTCATCCACTTGCTTGCGGATGCTGGTCATGATGCGGTCGCGGTCCGCCGAGAGCACGTCGGGCAGCGAGCGCGTTCCCAGAACGCGCCGGATGGCCGAGGAGACGATGGCGTCCAGCCGCCCGCTGATCGCCTCTTCCGAGGCGCCAGCCGCCTGGTAGAAGCGCAGCGCGTCGCTGATCCGGTACATCGTGAAACTATCCACGATCAGCCGCCGCTGGTCGCCCAGGATCACCTCCTCGCCGGGCGTGCGCACCCACAGCAGGCGGCGGTCGAAGCCGATCACGCTCTGCACGAAGGGAATGCGCGCGTGCAGGCCGGGATCGGAGACCACGCGCACCGGCTTGCCGAATTCCGTCACCAGCGCCTGCTCGGTCTGCGCGACGGTGAACAACGTCGCCAACCCCAGCACCATGGCCACGATCAGCGCGGCGAGGCCGGCGATCATCGGGCGGTTCATGGCGTCGCTCCCGGCTGGCCCTGGGTCGCCTCGGCGCTGGCCACAGGTGCTTGCGGCGGAGGGGGAGGAGCGGGCGCGGCGGCGCCGGGCTCGCCGGACAGCGGCAGGAACGGCAGCACGCCGCGCAGCTTGTCGTCCAGCACCACGCTTTGCGCGTGGCTGAGCACGTCCTGCATCGTGTCCAGATAAAGCCGCGTCATGGTCACGTTCTTGGCGACTTGATAGGCGGCCAGCACGCTTTGGAATCGCTGCGCCTCGCCGGTGGCGCGCGCGATCGCCGCCTGCCGGTCGCCCTCGGCCAGGGCCACGATCCGTGACGCTTCGCCGCGCGCGCGCGGCACGATGTCGTTGCGATAGCCCTCGGCCTGGTTGCGCATCCGCTCGGCGTCGGTGTTGGCGCGCTGCACGTCGCGGAAGCTCTCGACCACGGCGGCCGGCGGATCGACCCCCTGCGGCAGCACCTGCACGATCTGCACGCCAGCGTGATAGCCATCCAGGATCTGCTGGGTCTGGCGCATCACCTGATCGGCGATCTGCGCGCGCAGCGGACCCAGCGCCGGCTGGATCGGCGTGCGGCCCATCACCTCGCGCAGCACGCTCTCCGTCACCGCCTTAATGGTGACTTGGGGATCGCGCGTGTTGAACAGGTAGGCGACCACGTCATCGATGCGCCACAGCACGGCGATCTTCACATCGACAATGTTCTCGTCCCCGGTCAGCATCAGGCTTTCCTGCGTGATGTCGTGCCCGCTCTCGGCTCCGCTCGGCGCCTCGGCTGGCTCCTCGCTGCCGGTCTCGCCTGAGCGGTAGCCGATCTCAATGCGGTTGACGCGCGTGACCGCAGGGGTTTCCACCCTCTCGACAGGCCAGGGCAGGTGATAGTTGAGGCCGGGCGGCGTGAGGCGGGTGAAGGCGCCGAAACGCAGCACCACACCTTCCTGGTCCGGCTGCACGCGGTAGAGTCCGCTGGCGAGCCAGAGGGCGGCCACGGCGATCCCAAGGAGCGCAAGCCCGCGCCCGCCGAAACCGTGACCGCGCCCGCCGCCAACACCACCCGGACCCCCAATCGAGCCGAGCAGGCGTCGGGCCCGTTCCTGCGCTTGGGCGATGATCCGGTCCAGGTCGGGCATTGGCGGGATCGGCCCGCCAGGACCGCTGCCGCGGCCGCCACTGCCGAAGGGGTCCTCCGTGCCCTCCCCCCACGGGCCGGTACCGTCGGGCTTGCCATTCGGGCCGTTGGAGTGCGGTCCCTGCGATCCCCAGGGATTCGGGCCGTGGTTGGATGCCATTTCGGCGGACCAGTCCCATGTCGCGCGCTGCGGCGCGGTCAAAGCGTTTGCACGGTCGTCGCCGCCACGCCACATAGAGGAGCGGGAGCCCGCAGCGGCTCACGGCTTCGTGCCACCACTTAGAGGGTTTTTACGACGATGAGCAAGGCACCGGGCCAACTATCGCCAGAGGCGCTCCGCGATATCCTGCGCGGCATCAGGGAACCTGGCACGGGCCGCGATATTGTCGCGGCGGGCCTGGTCGAGGGCCTGGAGCTGCGCGACGGGCTGGTGCAGGTCACGCTGCTGACCGACCGCGCCCGCGCCGCTGCCATGGAGCCGGTGCGGCGCGAGGTCGAGGCCGTCCTGGCCCGCCAGCCGGGCGTTGTGAACGCGACGGCGGTGCTGACCGCCCACAAGCAGGGCCCGGCGCCCGCGCCCCAGGCGAAAGCGGGGGCAGGCGGCAAGCCCGCGCTGCTGTTGCCCGAGGTGAAGGCCATTGTCGCCGTCGCCTCGGGCAAGGGCGGCGTGGGCAAATCGACGGTCGCGGTTAATCTGGCCGTGGCACTCGCCCGGCAGGGCCTGGCGGTCGGGCTGCTGGACGCTGATATCTACGGCCCAAGCCTGCCGCGCATGTTGGGCGTGGCCCGCAAGCCCGAGGTCGAGGGCGACCGGTTGCAGCCGATCGCCGCCTGGGGGCTGCGCTGCATGTCGGTGGGGTTCCTGGTCGAGGAGGAGACGCCGATGATCTGGCGCGGCCCGATGGTGATGGGCGCGCTGGAGCAGATGATGGGCCAGGTCACCTGGGGCGGGCTCGACGTCATGATCGTGGACATGCCCCCCGGCACCGGCGATGCCCAGCTCACCATGGCGCAGCGCGTGGCGCTGACCGGGGCGGTGATCGTCTCCACGCCGCAGGACATCGCGCTGATCGACGCGCGGCGCGGCGTGCGCATGTTCGAGAAGGTACGCGTGCCAGTGCTCGGCCTGGTCGAGAACATGAGCTTCTTCTGCTGCCCGGCCTGCGGGCACCGGGCGGAGATCTTCGGCCATGGCGGCGCGCGGCTGGAGGCACAGCGGCTCGGCACGGAGTTCCTGGGCGAAATCCCGCTGCTGCTCGACATCCGCGCCGCCGCCGACGCCGGCACGCCAATCGTGGCCGCGGCCCCGGACAGCGCGGGGGCGCAGGCCTTCACGGCGTTGGCGAGCCGGGTCTGGGGGAAGGTGGCCGGGGATTCGGCGTTGCGCGGTGCGGGGCCGCGCATTGTCGTCAGCTAGTCCATGGTTTGGCGGCCCCGAGACAAAGTTTTCGCGGCAGCATGCAACGCGGGAGGTCGCATGACCGACGATGCCCTGGCCTCAGCGCCTCAACGCGCCTCCGACTCCGCCTATGATGTCGATTTCTGTGCATGGGCTGCTACCCAAGCCACGCTTCTGCGCGCCGGCCGGTTGGCCGAGGCCGACATCGCCCATATCGCGGAGGAGATCGAGGATTTGGCCAAGCGTGATCGGCGCGAGCTGGCGAGCCGCATCCGGACGGTGATCGAGCACCAGATGAAGCTGGCAGCCTCCCCGGCGACCGAGCCACGCGCGGGCTGGGAGACGACAATCAATCGGGAGCGCGTCGAGATCGGCCGCTTGCTGGAGGACAGCCCGAGCCTTCGGGTCGCCCTGCCGGATGTCATCGCCCGTGAGACGGAGGCCGCGCGGCGGCTTGTGGCACGGGATATGTCCCTGCGAGGGGAGACGCCCAGGGTCACGCCGGATGCGCTTGTATACAGTGTGGATCAGGTGCTCGGCCCAGCCCCATGAGCGGCGGCGAAGCTGCCCGGCGATCCTATTACCGGTAAGCTGGCACGCCTGCGATCACGTTATTGGATGATTCATGCCATTGCGTGCGGGAGGCTGGGATCCAAAATCCAGGGCAGTGATTCCCAACGTCGCCTAGGAGGGTATCATGGCCCGTTTACCTGTTCGCTTTGGCTTCGAGTCTGGTTTTCCGGCCCCAATGGCAGGCTTCGAGCCGTTCACGTCATTGCATCGCGAAATGAACCGCCTGTTCGATGACGCCTTGCGAGGAATGCCGGGCGCGTCGACGAGTGGGGGATCCGTTGTCGCGCCCCGCATGAATGTCAGCGAGACGGAGAACGAGATCCGCGTCGAGGCTGAACTGCCTGGCGTGCCCGAGAAGGACATCCAGTTGGAACTGAACGACGACCTTCTGACGATACGCGGCGAGAAGCAGGCCGAGCGCGAAGACAAGAACACAAACTATCACATCGTCGAACGCTCGTTCGGCAGCTTCGCGCGTTCCATACGGCTGCCGTTTTCGCCTCGCCCGGATCAGGTGAAGGCCGAGTTCAACCACGGCGTGCTGAAGATTTCCCTTCCGAAGTCAGCCGCGCAGGAGAAGGTGCATCGCATCCAGGTGCAACCGTCTTCGGGCGGTGCTAGCCAGGGCGGGACAACCCAGGCGCAAGGCGGCGGCGCAGGTCAGGGTGGCTCGGCGTCCTCGCCATCCGGGCAAAGCGCCCAGCAGACCGGTGGAGACAAGACGGCCTGATATCAGCGGCCGCGAACCCTGATCCATTTCCTCTCGCTCGACCTCCTCCCTTGGCGGAGGGGGTCGGGGGAGAGGTCAAGACACTGGCAGAACCGCATCGATCTCCACCCCGCGCGGCATTGTCGCCTGGCTCCCCGCGCGCGTGCAGCAAAGCGCGGCGGCGGCGGCGGCGCGGGTGAGGGCGGATTCGAGCGGGGCGCCCCGGTCCAGGGCGGCGGCGAGGACTCCCGTGAAGCAATCGCCCGCGCCGGTGGTATCCACCGCGTGGACGGGATGTGCGGGAACCCGGATCAGCTCGCCAAGATGCGCGGCCTCGGCGCCCTGTTCGCCCAAGGTGCGCACCACCGTAACCCCAAGCGCCGCGTGCAGGCCCATCGCGTCTGGCGCGCATGGCACGGTGCCAGCGAGCCACGCCGCCTCGACCGCGTTGAGCACCAATATATTCACCGCGCGCAGCGCGTCCGCGTCCAGCGCCGCCGCGGGCGCCAGGTTGAGCACGACGCGCGTGCCGCGCGCGCGGGCGCGGCGAATCAAGGCCGCCGTTTCATGGCCGGGAACCTCCATCTGCACAACCAGCGTGGCGCCAGGCCCGAGCAGGGCGTCCTCCACCTGATCCGCGCGCGCGGCGAGGTTCGCGCCGGAGCCCACGCCAATGGCGTTCCGCCCCATCCGGTCCACGAAGATCGCCGCGCAGCCCGTGGCGCGGTCCACCGCGGCGACGCGGGAGAGGTCCACCCCTGCCTCCCGTAGCAGCGCCAGCGCCGCCGCCGCGAGCGGGTCGCGCCCTGTTGCGCCGGCCAGGGCGACTTGAGCGCCGTCGCGCCCCGCCGCCAGCGCCTGGTTGGCGCCCTTGCCGCCCGGCTCGATGCGGATGTCAGGCCCTAGGACCGTCTCGCCCGCCACTGGCAGCGCGGCGAGCAGAAAGATCAGGTCGAGGTTGATCGAGCCGAAGACCACGACCATGCGCGCGCCCGCTTCGGGCGAAGCAGCGAAAGAGCGCGGCTACTTCTGCTTCTCCGCCATCGACTTCAGCTCATCCATCGCCTCGGCGAAGCGACGGCTCAGCAGATTCAGCGCCTCGGAGTTGGACCGCTGGATCAGGTCGCCCAGCTCCTGCATGTTGGTAACGGCGCGCTGATAGCCCTGCTTGACCAGCTCGGTCTGCTTCGCGGCCTTGGCCTGCGGCGTCTCGGCCGAGGTCAGCGCCTTCATGCCCTCCGACATGTCGCTCACGGCCTGCTGCATGATCTCCATGTGCCGCCGGGCCACCGCCTGTGCGCCCTCCAGGGCAACGCGATTGGCCTCGGTCAGCGCCTTGATGTTGCGCCGGCTCGCCTCGCTCAGCGCCTCCACATCCGGCATCGCCGGCATCTTCATCTCCGACAACATGCGGGTGATGTCGAAGTCGGGGCGCTGGCCGGGGTTGCCGGGGCTGCTGGAACTGGGTTGTTGGGCCATCGGATGTTCTCCTCCTGGTTCGGTTGTCAATTATAGCCGGGCATACCCGGATGCACCACGCCCAAAGGGCGGGTGTCGGACGGATTAAAGCGGGGGGGTTCCTGGAACTGGTCCCTCGGACCCCGACCCGTCCAGAATGGGTGGTGGCGGCGCCTCAGGTGCGGGCGGCTCCGCGTCCGGCGACGTGCCGGCCTCCGTGGCACTGGCGGGCGCGGTGTCGCCCAGCCATTCGGCGAGCCGCCCGACGCGCTGCAAAGCGCTGTCCACGGCCGACATCGTGGGCGACAGGTCGTCCGTCTCGTCGGTCTGCCAGGCCCGCACGGCCCAGAGCCAAACCAAGTACAAGCCCTGGGCGCGCAACTCGCCGCGCAGCCCGATGGTGGAGACGCCGGCGGCCTCGAGAAGCCAGCGCAGGCTGCGCCGCGTGGCGGCGTCGAGCATCAGGGCGGTGCCAGGCTCGAACGGCAGGCGCCGCAGCAAGGCGAGCACCCCCGCGCGATGGTCCTGCAACACGTCCAGGCGCTCCATCACGAGGTAGAACAGACGGTCACGCACGCTCCCCTCGACCGGCGTCTGGGCCAGTGCCGCCTGGTCGGCCATCCGGCCCAGCCGTAGCAGGATCGCCGCGCGTCCCGGAAAACGGCCGCGGGCGCGCGCCAGGTCGAGCCCAGTGGAACGCGCCGCCTCGGCCACGTTCACCGCCGTCCAGCCATTGCGGCCGGCCAGCGCGAAGGCCGCGCGCACCAGGGCCTTATCGAATTCGTCATCATTCATGGCCAGCAAAATAAGCCGGCCGTGGTGAAAGACCAGGGTGGGGACGAGACACGCCTCCGCGTTCCGCACACGAAAGTACTGGTGCTCAGGCGCGAAATGAGTTACCTTGACATTACAGATTGTTCAGCGACTTAGGTCGGCCCGCACCACCCAATGACATACGCGATGCAAAATCAGCGAGCGCTGAATGGCTGCCGCGCGCCGGTCATCAAGACGGCTGTATAACGAATGCGCGTCCTCTCAGTATTCGGCACCCGCCCGGAGGCGATCAAGATGGCGCCGGTCATCCGGCGTCTGTCGGAGACCCCTGGTGTCACGCCCCTGGTCTGCGTGACCGGGCAGCACCGGCAGATGCTGGACCAGGTGCTCGAACTGTTCGCCATCCGGCCGGATCGCGACCTTGACCTGATGCGGGCCGGGCAAGGGCTGACCTACATCACCACCGCCGTGCTCGACCGCATCGGCGCGGTCTACGCGGAGCTGCGCGCAGATCGCGTGCTGGTGCAGGGCGACACAACGACCACCTTCGCCGCCGCGCTCGCCGCCTTCTACGCCAAGGTGCCAGTGGCCCACGTGGAGGCGGGGCTGCGCACCGGAGACTGCCACTCGCCCTGGCCGGAGGAGATGAACCGCCGCCTGACCACGGGTCTTGCCGACCTGCACTTCGCGCCAACCCAGCAGGCGCGGCGAAACCTGCTGGCCGAGGGGGTGGACCCGGCCCGCGTGAGCGTGACCGGCAACACGGTCATCGACGCCCTGCTCGACTCGCTGGCCATCTTGGACGGCGATCCGGCGCGGGCCGGCACGGTCGAACGCGCGCTCCCGCCGCCCGCGCCGGGCAAGCGGCTGATCCTGGTCACGGGCCACCGGCGGGAAAATTTCGAGGGCGGTCTCGAACGGGTCGCGGGCGGGCTGGTGTGGCTCGCTGGACGGGGAGACGTGGAGATCGTCTATCCCGTTCACCTCAATCCGGAGGTGCAGCGCGTCGCGCGAACGATCCTGGCGGCGCATCCGGCGATCCGGCTCATTCCGCCGCTCGACTATCTGCCCTTCGTCGCGCTGATGCGCCGCGCCGCGCTCATTGTCACGGACTCGGGCGGCGTGCAGGAAGAGGCGCCCTCCCTGGGCAAGCCCGTCCTCGTAACCCGCGACACCACCGAGCGTCCCGAGGCGGTGCAGGCCGGGACGGTCGCGCTCGTCGGCACCGACCCCGACCTGCTGTTCGCGCACGCCTCGCGCCTGTTCGACAGCCGCGATGCCTACGAGGCGATGAGCTTCGCGCACAACCCGTATGGCGACGGCCGGGCGGCCGGGCGCATTGTGGAGAGATTGCTGCATGCATAGCTTCGGGCGCATCGCCGTCGTCGGGCTCGGCTACATCGGCCTGCCAACCGCGGCCATTTTCGCCGAGACCGGCATTGAGGTCGTGGGCGTGGACCTCAATCCGCAGGTGGTGGCAACCATCAACGCGGGACGGCCGCATTTCGGCGAGCCGAACCTGGATGCGCTGGTGCGGCGCGTGGTCGAGATCGGCAAGCTGCGCGCGACGACCACGGTCGAGCCGGCCGACGCATTCATCATCGCAGTGCCCACGCCGTTGCGCGGCCACGGCCCGAGTTCGACCCCGGACCTCTCTTTCGCCGAGGACGCGGCGCGGGCGGTCGCGGCGGCGCTGAAACCAGGCAATCTGGTGATCCTGGAATTGACCGTGCCGGTCGGCACCACCGAGCACATCGCGGCGATCATGGCCGAGCTGCGCCCCGACTTGAGCTTCCCCCACCAGCGCGGAGAGCTGGCCGACGTGCAGGTGGCGCACTGCCCGCAGCGCGTCCTCCCCGGCCGCATCCTGGACGAGGTCGTCAACAACGCACGGGTGATCGGCGGCATGACCCGCCGGTGCGGGCAGCGCGCGCTCACGCTGTACAAGATCGTCGTGCGCGGGGAGTGCCGGGTGACGAACGCGCGCACCGCCGAGATGGCGAAGCTGACCGAGAACGCCTACGGCGACGTCAACTGTGACTAAACCGCGTCCAATTTGAGAGCCGTAGTTCGCTGGTCACTGAGCGGTGACGGTCCCATATAGGAGTTTTCCTATTCGGAGGCGTCAACAAGACAGGTGTTGCGTATAGATTATGAGCGGTGGGGTCAGTCAGCGGCGGAGTTTCGTCGTCTGGCCTTGAGTGCGCCGCATGCTCGCAGCCGCGAGCGGTTTCTGGCCCTGCATGAGATAGCCCAGGGTGACTGTGCGACGGCGGTGGCCAGCCGCACGGGTCGCCATCCCCAGACCGTCATGGCTTGGCTGCACATTTACAACGAACACGGCCCCGCGGCGCTGCTGTATCGGCGCACCGGTGGCCGCCCCCCTTTTGCCCCGAGATAGCGGCAGCGCTCAGTACGGTGGTGCGCACGGCCCAGCAGGTCGCCGCCGCGCCCCCCATGGCCGAGACTGATCCGAAGCCCCGCTGGACGCTGCGCCGTCTGGTGGGGCTTGTGCAAGCGCGCTTCGGGTGCCGCCGCTGCCGCGAAACCATCCGGCTGGTTCTGCATCGGATGGGGCTGTCGTGGCAGAAGGCGAAGAAGCTACTGGGCCGTGCCAGTGCGGAACGGCGAGCGGCGTTTGTTGAACAGATGCGTCCACTGCTGGATGGTGCGCAGCGGGACCGTCATCAGTTGGTCTACCTGGATGAAGCGCACATCCGTCAGGACGTCGATCCTGGGCATGGCTGGGGCGTGCGCGGCCAGCGCTTTTATGTCGCCTCCACCCCGCCCGCCCTGGCCGACAAAGTCTCGTTCTATGGCCTGTATCTCTACAATGAGGGACAGGTCCGGATCTGGCCGTATCCGCGCGCCACGGGCGAACACACGATCGACGTTCTACGCCGACTGCGTGCCGAATTCCCCAACGGCAGGCTCATCGTGATCTGGGATGGCGCGCCCTATCACCGGGCTCAGTCCGTATGGTCCGCTGCCGCAGGTCTGAAGATCGAACTCGTGCCGTTACCCGGCTACAGTCCGGATCTGATGCCAGTAGAGGCACTGTGGCGCTGGCTGCGCGAGGACGTCACCTATCATCACTGCCATGCCTCCACCACGGATCTGACCCGCCGCGTCGCCCACTTCCAGGCCACGCTTAATCAGGCACCCTATGCCATCGCAGATCGCCTCTGGGTTAAGGACCAGCTCAATCCTGAGGAGGAGAAACTACGGTTCTCAAAGTAGACGCGGTTTAGCTAGGATTTAATCTGACAATCTGGTTTGTTTGGTGCGGGCAACCCGGGACCGGAGGACAGGAATGTCTCGCTCCGGTCGCCCAGAACCGAGGAGCCGACCATGACCAACGAACGCAAGGTAATCCGGGCCAAGGTAGGCCTGCTGGAGCTGGCCAAACAGCTCGGCAATGTGTCGCAGGCCTGCAAGATCATGGGATACTCGCGCGACAGCTTCTACCGCTTTCAGGAGCTCTACGAAAAGGGCGGCGAGATCGCGCTGGCGGAGATGACCCGGCGCAAGCCAATCCTGCGCAATCGGGTGGAGCCGGCCATCGAGCAGGCGGTCGTCGGGCTGGCCGTCGAGCAGCCGGCCTTTGGCCAAGTCCGGGTGGCCAAGGAGCTGAAGAAGCGCGGCCTGACGATCTCCCCGGCCGGGGTGCGCTGTGTCTGGCAGCGCCACGACCTGGAGACCATGAAGAAGCGGCTCCAGGCACTCGAGGCCAAGAGCGCACAGGACGGCCTGGTGCTGACCGAAGCCCAGGTCGCCGCCTTGGAGCGGGCCCGGCAGGACAACGAGGCGCATGGCGAGTTCGAGAGCGAGTGTCCGGGCTACTGCCTGGCCCAGGACACCTTCTATGTCGGCACGCTCAAGGGGGTCGGGCGGATCTATCAGCAGACCTGCATCGACACCCACTCCAAGGTGGCGTTCGCCAAGCTCTACGACCGCAAGGCCCCGATCACCGCCGCCGACCTGCTGAACGACCGCGTGGTGCCGTTCTTCGACGAGCACGGGGTCAAGCTGTCCCGCGTGCTGACCGATCGCGGCACCGAGTATTGCGGCACCTCGCAGGCCCACGAATACGAGCTCTACCTGGCGATCGAGGACATCGACCACAGCCGGACCAAGGCAAAGAGTCCGCAAACCAGCGGGATCTGCGAGCGCTTCCACAAAACGGTGCTGCACGAGTTCTATCAGGTCGCCTTCCGCAAGCGCATCTACAGCAGCATCGAGCAGCTACAGGCCGATCTCGATGTCTGGGTTAGCAGCTATAATGAGCAACGCCCTCATCAGGGCCGCTGGTGCTACGGCAAGACCCCGATGCAGACCTTCCTTGACACCCTCCCGCTCGCCAGGGAAAAAATGCTCAACGCCGCCTGACGTCGGTCAGACATGATCCATCCGGCACCATACAGGCCAGCTGTCCGATCAAATGTCAGCTAGTACACGTCAACATCGCCTTCGCCAACGAGCTGTCGCTGATATGCGAACGGCTGCGCATCAACGTTTGGGATCTGATCGGGCTGGCCAACCTGCACCCGCGCGTGAACATCCTAAGCCCCGGCCCCGGCGTGGGTGCCCACTGCATCGCCGTCGATCCGTGGTTCATCGTCGCCACCAACCCCGAGGAAACGACGCTGATCCGCGCCGCGCGCCACATCAACGACGCCAAGCCAGCCTTCGTCGTGGCGAAGGTGCGTGAACGGGCGGCCGCGCTGAAGCATCCGGTCATCGCCTGCCTCGGCCTGACCTACAAAAAAAGACGTGGACGACCTGCGCGAGAGCCCGTCGATCGATATCGTGCGGCAACTGGCCGAGGAGAATGTCGGCGAGCTGCTCGTCGTCGAGCCCCATATCAACCGCCTGCCCCCGGAACTCGCGGATCGCGGCCTCGCCTTGCACGACTTCGACCACGCGCTGGAGCGCGCGAACCTCGTCCTGCTGCTGGTGGACCACCTGACCTTCCAGCAAGTGGACCGCGACGTGCTGAAGGACAAGTTCGTCATCGACACGAGAGGGGTCTGGTAGCGCCACCGGCCGAAGCGAGCGTCCACTACCATGGCCGGAACCGCTGGTCTCAAGCATCAGGTGCTGCGCGGCTTGGCGTGGGCCTCCGTCATCCGCATCACCGCCCAGCTGCTGAACTGGGTGATGACGTTCTGCGTCGTCCGTCTCCTTCGTCCGGCGGATTACGGGCTGATGGCGATCACCATGGCGGTGACTGGATTCCTGACCGCGATGAGCTATGTCGGCTTCAGCGACGCGCTGGTGCAGAGCCGCGAGCCGAGCGACGACACCTCCAGGGAGGCGTTCGGCCTCATCCTCCTGGTCAACTTGGCCTTCTTCGCGATCCTGTTCCCGCTGGCGCCGGCGCTCGCCACATTTTACCATGAGCCGCGCCTGACGCCGCTGCTGCGCGTCGCCAGCGCCAGCCTGTTCCTGCTCGCCGTCGGCTCGTTGTCGCGCGCCAAGCTGCAACGGGATCTCGCCTTGAAGCAGATGTCGATTCTGGACATGCTCGCCTGCGTGCTCGGCGGGGCGACGACGATCCTGCTCGCGTGGAACGGCTGCGGCGCTTGGTCGCTGCTCGCCGCCTATCTCCTGATCGAGACGATTCGCGCGATCGGTTTCTGCATCCTTGCGCCGCACCGACACTGGCCAGCCTGGCCAAGCCGCCGCCAGGCCGCTCTGCTCCACGCGGGCATGTATCGGCCAGTGGAGAGCCTGCTGTGGTACGTCGGCACGCAAATCGACGTGTTCATCACGGGACGGATGCTCGGCAGCAACGCGCTCGGCATCTACTCGCTTGCCCGCACCCTGGCCTCGCTGCCGATTACTAACCCGGCCACCAAATAGGTAGCTCTCTTGGCCTATGCTGCGTAGCGGACGGAGGAGGCCTGGAAGAAGGCGCGGACCTTGGCGGGGCGGCGCTGCAGGCTGCGCATGTAGGAGGTCAGGCCAGCCTTCAGCGCGGCCTTGTCCCTGGGCACCTGGCGCCGCGCCATGGCTTGCTTGACGTCGTTGTTGAGAAACTCGTCGGGATTGTGCTCCGGCGCGTAGGGCGGGAGATAGAACAGTTCGAGCCGCTCAGCGTTGGCCTTCACCCAGGCGGTGACCCGTCTGGCGCGGTGGACCCGCAGATTATCGGCGATGACGAACAGCTTGCGCCCGGCGCCCTGCACCAGACGCCGCAGGAAGATCAGGAAGGTCGTGGCGGTGAGCGCGCCGTCATAGACCATGAATCGCAATGTGCCGCGGTTGGTCAGGCTGGAGATCATCGACTGCGTGACCCGTGCAGCCGGCCGTAGCAGGACGGGCGTCTTGCCTTTTGGGGCGAAACTCCGGCCGTAGTTGGCCTGGTTGGACAAACCGGTCTCGTCCGCCCAGTGGATCTCGGCGCCCTCTGCCTTGGCCCGCTCGGCAATCGCCGGATACTCTTGTCGCAGCCAGGCGCGGACCGCTGGCTCGCGGCGCTCGAGGGCCCGTCGTGCCGGGCGCTGCGCGGTGAAGCCCCAGGCCCGCAGGGCGCGCCCGAGGGCCGAGGCCGACAGCCGCACCCCGGTCTCGCGCTCAATCAGCGCGCCGACCGCCTCACGGGTCCACAGCGCGAACGGCAGCTTCAGCTGATCCGGGCAGCGGTCCGCGATCAGGCGCCGGATCCTCTGCTCCTGTGGAGGCGAGAGCGCCTTCTGCTCGCCCGGCCGGCGACCGCGCCGCCCACCATCCAAGGCAGCCTCCCCGGATTGCCGCACCGCCTCGACCCATTCCCCGACAAAGCGACGGTTCACGCCGACGGCCGCCGCGGCCTCAATGCGAGTTTTGCCCCCCTCCACCATGGCAACGGCCACGCGGCGCAGCTCTGCCTGGGTAGCCGGGTCAAGCTTGCGGAAGTCACGACGGAGCGCCATGCCCGGACTGTCGCACAGCACCCCGCAGAATGCTACCTATTTGGTGGCCTGGTTAGTAGGACATCGCTGCGAGTTGGACCCCTTCGGTTTGAACAGGTCTCTTCGCAGGTTCCGTCTCCGGCCTGCCGGAGGCAAACCAGCATGGGCGTGCATTGTTGCGCGTGTTGCATGACGCCTTGGATGACAGCCTGCAAACGCCTATCCCACCAGCTCGCGCCCGATCTCCAGGAACTTCTCCCGGCGTCGGGTCCGCAGCATGGCCGCGTCCTGGTCGAGCAGCGGCATCAAGGCGTCCGCGAGGGCCTCGCCCGCCGCCCGGATCGTCGCCTCCGGGTCGCGATGCGCTCCTCCCAGCGGCTCGGCGATGATCCGGTCGATCAGCCTCAGCCGGTGCAGGTCGTCCGCGGTCAGCTTGAGCGCGTCCGCGGCCGCCGGGGCCTGCGCGGCGTCGCGCCACAGGATGGAGGCGCAGCCCTCCGGCGCGATGACCGAATAGATCGAATGCTCCAGCATCAGCGTGCGGTCGCCGGAGGCAAGCGCGATGGCCCCGCCCGAGCCGCCCTCGCCGATGATGGTGGCAATGAACGGCACCGGTGCGCGCAGGCAAGCATCAATGCTGCGCGCGATGGCCTCGGCCTGGCCCCGCGCCTCCGCCTCGACGCCCGGAAAGGCGCCGGAGGTGTCAATGAAGGTGAGGATTGGCAGGGCGAACTGTCCGGCCAGCTCCATCAGCCGCCGTGCCTTGCGGTAGCCCTCGGGCCGCGCCATGCCGAAATTGTGCTTGAGGCGGCTGTCCGTGTCCGAGCCCTTTTCGGTGCCGATCACCATCACCGAACGGCCGCGGAACCGCCCCAACCCGCCCAGCACGGCCGCGTCGTCGGCGAAGGCGCGATCGCCGGCCAGCGGCGTGAACTCGGTGATCAGGCCGGCGACGTAGGCGCTCGCCTTCGGCCGGTCGGGGTGGCGCGCGACCTGGGTCTTCTGCCAGGGTGTCAGGCGGGCATAGAGGGTGCGAAGCTGGCGGTCGGCCTTCTCCGTCAGGCGCCCGACCTCCTCGGCGATGTTGATGCCGTCCGGCTCCGACATCCGCCGCAGCTCGTCGATCTTGCCCTCCAGCTCGGCAACCGGTTTCTCGAAGTCCAGGAAGTGGCGCATGGGGGCGGGGCTTTAGCATGAATCCCGCTGCCGGAAAGACCTGATCAGCCCGTTTCCCAATGGGCGGCCGCCCGGGCGGCTTGGAGCAGCTCCGCCGACAGGGCCGGATCGTCGCTGGCCCGCGCGAGCACGACGGCGCCGACTATCATGCACAGGGCGGCGGCGGCCCGTTCGCGCCGCTGCCCCGGCGCGCAGCGCGCCAAGGCGTCGAGCATGGCGCGAATTGCCGCCGTGACCCCTGGCCGCGTGGCCGGCCGGCGTGCCACTTCCGGCCCAAGGGCCGCTAGCAGGCAGCCTCGTCCCGGCGCCGCGACGTGCGCCGGATCGAGGTAGGACTCGACGATCCGCGCATAGCCGCTCTCCGGCTGCTCCCGCGCGATCGTCTCCCAACGCGCCGCCGAGCGCGCCAGGGCGGCCGCCGTCGCCTCGGCGACCAGCGCCTCCTTGGACGGGAAGTGCGTGTAGAAGCCGCCGTGCGTCAGCCCGGCTTCGCGCATGACGGCGTCAACGCCGACAGCGTCGATCCCGCGCTCCCCGAACAGCCGGCTGGCTGCCTTGATGATCTTGGCCCGTGTCTCGGCCCCCCGCTGACCTGCCTCGCGCATCCGGCCCGCCTCTCGCGCATGACCATCGTCATGTTTTCGCTTGACGTGTTCATGACGAGCGTCATGGTTAGCCCATTCCCCAGGGGAGCGCACCATGCTTGCCACGCGCCTCGCCCGACTCCTTGATAGCCGGGTCCACTATGCCTGGGTCGTGGCGGCGACGGCCTTTGCCGCGATTCTCTGTTCGGTCGGGGTGCGGGCCGCGCCGGGCGTGCTGATCGTGCCGCTGGAGCGGGCGTTCGGGTGGGACACGGCGACGATCTCCGGGGCGATCTCGCTCAACATCGCTCTGTTCGGCCTGGGCGGGCCGCTGGCGGCGGCCCTGATGCGCAGCATCGGGCTGCGCGCCACCGTGTTCGGCTCGATGGCGTTGCTGGCGTTGGGCGCCGGGCTGTCCGGGTTCATCACCCAGGTCTGGCAGCTCTATCTCACCTGGGGCGTCCTGGTCGGGCTCGGGTCGAGCCTGGGGATGCTGGCATTGGCGGCGACGGTGGCAAATCGCTGGTTCGTCACCAGGCGCGGCCTGGTCGTCGGAATGCTCACCGCCGGCAACGCCAGCGGCCAGCTCATCTTCCTGCCGTTGCTCGCCCATATCAGCGACGCCGTGGGCTGGCGCGGCGTTCCCTTGACCGCGGCCGGCGTCATGCTGGCCCTGCTGCCGATCGCTTGGCTGCTGCTTGCCGAAAGCCCCGCGTCGGTGGGGCTGGCGCCACTTGGCGCGCGCGTCGCGCCGCCGGAGCCGCCGCCGCCCGGCAACCCGTTCGCCATCGCCTTCGCCGGCTTGCGGCGCGGCCTGGGCTCGCTCGATTTCTGGCTGCTCGCTGGCAGTTTCGGCATTTGCGGCTTCTCGACCTATGGCCTGGTCATCACGCACCTGATCCCGTACTGCGCCGACCACGGCATCCCGGCGGTGACGGCGGCAAGCGTCCTCGCCGCGATCGGCGTGTTCGATTTCCTGGGCACGCTAGGATCGGGCTGGCTGACCGACCGGTATGATTCGCGCGTGCTGCTGTTCTGGTACTATGGACTGCGCGGCGTTTCCTTGCTGTGGCTGCCGTTCAGCGGCTTCGACCTCGTGAGCCTCTCAGTGTTCGCGGTCGTCTTCGGCCTGGATTTCGTCGCGACGATCCCGCCCACCGTCGCGCTGACCACCAAAGTGTTCGGCAAGCAGGATGCGCCGGTGGTCGTGTCCTGGATCGCGTCGGCCCACCAGCTCGGCGGCGCGTTCGCCGCGCTCGGCGCGGGGGAGGTGCGCAGCGTCACGGGGAGCTACGTGCTCGCCTTCGCGGGGAGCGGGGCGCTGTGCTTCATCGCCTCGCTATTGGTGCTGCGCATCGGCCGCCGCGCGCCCGGCGTGGTGCCCGCCTGACCTAGCGCCGGTGCGCGCGGACGAAGCGCTCGATATCGGCGACGACCGGGGCTTTGCGTCTGAACAGGGGGGCGAAAGCAAGCAGGATGCCGATATGACCGAGTTTCGGATAGATGCGGGTCGTGACCTGGCCGCCCTGCGCGGCGACGCGGGTCGTGATATTGAGCGTGTTGGCGGGCCGGACTGTCGTGTCGGCGCTGCCGGATAACAGCAGCAACGGTGGATTGGCGCCGTCGGCGTAGGCGATGGGCTGGGTTGACGCCTCCTCGGCGGCGGCGAAAATGGGCGCGATATCGGGGAAGCGGCTGGGGTGGAAGTCGTACGGCCCGGCGATGCCGACCGCGCCCGCGAGCTGCTCGCGATGCAGGCCGGCGGCGCCCAGATAGTCCGGGTTCAGCGCCAGCATCAGCGCGATATAGGCACCGGCGGAGTGGCCCATCAGGAACGGATGCGGCGCCGCGCCGCAGCGCGCGGCGTGCCGCGTTGCCCAGGCGACCGCCTCGGCGCCGTCCTGGAGGAAGCCGGGAAAGACCGGGTGAGGATACAGCCGGTAATCGGGCACGGCGACCACCATGCCGCGCCGCGCCAAGGCCGAGGCGACGAAGCGGTACTCGCCCTTCGACCCGGTTTTCCACGAGCCGCCGTAGAAGAACACAATCAGCGGACGGTGCTGACCGGACCCGGGCGGCTGATAGACGTCAAGCGCGCGGCGCGGCCCCTCGCCATAGGACAGATCTCGCGTGACCCGCACCCCGCCCGACGGCACCGTCGCGTTCAGTAGCCGCAGCCCGCTGAAGGCGGACAGAGTCTGCGTGGTCAGTGTTGTCGCCAAGCGCCGCAAACGCTGCGTCAGCATTGTCAAGCCTTGCGGGAGAGTGCCGGTGGACCTTAGGAAGACCGATCAGCCGGTCGCGTCCCACGCTCCGACAAAACCAGGGCTGACGCAGCGCCGATTCTTCGGCAGCGCCTCGATCGCCGCGCGATCCTCGTCGTCCAGCCGCAGCGCCAGAGCCCCGAGATTCTCCCGCAATCCCGCCTCCCGGGAGGATTTCGGGATCACCGCGACGTCCGGCTCCTTGAGCAGCCAGCGCAGCGCCACCTGTGCGGGAGTCGCTCCGTGCTTGCGCGCGATCCGATTCAAAGTCTCGTCCGGGACGAGTTGACCCTTGGCCAGGGGCGAGTACGCGATGATCGGGATGCCGCGCCCGCGCAGGTACTCCAACAAAGCAGGCTGGCGCAGCATGGCGTGGTACTCGAACTGCTCGGCGGCGATCTCCGCCCCGAACTCTTCGACCGAGCGGCGCATCAGGGCGACATTGAAGTTGGCGACGCCGATCCGCGCCGCCTTGCCTTCGCGTCGCAGGGCGGCCAGCGTGTCCAGCGCCGCGCCCAGGTCCATGGTGGGGGAGGGCCAGTGAATGAGGTAAAGATCGACGTACTCGGTGCGCAACGCGCGAAAGCTCGCCTCCATCGCCGCGCGCATCCGCGCCGGTTGCAAATGGTCGTTCCAGACCTTGGTGGTCAGGTGGATTTCCGCGCGCGGCACGCCGGAAGCCGCCATGCCGGCGCCCACCGCGTCCTCGTTGCCATACATCTGCGCCGTGTCGATGTGGCGATAACCCATCCCCAGCCCCGTCGCCACGGCTGCCTGACAGGCCTGGCCCGCCATGCCCCAGGTGCCGAGCCCAAGGCGCGGCATGCGTAGCCCGTTCGCGGTGATCGTCTCCATGACTCGCTGCTGTTATTGTGCCGCATTCGTCATTTGGTCACGGCGCCCGCGCTATCCACGCCAGGATTGTTGGACGCGGGCACTCATGGCGGAGCGGCCCAGGGTGCGGGCGAAGACGAGAACTGGCGGATGAGGAGGCCGTTGAGCAGGAGCAGGCCGGTGGCGAGGCCCAGGGCGGCGGCGATGCTGACCCTGCGCACAAGCAGGCTGCCGACCGCGGCGCCGATGAACATCGATAGGACGGCAATGACCCTGCGCCCGGGATTGGGCGCGCTTCCACCCGCCCACGTGGAGTCAGCCGCAAGGCCGGTGAGGGTCAACGTCAAGACGGTCGTGGTCAGATCCGGTACGCCGAGCCGCCGGACTGTCGCATTTTGCAATCCCATCGCAACGGCGAGTAGCACGACCAACCCGTAACGCGCGGCTTCGCCAGGCGGGTCGCCGGACAGGACAGCCAGGATCAGCGCTGCCGCAACGAACCCGATCTTGATCCAAGTCGCGGTGGCCAGCAGATGTCCGCGATGCTGACGAAGACGCACGCTGAGGCGTCCTCCGGCGAGCGCTCCGAGCAAGAAGGCGGCGAGCGCGACCACCGACGCCGAGGCGGACAGGTCGCTCGCGCCGCCGATGGCAAAGCCCAGGAACACGACGTTGCCTGTGATGTTCGCAACGAAAGCGTGCCCGAGCTTGAGATAGCTGACGGCGTCGACCAAGCCGGTTACGACAGTGAGGACAAGCAGCAGCGGCGGGAGCGGGCCGTGCCGGTCATCGCTCCTGGGGGCGATGGTCCGCGCCGCGTCAACTATCATCCGCATCGCCATCCGTGCGTATCACCCCGAGCGCGACCGCAGGTCGATGATGGTCGCCAGCCCCAACTCCGTGCCGAGGGCCAGGAACGCGCCATCCGAGGTCCACGCGAGAGTGGAGACAGGTGCGCCGGCGGGTGGCGCCACGGGAACCACGCGCGACGATCCGACATCGGCGATCACCACCAGGCCATCGGCGAAGCCGCCCGCCACGATATCCTGCTGCGGGTGGAAGGCGACCTGGGTGCAGGCGATGCCGTCGCCGCCCGCCAGCTCGGTGGGCGCCTTGCCCATCGGACCGCCGCCGAAGAACGGCCACAGCACCATCGCGTCGGATCCGCTGGTGGCCAGCCACTTGCCACCCCGGCTGAAGGACATGGACTGTGTTTTGCCCGGATAGCCGCTCATGCGCATGTGCTTGCCGTCCGGCAGTGCCCAGCCATGCAGCGCGTTCTCCTGCATCGCCGTCACCACCGCCGCGCCCTCGGGATGCAGCGCGACGCCGATATGGCTGCCCTTCCACTCCAGCCGGCGCGGGCTGTCGCTGGCGACGAACCAGAGCGTCGCGCCGTTGTAGTGCGACGCGGCGATCCGCTTGCCCTTGGTGTCAAAGGCGAGCCCCGTCACCGTGGACGGGTGCTCCAGGGCGCGCAGCTTCTTGCCGTCGGCGTCGAACAGGTGGACCAGCTTGCCCGCTCCGCAGGCGATCAAGCCCTTGCCGCGCTCGGCGGGATGGCTCGCCACCTGCTCCACCCATTTCGTGCCGAACGCGCCGAGTTCGACCACCGTGCCGTCATCGCGCACGCGGCACGCCCGTCCGTCATCGCCGCCCGAGACAAAGCCTCCCGGTACGGCGTCAGCGGCGAGGGCAAGCGCCGCGCCGTCATGCGCCGCGACCTCGCGCCAGGTCTCCGGCTCCGCCAAACCGACCAGCCGCACCGTTCCGTCGCCGAGAGCGAAAGCGGCGACGCGCCCGGCGCGGTCGAAGCGCGCGGCGACGACGAAGGCGCCTAGGTCGCGCCGCGTTCCGCGCTCCTCGATCAGGAAGCGAGGCGAGGTCTCGCCCATCCGGTCAGGCCGCCTGGCACGCTTCAAAGCCCCGCCGCAATTGCGGCCGGTTCAGGTTGCGGCCGATGAATACGATCTTGCTGGTGCGGGGCTCTCCTTCCTTCCAGGGGCCGATGAAGTCGCCGTCAGCGATCATGTGGACGGCCTGGAAGGCAAAGCGGCGATCCTCGCCCTTGTAGCGCAGAATGCCCTTGGTGCGCAGCAGGTCCGGCCCCTTCTCCTGCAAGAGAACGCTGATCCACGCATTGAACTTCTCGGGGTCGATCGGCCGCTCCATCTCGAAGCTTACCGAGGTCACGTCCTCGTTGTGCTCGTGCTCGTCTCCACCGGAGAGGAAGCCGGGCGCCAGCTCCAGCACCCGGCCGAGGTCGAAGGCGCCACGGTCCAGCACCTGCTCGATCGGCAGGCTGGCACGCTCCGTGCGGTGGATCAGCGCGAAGCGGTTGATGGCGCGGATGCGGCGCTCGACCTCTTCCAACTCGTCAGGGCGGACCAGGTCAGTCTTGTTCAGCACGATCACGTCGGCGAAGGCGATCTGGTCGGCGGCCTCGTGGCTGTCCTCCAGCCGCCGCAGGATGTGCTTGGCGTCGACGACGGTCACGATCGCGTCCAGCCGCGCCTTGGCGCGCACGCCCTCGTCGACGAAGAAGGTCTGCGCGACCGGCGCGGGATTGGCCAGTCCGGTGGTCTCGATGATGATGCCGTCGAACCGGTCGCGCCGCTTCATCAGGCCGCCGACGATGCGGATCAGGTCGCCGCGCACCGTGCAGCAGACGCAGCCGTTGTTCATCTCGAACACTTCCTCGTCGCTGTCCACGACCAAGTCGTTGTCGACGCCCAGCTCCCCAAACTCGTTGATGACCACGGCGTATTTGCGGCCGTGCTTCTCGGTCAGAATGCGGTTCAGCAGCGTGGTCTTGCCGGCGCCGAGATAGCCGGTCAGCACCGTCACCGGAACCTGCCCGGCCTTGTCAGAGGTTGTTGTCTGGGACATCTGTTTCCTGCGCCCGTCCTGTTTCGCTCAAGCTGTCGCGATGGATATGGGAGCGCGGGCAGGGATCAGCCACCCGCTCCTCGCTCGGCCAGCAGCTCCTGCCGGAGCGCCCCGAGCCGCGCGGCGGCCGTCTCCAGCCCGAAGCGCCGCGCCCTGGCTCGCCCGGAAGCGGCCGCGCGCGCCCGCAAGTCGGGGTCTCGGGCGAGACGGGTGATCGCCGCCGCCAGACTGGCCGCGTCGTCCGGCTCGACATAAAGGGCCGCATCTCCGGCCAATTCCGGCAAAGCGCCGTGCGGCGTCGCGATGAGCGCGGCGCCGCACGCCATCGCTTCCAGCGCGGTCAGGCCGAACGGCTCCTTCCAGCGGCTGGGCACGACGACGATAGCGGCGCGGCTCATGGCCTCCAGCACGGCCGGATGGTCGCGGTAGCCGAGCATCCACACGCCGGCCGCGGCCGCGGCACGGCGGACGCTACGCACGAAAGGCGTGTCCGGACTATCGGCGCGGGAGCGATCGGCGCCGATCACTTCCGCCCGCCAACCCGGCAAATGGGGCAGCGCCTGCGCGCACGCCGCCACGAACAGGTCCGCCCCTTTCTCGGCCACCACCCGGCCGACGAACAGGACCAGCCGCTCGCGCTCATCGGGCGGATAGGGCAGGGCGGCGAGGTCGATCGCATTCGGCAGGACGAAAGGAGCGGGTGCCGCCTCGCTTGGCACGCCCTCCGTCAGGCGGTCCCGCACGAACTCCGAGACAGTCACCACGCGCGCCAGGCCACGCAGCAGCGAGGTCCGTGCCTCTGGCGTGACGGCGCCTTTCATGGTCTGCGGATCATTGTGCAGGAACAAGCTCACCGGCGTGCCCGTGAACTGGTGGGCCAGGCTGCGCGCCAGTTCGACGCGGTTATGCACCTCAATCAGCGCCGGGCGCAGGGGGCGGAGCACGCGTCTGACCGCGACGGCATAGCGGGCGTTGATGTTGCCCAGCCGCCAAAGCGGCGGGCGTGCCGGCCGGAACGGCGTGTCCTCGAACACCGGCCCGGATTGCGGGCCGCCTACGACCAGCGCCGGCAGCAGCCGTGCGAGCCGATGCACCAGCAAGGCCACCGCCCCGGCCCGCCCTGGCCCAAACCCCTCTCGGGGTGGCAGCACCACGGCCACCAACGGCGCGGCGGCCACGGGCGAACCACGCCGACCGGCCTCCGTTTCCTCATCTCTTGCCAAGCGAGCCATCAGGTGGAGCTTAGGCCAAAGCAATTCGCCTTGACGAGGGCAGGCGCGGGGCGTTGTCGCTTTCTTGCGTCCGGGCCCGGCGGCTTTCGCGCGTGAGGGAAGGGGCGTAGCTTCAGCCCCAGTCTATTCCCAGGAGAAAAATGAATGGACGATATCGTCATTGTCTCCGCCGCCCGCACGCCGGTAGGCAGCTTCAGCGGCGCGTTCGGTAGCCTGTCGGCGACCGCTCTTGGCACCGTCGCCCTGCAAGCGGCGATGCAGCGCGCGAAGGTCGACCCGGCCGAGGTGGACGAGGTGATCCTCGGCCAGGTGCTGGCCGCAGGGGAGGGGCAGAATCCGGCCCGGCAGGCCGCCCACGCTGCCGGCGTCCCCGACGCCAAGACGGCCTTTGGCATCAACCAGGTCTGCGGGTCCGGGCTGCGCGCCGTCGCCCTCGCCGCCCAGCAGGTGCGCACGGGCGAGAGCGCTGTCGTTGCCGCTGGCGGCATGGAGAGCATGAGCATGTCGCGCCATGCCGCCCATCTGCGCGCCGGCACCAAGATGGGCGGAGTCGAGTTCATCGACACCATGCTGAAGGATGGGCTGTGGGACGCCTTCCACGGCTATCACATGGGCACGACCGCCGAGAACGTGGCGCGCGCCTATCAGATCACCCGCGAGGAGCAGGACAGGTTCGCGTTCGGCTCGCAGCAGAAAGCCTCGGCCGCGCAGAAGGGCGGGCGCTTCAAGGACGAGATCGCGCCGGTGACGGTGAAGGGCCGCAAGGGCGATGTCGTGATCGACCAGGACGAGTACATCCGCCACGATTCCAGCATGGAGGGGATGACCAAGCTGCGCCCGGCCTTCAGCAAGGATGGTACGGTCACGGCCGGGAACGCGTCAGGCATCAATGACGGCGCCGCTGCTGTTGTGGTGATGACCGCCGCCGAGGCTCAGCGGCGGGGGCTGACCCCGCTCGCCCGCGTCGTCGCCTTTGCCACCGCAGGGGTCGATCCGGCGGTGATGGGAACCGGCCCGATCCCCTCAACCCGCAAGGCCCTCGGCCGGGCCGGCTGGAAGCCGGACGACCTTGACCTCGTCGAGGCCAACGAGGCGTTCGCGGCGCAGGCCCTCGCCGTCAACAAGGAGCTGGGCTGGAACGCGGACAAGGTGAACGTGAATGGCGGGGCCATCGCCATCGGCCACCCGATCGGCGCCTCGGGTTGCCGGGTGCTGGTCACGCTGCTGCACGAGATGCAGAAGCGGGACGCGAAAAAGGGCCTTGCCACGCTATGCATCGGCGGCGGCATGGGCGTTGCCATGTGCTTGGAGCGGTAGTTCTTTAGCGTCGGAGTCGGTCAGGCCCCCGGACTCGGCCCGGGGGTCGGCCGGCGCCTTCGTCTTTCAACCGCCCGGAATCTGATCCCCACTCAACCATTTCGCGATAAGGGGGGACGAGGAGCGGCGGGTCAGCCCGTTGGAGCAGGCGATTCACGCCCGCTTCCCGCAAGCACGTGGATCGTGATCCGCTTGGACATCACGGGCGGGTCGTGCGAAACGTGATTGCCGTCAGCCATCAGAAGTTGCAGCGTGTGAGTTCCGGGCGGCAGTTCGATGATCGTCTCCGTCTGGCCAAGCCCGAAATGCAGGTGGTGCTTGTCGTTCGGAATCGCCTCGTCCATCGGCGGCAGCGGCGTGTCGATCAGCAGGTGATGGTGGCCGGTGTTCGGCACGTCGGTGCCGGCCGGGGCGACGCCGAAGTTACGCGTTCCGAACCAGACCTTGAAACGGGTGGAGTGAATCACCTCCCCGTCATTCGGCCAGCCGATGTAGACGTACGCGTCGTGTGGCGCTGGCGTGCGGTGGCCCGCGGGCGCGGATGCCGGGGCTGACGGCGTGCCGTGATCGTGCGCCTCGTCGGGCGCGGCATCCTGCTGCGCGATGGCCGGCGTCGCCAGCAATGTCGCAAGGGCGAGGGCCGGGACGATTGATCGCCGCGTGATGCTCATGGTGCGCTCCCTGACTAACGGCCGCATCACTGCGGAACGATGATGGTGATCTTCTGCGAATAGAGCGGCGGGTTGTGGGGAATGTGGTTGGTGTCCCCGAACAGGAGCTGCAACGTGTGGGTTCCCGGCGGCAGCTCCAGCCGCGCCTCGGTCTGGCCGCGCCCGAAATGCAAGTGGTGCTTGTCGTTCGGGATCGCCTCGTCCATCGACGACGGCAGGTCGGTGTCAACCAGGATATGATGATGCCCGGTGAACTGCTTATCGACACCGGCCGGGGCCACGCCGGCATTGCTCAGGCCCATGCGGACCCAGAACTTGCCGCCTGGAATGACCTGTCCGTCCCTGGGCCAGATGATATAGACCTTCGCATCCGGCGGCATCGGGCTGGGACCGGCGACGGCCGCCGCCGCGGGCAGCCCGAGGCCGATCGCAAGGGATGCCGCAATCGTCACCGTTCTCATGCGTATCCTCCCCACAATGCAACGGCACGTGGATCGTGCCTTGGCGTATGCCGCAGGACGGCCGCACTGGCAGGAGCAGCCATTCTACTTGATATGACAGCGCGTCCCGCGACGGTGAAATCTCACCGCATGTTAAGCCCAGATGCAACACAATACAGTCTGGCGGTCACGCAATGGATGGCGGAATTTGTTGCGTGGTTTGTGAACCAGTCAACAGAACCGGTGCAGCTTCGCGGGTTAGGCTTGGCGTGTTGGATAGGAGGAAGCCATGAGGGGTTCCCGCGCGGCGGGATCAGGCGTGCCGGCGATGCGCGGCCTTACGGTCCGTTGCTTGGCCCTGTTCACGGCGCTGATGCTGTCGCCCGTCACCCATGCCGGCGCGACAGCAGGCGAGGACGCGGTGCTGCTCTCGTCCACGGCGCCGGGCTACGTGTCGGGGATGGTGATTACCCCGAGCGACCGGCTGGCGCTGCCGGATGGGGCAAGCGCGACGCTGCTGTTCCGGTCCGGCCAGATGCTGCGGATTCGCGGACCGTTCGAGGGCGCGCTGACCGCGGCCGAAAGCCGCTCGGGCGAGGCCGCGCCCAGCCTGGCGGAGGCATTGCGGATGCAGGGCGTGGACGCGACGGTGATCGGCGGCACGCGCGCGCTCGGCGCCCCGCGCCCGCGCACCGCGCCGGACGACGTGGCGGTCGATCCGCAGCGCTCCGGCACGTACTGTCTGAAATCGGGCGACTCCGTCTGGATCAGCCGCCCTGCCGAGGAGGGCGGCGGCTTCGGCCTGCGCCGCAGGGGCAACACGCGGGCGCTGCAATGGCCCGCTGGCGCCGCGCGCATTCCCTGGCCGGACGACGTGCCGATCGAGGATGGCGACCACTTCGAGTTCGTCGTCGATGGCGCGCCAAAGGTGACAGCGACGTTCCGGATCATGGAGGGCCGCCCGGCTTCCGACGCGGCGTGGGTCGCCGAGGGCATCCTGCGCGGCTGCCGTGACCAGTTCGACGGAGTACTGAGGCAGCTCGGCAGGGAGGTGGTGTCGCCAGAGCTTTGGCTCACCACCGGTCATGGCCGCGTGCCCGTGTACCGTCCTGGCGAGCCAATCCGGATCACGGTGCAGTCCGATGTGGACGGATATCTCTACTGCGTGCTGGCGCGAGGCCCGGATGACGCAATACCAGTCTTTCCGAATGGAGCGGTCGATGGGGCGCGCATCCATGGCGCGGTGCCGGTCTCTATACCCGGTTTCCGCCGGAGGGGCACAGTGCGGGCAGGATCGGAGGGTACGGAGCAGATCCGCTGCTGGCTCGCTGACCGCGACATCTCGGCGGAACTGCCACACGGCTTCTTCGTGCCCTCCCCCGAGCGCCTGCCCGATCGTCTCGCCGCGGATCTCGACAAGGTGTTCGCCAGCGTGGGCGGAAGCCGGATCTCAACGGCGAATCTGACCGTCCGGGTTGAATGACCGCGGGATCAGGCACGGAGTCAGAACGAAGAGCGCCTACGACCCGCCCTCGGCTCGCCCCATCAGCGGCGCTGGATTCACCGGTTCGCCGCGCCGGCGCAGCTCCACGTACAGCGTTGGGCGGTCGCCCTGGCTCGCGGGATCCCAGCCCGGCATCACACCCACCGGCTGGCCACGGCGGAGAGACTGCCCAGGGTGGACGTCGAGCCGGTCGAAGCCGGACAGCACCGCGTCGGTGCCGGCGCCGCAATCGAGGATCAGCAGCTTGCCATAGCTGCGGAACGGGGCGGCGAAGGCGACGCGACCATCGCATGGTGCGACCACGCGCGCCTTGGGCGCGGCCCGATAGGTGAGTCCGGCGGCGGGTCCGGCCTCGGTGGGCTGGCCCCAGCCGCGTACCAGCGTGCCGGTCACGGGCACGAGCAGCGGGTTATGACTGACCGGCACGCTCGCCTCCTCCGGCGCGGGTGGCTTGGCGTGCCGGCGCCTCTCCTTCTCGGCGCGCGCCGCCTCGGCGCGGGCGCGGGCCTCGGCCGCGGCGCGCTCCACCTCCAGCCGCGCCATGAGCGCGCGCAAGCTGTCGGCGCGCTCGGCGAATTCGGTGGCGCGGCGCTCCGCGGCAGCGGATTCGTCCTCGGCGGCGCGGCGGCCGAGATCGGCGGCGGCGAGCTGGCGGTCCAGCTCCTGCGCGGCCTCCTGCTGGGTCGCCTCGGCTTGCGCAAGCCGCGAGGCCTCGGCCGCCGTTGCAGCGCGGGCAGCGGCGAGCGCCACCTGTTCGCGGCGCAAGGCCGCCCCCTCCGCCTCCAGCCGGCGCGCGATCCCGCGCATCACGATCAGGCCGCGCACGGCGTCCTCCGGGGAGGCGGGCACCGCGAGCAGTGTCTCGGCGGGATAGAGCGACAGACGCTCCGCCAGGGGCAGCAGCGGTGCGATCGCGGCCGACCGAGCGGCGAGCCGCGTCTCGGCCTCGCTCTGGGCGCGAGCGAGCGCGGCCATGCGCTCAGCCGATTCCAGGGTGGCCGCCTCAGCGGCGCGCAGCCGCCCGGCCGCTTTCACCCGCTCGGTCGAGAGCATGTCCGCCGCCGCGGCCGCCTCGGCAGCGCGGGCGGCCGCGGCCTGATGCGCGGCGAGCGCGGCGGCACGGGCGGCCTCGGCCTGCTCGGCTTGGCGCCTTGCGTCATCAAGGCCGCTGGGTGGCGCGGCTGCGATCAGCAGGAGCGCGAGGAGGCTAGCGGGCGGGCGCCGCATCGGCGCGGATAAGCGAGCGCCCCGTCATCTCGGCCGGTTGGGGCAGGCCCATCAGGGCAAGCAACGTGGGCGCGATGTCGGCCAAGCGCCCGTCCCGCAAGGCCCTGGCATTGCCGCCCATGAGCAAGACGGGAACAGGATTGGTAGTATGGGCGGTGTGCGAGCCACCGGTCTCGGGGTCGCGCATCATCTCGCAGTTGCCGTGATCGGCGGTGACGAGCAACGCCCCACCTTGTCCCCGCACCGCCTCGGCGATCCGGCCAAGCCCGGCATCGACTGTCTCGACCGCCTTGATCGCGGCGGGCAGGCTGCCCGTGTGTCCCACCATGTCGGGGTTGGCGAAATTCAGCACGATCAGATCGTACTGGCCGGACGTGATCGCGGCCACCACGCGCTCGGTTAGCTCCGGCGCGGACATCTCCGGCTGAAGGTCATAGGTGGCGACCTTGGGCGACGGCACCAGGATGCGATCCTCGCCAGGGAAGGGGGCCTCCCGCCCGCCGTTGAGGAAATACGTGACGTGCGGGTATTTCTCGGTCTCGGCGGCGCGGAGCTGGGTGCGCCCGGCGCGGGCCGCAACCTCGCCCAACAGGTTGTCGAGGTGCTCGGGCGGAAACAGTGTCGCCAGGAAGTGGTCCAGCTCGGCGCTGTACTGCGTCATGCCGAGGGCGGCCGCGAAGCGGGGCAGGCGCGGGCGCGGGAAGCCATCAAAGCTGGGATCGAGCAGCGCGGCCAGGATTTCACGCACCCGGTCGGCGCGGAAGTTGAAGCACAGCAGGCCGTCGCCGTCCCGCATTCCACGGTAGTCGCCGATGACGGCGGGCACGACGAACTCGTCGGTCAGGTCGTGCGCATAGGACGCGTCCATCACCGCTTCGGCGCTGGGAAAGCGCGGGGCGTCGCCCTCGGCGAGCGCCCGCCAGGCACGGCCGACGCGCTCCCACCGCTTGTCGCGATCCATCGCGTAGTAGCGGCCGGAGACGGTGGCGATCGGCACGGCGGGCGGCAGAGCGGCCGTCAGATGAGCGAGGTCGTCGCGGCCGGAGCGCGGGGGGGTGTCGCGGCCATCGGTGAAGGCGTGAACCAGGGTCGGGATGCCTGCCGCGTTCAGCAAGGCCGCCAGTGCCGCGGCGTGATCCTGGTGGGAATGCACGCCCCCCGGGGAAACGAGGCCCAGCAGGTGGCAGGTGCCCCGGCTCTGCCTGAGGTTGGCGATGAACTCGGTCAGCGCGGCGGCGTGGGCCACCGCCCCGGAGGCGAAGGCATGGCCGATGCGGGGCAGATCCTGCACGACCACCCGGCCCGCGCCGATGTTGAGGTGCCCCACCTCGGAGTTGCCCATCTGCCCCTCGGGCAGCCCGACATCGGCCCCGGACGTGCGCAGGAAGGCGTGCGGACAGCTCTCCCACAGGCGGTCGAAATTTGGCTTGCGGGCCAGGCGCACCGCATTGTCCTCGGTCTGCTCGCGCCAGCCGAAGCCGTCGAGCACCACCAGCATCACCGGTCGAATCGCCTGCGCCATTCTCGTCTCCTAACGGCTCCGTAGCGCCGTATCGGGCGGCGAACAAGCATTTGGCGCGCCATCGTCAGATTGGCGGCTTGCTGGGGCTGGCTGGGTCGGGGAGCGGGGCCGGATGACGACGCCCACCTGCCCCACGATCGAATCGACATCCTCTTCCACCCCGCCGCCACCTTCCCGCCGCCCAGCATCGAGTTGCCCGGACCCGCGCCTACCAAACCCGGGCTGAAGTGACCGGTATTGCCCGCATCGGGTGAACCTCGGAGCGCCCGATCCGCGTCATGGGCCCTATCGCGCCCATGGTCCATCAACTTGACGATGCTCTCTATCTATATGATTTTTACGTATTCCGCTCGGCGTCCGGGACAGAGAGGATCCTTAATGGCAGCTTTGGTCCTCTTTGAGCATAGCGCGTTCCCCTTGGGTCTTGGGCTTGTAGCTGGCTCGATGGACGCGTTCGGCTTCATCGCTCTGCACGGCCTGCTTCCGGCGCACGTCACCGGCAACCTGGTGCTTCTTGCGGTCAACCTTTCGCATGGGGAGCAGGGTGTCGCCATGAAACTCGCGGCGCTCCCTATCTTCACACTTGGGGCAGCGGCTTCCGCGTGGTGCATCGGCATGCTGCGGGAGAGGGGCAAGGACGCATTCCTGCCGGCGATCTCGCTGCAGGCGGGCCTGATCGCCGCCTGCCTCACCTTCTCACTCGCTCTGCCGAAAGCGGACGGGCCGGGTGGCCTCTCGGCCGTGCTGGCGGGCTGCTTCGCGCTGCTTGCGATGTCGCTTCAGAACGTCACCATGCGCCTCGTGCTCAACAACCTGCCGCCAACGACGGTAATGACCGGAAACATCACGCAGGTTGTGAGTGACACCGTCGCCTTCGCCTTCCATTTTCCGTCCCTCCGGAACAGGGAGGATGAGAAACGGCTGCTGAGCCGCCAGGCGGAACGGATGGCCCTGACGCTGTCGGGTTTTGCCACGGGCAGCGTGGCCGCAGCCCTGGGCTATCGCGCTGTGGGGGTCTCGATCCTTGTCGTCCCGATAGTCACACTAGTCTCCTTGCTCCCATTCGGACGTGCGGCGCTGGCAGTGAGTCGCCAGTCGTCCTCGGCCGTGTGAACGTGTCCAGGGAGGCGTGGCGTTCGTGACTCTGGGGCTCCCCGGCGCGGGCCGGCTCCGATTTAAGACCGCGAGCTGCATAGCAGCACCCACCCAAGAGTGACGCAGACTAGTACCGATGTTCAACGATTCATTCCCCGGCGCATGGAACGCATTTTGTGGGAGAGAACCGGCCAGTCCCGGTTGAGTGAAACGAGGTTAAGGTCGTCCGCCTCGATGGTAGGGGTGTCCCGAGGCAATGGCGCGGGCGCGGTAGAGCTGTTCAGCGAGCATGACGCGCGCCAGCATGTGCGGCCAGGTGAGCGGACCCAGCGACAGGACCATATCGGCGCGGTCCAGGACGGCGCCGTCCAGCCCTTCCGCCCCGCCGATCAGGAAGCAGATCGGCCGGCCGAGTCCGAGCCAGCGGTCGAGCAGCGCGGCCAGTCCGGCGCTGTCCGGCGCCTGCCCGCTCTGGTCGAGCGCGACCGCGAAGGCCCGCGCCGGCAGGGCCGCGATCAGGGCCGCGGCCTCCCGGCGCTTGGCCTCGGCCGGCGTCCCGCGCGCCTCGGCGACTTCCGTCAGGGCCAGCGGCGGGCGCAGGCGGGCGCTATAGCGGTCGAACAGATCGCGCTCTGGCCCCGCGCGCAGGCGGCCGACGGCGATCAGGTGCAGCATCGCGCGTCCCTGGCAGACCGCCGCGTTCCGTGCAATCGCCGGGCGACCGAGCCTAGTCTGATGACCGCTTCTGGTGGGGAGCGGACCTACGATGGGTGAGCGTTGCGCTACTCACCGGGTGCCTTTATAGGTTTCATTGCAGTAGATTGAATTGACAAAACCAATCAAAGGGGGAGCGATGACCCAATCGCCTGAAATCGTGGTGGTGGGCGGAGGAGTGGGGGGCGGTGCTATCGCGTTCGCTCTGGCGCGGGGTGGCCTGAACGTCGCCCTTCTCGAACGAAGCGAGCGCCATATCGACCGCGTCCGTGGCGAATGGCTGTCTCCTTGGGGAGTGGCCGAAGCCGCAACGCTTGGACTGACCGATACGCTTCAGGCAGCCGGTGGCCAGTACCTCCTGCGCAATGTCGGCTATGATGAGACGGCTGGCCCTGAAGTGGCCGAAGCGAACGCACTTGATCTCAGGCAAGTGCATCCGATCGGAACAGGGGCGATGTCGATCGGACATCCGGTCATCTGCGATGCATTCGACGAGGCCGCCGTTGCAGCGGGCGCGGTCCTGATGCGCGGTGTTCAAGATGTTGAGGTGCGTGCCGACGCACGGCCGGAGATCGCATTCCAGTACCTGATTACACATAAACCTCAGCCAATTTCAGGAGTCGGTAGGGCATAGGGGTGGTTCGGACGGCGGCCCATGTGAGACGCGGGATCATGGCGGCCAGATCGTATCGTCGGTTGAAGCGGTATTCGAATTCGGCGAGGTAGCGCGGAACATGCTTGCGGTTGATGGCACGGTAGGTGCCCGTGATGGCGGCCTTGATGTTGCCGAGCGCGGTGTTGGCCCATTTGAAGGCTGGCGTCCGAGCCGCTTTTGGTCCTGACCCGGTCTTGACGACTTGGTGCGCGCACCCGGCGTCTGCGACGCTGGCGAAACACTGAAGGCCATCGCTGACGACAGAGCAGTCTGGATCGAGGCTGCGCTTGGCGAACCCTGCGATCGAGGTTGCACAGAAGCTGGTGACCCGGCGCAGCTTCAGGCGAACCGGCTTTCCCTGGGTGGTCGTCTCGACAGCGGCGACGAACGGCGTCTTGCCAGGCGCCCCGCGGCCGCGCTTTCCGCCGGAGCGCTCGCCGCCGAGATGGGCGCCGTCGATCTCGATCCTGCCGCTCAGGCGCTTGGTCGCATCACGCTCAAGCATGACCTGCTTCAGCTTGTGTTTGGCCTTCCAGGCGGTGGTCTGCGTCACCCCAAGGCGACGCCCCAGTTCGATGCTGGAGATGCCTTGCTTGGTCTGGGTCAGGCGATAGATCGCACGAAACCATAGCCGCAGCGGCAGATGGGTTGATGCAAAGATCGTCCCGGCAATCGGCGAGGTCTGCCGGCGGCACTTGGTGCACTGATAGAGATCGCGGTAATTACCCACCCCCCTTGCGGCGGGGCGGCATTGCTGATGCAGTTTGGGCATGCAGCGGGACGAGCTGGAGCGCCTGAGCAAGGCCGAGCTGATCGAGTTGGGGCTGCGGCTGCAGCGGCCGGAGAAGACCTCGCGCACCTCGTCCAAGCCGCCGTCCACAGACCGCAAAGCGCGTCGCGAGCAAGCCCGCCCCGGAGGTGCCAAGCCCGGACATGAAGGCCATAGTCGGGCGCTCAGCAGGGAGGTGGACCGCGTCGTCGATCACGCCCCGCAGCAATGCCCGTGCTGCCGCAGGGCGCTGTCGCCCGACCTGCCCAGCGAAGCGGTGAGCGTGCACGAGCGGATTGAGCTGTCGGAGATCAAGCCAATCGTCGAGCACCACCGACGCTTGGCGGTGCAGTGTCCCGGCTGTGGGGCGCGGGTCGTGGCAGCGCCGCCGCCCGCCGCGACAGGCACGCCGTTCGGCCCGCGCCTGCACACGCTGGCGACCTACCTCAAGACCTTTCAGAGCCTGTCCTACGAGCGGCTGCAGGCGACACTGGCCGACCTGTTCGGCCTGTCCATCAGCCAGGGCGGGCTGATGAACCTGCTGCGTCGCGCCCAGACTTGCTTCCAGGCCGGGCGAGGCTTGCCGAAGGTTCCATTCGGCGCAGCCGGATGGAATGGCAAGACGAGGGGCGAGCACGCCGTCGCAGCCCTGCGGCAGGCCAAGGTGGTAGCCTCGGACGAGACAGGCGTCCGGATTGAGGGCAGCAACGCCTATCACTGGGTGTTCCGCTGCAAGGAGGCCGTGGTGCACCACGCCGCCCCGACCCGCGCCGCCGCGGTCGTGCACGCGATGATGGCTGGCCACCAGCCCGAAGTCTGGCTGTCGGACCGCGACTCGGCCCAGCAGGGCCATGGCCAAGTCCAGCAGACCTGCCTCGCGCACCTGGCTCGCGACGTCGCCTACGTGTTGGAAGTGAGCGACGACCCCGTGCCGTTTCGGCTCACGCTCTGGCTCGCCTCGGCCTTCGAGTTGGCGGACAGCATCTCACAACTGGCTGCCTCCACCCTGGTCGCCAAGCGCCGCGCGCTGGCGGGCAGGCTGGTCGCGATCCTGGCAGCACCCACCACCTGCGACTTGGCCCGTGAACTTCAGAACAAGGTGCGCCGAGCGCGCGATCAGCTCCTAACCTTCGCCGACTGGCCCGGCCAGGTCGAGGCCACCAACAACGCCTGTGAGCGCGACCTCCGGCCCTCGGTGATCCAGCGCAAGGTGACCAACGGCTATCGTGCCATGTGGGCCGCCGAGGGTGAGGCCGACATACGCAGCGTCGTCGATACCGCTCGCCTCAAACCGGGCACCAGCGTCTTCAACACCATCCTGCAGACCGTCACGGCCTGATCGCTACGCCCGAAACAGGGGTGGGTAATTACAGATCGCGGGTCGTCACCAGACTATACTGCCTGCCGCCGCATACCGGGCACTCAAAGCCACGCGGCCAGCGTGACGCGATGACGATCGCCCGGCATTGCTCCTCGGTGCCGTACCTGCTGTTCGAACGCGGGTTCGCTGAGACCCTTCTGGAACTGCACGACATTACGAGCCACTGCCACACCCTCATGAAATGCCACAAATTCCCTGACCTGCTACCAGGCGTTTCGTGACTGAGGGAAGTGCGTAATCGGGTTCCAGTGTGAGGGAGTTCGACAGCAGTGGCAGCCCAGTCTGATCATTGGCGCGGACGGGCGGACCTCGACGGTCCGGCGCCAGCTCGGCATGACGATGCTGCACGATCCACCGCATCACCTGGTCGGCGGCATGCTTGTGGATGGCGTGCCAGACTGGCCTCGGGATCAGCAATCGCTTGGGACGGAAGGGAGTTTGCACTATCTCGTCTTCCCGCAGACCGGCTCCCGAGTCCGCCTGTACGCCTGTTACGGGTTCGAAGGGCATGAGCGCTTCACGGGTTCAGGGCGGGAGCAGAATCTGCTGGAGGCATTCCGCGCCCTGAGATGCCTTCCCTTGGGGGGCGCCATAGCCCAGGGCACTCCGATTGGGCCGTTTCATTCGGTCTCCAATGAGGACCATTGGATTGACAGTCCCGTAGCGCCCGGTCTCGTGCTGCTTGGTGATGCGGCTGGCTATAACGATCCAATAACAGGTCAGGGCTTGTCGATCGCCTTGCGGGATGTGCGCATCTTGCGAGACCTGATCCTTGAGGGTGTCCGAGAATCGGACGGTTTCCGGTCCTACGTGGATGACCGACGCGAGCGCATGCATCGGCTTCGTGTGGCCGCGCAATTCTGGGCTATACTGCATGCGGAGTTCGGGCCGGAGGCCGCCGCCCGCCGCTCGCGTGCGCTCAGGCGCGCCTTGGTGGAGGGACAGCCGTCCCCAATCATGGCGCTCTTTGCCGGGCCTGAGGCTCTCCCTGCGGAGGCATTTGCGTCGGAAACGATTGCCGCTCTGCTGGCGTCGGACCCGTAGCGGCATGCGGCCATGATCAGGGCTAGATCACGCCTATCGCAGCATTTTTGTTGCTAAGGTCGGCTTTGGGTCGAAACCGGTCATCGGATACGGCCGGACTGCCTGCATCCGTGCAGCCTCGGCCAGCCAAGCTCACAGGAGACCGGCCCACGCCGGCAGGACAGCGATCCGGGCCGCGGTCTCCTGGCGCTTGGCCTTGGCCGGCGCGCCGCACGCCCCGGCAGCCTCAGTCACTGCCAGTGCCGGGCGCTACAACGCGCCAACAGATCGCGCTCTGGCCCTGCGCGCAGGCGGCCGACGGCGATCAGGTGCAGCATTATCTGTCCCTCGCAGGCCGCCGCGATCCGTGCAATCCTCGGCGGGACGATGATCCTGAGAACTGCCAACCGCTGGAGAGATAGATGCCCGTGCTCACCACCAGCAACCCTTCCGGCGTGCGCGCGCCGGCGTCCCGCTACTCCCACGCTATCCTGGTGGAGGGCGCGGCGCGGCGGCTCGTCATCTCCGGGCAAGTTGGGGTAGCGCCGGACGGGTCGGTGCCGAGCAGCGCAGAGGGGCAGGTCGCGCAGGCTTTCGCCAACCTGCGCGTGGTGCTGGAGGCGCACGGGATGGGCTTCCGCGATGTGGTGAAGACCACCGCCTTCCTGACTGACCGCGCGTTGCTCGGTGCGTATCGCGCCGCCCGCGAGACTATCTTCACCGAGCACGCCCCGGCCTCGACCTTGCTGGTCGTGTCCGGTCTCGCAGACCCGCGCTGGGTCGTGGAGATCGAGGCCGAGGCGGCGACTTAGCCGCCCCGCCATAACGGCCCGAGACTGCCCGTACCGGTAACGTCGACAACGAACGGAGGAAAAGCGCATGCTGCTCTGCAACTCGATCGGCCCCAACCCGCGCGTCGTGCGCATCTTCATGGCCGAGCGTGGCATCGAGATACCCCGCCAGGAGGTCGATCTGCGGGGCGGCGAGAACCGGAGGGAACCGTACACCACCAAGGTTCCGTTCGGCCAGCTTCCGGCCCTTGAGCTCGACAACGGCATGGCGTTGTCGGAAATCACCGCCATCTGCGAGTATCTCGACGAGACGCATCCCGGCGCGAGCCTGATCGGCAAGACTCCGGAGGAACGGGCCGAGACGCGAATGTGGACGCGGCGCCTCGACCTCAACATCGTGGAGCCGGCGCTCAACGGGTTCCGCTTCTCCGAGGGGCTGAAGCTGTTCCAGAACCGTGTGCACTGCATCCCGCAGGCCGCTGACGACCTGAAAAAGACTGCCCAGCTCTGGCTGGCCCGCCTCGACAAGATGATCGAGGGCAGGCAGTGGATTTGCGGTGGCTGGTTCACGCTCGCCGACATCTTCCTGTTCTGTTTCCTCGATTTCGCGAACAGCGTCGGACAGACGCTCAATCCGGAGAATCGCAACATCATGGCGTGGTTCGAGCGCGTGAAGGCGCGCCCGAGCACGGCGGCCTGAGCGATGGCGCGTGTCCCTTACTTGGAGCCGGCGGACCTCGGGCCTGAGGACCGCGATCTGCTGCAACGGCCGATCGCGCTGTTCAGGGCGCTGGCGAACTCGCCCGACGGGCTGCGCGCCTTCTCCGCCCTCGGCGGCTTCATCCGCCACAAGAGCCGCCTCGATCCGCGCCTGCGCGAGCTGGCGATCCTGCAAGTCGGCTGGCTGGCGCGCGCGCCCTATGAATGGTCGCACCATATCAAGCTCGGCCGCGCATTCGGCGTCTCCGATACCGATATCCGTGCGCTCATCGACGAGACGGAGGGGCGGCCGACAACGCTTGATGAACAAGCGCGGCTGGTGCTGCGCGCGGCGCGGGAGATAACCCGCTTCGGTGAGACCTCCGAGGCGACCTTCGCCGCGCTCTCCCAGCATCTCGACGCGGAACGCCTCGTTGATCTTGTCCTAACGGTCTCCTTCTACAATGCTGTGGTGCGCGTGCTGGCCACTCTGCGCATCGACGTCGAGGAGGACTATCTGTCCTACTTGCGGGAGTTTCCATTGCCGGCATGAGGAGTATTCGGTGAGGATCGGGGTTCCGAAGGAGATCAAGACGCACGAGTACCGCGTCGGCCTGACTCCGGCGGGCGCGCGCGAGCTCGTGGCGCATGGGCATACAGTGCTGGTCGAGCGCGGCGCGGCCTCGGGCATCGGCATTGCCGACGCGGCCTATGAGGCCGCGGGGGCGCATCTGGCCGATGACGCGGATTCGGTGTTTGCCGAGGCCGAGCTGATCGTGAAGGTGAAGGAGCCACAGCCCGAGGAGATCGCGCGGCTGCGGCCCGATCAGGTGCTGTTCACCTATCTTCATCTCGCGGCCGACCGCGCCCAGACCGAGGGGCTGATGCGCTCGGGCGCCACCTGCATCGCCTATGAGACCGTGACCGATCCGCGTGGCGCGCTGCCCTTGCTCGCGCCGATGAGCGAGGTCGCGGGGCGGATGGCGGTGCAGGTTGGCGCGCATTGCCTGGAGAAGGAGCCGGGCGGGGCGGGCGTACTGCTGGGCGGCGTGCCGGGCGTGCCGCCGGCCAGGGTCGTGGTGCTGGGCGGGGGCGTCTCCGGGACCAACGCCGCGCGCATGG
Organism: uncultured Pseudomonadota bacterium; assembly: GCA_963818725.1. Taxonomy (GTDB): domain Bacteria; phylum Pseudomonadota; class Alphaproteobacteria; order Acetobacterales; family Acetobacteraceae; genus DATFDN01. The sequence continues at coordinate 498,659 of CAWFTU010000014.1, read as the reverse complement.
CGGTCGGGCTTGAGGCGAGCGTCGTCATCATCGACAAGTCGCTGCCGCGCCTGAAGGAACTGGATCTTCAGTTCGGCCCGCGCGCCACCACGCTGTTCGCCACCGCCGAGGCCATCGAGCAGGCGGTGATTGGCGCCGACCTTGTGATCGGCGCCGTGCTGGTGCCAGGCGCGGCGGCGCCGAAGCTCGTCAGCCGCGCCATGGTGCGCGCGATGCGGCCCGGCTCGGTGCTGGTGGACATCGCCATCGACCAGGGCGGCTGCTTCGAGACCAGCCGGCCGACAACGCACTCGGAGCCCACCTATGTCGAGGAGGGCGTGGTGCATTACTGCGTCACCAACATGCCCGGCGCCGTCCCGCGCACCTCGACCTTCGCGCTCACCAACGCCACGCTGCCATTCGTGATCGCCCTGGCCGACAAGGGCTGGCGGCGCGCGATCGCCGGTGACACGCATCTGCGGGCCGGGCTCAACATCCATGCCGGCCAGGTGACGCACCCGGCGGTGGCGCGTGATCTGGGTGTTGCGCACGTAACGGCGGAGCGGCTGGCTGACGAGGACGACCCGCCGTGAACTTCCGCTCCATCTACCGCCACGGCTTCGCCCGCGTCGCCGCCTGCACCGTCCGCGCCGCCTTGGCCGATCCGCACGCCAACGCCGACGCGGTGCTGCACGCTGCCCGGCGCTGCCACGAGCGCGGCGCCGCGCTCGCCCTGTTCCCGGAGCTTGCCCTCTCGGCCTACGCGATCGACGACCTTCGCCTCCAGGACGCGCTGCTGGATGGCGTGGAGCAGGCGGCGTCCCGCTTGGTTGCCGAGTCCGCTGCGCTCTCGCCGCTGCTGATCGTCGGCGCCCCGCTGCGCCACCACGGGCGGGTGTACAACGTCGCCCTCGCGATCCAGCGCGGCCGGCTGCTCGGCGTCGTGCCGAAAGCCTACCTGCCGAACTATCGCGAGTTCTACGAGCCGCGCCAGTTCGCCGCCGGGACCGGCTGGCGCGGCGCGCTCTGCACCGTGGCGGGCCAGCCCGCCCCGTTCGGCCTCGACCTGCTGTTCGCCGCCGAGGACATCCCCGATCTCGTCGTCCACGCCGAGATCTGCGAGGATTTCTGGGTGCCGGTCCCGCCCAGCGCGCTGGCGGCACTGGCGGGCGCGACGGTGCTCGCCAACCTCTCCGGCAGCCCGATCACGATCGGCAAGGCGGAGACGCGGCGGCTGCTCTGCCAGGCGCAATCGGTCCGCTGTCTCGCGGCTTATCTTTACGCGGCCGCCGGAGAGGGCGAGTCCACCACCGACGTCTCCTGGGACGGCCAGGCGACCATTTTCGAGAACGGCGTCCGTCTCGCCGAAACCGACCGCTTCCCCGACGGGGAGCGGATCGCCTTCGCCGATATCGACCTCGACCTGCTCCGCCAAGAGCGGATGCGCATGGGCACATTCGACGATAACGCCCGCGCCCTTGCGGGCGACAACCGCCGCGGGCTGACGATTGGCGAGTGGCGCCGCGTCGCGTTCCGCGTCGGGCCGCCGTCCGGCGACATCGGCTTCGAGCGGCTTGTCGAGCGGTTTCCGTTCGTTCCCGCCGATCCGGCGCGGCTCGAGCAGGATTGCTACGAGGCCTACAACATCCAGGTCTCCGGGCTGGCGCAGCGCTTGCGGGCGGCGGGCATACGGCGCGCGGTGATCGGCGTCTCCGGCGGGCTCGACTCCACCCAGGCGCTGCTGGTCACGGCGCAAGCCTTCGACCGGCTCCAGCGACCCCGCTCCGACATCCTCGCCTTCACCATGCCCGGCTTCGCCACCAGCGCGGAGACCAAAAACAACGCGCTCGACCTGATGCGCGCGCTCGGCGTCACGCATCGCGAGCTGGACATCCGCCCGGCCGCCGAGCTGATGCTGCGCGACCTCGGCCACCCCTTCGCGCGCGGCGAGCCGGTGTACGACGTGACGTTCGAGAACGTGCAGGCCGGGCTGCGCACGGATTATCTGTTCCGTCTCGCTAACCAGAACGCGGGCATCGTGATCGGCACTGGCGATCTGTCGGAGCTGGCGCTCGGCTGGTGCACCTACGGCGTAGGCGATCAGATGTCGCACTACAACGTCAACGCCGGCATCCCGAAGACGTTGATCCAGCACCTGATCCGCTGGGTGATCTCCTCCGCCCAGTTCGCGCCTGAGGTGCTGGCGACCTTGGATTCGATCCTCCACACCGAGATCTCGCCCGAGCTGGTCCCCGTGGGCGCCGGGGAGACACCGCAGAGCACCGAGGCCAAGGTGGGGCCGTACGCGCTTCAGGACTTCAACCTGTACTACACGTTGCGCTACGGGTTCCGCCCCTCCAAGATCGCGTTCCTGGCCTCGCGCGCCTGGGAGGATGCCGGTTCCGGCGACTGGCCGCCCGGCTTCCCGGCCGAGCGGCGGGCGGAGTACACGCTGGCCGAGATTCGCCACTGGCTGCGCGACTTCCTGCACCGCTTCTTCGCCACGAGCCAGTTCAAGCGCTCCGCCCTGCCGAACGGACCCAAGGTCACGGCCGGCGGATCACTTTCGCCGCGCGGCGACTGGCGCGCGCCCTCGGATGGCAATGCGCGGGCTTGGATTGCCGAGCTGGAGGCGAACGTGCCGGAGGCGTGAGGGGGAGAGCCTGCCGCACCTCTCGATCACATTTCGGTTAGGGTGCGCTATCATGGCGCATCCGGACCGGCATTTGGTGGATACATAACCACCTGCCAATGGATCCGGTTTCGTTCCGGCCGACAGTATCAGGTAGCCGTGCTAGCGCCGAGCGTTGCCGAGTCAATACCGAACGAGGCAGCACATGTGACCCGGCCCGAGACCCGGTACGCGAGAAGCGGCGACGTTCACATCGCCTACCAGACCGTGGGGGGCGGGCCGATCGACGTCGTGTTCGTCCAGGGATTCATCTCCAACCTCGAAGTCCAGTGGGAGGAACCGGGGCTCACCCATCTTTTCAATCGCCTGAGCGGCTTTTCGCGGCTCATCGTGTTCGACAAGCGCGGCTCGGGGCTCTCTGACCGGGTGAGCGACATGCCCGACGTCGAGACCAGGATGGACGACGTGCGGGCGGTCATGGATGCCGCCGGCTCTCGCCAGGCGGTGCTGATCGGGGCGTCGGAGGGCGGCCCCATGTCCATTCTGTTCGCGGCGACATACCCGGAGCGGACGCGCGCCGTGATCTTGTATGGCGCCTATGCGCAGTTCCATGCCTGGGTGCAGTCGCCGGAGCAGGTGGCGGCCTTTATCGCGGCTGCCGAGGAGAGCTGGGGCACCGGCACGAGTTTGAAGAGCTTCGCGCCGAACATGCTTGCCAACGAGCGGTTCCGGAACTGGTGGGCCCGGTTCGAACGGCTTGGCACCAGCCCCGCTGGTGCGATCGCCCTTGCCCGCATGAACAGTCAGATCGACGTGCGACACGTCTTGTCGGCGGTGCGGGTACCGACGTTGGTGGTCCACCGCGCGAACGATGCCCGCGTGAACGTTGCAGCCGGGCGATACCTCGCGGCGCATATATCTGGCGCCAAGTACGTCGAGATCCCTGGAACCGACCACCCGATCTGGGTCGGCGATACCGATCGCGTCATTGACGAGATCGAGGAGTTTCTGACGGGCGTTCGCCCGGTCCCAAGGTCGGATCGCGTGCTCGCAACCGTACTATCGGTGGAAATCGCCGATCCGGCGCGGCGTCCGCCTGGTCGGGGTCCGCAATGGCTCGACTGCGTGCGCCGCTTCCGCGAAAACGTCGACTACCTGTTGCCGCAATTCCGCGGGCGCGAAATCGGCCGACCGCCTGACGGAGCCGCCGCCATTTTCGATGGGCCGGTGCGGGCCTTGCGGTGCGCGGCGCCTTGCAGAACGCAGCGCGCGAACTCGGCATCGCACTGCACAGCGGAGTTCACACGGGAGAGGTGGATATCACGCAGAAAGAGGTGGGCGGCTCCACGGTACATGTCGCCGCGCGCATTGCCGCGGTTGCGCGCGCGAACGAGATTCTGGTCTCGACAACTGTTCGGGACATTGTTCCTGGGTCAGGACTGCACTTTAGCGATGCCGGCGTACGATGGCCGTCGGAGGAGGCAGACGCGCCTCGACTGCTGATCCTCGGTTCAGACGGGGAAAACGCCTCCAAGGTTGCTGCGCAGCCGAAGCGCGAGCCGAGCATCGCGCTGCTGAGCCCGCGCGAGCGCGAAATCCTCATTCTGATGGCGCGCGGTTGCACCAATAGCGACATTGCAACTGAGCTTACGCTCAGCCAGCACACGGTGAAGCGTCACGTTGCCAACATCCTGATGAAGCTCGACTTGGCGAACCGCTCAGCCGCCGCCGCTCTCGCCGTCAAGCATCGGCTGTTATAGCGAGCCCGCCGGCCATTGCCCGAAAGAGCCATTGCACCCTGGCTCTTTCGGGCGAAGCGAAGGTGCCCGCACTCCGCCAAGATCGCCCCCGATTTCTTGGAGAAAGAAGTCATGGGGACGTCCATGGAGGCTTCGAGCATGGCGGATGCAGCCCGGCTGAACACGTTTGTCGGGAAGATGTTGGGCGACATGGGGGCGACTATGAGCGCGGCTTTGGTCGCCGTCGGGGGACAGGCTTGGGCTGTACAACGCGTTGGCGGATGCGGGGCCGTTGGATGCAGGGATGCTGGCCCGGCGCACCGGAACAACCCAACAATATGTCCGGGAATGGCTCGCCGCGCAAGCGGCGTCCGGATATGTCTGGTACAACCCTGAAACCGACACATTCTGGCTCGAGCCCGAGCAGGCGATGGTGTTCGCGGACGAGAGCAGCCCGGTGTTCCTCGCAGGCTTCTTTGATATCGCCGAGGCCGCGTTCCGGGCTGTTCCGAAGATTACCGACGCGTTCCGCTCCGGCCGTGGTGTCGGCTGGCATGAGCATCACCGCTGCCTGTTTTGCGGAACCGAGCGGTTCTTCCGCACAAGCTATCAGCACCATCTCACGAATGAGTGGCTGCCGGCGCTTGATGGCGTGACCGAAAGGCTCAGCCTCGGGGGCATGGTGGCCGACGTCGGCTGTGGCCACGGTGCGTCCACCCTCCTGATGGCCCAGGCATTCCCGGCATCGCGCTTCGTTGGCTTCGACTACCACCTGCCCTCGGTGGAGGAGGCGCGGCGGCGAGCGGACGAAGCCGGGGTGGCGGACCGCGTCAGCTTCGAGGTGGCGACCGCCAAGGATTTTCCGGGGGGAAACTACGACCTGATCGCCTTCTTCGACTGCCTGCACGACATGGGAGATCTCGTCGGCGCGGCGTCGCATGTGCGTGCCGCGCTCGCGCCGGACGGCACGTGGCTCATCGTCGAGCCGTTCGCCCATGACCGGCTCAAGGACAATCTCAACCCTGTCGGGCGCATCTACTACGCCGCTTCGACAATGATCTGCACCCCGGCCTCGCTCTCCCAGGAGGTTGGATTGGCGCTGGGCGCACAGGCGGGGGAGGCCCGGCTGCGCGACGTGGTCGGCGCCGCCGGGTTCACCCGGTTCCGCCGTGCAACCGAGACCCCGTTCAACCTGGTGCTGGAGGCTCGCGCCTAGGCACAATACGGTTCACTTTAGTTGTTTGTGCCGCAGGGAGAACCAAGGCGAATTCTGCATTTTCAATTGGTTGGTATTCGGCCGATAGCTTAAGTGAACAGGATTTTGCCTTAAGTGAACCGTATTGCGCCTAGGCAAGACGACAACGCAACAATCATCAAGGAGGTTCGTCATGCGATTGTTATTGATCCGGCTTGGGTGGTCTTGGATCAGGCGGCATACCGGGCGGGCCGATGCCCGAAGTAGCTCCGCACGCGCTCGGGCAGCTTCGCGAGCTTGCGCATGTGGCTGATGATGGTGCGCTTGAGCTGCTGCTTGCCGCGGGCGGGCGGCTTGCGGGTGACAGCCTGCTCCAGGTCGGCGTTGAGGCACTCGTCGGGGTTCAACTCGGGACTGTAGGAGGGCAGGTGGAAGACCGCGATCTGTGCGGTGCGCCCGGCCAGCCATGCCCGCACCGCGCGGGCACGGTGGACCGGCAGGTTGTCGAGGATCAGGAACACCTTGGCCCCGGCGTCCCGGATCAGGCGCTCGAGGAAGCGGATCAGCGTCGGTGCCTTGATCGCGCCGTCCAGCACCATCCAGCGCAATTCGCCCTTGTTGGTCACGGCCGAGATCAGGCCCACGCCCGCGCGCCGGTGATTGGGGCGGACCACCGGGGTCTGCCCGCGTGGGGCGAAGCTGCGGCCGCGCACATCATCGGCGCGCAAGCCGGTCTCGTCACCCCAGAAGATCCTGCCCTTCTCCCGCTTGGCCCGGGCCACAATGGCCGGGTAGTCCCGCCGCAGCCAGCGCCGCACCGCAGCCGGGCACTGCTCATAGGCGCGCCGCAGCGGCTTCTGCGCCGGGAAGCCCCAACGCGCCAGGTAAGTCCCCATGGTGCGCACCGCCAGCCGCACCCCGCAGCGCTGCTCGATCAGGACCCGCACCGCCGCACGGCTCCACAGCGCGAAGGGCAGGCCAAGTTCGTCCGGCGTGCGCCGGCAGATCAGATCACGAACCCCTGCCTCCTGCCGCGCCGCGAGAAACCGCCCGGTTCCCGGCTCCGGGCCGCGCGGTCCGCTTCGCAAGCCCGCCATCCCAGCCGCCGCGAAGCGCCGGCAGATGTTGAACACCCCCGTCCGGGTCAGGCCCGTCTGGGCTGCGATCGCCTCGTAGGTCAGGCCGCTCTCGCGCAGTCCCACCACCTGCCGCCGACGCTCCTCTTGCGCCGCCGCCGGCAGCTTGCGCATGTCCACATGGTCCATCCCGCCAAACCGGAACACCCATGCGGCAATTCCAACACCACCCGAGCCGGATCAATAGCTCGTCATCGGTCGTTTGGAGCCGCTCTCGTCGTTGGTGCTGCGCTGTTCGCGACGCCGGCACTGGCACAAGGCGCCGGCGGCGCCTACCGCGACATTGAGGACACGCTCGGGAGTGTTCCGACCTTCTTCAAGCTGTTCCCTGAGGAAGGGATCGGTGGTGCTTGGACCGAGTTCAAGACAATCCAGCCTAATCCCAATACTGTTCACTTTATGATGCGAATGGCCTTGACGAACTCGATCCGCGTTACCGGCTGTGGGGTGCGCGGTCGTAACTGATAGTTGCTCATCTTGCGCTTGACCCCACGCGGCACCTGCCTGCCTCGGCTGCTTGCCACGCGCTCCTCCAGGATCTCGTTCAGCACCGCCTTATGCAGAGCCCGCCTGGCCCGAGGGGGGAAGCGCGGCGAACAGCGGCAGCTTGCGCCGGACCACGCGCACGGCATGCGAGAAGGAGAGCCGGTCGGGGTCTTCCGCGGCCTGCAGCGCCGCCTCGTGCATCAGCCCGCGCACCGCGAAGTGGGCCAGCAGCAAGCCCCAGAACTCTTGGCGCGCCAACGCCGGGGTTTTGCTGCGCAGCACGACCCGTGCCCCGCGCAGGTGCGTCTTCAACTCGTCCAAGGCGCCTTCGATTTCCCAGCGCTCATGGTAGAGGGCGGCCAGGGCCGCGGCGGGCGCCTGCGCCGGATCCAGGATCGTGGTCACCAGCCGATACAGCGGCTCAGCCTCGGCGACGCCCTCCAGTCGATACTCGACCACGCGCACCCGGATGCCGTTGCTGCCGTGTCGCCGGTTCTTGTCGCTGGAATAGATCGTCGTCAGGTAGGACCCGTCGGCCAGCACGCTTGTGCGCGGCAGCCGCAGATTGTGCTTCACCCGCCAGAGCAGGTCGGCGCCGGTGGCCGCCGCGGCCTGCCAGAGCGCGTGTCCAAAAAATTGTCGGTCGGCCAGGCACAACATGCCGGGCCGCAGCGCCGCCAGCACGGCGTGGGCCAGCGTCGTCTCGCCCTCGGCGTAGCCGCCCAGCCGAGCGCCGAACAGCACGTGCGTGCCGTTCTCGACCAAGGCCACGAAGCGCAGTTGCGGGAACGCGCTCTCGCCGCGGCTCGCGCCCGGACAGCCGAAGGCCAGGCAGTTCGCCTCGGTATCGGCCACATCCAGGCAGGACCCGTCCAGGCTGACCAGGCGCCAGTCCCGATACCACGCCCCCTTGGTGGCGGGCGTCGCGATCGGCCGCACCCTCTGCTCATAGAGCCTGTGCAGCGGCGCCTCGCCCAGCCGGGTGCGGGCCTGCGAGATGCCGCTCCGCCCCGCCACCCTGACCGCCTCAGCGCCCCAGAGCCAGCGCAGACCCTCCAGCAGGCAGCGCAACACCTCCCGCGTGCTGGAGCCCATGTAGAGCGCCAGGGCGATCGCGTAGTAGACCATGACCTGCGCCGGCAAGTCGCGCTCGCGCTCGCTCGCCGTGCCGGTCTCGGCCAGGATCTGCCGCACCCGTTCGGGCGGGAACGCCGCGGCGATCACGCCGAGGCTGATGTGGTCGCTGAGACGAACGCCGGCCGGCAGGCCGGCAGGAGCACCGGCCATCGCTGCCGCCCCCGACAATCCCAGCCAGCAGCATACGCCGCCTGCCCGTCTATCTGAACAGTATTGAGCCTAATCCGCACACCGCGCTTTCCGGCAAGGAAAAGGAGCTGATCGGCCTGGCGGTGGCCGCGCAGATCCCATGCACGTACTGCATCTACTTTCACACGCAAGCCGCCAAGCTGAATGGTGCGACAGACGCCGAGGTTCGCGAAGCAGTTGCGATGGCCGCGATCACCAGGCACTGGAGCACCGTACTCAACGGCATGCAGGCCGATCCGACGGCTTTTCGGCAGGAGACCGACAACGTGCTTCGGCTGGCGGCAGAGCGAGCGAAGACAACAGCCGCCAAGTGATGGGCGCGCTTAACCTTCTAGGGGAGACAGGGGCGATGGAAGCACTTACGGTACCGGCGCTGCGCCGAGCGATTGAAAGCCGCGACGGACAGACGCTAACGAACTTCTACGCCGACGATGCGGTATTGCGTGTCATCGACCAGAACAATCCGCCGAGCCATCCGCTCGAGGTGACGGGGCGTGATGCAATCGCGGCCTACTACGCGGACTTGTGCGGACGCGCGATGACGCACCGGGTGGAGACCGCTGTTGCGGTCAGTGACAGGCTCGCCTTCACGCAGGCATGTACCTATCCCGAAGGCGGCCGTGTCGTGTGCGCCGCGATGCTGGAACTCAGGGACGGCCGGATCGCGCGCCATCTCGCGGTGCAGGCTTGGGATCCATGACCGAGCCGGAGATCCGGCCTCGCCAATCCCATCGGGAGCAGTGTCATGTCCAGTTTCAATGTCGTCCGGTTCCGTGTTAAGCCCGGCCAAGATCAGAAGTTCCTTGAAGCGCACCGCAATGGCAAAGCGAATTGGCCCGGCCTGGAGCGTGGCGTAATCATCAAGACCGGCGAGCGCACGTACTGCCTGATCGGCGAATGGGGCGACATCGTGATGCTGGCCGGAGCACGAGACCGGATGATCGCAACACTCGATACCTTCCGCGACACGCTCGAGGAGCTCGACGCGGGCCGCGGGGTGACTGACGCGGTCTCTGGACCTGTTGTCCTTGACTTGAAGGCTTGAGCCCGGGCGGGGAGGCGAACCTGCCGGAGGGGTGAGCGGGGAGCCTCACGGCTCCCCAACTCGCGTCACAGACCGCTTACCAGCCCGATCTGGTTCCAGAACGCGCACTGGTGCTCGGATGCGTAGTCATCGGCCTGGAAGGGGCTTGGATAGACCAGCGCCTCGACATTCCCGACGCTGGCGGAGAATGGCGCCCAGCCGCCGGAGTTCGCGAGGATGCTCCGCTTCGGCGCGTCCGCGCCCGACTGGTTCGGGTCGAGCGTCGAGACGAAGTTCGTCCAGAAACGGATCATGTCGCGCGACAGTTGGCGCTGCTCGGCGTTGAGCGGGAACGGGTTGAACGGATAGGTCGTGTTCGGAAAGAACAGGTCCGGGTTGAAGAGGTATTGCAGCTCGCTGGCGTGCGCCGCGCCGTATGGGTAGTTCGTGGGCGGGATGAACAGTTCCGGCGCCGTCTGGTCGCGGAACTCGTACGCGTAGAGCGGCACGTATTGCGAGATTGCGTCCTCGGAGCGCAGCGCGGTGCAGGCGAAGAGCGAGTTGGTGACAATCGCCGATATGGCTTCGCCAGGCGCTGCCGCTGCTCCGTCCGATTCATAGTTGCTCGGCGGGTACTGGCTGGCGACCGCGCTCAACTGATCCGGCGTCGCCGCCGGCAGCAAGGTTGCGAGCGCATCCGCATAGGAGGTGCTGCCGGAGGGCGCCGGGCTGGCCGTGGTAACGGTGCCGAAGAAGAGCGGCGTAAATAGCCTGCCCTCGTCGAGGTTGGTACCTTGCAGGACGGGAACACGGTTGAACGCGCCGCTCGCGAACGCAGTCTGTGGCAATTGCGGCAGGGTTGCGACATTCGGTCCCGCCACCGGTCCCCAACCCTCCGCCGCTTCCGCGGCCAGGATCTGTCCGATCGGGGCGTTGCGGAGACAATCGAGCGTGGTGCAGGCGAGCGCGTTGACGAAGGCGGTGCCGGTGGTGGCCTCGTAGGTTGCCTGCGGGGTCTGCCCGATGATGCAGCCGCTCTCGACGACGCCGCCACGGAACAGGCCCGCGGCGGTGGGCGAGGCGAGATGCGAGCAGGTATCGAGGCCGCCGGCCGACTCGCCGCCGATCGTCACCTGGTCCGGGTCGCCGCCGAAGCCCGCGATGTTGTCGCGGACCCATTGCATGGCAAATTGCTGATCCATCAGCCCGTAATTGCCCGAGCTGTTCGGTGTGTCGCCGTCGAGCAGCGGGTGCGCGAGCCAGCCGAGCGCGCCGAGGCGATAGCTGATCGTCACGACGATGATGTTGCCCTGCGTGACTAGCGGGCGCGGATCATAGCCGCTGCCCTGGCCATACACATTGGAGCCGCCGTGAATCCAGACGAACACCGGCAAGCTGCCAGTAGCGCGGGCGGGCGCCCACACGTTGAGCGCCAGGCAGTCCTCGCTGTCGGCGCTGCCGGGAATCGAACTGGAGGTGACAGGATAAGCCGTCGAGTTACCGAAGGGGGAAATGTTTTGCGGACAGGGCGGCGCGAACTCGGTCGCCTGGAACGGGCTGTCAGCCGTGCCGTATGACGCGGGAGGGCGCGGCGGTGTCCAGCGGTACTGGCCGGCCGGGCTTCCCGCATAGTGGATGCCGAGCCATACGTTGACCCGGCCATCGGTCTGGCCCTGTACCGAGCCATATTCGGTCTGCACCAGGGTCGATGCGGCTGGTCCCGACCCGGCAGCCAGGGCCGGCACTGACAGCCAAGCCGCTAGCCCAGCCACGCCGAGCGCGATCGCCGCGCCGCGACGCAGCGGACGGATAGCCCAATCGCTCCAGTGTTCCGCCATCTCCGTTCCTCTCCCTTGCCCCGTACGATGTCATCGGGCTAACAGGGGGATTAACGGGTACGCAGGAACATCGTCAATGCGTGTTGGCTTGCCGGAGCGTGAGCTTTCACCTTAGGCGAAGAGGCTCGCGCTCAGTTGCTTCAGCCCGACCCCGGCAAGAGTGAGAGTGTGGGCGTCCGACAGGTGCAACACCGCGCTGCCCGACGCATCCGCCGTCGCTGTGCGCACCAGGCCAGACAGTGCCGAGGCAGTCAGAGGCTGGCCGTTCGTGCCAAGCACGTGCAAATGGTTCACGCCAATCTGGAAGTTCTGGATCAAGTCGGCGCCAGCGGTGAGCAGGCTCTCGACGAACGTTGTGGCGGAGCTGCCCACGGAAGGCGTTGATCCCGTGACGCCTGGCGGATTCGCCGGCATCGCCGTGCTCGGCGCCGATGCGGTGCCAGGCGGAATCCCGCCCAATTGGATCGCCAGATTCGCACTCGGATGCAGCACCACGTCGCCCAGCGTGTCCGCCGTCATCCCAGCGACCAGATAGGCCAGAGCGGTGCCGCTGAGCGGCTGGCCGTTGGTGCCGATCACCGCAAGCTGATCCACTCCTGCGCGGAAGCCCGCGAGCTGATCCTGCCCGGTGATGCGGCTGTCCACCACGTAGGTGGCGGCCGGCGCGGGCGGCGGATTGACGGTGGGCGCGGGAGGCAGGACCGATTGACCGCCGAACCAGGCGGCGGAGAGCTGGGCTTTCGCAATGCCTTGGAGCGTGACCGTGTGGCCGCTCGACAGGTGGAGGACCGCGTTGCCCGAGGCATCCGTGGTGGCGCCACTGATATAGCCGGTGATCTCGCTGGCGTTCGCGGCTTTGCCGGACGCGTCGATGACGCTGAGCTTGTCCGTGCCGGGGACAAAGCCCGTGATGGTGTCGGTCGCCGTTTGGCGCGCATCGAGCAGGAACGTGTCCGCCCCGCTGCCCGCCTGCATGGTGTTGCGGCCCCCGCCCGCAGCGAGCAGGTCGGCGCCGCTTCCCGCGAACAGGTAGTCGTTGTTGGCGCCGCCCAGCAGGGTGTCGGTCCCGCTCCCGGCGAACAGGATGTTGATGCCGCTTCCGCCTTGCAAAGTGCCGTTGCCCGATCCGGTCTCGTAGATGAGCTGGTCGGCGGTCGCGCTGCCCTGGACCACGCGCGCGATCGTATCGGATGTCACGATGATGTTGTTCGAGGTCAGAAGCTGCCCGTCGGAGAGGCGCGGCGCAATGTTAAAGACCGGCCAGGCTTGCTCGTTGGCGAGATTCGCCGTCGTCTCGTAGGCGCTCACCCAGCCGTAGGCCTGGATGGCGCGCACGTCCTGGGTGACGGTGATCAGGTCGGCCAGCGCCCCCCGCGCCTCCATGGCGTATTCCGCCGACGCGACATCGCTTGCCGCCGTGCTGGCGACGAAGCCGGAACTCAGCGTGGTGCTGGCGATCGCGGCCCAGGTCTGCAGCGCCCCGGCGACCTGGATCTGGCCGGCGGTGTAGGTCGAGATGTTGTAGGCGGCTCCCAGATACGGGCTGAACCCCTTGGCCGTGTTGACGAACAGGCCGGCCAGGAAGTTCGCCTCCCAGCCCAGGAGCTGCGCCGCGCCGGCGACGCCCTGCTCCGCCGCCAGGGCGACGGTGGTGGCGAAGTAGTCCTGCTGCCACGGCGCGATCTGCCCCGTTGCCGTAGGAGCCGGTGATCCAGCCTTCCGCCTGCCCCTCGTTCAGCGTACTCACATATTTCAGTAGATAGCTGAAATTATTGTTCTCAAGCTGCGTGAAATAGGCCTTCGCGGCCGACCCGTTCGGGTTGGCCGCGGCGGCCTCGACAATGGCGCGCAAGTCCCAGGCCTGGGCGCGCACCTGGCTGGCCCCGTCGGCGACGATCCCCAAGGCACCCTGTCGGTTCGTGGGGTTCTGCGCCAGGACATCGTAAGACGCCTCCGCATTCAGCTCGTCGAGGTAGGTGCGGTCCCCCGTCATAAGATAGGCGACGTAGTCAAGGTCCGGCTGGTGCGCCGGATCAGGGGTCCAGCCTGTGAGCTTGCTGCTCGGCACCCCCTGGGTCAGGGCGGTGGTGCCATACATTCCGCCGCGATAGTCGATCCAAAGCTTGGGGTTGGCGGTGGTGGTGAGGTACTCGCCGCTGGCAGGGCTGTAGAAATGCCAAGGAATGCTTCCCGCCGCGTTGGCCTGCGCGAGGGCGTACTGCGCGGCCGTGGCGTTCTGGGTCAGCAGCCAGAGCGTGTTCGCCTCGGTGGTCGGCCCGAGATCCGGGCGTCCGCCGGTCATCGGCATGTATTGCGTGACGCCGGCACTGCCGAGCACCGCGCCGAAGCCCGGCTTGGCCATCTGCGTTGCCTCGGCCGCAACCAGCGAGGCGTCCACGCCGGCGGTCAGGTCATAGTTTTGGACCAGGCCCGTCTTCTGCAGCGCGGCGATGTCGTGCTGCACGTTCACCGCCGGGGCGCCGTTGCTGGCAACCGTCGTGTTCCAGCTCGTGTACTGGTACTGGGTGATGTTGGTCTGCTGGAACGCCAAGGCGCCGTTCTGGGTGACGATCGCGTCGTAGGTCGCGGTCCCGCCATGCGCCGCCATCGCGATGTCGTTGTTGAACGTCACCGTTGTGGACGTGTTGCCGTCGGCGAAGGCAGTGATGTCCAAGGTGACGTGCAGCGAGCCCGCGACCGGCACATCGACGCGGACCTGTGTCGCCTGCGGGCCGCTAAGCCATGTGGAGTAGGCGCCGCTCTTCAGCGCCCCGGCCAGCGCCGTCGCGGCGTTGATCGTGACCGCGCTCGTCGTGCCATCGGCATTGTGCAAGTTGAGTTTAACTTGCACCTGATACTTAGACCCCGGCGCAGCCAGCGCGCCGATATCGACCGGCTTGGCTGGTGTTTTGGTTGCCGGAGCCAGCGTGAGCATGACCGGGACGGACGCGCCGGCGGCGAGCGGAGGCTGGGCCAGCGTCAGAACCGCCATGGCCACCGACCCGTCGGGATTTGTGGTCTTGACGTCCATCTGCATGGGCGTCGGCTGGCCGTTGATCATCGCGACCAGGCTCGCCCCCGCCGGCACCTGGCCCGGCGCCAACGCCTGCCCGAATGTGATCGTGCGCCCGCCAAGCGCGGTGGAGGTGGGGTTCTGCAACGTGAGCCCGACAACTTGACCCGGGCCTGCCGCCGAGGGGATGATCGGCGCGGACAGCACGGACGGCGGTTGGGCCGAAACGGTCATGGGCAGAGCCTCCAAGGCGGCCCAGGTTCCGAGACCCGTGCCATTTCCGGAGGCAGAGACTAAAATTAGAGACGTTATCCAGAGGTTAAGAACATTCCAGTAACGTGAACGTGAGCGGAACATTTTGGAACGTCAGAGGGCGTGGGCGCCGATCTCGATCAGCTCGCGAATACGAACTGGGTCCGACTGCTCCATGACGCGTCGCGCGAAACGGGCGCACTCGCCCATGCTCGCGGCGCGGACCGCCTGTTTCACGCGCGGCACCGCGCCGGCATTCATGCTGAAGCTGCGCAGGCCCAGGCCGAGCAGCAGCGGCGTCAGGCGCGGGTCCGCCGCCATCTCGCCGCAGACCGAGACCGGCATCCGCATCCTGAGAGCGGCCTCGGTGGAGAACTGCACCAGGCGCAGCACCGCCGGGTGCAAGGTGTCGTACAGCTCGGCCACGGCGCTCTCGCCCCGATCGACCGCCAGGGTGTAGGCGGTCAGGTCATTGGTGCCTATCGCGAAGAAGTCGGACTCAAGTGCCAGAGCGTCGGCGGACAAGGCCGCGCCAGGGGTCTCGATCATGATGCCGAGCGGCGGCAGCCGCTCGGGCAGCCGCTCGCCGCGCCGGCGCAGGCGCCGCGCCACCCGGTCGTAGATCTCGCGGGCGCCGCGCACCTCGGCCAGTGTCGTGACCATCGGCAGCATCACCCGCACCGGGCCGGCGGCGGCGGCGTGCAGAATGGCGGCGAACTGCGTCTCCAGCAGCTCGGGCCGGCGCAGCAGCAGACGGATGCCACGCAACCCCAAGGCCGGGTTGGCGTCCGTCATGTCCGGGACAACGCCCGCGGCGGCGAGAACGTCGATGTCCTTCTCTCCGCCCCAGTCCAGCACGCGGATCGTGACCGGCGCGCCGCCCATGGCATCCACCACCGCGCGGTAGGTTTCGGTCTGTGTGGCCTCGTCCGGAACCGTATCGCGATTCATGAACAGGAACTCGGTGCGCAGCAAGCCGATGCCCAGCGCCCCCGACTGCTGGATCAGCGGCAGTTCCAGTGGCAGCTCCATGTTGGCTTGCAGCTCGACGGCCTCGCCATCCTGCGTCTCCGCCGCAAGGCGGCGCAGCCGCGCGAAGCGCTGCCGCTCGCGGGCGAAGGCGGTGACGGCGCGGCGCGCCCCTGCCAGGGTCGTGACGCTCGGGTTCAGTGTCACCCGCCCGGTCGCGCCGTCGATGATGGCCATGTCGCCAGGGCGGATCGCGTGCGCCAGCCCCGGCACACCCAGCACGGCGGGCACCCCGAGCGCCCGCAGCATCACCGCCGTATGCCCTTCGGCGCCACCCTCGGCGGTTCCTACCCCGGCAAGCCGCGCGGGATCGAGCAGCGCGGCATCGGCCGGGCGCAGATTCTCGGCCACCAGGATCGCGCCCTCGGGCAACCCGGTGAAGCTGCGGAACGGCGCGTTGGTCAAGTTCCGTACCAGGCGGCGCGCGATCTCCCGCACCTCATCGGCGCGGCGTTGCAGGCTCGCGCAATCCTCGGCCGCCATGTCCGGCGCGGCATGGGCCATCATCGCCCCGGCAATCGCCTCGGCCTCTTCGGCGACCGCGCTCTCGGCCGAGCGCAGTCCCTCACTCATGCGCCGGCACGCGCCCCGCAGCAGCCGCGAGTCGCTGAGCATCCGCAGATAAGCCTCGATCAGCGGCTCCAGCTCCGCCTGACTCTCCTCTGGCAGTACGGAAAGCCGGGCTTCGAGCTTGCGCAGCTGATGGCGGGACTTCGCGATCGCCGCCTCCAGTCGCGCCGCCTCGGCCGGCAGTTCCTCGGCGCCGATGCAGTGGCGCGTGATCTCAGGCGTGGGCTCGGCCGCGGTGAAGACGTGGCCGATGGCGATGCCGGGGGAAACCGGGATGCCCGTCAACACCCTCTCAGGCCGCTCGGGAGCGCGAAGCCGCGCGGAAAGGCGCTTGTGCTGAGGCGGTGGCGGCTCAGCCTTGTTCATTGAAGCCGGAGTCGACCAGCGCGACCAGGGCATCCAGCGCCTCGCGCGCGTCGAAGCCCTCGGCCCGCAGCTCGATCTCGGCGCCCTGGCCAGCCCCGAGCATCATCAATCCCATGATGGAGCGGGCCGATACGCTCTGCCCGTCGCGCAGCACATCAACCGCGGCACCGAATCGCTCGGCGAGGGTCACGAACTTGGCGGCGGCCCTGGCGTGCAGCCCGCGCTTATTCGGAATTCTGACAACGCGGCTGAGAATGGATGCGCTGGCGGCATCGGGACTGGCCTCGCTCGGCGGACGAGAACCGTCCCCGCTCATCAGCAGCCTCCGGTCCCGTTCGCCTTGCAGCCATGCAGAACATGCGAGGCGGCGGCGATGTACTTTCGTCCCGCGGCTTCGGCGCAGTTCACCGCGTCCGCCAAAGGCTGGTTCGACCGCACCTTGGCCAGCTTCACCAGCATAGGCAGGTTCACGCCCGCGATCACCTCCACGCCCTTGCGCTCCATCATCGAGATGGCGAGGTTCGAGGGCGTGCCGCCGAACATGTCGGTCAGCAGCACGACCCCATCGCCGGTGTCACAGTGCTCGATGCACCGCTCAATCTCGGCGCGACGGTTCTCCATGTCGTCTTCCGGCCCAATGCAGACCGTGTCGACGTGCCGCTGCGCGCCCACCACATGCTCCAGCGCGGCGCGAAGCTCCTCCGCCAGACGGCCATGGGTGACAAGGACCATGCCGATCATGGTGTGCGAAGCGCGTCCCTTCGAGCGTTCAAGTTCATGGCGTCCTTTTCGAGCCTATATAAATGGGGCGCGCGGCGTTTCGCCTGTTTGCGCGGGGTCTCCGCCCTGGCCCGCGAACGTCACGGCGAGAGGAAAGGCTCCGCTGGCGCCCATCCGGGCCAGCTCCCGGTGCGCGACATGCAGCCACCACCGCCCGCCGGCATTGCCGTCCGCGCCCCTGAGATGGTCCGCGAGTTTTTCTACGATACGCACTGAGCGGTGTCGCCCTCCGGTGCATCCGACCGCGATTGTGACATATTTTTTGCCCTCCTGGACAAATCTCGGCAAGAGCAGGCCGAGCAGTTGCTCGACCATGCGCATATACGCCGGGAAGTCCGGGTCGGCTTCGACGTAAGCGGCGACGTCCGCATCAATCCCCGTCCTCGGCTGCAATATGGGGTCGTAAAAGGGGTTGCGCAAAAAGCGGGCATCGAAGACCAGGTCTGCGTCGCGCGGCAGGCCATAGGCGTAGGAAAACGAGACCAGCGCGACAGCCATCCGCGGCGCCTCGCCCGCGCTGGCCGTGCCATACCGCCGCTCGATCAGGGCGCGCATCGCCGAGAGCGGTAGGTCGGAGGTGTCGAGTACCGAGATCGGCCGCCTCTCGCAGCGGGCCAGTCAACACCTGTTCCTCCGCGATGCCGTCGGACACGCGTCCAGTCGGCGCCAAGGGATGACGGCGCCGCGTCTCCGAGTACCGGCGCAGCAGAGCGGCTTCTTCCGCCCAGACATAGATCAGCTCTGGCCGCAGCCTCGGGTCGGCGCGCAGGTCAGTGAGCGCACTGACCACGGCGCTCGGATCGAAGCCGCTGGTGCGGGCATCCACTCCAATCGCCAGGCTGCGCTGCGCCTGACCAACCATGGCCTCCAGCATTGTCAGGGGCGGATTATCCACCGCCTCAAAGCCGATATCCTCCAGCGCGCGCAACACGGACAGCTTGCCGGCGCCGGACAGCCCGCTAACCAGGACAACGCGTACCGACTCGGTCATGGGGCGAAGGCTCCGGCTACCTGCGGCACGATCCCGAGCGCGCAGTCAAGCGCTATCGACACTCGCTCCGGCGCCGAGCTAGCGTCGGGTCTCACCCGCACCAGGGGAAGGCCAAGCTCCCGATGCTGTCGCGCGCACGGCATGCGGTCGGGCAAGCCGAGCTCGACCGCCAAGGCGAGCCGTACCGCCGTCACAAATGGCAATCGCACGATCCCTAGGCCCCGTATCTCGAGCATCCCGGCCAGCGAAGGCGGCGAGCAGGCCCTGCCGTCCTCTATCAAGACCTGATCGTCGGCGACGAGATCGAACCCACGCGGCATCAGCCTTAGCGCAAGGTCGGACTTGCCCGCCCCGGCCGGGCCTAGCAGCAGTACACCCGCACCGCTGCGGGCCACGCACGTCCCATGCACCCGTATCACCTGCGTCATGAGTTGCCACTATGGGCCGGCGCAGAAAAAAGCGGAAGCCAGAGTGCGGTCAATCTCATCTTCCGGTCGATCTTGCCCCAGGGTCGGTCGCATGCGAGCGTCCCAGGCCATGACCGATCGCGCCGCGATCGCCGACCCCGCAGCCGCCACGCGCATCGCCGGTACTGTAGCGTCTGAGGCCCTGCGACGCCAATGCCTGTCCGGCGACAATCAGCTCCGAGGTGGCACAATGGCCCTCGTTTTGCTCAATACCGACGCACGCGGCGTCGCCACCGCTACCCTGAACCGTCCGGAGCTCGGCAATGCCTATGATGAGGATCTGCTGGCCGAGCTGATCGCCGGCCTGTCACGGGTCGCCTCGGATCCGGCGGTGCGCTGCTTGGTGCTCCGAGGCGCCGGGCGGCACTTCCAAGCGGGCGCCGACATCAATTGGCTGCGTCGTGCCACCCAGTACGGACCTGAGCGAAACCACGCCGCCTCGATGGCGACCACGCGCGCCATGCAACTCCTGAATGAGTTCCCCAAGCCCACGATCGCCCTCGTCCACGGCGCCTGCTTCGGCGGCGGCTGCGGCGTGGTTTGCTGCGTCGATGTCGCCTTGGCCACGCCAGACAGCATGTTCGGGCTGACCGAAGTGCGCGTGGGCGTGGCGCCGACGCCAATCTCCACGCACATGGTCCATGCCATGGGCCTGCGCCACACCCGCCGCTACGCGCTCACCGGCGAGCGGTTCGACGCCCAGGAGGCCGAGCGCATCGGCCTGATCCACGAAATCGTGGCGCCCGACCGGATGGAGGGGCGGCTAGCCGAGATACTTGAAGCCATCCTCCTTGGCGCGCCCGGCGCGATTGCGGCGACCAAACGCTCATTCCTGGGGGCCAACGGATTGCTGCTGGATGATCGCTCGATGGACCTTCTCGCCCATGAGAGCGCGGCCCAGCGCCACACCGAGGAGGCCCGCGAGGGCACCGCCGCGTTCCAGGAGAAGCGCAAGCCGGCATGGTATCAGCAAGCGGGCAAGTAAAGCATGGAGAAACTGCTCGAATTGCGTTACGAATTGCAGCTTGAGGCAATCCGGAGAAAGTTGATGCCGACCAAGACTCCAGAGAAGAAGTCAGCTCAGAAGAAGGCGCCGGGAAAGACTGGGAGTGGCAAGGCCAATGCGCTCCAGCAGCCGCTCAAGCCCTCAGAGGAGCTTGCGGCGGTGGTCGGGGAAGGGCCGCTGGCGCGGGGCGAGGTGGTGAGCAAGGTGTGGGAGTATATCCGCTCGAACAATTTGCAAAACCCGGAGGATCGCCGCGAGATCCTGGCGGACGACAAGCTCCGCAAGGTGTTCGGCAACAAGGACAAGGTAACGATGTTCGAAATGAACAAGCATCTTGCCCAGCACCTGAAGTAATGAGCGGCTTTCCGACTGGCCTTTTCTCGCCTTCGGCCCTCTCCCGTTAGTCCCTCCCGAAAGGGAAGGGGCGCCGATACTGAACGCCCTCTGCCCTGACCTTATACCGTCATGCCCGCGCAAGCGGGCATCCAGGCCAGCATACGGAGTTCTGTGCAGTTTCGCTGGATTCCCGCTTTCGCGGGAATGACGAGGGACAGGTAAGGGCTTCGGGTCGAAACGGGAGCGGGCAGGTCAGAGCATAAGGCCGTTGGTGCAATGCCGGTGCCCTTGATGTCTTGATCCATACCGCCATGTCGCCTTCGAATTGTGCTGTACGATGTGTCTCCCCCTTCCCTTCCTCAGGAGTGGGGTCCGGCAGGGCCTTTCGACGCCCGGGGCGATCTGGCGGGAGGCGACGTCAGGGCATGCCTGCAAAACCGCTGTTCGACAGCTTGCGGAGCCGGGGCGCTGGCAGGACGTCAGTTAACGTCGCGCGCCACGCGGAAGCCGTTGACGACGTAGCGCACCGAGGCGTCATAGGCGCCGCGAGAGGCGGCGGTGATATCGTCGTGCCCGGCGCGGAACGAGCCGCCGCGCAACACGCGCTTCAGGCAGGCCCGGGATTCGCGCGCCTCGCCGTCCGAGGGGGCGCCGCGATAATCGGGGAACCAGCAATCCTCGGTCCACTGGGCCACGCCGCCGAGCATATCGTAGAGTCCAAACGAGTTCGCCTGGAGCGCGTCCACCGGAAGCGGCCGGCGCGCGTCCTGAGGACCGCCGCAATCACGGCAATTGGCCTTGGCGACGCCGACCTCGTTGCCCCACCAGTACCGCGTCGTTGTGCCGCCGCGTGCCGCGTACTCCCACTCGGCCTCGCTCGGCAACCGATACGTCTTGCCGGTCTTGCGCGACAGCCAGGCCACGAATTGCTGGGCGTCGTCCCAGCTCACGTTATGCACCGGCGTGCGGTCGTCCACCTCTGCCATCCGGGGCATGGATCCACACCCGTTCTCGGCCAGGCAGGCCTTCCAGTCCGCGACAGTGACCGGATACAGTCCGATCGCAAACGGGCGAAGGCTGACGCGGTGCGGCGGCGCGGCCTCGGGGTCGTGGGCTCCCTGTCCCATCACAAAAGAGCCGCCCGGGAGGACGGTCAGTGTTGGACAGTTCGGGCAGTCCTGGATCGCCTTCGCATCGGCGCTCGAATCAGCGGGCGCGGGCGGCAAGGCTGTCGAAGAGGCAGCCGGCGTCGACAGGGTGCGGGGCTTGGCCTCGGCGGGCTCGCGCCGGGGCTCTCGCGGCAAAGCCATGGGTGGTTGCAGGCTGGCAACCTGCTGGCCGGTGGGGGCGCGCGGCTCGTCCGGACGGGAGACCACGTTCTCCTCGGGCGGTTTCTCCGCCACCTCGATATCGACCTTGCCTTCGGTCCGGCCGCCGCGCCCATCGTCCACCATGTATCCGAAGCTGCCCGCCGGGCCGACGACATCCACATCCGGCGTGAAGGTCAGGCGGGGCAGGTCGGTGGGTTGCAAGCGATCGCCGATGGACAAGACGGCGGTGCCGTTGCGGACGTAGCCACGAGGCAGCACCGTGACAGTCACGGTCAGTGGATCGCCATCGGGATCGGTCGGGGGTGCGATGCCCAGGCGCAACGGGTGGAACTGGATCGTCCGCGCGCGCTCTGCGACGGGAGGGTGGTTCGTCGATAGGACGGTGATCGGCAGGCTGGCCGTCACACTGCCGCCGCGCCCATCCTCTACCAGGATGTCGACCGACCCTACCGCACCCACGGCCTGGCCGTCGGGCGTGTAGGTGGCCGTCATGAACTGATCCACGGAGAACAGGTCGTTCGACTTCGCCGCATGCCCGTCGACGCGCACCTCCCCGGACCGCGGCAGTCCGGTGATGCGCACCGTCAGCATATGGCCGTCCGGATCGGTCGGTTGCGGGAAGCCGAGCGGCGTCATGCCGGACCGGTCAGTGACCTGAAGCGCCCGTACCGCGCCGATGACAGGCGGATGATTGGGTGGGCTCGGGTGGAAGTAGAACGGCTCCGCCCCGAGCGAGCTGAAGATGTAGGGCTCCTGGCGGTTGTTGGTGGCCTTGAGCACGGTGTCGTGCACGCTGCGCACGAACAGGTCGAGTTCCAGGCCAGGAATTGGGAAATGCGCGAGCAGCGCCGCCGCGAACGGGCTGTGCCCGGTATCCCCGTCATCGGCTCCTTGATCCGCCTTGGTCGCCATCATCACCATCGTGTTTCGTGGCACGTCATCCACTCGCGCCAACCCAGGGCCAGTCGTAGTGAAGCCGCGCTGCGAGTTAGCGAAGGATCGCGACATCCGTTCCGCGAACGGGTTGTTGCGGCAGGCATCCAGCAGGACGATGCCAACCTTGCTTGCCTGCGCCACTTCCCCGAGCACAAGGCGCAAGGGCATCGCCTCGAACAGCAGGTCATGCTGATGCTCCAGCTTGGCATCCGCCGGCAGCAGGTAGTTTTCGTGATCGGCCTGTATGCCGTGCCCGGCGTAGTAGATCACGGCGGCATCGGCGCTCTGCGCGCGTATCCCGAAGTCCCGGATTCCACGGCTGAGCTGGCTGTAGTTCGGGTTGAACAACCCCTGCACCTCGAATTTCAGCTGCCCCAAGGCAGCGCCGATCGCGCGCGCATCGTTCACCGGGTTCGCGAGCGGCGGCGCGTTCTGGTAGGCACTGATGCCGATGACCAACGCGATCCGCTTCTCGCTGCTGTCCGGCGCGGGGGCGGCGCCGGCCGGGGCCAGCACCAGGACGGTGATCGCCACGGCGCAGGCGCCCAGCGCGACCCGGAGCAGGAAGCGCCTCAGCCAGCCGGCGCTTCTCGCGTTCACTGCGTCACCTCGATGGCGAGCCGCGCGTCATCCACCCGCGCCCCACCCAGGCTGCGGAACTGCGTGGCGACATCGTCCAGCCCGCGCACGGGCAGGGGCGCCAAGTCCTGCCCCTTCAGCCGGTCGGGCAGGCTCAGCCCGACCTCGTGGCTCGCGGTGAAACAGGCCACCGCCTCGTGTCCCCCCGCCTTGTCGAAGCGGATGTCGAACGCTCCGTTGCCGGGCGGCACGCGAACCAGCGTGTTGCCATGCACGAAGGCGTCCGGCTGGAAGCGGTTGGGAAACACCCGGGCCACCACGCCGTCGGCATCCTGGTAATAGCAGTAGAGATAGGCGTCCTGCGTCGGCTGCGCTTCCAGTGTCAGGCTCTCACCGACCCGGTACGTCGGGTGCGGGCCGTGCCCAGTGCTGAGCACGGCGCGTGGCGCCTCCTGGGGAGCAGGGACCGCCGCCGCCGTCGTCACCCGGGCAGGCACCGCCGGACCCGGTCCGTGCCGCCGCGCGTCATTGGCCAGCAGCCGGTAATAGAGGTCGAAATCGACACGCCCGCTCGGCACCAAGTCGTTTTCTGCCTGGTAGCGCGAGATGGCTGAGGCGAGGTCGGCGGGCGAGCTATCGCCGCTGCGCAGATAACCGGCCTGGATCAGGGCGGCGCGCGCGAACTGGTCGCGCTCTCCCGAACCCATTTGGTCGAACCATTCCCGCGCCTCGGAGCGGAAGGCCGGGTTTGTGGGCTCGATGTTCAGGCACTCCCAGTAGGGAACGTGGGTCAGCTTGCCCAACAGCTCGATCGTGGACAGCTCGATCAGGTTGCGCACCGCTTGGTGGAAGCCTTCGGACCGGTCGAGCGACACGCTCAAGGAGAGGCCGGCCTGTCCAATGATGCCGCCTATATCGGCCCCCTTTCCCGTCTGCACCACCGCCATGGAGGTGTTCGCGGACATGCCGGGGATGATCTGCCGCGTGGCCAGCTTGCCGAGGTTCATGTCCACCGAGACCACTGACACCACCTGGTCGTGCGAGATGCCGAGATCGGCGAAGGGCAGGGAGAGGGCGGCGCTTTTCGAGGAGCTGAGCACGCCGCTGTCAAGCTGCGTGATGGCGCCGCGCACGTAATAGTTCGGGGCGACGAAGTCGTTGCGAAGTCCCACCATCTCCGACAGCACCTGCACGTCGAGCTGCGTGGGGTCGTAATCGACGAAGTGGAAGGCGCCGCTCTTCGCCGACATCTGCGACACCGCGCTGATGAACATCTCCTTGGTGCCGGCGGAGATCAGCCCGGTCGCGTCCGGGATGCCGGCCGTCGTGATATAGATGTCGCGCACGCCCTGGCGCCAGAACATGTCGTCCATGCACCGAAGCGCCTCGTTGAAGTTGCCGATATTGCGCACCGGCGCCGTGCTCGGCTGGGCTGCGTCAAAGGCCGTGTCTGGCCGTGCGGCACAGCCGCACAGGAGGAGCAGCGCCAGAAGCGTCGCCACCGTCGGACCTGTCAGAACCCAAGGGACAGGGAGCGAGAGCCTCATCATGGTATAGCCACGTCCTACAAACAGTACCGAAATTCCAGAAAGCTAGGGTAGCGCGAATATTAGCATAAGCGTGGAGAGGAATTAGGAATTCTTGCCTCCGCCCGTGGTGATTGGCGGCAAATGCAACTTATGAGAGAAAAACTCAATACACGTGCAATTCTATAGTATGGGTGACCTCGTCTTGGCGGTGACAGGGGCGCAGAAGGCACCGCAAGCCGAGAGATCGTCCATGCGGCTCTCTGGTCCGCTACGCGCCCTGGATTTCGTGAAACCGTGCTGAGGCGGACGTTGCCGGGGCCCGCCGTTGCAGGACCACGCGCTCGGCAGATCGACCGAAGAAGTGGTACCCCGAGCCTCCCTCGGCCAGCACGTCGAGGAAATCGTCGGGTGCCGTGACGCGCACGCCCCCAAGGACGTCCACACCGCGCCGCATAAAAGCGTCCGGTAGCAAACTGACTGTAGGCCCGACCAGGGTCACGCGCGTCTCCGGCCTGAGCTGGCTGAGAAGACCGTCAAGAGTGTCGTTGACGAGCGTCGTGCCGGTGATCAGAACGACATCGGCCGTCGGCATGATCGCGGGCGCCTGCTCGGCTGGCCTGA
Organism: uncultured Pseudomonadota bacterium; assembly: GCA_963818725.1. GTDB lineage: Bacteria > Pseudomonadota > Alphaproteobacteria > Acetobacterales > Acetobacteraceae > DATFDN01. Next base: position 473,498 of record CAWFTU010000014.1, on the reverse strand, counting down.
AGAAGGGTAACTCGTCGGCTTTCAAGGTGGCTGGATCGTTCTCCAGGACCAGATAGTCGATGCCTCGGCGCTTGAGCGCGCGCAGGAAGGGCACAAAGGCGCCGACAACGATGACTTTGTCATCGGGGCGGATCTCGGTCGCATCGAACGCGTCCACGCCCCAGCGCAGTTCTAGATCTGGGAGCGGACGTCGGGTCCAACACAGATCAGCGAGCGCGTTCATCACCGCGATGCCAACCGCGCGACGAATGCCGCTGGCCGCACCCGCCTCCTTCAGCAGGTCGAGCGCGCGTCGGCCGCGCAGCCGGCCGGGAAAAGGCATCGCCATCGCCGAGCTTGGGCAGCAGACCGCTTCGGGAATCGTCTTTACCGGAGTGGCGCACGTGCCCCCGGCGCCGTTGCTCAGCTTCACGCCGGTGAAGAAGACGCCGATGACGACCCGGTCGATGGTGATGGCGTTATTGATCCGGCTTGGGTAGTGTTGGAATTGCCGCGTGGTTGATCCAGTTTGGTAGGATGGATCATGTGGACATGCGCAAGCTGCCGGCGGCAGCCCAAGAGGAGCGTCGGCGGCAGGTGGTGGGACTACGCGAGAGCGGCCTGACCTACGAGGCGATCGCGGCGCAGACGGGTCTGACCCGGACGGGGGTGTTCAACATCTGCCGGCGCTTCGCGGCGGCGGGGATGGCGGGCTTGCGCAGCGGACCGCGCGGTCCGGAGCCGGGGAGCGGGCGGTTCCTGAATGCGCGGCAGGAAGCGGAGATTTGTGAACTGATCTGCCGGCACCCGCCGGACCAGCTTGGCCTGCCGTTCGCGCTGTGGAGCCGTGCGGCGGTGCGCGCCCTGATCGAGCAGCGCTGTGGGGTGCGGCTCGCGGTGCGCACCATGGGAAGCTACCTGGCGCGCTGGGGGTTCACAGCGCAGAAGCCGCTGCGGCGGGCCTATGAGCAGCGTGCAGCCGAAGTGCGCCGCTGGCTGCGGCGGGACTACCCGGCGATCGTGGCTCGGGCCAAGCGAGAGAAGGGCACGATCTTCTGGGGCGACGAGACCGGCTTGCGCGCCGATGACGTGCGCGGCCGCAGCTACGCCCCACGCGGACGAACCCCGGTGGTCCGCCCCAATCACCGGCGGGCGGGCGTAGGCCTGATCTCGGCGGTAACCAACAAGGGCGAGCTGCGCTGGATGGTGCTCGACGGCGCGATCAAGGCACCGACGCTGATCCGCTTTCTCGACCGCCTGATCCGCGATGCCGGCGGCAAGGTGTTCCTGATCTTGGACAACCTGCCCGTCCACCGTGCCCGTGCCGTGCGGGAGTGGCTGGCCGGGCGCACCGCGCAAATCGAGGTGTTCCATCTGCCCTCCTACAGCCCCGAGTTGAACCCTGACGAGTGCCTCCATGCCGACCTCAAGCAGGCCGTCACCCGTAAGCCGCCCGCCCGCAGCAAGCAGCAGCTCAAGTGCACCGTCATCAGCCACATGCGCAAGCTCTCGAAGCTGCCCGAACGCGTGCGGAGCTACTTCGGGCACCAGCCTGTCCGTTATGCTGCCTGATTCAAGATCACCCAAGCCGGATCAATAAGCTCGGTTCCGAGAATTTGCCGTATCCCGGCGATGGTTTCCCGAAGGATTGTGTCGCCGTTGCCGTCCATATGGCCGCGAGCCTCCCGGTGTTGTACGCAGCGATTGGATGAAGCGATGCGATGCCGACCGCGTCAAAGCCTACCAGGTTCCCGCTTATCGGCCAATCGACCCGCTCTTGTACTTTGCAGCAGGGAAGCGCAAAGTCGCTCTGAACGCGGCGTCTCGGAGCAGAACGATGCGGGCAATCATGAAGGGGCTGACGGACGTTGAGTTCGAACGACTCTACGGGACGGAGGATCAGTGTCTGGCGGCGTTGGTGGCGGCGCGCCAACGTGAAGGAATGCCTTGCCCGCGCTGCGCCAATCTGAAGAGCTATGTCTACGGCCGCCGTGTCGGCTGCACGCGCTGCGGCCGACGTTGGTCGGTCACCGCGGGCACCGTGATGGCGGACACCAAGCTGTCTCTGACCACTTGGTTCCGCGCCATGCACCTGATGAGCAGCACCAAACAGGCGATCTCGGCGGTCGAGCTCGGCCGCAGGCTGGGCCTGGGCTATGAGACGGCCTGGTATCTGCACAAGCGGCTCCGCCACGCCATGACCGAGCGGACGGAGCGCTATTCGCTCGGGGGCGCGAGCGACGACGATGCCGCGCCGCCGGTAGTGGAGGCGGATGACGTGTGTCTGGGAGGTGAAAGGAACCAAGGCAGCGGAACCGAAGGCAAGACCTGCGTCATCGTCGCCTGCGAGCGGCATGCGGACGGGCGCATGGGCCATGTCGCGATGCGCGCGGTCAGCGCCTTCTCCAGCGAGGCGGTGGCCGCGTTCCGCGATGCCCACATCGCCGCCGGCGCGACTGTGCACACGGACGGCTTGCGGGCGTTCAACGCCTTCGGTGAAGCCGGGCGGACGCATGTCGCCACCGTCACCGGCGGCGGGCGTCCGGAGCGCGAGCGCAGCGCCCCGTTCTTCACCGTCAACACCCTGGTCGCCAATCTCAGTACCGCGCTCAAGGCCACCCACAAGCGGCTCTCCCCCAAGCATCTGCCCGACTATCTCGGCGCCTTCTGCTGGACCACCAACCGGCGCCGCAACATGCGAGGCATGGTCAACGCGCTTTGCCGTGCCGTCGCTGCGTCGTCCCGTCTGACCCACAAAGGCGTCTACCCGTGACGGGTCGATTGGCCGATAAGCGGGTACCAGGTTGGACACGGAGCGGCCACTCCTCCACTTCTGAGAAATTTGGGAGACGTTGCGCGCCGACTACCCGGTTATGGCGTGGTCGCACAGCCCAGCCCTCCCGAGCGCACCCATGCTCGGACTGGCGCGAGGTGCGGTTCATGATCCGAGGGGCGTGTCGTTTGATATACTCGATGGGTGATTAGACTCACCCTTCGCACTGTCGCGGTTCCCTTCGCCAAATTCCTGGCCCTGTACGCTGCCCTGTTCGCTGCCTTCGGCGCGCTCTCTCCTTTCTTGCCGGCGTTGCTCACTGCGCGCGGCCTCAGGCCGGAAATGCTTGGGCTTGTGCTGGCCGCGGGAACGGCCGCGCGCCTGGCCGCGGGTCCGGCCGCCGGGCGCATCGCGGACCGGCTCGCGGCGCCACGCGCCGTCCTGTCCATTTGCAGTGTCGCAGCGGCCCTCGCAGGACTTGCGTACTTGCCAGCGCGGGGGCCGTGGCCCCTGCTTCTGGTCAGCCTGCTGCAAGCGCTCGCGCTGGCCCCGATCGTGCCCATCGCGGACGCGCTATCGCTTGCATCGGCCGCCCCGGCCCGGTGGTCCGCGACGGCCAAGGGCTTTGACTATGGCTGGGTGCGCGGCGCGGGCTCCGCCGCGTTCATCGTCGGCGTGGTGCTCGGGGGCAGGATCCTTGGACGCCTTGGGTTCACCGCGATCGTTTCCCCCAACGCCGCGCTGCTCGGCATCGCGGCTCTCCTCGCTTTCTGGGTGCCCGACCGCATCGCGAACCGCTCGATGCGGCGCGCCGCGCATTCGCGAGCCGTTCGCGATGGAATAGGCACACTGCTACGGATACCAATATTCCGCCGCCTCTTGCTGGTTGCGGCACTGGTGCAGGGAAGCCACGCGATGCACGACGCCTTCGCCGTGATCCGGTGGCAGGCGGCCGCGATCAACCCGACTGTGATAGGTTTGCTGTGGTCGGAGGGTGTGGCCGGCGAAATCATGGTCTTCTTCTTCGTCGGCCGCCCGATGCTGAACCGTCTTGGCCCGGCGCGGAGTGCCATGCTGGCCGCCGTGGCCGGTGTCGTACGATGGGCTGTGATGGCGCGGGCGACCGAGGTCGCTCCGATCGCGTTGGTTGAACCGCTGCACGGGTTCACCTTCGCCCTGACGCATCTCGCGTGCATGCAACTCATTCGAGAATCGGTTCCCGCGCGTCTAGCCGCGACCGCCCAGACCGTTTACGCGACCTTAGGCATCGGGCTCGCCACCGCGTTGCTGACGCTATGCTCCGGCGTGCTTTACGCCCGCTGGGGCGCGGGCGGCTTCTGGGCCATGAGCGGGCTTTGCGCCTGCGCGGTTCCGCTCTCGCGAAATCTCAAGCCCGAGGCTGGGGTTCGTTCAGGCTAGTCACCGCGCCTGGCAACATAGGTGTAAAAATTGCTCGCGGCAAAGAAGCGACCCGTCGCCGAGGCGCGCTGAAGCCTGTCGGCGAACGCCGCCGCCTCGGCTTCGGACATGGCGCCCGTTCTCGGCAGCAGCACGGGGAGGGATGCGATCGTTGGTGCCCAGAACTCGGCCTGGCCTATATCGGCCGCGACATACGCCCGCGACCACTGGAGTCCAAACCCGCTCTCGGCGAGCAGGCGGGGCATCATGCGCATCACGCGCAGCTGCGAGAACAAGGCACCGTGCAGCATGCGGTCCGTCTCCGCGCCCCCATCCGGCGCGTCGGTGGTTATGGTGAAAGACGCGTAGTCGCCATCGAACACCACGAGCCGGCCCCCGGGCCGAAGTAGCCGCCGTCCCTCGGCCAGCACGGTGGCGGGATCGGCCACGTGGCTCATCAAGGTATGCATGACGACCACATCGAAGCCACCCTGCGCCAGCCCGAGCTCATGCGCGTCGCCCGTGCGGAAATCGATTCTCCCGGCAAGTCCCTCCTCGCCCGCGAGGCGCCGAGCCATGTCCACGAGGTGCGCGCTGATGTCGACGGCGGTGACGGGTCCCTTCGCGTCGGAGCGGCGGGCGATGGCGCGGGCGGCGACCCCGGTGCCGCAGCCGAGGTCAAGGATCGCCTCAGGCCCGGCAAGGCCGAGCGCGTCCATGTATTCATTGATGACGCGCGCGAAGAAGGGGTGTTTGCCCGCGTCTCCAATCGCGCCGCGATAGCCGCAAGGGCCTGCTGGTCCATCTGGAAGGTGCGGCCGTAAGGGTCGGGCGCTTGAAGCTGGGTCTGGTCCATCGTACCCTCCACTCACGGCGAAATCATTTGAGGCATGAAGTTCAGCCTCGGAACTCAAGCCGACATAGTTTTTGGCTGCACGCGCACTGCATCGATCCGAGCGGGATTGATATAGGTGCCCCGTTTAGGCTCAACTCATCCAGTTGCCGCCATCCACGTTCAGGGTCTGCGCGACGATGTAATCGGCGTCCTTGCTCGCGAGGAACACCGCCGCGCCGGACATCTCCTCGGGCTTGCCCATGCGGCCGAAGGGAACCGCGAGGCCGACTCGCCGCTTCGTCTCCCCGGCTGGCAGGTTCTGGTACTTTGCGAACAGCGCGTCCACTTGGTCCCACATCGGCGTCTCGACAACGCCTGGAGCGATGGCATTGACGTTGATGCCATTCTTGATCAGAGCGAGGCCGGCGCTTTGGGTGAGGCTGATGACCGCGGCCTTGGACGCGCAATACACGGCCACGAGCGCCTCGCCGCGCCGCCCGGCTTGCGACGCGAGATTGATGATCTTCCCGCCCTGGCCTTGCTTCACCATCTGCCGGGCGGCGGCTTGCAGCGTGAAGAGCAGCCCCTCCACGTTGACCGCCATCACCTTCCGGTAGCTCTCGCGGGTGATCTCCAGCACCGGCGCCATGTCGAAGACGCCGGCATTGTTCACCAGCACATCGATCCGGCCCGCCTCGCGCACGACCGTTTCGACGAGCCGATCAATCGAGCCCTGGTCTGTCAGGTCAACAGCGACGCCGAAAGCGCCTTTGCCGATCCGAGCGGCGGCTGCCCTGGCTTCTCCCTCGTCGCGGTCGGCGACGATCACTTTTGCGCCCTCCTCGGCGTAGCGCGCGCAGATCGCGGCCCCGATTCCCCGCGCCCCGCCCGTTACGATCGCTACTCTGTCCTTCAATTTCATCCCGGACTCCGCCCGCGTGTCACGACGGCTGTTCTACTTCACCGCCCCGAAGGTCAGCCCCCGCACGAGCTGGCGCTGGCTGACCCAGCCAAACACCAGGATGGGAGCGATGGCGAGCGTGGAGGCCGCCGAGAGCTTGGCCCAGAACAGGCCCTGCGGCGCCGAGAAAGAGGCGATGAACGCCGTGAGCGGCGCCGCCTCGTGCGCCGTCAGGTTCAGGCTCCAGAACGCCTCGTTCCAGCACAGGATGATGCTGAGCAGCGCGGTGGACGCGATGCCCGGCGAGACCAGGGGCAGCAGCACATGCACGATCGCCTGGGTGACGTTCGCCCCGTCGATGCGACTCGCCTCGATGATGTCCTTCGGCATCTCGCGGAAGAAGGTGAACAGCATCCAGATCGCGATCGGCAGGTTGCTGAGGACGTAGATGATGATGAGGCTGATCTTGGTGTCGAGCAGCCCGGTGGTGCGCACGATCAGGTAAATCGGCATCAAAACGCCCACCGCCGGCAGCATCTTCGTGGACAGCATCCAGAGCAGCGTGCCCCGCGTGCGCGCCGTCGGATAGAACGCCATGCCGAAGGCGCACGGCACGGCGAGGATCAGCGCGAGCACCGTCGCGCCCAGGGAGATGGCGACGCTGTTCCAGGCGAAGGCGAGATAGTCGGCGCGCTGGAAAATCTCCCTGTAGTTCTCCAAGGTGGGGGGAAAGAACAGCCGGGGCGGCGTCGCGACGGCGTCCACCTCCGTCTTGAAGGAGGCGAGCACCATCCAGACGATCGGGAAGAACATGGCCAGCGCGACGATCCAGGCGATCGCGCCGGTCACCCAATTCGTGCCCCGCTCCCCGGCGCGGGTCATACGTCAAGCCTCCTCGCGACGGTCCGCACCAGGAACATGGCCATGATGTTGGCGAGCACGATGGCGATGACTTCCGCGGCCGAGGCGCCGCCCACGTTGAAGGCGAGCAGCGCCCGTTGGTAGATCAGGAAGGCGAGATTGGTCGTCGCGATGCCGGGTCCGCCCGCGGTGGTGACATAGATCTCCGCGAAGATGCCGAGCAGGAAGATCGTTTCCATCATCACGACCACGCTGATCGCGCGGCCCATGTGCGGCACCTGGATGTAGAGGAAGGTCGCGACCGGCCCGGCGCCGTCGAGCCGCGCCGCCTCAAGCTGCTCATCGTCGAGCGATTGCAGCGCCGTCAGCAGGATCAGGAACGCGAACGGCAGCCACTCCCAGCACACGATCAGGATGACCGAGGCGAGCGGCGCCTGCCCGAACCAGTCGAAGGGGGCCAGGCCGACCGCGCGCGCGAAATAGGCGAACAGCCCGTTGACGGGCTGCATGAGCAGGTTCTTCCAGACCAGCGCGCTGACGGTCGGCATCACGAAGAAGGGCGAGATCATCAGCACGCGGGCGATGCCGCGGCCGGGAAACTCGGTCTGGAACAACGCCGCCAGCACCGCCCCGAGCCCGACCGAGACGGCGAGCACGGCGCAGACAAGCACGACCGTGACGAAGAGCGAGCTGTAGAGCGTCGGGTCCTGGAACAGGAAGCGGTAGTTGTTGAGCCCCGCGAACCCGTGGATCAACGGGTTGAGCAGGTTGTAGCGCAGCAGCGAATACCAGATCGTCAGCGCAAGGGGGATGAAGGTCCAGAGCAGCAGCACCCCGACCGAGGGCGCGACCAGGGGCAGCGTGTTGACTCGACCCCCCAGCCCCTCGCGCGGCGCCCGGCGCCGCGAACGCGGGGGCGGGATCGTCGCGGACGCGACCGGCGTGGTGCTGCCGCTCATCTCACTTCACCTCATTGATACCCGGCTTGCTGCATGGCGCTGTTGACCTGCGCCTGAGCCTCCTTGAGCGTGTTGTCCACGCTGCTTTGGCCGGTGAGCGCGCCGGCGATGAGCTGGCCGACGGTGGTGCCGATGGCCTGGAACTCCGGGATCGCGACGTACTGGATGCCGGTATAGGGCACCGGCTGCGCCGTCGGATGTTGTAGGTCCGCCGTCTTGATCGCCTGCTCCACGTCGGCGGCGAACGGCGCCGCCTTCTGGTAACTCGGGTTGGCGTAGGTGGACTGGCGCGTGCCGGGCGGCGCCACGGTCCAGCTCACTGACTGGCCGACCAGCGTGATGTATTGCTGCGATGTCGCCCATTGCAGGAACGACTTGGCGGTCGCCGCCTTTTTCGAGCTGCTCGGGATCGCAAGCGCCCAGGCCCAGAACCAGTGCGACCCGTTCGGCACCTTGGCGACCGGCGCCGGCGCGAAGCCGACCTTGCCGGCGACTTGGCTATTGGTCGGATCATCGATGAACCCGGCCCCCGAGGTCGCGTCGATCCACATGGCGCACTTGCCGGTGGCAAACAGCGCCTGATTTTCGTTGAACCCGTTCGAGCTCGCGCCGGGCGGGCCGTAGTCGCGCAGCAGGTGGATGTAGAACGTGAGCGCGTCATGCCAGGGCTGGGTGGTGAGCTGCGGCTTCCACTGCTCGTCGAACCACCTTCCGCCCTCGGTGTTCACGAGCGTGTCGAAATAGGCCATGTTCTCGCCCCAGCCCGGCTTGCCGCGCAGGCAGATGCCGTACTGCTCCTTGGCCTTGTTGGTGAGCGCCTTGGCCAACTTCTCCACGTCGGCGTAGGTGGGCTGGGCGGGCATCTTCAGGCCCGCCTGGTCGAACAGGTCCTTGCGGTAATAGGTGAATGAGCTTTCGGCGTAGAACGGCACGGCGTAGAGGTGGCCGTTTGCGCTGAGCGAGCTTCTCACGCTGGGAAAGATGTCGTTGTAGTCGTAGGACGAAGGGAAGTCGCCCACCTGCGTGAGCCAGTTCTGCTTGCCCCAGATCGGCGTCTCGTAGGATCCGATCGTCATGACATCGAACTGGCCGCCCTTGGTCGCGATGTCGGTGGTCACGCGCTGGCGCAGCACGTTCTCCTCCAGCACGACCCAGTTGATCTTGTTGCCCGTCTGCTTCTCCCATTGCGGGGAGAGCTTCTGCATCACGATCATCTGCGAGTTGTTCACCGTCGCCACCGTGATCGTCTCGGCGGGCGCCGGAATGGACAGAACTGTTACGCCTACCCCGAGCAGTGACGCCGCCGCGATCCGCCCCAGTCCCATCCCCGTTCCTCCCTGTGTTCGCTTGCTTGCCGTGGAACAATCAACCTTGCAGCGCGTGCGTCAAGACCCTGTCTTGGCGTTTCGTGCCCGGGGATCTCGCGCGATGTCCGCCCACGGTATACGGTCGGGCCGTGTTTCTCGGTCTGGATTTCGGCACCTCGTCGGTCAAGGCGCTGCTGGTGGATAGCGAGCAGCGTGTCCTGGCCAGCGCCACGCGCGGGCTCGGCATCGCGCGACCGGCGCCGGGCCATAGCGAGCAGAACCCGGAGGCGTGGTGGGATGCGCTGCTCGCCGCAATGGACGCGCTGCGGGCCGAGCGGCCGCGCGAAGTTGCCGCCCTGCGCGGGATCGGCCTGTCCGGCCAGATGCACGGCGCGGTGCTGCTCGACCGGGCGGGTGAGGTGCTGCGCCCGGCGATCCTATGGAACGACGTCCGCGCCACGGCGGAGTGCCGCGAGTTGGAGCGCACTGTCCCCGACCTGCGCGCCATCACCGGCAATATCGCGATGCCGGGCTTCACCGCGCCCAAGCTGCTCTGGGTCCGCAAGCATGAGCCCGCGATCTTCGGCCGCCTTGCCCATGTCCTGCTACCCAAGGCGTGGGTCCGCTTCCGCCTGAGCGGCGAGCGGATCGAGGACATGTCGGACGCCTCCGGCACGCTCTGGCTTGATGTCGGCGCGCGGGACTGGTCCGATCGGGCGCTCGCGGCGAGCGGCCTCGGGCGCGATGCCATGCCACGCCTTGTCGAGGGCAGCGCGCCCGCTGGCACGCTGCGCCCGGACCTTGCCGCGCGCTGGGGGATTGAACGTCCGCCCATCCTCGCGGGCGGCGCGGGAGACAATGCGGCGGGCGCGATCGGCCTTGGTGCCATCGCGCCGGGCAGCGCCTTCGTCTCGCTCGGCACCTCGGGCGTGCTCTGGGCCACAACGGGGCGGTTCGTTCCCTATCCACGGGCGGCGGTGCATGCGTTCTGCCATGCGCTGCCGGAGACTTGGCACGAGATGGGCGTCACGCTCTCCGCCGCCGCCTCGCTCGGCTGGTGGGCAGGGATCACCGGCCAAGCGGAGGCCGCGCTGCTGGCGGAGGTCGGGCTGCCGCGCGCGCCCGCTCCGGCGTTGTTCCTGCCCTATCTGTCCGGTGAGCGGACGCCCCACAATGACGGCGCGATCCGGGGTGCCTTCACCGGGCTGTCGCACGATACGGACCGCGCCACCCTGACCCAGGCGGTGCTGGAGGGGGTCGCCTTCTCCTTCCGCGACTGCCTGGACGCGATCACCGCCTCGGGCACGGTCATTTCCGAAGCGGACGTGATCGGCGGCGGCTCGCGCAGCCGCGCCTGGGTGGCGATCATCGCGGCCGTGCTCGGGATCCCGCTGCACCTCCTGGCCGAGGGGGAGTATGGCGGCGCGTTCGGGGCCGCGCGCCTCGCCCGCCTTGCCGCTACCGGTGAGGCGCCGGAGGCGGTTTGTGTCCAGCCGGCGCGGAGAGAGACAATCCCGCCCGACCCTGCCCTGGCCGGCGCCTACGCGGAACGCCTCACCCGCTACCGTGCGCTCTACCCCGCCCTCACGCAGGCGCTATCATGAGCGCTCCCCTCGCCAAAGGCCAAGGCATCATCCCATGAGCATCGTCGCGCTGAACCGCGGCACGCTCGGTCAATTGCGGCCGCCCGTGCGTGTTCCTGGCTACGACCCGGCCACGGTCCGGCCCGGCATCGTCCATCTCGGCCTCGGCAATTTCCACCGCGCGCACATGGCCCGCTACACGCACGCGCTGATGGAGCGCCGCGCCGATCAACGAAATTGGGGCATCGTCGGGGCCGGCCTCTTACCCGCTGATGAGCGGATACGCGACAGTCTCGTGCCGCAGGACGGGCTCTACACGCTGGTTGAGCGCAGCGCCACCGAGGAGCGTGTTTCCGTTATCGGCTCCGTGGTGCGCGTGATTTATGCCGGCGCCTCCTCGACCGAGCTGCTGGATGCCATCAGCCAACCGGAGATCCGCATCGTCAGCCTGACCGTGACCGAGAATGGCTACTGCCTCAATCGGGCGACCAAGCAACTCGACCCCGACCATGCGCTGATCCGCATGGACCTTGCCCACCCAGCGCAGCCGCGCAGCGCGATCGGCGTCATCGTCGAGGCGTACCGGCGCCGCAAGGACGCGAGCCAGCCGACGTTCACGGCGCTGAGCTGCGACAATATCCAGCACAACGGCAACGTGCTGCGCGAGGCGGTGCTCTCGCTGGCCAAGCTGCGCGATTCCGCGCTCGCGTCCTGGATCGAGCGTCACGCGGACTTTCCCAACACGATGGTCGATCGCATCACCCCGGTCACCGCCCCGGAGGACGCGGCCGCGCTCGCGTCCCGCTACGGCATCGCCGACGCCTGGCCCGTGTTCTGCGAAACCTTCACGCAATGGGTGATCGAGGACCGTTTCGTGCAGGGCCGCCCGGCCTGGGAGGAGGTCGGCGCCCAGTTCGTGCCCGACGTGACACCCTACGAGTTCATGAAGCTGCGACTGCTGAACGGCAGCCATCTCGCGGTCGCTGGCCTGGGCCGGCTGGCTGGCTACGTTTATGTTCACGAGGCGATGGCCGATCCGCTGCTGCGGCGCTACATGGCCGCACTGATGGACCGCGAGACCGGCCCCACGCTCGCCCCGGTGCCGGGCATCGACATTGCGGCGTACAAGCAGACGCTGATCGAGCGCTTCGCCAACCCCGCGATCAAGGACACGGTCGAGCGGGTCAACACCGATGCGCCGCTCAATGTGCTGGTCGATCCGATCCGCGACCGCCTCCAGGCGGGTGGGGATGTCGCATTGCTGTCGCTGGCGCTCGCCGCCTGGATGCGCCGGATGCGCGGCGTGGACGAGACCAACCGGCCGATCGAGATCCGGCACCCGCTGGCCGGCTTGTTGGCCGAGAAGGCGGCGGAGGGCGGGAGCGACCCCCGCCCGATACTCGAAATCGAGCAACTTTTCGGCAGCTTGGGCCGGGAGCCGCGCCTTGTGAGCGCGGTGGGCCAGTGGCTTGGCTCGCTCTACGAGGCAGGCAGCCAGGCCACCCTGCGGCGTGCTACAGCGGAGTTGGCATTCTGAACTTGGGTTGCGCCGTCACCAGGCCGCGTTGCGCGGGGAGGGCACATGGCAGGGGTCCAGTTCGACAAGGAATCCATCCTAGCGGGCCATTTCCTCCTGCGGCACCTGCGACGGGAGGAACTGCGCGGGCTCGCCGCGACGGCGACCCTCGCCAACCATCCGCGCAACGCGGTAATTTTCAAGAAAGACGATCCCGGCGACAGCATGATGGCGGTGATCCGGGGGCGCGTGAAAATCTGCACCTACTCGGCCGACGGCAAGGAACTGGTCCTGAACCTGATCGATCGCGGCGGCCTGTTCGGCGAGATCGCGCTGCTTGACGGACGGCCGCGCACGGCGGATGCGGTCGCGCTTGAGGAAACCGATCTCCTGGTCCTCAGCCGCAACCGCTTCCTGCCGTTCCTGACGGCGAACCCGGAGGTGACGATCCGCCTGTTCTCGGTTCTCTGCCAGCGCCTCCGCCGGACCAGCGAGCACTTGGAGGACGCGCTGTTCCTCGAGGCCCCGTCGCGCCTGGCGCGCGGGCTGCTGCGGTTGGCCGAGGCGTTCGGAAAGCCGGCCGCCAACGGGTTGCGCATCGACATCAGGCTATCGCAGCAGCAGATCGGCAGTCTGATCGGCATTTCGCGCGAAAGCATCAACAAGCACTTGGGGGAGTGGGGCCAAAGCGGGCACATTTCCGTCCAGAGCGGGATCATCACAATTCACGACCGCGATGCGCTTGAGGAGATCACGGGCTCTTAGGCGGCCGGAACCTCTCCCCCGGTCCTTATCGATGCTACTGCAACGGTAGTGACTCTCGGTTCGGGAGCAGGGCTCTGGTTCGTCAGCACGAAACGGTTAGGCTTGCTTCGGTTAGTCTTGCCATTGTGGGGGGGCGGTAAGAGGAACGGCGTCGTTCAAAACGCAAGGGAGGAACAGGGTGAAACGAAATCTGAGCGTAGTGGCCGCTTCCATGCTGATTGGAATGGCGGTCCCGGCCCTGGGGCAACAAAACGTTCCCCGAAGGGATCAACAAGCCGTGAGAGACGTCGCCCAGAGATATATGGACGCGAACAACCGACAGGATGCGGCTGGAGTGGCGGCGCTGTATACCGAGGATGCCATCCGGGTTACCCCTCAGGGCATCCTTCATGGCCGCGACGCCATTCGGAAGGAAACGGAGGATCAGTTCAAGGCAGGGGGCCACGACCTTTCCATCAACTTCGAGGTCATCCAGCCTTCGGGCTCCTCGCTTTGGAGCGCAGGAGGATGGGACGCGAAAATTGGCAATCAATCTGCCCACGGCTACTGGGCAAACACCGTCGTGCGCGAGGGTGATGGATTTAAAATTAAGTATAATATGTATAATGTGACACAGCCTACTTCAGGGCAGCAGTCCGCCAACAAGTAGCCGATCAGTTTCGGTGGCGGTATCGGGCCAGTGACCGCGAAGCTGTGCGAAACGGTCATCCGCGACGGATCGGCCTCGGTGTCCCCCCCCCCAGCAATCCAGCGCAAGGTCCAAGCGACACGGACGTATCGCTGGATGCGCGGGTCAAGCCCTACGACATGCACCCATTGCTCGCGGGTAGCCTCATCTCCCTCTCCGCCCCTGGGGGCGGAGAGGGCCGGGGTGAGGTGGGGGAGACACCAGCGCCTGGTGCGGATGCTGCATCATCTCGTCCAGGTTCTCGATCCCTCCTTCTTCAAAAGCGGATGATACGATCGTCGCGCTCCGCAATCCCGGCCGAGCCCGCCGCATCGGCTGCAGACGCCGCTCCCATCGGTGCCCTCCCATGATCCTCGCGGCCATCCCCACCTCACCCCGACCCTCTCCGCCCCCTGAAGGCGGAGAGGGAGCTACGCCGCGCACCCACACGTGGACTGCGGAAGAGGTGTGCGTGCCGTAGGATAAAGTCCGGCAGTGATGATTCAAAACACTCCGGCAGAGAGGCGTGAATACCATAGCTTACGGAAGGTATTGGGAGAGAGATTAACGCGACGATGGCATCGGTCGATAGGCCCCACGCTTCAGGCGCCGCTCTCCACCACGACCGCCGGCCCGCGTTCCGGCGCCGCCCCCGCACGCGCGTCAATCCGGTACACGGCAAGCCGCGTGCGCTTGCCGCGCAATCCGATCTCCCCGATGCGCACGCCCGGAACGGTCCCGCCAAGCCTCTGCCAGGTCGGTTCCCCCACCAGGATCGTGCAATAGCGGACAGCGCCGCCCGCATACTCCTTGCCGAGCTGCTCCAGACGCGCGCCGATATTGGCGGTGTCGCCGAGCAGGCAGTATTCGAGGCGCGGCCCGCTGCCCAGGCTGCCGGCCACCAGCTCCCCGGTGTGCAGGCCGACGCGCAAGCCGGTCTCCGGCAGTCCCGCCTCGCGCCAGCCATCGTTCAGCCGCTCCATCGCCCGTTCCATGACCAGGGCGCAACGCGCGGCATTGCGGGCGTCCGCTGTCACCGCCGCTTCGTCCCGCCGCGGCACGGGGCAGCCGAAAGCCGCCAGAATACCGTCGCCGACGAAGCGGAGCACCACGCCCTCATGCTCAAGGACGATCTGGACCATCGTGTTGATGTAGAGGTCGAACCAGGCGACCAGCGGCTCCGGGGCGAGGCGCTCGCAGATCCCGGTGGAGCCAGCGGTATCGCAGAACATCACCGTGGCGGTCAGCGTCTGCGGGCGTGGCCGGCCGCCTGCGAGGAACAGTTCGCGCTCGCGCATCAGCTCGTCCGCGACGGGCTCGCTCATGAAGCGGCGGAACAGCGCGTGCAGCGCGCGCCGGTCCCGCCGTTCGCCGCGCCCCCGCCAGGCGCGGAACGCGCCGCCAGCAGCGACGGCCGCCAGCACCGGGGGGACGCACGGCACCAGCGCGCCGCCGCCCGCGTAAACCGCGAGCGCCGCCGCCACGAATGCCGTGCCGATCCCGGCCATCGCGGCTGCGAAACCATAGCCCGTGAGCACCGACGCCGCCGCGACACCAGCGGCGGCCATACCCAGCGTGGTCAGGATCTCGGCCCAAGGAATGCGCGGCGGAGGCTCAGCCCGCCGGTCGAGAAGCTGGGAAAGGATCTGGGCGTGTATCTCGACGCCGAAGCTCGGTTTGCCAAAGGCCGAGGCCAGCGTGCGATGCTCGTCTTCCCCCGGGTGCAGGCTGCCGATGAGCGCGACTTTCCCCCGAAGCCAGTCCTGCGGGAGAAGGCGCACGGCCTCCGCCGGATAGACCGGGAAGGCGTGACCGCCGCGCGCCCGCCGCCACGCGATTGTAAACGGCCGATCCGGCACCGGAACTCCCAGCGCGGCGGCGAGGCTGGTCGAGAAGCTGAGCTCGCCGGTCGCGGGATTGACAGGGACATGCTCGCGAACAACGTCGTCGAACCGGTCGCGGGCCAGGTTGGCGGTGCCGGTGCGCACGCCGGCAACGAATCCGGCTAGCGTGCTGCGGCGCTCGGGCGAGGCCGGCGTCTCCGGTCCCAACGAGATCGCCACCACGGGCACATCGGCGCGCCGGATCGCCCGGCGCAGCGCGGCATCCTTGGCGGGCTCGGTGGGACGGTCGAGCAGCACGTCGAGGCCGATCGCCGCGACGCCGGCGCTGGCGAGCTGGTCCACAAGACCAGCGAGGAAGCCGCGGTCGATCGGCGAGCGGTAGGGAAAGAGGTCGAGCGTGTCCTCGGTGATCCCGATGATCACGATCCGCTCGTCGGGCGGCCGGACCGGCGCGACGAGGCGGAACGCGGCAGCCTCGAAAAGGCGCCCCGCCGCCGCCAGGGGCGAGGGGGGACGCACGCAAAACAGCGCGGCCACCACGGCGAGTGCCAGGATCAGCGCGATGCGCGCCGCCCCCGCCATCCGCCGCCGGAGTGTGACCCGGATCATCCTCTTTGCCGTGCAATAAATGCTATATAAAGCGAAATGTTATACAAAGCCTCGGGCGACGCGGGCGAGAAGGCAAGCAGCCGCGTTCCGGGCCGCATCAGGGGAGGGCGCGCATGCCGGCGGGATTCGTTTTGGCGATCATGCTGTGCAGCGGCGACAATTGCGACATGGTCCGGGCGGAGCCGGACGTCTCCTACCCGACCTATGAGGCGTGCGCCGCCGCCTCGGCCTCGAAGTCCGCGATGCTGAACGATCTCGTGGCGCAGTACAACGCCGAAAAGCGGGAGGCGGACATCATTTGCCTGCGCGAGGTGCAGCGCACCACGACCATCGAGACGCCCTACAAGGTGACGAGCACCGTGACATTCTACGAGGTGACGAGCACAGCGACATTGCGGGCGGAGCCGGACGCCAACGCGCGGACCGTGGGCTCCCTTTCCGCTGGGCAGCGTGTGCTCGCGACAGGCGCCGTGGTCGGGACGCCATGGCTGCAAGTCGTCGTGCCGGCCTCTGGCGCGACAGGATTCGTGGAGCAGAGCCATCTGCGCCTGCCCGTCGCCGTCGCGCCGCCCCCGCGGGCCGAACCCGCCCCCCCGCGCTCCGCTACGACCGCTCCCAGACGGGCGGGCGAGTTCCGCGATTGCGCGACGTGCCCGGTCATGGCGCCCTTGCCAGCTGGTGTTTTTGCCATGGGCTCCAAGGAAGATTTCGACCGAGCGCCCCATCCACCGTGTCAGCGTGCCGCCCGTGGCGCTGGCCGAGTACGTCGTCACTGAGGCCGAGTGGAAAGCCTGCGTCGAGGCTGGCGGCTGCGCCTACAAGCCGCCGCACGAAGCGGAGGCGGCCGGGCATCGGCCGATGGAGAACCTGAGCTGGGTGGACGCGGATCAATACGTGAGCTGGCTGCGCAAGGTCACGGGCAAGGCCTATCGCCTGCCAAGCGAGGCCGAGTGGGAATACGCCGCCCGCGCCGGCAGCACCGCCCGGTTTGGCGCTCTCGGCGATCAGGTCGGGGTCGGCCGGGTGAACTGTGACGGCTGCGGCGGCCCCTACGACCCGCATCGCCCGGCGGATGTCGATGCGTTGCCGCCGAATCCCTGGGGCCTGTACGGGATGCTGGGCGGCGTGGCCGAGTGGGTCGAGGATTGCTGGCATCCCACCTACCAAGGTGCGCCGACCAATGGCTCCGCCTGGGTCAGCGGCACCTGCGAGCGGCGTGTGCTGCGCGGCGGCTCCTGGAAGAACCCGCCCTCCGATGTCACCGTGTCCGCCCGCAACTTCTACGACGCGAGCGTGCGCTATGTCGCCAACGGCGCGCGGGTGGCGCTGCCCCTGCGCTGACATGGCCCCGCTACTGCGACACCACGCAGGTGGTGGCGCCATCGCCGAGCGGCAGCACCATCACCCGCCCGCCTCGGCCAGGTGGCTGGAAGGAAAGCCAGCCAAACAGGGGAAACCCCACGCTCAGGTGCTCCAGTCCCTGACCGGCGATAATCGTTTGGCCGAACTGGCTGCACTGAAGGCGAAATGGTCCTTTGGGAAGTATGGGATGGCCCCCTGTCTCGGGGAGGGGATCAGCTTTGTCCGCCGGCTTGGTGTTCCGTTCGAGCTTCGAGGAAGCCGGACTGACCAGGGCAAAGGCGCCGAGCGCGAGCAGCGCGGCTGCGGTTAGGGGTCTGCTGGCATGCATGGCTAGTCCACCCGGACGAACTGAACCCGGCGGTTGCGGGGATCGTAAGGGTCGGCGAGCAACGGCTCCGACTTGCCCTTTCCCGCTACCGACAGGCGATCAGGCTCGATGCCCCGCCGCTGCACCAGGTACTCCGCAACCGCGAGGGCGCGGCGCCGGGATAGATCGAGATTATAGGCGTCGGAGCCCACGGCGTCGGTATGGCCCTCGATCTGGATGCGCACCTGCAACTCCTCCCTCATCAATGCGGCGATCCGGTCGAGGAACACGCCGTACACCGCCGGGATGGCGTCGGAGTTGAAGGCGAAGTTGATGCGGAAACCAACCGTTCCGGGCGCCGCGTGCTGATCGTTCGAACCGGACAGGGCAGCTTGCGTCGCGCGGTGCGTGTGCGCGGCGGGCACGTGGGCGGGCCTGTAAGCAACCGGCGTGGCCGGCCGCTCGTCCCCTGGGGGAGTCTCTGCTTCGGCGGCTTGGCGTGGCGCTGGCAGCGGATCGGAGGCGGCCGGCGCTGCGGCAGCGGCCGGCTGGACGGCGTTTGGGACTGTCACGCCACCGGTCTGCGGCAGCACGATCCTGCGGCTGAGGCCGCCATGGGATTCCGGGATCATAATGCTGCGCAACTGCTCCAGCGACGGCGCCTCGTCGAACATCTGCACGGTCTGCCCCATCGCTGGGCCGCACAAAAGGAGAGCTTGAAGCGAGACGGCGGCGGCAGCAAGAAGGTGTGAGCGACGGCGGCGCATGACGGGTCTCCTCTGTCGATTCCGATCACCCCGGCGCGGGGCGTCGGTGCAGCCAGGATAAGGACCGCCCACGGCCAGGACTGTGGGCCAGTCCACTTTTCCACGCATCTTTCCCGCTTCGGAGGCCGGCATCATGGACGTGCTGGGAGCGGCGCTAGCGCGGCACGGCAACATGAGCCGGACTCCGACGAGCGACTCCGGGCGCGCGCTGGAGGACGTTGCCGCTCGGGCCGATTGTGTTGACGGCTCCTGTCCCGGATGCGCCAGGCTGGCTCATCACCTGCTGCAAGGCGATCGGACCGGAGCCCGTCGCGGTCTGTTGCTGGACGCTGTTGTTGTTGCCGACCACGACCGGACCCTGAAAGGTCGTCACATCGACCCGGTTCACGACGATCTGCCGCGATCCTCTCCCGCCATGACCGTGCCAGGAACCTCCATTGTCCGATCCATCGGACGAGCCGAAGCCAGGGTCGGCTGCGAGCGGGATCTGCTGCACGGGCTGCACGCTGGGAGATAGCGGGGTGCCGAAGGCGAAGCCGCCCAAATAACCCGCATCGCCGCGCAGGCGCGCGATCATGTCCTGGTGACGCGCGCTGCGATCTGTCGCCGTCATGCTGGCCTGCACGTCGGCGGCCGTCACCCCCGGCCGAGCGAAGGATGGAAGGCGGGCCAAGCCGGTCGGTCCGCGCGCTATCTGTGGCGCAAGCGCAATTCCGCCACTCTCCTGTGCTGTCGCCGGCGCGGCGAGAGCGGCCAGAACCGCCAGGGCAGCGATAACAGGTCGGCATATCATGGCGTGCTCCTCATGAGCCAATCGGCAGTAGGGTGGCCGAGGGGAGGACCGCCGCTCTCTGAGCTGGTCCACGCGGGCCAGGGAATCGCGCGGCCTCCCGCCGGGAGGGTTTCAAGTGGACCAACGACTGCGCGCTCAATGGACGCTGAGCGGTTCCATCTCATGCTGCCGCAAGGCGGCATCGGCGGTGGCCCGGTCCGGGTAGCGCCAAAGGTAGGTGCCGTCCGCGCCATGCACGGCATAGAGGGTGCACCCGCGCCGCTCCGTGCGCTTGACGTAGCAGAGCCGGTCGATCCCGAATGACCCGAAGCTCTCGCCGTGAAGGATCTTCCGGAGCCCATCGATATTGCTCTTCATAACGCGTCTCCTGTCCAGGATTACCAATGGGGAGACTAGGTCGCGCGCGGCCTGGCGATGGTTAGCTGGCTCACAGTTCCAGCGACTTTCTGCTGTCACTCCATCAATCGCGGGGACGCGATGCGTCATCGATCGAGGGTGATCGCCGTGCGGCGCGTGCGCAGACGGAGCCTGTCACCGCTTTGCTCCACTGACAGCACGGGGCCGTTCGCATCCCGGCGCTCGATGAAGCGTTGCGGTCTCGCATCCGCTGGTGCGGTGTCCTCGTCGAGTTCGTCCTTCCCCGCCGGGGCGTCCGGATCGCCATCCAGATCCGCGGCTGGAGGGGAGCCGGCTCCAAACGACTGAACGACATCACCGTGCCCGCCGACGCACACGGTGCGTCCATTGACGGTTTGGCAGCTTATGGCGCCTGACCCGGAACAGGTGACGTTACCGTTCACGGATCGGCAGCGCAGCGTCCCGGCCGAGGCCGATACAAAGGCAGCCGTGGTCAAAATGACGGCGAATACGAACGGGTTTGGTTTCGACATGGGCTTCTCCTGCAAAGGAAGCCCCGCCTTCGGCCTGGTCGGCCGCGGCGGGGTGAAGGAGGCATCAGCGGCCGATCTGGTTGAAAAGCTGCTGCTGGGCGGCACTGCGGGGGCCGGCCGCAAGATTGACCCCACGGGTGTAGGCGGTGGTGGCCAGCAGGCCGCGAGGCCCATAGGCTTGGATGCTCTGACCGGCGCTGCTGGCCGGGCCGAGACCAAGATTGACCCCGGCGACCACCTGCGTGCTGACCAGTGGACGGCAGCCGCCCGGGTTGGCGGTGAGCAGATTTTGCTGCGCCTGTCCGTGCGCCCCGAGCGCCTTGTTCACGCCCACGCTGACGCTGGTTTGCGAAAGCGGGCACCCAGGCCGCAACTGCTCGACCTGCTCCAGTTGCCCGAGTGGGCCACGCAGGGGCATGCCACCCACCTCTTGCGCCGAGGCTGGCAGGGTGGAAGCCAGAGCGAGCGCGGCGACAAAGACGGTACGAAGGGACATGAAGCGCTCCTATGGCGAAGGGAGAGCCGGCCCCGCCCCAAGGCGGAGCCGGAGGGCTTGATCACTGGCCGCTCAGGGTGGTCACTTGCTGGGAGGCCAGAGAGCCGAAGCCGGTCGCGGCGTTGTGGTTGTTGCCGCCGAACACCAGGTTCTTGCCGCGCCCGGCGCCACCGATGGTCAACACCTGCTGGTCGGCCTCGGAGAGGGCGCCCGAAGCGCGGTTCACGTTGTACCCGCCGCTCGCCAGGGAGTTGCCGCGGCCGTAGGCTGTGCCACCGATCGTGGTCACATCCTGCTGCGCGTTGCTCATGTAGCCCGAGGCGATGTTGCGATTGTTGCCGCCGAGGGTGAGCGCGCGGCCACGACCGTAAGCCGTGCCGCCGATCGTGGTCACATCCTGCTGCGCGTTGCTCATGTAGCCCGAGGCGATGTTGCGATTGTTGCCGCCGAGGGTGAGCGCGCGGCCACGGCCATAGGCCAGCCCGCCGATTGTGGTCACGCCCTGGCCGGCGGTGCTGAAAGCGCCGCGAGCGACGTTGACGTTACCGCCTCCGTGAGTGACCGACAGCCCTCCCGTATCGAACGAGGCCGCCGAGGCCGGGGCCAGCGGCGCGACGCTGAACAGGGATAGAGCGGCCAGACCGGAGAAGAGGATCTTACGCATGGGTGAGGCTCCTTTGCTGATCTACCGGAGCCCCCATGGCCCCGGCCTGTCGTGTTCGACAGCGAGGCCACCCTATTGCGCACCCGGTCGGCCGACTGTGAACGGGTCCACAAATCGGTGCAGAAACTTCGCGCGGCTTTCTCATCATTGTCTTGGCGGCCGTAAGCTCCGCTTTTTCGCAATCCCCGCTCTTCCAACAAGAAGAGGGAGGTGCAACCGGCATCGGGAACCTTCTCCCCACCCTTGGAAACAGGTCGAACGATCCGTAACTGGTGCGAACCGCAATCATCGGCATGCGGGATCGCAATAGATGGTGGCCCGTGCCCGCGCTGATTGCACCGAAGTGCGGGCGGGGGCAGTGAAACAACCGGCCGTTTGACGGAATGCAACGTCAACCCCTTGCCCGTCGCGCGAGTGGAATGATAGGAGTCAGGCGTCGTTTACCAGAGCTTTCTGATTGAAAGCGTGTCGGATGGTAGGTTCGCCGCCCCGCGGAGGGCTGCACTGGCCGAAAGACCGCTGTCCGAGGCGGAATGCCAAACGTACAGATGTCCAGCAGGAGCGTCGCCGCATGTCTGATCTGCTCGCCATCGAGTTCTGGGGCTCGCTGATCCGCCTCATCTTCCTCAATAATCCGCTGGTCGGCGCGAATCCGCTGGCCGGCGCGGCGGTGGGCGCGGCCTCCGGCGCGATCGGGGGCAAGTTCGCCGCCCCGGCCGCCGTCTGAACCCCGCGCAGGACGCCATTCGATGCTCTATGTCGACCTTCCGACCCGTGCCGAAGTCGAGACGCTGATCGCTTACCGCGGCAGCCCGGCCGTCTCGATCTATCTGCGCACGACGCCGCTGACGCAGGACGCGCAAGCGGACCGGATCGAGTTAAAGAACCTCCTCAAAGCCGCGGCGGCGGAGATGGAGGAGGCGGATGCGCCGAAGCGCGACATCCGGGCGATCGCGGAGAGCGTCGACGCGCTGATCGCAGATGATGACTTCTGGGTTGATCAGGCCAACAGCCTCGCGATCTTCGTGACACCCCGCAGCATCCGCACGTTCCGGTTGCCCAACCGGCTGACCAGCGCGATCGAGGTCGCCGACCGCTTCCTCGTCAAGCCGCTGCTGCGCTCCGTCACCTTCCCCAACACGGCGTATGTCCTCGCGATCAGTATGGGCGCGGCGCGCCTGATCGAAGTGCCGGCCGATCTGCCGCCGCACGAGGTGAGGGTGCCGGGGATGCCGCGCAGCGCCGCCGAGGCGTTCGGGCGGCGCAGCCACATCGAGCGCCGAGGCGACATGCTGAGTGGCGAGAGCACGAGCGAGAACGCGCTTCTCTCCCGCTACGCCCGCGCGGTGGATCAGGCGCTGCGCCCGATCCTGACCGGCCACGAACAGCCGCTCATCGTCGCGGCCACCGAGCCCCTTGCTTCGATCTTCCGCGCCGTCTCCAGCTATCCGCTCTTGGCGCAAGAGGTCATTTCGGGCAGCGCGGACCAGACGCCGGACCACGAACTCGCGGCCGCCGCACGCGGCGTCCTTGACCGTATCTACGCCGGGCAGATCCGCGATCTAGGCGCGTTGTATGCGGCGCGTCAGGGCCAGGGCCGCGCCAGTGCCGACATCGCCCAGGTCGCGCGGGCCGCGACGTTCGGCGCTGTGGACACGCTGATCGTGGACATGGACGCGGACCTGCCCGGCACGGTGGGCGAGGAAGACGGTACGGTCGCGTTCGCCGGCCGCGCGGACGGCGTGAACTACAGCATCACGGACGAGATCGCGCGCCGCGCGTTCCACACCGGGGCGCGGGTCGTCGCGGCGCGCAGCGGCGACATCCCGGGCGGAGGTCAAGTGGCCGCGATTCTGCGCTACCCGGTCTGACGCAAGCGGCTCGCCGCGCGGCCGGGGCGGTTCAGGGACGGAACGGACAGAGGCGGCGATGTCCTACGAACTCGGTTACTGGTATGGCGGCCCCGGCCGCGGTATGGGTTCGAGAAGTCGCCGCGCGGGCACGGGAGCGCACGGACAAATACCGCAGGCTCTACGCCCAGCGGCGGGCGTCGAGAGCACCATGTCGCAGGGGGTGCGGGCCTTCGGCCTGCGCCGGGCGCGCTACCGCGGCCTGATCAAGACGACCTTGCAGAACGTGGCTACGGCCGCAGCCGTCAACCTCGACCGCCTCGCGGCCGAGGCTGTTCGTTACACGCAACAACAAAGCGCCGCCCTTTCGTGGCGGTCAGCGATCCTCGGCTTGGCAGGCCCGGCCTGACAGCTCGCGTTGGAGGTTGGCCTGCGCCGGCAACTCGAATGCGTCCGCGATGACCTGGGTGCGAAACAGACGGGGCGCCCGCGCGAGCTGGGCGAGAAAATCAAGGCGCTTGCAATTCCAGGAGGCGGCATCGAGGTGCATGTGCTCGGCCCGCAAACGGTGGGAGTCGCGGGTGAAGATCGCGGGAGGCTCGCCGAGGGGCGTCAGATCGAGGTCTAATACCCAGAGGCGCGCGCGCTCGAGCAATCGCTCGCCGGGCCAGGGCGCCAAGTGGCAGGCGGTCGCCTCGATGGTGTCTGCGACCCAGTCGATCTCGTCGTGCGATAATTGCCCTGCCGCGCCCGCCATCTCTCGCCACAGCGCGGCGGACGCGGTCTCGTTATCGGTGCGGGTCGTGTCCAGGACGGCGTCGTGGAACGCGATGGCCGACGCGACCAGCCGCTCCAGGCGGGGTGTGTGGAAGGCGCCGTTCCGCCCGAGGACACGGTGCCGCCGCCAGAGCAGGGCGAGGTGTTCGTCCCGATGGTAGAACCGATCCGGCGCCCGCATGCGCCGCGCCAGCTCGCGTCGCGACCGGTCGGAGACGGGCACACGGCTGACAAGCGCGTCGAAACTGGTTGCTGAGGACATGGGGTCTCCCGCGTTAGAGCCTGACAGGCGGACCCAAGACCGAGGCGCCGGCCGCACAGAGAGCATATACGTGCTCGCAGGGCAGAAATGTGTCGATCCACACCGAACGCGCGGCGGAAAAGGCCGAACGATTGACACACCTCCTCCACGCCCGGTTGATCTCGATCATTGACGCTCAAGCAACCCGATGGAACATGCCAAGCGGAGGTGCAAGATGACAAATCGCCAGATGTCCGAAATTGTCCGCCGTCAAAAGCCGCTAACGATGTCCCCAGATACCACGGTTAAGGCCGCCTGTGAGCAAATGCATGAAAGGCGGGTCGGTGCGGTGCTGGTGGTGGACGCCAAAGGCACGCTCGTGGGCATCTTCACGGGCAGGGACGCGGTGCGCTGCCTGGCCCAAGTCCCGAACCCGGCTGACGTCCGGCTGGAGCAGGTCATGACCCGCGATCCGGATACCATGCCTCCGCGCGCCACCGCGATCGAGGCGCTGCGGCTGATGCACGATGGTGGGTTCCGCCACGCCCCGGTGGTCGATCAGGGCCGGGTCGTCGGGATTGTCTCCAGCGGCGACTTCCGTGGGCTGGAAAAGGATCGGCTGGACGAGGAGACCGGGCTCTGGGAAAGGATCTGAACCGGCGTTACCAAGCCCTCAGGCCGTCAGGTGCTGCCCGCCATCCACCGGCACGACGGTCCGGGTGATATGGCTCGCCGCGGCGCTCGCCAGGAACGCGCACGTCACACGGACCAAGAATCTTCGCCCCAACTCCGTCCGTCACCACCTCGACGAAGGGCTTTGCCGTGTCGTTCAGCTAAACCGCTGCCAGCGTGGCACCAGCCGCCTTGGACGCTTTGGCGCATCCTGGCGCGATGCTGGTCTCGTTGGCGATGCCGAAAACCAAGCCTCACCGACCGCGCAAGTCCACGATCGGCCGCGCCAAGTCACGCATCGAGTGCCTCCAGCGTGTGTCGCGCGATCATCGCCTCTTCGTCGGTCGGGACCACGCGCACTTCGATCCGGCTGTCCGGCGCGCTGATGATTGCCTCGCCCCGCGCATTGGCCAAGGCGTCCAGGCGCACGCCCAGCCAGCCCAGCCGCTCATACTAAATCCGGGTGATAGGTTCGGCTTAGAGTGGCGGCTGCGCGGAGCGGGCCTATGCCGCGGGCGGTTGAACGGGGGGATGATGGCACGGATTGCCGAGCACCTGAGTGTGGCGGAACTGGCGGCGCGGTTCCGCGCGGCGCAAACCGTGACCGAGGCGCGGCACACCCAGGCGATTTGGCTGCTGGCGCAGGGCCGCACGGTGGTCGAGGTGGCCGGGGTGCTGGCGCTCACGCCGCGCTGGGTGGAGGCGGTGGCGGCGCGCTACAACGCACGCGGCCCGGCGGCGCTGGGCGATGGGCGGCGGCGGAACGGGCGAGCAGCGAGCGTGCTGACCGAGGCGGTGCTGGCCGCCCTGGCCGAGCGGCTGCGTGAGCCGCCCGAGGACGGCGGGCTATGGAGTGGCCCCAAGGTGGCGGCCTGGATGGCGCGGCACCTCAAGCTGGAGCGGGTGCATCCGCAGCGCGGCTGGGAGGCGCTGAAGCGGCTCGGCTGGTCGGTGCAGACGCCGCGCCCGCGCCATCCGCGGGCCGCTGATCCGGAGGCGCGGGCGGCCTTCGCAAACAGGTTGACGTTGCCGTTGCGCAAGCACGGGCGGCGCACCCGGAACAGCCGGTCGAGGTCTGGGCGGAGGACGAGCACCGCCTCGGCCTGAAGCCGATCCGCCGCCGGGTCTGGGCCAAGGCCGGCGCACGCCCAACGGCGCTGGGTCATCACCGGTTCCAGTGGCTGCACGTCGCGGCCTTCGTGCAGCCGAGCAGCGGCGAGACGGTCTGGTATCTCTGCACCCGCATCAACAAGCCGGCCTTCGAAACCCGGCTCGCCGCCTTCGCCCGCGAGAGCGGGGCGGGACGCCGACGCCACATCGTCCTCGTGCTGGACAACGCCGGCTGGCACGGCCCCAAGGGCTTGGCCGTGCCGGACGGGATCACGCTGGTGTTCCTGCCTCCCTACAGCCCGGAACTCCAACCCGCTGAGCGGCTCTGGCCGCTGCTCGACGAGGCGGTGGCCAACAAGCACTTCCCCACCCTGGCCGACCTCGATGCCGCCATCGCCGAACGCAGCACCCGCCTCGACCCAAGCATGATCCGTCCGCACACCAGCTTCCACTGGTGGCCAAAGCCGGTTCAGCCGAATTAATCAGCCGGATTTGGTATCACAGGCCATCTGGCGCACTGGCGATGCGTGTTCGCCGATGCCCGCCGTGAACACGATCCCGTCCAGCCCGCCCAGAGTGCTGGCCAGCGCGCCGGCCTCGCGCGCGATGCGGAACGCGAACAACTCCACCGCCTCGCGCGCGCTTTCCGCATCGCTCCCCAGCAGCGTGCGCATGTCGTTCGATATACCCGAGACGCCAAGCAATCCCGAATGTTGTACAGCAGATCCTCGACCGCTTTTGCGTCCATGCCGCGCTGCTCGATCAGATGCAGCACCACGCCCGGATCGATCGTGCCGCAGCGCGTGCCCATCATCAGCCCATCAAGCGCGGTGAAGCCCATCGTGGTGTCCACGCTGCGGCTATCGCGCATGGCGCACAGGCTCGCGCCATTGCCGAGATGCGCCACGATAACGCGTCCCATGGCGAGATGCGGCGCCTCGCTGGTCAAGTGGCGAGCGATGAACTCATAGGACAACCCGTGGAAGCCATGCCGGCGCACGCCTTGGGCCTCATACGCGAGCGGCAGCGCGAAGCGGGTCGCGAGCAGCGGCATGGTGTGATGAAACGCGGTGTCGAAGCAGGCAACCTGCGGCAGGCCAGGGCGCGCGGCGGCAACAGCGCGGATGGGCGCGATGTTGTGCGGCTGGTGCAGGGGCGCGAGTGGGATCAGCGCCTCCAGCGCGCTCAGCACGGCTTCGCTGACGATCACCGGACCCGTGAAATCGGTCCCGCCATGCACGACGCGGTGTCCAACCGCGCGCAGCTTGTCGCTGTCAAGATGCCCATCCACGAAGTCAAGCAACGACGACAGCACGCTCTCGTGCGAGGCGGACGGCCAAGGCGCGTCCTCCAGCGCCTTACCTGCCGCGTCGCGCGCCACGAAATGCGGCGCGCGGCCGATTGCCTCGATCTGGCCATGGGTCGCGCGGGTCAACGCGCTCCCGCCGCCAATCGCGAACAGCGCGAATTTGATGCTGGACGACCCGGCGTTCAGGGACAGGACGGCCTCGGGCATCAGGCCGCCGCCATCGGGGCCGCTCGGGCGGCCTGTTGCGCTCGCGCCATCCGCGTGGCTACCGCGCAGGAGGCGATCCGGGTGCGCTCGCCGCCGGAAACGCGCGCGAACGGATTGCGCAGCCAGTCGTGCCGACGCTCGGCCGGCGTGGGCTCAATGCTCATGGACATAGGTTCTCGGCGCATCGGCAAGCGGCTTGTATCGAGCTGATCCCATGGCGGGCGGCCGCGTCTCCCCCGTCGAGTGCGAGACAAGCCATTCCTGCCATGCGGGCCACCACGATCCCGCGCGAAGTTCCGCCGCGCCGAGCCACGCATCGGGACCGACATAAGGTGCGCCGCGCGGCCGGTGGCGAATGCGGTAATGCCGGTGCGGATGGCCCGGCTCGCTCACCACGCCCGCGTTGTGCCCGCCCGAGGTGAGCACGAAGGTAAGGTCGCGATCATTGAGAAGGTGCAGCTTGTGCACTGATCGCCATGGCGCGATGTGATCGGTCTCCGTGCCGACGACGAAAAGCGGTCCCTGGATGTCGGCCACCGCGACCGGGCTTCCACCGACTGGAAAACGGCCCTCCGCCAGATCGTTCTCCATGAACAGCCGGTGCAGGTGCTCCGAGTGCATGCGCGCGGGCATTCGCGTGCCGTCGGCGTTCCACGACATCAGGTCGTTCGGGTGCTCGCGCTCGCCCACGAGGTAGCTTCGGATCGCGTGCGACCAGACCAGGTCGTTGGAACGCAGCAACTGAAACGCACCCGCTATCTGTCGGCTGTCCAGATAGCCCTGGACCCGCATCACGTCGTCGAGGAAGTGAAGTTGATCCTCGGTTATGAAGAGTTGCAGCTCGCCGGCCTCGGTGAAGTCGGCCTGCGCGCAGAACAGGGTCACGCTGGCCAGATGCTCGTCCCTGTCGCGGCCAATCTGCGCCGTGGCGATCGACAGCAGGGTGCCGCCCAGGCAGTAGCCGACCGCGTGCGTCCTGGCGCCCCCGCAGATGCCGCCGACCGCGTCGAGCGTGGCCATGACCCCCTGCAACCGGTAATCGTCCAGGGAGACGTCGCGCATCTCCTCCCCTGGGTTGCGCCATGAGATCGCGAACACGGTGTGGCCCTGGCTCACCGATGACCTCGGGATTGAGCCAGGGAACATTGGATGGCGAGACGATGTCGGCGAACTGGCGTGCTGCGAAGGAAACGACCCGGGCATTTGCCGCCGACGTTCCTGGCGGGCTGGAGGCGACAGCCGCCTACCACTCCTCGCCGAGCAGGAAGGCTTGCGCGAGTGCGTTGAAGGGCGGCGTTTTCCACGCGGGCGACTGGAAGCGATGGTCGCCCGGCGCGGGTGCGATGACCTCTCGTCCAACGGACTCGACCAATCGGCCCCATTGGTTCGCGGCGAGACGCGCCAGATCGAGGCGGCGGAACGGGCTGTTGGCGAGGTGGGTCGCCCAATCCATGAAGGCGACGCTCGCAGTGACGGGGGGACAGGCCGCACATGGCCCGGGCCTGCAATGCGTGGATGAGATGGTCCAGCCCGATCCCAGCCTGCGCTGTCGCGGGTGAAGCGGCAGCGATCGAGATTGGAGAGATTTCATTCATTCGCGCACGTCTTCGCCTCGTTTTTGGAACGCAGGTGCGGGGTCCGCCTGCGGCTGAGGGCTCAAGCTGTGCCCCGCGGCGCCTCCTCCTGGTCCTGCTCAGGACCAAACATCAGCATTCCCGTCGTGGGCTCGACGCAAATCAATCGGTTTTCGACACGCTTCACGCCGGGCGTGTTCTCCGCCAGCACGCGCATCGCGTCGCGCTCTCGCATGTCAAAGAGACACCCGTCCAGCAGCACGACGCCGTTCTCCACGGCGACGGTGACGCTGCGGCGATGCACCCAGGGCTGACGGGCAAGCTCCGCCTCTATGCGGGCGCGAATCTCATGATCGCCAGGCGCTTCCGCGGGCGAGCGCAGGGCCTCCGCCAGCACGCGCATGAGATCGGCCCGGCTCACGATGCCCACGATCTTCTCGCCCCGCAAGGCTGGCACTCGCTTGATCCGCCTGCGCCGCATAAGCTCGACAACATCGGCGAGCGGAGTTGCCTCCTCGACGGCGGTCACGTCAGGCGTCATGATTTCGGCCACACGGCGCCCGTGCGTCTGGACATATTGCGCAGCGAGCCGGCCCGGCATGAACAGAACTGCGAACCAGCCGGGAGCGGCGCCCTCGGTGCCGGTCTCGGCCCGGCGCATCAAGTCGCCCTCCGTGAGCATCCCGACAGGCCGCCCCTCGGTGTCGAGGACAGGAAGCCCGCTTACCTTGGCCTCAAGCATCAATTGAACGGCCTGTGCCAGCGGTGCGTCGGAACTGATCGCGATGACGTCCCTGGACATGACCTCGGCAGCGTTCATGGCAGCTCTCCTTGAATCTCTCGCGGGAGTGGGTTCCATGCCGCAGGGTTCCGCGCATTGATCGAGATCAATGGTGGTCTCGGTGCCTGGGCATACGTGATTGCACGTACGTTACCCCCCGAATTCACGCGTCTCCGTAGCAATGATAGAGCCCCCGACGGCATCCCACAAAGGGGAGGACGAGATGCAGGGCGCTTTTCAGGCCATCACCAGCATGCCGGGACGGGAGGGCCTGCCTGTCGCCGCCGGAAGGACCAATTGGCTGGCGCCGGTCTCGCTCGTGCCAGGCCTTCAGGCCCTCAAGGGCGCCGCCGTGACGCTGCGCGCGCCGCGCAATGCGGAAATCGTTGCTCAGGGCGATCGGGCGGACCACTGCTATCTGGTGGTCAGCGGCTGTCTGCGCACGGTCAACATGATGGAAGATGGGCGCCGGCAGGTTGGCGCTTTTCTGATGGCCGGCGATGTGTTCGGCTGGGAGCTGACTGGCGATCATGATTGCGCGGCCGAGGCGGTCACCCCGGTCGTCCTGCGGCAGATCCCGATTTCCGTCCTGGACGTTCTCGCCGAGCGCGACCTCGGCTTCGCGCGGCGCCTTCGCCGAATGAGCGCCGACCAGCTTCGCATTGCCCGCGAGCGGATGATCCTCCTGGGCCGAAAGACGGCGATCGAGCGAATCGCGACCTTCCTGGACGAGATGGCGGCGCGCCTGCCGGCCGACAGCAATGGAAACATCACTCTGCCGATGGGCCGGACCGACATTGCCGATCACCTGGGCCTGACCGTGGAGACGGTGTGCCGGGGGCTTGCGCAACTGCGCCAAAGGGGAGCCATCGCGCTTGGCCGGCAGGATTTCCGGATACTCGATCGCAGCGCGCTGAACGCCCCGATGCGCCAGGCCCTGCACTGAATGGACGAGGCGAGGCAGGACGCACGGTGCCGGCCATTGCGCCCATCCGGTGGCCTGGGCCGGGACTGACAACGGACGCCGCTTCATGCGTTCCGGGGAACGCGGGATACCCACGCGTCCTGCAAGAGTTGGCGGTCGAGCTCGCCAGGACCGAGTTTGCCGAAGTGGGCCGTATCCGGCAAGGTGGCCGCGCGCGCACCGGCTTCGCACTCACAGGCAATGGACCGTGAGCATTCCCCGTGAGCAGCACGAGGTCGCACGGTTTCTGAAGGAACTGGCGGGAACGACGCCGAGCGAGACGCACATCTCGGCGGTGTTCGTTGGTCCCGGAACCGCGTGGAAGCTCAAGAAGGCGGTCCGTCTGCCCTTCCTTGATTTCACGACCATCGAGGCGCGGCGGCGTTTTCTCCGGCGCGAGCTGGAGCTGAACCAGCCGGCCGCCCCGGCGATCTACCGCGACGTCGCGGCCGTGGTGAGAGAAAGCGATGGCACCCTGTCGCTGACGCCCGACCCCGGCGCGCGACCTTCGCTCGATTGGGTGTTGCGCATGGCGCCCGTGCCCAAGGACGGCTTCCTTGACACCGTGGCGGCGCGCGGGGGCCTTACTCCAGCCTTGCTGGATGCGCTCGCCGACTGCGTCGCCGGCTACCATGCGCGCCTGCCGCCGGTCGACGACTGGGACAGCCATGAAACCCTGCTGCGGATTGCCGAGGGAAGCCGGAAGTCGGCACTCG
This sequence comes from uncultured Pseudomonadota bacterium, assembly GCA_963818725.1. Classification (GTDB taxonomy): domain Bacteria; phylum Pseudomonadota; class Alphaproteobacteria; order Acetobacterales; family Acetobacteraceae; genus DATFDN01. Next base: position 442,021 of record CAWFTU010000014.1, on the reverse strand, counting down.
CGGCGGGGCTGCCTCGCGCCGATGTGCAACGCTGGTTCGAGCAGGCCTCGTCGGCGCTGCGTGAGCGTGGGGCGTGGCTGGCCGCTCGCGCCCAGGCCGGTTTCGTCCGTCGGGGGCACGGCGATCTCCACTTGGGAAATCTCTGTCTTTGGGACGGCCAGCCTGTGCCATTCGATGCCCTCGAATTCGACGAAAACCTCGCCACCACCGATCTCGGCTACGACCTCGCTTTTCTCTTGATGGATCTCGACCGGCGTGTCAGCCGCGGCGCACCCAACCAAGTGCTGAACCGCTATGTCGCTCGCACCGGCGATGCCGCCCTGACATGCGGACTGCCGGGTTTTCTGTCGCTGCGCGCCATGATCCGCGCCCATGTGCAGGCCGAGGCGGGGCGCGGGACCGAGGGAGCCATGTATCTGGATGCGGCGCTGGACTACCTGCGTAGGAAGCCCGCCTCCGTATTGGCCATTGGCGGCCTGCAAGGGACGGGCAAATCGACTTTGGCGCGTGCTCTGGCGCCGGAGATCGGCAAGGCTCCCGGCGCCCTCGTCTTGCGCAGTGACGAGATCCGGAAACGCTTGTTCGGTGTGGCGCCCGAGCAGCGGCTGCCCGAGGCCGCCTATGCTGAGACGGCGAATGAGGCCGTGAACCGGGAGCTTGTCCGATCAGCACGGAGTGTGGCCGAGGGTGGCCATGCCGTGATCGCGGATGCCTCCTTCCTGGACGCTGGTTTGCGCGCTGCCATCGCGGCGGCGGCCCGCGCGGCTTGCGTCCCCTTCGTGGGCATCTGGCTGCACGCGCCGCTGGATGTGCTGCAAACACGGCTTGCTGCCCGTGTGAACGATGCGTCGGACGCAACGACCGAGGTGCTGCGCCGCGCCGCCGCGCGAGATCCCGGCCCGATCGACTGGTTTCGGGTGGAGGCGTCCGACGCCGGCCAGGCTGCTGCGGCCATTCGTGGCGCGAGGTGCCAACTGTCGGGCGAGCTTGCCGAATGACCCTCCTCTAGGGAGGCGTTCACGCCGGTCATCGCCAGCCAGCCGAACCCGGCGGCGTCACGCGGCGAAGCCAGGCATCGCATTGCATGTCCCCGGACATGGGTAGGCTCGGCTGGCGACGAAGGGAAGGCAAACCTATCCGGTTAAGTCCGCCTTTACCTGACACGCGCAAACTCCGACCCATCCCCGTGTCATTCGGAATTCGCCCCATGCCTGCCACGCGACCCGGCCCGTCACGCACGCAACCGCCGGGGGGCAGATGCCCTAGCCATGCCGCGTGACTGCCGCGATGCGCTCGCCTGACCGTCTCCACCAGGATCGCGAGCGCTTTCTCGCCTTCGCCTTCGCTGGGGCCGATCTGCTGCTCGAAGCAACCGCCGATGGCCGTATCGCCTTTGCCGCCGGCGCTTTCCGGTCGCGGCTCGGCTGTGAGCCCCAGTCCCTGCTCGGCCGGCCCGCCGCTGTCATCGTCGCCGCCGAGGACAGTGCGGTGTTCACGACCTGCCTTGGGCTGCTCGCGGCTCGGGGCCGGATCGCGCCGACCGCGCTCAGGCTCGCCGACGCGGCACGCACTCCGGCCGTGCTCTGCGGCCTCACCCGGCCAGGGCCGGATGGGACGCAGCTGCTGTGCCTCAGCTTCGGTGCTCCACCCGCGCCCTTTCCCGTCGGAGGCTTGGTCTGTTCATCAACCAATTTCGGGCATCAGGCCGAGCAGCGGCTGCGCGGCTCCGTACCTTCTTCCTCGGCGCTGGACCTGCTGGAAGTGGTTTCGGCGCGTGCGGACACGCCCCGCGCGGAGATCGAAGCGGCCCTGATCGACCAGGCGGGCGCTGGCACTGTCGCCGGCGAGCTTGCGCCCGGCCGGTTTGGCCTGTTGCGCGCGCCCGAGGCGGCCCCGCCCGATCTCGGCGCGCTGATCGCGGATCTGGACGCGGCGCTGCGCGCGCGGCGTCGATCTTGGCATCGCGCTCGCCGCCGCCTTCGCCTTGCGCGGCGCTGCGCGCGCGCGGCGTCGATGCCCGCGTCAGCACTGCCGAGCGGGTGGCGCTCGACCCCGCCGGAACCGAAGGCGGCGCGGCCCGCCCCGCGGTGCGGGCGCTGCGCTACGCGCTCTCGGCTTTCGCGCGCGGCGGCGCCCCAGCCCTTGCCGCCGCTGGGTTCAGCGGCGGCCTTGCGGGCTTCATCGACGCCGCCACCGCCCGCACCGCCGTGTTGCGCCGCACCCTCGCGGAACGCCATTTCGGGCTCGCCTTCCAGCCGATCGTGTCCCTGTCGGACCGGGCCGTTCATCACTACGAGGCGTTGCTGCGACCCCGACTGGGACCAGGTGAGAGGTCACGCTCCCCAAGCGACCTGGTCACGATGGCCGAGATGGTCGGTCTTGCCGAAGACCTCGATTGGGCGGTGTTCGAGGCCGCGAGCGAGGCGGCGCTGCGGACAGGCGTCGCCATCGCGTTCAATCTTTCGGGCTATTCGGTGCAGAGCCCAGAGTTCCGCGCTCGCTTGCTCGCGGCGCTGGACCGGGCCGCGGGCCGGCGCCTGCTTGCCGAAGTGACCGAGACCGCCGAGATCGAGGACGAGGCGGAAGCCGCCGAGACCATCGAGGCGCTGCGCGCGCGGGGCATCCCGGTCTGTCTCGACGACTTCGGCGCCGGCGCGGCCGCGTTCCGATATCTGCGGCGGTTCCAAGTCGATCATGTCAAGATCGATGGCGCCTATGTGCGCCAAGCGGCCGAGAGCGAGCGCGACCGGGGCTTTGTCGCCGCCATGGTCGATCTGTCCCTGACGGTCGGCGCCGACGTCATCGCCGAGCAGGTCGAGACCGAAGCGGTGGCCGAGACCATGCGCGCCCTCGGCGTGCGCTATGGCCAGGGATGGCTGTTCGGCCGCCCGGCCGAGCTCCCCGCCGCCAGTCCCAAGGCTGCGCGCCGGCGTGGTTTCAAGGACCAGTGGGAGTAGTCTCTGGCCCGCGTCCGCCGTCCGAGGGGATAGGGGCAGGGGCGGGAAGGGGAGCGCCGGTTTCGTCCCGCATCGTCACGAGATGGCCGAGGAACGTTTCGGCGCACGCCCGCCATCCGAACCGTTCCGCGTGCGCGCGGCAAGCAGCGCGATCGGCGCTGAGCGCCGCGAGCGCCGCGACGCGCAAATCGGGATCAACCGCGCCAATTCTGGCGGAGGCGCCGGCCAGCACGTCGGCCGGTCCCGTGACCGGGAAGCCTGCGATCGGCGTTCCGCAAGCCAGAGATTCCAGCAGCACCAGGCCGAACGTGTCGGTCAGGCTCGGGAACACCACGACGTCGGACCCGGCATAGGCGCGCGCGAGCGCCTCGCCTTGGCGTGGCCCGGTGAACCGCACCGAGGGATAGGCGCGGCTCAGCGCCGCGAGTTGCGGGCCGCCGCCCACCACGACCTTGCTGCCTGGCAGATCGAGCCGCAGGAACGCCTCGATGTTCTTTTCAATCGCGATGCGCCCGACATAGGCGAACACCGGACGCGGGAGATCCCATTCCTCGCGCGGGAACGGGCGGAACAGGTCGAGGTCGACGCCCCGCGACCAGGCGCGCACGCGGAGGAATCCGCGCGCCGTCAGCTCCGCGCGCAGGCTCGGCGCCGCCACTATCATCCCCCGTCCCGCGGCGTGGAAGCGGCGGAGCCAGGCGTAGATCGGCGCCACGGGCAGCCCTGTCGGTCCCCGTTTGAAAAGGCATCTTTTGTCCCCGATAGAAATGTCACCGGGGATTGCCGCGCGAAGGTGAAATAGCGCCCCAGGCGGGCGCGCCTCCTCATCGGCCAGCACCCTCGATGAGCCGTGTGCCCGACGGTTCGGATGATCACTCTGCCGCCGCGGCGAGAACCGCGCGCGACGGTCGCCCCTTGCTTGGTCTGCCCGGTGCCTCGAGATTGTTCGGCGGCCGTTGTCGCCGCGGGTCATGGCGCCGACGGTGCGGCTCGAAGGCGTCCTGCTGCTGCTTGATCAACGCGAGCGCGGCACCCAGGCGTTTGTTCGCCACGATCGAGCCGGGCTCGACGAGTTGGACCTTGTCGAAAACCCGAAACGGCAACGCTGACCCGTTGAACCGCACCGCGAACCGGCCATCGGGATAGTTCACCACCTCGACCTTCTTGCGTGCCAGGCCTCGCGCCAGTGGCGTGGGGTCCAGCATGAGCATCATCCGGTCATAGTGGAGCGTGAGATTGTTGGTGAGTGTGCGTTCCTCACGCCACGCCAGGATCTCGTCGAGGTCATCCTGGGGCGTCAGCTTGCGATGCAGATCCTTGGGGTTGGTGGGCGTCCGGCCGAAGCGCCCGTTGTGGGTGGCGATGAACCTGGGCAGCCACGCGTTGGCCGCCGCGATCGTCGAAATGCCGGCCAGGCGCAGCTCCTTCACAAGCCGGTCCTGCAAAGTGCCGAATGCGCGTTCGACGCGGCCCTTCGCCTGCGGACTGTTGGCACAAATGATGTCGATGTTCAGCGCGGAAAGCGCCCGACCAAACTGCGTGGTGCGATCGCCGCCGATCGCGTCCTTGCTGTTGACCCGGAAGACGCCATGCTTGTCGCTGTAAAACGCGACCGGCTTGCCATGCGTCTCCAGGTACGCGCGGGTCGCGCGGAAATAATCGAAGGCGGACTCCGACGCGACGAATTGCAGGTGCATCAGCCGGCTCGTGGCGTCGTCGACGAACGCGAGCAGCGTGCACACCTCGCCGCGATCCTCGAACCAGGCGTGCTCCGAGCCATCGATCTGCACCAGCTCACCCAGACACGCGCGCCGCCGGCGCGGCTGATGCGGGGAGGGCAGCCTGTGACGGCGATCGGTCCACAGGCCGTCCGCCATGATCCATTGCCGCAGGGTCTCGACGCCGATCCTGAGACCGTGGCGCTCGGCCAGCTTCTCGGCCGCCAGCGTCGGGCCGAAGTCGGTGTAGTGCTCCCGGACCAGGGTCAGCACCGTGCGGCGAAAGGTCCCGCCGTGTTTGCGATTGCTCGGACGGCCGCGTTTGCGAGAGGCCAGCGCCGACGGGCCGGTGGCCTCAAACGCGCGACGCAGTCGGAAGACCTGACGGCGACCCAGACACATCAACGTCGCGGCGGCACCGACGGTGAGCCGACCATCCGCGAGATCGACCATCACGCGCCGTCGGCTCAGCTCCCGATCGCTCATCTGGATCACCGTCATCGTACGCCACCCCAAACGTGCCGACGGCAGACTGATCTAGTGACAGCTCCATCGGGGACGCGGGCGACATTTCTATCGGTGATTTACAAGTCCCGATCGCGCGTTGATGTATTCGGGAAAGCGGGTGTGAAACGACGTGGTGAAGCCAAGGCCCCTTTGGCGGGCCCAGGCGCGGGCGGCGAGCCGCCCGTCATGGTGCTCGACCAGCGCGGTGCAGCTCTCCACCCAATCGCCGCCGCCCAGATAAAGCAGTCCGTTCACCTCGCGCATCTCGGCGTGGTGGATGTGCCCGCAAACCACGCCGTCCAAGCCGCGCCGCCGCGCCTCGTCCGAGAGCGCCACTTCAAAACGGTCGATCGCCTTGACCGCCTCCTTGACCTGCCGCTTCAGCCACGCCGAAAGCGACCAGTATGGATAGCCCACGCGCCGCCGCACGGAGTTGAACCACCGGTTCGTCACGAGCGCCACCCGATAGGCCCAATCGCCGAGCAGGGCGAGGAAACGCGCGTACCGCACCACGCTGTCGAAAGCATCGCCGTGCATAATGAGCAGCCGCTTGCCATGGGCCGTGACATGCACGGCCTCCTCGCAAAGCTTGATACCGGCGATTTCTAGCCCAAGTGGCATCCAGGCCCGGAACATCTCACCGTGGTTGCCGGGGATGTAGGTGGCGGCCGCGAAGGCGCGCATGGCGCACGATCTGACGCACAACCTCGTCATGATCCGTGTCCCAGTGCCACGAGCGGCGGAGCCGCCACCCATCAATGATGTCTCCCACAAGGTAGAGCTGCTGGCAGCTCGTGCGCTTGGGGAAGTCGGCGAGGAAGTCGCAGCGCGCCTCCCTTGTTCCCAGGTGCGTGTCCGAGATGAAGACGCTACGGAAGGACAGCTCAGCCGCTGGCTTGCTAATGTCAGTCATCGCACCGCCAATGAACGCGGGACGGCGCGGGTCGCGGAAGTGAAGATTCGATTAAACGATGCGCCTTCCGTTCTGTAATACGCTCGACACGATATTGTCGCGGGCCTTACATATCATAGTGCGAAGGTGAGTGCTTGAGAAGCGCAAGGGTCTTCGGCGGTCGCCGCCCCATGGTCATCGTCTTCAATCCAGCCGCCGGGCGCCGCCGCGCTCATCTGCTGTGGCGCGTGCTTGATCCCCTGATCGCCAGCGGCGTTCGGCTGGACATCGTAGAGACGACGCGGCGCGGGGATGCTAAGGTGCTGGCACGCGCCGCCGCGGCGAGCGGGGCGAGGCTCGTCGTGGCGGCGGGCGGCGACGGCACGATCGCTGAGGTGTCCAGCGGACTCGTCGGCACCGACACCGCGCTCGGCATCATACCGCTCGGAACCGCGAACGTGCTCGCGCACGAGATCGGCTCGCCATTCCTCCCCTCCGCCATCGCCGCGGCGCTGGCCTTTGGCCGAACCCGCCCGCTTTGGCTGGGCTTGGCCCAGGGGCCGAACGGGGCTCGATTGTTCGTGCAGATGCTGGGTGCCGGGTTCGACGCGCACGTGGTGCATCGGCTGCCGCTGCGCCTGAAGCGGCTCTGTGGGCGGAGCGCCTATGCGGTCCAGACGGCCCGCGAGCTGATCCGCTACCACGTCCCGCCGATCCATGTCCGCGTGGACGGCCAGGAGCACGTGGCCGGCAGCGTCATTGTCTCGAAAGGGCGCCTTTACGGAGGGCGCTATCTGCTCGCGCCCGAGGCGCTGGCGCATGAGCCCGGCTTTTCCGTCGTGCTGTTCGACCGGGGCGGTCCGCCCTCGGCGCTGCTGTGCGGCGCGCTGCTGCCGCTCGGCCTACTGCCGCGCGCGCCTGTGTTGCGCCGGCTGCGTGCGCGGCAGGTCGAGATCCTGGGCACCACCGCCGCGCCTGTGCAGACCGACGGGGACGAGGCGGGTTGGGCGCCGCTATCGATCACCGACGCGGCGGCGCCGACCCGGATTGTCGCTGGCTGACTGGCGCCTGGACGCGCCTGGCCTGGTTCTCTACCGTTCCGCCGAACGAGAGGGGAGACGAGGGGGCCATGCGCCTGTCCGAGGAGCACCGCACGTTGCAGGAGCTGGTCGCCAAGTTCGTCGACCGCGACCTCATGCCGTTCGAGAAGGCGGTGCTGGCGCGCGAGGCGCGGGGCGCGGGACACGGCCTTACCGCCGAGGAGCAAGCCCCGCTGCTCGAGAAGTGCCGCGAACTCGGGCTTTGGGCGCTCGACGTGCCGGAGGCGTGGGGGGCGCCAACCTTCCCGCGATCGCGCTCATGGCGATGAACGAAGAGCTGGGGCGCACCGTCGTCCCCTTCACCTTTCCCCCGGACAGCCCGAACCTGCACATGCTGCTGGCCGTCGCCGACGACCGCCAGCGCGAGCTGTACCTGAAGCCCTATGCCGAGGGCCGGGCGCACTCGGCTATCGCCATCTCCGAGCCCGGCGCCGGGGCCGATCCCGCCGGCATGGCGACCCGCGCGGTGAGGGACGGGGGCGAGTGGGTCATCAACGGCCGCAAGATTCTGGGTCAGCCGGGTGCCCGAGGCCGATTTCGTCATCGTCATGACGCGCACCGGCGAGGGCAAGCGCCACGAGGGCATCAGCGCCTTCATCGTCGAGCGCGACACGCCCGGCTTCATCATCGAGCGCGAGATAGCCATGATCGGCGGTCATCGCACCTACGAGTTAGTGTTCGAGGATTGCCGCGTGCCCGACTCCCAGGTGCTCGGCCGGCTCGGCCATGGCTTCGCGCCGACGCCGCCACGCGCATCCACGCCTGCCGGCTGATGGTGATGGACGCCGCCGCCAAGCAGGACGCCGGTCAGGACGTGCGCACCGAGGCGAGCATGATCAAGGTGTTTGCGACCGAGATGGCGGGCGACGTGGTGGACCACGCCATGCAGACCTTCGGCGCGATGGGGATGACCAAGGAGCTGCCGTTGCAGCTCTTCGCCCAGCAGGTCCGCCTGATGCGCGTGTACGAAGGTCCGAGCGAGGTGCACCGCATGGCGATCGCGCGGCGGGTGTTGAACGACCGTCGTGCCTGAGGCGAGGGAGCGACCCGGAGGAAAATCACATGAACCCACGCATCGCCATCGTCGGCGCCGGCGCGGTGGGCGCCTATACCGGCGCGCACATGGCCCAGGCGGGCGAGGAAGTCGTCTTCATTGATCCCTGGCCGGAGAATGTCGAGACGATGCGCGCCAAGGGGCTGCGCGTTTCGCACCTGACCGGCGAGGAGTTCACCGTACCGGTGCGCGCGCTGCACGTCACCGATGCGCAGATGCTTTCCAAGGAACGCCCGGTCGACATCGCCTTTGTCTGCATGAAGTCGTACGACACGGCCTGGGCGACCATGCTGATCGCGCAGTACCTGAGTGCCGACGGCTTCGTGGTCTCGTTGCAGAACTGCATGAACGAGGAGACGGTGGCCTCGGTGGTCGGCTGGGGCCGCACGCTGGGCTGCATCGCCAGCTCGATCACCGTCGATCTCTGTGAGCCGGGCCATGTCCGCCGCGCCGCCGGAAAGAGCCGCGGCAGGGGCCACACCGTCTATCGGGTGGGCGAGGTGCATGGCCGCGTCACCGAGCGCGCGCGGGAGGTGTGCCGGCTGGTCGACACCGCCGACGGCGCGCTGGTGACGCAAAATCTCTGGGGCGAGCGGTGGTCGAAGCTGGTCGCCAACGTGATGGGCAACGGGCTGTCGGCCTGCACCGGCATGATCAGCCGCGAGGTGGTGGCCAATGACGCGACGCGCCGCTTCTCCGCGCGGCTGGGCAGCGAGGCCGTCCGCGTCGGCCAGGCGCTCGGCTACGCGCTGGAGGAGATCCTGCACATGGACCCCGAGTTGATCGCGCGCGCCGGGGAAGGAGACGCGGAGGCGGAACGCGCTTACGACGAGCACCGCCTCGCGGAGATCCGCAAGCCCGGCGGCGGCGAGCACCGGCCGTCGATGGGCCAGGACATGATGAAGGGGCGGCGCACCGAGATCGAGTTCATGAACGGGCTGGTGGCGGAAAAGGGGGCGCAGATCGGCATCCCGACCCCGGCCAACGCCGCGTTGACCGACATCGTCAAGCGTGTCGAGCGCGGCGAGCTGGAGCCCGACCCGCGCCATATCATCGACCTGCGGCTGAACTGACCAGCGGTCCCGCGCACGCCCGCTGTTGACGCGGGGCTGCTCGCTTGTCACGTGGACTGGCCCGAACCGACTCGCCGCACCCCATGAACCACGTCGCCCGCGCCGACCCGGCGGATATCCTCCGTCGCGTCTTCGGCTTCCCCGCCTTTCGCGGGTTGCAGGAGGACGTGGTGCGCCATGTCGTGGCTGGCGGCGACGCGCTCGTGCTGATGCCGACCGGCGGCGGCAAGTCGCTGTGCTATCAAGTCCCCGCCCTGTGTCGGCCCGGAACGGCCGTCGTCGTCTCGCCGCTGATCGCGCTGATGGACGACCAGGTGGCCGCCTTGCGCCAGCTCGGCGTGGCCGCCGGTGCGCTGCACTCCGAGCTGGACCCGGCGGAGGCGCGCGTCGTGACGCGCGACCTGATCGAAGGAGCGCTTGACCTCCTCTACGTCTCGCCCGAGCGGCTGCTCGGCAACGGCACCCTTGACCGGCTGTTGCGCATCCCCCTGGCGCTGTTCGCGATCGACGAGGCGCATTGCGTCTCCCAGTGGGGCCACGAGTTCCGCCCCGAGTACCGCGCCCTGGCGGGCCTCGCCGACCGCTTCCCCGGCATTCCGCGCATCGCCCTCACCGCGACCGCCGACCGGCGCACCCGGCCGGACATCCTGGCGGGGCTGCGCATGGAGGACGCGGCCACCTTCGTCGCCAGCTTCCACCGCCCGAACCTGCACATCGCGGCGCGGCCCAAGGACGGGGAGACGGCGCAGCTCCAGACCTTCCTCGCCCGGCACAAGGGCGAATGCGGCATCGTCTATTGCGGCACCCGCGCTAAGACCGAGCGGGTCGCGGCGGGCCTCGCCGCCAAGGGCGTGCCCGCCGTCGCCTTCCACGCCGGGCTGGAGCCGGAGCGCAAGCGCGCCGCCCTGGCCCGCTTCCGCTCCGGCGAGCCGGTGGTCATCGTCGCAACCATCGCCTTCGGCATGGGCATCGACCGGCCCGACGTGCGCTTCGTCGCGCATCTCGACATGCCGGACAGCCCGGAGGCGTTCTACCAGCAGATCGGCCGCGCCGGGCGCGACGGGGAGCGGGCGGAGACGCTGCTGCTTTACGGCGGGCAGGAGATCGCGCTGGCCCGCCATCGGCTGAACCAGTCCGCCATGCCCGAGTTGCAGAAGCGCACCATGCGCGCCAAGCTGGAGGAGATGGTGGCGTTCTCGGAGACGGTCGAGTGCCGCACCCGCGCCCTGCTCGGCTGCTTCAACGAGGTGCTGGAGGGGCGGTGCGGCCACTGCGACACCTGCGACGCCCCGCCCAGCACACTGCCCGCGATCATGGAGGTGCAGAAGGCGTTGTCGGCCGTGCATCGCACCGGCCAGATCTTCGGCGCCGTGCATGTCATCGCGGTGCTGCGCGGGGAACGGAGGGAGGCGGTGCTGCGGCATCGGCACGACAAGCTCGGCGTGTTCGGCCTCGGCGCTGACCGACCGGTCGCGTTCTGGCGCGGCGTGCTGCGCCAACTGATCGGGCTCGGCGCGCTGGACATCGACACCGAGGGGCACGGCGGGCTGTTCCTGGTGCCCGACAAGGCCCGCCCGCTGCTACGGGGCGAGGTCGAGTTCCGCGTCCGCGCTGACGCCCCGCTGCCCCGCCGTGTTCCCGCCGCTCCGCCCCCGCCGGCGCCGGAGGCTCCGGTGACGCCCGCCGAGCAGACGCTGTTCGAGGCGCTGCGCGCCTGGCGCGCGCGGGAGGCGAAGGCGCAGTCGGTGCCGCCGTACGTGATCTTCCACGATACCGTGCTGCGCGGCATTGCCGCGTCGCGTCCCAAGGACGAGGAGGCGCTTGGCGCACTGAAGGGCGTCGGCGCCTCGAAGCTCGCGCGGTACGGCGCGTCGGTTCTGGCGATCGTGCGGGGCTCGACGGCTTTCGCGGGAGAGGGAGAAGCTTAAGATGTCGCAGATGAAGAGCGGGTGCGATCGCGGGCCACGCCAGGGGGCGCAAGAATTCTTGATCCCAAATCATTTGCAAACTGAAGAGCGAGGGAATTGAGTCCCTGCCAGGCAGATAGCCGTATAGAAAACATGGCAGCAATACTCGCGTAGTCTGTCTCCAGTTCCAGAGACAAGCGGCCAAATGCCAAAGGGGGAAACGATCTTGAACAAGACATGCAAGTCCTTGCCCGCGATATCCGCCGCTGCCGAGCAGCAACATCACATTCATCGTCGCACCGTCACGACGGCTTTAGGAGCGGTACTCGCGATAAGCGCCCTTTTGCCCGGACAGGCGGGCGCGCAGCAGAGCAGTAAATGGGCGGCATCCTGGAGCACGTCGATCCAGTCCGCCTATGTCGCGCCGACGCCGCCGCAGGGGGCTGCCGTCTCCGCCTATGATCCACAGCCGGATCTCAGCTTCGCGCTGCCAAACGCGACGACCAACGGAGCCTCCAACCAGACGTTCCGCATGATCATCAAACCGGATCTCTGGAGCGACACGGTCCGCGTGCGCTTCTCGAACGTGTTCGGCACCCAGCCCGTGGTGTTCAGCGATGCGGCCGTGGCATTGCAGGACTATCAGGCCAATCTCGTGCCGAACACCAGTGTCAAGCTGACCTTTGGCGGCCAGGCTGGCCTGACCATCCCGGCAGGCCAGCAGGTGTTCACCGACCCGGTTCAACTCCCGTTCGTGACCTCGAATAAGCTGCCGGACGACCTGCGTGGCCGCAACCTGGCTGTCAGCTTCGCCGTGCAGGGATCGACCGGGCCGGCGAGCTATCACGCGACCGCCTTCACTACGTCCTATATCAGCCCGCCCGATTCCGGCGACGTCGTGTCCGCCAAGGACGCCAGCGCCTATCCCTACTCCACCACATCGTTCTTCTTCGTCAGCGAGCTGGACGCGCTGGTGCCGAACGATGCAATCGTCGTTTGCGCGTTCGGCGATTCCATCACCGATGGCACCTTCTCCACGATCAACGGCAATGATCGCTGGTCGAACGAGCTATCCCGGAAGTTGCACGACAAGCTTGGCCCCAAGGTCAGTGTGGTGAACAGGGCTGTTCAACGCTTTCGAATGATGGTGAGTGAGAGCACGTTTTTGATGCCTGCGAGACCGGCGCGGTAGCGATCCTGGCTGAGCGTGTCCGTCTGGTTGGCCTTGAGGATGTTGAAGGCGAAGCTGCGCAGGCGAGCAAACACGCCTGGGTTGGTGCGGATGCGCGAGCGGTCTTCGCCCAAGGTGACGTCGCGGCTGTAATGCGAAGTGGTCTCGATCCTCCAGTGCGCGCGGATTGTCTCGGCGGCGCGGGTGGCGGTGACCGGGGTGTTTGAAACGTAGAAGGCCATCTCGGCGGAGTGGCGCAGCAGCCCGGTCTTGGCGTTGCGGGTGTGGACAGTGCGCTCGACACGGATGATGGCGGCCACGTGCGGATGCCAGTCGGTGTCGGCCGGCGTGTCGGCGGGATCGAAGACGGTGACGGTGCGACGTTCGTCGCGGTTGCGGCCCTTGTTATGGCTGTGGACAGACCCGAGTGGTGTTGTGGTGGCCGAAGCCGCCCGGATTTTCTGGTGCAGGGTCGGCTGGTTGTCCTTGACGCCGACGATCAGGGCGACGTTGGCTCCTGCTGCAACCTCGAAATGTTTTTTTGGCAATGCAGCGCGTCGAGTGTGACGATGGTGCCGCGAGCGATGCCGAGTTCGGCCAGCAGCATCTGTGCCGCCGGGATTTCGTTGGATTTCTCGGCGATGTCGATGTGGGCGGAGCTGGCAAAGGTTCCGACTGCGTAGCAGGTGGAAAGCCAGCGGAGGGGAGCACCAAGGCGGTGTCGGTGGCAAATGCGCTCAGCACCTGGGCAGAGGCACGATCGCGGAACTTATCAAAGCTGCCGCGCAGCGTCTTGCCATCCAGGGCAATGCTGCCCTGCCCAGGCGTGGCGCGCGCCGCCTGCAGCAGGGCGGCATGGTGGCGGAAGACCCCCTCCACCGTGGCCGGGTCGAGCCCTTGGAGAATGTAGCGGACGGCGGTGTGCGCGGGTGCGCGGCGCCAGTTCAGGCCGAAGGCCGCGTTCAGCCTGCGGCGATGGACGCCGATGAAGGTGACAATGCCACGATACGAGTTGCAGCCGGTCACGATGGCGAGGATGGCGAACAGCAGCACGTGGGGCAGCCCGTAGAGCTTCCCCTGCGCCCGGCGCGGATCAGGGACGTCCGCCAGCACGTCCAGCAACGGCGAAAACGCAGCCACGGCACCCTCCGACCCCGTTGCCGCCCCAAGGGTCAGACATTTGCCGGCTCGGGAATCCCCCTTGGATCAGCCGCCTCACTTCACCCCACATGTGTGGCAGGGCGGCCTCAGTGAAGGCAATGCGGCAGCGTTGAACAGCCCTGGTGTGGTGAATGAGGGAATTGGCGGCAACGGGGTGATAGCAAACCTCGCCGGACAGCCAGCAACCCAGCGGGTCGGTCGCGACGTTCTCGGTTTATCCGGGATCAACCTCGTGGTCTGGATGGAGGGGATCAACGATCTCGGGAATGCACGGAGCACACCAGACCCGATCATCGCCGGATATCAGCAGGTCGTCAGCACGCTGCACAATGCGGGCGTAGCGGTGATCGGCGCGACCTTGACTCCCTCCCTGGTGCCCGGAGGCCAGGTGCCGAGCAACAGCCCCCTTGCCGCCAACGCCAGTCCCGAAATTGCCGCCTCGTATGGCAGCGCGCGGACCGATGCCTACCGCAAGCAGCTCAATATCTTCATCCTGACCAGCGGCATCTTCGACGCAACGGTGGACTTCGCGGCCGTCACCACGGACCCGAGCACCGGCACTCTTCTGCCGCCCTTCGTGCCGAACAGCGAGGGAAGCGCGGGCGATTACCTGCACCCGAATCGCGCCGGCTATCAAGCAATGGGCGATGCCGCCGCCGCTGCCGTGCTGGGTCTCATCGGCGGTAGTGCCTCACAGTAAGCTCGCGTGGCTCTCCTTTGACGTAAGTGTGCTGCCTTCAACGAGGCTACCCGCCATAATCGGAATAAACCGGAGGCGGCTGATCGTGCCCGGTCGGCGGCGTGTTGAGATTGCCGATCAATAGGCTCAGGCGCCACTCCGGCCCCTCGCGCGTCAGCACCTCGGCATAGTACCCGCCGATCTCCTTGCCGCTGTTCTGGCCGCTGCCGGCGGTCGTGTACTCACCGATCGCCCAGACCGCGTCACCCGCCGGATGGGCGTTGAAGACCGTAACCGCCGCCTTCGTCCATCCCGCCTTCATGCGGCCTGCGATCGCCTGCTCGATGCTCCGCCGATTGGTCAGGATCGTGCCGCCGGGTGCCAGATAGCCTCCGTCCTTGGCGAACAGTTCGGCGACGTCAGCCGGGTTTCCGCCGTTGTAGGCGCTTTCGAAGCGCCTCGCGACGGTGTCGGCCGCGTCACGCGCCGCTTGCTCGGAGACCGCCGGCCCAGGCTGGGCGAACGCTGATCCGACACCGCAAAGGGCGACAAGCACGGACGCGGCGAACGCGCGACGCATCATAAGGTCCGCTCCTCTCGCTACCGCACCCGCCGGAACTTGTGCAGGCTGCGCAGGTCGTCCGGCCTTGCCTGGCCTGGATGGCTCTGCTCCCAGTTGGTCCACGACACCTCGCCCACGTACAGATCCCCGCGCGAGTCAACGCTCAGCCCGTGCGGCGCCAGGAACTCCGTCGGGCCAAGGCCCGCGTGCAGCCCGCCGAGACGGCCGATGCGCTTGCCCGTGTGGTCCACGATCGTTACGCGCGGGCCGAGGTTGGGAATTTGCCGGTTCACCGGCATCACCGGCCCCAGCTCGCCGATATAGCAGATCGGGCACTTGCCCGGCGGCATGAACAGGCCGCAGGGACGGTGCAGGTTGTTCCATTGCGCCTGGTACTTGCCGTTCGAGTTCGAACACCTGCACGCGATGGTTCTCGCGGTCGGCGACGTACACGAACCCATCGGCGTCGCAGGTGATGTTGTGGACGATGTTGAACTCGCCCGGATCGGTGCCCGGCTCGCCCCAGGACAGCAGCAGTCGGCCCTTGGGATCGAACTTGTGCACCCGCGCGTTGCCGTAGCCGTCGGAGACGAACACCGAGCCGTCGGGGCCGAGCGCGGTGTGCGTGCAGCGGTGGAACGGCTCGCCGCTCATGAACGGGGCGGGCTTGCCCGGCACCCCGAGCGTCAGCAGCACCTTGCCCTCCAGCGTGCATTGCCGGACCGTATGATCGCCGTCGTCGGTCAGCCAGATCGTGTCGTCGGGCGACATGTGCAGGCCATGCGCGCGCGGGAACAGACCCTCGCCCCAGGAGCGGAGGAAATTGCCCTCGCGGTCGAACACGATCATCGGGTGCTCGCCGCGATTGAACACATAGACGTTGTCGTCCCGGTCGACGCCGACCGCGCCGATCTCCTTGAAGCGCCAGCCAGGCGGCAGCTTCGCCCAGTCCAGGACGGGTTCATAGGTGTACTCGCCGGTGCCGGTCGTGAGCATTGTCTCCTCCTCCGTTCCGGCGATGCTAGCGCCCCGCGAGAACGGAGGCCAGGATGGACGCCGAGGAACTCAAGCGCACGATCAGCGTCTGCATGTTCGATCAGTACGGGACCGTGGTGGACATGCAGGGGGGGCTGGTCGAGGCGGCGACGCCCTATCTGCGCGCCAAGGGCTGGACGGGCGATCCGAACACCTTCGTCACCTGGTGGCGGCGGACGCACTATGAGAACTCGATGATCGACGCCCTGCTCGGGCGCGCGCGCACGCCGTACCGGGAGATCGGCCAGCGCTCGCTCGACTATGTCCTGGAGCGGGCGGGGATCGCGCATAGCATGGACGAGGTGCGCGCGCTGGTCGCCGCCATCGAGCGGCTGAAGCCCTTCCCCGAGGTGCCGGCGGCGCTCGCGCGGCTGCACGCGCGCTACAAGCTCGCGGTTTTGTCGAACGGCGATCCGGACATGCTGGAGGCGGCGCGGGCGCATCACGGCATTCCGTTCGACGCGGTGATCTCGGTTGCCATCGCCAACGCCTTCAAGCCGCACGTCGCGACCTACACCAAGGCCGCCGAGATCCTTGGCGTGCGGATGGAGCAGGTGCTGTTCGTCGCCAACCACGCCTTCGATTGCGTGGGCGCCAAGTCGGCGGGGATGCGCACCGCCTTCATCGACCGCCGCCGCCGCCCGTTCGGGGCCACGCCGCACCAGCCCGACCTGATTGTGCCGAGCATGACCGAGTTGGCCGCGCTGCTGGCCTAGCGGCTTGCCGCCCGCCCGTCCCGGACGTATCGAGGCAGGCGCACGGAGGAGACCGCCATGAAGTTGATGAGCTTCCGCCGCCCCGACGGGATGCCGTCCTGGGGCATCGCCAAGAACGAGGGCGTGATCGATCTCGGCCATCTCGCCCCCGGCCTGAAGCACGCGCTGTGGGCCACGACCTCGCTCGCCGAGCAGGGGGCGGCACAGCCCGACTATCGCCTGTCCGACGTGCGCTTTCTGCCGCCCATTCCGGACCCGGACAAGATTTTCTGCGTCGGCCTGAACTACGTCAGCCACATCAAGGAGGGCGGGCGCGAGCCGCCGAAGAAGCCTATCATCTTCACCCGCACGCCGAGCAGCCAGGTCGGCCACCTGGAGAAGCTGATCCGCCCGAAGGCGAGCGAGACCTTCGACTACGAGGGCGAGCTCGCCGTGGTCATCGGCCGCCGCTGCCGCCATGTCCCGCGCGACCGCGCGAACGACGTGATCGCCGGCTACGCCTGCTACAACGAGGGCTCGGTGCGCGAATTCCAGCGCCACACGGGGCAATTCACGCCGGGCAAGAACTTCTGGCGCTCCGGCGCCTTCGGGCCATGGATCGTGACGCCGGAGGAGGTGGGCGACATCACCCGCCAGACGCTGCTCACGCGACTGAACGGCGAGGAGGTCCAGCACGCCACCATCGACGATCTTTGCTTCAGCATCCCGACGCTGATCGAGTACCTGCTCGACTTTCACCGAATTGCTGCCGGGCGACGTGATCGTGACCGGCACCACGGGCGGCGTTGGCGCGTACCGCACGCCGCCGCTCTGGATGAAGCCGGGCGACACGGCGGAGGTGGAGATCTCAGTGATGGGCGTGCTGCGCAACCCGGTGGCCGCCGAGGAGTGACGGGCGACTCCTTCCGCCAGGGAAGGGAAGTCAAAGCGGCACTGGGAGGCTCCCTGTTCCTCGCGCGCGAGGGGTCGCCAGGACCGCCGCCAGAAACCTCTGGGCGCATCATCCATTCAGGCCACCGCCCCGAGATCGGTCGTCGAAAAGTCTCCTCCGGTGAAGAGCAGCGGGAGGTCGCGCGTCTTGGCCAGGGCATAGGACGCGCAATCCCCGACGTTGAGCTTAGCCGGGTGGCGTCCTTTGCCAAAGCGCAGGAAGGCTCGCCGCGCCGCCTGTACAAGCACCGTGTCATGTGCCACGATCTGAATCCCTGCTTGGGCGACCAGTTCGTCGAGTTCCACCCACGACAATCGATCTCCCGTTCGCCCAGCCAGCACCATGCTGGTCTCCAGCAAGCTGACTGCCGAGAGGAGACAGCCATCCGCTTCCGCGATGATCCGCAAGAAGCCGTCCGCTTCCGGCTCGCGTCGCAGGATGGCGATCACGGCCGAGCTGTCGATGACGATCACGCTGGCAAGCCGTCCTCGTCATAAAGGTCGGCCTCGGTGAGCTGCTCACGGCCGCGCAGCCGTTCGGCGCTCCGCAGGCTGATCGCGCGCAGCTCCTCGAACAAGGCCGTAGGATCGCGCCGCGCGCTGGGGCGCCGACGGACCCCACCCTCGATGAACTCAGCGCCCGCTTGTTCCAGCGCCTGCCGCACACCTTCCATGGTAGCCGGTGTCACCCGCCCCGGCCGCTGCGCCGCCTCAAGGCGCCGAATGGTGACAACGGAGACGTGAGCCCGGCGCGCGAGCTCATCCTGCTCCAAGCGGAGAAGCGCGCGGGCGGCGCGAATTTGTTCGGGAGAGATAATCATGAGCGAAAGCTATCGTGAAGATCACTTCCGTTCAAGGCTGACTTGCGTCCCCGCCGCGCCGCGTACCATCCACAGGCCGGCTGAAACCTCTCCGCCCAGCATCGGCCTGAGCGCCTGGGCAAGCGCCTGCGAGTGCGCGATCTGCCAAGGCTCGCTCAAATGGTCGGGCGTGTCGAAGAAGGCGCAACGCGGATAGAGGCTGCGGTTGGGCAGTTCCAGGAATGCCACCCCGTTCTCGGCATAGACCGCGCGGATCGCCGCCCGTGTCGCCTCCGGCATCGGCGAGTCCACGAACTCCGTCGGCCAGCCGCCGATCGCGCGGACCCCGTGCGCGCGTGCCCAGCGCAGGAACCGCACGATCTCGGCCGTGCCGTCGCCCCGCGCCACGGCACGGGACGTGGCGTGCGCCGGCTCGGCGCGCGCCAGCACCGCTTGGCTCGCCGCGCCCAGGGCTGGCGTGTGGCCCACATGGTCGCCCCAGGCGTTCGTCGTGCCCTCGGCGGCGGCGCGCGGGTCATGGAAGCCCGCCGCGACCAGCCCTTGCTCGATCAGCGCCATCGCCGCGAACCGCACGTCGAAGGCGAACCACGCGCCAGCCCAGCGTTCCGGCGCAAGGCGGGCGAGCGTGCGCCAGTCGTGGCGGAACATGATCGCCGCATCCGGTCCGACCGCCGCGGCTGATCGCGAGCGCACATACTGCGCTTCCTCCATCGGCAGGTACACCACGTCGCCGGGATGGAGCCGATCGCGCCAGCGGGCGAACAGGTAGTCGAGCCCGATGCCGACCGCGACCCCGCCGTTGACGCAGGCTATTCCCAACGCCCGCTCGATCAGCTCGCAGCGATGCGCATACGGCGCGTTCGACCCGGCCAGGATCACCAGCTTGGGCCGCTCGATCGCAGCGGCGCGGGCGAGCTTCGCATCGATTTGCGCCTGGAGGAATCCGTAGGCGAGCGGCCGGTCCAGCACGCACCCGAACAGAACACCGTATGCCGCGAGGGAGGCAAGGCAGGCGGCAAGCAGGCGCCACGCACTGCGCATCAAAACTGGAAGTACAGGAACGGCGTGACGCTCGGCGCGAAGAACACCGCCTGCACACTGAAGGCGAAGGCGGCGCCCACCGCCCAGCTTCGCGCGCCCGCCGACATCGCATGAAGCCGGGGCGCGAACAGCACAATGCTCCACCCCAGCGCGAGGCACGCACTGACCTCGGGAAAGCTCAATGTGCGGGCGTCACCCAGGGAGGGCAGGGAGGCCACTGGCGCCGCTAGAGTGCCGAGCCAGGGCAGCCAGCCGAGCACAAGCTGCGGCAGCGCCACCCCGTTCAGGCCGAACAGCCCGCGCAGGATGGCGAGACTCGCGTCCGTTCCCTGCGCGCGGAACGGCACCCACGCCAGCAGCACGCACACCAAGGTCAGAGCGTGCGCGAGCGGGCCGGGCAGCCGCATCCCGCTCCGGCGCCAGGCCGCGTGCGCGACCAGGAACGCGCCGTGCAGCCCGCCCCATGCCACGAAGCGCCAGGCTGCCCCATGCCATAGCCCGCAGAGCAGCATCGTCGCCATCAGGTTCGCCGCGCGCCGCGCCTCGCCCGCCCGGCTGCCGCCGAGCGGGACATAGACATAGTCGCGCAGGAAAGCGCCGAGCGTGATGTGCCAGCGCCGCCAGAACGCGGCGATGTCGCGTGCCTGGTAGGGGCCGTCGAAGTTGATCGGGAAGCGCACGTTCAGCATTCGCGCCAGCCCGATCGCCATGTCGGAGTAGCCGGAGAAGTCGAAGTAGATTTGCAGCCCGTACGCGAGCAGCGCGTACCAGGCCTCGAACAGGGTGAGCGGCGCCCCGCGCGCCGCCGCGTCGAACCCGACATCGGCGAAGCGGGCGAACGTGTCCGCGAGCACCGCCTTCTTCGCGAGACCGAGCAGGAAGATCTCCAGCCCCTGCGCGATCGCCTCGGCGCGCGGACGGACGAGGGTGTGCGATGTGAGTTGCGGGATGATCTCGCGCGGCCGCACGATCGGGCCGGCGATCAAGTGCGGGAAGAAGGCGATGAAAGCGGCGTAGGCGCCGAAGCCCGCGTCCGGCCGGTCGGCGCGCGCGCTGTCGGCCAGGAACATGATTTGTTGGAAGGTGAAGAAGCTGATCGCGAGCGGCAGCGCCACCTCAAGTTCCGGCGCGTGCAGCCCGGCCAGCGCGGCGCCCGCGCGCGCCAGGAAGCCCGCGTATTTGAACCAGCCGAGCAGGGCGAGATCGAGCGCGATCCCCACCAGCAGCCAGCGCCGGGCCATGCCGTCGCCGCCAGCGCGCGCGCGGGTCAGAATGTGTTGGCCCATGGCGTAGTTCGCGACAATCGACCCGCCCAGCAACGCGACGAAGCGCGCGTCCCACCAGCCGTAGAAAACCAGGCTCGCGGCAACGATCCAGCGCAGCGCCCAATCGGTGCCACCCAACCGTCCCGCGATGAAGAACCCGACGAGCGCGAGCGGCAGAAAGCCGAGCAGGAAGGGCGGGGTATTGAACAGCACCACGATAGTATGCGGAGCGTTGGTCACCGGCGGGTAAATGGCGAGAGTTCCGTCCGCGCCCGTTAGCTGGTAGGGGCACCGCGCATGACCGACGACCTGCCCCTCAACCCCGCGCTGCTGCCCGCCGGCCTGCGCGACCTGCTGCCCCCGGAGGCGGAGACCGAGGCCGCCTCGGTCGAGGCCATGATGGAGGTGTTCGCGGGCCACGGCTATCAGCGCGTCAAGCCGCCGCTGCTCGAGTTCGAGGACAGCCTGCTCGCCGGCTCGGGCGCCGCCGTCGCCGAGCAGACCTTCCGGCTCATGGACCCCGAACTCACAGCGCATGATGGGGGTGAGGGCGGACACCACGCCCCAGGTCGCGCGCATCGCCACGACGCGCCTCCGACGCGCGCCTCGCCCGCTGCGTCTGTCCTACGCCGGGCAGTGCCTGCGCGTGCGCGGCACCCAGCTCGCGCCCGACCGGCAGATCGCGCAAGCCGGGATCGAGCTGATCGGCAGCGACTCCCCCGTCGCGGATGCCGAGATCGTTCTGGTCGGCGCCGAGGCTTTGCAAGCCGCCGGTCTCTCTCGCGTCAGCTTCGACCTGACCTTGCCGACCCTGGTTCCGGCGCTGCTCGACGATGCCGGGATTGTCGGGCCGGATCGCGCCGCGCTCGCCCGCGCGCTGGACCGCAAGGACGCCGCTGCGGTCGCCCGGTGCGGTGGGCGGCTCGCGCCCACGTTGACCGACCTGCTGCTCGCCGCGGGCGCGGCGGACCGCGCGCTCGCCGCGCTGGAGGCGGCAAGCCTGCCGGAGCCGGCGCGCGACCTCGCTGACCGGCTCGCCGACACAGTCGCCGCGATCCGCGCCCGCGCGCCATCCCTCCGGCTGACCATCGACCCCGTCGAGTTCCGCGGCTTCCGCTATCACACCGGCGTCGCCCTCACGATCTTCGCGCCGGGCCGGCACGAGGAACTGGGGCGAGGCGGGCGGTACCTGTGCGGCGAGACCGAGCCGGCGACCGGGCTCACGCTCTACCCCGACGCGGTGTTGCGCGCCGCGCCGCGCCGCGCGTCTCGCGCCCGGATCTTCCTTCCGCGCGATGCCGATCCGTCCCATGCGGCGGCGCTGCGCCGCGAGGGCTTTGCCACCATCGCCGATCTGTCCGGCGGCACGGACGTCGAAGCCGAGGCAAGGCGAATGGGTTGCACCCACATCCTTTCGAATGGCGCGGCCGTGAAGCTGATGGCCCAAGACTGAGACGAGGAACGCAATGGCGAATGTCGCCGTGATCGGCGCCCAATGGGGCGACGAGGGCAAGGGCAAGGTCGTGGACTGGCTGGCCAGCCGCGCCGAAATCGTCGTGCGGTTTCAGGGTGGGCACAACGCTGGCCACACGCTGGTCGTCGGCAACGAGACCTATAAGCTGTCCCTGCTGCCATCCGGGCTGGCGCGCGGCAAGCTTGGGATCATTGGCAATGGCGTGGTGGTCGATCCGGTCGCGCTGCTGGCCGAGATCGACCGGGTGCGCGCCCAGGGCCTCGACGTTTCGCCGGCCACGCTGCGCGTGGCGGAGAACGCCGCCCTGATCCTGCCGCTCCATCCCGCCATCGACCGCGCGCGCGAGGCGGCGCGCGGCGCGCGGCGCATCGGCACCACCGGCCGCGGCATCGGCCCCGCGTATGAGGACAAGGTGGCGCGGCGTGCCATCCGCGTCGCCGACCTCGCCGAGCCGGAGACGGTTGCGGCCAAGCTCGACGAGCTGCTTCTGCACCACAACACCCTATTGGCCGGCCTCGGCGCGCCGACTTTTGAAAAGCAGGCGCTCTATCAGGAGCTGATGGCGCTCGCGCCGCGCATCCTTCCTTTCGCCGAGCCGGTGTGGGAGCGGCTGGACGAGGCGCGCCGGGCCGGCACGCGCATTCTGTTCGAAGGCGCGCAGGCGGTGATGCTGGATGTCGATCACGGCACCTATCCGTTCGTGACCAGCAGCAACACCGTGGCGGCGACTGCGGCCTCGGGCGCGGGACTGGGGCCGTCGGCCGTCGGCTTCGTGCTGGGAATCGCCAAGGCCTACAGTACGCGGGTCGGCGCCGGGCCGTTCCCGACCGAGCTGACCGATGCCACCGGCCAGTTGCTCGGCGACCGTGGCCACGAGTTTGGCACCGTCACCGGCCGCCGTCGCCGCTGCGGCTGGTTCGACGCCGTGCTCGTGCGCCAGGCGGTGAAGATCGCGGGCATCAACGGCCTTGCGCTCACCAAGCTGGACGTTCTGGATGGGTTGGCGGAGCTGCGCATCTGCACCGGCTATCGGATCGGCGCGCAGCGCTTGACCCGTTTGCCCGCCGCGCCGGGCGCCCAAGCCGCCGCCATGCCCGAGTACGAAAGCATGGAGGGGTGGCAGGGCTCGACGCGCGGCGCCCGGTCCTGGGCCGACCTTCCGGCGCAGGCGGTCAAGTATGTTCGCCGCGTCGAGGAGCTGACTGGCGCCCCGGTGACGCTGGTCTCCACCAGCCCGGAACGCGATGACACCATCCTGGTGCGCGATCCGTTCGAGGGCTAGGGGACGGCTCCACTCAGAACGGCGCTACGGCGTCCAGCGCCTGCTGGCCCCAGCGCGGCGCCTGCACGTCGGTCAGCTCGCCCCGCCCGCCATAGGCGATGCGCGCTTCCGCCATGCGGTCGCTGCGCACCGTGTTATCGCTGGCGATGTCCTCGGGCCGGATGACGCCGCTCACCCTTAAATCGCGCAACTCGTTATCCGTGCGGAACTGCTCGTGCGCCATGACGACCAAGTTGCCATTCGGCAGCACCTGCGTCACCACGCCGGCGAGCCTGAGCGTGACCGTCTCGCTACGCTGGATCTGGCCAGCGCCGACGGCGCTATTGCTGCTGTTGATCGATAGCAGCTTGTTCGGGTCCATCGGCACATGGATCATCAAGTTCTCCAGGCCGAACAGGTTCGGCACGCCGAACGCCTCGGCGCCGTTGCGGGTCGCGGTGGTGGCGTTCTTCAGCGTGGCCTGGTCGTTCATGCTGACCAGCACCGTCACCAGATCGCCAACCCGCGCCGCGCGCTGATCCTTGAAGAACGCGCGCGAGCCGGGGCGCCACAGCGACTCGCCCCCAACTGGCGCCGGCTGCGGCGTCGGCATGGGCATGGTGACGGGACGCCATCCCGGCGTGCGGGTCGGGTCTTCGGTCGGCGCGAGCGCAGGGGGGCGCCCGACTTCAGAGAGGCGTTGCAGGTTGTTGCATCCGGCAAGGGTCAGCAGGAGTGCGAGAGCGGTCATGGCGCGGCGCAGCGGCAGCGTCGTCTCGACCCCTCCCCCAACCCCCTCCCGCGAGGGGAGGGGGCCTATCCTTCTTCTCCCCCTCCCCTTGCGGAAGGGGGCCGGGGGGAGGGGTGTCAGCGTCAGATCTCTCATTGCGCGTACTCCGCGCCGGAGCGGCGCTCGCCGCCGGCTGGCGTTAGGGGCGGAGCCTGGGGATCGATACGGACGCGGCCCACGCCGATCACCACGGCGTCGAGCACCGCGCGCGAGGACGGGTTGAGCACGCGGACATGCTCGCCGGCGGCGCCGTTCTCGAGCGCGCGGCCCTCGGCGGAGAGCGAAAGGCCTGGCGTCTCGGCCAGCATCAGCACCCGCGCGTCGCGCCGCACCAGCGTCGGCACTGTCAGCTCCGAGATGGGCAGGGGGGCGCCCGGAGCAGCCTGGATGCGAAGCTGCTTGCCCACCGCGTCCTCGATCCGCGACACCGCTCCCGCCGGCACGCGCGTTGCCGGCAGCCGTGCCATGCGCAGATCCGCCGCGCTCAGGATGCTGCCCGGCAGCAGGCGCGAGGCCGCGACCGCCACCTCCAGCATCGGCTCCGCCCGTCCGGTCACGCGCCACGCCGTTGCGTCCATCCCGGCGCCGGACAAGCCGAGCTGGGCCGTAAACCGTCCGCTGCCCCCGTCATAGTCGAGCTGGGTCACGATGGGGGTGACGGTTCCGTCGGCGGGAACCATCGGCGGGTCGAAAGCGGCGATCTCGAACTCGGCATCCTTGGGCGCTCCGGCGGAGACGAGCGCCTCGGTTAGCGCGGCCATCGCCTCGGCGCGCCGGAGTGGCCGGCCGGGGCGCTCCAGCACAGCGCGCTCGGCGGCGAAGTCGGGCCGCCAATCGACGCCAAAGGAGCGGGCGATGGCGGCGAGCTGTCGCGATTCGACCACGATGCGGCTGCCGGGCGCCGGACCGGGCCCTAGCACACGATCGGCGTTGCGGCCGGCATCGTCGAACAGATCCGACAGGCGCACCACTGACGCGTGCAGCGTCGTCATCGGCTTGAGCGTGGCGGCCTGAGCGGTGGCGAGAGTGGCAGCAGCGGCCACGACGACGGAGACGCTCCCTCTCCCCCCGCGCGTGCGGCGGGAGAGGGCCGGGGTGAGGGGGGCGGGCGGCACCCTCACCCCAACCCTCTCCCGCGAGCGGGAGAGGGAGTCAACGAGCCGATCAAATCGCATCATGCCCTCAGCGCAGGTTGGTCAGCGTGTTCAGCATGTCGTCGCTGGTGGTGATCACCTTGCTGTTCATCTCGTAGGCGCGCTGCGCGGTGATGAGGTTGGTGATCTCGGAGACGACGTTGACGTTCGATGTCTCCACGAAGCCCTGCATGACCGAGCCGAAGCCGGTCGACGCCGGGTTTCCCGTGACCGGATTGCCGGACGCGGCGGTTTGCAGGAACAGGTTGTCGCCCTGTGAATCGAGACCGGCCGGGTTGGCGAAGGCCGCGAGCTGGACCTGACCCACTGTCTGGGGCGCGGTCTGCCCGGCGATCGTTGCCTGCACCTGTCCCGACGTGTTGATCGTCACGTTGGTCGCGTTGCTCGGGATCTGGATGCCCGGCGCGACGACATAGCCATCGGCGCTGACGATCGTGCCGTCCGGCGCCAAGCCGAACGTGCCGTCGCGCGTATAGGCCGTCTCGCCCGAGGGCAGGGTCACCTGAAAGTAGCCGTTTCCCTGAATCGCGAGATCGAGCACGTTCGAGGTCTGTTGCAGGTTGCCCTGCTCGTTGATCCGGTAGATGGCGGCGGTTTTCACGCCCAGCCCCACCTGCGCGCCCGAGGGGACGATGCTGCCTGAATCAGAGCTGTTCGATCCGACGCGGCGCAGGTTCTGATAGATCAAGTCCTGGAACTCCGGCCGCTGGCGCTTGAAGCCGGTGGTGGTCATGTTGGCGATGTTGTTCGAGATGACCTCGACGCTGGTCTGCTGCGCCTGCATCCCGGTGCTGGCGATATCGAGCGAGCGCATGGTCCTCAGCCTCCCTGCGCTGGCAGCAGCTTGTCGATCGCCGTGCGCTGGCGATCCGACTCGGCCTGCAAGAATTCGCCAAGGTACTGAAAGCGCCGGTACTCATCGAGCATCCGCGTGATCTGCGTGATCGGCTGGACGTTGGAGTCCTCCACGGCGCCTTGCACTAGGCGTGACTGCGCCGCCTGCGCAGTCGGGGTGTCGGCGCGCAGCAACGTGCCGCCCTCGGGCGTCAGCTTGCGCGCATCGCCCGGCTGAACCACGCCGATGCGGCCAAGCCGGCCGTTCTCGCTGGAGATGGTGCCGTCGCCCGCCACGGTGATCGTGGTGTCGGCGGGCGAGAGGCGGATCGGCTGGCCGCCAACGTCGAGCAGCGGGTCGCCGGCGGCGTCGGCGATTGCGCCGTTGGGGAGCAGGCCGAACCGCCCGTCGCGCGTGAGGCGCGGCCCGCGCGGCGTGTTGACGGTAAAATAGCCCTCGCCGCTGAGTCCAAGGTCGAGCGGATTGGCGGTGTGGCGCAGCGCGCCCGGCGTGGTGTCGCGCCAGGTGGCGCGGTCTTGCGCGAAGGCGATGGTGCCGCCCCCGCGCGGCGCCTCGATTCCGGTCTGGCGGCTGAGCCAGTCGGTGAACAGGACGCTCTGCGCCTTGTAGCCGGGCGTGGAGGCGTTGGCGACGTTGTCGGCCGTCACGTCCATCGCGCGCAGATCGGCGTCCATGCGCGAGAGGGCGACGGTGCTGGCGACGTCCATCGGCGGTTCCTGTTCGACTTGCCCGGCCGAGGTCTCAGCAAGCGCTGTGCCAATTGACCCCTCTAGTAAGAGGAACGAGATGTCTCTCTTCGCCCTCTCCCGGTGCGAGGGGAAAAGGAACAAGGGACACGGCGAGGATGGTCGGCAAATCCTGCCGCGTCGGGCGTGGCCTGCCGGGTCGGAAGGGGACGTGGAAAGCTTTCATTAACCCGAACTACGGATAAGGGGTGAGGGGATTCCCAAAGGATCAAGGGTTTGACAGCATCGGTTTGCGACGACTGAGCCTCAAACCTGGTTCCGAAGGATCCCCTCAATGGCGGTGGATATCACAGCGCTCTACTGCTGTCTCGATGACTTCTGCAGGGTGTTCGAGGACTGGGAAGCGCACCGGCTGATCCCCTCGCCGATGACCCGGCAGCGCACCGGCAAGCTGTCTCGGTCCGAGATGCTGCTCATCGTGGTGCTGTTTCACCTCTCGCCGTTCAAGCACTTCAAGGCGTTCTACCTCTACGGGGTCGGCCATCAGCACCGCGCCTGCTTCGGCGACCTGCCGCACTACGACCGCTTCGTCAGCCTGGTGCCGCGGCTGTTCGTCCCCCTGATGGTGCTGCTGCACAGCCTCAGCGGCGAGCAGACCGGTGTTTACTTCGCCGACTCAACCCAGCTCGCCGTCTGTCACAATCGTCGGATTCACCGCCACAAGGTCTTCGACGGCCTGGCCGCGCGGGGCAAGACCAGATGAGGGTGGTTCTACGGGCTCAAGCTGCACTTCGTGATCAACCACAAGGGCCAGATCGTGGCGCTGAAGATCACCCCCGGCAACACCGCCGACAGCACCGTGCTGGATGAGATGACCAGGCACCTGGCGGGTAAGCTTTATGCCGACAAAGGCTATATTGGCCACGAACTGTTCAACAAACTCTGGCAACGTGGCCTGCATCTCATCACCGGCATCCGGCGGAACATGAAGAACTACCTCATGCCCCTCGCTGACAAGATCATGCTGCGCAAGCGCTTCGTCATCGAGACCGTGCTCGATATCCTCAAATGCGAAATGGGGCTTGAGCATTCACGCCACCGGTCGGTCGTGAACGCCATGGTCCATGTCCTGTCCTGCCTCGTCGCTTACGCCTTCAGACCCGGCAAACCTTCCATCTCCCGCAGCGGCCAACAAATCGAGGCTTATCCGTAGTCGGGGTTTCATTAACCTTCGGCTGGCAGTTTGCGTTCGCCGCGGCCCACGCGGAGGGATGCGCGAGGAATGTCGAAAAAGGCAAAGCCAGCGGCGAAGGCCGGCGCGGCCGCTGCGAAGCAGCCGGAGGCGGACGGCGCCGCGCCCTCGGAGGGCACCGCCGCCAAGGGCAACGGCCGCCGCAAGCTGATGCTGATGGCGCTACCAGCCGTGCTCGTTGTTTCGGGGGCTGGGCTGTGGTTCAGCGGCCTGCTCGGCACCTCCGAGGCGAAGCACGCTGCGGCCAAGACCGAAGCGCAAGCCGCGCCGGTCTATGTCGACCTTCCGGAGATGGTGGCCAACCTCGACAGCGATCCGCGCCGGCCGCGCTACGTCAAGCTGCGCGCGCGGGTCGAGGTGCGCGGCGCGGAGGACGAGCGCGCGGTCCGCGCCGCGCTGCCCCGGCTGCAAGACTTGTTTCAGACCTACCTGCGCGACATGCGCCCCGAGGATCTGCGCGGGTCCATGGGCACCTATCGGCTGCGGGAGGAGCTGATCGCGCGCGCCGACGTGGCCGCCGCGCCGGCCCATGTCGCCGATGTGCTGTTCGTGGAGATGCTCGTGCAATGAGCGGGCAGCAAGGCGAGGAGGAACTCGCCGCGGCCTGGGGCGCGGAGGAGGAGGACGCGCCGGGCGCCCCGGCGCGTGTCCTCAACCAGGCCGAGATCGACAGCCTGCTCGGCTTCGACGAGGCGCCCGGCGACGGCGACAGCCGGACCGGGATGCAGCGGATCATCAGCTCGGGCCTCGTTTCGTACGAGCGCCTGCCGATGCTGGAGATCGTCTTCGACCGGCTGGTGCGCATCATGTCCACCAGCCTGCGCAACTTCACCAGCGACAATGTCGAGGTCAGCATCGACAACATCCTGAGCCTGCGCTTCGGCGACTACCTGAACTCGATCCCGTTGCCGGCGATGCTGGCCGTGTTCAAGGCCGAGGACTGGGACAATTACGGGCTGATGGTCGTGGACAGCGCCATGATCTACTCGATCGTGGACGTTCTCCTTGGCGGGCGGCGCGGCACGGCCGCCATGCGCATCGAGGGCCGCCCGTACACCACGATCGAGCGCACGCTGGTCGAGCGCCTGATCCATGTCGTGCTGGCGGACCTGTCGGCGAGCTTCGATCCGTTGTGCCCGATCACGTTTCGCTACGAGCGGCTGGAGGTCAATCCGCGCTTCGCCACCATTTCGCGCCTGTCGAACGCCGCCGTGCTGGCGCGGCTGCGCATCGACATGGAGGACCGGGGCGGCCGGATGGAGCTGCTGCTGCCCTACGCCACGCTGGAGCCGGTGCGCGAGCTGCTGCTCCAGCAGTTCATGGGCGAGAAGTTCGGCCGCGACTTCATCTGGGAGACCCACCTCGCCGAGGAATTGTGGAGCACCGATGTCGAGCTGGAGGTGGTGCTGGACGAGCAAGTGATGCGCCTGTCCGACGTGATGGCGCTGCGGCCGGGCAGCCGCATGGTGCTGAACACCGCGCCCGGCGCGACGGTGCAGCTCCGTTGCGGCATGGTCCCGCTGTTCGAGGCGAAGGTTGGGCGGCGCAAGAACCGGGTCGCTGTCCGCATCGAACGCGACGCGCAGCGTCCGCCGGCTCAGGAGCCCTAGCCATGAGCAACGGGCAGTTGCTCCTGGAATTGGCGCTCATCGACCTTCTCGGGGCCACCTTGTTTCACGCCTTGCGGCTGGAGCGGGCGCTGGGCGTGCTGAAGCAGGACCGCGCGGCGCTCGAGGAGATCGTTGCCGGTTTCAATACCAGCTTCCGGCAGGCGGAGATCGGCGTCGATCAGTTGCGCAACGCGGCCGACGGGGCGGGGCGGCAGGTCGCGCGGCAGGTCGAGGCGGGACGGGCCGTGCAAGGCGACCTGGCGTTCCTGGTCGAGCGCGGTGAGCGCGTCGCCGACCGCCTGGAGCAGCTCCTGCGCACGGCGCGTCCGCGCCTTCAGGAACCCCCGCGCGAGCCCGAGCCGGCGGCGGACGAACCCCGGCTGCGCAGCCAGGCGGAGCGCGACCTTCTCAAGGCGCTGAGGTTGGCCCGATGAAACTTGTTGAGATCGCTCTGTCGGGCACCAAGCTTCGTGTGCCCCGGCTGCTGCCGCTCACGATCACGGCGATGACGGCGCTTCTCGGGGTGAAGTGCACCGGCCTCGTGCTCGCGGCGACACCCGCCGCGCCCGCGGCATCGCCGCAAGCGCCGCCGGCCCCCGCGGCGCCCCTTGCCGCCGCGCCCGAGAAGAAGCCGGACGGGGCAGCGCCGCCCGCGCTTCCCCCCGCTCCAGCTCCCGCGCCGGTGCCCTCGGAGGCCGAGCGCCGCGTCCTGCTGGACCTCCGCAAGCGCCATGACGAGCTCGACGCGCGCGGCGGCCATGCGGACGCAGGAATTGGTGCTCGCCGCCGCCGGACAGAAGCTCGACGAGCGCGTGAGCGAGCTGAAGGCGTTGCAGGCACGCCTCGAGCAGCTCGACGCCGAGCGCCGCCAGCGCGAGAACAAGAGCTGGCAAGGCTTGGTCACGGTGTACGAGAAGATGAAGCCGCGCGACGCGGCGCGGATTTTCGACGACCTGGACATGCCCGTTCTCATCAAGCTGGTCGACCGGATGAAGGAGGCGAAGGCGGCGGCGATCCTGGCCGCCATGCGTCCGGACAAAGCGCGCGAGACCACGACGGAGCTGGCCGCCGCGCGCCAGCACCGCGACACCGAAGCCGCCGAGGCCAAATAGGTAGGAAGCTCGCATGCCGATTGACAAATCGATGAACGTGCTGATCGTCGATGACTACAAGACGATGCTGCGTATCATCCGCAACTTGCTGAAGCAGATCGACTTCAACAACGTGGAGGAGGCGACCGACGGCGCTGACGCCCTAGCCAAGCTGCGCACCGGCAATTTCGGCCTGGTCATCGGCGACTGGAACATGCAGCCCATGACCGGCTTGCAGCTCCTGCAAGAGGTGCGCGCCGACGCCAGGCTGAAGGCGGTGCCGTTCATCATGGTCACGGCCGAAAGCAAGGTCGAGAACGTGGTAGCCGCGAAGAAGGCCGGCGTGTCGAACTATATCGTCAAGCCGTTCAACGCCGAGACACTCCGCGAGAAGATCGAGAAGGTGCTGGGAAATGGTTAATCTGTTCGCCGGCACTAGGGCGGAGACGCTGGCGCGCGACCTGGGCGCGATTCGCAACCGCTATCCCGCCGCCGAACCCGAGTGGGTCGCCGACGTGGTTCGCGCGGTGCTCGCGGCCGTTCAGGGCGAGGTGGGCGAGATCGAGCGCGGCCTGCTGGCCGAGGTTGAGGAGCTGGGCCGGACCATCGCCAACGCCAAGGCCGAGATCGCGGCGCTTCGCGTCGACGACATCACCGCCTCCGACATCCCCTTCGCCACCGACGAGCTGGACGCGATCGTCGCGCACACCGCGAGCGCGACCAACGCGATTCTCGAGAGCTGCGAAACGCTGGACGCGGTCGCCGCGGAGCTAAATGGCGAAGCGGCGGCGCGCTTGCAGGATGCCACCACGCACATCTACGAGGCGTGCAGCTTCCAGGACATCACCGGCCAGCGCATCACCAAGGTGGTCACGGCGCTGAAGGCGATCGAGCAGAAAGTCGCGCAGACCGTCGAGACATTCGGCACGCGAAAGCCAGCGCCTCCCCGGGCCGTCCAGACGCCGCACGGCGAGGCCGCCCTGCTGAACGGTCCGCAGCTTCCCGCCGCCGCGATGGACCAGTCCGACATCGACCAATTGCTCGCGAGCTTCGACTGATGCGCCTTCCCGCCCTCCTGCTCGCCGCGGCGGCCGGCGTGGCCACGGGCGTGGGGGCGTCGGAGCCGGGTGTCAGGGTCCACGCCGCCCAGCACAGGGGTGCTGGGCGGCTTGTCTTCGACTTCGCGCCCGGACTACGCTGGCACGAGGAGACGGAGGGCGACGCGGTCGTGCTCCGGTTCGATACGCCAGCGCATGTGCGCCCGCCCGCCACGCTGCCTGCCAACGTGCTCGCGCTGAGCCAAGACGGCGACGGTGACCTGACAGTGTGTCTGGTTCCGGGCGCGCGGACACGGGCGAAGCGCACGCATCGGCGGCTGGTGATCGAGGTGCGCGACCCGCCCCGGAGCGTGGCGCCGGCGGCGGAGGAGCAGCAGGTACAAGCCGTTGCACCGACCCCTTCTCCAACCCCTCCCGCAACGGGACGGGAGGCTTCTCCGCCCCCTCCCCTTGCGGGAGGGGACGGGGGGGGAGGGTGCCCACGTCAGCCAGCCCACAAAGCCGCCAGCGCCACCCCCTGCCGCGGCGAGCGCGCCTGCCCCTTCACCCGTTCCCCCCGCCGAGGCACTGTCCCCGGCGCCGGCCTCCCTTGGCGCCCTCGCCGTCGCGGTTCAGCCTCCGGCTTCGCCAAGCCCCGGCCAGGGCACGCCGCCGTCAGTCCTGCTGCCCTTCGATCAGGGGGTGGGCGCGGCCGCGCTGGTGCGCGGCGACACGATCCTCGTGGTGTTCGACTCGCCGAAGCCGCTCGATGTCGCGCCACTGCACGACGATCCCGTGTTCGCGTCGGCCACCGTCATGGTGCTGCCCACGGCGACCCTGCTGCGATTGCGAGCGGTCTCCGGCGAGACGGCGAGGCTGACACGCGAGCCGGGCGGGTGGCGGCTGACGGTCGGATCGGGCCGGGAAGCGTCGCGCCCCGTGACGATCAGCGAGGCAGGCGGCGCGTTGCTGCTGGCGGCGGTGCGGCCAGGCCGAGTGGTCGCCGCTGCCGATCCGGCTGGCGGAGGCACGCTTCTCATTGGCACCCAGCTTGAGGGCGGGCAGGCGGCGCTGACCACGCGGCAGGCGCCCGAGTTCGCGCTGCTGCGCACCCTCCAGGGTGTCGCGGTGGAGCCGCTGTCCGATCAGCTCCAGCTTGATCCGGTCAAGGATGGGTTTCGCCTGCGCGCGGTGGGCGGGCCACTCGCCCTCGCCCCTGAGACCCTGCCGGACGGTCTCTCGCCCGGGCTGCCACACTGACCCGGCGCTTCGTTCTGCCCGTCATGCCGGCCGAGGCGCTGCGGCAGCGGCTCGACATGCAGTTTGCCGCGGCGGCTGATGCTCCGCCGCTGGCCCGCGGGAGCCTGCGGGTCGCGGCGGCGCGCAGCATGCTCGCGCTTGGTCTGGACCGAGAAGCGGCCGGCACGCTCCGTGTCGCCATCGCTGGCGACCCGCATCTGGCCGAGGATCCGGAGGTGGCGGGACTACAAGGCGTGGCGGCGATCCTGGCCCATCGTCCGGACGAGGCGGGCGGGTTGCTCGATGAGCACCTGTCCGGCAGCGACGAGGTCGCCCTCTGGCGCGCGCTTCGGACGGCGATGACCGCGCCAGCGCCAGCGGCTGCGGACGTCCTGGCGGCGACCGCGCCCCTGCTGCTCACCTATCCCGATCCGGTGCGTGACGCGGTCTTGCCGCTGGCCTTGGAGACGATGGTGGAGGCCGGTCAGGTCAAGGCGGCGGCGCAGCTTCTGGCGGCGCGGCCAGATGATCCGCGCCTCGCCCTGGCGCGGGCCATGGCCGCCCAGGCCGAGGACAGGGTTCCGGACGCACTCGCGCGCTACGACGCTCTGGCGGCCGGTCCGGACCGCCTGGTCCGGCTGCGCGCGGCGATGCGGGCGATCGATCTCCGCCTCGCGCGGAAACAGATCACGTCCGCCGAGGCCGCGGATCGCCTGGAGAAGCTCGATGCGGCCTGGCGCGGGGACGAGTACGAGCTGGCACGCCGCGAGCGGCTGGCCGAGTTGCGGCTGCAAGCCGGGGCGTGGCGGCCGGCGCTGGCCTCGCTGCGCGAGAGCGCCGCGCGGTTTCCCGACGCCGCGCCGAGGCTGCGCGCGCACATGGGAGAGGCCGTCGCCGCTCTGCTGCGCGATGACGCGACAAAGTCCATGCCGCCGCTCGACTTCATCGCGCTGCTCGAGGAGAACGCGGATCTGCTGGGGACGGCGGCGACCGGGCCCGAGCTGCAAGAGCAGCTCGCGGACCGGCTGCTGGCGCTCGACTTGACCGATGCGGCGATGCCGTACCTGGAGCGCCTTATGCGCGCGGCCCCACCCGATGCCGCGCGCGGCGCGATCGGGGCTCGGCTGGCCGCCCTGCACTTAGCGGCGGGTGACGCCACCGGCGCGCTCGCCGCGCTGTCGGAGTCGCAGGCGCCTGATCTGCCGCCCGCGCTGGCCGAGCGGCGCGCGCTGCTTTCGGCGCGGGCAGCGGCGCAGAGCGGCAACACGGCACAGGCCGTGGCCCAGCTCGCGGGACTTGGCACGCAAGAGGCCGATCGTGCCCGCGCCGACATTCTGGAGCGCGCGGGCGATCTCGCAGGCGCGGTCACGGCCCTCACAGCCCTTGCCGACAAGACCGTGCCCGCGCAGGGACCGCTCGACGAGGCGGCGCGGCAGACCCTGTTGCGCCTCGCGGCGGCCGCGTCGCGCGCCGGCGACCAGGCGGCCCTGGCGGCGCTGCGCGCGCGGGTCGCGGGGCGGCTCGAGACCGGACCAAGCGCCGACACGCTCCGCCTGCTGCTGGCCGAGCCGGTGCGCCAAGTCGCCGACCTCGCCCGCGCGGCCAAGGAGACCAGGCTGGCTGGCAGCGTGGCGGCTAGCCTGCGCGCGCCGGCACCCGCTCCGGCAGCGCGGTGACGTCAACGGCCCGAGTCCGCACCGCTGGGACGGGCGCGTTGCCTTCCCGCAAGGGGGGGAGGTACTCGGTGCGACACTGACTTTCCCCTTGCGGAATGGTTCTGGTTGCCGCCGCTTACGCCTTTCCTTGCAAGGCAGACGTTAGCGGTGCGCCTACCGCCGCAGCGCAAAAATCACTTGCGCGCGGGGGTCCGGTTCCCCATGTTCCGCGGCCTTGGCCCAAGAGGGCGGTTGCCGCCCAACAGGCCGTCTGCTGGTAGGAAGGGGGATGCCATGGAGGCACTCATCCAACTGGGGATGGTCTCGGACGATCCGAGCGAGAACCAGGACTTGGGCGGCGCCCAGACGCACGGCGCGGGTTCCCACATTGAGGTGCAGAAGGACTACTTCGTCGAGAAGGACGGGGAGAAGTTCGCCGGCACGCACCTGCTGATCGACCTCTGGGGGGCGCACAACCTCGCCGATCCGGAGCACATCGACAGCGCCTTGCGGGAGGCGGCCGTGGCGGCCGGAGCAACCATCCTGCACAGCCACTTCCACCATTTCGAGCCCAATGGCGGCGTCTCGGGAGTGGTGGTGCTCGCGGAGAGCCACATCTCCATCCACACCTGGCCCGAGCGCGACTTCGCGGCGGTCGACATCTTCATGTGCGGCGCCTGCGATCCGTACCGGTCGCTGCCGCCGCTGAAGGCGGCGTTCCGCCCCGCGTCGGTGCGGCTCGACGAGCAACGGCGCGGCCGCCTCGCCTGATGGCCGACGCGGCCTGGGTCAACGAGCAGCTTTACCCGGACTGGGGCCAGCGGTTCCGGGTGAAGCGCGAGCTCGCGCATGTGCGGAGCGCGTTCCAGGACATTGTCGTCGTGGACACGTTCTCGCACGGCCGGGTCATGCTGCTCGACGGCGTGGTGCAGATCACCGAGGCCGATGAGTTCGTCTATCAGGAGATGCTCGCCCATGTGCCGCTCCTGGCGCATGGGCGCGCGGAGAGCGTGCTGATCATCGGCGCGGGCGACGGTGGCGTGCTGCGCCGCGTGTTGCAGCACAAGGCGGTGTGCCGCGCGGTGATGGCGGAGATCGACGGCGAGGTGATCCGGCTCGCCAAGGCGTTGATGCCCGCCATCGGTGGCGACGCCTGGGACGACCCGCGCGCCGAGGTGATCGTCGGCGACGGCATCGAGTACGTGGCGCGCGCGCCGGACGCGGCCTTCGATGTCGTTATCGTGGATTCCACCGACCCGATCGGCGTCGGCGAGGTGCTGTTCACCGACAGCTTCTACGCGCATTGCGCGCGCGTCCTGACCGAGCGCGGCGTGGTGGTGAACCAGTGCGGCGTGCCGTTCATGCAGGCCGAGGAGTTGCGCGAGACAAGCGCCCGCCGCGCCCGCTTCTTCCCGCACGTCACCGCCTATGTCGGGGCGGTTCCAACCTACGTGGGCGGCTTCATGACGCTGGGCTGGGCGGCGAAGGACGCGGCACTGGCGCGCGTTCCCGCCGAGGAGCTGCGCCGCCGGGCGGAGGCCGCCGGCGTCCTGGGCATGACCCGGTATTGGACGCCGGAGATCCAGGCCGGCAGCTTCAACTTGCCGCCTTACATTGCGGAGTGCCTACCGAGCCGCTGACGGCATTCTGTCGTCCAGCCGTTGACATCGCGTGCCGCCATGGCGTTGCCATGAGGAGGGATCGACATGAGCGCATCCGCTTCAAATTTTTGGCTGCGCGGCAACTTCGCGCCCGTCGCGGAGGAAGTCACGGAAGCAAACCTCGCGGTTGAGGGAGCGATTCCGCCGGAGCTTTCGGGCCTTTATGTGCGGAATGGCCCCAATCCGCGCCAGCGGACCTCGGGACACTGGTTCCTGGGCGACGGCATGGTGCATGGCGTGTCGCTGCGCCGGGCGCGCGCTGAGTGGTATCGCAACCGCTGGGCGCGGACGCCGCGCTTCCAGGGCGTGCAGCCCAATCCCGAGGCGGGACTCGATTTGCGCAACAGTGTCGCCAACACCAACATCATCACGCACGCTGGCCGCCTCCTCGCGTTGGTCGAGAACGCGCTGCCGCTGGAAATGAACCGGGATCTTGAGACGATCGGCTTCCATGACTTTGGTGGACGGTTGACGACGCCGTTCACTGCCCACCCGAAGCGATGTCCCGTCACCGGCGAGCTGCATTTCTTCGGATACAGCGTGAGGCCGCCGTTCCTCACCTACCATGTCGCGGACGCGTCCGGCACGCTGGTGCGCAGCCTGGAAATCCCGGTGCGCGCACCGACCATGCTGCACGATTTCGCACTGACGGCGGGTCACGTCATCATCATGGACCTGCCGGTCGTGTTCGACATGGCCGCGGCGCGGCGCGGGACGATGCCGTTCGCCTGGAGCGACACATACGGGGCGCGGCTCGCCATCCTGCCGCGCGGGGCAGGGGCCGAGGCGCTGCGTTGGGTGGAGGTGGAGCCGTGCTACGTGTTCCATGTCGCAAACGCCTATGATGCGCCCGAGGGCAGCATCGTCGTCGATGTCGCCTGGTACAAGGAGTTGTGGCGCAACGGTCCGTCCGCCGCGTCGTTCGAGAGCGCCCATCTGCGCCGCTGGACGATCGCTCCCGGCGCGGCCAAGGCGAGCGAGGAGGACTTGCACGACCGTTCCATCGAGTTTCCCCGTGTGGACGACCGCCGGACGGGACAAGCCTACCGCTATGCCTATGCGCTGGACACGGGCAAGGATCTGGGCGGTGGGCGCTACACGACCCTGCTGAAATACGATCTCCGCCAGGGCGGCGTCACCGCGCACCATTTCGCCGGTGACGGCCTGCCGAGCGAGTTCGTGATGGTGCCCGCATCACCTGACGCCGGCGAGGACGAGGGTTGGCTTATGGGATACACCTACAACCAGGCGCGTGATGCGAGCGATCTGGTCATCCTGGACGCACAGGATGTCGCCGGGCCTCCTGTAGCCCGTGTCCTGCTCCCGCGCCGCGTTCCGCAAGGCTTTCACAGCAACTGGATACCGGATGAGCCGCTGACGAGCGCCCCGTAAGGAAACAAGATCGCCGCGCGTGCCGAAGGCGTGGATGCCCGTGACAAGCACGGGCATGACGGAGAGGGGCAAGCTACCGGAAACTCTGCACCAAGCTTCCCGCCACCAGCCGCCAGCCGTCGATCAGCACGAAGAAGATCAGCTTGAACGGCAGCGACACCACGCTCGGCGGCAGCATCATCATGCCGAGGCTCATCAGCACGCTCGCCACCACCATGTCGATGACCAGGAAGGGCAGGAACAACAGGAAGCCGATCTCGAAGGCGCGGCGCAGCTCGCCCACCAGGAACGCGGGCACCAGGGCGCGCCACGGCGCTTGGTCCGCCACCGCCGGCGCGGGCAAGTTGGCCAGGTCGAGGAAGAGCTTGAGGTCGGCGCCCCGGACGTTGCCTGTCATGAAGTGGTGGAACGGCGCGGCCGCGCGCCGCAGCCCCTCCATCTCGGGCACGCTGCCCT
Organism: uncultured Pseudomonadota bacterium; assembly: GCA_963818725.1. Lineage (GTDB taxonomy): Bacteria > Pseudomonadota > Alphaproteobacteria > Acetobacterales > Acetobacteraceae > DATFDN01. The sequence continues at coordinate 403,818 of CAWFTU010000014.1, read as the reverse complement.
GGCTCATCGGCAGCAGCCCCGCCGTCCAGGCCTGGTCGAGCACCGGCTGCATGACGAAATAGGTCAGGAACAGCGCCAGCCCGACCAGCACCATGTTAGAGCGGGATGACATAAGCTTAAATTGCCTGGGGCTTCCTAAACCGGGCGGAACTCGGTTCAACCTGCTGGCTGGGATGGGAGGCCGGCGTGGATGGCGAGACCCTACTCCAACGATCTGCGGGAACGGGTTGTCGCTGCCGTGACGCGGGATGGCTTGTCCCGGCGTGAGGCGGCTCAGCGCTTCGGTGTCGGCGTCGGCACGGCGATCAGATGGGTGCGGCGCTGGGGCGAGACGGGCAGCGTCGAGCCTGGTCAGATGGGCGGAGCTGGCCAAGGTTCCAGCGGCGTCAGCCGTTGGAAGGCCAGCGGAGGGGGGCATCGGCCCAAGAAGCTGAGCGGCGCGTGGCGAAGCTGGCTGCTCGAACGCTGCCACGAACGCGCCTTCACCTTGCGTGGCCTGGTCAGCGAGCTCGCCGAACGGGGCCTGAGGGTCGACTACCGGTCCGTCTGGAGATTTGTCCATGCGGAGAGGCTGACGCACAAAAAAAGACCCTGATCGCCAGCGAGCAGGACCGCGCCGATGTGGCGCGCCGTCGCGCGCAGTGGCTGCGCCACCGCGGTGATGTCGATCCCAAGCGGTTGGTGTTCATTGACGAAACCTGGGTCAAGACGAACATGGCCCCGCTGCGCGGCTGGGCACCGCGCGGCCAGCGCCTGAAAGCCAAAGTGCCGCACCGGCGCTGGACAACCATGACCTTTCTGGCCGCGCTGCGCCATGACGGCGTGGAGGCGCCTTGGCTGATTGATGGGCCGATCAATGGCGAGCGGTTCCGGCTGTATGTCGAGCAGGTGTTGGCACCGACGCTGCGCCCGACCGACATCGTCATCATGGACAACTTGGGCAGTCACAAGAGCAAAGCTGCGCGGCACGCCATCCGGGCCACCGGCGCCAAGCTGTTCCGGCTGCCGAAATACCCACCCGACCTGAACCCGATCGAGATGTTGTTCTCCAAGCTCAAGCACTGGCTGCGCCAGGCAGCGGGCCGAAGTGTCGAGGCCGTTTGCGGCACGCTCGCCGAGACCCTCAATGCCGTCACCGCAACCGAATGCCGAAACTACTTCGTCCAGGCCGGATATGATCCAACCTAAACTCATCCCGCTCTAGGCGGGGTGCCCTGCGTGCTGAGCGCGCTGCGCAGCAGCGACAACACGATCACGATGCGGGTGAAGGCCGTGACCATCACCAGCAGGCTGGGCGCGAGCGACAGCACCGCGATCAGCGCGGTCATCTGCACCAGCCGGCTGGTCGCGCTGGCCTGTCCCGCGGCGCCGAGATCGAGACTGAGCGACTGGGCCGCCGCCACGGCCGGAACCAGCGCGACGAGCCCGCACGAGATCGCACCGGCGGTCAGGTGCTGTCGGGTCATGGCGCGGTCCCGTCGCCTTGGTCGGCCGGCAGCCAGCCCACCACCAGGTCGGTGCCGCCGCCCGTGAGCAGCAGGACTCGGCGCTCCGCGCAGCGCACGAGCACCAGCCGCCGGCGCTGGTCGAGCGCCAGGGCCTCCTCGACGCTCAGCGCCCGGCTAGCGTGCCCGCCTGGGCGACGCAAGCCAAGGCCCAGGGCACGCGCGAGGCGCCCCGCGCCCCAGATCAGCGCCAGCACCACCGCAAGCGCGGCGAGCGCGGTCAACAAGGGAGCGAGGGTGGTCTGCGGCATGGCGCGGCGTTTTGCCGGGCTCCGAGATGACGAGAGTGTTAGTTGGCGGCGAGCGTCAGTTGCAACGAGGCGGCCAGCGCGTCCACTTCCGCCAGCAATGCCCGCAAGTCGCCCTGCACGAGGCGACCTTCCTCGGGGGCCAGGTCGAGGGCACGGGCGCAGACAAGGCCGACTTGCCCGTCGAGGCCGGAAATATCGATGGGGCGCCCCGCTTCGGCCAGCGTCCGCGCCAGGGCCGCGGTGTGGTGCAGGACCGCGACGCCGGCGCGCACGCGCTCAAGCGGCGTGTCGGGGAAGGCTGGCGTCTCCGCCAATCCCTTGCTTCCCACCCGAAACGGGGCGAACGGGGCTTCATCCATACCCCTGCATTTAACGGTGAAGCATTAACGAAACCTTGCCCGCCAAGCCGCCCGGCGTCTTAACCTGACATTCATCCGTATGAGCGTACCGTCCGCTCCATGGACCCAACCCGCATTGCGTTGTTCGACCTTGCGGAGCGCCGGCTGGCCTGGGCGGACCAGCGCCAGGCGGTGCTGGCGTAGAACATCGCGAACGTCGACACGCCCGGCTGGCAGCCGCGCGACGTGGCGCCCTTCGCCGCGCTGGCCGATCAGGCTGGCATTGGCCTCGCGCGCACCGATCCCGGCCATCTGAGCGGAACCGGCGATACCGGCGGCTTCACCAAACCCGTCCGGCCCACTGGCCGCCAGCCGGACGGCAACGCCGTCTCGCTCGACCAGGAGCTGACCAAGGTCGCCGATACCGACACGACGCAGTCCCTGGTGAGCGCGATCTACCACACGTATCTCGGCTTGTTCCGCACGGCGATCGGCCAGGGCGGCGCGAGCGGCTGACGGAGGCAAGCATGGAACTCGAGAAGTCGCTGGCGATTTCCGCCTCGGGAATGCAGGCGCAGACCACGCGGCTCACCACGATCGCGCAGAACCTCGCCAACCAGGACAGCACCGGGTCAACGCCCGGCGCGGACCCGTACCAGCGCAAGACCGTCAGCTTCGCCGACAAGATGGACCGCGCGGTGGGCGTCGAGCTTGTCGGCGTGCGCGCGATCGAGAAGGATCGCGCCGCCTTTCCGATGCGCTACGATCCCGCCAATCCGGCCGCCAACGCGCAAGGCTACGTCAAGATGCCCAACGTGAACGCGCTGGTCGAGCTGGCGGACATGCGGGAGGCGGAGCGGTCGTATCAGGCGAACCTTTCGGTGATGCAGACCTCGCGCGGAATGCTGACCCGCACGATCGGAATGTTGAAATGAATCCCGCCGGGCCGAGCATCCCTACTATCACCATCACCCCGCAAGCCGCGTCCGACGCGTACCAGCGCACCGAGAGCGGGGCCGGCGGGGAGGGAAGCTTCGGCGCGGTGCTGCAACATGTGGTGACCGACGCCGTGGCGCAGGGCCACGCCGCCGAGCAGCAAGCGCAGGCCGCGATCACAGGCAATGGCAACGTCACCGAGGTTGTGACCGCGCTGGCGCGGGCCGAGCTCACCTTGCAGTCCGCGACCGCGATCCGCGACCGCGTGGTGCAGGCTTATCAGCAAATCATGCAGATGCCGATATGAACGAGGCTGACGTCGCCGCCGTCCTGCGCGACGCGTTGCTGGTGACGTTGCGGCTCGCCGGGCCGCCGCTGGCGGCGGGTCTGGCCATTGGCGCGCTGGTCTCATTGCTGCAAGCGGTGACGCAGATCCAGGAGGCGACGCTCGCCTTCGTGCCGAAAGCGGTCGCGCTCGCCCTGATGCTGGCGCTGACGGCGCCGTTCATGCTTGCCACGCTGTCGGCCTACACGCATCGGCTGATGGACCGGATCATCGCGATCGGCGCGTCGTGACCGGGGCGGACGCCGCGCTGCTGAGCGGGCTGCCCGACCTGGCCTTCGCCTTCGTCCTGGTCCTTTCCCGCGCGGGCGGGGTCGTCATGCTGCTGCCGGGATTGGCCGAGACCGGTGTGCCAGCCATGGTGCGGGCCGGTCCCGCTGGCGCACTCGCGATGCTGCTGACCCCCGTCGTGGCGCCGCTGGTCCCGGCCGTCCCGGCCTCGCCCGCCATGGCGGCGGGGATGGTGGGGGCCGAGCTGGTGATCGGGCTCTGGCTCGGGTTCCTGGCCCGCGTGCTCGTGCTCGCGCTGCCGATGGCCGGACAGATCCTCGCCATGTTGCTTGGCTTGTCGAGCGTCTTGCAGCCGGACCCGGAATTTGGCCCACAGACGAGCGCGATCGCCCGCCTGTTCGCCCTCGCCGCGCCGGCGATCGTGCTGGCCTCTGGCCTGTACGCCCTCCCTCTCGACGCGCTGGCGCGGAGCTACGGCCTGTTCGCCCCTGGCGCGGTGCTGCCGTCGGGAGCGGGGGCGGAGGCTGTCGCGCGCGGCGTGACGTCGGGCTTTGGCCTGGCGCTGCGCCTGTGCGCGCCGGTGCTGCTGGCGAGCGTCGTGTGGAGCGTCGCGGCCGGTATCCTGGCCCGGGTCGCGCCGCGCGTGCAGGTGTACTTCCTGACGATGCCGGCACAGATCCTGGGCGGCCTCGTGATCCTGGCGGCGCTGTCGGGGGCGATCCTCATCGCGTGGCAAGACGCGGTGCGCACCGGGTTCGGCGCGCTGCCGGGCCTTCCCTGAACCCGCATGGCCGAGGGGGACAACACCCAGGAAGACCGGACGGAAGCCCCGACCCAGCGGCGGCTACAGCGCGCGCGCGAGGCGGGACAGGTCGCCGTGTCGCGCGAGGTGGTGCTGTGGGCGGTGCTTGGCGCCGCCACGCTCGGCCTTGCCTGGCAGGCGCCGGCGGCCGGGCAGGATTCTGGTGGTGACCTTCCGCGCCCTCATCGAGCACGCGGCGTCGGGCGAGGCGTCATCGGCCGCCGCCTTGCACCTGACGGCAACGACGTGGCTGCGCGCCACGGCGCCGCTGATCGCACTGGTGTTGGTGGCCGGAGTGGGCGCGGTGCTGGGCCAGACCGGCTTCCTGCTCAGCCCGGCCGCCCTGCGCCCTAACCTGGCGCGGATCAGCCCAGCCGCCGGGCTGCGCCGGCTCCTCGGCCCCGATAGCCTGATCGAAGCCGGGCGGTCTCTGGTGAAGCTGCTCGTGATCGGGATCGCGGTGTGGCGCGCGCTCGCGGCCGACATGCCGGCGCTTGCCCAGGCGCCGTTCCAGGACGTGGCTGGGTTGCCGGGGCGGCTGGCCGGGATGGTTGCCCGGCTGCTGGTCTCGGTCTTGGCCGCGCAGGCCGGGATCGCGGTGCTCGACCTCGCTTGGGTGCGCTTCCGCCACACCCAGGGCCTGCCCATGAGCCGCGAGGACATTCGCGAGGAGCACAAGGAGATCGATGGCGATCCGCGCGTGAAGGCGCGGCTGCGGCGGCTGCGCCTGCAACGGGTCCGCAGGCGGATGCTGGCGGCGGTGCCGAAGGCGACGGTCGTCGTCACAAATCCGACGCACTACGCCGTTGCTCTGGCCTATGACCGTGCCCAGAACGCCGCGCCTCGCGTCGTCGCCAAGGGGGTGGATTCCATGGCCGAGCGGATCAGGGAGGTTGCCCGCGAACACGCCGTGCCTCTGGTTCCGAACCCGCCGCCGGCGCGCGCGCTGTACCGGCTTGATCTGGACGCCGAGGTGCCGTCCGAGCACTACAAGGCCGTGGCCGAGATTATCGCTTTCGTGTGGCGCCTGCGCGGGCGGGCCGCGTGAAACGGCCAGCGGACCCGCGCCTGCACGCGGCGCATGACTTGAACAACCTGCTCGCGGCGATCATCGCTCGCGCCGATGCGGCGCTCGGGATGCCGCGAACCGGCGCCGCGGCGCGCGCCGAGCTGGAAGAGATCCGCCGGCGGGCGGAGGAGGGGGCTGGCCTGGTGCGCCGCTTTCTCGGCCAAAAGGACCGGGGCCTTGAGCCGGTGCCGGTCGCGCTCGGCCCGCTGCTGGAGGATTGGACGGGAGAGCTGCGCCACGTGCTTGGCCCGGATCGGCGCCTCAGGCTGTCGATCCCGGATCAGCTCATCGCCGCGCGCGCCGATGCCGACGCGCTGCGGCGGGCCCTCCGCGACCTGACCCTGAACGCGCGCGACGCGACCGGCCCTGGCGGGGTGCTATCGCTTCGGCTCAATCATGTGCGTCTGGGCGCCACCTGGCCGGGAATTCCCGATCCGGTGCTGCCAGGGGAGTGGGCGGTGATCGAGGCCAGCGATACAGGCCAACGGCGCGGGGATCGCGCCGGACCTGCTTGCGCGCGTTTTCGAGCCGTTCTTCACCACCAAGGGACCGGCGCGTGGTAGCGGCATCGGGCTGGCGGCGGTGCGCGCGTCCCTGCACGGGATGGGCGGGGTCGCCACCATTGCGAGCGTGCCAGGCCACGGCACCAAGATACGGCTCTATCTTCCTTGGCTGAGCACCGAGGCCGGCAGGGTGCTGCTGGTGGAGGATGAGCCGGCCTTGCGCCGGGTCGCGGCGAAAGCGCTGCGTGGCGCCGGCTGGCAGGTGGGGGAGGCGGAGTCAGCCGAAGCGGCCCTCGCGTGGCTCGCCGGCGGCAAGGCTCATCCTGACCTGCTGGTGGCCGATATCGCGCTTCCAGGCATGGACGGTCCGGCATTGCTGAGCAAGCTTCGCCGCGAGCGGCCCGGCCTGCCGGCGATTTTGGTGTCCGGCTATGCGGCACCCCTGCCGGCTGGATTGGACGCGCTGCACTTGGCCAAGCCATACAAGTCCACCGAGCTGCTGGGCCTTGTGGCCCAGGCGCTAAAGAACAATTTGCGAACAGATGATTAATGGCGTATTCCAGCGTGTGTTCTCTGTTTGTTCGCTTGCGATCAGCGTTCGACAGCGTGCAACTATCCGATGCAAAGACGGCACGACGCGCCTAGGCTCGTGACTGTGGAGAAAGGGCTTCCAGGATGGAAAAGGGCAAGGCGCTCGATGCGGCGATGGCGCAGATCGAGCGGGCGTTCGGCAAGGGCTCGATCATGCGCATGGGCGCGCGGGGCGGGAACGAGGCGATCGAGGTCATCCCCTCGGGCTCGCTCGGCCTTGATCTCGCGCTTGGCATAGGCGGGCTGCCGCGCGGACGCATCATCGAGATTGTACGGGCCGGAAAGCTCCGGCAAGACCACGCTCGCGCTGCACGCCATCGCCGAGGCGCAGCGGCGCGGCGGCACCTGCGCCTTCGTCGACGCCGAGCACGCGCTGGACCCGGTCTACGCGCGCAAGCTGGGCATCGATGTGGACAATCTGCTCATCAGCCAGCCCGATGCCGGCGAGCAGGCGCTGGAGATCGCGGACACGCTGGTCCGGTCCGGCGCGATCGATGTGCTGGTGGTGGACAGCGTCGCCGCCCTGGTGCCCCGCGCCGAGCTGGAGGGCGAGATGGGCGACAGCCACATGGGGCTGCACGCGCGGCTCATGAGCCAGGCGCTGCGCAAGATCACGGGCAGCGTCTCGCGCAGCAACACCATGCTGGTCTTCCTCAACCAGATCCGCATGAAGATTGGCGTGATGTTCGGCAACCCGGAGACGACGACGGGCGGCCACGCGCTGAAGTTCTACGCCTCGGTCCGCATGGAGATCCGCCGCATCGGGCAGATCAAGGACCGCGACGAGGTGGTCGGCAATCAGACGCGGGTGAAGGTGGTGAAGAACAAGCTCGCCCCGCCATTCCGCCAGGTGGAGTTCGACATTATGTACGGCGAGGGCATCAGCAAGGTGGGCGAGCTGATCGATCTCGGCGTGAAGGCGGGCGTGGTGGAGAAGTCGGGCGCTTGGTTCAGCTACGACAGCCAGCGGATCGGGCAGGGGCGGGAGAACGCCAAGCAGTTCTTGCGCGACCGCAGAGAGATCGCCGAGGCGATCGAGCGCAAGGTGCGCGAGCAGTCGGGCGTGGTGGCGAATTCGATGCTGGCCGCCAACGAGGATGGCGAGGAGGCCGAGGCGGCTGAGTAGCTATCGCCTTCCCGGCCCGCTGCCGCTCGATTCCGACGACCACGCCCTGATCGCCGCCGCCATCGCGGTGCTGGAGCGCCACTACCGGCTGTTCTGGCACACCGTGGCGGCGGCGGTGCGCTCGCGCGACGGGCGCGTGTGGACCGGCATCCATCTCGGCGCCACGGTCGGGCGCCTGTCGGTCTGCGCCGAGCCGATCGCGCTGGGCCGCGCGCTACTGGAAGGCGACGGCACGGCGGAGACATTCGTCGCGGTGCGCCACCCCAAGCCGGACGAGACCGACCGCGAGATGGCGGTCGTCTCCCCCTGCGGGGCGTGCCGTGAGCTGATCCTTGACCATTGCCCGGAGGCGCGGGTGATCCTGCGCGATGGGAGGGAGTTGGTGAAGGTGCCGGCGCGTGCGTTGCTGCCAGTGCCGTACCGGCGGTGACGGAATGCCGTCCTGCCATGGCGGACCAAAGCGATCGCCAGACCAACCGGGCCGCGCCCTGCGTCGGCCCATAACGGCCGTGCGAGTCCGCTGACGCAAAATTGAGATGCCATATCCCGCGCGAAAGACACGGAAAGCGGTCCCGTCACAAAAGCTTAAACTTGGTGCCACGGTCCTGAGATAAACCGATCGTGCCCTTTCGCCGACGTTTGCCGCGCGTGTGGTTCCGTCGGACAAAGGTGTTGCATGAAGCGTTCGCTTTTGAAGGCCACGACTGCCTGGGTCGCGGCGGCGGCTCTCTTGAACTCAATCGGCTTCGCTGCAACGGCGAGGGCCGGCGGCCGAAGCACAGGGCCGTATGACGAGCCGGCTCTGACGATCGCCGGCGCACAAGGGAGCGTGGGAGCGGAGTATGCCTCGGCTCCGGACCGCCAGGGTCGCCTCGACTGGCGGCAAAAGGTCGGACTGCTGCGCCAGAAAGTGAAGTACGTCTTCGTCCTGTTCCAGGAGAACCGCTCCTTCGAGCACTATTTCGGCACCTATCCCGGCGCCAACGGCCTGTTCGCGACCTATCCCGGTGCCAACCCGGCGGACCCGTTTGCTCAGCCGGCGAACAGCTTCGAGAGTTTTCAGTCGGTGATCCGCGACACCGACGGCAGCTACACCACGATCTCGCCGTTCCTGATCCCGCGCACGATCCAGAACGTCAGCGGGCAGACCGTCCAGTTGTGGCCCGAGGACACGTACTCCGTCGATCACAGCCACAACGGCTACATCAACGATTTCCACGCCGATCAGGCGACACAGTCGGCCACCAAGAACGACGGCTATCCGCTCGACCAGGAGGGCCTGCACTACGCGACCGACCAGTCGGGCACGGGGGCGCCGATCGTCAATGGCAGCAACGCCGCGCCGACCAGCAATCCGACCCTGCAAACCAAGCAAAAGGGCGAGGTGGTGATCTCGCACCTCGATTGCGACACCATTCCCTTCCTGTGGCAGCTCGCCGATCGTTTCGTGCTGTTCGACAACTTCCACCAGACGGAAACCGGCCCGTCGACGCCGAACGCCATCGCCATGATCGGCGGCCAGTCCGGCGACACGCAGTGGGTGCTGCATCCGAACGAGGCGGACCCGACAGGCCTGACGCTGCCCAACCTGACGGACTCGCCCCCGTTCGCCGGTAGCGCCACGGACACCGCCTCGATCAAGCCGCCATATGGCCCTGACGAGTCAGTCAACGGAAACGCAACGGCGCCCGACACCGTCTATCAGCCGGAGCCCGGGCAGACAAACCTGACCTTCGCCACATTGCCGCTCTCGTTCATGGGCAGCCAGATCGGCGCCATCACCGCGACCGACCAGCACTTGCCGGACGACCTCGCCGATGTCACGGCGGACGTCATGAAGATCGCGACCCAGGCCCCGGTGAACTGGGGCTGGTACCAGCAGGGCTACGGGCCGGAACCGTTCGACGGTCAACCGACGGCGATGGAGGGGTTGGTCTATGAACAAGGCACGCCGGAGCACGCCTCCTATATCGTCCACCACAACGGCCCTCAGTATTTCGGCTATCTCGGCGACAATCCGCAGGTGCTCGCCCACCTGAACGGCTTGCAGCAGTTCTTCACCGACGTGAACAGCGTCCGGCTGCCCCCCTCGGGTGGCGTGTTCTACGTGCGCGGCGGCTACTACAACAACGACGGCACGAAGCCCGCCGATCCCAACCCCACAGTGCAGGTGGCCACGCCCGGCAACGACGACCATCCCAACTACTCCGACGCCGGGATCTCGGAGACGCTGATCGCCGATGAGATAAACGCCATCGCCAGCAGCCCCTATTGGAACCAAAGCGCGATCATCATCACCTATGACGAGACCGATGGTCTCTACGACCATGTTCCGGAGCAGTTCCGCACCTATGGGCCGGACGGCAAACCAGAGACCGGCGGCCCGCGCATCCCGGCCATCGTCATCTCGCCCTATGCCGCCGCGCACGCCGTGAGCCACGTGTACAGCGAACATAGCTCGGTGATCCGCTTCATCGATGAACTGTTCGGGCTGACCCCGCTCGCCGCGCTGCCCAACGAGGCGGCCGCGCGGGCCGCCGGGGCCGAGAACCCGGCGTTCAACGGGCCGAACGGGCCGCAGAAGAACCTGGGCCCGGCGGACGACCCGGCGCTTCTCGATTACGCGCCGGGGATGGGAAATCTGCTGGAGGCGTTCGACGACGACCGCCTGGAGGGTGGCAAGGCGCCGCTGCCGGCGAGCTACGCCATGGTCACGGCGTCCCCGCCCCCCGGCATCGCGCTGAACGCGCCGGCGTCTGAGGTGATCACCTCCCTGCCGCACCTAGCCGGCACCGATGCGAACCACAACCCGACCTATGGCTGCCAGTACCTCGGCATCACGCCGACCGACTATCCCGGCGGCTACGCGCCGGGCGCCGAGATTGACCCGCCGCCCCAGGACTTCAATCCGCGCCCGACGCAAAGCCCGGGCGAGCCGTACCTGAACATCAACAACAATACGGCCGCCGATCCGGTGGCCGCCTCCACCGGTCCTTGAGATCCGCCAAGCGCGCCCTGAGCCGGGCGATCCGAACCTGAGCCGGGGACGGCGAGGGCCATGCCTCCCGTCCCCCGCGCGCAAGAGCGCCACCCCAACGAGATCCAAGATTGATGCACTCGCGACTGATCGCCCTGGCCTGCGCCACGTGTCTGTGGGGCGCTCCCGCCTTCGCCGTATCCACGCTCCAGAAGGTGCAAGCGGCCGGCAAGCTGTCCTGTGGCGTGGTGAACGAACCCGAGGACTGGACCAAGACCGACCTGCACGGCGGACTGGCGCCGCTCGGCGTGGAGATTTGCGAGGCCGTGGCCGTGGCGGCGCTCGGCAGCGCCGCGAAGCTCGACGTCAGGGTACTACGCCTCGGAACTGGAGGCGGGGGAGGGATTGCAGAAGGCGGACGTGGATCTGGCGCTCGGCATGACGCCGGACGCCACGGCGATGTGGCACTGGAACATCGCCTTCGGGCCGCCGGTCTTCTACGACGGACAGAGCTTCCTGGTGCGCCGGGACGCGAACGCGCGCACGATCGCTGACCTGGCGCGGCTGCGCGTGTGTTTCATCGAGGGCACGGAGAACGACCACATCCTGTTGGCCCGCACGGTGGCGCGCGGCGTCAAGATCATCCCCATGCCGTTCCAGGAGGAGGGCGAGATGGATGACGGGTTCGCCGTGCGCCACTGCGACGCCATCAGCGCCTATGTCTCGAAGCTTGCAAAGGTGCGCGTGGCCTATCCCAAGCAGGTCGGCGGCGACGTCATCTTGCCCGAGATGCTGACCCTTGCCCCGGACGCTCCCGCTTACTGCCAAGGCGACGCGCAGTGGGGCATGATCGTTGATTGGACCGTGTACGCGCTAATCCAAGCCGAGGAGAGCGGCGTGACGCGGGCGAATGTTGACGAATCCCGGACGAGCGAGGATCCGGTGGTCCAGCGGCTGCTGGGCGTGGATTGGGCGAGTAGCAGGGCGCTCGGTTTGCAAGCCCATGACTGGGCCGCCCAGGTGATTGGCACTGTCGGCAACTATGGCGAGATCTACGAGCGCACGGTGGGTGCGCGGGGTGCGTTGAACCTGCCGCGCCGACTGAACGCTCTCTGGACGCAAGGGGGACTGATCTATCCGCTTCCGGTGCGGTGAACGTCACGCTCGGTCCGATTCTTTCCGATTTCCTAACTATCTTCCGCCAAGATACCGCGCGATGGGTGCCGTTCCGCCCGAGGCCGATCCACGCCTGATCGCCGGTCGATATACCGTTGATCCGACGCGCCCGCTCGCCGGCGCGGGTGGCGGGCTGCCGGCGTTCGCGGTGGCCGATCGTCACGGCCTGTCCGCGCTGATGGCTGTGCGGGTCGCGCGCACCATGCCGGCACGGGCGCAGGTGCTGCGGGCGCTTGCTGGCATGACGGAGGGAACGCTTGTGCCGCTCGCGCACGGTGTCGGGCCGGCGGGCGGCGCGGGCGAGGAAGCCTACTACGTCATCTGTCCAGCCCCGCCCGGCCCTGCCGTGGGCGCGGCGCCGCGGGCCTGGAGCGAGGCGGAACTGCTCGAGTGCCTTTTGCGCCCGGTGGCGCGCGTCCTGGAGCGGCTCGAGGCGCGCGGCGTCACCCATCGCGCCATCCGCCCCGACAACGTGTTCCAGTCCGCGCCCGGCCAGAAGGTGATTCTGGGCCAGGGCTGGGCCGCGCCGCCCGCTGCCTTGCAGCCCGCGCTGTTCGAGCCGCCCTATAGCGCGATGTGCCTGCCCTGCGGCCGGGGCGAGGGCAGCATCGCCGACGACGTCTATGCGCTCGGCGTGTTGATGGTGGTTCTGGCGCTGGGCCTGACTCCGCTCGCGACGCTCGATACCGCCGGAGTCATCCGCCGCAAGCTTGAGCTCGGCAGCTTTGCCGCGCTGGCGGGCGAGACGCGCCTTCCCTCGGCCGTCGCCGATCTCGCGCGCGGGATGCTGGCCGAGGATCCCGAGCATCGCCCGGCGCCGAGTCTCCTTCTCAACCCCGCCGCGGCACGGGCGCGTCGGCTTGCCGCGCCCCTGCGCAAGCGCCCCGCGTCTCCGGTGCGTGTCGGTGCCTGGAGTGCGTGGGACACCCGTGCCCTGGCCCATGCCATCGCCGCCCATCCCGATTCGGGCGTGGCGGCCCTGCGTGGGGGCGCCATCGATGCTTGGCTGCGCCGCGACCTCGGCGAGACGGCGTTGGCGGCGAAGATCGAGGAAGCGGTGCGCGTCCGCCCGGCTGGCGAATTCGCGCAACGCGCGGACACGCTCCTCCTCCTCCGTGCCGTGGCCCTGCTCGACCCGCTGGCGCCGCTGTGCTGGCGGGGGCTCGCGCTGTGGCCCGACGGGCTGGGCCCGGCTCTCGCCGCCGCCGACCGGCAGGAGGGCACGGCGAGCGAGGCGCTGCGAGAGATCATCGCCGCCGAAATCGTGATCCATTGGATGACGGTGCGCGGGCGCGGTGACATCACGAGAGCGATCACGGAGACGCGGCAGCGCCGGGCCATCCTGCGTGCCGGCGTCGGGCGTCGCAGGCTTGTCTACGCGCTCAATCCGCTGCTCGCCTGCGACAGCAAGCTGCTCGGCGGGCATGTCGTCGTCCATGCGAAGGACCTGGTTCCGGCCCTGGACAAACAGGCCGATCGCCTCGAGCCAGGCGCACGGCTCATGGACCTGGACATCGCTGCGTTCATCGCGGCGCGCTCGGAACAGAAGGTCCACGCCGAGCTGGCAGTGCTGGCGCTGGGTGAGAAGGGGGCGATGACCGCGGAGGCCGCGCGGACGGGGTTGCAGCTCTTCGCGGCCCTGCAGCAGGGCGGGGTGCCGTTCCCGGCGCTGGCGCGCCGCCTGGTGGCGGCACCCGACGTGCTGCTCGCGGGCTGGCAGAGCACCGTCAAACGCCGCGAACTCGCCGCGCGCTTGGCGAAACTTGCCGAAGCCGGGGAGCTCGCGCCCATCCTAGTGTCAATCGGCGTCGAACTTTGGCTCTCCGCGGTTTCTGGTGCAGGTGGTCGCTTGAGGTGGCGTGACCCCATATGGAGGAGGACAGCTTCCTTCTTCATTCCGTGCCGAGTTGCTCTCCCATCTCCTGCCCATGATCCCGGAGGGCCTGTTCGTCGAGCAGGTCCTTCCCGGGCTTGACCGCGTCGTCATTCTCTCCCGCCCGAAGTCGCTGACCTCCGTCTGCCCGCGCTGTGGCGCGGCGTCCGCGCGCGTGCATAGCCATTACCAGCGGACCCTGGCCGACCTGCCTTGGCAGGGACAGATCGTCGCCCTGCGCGTCCAGGCGCGGCGGTTCCGCTGCACGACCAGCGGATGCAAGCGCCGGATCTTTGCCGAGCGCCTTCCCGAAGTGACCGCACCGCGAGCGCGTCGGACCGCACGGCTGGCCGAGATCCAACGCCATATCGGTCTCGCGCTTGGTGGCGAAGCCGGATCTCGCCTGGCGCGCCGCCTGACGATGCCGGTTGGCGCCACCACCCTGCTCGGCATGCTCCGCCGCGGAGCGCCGGAGACCCCCGCCCAGGCTCCGCGGGTACTCGGGGTAGACGACTGGGCGTGGCGCCGTGGCAGGCGCTACGGCACCATTCTCGTTGACCTCGAGCGCCACCGTGTGGTCGACCTCCTGCCGGACCGCCGCGCCGACACGCTCGTCGCCTGGCTTAAGGCACATCCCGGAGCCGAGGTGCTCAGCCGCGACCGTGGCGGAACCTATGCGGACGCCGCAGGCCGGGGCGCGCCCGACGCCGTTCAGGTCAGCGACCGCTGGCACCTGCTGGAGAACTACAGCAGCGCCCTGCTCGATGCTGTCCGGCGCCGCAGGCGCGAGGTGCGGTCCGCCGCGCAGCTGGATACCGCAGAGACGACCACGACCGTGGCACCGCCGATGACGAGTGCCGAACGGCGACACTGGGAACGGTGGCGCAGGCAACACGACATCTATGACGAGGTGATGCGCCTCCGGCGGGAGGGCATGCCGATCAAGGAGATCGTGCGCAGGCTGGCCATCGGAGGCAACACGGCCCGGCGTTGGCTGCGCGGCGCTGGGCCGGATCCCTTCCGCCCCCGCCGGAGCATGTTGGAGCCTTACCGCGCCACGCTCGAGCGACGCTGGGCCGAGGGGTGCCGCAATGGAACCCAGCTGTGGCGCGAACTGCGGGATGCCGGGTTCCAGGGCGGGCTGCGCGTCGTCACCGAATGGGCTACCCGGCAGCGCCTTGCAGGTCACCCCGGCCGGGCTGACTCCTGCTTCACGGTGCCGCCGCTACGGCGCGTGGCTCGGATGCTCACCGCCGACCCGTCCACGCTGCAGGCGGAGGAGCAGCAATATCTCAATCAGTTGCTCGCCACCTCGGCGCCTCTTGCGCTGGCACGTGATCTCGCCCTGAGCTTCGCGGCCATCGTGCGCGAGCGGAAGAGCGACGAACTCGACCGCTGGCTGGCCGACGCGGCCGAAAGCGAGATGCGGTCGTTTGCCGGCGGGCTCAAGCAGGATGAAGCTGCGGTTCGGGCTGCGCTTGAGATGCCGTGGAGCAACGGGCAGACCGAAGGCCAGATCACCAGGCTGAAGCTGATCAAGCGGCAAATGTATGGGCGAGCCAAGCATGACCTGCTGCGGGCTCGGGTTCTGCAAGCGGCCTGATCCGGACAACTGCTGCACCAGAAACCGCGGAGAGCCGAACTTTGACCCCGGATCGGCGTCCAATCGTGACCCCGTGTTGTTTGCTTGTGCCGGTAGCCCATAGGGGAGACCCTCGCGTTGCGGAGTGCCCATGCAGAGGCTGGCGCAGCGGCGCGCGGGGGGTCCCCCGTGGACCCACCGGTGCAAGCCCTGGCGGTTGCTTGTGAAGCTCAGGCGCGGTTCTTGAAGCGCCAGCTGTCGTTGCCGGTCTCGACGATGTCGCAGTGATGGGTTGGGCGATCCAGCGGCGCGGTGGTCATCTTGGCGTCGCCCGCGAACACGCTCGGCCATTCACCAAAGGCGAGGTTCGTGGTGACGATCACCGAGGTGCGTTCGTAAAGGCGACTGACGGTGTGGGACAACAGTTGCCCGCCGACTTGGGCGAACGGCAGGTAGCCGAGCTCGTCGAGGACCACGAAGTCGAGACGGGTCAGGAAGTCGGCGAGGCGTCCCTGACGTCCAGCGCGGCCCTCAGCCTCGAGGCGGTTGACCAGGTCGACGGTGTTGAAGAAGCGCCCGCGCGATCCGGCACGGATGCAGCTTCGCGCGATCGCGATGGCCAAGTGCGTTTTGCCGGAACCGGTTCCGCCGACCAGGGCCACGTTACGCTGTTGCGCGACGAAGTTGCCGCCGGCGAGATCGCGCACCAGGCTCTCGTCGATCGGCGTTCCCTTGAAGGCGAAGTCGTCGAGATCCTTGGCGAGCGGCAGCTTGGCGATAGTCATCTGGCACCTGATCGAGCGTGCCTGCTTCTCGGACATCTCGGCCTTGAGCAGGTCGCCGACGAAGCGCTGCGGTTCGTGCTTGCGCTTGATCGCCGCGGCCAGGGCCTCGTCACAGGCGCCCCTCATGCCGAAGAGCTTCAGCGTGCCCATCATGTCGAGGACTTCGGTCCGCTCCATGCTCATCGGCTCCTGAGCTGATCGTATCGGGCGCAATCGGCGGCGGGCACATGCCGAAGGGTCAGCGCATCCGGCGTGGCGATGACGGCGGTCGGTCCGGGATCGCGCTGCCGGGTGAGGATGTTGATGATCACGTCGGAGGAATGGACGCCTTCGGCCATCGCCTGCGCGCGGGCCGCTTCGACCGCCGGCAGCCCGTCGGTCAGCACGGCTGCCAGAATGGCGACCATCTGCCGGTCACCATCGTCAGATCCGGTAAGGCGACGCCGCACCCGCTCCATCGCCGCGGGCAGGATCCAGTCCCTGAACGGCGCGCCATTGCGCAGGGCGCCAGGCTTGCGGGCCAGCACCGGCACGTAATGCCAAGGATCGTAGATTGTCTCGCCCCGTCCATAGCGGCGGCGATGTTCCCCTACGGCGCGTCCGTCCTGACGGATGACGATCCGGTCGGCATAGGCGTGGATCTCGACAGGTCGGCCGACCGCCCCGGCGCTGACCGAGCACTTGTTTTTGTCGAAGCGGACCAGGCAGGTCTTCGACACCGAGGCCGCCAGCGCGTGGAAGCCGTCGAAGCGACCGCAGTGGGGAACCAGCTTTGGCCGCTCGTCCTCGAACACCTCCCACACTGTCTGCTCGGGGCGCTCCGGATGGGCATGCGCCTTGGCGTAGGCGATGCACTTGTCCAACAGCCAACCATTCAGTTCGTCGTAGCTGTTCACCCGCAGCCGTGGCGTGAGGAAGCGCTCGCGCACCAAGCCGGCCTGGCTCTCCACCTGGCCCTTCTCCCAGCCCGCGGCCGGTGTGCAGGCAACCGGGTCCACCAGGTGATGGGCGCACATCTGCAGAAAGCGGCGATTGTATTGCCGGTCCTTGCCGACAAACACCGCCTCCACCGCTGTCTTCATGTTGTCGTAGACGCCGCGTGTGCAGGCGCCCTTGAAGAAGGCAAACGCCCGCTCGTGGGCGTCGAACACCATCTCCTGCGTCTCGCGCGGGCAGGCGCGAACGAACATCATGCGGCTGTGGCACAGGCGAATGTGCGCGACCGTCACCGTCACCGTGACGCCGCTCATCAGGACGACTTCGTGGCTCCAGTCGAACTGGTAGGCCTCACCCGGCGCGAACGACAGCGGCACATACGCCTCGGCCGTCTGTCCGGCGTGCTGCCCGCTCCAAAGCCGGGCATAGCGGCGAATTGCGGCGTAGCCGCCGTCGTGGCCCAACCCTCGCCACTCCTCGAAGAGGCGAACGAGCGTCAGCCGTTCGCGCGTCCCGCTCTCGGCGTTCTTCGTCAGCAGCTTGTCCAGCTCCGCCTTCCAATGCCCGATCTTGGGACGCGGCTGAACCTCCCGCTCATACGAGAACGACGTCTCGCCCGACCGCAGCACCTTGCGAACCGTGTTGCGCGACACCTTCAGGTCACGCGCGATCTCCTTGATCGACTTGCCCCTGACGAAGTGCTCGCGTCTGATCCGGCCGACCGTCTCCACAATCAGCATCCCCCACCGCCCACCTCGAACTGAAGCAGGCAGCCCAGCAGCCACACATTCAGGGGTCAAAATTGCACGCCGATCCCCCGGCTCAGGGGGTCAAAATTGCACGCCGAAACACAGCCTGGCATTGGTGGCCGACCCGGCCGGACGGGCCGCCGACCAGCGAGAGGCGCGCACCGCCGCCGCGGCACTTGCCCGCCTCGACGCCGAGCTGGCCAGGATTGAGGCTGGCGGCACCGCCCGCGCGGCGGCGGCGCGCAGCCTTGGGGAGGAGGCAGCCGCAGGATTGGCCCTGGCCGCGCTCGCACTATCGATCGCCGTGACGCTCTTCGGATGAGCCGGGATGCGAAGCCCGCCAGCGGCGGCGGCTCGCTGATCTGGGCACAGGGCCTGGCCTGTGGCGGGATCCTGGCCTTCGCGCCGGCCTTGGCTGTGCTGCTCGTGGCGCTGTTCTGGCCAGTCGCGGTCGCGTTCGTGAGGGATGGCGGCCCTGGCCGCCCGAGCGCGCGCTGCGCCGCGCTCTGCACCGTCGCGGCGTCAGTTGGCCCGATCCGCTCGGCCTGGCTTGGCGGTCTCGACCTGGATGCCGTGCTGGGCTTGGCGGCTGACTGGCACACCCTGACCGCCGCCTGGTGCGCCGCGTCGGCGGGATGGATGCTTGCCGAACTGGCCCCGCTCGCCGCCCGCGCGGCCCTGGACGCGGCCGCTAGGGCGCGAGCCACCCGGCTCAGGGCCGAGCGAACCCGGCTTCTCGCACTCTGGGGGTGGGAAGAGTCAGCCCACCCCGAGCTCTGAGGTTTGGCGCGCCGCGGCGGAGCTGCTCCGTCGCTCGGCGATCTGCGCCTTCATGGCCTTTTGGAGCTTCTCGAAGGCGCGCACCTCGATCTGGCGCACGCGCTCGCGCGAGATGCCGTATTGCTGCGACAGCTCCTCGAGCGTCGTCGGGTTGTCCTTCAAGCGGCGCTCGATCAGGATGTGGCGCTCGCGCTCGTTCAGCGTCTTCAGCGCCGAGGAGAGCAGGGCCTTGCGCCCGGACAGCTCCTCGCGGTCGGCGATCGCGTTCTCCTGGCTCTCCGTTTCGTCCACCAGCCAGTCCTGCCACTCGCCCTCGCTGTCGGAGCGGACCGGGGCGTTCAGGCTGTGGTCCGGCGCGGCTAGGCGGCGGTTCATGCTGACCACGTCCTGCTCCGGCACGTCGAGCATGCGGGCGATCTTGGCCACTTGCTCGGGCTGCAGGTCGCCGTCCTCGATCGCCTGCATCTGGCCCTTCAGCCGGCGCAGGTTGAAGAACAGCTTTTTCTGGGCCGCCGTGGTGCCCATCTTCACCAGCGACCAGGAGTGCAGGATGTACTCCTGGATAGCGGCGCGAATCCACCACATCGCGTAGGTGGCGAGGCGGAAGCCGCGGTCCGGGTCGAACCGCTTCACCGCCTGCATCATGCCCACGTTGCCCTCGCTGATCAGCTCGCCCACCGGCAGGCCGTAGCCCCGGTAGCCCATGGCGATCTTCGCGACGAGCCGCAGATGTGATGTGACAAGCTTGTGCGCGGCCTCCATGTCTTGGTGGTCACGCCAGCGCCGCGCCAGGTCGAGTTCCTCGTCCGGCGTCAGCATGGGGAACTTGCGAATCTCCTGAAGGTACCGCGACAGGTTGCCCTCGGGAGCGATATTAAGGACGGCAGAGGCCAACACAGGCTCCTTTCGTCGAGCGGCGAAGACTATCCTACCCGATCTTCTGGCGTAGGCTTTTAACGCCGTGGACTGTGGTGCAGTCCATGCTGCTGGCAGGGATGTGACGTCCCGGCTTGGACCCCGATTTTGGCGGCCTGATGCCGGACGGCGCGACCGAGCGGGCCTGCCCCACCCGCATCGAACAGGACGCTTTATACAGGACCACGGCGGTCCTGTCAACATTACTGACTTATTTGTCACCTCCCGGAGATGTGGCGAGAGCTTCCAGCACGCTTCGCATGTCGGCGGGCAGCGTAGTCTCGAACACCACCCGCTCCCTGGTTCGCGGATGGACGAATCCGAGGCGGGTAGCGTGCAGGGCTTGACGCGGAAAGTCCAGCAGCATTGTACGTAGGGTTTGCGGGAGGGCACGGGCCGCGGAAGGGACGCGGCGCAGATAGAGCGGGTCGCCGACGACGGGATGGCCCCGACTGGCCAGATGCACGCGGATCTGATGCGTCCGGCCGCTACCCAGGCGGCATTCCAGCAGCGTGACCGCATGATCGAAGACCTGTCGGATCTGATAGCGGGTCAGCGCCGGCTTGCCGCCCCCCTCTGGGCGCAACGCCATGCGTTTGCGGTCATGCGGATCGCGCCCGATCGCGCCCACGATCTCCGCCCAGCCGCCGCGTTCGGCGGGCGTGGCAGGCACGCCCCAGCACAGGGCGAGATAGGCCCGCTCCAGGTCGCGGCTGGCGAAGGCGGCCGAGAGAGCCGTCAGGGCTTCCTCGGTCTTGGCCACGACCATCACGCCCGACGTGTCCTTGTCGAGCCGGTGCACGATGCCGGGTCGCCGCTCGCCGCCGATGCCGGCCAGACGCTCGCCGCAATGGGCGAGGACGGCGTTGACCAGCGTGCGGTCCTCGTTGCCCGGCGCGGGATGAACCACCAGGCCGGGCGGCTTGTCGATCACCAGGATATCGTCGTCCTCGAACAGGATTGCGAGCGGGATGGCCTGGGGCTGGGGCTTGGCGGGGCGCACGGGGGGAAGTCGGATCGTGTAGGCGGTCCCCGGCCGGACCGGCTCGGCCGGTTCGTCAAGCGCCGCCCCGTCGCGCCACACCTGCCCGGTCTCGATCAACGCCTTGACGCGGCTGCGCGAGAGCGCGCCGATGCGCGTCGCGAGAAACCGGTCCACCCGCTTGCCACCATCGCTTGGCTCGGCGACGACACGGAGCGTTTCAGAGGCCGCGCTTGGCATGGGGGTGGGGTAGCGCGCCGGGGCCGGCGACGGAAGGAGCGGGGATGCGCGCGTTGAAAACGGCGACGGTGGTGATGGGCGTGCTGATCCTGGTCGGCACGGCGGTGCTGATCGCGACGATCATCAAGCGGAGCACGGCACCCGCGCCCGTGCCCGCCGCCGGGTTCGTGCCCGCCGCGGCCAGCATCGCCGCCACGCTGCATGAACCCGCGGACAGCCAGATCACCGGGCTGGCGGGAAGTGGTGACACGCTGGCGATCAGCGTCCACGGCGGCGGCCCCGATCGCGTCGTGCTGATCGATCCCCACACCGGCGAGGTGCGAGGCCATGTCACGCTCGCTCCCTGAGCCCACGGGTTGCGTGACGCGGCGCGAACCCCTATAGCGGGGCCAGGCCCTGTCCCGTTCGTCTAGAGGCCCAGGACACCGCCCTCTCACGGCGGCAACAGGGGTTCGAATCCCCTACGGGACGCCAATCCTTCCAAGCACTTAGCCGCCCCGACCTGTTGCCGCCGCGCGCCATGTCCAGTCCATGTCCAATAGGCGCGTCGGCGCTGCGCGTCCTGGTGGGGGAGAGGCGGGCGCGTCCGGCGCGGGCGCCCCAACGGCGACCGGCGGCAGGTGCGGACGCACCGCTGCGCTGGACAGGTGGGGGCAGACGCCGGTATGTCACGGCTCGCAAGGGGAGTGCATGGTGATGGATTCCGCATGCCCCTTCCCGTTCCTGACGACCCCATCGCGGTCTCGATCGCGAGCGCCGTCCGCCTGACCGGGCTGTCGAGGAGCGAATTTTATCGGCGGCTCGCCCGCGGCGAGTTTCACGCCAAAAAGGCCGGGCGGCGAACCCTGGTGCTCGTCGATTCCTTGCGCGCCTGGCTCGACCGGCTCCCCACCGCCGAATTCCGACCGCGCGATCATGCGCCAGGCGATGGCGCCGGGCGTGATGACCCCGCCCCGAGCGCCCCGCCGCCGCGCCGCCGGCGATGATAGTCGGCGCCATGGTGCCGACGCGGGATGGCGCCCGCCACCGGCCGGTCCGGCGACGCCGGCGTTGCGCCGCAACGCGCTGACCGGCTATACTGGCGGGCATTGGACCAGACTAAATAGCCGACCATTCGAGCATTGGAGACTATCGCGATCGGCATTGCCAATACTGAGCGCCTGATGACGCGCCGCGAGGTGGCCAGTTACTGCGCCGTGTCCGTGGAATCCTGAACAAGCTGGCGCGGCGCAAGACCGGACCGCGCTTCATCAAAATATCGCCCGTCGAGTCCAGGTACCGCCGCGCCGATGTCGAGCAGTGGCTCCGCGACGGAGAGTGGAGGTGACATCCTAGACAGCCGAAAGCCCGGCCTTGGTAGCGGCCGGGGTAATTACCCACCCCCCTTGCGGCGGGGCGGCATTGCTGATGCAGTTTGGGCATGCAGCGGGACGAGCTGGAGCGCCTGAGCAAGGCCGAGCTGATCGAGTTGGTGCTGCGGCTGCAGCGGCCGGAGAAGACCTCGCGCACCTCGTCCAAGCCGCCGTCCACAGACCGCAAAGCGCGTCGCGAGCAAGCCCGCCCCGGAGGTGCCAAGCCCGGACATGAAGGCCATAGTCGGGCGCTCAGCAGGGAGGTGGACCGCGTCGTCGATCACGCCCCGCAGCAATGCCCGTGCTGCCGCAGGGCGCTGTCGCCCGACCTGCCCAGCGAAGCGGTGAGCGTGCACGAGCGGATTGAGCTGCCGGAGATCAAGCCAATCGTCGAGCACCACCGACGCTTGGCGGTGCAGTGTCCCGGCTGTGGGGCGCGGGTCGTGGCAGCGCCGCCGCCCGCCGCGACAGGCACGCCGTTCGGCCCGCGCCTGCACACGCTGGCGACCTACCTCAAGACCTTTCAGAGCCTGTCCTACGAGCGGCTGCAGGCGACACTGGCCGACCTGTTCGGCCTGTCCATCAGCCAGGGCGGGCTGATGAACCTGCTGCGTCGCGCCCAGACTTGCTTCCAGGCCGGGCGAGGCTTGCCGAAGGTTCCATTCGGCGCAGCCGGATGGAATGGCAAGACGAGGGGCGAGCACGCCGTCGCAGCCCTGCGGCAGGCCAAGGTGGTAGCCTCGGACGAGACAGGCGTCCGGATTGAGGGCAGCAACGCCTATCACTGGGTGTTCCGCTGCAAGGAGGCCGTGGTGCACCACGCCGCCCCGACCCGCGCCGCCGCGGTCGTGCACGCGATGATAGCTGGCCACCAGCCCGAAGTCTGGCTGTCGGACCGCGACTCGGCCCAGCAGGGCCATGGCCAAGTCCAGCAGACCTGCCTCGCGCACCTGGCTCGCGACGTCGCCTACGTGTTGGAAGTGAGCGACGACCCCGTGCCGTTTCGGCTCACGCTCTGGCTCGCCTCGGCCTTCGAGTTGGCGGACAGCATCTCACAACTGGCTGCCTCCACCCTGGTCGCCAAGCGCCGCGCGCTGGCGGGCAGGCTGGTCGCGATCCTGGCAGCACCCACCACCTGCGACTTGGCCCGTGAACTTCAGAACAAGGTGCGCCGAGCGCGCGATCAGCTCCTAACCTTCGCCGACTGGCCCGGCCAGGTCGAGGCCACCAACAACGCCTGTGAGCGCGACCTCCGGCCCTCGGTGATCCAGCGCAAGGTGACCAACGGCTATCGTGCCATGTGGGCCGCCGAGGGTGAGGCCGACATACGCAGCGTCGTCGATACCGCTCGCCTCAAACCGGGCACCAGCGTCTTCAACACCATCCTGCAGACCGTCACGGCCTGATCGCTACGCCCGAAACAGGGGTGGGTAATTACCGGCCGGGCTCTCGGTATTCAGTCGACCCAGCGTTATTTACCGTCGGGCGGTCTTCCCAGTCAAGCCTATTTCAGTGTCGAGACCCGTCATGCCCATTACCTCGGCGGTCCGCATCGGACCGAACGCCCCCGCCCGGGGACCGTGCTTTCTGCTGGTCGCCTCTAATGACCCGCGCCTGGCCACGCGCACGCCGCAGCGCGGACGCCCGCGGGTGCGCGAGACAGTCTTGCCGCTGACCGGCGATGAGCTGGCGCTCGCCGCGCCGGGCGAGCTGGCCGGCGCGATCCGCGGCGCGTTGCGACACGCAGACCGCGTCGTCGTCGAGCTGCACCGCCCGGCCGGCGACGCCCGGCGGCTGCTGTCCTCCCTGGCCGCCCTGCTGGCGCGGTGAGGCGCCGCCATGGGTCAGGTGACGGTGCTCATCACCAAGCGTGACGAGCAGGCGACGAAGCGCGCCCGCTGGACCGGCGGCGGCTGGGACGCGACGAAAATTATGAAGGCCCGGGAGTTCCGCGCCGTCGAGGTCGCGGTCGATTCCCTCGATGACCTGGCCGCGGCCGTCGAACTGGCGCGCACCTGGCCGCGCGCCGCCATCCTCGCGGGCAGCCTGACGGCGGGCGCGCGCGCGGCGCTGGCCGCCGATCCCGACCGGCGCATCCGCCGGCTGGGCACGGCCGGGCACCCCGACGCGGGGACCATCGCGGACGTGTTCCGCGACTGGTTCATGGTCGACGTCGACGACTGGCCGCTGGCCGACGGGATGGACCTCGCGGCCGACCCGGAGACGGCGATCCGCGCCTGCATCCGCGACTGGTTGCCCCCGCAACTTCATGATGCGCGCTGCTATTGGCAGATGTCGGCCGGCTGCGGCCTCAAGCCCGGGCTCCTGAAAGTCCATCTGTTCTACTGGCTCGCCGCGCCGGTGCCGAACGCGCGGCTAAAGTTGGTCCTGCAACAGCACGCGCCCTTCTTGCGGGACTACTCGGTCTACAGCGCGTATCAGCTCCTGTATGTGTAGGACCCGATCGTTTCAGGTGCTCCGGACCCGCTTCCGCGCCGCACCGGATGGCTGAACGGACCAAGCGCCGCGGTGACGCTGCCCGAGCCGATCGCGGTCGAGGCGAAGCAGCGCAACCGGCTGACGCGGTGCGGCGCGGCCGGGGCGGCGGACGTCGCCATCGGCGTGCCCGGCGATCCGGTGGCGCGGCTCGGCGACGGCGACGGCGGGAACGGGTTCCACGAGCCGCTTCGCACCGCAACCTTGCGCTACGCGGTCGCCTGTGCGCGCGGCGAGCGGGTGCGCGACGATGCCGCGCTGCGCGACGGGCTGCGGGCGGCGATCCTGGCGGCGCCGCGCCGCGCCGGGCGGTCGCTCGCCGAGGTCGCACAGTACGCCGCGGATGCCGAACTCGACCGCCTCATCGCGGGTGCGTTCGCCTGGGTGGCGCGGCAGAAGCGCGATGGTGGCCAGGCGATGGCGCCGCGCCACGCGATGCCGCGGCACTCGATCGATGCGGCGTGCGCGGAAACCCGCAGGGCCGTGACTGGTCTCTTGCGACGCGTCCAGGCCCACGCGCGGCTCGAAAGGGGGGACGCGGACGGTGCCCGCCCGGCCTGGATGCGCCCGCCCCGCGATCCCTTGCGGCTGGCGCCCGCGGTCACGGTCGGCGGCGGCAAGTCTGCGGTCACGCGCCAGGAGCTGGGCGGGTTCATCCGCGAGATGGTTACGGCCGCGCTGCCCTGGCGCGTCCTGGTGACGGTTCCCGAGCACCAGTTGTCGCGCGGCGCGCATGCCGGGCTGTGCGCGGTCGGCGGTCTGGCGCGGGCGCGGCGCCGCCGACCCGCGTGGCGAAGGCGAGACGATGTGCCGCAACCTAGACGCGGTGAGGGACGCGGAAAGCGTCGGCGCCGACGTTGAGGCGGTGGTCTGCGGCGGCTGCCCGCTTCGTGCAGACCGTGCGAAAACTCGCTGGAGCGGTAATGCTGACAAAATTGGCAGTCGGAGGTGCACGCCGAGGTCCCGGTGAGCCGAACGGGCGATTTCAAGAAATCCCCGGTTCCACATCGTGGCTGCCGGCGATCCTGCCAGCCGGTCCGGGAAAACCCGCCAGCAGCAGCCTTTCAGGCCGCCACCGCGGCCATCAGCTGCGCGAAGCCGACGATATTGAGCACCCGCCGGAGATTGTAGGCGAGCGCGGTCAGACTGAACTCGGCGCGGACCTTCTCCAGGCCACGCATCAGGAACGCGCCCTGGTTCATCCATTGCTTGATCGTGCCGAACGGATGCTCGACCGTCTCGCGACGGCGGTCGAGAACGCCTGGACGGTTCGCCAACCGGGCCTGCATCCGGTCCAGGACCGCTTCGTTCTCCAGACGAGAGGCCGTGCGAAACTTGCCCGCCGTGCACTGCGAACGGATTGTGCAATCGTCGCACGCCAGCTTGTTGGCGTAGTTGATCTTCTTCAGCCCACGCAGGAGAGACGATGAATACGGATGAAGGCGTTGACCCGCTGGGCAAACATAGCTGTCGCTGTCTGCGTCGTAGCGGAACTCATCCTTGCGGAACAGGCCGGCCTTGACCGAGGGACCGCGCTGCGGACGCGGCACGTAGGGCACAATCCCGGCGTTCTCGCAGGCCTCAATGTCCTCAACCTTGAAGTAACCCTTGTCGGCCACGGCGTCGATTGCCTCGACGCCCAGGACTGCCTTCGCCGCTTCGGCGGTCCGCGTCAGCGAGCCCATGTCGACGACCTGGTTGCTGACCTGCTGCTCGACGATCAGCTTGTGCTTGGCATCCACCGCAACCTGGACGTTGTAGCCCACCGCGACATGCGTGTGCGCTGCCATCCCCTCGTCTGGCTATTCCAGCGGCTTCGCCGCAGGAACCTTGGCCAGCCTCGCCCGGCTGTCGGGATCGGTCAGCGAGATCTGGTCCTCGCCGGTGCGATCCAACTGCGCCAACATGTCCTGGCACCGCGTACGACGGGAGCGGATGGCGGCGATCTTCTCGGCCAGGTTGTCGACCCGCGAGCCACTTGTTGTGGTCTCGGCGGCATCGCTCTGGTCAAGACGCTGGAGGTAATCGTCGAGCTTGGCATCGGCCAATTCGATAAACCTGGTCAGCGAGGCGCGGGTGAAGTTGCGGTCCTTGTTGTTGACCGCCTTGATGCGGGTGCCATCCACCGCCAGCAGTTCCCGGCCGAACAGATCCAGCTGACGGCACAGCAGCACGAACTGCCGAAAGACCGGGCGGAACGCTTTGCGGTTACCGCGGCGGAAATCGGCGATGGTCTTGTGGTCCGGCTTCAGGTGACGCAGCAGCCAAATGACTTCGATGTTGCGATGGGTCTCGGCTTCCAGACGGCGACTGGATCGGACGCGGTTCAGATAACCGTAGATGTAGAGCTTCAACAGATCGGCGGGCGCATAGCCCGGCCGGCCG
This sequence comes from uncultured Pseudomonadota bacterium, assembly GCA_963818725.1. Taxonomy (GTDB): domain Bacteria; phylum Pseudomonadota; class Alphaproteobacteria; order Acetobacterales; family Acetobacteraceae; genus DATFDN01. The sequence goes on along the minus strand of CAWFTU010000014.1, from coordinate 376,895 downwards.
GTTCGCTGGGCGGAGACGCGGATAAAGCCCGCTGCGGTCAGATCCAATCCATCAACGAAGGCTTCAATGAACCGGACGGGGTTCTCGGGGCCGACGTAATCATCGAGCAATTCTGGAAGCAGCAGCGTCTGGGATCGGTCGTGACCGGCGATGTGCGTCATGACCCCAGAGTCTAACGCATCTTGCGTCGAGCCGGAATCCGTTGCGGCACAGATTTCACACGGTCTGCGTGACATGTGCGCCTATAGATGCAGCGGTTCAAATCACCGGAGCAGGCACAGCGTTTCCTGTCATCCCACGCCATGATCTATGGCCATTTCCGTCCTCGGCGTCATCTGATGACCGCCGCCCAGTACCGCCGCGCCCGCGCCAAGGCCTTTCGAATCTGGCGCGAGGAGACATGCGTCCAGGTGGCGGCATGAACCCCCAAGCCGTCGTGCCGCTCGACCCAACACGCCTTTTTCCTCAATAACTTGCCAATGCCCATTCGATGCATGGGCTGCGGGCGTACCAGTGCACAGGTTGATGCCAAGCGTCGGAGACCCGCTCATGAGGGACACCGCCTATACCGCACGTGATACGTCCTCGCCTCCTGGTCGGGAAGCAGGCGGCGCGCCCATCCACCCGCTTCCACTGCGGATCATGCACTGGCTGAACGCGGTGGCGATCATCACGCTGATCGGCAGCGGCTGGGAGATCTACAACGCGTCCCCGTTCCTGCCGTTCGTGTTCCCGCAGTGGGCGACGATCGGCGAATGGCTCGGCGGTGCGGTGGCCTGGCACCTGGCCGCGATCTGGCTGCTCGTCATCAACGGTCTGACCTACGTCGCCTGGGGCCTCGCAACCGGCCATTTCCGACGGAAACTTTTGCCGGTCTCCCCTCGCGCCGTGCTGGCCGACGCATGGTCGGCCTTGCGCTTCCGCCTGCCGCACGAGATCGGCGTCTATAACGTGGTGCAGCGGCTGCTCTATCTCGGCGTGCTCGCCCTTGGCGTGATCGTCGTGCTGTCCGGGCTGGCCGTCTAGAAGCCGGTCCAGCTCTGGCCGCTGTCGGACCTGTTCCGGGGCTTCTTCATCTCGCGGGTGGTGCACTTCGCCGCCATGACGGGGATCGTGCTGTTCCTCGTCGTGCATATCGTGCTGGTCGCCCTGGTGCCGCGGGTCTTGCTCCCAATGATCAGCGGCGGGCGACTGCCCGCCTCGGAGGCTTACCGATGAACTCGCTGGGTCTCGGACGCCGCCGCCTGCTTGGCCGCGCCAGGGCGCTCACCGCGCTCACCGCGCTTACCGGTTGCAACTATGACGACCTCGAGCACCCTGACATCGCCGACAAATTCCTGAGGCTGATGTCGGGCTGGAACAACGAGGTGCAGGCGGTCCTGTTCAGCCCGCGCACCCTAGCGCCGACGTTCAGCGCATCGCAGATCACGCAACCGCCCCGCTTCAATGCGTTCTATCCGATCGGTCAGGCGCCCCAGGTCGACATTGCGACCTGGCACCTGTCGCTGGCCGGGCGGATCGGTGAGAGGCAGCCCTGGTCGATCGCGCAACTGCGCGCGATGCCGCAGGAGAGCCAGATCACCAGGCTCATTTGCGTGGAGGGCTGGCGCGTCATCGGCCAATGGAGCGGCGTGCCGCTCCGCCGTTTCCTGCGCGCGGTCAGCGCGGACACGCGGTCGCGCTATGTCGTCTTCCACTGCGCGGACGGGTATTTCGAGAGCATCGACATGGAGTCGGCGCTGCATCCACAGACGATTCTGGCGCTCGACTTCCTCGGCGAGCCGCTGACCGCGCCGTTCGGGGCGCCGCTGCGCCTGCGGATTCCGACCAAGCTCGGGTTCAAGAATCCCAAGTCGATCGTTGCGATGGAGGTCACCAACACATGGACGGGCAGCTACTGGGCGAACCAGGGCTACAACTGGTTCAGCGGGTCATGAAGCACCTGCTGACCACGGCTCTGGGCGCTGTCTGCCTGGCGGGCAACGCCTGGGCGGTGCCTCCTGCGCGGCCGGTGGTGGTTGAACTGTTCACCTCCCAGGCCTGCTCGGATTGTCCACCGGCCGATGCCCTGCTGCGCCGGCTGCAGGCAACGGACCCCGGCATATTGGCGCTCGACTTGCACGTCACCTACTTCAACGGCCCGGGCTGGACGGACCCATTCTCGTCGGAGATGGCGACGGATCGGCAATACTGGTACGCGTCCTTGCGCCACGCCGACCAGGTTTTCACACCTCAGGCTGTGGTTGATGGTAAGGCTGTCGCGATCGGCTCTCGACGGACGGCTCTTCTGCGCGCGATCACGCTGGCGCGGGCCGCCACTGCGCACCCGCTAGCACAACTGGCGATCGCCCCGGAGCGCGATGGATGGCGCATCGCCGTGAGCGGGGAAAGGCCGCTTTCTCCTGCCATGATCACGTTGTTCCGGTTCGACGCAATCGACCATACCGCGGTCCGCGGCGGCGAGAACAGCGGTGCCGATCTCACGGAGATTCACGTGGTGCGCGCGATTGCTTCCCTGGGACAATGGACCGGCGGGCCCGTTGCGCAGCACGTTGGCCCCGGTCCCGGAAGCCACATCGCCGTGCTCGTGCAACAGGACGATGGCACCATCCTCACGGCCGCGAGCCAATGAGGCGCCGCCGCGCGTCGGTTTGCGGGCCAGTCCGGAGCTTGCGCATCGCGCTTCTCGCCGTCATGGCGCTGGTGCTTGCGGCCTCCGGCCGGCCCGCGCCGGCCCTGGAGAGCGCGAAGGTGGTGACGCCGCAGACGACGGCGGCGCTGCTGTCCGATACCGACCAAGTTGCTCCGGGCGTGGCGTTGCATCTCGGGTTGCTTTTGAACTTGGCCCCGGGATGGCACGTCTACTGGAAGAACCCAGGCCAGGCGGGATTGCCGCCGAGCGTGCAGCTTGATCTTCCACAGGAAGCCCGGTCAGGGGCGATCGGCTGGCCGGCACCGGAACGGCTGAAGGAGGGGCCGCTCGTCGTCTATGCCTATTCGGGGCAGGTGCTGCTGAGCCTGCCCGTGACGCCCGCGGCCGGATCGTATGGCCTGGCCGTGCGAGCGGCGGCGAACTGGCTGGTCTGCAAGGATGTCTGCATTCCCCAGCGAGCGCGGTTCCGGCTAAATCTTCCGGACGGACCTCCGGCCGCCTCGGCACAGGCATCGCTTTTCGCTGAAGCGGAGCGATCCGTGCCGCGCCTGGCGCCGTGGAGCGCGACAGTCGCCCCGGACGGCACGTTGGCGGTGCTGGGACCGGAGCTTGGGCCGGGAACCGTGCAGGGTGCAGCGTTCTTTCCCGAGAACGAGGGCAGCATTGTCGATGCGGCATCCCAGCACCTCCGCTCGGTGCCGGGCGGGCTGGCGTTGACGCTTGAGTCGGGCAAGGCGTTTCGACCCTCGGAGGAACTGTCCGGCGTGCTGCGGCTGCGCGACCGCTCGGGTCTGTCGAGCGCCATCGCGATACGTGCCGTGCCCGGGCCAGTGCCGGCGATTTTAGCGACGCCTCCGCTGCGCCTGTGGCAGCTTTGGATACTTGCATTGGGGGGCGGGGTGATCCTGAACCTGATGCCGTGCGTCTTCCCGGTTCTGGCGATCAAGGTGCTCGGCCTGGCCTCCGCCGGAGAGCGCCAGCGAAGCCATGCACTGAGCTATTTTGCGGGCGTGCTGTCGAGCTTCGCGGCGCTGGGCGGGGCGCTGTTGCTCTTGCGGGACGCACTGGGCGCAAGCGCGGGCTGGGGCTTCCAGTTTGCCGTGCCGGGATTCGTCGCGGCGGCGGGCTGGGTGATGCTGGCAATCGGGCTCAATCTGTCGGGGGTGTTCCGGATCGGCGCCGGGCGGTTCACAGGGGCGGGCCAGCGGCTCACCCGGCGCCCCGGACATCTCGGCAGCTTCGCCACCGGTGTGCTGGCCGTGTTGGTCGCGACTCCCTGCACGGCGCCGTTCATGGCGGCCGCGATCGCGGGGGCGCTGGCGGTGTCGCCGGCCGCCGGGCTTTCGGTCTTTCTCACCATGGGGATCGGGCTGGCGGCGCCCTACATGGCGCTTGCGTGGACGCGCCCGGCGCGGCAAGGCTCATGCCGCGTCCGGGTCGCTGGATGGAGTGGCTGCGCCGCGTGCTCGCGCTCCCGATGTACTGCACGGCGGCCTGGCTCATGTGGGTGCTTGATCGAGAGGCCGGACGGTCGGGGCTCATGGCCGGGGCAATCGGCCTGCTGCTTGTGGGGCTGGCGGCCTGGGCCTTGGGTGCGACGCAGGAACTCGCGCCGACGGCTGCGCGAGGTCGGCGGGGCAATTGCGGGAATCTTGCTGCTTGGCGCGTTGGCCTTGCTGCCGGGAATCAGCAGCTCGGCTTCGGCGGATGCGATGCGGTCATTGCTTGCAGGGGCGCAGCCGTTCACGCCGGCACGGCTGGCCGCCGACCGGGCCGCCGGCCGGCCGGTGTTCGTGGATATGGCGGCGTCATGGTGCCTGACCTGCCTCGTGAACGAGCGCGTGGCGCTGGACAGCACCGCTGTGCGCGACGCGTTCGCCAGGCGCGGGGTCGCCCTTCTGGTCGGCGACTGGACCCGCCAGGATCCGGCGCTGACCGAATTCCTGCGCGCGAACGGGCGGGAAGGGGTGCCGCTCTATCTCTACTTCCCGGCACATGCCGCAAGCCCGATCGCGCTGCCGCAGGTGCTGACGGCTGGAACTGTCGTGTCGGCCGTTTTCGCGGCGGATGGACCTGTCCGGTCCCTGGAGCGGTAGTTCCGTCCAGAACCCCCGGCCGCTACCGCGAATCTTACGCGGCGATCCGGCACTCCGCGGCCGCCGTCCCTTCCAGGCTGACGACGATATGGTCGCCCGGCATTGTCAACTTCGTGGTCTCTGGCCGGACCGGAGCGGCTGGGCCATGCTGGCGAGATGACGTCCGAACCGGCCACTTACCCCGGATACCGCTTCCCGGCCGAGATCATCAGCCACGCCGTCTGGCTGTATCACACCTTCGGCCTGAGCTTCCGGGACGCGGAGCTGATCCTGGCCGAGCGGGGTATCACCGTCAGCCACGAGGGCATCCGGCAGTGGTGCCTCAAGTTCGGCGCCGACTTCGCCCGCAAGCTCCGCCGGCGCCGACCGAAGCCGGGCGACACCTGGCACCTCGATGAGGTGTTCCTGCGCATCAACGGCGAGCTGCACTATCTCTGGCGCGCGGTGGACCAGCACGGTGTCGTGCTCGACATCCTGGTCCAGGACCGGCGGAATGCCACGGCTGCCAAGCGTTTCTTCCGGCACCTGTTGAGCGGGATGCGGTACAAGCCGAAGCGCATCGTCACTGACGGCTTGCGCAGATACTTGACGAGCGTGTACCTCTCCGACCGGCTGGGGCGGCGCAACTGCTTCATCCTGTTTGCCGTCTCCGCGGCCGTGCTGGCTGTGCTGTACACGCAGGTTCCTATCACTGACACCGCCATGTTGTTCTTGGGTTTTCCGCTCGGCTTCTTTCTCTCCGGCATTTTCAGCGGCATGGGAGCGTTCCTGATCGAGCTCTTTCCAAGTCGCGTGCGCGGCTCCGGCCAGGGCTTGTGCTACAACTTTGGTCGTGCCGTTGGGTCACTCTTTCCCGTGCTGGTCGGCCATTTCAGCAGGACCATGCCGCTTGGTGAGGCGATCGGCATTCTTGCGGGCGGCGCTTACATGATTGTGGTCGTCGCTGCCCTTGTCCTGCCGGAGACCAGAGGCAAGACCCTGGTCGCGTTCGAATGACGCTTGGGGTTTGAGTTGGAGCTCCTCTCTCTCGGGGTGGGCCTTCACGTACCGGCTTTACCGTCTCGGCGCCGCTGTGAGCCGTTTGACAAGAACCATTGCTCCAGTGGTTAGTAGGCAGCAGGAACCTGGAGCGGAGGCGGGAGTGAAGCCGGAAGCGGTTGGGTTGTCGGCGTCGCGGCTGGCGCGCTTGGACGCGGTCATGAGGCATCGCTACGTCGATAGCGGCCGTCTCCCCGGCTTGTTGACCATGGTCTACCGGCGCGGCCAGCTCGCCCACGCCAGCATGTTGGGTCACATGGACCCCGAGCGCGGCAAACCAATGCGTGAGGATGCGATCTTCCGCATCTACTCGATGAGCAAGCCGGTCACGGCGGTGGCGCTGATGATGCTGGTCGAGGAGGGCCTGATCGGCCTCGACGACGATGTCGCCACGCACATTCCATCTTGGAGAAACCTTGGGGTCTATGCCACCGGCGTTCCGAGCCTCGTGCCCGGCGGGCCGTCGGGCTTCCTGACGACCCCCCTCAAGCGGCCGATGAAGGTGGTGGACCTGGCGACGCACACCTCGGGCCTGACCTACGGGTTCATGAACCGCACCAGCGTCGACCGCGCGTATCGCGAAGCGCGCGTGGCCGAGTTCAACACCGACGGCGGTCTCGACGCCATGATCGAGCAGCTGGCGCGCCTGCCGCTGGAGTTCTCGCCGGGAACGGCGTGGAACTACTCCGTCTCGATCGACGTCATGGGCTACCTCGTCCAGAAGCTCAGCAACACGCGTTTTGGGGAGTTCCTGCGCACGCGGCTCTTTGAGCCGTTGGGGATGACCGACACCGCCTTCTGGTGTCCGCCGGAGAAGATCGGCCGCTTCACATCTTGCTACCAGCCCCGAGAGGGCGGGGGCCTGAAGCTGCAGGACGACGCGGGCAAGAGCACGTACGCCGCGCCGCCCAGCCTGGAGTCCGGCGGCGGCGGCCTGGTGTCGACCGCGCACGACTACATGCGCTTCTGCCGGATGATGCTGCATGGCGGCAGCCTTGAGGGCGTGCAGATCCTAAGCCCCAAGACGGTTGCGCTGTTCAGCGTGAACCACCTGCCGGAGAACAAGGAGCTGGCGGACATGGCGCCGCCCGGCCTGTTCAGCGAAGCCGGCTATTCGGGAATTGGTTTCTCGATTGGCTGCGGGGTGACCGTCAATGTCGTCAGGACTCGCCTGCCGGGCACGCCAGGCGAGTTCTTCTGGGGCGGCGCCGCCTCGACCGCCTTCTGGATCGACCCGAGGGAAGACCTCGCTGTGGTGTTCATGACCCAGGTGCTCGGCAGCGACGCCCGGCTGACGCTCCGCCGCGACCTGCGCACGCTGGTCTACTCGGCGATGACCGAGTCATTCGCATAAGCTGGCCCGGAAATTCGAACGGGTGGTCCGGTAGCGGAGCGAGGCGAGGTCATGGCGGCGGTCAGGCCATTGTCATCTTGGGCCGCAGCATGACGTCGTCGGGCATTGCCAAGCGAACGAATTCGGATTCGATGGCAGAGCGGAGCGAGATATCAACCAGCTCTTTGGGAGCAGATATCCTCTCGCCAGATCCGAAACGCTCTCGCGCGAGCGCGCCGGTAGCTGCCCGCAGCGATCAGATAACGCCGTGGCCGGGAATGACCGTAGATGAGGTCGTGTGCTGAAAGAAAGTGCTGCGCCTGACCGGCTGACTTGAGCTTCTGCATCTGCCGCTCCCGTCGTCGGGTGGGCCGGTGCGAATTCTCAGCTCAATTGTTCAGACGGCGGCTCGCCCGCGGCGCCGTCCATCCATGCACCACAGCCCCATGACCGCCCAGGCGATCCGAGCCAGCTTGTTCGCAACTGCCACCGAAACCCGCCGGAACGGACGAGTTCTGGTGGGCGTCACGTCAACTTCCACGCCCGCCAAAGCGAAGGGTATCACAGTTGAAGAACAACTTTGACCATGTCGTCATCGTCCTCATCGAGCATCTTGACAAATCCGAGCCGCGCGCACAGCCCCAACATCCTCCTGTTGTTGCGGAGCACGAGACCAAACACGGACGCGACGCCCTGGGCGCGGCAATAGTTGATGATTTTCGTCATCAAGGCCTTGCCTAGGCCGGTTCCTGCCATGTCAGACCGTATCAGGATCGAATATTCGGCCTGATTGCGGCCGGGTGAGAGGAAGACATCCACCACGCCGACCGCCTCGGCCGCGCCGCCGCCGGCTCCGATAGCAATGAACGTCATGTCGCGGCTGTAGTCACAGTGAATGAGATTAGCCAACAAGTCGGTCGGTATGGCTTGCGCGACATCCCCTAGCTGGCTGCAAAAGCGCAGGAACAGGTCTTCTTTCGGGGCTGAGGTCAGCATCTCGTGGTAGAGTTTGATCTCCTCGATGCGGATCGGGCGCACCAGGACCTCCTGGCCACCTTTTAGCTGCATCCGCTCCTCGAACTCGCGCGGATAAGGGTGGATTGAAAGGTGGGTGCCCGTACGCGCCGGCGCCGCTACGGAAATGCGCGCAGGATGTAGAACCAGCTCTCCGCTCTCGACACCGGTCACCGACAGTTCGAGTGCGACAATCTCGGGCAGTTCGACAACCAGGCCGGCCAGCTGGATCGCACTGTCTTGAATCGCTTCCATGCTCACTTCGAGGCCAGCGGCAAGCCGGAGGACAGCCTGCGCATCGACCGCCAGTTCCTTTACGAGTTGCCTGTTGAGTGGCGGCAACGCCAAGGCACGCTTCCCGGCGGCGGTAACCAGGAGCACGCGGCCAAATACAGAATTGTTGAGAACAGCTAGCGAGAGCGGAAGTGGCGGCAGCCCGCCGGCTCTCTCCGTCACGCGAAACCCAAAAGCTCTTAGGACGGCGATGCCTTCGGAATCGTTCAGAACACCCCGTTTCGACTTGATGGCACGCCAAATCATGCCATAGGCCGCCAGAAACGCAGTGCTCTCCGTCTCGTCCGTCAGCATCAGCGCGTGAGCGGAGGACGGCCCGCTCGCAGGCGAGTCCGGCAGGGCGCTGCCGAGTTGCCGCCGCCGCACGGCCGGGACCTGCCGCAGAGCCTCTTGATTGCGGCGATATCGTTCGAGGTGGATGGTGGCGCGCACCGCCCTTTCTGGCAGATCGAAGATTGCCACCTTCGATGCGGCGAGAGTAGCACGCGTTCCGTCATCAAGCGCGGCGCCGAACCAGCATATTGATATCAGCAGGTTGGACCGTCTGGCCGCATCGGCGACAGCCCGCGCGACCGCCTCGCTCGCATCGCCCGGCGACGGAGAATAGAGGACAAGCACGGCGGCAACGTTGGCGTCGCCCTGCATCGCCGCCAGACCATGGCGATAGTTCTCGGGGTTGGCATCTCGTGCGAGAATGAGCGGATTGGTCAACGGCGCCGAACCCGGAAACAGCGACTGCAGGGTTTCGATCGTCTTGTCGTGAAAGCTCGCCAGCAGGCCCTCCCTCGCCGCGGGCGCAGCCGCCAGATAGGCAGGTCCGCGGCCGTTTGAAAGAATTACAAGCCTTCCGTCGCGCCGCGCTCCGACGCGGCTGAGGTTCTCGGCAGCATCGAACCATTCTTCGGTGTCATGTACCCGCAGGAGGCCGGAGCGGGCGAAAACGGCGTCGTAGACGGCATCCTGATCGATCGACAGCTCTTGCATGCCGTTCAAGAGGCCGCGTGGCTTCAAGACGATGATCGGCTTGATGCGAGCTGCGGCTCGGGCCGACGACACAAAAACACGGCTTTTGGCCAGAGAATGGAGATGAAGAAGAATGCCTGTGGTTCGCGTATCTGCGGATAGGACATTGAGTATTTCGTCAATCGCGACATCGGCCTCGTCGCCTGTGGAAATGACCCGCGACAATCCAATCCCGTGTGATGTCGCCCATCCCACGACGCTCGCGGCGACAGACCCTGATTGCGAGATTAACGCCAACCTTCCCGGCGCCGGCCGGCCTCCAATCCAACTTAGGTTGAGGCCGATCGCCGGCATGTTCAAGCCGGCGGACCCTGGCCCGAGGAACCGGCAGCCGTGCTTCCTACCGACGTCACGAAGCGAGTTCTTCAGCGGAGTAGCCGGATCGGAGCCGCCAGGATCCGCTGTGACGATCACGGCGGTCTTGATGCCTTTCCGGCCCGCCTGATCGAACGCCTCGGCTGCAACATCTGCGGGCGTGCATATAGCCGCGAGGTCGGGTGTGGCCGGCAAACCTGCCAAGCTGGTATATGACCGGCTGCGCGGCGCTGGCGAACTGCCAGAATGCACGAGAAGGACACTACCCGCCGGTCGGCTGGCAAGCAAGTTGGCCGCGACGGTATCCGCAACCGCATCTTCTTCGAAAGCCCCGATCAGAGCGACCGACCGAGGTCCGAGCAACGCGGGAAGCAGGCTCATCTTACCGTCCAGCCCGATGTCGATCCGCTTGGCCGCCACGATTGAACTTCGAACAGGTCGGTAAACCCCGCGAGTTCGAACAGTTTCTGCACATCTGCGGACGGACGGCATAAGACGAGTTTGCCGTTCGCCTCCTCGGCAAGGCGTCCTGCAACCAACAGCACTCGAAACCCTGCGCTGCTGATGTATTCGACTTGATCGAGGTCAACGGCGAGCAACGTATGACCTGCCTCAACCAAGCTCGTAAGCCTGTCGCCTAGTGTCTTCGCACTAGCACTGTTGATGCCTCCCCTGAGGCCGAGGATTGTGATGCCAGCCGTCCGTTCTTCGGTGATCTCCATCGGACCTGTCCTCTGTTCAGAGATTCTTGCCAAGTCGAAATCCATTCGACCCGTTCTTTTTTTGGTACTTACGTTATCCATAAGCACCGCGCGAGATGCAACCCATACGTCCGAGCTGCCGCTCGGTAACAGCCCGTTGACGAAATCGACCGAGTTTTGATTCGCTGGCCGTCTGACGAGGATGGCTGGTGGCGGATGGCGTTGGGACGGCAACGGGAGCGGCAGGCGTAGATGCTGGTGACGTGGGCGGAACTGCCGCGCTCAACGGGCCACGCCTTCTACGACACGCCGCAAGCGGTGCTGCTCGGGTCCGACTTCGACGGGTTTGTGGAAGGAAGATGCGCATCGCTCTACGCGCCTGGGCGCGGTCGGCCGTCGCTGCCGCCGGGGCGCTACTTTCGCATGCTGCTGGTCTGACCACACCTCGCTGAACAGCCTGCTGCTATCGATCGTCGCCCTGGAGGGATTGCCGGCCCCGCCACAGCTGTCGGCGCTGTTCCAGACCCAGATCAACAGCTTCGAGTCAGCCTTCGCCAAGCTCAAGGCGCTGCTCCGGGCAAAGGCCCGCCGCACCGTGGACGCCCTTTGGGAGGCTCTGGGAACCTTGCTCCACCACCTCATCGCCGCGGAAAGCTGCGGCTATTTCCAGTCAGCCTGAAACCGCTCTAGGCGTCGCGCCAGCTTACCCCACTCCCATCCCGCCACACCTGGTATCCGCTCGCTCCTTCGCCGGGGCGTCCCGCAATCGTCCGAAGCGCGAGTTGCTACTAGGAAACTCCACAACCCTCGCTCTATCCATGCACCAATGCGGACTTGACACAGTAAGACTAAGCCTGTGCCGGAGGAACACGCGCGGTGAGAACCGTGCGTCGCGGGATCGCTACAAGCCGAACACCACTACAGTTGGCGCGCCGCCGGCGAGGTATTTGGCGAATGACCTATTACCGGTCATGGCGGCGACATATTGCCGGCCATGCACCGAGTAGGTCGCGATGCCGCCACCGAACGAACCGCCGGTGTTGAAGCTGTACAGCACCTTGCCTTCTGTCGCGTCCAGCACCAGGAAGTTGCCCGCCGTGTCGCCGGTGAACACGACATCACCGGCAGTCGGGGTCACGGCTGCGATCATCGGCACGCCGGGCAGACGCAGGCGCCATTTGATTTTACCGGAAGCGGCGTCAATCGCCGTCGTCCAGCCGACCGACTGGTCCAGCGGATCGGGCGTTCCGAAGCCGTTGGCCCAGCCGGCATACTGCATCCCCTTTACATATTTCGGTTGCGGACCCATGACAGCGTAGGCGCACCTATCCTGCGAGTTGATGTATAGCAGATGCGTCGCCGGACTGTAGGCGGCGCCGTTGTACAGCAGCGCCTGGACCGGGCAGAAATGCACACGCTCCTGACCGATGGGCGTATCAGTGTTTTCCTGCCGCACAATCGGCACCTTGAACTTCAGCTTGCCGTCCGCCCGGTCCAGCACCGTCAGCACGCCGTCCTTGCCGGCGGCTGCCACCAGCTTCTCGCCCCCCGGCCCGTCGAAGGCTGCGGCGACCGTGGTATCCCAGTCATGACCGTCGTTGGGCACGAGCTGGTAGTACCATTTCAGCTTGCCCGTCGCGGGGTCGAGCGAAACGACCGAATTCGTGTATAGATTGTCTCCCGGCCGCATTTCGGGATGGAAGTCCGGCGCCGGATTGCCGATCGGCACCAGCAGCATATTGTCCTTGGCATCCAGGCTGTAGGTGCTCCAGGTGCTGCCGCCCCCTTTGAGCGCGCTTTGCGGGTCTTTCCAGCTATCGGCCCCGGGTGCGTCGCCGCGCGGCAGCCAACCGAAATTCCAGACCTCGCTGCCGTCGCTGGCCTTGAAGGCCATCATCGCGCCGTCGATGCCCCAATCGCCGCCGGCCTTGCCCATGAAGACTAGGTCCTTCCAGACGATCGGCGCGGCGGCGGCGAACTCGCCGATCGTCGGGTCCATGATCTGGCGCTGCCACAGCAGTTTGCCGGTCTTCGCATCCAGCGCGATCAGCGCGCCGTCCGGCGTGCCGCGGATCACGCGACCATCGGCGATCGCCACGCCCTTGTTGTTGGGCTGCACCTCCGGACCCCAGGGCTGATAGTGATAATCCCATTGCTTGCGGCAGGTCGCGGCGTCGATCGCGTACACGCCGTGCGCTGTGGTGACGTACATCGTGCCGTCATAGATCACCGGGCCGGCGTGGAACGGACCGATCTCGCCAAGCTGAAACATGCAGACCGGCCGCAGCCTGGCGGCATTCGTGCTATCGATCTCCTTGAGGGGCGAGTAGCGATAGCCCATGTAGCCCTTGTTGTACATCAGCCAGTTCGTGCCGTCGGTGTCCGCCGCGTCGAGCTCGGCCTGCGTCGGCGCGTGCCCAACGGGCTGCGAGACGGCGACTTCCGGCGGCTTGCCGGCCACCACCGGCGGCGGCTGCCCGGGCGTGGCGGGCGGGGTGATCGTCCGGTCCAGCGCTGCGAGCTGCAACGCCCCTTCGCCGGCGGAAAAGCCGTTGGCTTGCAGGATCAGCGCCATCAGCCCGAGCGACTGCTTCTCGCTCATCGACCCGGGCGCCGTGAGCGGCATGAGGGTATGTACCTCCTGCCACAGATCACGCAGCGAGCGGCCGGACCATTTGCGCAGGAACCCGGCCCCCTTCAGCGCCGGTGCCGAACCGCCGCCCAGCGTTCCGCCATGACACGCCGCGCAGGCAGTGGCGTAATCCCCGCGCGCGGCGCTCGCCTGCGCATCGCTGAACCAGTCAGCCTGTGCCTGCGCGGGCGATAGTTGGGCGGGTGGGCCGGCCGGTGATGTCGATGGCGTCGGCTGGGCCAAAACGGCGGGGCCAAGAAGCGTGATGAATGCCGCAACCCCGAGACCGGCGCGCAAGTGTGCCGCGTGGTGCATGGCGCTTCCCCTTGAACCGGCATCGGTTTTGCAAGTTCCAGCCAGGCCGGTTGGGCCCAGCTTGGTGCTGCTGCCGGCATGGATTCAACCCGCGGGAGAATGGCTCGCAGGATCTTGATGCTGTTGCACGTACCATTACCGTCCCGCGCCGCGGGTCAAAACTCGTCAATTGATCCGGAAGATGACGAGATCGCGGCGATCGCGATGGCAGCGCTGAAGGTGTGCGCATCGTCTGGCGAGACGCGCAACAGAGCGCCCGGAGAAGGACATAGCGGTCTTCTGCCGGCCGGAAGCCGCTGTTGATATCGTGCGTGCGGGGCGCCAGCGCCTTGCCCGTCAACGCCCCCGGGGGCGTTGCATATGCCAACGAAACCGCGCGCCACCGGAGGAGCCGGTACGGCCGTGCCGGGTTTCCTGGAGGCTCCAACTCTTGAGAGACTGGAGCCATGACGAAGCGAACCCCATCCTACTCGCCGGAGGTCCGTGAGCGCGCGGTGCGGATGGTGCTGGACCACCAGGGCGAGCACGGCTCGCGGTACGCCGCGATCCGCTCGATCGCGGCCGGGTCCGCCGAAGCGTTGTGAAATTTCCTTGGGTTTCCGGCGATGAGGCGGACCTCGGTGTGTCGCACGGACCGGCGTATGCGTGCGGCCTGGGATTGGCACGTTCGGATTGGGGTGCAAGCGCTCAGCGACGACGTGATGGGGGCTATGCCGTGCAGCACGCACTGGCAGTTGGTGTCGTAGGCGGCCTTAAGCGCGATCATGCCACTCCTCGGCGTGGTGGTTTCGCTGCCTTAATGTGCTGCTGACCGAAGAGGGTTGGTGTCATAGTGCAACCATCCCGGATATCGGGTACCGATTTTTACAACGCGCCGCCATCGACGCACTCAATCGCACATGGGAGCCTGGGGACTGAATCATGTCGGCATTGTCTCAAGCCAGGCGGCAACGGGCTGAGTGCGCCGGCCCTCTTGACCCGCGTGACACAGCCCTGTCTCGCCTCGGCTTGCGGCTCTCTCCTGGTGGGCATCTCGTGCTCGAGGCCCAGGCGGATGCGCCGGCCATGGAACCGGAGATAGCGGCACGGCTGCACGCGGCGTTTGCCCGGGGCAGTGGACATGGGCTCCTGCAACTGGGCGCGGGGGAAGTGGGCGTGGTTCTGCCCCCGGTGTTCAGCTGGTGGCGGAGCTTCGGATCGCGCTACGTCACTTCGTTGCGCCTGCAGCAAGCCGGATTGGCCGATGACAGTGCCACGATCCGCCGCCTGTCCGAGATCGCCCCGCCGGACCAGGGCGAACTTGCCGCCCTGGCGCTGACAGCGCCGATGATGGTGGGCGCGGAGTATCTGACGCTGGATGTGTTGCGGACCCTGTGGACCGAAATCGGCGCAGCGTTCGCCGAATCGCTGGCAGCAGCCAGAACCAGCCTGCAATCCTTCCTGAGGTCGCTCAACCCGGCGTGGAACCTTTTGGGCCGGGTGCATTTCAACCTTGCGGAGAACCGCGGCGACGCGGAGGCGCCGTTCGCCTTCATGGCGACCTACACGACGCAGCTCTCCGCGCAGGCCAGGGCGCAGCATCTGCCGCTCGGGCAGGCGTTGCGCGAATACGCGGGTAAGGCGAACCGCGGCAAGCTGCTCACGCTCCTGCTGCCGGTGCAACGCGCCGCACAGCGCTGCGCCTGGCTCAAGCCGATGATCGAGACTGGTGAGCTCTATCATCCGCTGCGCTGGACAGCTCGGGAAGCCGCGCAATTCCTCGCCAGCGCCGAGGATCTCGAGCAGGCCGGCATCGTCGTGCGCATGCCGGCGGCCTGGCGGGGCAACCGTGCTTCGCGCCCGCGCGTGACGGCCACCATTGGCAGCCGCGCGCCTTCCGCGCTCGGTCTTGACGGTCTGCTCGACTTCCAAATGGAAGTGACCCTCGACGGCGAGCGGCTCACGGCGCGTGAGATCGACAGCCTGCTGGCGGGAACCGAGCAGTTGGTGCTGCTGCGGGGCAAATGGGTGGAGGTCGATCGTGGGCGGATCGAGCGGGCGATGCGGCGCTTCCAAGAGGCCGAGGCGCTCGCGGCACAGCGCGGCGTGCCCTTCGCTGAGGCGATGCGGCTGCTCTCCGGGGTGGATCAAGGGGCCGGGGAGGAAGGGGAGACAACGGGTCGCGACTGGTCGCAGGTGGTAGCCGGACGCTGGCTCGCCGAGACCCTGCGTGCGCTGCGCGCCACCGGCGACGACGGCGATGATCCCGGACCGGCGCTGCGCGGGACGCTGCGGCCGTATCAGAAAGCCGGGCTTCGCTGGTTGCGGCTGCTTGCGGGACTTGGCCTCGGGGCCTGCCTCGCCGATGATATGGGCCTGGGCAAGACCATCCAGGTCCTTGCCTTGCTCCTCATGCAGCAAAGGCTCACAGAACCGCGGCGCCCGAGCCTTCTCGTGGCGCCCGCCTCGTTGCTCGCGAACTGGGCGGCGGAGATCGAGCGGTTTGCGCCATCGCTGGCGACACGGATTGTTCATCCCTCCACCGGTTCCGGCTTCTCGCCGGATCAGGCCGCTGGCCTTGATCTCGTGATGACCAGCTACGGCACCCTGTTGCGCTTGCCGTCCTTGGCGGAGACCGGCTGGCGTCTCGTCGTCCTGGACGAAGCTCAGGCCATCAAGAACCCGGCGGCGAAGCAGACCAGGACCGCGAAGGCGTTGCGCGCCGAGGCGCGGATTGCGCTGACCGGAACGCCGGTCGAGAACGCGCTTGGCGATCTCTGGTCGATCTTTGATTTCATCAATCCGGGCCTGCTTGGCGGCGCCAAGCAGTTCGCAGCCTATGCCAAGAGCCTCGCCGGGCGGACGGACAACCCCTATGGTCCACTGCGCGAGCTGGTCCGGCCCTACCTCCTGCGCCGGATGAAAACCGACAAGGCAATCATCGCCGATCTTCCCGACAAGACGGAAGTCAACGCACACTGCCTACTGAGCCGCAAGCAGGCGGCGCTCTACGCCGAGACGGTGCAGCATCTCGCCCGCAGCCTGGAAGAGACCGCGGGCATCCAGCGCCGGGGGCTTGTGCTGGCGTCGCTCACGCGGCTGAAACAGATCTGCAATCACCCGTCCCAGTGGCTGAATGATGGCGCCTGGGACGAAGCGCAGAGCGGCAAGTTCGTCCGGCTGCGGGAGATTGCCGAGGCCATTGCCGCGCGGCAGGAGAAGGTGCTCGTCTTCACCCAGTTCCGGGAGATAACCGAGCCGCTGGCGAACTTTCTCGGCATGATCTTCGGCCGCAACGGGGTGGTGTTGCACGGCGGCACGGCGGTGAAGCAGCGCAAGCAGCTGGTCCAGCGCTTCCAGGAGGATGAAAACGTGCCCTTCTTCGTGCTTTCGCTGAAGGCGGGGGGAACCGGACTGAACCTGACGGCCGCGTCTCACGTCGTGCATTTCGATCGCTGGTGGAACCCGGCGGTCGAGAACCAGGCAACCGACCGTGCCTTCCGGATTGGCCAGAGGTCGAACGTGCTGGTCCACAAGTTCCTCTGTCGGGGCACGGTGGAGGAGCGCATCCACGCGCTGATCGAATCGAAAAAGTCTGTCTCGGCCGAAGTGCTGTCCGGGGGGGCCGAACTTGACCTGGCGGAGCTGGACAATACCGCGCTGATGGAGTTGATCGCGCTGGACATCAACGCCGTGTTGGGGGACTGACCAGGATGTCCCGGTATTCTGGTGGCTGGCCGGCCTATGTTCCTGTCGCCAGGAGACGGCGCAAGGCGGCACGGGAAGTGGCGAGGCTTCAGAAGGCTGGCCGGGCGGTCACGCCAGTTCAGATCGCCGGCCGCGCCGTCGCCACGACCTTCTGGGGCAAGGCGTGGTGCGATAATCTCGAAGCCTATCGCGACTATGAAAGTCGCCTGCCGCGTGGCCGGACCTATGTCCGGAACGGCTCGGTCATCGATCTGCAAATCGCCCCGCGCGAGGTGCGGGCCCTGGTCAGTGGCTCCGAGATCTACCGCGTCAGCGTCACGATTGAGGCGATCGGCAAGGTGGTCTGGAAATCCATCTGCACCGACTGCGCGGGCCGAATCGAGTCACTGGTCGAAGTGTTGCAGGGGCGGCTGTCGAAGGGCGTGATGGAACGCTTGTGCCGTCAGAACCAGGGGCTGTTCCCGAAGCCCTCCGAGATCCGGTTCTCCTGTAGCTGTCCAGACTTTGCCTCGATGTGCAAGCATGTGGCGGCGGTTCTCTACGGCGTTGGCGCGCGGCTCGATCAGGAGCCCGAGTTGCTGTTTCGCCTGCGCGCGGTGGACGGGGGCGATCTGGTCGCCGTCATTGACGCGGCGCTGCCCGCATCGGCGGACCCTCCAGCAGGCGGCCGAGTTCTCAAGGACAGCGATGCCGCGGCACTTTTCGGCCTGGAGATCGCCGGCTCCGAGACTGACGAGGTCCCCAGCGCTGCGAAGAAGGCGGATATCTTGCCGCTGGCACCGACCGCGAAGCTGCCACGTCCAACTCGGCACCCGGCGACACCGGGGCGCAAACCTTCTCAAGGGCGATCAGCTGAGGGAAGGTCGCCGGGCGCAAAGGCCGCAACGAAACGCACACCGAAGGCGCCCGCAACCGCGACGTCCCGGACCGTGACGCCGCGTGCTGTGTCAGCCAAGGCACCAGGCGCGACGTCACCAGAGAGCATGGAGGAAGCAACATCCAGACGAACAGATCGCGCATCGGCCAGGAAAGCGCCGAGCAGCACCAGTATCTCTCGACCTGCCACGGATAAGCCGCTCAAGGGGCGGCTGACATCAAGGGTTAACCCGCCTCAGCCTGGCCCATCAGCGACGCGGAAACGGCGTTGAGGGACTGTCGCCGTTGCTTGTTCTCGGGCTGGACGCATTGCCGACGTGCTGACTGGGTAACTGCTCATCCCGGGGTGAGCACGGACTGGCCGCATAGCGTATCGCGAATGGCCTGATAGGCGTCGATCCCGCGGCGCTTGGCGGTGCCGACGACGGAGCGGACGGCGGCGAATAGATCAGCACCCCAGTCGGAACGGAGTCCGCCGGTGACTTTGCGATACGTTGCGGTGGGACGCAGATCCCGTTCGCTCGCGTTGTTGTCGGCGGTGATCTCGGGATGGTCGAGAAAGGTGAACAGGTGCTCGCGGAACCTGGCGTATCGCTTGCGCAGCCGTTTACCGTCGCGCTGCGTCGGCGCCAGCGCGATCACAGCGTCGAGTGCCACTTCCAGCCGTCGCCGGTATTCGCGCCGCGTGCTCTCGGCCAGCGCGCGGTGCCGCCGCGCCAGCAGCACCGCGCGCAGCAGCAGCGCCTTCATGCGCGGGGCGAACACCGCATCCCCCGCCTCGATCGCATACTGGCAGTCGCGCAACTGATGCGCGAGGCAGACCTGCCAGATTTCGGCGTGCCCCTGCTGGGCGCCGTAGAGGTCGGAGACCCAGATCATCGGCCGATGCCCGTCCAGCACCGCGCCGACCACACCGGCGCCACGGCTGCCGCGGATGACGTGGATCGCGACGTCGCTGTTCTGGAACACCCAATTCCAGCGGGTCACGCCACCGACGCGCACCGAGGTCTCGTCCGATCCGATCACGCGGGCGCGGCGCAGGCGCGCGAGGATTGCGGCGACATCGGCCTCCAAACGTGGACGGGCGCGACGGAAGGCGGCGTCCAGCGCGCCCTCGCTGATCCGCAGGGCATGGAGATCCAGCATCATCCGGCTCAGCCGCTCGTAGCTGATCGCGTGGGTGAAACGCAGATACATCGCCAATGCGACGATGTTGATGCTAAACGGCGTGCCCGGTTCCAGCCCCTCCGGTAGCGCTGCCAGCGTGGTGCGACCGCAGCACTGGCAACGCCCGGCATAGCGTTCCACCCGCGTCACCACAGGGCGCACGCGGGGCAGCTCGACCTTATCGTAGCGGGCATCGAGCTTCTGGTCGGCGTCGGCGAGTGCCGACTGGCAGTATTGGCAGCGCGCCGCGCGGGCGATCACCGCCTCGTCGGGCTCGGCCGTCAATTCCCGCCCGCCGCCCCTGCGCCCCACGCTGCCCGCGCGAGGACCGCTCCGCTTCGGCTTGTCCGCCACGTTGTGCTTTAGACCCTTCGACGGCGGCACGCTGGAATTGTCCGGCGTCTTCGGCGGAAGCTGCAACTCGGCCAGCCGCTTCTCCAGTTCAGCAATCCGCGCCAGTGCCGCTTGTAATTGCGCAGCAAGCGAGAGGATGAGGGCATCCTTCTCCGCATGCGACAGCTTGCTCAGGTCAAGATCGGTGTTCACCCCAACCTTGAATTGAGTCGCCCGTTACCGCGTCAACTCCAATTTCGCCGGTCGCTCAAGACAAACTGGCGGGGGTGGGTTGAGCAGTTACCTGACTGGTGAGCTGGTGTTCACGCGGCGCCGGTCAGCCCACTTGAACACCAATCCTGAGTGCATCCGTTCTGGTCGAACCGATGCCCGGCCTAGCGATTGTGCTGCGCACAGGCTGGCTTCGCGATGACGAGCGCAGCCGCCGTCGGCCGGAACGCCAGCGGCATGCGCGCGCCTATAGGTCCGCGCGACTGTCGCGCTCATGTCGTTAGAGCACCGTGTTGAACGCCGGTGGGGTATCCTCTACCGGTGCCAGGCTGAGCACGACCCCACGGCGATCGGCGCCACGCAAAGTTCAGATCAGGGGTAGGTTCAGCCCGACTTTCCGGTATCAGCGAAAATGTATGGCGAGCCACACCGTCGATCCGTTGGTCGTTGTTTTCGTGACGCGATGAATGCTATGGGCAGGAATCAACAGATAGTCGCCGGGACACAGATCTCGCTCACCTTCTCCGTCGATCCATAGGCTTGCTGACCCACGCAGCAGCACCCATTCATCATGAGCTTGGTTATAGGGCCCGTCCACAGGAGTAAATTGGCCATTTGAGACAATTCGCTCGATCCGGACGCCCGGACGCGAAAGAAGCTCCTTGAACTCCTCCTCCGGTATGTGGAGAGGAAGATTTTCGAAGAGATTAGGCAATGAGCACCTCCACACGGCGTTGGTGCAGGAAGCCGCTGGGAGGGCGGATTCCGGAGCAAGTCGGCCAGGCATTCCGGAATCACCGGCCGACTTCAGCGGAATGCGCAGCCGGATCCGCCCAGGCGCTCGGCCCGGCCGTCCTCATTGGCGGCCAGAGCGTGTTTGCGGACTGCACCGTCGACAACCCCGCGAGCCAGGTGGGCCGGCGCTGAGAACGGCGCCAACGCCCGCGTTCGGGTCGCCTCGTCCATCCTCTGCCAATGTTCGACACGACGATCTCCGCCTACTCGCCCGGCCCTGCCCTCCCTGGTCCACTGGCAGCCGCACGGGGCGCGGATGTTCAGCCGGTTCAGCTCGCAGGCGATCGCGCGCGCAGTCCTTTGCCTTCGCCAGGCGACCATCAGCGTGCGCACGCGCGCCGCGGGCTTCCGCTCTGCCTTGGCTGCATTCGCCAGCTTCAGGGCAATCATCCGGCACGCCAGCCCATGTCCCAGAACGCCGTTTCCAGTCGCGTCGCCGCAACGAAGGTGGCGAGGAGCTGCGGATACCGTGCTGCCGCTCCGTGCGCCTCGCCCAGCCGATCGAGCATCGCGACAGCATCGCGCACCGCGCCGCGATAGCCCTCGCTCGTATAGGCGGCGATCCACTCGCCATACGGGTTGCCGTCGCGCCGCGTCATCGGATCGGCCAGCAGCCGCTCGCCGCTCTCGCCGTAGCCGACGAGGCAGGGGGCGAGCGCCACCTGTAAGTCGAGCAGGTCGCCGGCGAGACCGCGCTCCAGCACGAACCGTGTATAGGCCATTGTCTCCATTGCCTCAGGCGCGCCGGCCATCTGCTCCTCGCTCAGCCCCCAGGCGCCGCAATACGAGACGTGCAGAGGCATTTCCACATCGACAATAGCAGAGACCGCCGCCGCAGCGGCGCGGATATCGGCGAGCTGCGTCGCCTTGAAGCCGGCGAGCGCGTGTGCGCGGGCGAAATGGATCAGGAACAGGTAATCCTGCACGAGGAAGTTCCGGAACGCCGCCTCCGGCAGCGTGCCCCGTCCGAGCGCACGCACGAAATCATGCCCGACATAGGCATCCCACACCGTTCCCGTGTCGCGCCGCAGACGGCCGAACAGGCCTTGGTCGAGCGGAAGTGGATCATTCGTCATCTCCGCAGTCTGTCTACAGCCTCTGCTAGCTTCAAGCGGTGAAGCAGTTGGGCCGTGGTGCGTGGATCTGCTGGGCGGCGTAGAAGGGCGCCCCCTCTTCTGACCTGGATGCTCGTCTTGCCCTTCAAGCTGAACCAGGACCGCCGCCACCATATCCCGCGCCAACGGCACAAGGTAACGAACTGGCCGGCTTACGAGGCGAGCCTGCGCCAGCGCGGCAGTCTGACCGTGTGGTTTACCGACGCGGCGGTCGCACTCTGGCGGTTCGTCAGGCGTTGTCAGGTTGGCGTGCCGTCGTCGGCATGGCAGCCTGCTCGGTATGACGACCTCGCCCCATCCTTATCGCGGCTTCCGCTTTCCGGCCGAGATCATCGAGCACGCGGTCTGGCTGTATCATTGCTTCGGCCTCAGCCTGCGTGACGTCGAGACGGTCCTGGCCGCCCGCGGCGTGGTGGTCAGCTATGAGAGCATCCGCGCGTGGGGCCGGCGGTTCGGCCAGCTATTCGCCAACGCGCTGAAGCGGCGCCGGCCGCGACCGGGCGATAAATGGTTCATGGATGAGGAGCGTTGGTGCATAATTCCGATTGCTGACGCCGGCCGGTAGCCGGGTTGGTCCTAAACGATACGTTGCGAGACCGGCATGCCGAGCCGGGTCATGCGGTTCAGCACAGCGCAGCCGGCCCGCGCTTCGGTCTTCTGAGCAGACAGGCTCCGGGCGCGAAGGCCGGGGCCGATGAGCGCCTTGTAGCGAAACATCGCTGTTTCGCCGAGCGAGCGCCGGCCGTATCCCACCGCTCTCGGCCAGCCCATGCGCCCCTTGTCCCGGATCAGCTGTAGATGCCGGTCGCGCTGACTGGGCTCGGCTGTTGCGCTCGGCACTGCGGTCGAGCGCGGCGGGATGACGACGGTCACCGGCGGATCGGACTGACGCTCGGCCACCGCCCGGTAGACGGGCTCGCCATCGTAGGCGCCGTCCGCGATCACCGAACCGAGCGAGCCGGAGATCTGTGCGAGCAAGGGGGCCACGTGGGAAGCGTCGCCCTCCTCGTTGCTCGTCAGTTCGCAGGCGAGGACCTCGCCGCTGTCGGGGTCGACCGCGAGGTGGAGCTTGCGCCACTCCCGCCTGCCCCCGCTCGCCATGCTTCTCCGCCAGCCACTCGCCGGCGCCGTGGATCTTCAGGCCTGTGGCGTCGATCACCACATGCACCGGCTCGCCGTTCGCCGGGGCGCGGGCCAGCGCCGTGGCGAGTGCCAGGCCGGGGCTGCGCCGGGCGAAGGCGGTGTGGTCGGACACGCCGACCTCCATGCCGAGCAGGCCCGCAATCGAACGGAGCAGACCCTCGGTCTGCCGCCAGGGCCGGCCAAAGGCCAGGCGCAGCAGGTGGCCGGTCTCGATCGCCACGTCCGAGTAATCCCTGGTCGTCCGCGTTGACCTGTGCGCGGCGGCTGCCAGGCCGCGAGCGCCTCCGGCGTCACCCAGACGGTCAGGCTGCCGCGCCGCTGTAGCGCACGGTCATACTCAGGCCAGTTCTGGACGCGGTAGCGTGCCCTGGGAATCCTGTGACGGCGTGCTTCATTGAACTTGTAGGGCATCAAGCGTCCGGAGCGGAGAGCGCAGTCCCATACACGCCACCGCTGCTTGACCCAAGCCCGCGAACCGCTGATTTCCGCACCAACGCCGGTATCCGGCGTAAGGGCTGACAGAAACGCCCGGAGACGCTCCGTCCTTGGCCTGAGCCGTCGGGCCGGTATGCTGACGCTCTGACGTCCCGCGCCGCCGCAGGGACTCTTTAGGTCGCGCCTCAAGAGAGCGAGCACAGACCGGGGCAGGAGACATGAAGCGAAACCTTGAGCAGCGGACCATCGCCAAGATCTCCCGGAGATTGCTGCCAGTCATCGTGGGCATCTACTTTGTTGCGTACGTAGACCGGACAAATGTCGGATTTGCCGCACTCGAGATGAACAGGAGCTTTGGCTTCAGCGTCTATGTTTATGGCTGGGGTGCTGGCATATTCTTCCTTGGTTACTTCTTATTCGAAATTCCCAGTAACCTCATCCTTTTGCGCACCAGCGCGCGGCTCTGGATTGCCCGCATCATGATCAGCTGGGGGATCATCTCCGGGATGATGGCCCTGGTCACCGGGCCAAGGTCCTTCCTCGTGCTCCGTTTTCTCCTCGGCGTCGCCGAGGCGGGGTTCTTTCCGGGCATTCTCCTCTACTTCACCTTCTGGTTCCCGGCGGCTTACCGCGCGCGCGTGATCGCCGTGCTGTTCATGGCGGTGCCTGGATCAAACGCGGTCGGCGCCGCGATTTCCGGTGCCGTCCTCGGGCTCGACGGCGTGCTGGATCTGGCCGGCTGGCAATGGATCTTCGTTGTCGAGGCCGTTCCAGCAATCCTGCTTGCGCTCGCCGTGCTGCGCCTGCTGCCGGACGGCCCGAGTGCGGCGACGTGGCTGGATGTCAAGGAGAAGGACTGGCTTGAGTTGCAACTCGCGGCGGAGCGAACTCTCATCCGGGCAACGCAGCGCCCGCTCACGGTCGGTCAGACGCTGAGGGATCGGCGGGTGCTGGCCCTGGCGGCCGTCTACCTGACGATTGTCACCGCAACCTACGGCATCACCTTCTTCCTGCCTCAGATCATCAAGTCGCTCGGCCTGTCCAACATCACAACGGGACTGGTGGCGGGTATTCCCTACGTCATTGGCACGCTCGGCATGATGCTCTGGGGCTACTCGTCCGACCGGCAGGCCGAGCGCAGGTGGCACTACGTCAGCGCCTGCGCCCTGGCGGGGGTGGGCTTTGCCATGGCCGGGTGGCTGAACAGTGCGCCGGCGGCGATCATGGCGCTTTCGATCGCGGCGATTGGCCTCTATGGCGCGAAGCCTGTGTTTTGGCCGCTGCCATCGATGTTCCTCAGCGGCGAGGCTGCGGCCGCCGGGCTCGCCATGATCAACAGCATGGGAAATCTGGGCGGCTTCATCGGGCCCTATGTCGTGGGCTGGATCGCCGCCGACACAGAGAGCTTTGGGACGGCGCTTGGTTTCCTCGCGGCCTGCGCCTGGCTCTCCGGCCTGATTGCGCTGCTGGCGATACCGGCGCGGCGTGCGGTCATCCAGTCCGCTGGCGCGACAGCGGAGGTGATGCCGGGGGCACGATTTTCTCCGTTCGGGAAGTACACGCCGCAATGGCAGTGGACCGGCGACCGGATCGGAGGGTTCGTGGTGCACGCGCCCTACCGGCTGCGTGCTCTCGTCCGTGCCAACGAGATTCTGGCTGACCGTTCTCGCAGGGGTCGTGGGCATCGTCACTGGTATTGCGGTCCTGATCATCTACGCCTCGACCCAGATCATTCACACGATCCTGTTCGACCTGAAGCCCGGCCACGGTCTCTCCACCGGAGCGCCAGTGGATGCCTGGCGGGTCGCCATCATTCCGGCTGCGGGCGGACTTCTTCTCGGACTGGCCGGCCTGGGGCTCGCCAAGTGGCGGCCACGCCAGGCGGCTGACCCGATCGAAGCGAATGCGCTCTACGGCGGCCGCATGTCGATGCTCGACAGCCTCATCGTGGTCGGCCAGACCATGCTTTCGAGTGGTGCGGGTGCGTCCGTCGGTCTGGAGGCCGCCTACACGCAGATCAGCTCGGCGCTGGGGTCTTGGCTCGGCCGCTCCTTTCGGGTGCGGCGCGCCGATATGCGTCTTCTCGTCGGATGCGGCGCCGCCGGGGCCATCGCCAGCGCGTTCAACGCGCCGCTGACCGGCGCCTTCTATGCCTTCGAGCTGATCATCGGCACGTA
Organism: uncultured Pseudomonadota bacterium; assembly: GCA_963818725.1. Classification (GTDB taxonomy): domain Bacteria; phylum Pseudomonadota; class Alphaproteobacteria; order Acetobacterales; family Acetobacteraceae; genus DATFDN01. The sequence continues at coordinate 351,522 of CAWFTU010000014.1, read as the reverse complement.
CAATCTGGCCGGCCTGGCGCCGGTGGCCGCGGCTACAATCACCTCTCTCCTGGTCGTGCGGCTGGTCCGGCCGGAAGCGCACGAGATCGATCTCTCCCTCCTGGGCTCGGTCGGGCCGTCCGACGTCATGCCCATCGTCGTGCTCAGCCTTGTCTGCGCCCTAGCCGGGATTGTGGTCATGCGCAGCGTGACGGTGTCCGAGCAGGTGTTCCGGCGCAGTCGCATTCCCAACTGGCTGCGGCCATGTCTCGGAGGATTCGCCGTCGGAGGTCTCGCACTGATCACGCCGCAGGTGCTGTCGTCGGGCCATTCCGCCCTGTATGTTGATCTACCCGGCCAATTCACCCTTGCGCAACTCGCTTCCTTGTCGGTTCTGAAGGGATTGGCGGCGGCTATCTCCATCGGTTCCGGGTTTCGCGGCGGCTTGTTCTTCGCCTCCCTGTTCCTCGGCGCGCTCGTGGGAAAATTCTTCTTTGGCGTCCTTGCCCTGACGGGCGTGGTGCGGACGCTGCCTGAGCCCGCCTACGCCGTCATCGGGATGAGCTCGCTCGCCGTGGCGATCGTCGGCGGACCGCTCACCATGACGTTCCTGGCATTGGAGAGCACGGGTAACCTGACGATAACCTTCGTCGCCTTTGCGGCCTCGGTGGTCTCCTCGCTCACCGTTCGGCGCGTCTTTGGCTACTCTTTCTCCACCTGGCGGTTCCATCTTCGAGGCGAGGCGATACGCAGCGCGGTAGATGTCGGCTGGATGCGCAACCTGACCGTCGGCCGGATGATGAGCAAGGAGTTCGCTACCGTGCCGCTGGACAGTTCCGTGGCCTCGCTCCGACGGCAGTTCGCGCTGGGCGCGATCCAGCGCCTCGTGGCCGTCGATGAGCAGGACCGTTATGCCGGCATGATCCTGGTGCAGGATCTGCATTCGGCGGAGCCCGATGTCAGCCGCGTCTCCGAGCTGTTGCATCAGCAACGGGACGTTCTGTGGGCGCCCATGATGGTCAAGGAGGCGATCTCGCTTTTCGAGAGGACGGAGACCGATGTGCTGGCGGTGGTCGACAGCCTCGAGACCATGCGTGTGATCGGGGTTCTGACCGAGCAGTTTGCGTTGCGTCGGTATAGTGAACAGGTGGACCGGCAACGGCGGGTGCTGTCGGGAGAGTAAGTTGCGTGAATCCATCTCTGGACTGGAGTAACCCCCTCGGGGTGGACACCCTCATACGGGGGCTTTGACCACTTGGCGGACGCGTTGTTGCTCCTCGAACTGCGCCGGGCTGCGGTATCCCAGCGCTGAATGTAGCCGCTTCGTATTGTAGACCTCGTCGATGCGGAAGAATGCCTTCGCCGCCTTCATGTCGCGACGCTCGCTGAACCGCACGTCCACGAGCGCACCGGTGCTGTCGATGGCGCGATAGACATAGCGCCAGCGCCCGTCCACCTTCAGGTATGTTTCATCGCCGTGCCAGCTGCGCCTCGCCTTGCCGCGCCGCCGGCGCCGCAGCTGCTCGGCCAGCGCGGGGGTGAGCTTGGCCGCCCACTCACGGACAGCCTCGTGGCTGAACACCATGCCGCGCAGAGCAAACATCTTGGGCAGGCCGCGCAGGCTGAGTTTGTGGCGCAGCCGCCAAAGCACCACGAGGGCGATGACGTGGGAGGGATACTGCGCCCGGTTCAGCACGGTGCCCGTACGCGCGTTGAAATGCTTCCCGCACTGGCGGCAGCGGAACTGGCGGCAGCCTTGTGCGGTGCGCTCGGGTCGCTCCGTCACGGCCTCCGAGCCGCACCCGATGCACCGCATTCCCGTCCGCCCCATCCATGAGAGGCGGTGCTACAGCCAGGCCAGCCCCGACCGGCCAGCCGTCCTGGCACGAGCCCTGACGGAACCCAGCTACCGGCGCGCTCGCGCGAGAGCGTTTCGGATCTGGCGAGAGGATATCTGCTCCCAAAGAGCTGGTTGATATCTCGCTCCGCTCTGCCATCGAATCCGAATTCGTTCGCTTGGCAATGCCCGACGACGTCATGCTGCGGCCCAAGATGACAATGGCCTGACCGCCGCCATGACCTCGCCTCGCTCCGCTACCGGACCACCCGTTCGAATTTCCGGGCCAGCTTATGCGAATGACTCGGTCATCGCCGAGTAGACCAGCGTGCGCAGGTCGCGGCGGAGCGTCAGCCGGGCGTCGCTGCCGAGCACCTGGGTCATGAACACCACAGCGAGGTCTTCCCTCGGGTCGATCCAGAAGGCGGTCGAGGCGGCGCCGCCCCAGAAGAACTCGCCTGGCGTGCCCGGCAGGCGAGTCCTGACGACATTGACGGTCACCCCGCAGCCAATCGAGAAACCAATTCCCGAATAGCCGGCTTCGCTGAACAGGCCGGGCGGCGCCATGTCCGCCAGCTCCTTGTTCTCCGGCAGGTGGTTCACGCTGAACAGCGCAACCGTCTTGGGGCTTAGGATCTGCACGCCCTCAAGGCTGCCGCCATGCAGCATCATCCGGCAGAAGCGCATGTAGTCGTGCGCGGTCGACACCAGGCCGCCGCCGCCGGACTCCAGGCTGGGCGGCGCGGCGTACGTGCTCTTGCCCGCGTCGTCCTGCAGCTTCAGGCCCCCGCCCTCTCGGGGCTGGTAGCAAGATGTGAAGCGGCCGATCTTCTCCGGCGGACACCAGAAGGCGGTGTCGGTCATCCCCAACGGCTCAAAGAGCCGCGTGCGCAGGAACTCCCCAAAACGCGTGTTGCTGAGCTTCTGGACGAGGTAGCCCATGACGTCGATCGAGACGGAGTAGTTCCACGCCGTTCCCGGCGAGAACTCCAGCGGCAGGCGCGCCAGCTGCTCGATCATGGCGTCGAGACCGCCGTCGGTGTTGAACTCGGCCACGCGCGCTTCGCGATACGCGCGGTCGACGCTGGTGCGGTTCATGAACCCGTAGGTCAGGCCCGAGGTGTGCGTCGCCAGGTCCACCACCTTCATCGGCCGCTTGAGGGGGGTCGTCAGGAAGCCCGACGGCCCGCCGGGCACGAGGCTCGGAACGCCGGTGGCATAGACCCCAAGGTTTCTCCAAGATGGAATGTGCGTGGCGACATCGTCGTCGAGGCCGATCAGGCCCTCCTCGACCAGCATCATCAGCGCCACCGCCGTGACCGGCTTGCTCATCGAGTAGATGCGGAAGATCGCATCCTCACGCATTGGTTTGCCGCGCTCGGGGTCCATGTGACCCAACATGCTGGCGTGGGCGAGCTGGCCGCGCCGGTAGACCATGGTCAACAAGCCGGGGAGACGGCCGCTATCGACGTAGCGATGCCTCATGACCGCGTCCAAGCGCGCCAGCCGCGACGCCGACAACCCAACCGCTTCCGGCTTCACTCCCGCCTCCGCTCCAGGTTCCTGCTGCCTACTAACCACTGGAGCAATGGTTCTTGTCAAACGGCTCACAGCGGCGCCGAGACGGTAAAGCCGGTACGTGAAGGCCCACCCCGAGAGAGAGGAGCTCCAACTCAAACCCCAAGCGTCATTCGAACGCGACCAGGGTCTTGCCTCTGGTCTCCGGCAGGACAAGGGCAGCGACGACCACAATCATGTAAGCGCCGCCCGCAAGAATGCCGATCGCCTCACCAAGCGGCATGGTCCTGCTGAAATGGCCGACCAGCACGGGAAAGAGTGACCCAACGGCACGACCAAAGTTGTAGCACAAGCCCTGGCCGGAGCCGCGCACGCGACTTGGAAAGAGCTCGATCAGGAACGCTCCCATGCCGCTGAAAATGCCGGAGAGAAAGAAGCCGAGCGGAAAACCCAAGAACAACATGGCGGTGTCAGTGATAGGAACCTGCGTGTACAGCACAGCCAGCACGGCCGCGGAGATGGCAAACAGGATGAAGCAGTTGCGCCGGGAATGTCCCGTAGCTTGTTGAAATAGGGAGGGCGGCGTTGCCCGCCTTGAACCGGTAGGCTCGGGGTGTCGAATCCGCGAAAGAGAGGCAACGCGATGAAGAAGGATAGCACGGCAACCAGGTTTGTCGCCTTCCAGCTTGAGAAGGCGTGGGATGATGTGGAGTCCAGCTTTGAGCACTTCTGCCTGGCGGCCGGTATCGCCACGCTGGCCGAGATGATGGAGCGGGACGCCGCGGCGCTTTGCGGTGCGCGATACGGGAGGAGCGCCGGGCGACGCGGCTATCGCTGGGGCCGCACGGTGGGCAAGCTGGGCTTCCACGGCGGCAACGTGGCGGTCGAGCGACCGCGCGTACGTGCCCGCGAGGGCGGTGACGAGCTGTCGCTGCCAAGCTGGGGGGCAGCGCAGGCCGAGGCGTGGCTTGGACGCTGGGCGATGAACCTGATGCTGATCAACGTCTCCACGCGCCGCTACGGGCGCGCAGTGCGGCTGCCGGGGAGCGATATCGTGGCTCCGCCCGGGGCGGGTATTTCGAAGTCGGCGGTGTCGCGCCGGTTCGTCGCGCTGTCGGCTGAGCGCATGCGCGAATGGATGGCCAGCGACCTCTCGCAGCTCGATCTTCTGGCGATCCAAGTCGACGGGTTGCACATCAGCGGCGACCTGACGCTGTTGGCATCGATGCCGCGGGCGTCAAACATCCGCTCGGCCTGTTGGAGGGGGCGACGGAGAATGCCGCGGTGGTGCAGGGGCGTTGTCAACTTGACGGTGGGCTGGCAGCAATCAGCGCTGCGACCACTTTGCGTCACGCAGCCATCGGCACCCTGGCCGCGTCGCGCCAGGTGCGGAAGGCCGTATCGCGAGCTTGGCGGTGTTCACCGGCGGATAGGCGATGACGGCGAAGCTGGAAGTGGTTGTGGATCCGGCTGTCATACCAAATCCGGCTGATTAGTTCGGCTGAACCGGCTTTGGCCACCAGTGGAAGCTGGTGTGCGGACGGATCATGCTGGGGTCGAGGCGGGTGCTGCGTTCGGCGATGGCGGCATCGAGGTCGGCCAGGGTGGGGAAGTGCTTGTTGGCCACCGCCTCGTCGAGCAGCGGCCAGAGCCGCTCAGCGGGTTGGAGTTCCGGGCTGTAGGGAGGCAGGAACACCAGCGTGATCCCGTCCGGCACGGCCAAGCCCTTGGGGCCGTGCCAGCCGGCGTTGTCCAGCACGAGGACGATGTGGCGTCGGCGTCCCGCCCCGCTCTCGCGGGCGAAGGCGGCGAGCCGGGTTTCGAAGGCCGGCTTGTTGATGCGGGTGCAGAGATACCAGACCGTCTCGCCGCTGCTCGGCTGCACGAAGGCCGCGACGTGCAGCCACTGGAACCGGTGATGACCCAGCGCCGTTGGGCGTGCGCCGGCCTTGGCCCAGACCCGGCGGCGGATCGGCTTCAGGCCGAGGCGGTGCTCGTCCTCCGCCCAGACCTCGACCGGCTGTTCCGGGTGCGCCGCCCGTGCTTGCGCAACGGCAACGTCAACCTGTTTGCGAAGGCCGCCCGCGCCTCCGGATCAGCGGCCCGCGGATGGCGCGGGCGCGGCGTCTGCACCGACCAGCCGAGCCGCTTCAGCGCCTCCCAGCCGCGCTGCGGATGCACCCGCTCCAGCTTGAGGTGTCGATCGGCTTGCAAAAGGGACCCCCGATCGGCGTTCAAAAGGGACCCCGTTGAGAGCGGCTTGTGCCGGTAGCCCATAGGGGGACCCGCGCGCCGCGGAGTGCCCACGGGAGGCTGCGCAGCGGCGCGCGGGGGTGCCTGTGGACCCACCGGTGCAAGCCGCGGCGGGATGGGGAATCAGGCCCTGTTCTTGAACCGCCAGCTTTCGTTGCCGGTCTCGACGATGTCGCAGTGGTGGGTCAGTCGATCGAGCAGCGCGGTGGTCATCTTGGCGTCGCCCGCGAACACGCTCGGCCATTCGCCAAACGCCAAGTTGGTTGTCACGATCACAGAGGTTTGCTCGTAGGGACGACTGATCAGATGGAACAGCAGCTGGCCGCCGGAGTGGGCGAACGGCAGGTAGCCGAGTTCGTCGAGCACGACGAAGTCCTTGCGGCAAAGATACTCGGCCAGGCGGCCCTGGCGTCCGGATCGCCCCTCGGCCTCGAGCCTGTTGACCAAATCGACGACGTTGAAGAACCGGCCACGCGCACCGTCGCGGATACAGGCCCGGGCGAGCGCGATGGCGAGATGGGTTTTGCCGGTGCCGGTTCCGCCGACCAGCACGACGTTGCGCTGATTGGCGAGAAAGTTGCCGCTGGCGAGGTCGCGGACAAGGGTCTCGTTGATCGGCGTGTTGTCGAAGCGGAAGCCGTCGACATCCTTGGCCAGCGGCAGCTTGGCGATGGTGATCTGGTATCGGATCGATCTGGCGTGCTTCTCGGTGACCTCCGCGGTCAGCAGATCGCCGACGACGCGCTGCGGCTCGTGCTGGCGCTTCACCGCCGTGGAGATGATCTCGTCAAACGCAGCCCTCATGCCGTAGAGCTTCAGTTCGGACATCGTCGCCAGGATCTCGGCACGTTCCATCAAAGGCACTCCTGAGGCTGTCATAGCGGGCGCAATCGGCAGCAGGCGCGTGCCGCAGCTTCAGCGCGTTCGGGGTGATGATCGTGACCGGTGCCAACTCCGGCTCGCGGCGGCGGGCCAGGATGTTGAGAACGACATCGGCGGAGTGGACGCCCTCGCGCAGCGCCGCCAAACAGGCCGCCTCCACCGCTGGGAGCCCGTCGCTCAGCACCGCGGCGAGGATGGCGACCATCTGCCGGTCGCCGTCAGCGGACCCGGCGAGCTTGCGGCGGATCCGCTCCAGTCCGGACGGCAGAACCCAGTTCTTGAACGGCGCCCCGTTGCGCAGCGCCCCCGGCTTGCGGGCCAGAACCGGCACATAGTGCCAGGGATCAAACACCGTCTGGTCCCGCCCGAAGCAACGCCGATGCTCACCGACGAGGCGCCCGGCTTGGCGCAGCTCGATCCGCTCGGCATAGGCCCGGATCTCGACAGGCCGGCCGACGGCGTTTGCGGCGACCGAGTATTTGTTGTTGTCGAACCGCACGAGGCAGGTCTTGGACACCGAGGCGGGCACCGCGTGGAACCCGTCGAACCGCCCGGCGTAGGGAACAAGGCAGGGCCGCTCGGCCTCGAACATCTGCCAGATCGTCCGCTCCCGGATCTCGGGATGGCGATGCGCCCTGGCATGCGCGACGCACTGGTCGAGCAGCCAGGCATTCAGTTCGTCGTAGCTCTTCACCCGCAGCCGCGGCGTGAAAAACCGCTCGCGCACCAGCCCGACCTGGTTCTCGACCTGTCCCTTCTCCCAGCCCGAAGCGGGGGTGCAGGCAACCGGCTCGACCAGGTGGTGGCTGCACATCTGCAGAAAGCGGCGATTGTAGGCACGCTCGCGGCCGACGAAGACCGCGTCCACCGCGGTCCTCATGTTGTCGTAGATGCCGCGTGTGCAGGCACCTCTGAAGCAGGCGAATGCCCGATCGTGCGCGTCGAACACCATCTCCTGCGTCTCGCGCGGATGGGCCCGCACAAACAGCATCCGGCTGTGGCATAGCCGGACGTGGGCCACCCTCACCGTCACGGTCGTGCCATTGGTCAGCACGATCTCATGGCTCCAGTCGAACTGATACGCCTCGCCGGGCGCAAAGCTCAGCGGAACAAAGGTGTCCACCGATGTCGTCGCGCGGTCACGCTGCCAGCCTCGCGCATAGCGACGCACCGCGTCGTAGCCGCCCTCGTAGCCGAGCCCGCGCAGCTCCTCGAATATGCGGGTCAGCGTCAGCCGCTCGCGGTTCGGCTTCGCCTCATTCACCGCAAGCAGGCGATCGAGCTCGTCCTGACACGGCCCAATCCGCCGCATCGGCTGGTGGTCGCGCCGGTAGCGGCATTCGGTCGCCTCCGATCGCAGCACCTTCCGCACGACCTTCCGCGAGACCCGCAGCTCGCGGCAGATCGCCTTGATCGCCTTGCCTTGAACGAAATACGCCCGGCGGATCTTCGCGACCGTCTCCACGACCAACGTCCCAAACCCGGCCCCCGATCATCCCGGAAGCCACCGTGAACCCCACCGCCAGAGGGGTCCCGTTTGGACGCCGATCACCCCTCAAACAGGGTCCTTCTTCCACGCCGATCTACAGCTTGAGGTGCCGCGCCATCCAGGCCGCCACCTTGGGGCCACTCCATAGCCCGCCGTCCTCGGGCGGCTCACGCAGCCGCTCGGCCAGGGCGGCCAGCACCGCCTCGGTCAGCACGCTCGCTGCTCGCCCGTTCCGCCGCCGCCCATCGCCCAGCGCCGCCGGGCCGCGTGCGTTGTAGCGCGCCGCCACCGCCTCCACCCAGCGCGGCGTGAGCGCCAGCACCCCGGCCACCTCGACCACCGTGCGGCCCTGCGCCAGCAGCCAAATCGCCTGGGTGTGCCGCGCCTCGGTCACGGTTTGCGCCGCGCGGAACCGCGCCGCCAGTTCCGCCACACTCAGGTGCTCGGCAATCCGTGCCATCATCCCCCCGTTCAACCGCCCGCGGCATAGGCCCGCTCCGCGCAGCCGCCACTCTAAGCCGAACCTATCACCCGGATTTAGTATGACTGGAGAGGAAACGCTGGGCCTGACGGGCTGACTTGAAGCGCTGCATCTGCCGTTCTCGTCGTCGTGTCGGTTGGTGCGACACCTCGGCCCGGTTGTTGAGGTAGCGGCTTTGTCGGTGCTCAACGCCAGGCGGAATTTCCCGCTTCGCTGCGGCATAGCTCTTGAGCTTATCGGTGACGATCACCCGCGGAACGTACTGTAAGCCCTTGAGCAGTTTGCGAAAGAAGCGCTTGGCCGCTTTGGCGTTGCGCCGGCTTTGCACCAGGATATCGAGCACGTGTCCGTCCTGGTCGACAGCGCGCCAGAGGTAATGCAGCTTGCCGCGGATGCGGATAAACACCTCATCCATGAACCATTTATCGCCCGGTCGCGGCCGGCGCCGCTTCAGCGCGTTGGCGAATAGCTGGCCGAACCGCCGGCCCCACGCGCGGATGCTCTCATAGCTGACCACCACGCCGCGGGCGGCCAGGACCGTCTCGACGTCACGCAGGCTGAGGCCGAAGCAATGATACAGCCAGACCGCGTGCTCGATGATCTCGGCCGGAAAGCGGAAGCCGCGATAAGGATGGGGCGAGGTCGTCATACCGAGCAGGCTGCCATGCCGACGACGGCACGCCAACCTGACAACGCCATGCGCAGATACACCTCATCGAGGTGCCAGGTGGTGCCCGGCTTTGGCCGACGCCGACGGAGCTTGCGGGCAAAGTCGACGCCGAACTTGAGGCACCACTGCCGGATGCTCTCGCGGGTGACGGTGATACCCCGCTCGGCCAGAATCAGCTCCACGTCGCGCAGGCTCAGGCTGAAGACGTGGTAGAGCCAGACGGCGTGGCGGATGATCTCTGCCGGGAAGCGGTAGCCGGGGTAGATCGCGGGCTCTGGCGTCATCGGACCAGCATGGCCCGGCTAGCTCGTTCCGACCAGTGACCGCCAACTTGCCAATGGCGCTCAACCACATGCTGGAGCTGGGACGTCCGAACTATGTCCGTATCGCTTGAAAGCAGACAGGGTTGGGGCCCTTGCGTCCGCACTCCTGCTCTATGCAACACGGTCGCGCCCGGCGTCAGGACCTGTCCAGCGGGCAGACCGACGGATCGGGGGGCGGAAACGCCTCGTCGCCGGGGATGGTGTCGAGGATCTTGTAGTAGTCCCAGGAGTATTTCGATTCCTCGGGGCTCTTCACCTGCGCGAGATAGAGGTCGTGCATCATCAGCCCGTCCGGGCGCAGGTGGCCGTGCTGGGCGAAGAAATCGTCGATCGGCATCTCGCGCATCTTGGCGGCGACCTTGAGCGGATCGTCGCTGCCCACCACCGCGACCGCCTTGAGATAATGAAGAACGGAGGAATAGACGCCGGCCTGCCAGGTCGTCGGCATGGCGTGGCGCTTCTCGAAGAAGCGCTTCGACCAGGCCCGCGTCCGATCGTCCCTGTCCCAGTAGAAGCCGGTCGTGAGCAGCAAGCCTTGCGCGGCCTGGAGGCCGAGGGCGTGAATGTCGGTGATCAGCATGAGCAGCCCGGCGAATTGCTGGCCGCGCCGGTAGACGCCGAACTCGCTGCCAAGCTTGATGAAGTTGACATTGTCCGGCGGACCGCCGGCGATCCCGAGGATCTTCGCGTGCGATTGCTGGGCTTGCAGCAGGAAGGCGGTGAGATCGCGCGCCGCGAGGGGGTAGCGCACGGACCCCACGACTGACCCGCCGTTCTTCTTGATGAACTCGGTCGCGTCGTGCTCCAGCGAATGGCCGAAGGCGTAGTCCGCGGTGAGAAAGAACCAGCTCAGGCCGCCCCGCCGGGTCACTGTCCGCGCCGTGCCCGCGGCCAGGGCATAAGCGTTGAAGGACCATTGCATGGTGTAGGGCGAGCAGAACTTGCCGGTGAAATCGGAGGTGAGGGTCGATTGGGTGATGAAGAGCTTGCGTTGCTCGCGGGCCACCTGCTGGACGGCGAGGCCGACCGAGGACACCGGCACATCCTCTATGAGGGAGACGCCTTCCCGATCATACCATTCCCGCGCGATCGAGGCGCCGACATCGGGCTTCATCTGCTCATTGCCGGAGATGACCTGGATCGGCCGCCCCAGGACCGTGCCGCCGTAATCGTCAACGGCCATCTGCGCGGCGATCACCGAGCCTTCGCCCGTCGCGTCGAAGGCCGGGCCGGACAAGTCGGTCAGCACGCCGATCTTGAGGGGCTTCTCCGAACTCTTGCGCCCGCGGCGCGCCCGACGCGAGCATCGCAAGGAGGGCCGTGGCTGATAGGCTTGCGGCAAAACGCCTCATCCGGTTGCCCTCACTTGCCTGTCAGCGCGCCTGCAATATCTCGGCCGCGTGACGATGGCTGCGCAGCAGGCCGGGCAAGCGGGTCGGGTCGCTCCGTCCCCAGCCGCACTCGCTGGCGATGCCGAACCACGGCACGGCCCGCCTCGCCGCTTCGATGCGGCGCTGATCGCCGGCTTCGTCGCCATGATGAATCAGGCCGATATAGAGATGCGTCCCGTCTCGCCGCTTCCAGTCGCGCAGCGGGGCGAAATAGGCGTCATCCGTCCGGTCCTTCGGCACGGGGATGTGCAGGTAGTCGATGCGCCGGCGCACGGCGGCGCCGATCCCGTTCATCACTTCCACCAGGATGCCGGCATCGTGCGGCTGCACCAGATGCTCGTCGGCCGGCGAGCCATAGCAGAGGTGAAAGCCAAGTTCGGCAGCCTCCGGCACCGCGTCACCCAGGCGGCCGAGGGTTGCGAACATCACCTCCTTGTAGTCGGGCGGACGGTCGGGGAAATAGTTCTCGAAAACCAGGATCTCCTGGCAGACATCGAATTGGACGGCGAGATCCCCGGCCGGTATCGCCGTCACGATGCGGCGCAGCGCGGCGAGCAAGGACCGCTCGTAGGCGGCGAGGAAGGCCGGACGGCCCGCCGGGCTCACATACATGTAAGCCGGCGACATCGGGGTGGGCAGCGACACCTGAAAGCGCACTCCGGCGGGAAGCGCGCCCTGCGCGCGCAAATCCTTGAACACGTCGTGGGAATGGAGCGCCGCGCGATCGTAGCCGGTGTCGAACGCCACCGTGCCCTGGTCGATCTCGGGCTTCAGCCGCAGCAGCTTCGTTTCGCGCAGCAGCTTGCCGTCCCATTGCGTCAGCCGGAGCGGCGGGGCCGTCGGGTCCACCTCCATCGCGGGATGCGCTTCCAGCATCTCGCGCTGAAACCAGATCCACCGGGACCGCTCGGCCGTCTCGCCGTCCGGAAGGCGCTTCACGAATTCTCCGACCTCCCGGCTCAATCGCCGGAAGACCTCCTCGCTGTCGCGCAACGGCACGCTGCCGACGAAATGGACGAGGTCGCGCGGTGATGTCATGCGCGGACGATACTGCGCCGTTTCGGCCGTTGCCAAGCCGCGGGCACGGCGAGGCTACGCGTCGCTTAGATACGTCTCCCGGACCTTGGGATCGCTCAGAAGCGCGTCCGCCGCTCCCTCCACCATCCGCATCAGCGCCGCCGCCGCGTCGGCAGGACCGCGAGCCTGCGGGCCCGCGACGATGCCGGCCAGGTCACGGTGTTCGGCAAGGGCGGCAAGACGCGCGCCGTGCTGCTGACCCCGGGCGTCTGGGCTGAGCTGGTCACCTTGCGCGGCAGGGCAGGCGAGGGGGAGCCGGTGTTCCGCTCGGGCAAGCGCGGCCACCTCACCGTGGCGCAGGTGCATCGCCTCCTCAAGGCCGCCGCCAAGCGGGCCGGCCTGTCGGGGGCGGTCTCGGCACACTAGCTGCGGCACGCTCACGCCAGCCACGCGCTCGACCGTGGCGCGTCCATCTCGCTCGTGCAGGCCACGCTTGGCCACGCCAGCGTGGCCACTCCCGGGCGCTATCTGCACGCGCGGCCGAACGATAGCTCGGCAAGGTATCTGCCGGAGCGAGCCCCAGCATTGGCGGGACGCGCGAAGATGCAGATCGGCCACTGCATCAGGCGCGATAGGCAGCATTTTGTGGGGTTCGGAAACTGCGCTTCACGCCCGCCCACGAGCCTGCAATCGTCTCGGCGTCGTTCATCAATGAATGAGGCGGATGCTGCGGTGGTGGGGTTGTGGGCAACGCGCAGCGTTGTCCATCAAATCCACCGCCCGGCCGCACGGAGGAGATCATGGAGGCCAAGGCGCGGCTCGGCTGGATCCGGCTCTATCAGCAGGTCGGCGACGCCGGCATCGTTTGCCGTCGCTGCGGCATCTCACGCCCGACGCCGCGCAAATGGTGGCGCCGCTACCAGGCCGAGGGCGAGGCCGGGCTCGTCTCCCGAAGCCCCCGGCCACATCGCTCGCCCAGGCGGAAGGTCTTCGCCCGGGAAGAGGCGCTGATCCTCGACCTGCGGCGCACCCGCAAGCTCGGCATCAAGCGCCTGCGCAATGCGCTGATCCGCGAGCACGGGCTGCGGTTGGCGCTCGAGACCATCCACAAGGTTTCCTGATTACCCACAAACCTCAGCCAGTTTCAGGAGCCGATAGGGCATGGGCGTGGTCCGCACACTGGCCCAGCATAGGCGCGGGATCATGGCGGCGAGATCATATCGGCGGTTGATGCGGTATTCGAACGCGGCCAGGTAGCGCGGCACGTGCTTGCTGCTGATGGCACGGTAGGTGCCGGTGATCGCGGCCTTGATATTGCCGAGCGCGGTGTTGACCCACTTGAAGGCCGGCGTGCGCGCCGCGGCTGGCCCGCTTCCCGTCTTGATCGCTTGGTGGGTGCATCCGGCGTCGGTCACGCTGGCGAAACACGCCAGCCCGTCGCTGACCACCGTACAAGCTGGATCGAGGCTGCGCTTGGCGAAGCCGGAAATCGCACGGCAGCAGAAGCCGGCGACCCGCCCCAGCTTCAGGCGAACCGGCTTGCCCTCGGGCGTGGTCTCGACCGCGGCGACGAACGGCGTCTTTCCCGGCGCCCCTCGGCCGCGCTCGCCGCCCGTGCGCTCGCCGCCAAGGTAGGCGTCGTCGATCTCGACACGTCCGGTCAATGGCTTGGTGGCGTCGCGCTCCCTCATGACCTGCTGGAGCTTGTGCTTGATCGTCCACGCGGTGCCCTGTCGCACGCCGAGGCGCCGGCCCAGCTGTAGATCGGCGTGGAAGAAGGACCCTGTTTGAGGGGTGATCGGCGTCCAAACGGGACCCCTCTGGCGGTGGGGTTCACGGTGGCTTCCGGGATGATCGGGGGCCGGGTTTGGGACGTTGGTCGTGGAGACGGTCGCGAAGATCCGCCGGGCGTATTTCGTTCAAGGCAAGGCGATCAAGGCGATCTGCCGCGAGCTGCGGGTCTCGCGGAAGGTCGTGCGGAAGGTGCTGCGATCGGAGGCGACCGAATGCCGCTACCGGCGCGACCACCAGCCGATGCGGCGGATTGGGCCGTGTCAGGACGAGCTCGATCGCCTGCTTGCGGTGAATGAGGCGAAGCCGAACCGCGAGCGGCTGACGCTGACCCGCATATTCGAGGAGCTGCGCGGGCTCGGCTACGAGGGCGGCTACGACGCGGTGCGTCGCTATGCGCGAGGCTGGCAGCGTGACCGCGCGACGACATCGGTGGACACCTTTGTTCCGCTGAGCTTTGCGCCCGGCGAGGCGTATCAGTTCGACTGGAGCCATGAGATCGTGCTGACCAATGGCACGACCGTGACGGTGAGGGTGGCCCACGTCCGGCTATGCCACAGCCGGATGCTGTTTGTGCGGGCCCATCCGCGCGAGACGCAGGAGATGGTGTTCGACGCGCACGATCGGGCATTCGCCTGCTTCAGAGGTGCCTGCACACGCGGCATCTACGACAACATGAGGACCGCGGTGGACGCGGTCTTCGTCGGCCGCGAGCGTGCCTACAATCGCCGCTTTCTGCAGATGTGCAGCCACCACCTGGTCGAGCCGGTTGCCTGCACCCCCGCTTCGGGCTGGGAGAAGGGACAGGTCGAGAACCAGGTCGGGCTGGTGCGCGAGCGGTTTTTCACGCCGCGGCTGCGGGTGAAGAGCTACGACGAACTGAATGCCTGGCTGCTCGACCAGTGCGTCGCGCATGCCAGGGCGCATCGCCATCCCGAGATCCGGGAGCGGACGATCTGGCAGATGTTCGAGGCCGAGCGGCCCTGCCTTGTTCCCTACGCCGGGCGGTTCGACGGGTTCCACGCGGTGCCCGCCTCGGTGTCCAAGACCTGCCTCGTGCGGTTCGACAACAACAAATACTCGGTCGCCGCAAACGCCGTCGGCCGGCCTGTCGAGATCCGGGCCTATGCCGAGCGGATCGAGCTGCGCCAAGCCGGGCGCCTCGTCGGTGAGCATCGGCGTTGCTTCGGGCGGGACCAGACGGTGTTTGATCCCTGGCACTATGTGCCGGTTCTGGCCCGCAAGCCGGGGGCGCTGCGCAACGGGGCGCCGTTCAAGAACTGGGTTCTGCCGTCCGGACTGGAGCGGATTCCGCCGCAAGCTCGCCGGGTCCGCTGACGGCGACCGGCAGATGGTCGCCATCCTCGCCGCGGTGCTGAGCGACGGGCTCCCAGCGGTGGAGGCGGCCTGTTTGGCGGCGCTGCGCGAGGGCGTCCACTCCGCCGATGTCGTTCTCAACATCCTGGCCCGCCGCCGCGAGCCGGAGTTGGCACCGGTCACGATCATCACCCCGAACGCGCTGAAGCTGCGGCACGCGCCTGCTGCCGATTGCGCCCGCTATGACAGCCTCAGGAGTGCCTTTGATGGAACGTGCCGAGATCCTGGCGACGATGTCCGAACTGAAGCTCTACGGCATGAGGGCTGCGTTTGACGAGATCATCTCCACGGCGGTGAAGCGCCAGCACGAGCCGCAGCGCGTCGTCGGCGATCTGCTGACCGCGGAGGTCACCGAGAAGCACGCCAGATCGATCCGATACCAGATCACCATCGCCAAGCTGCCGCTGGCCAAGGATGTCGACGGCTTCCGCTTCGACAACACGCCGATCAACGAGACCCTTGTCCGCGACCTCGCCAGCGGCAACTTTCTCGCCAATCAGCGCAACGTCGTGCTGGTCGGCGGAACCGGCACCGGCAAAACCCATCTCGCCATCGCGCTCGCCCGGGCCTGTATCCGCGACGGTGCGCGTGGCCGGTTCTTCAACGTCGTCGATTTGGTCAACAGGCTCGAGGCCGAGGGGCGATCCGGACGCCAGGGCCGCCTGGCCGAGTATCTTTGCCGCAAGGACTTCGTCGTGCTCGACGAACTCGGCTACCTGCCGTTCGCCCACTCCGGCGGCCAGCTGCTGTTCCATCTGATCAGTCGTCCCTACGAGCAAACCTCTGTGATCGTGACAACCAACTTGGCGTTTGGCGAATGGCCGAGCGTGTTCGCGGGCGACGCCAAGATGACCACCGCGCTGCTCGATCGACTGACCCACCACTGCGACATCGTCGAGACCGGCAACGAAAGCTGGCGGTTCAAGAACAGGGCCTGATTCCCCATCCCGCCGCGGCTTGCACCGGTGGGTCCACAGGCACCCCCGCGCGCCGCTGCGCAGCCTCCCGTGGGCACTCCGCGGCGCGCGGGTCCCCCTATGGGCTACCGGCACAAGCCGCTCTCAACGGGGTCCCTTTTGAACGCCGATCGGGGGTCCCTTTTGCAAGCCGATCGACACCCTGGCCACCGTCGAAGGCAGCCGCTGGTCCGTTGAGGACGCGTTCGAGACGGCGAAGACCGCACTCGGCCTCGACCACAACGAGACCCGCTCTTGGCATGGCTGGCACCGTCATATGAGCCTGGTCATGCTGGCCTTCGCCATCCTCGCGCGGGTGCGCCAGCGCGCCAACCAGGCACCCCCAAAAACACCGCCGCGGCTGCCGCGTACGCGCGCCCCCTCATCCGCTGGTCGATCCAGGAAATCCGCCGCCTCGCGATGCGCCTGGCCCAGCGACGCATCCGACCCGCCCACGTCATCGCGTGGTCAGTCTGGCGACGGGCGCACCAAGCCGCCGCCCAGCGCTCGCATCTGAAACGAAAAATGCAACTGTAGTGCTAGGGCCTGTTAGGAATCATCGCGAATGGATGACGGCGGCGGCGAGATGGAGGTTGGCCGCAAAGCTCTGATCGGTTTTGTCGGCGCGCATGGCGATCCGCTTGAACTCTTTCAGCTTGCAGAAGAAGTTCTCGATCAGGTGGCGCCATTTATACATCTCCTTGTCGATCGCAAGCGGCTGCGCCCGGCGCGGATGCTGGGAGATCACCACCTTGGCCCCGCGCGCATCGAGCTCGGCAATAAGGGCGTTGCTGTCGAAGGCTTTGTCCGCAATCAGCGCGCCGAATGTGACGCCCTCGATGAGCGGCGGAACGCCCACCGTGTCGAAGCGCTGGCCTGGCAGAAGGACGAAACGCACCAGGTTGCCCAGCGCATCGGTCAGGGCGACGATTTTGGTGGTCATGCCACCCTTGGAGCGGCCGATGGCCTGGCTCTGAGTTCCCCTTTTGCGCCTTGTCCGTGGCGGTGGACCTTGACGATCGTGGCATCGACGATGGCGTATTCGAGGTCCGGCTCATCCGAGCATGCCTCGAACAGCCGAACGAAAACATCGGCTTTGACCCAGTCTCGGTATCGTTTGAAGACCGTGTTCCACTTGCGGAAGACGGGCGGCAGATCACGCCACGGACTGCCGATCCGCACGATCCATAGAACCGCTTCGACAAACAGCCGATTGTCTTTCCCGCCGCGCCCGGGGTCCGTCGGCTTGCCCAGGCAGTGCGGCTCCATCTTCGCCCATTGCGCGTCGGTCAAAACGAGTCGCTCCATCCAGAGCTTAAATCACGCCTGACCCCGTAGCGAAATCCTAATTCTCAACAGGCCCTAGGCCATCCCGAGATTGGTGAAGCGGTTCACAACTATCTCTTTAACCGCCCGATGAGCGGCGACAAGGACGAGGACGCCCCACTCAAGCTCGTCCCCACGCCGGAGGACAAGGCCGTCTTCCGCCTGGCAATGGTCGGTGGCTTGCCCAAGCTGCGCGAGACGCATCCTGGATGGTTTTTCCGAAACGGGAAACCGATCACGCGTGAGGCTCCAAACGCTGTCTGAGCGATGGCGTACCTTTCGGAGCAAATCGAAGCCTACGCCCGGTTTGGCGTGCGTGATAAGGAAGAACGGGATGGGCCTGCTCCCGAGGAGGACCCGGCAGGCCAACAGAAGCGCCTACACGTGCTGCTGGAAGCTCTCCTCAATCACCTGAAGCTTGTGGTGATCACGCTGGCGGAGGGCGACGACGCCCAGGTCATCTTCGAGACCTTGAACAGCCAGGCCGAGCCGCTCCTGGCTATGGATCTGGTCCGCAACAACATCTTCCACCGCGCGTCGGCCCAGGGCGAGGCGGCCGAAGCCTTGTTCGAGAGCAAGTGGAAGCAGTTTGATGCGCCGTTCTGGACCGTCGATGCGCCGCGAGCGAAGCCAAAACGGCCCCGCATCGACCACTTCCTCAGCCACGCGCTCACCGCTCAGTCGGGCGAGGAGACCCCTCTGACGGAACTCTACGCGGAATATCGCGCCTTCACGCGTCCCCAAGGCAAGATGCGGTTCGAGACGGTCGAGAAGGAACTCGACGCTCTCCTCGCCTTCGTCCCGACCTACAGAAGTCTCGAGGAGGGGGGAGGCGATCCGGGGGTCGCTGCACTTGGCGCCAAGCTGACCGTCTGGGAGGCAGGGCTGTTCAGCGCTTTCGAATGATGGTGAGTGAGAGCACGTTTTTGATGCCTGCGAGACCGGCGCGGTAGCGATCCTGGCTGAGCGTGTCCGTCTGGTTGTCCGCTTATCGGCCAATCGACCCGTCACGGGTAGACGCCTTTGTGGGTCAGACGGGACGACGCAGCGACGGCACGGCAAAGCGCGTTGACCATGCCTCGCATGTTGCGGCGCCGGTTGGTGGTCCAGCAGAAGGCGCCGAGATAGTCGGGCAGATGCTTGGGGGAGAGCCGCTTGTGGGTGGCCTTGAGCGCGGTACTGAGATTGGCGACCAGGGTGTTGACGGTGAAGAACGGGGCGCTGCGCTCGCGCTCCGGACGCCCGCCGCCGGTGACGGTGGCGACATGCGTCCGCCCGGCTTCACCGAAGGCGTTGAACGCCCGCAAGCCGTCCGTGTGCACAGTCGCGCCGGCGGCGATGTGGGCATCGCGGAACGCGGCCACCGCCTCGCTGGAGAAGGCGCTGACCGCGCGCATCGCGACATGGCCCATGCGCCCGTCCGCATGCCGCTCGCAGGCGACGATGACGCAGGTCTTGCCTTCGGTTCCGCTGCCTTGGTTCCTTTCACCTCCCAGACACACGTCATCCGCCTCCACTACCGGCGGCGCGGCATCGTCGTCGCTCGCGCCCCCGAGCGAATAGCGCTCCGTCCGCTCGGTCATGGCGTGGCGGAGCCGCTTGTGCAGATACCAGGCCGTCTCATAGCCCAGGCCCAGCCTGCGGCCGAGCTCGACCGCCGAGATCGCCTGTTTGGTGCTGCTCATCAGGTGCATGGCGCGGAACCAAGTGGTCAGAGACAGCTTGGTGTCCGCCATCACGGTGCCCGCGGTGACCGACCAACGCCGGCCGCAGCGCGTGCAGCCGACACGGCGGCCGTAGACATAGCTCTTCAGATTGGCGCAGCGCGGGCAAGGCATTCCTTCACGTTGGCGCGCCGCCACCAACGCCGCCAGACACTGACCCTCCGTCCCGTAGAGTCGTTCGAACTCAACGTCCGTCAGCCCCTTCATGATTGCCCGCACCGTTCTGCTCCGAGACGCCGCGTTCAGAGCGATTTTGCGCTTCCCTGCTGCAAAGTACAAGAGCGGGTCGATTGGCCGATAAGCGGGGTCTGGTTGGCCTTGAGGATGTTGAAGGCGAAGCTGCGCAGGCGAGCAAACACGCCTGGGTTGGTGCGGATGCGCGAGCGGTCTTCGCCCAAGGTGACGTCGCGGCTGTAATGCGAGGTGGTCTCGATCCTCCAGTGCGCGCGGATTGCCTCGGCGGCGCGGGTGGCGGTGACCGGGGTGTTTGAAACGTAGAAGGCCATCTCGGCGGAGTGGCGCAGCAGCCCGGTCTTGGCGTTGCGGGTGTGGACAGTGCGCTCGACACGGATGATGGCGGCCACGTGCGGATGCCAGTCGGTGTCGGCCAGCGTGTCGGCGGGATCGAAGACGGTGACGGTGCGACGTTCGTCGCGGTTGCGGCCCTTGTTATGGCTGTGGACAGACCCGAGTGGTGTTGTGGTGGCCGAAGCCGCCCGGATTTTCTGGTGCAGGGTCGGCTGGTTGTCCTTGACGCCGACGATCAGGGCGACGTTGGCTCCTGCTGCAACCTCGAAATGTTTTTTTGGCAATGCAGCGCGTCGAGTGTGACGATGGTGCCGCGAGCGATGCCGAGTTCGGCCAGCAGCATCTGTGCCGCCGGGATTTCGTTGGATTTCTCGGCGATGTCGATGTGGGCGGAGCTGGCAAAGGTTCCGACTGCGTAGCAGGTGGAAAGCCAGCGGAGGGGAGCACCAAGGCGGTGTCGGTGGCAAATGCGCTCAGCACCTGGGCAGAGGCACGATCGCGGAACTTATCAAAGCTGCCGCGCAGCGTCTTGCCATCCAGGGCAATGCTGCCCTGCCCAGGCGTGGCGCGCGCCGCCTGCAGCAGGGCGGCATGGTGGCGGAAGACCCCCTCCACCGTGGCCGGGTCGAGCCCTTGGAGAATGTAGCGGACGGCGGTGTGCGCGGGTGCGCGGCGCCAGTTCAGGCCGAAGGCCGCGTTCAGCCTGCGGCGATGGACGCCGATGAAGGTGACAATGCCACGATACGAGTTGCAGCCGGTCACGATGGCGAGGATGGCGAACAGCAGCACGTGGGGCAGCCCGTAGAGCTTCCCCTGCGCCCGGCGCGGATCAGGGACGTCCGCCAGCACGTCCAGCAACGGCGAAAACGCAGCCACGGCACCCTCCGACCCCGTTGCCGCCCCAAGGGTCAGACATTTGCCGGCTCGGGAATCCCCCTTGGATCAGCCGCCTCACTTCACCCCACATGTGTGGCAGGGCGGCCTCAGTAAAGGCAATGCGGCAGCGTTGAACAGCCCTGGTCTGGGAGGTGAGCACTGCCTATCCGCTGGTCTTCTGCATCGCGACCTCGCAGGCGAACCCGACAGTCAAGGAGGCGCTCTACAAGCTCATCTATGCCTACCTCGTCCGGCGGGCCATCTGCGGGCTGGATCCCAGGAACTTGAACAGAATGTTCCAGAGGCTGGTGGCCGCCATGCTCGAGCATGGAGTGTCGGTGGCGATCTTCGCCACTTTTTTCGAGGGGCAGACCGGCCACACGGTTCGTTTCCCGTCCGACGAGGACTTCCGGACCGCTATTCAGCATAACCCCGTTTACCAGTGGTTCAGCCGGAAGGAGCGACTCGCTGACATCCTTTGGGAACTGGAGTGCGCCTCGCGCACCAAGTACTCGGTCCACACGCCCCGGCCGGAGGGCATGTCGATCGAGCATGTGCTCCCCCAGACTTGGATGACGAACTGGCCCCTACCCGAGGGACGGCAGGCACCGGCCGACCTGGCAACTGGGGTGGACGAGGCTATGCTCGCCGCCGTCAATGCCCGGCAAGCTGCCCTCCACACGCTGGGGAATTTGACTCTGATCACGGTTCCAGGGAACACGGCTGCGTCGAACGCCGCCTTCACGAACAGGGCGCCTTGGCTGAAGCAGAGCCTTCTCGCGCTCAACCTCGCCATCCTGGAAGAAACGGCGTGGGACGAAGCCAGGATTGCCGAACGTGGCCACAGGCTGGCCGACCTCGCCGTGAAGATCTGGCCCTCGCCGAACTCGGTTTGAGGTACTCGTTAGGCGGCTCGCAACCTTGAGAAGCCAGGCAGCATCAGTTAGGGCGGCCCAGGCGTCCAAGCACACGCTGGTTTTGTCATCATTACATTTCGGCGGGCGCCATTTTTTGTTTGCCATCCCACTCTACGCAGACGACTATTTGCCGCAGACCATCGTTTCTGAAAGGATGCTTACGTGAAACACGTGGAGGTGGACGAACCGGTGCGGCATTGGGAGCCGCCCCCTGAGGCACCCGATGCTGAGACAAACATCGCCCAGTGGGCGCTCGAACACTCATCTGGCAGCGCGTCAGCAATGGCAGCCCTCTATGTGGCTCTGTCTCTGCCCAAATGGGGAGCAGTGTCATTTGGCGAAATGTCCTGCGGGCTTGACGGAACGCGGCAGCGATGGCTGCTCGCAGGCATAGCCCAACGGCTGGATGATTCTTGGACTGCCCAATACATGACGGAAATCGAAACGAAGTACCCGGAGATTTCAAACGCGGCTTAGGTCGCGCAGGACACTTACCGGGAAGCCAGACGCGGATACGGAAGCGCTCTCACGAGCGCCGACCTCCATTTTGGAAAGAGTCAATCTCGTTGCGGATTCCCAGAAGGGATGTCGGCGCTCGGCAGGGCGTCTCCGGTTGCTAGAGCCTGTCGGCGGCGCCTACCAGCCCGTTGACAAAAAGCCGTCGTCCCATTGCTCACATCTGTGGACGCCTCCGTGAGCGCAAGAGAAATTTTCAGGAGCATTTCGCGCGTAGTCGGGTGCTGACATCTGTGCGGCCTTTGCTGCGGCCGATCATTGCCGCGGGCCCGTATGGGAGTTCGCGGACCGGGTCCAAATCACAGTCACGCGCTCAAGGCGCAGTGTGAACGTATGGCCCGCCCCGTCTGCAACGTATGGCCCGCCCCGTCTGCAACGTATGGCCCGCCCCGTCTGCAAGGGTTTTGTGACGTGTTCTGATCAGTCTGCGCCAACGTATCCGGTCTCAGGGCGAACCCTGGCCAAGATGGAGATCCGCACGTTCCGGTCCTCATAAAACTCTCAGGGTCGCAGTGCCCTATTTCACACACCAGGGTTCCAGAACGTCGATCGACTGTCAGGCCATCTCACTTCCACCACCCGCAGACCTCGTCAGCCCTGGGCGCCGGGTCAGCGCGCCGGGCCCGATCTTCTGGACTACGACATCGCCGCAGCCTTCGTCTCGAACGTCTGCCCACGGCGGATCACCGCCCAGGCGGTCCGTGCCAGCTTGGCGGCAAGCGCCACCACCACGGTGTTCACGTGCGCCCGCGCGAGCAGGCCGCGCAACCACCTGCCGAGCGGCGTGTCGGCCTTGGACAGCGTCGGCAGGGCCGCCCGGGCACCGTGGACCAGCATCTTGCGCAAGTATCCGTTGCCGCGCTTGCTGATCCCCAGCAGCTTGGGCTTGCCGCCCGTCGTCATCTGCTTCGGCACCAGCCCCAGCCAAGCCGCCAGATCCCGACCTCGCCCGAACGTCTGGGCATCACCAATGGACGCCGTCAGCGCCGTCGCGTTCAGCGGTCCGATGCCCGGGATCGAGGTCAGCCGGCGGGCCGTCTCGTCAGTGCGGGCCTGACGCGCGAACTCCTCGTCGAAGGCCGAGATCCGCCGGTCCAGCTCACGCCACTCGGCCCGCAGGTCCTCGACCAGCAACCGGGTCCGCGGGCTGAGCGGGACCTTCTCCTCCGCCATTAGCATCTCAAGAAACACCTCCAGCTTGCGCCGTCCCTGGGGCACGGTGATGCCGCGCTCCAGCAGCACGGCGCGGAGCTGGTTGATCAACGCCGTGCGCTCGCCCACAAGCCGGTCCCGGGCGCGATGCAGCGTCTGCATGTCGAGCTGCGTCTCGCTCTTGAGTTCCACGAACCGCATGGTCGGCCGTGTCGCCGCCTCAGCGATCGCCTCCGCATCTCGGTCGTCGTTCTTCTGCGCCTTGACGTAGGGGCGCACATACTCGGGCGACATCAGCCGGACCTGGTGATCCTGCTCGCGAAGCACGCGACCGAGATGATGGGCGCCACAGCATGCTTCCATCGCCACGACGCAGGGCGACATCCCAGCCGCGAGCTTGACCACGCTATCCCGGTGCAGGCGCCGACGCAGGACTACTCGCCCGGCCCGGTCCAGTCCCACCACGCTGCAGCTGTTCTTGCCCAGGTCGATCCCCAACACCGCGATCTGCATCGGTCCCGCTCCTTCCCTCCGGTTACCCCTTCAGCCTAGCGCCGAAGGGGAGAGAGGGGCGGGCCATTCCATAAAACTGGCTTGCCGATCCCGTCTCTCATCGACTGTGCGCCATACCCTCCTTCCGCCCGCCCTACGCTGCCGACGCCTCCTGACTGTGGGTGACCTTCAGGCCGCCACAGCGGGAGTCCGATAAATCTCGCCCTTGGCCTGTAGCGCCCAAGCGGTGCGGGCCATCTTGTTGGCAAGGGCCACGATCACGAGCATCCTGGGCTTGCGAGCCAGCATCCTCCCGAGCCAGAGACTCTGCTGAGACGCCCTGCCTGAGCGCCATGCGCACCACCGAGCTCGCCCCGATGATCAGGAGCCGTCGCAGCGTTCGCTCACCCATTTTCGAGGTCGCGCCGAGCTTCTGCTTGCCGCCGGTAGAGTGCTGCAAGGGCGTCAGCCCCACCCAGGCGGCGAAGTCACGGCCCTTCCTGAAAGCGCTCGCGGGTGGCGCCAATGCGGCCAGAGCCGTGGCGGTGATCGGACCCACTCCGGGTATGCTCGTCAGCCGCTTCACCTCGCTGTCCTCCCGGGCACGACGAGCGATCTCGCGATCGAGGAGGTCAATCCTCTCCGACAGGAAGCGCAGTGAGTCGATGAGCGTGCGAAGAACCAGCCGCGCGGCCTCGGGCACACTGCTGGCCGGATCCTCCACGTGCTCGATGAGCTTGGTGACGTGACCAGGGCCTTTCGCCGCGACCAAGCCATACTCCCCGAGATGCCCGCGCAGAGCGTTGATCGCCTGTGTTCGCTGCCGGACCAGGAGGTCGCGTGCCCGGAACACAACCGCATTGGCTTGGGCCGCTTCGCTCTTGACCGCCACGAAGCGCATCGTCGGCCGCTGCGCCGCCTCGCAAATCGCCTCGGCGTCCGCAGCGTCGTTCTTCTGCCGCTAGACGAACGGCTTGACGTAGGCAGGTGGGATCAGGCGGACCTCGTGGCCCAGCCGCGCAAGTTCGCGCGCCCAGTAGTGGGCGCTGCTACAGGCTTCCATTGCCACTACGCATGCAGGGTGAGCGGCGAAGAACTGCCGCACCTGCTCACGCCGCAGCCGTTTGCGCAAAACGACCTTGCCGGCCGCATCCGCCCCGTGCGCCTGAAAGACGTGCTTCGCCAGGTCCAAGCCGATCGTGCTAGCCTCCGACATAGGCGCCTCCTGTTCAGTGGTGACCAACACCGCCACTCTGGCACACCAAGGCCGTCGGGGAGGCGTCCACCCCATCACGGTCCTGGCGTGATCCGCAAGCACTGCGCCGCCCCATCTGGTGGTGGCCCGCGCGACAGCCGATTTTATCAACGGGCTGCTACCGGCGGCGGCGGGTCACCGCCGGGGAGAACGGCGAGCGGCGGCCCAACACCTGGGTGGCGACCGGCGCGGCGCTCGCGTGGCGGGAGGGCGTCCCGCAGCGCGGTGCTGGAGCGGTTTATCGGGGCGACGGACGCCGCGGTGGTTGCCACGCTGGAGCCGGACGCGCCGGAGTGGGCGACGTATTTCGGCGTTACGCAGTAACGGATACGGATAGAGGGAGCAGGAACTGATGCGTGACGTGGGACAAACAGCCTACAGGAAATGCTCGGCGCAGAGCTGCTGGAAGGCGATCCTGGGTCAACGCCCGTTTCGGCGGCTCGGGGGCTGCCCACGATAGCAAATCCGCCCGGCGCCATGGAGCATCGGGTGGACTTGGCGGCCGCGGAGGGCGCTAGGAGCACCCTCCGCGTAGCAGAGTTGATCTGTGCACTGAACCGCTCTCGGCGTAAGAAAGCGCAGGAGACGCACGATCTCCACGCTATCAATAAAATTCCTGATTACACATAAACCTCAGCCAATTTCAGGAGTCGGTAGGGCATAGGGGTGGTTCGGACGGCGGCCCATGTGAGACGCGGGATCATGGCGGCCAGATCGTATCGTCGGTTGAAGCGGTATTCGAATTCGGCGAGGTAGCGCGGAACATGCTTGCGGTTGATGGCACGGTAGGTGCCCGTGATGGCGGCCTTGATGTTGCCGAGCGCGGTGTTGGCCCATTTGAAGGCTGGCGTCCGAGCCGCTTTTGGTCCTGACCCGGTCTTGACGACTTGGTGCGCGCACCCGGCGTCTGCGACGCTGGCGAAACACTGAAGGCCATCGCTGACGACAGAGCAGTCTGGATCGAGGCTGCGCTTGGCGAACCCTGCGATCGAGGTTGCACAGAAGCTGGTGACCCGGCGCAGCTTCAGGCGAACCGGCTTTCCCTGGGTGGTCGTCTCGACAGCGGCGACGAACGGCGTCTTGCCAGGCGCCCCGCGGCCGCGCTTTCCGCCGGAGCGCTCGCCGCCGAGATGGGCGCCGTCGATCTCGATCCTGCCGCTCAGGCGCTTGGTCGCATCACGCTCAAGCATGACCTGCTTCAGCTTGTGTTTGACCTTCCAGGCGGTGGTCTGCGTCACCCCAAGGCGACGCCCCAGTTCGATGCTGGAGATGCCTTGCTTGGTCTGGGTCAGGCGATAGATCGCACGAAACCATAGCCGCAGCGGCAGATGGGTTGATGCAAAGATCGTCCCGGCAATCGGCGAGGTCTGCCGGCGGCACTTGGTGCACTGATAGAGATCGCGGGTCGTCACCAGACTATACTGCCTGCCGCCGCATACCGGGCACTCAAAGCCACGCGGCCAGCGTGACGCGATGACGATCGCCCGGCATTGCTCCTCGGTGCCGTACTGCTGTTCGAACGCGGGTTCGCTGAGACCCTTCTGGAACTGCACGACATTACGAGCCACTGCCACACCCTCATGAAATGCCACAAATTCCCTGACCTGCTACCAGGCGTTTCGTAACTGAGGGAAGTGCGTAATCAGGATAAAATTTGTGAAATCGTTGATTTGTATCTAAACCGCGTCTAGTTTGAGATCGTAGTTTCTCCTCCTCGGGATCGAGGCAGTCCTTGACCCAGAGGCGATCGGCGACGACGCAAGAGTCTTGGTTGACCTTGGCCTCGAACAGGGCGACGCGCCGGGTCAGGTCGTCGGCCGTGGCGTGGCAGTGATGGTAGGTGACGTCCTCGCGCAGCCAGCGCCACAGCGCCTCGACCGGCATCAGGTCCGGGCTGTAGCCGGCAGCGGCATGAGCGTGATGCCCAGGCTGGCAGCGGCGGCCCATACCGCCTTGGCCCGGTGACAGGGCACACCGTCCCAGATCACGACGAGCATGCCATCGGGGAACTCGGCACGGAGCCGGTGCAACACATCGATCGTGTGTTCGCCGTTGGCCCGTGCATAGGGCCATAGCCGCACCTGGCCTTCGTTGTAGAGGTAGAGGCCGTAGAGCGAGACCCTGGCGGCGAGGCCGGGCGAGCAGGAGGCCACGTGGAAGCGCTTGCCGCGCTCGCCCCAGCCGTAGCCGAGATCGGCGTCCTGGTGGATGTGCGCCTCGTCGAGGTGGACCAGCACGTGCCGATCGCGCTGGGCGCTGTCCAGCACCGGCCGTAGCCGGTCGAGAAAGGCGGCGCGCCGTTCGGGATCGGCGCGACCGAGCAGCTTGCGGGCTTTCTTCCACGACAGGTCCAGCCGGTGCAGGGCAGCGCGGATGGTCTCGCGGCAGCAGAGACGGCCGAACCGCGCCCGCACGCAGCCGACCAGGCGCTTGAGCGTCCAGCGCCGCGGCGGATCAGCTCCGGCTACGGATGGGCTGGCCGCAGCCTGCTGGGCCGCACGGAGCTCTGCGCCGAGTACGGCGGCGATGGCGGGACAAAGGGGGGACGGCCGCCAGTGCGTCGGTAGGTCAGCGCCTCGGGGCCACGCTCGTTGTAGAGGTGCAGCCACTCCATCACGGTCTGCGGGTGGCGGCCAGTGCGTTCGGCAACCTGCGTGGCGCAACTCTCTTCGTATCCACCCGGTGATGGCCGTCTTGCCGGCGGGATCGGGGCTTTGATTTAAAGGGCGCCTGTATGAGCGCCGCTAAGATCAGGGGCAGTCGGCGGGATGGAGATCATCACCGGGGTTGAACGGCGACGACGTTGGAGCTCGGAGGAGAAGCTTCGGATCGTGGCGGAGACCGAGCAGGCTGGTTCAGGTATCGCCGAGGTTGCGCGCCGATATGAGATCAGCCGTGGCCTGCTGTGGAACTGGCGGAGTCAGGTGCGCCGCGGGGTGCTCAGGCAAGAACCGCCCTCGGTATTCTTGCCGGTGCAGATGATCAGCGAACCGGCACGTGCCGACGGGAGGAAGCACGCGCCGGTGGCGACTGGTCCGGATCCTGCGGTATCCAGAGGCAAGATCGAGATCACGCTGCCCGACGGCACGTCGATCAAGATTGGACATGATGTCGGCCTGGTGGCGCTGCGCCGTGTGATGACGGTGCTGCGCGGATGATTGTCCCGCCGTCGGGTGTTCGTGTCTGGCTGGCGACCGGCGCGACCGACATGCGCCGTGGGATGAATGGCCTGGCATTGCAGGTTCAGCAGGCGCTACAGCGCGATCCGCATGCCGGTGATCTCTACGTCTTCCGCGGAAAACGCGGACAGTGCGTTTCATAATGCATCCCCTGGGTAATTACCCACCCCCCTTGCGGCGGGGCGGCATTGCTGATGCAGTTTGGGCATGCAGCGGGACGAGCTGGAGCGCCTGAGCAAGGCCGAGCTGATCGAGTTGGGGCTGCGGCTGCAGCGGCCGGAGAAGACCTCGCGCACCTCGTCCAAGCCGCCGTCCACAGACCGCAAAGCGCGTCGCGAGCAAGCCCGCCCCGGAGGTGCCAAGCCCGGACATGAAGGCCATAGTCGGGCGCTCAGCAGGGAGGTGGACCGCGTCGTCGATCACGCCCCGCAGCAATGCCCGTGCTGCCGCAGGGCGCTGTCGCCCGACCTGCCCAGCGAAGCGGTGAGCGTGCACGAGCGGATTGAGCTGCCGGAGATCAAGCCAATCGTCGAGCACCACCGACGCTTGGCGGTGCAGTGTCCCGGCTGTGGGGCGCGGGTCGTGGCAGCGCCGCCGCCCGCCGCGACAGGCACGCCGTTCGGCCCGCGCCTGCACACGCTGGCGACCTACCTCAAGACCTTTCAGAGCCTGTCCTACGAGCGGCTGCAGGCGACACTGGCCGACCTGTTCGGCCTGTCCATCAGCCAGGGCGGGCTGATGAACCTGCTGCGTCGCGCCCAGACTTGCTTCCAGGCCGGGCGAGGCTTGCCGAAGGTTCCATTCGGCGCAGCCGGATGGAATGGCAAGACGAGGGGCGAGCCCGCCGTCGCAGCCCTGCGGCAGGCCAAGGTGGTGGCCTCGGACGAGACAGGCGTCCGGATTGAGGGCAGCAACGCCTATCACTGGGTGTTCCGCTGCAAGGAGGCCGTGGTGCACCACGCCGCCCCGACCCGCGCCGCCGCGGTCGTGCACGCGATGATGGCTGGCCACCAGCCCGAAGTCTGGCTGTCGGACCGCGACTCGGCCCAGCAGGGCCATGGCCAAGTCCAGCAGACCTGCCTCGCGCACCTGGCTCGCGACGTCGCCTACGTGTTGGAAGTGAGCGACGACCCCGTGCCGTTTCGGCTCACGCTCTGGCTCGCCTCGGCCTTCGAGTTGGCGGACAGCATCTCACAACTGGCTGCCTCCACCCTGGTCGCCAAGCGCCGCGCGCTGGCGGGCAGGCTGGTCGCGATCCTGGCAGCACCCACCACCTGCGACTTGGCCCGTGAACTTCAGAACAAGGTGCGCCGAGCGCGCGATCAGCTCCTAACCTTCGCCGACTGGCCCGGCCAGGTCGAGGCCACCAACAACGCCTGTGAGCGCGACCTCCGGCCCTCGGTGATCCAGCGCAAGGTGACCAACGGCTATCGTGCCATGTGGGCCGCCGAGGGTGAGGCCGACATACGCAGCGTCGTCGATACCGCTCGCCTCAAACCGGGCACCAGCGTCTTCAACACCATCCTGCAGACCGTCACGGCCTGATCGCTACGCCCGAAACAGGGGTGGGTAATTACGGGAAGGAGCGGGGCATCGTCTATCGCAGCTTGACCGAGGGGCTCGACACCTCGACCCCGTTCGGAAAATTCGGCCTCACCCTCTTGGCCGCCATGGCGGAGATGGAGCGCGAACTCCTGCTTGAGCGGATCCAGGCCGGGATCCGAGCCAGCCGAAAGAAGCACGGCAGGCTGCCCGAGCTTCACCCCCGACGCCCTGGCGCAGGCCCGGCGGCACATCCTGGAGGACGGCTACTCGCTTCGGAACACGGCTCGCACCATGCGAGTTCCGCTCTCGACCCTGCACGACGCCCTGAACAGCGCGTTGAAGAAGTCGGTTTTCAGGCGAGCGGGTCGGCTTGGAGGCTGACGGCGATGGCGGCGATCTGACCTTCTGCGGCGACGAACAGGATGGCGATCAGCGCGCCATCGGGGACCAGGATCGCGCCGAGCCAGACCGAAGCCCGCGCCAGGAACTCCCGAGGCGTCCCGGCCCCGGTCAGCAGGCGCATGATCAGCCCCAGATTGTATCCGGCGACGTGGATCAGATAGCGCTTGTGCAGGTTCTCGCGGCCGCGGAGCCAGGCCCTTCGCATGCCGCCCCGATCGAGGATCAGCGCGAAGCCGCGCTCGACCAGTTCGGCGCGGAGCCTGAACGCCTGTCGGGCGACCTCGGACAGCAGGCGGCTGCGGTTGTTGTAGACGGCCCGCCGGGCGGCATAATCGCCGTGCCAGCGCAGGAAGCCATCGCGCCGGGGCTCGGCGATGCGGCTCTTCCACGGTCCGTCCTCGAGCGCCCTCAGGCCCGCGCGGGAGTGGTATCCTTTGTCCGCGATCATCTCGGCCGGAGCCTCGGGCGTGGGTGCCGCCGCCACCGCGGCCAGGTGCTCGGCCGCACTCGCCAGCGTGTCCGGCAGGGTCGTGGTATCGCCCTGGTCGGCTTCGTGCATCTCCGCCGCGATCACCGCGCCGGTGTCGAGGTCCACCGCATGCTCGGGCTTGTAGGCCCGATGCGTGCGGCCGTCCTTCAGCTTGGCGATCCGCGCATCCGGGTCGGTTGGACTCTGCCACTCCGCATTCGACAGCTTCTTGCCCTTGCGCGTGCGGTCAAGCCGGATCAGGTCTTCGGCCGTCGGGGTCTCGATGCCGCTCTCGGCGGCCATGCGCTTGAGCATGTCGCGATAGCCCTCGCCGTCCGCGCGGCGCACGATCGTGCGCAGCGCCGCGTTGGCCTCCATCGTCGAGGCATCGACGCCGACCCGCTCGCCCCGGATCAGACCATGCTCGGCCAGGCGCCCCAGTACCCAGGTGAAGACCTGGTCGTGCAACTCGAGCGGCAAGCGCGAGCGGGTGCGGCTCAGCCAGGAATGGTCGGGCACCGGCTCGCGCTCAGAGAGAGAGGCGCAGAAACTCCCGCAGCGATAGGCTGTCGGCACAGCGCCACTCCAACCCGCGCTCGCTGTCGATCCCCTCGAAGTAGCCCACCAGCAGCATGCGGAAGTAGCGCCCCGGCGGCAGCGACGGCCGACCACATCGCGTCGCGTAGAGCGGTGCGCAGTTCCTTTCCACGAACCCGTCGAAGTCGGCCGCGAGCAGAACCGATTGCAGCGTGTCGTAGAAGGCGTGCCCCGGCGACCGTGGCAGCTCTGCGTATTCCGGAGCAAGTCGGCCAGGCATTCCGATCTCATGTCGGCCACTGATTCCGAGGTGATGTCGGCCATTCCGATCTGATCTCGGCCATCCCTGAGAGGGGTGGCGTTGCCCGACCGCTGGGCAGGTGAGCGGTCTGTCCTCTCGTCAGGGCGAGAGGGAGACCGATGCCGGCCGAGAGAGTGTCGATGCGACGTGTGCGTGAGATCCTTCGACTGAAGTACGAGTGCGGCCTCTCCGACCGCGCCATTGCGGTCGCAGTCGGCGTGGCGCGCAGCACGGTGCGGCTGTGCCTTGATCGGGTTGCCGCGGCGGGGCTGAGCTGGCCGTTGCCGGCGACGGTGATCGACCAGGGGCTGGAGGCGCTGCTGTTCGCCCCGCTTGGCGGCTCGCAGCCGGGTCATCGGCACAAGGCGGAGCCGGACTGGACGGCGGTCCACCACGAGCTGCGCCGCCCGGGGGTGACGCTGCTGCTGCTGTGGGAGGAATACCGGACCCTCCATTCCAGCGGCTACGGCTACAGCCGCTGGTGCGAGCTCTACCGGAGCTGGGAGAGCCGGCTATCGCCGACGATGCGCCAGACACACCCAGCCGGCGAGCGGCTGTTCGTCGACTACGCCGGGCAAACGGTGGCGATGGTGGTGGACGCCAGCACCGGCGAGCTGCGCGCGGCGCAGGTGTTCGTCGCGGTGCTCGGGGCATCGAACTACACCTACGCCGAGGCGACGTGGACGCAAAGCCTGCCCGATTGGATCGGTTCGCACGTCCGCGCGCTGAGCTTCCTGGGCGGCGTGCCGCGACAGATCGTGCCGGACAACCTGCGGGCCGGCGTTTTGCGGGCGAACTGGTATGAGCCCGGGATCAACCCGAGCTACCGCGACCTGGCGGCGCACTATGGCACGGCGATCCTGCCGACGCGGGTGCGCCGACCGCGCGACAAGGCCAAGGTTGAAGCCGGCGTGCTGGTGGTCGAGCGCTGGATCCTGGCGCGGCTGCGCAACCAGCGCTTCTTCTCCTTGGCCGAGCTCAATGCGGCGATCGCAGGACTGGTCACCGACCTCAACGCTCGGCCGATGCGCAAGCTGGGCGTCAGCCGCCGCCAGTTGTTCGAGCAACTGGACCAGCCGGCACTATTATCGTTGCCGACGCAACCGTTCGTCTATGCCGAGTGGCGCATCCGGCGCGTCGCGCTCGACTACCACGTCGACATCGACGGCCACTACTACTCGGTGCCGCACCGGCTGCTGCGCGAGCAGGTCGAGGCCCGCATCACCGCGCGCACCATCGAGCTGTTCCACAGGGGCGAGCGGGTCGCGGTGCATCTGCGCGGTGGCGCGCGCGGTCGGCACGCCACCCTGCCCGAGCACATGCCGCGGTCGCACCGGCGGCAGGCCGAGTGGACGATCCCGCGCATCGGCCAGGAGGCAGCCGCGATCGGCGCGGCGACCGCGCGATTGACGGCGCTGATCCTGGAGACCCGGCCGCATCCCGAGCAGGGATTCCGCGCCTGTCTCGGCATCCTGCGCCTGGTGCGCAGCTATGGCCGCGAGCGCGTGGAGGCCGCCTGCGCGCGGGGGCTGGAGATCGGCGCCCGCTCCTACGGCAGCGTGCAGTCGATCCTGCAGCACGGCCTCGATCGTCAGCCGCCCACAACGTCGGCCCGTGAGGGCGAGCTGCCGCTGCTGCACCCGAACATCCGCGGTTCCGGCTACTACCATTGAGGAGAGCGCCAGTGCTGACCCATCCCACGCTCGACCAGTTGCACCAGCTCGGCCTCGCCGGCATGGCGCGCGCCTTCGAGGAGCTGAGCGCCACGCCGCGCGGCGCCGAACTCGATCATGCGGAGTGGCTCGGCTTGCTGCTCGACCGCGAGCTCACCGACCGCCAGGACCGCCGGCTCAAGGCGCGGCTGCGCTACGCCCGGCTGCGCCATCAGGCGGCGGTCGAGGATGTCGACTACCGCACCCCGCGCGGCCTGGATCGCGCGCTGTTTCAGAAGCTGGCCACGGGCGGCTGGATCGAGGCCAAGCAGAACCTGATCATCGAGGGTCCGACCGGGGTCGGGAAGTCGTGGCTGGCCTGTGCGCTCGGCCACAAGGCCTGCCGCGACAACCACTCCGTCCTCTACCAGCGCATCCCGCGCCTGTTCGCCGATCTGGCGCTGGCGCGCGGCGACGGTCGTTACGCCAGGCTGATGCGGGCCCTCGGCGGGGTGAAGCTGCTGATCCTGGACGACTGGGGGCTGGAGCCGCTCGGCGCGGAGCAGCGGCACGATCTGCTGGAGATCGTCGAGGATCGCTGCGGCCGCGGGGCCATGCTGCTCACCAGCCAGATCCCCGTGGACCGCTGGCACGATCTGATCGGAGATCCAACGATCGGGGATGCCATCCTGGATCGCATCGTCCACAACGCCCATCGCATCCAGCTGCGCGGCGAATCCCTCCGACGAAAGAAGGCTCAGGAGGCCATCATGGCTTGACCCAGCCGATATCGCAGTGAAGAGATCAGCCCAGCCCACGGGCAGCCACCCCGGCCGACTTCGATCGGAACGTCCGGCCGACTTCAATCGGAAGAGGTGGCCGACATCAGGCCGGAATCACCGGCCGACTTCAGCGGAATGCGCAGCAGCTCCGCCCACGTCACCAGCATCTCCGTCTGTCGTGCCTGCTGCCGTCCCAGCGCCATACGTCACCAGCCGCCCCCGTCAGACAGCCAGCGAATCAAGCCAAGCCGACTTCGTCAACGGGCTGTGAAGCGGGGGGAGCCGATGCGGCCCGCCAAAGTCGTCAACGTCAAGCCCAAGCCTCGTCGCACGCGGGCATAGAAGCGGGCCGTCCATTGCCTACGCCCAAGCTCACGCAAAGCGCGAGCTCGCGTATTGCGTACCGCTACGCGACACACTAAGCTGTTAGCCGATGAGGAGTTCGTTTGTGCCTTTCCCTCCCCCGATGGTCATCGTCGGCCATGGCGGCGGCGACGGGCGGCCTGGGCACATGGACGCCTCCCTCCGAGGCCGCGATCACGCGATACCGGGAGGAGGCTTACCCCCGGTGGCTAGACGGGGTGCGCTCCTTCCTCACGGAGGTGCATGCGTCCCTGTCCGCGCCGCATAGGTACGCCGCCTTCTCCATATTGCTGGCGAATACCGGGACGGTCCCAGCCGATGGTCTTCTCGTCGAGATCGAAGCGATGGGAGGGCTGCTGCTGGCCGAGCGTTCGAGGACGATCGAAGCAGAGCGACCGACGCTCGCGCTGCCCGCCCCCCCTGAGCCGCCCGCGTGGAGGATGGTCGCCCGCAGCGGTCTCCTCTCGGACGTGATCGGCACCATGACACGGGCCCAGGCGGCGGAGGTGATCCCGCCGTTTCCACTTCATGACCTCCACCGCCCGGAGCGGGATCCGCACACATTCTACTGGCGGGATCGGCCCGGCGAGGAACCGACAGCACGCTGGGGCTTCCAGTGCCAGGAGTTCCGCCACGGCGGCTCCAAGATCTTCAACGTGGTGGTGGTCGCGCCGCCTGCGCTTGGCTCCGACAGCGGCGCTGTCCGCTTCACGGCCTCCGCGCGCAAGCTGCCTCGGCAAGTCAAGCACGTCGTCCCAGTGCGCATTGAACGTAAGCGGCGCTCTGCGGCCCTTCTTCCCGGGTGAGGGTGAGTATGGTGGGTGTGCCTGAGGCTGGCAGCTTCGGGCAGACATCATGTTTGACGGCAACCACGAGACGAGGGGGAAGCATCGCCGGGCGGAGGTCCGGACGAGGCCTGAGCGACGGCGCTGGTCGGCTGCGGACAAGGCGCGGGTCGTGGCCGAGGCGACGGCGCCGGGCGCGGTGGTCTCGGCCGTGGCGCGGCGCTGGCAGGTGCACCCGCAGCAGGTGTTCGCGTGGCGGCGTGAGGCGGGCTGTGCCGAGCGGGTGCCGCAGTCGGAGGTGGCCCTGGAGGACGCGTCGGTGCCGGAGTTCGTGCCGATCCTGGCCGTGACCGAGGCGGCAGGGTCGGCAGACCCCGTGGCAGCGATGGCGTCTGCCCCTGCGCTCGAGATCGCGCTGGCCGGCGCCGTCGTGCGCCTCAGGGCCGGCACGGACATGACGCTGCTCGCGGCGGTGCTGCGTGCGATCCGCGCCTCGGCGACGGCGGCGTGATCACCATCCCGGCCGGCGCGCGCGTGCTGCTGGCGACCCGGCCCGTGGACTTCCGCAAGGGGGCGCACGGGCTGGCGGCGTTGGCATCCGCGGTGCTGGGCGAGGACCCGTTCTCGGGTGTGGTCGTGGTGTTCCGCTGCAAGCGGGCCGACAGGGTGAAAATCTTGGTCTGGGATGCGAGTGGCCTGGTCCTGGTCTGGAAGCAGCTGCAGCAGGGTGGGTTTCGCTGGCCGGCGATCGCGGACGGCGTCGTGCGGCTGTCGGCGGTGGAGTTCGCCGCCCTGTTCGACGGGCTCGACTGGACGCGGGTGCAGGCGGTGCGCAGGATTCCCACCCCGACCGTGCCGGCGTAGGATTCGTGCTGTGACGCGCGCCGCTCCCGAGCCGATGCCTGCTCTGCCCGAGGATGTCGGCGCGCTGCAGGCGTTGCTGCGCGCGGCCTGGACGGAGCGGGACAGCGTGGCCGCCGAGCGCGACGCGCTCGCCGAGCAGAACGACCGCCTGCGCCACCTGCTGCTCCGCCTCAAGCGCCTGCAGTTCGGCGCCCGCTCCGAGCGCCTGCCCGACGCGCAGCTGCAGCTCGGCCTGGAGGATCTCGAGACCGCGATCGCCACGGGCGAGGCCGAGGGAGAGAAGCGCGACCCGGGCCTGCGCGCGCGGCGCGCGGCCAAGCGCCGGGCCAGCCGCGGCGCGCTGCCTGCGCACCTGCCCAGGGTCGAGGTGACGCTGGCCCCCGAGGACAGCGCCTGCCCGTGCTGCCGCGGCGTGATGGCGGTCATCGGCCACGACACCGCGGAGCGGCTCGACGTGATCCCGGCGCAGTTCCGCGTCATCGTGACCAAGCGCCCCAAGCTGGCGTGCCGGACTTGCGCAGGTACAGTGGTGCAGGCGCCTGCTCCGCCGCGACTGATCGAGGGCGGGCTGCCCACCGAGGCGCTGGTCGCGCACGTGCTGGTGGCGCGCTACGCCGACCACCTGCCGCTGTATCGCCAGGCGCAGATCATGGCCCGGCAAGGGGTGGAGTTGGGGCGCTCCACCTTGGCCTCCTGGGTGGGTTATGCCGCCGCCGAGATCGCGCCCGTGGTCAGCAGGCTGCGCGCGATCGTGCTCGGCTCGGCGCGGGTGTTCGCCGACGAGACCACCTTGCCGGTGCTCGACCCCGGGCGGGGCCGCACCAAGACCGGCTACTTGTGGGCGCTCGCACGCGACGACCGGCCCTGGTCTGGGACGGACCCGCCGGCGGTGGTTTACAGCTACGCGCCGGGCCGAGGGCAGCAGCACGCCGACACGCTGCTCGGCGGCTTCCGTGGCATTCTGCAGTGCGACGGCTACACGACCTATAAGAAGCTGGCCGAGCCCGCGCGCGACAAACAGGGCAGCGGCGCCGT
The DNA here is from genome assembly GCA_963818725.1 of uncultured Pseudomonadota bacterium. Lineage (GTDB taxonomy): Bacteria > Pseudomonadota > Alphaproteobacteria > Acetobacterales > Acetobacteraceae > DATFDN01. The sequence goes on along the minus strand of CAWFTU010000014.1, from coordinate 314,858 downwards.
GACGCTGGTCTTCTGCTGGGCGCATGTGCGTCGTGGCTTTTACGACCTGGCCAAGACCGGCACGGCCCCGATCGCCACAGCGGCGCTTGAGCGAATCGCAGCGCTCTATCGGATCGAGGCCGAGGTCCGCGGCCAGGCGCCGGCGCAACGGCTGGCGGCGCGCCGGGAGCGGAGCCGGCCGCTGGTGCTGGAGCTGCGCGCCTGGTTCGAGCAGCAGCTGGCCAAGCTGCCGGGCCGCGGCCCGACCGCGGGCGCGATCCGCTACGCGCTGAACCACTGGGACGGGCTCGTGCGCTTTCTCGACGACGGCCGGATCGAGCCGGACACGAACACGGTCGAGCGCGCGATCCGACCGGTGAAACTGAGTCGAAAGAACGCGCTCTTCGCCGGAAGCGATGAAGGCGGGTCAAACTGGGCCCACGTCGCCTCGCTCGTGGAGACCTGCAAGCTGAACGGCGTCGACCCGCAGGCCTACCTCTGCGAGTTGCTGACCCGGCTCGTCGGTGGCTGGCCGCAGGCGCGCATCGACGAGCTCATGCCCTGGCACTGGGCCGCCCAGGGGAGCGGCTGAGCGTCGGGCTGCGCGGGGCAGGGGTCATGGAGGATAGCCGCATGTCGCGCACGAGCACCCACATCTTCCGCGTCCGGCTTCGCCCCAGGGTCTACCGCGAGATCGAGATCCCGAGCGAGAAGTCGCTCTACGACCTGGCCGCCGCCATCGTGCAGGCCTTCGACTTCGACCTGGATCACGCCTTCGGCTTCTTCAGCAAGCTGGACCACCACGTCTTCGACTCGCCCGTGCGCTACGAACTCTTCGCCGACCTGGAGGCCGGCAGCGAGTCCGGCAGCGTCAAGCGGACCAAAGTGGCGCAGGCGTTCCCCGCCGTGGGCGCCAAGATGCAGTTCCTCTTCGACTACGGCGACGACTGGCGCTTCCAAGTCGAGGTGATCGGGCTGGGGGAGAAGGCTCCGAAGACGCGCTACCCGAAGCTGCTCAAGGCTGCAGGCAAAGCCCCCCCACAATACCCGCCCGAGGACGAAGACGAGGAGTGACGGCCGGCCCCAAGGGCCCCGACGCATCGCTTACGGTCGTTCTGCTCGGCGAGCGCGTCGCGCTCGGCGGCCACGCTGTCCCGCTCCGTCCAGGCCGCGCGCAGCAACGCCTGCAGCGCGCCGACATCCTCGGGCAGAGCAGGCATCGGCTCGGGAGCGGCGCGCGTCACAGCACGAATCCTACGCCGGCACGGTCGGGGTGGGAATCCTGCGCACCGCCTGCACCCGCGTCCAGTCGAGCCCGTCGAACAGGGCGGCGAACTCCACCGCCGACAGCCGCACGACGCCGTCCGCGATCGCCGGCCAGCGAAACCCACCCTGCTGCAGCTGCTTCCAGACCAGGACCAGGCCACTCGCATCCCAGACCAAGATTTTCACCCTGTCGGCCCGCTTGCAGCGGAACACCACGACCACACCCGAGAACGGGTCCTCGCCCAGCACCGCGGATGCCAACGCCGCCAGCCCGTGCGCCCCCTTGCGGAAGTCCACGGGCCGGGTCGCCAGCAGCACGCGCGCGCCGGCCGGGATGGTGATCACGCCGCCGTCGCCGAGGCGCGGATCGCACGCAGCACCGCCGCGAGCAGCGTCATGTCCGTGCCGGCCCTGAGGCGCACGACGGCGCCGGCCAGCGCGATCTCGAGCGCAGGGGCAGACGCCATCGCTGCCACGGGGTCTGCCGACCCTGCCGCCTCGGTCACGGCCAGGATCGGCACGAACTCCGGCACCGACGCGTCCTCCAGGGCCACCTCCGACTGCGGCACCCGCTCGGCACAGCCCGCCTCACGCCGCCACGCGAACACCTGCTGCGGGTGCACCTGCCAGCGCCGCGCCACGGCCGAGACCACCGCGCCCGGCGCCGTCGCCTCGGCCACGACCCGCGCCTTGTCCGCAGCCGACCAGCGCCGTCGCTCAGGCCTCGTCCGGACCTCCGCCCGGCGATGCTTCCCCCTCGTCTCGTGGTTGCCGTCAAACATGATGTCTGCCCGAAGCTGCCAGCCTCAGGCACACCCGCCATACTCACCCTCACCCGGGAAGAAGGGCCGCAGAGTGCCGCTTACTTCTCTCCCTTGCCCAGTCAATGTGCTCGAGCAAGGGCGTCTACGCGGTCCTGATCGGCTCCGGCGTGTCGCGGAGCGCCGGGATGCCCAAAGGCTGGGACGTCACCCTCGGTCTCGTCCGCGAACTGGCCCGGCTGGTGCTCAGCTGCTGTCATTGACACCGGCGCCGTCCATTGTGCTACACGCGTGTGTCACACCGGCCCGGCCGAGGCAGGTCTTGTGGAGAAAGCGCCCTGAGATCACGATGTTGGGGCCGAAGCGGCGAATTCTCCCCTACGGGACGCCATCAACCTCATTGTGCTGAACGCGCCGTGTCCGGCGGGCCGCCGTCGTGGCCTGCGCGGCCACCCGTGCATGGTTCAGGGCCAGCAGGCGTGCGAGCGCGTCTCCGGTCGAGATGTCGGCGGGCCAGCCATAGGCGGCGGCCACCGCTTCATCGAGTGCGCCGTGAAGGTTGTCGAGCCACGCGCCCTCGGGGGTTCCCCTCATGTTGTAGAAGGCCCCTCTCTGTCAGAGCAGTTGCCGCTCAAACTTCCTAAGAACCCGGAGGCGTGTGCGACTTGCAGATCCGCTCCGTTTCCTGAGAAAGAATACTGAAATTTGGAGCAACCTGCTGATAGCGGTTTCCGAAGAGCGCTTTCAGACGACTCCCAGGATGATGACACCAATGTCGTGCGCGACATCTACGCTCTCTCCATGTTGCGTCGCCTCCTCCCAACTCATTAGCAACGAGGCGTTTGCCTGAGTAATGGGGTGTGCCAATCCTGTTATGATTTAATTGTGGAACGCGGGTTGGATCATCCGTTTCTGGCGCTTCGATAACTCACCCACTAACCATTAATTCTTTGCCGACCAGCAACTCGACACGTTTATAAAGACGCTTTTCCTATTCTTTTGTAATTCCTCCAAGGGACATTGTCAGCGCGTTGAGGATCGGTAACCAAATGAACATTCGTTCCACAGGTTCAACCCTGATAAATGTTGCCGAACCGCCCTTGGCTACTTTCTAATCAACCTAAGAGATCAGTTGGCTAGCATCGAACTGACCGGCCGAAGGAGGTTTTCTAGCGATCGCCATAGCTCAATCCTTTTGAAGCCGTCTACAAAGCCGTCGATTGGCACTCTTTAAGTTCCTAAACTTTCTCAAAGGTGCTGGCATACTAGAATCCAAACATAGCTAGCTCAGTGTACGCGAGGTCGCCTAAATGTGGAGGGTCCGGACCCTTCCAATATTTCGGTCCGAGTGAAAAGTACCTGCCCACAAGGCCAGGGACAGGACCATCCGAGTCAAGAATGACGAATGCGATGCCCCGCCTTCCGAGAAACCGACCCAAGGGACCGGCAAGTGCGATAAAGTCCTTCTGATTACGGCAGTAGATAAGGTGCGCTAATGGAACCTTGAACTTCCTGCGTATCTTAAAGACAAATAGATGAAGATTGCCCTTGAACTCGCACGTTACGCAAACGCACCCGTATTTTGCATGTGCCATGAGTAAGTCTTTTTCAAACGGCTGAAGGCGAGCGTCCCAGCAGATTTCAGCGGTCGCCTCCCGCACCTGTGTTCGAGCGTAAGGCCAAGAATAGCGAAGAGTGGGCACGGCAACGAACATTCCGTTTGAAAATCTTTTGTAGCCCTGTGCTTCCACCATGGACCACGTGTGGGGACTGGGTGTGACGTTGAGGTACGTTACGTCTTTGCGCCGCTCAGCCCGCCTGATGAGCAACGGTGCGAAGCTTCTGAACGAAGGCTCTACATACAAGCTGCTATGATTGCAGCGCACGCTCACAACCCCATCAATGAGGCGCGCTGAGGAAATCATAAGGAGGACGCCAACTGAAGCGCCATTGTTGTCTAGAAGATACCCAAACCTCGGGAGCCCAGGCGGAGTGCAATGCTCCTGGAGGCTTCTGACGGCATTTTCCCAAAAGCTACGATCACGAGAGTGACCAAATCCTCTTGTCAGGAGGTTGATCACTCCTTCAAGATCGGACTCCGCTATCTCGCGGCAGCGAACCATCGGAGCTGAGGAGACTATTGGCTCCGGGAGCCTCGTGTCGTTCCGAAATCTTCTCGCCCTGCGAGACCAATAACCCCAACTTGAAGGATGCGTTAGCGAGCTGATAACCCTGGCGACATTCACTGAGCGTGTAAGGCGGCGGGCCAACTTTTCCTCCGACCGGATGCGCTAAATGTCAGCCTGGACACGTCTTGGATAGGCGCAGGCCGGGACAGTGCGCGGCCTGTGTCTTGATAATTAGATCGGACAAGCTGGCGTGCTCGCCAATGTCGACGTCAACCGTGCTTAAACTCCCAAAATCCACATCCCTGGAGATATCCAAGCGCAAGCCGCTCGCAGTTTTAGCGTTGCAGACATCAACGATGTCGGTCAAGGGATTCCAACCCATTCGTCCAAAAATGCATAAATTCCAACTCTACGAGCACTTTCGCCCTAACTTAGCAACGAACTGACAGCCGCTGCAACGTAAACTCCCGTGCTCCCCAAACTGTGAAAGTTTAGGTGGTTCAGCGCACCAGGGATGCACGCAATTGGTCTGGCTGGGCGGCTGCCGGTCCTCCACGCGCTCGGCGAATAGGAGCTGCCCGGCGCGTCCGGCCCTGGGACTGGATCGCGACTGTTAAGCCGAGCCCTTCCAGCCAGGGACGGATCGCGTCGTTGAGACAGCCCGCCACGTCCGCTGCGGGTACCGGTTTTTATGCACTGCCGGGGATGGCGACCAGGGCGCGCGGACGATCGCAAAACCCGCTCCCATGGAAGGGCGCCAGCGTCTGCGCGATTGCATCGTCCCATGTAGCCATCCCCTACTCCGCTGGCTTCACCGCCCCAATGCGCTCCAAGCGCCGGTCATGGCCGAGCACCAGCACGACGATGCCGGCCATCAGCGCGCCGCAGGAGATGGCGAGCAGGCCCAGGCTGAAGCTGCCGGTGTAGCCGCGGATCAGTCCCATCGCGTAAGGGCCGGCGAAGCCGCCCAGATTACCGACCGCGTTGATCATCGCGATGCCCCCAGCCGCCGCCGTTCCCGAGAGCATCGCCGTCGGCAGTGCCCAGAAGGTCGGCGCGATGGCGCTCTGCCCCATCTGCGAGACGATGATCGCCACCATCAGAGCAAACGGGTTGTTCAGCACGACGCAGACCGCCAGCCCGAAGAAGTTCACGAAACACGCCGCCGCGCAATGCAGGTTGCGCTCGCCCGTGCGGTCCGAATGCAGCCCCCAGAGGACCATCGCCACCGCCGCGAAGGCGAAGGGGATGGCATTCAGGAAGCCGGTCTGCACGTCGCTCACGCCGAAGCGCTTGATGATCTGCGGCAGGAAGATCACGAGCCCGTACCCGGAGACGTTCTGGCCGAAATAGACCAGCGTCAGCGCCCAGACCCGGCCGTTGCGGAAAGTCTCGCCGAGGGCATAGTGATGCACCGTCTCGCGCTGGGCGCGCTCCGAGGCGATCCGCTCCGCGAGCCAGACGCGCTGGTCGGGCATGAGCCAGTGCGCGTCCTTGGGCTGGTCGGTCAGGAAGAAGAACACGATCACACCCAGGATGACCGCCGGCCCGCCCTCCAGAATGAACAGCCACTGCCAGCCAGCCAGCGCCCAAGTGTTGTCGAGGCTGAGAATCCAGCCCGAGACGATGGAGCCGAGCACCACCGAGATCGGGATCGCGGTCATGAACAGCCCGATGATCCGCGAGCGGTAGAACGAGGGGAACCACCAGGTGAGATAGAGGATGATGCCAGGGTAGAACCCTGCCTCCGCGAGGCCGAGCAGGAAACGGACGCCGTAGAACGACCACTCCCCCGCGACCAACGCGGTGCAGGCCGAGATGATGCCCCAGGTGACCAGGATGCGCGCGATCCAGCGCCGCGCGCCCACCCGCTCCAGCATCAGATTCGACGGGACCTCGAACAGGAAGTAGCCCAGGAAGAAGATGCCGCCGCCAAAGCCGAACACGGCGGGCGAGAGGTGCAGGTCACGGTTCATGGTGAGCGAGGCGAAGCTCACGTTCACCCGGTCGAGATAGCCGACGAAGTAGCAGACCATCAGCAGCGGGATCAGCCGCCGCGTGACGTGGCGCATCGTCTCCCGTTCTAGCGGCTCCGCGTGTGGGTCCGTGAGGATGCCGAGCAGCGGCATGGCCATTTCCCCTTGCGTTTTGTCCTTCGAACGCGCTCGGGGACGTTAGGCTTCAGCGAAGCTGATGAGAAGTTGGCCTTCCTCGACAGTGTCGCCCGGCCGACACGCCACCTCCGCCACCACGCCATCGGCCGGGGCGGGCAGGCGGAAGACGGTCTTCATGGCCTCGAGAACGACCAGCACCTCGCCGCGCTTGACCGCTTGGCCGGGCTCGGTGCTGACCGATGTGACCTGGCCCGGAATGGGGGCGAGCAGCCGTCCCCCGGCCGACTCGTCCGCCTCGATCGCGGTCTCGGGGTCGGGCAGGCCCAGACGCCAGCTCTCGCCCCGCCAGCGCAGCAGCACTGCGTCGCCGCTCCGGGCGAAGCCGGCGCGGGCGCGCAGCCCACCAAGCGTCACCGCCAGATCGCCAGCCGCGAAGCGCGCGTCGCCGGCCATCGCCGCCCCGTCCGCCTCGATCCGCCATCCGCAGGGTGCGGGCCGCACTGTCACGGGAACCGCTTCCTCGCCAGCGGTGAAGGCGAGCGTGCGCGCCCGGTTCGCGTTCAGCCACCAGCCGGTGCGGGCGTGCCAGGGCGAGAAGGGATCGTGCGAGGCGTGGGCGCGCGTCTCGGCGGCGGAGGCTTCGGCAGCCAGCACGCCAAGCGCGGCGACCGCCAGCACCTCCGGGGGAGGGGAGCGCTGGGACGCGAGCAGGATCGCCGCCTCGCGGGCGATGAAGCCGGTGTCGATGCCCCCAGCGGCGAAGGCGGGGTGGCCGGCGATGCGCGCCAGCAGGTCGAGGTTGCTCGCGACGCCCGCGATCTCGGTCTCGGCGAGCGCCCGTCGCAGCCGGGCCAGCGCCTCGTCGCGCGTGGCGCCGTGGCAGATCACCTTGGCGATCATCGCGTCGTAATGAACGCTGACCGCATCGCCCGCGCGCACCCCGGCATCGACCCGCACACCCTCGCCCTCGGGCAGCCGCAGTCCGATGATCCGCCCGGTCGAGGGCGCGAAGTCGCGCGCCGGGTCTTCCGCGTAGAGCCGCGCCTCGACGGCGTGGCCGCGCAGGCCGATCGCGTCCCCCGTCGCGGGCAACACCTCGCCCGCGGCGACGCGAAGCTGCCATTCCACCAAGTCGAAGCCCGTGACCATCTCCGTCACCGGATGCTCGACCTGCAAGCGCGTGTTCATCTCCAGGAAGTAGAAGCCCTGGGCGTCGGCGACGAACTCCACCGTCCCGGCGCCGACATAGCCGACGGCCTGCGCGCAGGCGACGGCGGCCGCGCCCATCGCCTCCCGCCGAACCGGGTCCAGCCCAGGGGCGGGCGCCTCCTCGATCACCTTCTGATGCCGCCGCTGCGCCGAGCAGTCGCGCTCGAAGAGATGAACGGCGTTTCCATGCGTGTCGGCGAAGACCTGCACCTCGATGTGGCGCGGGCGGGAGAGATAGCGCTCGATCAGCACCCGGTCGTCGCCGAAGGCCGATTCGGCCTCCTGCCGGGCGGAAGCCAGCGCCCGGCCGAAGTCGCCGGCCCGCTCGACCACGCGCATCCCCCGCCCACCCCCGCCGGAGACCGCCTTGATGACCACGGGAAAGCCGGTGCGCGCGGCCTGGTCGGCGAGGAATTCCGCCTCCTGTGCCTCCCCGTCGTAGCCGGGCAGCACCGGCACCCCGGCCCGGCGCATCAGCGCCTTGGCCGAGGCTTTCGAGCCCATGGCGCGCATCGTCTCGGCCGGCGGGCCAACGAAGACCAGGTCCGCGGCCGCGCAGGCCTCGGCGAAGGCGGGGTTCTCGGAAAGGAACCCGTAGCCCGGATGCACCGCGTCGGCCCCGCACCGCCCGGCCGCCGCGATGATGCGGTTGGCGGCAAGATAGCTCTCCCGCGCCGGTGCGGGGCCGATCAGCACCGCGCGGTCGGCCGCCTGGACGTGCAGGGACTCCGCATCGGCCTCGGAATAGACGGCGACGGTCTCGATCCCCATGCGCCGGGCGGTGCGCGCCACGCGGACCGCGATCTCGCCCCGATTGGCGATCAGCAGGGTGCGGATCATCACATGCGGAACACGCCGAAGCGCGTCTCCTCCACCGGCGCGTTCAGCGCGGCCGAGAGCGAGAGCGCCAGCACCAGCCGCGTCTCGGCGGGATCGATGATGCCGTCGTCCCACAGCCGGGCCGTGGCGTAGTAGGGCTGGCCCTTGGCCTCGGTACTCGGCGCGGATCGGGGCCTTGAACGCCTCCTCGGCCGCCGCGCTCTCGAAGCCGCCCCGCACCGTGGCCAGCACGCTCGCCGCCTGCTCCCCGCCCATGACCGAGATCCGGGCATTCGGCCATATCCAGACGAAGCGCGGATCGTAGGCCCGCCCGCACATTCCGTAGTTGCCCGCCCCGTAGCTCCCGCCGATGATGACCGTGATCTTCGGCACTCCCACTGTCGCCACCGCCGTCACCAGCTTGGCGCCGTCCTTGGCGATCCCGCCCGACTCGTATTTCCGCCCCACCATGAACCCGGTGATGTTTTGCAGGAACACCAGCGGGATGCCGCGCTGGGCGCACAGCTCGATGAAATGCGCCCCCTTAAGCGCCGATTCGGAAAACAGGATTCCGTTGTTGGCCAGGATGCCCACCGGGTAGCCCCACACATGGGCGAAGCCGCAGACCAGCGTCGTGCCGTACAATCGTTTGAACTCATCGAGTTCGCTGTCATCCACGATCCGCGCGATCACCTCCCGCGCGTCGTAGGGGGCGCGGATGTCGGCGGGCACCACGCCATGCAGCTCGGCCGGGTCGTGGCGCGGGGGCGCCGGGGCGCGCAGCGCCACCTCGGGCCGCTTGACCCGGTTGAGCCCGGCCACGATCCGCCGGCAGATGCCGAGCGCGTGACGGTCGTCGCGCGCGTAGTGATCGACCACGCCGGAGGTGCGCGCGTGCACGTCCGCGCCCCCAAGGTCCTCGGCCGACACCTCCTCCCCGGTCGCGGCCTTCACCAGCGGCGGGCCGGCGAGGAAGATCGTGCCCTGCTTGCGCACGATCACGCTCTCGTCGCACATCGCGGGGACGTACGCCCCGCCCGCGGTGCAGGAGCCGAGCACGGCGGCGATCTGCGGGATGCCGCGCGCGGAGAGGTTCGCTTGGTTGAAGAAGATACGGCCGAAATGCTCGTGGTCGGGAAAGATCTCGTCCTGCATCGGCAGGAACGCCCCGCCGGAATCCACCAAATAGACGCACGGCAGCCGGTTCGCGCGCGCCACCTCCTGCGCGCGCAGGTGCTTCTTCACCGTCATCGGGAAGTACGTGCCGCCCTTCACCGTCGCGTCGTTGGCGACGATGACGCACTCGCGCCCCGCGACGCGGCCGATGCCGGTGATGATGCCCGCGCTCGGCACCTCGTCGCCGTACATGCCGAACGCGGCGAGCTGCGACAGTTCGAGGAACGGCGAGCCGGGATCGATCAGCCCCGCCACGCGCTCGCGCGGCAGCAGCTTGCCGCGCGCGAGGTGGCGCCGGCGCGCCGACTCCCCGCCGCCCTGCTCCACCTCGGCCACGCGCGCGCGCAGGTCGTCGACCAGGGCGCGCATGACCCTGGCATTGTCCGCGAAGTCCGGGCTGCGCGGGGAGATGTCGGAGCGGAGAATGGTCATCGCGCGGCCCTCACCCGGCTTGCTGCGCAAGCCGACCTCTCCCGAAGGGAGAGGTACGGTTCCTTTTTCACCTCTCCCGCTTGCGGGAGAGGTCGCCGCGCATGGCGCGGCGGGTGAGGGGTCACGCCGTCTCCGCGAACAGCTCGCGCCCGATCAGCATCCGCCGTATCTCGCTGGTTCCCGCGCCGATCTCGTACAGCTTCGCGTCGCGCAGCAGCCGCCCCGCCGGATAGTCATTTGTGTAACCATTCCCCCCCAGCGCCTGGATCGCCTCCAGCGCCATCCACGTCGCCTTCTCCGACGCGTACAGGACCGCCCCCGCCGCGTCTTTGCGCGTGGTCTCCCCGCGGTCGCAGGCCCGCGCCACCGCGTACACGTACGCCTTGCAGGCATTCATCGTGGTGTACATGTCGGCGAGCTTGCCCTGCATCAACTGGAATTCGCCGATCGCCTGGCCGAACTGCTTGCGCTCATGCACATAGGGCACCACCACGTCCATGCAGGACTGCATGATCCCGAGCGGCCCGGCGGCGAGCACCGCGCGCTCGTAGTCAAGCCCGCTCATCAGCACGCGCGCGCCCTCGTTCACGCGCCCCAGCACGTTCTCCTCCGGCACCTCGCAGTCCTGGAACACCAGTTCGCTCGTGTTCGACCCGCGCATCCCGAGCTTGTCGAGCTTCGCCCCAACGGAGAAGCCCTTGAATGCTTTCTCCGCCAGGAACGCGGTGATGCCGCGCGGCCCAGCCTCGGGCGCGGTCTTGGCGTAGATCACCAGCACGTCGGCGTCCGGCCCGTTGGTGATCCACATCTTGCCGCCGTTCAGGATATAGCGGTCGCCGCGCCTCTCGGCGCGCGTGCGCATCCCCACGACGTCCGATCCCGCGCCCGGCTCGCTCATCGCCAGCGCGCCCACATGCTCCCCGGAGATCAGCCCCGGCAGGTAGCGCCGCTTCTGCGCCTCGGTGCCGTTGCGGCGGATCTGGTTGACACAGAGGTTAGAGTGCGCGCCATAGGAAAGCCCCACCGAGGCCGAGGCGCGGGAGACCTCCTCCATCGCCACGACATGCTCGAGGTAGCCCATCCCGGCGCCGCCGTACTCCTCCTCGACGGTGATCCCCAGCAGGCCCATTTCCCCAAGCTTCGGCCACAGCTCCATGGGGAACGCGTTGTCCCGGTCGATCGCGGCGGCGCGCGGCGCGATCTCGTCGGCGGCGAACGCCTCCACCTGCCCGCGCAGCATGTCGGCGGTTTCGCCAAGGCCGAAATCGAGGCCGGGGAGGCGGTTGGGGAGGGAAGCCATGATCGGTCCTTCTGCGAAGCGGGGCGCAGCATGGCGCGAAACGCTGGCCAGAAGGAAGGGGGTAGCCTAGTTCCGCGATGACCTCGGGCACAACGCCCGGTAACTTTCAGCCCGCCAATGCGAGGCCGAGCTGCACCACAGCGTACGACCCGTCCCGCGGCCTGTCCTGGCTACGGCCATGCGGATCACTTTTGCAAGCCGCCCATCTTGTCGAGGCTGACTTCCAGCCCGCCTACCGAAGCATGACCGGTGAACGGACCGTTTGGGGGCATCGCTCGCCAGGCGGCACAAACGCCATCCTGCAACGCATGAGCTTGCGCGTAGAAACCGAAGAAAGTTCCGATGGTGTCACCATAAATGCCGTCGTTGTAGTAGGCAAGCGCGCCGTCATAGCGCGGGCCGACAGCTTCGAGGCCTTTGCTGATGAGGCGGTTTGTCTCGCCATCGGGCTGTGATGGAGCGAAAGGTTCCTGCAACCGCCCCGGAGACGGTCCAGGTTGCTCCGCGACAGCCGGACCCGCCAGCAGGAAGCCTGCGGTGACGACGGGGAAGGCCCTCGACGTTGCGGTCTCGCGCCTGGAACAAGCCCGTGCAATAGCACGCCCGCTGGACGATCCAAACGCGAGCAGCGACTGCGTTACCGACATGGATCGTCCCTCGCTTCTATTCGGTGCGCGCTACCCTAAATCCGTGGGTCGGATAGCGCACGTCCGCCTCAAAGTGCTCGCGATCAGACACCCTGACCACGAGCGGGCCGTCCCTCCACGATCCCCCCCGCAACACGCGATCGTCGCAATCTGGCGCGTCCCAGGAGGAGCCGTCCTTCGGTGCGCCGCGATAATCCTTATGCCAGCAGTCCGACACCCATTCGGAGACCCCTCCGGCCATGTCGTGGAGACCAAAGGGATTGGTGGAAAAGAAGCTGATTTTCATTGGCTGGCGTGGATCGTAAGGACCACCGCAGCCTCGGCAATCCGCCCGAGCAACGCCAATTTGGTTTCCCCACCAGTATCTCGTCCGGCTTCCCGCGCGTGCCGCGCACTCCCACTCCGCTTCGGTCGGAAGACAATACTTTTCCTGATTACGCACTTCCCTCAGTCACGAAACGCCTGGTAGCAGGTCAGGGAATTTGTGGCATTTCATGAGGGTGTGGCAGTGGCTCGTAATGTCGTGCAGTTCCAGAAGGGTCTCAGCGAACCCGCGTTCGAACAGCAGTACGGCACCGAGGAGCAATGCCGGGCGATCGTCATCGCGTCACGCTGGCCGCGTGGCTTTGAGTGCCCGGTATGCGGCGGCAGGCAGTATAGTCTGGTGACGACCCGCGATCTCTATCAGTGCACCAAGTGCCGCCGGCAGACCTCGCCGATTGCCGGGACGATCTTTGCATCAACCCATCTGCCGCTGCGGCTATGGTTTCGTGCGATCTATCGCCTGACCCAGACCAAGCAAGGCATCTCCAGCATCGAACTGGGGCGTCGCCTTGGGGTGACGCAGACCACCGCCTGGAAGGTCAAACACAAGCTGAAGCAGGTCATGCTTGAGCGTGATGCGACCAAGCGCCTGAGCGGCAGGATCGAGATCGACGACGCCCATCTCGGCGGCGAGCGCTCCGGCGGAAAGCGCGGCCGCGGGGCGCCTGGCAAGACGCCGTTCGTCGCCGCTGTCGAGACGACCACCCAGGGAAAGCCGGTTCGCCTGAAGCTGCGCCGGGTCACCAGCTTCTGTGCAACCTCGATCGCAGGGTTCGCCAAGCGCAGCCTCGATCCAGACTGCTCTGTCGTCAGCGATGGCCTTCAGTGTTTCGCCAGCGTCGCAGACGCCGGGTGCGCGCACCAAGTCGTCAAGACCGGGTCAGGACCAAAAGCGGCTCGGACGCCAGCCTTCAAATGGGCCAACACCGCGCTCGGCAACATCAAGGCCGCCATCACGGGCACCTACCGTGCCATCAACCGCAAGCATGTTCCGCGCTACCTCGCCGAATTCGAATACCGCTTCAACCGACGATACGATCTGGCCGCCATGATCCCGCGTCTCACATGGGCCGCCGTCCGAACCACCCCTATGCCCTACCGACTCCTGAAATTGGCTGAGGTTTATGTGTAATCAGGATACTTTTTGCCTGTCCTGTCTGATAGCCAGGACAGGAACTCCTCCGCGTCATTCCAACTTACATTCGAGACCAGACTGTCGTCCCCGCCCGCGGGCTCGTAACTGCAAGCGTTCGCCGCGACGCAGTGGCGCCACTCCCGGACGGTGACAGGGTATTTCGCTATCCAGAATTGCCGGACACCGACAGTGTGGATCGGCTTCTCGGAGGGATCTTCGTCGCTGCCCATCTCGAACGTGCCATCCGGCAGAAGGATCATTTCCGGCTCCTGGAAGCGAACCGATGGACGGTGTGACAGGCTCGCAAGCGGTGCCGCCTCCGCGGCTTCCCGGCGGAGCGGATCACCCGAGCTGGGGGCGAGCGGACTGGTCGCCGCCAATCGGTCGTCCGGAGTTTGGACCGCCCTGTCCGGAGCCAGGGGTGATGGGGTCGCGCGTTCCGAAGGGTTCGGCGGCTCGGAAGCTGTTCGAGCGGGCGACCCCGACCGCGGCACAAGGTTGGTGGCCGAGGCGGGCGCGGAGTTCGACCCAACGAGGGCGTGGTCCTTGATGGGAGCTTGTCTGTCCTGCAACTGCCAGAGACACAACCCGCCGCTCGCGGCGCTGATCAGCAACACGGAGGCAAACAACACCCCATTTCGCCAGGTCCGCCAATCCCGCGCTCGCTCAATCGCGGTGGATTTCGGAAGAATTCGGTATATAGAAACCGTGCTAGGGTCTGTCGTCCCTTGAATACCTTCATTGTTCTACCCAGCGTCGCCGATTTACTCCGAGTGGAGGTGAACAATGCAGGTCTTGAGTGACGCGCAATGGGACGTGCTGCGACCGCTTGTTGAAGCGGTTCGCCCGCGCGGCAAGACGCCGCACCGCGATCTGCGTCGCACGATCGAGGCTATCATCTGGCGACACCAGAACGGCGCCAAGTGGCGCAGCGTCCCCGCCGAATTGGGACCGTGGTGGGGTGCGGCGCAGACCTTCATCCGATGGGCGAAGAAGGGCGTCTGGGAACGGCTGCTGGACCTGGTGCGGCAGTCCGGGATCAGCTTTGGCATGGTGTTTCTGGATGGCACGAACATCCGCGCCCATCAGAAGGCGGCGGGTGCGGCCAAAAACGACAAGCTGCGGCGCAGAGCGACAGCCGTGAGGCGCTGGGCCGGTCTCGGGGCGGCTATGGCACCAAAGCTTGCGTGATCGCCGACGGGGCCGGACGCGCCATCGCCTTCGCGCTCGCCCCAGGCCAGGCGCATGAACTGCCACTGGCCCCCGGTCTGCTCAGCTGCCTGTCCGACATCCCAGGCTGGGTCGTCGGCGATCGCGGCCTCGCCTCCCATGCGTTCCGCGCCCTGATTTGGGACAGCGGCGCCCGTCCCGCGATCCCGTCCAAGCGCAACGAGGAGCCGATCGCCTGCCCGCCCTGGATCTACCAGAACCGCAACCTCGTCGAGCGGCTCTGGGCGCGACTGAAAGAGTGGCGGGCCGTCGCCACCCGCTATGAGAAGACCGCCCGCTCCTTCATGGGCGTGCTCTGCATGGCAGCAACAATGGACTGGTTCAAAGTCCCCAAGAGATGACAGGCCCTAGGGATATTTTTGAGCTTTCGAGTAACAGGGGCAAAAGTGTGGGCGGCGCCGCTGGTCAGGCGGGTCGGGTTCGCGCTCTGACGTAATGGTCGAGCGGTTCGATCAGTGTGTGACCCGTCACCCCGAGCCTGCTGCCGAGATAATCCCAGACCGCGATGCCAAGCTTGGTGCATGTCTTGGCGAGGCTCAGAAAGGCGTCGCGGCAATCACGGCCAGCATCGCTCCGTGTCCCGGCACTGACCTTCCTCCGCGTGACGTAACAACGGATGTCGTTCTCGGAGCCATTGGTGTGGAGCGGGATCTCCGGCCGCTCCAGCACCGTCAGCAACTCGGCCTTGTTGGCGTGCAGGCGTGTCAGCGGGCGATCCAGCATGACGAAGCCGGTGCGGCGGCGGAAGATGCGGTCGAACCGTGCGCGCAAGGCGAGGGACTGGCGCTGGCTGGGTTTGAGCCGATAGGCCTTGAGGCTGGCGCAGAAGTCCCAGATCAGGCCACGAACCTGCTGTTGGGCGGCTCGGTGGTGGTCGTTGAAGGTGTCCAGTTCATGCACCAGCCGTTCCGCGTGAACCCAGCACAGCGCGTGCCGGCCGATGTTGAACTGCCCGGCATCGTCGCTCAGAACCACGGCCTCGCAGAGGAATTTGTGCGCCTGGACGCTGCCCCATAATGCACCCTCGGTGGAGACCCGCACCGGATCGGGCATGACGCGCAATGCGGTCAGACCGAGCCGGTCGAGATGCGCCAGCCAGGTCCCATGGTCGTCAAATCGTGTCTCCGGTTGGGCCTTCAGAGAGGCGATCATTGCCGCCGGCAGGCCCTGGCTTCGCATGTGGTCATAAGCGGCGTCGTTCAACACGTAGTCGGTGTGGCCGGCGCGCAGCAGATCGAGGAAGTTCAGCCGGCTCTTCGATGATCGCGTGCCGAACCAGGTGAACCGGTCATCGCCGATCTGCGTGCAGAAGCCGTTCTTCGCCGCATGGCGCGCGCCGGTGTCGTCCACAGTGACCCAGGTCGATGTCTCCAACCCGGCGCGCAACACGTTCTGGGCTTCGGTGACGAAACCGTCATGCTTCTCAGTCAACAGGCGTTGCAACTGCCGCTTCGAGATGGACACACCCATGGATCGCAACAACACCAACAGCCGGGGCAGTGTCGATTGGCCCTGATGGTATTGCATCAACACGAAGCGGCGGAGTTCCGGACCGAAATGTCCGGCGGTCCCGCTTGGCAACGGTGCCAGAATCGTCCGCCCATCGGGCGTGACCCAGCGCTCACGCTGGCAACAGGTCGCACGCACTGAAATCATCAGATGCCGCACCAGAAAAGGCTCGTGACCCTTGAACCGCGAGCCTGGCGGGGCCGGCGCGTTCACCACCTGCTCTTCGATCGCAACCCGAGGCTTGACCTTGCCCCGGCCCCGCCGATGCGCCCGCTGACTGGGCTTCGGTGGTCCGGTGCCTTTGTCCATGCCGCTCGGCCCGATCTTCGGACGCCCCGGCAGACCCTTCAGACGTGCGATCTCCGCCGGCAACTCAACAACAACCTGTTTCAGCGCGGCGACTTCGCCAAACAGGTCCACCACCAGAGCCTCAAGCTCTGGACGGCTCAGCCCGGAAAGACTGGGTCGCGGTGGCACATCCCCGGAGAGAATCGACCACCCCGAGCCGGAGCAAGCGAAAAATCAGGCGCCGCCCACACTTTTGCCCCTGTTACGCTTTCGATACCCAAGCGGCTGATAAGCACAACCAATTTCACGCTTGACTTCCTCATGGATTCCACCAGAGATGTACACGCTCCCTGGCTCGGCCAATCGCTCAAGGCGGGCGGCAATATTGACGCTTTCTCCATAGATATCCTCATCCTCGACGATCACGTCTCCCAGATTCACGCCTATCCGAAACTGGATCCACTGAGATATCGGCAACTCATGGTTGTGCCCGGAGATATTCCGTTGCGTGAAAATGGCGCAGCGGACGGCCTCGACCGGGCTTTCGAACACCGCCAGAAAGCCGTCGCCAGTCGTCTTCACCAGACAACCTCGATGCGCGGCGATTGCTGGTCTGATGAGTTGGTGCATAATTCTCTGGACACGCAGGTGCGTGCCCGTCTCGTCGGACCCCATCAGGCGACTGTATCCGGCGATGTCGGCGGCCAGGATTGCCGCAAGCTTACGCGGATTGCCGCGCTGCACGACTTCTTTCCCCGTATCCTGCGTTATGGCGCGTATGGTTGTCTTGTTCCCCGCCGGAGATCAAGCTGCCCGTTTGCGGAGAGGGGCCAAGCGCGACGAGAGAGCTGGTCAGAGCAAGACCTTGCAAATATTAACAATCCAGATCTCGTGGACCGAAAGCCCCTCTCCCTGGCTGCCTCACTCCGTTTCGGCATCATCGAAATAGTTAGTGTCAACGCGCTTGATCTCGACAGTTCGCGCCACATGCACCCCGACGTTGAAGCGAACCATAAGCGTTGTCAGAGCGTCACCATCGATTAGAACGAGGCGAAGCGATCCCGATTGGTTGGCCGCCTGGAGCGCGGCCTTGGAGAAGGTCGAGGTCGTGATGAGAACTCCTTTGTGCGCGCCCCGACCTACCAGCGCGCCAATGAAGGCCTGCACCGTCTCGCTTCCAACCGTGCTGCCAGGCTGATAGCGTTTAGCTTGGAGGTAGACGCGATCCAGGCCGAGCTGGTCCTCGCGGATGATTCCATCGATTCCGCCATCCCCGGTCCCCCCAAGCTGCTCCCCGGCATCGCTTCTTGAGCCGCCATAGCCCATGGCCAGCAGAAGATCGATAATCAGCTTCTCGAAGAACGCGGGAGATCCTTCGAGTATTCGGCCCAGCAATGCATCGCGCAACGCCTCATCGAGAGTTGCCGAGGCAGCCGCGATCTGCTCCTCGGGCGTGCTGGACGGCTCCGTCATCGCCGCTGCGACCGACATTGGCGTCGACTGCCCGTTGATCCCTGTCTTGCGAAGAAAAGAGCGGAACTCATCGAATTGTTGCAGCAACAAGGTATCGATCTTCGCAGGATTAGTACCCTAAGACCTCTCTGCCCCGCAAAGAGATCTGCACGAAACCGCGTTTTGGCTGCTCGAGAAGGCCGGCTTGCTTCAGATAAGTCTTAGGGTCTGTCATCCCTTGAATACCTTCATTCTTCCGGCCACCGTCCTGTCATTTTGGAACGGAAGTGAACAATGCAGGTGCTGAGCGACGCGCAATGGAACGTGCTGCGGCCGCTGATCGACGCGGTTCGCCCGCACGGGAAGACGTCACACCACGATCTGCGGCGGACGATCGAGGCCATCCTCTGGCGGCACCAGAACGGCGCCAAGTGGCGCGGCATCCCCGCCGAGCTGGGACCATGGTGGGGTGCGGCGCAGACCTTCATCCGATGGGCAAGGACGGGCGTCTGGGAACGGCTGCTGGAACGGGTGCAGCAGTCCGGGATCAGCCTCGGCATGGTGTTTCTGGACGGCACGAACATCCGGGCGCACCAGAAGGCGGCGGGTGCGGCCAAAAAGAATGCGATGCGGCCCAGGGCGAGAGCCGGGAGGCGCTGGGGCGGTCTCGCGGCGGCTATGGCACCAAGGCGTGTGTGATCGCCGATGGGACTGGACGGGCGATTGCCTTCGCCCTCGCCCCGGGCCAGGCGCACGAACTGCCACTGGCTCCCGGTCTGCTCGGCTGCCTGTCCGACGTCCCAGGTTGGGTGGTCGGCGATCGCGGTCTCGCCTCCCACGCGTTCCGCGCCCTGGTCTGGGACAGCGGCGCGCGCCCCGCGATCCCGTCCAAGCGCAACGAGGAGCCGGTCGCTTGCCCGCCATGGATCTACCAGAACCGCAACCTCGTCGAGCGTCTGTGGGGACGGCTGAAGGAGTGGCGCGCTGTCGCAACCCGCTACGAAAAGACCGCTCGCTCCTTCATGGGCGTGCTCTGCATGGCAGCAACAATGGACTGGATCAAAGTCCCCAAGAGCTAACGGACCCTAGCCCAACCGACGCGACTCGCGATAACTGTGGCTCCGCCGCTCGGGAGCTGCTGACTGCGCTCCTCTGGGCTTAGTGCCAGGTCAGTGGCGATCCGAGCCACGAGTTCACGCATGGGCCACACCTTGTCCGCGCAGCGGCGCAGGACAGGCAGCATGAGAGCATCATAGGTAGGGATCGCCACGACGCCTCCGACGATGGAAGATTGATGGCCGGAGCGCCCGGTCAGCCGGTCTTATGTCATGTCGCTGGGGTATAAAACGAGAAAGAAATAATCAGCCCCGCCAAAGCGCCGCCCGCCGCTCACGCCGCGAGCTCACAAGCGCCTCCAACCGCCACTCCACGGCGGGATCGCGCCACAATAGCACGACGCAGGCCAGCAGGCCGCCATGCAGCAGCAAGGCGCCGATGCCGACATGCGCTATGCCCCAGATCAGGCCAGGGCCGGCGCTCATGGCGCTGCACGCCAGCGCATACGCCACGAACCAGCGAAGCGCGACCGGCACGCCCAGCCGCCAGACCACGGCGCTGATGGCGCCAGCGGCGAGCAATGCCTTGATCGCCGCCATGGCCCGCAACAGCCGGGTCAAATCGGGATCGGCGAGCGAGGCCGCCTGCGACGCGGCCTCGGTGCCAGGCAAGAAGCCGCCCACGAAGGCCAAGGCGGCGATCACGATCAACGCCGCACGGGCACGGGAAGGTGAGACCGCATCCCACGCTGACCGGCGCCGGGCCTGGCTTGTCGGTGATGGAACGCAAACGCCCATGATGTGCCTCCCGCGTCCAACGACCCTTGATGGCCGATCCGGGCATCAGGCGCGACTTTGCCGCCGATGCTCGAAGGATACCATGACATAGATAGGTGATCGCTGTACCACCCCAATCTGACCGCTCCCGTTCTCTGCCCGTCAGGACCGGGCCAAGCCCGGCCGCCCACGACTTGAGTGTTCGCCATGACCGACATCACGCCTGTCCGCCGCGCCCTGATCTCCGCCTCCGACAAGACGGGCCTTGTCCCGTTCACCCAGGCGCTGGCCGCGCGCGGCGTCGAGATCCTCTCCACCGGCGGCTCGGCCCGGACGCTGCGCGAGGCGGGCGTGCCGGTCACGGACGTCTCCGCCCACACCGGCTTTCCCGAAATCCTCGATGGCCGGGTCAAGACGCTGGTGCCGCAAATCCATGGCGGCATCCTCGGCCGGCGCGATCAGGCGGAGCATGTCGCCGAAATGCGGGCGCACGGGATCGCGCCGATCGATCTCGTCGTGGTGAACCTCTATCCGTTCGAGGCAACAGTCGCCGCCGGCGCGGACCCGGCCGCGTGCGTCGAGAATATCGACATCGGCGGTCCAGCGCTGATCCGCGCGGCAGCCAAGAACCATGAGTTCGTGGCGGTGCTGACCGAACCCGGCCAGTACCGCTTCCGTGCTTGAGGAGCTCCAGGCGCGAGGCGGCACCACGCTCGCCCTTCGTCGCCGCCTGGCCGCCGCCGCGTACGCGCGGACGGCCGCGTACGACAGCGCCATCGCCGCCTGGTTCGCCGCGCACCAGGACGAGATGTTCCCCCCGCGCCTGACCATCGCCGGGACGCTGCGCCAGACGCTGCGCTATGGCGAGAACCCGCACCAGCAGGCCGCCTTCTACGCGAACGGCACACGGCCAGGCATGGCGACGGCGACGCAAGTCCAGGGCAAGGAGCTGTCCTACAACAACCTGAACGACACCGATGCCGCCTTCGAGTGCGTGGCGGAGTTCGACGATCCGGCGGTGGTGATCGTCAAGCACGCCAATCCCTGTGGCGTCGCGCTCGGCGATACGTTGGCATCGGCCTGGGACAGGGCGTTGCGTTGCGATCCGGTCTCGGCCTTCGGCGGCATCGTGGCGCTCAACCGGACCCTCGACGGGCCGGCGGCGGAGCAGATCGCTTCGATCTTCACCGAGGTGATCGTCGCGCCCGACGCCGACGCCGCGGCCCGCGCCGCGCTCGCCCGCAAGAAGAACCTGCGCCTGCTGCTGACCGGCGACCGGCCCGATCCGGCCGCGTCCGGCCTCGTGTTCCGCAGCCTCGCCGGCGGCTTCCTGGCGCAGACGCGCGATGCCGGCCGGATCGAGGCCGGCGCGCTGACGGTGGTGACGCGGCGCGCTCCCACCAAAGCGGAGCTTGCCGATCTCGTCTTCGCCTTCCGCGTCTGCAAGCATGTGAAATCAAACGCCATCGTCTACGCCAAGGCGGGTGCGACGGTCGGCATCGGCGCCGGACAAATGAGCCGCGTCGAACTCGGCGCGGATCGCCGCCTGGAAGAGCGCCGAGGCCGCCAAGCAAGCGGGCGAGGCGGAGCCGCTCGCACAAGGCAGCGTGGTTGCCTCGGACGCCTTCTTCCCCTTCGCCGATGGGCTGCAAGCCGCGGTGGAGGCCGGCGCCACGGCGGTAATCCAGCCCGGCGGCTCGATCCGTGATCCAGAGGTCATCGCCGCCGCCGACGCAGCCGGCATCGCCATGGTGTTCACCGGGATGCGCCACTTCCGGCATTAGGATATCGCCGGGCGCGCCACGCGGCGCATTGTCATTATTCGACGTCATGCCCGTGCTTGTCACGGGCATCCACGCCTTCGGCGGGCGAGTAAAATCGTGGATGCTCGCGACAAGCGCGAGCATGGCGATAACACAACGCCACTATCAGGCCCGATAGTTCGTAAGGAGAGACGCGGTGGAAAAAGAACGGCTGCTCGCCTTCAGCGACGGCGTGATCGCCGTCATCATCACCATCATGGTGCTGGAGCTGAAATCCCCGCACGATGCCAGCCTAGGCGCGCTGGCCGCGGTGGCGCCGCCCTTCCTCAGCTATGTGCTCAGCTTCGTCTACATCGCCATCTACTGGAACAACCACCACCACATGTTCCATATGGTCCGGCATGTCAGCGGCGGGATCTTGTGGGCCAACATGCACCTTCTGTTCTGGCTCTCGCTGGTCCCCTTCACCACGGACTGGATGGGGGAGAATCACTTCGCTCCTGTTCCGGTGATCGTGTACGGGATCGCATTGCTGATGTCGGGGCTCGCCTACTATGTGCTGGAACGCACGATCATCCGCCGGCAAGGCTCCAATTCGGCGCTGGCGCGAGCGGTCGGCCGCGATCTCAAGGGCAAGATTTCGCTCGTGCTCTACACCGCCGCCATCCTCCTCGCGCTCGTTCACACGTGGATCGCTGGCGCGATCTACGTCCTGGTGGCCCTGATCTGGCTCGTCCCAGACCGGCGCA
This sequence comes from uncultured Pseudomonadota bacterium, assembly GCA_963818725.1. Classification (GTDB taxonomy): domain Bacteria; phylum Pseudomonadota; class Alphaproteobacteria; order Acetobacterales; family Acetobacteraceae; genus DATFDN01. Next base: position 292,744 of record CAWFTU010000014.1, on the reverse strand, counting down.
TCGAGAGGGCGATCGGCCACCAGGGACAGTAGCGCCGGCCGCTAGTCTTTGATGAACGCCAACAGGTCGGAATTGATCGTCTCCGCTTCCGTCGTGGGCATGCCGTGCGGGAAGTCCTTGTAGGTTTTCAGGGTTCCGTTCTTCAGCAGCTTGGCGGACAGCGGCCCGGAGGCGACATAGGGCACGATCTGGTCGTCTTCGCTGTGCATGACCAACACCGGGACGGTGATCTTCTTGAGGTCTCCCGTGAAATCGGTTTGGGAAAACGCCACGATGCCGTCGTAATGCGCCTTGGCGCCGCCCATCATGCCCTGGCGCCACCAATTCTGGATGACGGCCTCCGAGGCTTTCCTGCCCGGCCGGTTGTAGCCGTAGAAAGGGCCGACCGGCAGGTCGCGATAGAATTGCGAGCGATTGGCGGCGAGTTGCGCCTGCAGGCCATCGAACACGTCCTTCGGAAGGCCGAGCGGATTGGCCTCCGCCTTCACCATGAGCGGCGGCACCGCGCTGATCAGCGCCGCCTTGGCCACCCTTCCTTCGCCATGCCGACCCAGATAGCGCGCCACCTCGCCGCCGCCGGTGGAATGGCCGACATGAATGGCGTTTTCTAGGCCGAGATGCGCCGTCAGAGCCGCCAGGTCGTCGGCGTAATGGTCCATGTCGTGGCCGTCGGCGGTCTGGGTCGAGCGACCATGGCCACGGCGGTCATGGGCGATCACGCGGTAGCCACGATGCAGGAAGAACAGCAACTGCGCGTCCCAATCGTCGGCCGACAGCGGCCAGCCATGGCTGAACACGATCGGCTGGCCCGAACCCCAGTCCTTGTAGAAGATGTCCGTGCCGTCCTTGGTGGTAATGCTGGGCATGTAACCTCCTGTGACAGGGGCGGCTGTTGTTCCATTGGAGCACATCCAAGCTGTCGCCGAAAGGGGCCGTGGCGGCAACGAGCAACGACGTTGCCGCGCGTGGCATACTCTGAAACTTTCACAGTGGTATGGAAACCGCGCGACGGGCGCGGCTCACCCGGCGGGGCTGCCAGGACGCGAAAAGGAAGTCGGCGGCGCCACGGCAATGGTCGGAGATTCACCAAGCGTGTGCCGGGTCAGCGTCAGCGAGACCACGGCCCCCAGCAGCGCCAGCGCCCCGGCCAGGATGAACGCCGATGAAAAGCTGCCGGTTGCCTGCACAATGTAGCCGGTGACGATCGGTGCGAGCAGGCCGAAGAGGTTGCCGCCAAGAACGAGGAAGGCGAACGCCCGGCCGGAATCGGGTGGCGAGCGCAGCAGATCGCTGGTCAGCGCGGCATTGGTCGCGCTCGCGGTGTTGCTGAAGCTGATCGGCAGGATCGTCAGGAAGACGACCAGCCCCAGCGACTGGACAAATGGAATCGCCATCCCGCCCGCTGCCAGCACCAGACAGGCCACAACCACGAGCCGCCGCCGTCCGCTCTGCATCGTGCTCGGGGTGAGGATCGCGTCGCCGATCCAGTTGGTGACGACGATGGCAATCGCCCCGGCGAAGTACGGCACGGAGTTGAACAGCCCGGAGTTGACGATCGAAACGTGACGTGCCGTCTGGAGATAGGTCGGCAACCAGCTTAGATAGAGATAGAGGGAATAGACGGCGCAGCCCTGCGAAATCGCCAGACCCCACATGGAGGGCGAGCGCAGCAATCCGCGATAGCCCACGCCTTTCCCCGTTGCCGGTGCTTGAGCGACCTGTCGATGGGCGAGGATGTGCTGGCGTTCCGCTTTCGGCAGCCATCGTGTGCGTTCGGGCGTGGACACCAGGGAGGTCCAGACGATCACCCAGACCAGCCCGACGGCGCCGGTGACGTAGAATGAGACGCGCCATGAGAAATGGGCGATGATCCAGGCCACGATCGGCGAGGCCACCGCCGGCCCGAGCAGCGTTCCCGCCTGGATGGCCCCGATCGCGACTCCATGCTCGCGCGCCGGCCCCCAAAGGCGCACGCTTTGATAGCTGATCGGCGACACCGGCGCCTCGCCGACGCCGAGCCCGAGGCGGGTCAGCAGCATGGTCACGAAACCGATCGAGGCCCCGCTCAGTATCTGCGCGACCGACCAGATCGTGGCCATGATCGTGGCCACGCGGTGCGCGCCGATCGCATCGATCAGACGCCCGCCGGGCAGCATCATCAGCACATAGGCCCAGAGGAACGAGGAGAACAGATAGCCGAGCGCCACCGGCGACAAGCCAAACTCGCGGGCAACCGGGTGTCCCGCGACCGACATATTGATGCGATCGGTGTAGCTGATGCTGTTGAGCAGAAACAGCAGGAAATAGACCCAGAACCGGCGGCGGGTAACGGTTGACATGGGAGCGTGTCCTTACCGGCGAACGCCCGCTCAGGCGTGCGAAAACATTGGCTGGCCGGGCACCGGCAGGGGCACCGTGAGGATGGAGCACGTCGCGGATTTCGACGATGTACAGCGTCTTGTTGTCAGGGCCGCCGAAGGCCACGTTGGTGGTCATCACGCCATGCGCCGGTCGGATGTAGGTGAGTGGCGCGGCGTCGCGGCCATAGACCCAGACGGCGCCATGATAGGCGTGCGCGATCACCAGGTTGCCGGCGGCATCCATGGCGAGGCCGTCCGGTCCTTGCGCGTGCATCTGCACGAACAGGGCGGCGCGGCGCTCGGGGTCCTGCATGTCCACCCACCAGATGCAGTTGCCGCGCGTGACGGCGACGAACAGCTCCGTTTCGGCCGGGTTGAACACCAGCCCGTTCGGGCTGGGCACGGTGTCGACGACGGTTTCCAGTCGTCCGTTGGCGCGCAGGCAGTAGACGCGACCGGTCGGGTCCTGGAGACCCGTGCGCCCCTGATCGGTGAAATAGGCGTCGCCGCTGCTGTGGAAGACAAGATCGTTGAGGCTACGGAATTTCCGCCCCCGCCGGGAGCCGTCGACGACGCTCTCGACAATCCCGCGCCGGGGGTCGAGCGTGGCCAGGCCGTATTTGCGGCAGGCGAGGTAAATCCGCCCGTCCTTGTGGATTTTCAATCCATTCGGCTGGCCGTCATATTCGACCACCATCTCCCACTGCCCGGCAGGCGATATCCGGTAGGTGCGGCCGGCGAAGATATCGACGAGATGCAGGTTGCCGTCGCGATCGAACGAGGGGCCTTCGAGGAAGTTGTGCCGCTCCGGTGTCGGCGACGCCAGGCGAAGCTCCTTCGGCAACGTGGTCCAGACAGTGGGTTCGAGCCGCTGCGGCGGTGGTCCGAGATACATCGCACGTCTCCTCAGGGCGGGCTTCTTGGTCCCTTGTCTGACGCTGCTCTTGCCGGTCCGGGGCGTCAAATCGAGGGGGGACGGAGCAGTCGGCGCAGCGGCTTCACGGTCGTGGCAATCGCGCCGGGACACGCTCCCCGCTCACGCTCCCAGATAAAACTTCCGGATCAGCGCGTTGTCGTTCAGCTCCGCCGCCGAGTTGCCCGCGAACGCGATCTGTCCATGCACGATCACATAGCCCCGGTCGGCGATGCGGATCGCCTGGGTGAAGTTCTGCTCGGCCATCCAGCCCGGATGGACGCGCCAGCGGAGCAGGCTGGACAGCAGCGGCACCCCTCCCTGACGCGTGGCCAGTGCCCCGGCGCGGCGCGTGCGGACGGAGCCGGGGCTGCCGACGCCCACCCGGCCTGAGACAGGCGGCCGGCGGGAGACCTTCTGCCTTCCGGGTCGGCTAGCGGGTGGTCGTGTTGCCAGTGTTGGTGCCGGCCTCCGAGCTGCCGCTGGCCGACGAGCCTGCCGTGGCGTTGGTGCCCACGCTGGAGCCGGTGTTCTGCCCTTTGGTGTTGCCAATCTGGTACTTTGAGCGGTCGTGCTCGTGACCCCGACCGGATTCGACCCCTTCATCGTGCTGTTAGGCTCCGAGGAAGAGCCGCTCTGCCCTTTGGTGTTGCCAATCGTACTTTGGGCGGTCGTGCTCGTGACCCCGACCGGATTCGACCCGGTGTTGGCGGCCAATACCGGACCAGACGCGAGCGTGAGGCCGCACGCGGTGGCCAGCACGAGCGTCGTCGTGCGGGACGTCATGGACTTATCCTCCCGGTCATGCAGCCGCCATGAGGCGGCAGACTTCGAACGTCGCCATCCCGCAACCGGTTCCAACCTATATTACCAGGTGGCCCGGAACCCGTCCGCCACACGGCCCGTGATGTTCCCGGCACTTGCCCGGTGCGCTCCCCGCTCACGCTCCCAAGTAAAACTTCCGAATCAGCGCGTTGCCGTTCAGATCCGCAGCCGAGTTGCCGGCGAACTCGATACGCCCATGCACGATGACGTACCCCCGGTCGGCGATGCGGATCGCCTGGGTGAAGTTCTCCTCGGCCATCAGCACCGTGAGCCGGTAGTCCTGCTTCAGCGCAGCCGCGACCTACTGATGTGGCGTGCATGATTTCTGCGTAATAATGCGTTCCTCTCGGAGGGAGCAGGTGTAGAAACCCACGAATTAGTCTCCGGCCGTTTGCCGAGATAGGCCGGGAGGAACGGCAATGGCGGACTTAACATCGCTGCGGTTCGAGGGCTTCACGCTCGACCCGGCCGCGCGCACCCTGGTGGACGCGGAGGGCCGGGAGGTCGCGCTGCGGCGCTCGGAGTACGAGCTGCTGCTCGCCTTCCTCGCGGCACCCGGCCGCGACCATCTGCTAGAGGCGGTGGCCGGGCGCCGCTCGGAGCCCTTCGACCGCAGCATCGACGTGCTGGTCGGGCGGCTGCGACGCAAGATCGAGCCGGAGCCAGGCGAGCCGCGCCTGATCGTCACCGTGCCCGGCGTGGGCTACCGGTTCGCGGCCAGGCCGCAGCCTGTGTCCGCCGAAAGCGACACAACCCCTGTCTCCCCCGCCCCGGCAGCGCCAGCCTTCCCCGAACGGCGGCAACTCACTGTCATGCGGTGTGACCTGTGCGGGCCGGCTCTTATCGCGGCGCAGCGCGATCCGGAAGACCTGCAACGGCTGCTGGTTACGTTCCACGCGCGTTGCGCCGCCATCATCCAGCGCGCCGGCGGCACCGTCGCGAAGCGGTTGAGTGACACGGTTCTGGCCTATTTCGGCTATCCCGAGACCCACGAGGACGCGGCGGAACGGACGGTCTGGGCGGCGCTGCGCCTGGTCGAGGCCGTGGGCGCGATCGAGACCGGGCACCCCGAACCTTTGCAGGCACGGGTCGGGATCGCCACGGGGCTTGTGCTGGTGGGCGACCTGCTCAGTGCCGGCGCGGGAGAGCCGGCGGTCCTCGGCGAGGCGCCGAAGCTTGCGGCTGGGCTGCTGGCGCGCGCCGAGCCCGGCACGGTGTTGGTCGGCGCCGTGACCCGCCGCTTGGTCGGCGAGACCTTCCAATTCCGCGAGCACAGGCCGATCACGCTCGACGGCTTTGCCGATCCGGTCCCCGTCTGGCAGGTGATCGGCGAAGGCGTGGAGAGCCGATTCGAGGCGCTGCGCGGGCCGTATATCGCGGACCTGGTCGGGCGCGAGGAGGAGATGTTCCTTCTCCTGCGCCGCTGGGCGCAGGCCAAGGTCGGGGCCGGCCGAGCGGTGCTCATCACAGGCGAGCCCGGCATCGGCAAGTCGCGCCTGGTCCGCGCGGTGCAGGAGCGGCTGGCGGGTGAGGGGGCTCTGCGGCCGCGCTATTTTTGCTCGCCACAGCATCGCGATAGCGCGCTCCATCCGGTGATTGCTCGGATCAAACGCGCGGCCGGCTTCGGCCGCGATGACACGGCCGCCACACGGTTCGCCAAGCTCAGGGCACTGCTGGCCAAATCGGATGCCAGTGACGAAGCGGTTGCCCTGGTTGCCGCGCTGCTCTCGATCCCTGCGGGTGAGCAGTATCGCTTGCCCGAAATGAGCCCGCAGAAGCTCAGGGAAAACACCCTTGCGGCGTTGCTCGGGCTGTTCGCCGGGCTGGCCGCTCAAGCACCGGCGCTGGTGGTCTTCGAGGACGTGCATTGGAGCGATCCTACCACGCTCGAACTGCTGACCCGCATCGTCGAGCGGGTCGCCTCGATGCGCGTGCTGGTGCTGATGACCGCGCGCCCCGAGTTCAAGCCGCCCTGGCCGGACCAGGCGCACGTGACCACGATGGTGCTGAACCGCCTGGGCGATGACGAGGCCGCCATGCTGGCCGACGGCGTGGCCGGCGCGGTATCGCTGCCCACAGCGGTGCGGCAGCGGATCGTGCGACGCGCGGAGGGGGTGCCGCTGTTTGTCGAGGAACTGACCAAGACGGTGCTGGAGAGCGGTGTCCCGGCGCAAGACGAGAGATCCGCGCCGCCAGTTCCGACCAGCCTGCATGACCTGCTGCTGGCCCGGCTCGATCGCCTCGGCCCGGCGCGCGAGATTGCGCAGATCAGCGCCGTCATCGGGCGCGAGTTCACCCACGAGCTGCTGAGTGCCGTCGCCGGACGGCCCGATCCCGCGCTGGAGGGGGCGTTGGCGCGGATCGTCCGTTCGGAGCTGGTGTTCCGCAGCGGCACGCCACCTGACGCGCGCTACTCGTTCAAGCACGCGCTGGTGCAGCAGGCCGCCTATGAGAGCCTGCCGCGCAGCCGGCGTCAGGAGCTTCATGCGAAGACCGCCAAGGCACTTCTGCCCCGCGATCCGGGACTTGAGGATCCCCAGCTTGATCTGCTGGCGTGGCATTGCGAGCAAGGCGGGCTCATCGAGTGGGCGGCAGCCCTCTACGCCCGCGCCGGCTACGCCTCTACCCGTCGCGGCGTCTATGCTGAGGCGCACGAGCAGTTCGCCAATGCCTCGCGCATGGTTGCGGCCATGCCGGAGGGAGAGACGCGTGATCGTATGGGACTAGAGATCGTTCTCTCCTTCATCGCGGTGACGAGCGTGCGGCGCGGCTATGCGAATTCCGAGGCGGCCGAAGCTCACCGCCGGGCGGCGGAATTGTGGGAACGGCTCGAACGGCCCGCGGAATACCTGGAACTTCCCCGCTTTCGATACTTCTTTCATTTCAACCGCGGGGAGCTGCAACACGCTCAGGAACTCGCTCTTCATCTCTGGGATATAAGCCAGGAGCAGGCCGATCCGCGATACAGGACCATGGGCCACCTGCTCGTTGGATATTCGATGATGCTCCGGGGCGATCTCATGGGCGCGGAGTCGCATCTGCGGGATGCCCTCACGCTGATCCAGTCCTGCTCGGACGATCCGGCCGTGCCATGGCGGTCCCTGTCAGACTCGGACAAGATGCCTTCTTGGACTGCCTGGGCCATGGCTCACCTAACGCTCGGCCGCGTAAAGTGCCTGCTCGGGCACTTGGACCAAGCGCGCGCCCATTTGACCGCAGTGATCGATCGTGCTCCGCCCGTGGGTCACGCAACCGCGCAGGTCGAATTCTCTGCTGTTCAAGTGAGGGTCAGCTCGTATTTCACCGAGGCGGCTGAGCTTGCCCCGTCCGTGGCACGGTTGAGCAAGCTGACCCGCGAGTTCGGCATGGCTTTATTCGATGCGATGGCGACGATCCATCGAGGCCACGTCATCTCGTGCCTCGGGAAGCCCGAGCAAGGGATCTCGCTCATGGAAGAGGGCATTGCAGCCTATGCCGCCACGGATGCGGCGATATGGTCCGGCTACCATCGCGCCCTCCTTTCGGAGGCTTACCAGCGCCTGGGCGGCCTGCCCGAGGCAAGGCAGCTTCTCATCGAAGCGCAGGACTGGGCCGAGCGCTCTGGCGAGCGGTGGTACGATGCCGAGTTGATGCGGCGCCTGGGCGAGGTGGACCGGCAAGAGGGCGATCTCGGCGCCGCCGAGAGCCGCTTCAAGCAAGCCCTCGCCATCGCGCGCCGCCAGCACGCGAAGCTATGGGAACTGCACGCCGCCACGAGCCTCGCGCGCCTGTGGCAGGAGCAGCAGAGGAGCGCCGAGGCCCGCGCTGTCCTCGCCCCAGTTTACGGGTGGTTTAAGGAAGGGTTGGAGACCAGCTCGCTGCGGCGCGCGAAGGCGGTTTTAGACGCGTTGTCGTGACCCACTGCTTCTCCGTCATACTCGCGCTTGTCGCGAGCATCCACGGCTTTTTTGCCGTCACAAGGCGTGGACGCCCGTGACAAGCATGGGCATGACAACGAAAGCAACGTCACCCTCACGCCCCCAGATAGAATTTCCGGATTAGCTCATTATCGTTCAGCTCCGCCGCCGAGTTGCCGGCGAACTCGATCCGTCCATGCACGATCACGTATCCCCGGTCGGCGATGCGGATCGCCTGGGTGAAGTTCTGCTCGGCCATCAGCACCGTGAGCCGGTAGCCCTCCTTCAGCTCCTTGATTTTCTCGATCGTGCGCTTCACCAGCACCGGCGCCAGTCCCACCGAGGGCTCGTCGATCAGCAGGATGCGCGGGCTCGACATCAGGGCGCGGCCCAGCGCCAGCATCTGCTGCTCACCCCCGCTCATTGATCCCGCGAGCTGGCGGCGACGCTCTTTCAAGCGAGGAAACGTCTCGTAGCAGAACTCCAGGTTTCGCGCGATCGCCCCGCGCGCGGCGGGACGGAACGCGCCCATCAGCAGGTTCTCGGTCACGCTCAGGCGGGGAAACAGCCGGCGCCCCTCCGGCACCAGCGCGACACCGCGATCCACGATCGCCTCGGTCGAGAGCGCGGTCAGGTCGTGCAGCTCGCCGTCGATCTCGGCGCGCACCCGCCCGGCGGAGGGGCGCACCATGCCCATCACGCACTTCATCAGCGTGGACTTGCCGTTGCCGTTGGTGCCGAGCAGCGCGACCGTCTCCCCAGGCGCCACCGTGATCGAAACGCCGTCCAGCACGCGCACCGCGCCGTATCCGGCGCTGAGGCTCTCGATGCTGAGGCTACTCGCCAAGGTAAGCCCGTTCCACCTCGGGGTCGCGGATCACCGCGGCCGGGTCGCCGTCGGCGATCTTGCGGCCCGCGACCAGCACCACCAGGCGCTGCGAAAAGCCCATCACCGCGCGCATGATGTGCTCGATCATGATGACCGTGACGCCCGCCGCGTTCAGCCGCAGCAGCAGCGCCAGGATGTCGTCCACCTCGTTGTGCGACAAGCCGGCCATCGCCTCGTCGGCGATCAGCAGCTTCGGCTCCGCCGCCATCGCGCGCGCCAGCTCCAGCTTGCGCATCTCGATCTGAGTCAGCTCGGCCGGGAGCAGCGCCGCCTTCGCTTCCAGCCCGACCGCCTCCAGCAGCGCCCCGCAGCGCGCGCCAATGGCATCGGCGCCGACACGCTCGCGAAGGACGTATTCGATCGGGATGCGCAGATTGTCCGCCACCGTCATCGTCGCGAACGGGCGCGGCAACTGGAAGCTGCGCGCGAGGCCGAGCCGCGTGCGCCGGTGCGCCGCCATGCCATCAAGGCGGTGCCCGGCGAAGCGCACGCTGCCGGAATCGTGGCGCAGCGTGCCCGACAGGCAGTTGACCAACGTGCTCTTGCCCGAACCGTTGGGTCCGATCAGCCCGACCCGCTCACCAGGCGCGATCGCGAGGTCGATCGCGTTCAGCGCGACGAAGCCGCCGAACCGCTTGCCCAGCCCGGAGACCTCCAGCAGCGCCGTCACGGCCGCAACCACGCCATCGGCCAGCGCCGCTGGGTCCGCGCGGGACTGCGCACGCCGGCCAGGCCCATCAGGCCATTCGGCGCGACCACGACGAAACCCACCAGCAGCACGCCGACGATCAGCAGGTTCAGCGCCGAGGAGATCGTCACCGTCGCCACTTGCTGCAACGTGCCCAGCAGGACCGCGCCGACCACCGGCCCCGCCCAGCTCGCCGTGCCGCCGATCAGCGGCATGGCGATGCTGTTCACCGCGTAGCCGAGGCTGAACGCCGAGGCCGGATCGAGGAACGTCACATAGTACGGCAGCGGCGCCCCGGCCATGCCCATCAGCCCGCCGGACAGCGCGGTGGCGAGCAGCTTGAGGCGCAGCGTGGGAACCCCCGAGGCTTCGGCCGCCAGCTCGTCGTCGCGGATGGCGGCGAAGCCGCGTCCCAGGCGCGAGCGCTCGATCCATCGGGCCAGCGCCACCGACAGGACAGCGAGCACCAGCATCAGCAAGAACAGGTACTGCACGTAGTCGATACCGAGCAGCGGCGCCTTGGCGGGACGCATGGTGTAGGCGCCCCCCGAGCCGCCGACGAACTCCCAGTTCACAACCAACGTCTGCAACACGACCGCCATCGCCAAGGTAGCGATGGAGAAGAACGCGCCGCGCAGCCGCAAGGTGAGGTAGCCCATGCCAAGCCCGACCACGGCGGAGACGCAGCCGCCGCACAGAATCAGCAGCGGGATCGGCAGCGCCCAGAGCTTGCCCAGCGCGACGGTGGTGTAGGCACCCAGCGCGAAGAATCCGGCGGTGCCGAAATTCACGTACCCCGTGTAGCCGCCCAGCATGTTCCACGCGGTCGCCAGCACGATGTATTGCAGCACCACGTACCCGGCGAAGAACACATAGGCGTTGCCGATGGCGAGTGCCGCACCATAGCAGGCGGCGCCGCACAGGATGGCCCAGGCGAGGAAGGATCTGCCGCGCATCAACGCCCGAACAGGCCGGCGGGGCGGACCGCGAGCGTCGCCAGCAGGAAGCCGAAGGCGACCGCCGGCGCCCAGGACGGGCCGTAGAAGGTGGCGGTCAGGCTCTCGACGAGGCCAAGCGTCATGGCGGCGACGACAGTACCCGCGAAGCTGCCCAGCCCGCCGAGCACGCAGATCGCGAAGACCCGGCCGATGTAGTCGCGCGCCACCGAGGGCTCGACCGGCTGGATCACGATCAGCACCGCCCCGGCGACCGAGGCGGTCGCGATCGACAGGCCGAACGCGATCCGCTTGATCCGCACCGGATCGGCCGCCATCAGCCGCAGGGCGAGCGCGTCCTGCGCCACCGCCTGCACCGCGCGGCCGGTGAAGCTGCGGGAGAGGAACATCTGCAACAATCCGATCAGGAACAGCGACACGAGGCAGGGGACGAGCAGGCGCAGCGGCAGCTCGATCACGCCGAGGTGCAGGCTCGGGCCGATGTAGGGCGCCTGCACCAGCCGGTAGTCCACGCCGAAGGCGAGGACCAGGCCGACCTCGGTGATGAACAGCAGGCCGAAGAAGAAGGCTAGGCCGCGCAAGCTCTGGTCGCCGCGCCGTTCGAAGGAGATGTGGTAGACTTGGTAGATCCCGGCGCCCAGCGCGTAGAAGGCGGGCAGTAGCAGGACGCTGGCCAGGATCGGGTCGATTCCCCACCGGTCGTTCAGCAGCCACGCCCCGTAGGACCCAAGGACGATGAAGGCCGGGTGCGCGATGTTGACGATGTCGAGCATCCCGAAGGAGATCGACACCCCGATCGTCACCGCCGCGTAGAACCCGCCCAGCAGCAAGCCGGAGACAAGCGCGTTGCCGAGCAGGTCGAAGGAGAGGTCCACCCTAGAAAACCCCTCCCGCAAGGGGAGGGGGACAGCAAACGCGGCTCCCCCTCCCCTTGCGGGAGGGGGCCGGGGGGAGGGGGCGGCCGGCACAGGAACTGCGAGCCATGACCCCTCTCCTACCGATTCCGCCACGCCGGCTTGCGTTTCTCCGCGAACGCCCGCGGACCCTCGATGTAATCCTCGCTTTCGGCGTTCTCCCTCTGCGCCGGATAGACCGTCCGGATCGCCTGCTCGAGCGTCGGCTCGTTCATTCCGCGATAGACCGCCTGCTTGGAGGCGCGCACCGCCTTTGGCGAGCACTCCAGGGTCAGCGCGGCCCAGCGCCGCGCCGCCTCCAACGCCTGGCCTTCCGGCACCACCTCGTTGACGAAGCCGAGCTCCTTGCCCTCGCGCGCCGGAACGCGCCGCCCGGTCAGGATCATGCCCAAGGCCTGCTTTTGCGGGATGACGCGCGGCAGGCGATGCACCCCGCCCGCACCGGCGATCAGCCCGACGCGCGGCTCGGGAAGCGCGAACACGGCGTTCTCGGCGGCCACGATGATGTCGCAGGCGAGCGCGATCTCGAACCCGCCGCCCATGGCGATACCGTTCACCGCCGCGATCAGCGGCTTGTCGAGGTCGAAGCGCAAGGTCAAGCCGCCGAAGCCGGAGCGCGCCAGCGGCCCACGCCGTCCCGCGGCCTGCACCTTGAGGTCGTTGCCGGCCGAGAAGGCGCGCGGCCCGGCGCCGGTGACGATCCCCACCCACAGATCGTCGCGCGCCGCGAACTCGTCCCACACGCGCTCCAGCTCATGATGCGCCTCGCTGTGCAGCGCGTTCATGACCTCGGGCCGGTTCAGCGTGACAATGCGCACGCGATCCGTCGTCCTCGACTTTGCAATACTGGTAGTCGGGCATTGTCACTTTCCTCCGACGCCTAACAGTCACCCCCGCCGCGCGCAACTCTGCGATCTCCGCCTCTCCATATCCGGCCTCCCGCAGCACGGCCGCGCCGTCCGCGCCCGCGTGCGGCGCGTGGGTCGGCCGCACCTTGTCCTGTCCGCCGATCCAGAACGGCGTGCTCACCGTCAGCAGCGCGTCTCCGGCGAAGGGGACCAGCGCGCCGCTCGCCACCGCCTGCGCGTCCGGGATGTCCTCCATCTCGGCCACGATGCCGAACACGAGCCCGGTGGGCTCCAGCGCCGCGCACCAGGCGGCGCGGTCGCGGGTGGCGAACACCGCGTCCAGCGCCGCGGTGAGCGCGCGCGCGTGCCGGGCGCGGTCCTCCACCGTGGCGAAGCGCGGATCGGCCAGCGCCGGGCTCTCCAGCGCGCGGCGGAACGTCTCCCAGCGCCGCTGGTCGGTCACGATCGACAGGATGAGCCACTTGCCGTCGGCGCATCGGTAATGGTTGCGCAGCGGATGCGCTGAGTCGCTCCGCGCCGGCTGCGTCGCCACCGTCTCCCCGCACAACCGCGCCTGCACTTGGTTGGCGTTCGCCCACAGTCCGTTGGCGAGCAGCGACGAGCCCACCGCCATGCCGCGCCCCGTGCGCTCGCGCTCGAACAGCGCGGTGGCGATGGCGGCGTACAGCGCGATGCCGGAGGGATGGTCGCCCATGCCGGACAGGGACCGCGCCGGGGGCGCGTCGCCCGCGCGCACCAGGTGCATCAGCCCCGACCGCGCCCACCAGGCCGTCGCGTCGAACCCCGGCTTGCTCGCCTCCGGCCCCGCCTCGCCATAGCCGGTGAACGAGGCGTAGATCAGCCGCAGGTTGAGCGGGCCGAGATCCTCATAGGTCACGCCCAGCTTGCCGCGCACATCGGGCGGGGCGTTGGTGATGAACACGTCCGCCCCGCTCACCAGCCGGCGCAGCGCCGCTTGCCCGGCCTGCTTGGTCAAGTCCAGGACCAGGCTCCGTCGCGCCCGCCCGTCGAGCATGAAATTGGGACTGCTGGGGTGGACGTAGCCCGAGGCCGGGCGCGTCGACCGCCTCCGGTATGGATCGCCGCCCGGCGGCTCGACCTTCACGACCTCGGCGCCGAACTCCGCGAGCACGGTCGCCGCGCTTGGCCCGGCGATGTAGCTCGCGCAGTCGATAACCTTGAGCCCGTCGAACAGCGCCATTCGGCGTCCCCTTCCCGAAGCCAGGATCGGGCAAGGCTTGCTCGGGGGCAAGCCGCGTGACGGCGCTTCCTCAGCGCGCGATCCGCTTGAACGCGCGAGTCCGCTCGGTCAGGGCCGCTTCCACCGGCAAACGTTCCATGCTGCTCGCGCCATAGAAGCCGTGGCAGTCCGGGCACTGCCGCAGGACATGCGTCGCGTCCGACGGCGTGGCGATCGGACCGCCATGGCAGAGCACGATCACATCGCCCCGCACCCGCTTCGCCGCTTCGGCCATCGCGTCGATCCGCCCCACGCAATCATCGAGGGAGGGCGCGGTGCCCGCGCCGATCGTGCCGCCGGTGGTCAGCCCCATGTGCGCGACGATGATATCGGCGCCGGCCTCGGCCATCGCCGCCGCCTCGTCAGGGGTGAAGGCGTACGGTGTCGTGAGCAAATCCTTCTGCCGGGCGAGGCGGATCAAATCCACCTCCAGCCCATACCCCATGCCGGTCTCCTCAAGGTTCGCGCGGAACGTGCCGTCGATCAGGCCGACGGTGGGGAAGTTCTGCACGCCGGAGAAGCCGAGCGCGGCGAGGCGGTCGAGAAAGTCATCGAAGAGGCAGAACGGATCGGTCCCGTTCACGCCGGCCACCACCGGCGTCCGCCGCACTACGGGCAGCACCTCGCGCGCCATCTCGAGCACGATCTCGTTGGCGTTGCCGTAGGCGAGCACGCCGGCGAGCGAGCCCCGGCCCGCCATCCGGTAACGGCCGGAATTGTAGATGACGATCAGGTCGATGCCTCCCGCCTCCTCGCACTTGGCGGACAGGCCATTGCCCGCGCCGCCCCCGATGATCGGCTCCCCGCGCGCGATCAGGGCGCGGAAGCGTTCGAGCAGCTCGGTTCGGGGGATGCGGGGCATCGTCAGGCTCCTGCAAGCGCGCGGAACTCATGGGCGAGCGCGGCAGCGAACGCCGCGTCGTTGATATGGTGCGGCAGGCGGACCAGGCGCCGGCGCTCGGTCTGCTCCATGGTCTGCGTCAAGGCGTCGAACAGCGCCACATCCGCCGCCGGATCGTGGAACGCCATCCCAGGCGCGTCCAGCGCCGACACCCCGCCCTCGGGAATCAGCATCCTGACCTCGCCCGCGCAGCGGTTCAGCCGCTCGCCGATCCACCGCCCGATCGCGGCATTCTCCTCCGCGTTCGTGCGCATGAGCGTGACCTGCGGGTTGTGCGCATAGAGCGTCCGGCCGCGATATTTCTCGGGAACCGTGTGCATCGCCCCGAAATTGACCATGTCGAGCGCGCCGCACGATCCGACATAAGGCAGATTTGTGCGCGCCACCGCCCCGAACCGGTCCTCGGTGCAAGCGAGCACGCCGCCCAGCAGGAGATCGCACACCTCGGTCGTGGTGACGTCGAGGAAGCCCGCGATCAGACCGGACTCGGCCAGCTTCTCCATGGAGTGCCCGCCGGTTCCGGTCGCGTGGAACACCAGACAATCGTACTCCGCCTCCAGCAGCGCGACGGCTTGGTTGACGCAAGGCGTGGTCACGCCGAACATCGTCAGGCCAATGGCCGGCTTCGTTTCACCCGCTTCGACCGGGTCGGCGAGCGCCATGCCGGCGATCGCGTGGGCGGCGTTGGCAAGCACGACGCGCGAGATCCGGTTCAGGCCCGCGAGGTCCGTCACCGAGTACATCATCGCGATGTCGCTCGGCCCGACATAGGGCGCCACGTTCCCCGACGCCATGGTGGAGAGCATGAGCTTGGGCACGCCAACCGGCAGCGCCCGCATTGCGGGAGTCACCAGTGCCGTGCCTCCCGACCCGCCGAGGCCAAGCAACGCGGCAAGATCGTCGCGGGCGGCGATGAAATGGGTGAAGGCAAGCGCCATGGCCGCGATCGCGCTGCCCCGGTCGCCCGTGAACACCGCGTCCGCTCCGCCCGGATGATGCCGGGCCACCTCGCTGGCGCGGATGTCCGCCACCGCCCCGGAAGCGCTGTCGCGTGTGGACAGATCGACCAGCACGGCCGGAGCCCCGCGCGCGGCGATGAGCCTTCGGACATAGTCCAGCTCGGCGCCCTTGGTGTCGCATGTGCCCGCGACATAGACCCGGCGGACCATCGCATTCCCTCCGTGCTGCGTCCAACTCCTGTAGCACGCGCGCGAAGCCCGCCCAACGGCCGGCCGGTTGACGGGCGGGGCGAGCGGCCGGTAACGTCTTTTTTTAATAACAGCGTGGAAAAGGATGGAGGAAATGGCCGGGAGCAATTCTGAACCAGGCGCCGCCGCGTCGCGCGCGGCCGGGCTCACACGCCGCGGGCTGATCGGCGCCTCCGCCGTGGGAGCGGCCACGCTCGCGTGCCCGCGCTACGTCTTCTCCCAGGCCGAGCGGAACCATCCGCTGGCCGGCAAGTCGGTCCACATGTCGATCCTGGGCGTGGCCGGCTGGTTGCCGAGCAGCCTCAGCGTCGACATGTCGCCGGACTTCGCGCGCTACGCGAAGGACAAGTACGGCTACGACGTCAGCTTCTCGTTCGCTGGCGCGCCGTTCGGGGCGCTGTTCCAGAAGGGCGCGACATCCTTCGCGACGCATAGCCAAGAATACAACATCATGATCAGCGACAGCCAATGGCTCGGCGCGCTCGCGACCCCAAAATGGATCGTCAAGCTGAATGACATCATCGCCAAGAACCCGGAGCTAAACATCGAGTGGTACGCCCCGGTGATCCACGACGCGTACCAGGTCTATCCCGACGGGACGAAAAACTTGTGGGGCTTCCCGCAGGTGGGCGACATCGTCGGGATCTTCGTGCGGAAGGACATGCTCGAGGCGCCGGGCGAGGCCGAGGCCTTCCAAAAGCGCTACAACCAGAAGCTGCCGATCTCCTGGGAGGACTGGGAGGCGCTGGATTTCGAGCACTGGCGCAATGTCATCGAGTTCTTCAACCGTCCCGAAAAGGGCTACCACGGCATCGCCATGCAGTACTCGCGCGAGTACGACGCGTGCAGTTGCCCGACCATGTCGTGGATGCGCAGCAAGGGCGGCGACATCTGGAACCCGAAGACGGGGCAGGTGCAGGGCATCTACGACACGCCGTCCAACGCCGAGGCGTTGGAGCAGTACAAGTCCATGCTCAAGTACAACCCGCCCGGCGCGCTCAACTACTTCATCGCCGAGGTCGTGGACGCCTTCACCCAGGGCAAGGTGTTCGCCGCCTGGCAATGGGTCGCGACGGGGCGGACGATGATCCCCAAGGAGTTGGAGGGCAAGGTGCTGGTGGTGCCGCCGCCCGCCTTCAAGGCCGGCAACCGTCCGCTCAACCGCAACTATATCGTCGGCGGCCAGCCCTGGGTCATCAACGCCTTCAACGACCCCGCGCACATGCAGGTGGCGATCGACTTCATGAAGTGGTGGTACCTGCCGGAGACCTCCCGCGAGTACCTCAAGCGGGGCGGGATGCCGTGCGACAAGGCGACGCTGTCGGCGGCGGATTTCGACGGCATCTATCCCTGGAACCGGACCTACAAGTACATGCTGCAACGTAGCAGCGACTTCTGGCACGATCCCAAGTACTCCGAGATGCTGTCCGTGCAGCAGGAGGCGTTCACCGGCTACATGGCCGGCCAGGTCAAGGACCCGATGCACGCGCTGCAATACGTGGCCTGCAAGCAGCAGGCGATCCTCTATGACGAGGGCGTGGCGGAGCAGGCGCCCACCGGCTCGTGCTCGGGCGTCGTGCTCTAGGCTATGGCGGCTGACCTCCCGGCCGTTGCCGTCGCCCAGCCAGCGGGCGGCCGCGCGGCGGCGCGGGGCCGGCTGGCCGGGTTCGCCGCGTTCCTGGGCCGGCGGGAGGTGCTGCCGCTGCTGCTGCTCATGCCGGTCCTGGTCTTCTTCATCGTCTGGAACGTCATCCCGACCCTGTGGCTGCTCGGCCTCGGCTTCTACCGCTTCTCGCTGACCAGCGGGCGCCCGCCGATCTTCTCGGGGTGGTACAACTACGCCAGCATCCTCGATGACGCCGAGGTGTGGTTCGACCTCAGCCGCACTTTCGTCTTCGTCTTCCTCGCCGTCGGGATCGAGACGGGACTCGGCCTGCTGCTCGGCCTGCTGTTCTGGAACAGCCACGACCTGCCCGGCCGCCGCGTCGCGCTGACCATGCTGTTCGCGCCGATGGTGGTCACGCCCGTCGCCAGCGGCACGTTCTGGCGCCTGATCTACGATCCGACCTTTGGCGTGCTGAACAGCGGCATTCGTGCCCTCGGGTTCCAGCCCGTCAGCTTCCTCCAGGAGGCCAGCACGGCCTTTGGCGCCGTGCTCGCGGTGGACGTGTGGATGTGGACCCCGTTCATGGTGCTGATGACCCTCGCCGCCCTGGGCTCGGTGCCGAAGGCCGAGCTGGAGGCGGCGGAGGTGGACCGGCTGCCCTGGCACCAGCGCCTGCGCCTGGTGGTGCTGCACCACGGCAAGTTCATCCTCATGCTCGGCGTCCTGCTGCGCACCATCGACGCCTTCAAGACGATGGACCTGATCTACGACATGACCTATGGCGGCCCCGGCTCGGCGACCGAGCTCGTGGCGATGACGCTCTATCGCCGCGCGTTCGAGGCGTTCAACATGGGCTGGTCGTCGGCGCTCGCGGTCATTCTGCTGCTGGTCTCGATCGCTTTCACCGCGACCTTCATCTTCGTGCTGCACTCGCGCGAGCGCCGCGCGGAGGCCGCGTCATGAGCTGGCGGCGGCACCTCTATCACCTGGTTCTCTGGCTTGTCGCCCTGGCCTTCTTCGCACCGATCCTCTGGATTGTGCTCTCCTCGTTCAAGACGGCCGACCAGATCCTCGCGGCGCCGCCGGTCCTGCTGTTCCGCCCGACGCTCGCGAACTATGCCGAGCTGTTCGCCCGACCCTCGTTCTTGCACGCGCTCGTCAACAGCTTCATCCTCTCGGTCTCCTCGGTCGTCATCGCCGTCGGGGTCTCGTTCCTCGCGGCCTTCGCCTTCTCGCGCTTCCGACCAGCGGGCACCAACTTCCTCATGTTCCTGCTGCTGTCCATCCGGATGCTGCCCGGCTCCGCCGCGGTGCTGCCGGTGTTCCTGATGTACGTGGCTTTCGGCTGGAAGGACACGTATTGGGGCATGATCCTGTTCTACGCCATGTTCTCGATCCCCTTCTCGGTCTGGATCCTGAAGGGGTTCATCGATGGCGTGTCGCACCGCTTTGACGAGACGGGGCTGGTGAGCGGCGCCTCATGGCTGCGCATCATCGCGCGGCTGATCTTCCCGCAGGTGTTCCCCGGTGTCGTCGCGGCACTGATCTTCAACTTTATCTTCGTCTGGAACGAGTTCCTGTTTGACTACATCATCGGCGGCATCCGCACCTCGAACACGCCCGTCCTGCTCGCCAGCGGTCTTTATTCCAACGGTGGCGTGGACTGGACCTTCATCTCGGCGCTGACCACGATCTACATCCTGCCGCCGATCGTGGTGGTGTACGTCTTCCAGCGCTACCTGCTGGTCGGCATGACCTTCGGAACCGTGCGCGGGGAGGTCTGAGCGTGCGACGGAGCATCGTTCCCCGGGTCGAGTTCACGCTGATCGTGGTGATGTGCGCGGGGTTCGCGCTCATCGCCCAGACCTGGAACTTCCGCGCCTACCAGGCCGGGCTGCTGGCCGTGATCGTTGCGACCGTCCTCAACATCGCGGTGGGAAACCTGCCGCGCCAGGCGGGGCCGGGGCGCGCCCTGCTGCTCACGGCGCTGATCTTGGGTATTGTCGCGGCAGTGTTCGGCGCCGGCATCCTGCTCGTCCCGGCCCTCGCGGGGCTTGGACAGTGACGCCGTGAGCCGCGTTCGCCTGGAGGGGATCACCAAGAGCTACGGCCGCAGCCGCGCGCTTGACGGGATTGATCTCGACATCGCGCCGGAATGCCTCACCGTGTTCTGCGGCCCGCCGGGCAGTGGCAAGTCGGTCCTGTTCCGCCTCATCATGGGTTTGGAGCGGCCCGACGCCGGGCGCATTCTGGTGGATCAGGCCGACATCACGCATCTCCCTCCCGCGCGGCGCACGATCGGCTACGTGCCGCAATCCTTCGCCCTGTTCCCGCATATGCGCGTGTTTGACAACGTGGCCTACCCGCTCCGATTGCAGGGGGTCGACAAGGCGGCGGTGGCGCGGCGCGTGGCCCAGACGGCGGAGGTGCTGCGGATCACCAAGCTCCTGGGCAAGCGGCCCAGCGAGCTGTCGGGCGGCGAGAAGCAGCGCGCGGCGCTCGCCCGTGGCATCCTCAAGGACGCGCATGTCTTCATCCTGGACGATCCCCTGGTCGGGCTCGATTTCAAGCTGCGGGAAGGCCTGATGGAGGATCTTGCGGAGATGCGGACCCAGCTTGGGGCCACGTTTCTCTACGCCACCTCGGACCCGCTCGAGGCGCTGATGATGGCCGACGATCTCGTGGTGCTCGACGCGGGGCGCGTGCTCGACGCCGACCGGGCGGACGCGGTCTACGCCACGCCGCGCCATCGGCGGGCGGCCGAGCTGGTCGGGTTCCCGCGCTGCAACGTGATCCCCGGCCAACTGGCGGATGGCGTCTGCGCGACCGCGCTGCTCCGCTTCCCTGTGACGCCGGCGGGATCGGGCAAAGTCGATGTCGCCGTCGCGATCCGGCCGGAGCACATCGTCTTCTCGGGCGACGCGCCAACCGGGACGGGAACCGTGCGCCTGCTTGAGAATCTCGGCGCCGAGTGCGTCGTCCACTTCACCGCGAGCGGCGAATCCCTGGTCACGACGGCCCCCAGCCGTGCCGTCGCGCATCTCGACATCGGCGCGCCGTACCCGTTCCGGCTTCGCCCGGAGGGCCTGCTGGTGTTCGACCGCGCGAGCGGCGCCAGGATCGGACTCGGTCATGCCTGACATCCGCCTGACCGGCCTGACCCGCCGCTTCGGCGACATCGTGGCGGTCGATCGCGTGACGATGACCTTCCCCGAGGGAACCGTGACGTGCCTCCTCGGCCCGTCAGGCTGCGGCAAGACCACGCTGATGCGGATGATCGCCGGGCTGGAGACGCCGAGCAGCGGCACGGTCGCCTTTGGCGAACGCGACGTGACGCGCCTGCCGACGCGGCTGCGCGACGTCGGCATGGTGTTTCAGTACCCGGTCATGTACCGCACCCTGACGGTGCAGCAGAACATCGAGCTGGCCTTGCGGCACGACCGCAGCTTCTCCCACGGCGATCGCCGCCAGCGCGTCGAGGACGTGATGGAGGTGCTGCGGCTGTCCGACCAGCGCGACCGACGCATGGCGGAGCTCGACAGCGGCACGCGCCAGAAGGTGGCGGTCGGCCGGGCCATCGCGCGAAGCTGCGACGTGATCCTGTTCGACGAGCCGACGACCAATGTCGAGGTGAACGCCAAGCTGCAACTCATCCGCGCCTTCAAGGAGTTCCGCGCCCGCTTCCGCCAGACCATCATCTACGTCACGCACGACCAGACGGAGGCGATGACGCTCGCCGACCAGATCGCGCTGATGCGCGACGGGGTGATCAGCCAGTGCAGCCCGCCCCGCGAACTCTATGATCGCCCAGACAGCGAGTTCGGCGGCTGGTTCCTGGGCAATCCGGGCATGAACTTCCTCGAGCCGCGCGGCGAGCCCGAGGGCGGTGTGGTGTTCGACGTTTTCCCGTACCCGCTGGCCCAGCCGCGCGGCGGGGCGGCGCGGCTCCGCGCCGGCATTCGCCCCGAATACGTGACGCTGTGGCCCGCCGGAACGCCCGGCTCGGTGGCCGCGACGGTGCTGCGCCGGGCGATCACCATCGGCGGGCAGCACCTGCTCACGCTCGCGGTTGGGCGGACACGGCTCAAGGCGAAGATCACCCCCGAACCGGGCCGCGCGCTACCCCCCGATCTCGCTGTGATGTGCCCGCTGGAGCACGTCGTGTTGTTTCGCGACGGCGCGCGCCTGCCCGAGGAGCCGCGCGCCCTGCCCATGCCCGTCTCCGCGTGATCGGTTCGCGGACTTATGGAGGGAACGATGCATCTATCCACGCATAACTGGATGCGCGCGGAACCGCTTGAGACGACGCTCAAGCGTATCAAGCAATTCGGCTTCGAGAGCATCGAGATCAGCGGCGAGCCGCAGCAATACAAGGTCGAGGACACGCGCCGGCTGCTCGATCAGTACGGCATACGCTGCTGGGGCACGGTGACGCTCCAGCTTGGCGACCGCAACCTGGCGGCCAAGGACACCGCCCAGCGCGCGCGCTCGGTGGACTATGTCAGGTCGGTGGTGCAGATGGCGGCCGATCTCGGCGGCCAGATCGTGACCGTCGTGCCGGCGACGGTCGGCAAGGTGATCCCCGAAGGCAAGCCCGAGGAAGAGTGGCAATGGGTCGTCGCGGCGCTCAAGGAGGTCTACGAGCTGTCGGAGCGGCTGGGCGTGCGGCTCGCGCTGGAGCCGCTCAATCGCTTCGAGACCTATTTCCTCAACCGCGCGGACCAGGCGCTCGCGCTCGCCGACGCTGTCGGCCCGCAATGCGGCGTGTGTCTCGACGCCTTCCACCTCAACATCGAGGAGGCGGACATGTTCGCGTCCATCCGCTCGGTGAAGGGGCGGCTGTTCGACTTCCACGTGGCCGACAACAACCGTCTCGCGGCGGGCATGGGCGCGCTCGACTGGCCGCGCCTCGTCCGCACCGTGCGCGAGAGCGGCTACGACGGGGCGCTGACCAACGAGTTCGTCGCGCCCATCGACCGCTCCCCCGTCTCGCCGTACCCGAACCAGATCGAGAAGAACCCGGTCGACATCTCCCCCGAGCAGCTCAAGTTCCTGGAGGATCACGGCAGCAGCCTGCTCAGCGAGGAATTCTACACCTCCCTCGTGCGGAAAACCTCCGAGACATTGCTGCCGCTCATCCGCGCATGAAGAAGCTGATCAACGACCCGCGCCGGGTCGTGCCCGAGATGCTGGAGGGCTTGGCGGCGATCACGCCCGGCCTCGCCCTGCTCGATGGCATGAACGTCGTGGTGCGCGCGGACGCGCCCATTCAAGGGGAGGTGGCGCTGATCTCCGGCGGCGGAGCCGGGCACGAGCCGGCCCACGCGGGCTATGTCGGGGCTGGCATGCTCACCGCCGCCGTCTCCGGGGAGGTCTTCACCTCGCCGAGCACGGACGCGGTGCTCGCGGCGATCCGGGCCGTCGATGGCGGGGCCGGCGTGCTGCTGATCGTGAAAAATTACACCGGAGACCGGCTGAACTTCGGCCTGGCCGCGGAGGTCGCGCGCGCCGAGGGTCTCCGGGTCGAGATGGTGATTGTCGGTGACGACGTGGCGCTGGAGGCGGATGGCGCCCATGCCGGACGGCGCGGGCTCGCCGGCACGGTGCTGGTCCACAAGGTGGCCGGCGCCGCGGCCGCCGCCGGGCTGCCGCTTGCCGAGGTGAAGCGCGAAGCCGAGGCGGCAGCCGCGGCGCTCGGCACGATGGGCGTGGCGCTCACGCCGTGCGTCGTCCCCGCCGCCGGTCGCCCCGGGTTCAACCTGGCCGAGGATGAGATCGAGCTTGGCCTCGGCATCCACGGCGAGCCGGGCATCCGCCGCGAGCGCATCATCCCCGCCGACGCGCTGGCGCGGGAGATGCTGGATCGCATCGCCCACGACCTCGGGTTGGCCTCGGGCGAGCGGGTGGCGTTGCTGGTAAACGGCCTGGGCGGCACGCCAGCGATGGAGCTGGCGGTGGTCGCGCGCGGCGCGATCGCACATCTGACGGGCCTCGGGATCACGGTGGAGCGGGCATGGGCCGGCTCGTTCCTGACGGCGCTGGACATGGCGGGCTGCTCGCTGTCGCTGCTTCGGCTCGACGAGACCCGGCTCGCCCGCCTCGACACGCCGACGCGCGCCCCGGCCTGGCCCGGCCCGGCCGCCGCCGGAGCGAGGCTCGACCGTCCGCGGCGCCCGGTCCCGGCGGCTGCGCCTGCCCCGCGTGTGCATGGGGCGCAGAATGGGCCGCTCGTCCGTGCCATTCGGGCGGTCTGTGCGGCGCTAAGTCGCGAGGAGCGACGGCTGACGGAACTCGATCAGGCGGTCGGCGACGGCGATCTCGGCATCAGCCTTGCGCGCGGGGCAGAGGCGGTGATGGGCGACCTGCCGCGCTATGATTTTTCCTCCCCCGCCGCGGCTTTGCGCGGGATCGCCGGCACCGCCATGAACGCGCTCGGCGGCACCTCCGGGCCGCTCTATGCCGCAATGCTGTTGCGCGTCGCGGCCTCGCTGGAGGGCGTCGCCGCGCCAGCGCCGCGCGACTGGGCCACGGCGTTGCAGGCCGGCATCCAGGCTATCGCCGAGCTGGGCGGGGCGGAGCCGGGCGACCGCACCATGCTGGACGCGCTATACCCGGCCTCTGCGGCGCTTAGCGAAGCATTGGCGGACGGCGCGACACCCAGGGACGCGCTGCGCCGGGCCGTCTCCGCCGCGCGCGAGGGGGCCGCGAGCACGGCGCGCATCGCGGCCCGGCGTGGCCGCAGCAGCTATCTCGGAGCGCGCGCGATTGGTCATCCGGACCCCGGCGCCGAGGCCGTCGCGGTGTGGCTGGAAGCGTTGGGCACGGCCGAAGCGGGAGCATCGACATGAAGACCATCAAGGGACCGGCCATCTTCCTGGCCCAGTTCGCCGGGGATGCGCCGCCGTTCAACAGCCTCGACGCGATCGCCGCCTGGGCGGCCAGTCTCGGCTACAAGGGCGTGCAAATCCCGTCCTGGGACGCGCGCCTGTTCGACCTCGCGCGCGCCGCGGACAGCCAAGCCTATTGCGACCAGGTGCATGGCACGCTGGCACGGCACGGGCTCGCGCTGACCGAGCTTTCGACCCACCTGCAAGGCCAGCTTGTTGCCGTGCATCCGGCCTATGACGCCGCGTTCGACGGGTTCGCGGACCCTTCGGTGCGCGGCAACCCCGCCGCGCGCCAGGAATGGGCGGTGGACCAGTTGCGCAAGGCGGCGCGCGCGTCGCGCAACCTGGGTCTGTCGGCGCACGCCACCTTCTCCGGCGCGCTCGCCTGGGCCTACGTCTATCCCTGGCCGCAGCGCCCGCCGGGCCTGATCGAGATGGCGTTCGACGAGCTGGCCCGCCGCTGGCGCCCCATCCTCGACGCCTTCGACGAAGCGGGCGTGGACGTCTGCTACGAGATCCACCCCGGCGAGGATCTCCACGACGGCGCGACCTTCGAGATGTTCCTGGAGCGGACGGGCAACCATCCGCGCTGCAACCTGCTCTATGACCCGAGCCACTTCGTGCTGCAGCAGCTCGACTATCTCGGCTACATCGACGCCTACCACCAGCGCATCCGGGCCTTCCACGTGAAGGACGCGGAGTTCCGGCCAACCGCGAAGGGCGGGGTCTATGGCGGGTTCCAGCCCTGGGTGCAGCGCGCCGGACGGTTCCGCTCGCTCGGCGATGGGCAGGTGGACTTCCGGGCCATCTTCTCGAAGCTGAGCGCGTACGGTTTCGACGGCTGGGCGGTGCTGGAATGGGAGTGCTGCATCAAGTCGTCCGAGCAGGGCGCGCGTGAGGGCGCACCGTTCATCCGCGACCGGATCATCGAGGTGAGCGGCCAGGCGTTCGATGACTTCGCTAAGGCCGGGACCGACGAGGCGGCGAACCGGCGGATGCTGGGGCTCGCGCGATGACCATCGAGGGGCATGAGTCGGGCGCGGCCCGGCGTTTGCGCCTCGGCATGGTAGGCGGCGGGCGCGGCGCTTTCATCGGCAACGTCCACCGGATCGCCGCCCGGCTCGACGGGCAGTATGACCTGGTGGCCGGGGCGTTGTCCGCCGATCCCGAACGAGCGCGTGCCAGCGCGCGCGATCTCGGCATCGCCCCCGACCGCGCCTATGATAGCTTCGCCGCCATGGTACAGGCCGAGGCATCGCGGCCCGACCGGATCGACGTGGTCTCCATCGTCGCGCCGAACCATGTGCATCACGCCGCTGCGCGCGCCTTCCTCGACGCGGGCTTCCACGTCATCTGCGACAAGCCGCTGACCCGCACGCTGGAGGAGGCGGAGGATCTGGCGGCCGCCGTGGCGCGCAGCGGCAAGCTGTTCGTGCTCACGCACAACTACACCGGCTGTCCCATGGTGCGCCAGGCGCGCGAGATGGTCGCCGCCGGCGAACTGGGCACGGTGCGCGTGGTGCAGGTTGAGTATCCGCAGGACTGGCTGACGGTGCGGCTTGAGGAGACCGGCCAGAAGCAGGCCGAGTGGCGCACCGACCCGGCGCGCAGCGGCGCGGGCGGCTGCATCGGCGACATCGGCACGCACGCCTTCAACCTCGCCGAGTTCGTCACCGGCCTAAGCTGCGAGGCTTTGGCCGCCGATCTCAACACTTTCGTTCCGGGTCGGCGCCTGGACGACAACGCGCAGATGATGCTGCGCTTTTCGGGCGGCGCGCGCGGTTTGCTGTGGGCGAGCCAGGTGGCGCCGGGCAACGAGAACGCGCTGCGCCTGCGCGTGTTCGGCGAGAAGGGCGGGCTGGAATGGGCGCAGGAGCATCCCAATCACCTCCGCTGGTCGCCCTTCGCCCAGCTGAGCGCCGTGATCTCTCGCGGCGGCAGCGGCGCGGGAGCAGCGGCGGCGCACGCCACGCGTATCCCGGCGGGGCACCCGGAGGGGTACTTGGAGGGGTTCGCGCAACTCTACCGCGATACCGCCGAGCTGATCCGCGCCGCGCAAGAGGGGCGCGCGCCGGACCCGGCCTCTACCCTGGTGCCCGGTGTCGCCGACGGCGTGCGCGGCATGCGCTTCATCGCCGCCGCAGTCGCCTCGAGCAGTGCTGATTCCGCCTGGACAAGGCTCGCGTGATATCTCGGTAAGGAATTCTGCTTCCGACGCGAAGCAGGCATTTCGCACCGGGCCTCTGCAACAGGTTAAGTCGCTGACGCGGTGTGCCTGAAATGGCTTTAAGTTCTACAATTCGCGACCAAGCGCACGCCTGTCAGCCACTAGCGAGGCCGGATGACCGCCCGCTCGATGTTCGCCAGCTTATCCGAATTGACTGTCAAAGGTTGACAGATCGTGAAAATCTCGCCACAACTCAGGGAAAGGCGCTTAGATCTTAACCAGGGACTGCACAAATGAGGATCAATCAAGCTAAAGTGATACTCTTTAGCACACTTGTCACTTCGGGCTGCTGCCCTCTGTTTGGCTACTGTCCCTCTCAGCAGTCCTACTACCCGCTTATCGGCCAATCGACCCGCTCTTGTACTTTGCAGCAGGGAAGCGCAAAGTCGCTCTGAACGCGGCGTCTCGGAGCAGAACGGTGCGGGCAATCATGAAGGGGCTGACGGACGTTGAGTTCGAACAACTCTACGGGACGGAGGGTCAGTGTCTGGCGGCGTTGGTGGCGGCGCGCCAACGTGAAGGAATGCCTTGCCCGCGCTGCGCCAATCTGAAGAGCTATGTCTACGGCCGCCGTGTCGGCTGCACGCGCTGCGGCCGACGTTGGTCGGTCACCGCGGGCACCGTGATGGCGGACACCAAGCTGTCTCTGACCACTTGGTTCCGCGCCATGCACCTGATGAGCAGCACCAAACAGGCGATCTCGGCGGTCGAGCTCGGCCGCAGGCTGGGCCTGGGCTATGAGACGGCCTGGTATCTGCACAAGCGGCTCCGCCACGCCATGACCGAGCGGACGGAGCGCTATTCGCTCGGGGGCGCGAGCGACGACGATGCCGCGCCGCCGGTAGTGGAGGCGGATGACGTGTGTCTGGGAGGTGAAAGGAACCAAGGCAGCGGAACCGAAGGCAAGACCTGCGTCATCGTCGCCTGCGAGCGGCATGCGGACGGGCGCATGGGCCATGTCGCGATGCGCGCGGTCAGCGCCTTCTCCAGCGAGGCGGTGGCCGCGTTCCGCGATGCCCACATCGCCGCCGGCGCGACTGTGCACACGGACGGCTTGCGGGCGTTCAACGCCTTCGGTGAAGCCGGGCGGACGCATGTCGCCACCGTCACCGGCGGCGGGCGTCCGGAGCGCGAGCGCAGCGCCCCGTTCTTCACCGTCAACACCCTGGTCGCCAATCTCAGTACCGCGCTCAAGGCCACCCACAAGCGGCTCTCCCCCAAGCATCTGCCCGACTATCTCGGCGCCTTCTGCTGGACCACCAACCGGCGCCGCAACATGCGAGGCATGGTCAACGCGCTTTGCCGTGCCGTCGCTGCGTCGTCCCGTCTGACCCACAAAGGCGTCTACCCGTGACGGGTCGATTGGCCGATAAGCGGGGTCCTACTATGGAGCATTGCAGGCATATGCCAACAATCTGTAGCGCAACGTGATAAAAAAGACGGATTTGCGAGTCATACCCGCGACGAGTTTAACAGATTTTCCCCTAGGGGCGATCCTGGTCGATGATTATGAAGTGCAGGACTGCGCTGTGGATCCTTCACTCATTCAGCGGAACCGCCCCATGGCGGCTCAGCCACCGGAGACCTGGAATATTTCGGGTGGCGTGAGCGGCAGCGTTCCTGCCTCAATGGTAGGAGGCTTGGCAAGTCTGCAACTGGCTTTCACAGCTAATAGCAGCGCTTCCCTTTCATTCAACAACCCTATCACCATGGACGAGGTTCTCTACGACAACTTTAAAGTAAAGGTCATTACCACAGGCCAATGCTTGCAGCGTATATCCGGACGTCCGGTTGCACTCGTTCAGGGCATCATCAGCGCCCCTGAGAGTTGGAGCTGGAGCGCCGGTACGGTCGTGAAGGCTTCCGGAACTATAAACCTTCCTAAGGCTGGGGGTGGTCACGCCCCCGCCGTGGCAGGTGGAACAGGGGCGGCAACTACACCCGTGCCCACCGCTGATACAACCTTGGGAGCAGGGAGTGGGGCAGGTGGAAACTCGACAACGACGTCTTCCAACGCCTGCCAAACAACCCAATCAAACGGCATCTCCTTCAACGTTTGCTTTAATGCAGGTAATACTCCGGTGTCAATTTCGGAGACGTCTCCATCGCCGCGGTTCTACGTCGTTTTACCGATTGCCGCCCAAAACCCTGCCGTTCCGGCCGTTATCCCAAGGACTTCACAACGCTCCACGATTGACTTAAACGTGGGCGGCCAAGTCAGCGATGCGACCATCCGAGCTCTTTCGCCACACTGACTAATAATGAGGCTAGCTTATAAGGTAGTGAACTTACGATGCGTAAGGCTCTCGTTTAGCAAAGTTTGCTGACATGCTTTGGACAGCTTTGGAGAGGCTACGTTCTGAGGTGCGGTTTAGCGTAGCTCTTCTATTGATATTACTGGTATTTGATCCGGCTGGAATTCGTTCTGCTTTAGCAGAGACGCTTTGGCCCTACGTTATTTCTAGAGACAGCGGACGCCAGCATCGGCCAATATGTAAAAGCAAATGAGGGTCTATGGAAAGAATTCTTCGACTACGTTGGCAACAACACTGACCTAGCAGTTAAGCCTCTCAAAATGATCGATGGCTGGAAACGCGACACTCTCAAGTGCGACACCATATACGATGCTGCTCAAGCCAGCTATTCCGACCAGGACATAGTTTTCCTAATATATTCCGGACATGGTAGTGACCAAGTAGGTGGCAGCCACATCTTCCCTAGACTTGATTGCCAGGAAGGGCAGAGTGGCTGGTTGGAAGACATCAGAGATTTTTTTGTCCAGAAGCGTCCAGGTCTCGTTGTCGTACTCTCCGACTCTGTGCGATTTTGCATCTATTCCAAATACCGACTTCCCTGCTTACATCGCTGCCGTGGCGGCGGTGCAACATGCGACAATCCCTGAACGGCTTCTTTCGGAGGCCAATATGGAGAATACGAAGGTTGCGGGGTTGCTAGAAGGTGCCAGCAAGCTCTCTGCCTTTTCGTCCGAAACTCTCATGAGCGCAGTCGTTCCTGCGCCGACACCGTTACCAAAGCTAACCGGTTTGGCGTCACTGCTGAAGGGTTACAAGGGTTGGGTGATCGGCTCTGGCTCAGGGCCTACGGAGTTGTCCTGGTAACAGTACCAACGGCGGGGCATATTCGTACCTTCTTACTAAGGCATTCTATATGTATGGAGGGACACCAAGGCCTGTCGCTTGGCAGGATGTGCTCGGCTATGTCACTGCGCGCATCCAGCAGTTTGGATTTCCTCAGGATGAGGTGACGCTAGTGAGCGGGAAGCCTCCCTTGCACACTCAAAAGCCCACCTGATTACGCACTTCCCTCAGTCACGAAACGCCTGGTAGCAGGTCAGGGAATTTGTGGCATTTCATGAGGGTGTGGCAGTGGCTCGTAATGTCGTGCAGTTCCAGAAGGGTCTCAGCGAACCCGCGTTCGAACAGCAGTACGGCACCGAGGAGCAATGCCGGGCGATCGTCATCGCGTCACGCTGGCCGCGTGGCTTTGAGTGCCCGGTATGCGGCGGCAGGCAGTATAGTCTGGTGACGACCCGCGATCTCTATCAGTGCACCAAGTGCCGCCGGCAGACCTCGGTATCCATCCGGGCAGGAGCACGGCGGTATGGCAGTGCGGTATGGCAGTCAGGCGGCCTGTGCGATGTTGCTGGGTTGCTTGCGCCAGTTCCAGGGCAGCAGCTCGTGCAGCCTGGAGGCGGGGTGATCGGCGATCCGGGCCAGGACATCGGCGAGCCAGGCGCGCGGGTCCACCCCGTTCAGCTTGGCGGTGACGATGAGCGAATACATGGCTGCGGCTCGCTCGCCGCCGCGATCACTCCCTGCGAACAGCCATGACTTTCGTCCGAGCGCGATACCGCGCAGGGCGCGTTCTGCGGCGTTGTTCGTCAGATCGATCCGACCATCCTCGAGGAAGCGGCTGAACGTCTCCCAGCGCCGGAGCATATAGTCG
Source organism: uncultured Pseudomonadota bacterium (assembly GCA_963818725.1). Taxonomy (GTDB): domain Bacteria; phylum Pseudomonadota; class Alphaproteobacteria; order Acetobacterales; family Acetobacteraceae; genus DATFDN01. The sequence continues at coordinate 262,399 of CAWFTU010000014.1, read as the reverse complement.
AGTGCTTTCGCGACTTCGGCGTGGCGTGACATCTTGCCGCGGACGGCACGCATCCAAGTCTCGAGTGCGGTGACCAGGGGCTTCACATGCCGCTGGCGCACGGCGCGGCGCCGCGCGGCCGGCAGACTGTTGATCGCGCGCTCGACATCGAAGATGGCATCGATCCGCCGCAGCGCCTCAACGGCCAGTGGCGCCTTCGCGAGGTTGGCCAAATCGAAGAGTTTGCGACGGCCATGCCCCTCCGCTGGCATTCCACTCGCTTCGCGAGTGGAACCTTGGCCAGCTCCGCCCAACACCCTGCCTCGGTGATCGGGCCCGGCTTGCGTCCGAGATGGCAGAGGTCATTGAACCCGGCATAGGCGTCGGCCTGTAGCACGCCGGCATACCCGGCCAAGTGTTTGTTCGGATGCTCCGCCGTGCGGTCGCGCGAGTAGTAGAACACCGCCGCCGGAGGCGCGGGTCCGGCGAACGGTCGGTCGTCGCGCACATAGGTCCATAGTCGGCCGGTGATGGTCTTGCCCTTCGCCAACACCGGCACCGTCGTGTCATCGCCGTGGATGCGCTCGGCCGCCATCACGTGCGCGCGGATCAGCGAGATGAGCGGCGCCAAGCTGGCCGTGCAGGCGCCGACCCAGTCGGCCAAGGTGGAGACGTCGAGCTCGATCCCCTCGCGAGCATAGACCTCGCTCTGCCGGTTGAGCGGCTGGTGATTGCCGAACTTGGCGTCCAGAATCATCGCCAGCAGGTTCGGACCCGCGCGGCCCCGTGCGATCGGATGGAACGGGGCGGGTGGCTGCGTGATCGTCTCGCAGGCACGACAGGCGAACTTCTCACGCACCGTCTGGATCACCTTCCACTGGCGCGGAATGCTCTCCAAGGTCTCGGTGACCGTTTCGCCCAGCTTGGACAGGGTCCCACCACAGCAGGGGCATTCGGTCGGACCGGGGACGACAACACGCTCGCGTGGCAGATGCGCCGGCAGAGCGCCGCGCACCGGTTTGCGGCGGGTGAAGCTGCTGACGACGGCGACCTTGTCCGTAGTGCCACCAGTGGCGACCGCGTCCTCGGCGGCGTTGGCCTCCAGCTCCTCAAGCTCCAGTTCCAGCTGATCGAGCAGCTTGCGGCCACGTTCGGAGGAGGCGCCATAGCGGTCGTGCCTGAGCTTGGCGATCACCAACTTCAGATGGGTCACCATCGCCTCGGCACTTGAAGCGCGGGCCTCCGCCTCCTGGCGTGCCGCCCGCTCGGCTGCGAGTTCAGCGCGCAGTGCGTCGATGCCGTCGGAGATCATGTCGGGAGCACCCATCGCAAGTGCGATGGAATCATAATCGCCCGTTGTCATGCACCAGGAAATTGCAGCAGATGGCTGCCAATTATCCCGTCAGCCAGCCATCTCCGGCCGCCAGGTCCGTTGTGGGTGTCTCCAGTCGATCCCTTCCAGCATGTAACCGAGCTGCGCGGCGGTGATGGGAACGACACCATCTGACGGTGAGGGCCAGATAAACCTGCCGCGCTCCAATCTCTTGGCGTAGAGTGACATCCCGAGCCCGTCATGCCAAAGAATCTTCAGCAGATCGCCGCGTTTTCCGCGGAAGACGTAGAGATCACCGGCATGCGGATCGCGCTGTAGCGCCTGCTGAACCTGCAATGCCAGGCCATTCATCCCACGGCGCATGTCGGTCGCGCCGGTCGCCAGCCAGACACGAACACCCGACGGCGGGACAATCATCCGCGCAGCACCGTCATCACACGGCGCAGCGCCACCAGGCCGACATCATGTCCAATCTTGATCGACGTGCCGTCGGGCAGCGTGATCTCGATCTTGCCTCTGGATACCGCAGGATCCGGACCAGTCGCCACCGGCGCGTGCTTCCTCCCGTCGGCACGTGCCGGTTCGCTGATCATCTGCACCGGCAAGAATACCGAGGGCGGTTCTTGCCTGAGCACCCCGCGGCGCACCTGACTCCGCCAGTTCCACAGCAGGCCACGGCTGATCTCATATCGGCGCGCAACCTCGGCGATACCTGAACCAGCCTGCTCGGTCTCCGCCACGATCCGAAGCTTCTCCTCCGAGCTCCAACGTCGTCGCCGTTCAACCCCGGTGATGATCTCCATCCCGCCGACTGCCCCTGATCTTAGCGGCGCTCATACAGGCGCCCTTTAAATCAAAGCCCCGATCCCGCCGGCAAGACGGCCATCACCGGGTGGATACAGGCCTCGCCGATTGCCGGGACGATCTTTGCATCAACCCATCTGCCGCTGCGGCTATGGTTTCGTGCGATCTATCGCCTGACCCAGACCAAGCAAGGCATCTCCAGCATCGAACTGGGGCGTCGCCTTGGGGTGACGCAGACCACCGCCTGGAAGGTCAAACACAAGCTGAAGCAGGTCATGCTTGAGCGTGATGCGACCAAGCGCCTGAGCGGCAGGATCGAGATCGACGACGCCCATCTCGGCGGCGAGCGCTCCGGCGGAAAGCGCGGCCGCGGGGCGCCTGGCAAGACGCCGTTCGTCGCCGCTGTCGAGACGACCACCCAGGGAAAGCCGGTTCGCCTGAAGCTGCGCCGGGTCACCAGCTTCTGTGCAACCTCGATCGCAGGGTTCGCCAAGCGCAGCCTCGATCCAGACTGCTCTGTCGTCAGCGATGGCCTTCAGTGTTTCGCCAGCGTCGCAGACGCCGGGTGCGCGCACCAAGTCGTCAAGACCGGGTCAGGACCAAAAGCGGCTCGGACGCCAGCCTTCAAATGGGCCAACACCGCGCTCGGCAACATCAAGGCCGCCATCACGGGCACCTACCGTGCCATCAACCGCAAGCATGTTCCGCGCTACCTCGCCGAATTCGAATACCGCTTCAACCGACGATACGATCTGGCCGCCATGATCCCGCGTCTCACATGGGCCGCCGTCCGAACCACCCCTATGCCCTACCGACTCCTGAAATTGGCTGAGGTTTATGTGTAATCAGGAAAGCCCATGTATGCTGTTCAGGTTACGCCCAGGTAGGTGGGTAAGGAACATAGGAAGTGATCGAGGATCATCGCTTTGATAACTTTCACCGCTTCTCGGGTTAGCGCCGTCGCTCCGCTCCTTGTGCTCGCTTTTCTGAGTTGCGGTAGTTGTGCCCACGACTTAGGAAGTCAGCCGCCCATGAAAAGCACGATTGGGCCATTTAACCTTGAAGAGTACGAGCCTTATCGAGGACCAGGTACTTCCGCCGCACATGGCCAAATCAAATTTCGTTCGCAATCGGGCGATTTGGTATCATGTCCGGACGGAGCGGTGGTTGATGTCGTTCCAGCGACAGACTACACTCGGAAACTCCTATCGAGGCTTCAGGCGGGAACTCCGATTGCCAAAATTGCAGACCCAAATCTCGGGCGGCTGAGTGCTGAAGGTATTGCACGTCGGACGACATGTACAGCCGGCCGCTATCAACTGACCAACCTACCGGCAGGTTCGTGGTTGGTGATTTGCTCCTCGGGCGTGACATTTGAAACTGGCCCACGCCCACGATGGCTGGGGAGGGAGGTCTGAAGTGGCCCCGGTCCTTTGAACAAAATTTCCGCGTCGTTAAGTGGATCGTCGGCCGGGGGTTATGCTGCCGTGCGGAGCGGCAGCGGGTGAGAGTAGGCTTGATCCGGGGTGCGGCCGTCAAGGGCTGCGTGAGGTCGCCTTGCGTTGTAGAAGGCGATGTAGCGGCCGATTGATTGCCGTGCTTCTTCGACGCCATCATAGGCACGCAGATAGACTTCCTCGTACTTGATGGTTCGCCAGAAGCGCTCGACAAAAACGTTGTCTCGCCATGCGCCCTTGCCGTCCATGCTGATCGAGATGGCGTTGTTGATCAGCACGCTGGTGAATTCGGTACTGGTGAACTGGCTGCCCTGATCGGTGTTGAAGATTTGCGGGCAGCCGTGTTTTGCAAGGGCTTCCTCGACAGCATCGATGCAGAACGAAGCCTCCATCGTGTTCGACAGTCGCCAGGCCAGGATGCGTCGTGTGAACCAGTCCATCACGGCAGTGAGATAGACGAAGCCGCGCGCCATCGGGATGTAGCTGATGTCGGTCGCCCAGACGTGGTTCGGCCGATTGATCGTCAATCCGCGCAGCAGATACGGATAGATGCGATGACCTGGCGCAGGCTTCGATGTGTTGGGCCTGCGATAGATCGCTTCGATCCCCATTCTCCGCATCAATGTTGTGACATGACGACGGCCGACCTTGCTCCCCTCGGCAGCCAGCAAGCCGCGCAACATCCGCGAACCTGCGAAAGGGAACTCCAGGTGCAGCTCATCCAGCCGCCGCATCAGCGCAAGGTCTGCATCCGACACCGGCGCCGGTTCGTAGTAGACGCTGCCTCGGCAGATGCCGAGGAGCGCCGCCTGCTTCGTCAACGCAAGCCTGTGGTTACGGTCGATCATCGCTTTGCGCTCGGAAATCCCGCCTTGCCGAGCGCACGTTCTAAAAAATCGTTCTCCAGGACTAGCTCGCCGATTTTGGCGTGCAGGGCCTTGATATCGACCTCGGGGACCGATGATTTGGTGCTGCCACCGCGTTCAAACACGTCGGCAGCCCCTGCAAGCAGTTGCTCCTTCCACGAGGTGATTTGATTGGAATGCACGTCGAACTGCTCAGCAAGCTGTGCAATCGTTCGATCGTTTTTCAGGGCAGCAAGGGCCACCTTCGCCTTGAAGGCCGGTGTGTGGTTCCGGCGGGCTCGCTTCTTCATCTTCGCTCCTGATCCGCAGGCAAAACATGCCTGCCGTCAGGCCGAGTTTCCACTTAACGCCCTGTTCAAAATTCCGGAGCCACCTCTACTAGGCGCAGGACGGAGTTCTTGGCCATTGCGCCGGTTGGCATCGGCCAGTATCCGCTCACTACCGTGCGGAGATCCAAGCGAGGCCTTACCAAAGCTCGCCTGACCTGGGCCGGCGTACGACCTGACGCGACGACATCATCTCTCGCGCCGCCTGAGGTAGGGCCGGGCACCGGCGCGGCTCCCACCTACTCGCCGAACATATAGGACCGCACGTGCCGAATGTGCTCACGCAGCCGCGCGCGCGTGTCGGCCCTGTCGCGGCGGCGGATTGTATCGACGATAGCGCGGTGCTCCTCGTCCAGCGCCGCCTTGCGCTCGGGCGTCATGCTCCGCGCCTCCAGAAGGCTCGGGTGACGTCTCAAATAGAAACTCTGTTGCCAACGCGAAGCCGGCATTTCGCACCGGAGGTCTGCAATAGGTAAGTCGTTGCTACAGTGTGCCTTACGCAGCTTTGCGGAAGGCTTGGATTACGAGCGGTACTGCAAGCACCGGGCTTGACCACCGATCCATGTCCCATCAGTGACAACGGCGGTGATTGCCGGTAGTCTGAACGGGCGGCATGCTTCGCCGGATGAGAGAAAAGGGGGGGAGGAATGACACAAAATCCCGCCGATACCGCGACCGGGCCTGATCCGAGCCCTGCCGTCGTGGCTCCGCTCAAAGAGACGGACCTCCCAGAAGCGGAGCGTATCTTTCGCCTAGCTTTTGGCACGTTCGTTGGTGTTCCTGAACCGGCGACCTTCTGGAGCGATCGGGATTACGTTTACGGGCGGTGGCACGCCCCGCATGTCGCCGCGCTGGGTGCGACACGAGACGGACAACTGATTGGTTCCAACTTCGCCACCAAATGGGGCAGCGTCGGGTTCTTTGGGCCGATCACGGTACGCCCGGATATACAGGAGCAGGGGACAGCCAAAGCTTTACTGGCCAGCACGATGGAGCAATTCGACGCCCGGGGGACCACCCACACCGGGCTGTTCACCTTCGCGCAGAGCGCGAAACATATCGCCCTATACCAGAAGTTTGGTTTCTAGCCGCGCTTCCTGACCGCGATCATGATGGTCCCCGTGGCGGCACTGTCCGCGGCGGGATGGTCACGCTACAGCGCGTTGTCTGACCTCGGCCGTGAGCAGGCTCTCCGTGCCTGCCGAGAGGTGACCGAAACGCTTTACCCCGGCCTCGACTTGACCGAAGAGATACAGGCGACGCATTCGCAAGGTCTGGGGGACACGGTGCTGGTCGAAGGCGCCGGTGGTCACTCGGCGTTCGCGGTATGTCACTACGGACCCCGCAGCGAAGCGGGAGCCGACACCTGCTTCATCAAGTTTGGTGCGGTTCGTGACACAGTGTCAGCCGAGACGGACTATGCGCGGCTACTCGATGCGTGTGAGGCCTTGGCTGCTGCGGTTGGCATGCCGACCCTGTTGGCCGGTGCGAACCTGGCGCGCCAGGAGAGCTACCAACATCTCGTGGCGCGCGAGTATCGCACGGCGATCCAAGGCGTGGCCATGCACCAACACAACGACCCCGGCTATTGCCGGCCGGGCGTATACATCATCGATGATTGGCGATAGCAGACCACACTTGGCCAAGCCTCCCGTGACCTGGGCTTGCGTGCAACCTCATGCCATCGCGCGTGCCGCGAAATGGGGCCGGGCACCGGCGCGGGTCCGATCTACTCGCCGAGCATATACGATCGTACGTGCTGGATGTGCGCGCGCAGCCGCGCGCGGGTGTCGGCCTTGTCGCGGCGGCGGATCGCGTCGACGACGGCACGATGCTCCGCGTCCAGCACCGCCTTGCGCTCGGGCGTCATGCTCCGCGCCTTCAGCTCGCCCCACTCGGCTTGCAGCCGGACGCGGGCCAGCGCGCGCCAACGCGATCACCGAACCTGCCGCGAGGTGTCGATCTAGAAGACGAGATCCTTTCCAACTGGACAGCAGAATTGGAAGATTACGGTAATGCCTAGTGGTCTGGGTTAGAAGTTTCTTATCAGGTCATAGCAGCGGAAGTTCTCTGGCAGAAGCGCCTGATGTTGTCGAGGATGGCGTCGGCGCTCTTGGTCCAGACGAACGGATGCGGGTCGGCGTTGTTGGTCTCGATGTAGCGGTGGATCGCCGCATCGAGGTCGGCGGTGCAACGGAAGGCGCCGCGCTGGAACTGACGACGGGTCAGGAGTGCGAACCAGCCCTCGACCATGTTGATCCAAGACGCCGAGGTCGGCGTGAAGTGCAGGTGGTAGCGCGGCCGCTTGGCCAGCCAGGCGTGGATCAGCGGCGTCTTGTGGGTGGAAGCGTTGTCCAGCACGAGGTGGATGTCCAGGTCCGCAGGCACGTTCCGCTCGATCGTGTCGAGGAAGCCGCGGAACTCCTGCGCACGGTGGCGCTGGCGCGTGACGCCGATCACCTTGCCGCTCTGGATGTCGAGTGCTGCGAACAGGTCGGTGGTGCCGTGGCGGACGTAGTCGTGCGAGCGGCGCTCGACCTGGCCCGGACGCATCGGCAGCACTGGGGCGGTTGGTTCGCGCGCCGGGATCGAGGGCTTCTCGTCCACGCACAGCACCAGAGCCCGGTCGGGCGGGTTGAGATAGAGGCCCACAATGTCGCGGACCTTGTCGATGAACAGCGGATCGCGCGAGAGCTTGAACGTCTCGCTCCGGTGCGGGGCGAGGGCGAAGGCGCTCCAGATCCGCACCACCGCCGACTGGCTCAGCCCAACCGCCCGCGCCAGCGCGCGCGTGCTCCAGTGCGTGGCGTTGGGCGGCTCGCCTTCCAGCGTGGTCACCACCGCGCGCTCGATCTGCTCGTCTGTGATGCTGCGCGGCGCACCAGGGCGGGGCTCATCGAGCAGCCCATCCGGCCCGCGCTCAGCGAAGCGCTTGCGCCACAGCGCCACCGTCGGGCGGCTCACCCCGAGCGCCGCGGCGACGCCACTGATCGTCGCTCCCGGCTCAGCGCAGGCCAGCACCAGACGTGCCCGCCGCGCCAGGGACTGTGCCGTCTTGCTCCGCCGTGTCCAACTCTCCAGTCGCTCGCGATCCGCTTCCGATATTCGGAGCGGCGCATGCCGTGAACTTGCCAATCCGACCGTCCCTTCTCAGCCCTCCTCCTTCCCACGGAGGCAGGCAGGACTTATCTGGGTAGCCAGGGCTGTTCAACGCTGCCGCATTGCCTTCACTGAGGCCGCCCTGCCACACATGTGGGGTGAAGTGAGGCGGCTGATCCAAGGGGGATTCCCGAGCCGGCAAATGTCTGACCCTTGGGGCGGCAACGGGGTCGGAGGGTGCCGTGGCTGCGTTTTCGCCGTTGCTGGACGTGCTGGCGGACGTCCCTGATCCGCGCCGGGCGCAGGGGAAGCTCTACGGGCTGCCCCACGTGCTGCTGTTCGCCATCCTCGCCATCGTGACCGGCTGCAACTCGTATCGTGGCATTGTCACCTTCATCGGCGTCCATCGCCGCAGGCTGAACGCGGCCTTCGGCCTGAACTGGCGCCGCGCACCCGCGCGCACCGCCGTCCGCTACATTCTCCAAGGGCTCGACCCGGCCACGGTGGAGGGGGTCTTCCGCCACCATGCCGCCCTGCTGCAGGCGGCGCGCGCCACGCCTGGGCAGGGCAGCATTGCCCTGGATGGCAAGACGCTGCGCGGCAGCTTTGATAAGTTCCGCGATCGTGCCTCTGCCCAGGTGCTGAGCGCATTTGCCACCGACACCGCCTTGGTGCTCCCCTCCGCTGGCTTTCCACCTGCTACGCAGTCGGAACCTTTGCCAGCTCCGCCCACATCGACATCGCCGAGAAATCCAACGAAATCCCGGCGGCACAGATGCTGCTGGCCGAACTCGGCATCGCTCGCGGCACCATCGTCACACTCGACGCGCTGCATTGCCAAAAAAACATTTCGAGGTTGCAGCAGGAGCCAACGTCGCCCTGATCGTCGGCGTCAAGGACAACCAGCCGACCCTGCACCAGAAAATCCGGGCGGCTTCGGCCACCACAACACCACTCGGGTCTGTCCACAGCCATAACAAGGGCCGCAACCGCGACGAACGTCGCACCGTCACCGTCTTCGATCCCGCCGACACGCCGGCCGACACCGACTGGCATCCGCACGTGGCCGCCATCATCCGTGTCGAGCGCACTGTCCACACCCGCAACGCCAAGACCGGGCTGCTGCGCCACTCCGCCGAGATGGCCTTCTACGTTTCAAACACCCCGGTCACCGCCACCCGCGCCGCCGAGACAATCCGCGCGCACTGGAGGATCGAGACCACCTCGCATTACAGCCGCGACGTCACCTTGGGCGAAGACCGCTCGCGCATCCGCACCAACCCAGGCGTGTTTGCTCGCCTGCGCAGCTTCGCCTTCAACATCCTCAAGGCCAACCAGACGGACACGCTCAGCCAGGATCGCTACCGCGCCGGTGCCGTCGCGGATGTGGTGGAAATAGGGGTGGCGTAATCTCCGAGTGGATCAACGACTCGTAACCGGCGTTGGCGCGCCGGGGGAGATTACGCCATGCAGAAGAATAGCACGTCGGCGGAAGCGGCGCCGCTGTTTGCTGGGGAGGCCTGGTTCGACCCGATCGAGGCCGCGCTGCGGGAGCGGGTCCGGCTTTTTCTGGAGGAGATGATCGAGCAGGAGGCGACCGCTGCCCTGGGACGCGGTCGCTACCAGCGAGGCGCCGCGGCGGGTTACCGGAATGGCACCCGCTCGCGGCGGCTGCTGGGCTCGTTCGGCCCGATCGAGGTCGCGGTGCCCCGGGCTCGGCTGTTGGCTTCGGATGGGACGAGCCGGGAATGGCAGAGTGCAGTGCTGCCCCGCTATGCGCGGATGACCCGACAGGTCGAGGCGCTGATTGCGTCGGCCCACCTCGCTGGCACCAACACGCGGCGGGTGAAGCGGGCGCTCGGGGCGCTGTTCAAGGGCGCCATCGGCAAGGACGTGGTCAGCCGCGTGTGGCGCAAGGTGAAGACCGATTGGGAGGCCTGGACGCGGCGCGACTTGGTGGCGGAGGACATCGTCCGGCTGGTCCTCGATGGCAGCGTGGTGCGCGTGCGGCTGGACCGCAAGGCCACCAACATCTCGCTCCTGGTTGTGCTCGGCGTTCGGCGCGATGGGCAGAAGGTCCTCCTGGCCGTGCGCAACATGGGGGGCGAGAGCGAAGCCGCTTGGCGCAATGTACTTGACGATCTCATCGCGCGTGGTTTGCGGAACCCCGAATTCCTGATCATCGATGGGGCCGCCGGACTGGAGAAGGCGCTCGCTGCGCTGTGGCCTGAGGTGCCGACCCAGCGCTGTACGGTGCACAAGCACCGCAATCTCCTGGCGCACGCGCCGGACGCGCTGCGTGAGGAGATTTCCGCCGACTACAACGACATGATCTACGCCAGGACGGCAAAGGAGATCGAAACGCGCCGCAAGTCGTTCATTCGCAAATGGCGGCTGAAATGCCGCGCGGTGGCCGACAGCTTGGAAGAAGCGGGCGAGCGGTTGTTCACCTTCACCCGGTTGCCCGAGAGCCAATGGAAGTCGGCCCGAACCACGAATGCCATCGAGCGCCTGCACGAGGAATTCAAGCGCCGCATCAAGACACAGACCGTGCTGCCCTCAGCGGAGACCGCGGCGATGTTGTTTTGGGCACTGCTTGCTTCAGGACAGATTACCATGCGCAAGGTCGACGGCTGGCAGACGCTTCCCGAAAAGCTCGCTCCTCAATGCATTGACTTGGCAGCCTAACCTGATATCTCGTTGCATCGGAGACGCGCCACACCCAATTTCCACACAACTCGCGACAGCACCACCGCGCCGGTCTCGCAGGCATCAAAAACGTGCTCTCACTCACCATCATTCGAAAGCGTTGAACAGCCCTGTCTGGGTAGCATGGCAAGGAATTTCTAACTCAAACCACTAGTGGCTATCAGGTTGGCTGCTGAATAGGGGTGTGTAGCGCCCGCTCCACCGCCGCTGGATCGCCGGCGATTGCCCGGAGATAGGCCCGCGCTGCCTGATCAGGTTCCTTGGCGTCCTGTTCCCAATCGCGCAGCGTCCCAAGCGGGATTTGATATCGCGCCGCGAATTCTTCCTGCGTCAGGCCGAGGGCGCGGCGAATGATCTTGAGGCGCGGGGTTCGTTTCATGCGATCCATATCGGCGTCCGTGAGCGGTCGAGCGTCCGGGTCGGTAACGGCCGCGGCGTGGCGCTGCTGCTCGGTCATCGCGTCGAGGCGGCTCCAATCATGCCTGGTTTTCATTGTGGTATCTCCGGCGCTCATGGGGTTCGGCATTACGAGCCGAGATGATGCGGATTCTCTCCCCTCTCAAGGTGTAGGCGACGAACAGCAGCCGACTCTCCACCATGCCGACCGTGACAAAGCGGTCTTCAGCCTCGCCGTAGCGGTCATCCCTCCACTCGATGGCGAAGATGTCCTTGAATACGTCGCGGGCAGCCTCGAAGCTGACGCCGTGATTGCGCCAGTTGAGGGCAGCCTTATCATTGTCCCACTCGAAGGCGTCATCCCGCATAAATTACTGCTTAGCAGTAGTTTTGTCAACTCGTTGGGCTACTCGCCAAGCATATAAGAATGCACGTGCTGGATGTGCTCGCGCAGCCGCGCGCGGGTGTCGGCCTTGTCGCGGCGGCGGATCGCATCGACGACGGCACGATGCTCCGCGTCCAGCACCGCCTTGCGCTCGGGCGTCATGCTCCGCGCCTTCAGCTCGCCCCACTCGGCTTGCAGCCGGGCGCGGGCCAGCGCGCGGGCCAACGCGATCGTCGCCTGGTTGTGCGTCGCGACCGCGAGCGCGTCGTGCAGCGCGCCGTCCCAACCCTCGAACCCGGCGACGCTCTCGGCCGCCTCGGCGCCGCGCAGGCATTCCTCCATCCGGTCCAGGTCCGCCTGGCTGGCGCGCGCGACGATGAGCGGTGCCAGCTCGGGCTCGAAGACGAGCCGGCACTCCAGCACGTCGGCCGGGCTCGCGCCGTCCAACCCTTCGGGACCAGGCGTCAACAGGGGCGGCGCGCGCCCGGCCGCCTTGAACGTGCCGCGGCCCACGTGGCGGACCACAAAACCCCCGTCTTCCAGGACTTGCAAAGCGCGCCGTACGGTGTTGCGGGCCACGCCGTAGCGTTCCCCCAGCGCGCGCTCGGTCGGCAGTTGCTCGCCATCGCGCCAACGATCGGAGCGCAGCTCGCGCTCGAGCGCGACACGCAGCTTGTCGGCGTCGCCACGCCCGCGCGCTGCCCGAGGGAGATCAAGGTCCGCCGGCCCATTGTCCATGCCCAACAAGTTAGCCCCTTAACTCGGCCAACCGATAGCCTCCTATTGGCCTAGATAGGTTCCTCCAATAAATCATATTGGTATAAAAAGGTGCAAGCGATGAAGCTGGCCACCATTCTCCATGAGGGGCGTCCCACCCTCGCGGTCGTTGATCCCGGCAAGGGCTTGTTCTGGCCCCTGGACGAGGCCGTGCCCGGCCTGCCCTCGCGCAGCGCGGGCGACATGGTCGCCGCCATCGCGCATCTGGGAAAGATCGCCAGCGTCGCCGCGCCGGGCGGTTCGGGGCACGCGCTGGACGGGGCGAGGCTGCTGGCGCCAATTCCTGCGCCTCCGCACAACGTCATGTGCGTGGGAAAGAACTACCACGCGCACGCGCGGGAGTTCACCAAGAGCGGCTACGATTCCGGTGCGACGGCCGCGGACGCTGTGCCCGAGCACCCGATCATCTTCACCAAGCCGTCCTCCTCCATCTCCGGCCCCTTCGATGCCATCCCGCTCTGGCCGGGCCTGGACGAGGCTGTGGACTACGAGGCGGAGCTGGCCGTGGTGATCGGCAAGCCCGGCCGCTTCATTCCGCGCGAGCGGGCGCTTGAGCACGTGTTCGGCTACACGGTCATGAACGATGTGACCGCGCGCGACCTGCAGCGCGTTCACAAGCAGTGGTTCCTGGGCAAGGGGATCGACGGCTTCGGCCCGATGGGGCCGTGGATCACGACGGCGGACGAGATCGACGTGACCAGGCTGCGCATCACCTGCCGCGTCAACGGGGAGCTGCGCCAGGACTCCACCACCGCCGACCTGATCTTCGACGTGCCGAACCTGATTGAGACCATCTCGCGCAGCGTGACGCTGCAACCGGGCGACGTGATCGCGACCGGCACGCCGGAAGGCGTCGGGATCGGCTTCGACCCGCCGCGCTTTCTCAAGGATGGCGACCTGGTCGAAATCGAGATCGCCGGTATCGGCGCGATCCGCAACCGGGTCCGGCGCAGAACATTCGAGCAGCAGGGCGCCGCACGCGAGGCGGCGACCACGAACTGAGGAGCGGCATGGTGGGGGAAACGAATAAGAACGGCCTGTTCGTCGAAGAGCTGGGCGGCAAGGGCGAGACGCTCGTCTTCGTGCATGGCCTCGGCGGCAGCACGAACACCTGGTACCCGCAGGCGCAGGTACTCAGGCGCGACCTGCGGCTGGTCGCCTACGACCTCGCCGGCTCGGGGCGCAGCCCTGTCCGGAACGACATCTCCATCGCGGGTCACATCGCGGACTTGCGCGACGTGGTACGGCGGCTCGCCGCGCAGGGACGGGTCCACCTGGCCGGACACTCGCTCGGCACCATCATCTGCCAGCACCTCGCCGCCGCGCATCCGGACCTGGTCGCGAGCCTTATTCTGGCGGGGCCCTTCCCGGAGCCGCCGGAGACCGCGCGCGGGGCGTTGCGGGAGCGGGCGGCCAAGGCGCGGGCGGAGGGGATGCGCGGCATCGCCGACGCCATCGTGGCCGGCGGCACGGCGGACGACACGAAGATGAACCAGCCCGCCGCGACCGCCTTCGTGCGGGAGAGCCTGATGGCGCAGCCGCCGGAGGGGTACGCGCGCAATTGCGAGGCGCTGTCGGAGGCCAGGAGCGCAGATTTGCCGCGCATCGCCTGCCCGACCTTGCTCATCACCGGCGACCAGGACCGCACGGCACCGCCCGATGTCGGCCGCGCGATGGCGAGCGCGATCCGGGGCGCCCAGTTTCAGCTCCTCACGGCATGCGGGCACTGGGCGACGATCGAACGCGCCAAGCAGGTGAATTACGCGCTCACCGTGTTCTACGCCCGGCAAAACCGGCCGCACCACGAGTTCCCGACTCGCCCGGCGGGAGAGGTGCCGGGATTCGCACCGTGAGCGGACGCATTTTCGTTTGCCTGACGTGCAACCGCTACGCGCCTCCGCCAGCGGGGGAGCCGACGCCCGGCCAGCGCCTGGCCACGGCGATGAAGGCCGCTGCCGTGAGGGCGGCCAGCCCGGTCGCGGTGCGGACCGTGGAGTGTCTCAACGGCTGCCCGCACCCCTGCACGGCGGCGTTGAGAGCGCCAGGCAAGTGCGTGATCCGCTTTGCGGAGCTGGCGGCGGACGACGCTCCGGCCCTGATCGAGGCGGCAGAGGTGTACGCGCGAAGCGCCGACGGCGACCTTCCGGCAGAGTTGCTGCCCGCCTCCTTGCGCGCCAAGGTGTCGGGGCGCGTGAGCGCGCGGGCGGCCTGAGGGCCATGGACAGAAAAGGGAGAGGAACGATGCCAAGGACACTGTTCACGAACGTGATGATCTTTGAAGGCACGGGGAAGGATCTGGTGCCCGGCGAGGTGCTGGTGCAGGGCAACCGCATCCACGCCGTGTCGGGACGCGGCGAGAGCCTGCCGCGCGAAGGCTGCGAGGTCGTGGACGCCGGCGGCGCTTCGCTGATGCCCGGCATGGTCAACACCCACTGCCACCTGACCTACAACAACGGCACCACGGTCGCGGAACTCACCGCGCTGCCCGTCGAGGAGCACGTGCTGCTCACCATGCACAACGCCAAGCAGGCGCTGGACATGGGGTTCACCGCGGCGGTCGGCGCGGCGTCGGCCAAGCCGCGCCTCGACATCGTCATCCGCAACGAGATCAACAAGGGCAAGATCCCCGGCCCCCGCCTGCTCGCGGGCTCGCCGGAGCTGACGGTCACGGGCGGCCTCGCCGACGACAACCAGCTCGACGCCAAGCACCCGTCCATCTCGATCATCTGCGACACGCCGGAGGAGTTCCGCAAGGTGGTGCGCACCATGATCCGCGAGGGCGTGGACCTCATCAAGTTCAACAACTCGGGCGACAGCTTCTGCTACCCGCGCATGGCGGCCTACGACAACCCGATGACCGACGCGGAGGTCGCCGCGATCTGCGACACCGCCAACAACATCGGCAAGCGCCTCGCCGCCCACGCCCACGCCGACAGCTCGGTGCGGCAATGCATGAAGTACAACGTGGAGTTCATCTTCCACGCCACCTTCGCGACTGACGAAACCATTGAGCAGTTGGAGAAGGTCAAGCACAAGCACTACGTATCGCCGGCGATCGCGGCCCGCTACAACACGACGTACGAGGCGAAGGACTGGGGCATCACCACCGACGTCGCCGAGATGATCGGCAACAAGCGCGAGCTGGAGGAGGGCATCAAGACCATGGTCAAGATGCACAAGGCCGGCATCAAGGTGCTGCCCTTCGGCGACTACGGCTTCGCGTGGCTCCCGCAGGGCACCGAGGCGCGCGACCTGGAGCACCTCGTCAACCTGTTCGGCTTCGAGCCCTGGGAGGCGCTGCGCGCCGCGACCGCCTATGGCGGCGAGGCGTGGGTGGGCAAGTCCGGCGAGAAGATGGGCCGGATCGCGGCGGGATACCTGGCCGACATCCTGCTCGTCGATGGCAACCCGCTGCTCGACCTCAGCCTGCTCCAGGACCGCAACGCGCTGCTGGCGATCATGAAGGACGGCCAGTTCCACAAGCCGTTCCAGGGCCGCGTCGCGCCGGGGCAGGTGCTGGCGGCCGAATGACGCGGAGAAGCGGCAGGATCGCCCGCCGGTCCCGCCGCTCCGAACCGCTGAGCGGAGGCGGTTGAGAACGACTGGAAGGAAACGAGAATGCACCGCAGACAATTCATGGTCGGCGCGGCCGCCGTGGCCGCGGCAGGCTTGGGCAGTGCCCGCGCCGCGCAGGCTGCCGGATTGGATGCCGTGATCGGCCTGTCGAACGGCTATTTCGGCACCGAGTGGCGCAACCAGATGGTCGAGGGCGCGCAGCTCCAGTTCAACGAGTACAGAGACAAGGGCATGGCCGGGAAGCTGGTCGTCCAGCAGGCGGGCGCGGACGTCAACCAGCAGATCCAGGACATCCGCAACATGATCAGCCAGGGCGTCTCGGCGATCACGGTGAACGCCAACTCCGCGACCGCGCTGAACGGCGTGTTCAACGAGGCCAAGCGCGCCCGCATCCCCGTTGTCTCCTTCGATCAGCGCGTCACCAGCCCCTACGCTATCAACGTCACCGTCGATCACTACGCGTGGGGCAAGCGCTACGCCGAGTGGATCGCGACGACGCTTCAGGGCAAGGGCAAGGTCGTCATCCTCGACGGCATCCCCGGCCATCCCGCGGCGGAGGCGCGGAAGAAGGCGGCCTTCGACACGTTCAAGCTGTTCCCCGGCATCCAGGTCGTCTGGTCCGGCTACGGCATGTGGGACAACGCCAAGGCGCAAAGCGTCATGGCCACCGTGATCGCGGCGCAGCCGGAGATCGACGGCGCCTATGTCGAGGACAGCATGGGTCTTGGCGTGCTGCGCGCCTTCCAGAATGCGCGCCGCCCCATCCCGGTGATGACCG
This sequence comes from uncultured Pseudomonadota bacterium, assembly GCA_963818725.1. GTDB lineage: Bacteria > Pseudomonadota > Alphaproteobacteria > Acetobacterales > Acetobacteraceae > DATFDN01. The sequence goes on along the minus strand of CAWFTU010000014.1, from coordinate 245,914 downwards.
GGGAGGCGCAGAAGGCGTTCCTGCTGGCGTGGAAGAAGGAGATTGAGTCCGGCACCAACATGCGCGCCTTCGCCCAGGCGAATCCGCCCTGGATCAGCCGCGACGCGATCGGCTTCGCGGTGCGGCTGGCGGCGGGGCGGAAGCTGAAGCCGCTGCCGGAGAACACCTATTTCTACCCCATCGCGCGGACCGTCACGCGCGAGACGCTGGATTCCACACTGGATGAGATGCACGACAAGCCGGATAGCTGGTTCCTGGAGGAGTGGCTCTCCGAGCCGCAGCTCGACGCCCTGTTCACCTGAGACGAACGGGCCGGGCGATGACGCTGCTTGCCGCGAGCAAGATCGCCAAGCACTTCGGCGGTGTGGTGGCGCTGGATGGGGTGGACCTCGACGTCGAGCCCGGCCACGTGCTCGGGCTGCTCGGCGCGAACGGGTCGGGCAAGAGCACGCTGTCGCGAATCATCGCGGGCGAGCTCGCGCCCGACACGGGCAGCCTGCGCCTGCGCGGCGATCCGGTCGTGTTCGCCTCGCCGCACGACGCGGCGCGTTGCGGCATCGTCATCGCCCACCAGCACCCGAGCCTCGCGCCCGACCTGCCCGTGTGGGAAAACCTGTTCCTGGGCGCGGAGCACTGCCGGCCGGGCGGCTTCATCGCCCGCCGCGAGTCCCGCCGGCGGGCCGGGGCGATCCTGCGGGAACTCGGGGCGCCATGGGTGGACACGGACGCCCCGGCCGGGCAGCTCAGCGCGGCGGGACAGCAACTCACGGAGATCGCCCGCGCCCTGCTCCGCGCGCCGCGGCTGCTGATTCTGGACGAGCCCACTGCCGCCCTCGGCGCGGCGGATGTGGCGCGGCTCTTCGCGGCGGTCCGCCGCCTGACCGAATCCGATACGGCGGTGATCTTCATCTCGCACCGGCTCCAGGAGGTGGAGGCGCTGTGCGATTCCGTCCTCGTGCTGCGCAATGGCCGGCGCGTGGGCGCCTGGGAGATTTCCGGCTCGCTCGACAAGGATCGCATCCTGGAGTTGATGACCGGCGACCCCGAGCCCACGCCGCGCGCGCCGGTCGAACGCGTCATCGGCGAGACGGTGCTGCGCCTGGAGGGGCTGCGCGCGGGCGGCGCGGTGCGCGGCGTCGATTTGGAGCTGCATCGTGGCGAGATCGTCGGGCTGGCCGGCTTGCAGGGCCAGGGCCAGGAGGAGCTGCTCGAAGCCGTCGCGGGGCTGCGGCGCGTGGAGGGCGGCGCGATCCTGCACCGCGGTGAGCGCCTCGCCGCGCGCCTGCCACGCGACATGATCCGCCGCGGCATTTGCCTGGTGCCGAACGACCGGCACCGGGAGGGCCTGTTCATCGACCAGACCGTGGGCGAGAACCTTGGCTATGTGCGCGTGGCGCTGGACCGGCGGCCCTGGCGCCTGCCGCTCGCCGAGTTGCGCGGCTTCGCGCTGGAGGCGATTCGGCGGCTGCTGATCAAGACCGACGGACCCGGCCAGCCCGTCGCCACCCTCAGCGGCGGCAATCAGCAGAAGGTGGTGATCGGGAAATGGCTGGCGGTGAAGACCGAGATCCTGCTGCTCAGTGATCCAACCAAGGGCGTGGACATCCACGCCCGCTCCGAGATCTACGCCACGCTGGCCGAGTTGGCGGCGGGGGGCGCGGCGATCCTGGTGTTCGCCTCGGACGTGCAGGAGCTGCTGCGCCACTGCGACCGGATCCTGGTGATGTACGAGGGGCGCGTTGTCGATGACCTGGCTGGCGCCGCGATGAGCGAGCAGCTTGTCATGGCCGCCGCCTTCGGAAAGGCGGCATGAGCGCGCCCGCCTGGGCCAGCCTGCGGCGCAGCGGCGTCCTGCCGGCGTTCGGCATGCTGGCCGTGGTGATCGCGCTGAATGCTTGGCTTCAGCCGCGTTTCTTCGGCCGCCCGTCGCTGGAGGGCAACATCGCCACGTTCGCGCCCACCATCCTGGTGTGCCTGGCGCAGGCGATGTTCGTGCTGAACCGCGAGCTTGACCTCTCAGTGGGCGCCGGCGTGTCGCTCATCAATTGCGTGCTCGCCACGGTGCCAGCCGCCGCCGCGGTCGGTCCTTGGGGAGAGGCGGGTATCGGGCTCGCCGTCGCGCTGGCGCTGGGTGCAGTGAACGGGGTGCTGGTGGGCTATGTCGGCCTGCCTTCCTTGATCGCCACCTTCGCCACCGGCGCGATCTGGTTCGGGCTCGCGCTCATGCTGATGCCGCAGCCAGGCGGGGCGGTGGACGCGGCGATCGGCGATTTCTATAGCGGCGAAGCCGCCGGCCTGCCCGCGCCCTTCCTGATCGTGCTGGCTGCCATGGCGGGGCTGGCACTGCTCGCGTACCACCGGCTCGGCCGCCGCATCCTGGCGGTGGGCAGCAATCCCGCCGCCGCCTTCCAGGCCGGAATCCCGGTCGCGCGCGTGAAGCTGCTGACCTATCTCATCGGCTGGGTGCTGGTGTTCCTCTCGGCGCTCTCGATCTCGGCGCAGACCCTCTCCGGCGACGCGCGGCTGGGCCAAACCTACACGCTCACATCGGTCGCCGCGGTGGTGATCGGCGGCATCTCGCTCGGCGGCGGGCGCGGCACGCCGTGGGGTGCGCTGCTGGGCGCCCTGGTCCTCGGCATCATCGGCAACGTCATCTACTTCGCCGGCATCCCCAGCATCTGGCAGGAATTCTTCAAGGGCCTGGTGGTCGTGGCGGCGCTTGGTTTCATGGTGCTGGAACAGCGGAGGACCGCGTGAGGCCGGCTTCGTGGCGGCTGGCGCTGCTGGTGGGCCTCAGCATCGCGCTGCTGTTGGTGGGCCAGGCGCTGCTGCCAGGGTTCCTTGGCGCCACGCAGGTCGCGAACCAGCTCAAGATTGCCGCCTTCCTCGGCCTGTTCGCGCTGTGCCAGACCATCGTCATTGCCGCTGGCGGGCAGGGGCTTGATCTCTCGGTGGGAGCGGTCGCGACCCTGGGCGGGATCGTCGGCGCGGCGGTGATGGCGGGCCGCGACGCCTTGACGCCCCTGGGCTGCCTGGCCGCGATCGGCGGCGGCAGCGTGGTCGGGCTCATCAACGGGATCGGGGTCGCGCGGCTGCGCATCCCGCCCCTGGTCGCCACCCTGGCCATGGCTGGCGTGGTCGATGGCGGGCTGATCGTCTTCGTTTCCGCCTTCCAGCCGCCCAACGCCGCGAGTCCGGTGCTTGTCGCCATCGCCGGCCAGGCGAGTGCCGGGGTTCCGAACGTGGTGATCGCCTGGGCGATCGTGACCGGCCTCGCGGTCTGGGTCTTGTCGCGCTCCGCGTGGGGGCGCCGGCTCTGCGCCACCGGCGCCAACCCAAAGACCGCGCTGCTGTCGGGCACCAGCACGATGCGGGTGCGGGTCGGCGCCTATGCGCTCAGCGGCGCCATCGCCGCGCTCAGCGGGTTCCTGCTGACCGGCTATGTCGGCCAGGCCTTCCTCGGCCTGGGCAACGCCTACATCCTCACCAGCGTCGTCGTCGCGGCGATCGGCGGCGTGGCGCTGGCCGGCGGGCAGGCGCCTTACCTCGGCGTCGTTGCCGCCGCCGTGATGATGACGGTCCTGGTCAGCTTGCTCACCGCGATCGAGATCGGCGAGGCCGGTCGGCAGATCGTGTTCGGGGCCACCCTGCTGGCGTTCCTGTTGTTGAACCGATACATGAGCGGCAGGAGCGCGCGGGCAACATAATGCCCGCGCGATCGCCATCGACGCCGGCCCGCAACCTTGTCCGCCGCACCGGGTTGCGGCGAGGCGGCACAAGGTCGGAAAGGGTCATCACCATGAGCCCGGCAAGCGAGAGCGAGGCGCGAGACGACAGCGAAGGCATGGCACCGGTGCTGCGCGACGTGCCGATCGGCACGGAAGCGACGGGCACGCGGGCGGAAACCGACTCCATGGGAGTGATCAACGTCCCCGCCGGGCACTATTGGGGCGCGCAGACCCAGCGCAGCCTGATCCACTTTTCCATCGGCGACGACCGCATGCCGGTCGGTGTCGTGCGCGCCTTCGGCATCGTGAAGAAGGCGGCGGCGCAGGTGAACGCCGAGGCGGGACGGCTGCCGGCGTGGAAGAAAGCCGCCATCGTGCGGGCCGCCGACGAGGTCATCGAGGGGAAGCTCGACGCGGAGTTCCCGCTGTTCGTCTGGCAGACCGGCTCCGGCACGCAGACCAACATGAACGCCAACGAGGTGATCGCCAACCGGGCGATCCAGCTCCTTGGGGGAGAGATCGGCTCGAAGAAGCCGGTCCACGCCAATGACGACGTGAACATGGCGCAATCCTCCAACGACACCTTTCCGACCGCCATGCATATCGCGGCCGTGCTGGAGGTGCGCACGCGCCTGATGCCGCGCCTAGAGGCGCTGGCCGCCGCGATCGAGGCGAAGGCGCGGGCCTGGGCCGATGTGGTGAAGATCGGCCGCACGCACCTTCAGGACGCGGTGCCGCTCACGGTCGGCCAGGAATGGTCCGGTTGGGCCCGCCAGCTCCGTGATGCCATGGCCGGACTGGAGCGCAATCTGGACGGGCTGCACGAGCTGGCCGCCGGCGGCACGGCGGTCGGCACCGGACTGAACGCCCCGCCGGGCTTTGCCGAGACCGTCGCCGCGCGGATCGCAGAGCTCACCCGTCAGCCCTTCCGCACCGCGCCGAACAAGTTCGCCGCCCTGGGTGGGCTCGACGCGATGGTGGCGAGCATGGCGGGGCTGCGTGGCGTCGCGGTGGTGCTGCTGAAGGTGGCGAATGACCTGCGCTGGCTCGCCTCCGGTCCGCGCTGCGGCCTCGGCGAACTGGCCCTGCCGGAGAACGAACCTGGCTCCTCCATCATGCCCGGCAAGGTCAACCCGACGCAGTGCGAAGCCATGGTGATGGTTTGCACGAAGGTTCTGGGCGAGGATGCCACGGTCGCCTTCGCGGGCGCGCAGGGACAGCTTCAGCTCAATGTCATGCGGCCCGTCATCATCGACTGCTTCCTGCATTCCGCGCGCATCCTGGGCGACGCCTCCGAGACCTTCCGCCGCTACACGGTGGAGGGCACGGAACTGAATCGGGATCGTGTGGCGGAACTGCTCGACCGGTCGCTGATGCTGGTGACGGCGCTCGCGCCGGTGATCGGCTACGACAAGGCCGCGAAGATCGCGCACAAGGCGCATGTGGAGGGCACGACCCTGCGCGAGGCGGCGGTGGCGACAGGCTGGATCGACGCGGCCCGGTTCGACGACGCGGTGCGGCCCGAGACAATGGTTGGAGAGATGCCGCCCCTCTGATGTGAGCATGCGCCACCAAGCCTTTTCCGGAGAGCGAGCATGACCATGCGACAGGTCGGTGCAGACCTCGTCACTCATCCCACCAGGTCCGCCACGCATGGTCCCGGACGCGGCAAGATCGTCTCCGCCGCCGAGGCGGTTCGACTGATCCGCGAGGGCGACACGGTCGCGACGGGCGGATTCGTCGGCATTGGTTTCCCTGAAAGCATCGCGGTCGCGCTGGAGGAGTTCTATCTCCGGCCAGAGGAGCCGGGTGCTCCTCCGGCGGAGAAGCCGCGCGGTCTCACCCTGGTCTATGCGGCCGGGCAGGGCGACGGACATGGCAAGGGCCTCAAGCATCTCGGCCATGACGGCTTGGTGCGGCGCGTGGTGGGCGGCCACTGGGGCCTTGTCCCGGCCTTGCAGCGCATGGCCGTCGAGAACCAGATCGAGGCGTACAACCTGCCGCAGGGCGTGATTTCGCACCTGTTCCGCGACATCGCCGCGCGCCGGCCGGGCCACATCAGCCGCGTCGGCCTGGGCACGTTCGTCGACCCGCGCTTCGGCGGCGGCAAGATCAACGCCCGGACCACCGAAGACCTGGTCACGCTGACGACGATCGGCGGCGAAGAGTTCCTGTTCTACAAGGCCTTCCCCATCAATATCGGGATCGTCCGCGGCACCACCGCCGACCCGGACGGCAACGTCACCATGGAGCGCGAGGCGCTGACGTTGGAGGCGCTGGCCATCGCCATGGCGGCCCGCAACTCCGGCGGGCTCGTCATCGTGCAGGTGGAGCGCGTCGCCGAGAGCGGGACGCTCAATCCACGCCACGTGAAGATTCCCGGCGTGCTGGTCGATTGCGTGGTGCTCGCCGAAAAGCCGGAGCACCATTGGCAGACGTTCGGGACACCGTACAACGCGGCCTATAGCGGCGAGATTCGCGGCTATATGGGGGCAGTGCTTGTCCTGCCCCTGTCCGAGCGCAAGGTGATCGCCCGACGGTGCGCGCTGGAACTCCGGCCGCACAGCGTCGTCAACCTGGGTATCGGGACGCCGGAAGGCGTCTCGAACGTTGCCTACGAGGAAAAGGTGATCGACCTGATCACGCTGACGGCGGAACCGGGCGTGATCGGCGGTATGCCAGCCGGGGGACTGGATTTCGGGGCCGCCGTGAACACGCAGGCGATCATCGATCAGCCGTACCAGTTCGACTTCTACGATGGCGGCGGCCTCCACCTCGCCTTTCTGGGCCTCGCGCAGGTGGACCGGGAGGGAAACCTGAACGTCAGCCGGTTCGAGCGCAAGCTGGCCGGGGCGGGCGGATTCATCAATATCAGCCAGAACGCCAAGAAAGTGGTGTTTTGCGGCACCTTCACCGCCGGAGGGCTAAGGCTGGGATTCGAGAACGGCCGGCTGCGCATCGAACAGGAAGGCCGCAGCCGCAAGTTCGTCGAGGCGGTGGAGCACCGCACCTTCAGCCGCGGCTACGCCGCGCAGCGGGGCCAGCACGTGCTCTATGTCACCGAGCGATGCGTGTTCAGCCTCGGACCCGAAGGGCTGGAGCTGATCGAGGTCGCGCCGGGCATTGATATCGAGCGTGATATCCTCGGGCAGATGGACTTCCGGCCGTTGGTGCGAGACCCTCGGGCGATGGACGCGCGCCTGTTCCGATCGGATCGGATGGGGCTGCGCCAGGATTTGCTTGAGGTGCCGCTCCAGGCGCGGTTCACCTACCACCGCGACCAGAACCTGTTCTTCGTCAACTTCGAGGGCCTGTCGGTGCGCAGCCTCGACCAGATCCGCGAGATCGAGAGGCTGGTTGCCGAGAAGACCCGCGCGGCCCCAGGCAAGGTCTACGCGGTCGTCAACTACGATAATTTCTCGATCCTGCCGGAGCTTCTGGACCTCTACGTGAGCATGGTCAGCCGGCTGATGGAGCGCCACTACTCCGGGGCGACGCGGTACACGACAAGTGGCTTCCTGCGCATGAAGCTCGGCGACGCCCTTGCCGGGCGGAACGTCGCGCCGCGCATTTACGGGAGCGCGGAGGAGGCCCGGGCACGTCTGCGAGAGATCGAGAATGGCATCTGAATTTCGATGGAAGGCGTCATGCGCGTCGGATTGTTCGTCCCCTGCTTCGTCGATGCGTTCCACCCCGAGGTCGGCATCGCGACACTGGAGCTGCTGGAGCGGCTCGGCCTCGATGTCTTCTACCCGCTGGACCAGACCTGCTGCGGCCAGCCCATGGTCAACAGCGGGTGTCACCAGGAGGCGGTCGCGACCGAGGCGCTGTTCGTGCGCAACTTCGCCGGCTTCGACTACGTCGTGGCGCCGTCCGGGAGCTGCGTGCATCAGGTGCGCGACAACATGACCGCGATCGAGCAGACGGACACGGTGCGCGGCGTGCGCGGCCGCACCTATGAGCTGGTCGAGTTCCTGCACGACATCCTGGATGTCCAGGAATTCCCCTGGGCCGAGTTCCCGCACCGCGTCGGCTACCACAATAGCTGCAACACGCTGCGCGGCCTCGGCCACGCCCGGCCGACGGAGCTGCGCGAGCCGTTCTTCTCAAAGCCCCTCGACCTGTTGATGAAGGTGCGGGGCATCGAGATCGTCGAGCCTGCCCGTCCCGACGAGTGCTGCGGCTTCGGCGGCACCTTCTCCGTCACCGAGCAGGCGGTTTCGGCGCGGATGGGGCACGACAAGGTGACGAACCACGCGAGGGCCGGAGCGGAGTACATCGTCTCCGCCGACAGCTCGTGCCTGATGCACCAGCAAGGCTGCGCGAAGCGGATCGGGCTCGATCTGAAATTCATCCATATCGCTCAAATCCTGAATGGAGCCAGGGCATGAGCCGCCCCCTCGATCACGCCGAAGCCCGTTCGAAGCCCATCGCGGCGGACGAGCGGGAGGCGCAGTCGCGCGGCGCGACGGTGAGGGGCAACCGCCCGATCGATCATGCCGAGGCGGCGGAGCGCTTCCTGCGAGCGCCGGAGCACCTGAAGTTCCACGACGAGCGCCTCTGGGACTTGCGGGAGAAGCGCGACCGCGAGATGTGGGGCATCCCAGAGTGGGAGGAGCTGCGCAGCCTCGCTTCCGCGATCAAGGAGCACACGCTGACCCACCTCGCCGAGTACCTGGAGCAGTTCGAGGCGGCGGCGAAAGCGAACGGCGTCCACGTGCATTGGGCATCCGAAGCGGCCGAGCACAACGGCATCATCCACGGCATCCTGCGCGACCACGGCGCGAAGCGGCTCATCAAGAGCAAGTCGATGCTGACCGAGGAGTGCGGCTTCCGCGACACCATGCGCTCCGCGGGGATCGAGGTGGTCGAGACCGATCTCGGCGAGCGAATCCAGCAGCTCGACAACGAAGACCCGAGCCATGTCGTCGTGCCGGCGGTGCACAAGCTGCGCTCCGATGTCGCGGCGGTGTTCGCGAAGACGCTGCACACCGATCCGGCGAACAACGACGCCCATTACCTCGCCGAGCAGCAGCGGGAGGCGACCCGGCCGCTGATCCTGGAGGCCGATGCCGGCATGACCGGCGCCAATTTCGCGGTCGCCGAAACCGGCAGCTTCGTGGTCTGCACCAACGAGGGCAACGCCGACCTGTCCGCCAATGTGCCGCCCTTGCACATCGCCAGCATCGGGATCGAGAAGCTCATCCCGCGCGTTGAGCATCTCGGCGTCTTCATCCGGCTGCTGTCGCGCTCGGCGCTGGGTTCGCCGATCACCCAGTACACGTCGCACTTCCGCGCGCCGCGCGAGGGCGGCGAGATGCACATCGTACTGGTGGACAACGGGCGCTCGGCGCGGCTGGGGCTGGAGGAGTTCTGGACCTCGCTGAAATGCATCCGCTGCGGCGCCTGCATGAACACCTGCCCGGTGTATCGCCGCAGCGGCGGGCTGTCGTACGGGGCGACCTATGCCGGGCCGATCGGACTGATCCTCGACCCCACCTTCGACAAGCACAAGTTCAGCAATCTTCCCTTCGCCTCCTCGCTCAACGGCTCCTGCACCAACGTCTGTCCAGTGAAGATCAACATCCACGAGCAGATCTTCGCCTGGCGCAAGGTGCTGTCCGAGGCGCGCGAGCTGCCGGCGACAAAGCGGGTCATGATGGCGGCGGCGGGCAGGGTGTTGTCGAACCCCCGGCTTTACCGCGCGGCGATCGGCGCGGCGGATTCCGCGCTGCGCCACCTGCCGCGCTTCGCCGTCTACAATCCGCTAAACGCCTGGGGAAAGGGCCGCGAGGTTCCAGCGCCGCCGAAGCAGACCTTCCATAGCTGGTACCGGCAGAACCGGGAGAAGCGGAGTTGACCAGCCGTGACTCCATCCTTGCCTCGATCCGCGGCCACACCCGGGAACGCCAGCGCGACTTGCCCACGGTTCCGCTGTTCGAAACCAACATGCCGGATGGCCTCGTCGCGGAGTTCACCCGGCGGCTGCGGCAGATGGGCGGCGCGCTGCTGGAACCGGGGCCACCCGGCGACCCAATCGCACCGTTCCGCCCACGCCTGCGGGAAGCCAAGGTTGTCTGCTCGAACGCTCCGGAGATCCAGGGCAATCGCGATCTCGCCGACACGAAGCAGCCCCGCGACTTGCACGACGTGGACGTTGCCGTGCTGCGCGCCGCATTCGGGGTGGCGGAAACCGGTTCGGTCTGCTTCACCGAGGCGGAGCTGGGCGTCAATTCCGTGGCGTACCTGGCGCAGCACTTGCTCGTGCTGCTCGATCCTGGGGCGATCGTCCCCAACCTTCATCACGCCTATCACCGGCCCGAATTTCACCGATACCGCTACGCCGTGTTCCACACCGGACCCTCGGCGACCGCCGACATCGAGGGCGTGCTGATCCACGGCGCCCAGGGCGTGCGCTCCCTTTCGGTGCTGTTGCTGGCGCCGTCAGCGTGACTCGGCGAACACGGCGATCTGGTCGGGACTTGGGGCAGCGCGAGGGACGGAAGAGAGCCCGACCAGCACGGTTGGCTTCGGTCCCCCGGTTGCCCAGTCCAACAGCTCGACCGTGTGCAGGATCGGCACCTTGGTGCCGGTCGCGATCTGGGTGATGCAGCCGATATTGCCGGTGGCGATGATGTCCGGCTCGGTGCGTTCGATGTTGGCCACCTTGCGGTCGCGCAGCCGCACCGCGATCTCCGGCTGCAACAGGTTGTAGGTGCCGGCCGAGCCGCAGCAGAGATGCGCCTCCGGGATGTCCGTCACCTCGAACCCCGCCGCCTCTAGCAGCCGCTTGGGCTGGAGGGTGACGCGCTGGCCATGTTGGAGCGAGCAGGCGCTGTGATAGGCAACGCGCTGGCCTGTCTCTACCACCGGCGGCTTCAATCCGATCTCGGTCATCAGCTCGGTGATGTCCTTGGTGATCGCCGAGATTACGCTGGCCCGCTTGGCGTAGGCGGGATCGGCGCGGAACGTGAAGCCGTAGTCCTTGACCGTCGTGCCGCAGCCCGACGCGTTGATGACCACCGCATCCAGCCCGCCTTCCTCGCGCTCGCGCGTCCAGGCGTCGACGTTGGCCTTGCCGAAGCCTGAGCCGTCCTGTCCCATGTGGTGGGTCAGCGCGCCGCAGCAGCCGCTGCCCCTGGCAATCACCACCTCGCAGCCATGCCGGGTCAGCAGGCGGATCGTCGCCTCGTTGATCTGCGGCGCCAGCACCTGCTGCGCGCAGCCGTTCATCAGGGCGACACGCGCGATCCGCTTGCCTTCGGCCGGAAACACCTGCGGCCGGTCCATGGGCGAGGCGGGCGGCACCTTACCTGGCGCCATCTCCACCAGCACGCGCAATCGCTTCGGCAGCGCGCCCGCGGCGTATTTGGCGAACCGGCCGCCGGAGAGAGCAGCGCGGAACGCCGCCGGGTAGGGCAGCACCGTGCCGAGCAGGCGGCGCATCTGCCGCTCGGGCCAGGGGCGGCGATAGGTCTTCTCGATGTGGTGCCGCGCGTGGTCCACCAGGTGCATGTAGTTCACGCCGGATGGGCACGTGGTCATGCAGGAAAGGCAGCTCAGGCAACGGTCGATATGCTTCACCGTCTCCGCATCGGCTGGGCGATTCTTCTCCAGCATCTCCTTCATCAGGTAGATGCGCCCGCGCGGGCTGTCCAACTCGTCGCCGAGCAGCACGTAGGTGGGACAGGTCGCGGTGCAGAACCCGCAATGCACGCAGGTGCGCACCACGCGTTCGGATTCAGCGAAATCGGGCCGCTTGAGCAGGTCGGGAGCGAAGTTGGTCTGCATGGGTATCCTTTAGATCCCGGCGTACATGTGTCCGGGGTTCAACACGCGGTGCGGATCGAAGCTCGTCTTCACCCGCGCCGAGAGGGCGGCGAGCGGAGCCGGCAGCGGCTCGAAGACATCGACGGCGGCGCGGATGCTCTCGGCGGCGCGCAACAATGTCCCGTGCCCGCCGCCATGCGCCCCGATCGCGGTGCGCACCAGCTCGGCCCCGCCATCGAGCCGGCCGGCGATTGCCACCCAGATCAGGCCGCCGCCCCAGTCGAAATAATACTCCGCCTCGGCTTGTGCCGCGATGTCAGCGGCGATGGACGGCCCGCTCGACGGGGTCGCCGAGATGCGCCAGACGGCGCGCTCGCGCGGCTCGGCCAGCGGCGTGGCATCGCGCAGCTCGCGCCAGAACGCGGCGGTGTCGTCCGGGTCCAGTGTGCCCGTCGGACCGAACGGGTTCATCGCCTCGACCAGCGCCTGACCCCGAAACGCGACGGAGGGCTCCGGCCCCTCGATGCGCAACGCTGTCACCGCGCCGCCGGCGTCCGCGACCGCCGGCAGGGCGGAGCGCCGCGCCAACCTGCCCGGCACATGCGCCGCGCCCGAAACCTCGTGCGGCCCGTTGAGCCCCGCCGCCAGGGCGCGAACGCCGGCCGCATCGTCAAGCCCGAGGACGAGAATCGTCCGCCCCGTCTCCGGCTTTGGCCCGACCCGGATCGTCACCTCGGTCAGCACGCCCAGCGTGCCGTACGCGCCCGCCACGAGCTTGCAAAGATCGTAGCCCGTCACGTTCTTCACAACCTTGCCGCCGGCCTTGTACAGCTCGCCCCGCCCGTTGACGCCGTGGAAGCCGAGGAAAAAGTCGCGCGCCGCGCCGGCCCGGATGCGGCGCGGACCGGCCAGGTTGCAGGACAGCACGCCGCCGATCGTCGGCGCCGTCTGCTCGGTGCCGAGCAGCACGCGCCAATCCGCCGGCTCGAACGCCATGATCTGGCGGCTCGCGTCGAGCGCGGCCTCGATCTCGGCGAGCGGCGTCGCCGCCGCGGCGGTCAGCACCAGTTCCGCCGCCTCGTACTCGCGAATGCCGGAGAGCCCGGAGACGTCCAGCAGGTGCTCGACTTGCATCGGGCGGCCGAGGCCACGCTTCGACCCGCCGCCGATGATCTCGATCGGCTGCTCCTCCCCCATGGCCCAGGAGACGACCTCGCCCACTTGCTTCGCATCCGAGGCACGAAACGCCGTCACCGCCGCCTTCCTGCTAGAAACGCGGCAGGTCGGGGAACCGGACCTGGCCCCGGTGGACATGCACCCGGCCCAGCTCGGCGCAGCGATGCAGTTGCGGGAACACCTTGCCGGGATTCAGGAGCCCGCCAGGATCGAAGGCGCATTTCAGCCGCTGCTGCTGTGCGAGGTCGGTTTCATTGAACATCGCGTCCATCAGGTCGCGCTTCTCGACGCCGACGCCGTGCTCTCCGGTCAGCACGCCGCCGACCTCGACGCACAGGCGCAGGATGTCGGCGCCGAACGCCTCGGTGCGCTCCAGTTCGCCGGGCCTGTTGGCGTCGTACATGATCAGCGGGTGCAGGTTGCCATCGCCGGCGTGGAACACGTTGGCGACGCCAAGGCCATACTGCTCCGACAGCTCCCGCATCCGCGCGAGCACCGCCGGCAGGGCCTTGCGCGGGATGGTGCCGTCCATGCAGTAGTAATCGGGCGAGATCCGTCCCACGGCGGGGAACGCCGCCTTGCGCCCGGCCCAGAACAGCTCGCGCTCGGCCTCGTCGCGGCTGACGCGGCTGGTGACGGCGCCATTCTCGCCGGCGATGCGCTCCACCACGCGGATCAGGTGATCGACTTCCGGCGCGCAGCCATCCAGCTCCACGATCAGCAACGCCTCCACGTCCAGCGGATAGCCGGCGTGGACGAACGCCTCGGCGGCTTGGATCGCCGGCTTGTCCATCATCTCCATCCCGCCGGGGATGATCCCGGCGGCGATGATGTCGGCGACGCACTGGCCGCCCCGCTCGCTGCTCGGGAAGCCAAGCAGGATCGCGCGCGCGGTCGTCGCCTTGTACATCAGGCGGACGGTGACTTCCGTCACCACGCCGAGCAGCCCCTCCGATCCGGTCATCACCCCGAGCAGGTCGTAGCCCGACGCGTCCATGTGCTTGCCGCCCAGCCGCACGATCTCCCCGCTCATCAGCACCATCTCGATGCCGAGCACGTTGTTGGTCGTCAGGCCGTATTTCAGGCAGTGCACGCCGCCGGAGTTCTCAGCGACATTGCCGCCGATCGTGCAGGCGATCTGGCTTGATGGATCAGGCGCGTAATAGAACCCGGCATGGCGCACGGCGTCGGTGATGCCGAGATTGGTCACCCCCGGCTGCACCACGGCGCACCGGTTGGGCAGGTCGATCTCCAGGATGCGGTTGAACTTCCCGAGGCCGAGGAGAACGCCATCCTCCAGCGGCAGCGCGCCGCCCGAGAGCGAGGTGCCGGCGCCGCGCGGCACCACCTTCACCCCCTGCTCCTGGCAGTAGCGAAGAACCTGCGAGACCTGCTCGGTGGTGGACGGCAGCACCACGATCATCGGCACCTGCCGATATGCCGTCAGCCCGTCAGTCTCATAGGCACGGCGCTCGCTCTCGGAGACGATCACGCCCTCGCCAGGGACGATCTTGCGGAGCGCCGCCACGATCTCCTCGCGTCGGCCGAGCACGCCGGCATCCGCTTCAGGCATCTTGACCATTCGGGCTCTCTCCTCCGCGGCCGCGAGACTCCGGACGGCCGGTGCCGCCCAACATAGGGCTTGTCGTCGGCCGCGGAAATCTCGCGTGCGGTGCCGCTCAATCCAGCATGTCGGCCTTCTGCTCGCGTCGCGAGACCTCGTGCCCGCCCGCCATGACCTCGAGCGCCCGCACCAGTCCGGAATGGTCCCACGACCTGCCGCCGATCGCCTCGACCAGGTTGAAGAGCTGCTGCGTGCTGGCGGTGTTGGGCAGCGCCATTCCCAGCGCGCGAGCCCCCTGCAAGGCCAGATTGAGATCCTTTTGATGCAGCTCGACGCGGAATCCCGGCTCGAACCGGCGTTCGATCATGCGCTCGCCATGCAGCTCCAGGATGCGCGAGGAGGCGAAGCCGCCCATCAGGGCCGAACGCACCTTGGCCGGATCGGCACCTGCCTTGGAGGCGAACAGCAGCGCCTCGCCGACCGCCTCGATGGTCAGCGCCACGATGATCTGGTTCGCGACCTTGGTCGTCTGGCCGTCCCCGTTGCCGCCCACCAACGTCACGTTCTTGCCCATCAGGTCGAAGAGCGGCTTGACCTTGTCGAACGCCCGGTCCGGTCCGCCGACCATGATGGTGAGCGTCGCCTGCTTCGCCCCGACCTCGCCGCCGGAGACCGGCGCGTCCAGGTAATCGCAGCCGAGGCCATTGATCTTGCGGGCGAATTCCTTGGTCGCGATCGGCGATATCGAACTCATGTCGACGACGATCTTGCCCGACGAGAGGCCGGCCGCGACCCCCTTCGGCCCGAACAACGCCGCCTCGACATCCGGCGTGTCGGGGACCATCGTGATGATGATCTCGGATTCCCGCGCGACGTCCTCGCTCGATTGCAGCGCCTGCCCGCCACGGTCCAGGAGTGGCTGCGGGATCGGGCCGAGGTCGTACAGGAACAGCCTGTGCCCGGCGTCGATCAGGTGCAGCGCCATCTGGCGCCCCATGATGCCGAGGCCGATGAAGCCGATGTTGCTCATTGACGATCTCCCTCGATGATCCGGTGGGTCGCGCGGCGCGCGTCCGTCCTGCCTAATGCGTTGTCAAGGCGAACGCGGGCGGAAGATCGAGCGTTTCCTCGAATTCGGTGACGTTGTCGATCTCGGTTCCCATCGAGACATTGGTTATCCGCTCCAGGATCATCTCCACCACCACGGGAACGCGGAATTCCGTCACCCACGCCTTCGCCTGCTTGAGGGCGGGCTGGATCGCGTCCGGCGTGGTCACGCGGATCGCCTTGCAGCCCATGCCCTCCGCGACCTTGACGTGGTCCACGCCGTAGCCCTGAAGCTCCGGGGCGTTGATGTTGTCGAAGGCGAGTTGCACCGCGTAGTCCATCGAGAACCCGCGCTGGGCCTGACGGATCAGGCCGAGATAGGAGTTATTCACAACGACGTGAATATACGGTAGATTGAACTGCGCGCCGGCCGCCAGCTCCTCAATCATGAACTGGAAGTCGTAATCGCCGGACAGCGCGACGACCGGCCGGTCGGGGTCGGCGACGCGGACGCCGAGGGCCGCCGGAATCGTCCAGCCGAGCGGCCCCGCCTGGCCGCAGTTGATCCAGTTGCGCGGCTCGTAGACGTGCAGGAATTGCGCTCCCGCGATCTGCGACAGGCCGATCGTGCTCACGTAGCGCGTGTCCCGGCCAAAGGCCGCGTTCATCTCCTGATAGACGCGCTGCGGCTTGAGCGGCACGTTGTCAAAGTCCGTGCGGCGCAGCATGGTCCGCTTGCGCTCGCGGCACTCCGCGGGCCAGCGCGAGCGGTTGCGCAGCGCGCCACGCTGCTTCATCTCCTGGGAACGCTCCACCAGCAGCTCGAGCGCCGCCTTCGCGTCGGAGACGATGCCGCAATCGGGGTTGAGCACGCGGCCGATCTGCGTCGGCTCGATGTCGATATGGACGAATCGCCGGCCGCTCGTATAGATATTGATCGAGCCAGTATGACGATTGGCCCAGCGATTGCCGATCCCCATCACGAAGTCGGAGGCGAGGAAGTTCGCATTGCCGTAGCGGTGGCTGGTCTGCAGCCCAACCATGCCGGCCATCAATGGGTGGTCATCCGGGATCGTGCCCCAGCCCATCAGGGTCGGAACCACCGGCACGTTGGTCAGCTCCGCGAATTGTACCAACAGGTCGGAGGCGTCGGCGTTGATGATCCCGCCACCGGCGACGATCAGCGGCCGCTCCGCTTGGTTCAGCATCGCCAGCGCCTTGTCGATCTGCGCCACCGTCGCGCGCGGTTTGTACACCGGCAGCGGCTCGTAGATTTCCGGGTCGAACTCGATCTCCGCCATCTGCACATCGAAGGGCAGGTCGATCAGCACCGGCCCAGGGCGGCCCGACCGCATGAGATGGAACGCCTGCTGGAAAACGCCTGGCACCAGCCCGGGCTCGCGCACCGTCACCGCCCATTTGGTGACTGGCTTGGCGATGCTCTCGATGTCCACCGCCTGGAAGTCCTCCTTGTAGAGGCGCGCGCGAGGCGCCTGGCCGGTGATGCAGAGGATCGGGATGGAATCGGCCCAGGCGGAGTAGCAGCCGGTGATCATGTCCGTTCCCGCGGGACCGGACGTGCCGATGCACACGCCGATGTTGCCGGGGCGTGCGCGCGTGTAGCCCTCCGCCATGTGCGAGGCGCCCTCCACATGGCGCGCGAGAACGTGCCGAATCGCGTTTCGCGGCCGAATCGCCGCGTAGATCGGATTGATCGCCGCGCCTGGCACGCCGAAGGCCGTTGTCACGCCTTCGCGCTCCAGGACATGCACCGCCGCCTCGGTCGCTCGCATCTTGGCCACTGGGTTCCTCCTCCTGATAGACCATTGTTGCTGCCCGACACGGCGCGCGCCAATTTGTAGCTCGGCCGGTGTTGCCGTAGGAACGCTTTGCGCTGGCCGCAGTTCAGGGCGCGAATCGACCCGCCATCGTAAGGGCGGTCGAACGTGCGGGGGGACGCGTGATGTTCCAACAGCTCTTGACCCCGGTCGGCGGCGCGTTGTTGCCGTCTTTTATCGTCGCGGTTTTGCCGATTGTCACCGTTCTGGTGATGTTGGGACTCCTGCGCCGCCCGGCCTGGCAGGCCTCGCTCGCCGGACTGATCGTCGGGCTCATCATTGCGGTCGCGGCCTGGCGATTCCCGTTCGGCCTCGCGCTCAACGCGGTCTTCGCTGGCGCTACGTTCGCGGTCTGGCCGGTCATGTGGATCGTGTTCAACGCGCTGCTGCTCTACAACGTCGCGGTGCGGTCGGGACGGTTCGACCAGTTCCGAGACTGGGTGATGAACCATCTGCCGAATGATCGTCGCGTGGTGCTGGTGGTGATCGGCTTTTGCTTTGGCGCCCTGCTGGAGGGCATCGCCGGCTTCGGCACGCCGGTCGCGATCACCAGCTCGCTCCTCATCATGGTCGGCTATCCGCCGCTGGAGGCCTTGGTCTTCACCCTGATCTTCAACACCGCGCCGGTGGCGTTCGGGGCGCTCGGCGTGCCGATCACCGTGCTCGGCGTGGTCACGCATCTGCCGGATACCACGCTCGGCGCGATGGTTGGGCGGATATTGCCGATCTTCGCGCTGTCCCTGCCCTTCTACGTGATCGGCATCTATGGGGGCACGCGCTCGGTCCGCGCGCTGTGGCCGGTGCTGCTGGTGGCCGGCGGCAGCTTTGCCGGCACCCAGTTTGTCTCGTCCAACTTCATCAGCTACAGCCTGACGGACGTGCTCTCCTCGCTGGGCTCGCTGATCATCACGCTCCTGTTCCTGCAAGTCTGGCGGCCGCAGCCCGATCCGGAGTTCGCCGTCCGCAATCCGGGCGAGCTGCATCATCGTCCGGCGGGAGGAGCGACGTGGCAGGGCTGGCTGCCCTGGGTCATCGTGTCCGCAGTGGTGATCGTCTGGACCACCCTGTCGGTGTTCCTGATCGGCGACCGCAAGATTCCCTGGCCGGGGCTCGACAAGGCGGTGTCGATCACGCTGTACAACAATACGCCCTATGCGGCGGTCTGGGACTTCCAGCCGCTCGGCACCGGAACGGCGATCCTGCTCGCCGCCATCCTCACCGCGATCGTGGTGCGCCTTCCCGTCGGCGCCTTCCTCGCGAGCGTCGCCGACACGTGGCGCCAGATCTGGCTCGCCATCATCACCGTCATGCTAATTATCGGGCTCGCGTACCTGATGAATTACTCCGGCCTGAACTACACGCTGGGGCTGGCCGTCGCCTCGGTCGGAAAGATATTTGTCGTGCTGTCGCCGTTCCTCGGCTGGGTCGCGGTGTTCCTCTCAGGCAGCGACACCTCGGGCAACGCGCTGTTCGGCAACCTGCAAGTCGTGGCGGCGCGGCAGCTCCAGCTCAATCCGGTGCTGATCGCCGCCAGCAACTCAGCGGGCGGCGTGATGGGCAAGATGATCTCGCCCCAGAACATCGCCACCGGCGTCTCGGTGACGGACCTCAAGGGGCAGGAAGGGGTGGTGTTCGCCCGCACCTTCCGCCACAGCGTGTTCCTGACGTTGCTGCTCGGAGGGCTGGTGGCGCTGTACCAATACGTGATCCCCGGCGTGATCCCGCATTGAAGGCGCGGCCATAATCGGCAAAGCTGCGCGGATGACCGGGTTCAAGGGACGGCCGCCGGGCAGCGGCTCGGGCGAGATGTCCAGGCGGACGCAGGTTCTGCGTCCAGCCATCCAGCTCACGCCCCATCAGGCCGCGCAAGCGCGCAAGTTGCGCCGGCAAGGCCATGCGCCGGAGCAAATCGCCCTTTCCCTACGGGTTCCTTTGGAGGAGGTGGAGAAGGCGCTGGTGCAGATGCGCTCCCCCCGGCCGGAGACGACGCGCGGTACGCTGAACGTGACGCTCGCGGCCCATCGCTTCATCGTGGCGGAGCGTCATGGCGCCGAACCGATGTGGCAGACCATGGATCGGCTCATCGACGAGCTTCTGCGCCTGAGGGCCGACGCGACGAAGCGAAACGAGGCCGGCGCGGAGCGCGCGCGGGGACGGAAACAGCCAGGCGCCGCGCCCGCCCAGGACTTGCTACTGCCGCTTGCGCTTCCCGAAAGGCCTCGTTAATCGCCGCCAGCGCGGAGCCAGCGTTGGCTGACCGCGGCTCTCACCGGTTCCCGTCACCCCCGTGAAAGCGCAGGGCTATCATACTAAACCCGGGTGATAGGTTCGGCTTAGAGTGGCGGCTGCGCGGAGCGGGCCTATGCCGCGGGCGGTTGAACGGGGGGATGATGGCACGGATTGCCGAGCACCTGAGTGTGGCGGAACTGGCGGCGCGGTTCCGCGCGGCGCAAACCGTGACCGAGGCGCGGCACACCCAGGCGATTTGGCTGCTGGCACAGGGCCGCACGGTGGTCGAGGTGGCCGGGGTGCTGGCGCTCACGCCGCGCTGGGTGGAGGCGGTGGCGGCGCGCTACAACGCACGCGGCCCGGCGGCGCTGGGCGATGGGCGGCGCTGGGCGATGGGCGGCGGCGGAACGGGCGAGCAGCGAGCGTGCTGACCGAGGCGGTGCTGGCCGCCCTGGCCGAGCGGCTGCGTGAGCCGCCCGAGGACGGCGGGCTATGGAGCGGCCCCAAGGTGGCGGCCTGGATGGCGCGGCACCTCAAGCTGGAGCGGGTGCATCCGCAGCGCGGCTGGGAGGCGCTGAAGCGGCTCGGCTGGTCGGTGCAGACGCCGCGCCCGCGCCATCCGCGGGCCGCTGATCCGGAGGCGCGGGCGGCCTTCGCAAACAGGTTGACGTTGCCGTTGCGCAAGCACGGGCGGCGCACCCGGAACAGCCGGTCGAGGTCTGGGCGGAGGACGAGCACCGCCTCGGCCTGAAGCCGATCCGCCGCCGGGTCTGGGCCAAGGCCGGCGCACGCCCAACGGCGCTGGGTCATCACCGGTTCCAGTGGCTGCACGTCGCGGCCTTCGTGCAGCCGAGCAGCGGCGAGACGGTCTGGTATCTCTGCACCCGCATCAACAAGCCGGCCTTCGAAACCCGGCTCGCCGCCTTCGCCCGCGAGAGCGGGGCGGGACGCCGACGCCACATCGTCCTCGTGCTGGACAACGCCGGCTGGCACGGCCCCAAGGGCTTGGCCGTGCCGGACGGGATCACGCTGGTGTTCCTGCCTCCCTACAGCCCGGAACTCCAACCCGCTGAGCGGCTCTGGCCGCTGCTCGACGAGGCGGTGGCCAACAAGCACTTCCCCACCCTGGCCGACCTCGATGCCGCCATCGCCGAACGCAGCACCCGCCTCGACCCAAGCATGATCCGTCCGCACACCAGCTTCCACTGGTGGCCAAAGCCGGTTCAGCCGAACTAATCAGCCGGATTTTGTATCACTCGTCAGGGCCGGACTTGTTCCGGCCATCCACGCCTGTGTGGCGGCGTCTGAAGGCGTGGATGCCCGTGACAAGCACGGGCATGACGGAGAATGGGGCGGTGTCCGCGACCCATATGCGATACCCATGCGCGAAAACGGGAGCGTACCGGACGGGTCTGTGACCTGCTTCGCTTCACCTGGAGTCCCGCTTCGCGGGGTCTCCTCGGCGCTCACAACCCAAGCAGCTCCAAGGTCCGCGCCGTCACCCGCGCCTCGTCGTACAGCTCCAGCGCCCGCGCCCGCCCGGCCGCGCCCATCCGGGCGCGCAGCGCGGGATCGGCGGCGAGCCGCGCCAGCGCGGCGGCCAGTTCCGCGCTTCGCCCGGGCGGGACCAAGAGGCCGGTCGCGCCATGCACGACCTGCTCGCGCGGTCCCCTGATCTCGGTCGCGACCACCGGCAGCCCGGTCAGCATCGCCTCGATCACCGACATGGGCAGGCCCTCGAAATGGCTGGGCAGGACGAACAGGTCCGAGGCGGCCAGCAGGGCCGGGATATCGGTGCGGTAGCCCAGCATCCGCAGGCGCTCGCCGAGCCCGCTGCCGGCCAGCAGCGCCGCCATGTCCTCGCCCCGGTCGGAGGCCAGCCGCTCGCCCGCCACCCATAGGTCGAGGCCCGGCACGTCCCGGATCGCCCGCGCCAGTTCGGGATAGCCCTTGTGGCGCACCAGCCGCGACACCGCCAGCGCCACTACCCGGTCCCGAGGCACTCCCAGGGCGCGGCGGATGGCGGCGCGCGCCCGCGGGTCCGGGTGGAACACGGCCGGATCGCGCCCGTTGCCGACCGCCAAGGCGCCCGAGCTGATGCGGAGGCGGCGCGCGTCCGCCGCCTCCTCGGCCGAGACCGTCATGAACACGTCGGTGCAGCGCGCCGCGAGCCACTCCATGGCAAAGCCGGCGGCACGCCGTGACGCCGCGCCCGGCGCGTTGAACCAGAAGCCATGGCCGGTATAGGCGATGCGCGGCACGCCCGCCGTCCGCGCCGCGATCCGGGCGAGGAAGCCGCTGATCGGCATGTGCGCGTGGACCAGATCCGGCTTCTCGGCGCGAAACAGCGCGACCAGCGCCCGGAACGCCCGCCAATGCGCCGCCCCCGAGAACGTGCGCTCCAGCGGCAGGCCTGCCACGCGGAAACCCTCCTCGCGCACTTCCCGGAGCAGCGGGCCTTCGGCGCAGGCCCCGATCACCTCGTGGCCACGCGCCCGGATGGCCCGCATCAAGGGGAGCAGGAAGTGGCGCAGCGAGAAATCGACATTGGTGACTTCGATGACCTTCATGCGCGCGCGGCCGCGCCCCTCGCTTGGGCACCGCTCACTTGACCTTGCTGATCGCCCATTTCACCTGCTGGGGGCCGTCCGCCTGGCCCGTGAGCACGACCTGCTCGGCGCGCCGCGGCTGGGGGCTGCCCAGGTAGATGCTCTCCTCGAGCGACATGCGCGCGCCGTCGGCGCGCAGGCGCCACCCGCCGCCCGAGGGCACGCGCAGCAACACCGTCTCGTTGTCCTGCTGCAAGCTCGCCTGCACGGTCGGGTGCAGGTGGAAGCGCAGCGTGTAGGGCTGGGGCGTCGGTGCCTCGACGGCGTCCTCGCCGCGCACATCCTCCCCGCTCTCGGCCACGTAAAGCCGGCGGCGGTGGATCGCACCGAACGGCTTCTGCCAGCCGTCGTGGCTCGCCTCCAGCCAGTGCGCCCCGTTCGCCTCCTGCCGTTGCGTCTCCACCGCGACCGGGCGGCGGCCAAGTCCCTGGGACCGCAGCTCGGAGGAGTTCGTGTCGGCGATCACCAGCGTCGAATGCGCGGCGGTGGCGCGCGCCGCGTCGCGCCACTCGGGCGGTCCGGCCGGGAAGGCGCCGCAATTGACCACGAGCCGGTCGCGTCCCACCGACATCTCAAGCGAGAGCGTGCCGGCATGGGCGTTGCGATCGAGCCCCGGCGGCGGCGGCGCGCCCGTGTTGACGATCAGCAACGTGCGCCCCGCCTGCAACCGGTGGAATCCGCTTTCGGGCAACGCAGCGGGCGCGCGCGCGCCGCGTCCGGCTTGGGCGAGAACCAGTTCGGTCAGTGCGCCGTGACCTTCCTTGGCGCCGTTGAACAGCGCGAGCCCACCGTCGGCGTGGCGAAGCGCGCGCAGGGCCGGGCCCATCCGCTCGATGGCGGCGGGGAGCGAGGCCGGGGCAGGCGCCTGCGCGGCCTGAAGAAGCGCGCGGATCTCGGTCAGATCCTGAAGCGCGGCGAGCAGCGAGGCCGGGCTGCGCTCGGCGTGGCAGCCGTCAGACAGGATCTGACGGGCGATCTCCTGCGGCAGGAAGCGCAGAGCGCGGGCGAGAAAGCCGCCATGCTCGGGCAGCGCCACGGCGGCCGCGATCAATCCCTTCAAGGCGGTAAGAGCCCGCTGGTCCACTTCCTCGGCCGGCAGCGCGGCGGAGAGCGCGCGGGCGTCCGAGACCAGGCGCGCCATCAGCTTCTGGCGGAACCCGTCGTCAGCCGAGGCGAAGAAGAAGTCGTAGTGGCCAAGCCAGGCGGCGATGCGCGCGCCGATCACGTCCGGGCGGTGCGCCACCGGATCGGCGGCCTGACCACCCATCCAGTCGGCAACCAGGGCGCGGGCCCGCAGCCGCGCCGCGTCCGTGCCTAGCGCGCGCAGGTCGCGCAGCCAGGTGAATCCGTGCGCGGCGGCGCGTAGCGGGTCGGAGGCCGACAGGTCGGGCCAGGCGCCTTGGCGCAGCGCCGATGTGGCGCCATCAAGCTCCAGCTCGTTCTTCAGCAGCCGCGCCGCGCGGGCCGGGTCGCCGGGCCACGGATCGCGCACGGGCAGGGCAGGGGCGTCCGGCACGCGTCCCACGCGCAGGCTGGGCACGCGCGCCAGCGCGCGTCGCGCGTCGCGCAGCCATCGGCGGGGGTCGTTCGGGCTCACGCGCCAACTTCTCCGCGCAGAGCCGCGATGGCGGCCGCGTAATCGGGCCTGCCAAACACCGCGGTGCCGGCAACCAGCGTATCCGCGCCCGCGTCGAGCGCCCGTCGCGCGGTGTCCGGCTCCACGCCGCCATCCACCTCCAGGCGCACGGGTCGGCCGGTCCGGTCGATCATGCGCCGCAACTCGGCGATCTTCGGCAGTTGCGAGGCCAGGAAGCTCTGGCCGCCGAAGCCAGGGTTCACGGTCATCACGAGCACGATGTCGGCCAAGTCGAGCACCCATTCGACCGCGACGGCCGGGGTCGCCGGATTCAGCACCACGCCGGCCTGGTTGCCGTGCTGGCGGATCATTTGCAGCGTGCGGTGCAAATGCGGGCCGGCCTCGGGATGCACCAGGATGTGGTCGGCGCCGGCCTCCGCGAACGCCGCGACATAGGGCTCAACCGGCGCGATCATCAGGTGGACGTCAAAGGGCAGCTTGGTGCGCCCGCGCAGCGCGCGCAGCACCAACGGACCAAAGCTGATGTTGGGCACGAAATGCCCGTCCATGACGTCAAGGTGCAGCCAATCAGCGCCGGCCGCCTCGATCGCGGCGACCTCTTCGGCGAGGCGGCTGAAATCAGCGGCCAGAAGGCTGGGCGCGACGACGGTTCGCTGGCGGTGAGATGCGTCCATAGCCAGGTTGTAGTCAGTCGCTTCCGTATCGGACAAGCTATCGGGTGGATTCGCGCGCGCGAGCTTGGCAGAGTTTCAGCATGGATCAGGAAGTTCAACGTCTGAGGACCATGCTCGCCCGTGCGCGACGGGTGGCGGCCTTCACCGGGGCGGGGATCAGCACAGAGTCCGGTATCCCCGATTTCCGCAGTCCGGGCGGGCTGTGGACGCGACACAAGCCGATCGATTTCGAGGCGTTCCTAGGCTCCGAGGCGGCGCGGGCGGAGGCGTGGCGGCGGCGCTTCGCCATGGACGAGGTGCTGCGCGCCGCGCGTCCGAACCGGGGCCACGCGGCAGTGGCCGAGCTGGTCCGGGAAGGCAAGGTCGCTTCCGTCATCACCCAGAACATCGACGGGCTGCACCAGGCCTCCGGCGTGCCGGAGGCGGCCGTGGTCGAGCTGCACGGCAACACCACCTACGCCGCCTGCCTGGATTGCGAGGCGCGCTACGCGCTCGACCCCCTTCGCGAGCAGTTCGAGCGCGACGGCAAGGCGCCGCGCTGCCCGCGCTGTCACGGCTTCATCAAGACGGCGACCATCTCCTTCGGCCAGCCGATGCCGGCCGCGGCGATGCGCCGGGCCGAAGCGGAAACCCTGGCCTGCGACTTGTTCCTGGTGATGGGATCCTCGCTCGTGGTATATCCTGCTGCGGGCTTCCCCCGCCTGGCGAAGCAGGCGGGGGCTCAGCTCGCGATCGTCAACCGCGAGCCCACCGAACTTGACTTTCTTGCCGATCTGGTACTGCACCGGTCCATCGGCGAGACGCTAGGAATGGCCGTCGGCATCCAGTAGGCGCGGCGGGTTGCTAGCGTTCCCCTGGCGCGCTATGGGGGCGCCGGGAACGCTGTCGTAGCTCAGTGGTAGAGCACCCGCTTGGTAAGCGGGAGGTCGAGAGTTCAATCCTCTCCGGCAGCACCAGCGGTCGGGCTTGGCGTCCGTTCCAAGGGCAGCGACCCGAAGCGGCGGTCTATTTCATGTCGGAATTATTTCACGTTCAGCATTTTTTCTCAGTGCGCTAGAAAAGTGACGTTTTTTAGAGATGTGGCGGGGAGGCAGGGCTCACCTACCGGAATTTTTACGATGGATTAAGAAAGAGCTTGCGTTGACGCATTGTTGACGTCACTCTTTCGCAACCGGCGGGGCATCGCTCCGAAGTTGAAGAGGTGATGTTGTATGCAACGCATCCTGGTGGTCGAGGACGATCCGCTCGTCAGCGAGACGATTTTGTGTATCCTCGAAGAGCACTATCAGGTGACGCTCGCCTCCTCCGCCCACTGCGCGGCGGCCTGCCTACGCGATGAGGCCTTCGATGTCGTGCTGCTGGATTGCATCCTGCCAGGCGGCGGGGTGGCCGATCTCATCGCACAGGCCGAGTGTGGCGGGGCGACTGTCGTGCTGACCAGCGGCGACCCGGAGCAGATCGAGGCGCAAGGTGGCGGAAGGCGGCTCTTCCTCGCCAAGCCCTTCAGCCTCAACCGACTGCTCGAGGTTGTCGCGGCGGTGAGCGCGGAGCGGGTTTCCTCGCGACCCCATCCGGCACCCCTGCCACAACTGCCCACGCACACCGGGCCAACCGTGGTGCCGCTTCCAACCGCATCCGGATCGTCTTCAGCTCGCGAAAAGGCCTGGCCAGCGGTGCTGACGGGTACGGCGTGGGCCGCGGCGATTCATGTCACGGCCGCGACGCTGCGGGCGCTCACGTGCGCACCCGCCGTAATAGCAGCCGCACCGCACCGTGGTTGAGGGGCGCCGGATAGGCGACAGCCAGGATCAGTGGACGCAGTTCCGGCAAATTGAGCCAGTGCGGCAGCTCGCGGCGGATCACCCCGCCCCCTGGTCCGCCCTGACCGGTGATCACCTCCACGCACCGCACGTGCTCGGCATGGGCGATCTTGACAAAATGGGATAGTGCTTGGAAGGCGCGCTGTGCGGTGTGTCCGTGCAGATCGAGGCGCCGGGCCGGCGGCATGCGGCCGGTGTGGAAACGCTGCCAGGTCGCGGCATCGAGCCCCGGCGGGTGCGCTCCGATTGCGAGACGCGCGGCGGGCCGGCGGGCCGCGCTCGGCGCATCCGGGGGACTGGCAGCCACGGGACTCGGCGCGGGCTGCACCGCGCGTCTCGGCGCGAACCGTGGCACGGGGCGAGTGCGCCCAGGCAGCGGTGCCACATGGCTCACATAGGCTGTCCAGGCGGCATGGTCGGCATCCGTCAGAGCCATGTCAGCCGTCGCCGCGGTCCCGGCCAGGCTCCGACCAAAGCAGGGTTGCCGACACCGCCGCCGCCGCGGCAAGCGCGGCGTAGGGCAGCGTGTACGCGCCCAGGCGCGTCACCGCGATGCCGAATGCCGAGGGGATCAGCATGACACCGGAAAACATCGCTGCGGTGCCAAGCCCGGTGGCTTCCGTGCGCCGTGTTCCGCCCAGCCGGGCGTACTCGGCATACGCAACCCCAGTGTAGCCGCTCGCCGTCGCCCCGGCGAGCACGCCCGTGATCATGACCGGGGCCATTCCCCACCCCGCATCGATCAGTCCGGCGGCGACGCAGGTCGCCACCATCCCCGCGCCGAGCAAGGACAGCATACGCGAAGGCGATAGGATCCTGTCCGCCATCCAGCCCCAGATGGGACGGCTCACCGCGCCCGCAATCTGGTAGGCGGCCAGGGTGTAACCGGCGTCGACCAGGCTGAGCCGCGCGACCGTAGTGAGCTGCACGGTCATGAAAGCGATAAAGCAGAGCTGCACGCCGGAATAGAAGAAGCTCGCGACCGACAGCGCGCGCAGCCGGCGATCCTGGCGCAACAGCCGGAACGGCTCCAGCAACGCCCCGCTCAGCAAGGGGCGGGTAGGATCTCGCCCCGCGTCCCAGCGTCGCCGGGGCAGTTCCATCATCGCCAACAGCGCCAGCACCGGCCCGAGCTGGACCAGCAACGCAAGGCGCCAGCCAAGGGCGAGCGTCAGGGGTGGCACGAGCAGAGCACCCAGCACGCCGCCCAGCGGAACACCGATCTGGCGGATGGACATAACCAGGTTGAACACCGCGCGCGGCGTCTGCGGCACCAGCAGGTGCGTGCTGGCCGGCGCCGTCGCCCCATACCCAAGCCCCAGCGTGACCGCCGCCAGACCCAGCATCGCCGCCGTGCCGCCCCCGGCGGCTACGGTCAGCATCCCGGCCACGGCCAGCAGCACCGCTTGGCTGACCCACACCGCGCCATACCGCCAGATGAACCCTGGCGAGAGCAGGGCGGAGACGATGCCCACGCTGTAGACGACCGAGACGAACACCCCGACCAACGGCCCCGGCACGGCCAGGTCGCGGGCGATCTCCGGGGCCGCCGTCGGCACCGAGAACAGCGCCGCGGTCGCCAGCGTCTGCACGGCGAGTGTGGCCGCGAGCGGCCAGATGGGCATGGCTCGCAACGACCGCGCGGCGGAGGCACGCTGGCCCTGCGCTTCAGTCATGGAGGCGACGTTTCAGTCGTCCTCGAGCGTCTCGGGGAACTCTACGCCTTCGAAGATCTCGGAGAGTGGAAGCTCGATCCCGATCTCGGGCATCACGAACACGGCCGGGCTTTCAACGACGTGCCCCACCCAGTCCTCGCCCGCACGCTCGAACACAGTGGCCGCCGGGCGAAACTGCTCCAGCATCACGTACCGGACGATTGAGGGCGTGTCCCGGTACTCACGGTTCTTCACCACGCGATCCGTGACGGCGGTCGAGTGGCTGAGGATTCTCGAACACCACCACCGGCTCCGCGATCACCTGTGTGCCCCGGGGCACCGGTGAGCACATCACGAACGCGTCCGGGTAGCGGATGCTGCCGGCGACGGCGATCTTGAGTTCGCTGCCAAGCGCCTGACACGGCTTGCCCCGCAAGCGGTTGGTCAAAGCCGTTATCAGGTTCCGCTGAATGATGGCGTGCTCGAACGAGCCGCCCGTCATCGCGACCGGGGCGAACCCGTCGAACTCGTAGCGCAGCTCCTGGCGCCGCTCCCAAGCCAGGAACTCGTCGTAGGTCATCGGCTTGCGAATGGGCGCGTTCATGGCGGACTGTCCTTACGCCGTCGCAGCCCCGTCGTCCACCAGAACGACATGCAGCCGGCGCGGGCCATGTGCGCCAAGCTCTAGCGCCTGCTCGATGTCGGCCGAGCGCGAAGGGCCTGTCACCAGCGTCACCGTGCGCGGCATCCTGCCTCCGGCCTCCGCGCGCAGCATGTCCCACGCCTCCTCATAGGCGCCAACGATCCGGCTGGCGCGCAGCACGACGATCTCGGCCTCGGCCAGCAGGTTGAGCGTGTTCGGGCGCTCCGGGCCGGAAGGGAGCATCAGGGTGCCGGTCTCGGCGATGCCAGCGAAGCCGTGCGAGAGGCTGACCGCGTCGGCCGCCTCCGCCCGCCCCTCGCGCATGGCCAGCATGGGCCGGCTCGACCAGTCAATGGCCCGCAGCTCCGGGTGCGGCGCCATGACCAGCGCGCTCGGCAGGTTCTGCGCGCCGAGGTAGTCGGCGACGGCTTCGGGCACGGCGGCTGCATCGGGCACGCGCGCCAGCGTGCCGTACTCGCGCTCCAGGTTAGCGGCGAACAGCGCGACCTGCCCGGCATGGGGCAGGCGGGAGCGGGCCGGAATCAGGTGACGCGGATGCGCCCGCAGCCGCCCCCGCAGCGCCTCGGCGATGTCGGGCGGCAGCTCGCCCCGGCGCAGGCCGCGGCGGATTGCGGTCAGGATCGCGGCGCGGCCGCTCATCAGCGCCGCGCCTGGCGCTGCTCGCGGGCGTAGCGGGCGAAGAACGTGTCGCCCTCGGGGGCGGGCAGGTCGCGCCCCTCGATCCAGCCGCCCGCCATCGGCACGCGCCCCAGCCGCCCGCGCCGCTTGCCAAGCAGGCCGAGTCCGGCGACGGCGGCGCGGGTCAGCGCGCGGTACAGCGCGGGCCGGCGTGCCACCCAGGCCCAGGCGGCGAGGTTCTGGCGCTGCGCGCGGGGGGTCAGGTGGCGCTCGAACTCCCGCTCCCGCCAGTGGCGCATCAGGCCGGGGAGGGGGATCTTCACCGGGCAGACGCTTTCGCACCTGCCGCAGAACGTGGAGGCGTTGGGCAGCAGCCCCGCCTGATCGACGCCGATCAGCGCCGGCGTCAGCACGCTCCCCATCGGGCCTGGGTAGACCCAGCCATAGGCGTGCCCGCCCACCGCGCCGTACACCGGACAGTGGTTCATGCAGGCGGCGCAGCGGATGCAGCGCAGCATGTCCTGGAACGTGGTGCCGATCATCGCCGAGCGGCCATTGTCCACCAAGACGACGTGGTACTCCTCCGGCCCGTCGAGGTCGCCCGGCTGGCGCGCGCCGGTGGAGAAGGTGGTGTAGACCGAGAATTCCTGCCCAGTCGCCGAGCGGGCGAGCAGGCGCAGCAGGCTCACGCAATCCTCGATCGTGGGCACGACCTTCTCGATGCTGGCGAGCACGATATGCACGCGCGGCAGCGTCTGGGTCAGGTCGCCGTTGCCCTCGTTGGTGACGGTCACGCTGGTGCCGGATTCGGCGACCAGGAAGTTCGCCCCGGTGATGCCGACATCGGCCGCGAGGAACCGCGCGCGCAGGCGCGCCCGCGCCTCGGTCAGGATGTCGCGGCGCTCGTTGAACACGCGCCCGGCGGGCAGCTCGGTGTGGGAGGTGCGGAACTGCGCCTCCCAGTCCTCGCGGTTGAGATGGAAGGCGGAGGCGATGATGTGGCTCGGGATCTCGCGGCGGAGCTGGAGGATGTATTCGCCAAGGTCGGTCTCGAAGGGCTGGATGCCGTGCCGCTCCAGATAGTCGTTGAGGCCGATCTCCTCGCTGATCATCGACTTGCCCTTGGTGACGGTCCGCGCCTCGGCCGCTTGGCAAATCTCGAGGACGGCGGCGCACGCCTCCCCGGCGGTGGCGCACCAATGCACGGTCCCGCCGCCCGCGCGGACCTTGGCCTCGTAATCCTCCAGATAGAAGTCGAGATGGGCGAGGGAGTGGTTCTTGATGTCGCGCCCGATCTCGCGCAGCCGCTCGAACTCCGGCAGCGCGGCGACGGCGCGGGCGCGGCGGGCGGCGAATTCGGGGCCGCTCCGCGCCAGCGCCTTTTGCAAGCCAGGGTCGGCGATGGCGCGGCGGGCGTTCTCCTTGAAGGCGGGGCTGGTGGCGAGGTGCATGACGGCACTCTACGCGCCAGCGGCAGCGGGGCCTAGATTGGCAGCGGCATTGGGAGGGACGCGGATGAGCACAGGGATGACGCGCCGCGCGGCGCTGGAGATGGCGCTCGGCGGCGCGGGCTTGGCTGCCGCACCCGTGTGGCTCCATCGTGCCCGCGCCGAGGCCGGCGTGGTGCGGATCGGCGTGTTGACCGACCTGAGCGGCCCCAACTCCGCCGGCACCGGCAAGGGCGCGGTGACGAGCACGCGCATGGCCGCCGAGGACTTCATGGCGGCCCACCCTGATGTGCGGGTGGAGGTTCTCGTCGCCGACTACCAGAGCAAGCCCGATATCGCGACCGCCATCGCGCGGGGCTGGATCGACGAGCAGGGCGTGGATGTGATCTCCAACGTCAACAACTCCGCCGCCGCGCTGGCCATCGCGAATCTCGTGCGCGAGAAGAACAAGGTCGCCCTGTTCACCGCGCCGGCCAGCTCCGACCTGACCGGCAAGGCGTGCGGCCCCAACCATGTGCAGTGGACCTACGACATCTGGGCGCTGGGCCACAGCACGGGCGGCGCATTGGTCGCGTCGGCGGCGACACATGGTTCTTTATCGCCGCCGACTACGCATTTGGCCGCGCGCTAGCGCGCGACACCTCGGCCTTCGTGACCGGAGCGGGCGGCAAGGTGTTGGGCACGGTGTACACGCCCTTCCCCGAGACCACGGACTTCTCCGCCTACCTACAGCGCGCGCAGGCGAGCGGGGCAAAGGTGCTGGGGCTCGCGAACAGCGGCACCAACACGACCAATTGCATCAAGCAGGGCGCGGAGTTCGGGCTGCGCGGCGGCGGCATGAAGATTGCGGCGCTACTGCTGACGATCGCCGACGTGCATGGTATCGGGCTGCCGGTCGCGCAAGGGCTGGTGCTGAGCTCGTCGTTCTATTGGGACATGAACGAGGGCACGCGCGCCTTCTCCAGGCGGTTCGCGCCGCGCATGGACGGCTTCATGCCGACCATGTTCCAGGCCGG
Organism: uncultured Pseudomonadota bacterium; assembly: GCA_963818725.1. GTDB lineage: Bacteria > Pseudomonadota > Alphaproteobacteria > Acetobacterales > Acetobacteraceae > DATFDN01. Next base: position 214,461 of record CAWFTU010000014.1, on the reverse strand, counting down.
GGACTACTCGGCCGTGACGCACTACCTCAAGACCCTGGCCGCGATCGGCGTGGAGCGGAAGGCGGACGGGCGCGCGGTGGTGGCGGCCATGAAGGCAACGCCGGCCGACGATCCGCTCTTCGGCAAGGGCGTGATCCGGCCGGATGGGCGCAAGCTGAACCCGTTCTATCTATTCCAGGTGAAATCTCCGGCCGAGAGCCGCTATGCGTGGGACTACTACATGCTGCTGCACACGACGCCGGCCGACCAGGCGTTTCGGCCGATGGACCAGGGCGGCTGTCCGACGGTGCAAGGATGATGCGGGGAAAATCACGTCGACGGCAGACTCCACTTCTTTGTCGAGCACTATGGGGAACTGGTTCGCGCGCTTCGGAAATAGCTGGCTGAATACTGGAGCGAGATGCGTTTAGGTGGCACCGGGGGAGCGGTCGTCATTGCGAGCGCAGCGAAGCAATCCAGTGGTTCGGAAGGCTGGATTGCTTCGTCGCTTCGCTCCTCGCAATGACGGGCTTCGTGGTCCCTCCTGATCTCATTCCGCTCTAGCTGTCCAATCTGATGACCGCTTGTGGCCGAAAGCGTACATCGACTTCGTCAACCGGCGGAACGGCTGAGAATTCCGCCCGGCGCCCAGTTTCATACTGGCCAGTATACGGTTATTCGTCGGGGCAAAATTTGCCCGACGTTCGCAAGCCCCGCACGTCGTCAGTTTGATCGTCTGCCGCGTGACCAAGAGCCCCAGTCTTCGAGGCCAGTCCACTCGGTCCTTAGTGGCAGTCGCCGCCCCACTTTGCTACGCTGATTTTTCCATCCGTGAGCACAATTTGGGCCCAACCCGAGTCCTGGTTGCCTGCGTACTTTCCAGTTCCCCCAGTGGTCTTCCACTCCACCTTATCGGCGCCGGGCACCAAGCGGATAGCGATGCTCTGGGCGTCGCCGTCCTTATCGTGACGCGCGCAGTAACCCATCATTTGCATTTTGCCATCCGGGGTTTGAAGAGCAGTGCTTGAGCACTCGCCCGTGACCACCTTGTAGATCGAATTGTTGCTTAATACAACGCTATTCTGCTTCACGGTTGTCTGCTTCAGACCATGTCCCAAGTCGGCCGTATCGGCGCTCTGCGTCACCAACACGTCATAGCCTGTGCAAGTGTCAGCCGCCCATGCCGGGGACGTGCACATGATGGCAAGGGGCAAGGTTGCGGTGCAACCAACCCAACGAAGCCTTGCTGAGCGTTCCGTCAACGCAGCGCCCATCATGTCGATATCCTCCCGTTTCGTTGCTATTTGCAACCGAACTCGGGCATGCTACATTATGAGAGCCGAAGGCTCAAGACACCATTAGAAAATTGCCTTAATCAGCGCCGGCGCAGACGCAAATTTTACGTTCTCTGTCGTCGCATATCGCCCCTGGCTCGCCTGATAGGCGCGCCTGTCCGAAATTGAGCAGACCGTGTGAAATCTGTGCCGCAACGGATTCCGGCTCGACGCAAGATGCGTTAGACTCGGGGTCATGACGCACATCGCCGGTCACGACCGATCCCAGACGCTGCTGCTTCCAGAATTGCTCGATGATTACGTCGGCCCCGAGAACCCCGTCCGGTTCATTGAAGCCTTCGTTGATGGATTGGATCTGACCGCAGCGGGCTTTATCCGCGTCTCCGCCCAGCGAACCGGCCGGCCGGGCTATGCGCCCGCCGATCTGTTGAAGCTCTACATCTACGGTTATCTGAACCGCGTCCGATCCAGTCGCCGTCTGGAAGCCGAGACCCATCGCAACATCGAAGTCATTTGGCTGCTGCGTCACCTGAAGCCGGACCACAAGACCATCGCCGATTTCCGCCGCGGTAACCGCAAAGCGTTCCGCCCGGTCTTTCGGCAGTTCGTGCTGCTGTGCCGTCAGCTGGATCTGTTCGGTCGCGAACTGCTGGCGGTGGATGGCACCCGCATCAAGGCGGTCAACAACAAGGACCGCAACTTCACCCGCGCCTCGCTGACCAGGTTTATCGAATTGGCCGATGCCAAGCTCGACGATTACCTCCAGCGTCTTGACCAGAGCGATGCCGCCGAGACCACAACAAGTGGCTCGCGGGTCGACAACCTGGCCGAGAAGATCGCCGCCATCCGCTCCCGTCGTACGCGGTGCCAGGACATGTTGGCGCAGTTGGATCGCACCGGCGAGGACCAGATCTCGCTGACCGATCCCGACAGCCGGGCGAGGCTGGCCAAGGTTCCTGCGGCGAAGCCGCTGGAATAGCCAGACGAGGGGATGGCGGCGCACACGCATGTCGCGGTGGGCTACAACGTCCAGGTTGCGGTGGATGCCAAGCACAAGCTGATCGTCGAGCAGCAGGTCAGCAACCAGGTCCTCGACATGGGGCTGCTGACGCAGACCGCGGCGCCGGCGAAGGAGGTTCTCGGTGTCGAGACAATCGAGGCCGTGGCCGACAAGGGTTACTTCAAGGTTGAGGACATTGAGGCCTGCGAGAACGCCGGGATTGTGCCCTACGTGCCGCGTCCGCAGCGCGGTCCCTCGGTCAAGGCCGGCCTGTTCCGCAAGGATGAGTTCCGCTACGACGCAGACAGCGACAGCTATGTTTGCCCAGCGGGTCAACGCCTTCATCCGTATTCATCGTCTCTCCTGCGTGGGCTGAAGAAGATCAACTACGCCAACAAGCTGGCGTGCGACGATTGCACAATCCGTTCGCAGTGCACGGCGGGCAAGTTTCGCACGGCCTCTCGTCTGGAGAACGAAGCGGTCCTGGACCGGATGCAGGCCCGGTTGGCGAACCGTCCAGGCGTTCTCGACCGCCGTCGCGAGACGGTCGAGCATCCGTTCGGCACGATCAAGCAATGGATGAACCAGGGCGCGTTCCTGATGCGTGGCCTGGAGAAGGTCCGCGCCGAGTTCAGTCTGACCGCGCTCGCCTACAATCTCCGGCGGGTGCTCAACATCGTCGGCTTCGCGCAGCTGATGGCCGCGGTGGCGGCCTGAAAGGCTGCTGCTGGCGGGGTTTCCCCGGACCGGCTGGCAGGATCGCCGGCAGCCACGATGTGGAACCGGGGATTTCTTGAAATCGCCCGTTCGGCTCACCGGGACCTCAGCGTGCACCTCCGACTGCCGATTTCACCAGCATTGCCGCCCCAGCGAGTTTTCGCACGGTCTGTGAGAGTTGTGCAATGCTGCCCAAGTCTCGTTGCTGTTGCAGAAGTCCGGCGCGGATGTCCGCTCTGGGTCGAAAGCGGCTGTGGATGCAACCATTGGCGTAAGAACCTCGCCCACGTCAGATCACCCCCGTCCACAGCAATACCGCGTACACCGCCATCGCCGCTCCCAGGATGCCCCCGCCCCAGGCAAGCGCGCGGACGCGCGTGACCACGGCGACCGAGGCGAGCACGATCGCGATCTGCAAGCCGCCGACCGAGATCTCGAGGTGATGAGCGAGATGGGCGGCGTGGTCGCGCGCCTCCTTGTCGCGTTCCGCTTGTTCCTCAAGCTGCTTCATGCCCTGGCCGGTCTGCGGGTTGTCCTGCAACCGGGTCTGCTCCTGGCGCGATGCCTTGATCCGCTCCTGGACGGCCGGAGCGGCGGCATCGGGCAGGCTCAGCAGCAACGCTTCCTCGGCCTGCTGGGTGGTCAGGCGTACATGCTTTTCCTGGTAGTAGGCGTAGTCGTCGGAGAGCGCGATATGATGGCCCAGGAAGGCCGTCATCGATGATTTCTCGCCCAGCTCGGTAATCGCCAGCGCCGCCGCCAGAACCGCGACCAGCACGGCGATCCAGCGCGCGATGCCGTCGCCCTCGGCATGCGCGTGATGCGCGTGCTCGATCCCCTCCCTGGCGTGCTCGATCGTCTCGCCCATCCGGCCCTCCGCTCTGCCCCGTTACGTCTTGCACACCGGCGGCCCCGGTTCCACCCTGGGATCGCGGGCGGGAGGGGTCCATGGTCAAGGTCGCGGTGCTGGACGATTGGCAGGGCGTGGCGCGGGGCTCGGCTGACTGGTCGGGGCTTCAGGCGCGCGCCGAGGTGACGTTCTTCGCCGATGCCTTCGCGACCGAGGACGAGGCGGCATCCGCTCTTGCCGAGTTCGACATCCTGCTCGCGATGCGCGAGCGCACCCACTTCACCGGATCGCTGCTGCGCCGCCTTTCCAAGCTGCGCATGCTGGGCACCACAGGCGCGCGCACCCTTTCGCTCGACATGAAGACCGCGACCGAGCGCGGCGTCGTGGTCTGCAACACCGAGGGTGGTCCGGGGTCGGCCGCCACCGCCGAGCTGGCGCTCGGCCTGCTGGTCGCGGGGTTCCGGGCCATCCCGGCGGGTGACGCCGCGATCCGCGCCGGCGGCTTCCAGCGGGGCGTTCCGGTCGGCACGGCGCTGGAGGGCAAGACACTGGGCGTGCTCGGCCTCGGCCGCATCGGCGCCCGCATGGCCCGCTACGGGCGCGCGCTGGGGATGCAGGTGCTGGCCTGGAGCCAGAACCTGACCGAGGAGAAGGCGCAGGCCGAAGGCGCGGTGCTGGCGGGCAAGGACGAGCTGCTGGCCCGCGCCGACGCGATCAGCATCCATCTCGTGCTGTCCGAGCGCACGCGCGGCCTGATCGGGCGGGCGGGGATCGCCCGCATGAAGCCGGGCGCGGTGCTGGTGAACACCTCGCGCGGGCCGATCGTGGAGGAGGCGGCGCTGGTCGAGGCGGTCCGCGCCGGGCGCATCGTCGCCGCGCTCGACGTGTACGAGCAGGAGCCGCTGCCCCCCGGCCATCCGCTGCGCGTCGCGCCGAACACCGTGCTGACCCCGCACCTCGGCTACGGGGTGCGCGAGGTCTGGGCGCAGTTCTACCTGCAAAGCGTGGAGAACGCGCTGGCGTTCCTCGACGGCCATCCGATCCGGGTGGCCAATCCCGAGGTGCTGGGACACGCGGGGAGCGCGGCTTGACGCTGCGAGGCGGGGCGTCCAAAGCGATGCCGGACGGTTGACACAGGAGGAAACGGATGCGCGCCTGGGCCGTGATCGAGAACGGTAAGCCGTTGCAGGAGATCGAGCTGCCGACCCCGGAGCCAAAGGGGACCGAGGTGCTGCTGGAGACCACGCATTGCGGGGTCTGCCACTCCGACCTGCATATCTGGGAGGGGTATTACGACATCGGCGGCGGGCAGCGGATGTCGATGAAGGACCGGGGCCTGGTGCTGCCGCTCGCCATGGGCCACGAGATCGTCGGCCGCGTGGTCAAGCTCGGTCCGGAGGCGATGGGCGTGAAGGTAGGCGATCTGCGCATCGTCTATCCGTGGGTCGGGTGCGGGCATTGCGCCGCGTGCCTCAGTGACGAGGACAATATGTGCCTCACCCCGCGCAGCCTCGGCGTCTATCAGAATGGAGGCTACGGCACCCATGTCGTGGCGCCGCATCCGCGCCACCTGGTCGATCCCGGCACGCTCGATCCGGCGGTGGCCGCGACGTACGCCTGTTCGGGCATCACCGTCTTCTCGGCGATCCGCAAGGTCATGCCGATCGCGCCGGATGAGCCGATCGTGGTGGTCGGCGCCGGCGGACTTGGCCTCAACGCCATCGCCATCCTGACGGCATTGCAGCATCGCAACATCATCGTCGTGGACCTGAGCGCGGAGAAGCGCGACGCCGCGCTGAAAGCTGGGGCGACAAAGGCGGTGGACGGCAGCGGCGAGGGCGTCGCCAATCGCATCATGGAGGCGGCTGGCGGGCCGGTGCTGGCGGTGATCGATCTGGTGAACGGCACCGCCACGGCGCGCTTCTCCTTCGGCGCGCTGCGCAAAGGGGGCAAGCTGGTGCAGGTCGGCCTGTTCGGCGGCGAGCTGATGCTGCCGCTGCCGATCATGGCGATGCGGGCGCTGGCCGTGCAAGGCAGCTATGTCGGCACGGTGAAGGATCTTCGCGAGCTGGTCGCGCTGGCCCAGGCCGGGGACGTGCAGCCGCTGCCCGTCACCACGGTTCCGCAATCGCGCGCCGATGAGGCGCTGATGCGCCTGCGCGACGGCAAGGTGACGGGCCGGATCGTGCTCCGCGCCGAGGCCGCCTGAGATGGCCCCCGAAGCCCGGGGGCAGGGTACGCGCCGCGTGGTCGTGCTCAAGCGCCGTCCCAGCGGGATGCCGCGCCGCGCCGATTTCGAGCTGCGCGAGGAGCCGATCCCCTCGCCCGGTCCGGGCGAGGTGCTCACGCGCACGATCTGGCTGTCGATCGACCCCTACATGCGCGGGCGTCTGTCGGACCGCAAATCCTATGCGCCCCCGGTGCAGATCGGCGAGGCCATGACGGGGGAGACGGTGGGCGAGGTGATCGCCTCCGAGGCGCCGGGCTTCGCGCCCGGCGACATCGTCGTGGGCGCGCGGGGCTGGCAGACCCACGCGGTCTCCCGCGCCGAGCAACTGGCGAAGGTGGACCGGCACGGGCCGCCGCTGTCGACCTATCTCGGCGTGCTCGGGATGCCGGGGACCACCGCCTACTCCGGGATGACCGACATCGGCCGGCCGAAGGCAGGCGAGACCGTGGTGGTCTCGGCGGCCTCCGGCGCAGTGGGGTCGGTCGCCGGGCAGCTCGCCAAGCGGGCCGGGGCGCGCGTGGTCGGCGTGGCTGGCGGGCCGGACAAGTGCATCTTCGTGCAAGACGAGCTGCGCTTCGATGCCTGCGTCGATCACCGCTGCACCGATCTTCGCGCCGAGCTTCAGTCCGCCTGTCCGAACGGGATCGACGTCTATTTCGAGAATGTCGGCGGCCGGGTGCAGGAAGCCGCCTTCGACCTGCTGAACCCGTTCGCGCGCGTGGTGATGTGCGGGATGGTTTCGCAGTACAACGAATCCGAGCCGCCTCCCGGCCCCAACCTGATGTTCGTGATCGGCAAGCGCGTGCTGATCCAGGGGCTGATCGTCTCCGACAAGCCTGAGCGGTTCGCGGAATGGCGCAAGCTGGCCAAGTCTTGGGTGGAGGACGGCAGCCTGCGCTATCGCGAGGACACGATCGACGGGCTGGAGGCCGCGCCGGACGCGCTGGCGGGGATTCTCGGGGGCAGGAATTTCGGCAAGCTGCTGGTCCGGGTGGGACACGACCCGGCCTGACACTGCGTGAGCGTGATGGACCCTGGCTTTGCGGACACGCTGACCTCGTGGCGCCGGCATCTCCACGCGCATCCGGAGCTGTCGAACCAGGAGAGCGGGACCGCCGCCTTCGTGCGCGCGCGGCTGGCCGAGCTGGGCGTGGCGTTCACCGCCGATGTGGGTGGGCATGGCGTGGTCGCGACGATCCGCCGCGGCCATTCCAACCGCAGCGTCGGCCTGCGCGCCGACACGGACGCGCTGCCGATCGCCGAGGCGACCGGCCTGCCCTACGCCTCGCGCAATCCGGGCGTGATGCACGCCTGCGGGCATGACGGGCACACGACATCCCTGCTCGGCGCCGCCGTGTTGCTCGCGCGGGACACGGATTGGACCGGCACCGTGCATCTCGTGTTCCAGCCCGCCGAGGAGGGCGGCGGCGGGGCCAAGGCGATGATCGCCGACGGGCTGTTCACACGCTTTCCGATGGAGCGCGTCTTCGGCTACCACAACTGGCCCGGGCTGGACGCGGGCACGGTGCAGGTCCACCACGGCCCGGTGATGGCCGCGGGCGCGCGGCTGGAGTTCCGGGTGCGCGGCCGCTCCGGACATGCCGCCATCCCGCACCAGGCGCGCGACCCGATGATCGCGGCGGCGCACCTGCTGATCGCGCTGCAATCGGTGGTCTCCCGCGAAACCAACCCGCTCGATGCGGCGGTTGTCTCGATCTGCACCATGCAGGCGGGTAGCGCCACCAATCAGATCCCCGACGAGGCGGTGATGCGCGGCACGATGCGCAGCCTGCGCGCGGAGGTGCGCGACGCGACCGAGGCGGCGATGCGCCGGATCGCCAACGGCGTGGCTCTGACCTTCGGTGTGGAGATCGAGGTCGCCGTCCGGCATGGCAACCTTGTCACCGCCAATACCGGGCCAGAGGCCGACCTGGCCGCCGCAGCCGCCGCCGCGGCGGGACTGACCGTCCGGCGCGACATGGCGCCGGCCATGACCGGCGAGGACTTCTGCTGGCACCTGGCGGAAAAGCCGGGCGCGTTCGCGTGGATTGGCAACGGGCCAAGCCCGGAGCTGCACAACGCCGGGTACGACTACAACGACGCGATCCTGCCGGTCGCGGCCACCTATCTCGCGAGCGTGGCGAAGCGGGCCTTGGCGGGATGAGGCGCGGTCGCACTCCGACTACGCGACATTGAATCCAAGGACGGATCGCAGCAGCCCATATTGACGTGTGTGATACTAAATCCGGGTGATAGGTTCGGCTTAGAGTGGCGGCTGCGCGGAGCGGGCCTATGCCGCGGGCGGTTGAACGGGGGGATGATGGCACGGATTGCCGAGCACCTGAGTGTGGCGGAACTGGCGGCGCGGTTCCGCGCGGCGCAAACCGTGACCGAGGCGCGGCACACCCAGGCGATTTCCCGCTTATCGGCCAATCGACCCGTCACGGGTAGACGCCTTTGTGGGTCAGACGGGACGACGCAGCGACGGCACGGCAAAGCGCGTTGACCATGCCTCGCATGTTGCGGCGCCGGTTGGTGGTCCAGCAGAAGGCGCCGAGATAGTCGGGCAGATGCTTGGGGGAGAGCCGCTTGTGGGTGGCCTTGAGCGCGGTACTGAGATTGGCGACCAGGGTGTTGACGGTGAAGAACGGGGCGCTGCGCTCGCGCTCCGGACGCCCGCCGCCGGTGACGGTGGCGACATGCGTCCGCCCGGCTTCACCGAAGGCGTTGAACGCCCGCAAGCCGTCCGTGTGCACAGTCGCGCCGGCGGCGATGTGGGCATCGCGGAACGCGGCCACCGCCTCGCTGGAGAAGGCGCTGACCGCGCGCATCGCGACATGGCCCATGCGCCCGTCCGCATGCCGCTCGCAGGCGACGATGACGCAGGTCTTGCCTTCGGTTCCGCTGCCTTGGTTCCTTTCACCTCCCAGACACACGTCATCCGCCTCCACTACCGGCGGCGCGGCATCGTCGTCGCTCGCGCCCCCGAGCGAATAGCGCTCCGTCCGCTCGGTCATGGCGTGGCGGAGCCGCTTGTGCAGATACCAGGCCGTCTCATAGCCCAGGCCCAGCCTGCGGCCGAGCTCGACCGCCGAGATCGCCTGTTTGGTGCTGCTCATCAGGTGCATGGCGCGGAACCAAGTGGTCAGAGACAGCTTGGTGTCCGCCATCACGGTGCCCGCGGTGACCGACCAACGTCGGCCGCAGCGCGTGCAGCCGACACGGCGGCCGTAGACATAGCTCTTCAGATTGGCGCAGCGCGGGCAAGGCATTCCTTCACGTTGGCGCGCCGCCACCAACGCCGCCAGACACTGACCCTCCGTCCCGTAGAGTCGTTCGAACTCAACGTCCGTCAGCCCCTTCATGATTGCCCGCATCGTTCTGCTCCGAGACGCCGCGTTCAGAGCGACTTTGCGCTTCCCTGCTGCAAAGTACAAGAGCGGGTCGATTGGCCGATAAGCGGGGAGTGTGGCGGAACTGGCGGCGCGGTTCCGCGCGGCGCAAACCGTGACCGAGGCGCGGCACACCCAGGCGATTTGGCTGCTGGCGCAGGGCCGCACGGTGGTCGAGGTGGCCGGGGTGCTGGCGCTCACGCCGCGCTGGGTGGAGGCGGTGGCGCGCTACAACGCACGCGGCCCGGCGGCGCTGGGCGATGGGCGGCGCTGGGCGATGGGCGGCGGCGGAACGGGCGAGCAGCGAGCGTGCTGACCGAGGCGGTGCTGGCCGCCCTGGCCGAGCGGCTGCGTGAGCCGCCCGAGGACGGCGGGCTATGGAGTGGCCCCAAGGTGGCGGCCTGGATGGCGCGGCACCTCAAGCTGGAGCGGGTGCATCCGCAGCGCGGCTGGGAGGCGCTGAAGCGGCTCGGCTGGTCGGTGCAGACGCCGCGCCCGCGCCATCCGCGGGCCGCTGATCCGGAGGCGCGGGCGGCCTTCGCAAACAGGTTGACGTTGCCGTTGCGCAAGCACGGGCGGCGCACCCGGAACAGCCGGTCGAGGTCTGGGCGGAGGACGAGCACCGCCTCGGCCTGAAGCCGATCCGCCGCCGGGTCTGGGCCAAGGCCGGCGCACGCCCAACGGCGCTGGGTCATCACCGGTTCCAGTGGCTGCACGTCGCGGCCTTCGTGCAGCCGAGCAGCGGCGAGACGGTCTGGTATCTCTGCACCCGCATCAACAAGCCGGCCTTCGAAACCCGGCTCGCCGCCTTCGCCCGCGAGAGCGGGGCGGGACGCCGACGCCACATCGTCCTCGTGCTGGACAACGCCGGCTGGCACGGCCCCAAGGGCTTGGCCGTGCCGGACGGGATCACGCTGGTGTTCCTGCCTCCCTACAGCCCGGAACTCCAACCCGCTGAGCGGCTCTGGCCGCTGCTCGACGAGGCGGTGGCCAACAAGCACTTCCCCACCCTGGCCGACCTCGATGCCGCCATCGCCGAACGCAGCACCCGCCTCGACCCAAGCATGATCCGTCCGCACACCAGCTTCCACTGGTGGCCAAAGCCGGTTCAGCCGAACTAATCAGCCGGATTTGGTATGATATCAGGCTGCCTACGTTGACTGCTTTCGTCACTCCCGCGCAAGCGGGAGTCCAGGCTAGCCGCAATACGGTTCACTTTAGTTGTTTGTGCCGCAGGGAGAACCAAGGCGAATTCTGCATTTTCAATTGGTTGGTATTCGGCCGATAGCTTAAGTGAACAGGATTTTGCCTTAAGTGAACCGTATTGAGGCTAGCCGCGCCGATTTCTGCGGCGTTTGCCTAGATGCCCGCTTTCGCGGGCATGACTGAGGAACGGTCAACGGATTAGCGGCTTGGTAAGAATCCCCAAATGCAGCCTTCAAGCCTTCTTACGTCTGTTTCTCTTACGGTACTTCCGTGCGCCCGCGTTCGCGTAATCGGCCAGGTATCGACGTATCTCGTGATGTAGGTCTTCAGCCCAATTTACTCGCTCGCCGTGGAAGAACTGTGCTTGCTTATGCGGGTATCTTTGATAGTGGAAGGTCGCATTTCGAAACGTGCTCAGGCTTCCGAAGTGTTCGTCGATCATCGGATTGATCACGGGGTCATCCAGCTTCAATACATGCCTGAAGGCGTGGGCCACGACCCATAGGCACGACAGCCATAAATTTAGATAGGCAAACATCTCGCGGTCGACCTGCGTCAGTCCCGTACGCGGATTATCATCAGAGAAAAATGCATCGCGTACCTCATGCAGGCGGTCGTGAAGCAAGTCGCACGTAAACCAATAGTTCTTGGTCAGAGCGAGCACGGGGTCGGTAAGGCTCGTAGGCTCCTCGTCTTCGGCGGCGTTCAAGGCAGCTTCCTCGGGAAGGGCTGCGGAGGTGTGCCATGGGCATCCATCGCAGGCAAGTCAGACGACATCGCCGCCCTCTGCAACTTTGGGAAATTTTGATAATATGTTGCTCGACCTCCCTGGCGGGGCTTCGACGGCGCAAGGACGTGCAAGGGTTCGCACGGGCGAGGCAACCATGGCACCCTGCCGCAGGCCAAGCTGTCCCAGAAATAGTGGAAGTCCTCAGGTCTTTGAAAGTACGGATCGGCGCCGCGGCCTTCTTGGATCGGGCTCGGGGTGTAACAGGCGTGCGAGTTGGCAGCGGGTTACGCCTGCCGCTATCCCGCCCCACCTTCCATAGGGCAGCATCCAGGACGGCTGGTATAATTTTAGTCAGCGTAAAAGCGAGCTAGGGCCTGTTGAGAATTAGGATTTCGCTACGGGGTCAGGCGTGATTCAAGCTCTGGATGGAGCAACTCGTTTTGACCGACGCGCAATGGGCGAAGATGAAGCCGCACTGCCTGGGCAAGCCGACGGACCCCGGGCGCGGCGGGAAAGACAATCGGCTGTTTGTCGAAGCGGTTCTATGGATCGTGCGGACCGGCAGTCCGTGGCGTGATCTGCCGCCCGTCTTCGGCAAGTGGAACACGGTCTTCAAACGATACCGAGACTGGGTCAAAGCCGATGTTTTCGTTCGGCTGTTCGAGGCATGCTCGGATGAGCCGGACCTCGAATACGCCATCGTCGATGCCACGATCGTCAAGGTCCACCGCCACGGACAAGGCGCAAAAGGGGGACTCAGAGCCAGGCCATCGGCCGCTCCAAGGGTGGCATGACCACCAAAATCGTCGCCCTGACCGATGCGCTGGGCAACCTGGTGCGTTTCGTCCTTCTGCCAGGCCAGCGCTTCGACACGGTGGGCGTTCCGCCGCTCATCGAGGGCGTCACATTCGGCGCGCTGATTGCGGACAAAGCCTTCGACAGCAACGCCCTTATTGCCGAGCTCGATGCGCGCGGGGCCAAGGTGGTGATCTCCCAGCATCCGCGCCGGGCGCAGCCGCTTGCGATCGACAAGGAGATGTATAAATGGCGCCACCTGATCGAGAACTTCTTCTGCAAGCTGAAAGAGTTCAAGCGGATCGCCATGCGCGCCGACAAAACCGATCAGAGCTTTGCGGCCAACCTCCATCTCGCCGCCGCCGTCATCCATTCGCGATGATTCTCAACAGGCCCTAGGCAATCCTCCACTGCACCAGCGTGAACGCCGGGTGGTGCTCGAACGCCGCCTCGACGGCGGCGCCGATGTGCACCTCCTGCTTGGGATCACCTAAAAGGTTGCCGACCATCCTCACATTGCCGTACTCTGGCAATTCCACCAGCACCACGATATACGGCCCGTGCCCGGCCAGCGCCGGATGCACCGCGTGGTGCGGGCGCTGATAGGAGTAGATGCGCCCGCGCCTGCTGATCTCCTCCCAAGCGAGATCGAAGCTGTGGCAGCGGTGGCAGATCCATTCCGGCCCCCACTGCCAGGCCCCGCAGCCCCGGCATTTCTGGATGCGCAGCTTTTCCTGCCGCGTGCCGTCCCAATAGGGTTGCGACAGGCCGTCGGGCGCGGCGGACGGGGCGGGCAGGCCATCGGGCAGGTAGAAATCGCTCACAGCGCCGCCTCCGAGCCCAGGATCAGGGAACTGACCGGCGTCACCATCGGCCCGCCGATCACGATGGCCGTGTCGTTGCGCGTGATCTGGTTGATCGCGTCGCCGCGAATCTGATGCACCGCCTCGATCACCAGTTCCAGCCCGTGCATGTAGCACTCGGCGAGGTTGCCGCCGCTGGTGTTCAGCGGCATCCGTCCGTCGGGCACGACGAGGTTGTCCCTCACCAGCACCTCGTTCGCCGCCTCGGGCTTGACCAGGCCGTGCTCCACCAGACTCATCAGCACGCCGCCGGTGAAGTTCTCGTAGCACTGCACCACGCCGATATCCGACGGGCCAAGCTTCGCCATGCGATAGGGGTGCGGGGCGAGGCTGCGGAAATGCGAGCTGGGATAGCCCGGCATGTTGTGCACCGGCGCGGCGCTGCGGTGATCACAGCCTTGCACCGCGCCCAGCAGATAGGCCGGCTTGCGCGGAAAATCCCTGGCGCGATCGGCGGAGACGACGATCACCGCCGCCGCGCCGTCGTTCTCCAGGCAGCAATCATACAGGTGGAAGAACGGCTCGATGATCCAGCGCGAGGCGTCGTACTTCGCCTCGTCCAGCGGCTTGCCGCGCATCACCGCGCGCGGGTTGCTCTGCGCGTGGTGATAGCAGGCGAGCGAGATCGCGCGCAGCGCCTCCTGCCGGATGCCGTGCTCGTGCATGAAGCGGGTGATCTTCATCGCGAACCGCTGCGCGGGCGACATCACGCCATAGGGGAACAGGAAGGCGTCGTCGCCGCCAACGCTGGTGACGGGGGCGCCGCGCCCATAGCGCGCGTACTGCCCCTGCGCCAAGGAGCGGAACGCGACCACGCACTCCGCCATCCCGGTCGCCACCGCCGCCGCCGCGTTGGCGACCGCGCCGCACACGCCGCCCCCGCCGCCGCCCCAGAACATGTTGGAAAAGCGGAACTCCTTGCAACCGAGCGCGGCGGCGAGGCGACCCGCGTCGCTCCGGTCGTTGCCGTAGGAGGCGAAGCCGTCCACGTCATGCGGGCTGATGCCGGCGTCCTGGCACGCCGCGACCACGGCCATCAGCGCTAGCTTGAACTCGGCATCGGGCGATTTCCCGTGCTTGTAGTAGGGCGTCTCGCCGATCCCGACGATCGCGGCCTTGCCGCGCAGGGTGCGCTCGGTCATCGCCCGCCCGCCTGCTTGTTGAATGGCTGGTCCTTGTCCACCCGCACGTCGCCGGGCAGGCCCAGCACGCGCTCGGCGATGATGTTGCGCAGGATCTCGTCGCTCCCCCCGGCGATGCGCATCCCAGGGGAGGACAGCAGCGCGTCCTGGAACAGGGCGTGCATCGGCGCGAGTTCCTGATCCATCACGCCGCCGGCCATGCCAAGCAGGTCCATCCCGAACGAGGCGATGCCCTGCTGCATGGAGGCGTTCACCACCTTGGCAATCGAGTTCTCCGGCCCCGGGGTCTCCCCGCGCGACAGCGCGGTCATGATCCGCAGCCGGGTGTTCCTGAGACCCGCGCCGTGGGCGTACCACTCAGCGATGCGCTCGCGCACCGCGCGGTCCTGGGTGGCGGGGCGGCCATCTTCCAGGGTCACGCCACGCGCCAGGTCCAAGAGATCGAGCGCGTCCGGCCGGCGCGTCTCGCCCACTGCCAATCGCTCGTTCATCAAGGTGGTGATCGCGACTTTCCAGCCCTGGCCCACGGCGCCGAGGCGCTGCGCGTCGGGCACGCGGAGATCGGTGAAGAACACCTCGTTAAAGTTGGAGCCGCCCGACATCTGGTGGATCGGCCGTACCTCGATCCCCGGCGACTTCATGTCGATGAAGAACGCGGTCAGGCCGGCGTGCTTCGGCACGCTCGGGTCGGTGCGCGTCAGCAGCAGCCCGTAATCGGAGTAGTGCGCGCCCGAGGTCCAGATCTTCTGGCCGTTGACGACCCACGCGTCGCCCTGTCGCTCGGCGCGGGTGCGCAGCCCGGCGACATCTGATCCGGCGGCCGGTTCCGAGAACAACTGGCACCAGATCTCCTCGCCGCGCACGGCGGGGCGCACGTGGCGCTCCAGGTGCTCCGGCTTGGCGTAGGCGATCAGGGTGGGCACGCACATCCCCAGGCCGATCAGGAAGACGTTCTGCGGAACGTCGTACTTCGCCTCCTCCTGGCTCCAGATGATCTGCTGCATCTGGGTCCCCTCCCGCCCGCCCCATTGCTTGGGCCAGGTGATGCAGGCGAAGCCGGCGTCGGCCTTCTCGGCCTGCCACGCCTTGGCCGCCGCGATGTCAGAAGCGGTGGTGTCACCGTAGCGGCTGACCCCAGCGCGCGTGTCCTTGCGGCGCGCGTTGGCCGCCAGAAAGGCGCGCGCCTCGGCGCGGAACGCGGCTTCTTCGGGCGTGTCGTCGAAGTCCATGAGTGTCTCCTTGAAGCCTCTCACCCCGGCCCTCTCCCGCGAGCGGGAGAGGGGGCGCTGTACGCTCTGGCGAAGCCAGCCACGCCCCCTCTCCCTTCGGGAGAGGGCCGGGGTGAGGGGGCGGCCCTACGCCGCGTTGCGCATTTCCAGCTCGCTCACCACCCGGTCCTTCCAATAACGCGCGCTGCCAAGCGACAGGCCGAGCAACTTGGCGCGGCGGTAGAAGAGGTGGCAATCCATCTCCCAGGTGAAGCCGATGCCGCCATGCACCTGGATGTTCTCCTTGGCGGCGAGAAAGCACGCCTCGGTGGCCGAGACACGCGCGGTGGCCGCCGCCAGCGGCAGCTCGGCGGCGCCCGCCGACAACGCCCAGGCGCCGTAATAGGCGTTCGAGCGGGCCAGCTCGGTGGCCACGTACACATCCGCCAGCTTATGCTTGATCGCCTGGAACGAGCCGATCGGGCGACCGAAGGCGTGGCGCTCCTTGGCGTAGCCGGTCGCCATCTCCAGGCAGGCGGAGGCTCCGCCCACCTGCTCGAAGGCCACCAGCACGGCGGCACGGTCGAGCACGCCGCGCATGACCTCCTTCCCCTGTCCCGACGGGCCGAGCGGGGTCGCGGGCGCCTCTTCAAGCGCAAGGCGGGCGTGGTCGCGCGTGGGATCGACGGTCTCGACCGGCGTGCGCGTCACGCCGGGGCCGGTCAGGTCAAGCAGGAACAGCGACACGCCCGACCCCTCGCGCGCGGCGACCACGGCGAGCGCGGCGATGTCCCCATCCGGCACCGGCCAGGCCGTGCCGCTGATCCGCCCGTTCCGCGCGTCCGCGCGCACGCGGGCCGCTCCGGGCTCGCCGGGGCCGGCGCCAAGCGCCACGGTCGCGATCAGCTCCCCGCGCGCGATGCGGGGCAGGAGGTCGCGCTTCTGGGCCTCCGATCCGGCCGCCTGAATCACCTCGGCGGCGAGGCACACGGTCGAGGTGAACGGCACGGGGGCCAGCGCCCGGCCGAGTTCCTCGGCCAGCACGCACAACGCCTCGTGACCGAGGCCGGCTCCCTCGTACGCCTCGGGAATGGCGGCGCCGAGCCAGCCCATGCCGGCCATCTCTTGCCACAGCTCGCGCAGGAACGGCGTCTTGCCCTCCAGCACCTGGCGCACGTGCTTCGTCGTGCATCGCTCGGCCAGAAAGCGCCGCGCCTGGTCGCGCAGCAATCGGCTGTCCTCGCTAAATTCGAAGTTCATCCTCGGCCTCCCGCTTGGCGCGATCCTAGGGGCGACCGATACTGGCGGGCAAATCGAGGGGCGGCCATGTATATCGGGGACTTCGCGCGCACGCGGCCCGACCATCCGGCGGTGGTCCACACCGGCACCGGCGAGGCGCTGAGCTATCGCGAACTTGACGAGCGCTCGAACCAGCTGGCGCGTCTGCTGCGCGAAGCGGGGCTGCGGCGTGGCGACACCGTCGCGCTGTTCATGGAGAACAACATCCGCTTCCTGGAGGTCGTCTGGGCGGCGCTGCGCTCGGGCCTCTATCTGACTGCGGTCAACCGCTATCTCACCGCCGAGGAGGCGGCCTACATCATCGATGATTGCGATGCGGGGGTGCTGGTCTCATCCGCGGCCATGGCCGATGTCGCGGCCGCTTTGCCCGCGAGGCTGCCGCGCTGCCGGCGATTCCTGATGACCGATGGTGCGATCGTGGGCTGGGAGTCCTACGAACGGGCACTCGCAGCGTTCGGTCCGGAGCCGCTCGCCGAAGAGTGGGCCGGCGAGCTGATGCTGTACAGCTCTGGCACGACCGGGCGGCCAAAAGGAGTGAAGCGCCCGCTGCGCGACGCGCCTCCAGGCGACAATTCGATCGCCGCGACGATCGGCGATTACGGGTTCGGAGAGGATATCGTCTATCTCTCGCCGGCGCCGATGTACCACGCGGCGCCGCTGGCCTTCTCGCTGGTCGTGCAGCGGTGCGGCGGGACGGTGCTGATGATGCCGCGCTTCGATGCCGCCGAGGCGCTGGCGCTGATCGAGCGGTATCGCGCAACGCACAGCCAGTTCGTGCCGACGATGTTCGTGCGGATGCTCAAGCTTGATCCGGCGGAGCGGGCGCGCTTCGACCTCTCCAGCCTGCGCTGCGCCATCCACGCCGCCGCGCCCTGCCCGGTTGAGGTGAAGCGCGCGATGATCGACTGGTGGGGGCCGATCATCCACGAGTACTACGGCGGCACGGAAGGGAATGGCCGCACCGCGATCACCAGCGACGAATGGCTGGAACGTCCCGGCTCGGTCGGCCGCGCGCGCCTCGGCACGATCCGAATTTGTGACGAGACTGGCGATGAGCTGCCCCCTGGGACGCCGGGGCTGGTCTATTTCGAGCGCGACGCGCTGCCCTTCGCCTATCACAAGGACGAGGCGCGCACGCGCGCCGCGCAGCACCCCGCGCGCCCCACGTGGACCACGCTGGGCGATGTCGGGTACGTGGATGAGGACGGCTACCTGTTCCTCACGGATCGCAAGGCTTTCATGATCATCTCCGGCGGGGTGAACATCTACCCGCAGGAGATCGAGGACGTGCTCATCACCCATCCCGCTGTGCACGATGTCGCGGTGTTCGGGTTGCCGGACGCGGAGATGGGCGAGCGCGTGGTCGCGGTGGTCGAGCCGGCGGGGAGCGCGGAGCCGGGCGAGGCGCTGGCGGCCGAGCTGCTGGACCACGCGGCGCGGCACCTCGCGCGCTACAAGCTGCCGAAGCGGGTGGAGTTCACCGACGCGCTGCCGCGCCTGCCAACGGGAAAGCTGTACAAAAAGGCGCTCAGGGACGAGTATCTGGCGCGCTTGGGGGCGGGTTGATCGCTGCTGCTTGAAAGGTGCGGCGGCGGCCACATCCACTAGCGAGAAGCCGCTTTGTCCATCGCCGCCAGGATCGCGGCAAACCGCTTCTCCAACTCAGCGCGCCATTCCGCGCCGGCATGCGTGAACACGTAGAGTTCGTCCTCGCGGATCGCGGCGAGGACTTGCGCAGCGACGTCCGACGGATCGAGCCCAGACCGTACGAGTTCGGTGATCTGTGCGGCCAGCGCGCCCGCCGGGCTTGCGGGGTCGGGCGTCCGCGTCGGGCCGTAGCGCTCCGGCCGGTTTCGGCCACTCTCGCTGATGCGGGTTCGCACAAATCCGGGGCAGAGCACGGTCACGCCAATGCCAACCGGCTTGAGCTGCATCGCCAGCCCCTCCGACATGGTGACCACGGCAAACTTGCTCGCCGAGTACCGGACTGAACCCGAGCCCGCTGTTCATTCCGGCCATGGACGCGGTGTTGACGATGTGGCCGCCTTCGCCGTGGGCGCGGATGTGCGGAAGAAAGGTACGGATGCCGTGCAGAACCCCCATGAGGTTGACATCGAGCACCCATCGCCAGGTGTCGAGCGAGATGTTGTCGATGCCGCTGCCGCCGCCGACACCGGCATTGTTGCAAACCACATGGACGTTTCCGAACGCCTCGTACGACGCCTGGGCCGCGCGCTCGACGCTGACGGGATCGGCAACGTCACAGGGAACGCCGCTCACATCCGACCCAGAATTGTGCAGGCTCTTAACGGCGGCCGCCAACGCGTCCGTCTCGACGTCGGCGAGCATCACTTTCATGCCCGCCTCGGCGAAGGCCCGGCCGAGCGCGAGCCCGATGCCGCTCGCCCCGCCAGTCACGAATGCTGTCTTGCCGGCGAGCTCCCGCATGATTTCCCGCTACCACCTCTCAACAAGACGCGCCCGACCGTGCTTCCACGGGCTCGACCGACCGGGGTTGAGTTTACGTCGTGAGGGCGATGGACAATAGCCAGGTCCGGCTACGCGGCCCAGTCCGCCCTGGCGAGCCGACCCTCCGCCAAGTTGACGATCCCCTCGAGCGACATGAGCCGCTCCACCGTGGTCGCGAAGGCAGGTCATCGGGCGTCATGCCCAGCAGGCGAGAGAAATTTTCATGCGTAGCCGCCGGGATGACTCCCTTCTCGTCCCATCGCCAAGCGGCAGACCTGGGCTAATCAGAGTCGACACGCAGAGCGTACCAGGTCGGACCGGGAAACTGCGGATTGTCGTCTCGGGTATGCTTCGAAAGGATCAGCAGCAACGCGATGCCCTGGTTTTCCTTGCGGAGGCGGTCAATCTCCCTTTGCATCTCCTCCGCAGTCAGCACCGGCACAGAACCGACCTGCAGAATCACGTCACCGGGCTTCACCCCTCGCTGGGCTGCATCAGTATCCTGCTCGACGCCGGTCACCAGCACGCCCGCCCAGCTAAGCGACAGCTCGTTTTTCGCGCTCAGTTCGGGTGTCAGCGGCTCGACCCTTAATCCTAGGTCGCGTGGAATGCTCCACCGCGGCCGTGCCGCCTTAGTCGGCGCGTCGCGCGCCTCCCAGTCCATCTTCGGCCATTCAGCCAGCGTGACGGGCAGGACGATCTCCTTGCCGTCGCGCAGCAGCCCGACCTGTATGGTGCGTCCGGGTGCGCTCATGCCGATCTCGCGCAGCAAGGCCCGGTCGTCCGATGGGGCCTCGCCGTCGAGCCGCAGGATGACGTCACCCGCGCGGATGCCCGCTATGTCCGCGGGTCCATCGTCTGTCACCCAAGCGACAATCGAGCCCTGCGGCTCCCGCATGCGAAGGCCGCGCGCAATATCAGGCGTCACCTGCTGGACTTTCACACCCATCCAACCTGGTCGGACCCAGTTGGAGTGCCTCAACCGATTGATGACGAAGCGTGCGTCGTTGGAGGGAATCGCGAAGCCGAGGCCAGAGGCGGCGGTGGTGGGGGAGACCAGCGCTGCGTTGATGCCGATCACCTCGCCCTTCTCATCGAATAGCGGGCCGCCCGAATTGCCGTGGTTGATCGGCGCATCGGTCTGGATGAAGTCGTCGAGTGGCGTGTCCATGATGTTGCGGTTCAGCGCGCTGACGATGCCGGCGGTGACGGACAGACCGACGCCCAACGGATTGCCGATCGCCAGCACCGGGTCTGCAATTTGTACTTTGCTGCTGTCGCCCCATCGGACCGCAGCCAGCGGATGCCCGACATCAACCTTTAGCAGGGCGATGTCCACAACCCGTGCGGCGCCCATTACCGTCGCGTTCACCCGCACGCCATCGGAGAACGTGACAAAGACCTCGTAGGCGCCATCCACCACGTGCCAGTTGGTCGCGATGACGCCGGACGGATCGACCACGAATCCCGACCCGACGGCGGTCTTGATTTCGAACTGCCGTCCCGTCAGCTGCGCCGAGTGAGCTAACACCTCGCTCGTGGCGCCGACCTCGGCATGGGCCGTGATGTTGACCACCGTCGGCAACAGGCTTCGCACCAGTTCCGCCTGATTGAGCTGCATTTCCTCGGCGCGGGCGGCCGGCGCGAGCAGCACGGTCAAGGCCAGACCGATCGCGGGCGCCAGTCGGCCGCTCAGCATGACATGGGGCACGATACGCAAGAGGCCTTTCGCTCCGCGTAGGACCACATCTCGAATCGCGCGATCGTGTTGGGAGCGACCGGCGATTCCCGCCACCCCCTCCGCGACCGCTGCGATGAAAGCCTTCATGGAAGCCGCGATGGAAGTCATAATCCCGTCCGATGACGAAGCCGTCAGCCCAAAGTCGTCGATCCCCCATCATACCAAGGACAGCGGTATCAAGGGATAGGGATATAACGAAGCGTGAAGTGGCCCCGGTCCTTTGAACAAAATTTCCGCGTCGTTAAGTGGATCGTCGGCCGGGGGTTATGCTGCCGTGCGGAGCGGCAGCGGGTGAGAGTAGGCTTGATCCGGGGTGCGGCCGTCAAGGGCTGCGTGAGGTCGCCTTGCGTTGTAGAAGGCGATGTAGCGGCCGATTGATTGCCGTGCTTCTTCGACGCCATCATAGGCACGCAGATAGACTTCCTCGTACTTGATGGTTCGCCAGAAGCGCTCGACAAAAACGTTGTCTCGCCATGCGCCCTTGCCGTCCATGCTGATCGAGATGGCGTTGTTGATCAGCACGCTGGTGAATTCGGTACTGGTGAACTGGCTGCCCTGATCGGTGTTGAAGATTTGCGGGCAGCCGTGTTTTGCAAGGGCTTCCTCGACAGCATCGATGCAGAACGAAGCCTCCATCGTGTTCGACAGTCGCCAGGCCAGGATGCGTCGTGTGAACCAGTCCATCACGGCAGTGAGATAGACGAAGCCGCGCGCCATCGGGATGTAGCTGATGTCGGTCGCCCAGACGTGGTTCGGCCGATTGATCGTCAATCCGCGCAGCAGATACGGATAGATGCGATGACCTGGCGCAGGCTTCGATGTGTTGGGCCTGCGATAGATCGCTTCGATCCCCATTCTCCGCATCAATGTTGTGACATGACGACGGCCGACCTTGCTCCCCTCGGCAGCCAGCAAGCCGCGCAACGTCCGCGAACCTGCGAAAGGGAACTCCAGGTGCAGCTCATCCAGCCGCCGCATCAGCGCAAGGTCTGCATCCGACACCGGCGCCGGTTCGTAGTAGACGCTGCCTCGGCAGATGCCGAGGAGCGCCGCCTGCTTCGTCAACGCAAGCCTGTGGTTACGGTCGATCATCGCTTTGCGCTCGGAAATCCCGCCTTGCCGAGCGCACGTTCTAAAAAATCGTTCTCCAGGACTAGCTCGCCGATCTTGGCGTGCAGGGCCTTGATATCGACCTCGGGGACCGATGATTTGGTGCTGCCACCGCGTTCAAACACGTCGGCAGCCCCTGCAAGCAGTTGCTCCTTCCACGAGGTGATTTGATTGGGATGCACGTCGAACTGCTCAGCAAGCTGTGCAATCGTTCGATCGTTTTTCAGGGCAGCAAGGGCCACCTTCGCCTTGAAGGCCGGTGTGTGGTTCCGGCGGGCTCGCTTCTTCATCTTCGCTCCTGATCCGCAGGCAAAACATGCCTGCCGTCAGGCCGAGTTTCCACTTAACGCCCTGTTCAAAATTCCGGAGCCACCTCTGCGTACGGAGAGCTCGAAGAACCTACCGTAAGTTAATCCATGGCTTGTCCGACGCTGAAAGCATAATGAGGACGTTTTTCGAGGTGTCATACGGCACATGGCCCACACTGGCCTAGTCGTCGCAACTGGAATCGGGGCAGCAGGCCCACGGTATCGCGGCGGGAATGGACGCTTCGGCTCTGGGCACCATGGTAGTATATCTCTGGCGACACATGGGCCTCGGCCAAGCGGGCAGGATCATCGCCGCCGAAGGTGGCGCGCCGGCCGACGGTGAGACTCCGCCTTGGAGATGGCTGCTGCGATGAGGCTGAAGTACACTGCGCCCGAGCGCGTCATCCAACAGGGCGGGCGGACGAAGGTCTCATGAACACAGATGTTCGCGAAATGAACACCGCGGGCCGCCCTGTGCTCGTGTGGGACGTGTACACGCGACTGGTCCATTGGCTGACCGTCGCCCTGGTAGCAGCCGCCTACGTCACCTGGCGTCTCAACTGGATGGGCTGGCACGCCCTCGTCGGCGAGATACTGCTCGCCTTGCTGCTGTTCCGCGTGACCTGGGGGTTTGTGGGCAGCGAGACCGCCCGCTTCGCCCGGTTCGTCGCCTCTCCCCGTGCCGCTGCGCGACACCTCGCGCGGCTGTTTCGCCGCGAGCCGGACGAGCAGATCGGCCACAACCCGGCTGGCGGCTGGATGGTGCTGGTCTTGCTGGCGCTGCTCCTGGGAGAGACGTTGACGGGCATTGTGGTGAACAACGACGTGGCCGATCAGGGGCCGCTTACCGAGATCATGCCGGCGAAGGTCTCGAACCTGCTCACCGACTTGCATGCCGTCCTGTGGGATGGGCTGCTCGCCGCTGTGGCACTGCACGTGACAGCGATCGTGGTTTATGGCGTGGCGAAACGGCACAACTTGTTGCATCCGATGCTTACGGGCCGCAAGCGGCTTCCCGATCGGCACATGCCCCCCCGTCTGGCCTCTTTCGCGCTCGCCGTGCTCGTGCTGGTCTGCAGCGCCACCGCGGCGGCGCTGCTCGCGAGCTTTCTCTGAGCGTGGATCTCAGCTCTTACTAACCCGGCCACCAAATAGGTAGCTCTCTTGGCCTATGCTGCGTAGCGGACGGAGGAGGCCTGGAAGAAGGCGCGGACCTTGGCGGGGCGGCGCTGCAGGCTGCGCATGTAGGAGGTCAGGCCAGCCTTCAGCGCGGCCTTGTCCCTGGGCACCTGGCGCCGCGCCATGGCTTGCTTGACGTCGTTGTTGAGAAACTCGTCGGGATTGTGCTCCGGCGCGTAGGGCGGGAGATAGAACAGTTCGAGCCGCTCAGCGTTGGCCTTCACCCAGGCGGTGACCCGTCTGGCGCGGTGGACCCGCAGATTATCGGCGATGACGAACAGCTTGCGCCCGGCGCCCTGCACCAGACGCCGCAGGAAGATCAGGAAGGTCGTGGCGGTGAGCGCGCCGTCATAGACCATGAATTGCAATGTGCCGCGGTTGGTCAGGCTGGAGATCATCGACTGCGTGACCCGTGCAGCCGGCCGTAGCAGGACGGGCGTCTTGCCTTTTGGGGCGAAACTCCGGCCGTAGTTGGCCTGGTTGGACAAACCGGTCTCGTCCGCCCAGTGGATCTCGGCGCCCTCTGCCTTGGCCCGCTCGGCAATCGCCGGATACTCTTGTCGCAGCCAGGCGCGGACCGCTGGCTCGCGGCGCTCGAGGGCCCGTCGTGCCGGGCGCTGCGCGGTGAAGCCCCAGGCCCGCAGGGCGCGCCCGAGGGCCGAGGCCGACAGCCGCACCCCGGTCTCGCGCTCAATCAGCGCGCCGACCGCCTCACGGGTCCACAGCGCGAACGGCAGCTTCAGCTGATCCGGGCAGCGGTCCGCGATCAGGCGCCGGATCCTCTGCTCCTGTGGAGGCGAGAGCGCCTTCTGCTCGCCCGGCCGGCGACCGCGCCGCCCACCATCCAAGGCAGCCTCCCCGGATTGCCGCACCGCCTCGACCCATTCCCCGACAAAGCGACGGTTCACGCCGACGGCCGCCGCGGCCTCAATGCGAGTTTTGCCCCCCTCCACCATGGCAACGGCCACGCGGCGCAGCTCTGCCTGGGTAGCCGGGTCAAGCTTGCGGAAGTCACGACGGAGCGCCATGCCCGGACTGTCGCACAGCACCCCGCAGAATGCTACCTATTTGGTGGCCTGGTTAGTAGGCCAGACGACTTGACCCCGGATCTCGCCGGCCGGATTATCCTCCGTGTGTACGTTCACGTACCACTGTCCGCTTGTGAACTGCTGGGCCTGAGTTGGCGTCAGCGTGGCCTGGCCAGTGATCGGACTGGACCCGAGAGCGTTTCTCTTAGTTAGCCAGATCACCACCGGCGCGTTTTTTCCTTCGGGTGCCGGGCCGTGGAAATGGGCCATGGTCACAGGGCTGGAGAGCCCGCTATAGGTGATTGACCATGTGACCACGCGCGCGCTCGGATCATAGGTGAGCCTCGCCGTGCCGCTGCCAGAGATCTGCAGGGGCGGCACCTGCTGCGCTCCGCTCAACGGCACCTCGACGGATATCGGCGCCCCTAATGCGACCGATGTGACTCCCGCCGAAGCAAGCAAAGCCAGGGCCAGCAGAGCCCGACGAGAGACCGCTGGATACATCCGCCTCTCCATTCTGGACCGCAACGTCTGAAAGATACAACCTTACGCCTGGGACGCAATCGTACGAATTTGGGCGATGAGTTTCCCTCAGCAGGATGTGGGGCGACGGCCACGGCTGGGAGCGGGACCATGGCACGGATCGTCGAGCGTAATAGTGGGTGCCGGCAGGCATGGAACCGCACACGCACCGGCCCGGCATCCGCAAGCTGCTGTTCTGGGTCGGCACGGCGTGCCATCCTGTCGGAAGCGCACCCGAGCCCTGCCAGGAGGCCCCATGAACGCACACAGCCGCACCACGCGCGAAACCGCGCTGATCGAGACCGCGCGGCGCGTTCTTCCCGCCGGCAGCTTCGGCAACGTTCCCTTCGACATGGTGATCGCCGAGGGCCGGGCGGGGCGCGTGTGGGACGCCAGCGGCAATGAGTACGTGGACCTTCTGCTCGGCTCAGGGCCGATGTTCGTCGGCCACGCGCATCCCGAAGTGACCGAGGCCGTCCGCGAGCAGCTTGGGCGCGGCACCACCTTCTTCGCCAACAGCGAGCCGGGGATCCGCCTCGCCGAGGCGATCGTGGAGGCGGTGGCCTGCGCGGAGATGGTGCGGTTCGTCAGCTCCGGCACCGAGGCCGACGCGTACGCGATGCGCCTCGCCCGCGCCTTCTGCGGCCGCGACAAGATCCTGAAGCTTGAGGGCGGCTATCACGGCATGAGCGACTACAGCCTGATGTCCCTCGCCCCGAAGCGCCCCGGCAATTTCCCCCGCGCGGTGCCGGACAGCCCCGGCATTCCCCGCGCCGTCGCCGACGACGTGCTCATCGCGCCCTTCAACGACGCCGACGCGGCGGTGGCGCTGATCGAGGCGCACAAGGACGAGCTGGGGGGCGTGATCCTGGAGCCGTTCCAGCGGCTGCTCGCGCCGAAGCCGGAATTCCTGCGGGCGCTGCGCCGGGCCACCGAGGCGCACGGCATCCCGCTGATCTTCGATGAGGTCGTGACCGGGTTCCGCTTCGCCTATGGCGGCGCGCAGGAATATTACGGCGTGACGCCCGACATTTGCACGCTGGGCAAGGTCATCGGCGGCGGCTTCCCCCTCGCCGCCGTCGCCGGCCGCGCCGACATCATGCGCCTGTTCGACAAGGGCGCGGTGGGGGAGGACCGGTACCTGTTCCAGGTGGGCACGCTGTCGGGCAACCCCGTCGCCGCTGCCGCCGGACTGAAATGCCTGGAGATCCTGCGCCGGCCCGGCGTCTATGAACGGGTTTTCGCGACCGGCCGGGCGATCATGGACGGCGCCTCGGCGCTGCTCGCCGAGGCCGGGCTGGCGGCGCAGGTGATCGGCGCGCCGGTGATGTTCGACGTGATCTTCGCCGACGGCGAGATATCCGACTATCGCGCCACGCTGCGCGGCGACGCGGCCCGGATGCGCCGCTTCAACGAGGCGGTGCGCGCCCATGGCGTGCTGAAGAGCGATAGCAAGTGCTACGTCGGCCTGTGCCACACCGAGACGGACGTCCGTGACGTCCTGGCCGCCTTCCGGGCAGGCGTGGCGGCGGCGCTGGAAGGTGGCTAGCCAGTGCTGGGACAAGCACCCCGTTTTGGAGGGTCCCGAAGGGGATCGACACAACCTAGCCGCTCATCCGCCCGCGACGGCGCGTCGCGATCGTGCCGAGGCCGAGCAGCCTGGCGCCGAACAGTGTCATAGAAGCGGGCTCGGCCACCCGGTCACAAATCGTTTCCTATAAAAAAGGTATTTCCGGTTCAATGCCCATCATGACACGCCCGACCGCCTCGAAATTTGCCATGCGCGCCTGGATTTGCTGGGAAACGGTGTGAATGTCGCGGAAGCGCCGCTCGAAGGGGCTGCCCCTGAAGATCGCATCCGTTCCCGCGGCGCGGTAAATCCAATCGGCGGCCTCGACCGCGCACTGGATGGCATGGGTCGCGGCCAGGCGCAGCCGGGCGCGATCCGGCACGGCGATCGGAGCGCGCGGCTCCGGATCGGACCAGATCTCCTCCAGCGTCGCTAGCAAGTAGGCGCGCGCCGCGCCGAGCCGCGCCTCGACCTGGGCGAACTCCATCTGGACGGCCGGGCTGCGAGCGAGGGACAGATCCAGGGCGCGCGGCGTCTTGCGCGTCGCGAGCGCAAGAAAGGCGTCCATCATCCCCCGCGCGATCCCAAGCGCGGTTCCGGCCGCCCCGACGGTGTAGAGACCCTGCTGCGGGAAGGCGTAGAGCCGCCCGCGCTCGCGGGCCAGCGCCGGATCCTCCCGTGTCGAGCTGTACGCCTCGGCAACGAACAGGTCGGTGACGGCATAGGAGCCGCTGGATGTGCCGCGCAGGCCGATGACGTCCCAATCGTCGATCAGCCTGGCCTGCTCGGCGGGAAAGAGCAGCGTGCGGACGGTGGGGCGCCCGGCCGCGTTCAGGCGCAGCGACCCGTCCGGCTCCTCCACCATGCAATGCGCGCCCATCCACGTCGCGTGCCGGCACCCGCTGGCATATCCCCAGCGTCCGTTGACCCTGTAGCCGCCCGGAACCCCGCGCGCGCGATCGAGCCCAGGCGGTCCCCAGGCGATGGAGGCGCGCGGATCGGCGAACATCGCGCGCGCCGACGCCGGTTCGAGATAGGCGGCGATCAGGGCGGCGCTGTTGGCGACGAACATGCACCACGCAACCGATCCGTCGTGGCGGCCGATCTCTTCCACCGCGCGCAGGTACGGACCCGGCTCGCTCTCCTCGCCCCCGGCCGAGCGGGGCAGCAACAGCCGGAACAGCCGCGCCTCATGCAGCGCGTCGAGCAGGTCGGGCGGAAACCGCTGCTCGCGCTCGATCGCATCCGATGCCCCGGCGACCAGCGGGCCGAGGGCGCGGGCGCGCGCGACGGGATCAGCCGAGGGCTGAACGCGGGTCGTCTGGTAGAGGGTCGATACCGGCATCGCGCGCTCCCCTCGAGCCGTCTAAGCCTTCCGGCGCGCTACGCTTGGCGCCGGAGCAGTCACGGTGGTATGCCCGCCCCGTTCCCGTCAATGCCGTGCAGCCTGCGAGTTGGTGGTGACGGCTGGCTGAAGGGCGACGGCACATGCTTCACCATCGATTGCGGCGCCGCGCGGACGGTCTGGCGCTGATGTCCGGATCGGTCGCGCTCGCGTTCGGGCTCTATGTCGTCATCACGACCTGCGCCGGGATCGTACTCCGCTACTCGCCCGTCCCGTTCTACGATCAGTGGGATGGCTACATCGCGAAATACACCCAGCTTGAGGTGAATTTCTGGAACGCGCTGTGGGCCCCCCTCAACGAGCATCGCCAGGTCTTGGCGCGCTTGGTGTTCTTCGCCGACGTCCGATGGTTCGGCGGAATTGACCTGTTGTCGATTTCGGTCAATCTGGCGCTGTGTTCGGCGCTCGTCGTGCTCATCCTCTCGATACTGTACCAGAATCTTGAAAGGGGTGCCGCGATCCGTCTGTTCCTGACGGGAACGGTCGCGGCGTTCGGGTTCTCCTGGATCCAGTGGGAGAACTTTACGCGCGGCTTCCAAATTCCGTTCTTTGCCGTGTGCCTGTTCGGGCTGCTCAGCTTTCACGCGCTGGTCCTCTGCAAGCAGCGGCAGCATTCGCCGGTGTGGCTTGGGGTGTCGATCGCCTCGGGCCTGGGAGCGGCCCTTGCCATGGCAAACGGGCTGCTGATCCTCCCTCTGGCCAGCGTGCTTGCGGTGCTGCTCCGACTTCCGTGGCGGCATGTCCTTGTGACCGCGGCAATCGCGGTGGTGACATGGTTCATATACTTCCACCACGCGCCAGGCGCCCAAGGCCCGCTGTCACAAGAAACGCCTCTCTCGTCGATACTACATGATCCGAGGCATGCGCTTGCCTTCGTCCTTCTGTGTCTGGGCTCTCCCGTCGCCGGCGTCGTCGGGGACGTCTACAAAACGTCGTGGTGGCCCGTTGCGGCGGCGTGCGGCCTGCTCACGGTGCTCGGCACGCTCGCAGGGCTCGTGGCCGTGCTCACCCGAGGCGAGCGGGTGCGTGCTCCTCAGCTCTGGATGACGGCGGTCGCGGCGTGCGTCAGCGCCGTGGTCACGGCCGGGGGGCGGCTGTCGATCGGCCTTGCGGGGGCGCTGATCTCTCGCTACACGACCCAGGCCCTGCTTGCCTGGATCACCCTGCTCTTGTTCCTTATCGTCAACTCGCCGCGGACGCGGCGCGGCGTGCCGCTTCTCCTGTGCGGCTTGGCGCTGATCGGAATAGGCGTGGCTCAGAGCGAGGCGCTGCGGCCCAACCGGACCGTTGCCCTCATCCAAAAAACCGCCGGTCTGGCTCTCCGCAACGCGGTCTACGACGAGAAGTACATTTTGCCCCTCTATCCAATTCCGGCGCATCTGATCGACATGGCTCGGCAGGCGCGGAGCCAAGGTTTCGGCATGTTCGGCCGCGGCGTTCCAGGCTTCGACGACCCACCGCCGTATCCGCACGTGGATGGGACGTGTCCCGGACATATTGACGCGCTCCGTCCGACTGCCACGCCGGGGAAGCTGGTCCTGGAGGGTTGGGCCTGGGACGCCGCGCATCAGGATCTGCCGAAGGGCGTCGTGGTCGTTGATGACGCAGGACGAACCTTGGGGACTGGAATCTTCGGAAGGAGCCGGGAGGACGTTCAGGTGGCGCTGCGAATCCGGGAGCGGCGAACGGGCTGGATCGCCTTCGCGGATGCCGCGCCGGGGCCGATCCGTGTGCTCGCGAAGACCGCGTCGGGCAGCTATTGCGCCATCGGCGAAACGTCGGCCGCGCCTGCCAGGTAGCGTCTTATGGCCGTGCCGACGCGATCAGTCACCGAGGTCCAGTCGCCCGGCCGGTCCTGGCGGAACAGGCGCAGCGACCGGTACCACGGCGTATCGTCGCGCCCGAGCATCCAGCGCCAGTCAGGGGCGTAGGGCAGCATCACCCAGGCCGGTCTGCCGAGCGCGCCGGCGAGATGGGCGACAGATGTGTCCACACAGAGCACGAGATCGAGCGCGGAGATCGCCGCCGCCGTGGCGGCGTAATCGGTGAGGCGCGGCGAGAGGTCGTGGAAGCCGTACAGCGCTGCCTCGGCGGTGCGCGGCCCCACTTGGAGGCTGATGAGCCGCCCACACGCCGCCGTGGCGAGGCGGGCCACCGCTGGCAGGGGCAGAGGGCGGCGACGGTCGTTGGAGTGCGCTGGGTTCCCCGCCCAGACGATGCCGATGCGCCTGCCCGCCGGCAGCTCGGCTTTCAGGCGTGCCACCGCCGCCGGATCGGGGGCGGCGAGCCAGCCGGAGGGCGAGGGGATCGTCGCCGGCGTGGTGGCGAAAACGCGCGGCAGGCTCATCTGATCGATCCAGTAATCGTAAGCGGGCAGCGGTCCGGACTTGTCGATCGCCGCCTCCAGTCCCGGCGCGTGGCGCAGCAGCGGGATCAGCCGCCGATCACAGGCCAGGGTCACGCGCGCGCCCCTCGCGGCGATCAGCCGCATGTAGCGGCTGAGCTGGATCGTGTCGCCCAGGCCCTGCTCGGCATGCACCAGCACATGCTGGCCGTCCACGGCCTCGCCGTTCCAGACGCGGCCGGGCAGATCGATGAAATCGCGCCGGAACCGGTCGTGGCGCTTGCGCCACTCGTACTCGCGAAAGCCCGTCTCGAAGTCCCCGGCGAGCAGGGCGGCGGTGGCGAGGTTCCAATGCGCCTGAGCGAAATCGGGCGCCCGCGCGATGGCCGCGGCGCAGGCGTCGTGGGCCTCGTCGAGGCGGCCGAGCGAGGTCAGCACGAAACCCAGGCTGGCATGGGCCTCGATCAAGCCCGGAGCGAGGCGGAGCGCGGCGCGGATGTGACGCTCGGCCGCTTCGAGCCGATCGAGGTCGGCCTCGGCGTTGCCGAGATTGAGCCAGGACGGAGCGTGCCCTGGATCGAGCGCGACAGCGCGCGCCAACGCGGCAGCCGCTTCTTCGCACCGCTGGGCAGCGTTGAGCGCGGTGCCGCGCACGAAATGCAGCTCGGCCACGTCCGGAAACATGGCGAGACCCGCGTCGGCCGCGGCCAGGGCCTCATCGAGCCGCGATGCCGCGAGCAGGGCGCGGGCCAGGTTGACGCGAGCGCCCTGATGCGTCGGATCGCGCTCGAGCGCACGCGCGAACATCCGGCCGGCCTCATCCGCCCGATCCTCGTCCAGCAGCAGCAGTCCCGAGACGAACAATGCGCGCGGCTGGCCCGGCTCGGCGGCCAGCACCGCCTGGCAGATCGCGGCAGCCTCGGCCCGCCGGCCGGCCCGGTGATGCTGGACGGCTTCGAGCAAGGCCGCGGCGGGGCTGTGCATGGGCCGAACATGGCGCGGGCCGGGTCAAGGAATGGTAAAGCCGCTCAGGTGAAGCGTGCTCATTGCTCCTGGGACGCGAGGCGAGGCGCCAGCGAGCCTACGCGACCGGCAGCGTCACGATGAAGCGCGCGCCGAGCACGCCGCCGTCCCGGTCGCGGCGGTTCTCGGCCGTGATGCGGCCGCGCAGCGCCTCGACGATTTGCTTGCTGATGGAAAGCCCGAGCCCAGAGTGCTGGCCGAACCGCTCCTCGCGCGGGCGTTCGCTGTAGAAGCGATCGAAGACCTGCTCAAGCTTTCCGTCGGGAATCCCGGGGCCTTCGTCATCCACCACGATCGCCACGGCGCCGCCGCGTTCGCGTGCGCTGACGGCGATGCGCCCGCGGGGCGGGCTGAAGGATTCAGCGTTGCTGATGAGGTTGCGGAAGACTTGCACCAGCCGGTCCTCGACTCCGCGCACCACCAACCCGCTTTCTGGCACGTCGAGGTCGATCCACGGTTCGTTCTCGCCGCGCGTGGCGTCCTGCAACTCCTTCAGCGTGCGCAGGATTGGGGCGACATCGACCCGCTCGGCGGCGATGCGCGACAGCTCGGCGTCCACGCGTGACGCATCGGCGACGTCGCTGATGAGCCGGTCGAGCCGGGTCACGTCATCGGTGACGATGGCGAGCAACTGCTTGCGGCGCATCGGGTCGTCGATCCGGCGCAGCGTCTCGATGGCGCTGCGGATCGAGCTGAGGGGGTTCTTGATCTCGTGCGCGACGTCGGCCGCGAAGCGCTCGATCGCGTCCATCCGGTGCCACAGCGCCGCCGCCGAGTTAGCCAGCGCCACCGCGAGCGTGCCCACCTCGTCGCGGCGCTGCAACAGCCGCCGGGGCACGCTGCCGGTCCGGCCCTCGCCCTCCCGCATTTCAGCCGCGGCGGAGGCCAGTTGCAGGATCGGGCGAGCGATAGTGAGCGACAGATACCACGACAGCAGCACCGTCAGCGCCAGCGCGAGGCCGAACAGCGCCAGAATGGACGTGCGGACGGCGAACAGGCTGGCATCCACCTCTCGCGCCTCGCGGGTCAGCAGGACGATACCCACCGTATGCTCGTCGCGCTGCACCGGGACGGCGACCGTCACCAGCAGCCGATCGTCGCTGGTCCGGCGTATATAGGGCGGCGTCTCATGGCTTTGGTCGGAACTGGAGAGCCGCAGCTCCTCCTTGACGTCGGGCTGCCACTCGGGTCCGGCGCCGCCGGGGGTGAGGTCGGCCAGGGTGGACCGCTTCTGCGGCATCAGCGATTGCAACTGATCATAAATCCAGCCGATCGCCGCCAGGACCGGACCCCGGTTCGGCGCCGGCGGAAGCGGCTCGCGCTGAGCGCCCTTGGGACCGTCGCGCACGCGCGAATCAGCGATCAACGCCCCATCGGGCGCGTAGAGCTTCGCCTCGGCGTCCGGACTTGGCTCCGTCAGCCGATAGAGCAGCGGGCGGGCGACGTCGGGAACCAGCCTGGGGTCATGGGGGACGGCGACGCTGACCGCGCTCTGGGCCAGGGCGCCCGCGAAGATGCGCGCCTGCTCGCGCAGGGCCGACACCTCGGCCTCAAGCAAGCCATTCTGGTACTGGTCGAAATAGAGCAGCGCGACGACGAGCAGCGCCAGCGGCAGCGCGTTGACGAGGAGGATGCGGCGCAGCATGGGGGAAACCCAGTGCGGGCGAGGAGACGGCGACACGCCGGCCGGTGCGGCGCGAGGGCGCCAAGCCAGACGCCGCACATCAACGCTCCTTGTATCGATAGCCGATCCCGTACAGCGTCTCGATCTGATTGAAGGAGTTCCTCCGCCGTGCGGAACTTCTTGCGAATCCGCTTCACATGGCTGTCGATCGTGCGATCGTCCACGTAGATGTTCTCGCCATAGGCGGCGTTGATGAGCTGGTCGCGGCTCTTCACCATGCCCGGACGCGCGGCGAGCGCCTTCACGAGGAGGAACTCGGTCACGGTCAACTGGATGTCGGTGCCCTTCCACAAGCACTGATGCTTCGTCTCGTCCAGGATCAGGTCGCCGCGCACCATCACGCCGCTTGGCGCGGCGCCCGAGCCCTCGGCCCTGGACGCCTCGTTGCGGCGCAGCAGGGCGCGGATCCGCTCGAGCAGCAGCCGCTGGCTGAACGGCTTGGTGATGTAGTCATCGGCGCCCAGCCGCAGCCCCATCAACTCGTCGACCTCCTCGTCCTTCGAGGTCAGGAAGATCACCGGCATGGAGCTCCGCTGGCGCAGCCGTTGCAGCAGCTCCATTCCGTCCATGCGCGGCATCTTGATGTCCAGCACGGCAAGGTCCACCGGGCGAGAGGTCAGGGCCTGTAGGGCGCTCTCGCCATCGGTGTACGTGCGTACCTGGAAACCCTCTTGCTCCAGCGTCATCGTGACGCTCGTCAGGATGTTGCGGTCATCGTCCACCAAGGCGATGGTGTGCTTCATCTTGTTCTTCCCTTGGGAAGCGCCCCCTGCGCGGATATGGCGTATCACGGACACGAGGTGAACGCACTATGCGGCACATCGCGGATGCGAAGCCGGGCCTTGCCGCGCGGCCTGCTGCCGGCAGCGCGGGCCGGATCGCCAGTGACCTCGTTAGGGTGGCGGCCCTTCGTGGCACTCGTGGCTCGGCACATGCGCCCCTGGCGCCGAGACCGGCCTCGGGGTGTCGGGGAACGCGATCCGGTGACACCCGTTCTGGAAATGGAGCCTTTTGGAGCTGCATCATGGCCTTCGAGCTGCATGTTGACCAACGCCACGTCGCAACCTTCGCAACCTTGGACGAGGCGCTCGCGCGTGCCCGGGAGACACTGCTAAGCAACCCGGACGCCGAACCGGAAATCCTCGATTCCGAAACCAAGCGCGCCGTCGAGCCCGCATCCAGCTCGCGCTGGCGCGAGGAGCTGTCGCGGAAGGTGGGGTTCTGATCCGGGTGGAGCACAGGTCCTGGTCCCCATCAACCTGACGCCGCTCTAACCCAGCCGGGGCAGAAGCCAAGACAGTGACCGGCGAAGCGCGGCGGTGCCGTCGCGTTCGAACCACGCGCCGTGGGTGAAGATCACGCGCTCGGGCCTCCACCCCACCATCGTGGAGGCGGCCTGAGCGGCATCCTGGCGACGTACCAAGATGATCAACCGCAGATAGATGGGCGCCCTGCCGTTCGGGGCGCGCACGCCGAGCAGGCTCCCGATCGGGCGGACGAACCAGGGAACTTTCTCCGGTTCAAGGTTCAGCACCAAGTCGGTCAGAACCAAGGTGCGGGAGGTTCGGTGGAAGAAGTCCACTTCCCTGAATCCTGCTCCGCCGGGAACCACCACCTGCTCGATCTCGCTGGCCCACTCCGGCGGAGACGTGTCGGACAGGTCGCGATCCAGCCTCAACTCCGCCTTCCGCACCTGCCGGCGCTGGCGCAGGTTCGGCGCCGCCCACGTCAGCGCGTCCGGGCAATTCCGCTGCCAATCCTTCAAAAAGGACCAGTGCGCCACGTTGGGCGCGACCAAGTGGCGGATCGGGCCGAGCTCTTCGATGGATCGCCGCAGCCCTTCAACGCAGCGGGTCGGCGAGTGCAGCCACATCCCGCCGTCGCCCAGGCGTATCACCGTCATGCGCACCGGGAGAGACATGCCCAGCGTGCGCAACGGCCCGCTATCGACGATCCACACGCCCGCGGCGACAGGTTTCAGGACATCAAGTGGCGGATAGGTGGCGCGGTCGTCCGGCACGTCCCTACCTGACGGTCATGTTGTTGAACATCAGCACCTTGCGTTCCAAGTCGAACATGATGTGGCTGCTTCGCTCGGACAGCCTCAGCAGCACCTCGAGATCTTCGGCGTCGGTATCAAGGATGTACTCCTCGACACCATTGTCCAGGATGAGCTGAAGGGTGAACTTGCCCGGGCCGCTCCGCTCCTGCTCGGTCCAGGAGGCTTGCATGTTCGTGACCTGGCGCACCTTGTAGCGCCGCTCAAGCTGCTCGCTCTGCTCTGCCATGGCTCCGCGCCTCCTTGTGCCAGCATCCGTCGCAACGGCTGGCGGCCAAGGCCGTTCCATGGCGCTTCTATGAACGGGCCGGGCGCAGATCGGGGTGCGAGCGCAGCAGGTGGCGGAGCTGATCGTAGCTGAGGCCCAGGCGTTCCGCGGCGCGGCGCTGGTTGTACCGGCTCTCCTCCAGCGCGCGGCGCAGCAGGTCGGCCTCGAACCGGCGCACGGTGCCCGCGAAGTCGGAGGCTGATGGCGGTACTGAAGGGGCAGGGGCCGGGATGGCGGCCGGCGCCAACCGCGCCAACCCGGCGAAGGGGTCCAGGACCACCTCGTCGAGAGGCTGGTGGGGCCGCTCCATCCGACACACGCTGCGTTCCGCCACATTGCGCAGCTCGCGCACATTGCCGGGCCAGTCATGGGCGCGAAGCCGGTTCATCGCGGCCTGGGCGAAGCCGGCGAAATACGCACGCCCAAGCTCCGCGGTCATGCGCGTCGCGAAGTGCTCGGCGAGCAATGGAATGTCCTCCGGACGGTCTCGCAGCGGCGGCAACGCCACCACGTCGAAGGCGAGGCGGTCGAGCAGATCGGCCCGGAAACGGCCCGACGCGGCCAGCGCCGGCAGATCGGCATTGGTCGCGGCGATCACGCGCACGTCCACGGCGAGTGTGTCGTTGCCGCCGACCCGCTCGAAGGCGCCATACTCAATCGCGCGGAGCAGCTTTTCTTGCACCGCGAGCGAGGCGTTGGCGACCTCGTCCAAGAACAGCGTGCCGCCATCGGCTAGCTCGAAGCGCCCGGGGCGGCGGCGCCCGGCCCCAGTGAAGGCGCCAGCCTCGTGGCCGAACAGCTCGGAGTTGAGCAGGCTTTCGGGAAGGGCGGCGCAGTTGAGCTTGATGAACGGCCGAGTCCAGCGGGGTGAGAGATAGGCGAGACGACTTGCCACAAGCTCCTTGCCGGTGCCGCGCTCGCCGACAACCAGCACGGGACGGTCAAGCGGCGCCAGGCGGGAGACATGGGCAAGCATGGCCTGGAAGGCCGGGCTTTCGCCAAGCGGGGTCGGAAGGGTAAGATCGGCGGAATACACCATCACAGGGGATTAATTACCGAGCTATGGGACTACCCGCCAGCGGCTGCTGACTTCAGCGAGGCTTCCCTAGGCGCTCCTGGATGGCACGGGACGTGCTTGATGGTTCCGCAAATCGTCAGGAGAGCTCGTTCATGGGCGTTTTCTCGCGTCTCACCGACATCGTGAACTCCAACATCAACTCGATCCTCGCCCGCGCCGAGGATCCGGCGAAGATCATCCGCCTCATCATCAAGGAGATGGAGGACACGCTGGTCGAGGTGCGCTCCGGCGCGGTGCGCGCCATCGCGGAGCGCAAGGAGCTGGAGCGCCGGGTCGCCGCCCTGCGCCGCGACGCCGAGGAGTGGGAGCGCAAGGCCGAACTTGCCGTCACCCGCGGGCGCGACGACCTGGCGCGCGGCGCGCTGGCGGCGAAGGCGCGCGCCGCCCAAGCCCTGGCCACCGCGGAGGAGCAGCTTACCGCCATGGTCGAGGCGCTCACCCGCCAGAACGAGGACATCGCCAAGCTTCAGAGCAAGCTGAACGACGCCAAGTCCCGCGAGCGCTCGATTATCGCGCGCCACCGCAGCGCGGCCAACCGCATCAAGCTGCGCGGCAAGCTGTACGACGAGCGCATCGCCGACGCCTTCGCGCGCTTCGAGCAGGTGGAGCGCGCCCTTGACGAGGCGGAGGGAAAGGTGGAGGCGTACGACATCGGGCGC
The DNA here is from genome assembly GCA_963818725.1 of uncultured Pseudomonadota bacterium. Classification (GTDB taxonomy): domain Bacteria; phylum Pseudomonadota; class Alphaproteobacteria; order Acetobacterales; family Acetobacteraceae; genus DATFDN01. Next base: position 177,308 of record CAWFTU010000014.1, on the reverse strand, counting down.
GGCAAGCCGCTGGAGCAGGATTTCGCCGAGATGGAAGCCGAGGCGAGCGTGCAGGAGGAGCTGGGCAAGCTGAAAGCGCGGCTCGGCAACCGCATCCCCATGGCCGCGCCACAACCGGCGAAGGTGTGACATGAGCGTTCCCGCGGGACTGGTCGCGGTCCTTTTCCTTGTCGTGGTCGCGCCGATCTGGATTGTCGCGCACTACGCCACGCGCTGGCGCACGGCGCGCATGATGTCGAGGGAGCAGGAGCGCGTGCTGGCCGACCTTTGGGAGCTGGCCCAGGGCATGGAGCAGCGCGTGGAGAGCCTGGAGAGCATCCTTGACGCCGAGGCGCCGGGCTGGCGCGGCCGTGCCCAGGCGGGCGCGTACGGCGCTGACGCGGCCGACGCCGAGCATCGCTGGAACCGGGCCGATCCCTGGATGGAGGCACGCCGATGAGGGGGGTTCATCCACGGCGCTGGGCGGGGCGGGCGCGGCGCGTGGCCCGGCGCGCGCTGCCGCGGGATTGGGAGCGCGACCGGGTCTATCGCGACACCGAGCGCGGCTGGATCTTCGGCGTGTGCGCCGGCATCGCCGACTATGTCGGCGTCGAGCCGCTGCCGGTGCGCCTCGCCGCGCTGCTGTGCCTCGTGTTCTTCTTCGTCCCCGTGCTGGTCGCCTACGCGGTGTTCGCGATCGTGCTGAAGCCGCGGCCGCCCGCCCTGTTCGCCTCCGAGCGCGAGGAGGCGTTCTGGCGCGGCGTGCGGACCGGGCCGGGCGAGGTGCTGCATGGGCTGAACACCCGGCTGCGCGGCGTCGACCGGCGGATTCGGCGCATGGAAACTCTGGTCACGTCGAACGAGTTCGACCTGCGGCGCGGCTTCCGCGACCTTGGCTGAACGCGGCGAGGAGACGCCGATGTCCCTGATTCGCTTGTTGCTGAACGTGCTGTGGATCGTCTTCGGCGGCATATGGATGGCCGCCGCCTGGCTGGTCGCCGCGCTCATCATGGTGGTGACGATCATCGGCATCCCGTGGGCGCGGGCCGCCTTCAACATCGCGTTCTACACCCTGCTGCCGTTCGGCCACCGCGCGGTGCGCCGCGATCGGCTGACCGGCTACGAGGATTCCGGGTACCGGGGCGCTCGGGGTCGTCGGCAACATCCTGTGGCTGGTGCTGGCCGGGTGGTGGCTGGCGCTCGGCCACTTGATCGAGGCCGTGGCGTTCGCGGTGACAATCATCGGCATTCCGTTCGCCTGGGCGCACATCAAGCTTGCGGGCCTGGCGCTTTGGCCGATCGGGATGGCGATCGTGCCCGAGGATGAGGTGATGGAGACGGGGTACCGGTTGCGGTAGGCGGCCGGAGATTCTGGTCCATCAGAACCTCTCCCCCGGTCCGCTCCCGCAAGGGAGCGGGAGACACGAAGAAGCCTCCCCTCTCCTTGTGGGCTACAGCGTTCACACATCTCCGCCGAAGCACCTTCAACCGTCATTGCCGGGCTTGACCCGGCAATCCACCCCAAGGCTCACGTCAGAACGCCATGGGTCAATCCCCACCACCCGCCAGAGCCGCCTCGGCGGTGCGGACCGCTTGCAAGGGCAAGGCCGCGCGACCGACGACGCGGGCGCCGATGCAGGCGAGCCAGCCGGCGCCGTCCGGCGGGGACGGGCGCAGCTCGATCACCTTGGCCTCGTCGTCGAGGGCCACGGCGCGATACTGCCGCCAATCCGCCCAGAGCGGCCCCTTGAGGCGCACCACGCGGGCGATCGCCCGGCCGGCGTCGTCGAGCCCCACCCATTCAAGGGTGCGGGCCACGCCCTGCCCCTGTTCCGTGCGACCCCGCATCCAGTGGAGACGGGGCGTGGCCATTCAGACCCCGGCCGTCATCAGGCGCTCTTGGCCATGATCTCGTCCGCGATGTTGCGCGGCACCGGGTCGTAGTGATGGAACTGCATGGTGAAGGAGGCGCGCCCCTTGGTCATGCTGCGAAGCTGGGAAATGTAGCCGAACATTTCCTTCAATGGAACATGCGCCCGGACGATGACGGTCGAACCCGAGCTCTCCTGGTTCTGGATCATGCCCCGGCGGCGGTTCAGGTCGCCCACCACGTCGCCCACGTGATCCTGCGGCGTGGTGATCTCGACGTCCATCACCGGCTCCAGGATGATCGGCCCAGCCTTCTTCATGCCGTCCCGGAAACAAGCCTTGGCGGCGATCTCGAAGGCGAGGGCGGAGCTGTCCACGTCGTGGTACTTGCCGTCCACCAGCCGGGACTTGAAGTCCACGGTGGGGAAGCCGGCCAGCACGCCGGTCTCGGCCTGGACGCGGATGCCCTTCTCGACCGCCGGGATGTACTCCCTCGGTACCGCGCCGCCCACGACATCGTTCTCGAACAGCACGCCCCCGTTCCGCTCCAAGGGTTCGAAGACGACCTTCACCTCGGCATACTGGCCCGAGCCGCCGGTCTGCTTCTTGTGGGTATAGGTCTCGGTGTGCGCGCGCGAGATGGTCTCCCGATACGCGACCTGCGGCGCCCCCACGTTGGCGTCGACCCCGTACTCGCGCCTCAGCCGGTCGATGATGATCTCGAGGTGCAGCTCGCCCATCCCCGAGAGGATGATCTGCCCGGTCTCCTGGTCGGTGCGCAGCCGCAGGCTCGGGTCTTCGGCGGCCAGCTTCTGCAATCCGATCGTCATCTTCTCGATCGCCTCCTTGGTGCGGGGCTCGACCGAGATGTCGATCACCGGGACCGGGAACGCCATGCGCTCCAGGATCACCGGGTCTTCCTGCGAGGCCAGCGTGTCGCCCGTGCCGGTGTCCTTCAGGCCGACGAAGGCGGCGATGTCACCCGCCGTGACCTCCTTGATCTCCTGGCGCTTGTCGGCGTGCATCTGGAACATCCGCCCGATGCGCTCACGGTGCTCGCGCGTCGTGTTCTGCACCATGTCGCCCGAGCGCAGGGTGCCGGCATAGACGCGCACGAAGGTCAGCGTGCCGTACTTGTCGTTGATGATCTTGAACGCCAGGCCGGCGAAGGGCGCGTTCGGGTCGGCCTTGATGCGGCGGCGCTCGGCGTGCTCGTCCTCGTCCTCCTCGGCTGCGACCTTGATGCCGGGCACGTCGACCGGGCTCGGCAGGTAGTCGATCACGGCGTCGAGCAGCGGCTGCACGCCCTTGTTCTTGAAGGCCGTGCCGCAGAGCACCGGGCGGAAGGCGCCGGAGATGGTGCCCGCCTTGATGCAGCGCTTCAGCGTTTCGACCGAAACCTCTCCCTTTTCGAAATATTCCTCCATCGCCGCGTCATCGACCGAGAGCGCGGTGTCGAGCAGGGTCTGGCGATGCTCCTGGGCGGCTTCCAACATGTCGGCCGGGATCGGCTCGTCGTGGTAGCGGGCGCCCAGTTCGCCGCCCTCCCAAACGATCGCCTTCATCTCGACCAGGTCCACGACGCCCACGAACTTGTCCTCGATCCCGATCGGGAGCTGCAACGGCAGCGCCACGATGTCGAGCTTCTCCTTCAGCGTGGCGAACGCGCGGTAGAAGTCGGCCCCGGTGCGATCGAGCTTGTTGATGAAGATGACGCGCGGGACGTTGTAGCGATCCGCCAGGCGCCAGTTGGTCTCGGACTGCGGCTGCACCCCGGCGACGCCCTCGATGATGAACACCGCGCCATCCAGCACGCGCAGGCTGCGGTTGACCTCGATGTTGAAGTCGATATGGCCGGGCGTGTCGATGATGTTGATGCGGTGGTCCTTCCACTCGCACGTCACCGCCGCCGAGGTGATGGTGATCCCTCGCTCGCGCTCCTGCTCCATGTAGTCGGTCGTCGTGTTGCCGTCATGGACCTCGCCGATCCGGTGCGACATGCCAGTGTAATACAGGATGCGCTCGGTCGTGGTGGTCTTGCCGGCGTCGATATGCGCGGTGATGCCGATGTTGCGGATGCGTGCGAGGTCCGGGGCGGGCATTGATCGAGGTCTCCATACCACGACGGGCGCGGCAGGGGTCCGCCCCGCGCGCCCGCGATTGCCGGCGCTGGGCGCCAGCGTGTTGCACGGCATGTGCGTTGGAAGGCGGGCTTTTGCAAGCACCGATCTGTGAATGCAGGACGGTCATGCGTGACGCTTTGTCACAGACCGTCACGGGCGTCGGCGATAGCGTGCGGCCATGGAGCTTCGGGCGATGCAGGCGCTGGTGCGCTTCGGGCTGGGACGGCAGGGAACGGAGGCGCTACCGGGCGATCCCGCTGCCTGGCTGCGCGGCCAGTTGCAGGCGCCGCCTTCCGCGCCCTCGCCAGGTCTGGCCGAGGCGCTCGCGGCGCTGCGTTCCGATCGCGAGGAGAAACCCGCGCCCGGCAAGGCCCGCTCGCGCGCGCTGTTCGTCCGCGACGCGGCGGCGCAGGTCGCGGCGGCGCTGACCACGCCGACGCCGTTCCGGGAGCGCCTGGTCTGGTTTTGGGCGAACCACTTCACCGTCTCGGTCCGTCGCGGCCAGTGCGCCGCGCTGATCGGCCCGTTCGTCGCCGAGGCTATTTGCCCGCATGTCACCGGCCGGTTCGATGACATGCTGCTCACCGTCATGCGCCATCCCGCCATGCTGGTCTACCTGGACAACGCCGCCTCGGTCGGACCCGACAGCCTCGCGGGAAGGCGCGGCGGACGGAGGCTCAACGAGAACCTGGCGCGCGAGTGCCTGGAGCTGCACACCGTCAGCCCGGCCTCGGGATACACCCAGCAGGATGTCACCAGCTTCGCCCGCGTCCTCACCGGCTGGTCAGTCGACCTCAAACGGGAACCGCCTGGCTTCCGGTTCCGTCCCGGCGCGCACGAGCCTGGGGCGAAGACACTGATGGGACAGACTTTTCAGGAGGGCGAGGAGGGCGGGGTCGGGGCGCTGGCGTATCTCGCCGCGCACCCGGCGACGCACCGTCACCTCGCGACCAAGCTCGCCCGCCACTTCGTCGCCGACGACCCGCCGCCGGAGGCCGTGCGCGCCGTCGAGGGTGCGCTGCGCGACAGCCGGGGCGATCTCGGTGCCGCGGCCGAGGCCATGTTCGGGATCGAGGCGGCGTGGCGGCCGGCGACAAAGCTGCGCGCGCCGCTCGATTACCTGGTCGCCAGCCTGCGCGCGCTCGGCGTGACCGAGGCGCCGCCGACGGCACTGGGCGCGCTTCGCCTCCTGGGCCAGCCGCTCTAGGCCGCGCCCCAGCCGGATGGCTGGCCGGATCGCGCATCGGATTGGGCGACGCCGGAAGCAATGATGCGGCGCGTCGATGTCGCGTACGCCATGGCCGGGAAGGCCGAAGGCCTGGACCCCGGCGCGCTGGCCGATGCCGCGCTCGGCCCCCTGCTGCGCCCAGCCACCGCGCAAGCGGTGCGCCGCGCCGGCTCGCGCCGGGAGGCGCTGGCGTTGCTGCTCTCCGCACCCGAGTTCCAGAGGCGATGACCATGCCCCTCTCGCGCCGCGCCACGCTCCTTGGCCTCGCCTCGGCAATGGCGATGGGCCATGCGTCCCTGGCCCTGGCCGCCGCGCCCACGCAGCGCCGCCTGGTGGTGGTGATCCTGCGCGGCGCGCTGGATGGCCTGTCTGCCGTGGTGCCCTATGGCGATCCTGACCTGGTCGGGTTGCGCGGCGCCCTCGTGCCGCCCGGCCCCGGGGAGGCATCCGGGCTGCTCGACCTTGGCGGGTTCTATGGCCTGCACCCGGCGCTCGCCGGCCTGCACGAGGCGTACCGCGCCGGCGACCTGCTAATCCTGCACGCGGTCGCGGGGCCGTATCGCATTCGCAGCCACTTCGAGGCGCAGGACTGCCTGGAGAGCGGCGCGGCGCACCGGATGAGCAGCGGCTGGCTTAACCGCGCGGTCGCCGCCCTTCCTGTCGGGCCGGCCAAGCCAGAGGGGGAGGCGATGGCGTTCGGCGTCGCGATGCCGCTGCTGCTGCGCGGTCCGGCGCGCGTGGGAAGCTGGGCGCCCGCGCGGCTTGGCGGCGCCAGCCCGGACTTCTACGCCCAGGTCGCCGCCCTGGCCGCGTCCGATCGGATGATCGGGCCCGCGATCCAACAGGGCCTGCGCGAGCGCGGTTTCAGCCGCTTGGCACTGGGTGACGCGGCGACGCCGGGCGCGGATGGCTTCGTCACGCTGGCCAAGGCGGCGGGAGAGATGCTGGCGCGGCCCGACGGGCCGCGTGTTGCCGCGCTGGAGCTGGATGGCTGGGACACGCACGCGGCCCAGCCTGCTCGGCTGGATGCCATGCTCCGCCAGATCGACGCCGGATTGGCGGCGCTGTGCCAAGGGCTCGGGCCGGTCTGGGGGCAGAGCGCAGTCCACTGCATGACCGAGTTCGGCCGCACCGTCCGCGTCAACGGCACGCGCGGCACCGACCATGGCACCGGATCGGTGGCGCTGCTCCTGGGCGGGGCTGTCGCTGGCGGGCGGGTGCGGGCCGATTGGCCAGGACTGGGGCCGGGAAAGCTGTTCGAGGACCGCGACCTCGCGCCCACCACCGACCTCCGCGCCATCGCCAAGGGCGTGCTGGCGCGGCATCTCGGCGTGCCGTCACGCGCGTTTCCGGCGGTGTTCCCCGACAGCGCCGCCGTCCCGCCAATGTCCGGGCTGATCCGGGCGTGATAGACAGCGGCATGGATCGGCTCATCGCCACTTATCTCGTCCACGCCGAGCCTGGCGCGATCGAGGCGCGCGCCCAGGCGATCGCCGTCGAGCAGAGCGTGGAGATGCCGCTGGAGGCGATCAATGATCGCGACATCCTGGACCGGATCGTGGGCCGGGTGGAGGACATCGCCGATCGCGGCGGTGACGCCTTCGCCGTTCGGATCAGCCTCGCGGACTCCACGGTCGGGACAGACGCCGGCCAGCTCCTCAACATGGCCTTCGGCAACACCTCCCTGCAACCCGACGTGGCTCTCGACGACCTGGAAGTGCCGGCGGCGCTGGCGGCGCGGTTCGGCGGCCCGCGCCATGGCCTGGCCGGACTGCGCGAGCGCGTGGGCGCCGGGCGCCGGGCGCTGACCTGCTCGGCGATCAAGCCGCAAGGGCTGCCGCCGGAGCGGCTGGCGGACATCGCCGGCCGGTTCGCGCTGGGCGGGATCGACTACGTGAAGGACGACCACGGACTGGCCGATCAGGAGGACGCGCCCTTTGCCGCGCGCGTCGCCGCCTGCGCCGAAGCGGTGCGCCGCGCTGCCGCGGCGACCGCGCATCCGACCCGCTACGTCCCGAGCCTGTCGGGGAGCCTGGACGATCTGCGCCGGCAGGCGCGCCAGTCGCGCGAGGCAGGCGTTGACACCGTGATGGTCGCGCCGATGCTGGCCGGGTGGTCGAACGTGCAGGCGCTCGGGCGGGAGTTTCCCGACCTTGCCTTCCTGGCGCACCCCACGATGGGCGGCGCCGCCCGGATCGCGCCGGAGCTGCTGATTGGCCGGCTGTTGCCCCTGATCGGGGCCGACGCGGTGATCTTCCCCAACCACGGCGGGCGCTTCGGCAGCAGCCGGGCGACCTGCCTGCGCCTGACCGAGAACGCGCGCCGCCCCGGGCATGGCCACCGCCCGAGCCTGCCTGTCCCCGCCGGCGGCATGAGCCTGGACCGCGTGCCGGAAATGCTTGATTTCTACGGCTCGGAGATAATGTTGCTGATCGGAGGCAGCCTGCTCGCCGCGCGCGAGGGTCTAACAGACGAGACAGCCCGCTTCGCGCGAGCCGTCGCCTCACACCGCCATAGCGAGACGTGACCACGCCAATGCAAAACCACGATAGCCCCGAGCTGCGTCCCTCTCAGGATGATTTCCGCTGGGATGGCGTCGAGCTGCGCCCCTACAAGCAGGACGACGCGGCACCTTTCAAGGCGATCTCCCGCCAGGAGCTGTTCGCGCATCCGGCGCTTGGTTGCCAGCTCCGCTACTTCGAGATGGCGGCGGGCGGCTATTCCACGCTGGAGCGGCACGAGCATGTCCACGCCGTGATGATCCTGCGCGGGCGGGGCCAGTGCCTGCTCGCCGACCAGGTCCGCGACGTGAAGCCGTTCGACCTTATCACCATTCCGGCTTGGACGTGGCACCAGTTCCGCGCGACGTCGGGCGAGGCGGTCGGCTTTCTCTGCATGGTCAACGCCGAGCGCGACCGCCCGCAACTGCCCAACGAGCGAGCCTTGGCCGAGCTGCGCGCGAATCCAGAGGTGGCGGCTTTCCTCGCGCGGTGAGCGGCGGACGTGAGTCGCCGTTCGTCCCTCCCGCAAGGGGAGGACGCGCGTCGTCCGGCCCCCTTCTCCCGCGCGGGAGGGAGCGGGTGAAGGGTGTCTGGCCGCTCTCGTTTCACATAATCCTTTCCTTTATTCGATCGGCGACCCGCAGGGCGTTGGCGATGATTGTCAGAGTCGGGTTCGCCGCGCCGATCGAGGGAAAGAAGCTGGCGTCCGTGACGTAGAGATTGTCGAGCTCGTGCGCCTTGCAGTCGAGGTCGAGCACCGAGGAGGCGGGATCGGCGCCGAAGCGGAGCGTCCCGGCCTGGTGCGCGGTGCCGCCGACCGGGATGTTCTTGCCAAGGTAGAGCCTGCGCTCCAGCAGCACCGGATGCGCGCCGGCGACGCCCAGCAGGTGTTCCAGCTTCTTCTTCAGACGGTGATGCGCCTCCATGTTGTTCTCGGTCAGGTCGAGCACGACGCGGCCATCTTCGTAGAAGATTCGGTTCTCCGGCCGCGGGAGATCCTCGCTCGACAGCCAGAAATCCAAGGAGTGCAGCGCCATCTTCTCGAAAGGCATGTCGGGGAGCCAGGACAGCCACTCGGGCAGTGCCTCGCCGCGGATCTGGTCGGTGTGCGACGTGGCGCACATCTGGATCAGGCCGAGGGGAAACTCCCAGTCATCGGAGCGGAAATAGAAGTCGCTGACCGCGAGCGTCTTCTGGAACACCGTCTCGTTCGGCTCCCGCAGCAGCGCCATCAGCACCGACTGATTGTGGCGCATGTAGTTGCGGCCCACCTGGCCGGAGCCGTTGGCGAGCCCGCGCGGGTGCTGGTCATTGGCGGAGCGCAGCAGCAGCAGCGCCGAGCTCAGCGCGCCACACGCCACCACCACGATGTCGGCCGAGGACCTGTTCCGTGTTTCCCTCCCGGAGCACGTGCACCGCGCTGACGCCGCGGCCCGAGGCGTCCGTCTCCAGCTTGGAGACATAGGCGTTGGTCAGCAAGATAAGGTTGGGATGCGCCGCCAGGGCGGGATCGACGCAGATCACCTGCGCGTCCGCCTTGCCATTCAGCAGGCAGGGATAGCCGTCAAACGTGTCGCAGCGGATGCAAATGCTGGTGGGCGTCGCCTTGCCGTACTTCTCGTCCAGCAGAATGCCGAGCGGCAGGTGAAACGGGTGCAGCCCCTCGCCCCGGAATGTCTCGGCCAGGGACTCGATGCGCGGCTCGTGCGACACGGGCGGATAGGGAAAGGGCGCGCTGGACGGGGGCTCGGTCGGATCCTCGCCGCGCTGCCCATGCACGTGAAACAGCCGTTCGGCCTCGGTGTAGTATGGCTCCAAGTCGTCATAGCCGAGCGGCCAGGCGGGCGAGACGCCGTCGACATGGCGGATTTCACCAAAGTCCTCCTTGCGCAATCGAAAAAGAGCGGCGCCATACACCTTGGAGTTGCCGCCAACGAAATAATGCAGGCCGGGATGGAATTCTCGTCCGTCCTTTCCGTACCAGGTCTCCTTCGCCTGGTACGCCGCATCGACGAACACCGTCTTGGAGTTCCAGTTTGCCCGCGAACGGGGCAGGTAGTCGCCACGCTCCAGCAACAGGACGCGCTTGCCAGTCTTGGCGAGCTTCCATGCCATCGACCCGCCGCCTGGACCCGAGCCGATAATAATAATGTCATAATGCCCGCCGCTCATCGCGCTTCTCGTCCCCTGCAACTTGCTGGATTATAGCGCGATTATACGGCAACACGATGGGGACAACGGAATGGAACCGAGCCGCGTGACCGAGCTGGCGATCCGCTATCTGCTGGTGTCGCTGTTCTTTCCCTTCAGCGCGCTCGACAAGACCCTGAATTTCAACGGAGCTGTCGCCCAGGCGAAGGAAATGGTGCCGGCTGACAAGCCGGCCAAGGCGATGATCCTCGCCGGCCTGGCGGTGGAGGTCGTGATGCCCGTCGCCATCATGACTGGGAAGCTGGACCGGCTCGCCGCCCTCGTCATGGCCGGGTATTGCGGCGCCACTGCGGTGATGTTCAAGCGGTTCTGGGAACCCAGCGATTTTTGGCATCCCGGCCCAAGCCGGGGACGGGATCTTTTCTGGGATTTCATGAAGAATTTCTCGCTGGCCGGCGGCTACCTGCTCATCACCTTCGGCACGCGCGCGGGCGACTCGCGCGGCTTTCTTGCCGACCCGCTCTCCTCGACTCGGCCCTATGACAAGGGAGCGCGTGCACGCTCATGAGCACGAACGAGAAGCCGGCCCTATCCTATTGGCACCTGTGGATCGACGAGCAGGGCGGCAGCCACCAGACACGCTGCCGCATGACCGAGTTCGAGATGAAGTCGATCAGCGGCGGTGCGGCGGCGCAGTGGCAGGGCAACAAGGTCAACGCAGAGATGACGGTGGAGTTCACCGTGCTGCCCGTCGGCTGGCAAGGTGCCTGGCACCCGAACCCCAAGCCGCAATGGATTGTCCCGCTCTCGGGGCGCTGGTTCGTCGAATCGATGGACGGGCAGCGGGTGGAGATGGGACCGGGCGACATCTCGTTCGGCGAGGACCAGGGCAGCCGCGAGCGGGACGGCAAGAGCGGGCACGCCTCCGGCACGGTGGGCGACGAGCCGGCGGTGCTGATGCTGGTGCAGTTCGAGACGCCGGCGACCGTCGCCTCGCCCTGCCGGTTCAAGTAGGTCGTGGACGGTTTCGAAGTTCACGACCGGCGCTTCGCTCATTACGTGCTCGCCAACGCGCCCCTGGAGACGCTCGCCGCCGGGTTCCGCTGGATTGAGGGGCCGGTCTGGATGGGCGACGCCGACTGCCTGCTGTTCCAGGACTTGCCGCGCAACCGCACCATGCGATGGAGCGAGGCGGCGGGCACCTCCGTCTATCGCGCGCCCTCGGACTACGCGAACGGGCAGACGCGCGACCGCCAGGGGCGCCTGATCGCGTGCTCGCACCACGGGCGCTGCCTCTACCGCACCGAGCTTGACGGACACGTGACGACGCTGGTTTCGCATCACGACGGCAAGCGGCTGAACGCGCCCAACGACGTGGTCGTGAAATCCGACGGCACGGTCTGGTTTTCCGATCCGCTGTATGGAATCCTCAACGACTATGAAGGCGGCCGCCAGGCATCGGAGCAGCCGCCCGCGCTGTACCGCTTCGATCCCGCTTCCGGGAATATCCGGGTCATGGCGGGCGACTTCGATGGTCCGAACGGTCTGGCCTTTTCCCCCGACGAGAAGCGGCTCTATGTCGCCGAGACCGGCGATCAGACGGGCGACAACCCCCGCCAGTACATCCGCGTCTTCGACGTGCCCCCGAACGGGATGCGCCTTTCCGGTGGCGATGTGTTCCACAAGGTCGAGCCCGGCTACTGCGACGGATTCCGCGTGGACGAGGATGGCAATCTCTGGTGCAGCGCCGCCGATGGCGTGCATTGCGTCAGCCTCGAGGGCAAGCTGCTCGGCAAGGTGCTGGTGCCACATCCCGTGTCCAATGTTACTTTTGGCGGGATGATGAAGAACCGCCTGTTCATCGGCGGCTCGCATACGTTGTACGCGATCTTCCTCAATCGGCGGGGCGTGCAGTGGCCGTGAAGCGGATTGCGCGCGTCAGCCTCGTCACGGCTGATCCCGCGGCGAGCGAAGCGTTCTACCGAAACGCGCTCGGCTTCGAACGGATCGAAGTGAGGGAGGAAGAAGGCGCGCGCCTGACCATCCTGCGGCTTGGGCGCGAGACCGTCGAGCTTGCCGCGTACGCGCGGCAGGGCCGGCCGTATCCGCCTGGCAGCACCAGCTTCGACCTCTGGTTCCAGCACTTCGCGATCGTGGTCGCGCCCATGCGCGACGCTTACGCGCGATTGCGCGCGGCGAAGGGCTGGACAGCCATCTCCACCGACGGTCCGCAACGCTTGCCGGAAAGCTCCGGCGGCGTGACCGCCTTCAAGTTCCGCGACCCCGAGGGCCATCCGCTTGAATTGCTTGAGTTCCCGTCTGACAAGATGCCGCCGGGATGGCAGGGGCGGCATAACGATGGACCATGCCTCGGCATCGATCACTCCGCCATCGCCGTCTCTGACACGGCGGCGAGCGTCCATTTCTATGAGGCGCTCGGGTTCGCGGTGACGGCGCGCTCGCTCAACCAGGGGATGGAGCAGGAGCGGCTGGATGACGCGCCGGGTGCGGTGGTGGACGTGAGGGCGCTGTCGATCCCCGGTGCGCCGGGTCCGCATCTCGAGCTGCTCGGCTACCGCCACCCGATCGGCCGGCCCGCGCCGCCGATGCGGCCCAACGACGTGGCGCGAACCCGCCTTATTCTGGAAACAGACGAAATGCCCGCGCCAAGCCATTCGCCCGCGTTGCGGCGCGACCCGGACGGGCATGAGGCCGTCCTCGTCGAAGACCATGCCAGGAGTATTTTCGGAAACGGAAATGCCTGCTGGGCATGACAAGAGCCACAGCGGCGGTCGTTCAGGTACGACAAGTCTAGGACGTACAATGCGCGGTTTCACCGAACGCGGGCGACGCAAGCTGCCCCGCTCGCATGCGCAGGGCAGGGAATCGATTTTCAGCGCGGACGCAGGCCGGCTTCAGATCTCCACCTCCAACCCCACCTCCACCACTTGCGAGGGTGGCACGCCGAGAGAGGCGGCCGGGAGATTGGCATTCAGGTGCATCGTCGCGAACAGTCCCTTCCTCCATAGGGCCATGTCGGGCACCTTGCCGCCCGGGATCACCATCACCCGGCGGAAATAGTAGGTGATCTGCTCCGGGTCGATGCCATGCAGGTTGCGGTCGGAGCAGGCCAGTTTCAGCCCATCCATGACATTGGGCTCTTCCATGTAGCCATAGTGCAGCAGCACCCGGGTTATGCCGGCGCCCAGCGGCACGAGCTTGACGCGCCGATCCGGCTCCACCCGCGGCAGATTGGTGTTGATGATGGAGACCAGCAGCACGCGCTCGTGCAGCACGCGATTGTGCCGCAGATGGTGGGTCAGCGCGAGCGGGATCCCCGTGCTTGCGGCGGTGAAGATCGCCGCGGCACCGGACAGTCGCAGCGGTGGGTTTCGGAGCACCCACTCCACGAACTCGTTCTCGTCTTGGCGCAACAGGGAACGTTGCTGCTCCAGCAGCAACCAGCCGGCTCGCCAGGTCAGCATCAGAAAGGCGATGACGAAGGCGATCAGCAGCGGGAACCAGCCGCCCTCCAACAGCTTGGTCGCATTGGCGGCGACGAAGATCAGGTCGACGATCAGGAATGCTCCATTAACCGCGGCCACGGCGACGGGGTTGTAGCCCCATTGCAGGGCGACCAGGGCCGCCAGCACCGTAGTCACCGCCATCAGCATCGAGACCGCGATCCCGTATGCGCCGCCCAGCGCGTCGGACGAACCGAACGTCAGCACGGCCGCGAGCGTACCCGCGGCGAGAAGCCAGTTCACCGCCGGCATGTAGATCTGCCCCATTTCGTGGCTGGCCGTGTGCAGCACCCGCATCCGCGGCAGGAAGCCGAGCTGGATCGCCTGCTGGGTGAGCGAGAACGCGCCCGAGATGATGGCCTGCGAGGCGATGATCGTGGCCAGGGTGGCGAACACCACCATGGGATAATGCGCCCAACCAGGCGCCAGAAGATAAAACGGGTTCTCGATGCCCTTGGGATCGGCCAGCAGGAGCGCGCCCTGGCCGAAATAGTTGAGCGCCAGCGCCGGCAGCGCCACGGCAAACCAGCCGAGGCGGATCGGCAGGCGCCCGAAATGGCCCATATCGGCATACATTGCCTCGCCTCCCGTGACCGCGAGGAAGGCGGCGCCAAGCACGGTGAAGCCGATCGCTGGCCCCGCATGAACGAGGTAGAGCACCGCGTGATGCGGACTGAGCGCGCCCAGGATCATTGGCGAACGCACGATCTCGCCCAGGCCGAGCACGCCGATCGCGAGGAACCACAACAGCATCACCGGTCCGAAGATCCCGCCGATGAACGCCGTGCCCTTGCGCTGGACCAGGAACAGGCCGATCAGGATTGCGACGCTGATCGGTACGACCATGGGGGTCAGTCGCGGCGCGTCGATCTTGAGGCCCTCGACGGCGCTGAGCACCGAGATTGCCGGCGTGATCACGCCGTCGCCGTAGAGCAGCGCCGCCCCGATCAAGCCGACGATGACCAGGAAGGCGCGCCAGCTTCCGGCCGGCGCATGTCTGGCGTCGAGCAGCGCAAGCAGGGCCACGATACCGCCCTCGCCGTGGTTGTCGGCGCGCATGATGAGGATGGCGTATTTGAGCGAAACAATCAGGATCAGCGCCCACAGGATCAGCGACACGATACCCATGATGGTCTCCGGCGAGAGCGTCCCTCCCGCCTGCGCCGCCTGCTTGAACGCATACAGCGGGCTGGTGCCGATATCGCCGTACACGATGCCGAGGGCGGCGAGCGCGGCGCCAGCCGGCACACGCAGCGTGCCGGGCCTTGGCAATGCCGCTGCCTGGAACGTCCGTGCCATCCCCGCTCCCTCCTGCGCGTTTAGATCAGCTTGGACCAAAATGCGGCGGCAAGAAAGTAGACGGTTAGCGTAGAGCGCCTTGGTTCAGGGCCGCGCCCCGGCAAAGATCCGCGGCACGAATGGCTGCTCGGTAGGGCTTTACACGTTGCGCGCCGCCCCGGTCCACACCTCGCGGTACAGCGTCACGATCTCCTCCTTGCTCGGCACGCGCGGATTGTTCGCCGGACTGCCGGAGGCGATCGCCTGCTCCGCCATCAGCTCCATCTTCGCGTTCCACGCATCCTCCTTGATCCCGAACTCTCCCGGCGAGGGCACCGCCAGCGCGGCGTTCAGCGCCTCCAGCCCGGCGACCAGGCGGGCGCAGGCGGCCGGGTCCGCATCGGACTCGCCCGCGAGGCCGATGCGGCGCGCCGCATCGGCGTAGCGCGCCTCCGCCCCGCTGATCGAGAAACGGGTAACGGCGGGCAGCAGCATCGCATTGGACAGCCCGTGCGGCACATGGAAATGCGCGCCGATCGGGCGCGACATGCCATGCACCAGCGCGACCGAGCTGTTCGAGAACGCCAGCCCCGCCTGGGTCGCGCCGAGCATCATGCCCTCCCGCGCCGCCGCGTTGCGCGGCTCGGCATAGGCGGTGCGCAGGTGCTTGCCGATCAGCGCCATCGCCGAGACGGCGAGCGCGTCGGAGAACGGGTTGGCGCGCTTCGAGACATGCGCCTCCAGCGCGTGCGTCAGGCTATCGACCCCGGTATCGGCGGTGGTGCGGGCGGGGACCGTGTAGGTCAGCTCGTAATCGACGATGGCGGCGAGCGGCAGGGCGCCAAGGCCGGCGATCAGCATCTTCTCGTCGCGCTCGGTGTCGGTGATGACGGTGAAGCGCGTGCACTCGCTTCCCGTGCCGGCGGTGGTCGGAATGGCGATGACCGGCAGCTTGGCGTGGTCCGCCTGCACCGGCACCTTGTAGTCGCGCATCTTGCCCCCGCCCGCGGCGAGGATCGCCATTGCCTTCGCGGTGTCCATCGGCGAGCCGCCGCCGAAGCCGATCAGGCAATCGAAATCGCCCTGGCGGATGATGCCAGCGCCCACCTCGATCACCGTGTCGGTGGGATCGGGCACCGTGTCGCTGAAGACCTCGTGCGCGATCCCGGCGGCGGCGAGCGGCTCCAGGCAGCGCTGCACCAGGCCGGTCTTCACCATGACCGGATCGGTCACGACCAGCGGGCGCGACAGACCGAACTTGCCGAGCAGCCCGGCGATTTGCGCAACCGATCCGCCGCCCACGAGCATGGCGCGCGGCGCGGCGATGGTGGTGTTGACCATGGTCATGGGCGATCTCCTCAGCGGGCCGCGACCGCCGCCAGGGCGACGCGGCGCTCCTCGTACAACGCGAGCCGGCGGGCGGCCTTCGGCGCGATCCCGCCTGCGGCCGTCTCGGCATATTGGGGCAGTTCGGCCGACCGATGACAGGCCGCAAGATGGCCCTCCCGCCACGGCGCCAGCTTCGGCTCCTCGGCGCGGCAGCGGTCGATGACGAAGGGGCAGCGCGTGTGGAAGCGGCAGCCCGAGGGCGGGTTCATCGGGCTCGGCACGTCGCCCTGCGCCGCCTCCCGCCGCCGCCGCCAGTGTGGGTCGGGGCGCGGGATCGCCGCCAGCAACGCGCGGGTGTAGGGGTGTCTCGGATCGGCGAACAACGCCTCCGTGCGCGCGATCTCGACGATCTGGCCGAGATACATCACCGCCACCCGGTCAGCCATGTGCTTCACCACGGCGAGGTCGTGCGCGATGAACAGGTACGCGAGGCCGAGCCGCGCCTGTAGATCCTTGAGTAGGTTGATGACCTGCGCCTGGATCGACACGTCGAGCGCCGAGACCGGCTCGTCGCAGACGATCAGCTCCGGCTCGACCGCGAGGGCGCGCGCGATGCCGACGCGCTGGCGCTGGCCGCCGGAGAACTCGTGCGAATAGCGCTGCGCGTGGTACGGCGCGAGGCCAACCAGGCCCAGCAATTCCCGCACCCGATGCGCGCGTGCGCGCCGCGTGCCGATGCGATGGATCACCAGCGGCTCGGCCAGGATCGCGCCCACAGTCATGCGGGGATTGAGCGAAGCGAACGGGTCCTGGAACACGATCTGCATCCGCCGCCGCAGCCGCCGCAGAGCCGCGCCGGTCAGGTGCGTGACGTCCTGCCCATCGAAGCGGACCGACCCGGCGGTTGGCTCGATCAGCCGCAGCACCAGGCGCGCGGTCGTGGACTTGCCCCAGCCCGAACTCGCCGACCAGCGCCAGCGTCTCGCCCCGGCTGAGCGCGAAGGAGACGACATCGACCGCGCGCACCACGCCCACGGCGCGCGACAGCACGAGGCCGCGCCGGACCGGATAGTGCTTGGCCAGCGCGGAGGCTTCCAACAGCGCGGTCACTGGGCCAGCGCCTCCACCGGCGCGCGGACGCAGGCGGCCCGGTGGCCGGGCGACACCTGCCGCAATTCTGGATCGGCCGCGACGCAAGCCTCGGCGGCGAAGACGCAGCGCGGATGAAAGCGGCATCCGGCCGGCAGGGCGAAGGGAGCCGGAACGGCGCCGTCGATCGCGAGCAGGCGCTCGCGCGTCTCCTCGATGCGCGGGATGCTGCCCAGCAGCCCCAGCGTGTACGGGTGCTGCGCGTCGCCGAACACGGCCGCGCCGGAAGCCCGTTCCACGACACGCCCCGCGTACATGACGGCGACCTCGTCGGCCATCTCCGCGACCACCCCAAGATCATGGGTGATGAGGATGATGGCCATGCCGGTCTGAAGCTGCAAATCTCGCAGCAGGCCGAGGATCTCCGCCTGCACGGTGACATCGAGCGCCGTGGTCGGCTCGTCGGCGATCAGCAGATCAGGCGCGCAGGCGAGGGCCATGGCGATCATCACCCGCTGGCGCATCCCGCCCGACATCTGGTGCGGGTACTCGTCAAACCGACGCTCGGGCGAGGGAATGCGCACCCGGCCCAGTGCCGCGACCACCTTGGCCTGCAGCGCGGACCAAGAGGAAGTGCGGTCGTGCGCGCGCATCGCCTCGGTGATCTGGTCGCCCACCGTGAACACCGGGTCGAGGCTGGTCATCGGCTCCTGGAAGATCATCGCGATGCGCCGGCCCCTCAGCGCGCGCACTGCCCGCGCCGGCAGCGTCAGCAGATCCTGCCCGTCGAACACGACGCGCCCGGCGGCGATGCGGCCCGGCGCGGGAACGAGGCGCATGATCGACAGCGAGAGGATCGATTTGCCGCAGCCGGACTCGCCCACGATCCCGAGCGTGCGCCCGCGCTCCACGGCGAGATCGACCCCATCCACCGCCGTGACTGTCCCTTGGTGCGTCTGGAAGACGGTGCGCAGGCCCTCGATTGAAAGGAGGGGGTCCGCGTCATGCCGGCCAGCGTAGAGGCCACACGGCCCGCCCTGCCTTCCACGTCCCCAGCACCCGCCCTTCGAGTGCCCGTCCATCAAACGGGGTATTCTGCGCCTTGCCAGGTAGCTGCCCGGCCTCCACACGCCAGGCGCGCTCGAGATCGAACAGGCACAGATCGGCGGGCGCGCCGGGGGCGAGGCGGCCGGCGTCGATGCCGAGCAGGCAGGCTGGCTGGGCGGTCAACAGGTCGAGCGCCCGCGTCAGGCTCAGCGTCCCGGCATGGACCTGCGCCAAGGTCACGGCGAGCAGGGTCGCCAGCCCCGATCCGCCCGGCGCCGCCTGCGCAAACGGCAGGCGCTTGTCATCGGCGTCGCGCGGCTGGTGGTCCGAGGCAATCACATCGATCGTGCCGTCGGCGAGCCCGGCCAGCACCGCAAGTCGGTCGGCCTCGGCGCGCAGCGGCGGGGACAGCTTGGCGTACGTGCGAAAGTCGCCGATCGCCGTCTCGTTCAGGTCGAAATAGGGCGGCGCGGTGTCGCAGGTGACGGAAACGCCTCGTTCCTTGGCGCGGCGAATCAGCTCCAGAGCCTCTCCGGTCGAGACATGCGCGAAGTGGATCGCCCCGCCGGTCAGCGCGGCCAGACGGATATCACGCGCGACCAGCAGCGCCTCGGCCGCCGCGGGAATGCCGGGCAAGCCGAGCCGGGTCGCCAGCTCGCCCTCGGTCGCCGCGCCGCCGTCGGCCAGCGATGGCTCCTCGGGGTGCTGGACGATGCGGGCGCCGAAGGCGGAGGCGTAGGAGAGGGCGAGGCGCATCATTCGGGTCGAGCCGATCGCCCGCGCGCCATCGGTGAAGGCGACGGCGCCCGCCTCGCGCAGCAGGCCCAGCTCCGCCAGCTCCTCGCCCCGGCAGCCGCGCGTGACGGCGGCATAGGGCAGGATGGTCAACCCCACCTCCTCGCCGCGCCCGCGCAGCAAGCGCACCATCGCGGGATCGTCGATGGCGGGCTGGGTGTCGGGCAGCGCCGTCACCGTGGTGATGCCGCCGGACGCCGCCGCCGCTGCCGCCGAGGCGATCGTCTCGCGATACTCGAAGCCTGGCTCCCCTAGGGCGACGCGCGCGTCAACCAGGCCCGGACAGAGCACGGCGCCCGCGCCCTGCACAACCTCCACGCCCTCTGGCCGGCCAAGCGTTCCAAGGTCGGCGATGCGGCCATCGCGGACCAGGAGCTCGCCCATCCGGTCCAGCCCGGAGGCGGGATCGATCAGTCGGACGTCGGTGAACAGGATGTCGGCGCTAGCGCTCATGGCCCTGTCCGCGCGCCAGCGTGTCCAGCACCGCCATGCGCACCGCGACACCCATCTCCACCTGCTCTCGGATCACGCTCCGCGCCGGATCGTCGGCCACGGCGCTGTCGATCTCCACGCCCCGGTTCATCGGGCCGGGATGCATTACCAGCGCGTCCGGCTTGGCGAAGGCAAGCTTTGCGGCGTCGAGGCCGAAGAAGCGAAAATACTCCCGCGCGCTGGGCACCAGCCCGCGCTGCATCCGCTCGCGCTGCAAGCGCAGCATCATCACCACATCGACCCCGGCCAGGCCGGATTCCATGTCGTGGAACACCTCGACGCCCATGCGCGCGACCTCGGCCGGCATCAGCGTCGGCGGCCCGACCACGCGCACGCGGCTGTTCATCGTCGTGAGCAGGTGGATGTTGGATCGCGCGACGCGCGAGTGCCCGATATCGCCGCAGATCGCCACCGCCAGCCCCTCCAGCCGGCCGCGCCGGCGGCGGATGGTGAGCGCGTCCAGCAGCGCCTGGGTGGGGTGCTCGTGCGTGCCGTCGCCGGCGTTGATGACGGCCGCGTCCACCTTCTGGGCGAGCAGGCTGGGCGCGCCCGACTGGTCGTGACGCACCACCAGCAGGTCGCAATGCATGGCGTTCAGCGTCGCCGCCGTGTCGAGCAACGTCTCGCCCTTGTTAACCGAGGAGGTGGAGACCGACATGTTGATGACGTCGGCGCCAAGTCGTTTGCCGGCCAGCTCGAAGCTGGTGCGCGTGCGGGTGGAGTCCTCGAAGAACAGGTTGATGAGCGTGCGCCCGCGCAGCAGGTCGCGCTGAGTTCTTGCCCGAGCGATTGAGCAGGACATAGCTCTCCGCCAGGTCGAGCAGATAGGTGATCTCGGGCGGTGCCAGGCCCTCGATCGCCAGGAGGTGCCTCTGCCTCGGGCTCATGCCGGCGGCCCTGATCCGTGACCGTTGGAGACCCCCTTTCCCCGGCCTCTTCCCTCAAGAGGCGGGGGAGACACGTGCCGTTCGATGGGACTCGCCTCCCCTTGCGCGAGGAGAGGGGGAAGGGGTCGGAACGCAGGGATCACGCGGCTTCGTTGCCGTAAGCCGGGCAGGGCGTCAACACACCTACAGCCCCAGGTAGCGGTGAACGACCTCGACATTGGCGCGCAGCTCCGTCGAGGAGCCCGACCAAGCGACCTTGCCCTTCTCCAAAATGTAGTGGCGGTCGGCGATTTGGGTCAGCGCATCCAAGTTCTTGTCGATCACCAGGATCGCCTGCTCGCGCGCCTTTAGCCGGACCAGCGCGTCCCAGATCGCCTGGCGCACCAACGGCGCCAGCCCTTCGGTCGCTTCATCAAGAATGAGCAGGCGCGGGTTGGTCATCAACGCGCGCCCGATCGCCAGCATCTGCTGCTCGCCGCCGGACAGGAGGCCGCCGGGGCTGGACAGACGCGCGGCGAGGGGGAAAGAGATCGAGGACGGATCGCAAGATCCAGGGTTCGGCGCCGGCTGAGCGATGGGCGGCGGTCGCGGTCAGGTTCTCGCGCACGGTCAGGTTCGGAAAGACCTGCCGTCCCTCCGGCACCAGTCCCAGCCCGGCGCGGGCCACCCGGTAGGGCGGCTGGCCATCAAGCCGCGTGCCATCCAGCCACACTTCGCCGGCGCGCGAACGGATGATGCCCATGACCGTCAGGACCGTCGTGGTCTTGCCCATGCCGTTGCGGCCGAGCAGCGTCACCACCTCGCCCGCGTTTACCGCGAAGCCGACGCCGAACAACACGCGACTGTCGCCGTAGCCCGCCTCAAGCCCCTGGACCGACAGCATCAGACATCCTCGCCCAAATAGGCCGCCCGCGCGGCCGGGTCGCGCTTGACCTCGGCGGGATCACCAGACGCGATGACGCGGCCGGCGGCCAGAACCGTGATCCGGTCGGCGAGCGCGAACACCGCGTCCATGTCGTGCTCGATCAGCAGGATTCCGAACCGGCCTTTGAGCGTGGCGAGCAGGCGGATCATGCACGCGGATTCCTCCGGACCCATGCCGGCCAGCGGCTCGTCCAGCAGTAGCGCGCGCGGGCGGGCGGCGAGGGCCATGGCCAATTCGAGGGTGCGCCGCTCGCCGTGCGAGAGCTTGCTGGCCAACATGTCGGCGCGGGCGTCCAGGCCAAGTTCGGCCAACTGGGCGCGTGCCGGGTCACGGAGCGCCGGATCGCGCCGCGCCGGCCTCCAGAACCGGAAACTTCCTTGCCGCGCCTGAACCGCCATGGCAACGTTGTCGAGGGCGGAGAACTCGTTCGCCGTGAAGCCGACGCCGAACAGCACGCGGCTGTCGCCGTGGCCCGCTTCCAGGCCCGCCACGGACAGCATCGGGCCTGGGCTAGAAGGTGACGATCGCGCCCGTCATCGGGCGCAAGATCAGCCGGTCGCCCTGCTCGGAAACCCAAGCGTTCTCTCCGGGCACGTATTGAAAGATGCTGAGGCGCGGCGGAGATGTGAGGGCCTCACGGACGATCGCGAGCCGGTAGCTCATCCGTACGCCTGGGCTGGTCATAACCTTATACTCATTGGGCGTCAGCTCAACCGCGCCCACGCCATCCCTTCCCTTTACCTCGACGCGGAGCACACGAGCGCCGCACGTCACGTTCAAATCCCAGCCACAATTCTCGTTCTCGACGCTCTCCACAGCCCAGCCTCGGTCCTCATAGTATGCCTGCACCGCCAGCACAGCAGCCGCCTCAACCCGTGCACGCAACTCGGGGTCGTTCTGGCGAGGCAAGCCGCCGCCGGACGGCTTCGCGGGAGGTTCGGCGAACCCGATGGAAGGCGCTCCCCTGATGTAAGACAGCAGCGTGTTCATGTCCTGACGGGATAGGTTCGCACTCGCATAATAGGCACTTGCGACGCCGGGCCATCCCTTCCTCATCGAAAGAATGAAGAAGGTCCGGTCATCTACCGGGACGAGATGACAGTCGGCTGCCTTCGCGTCGGCGACAAAATAGGGTTTGCTCCGATCCCAGCGTGTGTCCTGCATCTTGGCATAGACGCGGGCGTTTCGATCCCAACCCACGATATACCTGCCGCTGCCGTCTGGGTTGGTCGCCGTGAAAACGACTAAGACGTGATCCTGATGGTCGGCATCTGCCGGTGCCCCGAGCCGGCGAAGGTCAATCGTTCCTTGCGGGGCATATCCGTAACATCGCCCCTTGTAGCTCTTGAAGTTTACCGCTTCATTGGCTTCCTCGTTGCCGGCTTTCATGTAGCCGAAATTGCCCTGTGGCAGGTCGCGAGGCGCGCCACGATACTCGCGCGCCCAACCGATATGGAGGAAAAGCACTGTCGAGATCCTCCGGCCTCTCCATGCGTGATCATGCCTTTCAAGGTCTGCCGCGCATCATACGGGCGGACCGGGGCGCTACAAGAAACCCCGCGCTTGCGCGGGACGGCGAGCCGGCGGAGCATCGGCGGGCAGCCGAGCGGGGGAAGCCATGCCGAAGATCGTCGCGGTCGAGACCTGGGTCACGCATACGCCCTTCGACATGGGGGCCAAGCCGGTCGCGTTCGGCGGCATGGACTGGCAAGCCATCGCCACGCTCTGGCTGCGCATCGCCACCGAGGATGGGCTGGAGGGTTGGGGCGAGGGTTTCGGCCACGCCTGCGTGCCGGCGACCCGCGCGGTGATCGACACCCAGCTCGCGCCCGCCGTGCTGGGTCAGGACGCGCGCGACATCGCGGGGCTGCGGCGGCGCACGGCCCAGAGCTTTCATCTCTTCGGCGGCAACGGCCCGCACGTCTACGCCGCGTCGGCGCTCGACATCGCGCTTTGGGACATCGCGGGAAAGGCGGCGGGGCTGCCGTTGTGGCGGCTGTGGGGCGGGGCGCCCATGGAGGCGCTGCGCGCCTATGCCAGCCTGCTGCGCTACGGCGCCCCCGATCTGGTCGCGGCGGCCTGCGAGCGGGCGCTGGCGCGCGGGCATCGCGACATCAAGCTTCACGAGATCGCGCTGGCGCCGATCCGCGCGGCGCGGCAGGCGATCGGCGCCGAGCCGCGCCTGATGGTGGACACCAACTGTCCCTGGAGCGTGACCGAGGCGCGTGGGATGGCGCGCGCGCTGCGCGATCTCGACCTGACCTGGCTGGAGGAGCCGGTCTGGCCGCCGGAGGACTATGCCGGCCTCGCCCGCGTCCGCGCCGAGGGCGTGCCGATCGCCGCGGGAGAGAACGCGGCCGGTCTGTTCGCCTTCCGCGCCCTGTTCGAGGCGGGGGCGCTGGATATCGCCCAACCCAGCGTCACCAAAATCGGCGGTCCCTCCGCCATGCTGGAGATCGCCGCCCTGGCGCGTGCCTTCGGCGTGCGGCTGGTGCCGCACAACGCCTATTTTGGGCCGGGCTATCTCGCCTCGCTGCATGTCAACGCGACGGTGGCGCCCGACGCGCCGTTCGAGCACATCTTTGTCGATCTGGAAGCGAGCCCGCTCGGCGAGTGGGTGCGTCCCGAGCAGGGGCTTGCGCGCGTGCCGCAAGGGCCGGGCTTGGGGCGCGATCCCGACATGGCGGTGCTGCGGCGCTATGCGATCGGCGAGCCGGTGCTGCATCAGGCCTGACAGGCCGCGCCAGCGCTGCTAGAAGGCCGCGCCATGCCCGCCGCCTCCATGACCGGCTTCGCGCGCGCCGAAGGCGCGACCACAGGCACCTCCTGGGTATGGGAGCTGCGCAGCGTGAACGGGCGGGGGCTCGACCTGCGCTTCCGGCTGCCGCCCGGTCTCGACGCCTTGGAAGCGCCGCTCCGCGACTCGGCGGCGCGCGCCTTCAAGCGGGGCAGCGTCACCGCCAGCCTGACGCTGCGCCGCGAGGAGGCGCGGCGCCTGGCCCTCGATCCCGCGGCGCTCGAGCAGGCCGTGACGATCGCGCTCGATCTCTGCGCCCGCATCCCCGGCTGTCCGCCGCCGCGCGCCGAGGCGCTGTTGTCGCTGCCTGGCGTGCTGCGCCCGGAGATCGCCGAGACCGAGCCGGGCGCGGACGAGGCGCTAACGGCGGCCCTGCGCGCCGGGTTCGAGCAGGCGCTGGCCGGCCTGGTCGCGGCGCGGCGGGAGGAGGGCGAGCGGATCGGCGCGGCGCTGCTCGCGCTGCTCGACGAGATCGATGGCTTGCGGAACCGCGCGGCGCGCGAATTCAGCGGACCAGCCCGCGGCGCAGCGGGCGCGCATGCTGGAGGCGGTGCGCGCGCTGCTTGGGGAAGTGCCGGCCCTGCCGGAGGAGCGGATTGCTCAGGAGGTCGCGCTGCTCGCCGCGCGATCCGACGTGCGCGAGGAGCTGGACCGCCTATCCAGCCACGTCGCCGCCGCCCGCGCGCTCCTGGCCGAATCGGGGCCAATCGGCCGCCGGCTCGACTTCCTGGTGCAGGAGTTCAATCGCGAGGCGAACACGCTGTGCAGCAAGTCCTCCACGGCGGCGCTGACCGCGACCGGGCTGCGCCTGAAGGCGGCGATCGAGCAGCTGCGCGAGCAAGCGCAGAACATCGAATGAGCAGCAGCGCGTGATCCCCCGCCGCGGCCTGTGCCTTTTGCTGGCCGGCCCCTCCGGCGGAGGCAAAAGCTCCGTAGCCCGCGCCCTGCGCGCGTTGGAGCCGGCGCTGTCCGTCTCGATCAGCCTCACCACCCGTCCGCCCCGGCCCGGCGAGCGCGACGGCGTGGACTACCACTTCCGCAGCGAGGCCGCGTTCGAGGCGATGCGGGACGCCGGGGGCCTGCTCGAGTGGGCGCGCGTGCTGGGCCGTTACTGCTACGGCACGCCGCGCGCGCCAGTCGAGGCGGTGTTGGCGGCGGGCGCGGACATGGCGTTTGACATTGATTGGCAAGGCTTCCGCAGCCTGCGCGCCGCGCTGCCGGCCGACGTGGTCGGCGTGTTCCTCCTGCCGCCATCGCTCCCGGCGCTGGAGGCGCGGCTGCGCGCGCGCGGCGGCGACCCGCCGGCCGAAATCGCCCGCCGCATGGCGCGCGCCCGCGAGGAGATCGGCCACTGCGCCGAGTTCGACCACGTCCTCGTCAACGACGACTTCGACGCGACCGTGGCGGCGACCCGCGCGGTGCTGCACGCGGCCCGCTCGGCGACGGCGCGCCTGTCCGGGCTTCAGTCCTTCTGCGCGGCGCTGAGCGGCGAGACGACGGGGGCGCCCGCTTCGAACTGATCGAGCACGTGCGCGATGTGCGCCGCCGCTCCGTCCTGGTCGTGCATCGCATAGAGCGTCGCCGCGAGCCGCACCGGATCGCCCGAGTAGTATCGCTCGTAGAGTTGCTGGCGGCCGGAGAACGACGACACGGCCGCGTCGAAGGCCAGCCGGAACAGCTTGATACGGGAACGCGCGTCGGCGTTGGCGGACTGGAAGTACCGCTCGATATCGGGCCAGACATCGCTCTTGGTCTCGGCGTAGGACGGCACCGCGACCAGCCCGCCCGCGCCCAGCGTCTGCACGATCTCGCACATGCGGATGAACATCTTCGCGAACATCATCCGCACCGTCCAGAGCGGCATCGCCGCGGGCGTCAGCACGCCCTGCGCGTTGGGCGCGGCGTCCGCCTCCGAGGCGCGCAGGCAGGCGCGGCAGAACTCGGTGTATTGGATCGTCTCGGCCAGCATCCCCTGCACGTGCAGGTGCTGGTCGATGTTGGTCGATCGCGCGACGGCGATGGCCAGATCCCGCATGAACTCGGACTTGGCCAGGTTCTTGACGGAGAACTGGTGCATCACCTGCGCAAACGCGCCGGTGCGGTTATAGAGTCCGTTGCACATCCCCGCGTCGCGGTGGATGAACACGCGCTCCCACGGCACCAGCACGTCCTCGAACACCGCCATCGCGTCCTGCTCGTCGAAGCGCACCGACAGCGGGTAGTCCATCGGCGAGGCCACCTCTGCGGGCGCGACCGAGGGGCGACAGATGAAGCGCAGGCCCGGCGTGCCGACGGGAATGTTGAAGCCGAAGGCGTATGGCGCCGCGTCCGGGCTATCGCTGATATAGGTGGACGGCATCACCATGATGTCGTTCGAGAAGGCGGCCAGCGTGGAGACCATGCGCGCGCCGGTAACGACGATCCCCGCGTCGGTCTCGCGCACGATCTTGGCCGCGAGATCCTTGGATTGCTTCTCCACGGGGCGGGAGCGATCGACCTGCGGGTTGACCAGCGTGTGGGTCATCGCGAGGTCGTTCTCGCGCACGTGCACATAGTAGTTCAGAACGTTATCGGCGAAGCGCGCGTCCTTCTCGCCGAAGGCGCGGTACGCCGAGGCGAAGCCGGTCAGCATGATGTTCATGTAGTCCGGGCTGCGGCCCAGCATGCCGCAGGTCGAGTCGTTCCAGACTTTGACCATGTCCCGTCGGCGCACGAGGTCGTCGACCGAGGCGGGTTGGATGAAGGACAACCCGACCGGCTCGCCGCTCGACGGCGAGGCGTAGGCCATGCGCGCCCGCAGGCCGGGCTCGTGCTGCATGTCGTACAGCGCCGCCATGGCGCGCGCGGCCGCGGCGAAGCGGCGGTCGCGCGTCACGTCGCCCACCCGCTCGCCGTCGATCCAGATCGCGCGGTCGTCGCGCAGCGCATCGAGATACGCCGTGCCGGTGCGGATGCCCATTCGAAACCTCTCTCACGTTCCAGCCAGCAGCCTGTGACCAGCGATTAGAAGACGCTTGGGCCGGGTCTGTCCATGCTCGCGACTAACCCGGAAGCGGAAGGGGGCGACGCGCCTCGGCAACGGGCCTTCCATTTACCTCAGGTACGCACGATCCGCTCGAGGTCGTGCAGCATGGTGAGGTGCATCTGGATGACGGTCCGCGCCAACAGGGCGATATGCACGGCGTCGGTGGTCATGCTGGACTGGCCCCGCAGGAATGCCTCCTGGATCCCGAGCAATTGCTGGTGCCCCATGATCTGCCCCTGCACATAGGCTTGGTCGAAGGCAGGGCCCGCGGCGGCCTGGAGCTGGCGCAGCATCGCCTCTTCGTTCGCATCGAGCGGCACGGGTGGGGGGGTTCTGATTGCTCGTCAGCACCTGCGCAATCGTCGTCTGCTCGGCATCCTCGAAGCTCGCGAACTGCTTGACCCCGGGATGTAAGGCCCGTCGGAGCGCGAGCTGGCTGGTTTGCTTGGCGAACGAGCCCACCATCAGTGTCGCTTTGCGATGCTGCTCCTCATCCAACGACGCCGACAACGACGCCGATGAGGGGGCGGCTCCGTTGGCCTGTGCCAGGGCGAGCCGCGGGACGGCTTGGACGAGCAGGGGTAAAGTGGCACCCGAGAGGCCAATCATCAGAGTGCGTCGTTCCATTGATGTCGCTTCATGGTTGCGCCAGCAACGGCGCGCGGAAGCGCCCGGAGTTTGGCAGGATCCCCGCCCAACGCGTGATTGCGAGCGGGGATTAGCACACGGCCGGCTCATGAAGGCGGCAAGCCGGCGAGCCAGCCGGCGGCCAGCACGATGGCGCCGCCGATCACCGCCTCGGTGCCGATCGATGCCGCGAGGACGCGGGACGCGGCAGGAGACCGCGCAAGCCGGGGGGTGAGCACCAGGCTGTTGCGGGCCGCGAACGCCAGCGCCAGCGCGAAGAGCGCCGCTTTCAGCAGCATGACCTGGCCATAGGACGTGCTGATCAGCCCCGCCGCGCCGCCCGCCAGGACCAAGCCCTGCGCCGGTCCAGTGCCCGCAAGTACCAGCACCGATGCCAGTCCGGGCCAGGTGAAGCGCCGGGACGCGCGGGCGGCGTCGGGCGTGGGCAGCACGCGCAGGCAGAGCAGCAGGGGAACCAGCCCGCCAAGCCAGACCCCGGCCGCGAGCAGGTGCAGAGCCTCCGAGGCCGTGAGCCCGGTGCCGACTTGCGCGGCGTGGCCAAGCCAGGGCTGGAGGGCCACAGCAACGATCGCCAAGAGCAATGCGATCAAGGGCCGCGCGAGAAGCGCGACCGCCGCAGCGATCAGCACAAGGCGCGCGAGCAGGACCTGGCCGAATGGCAGGTAGGAGACGAAATCGGGCACCGCGCCCAAAGTCGCCGCGATGCCGTGACTGTCCGCCACCTGGGCCGTTTCCGCGAGGAACCATGCGACGCCCAGGAGCAGCGCCAGCGCGCCGCTGAGGCCGGCAAGACGGCGCAGCGGCAACGCCATGCGCACAGCCAGATCGCGCGCCAGCACGCAAGGCGTGAAAGTCAGCGCGCCCAGCAAGGACAGGATCGCCGCGTCATGACAGCCGCGCAGCAGCGTCAGGCAGACCGGCGGCCTTGTCATCTCCATCGGGTCGGCTCCCTCACCGCCCGACCGTGAAGCTGAACCGCCCCTCGGTCTTGTGCGTGTCCTGCGAGGTGACGTGCCACATCACCGTGTACTGGCCGGGCGCAAGCGGCGGCAGCGACACGATCAGCTCGCGCGCCGCCTTGCCCGAGCGCGGCGCCCCGGTACGCAGCGCCTGCCCCGACGGACCCAGCACCTCCACGCTGCTGAAGTGCGGCACCACGCCCTCGGTGAACGAGAGGTCGAGCGTGGCGGGCGCAGTCGCGACCCGGCTGCCCACGGACGGGCTGGCGTGCTCGAGAAAGGCGTGGGCGCCCGCTGATGACAGTCCCGCCGCCAGGGCGGCGATTGTCAGGGAAACGATGCGGCTTACCACCATGACACCACCGGCTTGCCAAGCGAGTTGGGGAAGAGATCATCGAAGTACAAGTGAAGCTGCGCGATGGCGCCAATCGCGCGCCCCGTCTGGCCGTTGGCGGGAATCAGCGCCTCGATCCCCACGGCGTAGCTGCGCGCCGTGTAGTTGACGCCCACGCCGAACAGATATTGCGTTCCCAGCGTATGCGGGCGGCTGGCGGGCGAGGACCACGCCAGTTCCACGAGCGGGGTCAAGGCTCTGAGAAACGGGGGTAGCCCGATGTCGCGCACCTGCGCTTGCAGGTAAGCGAGGCTGTACTGCACCGACAGCCCGCCCACCCAGCGATTCTCGAGGCCGTTGTTGAACAGCACGCCTGGGATACCCGGTTCGGGTTCAGGCGCGGTGATGGTACCCAGCCGCTTGTCGGCATACTGGTAGCCAAATGTGCCGGTGACGGCGAGCGGGCGCAAATAGCCGATGGGCAGGTCGCCGAGCCCCTTGCCCCAGTAGAGCGTCGGCGTGGTGGTGCCGACGTCGTCGTTGCCCAGCACCGGCGAGCCGGTGCGCGCGAACTCCCGGATCACGCCGACGGCGAGCAGGAATTCGTGCTCCGCATTGACGACGGCCTGGTATTTCAGCGTCAGGAACAGGTTCTGCCATCCGGTGGCGTTCTTGGCACCCGGTGTGGTCTGGATGCTGTAGCCGTCGTTGAGGGCGAAGCCGAAGCGTTCGGTGATGCGCTTGTCGAACTCGAAGTTGAACTCGTAGTCCTGGCCGCTGCCTGGCGGAGGCTGCCAGGAGAATGTGGGCAGCGCCGCCTCGTCGGCGACCGCCGGGTCGTCGATGACCAGGGTGTTGACGAAGAGGCGCAGTCCGGCGACGCCGTGCGCGTGCGCGTACTGGAAAGGCAAGAACCCGGCGGCGAGCGCGGCCGGGACAAGGGCGCGATTCATGCTGGAAACTCCCCGAGCGTAAGCGGATGTGACGCGGCAAGGGCCGCGCCGCTTGCATGGCTCAGGCGGGGAGAGGGGGGCCGCGTGGACGGGCGGCGGGGAACGGGAGCGCCGGGGGTGCCCGCGCCGGCGGAAGAGGAACGGCGCGCGCCACCAGGACGACGGAGGGCGTTGGCAGCGGCGGCGGCGGGGCGGCGAGCGTCGGCGCCGGATGCGCCACCGCCAAACAAAACGGACAAAACGGGCAATCGGGCCGGCGCTGCCGATCATGGGCAGGGGCCTTGCCCATCATCCCCGCGCACTGCTCGCTGTCCCGCGACGCAGCCCAGCCGGGTTGCGGGACCAACGCTCCAGCCACGAGCTGAGCCGCCAGCGCCAGAATGGCGGCGAACAGGCCGAGCGGCGAAAGGCGTCGGCGGATCATCGCCGTTCATGATTACTGTATTGGGGCGGTGCGCGGAAGGGCAACCGCTCCGAGGCGAGGTACGGCCCGCTTGTGCCCGGCGACAGCGGTCAGTATGGGCATCCTAGACGGCCATGAACCACATCAAACCGCTGCTGGCGCGATGGCACCGCTCCCTGTTCCGCCGCCTCGCGAACGCGATCAACGCCGGGGGAGCGTTGATGCTCCAGGCTGCTCCGCTCGCCCTGGCTCAATGGGGCATTGATTTCCACGCGCTGCGCCGACACTGGACTGCGGGCCGTCCGAAGGGTAACGACCTCGACCTTGCGCGGCTCGCCTTCCTCGCCCTGAACATCACCATGCTGGAGCGCGAGCATGTGCCCGGCGCGTTCGCCGAGCTTGGCGTCTGGCGGGGCAACTCGGCCAAGGTGATCCATACGCTCGCCCCTGCACGACGCCTCTACCTGTTCGATACGTTCGAGGGTTTCGATGTCGCCGATGCTGGAGGCTCGCGCTCGATCATGGTGCATTTCCGGGATACCTCGGCGGCGCAGGTGCGAGACTTCATCGGCTCGGTGGCAGACCTGCGCATCGTGCCTGGGCGATTTCCCGAGACCGGAACAGATGTGCCTGATACGGAACGATTCGCTTTCGTGCAGATCGACTGTGACCTCCACGCACCCACCTTGGCGGCGCTGGAGTTCTTCTATCCGCGCATGGCCCCGCGCGGCCTCGTGGTGGTGCATGACTATGCCAGCGGCCGCTGGCCGGGCGTGACGCAAGCAGTGGACGCATTCATGGCCGACAAGCCAGAGGCGCTGCTCCATGTGCCGGATATGTCAGGTAGCGCCGCGTTCCGCCGCGTGTCCGGTTAAACGGTGTCACGAGCTGATTGGGCGGATAGCGCTGGTCGGGAACGGGTCGAAGTGCTCCACCCGTCAGCGTGTGCCCACAATGTATCGCAGGGCCATCCACGGAGTTACCCACGAACTTACCCCCTTTTCTGGGGATAACCCTGAATCGCCCCCGTCCGACGGGGAAGCTCCGACCGTGCCGCGCGTTTTCCTTCACTTTCTCCTGGCCGGGACGATGCGACATGACTCGGCTCGCGCGAGGGCTTTTGGTATAGGTAGGATCGGTGCGCGACCGCGACCCGCCTCGTCAGGCATGAGGGAGGAGCCACGATGATTCCTATCGACATCCAGATCTTGCGCGAAATCGCACCATCGTTCAGCGGTGAGTGGGCTGAGCGCCAAGCCGCGATCATCGCCGGCGTGGGCGAGGTGCTGCAACAGACGCTTGAATCCTACCAGATCACGACCAGGCTCCGTATTGCCCATTTGCTTGGGCAAACGTGTTACGAGTCCGCCGGATTCCGTACTACCGAGGAGTTTGCGAGCGGGGAGGAGTACGAGGGCAGAGCGGACCTTGGCAACGATCGCGAAGGTGACGGGCCCCGCTACAAGGGGCGTGGGCTGATCATGTTGACCGGCCGGGCGAATTACCGGGAGTACGGAAAGGCCCTACAGGCGGAATCTGGAGGGCAATCCCGCTCTCGCGGCCGAGCCCGTGTTCTCGCTGCGCATCGCCTGCGAGTATTGGAAACGTCACGACATCAACACGCCCTGTGACCAGGACGACGTGATCACGGTAACGAGGCGCGTCAATGGCGGCCTGAACGGCTTGCCAGGACGGCGCGACTATACCTCCAAGGCCAAGGCGGCGCTCGCGCGGATCGAAGGCTTTCTGATTTCCGGCGGGCTGCCGGCGTCTCAGGCCTCTTCCGTGGTCCGGCGTGGCTCCACGGGCGAGGACGTTGCGTCCCTGCAAGCCCTGCTCCGCAAGCTGGGCTTCGCGATCGCGATCGATGGGGACTTCGGGCCGGGCACCGAGGTGGCGGTCACCCGCTTCCAATCGGAGCATGGACTGGACGCGGATGGCATTGTCGGGGCCCAGACATGGGCCGCGCTCCATTCGGCCCAGCCGAGCGCGTAAGGGCGGCGGGCAAGCCAGTCAGCGAATAGCGACACTCAGCCGAAATGTGGCATTGCCCCGCGTCGGGCCCACGACAAAGAGATAGGTGCCCGATTTTGGGAGCGTTCCCGCCCAACGGGTCGCGTCATCACCCTCACCCGCGCCGGGCAGAGCCTTCCCGGAGACGTCCAGGCCGTAGTCGCGCCTTTCCAGCTTGGCGCCGGGCTCATAGATCTGGACGGCGGCGTTGTCCTCCACGGCGGTGACGTGTGCCAATAGGTGCTGACCCGCTCGCGCCCCGACGGAGTAGAGTGCGCGTTCGCCTCGAATCACGGCCCCTGCTACTTCGGCGCTTGTGGCACCGCGCGCGAAGCGGATGGGCTGGACCGTGTCGGTCGCTGTCGCGCGATCCAGGACGCCGAGCGGCAGGAGGCAGGCGAGCGCTAGGATGATCCATCTGGCAGCTTCACGCATCGGGGTTGGCTTCAAGGTGGCGGTCATGGTCCAAGATCGCTGCTGGTGCGCCAGCCGCGCAGGAGCGCGACTGGTACCGGACGCTAGGCTCGTTCGCCTGGAGACGCCATGATCCGTATCCTGCTCCTTGCTATTCTGCTCCTCTTTCCCGTCGCGCCCGCCATGTCATTCGACATCGTCGATCCCTGGCCAGACTCCGACACCGTGCAAGGCGTGCGGCAGGAGAGCGTGACGTTCCAAAGCAGCGACCCGTTTGTGCCCGCCGCGATCGGCCGCGCGCCGGCGCGCACGGTCAGCGGCCTGCTGTTCCTTCCGGCACATGCGCCGCCGAACCACGCGATCCCCGCCGTGGTGATGCTGCACGGCTCGGCCGGAATGATTCACAGCCGGGCCCAGTACGGACCACAACTCGCATCTATGGGCATCGCGGTTCTGCTGGTGCGGACCTATGACAGCCGCAGCGATCTCGGTACCGGCTTCATCGAGCGCGTGCTCAACATCACCGAGACGATGTTCGTGGCCGATGCCTATGCCGCGCTCCGCTATCTGACAACGCGTCCGGAGATCGACCCGCGCCGCGTGGTGCTGGCCGGGTTCAGCTATGGCGGCATGGCGACGGAATACGCCATGTACGCGCAGATCGCCAACGCCTTGGCCCCGAACGGTCCGCGCTTCGCCGGTCACGTCGCCTTCTACGCGCCTTGCATTGCCCGCTTCGCCGACAGCCGCACCACCGGTGTGCCGCTGCTGATGCTGTATGGCGCGGAAGATCAGCTCATTCGCCCCGACCGCTGCGCGCAGGTCGCCGATGACCTGCGCGCGGGCGGCAGCGAGGTGGACATCGTCTCCTATCCAGGCGCCGTGCACCAATGGGACGGCGGAATGCCGCGGCAGTTGATCGGGCGGCAGCTCGCCGGCTGCCGCTTCCGCGTCGAGCG
The DNA here is from genome assembly GCA_963818725.1 of uncultured Pseudomonadota bacterium. Lineage (GTDB taxonomy): Bacteria > Pseudomonadota > Alphaproteobacteria > Acetobacterales > Acetobacteraceae > DATFDN01. The sequence goes on along the minus strand of CAWFTU010000014.1, from coordinate 143,586 downwards.
CGACGGCACGGTGCGCGACGAGAACACGCACCTGCCCATGTCCGGCCCGTTCCTGCGCAAGATCATCCTCGGGCTTTGCACCGGCAGCCAGCCCTATCCGATCGGGCGGGATGACGCGGTGCGCGCGCAGTCGAACCGCGACTTTGGCGCGTTCCTGGCGCGGGTGTTCGGGCAGGCGGCGAGAGGGTAGGCGCTTCGCCCGGACGTCAATGCGGATCGCGGGGCAGCAATGCCTCGGGCACGCCGGCTCCCGCCCGCGCAGTCACACGGTACAAGCGGAATGTCTCAATCACCCGCGCCCCGCGGCGCCGTTCGGCCCCGCCGAGCGGGTGGAGGGAGGACCAGGGATTGGCGTCGAGGTCCAAGCCGCGCCGCGCGCTGCGCACCAGGATGCCCACCCTGCCGCCGATCGCGGGACGGGGGAGGGCGAACAACGCCCAGCGGTGCTCCACACCGATCACCGGCACGGAGGCGGGCAGGGCGCGGGCGAGTTCGGCGGCCTCCCCATACGCGTCGGATGCGACGAAGCTTGCCCCGGCCGCGCGCCGCGCCAACTCCACTTCCGCGGCAAGGCCCCGCCAGCCGGCGAGCCGCAGCGCGGTGGGATCGAGCGAGGGCGGCAGCGGGAAGGGGGCGGCGGTTGCCTGCACGTAGGCGAGCCCGGTGATGGCGAGGCCAAGCGCCAGTGCCGGAGCGCGGAGCCGCATGCAGGCTCGCCCCTCAAGCCCAGCCGCCGCGAGCGTCGCCGCCGGGTACAGCACCGCCGGCCAGTTCGCCTGTACCCGGTCGCCGAAGGCGTGCTGCACGAACACCAGGGCGGGTAGTGCGCTCAGCACCGCGAGCAGGGTCCATGCCGGATCACGGTGCTTCCAGGCAAGCCGCAAAGCCGCCAGCCCGCCCGCGACGCACAGGACGAAAATCAGCGGCGTGGCCAGGGCCGCCTGCCCGGCCGCGAGCTCGCCCAGGAAGCGGAGCGCGTTGGTTGGGCGGAAGTCGCCGACCCGGCCGCCTTGCTTGACGAAGCTCGCCCAGCCATGCGCCGCGTTCCACGCCAGCGCTGGGGCAAAGGCCGCCGCTCCGGCCAGCGCGCCCAGCCAGGGGGCAGGGCGGATGAGCCAGCGCCGCAGCTCCGGCACCGCGAGCAGCCAGAGCAGGATCGCCGGGGCGAGGAGGGCGGCGGTGTACTTGCTGTCCAGCGCTAGGCCACCGAACAGCCCGGCGAGCACCAGCCAGGCGCCGCGCCGCGCGCTCAGGAACCGGGCGAGCGCCCAGAGGCACGCCACCCAGAAGAACAGCAGCGGCGTGTCCGGCGTCATCACCACCGCGCCGACGCCGAACAGCAGCGTGGCGTTCAGCAGCGCGGCCCCGATCAGCCCCGCGCGCCGGCCGGGCAACAATCGCTCCCCGGCGTCCCACAGCAGCAGCGAGCCCGCCGCAGCGCCCAGTGGCCCGAGCAGGCGGATGCCGAGCGCGCCCGGCCCGGCGAGCCAGGTGCCGGCCCGAATCCACAAGGCAACCATCGGGGGCGCGTCGAGATAGCCGGGCGCGAGGGCGCGCGACCAGACCCAGTAGTAGGCCTCGTCGGGTGCCAGCGGCGCGTATCGCGCGACCGCCAGCCGCGCCAGGGTCAGGGCCGCGAGCAGGACAAGAGCGGTCCAACCTCGGATGGGGAAGCTCCAATGACCCCTGCCCCCGGCCCCCTCCCGCAAGGGGAGGGGGAGGCGTCCCTTAGAGACCCCTCCCTTTGCGGGAGGGGGTTGGGGGAGGGGCCGCAACGAACGGGGCATCTCATCGCGCCCGCCAAACCAGGGTCGAGGAGACCGCGTAGTTCCACACGACCCCGATCACCGCGCCGGTTGTGCCCGCCAAGGTCCAGCCGGTGTTGGACAGGTAGAGCGTGCGGGCAATGCCGATATTGGCGGCGGCGCCCAGGCTGCACACCGCGATAAAAAGTGCCAGCCCGCGCCAGACCCGCGCGCCTCTCAGGCGCTTGTCGCGATAGGTGATCTGGTTGTTGAGCTGGAAGTTGCAGATCATGGCCGCCACGGTCGCCAATGCCTGGGCGGCTTCGAAGCCAAGCCCGCCCAAATGGAACGCCAGGGTCAGCACAATCAGATGGACAAAGACGCCGAGCGCGCCGACCGTGGCGAAAGCGATGAAGCGGAGCGGCACCACCCCGCGCAGCAGCTTGTCGAGCAGCAGGGCGAGGAACTGCGCCGCCACCAGGTACATCAAGCTTGCTCTTGCCGGCCGCGCGCGGGCGGAAGCGGGCTGGCACCTCGACCACGCGCAGCGCCGGAGGCGCGCTGAGCACGACATCGAGCAGGATTTTGAATCCTTGTCCGGTGAGTTCGCGGGGCGACCGTCTCGAACAGCCGGCGCCGTATCATGAAGAACCCGCTCATGGGGTCGGTGAGCCGGACAGGGAGCAATCGCTGTGCGATCCGGATGCCGGCATCGGACAGGGTGTGGCGGAAGCTGGATTCAAGCCCCGCCGCATCGCCCCCGGCGACATACCGGCTGGCGACCACGAGATCGCAGGCGCCGTCGCGCAACCGCGTCAGCATCTCGGCAAGCCGGGTCTCGTCGTGCTGCAAATCGCCGTCCATCACGGCGATGAAGCGCGCGGAGGAGGCGAGCGCGCCCTCGATCACCGCCGAGGCCAGCCCGCGCCGGCCGATGCGGCGGATGCAGCGCACCCGCGAATTGGCCTGGGCGAGACGCCGGGCCTCAGCGGTGGTGCCGTCCGGACTGTTGTCGTCAACGAACAGCACCTCCCAGGCGATGCCCGCCAGCGCGGCACCAAGCTTCTCCACCAACGGCGCGACGTTCGGCCGCTCGTTGTAGCAGGGCACCACAACGGTGAGCTCGGGCGGGGTCGGCGTGGCGACTCGGGGACGAATCGAGGCGAGGGCGGAGGACATGCGCCGAGACCGATAGCGCACCGCTGCGGCAGGCAAAAGGGCGGGTAGCGTCACCGTCACGGGCGGCGGTCGCGCGCCAACCCCTCTCCCCGGCCCCCTCCCGCAAGGGGAGGGGGTCATTCAGTGCCGCTTCGACACCCTCTTGCCTTTAGAACAGACGCCACCTCATGCCTGGACCCATCGTCGCCTGACGTGGCGTGCCGAGGCCGCCGCCGAACCACGCCGCGATCGCGCCGAGCACGAGGGCGATGAAGCCGAAGATGCCGGCCAGCGCCGCGCTGCTGCGCGCTGCCTCGGCCGCATCCGCCGCCTGCCGCTTGGCCTGCTGCACCGTCTGCCGGTACTGCTGCTCGACCTGGCCCAGCCGGTTGCGGGCCTCGTCCGGGCTGACATTGGCCACCCGCGCCAGGCTGTTCACCGCCTGCTCTCGGGCCGTTTGGGCCGCCTGCTGATCGCCGTTCGCGCTGGCGCGGATGTAGGCGACCAGGTTGGCCTGCACGCTCTGCGCGTCCGAGGGGTTGATGAGACTGCGGACCTGCGACTCCAGATTCCCGGCGTCCGTGTGTTGCGCCACGCCGGACACCGCGGAGGCGGCGCTGCGGCCCACGCCGCCCAGCGTGCTGCCGAGCGCGTTGAAGGTGCCGCCGACGACGCCACCGAGGGCGCTGGAGAGCAGGTAGAAGAGCACGAGTGTCGCCGCGCACCAGGACACGAAACCATGCCAGCGCGCCGTGTTCACCTTCGCCGCGCCGCACAGCCGTCCCGCGACCACCCCGCCGCAGAACGAGGCGATGATGCCCGAGATCGTCCACCAAAAGCCGGCCCCGATCGAGAACGCGCCCGCGCTCGGGTTGTCGGCCGGGTTCGCCGCGCTCAGCGACGCCGCGCCGACGCCCAGGCCGAGGAGGTTGAGCAATAGCTGCACGACCAGGGCGGCGACCACGCCAGCGATGATCGCGCCCCAGGACGCGTGGTTTCGGAGATAGGTGTGCCACTCCGCCGCCGCCGTCGCGGAGGCAACCGACGGATCGATCGTGGCCGGGGGAACAGGGGTGGTATCCGAGGGGAGGATGGGCATGGGGGCCTCAGGGTGGGGAGTGACGAGCCTCAACGGCTCGATACCGATGCTGACGAAGACGGGCTATTCCTCATACTGGCCTTTCAGGTCGGCAAGCCCGAGGTTGCAGACGGCGAGAACCGAAGGATTCAAGTGTATCTAATCCGTGGCCACGAACTCTGGCAACCGGCGCAGCGGAGAGGCTGTGCCTGGCCAGGCCCGCGGGGCCGTGCCAGCCGACGTCGCGGCCGAGATGGCCCGCCGAGGGCCTTGCGCGACCGTCACCGGGATCACGGGGTGCGGCCATGCCCCGGCGTTGAGCGTGCCGCACCATATCGAGACCGCGCGGGCGTTCCTGCGCGCGGCCTGACGCGATAGCCGCGCACGGTCTCGCGCAGGTTCTTGAGCGCCAGCTCGCCCAGATCCTCGAACAGAAGCCCAGGATCCCTGATCGCGGCGAACACGGGATACGCGGCAAGCACGCCACCCGGCTCGGCCAGGGATTCGAGGCGCACGGCAATGTTCACGCTGTGCCCGGCGATGTCGCGGCCTTCGGCGATCACGTCGCCCAGGTTGATGCCGACCCGGAACTCCAGCCAACGAGCCCGGCGCCGCCGCGCGTTCCACGTCCGGACTGCGCGCTGGAAGTCCACGGCGAACCACGCGGCCCGCGTGGCGCTCCAGAACTCGGCGAGGAACCCATCCCCTGTGTGCTTTATGAGCCGGGCCTCGTGCCGGGCGATGTGCGGCTCGACGATGTGGCGGAGGATAAAGGTGACACGCGCGTGCGTGCCACTCTCGTCCTCGGCCATGTGGCGCGTGTACGCGACAATGTCGGCGGCGAGGATGACCGCCAGTCGTGGCACGGGCCTTGCGGCCGCCTCGGGTCCAGTGTCGCGGACCAGACCGAGGCGCCGTTCGCCATGCTTGATGCTTTGATGCCGCGCGATCGGCTCGACGCCTTCGGCCAGCGTCGCCGGCTCCGGGAAGCGCATGACACATCTCTATGGATCAGATCTATGGATCAGAGATGAACAGGGATGAGGCACAAATGAAAAGGCCCCGCTCGACGGATCGGGGGGCCTGTGCGGCGCTATGCTCGTAACGAGCTAGCGTTGGGACAGACTCCCCCTGTCGCCGCTAAAGCACAGCCCGCCAAGGCCGTGTCGAATTCGACGCATGAGGGTTAAAGTTCGATTCATGTCCAACGAGTATGCTAATCCTGGAGCAAAGTAAAGCTTCATCAGCTCGAAAGCTTCCGGGCACGACAATGTGAAGCATTTCCAATCGTGCCATCAACGCCGCTCCCTCAGTGCAATGGACAGCGCCGCTTGCCCGACCACCGCCGAGCCGAGCAGCACGACGGCCACCGTCATGACCGATCCTGGGCGCCAGGTCTCCACGATGACCGTGCATAGCGCGCCGTAGCTCATCTGCACGAAGCCATAGAGGCCCGAAGCGGCGCCGACCGCCTGCGGGTTGACCGAGATCGCGCCGGTGATGGCGAACGGGCTGGCCAGGCCAGCGCCCACCATGAACAGCGCGATGGTGCCCACCACCGCCGGCACGCTCAGAAGACCGGCGGCATAGGTGCCGGCAAAGCCGCTGGCCGCCGCGATCGCAATCCCGTTCGCCAGTCGGAGCACATGCCCCGCGCGCACGCGGCCGGCCAGGCGGTTGCCCAGCAGCCCGCCAGTGGCCACGCCCGCCATCAGCAGCATGTAATAGAGGCCCACGCGCTGTTCGGTCTGGTGCAAGAGGTCGATGAAGATGAACGGGGAAGCCGCCATGAAGGCATAGAATGAGGTCGTGGTGCAGGCGCCGCCGATCGCGAAGCCGCAGAACGCGCGCGAGCGCAGCAGGCGGAAGGACGGTGCCAGCAGCGAACGGCGGGCTCCCGCGACCTCGTTCGTCTCCGGCAGAAACAATATGGCGGCCAGCATCGCCAACGCGCCGATCGCGGCCAGCATGACGAAGCCCGCGCGCCAGCCGGCCCAAGCCGTCGCATAGCCGCCGATGGCCGGAGCGATCGCGGGCGCCATCGACATCACCAGCGTCAGCAGCGCGAGCTGCGCCGCCGCACGTTCAGGCGGAGCCGCGTCGCGCACGATCGCGCGGCCGAGCACGAGGCCCGCGCAGCCGCCCAGCGCTTGCACCACGCGCGCGGCAATCAGCATGCTGGCTGTGGGCGCGAGCGCGGTCAGCGCGCCGGCGGCGGTGAACAGCGCAAGCCCGCCGATCAGCACCGGCCGTCGCCCGAAGCGGTCGGAGACCGGACCATAGAGAAGCTGGCCCGCCGCGAGGCCGATCAGATAGAGCGTGATGGTGAGCTGGATCGCCGCCTCGGACACGCCAAATGCCCGCGCCGTCGCGGGCAGGGCGGGAACAACGAGGTGCATCCCCAGTGTGCCGACGGCGGTGACGGCGACGACCACCGCGAAGGGCGGCCGGGCGGCACCAGCGAGGCGGTCCGGCGGCAGTCTCATGCCCTGTCTGTCGCCCGTGTCACTGCCTCAACGAGGGAACATCGCCAGGCGCCTCGAGAGCGGCCACGGGCTCGCTCGGCATGCCAACCGGGAGGACAGTCCGTTTGTGCGTCTCGTTGATGACCTCGGCTGCCGCCAGGTAGAGGGCAAGCACGGCGGTGACGAGCCCAGCATAGCGGCCAGCCTCCTTGATCGCCGCGATGGCGGTCCAGTCGCCCGCCGCGAGCAGGACGAAGGTGATCCAGAGAACCAGGAAGATCGCCTGGGTGGCGCGGCTGGCCGTCAGCGAGGCGAGCCACATGTAGAAGGTGAAAACGCCCCACATGAACAGCCACCAGGCCACGAACGAGGGAGGAACCTTGGCCGCGAAGAACGCCACGAACATGGCGAAGGCCCACCAGAACGCCCCATAGGAGCAGAAGGCAACGAAGCCGAACGTGTTGCCACGCGGAAATTCTAGCAGGCCAGCGGCAAATTGAGCGGTGCCGCCAAAGGCGAAGGCCGTGGCGAGCACCAGCGGAACGCCGTCCGCGCTGTACCAGCCGGCGTTGACCATGCTGAGCATCCAGGTGGTCAACGCGAAGCCAGTGAGACCAAGCGGGGCGGAGTTGGCAAGCTTCATGGGCGTCTCCTCCCGACGAATGCGTCCGAGGGCCGCGTCTCTGGCCGCTCAGCCAGGAGTCGGCACGACCGACACGCGCGGCGGAGACTTGAGCGTCTGCAAGATGACGCAATACCGCTCGGTGGTGTCGATTATCCTGGCGAGCTTGTCGGTTGCCGCATCGGCGTCCAGCTCGAAGCGCAGCGTGATGTCGGTGAGGCCGACCGGGGTGGCGCGATCGATGCCCAGCGTGCCGCGCACGTCCCAGGTTCCCTCGGCGACGATCCGTCCGCCGCGCAGCGTGACGCCCATGGCGGTGGCGACGGCGCGCAGCGTGGTCCCGGCGCACGCGACCAGCGCCTCCAGCAGCATGTCGGCCGAGCAGGCAAGATCGCCCGTCCCGCCCGCCGCCTTGTGCAGCCCGGCCGTAACCTCGCCCGCCCAGGTGGGAACGGTGCAAGCGATACCGTCGCGATCAAGCCGGCATTCGGCGCGCGCGGGGATTCGCGCCGCCTCCGGTTGCTCGCGGTAGTGCTGCTTGATGGGGGCCTGAAGGGTCCGAAGCTCGGCGGCGTCCATTCGTGTGTCTCCTCCCAAAAACTGTACGGTGGCCAGGAACGCTAAACCCGGACGCGCGCCGCCGGATGGTTGTCAGGCAGCCGCGCCCGGCCCCGACCGTACAGCTTCTCGCGCAGGGTGCCTGGCGCGTATTGGCTCTTGTACGCGCCCCGGCGCTGCAATTCCGGGACCACCAGCTCCACGAAGTCGGCAAATGTCTCCGGTGTCACTGCGTAGGCGAGATTGAAGCCGTCAACGTCGGTCTTCGTCACCCAAGATTGCAGCTCGTCCGCGACCGCGCGCGGATCGCCCACCACCACGGGGCCGCGCCCGCCGATCGCGGCGTGGTGCGCGATCTCGCGCACGGTCCAGCGCCGCTGCGGATCGGCAATGGTGAACGCCTCCAACGCCGACGTCATGGCGTCGCGCGCATTGAAGCGCACGACCTCATCAAGGCCCAGGCGGGAGAAGTCCACACCGGTCCAGCCCGACATCAGCGTGAGCGCCCCCTCGGTGCTCACATAGTTCAGGTAGTCGTCGTGCTTGGCGCGGGCGCGCGCCGGCGTGGTGTCCGTAATCACCGTCAACATGGTGAGGATGAGGATCTCCGCCGGGTCGCGCCCCGCCTCGGCCGCCAGCCTGCGGATATCGGCGACAACCGGCGCGATCACCCGCTTGGACGGGCCGTTGATGAACACGCACTCGGCGTGCTCGGCGGCGAACCGGCGGCCGCGCTTGGACGCCCCGGCCTGATAGAGCACGGGCGTCCGCTGTGGCGACGGCTCGCTCAGGTGGATGGCGGACAGCCGGAAATACGGCCCGTCATGCTCGACGCGGTGGATGCGCGCCGGATCGGCAAAGCGCCCACTGGTCCGGTCGCGCAGCACCGCGCCGTCCTCCCAGCTTCCCTCCCACAACTTGTAGACCACCTGCATGTAGTCCTCGGCGATCTCATAGCGCGTGTCGTGGCCCTCCTGCCGGGCCAGGCCCACGCCCTTCGCGGCGCTGTTGAGGTACCCGGTGACGATGTTCCAACCGATCCGTCCTTTGGTGAGGTGATCGAGCGTGCTCATGCGGCGGGCGAATGGGTAGGGGTGTTCATAGGAGAGCGTGCAGGTGACGCCGAAGCCCAGGTGCTCCGTGACCGCCGCCATCGCCGGCACCAAGAGCAGTGGATCGTTCACCGGCACCTGTACCGCACCCGACAGCGCGGCCTCGGGCGAGCCTCGGAACACGTCGTAGATGCCCAGCACATCGGCCATAAACAGCGCGTCGAACTTGCCGCGCTCCAGCAGGCGCGCGAGATCCGTCCAGTAGCCGAGCGTGTTGTAGGTGTCGGCGCGGTCGCGCGGGTGGGTCCACAAGCCGGGCGACTGGTGGACGACGCAGTTCATATCGAAGGCGTTCAGGCGAATTGGCTTGGGCATGACCGCTCTGTCATCGCGGCCGGGCGCCCGCGGTGTCAAGCTCGCCCGCCACCCGCACCGCCTCCGGCTCTGCCGAGCCGCTCGGAGAAATCGGTTCGGCGTAGTAATGCTGGAGGATGATGATGATGCACGCCGAGGTCGGGACGGCGAGTAGAAGTCCAATGATACCGAACAGCATGGCGCCGATCACGAAGGCGAAGATGATGACCACGGGATGCACCGTGACCGCCTTACCGAGCAAGAATGGCCCGACCAGGTTGTCGGTGCAAATCCGGAGCCCCAGCGCCCAGGCGATCGGCCAGATCACGCTCAGCCCGCTTCCTTGCAGGCTCGCCAACGAAACCAGGATGATCGACGTGACCGGGCCGACCACGGGGATCATTTCCAAAAATCCTACCACGACGGAGATCAGCGCGGCGCCGGGCAGGCCGAAGATCACCCCGAAGCCGATATAGGCGACAATCGCTGTGTAGATCACCACGCAGATGATCCCCACCACGTAGCGGCGGAGCATCGGCACCAGCGCGGGCAGCACCGCTTCGATCGAGCCGCGCCGCTCCGGCGGCACCAGCCAGAGCGTGCCCGCGGCGATGCGCGGCCCGGACACTAGGAAGTAGGGGATCAGGACGAAGGTGAGGATGACCGCCGCGATGGCGCCGGCGCCGATTTGCAGCGCCAACGCGATCTGCGCGGAGCTGAACAGGTTGGTTGCTCCCTGGATGGCCGTGTGCGTGAGCTGCTCGGGCGTGTAATGGGCTCCGAAGAGATCGATTCCCTGCGGCCCCGCGATCGCGTTGATGGCGCCCTGGATCAACTGCGGCAGCTTTTTCATCGCGTTCGTCAGGTCGGTGAACGCTTGGTTGCCGACCCAGTAGATGCCGTAGCCAACGAAGCCGATGATCAGGACGGTCAGCAGCGTGGCCATCGGCCAGCGGTGCCCTCGCATCCGCTTGGCCGATCCTGCGACCACCGGGTCCAGTACGAAGCCGATCACCGCGGCGAAGACGAATGGGATCAGCGTATAGCGCAGCTCGTAGGTGAGCAGCAGCAGGAACAGGCCGACGATGAAGATCGGCCAGCCGCCAATGCGGGAGCGGCGTTCCGCCTTCGGATCGCGCGTGCGCGGGTTGTTATGGTTGTGATCCGGCGGCATGCAGGGTTCAGCGCCTAAGTTTACGCCGGGTTGCCTACGTCTGGTCTTAGAGATAGCGGCGCAGCAGCTTGTCGCGGGAGATCCACAGCTCCGTGCGGTCGCGCCAGAACGGCGACCGGCGGAGCGCCCCGGGGTTGAAGGCGCGCGTAAAGGCCCAGATCAGGAAGTCCTCGCCCAGCTCGTGCCAGCCCTTCGGGGGAGCGTCGTCCCCGATCAGCTCGAAGCCGAAATGCTCGGCGGCACGTCGGATCTGCTCGCGCCGGCGCCGGTTACCGAAGGCGACGCAGGCGTGGATGCCGCGCACCTGCTTCCACGCCGGGTCTTGCTCCAAATGCTCCGCGAGCGCCTGGAACGAACGCCGCAGGCGCCTCCGCACATCGGCGGCCCAGCGCAGGTCGGGACCGCCCAGGCGGAAACGCGGCACCTGCTCGTTCCAGATATGCAGCATGGCCACGATCTCGCCGCGTTCGATCCGCGTTCCATCGGATAGAATCGCCTCATGGGGCGCCGGAGCCAAGGCGAGGCGCAACAGGCAGGACGGGTCGTCGGTGAACTCGCGCACGCCATACCAGCGCCGCAGCCCCACGTCCACCGCGCGCACCAGCAGTGTCCAGAGACGGTCCCGCATGCCGGTCGCATACTGGATCGAAGCCGCGTCCCGCAGCCGCGCGGCAGGCGTGCCAGCCGCGTCCTCAGCTCCCGCACTGATCGTGAAAGGAATCAAACTGTCCATGCCTCGCGACATCGTCCGAGCCCTAGAGTGGCAAACGGCTCTGCGCGGCGCAACTCGACGCAACAGTTGTTTAGCCCGGCGAATACGCCGATGCTGTCCCAATGACCGGCGAAAGCCTCGATTGCCTGAAGTGCCCGAGCCTCTGCTGCCGCATGGCGGGCTATGTGGAGGTGAGCCGCGCCGACATCCGGCGCCTCGCCCGCTATCTCGGCCTCACCGTTCACGCCTTTGAGGAGCGCCATATCGTCGAGCGTACTCGCAAAGGCGGCCGCCGCATCAAGTCCGGCTACAGCGTCTGCCAATTCCTGACCGAGGATCGGATGTGCGGCGTCTACGAGGCGCGGCCGAGGGATTGCCGGGGCTATGTGTGCTGGAACCAACACGACGACACGGTCTACCAGTTTGCCCGCTTCTTCCAGACGCCCCCGGCCGAGCTGCGCCGCGAGGAAATGGCCGAGCGCGCCCCTGCAACCCGCGCCCCGCACCCTCGTTCCCGGCCACAGCCGACGAGCAGGAGCCAGAGCATGACCAAGCACACGGCGCAGACGGACCGCTTCGGCGGCCCTGGCAGCAGCCATCAAGACCGCACCCAGCCCGACGCCACCGACCAGCCCACCGGCCACAAGGGAGGCGGTGCGCCTGCTGGAACACCCCCCGCTCCGGGTCAGTCGACCAATCCCGACCGCAGCCGCGTTTCCGGCGGCGGCGGCGAGCGGGACCGGCACCGCACGCATGATTCGAAGGATCGATCCTAGTCCCGCGCACTACACCGCGGCATGGCTGTTTCCGGCCTGCTCTACACAATGCCAAGGGTGGCGCGGAACACAGACCAAGCCGCGGAAGCGCCACGAGTTGCGTTTACCGCTCCAAGGTTTCTCATATAGTTGAATAGTTCGGCCTGCCTTGACAGGGTCGGGTCTCCCGCGCACATCCAAAAAACTGAACCGTTCAGTTTGTGCACGACCGAGGCCCATGGACGCGCAGACCCCGCCCGATGAGATGCGACGCGACGTCGCCAGCGAGCCCGACAAGCCGGCGAGGGAGCCCAAACGGGCATGGTTTCGTCGCCATCCCTGGCTGACAAGCCTTGGCGCTGTCGCAGCGCTCGTCCTCGTGGCGGGCGGCGTTCTCTGGTGGCTGAACGCGCGTAAATACGCGAGCACTTCGGACGCGCGGATCGCCGGTTACGTGATTCAAATGGCGCCCCAGGTCTCCGGCCGTGTCACAAAACTGCTGTTCACCGACAACCAGCACGTCAACGCTGGGCAGGTTCTGCTGGAAATCGACCCCCGCGATTACCAGGCGAGGCTCGACCAGGCGCTCGCGCAGCAGATCAGCGCCCAGTCACAAGTGACGCAGGCGCGGGCGCAGCTTCTGGTGCGGCAGGCCGACCTCGACCAGGCCAAGGCCAACGTGACCGTGGCGCAGTCCGACCTCACCCAGGCGCAAAAGGACTACGACCGGTTCCGCCACATCAACCCCGCGGCTGTGGCGCAGCAACAGCGCGATCAGGTCGACGCAGTGTTCCGATCAGCCACCGCCAAGCTCGCCTCGGCGAAACAGGGCGTTGAGGGCGCGGCTGCGCAGATCCAGGCCGCAAAGGCCCAGGTCGCGTCGGCGGAAGCCGGCGTGAAGCAGGCCGAGGCGGCGGTGGAGAGCGCCCGGCTCCAGCTCTCGTACACCACCCTGACCGCTCCGGCCGCCGGACGCATCGCGCATCGCACAGTGGATATGGGGGACGTCGTCCAGCCCGGCCAATCGCTGTTCGCGCTCGTGCAGGATGAGTTGTGGGTGGAGGCCGACTTCAAGGAAACGGAAATGGCGGGAATGCAGCCCGGACAGAAGGCGGCAATCTCCGTGGACGCGGTCCCCGGCACGACGTTCCACGGCACGGTGAACAGCTTTCAGCCTGGCACAGGATCCGAGTTCAGCGCGCTGCCAGCGGAGAACGCGACAGGCAACTGGGTGAAGGTGGTGCAGCGCGTCCCGGTGAAGATCGTGTTCGACGGCACCGACTACCAGAAGTATTTCCTGGCGCCCGGCATGTCGGTCGAGCCGAGCGTCAAACTGCGTTGATGGCTCAGGAGAACCTACTCCGCTCAGCCGCCGGAGACCGCAATCCCTGGCTGATCGGCGTCATTATCTCGATCGCGACGTTCATGGAGGTGCTCGACACCACCATCGTGAACGTGGCGCTGCGCAACATCGCCGGGTCGCTGGCGGTGAGCTATGACGAGAGCACCTGGATTCTCACCAGTTACCTGATCTCTAACGCGATCGTCCTGCCGATCAGCGGCTGGCTCGCCACCGTCCTCGGGCGGAAGCGGTTCTACATGAGCTGCGTGGCCATGTTCACCCTCGCCTCCGTGGCCTGCGCGGCGTCAACCTCATTGACCTGGATGGTGGTCGCGCGGCTGGCGCAGGGGATCGGCGGCGGCGGGCTTGGGCCGACGGAACAGGCGATGTTCGCCGACAGCTTTCCGGCACGCCAACGCGCCCAGGCCTTCGCCCTGTACGGGCTGACCGTGGTCTCAGCCCCGGCGATCGGGCCGGTACTGGGCGGATGGATCACCGACAACCTCACCTGGCACTGGGTGTTCCTCATCAACCTCCCGGTCGGGCTGCTGTCGCTGTTCCTGGTGCACAGCTTCATCGTGGAGCCGGAGGCGCTCAAGGAGGACCGGCGCAAGGCGCTGCGCGGCGGGCTGCGGATCGACTATGTCGGTTTCGCGCTGGTCGGTACTGGGCTTTGGCGCGTTGCAGATCGTGCTGGACCGGTTCGATATCGACGACGGGTTCGGCTCCAGTTTCATCCTGATGCTGAGCCTGATCTCTGGCGTGTCCCTGGTCACGCTGCTGATCTGGGAGCTGGCAACGACGCATCCAATCATCAACCTGCGGCTGTTCGCGCGCTCCCGCGGCTTCGCGATCTCCTGCGCCCTCATGTTCTTGGTGGGATTCCTGCTGATCAGCACGACGCAGCTCGCGCCGCAGCTGGCGCAGGAGATGCTGGGTTACAGCGCCTATGAGGCCGGGCTGACGCTCGGCGTGGGCGGGATTGCTACCATATTCGTGATGCCTCTGGCCGGCCTTGTCACCGGGCGGCTCATTCAGCCGAAATGGCTGATCGCCGGGGCGCTGATCGGGAGCGGCTGGGCGATCCGCCGGTGGTCTGGCCTGGATCTGGACATCTCGTTCTGGAATATTTCGGATGCGCGCATGGTGCAGGTGGTGTGGCTTCCATTCCTGTTCATCCCGATCACGGCGGTCTCCTATGTCGGGGTGCCGCCGGCCGAGAACAATCAGGCGTCGGCGCTCATCAACCTGATGCGGAACCTGGGCGGCAGCTTCGGCGTCTCCGTCGTGCAGACCTTGCTCTCATGGCGAACGCAGTTCCACCACGCCCGCCTGGCCGAGGCGGTGACGCCCTACGACGGCTACGGGTTCGGCCATGCGCTGGGGTCCATCGCCCAGCAGGTGCAAACCCAGGCGCAGCTGATGAGCTTTCTCGATATCTTCTGGCTGCTGGGCCTGATCGCGCTGCTGGTGTGGCCGCTGGCATTGTTTCTGCCGCGCACGCCGAAGGGCGCGGCGCCTGCCCATTGATTGATCGCCCCTAGCGTGCGCGCAACGCTCGATCGTCCGGCCCTGGTGCAAGGGTATTGATGACAATCTCATCTTCCGCTTCACTCGTTACCGGCTTGCCACCAGTGAGCTGTGTGCGGCGTATGTGGCGGCATCGAGACGGCGGCAGCGCTCGGCGACGACGGCATCGAGGTCCTCCAGGGTGGCGAAGTGCCGGTTGGCGACTGGCTCGTCGACCAACGGCCACAGCCGCTCGGCGGGCTGAAGCTCGGGCTATACGGTGGCAGGAACGCCAGCGTGATCCCGTCAGGCACGGCCAGGTTCTTGGGTCCGTGCCAGCCCGCGTTGTCGAGCACGAGCACGATGTGGCGTTCGCGCCCTGCGCCAGCCTGCTGCGCGAAGCTGGCGAGCAGGGCCTCGAAGAAGGGCTTGCTCAGGCCGTCGGACAGGAACCAGACCGCCTCGCCGCTGGTCGGCTGGACGAAGGCCGTGACGTGCAGCCACTTGTAGCGGTGGTGGCCCAGCGCCGTCGGCCGCTCGCCGATGGCCCCTCGGCTTGCCTTCCATCCGGCTGCGCCGGACGGAACCTTGGGCAAGCCTCGCCCACACGCGGCGGCGGATCGGCTTCAGGCCGAGGCGGTGCTCATCCTCGGCCCAGACCTCGACTGGCCGGTCGGGGCGCTGCCTTGGCTTGTGCGACCGCCGCGTCGAGCCCCCCTTGAACTCGGCCCGTTGCTCGTGTCGCTGAGCGCGGATGCCGCGGCCGCGGTGCCTGATTCCACCGCACCCGCTTCAGGCCTCCCAGCCGCGCTGCGGGTGCACCTTCGCAAGGCCGAGCTGGTTGCCATCCAGAGAGCCACCTTGAGCCCGGTCCAGCACCCGCCGTCCTCGGCGGGGCCTTCAGCCGCTCGGATAGAGCCACCAACAGCGCAGGCGTCAGCACGCTGGCAGCCCGCCCGTTGCGCCGCCGCTGGTCGCCCAAGGTGTCGGGGCCGTGCGCGTTGTAACGTGCGGCCAGCTCCTCCACCCAGCGCGGCGCGAACGCCAGCACGCCCGCAACGTCCAGCACGCTGCGCCCCTGCGCCAGCAGCCAGATCGCCTGCGTGTGCCGTGCCTCGGTTACGTCCCGGCCGCCCGATAGCGCTCCTCCAACTCCGCCACCGACAGGTGCTCGACGATGCGTGCCACGATCCCGCTCCCTAACCCGAACTATGGATAAGAGTTGAGGGAATTCCCAGGATCCAAGGTTTGACAGCATCGGCTTGCGAAGGCTGAGCGTCAAACCAGGTTCCGGGGGACCCCCTCAATGTCCATGGATATCACAGCGCTGTACCGCTGCCTCGACGATTTCTGCAAGCTGTCAAGAGTGGGAAGAGCACCGGCTGATCCCGTCGGAGACGACAAGCGGCGCGCCGGCAAGCTGTCGCGCGCCGAGATGCTGTTCATCATGGTGCTGTTTCACCTGTCGGCGTTCAAGCATTTCAAGCGTTTTACCGCTATGCGTCGGCCATCAGTATCGTGATTGCTTTGGCGATCTGCCGCACTACGACCGCTTCATCAGCCTGATGCCGCGCCTGTTCGCACCGCTGATGGTCCTGCTGCACAGCTTGAGCGGCGAGCACACCGGCCTCTACTTCGCTGATTTAACCAAGCTCGCCGTCTGTCACAATCGCCGCATCCACCTCACAAGGTTCGAGGCCTGCCGCGCGCGCAAGACCAGCATGGGTGGTTCTACGGCCTCAAGCTGCACTTCGTGATCAACCACAAGGCCAAATCGTGCGCTGAAGATCACCCCCCAACAGAGCCGACAGCACCGTGCTGACGAGATAACCCAGCACCTGCCGGCAAGCTCTAGCCACAAGGCTACATCGCCAGAGCTGTTCAAACGCTCTGCAGCGCCCTGCACCTCATCACCTATCCCCAACATAAAATACCTCACCCATCGCTATAAAATCAGCCCAACGCTTCTCATCAACCATCCTCACACCCTCAAACCAACTTACATCACCCACACCTCTAACCCATTCCATTCCTCTCCTTCTCTCCTACCCTCACCCCAATCATCTCTCTCACACAAACAAATACTACCATATTCCCTACCATACCACCACCTACCCCAACCCCCGACTTATCACCCTTATCACTCAGCATGATCGTGAAGAACGAGGCGTCCGTCATCGCGCGCTGCCTCGCGTCGGTTCGTCCGCTCGTCGATTATTGGACCATCGTTGATACCGGGTCGACCGACGGCACGCAGGACTTGATCCGCTCGTTGCTCGATGGCCTGCCGGGAATCCTGCACGAGCGGCCATGGCGCGAGTTCGCGGCCAACCGCAACGAGGCGCTGGAGCTGGCGCGGCCGCACGGGGAGTACGTGCTGACTATCGATGCCGACGACACGCTCGAGTACGAGCGCGGCTTCCGGATGCCGGCGCTCACGCACGACTCCTACGAGCTGCGCATCCTCGACTCGTCCATAGTCTACGCCCGGACCCAACTGGTGCGAAGCGCGCTGCCTTGGCGGTGGCGCGGCGTGCTGCACGAGTTCATCGCGTGTGACGCCCCCCAGCAAGGCGGCGGTGTCCTGCCCGGCGTGTTGATGCGCCGGAACCATGACGGCGCGCGTCGCCGATCCGCGCGGACCTACCAGCGCGATGCCGAGGTGCTCGAGGCAGTCTTGGAGACGGAAGCCGATTTGTTCATGCGCGCGCGCTACACCTTCTATCTCGCGCAGAGCTATCGGGACGGCGGCCGGACGGCGAAATTTGTCGAGACCTATTTGGCCCGCGCCAAGCTGGGTTTCTGGAACGAGGAGGTTTTCGTCAGCCTGCTCTCGGCGGGCCGGCTGATGCAGACTCTCGGCTGCCCGTTCGAGACAGTCCTTGCTGTCCTTGAGCGAGCCTCCGCCGTGTGTCCCTGGCGGGCCGAAGCCTTGCATGAGGCGGCGCGGCTTTGCTTTCACAACGGCCGCAATGCCGATGGCTGCGAGATCGCGAAGCGCGGCCTCGGGGTGGAGTTGCCTGCGGACGGGCTATTCATCGAGCCGTGGATCTACCAGTACGGGCTGCTCGACGAGTTCGCGGTCAACGCGTATTGGGCGGGGCGCTACATGGAGAGCATGGACGCCTCGCTGCGCCTGCTGAGCGATGGCAAGCTGCCCGAATCCGAGCGGGGCCGGGTTCTTGCCAATCTGCGGTTCGCCTTCGACAAGCTGCCGCGCGAAGTCCAATCTTGGCACGCTCGGCCAGGACAGCCTTGCGGCCCAGTTCTGACCGGTCGGAGACCCTACTGCCGGCGCCCCCTCCCGCGAGGGGAGGGGAGCTAGAGGTCAACGAGTTGCGGCGGGGAGGGGGGGGGGGGCAGGGCCCAAAGGTCAGAAACGGAGTTGGTGTCAGTCTCCGCTTGCCGCCCAGTTATGGCTATGCACCAGGCCATCGTCGTACGCTTCGGCGTGGGTCGCCGCCGGCTCGGCCTCGTCTTGCTCGTCGTGGAACTGCGCCGCCTCGGTGCTGCCCGACAAGCGCCGTGGTGGAGGACTTGCCGCCGGAGATCGCCATCGCCACGGCGTCGAAATAGCCGACGCCCACCTCGCGCTGGTGGCGCGTTGCCGTGTAGCCGTCGGGCTCGGCGGCGAACTCGGCCTGCTGCAGCTCGGAATACGCCTCCATGCCACGCGAGTGGTAGGCGTGCGCCAGCGAGAACATCGACAGGTTCAGGCTGTGGAACCCGGCCAGGGTCACGAACTGGAACTTGTAGCCCATGCCCGCGATCTCCTGCTGGAAGGCCGCGATCCGCTCGGGCGACAGCTTCTTCTGCCAGTTGAAGCTCGGCGAGCAGTTGTAGGCGAGCATCTTGCCGGGGAACCGGCGGTGGATCGCGTCGGCGAAGCGCTCCGCCTCTTCCAGGTTCGGATCGCTCGTCTCCCACCACAGCAGGTCGGCGTAGGGCGCGTAGGCCAGGCTGCGGGCGATGGCGTACTCCACGCCCTTGCCGGGACGGATGCGGAAGAAGCCCTCCGCCGTGCGCTCGCCGGAGATGAACGGGCGGTCGCGCTCGTCGACGTCGGAGGTCAGCAACTGCGCCGAGTGCGCGTCGGTGCGGCACAGCAGCACCGTCTGCACGCCCTCGACATCGGCGGCGAGGCGGGCGGCGTTCAGGGTGCGGATGTGCTGGCTGATCGGCACCAGCACCTTGCCGCCCAAGTGGCCGCACTTCTTCTCGCTGGCGAGCTGGTCCTCGAAATGCACGCCGGCGGCGCCGGCCTCGATCATGGCGCGCATCAGCTCATAGGCGTTGAGCGGGCCGCCGAACCCGGCCTCGGCGTCGGCGACGATCGGCGCCATCCAGTAGGTGTGATCGTGCCCGCCCTCGCTGGCGGCGATCTGGTCGGCGCGGCGAAGCGCGGCGTTGATGCGCTTGACGACGTTCGGCACCGAATCGACCGGGTAGAGCGACTGGTCGGGATACATCTGCCCAGCGGTGTTGGCGTCCGCCGCCACCTGCCAGCCGGAGAGATAGATGGCCTTCAGCCCTGCCTTGACCTGCTGCAACGCCTGGTTGCCGGTCAGCGCGCCAAGGGTCGCCACGTAGGGCTCGGTATTGAGCAGGTGCCGCAGCCGCACCGCCCCCATCTCCGCGAGGGTGTGACGGATGCGAAACGAGCCCGCGAGGCGCTTCACGTCCTCCGGCGTGTAGTCCCGCGCGATGCCGTCGAACCGCTCGGGGTCGCCCATGGCGGAACCCCCAGGCCGTCGGGAGCGTGGACAGGGGAGGGGGAGGGGCGCATTCGATGTTCCTCTATGCGGGCCGTCAATTAGGTGAATAATTGACATTGCAGATGCGAACTTCAGCCCCTTAATGGCGCGGCACCGTGAATTACGTGCATGGATTGACGCGGCGGGGCCGTGATTTGTAAAGGGTGTCAAGAATGAGCCGGGCGATGATCGGCCGGACCGTGCGGCGGCTGCGCACCGAGCGAGATCTGTCTCAACAGGCGCTCGCCGCGCGCCTCGGCATCTCGGCCAGCTACCTCAACCTGATCGAGCACGACCAGCGGTCGGTCACGGCGAGCCTGCTCATCAAGCTCGCCGAGACGCTGCGGGTCGATCTCGCGACGCTCTCCGGCTCCGAGGAGCGCCAGCTTGAGGTCGGGATTCGCGAGGCGTTTGCCGATCCCATGCTCGGCGCCGAGGCGGTGCCCGAGGCGGAGGTCGCTGCGCTCGCCGGCTCGGCGCCGAACGCCGCGCGCGCGGTGCTCGCGCTGTACCGGGCCTGGCGGGTGGCGCGGGAGGACGCGGGCGGCATCGCCCTGCCGTCCGGCCGGCGCGTCCTGCTGCCAACCGAGGAGGCGCGCGACTTCTTCAACGACCGCGCGAACCATTTCCCCGAGCTGGAGGAGGCGGCGGAGGCGATCGCGGCGGAGCTTGGCGCCACGCCGCACGAGATGAACCACGCCATCGCCGAGCGCCTGCGCCGGGTCCATGGGCTCACCGTCTCCGTCCAGCCCTTGAACGGGGCCGAGCGGCGCTACGACCCGGCCGCGCGCAGCTTGGCGTTGGCCGAGGCGCTGCCGCGCGAGAGCCGGGGCTTTCACATGGCCTTCCAGCTCGCGCTGCTGGAGGCGCGCGAGAGGGTGGAGGGGGTGGTGCGCGCGGCGGAGACGACCTCCCCGGAGGCGGCGATGGTGGTCCGGGTCGGCCTGCTCAACTATGTCGCGGGCGCCTTGCTCATGCCCTACGACGCCGTGCTGGGGACGGGGCGAGAGCTGCGCCACGACATCGAGGCGCTGGCGGCGCGGTTCGGCGTCTCCTACGAGCAGGTGTGCCACCGGCTGACCACGCTGCAACGGCCGGGGGCGCGCGGGGTGCCGTTCTTCTTTCTCCGCATCGATCCCGCGGGCAACGTCTCCAAGCGCTTCTCCGCCGCCGGCTTCCCGTTCGCCCGCTACGGCGGGTCGTGTCCGCGCTGGGTGGTCCACACCGCCTTCGCCCATCCCGGCGCGGTGCAGGTCCAGGTGGCGGAGCTGCCGGACGGGGCAGCGTTCCTCTGCTTCGCCCGCGTCGTGGACCGTCCGGCCGCGCATTGGGGAGAGCCGCGCCCGACGCATGTGGTGGCGATGGGCTGCGCGCTCACCCACGCGCCCGACGTGATCTACGCGGACGGGCTGGACCTGGAGGGCGCCCGGGTCGGGATCGGGTTGTCCTGCCGCCTCTGCGACCGCCCGGACTGCCGCAGCCGCGCCTTCCCGCCGATCGAGCATCGGCTCGCGCTCGATCCGATGATGAAGAGCGCGAGCCCGTACCGGTTCGAGCAGCGTAGTGATGGTCTGTCCAGTTGGCTGGGGCTTCGACCGAGGGCGTCGTGCCCGCGAAGCAGGCATGACGGATCGCACATCTGGTCAGACATCATGTCGCGCGCTCGAGCTCAGGCGGCGCGGACCCCCGCGACGAAGCCGCTGACCTCCTGGGCCAAGCGCTCGGCCTGTGTGGACAGCGCGGACGCTGCGCTCAGCACCTGAGATGCCGCCGCGCCGGTTTCGCTCGCCGTCTGGCTCATGCCCGCGATCGTGTCAGTGACCTCGCGGGTTCCGGCGGCGGTGTGCTGAACGTTGCGGGCGATCTCGGCCGTCGCCGCGCCCTGCTGCTCCACCGCGGCGGCGATGGCCGTGGCGATGGCGTTGACCTCGCCGATGATGCCGTCGATCCCCCGGATCGCCTCCACCGCCTCCCGCGTCGCGGCCTGCACCTGGCTGATCTGGGCGCCGATGTCATCGGTCGCGCGCGCCGTTTGCTGGGCCAGGCCCTTGACCTCGGAGGCGACCACCGCGAAGCCCTTGCCCGCCTCTCCGGCGCGCGCCGCCTCGATCGTCGCGTTGAGGGCGAGCAGGTTGGTCTGGCCGGCGATGCTGTTGATGAGGCCCACCACCTCGCCGATCTTCTGAGCCCCGTCCGCCAGCGTGCGCACGATCTCGTCCGTCCTGCGGGCATCGTTCACCGCCTGCTCGGTGATCTTGGCGGAGCGGATCACCTGCTGGCTGATCTCGCCGATGGAGGCGGTGAGCTGCTCAGTCGCCGCGGCGACGGTCTGCATGTCGGCGCTCGCCTGCTCGGCCGTGGTCGCGACGGTCGCGGCCTGTTGCGTGCCCAGGCTGGCCGCCCCGGACAGCGCGCGCGATGTGGCTTCCAGCTCGGTCGCCTTGGCGGAGAGCTGTCCGACCAGTGTGCCGACATTCGCCTCGAACCCATGGACCAGCTCCTCGCGCCGCGCCAGGCGCTGCTCCTTGGCGGCCCGCTCCGCTTCCTGCTCGGCACTCAGCCGGTCGGCCCGGATCATGTTGTCCTTGAACACCTTTACGGTCTGAGCCACTCCGCCGATCTCGTCGCGCCGCCCGATGCCCGGTATCTCCGCCCCCGCGTCGCCGCTGGCCAGCCGGGCCATCGCCTTGGTCATCGCCGAGAGCGGGCGGACGATCGTGCGTCCGATCAGCAGCGCGAGCCCGGTCACGCCGAGGCCGACCAGAAGGATTTCACCACCGGAGCGCAGCACCCGGGCGCGCAGCTCGGCCGTGATGTCATCGACATAGACGCCGGTGCCGACCACCCAGCCTCATGGCGCGAAGGTCTTTGCGTAGGAGATCTTGGCGGCCGGCACTGTCGACCCCGCCCTGGGCCAGTGGTACTCGAAAGTCCCGCCTTCGCTCGAGCGACCTGCCTCAGCCGTCCGCAGGAAGGGCGAGACGCCGTTCACGTCCCTGACCAGGGTGCCATCTGTGCCGTCAAACGCCGGCTTGATGGGGTGCATCAGGACTTTTGCGTTCAAGTCATTGATCCAAAAGTAGTCGTTCTGGCCGTAGCGCAATGACTTGACAGCGCCGAGCGCCGCTTCCTGGGCCGCGAGCTGGCTCATGTGGCCGGCCCGCACCTCCGCGTCGTAATGGGCAAGCAGGCTCAGCACGGTCTCTACCTGGTGGCGGGTTTGCGCGATGCGATCCTGCCGCATCTGGCTGGCAACCGATCCCAGATCCAGCGCCGCGACGACGAATAGCCCCATCAGCGCGGCGGCGGTGAGCAGTTGCAGCCGCATTTGCAACCGCAGGCGGTCGAGGCGCATTGTGCGATCCTTGAAACGATCTTGATATGGCGGCGCGTCGGCGCGTGCCGCCGTTCATCATCGCGCCCAGGTGTTGCGAAAGCGCTAATGCCCATTCACTGGCGAGGGCGAGGTCAAGGAGGGCTTCGTCAGCCGTGTCCTCGCCGTGCGCGGCCGCTGCGAGATCCCGTGCGAGCCAATCCGCCACGCGAACCCGGTAGTGCAGCGGGTCCCAATAGTTGCTGTCGTTGTCGGTGATCGGGCTCGGCCGCATGAAATCGACGACGGTCGTGTTGGGAATTGTGGTGCCGATCGCGGCAACGCGCCGCTTGCATTCGCTCCAAACCGCCGCCCCTTCGCTCCCCGGCGGAGGAAACAGCGTGTGATTGTAGGGAACGAAGAACAGCACCTTGCGGGTGCCCGGGCGGAACTGCGCCAAATCCGCGCGCAACGTCTCCAACGCGGGATAGCGCCACGTAACGGGGGGGCCGCTGCGGGCGCCGCCCGGGATCGCGGGGCCGCCCCATGTGCGCAGGTGCATCGCCGCGCGCGCCGGATCGTACGAGCTGTCCGGCGGCACGAAGCTGGTGTAGCCGTCGCGCCCGTAGACCGGCTTTTTCACCCCGATCAGAATCCCGAACTGCTGCCCGGCCTCCTGCACCGCGTAGAGATTCAGCAGGTGCAGGTATCCAAGCCAGCGGCTGTGTCCGTACATCCAGGCCGGGAACGGTCGCGGCGTCAGCTTCTCGTACGTATCCCCTGTCACGCACCAGCCAAGGTCCAATCCCACCATGACCACCCGCGCATCCGGGTGCGCGCGGCGGAACACGGCCATCAGCTCGGACTGCTCATACGGCGTGGCGCTGTTCATCGCGAGATTGGCGAATCGGGCGCCAAGGGCCGGATTGAGCGCGTCCGGCCGCAGGAGCCGGGAGGTCGACGTGCCGAACAGGGCGCTGTCGAAGCGCGGCGAGCGCGCCAGCGCCGGAAAGGAAAATCGCGCGTCGGTGGCGACCGGCCAGCGCTCGGCGGGTGGCGACAGGGGCAGCGTGTCGAACGGATCGACCAATGCCACGAACAGCACGAGGACCAACGTGGCGAGCAGGGTCGTTCCCGCGGACAGGACGAAAAAGCCGCGCCAGCGGGCCGGGTCAGAACTGGAAGTAGATGAAGACATTGGGCAACCGTCCGCCGATCAGCAGTGCCAAATAGGCCAGCCCCGCACCGATCGGCACGGCGAGCCACGGGCGCGGGCGCAGCAAGCTCAGCGCCGCCTGCTGGCTTGTCGGACCGATCAGCGCGATGGCGCCGCCACCGATCAGGGCCGCGACATACTCGCGGTCGAGCGCGATCGATCCTGCCCCATGCAAACCCAGCATGGAGGCGATCAACCGGCCCGCGACCGTGAAGGTCGGCGACCGGAACAACACCCAGCCACCCATGACAAACAGCAACGTCAACAGCCAAGCGGCGGGACGCGGCAGACGCAATCCGGTGCGCTGCCACAGGTGGTTCAGCGCCAGTCCCGTCCCGTGCAGCCCGCCCCAGGCCACGAATGTCCAGGCGGCGCCGTGCCACAGGCCGCCCAGCAGCATCGTGAGCGTGACATTCACCGCCTGCCGCACCGGACCGCACCGGTTGCCGCCGAGCGGAACATAGAGGTAGTCACGCAGGAAGCGCGACAACGTCATGTGCCACCGGCGCCAGAAGTCGCGTATCGACAGGGCTCGGTACGGCGCGTTGAAGTTGAACGGCAGCCGCAGGCCGAACATGCGGGCCAGTCCGATCGCCATGTCGGAATAGCCGGAAAAGTCGAAGTATATCTGCAACGTGTAGGCCAGGCACGCGACCCATGCCTGGGCGGCGCCGAGCGGCGCCTCGGCCGCCCGCTGAAAGAGTGGGTCCGCCACCATCGCCAGCGTGTCTGCCAAGAGCACCTTCTTCGCCACGCCGATGACGAAGAGGGCGAAGCCGCGCGCCAAGTTCTCCCAGACGTCGGGCTGGCGCGGATCCGTCTCGAATTGCGGAATGATCTCGTTGTGGCGCGTGATCGGACCCGCGATGAGCTGGGGAAAGAACGTCACGAACATGCAGAAATCGAGAAACCGGTAAACATGCGCCTGGCCGCGCCGAAGGTCGATGAGGTAGGAGATCTTCTGGAAGGCGAAAAAGCTGATGCCGAGCGGCAGGATCAGGTGCCACGCCGTCCAGCTATCGCCGAGCAGCCCGTGATACGTGCCGCGCAGGAAGTCGGCGTATTTGAACAGTCCCAGGACGGCCAGGTTCATGGCCACGCCAAGCAACGGAATGGCAGGTGCGCGCGTCGCGCCGTACCACCGCGCGATTCCCCAGTTCGCGGCCGTGAGCCCGACGATCAGGGGAACAAACCGGACATCCCACCAGCCATAGAATGCGAGCGAGGCCAGCACCACCAGCGCCTGCCGCGCCGCGCGGCTGCCCGCGACGGTGTAGTAAAGGCCCAAGACCGGCGGCAGGAACCCGAAGATGAATAGTTGCGAGTTGAACAGCATGACCGGCTTGGATGGTCCCGACGTGTTGGCCCCGACATGGCGCAGCCGCCAGCTTCCATGTCAGCGGCTCGTGCGGTGGGTCGCGCATCGCGCCCGCTCCGCGCGTGCGTGTCAAGCGCCATTTTGCGCCGCGCACCTGTGAAACTGGCGGAGTACTGCTAGCCTCGCCCCGAAACAGGAGGACGCCATGCCCGACGCGCTCCCCACCACCGACGAGGCGCCCGCGCCCGACGCCAAGACCTGCGCCGAGCTGGCGGAGCAACTCATCGCCCTACTCAAGCTTCGAACCTTTCCGATCGGCATGAAGCTGTTCGAGGACCTCGACGCGATGGCGCGCATCCCCGGCCTGCGCCGGCCGCCCAAGGGACGCACCTTCTCGACCTGCCAGCTTGTGACGCAGGCGCGAATCGCCGGGTTCACGCTCGGCATCACCACCGAGAACATCCCCGCATTCTCGAGTTGCAGCAGCGTGATCGGCCTGGACGCGCCGGGCGAGATCTACACCTCTGGCCGCAAGATGGAGGGGGTTTGGTTCGAGAATCGGGAGGCCGCCGCCGCGCACCAGGCGCAGATGCCGCGCGTGCCGCCAGGCCGCTATCACGGGATGGTCGCCTCGCCGCTGCGCAGCGCGCGGCTCGACCCGCCGGACATCTGCCTGTTCTACGGCAACCCGGCGCAGATGATCCTGTTTATCAACGGACTGCAATGGAAGAACTATCGCCGCTACGATTTCAGCATCACCGGCGAGAGCGCGTGCGCCGACTCCTGGGGCCATGCGCTGAAGACGCGACAGGTGAGCCTCTCCATCCCCTGCTACGCCGAGCGCCGTTACGGCGGGGTCGCCGATGACGAGATGCTGATGGCCTGCCCGCCCGAGGATCTGGCTCGCGCCGTGCGGGGGTTACAGGGTCTCGCGAAAGCGGGCCTGCGTTACCCGATCATGCCGTTCGGCCCGCAGGCGGAGCCGGCCGAGGGCATGGCGCGGAGCTACGCCGGGAAGAGCTGAGCGATACGCTCACTCCGCCTCCAGGGCCGCGATCTCATCATCGCTGAAGCCGAAATGATGCCCGACCTCGTGGATCACGACGTTGCGGACGAGGCGGAACAGATCCGCGTCGGTCTCGATCCATTCGAGCAGGATCGCCTGCCGGTAGAGAAAGATCAGGTCGGGGGGGCGCGCGATGTCCCCCACGCTCCGCTCCGGCAGCGGCGTGCCGCTGTAGAGCCCGGTCAGATCCCAGGCGGACTCGATGCCAAGCTCGCCCAAGGTCGCGTCGTCGGCGAGGTCCTCGACCGCGATCCCGACGCCCTTGATGTGGCGGGCGAGCCGCGACGGGATCTCGGCCAGTGCGCGTTCCGCCAGGGCCGCGATATCATCGAGGCTGGGTGGCGGGCCGTGGATGGGAGCGGTGTTCATGCTCTCCTCTGACGCCGGCCCGTTGCTACGGTCAAGGGGAGGCAGGGATGGAGAGACTGACCGATGCCGAGCGCGCGGCGCTGGCGACGACGCTGCCGCATTGGGCCTTGATCCAGGAAGGCGCGGCGATCCGGCGCGGCTTCCGGTTCCGCGACTTCACCGAGGCGTGGGGATTCATGAGTCGCGTGGCGCTGCTGGCGGAGCGCCATGATCATCATCCGGATTGGTCGAACGTGTGGAACCGTGTGGAGATCACGCTCAGCACCCATGAGGCGCGCGGCCTCACCAACCGCGACCTGCGGCTTGCGCAGGCCATTGACAAGCTGCTGGCGTGAGCGAGCCGGGCTGTGCCGCGCGCGCCGCGCTTATCCGCCGTGCCAGCGCGCGCCTGTGCGCCCGGCTCGGCTGGGCACCCCTGCACGAGGTTCCGCTGCCCAACGGGCGGCGCGCCGACATCCTGGCGCTGCGCCCGGATGGCGGCTTCGCCTGCATCGAGGTGAAGTCGGGCGTGCGGGATTTCCAAGCCGACGGCAAATGGCCCGAGTACCTGGGATTTTTGCGACGCGCTGTTCTTCGCGGTGGACGCGGACTTCCCGCGCGAGATGCTGCCCGGTGCGGTTGGGCTGATCGTGGCCGATGGACTGGAGGCGGAGCTGCTGCGCGCCGCCCCCGACACCCGCCTGACCCCGCCCCGCCGCCGCGTCTTGCTGCACCGCTTCGCGCTGCTCGCCGCGGGCCGGCTCGCCGCGGCCGATGACCCAGCCGGGGCTGCGGGGCTGCGCGCCGCGTTGCGGGTAGACTAGGAGCGGATGCGCGCCAGGGTTGCCGTGGTGGACTGGCCCTGCACGATGTCAGCCAGCAGCAGCTTGCCCCCCCAGCCGGGCAGCAGGTCGGCGCCCACCACCTCCTCCGGGCGGTAATCCGCGCCTTTCACCAGCAGACCCGGGCGTATCACGCGGATCAGCGCCTCGGGCGTGTCCTCGTCGAACACGCAGACGAGATCGACGCTGGCCAAGCTGGCCAGCACGGCGGCGCGCGCCGCCTCCTGCTGCACCGGGCGGGCGGCGCCCTTCAGCCGACGCACGCTCGCGTCGCTGTTCAGGCCGACCACCAGCCGATCGCACCCGGCGCGGGCCTGTTCGAGGAGATGGACGTGGCCGGGGTGCAGCAGGTCGAAGCAGCCGTTGGTGAAGCCGATTCGCCAGCCGCGCTGCCGCCAGCGCTGCACCTGCTCAACGGCCTCCTCGGTCGCGACCACCTTGCGCAAGGCGCCCCGTTGCGGGCTGAGCGCGGTGAGCAGGTCAGACGGGCGGGCAACCGCGGTCCCCACCTTGCCGACGACGATTCCGGCCGCAATGTTCGCGAGCCGCGCGGCGACTGGCAGGTCGAGCCCGGCAGCCAAGCCGCAGGCCAGCGCGGCGGCGGCGGTGTCGCCCGCGCCGGAGACGTCGTACACCTCGGGCGCCTCGGCCGGAAGATGCAAGGTCAGCCCGGGCGTGAGCAAGGTCATCCCGTCCTCGGCGCGCGTCACCAGCACCGCGCCAAAGCCGTGCCGCTCGCGCAGGGTCGTGGCGGCGTCGACGATCTGCGCCTCGGTCCCGGTGGGCAGGCCCGTGGCGTGTGCCAGCTCGCTCCGGTTCGGCGTGACGACGTCGGCGCCGGCATAGGGTGCGTAGTCCGGACCCTTGGGATCGACGACCACCCGGCGCCCGGCGGCACGCGCGGCGGCGATGAGCTGCGGCGCGAGATCGCCACCCAGCAGCCCCTTGCGGTAATCCGACAGGACGGTGACGCTGGTGCGCCGCCATGGCGTCGCGCGCGATGCGCAGGATGCGCTCCGCCAGCCGGGCATCGATCGGGCCTGTCTGCTCGCGATCGGCGCGCAGGAGCTGCTGGCCAGCGGCGATGTAGCGGGTCTTGACGGTGGTGGTGCGCCCGCCTTCCACCAGCAGCCAGGGTTCCACGTTCGGTTGGCCGCCGATCAACCCGGTCAGGTCCGAGCCCGCTTGGTCATCGCCCACGACCGAGATGAAGGCCACGGCAGCGCCCAGCGCGGTCAGGTTGCGGACGACGTTTCCAGCCCCGCCGGGCACGGCAGTCGCCCGCTCCTCGCGCAGGATAGGAACTGGCGCCTCCGGGCTGACCCGCGCCACCTCGCCGTAAACGTACCGGTCGAGCATGACGTCCCCGATCACCAGGGCGCTGGCGCGCGCGAGCCGGCGCACGGCTTCCGCGAGATCGACCTGGGGCACGAGGCGGGGCTGCACACGGTTCATCCAACACGCCGTAGCAACAAGTGAACCTTGCTTTCAAGAGAGCGGTGCGAGTCAAGCGGTGAGAAAGCCGACCTTGTTCCGTTCCAGCACCGCGCAGGTCAGCACGCCACCCACCACCGCCCCCGTATCGATGCCGATCCGGTTGCGGCGAAGCTCCGGAAACGGCACGGGCGTATGGCCATGCACAACCACCGCCTCGAACGAGGCGGTGGACGAGAGGAACGGTTGGCGGATCCACAGGAGGTCGTCGCGCACCTGGGCGGACAGCGGGACATCCGGACGTACCCCGGCGTGGACGAAGAAATAGCCGCCCGCGCGATGGGTGAGGGCGAGCCCGCGCAGGAACGCCACGTGGCGCGGCGGCAAGCGCTCCGCCCAGATGGCGGGATCGGCCTCTTCGCGCAGGCCGAAGCTGTCCAAGGTCGCTCCGCCGCCGTTCATCAGCCAATGCCGCACGACCGGCGGAGAGCGGTCGTCCAGTGCCGCCAGCATCATCTCCTCATGGTTGCCGGTCAGGTTCACCACGTTTCCGATGCCGGCCGGCATCGGCCCTTCCAGCAGCAATCGTACCACCCCGGCGCTGTCTGGCCCGCGATCGACATAGTCGCCGAGGTGGATCAGGGTGCTGGACGCGACCGGGCGTGCCGCGAGATCCTCGGCCACCGCTTGGTGCAGCGCCCGCAGTTGGTCGAGGCAGCCATGCACGTCGCCGATCGCGTAGACCCGCTGCCCGCGCGGCAGGGAGGCGGGGGCGGGACCAAAGGCGATCATGGGCCGCGTCCTTTCACGGTGAGAACGGTCATGTGCCCCTTTGCCGGCCGGGCGGAGCGTGCTAGATACCGTGCGCCGCGCCTGGGGGATAGTTTAGCGGTAGAACTCCCGGCTCTGGACCGGGCAGCCTTGGTTCGAATCCAGGTCCCCCAGCCAGCGCGCCGCCTCAATGGAGGGATCAGACATTGTCGCGAAATGCGCCATGAAATCGAATTATGTCTCGATAGACCGTCGAAGGCATCATTATTGATCCGGCCCTCATTGTCTTGGATCAGGCGGCATAACGGACGGGCTTGTGGCGGAAGAAGCTTCTGATCCGTGCCGGGGACTTTGACAGCCTGCGCATGTGACTGATTGCCGCGCGCTTGAGTTGCGCCTTGCTGCGTGCGGGGGCTTGACGGGTGACGGCCTGCTTCAGGTCGGCATTCAAGCACGCGTCGGGATTGAGCTCGGGACTGTAGGAGGGAAGGCGGAACACCTCGATCTCGGTTGGGTGCGCGGCCAGCCATGCGCGCACGGATTTGGCGCGGTGGACGGGCAGGTTGTCGCGGATCAGGAAGACCTTGCGCCGGGCGTCCTGGATCAGGCGCTGGAAGAAGCGGATCAGCAGCGGCGCCTTGATCGCGCCCGGGAGCACCATCCAGCGCAGTTCCCCCTTGTTGGTCAGGGCCGAGATCAGGCCCAGCCCGACCCGCTTCTGGCAGGGGCGCACCAGGGGCGTCCGGCCGCGCGGGGCGTAGCAGCGACCCCGCACGTCATTGGCGCGCAACCCGGTCTCGTCGCCCCAGAAGATCAGGCCGCCTTCGGCCTTGGCGCGTGCCGCGATGGCCGGGTAGTCCCGCCGGAGCCAGCGGGCCCTCGGCCGGGCGAAGCTGCCGAAGGTTCCGCGCGCGAAGCGCGTGGAATGGCAGCGGAGGGGCTGCTCGTAGGCGCGCCGCAGCGGCTTCTGCGCCGTGCAGCCCTTCCAGCAGCCATGTACCACCCCGGCGCTGTCTGGCCCGCGATCGACATAGTCGCCGAGGTGGATCAGGGTGCTGGACGCGACCGGGCGCGCCGCGAGATCCTCGGCCAGCGCTTGGTGCAGCGCGCGCAGTTGGTCGAGGCAGCCATGCACGTCGCCGATCGCGTAGACCCGCTGCCCGCGCGGCAGGGATGCGGGGGCGGGACCAAAGGCGATCATGGGCCGCGTCCTTTCACGGTGAGAACGGTCATCTGCCCCTTTGCCGGCCGGGCGGAGCGTGCTAGATACCGTGCGCCGCGCCTGGGGGATAGTTTAGCGGTAGAACTCCCGGCTCTGGACCGGGCAGCCTTGGTTCGAATCCAGGTCCCCCAGCCAGCGCGCCGCCTCAATGGAGGGATCAGACATTGCCGCGAAGTGCGCCATGAAATCGAGTTATGTCTCGATAGACCGTCGAAGGCATCATTAAATCCACCATCGTCTCGTGCTGATTTGCCAGTGATGGGTGCTCATGTCACAGCCCCTGTGCCGGGCACGCGCGCGTCTTGGCGACGGACGGAATGGCGGCCGCGTCGCATGGTGCAAGTACCTTTGCAAAAGGCCCTGGTTCTTCTGGCGCGATACCTCAATCTTTTCCTGGTCCGAGGACTAAAATACCCCGAAGACCGAGTGGAAGCCGGGCGCTTTCTGCGGGCCCGCTACTGGTCCATCGCCACGGATTACGTGCGCAACGCCACCTTGGATCTGACATGCCGCGCCATCCGCGCGCACGGCGTCGCCGGGGCTGTGGCAGAGCTGGGGGTTTACCAGGGCGATTTCGCCTTGCTGATGCACACGCATCTGCCAGATCGACCCATTCACCTGTTCGATACGTTCGAGGGCTTCGATGAGCGCGACGTCGCGCCTGATGCTGCGAAGGACTATGTTGCCGAATTCCATGACTTCACAAACACGAGTGGTGCCGCGGTCGCCGGCCGCTTCCCTGCACAAGCCGAGGTGGTGCTGCACCCGGGATGGTTTCCTGAAAGCGCGGCCGGCCTGGACGACACACGGTTCGCGCTGGTCAGCCTTGATACCGACCTTTACCAGCCGATTCTGAGCGGTCTTCAGTGGTTCTGGCCAAGGTTGAGCCCCGGTGGCTATATTCTAGTGCATGATTACAATAATAGCACATTTAAGGGAGCCCAGGCAGCGGTGGATGGATTCGTAAGCACAGCGCCTGGCGTGGCACTCTGCCCGATTCCTGACGCCGGCGGAACGGCAGTAATAGGCAAGCCGCTCACTGCTGCCTGACGTTCATGCGTGCTCGAAACCCTGAGTGGGCATTTGGAGGCGCGCCAAGCGCTGAAGCGGCGTTTCCGCGCTGATGGCGGTGCATCTTCGCTTGTTCCGGGATGCCGTTTCTGCGGCATGCTGCGGAATGTCCAAAGCCGCATTTATGAGCGCCTGGACGGTCAGACGCTGGCCGCACCGCCGACGGCGATGATGGACGCGACAGCGCAGGGCGCCTATCCTTCCCAGCAGGACGGGTCGCGACTCTGTTGTCACTGATGGCCTGAACGGCCACCCGGCGACATGTGAGCCAGCGCCCCTCCAGACCTTGGCTTCGGGAGAAGCAGCATGGCTGTCATTCGTAATCCTGTCCTGTGGAGTTGGGAGCACCTGACGAACGCCGTGGGGGCTGTCGGCTCGGCCGCCGGCGAGGTGCCCGGGGTGCAGTCCGGGCGCCCAGTCGTCCAGAGGATCGGGGTGGCCGACCTCGGCGCCGCCCTTGCGGCGGGCCTCCGCGACTTCGGCGCCAGCCGCACCGACGTGATCGCAGTCTGCATCATCTATCCCGTGATCGGCCTCGTGTTCGCGCGGCTGGCGTTCGGGTACGATGTGCTGCAGCTATTGTTCCCCCTCGCCGCTGGATTTACGCTGGTCGGACCGTTCGCCGCGATCGGTCTCTACGAAATGAGCCGGCGGCGCGAGCAAGGGTACGATGTTAGCTGGGGCGATGCGCTGGCTGTCCGCCACTCGCCGCAGTTTGGAACGCTCCTCAAATTGGGCCTGCTACTCACAGGCATTTTCCTGTTATGGCTCGTGGTCGCGCAGGCGATCTATGTCTTGACACTTGGACCCAAGGAGCCCGTGTCGATCGGGGCATTCGCCCACGCCGTGTTCACCACTCCCGCGGGATGGGCACTGATCGGCGTCGGCGTCGGCGTCGGCTTCCTGTTCGCCGTACTGGTCCTGTCGATCAGCGTCGTCTCTTTCCCCATGCTGGTGGACCGCGAGGACATCACCGCCGAAACGGCGATCGCGACATCGGTTCACGCCGTGCGCGCGAATAAGCGCACCATGGCGATCTGGGGACTGATCGTGGCCGCCGCCCTGGTGATTGGGTCGATCCCCTTCCTGCTCGGCCTCGCAATCGTTCTGCCGGTGCTCGGCCACGCGACCTGGCATTTGTATCGCAGGGTGGTGCCGCGCTAGGACGGGTGGCGTCGGCGTTGCTCACTACGGCGGCGTCCCGCCTTGCCATCGAGCAGGAATCCTGGCGGCGTCCGGAGGCGCCCGTACCCGGGCGCTGCGATCCATCACCTGTTCCACGGCATCTTCGCGAAATGCGGGATCTAGGGATCAGAGCTTACGGCCGCTGATGTCAGTCCTTCGCCAAGTCGGCACGGGAGATAGAGACTAGGACATCCGGGCTTCGGGGCGGCAGGTAGGTCACGCCAGTTTCTGGCGCCAGCCTCCTCGGCTCGCCCGTCGCAAGCATCTCGTCGAGTACGGACCCGACCTCGGCCACCAACGCCGCCTTCGTGGCAAGCCCGACGAAACCCATGTTGAAGCCTAAGGAATGGTAATAGCCCGACGCCCTCAGCCGGGTTTGGGGATGTTGCTGGCGGTAGGCGTCGAACTCGCTCAGTTCGACGAGCACGGCGTCATAGTTGCCGCCCTCCAATCCATCGAGCAAGCCGCGGCCAGGCACCACATGCGTGATCTGCTCCATAAATTGCCCACCGCCGTAAGCCCGGAGCACCGCATCGGCGAGCGTGGTCTCCTCCACGCCCAGTCGGAGGCCGGTCAGATCGCTGAGCTGGCGGACGGCGCGCTCCGCCGCCTTCGGCCCAAGAACGATGGTGAGGGGCTCGAACCGATAGGGATGGGTGGCCATCAGCGATCCAAGCCTTACCCAGCGCCGGCGATCAGCGGTCTTGGCTCCCTCATACATGGGCAGCCTCGACCGGTCCGCGCCCGGCGTTCCCAACGCATCCGCGATCAACGCGTATCCGCCGACAAGCTGACAGTGCCCGTCCGACAACAGCGCGTTCGCTTGCCGATCCGGGTGATCGTCGAGATCCCGGCCGCCCTCGAACCACTGCACAATCAGCGTGCGACCAAGCCGACGGGCCACGGCGTCCGCGACGGCCAAATCGAAGCCCCCCTTTCTGTCGCCTTGCTTGAACGACAAAGGCGGGATCGATCGGTCCAGGCAGACGGTCAGCGCCGGCTCGGCTCGCGCTGGGAAGGCGACCGCCGCGAGAAGGACAAGCGCCAGTCCGCTCCTGGCGGCTGATCTCATTCTTTCCCTCCAGTGCGGACATAGGCCCAGATCGCCTCGATCTCCTCGGGCTTCAGGATGTCGCCCCAGGGGGGCATGTTGCCCTTCCCGTGCGTCACCGAGTTGAAGAAGCGGTCCCGCTGGTCGTGCGGGAACTTTCGGAGGTCGAAGGAGGAGTTGCCCGGATTCACCATGTGAATTCCATGGCAGTGTGAGCAGATCTGATCGAACAGCTCGGCGCCCTGTTGGGCAAGCGCCGGCGTGGGCGCCGCCACCTGAGGCGGTGCGGCCCCATTAGCCACGGGGTCCGCCGCGGCCGCCGGCCGGGTCAACAGAGCGCTCGCGGTCAGTCCGGCCATTATCAACCAGCGCCTTGCACGCATTCATCATCTCTCGGCTTGCGCGGCGCGGCGGAACCGAACGAGCGCCGCCGCGCCGCGCTGATGGCGTGTCCTATTGAGAAACGGCAAAGACCCAAAGCGATCCCCCCGCTGGTACGCTGGCTAGCCGCTCGTCGCCGGAGAAGATGTCGTAGACCCCGCCGATGCCGCTCGACACCGCGACATATTGGACGCCATCTTGCTGCCAGGTCACGGGTTGCCCCTCAATCCCAGAGCCGGTTTGGAACTGCCAGAGCTTCTGGCCCGTGTCGGCGTCGAAGGCTTCAAGCTCACCCGTCAGCTTGCCCGCGAACACGACACCGCCCGCGGTCGAGAGCACCCCGGAGAAGCGGGGTATGTCGCTCGGCGCCGACCACCTCGCCTTCCCGGTCATTGGATCGATGCCCTTGAGCGAGCCGCGCGGGCCCTTGGGCCAGACCCAGCTAATATCGGCGCCCCAATAGCTGAGGCCGGCGCGATAGACCGGCGTGGTCTCCTTGTAGTTCATCCCGAAGTTGAGCGTGTTGGCATAGGCCAGGCCGGTGTTCGGGTCGAACGACATCGGACTCCAGTTCTTGGAGCCCATCGCGCCGGGCCAGATCTCGACCTTCTCGCCGGCATGGACCCGCTTAGTCTCGTCCAACTCAATGGGGCGTCCGGTCTTCATGTCGATCCCGGTGGCCCAGTTGACCTTGTCGCCGTACTGGTTGGCCGCCAACAGCCTGCCATCCGAGCGGTCCAGGATGTAGAAGAACCCGTTGCGGTTGGCGTCCATCACCACGTTGGTGGGCTTGCCGTCGATGTTGAGCGTGGCCAGGACCATCTCGGCGACGCTGTCGTAGTCATAGGGGTCGTTCGGGGAGAACTGGTAGTGCCACTTGATCTTTCCGGTCTTCGGGTCCAGCGCGAGAACCGAGCAGGTGTAGAGGTTGTCGCCCTTGTGGGACTCCGCGTTCCACGATCCCGTGTTGCCGGTTCCCCAGTAGACGGTGTGCAGCTCCGGGTCGAATGATCCGGTGATCCACGCGGACCCGCCGCCGTGCTGCCAGGTGTCCCCCGGCCAGCTCTTCCCGTTCGGATCGTCGGGGGCGGCGACCGTGTACGTGCGCCAGAGATGGTTGCCGGTCTGCGGGTCCCACCCGTCGATGAAGCCGCGTATCCCGTACTCGGCGCCGGAGATGCCGGTGATGACCACGCCATCGGCGACCAGGGGCGCCACGGTGAAGGAGTAGCCCGGCTTGAAATCGATGGCGTTCGACTTCCAGAGCTGCTTGCCCGTTTTCGCGTCGAGCGCGATGACGTTGGCGTCCAGCGTGGTGCGGAACACCTTCCCGTCATACAGCGCCGCGCCTCGGTTGATGATGCCGCAGCAGACGATGCGCGGCGTCTCTGGGGGATATTCAACCTTGGTCTTCCAGATTTCCTTGCCGGTCTTGGCGTCGATGGCCATCGTCGCCGAATTTGTGGTGACGTAGATCACTCCCTTGTAGACGAGCGGCTGCGACTCCTCGCTCCGATTGTCGTCGTAGCTATAGTTCCAGACTGGTACGAGATGCTTGACACTCTGCTTGTTGATCTGGTCGAGCGAGCTGAACCGCTGCAAGTTGTAGCCCATGCCATAGTTGAGGACGCTGCCGGTGTCGGTTGCGCCCTTGGCCAGTTCCTCGGCGGTCTGTGCGTATCCACCGACCGGCAGCGCGATGGCGAGTGCGGTCGCAAGCAGCAGTGCTTTCATGGTTTCCTTCCCGCGTTTTGTTCGTGCAACTCTCGCGTGGTGCGCCGGAGCTTATTGCTTCTGCCCCGAGGAGGGCGGCTCGTGAAGGGCTCCCGCGGAAGGCCCGGGATTTTGGTACTTCCGCGCATTTTGCTGCTTTTTCGCGGCCACGTCTGCGGCTGTGCCGAATTGGTGCCCTGGAACCGCACCGCCATTTTGCTGCGGATTCGAATCGGGCTGGCCTGCTGCTCGGACGGTCCCCTGCCCGGCAAGCACGAGACTCGCGGCCGCGATCGCGGCCACTGTCAACCGGTTCATCAAACCCCCCTTTGGCATCGGTTTATTTCGTGGCTCTGCGCTTTCCGGAGCCTACCCGAGAGCATGAGCGCTCGGTTCGCGCCGGTCAAGCCGGCAGAACAGCGCTACCGCAATGCGAGCGCGCCTTGCGCCATCGCGCGCTGGCGGGAGCGTATCCACGCGACAATGCGCAACGTCGTTCCGATCACAGAGAGGGCCAAGAAAGGCAAATACCCAAGCAAGCTCTTGGCATTCAGGTGAATCGGGTGATTGATGAAATCCGTCAGGAACGCAAAGGAAATGTACTCAAGCCCGACGGTGCGCAGGACGCGCCAGCGCACGGGACCCAGCGTCTGCGACAGGCGCCTGATCGAGAACAGGGCAAGGAGATAGGTCCAAAAGATCCCGACACCGAAGAAGACGAATGTCTGCTCCGAGACGGGCGGCTGAAGCGATATCCGGAAAAGCCAGACCACAAGGCCGACATGGACCAGATGGGCCGAGGCGAAAGCCAGGCCCAAGTCTCGCCCCCGCCGCGCCAACCTTTGGAAGGGCGAGCCGAACAAATGAGCCAAGGCGCTGCCGGCATACGCCAGCCAGAACAGGAGGAAGGAGAAGCGTGCTGTCGCGTCCAGGGCACGGCGCACGCCAGTCGTTCCGGTGCCCCAGGCCGCAAGGGTGACACCAGCCACGCCGATGGCGGCGCACAAAGCGGCACCCATCCAAGCGCCCGTGGCAGATCCGCGCTTCATCGGAGATCTCCGGCCGGTTCCCTCGCCCGATACTATGCCGGTTGCGGACGGGATGCGAGCGGAGACAGCAGCTCGTGGCGCTGATGGCGGGGCATGGTGGGCGCACGTGGGATTGAACCACGGACCTCCTCCGTGTCAGGGAGGCGCTCTCCCGCTGAGCTATACGCCCGCACCGCCTATCTGCCAGCCAAGGGACCCATGTTCAAGTGTTCCGTGCGCCGGCAGGCGGTAGGGTGGTCGTTAGCCAGCGGCCTCCACCGCCGCCACATCCAGCAGTCGCTCGATCACCTCCGGTTCCTGCGCGCCGGCGATGGCGTGGCGGCCGGCGACGACGAAGCAGGGCACGCCGTTGATGCCGAGACGGTGGGCGCGCAGGTTGTCGGCATGGACCGCATCCGCTTCCTGCTCGCTTGCCAGGAAGGCGCGCACGGCCGCCCGGTCCAGCCTGCAAGCGCCCGCGATCAGGGCCAGGCATGCCGCGGTCCCGATGTCGAGCCCATCGGTGAAGTGCGCCGAGAACAACGCCTCGACCAGAGCGTCGGCACGGCCGTGGTGCGCGGCGAAGCGCACCAGCCGATGCGCGTCCAGGCTCGACGGGGTGCGGCGGATGCGATCGAACCGGAACAGCACGCCCTCGTTCCGGCCGATCTCGCCGATCGACGCGTAAAGCCGCCGCGCGCGGTCCTCGCCGCCAAATTTGCGGACGACATACTCCGGACGTGGCATGCCGCCCCGGGGCATGTCGGGGTTGAGTAGGAAAGGCCGCCAGACCACGTCGATCAACAGATCCGGCCGCCGGCGCAGGGTGCGCATCAGCCGCCGCGTGCCCAGGAAACACCAGGGACAGACGAGGTCGTGGACGACCTCCACGGTCAGGCGGGCCTTGGGCGGGGCAAGGACGTTCACGGCGCACTCAGATGGCTTTCACGATCTATCATCATGGGATGGCAGGGCCGCCGCAAGATATCTCTTGTCGGTTGAATTTCGTTACCGGGTTGTCAACCTTTAGGGGTTTACGCAGGGGCGCAGACCCGGACCGTCTTTCGCATGAACGCCCTGAGCAAGCCCGCCGCCATCGCTCGCGTCCGAACCTTCGCCTTCGCGGGTATCGAGGCGGTGCCGGTCGAGGTGCAGGTGCAGATCTCCGCCGGGCTGCCCGCCTTCCTTGTGGTCGGCCTGCCCGACAAGGCCGTGGGCGAAGCGCGGGAGCGGGTGCGCGCGGCGCTCTCGGCCATGGGGGCTGGCGCTGCCGCCGCGCCGGCTGCTGATCAACCTTGTCCCTGCCGACCTGCTGAAGGAGGGCAGCCATTACGACCTGCCGATCGCGCTCGCCGTGCTCGCCGCCATGAACGTGCTGCCGCGCGACGAGATGGAGGGCTACGCGGCGTTGGGAGAGCTGCACCTGGATGGCACGCTGCATCCTGTGGCCGGCGTGCTGCCAGCCGCGATCGGCGCCTCGGCGCGCGATCTTGGGCTGGTCTGCACCGCCTCTCAGGGCGGCGAGGCGGCCTGGGCGGGGCGGATCGAGGTCCTGGCCGCGCCCGACCTTCTGTCGCTCATCAATCATTTCCGTGGCGACCAGGTTCTCACCCCGCCCGATCCGGCCGGGCTGGCCGAGGCCGCGCGCGGCCCAGACCTGAGCGACGTGAAGGGTATGGAGGTCGCCAAGCGCGCCTTGGAGATCGCCGCGGCTGGTGGCCACAACCTGCTGCTGATCGGGCCGCCCGGCGCCGGCAAGTCGATGCTGGCCGCGCGGCTGCCGGGCCTGCTACCCGACCTCGCCCCGCGCGAGGCGCTCGGCATTAGGTAGCAAACTCACCTAACGCCGAAGACACCCTCGGTCCTAGCTAGAAATTCCGAAAGACCGTCCCAGCAGATCGCCCTGCCGCCAAGGTGGCAATAGGTGCTTTGGCGGCGTTGGCAGCCCAACTCTCTCCCACATCCAGGCCGCGGCGCCTGGGCTGAGCGTCCGATAAGCGGTGTTGACCTGGGCCAGTGCCACCCGAGTTTCTTCGAGCGACCACTCGCCGTACGGCTTTCTCGGCGATGTCGGGTCCGAAGTGGAAAGTCTGGCGATCGAGTATGTCCCGTGTTGCCGCAGCGACGGAAGCACCTCGCTCGTCACCCAACGCCCGAAGCGATGCGGCAGCGTCCCCTTCTTCACGGCCTCACGACACCGCAGAATCAGAGTGAACAAGCCGCTTTCCGAGACGACCAGCATCTGCTGATCGCCACCAGGGGTATATACTGAACATAGACCCCGTTCATCCTCATCCAACTGCCGTATGGCTTGCGATGGATTCGCGATGCAGAGCGCCCGGCACACGTCCGCAGCGACAAAGCACGGTGCACCATCCCGGTCGAACGCTCTCACGGGGATCTCGCCTTCAAAGAGGAAAGGAGTTATCCTCGGGTTTGTCATGTTGCTGGCTCCTCGGTGACATGCTTCAGCCCCGGTGAGACGGGGCGGGGATAGACGGCGGCGGGGCTGGTGCCTGCGAAGCGTGCCCCGTCGTCGTAGTTCCGACAGCCTCCAACCCCTTTCTAAGCAGGAGCCGGATCGCTGCCGTTCGGCTCGGCATTCCAGCGGCTACCCCCCAGGCGTCGAGGCGTTCGGCCTCTTCCTTGGGCACAACCGCTATCAGCCGCGTAACCATGTCTGGCTCCGCTTTGCGGGCGTAGCCTGTCACACGTCCACCCATTTGGCGGGCCTCCTAGCTACATCGAGAACTACACCAGATTGTATCTTGCGTTGTCAATGACAGACCCGATTCGGCTGGCTATCAACGCTCACTCAGATGTCATTCTGGAGGTAGATCATGGCTGACAAGGAGGGGATGGAACGGAAGGTCTGGCTGTTGCCCGCCGAGCTGAGTGACAGGATCAGGGCGTACCAGACGGACCTTGGGATACCCTCAGAGGTGGAGGCGGCGAGGCGCCTCCTGGACTCGGCACTTCAGATGCGTGACACCGTGGATGACATTGCGCAACGGCTGAAGGCGAGACACGCAGAGGAAAAGGACTTGCGCGGGCTGGCGCGAGACGTCCTAACTAGTCATGTGTTGGTTACTGATATAATGCTAGGCGACAACGACGTAACATTCAGAAGCAGGAGTGGCCACTACGGGAGGATCGACAACAGAGGTGGTCGGCTTTGTCGAGACAGCGTTTCGCCTTCGATAAGTGGATCCCCTGCCGATTGGTTCCGCAATATGCCGTTGTCGGGTCGTCGCGCAGGGAGGGCGTAGCCCGACCGGAGCGACGACCCGACAACGGCGGCGAAAGTCATGCTGCCGCTCGTTGCTGCAGGTGGGTGAAGTAGGCGTGGTCCGGTGTCCGGGCGTCAAGGCTCGAATGGGGCCGTTTGCGATTGTAAAAGTCGAGATATCGGCCAATCGATGCGCGCGCCTCGGTGACACTGTTATAAGCCCGCAGATAGACCTCCTCGTATTTTACCGACCGCCAGAGCCGCTCGACAAACACGTTGTCCCGCCAGGCGCCGCGGCCGTCCATGCTGATGGCGATCTTGTTCGCCAGCAGCAGGCCGGTGAAAGCAGTCCCGGTGAACTGGCTGCCTTGGTCAGTGTTGAAAATGTCCGGCCGGCCGTGCTTGGCAAGCGCTTCTTCAACCGCCGCCAGGCAGAAATCCTCCTCCATGCTGATCGATAGCCGCCACGCCAGAACCCGACGGCTGTACCAGTCCACCACCGCCGCCAGATAGACGAAGCCACGCGCCATCGGGATGTACGTGATATCCATGCACCAAACCTGGTTGGGCCGCTCGATCGTCAGACCCCGCAGCAGGTATGGGTAAATCTTGTGTCCCGGCGCGGCCTTCGAGGTGTTCGGCCGGCGATACAGCGCCTCGATGCACATCCGCCGCATCATCGTCCGCACCAGGTCACGGCCGATGACAACGCCCTCGCCGCGCAGCAGATCACGCAGCATCCGGCTACCTGCGAACGGGTAATCGAGATGCAGTGCGTCGATCCGGCGCATGATCGCAAGCTCCGCCGCCGGCACGGGCCGAGGTTCATAGTAGAGGTTGCTCCGGCTGAGCCGCAGCAACGCCGCCTGCCGCGCCAGCGGCAGTTCATGGCGCCGATCGATCATCGCTTTGCGCTCAGCAGGCCGGCTTTGCCGAGCGCACCGGCCAAAAAATCGTTCTCCAGGGTCAGCTCGCCGATCTTGGCGTGCAGCACCTTCAGATCGACCGCCGGTGTCGCCTCCGCCGCGGTTCCGCTCCCGCCAAATACCCCGGCAGCCGCATCAACCAACTGACCCTTCCAGGCGGTGATCTGGTTGGGGTGCACATCGTATTGCTGTGCCAACTCGGCCAGCGTCTTCTCGCCCTTGATAGCGGCCAGCGCCACCTTGGCCTTGAAGCCCGGGGCATGGGTCCGGCGTGTACGTCCCGTCATCGTCGCTCCTGATCCGCGGCATACTCGCCGCTTTCAGGCACGGTTTCCACTTATCGACCTGTCCGAATTTGGCCGGCCACCTCTAACAAAGGAAGAATTTTCACGGGGGATGAGATAGAACACTTACACGAAATTCGAGAGCGGCCCACTATGCGGCTGACGGCCACTACGAGGCCCCTCAGGCCCGCAGCCGCGCCGGTCCAAAAGGGAGGCGATCTTGACGACGAGATACTCCCTTAGGATTCGCGAGCTATCCCACCGGCTTGGATGCCGCTGGGCGCTTCTCCCCTGAGTAGGAACGTGATGCCCGCCATCTCAAACGCGAAGCGAATCGCATCCAAATTGTTCTTGATCGGCGCGTTCCGGCCCCTTTCGAAGTTGCGGACTGTGCTGAGCGACACGCTGGCGCGCGTGGCCAGCTCTTCCTGGCTCCAGTCAAGCCAGCCGCGCGCGGCCCGGCACTGCTCAGGGGTCAGCATGCCCTCTTGTAACGAGCCCGCGAAATCATGTCAACATTGACGATTTTCGTTGATGCTGATGGTTAGGCGGAATACAACAACCTTAACGCAAATCGTTAAGGCGCTCCGCTGTGGCTCAGCACTTCCTCCTCTCCGCCAAGGCTCGGACATTGAGCCTCAAGAGCATCATGCAGATGAACGACGACGAGGCCCACCAAAGGCTCGCCGCCATCCAATTCGCCGATAACGGGGGCGCCCCATTCTGCCCACGCTGTGACTGCACGGCAATCTACGCCTACGCCGTGCGCCGTATCTGGAAGTGCAAGGCGTGCGCGCACCAGTTCTCCGTCACCAGCGGCACCATCTTCGCCTCTCGCAAGCTGCCGATCCGCGACTACTTGGCTGCTATCGCCATCTTCGTGAACGCCGCGAAGGGTATCTCCGCCCTCCAGCTCGGGCGCGACCTTGATTGCCAATACAAGACGGCATTCGTCCTGGCCCACAAACTCCGGGAGGCGATCGGAAGCAAGCAGATCAAGGGCGAGCTGTCCGGGGAGGTCGAGGTTGATGGCGCCTACTTCGGTGGGCACGTCAAGCCAGAGAACGAGAAGGCCAACCGCAAGGACCGCCGCCTACTTGAGGAGCAGTCCGGCAAGCGTCAGGTGGTCGTGGCAGCTCGCGAGCGTGGCGGCCGGACGTTCCCGTTTGTGGTCCACAAGGAGAGCGACGCGGTTCCAGTGGTTCGCGCCCACATCCAGCCGGGCGCCATCGTCTATGCCGATGAGGCTGGCGGCTGGGATCAGCTCCATGCCTTCTACGAGATGAAGCGGATCAACCACTCGGTTGCCTACAGCCTGGACGGCGCCAGCACCAATCAAGCGGAATCCTATTTTTCCCGCCTCCGCCGGGCTGAGCTAGGGCAGCACCATCACATTTCGGGAAAGTACCTTGGCTTCTACGCCCGCGAGATGGCTTGGCGGGAGGACAATCGGCGGCAGGCGAACGGGACGTTGCATGAGATGGCGACGCTGGCGGCGCTGGCGCATCCCATTAGCCGGGCGTGGGCAGGCTACTGGCAACGCGCTGTCACTTGCTAAGCAAATCCTTAATGCTCGGGCCAGCAACGAGAGCGAGAATGATCGGAACTACCCAGGTCGCTCCATCCCTAATCATCAGGGCTGTTCAACGCTTTCGAATGATGGTGAGTGAGAGCACGTTTTTGATGCCTGCGAGACCGGCGCGGTAGCGATCCTGGCTGAGCGTGTCCGTCTGGTTGGCCTTGAGGATGTTGAAGGCGAAGCTGCGCAGGCGAGCAAACACGCCTGGGTTGGTGCGGATGCGCGAGCGGTCTTCGCCCAAGGTGACGTCGCGGCTGTAATGCGAGGTGGTCTCGATCCTCCAGTGCGCGCGGATTGTCTCGGCGGCGCGGGTGGCGGTGACCGGGGTGTTTGAAACGTAGAAGGCCATCTCGGCGGAGTGGCGCAGCAGCCCGGTCTTGGCGTTGCGGGTGTGGACAGTGCGCTCGACACGGATGATGGCGGCCACGTGCGGATGCCAGTCGGTGTCGGCCGGCGTGTCGGCGGGATCGAAGACGGTGACGGTGCGACGTTCGTCGCGGTTGCGGCCCTTGTTATGGCTGTGGACAGACCCGAGTGGTGTTGTGGTGGCCGAAGCCGCCCGGATTTTCTGGTGCAGGGTCGGCTGGTTGTCCTTGACGCCGACGATCAGGGCGACGTTGGCTCCTGCTGCAACCTCGAAATGTTTTTTTGGCAATGCAGCGCGTCGAGTGTGACGATGGTGCCGCGAGCGATGCCGAGTTCGGCCAGCAGCATCTGTGCCGCCGGGATTTCGTTGGATTTCTCGGCGATGTCGATGTGGGCGGAGCTGGCAAAGATCCTATGCGGGTGGGCGGCGGCCGGTTCTTAGGCTGAGGTTGCTGCCCTCTCAGTCAGGAGACGCCCGATGCCGAGCACCGAACGACTTGTCACCACGGCCGCCGTTCCCGCGCCGGATGCCACGTTGTTTGCCGCCCTGGAACTCAGCCTGTCGCGCTGGGTCGTGGTTGCCAGCGCGCCGGGCGAGAGCAAGGTGAGCAAGCACACGCTGCCCGCTTGTGACGGTCCGGCGCTGCTGGCTCTGCTTGATGGTTTGAGAGGGCGGGCGGAGCGGCGTTCCAGCCGCGCCGTTACGGTGGTTACGATCCAGGAGGCCAGCCGCGACGGGTTCTGGCTGCACCGCTTGCTCGAGGCGCATGGTGTGCGGAGCCAGGTGGTCGACCCGGCCTCGATCGCGGTGAGCCGGCGCAACCGCCGGGCCAAGACCGACCGGATCGATGCCGAGGGCCTGCTGCGCACGCTGATGGCGTTCGCGCGCGGCGAGCGCCAGGTCTGCGCGATGGTGCGCCCGCCGACCCCGGAGGCCGAGGATGCCCGGCGACTGACGCGCGAGCGCGAGGC
The DNA here is from genome assembly GCA_963818725.1 of uncultured Pseudomonadota bacterium. Taxonomy (GTDB): domain Bacteria; phylum Pseudomonadota; class Alphaproteobacteria; order Acetobacterales; family Acetobacteraceae; genus DATFDN01. The sequence continues at coordinate 98,993 of CAWFTU010000014.1, read as the reverse complement.
ACTGCTGGCTGAGCGTATCCGGCACACCAACCGGATCAAAGGATTGCTGGCGACCCAGGGCGTGTTCGGCTTCGAGCCGACCTGGCAGGCGCGGCGTGTGCGCCTTGAGGACCTGCGGACGTCGCAGGGCACGGTTCTGCCGCCACGGCTCAAGGCCGAGGTCTTGCGGCAAATCGAGCGTCTTGAGTTGGTCCTGCGGCAGATCGCGGAAGTGGAGGCGGCACGCGATGCGGTGCTAGCGGCCGAACGCCAGGCGGCAGCGGCCGCCGCGACGCCATCGGCCGACGAGACGGACGCCAACCCGGTGATGCTCCCTGCCGGCGAGGGAGCGGGTGCCCGGCTGATGCGGCTGAAAGGGGTGGGCCCGGAGACCGCGTCGGTGCTGCGCCTGGAGGCGTTCCATCGCACGTTCGCCAACCGCCGCGAGGTGGCCGCCTACGCCGGCCTGACACCGACACCGTGGCAGAGCGGGGGGCTGGACACCGAGCAGGGCATCTCGAAATCCGGCAACGCCCGGCTGCGCCGGACCATGGTGCAGCTGGCCTGGTTCTGGCTGCGCAACCAGCCGCAGAGCGCCCTGAGCACTTGGTATCGCGAGCGGGTGCGCGAGGGGCGGGGTCGGATCAAGCGCATCGCCATCGTGGCGCTGGCGCGGAAGCTATTGATCGCGCTCTGGAAATTCGTCACCCAGGGCCTGGTGCCAAGCGGCGCCGAACTGAAATCAGCGAAGGCCGCCTGACGCACCGGCCGAGGCGCAACCCAATCCGCGGATCGGCCCCTGGCTGAGCCGCCGGATCCGGGGTGGATGGTGACCGAACGGAACCGTGGCTGAAACACGCCGTGCCCCAAAGAAAGGTCCCATCCCTCCGAGCCCTGCACCCGCAAGCATGCGGGATTGTGGTCCGGACCGCACACGGTCCGACCGAATGTGAGGTGGTGCGGCGGCTCGTGCCGCATACGAGAGACGGGCTCGAACCGCGGATCCCATCACCCTCATCGAGGCTGATCATGTACGCTTGACAGACATCACCCCATGTGAGGTTCCGACTGCGTAGCAGGTGGAAAGCCAGCGGAGGGGAGCACCAAGGCGGTGTCGGTGGCAAATGCGCTCAGCACCTGGGCAGAGGCACGATCGCGGAACTCATCAAAGCTGCCGCGCAGCGTCTTGCCATCCAGGGCAATGCTGCCCTGCCCAGGCGTGGCGCGCGCCGCCTGCAGCAGGGCGGCATGGTGGCGGAAGACCCCCTCCACCGTGGCCGGGTCGAGCCCTTGGAGAATGTAGCGGACGGCGGTGTGCGCGGGTGCGCGGCGCCAGTTCAGGCCGAAGGCCGCGTTCAGCCTGCGGCGATGGACGCCGATGAAGGTGACAATGCCACGATACGAGTTGCAGCCGGTCACGATGGCGAGGATGGCGAACAGCAGCACGTGGGGCAGCCCGTAGAGCTTCCCCTGCGCCCGGCGCGGATCAGGGACGTCCGCCAGCACGTCCAGCAACGGCGAAAACGCAGCCACGGCACCCTCCGACCCCGTTGCCGCCCCAAGGGTCAGACATTTGCCGGCTCGGGAATCCCCCTTGGATCAGCCGCCTCACTTCACCCCACATGTGTGGCAGGGCGGCCTCAGTGAAGGCAATGCGGCAGCGTTGAACAGCCCTGCCCTGATCATAGTCACTGCTCCGGTTACATCGCCGGTTTTGAAAATAGATATGAATGGAATACTTAGAATAGTAGCGGAAATAAAAGTAATAAATATGAGCACTGTCATTCTAAGTTGATGATTTCTTCTGTGCGCTTCATTGTTGAGACGTAATCTATTGTCGCTACCATGCGCTAGAAACTCAGCCATGTGGCGCACGGTCTCCGGATTTTGTTGAGGAGCAGTTAACCCGGAGTAACTGCTCATCCCGGGGTGAGCACGGACTGGCCGCATAGCGTATCGCGAATGGCCTGATAGGCGTCGATCCCGCGGCGCTTGGCGGTGCCGACGACGGAGCGGACGGCGGCGAATAGATCAGCACCCCAGTCGGAACGGAATCCGCCGGTGACTTTGCGATACGTTGCGGTGGGACGCAGATCCCGTTCGCTCGCGTTGTTGTCGGCGGTGATCTCGGGATGGTCGAGAAAGGTGAACAGGTGCTCGCGGAACCTGGCGTATCGCTTGCGCAGCCGTTTACCGTCGCGCTGCGTCGGCGCCAGCGCGATCACAGCGTCGAGTGCCACTTCCAGCCGTCGCCGGTATTCGCGCCGCGTGCTCTCGGCCAGCGCGCGGTGCCGCCGCGCCAGCAGCACCGCGCGCAGCAGCAGCGCCTTCATGCGCGGGGCGAACACCGCATCCCCCGCCTCGATCGCATACTGGCAGTCGCGCAACTGATGCGCGAGGCAGACCTGCCAGATTTCGGCGTGCCCCTGCTGGGCGCCGTAGAGGTCGGAGACCCAGATCATCGGCCGATGCCCGTCCAGCACCGCGCCGACCACACCGGCGCCACGGCTGCCGCGGATGACGTGGATCGCGACGTCGCTGTTCTGGAACACCCAATTCCAGCGGGTCACGCCACCGACGCGCACCGAGGTCTCGTCCGATCCGATCACGCGGGCGCGGCGCAGGCGCGCGAGGATTGCGGCGACATCGGCCTCCAAACGTGGACGGGCGCGACGGAAGGCGGCGTCCAGCGCGCCCTCGCTGATCCGCAGGGCATGGAGATCCAGCATCATCCGGCTCAGCCGCTCGTAGCTGATCGCGTGGGTGAAACGCAGATACATCGCCAATGCGACGATGTTGATGCTAAACGGCGTGCCCGGTTCCAGCCCCTCCGGTAGCGCTGCCAGCGTGGTGCGACCGCAGCACTGGCAACGCCCGGCATAGCGTTCCACCCGCGTCACCACAGGGCGCACGCGGGGCAGCTCGACCTTATCGTAGCGGGCATCGAGCTTCTGGTCGGCGTCGGCGAGTGCCGACTGGCAGTATTGGCAGCGCGCCGCGCGGGCGATCACCGCCTCGTCGGGCTCGGCCGTCAATTCCCGCCCGCCGCCCCTGCGCCCCACGCTGCCCGCGCGAGGACCGCTCCGCTTCGGCTTGTCCGCCACGTTGTGCTTTAGACCCTTCGACGGCGGCACGCTGGAATTGTCCGGCGTCTTCGGCGGAAGCTGCAACTCGGCCAGCCGCTTCTCCAGTTCAGCAATCCGCGCCAGTGCCGCTTGTAATTGCGCAGCAAGCGAGAGGACGAGGGCATCCTTCTCCGCATGCGACAGCTTGCTCAGGTCAAGATCGGTGTTCACCCCAACCTTGAATTGAGTCGCCCGTTACCGCGTCAACTCCAATTTCGCCGGTCGCTCAAGACAAACTGGCGGGGGTGGGTTGAGCAGTTACAACCCGGACTGAAGTAACAGATGGAAGGCGGGGAGAGGTAGCGGTTGCTGTCCCGGTTGCGGCGTAAGCCCGTAAGGCAGTCCTGCAACGGGAAAGGGTTGCTGTCCCACGCTGTCAGATGCCGAGGGCCGCTGCCCTTGTGATTCAGGGGTAGTCGAGGGCGGAATGTTGGCGGCCTGAGGCATATCAGGGTTGGTGCTGCCCGAGACGGGCGGCTTACTCGTGTCTTCACCCATATTGTCAGTAGTCGCCGCTATGCGCGCCTCAGGTACCTACTTCTGATATCGCCAGCGCAAGAGCTTCTGCAAAGCGAGCTTGAATTGCCCAAATTGGTAGTCAGGACACTACGAGTTTGCGCCCGTCTTCGGCGGGATCTGGATCAATGGTGAAGTAGTGCCCAGGATAGGCGACACGCATAAGCTCAAGGCCGCGTTGGGCTTCCGCCTGATTGGCCGTCGCAGGAATGACAGGTATACCCGTCGTCCAGAACTGATGTTCATATCCTCCGGACCACACGACCAGACAGCCCCACCACCAAGCAGATAGCAAAGAGTAGAAGCAAAGCAGCGCGGGTTCAATTGTGATCTTGGTCACACCTGACGTCGCCCTACCACTTCCCACAACCCAAACTGCCCAGGCCCCTCCTCCGACCGCACCACCCCCTTCTCCCGCTGCAACCGCAAAGCCACCCCCACCCGCTTCGTCATAAGCCGCAGGAGCCGCTTGTCGTTTCGGTCCAGGGCCCGCTGCGTCAGCAGCTCGAAAGCGATGTCCCGCGTGGTCAGCGGCTCGGCCGCCTGCCGGAGGATGTCCAGCACGATCCGTGTCATGTCCCCGCGCTTGGCCCAGTCTTTCGGCGGACGGAAGGCGCGCGGCCGGATGCTTTCCAGCTCGTAATCCGGGTCGAATTGCAGGATCGCCGCGTCCAGGTGCTCGATGTCCGCAACCAACTTGCGCAGCCGGGCGTGCGTCGCCGCGATCTCGCCAGCCAGCTCGGCCCGGCGCTTGACCAGGCCCGTCAGAACGTAGTCCACCATGCGGGAAGCCCCGTGCGAAAGGGGCTGAGAACTTATTCAGAACAGCGGCTTACGGCCATAGCCCGCTAGGTGTGGTTGCTACATAATACCGGAGGCGCTGGAGGTCAGCATGATCCACAGCGTCGCCGGGCTGCTGGACGGCGGGCGGCTGGTCACGCGCCCGCCGTTCCGCGAGCCGCACCATTCGGCCTCCCAGGCGGCGCTGACCGGCGGCGGCCAGCGCGCAAAGCCTGGCGAGGTCAGCCTCGCGCATCGCGGCGTGCTGTTCCTCGACGAGTTGCCGGAGTTTCCGAAACAGGCGCTGGAGGCGCTGCGCCAGCCGATGGAGACCGGGCGCACCACCGTCGCGCGCGCCGCCGCCCATATCACCTATCCGGCGCGCTTCCAGTTGATCGCCGCGATGAACCCGTGCCGCTGCGGGCACCTGGGCGACGCCGCGCAGGAATGCGGGCGCGCCGCGCTGCGGCGAGGACTACCAGGGACGCATCAGCGGCCCGGTGCTCGATCGGATGGACCTCACCGTCGAGGTGGCGCCCGCCAGCGCCGCCGAGCTCGCGCGCGCTCCGGCCGGCGAGTCCTCGGCGGCGGTCGCCGCCCGTGTCGCCCGCGCCCGCGCCGCACAGCGCGCCCGGTACGGCGAGGAGGGCGCGGCGAGCAACGCCGAGGCCGATCCCAAGGACATCCGGCTCGCCGCCGACGCCCAAGCCTTGGCCGAACAGGCGATGGAGCGGCTCCGCCTGTCGCCGCGCGGCTACACCCGCGTCCTCCGCGTCGGGCGCACCATCGCCGACCTGGCCGGGGCCGAGACGGTGGCGCGGATGCACGTCGCCGAGGCGCTCGCCTTCCGCCATCGCGCGCCGGGTCGGGCGCGCGGTTAGTGGCGGACGAAAGGAGCCCATCACAAAACGCGGGCAAGCGACGCGGTGATGGCTACTGGGGACGGTAAGACAAACGAGCCATTCCCTCCCAGCGGCTCGGCTCGAGGTAGCAGCCGAACGACGGGCCACGGCAAGGGTTGAGTTCTGTCCGGTGGACGTGGGTGAAGCCGCCCAGCATGTGCGAGAAACCCCACGTCGGCGATTTCCGTGCAGTCGAGCGCCCGGATATTATTTCTCTTGAAACTTCATCCTGAGGCGGCACACGGCATCCAGCCCCGACCGAAACCCGACGGGAATCAGATGCTTGCCGTCAGCTAGATCCTTACCGAGGTCCACCGCTCCGCCGCTACCCAGACGCCGATTCCAAGTGCCGGCAAACCCGGCGCAGTTCAGTTCTGCCGGTGTGATCTCGGTCACAGACGCCTTCCCAGAATTTCCGCATAGCCGTCGCCGACGCAAGGGCATTCGCTGATGCAACAGCGCCTGACCGAGCGATGTGAACGACCGCAAGCTGGCTTCTCTCTTACCTGTGGAGGATAGATCTTATGCCGCCGTCACCTGACCAACCTCTTTTTGGCCGGACCAAGGAGATCGATCGGAGGGCGCGCGCCCGCGCCGAGCCTCCACTGTTGGGTGTCTTCCTGAGCGTCGATCCTGGCTGGTTTGAAGCGACCTGGTACAGCCCCAAGCCCCCATCGAGACCCGGCATCATCCGGGCGTGCGTTGCGTGGCTCGCTGACAAGTTGACGACTTGGACCCACCTGTGCCGTCAGGTGTTTCGTACGTCGGCCAGACCTCGGCCATCCGGAGTCTACTCCGATGATGATCCGACCCGCGCCCCGAGAATATCGCGCCTGGAGCAGCGACAGCCGCCGCTGGCATGGCCGTAAACCGCTGCCGAGCGACATTATCATTGCCACTGCGCCAAAGTGAGGCGTTTCTGGCGATCGAGGTCAATGATTCGATACGTCTGTCGCGTGCTGTCAGGAGGAACTCCAATGTGGCAGATACTCATTTCGACGCTGGTACCTGTAAGCGCGCCGATCACAGTTGGCTATACCTGGGTGCGATTCGGACGACCCTATGACAACTTATAGATCCGGCTGCCATTATCTTGGATAGAAGCTGAGGGCCACCACGTCCTCGGACATGAAGCACGTGGACATGCGCAAGCTGGCTCCGGCGGCCCAGGAAGAAAGACGGCGACAGGTGATCGGCCTGCGCCAGAGCGGTGCGAACTATGCGGCAATCGCCGCCCAGGTCGGGCTCAGCCAAACCGGCGTGTTCGACATCTGCAAGCGTTTTGACGCCCAGGGCGAGACGGGGCTGGTCAGCGGCAAGCGCGGGCGCAAGCCAGACGAGCAGAAGCTGCTGACGACGGCACAGGAGAGGGAGATCCAGCGGCTGATCTGCCGCCGTGTGCCCGACGAGTTGGGCCTGGACTTTGCGCTGTGGAGCCGGGCGGAGCAGCCGAAGGTTCCATGGACGCAGTCCATGGAATGGCTGCGGAGGGGGCGGTGGGTGCGCTCATCCGCCGCCAGTATGGCGTGCGCCTGGCGGTGCGCACCACCGGCACGCACCTGGCACGCTGGGGCTTCACCGCGCAAAAGCCGCTGCGGCGGGCCCATGGGCAGCAACCGGCAGCGGTGCGCGATTGGCTGCGCCGGGAGTATCCAGCGATTGTCGCCCGGGCCCGGCGGGCGCGTGGGGTGATCTTCTGGGGCGACGAGACCGGGCTGCGCGCCGAGGACGTGCGCGGTCGTTCCTACGCGCTCCCCGGCAAGACACCCGTCGTGCGGCCCAACCAGCGCCGCATCGGGCGGGGCCTGATCTCGGCGGTCAGCAACCGAGGCGAGTTGCGCTGGCAGGTGCTGGACGGCGCGATCAAGGCGCCGGTGCTGATCGGCTTCCTGCAACGCCTGATCCGTGATGCCGGGCGCAAGGTGTTCCTGATCCTCGACCGGCTGCCAGTGCACCGTTCGGCGGTGGTGCGTGAGTGGCTCGCCCGGCACAAGGCGCAGATCGAGGTCTCCTACCTGCCGTCCCACAGTCCGGAACTCAATCCGGATGAAGGGCTGAATGCCGACCTCAAGCGGCACGTCACCCGCAAGCCGCCAATGCGCAGCAAACAGCAGCTCAAGCAGGCCGCCATCAGCCACATGCGTCGGCTGGCCAAGTCGCCCGCCCGGGTCCGCAGCTTCTTCCGCCAGAAGTCCATGCGCTATGCGGCATGATTCAAGATAATGACAGCCGGATCTATAACGTTAGGACAGCTAGTCTCAGACGTCGCAATGCCTTGCCTAATCTTCTCGGTGCTGGCGACTGCCGACGTCACTCCGGAGGCATTTGCGCGCATGGCCATTGCCGCCCTTGCGTGCTTGCTCCTGCTGGCCCTGGTCGGATCGATCGGGCTCCATCTAGCCGGACTTCGAGTGCGCACATATCTACCTTCGGTTACATGGGGCAATTATGGCTTTCTAGGCATGCCGCTAGCCTTTTACGCTTTTGGCAAGCCGGGTCTTGCATACGCGGTAGTCTTCTCTGCAGTCTCCCATACGTTTAACTCACCGTTCAGCCAGATCGTTTCTGCTGGTGCGACAAGGTTTCATTCTGTCGTGAATATCGTAGTTCGTACTCCGCTGATCTACGCGGTGGCTGCGGGCATTTCGGTAACTGCGCTCCATCTGAAAATACCAGAATTCCTCGCCCGGAGCGCCTCTCTGATTGGTGGCATTGCGGTTCCGGCGATGCTGATCATGATCGGTGCATCGCTGGCGCGCTTGAAAGCCGTTTCATTGGCCCGCGCCGTCCTCTTTTCATTCCTCCGAGCGGCGATGGGTGTGGCAATCGGCCTCATCGTCGCACTTGGATTGCATCTTCCTGCCACCGAAATGAAAGTGCTGATCCTTCAGTGCGCGATGCCGGTCGCCGTGCTCAGCTACGTCTTTGCCCAGCGGTGGAACAACGAACCGGAGGAGATCGCCGGCCTCGTAGCAGTGTCGACCTGGTGTGCAGTACTTACGGTTCCAATCACGCTGGTCTTTGTAGCTCAATGAATTCGAGGCCGGCTAGTTCGAGGCCATCAGTCCGAGTTCCGGATGACGCCGAGCGGAAGCGTCCCTGCTGTGGCGGGGTGCCCCCGATATGTGGCAGGCTCTATGGGTCAAGACTAAGGGCGTAATACCCGCCCTACGCCCATGGGCGTTCATCCTCACCGCCTCGTCGGATCGAAGTGCTTGCGCAGGTGTCGTCCGTAGTCGTTGTACTCCGGTTGAAGCTCCGGCGCGGCGGCGGCGTACGCCGTCACGCTCTGGGAAAAGCGCGTCTCGAACATGAAGGCCATGGTGCCTTCGAGCTTGCGCGGCTTGAGCTCCGCGTTACTCGCGCCCTCGAACGCGTCCACGTCGGGGCCGTGCGGCAGCATGGCGTTGTGCAGGCTGAACCCGCCCGGCACGAAGCCGTGCGGCTTGGCGTCGTACTGGCCGTAGATCAGGCCCATGAACTCGCTCATGCAGTTCATGTGGTACCAGGGCGGGCGGAAGGTGTCCTCTGCCACCATCCAGCGGTCGGGGAAGCACACGAAGTCCACGTTGGCGGTGCCCGGGGTGTCCGAGGGCGAGGTCAGCACCGTGAAGATGCTGGGATCGGCGTGGTCGAACAGCAGCGCCCCGACAGGGGAGAAGCGGCGCAGGTCGTACTTGTAGGGCGCGTAGTTGCCGTGCCACGCGACCACGTCGAGCGGCGAGTGGTCCAGCTCGGTCCGCCAGAGCGCGCCGCCCCACTTCACAATCATCGTGGTTGGCGCGTCCCGCTCCTCATAGGCCGCAACGGGAGTGAGAAAGTCGCGCGCATTGGCCAGGCAGTTGGCGCCGACCGGGCCGCGCTCGGGGAGCGTGAGGAAACCGCCGTAGTTCTCGCACAGATAGCCGCGTGCCGGGCCGTCCGGCAGCTCCGCCCGGAACTTCACGCCGCGCGGGATAACGGCGATCTCGCCCGGTGCGGTGTCGATCACGCCGAACTCGGTGCGAAGCCGCAGGCTGCCATGCTGGGGCACGAAGAGCATCTCGCCATCGGCATTGTAGAAGCACTCGTCCCGCATGGAGCGGGTGGTCAGGTACACATGCGCCGCCATGCCCGCCCGCGCGTCCGCGTCGCCCGCCGCCGCGATCGTGCGGACGCTGCGCGGGAAGCTCAGCTCCTCCGAGGGAATCTCGATTGGGTTCCAGCGCATCGGCGCTGGCGGCACCTCCACCTCGGCGCAGGGCGCCGTGCGCCACAGCCCGGCATCCGCCTTGCGGAACCGTCCCCAGTGCCCGACCGTGGGCCGGACGCGATAAAGCCAGCTCCGCCTGTTGCTGGCCCGTGGCGCCGTGAAGGACGAGCCCGAGATTTGCTCGGCATACAGCCCGTAGGCGCAGCGCTGTGGCGAGTTGCGCCCCAATGGAAGGGCGCCGGGCAGAGCCTCCGTCTCGAACTGGTTGCCGAAGCCTGACATGTATCTGGCGGCGAGCCCGGCATCGTCAAAGCGGGGCGTACGGTCCATGATGCCTTCTCCCAAGTGGGCAACCATCGATCGTCTCCATTGTATCACGCGAGCGATCTCACGGCCTAACCCACCCGCAAGCCGTCGCTCGGGTCTATTCGCTGGGAACCGAGACCATGCGCACCACCCCCGCCAATTGAGCGATGCAGGCCTCGATCCAGTCCGGCTTGGCCGCGGCGAAGCTCAGGCGCAGGAAGGACGCGGGCGGCTCGGCCGGGTACCAGTGCCGCCCGGCGCTCACCAGGATGCCTCGGCTCGCCGCGCGCTGCTCGACGTCGAGATCGGACACGCCGTCCGGCAGCCGCACCCACAGGTGCAGCCCGCCCGCGGGCACGTGCGGCAGGCACGCCGCCCCGAGCCGAGCCCGCAGCGCCGCGACCATCGCGTCCCGTCGCTCGCGCAGCGCCGCCTGCAACGCCCGCACGTGGCGGGGCCAACTGGACGCGGTGAGAAGTTGCACCGCCGTCTCCTGCAAGGTGCCTGGCACGAAGAAGTCGTCGACCAGGCGCGCGGCCCGCAGACGCTCGAGCGCCGCGCCACGGGCACAGATCGCGCCGATGCGCAGCCCGGGGGCCGCGCATTTGGTCAGCGAGCGAACATAGACCACGTGCCCGTCGCGGTCGGCCGTCGCGAGGGGCGGCGGGGCGTCGCCGTCCAGCCGGAAATCGCGCGCCCAGTCGTCCTCGATCAGGAAGGCACCAGCCTCGGCCACTGCTGTGAGCACCGCCGCCCGCCGCTCGGCCGAGAGCACCGCGCCCGAGGGATTGGCATAGGTGGGCTGGACGTAGGCGAGGCGCGCGCCGGTGCGCCGGAACGCCTCGGCCAGCAGGTCCGGGCGCACGCCGTCGGCGTCGGTCGGCACCGGCACGACCCGCAGCCCGGCCGCTTGCGCCGCCGCGAGCGCCCCCAGATAGGTCGGGCTTTCCACCAGCACGGGATCGCCCGGGCTGGCCAGAGCGCGGAAGGCGGCGGCATTGGCGGCCTGGGTGCCGGGGCAGATCGTCACCTCGTGCGGCTGATAGGCGCCGCCTGTGGCGGTCGCGAACCAGGCGCGCAGCGGGGGCAGGCCCTCGATCGGCATGCGTGCCCACACCCCAGGCCGGCGCACCGCCCGCGCCGCCGCCGCGGCAAGGAGCACCGTCGCCTGCAACTCCTCCGGAAGATAGCCGGCGTTCAGCGCCCGTGCGTGGTCCGGCGGCACAAGGCAAAGGCTCCCGAGCGCACCCGTCGGCGCGCGGCCCGGTCCCAGGGCAACACTCTGCCAATCCAGATCCGCTGGCGCCGCATCGGGCTGAGCTCGGCTGGCGATGAAGGTGCCCTGTCCGGGCCGAGCCTCCAGGAGGCCCTCCTGGGTGAGGCGTCCGAGGGCGCGCTGCACCGTCACCGGGCTGACGCGCAGCTCCCGCATCACCTCGCGCACGGAGGGCAGGCGCGCGCCGGCCGCTTGACCCTGCGCCAGCGTGCGAAGGTGTTGAGTAACGCGGTCGCTGCTGTTATCTGTTTTCATGGAAAACCCGAATAACGATATCCTCTGGTGCTGGGTAACGCAACGGCCTGTCCGCCTCGGCGCGCGGTGGTCCCGATGACCGCCGAACTCCTGCTGGCCTTCGCCGGGTTCGCCTTCGCCACCTCGATCACGCCTGGCCCGAACAACGCGATGCTGCTGGCCTCGGGGGCGAATTACGGCTTCCGCCGCACGCTGCCGCACATGGCTGGCGTCACCCTGGGCTGCGTGCTCATGCTCGTGCTGGTGGCTCTCGGCATCGGCGCGGTCTTCGCGGCTGCGCCTGTGCTCTACGTGGCGCTCCGCTACACCAGCGGCGCCTACCTGCTCTGGTTGGCGTGGCACATCGCGCGGTCCGGGCCGGTCGCCCCGGGCCGCGGCCGCGGCCGGCCGATGCGCTTTGTTGAAGCGGCGGCCTTCCAATGCGTCAATCCGAAAGCCTGGGTCATGGTGATGGGCGCCGTCACCACCTACGCGCCCCGCGACGGCTTCGCACGCGCTGTCGCCGTCCTCGCCGTCCTCTTCGCGCTAGTCAACGCGCCAAGCATCTCGCTTTGGGCCGGCTGCGGTGCTGCGCTCAGCCGGGTGTTGACCCATCCACGCCACGCACGCGCGTTCAACCGAGCCATGGCCTTGCTGCTGGTTTTCTCCCTCTACCCGCTGCTTGAGCACTGATGTCAGTCTGCCTCATCATTGACCCACTGGGCTCGGCGTGGTGCATAAATCAGGTGTGTGGGCGCAGTTTGGCTTTGCTATCGAATCCTGGCCCAGAGTGCTGGCGAATTTTGGCCCAGCATCCGTCCCTCAAACCTAGGGTCGTCCCGGATATGCCGGGGGGCTTGGTGTGGACTGGAAAGCCAAGGTGGAATTGTTTGAGCAGCTGCGGCGCGAGTATGAGTTCGGGATCGGCACGGTGGTCGGTGTGGCCGCCAAGTTCGGCGTTCACCGTCGGATGGTGCGGCAGGCGATCGCGGGTGCGGTGCCTCCGGCCCATCGCTATCCCGATCGGGCGAAGCCCAAACTGGAGGCTGTCGTGGGGTTCATTGACGCCGTGCTGGACGAGGATCGGCGTGCTCCTCGTAAGCAGCGGCATACGGCAAGGCGCATTCACCGGCGGATCGTGCGGGAGTTTCCGGACGCCGTGGTGGCTGAGTTGACGGTGCGCAACCATGTCCGGGCACGCCGCCGCGCGCTGGGCCTGATCCGGCGCGAGACATTCGTGCCGCAGAGTTATGGCTGGGGCCAGGAGGCTCAGGTCGACTGGTATGAGGCGTCGGTCGATCTAGCCGGCGAGCGGACCAGGGTGCAGGTATTCGCGATGCGCTCGATGGCCAGCGGGGCGGCATTCCACCGCGCCTATCTGCACGCCACGCAGCAGGCGTTCCTGGAGGCCCACGAGCACGCCTTCGACTACTTCGGCGGTGTGTTCAGGCTGCTACGCTACGACAACCTGGCGAGTGCGGTTCGCAAGATCTTGCAGGGCTACCGGCGAGAGGAGACGGCCCGGTTCATCGCGTTTCGCTCGCACTGGCGGTTTGCCGCGGAGTTCTGCACGCCCGGCGAAGGCCACGAGAAAGGCGGCGTTGAGGGGGAGGTTGGCTACTTCCGGCGCAACCATCTGGTCCCGGTGCCAAGCGTGGCGAATATCGACGCGTTGAACGCCGTGCTGCTGGCAGGGTGCCGTGCCGACGAGGCGCGGGTGCTGCACGGTCACGTGGAGCCGGTCGGCGCGGCCATGGCAGCGGAGCGCGACCACCTGCTGCCACGCGCGACAGAACGGTTCGATCTGGCTGACGTCACGTTTCCCCTGGTCGATAAACAGGGGTGCGTCACGGTCAAGACCAACCTGTATTCGGTCCCGGTTAAGGCCGGTATCCGGGTGGAGGCCCGTGTTCACCCGCTGCACGTCGAGGTCTGGCATGACGGCCGCCGCGTCGCGCGTCATGAGCGATGCCACAGCCGGCGCCAGCAGGTGCTCGATCTCGAGCATTACCTGGACGTGCTCGGCCACAAGCCCGGCGCATTGGCCGGTTCGAAACCGCTGGAGCAGTGGCGGCAGGCCGGTCGCTGGCCCGCTGGTTATGATGAACTGTGGGACCGGCTGCGCGCCCGGCACGGCCGGCAGAACGGCACCCGCGCCATGGTGGCGGTGATGCTGCTGGGCCGCGAATTCGGCCACGATGCTCTGCGTGCGGCAGTCGCGTCCGCGGTGTCGTTGGGAGCGTGCGACGTGGCCGCGGTGCGCTACCTGCTGACCGAGGCACGCCTGCAAAAGGCGCGGGTGTTGCCGATCGATGTCGGCGTGCTCGCCCGCTACGACCGACCGATGCCGGCGACGGCCGACTACGACACGCTGCTCTGCGCGGTGGCGGCGTGATGGCCGAACTGCAGGACCAGGCGATCGCGCAGCATTGCAAGGCACTGCGCATGCCGACGATCGGCATGCAGTTCGCCCGCATGGCCGACGCGGCACTCCGAGAGGGACAGTCGCACCTGGGCTACCTCGAAGCCTTGCTGTCCGCCGAGATGGAGGAGCGGGAGAGCCGCGCGGTCGCCCGCCTGCTGCACGAGGCGCGGCTGCCGCGGATGAAGACGTTGGATGAGTTCGAGTTCGACCGCTCCGGGGTGTCGGCCGCCCGCCTGCGGGATCTGGCAACCGGCGACTATGTGGCGAAGGTCGAGCCGGTTCTGCTGGTTGGTGAAGCGGGCACGGGCAAGACGCATCTGGCGACGGGCTTGTGTGTTGCCGCTTGCCGACAGCGGCGCCGGGTTCGGTTCGCGACCGCCACGGCGCTGATCAACGAACTGGCCGAGGCGGCCCATGCCAACCAGCTGAGCCGCGCCCTGGGCCGCTGGGAACGCCTCGACCTGATCTGCATCGACGAGCTGGGCTACGTGCCGTTGGCCGAGACCGCCTGCGAGCTGCTGTTCCAGGTCATCGCCGACCGGGCCGAGAAAGCGGCGGTGATCGTGACCACCAATCTGCCGTTCTCCGAATGGTCGCAGGTCATCCCCAATCCGCGGCTGTGCAAGGCACTGATCGACCGTCTGACGGACCGCGCGCACATCATCACGACGGGCGTAGACTCCTATCGGTTCCGCCGGACGACAGCCGCACGCAAGGTGGCCAAACCCATGAAGCAGGAGGAGTAGCACCGCTATCGAGTTGGTCTTGAATAACTCGTTCAGGCTGGCTGGCAGGTAACCAGGTGGCGTCTGCGCGCGGGTGAAGCTGGAGCAGGCTGGCGAGGAGAGCCGTCAAAAGCGCCCGGAGGTGGGCGAGGATCTTGCGGATGTTGTGCCCGCAGCCGCAGAGGACGGCGAAGATGGCGTCGCCGAGCAGGCCCTTGAGGCCGCAGCGGGCGAGGCGGCCATCGGTCTTCATGTGGCCGATCTCGGGCTCAATCGCACTGCGGCGCTTGAGGAGCCTGGCCAGCCTCGGCGTGATGCCGCGCCGTGAGCCGCTGATGAGCACCCTGGTGCCCTGCACGCCGTGGCCGCGGTAGCCGCGGTCGACCACGGCGAGGCTGGGGCGGCAAGCCGTCAGGGTCTCGACCTGCTGGAGGGCCTCGCCGAGCGTGTGCCCGTCATAGGGGTTGCCGGGCATGGAGCGCATACCGACGACGAAGCCCTCGGCGAGGGTGGTGGCGACGCTGACCTTGGTGCCAAACTCGTAGCGCACCCGCGCCTTGCCCTTGGCGATGCAGTCGACCTCCGGCTCGTGCAGGGCGTAGATCTTGTTCCGGCTCTTGGGTGTCTGCCGCAGCAGGCGGGTGACGAGTGCCATGCGCGCCTCGATCCGCCTCCGGAGTTGCCCCTGGGGGACAGTGCCGAGCTTGCGGCCGGTGTCGCGCAGGACGCGTCCCGTGTAGCCCTTCAGCGTGCGCAGCGCCTTGCGCATGCGCCGGAACTGCCGGGCATGGGCGTGACGCCCGGCCTGGGCGGCCAGACGCGGGGCCTTGCGGTTGTAGTTTTGCCGCAGCCGGATCCCGACCTTCTGCGCCAGCGTCACCAAGGAGCGACGGGCCGTCTCGTAGAGCCGGCTGTCGGTCGGGTGAGCGATGGCTTTTTCCATGACGGTGGTGTCCACCACGATTTCGGAGAGGCTGCGCGGCTTCACGGCCCCCGAGGCCCGGCCTGCCTCGACCGTCTTGGTCAGCAGCCACTCCACGCCCTCTTCGCCGATCCGGCCGCGCCAGCGGCTGAGCGAGGAGGGGTGAAGGGGCAGCCGGTGCTGGAAGAACACCTCGCCGGTGAAGTGCTGGTAGTACGGGTTCTCCACCCAACGGGCGAGGACGGCCTCGTCGGAGAGGCCGTGGGCGTGCTGCAGGTACATCAGGCCTGCGACCAGACGAGGGTGGAGGGCGGGCCGCCCCTCCGGGGAGGGGAAGAAGCCCGCCCAGTGTTCCTCGAACCAGGACCAGTCGATCAGCGCCGCCAGCCGGACCAACTCGTGCTGCCCATCGATCATGTCGACCAGGCGCGGCCGCCGCAGGTCATCCTGTTCGGCTGGGCAGGGACGGTGCTTCATGGTCGCGAGAATCGCAGGGTTTGCCGCCGAGGCCAACCAAACCGTGCAATTCCACAGCGTCCAATTCGGCGGATTGCTGAACCAGATCAATGCATTGGGAGTTGTTCAAGACCGACTATCGACAGATCCAGGCAGCAGCCAGGATCGTGAACATCGCCGCGGATGCTGGGCCAAAATTCGCCAGCACAGTGGGCCAAAATTCATGGACACAGCCAGCAGTTGCCCCAGTCCCGTTCAAGATCAGGTGGTGTGGTCCGGCCCGCGCAGCGCCAGCCCGAGCAGGCCGATGATGGAGCCGATCAGCCCTCGGCCTGCCGGAACGCCAAGCAGAACACGGCCCCGAGCGTGAGGGCTGTCAGGCCACCGCGGGTCGTGCGCGGTTCAGACGCCCAGGCCGCGACCGCCTCGTCCGTGAACCACACTGTCAAGCTCCCACGCTGACGCAACCCCGCCCCGTAGGCAGGCCAGTTGGCGGCCCGGTGCCGTTGGCGGGGAATATGGTGCCGGCGGTCTTGGTTCAGCTTGAAGGACACTGTGCATCCGAAGTCAGCAAGGGAGCGCCCTCCTTCCCTGCCCAACGCGCCAGAACCAACCAGCTATCCGATCCGCGCGCCACGCTGCGGGGTCCACATGGGTCTGCTTATCCAACTCGGTCTCGGCAGCCTGTTGGAAACACACCTTCCCCTTGTGGTGGCACACCCTCGTTGGTCGCCGACGCGCCTCCGCTCAAGCTTTGGAAGTGAATGGCTTTCCGAGCCGAAGAGAGGCGTGGCACCACATTGAGGGCAATTTCCCCATTCAGCGTTTGGCTCCAGCAAATTGCAGTTGCGCACTGTTTAACTCGGGTCTAAGGCGGTCGATGAACCTCGTTCGACCTCCGAAGTGGGGACAGCAGCGGAGCCGAGTCATTTTTCTGAAACCTATGTGGCCAAATCTCACGGCTTCGCGGTAACTGGGCCAATCTACGCAGCAGGCGGCGCGCGGGTTTCTCGATACCGAAATAAGCCAACGCTGCCACCGACAGCATCGCGAGGAACGCAGCGGCAGCTGCGCTGCACCATGCCAGCCAATGCGGCAGAGACGCCGATAGCAGACTTTCGGATCTGTACATTGGCGTAATGAGATAAACGTGGAGCAGATAGAAAGAATACGAAAGTAATCCCATCACATAGACAGGCTTGCAGCCGAATATATATCCAAACCAGCCCTGGTTGCCCGCCAGACAGAGGATGAGCAGCGGAAAGGCAGGATACAGCGCTAAGTCTGGTGCTGTAGCAAGGAGCAAAATGACGTAAAGGCCAACCAACACGATACCGAATGCATCGGTGAAAGCGTGCCGCGTGTGCTTCCAGGTAGCGAGACGGTGGAGACAAACCCCGAGTGAAAAGCCGCCAAAGCAGCGAAGGAGAGCTGGGGGACCCGTCCAGAGGTCGAGTGTTCCCGCATGGTAAACCCCATCGCCCTTAGCGAACCAAACCGCAACCGGAATCGCTGCAAAGCAGCTCGCAAAGACCGCTGCAAACTTGATCTTTCCCCATCTTGCACATAGCAAAGCAAACAGCGGGAAATAGAGATAAGCTGCAGCTTCTGTGCTGACGGACCAAGCCTGCCCAACCACGCCATCCGTATACCCCCAAGCTTGCATAAGGAGGACGTTCAGCGGGACATCGACAAGCGGCCGCGACAATTGAACAACAATCCATGAATGATGGTCGGCAAAGTCATTGTATACCGCGAAGTAACTGGCAGCCATCGCGACCGTCACGCAGAGATACAAAGGATAGACGCGCGCGAACCGCTTCCAGAAAAAGCTCCTCACTGCTTTCCACTGGATACGTGTGCTGAACATCGAGCCGTAGTTCAGCGCCATGACATACCCACTAAGTACGAAGAACAGATCGACATAGAGGTAACCACGGCCGAACAAACGGTGTACTACTGACCCCTGCGGCATCAATGGGAGGAAGTAATGGTAAACGGCAACCAGAAATGCAGCTACTCCTCGGACGCCGGTCAGCGCAGGGACGTCCTCCCCGCTCTGGGTTGACCACCGTCTAGTGCTGCCAAACGCCACTGCTGACTTACGCCGAACTGAGGGAAACAAACCAGTCGTGCGTTGCGTCCAGGAGGTTGAAAACGGTTTCCCCTGCCGTAAACTCATGGTCTGCGGTGGCAAAACCGATTTGGGCCTTTCGGCACAGCAACGCGTCGAAAAGCCCATTGCGCGGAAGATGCTCGGAATCCACGCCGGCAATCACCACCTGCGATGGTACGCGAATCGCTGCGGCCAACGCGTGCGCTTTCTCGGCTGTCAGTGCCTTCGCCTCCAGTACCATCGCGGTTCCCACCAAATGATCACTCGACCAGTGCAGCACATAGCGGTCAAGCAGTGGCGTGTAGGTCGCACCGTGCCTCCACAGGCCATCGTAGGGTAGGAACGCAGAATCCCAAAAACTATAAGCCGTCGCAATCGGCGGAGCGAACAGAATCGTCAGGCCGCCATAACTGTGGCCGATGATATAGAGCTCGTCATATCTGTCGCGGAAGTAATCGCATACGGTATTTAGGTCGGTGGCGTGGATTTGCGCTGTGCAATCCTTCAGTCGGCGCGCACCAGGTTCGGCTGTATAGTAAGCAAATCGCACGACGTCGAAACCTGCGGCGTTGAAGTATCGCTGTCCTTGTTTGAACTGATATTCTTTTGGGCTGCCGGTGAGGCCGTGAGAGAACACCACTAGCCTCTGGCTTCGTCTCTGCTCCGAGGCTTGATTGAAACAGCCATATATCGACGCCCCATCCGAAGCGGGGATGACGAATTTCTCTTCGCGATATGACATGGGCAAATTGTAGCGCACTATAGAGCTCACCCTGCAGCCATCATCTTCCGCGGCTTCGTCTTCGCTACTGAGACAAAGTCGGGCGCATTGAAGGACGCCGCCCGGCGATCCCTAGCAAATAAACGATAAACCATGTTCTGTTGATACGCAATCCAGCGTGGTGCATAGATCAGGTGTGTGGACGCAGTTGCCCCAATCTCGTTCGGGACCAAGCGACGCGGACGTAGTTCGGGCGTCCCAGCTCCAACATACAATTGAGCGTGTGGACAGCCACGTCCACCTCGGTGGCGCGACGCTCGTCGGTATGCGCGCGCCGCCCGTCCCCGATCGCCTGCTTTTATCGGGCTGATGGCGGCCTCGGCCCGGGCACGTGTCGGGTACCCGGACGCCTTCTGCCAGGCCATGCGGCCGTGCTTGGCAATATATTGCAGATGCCTGTCGCGCTGTGTGGGCGGAGCTGCCCAAGGTTCCGGCCGCGTAGCGGCTGGAATGGCAGCGGAGGGGCGGTCTCGGCCGCCGCGCTCGGCACCGCCGTTGAGTGCGGCGGCACGATGATCGCCGCCGCAGCATGGCGCTCGGCAACCGCAGTGGACACGCTGTCCTGGTCGAACCCACCGTCGGCGGTGAACGAGGCTACGGCTCCGTCGACCTGATCGAGCAAGGCGCCGGCCTCGGCGCCATCGTCGACCTCTTCGGCCGTGAGCGAGGCAGCGACGATCTGCCCGGTGTCGGCGTCTATGCCCAGGTGCAGCTTCCTCCACGACCGGCGCGTGCGGGTGCCGTGTCTCTCGACTGGCACGGGACGGCGTGGATGCCCGTGACAAGCACGGGCATGACGGCGAAGCGGACGGCCGCTGCGAGGCATTTGCGATAGACCTTCCCTCGGTGTCAGAGAAGTTGCCGCCCGGATAGGATCTGGAACCTGGGGGCGCGGATAGCAGGCAGTGGCTCGATACGGACAGGCATACAAGGACAGGATAGTGGCGCGGCTATTGCCGCCGGAAAGCTCAGCGGCCGAGGTTGTCTCACGAGAGGTGGGCGTCAGCGTCGCGACACTGGAGCGCTGGCGGGCGGATGCGCTGGCCAATGGCGCCAGCGACCGGCGCGGCGGCGGCGGTCAACGCTGGACGGCGGTGGCCCGGCTGGAAGCGGTGATTGCCACGGCGGCGATGGATGAGGCCGCCCGCAGCGCCTGGTGCCGTGAGCACGGGCTGTATCCGGCCGAGCTGGATGGCTGGAAGCAGGATGCCGTCGCCGGCCTCGGCGAGCCGCGCGCGGCCAGTGCCGCGGAGGCCCGGGAGGACCGGCGGCGGGTGAAGGAGCTGGAGCGGGAACTGCGTCGCAAGGACAAGGCGCTGGCCGAAACGGCCGCCTTGCTTGTGCTGTCACAAAAACTGGCGGCGGTCTTTCACAAGGACGAGGACGCATGACCCGTCTGGAAGACCGCCAAACCCTGGCAGACCACATCGCGCAGGCCCGCGCGGACGGCGCCCGGCTGAGCCCGGCCTGTGCTCTGGCCGGCATCGATGCCCGCACCCTGCGGCGCTGGAAGGCCGGGGCCGGTCTGGCGCGGGGCGATCGCCGGCCGCACGCCGACCGCCCCGTCCCATCGCATGCGCTGAGCGAGGCCGAGCGGGCGAGGATCGTGGCGGTGTGCAATGAACCGCGCTTCGCCGAGGCGCCGCCGGCGCGGATCGTTCCGATGCTGGCGGACGAGGGCCTCCACATCGCCAGCGAGGCCAGCTTTCACCGCGTGCTGCGCGCGCACGGGCAGATCAACCGCCGCGGACGCGCCCGCCCGCCGCGAGCGTCGGAGCCGCCTCGCACTCACATCGCCAGTCGCCCTGGCGAGGTCTGGTGCTGGGACGTGACGTTCCTGCCGTCGCAAGTCCAGGGACGCTGGTTCTATTTCTACCTGATCCTCGACCTCTACAGCCGCAAGGTCGTCGGCTTCGAAGTGCATGACACCGACACCGCCGCGCATGCGGCCCATCTGGCCAGGCGAACCGCGCTCGCCGAGGGCGCGCATGCCACCTCGATGCGCCCGGTTCTGCACGGCGACAACGGCGCCACCTTGAAGGCGACCACCGTGCTGGCCATGCTGCATTGGCTCGGCATCGAGCCATCCTACTCACGCCCGCGGGTCAGCGATGACAACGCCTTCGCTGAGGCGCTGTTTCGTACGGCGAAGTATCGGCCGGAATTCCCGCTCAAGGGACTGGTCGATCTGGATGCCGCCCGGCGATGGGCGGGGTGCTTCGTGCACTGGTACAACCATGAGCACCGGCACAGCGGCCTTCGCTACCTCACCCCGGCGCAGCGCCATGCCGGCCAGGATCGTGGCCTGCTGCGTGCCCGCCACGCGCTTTACCAGGCCGCGCGGGCCGGCAATCCACGGCGCTGGAGTGGGCGGACCCGCAACTGGACACCGGTTGGCGTCGTCACCCTCAATCCGGAGCGCGACAGCATCGTCCGGACGGCGACCTCACACATCCAGCTTTCCAGTTCGATCGGCGCGCCTGCTTTCCCGTCCCGACCTGCAGACGCCCAAGCCACGGAGCGCAACGGAGGAGATGGGAGGCGTGGAGCCACCCGCAGCCACGCACAGCGCGCCCTATCGCGCGCGCGCATGGCGAGGATGGCGAGCACCGGACCTTCTCCGCAGTGAGCACCGTGGCACACTCGTCACCAGTCGGAGGATAGGAAAGATCGTTACGAAAGGCAGGCGGCAACTACGTTGACACTCACCGCCTTCCCGCACGGGGAGAAGGAGAAGCGCGCCATGGCTCGGACTACACGCCCATCCGCCGGCGCACCGACCGAATGAGCCGCCCCACCAGCCCGCCCACGTCGAGGGCGTCTTCCATGAACGCCTCCAGCCGGTCGGTCGCCAGCTTCGCCTGCGCCCAGCCGTCCCCGAGCGACTCGCCACCGCGCGCCACCAGACTGGCGCGGCGTCCAGGACGCTTGACCTCGCTTTCCAGGTGGCGGCTCAGGCCGAACAGGGACTCCTTGAACCCCTCTAGCGTCAGGACGGTGCGCGCGGGCTGGATGTCGGGGGCGAGTGGCGCCTCGGGATAATCGGTGCGCGGCGTCGGCCGCCAGGTCAGCGAGGCGAGCGGGTCGTTCGCCTGCCGCGCGCGCCGGCCAAGCGGCTGCACGCCGGGATAAAGATTCGAGGCCATGCGCAGAAAACTTGTGTGATCGAACACCGTATGCACCACCCCCGGATCGAGCATCGGCGAAACCAGGACGGCGGGCACACGGAATCCGAGAATGTTGAACGCGAAATGCTCGGTGTGGTCATCCGGCGCCACGGACGCGGGCGGCACCACGTGATCGTGAAAGCCGCCATGCTCGTCATAGAGCACGAACAGCAGCGTGCGGGCGAACAGGCCCGGATTGGCGCGCAGCGTGTTGTAGACCTCGGCGATCAGCGCGTCGCCGCGCATCACGTCGTGCGGCGGGTGCTGGTCGTTCTGGTTCGGGCCGAAATAGGTCGGCTCGATGAAGGTGTACGAAGGCAGGTCGCCGGCGGCGATGTCCTCACGCCAGTGCTTGAAGTGGCGATAGTTGCCGAGGTGTTCGAACTGATGGACCATGACCAGCGATTGCGGCACGTCGCCGTAATAGATGCGCCATTTAACGCCGGCATCCGATAATTCGTCGTACAGGGTGCGCTCGGTGAACAGGTGGAGCTGCGAGGTGAACAGGCTGCGTGGCTCCTTCACCACGCCGAGCGAGGTTCCCGAGTGCGCGAATAGCCGGTTCATCCAGGTCGGGCCGGGCAGGGACGAGAACCAGCGGTCGCAGACCACGAAGTGCTCGGCCAGCGTGTGCAGCGCCGGCAGGAAGCCGCGCGGGTAGTAGCCCATTACCTCCCGCCGCTCCTCGGGCGTGCGCGTCGGGTAATGGCGCACATAGTCGGCGACGAAGCCCTGGTTGGTGCCGCCGTCGAGCTGGGCCAGGGAGCTGGGCAGGTAGTGCTGGGGGTCGCGGTCGATGTTGCGGGTCCGGGTCGGGGCCTGGAACACGGGCGGGCCACCCAGCCCGTCCGGGTTCGAGCGCGGATGCGCCGGATCGACGCCATCCAGGCCCGCATGGACTTCCGCCATGCAGCCGAGCATGCGGTCGAAGCAGTTGTTCTCCATCATCAGGATGACGATGTGATCGATCGGCGGCATGGATGGTCCCAGGGCTCAGCGTCGCGCGACGATGAACAAGCGTTGGAACGGTAGCAAGGTGGTGCCGTCGGGCCGACGCGGGTAATGCGGGCGTAGCGCGGCCGCGTAGGCGGCGCGGAACGCGGGCCGCACGTCGTCGGGAAGCTTGTCCAGGAAGGGCCGCAGACTGGTCCCGGCGGCCCACTCGCCAACCGCGCCCTCGCCTCGTAGCGCGTGCATGTAAATCGTCTGCCAGATATCTAAACCGCGTCTAGTTTGAGAATCGTAGTTTCTCCTCCTCGGGATCGAGGCAGTCCTTGACCCAGAGGCGATCGGCGACGACGCAAGAGGCTTGGTTGACCTTGGCCTCGAACAGGGCGACGCGCCGGGTCAGGTCGTCGGCCGTGGCGTGGCAGTGATGGTAGGTGACGTCCTCGCGCAGCCAGCGCCACAGCGCCTCGACCGGCATCAGGTCCGGGCTGTAGCCCGGCAGCGGCATGAGCGTGATGCCCAGGCTGGCAGCGGCGGCCCATACCGCCTTGGCCCGGTGACAGGGCACACCGCCCAGATCACGACGAGCATGCCATCGGGGAGCTCGGCACGGAGCCGGTGCAGCACATCGATCGTGTGTTCGCCGTTGGCCCGTGCATAGGGCCATAGCCGCACCTGGCCTTCGTTGTAGAGGTAGAGGCCGTAGAGCGAGACCCTGGCGGCGAGGCCGGGCGAGCAGGAGGCCACGTGGAAGCGCTTGCCGCGCTCGCCCCAGCCGTAGCCGAGATCGGCGTCCTGGTGATGTGCGCCTCGTCGAGGTGGACCAGCACGTGCCGATCGCGCTGGGCGCTGTCCAGCACCGGCCGTAGCCGGTCGAGAAAGGCGGCGCGCCGTTCGGGATCGGCGCGACCGAGCAGCTTGCGGGCTTTCTTCCACGACAGGTCCAGCCGGTGCAGGGCAGCGCGGATGGTCTCGCGGCAGCAGGGACGGCCGAACCGCGCCCGCACGCAGCCGACCAGGCGCTTGAGCGTCCAGCGCGGCGGCGGATCAGCTCCGGCTACGGATGGGCTGGCCGCAGCCTGCTGGGCCGCACGGACCTCTGCGCCGAGTACGGCGGCGATGGCGGGACAAAGGGGGGACGGCCGCCAGTGCGTCGGTAGGTCAGCGCCTCGGGGCCACGCTCGTTGTAGAGGTGCAGCCACTCCATCACGGTCTGCGGGTGGCGGCCAGTGCGTTCGGCAACCTGCGTGGCGCAACTCTCTTCGGTGATCTCGTAAAGCGCCAAGAAGCGCTCGCGAGTGCGTTGATGGGCAGCGCTCGTTGCGAGCCGACGCAGGTCCTCCGGCGTCTGGCCCCACCGGGCATGGTCAACGCGCAGCATGACAGGAGCGAACAAGGCTAAGTTTCATCATCCCCTGGAGATAGGGACCCTGCCTCCGAAACTACACCTCTCAAACCGGACGGGGTTTAGTTCCTTGGCGTGCGGGCGCAGCACGTCCCAATAGCGTTCAGGAGCCAGGATGTCGCGGGCCGAGCCGATCCCGCGCAGATGCTCCGCCCAGGGGCCGGACGCGGCGACTTCGGGCTGCAGCCGGCGCAGCGGCGCGTCGTGCATGCCCGGCATCTGCACGGCGAGCACACCGTCCGGCGCGAGCAGAGACAGAAGGCGGGGGAACAGTGCCTCGTGTGCCTCGAGCCAATGCAGCGCGGCATTCGAGAAGTGTCAATCGGCGTCGAACTTTGACCCCGGATCGGCGTCCAATCGTGACCCCGTGTTGTTTGCTTGTGCCGGTAGTCCATAGGGGAGACCCTCGCGTTGCGGAGTGCCCATGCAGAGGCTGACGCAGCGGCGCGCGGGGGGTCCCCCCGTGGACCCACCGGTGCAAGCCCTGGCGGTTGCTTGTGAAGCTCAGGCGCGGTTCTTGAAGCGCCAGCTGTCGTTGCCGGTCTCGACGATGTCGCAGTGATGGGTTGGGCGATCCAGCGGCGCGGTGGTCATCTTGGCGTCGCCCGCGAACACGCTCGGCCATTCACCAAAGGCGAGGCTCGTGGTGACGATCACCGAGGTGCGTTCGTAAAGGCGACTGACGGTGTGGAACAACAGTTGCCCGCCGACTTGGGCGAACGGCAGGTAGCCGAGCTCGTCGAGGACCACGAAGTCGAGACGGGTCAGGAAGTCGGCGAGGCGTCCCTGACGTCCAGCGCGGCCCTCAGCCTCGAGGCGGTTGACCAGGTCGACGGTGTTGAAGAAGCGCCCGCGCGATCCGGCACGGATGCAGCTTCGCGCGATCGCGATGGCCAAGTGCGTTTTGCCGGTGCCGGTTCCGCCGACCAGGGCCGCGTTACGCTGTTGCGCGACGAAGTTGCCGCCGGCGAGATCGCGCACCAGGCTCTCGTCGACCGGCGTTCCCTTGAAGGCGAAGTCGTCGAGATCCTTGGCGAGCGGCAGCTTGGCGATAGTCATCTGGCACCTGATCGAGCGTGCCTGCTTCTCGGACATCTCGGCCTTGAGCAGGTCGCCGACGAAGCGCTGCGGTTCGTGCTTGCGCTTGATCGCCGCGGCCAGGGCCTCGTCACAGGCGCCCCTCATGCCGAAGAGCTTCAGCGTGCCCATCATGTCGAGGACTTCGGTCCGCTCCATGCTCATCGGCTCCTGAGCTGATCGTATCGGGCGCAATCGGCGGCGGGCACATGCCGAAGGGTCAGCGCATCCGGCGTGGCGATGACGGCGGTCGGTCCGGGATCGCGCTGCCGGGTGAGGATGTTGATGATCACGTCGGAGGAATGGACGCCTTCGGCCATCGCCTGCGCGCGGGCCGCTTCGACCGCCGGCAGCCCGTCGGTCAGCACGGCTGCCAGAATGGCGACCATCTGCCGGTCACCATCGTCAGATCCGGCGAGGCGACGCCGCACCCGCTCCATCGCCGCGGGCAGGATCCAGTCCCTGAACGGCGCGCCATTGCGCAGGGCGCCAGGCTTGCGGGCCAGCACCGGCACGTAATGCCAAGGATCGTAGATTGTCTCGCCCCGTCCATAGCGGCGGCGATGTTCCCCTACGGCGCGTCCGTCCTGACGGATGACGATCCGGTCGGCATAGGCGTGGATCTCGACAGGTCGGCCGACCGCCCCGGCGCTGACCGAGCACTTGTTTTTGTCGAAGCGGACCAGGCAGGTCTTCGACACCGAGGCCGCCAGCGCGTGGAAGCCGTCGAAGCGACCGCAGTGGGGAACCAGCTTTGGCCGCTCGTCCTCGAACACCTCCCACACTGTCTGCTCGGGGCGCTCCGGATGGGCATGCGCCTTGGCGTAGGCGATGCACTTGTCCAACAGCCAACCATTCAGTTCGTCGTAGCTGTTCACCCGCAGCCGTGGCGTGAGGAAGCGCTCGCGCACCAAGCCGGCCTGGCTCTCCACCTGGCCCTTCTCCCAGCCCGCGGCCGGTGTGCAGGCAACCGGGTCCACCAGGTGATGGGCGCACATCTGCAGAAAGCGGCGATTGTATTGCCGGTCCTTGCCGACAAACACCGCCTCCACCGCTGTCTTCATGTTGTCGTAGACGCCGCGTGTGCAGGCGCCCTTGAAGAAGGCAAACGCCCGCTCGTGGGCGTCGAACACCATCTCCTGCGTCTCGCGCGGGCAGGCGCGAACGAACATCATGCGGCTGTGGCACAGGCGAATGTGCGCGACCGTCACCGTCACCGTGACGCCGCTCATCAGGACGACTTCGTGGCTCCAGTCGAACTGGTAGGCCTCACCCGGCGCGAACGACAGCGGCACATACGCCTCGGCCGTCTGCCCGGCGTGCTGCCCGCTCCAAAGCCGGGCATAGCGGCGAATTGCGGCGTAGCCGCCGTCGTGGCCCAACCCTCGCCACTCCTCGAAGAGGCGAACGAGCGTCAGCCGTTCGCGCGTCCCGCTCTCGGCGTTCTTCGTCAGCAGCTTGTCCAGCTCCGCCTTCCAATGCCCGATCTTGGGACGCGGCTGAACCTCCCGCTCATACGAGAACGACGTCTCGCCCGACCGCAGCACCTTGCGAACCGTGTTGCGCGACACCTTCAGGTCACGCGCGATCTCCTTGATCGACTTGCCCCTGACGAAATGCTCGCGTCTGATCCGGCCGACCGTCTCCACAATCAGCATCCCCCACCGCCCACCTCGAACTGAAGCAGGCAGCCCAGCAGCCACACATTCAGGGGTCAAAATTGCACGCCGATCCCCCGGCTCAGGGGGTCAAAATTGCACGCCGAAACACACCGAGAAGATCAGGTCGAGCGGCGCGTCCGGGGTCCAGGCGCCTATATCGGCGGCGATGAAGCGGCAACCCGGCGCGGCGAGGCGGGCCTTCGCCAGCATGGCTTCGGAAGCATCGACCCCGGTGATCTGGGCGTTGGCGAAGCGGCGCGCGAGCAAGGCCGTGACGTTGCCCGCGCCGCAGCCGAGATCGACCACGCGCGCCGGCGCGGCGAGGTCCACCCGCGCCAGGAGATCGAGCGCGGGCCGCAGGCGCTCGTCGGCGAAGCGAAGATACTGCTCCGGATCCCAGTCGGCGCCGTCGGCCATTCAGCGCGGCCCGGCGCTGCTGCGGTCGAAGAAACGCTTGATGAGCCAGAACCCGGCAATGACCGCCACCGCGAACAGAGCCATGCCAAGCCCGTACCAGCCGCCCTCGGCGTCGATCATGAACAGTGCCCCAATCGCGACCAGGATCACCAGCGCGAACGAGATCATGTCGCGAACTTCCATCACCGCCCCCCTGTGCCGAGACTGCTCCACCGCGCTATTTGCACGGCCTGCCGGGCAGGGCAAATGCGCCCCGGCGCGGAGGGCAGGAGATGCCGCCGGCCGCCAGAAGCACCTGGGAGCACGCACGTCCTCCAAGATTGCATTGGTTGGGCGAGCAGCCGAAGACCGGCTGAATTGGGTCGCCGCGTGTAGGTACGATCACCTTGCCAGTTCATTCCCCTTTCAACGGTTTGTCCACGCGGACAAGTGGCTGTGGCTGCTCGCTACACCCACCTCCGGTTGGGCAAACCGCAGCCGAGCAGACACGTTAACGGAGTCCGATGACGAGTGTTTTGCGCGAGGTCCCCTCCGCTGCTAACGATGCTCAACTGCCGGTAGGGCACTCGAGCTGGACGCGGTACTATTGCCGCAAGCACGAGGATTGGTGAGGCATACCACTGGGTAGGTTGCGGTAGAACCACGAACGTGCCAACGGAGGACTCGTGTGACCGAGCTCACTGACGATAGAAGGTGGCTGGATTACCGAACCGAATCTGGATTACTCGGGACTCGGAGAGCGATAGTATGGCCGAACCAGTCTCAGGCGTGAAGAGCCTGAAGCTGCGCCCTGAAATTGCCATAGGGGCGCGTAGCGTGCGACGAATTTTCCCCCTCTTCGTGCTCGCAGACGAAAATCCCGAGCGTTATGATCTGGGGATCGCCGTTGCTGAGGCATTTGCAGAGGGTGAGTTGGGTCCGCTCACGCGGGCCCATGAGAGGGCGAACGCCCTTGGTAAACTTTCTGTAATGTCACCTTCTCGGGCCCCCGACGGTCCAATGGCGCCTATGGAAAAGCTCTCCTTGGCTCGTCGAGCTGCGGCTGAGGTAACCTGGGCTGTAGCGTACGCCTTTAGCGTAAGCCACTATTCCGCCGGCCGATCTATCCTCGAAGGAGTATAGGCATCGCGCCGGGGAACATGCCCGTAATGCCTTCAAACTGGTCGGGTGGGTGATCGAGCCTTTTGGAAGATTGTCTAACAAAATAGACAGAAGATACGAAAGCTTTACTAAAGCACAGCCAGAGGCCGCACAAGATGCCCTGTGGGCGCGTAAGGCCATCAGGCAGGACCAGGAAAATATTTCCTGATTACGCACTTCCCTCAGTCACGAAACGCCTGGTAGCAGGTCAGGGAATTTGTGGCATTTCATGAGGGTGTGGCAGTGGCTCGTAATGTCGTGCAGTTCCAGAAGGGTCTCAGCGAACCCGCGTTCGAACAGCAGTACGGCACCGAGGAGCAATGCCGGGCGATCGTCATCGCGTCACGCTGGCCGCGTGGCTTTGAGTGCCCGGTATGCGGCGGCAGGCAGTATAGTCTGGTGACGACCCGCGATCTCTATCAGTGCACCAAGTGCCGCCGGCAGACCTCGCCGATTGCCGGGACGATCTTTGCATCAACCCATCTGCCGCTGCGGCTATGGTTTCGTGCGATCTATCGCCTGACCCAGACCAAGCAAGGCATCTCCAGCATCGAACTGGGGCGTCGCCTTGGGGTGACGCAGACCACCGCCTGGAAGGTCAAACACAAGCTGAAGCAGGTCATGCTTGAGCGTGATGCGACCAAGCGCCTGAGCGGCAGGATCGAGATCGACGACGCCCATCTCGGCGGCGAGCGCTCCGGCGGAAAGCGCGGCCGCGGGGCGCCTGGCAAGACGCCGTTCGTCGCCGCTGTCGAGACGACCACCCAGGGAAAGCCGGTTCGCCTGAAGCTGCGCCGGGTCACCAGCTTCTGTGCAACCTCGATCGCAGGGTTCGCCAAGCGCAGCCTCGATCCAGACTGCTCTGTCGTCAGCGATGGCCTTCAGTGTTTCGCCAGCGTCGCAGACGCCGGGTGCGCGCACCAAGTCGTCAAGACCGGGTCAGGACCAAAAGCGGCTCGGACGCCAGCCTTCAAATGGGCCAACGCCGCGCTCGGCAACATCAAGGCCGCCATCACGGGCACCTACCGTGCCATCAACCGCAAGCATGTTCCGCGCTACCTCGCCGAATTCGAATACCGCTTCAACCGACGATACGATCTGGCCGCCATGATCCCGCGTCTCACATGGGCCGCCGTCCGAACCACCCCTATGCCCTACCAACTCCTGAAATTGGCTGAGGTTTATGTGTAATCAGGACGCATTATGATTGGCCAGTCGATCATTGGGAGGAAGGGACTTTCCCGTGGGACCACCATCGTCCGCTTCCACTACAGTTCGATCGAGACAAGGCGGCAAACTTGGCAGTGCTATGGCACAAGCGATTGTCGGATTTGAGCGCTCAATATCCGCCGCCGGCGCTGACGGTCCGCTTCGACGCAGCGGTGCAAGACGTCGATCCGCAAGCGAACGTCCTGCGACTTACGTGGAGCGACAAGCAAGGCAAGAAAGCGTCAGAAGACTTCAGCGTAGTCATCTGGGCTGCGGGATTTGGCCCGGAGGATACCAAGCTACGGACGCTTGCGGAGCCCTATTATGGGCCGCGTTTCTGGAGCAATGACACCCTGACGCTGCCCCGCGCAGGAGATTGCAGCCGACAGTACGGCCACGTATCCTGATCAGCGGCGGGGGTGACGGTGCGCTGTAGGACTATCTGCGTGTAACCACTGGGTTGGATCTAGCGGGTGAACTTTATCGCTTTTGTAATCTCAACGCTGTCAGCTCAGCCCTAATAGGCGCTATGCAGAGCGCTGAAGATCGTGTGCATCGTGCTCGCATTTGGGGTAATGAGATGAAGTGGCCCCGGTCCTTTGAACAAAATTTCCGCGTCGTTAAGTGGATCGTCGGCCGGGGGTTATGCTGCCGTGCGGAGCGGCAGCGGGTGAGAGTAGGCTTGATCCGGGGTGCGGCCGTCAAGGGCTGCGTGAGGTCGCCTTGCGTTGTAGAAGGCGATGTAGCGGCCGATTGATTGCCGTGCTTCTTCGACGCCATCATAGGCACGCAGATAGACTTCCTCGTACTTGATGGTTCGCCAGAAGCGCTCGACAAAAACGTTGTCTCGCCATGCGCCCTTGCCGTCCATGCTGATCGAGATGGCGTTGTTGATCAGCACGCTGGTGAATTCGGTACTGGTGAACTGGCTGCCCTGATCGGTGTTGAAGATTTGCGGGCAGCCGTGTTTTGCAAGGGCTTCCTCGACAGCATCGATGCAGAACGAAGCCTCCATCGTGTTCGACAGTCGCCAGGCCAGGATGCGTCGTGTGAACCAGTCCATCACGGCAGTGAGATAGACGAAGCCGCGCGCCATCGGGATGTAGCTGATGTCGGTCGCCCAGACGTGGTTCGGCCGATTGATCGTCAATCCGCGCAGCAGATACGGATAGATGCGATGACCTGGCGCAGGCTTCGATGTGTTGGGCCTGCGATAGATCGCTTCGATCCCCATTCTCCGCATCAATGTTGTGACATGACGACGGCCGACCTTGCTCCCCTCGGCAGCCAGCAAGCCGCGCAACGTCCGCGAACCTGCGAAAGGGAACTCCAGGTGCAGCTCATCCAGCCGCCGCATCAGCGCAAGGTCTGCATCCGACACCGGCGCCGGTTCGTAGTAGACGCTGCCTCGGCAGATGCCGAGGAGCGCCGCCTGCTTCGTCAACGCAAGCCTGTGGTTACGGTCGATCATCGCTTTGCGCTCGGAAATCCCGCCTTGCCGAGCGCACGTTCTAAAAAATCGTTCTCCAGGACTAGCTCGCCGATTTTGGCGTGCAGGGCCTTGATATCGACCTCGGGGACCGATGATTTGGTGCTGCCACCGCGTTCAAACACGTCGGCAGCCCCTGCAAGCAGTTGCTCTTTCCACGAGGTGATTTGATTGGGATGCACGTCGAACTGCTCAGCAAGCTGTGCAATCGTTCGATCGTTTTTCAGGGCAGCAAGGGCCACCTTCGCCTTGAAGGCCGGTGTGTGGTTCCGGCGGGCTCGCTTCTTCATCTTCGCTCCTGATCCGCAGGCAAAACATGCCTGCCGTCAGGCCGAGTTTCCACTTAACGCCCTGTTCAAAATTCCTGAGCCACCTCTAGACGCCCTATCTCGAGGAGCTCGAATGGATACAACGCGCTGCCGTCAAAGAATGCCTGAATAATACCGACGTGCACGATAGCCTGAAGGACATTCTTGAGCAGCGAGTTCCTCGTCTGCTTGGCTGTCAGCTGAGCGAGTTGGGAGACGCCTCATCCGATCCAGCAGGAAATGGATTGGCAACCCTAGTATATTATAAGCCTGTCCTTGATGCCTATTACGGCCTGAACCGATTTCTAGTACTGTTGGTGTCCCAATTTCTCCAGGAGGTACTGCAACCATCAGACACTTTGGCCTAATACGGAGATTTACTCTGTGGAGCCCGAGGACGGGCACAAATGTTCCAGCGCGACGGCGGGAGGTGAATGGGTTCCCTCCGGGCATTGCTATGGCGCCATGCATCGCGTGTGGATTAAGAAGGAGGGAGAGAAACCCCAATTGCTCGGAAGCTACAACATAATTATCGTTCGGCATGGGCTTGTCTTCAGCAAGGAGGGTATTCAGGTTCCGATCTCGGCAAGCCCGCCGCACAATCACGTAGTATACCCGTCCAAACCGCTCCAAATATTACCATGTCATCTGTTATGATCACATGTTGTCAATTAGGGATAGTATTGGCTACGTCCTTGTTATTAGCCCGCATTTCTCACACTGAGTAGGTGCATCGGGGCTCCGAATCGGCGAAAGTTCTTCTGCCACAAAGCCTTGGCGCTGAGCGGAGGAGTTCCCCGATGCCGACAGAGTGTGGCCCGAGCCTGTTCGAGTTTGCACGCGTGGAAGGCCGCGCGGTGGTCGCCTCGTTCGACGGGGGGCGGCTCACCTCGGATGCCGGAGCGCTGCTGCTGGGGGCTACTGACCGGGTGATCGGGCTGACCCGGCGGCTGGCTGCCTGCTTCACCGATGCGCGCAATCCCGCCTTGGTGGAGCATGGGGTTGAAACGCTGGTGATGCAGCGAGTGGTCGGCATTGCGCTCGGCTATGAGGACCTGATCGATCACGACGAGCTGCGCCATGACCCGGTGCTGGCCACGCTGGCCGGCAAGATGGCTGCCCGGCGCCGCGACTGCGCGCCGCTGGCGGGCAAGGTCGGGTCCCAACGCGCTCGCGCGTTGGGCGCCCGTCACGCTGAACCGGCTGGAACTGAGCCGCCCGGCGCCGACGCGCCACACCCGGCTTGCCGCCGATCCGGCCGCGATCGAGGCACTGTTCGTCGATCTCTTCCTCGACGCCCACCGCACCGCGCCTGAGCAGATCATCCTCGATCTCGATGCCACTGACGATCCGCTGCACGGCCAGCAAGAAGGCCGGTTCTTCCATGGCTATTACGACTGTTGCTGCTATCTGCCGCTCTATGTGTTCTGCGGCCGGCACCTGCTGGCAGCGAAGCTGCGGCGCTCGAACATCGACGCCAGCGCCGGCGCGGTCGAGGAGGTGGCGCGCATTGTTGGCCTGATTCGTGCCCGCTGGCCGAAGGTCCGCATCCTGCTGCGCGCCGACAGCGGCTTTGCCCGCGAGGCGCTGATGGCCTGGTGCGAGAACAACCGTGTCGATTACCTGTTCGGGCTGGCGCGCAACGCCCGCCTTGGTGCCGCGACAGAGGCGGAACTCCAAGAGGCGCGCAGCGAAGCCGAGGCAACTGGCAAGCCAGCCCGGCGCTTCCGTGATTTCACCTGGCGGACGCTGCGGAGTTGGAGCCGCGCGCGGCGGGTGATCGGCAAGGCCGAATGGACCGCCGGCGCGGCCAACCCGCGCCTTGTCGTCACCGCGCTCGGCGCGGACGAGGCGAACGCGCCGCATCTCTACGAGGCGATCTACTGCGCGCGCGGCGAGATGGAGAACCGCATCAAGGAATGCCCGCTCGACCTGTTCGCCGACCGCACCGCCGCGGCCACCCTGCGGGCCAACCAGGTGCGGCTGTGGTTCGCCTCCGCCGCCTACGTGCTGCTCTGCGCCTTGCGCCGCATCGGCCTGGCACACACAAGGTTTGCCAGCGCGACCTGCGGCACGATCCGGCTCCGGCTGCTCGAAATCGGCGCCCTGGTCCGAACCAGCGTCCGCCGCATCAGCGTCGCCATGGCCTCGGGCTGTCCGGCACAGCACGAGTTCACCCAGGCATACGAGAAACTGCGAGAGGCCGCTGCCTGAGCCGCACGAACCAGACACCGCAAGACACATCGCCGACCGGCGCGTCACCGCCAAACTAGCGGCGGGGGACTGCCCTGTCCGCAATCAGCCCAGATCGCCTACAAATCCCGTCAATCACAGCGGATCAGCCCCGATACGCCCTCAAAGCGCGCGGGGCTGACCTTCCGGTGAGAAATGCGGGTTAGTTCTGCTAGCAATGCTCCCCAACGTCATTCTTCTAACACAGCCGGCTGACCAGATACCCGACGATAGCTGCTGCTCGTGCTATGCATATGGCCGGCTGCTCTGACGTGCAACTTAGGCCGAATTGACGGCGACAAGGAATTCTAACTCGGGCTGCGGCGGCTATAGCTTTGATACGAAATTATAGTTGACATCAAAATGATTTGGCGATATCTTTTGGGCGTGTATAGAAATAGTGGGAATTCTATGGTGCAATCAGTGCTGGATCAGTCTATCGGTGAGGATATATCCTCCCCATACGGATACCCTGTAGAGTACCGTCCGAAGAGCATTGTGAAGCAGCTCGTAGAGCTACGTCAACATTTGCCTCTCGATGTCGGAAGCGCGCTCGAGTTGGTCATAAATAGGTTACCAGCAGTGCAAATGCTCCCGTTTACGAATTGGTTTGCTATCCCGCGCTGGCAAGCACTGGCAAGCACTGGCAAGCACGTACGAAGAAGCCCTTGAACTCGTGCTTAATCGGATCGCCAAGGCGCAGTCGTTCACAAACTATAACGCCGGCAAGCTCGGCGCCGAACATCTCTGTCGCATGGAGCGTACGGAGCGCATGCTCAACGAGATCATGCGGCAGCAGAGAAGCGACATTCTTATCGTTCCCGCGCAGTTCGGCAGGCGCCACCGCTGCCGCTCCGTCCGCAGCGCCCGTGACACCATGGTCACCGACAATGAGATCGGCTTCGGGGCCTTTGAGGTTGCATGCATGCTGCTCGTGCATCCTAATCGACTTGTGTCATATCATGATCTCAGGGTCGACTGCCCTGGCGAGGAATACCATCCCAATGTTAGCAGCCGCATTGCGTGCGCGCCGGTCTTCTGGTTCGACGCCGGCCTCAAGTTCAGCAGGCGAGCAGTGGGAGAAGCCATTGATGGCTACGGTTCCGTGTCGGGTTTTCTGCTGAACGTTTGAGCTCGCATTGTTGTACCTATATGTTTCTTGATTCTTGTACCGCGTCTTTTCTGAGGTGCGGGGTCCTTCATTGTTGAATGATGGCAGAATTACCCACGTGCGCCCTTAGGCCGCCGAATCTTAGCATGTCAGCTGGACCATGATCATCAACCCGCTCGGCAGCCCCAAATTGCAATGATACTAAACCCGGGTGATAGGTTCGGCTTAGAGTGGCGGCTGCGCGGAGCGGGCCTATGCCGCGGGCGGTTGAACGGGGGGATGATGGCACGGATTGCCGAGCACCTGAGTGTGGCGGAACTGGCGGCGCGGTTCCGCGCGGCGCAAACCGTGACCGAGGCGCGGCACACCCAGGCGATTTGGCTGCTGGCGCAGGGCCGCACGGTGGTCGAGGTGGCCGGGGTGCTGGCGCTCACGCCGCGCTGGGTGGAGGCGGTGGCGGCGCGCTACAACGCACGCGGCCCGGCGGCGCTGGGCGATGGGCGGCGGCGGAACGGGCGAGCAGCGAGCGTGCTGACCGAGGCGGTGCTGGCCGCCCTGGCCGAGCGGCTGCGTGAGCCGCCCGAGGCGGTGAGTGTCAACGTAGTTGCCGCCTGCCTTTCGTAACGATCTTTCCTATCCTCCGACTGGTGACGAGTGTGCCACGGTGCTCACTGCGGAGAAGGTCCGGTGCTCGCCATCCTCGCCATGCGCGCGCGCGATAGGGCGCGCTGTGCGTGGCTGCGGGTGGCTCCACGCCTCCCATCTCCTCCGTTGCGCTCCGTGGCTTGGGCGTCTGCAGGTCGGGACGGGAAAGCAGGCGCGCCGATCGAACTGGAAAGCTGGATGTGTGAGGTCGCCGTCCGGACGATGCTGTCGCGCTCCGGATTGAGGGTGACGACGCCAACCGGTGTCCAGTTGCGGGTCCGCCCACTCCAGCGCCGTGGATTGCCGGCCCGCGCGGCCTGGTAAAGCGCGTGGCGGGCACGCAGCAGGCCACGATCCTGGCCGGCATGGCGCTGCGCCGGGGTGAGGTAGCGAAGGCCGCTGTGCCGGTGCTCATGGTTGTACCAGTGCACGAAGCACCCCGCCCATCGCCGGGCGGCATCCAGATCGACCAGTCCCTTGAGCGGGAATTCCGGCCGATACTTCGCCGTACGAAACAGCGCCTCAGCGAAGGCGTTGTCATCGCTGACCCGCGGGCGTGAGTAGGATGGCTCGATGCCGAGCCAATGCAGCATGGCCAGCACGGTGGTCGCCTTCAAGGTGGCGCCGTTGTCGCCGTGCAGAACCGGGCGCATCGAGGTGGCATGCGCGCCCTCGGCGAGCGCGGTTCGCCTGGCCAGATGGGCCGCATGCGCGGCGGTGTCGGTGTCATGCACTTCGAAGCCGACGACCTTGCGGCTGTAGAGGTCGAGGATCAGGTAGAAATAGAACCAGCGTCCCTGGACTTGCGACGGCAGGAACGTCACGCCCCAGCACCAGACCTCGCCAGGGCGACTGGCGATGTGAGTGCGAGGCGGCTCCGACGCTCGCGGCGGGCGGGCGCGTCCGCGGCGGTTGATCTGCCCGTGCGCGCGCAGCACGCGGTGAAAGCTGGCCTCGCTGGCGATGTGGAGGCCCTCGTCCGCCAGCATCGGAACGATCCGCGCCGGCGGCGCCTCGGCGAAGCGCGGTTCATTGCACACCGCCACGATCCTCGCCCGCTCGGCCTCGCTCAGCGCATGCGATGGGACGGGGCGGTCGGCGTGCGGCCGGCGATCGCCCCGCGCCAGACCGGCCCCGGCCTTCCAGCGCCGCAGGGTGCGGGCATCGATGCCGGCCAGAGCACAGGCCGGGCTCAGCCGGGCGCCGTCCGCGCGGGCCTGCGCGATGTGGTCTGCCAGGGTTTGGCGGTCTTCCAGACGGGTCATGCGTCCTCGTCCTTGTGAAAGACCGCCGCCAGTTTTTGTGACAGCACAAGCAAGGCGGCCGTTTCGGCCAGCGCCTTGTCCTTGCGACGCAGTTCCCGCTCCAGCTCCTTCACCCGCCGCCGGTCCTCCCGGGCCTCCGCGGCACTGGCCGCGCGCGGCTCGCCGAGGCCGGCGACGGCATCCTGCTTCCAGCCATCCAGCTCGGCCGGATACAGCCCGTGCTCACGGCACCAGGCGCTGCGGGCGGCCTCATCCATCGCCGCCGTGGCAATCACCGCTTCCAGCCGGGCCACCGCCGTCCAGCGTTGACCGCCGCCGCCGCGCCGGTCGCTGGCGCCATTGGCCAGCGCATCCGCCCGCCAGCGCTCCAGTGTCGCGACGCTGACGCCCACCTCTCGTGAGACAACCTCGGCCGCTGAGCTTTCCGGCGGCAATAGCCGCGCCACTATCCTGTCCTTGTATGCCTGTCCGTATCGAGCCACTGCCTGCTATCCGCGCCCCCAGGTTCCAGATCCTATCCGGGCGGCAACTTCTCTGACACCGAGGGAAGGACGGCGGGCTATGGAGTGGCCCCAAGGTGGCGGCCTGGATGGCGCGGCACCTCAAGCTGGAGCGGGTGCATCCGCAGGCGCGGCTGGGAGGCGCTGAAGCGGCTCGGCTGGTCGGTGCAGACGCCGCGCCCGCGCCATCCGCGGGCCGCTGATCCGGAGGCGCGGGCGGCCTTCGCAAACAGGTTGACGTTGCCGTTGCGCAAGCACGGGCGGCGCACCCGGAACAGCCGGTCGAGGTCTGGGCGGAGGACGAGCACCACCTCGGCCTGAAGCCGATCCGCCGCCGGGTCTGGGCCAAGGCCGGCGCACGCCCAACGGCGCTGGGTCATCACCGGTTCCAGTGGCTGCACGTCGCGGCCTTCGTGCAGCCGAGCAGCGGCGAGACGGTCTGGTATCTCTGCACCCGCATCAACAAGCCGGCCTTCGAAACCCGGCTCGCCGCCTTCGCCCGCGAGAGCGGGGCGGGACGCCGACGCCACATCGTCCTCGTGCTGGACAACGCCGGCTGGCACGGCCCCAAGGGCTTGGCCGTGCCGGACGGGATCACGCTGGTGTTCCTGCCTCCCTACAGCCCGGAACTCCAACCCGCTGAGCGGCTCTGGCCGCTGCTCGACGAGGCGGTGGCCAACAAGCACTTCCCCACCCTGGCCGACCTCGATGCCGCCATCGCCGAACGCAGCACCCGCCTCGACCCAAGCATGATCCGTCCGCACACCAGCTTCCACTGGTGGCCAAAGCCGGTTCAGCCGAACTAATCAGCCGGATTTGGTATGATATGGCTATCCGAATGCCAGAACGTAGATCTATGTTCACAGCGCTCGCGCCGGTGCATCTTTCTTGTCACGGATAGGAACTAGCCAGCTGCGGCGTCCCTACTTGTGTGACTAAGATGCGTCACCCGACCTTCTAACCGCGGACGAACCTGATCCAGATGCGAATGCCTCTTAGCAGACGGCGCTGAGAAAGCGCCTTGCGGTAAGATCGTACTGGGTGGCGACCTGGTGCCGGTCCTTATCACCTTGGTCGCGTTATGGGAGCGACAGCCTTTCCAGGTAAAGGTGATTTGCCCTTCGCGTCTAATGGGCAGCGGGCAAGAGCGCGTCCCCCAAGCCGGGCGTCTCACGGCAGCCATGCCAAGGCCCGCACCATGCGCCTAGTGCACGGCGCGAACAACCGATTCTCGTAATACGTCCCCGCCGCCCGCTTGCCCGCCTCCGCCCGCGTCGGATAGGGCGCGATCAGCTCGGCCAGTGCCCGCACTGGCAACCCGCGCTCGATCGCCAGCGTCCACTGCCCGATCATCTCCCCGGCATGGGGCGCCAGAATGCCCGCGCCGATCACCCGGCCGCGCTCCACCACCAGCTTCACCAATCCAGCCGCGTCGCGCTCGCCCTGCGCGCGGTCGTTCTCCGCCATCGACCAGCGCAGCGTGGACACGCGCCGTCCCGCCGCGCGCGCCTCCTCAGCACTCGGCCCGACCTGCGCCAGCTCCGGATTGGTGTAGGTGACGCGCGGCAGTGCCCGGTAGTCGAGCCGGGCCGGAAGGCGGAACACGGCCCGGCGGATCACAATGCCAGCGTGATAGGTTGCCACGTGCGTGAAGGCGCGGGGGCCGATCGATCTTGGGTCGGCAATGTCGCCGACGGCGAACACGCGGCGGTTGGTCAGGCTACGCAGCCCGGCATCCGTCGCGATCCCGGACGCGGTCGCCTCGACCCCGCCGACGTCGAGCGCCAGCGCCTCCAGATTGGGCTGGCGGCCCGTCGCGACCAACAGGTGGCTGCCCGAGAGCCGCCGCCCGTCGCGCAGCACCAGGGTCGGGCCGGGCGCCGCCTCGGCCGACCTTGACGCCTTCCAGGACAGCCACCCCTTTCCGCGTGAGCGCCTCCCTGAGCCCGGCGGCCAGTTCCGGGTCATCGTGTCCGGCGATCCGGCCCGCTTCCACGATCGTCACGCGGCAGCCCAGGCCCGCATGGGCGTCGGCCATCTCCAGTCCGATCGGCCCGCCGCCCAGGATCAGCAGATGCTCGGGCTTTTCCCTCATCTCGAACAGCGTCTCGTTGGTGAGGGTGGCGAGGCGCTCCAGTCCAGGGACGGGCGGGATGGCGGGACGGCTGCCGGCGGCGATGACGATGTGGCGGGCGGACAGGCGCGCGCCGTCCACCTCCAGCGTGTCCTGCGCGGCGAAGCGCGCCTCGCCGCGCAGGACAGTGGCCCCAAGGGCACGGAATCGGTCCTCGCTGTCGGCGGGCGCGATGGCGGCGATGACACCATGCACATGGGCGCGCACGGAGGCCCAATCCACGATCGGCTCGGCCAGCCGCACGCCGAAAACGTGTGCCCGGCGCGCCGCTTGCGCGGCATGAGCGGCGGCGAGCAGCGACTTGCTCGGCACGCAGCCGACGTTCAGGCAGTCGCCCCCCATGCGTCCGCG
Source organism: uncultured Pseudomonadota bacterium (assembly GCA_963818725.1). Taxonomy (GTDB): domain Bacteria; phylum Pseudomonadota; class Alphaproteobacteria; order Acetobacterales; family Acetobacteraceae; genus DATFDN01. The sequence goes on along the minus strand of CAWFTU010000014.1, from coordinate 59,199 downwards.
CTCGATGAGCGCGACACGCAGCCCGAGCTGGGCGGCAACCGCCGTCACCGACAGCCCCGCCGACCCGGCGCCGATCACCACGAGGTCGAAGGGGTGCCGCGTCATCGGCCACGCCGAATCCATCGCCAGGCGACTGGCAGCAGCGCCAGCGCCGCCAGCGCCGCCAGCGGTCCGAGGAGGCGCGCGGAGAACAGGATACCCAGGTCAGGCGACCGGCCGGACGCGAGCACGTCGCCCACGCCGGCGCCGATCCAGGCCAGGACGAAGGTGGCGGGGATGATGCCCACCATGGTGGCGGCGGTGAAGGGCAGCAGGCGCATCCCGCATACGGCGGCGGCGAGATTGACCAGCCAGAACGGCGTGGGCACGAGCCGCAGGGCAAGGAGGTAGCTGAAGCCGTCGCGGTGCAGCCCGGGGCGGATGCGATCCAGCAACGTGCCCGCGCGCCGGCGCATGGTCCCGGCGAGGGTCGACCGTGCGACCAGGAAAATGATGACGGCGCCGAGAGTGGCACTCAGCACGGCGAGAGTTCCGCCCAGAATCGTGCCGAACAACAGCCCCCCCAAGACGGTCAACACGGACGCCTCGGGGATCGAGATCGCCACCCAGGCTGCGTACACGAGACAGTAGATCAGCGGCGCCAGGGCCGGATGATTGCCCACCAGCCCTATCAGCCGAGTTCTGGTGGCGGGCGATTCCGCGCCAGCTCAGCGTCTCCCCGAGGCCGCTATGCCAGGCGGCGAAACCCAGCCCAGCCAACACGAGCACGATCAGAAGCGGTTTGAGATATCGCACCAGGACGGACTTACTGACATTCAGACAGGTGCCCCTTGCCGGACGACCGTGTTGTGAGGCGCCCCACGCTCCGCCGCAACCCCGTGCCGGCCATCATTGACCCGGCTTGCCGCCCCCCGTATAAGCCGCCGCGACCGACGGGCCCCCGCGAGGCGGGCGCGGCCCGGCCCCGCCTTCGCGGGAATCTGGTTCCAACGGAGAGTTCTCGTGAAGCGCACTTACCAACCCTCGAAGCTGGTCCGCAAGCGCCGGCATGGGTTCCGCGCCCGGATGGCGACAGTCGCAGGCCGCAAGGTGCTGGCCAGCCGCCGCGCGAAGGGCCGCAAGCGCCTGTCGGCCTGACCGGAGCCGACGGTGCGGTGCGCAAGTCGCATCCCGCGGCCTCGCCGCCCCCGGACCAGAAAGCGGGGCGCCTGAAGAAGCGGGCGGAGTTCCTGCGCGTCGCCGCCAAGGGACGCAAGATCGCCGCGCCCGGCTTGGTGCTCCAGGCGCTGCGGCGCCCGGATAGCGGGCCGGCCAGGGTGGGCTTCACCGTGACCAAGAAGGTCGGCAACGCGGTGGTGCGCAACCGGACGCGCCGGCGGCTGAAGGAGGCGACCCGGCTGGTTCTCGCGGCCGAAACGCTGAGCGGCGTGGACCTCGTCCTGATTGGGCGCGAGGGCACGCGGGCGCGCGCGTTCAACGCTTTGCAGGACGATTTGCGCCGTTCCCTGGCGAAGGCAGGGGTGGGGTGAGCGATCGGGCGAGCCTTGGCGCTCGGCTCGGGATCGGTCTGGTGCGCGTCTATCAGTGGACGCTGCGGCCCGTGATCGGCGCCAATTGTCGCTTCGCGCCGAGTTGCAGCGAATATGCCATCGAGGCGTTGCGCGCGCATGGCGCGGCGCGCGGGGCAGGGATGGCGGCGTGGCGCGTGCTGCGGTGCAATCCGTGGAACGAGGGCGGGTATGATCCGGTGCCCGCCTGCGACTGCCGGCGCGGCGCGGCGAGCCCGTCCGGCGAGACGGGGCAGTAATGGACCAGAAGCGACTCTTCACGGCGATCCTGATCTCGATCGCGATCCTGCTGGGCTACCAGCTCGTCGCGCGGCGCTATCTGCCGCAGCCGCCCGAGCCCACGGCGCAGTCGCAACAATCAGCCATGAACAAGACGGCGACGCCTCCCGAGGGCGGCCCGGCGGCCGGGGCTCCAGCGGCCGCAGCCGCGCCCGCTCCGGCCAACGTCCCGCGACTCAAGATCGCCGGCCCGGCGGTGCGCGGCTCGGTCAACCTGCGCGGCGCGCGCATCGACGACGTGATCCTGAACGACTACCGCCAGACCGACGCGCCCAACTCCCCGGACGTGCAATTGCTGGAGCCGGTGTCATCGAAGAATCCGTACTTCGTCCAGTATGGCTGGTCGGCACCGGACGGGGAGACGCTGGCGCTTCCGGGCGAGGACACGATCTGGAACGCCTCTGCGCCTGAACTCCAGGTCGGGCACCCCGTGACCCTGTCCTGGAACAACGGGCAGGGCCTCGATTTCCATCTCGTGCTGTCGATCGACGAGCACTACATGCTCTCGGTCCGACAGGAGGTGCATAACGCCACCGGCCAGCCGGTGAAACTCTATCCATGGGCGCGGGTGCGCCGCGACTACACGCCCGAGACGGCCGGCTACTACATCCTGTTCGAAGGCCTGCTCGGCGTCACCGACGGGGTGCTTCAGGAGTACAAATACAACCAAGTTGAGGCCGACGCGAAGAAGAAGAGCAGCGACGTCGCCTATTCCGCGACCTCGACCGGCGGCTGGGCCGGGATCACGGACAAGTACTGGCTGACCGCCCTTATTCCCGACCAGGCGATCCCCCAGACGGTCCGCTTCCGCTACATCCCCGGCGGCGACGGGCACTACCAGGTGGACTACGTGACCCAGGAGCCGCAGACGGTCGCGCCTGGCGCCAACGCGGTCCTGGCCACCCACCTGTTCGCGGGCGCGAAGGTGGTCACGCTGCTCGACCGCTACGAGCGGGAGTTCCACATCCCCCATTTCGACAAGGCGGTGGATTTCGGCTGGTTCTACTTCTTGACCAAGCCGATCTTTTACTGCCTGGACTTCCTCAACGGCCTGCTCGGCAATTTCGGCCTCGCCATCCTCGTGTTCACCGTGTTCGTCAAGCTGCTGTTCTTCCCGCTGGCGAACTACTCGTACCGGTCGATGAGCAAGATGCGGCTGCTCAGCCCCAAGATCACCGCCTTGCGCGAGCGATTGAAGGACGACCCGCAGAAGATGCAGGCCGAGATGATGGCGCTGTACAAGGCCGAAAAGGTGAACCCGGCCAGCGGCTGCCTGCCGATGGTCGTGCAGATCCCGGTGTTCTTCTCGCTGTACAAGGTGATCTTCGTCACGATCGAGATGCGCCAGGCGCCGTTCTTCGGCTGGATACACGATCTCTCACAGGTCGATCCGACAAACCTGTTCACCCTGTTCGGCCTGATCCCGTGGGACCCGACAATGATCTCGCCGCTCCTGCATATCGGCGCCTGGCCGCTCATCATGGGCCTGACCATGTTTTTCCAGCAGAAGCTGAACCCGCCGCCGCCTGATCCGACCCAGGCCAAGCTGTTCATGTTCATGCCGGTGATCTTCACCTTCATGTTGGCGCGCTTCCCGGCGGGGCTGGTGATCTATTGGAGCTGGAACAACCTGCTCTCGATCGCGCAGCAATGGCTCATCATGCGTCGCACGCACCTGACCCGCCCAGGCTTGGCGCGGACCTGAGCCGGCCGCATGGAGGGGGCGGCCACAGACGACACTGAGGTGGCGCTGGAAGCGGGGCGCAGGCTGTTCGCTCGCCCGTGCCGGTTCGTCTTCGCCGCGCAGTCGCTCGACCGGCTGCCGCCGGCCGCAGGCCCGGAGGTCGCGTTCGCCGGCCGCTCCAATGTCGGGAAGTCCTCGCTGCTGAATGCGCTGACCGGCCAGCGCGCGCTGGCCCGGGTGTCCCAACAACCAGGGCGCACAAGGCAGCTCAACTTTTTCGATTTTGGCGAGCGGCTGATGCTGGTGGATATGCCGGGGTACGGCTACGCGCAGGCGCCCAAGCACGTGAAGGCCGACTGGCAGGGCCTTATGTTCGACTACCTGCGGGGCCGCCCGACCTTGCGGCGCGTGCTGCTGCTGCTCGACGCGCGGATCGAGGTCAAGCCGAGCGACGAGGCGGTGATGACGTTGCTCGACCGGGCGGCGGTGACGTTCCAGATCGTGCTGACCAAGGCCGACAGCCTCAAGCCGCCGGCGCTGGAGCGCAAGGCGGCGGAGGCGGCCCAGCTCGCGCGGGCGCATCCGGCGGCGGTTCACGCGGTGATCGCCACGTCGAGCGAGACGGGGCAGGGCGTCCCGGAGCTGCGCGCGGAGATCGCGGGACTGGCGGCGGGGTGATATCACCGGCTTTGTTCGATGACGACACCGTAGGCAGGACGACAGCAAATGGCCGCATCGCATGAAGCCCAGACGCCCGCCGGCGCGGCTCCGGTTCTGGACTACGATGCCATCATCATCGGGGCCGGCATATCGGGACTGTACCAGTTGCTTCGCCTGCGCGACCTGGGGCTGCGCGTCCGGGTGTTCGAAACCGGCACCGGCGTTGGCGGAACCTGGTACTGGAACCGCTATCCGGGCGCCCGCTTCGATTCCGAAAGCTACTCCTACGGATACTCTTTCTCGCCGGAGCTGCTGGAGGAGTGGGACTGGTCCGAGCACTTCGCCGCCCAGCCGGAGACGCTGCGCTACCTGAATCACGTCACCGACAAGTTCGATTTGCGCCGCGACATCCAGTTCCGCAGCCGTGTGGTCGCGGCGCACTACCAGGCGGACACGCGGCACTGGGATGTGGCAGTGGAGGACGGCAGCCGGCACCGGGCGCGCTTCGTTATCACCGCGATTGGACCGCTCTCTGCGCCGACGATGCCGCGCATCGAAGGAGTGGAGACGTTCCAGGGAGAGTCCTTCCACACCGCGAGATGGCCGCATGAGGCGGTGCGCATCGAGGGCAAGCGCGTAGCGGTGATCGGCACCGGCGCGACGGGTGTGCAGACAATTCAGGAGGTGGCGAAGACCGCCGGCCACCTGACGGTGTTCCAGCGCACGCCGAACTGGTGCGCGCCGCTGCACAACGGCAAGATTGATGCTGAAACGATGGCCAGGATCAGGGCTGGCTACCCGGACATGTTCAGGCGCTGCCAGGAGACCTTCGCCTGCTTCCTGCACACGCCGGACCCGCGCGGCACGTTCGAAGTGACGGAGGAGGAGCGCGAGGCGTTCTGGGAGAAGCTGTACGCCGAACCCGGCTTCGGCATCTGGCAGGGCAACTTCCGCGACATCCTGACCGACCGGAAGGCGAACGCAGCGGTTAGCGACTTCGTCGCCAGGAAAATTCGCCAGCGTGTCAAGGAGCCGGCGGTTGCCGAGAAGCTGATTCCCAAGAACCACGGCTTCGGAACTCGCCGTGTGCCGTTGGAGACCCGGTATTACGAGGTCTACAACCAGCCCAACGTCCGGTTGGTGGACATCAAGGAAACGCCGATCGAGCGGATCACGCCGAGGGGCATCAGGACCAGCGATGCCGAGTACGCGTTCGACATCATCATCTACGCGACGGGCTTCGACGCCATTACCGGCAGCTTCGATCGCATCGACGTCAGGGGCCTGGGCGGGCAGAGGCTGAAGGACACATGGGCGGAAGGGCCGCGGACCTATCTCGGCGTCCTGGTCGAAGGCTTCCCCAACATGTTCATGCTGATGGGACCGCACACCGCGCTGGGCAACATCCCGCGCAGCATCGAGTACAACGTTGACTGGGTGACGGGCGTGATCCGCGCGATGCGGGAGCGGGGCCTGACCTATGTGGACGCTCGGCCGGAGGGGGTGGCGGCCTGGACCGATCACGTCAGGTCGCTGGGCGAGGGCCTGCTGTCCAACGAAATCGATTCCTGGATGACGGGCATCAACTCCAACGTGGAGGGCAAGCAGACCCGCATCATCGCGCGGTATAGCGGCAGCGCCCCCGCGTACCGGGCGCGGTGCGAAGAGGTGGCGGCGAATGGGTATCGGGAGCTGGCGATGGCGTAGTGGAACTCAAAACTTTCGGGCTTTTTGCTTGCCCCTGGGCTTTCAATGGGTTAGGAAGCCCGTAAGATATGCCCGAAACAGAACCGCAAAACTGCCGTCTCGGCTATGCCCGCGTTGTCTAATCGCGCCTCCCCCGGTCAAGCTCTTTTTCATCTGCTTCCGCTTGCCCTTGAGCTGACGCTCTGCCGGTTCAGGGTTGTCTCCGCGGTCAGGGACGGTGCCGCTGCCGCACGATGGTTTCCGGTGGGGGAACCTCACAATGTCAGCGAACGCGGTCTTTTCGCCGCGGCGGGCATATCGTGATGGTCCTGACCACGTCCCGGCAGGGACGCCTCTTCCGCCAGGGCGGGCGGAACTGGTGATCTCGCTCCTATACCGTCACGCGGCCTTGGCCAGGGCGGGTTCCGCGCAGAACGCCTCGCCGCTGGACCACATCGCATGCAGGATGGCCGAGAGCTTGCGGGCCACGGCAACGACGGCCTTCTTGTGGCCGCTCCTCGCCTTCAGCATCAGCCCCCACCGCCTCAAGGCGCTGTCCGAGCGCGAGCGGGTCAGCACCTGGTTGGCGGCCTCGTAGAGGTAGGTGCGCAGCAACGGGTCGCCGCAGCGCGAGATGCGTCCTGAGACGTCGATCTCGCCGGACTGATAGCGGCTGGGTGTCAGCCCGAGCCAGGCGCCGACGGCGCGGGCGCCCTGGAACAGCGCGGGGTCTTCCACCGTGCCGACGTAAGTCAGCGCCGTGATCGCGCCGACGCCGGGCGCCGTCATCAACAGCCGACAGCGCTGGTCGCGCCGGGCGGCCGCAACGGCCGCCTTGTCGAGCACGACAACCCGATCCCGCACCGCGCGCCAAGCCTCGAGCAGGGGCAGCACGATCAAGCCCAGCCCCGGGCGCATCGGCGCGCGCTCGCGCACACTCGCCTCGAAGTGCCGGCCGCCACCGCCCGGCGGCAGCGCCAGGCCGAACGTCCTCAGGATGCCGCGGATCTGATTGGCGAGGTCCACCGCGGTGCGCACGAGCTGGCGGCGAGCGGTGACGAGGTTGCGGAGCAGCATGCCATCCCAGGACTTGACCCGGACCTGGCGAAAGAAGCCGGTGCGCAGCAGCTGCGCCAGGCCCTCGGCGTCGTTGGCGTCGGTCTTGTTGGGCCTGACCTGTAGCACCGCCTTGGCCTGACGCGCATCCATGCACACCACGGGCAGGCCGGCCTCGGCCAATGCGTGGCAGAGCCAGGTCGAGAGGAAGCCGGTCTCCAGGCCGATGCGCACCACCTCGGGCGCATGCTCGCGCACGACCGCGGTGAGTGCCTCGGGCTCGGTGGCGCACTTGCCGCGCCAGAGGCAGCGGCCCGCCTCGTCCATGACGTGGACACTGGTGGTGCGGAGCGAGACGTCGAACGCGACATACGAGCCCATGCTGCCCTCCTTGGTCGAGACCGGAGCCGATCTCAGCAGACGCGCGGGCGGAAGGGGAACGGATCAGGCACCCAGGCCGGCCGCGCGATTACGCCATGTCAGCACCTACGGGCAGACGCTCGACGCGCAGCTTGAGCAGCTGCGCGGGGCAGGTTGCACCAAGATTTACCGCGAGAAGGTGACAGGCTCGAAGGCCGACCGGCGCGAACTACTGAAGATGCTGAAGGGCCCTTGCCCCCGGCGACGTGGTGACGGTGACGCGGATCGACCGACTGGCGCGCAGCACCTTCGACCTGTTCGCGATCGTCAAGCAGATCGTGGACGCCAAGGCGCAGTTCCGCTCACTGGCTGAGTCGTGGGCCGATACCGTAACCAGCACGGGGCGGCTGATGATCGCCGCCCTCGGCGGGCTCGCGGACGTGGAACGCGACCTGATCCGCACCCGTACGGCGGAAGGGCGCGTGCGAGCCAAGGCACGGGGCCAGCACATGGGTCGCCCGCCCAAGCTCACCCCACAGCAGCAGAAGGAGGCACGGCTGTGTTTCGGCGTGCAATTTTGACCCCCTGAGCCGGGGGATCGGCGTGCAATTTTGACCCCTGAATGTGTGGCTGCTGGGCTGCCTGCTTCAGTTCGAGGTGGGCGGTGGGGGATGCTGATTGTGGAGACGGTCGGCCGGATCAGACGCGAGCATTTCGTCAGGGGCAAGTCGATCAAGGAGATCGCGCGTGACCTGAAGGTGTCGCGCAACACGGTTCGCAAGGTGCTGCGGTCGGGCGAGACGTCGTTCTCGTATGAGCGGGAGGTTCAGCCGCGTCCCAAGATCGGGCATTGGAAGGCGGAGCTGGACAAGCTGCTGACGAAGAACGCCGAGAGCGGGACGCGCGAACGGCTGACGCTCGTTCGCCTCTTCGAGGAGTGGCGAGGGTTGGGCCACGACGGCGGCTACGCCGCAATTCGCCGCTATGCCCGGCTTTGGAGCGGGCAGCACGCCGGACAGACGGCCGAGGCGTATGTGCCGCTGTCGTTCGCGCCGGGTGAGGCCTACCAGTTCGACTGGAGCCACGAAGTCGTCCTGATGAGCGGCGTCACGGTGACGGTGACGGTCGCGCACATTCGCCTGTGCCACAGCCGCATGATGTTCGTTCGCGCCTACCCGCGCGAGACGCAGGAGATGGTGTTCGACGCCCACGAGCGGGCGTTTGCCTTCTTCAAGGGCGCCTGCACACGCGGCGTCTACGACAACATGAAGACAGCGGTGGAGGCGGTGTTTGTCGGCAAGGACCGGCAATACAATCGCCGCTTTCTGCAGATGTGCGCCCATCACCTGGTGGACCCGGTTGCCTGCACACCGGCCGCGGGCTGGGAGAAGGGCCAGGTGGAGAGCCAGGCCGGCTTGGTGCGCGAGCGCTTCCTCACGCCACGGCTGCGGGTGAACAGCCACGACGAACTGAATGGTTGGCTGTTGGACAAGTGCATCGCCTACGCCAAGGCGCATGCCCATCCGGAGCGCCCCGAGCAGACAGTGTGGGAGGTGTTCGAGGACGAGCGGCCAAAGCTGGTTCCCCACTGCGGTCGCTTCGACGGCTTCCACGCGCTGGCGGCCTCGGTGTCGAAGACCTGCCTGGTCCGCTTCGACAAAAACAAGTGCTCGGTCAGCGCCGGGGCGGTCGGCCGACCTGTCGAGATCCACGCCTATGCCGACCGGATCGTCATCCGTCAGGACGGACGCGCCGTAGGGGAACATCGCCGCCGCTATGGACGGGGCGAGACAATCTACGATCCTTGGCGTTACGTGCCGGTGCTGGCCCGCAAGCCTGGCGCCCTGCGCAATGGCGCGCCGTTCAGGGACTGGATCCTGCCCGCGGCGATGGAGCGGGTGCGGCGTCGCCTCGCCGGATCTGACGATGGTGACCGGCAGATGGTCGCCATTCTGGCAGCCGTGCTGACCGACGGGCTGCCGGCGGTCGAAGCGGCCCGCGCGCAGGCGATGGCCGAAGGCGTCCATTCCTCCGACGTGATCATCAACATCCTCACCCGGCAGCGCGATCCCGGACCGACCGCCGTCATCGCCACGCCGGATGCGCTGACCCTTCGGCATGTGCCCGCCGCCGATTGCGCCCGATACGATCAGCTCAGGAGCCGATGAGCATGGAGCGGACCGAAGTCCTCGACATGATGGGCACGCTGAAGCTCTTCGGCATGAGGGGCGCCTGTGACGAGGCCCTGGCCGCGGCGATCAAGCGCAAGCACGAACCGCAGCGCTTCGTCGGCGACCTGCTCAAGGCCGAGATGTCCGAGAAGCAGGCACGCTCGATCAGGTGCCAGATGACTATCGCCAAGCTGCCGCTCGCCAAGGATCTCGACGACTTCGCCTTCAAGGGAACGCCGATCGACGAGAGCCTGGTGCGCGATCTCGCCGGCGGCAACTTCGTCGCGCAACAGCGTAACGCGGCCCTGGTCGGCGGAACCGGTTCCGGCAAAACGCACTTGGCCATCGCGATCGCGCGAAGCTGCATCCGTGCCGGATCGCGCGGGCGCTTCTTCAACACCGTCGACCTGGTCAACCGCCTCGAGGCTGAGGGCCGCGCTGGACGTCAGGGACGCCTCGCCGACTTCCTGACCCGTCTCGACTTCGTGGTCCTCGACGAGCTCGGCTACCTGCCGTTCGCCCAAGTCGGCGGGCAACTGTTGTTCCACACCGTCAGTCGCCTTTACGAACGCACCTCGGTGATCGTCACCACGAACCTCGCCTTTGGTGAATGGCCGAGCGTGTTCGCGGGCGACGCCAAGATGACCACCGCGCCGCTGGATCGCCCAACCCATCACTGCGACATCGTCGAGACCGGCAACGACAGCTGGCGCTTCAAGAACCGCGCCTGAGCTTCACAAGCAACCGCCAGGGCTTGCACCGGTGGGTCCACGGGGGACCCCCCGCGCGCCGCTGCGTCAGCCTCTGCATGGGCACTCCGCAACGCGAGGGTCTCCCCTATGGGCTACCGGCACAAGCAAACAACACGGGGTCACGATTGGACGCCGATCCGGGGTCAAAGTTCGGCTCTCCGCGGTTTCTGGTGCAGCAGTTGTCCGGATCAGGCCGCTTGCAGAACCCGAGCCCGCAGCAGGTCATGCTTGGCTCGCCCATACATTTGCCGCTTGATCAGCTTCAGCCTGGTGATCTGGCCTTCGGTCTGCCCGTTGCTCCACGGCATCTCAAGCGCAGCCCGAACCGCAGCTTCATCCTGCTTGAGCCCGCCGGCAAACGACCGCATCTCGCTTTCGGCCGCGTCGGCCAGCCAGCGGTCGAGTTCGTCGCTCTTCCGCTCGCGCACGATGGCCGCGAAGCTCAGGGCGAGATCACGTGCCAGCGCAAGAGGCGCCGAGGTGGCGAGCAACTGATTGAGATATTGCTGCTCCTCCGCCTGCAGCGTGGACGGGTCGGCGGTGAGCATCCGAGCCACGCGCCGTAGCGGCGGCACCGTGAAGCAGGAGTCAGCCCGGCCGGGGTGACCTGCAAGGCGCTGCCGGGTAGCCCATTCGGTGACGACGCGCAGCCCGCCCTGGAACCCGGCATCCCGCAGTTCGCGCCACAGCTGGGTTCCATTGCGGCACCCCTCGGCCCAGCGTCGCTCGAGCGTGGCGCGGTAAGGCTCCAACATGCTCCGGCGGGGGCGGAAGGGATCCGGCCCAGCGCCGCGCAGCCAACGCCGGGCCGTGTTGCCTCCGATGGCCAGCCTGCGCACGATCTCCTTGATCGGCATGCCCTCCCGCCGGAGGCGCATCACCTCGTCATAGATGTCGTGTTGCCTGCGCCACCGTTCCCAGTGTCGCCGTTCGGCACTCGTCATCGGCGGTGCCACGGTCGTGGTCGTCTCTGCGGTATCCAGCTGCGCGGCGGACCGCACCTCGCGCCTGCGGCGCCGGACAGCATCGAGCAGGGCGCTGCTGCAGTTCTCCAGCAGGTGCCAGCGGTCGCTGACCTGAACGGCGTCGGGCGCGCCCCGGCCTGCGGCGTCCGCATAGGTTCCGCCACGGTCGCGGCTGAGCACCTCGGCTCCGGGATGTGCCTTAAGCCAGGCGACGAGCGTGTCGGCGCGGCGGTCCGGCAGGAGGTCGACCACACGGTGGCGCTCGAGGTCAACGAGAATGGTGCCGTAGCGCCTGCCACGGCGCCACGCCCAGTCGTCTACCCCGAGTACCCGCGGAGCCTGGGCGGGGGTCTCCGGCGCTCCGCGGCGGAGCATGCCGAGCAGGGTGGTGGCGCCAACCGGCATCGTCAGGCGGCGCGCCAGGCGAGATCCGGCTTCGCCACCAAGCGCGAGACCGATATGGCGTTGGATCTCGGCCAGCCGTGCGGTCCGACGCGCTCGCGGTGCGGTCACTTCGGGAAGGCGCTCGGCAAAGATCCGGCGCTTGCATCCGCTGGTCGTGCAGCGGAACCGCCGCGCCTGGACGCGCAGGGCGACGATCTGTCCCTGCCAAGGCAGGTCGGCCAGGGTCCGCTGGTAATGGCTATGCACGCGCGCGGACGCCGCGCCACAGCGCGGGCAGACGGAGGTCAGCGACTTCGGGCGGGAGAGAATGACGACGCGGTCAAGCCCGGGAAGGACCTGCTCGACGAACAGGCCCTCCGGGATCATGGGCAGGAGATGGGAGAGCAACTCGGCACGGAATGAAGAAGGAAGCTGTCCTCCTCCATATGGGGTCACGCCACCTCAAGCGACCACCTGCACCAGAAACCGCGGAGAGCCAAAGTTCGACGCCGATTGACATGCTTTTGCGCGTATCGCTCGGAGGGCGCCAGGGCGGTCAGGAACGGCAAGGCCCAGACGCGCCCCGCCCAAGGGATGGGGACCAGCAGCATGAGGGAGAGCCAGCGCAGGCCGCTCGCTTTGACGAAATGGCCATGGCTGGATCGGACCGGGTCACGGTAGATGCCCTTGGCCGCAATGCGCTTGCCGCGGCGGCGCTCGATCGTGTCGTCAAGCCCTTCGCTGGTATTCCAGCCGCTGCGCGGCCGGAACCTCACATGGGGTGATGTCTGTCAAGCGTACATGATCAGCCTCGATGAGGGTGATGGGATCCGCGGTTCGAGCCCGTCTCTCGTATGCGGCACGAGCCGCCGCACCACCTCACATTCGGTCGGACCGTGTGCGGTCCGGACCACAATCCCGCATGCTTGCGGGTGCAGGGCTCGGAGGGATGGGACCTTTCTTTGGGGCACGGCGTGTTTCAGCCACGGTTCCGTTCGGTCACCATCCACCCCGGATCCGGCGGCTCAGCCAGGGGCCGATCCGCGGATTGGGTTGCGCCTCGGCCGGTGCGTCAGGCGGCCTTCGCTGATTTCAGTTCGGCGCCGCTTGGCACCAGGCCCTGGGTGACGAATCTCCAGAGCGCGATCAATAGCTTCCGCGCCAGCGCCACGATGGCGATGCGCTTGATCCGACCCCGCCCCTCGCGCACCCGCTCGCGATACCAAGTGCTCAGGGCGCTCTGCGGCTGGTTGCGCAGCCAGAACCAGGCCAGCTGCACCATGGTCCGGCGCAGCCGGGCGTTGCCGGATTTCGAGATGCCCTGCTCGGTGTCCAGCCCCCCGCTCTGCCACGGTGTCGGTGTCAGGCCGGCGTAGGCGGCCACCTCGCGGCGGTTGGCGAACGTGCGATGGAACGCCTCCAGGCGCAGCACCGACGCGGTCTCCGGGCCCACCCCTTTCAGCCGCATCAGCCGGGCACCCGCTCCCTCGCCGGCAGGGAGCATCACCGGGTTGGCGTCCGTCTCGTCGGCCGATGGCGTCGCGGCGGCCGCTGCCGCCTGGCGTTCGGCCGCTAGCACCGCATCGCGTGCCGCCTCCACTTCCGCGATCTGCCGCAGGACCAACTCAAGACGCTCGATTTGCCGCAAGACCTCGGCCTTGAGCCGTGGCGGCAGAACCGTGCCCTGCGACGTCCGCAGGTCCTCAAGGCGCACACGCCGCGCCTGCCAGGTCGGCTCGAAGCCGAACACGCCCTGGGTCGCCAGCAATCCTTTGATCCGGTTGGTGTGCCGGATACGCTCAGCCAGCAGTGCCTCGCGCTCGCGCGTCAGTCGCCGGGCATCCTCGGCCTCCGGGGTCGGCGGGCGCACCATCGCGCAGACCTGGCGCTCGCCGCGCGCGAACGCCATCAGCGTGCGCAGCAGGCCCTCGGCGTCGATCCGGTCCGTCTTGGCGCGGCGGTTGCGCCGGCTCACCGCGATCGAGGCCGGGTCGACCACCTGGCTCCGCACACCATGCGCCTCGAGCAAGCGGTGCAGCCAGAACCCGTCGCGGCTGGCCTCCTGGATCGTAACCACCGTAACGGCGCGGCTGGAACGCCGCTCCGCCCGCCCTCTCAAACCATCAAGCAGAGCCAGCAGCGCCGGACCGTCACAAGCGGGCAGCGTGTGCTTGCTCACCTTGCTCTCGCCCGGCGCGCTGGCAACCACGACCCAGCGCGACAGGCTGAGTTCCAGGGCGGCAAACAACGTGGCATCCGGCGCGGGAACGGCGGCCGTGGTGACAAGTCGTTCGGTGCTCGGCATCGGGCGTCTCCTGACTGAGAGGGCAGCAACCTCAGCCTAAGAACCGGCCGCCGCCCACCCGCATAGGATCTTGACCAGCTCCGCCCAACACCACCGTCCCGGTCGGGGCGAAGACGCTGATCAGCAAGCCCAGCAGCAAGCGGGCACCGTCGCGAGGGCTCCAGGCAGCACGGTTGAGCACCCGGTGGTAGTTGGTGAAATGCCGCTCCCGCGTGAGCCCGGCGATGCGCAGCAGGCTCGTCACCGTGCGCTGGCCGGGAGCCAGAATGGCGCCGAGCAGCAACACTTCGGCGTGGCGCCAAGTCCGCTGCTGTAGGAACACCGGCGCAAAGGATAGCGTGACCGCGGCGAAGCGGGAGGGTAGATCCAGAATGGCGGCGTCTCTTGGCGGGGACCCGCAAGCTTACCCGCTCACCCGCTCCGCCACCCCCGCTCTCATGGGCGCCATCCGGACCAGCCTCAAACGGCCAAAGTCGAGGTAAGTGTCTGTCTCGGAACTCATGTGGATGGCCGGTTCTGCGGGTGAGCAGCACAACCGAGGCGGGCCCGGCGACCATCGAATCAGAGCCGGACGCGGCCGGGACTCCCAGAAGAGTCAACGCCCGAGCGGGTCTGTATAACTCCGCAATTTCACGGCAGTGGCGGTGATGTCCTCTTCTGACAAGAGGCTCGGGCCGCCGATAAGCAGGCTGTGGTAGGTACCTGGCGCGCGATGGTCTCAAGCTCCACGGCGAGCCACATCGCCCGCTTCAGCGTGGGGCCGCACACGATCATGCCATGGTTCGCGAGCAGGCACGCGCTACGTCCTTCCAGCGCGCGCACCGCGTGCTCGGACAGCTCCTTGGTGCCGAACGTCGCGTATGGCGCGCACCGCACATCCACGCCGCCGAACGCCGCGATCATGTAATGACAGGCGGGAATGCCGCGCCGCGCGATGGCCAGCGTGGTGCAGAACGTCGGGTGGCCATGCACCACCGCCCCGATCTCGGGCCGGCTCCGAATGAGATCGAGGTGGAACCGCCACTCGGTCGAGGGCTTCAGGGGGCCTTCCCAGGCGCCGTACTCACCCGCGATTGGCATCGCGGCGATGTCCTCGGCGCGCATGTCCTCATACGCCGTCGCCGAGGGCGAGATCAGCATCGTCCCGCCATGGCGCAGGCTGATATTGCCCGAGGTGCCGTGGTTTATGCCAAGCGCGTTCATCGCGCGGCAGGCCGCGACGATGGAGCGGCGCGCTTCCAGCTCGCTCATGCGTGAAAGGTCCCTGCGATCACTGGTGAGCCCGGTGGGATTCGAACCCACGACCCCAAGATTAAAAGTCTCGTGCTCTGCCGGCTGAGCTACGGGCTCGCACGCGTCTTGAACGATAGGACACTGGCCGGGTCAACCGTCCGCTAGCCGGCGTCAGCGGCAGGGCGCATCCGTATGATGCGGTCGGGGTTCTGCACCGTGCCGCCGGAGCCCGTGCCGCGCTTGATCGCGTCCACGAACTCCATGCCCTGCACCACCTGGCCCCAAATCGTGTACTGGCCATCGAGATGGGTTGCCGGGGCGAACATGATGAAGAATTGGCTGTTGGCGCTGTTCGGGTCGGCCGTGCGGGCCATCCCGCAGGTGCCGCGCAGGAAGTGGCGCTTGGTGGTGAACTCGGCCGGCAGATTGGGCAGGGGCGATCCGCCCGTGCCAGTGCCAGTGGGATCGCCGCCCTGTGCCATGAAGCCCTCGATCACCCGGTGGAACGGCGTGTTGTCATAGAAGCCCTGTGCGGACAGCGTCTTGATCCGATCCACCGCCTTGGGGGCGATGTCAGGGAAGGTCTCGATCACCACACGCCCGGACTTCAGGTCCATGTACAGCGCGTTGGCTTGATCGGGGTTCGGCTGGGCCGAGGCGGTGTCGGTCATGCGGCGTCCCATCGTGAGGGTGGCGACCGCCGAGGCGGCGATCAGGGTGCGTCG
Source organism: uncultured Pseudomonadota bacterium (assembly GCA_963818725.1). Lineage (GTDB taxonomy): Bacteria > Pseudomonadota > Alphaproteobacteria > Acetobacterales > Acetobacteraceae > DATFDN01. Next base: position 43,371 of record CAWFTU010000014.1, on the reverse strand, counting down.
GCGCATCAGGGAACTCCCAGCCAAACGGTTCAGGCGCGCAGGCGTTGCAAGGTGCGCTGCAAGGTCAGCGCAGGCACGAAGGAGGAGATGTCCCCGCCAAGCGCCGCGATCTCCTTCACCAGGCGGGAGGCGATGAACTGGTGCCGCTCGCTCGCCGCCAGGAACACCGTCTCGATGTCCGGCGCCATGCGGTAGTTCATGCCGGCCATCTGGATCTCGTAGTCGTAATCCGAGACCGCGCGAAGCCCGCGCACGATCACGCTGGCGCCCAGGTCGCGCGCGATCTGGACCAGCAAGCCCTGGAACGGCACGACCTCGATGGCCAACCCGCCGCGGCCGGCGGTCCCCGCCACCTCGGCCCGGACCAGATCCACCCGCTCCTCGAGCGTGAACAGCGGGCCCTTGCCGGTGTTGACCGCCACCCCGACAACGAGCTTGTCCAGAAGCCGCGCGGCGCGGGCGATCACGTCGAGGTGACCGTTCGTCACCGGATCGAACGTGCCGGGATAGAGGCCGATCAGTGGCCGCTCAGACATCGCCGTCCCCTTCGCCCCCTTCGGCCGCGCCATTCTCGTCGCCCGCCTCCTCCATCACCGGGAACACGCTGCTCACATGCTCGCCCGTGCCGAGCCGGAACAAGGTGACTCCCATCGCGGGGCGGCCTGTCAGCCGGACCTGGTCGGCGCGAATCCGGATCAGTTGGCCGGCATCCGTGACCAGCATGACGTGATCGCCCTGATGCACCGGGAACGTCGCGACCACGCCGCCGCCGTTGCGTTTCGCCAACGCTATGTTGGCGATTCCCTGCCCGCCGCGCCCGGTCACGCGGTACTCGTAGGCCGAGCTGCGCTTGCCGAAACCGGCGCTGGTGACGGTCAGCAGGAATTCCTCGGCGTCTTCCAGCTCGGCGACGCGCTCTGGCGTCAGGGCCACCTCGGCGACCGGCTCGCCAGGCTCGCCCACCGCCGGCTCGGCACCCTCGTCCTCCGCCTCGAGGCCGGCGGCCCGCCGGCGAGCATTGGCGAGGCGCAGATAGGCAGCGCGCTCCTCCGTGTCGGCCTCCACGTGGCGGAGCACCGACAGGCTCATCACCCCGTCGCCGGGCGCGAGGCGTATGCCGCGCACGCCGGAACTGTCGCGGCCGGCGAACACGCGCAGCGTGTCCTCGGTGATCTGGAACCGGATGCAGCGGCCGAGCCGCGTCGCGAGGAACAGATCGTCGCCTTCCCGGCAGGTCGCGACGCCGATCAGCCGGTCGCCGCCCTCTATCCCATCTGGGTCGAGCCGCATGGCGATCAGCCCGGCGGCGCGCACGTTGCGGAAATCCGAAAGCCGGTTGCGCCGCACGTTGCCGGAGAGCGTGGCGAACACGAGATGCAGGCTGTCCCACAGCTCCTCATCGAGCGGCAGCGGCAGCACGGCGGTGATGCTGTCCTGGCCAAGCTCCGGCAGCAGGTTGACGAGCGCGCGGCCCTTGGCCGTCGGCGCCGCCTCCGGCAGCCGCCAGACCTTCTGGCGGAACGCCTTGCCGCCTGACGAGAAGAACAGCACCCATTGATGGGTGTGGGCGTTGAAGCTGCGCGTGACCACGTCGTCGCCACGCATCCCGGCGCCGGCCCGGCCGCGCCCGCCGCGATTCTGCGCGCGGAACACGTCGAGCGGCGTGCGCTTGATGAAGCCGTCGCGGGTGATGGTGACGACCATCTGGCCCGGCTCGATCAGGCTCTCGTCGTCCTGGTCGGCCTCGGCCTCCTCGATCGCGGTCAGGCGCGGGGAGGCCAGAGCGGCGCGGGCCTTGAGCAGCTCCTCGCGCATCACCTCCATCCGCCGCGGATGCGAGCCTAGGATGTCGAGCAGGTCGCGGATGCGCGCCGCCACCTCGGCCAGCTCGCCCTCGATCTTCTCGCGCTCCAATCCGGTCAGGCGTTGCAGGCGCAGCTCCAGGATGCCCTCGGCCTGCGCCTCGGTCAGCCGCACGGTGTTGTCAGGCGCGATGACATTGCCTGGCTCGTCGATCAACGCGAGCAGCGCGCCGATATCGGCGGCCGGCCAGTCGCGCCCCATCAGCGCCGCCCGCGCCGCGCGGGGATCGGGGGAGGCGCGGATCAGGCGGATCACCTCGTCGATGTTGGCGACGGCGATGCTGTAGCCCACCAGCAGGTGCGCCCGGTCGCGCGCCTTGCCCAGATCGTGGCGGGCGCGGCGCAGGATCACGTCCTCGCGGAACGCGATGAAGCACATCAGCGCGTCCTTGAGGCCCATCAGCCGTGGGCGGCCGCCGTCGAGCGCCAGCATGTTGACGCCGAAGCTGATCTGCATGTTGGTGAAGCGGAAAAGCTGGTTCAGCACCACCTCGGGCGTGGCGTCGCGCTTCAACTCGATCACGACGCGCATCCCCGACCGGTCACTCTCGTCGCGCAGCTCGCTGATGCCCTCAAGCTGCTTGGCGCGATTGAGTTCGCCGATGCGCTCCAGCAGCGCCGCCTTGTTCACCTGATAGGGCAGCTCGGTGACGATGATCGCCTGGCGGCTGCCCCTCAGCTCCTCGATCTCGGCGCGGGCGCGCAGCACGATGGAGCCGCGCCCGGTCTCGAACGCGGCGCGGATGCCCGTCCGGCCCAGGATGATGCCGGCGGTGGGGAAGTCGGGCCCGGGGACGACGCGGATCAGCTCGTCGAGCGACATGGCGGGGTCGGCGACCAGCAGCAGCGCGGCGTCGATGATCTCGCCCGGATTGTGCGGTGGGATGTTGGTCGCCATGCCGACCGCGATGCCGTTGGCGCCGTTGATGAGCAGGTTGGGGAAGCTCGCCGGCAGGACGCGCGGCTCCTCGGCCGATTCGTCGTAGTTCGGCTGGAAGGCGACGGTGCCCTTGTCGATGTCGTCGAGCAGCATCCCCGCGGCGCGGGCGAGCCGCACCTCGGTGTAGCGCATCGCCGCCGGGGGGTCTCCGTCCACCGAGCCGAAATTGCCCTGTCCGTCAATCAGCGGCACGCGCATCGAGAAGGGTTGCGCCATCCGCACCATGGCGTCGTAGATCGCGGCGTCGCCGTGCGGGTGGTACTTGCCCATCACGTCGCCCACGACGCGGGCCGATTTGCGATACGGCTTGTCGGCCGTGTAGCCGGATTCCTGCATGGAGAACAGGATGCGCCGATGCACCGGCTTGAGCCCGTCGCGCGCATCCGGCAGCGCACGGGCGACGATCACGGACATCGCGTAGTCGAGGTAGGAGCGGCGCATCTCCTCCTCGAGCATCACCGGCTGCAGCCCTTCCGGTCGCCCGAGGGGCGGGATGTCAGGCGTGTCGCTCAAGCTGGTCTCGCTTTCGGAATGATCGGCGGCAGCGACTCGCGCGCCACGCGATTAGGTGCACTGCAATATAGGTAAACGAAACCGAAATGGCGAGGGTTAGGCTCGGAGGCGTGACAGGGCCGAGGCCATTTCGGTCCGGGCGGAAGCGTTACCCGCGAGCTGGGCTTTGGCCGTAGCTCCTGGGCGGGTAGGTCGGCGAAAGAGCGTCCAATCGAAGCCGGCTGGATCGGTTCCCATCAGCGCCGTAGGCCGCCACACGCCGGGTCTGGCCAGTCCATCCCACCAAGCGCCACATGCCACTCTGGCACGCCAGTCACCTTGGTCAGCCCAGCCGCGGGCGATCCGATCCGCTCGCGGCCGGTCGGAATGCGGTCAGTGCCGTCAGTCTAGCCGCTCGACGATGGGACAATTGTTGACGACGCCGATGCTGCCGAACGGCTGGCCTCCAGGGCCGGTCAGCAGTCCGTCCTGGGCGTAGGTCAGGATCTGAAACTCTTCTCGCAATTGCTGCCGATAGCCTTTGCGGATCGCATCCGGAGTCCACTCGTACAGGTTGGTGTCCCAGGCGGGACTGTAATCGAGGCCGAGGGTTGGGATGCCGCCCAGCGTGTTGTTCGGGCGGAAGTCGTCGGCGATCGCGGCATCCAAGCCCTGGCGTAGCGGGTTGGCGCAATCGGAGGCCCCGTTCTCGGCGATAAAGATCCGTTCGACGGGGCTTGAGAAGCTGTCGTCGCCTCCGACTGGCAGTTGACCCAGCAAGGGCGCGTACGTCGCCCCCTCGATGGCCGCGACCGTTGGATCGCTTGAGTCCGTGGAAAGATACCAGACCGGCCGGCCGAAGCTGAAGCCGTTGACGAGGTTGAGCGTGACCGTCTGATTCACGGTGTCGATGGCGACAACCTCGTCATGCACCTTCGCATAATCGACATCGCCGTTGGGAACATTGATGTCAGCGGCCTCGACGCCGAAGGCGATGATCGGTGCGTCGTAGATGATGCCACTCTGGTTCAGGACTTCGAACAAGGGGGCTGTAGTCCTTGTCCCCCACGGACCCAGGGGCCGCCGTCGCGGGCGGGTAGGGGGTCGGACTGCCAGGGACCAGCTCGCGATGAGGCGTGAAGTCAACCGTCCCCTTGTCAAAATAGAGCACGTTGTCAGGGCCGAAGCTGGCCGTCCGGGCGCCCACCGCCGCGTACTGGAGCTTCGCCGAGTAGTTCAAGCCGAGTGCGGTCGCCTGGCCCTCGTCGCTGACATCGGTCAGGATGTACCAGACTGGGATTTGTGTGCCGCGCATGTAACCCTTGTAGAGCGGGAGCGTGATACGGCCGTTGACGTCATCGAGCGTCCCGGATTTCAGGAGCTGCGTCGGGCCGACAAAGCTTGGATTGGTGCTGGACGCGGGGGGACCGAAATAGCTCAGGCCGATGCGCGTGCCGACCGAGGCCGGCGCTGGAAACACGGTACAGCCTGGTCCGTCGCTCGCGCGCGCTCCCTGTCCAGGGCCGTCCGTCGCGAACGCGGGAATTGCTGCGGTTGTCAAAATACACAGCGCCATCGTCCATCCGAAGGTTCTCATGAGGCACCTCCATATCGACCGGCGAGATAGCCGGTCGCGCTCCCTTCCCTTCGGAACCCTTTGCCCCTCAGTTACTATCATCGCTGTATCGTGAGATTGTGTGCCGACGTGATAGAACCTTGGTGCCTGAGGCGCTAACCGAATCCGGGAACAAATTTGGAGTGGTGAGGGTTCGGGTCATGGGTTTGACAAATCCAGGATCGCACCGGCCCGGGCAAAATCGTTGCCAACGAATACGACCTTGCACCACAGCTCCGCATCAAGCTTCGGGGCCGCCTCGTCGTGGCGAGCGCCCGATTCCTTGTTCCCTGGGCGCGGTCATCCTGGCGGACATTGCAGCACTTCGTCGAACAGCGTGATCGATTGCGGGTCTGGGCCGTGTGAATTACGCGGGCGCTGTCCCCTCCGCGCGGAGGCGGTCGCGGCCGCGCCGGCGTTCAGGCGCCGTGCCTCGGCCGCGCCCCCTCCTCCATCTCCGCAATGATCTGGCGCGCGCTCGCGGCCGGATCGGGTTTGCCGATCACCGGCCGCCCGACAACGAGGTAGTCGGCGCCCTTTCGAATCGCCTCGCCGGGCGTCGCCATGCGCTGGTGGTCGTCCGCCGCGTCTCCCGCCGGCCGGATGCCCGGCGTGGCGATCAACAGCCGATCCGTCCCGGCGACCCGGCGGAGGTCGTCTGGGTCATCGTGCGCGGAGGCGATGACTCCGTCGCACCCAAACTGGGCGGCTTCCCTCACCCGGAGATGGACAAGCTCCTCGGCACTCAGCCGATATCCCATCGCCGCGAGGCTCGCATCGCTGAGGCTGGTCAGGGCCGTGATCGCGAAGATCTTGATACCGCAGCCGCGCTTGCCCTTCACTGCGGACTCGATGATCTGGCGGTCTCCGTGCACCGTGAGGAAGCTGACGCCGCGATCAGCGGCGCGCGCGACGCCTTCCTCGACGGTCTTGCCGATGTCGAACATCTTGGTGTCGAGGAAGACCTTCCGTCCGGCATCGATCAGCGTCTTGAGGAGGCCATCGATCCCCTCGGCGAAGGCGAGCCATAGGCCGATCTTGAAGAACGACACCGTCCCGTCCAGCCTCGCGACGAGGCTGTCCGCTTCCGCGACGGTCGGCACGTCGAGCGCGACGATCAGCCGCTCCGCCATCGCGGACGGAAGATCGCGCGCGGGGCGTATGGGGGCGGAAAGGGGACGGTCGGGCATGGAAGCCAAGCTTAGGGGAAGACTGGTTGAGCCGCGAGATCCGTCCCGTTCTGTTGAAACTGGCGCGAAGACGCCTGCGCCATGCGCCAGAGCGGCGTCGGGCCCGGCCGGCAGGGTTCTGGCGTCGACGCCCTCCGGCGTCAGCACCAAGCAGTCCACGGGCGCGATCGTGCCCTCCCCATCGCGCGTCAGATAGCCCACCGCCTCGGCGCCGCGCACCAGGCCGGCGGCCAGGGCCCCCAGTTCGCTGACGGAGGACACGCCGAGCTGGTCGTGCGCGCGGTCCCAGCGCGCGCCCATTTCCTCGCCGACGGCCTCCCGTTCAGGCTTGGCCATGCGCCGCCAGTGCTCATCGGCCATCCCGTCCACCATCGCCTCGATCACCGGACGGCCGGAGCCTTGGGCCACGAAGATGGTGCGGGTCGAGCGCCACAGCGCCTCGTGGTCGGCGGCGAAGCGTGAGACGGCATGCAGCCGCCGGCCGATGCCGCGCCAGAGCCGGAGCGCGACCAGGACCGGAACACCGGTGGCCGGGCAGCACAGCCCCACTGTCACGAACAGATCGGATGGCCTGCCCCAGTCGCGCGTGAGCGCGCCAACCACCGCCCGACCGCACAGCTCGGGCGCGGCGCGCAGGGCGGCCGCGAGGCCGGGCTTGCCCAGCGCCTCCGGCAGCCGCGAGGCGTGGGCGCTCCAGAGCGCGGCGCACGTCTCCCGCAGCTCGGCCTCGCCGCGGCAGGCGGTGGCCCGCTCGATCTCCTCCAGCACGCGCTCCAGGCCGCGCGCCGGGTCGTGGCCGGCGACGAGCGCGCGTTCCAGCACCAAGGCGGCGGTGGCGCCGAGCACCTGCGCGTCGGCGTCGTCGCGCGAGGCGGGCGCGCCGGGCAGGGGACGGTCGAACACCGCCAGCACGGCGCGGGCCAGCGCCTCTGGCGTGCCCTCGCTACGCGCCACCTCGATCTCCCGCGCCAGGGGCAACGCCAGGCGGGCAACCGGCACCTCGAAAACCGCCAGCGGACCGGAGGCCATCATCGCGGCAGGCACGCTGGTGCGGAGGCGGAAGAGCTTGGCGTCCCGGCCGGTCGAGCGCGGCTCCGCGCCACGAAACACGTGGCGATCACTGGCCATCGCTATCCCATACGTGTTCGCGATAGCGAGCTGGATGGTCATGGCGACCTCACGGATTCGCGAGTTCGACAGAGTGCCACAATGCGCTAATCTGTCTCAAGCGCTCGTGAGCGTTCCGCGTGCGATTTGACGCAAAATGACCGATGGTCTAGCGTAACGATTCTGCGAACTCGGAAAGCCATGCAGTTCATCTTCAACTACGATCCGAGCGTCGCCCATGCCCCGACTGGCTTCCTAACGGGCCTCGCCGCGGCGGCAGTCTATTTGGACGCCCTGATCACCAACCCGATCACGGTGACGGTCAACGTCGGCTGGGGAGAGGTCGACGGCACGCCCATCCCGGGTGACGACGTGGCCGCGGCGCTTCCCGCTTCCGTCACCTTGCCCTATGCGACCGTCACGGGCGAACTCGCGGCGCACGCCAGTTCGGCCGACGACGCCACCGCGATTGCCAATCTCCCCGCCGCCGATCCGTTTCCACGTCAATCTCTTGAGGTCGCGCCTGCCGAGGCCAAGGCATGGGGCTTGATTCCAGCCAACCAAACCGAAATCGACGGCAGCATCGGCTTCGGCAGCGACTCTGCTTTCTCCTTCGATCCGGCGAGCCGGGCGGTGCCGAACCAGTACGATTTCATCGGCGCCGCTGAGCACGAGCTGACCCATGTCCTGGGCCGCTCTTCCGACCTGGGGATATACACGCCGCTCGATCTCTTCCGCTACACGAGTCCCGGTATCCACCCGCTATCCGATGACGAGTTCGAGCTACTTCTCGATCGACGGCGGCCAAACAGACCTGGATCCGTTCGATACGTCGAACGACGTGGGCGACTGGGCGAGTTCGGTTCACGGCGACTCGTTCGGTTACGCGCAGACCGGAACGTTGGAGCAAGTGACGCCGACCGACATCACCGTGATGGATGTCCTCGGCTATAACGTCGCGCCCATGCCGCCAGCGCTCAGCCGCTCGGGCACCTACGCGGTCACCGCTCCCGACAGCGGCACGGTCCTCTACCTGAGCGGAATCGGCCAGGCCACGCTGAGTGGCGGCGGCGGCACGGTGAATGTGTTGGGCGGCGCCGACACGATCTTCGCGGCGCCGGGAGCCCCCGCCAATGCGATCCAGACCTATGGTGGTTCCGTGTTCTTTTACGCCGCGGATACCGCAAGCCAGACGGCGGACCTGCTGAGTGGCCAGGGCGCCGCCACGCTGGTCGGTGCCGCCAACAACGTTATGATCCACCAGGATCCTGGCACCAGCACCGGCGCGATGATGGTCGCGGGGACGGGGAACGAAACGCTGTTCGGGGCCGGGGCCAGCGCCATCGACCAGTACTGGGGCAGCTTCCAGGGCGGCAATGATCTGATGTTCGCCGGGTCGGGCACCGACATCCTGGTGGGCGGCGACGGCGCCGATACGATAGTGGGCGGTAGCGGCACCAACGTCTTTTACGTCATCAGCGCCCAGGCCATCGGCGCCATGACCAACACCACGGTCACGCCGGGCCAGGACGTGATCGCCAACGCGCACGCGGGCGACATCCTCGCCCTGACCGGCTTTGATTCGCTCTACGGGACTTCCGGCTCGGGCGCCGCCGCGCGGTCCGTCTCCAATGCGCTGGCGAGCGGCGCCAGCGCGGTCACGCTCGCAGACGGCACCAGCCTCCGCTTCATCGGCCCGACCGCCGGATTGCAGATCGCGTCGTCCTGACGAGCTACTTGAGCTGGTCGCGGATCGTATCGAGGCCCGCGCGGGCGCAAGCCTCGTCCAGGTTGCCGCCGGGCGCGCCGCTCGCCCCGACCGCGCCGATCACCTCGTCGCCCAGCTTGATGACGATGCCGCCGCCGAACAGGATGAGGTGCGGGAGCTGTGTGAACAGGGCCGAGAAGCCGGGAATCGTTTTCGCCCGCTCGGCGAGGGCTGAAGTGTCGGCCTTGAAGGACGCGGCAGTGTACGCCTTGTCGTTGGCGCTATCCAATGTGTGGCTGCCCGCCCGGTCGCCGCGCAATACGGCTTGGCGCACCCCGTCCGCATCGACGACCACGGCGGTCTCGGCGTAGCCTTGCCGCGCGCAGCGCGCCACCACCTCGCGCGCGACGGCGCTTGCCTGCTCCGCCGACAGGCGATGCGCGGTGAGCAATCCCTCGGCGTGAGCGGGAAACGCGAAGGCGAGTGCCAGAGCGGCGGTTGCGGCCAGAGAATGGTTCAGCGTGGTGCGTCGGTTCATGCTCGACCCCTCTCTGGAGCCCGCCCGCAACCGGAAGGGGCTTTCCTCAGCGGCCTTGGAATTGCGGCCGCCGCTTGTCTAGGAACGCGGTGCGCCCCTCGCGATAGTCCGCACTGTCGAAGCAGGTCGCGGTGGCGCGGGCCACTGTTTCCAGATCACGCTCGCTGGGATCTTTCATGATCTCGGCGATCGTGATCTTCGAAGCGTGGATCGACAGCGGCGCGTTCTCGGCGGTGCGGCGCGCGATCCCCAGTACCGCCTGATCCAACTCGGCGTCGGGCACTGCCCTGTTGACGAGCCCGATCCGCTCCGCCTCCCGCGCGTCGATCCGCTCGGCGGTGTAGAGGATCATGCGCGCGTGCGCGGGGCCAACGAGCTGGACGAGCTTGGTCAGCCCGTCGAACCCGTACGCGATGCCGAGCCGCGCGGCGGGGATGCCGAATTGGCTGGCCTCGGAGGCAACGCGCAGATCGGCCTGCATGGCGATGGCCAGGCCGCCGCCCAGGCAGAAGCCGCGGATACGGGCGATGGTGGGCTTGGGGAAGGCGCCCAGCTTGGCCCGTCCGCCGCTGGTCAGCCGGTCGTACTCGCGCTGCGCGTCGGCGTTGGAGCGGTTCTTCTCGAACTGGCTGATGTCCGCCCCCGAGACGAACGCCTTGTCCCCAGCGCCAGTCAGGATCACGCCGCGCACCGACGCGTCGTCCGCGAAGGCGTCAAGGATTTGTCCCAGCCCCTCCCACATGTCGATCGACATGGCGTTGCGCTTCTCGGGCTGGTTGAAGGTGATGATGCCAACGCCGTCCTGAACGGCGGCGAGCATCTTGCCGCCGGCGTACTCCCGCGTCGGCGTGGCGGCGATCGTGTCCATCTAGATCACTCCCTTCGCGCGCATCGCGACGATCTGGTCTTCTTTGTAACCAATTGAGCGCAGCACCTCCTCGGTGCTGGCGCCCGCCTCCGGCGTGGGCGTGCGGATATCCCTGGAAACGCCGGAGATGTTGATCGCCGAGGCAACGACCTCGGTGGCGCCCAGGGCCGGGCTGTCCATGCGCCGGGCCATGCCGAGATGCTTCACCTGTGGGTCGGCGAAGACCTGGTCGATCGTGTAGATCGGCCCGCACGGGATACCGGCGCCCTCGAACAGCTCGATCCAGTGCGCGGCGGGCTTGGTGCGCGTGACCTCGCCGATCGCCGCGTTGATCGCCTTGCGCTCGGCGCTGCGGCCCTTTTGGGTCTTCCACTCCGGCTTCGCTTTCCAGTCCGGCCGCTCGATCGCGTCGCAGAACCGCTCCCAGAGCCGGGCGGAGCTGGCGGCGATGTTGATATAGCCGTCGCTGGTCGGGAAGACGCCGGTGGGGATGCCCGTCGGGTGGTCGTTGCCCGCCTGCTGGGCGACCTCCTTCGCCATCAGCCAGCGCGAGGCCTGGAAGTCGAGCATGAAGATCTGCGCTTCCAGCAGGCTGGTCGTGACCCAGCGCCCAACGCCGGTGCGCTGCCGGTCGAACAGCGCGACCATGATCCCGAGTGCGAGCAGGTTGCCGGCGGTGAGGTCGGCGATCGGGATGCCGACGCGCACCGGCCCCTGTCCCGGCAGGCCGGTGATCGACATCAGCCCGCCCATCCCCTGCGCGATCTGATCGACCCCGGCGCGGTGCCCGTACGGGCCGTCCTGGCCGAAGCCGGAGATGCTGCCATAGACGATGCGCGGATTGACCGCGCGCAGATCGTCATAGGCGATTTTGAGGCGGTGCTTCACCTGCGCCCGCATGTTCTCGACCACCACGTCGGCGGTCTTGACCAGACGCATGAATGCCTCGTGACCGTCCTTCTCCTTCAGGTTCAGGTGCATGGCCCGCTTGTTGCGGTGCAGGTTCTGGAAGTCGAACCCGTGCCGCGCGCCGGCGATGTCCTCCCCGCCCGTGGGCGGCGGCTCGATGCGAATGACGTCGGCGCCCCAATCGGCTAGGTGGCGCACGCAGGTCGGCCCCGCCCGCGCGAGCGTCAGGTCGAGCACCCGCAACCCCGAGAGCGGCATGTGCGGCGCCTCGTCGGCCATTTCCTCTCTCCCGTCTGTCGTGGCGCCGAGTGTCCGACGCATTCGCCGCGGGCTCAAGGGCGTGCTAGGCGTCCGCCGGATCAGATGTCCGGAGCGCAGCATGTTCATGTCGGCCGCCGAGTACCCGCGACTCCCTCCGCGCCCTCCGCCCCCGCGTGTTCCTCGACGGCGCGCGGGTCGAGAGCGTGGCCGACGAGCCGCGCCTGGCGCCTGGCATCGCGGCGATCGGCGTCACCTACGACTTCGCGCGCCGCCCGGAGCTCGCTCGCCTCATGACGGCGACCGAGGCCAGCACCGGGGCGACGGTCAACCGGATGCTGCACATCAACCGCGACACGCGCGACCTGCTGAGCAAGCTGGAGGCGGTGCGGATCCTCTGCCAGGAGACCGGGTGCGCGCAGCGCTACCTGACGCATGACGCGTTCAACGGCATCTTCCAGGCCACGCACCGGATCGATGCCGAGCACGGCACCGACTATCACGCGCTTTTCCTGGAGTACATGCACGAGGTCCAGGCGGCGGACCTCGCCATCGCGGTGGCGATGACCGACGGCAAGGGCGACCGCTCGCTCAAGCCGCACGCCCAGACCCACAAGGACAGTTATGTCCATATCGTCGAGCGGCGCCCGGATGGCGTCATCATCAGCGGGGTGAAGGCGATCGTCACCGGCGCGCCCTACGTCCACGCCTTCCTGGTCATGCCGTGCCGTGCGATGACGCGCGAGGACGCGGATTTCGCGCTGTGCTGCGCCGTGCCGGTGGACGCGAAGGGGGTGACGATCATCACCCGCCCGGCCGGCCGCCCCGGCGAGGCGGCGGCAAAGTTCAGTGCGCGCTATGGTCAGTCAACGGGAGTGGTTGTGTTCGACCGCGTGTTCGTGCCGCACGCCCGCCTGTTCCTGGCAGGCGAATGGGAGCAGGCGGGCTTCCTGTCGCAGACCTACGCCACGCACCACCGCCACTCCTGCATCGGCGCGCGCGCAGGGTTCGGCGACCTGCTGATCGGCGCCGGAGCGCTGATGGCGGAGGCGAACGGGCTCGACTTCGACGCCCACGCGCACATGCGGGAGGCGATGGTGGAGCTGATCAAGATCGTCGAGGGATTCTACGCGTGCGGTGTCGCGGCCTCGACCTACGGCGCGGCGGACGCGTCGGGCGCGATCATGCCGGACACCGTGTTCGCCAATGTCGGCAAGCTGCTGCTGGCGACGCAGATCTACGACATGCACCGGCTGGCGCACTATGTCTCCGGCGGGCTGGTGGTCGCGCTGCCCGGACCGGACGAGGACCACAACCCGGCGACCGCCGCCAGTCTTTCGGCGCTGTTGCAAGGCCGCCCGGACATCCCCTATGACAAGCGAATCGAGGTCGCGCGGATGATCGAGGATCTGACCGCCTCGAACACGGGCGGGTGGTACTCGCTGATCTCACTGCATGGCGGCGGTAGCCCGGAGGCGATGAAGCGCGAGATTCTGGCGAACCTATGATCTTGGCGACAAGGTTGATCTCGTGGAGCGCCTGCTGGACCGTGGCGTGCTGGCCGACCCGGACCGCAACATCACCCGGAACCGCCAGCCCGGCCGCTGCTGCATAGAGGGGTGCGCGGAGAGATCGGGTGCCGCGGCGGAGTAATCTTGTCTGCCAGGCTCTGATCGATTCCATCCCCTCCCGCGATGGATCGAAGCGATCAGGACATCGCCCAGGGCCTTCGGCCGTGTTCTCGATCGGACACTCAGCCAAGCCGGTACGCGGCGCGGGCATTGTCCGCGTAGAGCATGCGCTGCTCCTGCTCGCTGAGCGGAACTTTGAAGGCCAGCCTCGGATCATCCATGTCCCAGTGCGGATAGTCGCTCGAGAACACGATCCGGTCGCGGCCGAGCCAGTCGAGGACGGCGCGTATGTCCGTGGCGCGCTCCGGCTCGACGATCGGCTGAGTGGCGAACCACACGCTCTCGCGCACATACTCCGATGGCGGGCGCCTCACATGCGGCACCTCGCGGCGCATCCGTTCCCACTGTCGGTCCATCCGCCACAGGAGCGGCGGCGCCCAGCCGAAACCGCCTTCGACCAGCACGACGCGCAGGCCGGGGAAGCGCTCGAAGACGCCTTCGAAGACGAGATTGGTGAGCAGGGACTGCATCACGGAGGCGCCGCCCTGGTGGTCCTCGATGTAGAAGCTCGGCCAGCCGGCGCTGGTCATCGGGATGCCGTTGGCGCCGCCGGCATGGATGCCGATCGGCAGCCCGGCCTCGACGGCCGCTTCCAGGATCGGCCAGTAGCGTTTGCGCCCCAGCGGCTCGGTGGTGCGGGCGCTGACGAAGACCGAGGCGAAGTCGCGGCGCGGGGCGCAGCGCCGGATCTCCGCCACTGAGGCGTGCGCGTCGTCGCAGGCGACAGTGATGGAGGCGCGCAGCCGAGGCTCGGGCTCGGTCCACTCCGCCACCTGCCAGTCGTTCAGCCCCGTGCAGACGGCCGCGCCGAAGTCGAGGTTGCGCTCGTCCTTGCCGCCGGGGAACAACACCTGAAGGATGCCGACATCGACACCGTAGAAATCCAGGTGCTGCTGGCGCATGAAGGCGAGATCCGACCCTGGCGGCAACCCGCCGGGTGGCCAGGCGTCGCGGCGGGAGAGCGCCGGGGTGGCCTTCGGATAGGCGGCGCTGTTCAGGAACGCCCCACGGGTGCGGAAGCCGAGCGTGTCGAGCTCCTCCCGCCAGCGGCGCGGCAGGTAGGGGTGCAGCGCCGCGGTCGAGCGCAGCACCGGATGGATGTCGCAATCGATGAGTTTGAGGCGGGTGGCGGGCGCGGGCTCGCGCTCCAGCAGCGTTTGGCTCATGGCCTCGTCTCCTTCAGCCGCGTGTAGGTCTCGAGCGGGTTCCGCACGGCGAGTCTCTCGACCAGGTGCGCGGGAAACCCGGCGGGCAGTGCGTCCTCGGCATCGAAGTGCCAGTGCGGGTAGTCGGTCGAGAACAGCAGCATCTCGTCCGAGCCGATCTGGTCGAGAACGCGTTCCAGCTCCGCCGGATTCGGCGGGCCGTCGAGGGGTTGCATGGTCAGGCGCACCTGGTCGCGCACCAACTCGGCCGGCGGCCGGTCGAGCCAGGGCACCTCCATCCGCAGCCCGCGCCACTCCTTATTGGCGTGCCAGAGGAAGGGCGGAAGCCAGGTGACGCCGGATTCGATCAGCACCACGCGCAAGCTTGGGAATTTTGTGAACACGCCCTCGGCGATCAGGCTCATGAGCTGGGTCTGGAACGCGGCGGCGGTGCCGACGTAGTCCTCCACCAGGTATGAAGGCCAGCCGACGGTAGTCGGAGCATTGTGGTGACTGCTGCCGGCGTGCAGTCCGATGGGTAGGCCGTGGCGCTCTGCCGCCGCGTAGATCGGCCAATGGAGGCGCCGGCCGAGCGGCATGTCGCCGCTCACCAGCATCAGCACCTGGACGAAACGCGGATCGCCGGCACCCCGCTCGATCTCCGCGGCCGCGAGGTCCGGGCTGCGCGCGTTGACCACGATCGAGGCGCGCAGGCGGGGGTCGCTGTCGAGCCATTCCTGCGCGAGCCACGCGTTGACCGCGCTCGCCAGCGCGGCGCCCATGTCCTCGCTGTAGAGAACCATTGCCCCATGCAAACAATTCAGGATCGCGGCGCGGGTTCCCCATGGCTCCAGCGCGTGCCTCCGCAGCGCGGTGAGGGCGGGGTCCGCCCCACTCCCGGCTGGGCGCCAGTCGGGGCGGGCGCTGATCGGCGCGTTGGGGGGATAAAGTGGCAGATCGAGCCCGTCGATCCCGCGCGAGACCATCGTCTCGCGCCAGTGCTCATCCAAATAGGGCAGAAGATCGGCGATCCTCGGCGGAGGCGGATGCACGTCGCAGTCGATCGGGCCGAGGGCGCGCAGGGCCGCGAGCAGTGTTTCGGGTTGTGATGGGGATAGTCCAGCGTGCATGCGCGATGCGCTCTCCCTGCGGCGCCGCGTATACACAACTGAAGTTGCCAAAGGGCGTCAACCCGCGGCGGACGGGCGCCGCGGGAGACCGATGCGACTCGGCTTACGATTGGCCCACCGGTATCGTCACGCCGCCGTTGCCGTGCAGCGGCGTCGGCTGGCTCATCGCGGCTTTGCCATCATAGGTGACCTGGTCGACATACAGGTTGCGGTCCTGGCCGGGGCCTCCAGAGGCGTCGTTGATGAAGTCGACCTCCACATTGTGCGCCCCGGCGCCCCAGTTGCCGGAGAAGGTGAAGTTCTGCGTCTGACCGGCGCTGTTCGACGCGGTGACAGATTGCGCGTTGCCAAGCTGCGTGCCGTCCATCTTCACGATAAACTGGGCATCGCCCTGGTAGGCGTCTTCCGACAGCGCCAGCGTGAGCGTGTCGGGTGACACGGTGGACGGGGATGCGGATGCGGAACTCGGCGTGGGCGTCGTGGAACTGCCTGAGATAGTGTTCGACGGCGGGTCGGAGCTCGAGGACGGGTCGGTGGCCGCAGCCGGTGTCGCGCCGGCAACGTAGGGATTGGAGCTGTAGGCGTGGACCCAATTAATCTTCATCTGCGCGGTTTCGCCCGGCGTGGCCGCACCTGACCAGGATCCGGGTGTACCCGATAACGTGTCTATGACCATATACATTGGCTGGTGCATGTCGGCGGGCGTGGCCTCCTGAGCCACCTGCTTGCCGTCGAAATACCAGGTGATGGTGTCGGGCTCCCAGTCCACCGCGTAGGTGTGGAATCCCTGGGAAGCATCGGGGATGTCGGACCACATCGGGTCGGCGGAATTGTTGGAGCCGGTATGGGCGGTATTGACCAGTGTTGTCGGGTCGCTGCCGAGCACCTCCTCGATGTCGAGTTCCGGCGGCCATGCCCCGCTTGCCGGCAGCAGGTAGAACGCCGAGTTGAGGCCGGCTCCCGCCGGGAGTTCGGCATTCATTTCGAAGTACCCGTAGGTTTGCGAAAAGGTATTCTCGGTCGTGAGGGCGCCCGTCAGGAACGGGGCACCGTTGACCGCCCCGGACATCGAGGAGGGCGTGGGCTGGAAGTTGATCGACAGGACGCCGCCATTGTCCGTGTACGCATCCGCTCCAGCAGTCGGTCCCCAGCTCGGGTTGACGATCCACGACGTCGTGCCGGAGGGCTCGTAGCCGTTGGGGGCCCAAGCCCAGCCTGCCTGCCATTGGCCTCCGTTTCCTACGTCCTGCGAGTTGAATTCGTCATCGAACGTCGTGGTTGCGGTCATAGAGGGCCTCCAGGATAGGCGATCGTAGGCATTTTTGCCTACATACCGGGCGCGTCCGCGCCATGGGTTGTCACCGACATAATTGATATATCGAATCAAAAGGCGACACAGGACGCCGCGAGATGCGGTTGCCTGATGCTAGTTCACTGTGAAAAAGGGAGTTTTATCGAGGTCTGAGTGAGAATCCTTAGAAAAAGTTTGCCCAGGCGGGATTGCCTCGGTGCTTGGCAGCTATACGGACCGATGAACGGCGAGCAACATCAGGCGGTGAGGATTTTGGGTTCGGAGGTAATTTTGTCTCTGGAGGGCTTACAAAAAGCGGATTGTTAGGCAGGGAGTCCTACGGATGCACGAGATGTGATCGAATCCAGAATGGAACACCTCAGGCGAGCGGATAGGGCCAGGGATGGCGCGAGTTGGCGACGTAGAGGTTCTTGAGCCGCCCTACGCCGACTGTACACGGCTTGCGTTCGCAAGGTGGTTTCGGCATTCGCTTGGGCCAAAGCGATCGAGGACGGAGCCGATCGCGTTCCAGAGCGCCTCCGGGTTCTGGGCGCGGCGCCGCGGACCAGGCGCATGAGCTCTGCGGACCTCTGCTCGATGGGGCCAGGTCGGGGCTGGAGACAGGATGAGGCACAGGCCGGACCGGTCCGGCGCTGCCATGGACGCCCTCTCAACCGCCAGCCAGGCGGGACAACTCCTCCGCCGTCGTCCGGACACTCGGTGGCGTAAGTGGCGACCGCGTCGCGCGGGGCGCAAGCGTGCGCGGCGTGTGCGAGCGCCGCGGGCCCGACGTGACCTCGCCCGTTCGGTCCCGCGCCGCGCCTTCCCATAGGGTATGCGGACACAGAGCCGCGCCGGTGCCGCTCGCTCGCTGTCTCGCGCCGCCAGCACGCGGTCATACTAAACCCGGGTGATAGGTTCGGCTTAGAGTGGCGGCTGCGCGGAGCGGGCCTATGCCGCGGGCGGTTGAACGGGGGGATGATGGCACGGATTGCCGAGCACCTGAGTGTGGCGGAACTGGCGGCGCGGTTCCGCGCGGCGCAAACCGTGACCGAGGCGCGGCACACCCAGGCGATTTGGCTGCTGGCGCAGGGCCGCACGGTGGTCGAGGTGGCCGGGGTGCTGGCGCTCACGCCGCGCTGGGTGGAGGCGGTGGCGGCGCGCTACAACGCACGCGGCCCGGCGGCGCTGGGCGATGGGCGGCGGCGGAACGGGCGGGCCCCCAGCGTGCTGACCGAGGCGGTGCTGGCCGCCCTGGCCGAGCGGCTGCGTGAGCCGCCCGAGGACGGCGGGCTATGGAGTGGCCCCAAGGTGGCGGCCTGGATGGCGCGGCACCTCAAGCTGGAGCGGGTGCATCCGCAGCGCGGCTGGGAGGCGCTGAAGCGGCTCGGCTGGTCGGTGCAGACGCCGCGCCCGCGCCATCCGCGGGCCGCTGATCCGGAGGCGCGGGCGGCCTTCGCAAACAGGTTGACGTTGCCGTTGCGCAAGCACGGGCGGCGCACCCGGAACAGCCGGTCGAGGTCTGGGCGGAGGACGAGCACCGCCTCGGCCTGAAGCCGATCCGCCGCCGGGTCTGGGCCAAGGCCGGCGCACGCCCAACGGCGCTGGGTCATCACCGGTTCCAGTGGCTGCACGTCGCGGCCTTCGTGCAGCCGAGCAGCGGCGAGACGGTCTGGTATCTCTGCACCCGCATCAACAAGCCGGCCTTCGAAACCCGGCTCGCCGCCTTCGCCCGCGAGAGCGGGGCGGGACGCCGACGCCACATCGTCCTCGTGCTGGACAACGCCGGCTGGCACGGCCCCAAGGGCTTGGCCGTGCCGGACGGGATCACGCTGGTGTTCCTGCCTCCCTACAGCCCGGAACTCCAACCCGCTGAGCGGCTCTGGCCGCTGCTCGACGAGGCGGTGGCCAACAAGCACTTCCCCACCCTGGCCGACCTCGATGCCGCCATCGCCGAACGCAGCACCCGCCTCGACCCAAGCATGATCCGTCCGCACACCAGCTTCCACTGGTGGCCAAAGCCGGTTCAGCCGAACTAATCAGCCGGATTTGGTATGACACAACTCCTGAGGCATGCTCGTCACTGACGCCAAACCATCGCAGCCTCCGGCTGATGCCGGAGCGCTATGAGTTACATTCCCAGGGCCGCACCGGAACGCCTCATCGCGATCCGGCTTAGGTGCAATACTGTTCAGATAAACGGGTAGGCGGCATATGCTGCTGGCTGGGATTGTCCGGGGGGCGGCAGCGATGGCCGGTGCTCCTGCCGGCCTGCCGGCCGGCGTTCGTCTCAGCGACCGCATCAGCCTCGGCGTGATTGCCAAGGCGTTCCCGCCCGAACGGGTGCGGCAAATTCTGGCCGAGACCGGCACGGCGAGCGAGCGGGAGCGCGACCTGCCGGCGCAGGTGATGGTTTACTACGCGATCGCCCTGGCGCTCTACATGGGCTCCAGCACGCGGGAGGTGTTGCGCTGCCTGCTGGAGGGTCTGCGCTGGCTCTGGGGCGCTGAGGCGGTCAAGGTGGCAGGCCGGAGCGGCATCTCACAGGCTCGCACCCGGCTGGGCGAGGCGCCGCTGCAGAGGCTTTATGAGCAGGTGGTGCAGCCGATCGCGGCGCGCGCCACCAAGGGGGCGTGGTATCGGGCGTGGCGGCTGGTCAGCCTGGACGGCTCCTGCCTGGATGTGGCCGACACTGAGGAGAACCGCGCCAGCTTCGGGTGTCCGGGTGCGAGCCGCGGCGAGAGCGCGTTCCCGCAGCTCCGTTTTGTGGCCCTGGTGGAGAACGGCACGCACGTGCTGTTCGGCGCCCGCCTCGGCCGGTGCGCGGATGGCGAGACGACGCTGGCCCACGACGTGCTGAGGGGACTGCGGCCCGGCATGCTGTGCCTGGCCGACCGACAATTTTTTGGACACGCGCTCTGGCAGGCCGCGGCGGCCACCGGCGCCGACCTGCTCTGGCGGGTGAAGCACAATCTGCGGCTGCCGCGCACAAGCGTGCTGGCCGACGGGTCCTACCTGACGACGATCTATTCCAGCGACAAGAACCGGCGACACGGGAGCAACGGCATCCGGGTGCGCGTGGTCGAGTATCGACTGGAGGGCGTCGCCGAGGCTGAGCCGCTGTATCGGCTGGTGACCACGATCCTGGATCCGGCGCAGGCGCCCGCCGCGGCCCTGGCCGCCCTCTACCATGAGCGCTGGGAAATCGAAGGCGCCTTGGACGAGTTGAAGACGCACCTGCGCGGCGCGGGGGTCGTGCTGCGCAGCAAAACCCCGGCGTTGGCGCGCCAAGAGTTCTGGGGCTTGCTGCTGGCCCACTTCGCGGTGCGCGGGCTGATGCACGAAGCGGCGCTGCAGGCCGCGGAAGACCCCGACCGGCTCTCCTTCTCGCATGCCGTGCGCGTGGTCCGGCGCAAGCTGCCGCTGTTCGCCGCGCTTCCCCCCTCGGGCCAGGCGGGCTCTGCATAAGGCGGTGCTGAACGAGATCCTGGAGGAGCGCGTGGCAAGCAGCCGAGGCAGGCAGGTGCCGCGTGGGGTCAAGCGCAAGATGAGCAACTATCAGTTACGACCGCGCACCCCACAGCCGGTAACGCGGATCGACTACGTCAAGGCCATTCGCATCATAAAGTGAACAGTATTGGGCTTAGGTGAGACGGCTCCAGGCTGGGTGCGCCGTTAAGGCGCAGGGGGATCGGATAGCGACGGATCCGACCCGCATAGCTCACACACTCGTCATGCCAAGCGACCCGACTTAGGGTTGGTCGCCCGACTTGCTAAAATGCGTTTCGGTCAATAAAGCAGCGCAGCCCGGTTAAGACGAGGATCTTGAGGTCAAACAGTAGCGACCAGTTCTCGATGTAGAACAGGTCGTACTCGACGCGCTTGCGAAGCTCCTCCGCCCGATGCGTCGCGCCGCGATAGCCGTTGACCTGCGCCCATCCAGTGATGCCCGGCTTGACCCGGTGCCGATGCGCATACTCGGCGATGATTTCGTGCCCCAGCCGCTCCTCTGTCCGCATCGTCACGGCGTGCGGCCGTGGGCCGACCACCGACATGTCCCCACGTAGCACGTTGAAGAGCTGCGGAAGCTCGTCGAGGCTGGAGCGGCGCAGGAACGCTCCCACCTTTGTCAGCCTTTCATCACGGCGTGTTGTCTGCCGTAGCACGCCGGAGTCATCCGGCTGCCAACGCATGGTGCGGAACTTGAAGATGGTGAACTCGGTGTTGTTCCAGCCATGCCGCTTCTGACTGAAGATCACCGGGCCGGGCGACTCCAGGCGGATCGCCAGCGCGATCAGCGACAGGAGCGGCGCCAGCAGAACAAGGAGGATGCCGGCCAGGAGCTTGTCTTCCAGTTCCTTTGCAAGCAGCTGCCAGCGCCGGAGCGGGCGCTCCGAGAGCAGCATCATCGGCGCGCCCAGGTCGTCCACCTGCCGGTGCGGCAGCCTGAGCTTGACCAGCTCGGGGCAGAGCGCGACTTGGGCGCACACCGTCTTCAGTTGCAGGAGAATCTTGCCGATCTGCTGCTCCGCGTTGGCGGGCAGGGTCAGGATGATCCAGTCCAGCCGCCGCTTCTGGGCAATTTCGACAAGGTCGGCGATGGTTCCGCGCGGCACGACGCGATGCGCGGGCGCGCTGTCCACTCCGTCGCTGAACACGCCGACAACGTAGACCGGGCTTTCAGAGGTGCGGAAATGATCGACCAACTGATCGGCGACCGGCCCCGCTCCGACGATCGCCACGCGGTCGCCCAGCAATCCGCCTGCGTCGAGCCTGCGCAGATAGGCCGCGAGCGAAAGCCGGCCAGCCGCACAGAATAGAAACGTGAGGGCCGTCCACATCACGATCCAGAGCCGCGAGACAAGCCCTAGCGAGTGGGTCGCGAACCCCAGCGCCAGCATGACGAGCGCCAGGCAGACGCCCCGGAAAAAAAGGCGGCTGAGCAGCTTATCCATGTCGCGGAACCGCGACACGGTATTCAGGCTGCGATCACGCAGAAGCGCCGGCGAGATAACGGCGCCAGCTCCGACGAGCAAGTAAAGCGGCTGCCAGAACTCGACGGCCGCCGCCTCGATCACGAAAAAGTGCCTATAAACGGTCGCCGTCAGGAATCCAGCCAGCAAGACGGCAAGAAAATCCCAAACACCAAGCGCATCGTTCGCCATCGATACAAAGTCGAGATTACGGCGCGGACCCTGGACGTCCACGAAGGAGGCCGTGGAGGCGACGCCGGGATTCGTTACAACTTTAAGACTCGCGGCAAGCTCGTTGCCCACGATGGCGTCTCCGCTCATTGGCGCTAGCTTGTTGAGAATATAACGCCTTGCTCACAATGAGCAATGACATTCGCGTGGTGTTACATTAACCGTCTGATAACACATCCGGAGTGATATCCGGCCGGTCCCTCGGAGGATTGTGGAGAATCGGCGGGAAGAAGAAATTCGGTGCGGAGCGGCAATGGCCTAGATTGTTCTATTGGGTGCTTCGGCGGGACAACGAGCGGCGCGTTGGACCGATCCGGCCAGCGACTTGAAATACTCGTGCCTGCACGGGTTGACGAGGTTGTCCGTCAGCAGGCCCGTCCTGAACAGTCTTGACCCAGGCTTCGAGCCTGCTGGCTTGGAACCATCGCTTCGGGTTGGCTAAGCCAAATGCTTAATGGCGCGATTCCAGCTCTGTTTACGCGGCCGAGTGTGTCACCGTCGCCACATCCTGGAAACAAACATCTAGTGGGCTGAGGCGTAAGTTTCTGAGCACTTTGGGCGTCCTGTGGGACATTCTTCATTGAGGGGCGAAAGACACGCAAGCGGAGGCACCTGCCATGGCCACCCCTCACGCGATCCCGATTGCTTTGTCTGGAACCGACCGTGATCTGCTTCAGGGCTGGATCCGCCGACGCAAGACAGGACAGGCGCTCGCCACCCGTGCGCGCATCGTCCTGGCCTGCGCCGAACCGGGCACGACCAATGGCGGCGTTGCTGAGCGGCTCGGCATTAACCGCGCGACGGTGGCGCTGTGGCGGCGTCGCTTTGCCGAGCGCGGGCTGGACGGTCTGCTCGACGAGCCCCGGCCTGGAGCCCCGCGCAAGATCACGGACCAACAAGTTGAACGGGCGGTCACCACGACCTTGGAAGCCAGCCCAACCAACGCCACGCACTGGAGCACCCGCTCGCTGGCCAGGGCGACGGGGCTGAGCCAGACGGCAGTCTGCCGCATTTGGCACGCCTTCGCACTGAAGCCGCATCGGGCCGAGACCTTCAAGCTGTCCACCGATCCGCTGTTCGTGGAGAAGGTCCGCGACATTGTCGGGCTGTATCTTTCGCCACCCGAGCGGGCGTTGGTGCTGTGTGTGGACGAGAAGCCGCAAATCCAGGCTGTCGAGCGAACCGCGCCGGTGCTGCCGATGCGCCCCGGCCAGCCCGAACGCGGGACGCACGACTATCTTCGCCACGGCACACTCGACCTGTTCGCCGCCCTCGACGCAAAGACCGGAAGGGTCATCGGGACCTGCCATCGTCGTCACCGTGCCACCGAGTTCCGCGCCTTCCTTGACGAGATCGACCGGAGCATTCCCTCCGACCTCGAGGTGCATCTGGTGCTCGACAACCTGCGCACCCACAAAACCGCGCTGGTCCGGGACTGGCTGGCCAAGCGGCCGCGCTATCATCTGCATTTCACGCCGACCAGCGCCTCTTGGATCAATCTCGTCGAGGGGTGGTTCGCCCTGCTTACCGTGCGCCAGATCCGGCGCGGAGTATTCCCTACAGTCGAGACCCTGGAGGCGGCGATCCGCCGCTACCTTGAGGCCACCAATGCGGAACCGCACCCGTTCGTCTGGACCAAGAGCGCCGACGACATCCTCGACAGCGTGCGACGCTTCTGCCAACGCACCAACGACGTTCATGAGTGCCAGGAAACTTCCAACTCAGCCCACTAGCCGTCAGCGTCGTCCTGACTGGTGCCGAGCACGAGGCCCGGGGGCAGGGCCTCGCCGTACAGGCTGGCGCGGTCCGACCGTCCTAGCGGGATGAACCCCTTGATCTTCGCGGTTCGCGACGGGGCGACGCCGGACCTCTCCAATTTGCCGGCGATCAGCATGCGCAGCGGCTTGGGCGCGTCCAGGCTCCGGTCGCCCACCACGCGCGCGGCCCGGAGGAACAGGCTTTGCAGTTCGAGCAGTTCCGGATCGGCCCAATCGAACTCTCGGAACGCCGCGTACGCGTGTTCAACGAGATCGGGCGAGATGACGGTCTCCGGTCCGGCGTAGAGCGGAGTCCGGTTGAGCAGGAGCCCGAGTGCGGCGAGATAGGGAGCGCAGTGCCGCTTGTCGCGCGCGAGCGTCACCGCCGTCTCGATAAACCGGTTGATCAGCTCCACCTTTATCGCGCTCGGGATCAGTTCCAGAGACCCGGCCAAGCGCACGAGCTCGGCCGGTGCCTTGCTGCCGCGGATTTTGTCGAACTCGCCGGCCAGGAGTTTCTCCTGCCGTTCACGCGTAAGCCCACCGGCCACCCGACGCCACAAGATATATTCCTGGCTCTTAATTCGTCTGCCCGGAAAGCAGAGCCCGGCGCCGTTCAGCCGCCACAGCCTGTCAATGCGAAGCTCGTCGTGGGCGACGCCGAAGCCCGGGCGCAACAGGAACCCGGCCAAGGTGAGCCAAGCCTCCTCGTGATCCACCGAAATCCTTCGTTCCCCGAACTGCTCGTCCAGGACGGGCCAGAGGGCACGCAGGAGGGCAGCGTTCCACTCGCTCCGGGGCAGGCCGAGAATGCGCTCCAGTGTCTTGAGAACAGCGGCGGAACTCACCTTCTCCGCCTTGCCAGGCGGGCGGGTGAATACGATTTGGAGATGCTTCCGTGCCGCTTCGAGCGCGTCCGCCGGCGTATTCGGTTCGACCGGGGCGACAGCTTCGCGGACCGCTCCCGCATTAGGCGTCCCTGCAGTGGCATGTTCGTGCGGGCGAAGGTTGAATTCCAGGGGCCAAGACTGTGGAACCGCGGGATCCGCGCTGACGCACGAGACCTGTAGCAAACCCAGCGCGTTCACCCTGGCGGCCAGATGAACGGGTATGGTCCGCCCGGCTCCGGAGCGGGACGCCCCGTCCGTCCTGACGATCGTCTGAAGCGGCGGCAGCGCGTGGAAATCGCCTTCACGCCACGCGAGGACATCCCCGGCTCGGCACCGGCCGTGGCGGCTCGAGGAATAGGCCTGAAAGCGCACCGGCTGATCCGTGCGCAGTTCGAGCGCCGGATCGGCAATCTCGAACAGCTCCTCCGGAGATGCGCCGCGGGGGAGAATGCATACGAGAGCGGGGTGCGCTGCCTCGTCGTGCTTGGCTGTTGCCCTCTGCACCTCCAGAAAAACCGCGTGGGCCGCGCCCGCGGTGATGCGCCCCGTCTGTTGGTGGAGAAGTCTGCCGAACCGTGCGGCTCCGCGCGCCACGGCAAGATCTGGCTCGGCATTCTCCAAGGCCATCGGCGCGGAGCCGTGCTGCCACGCCCCGATCTGCGCCCGAAGTCTCTGGCGCACGAGCGGCGGGTGGAGCGAGCCGCCGTTGAACAGCACCGCATCGACCCTCGGACGGTCCCTTAGGAAGTCGGCGAGATGCCGCGTGATCGCACTGTCGGAGGCGTAGGGAAGGCCCCATTCCCGCAGCGCCGCTTGCGTTCGGTAGGGCCGCGCCCGTGCGTCGCACTCGGGAAAGAACCCCTTTAGCAACACGCTCTCGACCTCAGCCCGGGTCAGCGTCGCCGCCCGCGACCTGGCGAACAAGTCCGACCCGCGACCGGGAAGTGCGACGGCAAACCGATGGTCGGGAGAGCCTGGCCCCGACAGGGCCTTTTCCTTCAGATCGCGGCAGGAGGCGATAAGATAGTCCCACTGCGCGCCGGAAAGCTGGGCCTGTGCCTCAGCGAGCCGCGGTTCCACGAAGTGCGCAATGGCAAGATCGACATTGTCGCCACCGAGCAGGATGTGCTCGCTCACGGCGACGCGCCTAATGGCGGGCATCGCGTTCCGCTCGCCCGCATCGATCTCGAACAGGCTGAAATCCGAGGTGCCGCCGCCGATATCGATGACCAACACATGAAGCGGTCCGGTGTCGCGACCGGCCGGAACCTGCCACAACTCGCGCGCAGGGTCGTGCTGTTCCAACCAACAGTAGAATGCGGCCTGCGGCTCCTCGAGCAGTCGCACGCCGTCCGGGAACCCCGCTTCCGCGGCGGCCGCGAGCGTCAGTTGCTGCGCCGCCGGATCGAAAGAGGCCGGGACGGTGACGGTGATCTCCTGGTCATCGAACGCGAAGCCGGCCTCGGCGAAGCGGTTGTTCCACGAGCCCCGCAGATAGTTGAGGATGAGCGCTGAGGCGCGTACCGGGGAGATCTTCTGATCGGGCGCAAGATCCTCCGAGCCCCACGGCAGGAACGACGCCGTCCGGTCGGCGGTGTGGTGGCACAACCAGGACTTCGCTGAGTGGATGACCCTGCCGGGTGTTTCGCCCGCCTTCCTGCGCGCGAGGCGGCCGACAACCCATTCCCCCGCACTCCTGCCGCGCAACTGGGCGGCAACCGCGTCCTCCAGCAGATAGAGAAAGGAGGGCAGTGTCGGCGCCTCCGCCAGGCTGGCCGGGGTTTCCCATTGCGAAACGAGGAGGATCTCCGGCGTCGCCTCGCCGAGCAGCGGCGCGAAGGCGAGGGCGGAATTGGTCGTGCCCAGATCGATGCCGAGGGAGAAGCGGGCTTGTGCCATGGGCGGGTTGGCTCACGTCAGGGCAGGTCCGGCGCTATTCCGTGCGGACCTGGAACTCGACCTTCCACCTTCGGTCAGAGTTCGTGTGCTTCATCCAGAGCTCAAGCGTGCCAAGCTCCGTCACCACGGCGTTTATGCGCACCGGCACGACCTGCCCCGCCGGAACGTCGGCGAGCGCCGGAAGCTCGATCTCGAGCAGGCTGGTTTCCTCCAGCTCGCGCTCGGCGTCGGGAAGGATCTGTCCCGGTGCGTCGCCGCTCCGCACGGCCGAGGAGAAGAACCGGAACTCCGCGGCCTCGCCGACGACAAGGCCGAGCTCGCGTCCCTCGATCAGGAGTTCCGTGCCCTCCTGCATGCCCTGCGGAACCACGCACAGGGCCTTGACCGGCGGCCTGAAGCCGGGAACGGCCGGCATCGAGGTCTCCAGGCCGATGTAATAGGACCGCGATGCGCCGGCCTTGATGCGCATGCCCCTTCCAGTGGCGCGGTGACGGCCATAGATCGCAGCACCGCGCGCGACGGCGAGATCCGGCTCGGAACCGTGCAGCTCGCGGATCGGTTGCCCTGCGTTCCAGGACGCCAGCAGATCGAGCACGCGGGCGCGGATCGGCGCGGCCTTGAAGACGCCGCCGTTGAACAGGACCGCAGTTGGCATCAGCGCCTCGGCCCCGGCCCGCGATCCGACTAGGACAGCGAGCTTGTCGCTCGCCCTCACGTTCTGCAGGCTGCGGCGGAGAAAACGGGCGAGATGCTTGCTGACCACGGGATCGGAAGCGTAGGGCAGACCGAATTCTCGCAAGCCGCCCCGGCGGCCCTCACGCGGCAGATCGTCGATATCGGTCCTGGCGAAGAAACCGTCCAGCACCACCTGCTCAAGCGTGGCACGGTCGAGGGTGGTCGCGACCGTCCTGGCAAGCAAGCTGGAGCCGCGCGAGGGGACGGCAATGGGCGCCTCTGTCAGGGCGTCGTCCTCGAAGAGGGTGATCTTGGCCGCGGAGGCGGCATGCACGAGCGCTAGGAACTGCCAGGAGTCCAGCGACTTGCCCTCCGCCTCCAGCCTGGCCTGAACTGCATAGGCAAGCGCCAGGTCCATGTTGTCGCCGCCGAGGAGGATATGCTCGCCGACGCTGATGCGCTCCAGTTCCAGGGCGCCTGCGACGTCGGTGACGGCGATCAGACTGAAATCGGCCGTCCCGCCGCCAACGTCGCAGACCAGGATGAGGTCGCCGGGCGTGACCAGGTCGCGCCACGCCCTGCCCGCCTGTGCTGTCCAGGCGTAGAACGCCGCCTGCGGCTCCTCCAGCAATGTGACGTTTCCAAGCCCGGCGGCTTCGGCGGCCTCGGCCGTCAGGTTTCTCGCGACCTCGTCGAAGGAGGCGGGAACGGTCACGACAATCCGCCCGCTTGCAAGGTCCCAATCGTGTCCCTGTAGCCGTTCGGCGTGCAGAAACGCCTCCTTGAGGTGGTGCAGGTATCGGCGCGAGCAGTCGAAAGGCGAGAGCGTCTCCTCGGCGCTCTCGGAGCGCCAGGGCAGGGTCGGCTGCTTCGGGTCGATATGCGGGTTGGACAGCCATGACTTCGCGGAGGTGACGAGACGGTCGGGCACGAGCGCGCCCCGGTCGCGGGCGAACTGGCCGACGATCCCGTGCTCCCCGGCCGCGTTCCAGGGCAGGGGCAACGAACCTTCCGGGAACTCCTGGGGATGCGGAAGGTACAGGGCCGACGGCAGTGTCGGCCTCTCGCCCACCTGGTTCGCTCCCAGGATCTGCGTGATCTCGACGATCCCGGTCTGGTCAGTCTCGAGATCGGCGACGGCGACCGCGCAATTGCTGGTGCCGAGGTCTATGCCGAGACTGAAGCGATCGTTCATGGAAGCGAAGTCCTGGTTGCGTCGTGCCGGAGGTGCGCGTCAGCGGCGGCGCGCGGCATGAGCGGGTAGGGGAGGGGCCGGCCCCGCTGCCCGGATTGTGTTGGTGGCGCCCGCCGACCACCGAACCGGTCGAATGCCAGCCTGCTCGGCTCGCCTATTTGAGTTCCACTTCCGCCGGAGCAATCGTCGGAAGCCGGTCGGCCGCGTTGTCCAGAACGCGGGGCAGCTTCACCAAGTCGGTCTTCCAGCCGCGATGGACAAGCACGCCCGAGAAGGGCGCCTGTCCCCTGATCGTGCCGAGCAGGCGATACTCGTCCGCCGGGTAGCCGGCGGCGACCTGGACTGTCGATCCCTCGCTCTCCTCGCGCACCGGGCGGATCCGGAAATGCTCCTGCAGGACGGCTTTGCATCCGGCATGCACGACGCGCGCGGCTGCCCCGACTTGCGCGTCCGCATAAGCGGTGATGTCGTCCATCAGGAAATCGACGAAGCGGCCCCGCTCCTGTAGTGCGGCGAGAAAGCCCACGACCTCGGCATCCGCTTGGTTGGTGCGCGCGGGAGGCGGCGGCGGTCGGGCCGCCTCGGCGATGACGCGCTCGGCATCCCGTCTCCGGCCGCGCCCGGCCAGGATCGCGATCAGTGCAATAAGGCCGAAGGCTAGCGCGCTCTCCAGCAGGTACGGCTGGTACGGCTGGAGCGTGCTCGCCACGGGCAGTAGCGCGAGCGCGTTCAGCAGCGCGAGCGCGTTCGCTGCAACCAGCAGCAGGACGGCAATGATTGAGACCACTCTCATCGCGCACGCTTATCGTTGTTCCTGGGCCGCGGATCGCGCTGCCTGATCCGGGAACTATATCGGATCGCGGCGGTGGCGGAAGGGTGGCAGGAAGTTGATCGGAGATGGCCGCACGACCCGAGCCTGCGCGACCTGCCGGGTGTTCGCGCTGCGCGGCACAGCGTGATGATGAGCCGAGGCCAACGAAACCCGCCGCCCGGCGTGGCGGCGGGTTCCGTGGGGGGCCTCGGTCCGGGTTGCGCGGCTCCTAGTGGATGATGATCTCCACCCGCCGGTTCTGCGGCTCGCGCACGCCGGGTCCGGTCGGCACCAGCAGGTGCGTCTCGCCGAAGCCAGCGATCGCGATCACGTTGCGGGGCACGCCGTCGCGCACCAGCTCGGCGGCCACGTTCTGGGCGCGGCGGACCGACAGGCGCTGGTTGTAGGCCGCGCTGCCGGAGGTGTCGGTGTAGCCGTTGACCTCGATCCGCGTGTACTGCACGCGCGTCGAGTTCTCCGCCGCCTCGCGGATGATCTGGCGGGCGCGGTCGGTGAGCGTCGCCTTGTCCCAATCGAAGAACACGAGGTAGGACCGTGCCGGCGCGGGCGCCGGGGCGGCGACGGGGGCGGGTGCCGGCGGCGGCGGCGGCGTCACGCCGAAGTTGTATCGAATGCCGAACACGAAGGTGTTGTTGTACTGGTGCCCGAACTGGAAGGTGCCGAAACTGGACGCCCGGACCGCCGGGGCGGCGATGCCGGGCGTGGTGACGGTCAGCCCGGCGTTGTAGGTCCGTGTGCCGAACAAGCCGAGGATGCGGTACTCGGCGGTCAGGGCGAGCCCGGGAACGTCGGGGACCGGGATCGCCGCGCCGATGATCCCCTGCGCGGCGGGCGAGGCCCGCGTGTCGTTGGAGCTGAGCACGGGGTTGAGCGCGGTGACGGTGCCAGGGACGAAGGCGGCGAAGTTCGACAGGTGGGCGCGCTGATACCCGCCACCCAAGCCCACATAGGGCAC
Source organism: uncultured Pseudomonadota bacterium (assembly GCA_963818725.1). Taxonomy (GTDB): domain Bacteria; phylum Pseudomonadota; class Alphaproteobacteria; order Acetobacterales; family Acetobacteraceae; genus DATFDN01. The sequence continues at coordinate 13,220 of CAWFTU010000014.1, read as the reverse complement.
GATCCACGGCGCCAGCCCGTTGAAGTCGTAGAGGAGATTGAACATCGGGCCATAGAGCTGCTCGGACCCGCTGGCGGTTGTGCGGGCGCCGATCAGGCCGGTGCTGCCGCCGCTCGGGTTCTTGAAGCTGTTGCCCCGATAGTCGAACTCCACCTCCGCGCGCAGGCCGTTGCCGAACCCGAAGCCGATCGTGCCTATGGCGGCGGCGCCGATGGAGCGGCTGACATTCAGGTTCGGCGTGCTGAGGCCGCTCCTCAGTATCAGAGCGTTGGAGCTGAGGTTCTTGAACAACTCATTGCCCCCGAGATTGAACCCGCCCTCCGCGCCGATATAGAGGCCAGTGACCGGATAGCCGAGCGGCAAGGGCCCCCCGCCCATCTGGGCATGCGCGGCGACCGGCAGCGCCAGGAGAGTACCCAGCCAGAAGCCTCGTTGCGACGTTCATCTCGACAACTCCCCCTTCATGCAAGGCCAGAGTGTGGCCCCCGGGCTGCGACAGGCGGGTTCAGAAGCGACACCCCGGCAGCCTGTTGAAAAAGCCGCTTCCCCGTCGTGAGACACATGCATGTGCCACCCCCAACAAGGTTCTCACTGTTTACGCGTGGTGGACCGGGCATTACTGCCCGATCCACCATTACCAATCATGTTACAGGAGCAAGTTGACTGACCGCAACCCAGAGCCCCCCTGTGCCACGTTTCCCGCAGTCGGGTGATGCAAAAATGACACAGTCCTTTTCAGCGTCGCCGAGCCGCTGGCTCGATCAGAACCAGCTTTTCGGGGCTGGCGTGATCGAAACGGCGATCGCCTGGCTGACCACGGCGGTGATGGTGTCACCCACTTTCAGGTTTCTCAACATCGCCTGGCGGGACGGATCAGTGACATCGATCGTGTAGACGCCGCCACCCGAGGGATTGACGAGGTCGATGCTGTTGGCCGCCAAGTCTATGCCCACGACCAAGCCGCTGATCCTGGTCTCTCGCACGCCGATCCCGCCGGGAGCCTGGGCCGAACGCGCGATGGCTTGCGTCATCTGGTCTTCAGGCGCTGGCATTCCGGGTCCCGACAGCATGAAGGCGACAGACCGGTAGTATTGCGCGTTCACGGTGTCTCCGACATGCAGCATCTCCAGCCGCACGGCGGGGCCCGCCTGTACGGTTACCGACGTGCCTGACCGGCCGGCGAGGGTGATTTCTCGCGTTTCCGGGTTGATGGCCTGGATCTTCGCATGCAGGGTGACGGCGGCGGACTGAGGTATCACATTCGACATCACCGGATTGTTACTCTGCGCCGATGCCGACGCTGGAATCATTACGGCAGCGATCGCTGCCCCACCCGTGCCGATGGTTGCGGCGACGAGTGGTGCGAACAAGCGTTGCAGTTTCATGGGATTTTCCCCCGGTTTGGCTGCTATGAGTGGCAGGCCAGCTCGGCCGAACGCCACCGGCGCGTGTTTTGCCGATCTGCGCTCCCGTCGCTGTGCAGAATTGGAATCAAGCCGGAGCGTCGGCGCAATCACGTCCGAGAGTGGCTGCTCATCGTGATCTCAACGGCGTCACCGCCAAAGCGGGTAAGATCAACTAGTCAGTATGGCGCCTTGCGAACCACGGCCGCGCCATTCGGCCCCGCGCACCCCGCGCGATAGACGCCGTTGGCGCAAGTGACCGTCCCGTGCGGCCGATGGTAGTATGGCTGCGCTGCATAAGGTTTGCGGCCGACAACTGCCCCATTTGGACCGGCACAGCCAGCGCGATAAACGCCATTGGCGCAGGTCACGGCATGCGCCGGAAACGCGAGCGCTGTCACGGCTACCGCCAGAAGCGCGGTCCAGGCAGGATAGCTCATGCGAGAGTCCCCCATTATGATTGCAGGTGTGCCGACGGCATCGGAGCGAATGTATCAGACCGCGCTTCCCAGGGCTATGCACTTTTGGCACGTCTATCTAGGCCGAAGTTTTCATTGACCCTGCCCTGATCCGCTAGAGTTTCCTTCTGTTTTCTGGGTTACTGGCGGGCTGGATGTGTCCATACACGGGGCTTGCGTCGGCGCGACCTGGCGTGATTCGGTTCGGCCATGTTCATCGACATCGTGCCGAATGGTCGATCTGCGCCGGCAGTGCTGTTGCGCGAAAGCTATCGCGAGGGTCGCACGGTCAAGAAACGCACCTTGGCCAATCTGGGCCAATTGCCAGCCTTGGTGATTGATGGACTGCGGGTGCTCCTGCAGGGCGGCACGGCGATCGCACGACCGGGCGAGGTATTCGAGATCCAGCGCGCCTTGCCGCATGGCCATGTCGCCGCTGTGCTCGGCACGATGCGCAAGCTCGATCTGCCGCGGCTGCTCAGCCGCACGCCGTCGCGCGAGCGCGATCTGGCGCTGGCCATGATTGCCAGCCGGATCATCGCCCCTGGCTCCAAACTGGCGACCCTGCGGAGGCTGTTGCCGGAGACGGCGAGTTCCAGTCTGGGCCGGGTCCTCGACCTCGGTGCCATCGAGGAACGCGAGATCTATGCGGCGCTGGATTGGCTCGGCGGGGAGCAGATGCGCATCGAGCGGAGCCTGGCACGGCGCCACCTGAAAGACGGCACGCTGGTGCTCTACGATGTGAGCTCGTCGTATCTGGAAGGCCGGCACTGTGCGCTTGCCCAGCACGGCTATAGCCGGGATCGTCGGCCCGATCGGCTGCAGATCGTCTACGGCCTGCTGTGCGACCGCGACGGCTGCCCGATCGCTATCGAGGTGTTCGCAGGCGATACCGGCGATCCCACCACCTTGTCCGCACAGGTCGAGAAGCTGAAGCGCCGGTTCGGGCTCAGGCACTTGGTGCTGGTCGGCGACCGCGGCATGATTACCGCCGCGCGCATCCGTGATGACCTCAAGCCGGCTGGCCTCGATTGGATCACCACCCTGCGCGCGCCGCAGATCCAGGCGCTGGCCGAGAGCGGACCCCTGCAGTTGTCGCTGTTTGACCAACGCGACTTGGCCGAGATCACTGCCCCTGACTATCCGGGCGAGCGGCTGATCGTGTGCCGCAATCCGGATCTCGCGCGCGAGCGGGCGCGCAAGCGCGCGGAGCTGTTGGCCGCCACCGAGCGCGATCTGTCGCGGATCGCCGCCCAGGTGCGGCGGCGGCACGCGCCCTTGCGCGGCCAAGCCGCCATCGGGCTTGCGGTCGGTGCGGTGATCGATCATCACAAAATGGGCAAGCACTTCGCGCTGACCATCACCGCCGACAGCTTCACGTATCACCGCCAGCCCGAGAGCATCGACCGCGAGGCGCGGCTCGACGGCCTCTATGTCATCCGCACCAGCCTGCCGGCAGCGTCGATGGGTGCCGCGGATACTGTCCGGGCCTACAAGGACCTGGCCCGGGTGGAGCGGGCATTTCGCTCACTGAAATCGGTCGATCTGCGGATCCGTCCCATCCATCACTGGATCGAGCCGCGGGTCCGGGCGCACGTGTTCCTGTGCATGCTCGCCTACTACGTCGAGTGGCATCTGCGCGCGGCCTGGGCACCGATCCTGTTTCATGAGCACGACCGGGACGCTGCCCAACAGGAGCGCGCCTCGCCAGTCGCTGCGGCCGACATCTCCGAGGCCGCCAAGCGCAAGCGCGGCCGCCGGCGCAGCGATGACGGCCTGCCGGTCACCAGCTTCGGCGACTTGCTGGCCCACCTCGCCACCCTGACGCTTAACGTGGTCGCGCCACCCGAGGCACCGAATGCCTCATTCGTGCTCGCCGCCAAACCCACGCCGCTCCAGAGCAAGGCCTTCGAACTGATCGGCGCACCCTTGCCGCGTGTCCAGTAACCAGCCAGGGTCATTACGAAAATCCCCAGACTGCAGCACAGGTTCTTCCACCCGACAGTGCAAACTTCGGTCTAGGGCCTGTCATCTCTTGGGGACTTTGATCCAGTCCATTGTTGCTGCCATGCAGAGCACGCCCATGAAGGAGCGGGCGGTCTTCTCATAGCGGGTGGCGACGGCCCGCCACTCTTTCAGTCGCGCCCAGAGCCGCTCGACGAGGTTGCGGTTCTGGTAAATCCAGGGCGGGCAGGCGATCGGCTCCTCGTTGCGCTTGGACGGGATCGCGGGACGGGCGCCGCTGTCCCAAATCAGGGCGCGGAACGCATGGGAGGCGAGGCCGCGATCGCCGACGACCCAGCCTGGGATGTCGGACAGGCAGCTGAGCAGACCGGGGGCCAGTGGCAGTTCATGCGCCTGGCCTGGGGCGAGCGCGAAGGCGATGGCGCGTCCGGCCCCGTCGGCGATCACGCAAGCTTTGGTGCCATAGCCGCCCCGAGACCGGCCCAGCGCCTCACGGCTGTCGCTCTGCGCCGCAGCTTGTCGTTTTTGGCCGCACCCGCCGCCTTCTGATGGGCGCGGATGTTCGTGCCATCCAGAAACACCATGCCAAAGCTGATCCCGGACTGCCGCACCAGGTCCAGCAGCCGTTCCCAGACGCCCTTCTTCGCCCATCGGATGAAGGTCTGCGCCGCACCCCACCACGGTCCCAATTCGGCGGGGACGCTGCGCCACTTGGCGCCGTTCTGGTGTCGCCAGATGATAGCCTCGATCGTGCGACGCAGATCGCGGTGCGGCGTCTTGCCGCGCGGGCGAACCGCTTCAACAAGCGGTCGCAGCACGTCCCATTGCGCGTCACTCAAGACCTGCATTGTTCACCTCCACTCGGAGTAAATCGGCGACGCTGGGTAGAACAATGAAGGTATTCAAGGGACGACAGACCCTAGCCACGCCAAAATACACCCTGGCTCCCGCCGCGCATATCGCGCGTGATCGGCCGATTCTGCATAGCGACAGCCGCGATGCGCTCTATCCTCAGGCGTCCGGGGAGACCTCGGCCCCGCATCAGCGGGACCATCTGTTTGCTTGCAAAACCATCCATCCTGTGCCACCCCCGCTTCAGGCTGGAGCCGATGCTCGGATGAAACTGCAATGATTTCCGCTGCTTTTCCCTCGAACTTGATAGCATGGCTCGAAGATGCCGCCGCTCAGGCGAGGCTCTCTTCAGCGATTTTAGCGGACCCCCAGCATCCGATCTTGATCAGGGGGCGAGGCCGCCTGTTCCTTAAATCCTTGGCGGCTGTCGGCAGTCCCCGTATTGGCCTGCCCAGGCGGCGCGCCAGCGAAGAACGCATGATCGCGCCGCGAGCAAAGGCGCGAGCCCCGCGTGGGCGCCGAGAAAGGAGCAGGGCATGAGTCAGGTCTCCGAGCCAAACCGGCTGGCGACCGCGTTGGTGAGACGTTCGCGCCGCCTCTCGGCGATCTGGATCATCCCGGCGGTCGCCGTCGCCATCGCCGCCTGGCTAGCCTGGGACACGCTGTCGCGGGAAGGGCCGACGATCAGCATCTCCTTCGTGGGGGCCGAGGGGCTGCAGGCCAGCCAGTCGCAACTGAAATTCAAGGATCTAACCCTCGGGACCGTCAAGTCGCTGGCGCTCTCAAAGGATCGCAGCCGGGTTATCGTGACGGTGGCGACCACCAGCCAAGCCAGGCCGCTGCTGAACAAGGACACCATCTTCTGGGTGGTCAAGCCGCGCCTTTTCGCCGGCAACCTTTCAGGGTTCGAAACGCTCCTGTCCGGCTCGTACATCGGCATGCTGCCAGGAAAGGTCGGCACCTCGGAGCGCACGTTCATCGGCCAAGAGGAGCCGCCGGTTCTGACCACGGAGGTTGCGGGCCAAACGTTCCTCCTGAAGGCACCCAGGCTCGGTTCGGTTTCGCTTGGAGCGCCGGTTTTCTATCGCGACCTGGACGTGGGGCAGGTTCTAGGCTGGGACATCGGCGACATGGCACAGAGCGTCACGATCCACGCCTTCGTCCGTGCGCCGTTTGACAAGTACGTGCACCAGAACACCCGCTTCTGGAACGCATCCGGGCTTGACGTGAGGCTCAGCGGATCCGGTGTGGACATTGAGGTCCAGTCCCTGCGCGCCCTCCTGCTCGGCGGCATCGGGTTCGACACGCCCGAGGACGTGCCCGCCGGTCCGCAGAGCGCCGAGAACGCGGTCTTTCCGCTGTTTTCGAACAGCCAGGTTGCGGCGGCAGCCTCCTACACACGGAAGGTGCCGTTTGTTGCCTACTTCCCTGGCTCGGTCCGCGGCCTCGCCAAGGGCGCGGACGTGACCCTGCACGGATTGAAGGTCGGCCAAGTGACTGATGTCGGGCTTGGGTACGATTCCGCCAAGAATGCCATTGTTGCGCCGGTTCGGTTCCTGGTGGAGCCGGAGCGGATCGTCGGCGTCGGCAGGCAGATCGAGAAGAATCCGGCAACGGCGGTGGACGAACTGGTGGCACAAGGCCTGCGTGCCACGCTCGCCAGCGCCAACCTGCTCACGGGGCAGATGCTGGTGGCCCTTACTTTCGTGCCCGACGCGCCTCCCGCCACGGTCACCAGGGACGGCGAGGCGTTTGTGGTGCCGACAACTGACGCGGGCAGCTTCAGCGGCCTGGAGGCATCGCTGTCCGAGCTGCTGCGAAAGGTGAACGCCGTTCCACTCGACAAGATCGGCGCCAGTCTGGATCAGATGACCCGGGGCGCGGACGAACTCGTCAACGGGCCACAGCTCAAGCAGGCCCTCGCCTCGCTCACGGGTCTGCTGGCCACGACACAGAACACGGTCCGCCAGCTCGACGTCGGCGTCGCTCCCGCTGCCCGGCAGCTCCCGGAGCTGACGACCTCCTTGCGAAAGATGATCGCGCAGACCAGCACCTTGCTGGTGTCGCTCGACACGGCATACGGCTCCAAGACATCGTTCAACTCGGAACTAAACCGTTCTCTCGCGCAGCTGAACGACTCGCTTCGCTCGATCCAGGCGCTTGCGGATCTTCTTGCCCGCCATCCGGAGGCCCTCATCAGAGGCCGGCCAGGAGGGGGCCTGGAGTGATGGTGACGCGACGCCCCCTCATTCGGGCGGTGGTGCTACTGCCTGCGATGCTCGCCGGCTGCTCCTCGCCGAACCCGAACCTCTACACCATCGCGCCGGTTCCCGGCCCGGTCGAGCACGGCACCCCCAGGGCCGTCCTCGTCCGCGAGGTCGTGCTGGCTCGCTACCTGGAGCGCACGCCCATTGTCCAGTCCTCGGACGCCTACCGCTTGGCCGTGTCGTCGAACGATTGGTGGGGCGAGCCTCTGACGGCGATGCTGAGCCGGGTGCTGGTGGAGGAACTAGGCCAAAGGCTGCCGCAGAGCACTGTCTATAGCAGCCGCAGCCCCATCTCGTTGCCGCCAGAGGCCACGGTCGATCTGAACGTCGATCGGCTTGACGAGGACGCGTCTGGAAATGTCGTGTTCCAAGGGCAGGCAGGCATCGGCTTTTCGGGACATAAGACGCCGGTGGCGCGATCCTTCCGGTTCGTCGAGGCGCCGCCGGTAAAGGGAACGGCTGGGGAAGTGGCAGCGATCAGCGCCGCGGTCGGCCAGCTCGCCAACCAGCTTGCCGCGATGCTCGTGGCCGGACCGAGCCGGCAATGATCTCGCCAGCCGTCGCCGTCGCGGACCTCGACCTGCGGGAATGCCCCGGTTGCGGCCTGTTTCAGACCGTGCCGGCCGTCGGCGCCGGGTTCACCGCTCGTTGCAGCCGGTGTGACACGGTTCTGCGCCGCAGCCGTGCGCACGCGCTCGACTGGAGCATGGCGCTCACGTTCACCGCGCTCGTGCTGCTCGTCGTCATGTGCGCCACCACGCTGATGAGCGTGGCGACCTCCGGCATCAGCCACCACATCGGCTTGTTCGCGGGACCGGAGGAGCTGGTTCGGCGAAACATGACGGCGCTTGCCGTGGTCATCATCTTTGTCACGGTCCTGGCCCCGTTCGGGAAACTGGCCGGCACGCTCTACGTGCTGGCACGGCTCCACGAGGCCACACCGCCCCATCACCTTCGCCGCGTGTTCCTGTTGGTGGAGCGCCTAGGCCCGTGGTCGATGCTCGAAGTCTTCGTGTTCGGCGTCTTCGTGGCTTACGTGAAGCTTGGGGACAGCGTGCGCATCGGGCTGGGAACCGGCTTGTTCGCCCTGCTCGGCCTCACATTCATCCTTGTCTGGGCCGACGGCGCGCTCGACCGGGAAGCCGTCTGGACCGCGCTTGACCCGCCCCGCGATGCCGCAAACGACAGTTCTTCGTTTTGCACCCCGGAGAGCAGGGAAGCAGCGATCGGCTGCGAGGGCTGCGGCCTGGTCTGCGTGCCGACAGCCGATCCGTCCCGCTGCCCGCGCTGCACCTCTGTCCTGCATCGGCGCAAACCCGACAGCGTGGCGCGCACCTGGGCGTTCACGATCGCCGCCGCCATCCTCTACGTGCCCGCGAACACCTACCCGGTCCTCACAGTCGTTCAGCTCGGCGCCGGCGCGCCAAGCACCATCCTGGGCGGTGTGCGCGAGCTCATCGCGGATCGCATGTACCCGCTCGCCGCGCTCGTGTTCTTCGCCAGCGTCGCCGTGCCGATGCTGAAGCTCGTCGGTCTGTCGACCATGCTGGTGGCCACACAGACGGGGCGCTCCGGCTGGCTGCGCGACCGGACCCGTCTCTACCACATCGTGCGCTGGATCGGGCGATGGTCGATGATCGACATCTTCATGGAATCCCTGCTCGGCGCCCTGATCCGGTTCGGGACCATCCTCACGATCCAGCCCGGCGTCGGTGCCGTCGCTTTCTGCAGCGTGGTCATCCTGACGATTTTCGCGGCCGAGAGCTTCGATCCGCGCCTCATGTGGGACGCGGCGCGGCCGGCCTCGGCGGTGCGGCTGGCCTCGGCACGCGCGGCGCCCCTTGGGAGCACGTGACGTCCGGAGAGCTCAGGCCAGTCCTACAAAAGTGCCCTACGACAGATGGCGGGCGAGCGGGATAGATCGCGATCAGCGGCAGACCATCTGCCCGTAGACGTCATAGGCGCACGCGGGTGCGGCGTACACCGGCGGCGGCGCCACGGCGTACCCATACGCCGGCGGCGCCACGGCGGCCCCGTAAGCCGCCGCGCCGGCATAAGCGTACCGCCGCGTCGTGCGCCGCGCCACGCCCGCATAGCTCAGCGGTGTCAACGGACGGCCGATGATCGCCCCGGCCTGCGACGTCCAACTTGTCGTCGGCGCTGGCGAGTCGTTGCCGAACAGGCAGCCGGCCACGACGACGGCCATCAGCGTGAGGCGGAGTGCGCGTTTCATTTCCTATCTCCTTCCCCGGTGGGAACCGGAACTTCATCCAGGTTCGCGAGCGTTTTGAAATCAACCCGTTTGGCATCAGCGGGTGGCGTGAAGGCGAAGGCATCCCCAGAAATCGGCATGTCCGCCCTCTAGTCCCTGATCCGCAGCGAGTACTCGGGAGCGGCCATCACGTCCTTGCTGGTGATGACGTACGCACGGGGGATTGGGGTCCCGACCTGCACCCACAACTGCCAATCGGTGGCATGGTCGCGAAACGCCAGATGCTCACACTCCGTTCCGTCAATCACGCCTTGGCCGATGTGCTTGGCCTCAAGGACATCCTGCGTCAGTGCCTCGTAGCCATTGCTCAGCAGCAGATCGGACCCCGGCGCCTCAATGAGATACTCGCGACTCAGCCGGCCCAGCAGTTGATCGATCGATCCGGGCGCATCCGCCTGAGCGTAGACCTTACGATAGCGGTCGAAGGCAGTAAACTGCTTCCCGTCGAAAACGAACTCGACGTCGCTGTAGCCACCGGTTCGCGTCGCCCGCAGCTTGTCCGGCCGGCTGACAAGCATCTGGCCGGAACTGCTGAACGCGAGCTTCTGCAACTGCGTGGTGAGAACCTCGACCGCTAAGTCATAGGTCAGCGAGAAGCTCTTCTGGCTTCCCATGTAGTCGAACATGGCTTTCAACAGTTGCTTGGCATCGTCGCCCTGGGCCCGCGCCCGTGGTACATATAGACCGAGTAACAAAGCGACCGCCGATGGCGGACCACGTCGCGGCGAGACATCAGGCTCACGGCCCTCTCCCGTACTGGTTGCTTCGGAGCGGCCGGGGTAGCGGCGGAAAGCGGATTTCCGAGCCTCAGCCCGGCCCCGCCGACGTCCCTGGCGCAATAGACCTTCGCGACGGGCGCCATCGGCCGGCGCGGATGAGTCCTGCGTCGGATAAGCATCATATGAGCCACCTATTGACATGCCATGTTGGTGTGGTGAGCCTGTTACAGACGCATCGCCGCCTTTTCATTAGGTATTCACTGCCGTGAACGACCTCGCCTTCGCCGTGGCAAGCCTCCCTCACAATGTTCACTGTGGCAGTTGCGGGACTGCCAGCTCGATCTCTCCCGGCCGCCAGGTCTCATCGGATCAGGGCTCCATCCCGCCCCTCAACTGGCCACGAGCGACAGCTCGACCCGCCGGTTTTTCGCCCGTCCCGCGGCTGTGTCGTTCGGGGCGACCGGGTTGCCCTCCCCGAAACCTTGTGCGGAGACGAGCTCCGCCTGCACGCCCTGGGAGATCAGAAACTGCATCACGCTGTCCGCGCGCTTGTCAGACAGATCCTGGTTTGACGTGATGCCTTGCTGCTGAAGCACCGGGCCGATCGGCGTATTGTCGGTATAGCCGGCCACCAGGAGCTTGTTCTGCTGCGTCGGTGCCAGCTTCTCGGCCATTCTGGCGATGGTCTGCTGACCCTGGGCGCTCATCTTCCAGCTTCCCGGCGCGAACAACAGGTCGCTGTTGACCGTATACTTGATCGCCCCCTGCAAGCGGGTGATCTGCGCCGACTGCGCCGTAACTTGCTGCTGGAGCTGCTGGTTCTGCGCCTGGAGCGCGTCGTAGTCGCTCCTCGAGACGCACCCTGCCAGCACCACGGCGGACAGCATCGAGGCGAGAATGAGGCCGCTTCTCCCTAGGCTGGTCATGGATTTCCCCTCCCGTTTAGGCCCGTTAGACAATGAACCCCCGGCTTCGCAGCGCGGTGGCGGGTGCAATGATCAACCAAGCGAGCAAACGAAGCTATGCAGATTCGGCAAAATGTCGACGGCTGATTCCGCGTCGGTGCGGCCCCCAACGAGGCGTCCCCGGAGCAGCCAAGCCGCGCTCTAAGTACCATCTCCGGCCAGAGTGATGTCGACCCGCCGGTTCTTCGCTCGACCTTCGGATGTGTCATTGGGTGCAACTGGGTTGGCATCGCCGAAACCCTGCGCAGAAAGCAGGTTCGGCTGCACGCCCTGTGATTGCAGATAGGTCACCACCTCTCCTGCCCGCTTGGACGACAAGTCGACGTTGTTTGAGATCCCCATGCGTCGGAGTTGCGGTCCGACCGGCGTATTGTCGGTATAGCCGCCCACGACGATGTTGGTGTGTTGCAGCTTGGACAGGGTTGGCACCATCTTACTTAGCACTGGCGCTCCGGGCTGGAGTTGCCACCCTCCAGAAGGAAACATAGCGTCGGCGCTGGAAGTCAGCTTGAGTGAATTACCCTGCTTAGTTATCTGCACCGGCTCCCCCGCCAGCGCCGATTTTAGCTCGTCGACACGCTGGTCGAGTGTGTTCCCCATCATCGACGCACATGCCGACAAGGTGAGCGCCAAAACTCCTGCAGGCAGGGTTCGGTCAAGTATGCGTGCCATGTGCATTCTCCAAGATGGTAACCGGCGGTAGCCAAGGGTGCCTGTCGCCGCAAGTGCCGTGCGGTTTTGGCACAATCGACGGTACGCCGACCGTTGCTTGCCGCTAGTGCGCCGAAAGACCGTCAAGGAGTAGATGGTGCAGGTCCATTACGGTGAGAGAGTAGCGATCCACACCGGCCCCGAGCCGTGCGGTGACGCTCGTGAGGGCGACAGCGAAGCGTCGGCAGGGGAGCGCGCAGGCCAGCCATTGAGCCGCGAAAGTGCAAGAGTTCCGGTCATGATGATGCCCTCTCCCTGTTGGGTTCGCTACCATCCGTGCGCACGATGCAGCGGAAGCCGACGTGGCAGGTGCTGGTATCGATCATTTGCGGATGCCGCGCCGCCGGGCGGTAGCGCCGGCAATAGTTGGGCGCACACAGATAGGAGCCACCCTTGATCACCTTGCGCGGGATGCGGATCTCGGGCTGGGTCCGGTCATAGCTGAGCGCCTCGGCCCCGCCGCGCGGGTTGCGCGGCACGCAGCAGGGCGCCTCCGCCTCCGGTGGATGCCGCTCGGAGTACCAGTCGGTGGTCCACTCCCAGACATTTCCGGCCATGTCGTGGAGGCCGTAGCCGTTCGGCGGGAACGCGCCGATCGGCGCGCGGCCGATGAAGCCGTCCGCGCCGAGGTCCTGGAACGGGAACTGGCCCTGCCAGGTGTTGGCCATGTGGCGGCCACCGGGGGTGAACTCGTCGCCCCAGCAGAAGGGGGCGCCGTCAAGGCCGCCGCGCGCCGCGAACTCCCACTCGGCCTCGGTGGGCAGCGCCTTGCCCGCCCAGGCAGCGTAGGCGGCGGCGCGTCCTCGAACGCCACGTGCACCACCGGCTCGCGCTCGCGGCCCGCGATCGAGTTGGCGGGACCCTCCGGATGGCGCCAGTCGGCGCCGGGGACATAGGCCCACCGGCTATGGATGTCGTTCATGCGCGCGCGGCCAGTCGGCATGAAGAACACCGCCGAGCCGGGCGTCAGCAGTTCGGGTTTCGCGCTAGGGTAGAGCGCCGGATCGAGCGGGCGCTCGGCCACGGTGCGGTAGCCGGTGGCCTCGGCAAAGGCGGCGTATTCCGCGTTGGTGACGGTGTGCTCGTCCATCCAGAATCCGCCGACCGCCACGGTGTGAACGGGCGCCTCCTCGGGGTAGGCCTGGTCAGCGCCCATCCGGAACGTGCCGCCTCGTATCCACCGCATTCCTCGCGGAAGCGGACTTCCGTTACCGCTGTTGGCGGCAGTGGCGCTGTCAGTTACCACCGGCGTCCCCTGACCCTTGGACGCCTATTATTCAGCGTGCCCGGTGGGTGGCTATGCAGAATTGGCAAGAGGGGACGTCAGGCTCTCCGCATCGGCGATGAGCAATACAACCGATCCAAAACGGAACGGCTGTCGATCGCTATCACCGTGCCGGCCACGCCAGCTCAGTCGTGGATGGAACGCAGGGTGACGGACGGCGCTTCACCGAAAATCGACCGGTATGCGACCGCGAAACGGCCGAGTTCCCAAAACCCGAACTGCGTGGCGATGTCGGTCACCGAGGTCTCATCCGATGACCCTTGGCGGAGGGCCTTGTGGGCCAGGTGCATCCGCCGCAGCATAAGGTAACGCTTGGGGCTGAC
>CAWFTU010000013.1:0-101953 GCA_963818725.1 uncultured Pseudomonadota bacterium | reverse complement strand
GCGGTTTTTCACGCCGCGGCTGCGGGTGAAGAGCTACGACGAACTGAATGCCTGGCTGCTCGACCAGTGCGTCGCGCATGCCAGGGCGCATCGCCATCCCGAGATCCGGGAGCGGACGATCTGGCAGATCTTAGAGACCCAGCGGCCCTGCCTTGTTCCCTACGCCGGGCGGTTCGACCGGTTCGATGTGGTGCCCGCCTCGGTGTCCAAGACCTGCCTCGTGCGGTTCGACAACAACAAATACTCGGTCGCCGCAAACGCCGTCGGCCGGCCTGTCGAGATCCGGGCCTATGCCGAGCGGATCGAGCTGCGCCAAGCCGGGCGCCTCGTCGGTGAGCATCGGCGTTGCTTCGGGCGGGACCAGACGGTGTTTGATCCCTGGCACTATGTGCCGGTTCTGGCCCGCAAGCCGGGGGCGCTGCGCAACGGGGCGCCGTTCAAGAACTGGGTTCTGCCGTCCGGACTGGAGCGGATTCCGCCGCAAGCTCGCCGGGTCCGCTGACGGCGACCGGCAGATGGTCGCCATCCTCGCCGCGGTGCTGAGCGACGGGCTCCCAGCGGTGGAGGCGGCCTGTTTGGCGGCGCTGCGCGAGGGCGTCCACTCCGCCGATGTCGTTCTCAACATCCTGGCCCGCCGCCGCGAGCCGGAGTTGGCACCGGTCACGATCATCACCCCGAACGCGCTGAAGCTGCGGCACGCGCCTGCTGCCGATTGCGCCCGCTATGACAGCCTCAGGAGTGCCTTTGATGGAACGTGCCGAGATCCTGGCGACGATGTCCGAACTGAAGCTCTACGGCATGAGGGCTGCGTTTGACGAGATCATCTCCACGGCGGTGAAGCGCCAGCACGAGCCGCAGCGCGTCGTCGGCGATCTGCTGACCGCGGAGGTCACCGAGAAGCACGCCAGATCGATCCGATACCAGATCACCATCGCCAAGCTGCCGCTGGCCAAGGATGTCGACGGCTTCCGCTTCGACAACACGCCGATCAACGAGACCCTTGTCCGCGACCTCGCCAGCGGCAACTTTCTCGCCAATCAGCGCAACGTCGTGCTGGTCGGCGGAACCGGCACCGGCAAAACCCATCTCGCCATCGCGCTCGCCCGGGCCTGTATCCGCGACGGTGCGCGTGGCCGGTTCTTCAACGTCGTCGATTTGGTCAACAGGCTCGAGGCCGAGGGGCGATCCGGACGCCAGGGCCGCCTGGCCGAGTATCTTTGCCGCAAGGACTTCGTCGTGCTCGACGAACTCGGCTACCTGCCGTTCGCCCACTCCGGCGGCCAGCTGCTGTTCCATCTGATCAGTCGTCCCTACGAGCAAACCTCTGTGATCGTGACAACCAACTTGGCGTTTGGCGAATGGCCGAGCGTGTTCGCGGGCGACGCCAAGATGACCACCGCGCTGCTCGATCGACTGACCCACCACTGCGACATCGTCGAGACCGGCAACGAAAGCTGGCGGTTCAAGAACAGGGCCGATTCCCCATCCCGCCGCGGCTTGCACCGGTGGGTCCACAGGCACCCCCGCGCGCCGCTGCGCAGCCTCCCGTGGGCACTCCGCGGCGCGCGGGTCCCCCTATGGGCTACCGGCACAAGCCGCTCTCAACGGGGTCCCTTTTGAACGCCGATCGGGGGTCCCTTTTGCAAGCCGATCGACAGGCCATCGCCGCCCCGCCATTGGCTGGCCCCGCCAGAAAACGTCTCCGCGCGCTTGAAACAGGGCAGCAGGTCGGCGTACTGCCATCCCGCGGGCCAGCGGTCATAGGCCGTCTAGCCCCGCGGAACTCCGCGCCAGCCCGAGCAGGGCGCTGCGCAGGGCCTGCGACGGCGGCCGGTCGCCGATGAAGCCGTCCAGTATGCGGAACGCCAGATCGGGGTTCCTGAAGTTCGCGAGCGGCCGACCGTTGGCCAGGACCGCCAGCCCCTGGCGCGAGACGATGTAGGTGGAGGTGTCGCCAGCCCGCACCGCGGGGGAGAGGGCGACGAGTCGCTCGAAATCCGCTTGGTCCGACGCCGGGCACCCGCCGGCCCCGCAGTTCACGCGCTCGCCGGCCCGGAACTGCCGCTCGACCTGCTCCTTGCTGCCGCCGCGCAGGTAGTGGATCACGATGACCTTCAGGCCCGGGTCGGCCTCGATCGCGCGCGCGTCGTGGCTCCGGCGTTCGAGGGACAGCCCAGCCACGTAGACGCGGACATTCAGCACCGTCAGCGTGCGCAGCCCTATCCCGTTGAGGTAGAGGGGCCTGCCGTCAACCTGCATCGCGTCGGGGAAGGTGACGCCTTCGAGCGTGGCGGCGCTCACCCGCGGGGCGACCGGTGGGGCGAGCAGCAGCATCGTCGCGGCCGCGAGGATCAGGAGGGCAGATCGCTTCATGGCGGATCACTCCAAGGGTGGGCTCGCTGTCGGGAGGAGGCTCTCATGCCGATCGCGGCGTGTCGCACCGGGTGCGCCTCGCGACAGGGCCGCGGTCACGAGCCGAGCGGCGGCGATCGGCACCACCGGATGCCCGGCGGCGCGCCACGCGTCGAGGCCGCCGCGCAACGGCCGGACGTCGGCGTAGCCGGGCTTCAGCAGGCGCCTGGCGACCGTGACGGCGCTGGACTCGTCCGGGCAGGCGCAGTAGACGACCACCGGCCTGACGGCCTTCGGGTCACCCGGCGAGGGCAGCGTCGCCGGTGCGGCTTCGGCCTGCTGCGACAGGAGCGCTCCCAGGATGGGGAAGGGATCGACACCCCTCCGGTAGGAGGAGCGCGCGTCGATGACGACGGGCGCCAGGCCCGCCGCGACCATCTCGCTCAGGCTCTCGGCGGTGACTCGGGACATCCGCAACCGGCGCCGGAGGGCAGGCCTGGGCTCGCAAGTCTATATAGGCCAGCTCCTCGCCTACGGCGCCCGCCTTAGCTACCTCGACCTCCCGACCGTTGCCGTTGCCGGGCTTCTCGCCGCCCTGGCCTCGGTCGTTCCGCGTGTGCTCAGCGGCCCGGCCGAGCATCCGCCCCCAGCCCCGGCCCCGCTCCCTGCCTCGGCGGGCATGCTGCGCCCGGAACTCGCCATGGGCCTGCAAGCGGCAGCCGCCGCACTTATCATTGTCATACTGAACGCGGCGATTGGGCTCACCGAATCCGCGTGGGCGATCACCGCTTGCACCTATGTCGTTGCCGCCTCCGCCTCCGGCACGTTCGATCGGGTAAAGCGACGCATTATCGGCACCGCGATCGGTGTCCCGCTCGGCCTCGCCTGCCTGCCACTCGCCGCGGCCGCACCGCTCGTCCTTTGGACCGCCGCGGCGTTGGCGATGGTGATCTATGCGATGGCGCTTCCCGAACGCTACGACATCGCCTGTGGCGCGTATGCCTCCACCTTAATCGTCACAGTCGCGGCCAGCGGCGAGCACTCAATCCTACTGCTCGCCTCCCGCATCTGGGAAACCCTGCTCGGCGGCGCACTCGGCGTTGCCGCCGTAATACTCATCTTGCCTCTCCGAGTGTCAATCGGCGTCGAACTTAGAGGTGGCCGGCCAAATTCGGACAGGTCGATAAGTGGAAACCGTGCCTGAAAGCGGCGAGTATGCCGCGGATCAGGAGCGACGATGACGAGACGTAGCACGCCGGACCCATGCCCCGGGCTTCAAGGCCAAGGTGGCGCTGGCCGCTATCAAGGGCGAGAAGACGCTGGCCGAGTTGGCACAGCAATACGATGTGCACCCCAACCAGATCACCGCCTGGAAGGGTCAGTTGGTTGATGCGGCTGCCGGGGTATTTGGCGGGAGCGGAACCGCGGCGGAGGCGACACCGGCGGTCGATCTGAAGGTGCTGCACGCCAAGATCGGCGAGCTGACCCTGGAGAACGATTTTTTGGCCGGTGCGCTCGGCAAAGCCGGCCTGCTGAGCGCAAAGCGATGATCGATCGGCGCCATGAACTGCCGCTGGCGCGGCAGGCGGCGTTGCTGCGGCTCAGCCGGAGCAACCTCTACTATGAACCTCGGCCCGTGCCGGCGGCGGAGCTTGCGATCATGCGCCGGATCGACGCACTGCATCTCGATTACCCGTTCGCAGGTAGCCGGATGCTGCGTGATCTGCTGCGCGGCGAGGGCGTTGTCATCGGCCGTGACCTGGTGCGGACGATGATGCGGCGGATGTGCATCGAGGCGCTGTATCGCCGGCCGAACACCTCGAAGGCCGCGCCGGGACACAAGATTTACCCATACCTGCTGCGGGGTCTGACGATCGAGCGGCCCAACCAGGTTTGGTGCATGGATATCACGTACATCCCGATGGCGCGCGGCTTCGTCTATCTGGCGGCGGTGGTGGACTGGTACAGCCGTCGGGTTCTGGCGTGGCGGCTATCGATCAGCATGGAGGAGGATTTCTGCCTGGCGGCGGTTGAAGAAGCGCTTGCCAAGCACGGCCGGCCGGACATTTTCAACACTGACCAAGGCAGCCAGTTCACCGGGACTGCTTTCACCGGCCTGCTGCTGGCGAACAAGATCGCCATCAGCATGGACGGCCGCGGCGCCTGGCGGGACAACGTGTTTGTCGAGCGGCTCTGGCGGTCGGTAAAATACGAGGAGGTCTATCTGCGGGCTTATAACAGTGTCACCGAGGCGCGCGCATCGATTGGCCGATATCTCGACTTTTACAATCGCAAACGGCCCCATTCGAGCCTTGACGCCCGGACACCGGACCACGCCTACTTCACCCACCTGCAGCAACGAGCGGCAGCATGACTTTCGCCGCCGTTGTCGGGTCGTCGCTCCGGTCGGGCTACGCCCTCCCTGCGCGACGACCCGACAACGGCATATTGCGGAACCAATCGGCAGGGGATCCACTTATCGAAGGCGAAACGCTGTCTCGACAAAGCCGACCACCTCTCTTTGACCCCGGATCGGCGTCCAATCGTGACCCCGTGTTGTTTGCTTGTGCCGGTAGTCCATAGGGGAGACCCTCGCGTTGCGGAGTGCCCATGCAGAGGCTGGCGCAGCGGCGCGCGGGGGGTCCCCCGTGGACCCACCGGTGCAAGCCCTGGCGGTTGCTTGTGAAGCTCAGGCGCGGTTCTTGAAGCGCCAGCTGTCGTTGCCGGTCTCGACGATGTCGCAGTGATGGGTTGGGCGATCCAGCGGCGCGGTGGTCATCTTGGCGTCGCCCGCGAACACGCTCGGCCATTCACCAAAGGCGAGGCTCGTGGTGACGATCACCGAGGTGCGTTCGTAAAGGCGACTGACGGTGTGGGACAACAGTTGCCCGCCGACTTGGGCGAACGGCAGGTAGCCGAGCTCGTCGAGGACCACGAAGTCGAGACGGGTCAGGAAGTCGGCGAGGCGTCCCTGACGTCCAGCGCGGCCCTCAGCCTCGAGGCGGTTGACCAGGTCGACGGTGTTGAAGAAGCGCCCGCGCGATCCGGCACGGATGCAGCTTCGCGCGATCGCGATGGCCAAGTGCGTTTTGCCGGTGCCGGTTCCGCCGACCAGGGCCACGTTACGCTGTTGCGCGACGAAGTTGCCGCCGGCGAGATCGCGCACCAGGCTCTCGTCGATCGGCGTTCCCTTGAAGGCGAAGTCGTCGAGATCCTTGGCGAGCGGCAGCTTGGCGATGGTCATCTGGCACCTGATCGAGCGTGCCTGCTTCTCGGACATCTCGGCCTTGAGCAGGTCGCCGACGAAGCGCTGCGGTTCGTGCTTGCGCTTGATCGCCGCGGCCAGGGCCTCGTCACAGGCGCCCCTCATGCCGAAGAGCTTCAGCGTGCCCATCATGTCGAGGACTTCGGTCCGCTCCATGCTCATCGGCTCCTGAGCTGATCGTATCGGGCGCAATCGGCGGCGGGCACATGCCGAAGGGTCAGCGCATCCGGCGTGGCGATGACGGCGGTCGGTCCGGGATCGCGCTGCCGGGTGAGGATGTTGATGATCACGTCGGAGGAATGGACGCCTTCGGCCATCGCCTGCGCGCGGGCCGCTTCGACCGCCGGCAGCCCGTCGGTCAGCACGGCTGCCAGAATGGCGACCATCTGCCGGTCACCATCGTCAGATCCGGTAAGGCGACGCCGCACCCGCTCCATCGCCGCGGGCAGGATCCAGTCCCTGAACGGCGCGCCATTGCGCAGGGCGCCAGGCTTGCGGGCCAGCACCGGCACGTAATGCCAAGGATCGTAGATTGTCTCGCCCCGTCCATAGCGGCGGCGATGTTCCCCTACGGCGCGTCCGTCCTGACGGATGACGATCCGGTCGGCATAGGCGTGGATCTCGACAGGTCGGCCGACCGCCCCGGCGCTGACCGAGCACTTGTTTTTGTCGAAGCGGACCAGGCAGGTCTTCGACACCGAGGCCGCCAGCGCGTGGAAGCCGTCGAGGCGACCGCAGTGGGGAACCAGCTTTGGCCGCTCGTCCTCGAACACCTCCCACACTGTCTGCTCGGGGCGCTCCGGATGGGCATGCGCCTTGGCGTAGGCGATGCACTTGTCCAACAGCCAACCATTCAGTTCGTCGTAGCTGTTCACCCGCAGCCGTGGCGTGAGGAAGCGCTCGCGCACCAAGCCGGCCTGGCTCTCCACCTGGCCTTTCTCCCAGCCCGCGGCCGGTGTGCAGGCAACCGGGTCCACCAGGTGATGGGCGCACATCTGCAGAAAGCGGCGATTGTATTGCCGGTCCTTGCCGACAAACACCGCCTCCACCGCTGTCTTCATGTTGTCGTAGACGCCGCGTGTGCAGGCGCCCTTGAAGAAGGCAAACGCCCGCTCGTGGGCGTCGAACACCATCTCCTGCGTCTCGCGCGGGCAGGCGCGAACGAACATCATGCGGCTGTGGCACAGGCGAATGTGCGCGACCGTCACCGTCACCGTGACGCCGCTCATCAGGACGACTTCGTGGCTCCAGTCGAACTGGTAGGCCTCACCCGGCGCGAACGACAGCGGCACATACGCCTCGGCCGTCTGTCCGGCGTGCTGCCCGCTCCAAAGCCGGGCATAGCGGCGAATTGCGGCGTAGCCGCCGTCGTGGCCCAACCCTCGCCACTCCTCGAAGAGGCGAACGAGCGTCAGCCGTTCGCGCGTCCCGCTCTCGGCGTTCTTCGTCAGCAGCTTGTCCAGCTCCGCCTTCCAATGCCCGATCTTGGGACGCGGCTGAACCTCCCGCTCATACGAGAACGACGTCTCGCCCGACCGCAGCACCTTGCGAACCGTGTTGCGCGACACCTTCAGGTCACGCGCGATCTCCTTGATCGACTTGCCCCTGACGAAATGCTCGCGTCTGATCCGGCCGACCGTCTCCACAATCAGCATCCCCCACCGCCCACCTCGAACTGAAGCAGGCAGCCCAGCAGCCACACATTCAGGGGTCAAAATTGCACGCCGATCCCCCGGCTCAGGGGGTCAAAATTGCACGCCGAAACACACCTCGCCATCGCGGACTGAGCCGTGGCCTACCAGACGCTCCTCTGGGTGCACATCCTGAGCTCCACTCTCTTGTTCGGCACCGGCCTGGGGACGGCGTTCCACGGCTGGATGGCCCAGCGCAGCGGCGACCTGCGCGCCATCGTGGTGGTGAGCCGCAACGTCGTGCTGGCCGATTGGCTGTTCACCGCCCCAGCGGTGGTGGCGCAGCCGGCCACGGGCGCCTGGATGGCGTGGCTCGCCGGCATTCCGTTCACCACCGGCTGGCTCGCGCTGGCGCTGGGCCTCTATGTCCTGGTCGGCGCCTGCTGGCTGCCGGTGGTCTGGCTGCAGATACGGATGCACGCCATGGCCCGCGCGGCCCTGCGCGCGGGCGAGCCCCTGCCCGCCCGCTATCACGCCTACGCGCGGTGGTGGTTCGCGCTGGGGTGGCCGGCCTTCCTCGCCGTCATCGGCATCTTCTATCTCATGGTGTTCAAGCCCGGGCTCTGAGACCAGGGGCGCCCACACGCGCCAGCCTCGTCCCCGAGCCGGTATGCCGGGGCTCGCAAGGGGGCCGTGGGCAGGGGCGGGCGACTGCGGACGTTAGTACTCGCTTCACCGATCTCCGCTAGCCTGCCGATACTGTCGTATTGACGCCCCATCAACGCCGCTGAAACGGCCTAATGACGAGCACGCCGATGTCCGCCGACCCCGACCGCCTGTCCACTCCGGAGAAACGCCGCCTGGTCCGCCTGGCCGCGTTCCACATGGCCCAGCTGATCGCCGAGGACGCCCAGCTGTTCGCCGGGCGGCTGCGCGACGGCGCAGTGGACGTCTCCGCCGCCGACGCCCTGATGGCCTTCTCGAAGAAGGTGCGGGCCATCGGCGCCGGCGACGCCGAGCTGCTCCTCGCCCTCGCAGTCGAAGAGAGCGGGCGGGCGGGTCTCCCGCACTGAGGGCGCGCGGGGCCGCGGGTGTGGGTTTTCGGCTCCGCCGCGGGGATGGAGCGGCCGCTCCGGGCGGAATGCATGCCGGTTGCGCCCGCTCCTCGCGCTTATTCGAGGATGTCCTTGATCCGGCTCGCCAGGGCCCCCATCGCGAACGGCTTGGTCAGCACGTGCATGCCAGGCTCAAGATGGCCGTTGCCGACGGCGGCGTTCTCCGCGTAGCCGGTGATGAACAGCACCCTCAGGCCGGGCCGCAGGGCCCGCCCCGCGTCGGCGAGCTGTCGTCCGTTCACGCCGCCGGGCAGACGCACGTCGCTGATCAGCAGGTCGAGGCGGGTGTCGGACTGCAGCACCCTCAGGGCGGCCGCGCCGTCCGCCGCCTCAAGGACCGTGTAGCCCAAGTCTTCCAACACCTCGGCCACCAGCATGCGCACGGTCGGCTCGTCATCGACCACCAGCACCGTCTCGCCCCGGCCGGCGCATGGCGCCTCGCCGAATTCGGCGGCGGCCTCCGCGCTGTCCTCCTCACCGTAGTAGCGGGGTAGGTAGAGGCACACCGTCGTGCCTTGGCCCACCTCGGAGTAGATCCGCACCTGCCCGCCCGACTGCCGCGCGAAGCCGTAGACCATCGAGAGACCCAAGCCGGTGCCCAGGCCGATCGGCTTGGTGGTGAAGAACGGGTCGAAGGCGTGCCCGAGGACGTCCGGCGTCATGCCGGTTCCGGTGTCGGTGACGCAGAGCGACAGATACTGCCCCGGGAGCAGGTCCCGCTCGCGCCCCGCGCGCTCGTCGAGCCACTTGTTCGCCGTCTCGATGGTCAGCCGCCCGCCCGCGGGCATGGCGTCGCGGGCGTTGATGCACAGGTTGAGCAGCGCGCTCTCGAGCTGGTTGCGATCGATGAGCGCGGTCCACAGACCGGCCGCGCCGACCACCTCAAGCTCCACCGCCGGGCCCATGGTGCGGCGGATCAGCTCCTCCATCCCCGCGACCAGGCGGTTGATGTTGGTGGGCTTGGGATTGAGCGTCTGCCGCCGCGCGAAGGCCAGCAGTCGCTGGGTCAGCGCGGCGGCTCGCCTGGCCGCGCCCTGGGCCGCGGTGACGTAGTGGTCGAGATCGCCGAGCCGGCCCTGCGCCAGCCGCATCTGCAGCAGCTCCAGGCTGCCGGTGATGCCGGTGAGCAGGTTGTTGAAGTCGTGCGCCAGCCCGCCGGTGAGCTGGCCGACGGCCTCCATCTTCTGGGACTGGAACAACTGCTCGCGCGACCGCTCGAGCTGGAGCTGGGCCTCGCGCCGCTCGGTGAGGTCGCGGGTGATCTTGGCGAAGCCGACCAGCTTGCCGTGGTCGTGGATGGCATCGACCACCACGCTGGCCCAGAAGTGGCCGCCGTCGCTCCGGACACGCCAGCCCTCGGCCTCGTAGCGCCCCGCGCGGCGGGCTGTCTCAAGCACCTTCCAGGGCAGGCCGGCGGCGGTGTCCTCGGGGGTGTAGAACCGGGAAAAGTGCTGGCCGACGATCTCGGACGCGGCGTAGCCCTTGATGCGCTCGGCCCCGGCGTTCCAGTTGGTCACGTGCCCGTCCGGGTCGAGCATATAGATGGCGTAGTCCACCACGCCCTCGACCAGCAGGCGGAACCGGCGCTCGCTCTCGAGCGCGGCAAGTTGCGCATTGCGCTGCTCGGTCATGTCCCGGGTCACCTTGGCGAAGCCGACCAGCTTGCCGTCGTGGCGGATGGGGTCGATGACCACCATCGCCCAGAAGCGGCTGCCATCCTTGCGGACACGCCATCCCTCGGCGCTGAAACGGCCAGTCTCGGCGGCTGTCCTGAGTGCCTTCGCGGGCACGCCGGCGGCGCGCTCCTCGTCGGGGTAGAAGCGGGAGAAGTGCGCGCCGATGATCTCCCCGGCCGCGTAGCCCTTGATCCGCTGCGCCCCGGGGTTCCAGCTCGCCACCCGCCCGTCCGGGTCGAGCATGAAGATGGCGTAGTCCACCACGCCCTGGATGAGCAGCTCGTAGGGGTTGGGGACGGGAAACGCTTCGGGGCCGTTCATCAAACCGCCGGAGGGTGAGAGGGCTCCACCGCGATCGCGCCCTGTGCTGCAAGACGCGGACAGGGGGCAGAGTTTCCCGCACGGCGTCGCGGCTGTCCACAGAGAATCCCGGAGCCGGAATGACGCCGTGGTTCCGGCCAGCGGCTGACGCCGGAGCGGGGACAGGGCTGTTCCTTCAGGGTGCGGTCCCCCGGCTCATAAAGTTCATGACTAGGGCGATGACGAAGATCACGAGGAAGATGAAAAACAGGATCTTGGCGATTCCTGCCGCTGTCCCGGCGATCCCGCCGAAGCCGAAGATCGTGGCGATGATGGCTATGACGAGGGCGACCAGCGCCCAGTAGAGCAAGTTACCGCCCGGCATCCTGTCCTCCGTCGGACTCTGTCGCACTGTAAAACGCGAAAACGCGGCAGGCTCATTCCGGTCGCGTCGAGGCCACCCGAGACTTGGTACGGCACTCGCAGCCAGGACTGCCCTAGAGTTCGGGTCAGGATGCGCGCCGTATTGTGCCCGCCATCGTCGGCATCCAACGCGACGCCGCTACCGCATCGCGCGGCGATCGCGCTGAATGCGACGGCAATGCGTCTGAAACGCTACTCCGCGTCATGCTGCCGGGGGCACCTCGCCGCGTGCACCGCCTTGCTGTGCAGCCCGCTCTAGGCTCGGTCGACACCGCTCTCCGCTGGACCGCCGGGTCTGGGCTCGAGCTGTCACCTGCGGATCGGAATGTCGGCTCACCCCATCAAGGCGCCATGCCCGCGAGCCACTCCCGCAGCCTCGACCAGCGCCGACGCCCGCCCTCGTTCCTGACCGCGATGGCCAGCGCCCGGCGCTGGCCGAGGAGCACCACCAGCCGCTTGCCCCGGGTCAGGCCGGTGTAGAGCAGGTTGCGCGCCAGCATGGCATAATGCTGGGTGGTGAGCGGGATCACCACCGCCGGATACTCCGAGCCCTGCGCCTTGTGGATCGTGGTCGCATGGGCCAGCACAAGCTCACGATGATGCGGCTCTGCGCTGCCTGGCGGAGCACCTCACTCAGCCGCGTCACTGGGCCGTGCTGCGGACCGCTGGATCGCTTCCGGGTTCGGCCCGCTCGCCATCCAGAGCCGCACCGGGCTGCTGTCCAAGTCCCTTGGACGTGAACGTGCAACAGCGCGTCAAGCTAGTCCCCAAGCTTTCTCACTGTTCGCTGGTTGCTATGTGGTTGCTACGAAAACGCTACCAGTGGAAGGAAGGTAGTAATTACCCACCCCCCTTGCGGCGGGGCGGCATTGCTGATGCAGTTTGGGCATGCAGCGGGACGAGCTGGAGCGCCTGAGCAAGGCCGAGCTGATCGAGTTGGTGCTGCGGCTGCAGCGGCCGGAGAAGACCTCGCGCACCTCGTCCAAGCCGCCGTCCACAGACCGCAAAGCGCGTCGCGAGCAAGCCCGCCCCGGAGGTGCCAAGCCCGGACATGAAGGCCATAGTCGGGCGCTCAGCAGGGAGGTGGACCGCGTCGTCGATCACGCCCCGCAGCAATGCCCGTGCTGCCGCAGGGCGCTGTCGCCCGACCTGCCCAGCGAAGCGGTGAGCGTGCACGAGCGGATTGAGCTGTCGGAGATCAAGCCAATCGTCGAGCACCACCGACGCTTGGCGGTGCAGTGTCCCGGCTGTGGGGCGCGGGTCGTGGCAGCGCCGCCGCCCGCCGCGACAGGCACGCCGTTCGGCCCGCGCCTGCACACGCTGGCGACCTACCTCAAGACCTTTCAGAGCCTGTCCTACGAGCGGCTGCAGGCGACACTGGCCGACCTGTTCGGCCTGTCCATCAGCCAGGGCGGGCTGATGAACCTGCTGCGTCGCGCCCAGACTTGCTTCCAGGCCGGGCGAGGCTTGCCGAAGGTTCCATTCGGCGCAGCCGGATGGAATGGCAAGACGAGGGGCGAGCACGCCGTCGCAGCCCTGCGGCAGGCCAAGGTGGTGGCCTCGGACGAGACAGGCGTCCGGATTGAGGGCAGCAACGCCTATCACTGGGTGTTCCGCTGCAAGGAGGCCGTGGTGCACCACGCCGCCCCGACCCGCGCCGCCGCGGTCGTGCACGCGATGATGGCTGGCCACCAGCCCGAAGTCTGGCTGTCGGACCGCGACTCGGCCCAGCAGGGCCATGGCCAAGTCCAGCAGACCTGCCTCGCGCACCTGGCTCGCGACGTCGCCTACGTGTTGGAAGTGAGCGACGACCCCGTGCCGTTTCGGCTCACGCTCTGGCTCGCCTCGGCCTTCGAGTTGGCGGACAGCATCTCACAACTGGCTGCCTCCACCCTGGTCGCCAAGCGCCGCGCGCTGGCGGGCAGGCTGGTCGCGATCCTGGCAGCACCCACCACCTGCGACTTGGCCCGTGAACTTCAGAACAAGGTGCGCCGAGCGCGCGATCAGCTCCTAACCTTCGCCGACTGGCCCGGCCAGGTCGAGGCCACCAACAACGCCTGTGAGCGCGACCTCCGGCCCTCGGTGATCCAGCGCAAGGTGACCAACGGCTATCGTGCCATGTGGGCCGCCGAGGGTGAGGCCGACATACGCAGCGTCGTCGATACCGCTCGCCTCAAACCGGGCACCAGCGTCTTCAACACCATCCTGCAGACCGTCACGGCCTGATCGCTACGCCCGAAACAGGGGTGGGTAATTACGGAAGGTAAGAGGGGCAAAACCCGGGGCGGGGGTGCAGTTTTTGCTTTGCCGCGGCGACTGGGTCTGATTCTCTACGGGGATGGTGCCGCCCGATCTTGATGGGCTCTGCCCGGCCGAGCTGAAAGCTCTGGTGATCCAGCTGCTGGGCAAAGTGGCGGAGCTGGAGCGGACGGTTGCGGCGCAGCGCCAGGAGATCGCCCGGCTCAAGGGGCTGAAGGGCCGCCCGCAACTGAAACCGAGCGGGATGGAGAAGGCCAGCGAGGCGAAGTCAACCGGGAATGCCCATCACCGCCCCGGCCGCGGCAAGGTGACGCCGCGTGTGACCGTCGGGGATCAGATCCTGCAGGCGGCGGTGCCGGCTGGCTCGCGATTCCGGGGCTACGAGGACTTTCTTGTCCAGGACCTGGTGCTGCGCGCCCGGTGCATCCGCTACCGCCGCGAGCGCTGGCTGACGTCGGAGGGCCAGCTGGTCGTGGCGTCGCTGCCAGACGAAGTGGCGGGACACTTTGGGCGAAGGCAGCCAAGGTTCTGCCGGCGAAGCCGGTGGAATAGCTGCCGGAGGGCGGAACTGTGCCGTTTCGTGCTGGCGCAATACCACCAGGGCCAGGTCACCGTGCCGCGTCTGGTGGCGCAGCTGCGCGACATCGGCCTGGCGATTTCCAAGCGCCAGGTCATGCGCCTGTTGATCGATCGCCAGCGGGGCTTTCTCGGTGAGGCCCGCGACGTGCTGCGCGCCGGACTGGCGAGCGCCGGCTGGGCCACGGTCGATGACACCGGCGCCCGCCACAAGGCGATGAATGGCACCTGCACGCAGATCGGCAATGACCACTTCGCCTGGTTCGGCACCACGGCCAGCAAGAGCCGGCTGAACTTCCTCGAACTGCTCCGCGCGGGCCACACGGACTACGTGGTCAATGGCGCGGCGCTGGCCCACATGCGGGAGCGCGCCCTGGCGGGAGCCGTCGTCGCTCTGTTGGCGGCCCAGCCGGAGCGCCACTTCCCGGACCAAACCGCCTGGCAGGCGCACCTCGAGCGGCTCGGCCTCACGGCCGCGACGGTCACGCCGGACCCGGTGCGGCTTGCCACCGAGGGCGCGCTCTGGGGCAGCGTGCAGGCCCATGGCCTGCTGCGCGAGACGGTGATTGTTAGCGACGATGCCGGCCAGTTCGCCTTCGGCCTGCATGCCCTGTGCTGGGTGCATGCCGAGCGCCTCGTGCACAAACTGGAGGCCTTCACCGATCAGCACCGGGCGGCGCAGGCCCACCTGCGCGCGCTGATCTGGTGGTTCTACGCCGAGCTCAAGGCTTACCGGGCCGAGCCCAGCCGGCGCCGCCGCAACGAACTGCGCGCCCGCTTTGACCGGATCTTTCGTCGCCACACCGGCTTCGCCACCCTGGATCAGCTGCTCAAGCGGTTGCGTGCCAACAAAGAAGAACTCCTGCGCGTCCTCAAGCGCCCCGAGATCCCCCTGCACACCAACGGCTCGGAACGGGACATCCGCGCCCAGGTCACCCGGCGCAAGATCAGCGCCGGCACGCGCAGCGACGCCGGGCGCGACTGCCGGGACGCCTTCCTCGGCTTGCTCAAGACCTGCGGCAAGCTCGGCCTCAGCTTCTGGGACTATCTCGGCGCCAGGCTCCGCATTCCGGGCCAGCCCGCCGTCCCACAGCTGCCGGACCTCGTTCGAAGTCGTGGCCAGCCAGCCTGATCGCCCCGGGTTTTGCCCCTCTTACGAAGGAAGCCACTAAGCCATTGAAACGATGGTGGGTGCGACAGGGATTGAACCTGTGACCCCCGCCGTGTGAAGGCGGTGCTCTCCCGCTGAGCTACGCACCCCGGGTCCGTTGGCTCGCCGTTTCCTACCCTCAGGCGGAGCTCGGCGCAAGACCGGCGCCCCTCGGTTGAGAGGTGTTGCATTCCGGGGCACCCAATACGCCCGCTCCTCGTGACCACTGACGTGTCGGTTCGCCGTTGACCAGCCGGTCACGGCTGTGACGGTCGACGCCGGGCCGCCTCGCGCGTTTCCTTCCAGGAGAACCCGCCCATGCCCACCACCGTACGCCCGCGCATCGTCGCTTTCGACGTCATCGAGACCACATTCTCCCTCGAAGCCCTGCGTCCCCGCCTGGCCAGACTGGGTCTGCGTCCCTCCGCCCTGGAGCCATGGTTCGCGCGCACCCTGCGCGATGCCTTCGCACTCGCGGCCACCGGCGTCTATGCCGGATTTGCCGACATCGCGAGCGACACGTTGCTGACGCTCACCGCCGAGCACGCCATAATGGCCAACGGCCCGGCGCTCAAATCCGTCCTCGACGGCTTCGCTGAGCTGGAGCCTCAACCGGACGCCACCGCGGCGTTCCGCACCCTTGAAGCCGCCGGAATTGGCATTGTCGCCCTCAGCAACGGCGCGGCGGAGACCACGCAAAGGCTGCTGGATCGAGCCGGCTTGGCAGGCTTTGTTCAGCACGTGGTCTCGATCGCCGAAATCCGGGCCTGGAAACCGCTGCCCGCGATCTATCTCCATGCCGCCAAGCGCGCCGGCGTGGCGCCGGGCGAGATGGCCCTGGTGGCGACCCACGCCTGGGACGTTCACGGCGCCAAGCGCGCCGGCCTCATGACCGGCTTCGTGGCGCGCGGCCAAGTTTTCCCATCCACGATGGTCCTACCCGACGTAGTTGGCGAAAGCCTGGCCGAAGTCGCCGCCAGGCTGGCTTAGTGAGCCCAGCCGGGATACTGGCCCACGTTGTCGCGGGTGACCAGCTTGGACGACATCAGCATCGTCGTCTGCTCGGGCTTCTTGCCATTCATCATCTCGTCGCCGATCTGCACGGCCAGCTTGCCCATCGTGTACGGGTCCTGGCTCGCCGAAGCCTGGACGTCGGTCTTGCCCTTCAGCGCGGCGACGATATCCGGCGCACCGTCCACCGAGGTGATGACGACGCCGTTGCGATGGAGCTGTTTGGCGGCCAGGTCGGAGCCGATCGCCTGCGGGTCGTTGATGGCGAACACGCCCTTAAGGTCCGGGAACCTGGTCAGGTAGCCCTGCATGGCGTTCAGGCCGCCCTCGCGGGAGCCCTTGCCGTCCTGGTCGGAGGACAGGATCTTGATGTCGGGATACTTGCTCAGCACCTCCTTGCAGCCATTGACCCGATCGATGACGGCCGAGACCTGCGGCCCGTTCTCGATGACGACGTTGCCCTTATGGTCGATTTTGTCGGCCAGGTACTGGCAGGAGATCTGGCCGGCCTGGACATTGTTGGTCTGCACCGTGGCGTTGGCTCCGGCCGCGGCGACATCGACCGCCACGACGACGATCCCGGCGGCTTCGGCGCGCTTGAGGGACGGTCCGATCGCCTTCGGATCGGCAGCGTTGACCAGGATGATGTTGGCCCCGGAGGCAATGAAGTTGTCGATCTGGGTGGACTGCTTGCCCAGGTCATAGTCGGCCGATGCCACTGTAACCTTGGCCTGCGGCGCGATCTGATGCACCTCGTCCGTGGCGCCTTTGACGAGATCGACGAAGTACGGATTGCCGAGCGAGCCGACCGTGATCCCGACCAGCTTCAGGTCCTTCGCCGAGGCACCGGCACTCATCAGCGCCACCGCGGCGCCTGCCAGGAACAGCTTCTTGAACATTCCATGCGTCTCCTTGGCCCACGATTTCATCCGACCGGCGGTGGGCCATTCGCACGCCGGCCGGACAAAAGCTCAGGTCCTGGGGCTGCCCTGTAGGCGGAGCCGGTCGAGAGCCACCGCGCCGATGATCACAAGACCCTTGACGATGAACTGCCAGATGTCCGAAACGCCGAGCAGGACCAGGCCATTGGTCAGCACCGCGATGATGAGCGCTCCGACCAGCGTTCCCCAGATCGAGCCGATGCCGCCGATGAAGCTGGTGCCACCCAGGATCACGGCGGCGATCGCGTCAAGTTCGTAGGCCTGACCGAGCTGTAGGCCATTGGCCGCGAACAGACGGGCCGCGGACATCACGCCGCCCAATCCGGCGAGCAGGCCCGACATGGCGTACACGAACAGCAGGATCATCCAGACCTTGATTCCCGAGAGGCGTGCGGCAGCCGCGTTGCCCCCCACTGCGTAGATCCACACGCCGAGCACGGTGCGCCGCAGCAGGAACCAGCACGCGACGATGACGATGAACGCGATCACGGCCAAAACCGGGATGCCGACGCCGGACGCGATTGGGATGCTGCTGTTGCCGATGGCGGCGAACGACAGGTCGGGATTGAAGACCGTGGTGTCGCGGCCTATCAGCCTCGCCAGTCCCCGCACCGCCGTGAGCGAGCCCAGCGTGACGATGAACGGCGGCAGGTTGAGCAGCGCGATCAAGGCCCCGTTCAGAGCGCCGAAGAAGAGGCCCGTGATCAGCCCCGCCGGAATCCCCAGTAGTCCGAAGCCGGGAATGAGCGATGCGATCAGCGCCGCCATCGCCGAGGCGGCCAGGATCGAGCCGACGGACAGGTCGATGCCGCCGGTCAGGATGACCAGGGTCATGCCTGAGCCAAGTACCGTGTTGATCGAGGCTTGCTGGGCCACGATCGATATGTTCTGAGCACTGAAGAAGCGCTCTCCGGTCAGGAAGTTGAACGCGATCGCGAGGATGATGAGCACCGGCAGCATGCCGAGCGCCTGAACCAGGCTCCTGATCTGGACCTGGCGTGCCGAGAGGCCCGCGCCACCCGCAGGGACCGCCGCGGCCATTACCGCCTGCTCTCGTTCGGTTTCCGTTTCCCCCATCTCTGCCTCCCCTTAGCCGGCCAGCCCGGCTCCATAGGCCATTATGTTCTCCTGGGTAATCGGCTTGTCGCCGGGGCCGCCGACCTGGCCCGCGATGCGGCCCTCGCGCATCACTAGCACGCGATCGCAGATGCCGATGATCTCGGGAAGCTCGCTCGAGATGACGATGATTCCGATACCCCGCTCGGCGAGTTCATCGATGATGCGGTAGATCTCCGACTTGGCGCCGATGTCGACGCCGCGGGTCGGCTCGTCAAGGATCAGCACCTTGGGGCCGATCTCGAGCCAGCGCGAGAGCAGCACCTTCTGCTGGTTGCCGCCGGAGAGGCTGCCGACGGTCACTTGCGGGCTCGCCGCGCGAACCCGCAGCGCCTGGAACGCCTGCGCGGCGCGCCGTCGCCCGGCGGCGAGATTCAGGATACCGCCGGTCGTGGCGTCGCGGCCGATCACGCCGAGATTGATGTTCGTGCCGCAAGAGAGATCGAGGAACAGTCCGAGGCCCTTGCGGTCCTCGGTCAGGTAGGCGATCCCGGCGGCGAGTGCCTCCTCCGGCGCTCTGATCGACAGCTCCTTGCCGCCCAGGATGACCTTTCCGCCGGCCTTCGGGTCGGCGCCGTAGATCAGCCGCGCGAGTTCCGTGCGCCCGGAGCCGACCAGGCCGGCTATGCCCAGCACCTCCCCCCGGTGAAGCCGTAGGCTGCAGGGCCGCACACGCCTGCCGCCATCGGTGATGTCCTTGACCTCGAGCAGGACCTCGCCGCGGCGCTCCTGCGCGTCGTGCTTCGTCTTCGTGTAGAAGCTCGACAGGTCGCGCCCGACCATCATTTTGACCAGGCTCTCGGCGCTCAGCCCCTCGCGGTCGAGCGTGCCGACATAGCCGCCGTCCCGCAGTACGGCGACGCGGTCGGCAAGCTCGTACACCTCGGCCATGCGATGGCTGATATAGATCAGCGCGATACCTTCGGCACGCAACTGGTTCACCAGCGCGAACAGCCGCTCGGTCTCGCGTGACGACAGCGCCGTCGTCGGCTCGTCAAGGACGAGGATCCTCGCCTGCGAATGGAGGGCGCGCGTGATCTCGACTAGCTGCTGTTCGGCGATCGAGAGATTGCCCACCGTCGTCTCGGGACGGAACGGCGCGCCCAGCCGTTCGAGCACGGGCCTGCACCCCTGATACATCGCCTTCCGGTCGATGCGGCCTCCCCTGGACAGCTCCGTGCCGAGATAGATGTTCTCCGCGACGCTGAGATTGGGCGCGAGCGCCAGCTCCTGATAGATGATGGCGATGCCGTGACGCTTGGCCGCGATCGGGTCTGTGATCGCGACAGGCTTGCCGTCGATCAGGATCTCTCCACCCGGATCGGCATGGTAAGCACCCGAAAGAATCTTCATCAGCGTTGACTTGCCGGCGCCATTCTCGCCCATGAGCGCCAGCACCTCCCCAGGCCAGGCCTTGATCTGAACGTTGCTGAGGGCCCTGACGCCGGGAAAGGTCTTGGAGATGTTGCGCATCTCCAGGACGGGACCGGCACCGCTGTCGTGAGCCGCCGCTTGCTTCATGGACTTCCTCCCGCGCGGCAGGGCGGTCGCACCTAGCCAAACCGCTGCCACGCACCGTCATGCTTGCGCTTGTCACAGGCATCTTCTGTGTTCGTCGTCAAGCCCCGCAGCACCGTTATAGGGCTCTCCGTCGCGGATGACGACGCCGGGGATCACCAGCACCCCCGCGTCACCACGGCCGGCGCCGCCGAAGCGGGGCGCGGACCCGGCCATCCCTGATCAGGCCGCCCTCGTCAGCGTGAAGTCGCCATGCACGGCATCATAGTGAAAAGCGATGCGACCGGACCCATTGCGGTTGAGCAGTACATGCACGCCCTTCACAACGGGACCGACTCGCCGCGCCGCCCATGAATTGTCATAGTGCCATGCCCACGCCCGCCATGACAACTCGACCGGGCGAACGACATATGCGCGCCCCGCCGACCATCGAATGCGGCAAGGCGCGACGCGTCACCTCTTCGCGCGACGCAATCGAAAGGGTTAGCGTCCTCATACTGTTGAGGCTGCTGTTGAGGCCCGAGAGAAGCAACTGAGCCTTCAGGGAGGAGTTTCCGGTATCATGTAGCAAATGCCACCGACTGATGTCTTGTGATGCGGCCGGGCAGCCGTGACCCTTTCTGCGGATTTTGGAAGGGAGTGGACCATGGCTGCATCCCCGGTCATCCACGCGTTGCGCGACAAGCACGCGACCCTGTCTGGTCAGATCGCGGCCTTGGAGAGGCAGGTGGCGCAACACCGCGCCGACCTGATGCACGTCGATGCCGTACTGCGGCTGTTCGCGCCGGAGATGGAGGTGGCGGCGATCGCGCCGAAGGCCGTGCGCGGGCGCAATGAGTGGTTCTGGCCGGGCGGGCTGCCGCGCCTGGTGCTGGACATCCTGAGGGTGGCGCCGTCGCCCCTGGCGGTGCGCGACATCGCCATCGAGGTGATGGCGCGGCGCGGCCTCGACGGCGGCGATGCCCGCACGCTCGATCTGCTCCGCAAGCTGGTGCGGAACGCGCTGACCCGGCAGGGAGCGGACCTGGTCGAGCGGGTGGTGGACGGCACCGCCGTCCGCTGGCGGGTGTCGGGTGGCGACGTCACGCTGCCCGCGAACGTTGCCAGTAGCCGCAGAAGTCGACCGAGGGAGCCAGCCGCATCGCCAGCTTGACGACGCCGTGCGCCTGCTCGCCGTTGCTGAGCGTAGCGGAGGAGATAGGGCCCGGCGATGTGGTGGTGGTGGCCGATCTCGCCGCGGCGCAGGCGGGAGAAGAAGGCCTCCGCGCCGTTGGTGCAGGCACCGTCCAGGCTGTGGCCCTGCTGATGGTTGATCCGGCGCATCTCGAAGCGGGCGTGCAACGGGTTCCAGGCCGGGCTCTCGTCAGCGTGCAGCACGGTGCCCGGGGCAAGCCGCTGGCGCACGCGCGCGACCACCGCCTCCTCGGACGCCGCCACCCACGGCAGGGTGCGGCCACCGCGCTCGCGCAGGGCCACCACGACCTGCCGTTTGCCCGAGCGGCTCTCGGCCAGGCGCCGGTCCACCCGGTCGGCCACCCGGTTCTCCGGCCGCACATGGCCGCCGAAGAAGGCGCCGTCGACCTCGGCGACGCGGCCCTCGCCCCCAAGCCGCAGCCCCTTCGGGCTGGACGCCATCGCCTCGCGCAGCTTGTGCGCCAGCACGAACGCCGACTTGTATTGCACCCCAAGATCGCGGACGAGCGCGAGCATGCTCTTGCCCTTCACCTCGTCGCAGACCAGGACGGTCGCCAGTAGGTAGAGGCGCAGCGGCAGCTTGTGCCAGGCGAACAGAGTGCCCGAGGTGATCGAGAAGTCGTGGCGACACGCCGAGCAGCGCCAGCGCGCCTGGCCACCCGCCCGGCGGCAATCATAGCAGCGTGCGCATTCGCACCGCGGGCAAACGGGCTCGCCGCCCGTCTCGGGCCATCGCAGACGCATGAACAGGGTCTCGATCTCCTGACCGGGCAGGCTCATCACCTGGACGATGCTGAGCGAGCGAGCCGCGGCGGTGAGGAGGAAGTGCTGCGCCATGGCCGCCATCTTGCCGACATCAGCCCTGGCGTACAAGGCCAATCCGGTTGGTGGCAGCTGCTACATGATACCGGGAGTTTCCACCAATCACATCTGGTGCCGTCAAGGCCTGTGGCGCCTAATGTCTCCCGCTCAGGGGTGAAACAACGGAGCACAGCCCCAGCTTTCAGGAGAATGAGCATGTGGGCCCAGGCGTGACAGAGGCATGGATCAACCGGATCGGCACCGCCGTTCCAAAGCATGACATGCATCGGGATTTCGCGGAGTTCGGCCGCACGCTGCTGCCTGACGAGCGTAGCCGCGCGCTGTTCGCTCGCATGGCGGGGCTGGCGGATATCGCGCACCGCTATGCGATCTTCGCGCCGGGTCCGATGCCGCGCACCGAGGCGTTGGATGCCGAGGGGTTCTATCGGCGCGGCGCGTTCCCCTCCACCGCCCAGCGCATGACGCGGTTCCAGGCGCCCGCGCTCGATCTGGCGCAGACGGCGGTGGATCGCCTCGATCTTGGACCTGGCGAGCGGGCGCGGATCACGCACTTGGTCGTCGCGAGCTGCACCGGCTTCGCCGCGCCGGGCCTGGATTTCCGCCTGATGCGCGCGGCCGGGCTGCCGGAGACGGTCGAGCGCACGATGATCGGCTTCATGGGCTGCTTCGCGGCGGTCAACGCGCTGCGCACTGCCCGCCATATCGTCCGTTCCGAGCCCGCCTCGCGGGTGCTGGTGGTCAATATCGAGCTTTGCAGCCTGCACTTGCAGGAGCGGTGGGAGCTGGCGCGGATGCTGAGCTTCCTTCTGTTCGGCGACGGGGCCAGCGCGGCTCTGGTAACAGCCGAGCCAGAGGGGCTGGCCCTGGGCGCGTTCCGCACCGAGGTCGCGCCCGGTACGGATGGGCTGATAACCTGGGACATCGGCGATAGTGGCTTTGAAATGCACCTGTCAGGCCAGGTTCCAAACCAGATTCGCGGCCTCATCCGAACCAGGGGCGCGTCCCTGCTGCGTGCGCTGCATGTCGCCGAGCCGAGGCATTGGGCGGTTCACGCCGGCGGACGGACGATTCTCGACGCGGTCCAGGACGGCTTCGGGCTCGGTCCCGAGGCATTGCGCCCTTCCCGCGCGGTGCTGCGCGACTTCGGCAACATGTCCTCGGCCACGCTGATGTTCGTCTTGGAACGTATCCTCGCCGGGCCGCCCGCGCCGGGGGCGGGAGTTGCGATGGCGTTCGGGCCGGGGCTGACAGTCGAGAGCTTCGCCTTCCGTGCCGCCTGATCTGGGCATCCACACGCTGGCGCGGCGCAGCACGCAATCGGAGCGGATGGATGCGGAGCTGACCGAATACGAGGACTACCGGCGCTGCCTGGCCGACCTCGCTCGCGTCAACCGGCTTACGCTCACCCATCGCGCGACGCTCGCCTGGCTGCGGCGCCAAGCCGCCTCCCTGCCCGCCTTTTCACTGCTGGACGTGGCCTGCGGCCATGGCGACTTCCTGCGCGCCGTGCGGCGCTGGGCGCGTCGGGCGGGCAAGCAAGCGCGGCTGATCGGGCTCGACCGCCATCCGTGGAGCGCGCGCGCCGCCCGCGAAGCGACCGCGCCGGAGGACGAGATCACCTATGTCACCGCCGACGTATTCGAATTCCGTCCCGAGACCCAGTTCGACTTCATCGTGAGTTCGCAGTTCCTTCACCACCTGACTGATCAGGAGGCGGCGGCCTTCCTCGCTTGGCAGGAGGCGCACGCGGCACGCGGCTGGTTCGTCTCCGACCTGCACCGGCACGCGCTCGCCTATTTCGGTTTCCCGGTGCTGGCGACACTGGCGCGGTGGCACGAGCTGGTGCGCTGGGATGGCCGGGTGTCTATCGCGCGCAGCTTCCGCCCGCCCGAGCTGCGCGCGCTTGCAACCGCTGCCGGACTGCGGGCGGAGGACGTCGCGGTGCGTCGGCACCCGCTGTTCCGGCTCGGCCTGGGGCGCACGAAAGAGTGACTCGCGCTACCCGGTCCGGCTCACCTCCACGACGTGGTCGGCCAAGGCAAGCGAGGCGGTCAGGCCGGGGCTTTCGATGCCGAACAGGTTGATAAGCCCCGGCACCCCATGGGTCTGCGGCCCTTGGATGACGAAATCCTGTGAAGCGACGGAGGGTGGGACGATCTTCGGGCGAATCCCGGCGTATCCGGGCTGGATCGCGCCATCCTTCAGGCCGGGCCAGTAGCGGCGCACGGCGGCGTAAAACTTCTCGGCCCGGGCCGGATCAACCATGTAATCGATCCGGTCGACCCACTCGACGTCAGGACCGAAGCGCGCCTGCCCGCCGAGATCGATGGTCAGATGCACGCCGAGCCCGCCCGGCACCGGAACGGGATAGATCAGCCGCGAGAATGGCGCGCGGCCGGTCAGCGTGAAGTAGCTGCCCTTGGCGTAGTAGGCGGCCGGCACGCGCTCGGGCGGCATCCCCACGATCCGCCGGGCGAGATCCGGCGCGTGCAGGCCGGCGGAATTGACCAGCAGCTGGCAGCGCAGCGTCATCGGGTCGGCGCCGCCGACATCAATCTCGATGCCGCCCGATCGGACACGGGCGGCATCGACAGGGCTGAAGAACACGCAAGCAGCCCCCGCGTTCTCAGCGTCGCCTTGCAGGGCCAGCATGTAGGCGTGGCTGTCGACAACCCCGGTCACGGGCGAGAGGAGCGCGCTGGTGCAGCGGAGGTTCGGCTCCAGCGCGACCGCCTCGGCCTGGGTCAGCAGGCGCATGCCCTCCACGCCGTTCGCCTCGGCGCGCGCCTTGATGCCGGCGAGCCTGCCGTCCTCCTCGGCATTGGTCGCGACGATCAGCTTGCCGCAGTTGCTGAAGGGGACGCCGCGCTCGCGGCAATAGGCGTAGAGCGCCCGGCGCCCGGCGACGCAGAACCGGGCCATGAAGCTGCCCGCCGGGTAGTAGATGCCGGCATGGATCACCTCGCTGTTGCGCGAGGATGTCTCGGTGCCGATTCCCTCGGCCGCCTCCAGCACGATGACCTCGCGCCCGGCGAGCGCCAGCGCGCGGGCGACCGCCAGGCCGATCACGCCGGCGCCGATCACGATGCAATCAACGGAGTCCACTTGCCTCTCCTGCTCACAAGACGATCATCGGGCGATGGCGGCGGAAAGCAAGGACATCACATGCTGACATTGCAGGCGGGAGAGGGGTCGCTCACACTTACCCCCGAGTTGGGCGGCTCGATCGCGGGCTGGACGGTAGGCCCGCACCATGTGTTGCGTCCGCTGCTCCCGGAGGCCCTGGTGCAGGGCAGCGCGCGCGGGATGGCAGTGTACCCGCTGGTGCCGTACTCCAACCGGATCGACCATGGGCGGTTCACCTTCGCCGGGCGCGGCTACCAGTTGGCACGCAATTTCGGCGACGAGCCGCACAGCATCCATGGGGTGGGCTGGACCAGCGTGTGGGGCGTCGCCGAGGTCTCGGCGCGGGCGGCCCGGCTGACCCTGGCGCATGACGCGCGTGGGGAGGCGGCGCTGGGCTGGCCATTCCCGTTCGAGGCTGAGCTGCGCTTCGCGCTGGAGCCGGACGGCCTGACCGTCGGATTGGCGATGACCAACCGCCACGACCAGCCGGCGCCGGTCGGACTGGGGCTGCACCCGTTCTTCCCGCGCACGCAAGCCGCGACGCTGCGCTTCCTGGCTACCGGCGTCTGGTGCAACGGGGCGGACCACCTGCCGAGCGAGCACGTCCCGGTGCCGCCCGACTGGGACCACCGCGCGCCGCGCCGCGTCGGCTCGGCGACGCTCGACAACCTGTTCACGGGCTGGGACGGCAAGGCGGAGATCACGATGGCGCCCTCGCCGATCACGGTGCGGATGTCGGCCTCCGAGCTGTTCCGGCGGCTGGTGGTGTACGTGCCGGAGGGCAAGCCGTTCTTCGCGGCCGAGCCCGTCAGTCATAGGACGGACGCGATCAATCATTTGAACGAAGACACAGGGCTGCGCATCCTGGAACCGGCGGCGTCGCTGGCGGGAGAAATTCGGTTCCGGTTGAGCTAGGCACGGGCGGCGGTTTGAACCGCCGGCTCCGGTTCCAGCAGGAAGTTCTGCCACCGCTCGCGCAACGCCAGCTTGTTCAGCTTGCCGGTCGCCGTGTGGGGCAGGTCGTCCACGACGATGACGGCGTCGGGCAGCCACCACTTGGCGACCTTGTCCTCGTACAGAGCGAGCACGCCGGCGGGGTCGATGGACCGGCCAGGCTTGGGCAGGACCAGCAGGAGAGGGCGCTCCATCCAGCGCTCATGGCGGGCGTTGATGACCGCCGCCTCGGCGACATCGGGATGCGAGACCGCGATGTTCTCGAGCGCGATCGAGCTGATCCACTCGCCACCCGACTTGATGACGTCCTTGGAGCGGTCCACCAGCTCGACGAACCCGTTCGCATCGATGGTCGCGACGTCGCCGGTCTTGAACCATCCCTCCCCATCCGCCGCTCCCTCCGCGCCCCGGCCGAGATACTCGCGGCAGACCCATGGGCCGCGCACCAGCAGATCACCAAACGCCTCGCCGTCCCAGGGCAGGTCGCGCCCCTCCGCATCGACGATCTTGATCTCGGTCCCGAAGACCGGCCGGCCTTGCTTTAGGCGAAGGCGGATCTCCTCCTCGCCCGACAACCCGGCCGTCTGCGGAAGCGGGGCGTAGGCGGTGACGAGCGGGCTCGTCTCGGTCATGCCCCAGGCCTGCTGCACCTCCACGCCGTACGCCGCGAAACCCTCGATCATGGCCCGCGGCACGGCTGAGCCGCCGGAGAAAATTCGTTTAAGGTAAGGCAATTGCTGCCCGGTCTCGCGCAGATAGGTGAGCACGGCGAGCCAGACCGTCGGCACCGCTCCGGTATAGGTGACGCGTTCCTCGTTCAGCAGGCGCACCAGGCTCGCCGGGTCCAGGTGCCGGCCGGGCAGAATCAGGGCAGCCCCCACCATCGGCACCGCGTAGGGCACTGCCCAGGCGGCGGCGTGGAACATCGGTGCGCCCGGCAGCACCCGGTCCATCGCCCGCAGGCCGAAATAGTCGGCCGTGTTCGCGGCCATTGCGTGCAGCACTGAGGAGCGGTGGCTGTACAGCACGCCTTTCGGCCGGCCGGTCGTGCCCGAGGTGTAGCAGAGCGCGGCCCCGGTGTTCTCGTCGAAGCTCGGCCACGCATACGCCTCGTCGGCTTCCTCCATCAGCATCTCGTAGCAGAGCAGCGTCATGCTGGGCGGCAGGTGCAACACCGGCATTGCGTCAGCTTCGACCATCATCACGACCGCGCGCACGCAGGCGGCGACGGAGGGAGCAATAGTTTCAATCAGCTCGACAAAGCTCGCATCGGCGAACAGCACGGAATTGCCCGCATGGGTCATGATATAGGCGATGTCGGCCGGGGTCAGGCGCGGATTGACGGTGTGGCAGACCGCGCCCGAGTCGGATATCGCGTAGAATAACTCCAGGTGCCGATACGTATTCCAGGCAAGCGTCGCAACCCGGTCGCCTGGTTTCACCCCGAGCCTTTCGAGCACGCGCGCGAGGCGGCGCGAGCGGCGCTCCACCTCGGCATAGTTGGTGCGATGGCGCTGCCCGTCGTCGCCGACGACCGAAACCACCTCGGCCGTGCCGTGGTGGCGCGCGGCGTGGCGGATGATCGAGGAGATCAGCAGCGGCTGCGTCTGCATCAAGCCCAGCATGGAAGTCTCCCGTTGTTTCTTGTTCTCAGGCCGCCGCGCGCGCATCCTCCAAGATCATCGCGGCCGCCTTCTCACCGATCATGATGGAGGGCGCGTTGGTGTTGCCGGCGATGATCACCGGCATGATCGATGCGTCGGCGACGCGCAGTCCGCGAATGCCATGCACGCGCAGGCGCGGATCGACCACGGCGTTCACTTCGCGCCCCATCCGGCAGGTGCCGACCGGATGCAGGTTGGAAACGCCGCGGGCGCGGATGTCGGCGAGCAACTCGGCGTCGGTTTGCACCGCCGGACCGGGCAGCGTCTCCTCCGCGACGTAGGGCTTCAGCGCGGGCTGGGCCGCGATCCTGCGCGCGAGCCGCATCCCGGCGATCAGCGCCTGCGCGTCGTACGCGGTGCGAAGAAAGTTGAAACGGATCTCCGGCGGCGCGAGCGGGTCCGGACTGGCGATCCGCACGGTTCCCCGCCCCTCCGGCCGCAGATGCACGGGGCTGAGGGAAAAACCGGGGAACGGGTGAGAGACGATGCCGGCCCTGGTCCGCTCGAGCGTGCTCCAGGCGAACATGTTCATCTGTAAGTCAGGCCGCTCCAGCCGGGGATCGCTGCGGGTGAAAGCACCGACATAGAGCCCATTGCCCGACATCGGCCCGGCGCGGCCGAGCACGTACTGGGTGCCGGCGACGAGCTTGCGCACTGGGCTCCGGTGCAGCTCGTTCAGCGTGATCGCCTTCGTGCAACGAAAAGACACGTAGGTGTTGAAATGGTCCTGTAGATTGGCGCCCACGCCCGGCATGTCGGCCAGCACCGCGATGCCGTGCGCGGCCAGCAGATCAGCCGGCCCGAGCCCAGAAAGTTGAAGCAACTGCGGCGAGCCGTATACGCCGCCGGAGACAACCACTTCGCCCTTGGCCCGTGCGAGTTGGCGGCCGGCCGGCGTGTGGTACTCGACGCCCGTCGCCCGGCCATTCTCGATCAGGATGCGGGTGGCGTGCGCCTCGGTGTGGACCACCAGGTTGGAGCGCTTGCGCGCCGGGCGAAGATAAGCCGCGGCCGCGCTCCAGCGGCGGCGGTGATTGGTTGTGGTCTGATACCACCCAGCGCCCTCCTGCTGCGCGCCGTTGAAGTCCGGGTTTGGCGGCACGCCCGCCTGGATGGTCTGAGCTTCACCCCTGGTACAGGGTTGGATCAGAGTGTCATGCCGCGGCGCGCATGGCGACCCCCTCCATGTTGGCCCGCGCCTCGGCCGGGGTGCGGTAGCCCAAGCCGGAGTGCAAACGTACCCGGTTGTAGAAGACCTCCAGGTAATCGAAGATCGCCGCCTTCGCCTCGGCGCGGCTGCGGAACCGGACGAGGTGGACGTGCTCGGTCTTGAGCGAGCCGAAGAAGCCCTCCATGGGCGCGTTGATGCTCCTATAGAGGTCAAGCGGCCATTGCGCCGGGGGTGCTGCCTCGATGGGGCGGCAGAGATAGCCGAAGATTTCGCGCGCGATGAAGCGCTTGAGGCAGCGGATGATCTCGGGCTTGCTCTTCCCCTCGGCCGTGCGCCGGCGCACGTAGTCGAGGGTGGGCCGGTGGCCGCGCATGCGCACGATGACCACGCGGTAGAGGGCGGCGTTGGCCTGGCGGTTGCCGCCGCGATTGAGCCGGTGGCGGGTGGTCCTGCCGCTCGACGCCGGGACCGGGCAGGCGCCGCACAGCTTGGCGAACGCCGCCTCAGAGCGGATCCGCTCCGGGTTGTCGCCGACCAGCAGCAGCATCTCGGCCGCGGTGCCCGCTCCCATTCCGTGCGCCTCGACCAGCTCCGGGGCGCGTTGCCTGGTCAGCTGCTCGAGCTGGGCGTCGTGGCCCTTGATCTCGTCATCGAGCGCCAGCCAGCGCCGCGCGATCGCGCGCAGGCTGGCCTTGGCCGAGGCCGTGGTCGAGGTGATCGGGCCTGGCCGGAGGGCGGCGAGGTGGCGGAGCAGCGTCATCTTGCCGCCAATGTGGTCGAGCCGCTCGCGCAGGGCCGCCGGGGCGCTGATGATGATCGCCTTCAGCGTCACCATGGCCTGGGTCCGCCCCTTGACCGCGGTGTCGCGCGCGACCTTGAGGTGACGGATCATCTCGGCCGAGCTGGTGCCGGACTTGGGCAGGGCAGTTGCCTGCCCGCTCAGCACCGCACGGGCGGCGCTCTCGGCATCGAGGGGGTCGCTCTTGCCCCTCTGGTGGCGCAGCTGGCGATTGGGACGATTGACCTCGAGGACGGCATGCCCCTGCTCGCAGAGGAAGCGAGACAGGCCGGCGCCATACGACCCCGTACCCTCGACGCCAAACGCCCGGATGGCGCCGAATGAGCGCGCCCAGGTCTCCAGGTCTCGGTAGCCTTTGGCACTGACCGGGATGGTCATCGTGCCGAGGCGAGCGCCAAGCACCGTGATGGCGACGGCGGCGTGGACGTGCTTGTGGGTGTCGACGCCGACGATGATCTCGGCGGGCACAGTCTCGCTCATGGCAAAGGGGCTCCAGGCCGGTTGAGGGGCCTGACGGTCCAACGGGCGGACAGGACTGTGACGGGACGAACGCCCTCAAGCTCCTATGAGGTCACGTCCCGTTCGGCCGGCAGGTGCCGCCTGGAGGGCCGACACGTCAACGCGATGACACAGGTCAATCGAGGCAAGGGTCAGACCCTCCAGGCAGCACCGACACTCTCACAGTCGAGGCAGTTCCCGCGCCGGCTCATGGACTGCACGATGCCGTGCCGCTCGAGGACGGCCCGGTAGGACTCCGAGGCGTATTCGGTGGATTCAAGTGGTCGTCGCAACACTCCGGCGGAGGAGGCTGCGATGGGCACTCGGAGACGGCGCTCGGATCGGGCGGGGCGAGGCGCGTTGCGATCGCCCGGCCGGCCAGGGATGGCGCGGCGTGAGGATCGGCAGCGGTTCTGGGCGGCGATCGCGGCGGGTTCATCGAGTGAGGCCGCGGCGGTCGAGGCGGGTGTGTCGCCGGCGGTGGCAGACCGATGTTCCGGGAGGCGGGCGGCATGCCACCAGCGACGCTTGCGCCATCATCGAAGCCGCTGTCCGGACGGTATCTGTCGTTCGCGGAACGCGAGGCGATTGCGCTGTGGCGGGTGCAGGGCAGTGGGGTGCGGGCGATCGCCCGGCGGCTGGGGCGGGCG
Organism: uncultured Pseudomonadota bacterium; assembly: GCA_963818725.1. Taxonomy (GTDB): domain Bacteria; phylum Pseudomonadota; class Alphaproteobacteria; order Acetobacterales; family Acetobacteraceae; genus DATFDN01. Next base: position 71,742 of record CAWFTU010000013.1, on the reverse strand, counting down.
GCGTCGACGATCTCGCGGGAGCTGCGCCGCAACGCCGCCACGCGCGGCGGCGGTCTGGAGTATCGGGCCACCACCGCGCAGTGGCATGCCGAGCGGGCCGCCCGCCGCCCGAAGCCGGCGAAGCTTGCGGTCGACGCGGCGCTGCGGACATACGTGCAGGACCGGCTGGCTGGCGGGATCGCCACCCCGGGCGGGGCCGCGGTGCCCGGGCCGGTCGTGCCCTGGAAGGGCCGCCGGCAGGGGCGCCGGCAGAACCGGCGGTGGGCCAGGGCGTGGAGCCCGGAGCAGATTACCCAGCGGCTGCGGCGCGACTTTCCCGACGATGAAGCCATGCGCATCAGCCACGAGGCCATCTACCAAGCGCTGGTCGTGCAAGGGCGCGGCGCGCTGCGCCGCGAGCTGACGGCCTGCCTGCGCACCGGGCGGGCGCTGCGCGTGCCGCGAGCGCGCAGCCGCAAAGAGGGCAAGGGCTTTGTTGGCCCCGAGGTCATGGTCAGCCAACGCCCGGCTGATGCCTGCGGCCGCGCGGTGCCGGGCCACTGGGAGGGAGACCTCATTCTCGGCTTGGGCAGTTCCGCCATTGGCACGCTGGTGGAGCGCACGACGCGGTTCACGATGCTGCTTTACCTGCCCCCCATGGACGGCCACGGTTGTGAGGCTCGCGCGAAGAACGGGCCGGCGCTCGCCGGGCACGGCGCCGAGGCGGTGCGCGACGCGATTGCGCGCGCGATCACCACCCTGCCAGAGCAGCTCCGTCGGTCGCTGACCTGGGATCAGGGGGCGGAGATGGCCCAGCACGCCCGGCTGCGGATTGAGACTGGCGTGGCGTCTATTCTGCGATCCCCACAGCCCCTGGCAGCGCGGCACGAACGAGAACACCAACGGGCTGCTGCGCCAGTACTTCCCAAAGGGCACCGACCTGAGCGCACACAGTGCGGACGACCTCACCGCAGTCGCCACAGCCCTCAATGCCAGGCCGCGCAAGACCCTGGCTGGAGAACACCTGCCGAGGCCTTTGACGAGGCGCTACGGTCGGCGCAAACAGGCGTTGCGACAACTGGTTGAACCCGGGTTGCACCCCGCGATCGCTGTGTTGGATCAGGCCGCGCGGGGGCGGGCCATGGCGCCGGATCGCCATGACGAGCGCGTCGACGCACAACTCGGCGCGGAGGTGGTCGGCCATGGACCAGCCCAGCACCTCGCGCGTGGCCAAATCCTTGACCGCGGCCAGATACAGCCAGCCCTCGTCCGTGGGGATATAGCTCAGATACTGTCGGCGAAATCAGGCAGCCAGGGCTGCGAAGCGCGTCACGCGCGTCCTGGCGCGCGGCGTTTCGGTCAGCCAGTTCACCACGCGCGAGACGTTCATCGCGGCACCCGTGCAGGCCTGTTGCAGCCCGGTTTTCGCCAGCCCGATGTAGCGGCTTCGCCGCATACCGAATGCGCGCACACGTTGCGAAAGCGTGCCCTCAATGCCAGCGCGCACGCGGTAGCGCTGCTTCCACGTGGGCTCGTGCATCCGCGCCCGCGCGGCATTCAGCGCCTCATACTCCTGACGTCGGTGAAAGTAGACGGAGCGACGTGCCGCTTTTGCCGGCGTGCACAGCGCCCGTGCGGCGCAGGCGCCGCAGTCGGTGCGGCTGAACACGGCCTGGATGCGCGGCGCGCCGACCTCGTCGAGCCCGGCGCGCCAGGTCACCGACGTCTTGCCCTGCGGGCAGGTGACCCGCTCGTGCTCCCAGTCGATGATGAAGTGGCGCTGCTCGTAGGCCTGCTCCGCCTCGGTCCGCCGTATCGCCGTGCCCCGGACCGGCCCCTCGAGCGAGATGCCGTGCTCGCGCTGGCTGCCCACCAGCAGCGCCGCGTCGACGTAAGCAGAAGTCCACGAAGTGCTCGGCGGGCAGCAGGCTCTTGTCGGCCAGGCGTTCATGGATCTCGGCCGTGCTGGCCATGTCCGGCCGCATCGCCGGGCATGTCATCACGTGTGTGACCAGGTGCGGGGCATCCTCGTCGCAGATCTCGGTCACGTGCACCTTGTACCCCGACCACTCCATCTGCCGTTTCGCGCTGTAATGCATCTCCGGGTCATAGGGCGACTGCAGGCGCTCGCCGACCGGCGGCAGCTCCTGGCCCGAGCGCCAGCGTGGCCGCCCGTCGTCGCGCGCGTAATGGATCCGCCACACGTCGCGTAGCGTCTGGACCATGCGGACCTCGCGGGCTGCCGAAGGGACGTCCGCCCCGTCCAGGGCATCGAGCAGGACGAACCCGTCCGCCCCGATCTCCAGGGCGAGCGCCTCCCGCTTCTCCTGGCGCTTGGGCAGGCGGTAGTCCTCGATGCGACGCGCGTAGCGCTCGAACCAGACGGGCTGGGCCGTCTTGCGCAGCCAAAGTCGGGCACGACCGCGGCCAGGTCGTCCAGCGTGGCCCGGAGCGTCTCAGCGACCAATTCGAGCAGGTGCAGGTCATGCACCGCGGCCAGCACGTGCGTGCTGTCGGTGCGCTGCTTTCCCCTTGCCTTGACCAGACCACGGTCCTTGAAGCGTTCGAGCATGCGATCCAGCAGCAGGTGCTCCGCCTTGCCAGCCACCAAGCGCGCCCGGAACTCGGCCAGGACACTGAAATGAAAGCCAGGGTCGGCCAGCTCCAGCCCAAGCGCGTACTTCCAGTCGATGCGGGCGCGCACGGCATCGGCCGCCTGCCGGTCGCTGAGGTGCTCCAGGAACTGCAACACCGTGACCAGCGCCAAGCGCCATGGAGCAAGGCAGGGCTGGCCTCGGCCGGGATAGAACGGCCGGAAGTCCTCGTCACGGTAGAGGTCGCTGAACTCGTCACGCAACCGCGTGACCACCGTGCCTCGGGGGAAGGCCGCGCGCGCGATGCGCGCGGTCTCGGGCGGGATCTCGCCTATCGGCGCCGGATGCAGGCTCATGCAAAAGCCTCGCACACCCGAGGCGCGCTGGGGAATTCGCCGACAGTATCTAAACCGCGTCTAATTCGAGAACCGTAGTTTCTCCTCCTCGGGATCGAGGTGATCCTTGACCCAGAGGCGATCAGCGACGGCACAAGGATCGGCGTTGACGGAGGCCTCGAAGGCGGCGACGCTGCGGGTCAAATCCTCGGCGGTGGCGTGGCAGTGATGGTAGGTGACGTCCTCGCGTAGCCAGCGCCACAGCGGCTCGACCGTCATCAGGTCAGGACTATAGCCCGGCAGTGGCAGCAGGTGGATGTCCAGGCGCGCCGCGGCGGACCAGACCATCTTGGCGCGATGATAAGGCGCCTTGTCCCAGACCACGATCAGCTTGCCGGTGGGGATCTCGGCGCGCAGTCGGCGCAGCACGTCGATGGTATGCGCGCCATTGGCCCGCGCATAGGGCCAGATCCGCACCCGGCCCTCGTTGTAAAGATATAGGCCATAGAACGAGACCTTGGCCTTCAGACCGGGTGAGGATGAGGCGACGTGGAAGCGCTTGCCGCGCTCGCCCCAGCCGTAGCCGAGGTCGACATCCTGGTGGATGTGCGCCTCATCGAGATAGACCAGGTGATGGTGCTCATCACGCGCACCATCCAGCAAGGGGCCAATCTGGGCGATGAAGGCCTCCCGTTGCTCGGGCTTGCCGCGGCCGAGCAGCTTGCGGGCCTTCTTCCACGACAGGTTCAGCCGGTGCAGTGCCTGGCGGATGGTCTCGCGGCAGCAGCGGCGGGCGAACTGCGCCCGCACGAAGCCAACCAGACGCCGCAGTGTCCAACGTGGCTTTACATCGGCTCCGGCGACCGGTGGACTGGCCGCTTGGCGCTGTGCGGCACGGACCTGATCGCCAAGCGCGGCGGCGACGTCCGGGCAAAGGGGGGGCGGCCACCGGTGCGCTGATACGTCAGCGCCTTGGGGCCGTGTTCGTTGTAGGTGTGCAGCCAACCCATCACGGTTTGCGCTCGTCGTCCCGTGCGTTCGGCAACCGCCGTGGCACAACTGCCTTGAGCAATCTCGTGCAGCGCCAGGAAGCGTTCGCGGCTGCGGGGATGCGCGGCGGTCAGCGCCAGATGGCGCAGATCCGCCACTGTCTGGTCCCAACGCTGATGATCAACTCGTAACACTGATCTGAAAAAGCCTTGTTCCAGGAAAGACCATCAAATGGGAACAGCACAATTCCCAGCCAAGGAAAAACCAACGGCCTCAAAGTGGACGCGGTTTAGCTCACGTCGGCCAGCCAGACCTGGTCGGGCCTGTCCGCGGCGAAGTTGCGCGCCAGCAGGTTGGGGGCGACCGGCAGGTCGTGGCGGCTGTCGGTGGTCCGGGGCGCCCGCTTGCGGCCCCGTCGTGCGGACAGGCCCATGTCGCGCATCAGCCGCGCCACGCGCCGCCGCGCGTGACGCAGCCCCTCCCGACGCAGCTCGGCGTGGACGCGCGGCGAGCCGTAGACCCGCCCGCGGGCGGCGAAGATCCGACCGATGTGGCCGCGCAGCTCGGCTTCGGCCTCGGCGCGGTGCTGGGCCGCGGGGATCGCGCACAGCCAGGCGTAGAAGCCGCTCACGCTGGCGCCGACGACGCGGCACAGCGTGGACACGGCGTGGTTGCCCCGCTCGGCCGACACGAAGGCGAACTTCGTCACGCGATCCCCTTGGCGAAAAAAGCCGCCGCCTTCCTCAGGATCAGGTTCTCTTCCTCCAGCCGCTTGTTCTCGCGCTTGAGCCGCTGCATCTCGGCCGCCTCGACCTTGCGCGCGGCCAAGGCCTCGGCCGAGCCTGCCGCGAGGTGCTCGGTGCGCCAGGTGCTCAGCTGGCCCGTGCCCAGGCCCAGCTCGGTCGCGACCTCCGTCAGGCCCTTGCCGCCCTCGAGCACGCGCTTGACCGCCTGGGTCTTGAACTCCGCCGTGAACCGCCGCCGCGTCCGCTTCTGTGCCATCCCGTCCTCCTGGGGTGCGTAGGTTCCTTATCGGACCCTCCGTACCCAGGGGGGAGGCTCATCGCCTCCAGCATGGCGCGCGCCAGCTCCCACTGGTACGGCTGGTCGCTGACGCGCAGCGGGCCGCCAACGCCGTGATACGCGTCCGCGCCACGCTCCTGGTTCTCGGCTTCCTTGAAGAAAGGCAGCACCGAGTCCCAGTCCCAGCCCTCGCCGCCGCGCTGGCGCCACTCGTCGTAATCGGCGTGGTTGCCGCGCATGTCGATCATGCCGTTGATCGAGCTGGTGCCGCCGAGCACCTTGCCGCGCGGCTGGTACAGACGCCGATTGTTCAGCTCCGGCTCCGGCTCGCTCTCGAAGCGCCAATTCAGGCGCGGGTGGCAGAACAGCTTCGTGTAGCCGATCGGGACGTGAATCCACGGATTGCGGTCGCGCGCGCCGGCCTCCAGCAGCAGCACGCGATACCGCCCTCACCCATCCCCTCATTTCAGATAGGAAAGGAGTGTGGTGAACTGGCCGGCGTTTGACAGGACCTTTGCGAATTTCTCCATGAGCGGCAGCAGGCGGTGCTCGGGCATGTTCGGGATCAGTTCGTAGAGCATGCAGCCCTGCCGGAACAGCGAATGGGTTCGCGTCTTGCTGGTGTTCGACTTCAACAAGCGGTCCATGCCGAGGCTTTCGCCGACGGCGCCGAGCAGCGTCAGCAGCGCGGTGGCGAACGCGCTGCTCAGCAGCAGACGATCGCGGCGCCTCGGGTCGGCGATGCGGGTGGCAGACAGTCCCATGCCGAACCGCAGGTCCTTGGTGTCGCGGAAGTGCGGCTCGCTCGTCCAGCGCCTGGCATAATGGTTGATCAGCGTCGCCGCCGTCGCGTCGCGCTCGCTGGTCGCAAGGCACCAGGGCTCCTTCATGTCCCTGGCATGAACGCAGACCACCGCGCCGACAATTTGGCGTTTCGCGGTCACGCGCGCATCGAGCAACTTGCGGGCGCGACCGGACTTTCCCACCCATTCCGCGGCGGGCCTGGTCTGCCCGTCCGCGTCGGTCACCTGGATGTTGCCGCGAAAGCGGATCACGTAGCCGAAGCCCAGCTCGGCCAGAAAGACGAACAACTTCTGGTCGCCGAAACCGCGGTCGGCCAGGATGGTGACGCGGCACCCCGGCGGCACGAGTTCTGCCAGGCGCCGCAGGCACGCGTCCTCGAAGTCGTTGCGCTGGCTGGTGAGTTCGTCCTTCCAGACGGTGATCCACAGCAGCGGCGCGGCACGGCCGTGACCGGTGACCAGGCTCAAGACCAGCGTCGCCTGATCGTCGTGGTCGAAATCGGTCCAGTCCATCGCCACCAGGATGTCGCGATGCCCGCCGATCTGATGCGGCACCCAGTGCGCGAAACTGTCCCAAACATCGATGCCGTCGTTGCTCAGCAGCCGATCCACCTGCTTGATCGCGTGCTTGGTCGTCAGGCCCCGCGCCTGCGCCAGCGCCTGACCGATCGTCGCCACCGCCAGCGAGGCCGCGTGCATCAGCCCGAGCGTCGCATCCGCCAGCGAGCCGACCCGCTTGGCGTGCAGGTCCGCGCCATACAGATCGCCGATGAAGGCGCGAACATCCTCCCGGCGCGTGCCCATCCGACCCCGTTTGCCCATACCATCCACCCAACGAACAACCCGTTGGCAGGATTACAAAACCCGCGCAAATCGCGGCCAGACCCGGGACAGGTCAGAATGAGGGGATTCGTGAGGGTACCGCCCTGATTCCGACAACCGCGCCGCGACCACGCAGCCGGCCGAGCCAGCGCCGGTGACGATGAAGTCGAAGGCGCCACCATCGATCATGACTAGGGCTTAATGATTGTAAGATTTGGGAAATAGCTTATGAAATCTCCCAATTCGAGGTTATAAGTGGAACGCTTCTCTCTTCTGCTATCGCTCCGACAATGAAGTCAGGAAGCACGTTCATTTTTGGGCCTCCTCGCGCCTTGTACTCTTAAATGCCTTACCGGCACGGAACAGAGCTGCATCGTTAGCCCGTAGTCGCTCCAAGCCAAGCCGCACGATAACAGTATCGACATCGGCTCGACTGTTCATTCCGACCGCGAATTCGCAGTAGACTATGTCAGAAATGATTGCAGGCCCTTTCGCTTTGCAAATCTCCAGTTGCTCGACGGACCAACGGTGAAATCGCTCCTTCGAGTTGATGATGGATATTAAGTTACATGTATCCAGACACGCCGTCATTTTCCTCTCGTGATCCTCATTAGCTCATCCGCGCTCATTGTCGGTTGAACATTTTCTGCCTGAAGATTAGCGAGCGCGCGTCTTGTTCGGTCCCGCACGAATTCTTCGACATCGAAAGCAGCCAACTCGTCCGCGTCTAGAACTTCAAAACCAGCATACCGTGCAAGCATGGCGCAAGCTCGGGGGATGCTCTTGACTATATGGGGGTTGGTCGGATGAATTGCGCCTCGTGGCCTCGGATCGTTTGCTTCTAGCCACTCGAGGTCGGAAATTTTAAGCCGGGCCCTCTCCCGTACGATCTCTTTTGAGAAACGCTCTCGCCCACCACAAGCAATGTAAAGCGAGACGAGGTGGCCCGTAGCCAAGTCCTTCTCAAGGCTGCGGTGGCCGCTCAGCACGTGGAAGCCAGATTCTACTAGCAACGACCTATATTGGGCCTCTTGGGTCTCTAAGCCGTCCAGCTTTCGATCCTCAATCAAGCGGTCGAGCGCGAGAAATAGAGAATCCACCCACCAGCGCTCAACTCTCTGCTCGGCGAACTCAGATAGTCGCCCTATCGAGTAAAGGTAGTTCAGATTCGTCGCAAGTTTTCGGGTAGTTTTCGCCTTATATCTTGGATCATCTTCTAGTAACTTCTGTATATCATCGGCAGTCACAAGGGAAGTATTCCAATGAAATTGTGCCCCTACTCGATCCCTTGTGTAGTGATAAGCCCAAAGAGCAGGCCGCCTTTGGTAGGCGGTGGCCGTTCGCCATTTTCCTGAAAAGCTGAAATTGAAAGTGAAAAGAGCCAGCTTGTCGAACCGATCTGGACGGTCATCTGTTAAAGCCTGGAAGACCAACTCGTCAGCAATAATGTAATCTATTCCATCAATAATTTTATTAAATAAGAAAAAATTCGCGGGTATGTAATCTATCCGTCCAAACTCCGCGACGCGATTACAAAATTCATCTCGCCTCACATCCTGCATCTCCCCAGCAAAACCTATTCTTATGCTATCGCGGAGCTCTGATAATCCCCGAGACTTATCCTCCCAGCTGAAGTTCTTCGTGAAGCTTCCTGGTCTCCAATCCTCTTCGCGGCCATACGAACTCCACATATATTGCGACCTTAGGCAAGTCGGCTTTTATCAATTGTTGGAAGAACCACACGTCGTTCCGCGGCGGAATTATGCGCGTCACGTCGGCCAACTCGGTTCGTAGCCTGCCTCCGCCTCTTGACCCCAAGCAGTCCAACCGGGTCGGTCACCTCGGGCAAATAACTCCAAGTACGGCCCAGGGCTGCACCCCTCGATGATTTGGTATTGCTCATCGGGCTTGCGGCTGTGCTCACGTTTCCGCGTGCCAATGTAATTGACTTGCGTACGTCCGAGCTTGAGGGTACATCCGTTCTTTCCACGTGTGCCAAATAGAAGTATTTCTGTTACGTTCCTGAAGTAAAACCCGACGCCTCGTCCGTCACTCTTCCCATCCTTTCGGAGTTTGTGCCAAATTATGTTAGCTTTATATTGAAAACCCCAACATTTCATTACGAGGAGACCCTCGGGAAGACGAGCATTCGGAACCCAAAGGTACAGATACGACGGCTCTAATAAATGTTGCGATAGGGATCGCGCAGATCTCCTCCACGCTCATGGTCCTGTAGCGGCTGAGTTCGCTTATGCTCAGGTGCAACCTTCCCGGTTCTATTTGTGAACTGCCGAGGGGGATCAGCGAGAATAGTTGCGAATTTTCTGCCAGCTAGTTCTGGGATAAAATTGATCTCCGGGTTCGTTTGTGGCGCCTCTCCTCGCATGATGCCTGGTTCCTCGAGTCTCTCGGGTTCAGTAGGAATCGTGTGCTCAGCAGTATGCCGGATTTCTAAGGAGATCAGAAATCGCTTCTACGTCTCTTTAGAAGCTTGCTTCGAGCCTTCAAAGCCCCACCCCTCATTGCAGCGATCGCCGCTACCAGCACTCCGAAGAAGATCAGCATCGACACCAGCTTAACGGATCGGATGGCCCAGGCGTTCACCGCCCCCATCCTCCTACAAATCCGCCATCCTTACCCTGCCCGACGCCGCCGACACCACCGCCCAATCCCGCTCACCACCGCGCTCTCTGCCCCGACCTCCACGCGGACCAGGCCGGGTGCGCGACATGCCGGGCGCAGACCAGTTGCCGCCCCCCGTCGCGGCGATCGGCGCACGAGCCCATCCGACATACGGCCGCACGATGCGGGCGCGGAAATCCGCCCGGAACGCCTGCTGGCGGCGCGTCATGCGGGTGGCGTCCATTCCGTACTCCTCCGGCCTCCGCAAGTTTTAGAATGCGATGCGGGCGCGCGGCGACAATTCCGCGCGTCTCACGGGGTGATATCTTGCCCAACGCTGCGAATTCCGTCCACTGGGCGGGATTCCATTGCGCCGACGGGGTGCCACAACTACCTAAAGGCGATCCCGGCGGGCGAGGACGCCCGCCCACGAGGGGCGATCCGCCATGGATATCGGTCTCGGCCGTCTCGCCGATCTGACGCTCGACAGCCGCTTCGCCGAGCTTGACGCCCCGGTTCTGCTATCGGGAGTCCAGGCGCTGGTGCGGGTGCTGCTGGATCAGGCCCGCCTGGACCGCGCCGCCGGGCTGCGCACCGCGGGGCTGGTCTCCGGCTATCGCGGCTCCCCGCTCGGCGGGCTCGACCAGGAGTTGTGGCGCCACCAGGCGATCCTAGACGCGCACGGCGTGCGCTTCCAGCCGGGGATCAACGAGGATTCTGGCGGCCACCATGCTCTGGGGCGCGCAGCAGATCGACTCCTTCCCCAATCGCAAGGCCGACGGCGTGTTCGGCATCTGGTACGGCAAGGGGCCGGGCGTCGATCGCTCGGGGGACGCCCTGCACTGCGCCACCATGCTCGGCACGTCGGCGCTGGGCGGCGTGCTGGCGGTGGCAGGGGACGACCACGGCGCCCATTCCTCCACCTACCCCCATCAGACCGAGCCGCTTTTCGCGGGCTGGTTCATTCCCGTGCTGAACCCGGCCTCGGTGCAGGACATCATCGATTTCGGCCTGGCGGGTATCGCGCTGTCTCGCTTTTCGGGCCTGTGGATCGCGCTCAAGACCACGGCCGAGACCGCCGAGCAGTCGGCGACCATCACGATCCCGGCTGCGCGCGCCTTTACCCGGCCCGATTTCGCGGTCCCGCCGCACGGGCTCAACTACGATCCCCATCTCTCCTTCCCTGCTGATCGCATGGAGTTAGAGCGCCGGGTGATCAACGAGCGGCTGCCCTCCGTGCTTGCCTGGGCGCGCGCGAACCGGCTGGATCGCGTGATCCTTGGTGCCCCCGACGCGCCGATCGGCCTCGTCACCGTGGGCAAGGCCCACACAGACGCGCTGCACGCGCTGCGGCGCATGGGGCTGGCCGGGCATCCGCAACTCGCCCTCTACAAGGTCGGGCTCACCTGGCCACTGGAGACCGAAGGGCTGCGCGCGTTCGCGCGCGGCAAGCGCGCCATTCTCGTGATCGAGGAAAAGCGCAGCTTCGTGGAAGCGCAGATCCGCGACGCGCTGTACAACTTGCCATCGGACGAACGGCCGGAGATCGCGGGCAAGGTGGACGCGCGCGGCGCTCCCCTGCTCTCTCCGCTGATGGAGCTGTCGCCGGAAGCGGTCGGCACCGCGCTCGCGCGCTTCCTTGCGGACTCGGGGCTGGATGTCCCGGCGCCCTCCACTGTGCCGCACCCGCAGCGCCCGGCCGGCTTGCTGCGCCGGACGCCCGCCTTCTGCGCCGGCTGCCCGCACGGCACCTCCACCCGCCTGCCGGATGGCAGCTTCGCCACCGCCGGCATCGGCTGCCACTTCATGGCGCTCGACCACGGCGACGCGACCCGCACCTTCACCCACATGGGCGGCGAGGGCGTCACCTGGGTCGGCCTCGCCCCGTTTACCGACACCAAGCACGTCTTCGCCAATATCGGCGACGGCACCTACACCCACTCGGGCACTCTCGCGATCCGCCAGGCGGTCGCCGCCGGCACCGCGATCACCTACAAAATCCTGGTCAACGATGCGGTGGCGATGACCGGCGGCCAGCCGGCCGAGGGCGGCTTCACCGTGCCGCAGATCGCCGCCCAGGTCGCGGCGGAGGGCGTCAAGCGCATCGCCGTCGTGGCCGACGAGGCTGAGCGCCTGCCTCCCGCCTCCGCCCTGCCGGCCGGCACGACCCGGCACCCGCGCGAGGAGCTGGACGCGGTCCAGCGCGACCTGCGGACCTATCCAGGCGTCTCGGCGCTGATCTACGACCAGGTCTGCGCCACCGAGAAGCGCCGCCGCCGCAAGCGCGGCAAGCTCTCCCAGCCCACGCGCAGCGTGCAGATCAACCCGGACGTCTGCGAGAATTGCGGCGACTGCTCGGTGCAGTCGGCCTGCATCGCGATCGAGCCCATCGAGACGCCGCTCGGGCGCAAGCGTCGTATCAGCCCGACCGCCTGCAACGTCGATCTCTCCTGCCTCAAAGGCTTCTGCCCGAGCTTCGTCACTGTCGCCGGCCCGCCGCAGGCACCGGATGCCGACCCCCATTGGGCCAATCTTGAGCAGGAGTTGGCCGAGCCCCTGCCCGCCCCGGTCCTGCCCGAACGCTCGCCCTGGCGGGCGCTGTTCGCTGGCATTGGCGGCGGCGGCATCGTGACCGCGGGCAAGATCCTCGCGATGGCGGCCCATATCGAGGGCCGCGAGGTGCGCACGCTCGACTTCACCGGGCTGGCGCAGAAGAACGGCACCGTGGTCGCGCATGTGCAGATCGGCGAGCCCGATCAGCTCGACGTGGTGCGCGTCCCGCTCGGCGAGGCGGACCTGATGATCGCCGCAGACCTCGCCGTGGGCGCTGGGCCGAACGTGCTGGAACGCTGTGGCCCGCGTTCGGCGGTTATCGGCAATCTCGATCTCGCGGCGAGCGCGGACTTCAAGTTCGACCCGCACCTCACGATCGACGCTGGCCTGCACTGTCGCACCATCGATCGCGCCACTGATGCCGGACAGAGCCAGTACCTTCACGCGGTGCGCATCGCCGAGCGCCTGTTCGGCAACGCGCAGGCGATGAACACGCTGCTGCTTGGCATGGCGTGGCAGAGGGGCCTGATCCCCGTGGGCGAGGCGGCGATCCGCCGCGCCATCGAGCTGAACGGCGCGGCGGTGAAGCTCAACCTGCGCGCCTTCCTTTGGGGTCGCATCCTGGCCCACCGGCCGGAGATCGCCGACGAGATCATCAGGCCCGCGCAGGACGCCGCGCCCGATGATCTAGACGCGCTGATCGAGGACCGCGCAAACCGCCTGACCGCCTATCAGAGCAAGCGTTACGCGAAACGCTACCGCGACTTCGTCGCCGAGGCGCGCGCGGCGGAAGTGGGCACGCTCGGCCAGGCGGGGCGCTTCACCCGCGCGGTGGCCGAGAACCTGTTCCGCGTCATGGCGTACAAGGACGAGTACCGAGGTCGCCCGGCTGCACGCGGCGGCGACGTATGGCGAGGCGCCCGCCTTTCACCTCTCCCCGCCGCTGGTGCGCGGCATCGATCCCGCCACGGGCCGGCGCCGCAAGATCGCGATCTCCGGCCGCGTGGCCGTGCCGTTGTTCCGGGCGCTGCGTCACGGCAAGCATCTCCGGGGCACCAAGCTCGATCTGTTCGGGCGTCAGGCGGAGCGGCGATGGGAACGGGCGCTGATCGGGGAGTACATGGCCGACATGCGCACGGCGATGGCGGCCCTGCGGCCACAGACGCTAGCGACGGCGATCGCCCTGGCCACGTTGCCCGACGAGATCCGCGGCTTCGGGCCGGTGAAGGAAGCGAACCGCGCCAAAGCCATGGAGCGGCGGCAGGCGCTGCTGGACCGGCTCTGCGCGCCGGCGCGGGAGGCGGTGGCGGTCGCGGCGGAGTAGAGCGAAAACAGGCTCATTCCAGATCGTCATGCGCGGGCGTGACCCGCGCGTCCAACACAGAATGTGCGTCGCTTGAACGTCGGGTTGGATTGCCAGGTCAGGCCCGGCAATGACGTTTCTGCTCAGCCGCCCCGCACGCTAACCAGCCGCCAGGCCGGGTCGCGCGAACTGAGGTCGCGCTCAAACGTCCAGTCATCGACCAGCTCGGTCACGCCCTCGGACCCCGAGACGAAATGGCCGTCCCGGTCCCTCACGAGGCTCGTTTGATCGGAGACGAACCGCACCCCCACATGCGCTCGTGTGCCGGTCAGTTCGGCGCTCTCGATCGTGGCGCTCTGGATGGCGCGGATGTCGCTGACCTGGACGTGGCCGGCCTGCTCGCGGGCGGCGATCGCCTGCTCGAACGCCTGGTAGACATCGTTGGCGGCTAGGCCGCGAAGCTGCGCGCGGTCGCCGGCGGCAAAGGCGGCGACGATCATGCGAAAGGCCGATTCAGCGCCTTCCAGGAACCGGGCAGGGTCGAAGCCGCGATCGACCGCGCGCATCCGCGCGAGCGTCTCTCCCAGCGCGCTGTTCGGCTCCGGCATGACCCGCGCGGCAGGGGACGGGACCGGTTCCGCGCGTCCCTCAATGATCGGTCCCGGGCGGCTCGGTTGCTGGGGCGGCTGGAAGGGCTGCTGCTGGCGCTCCAGCCCGGTGCGCCGGCCGAGGATGCTGCGCAGGCGCAGGATCAGGAATACGGCGATCATCCCGAACAGGACCAGATCGACGGGAAAGCCGGTGCCAAAATCCATCTCGCTTCTCCTCACCCTCACAGATAAGAGCGCGGCGGCAAAGAGACAAATTTTTCGCGCTCGGTTGCTGTGCCTGGCCGCCCCTTGTATGCCCCCGGCATGATTCTGCTGCGCCACGGCCAGAGCGAGTTCAACCTCCATTTCACCGCCACCAAGAGAGACCCAGGGATCATCGACGCGCGGCTGACACCGCTTGGGCACACGCAAGCCGAGGAGGCGGCGACCACCCTGGCCGAGGCCAAGGTGGGGCGCATCATCGTCTCGCCCTATACCCGCGCCTTGCAGACGGCGGCGCCGGTGGCGCGCACGCTGGGGGTGCCGGTCATCGTGAATCCCGTGGTGCGCGAGCGCTGCGCCTTTGCCTGCGACATCGGCACGCCCTGCACCGAGCTGATGCTCGCCTGGCCGGACATCGACTTCTCCCGCATCGACGAGATTCTGGTGGCCCGCGCTGGGCGAGCCCGCGGCGGCGGTGCTGGACCGCGCCGCGCGGTTCCGCGCCGAGATGGCGGCTTTGCCCGACTGGTCGGACACGCTGATCGTGTCGCATTGGGGGTTCATCATGGCGCTGACCGGGCAGAGCGTGCCCAATGGCACCTGGATGCGCTTCGATCCGACCGCCCCGGCCCCGGCCGAGATTTCCTGGCGGGTGTGATGAGCCTCCTCTCCCCGGCCCCCTCGCCTCGCGGAAGGGGTTTGGGGAGGCTCAAGCCTACATGCGCTCTGCCGGCCCGCCCTCTCCGAGCGGCAGGGCGCCCAGGGCCTCCAGGGTCGCCACGACGCCGTCGGTGACTTGGAACAGGCGCCGCGACTCGGGAAGCGCGAAGCCGCGCGTGATCGCGGCGTCGATCGCCGCGACCAGCGGAGCGGCGGAGCCGGCGACGTCACAGAGGAGGATCGGCTTGTCGTGCAGCCGCAACTGCCGCCAGGTGATGATCTCCATCGCCTCATCCATCGTGCCGAGCCCGCCGGGCAGCACGACGAAGGCGTCCGACAGCTCGTACATGAGCTGCTTGCGGGCGTGCATGCTGTCGGTGACGATCAGCTCAGCCACTCCGGCATGCGCGACCTCGAGGCGGGTCAGGAACTCCGGGATCACGCCGATCACGTCGCCACCGGCTGCCAGCGCCGAATTCGGCGAGCGCGCCCATCAGCCCTATGCGGCCGCCGCCGAAGATGAGGCGCATGTCGGCTTGAGCGAGCCCCCGCCCCAGCGCACAGGCGGCAGCAACGAAATCGGCGCTGTCGCCAGGACGAGAGCCGCAGAAAACGGCGACGGAACGGATCGCTGCCATGATGGTCCTTGCGTGAACTTTGGGAGTTGGCGCTGGCGGGGCCATGGGAAGAATGCGCATGATGGCGTCGGCGATCGTCAGCGCAAAGGAGAATGTTCAATGACCAGCAAGCTTCTGGTGCTCTGTATGGCGGCGGCGTGCGCTGTCGGCGTGGCGCGCGCCGCCGCGCCCCCGGCCGATCTCGACATCATCGCCACCCGGCAGGCCGGCCAGGCCCTGGTGGGGGGCACCTTCATCGGGCTGTTGCAGGCCGCCAAGAACAAGATTCCCGACGTGAAGCCGTTCGCCCCCGCCGCCAAAGCCTTGACCCTATGGGAGGGCGAATTCCTGAAGATGTTCCCGCCCGGCTCCGAGCAGGGTCACAACACGAAGGCGCTGCCCGCCATCTGGACTGACCGGGCCACCTTCGAGAAGGACGCGCAGAACCTGGTGCAGCAGGCGACCAAGCTGCAAAAGATCGCGGACTCCGGCGACCAGGCGGCATTCGCCCAGCAGGTCCAGGTGCTCGGAGACGCGTGCAAGACCTGCCACAAGCAATTTAGGGCACGCTAGGCGAACGAATGGGACCGGGCGCCGCTTCCTCGCCGCGCCGGAGCGCAAGGCCTCACCCAGCCTCTCCGTCTCGTCGAGCGTGGCGAGGGCGAGTACCGAGGGGGCCGGCATCGATCCCTTCCGGCGCGCCCGCGCCAGCGGCGGCACCGCGACACGAGCGCGCCATGGGTTAGGCCCAATGGCCCTGATGTGCATCGATGACCCTCGTATCAATCCCATGCGCAGCCGGCATTTCACTCACCCGTCCGCCAATCCGAAATTGTACCCGGCTTTACGCGTAGTGCGAGGAACAGGAGACCAATGCTTATGAGGAAGATCGTGATTGCCGCTGCGTTGCTCACCGCGATCGGCAGCGGGGCCGCTTTGGCGCAGGGGGCCCCTCCGGGCTCGTCCTCCTGGGAAGACACGGTGATCATGATCACACCCCGCGGTTCGGTCGTTTAAATAAAGATAACCGACAAGGGTATGATGGACATGGCGATGCGAGGGGCCGTGCCAATGTGGCCCGGGACCATGGTGATGGTGCACGGGGGCAAGATGTTCATGATACCCGACAAGAACATGTCGAACGGAAGAATGCTCTCAGAGGAGGTGATGAGGACGAACCAGTGAACGACCACTCGCAAGTCGCGCGCCCGGCATCTCCGCCGCCCTCCAAGGCGGGCGAAACCGGGGCATCATGGGCGTGCTTGAGCCGGGATAGGAGCGATCGTCTCCGCTACTTCGTCCGGACAGACGGGCGGGAGCGATCCAGCCAGGCCCGGATCCGTTCCCCGAGGCGGTGTGCCCCGGTCGCCAGGGCCGCCGCGATCTCCCGCTCGCCGGCGTGGGCGAGTAGCATAGCCTCGCCCGCTGTCTCTAGCATAGTCATGTTCAGGGTCCTTTCAAACCGGGCGCGGCCCGGTGGTGCCATAGGTCGGACGCCTCCTCTACCTGTTGCCGGTAATATGGGAGCGGCTTGCTGCACTGCAACATGAAGGCGCGACGCCGCCCCTCACCACTCGGAAGTCGTTACGGCCACATTCAATTTGGCCGTGTCCCCCGGGCGTAACCCATGCCGTTGTGGCCGCGAAGAATGGAATATGCTTCACCGCGCCCACACCCTCGGCCCGCCTTGCCCAAGCCGCCGCGAGGCTCCATGTCGGCAAGGCGCCCGGATTTCCCCGCTCCAGCGAACTGAAGAGCATGGCTGAGAATGGACGGCGCTACCGTCCGATCGGCGACTACGCGCTGATCGGCGACTGCCACGGCAGCGCCCTCGTATCCAGCTCCGGCAGCGTGGACTGGTGTTGTCTGCGCCGGTTTGACAGCGCCCCGGTCTTCTTTCGCCTGCTCGATGCCGAGCGCGGCGGCTTTTGGGACGTGCTGCCCGACGGCCTCGTCGAGGTGTCACGCGCCTACGTGCCCGGCACGGCCGTGCTCAGGACCACGTTCCGCACCGCCTCCGGCGTGGCGACCGTCACCGATTTCATGCCCGTTGGACGCAGCCGGGACGCGTCCGTGCATGACCACGTCTCGCTCAACGCGCCGTGCTGGCTGGTGCGACGCTTCGAAGGCGTCGAGGGACAGGTTTGGCTCACCACGCGCTTCCGCCCCCGCGGCATGGGTTTCTCCACGGCCCCGCTCGCCCTTGCACGGGGGGACGACGGCGCGCTCCGCGCTGGCAGCCTCAGCCTGTGGTGCGGCGGCGCAGCCGAGATCGACGACGACGGCGCCACCATCCGCTTGTGCCTCTGCCCCGGCGCGGCAGAGACGGCTGTGCTGACGCAGGTCGAGCCGATCGCCGATCCGCGCTGTCACGGCGACCGTCTGCTCGAAACGACCCTGGCCTTTTGGCGCGAGTGGATCGAATACAGCCGCTACCGCGGACCTCACCAGGGCGCGGTCATGCGCAGCGCGTTGACCCTCAAGCTTCTGACCTACGCGCCGACCGGCGCCTTGGTCGCCGCCCCGACCACCTCGTTGCCCGAGGAGATCGG
Source organism: uncultured Pseudomonadota bacterium (assembly GCA_963818725.1). Lineage (GTDB taxonomy): Bacteria > Pseudomonadota > Alphaproteobacteria > Acetobacterales > Acetobacteraceae > DATFDN01. The sequence continues at coordinate 54,077 of CAWFTU010000013.1, read as the reverse complement.
AGGCGAGCGCAACTGGGACTATCGTTACTGCTGGCTGCGGGATGCCAGCCTGACACTCTACGCATTCGGCGTGCTCGGCTACTCCGGAGAGGCCCGGCGTTTCGCTGAGTTCTTGGTGCACCGCTGCTTCCGCGAGGGCTCGACGGTGCACATCATGTACAACATCGACGGCGAGCCGTACTTGCCCGAGCGCACGCTCGACCATCTCGACGGCTACGAGGGCAGCCGCCCGGTCCGCGTCGGCAACGGCGCCTACAGCCAGATGCAGCTCGACGTGCATGGCGAGGTTCTCGACTGGGCGCTCCTGCGGGTCGGGCTCGGCTGGCGACTGCGCAAGGACGAGGCGAACTACTTGCGGGCCTCCGCTGACCACGTCTGCCGCGTTTGGCAGAGACCTGAGCAGGGTCTGTGGGAGGCCCGCTCGGATGACCGTGACTTCGTACACGGCAAGGCGACGGCTTGGGTCGCGCTCGACCGCGCGATCCGGTTGTTCGGCGCCGACCCCACGTGGGAGGCGACGCGGGCAGCGATCCTCGCCGCCATCCACCGGAACGGGACCACCGGTGAGCCGCCCCATCTTGTCCAGGCGTTCGGTGGCGACGAGGCCGACGCGGCGCTGCTGCAACTACAGATGCTCGGGATGCCGCTCGACGACGCGCTGCTCGCGGAGACGGTGCGCTACGTCGAGCGCGAACTCGGGAGCGGCGACCTCGTCTACCGGTACCGGAGCGAGGACGGCCTTGCCGGCGGCGAGGGGGCGTTCCTCATCACCAGTTTCTGGTTGGTGGACGCGCTGCTGGCGGTTGGCCGCAGCGAGAACGCCGGCCGCCTGTTCAAGCAGCTGCTCGCTCGCGCCAACGATGTCGGTCTCTATGCCGAGGAGGTCGACGCGCAGACGGGCAGCTTCCTGGGCAACTTCCCCCAGGCGTTCACGCATCTCGCGCTGATTTCGAGCGCAACCTTGCTGCATCTCCACGACATGGGCGGCGCTCCGGCGCTGCGCGGGACGCACGCGGACCGCGCGCGTCGCCTGGTCGGCGCGACGGAAGGGTTGCGGGCGCTGTTGTACGCGCTCCGGCGCAACCGGGGCGTCCGGCTGCGCTCGTCCAGGCGCTCCGTCCTGGCCCTGAGGGCATGAAAATCGTACGCGGCGGCGCTGCCTCGCCGAAGTCAGGCCACCGCCGCTGGCTCCCGCCGGGCCACATGGTCGTGCCGGTCGGCGGAATTGGCCGCGATCTCCGCCTCGCGCGCCAGAATCTCGCGCCGTGGCACCAGCTCCTTGGCGGCGACGAGTTTCTCCAGCGCCGCCAGCCAGTGCCGGTAGTAGCTGTGGCCTAGATCGCGGTCGCCCCCGCGCTGGGCGGCGCGAATCTCCGCGCTCAGGTGCTCCACCCACTCCGGCCAGGTGAAATGGCCGCCTTGGTACAGCTTCAGCACCATGGCGAAGGCCTGCGCCTCCCAAGGCTCGCGGAACACCGGACCCTGCTCGTCCATCGGCAGCTCGGGCATCGCGGCGCCGGCGGGGAGCCCTGATTCAGTCACTGACCGTCTCCGGCGCATTCCAAGTAGTCGTCGAACAGGTCGAGGTTTAGGGTGTCGCGCGCGGGGGCCTGCTCACCCCATAACTCCCGGGCCGCGAAGCGGACGCTGTACACATGCTGCGGCTTTTGTCCCTGACCGTGGCCGCTCGTGTCGGGAAAGACGAACACACCGTGGTCGCGCTCGATCACGCCGTGCCTGCCGCGCATAGCGTGGCAGGCGCGTGTGGCTGACCGGATTGATGTTGCGGACCAGGACGCGATCGCCGGGACGGAAGCGTGGCGCCACCGCGGCATCGACCCGCGTCGAGGCACCGGTCTTCAGAACGCTGTCAACTTGTTCCAGGGCGAGCGGGGGCATCAGGACGCCTCCCTCTCGAGCCGGGCCTTGCGGTCCTCCAGATCCTTGCGGCTGAGCACGCCTTTTTCGACCAACAGTGTCTCGGCCGAGTGCAGCCAGTGCTCATATGGATCCGGCTTGGGTGGTCTTGGATCAGGCGGCATACCGGACGGGCCGATGCCCGAAGTAGCTCCGCACGCGCTCGGGCAGCTTCGCGAGCTTGCGCATGTGGCTGATGATGGTGCGCTTGAGCTGCTGCTTGCCGCGGGCGGGCGGCTTGCGGGTGACAGCCTGCTCCAGGTCGGCGTTGAGGCACTCGTCGGGGTTCAACTCGGGACTGTAGGAGGGCAGGTGGAAGACCGCGATCTGTGCGGTGCGCCCGGCCAGCCATGCCCGCACCGCGCGGGCACGGTGGACCGGCAGGTTGTCGAGGATCAGGAACACCTTGGCCCCGGCGTCCCGGATCAGGCGCTCGAGGAAGCGGATCAGCGTCGGTGCCTTGATCGCGCCGTCCAGCACCATCCAGCGCAATTCGCCCTTGTTGGTCACGGCCGAGATCAGGCCCACGCCCGCGCGCCGGTGATTGGGGCGGACCACCGGGGTCTGCCCGCGTGGGGCGAAGCTGCGGCCGCGCACATCATCGGCGCGCAAGCCGGTCTCGTCACCCCAGAAGATCCTGCCCTTCTCCCGCTTGGCCCGGGCCACAATGGCCGGGTAGTCCCGCCGCAGCCAGCGCCGCACCGCAGCCGGGCACTGCTCATAGGCGCGCCGCAGCGGCTTCTGCGCCGGGAAGCCCCAACGCGCCAGGTAAGTCCCCATGGTGCGCACCGCCAGCCGCACCCCGCAGCGCTGCTCGATCAGGACCCGCACCGCCGCACGGCTCCACAGCGCGAAGGGCAGGCCAAGTTCGTCCGGCGTGCGCCGGCAGATCAGATCACGAACCCCTGCCTCCTGCCGCGCCGCGAGAAACCGCCCGGTTCCCGGCTCCGGGCCGCGCGGTCCGCTTCGCAAGCCCGCCATCCCAGCCGCCGCGAAGCGCCGGCAGATGTTGAACACCCCCGTCCGGGTCAGGCCCGTCTGGGCTGCGATCGCCTCGTAGGTCAGGCCGCTCTCGCGCAGTCCCACCACCTGCCGCCGACGCTCCTCTTGCGCCGCCGCCGGCAGCTTGCGCATGTCCACATGGTCCATCCCGCCAAACTGGAACACCCATGCGGCAATTTCAACACTACCCGAGCCGGATCAATAATAGGGGGATTTGAGATAGCGCGCCGGGTCCATGCGCTCGATCGCGTGGCGGAACTCGTCAACATTGTAGTGCCCGCCCGCGAAGATAGCCATGAACAGGCCGAACATCCGCCGCTCCCACTCCTCGTGAAAGAGCGATTCGTTCGGCTCGGGCGCGATCGGCCCCATGCCGTGCATGCCGCCAAGGTCGTGAATGCCGTTCATTCCCGTCCCTCCTTTCAGGCCGCCATCCGCCCCGAAGGCGTCTTCGCCACCCCGGTGCCGATCATGGAATCGCGCGTGACAAGGGCCGCGAGTTGATCCTCGCTCATCGCCTCCGTTCCCTCGGGACGCATCGGCAGGACGAGATAGCGCAGCTCCGCGTTGCTATCCCAGACGCGCACCTGCACGTCCTCGGGCAGGCTCACGCCGAATTCCCGCAGCACGCCGCGCGGGTCGATCACCGCGCGCGAGCGATAGGGCGCCGACTTGTACCAGTTCGGCGGCAGGCCAAGCGTCGGCCAGGGGTAGCAGGAGCACAGGGTGCACACGACCATGTTGTGGACCTCGGGCGTGTTCTCGACCACAACCATGTCCTCGCCCTGGACGCCGGTGTAGCCCAGCTCGGCAATCGCGGCCGTCGCGTCCTGGAGCAGCTGCTTTTTGTACTCCGGATCGGCCCAGGCCCGGGCGACGACGCGGGCGCCGTTGTGCGGCCCGATTTTCGTCTCGTAAGTGTCGACGATCGCGTCCAGCGCCCGCGGATCGACCAGGCCCTTCTCGACGAGAAGGGACTCCAGCGCCTTGACGCGCAGGGCAGTGTCCGAAAGCGGCGCGTTATGTCCTTCGTGAGCCATAAGCACTCCCCCGGCATGTCGTTACCCGCGAGCTTATGCCTGTACCAGCGCAGGTCAACCGAGCCCGGATATCCACGCGCGCTGTCCACGACGCCGAAGATCGGTGTCCTCGCTGGCGGCGCTGGACGGATCGGGAGCGCCAAGACTACCCTGGTGCTTGACCCGGCACTCGCTTGCCGGCCAAACCGGCGCGGCTAGGACTCTGGCCCGGCGCGTCCGGAGCATAGGTAGGCAACCAAGTTAGAACGAAACCGACTCGACAAAGGCCGAGCATAATGGGCAGGAAACGCGGAGTACTCGCTGGCTTCATCATGGCGGGAATTGCCGCCGTCGCGCTGGCGAGTGCCGTCTGGCATTGGTCACCGTCAGCCGGAGCGGCTGAATTCGAGCTGGCGATGGTCATAAAGGAGACCACGAACCCGTACTACAACGCGACCCTCAAGGGCGCGCAGATCGCCGCGAGCGAGATCGGCGGTACGGCGAAAAACTATGGGCCGACACAGTCGAGCCCGCAGGCGCAGATCGAGATCATCAACAACCTCGCCGACCGGCACGTCCCTGCCGTCGCCGTGGCGCCGAGCGATCCCAACGCGGTGGTGCCGGCGATGAAGCGCGCGCAACGGCTGGGCGCCAAGGTGATTACTTACGATGCCGATTCTGCACCCGACGGACGGCCATTCTTCGTCAATCAGGCGACGACCGAATCCGTCGGCAGCTTCGCGGCCGACAAGCTGGCGGCAGTCATGGGTGAGAAAGGCAAGGTCGCGATCGTTTCCGCGCAGCCAACCGCGGCCAACCAGAATGCCTGGGTTGCGGCGTTCCGAAACGAGATGAAGAAGTACCCGAACATTCAGATCATCGATGAGGTTTACGGCTACGACAATGAACAGAAGGCATTCGACCTGACGGTCGCGCTGACCACGAAGTATCCGGATCTGGGCGGCCTCTATGCGCCGACCTGTCCCGGTCTGCCGGCGGTGGCGCGGGCGCTCGAGTCCGTCAACAAGGGGCACGGCGCGATCAAGCTGGCAGGACTGTGCGTGCCGAGCATCACAGCGAAATACATGCTCGATGGCACGATCCAGGTCTTTTATCTTTGGGACCCGATAAAGCTTGGCTACATCACTTATTATGCCGCCAAGAACTTCGCTGAAGGCAAGATCCACGGCAAGCCAGGCGATTTGTTCACGATCCCTAACGGCAAGTGGCCCGGCACGTACACGATTCAGCCGAACCACGAAATTGTCACAGGTCAGCCGTTGCAGTTCACACCGGAGAATCTAAAGGAGTACCGACTTCTGATCCGGAGCTAAACCCGGATGTGGCCGGAGCCGGCGCCCTTGCCTCCTCTTCCGCTCGCGGGAGAGGACGGAGGAAAAGGCGAGCCAAATCGTAGCGAATCCGGAACACCGATCATCGCGCTTCGCGGAGTGACCAAGCGGTTCGGTCCCGTCGAGGTCTTGAGCGCGGTTGATCTGAGCCTGCGCGGCGGTCGCGTGCATTCGCTCGCGGGCGAGAATGGGGCGGGCAAGAGCACGATTGTAAAAATCCTTGCCGGAATCCATCGCCCGGATGCCGGCCGCATTCTTCTGGACGGTAGCGAAATCGAGCTGCACGGCGCGGCTGACGCGCGCCGTCACGGCATCGCGGTTGTGCATCAGCATCCGGCGCTGTTCCCCGACCTGTCGGTCGCCGAGAACATTTTCGCAGGGCGTCAGAAGCGGCGGCTTGGCGCGGTCGACTGGGCTACGATGCGCCGGGATGCGCGCGAGCTGCTGGCGCGCATCGGTATGGCGCTCGACGTGGGGCTGCCGGTCAAGCTACTCGGCGTTGCCGAGCGGCACGCCGTCGAGATCGCCAGGGCGCTTTCGTTCGATGCGCGCGTGCTGGTGATGGACGAGCCGACGTCGGCGATTTCGGGCCGTGAGGTGGCGCGGCTGTTCGAGCTGGTCGCGCGGCTCAAGCAGCACGGCGTTGCCATATTGTTCATCAGTCACTTCATCGATGAGATCCTCGATCTCGGCGATGATGTCACGATCCTCCGCTCGGGGCGGCGCGTCATCACCGCGCCCGCCTCCGAACTCACGCCGGAGCAGACCGTGCGCTCCATGATCGGCAGCGATCCGGGCGCGCTGTTTTCGAAGGAGGACGCGAAGATCGGACCGTCGGTGTTGCAAGTTCAGGGCCTCTGCGGCGCCGGTTTTGTCGACGATGTCAGCTTCGCGTTGCGCATGGGCGAAGTCCTGGGGCTTTTCGGACTCGTGGGGGCCGGCCGCTCGGAAGTCGCCGAAATGCTGTTCGGCATCGTCGCGCCCGACCGCGGTGAGATTCGCATCCACGGCGGTGCGGTCCGGGTGCGAACGCCGCGGGATGCGCTGCGGCTCGGGATTTCGCTGCTTCCGGAGGATCGGCACCAACAGGGACTGGTTCTGCCATTCCCGATCCGGGCGAACGAAACCCTTCCAATCCTGCGTCGGCTGTCCCTCGGTTTCGGCCTGATCGACCGAAACAGGGAAGCGACGTTGGCGGCGAGCTTCGCCGAGCGGATGCGGGTGATCGCAACCGGCGGCATCGAGCAGCCGACGAACACGCTTTCTGGCGGCAACCAGCAGAAGGTGCTGCTGGCGAAATGGCTGATGCCGGAGCCGCGCATCCTGATCCTGGATCAGCCGACGCGCGGCATCGATGTCGGCGCGAAGGCGGAAATCCACCGTATCGTGTCGCAACTCGCGGCGCGGGGCTTGGCGATTATCCTGATCAGCGACGAAGCCCCTGAGGTGATGGCGATGGCGGACCGCATCCTTGTGTTCCGCGGCGGCCGAATCGCCGCGGAGTTCACGCGCGAGTCCGCGGACCGAGAGGCGATCATGCTCGCGGCCGCGCACAGCGCGGAGCAGCCCCAGCCCGCCAGGTTGCCGCCATGAGCGAGTTCTGGTTCAGAGGGTATGACCCGGCCGGCTTTCGCGCCCTCTGATGTGCTCGGACATTTCCGCCGCGTGCGCGAACTCGGGCTCGTGCTCGCGCTCGTGCTGATCTGCGCGGCGGTGACGCTGCGCGCGCCGCGTTTCCTGGACGGCGCGAACCTGGAACAGGTGGCACTTTCGGCGACGCTCGTTTGTATCGTGGCGTTGGGCGAGGCGCTCGTCATCATCGCGCGGCAGATCGACCTCTCGGTCGGTGCCATGGTGGCCATCAGCGCCTTCGCGACCGCCGATTGGCTGGAACATTTCCCGAAAACGCGCATTGTCTTGGCGCTGCTGATCGGTTGCGGCGTTGGCGGCGTGCTCGGGCTCGGCAATGCGCTCCTGGTGGCGATCGCGCGCATTCCGGCGATTGTGGCCACCCTGGCGACGCTCGCGATCTACCGTGGCGCGGCGATCGCGCTCGCGGGCGGGCGGCAGATCTCGGCAACCGTGCTGCCGGACAGCTACCAGCGCCTGGCGCAAGTCCATCTCGCCCGGGTGCCGCTGCTGGTGTGGGTCGCGCTCCTGCTCACGGTGCTGTTCGGCTGGTTCGCCCGCTACACGCGCACCGGTCGAAATCTCTACGCTATAGGATCAAGTCCGGAGAGCGCCCGTCTCGCGGGGATCGGCGAGACGGGACACCTCGCCTTCGTCTTCATCGTGTCGGGCGTGCTGTGTGGGTTCGTGGGCGTGCTCTGGGGAGCGCGCTTCGGCACCGTCGACGCGGTGATCGCGCCCGATCTGCACTTGCAGGCCATTTCGGCGGTTGTCGTGGGCGGGGTGAGCATATTCGGCGGCAGCGGCTCCGTGTACGGCGCGGCTCTCGGCGCCGTTATCTTCGCCGTGCTCCAGAACGGGGTGGAGCTGTTCGGCATCAATCAGTTCTGGCTGGAGGCCGTGATCGGCGTGGCGATCCTGGGCACGGTCTTGCTCTACAGCGGACTGGCGCGTCGCGCGGAACTGGCGGAGCGCGAGCAGAGTCGGCGCGGACGGCGGCGATGAGGCGGGTCGCCGCCCTGTTCACCCGATGGGAAACGCTGCTCTTGGTGTTCCTGATCGCGGCCTTCGTCTTCGGCGCCGGCACCTCGCCTTATTTCCTAGCGGCCTCCAACATCTCCATCGCCATTGCCGGCGCCATGCCGGGCGCGATCGTGGCGCTCGCCATGACCCTGGTCATCGTCACCGGTGAGATCGACATATCCGTGGGCTCCATCACCGGGCTTTGCGCGGCCACGATGGCAGTGTCCCTGGAGAACGGGCTGCCGATTGGCGCGGCGATACCGATCGGCGTCGCGATCGGCACGCTGGCCGGGCTGCTCAATGGCGCGATTGTCGCCTATGCCGGGCTGCCGTCGCTGGTGGTCACGATCGGCACGCTCGCGTTGTATCGCGGCATTGCCCAGATCGTGCTTGAGGAGCGCGGCGTCAGCGATTTCCCGGACTGGTACCAGAACATCGGGTTCGGCACCGTCGCGGGCACACCCGTGCCGTGGTGCTCGCTGATTTTCGCCGTGCTGTTTATCGGCTTTGCCATTTTTCTGCATGGGACGCATTGGGGGCGGGCGCTGTTCGCCATGGGCAACAACCGTGAGGTGGCGCGGTTTTCAGGCGTCGACGTGCGGCGGAGCATTCTGGGTGTGTTCGCCACCTCGGGGGCGATGTGCTCGGTCGCGGCCGTCGTGCTCACCGCCTATCTGGCGAGCGCACGGGCCGACACCGCGACGGGGCTCGAATTGCCGGTGATCACCGCCGTGGTGCTGGGCGGCGTCAACATATTTGGCGGCAGCGGAACGATGGGCGGCGTGCTGATCGCCATTCTCGTGCTCGCGTTCGTGCAGAACGCGCTCGGCCTGGCTGGGGTGACGCCCGAGGAACAGCAGATTGTCACCGGCGCGGTGCTGATCGCCACGCTCGTTATCTTCAGGGCGTCCGCTTTCATCCGAGCGCAGGCGGCGGCGCTGTGGCGCTCTCGCATCGCCCGGTTGGCAGCGGCGGAGCGGCGCCGGCCGTGAGAGAGCGTAAGGACTTCCAAGGGTATCGAGGAATTGCCATGAAGGTCACGAAAGTCACGTGCCACCTGCTGCAATCCAAGGTCGACCGGCCCTTCACCTCCGCCCGCGGCTGGCTCTACACCACGCGCAGTTCCTGCCTCGTCGAGGTGGAGACCGATGCCGGCGTCACCGGTTGGGGCGAGTGCTACGGCCCCGCGGCGGTGAACAAGGCGCTGATCGAGACGCAATACGCCCCGCGCCTGATCGGCCGCGACCCCTTCGACGTCGAGGTGGTGTGGGAGGACCTCTACAACCGCATCAAGGACTACGGCGCGCAAGGCTTCTCCATCACCGCGCTCTCGGGCATCGACATCGCGCTGTGGGACGTGATGGGCCGCGCCACCGGGCTGCCCATCCACAAGCTGATCGGCGGCGCCTACCGGAAGGAGATCCGGGCCTACGCCACCGGCCTCTACTTTATCGACATGGACCGCCTGGTCGAGGAGGCGGTCGAGGAGGCGCTGGAGTACAAGGAGCAGGGCTTCCGCGCCATCAAGATGAAGATCGGCCTCGGTGACCCGCGGCTCGACGTCCGCCGGGTCAAGGCGGTGCGCGACGCCATCGGCCCGGATGTCGCGCTCGCGGTGGATGCGAACCACTGCTTCACCGTGCCGCAGGCGATCCGCCTCGGCCGGATGCTCGAAGAGCTGGATTTGCTGTGGTTCGAGGAGCCGGTCAGCCCCGAGGACCACGACGGCTACGTGCAGGTGACGCAGGCGCTCGACCTCGCGGTGGCCGGCGGCGAGAACGACTTTACCCGCTGGGGCTTTCGCGACGTGATCGCGAAGAAGGCGATGGACATCGTGCAGCCCGATGTCTGCGCCGCCGGCGGTATCAGTGAGATGCGCAAGATCGCCACGCTCGCCAGCGCCTTTGGGGTGGAGTGCGTGCCGCATGCCTGGGGCAGCGCCATCGGCCTGGCCGCCACGGTGCAGTTCCTGGCCGCCCTGCCGGACCAGCCGCCAGCCTTCCGCCCGATGCCGCCGATGCTGGAGTTCGAGCAGACGCCGAACCCGCTGCGCGACAATCTGGCGCGGGAGCCCATCGTGCAGCAGGCCGGCATCGTGCGGGTGCCGGACGGCCCCGGCCTCGGCATCGAGGTGGACCGCAAAGTCCTGGCCCGCTTCGCGGTGGCCTGAGCCGGGGTCGGTCTGAACTGACAGCAGAATCATGGGAGATCGCAGACGAACCCGAACACCGTCCGGAACCCCTGCCGCCCGACCGGTGTGACGGCGATGGCGCGGGAGGCGGGGCGCCGCTCGAGCCAGTTGAGATCGAAGCAGCGCGCGCACAGGCCGGCGCCGATATGGCCCGCGAGGTGCAACCGCCGCTCGCTCCAGTCGATGCAGGTGCGGCAGAATGCTGTGCGTTTGCCCTGGCCGAGGTCCAAGCCGAACCCCGCCAGGAAGTCGCGCCCTTGCGACGTTACCTCGCCGCCATCGATGCCGAGCGTGACGTGCCCGGCGGCGGCGAGCGCGTCCGCCAGGGCCACGCCCAGGCGTCCGGCCAGATGGTTGTAGCAGGTGCGTGCCTCGCGCAGCGCGGCTTCGGCTCGGCATGGGACACGCCGCGGCGGCTCTCGCGCCTCCTCCTGAGTTGCCGCCAGCGCCAGAACCGTTTCGATCAGGCCGGCGACCTCGGCTGAGGCGATGCGGTAGTAGCGGTGCCGGCCCTGCTGCGCGACTCCAAGCAGGCCGCCGCGCACGAGCTGCCCCAGGTGCCCGCTGGCGGTGGCGGGCGCGATCCGGGCCGCCAGCGCCAGATCGCCCGCGGGCAGCGCCTGCCCATCGGCGAGCGCCAGCATCATGTTCACCCGGGCCGGATCGCCCAGGAGCGACGCGATCTCGGCAATCCGCAACACGCTTGGCATGGGCGCTATCTAGCCCTCGCGCCCGACCGGGGCACCCGCCGTCGCTTCGGCATCGGCCGAAACGATGGCGGGCGCCTTTGCTGGGCCGCGCGGCCACCTCTCCGTCAGCCAATGACGGGAGATGCCATGCCCCGCCCGACGACAGAAGCGGTCCGCCGCGCACCCGTGCTGCTGGCCCTGTGCCTCGGCGTGCTGATCGCGCAGATCGACACGTCGGTTGCCAACCTCGCGCTCCGGCCGATTGGGGCGGGGCTCCGCGTCGGTGTCGCGTCGCTGCAATGGGTGGTGGACGGCTACAACCTGACCTACGCGCTGTTCCTGCTGACCGGCGGCCTGCTTGGCGATCTTTCGGGGCGGCGGCGCATCTTCATCGCCGGCGTTGCCGTCTTCTCGGCAGGATGCCTCGCCTGCGGACTCGCGCCGGGTGCCGCGGTGCTGATCGGCGGGCGGTGCATCGCCGGTTTCGGAGCGGCGCTCCTGTTGCCCGCCTCGCTCGCGATCCTGCGCGTGGTCTGGACCGATCCGGTCGAGCGCGGACGTGCGCTCGGCATCTGGGCGGGCTGCAACGGACTGGCCTTCGCGATCGGCCCGACGCTCGGCGGATTGCTGATCGAGGCCTTCGGCTGGCGGAGCGTGTTCCTGATCGTGCTGCCGCTCGGCGCCGTTGCCTGCCTGCTCGCCTGGCGCGTCGTGCCCGAATCGGCTGATCCGCAGGGGCGCCGGTTCGACCTGGCGGGACAGATCCTCGGAGCTGTCGCGCTCGGTGGTCTGGCACTGGCGGCGATTGAAGGCCGCGACGCGCCTGACCTGCTCGCCATCGCCCTGCTGGCCGCGCTGAGCGCCGCGGTGTTGTTCCTGATCGTCGAACGCCGCCAGGGCGAGGCTGCGCTCGTGCCCCTGCCTCTGTTCCGCCAGGCGTCCTTCGCGGGTGCGGTCGCGGCCACGGCTGCGATGACGTTTGGCATGTATGGCCTGCTGTTCCTGCTGCCGCTGATCTGGCAGGGCGGAGCGAACGGCGCCCGGCCCTTGAGCCCGGTACAGGCCGGGCTGGCGTTGATGCCGATGGCAATCGTCTTCGTGCTCGTCTCCCGGCGCTCGGGCGCGCTGGCCGAACGCTGCGGCGCGCGCGCAGCCACAGCGGGCGGGATGGCAATCATCGGGCTTGGCCTGATCGTTGCGGCGTTGACCCAGGCGGGGCGACCGATGTGGCTGGCGCAGGCGGGCCTGCTGCTCACCGGGCTTGGCATGGGTGTGAACACCGGCCCGCTGATGGGAGTCGCGGTCGGTTCTGTATCGTCCACACGCTCCGGCACCGCCTCCGCGCTGATCAACGTTGCGCGGATGGTCGGCGCCACACTGGGCGTGGCCATGCTTGGCACGCTCTACGCACTGATGGGCGGCGGACCCGCGGGCCTGAGCGCTGCCTTGCTCGCAGGCGGCGCGGTGCAGTTGGCCGGCGCAGCGGCCGCGTGGGCAACCATTCCGGCGGACGCGCTCCGGTAAGCAAACCGTCGCGTGTCAGCTCCCACGGTGCAGCGGCACACCTCAGCCGTCGCGTTCTCGACGCTCGATCCCGTCTTCCCGCGTCCCGGCTGTCGGCTCGCCTGGCCCGCGGCGCGGCACGATCAGTTTCGCGGTGAGCACCTGTACCACCTCGTCGCGCTGGTTTCGCGTCGTGCTTCGCACGATCGCCATGCCGCGATCCGGACGCGAGCGGGACGGCTTCACCTCGAGCACCTCGCTGTCCACCCGAAGCACGTCACCCGGCCGAGTCGGCTGCGGCCATTCGATCTTTCCGCCGGCGCCGATGATGCCGCCGGCGAGCGGCAGGCCGGTCGTGACCAGCAGGCGCATGGTGATCGCCGCTGTGTGCCAGCCGCTGGCAGCAAGGCCCGCGAACAGTGTGGCGCGGGCGGCCTCCGCGTCGAGGTGAAAGGGCTGCGGGTCAAACTGCGCCGCGAAGGCGCGGATCTCGTCTTTCCCCACCCAGTAGGTCCCGCTGGTCAGGCGCTGCCCTGGCGCAAGGTCCTCAAGGTAGAGCGGGCCGTTCCCCGCCGGTTCACGCGCGTTGTCCATCCTCTGCCCTCCGTCATGCCAGCCCCGCTCGGCCGGCCTGCGCCGGGAGCTTAGCGCAGTCACTTGCATTATGATAGTAACTCGTTCTATTCTCCCGTTATGCAACGCAAGAGCTTCGGCAACATGCAGTGCCCGATCGCCCGCAGCCTAGAGCGCGTGGGTGAGTGGTGGTCCATCCTGATCCTGCGCGACGCCTTTTACGGCCTCACGCGCTTCGACGAGTTCCAGAAGAGCCTTGGCGTGGCGCCCAATATGCTGACCCGCCGCCTCGGCGCACTCGTCGAAGCGGGCCTGTTGGAGCGCCGCCGCTACAGCGAGCACCCGCCGCGCGACGAGTATGTGCTTACTCAGCGCGGCCGTGACTTCCGTCCGGTGCTGCTCGCTTTGCTTGCCTGGGGCAACAAGCACTTCGCCCCTGAGGGCGTGAGCGTGCAGCTCACCCATGCCGAGACCGGCGCGCCCGTGGAGCCGATGCTGGCCGACCGCGCAACCGGCGAGCGGATCGCCGGCCCCAGCTTCGTCCTCGCTCCTGGCCCCGCTGCGGACAAGCGAACCCGGCAGCGCCTGGAGGAGAGGGGCGGCCTGCCATTTACGCGGAAGTCAGAGCCATGAGCGAGCACGTTGTCGGCCGGGACTTACTCGAGGGTGGGATCACCAAACCGGGCGCGACCTCGCCCGGCCGCAGGCGGCATAACGCGCGACGTATCGCTCTCGTCGCGGCCAGTCTCGCCGTGCTGACCGGCGCTACCTGGTACGGCCACGACTGGTGGACCGTGGGCCGTTTCACCGAAACCACGGACGACGCCTATGTCGGCGCTGACGTGACGCCGATCTCGCCGCATGTCGCAGGCTTTGTGCGGCAGGTTCTCGTGACCGATAATCAGCACGTTCAGGCTGGGCAGATCCTTCTTCGCTTCGACCCGAGCGATTTCCAGGAAGCTCTGAACCACGCCGAGGCCGTGCTGCTGGCGCAGCAAGCGGCACTGGACAACCTGCAGGCCAGGCGCGTCCAGCAACAGTCGGCGATCGACGGCGCGACGGCCGATCTCGCGGCCAAGCAGGCGCAAGCGGACTTCGCTGCCCAGGATGCGGACCGCTACCGCGCGCTTGCGCTGACCGCCGCCGGTTCGCGCCAGAACGCCGAGAAGACGCTCGCCGAGAACAGGGCGGCCAGGGCCGCCGTGACCGCTTCCCAGGCCACACTTCAGGCGGCGCGTCAGCAACTCGCCGTGCTCGATACCGAACTCGCCCAGGCCAAGGCGAACCGCGTGCAGGCGGAGGCGGACGTGCGAACCGCGCGCCTCAACCTCGGGTACACCGACATCACCGCCCCGATCACTGGCTATGTAGGGGATCGCTCGGCCCAGGTCGGCGCCTATGTTGCCGCCGGCAACAACCTGCTCTCCGTCGTGCCCGCGAGCGGTCTGTGGGTCGATGCCAACTTCAAGGAGGACGAGATCGCCCGCATGAAGCCGGGCGATCCAGCAACGATCGTGGCCGACGTGCTATCCGGCCGCACCTTCCACGGACATGTGGAAAGCCTCGCGCCAGCGACGGGGGCCGTGTTCAGCGTTATCCCGCCCCAGAATGCCACCGGCAACTTCACCAAGATCGTGCAGCGCGTGCCCGTGCGCATCGCACTGGACGGCGACGCGGCCGAACTTGGGATGCTGCGGCCAGGGCTCTCCACCACCGTCAGCGTGGACCTGCGGACGCACCGGCCATGACCGCCGCATCGCGGGACATGGTCCGCACCGTCCTGCCCTTCGCGGTGATGTGCGTCGGGATGTTCGTGGCCCTGCTCGACATCCAGATCGTCGCCTCCTCGCTCGCCGACATTGGCGGCGGGCTCTCGGCGGCGCAGGACGAGATCAGTTGGGTGCAGACCGCCTACCTGATCGCTGAGATCGTGATGATTCCGCTGTCCGGCTGGCTCACCCGCGTGTTCTCGACGCGCTGGCTGTTCGCCGCCTCGGCGCTCGGCTTTACCCTCTCAAGCATGCTATGCGGGATCGCCTGGAGCATCAACTCCATGATCGTTTTCCGCGCCCTGCAGGGGATGCTCGGCGCGTCGATGATCCCAACCGTGTTCACCTCCTCCTTCCACTACTTCGACGGCCAGCGGCGCGTCTACGCGGCAGCGGTGGTCGGCACCATCGCCTCCATCGCGCCGACCCTTGGCCCTATCATCGGCGGCTGGATTACCGACACGCTGAGCTGGCACTGGCTGTTCTACGTCAACCTGGTCCCCGGGCTGCTGGTCGCGGTCGGTGTGGCGTTGCTGGTCGATATCGACAAACCCGATCTGTCGCTGCTGGCCGGCGCCGACTATCTAGGCATCGTGCTGATGGCAACTGCGCTCGGCACCCTGGAATATGTGCTGGAGGAGGGCGCGCGCTGGAACTGGTTTGACGACTCCACGATCCGCGCCTTCGCCATTGTCTCCGCCGTCGGCGGATCGCTGTTCGTCATCCGCAGCCTGACCTATTACAATCCGGTGGTGGATCTGCGGGCGCTCACCAACCGCAACTTCCTGCTCGGCTGTATCCTGTCATTCGTCACCGGAATCGGCATCTTCGGCACGATCTATCTGACGCCGCTGTTTCTCGGCTATGTGCGCGGCTTCTCCGCCTGGCAAACCGGCGTCGCGGTGTTCTCGACGGGTGTCGGCGCGGTGCTCGGCGTGCCGGTTTACGTCGCGCTCGGGCGCAAGGTCGATCTGCGCTGGCTGATGTTGGCGGGACTGGCGAGCTTCGGCCTGTCGATGTGGGGCTTCACCTTCATCACCAGCGACTGGGGCGGGGAGCAGTTGCTGATTCCGCAGCTTCTGCGCGGCTTCCCGCAGGTCTTCGCGGTGGCGCCGAGCGTCACGCTCGGCCTCGGCAGCCTCCCTCCGGCGCGGCTGAAATACGCGAGCGGCTTGTTCAACATGATGCGCAACCTGGGCGGCGCGGTGGGTATCGCGATGTGTGGCGCGGTGCTGAACGACCAGACCAACCTGCATTTCCTGACCATCGCCTCCACGCTAACTCCGGACAACCACGCGATGAATCACATGGTTGCCGAACTCGGGGGAGGGCTTACCAAAGTGCTTGGCTCCACGGCCGCCGGACATCTTGCGGCCCTGGAACAGCTCCGCGCGATCGCATATCGTGAGGCTTCCACCATGGCCTATGCCGACGCGTTCCGCGCCATCATGGTTGCTTTTCTGATCGCAACCCCACTGGTTTTGCTGATGCGAAAGGTGGTCCCGCCGAAGGCGCCGGTCAACGCGCATTAGGCTCCGAGGGGTGGAGATGGATCATGGACAGCTACGACGCGATCATCATCGGCACGGGCCAAGCCGGGCCGTCGCTCGCCCGGCGCTTCGCCGCCTCCGGCTGGCGCGTGGCCATCGTGGAACAGGGGCGTTTCGGCGGCACCTGTGTCAATACCGGCTGCACCCCGACCAAGACCATGGTGGCTAGCGCCTACGCAGCGCACCTGGCGCGGCGTGCCGCCGAATTTGGCGTGGCTGTCGGGGGATCCGTCAGGGTGGACTGGAGGCGGGTAAACGCGCGTAAGGACCAGATCGTCGGCGCTAGCCGCAATGCTGTTCACTCAAGTGAGTTGTGTCTATATCAGAACAAGCACAAACGCTGCATGTTCAGCGGGTTGGCATTCGCCGCTCGCCTTAACTGAACAGGATTTCGCCTTAAGTGAACAGCATTGGCGCTAGCCGGGCCGCGGTCGAGCGCTCGCTCCGCCAAGCGGAGAACGTGACCGTCATCCAAGGCCACGCGCGGCTCGTCTCCGAACGCGAAATCGAGGTGGGCACGCAGAGGCTGCGCGGCAAGCGCATCTTCCTCAACCTGGGCGGCCGCCCGTCGGTGCCCTCCATTTCCGGCATCGAAGCGGTCCCGTACCTGACCAGCGACTCCATCATGGAGATGGACGCGCTGCCAGCGCGACTGGTCGTGCTCGGCGGCAGCTATGTCGGGCTTGAGTTCGCGCAGATGTTCCGCCGGTTCGGCGCCGACGTCACGGTGGTCGAGGCCGCCCCTCGGCTGGTCGCGCGCGAGGACGCCGAGATATCCGGCTGCCTGCGGGAGATCCTGGAAGCGGAACAGATCCGGGTGGTGCTCGGCGCTTCGGAACTGTCCCTCGTGCCGCGCGATGGCGGCTTTACGCTGCGATTCGCGGGCGGCGAGGCAGCCGGCACGCACCTGCTGATGGCCACCGGGCGACGGCCCAACACCGGAGACCTTGCCCGCTTATCGGCCAATCGACCCGCTCTTGTACTTTGCAGCAGGGAAGCGCAAAGTCGCTCTGAACGCGGCGTCTCGGAGCAGAACGGTGCGGGCAATCATGAAGGGGCTGACGGACGTTGAGTTCGAACGACTCTACGGGACGGAGGGTCAGTGTCTGGCGGCGTTGGTGGCGGCGCGCCAACGTGAAGGAATGCCTTGCCCGCGCTGCGCCAATCTGAAGAGCTATGTCTACGGCCGCCGTGTCGGCTGCACGCGCTGCGGCCGACGTTGGTCGGTCACCGCGGGCACCGTGATGGCGGACACCAAGCTGTCTCTGACCACTTGGTTCCGCGCCATGCACCTGATGAGCAGCACCAAACAGGCGATCTCGGCGGTCGAGCTCGGCCGCAGGCTGGGCCTGGGCTATGAGACGGCCTGGTATCTGCACAAGCGGCTCCGCCACGCCATGACCGAGCGGACGGAGCGCTATTCGCTCGGGGGCGCGAGCGACGACGATGCCGCGCCGCCGGTAGTGGAGGCGGATGACGTGTGTCTGGGAGGTGAAAGGAACCAAGGCAGCGGAACCGAAGGCAAGACCTGCGTCATCGTCGCCTGCGAGCGGCATGCGGACGGGCGCATGGGCCATGTCGCGATGCGCGCGGTCAGCGCCTTCTCCAGCGAGGCGGTGGCCGCGTTCCGCGATGCCCACATCGCCGCCGGCGCGACTGTGCACACGGACGGCTTGCGGGCGTTCAACGCCTTCGGTGAAGCCGGGCGGACGCATGTCGCCACCGTCACCGGCGGCGGGCGTCCGGAGCGCGAGCGCAGCGCCCCGTTCTTCACCGTCAACACCCTGGTCGCCAATCTCGGTACCGCGCTCAAGGCCACCCACAAGCGGCTCTCCCCCAAGCATCTGCCCGACTATCTCGGCGCCTTCTGCTGGACCACCAACCGGCGCCGCAACATGCGAGGCATGGTCAACGCGCTTTGCCGTGCCGTCGCTGCGTCGTCCCGTCTGACCCACAAAGGCGTCTACCCGTGACGGGTCGATTGGCCGATAAGCGGGGAGACCTTGGGCTGGAGAGCGCTGGTGTCGCGCTGGACCCGCGCGGCTACATCGTAACGGATGAGAGGCTGCAAACGACGGTTCCGGGCATTTGGGCGCTCGGCGACTGCAACGGCCGCGGCGCCTTCACCCACACCAGCTACAACGACGGAGAGATCGTGGCGGCCAACCTGCTGGAGGGTGCGATGCGCAGCGTGCATGACCGGATCACCGCTTACGCGCTCTACACCGATCCGCCACTCGGCCGCGCCGGCATGACGCAGGCCGAAGCGCAGGCGGCTGGCCGTCGCGTGCTGGTTGGCACCGTGGCGATGGAGAACGTATCCCGCGCCTACGAGAAGAGCGAGACGCTCGGCCTCATGAAGATCGTCGTGGACGCGGACACGCAGCAGATCCTGGGAGCGGCGTTCCTCGGCACCGGCGGGGATGAAGTGGTCCACTGCGTGCTGGACACCATGTACGCCAAGGCACCCTACCCCGTGCTGCAACGCGCGATGCACATCCATCCGACCGTGGCCGAGTTCGTCCCCTCGCCGCTGGAGGATCTGCGGGGCGTCTGATCGTTCGGCGGACGCTTATCCAGGGCCGCAAGGCTGGACAGATCGCGCGTCAAGCCGCCCGGACTTGCGGCAGGTCCGACCGGCAGCTCTCCACGATATGCGCGGCCAGCGCGTCGGTGACGGGCTGGTGGGCGCGCGGGCTGGCGACCAGCACGATTTCGTATTCAGGCAGGGTTGGCAGCCCCTCGTCGGGGCGTACCGGACGCAGCCCGTCGGGCAGCCAAGCCTGCGCCGAGACCGTCACCGCCAGCCCCGCCAGCACGGGTGCGTGCGTGCCGACCTGCGAGCCCGACGTGTAGGCGATCCGGTAGCGCCGGCCGACACGCTCCAGCGCCTGGACCGCCGCGCGTGACCACTCGCAGCAACGCCGGTCCGACAGCGGATCGGCGCTTGCCAGTGCAAGGGGCAGCGGGTCCAATCGGTGCGGGGCGTAGCGGGTCGACGTGACCCAGACGAGCGGGCCGCGCCAGAGCGGCACCGGCGCCACGGCACCGGGCTCGTGCGCCGACATCAGCGTCAGATCCAGCTCGCCGCGCCGCAACCGCTCGACCAGGTCGGCCGATGGCTCGCACCGCACATCCACCTGCACCGCCGGGTGCGTGTCAGCAAACCGCTTCAGGACCGGTGGCAGATAGCCGAAGGCGTAATCGTCCGGAGAGCCGAGGCGGACGGTGCCCGCGATTTGGGGCGCGCGGAAAGTCGCCATCACCTCGTCGTTCAGCGCCAGCATCTGCCGCGCCCGCGGAAGCAAGTACTGGCCATGCGGCGTCAGCTCCACGCTCCCGCCCTTGCCTCGGCTGAGCACCGGCTGGCCCAGCACCTCCTCCAGCCGCTTCATCTGCATCGACACCGCCGCCTGGGTACGGCCGACCACGGCGGCGGCCTCGGTGAAGCTACGCCCCTCGGCGATCAGCACGAAGGCGCGCAGCAGGTCGGGGTCGAGGGCAAGCGGCAGGCTCATGCTCATAAGCATGACTGATGACAGCCATCAATGCAATTCGTTTTACTGATATCCTCCGGCGCCCCACCTTCGGCGTGTCGCAACGGATGTTGCAGGAGACACCGATGACCAGCCGATATCTCGCGGCTTCTTTCCTGATGATCCCGGGGGCGCCTTTTATTCCTGGCCGGCAGGTCCGCGCGTCGATTTGGTGCAGGGTCCAGGAGGCGTGGCGCCGCTACCGCTCCCGGCAAGCGCTGGCGCAGCTTGATGCCCGCCTGCTCCGCGATATCGGCGTGACCTTCGCGGAGGCCGAGAATGAGGTGAACAAGCCGTTCTGGCGGGCTTAACTCCTCACCCCCGGCCCTCTCCCAAAGGGAGAGGGGGCGTTGTACGTATCGCCCTTGCCTGCCACGCCCCCTCTCCCGCTTGCGGGAGAGGGCCGGGGTGAGGGTGCCCGTTACGGATCGAGACGCGCCTCGGCGGTGCCGCGCACCACCTCCTTGCCGTCCTGGTTCACCGTCGCGACCTCCAGTTCCGCGAGCTTCTGCCCGTTCTCGTCCTTTATGGCGGTCACTGTCGCGGTGGCGTCGAGCGTGTCGCCGGGCCAGACCTGGTTGGTGAAGCGCACGCCGAACTTCGTCACCCTGCCGGCGCCGACATAGTTCGTCAGCATCTTGCCGGTCAGCCCCATGGTCAGCATCCCGTGCGCGAACACGCTGGGATAGCCCGCGACCTTCGTGGTGTACACCTCGTCCGAGTGGATCGGGTTGTAGTCGCCAGACGCCCCCGCGTACATGACGATCTGGGTGCGCGAGAGATTCTCGGCGACGCGCTCGGTGTGCTTGTCGCCGACCTTGATCTGGCTCGCCTTGAGTGCCATCGCCGTTCCTCCTCAGCCCTGCTCGACCGGGCGCTCGGTGGTCACGCCCACGCTGCGCGCGACCGCCACCAACTCCCCGGACTGGTCGCGGTACTCGGCGATCCTTTCATGGAAGGTCAGCTTGCCGGCGCGCTTGCTCTCCTTTTCCCAGCTCTTGCCGTCCTTGTATTCCACCGTCAGCACGTCGCCGGGGCGCAGCGGGCGGCGATACTCGAAATGCTGCTCGGCGTGCAGGCCGCCCAGGGATTTCGGCTTGCCCTCGACACCGGAGGGTGTCTTGCCGGAGCCGAACCAGGGCTCGCCGGGCTTCGGCCGGAGGTGATAATCGGGGTCGAACTGCGCGACGGCCTGCGGGAAGGTGGGCGGGGCAACAATGCCGTTGGCGCCTGCCTGCCTGGCCGCCTCCGCATCGTGATGGGCGGGATTGGTATCGCCGATGGCGCGCGCGAACATCATGATGTGCGATGCCTCGACCGGGAACTTGATCGTCTTCGCCACCGCTCTCCTCCGTTTCGCGTTGACCACCGACCATACCAACGCACTGCGATGCGCGACAGGGCGCGGACCGGGACAAAGGGATGTGACATGAAACGGCTCGCGCGCCTGCTGGCGAGCGGCTTCGGCGTGGGCTACGCGCCAGCGGCATCGGGAACCGTTGCCTCGGCCCTGGCTACCCTGGCGGGCGGTGGATTGCTGCTGGCCAGCCCGCCCGCGCTGGCACTCGCCGCCTGCGCCGCTTGCCTGATCGGGCTCTGGGCGATCACGGCCACGGTGCCGGCGGACGCCGATCCGGCTTGGGTTGTCATCGACGAGGTGGCGGGCCAGTGGATCGGGCTGCTTGGGCTCGCGCGTCCATCGGCATTTGGGCTGCTGTTCGCGCTTGCCGTGTTCCGGCTTCTGGACGTGGTCAAGCCAGGCCCGATCGGCTGGGCCGACCGGCAAGGCGGAGCGGCAGGGGTCATGGCCGATGATGTGATCGCCGGCGCGTTCACGGCGGGAATCGTCTGGGCGGTGCGCTCGCGATGGCCCTATCACTTCTGATACCAAATCCGGCTGATTAGTTCGGCTGAACCGGCTTTGGCCACCAGTGGAAGCTGGTGTGCGGACGGATCATGCTTGGGTCGAGGCGGGTGCTGCGTTCGGCGATGGCGGCATCGAGGTCGGCCAGGGTGGGGAAGTGCTTGTTGGCCACCGCCTCGTCGAGCAGCGGCCAGAGCCGCTCAGCGGGTTGGAGTTCCGGGCTGTAGGGAGGCAGGAACACCAGCGTGATCCCGTCCGGCACGGCCAAGCCCTTGGGGCCGTGCCAGCCGGCGTTGTCCAGCACGAGGACGATGTGGCGTCGGCGTCCCGCCCCGCTCTCGCGGGCGAAGGCGGCGAGCCGGGTTTCGAAGGCCGGCTTGTTGATGCGGGTGCAGAGATACCAGACCGTCTCGCCGCTGCTCGGCTGCACGAAGGCCGCGACGTGCAGCCACTGGAACCGGTGATGACCCAGCGCCGTTGGGCGTGCGCCGGCCTTGGCCCAGACCCGGCGGCGGATCGGCTTCAGGCCGAGGCGGTGCTCGTCCTCCGCCCAGACCTCGACCGGCTGTTTCGGGTGCGCCGCCCGTGCTTGCGCAACGGCAACGTCAACCTGTTTGCGAAGGCCGCCCGCGCCTCCGGATCAGCGGCCCGCGGATGGCGCGGGCGCGGCGTCTGCACCGACCAGCCGAGCCGCTTCAGCGCCTCCCAGCCGCGCTGCGGATGCACCCGCTCCAGCTTGAGGTGCCGCGCCATCCAGGCCGCCACCTTGGGGCCACTCCATAGCCCGCCGTCCTCGGGCGGCTCACGCAGCCGCTCGGCCAGGGCGGCCAGCACCGCCTCGGTCAGCACGCTCGCTGCTCGCCCGTTCCGCCGCCGCCCATCGCCCAGCGCCGCCGGGCCGCGTGCGTTGTAGCGCGCCGCCAC
The DNA here is from genome assembly GCA_963818725.1 of uncultured Pseudomonadota bacterium. GTDB lineage: Bacteria > Pseudomonadota > Alphaproteobacteria > Acetobacterales > Acetobacteraceae > DATFDN01. The sequence goes on along the minus strand of CAWFTU010000013.1, from coordinate 31,536 downwards.
CGCCTCCACCCAGCGCGGCGTGAGCGCCAGCACCCCGGCCACCTCGACCACCGTGCGGCCCTGCGCCAGCAGCCAAATCGCCTGGGTGTGCCGCGCCTCGGCCACGGTTTGCGCCGCGCGGAACCGCGCCGCCAGTTCCGCCACACTCAGGTGCTCGGCAATCCGTGCCATCATCCCCCGTTCAACCGCCCGCGGCATAGGCCCGCTCCGCGCAGCCGCCACTCTAAACCGAACCTATCACCCGGATTTAGTATGACAGAGGGTCAGGCCGGGAACCGAACCCTTTCCGGAACGTTATGCAGGTGTCCACCGCTGGAGATGGTTATGCGCGTGCTCCTTCTATGGCTCTTGGGGATTCCGATCCCGGTGCTGATCCTGCTCTGGCTTTTCCATGTGATCTGATCCGCCCGGCACCCACAGCACGTCGTTCGCGCCGGCACCGTTGAGCGAGCGGGCGAGCACGAACAGATGGTCTGAAAGGCGGTTGAGGTATCGGACCACCGCCGGGTTGACCGGCTGAGCGGCGGCCAGCCGCACCACGTCCCGCTCTGCCCGGCGCGCGAGCGTGCGGGCGGCATGGGCCTGCGCGGCGGCCGGCGTTCCGCCCGGCAGTATGAAGCTGCGCAGCGGCGCGAGACTCGCGTTGATCGCGGCGATTTCCACCTCCAGCCGCGCCGAGGGGGTATCGGCCAGGCGCCGCCGCTTCCCGCCCTGCCCAGGCACGCAGAGATCGGCTCCAAGGTCGAAAAGGTCGTTCTGAATCCGCGCGAGCATCGCGTCCACCGCGTCCGGAATACCCAGCGCCCGCAGCACGCCGATCGCGGCGTTCGCCTCGTCCACGGATCCGAGCGCCACGATGCGGTCATCGTCCTTGCGCACACGCGCGCCGTCGCCAAGCGAGGTCTCTCCCGTATCACCCCCGCGCGTCACCACCCGGTCAATGCGAACCACCATCCGCTTCTCCCTCCTTGAGCTGGAACACGACACGCAGCTCCATGTCGGAGGCGATCGTCCGGCCGCCATGGACGGCGGGCAGGAAATGCCAGGTCGCGACCGCCGTCCGGGCCGCGCGGTCAAGTTGGGGGAAGCCCGAGCTTGCCGCGACGTCGATGCCCTCCACCGCCCCATCCAAACCGACATGGATCAGCAGCAGCACCGTTCCAGCCTCGCGCCGCTGCGCGGCGTCGGGTGGATACGCGGGCTCGCGGTTATGCCACTGTGCATCGATCCTGGCTGGGATGATGCCGGGGCCGGTGGCCACCGCATTCGCCGTGCTGTTGCCGGTTGAACCCCCTCCCACAAGGGGACGAGGCTCTTCTTCTCCCTCTCCCCTTGCGGGAGGGGGCCGGAGGGAGGGGTTGAGCAGCCCCGGCGACTGGGACGCCGGCACCGAGCCCTGTGTCTCCACAAGCCGCAACTCGATCATTGCTCCTGGCCATCCTGGCCCGGGGGTGGTGTGTCCGGTCAACAGCGCGGCGGCAAGCGCGCTCGCGTGCAACAGCGCGGAGGCCCCTGTTGCCCGGCCAAGCGGGCTAGAGAACCGGAACGCCGTGATGCTTGGCTTTGGCCTCAGGCTCGACATGGATCGTGATGACGAGGTAGTCCATCTCGGATTTCAGTGCTGACTCGATACGATCGCAGATCGCGTGCGACTCCGCCACTGTCATGCTGCCCGGCACGACAAGGTGAAACTCCAGGAAGGTCAGCCGCCCGGCGTGGCGGCTGCGCAGGTCGTGCGCCTCGATGGCGCCGATCGCGGTGTTGGAGACCAGCTCGCGGATGCGGGCGACCACCGCCGGATCGGGTGCCGCGTCCATCAATCCGCCGAGCGAGCCCGACATGGTGCGCACGCCGGACCACAGCACGTACACCCCCGCCAGGGCGGCCAGGGCCGGGTCGATCAGCCTTTGTCCCGTTGCCAGCACCAGAGCCACGCCGGCCACGATGCCGAGCGAGGTGACGACGTCGCTCATCAAGTGGCGGGAATCGGCCACGAGGGCCGCCGAACGCAGGCGCTTGCCGGTGCGCCGCAAGGCGACCGACCAGAACGCATTCAGCCCGGTTGCCGCCAGGCTGAGCGAGAAGGCGAGTGCGCTGAGCGTGAGCGCGCGCTGGGCCGATACGTCCCGCCAGGCCTCCCGGAAGATTGAGAGAGCGGCGATCACGATCAGCACGCCCTCGATCACGGCGGCGAAAAACTCCGCCTTGTCATGCCCGTACGGGTGCTCGGCGTCGGCCGGCTTGCCCGCGAGATGGATGGCATAGAGGGCGATCACGCTGGCGGCGACGTTCACCGTCGACTCCAGTGCGTCGGAGTAGAAGGCCGCGCTGCCGCTGACCCACCAGGCCGCGCCCTTCAGAGCCAGTACCAGGCAGCCTATGCCGATGCTGCCGATCGCGATGCGCTCTGCCCTGCTCACGCCGTGCGGTCTAGCAACCGGATGCGGCAAAGGCGATTGCGCTCTACACCGGCGTCATGTCCGCCGTCGCGTGAGCACGACGCCGCTTTCCCGCAAGCGCGCGATCTCCTCCGGGCCGTACCCATGCCGGGCCAGAATGTCCGCGCCGTGCTCGCCGAACTTGGGCGGCGCGGCGCGGGTGCCGCCGGGCGTCCGGGAAAGCTTGATCGGCGTGCCAAGACCCTTGTACTCGCCGAGTTCCGTGACCATCTCGCGATGCGCGGTGTGCGGCGCCTCGGTCGCCTCGTCAGTCCACAACACTGGCCCGGCGGGCACGCCGCCACGGATCAGGCGCAGCGCGACCTCGTGCCCATCCAGCTCGGCGAACGCCGCCTTCAGCGCCGCCGTCAGCGCGTCGCGGTTCACGTTGCGCTTCCCATTGTCGGCGAAGCGCGGATCGTCGGGCAGGTGCGGGAGGCCGATCATCTCGCACATCCGGCGGAACTGGCCGTTGTTGCCGCTGGCGATGAAGATTTCGCAAGTCCGCGCCGGGAACTTGTCGTACGGTACCAGGTTCGGGTGCGGATTCCCGGTGCCCACCGGCCGCTTGCCGCTCAGGAAGTAGTTGGCCGCCTGGGGGTGCAGCAGGGACAGGCCGCAGTCATAGAGCGCCATGTCGAGAAACTGCCCCTGTCCGGAGCGCGTGCGCTCGTGCAGCGCCATCAGGATGCCGACCGCGGAATAGAGGCCGGTGCCCATGTCCACCATCGCCGTGCCGAGCCGCATCGGCCCGGTGGTGGCGTCGCCGTTGGCGCTCATCAGCCCTGTCATGGCCTGCAAGATGGCGTCATATCCCGGCAGGCCGCCGAGCGGGCCGTCGGCGCCGAAGCCGGAGACCCGGCAATGGATCAGGCCGGGAAAGCGCGGCGCGAGATCCGCCTCATAGCCAAGGCCCCATTTCTCCATCGAGCCCGGCTTGAAGTTCTCGATCAGGACATCGGCGCCCTCCAGCAGGCGCAGCAGCACCGCCCGCCCCTCCGCCTTGCCGAGGTCGAGCGCGAGGGAACGCTTGTTGCGGTTGATGCCGATGAAGTAGCTGGCGTCGCCCTCGTGGAACGGCGGTCCCCAGTCGCGCACCTCGTCGCCCTGCGGCGGCTCGATCTTGATGACCTCGGCGCCGTGGTCGGACAGGATCATGGTGCAGTACGGCCCGCCCAGCACGCGGGTCAGGTCGATGACCTTCAGCCCTGCGAGCGCGCCGGGCGAGCGGGCGAGGCCCTTGCCGGGTTGGGTGGTGGAGGCGGCGTCATCCATCAGGCGGCTTGCTCCTTCTCGCGTCCCCAGACGCGGCGGCAGAAAGCGGGGTAGGTCTCGAGTATCTCTCGGCACACCGGCCCGCGCAGCAGCCCAAGCTCGGCCTCGGTCGGGTCGGGCGTGACGGGCACGCGCGCCGGCTCGTCGTAGTCGAAGCCGGTGGCGGCGCGCACCGTCTCGGCGGTCTCGCCCGGGTGGACCGAGGCCAGCGCAAAGCGGCCGGGCGCCGCGTCAAAGCGGAAGGCGCAGCGCCCGGTCAGCAACGCTTGCGCGGTTCCGCGGCGGAACACGCCAGGCTCCGAGATGCCAGGCGCGGAGACGATATCGACGCGCGGAACAAGCACGCGGCGCGAGTGCTCCTCGCGGAACAGGATGGTGCGCGGGACCATGAGGTACATGAAAGCCGAGCCGAAGCTGCCGGGGAAACGCGCGCCCGCCCCCGGCCAGTTGCCGGTGCCGATCAAGTTGATGTTGGCCTGCCCGTCGATTTGCCCGCCGCCCAGGAAAAACAGATCGATACGGCCCTGGCCGGCAAGGTCGAACAGCTCTCGCGTGCCGGCGGTGAACGGGTTGCCAGTCTGTTTGTGCAGCAGCGAAAGCCGCACGGGGTGGCCCAGCGCCCTCACCAGCGAGCACGCGGCGGCCGGGATCGGGCTGGCGGCGCCCACCGCGATATGGCGCGCCGACGGCGCGGCGGGATCGAGGATGAGCCGCGCGAGGGCGATGGCGAGGCGTTCTTCGTGGGTCGCGTCCATGCAGGTTCCGTTTAGCCGCCGCGCCGGTGCCCGCCAAGGCCGCCCCCCCCCCGTTTGCCTCACGGCCCTCCGTGTGATAGGGAGAGATTGGAACGAGTTGCATAAGCAACCGCCAAGTTGGCCAGGGAGGCCGCTTTCATGGGAAATCTGACCCGCCGCAACCTCGTGACGGGATCGGCCGGCCTCGCCGCGAGCGTGGCGCTGGCGCGGCCGTATATCGCGAACGCGGCGGCCAAGACCGCGACAATCTGGGTCAATCAGGGTTTCGTTCCTGCGGAGGACGCTGCGTTCAAGAGGACGGCCGAAAACTACATGAAAGCCAGCGGCAACAAGCTCGACTACAGCATCATGCCGTTCATGGCGCAGAACCAGAAGACGATCTCGGCCCTTACCAGCGGCGACGTCCCGGACCTGGTTTTCATGGACGCGCCCGCGACGATCCTGCCGCAGAACGCCTGGGAAGGCAAAATAGTAAATGTAACCGACGTGGTGTCCGCCTACGAGTCTCAGCTCAGCGACACCGCGAGGCTTGGCTCCACCTTCTACAACAAGACCGCCGGGAGGCGCAGCTACTACCTGTGCCCGATCAAACAGGCCGTCACTCCGTTCCATGTCTGGGGAAGCTTGGTCGAGAAGGCTGGCCACAAGGTGTCGGACATCCCGAACACCTGGGACGCACGCTGGGACTTCTTCAAGCCAATGCAGAAGGAACTGCGCGCCAAGGGGATGCGCAAAATCTACGCCCTCGGGTTGCAGATCACCACGGTCGGGCCGAACGACGGGAACAACCTGTTCCAGCACTTCATGATCGCCAACGGCGGCAAGGACATCGTCACGCCGGACGGCAAGCTGCACACGGACAACCCGCAGATTCGGGAGGCGGCGATCAAGTCGTGCACCTACCTCGCAAACGCCTATAAGGAAGGCGTCGTTCCGCCGGAAGGGATGAGCTGGAACGACGCGGACGACAACAACGGCTTCCACCAGAAGCTCTTTATCGTGGATTTCGACGGCACGCTGTCGACCGAGCTGGCGATGATCGACGACCAGGAGGCATACCGGTCCATGGTCACGCTCGGGATGCCGAACGGCAATGACGGCAAACCGATGCCCGGCCAGGTCAACGCTGGCGGCGGCTTCATCCCGAAGGGAGCAAAGAACATCGAAGTCGCCAAGGACTTCATGAAGTTCTGGATGCAGCCACAGGAGATGGGTGCAAACCTCAAGGCCGGTCTGGGCCGATGGGTGCCGGCAATACCCCAGATCGTGAAGGACGACCCGTGGTGGCTTGATCCCTCGGACCCGCATCGTGCGGCCTATGTCAAGGAAGCGGTGTTGGATCCCACCATGCCTGTCTATGAGGGGTTCACGCCTGCTTGGGGTCAGCTCAGCGCCGAACAGCTTTGGGGCCAGGCTGTCGCCGAGGTCATCAAAAATAATGTGACGCCAAGCGCCGCAATCGACAAGGCGTTTAAGCGGGCCGAGCAGATCTTCGCGAGGATCTCACACGAATAGCGCTGGGGGCAGGCATGAGCGTCACACAACACGCACTCGCGGCACCACGGTCCGCCGCGCGCCCTACGCGCCGCGCCTGGCGTAGCGGACTACGGGGTTCCGACTACACGTGGGCGGCCGCCTTCGCCTTGCCCTATGTACTCGTCTTCTTCGCGTTCGTCGTTTATCCGATTTGCTATGGGCTCTGGCTTGGCAGCGCCCCGGCACTGTATGCTCAACTGTTCGACGATCCCCGCTATCTGCAAACCGTGCTCAACACGGTGCTGTACGTCGGTATCGGCGTTAACGTGAAGATGTTCCTGGCGTTCTTGCTGTCCGGCTTCTTCATGCGCAAGCGCTGGTGGGTTAGGGCGCTGCTCGTGATCTACATCCTGCCCTGGGCCATGCCGGCGCTGCCTGCCTACATGTCGATCCACTGGCTTCTGGACGGCCAGTACGGCATGCTCAACAATCTGTTGTACATACTGTTCGGCATTGACGGGCCAGTTTACCTGAATTCGCACTGGATGGGGCTCGCGTGCAACATCGGTGCCTATATCTGGAAGAATATGCCGTTCTGGACCGTGATCTTGCTGGCCGGCCGGATGGCGGTCCCGCAAGAGCTGTACGAGGCAGCCGACGTGGACGGGGCCACGGGCCTTCGCCGGTTCGCGCATGTGACGTTCCCGCTGATGGCGAATCTATATCTCGTCTGCATCTTGCTCGATACCGTCTTTGCGCTCGGCGACTTCAACGCGACGTACTTCGTCTCTGGCGGTGGGCCGGCGATGTCCACAGAGGTGCTCGCCACGCTCGGCATCCGCTATGCATTCACCGTCGCGCTACCCCGGCTCGGCGTGGCGAATGTCATGACGGCCCTGCCGGTTCTGATCCCGCTCGTCTTCATACTGATGCGCAAGCTCCGCATGTCGGAGAGGCAGCTATGAGCGCCACCACCGCGAGCCCCCGGATAGCGTCCGCGCGACACTACCGGATTCGACGCTACCTGCTGGAAGCGGTCTGCGTGGCGCTCGGCTTCGTGATCCTCGTCTGGTCGATCCTGCCGATCTACAACATGCTGATGATCGCTCTCGACAGCCACGACGACGTGTTCAGTGGCGCCGTCTGGCCGCAGCATCCGTCGTTGCACAGTTTCGTCGTCGTGTTCACCGAGAGCTTTTGGTACCTTGAACATTTCTGGCATCAGTTCGGAAACAGCTTCTTTGTCGGCGTGATGGTGATGTTCCTGACATTGCTCATCGGTTCGCTGGCCAGCTTCACGATCGGTCGGATGCGGCTCCGCCACAGTTGGCTGCTGACCAACGCTGCGCTGATGACCTACGTAATACCAGCGTCCTTCTTGGCGATTTCGTTCTACCGGATCATGCAGATCTACGGACTCGAGAACCAACTTATGGCGGTCGTTGCGGCATTGGTGACATTTGCCACCCCTTACGCGATCTTCATCTTCTCACAGTACGGCAAATCGATCCCGATGGAGCTTGACGAGTCTGCGCGCATCGATGGCGCCACGCCGCTACAGATCTATTACCGCATCTACCTGCCACTGATGTCGCCGGCTTTGGTTGCGGTCGGTACCTATGCGCTTCTGCTGGCCTGGAACGAGTACCTGTATAACTTCCTGCTACTGTCCACGCCGCAGAGCATGACCGTCGCGGTTGCGCTGGCGCAGTTTCTTAACAGCGACGAGTTGCCGTGGAACTACATGATGGCGACCGCCATCGTGTACGCGCTGCCGCCTATCGTCATCTACTATGCGTTCCGCCGTTACATGGCGGCGGGCCTGACAATGGGCGGGGTGAAGGGGTAGGCGCTACTCCGCCTGGGCCGTCGGCGCCAACACAAACCGCTCCAGGTACGCCTGGAACCCTTCCCCGGTCCGGGCCAGGCGCGCGTATTCGGCAAGATGCGCGTCATCGGCCGGATACTCGTTGAGCAGCGCGAGCGGCCAGACGCCCCGCTCGGCCAGAGCGATCGCCTCGATGTAAGTGGCAGCGATGGTTCCCGCCGCGAGGCGCTCGTCTTCCAGGAGGTTGATGTCGATGATGTGCTCCACCGTTACCAGGCTGCGCCGCGCGGCGTGCGCCATGGTCGCGAGCTCGTGGCGGCGGCCGACGTAGACGTTGCCCGCGCGGTCGGCCATCGCCGCGTGGAAAGCGGCGATGTCGGGCGACAGGGCCGGAAGCAGCACGATGGGATCGCCGCCGGGTGCGAACGGATTGTCGATCACCCGCCAATCGGGACGGTGCGCCAGTATGTCGCTGCCGAGGATGCCGCGCAGGGGCATGAAGGGCACGCCCTTTTCGGCGGCCTGGAGCATGGTGTGGATCGCCGGACAGGTGGCGTCCGTCATGGTGATCCGCCCCGCCTTCAGCGCTGCCGCGAAGCGCGGGGCGAGGCCGGATTCGCCAAGGGAAACGCCGGAACTCTCCACCGAGGCGACGCAGCCGGCGCCGATCAGCAGGTCCGTCGCGTAGCCCGACACTGGCACGCCAAGCAGCCTCAGCCCACGCCGTCCCGCGCGGACCAAGGCGCGTGCTAGGGCGGCGGGAGTCAGCGAATTGTCGGGCGGCAGCGCAACCAGCGCGCCATCCGGCACGAGGGCGGCCAGGGCATCAAGCGGCAGAACGCCCGCTGCATCGTCGTCGGCCGCAAGGACGGTATTGGCCGCAACCTCGTCGAGCGTCTCTGGGCGCGGCTGAAGGAGTGGCGTGCTGTCGCCACCCGCTATGAAAAGACCGCTCACTCCTTCATGGGTGTGCTGTGCATGGCAGCAACAATGGACTGGATCAAAGTCCACAAGAGCTAACAAGCCCTAAGCACCTCACGAATCCCCTCATTCTGACCTGTCCCGGGTCTGGCCGCGATTCGCGCGGGTTTTGTAGTCCCGCCGACGGGTTGTTCGTTGGGTGGATGGTATGGGCAAACGGGGTCGGATGGGCACGCGCCGAGAGGATGTTCGCGCCTTCATTGGCGATCTGTGTGGCGCGGACCTGCACGCCAAGCGGGTCGGCTCGCTGGCGGATGCGACGCTCGGGCTGATGCACGCGGCCTCGCTGGCGGTGGCGACGATCGGTCAGGCGCTGGCGCAGGCGCGGGGCCTGACGACCAAGCACGCGATCAAGCAGGTGGATCGGCTGCTGAGCAACGACGGCATCGATGTTTGGGACAGTTTCGCGCACTGGGTGCCGCACCAGATCGGCGGGCGTCGCGACATCCTGGTGGCTATGGACTGGACCGATTTCGACCACGACGACCAGGCCACGCTGGTGCTCAGCCTGGTCACCGGTCACGGCCGTGCCGCGCCGCTGCTGTGGATTACCGAAGGACGAACTCACCAGCCAGCGCAACGACTTCGAGGACGCGTGCCTGCGGCGCCTGGCAGAACTCGTGCCGGCGGGGTGCCGGGTGACCATCCTGGCGGACCGAGGCTTCGGCGATCAGAAGTTGTTCGCCTTCCTGCCCACGCTGGGCTTTGGCTACGTGATCCGCTTTCGCGGCAACATCCACGTCACCGACGCGGACGGGCAGACCAGGCCCGCCGCGGAATGGGTGGGAAAGTCCGGTCGCGCCCGCAAGTTGCGCGATGCGCACGTGACCGCGAAAGGCCAAATTGTCGGCGCGGTGGTCTGCGTTCATGCCCGGGACATGAAGGAGCCCGGGTGCCTTGCGACCAGCGAGCGCGACGCGACAGCGGCGACGCTGATCAACCATTATGCCAGGCGCTGGACGATCGAGCCGCAGTTCCGCGACACCAAGGACCTGCGGTTCGGCATGGGACTGTCTGCCACGCGCGTCGGCGAGCCGATGCGCCGCGATCGTCTGCTGCTGATCAGCGCGTTCGCCACCGCGCCGCTGACGCTGCTCGGCGCCGTCGGCGAACGCCTCGGCAGGGACCGCTTGTTGAAGTCGAACACCAGCAAGACGCGGACCCATTCGCTGTTCCGGCAGGGCTGCATGCTCTACGAACTGATCCCGAACATGCCTGAGCACCGCCTGCTGCCGCTCATGGAGAAATTCGCAAAGGCCCTGTCAAACGCCGGCCAGTTCACCACACTCCTTTTTTATATGAAATGAGGGGATGGGTGAGCTAAGCACCCCAATATGCAGGGACGACGTCACTTCTTCATTTTCAACGCGGCCCCATCGAAGGTGGTCACCATCGCCTGCATGTAGCCACCTTTGGTGATGTAGGCGTCGGACCCTTTGTAGGGCTCGGCAAGGAACGGTGCCGTCCCGACCCACTGCGTGACGAACACGTCGCCGATTGGGGTGCTCTGCTCGGCCTCGAAGTGGATGCCTTTCAACCCTCCGTCCTTGGGATCTTTACAGAAGCCGGCGAATAGGTCGCCGATTGCCTTGCGACCTTTTATGATCGTGCCGCCGGGGAGGTTGATCTGCGCATCGTCAGGGTACTGCGCGACGATCCGGTTCCAGTCGCAGTGATTAAGGGCGTCAAGATGTTCGGCGAGCACGGCCTGCGCGCTCGGCTGCTTCTTTAACTCAGGGAGCATCGCCTGCGACCAGACGGGAGCGGACAAGGCGAAGAAGGCGGCGGCAATGGCACACCTGGCAACGAGCGCCTTCATGTCTGTTTCCTCCAGTTATCCGGGATTCCCCCGATAAACGGCTTCCTGACCGCTCTGAATGGCAGCTTGGACCCGGCTCGACGCGATTTTCAACGGGAAAATGACCTGCTGGCCCTCCACGGCGCTCCGAACGCGTCGACGGACGCCATGCCGATGGCCATAGCGCTCCCTGGGCCGCAATCGGGACGCATGTCTCCCACCTACAGCCAGATGGCCTGCGCATGGCTCGGCTGCTCAACACCGAACGGGCGGCGACTTCACCCGCTGGGTGTTCCATGAATGCGCATCCAAACAGTCGATAACACGCTGATATTCATAGCAGATTCGGCGGGAAGGTACAAGAAAATCCGAATTCATCCGGGGAATCCGGGATTGGTCATCAGGTTCTACTCCGCAGCGGAAACGCGGGCCCGCGCGTCCAGGCTCTCCAGCGACCGCCCGCGCGTCTCGGGCAGTAACATGAGCCCCGCGATCATCAGACCGTAGGCGCACAGCGCGAAGGTGACGATCGCCGCGCCGAGGCCGAGCCGGAGCGTCAGCCAGCCGACCAGAGCGGGGAACAGGGCACCGATGCCGCGTCCGGCACTGAAGCAGAAGCCCTGCCCGGTGCCGCGTACGGCGGAGGGGAACAGCTCGGTCATGAACGGCCCCATCGGGGGAAACATCATGTAGATGATGAAGCCGAGCGGGAAGCCGATGGCGAGGATCGCGCCGTTGCCGATCGGCGCCAGCAGGTAGGTCAGCACCATCGCCATCGAGCCGAGGGCGGAGATGAGGAAGGTCGGCTTTCGCCCGATCGCGTCCGACAGGAAGGAACCGGCGAGAAAGCCGCAGAGCGCGCCCAGGATATGCACGAGCAGGTAGCTTCCCGCGCCCACCGAGGTCAGGTGGCGCACGGTCTTGAGATAGGTCGGCAGCCAGGTGGCCAGGGCGTAGCTGCCGCCCTGCGCCCCGACTACCATCAGGATCAGCCGCCAGGTTGTCGCGAGGTGAGGCGGGCGCAGCGCCGAGAAAGCGTGCCCAATGCCGCTGGTGGCAACGGCGTGGCCCGGCACGAGATCGGATTCGGCGACGTTGCGGCGAATCCAGATCACCAGCAGCGCCGGCAGGATGCCGAGCCAGAACAGTACGCGGAACGCCAGCTCGGGCCGGATAAAGGCGAACAGCACGGTATAGGCGAGCGCCGCCGCGCCCCAGCCGAAGGCCCAGCCGGTTTGCACCAGCCCGACAGCGCGACCGCGGAAGCGGTCGCGGATCACCTCTCCCATGAGCACGGCGCCGGCGGCCCATTCGCCGCCGAAGCCGATCCCCTGCAAGGCGCGGAAGACGAAGAGTTGGCCATAGGTCTGCGCGAAGCCGCAGAGGAAGGTGAACAGCAACTGCTCAACCCACCCCGCTTCGCGCAATGCGTTGATATAGAATGATTTTCAGCAGTCTCAGAAAACGGGATAAATTTGGGCAGTTGAAGTAAAATCCGCGGCGATACCAGATACTTATTTATATCGTAATATCGCAGCCTTGGCCGTTACATGCGTCGGATTCGATACTGCCGTTACGCCCAAAATCGCCTCGCCCAGAAAGCGTTGTTTATCAATGATTTGCGGAGGGAGGGGTGGGTTGAGCAGTTACGGTGAACACCGCGTACCAGACGATGGTGACTTGCAGGATGCGCATCCGGCCATAGCGATCGGCGAGCGTCCCGCCCAGCCAGCCGCCGAACGCCGAGACCAGCAGCGTGATCGTGGCAAGCTCGCCCGCCTGTCCGCTGGAGATGTGCCACAATCCCAGGAGGGTCGGGATGACGAAGCTGAAGATCTGGACGTCAAACGCATCGAGCGTCCAACCGCCGAAGCAGGCGGCCATGGTGCGGCGCTCCCGCGGCGTCAGTTCGGAGAACCAGGACAGCATCCGGCGCGGCCTCCTCCTGAACGATAGGGGAGTGAAGCACGCCGCCCCAGCGGGGCAAAGTCAGCGTCCGGTCAGGATCCGCTCGACAAGCTGGCGCACCGTCGGGATGAACCCGTTCGAGTAGAACGGGTCGCGGCCGAACCGGAAGGCGTTATGGCCGCTGAACATCAGGTTGTGCTCGATCGCGTCTGGATCGTCGCTGGTATGGCCGATGGTCTGCAATGTCTTCTGGATGCAGAAGCTGCGCGGGTCGGGGCGCTTGCCGGTGCTGTATTGCGGCGGAGTCTGGCTCCAGTTCGAGAACCGGCACTGGCTGAGGCAGCCCATGCACGCGATCTGGTCGCGGGTGATCTCGCGAGTCTTTTCCGGGGTGACGAAGATCAGCGTCGAATCCGGCGTGCGCAGCGCATCGGTGAACCCCTGCGCCTCCCAATCGCGCACCCGGGCGAGGTCGGGGCCGGTGAGATAGACCGTGCGCTTGCGCGGCCCCACGCCGAAGGTCGCGACGTGATCGCCCACCGGTTCGGTGGTGAACGCGACCTGGCGCTCGCTGCGCTGGCGCAGTTCCTGGATGAAGCTGTTGTTGACCGCGCTCGACCAGAAGCCGGTCGGGCTGAAGTGGTTGAGGAAGACGTCACCTTCCTTCAGCGTCGGCAGGCGCCGCTTCCACGCCTCGCCGATCGGGCTCTCCTGGGTCAGCAACGGGCGGGTGCCGAACTGAAAGGCGACCGGGCCGAGGTCGGGATTGTCGATCCAGTCCTCCCACTCCTCCAGCCACCAGACGCCGCCAGCCATGACGATGGGCGTCTCGTTCAGGCCGAACTCCCGCATCTGCTTGCGCAAGGCGAGCACGCGGGGGAACGGGTCCTCGGGCCGGGCGGGATCCTCGCTGTTGGACAAGCCATTGTGCCCGCCAGCGAGCCAGGGGTCTTCGTACACCACGCCCCCCAGCAGCGCCGCCGCCTTGTGGTAGGCCCGCCGCCACAGCGCGTTAAACGCGCGCCCCGAGGAGACGATCGGGTAGTAGTACACGTTGAACCGCGCGGCGATCTCCGACAGGCGGTACGGCATCCCCGCGCCGCAGGTGATGCCGTTGATGAGGCCCCTCGCCTGCTCCAGCGCGTCGGTGATGACCCTTTCGGCGCCGGCCATCTCCCAGAGGATGTTGGCGTGGATGCGTCCCTTGCCGCCGGCCAGCTCGTAGGCGCGCCGGGCCTGTGCCACCGCGCCCTGGATGGCGTAGGCGATCAGCTCCTCGTGCCGCTCGCGGCGGGTGCCGCCGCGGTAGATCTGCGGAATGAGGCGGCCCTGCTCGTCGTAGCTATCGGCGTTGACGGCGCTGAACGTGCCCACGCCGCCCGCCAGCGCCCAGTTCCCGCACGACAGACCGTTGGAGATGGACACGCCCTTGCCGCCTTCGACCAGCGGTAGGACATCCGCTCCGCCCATGCGGATGGCGTTGATGAGTTTCATGGGCTCGCTTTCCCGACTGTTCCTTGTATCGCGCCCGACGCATCTCGGTTGCTGAGGCATGTCCCCCTTCTCCCGCTCGCGGGAGCGGGCTGGAGTGAGGATGCCTCCCTTGGGCTTTTCGTCCAGTCAATCCCCCTCACCCCGGTCCTCTCCCCCCGCGAGCGGGAGGAGAGGGGGGTGATGCTCGGCACAGGTCGGATTACTCCCCCGCCGCCGCCGGCTCGGCCGGCGGCTGCTCGCCCCGCTCCCGCCGGTCCCCGCGTCCCGGCTTGGCGCCCACCTTGTCGGTGATGTCCTCGCCGGTCTGCTGGTCCACGACGCGCATCGACAGCTTGATCTTGCCGCGCTCGTCGAAGCCGACGACCTTCACCTTCACGGCGTCGCCGACATTGACCACGTCGGTGGTCTTGCCAACCCGCCCCGGCGCCAGCTCGCTGATATGCACGAGCCCGTCGCGCGAGCCGAGGAAGTTCACGAACGCGCCGAAATCGGCGGTCTTGACCACCTTGCCGTTGTAGATCACGCCGACCTCGGGCTCGGCCACGATGCCGCGAATCCAGTCGATCGCGGCCTGCGCCCGGTCCTGCTCGGTGGCGGCGATCTTGATGGTGCCGTCATCGTTGATGTCGATCTTGGTGCCGGTCTGCTCGACGATCTCGCGGATCACCTTGCCGCCGGTGCCGATCACCTCGCGGATCTTCTCCTTGGGCACGTTGATGACGGTGATGCGCGGCGCGTTGGCCGCGACATCGCCGCGCGCGCCGGTGATCGCCTTGCTCATCTCTCCCAGGATGTGCATCCGCCCGTCGCGCGCCTGATCGAGCGCGATGCGCATGATCTCCGGCGTGATCGAGGTGATCTTGATGTCCATCTGCAAGCTGGTGACGCCCTTCTCGGTGCCGGCCACCTTGAAGTCCATGTCGCCCAGGTGGTCCTCGTCGCCCAGAATGTCGGACAGAACGGCGAAGCCCCGCTCCTCCTTGATGAGGCCCATGGCGATGCCCGCCACCGGACGGGCCAGCGGCACCCCCGCGTCCATCAGCGCGAGAGACGAGCCGCAGACCGTCGCCATCGACGACGACCCGTTGCTTTCGGTGACTTCCGAGACGACGCGCAGCGTGTACGGGAAATTGGCCTTCTCCGGCAGCACGGGGTGGATCGCCCGCCACGCAAGCTTGCCGTGCCCGATCTCGCGCCGTCCGGGGCTGCCCATGCGGCCCGCCTCGCCCACGGAGTAGGGCGGGAAGTTGTAGTGCAGCATGAAGTGCTCGCGGTACTCGCCCTCGAGCGCGTCGATCACCTGCTCGTCCTGTCCGGTGCCCAGCGTGGCGACGCACAGCGCCTGCGTCTCGCCGCGCGTGAACAGCGCCGAGCCGTGCGCGCGGGGCAGCAGCCCCACCTCGCTGATGATGGGGCGGACCGAGCGCGTGTCGCGCCCATCGATGCGGACGCTCGTGTCCAGGATCGCGTTGCGGACGATGTCGGCTTCCAGCTTCTTGAACAGCGACTTGGCCTTGTCCGTGTCCAGGCCCTCCGCCGCGATCTGCTCCAAGGCGGTCCTCTTGGCGGCGTCGATGCGCTCGTGGCGCGTGGCCTTCTCCGACTCGGCATACGCGGCCGTGAGATCGGGGCGGGCGAGCGCGTCCAGGCGCGTGGCGAGCGCCTTCTCCGCCTCCGGCGGCTCCGACAGCGGCCAGGGATCCTTGGCGGCGCGTTCGGCGAGTTCGATAATTGCCTCGATGACCGGCTGGAACGCCTTGTGGCCAAAGGTGACGGCGCCGAGCATCACGTCCTCGTGCAGCTCGCGCGCCTCGCTCTCGACCATCAGCACGCCATCGGACGTGCCGGCGACCACGAGATCGAGCGCGGTGTCCTTCATCTGATCGGCGGTGGGATTGAGGAGGTAGCGACCCTCCCGGTACGCCACCCGGCAGGCGCCCACCGGCCCGAAGAACGGGATGCCCGAGAGGGTGAGGGCGGCCGAGCAGCCGATCAAGGAGACGATGTCGGGGTCGTTCTCGAGGTCACGGCTCAGCACCGTGGCGACGACCTGCACCTCATTGCGGAAGCCCTCCGGGAACAGCGGGCGGATCGGCCGGTCGATCAGGCGGCTGACCAGCACCTCGTTCTCCGAGGGCCTGCCCTCGCGCTTGAAGAAGCCGCCGGGGATCTTGCCGGCCGCGAACGCCTTCTCCTGGTAGTTCACCGTGAGGGGGAAGAAGTCCTGACCCGGCTTCGCGTCCTTCACGCCGACAGCGGTGCAGAGAACGATGGTCTCGCCGTAGCGGACCATGACGGCCCCATCGGCTTGGCGGGCGATCTTGCCGGTTTCCAGCACGAGCTTGCGCCCGCCCCACTCCAGCTCCTTGCGGTAGTAGTTGAACATGCGTCATCCTTCGATGCGCGCGGCATCGGCGGACGATCCCCGATCAGCCCTCGTCTCCCGGCGGGAAACGGCGTCTCGGGTAACATGGAAGCGCGGCTGCGAAGGCGCGGGCCGCGGGCCATGTGGCCGGAAACGCCGTCACGATTCCCGAACGGATACCGGGCCGGCGGTCTATGGTCCGCCGCGTGTCGCGACGTTGCGGGACTGGTCCCGCGTTGCCCCGCGACCACCATGGCGCGGGGAAGTGCTCCAGGAACTGCCCTGGGGCAAACGCGCATATAGGCGCGGTTGCCCTGGTTATCAGCCCTCGTTATCCCCCTTGGCCGGTCAGCGGCGCAGGTTCAGCCGTCCGATCAACTGCTGGTAGCGTTGGCTGTCCTTGCGCTTCAAGTAGTCCAGCAGCCGACGCCGGCGGCCAACCAGGGTCAGAAGGCCGCGGCGGCTATGGAAGTCCTTGGCATGGGTCTTCAGGTGCTCAGTCAGCAGAGAGATGCGCTCGGAGAGCAGGGCCACCTGCACCTCCGGGCTGCCAGTATCGTTCGCCTGGCGTGCGTAATCGGTGATGAGCGCGCCGCGGCGCTCGGCGGTGAGCGACATCGGATGACTCCTTCTTTTTGCAGGGATTCGCGCCGGGCCTTACAGAACCCGTTCGGGCCTGAGCCAGCCCTCGTGCAGCCGGCACAGTCCGATGACGCGGCGTCCCGCCATGGCGCGCACCAAGCCCCCATCGGGGCTGGCGGCCTCTGGAATGCGACCGAGCAGCGCGACCAGGCTGATCGCCTGTCCGTGCCGCAGGTCAGCAACCTCCGCCTCGGTCAAGGCCAGCGCCGGGATGTCGGCCAGCGCGGTCGCGACCGGAAGCAGCAGGTCCGGGGAAGCGGGAGGGGTATGATCCGGCCCGCTCACTTTGTCCAGCGCGATCGCCTGATGTTCCAGGAATGGTCCGACCCGCAGCCGGCGCAGGGACGCGATGTGGCCGAGCGTGCCACAGGCGGCGGCGAGATCGCGCGCCAGACTGCGCATGTACACGCCCTTGCCCGACTGCACCTCGAAGACGGCGTGATCCGGGTCGGGCCGCTCGACCAGCGCGAAGCGATCGACGCGCGCCGGGCGCGGCTCCAGCACCGGGGCGCGGCCCTCGCGCGCCATGTCGTACGCGCGCTCCCCCGCGACCTTCACGGCCGAGAAGGCGGGCGGGACTTGCATGATGGCGCCGCGGAAGGCGGGCAGCGCGGCCTCGATCTCCGCGTCGGTGGGGCGCCTCGGCGACGTGGCGATCGCCTGTCCGTCGGCGTCGTCGGTGTCGCGCGCCTCGCCGAAGCGGAGCGTGAAGTGATACAGCTTGGTGCCGTCCATGACATAGGGGACGGTCTTGGTGGCGGCCCCGAAGGCGATGGGCAGCACGCCGGTGGCCAACGGGTCGAGCGTGCCGCCATGCCCGGCCTTCTGCGCGTCGAAGCCACGGCGCACCCGGTTCACCACGTCGGTGCTGGTCAGCCCCGGCGGCTTGTCGATCACCAGCCACCCGTCAAGCGGGCGGCCACGGGGCTTGCGGCGGGACATCGCGAACTCCTGGATGGCAGCGGGACGCTTCATCCGCCCAGGGGTTGAGGATGTCCACGCCCGTGTCCTCGAAATCGGGTTGATTGCGGGTGACGAGAGTTCTTGCGATGGACGAGGGCGGTCGCGGCGATCAGCGCATCCACCACCGGACGCGGGCGGCGAGCCATCAGGGCGCCCCACGCAAGCGAGACCTCCGCATCGATCGGCAGGATACGATCCGCGTAGCCGGTGCGGAGGCCATGCAGCCAACGCCGGAGGGATTCCGCCGCGACGCGATCGGTTCGCGCGCGCATCTCGATCCCCTTGTTGATCTCGCCCAGGGTCAGGACGCTCAGGAACAAGGCGCCCTCCTCGATCTGGCCGAGCCAATCGACAGCAGGACGCGATCCGCGGCGTGCCTCGGACAGCACGCACGTGTCCAGCAGATACATCAGAACGCAATATCGCTGCCGGTATCATGCGAACGATCGTTGATCGCCTCGACCAACTCGTCGGGCCACGGTGGTTCCTCGAGCAGGAACTCCGTCAAGGGCTTCCGGCCCGACGTCAAGCTGGCATAGGAAGCCGCCGAGAGGATCACGGCGGCGGGCTTGCCGTGAATGGTCACGGTCTGCGGCCCTTCCTCCGCCGCACGTCGGACGACTTCGCTGAACCGGTTCTTGGCTTCCTGCAATTGCCATTCGCTCATGCCAAACTCCTCGGCCCTAAAATCTAGCCAGTCTAGCTAGAAATCAAGGTCTGTCACAGGGCATGCGTCAGGCCGGCTCAGTCAAACACTGATCGCATCCAGCTCCCTCCCGGCGTGATCCGGCACGAACAGCCACACCCCGACCGCCATGAACACCATCGCCACCGGGATCAGCAGAAACGCGGCGGCGAAGGAGCCGGTGTGCTGCTGCAAGGCCACCGCGACGAAGGGCCACAGCACGAAGCCGACCAGCCAGGCCACCGCCCAGGCGAAACCGTTGCCGACGCCGCGGATGCGGGTGGGGAACACCTCGGCGGTCAGCGTCATTGCCGGCGCCCAGAAGCCCAGGAAGCCGAGGCTCCAGAGCAGGCCGAACACCCAGAGCTCGGCGTCGGTCCTGGCGAACACCCAGAGCGTGATGAACACCGCGCCCTCGATCAGCATGACATAAAAGGCCGGGCGCCGGCCGAAGCGGTCGGACACCCAGCCGGCGCAGAGCAGGCCGAGGAAGCCCACCAGACCCCAGGCGATGTAGAAGCTGCCGTAGGTCGCGCTGGACCAGTGACGCTCCTGCGACAGGTAGAGCGGCATCCAGCCGCCGACCGTGCCGAAGATGATTGTGCTGCAACAGGCGATGAAGGTGGCAACGGCGGTGCCGCGCCGCATGTCCGGCAGGAACAATTGGCGGAGCGGGATCTTGTGCGTCTTCTCGATCCAGGCGCGGTCGTCGGGCGCGACTGGCCTTCCGTGCGCCTCGGCCTCCTCGATGCGTCGCTTGCGATCCTGCGTGCGCACCCAATAGGGCGATTCCGGACACTTGGCGCGGACATAGACCGCGAGCAGCGCGACCGCCGCGGGAACGAGGCACGCCACTCGCCAGCCCCAGTGCGCGATCACGACGGCCGCGATGACCCCGGCCAGGGAGGCTCCGAAGCACCAGGTGCCGCGATTGATGCCGATCACCCGGCCGCGCAGACGCGCGGGCCAGGTCTCGGCGACCAGCATCGAGCCGAGCGCCCACTCCCCGTTCAGCGCGAAGTTGATGGCGCAGCGCGCGGCGATGAACGCCGCCCAGGTCTGCATGACGGCGACCACCGGCATCAACGCCGAGAACAGCGCGATGTTGAGCGCGAGCAGCGAGCGCCGTCCGTAGCGGTCGGCGAGCCAGGGCCAGGCGAACATCCCCGAGATGCCGATCAGCAGCGCGATCTATCCGCCCGAGCGGTATTGCGGCAAGGTGACACCGAAATCCTTGATGATGAGCGGCGAGGCCAGCGCGAAGATCACTCCGTCCATGCCGTCGAACATCCAGCCGAGCCCGTTGGCCGCGGCGATGTGCCAATGCGTGGGCGTGATCCGCGTGCCGTCGCTGGCGGCGCGGAAGGAGGCGGATTTGCGGTAGCGCTCCTCAAGCGGCCCGACGATCGGTTGGGGCACCGCCCCGGCTACTGCGCTCATCTCGTGCGTTCCCCCTGCGCGCTCCGCGCTGCTGTCCGGGAGCATAGGCGGGGCCAGCCGGACGCTCTAGCCTTGGGCCGGCACATTCAGGCGGGAGACGGGCCGTGGCGGAGCGGGTGAACCGAGCCATCGAGCTGCTGGAGCAGGGGCAGGCGATCTACTACACGGGTGCCCATTCGGGGCACACGCTCACGCGCGCGCAAGGGCGCGCGGACGCCGGCACCTGGGCCGACTACATCAATGTCGGCATGGAGCACGGCGCGTTCGACATGGCCGGGCTCGCCGAGTACATGGCGGGGCTGGTCGAGGGCGGACCGACGCGCTCGGGCCATCGCACCCCGGCGGTGGTGGTCGAGGCGCCGGTGAACGGCACCGACGCGCTGAACGTCCGCCACAACGCCTGGCAGTTCCGCCAAATCCTGGGGCGCGGCGTGCATGGCGTGCTGCTGTGCCAGGCCGAGAACGCGGAGGCGGTGCGCGCCTTCGTCGAGAGCTGCCGTTACCCGCACCACACGGTGGGGCTCGATCCCGCCCTTCCCTCACCGGTCGCGCGCCTGTCTGGCGCCCGCGCCGATTCGGGGACGCGCGCGCCGGGCACGCTGGGGCGCGGGACACGCGGGCGCGGATCGGAGACCTCGGCGGCACCTATTTGGGGACTATCGGAGCGCGACTACTTCGAGCGGTGCGAGCCCTGGCGGCTCAACCCGCGCGGCGAGCTGATTCTAGGCGTGAAGCTCGAGAGCCCGGAAGGGGTCGCCCAATGCGAGGCGATCCTGGGCGTGCCAGGGCTGGCCTATGCGGAGCTTGGTCCGGGCGACCTGGGGCTCTCGCTCGGCTATGTGGAGGTGCCACGCGTCCCGTATCCCCCCGAGATGGCGGAGGCGCGGGCGCGAATCATGGCGGCGTGCCGGCACAATGGCATCGCATTCCTGGAGGGCTGCACGCCCGAGACCGTCGTCGCGCGCATCGAGGAAGGCGTGCGTGTCATCGCCGGTGATCGTGAGGAGACGGCGCGGATCGGCCGGGCGCATCAGCGGCGCGCGATGCCGGTGTAGGATCGTTACATTTGAGGCAGAGTGGGTCGGGAATCGCTTCCCAGAGGATCGCACTGCGCCGAGTGGATGTGGTTAATTCTGGGACGGTCTCCGCAACAGAGTAACCCGGTGTCGTCCAAGGCGTCTCCTTCGCTCGCTGCTTCGCCCACCAGCACGCTTTAGGAGACGCGAGCGCTTTCTGACCGAGGTGGAGGTCGCTTGCGCTGTAGTGGGTGGCCTCGCCTGCGCCATCATAATCTGGCGCCTGCTGGCGCTCGCGCCCGAGAGGGGCGCGTCGGTGGTCCAGACCCTGGTCAGCTCTGTTCCCTGGCTCGATAAGCTCACCAAGCTCGCCGGCGTAGCCATCACCAGCCGGCTCGTGGCTCCGATCGCTGCCTTTGTCGTCGGTGGCTGGCTCTCATGGAAAGCACGAGGACTGGTCCGCTGGGCGGCCGATTACCTCTTTCCACCCTTCGATACTGACCTGCTGCGTCCGATCCGCAAGGCGGGCGCGCTCGATCCGCTCTGGCTTCCGTCGCTTGGGACAGACCGCGGCATGCAGCCCCTGCCGTGGGTCGCGCCGCCTCGCGACAGCCCCCGCTGTGCCGTGTGGATGGCATTGATCGCCTTCCTTCAGAGGGCGTCGGTGAGGGTCGTTTCGACCTATTAGGTCATCCCAGCACGCCGTTCGTGCGGTTTCGCTGGGCCGTGCTGACGGGCCGGCCAGGGGCGGGCAAGACGCGCATGGCGACCGAGATCGCCCGGGCTCGGGGCCGCCGCGAGTTGCTCGGCCGCGACGACGATGAGACACGAGCCGAGCGCCGGCGCCTGGCCCGTGGCGCCTGGTTTCGTGTGGCATGGCCCTTCGCTCGACGCCGCGAGGCCGCTGTGCCCGGCGCGCGCGACGATGCCCCATGGCACGATGCCGATCCCTGGGATGCGGGCTGGGTCGTCGCCGCTTCGGAGCAGCGCGCTCTGCTCCATCGGCAGAACAGCCGGTTCGACGATGGATCGCTCGCCCGCCTGAAGGCGTGGCGCCCCCGCCGCCCGACCGTGTTGGTGCTGGACGATCCCCAGCCCGGCGATGCCAGCCGCGTGATCAACGCATTGCTGGACGGGGAGAGGCGCTACCGCCATCCCGTTCGCCTGATCGTCGTCAGCCAGACCCTGCCGCAGGATCTCGGCCTCAACTCGCAGCTCGATGGCGGCTGGAGCGCCGGGCCGCGTGGGTTCGTCGGCGCCGTGCTCGCCCTCGATGCCGCCGCGCCGCTCAGCGCCGGAGAGGTGCGGCGCATGTTCGGCGCGCTGCGGCTCTCTGGCCACGTCTCGGGTTGGAAGCCGACCGATGACAATATACGTCGCCTGCTGCTGCGCTCACGAGGCAATGCGCTGCTGGTCTGCCTCGCCCTACAACAGATTCAGCGCCGGTACGGTGCCGAGATCGCGTCGGCTGACGAATTGCTGCTGGACCGCGCACAGCGCATCGTGGAGGCGCTGGAGGCGGCCGGCTTCGGCGCGGCCGACCCGTTGCGTGCCATTGCCTGGGCAACACTCGCCGGCAGTTCGGGGACCGCTGTCGAGCTGCCGGCGGAACCGCCGCCTGGTGACTGGCCTCGCTTCGAGCCGGAGACACTGGATGCCATACCGAACCTCGGCGCGGTGTGGCCGGCGCCCGCGCCCCCGCTTGTCCAACCCGAACCGATCGGCGACGCCTTCGTGCGGTTGGTCCTCTCCGAGCGCCGCTGCGACCCAGCGACACGGGAGCGTGTGATCGCGGCGGCTTGGCGGGCGAACCCGCCGGCAATGCTGGCTGCGGTGCGGCGGCTCGGCCAAGGCGAGGATGCCCTAGCGGCGACGCTGCGCGCCGGACCGCCGCCCGAGGCGGCTCTCGATCCGCTGGACATAGCGTGGGCCTATGTCCTTGCGGCGGTCCGCGTTCCCCGCCCGGAATGGGATGCCGGCGAAATCCCTTGCCTTGGCCCGGCGATGCTCGTCGCGGCGCGACACATCCGCGCGTTGCCGCCCGAGCGCGCCGCGGCGGCCTTCTCCCGACTGGTGAAGCTGCTCGAGGTTCCCAATGCCGAAGCGGTGTTGCGAGGTCGCGCGGCCTTGCTGTGCATAGGCGTGGCGCTCCGCCGCATGTTGCAAGATCAGCAGTCGTGGCGCACGCCGGACAGGGCTGGCGCGATACGAGCGGAGCTGATCCAGCTTCTTGAGCTGCTGCCCCGATGGGGCACGGACCGTTTGCGAGACGTGCGTTCTCCCCTGGCGCAGACTCTCGCTGCCCTTGTCGGGTGCATCGTGCCAGCCGTCGGCGATCCAACCGTGAACGATTGGGCCGATAGCTTGGCGGAAACCGCTTGGCGAGCTAGGCGCACCGCGCCGGGCAGCGTCGCTTCGGTATTATCCACTCTCGCCCGCCGCCTTTCCGGACGCGGCGATGCCACGCCGCTGACGATAGCGCGTGCCCACCGCTTCGCGACCATGGCCGCCTCGCGAGACGGACGGGACGCAATTCGGCGGGCTGCAAATGCCGTCGAGATCGCTGTGCTTCTTTTCGCCGGCGACCGCATCTTCGAGCTCGAGCGCGTGATGGCCTGGCGCCACGTTGCCTGGGCGTCCCACAACGACCCGTTGCCCGCGAGCAAGCGGCCCGGTACGTGGACGAGCTCGCCCGCCCGTTCGCCGGCGACCGCGCCTTCGAGGTCGAGCGCGCGCGGGCCTGGCACTCCATCGCCTATGCGCACATCGACCCCGTCGCCCGCGAGCAAGCGGCCCGGCACGTGGACGAGCTCGCCCGCCCGTTCGCCGGCGACCGCGCCTTCGAGGTCGGGCGCGTGGGGGGCTGGCAATCCGTCGCCTATGGCTACCGCCACAACACCGTTGCCTGCGAGCAGGCGGCCCGGCGGGTGGACGATCTCGCCCGCCCCTTCGCCGGGGACCGCAACTTCGAGCTTGAGCGCGTGGAGGCCCGCGGGTACATCAGACCAGCGCCCGCCCCACCGCGCGGCATCGGCCAGCTTCCGCGCCTGTAGCGCCCACCCATCGCTGTGGAGCGTGTCCGGATCAGATCGAATTGCGAGCCGGCGAACCACCCTCCACCTCGCCCTATTGCGGGAGAGTCGGCGAGCGAAATGAGCCAGGCGAGGGGCTGGCCTATACTCGAAATTGGGTGCTTCAATATGCTTCGAAAACACTCTAGCCTCCGACCCGATCGCGTCGGGAGGCTTGCCATGGCCGGGCTCTATTTCGAGGAGTTCCATGAGGGGCAGATGTTCGAGCACGCGATGTCGCGCACCGTCACCGAGACGGACAACGTCCTGTTCACCACGCTGACGATGAACCCGCAGCCGCTGCACCTCGACGCCGAGTTCGCCAAGACGACCGAGTTCGGCCGGCCGCTGGTGAACAGCATCTTCACCCTTGGCCTGCTGATCGGGATGACGGTGGGAGAGACGACGCTCGGCACCACCATCGCCAATCTCGGGATGAGCAAGGTCGCGTTCCCAAAGCCGGTGTTCCATGGCGACACGATCCGCGCCCGATCGGTGGTGCGCTCGGTGCGAGAGAGCCGCTCGCGCCCGGAGGCGGGCGTGGTGGAGTTCGAGCACCAGGCCATCAACCAGCGCGGCGAGGTCGTCGCCACCTGCCTGCGCGCCGCGTTCATGCGCCGGCGGCCGGCGGGGTAGCCCCTTACGCGCCGGACACGAGCCGGGGCGCCTGCACGGCCGCGACACCCTCCTCAATCCTGTCCTCGCCCAGATCGATGGCGTTTGTCTCCGGCCCGTACCACACGGCGAGGGCGGTCAGTAGCGACAACAGGATGACGTAGCAGGCCACGCCCCAAGGCGCCCCGGCCATCCAGCCGACCAGCAGGGCGGCCAGGAACGGCGCGGGGCCGCCCGCCAGAATGGAGCCGAGCTCGCGCGCGAAGGCGAAGCCGCTGAAGCGCAAGCGGGGGCCGAACAGCTCCGCGAAGAATGCCGCTTGCGGCCCGAACATGGCGGCGAGCCCGATTCCCATGACCGCGACGAAGGCAAGCCAAATCAGCCAGGGATTGAGGGTCGCGGTCAGCAGGAAGAACGGAAATGCGAAGGCGGCGCAGAACAGGGCCCCGCCCAGGTATACCGGGCGCCGCCCGACCTTGTCCGACAGCAAGGAGAAAAAGAAGATGCCGATGATCTCCGCAAAATTGCCCAGCATGACGCCGATGATGCCGACGCTGCGGGGCATGTGCAGCGTGTTGATGACGTAACTGAGGCCGAAGACGGGGAAAAGATAGCCAAGCCCGTTCTCCGCCAGCCGGGCACCGATCACCACCAGGAAGTTGCGCGGATGGCGCCGGAGCGCCTCGAGGGCGGGGGCGCGCAGCTTCGGCCGCGTGGCCTCGACCTCGGCGAACACCGGTGTTTCCGCCAGCTTGGCACGGATATAGACGCCGACGCCGAGGATCAGGACGGAGATCAGGAACGGGATGCGCCAGCCCCAGGTGAACAGGGCGCCTTTGGGCAGCATGGTCACGAGGTAGAACACCCCCGCCGCGAACAGATTGCCGAAGGTGACGCCCATCGGCGCGAAACTGCCGTAGAATCCGCGCTGGCCAGGAGGCGCGTGTTCGACCGCGAAGATCACCGCGCCGCTATATTCCGCCCCGGCGCCGAAGCCCTGGACCAGCCGCATCAAGACCAGCAGCGCCGGCGCCCAGATGCCGATGGCGGCGTAGGTCGGCAGCAGCCCGATCACGAAGGTGCCGCCGCCCACCAGCAGCAAGGTCGCGATCAGCATCGGCTTGCGGCCGATCCGGTCCCCGAAATGGCCAAAGAACAGGCCGCCGAACGGCCGCGCCAGAAAGCCCACGCCGAACGTGGCGAAGGCGGCGAGTGTTCCGACGGTCGTCTCAAATTTCGGAAAGAACAGGTCGCCGAACACCAGTGCCGCGGCGGTGCCGTATATGAAGAAATCATACCACTCCAGCGCCGACCCGATCGCCGAGGCGAACATGACATGCTTCAGCGACGTGGGCGAAACCGCTCGCTCGTTCTGGCTCATCGGCCGTTCCCCCAGGTTTCTTCACACTGGAGGAGACTAGTCTCCAAGGCGTCTGTGCGGCAACGATCGCCCGGCCCTCAGCCCCCCTCGTCCAGGTCCGCGCCCCACATCTTCTCGAGCGCGTACATCGTCCGCGCCTCCGGCTTGAACAGATGCACTACGATGTCGCCGGCATCGATCAGCACCCAGTCAGAGCCGCCTGCGCCCTCGATCTGCACGCGCCTGAGCCCCGCCTCCTCCAGCTTCTCGACCAGGTGCTCGGCCATGGCCGAGATTTGCCGGTCGGCGAGCCCGGTGGCAATCACCATGCGGTCGCAGAACGTGGCCTTGCCGGCGAGGTCCATCGCGACCACGCCCTCGGCCTTGTCGTCCTCCAGGCTGGTGACGATCAGGCCCTGCAAGCGGTCGAGCTGCGCGGCCTCCTCCGGGGCCACGCGCTTGCGCGGCCCGGCGCTCGGTCCGGCGACGGCCGCCTTCTTGCGGGGCGAGCCGGGCGTCTTGTCGGCGGCCGGCAGCGGCTTGGGCGCCTTGCGGACCGTGCGCTTGCGCGGCGGCGGGGTGGAGGGGGGCTTGGCTATGACATGCCTCCGTGACAGGCAATTCTAAGACATTTTCGGGCTGGCCACGCTGCCGCGCCGTGCCACCCCTCCCCCAACCTCCTCCCGCGAGGGAGAAAGGCTCGCGGTTCGACTCCCCCGCCCCTTGCGTGAGGGAGTTGGAGGGACGGGATGCGCGGCGCGCTCCAGCTTGGGTGAGACGGCTCGAATGGCGGTGGCCGAGGCGGGGTGGCGCGGGGCGCTGAGAAACGTCCAGGCTGGCAAGGGAGCCGCGGGCAGCGTGGGGGCGGCGCGATCCGGACGGCGGCCGGCGCGCAAGGCCCGCGCCGCCTGACCGGACAGAACGCGCAAATTGTGCCCGCCACGCGGGATGACCGCGAACGGCATGTGCCGGGCGATCTCTCGCCAGCGCTGCCAGCGCGGCAGTTGCTCCAGGATGTCAGCGCCCATGATCCAGACGAACGCCGCGCGCGGAAAGCGCCGCCGCAGCGCCCGCACAGTGTCGAAGCTATAGCGGGTGCCCAGCGCCGCCTCGATTCCGGTCGCAACGATCCTGCGGCCATCCGCCACCGCGCGGGCCGAGGCAAGCCGCTGGGCGAACGGCGCCATGCCCGCTTGCGGCTTCAGCACGTTGCCGGGTGAAACCATCAGCCAGACCTGGTCCAGCCGCAGCCGCCGCCGCGCCAGCCGGGCAACGTGCAGGTGTCCCGCATGGGCTGGATTGAACGAGCCGCCGAGCAGGCCGATGCGCATGCGCCGCTGGTCGCCGAAGCGCGGCACCGGATCGCGGGCGAACGGCGGAGGGACGCTCAGGGGCGCACCTGGCCGTTGCCGAGCACGAGATAGCGGTAGGTCGTGAGCTGCTCCAGCCCGACCGGCCCGCGCGCGTGGATCCGCCCGGTGGCGATGCCGATCTCGGCGCCGAAGCCGAACTCGCCGCCATCGCAAAACTGGGTCGAGGCGTTCCACAGCGCCACCGCGCTGTCGACACCCCGCAGAAAGCGTTCGGCCGCCGCCGGGTCCTCGGTGATGATGGCGTCGGTGTGCTCGCTGCCGTGCCGGGCGATATGGGCCAGCGCCTCGTCAACCCCGTTCACCACCCGCACCGACAGCACGGCATCAAGCCATTCCGTATCGTAGTCGGCGTCCGTCGCGGGGAGCAGGTCGGGAACGATGGCGCGGGCCGCCGCGTCGGCACGGAAGTCGCAGCCCCGTGCGCGCAAGTCAGCAACGATGCCGGGCAGCAGCGCGGGGGCCGCCTGGGCGTCGATCAGAAGCGTCTCAGTCGCGCCACAAATGCCGGGGCGGCGCAACTTTGCGTTGAGTACCGACCGCACGCGCCATCGCCGGGTCCGCCGCCGCGTGGACATAGGTGTGACAGAGCCCTTCGGCGTGGGCGAGCACGGGGACACGCGCCTCGCCCTGCACGCGCTCCACCAAGGAACGGCCGCCGCGCGGGATAATCAGGTCGATCAGCCCAGCCGCGCCGAGCATGGCCGCGACATAGGCGCGATCGGCGGTGGGCGCGACCTGCACCGCCGCTTCCGGCAGCCCGGCCTCGCGCAGCCCCGCGATCAGCGCCGCGTTGATCGAATGGGCGCTGCGCAGGCTTTCCGAGCCGCCGCGCAGGATCACCGCGTTCCCGGACTTCAGGCACAATCCGGCGGCGTCGGCGCCGACATTGGGGCGGCTCTCGTAGATCATGCCGATCACCCCGATGGGCGTCGCGATGCGCTGGATGCGCAAACCGTTCGGGCTGGTCCAGTCGGCGAGCGTGCGGTCGAGCGGGTCGGGCAGGGCCGCGATGTCCTCCAGCCCGCGCGCCATGGCCTCCACGCGATCGGGCGTCAGCGCGAGCCGATCGCGGAAGGCCGCGTTCCCGGTGCTCTCGGCGAGATCGGCCGCGTTCGCCGCGATCACCCGCGCCGCCTCGCGCCGCAGCGCCGCGGCCATCGCGCGCAGCGCGGCGTCGCGCTGTGCTGCGGGCGCGCGCCCAAGCACGCGCGAGGCGGCGCGCGCCGCCTCGGCGGTGCGGCGCAGGTGCTTGGTGGGGTCGGTGTCGATATGCATGGTGCCCCCAATGTGCCGCCACATGCAAGCCGATTCCAGTGGCCCCGTCGCTGTTGGGGAGCTTTCCGGCCCCTCCCGAAATGAGCGGGGAGGCAGACCTACGCGACGTTGCGCAGCCCAGTCACGTGGCGGGCGAAGATATCGAACAGGCGTCGCGTGACCGGCCCGACGATCCCATCGCCGACCGGCTTGCCATCGATCCGCAGGATCGGACGGACGAAGCTTGTCGCGCTGGTAAGAAACACTTCGCGCGCGGCGCGCAGCTCTTGCTCGCTGAACCGGCGCTCCTCGACGTCGAGGCCCTCGGCGCGCAGTTCGGCGATGAGAGCGGCCCGCGTGCAGCCGGGCAGCACCGCGTTGTCGAGATGGCGCGTGCGCAGCTTCCCTTCCGCATCGACAATCCAGACCGTGGTGGACGCCCCCTCCGTCACCATGCCCTCGCGGTCGATCAGGACGGCCTCAATCGCGCCCTGCTCGCGTGCCGCCTGCTTGGCGAGCACGTTGGCGGTCAGCCCGATTGTCTTGATATCGCAGCGCGCCCAGCGCAGGTCGGGCTGCGTCACGGCGCTGGTGGCCCAAGCGGCGGGATCGCGCGGAAAAGGTGGGGTGCGCCGGGCCGTCACGACGAGGGCGGGCGGCACGGCGCGGGCCGGGAAGGCGTGGTCGCGCGGCGCCACGCCACGCGTGATTTGGATGTAGAGTATTCCCTGGCTCAGCCGGTTGCGCGCCGCGGTCTCGATCAGCACGCGCCGCAGCGCCGCGCGGCCCATCGGCGCGGGCAGGCGCAGCTCGCGCAGCGACCGTTCGAGCCGGTCGAGGTGAAGATCGGTGTCGATGAGCCGGCCGCCGTACAGATAGATCACCTCGTAGATGCCGTCGGCGAACTGATAGCCGCGATCCTCCACGTTCACCGCGGCGTCGTGTTGGGGAAGGTAGCGGCCGTTCACGTAGGCGATGCGGCTCATATTGTTTGCTCCAATGGATGACGACGCGGTATGCAGGGCCGCATCAGCTCAAGCCGCTGAGGCAGCCCCCGAATCCCGGACTGGACTTGTCCGGACGGGGTTGAGCCGGTCGCTTCTTTGCGCGGCGGCCTTGAAGGCGCAAGGGCTTTGGGGATGGCCGACACGGGCGAGGGGCGGCGGGCGCTGTAGCGAGCGCTCAACTCGTCCGGCAAGCGCCGGGTAGAGCGGCCCGGCTGGACCTTCGACCCGCGCGCGTGACCGCGTGACATGCCCTTCTCGCCGCCCGGGCGGTGCATTAGGGAAACGCGGGCCTGCCCGAAGCTGCTCTCGGGACGCCGCTGACGCCGCCGCCTCTCTTGGCGAGAAACGACAGCCAGAAAGGGCGAGAGCCGAACCCCCTACGATTGCATTTGTTTTTCGAGACGCCAGCGGCAGATTGCCGCCAGCATTCCCTGGTCGCGCGGTTGCTGGTGGCGGCACGCTGTTTCCAGGCGCGCCAGATTTCTGACCTGCGTTTCCCGGTCCAGCCCCGCCAGGTAGCGGCGCACAATGTCTGCTGGCCGCAACAGGTAACCCGCCTTGATCTTTGGCGGAGCGCGCTCGTCCATTCCCCTACCGTTTCCTTCGAAACGGCCTAACATGGGACGTCCGCGGCTGATTGTCCAGCGCCATTTTCTATATTTTCAGCCGCACGCTGTTGCGTGCCATGCGACTGAGATGGTCCCCGAACTTCGGACAGGGGTTTAAGCTCGGTTTGCTCCGAAGAAGGACGGATCGAAGTGACGAGCAAACGGAAGCGGTATTCAGCGGAGTTCAAGGCGAAAGTGGCGCTTGAGGCCTGCGCGGCGAGCTGACGACGGCGCAGTTGGCAACGAAGCATGGCATCCACCAGACGGTGGTGGGCGAATGGAAGAAGCAGGCCATGGAAGGCCTGACGGCGGGGTTTGCGGATCGCTCGGCAGCCCAAGAGACGGCGAGATCGTCGGAAGCCGAGATTGAAAAGTTGCACGCCAAAATTGGTCAGCTGCTGGTGGAACGGGATTTTTTGCCAAAGCCTCCGGTCGATGAGCATCGAGCGGAGGCGACAGATGATTGACCCGGAACACCCCCAGCTCTCGATCGTGCGGCAGTGCGAATTGGTCTCGATCAGCCGGTCGGGGTTCTACTATCAACCCGCCGGTGAGACGCCGCTGAGCCTGGAGCTGATGCGGCTGATTGACCGACAGTTCCTGGACTCGCCGCGCTTCACTGCCGTGCTGCAGCAAGCGGTCGTGCGCGTCTCCATGGACGGGCGGGGGCGCTGGATCGACAACGTGTTCATCGAGCGGCTGTGGCGCAGCCTGAAATACGAGTGCATTTACTTGCACGCCTTCGAGACCGGCTCGGAGCTGCGCGCCGGGGTGGCCAAACGGGTCGGCTACTACAATAACCGGCGCCCCCATTCGACACTGGCCGGGCGCACACCGGACGAGGTATACGGGATCACAGGGACGGAGACATTGGCGGCCTGACCATAACCAGAACCGAGCTTATCCAAGCCGCCAAACCGTCCAGCGACACGGGTCCACCTCAGTCTCGGCGCCGACGGGCCAAAGCCAGTGGGTCGAGACGGTCCGGGTGAGGGTGCGTATCGAGGCCGACGCGCCGCGCGAGGTGCTCAAGACGTTTGTCGTCAACGCCATGCTTTGGCCGCCCGTTGGCAGCACTATCCACGCTCCGGTCCACATAGACCTGGAGCTGGCCTGGAGGGAATCAGGGCGCCGGGCGTCCAGCGGAGGCTGTTTCCTCGGCGCTGGGTTGGTCGGCGGGCGTG
>CAWFTU010000012.1:0-233426 GCA_963818725.1 uncultured Pseudomonadota bacterium | reverse complement strand
ATCACGCCATGTTCTACGCAAGCCAGGCCTGGACCCTCAACGTCACGCGCGCCGACATGCGCCAGCGCGGCCACAGCCCCAGCGTGCGCCTGTTCGAAGCGGGCGCGTGCGGCACGCCGATCATCTCCAATTCCTGGCCGGGCCTCGACACGCTGTTCCTGCCCGGACGCGACATCCTGATCGCGCGCACGACCCAGGACGTTCTCGACGCGCTGAACATGCCGGAGGGCCGGCGCGCGGCAATCGCGCGCGCCGGTCGGGCGCGCGTCCTCGACTGCCACACCGCCGAGACCCGCGCGCAGGAGCTTGAAGCCATTTTGAGGGAGGCGCGGGCACGGGTCGACATCATCGAGGGAGCGCAGGCATGAGGGCACGACGTGCCAAGACGGTGCTGATCGCCGGGGGCGCCGGATTCATCGGCTCGCACCTGTGCGAGGCGGTCCTGGCCGAAGGTGCGCGGGTGATCTGCCTCGACAGCCTCATCACCGGCCGTATGGAGAACTTGGACACGTTGCGCCGTGACCCGCGTTTCGACTTCCTGATTGGCGACGTCACCGACCCGCTGCCCCGCGGACTGCGCGCGGACACCATCCTGAACCTCGCCTGCCCGGCCTCTCCGCCCCGATACCAAGCCAATCCGGTGCACACGCTCATGACAAGCGTTGTCGGAACACGCAACCTGCTCGCCCTGGCGGAAGCGTGCAACGCGCGTTTCCTGCAAGCCTCGACCAGCGAAGTCTACGGCGACCCGACGGTGCATCCGCAACCCGAGAGCTATCTGGGCAATGTGAACCCGACCGGCCCGCGCGCTTGCTATGACGAAGGCAAACGTGCCGCCGAGACCCTGTGCTGCGACCAGCTTCGCCGGGGCGCGGTCGAGGTGCGCATCGCCCGCATCTTCAACACGTACGGACCACGAATGGCGCCCGATGACGGGCGTGTGGTGTCCAATGTCGCGGTCCAGGCGCTGGAGGGACAGCCGATCACCATCTATGGCGAGGGACGGCAAACGCGGTCCTTCTGCTACATCGATGACCTCGTGGGCGGGCTGCTGCGGCTGCTGTGGCATCCCGGACCGGTGGAGGGTCCGGTGAACCTCGGCAACCCGGCCGAGATCACCATCCTCGAGCTGATCCGGGAGGTCCTCCGGCAAACCCAGTCGGCCTCACCCATCGTCCGCCGGCCCTTGCCGGTGGACGACCCCCGGCGCCGCTGTCCCGATATCGCGCTTGCCCAGAGATTGCTGGGCTGGAGTTCCCACCGTGCCGCTGCGGGAGGGATTGCGCCGGACCATCGCCTTCTTCGCCGCGCGCCGACAATCGGCGATGCCCGCCGTGGGCCTCACGCAGCAACCCGCAAGCGCCCGCGCGGCCGATCCGGTGGCGGCCGGCGATTGACGCCAGCCGCCCAGTCTGATGGCCGCTTCGGCACTGCCGCCCTTCCCGCAGGTTGGGAACGCCGCCTTGTCCGCATCAGCAATCCGGATACGGGCGACGCGACCGGGCTCTGCATCGATGTTCACGGTCTCGCTCTGTCGGAATACGCACCGGGCCGCGAGCCGGACAGGAATTTCAATTAAGCCTTAATCCGGCATGGCATCGTGAGCCGAAGAAAGCTCGCCAATGGCGGCGGGCAGCTCGGGAGCTGAGGGCATGGTATGGATCGAGTCACAAACCGTTGCCGTCATCGCCGTTCTGGTATTCTCATTCTGCTACATGTTCGCGGCGATCATACTGGCCGTCGTGGTCATGATGTCACGATGGCGCTTCGGTCGAGATCTAAAGTCAGCGACACCGGGCATCCTGTCTCCGCTCGGCACAATTGCCGGTTTGCTGATCGCTTTCCTTGCGGTCCGCGTATGGACAAATATCGACCATGCAACTGCCGACATGGCGCAGCAGGCGAGCGCAATCCGCCAGTCGGTCCTACTGGCGGATACGTTGCCGGCAGATACGCGCGCTGCCGTGCGCGGCGGCATCAAGACATATGTGGACTTCATTGATGCAACTGACCGGCTGGCCTTGCCCAAGGGTCGCGCGAGCTTGCGGCCGATACCGCCTGGCCTCATGGACGCGATGCAGTCGCTCCTGTCGTTTATGCCGGCGACTCGTTTATGCCGGCGACGCCAGGTCAGCATATCGCCCAGGAACGCGCACTTATAGCGATCGAGCAGGCCATTGCACAGCCAGGCGCGACCTCATTCAGCTCAGCGAGCAGTCGATTTCGCCGATTCAGTGGATTGTCATTTTCACCCTAGATGCCTTGATCCTGCTAACGCTTGCCGTGGTGCACATGGATAACCGCCCAGCCGCCGTGGCCTCCATGCTGGCCCTGTCGACGGCCTTCGCTGTTACCCTCGTTCTCCTGATAGTCTACCCGCTTATCGGCCAATCGACCCGCTCTTGTACTTTGCAGCAGGGAAGCGCAAAGTCGCTCTGAACGCGGCGTCTCGGAGCAGAATGATGCGGGCAATCATGAAGGGGCTGACGGACGTTGAGTTCGAACGACTCTACGGGACGGAGGGTCAGTGTCTGGCGGCGTTGGTGGCGGCGCGCCAACGTGAAGGAATGCCTTGCCCGCGCTGCGCCAATCTGAAGAGCTATGTCTACGGCCGCCGTGTCGGCTGCACGCGCTGCGGCCGACGTTGGTCGGTCACCGCGGGCACCGTGATGGCGGACACCAAGCTGTCTCTGACCACTTGGTTCCGCGCCATGCACCTGATGAGCAGCACCAAACAGGCGATCTCGGCGGTCGAGCTCGGCCGCAGGTTGGGCCTGGGCTATGAGACGGCCTGGTATCTGCACAAGCGGCTCCGCCACGCCATGACCGAGCGGACGGAGCGCTATTCGCTCGGGGGCGCGAGCGACGACGATGCCGCGCCGCCGGTAGTGGAGGCGGATGACGTGTGTCTGGGAGGTGAAAGGAACCAAGGCAGCGGAACCGAAGGCAAGACCTGCGTCATCGTCGCCTGCGAGCGGCATGCGGACGGGCGCATGGGCCATGTCGCGATGCGCGCGGTCAGCGCCTTCTCCAGCGAGGCGGTGGCCGCGTTCCGCGATGCCCACATCGCCGCCGGCGCGACTGTGCACACGGACGGCTTGCGGGCGTTCAACGCCTTCGGTGAAGCCGGGCGGACGCATGTCGCCACCGTCACCGGCGGCGGGCGTCCGGAGCGCGAGCGCAGCGCCCCGTTCTTCACCGTCAACACCCTGGTCGCCAATCTCAGTACCGCGCTCAAGGCCACCCACAAGCGGCTCTCCCCCAAGCATCTGCCCGACTATCTCGGCGCCTTCTGCTGGACCACCAACCGGCGCCGCAACATGCGAGGCATGGTCAACGCGCTTTGCCGTGCCGTCGCTGCGTCGTCCCGTCTGACCCACAAAGGCGTCTACCCGTGACGGGTCGATTGGCCGATAAGCGGGGATAGTCTATGATCGACCCTTCGCCTCAGGCACTATTACGTTGCAGCCGCTCATGCGTGAGATCAAGCTGAGTGGCCCATGAGGCGGGGAGCAGCGGTCGGGGCGTGACTCATTATTGATAGGGAGAGCTTCGCCATAGGGTCCATAGCCTGGTTCCGGTCTCCGCGCGGCTAATAGTATGGTACCGTCGTAACTTATTCCCCGGCCCCTCTCCCCAGGAGGAAGGGCCGGAGCGACGTGGCTGGCTACACCCGCTGCCGCCGCGCCGCGATGGCGGCGGCCCGCGCCAGCAGCGCCTTCGCCCGCTCCACGACGGGGACGTCGATCATCTTGCCCTCGAATTCCACCGCTCCCCTCCCGGCCGCCAACGCCGCCTCATAGGCGGCGACCATGCGCCCAGCTTGCGCCACCTCCTCGGCGGAAGGTGCGAACTCCTCATTCAGCACCGGAACCTGCGCCGGATGGATGCAGGCCGCTCCTAGAAATCCCAGACGGCGCGAGCGACGCACCACGGCGCGGAACGCCACCTCATCTTTGTAGTCGGCGACCGTCCCGACAAAGCCGAGCGGCAGGATACCCGCCGCGCGGGCGGCGAAGACAGACAGTTGCTTGGGCAGGAACAGGCCGTCGGCTTCCGGCAGCATCCCGACCGACAGCGCCAGGTCCTCCGCGCCCACGGTGAGCGCCACCATCCTCGGATGCGCCCGCGCGATCGCCTCCATGCGAAAGAACGCGCCCGGCGTCTCCACCATGGCGATCAGCCCGATAGGCTCCGCGATCCCTCGTTCGGCTTCCAATTCACCAACTGTCTCGGCGACGGCCCGGACGTGTTCGGCGCTGTCCGTTTTCGGCAAGGCGAGCGCGGCCACGCCGGGTATCACGGCGGCCTCCAGGTCGCGCACCAGCAGCCGCCACGGCCGATTGACACGCACGACCACGTCCGCGCCACGCCGCGAGACTTGCGAAGCCGCTTCCGCGAGCAGCGCCCTCGCCCGCGCCTTCTCGGCCGGCGCGAGGGCGTCCTCCAGATCGAGGATGATCGCATCCGCGCCTCGATCCGCCGCGCCGCCGACGAAGCGGGAGACGTTCACCGGCACATAGAGCATGGAGCGCCAGACGGGGAGAGCGGGTGTCATCGCGCGAGCCTTGCCAGACGGGCGGCATCAAACCCCGCTGCCGCTTGAGGAACAAGCCGTTGACACTCTGTAGAGGTTAGCTGGGCAGTCTGGGGCCGGAGGTTCTTCCGTGCCGATAGCCCTCGCCCTGCCCCGCCGCTCGCACGCCGCGCCCCACGTCTTGGCCGCGCGCTTGGAGGCACTGGCGCTGGCCGAGCAGGGTCGCCTGGTGCTCTGGCTGCCGGTGTTCCTGGGCACTGGCGTGCTGGTCTATTTCGGGCTGCGCGCCGAGCCCCCTGCATGGGCGGGCGCCGCGTTGGCACTGCCGGCGGGGTGTGCCGCCTGGCTGGGGCGCGGCTGGGCGCGCGTGGTCCTGGTGCCGGTTGCCGCCCTCGCGATCGGGTTCGCCCTCGCCCAGCTCGCAACGCTGCGCGCGCTGCCCCAGGAGGCGCTGCCATTTCGGGCAGTGGTGCTCACGGGACAGGTTGCCGGGGTCGAGATCCTGCCCGAGGGACGGCGCGTTACGGTGGCCGGGGCGCGGCTGGATGACGGGACCGCGCTGCGCCGACGCATCCGCGTCCGCTTGCGTGAGAGCGATGGGACCGCGTTGGCCACCGGCGACACGCTGCGCGTGCGCGCCTTGTTGCGTCCGCCCTCCCCACCCTCCTATCCCGGGGGGTGGGATCTGCAACGCGATGCGTTCTTCGCGGGCTATGCTGGGTACGGCTTCGCCATCGGGACATCCGAGCGCCTCGCCCGCCAGCCCCCATCCGGCCTCTCCGCTTGGATGCAGCACATGCGGGAGGGCATTGCCCGTCGAATCCAGGCGCGGCTGCCCGGCACGGACGGGGCTGTCGCCGCGACGCTGATGACCGGCGTGCCGTCCGCCATCCCGGAGGAGGATCGCGAGGCGTTCCGCGCCTCCAGGCTCGCGCACCTGCTGGCCGTCGCGGGGCTGCATATCGGCGCGGTGATGGGCCTCGCCTTCGCGCTCACCCGCGCGCTGCTCGCGCTGTCGGAGCGCACGGCCCTGTTCGGGCCCACGAAGCAGGTGGCGGCGGGCGCGGCGCTGGCCGCCGGCGGCTTCTACATGGTGCTGACCGGGATGCACGTCCCGATCGTGCGCAGCTTCGCGATGGCCTCCCTGGTGACGCTCGCCGCGTTGCTTGGACGACGGGCCGTGTCGGTGCGCGGGCTGGCCTTCGCCGCCGTGGCGCTGATGGTAGCGGAGCCGCAGGAGGTGCCCGGCGCGTCGTTTCAGATGAGCTTTTCCGCGGTGCTCGCGCTGATCGCCGGGTACGAGGCGCTGCGGCCCTGGCTGCGCAGGCTGCATGGCGATGGCGCGCTGTGGCGCCGCGTGGGGCGGGGCACCTGGTCGCGCTGGCCCTGACCAGCCTGCTCGCGGGCGGCGCGTCGGCGCCGTTCGGGGCGTACCATTTCGGCCGCTTGCAGATTTATTTCGTGATCGCGAACATGATCGCGGTGCCGATCACCGCGCTCTGGGTCATGCCGCTCGGTTTGCTGGCGTTGGCGCTGATGCCGCTGGGTCTGGAAGGACCCGCGCTGGGGGCGATGGGCTGGGGGGTGCGCGCGATCGTGCTGATCGCGCGGAACGTGACCACATGGCCGCTGGCCGTGGCGCCAATCCCGCACATGCCGGATTGGGGCTTGGCCGTCGTCGGGCTCGGACTGGCTTGGCTTGGCCTGTGGCGGACCGCGTGGCTGCGCCTGATCGGTCTGCTCCCGCTGGCACTCGGGCTTGCCTCACCGTGGTTAATGCGCCCGCCCGATCTGCTGGTGGCGGCGGATGGGAAGCTGATCGGGGCGCGGGCGGGGGGTGTGATGCTCGTCGAGCAGGCGCCGGGAGCTTCGCGATTCACCCGCGATGCCTGGCGTCAGTTCTGGGCCGCCGACGAACCCGGCCGTTTGCCCTTCGAAGGCGCGGCGGCGGACGGCCGCGTGTCCTGCACCGAGAATTGGTGCCTGCTGCGTCTCCGCCCCGAGGCCGCCCCTGCCCTGCTGCTGCGCAGGCAAGCACCGCCCGACTGCCAACGAGCGGCGGTCATCCTCTCCCTCGAAGCGGCGCGCGGGCGCTGCCGCGGCCCGGCGCTGGTGGACCGCGTGACCGCGCGTATGCAAGGCTCAGTCGCGATCTGGCTGGAGCCGGGCGGCGCGCGCCTGCTGACGGACCGAATGGTGCGCGGCGATCGCCCATGGGTGCCGCCGCTTCACCACCGCGCCGCCCGCCATGCAGAGCCACCCTAGCTACGGTCAGCCCACCAGCGAGCGCGCGATCGCGATGACACGATGCGCTTCCGTCCAGAGTTCGAATCGATCGAGCTGGTCGATTGGCGCCCAGACCGCCTCGGTCACGTCGGAGCCGGCGATTGGGTCGCCTGCCTCCCAACGTGCCGCGAAGTCGATGATCGTGTAGTGATACTGCACGCGCCCGGCGGCGTCGTGGCGGATGCTATCCACCTGGGCTGCGAGCACCAGCGCGCCCACGCTGACCCCCGTCTCCTCCAGGAGTTCGCGCCGAGCCGCGGCCTGCGCCGTCTCCCCTAGCTCCTGGCCGCCGCCAGGCAGGGTCCACGTGCCAATGGCGGGCGGCTTGCCGCGACGGACCAGAAGGACGTGGTCATCCTTCAGGGCAACGATGCCGATGCCGACAATTGGACGCTTTGGATATTCTCGGTCATCCATTCTCTGATTCGCCAACGCTCAACACAGATTTTGCTGTATTGGTCGGGAAAATGGCAGTACTCGAAAGCCACCACGAGATCGTGAATTGTTGTGCGCCGCACCCCTCTCTTGTCTCGAACCGGCGCCACATCCGCGGTGGTGACGGGAGGCGGGAAATGCAGATGACCGTGGCCGCTATCCTGGAGCGAAAGGCGTATCAGGTGACCATCGTGGAGTTGGCGGAGCGGATTGGGGAGGTGGTGCGGGTCATGTCCGCCTCCCATGCGGACGCTGCGCTGGTGGTTGATGAAGCCGAACAGTTGCTCGGCGTCTTGGCCGAGCACGACATTGTCGAGAGCCTGGCCGCGAATGCGGCCCGCACGTTGGAGATGACCGCGGGCCAGCTCGTCACCCGCGCCATCCAGGTTGTCAGTCCGCGGACCAGCCTCTCCGAGGCGGCGCAGAGGATGGTGAGCGGCCGGCTTCGCCACTTGCCCGTAGTGGACAACGGCGAGTTGGTCGGGCTTATCAGCCTAGCTGACCTGGCGCGCGCGCGCCTCATCCAGGAACAAGCGGCTATCGCGGCGTAGTTGGGGACTATCGGCCAGCGTTCACGCTGGCCGGAGTCCCGCGAGCTTAGTGGGCTGCCGGATGATAGCCGCCCACGTTCACGTTCGGATTGTCATAGATTGGCTTGCCGAGATTGATCTGGCTCGGCGTGGTTGCCGCCCCCGTTCCCGCGCCGGCAGCCGCGCCGATCGCCGCCCCTGCCGCCGCGCCCACCGGACCGCCTAGCGCGCCGACCGCCGCCCCCGTGCCAGCGCCGGTCAGCGCCCCGCCGCCAGCCCGCTCCGACTTCGTCTGGCCACACGCCGCGAGCAGCGATAGCCCCGCACAGGCGAGCAGGATTCGTGTGGTTCGACTCATCGCGTCATCCCTTCATTGCATTGTCCGGGGTCTGAACGTGGCGGATAAACTGCCGACGTTTCGATCCGTTCGCGCTGTGATCCTTCACGAGCGCGTGCCAGAAAGTTGCGCGATGATATCGAAGGGGAAAGCGGGGGCCAGATGACAGTGCGGCTGGATCACGACGCGCGTGGCGTGACCACGATCACCATCGATCGCGAGACAAAGCGAAACGCGCTCGACAGCCCGACACTGGACGCACTCGCGCAAGCGGCTGTCGCGGCAGGGAAGCGTCCTGGAGTGCGCGCCGTGGTCTTGCGCGGCGCCGGCGCGCGCGCGTTCATTGGCGGCGCCGACGTCGTTGAAATGTCCGGCCTGTCCAGCCCGGAGGCGGCCCGCGCCTTCATCACGCGCGTCCATCATGCCTGTGATGCGCTGCGTCGTGTGCCAGTCCCGGTGATCGCGCGTATCCAGGGCTATGTCCTTGGCGCCGGCCTTGAGGTCGCGGCGAGCTGCGACCTGCGGATCGCGAGCGACACGGCCCTGTTTGGGATGCCGGAAGTACGGATCGGCTTGCCGTCGGTGGTCGAGGCGGCGCTGCTTCCCGCGCTGATTGGCTGGGGCCGGACCCGGCGGTTGCTGCTGACCGGAGAAACGATTGGTGCCTCCCAGGCACTCGCCTGGGGGCTGCTGGAGGAGGTCGTACCGGCGGCCGAGCTGGACGATGCAATCGAGCGGGTGCTCGCCTCTGTCCTCGCCTCTGGCGCGCGAGCCGTCGAATTGCAGAAAATGCTGATTGGCGAATGGGAAGAGCTGACGCTACGCGAGGCGGTGCAGCGCGGGATAGCAGTGTTCGCCGACGCCTGGCAGACCGACGAGCCCCGCCGCATGATCGGGGCACTTCTCGACGGGTTGCGGGAGCGGAAAGGGGGGCGGTGATCCCTTCGCTCACATTGGCGGAGTGAACCCGTATGCGCCGACCAACACATACCTCGCCGCGGCTCGACCGCCGGCGAGGTTTGCGAAAAGGAAGACCTTCGCCCCTGGCGCGACCATGTCGCGATCACCCGGCTCCAGCCGCACGACGGGAAGACCGGTCGGGATCACGAGCTGCTTCTCGCCGCCAGCCCAGGAGACGGTTACCTCGTTCCTGTAAACCTGCAACACCAGGGCATCCACGATGGCGTTTTCCATCAGATACGCCGGGCCGAAGTCCCAGCGGTAATGTCCTTGCCCAACGTCCCGCATCGCCGGCGAAAGAATCACGAGGGCGCGGATCGCGACATGGTTGCCCCGGCCGGCCGTCGCGGTCGCAATGAAGTCGCCGCGCTTCACCGCCGACAGCGTTGATGGGGAGACCGCGAGCGCCTGCCAGTTCGCGAGAAGCTGCACGGCAAGGTTCTGCCCGCGAGCCGATCGGAGATCCAGCCGGTCGGGGCTGACCGCCTCGACCGTGCCGTGCAGGGCGACCACCTCCGGCCCGTTTTTATTGGGCTGGGCATGCGCCGGCAACGCTGCGAGAGACACGGCCGTGATGAGCTCGCCGAGCAGGCGTCGGCGCGGAGTCATGAACGAGGTCCGCGGGCTTGCCATGAATTTTGTTCTCACTCCTGGCTCATGACGGCGAACAGGTCAGGAACTCCGATCGCTAAAGTTATAGAAAGCGCGCGAGCCGTACAGCGGTGTGGCCCCGGCCCGAGCGCAGGCTGGGCATGACCAAAAGGCAATCGTCGTGCGGTGTTCGGATCTCGGTACCGCCGTCAAGCGCGATAAGCGTATTGCGGCGCGAAATGATGTCCCCCCCACGCCAGGGCTGGACGAACGAGAACTTACCGGTCGTGGCCGTTACGGTCTCCGTCACTTCAGCGACACGCTGGTGGATGCGGCGCGGAGGCGGGGGCAGCAAGGCCGTCTGCTCCGGGGCCATGCCGAAATGGCGGAGCAGGCCGGCAATCGTGGCCAGCGCCGTCTCCACCGTCTCCGGCTCCCAGTGCAGGCCAGCCTCGACCAGGTTGGCGGCGAAGGGCGTGTCGGGATCGCTGAAACGCGGGTAGTCGATCAGCCGCCGCCCGCCGGCGTGCCCATGGTCGGCGACGATCAGCTCCGGCACGCCGATGTGGCGCGCGAGCCGCACCCCCTTCTCCGTCCCGCCGCTCAGCATCAGCGGGTCCGATGTCCACAGCATCGAGTGCAGGTCCAGCAACACGTCCACCATGTCGATCAAGGGACGGATCTCGCGCGCCCGCGCCACTTCGCTCGACTGCCTCGACCCGTCCAGCACCGCGGGATCCCACACGCGGTTCATGTCTTCATCCACGAAGCGGGACAGTGTCGGCTGCTTCGGAGAGAACTGGTCGAAAGCCGCCAAGTTGACAAAGCCGAAGGTCAGCCGCCCGCGCAGCGGCCGGAGGCCTCCGCGCAACAGGCGATCGAGCGCGATCGCCCCGGCAATTTCATTGCCATGTGACAGCGCGAGGAGGGCAACATGCGGGCCCGGTAGGGACGCCGCGCGGGTGGTGAAGCCCGGGATGCCGGTATTGCCGTCACGCCACGGACAAAGATCGGGTGGAGTCAGCCGCACGTCGAAGCGAGGCATGAAAAAGGGGACGAAATCGACCGGCATCAGTCGCACAGCCGGTCGGCAAGCTTGCGGACGAAGGCGTCGCATGCGGCGAGTTCGCTCTCCGCGATCCATTCATCCGGCTGGTGCGCCTGCGCGATGTGGCCTGGGCCACAAATGATGGTTGGGATTCCGGCTGCCTGGTAGAATCCGCCCTCGGTGCCATAGCTAACCTTGCCAGCGCTGTTGAATCCGGTGAGCTGCTTGGTCAGCGCGGCCAGCTCATGATCCGGAGAAAGCGACATGGCCGGCATGTCGGCGAGCAGCTCATAGCTGAATCCGGTGCTGGAATCGGCTGCTTTCATCGCCGGCTCAATGGTGCGCGCAATATAGTCACGCATCCGATCCACCTCGTGCCGACAATCGTTGGCGGGAATGTTGCGCCACTCCATCACGAATTCGGCCCGCTCAGGAATGATGTTCAAAATCGCGCCGCCCTGGACGGTGCCGGCATGGATGGT
This sequence comes from uncultured Pseudomonadota bacterium, assembly GCA_963818725.1. Lineage (GTDB taxonomy): Bacteria > Pseudomonadota > Alphaproteobacteria > Acetobacterales > Acetobacteraceae > DATFDN01. Next base: position 222,220 of record CAWFTU010000012.1, on the reverse strand, counting down.
GGTGTGGGGCGGGTCGAAGCCGTCTTCGAATGGGCCTTCGGTCGCGAACCGGCGCGCCTCGGCGGCAACATAGGCAATCGCCTCGGCGGCGGCGTGAACAGCGTTCACGCCCTTAGCGGGTTGGCTGGAGTGGCCGGGCTTGCCGCGCACGCGCACACGCAGGTTGAGCTTGCCTTTGTGCGCGAGGATCGGCTGCATTCCCGATGGCTCGCCCACGATGCACAAGGCTGGCTTCAGCCCGGACTCCCCCAAATCCTCGATCAGCCTCCGCGCGCCGAAGCAGCCAACCTCCTCGTCATAGGTGATGAAAAGGTGCAGCGGCTCGCGCAGGCGCCGGGCCTGAAGCGAGGGCACGGCAGCGAGGCAGGCGGCGACGAAGCCCTTCATGTCACACGCCCCGCGCCCGAGCAATCGCCCCGCCTCACGCCGCAATGTGGTCGGGTTGCCCTGCCAATGCTGCCCATCCACTGGCACAGTGTCCACATGACCTGACAGCGCGATCCCGCCTGCTTCCTGCGGCCCGATGATGGCGTGAATGTTTGCCTTGTCGCCGTCGGGATTCGTGCTGACGCGATAGCGCACGCCATGATCGTCAAGATACGCGCGCACGAAGGCGATCAACCCTAGGTTCGAGTTGCGGCTCGTGGTGTCGAATCCCACTAGCCGCGCCAGCAGCTCGGCGGTGGTCGTGGCGACGTTTCTTGCTGATTGATCCCGCATACAGACAGTCTATACGGCTGACGCACAGCGGCAACCGTGCCTGGCCCGGCATTCGCCGGCAAGGGTTCAAACCAGAAGATCGATGCGTGCCCGATTCGCTTCCGTTTTTCCATCGCGCCTGGCGCGCGCTGCCGTCCGGTCCGCGCCGGCGCGCGCTAGCGGGCGCCGCGGCGCTGCTTGCCCCGCGGATCACGCGGCCAGCCCCCGTCGCGCGCGGGGGAATCGTTGTCGCGGGGGAGTTGACGCGGGCCTCGGGCCTGGGCGAGAGCGCACGGCTGATGCTGCGCGCCCTTGAGACACTGGGCGTTGCATCCTGGCCGCTCGACGTGGGACCGTTGTTGCCAGCGCACGACCCCGACTACCCATCCGCGGCTCCGCCCGCCGCACCACCGGGTGCCGCGCTGGTATTGCACGTCAATGCCCCAATGCTGCCCCTGATGCTTGCGCGATTGCCGCGCGACTTGGCGCGCGGGCGGCGTGTCGTCGGGTTCTGGGCGTGGGAACTGCCCCTGCTTGCCTCCACATGGCGCAGCGGCGCGCGATTTGTGCATGAGGCCTGGGCGCCATCCGATTTCACGGCAGCCGCGATCGCGCCGCTGCTGGGGGACAGGGTGCGCACCGTGCCACACCCACTGGCAGTGGCTCCCCCGATGCCGGCCACGCTTCACCGCGCGGCGTTCGGGCTCCCTGAAAACGCGCTGATCGTGCTCGTCGCCTTCAATCTTGCTTCGTCTCTGGAACGCAAAAATCCATTGGCGGCGGTTGCCGCTTTCCGCGCGGCGTTCGGCGTCCGACCCGATCGTCTCCTCGTGCTCAAGGTCAGCAACGCGGGGCACGCCCCGGATGACTTCGCGCGGCTCGCGGCAGCGGTCGCGGACGCACCCAATATCCGGCTGGAGGCTCGCACCCTTCCTGTCGCGGACGCGCACGCCTTGACGAACGTTGCGGATATCGTGCTGTCCCTGCACCGCAGCGAGGGCTTCGGCCTGGTGCCGGCCGAGGCGATGCTGCTTGGAAAGCCGGTCGTGGCCACTGGCTGGTCGGGGAACATGACGTTTATGGACGAGTCCTGCGCCGCCCTGGTTGGCTATCGTCTGGTGCCGGCGCGCGACCCGCGCGGGGTTTATGCCGTGCCCGGCGCGACCTGGGCGGAGCCCGACCTCGTCCATGCGACCGAGTGGCTGCGCCGATTGGCTGATGATGCCGGGCTGCGGGCGCGCATGGGGGCAGCCGGCCAGGCCGCCGCCCGAGCCCGGCTCGGCAGCGCGCCGCTGGCCGCGGCGGTGCGGGCGCTCGGGCTCGCGGTGCCAGCGTGAGGGTGCTGGTTTGGCAATGGGGGAGACGCGGCGCCGGGCCGCGCTTCGCCGCCTGCCTCGCCCAAGGCCTGTCCGCGATGCCGAACATTGAGGCCGCGTTGGCAGTGTCTGCGGGGGCGGAGATCCTGCATGCCCCGGATGCGCCGCAGTGCGATCTGGTGTTGCCACTCTACCGGGGCTTCCCCGGCTTGACGTGGCGGGCGCTCCAGGCGCCGGTATTCGTGCCGGCGCTGGCGCGATGGGTCCGCCGGCTCGCACCCGCGCTCGCTGTCTGCGCCCTGCCTGGCCCGCTCGACCTTCTGGTTCTCGGGGCGCTGCGCTCGGCGCGGGTGCCTATCGCAGTCGTGGTGCATGACGCCGAGGCACATCCGGGAGACGGCTATCCGCTGTTGTACCCGCTCAACCGCGCGCTGGTCCGCCGTGCCGACGGCGTGATCGCGCTGACGGAGCATGTCATTGCACGGCTTCGCGAGCAGCGTGTCTTACGGCCCGGCGTGCCACTGGTGCGCGTCGCGCACCCCCCGTTCGCCTTCGGGGTGACGATGCCACCCGGGACGCATGGCGGGCCGGTCCGCGTGCTCAACTTTGGCCGCTTGCTGCCCTACAAGGGGCTCGACTTGCTGGCCGAGGCTCTGCGCCGGCTCGGGTCTCGGCCAGACATGACGGTGCGCGTCGTCGGGCACGGGCCAGAGAGCCCCGCGCTTGATGCGCTGCGGGCATTGCCCGGCGTGGCCGTGGAAAACCGCTGGGTGCCAGAGGCGGAGATCGGCACGCTGATCGGGTGGGCCGACCTGATGGTGTTGCCCTACCGCGAGGCCACCCAAAGCGGCATTGCCGCCGGCGCGCTCGCCGCTGGCCGGCCGGTCCTCGCGACGCGCGTGGGCGGCCTTGCCGAGCAGCTCGGCGGCGAGCCCCTGGCCACGCTGTGCGATCCCGACCCCGCCAGCATCGCCGCACACATGGCGCGTCTTCTGTCCGCTCCCCCTTCCGCCGGAGCCGGACCGGATGCGGCCGTCGCCTGGCGCGATTTCGCTCGCGCCATGCTAGACGGACTGGAGCCGCTGCTGTCCCCACCCGAGCGAGGCTGAGCATGTCCGTCCGCATCACCGACATCCGCGAGGCCACGCGCCCGATCAGCTCCAACATCCGCAACGCTTACATCGACTTCAGCAAGATGACCGTGAGCCTGGTCGCGGTCGTGACCGACGCCATGCGCGAGGGACGGCGCGTGATCGGCTACGGCTTCAATTCCAACGGGCGCTATGGCCAAGGCGGGCTGATCCGGGAGCGGTTCGCGCCGCGGATCCTGGAGGCCGACCCGGCGGCATTGTTGGACGACGCGGGCGCGAATCTCGATCCCGACCGCGTCTGGACGGTGATGATGCGCAACGAGAAGCCGGGCGGCCACGGCGACCGGTCGGTGGCGGTCGGCACGCTGGACATGGCGGTGTGGGACGCGGCGGCGAAGGTCGCGGGCAAGCCCCTGTTCCGCTGGCTCGCCGAGCGGCACGGGCGCGCGGCCGACCCGCGCGTCTCCGTCTATGCGGCGGGCGGATATTACTATCCCGGCAAGGATCTGTCGGCGCTGCGCACCGAGATGCGCGGCTATGTCGATCGCGGCTATAGCGTCGTGAAGATGAAGATTGGCGGCGATCCGATCGAGGAGGACCGGCGGCGGATCGAGGCAGTCCTGGCGGAAATCGAGGGGGACGCCGAGCTGGCGGTCGACGCCAACGGTCGCTTCGGCCTGGAGACGGCGATCGCCTACGCCAAGATGCTGCGCGACTACCCGCTGTTCTGGTACGAGGAGGCGGGCGATCCGCTGGACTACCAGCTTCAGGCGGCGCTGGCCGCGTTCTATCCGGGGCCGATGGCGACCGGGGAGAACCTGTTCAGTCACCAGGACGCGCGCAACCTGATTCGGTATGGCGGAATGCGTCCGGATCGCGACTGGCTGCAATTCGACTGCGCGCTGTCCTATGGCCTGTGCGAGTACCAGCGCACCCTGGCAATGCTGAAGGAGGCGGGCTGGTCCTGGCGGCGCTGCATCCCGCATGGCGGGCATCAGATGTCGCTCAATATCGCCGCTGGCCTGGGACTGGGAGGCAATGAGAGCTATCCCGAGGTGTTCCAGCCCTATGGGGGCTTTCCGGACGGCACGCGCGTCGAGGGCGGGTACGTCAGCTTGCCCGATCTGCCGGGGATCGGGTTCGAGGCAAAGGCGGATCTGTATGCCGAGATGCGTGCCCTAGCAGAATGATGCCGGACGCCAGGGATGCGTGGCCGACCATCTTGCTTGATGTGGTGGTCGGCAATGTGCGGAACGCACAAGGACATGTGCTGGTGGCGGTCTGCACGCAAGCCGAATTCCTTGCTCCGCGTTGCCGCCACATGGCCAAGACGCCGGCGCGGCGCGGTACGGTACGGTCCGGATCGCTGGCATTCCGCCCGGCACCTATGCCGTTCAGGCGTTCCACGACGAGAACGACAATCTTGTGGTAGACCGCAACTTTATGGGAATGCCGAAGGAGGGGATCGGCTTCTCGAATGATGCGCCGTTCCGCTTCGGACCCCCGCGCTTCCGGGATGCCGCGATTGCGCTAGGTCCCGACGGCGGGCAGGTCACGATCCAATTGCGCTATCTGTTTGGTTGAGGCGGTCTAGGACCTGGTCTCGATCCAGAATGAAACGCCCGGCATGCCCGCCCCGTTGTTGTACCAAAATGGAATGTCTGGCCTCGCATCGTTCCGGAACAGGGCACGCACACGGGCGCTCAGATCGGCATCCGAGCAGACGAAGTAGTTGGGAAGCACGACGCTGAACGGCGGCGCCGCGCAGAGCAGCATCGCGCCAAGCAGATACTGCTCCGAGTATAGCCGGCGGTTCCAAGCGGGGGTGTAATCGGCCGGCAGGAAGATATCATGGAGGTGGATCAGGACTCCGGGCCTGAGCCGAGGCATGATTTCGAGGAAGAACACCGTCACGTCGCTGTTGGTGAACACGCGATGCGATCCGTCAAGGAACAGGATGTCGCCCGGCGCCAGCTCGTCGAAGATCGCCAGATCGCATTCCTCCAGCGGCCTGCGGACGACGTGGTCGCACAGAGTATCGATGTTGGCCCTAGGGTTCGGGTCGATCGACGCCAGCGAGGTCTGAAGGCACCCATGCGCGATCGCGTACCGCGCGAACAAGGTCGAATGTCCCGACCCGATCTCGAGGTAGCGTCGCGGCTGTCGCGACAGGAGAAAGCCAACTAGCGACGCCGCGTCCAGGGTGCTGAAGAAGATATTGTTCCAGTATGGGCCTGGCCGGAACGGGTCCGGATCGTGCGGAATGGCGTGCAGCGCCGAGCGGTGCCGGGCCAGGGCGGCCAGCGCGTCCTCGTAGGCGGCGCGATGGCGCTCCAGCACCGCCTCGATCCGGGCGTGGACCGGCAGCCCGTGGCCCCAGCGCGGCCTTGGCGAAACGGGGTAGTAGTCCTCGACGGTTCGGGTCCAGTCCAAGGCTTGCCTCCCGCTAGCGTCTGAACGCGCGATCCCGCTTTAGCGTCGCCCGAAAACGCGCCCGGTCAGTCCTGTAACGAGCGCCTCGGCCGTGGCACGCGCCTCCGCCAGCCATAGATGCGGGCTGATACGCAGCGCCTCCGCGCCGAACCGGCCGTGGACGCCGCGATCACCCGGCATGGGCTGGAAGACGTTGCCGCTTCCCGCTTCGGCCAGCGAATCGCCGGACCGTTGGGCCGGATAGGTCAACGGCAGCACCTGGTTCGTCAGCGCGGGCGCGAGCGCCCGCGCGATTGCCGCCGCCTCCGCCACGCCACCCACGAACATCTCCCGCCCGCCCCGTTCCGCTATGTGCCGGATCGCCTTGGCCACCAGCTCGGGCTGGTAGACGGGCGGCACCGGGCGCGGCATTCCCTCTCGCATGCGGTTTCCCGCCGTGTCATAGAACGGCGTGTTGATCGAGGCCGGCAGCACCATGCCGATATGGACGCGGCTGCCAGCGTGCATCAGCTCCGCCCGCACCGCCTCGGTGAAGCCCCGGATCGCGTGCTTGACCCCGCTGTAGGCCGATTGCAGCGGCGCGGCGACATAGGAGATCATCGAACCGACTTGGACGATGCTGCCCTCGTCGCGCGGCTTCATCCGGCGCAGCGCGGCGCGCGTTCCATTGACGTACCCGAAATACCCAATCTCCGTGATGCGGCGGAACTCGGCTTCGGGGATGTCGAGAAACTCCCCCCAGACATTGACCATGGCGTTGTTCACCCAGACACCGATCGGTCCCAGCTCCACCTCGATGCGCGATGTCGCGGCCTCGACCGCGGCGTCGTCAGCCATGTCGAGCGGGATAGCCAAGGCTTGGATCCCAAGCGCCTCGATTTCGCGGCGTGTGGCCTCCAGCGCTTCGGCCCCACGGGCGATCAATGCGAGCGGCCGGCCGGTCCGCGCGAAGCGGTGGGCCGTTGCGCGGCCAATGCCGGACGACGCTCCGGTGATAACGACGACATCGGGCATGTTCGCCCACCCCTCTGCTGTTCCGTGCAGAGTTGTTCTCGCGGGCGGCTTTGCCGAGGGTCACGATCGGTTGTGCGCTCTGGGCGGGCTACGTCTCTGGCTCCTTCAGGCCGCCAAGGTTGCGGGTCAGCAGCCAAATGACCTCGTCCATTCCGGCCAGCGCATGCATGAAGACGTGCGCACCCCCAGCGTCGCCGAAGCGCGCCGTGCTGGGGGAGACAATTGCTGCGTCGGCATCGACCTTCCTCGACAGAGCGGAGCGCGATTGGTTTCCAGTCAGCACGTCCAGCACCCGATCGATGTTGCCGCGGATACGCGCGACGAGGCGCTGGCACTTCTCGGTCTCGCCCGAGGCGAAGCGCTCGCGCGGGGCGTGGACGGCCAGGGTGCGGGCATAGTAGTCGCACGCCAGAAAAATACGAAGCCAACGGCGCGCGCTGTTCGGGGCGACCGCCCCCGCAACGCCCGAAGTGAGCGGCTTGGCGGCCGCGCGCGTCTGATGGAAGCAGCGGTTCACCTCGCGCGCCGCTTCCATGAGGTCCGTCCCGCCAGGCTGCGGGGCGCGTCCGAGGAAATCGCTCAGCGCCCGCAGGAATGACTGAGCCGCTTGGGTGAAGATGTCGCGCGACCGGGTCGGCAGGACGAACATCGCCACTAGGATCCCGATGACCGCGCCGATCGCTGTCTCTTCGATCCGTAGGACCAGCAACGCGGGGCTAAAGAACCCCAGCAGCCCATAGAGGAGAGAAATCAGGATCGTGATCCAGAAGACCATCATCCCATAGGCAGCCTGGAGAAAATAGAAGGCGAGGAACACGCAAGCGAAAATTAAACCGCGTCTAGTTTGAGAATCGGAGTTTCTCCTCCTCGGGATCGAGGCAGTCCTTGACCCAGAGGCGATCGGCGACGACGCAAGAGGCTTGGTTGACCTTGGCCTCGAACAGGGCGACGCGCCGGGTCAGGTCGTCGGCCCTGGCGTGGCAGTGATGGTAGGTGACGTCCTCGCGCAGCCAGCGCCACAGCGCCTCGACCGGCATCAGGTCCGGGCTGTAGCCCGGCAGCGGCATGAGCGTGATGCCCAGGCTGGCAGCGGCGGCCCATACCGCCTTGGCCCGGTGACAGGGCACACCGTCCCAGATCACGACGAGCATGCCATCGGGGAACTCGGCACGGAGCCGGTGCAGCACATCGATCGTGTGTTCGCCGTTGGCCCGTGCATAGGGCCATAGCCGCACCTGGCCTTCGTTGTAGAGGTAGAGGCCGTAGAGCGAGACCCTGGCGGCGAGGCCGGGCGAGCAGGAGGCCACGTGGAAGCGCTTGCCGCGCTCGCCCCAGCCGTAGCCGAGATCGGCGTCCTGGTGGATGTGCGCCTCGTCGAGGTGGACCAGCACGTGCCGATCGCGCTGGGCGCTGTCCAGCACCGGCCGTAGCCGGTCGAGAAAGGCGGCGCGCCGTTCGGGATCGGCGCGACCGAGCAGCTTGCGGGCTTTCTTCCACGACAGGTCCAGCCGGTGCAGGGCAGCGCGGATGGTCTCGCGGCAGCAGGGACGGCCGAACCGCGCCCGCACGCAGCCGACCAGGCGCTTGAGCGTCCAGCGCGGCGGCGGATCAGCTCCGGCTACGGATGGGCTGGCCGCAGCCTGCTGGGCCGCACGGAGCTCTGCGCCGAGTACGGCGGCGATGGCGGGACAAAGGGGGGACGGCCGCCAGTGCGTCGGTAGGTCAGCGCCTCGGGGCCACGCTCGTTGTAGAGGTGCAGCCACTCCATCACGGTCTGCGGGTGGCGGCCAGTGCGTTCGGCAACCTGCGTGGCGCAACTCTCTTCGGTGATCTCGTAAAGCGCCAAGAAGCGCTCGCGAGTGCGTTGATGGGCAGCGCTCGTTGCGAGCCGACGCAGGTCCTCCGGCGTCTGGCCCCACCGGGCATGGTCAACGCGCAGCATGACAGGAGCGAACAAGGCTAAGTTTCATCATCCCCTGTAGATAGGGACCCTGCCTCCAAAACCACACCTCTCAAACCGGACGGGGTTTAGGCAGAGCGAAACGATGGAGTGGCCAGAGGCGGCGGTGGCGACCAGGATGCCGGCTGCCACGCCCGCCAGGGTTCCGGTGGCACGCTGCATCGCCTTGATGAGAACGTCGCCACGCGACTGTGTCCCGGCGTACATGACGAACACCGTGATGATCGCCCAGTACCAGCGCTGGGGCGAAAGGAATTCGCCCGGCACGATGGCAAGGGTGCAGGCAAGGCCAACTTGGATCGCCGCTCGGGTCGTCGGCAGCAGAGAGGGCTCGTTGGTGCCCTGAGCTGGCGGCTCCCCGCTGTCACCCGGCTCCGCCGGCAGGGCCTCGGCGGCGCGCTCCACTCCCGGCATGGAGGCGAGCGCCTCGTGCATGTCTCGCAGAGCACCAGCGATTGGGCCACCGGCCTCCATTGGCTGCTCGTCCGCGCGGTCCCGGGTGCGGCCACCGGTCCCGTTCAGTGTGCGCCTCACGTCACTGAGCGCGCCGCGAAGTGCCACGCGCTCGGCCTGGGGCGGCGTCGCAAGTCTCGCCTGGTGCGCTACCCAGCCGACAATGATCTCAAGATCGAACAGCCGCGACCCGAGCACGCTGCGCTGGGATGCTGGCGCGAGCCGGTCGGGGTCGAGCGCTTCGATCTGACCTTCCGCGGCCAGGGCGGCTTCGTTGAGCTGGGTGACGCGATGGCGCACCCGCTGACGGCGGGCATGGTCCCAGCCACCAGCCGCCATCGCCTGATCGATCCCGTGAAGAATCTGCTCAACGCGCTGATAGAAGGAGGCCAGGACACGCCTGAGCGTTCGCTCCGGCCGGTCAGGGAGGATGCCGAAACGGACCACGAAGGCCGAGACGGCCCCGATCGCCAGCGCGAGGAACTGGTACGGCAAGTGTGCCAGCGGCAGGTGCAGGAGGATACCAGCGAAGTAGCCAATAAAGGCGAGCATCCCGAGGGCGGTGGCGCGCGGCCCGAACCGGCGGGCGTAAACAGCCGCGAAAATGACGATGAGAAAGCCGGCGTCGCTCGCGGCGCGCGACGGCGCGAGCACTGTGCTCACGGTCAGCGCCAGGGCGGCCGGAATTGGTGTCAGCAAGAGAGTCGTGCGCTGCTTGCCTGGAGACGGATTACGGATCGCGACCGACCCGAACAGGCTCTCGACGATGCCCATGACAACCATTGCCATCGGCAGCGGCGTCAGGTGGGACAGCGAATCGATCACGAGGAAGCTCAGCACGACCGCGGCCGTGACGCGTACGACGAAGGCAAACCGGATCAGGCCCACGTCCGAGACAACGAGCCGATCCCACCAGGTGGCGAAGAATCCCTTGATCCACGCCCACACGGGATCGGCGCTCGCGGGCTAGGTTCGGACCACCGGTTTCTCGCGCGCCGTGCGGGCCCCAGCCGGCGCGGCGTCGCGGCGCAGGCGGCGCTCGCCAAGGAACAGCAGGATCGGTGCGGCGATGAAGATCGACGAGGACGTGCCGACGACGATGCCGAACAGCATGACCCAGGCGAAGCCCGAGATCGACTGGCCGCCGAACAGCGCGAGCGGCAGGGCCGCGAGGAACACCGTCATCGAGGTGCCGAGCGTGCGGTTCAGCGTCTCGTTGATCGACAGGTCGATGAGGTCACGCAACGACATCGTCTTGTACTTGCGCAGGTTCTCCCGCACCCGGTCGTAGACCACGACCTTGTCGTTGGTGGAGTAGCCAAGGATTGTGAGAATTGCCGCCACCATCACGAGGTCGAAGTCGAACCGTGTGATCGCCAGGAACCCGATCGCCTTGGTCACGTCCAGGATCAGCGTGACCACCGCGCCCACGGCGAACTGCCATTCGAAGCGGAACCAGATATAGACCAGGATCATCAGCAGGCTGATCGCCAGCGCAAGCAGCCCGTTGCGGAACAGCTCGGCCGAGACCGAGGCGCCGATCGCCTCCGTGCTCAGGATCTTGGTGCCGGGCGCGACCGCCTCCAGCGCCTCGCGCACATGCGTCACGGCGAGCTGCGTCGCGTCGGCGCTCGGCTGGCTGCGGATGCGGATCAGCACCTGGTCGGGGCTGCCGAACCGCTGCACGCCCTCTTCCGGAACCTGGTGGGCCGCGAGCGACGTGCGAATCGCGGGGATGTTGGCCTGGGCCGGCGTGCGCGCCTCCATCACCACGCCGCCGGCGAAGTCGATGCCGAGATGCAGGCCGGGATGGAAGAACAGCACCACCGAGGCGGTGGAAAGGAGCGCGGAGACGATCAGTCCCATGAACCGCCCGCGCATGAAGTGGATGCGGGTGTTGTCGGGGACCAAGCGGAACATCGGGCGGAGGAGCATGGATCAGACCGGAAGCAGCCGAGGCCGGTTCGCCACGTACCAGCGCGAGACCAGCAGGCGGGTGAGCAGCCAGGCGGTGAAAAGCGAGGTCGCGATGCCGACGGTGATCGTCACCGCGAAGCCGCGCACCGGGCCGGAGCCGAAGATGAACAGCATCACGTGGGCGATGAAGGCCGTGGCATTGGAATCGAAGATGGTGCGGTAGGCGCGCGAGAAGCCGTGCTCCAGCGCCGCGAGCGGCGGGCGGCCGAGCCTTTGCTCCTCGCGGATGCGCTCGTTGATGAGGATGTTGGCGTCCACCGCCATCCCGAGCGTGAGCAGGATGCCGGCCATGCCGGGCAGCGTCAGCGTGGCTTGCAGCAAGGACAGCACGGCCAGCATGAGCACCAGGTTCATCACCAGCGCCAGGTTCGCGAACCAGCCGAACAGGCCATAGAAGAAGCCCATGAACGCGATCACCAGCAGGAAACCGACGCCCAGCGAGATGGCGCCGGCGCGGATCGCGTCGGCCCCCAGCTCAGGGCCGATCGTGTTCTCCTCAATCACCGTGAGCGGGGCGGGCAAGGCGCCTGCGCGCAGCAGCAAGGCGAGAATCCGAGGCGCTCTGGGCGTTGAAGTTGCCGCTGATCTGCCCGCGCCCGCCGGTGATCGGCTCACGGATCACCGGCGCGCTGATCACCTTGCCGTCCAGCACGATGGCGAAGGGCCGGCCGACATTGGCGCGGGTGATGTCGGCGAAGCGCCGCGCGCCCACGGCGTTGAAGGTGAAGTTTACCACCCACTGCCCGGTCTGCTGATCCGTGATCGCCCGCGCGTCCGTCAGGTCGGCGCCATCCACGTCCACGCGGCTGCGCACGGCGATGCGCTGGCGGGGGTCGTTCTGCATCGGCAGGAACTCGTCGCCCGGCGGCGGCGTGCCGGTGGTGGACGTCACGGAGGGATCGACCAGCTGGAACGTCATGTGCGCGGTCTTGCCGAGCAGCGCCTTGATGCGCTCGGGATCGCCGACGCCGGGCAACTGGACTACGATCCGGTCCGAGCCCTCCCGGCTCACCTGCGGGTCGACCACGCCGGTCTCGTCGATGCGACGGCGCACGATCTCGATCGATTGCTGCACGGCCGCCGTGGCACGCTCCGTCAACGCGACCGGCGACAGTTGGAGCGTGATGGCGCCCTCCGGCGCGCCGGCGATGTCGATATCGGGCAGGTTCATCGGCCCTTGCCGCTGCACGAGCGGCTTGAGGGCCGCGACCGCCGCCTGTGTTTGCGCGGGGTCGCGCACATGCACCAGCACGCGCCGCAGGTCGGGCTGACTCTCCACCGCCCTGTAGAAGATGCCCGCCTTGCGGAGCTGCTCGCGGGCCGTGTCGGTGAGACCCGCCAGCCGTTCCTTCACGACCGCGTTCATGTCCACCTGCATCAACAGGTAGCTGCCGCCTTGCAGGTCGAGCCCGAGCCGCACCGTGCGCCACGGCAGCCAAGCGTTGGGAGCCCGCCCCCCATTGGGAATGCAGAGAAGCGCGGCCAGGACACAGACGCCAAGGATAACGAACGTCTTGGCGCGGCTGAAATAGAGCATGAAGTCGGTCGGCTCCGGTTCCGATACCCACGGGACATTGACGGCACGACCCCTGACCGGCAACCCCGCAGGGCTCATCCGCGCCGAAGGGTCTGGCGACGCGGGCCTGGTTCGGATAACCCGCCGCGCAGTCAAATGCGACTGGAACTTTGCTCATGAACACGCGCCGCCTGCGCGTCGGCGTTATCGGCGCGGGGCATTTCGGCCGCTATCACGCGCTCAAGCTGGCGGCCTCGGCGCGAGCCGAGCTGGCCGGCGTGCATGACCGGAACCCGGAGCGCGCCCGTCTGGTCGCCGCGGAGGCTGGGGGGCACGCGCTCTCCCTTCCCGACCTCCTGCCGGGTTGCGAGGCGGTGGTGGTGGCTGTGCCGGCCGCCTCGCATCATGCGATCGGCGTCGCCGCGCTTTGCGCCGGGCGGCATGTCCTCATGGAGAAGCCGATCGCGGCGACGCTGGAGGAGGCCGACGCGCTTGCCGCCCTGGCCCGCGCGCGGGGTCTGGTGCTGCAAGTCGGACATCTGGAGCGGTTCTCGGCCGCGCACGGGGCCATCCGGGGTCGCGCCGGCACCCCGCTCTATATCGAGGCAAGCCGGTCCGGTCCGTTCAAGCCGCGGGGCACCGATGTCTCCGTGGTGCTCGACCTGATGATCCATGACCTCGATCTTGTGCTGGAACTGGCGGGCAGCCCGCTGGAGGCCGTGGAGGCGGTCGGGGCGCCGGTCGCCAGCGCGCGCGTGGACTTGGCCAATGCGCGCCTGCGCTTCGCCTCCGGGGCGGTGGCGACGATCAGCGCGAGCCGGGTCGCGCCGCGCATGGAGCGGCGGATGCGCATCTTCGGCGCGCGGGGCTGCGTAGCCGTGGATTTCATAGCCCGGCGGCTGAGCGTGACGGCGCGAAACCGGGGCGAGCCGCTCCCCGGGTTGCCGGGCTTCGGGACACAGACGGCGTCCTGGCAGGAGCACGACGCCTTGGAGGCGGAGCACGCCGCCTTCATCGCCGCAGTGCTGGATGGCGCGGCCGTGCCGGTCGATGCCGCCGCCGGCCGGCGCGCCTTGGCGGCGGCGCTCCGGGTCGAGGCAGCAATCGACGAGGCGCGGAAGCGGGTAGGCGCCTCAGGGCTGCTCGAGGAGTTCGAGAACGGCATCGGCGGCGGCCTCTGACGGCATGAGGCCACCCGGCGGGCGGAGCGCCGCGAGGACCGTGCGAAACCCGGCCCGCTGCGCCGCCGCGGCCGAGCGATCCTCCAGCAAGGTCGTCAGCGTCCGGGCGAGGATGTCGGGCGTGCAATTCTCTTGGAGCAACTCGGGGACAAGCGGAAAGTCGGCGTCTCGTCCGAGCCCGCTCTGCAGCAGGTTCACCAGCGCCGCATAGCGCACCGTCGCGATCCGCCGGAACAGGGCGGCGGAGAGCGGGTTCACGCGATACGTCACCACCATCGGCACGCCGGCCAGCGCCAGTTCCAAGGTGGACGTGCCGGATTTGGTCAGCGCGGCGCCCGAGGCGGCGAAGGCGTTGTGTTTGTCCTGTGCGCCGCCGACCAGCAGCGGCCGGACCGGCCACGACCGCGTGGCCGTCCGCACCGCCTCCGCCACTGGCCCGGCGAGGGGCACGGCGGGCACGATCGCCGGCCCCGGCAGGCGCCGCAGTGTCTCGCCCAGGACCGGCAGCAGGCGAACGATCTCCGTGCGGCGGCTGCCGGGCATGATCGTGAGGACGCGCGCGCCCGGAGGCAGGCCGTGCGTGGCGCGGAACCGGGCGGCATCGCCGGAATGCGCGCCGCTCTCCAGCACCGGATGGCCGACGAAGCGCGCGGGCAGACCGTGACGGGCGAAAAAGGCCGGCTCGAAGGGCAGCAGGCAGAGCAGCCGGTCCCATAGCCCCGGATAGCGCCGCACACGGCCTTCCCGCCACGCCCAGACCTGGGGGGCGACGTAATGGACCCGCTTGATCCCGAGCGGCGCGGCGGCGCGCAGCACCCGCAGCGTGAAGCCGGGGCTGTCGATCGTGACCAAGACGGCCGGCCGCCGCGCGGCGATATCGGCGAGGGTCTGCGCGAGGCGCTGCCTGACCAGACGAAGCCGGGGCAGAACTTCCAGGAGCCCCATCAACGCGAGTTCCTCGAGCGGAAAGAGGCTGGTCAGGCCCTGCGCGCGCATGAACCCGCCACCGATCCCGGCGAAGGCGAGGTTGGGCTGGCGCGCGCGCAAGGCGGCCATCAGCCGGGCACCCAGGACGTCGCCGCTCTGCTCCCCGGCGATCAGATAGATCAGCGGCAAGGGTCAGCCATGCCCGCCGGAGCGGTACAATGTCGCCGGGTCGGCGAGCGGGGCCATGATCTCGACCAGCGCGCCGTCGCGTGCGGCGCGATAGAAGCAGCTCCGCCGTCCGGTGTGGCAGGCGACACCCGTCTGCTCGACCACCAGCAGCAGCGCGTCGCCGTCGCAGTCGATGCGCAGCTCCTTCAGGCGCTGTGTTTGGCCCGAGGTCTCGCCCTTGCGCCACAGCGCGTTGCGCGAGCGGCTGAAGTAGCAGACCCGCCCGGTCGCCAAGGTCTCGGCCAGCGCCGCCCGGTTCATCCAGGCGAGCATCAGCACCTCCCCGGTGTCGTGCTGCTGGGCGATGGCGGGCACCAGCCCGGCGGCGTCGAAGCGCACGGCGTCCAGGACACCCGGCATGTCATCCTCGCTCATGGGTGCTATCTTGGCCTGCCCGCGCGGCGGGAAAAGGCGACTTCGGCGAAAGGGAGGACATGCGATGCTCGTGACCGCGGCGGCCGAGACCGCCCTTGCCACCCGACACCGCGGGCAGTCCAGTGGCGCGACGTTCTGGCACACCACGTTCATCGGCGCCAACCGCTATCGGCCCGACGCCGCGCCGCCGCCCGCCCCGGACGCGGTCTATCCAATGGCCTTCCTGGTGGAGCAGGACGCGGGCGTGACCGTTGGCGCGCACTTCCACCAAGCCGACCAGTTCCAAGTGGTGGTGGAGGGCGGCGGGCGGCTCGGAAGGCATGATGTGGAGCCCGTCAGCGTGCATTTCACCGGCGCGTTCTCGGCCTATGGCCCGATCCGTGCCGGAGCGCGAGGCCTGCACTACTTCACGCTGCGCAATGGCTGGGACCCTGGCGCCCGCTACATGCCGGGCGCGCGCGCCGACTTGCCCCGCGCGCGCCGGCATCGCGAGGCGGTCGCCGGTCCGCTGGCGGAAGCGAGCGGCTTCGAGACGGTGCTTGATCCTGAGCCGGACGGGCTTGCCGCGTGGCATTGGCGCCTGCCCGAAGGCGCGCGGCTGGACGGTCCTGATCCGGGAGCGGGACGCGGGCAGTTCTGGCTGGTTCTGGATGGCACGCTGGAACGGGACGGAGACGTGTTCGGCCGGCATTCCTGCGTCTTTGTCGGACCGGATGAGTCTGCGCTTGCGGTGGCAGCCGGGGCGGGCGGGCTCGACGTGCTGAGCGTGCAATTCCCTCGCCGCTCCGGCTCCACGCGATAGGAGGGGTGTCGTGCAACCCTTGGAGGGATTTCGGGTCGTCGCGCTGGAGCACGCCGTCGCGGCGCCGCTTTGCACGCGGCACCTGGCTGATCTTGGCGCCGACATCATCAAGGTCGAGCGACGGGGCGAGGGCGACTTCGCGCGCGGCTACGACAGCTTCGTCCGTGGCATTTCGTCCTTCGTGGTCTGGCTCAATCGCGGCAAGCGGAGCGTGACGCTCGACCTGAAGCAGCAAGCCGCGCGAGAGGTGCTGGACCGGCTGATCGAGCGGGCGGACGTTCTGGTGCAGAATTTGGCACCGGGCGCCACGGCGCGGCTCGGCCTGAGTTACGCGGCCCTCAGTCCGCGCCATCCGCGCCTGATCGTCTGCGATATTTCCGGCTATGGCGAGAGCGGACCGTATGCGCGGAAGAAGGGGTACGACCTGCTGATCCAGGCGGAATCCGGTCTCATCAGCGTGACCGGCACGCCGGAGCAGCCGTCGCGGGTCGGGATCTCGGTCGCCGATATCGCCACCGGCATGTATGCCCAATCCGCCGTCCTGGCCGCGCTGCTGCGGCGCGAACGCAGCGGGCAAGGGGCGCATGTCACCGTCGCCATGCTGGACGCCCTGGCCGAGTGGATGAGCTATCCGATGTACCGGACGGCGTACGCGGACTCGCCGCTGCCGCGCGAGGCACTGAGCCATCCGGCGCTCGCCCCCTATGGCGCGCACCGGGCCAAGGATGGGCAGGTGATCTTCGGCCTACAGAACGAGCGCGAGTGGGCGACCTTCTGCGCCAAGGTGATGGGCCGGCCGGATTGGGTCAGCGACCCCCGCTATCGCGACAACACCGCGCGGCGCGAGCATCGGGAGGAGCTGAAGGCTGAGATCGAGGCGTTCTTCGCCGACAAGACCTCGCTCGAGGTGGTCGCCCTTCTGGACGCGGCGGGAATCGCGAACGGGCGGCTGAACGACGCGCACGACCTGTGGGAGCATGAGCAGCTCGCGGCACGCGATCGCTGGCGGGAGATCGACAGCCCGGCGGGCAAGCTCCGCGCCCTGCTGCCGCCCGTGACCTTCGCCGATGCCGAGGCGGTGATGGGCGCGGTGCCGGCGCTCGGCCAGCACACCGACGCCGTGCTGGCCGCGCTGGGCTACGCGCCGGGCGACATCGCCGCGCTGCGCGCGACGGGCGCGATATGACAGAGACCTTTGATCCCGCCCGCCACCGGCTGGTGCCCGAGCAGCGCTGGTTCGACGATTTCCGGCTGAGGGAGCGGTTCGTCCTGCCCAGCCGGACCATGACCGAAGCGGTGTTCCTCGCGTTCCAGGGGGCAAGCGGGGACAATCATCCGATCCATTACGACGCGGAATATTGCAGAGCGCGCGGAATGCCGGGGCTGCTCGCGCACGGCTTGCAGACGCTCGCCCAGACGGCGCCCGGCGCCGGGCTGTTCCCGTTCATGGTCGAGGACTCGCTGATCGGCTTCCTGGAGCAGTCGAGCCGCTTTCTGCGCCCGGTGTTCGCCGGCGACACGCTCTATCCAGCGCTGGAGATCGACGAACTGGCACCGAACCGCACGACAGGTGTGGTGGGCTTGCGCAGCACCGTCCACAACCAGCGCCGGGAACTGGTGCTGGAGGGCCGGCAGCGATACCTGCTGCGCCGCCGGTCCGGCGGGCACGCCGGGGAGGAAAAGCCGTGAAAATTGCCAGCCTGCAAGCCGATCTCCTCAGCATCCCCGAGGACGATCCGCTGGCCGACAGTCAGAGCCCGGACCGCGACCCGACGCGCCCTGTGGTGGCCCTGCGCGTGCGCACGGACGACGGCATCGAGGGGATCGGGCTGAGCTTCTTCGCCGGACGCCTGAGCGGCGCGCTGCGGGCGGCGGTGGAGGCTCTGGGCGAGGTGATCGTCGGCGACGACCCGCTGCGGCCCGAGGCGGTCGCCGCGCGGATGCGCGAGGCGGCGGGGGGCTGCGAGCCGGGAGGTATCTTCACCCTTGCCAGCGCCGCAATCGACATCGCGCTGTGGGACATCAAGGGCAAGGCGGCGGGTCAGCCGGTGTGGAAGTTGCTGGGCGGGGCGCGCAACCGAGTGCCCGCTTACGCCTCCGGCTCGCTCCGGCGCGGGCTGAGCGACCAGCAGGCGGCGACGGCTGCCCGACGGCTGGTGGACAAGGGCTTCACCGAAATGAAGACCCAGCTCGCCCTGCCCGGCCGTCCGACCATCGCCGAGCAGGTGCGGCGGGCGCGCACGGTGCGCGACGCGATCGGCCCCGACATCAAGCTGATGTGCGACATCAACCAGCGCTGGCGAGTCGAGCAGGCGATCGACATCGGCCGGCGGGTCGAGGATGTCGGCTTCTTCTGGCTGGAGGATGTGACGGCGGCGGACGACTATCCCGGACTGGCGCGCGTCGCCGACGCGCTGGCGACTCCGGTCGCGGGCGGGGAGTATGTCTGGGGTCCGGTGCCGTTCCGCCATATGATCGAGGCGCGCTCGGTCGATATCATCATGATCGATCTGGTGCGGGTCGGCGGGGTCACGCCCTGGCTGAAGGTCGCCGGGATGGCCGAGGCCTTCAACCTGCCGGTGGTCAGCCACCTGGTCCCCGAGTTCCACGCGCACCTGATCGCGGCGATCCCGAACGGGCTGACGGTCGAGTACATGCCGTGGATGCTGAAGCTGTTCCAGGACGTGCCGCCGGTCGAGAAGGGCGAGATCGTGCTGTCGGACGCGCCCGGCTTTGGCCTCGCCTTTGACGAGGCGGCGCTCAGGAAGTTCAGCGCCGGGTGAGCGTTTCGACCAATAGCAGGGAGCGGCGCGGGAGCCGTGCCCATGCGCTCGGGGTGGATGCGGAGGCTGCCGCCTGCGCCGCGCTGGAACGCGACGGGTGGACCGTGCGCGCGCGCAGGCTCCGGACCAAGGCGGGCGAGATCGACTTGGTTGCCGAGAAGGAAGGTTTGCTGGCGGTGGTCGAGGTGAAGGCCCGCCCGACACTGTCCGACGCCGCCGTCGCCCTGTCTGCCCGCCAGCGCCGACGCCTGATCGCGGCGGCGGAGATCGCTTTGGCCGAACACCCCGATTGGGGCGCGGCTGGCGTCCGGTTCGATGTGCTCCTGGTGGACGTGAGCGGCAGCGTCAGGCGGATTGCCGATGCGTTCCGCTTAGAGGAGTTGGATCACTGTCCGTAGTAATAGCCCGGCGGAGCCGCATAGGCGGGCGGCGGATAGTAGGCCGGGGGCGGCGCGTAAGCGACCGGCGGCGGGGCCGCATACACGGGCGGTTGCGTCGAAGCGAGTATACCGCCGATGACGGCAGCAGCCCCGAGGCCGAGCAGCGCACCCGCCACCGCGCTACCATGCCCATGATCGTAGTGCCTCTCGTAGCCGTGCCAGCCTCGGCCGCGATGCCCCCAATCAGCGTACGCGGGCGCGGCCAACAGGCCCATCGCGACAGGGGCCGCAACCAGCAGGGATGTCCAGGTCCGCATGTTCAAGTCCCCAGCTTTCATGCCGGGACGTGGGGGCTGGTCATGACCGAATTGCGGCCGAAGCGTGAAATGATAGAGACCCGCCCCTCACCCCGACCCTCTCCCGGAGGGAGAGGGTCGTTGAACGCACGGCCGGTGCCGACCACGCCCCCTCGCCCGCTTGCGGGAGAGGGCAGGGGTGAGGGTGCGGCCACGACATCACGCCGCCTGGGCCATCCCGCGCAGGACGTAGTGCAGGATGCCGCCGTGGCGGTAGTAGTTCACCTCGTCCAGCGTATCGACCCGGCAGATCACGCCGACAGTATCCGTCGCGCCGTTCGGACGATGGATGAGCATCGACATCTCCATGCGCGGCCGCAGTTGCTCCAGCCCGAGAATGTCGATCGTCTCCTCTCCGGTGATGCCGAGCCGCTTGCGGTCCACGCCCTCGGGAAACACCAGTGGCAACACGCCCATCCCCACCAGGTTCGATCGGTGGATGCGCTCGAAGCTCTCCACGATCACCGCGCGCACCCCCAGCAGGAACGTGCCCTTGGCCGCCCAGTCGCGGGAGCTGCCGGTGCCGTACTCCTTGCCCGCGATCACCACCAGCGGCACGCCCTCCTTCCGGTAGCGCATCGCCGCGTCGTAGATCGACAGTTGCTCGCCCGAGGGCAGGTGGCGCGTCATGCCCCCCTCGACGCCCGGCACCATCTCGTTGCGGATGCGGATATTGGCGAAGGTGCCCCGCATCATCACCTCGTGGTTGCCGCGCCGCGAGCCGTAGCTGTTGAACTCGTTCTGCAAGACCTGCCGCTCCAGCAGGTACTCGCCCGCCGGCGATGCCTTGCGGATCGAGCCGGCTGGGCTGATGTGGTCGGTGGTGATGGAATCGCCCAGAACCGCGAGGACGCGCGCGCCCTTGGTGTCGGCGACCGGGGGCGGGGTCATCGTGATGCCCTCGAAATAGGGCGGGTTTTTCACATAGGTCGAGCCGTCGGACCAGCGATACGTGGCGCTGCCTTCGACCTCGAGCTTCTGCCACTGCGGCGGACCCTTGAACACCTCTGCGTACCGCTTGAGGAACTGCTCGCGGCGGACATTGGAGCCGACGACGGCGGCGATCTCCGCGTTGCTCGGCCAGATGTCGCGCAAATAGACCGGCTTGCCGTCATGGCCGGTGCCGAGCGGCGCCGTGGTGATGTCCTCGGTCATCTTGCCGAGCAGCGCGTAGGCCACCACCAGCGGCGGGGAGGCCAGATAGTTCGCGCGCACGTTCGGATGCACGCGGCCCTCGAAGTTGCGGTTGCCGGAGAGCACGGCGACCGCCACCAGCTTGTTGTCCTCGATCGCGTCGGCGACGGCGTCGTCCAGCGGGCCGGAGTTGCCGATGCAGGTGGTGCAGCCATAGCCCACGAGGTTGAAGCCGAGCGCGTCGAGATCCGCTTGCAGCCCGGAGCTGTCGAGGTACTCCGTGACAACCTGCGAGCCGGGCGCGAGAGAGGTCTTGACCCAGGGCTTGACGGTCAGCCCCTTGGCGCGCGCTTTCCGCGCCACCAGGCCAGCGGCCACCAGGACCGACGGGTTGGAGGTGTTGGTGCAGGAGGTGATGGCGGCGATCACCACGTCGCCATGCGTCAAGTCGTAGTTCTTGCCCTCGACCTTCGCCTTGGTGCCGACGTCGTTGGCCGGAACGCCCAGGCTTTTGGTCAGCTCCGTCTTGAAGGCCGCCGAGGCGTCCTTGAGGTTCACCCGATCCTGCGGGCGCTTCGGGCCGGCGAGGCTCGGCTGCACCGTGGAGAGATCGAGCTCCAGCATGTCGGTGAACACCGGGTCGGGCGAGGCGCTCTCGCGGAACAAGCCCTGCGCGCGCGTATAGGCCTCCACCAGGGCGATGCGGTGCTGGTCGCGGCCGGTGAGGCGCAGGTAGTCCAGCGAAATCTTGTCGATCGGGAAGAAGCCGCAGGTCGCGCCGTATTCCGGGGACATGTTGCCGATCGTGGCGCGATCGGCCACCGTCAGCTCATCGAGGCCGGGGCCGAAGAACTCGACGAACTTGCCGACCACGCCCTTGCGCCGCAGCATCTGCGTGACCGTCAGCACGAGATCGGTGGCGGTCGCGCCCTCCGGCAGCTTGCCGGTGAGCCTGAAGCCGATCACGTCGGGGATCAGCATGGCGATCGGCTGGCCGAGCATCGCCGCCTCCGCCTCGATGCCGCCGACGCCCCAGCCCAGGATGCCCAGGCCGTTCACCATCGTGGTGTGGCTGTCCGTGCCGTACAGCGTGTCCGGATAAGCCAGCGTGCGGCCGTCCGCGTCCTTGCCGGTCCAGACGCCCTGGCCCAGGTACTCGAGATTGACCTGGTGGCAGATACCCGTGCCGGGCGGCACCACGCTGAAATTGTGGAACGCCTCCTGGCCCCAGCGCAGAAAGCGATAGCGCTCGCCGTTGCGCTCGAACTCGATATCAACGTTCCTTTGCAGCGCGTCAGGGCGGGCCGATACATCGACCATCACCGAGTGATCGATCACCAGATCGACCGGAACCAGCGGGTTCACCTTCTCCGGGTCGCCGCCCAGGCGGGTGATGCCGTCGCGCATGGCGGCGAGATCGACCACGGCCGGGACGCCGGTGAAGTCCTGCATCAGGATGCGGGCGGGCCGGAACGGCACTTCCCGGTCGGAGTGCCCGTCCGGCAGCCATCCCCTGATTGCGCGGGCATCGTCGACCTTGTAGCTCTGCCCGTCCTCGAAGCGCAGGACGTTCTCAAGCAGGATCTTGAGGGTGATGGGCAAGCGGGCGATGTCGCCCAGCCTCTTGGCTGCCTCGGGCAGCGAGAAATAGTCGTATTCCTTCCCTTCCACGGTGAGGGTGCGGCGCGTCTTAAGGCTGTCCTGCCCGCTCGCTTTCATCTCGGTCCGTCCTTGGTTGAGCGACGCCTCTGTTGTATGGCGCCGCAGCCCCGCCGGGCGCTTGGCGCCACACGCGTACTTGGTCTTGGCGACCGGCTTTAACCATACCGGCCGAAGGCCGTCCACAGGCCGTCGGCCTTCATCACGGGCGAGGCAGCGTGCTGCAAGCCGAAGGCATAGCGGCGTTCCGGGGCGAGCGGCTGGTGCTGCGCGACGTGTCGTTCACGCTTGAGGCTGGTGGCGCGCTGCTCCTGACGGGAGCCAACGGGGCGGGCAAATCGACCCTGCTTCGCCTTTTGGCCGGGCTGGGGCGGCCCGCGGCGGGGCGGGTGCTGTGGCGCGGGCAGGACGTGCTCGACGACCCTGGCGCGCACGCGGCGCGGATCGCCTATGTGGGCCACCAGGACGCCGTGAAGCCAGGGCTGACGGTGGCCGAGAATCTCGGCTTCGCGGCACGGGTGGGCGGCGGCTCGGTTATCGGAGGATTGGCGGTTCTCGGCATCGCCGGGCTGGCCGACATCCCAGCGCGGATGCTCTCGGCCGGACAGCGCCGGCGGCTCGCGCTGGCGCGTCTTGCCGTGACCCAGGCACCTCTGTGGCTGCTGGACGAGCCGACGCTGGGATTGGACGCCGCCGCCGTGGCGCGATTCGGAACGCTCCTGGCGCGGCATCGGGAGCGCGGCGGCACGGTTGTCGCGGCGACCCACCTGCCCCTCCCAATGGCGCACACGGCCGCGTTGCGGCTCGGCGGCGGCCCGGCATGATCGGCCTGACTGCCGCCGTTCTGGCGCGCGAGTTGCGCCTGTCGCTGCGGCATGGCACTGACAGCCTGGCGGCAACCTTGTTCTTCCTGCTCGCCGCGGCGCTGTTTCCACTGGGGATCGGACCGGCGCCCGAGACGCTGGGGCGCATCGCGCCGGGCATCGTCTGGGTCTGCGCGCTGCTGGCCGCGCTGCTGCCGCTCGACCGGCTGTTCGGGGCGGATGCGGAGGATGGCTCGCTGGACCAGTTGCTGCTGAGCGGCTTGCCCGCCGCCGCGATCGCGGCGGCCAAGGCATCCGCGCATTGGCTGGTGACGGGCGTGCCCTTGCTGGTCATGGCGGCCCCGGTCGCGATCATGCTCCGCCTGCCCGGCGCGGCGCTGCCAGCCTTGCTGGCCGGACTGCTGCTGGGAACGGTGTTGCTCTCTCTGCTGGGCGCCACCGGGGCCGCCATGGTGCTCGGCGCACGACGCGGGGGGGTCTTGCTGCCGCTGCTCGTGCTACCGCTGACCGTGCCGGTGCTGGTCTTCGGCGCCGGCGCAGCCGATGCGGCGGCGGCCGGGCTCAGCCCGCGTCCGAGTTTGCTGCTGCTGGCCGCGTTGCTCGCCGCCGCCCTGCCGCTTTGTCCACTCGCCGCCGGGGCCGCCCTGCGCGCGGCGGCGGAATAGCCGCTGCCCCGAGGAAAACGCCAAGGCGCCGACAGAATTGCTTTATTTCGGTTGCAGAGAACGGCGACAATACAATCGAAATCACCCACGAGACGAAACGCGATGGCTCACAACGACGACTGGTGGCGCGGCGCATACTGGCCGTCTTCAACCTTTCCGACGCGGCAATGAGCTTCGGTGCGCAGTCCTGGCCAGGACTGCGCGTGCAAACAGAAAGCGGGGTGTGCCGCGCGGCGACCGGCGAGAGGCTTGCGCTGGGGCCATACAGTGTCTTGCCGGCTGATGTTGCCCTGAGCCGTGTCCTGGCTGGCGCGGCCGAGTATGCCGAGAGCTCCTGCTTGGCGGCGGACTTTCCGGCGCTGTTCACTCGATTTCGCGGAATCCATTAAGATTTCGTAATCCACTCAGGAAAGTCGCGCCTGCTGTCCATCCCGGACAGGCCGGCACGTCTGGAAGCTGGACGGGCCGCGACCGGCGCGGTTCCGACCAAGCCCAGGAGAAAAGCAATGCAAATACGGCTCATGCTGCTGATCGGCAACGACGAGCAGATCTCCGGACCGGGCAAGGAGAACCCGTCGCGACGACTCTCAAAGGCAAAGGACTGATTCAGATGAAACAGATCGCTATCGCCGCAGCCTTCACCGTGATTGGCGGCGCTGCCGCCCTGGCCCAAGGCGCTCCTCCCGGTTTCGTCCCCTGGCACAGCGGCTGGCCCAGCTTCATCGAAGCACAGCAGATGCGAGGGACGAGCGTTGGCAGGGCGAGCATGCCGCCCCCTGGCGCCCGCGCCACGGCGACGAGGAATGGCAGGTCGGTTTTTGCTGCGAGCAATGCCCAGAGTCATCATCGTGGAAGTTGACTGACGTTTCCCGGACAAGACGCGACTCCGACCAAGCCCGCAGGAGGGGCAATACGGATGAAATACGCGCTGCTGATCTACGAGGACGAGCGAGTCTACGGGCCGGACAAGAACGGCCCGGATATGCGGGAGATCTCCGCCAAGCACATGGCCTTCCACGCTGAACTTGGAAGCGCAAGGCTCGGCGGTTCCGGGCTGAAGGGCACGGCCGCGGCGACCACCGTGCGCACCACGGGTGGGACCAAGACCATCCACGGCGGTCCGTTCGCCGAGACCAAGGAGCAGCTTGGCGGCTTCTATTTGATCGATGTGCCCGACCTCGACGCCGCGATCGCCATCGCCAAGAAGCTGCCTGTGTTACAGGACGCCGCGGTGGAGATCAGGCCGCTGCTCTTCCCCGGCGGGTGAGCGCCGCCGCGCTCGACCGCGCGGCGCGGCAGGCGGGCGGGCGCATCGTTGCCGCGCTCGCCGCCCGCTTCCGCGACCTCGACATTGCGGAGGAGGCGTTCGCCGAGGCCTGCGCACGGGCGGCGGCGGCTTGGCCCCGAGCCAGCGGGGGGCCGCGGGACCCAGCCGCCTGGCTCTACCGGGTCGCGCAGCGTTGTGCCCTCGATGCGCTGCGCCGGCGCCGCACCCGTGAGCGCCATTGGCCCGACCCGCCGGCTCCTGAACCGAGCGCGGAGGCCCTCATGACCGACAACGCCGAGTTGATCCCTGACGAGCGGCTCAGGCTCGTCTTCGTGTGCTGCCACCCGGCCGTGGCGGCGGAGGCGCGAGCCGCCCTCACCCTGCGTTTGGTCTGCGGGCTGTCCACCGCCGAGATCGCCCGCGCCTTTCTCGTTCCGGAGCCCACGCTGGCCCAGCGTTTGGTTCGTGCCAAGCGCAAGATTGCCGAGGCCGGCGTGCCGTTCGAGGTGCCTCCGCCCAAAACCTGGCCCGAGCGGCTCGACGCGGTGCTGTCCACGCTGGAGGTCGCCTATGCCAAGGCGCACGAGGACGCGGCGGGCGCGGGACCGCACGCCGGCTACGCCTCGGAAATGCTGGAGTTGACGCGCGTGCTGGCGGAGCTGCTGCCCCAGGAGCCCGAGGCGCTCGCGCTCGCGGCCCTGGTCCGCTACGCCGAGGCGCGGCGCCCGGCGCGGCTTGACGCCGAGGGCGCGATGGTGCCGCTCTCGGAGCAGGATCCGGCGCTGTGGCGGCGCCCGCTGATCGAGGAAGCGGGCGCCTACTTGAGGCGTGCCACCCTCGCCACCCAGGAGCCGCTCAGTCCGCGTGTGGTGAAGGGCGCCATTCACGGCGTTTGGTGCGCGAGGCGGAGCCTCGCCGAACCCCCGCCATGGCGCGGCGTGCTGGCGCTGTATGACGCCTTGCTCGCGTGCCGCGATGACCCGGTCGGTACGCTTGAACCGAGCGGTGGCCTTAGCCGAGGTGGCGGGGGCACAAGCGGCGCTCGACGAGATCGAGGCGGTAGGCGAACATACGTTCAGGGACTTTCTGCCCTATCACGCGGTGCGCGCCGACTTGCTGCGGCGCCTCGGACGGAGCGGGGAGGCTCGCACCGACTATGACGCTGCCCTTACTCTGAACCCAGCGCCCGCAGAATGGCTGTGGCTGCAAAGGCGCAAAGACTCGAGTGACGACACGCTCTCGTAGCCACACACGTCGCGCGCCGCCGCAGTTTGACCTATTTCGTCATGCCCGCGAAAGCGGGCATCCAGGCCACCATACCAAGTTCCTTGCGGTTTCTCTGGATTCCCGCGTTCGCGGGAATGACGAACGATAGGTCAGGACTTCGGGCCGTTGGTATGATGTGCGCGGTAGGCGCCGCGCTGACCGCTTTGGCTCCGGGCCACTGTCGGATTGAGCTGTCATTCTCGCCGGGAGTCGGCCAGCAGCGGGGCTTCTTTCACGGCGGCATCATCCGCGCCTTGGCCGACACCGCCGGCGGCTACGCGGCGCTGACGCTGCTCTCGCTCGGCAGCGAGGTGCTGACATTGGAATACAAGGGTAACTTCCTGCGACCCGCCGAGGGCGAGCGGCTCGTTGCCGAGCGGACCGTGCTGCGGGCCGGGCGCTCCGTTTCAGTCACGCGCGTCGACGTGCATGTGCTGGCTGGCGACCAGCAGACGCTCCGCGCGGCGCTTCAGCAGAGCCTCATGCGGGCGGATGGGCGAGGTGAGTTCGGGACCAGGCCAAGGCAATCATCGAGCAGGCTTGCTCGCCCATTCATGTTCCGGAAGGGATCGTCCACGGAACACCAGTACGCCGCGGGTTGGGTAATCTTCTCTCGGACGCGGGTTCGTGAGATCATTCCCAACGCAAGCTCCCGCTACCCGGTCTCGTTGTTCGACCGCTAACGGCTTTGGTGCGACTTCAGCAAGGAAAAGTCGGACCGGGAACGCACCCGGTCCAAGCGAACCAAACAAGGCACTGGCCTCTGGCCTGATGTGGACCGCGTATGGAATGCAGAGATTACTTCCCCGCAGTCTGCTCGGCGCCGGGCGCCGGCTCGTACTTTTTCTCTACAAGCAGAAAAATTATCGTCGTGTCACCAGTGTTGGTGAACTCGTGCCAAGGAACTGGCGGGGTGTTCGTATAGTTTCCAGTACCGAAGCTCCACCTGTCGTGTGCCCTTCTCGTCTTGAACCCGTCCCTTGCCGCCACTCAGTACGTAGCTGAGGTATCCGGGATGAGAGTGACGCACGTGCGTCGCGCCGGGCGGGAACGTACAGCGTAGACTGCGAATTTGAGCATCCTCTAAGAGCTTCTCGCAGGGCTTTTGACCTTGCCACTCGACCGACAAGGCATCAGGAGTAGAAGCGTTCTCGCCCCAAGCAGCGAGCGGAGTAGCTCCAAGCGCTATGCCAAGGACAACAATAGGAAGTCGAGTCACAAATTCCTCCCTTTTCAGATACGTTTAGCAGCCCGCTCCAATGCCGTTTGCACTGGCTCATCCCGAAGCTGGCTCGACAAAAGTTTGGACCGGAACCCGCCTGCAAATCGAGAAAAATTACCGGGAATTCTGCCTTTGCGGCCCACCCGCTCGTGTTCCGAAACGGTTCGGTCGCGGGGAGGGGGGGGGGGGGTCGTTTCTGTTCAAATTAAAAACGGGCGGCCGCCGGCCATAGCGTGACGCCCCTCGCCCTGACCCATGCCGCCATGCCCGCGCGCACCAAATTCGGTGCCGTTCTCCTGGATTCCCGCTTGCGCGGGAATGACAGAGCAGGTCAGAGCATTGTCCGGTTGGTAATTACATCACGAACACGCCCTTACCAGTCCTCTGCGTGTCGAACAGCCGATAGGCCTCCTCCGCTTGCTCAAGCCGCCACGTGTCGGTGAACAGGCGATCCACCGGTATCCGACGCTCGGCGATGAAGCGCGCGCACTCGGCTTGGCCGATCACCGAGAACGTCCACGACCCGACCATGGTGAGCTGCTTGCGCAGCACGTCCGGGCTGACGTCGATCGTGACCTGCTTTTGCTCGCCGACGAAGCACATCGTGCCCCAGACCTTCACGCACCGGATCGCGGCGATGCGCCCCTCGGGCGAGCTCGATGTGTCGAGCGAGAGGTCCGCCCCGCGCCCGTGCGTCAAATCCTTGGCCGCGCCGACCGGGTCGTTGGAGCGCGGGTCCACGACCTCATCGGCGCCGAACTCCTTGGCGCGGCCGAGGCGTTCGGGGCTGATGTCCAGCGCGATGACGCGCGCGCCCATGGCCTTGGCGAGCTGCGTCGCCGACAAGCCCACCGGGCCTTGGCCGAAGATCGCGATCGTGTCCTGGCCCGACAGGTTCATCCGCCGCAGCGCGCCCCAGGCCGTGCCGGTGCCGCAGGAAATCGCGGCGCCGGTCTCGAAGGACAGGGAATCCGGCAGTGGCACGAGCGTGTTGGCGGGCACGGCCAGATAGGGCGCGTGGCCGCCATGGGCGTTGTTGCCATACACCTTGACCGGCACTTCCTGGCAAAGCTGCGACCAACCGGAGCGGCAATGGCTGCAATGATTGCATCCCTGGTAGTGGTGGACCATCACGCGCGCCCCGGTAGGCGCGTCCTGCTCGCTTACGCCAGGTCCGCGCGCGGCGACGACGCCGCAGGGCTCATGACCGACGATCACTGGGTTCGGGTTGGCCGGCAGTCCGCCGACACTGGCGCTCCCACCCTTGGGACGCCGGTACTGGTGCAGGTCGCTGCCGCACATCCCCGACGCCTTCATTTCGATGACCACCTCGCCGGGGCCAGGCGTCGGATCGGGGAATTCCATCAGCTCGAGCTCGCGCCCGCCAGTGAACACCACGCCGCGCATCGACGATCCTCCCGAGTTGCATTGGTCGCGCGAGATTACGGTGTCTCCGCCGTGCGGAACAGCAGGGGAAAGGCGCTATGCACGTGCGGCGCGGCCACGGACGGCGCGCCGTGACGCAGGTAGGAGCGGTCAAGCTCCGTGAGCCGGGTCACGCCGGTCAGCGCCATCGCCACCGCCACTTCCTGTTCGAGGATTTCGAGCATGCGGCGCACGCCCGCCTGCCCCTGGGCCGCGAGCGCGTAGCAATAGAGCCGTCCCAACCCCACCGCGTCCGCGCCCAGCGCAATCGCCTTCACGACATCGGTGCCGCGGCAGAAGCCGCCATCGATGATGACCTTCGCCCGGCCACGCACCGCTTCCAGTACTTCCGGCAGCACCTCCATCGCGCCGAGCCCATGGTCGAGCTGCCGGCCGCCGTGGTTGGAAACGTACACGACATCCACGCCATGATCGCACGCGATCGCCGCATCCTCGGGGGTCGCGATTCCCTTCAAGATGAGCGGGATACGGTGCCGCGCCTTGAAGTGGGCCACGTTCCGCCAGGAGAAGCCCGCCTGGAACGCATGCCCGGTGGCGGCTGAGCGCCAGGGCTTGACGAACCGCGCGACGATGTCGCGCTCGCGGCGGGAATAGGCGGCGGTGTCGACGGTGATGGCGAAGGCGTCGTAGCCGGCCGCCGTCGCCCGTTCCGCGACGTCATCGACCCAGGCGTCGTCGCCGCGCACATAGAGCTGGAACACCTTCGGACCCGAGGCCGCCGCCGCGCTCTCCTCCAGTCCTGGCTTGGTGACGGAGCTGACGATGATCGGCACGCCGAAGGCCGACGCGCCCCGCCCCGCTTCCGCGGCTCCCCCCGGATGGAAGGACTCGAGCGAGCCCACGGGGGCCAGCATGACCGGCACGCGCATCTTCATGCCGAGCAAGGTGGAGGTGCAATCGACGCGGGACACGTCGCGGCAGGCGCGGGGGCGGAGCGCGATCTGATCGAGCGCCAGCCGATTGCGGCGCATCGTGGTCTCGGTCTCGGTGGCTCCGACCAGATAGCCCCAGATATTGTCGCTCAGCTTGGCCCGGGCGGCCGGGATGAACTCCTGGAGCGTCTGGTAGTCGCCAGCCAGTTCGACGAGGTGCGGAGCGTGTGCCATCGAGCGTCCCTTCGATCAGGTTCGCCCTATCAGGCAACCACCCGGCTCGCCTCGCAAGGGGTCGGCGCGAACTGGAGAGTGGTCGCCTCAGCGCCCGTCGAAGCCGAGGAAGCCGGCGCTGGGGATCGGATCCCCGCCATTGCGGGCAAATAGGCGCGGCAGGCTTGGCTCGCCGGCCGGCTCGACGGTGACGCGCGTCGCCAGCCGGCGCGTTGGCCTGGTCTGTGGCAACAGCCCCGATGCCGGCTGCGGTTTTTCCGCCGGCACCGATTGTGCCAATTGCTGCGGGCCGCCACTGCCTCCCGACCCGGCGTTGCGCATCGACAGCAGAAGGAACGAAATGTCGCTGCGTCCGAGATCGATCGAAAGGTCGAGCGGCGTCAGGCCCAGCTCGTTGGTTGCTCCAATATCGGCGCCGCGACTGATCGCGTCCCGCGCGCCGGCCATGTCGCCCCGGTTCACGGCATCGAACAGCGCCTCGGTTGGGCTCATCAGCGTTGGCACCCGGCTCGGCGGGGCAATCGGCTCCTGCTTCACGGCCGCGCCCGGCAGGGCGGAGGGCGGGCGCCGCTGCCCCTGCACGCTGCGATCGAGCTGCTCGCGGCCGAAGCTTGGCGCCTCCCCTGGCATGCCAATACCAGGCATCCCGACGCCCTGCGCGCGCGCCACCCCGACATGGGCCTCCGCGCCGGCGATGACCAGGGCGCAAGCCGCCACGATCCGGAAGGGAGCGACCCGAGAAGGCAAGGAACTCATGCGGTATCGTCCTGTGCTAGGCTGGGTTCAGTCACCAGAATCCCAGCGTCCAGATACAGGAAATAGCTGGTCCAGAGCAGCGAAGGAACCATAAGCCACGCGGCACCCCGGTGGATGGCGCCGAATCCCCGAATGACCAGGATCAGCAAGCCGAGGATCGCCACGCCAACCCCGATCGCGAGCGCCGGATTGCGGAGGCCGAAAAACGCGGCAGCCCGCGCCGCGGTGGCGAAGAGCTGCCAGCCCCAGAGGCGCAGCGCCGGCCCTGCCCCGGCCTTCCGCCACGCCAGCCATCCGCCAAGGCCACAGCACATGTACAAGGCGACGCAGATCGGCGGGAATGCCATCTCCGGGGCCGCGCCCGGAGGCCGATCGAGCGAGAGGTACCAAGCCCGCGCGGCGCCGGACGCGAGGGCTCCATCCGCGGCCCCGACGAGCAGCGCCAAGCCCACGAACCCGACCAGCGCCATGCCAGCCGGGACCGGCTGCGAGGAGTCGGGCGTCGAGCCCCACTCATTCGGATCCGAAATCTGGAAGACACTCTCTCCTTCGCCAATCCAACCGGCCGAACCCGGCACGGCTCGCGCCGAACGCGCGATAGGCTATCCCAACTGGCTGCGCACCGTCACGCCCCCTCCCGCCGCCAGGCGATGAGAAGCAGGCCGAGCAGCAAGGGGAGGGCAGCCCAGGCGGGTAACAGCGGGATCGAGGCCACGCCGGTCACGACATAGGCATGACGGCGCTGCAAGCCGACCCAACCACCTCCCGAGGCCGCGCGGTCCGGCTCCGTGCGCCGGAGCTCCGGCATCTCCGGATGTCCCGCGCTTCCCAGCCAATGAACGCCGCCGCCGGAGTCGCGCGCGAGTGGGGCGAGCCGGGTGGCGGTGGCACGCAAATCCTCTATCTCTAGGGGGTTGGAGGCAGCGGCGGCGGCCTGCACGGTGTGCGCGCCATCGGTCACCTGCCACACCCCCGGCTGCGCCGCCGGCATGTTCGCGAGCGCGCGTCCCGGTGCGGCCGAGGCAAGCGTCAGGTGGCTGGTCTTGCCGTCGGGCGCCGTGACCGTCACGTCCGAAGGCGGCGTGGCCGCCGTCGAGTGCCTCTCCACCGTCAGCCGGCCGTCGGCGATCCGTGCGGTCAGCGACTCGGCCTCCAGTTCTGGCTCCTTCATCAGCCAATGGGCGACGCGGCGCAGCAGCTCGCCTTGCGGCCCTCCGCCCTGGTGCCCGCGCGACCAAAGCCAGATCTGATCCGACAGCAGCAGCGCCACACGCCCCTTGCCCTCCTCATCAAGGATCAGGAGCGGGGCGCCGTCAGGCCCGGCCAAGAGCGTCTGGCCGCGAATGTCCGTGGGCTCGATCCGGCGGTACCACGGCCCCCAGGTCGGATCGCCGGCGGCATTCGCCTGATTGTTCGCGCCCGCGAGGTCTTCGGTCACGGGGTGGCGGGCGCCGAGCGGGGTCAGGCGCGGGCGAAAGGCGCCCTCGACCACAGCGCCGGCGGGAGCGGGCAGGCCCGGGAGCACGGTCGCCAGCGGCGTGCTGGCCAAGGTGGCGGGCCCCGTGAACTCCGGCCCCACGGACAGCAGCAACGCCCCGCCCTCCTCGACGTAGCGGGCGATGTTCGCGAGATAGGGCAGCGGCAACAAGCCGCGATTCTGGAAGCGGTCGAGGATAATCAGGTCGAACTGGTCGATCTTGTCCTGAAACAGCTCGCGGACGGGGAAGGCGATCAGCGATAGCTCGTTCAGCGGCGTCAAGTCGTCCTTCTCGGGGGGCCGCAGGATCGTGAAGTGGACCAGGTCGACCGAGGGATCGGCCTTGAGGAGCCGCCGCCAGGTGCGCTCGCCCGGATGCGGCTCCCCCGAAATCAGCAGCACGCGCAGCCGATCGCGCACGCCATTGATCTGCACGACCGCGGTGTTGTTGAGTGTCGAGACCTCGCCGGGAAGCGCGTCGGCCGCGAGCTGCACGACGACGGGGCCGGCCCGGTTGATCGGCACCTGGATCGTGGTCGGCGTCCCGACCGGGACCATCCTCACCTCGGCGGGCTCGCCGTTGCGTCGTATCGTCACGCGGGCCGTCGGCTCCGGCCGGTCCACGCCGCGATCCTCGACCACCACCCGCAAGGTCACGGGACTGCCGACGATGCCATAGCCGGGCGCTTCCAGCACGCGCAGGGTACGGTCGGTCTGCTCGCCCTGCGCGGGGATCAGCACGTTCAGCGGCGCCCCGCCTGGCGGCGCGGGGGGTATGTCATGCACCTGACCGTCGGTGATGGCGATCGTTCCGGCGTAGCGGGAGCGGGGGATGTCGGACAGCGCCCGCTCCACCGCCCCGAACAGGCGGGTGCCGCCCGTGCCGCCTTCCGGCACGACAACGGTGCGAAGTTGCAGGTCGTCTGCCTTCGCGGCCTGCGATTCGATTGATTGCTGCGCCGCGTCGGCGAGCTTGGCGCGATCGCCGATTCCCATCGAGGCGGTCTGGTCCACGACCAGCAGCCCGACATCGGGCAGGGTGGAGCGTGTCTCCTGGGTCAGGCGCGGCCCCGCAAGCCAGAGCAGGAGGGCCGCGAAGGCCGCCGCGCGCAAGAGGGTGCCTCGCGCGCGCCGCGCCGCGCCCAACGCCACCACGATCGCGGCGAGCCCGGCCAAGGCCCAAAGCACCGCCAGCGGCACCAAGGGGTCGAAGCGCAATCCGGCGATGGCCTGCTGCACCTACTGCCCCAGCCGTTGCAGGATGGAGGGCACGTGGACCTGATCGCCCTTGTAGTTGCCGGTCAGCGCGTAGATGACGAGGTTGACTCCGAATCGGTAAGCCAGGAGCCGCTGTTGCGCGCCTCCGGGGATGGTGGCGTACGGGTTGTGCCCTCCGGAGTCCACCGCCCAAGCCGCCACCCAGTCATTGCCGCCAATCACCACCGGGCTCACCCCGTCGTTGTTGCGATCCTCGTCACGCTGCACCCAGACCGTACTCCCGGTGTAGCGGCCCGGATAGTCGCGCAGCAAATAGAAGGCCCGCGCCAGCACGTGATCCACGGTCAGCGGCGCGAGCGGCGGCACGGCCAGCCCGCGCGCCACCCGCCGCAAGGCGGTGTCGGCACCCGGCGCAAATCCCTCGCCCGAGCCCGAGCCGCGCGTGTCGATCAGCAGGATGCCGCCACGGCCGAGATAGTCGTTCAGCGCCGTCGTCTGGGTGGGCGCTAGCGCCGCGGCGTCCGGTGTGATCGGCCAATAGAGCAGCGGGTAGAAGCTCAGGTCGGTGCGCCCCAGCTCGATCGCGTCCGGCTCGGACAGGACGACGGCCGTGCGCTGGTTGACAAACATCGACAAGCCTTCCAGCCCCTGGCGCGAGACGGTGTCCACCTGCGAGTCCCCCGTCACCACATAGCCGAGCCTGGTGGCCAGCGCCGGGTTGGACGAGCTGTCGAGATCGTCCGCGCGCGCGGCGGCACCGCCAGTCAGGAACGCCCCAACCAAGGCTACGGCCGCGAGGCGGCGCGCGCGCGGCAAACGCAGGAGGCCGCGCAACACCAGTGCAATGAGCATGTCGATCCCCAGCAGCCCGACCGACGCCGCGATGAGCCAGGGGCCGAAGGCACGCGCCGGCGCGGCGCCTGCGAACGGCTCCCGCCCGGCGCCCGTGATGGGCGGTGCCGCTTCCGGCGCGGACAGGGTACTGGCCAGGTTGAGCGCCCGCCGGGCCGTCTCCGGCCCATAGAGACCGGGCGGGTGGCGGGGAGAGACCGCCGTGCGGCCGAACGCGTCGGCGGCCAAGCCGGCGGCGCCGGCCGGCGGACGCCCGAGCACCCCGTACCCGTCCAGGGTCTGGACTGGCGCGAGAACAGTCCCATTCGTTGGTGCGACGGCGACACCGGCCGACAAGACCACCAGCCGGCGCAGCATATCCACGAACACGCCCGAGAGCGGCAGGTTGGACCAGTCGGCGTCGGCGGTGACATGGAACAGCACCACCCGGCCGCGGCCCCGCGCCGCCTCGGTGACGAGCGGCGTCCCATCGGCCAGCCGCGCCCAGGTGTGCGCGGCCAGGGTGGCGGAGGGATCCGCCAGCACCTCGCGCGTCACGGTCACGTCACCCGGCACCGGCAAGCCCGCGAACGGGGAGTCGGGGGGGAACGGAGCCAGTCCCGCGGGCTTGCTCCACGACATCGCCCCGCCCAGGTCGCGGTCACCCGCCATCAGGCTTTCCGGCAAGAGCGGGTCCGAGCCGGGCGACGACGATGCCGCCGGGTCGGCGGTCGCGGCCTCCGCCGTGCGCGGACCGGCAAATCGGACCAGCAGCCCGCCCGCCTCGACCCAACGCGTTAGCGCCTGCCGCGCGGGTCCTTCCGTGGGCGGGTTGTCCGCCATGACCAGAACCGAGATCTCGCGCGAGAGAAGCGTTGTCAAATCGGCCTCGCGCAGCTCGGCGTACGGGGCGAGCGCCCGACGGACATAGAAGAGAGAGCCGATGAAGGGCGTGTCGGCTTGTGCCTGATCCCCGCTCAGCACCAGACCCACCGGCCTTCGGCGCAGACCCTCGTCCAGAAGCGCGACCGAACCAGCCGACGGAGCGCCTTCCAGGACCAGCCGGGCAAGCCGGTTGCGCACCTCGATGGGCGCGACGATGTCGCCCTGCCCAAGGGCCGAGCCGGCCGGCACCGTGACCTCGGTTCGGACGAGTGTCCGCCCCTCTCCGGTCTGCGCCAAGACCACTGCCCTGGTCGCCGCGGCCTGGGGCGGCTGCGCGACGCGCGCGACAAGCCGGTCCGGCTTGCTCTCGGGCGAGAGGAGCAGCCGAGGTGGAGCGGCGCCGCAGCAAACCTCGCGCAGCGCGCCCGCGCCCCGCAGCGCCGCGACGAAATCGGGGAAACCGGCTCCGTCGGTGAGCCCGTCGGCGATATAGACCACCCCAGCGCCCGACGCAGCGAAGCCCCGCAGCGCCTTGCCCGCGCTCGCCCGGTCCACCGGCCATGGCGCCGGGCGCAGGCTGGCCAGGCGGGCGTGCAAATCCGGCGCCGGCATCACGGGGGTGATGGCCGGGACGCCGCCGGTCTCGTCGGGAGCCGTGGCAAGCAGGGCCGCCGGCCGGCCGGCCCGCGCGGCCCGGTCCAGCACACCGTCGGCCGCCTGCATCCGGCGCGGCCAATCCGGTGCCGAGGCCCAGCCATTGTCGATCACCAGCAGCACTGGCCCATGCCCTGGAAGGCCCGAGCCAGCATCGCGCACCGGACCGGCCAGCCCCACGATTACCAGCCCAGCGGCAAACAGGCGCAGGGCGAGCAACCAGGGCGGGGTGCGCGCCGGTGT
The DNA here is from genome assembly GCA_963818725.1 of uncultured Pseudomonadota bacterium. Lineage (GTDB taxonomy): Bacteria > Pseudomonadota > Alphaproteobacteria > Acetobacterales > Acetobacteraceae > DATFDN01. The sequence continues at coordinate 186,076 of CAWFTU010000012.1, read as the reverse complement.
CTCCTCGGTCGGCTTCAGCCCGGCCAGCAACCGGATGGCGGGAAAGCTCTCGCGCCTGGGGGCGGGCGGTGTGACCCGCAGCAGCCACCACAAGAGCGGCAGTGCGGCCAGGGCGAGCAGCACCCACGGGCTGGTCAGGCTCATTGCGCGGACAACGCCGCGTAGAGGCCGAGCAACGCCATCTCAGGGGAGTGATCTGTGCGATGCACGCCGAAGCCGAACCCCGCGACCCGGCACATGGCCAGCAGCGAATCCTGCGCGCCGCGCAACCGGCTGGCGTAGGCGTCCCGCACGCTCTCCACGCGGGGCACGAGAGCCGCGGGTTCCCGCTCGAGCCCCGTGAAACGGACACGACCCTCGTAGGGAAGGAGTATCTCGGCTGGATCGAGCACCTGGAGCAAGTAGCCCGTCGCGGGGAGTGCGGCAAGTCGCGAGATCAGAGCTTGCACATCCGCAAGATCCGTCAAGAAGTCACTCAGCAGCACGATCTTCGCGTGACGTGGAAGCCCCACCGGCGGCGGCAGCCCGGTCGCGGCTGTCTCGTCGGTCGCGACGGCGAGCATGGCTGCCACCGTGTTCAGCCCGGCGCGTCCCGCCACCGGACGGAGCGGGTCGGCGATCAGCGCCGCGCGCTCGCCGCCGCGCAGCAGCAACGCGGCGAGCGCGAGCAGCAGCAGCTCCGCCCGCTCCCGCTTGGTGGAAGCCGCGTGCGTCGAGCGCCAATTCATGCTGGGCGAGGCGTCACGCCAGAGACAAACGGTCTGCGCCGCTTCCCATTCGGCCTCGCGCACGAACCAACCGGCCGCGTCGGGTCGCCCAGAGCGGGCCGAGCGGCGCCAGTCGATGCGCGCGGGCGAGTCTCCGGTGCCAAAGTGGCGGAATTGCCAGAAGCTATCCCCGCGTCCTGAGCGGCGACGGCCATGCACGCCCTGCGCGACAGTCGCGGCGACGCGCTCGGCGGCGACAAGGAGCGCGGGCAGCCGCGCCGCCAGCGCCTCCGCCCGGCGCGCGCCGTGATCGCCGGGCCGCACGGGCTCAGCCAAGCCGTTCCACCAAACGATCAATCACGGCGTCAAGCTCAAGCCCGTCGGCGCGGGCGGCGAAACTCAGCGCCATGCGATGGCGCAAAACCGGGCGGGCCAGCGCGGCGACGTCATCGACACTGGGCGACAGCCGCGCGTCCAGCAAGGCGCGGGCGCGGCAGGCGAGCATCAGCGCCTGCGCGGCGCGCGGGCCAGGCCCCCAGGCAACCGATCGGCGCACCGTCTCGTCATGCGTGGTCTCGGGGCGGCCGTTGCGCACCAGCGCGAGAATGGAGTCCAGCACCAATTCGCCCACCGGAACGCGGCGGATCAAGGATTGCGCGGCGAGAAGCTCGCTCTCGCTCATCGCCGGCTCGGCTTGCGCCTCGGCCGCGCCAGTGGTGGCCAGCAGCATGGCCCGTTCGTCGGCCGTCTCGGGGTAGCCGATATTGATCTGCAACAGGAAGCGGTCGAGCTGCGCCTCGGGCAATGGGTAGGTGCCCTCCTGCTCGATCGGGTTCTGGGTGGCGAGCACGTGGAAAGGCGTGGGAAGCGGATGCTCGTGCCCGCTCGCGGTCACGCGCCGTTCCTGCATCGCCTGGAGCAGCGCGGACTGCGTGCGCGGGCTGGCGCGGTTGATTTCGTCGGCCATGAGAAGCTGGCAGAACACGGGGCCCGGAATGAAGCGGAAGCCCCGCCTCCCCTGCGCTTCCTCCAGCACTTCGCTGCCGATGATGTCGGCGGGCATCAGGTCCGGGGTGAACTGCACGCGCTTGACCGAAAGCCCGGTGACGACGCCAAGCGTCTCGACCAGCCGGCTTTTCCCAAGGCCCGGCACGCCGACCAGCAGCGCGTGGCCGCCGGACAGCAGGGTGATCAAGGTCTGATCGACGACGTCATGCTGGCCGAAGATGATCCGGCCGATCGCCGCGCGGACCCGGCTGATGCGCGCACCCAGCGCCTCCATCTCGGCGAGCGCGGTGTGCGGATCGCGCGCCATTCGTGTCCTCCGTCACTCTCAGATATCGCTGCGACACGAAGCCTATGGGACTTCCCCGAGCTAGGGTAGCCCACCATATACGTGGCCCGCGAACGAACGCTTGCCAGTCCGGGGAGACGGAGACGTGAACGAAGCCAGCTCTCCATCAACTATCGCGAATGCCAGGGGGGCAGTCAGCGCGCTAGCCGGGATGAATCAGCCAGTCCGACGACGGCGCGCGCCGGTGAACTGTGGCGATCTGCCCTTCCTTATTCGACGGGACGGAACCTGGCTGTATCGCGGCACCCCCATCGGGCGAAAGGAGCTTGTCTGCCTGTTCGCGAGCGTGCTGAAGCGCGAGGCCGATGGCTCGTTCTGGCTGGAGACGCCAGCCGAGCGCGGCCGGATCGATGTGGAGGACGCGCCGTTCCTGGCCGTCGAGCTGGACTGGAGCGGCGACGGCCGCGGACAAACCTTGTCATTCAGAACCAATGTCGACGAGGTGATTACCGCTGGCCCGAACCATCCGATCCGCATCGCGCACGACATCCTGACCTGTGAGCCCACGCCCTACATCCTGGTCCGCCCTGGCGCGGGCGCGTTGGGCGTGGAGGCGCGAATCAGCCGGGCCGTCTATTATGAACTCGTCGCGCTCGGCGTGCCGTACTGCGTACACGGGCGGCGGATGCTTGGCGTGTGGAGCGGCGGCGCCTTCTTTCCGCTGGGCGAGTTGCCGCAAGGCGAAGGGTGAGCGCCAGCCGCGTGGAGCCGTCGGAGCTGCGGCGGCGCTTGGGACGAGCGGTCCTGGCCGAGGGCGAGCCAGGAAAGCTGGCGCATGGGCATGAACTGCTTCGCGCCGCCAGCCGGCCACCAACCCCCGCTGCCGTCTTGGTCCCCTTCGTGCTCGGCAAGCGCCCCGGCGTTCTGCTGACGAAGCGGAATGAACGGCTGCGCCGCCATGCCGGTCAGGTCAGCTTCCCTGGCGGGCGGATCGACCCCGACGATGCCGACGCAACCGCCGCCGCGCTGCGCGAGGCGCGGGAGGAGATCGCGCTCGATCCCGCACGGGTGGAGGTGCTGGGGCGGCTGGGCGACTTCCTGACCGGCACGGGTTTCCGCATCACGCCCATCGTGGGGCTGATCCCGCCTGGCCTGACGCTCCGCCCCGAGCCGGACGAGGTAGAGGCGGCGTTCGAGTTCCCGCTCGACGTCCTGCTCGATCCGCGCGCGCCGCGCCGCGAGACGCAAGAGCGGGACGGGATCGTGCGCGAGGTCTGGGTTTGGCCGCACCCCGAGCATTACATCTGGGGGGCGACCGCGGCGATCCTCGTGCATGTGGCGGAGGCGCTGCGGCGCGCGCAATGAGGGTCGCGCCATGCTAAGGCTGACCGAGGCGGCGTTATTCGTTGTGCCCTTTTTGGCGTTCCTGGCCTGGCGGCTTTCCGGGCGCGGCGGGCGCCTGTCGCCGCGGATTGTCATCGCCGCCGGGCTTTGGGTGACGCTGCTTGCGCTGGGCCTCGCCTGGTTTGGCCTGCGACGCGCTCTTCCTCCGGGTGAGGGCTATGTGCCGGCGCGCGTCGGCGCGGATGGGCGGATTCTGCAACCGGGATCCGGGCGATGAGCGGCGAGGCTCCCGCGGTGCGCTTGCCGCTACCGGATTTCCTCGCCGATCCTGCCCTGGGGGCGGTCATGGCGGCGCTGCCGGAGGCGCGGGTCGTGGGCGGCGCGGTGCGGGACTCGCTTGCCGGGCTGCCGGTCGCCGACATCGACCTCGCCACCCCCGCCAGCCCCGACCAAGTGGTCGCCGCGCTTGAGCGGGCGGGGCTGCGCGCGATTCCCACCGGCCTCGACCATGGGACCGTGACGGCGCTCGCGGACGGTCATGGTTACGAGGTCACGACGCTGCGCCGCGACGTGGCGACGGACGGGCGGCACGCGGTCGTGGCGTTCACCGACGACTGGCGGACCGACGCGGCGCGGCGCGACTTCACGCTCAACGCGCTGTCGATGGATCGCCACGGCGCGGTGTTCGACTATTTCGGCGGCATCGACGATTTGCGCGCCGGGCGCGTCCGCTTCGTGGGCGACCCGGCGCGGCGGATCGCCGAGGACTACTTGCGCATTCTGCAATTCTTCCGCTTCTACGCCCGCTACGCGCGCACGCCCCCCGACGCGGCGGCGGTCAGCGCCATCCAGGCCGGCTTGCCCGGTCTCGCGCGCCTGTCGCCAGAGCGTGTCTGGAGCGAACTGCGCCGCATAGTGGCGGCGCCCGACCCAGGCCAGACGGACCCAGGCCAGACGATGGCCCTAATGGCGGCGCTTGGCGTCCTGGGCGCCGTGCTGCCCGAGGGTGCCGACCCCGATCGGCTCGCCCGGATGGTGGAGGCGGGCGCCCCGGCCGACCCGCTGCTGCGCCTGGCCGCGCTTTCGACGGGCGAGCCGGACGCGGTGGCGGACCGGCTGCGCCTATCCAACGCAGAGCGCGATCGGCTGCACGCACTGCGCGCCGCGCCCGTGCCCCGACCGGAAAATGACGATGCGACGTTGCGGCGGATGCTCACGGACGCGCCGGCCGACGTGCTGATCGGCCGCACCTGGCTGACCGGCGGGAAGGGCGAGGACTGGGCCGCCTTGCGCGCGCGCCTGGCGGCGCTGCCCCGCCCGGTGTTCCCGCTCACCGGCAGCGACGTGCTCGCGCTCGGTATCGCCCCAGGGCCGCGCGTTGGGATGCTTTTACAATCCATTCGGCGGTGGTGGCTGGAGGGCGGCTGCGTTGCCGACGCCGCGGCGTGCCAAGGCAAGCTGCGGATTGCTGCGCTCGACACCTCTCCCCGTCCTTCGCGCACATATTGAGCCGCCTCCAAGAAACCTCATGTGCGTCGGCGATGCCTCAGTACCCGCCCGTGGACATCGCCAAGCTGGTCCCGCTGCTGGCGGTCAGTTGCGGCCTGGCGGTCGCCAACATCTATTTCAACCAGCCGCTGCTCGAACTTATAGCGCGCAGCCTTGGGGTCGGTCTTGCGGCGGTCGCGCCGATTTCCATGGCGACCCAGCTCGGCTACGCGGCGGGCTTGCTCCTCCTCGGCCCGCTCGGCGATCGGTTGCCGCGCAAGGGGGTGATCGTCGCGCTCAGCGTCGGGCTGACGGGCGCGATGCTGGGAGCTTCGCTGGCCCCAAGCATCGGGGCGTTGATCGGGGCATCGCTCGCGATCGGACTGTTCGCCACTCTGGCCCAGCAGATCGTGCCGATGGTCGCCCACCTGGCGCCCGAGGAGTGGCGCGGGCGCACCGTTGGCAAGGTGATGAGCGGCCTTTTGTTCGGCATCCTGGGCGGGCGCTTCGTCGCCGGGGTTCTCGGGGCCGCCCTGGGCTGGCGCGGTGTGTTCGCGGTCGGCGCCTGCGTGGCCGCCGGCCTGGCCGCGGTCCTGGCGTGGCGCCTGCCCCGGGTGCCGCCGGTCACGGGCGAGCCCTTCGGGCACTTGCTGCTTTCGGTTTTCGGCCTCGCTCGGCGCTATCGCGTGCTGCGGGCGGCTTCGCTGAGCGGCGGGCTGCTGTTCGGCGCCTTCAGCGTGTTCTGGGTCGCGCTGACCCCGCTCCTGGCGACATCCTTCCACCTCGGCAGCCGAGCGGCGGGGATTTTCGGCCTGATCGGCGCGGCCGGCGCGCTGGTCGCGCCGTGGGCCGGCCGGCTGAGCGACCGGATTGGGCCGAACCGGGTTCTGTCCATGGGCATCGCGGTGATCCTAGCCGCGTTCCTCGTCTTCGCGGTGTCGGGGCAGAGCCTGGCGGGACTCGCCGCTGGATCGATCTTGCTGGACGCCGGCACGCAGGCAGCCTTGATCGCCAATCAAGCGCGCATTTTCGCTGTGTCTCGGCGCGCCAGCAGCCGCGTCAACGCGTTTTTCATGACCTGCTACTTTCTCGCCGGCAGCGCTGGCTCGCTCGCGGCGGGGCATGCCTGGGCGCGCGCGGGCTGGCCCGGCGCGGTCGGGACCGGGCTTCTCTTCGTCGGCGCGGCCGGCGTCGTGCATCTCGTCACCGCGCGCCGCCCGGGCCGAGGCCGACGATCCTTCACCCCATAAGCGGCCTGCTTGCCTGCCGCCAGATCGCGGCGTAGCGTCGAACCCCAGTTGGACTTGCCAGCGCGAGACACGCTCCGCTGCACCCGGGCGGCCGGGTTCACACGGCCTCTCTGATGCGCCAGGGCCGCGGCAATTTCATTTGCAGCGCAACGGCTTAGACGTGGGGAACGTAATACCGGCAAAACCCCGGGCAGCGCCCTGACCTGCGGCGTTGGCTGGGTGCGCTGACGGGATGGCCTCCTGAAGCGAGTCCGAAATGCCACAGGCCGCCGAAGAATGCGGAGCGGATCGATTTTCCGGATTCGCACTGGTGCGGTTTTCCGATTCGACATCGGTGTGTCACCGCCGTCCGACCTCGATTCCCTGACGCCTGGCCAACTGAAGGACCTGGTCCTGCAGTTGCTGGCCGAGGTCGGCGCATTGCAGCAGACCGTTGCCGCCTTACGCGAGGAGAACGCCCGGCTGAAGGGCCTGAAAGGCCGGCCCGTCATCAAGCCCAGTGGCATGGAACAGGCCACGGCGCCGTCAGGGACGAAATCCCCCCGCGACAAGCCCCGCCGCGGCAAGGTCAGATCCCGCGTCAGCGTCGAAGACCGTGTGCTGAGCATCGCCGCACCGGCGGGGTCGCGCTTCAAGGGCTACGAAACCTACCTGGTGCAGGATGTGATCCTGGCGGTGCAGGCGATCCGCTACCGGCGCGAGCGCTGGGTCACGCCGGACGGCCAGACCCTCATCGCACCGCTGCCGGGGGGCGTCGCCGGACATTTCGGTCCCGAACTCCGTCGCTTGGTGCTGATGCTGTATCATCAGGGCCAGTCCACCCTGCCGCGCCTGGTTGCGCTGTTGCGCTCGATCGGTGTGGCAATCTCCGAACGGCAGGTGCAGCGGCTGCTGACCGAACGCCCCGATCCCTTCCTCGCCGAGAGCCGGGACGTGCTGCGCGCCGGACTTGCCAGCGCCTCCTGGATATCCGCCGACGACACCGGCGTGCGCCATAAGGTCGCCAACGCCTTCTGCACGCAGATTGGCGATGGCCGCTTCACCTTCTTTGCCACGCGCGGATCAAAAAGCCGGCTGAACTTCCTCGACCTGCTGCGCGCCGGGCATGCTGACTTCGTGCTGAATGAGACAGCGTTCAGCTACATGCGCAACCATGCGCTGCCCGGGCCGTTGATCGCCCGGTTGGCGGCTCAGCCGGACACGGCGTTCGCCGATCAGGCAAGCTGGTCGGCGCATCTCGACCGGCTTGGCTTCACCGCCCTGACCACCTCGCCCAATCCGGTGCTGCTCGCCACCGAAGGCGCGATCTGGGGCAGCGTCGCGGCGCACGGCTTCCTGCGCGGCACTGTGGTGCTGAGCGATGACGCCGGTCAGTTCGCCGTCGGCGATCACGCGCTCTGCTGGGTCCATGCCGAGCGACTGGTGCACAAGCTCGACACCTTCACCGACACCCAACATGCGGCGCAGCAGCGCATGCGCGCGCTGACCTGGGACCATTACGCCGACCTCAGAGCCTATCGCGCCAATCCCGCAGCACGCCGCCGGCGGACGCTGCGGGCGCGGTTCGATCGCATCTTCCACCGCCGCACCGGCTTCGCCACGCTGGATCGGCTGCTGGCGCGGCTGCGGGCCAACAAGCCGGAACTGCTGAAGGTGCTGGATCGGCCCGAGGTGCCACTGCACACCAATGGCTCCGAGAACGACATCCGCTGCCAGGTCACGCGCCGCAAGGTCAGCGCCGGGACACGCAGCCATCGGGGCCGCGACTGCCGCGATGCATTCCTTGGCTTGGCCAAGACATGTGCCAAACAGGGCATTGCATTCTGGGATTATCTTGGCAGCCGGTTGAACGTGCCGGGCGGCGCCGCCATTCCGCCCCTGCCGGACCTGATCCGCTGTCGTGGACAGCCAGCCTGACGCTGATCCCCGCCCAGGGTTTTGCCGGTATTACTGGGGAACGAAATGCTCGACCGCACGGTATTCAGCGCCTGTCCACACGATTGCCCGGACACCTGCGCCATGATCACCACGGTTCGCGAGGGCAAGGCGATCGGGGTGCGCGGCAACCCGGATCACCCGTTCACGCGCGGCGGACTGTGCGTCAAGGTCAATGACTATCAGAACCGGGTCTATAGCGCTGATCGCGTACTGTTCCCGCTTGCGCGCACGGGCCGCAAAGGTTCGGGCCAATTCGAGCGAATCACGTGGGACGAGGCGCTCAGCGCGATCAAAACCCGGTGGACGTCCATTATCGACCAGCACGGCCCGGCTGCCATTTTGCCGTACAGCTACCTTGGCAACGAGGGCGTTCTCAACGGGCTCAACGTCGGTGACGCCTTTTTCAACAAGCTTGGCGCCGCGATTTCCGAGCGGACCTTCTGCGATTTGGGAGCGATCACGGCGTTCTTCATGTCATGCGGCCCGACGGCCGCGATCGACCCGGAAAGCTTCGTCCACTCGCGATACATCATTCTCTGGGCGATCAACACCATCAGCAACAATTTGTACCACTGGCCGTTTATCGCCGAAGCGCAAGAGCAAGGCGCCAAGGTGGTGGTGATCGATCCGTTCGCGACGCGGACGGCGAAAAAGGCCGACTGGCACATTCGCATCCGGCCCGGGACCGATGCCGCGCTGGCGCTGGGCATGATCAACGTGATTATCGCTGAGGGACTTGTCGATCAGGATTACGTCGACAACTACACAGTGGGCTACGAGGAGCTGAGGGAGCGCGCGGCGCGGTTCACGCCAGAGGTGGTCGCCGCCGCGACCGGCGTTTCCGCCGGCGATGTGCGCACGCTCGCACGCGAGTTTGCCACCATGCAGCCATCCGTGATCCGCATGGGCGTTGCGATCGAACGGCACGCTGGCGGCGGCAACGCCGTGCGCGCGCTCTCCTGCCTGCCGGCGCTGGTCGGCTCGTGGCGCTATTGCGGCGGCGGCATCCTGCACATGCCGATCTGGGCGTTTCCGGTTAACTGGGACGCCGTGAGCCGCCCTGAGTGGATCAGACCCGGCACCCCTGTCATCAACCAGTGGCGGCTTGGGCGGGCGCTGACCGGCGAGCTGCCGCTGAAGGCGCCGATTGCCTCGTTGTTCGTCTACAACTGTAATCCGATGGTGACGGTCCCCGAGCAGGCGAAGGTCGAAGAGGGCCTGGCTCGGGACGACCTGTTCACGGTGGTCAGTGAGCAATTCCTCACCGACACAGCGACCTTTGCCGATATCGTGCTGCCGGCCACGACCCAGCTTGAGCAGTTCGACATCATGTTTTCCTGGGGCCATCTCTATCTCACTCTGAACGAGCCCGCCATCGCTCCGCTGGGCGAGGCGGTGTCGAACACCGAGCTTTTCCGGCGGCTCGCCCGCGCGATGGGATTCAGCGATCCATACTGGCGGCGGAGCGATGAGGCGATCGCCTTGGCAGCGTTCGACTGGAGCAACCCTGCGCTCGACGGGATCGACCTCGGGCTGCTGCGGAAGACGGGCTATGCGCGCCTCAAGGTCGGGACGCCAGACACGTTCGTGCCGCACCGGGAGGGCAATTTTCCGACCCCATCGGGCAAATGCGAGTTCAAGTCATCGATTGCCGCTGGCGGCAATATGGCCTTGCCACTGTTCCGCCAGGGCTATGCAGGCGATCAATTGGGAGAAGCCATCGACCCGCTGCCGAACTACATTCCACCCAACGAGTCGGCGGCGACCCATCCGGCGTTGGCGACCCGCTATCCGCTGAACATGGTGTCGCCGAAGAGCCATGCCTTCCTCAATTCCTCCTTTGGCAATATGCCGGTTCAGCGACGCCACGCCGACGCGCAGAAGGTCGTCATCAGTGAGCAAGACGCCGCGGCGCGTGGAATTGTCGCGGGCGACCTGGTCCAGGTGTTCAACGATCGCGGCGTCTTCGACGCGGTGGCTGAGGTCTCCGGCGACGCAATGGTGGGTGTCGTGGCGGCGCCAATGGGATATTGGCGCCGTGACAGTCGCCAGGGGCGCACCGTGAACGCGATCAACCCCGCGGCCTTCGCCGATTACGGTCACGCGCCAACCTTTTCCGACACGCTGGTCGAGGTGGCCAAGGCATCGCCGGCAGCATCGTGATAGTCGGAAGCGGCTCCGGACGCTCGGCGCGCGGATGCGCGCAACCCTCCTCGGTTACACCGAGTAGGCGCGGCATCGCGCCACAAGCTGCGGCCTAGTAGGAAAGCTGCTCGGTCGACACCGGTACCCAGCGCCCGTTGCGCACCACCGTCAGGAACGATGCCGTCTCCGCGTGGTGCTGGTTCGGTCCCAGGCTGTACTTGGTGCCGAAGATGTCGGTGTACTCGTGGGTGCTCTCCATCGCAGTGATGAAGCTGTCGGTTGTCAGATCCCGGCCGGCCCGCTGCAAGGCTAGGATCACCATCTGCGCCGCGGCGTAGCCCACCTCGCCGTGGAAATTCGGGTCGATTCCGTAGCGCTGCTTGTAGTTCTTCGCGAACGCCTGCACCGCTGGGCGCGGGTCGTCGGGATAGGCGTAGATCGACGGGGTCATGCAGAACATGCCCTCGGTCGCCCCGCCGGGCAGTGACGCGACAGCGGTGTCGTACGAGGCGAACTGTCCGACCAAGTCAGGGTTCCAGCCAATCTTGCGGATCGTCGAGACGATGACGTTCGTGTCGCGCACGATCGTCCCCAGCCCGATCCAGTCGCATCCGGCGTCGTGCAGCTTCTCCACCGCCGCGTTGAACTCCACGTCGGTGGGCTTGTGCGCGGTGGTCGCCACGACCGGCACGTTCAGCGCCTTGGCCTCGGCCGTGATGCCGGCCAGCACGTCGCGGCCGAAATCGGAATCCTGGTACATCGCGCACAGCTTGCCGCGATGGCGCTGCTCGACGAAGTACTTCACCGCCGAGCGCATCTGGTCATAGTACCGAGGCGAACTGCCCGAACTTCAGGCGATTGAACGGCTCGTACATCGATCGCGCGGCGGTCAGCGGGAACACGTTCGGCACGCCCTTGGCGAACTGCATCGGCATCTCGGCATCGTTCATCGGCGTGCCGCCATCATCCTGCGCAATGAAGATGTGGTCCTGGTTCAGCAGCTTGTTCATGCCCTGCACGGCGCGGGGAACGGTGTACTGGGTGTCCTCGACGACGTAGCGGATCTTGCGGCCGTTGACTCCCCCCTTGGCGTTGACCTCGTCGAAGGCCATGCGTAGGGCGTTAGCGTTGTTCACTCCCTGGATCGCGGTCACGCCAGAGAGGTCGGTCGTGGTGCCAATCACGATTTCGTTATCAGTAACGCCCTGTGTCGGGCCGGCCGCGACGGCGGGGCCGGCGAGCGTGGCCAGCCCGGCGGCGACGAGCAGGCTGGAAAGGCGCGCGGCAAGCAAGGGGCGGGCGGACATGAGACCTCCATCACACGGGCGCGATCGCTCCCGCTTCGTTGCGCCGCCAGCGTAGGGCGGGCACACGGCGGACGACAAGGGAGGGCCGTCGTCCATATGCCTGCCGTGTCTCGCGCGATGATCAGCCGGCTGCCCGGTCCGGAGGTCCGCGTCGGTCAGCTCCTGCTGCGTGACCTGCGCTAACTTTTCTAGACGGGAAGCGCGGGGGGCGGGACGCAAGCCGTTCGAAAGGCGCTATACAAGCCCGATGACCCGCGACCCGCTCGGCCACTATGCCCGGCTCGGGGTGACGCCGGATGCGACACCGGAGGAGCTCAAGGCGGCGTTCCACGCCCAGGCTCGCCGGCTGCACCCCGACGTCCCCGGCACCGGCAACGCGGCCGCTTTCGTTCTGCTCAAGGAAGCTTACGACGTTCTCTCAAATCCGCTGCGCCGCACGGGCTATCACCGCGCGGCCAGCGTGCCCTCCGTGCCGCCTCCGCCCCGTCCCGCTCAAGCGCCGGAAACGCCGCGGAAAGGTCCGTGGCTCGCGGTGATCGGAGTCAGCGGGCTCGCCACCGCCCTCGTGCTGGTCGCGATGCTCTCCGCCGGAGATCCAGGGTCGCGCAAGGTGGCCTCCGCCAAGGCTCCCGAGCCCGCCCCCGCGGCTCCGGCCGCCTCCGTCCCTCCGACCATCACGCCGGCCGCGCTCACCGGCACGCCCGATCACTACGTGCTGCCAGGCCCGGAGCCGGCAACCCTCTGGCTCGGCGATCACGCGGGGCACAACCTCGTCCCGAAGGGCCAACTGCCGGCCTATACGGCGCTTCATGTCCTTGATGTGCCAGCTCCGGACGGGCTGATGCCGGTCGCACTCGCTGGTGGCGCCGTCGGGTACGTCGAGGCGACCCGCCTCATGCCGGGCGACAGGCTCGTTGCCTGGCGGGAGGCGTGCGCCGACAATTCCGGCCCCCCGCCCGTCAATGGCGAGTTGCTCGCCGGAGGCGGCGGAGGAGATGCGCGCGTCACCCTTGCGAATGCCTCGACGAGCCCGGCTGTCGTGACGCTGACCGACGCCGCTGGGAATGTCATCGTGCGCATCTACCTCGCCCCGCGCGGCTCGGCCCGTGTGGCTGGGCTGCCGCCAGGACCATGGACAACGGAGATCGCCTTCGGCGACTTGTGGAGCCGGGCCTGCTCGGCGTTCGTGGTGGGCAGCCGCGTGGTGCGGCCGGCTGGGGCGCTGCCGTCGAATGGCGTGCTGGCGATCGGCCCCCAGGCGCCGAACGGCTGAGTCACGTTTGGGAGACCGACGGCTATGCCCCACGCCACCACCGACGACGGCGTCCGGCTCTATTTCGAGGAGACCGGAACCGGCACGCCGCTCATTTTCGTCCATGAGTACGCGGGAGACTTACGTAGCTGGGAGCCGCAGCTCCGCCATTTCGGGCAACGCTACCGCGCCATCGCATTCAACGCGCGCGGTTATCCGCCCTCGGATGTCCCAGAGACGGTTGACCGCTACGCGCAGGCGCGCGCCGCCGACGATATCAGCGCGGTGCTCGACCATCTCGGGCTCGACCGGGCGCATGTGGTCGGCCTGTCCATGGGCGGCTTCGCCACGCTGCACTTCGGCTTCCGCCACGCCGCGCGGGCCCGGTCGCTGACCGTGGCGGGCTGCGGCTACGGCGCCGAGCCGGACCAGCGCGCCCGCTTCCGCGCCGAGGCCCAGGCCGTGGCCGATTTCATTCAAAACAATAGCATGGCGGCCTTCGCCGAGAGGTACGCGTACGGCCCGACCCGCGTGCAGTTCGAGAACAAGGACCCGCGTGGCTTCGCTGAGTTCAAGCGGATGCTGGCCGAGCATGACGCGCGCGGCGCGATCAACACGCAGCTCGGCGTGCAGCGCGAGCGGCCATCGCTTTACGACCTGGCGGACGAGATGCGCCGGCTGTCCGTTCCGACCCTGATCCTGACCGGCGACGAGGACTGGCCCTGCCTCACTCCGGCGATCCTGATGAAGCGGGAGATCGCCTCGGCCGCGCTTGCGGTGATGCCGAACTGCGGGCACGGGATCAACGCGGAGAGCCCCGACGAGTTCAACCGCATCGTGGGCGCGTTCCTGGCGCAGGTGGACGCGGGGCGCTGGCCGACGCGGGATCCGCGCGCGGTCACGCCCTCGATCACCGGGATGAAGTAGCGTCACTTGGCTGGAGTGGGCGCTCCCGATGGGGGCGCCGGCTTGTTGAAGCGCGGGCTCTCGATCAGGTCGATCACCACCGCGACCGCCGTCTGCCGCTCGAATCCCGCCCTCCGCGCATCCTCAAGCAGCGCCTCAAGGCGCGGCATCAGCCAATCATGCAACGGTGTCGCGGACATGCTTCCCTCGAGCGACAAGAGATGGGCTTCACGCCGGGGTCTGTAGCTGTGTCTGTGAGGATCAGCAATCGCTGCACCATCGCGTCTCCCAGAAACAAATCCATGCCTTCATTCAAGGTTCACCTTCCCTCAACAAAACCGTCTATGGGTAAACGCGATGGCCCTCAAAAAATCGCCCCGGTGTCTGGTTACCTGAGACAAATGATGTGCTAGCGTGCCCGCGCTGGGACACGATCCCGGCTAATTCGGGGGGACACATGAACCGACGCGCATTTCTGGCCGCCACGGCGAGCACCGCGGCGTCCGCAGCCACGCTCAAGCTTGCCTCTGCCGCGACCGAGGGCCCATTCGGCGAAACCGGTGTCCCGCTGCCGGTGCCGCCATACAGTGAACTGCCGCTCGGTCCCTTGCCCGGCTCGCATTATCCGGACCGGCACATCGAGACTCTCGACAAACGCTTCAAGGGCGTGGTCGGCACTGGCGCCGTGGAGCGGGTGGCGACCGGGATGCGCTGGTGCGAGGGACCGGCCTACTTTCGCGCCGGACGATACCTGATCTTCAGCGACATCCCCAACAATCGGATGATGCGACTCTTGGAAGACGACAATCACCTGAGCGTCTTCCGCACGCCCTCGCTCAACTCGAACGGCAACACCGTCGACCCTCAAGGACGGCTCGTCACTTGCGAGCATAACGGTCGGCGAGTCACGCGGACCGAGCTTGACGGCACCATTACCGTGATCGCGGACAGCTACGACGGCAAGAAGCTGAACTCGCCGAACGATGTGGTGGTGGCCTCCAACGGCTCGATCTGGTTCACCGATCCGAACTACGGAATCAAGGCCAACTACGAAGGCATCCAGGCACAGCAGGAGCAGGAGAAGCACAACGTATTCCGAGTGGACGGCCAGACCGGAAATATCACGGTCGTCGTGGATGATTTCGTCCAGCCGAACGGGATCATGTTCTCGCCTGACGAGAAGAAGCTGTACGTCATCGACAGCGGCATCACCGACGGAGGACCGGCCCATATCCGTGTCTTCGACGTTGACATCGACGCGGGTAAGGTCAGCAACGGGAGAGTCTTCGCCGAGGGCTTCGCGCCTGGTCTGACCGACGGCATGCGCGCCGACGTGGACGGAAACGTCTGGTGCAGCATGGGTTGGGGCGACCCCAAGGAAGATGGCGTGCGCTGTTACAGCCCGGAGGGCCAGTTGCTCGGCAAGATTCATACGCCGGAGACGGTCGCCAACCTGACCTTCGGCGGACTGCTGCGCAATCGCCTCTATATCTGCGGCAGCACGTCGATCTATGCGGTCTATGTGGCCACGCAGGGCGCGGCGCACCCGTAAGCTGAGAGGCGGAATCTCGCCTGCCGTTTCAGTGGCGGGCGAGCCTCCCTCCGGCTTGGCCGCGTCACCGCTTTGCGCCAGAGTGCGGCGGCAAGCCAGGAGGGAACCGATGGGCACGGGCGTCACGGCAGAGCTTTCCGCGTTCAGCGCCGGGCTTCGGCTGGAGGCGCTTGCGCCGGAGGTTGTCGCCCGCGCCCGTTTCCTGGTGCTCGACCTGGTCGGCAACATCGTGCGCGCCCGCCATGATGCCGAAAGCACGGCCTCGTTCCTGGGCGCCGCGCGCGCCATGGGCATGGCCGGCGGCAGCGCCGGCGTGTTCGGCGATGCGGCGCGGTACACGCCCGCGGGCGCGGCGTTCCTGAACGGCGCGCTGGCCCACTCGCTCGATTTCGACGACACCCACGCGGCCGGCAGCCTGCATCCTGGCGCCCCGGTCATTCCCGCCGCCCTCGCCGCCGGCGAGATGGCGGGCGCGGCGGGCGCGGACGTGCTCGCCGCCATCGTCGCCGGCTACGAGGTCACGTGCCGCGTCGCCCTGGCCCTGCCCGCCGGCGCGCACTACGACCGCGGCTTCCATCCGACAGCCACATGCGGCGCGTTCGGGGCCGCCGCCGCGGCCGCGCGCGTCTTCGGCCTGGACGGAGCAGGCGTCGCCGGGGCGATGGGCACGGTGCTGAGCCAGTGCGCGGGCAGTCTCCAGTTCCTGGTCAACGGCGCCTGGACCAAGCGCTTCCAGGTCGGCTGGGCGGCGATGAACGGGCTCATGGCCGCGACGTTGGTGCGCGAGGACTTCAAGGGCGCCGAGCAGGCCCTGGAAGGGCGGCACGGCTTCATGCGGGCCTACGCCCCGGACCCGACGCCCGAGCGCGCACTGCTTCACCTGGGCCGCGATTTCGAGCTGATGGCGACGGCGGTGAAACCCTATCCGTCCTGCCGCTACGGCCATGCCGGAATCGACGCCGCCCTGGCGCTGCGCGCCGCGCACGGGCTGCGCGCCGAGGAGATTGAAACCATCATGCTCGGCCTTCCCAAGTCGGGGATGCTGCTGATCGGTGAGCCCGCCGAGAAGAAGGCCGACCCGCGCAACGTCGTGGACGGGCAGTTCAGCGGCCCCTTTGTCATCGCCTGCGCCCTGGCCAAGGGCCACATGGGCTGGGACAGCTACGCCTGGCTTGACGACCCCGATGTCCGCCGGCTGCTGCCCAAGGTGCGCTGCGAGCTCGATCCGGAGATCGAGGCGGAGTTCCCTGCCAATATGTCCGGCAAGGTGACTGCGCGCGCGCGGGGCCAAGTGTTCGCTCAGACCGTCATCGTCCCGAAGGGGGAACCCGCGAACTTCCTGACCGAGGCGGAGTTGCGCGGCAAGTTCGCGGGTCTCGCCGACGCGGTGCTCGGCGCCGAGCGTTCGGCGCGCCTCGCGGATGCGGTGCTTGCCATCGATCACGCCCAGGACGTGTCATCGCTCATGCGCCTCGCCGCGCCGACGACCGCCACGCGCCTTGCCGGAGAATAGAGCCTCCATGCCAACCTTCACCCCAGACCAGCTCCGCGCTGTCGCCAGCCTGATCGTGCGCCGCATGGGCAGCGACGAGGCGGAAACAACGGAAGTGACCGATCACCTGATCCGCGCCAATCTCTCCGGCCACGACAGCCACGGCGTGGGAATGCTGCCGCGCTACGTGACGCTGTTGCAGGACCGGTTGCTGGTGCCGAACCAAACGCTGGAAACGGTGGTCGATTTCGGCGCCCTGCTGGTGCTCGACGCCCGGCGGGGCTTCGGCCAGCGTATGGCCGCCGAGGCGGTCCGCCGCGCCATCGCGCGCGCCCGCGAGCTGGGCGCCTGCGTGCTCGGGCTGCGCAACAGCACCCATATCGGCCGGGTCGGCACCTATGGCGAGCAGGCGGTGGCAGCGGGGATGGCGTTCATCGGCTACGTGAACGTGGCCGATCATCACGACATCGCCGCCCCGTTCGGTGCCGGGGAGGCGCGTCTCGGCACCAACCCGTTCGTGACCGCCGTGCCCGGCCCGAACGACGAGCCAGTGGTCCTCGACATGGCGACCACCACCATCGCCGCGGGCAAGGCCCGCGTGGCGCGCAACAAGGGCGTCACGGTTCCGCCCGATTGCCTGATCGACGCGGAGGGGCGGCCCACCGCGGACCCGCGCGGCTTCATCGACGACCACACGGGGGCGCTGCTGACCTTCGGCCGGCACAAGGGCTCCGGCCTCGCCGTCATGTGCGAGATCATGGCCGGCGCGGTCACGGGCGGACAGCGCGCCGGCGAGCCGTGTCAGGGCGGCATCCTGAACAGCATGTTCGCCGTGGTCACTGACCTGGCCCGCCTGAACGGTCCCGGCTCCGTGGCGGAAGGCGTCGCGGCCACGGCCGCCCACATCAAGTCCTCCCGTCTCGCGCCGGGGTTCGACGCGATCCTGCTGCCCGGAGAGCCGGAACGCCGGACAGCCCGCGAGCGGATGGCTGAAGGAATTCCCGTGGACGACATGAGCTGGGCGCAGATCCGCGAGGCTGCGGGCAAGCTTGGGATCACTGAGGCGGAGCTGGACCGGGTGAACGCATAAAGGAACAGGGCCGGGCTTGCGCCCGACCCCTGGCTCCTACCGGTGGCGGCGTCGCCGTTTAGCAGGGCCACCGACAACCGCCCATGATTCTCACCCCTGAGAAGCCATCTCCGGAGGGAAATCGGATCGCGCCGAAATGTCACTCCGGAGCTGGCGAGGCCAGCGGTTTTCCCTTCTCGACCACATAGGTGATAAGAATTTTCGTTGGCGCGGCACCGTTCTTCAGGCTGTGTGGCGTCTCCGGCGGAACCTGCATGCCATCACCAGCCTTGACTTGACGGGTAGAGCGTCCCTTGACGGCAAGCTCACCTCCGCCTTCGAGGATGTAGGCCGATTCGATTCCGGGATGGGTGTGCCGGGCAATCATGACGTTCGGGTCGACATCCACCGCCACCAGCAGTGTGACATACCCATTGGCAGGACCATCGGTCTGTTGCAGAATCTTGCGACTGAACCCAGGATTGCTGGCGGGTGCGCCGGATTGCTGGCTCGTCTGCGCGTTCGCTTCGGAAGCAGTGAACCCGGTGACGGCACAGAGAGCGCAGGGCACGAACAGACGTCGCGTGAACACGAGCTTCCTCCCTTTCGATACGTATCAAGGAAGGTTCGCACCGCGAGCCACATGTAGTGTGTCACAAATTTGTGATAGGCTGCGCAACCCCCGGATCGGATCCGGGGGCGGCTCTTGCAAGCCTCAGCGCGTCGGCCGGGGCGGATCCTGGCTGTAGTCGTAGAAGCCCCGGCCCGCCTTGCGCCCCAGCCAGCCGGCCTCGACATACTTCACAAGCAGCGGGCACGGCCGGTACTTGCTGTCCGACAGGCCCTCATACAGCACCTGCATGATGGACAGGCAGGTGTCGAGGCCGATGAAGTCGGCCAGCTCCAGCGGTCCCATCGGATGGTTGGCGCCAAGCCGCATGGAGGTGTCGATCGCGGCGATCGATCCCACGCCCTCGGTACAGGGCATAGACCGCCTCGTTGATCATCGGCACCAGGATGCGGTTGACGATGAAGGCGGGAAAGTCCTCCGAGACGGCGGTGGCCTTGCCGAGCCGCTTGGCCAGGCCCTGCACGGCCTGGAAGGTCGGCTCGTCGGTGGCGATGCCGCGGATGATCTCGACCAGCTTCATGACCGGCACCGGGTTCATGAAGTGCATGCCGATGAACTTCTCGGGCCGGTCCGTGGCGGCGCCGAGGCGGGTGATCGAGATCGACGACGTGTTGGAGGCGATCAGGCAGGACGGCTTGAGGTGCGGCGTCAGGGTCTTGAACACCGACCGCTTCACCTCCTCCTTCTCGGTCGCCGCCTCGATCACGAGGTCGGACTCGCCGAAGGCGCCATAGTCGGTCGATGTTTCGACCCGCGCCAGCGCCGCGTCGCGCGCCTCGGCGCTGATCAGCTTCCGGTTCACCTGCCGGTCCATGTTGCGCGCCATCAGGCCGATCGCCTTCCCAAGCGCGTCGGCGCGCACGTCCAGCATGGTGACCGGCAGCCCCGACAGGACGCAGACATGGGCGATGCCGTTGCCCATCTGGCCGGCCCCGACCACGCCGACCCGCGCGATCTCCGGCGCGTCGGCGAGCAGCGGGCCAGCGGCCAGCGCCGATTTGACTTCCATGTTCATGTTTCAGGAGCGCTCCAGTTCCGCCGCCAACTCGGGCAGCGCCGTGAACAGATCAGCCACCAGGCCGTAATCGGCGACCTGGAAGATGGGCGCTTCCTCGTCCTTGTTGATCGCCACGATGACCTTGCTGTCCTTCATCCCGGCCAGATGCTGGATGGCGCCGGAGATGCCGACCGCGACGTAGAGGTCCGGGGCGACGATCTTGCCGGTCTGTCCCACCTGGTAGTCGTTGGGGACAAACCCGGAGTTGACCGCCGCGCGGGAGGCGCCGATGGCGGCCCCCAGCTTGTCGGCGATCGGATCGAGCAGCTTGAAGTTGTCGCCGCTCTGCATGCCGCGCCCGCCCGAGATCACCACCTTGGCGGCGGTCAGCTCCGGGCGTTCGCTCTTGGAAAGCTCAGCCGACACGAAGGAAGAGAGCTGGGGCGCCTCGGCCGAGGGCGCCTTTTCGATCGTCGCGTTGCCGCCCTCGGTCGCCACCGGGTCGAAGCTCGCGGCCCGCACCGTGACGACCTTCTTGGCGTCGGAGGACTTCACCGTCGCCATCGCGTTGCCGGCATAGATCGGGCGGATGAACGTGTCGGCATCGACGACGCCGGCGATGTCGCTGATCGGCTGGCTGTCCAGCAACGCCCCCACCCGGGGCATGACGTTCTTGCCAACCGCCGTCGCGGCGGCAAACAGGTGCGAATAGGACGGCGCGAGCGCGACCAGCAGGGCTGCCAGCGGCTCGGCCAGGAGATGTTCGTACTCCGGCCCTTCGGCCAGGAGCACCTTGGTCAGGCCGGGCAGCCGCGACGCGGCCTCGGCCGCCGCCTGGGTGCCCTGGCCCACGACCAGCCCGTGCGCCTCGCCCAGCTTGGTGGCGGCGGCGACGGCGCTGCGCGAGGGCTGCTTGATGCCGGCTTCGTCGTATTCCAGCAGGACCAGGGACGCCATGCTCAGATCACCTTCGCTTCCGTCTTGAGCTTCTGCACCAGCTCGGCCACCGAGCCGACCTTCTGCCCGGCCTTGCGCTTCGGCGGATCGCTCACCTTGATGGTCGTCAGCCGTGGCGCCGGATCGACGCCCAGCTCGGCGGGCTTCATGGTGGCGATCGGCTTCTTGCGCGCCTTCATGATGTTGGGCAGCGAGGCGTAGCGCGGCTCGTTCAGGCGCAGGTCGGTGGTGATGATGGCCGGCAGGTTCAGCGCGACCGTCTCCAGCCCGCCATCCACCTCCCGTGTGACGGTGATCTTGTCGCCCTCGACGCTCAGCTTGCTAGCGAAGGTGCCCTGAGGCCAGCCGAGCAGGGCGGCCAGCATCTGGCCCGTGGCGTTCATGTCGTCGTCGATGGCCTGCTTGCCCAGGATCATCAGGCGCGGCTGCTCGCGCTCGGCGATCGCCTTCAGGAGCTTGGCCACCGCGAGCGGCTGGAGCTCGGCGTCGGTCTCGACCAGGATGCCACGATCGGCGCCCATGGCGAGCGCGGTGCGGATGGTCTCGGCGCACTGCGCCACACCCAGGGACACCGCCACAATTTCGGTCGCGACGCCCTTCTCCTTCAGGCGAACCGCCTCTTCCACCGCAATCTCGTCGAACGGGTTCATCGACATCTTGACGCCGGACGTCTCGACGCCGGAGCCATCCGCCTTCACCCGTACTTTCACATTGTAATCCACGACGCGCTTGACCGGAACGATTACTTTCATGAGACCGTGCCGCCTTCGGAATCCGTGTGCGGGTACGGGCCGCCGCCGGACGGGACGCCTGTTCGCACGTGTAATGTAGGGGAGCGGACCTTATGCACCCGCCCCAGCCACTGTCAAACGCGCGTTAACCCTGCGCGATCAACCTCGCAGGAGCTTCAGCATCAGAAGAAACAGCAGCAGCGCCGCCGCCTGCAACAGAACGCGCCACCGCATCAGCGTGTTCGAGCGCCTGGGGTCGGCGCCCCCACGGGCGACACTGATGAGGCCCGCGAACAGGACGCCAAGTGTGGCGAACATCAGCGGGACAATCAGGAAGGGCAAGAGGTGGGTCACGCCGGTCACATCATACTGAGGAACCGGTATTACATGGTGCCGCGCGGCGCGTTGGCATCGGGTCAGGCCGCCTCATCGCGCGGCGATGCGGGAAAGGAGATCGAACCTACTGTGAAACGCCTATCGTGCTGGACAGTCATCGCCCTCGTCCTTGGCTTGCTCGCGGCGCCATCCCCCGCACGCTCCGCCGACATAGCCACCGCGCCGTCCATCAGCGCGGCTCAGGCGCAGGAGGCGCTCGGCGTGCTGACCGATCCGGCGCGGCGCGCGCAAATGGTCGCAACGTTGGAGGCGATCATCCGGGTGGATGCCTCCCACCCGGCCCCCAGTGCAGCAACCAAGCCAGCGACAGCCACCCCAGCCGCCGCGTCCCCGGCGGCCCCTGCCGCGGCAGCGCCGGCGCCAAAGGTGGAACTCAATCCCGACAGCCTGGGCGCCGCTGTCGTGAAGGGCGCGTCTCGATTCCTGGGCAGCTTGTGGACGCGCGCCACCATGACCGCGCGAACCGTCCAAAGCCTGCCGCTGTTGTGGGGCTGGATCATCGTCATGGCCACGAACCCGCTGGCGCATGCGATCCTGCGATCCGCGGTGTGGCGCGTGGCCGTGGCTCTCGCCGCCGGCTTCGCGGCCGAGACCCTGGTGGATTGGCTGTTGCGCCGGCCGGTGCGGATGCTGACGGCGCGTGCCCCGGCCGGGTCAGGCCCGCTCGAGCCGCCGGCAGGCGAGACGACGGCCAACGAGGACGAGCCGGCAGAGCCGGTGGAGGCACCTGCGCCGCCATCGCGGCGCGTGGCGGCGCTGACCCTGCTCCGCCGTCTGCCGCTCGTGTTCGCGCGCCTGCTGCTCGACCTTCTTCCGGTCGCCGCCTTCGCCCTGGCCGGGCACGTCGTCGCGGCGAGCGAAATCGGCGGCGACGAGCAGTCCCGGCTGGTGGTGCTGGCGATGGTGGATGCCTACGCCGTCTCGGCCACGGTGATGTCGTTCTCCCGCATGATGCTCTCACCCGAGGGGCGGGGATTGCGGCTGCTGCGGGTGTCGGACGCCACCGCCATCTGGGCGACACGGTGGATTCGCCGGCTGACTGTGGTGACGGTGTTCGGCTTCGCCATTGCCGAGGTTGGAGCGGGGCTTGGCATGTCGATGCCGGCCTACGAGGGGCTGCTGAAGATCTTCGGGCTGCTCGACCATATCATGCTTGGCGTCATGGTGCTGCAGGGCTGGCGCGCTGTGCGCGACCGCCTGCGCGCTCCACCCGACGCCACCGGCCCGGTCGCGCGGCTGCGCAACGTGGTGGCGCCGGTCTGGCATTGGATCGCCCTCTTCGTACTGGCCGCTGCCTGGGTCGCCTGGGCGCTGGAGATCCCGAACGGCTCCGTGGTCGTCCTGCGCTTTTTCCTGACCGTGATCGTGATCCTGGTGCTGGCCCGCCTGGTGCTGATCGTGCTGCTCGGCGCGCTGGAGCGCGCGGGCCGCGTCAACTCGGAGCTCGCGGCCCGCTACCCGGGGCTGGAAACGCGACTCGCTTTCTACCACCCGCTGGTGCAAGGGACCGCACGTGCCGTCGTCTATATCGGAGCATTCCTGCTGATGCTGGAGCTGTGGGGTGTGCCTATCTTCTCCTGGTTCGCCGGAAGCCTGCTTGGCCGCCGGCTCGCAGGCGGACTCAGCACGCTGGCGCTCACGCTGCTGCTGGCGATCGCGGTGTGGGAGGCGGCGAACGCCGCCCTGCAAGGGCACCTCGCCCGGCTGGCGCGCGAGCAGCAGGCCGCCCGCTCCGCCCGGCTGCGCACCCTTCTGCCTCTGCTGCGCAGCTCGCTGCTGGTAACGATCCTGGTCCTCGCGGGCCTCACGGTGTTGTCGGAGATCGGCATCAACATCGGCCCGTTGCTGGCCGGCGCCGGTATCGTGGGTGTCGCAATCGGCTTCGGCTCCCAGAAGCTGGTGCAGGATCTGATCACCGGCATCTTTCTCCTGCTGGAGAACGCGATGCAGGTCGGCGACTGGGTGACGGTCTCCGGCCTGTCCGGGACTGTGGAGAACCTGTCCGTGCGCACCATCCGCCTGCGCGCCACCGACGGGTCGGTCCACATCATCCCGTTCAGCGCCGTGACCAGCGTGACCAACACCAATCGCGGCCTGGGCAACGCGTCGGTCAGTGTCACCGTTTCCTATGCCGAGGACACGGACCGCGTGGGCGAGATCCTCAAGGACATCGCGGCCACCATGCGGGCCGAACCGGAGTTCGGGGATCGGATGCTCAGCGACTTGCAGCTATGGGGAGTGGACAAGGTGGACGGTGCCAGCGTCACGCTGGCCGGGCAGATCGTCTGCACCGATGCCGGCCGCTGGCCGATACAGCGGGAGTTCAACCGTCGCCTCAAGTTACGGTTCCAGGAGGAGGGCGTGGAAATCTACAATCCGTCGCGCACGGTGGTCGTCCCGGCGGCGGCACCCGATCTGCCTCGCGCCGTCGCCGCTCCGCCCGCGTTGGCCCGGACCGCCAGCGGGGGTGGCGGCCAGTGAGCGGCGCCGACCTGCTCGCTCCGCTGGCCGAGGCGGTCGCCCGCGACGGCTTCGCCTTCGTGCATGGGAGGGAGATGCGGGCGGTTCTGGCCCGCGCCGGCTCGCTCGCCGATTGGGACTGCTTCGCCGCGAGCTGGGACGATCTCGGCCTGGACACCTACATGGCCGACGGCGGGCGCTACCGGAAGCGCCGCCACGCGGTCTATGCCGCTGGCCCTGACGGGATCCGCCGCAAGCCGCACCAAGCGCACTACCAGAGCCGGGACTACAACAAGCTGCATGGCGGGATCGCCCGCTGGTTCGAGCCGGTGCTGCCCGAGATTGGCGCCGGACCGACCCTGACCACGGTGCTCGCGACCTGCCGGGCGCTGTTTGAGCGCCTGACGCCGGCACCGCCCGGACAGGCGCTGCGCTGGCATGTCGAGGTCCACCAGTTCCGCATCGAGGCGCGCGCCGACCAGGCTGGCCAGCCGACGCCCGAGGGCTCGCACCAGGACGGCGTGGACCATGTGCTCGTCCTGCTGATCGCCCGCCGCAACATCCGCGAGGGCATGACCGCCGTTACCGACCTCACCGGTCGCCCGCTCGGCAGCTTCACGCTGACCGAACCCTTCGACGCGGCCCTGGTGGACGACAACCGTGTGATGCATGGCGTCACCCCGGTCGCGCCGATCGATCCCGAGCGGCCCGGCCACCGGGATGTCCTCGTGGTGACGTTCCGGCGGGAAACCTAGCGCAACGCTTCCCGCACCCCCGCCCATCTGCTACCGGTGCGCCGCACGATACGGAGAGCGCCATGTCAGAGACATCACCGCAGGCCGGAGCGCAGCAGCGTCCGCCGCTCGTGGTCAACATCCAGTATGTGAAGGATTTGTCGTTCGAGGTTCCGGGCGCTCCACAGATCTTCACCCAGTTGCGTGCCCAGCCGTCGGTGAACATCAACCTGGATGTGCAGGCGAGGCGGGTACAGGAAGGGCAGGACGTGTTCGAGGTCTCCCTGCTGATCCGCGCCGAGGCGCAGGAGGCGCAGGCAGCGGCCGGCGGAAACGGCGCCGGCCCCGCGCCGAACACGGTGTTCGTGGCTGAGATGACCTACTCCGGCGTGTTCACCCTATCCGGGCTGCCCGACAACGCCATCGAGCCGGTGCTGCTGGTGGAGTGCCCGCGCATCCTGTTTCCCTTCGCCCGCAACTTGCTGGCGGATGTGACGCGCGAGGGCGGCTTTCCCCCCGTGCTGCTGCAACCGATCGACTTCGTGGCGCTCTGGCAGGCCCGCCGCACCCAGACCCAGGCGCAGGCGCCAGGGGCGCCGGCCGTCGCCTGAGCCGGAGCTTTTCAGGCGGCGGACCGCGCCGCGATCGGGCACCCCTTGCGCCGCTTGCGCGCGGTCGCCGCGTAGGCGCCGAACGGCCGGTCCGGGTCGGCGCTCGGGCCGGCGACACTGGCTTGGTAGTCCGCCCACTCCGCCGCGCCGAACCCGTCGAGGCTGGCCACGAACGCGCTCGCGCCGAGCGTCTCCTCGGCGTAGGCGGCGCGGGCAGCGGCTGGACCTGCAACAGCGGGAAGTCGGCGGCGAGCCGCACCGGGACGCCGGTGCGCGTCAGCCGCAGGTTGGTGAACAGCGGCCCGAACCAGCGGTCGCTCTCCACGATCCCCTCATAGACCGTGTAGCCGCCGGGGCAGGGCAGGTTGGCGGGGCCGCGCACCAGCAGGCTCCAGCCCGGCGCGGCGCGCGCCATCAGCCCGGTCCAGAGCTGCACCGTCCCCGGCTCGGGGAGCGCGGTCAGCAGGGGCGGGGCGCAGCCGCGCAGCGCTGGGGGCGCCGCCGCGTCGAAGCGGGCGGCGGCGCCGGGGCACTGCGCGGCGGGCTGCAAGGGCAACCAGTCCGCGGCGCCGGGGTGGTGCCAGAACACGTCCGAGCCGTCCCAGATCAGCCGCAAATCCAGCGGTGGGAAGACGTACCATCCGAACGCCGCCGCCGAGGTGAGCGCGTCGCAGTAGCGGTAAGCACGGGTCGGCAGAGTCCCCAGGGCCGAGCGATCGGCGCGCTGCGGTGGGCGGGCCTGTTCGATCAGACGATAGAACCGGGCGATCGGCTGGTCTGGCATGTCTGCCTCTTGGCTTGACGGAATGACCACGGCCTCGCGCGAACCGATCCGCGTCATTCCCGGGCGGATCGGCGTTCGGTAGCGGCTCGGAACCGACACGCGGGCCTGAACGCCCGCTCGCGCGGGCACGACGGCATTGGATCAGGACACGAGGTGGCTTGGCGGAGGAGGTCTATCGATGTCCCTCATCCCGGGACCCGTTCTCTGTCGCGCCCGCGACAGCGGGAACCCAGGGCAAGCCGGCACGGACCCGGTGCATGGGCCTGGGTGCCGGCTGTAGCCTGTCCACGGGCGGACCTGCGGCCCGACCGTGGACGGATACGACAGCATAGGTTGGAGTAAGGAGGGCGCTCGACACTACCCTCAGGCGCCGGGGCGAAGCGCCGGGAGACGCACGCCGGCGCCGAAGCGGATGCGGCCCGTATCGGCAACCTCGGCCGGAACGGGGGCCGGCAGGCGCTCCATATCGGCGGTCGCGGACGCGGCAGGCGGGGCCGGAATTGCGGTCTTGTTCATCTCTGACTCCTTGGGCTGTGCTTTCAGGCGTTGTCAGCCGGCGCGCTTCCCGTCCATACGGAAGCGGCCCCGCCACCAAAGTGGCAGGGCCGCTCGATACAAAGGAGGAATGAAATAGACGCACTAATGCCGTCGACAGGCGATGAATACAGCCAGATAGCCAAGCTGTCAAGCTTATTTTCCTAGGCGCTGGTCGGCCTTTAGAGAGGGCTACGCCGCTTGCCCTTGCCGACGCTGGACGGGCGCGCGGCCTTGGCCGGGCGAATGCGCGCTAAGCGCGCATTTTCTTCCGGAACGCCTCGCTTCCCCGCAACCATGAATAGCTCGCGGATCGTTGAGGAACTGGTTATATTTCGGCCTTGACGGCTTCCCTTTTGTTACCCGACCAAGAGGCTCCCGATTCTGCGCTTGGACATGTCCCGCGTCACTGCCCCGCCTCAGCCGAGGGCAGGGACCACGTTGCATGTGCGCGTGTTCGGAACGATGACCGCGTGGGACTGCTCCGGGACGCCCGTCCTGCCGAAGATGCGCAAAACCCGGGGCGTGCTCGCCATCCTCGCGCTGCGCGCGCCGCTGCCTGTCTCGCGCGGCCAGTTGACCGCGCTGCTCTGGAGCCGGCGCGACCCGCAGCAGGCCCGCGCCTCGCTGCGCCAAGCGGTACACGAATTGCAGGACGCGCTCGGCGCCGATGCCCGCCCGCTCCTTCAGGCCGACCGGACTCATGTGCGCCTCCGCGCCGAGGGCCTCTGGGTCGATGCCAGCGTGCTATGCACGGGTGCCGTGCCTCTGGAGGAGGCAGCTTCCCTTTACCGTCCCACCCTCCTTGAGGACTTGCGCGGCCTGGACCCGGCTTTCGACCATTGGCTGGATGACGAGCGCGAGCGCCTCGGCCAGCTCGCGCGTGCGCGAGGCGAGGCCGCGCTGGCCGGGGCGGCTGATCCGGCGCAGGCCATGGCCGCCGCCGAATGGCTCCTGGCCGTGGATGCGGCGCACGAGCCAGCGTGGCGCGCACTCATCCGGGGACTGGGACAAGCTGGCGACCGAGCAGCGGCGGCTGGCGCCTTCGCCCGTTGCCAGGCCGCGCTCGCCGGGCGCGCCGGTCTCGCGCCCGCGCCCGAGACCGTCGCGTTGGCGGAAGCCGTGCGCAACGGCCACATGCTCCCGAGCGGCCCAGAGGCGTCGCCTGCCCCGCCGGCCGCCCTCCTCCAGCAGGCCCACGGCCTCCTGGATCGCGGGTACGAATTGGGATCATGCCTCCGCGCGCGCTCGACCCGCAGCGCGCGGGCGGGCTGTCGCTGGGTCTCGCGGAGGAGATCACGACAGCGCTCGCGCCGTTTCGCTGGGTGTCCTGCGTGTCGAGCTCGTCCCTGGCCGCGCTCGCCGCCGAGCCGCGCGAGGCGAATTCAGCCTGGCAAGATCTCGACCTCGACTTCCTGCTCGAGGGGACGATCCAGCACGGCGCCGATCGCGTGCGCATCACCGCCCAGTTGCTCGATATGCGCGCGGCGGGAGAGGTGATCTGGGCCCGCCGCTTCGACCGGCCAGTTGAGGACATGCTGGCGCTTCAGGACGAAATCGCCTCGGCGACCGTGGCGCAGATCGCCCCCGAGCTGCTCCTGCGGGAGGGCGAGCGGGCGGCGGCGCGGCGACCCGCCAACCCGACGTCGCACGAGCTGACGCTGCGCGCCATCCCAGCCATCTACCGGCTGGACCAGTCCGCGTTCCGCGCCGCCGGGGAAATGCTGGAAGCGGCGCTTGTTCTCGATCCCGGCAATGCCTCGGCGCACGCCTGGCTCGCGCACTGGCACCTGTTCTTGCTCGGCCAGGGCTGGGCGGACGATCCCGAGGCGGCGATCCGGCGCGCGGGCAGCCTCACTGAGCGGGCGGTGACGCTCGACCCAGGGGACGCGCGCGCGCTGACCCTGGCTGGACACGTGCGCGGCTATCTCGACCGCAAGCCGCTGGAGGCGCGCGCGCTGCACGAGCGGGCGCTGGCGATCAACCCCAACCTGGCGCTGGCCTGGTGCCTGTCCGGCCTGGCGCACTGCTATCTGGGCGATCATGCGGAGGCGATCCGCCGGGTCCGCCAGGCGCAGGCCCTTTCGCCATACGACCCGCACGGATTCTTTTTCGACATGGCGCTAGTTTGACAGAGTCACCTTTCTCGGAATGATTCGGCATCAGGAAGGTGCTGCCCTTGTCTGGGACCGGAAGCGGGATTGGATGGCGCCGCGTCTGCGGGCGTGGCGTTGATTGATCCTGTCGACCAGCGCCTGCTTGCTTTGCGGCTTGGCGGGCAAGGTCTGCTTCAGCACCTCGACGATATCGCGCGGGGTCAGCAGTGCGAGGCCAGGCTGATGCGCAACGCGCTGCTCGGCGATGAACAGCATGGCCAGCATCACCATGGTGACGTGGTGGTGCCAGGCCCGCCAGCCGAGTGCCTGACAATCGGCAAGGCCACACTCGCCTTTGGCGTCTTCGAAGGCACGCTCGACCCAATAGCGTTGCCCCTGCATCTCGGCCAGGCGCTGCGGCGAGGTCTCAGGAGCGGCATTCGAAAGGCTGAACTTGATCCTGCCCGGCGCGCCCACTTCGCGGCGCACGATGAGATGCCAGCATCGCGCCGCCGCTTCCACGCCGTCCCACACCCAGACCCGTCGATGCGCGATATCGACCGTCAGCGGGCCACGCGTGCTGTCACGCAGGATGCAGCGGGTCCAGTCCTTGGCGCGAAGTTCCGCGACCAGCCTGGCCACCGTGATGTCGTCCGTGGCGGCTCGCCGCCGACTCGGCGGACGCCCTCTGGTTGCCTTTGGCACGGGCACGTGCAGCCCCGGCGGTTCACGCCAGACCCGCTGCGTGCAATGAACGTCGGCGAGAAAGACCTCCCCGGCATCCTCCATCGCGCGCAGGAACGCGGGTTCCTTGCCGTAACCGCCATCAGCGCCGACCCATCCGAAGCGCATCCCCCGCGCCCGGGCCGCGCGCACCATCTCCAGCGCAAGCTGGCTCTTCGAGCGCAGTCTGCGCGCCGGCAGCGGAACCTCGGCCAGATCGCATCGCCGCGGATCCGCGATCCAGCGTTCCGGGAGATAGATCCGCATGTCGACCGGCGTGTGGCGCCCGCCGTCGGTCAGAACCGCGAAAACCGCAACCTGGCAGTTGTCGATCTTGCCCAGCCGCCCGCACCATTGCCGGGCCACGCCAACCGAACGATCCCCCTGCTTGGGGAAACTGCTCTCGTCGATGATCAATGCGCTGTTCGGTTTGCCGCCGAGCAGGCGGTCGGCATCGCGGCCAATTTGCTCGACCACCGGCTCGTGCCGCCAGGGCGAGTTGCTGATGAAATGCTGGAACTGTTGCTCGCAGCCGTCCTCAACCACGGCGGCCATCACCGTGAAGGTCGCCGTTGCCGCCTGCGCCAGCCCTTGCAGACAACGCTGCGCCACGGCCGCGTTGTCGTGCGCGCGGGTGCGGAACAGCGAGCCGTAGCGGTCAATGAAGCTCACGAACGCATCCGCAATGCTGTCGACCAGCGATAGGGTCAGCGGTCATGCGCACATACGGTCGCGCGACGAACTGCGCCTGTCATTTCGCCTCCCCAGCACCGATGTCCAGGAGGCTCATTGATTTCGACACACGATTTCGCCGTCAAGTGCCCTCCGAGCGCCGGACCGTCCCCTTGTGCCCCGCCAAGCCGCCGCCGCACGCGTCGGTCGTTCCAACAAGCGTGACTTTGTCAAACTAGCGGTCTGTTCGAGAATTGGCGGGATTCCACAGCTCACGGCTACGGCGGCTGTGCTTCAAGCTCCGAAAGGAGTTTGGCATCCCGCTTATCGGCCAATCGACCCGTCACGGGTAGACGCCTTTGTGGGTCAGACGGGACGACGCAGCGACGGCACGGCAAAGCGCGTTGACCATGCCTCGCATGTTGCGGCGCCGGTTGGTGGTCCAGCAGAAGGCGCCGAGATAGTCGGGCAGATGCTTGGGGGAGGGCCGCTTGTGGGTGGCCTTGAGCGCGGGTACTGAGATTGGCGACCAGGGTGTTGACGGTGAACAACGGGGCGCTGCGCTCGCGCTCCGGACGCCCGCCGCCGGTGACGGTGGCGACATGCGTCCGCCCGGCTTCCCCGAAGGCGTTGAACGCCCGCAAGCCGTCCGTGTGCACAGTCGCGCCGGCGGCGATGTGGGCATCGCGGAACGCGGCCACCGCCTCGCTGGAGAAGGCGCTGACTGCGCGCATCGCGACATGGCCCATGCGCCCGCCCGCATGCCGCTCGCAGGCGACGATGACGCAGGTCTTGCCTTCGGTTCCGCCGCCTTGGTTCCTTTCACCTCCCAGATACACGTCATCCGCCTCCACTACCGGCGGCGCGGCATCGTCGTCGCTCGCGCCCCCGAGCGAATAGCGCTCCGTCCGCTCGGTCATGGCGTGGCGGAGCCGCTTGTGCAGATACCAGGCCGTCGCATAGCCCAGGCCCAACCTGCGGCCGAGCTCGACCGCCGAGATCGCCTGTTTGGTGCTGCTCATCAGGTGCATGGCGCGGAACCAAGTGGTCAAAGACAGCTTGGTGTCCGCCATCACGGTGCCCGCGGTGACCGACCAACACCGGCCGCAGCGCGTGCAGCCGACACGGCGGCCGTAGACATAGCTCTTCAGATTGGCGCAGCGCGGGCAAGGCATTCCTTCGCGTTGGCGCGCCGCCACCAACGCCGCCAGACACTGACCCTCCGTCCCGTAGAGTTGTTCGAACTCAACGTCCGTCAGCCCCTTCATGATTGCCCGCATCATTCTGCTCCGAGACGCCGCGTTCAGAGCGACTTTGCGCTTCCCTGCTGCAAATTACAAGAGCGGGTCGATTGGCCGATAAGCGGGGTTTGGCATGGATCGGCTGATTTTGACGGACGCGCAGTGGGCGAAGATGGAGCCGTTCGGTCTGGGCAAGCCGAGCGACCCTGGTCGGACTGGCGGGGACAATCGATTGTTCCTCGAAGCGGTGCTGTGGATTGCCCGGACGGGCAGCCCGTGGCGCGACCTGCCGCCGCTGTTTGGCAAATGGAACACCGTGTTCAAGCGCTTCCGCGACTGGGTGAAGGCCGACGTCTTCAAGCGCATGTTCGACGCGGTGGCGGACGAGCCGGACATGGAATACGCCATGGTCGATGCCACCATCGTCAAGGTCCACCGTCACGGTCAGGGCGCAAAAGGGGGACTCAGAGCCAGGCCATCGGCCGTTCCAAGGGCGGCCTGACGACCAAGATCCTGGCGCTGACCGACGCGCTCGGCAACCTGGTCCGTTTTGTCCTGTTGCCAGGACACCGGCACGACACCGTCGGCGTCGCACCGCTCATCCAGGACATCGAGTTCGCGGGTCTGATCGGCGACAAGGCCTTCGATGCGAACTGGATCATTGACGCGCTAAACGAGCGCGGCGCCAAAATCGTCATCTCACCGATGCCGCATCGCAAGACGCCGCTCGCCATCGACCACGAGGTCTACAAGTGGCGGCACCTGGTCGAGAACTTCTTCTGTAAGCTGAAAGAGTTCAAACGCATCGCCATGCGCAGCGACAAGACGGACCAGAGCTTCGCCGCCATGATCCATCTCACCGCCACCGTCATCGGCTCAAAATGACGGAATTTCAACAGGCCCTAGGACCTCTGCACAGAGGTTTTGACCGGTTGCCCGTATCCTGGATTGAGCTCGGGTAAGGCGGAGCGGTCGAGCAGGACGGCGATGCTCCGCGGGACACCCGGCTGGCGAGAGATCAGTCCGGCCTTCTCGAGCGTGAGCACCATCTGATGGACGCTCGGCGGCGTGAGGCGGAAGAAGCGCATCATGTCCGCCTCCGCCGGGGGACGTCCGTTCACCAGGGTATAGGTGTAAATAAACGCGAGAAACTGACCCTGCCTGGCTGTGAAAGCCGGTCGTGGAGCATCGGCGGCCCGATTCATCGTTGTCCTCGACAGCCAAGGAGCAGCGATGAACATGCGCTATCGGGTCGACCTGAGCGAGGCGGAGCATACCCAACTTGCCGCGTTGCTGAACGGTGGCACCCAGGCGGTGCGCAAGATCAAGCGGGCGCAGATCCTGCTGGCGGCCGAGGCCGGTGTCAGTGACGAGGCGATCGCCAGCAGTGTCTCGGTTGGCGTCTCGACGGTGTATCGCACCAAGCGGCGCTTTGTTGAGGGCAACCTCGAGCTGGCACTGAGCGAGGAGGCCCGCCCGGGGGCGTCTCGCAAGCTGTCCGGCAAGGAGACGGCGCTGCTGGTGGCCACCGCGTGCTCCACCCCGCCCGCAGGGCGCCAGCGCTGGACGCTGGAGCTGCTGGCTGGCGAGATGATCAAACTCACCGGCCACGCCGATCGCTCGCGTGAGACGGTGCGCCGACGCCTTGACGAAGACGATCTGAAGCCGTGGCGACGGAAGATGTGGTGCATCCCGAAGGTTGATGGCAGCTACGTTGCGCGCATGGAGGACGTGCTGGATCTGTATGCCGAACCGGCCGATCCGCAGCGTCCGGTGGTGTGCTTTGACGAAACGCCGACCCAGTTGATCGGCGAGGTGTGCCAGCCAATCCCGGCCAAGCCGGGTCAGCCGGAGCGGTATGACTATGAATACAAGCGTAACGGCACCGCCAATCTGTTCATGTTCCTCGATGCGCACAAGTCATGGCGGCATGTGAAGGTCACGGAGCGGCGAACGGCGCAGGATTTTGCCGCCTGCACGCGCGATTTGACCAATCTTCATTACCCGGACGCAGACCTGATCCGGGTCGTGCAGGACAATTTATCAACCCACACGGCCGGTGCCTTGTATGAAGCTTTCCCGGCACCCGAAGCGCACCGCATCCTCCAGCGCCTGGAATTCCATTACACACCCAAACATGCCAGTTGGCTGAACATGGCAGAGATTGAGATCAGTGTGCTGCACGGCCAGTGCCTGGATCGCCGCATCGCCGAGCGCGACGCTCTCAACGTTGAGATCGAAGCCTGGGAGCGCCAGCGCAATGCCTCAGGTGCGCGCATCCGTTGGAAGTTCACAACCGAAAAGGCGCGGGACAAGCTGGCCCACGCCTATCCGCAACCCACCAACACGTCATAATCTCTGTGACGAGGTACTAGTCTTGCCGCACCTGCTGCGCGGCGAACACGCGATGGCGGCCGAGATCGGCCGGCGCGCGGTTGAGCTGAACCCGATCTTCTCCTCCAGCTACAAGCTGTACCTCGCCGCGCTTGATCATCTCGGCCTGGAGCAAGAGGCGGGCGTCCTCCGCGCTAGGCTGTTGCAGCTAGAGCCCGGATTTACTGTGCAAGGCGCCGTGCGGCGCGCGCCGATGGTGCGCCCGCAAGACATTGAGCACTATGTCGCCGGCCTGCCCCGAGGCCGCCGACCCGTAATGGGCGGCCTGAATAGCCCTCTCCCCCAAGAGCGGGGGAGAGGGAAGACAGAGATCAAGTGTCACTCGATCCGCAAGTCTCATCGCCCCTTGAGAGAGGCCCGGGACGGGGGAAGCGCGCCATTCAACACCGCCACGATCAGCGCGATCCCCTCGGCGTGCCAACGCTGCACTGCCTTGTGGTCCGCGCCCAGGGCCGCGCCCAGGCGACGCCACGGGAACAGGTGGCGGTCGGTCAGTGGATTGACCAGGCTGCGGGCGCCGACGATGCGACGCAGCACGTAGCGGTCAACGGGGATGAGCTGTATCCAGCCCATCGCCTCGTCCATGCGCGTGATGTCGGACGCCGAGGGCACGGCCGGACGCACAGGCCGTTCGCCCCATCCATAGCTTTCCATCGCCGCGCGCACGACCTCCAGGTTGGATGTGCGCAGCTTCGTGGACCACCCGGTCTGCGGCAGGGCCAGCAGCACCGCCCCTGCCTTTTCCAGGCGGCACGTGACGAGCTTCGCATCGATCGGCGCCTCGGCCGCGTGCGGGTCGGCAAGATACTGCAACGTCGCAATAGTCTCCTGGCCGGGTTAGTGGGAAAAGCAAGGAAGGGGGTAGTCGTCGCCGTCGAGCAGCGTGCCCTTCACCAGGGCGCCCAAGCTTCGGGGATGGCCTGCCGAAAGCGGTTCGCGATCCGGGTTATCCAGTGGCGGAATGAAGTCGGACGGAGGACGCCGCGCCGAGATTGCCGCCCCGCGGGCTTCCACCTCGGCGCGCTCCCGCCCGAGGACGCGCGCGATGTCGCCCCACTCAGACTCTTCGCCCCGTAGCCGTCGAAGCTGCGCGTCCTGCGCGGCGGTCCAGGGAAGGCGGTGAGTCATGGGACGACCTCGGCTTCAGCATCTGCCACATTGTTAGTTCATTTGCCTAACTAATGTCAACATTAGTAACCGTGGTAGTCGAAGTTTATGCTTGCTGGGTTAGGAATTCTCACTTAGGGTTCGGGCATGAGCAGCCCAGGCGAAATTGGCGAGCGCATCCGTGTCGCGCGCCAGGAGCGGCGGATCACGCAAGAAGAGCTGGCGAGCGCGGTCGGCGTGTCACGCAGCGCCGTGGCGCAGTGGGAAACCGGCCGCTCCGGCCAGGTCACGGGCAACCTCGCGCGGATCGCACAGGTGCTTGGGGTCGGTGTGGAGTTCCTGATGCACGGTTCCAGGCCGAACGCGCTGCCGGAGGCGACCACCGCCGACGAGGCGGCGATGCTGCGCCTCTATCGCGACTGCTCCCAGGAAGATCGCCAGCTCTTGCTACGAACCGCGGTGCGCCTCGCGCGCAAGACGTGAGGCGGTCGACCCCCTTTGCCGCGCAGCCAGGATGTGCGCTTGCTCCGGCTCAGCGCTCCGTCGTCCGGACGGAAGCACCGTAGGGCTCACATGGCGCGCAGGGCCTGGCTCGCGGCCTGCGCCCCGCCGAGCATCGCCCCAGTGAAGCCGCCGCTCAAGGCGTAAGCGGAGGCGAGCCAAAGCCCCTTGATTGCTGTCCGTGGACTCTGCCTGATCGCCTGGCCAAGCGTTCCTTCGGGAGCGAACCCGTAAACGGCGCCCCCTGGCGTATTATTGATCCGGCCCTCATTGTCTTGGATCAGGCGGCATAACGGACGGGCTTGTGGCGGAAGAAGCTTCTGATCCGTGCCGGGGACTTTGACAGCCTGCGCATGTGACTGATTGCCGCGCGCTTGAGTTGCGCCTTGCTGCGTGCGGGGGCTTGACGGGTGACGGCCTGCTTCAGGTCGGCATTCAAGCACGCGTCGGGATTGAGCTCGGGACTGTAGGAGGGAAGGCGGAACACCTCGATCTCGGTTGGGTGCGCGGCCAGCCATGCGCGCACGGATTTGGCGCGGTGGACGGGCAGGTTGTCGCGGATCAGGAAGACCTTGCGCCGGGCGTCCTGGATCAGGCGCTGGAAGAAGCGGATCAGCAGCGGCGCCTTGATCGCGCCCGGGAGCACCATCCAGCGCAGTTCCCCCTTGTTGGTCAGGGCCGAGATCAGGCCCAGCCCGACCCGCTTCTGGCAGGGGCGCACCAGGGGCGTCCGACCGCGCGGGGCGTAGCAGCGACCCCGCACGTCATTGGCGCGCAACCCGGTCTCGTCGCCCCAGAAGATCAGGCCGCCTTCGGCCTTGGCGCGTGCCGCGATGGCCGGGTAGTCCCGCCGGAGCCAGCGGTGGCCCTCGGCCGGGCGAAGCTGCCGAGGGTTCCGCGCGCGAAGCGCGTGGAATGGCAGCGGAGGGGCTGCTCGTAGGCGCGCCGCAGCGGCTTCTGCGCCGTGAAGCCCCAGCGCGCCAGGCACTTGCCCACCGTGCGCACCGCGAGATGCACTCCGCCGTGCCGCAGGATTAGTTCGCTCACCGCTGACCGGCTCCACAGCGCGAAGGAGAGGTCCAGCTCGTCCGGGGTGTGGCGGCAGATCAGCCGCCGCACCTCGGCCTCCTGCGCCGCATCCAACAGCCGCTGCTCGTCCGGCCTGCGCCCGCGCTTGCCGCTGACCAGACCCTTCGCGCCATGCGCCGCAAACCGCTTGCAGATATCGAACACCCCGGTCCGCGTCAGACCGACCTGGGCGGCGATCGCTGCGTAGGTCATCCCGCCCTGACGCAGGCCAATCACCTGCCGCCGACGTTCCTCCTGGGCCGCCGCGGGCAGCTTGCGCATGTCAACGTGCCTCATCCCCCCAAGCTGGAGATCAGGGACCTCAGTTCAAGCCAATGAGGGCCGGATCAATAAGGTAGTGCTGCATGGTGTCCGCGGTGGCCATCTCGCGATGCACGACGGCACTCGCCAGCCCTGGAAAGTGGCGATCGATTTCGCCTGTCAGGGCGACGATCCAGCTCTGCTCTCGGGTCTTGCGCGTCTCTGCGTCGAGTAGCGACCAGTTCTCGAACCGATCCGCCCCGCACAGCGTCAGCAAGAATGGCCCGGCCTCGTTGAGGCCACTGTCAATCTGGCGGTAGTCGACCAGCACATAGGGAGGCATGCGTCCGCCCGGCGGCCCGGCCATCACGTCCGCGGCTTGGTTGAATTCCGCAAAGGCCCGCATCCAGTCCGGCAGGATGAAGGTCGAGTAGCTCCTGACTCCGAACTCCTTTGCCGGGCGGCTCACTCCGAGCGAGACCGTCCACAATGAGATCGAGGGTCGACGGTTTGCGTACGGCGCGAGGAACGCCGCCCCCTCGTGCTCTGGCAGCATCGCGGCGAGCACATCCGGCGCCGCATTGCCGAAGACCAGCGGCGCGCGATCGACACGCCGATCGCCGCCATCGCGCGCATGGTGCCCGACGCCGGCGACACGCCCGCTTTCGATGATCAGCTCGCCCGCTTCCCGTCCCGCTTCGAGCGTGCCGCCTGACTGGCCGATCAGCGCGACTGTTCCGCCCGCGGTTGATGAGACACCGAGTAGGAGTTTAACCTGAACTACGGATAAGGGTTGAGGGGATTCCCAAAGGACCAAGGACTTGACAGCATCGGTTTGCGAAGGCTGAGCGTCAAACCCGGGTCCGGGGAGCTCCCTCAATGGCCATTGATATCACGGCGCTGTATTGCTGTCTCGACGATTTCTGCAAGCTGTTCGAGGCGTGGGAACAGCATCGACTGATCCCTTCGGAGAAGACAAGGCAACGCCCAGGCAAGCTGTCGCGCTCCGAGATGCTGTTCATCGTGGTGCTGTTTCATCTCTCGCCGTTCAAGCACTTCAAGGCGTTCTACCACTACGGGATCGGCCAGCAGTATCGCGCCTGCTTTGGCGATCTGCCGCATTATGACCGCTTTGTCAGTCTGATGCCGCGGCTGTTCGCCCCCCTGATGGTGCTGCTGCACAGCCTCAGCGGCGAGCAGACCGGTGTTTACTTCGCCGACTTAACCAAGCTCGCTGTCTGTCACAATCGTCGCATTCACCGCCACAAGGTCTTCGACGGCCTCGCCGCGCGCGGCAAGACCAGCATGGGGTGGTTCTATGGGCTCAAGCCGCACTTCGTGATCAACCACAAAGGCCAGGTCATGGCGCTGAAGATCACCCCCGGCAACACCGCCGACAGCACCGTGCTGGACGCGATGACCAAGCACCTGGCGGGCAAGCTCTACGCCGACAAAGGCTATATTGGCCACGAACTGTTCAAGAAACTCTGGCAACGTGGCCTGCACCTCATCACCAGCATCCGGCGGAACATGAAGAACTACCTCATGCCCCTCGCTGACAAGATCATGCTGCGCAAGCGCTTCGTCATCGAGACCGTGCTCGATATCCTCAAATGCGAAATGGGACTTGAGCATTCACGCCACCGGTCGGTCGTGAACGCCATGGTCCATGTCCTGTCCTGCCTCGTCGCTTACGCCTTCAGACCCGGCAAATCTTCCATCTCCCGCAGCGGCCAACAAATCGAGGCTTATCCGTAGTCGGGGTAAGTCTACGCAGCCAGGGCTGCGGGTGAAAGCTGATCTTGTCGGATAGCACTGGGCGGCCTGAACCCGTGTCGTTCGATAAGCCAGTTGGCGTTGTAGGTCTCGCGGAAATCGAGCAACGCCTGACGCAGTTCTTCGACGGTATTGAAGGTCCGCACCCAAAGGAGGTTCTCTTTCAGGGTGCGGATGGGGAGGGTGCGGTGAAACGCTCCGCACAGCCATTGCCTTCCGGAGACCGGATGAAGGCGGGCGAGCTCTCGACGCCGAGGAAGGCGAGTTCCTTCTGGAAGTGGTCGGACATGTATTGGCTCCCGTGGTCGTGGCGGAGCGAGAGGCCGCGGGCGACGTCTTTCCCGAACGCGCCAAAGCAGCGACGCACGCCCTGCCGGAGTGGCTCCAGCGCCTCGAAGCGGGTGGCCCGGCGGGCCGCGTGGATGCCGACGCACCCGGCCGAGCAGCGATCGACGGCGACGAAGACCGCGACCTGGCCCTCGCCGGTCCAGGTGGTGGTCAGGTCGGTCCCCCCACATCGTGTCCACCCGTTCCGGGATGATGGTGCCGTCGTGGGTGCGCGGCCCTCGTGGTGAGCCAACCCGAGACGGGGCGAGGAGGCCGTTGGCCTTCATCAGCCGCAGCACGCGGCGCGGCGCCGTCCGGACCCCGGCCAGGCGTAGCCGGCCCTCCGCTGGCCCTTCCCCACCGGCCGTTGGCCGGCGGAACCTTCAGGCCAGCTCCGCCCAGACCTTTCGGTGCCCTTCGCCATGGAAGGGGCTGGCGGCCAGCACGGCCCGGATCGCGGCCAGCAGTTCGGCATCCGCCATCGCCCCGACGGGCCCGTGTCGCTGCGGGGATTGCGGCGGCGCCGGGGCGCGATGGCGGTAGACCCCGGATCGGGCCAGCCGCCAGACCCGGCACACCGCTGCCAAGCCGTAGGGCTTGCCGCTGACTGGCGCGACCTGGCGGCTCATGGCTTCGGCCGCCGCCGGGCCAAAGGGCGTCCGGCCTCCAGAACGACGACCTTCTCCGCCAGCAGGTCGCGTTCGATCAGCGCCTGCCCAAGCCGGGCCCTCAACCGCTCGCTCCCCAGTTCCTCGCCGCTGCCGGGCCGCGTCACCAGGGCCGCCTCTCCGGCCGTCAGGAACGCGTCACGCCACGCGGCCAGCGTCGCTGCGGTCACCCCCAGGCCCCGCGACACCGTCTCCAGGTCCTCACCCCGCAACAGCCGCAGCACCGCCGCTGTCTTCCGCTGCCGCGACATCCTGCCCCCGCGCCCGGGCGCCGCTGCGCCAGACTCTTGCGGTCGCTCCGCAGCGCCCGGTCGCTCTCCCGTCGCCTGATCCTTGTCCATCGTGCACCTCTGTCGCGGAAATCGTCCGCTTGCGAGGTGTCCCAATCAACCGTGCTGCGGGGGACGACCAACCTGTCCGTGAGCGCCTGTGAGCCGCCCCGGACGTAGTGCCCGCCACCCAGGACGTACGACGCTTGCGCGACGGCGAAGTGGAGGAACTGCATTCGGTCGGGATCATCGTGATAGTAGCACAGGTTGGCCGCCAGCGCGGCTTTCACGGCCTCGTGGGCGCCGAACAGCTCGCTCAGGATCTCGCCAACCGTGGCGTTGCCATCGCGAAGAAGGGGCCACAGCCTGCGTACCGCCTCTGGCGCATGGGTCAACCACCACATCCGGTCGTCCTGATGCCGGGTGGCGAATGAGGCAACGCCGCGCAGCGCGGTCAGACGCCGGAAATACGCCGCGAGCCCCGCCTCGTGCTCGGGAAAGCGGGCGGTCGCGGCCTCAAGCGCGGCCTCGGCGCCGTGCGGCAGCACGAACGGCTCGCCGATCAAGGCGCCTCGCACCTCGTAGAGATCGCCGACATCCACGAACCGAAGCTCCTGGTCGAGCCCCAGCGCTCGCAGCAACGGCAGCTTCGGGTCGTCCTCGTCGAAGCCGTCGATCTCGTGGAGCGAGCTCTCGATGGCAAGGCCGCGATGCCGGTACACGGTCGCCGCGCCGCCGAACGTCTCATTGCGTTCCAGCACCAGCACACGCCTGCCGCCCCGCGCGCAGAGCGCGGCCGCAGTCAGTCCGCCCAGTCCTGAACCAATCACAATCGCATCGAATGTGCGAGCCATGGCGAGGCCTCCAGTGGAACGGCCGGCCGGGCTGCCCTGACGGTCTCGCACGATACGAGCGGGGCAAGGGGTCAGTCCAGCGATCCCCTCCGCCATCACAGAATGACCTGGTGCTAACCTCAGCTATCGCCGCATTCTTGACTGCCTTGGCGGGAACTGGCGGGCTTCGGCTCAGAGAAACCGTCGGCCGAGGGTGACAACACTCGCCGCCGAACAGCAAGCACGGCTACACGCTGAACCCGGTTGCAGGATGGTCAGCCTCAACATACTGGTCGCGCCTCATAAACTAATCAGGGGATTGGTGACGGTGCTGACCCCTGTCCTTGATCTGCCTCAATCGCGCTGGTGCTTACCGCATTAGCAACACCGCCAGGCTGCCCGCGCCCGCCGCGAAGCAGTAATAAGCGAACGGGTTGAGCGCCCAGCGGTCATTGCCGCGGAAGTAGCGCATCAGGAACGCGGTGCTGGCATAGGCTGTCAGCCCCGCCACTACCGCTGCAAGAACGGACAGCCCCGCGACATCGCCCGCGAGCGCCATGCCCGCGTGCCGCAGCTTCGGCACCTCCAGCGCGGTCGCGCCGAAGATGATGGGCGTGGCGATCAGGAAAGAGAAGTGCGCAGCGCCAGCGTGGTCGATGCCGCGCAGCAGCCCGCCCACGATGGTCGCGCCGGACCGGGAGATGCCCGGCACCAGCGCGGTGCATTGCCAGCACCCGATGACTAAGGCATCCGTGACGCTCAAGGTGGACAGCGGCCGCTGGCTGGCGACTTGCCCCCCTCCGCGCAGGCGCTCGCCGAGCAGCAGCAGCCCTCCGTTGACGATCAGCACCGCCGCCGCGGCCACGGGGTCCCCGAACAGGCGGCGGAAGAATTGCTCCAGCAGGAAGCCGACGATCACGGCGGGGATCGTCGCCACGACAAGCAGCCAGGTCACGCGCCGGCTTTCGCTCACCTGATGAGCATCACCCGCGCCGAGCAGCCCGGTCAGCAGCGCCCACCAGTCGCGCCAGAAGTAGAGCAGCAGCGCCGTGGCGGTGCCGAGGTGGAGCATCACGAGGAAGGGCAGGAAGGCCGCCGCGCGCTGGTCGATGTTCCAGTTCAGCAAGGCTGGCAAGACCACGGCGTGGCCGAGGCTGCTGACCGGGAAGAGCTCGGTGGCTCCTTGCAGCACGGCAAGGACGACGGCTTGAATCGCGTTCATGGGCGTTCCTCGCCCGAAAAGGGGCTGACTTGCAACGGTTCAATGATGTCAATCGTGCGAAGGGTACGCCGCCATCAGGCGCCGCTGCGTCCGCCATAACCGCAACAGCTCGCGCACCGCGGTAGGCCGCGCGCCGCGCGCCCGGTTGGCGGCGCCGATCCGGTAGGCGAGGCCATAGTGCAGGAACTGGTCGCGCCAAGCCTTGAGGAGCGTGGTGCGCGGATCCCAGACATGGGTCGCCTCGGAGCCCGCGCCGTTGACCTCGATGACCATGAACCCCTCCCCCCGCCTGAGCGCCGCGAGCGAGGCGAAGCGCACGTCAATCCGCCCGAAATAGAATTCCGGAATGGCGCGCGCCAGGCGTTCGATCCGCGCCGTCAGCGCCGGGGTGATGTGGCTCGCGCCGTCGCGGAATATCGCCCCCTTGCAGTGGTTGCCGACAAAGACGAGCGGCACGCGCGTACCCTGGGCGGGCACCTCCTCCAGCCGGCTCGCCAGGCGGGGCAAATAGAGATGGGCAATCCGCCCGGCGCGCGGGTCATCCAAGACCAGCTCGCGCAGGCTGCGCCGTCCGTCGCCCACGACGAATGGGATCTCCTTGAGGGTGACGGAGGTGATCCGGCCGCGCGTCTCGTGCGGATGCCGGACATAGAAGATCCCCGCCTCGTGCTCGAGCGGGATGAACTCTTGCAGAACCACACGCTCGTCGCGTGGGAAAGCGGCGAGATAGCCCGCTAGGGCGGCGGCCTCGCGCGCCACGCGCACCCCGGTGCCGTTACAGCCAACATCGGGCTTGGCCACGACCGGATAGGATAGCCCGGCGATCGCCATGGCCCGCTCGGCCGCCACAAGGTCGTCCGCCGTGCCCGCCACCGTCAGGGTGGTGTAGCGCGCGATCAGCGATCGCTCGTCACCTTCGACTTGATCCAGAATGGAGGTTTTCGATTCCCCGCAAAGTCCGCCGGAGGCGATGCGCGGATTGGCCGCGGTGAGCAGCGCCGGGGAGAGGTGGCGCAGGCCCAGCGCCGCGCAGTGGAGCACAACGGGCGTGTAGAACAGCCAGCTCGGCCAAAACTCGAAGAACGAGACCGGGGGCTCGGGCCGGGATCGCCGCCCCGCCTGGGCCAATGCCGCATCGCTGCTCATCGCTGGTGCGCGTCCTCGGTACTGCCGTTCGCGTTCCTTGACACGCTCCTTCCTGCGGCTCAGCACGGTCGCCAGCCGGCCGGCCAGGACCATAGCCACGACCAGCCCCACGGCGCCCGCCCAACGCCAGACCCCATAATGCGCCAGCAAGAACGACCCGGCGCGCATCGACAGGGTGAACAAGCCGGAGGTCCAGAACAGTGTGGCGATCATGGTCGCCAACGTGAACTGACGCAAACTGGCGCCCAGATAACCGCAGGTGGTGTAGGTCGGCAGCCGCACGCCAGGCAGGAAACGGCTGATCAGCACGACGCGGAACACCCGCCCCCGCAGCCATGCCTGCACCGTCTCCATGCGCTGCGGCGGCAGCAGCCGGCGCACGAACGGGATCAGCGCGGCCAGCCGCCCAAGGCCATAGAGTCCAAGATCGCCGAGCACGATCCCCACGTACAGCGAGCCCAGTGCGAGCGCGACCGAGAGGCTGCCGTCGGCGGCCTGCATCCCGGCGAGCACGGTGGCGGCATCCTCCAGGATGAACGTGGCGAAGATGATGACGAAGACCTGAAGGGCCGGATGATCATGGGCGAAAGCGAATAAATCCGAGACCGACAAGTCGTCATCCTTCCGCATCTCGAACAGCCGCGCCCGCGTGCAACTCGCGAAAGATAAGGAGCGCGCTCCACCGTCCATATCACGGGTGCGTGAAACCTTGCGTTCGCTGGACAGTCGGCCGCGATCGGAGGCCGGTTGGACAAGCACGGCTACCGGTGAATATCCTCCTCCAGAGCTATAAGGAGGGACGCCATGCCGTCAACGGTGGCCTGGGCGGACACGACCGTCACTCTGGCGGGCGTCAAGACACATCTATCCCGCGCTGGCAGCGGACCTGTGCTTCTGGTTCTTCACCACGATATCGGCACGCCGGAGCGCCTGCCCTTCTATGACCTGCTCGCCGAGCGGTTCACGGTGTTGCTGCCTCACCATCCTGGCTGGGGACGCTCGGAGCGGCCCGGCTGGATGCGCAGCGTTCGCGATCTGGCCGCGATGCATCAATGGCTGCTCGCC
Source organism: uncultured Pseudomonadota bacterium (assembly GCA_963818725.1). GTDB lineage: Bacteria > Pseudomonadota > Alphaproteobacteria > Acetobacterales > Acetobacteraceae > DATFDN01. Next base: position 142,128 of record CAWFTU010000012.1, on the reverse strand, counting down.
GAACTTGGCACCACCAATGTCTCGCTTGTCGGGCTCGGCTTTGGGGGTTGGATCGCGGCGGAGATGGCCAGCCTGGCGCCGCGCGATTTTCGCCGGCTGGTCCTGGTCGCCCCGATGGGCATCAAGCCGCCCGACGGCGACATCCTGGACCAGGCGATCACTTCCTATGTGGCCTACCCGCAGGCGGGCTTCCACGACCAGGAGAACTTTCGCCGCGTCTTCGGAGAGGTCAGCACCGACCAGCTCGAGGCGTGGGACATCGGGCGGGAGATGTGCTTCCGCATCGCCTGGAAGCCGTACATGTACAGCCAGACCCTGCCGCACCTGCTGGGCGGCGTGCGGGCGCGGGCGCTGATCGTGTGGGGCGACGACGACAAGATCGTCCCCCGCAGCGCGGGCGAGGCTTACCGGCGCGCGCTGCCCGATGGTGCCCGGCTGGAGGTCGTGCCCGGAAGCGGGCACCTCATCGACATGGAGAAGCCAGAGGCGCTGGCCCGCCTCGTCGCGGATTTCGTCAGCGCGGACTGATCCGACACCAAGGAGCGTCCCATGCACCTGATGTACTTCACCGAGCAGCCGATGTCCGCCTACGACGCGGACGAAGGCCGCCGCTACGGCGCCACTGCCCTGACCTTTTCCAATCGGAACTTCGACCCTGTGGCCGGGAGCCGGCTCTACAACCAGTACCTCGAGGACTACATCTACGCCGAGGAATGCGGCGCCGACGGCATCATGCTGAACGAGCACCACAACGCTCCGTTCTGCATGCAGGCCAAGACCAACGTTTTCGCCTCGATCCTGGCCGCCGTGACCAAGCGGGTGAAAATCGTCCTGCTCGGCAATCCCCTGCCCTTGGCGGAGAACCCGATCCGCTTGGCCGAGGAACTGGCCATGATCGATATGATCAGCAAGGGCCGGCTGGTCTCCGGCTTCGTCCGCGGGGGCGGGCAGGAGCAGCTCGCCACCGGTGTCAACCCCGCCTACAATCGCGAACGCTTCGAGGAAGCGCACGACCTGGTCGTGAAGGCCTGGACCCAACCCGGTCCGTTCCGCTGGGAGGGCACGCACTATCAGCACCGCGTCGTGAACCCCTGGGCGGTGCCGCTGCAAAAACCCTATCCCCGCGTGTGGATTCCGGGGGTGCTGTCGAAGGAGACGATCCTCTGGTCGGCCCGCCACCGCTACCCGTACGTGGCGCTGAACACCACGGTCGATGCCACCAGGAACATCTGGAACATTTACTCCCAGCAGGCGCGCGACGTGGGGTACGAGGCGGGTCCCGAGAATTTCGGCTACCTGATCCGCGTCCACGTCCAGGAGACGGAAGAGAAGGCCCTTGAGAACGCCCGCCAGTTCATGTGGATGCAGGGCGAGTTCACCGGACTTGCTCATCCCGTCTGGGCCAATCCGTCCGGTACTTCTCGCCCTCCGGGCGGCGGGGCTTCGTGGAGTTCGCGGTTGGCCGGGCAACCAACCCGCGCGGCGCTCCGACCTTCGAGGACCAGATCCGCGATACCCAGATCATCGCCGGCACGCCGAAGACGGTGATCGAGCGGCTAAAGACGCTGATCGAGCACACGCGCCCCGGCATCATGGCGTTCTGGGGCAATGACGGCAAGGTGAGCGCGGAGGACACCCGTACCTGCATCCGCCTGCTCTGCCAGGAGGTAATGCCGGCGATTCGCGAGCACGGCAAGACGCTCGGCCTGAACTCGCCCTTCGAGGCGGATGCGCCGGTCAGCATCGAGTACTCGAAGGATCTGAGGCAGCGGGCGGCGGCGGAGTGAGGCGGAAACCCCTCCCCCCAGCCCCCTCCCACAAGGCGAGGGGCAGAAGCGGTCCTAAGCCCTTTCCCCTTACGGGAGAGGGTTGGGGGAGGGGGTGCTGGTGAGAACCGGCATCCAGTTCTTCCCCGACATTGGCCCTGCCGAGAAATCGGGCGGCGACTACTGGCAGGAGGCGCTGCGCCTGGTCGATTTGTGCGACCTGTACGGCTATAGCCACGTCCGCACGGTCGAGCACTACTTCCACCCCTACGGGGGCTACAGCCCCAACCCGCTCCTGTTCCTCGTCGCCGCCGCGCAGCGCACGCGTCAGGCCCGGCTGGTCACTGGGGCGGTGTTGCCGGTGTTCAATCATCCGCTGAAGCTCGCGGGCGAGATCGCGATGGCGGACGCGCTCTGCGATGGCCGCCTCGATGTTGGTTTCGCCCGCGCCTTCCTGCCACATGAGTTCGCCCGGTTCGGGGTCCGCCTTGATGACAGCCGCGCTCGGTTCGAGGAGGGGGTGGAGCAGGTGCGCCGCCTGTTGGAAGAGGAGAACGTCACCGCCGAGGGCCGCTTTCACAGCTTCCGCGACGTCACCTCCCTGCCCCGCCCGACGCAGCGCCCGCGCCCGCCGTTCTTCATCGCCGCGCTCGCCACGCGGGAGTCCTTCGAGCGGGCCGGGGCAGCGGGTTTCGGCGTGATGGCCATTCCGCTGGCAGGTGGGGCGATGGCGGAGTTGCTGGCCGCCCATCGCGAGGCGCGCGCCCGCCGGGCATCCGGGTGCGGGCAGGGTCATGCTGGCCTTCCACATGTTTTGCCACGCCGATCAGCATGAGGCCGAGCGGATCGCACGCGCGCCGCTGAACCGCTACCTGCGATCCCTGGTGGACGCCGCCGGCGACTGGATCAGCGGCGCCGCTTCGGCCGACTATCCGGGCTACGACAAGGTGATCGCCGGGCTGGCTGCCGAAACATTCGAGACGCAGGTCGAGAAATGCGCCGCGTGGGTGGGCACGCCCGAGCGCATCCTCGACACGGCACGCACCTACGCGCGCCAGGTGGGCGGGTTCGAGATCGCCTCGTTGCAGGTGAACTTCAACGACATTCCGCTGGCCGAGGCGGAAGCGTCCATGCGCCTCTTCGGCGAGTGTGTGCTACCGCGTCTGGCGGAAGGAGACAGGGAGGGCTGAAAAGGCGCCTCAGCGCGAACGACCCCGACGATATTGACAGCGAATCGCCTCATTTGTGTGCAAATCGCGCTTCTTCGGTGAACCTTCTTTATCGCCCAGCGATAAGGGAGCGAGGTCTGGATCGCTGGTGCCCCGCATGGACGACTTTTCGCGAGAGCCGCGCGTGCGGCGCGCTCTGCTGGACCGGGGCTGGGTGGCCCCTTCTCTAGCTGGCGCGCTCGTCGCGCTGGCGCTGCTGGCCGCAGGCTGGAACATCGCCTTGGGCGTGCGGGCGCGGACGGCGGCCGAAGCGGCGAGTCAGGTCACGCTGCTGTCGCAAGGCCTGCTCTCGGCCATGAAGGACGTGGAGACCGGCGAGCGCGGCTTCCTCATCATGGGCCAGGACTCCTATCTGGAGCCCTATGAGACGGGCCTCGCGACCGCGAAGGCCCGCCTTGACGAACTGGCGCGGATCGCTGGCCCGGCTTCGGTCGCGCGGCTGCGCGAGGAGGTCCGGGCGAAGATCGACATCGCCGCGCGCGCGATCGCGATGCGCCGGGCGGACAAGACCCTCAGGGCGTCGGTGCTCCTCGAGGCCGCCGGCCAGGACAAGGCGGCCATGGACACGATCCGGGCCGAGGCGAGGCAATTGCAGGCAGCCGCGCAAGCACACGAGCAACGCTTGCGTCGGAGGGACGCAACCAGGAGCGACGTGCTTACCGGCGTCTCACTCGGTCTGACTATCCTGGTTTGCCTGCTGCTCGGCGCCTATGCGCTCGCCCGGCGCCGGGCGGAGCGCGCGGCGATCGATGCCCTGCAAAACGTCATGGACAACGCGCCCGTCGGTCTCGGCTTCCTGGACCGGGACTTGCGCCTGCGCCAAGCCAACCGCGCGCTCGCGGCCATGGGCGAGCGTCGGCTGGGCGTCGAGGTTGGCGAGGATCTTGGCGCGCTGTCGCCCGATGTGCGGGCGCAGATCGACCCCGCGCTGCAATCCGTGCTCGCGGAAGGCAAGACGCGGCCGAACGTGGAGGTGGAGACCGGCCTGCCAGGGCAGCCGGACCAGAGGCGTTTCCTGCAAATGGGCTTTTTCCCGCTGCGCGGGAAAGGCGCGGATCGCGGCGTGACCGGGGTCGGCTTGGTCGCCCAGGACATCACGCGGCGGCGCCAGGCGGAGGATCGGCTGCGGCGAAGCGAGGAGCGCTTCCGCACGGTGCTGGACGCCTCGGCCGCGATCATCTGGAACACCAACGCCGCGGGCGAGTTCGAGTGGCCGCAAGCGCGCTGGACCGCGTTCACCGGCCAGAGCTTCGAACAGCTTCGCGGCCGGGGCTGGCTCGACGCGGTGCATCCCGACGACCGCGCGCGTACCGCCGAGACGTGGCGGGATATCACGCCGACTCGCTCGCGCCTCGAGATGGAGCACCGTCTGCGCCGGGCGGATGGCGAATGGCGCTACATGGAGGTCCGCGCTGTGCCGATCCTCGAGGCGGACGGCACGCTTCGCGAATGGATCGGCACCCATACCGACGTAACCGAACGCACGCTGGCCGAACAGCAGCTCGCGGCCGCGAAGGAGCAGGCGGAGGCCGCCAACCGCGCCAAGAGCCAGTTCCTCGCCAACATGAGCCACGAGCTGCGCACGCCGCTATCGGCGGTGATCGGCTACACGGAGATGCTCTCCGAAGAGCTGGAGGATTTGGGACAGGACCAACTCCTGCCGGACGTGGCCAAGATCGAGGCCAACGCTCGGCACCTCCTCAGCCTCATCAACGACGTGCTCGATCTCTCGAAGATCGAGGCGGGGCGAATGACGGTGGCCGCCGAGGCGTTCGCGGTGGGGAGCCTGGTGGATGACGTTGTTGCCGCCACCACCTCCCTCGTCGAGCGCAAGGAGAATCGCCTCGTCGTCGATCTCGGCGACGGTGTGGGCAGCATGAATACGGACCAGGTGAAGGTCAGGCAGTGCTTGCTGAATCTTGTCAGCAACGCCGCCAAGTTCACCGAGAAGGGCACGATCACCCTCGCCATGCGGCGCGAGCGGGAGGGCGGGCGGGACTGGCTCCGCTTCGCGGTCACGGACACCGGCATCGGCATGACGGAGGAACAGCTCGGCCGCCTGTTCCAACGGTTCAGCCAGGCCGATGAGAGCACGACGCGCCAGTTCGGCGGCACCGGCCTCGGTCTCGCGCTCACCCGCGCCTTCTGCCGCATGATGGGCGGCGAGGTCATGGTGACAAGTCGGCAGGGCGAGGGCTCAACCTTCACCATCCGGCTGCCCGCGGACCTGCCCACCGACGAAGTCGCGGAGGCCATCCCGGAGCATGTCGAGGCGCCCGAGGGACCGTGCGTGCTGGTGGTGGACGACGATGCTGCCCAGCGCGACCTGCTCACCCGTTTCCTGGAACGCCAGGGATTCGCCGTCCGCAGTGCGGCCGACGGTCAGGCGGGCTTGGCCCTTGCCCGTGCGATCCGCCCCACGGCAATCCTGCTCGACGTGGAGATGCCGCGCATGGACGGCTGGTCCATGCTGCACGCGGTCCGTTCGGACCCGGACCTTGCCGAGACGCCGGTGGTCATGGTCTCCGTCCTTCACGAGGAGAGCCTGGGCTTCGCCCTCGGTGCCACCGATTACGTGACCAAGCCGGTCGATTGGGAGCACCTCAAGGAGATCATTCGTCGCTTCCGCGCGCCGGGTGCGGACGGGGAGCCGGGCACGCCAGAGGCGCCGGGCACGGTGCTTGTCGTTGATGACGACGCGGCCCTGCGCGCCCGCCTGCGCGCCTTATTGGAGGGCGCCGGGCTACACGTGATCGAGGCCAGCGATGGACGGGAGGCGCTTGCCGAAGTGGGCCGGAGCGTGCCGGGGCTGGTGCTGCTCGACCTGACAATGCCCGTCATGGACGGCTTCGCCTTCCTGAAGGCGTTGCGCGCTCTTCCACACGGACGCAACGTGCCGGTCGTCGTGCTCACCGCGCGTGACGTGACGGCGGCAGAGCAGGCTTGCCTGGCGCGACAGGCGGACCGAGTGGTTCTCAAGGGCAGTGTGAGCCTGCGCGAACTGGCCCAGGATTTGCGGGAACTCGCACCCTCGGAGAAGACGGTCGCGCCAGTCGAGCCACAGGGCCAGGTCGCCGAACCGGGTTGAGGGGACGGAGTTACCGGTGCGAGATTGCCGGCGCAGTCTTCGCACCGCCGCCACGAGGGAGCCCGAGATGCCCAATATGCCGAAGCCGCTGGAGTTCGATCGCCCGCTCCGGGGGCGCATCTACGACAGCATCGCCGAGACGATCGGCAACACGCCGCTGGTGCGCATCCCGCGCATCTGCGCCGAGGAGGGCATCACCGCCGACATCTGCCTCAAGCTCGAATTCTTCAACCCGATCGCGAGCGTGAAGGACCGGATCGGCGTCAGCATGATCCTGGCGCTGGAGCGCGAGGGCAAGCTGGCGCCGGGCGGCACGGTGGTCGAGGCCACGTCCGGCAACACCGGAATCGGCCTCGCCTTCGTCTGCGCCGCGCGCGGCTACCGGCTGATCCTGACCATGCCCGAGAGCGTCTCCGTCGAGCGGCAGAAGATGCTGCGCTATCTGGGCGCCGAAATCGATCTCACCCCGCGCGAGAAGGGCATGACCGGCGCCATCGCCCGCGCCAACGAGCGGCTGGCGAGCATCCCAGGCGCGGTGCTGGCCGATCAGTTCGGCAACCCGGCGAACCCCGAGATCCACCGCCGCACCACCGCCGAGGAGATCTGGCACGACACGCATGGCGAGGTGGACGTGATCGTGTCGGGCATCGGCACCGGCGGCACGCTCACCGGCTGCGCCGAGGTGCTGAAGCCGCGCCGCCCCGGACTGCGCATGGTCGCGCTGGAGCCAGCGGCGAGCCCGGTCCTGTCCGGCGGCAAGCCCGGCCCGCACCCGCTGCAAGGTCTTGGCGCCGGCTTCGTGCCGCAAATCCTGCGCACCGACCTGATCGACGAGGTAATCCAGATAAGCAACGAGGAGAGCTTCGCGCAGGCCAAGCGCCTCGCGCGCACCGAAGGCATTCCCGGCGGCATCTCCTCGGGCACGGCGCTGGCGGGAATGCTGAAGGTTGCGAAGCGCCCGGAGATGGCCGGCAAGCGGATCGTGACCATCATCCCGTCCTTCGCCGAGCGCTATCTCAGCACGGCGCTGTTCGAGGGCTTGTAGCGTGAGCCTTTTCTCCCTCTCCCCCGCTTGACGGGGGAGAGGGCCGGGGTGAGGGGGCTCGCCGCCACGCTTCCGGAGTGGCGATGCCCCCGCACCCAACCTCTCCCCGTTCCGGGGAAGAGGGGCTATATGGGCGCGCGACGCCGCTCAGTCCTCGGCAATCCGATCGGCGACATATGCGCCCCGGCTGCCCATCGGCTTGGGTGGCCCTTCGGTGCTGTCGCGCGCCGTCTGCAACTCCAGCTCCGCGTTCAGCTCGGCGCCGAGCAGCACGGCGTAAGCTGAGACGAAGAACCACATCATGACGCCGACGAATGCACCGAGCGAGCCGTAGGTCGCGGTATAGGCCGCAAAGTCGCTGACGTACAGCGAGAACAGCACCGATGCCGCGACCCACAGCAACGTCGCCAGAATCGACCCAGGCGTGACCCAGCGCCACTTCGCGGTGTGGCGGCACGGCCCGTAGCGATAAATGAGCGACAGGGCGAGCACCACGAACACCAGTGTCAGCGTGATGCTCACGGCCTGGATGAGAAGCTTTTGGTTGGTGGAGACTCCCAGGAGCCCCAGGACAGCCGGCAGGGCGACAAGTGCCGCCAAGCCGAGTACCGCGCCCAAAATCGCCAGGAGGGTCAGGGCGAACGCCGTAAGCTGATAGTGCAGGACGCTGCGGCGCTCCTGTTCCTCATAGGCGAGATTGATCGCGGCGATCAGCGACTTGGTGCCCGTCGTCGTGCTCCACACGGTCACGCCCGTGCTGATGACCAGGCTGAGCCCAAGCGAGCTTGACGGCTTCGTGACCAGCATATGCACCCGTTCCGAGATCAGGGTGACAGCTGGAGGCGCCAGCAAGCCGCGCAGGATTTCGAGATGCGGTTCAACCGTACGGGGGTCGAAGGCTAATCCGTAAAGCGCGATGAGCATGCTGATGGCCGGGAACAGCGCCAGCGTTGCGTAGAACGCGCACCCGGCGGCGGCGAGCGATGCGCGGTCCGAGATCATTTGATACCACGTACGCCGCAGAACCGCCTTCCAGCCCTGCCAGGGCATCTGGTGCGGTGCCTCGGCATCGCGACCGAGGGCACGCGCGACCGGTTCCGATACCAGCCGGAAGGCCTCCGGACCTGGACCCGCGGCCTCGGCGCGCGGCGATGGAGGGGGTTCAGTCTCCGAGGACTGTGCCGGCCGCCATATGCGCAAGCGTCGCTGCACACCGTCCACCCAACACGCTCAGGCCCGCTCCAGCCCGCACCACCCGGCGATCGTCAGGGCCAGGACGCGCGTGACGTGGCGCAGCAATTCCAGTCCAACGCTCTCGTCGATGCCGTGGATATTCTCCGAATCCGGGCCGTAGCAGGTGGCCTGCGTGCCTTGGTACAACGTGTAGAACCGCGCGTCCGTCAGCCCCGGCGCGGCGTAGCGGCGCAACTCCTGGCCAGTGACCTCCTGGTGCAGCGCACTGACCGCGCGGGCGATCGGCTGCTCGGGCGGGAAGGTGCAGCCATCGGCCATGAAGCCCCGGAACTCGACCATCGCGCGGGCGCCGTTCATCCCGGCGACAGCCGCAGCCGCCAAGGCTTCGATATCGCGCGCGACCTGCCGGCAGGAATAGCCCGGCATCACGCCAACCCGCAGCCCGATGCGCGCGCGTGTCGGCACCGAGCTGTTCCACTCCCCGCCCTCGATCGTGCCCAGATTGACATTGACGGGGTGGTTGTCGGCGGTGAAGACCGGATGGCGGCGCTCGGCGCGGTTCATCTCCGCCTCGTACTCCTGGAAGCGCGCCGCGATGGCCATGGCCGCCTCGATCGCGTTCACCCCGGCTCGCATCTCGCGCACATGCGCCGGGCGGCCCGTGACCGTCACCCACGCCCAGACGACGCCGACCTCGGCGACATAGAGCGCGGGATAGCCCGGACCGGGCTCAGGGATCAGGCACGCGTCCGGCTTGGGCAGCGCCTGCATGACGGCGAGCGCGCCGTTGCCGGTGCATTCCTCTTCGATCACAGCGGCCATCTGCACCTCGGCGGCCGGTTGCAGCCCGCCCTCCTTCAATGCCCGGAACGCGGTCACGTACGCCGCGATACCAGCCTTCATGTCGGCCGCGCCGCGTCCGTATAGACGACCATCGCGGATCGAGGGCTCGAAGGGCGGGGTGGTCCAGAGGTCGGGGGCACCCTCCGGCACCACGTCCACATGGCCTTGCAACAGCAGGCTTCTCCCGCGCCGCTCCCGTGGCGCGTGCAGCGCCACCACCGGATCGCGACCGGCATAATCGATCAGTGGCGGGGAGAAGCCAGGATGATCGGCGAGCGCCGCCGGATCGACCGCCACCCGGCGCGGCGTCAATCCGAGGCCGCGATACGCCTCCTCCATCTCCGCGAGGCAGGACTGTTCCTCTCCCAAGAGGCTGCGATGGCGCACCAGCCGCTCCAGCAGCGCGACTGCCTCGTCGTGCAGCGCGTCCGCCGCGTCAAGGATGGCGCGCCGCGCGCCGGGGTCGATCGGCACCATCAGTCGATGGCCGCGTGGATCAGGTTGCTCACCCGATCAAGCCGGGCCGAGTGCCACGGGTCCGGCTGGACATAGTTGGTCAGGTAAGAGAACGACACGCCGCTCGCGGGATCGGCCCAGGAATAGGACGAGCCCACGCCGCCGTGGCCGAACGTGTCCGGCGCAGCGATGGTGCCGAGGCCGCGGACGCGCTCGCTTGATCCGCGGACATGCGGACCGAGACCGCGATGCATGGGGATGCCATCCATGAAGATGTCGGGAGTCTCGCCCGTGTGGTTGCGGGTGACATAGGCCAGCAGGCGCGGCGAGAACACCCGGACCCCGTTGAGGCGGCCCCGGTTCAGCAGCATCTGATAGAAGGCCGCCAAGCCACGCGCCGTGCCGAAGCCACCGCCGTGCGGCAGGCCGGCGGCGCGGAACTCGGGCGAGTTGTCGCGCAACCCGCTCTCGGGAGGGGCGTGGATGTCGGCGCACCGCGCCTGCATCTCGGCCGGAACGCCAACGAAGATGTCGTCGTCCAGCCCCAAAGGCTCGATCACGCGCTTGCGGATCACAAGCCGGTAGTCGTGCCCCGTGACCGCCTCGATCACCATCGCCTGGACGTAATGAGCAGCGCGGCCGTGGTACTGCATCCGCGAGCCAGGGGTCCACTCCAGCGAGAAGTCGCAGACCTCGGCGCGCATCCGCGCGTGGTCGGCCCAGCTCGCGCGGCTGACATCGGCGCTTGGGAAGCCGCCCTGGTGCGTCATCACCTGATGCAGCGTGATCTCGGCCTTGCCGCGCCCGGCGAACTCCGGCAGGTGGTCGGCGACGCGGTCCATGAAGGAGACGCGCCCGTCCTCGACCAGTGACCACAGCGCGGCCGAGGTCAGCACCTTCGTTTGCGAGAACAGCAGGAACAGTGTCTCGTTCGCCGCCGCCTGGCGAGCGGGCTCGGTGCGGGCATCTCCATAGGTGCGGAACAGGGCCAGCTTGCCATGCCGGGCCAGCGCGATCTGGGCACCCGGATAGCGCCCCTCCTCGATATGGCCCCGGATGAGGCGGTCCAGCGCGTCCAGCGGCGCCGGCCCGAAGCCGAGACTGGCGGCGTCGGCGTCGGGAAGCGGATAAGGCATGATGGTCCCTCCGTTCACGGTTGGGATTGGCTGGGGTCTGGGAGCCAGTCGCCCAGGATCGCCTGGGCGTCGTACGTGATTGTCTCAATGGGCCGGAGCGGTCGTTCACCGTAATCGGCCAAATTCGCCAGCACGAGTTCACGCGCCGCCTTGAACTCTTGGGCGATCATATCTGGTATCTCCCGCCGGAGGCTCGGACTGTCTATCAGGATTTTCGTGATGTCTCGGCGCGTACGCCGGATCGTATCGCGCCAGACCGCCGCCGGGTTGGTCGCGGGAGAAAGCTCGAGTTTGAGAAGATGCTCGATGACGGTCCCGATTCGACTACTCAGGGTCCGCCGTTCCGATTTTCCTAAGCTGTCGATCTCCTCGGCAACATTGTCCCAATCAACAGGAAGGTTGACGCGCTGCCGCCCGGCTTCGCGAAGCACGCGTGCCTGTTCGGCGCTCCACGCGACCAAATCGGAATCGTAAGGACTGCTCATGCGCCAAGGCTAGCAGCCTGTCTTACTTGCCGCCAATCGCCGGATCGGGTCTGATCGCGGCAAGGACCAGCGAGGGGATGGAAATGGCTGAGATCCGCACGCGACATCTGTTCACCCTACGGCTGCGCGTCTCCGGGATGCAGGCGATCGGCGTGACGCCCATCGGCGACCGGCGCATCGGACTCGTGGAAGGCGGCACATTCCAGGGCGAGCGCCTGCGCGGCACGGTGCTGCCGGGTGGAGCGGACTGGATCATCGCGCGCCCCGATGGCGCGATGGCGCTGGATGTGCGCCTGGCGTTGCAGACCGAGGACGGCGCGCTGATCGGCCTGACGTATCGCGGCCTGCGGCATGGGCCGAAGGACGTGATGGACCGGATGGCGCGGGGCGAGGCGGTCGATGCCTCACTCTGCTATTTCCGCACGGTCGGGGGCTTCGAGACGGCCGCGCCGCAATACGACTGGCTGAACCGCGTCTGGGCGATCGGCACCGGAGAGCGCCCGCCGGAAGGCCCGGTGTACGAACTATTCGAGGTGCTCTGAGAATGGCGCGGATCGGCTTCATCGGGCTCGGCAACATGGGCGGGCCGATGGCCGCCAACCTGGTGAAGGCGGGGCACGAGGTCGCGGGCTTCGATCTCAGCCGGGAGGCGTTGAACGCACTAACTTCCGCGGGAGGCCAGGTCGCGCCAAGCGCGGCCGAGGCGACGCGCGGCGCCGCCTTCGTCATCACCATGCTGCCGGCGGGCGAGCATGTGCGCGAGGTCTGGCTGCATCAGGGCGGGCTGATCGAGGCGGTGGCGGCGTCTGGCGCCAAGCCGCTGCTGATCGACTGCTCGACCATCGATGTCGACAGCGCCCGCGCGGTGGAGGCGGCGGCCCGCGTGGCGGGACTCGACATGCTCGATGCCCCGGTTTCGGGCGGCACGGCTGGCGCGGCGGCGGCGACACTGACTTTCATGGTCGGTGGCGCCGAGACGGCCTTCGCGCGCGGCGAGGCGGTGCTGAAAGCGATGGGCCGCACCATCGTCCATGTCGGCGGGCCGGGCACCGGGCAGGCGGCCAAGATCTGCAACAACATGATGCTCGCCATCAACATGGTGGGGGTGTCCGAGGCGTTTCTGCTCGGGCGGAAGCTCGGCGTGGACTGGGATAAGCTGTTCGCGATCATCAGCACGTCCTCGGGCCAGTCCTGGGCGCTGACCAGCTACTGCCCGGCGCCCGGCTGCGTACCGTCCGCGCCCTCCAACCGCGACTACGCGCCGGGCTTCGCGGCCGCGCTGATGGTCAAGGATGTGGGGCTGGCTCAGGCGGCGGCCGAGGCGACCGCCTCACCCACGCCACTCGGCGCGCATGCGCTCGCGCTGTACCGCGAGGCGATGGAAGCCGGACTCGGCGAAAAGGATTTCTCGGTCATCTTCCAGTGGCTGGCAGATAAGAGACGGAACGCGGTTACGTAGGTAATGCCTCCGACGACGCGACCGGGATCGAGCGGATCATCGGGCGTTAGGCGCCTGAATTGCTGATTGTTGGAAAAATTTCCATTTGGACCAAAAAAGCGACAACTGGTCGAAAAATCCCGGTTAGATAGCGACGGCCCGACGCTCGGAAGCGGGGGCGGAGGCGCAGAGGAGACGAACATGACTACAGTTGCGTTCAGGGCGGCGCGTGACCTTCTATTGGCGAACCGGACCGATTACGAGACCGGCTACCGGGATTTCCGCTGGCCGGCGCTCGACCGCTTCAATTGGGCGCTCGACTGGTTCGACGCCGAGTTGGCGCATGGCGATGCCGGCGGCCGTATCGCGCTGAAGATTGTAGGCGACGGCGCCGCCGAGCTGACCTTTGCCGAACTCTCAGAGCGTTCCAACCGCCTCGCCAACGGGCTGCGCGCGCTAGGCGTGCGGCGGGGCGATCGCATCCTGCTGATGCTCGGCAATGTCGTCCCCCTCTGGGAGACGATGCTGGCGGCGATGAAACTGGGCGCCGTGGTCATCCCGGCGAGCACGCTGCTGACCCACGCCGACCTGCTCGACCGGTTCGCGCGCGGGCGGGTGCGTCATGTGGTGGCCGGACCAGCCGAGGCGGCGAAGTTCGAGGGCATCGCGCAGGGGCTTACCCTGATCTGTGTCGGCGAGGCACCGGGCTGGCACAGCTATCACGCGCTGCTGGACGCGCCCGCCTCCTTCACGCCCGAGGGCGAGACAAGGGCGACCGACCCCCTTCTGCTGTACTTCACGTCCGGCACCACGGCGAAGCCCAAGCTCGTCCAACACAGTCAGCAAAGCTATCCAGTGGGCCACTTGAGCACGATGTACGTGCTCGGCCTGCGGCCCGGCGACATGCACTTGAACATTTCCTCGCCCGGCTGGGCGAAGCACGCCTATTCCAGCGTGTTCGCGCCTTGGAACGCGGGGGCCAGCGTGTTCATCCTCAACCAACCGCGCTTCCAGGCGCGGGGGATGCTGGAGGCAATCGCGGAACACACGGTTACGACGATCTGCGCGCCGCCCACCGTCTGGCGGATGTTCGTCCAAGAGGACATGGCGGCGATCCGGACCAGCCTGCGCGAGGTCTGTTCGGCCGGGGAGCCCCTGAACCCGGAGGTGATCGACCACGTTCGCGAGGTATGGGGCCTCACCGTGCGTGACTTCTATGGACAGACCGAGACCACGACGCTGATTGGCAATCCCCCCGGCCTGGCGATCAAGCCCGGCTCCATGGGCAAGCCGATGCCGGGGTATCGCATGCGGCTGCTCGATGTCGATGGGCAGGATGCCGCGGATGGTGAGGTTTGCGTCGGGCTTGATCCGCGACCGACCGGGCTCATGCTCGGCTACCAGCGCGACGACGGCACCATTTTGCCGATGACGGAGGATGTCTATCGCACGGGCGACGTCGCCTCGCGGGACGCCGAAGGCTACTACACGTATATCGGCCGCGCCGACGACGTGTTCAAAGCCGCCGACTACCGGATCAGCCCGTTCGAACTTGAGAGCATCCTGATCGAACACGCCGCCGTGGCCGAGGCGGCGGTGGTGCCAGCGCCCGACCCGGTGCGCACGTCGGTCCCGAAAGCCTACGTCACGCTCGCGCAAGGCTGGCCCGCCGACCGGCAGACGGCGCTCGCGATCTTTCGCCACATTCGCCAGGCGACGGCGCCCTTCAAACGGGTGCGCCGCGTCGAGTTCGCTGAGCTGCCCAAGACCATTTCCGGCAAGATCCGCCGGGTCGAGCTGCGCGGCACCGAGAGGCGGCGCGCGGAGGCGGCGGATCGGGGAAGCGAGTTCCGCGAGGAGGACTTCCCGGAGCTGCGCGGGGGCTGATCCCTAGCTCCCTCTCCTCAGCTTGCGGGCTGAGGGGGCATCGGGCGGTTGAAAAGCCATTGGTCAGGACACCTCACTCCCTCTCCCGCAAGCGGGCGGGGGAGTCATGGGGCTTTTCCCGAGCGCGCGTTCGTGAGATGGATCGCTCCCGATGCAAGCCTCTCCGCAGCCGATCGCGCGGCTGATGGCACAAGGCTTGCTTTGGCCATGCAGCAAAGGGGTCCGGGATGATTACACGACGGGCAGCCGCCCAACTCATTGCCTCTGCCGCCGCCGCCGCGGCCGTGGGAACCGCAGGGGCGGCGCAGGCCGCCAACCAGGTGGTGAAGGTCGGCGTCAATCTCTCGCTGACCGGCGCCGACGCGCACAGCGCCAAGCTGATCCTTGATGGCGCGGAACTCGCCTTCGACCAGGCGAACAAGGCCCATGCGGTGCCTGGCTACACCTTCGAGGTAGTGTCGTTCGATGACGCCACCGCCACCGCCGGCCAATACGATCCGGTGCAGGCGGCGACCAACGCCCGCAGGATGATCTCCGACAAGCAGATGATCGCGGCGATCGGCCCGCAAATGTCCGGCTCCGGCAAGGCCATGGCGCCGATCCTGAGCCAGGGCAATCTCGCGATCATCACGCCGTCCTCGACCAACCCCGACATCACCGACCCGAAATTCGCTCAACAATACCGTCCGGCTGGGAAGGCGATCTATTTCCGTACGGTGACGACCGATGCCTTCCAAGGCCCGAACATGGCCAACTTCCTGGCCAACAAGCTGCACGTGAAGACGGTGTACATCCTGGACGACAGCGGCGCCTACGGCGTCGGCATGGCCGATGCCTTCCAGCGCCAGGCGGAGAAGGACGGGATGAAGGTGCTGGGCCGCGACCGGCTTGACCCGAAGGCCGCCGACTACACGGCGGTGTTGACCAAGATCAAGTCGCTCAACCCCCAGGCGATCTATTACGGGGGCGTGGGTCAGGCCGGTGTCAAGCTCGCGAAGCAGGCTTATGATATCATTCCGAACGTTATCAAGGCGGCCGGCGACGGCATGGACACGCCGGAGATGCTGACCGCCGCCGGCTTCCCGGCGGCCGAGGGCTGGTACGTCACCATCGCCTCGCCGCACCTGACCGACAGCACCAAGGCGGAAAACTTCGTCAAGGCGTTCAAGGCGAAGTTCGGCGAGGCGCCGGACGATTACGCGATCACAGCGTATGACGCTGGCCTGGTGATTGTCGACGCGGTGAAGCGCCTGGCGGCCGCGCACAAGCCGATCAACCACAGCAGCGTGCGCGACGCCATCCAGAACGCCCAGGTTCCGACCATCCAGGGCGTGGTCGCGTTCGACCCGAACGGCGACATCAAGGACCGCACCGTCAGCGTGTTCCAGATCAAGAAGGACACCTCGAAGCCGCTCGACGACATGGAGGCGCAGTTCCACTATGTCGGCGTCGCCCCGTCCGCCTGACCGCGCCCGGCGATGACATTCTCCGATCTGCTGCTCCAGCAGGCGATCAATGGCCTCAGCCTGGGGGCGATGTACGCGCTCCTGGCGCTGGGTTTCACGCTGGTCTACGGCATCCTCGAGCTGATCAACTTCGCCCACTTCAATGTCTTCATGATCGGCTCGTTCATCGCCATGGGAACATTGCAGTCCTTCGGGCTGTCCGGTCAGGACGTGATCCTGACCGGGCTGCCCCTGGTCGGCGTGCTGGTCGCGGCGTTCGCGGCCACCATGCTGGGCTCCGGCGTGCTCGGGATGGCCATCGAGCGCCTGTCGCTGCGCCCGTTGCGCAACGAGACCGGGCCGGCCGCGATGATCACCACGATCGGAGTGTCCTATATCCTGTTCAACATCGTCCTCCTCACCTTGGGAGCGGATTCAAAGAACTTCCCCAATCCACTCCCAGCTGTGCGCTGGCACCTGGGCGGAGCGGTGCTCGAGTTGCGCCAGCTCCTGATCTGGGCGGTCGCGGTCGTGCTGATGGGCGGGCTCTGGCTTTTTGTGCAACGAAGCAAGCTCGGCAAGGCGATGCGCGCCACCGCGCAAGACCCGGAAGCGGCACGGATGATGGGGGTGGAGGTGGACCGGGTCATCCTCACCGCGTTTTTTCTCGGCTCGGCGCTGGCCGGCGCGGGCGGGATGATCTTCGGTCTCTACTACAATTTCACCAGCTTCATCATCGGCTTCACTGCCGGGCTGCGGGCCTTCACCGCCGCCGTGCTGGGCGGGATCGGCAACGTGCCCGGCGCCATGGTCGGCGGCATCCTGATCGGGCTGATCGAGTCCTATGGCGGACAGTTCATCGCCGCGTCCTGGGCGGATGTGATCATCTTCTCGATCCTGGTTGGGGTTCTGGTGTTCCGGCCTTCCGGCCTGCTCGGCCGCTTGGCCCCAACCAAATCGTGAGAGCGACGCGATGAGCTGGAGGAACGCCATTCCATCCACCGGACCGGCCGCGCTCGGCCGGTTCGTGGCTTTTCCCGCTTGGATCAGGCCGGCGTGGCGGCGGCACCTGCTGACCGGCATCGTCGCGCTGGCCGCACTGCTTTTCCCGCTTTACCACAACAACGACGCCGACATCGACTCTCTGGCCAACGCGTACGCCTTCGCGACATTGGCGCTGGGGCTGAACATCGTCGTGGGCTTCGCCGGCCTGCTCGACCTCGGCTATGCCGCATTTTTCGCCATCGGCGCCTATACGTACGGCATTCTCAACTCGTTTCAGCTCCAGCCAGTATGGAGCGACGCGTGGCTGCCTCTCCAGACGCTCGGCATCGTCTCCAAGATGGCGGGCGAGAGCGGCGGAGAGGTCGTGCATCTCACGCTCTCGTTCTGGCTGGCGCTGCCGCTGGCGGCCGTGATCGCGGCGGTCAGCGGCATCCTGTTCGGCGCCCCAACCTTGCGCCTGCGCGGCGACTACCTGGCCATCGTGACACTCGGCTTCGGCGAGATCGTACCGATCGTGTTCCGCAATGCCTCCGGCCTGACCAACGGCGCGGCAGGGTTGAACGGGATCGCCGCGCCCGCTTTGTTCGGCCACAGCTTCGGCGTGAACGCCACGCCCTACTATTACGTCGCGGCCGGCCTGGTCGCGCTGCTGCTGTTCATCAGCGTGCGATTGCGCGATTCGCGTGTCGGACGCGCCTGGATGGCGATCCGCGAGGACGAGATCGCGGCCGGCGCCATGGGCGTGAACCGCACACGCTACAAGCTGCTGGCCTTCGCCATCGGCGCCGCCTTCGCTGGGATGACCGGCGTGTTCTATGTGGCCAAGCTGCAAACCGCGACGCCCGACATGTTCGGTTTCCCGGTCTCGGTGATGATCCTGGTCATGGTCGTCTTCGGCGGGATCGGCAGCGTCTGGGGCGTGATCGTCGGCGCGATGTTCCTGCAACTGCTGCAATCGTGGTGGCTGCAAGACTTGACCAGTTGGCTGAACGCGGCGGGGGACGCCATCGGCAGCGCGTGGCTGTCCCATGTCGATTTGGTGCCCTCGATCGAGCTGATCTTTGGTATCATCCTGGTGTTCATGATGCTGTTCCGCCGCCAGGGGCTGATTCCCGCCTATCGCGCGCCGGCTGCGCTCACCTACGAGCAGCAGAACGCCAGCGTGCAGCGCAACCAGGGTGAGATCAGCCTCTCGGGTCTGGGCGGGACGGCGCAGAGCGGAGACATCGCGCTCGCCGCCAAGGGCGTCACCGTTCGCTTCGGCGGGCTGGTCGCGTTGAACGCGGTCGATGTCGAGGTTCCGCAGGGCGGTGTGGTCGCGGTGATCGGTCCAAACGGGTCGGGCAAGTCGACGCTGTTTAATGTCATGACTGGGCTGGTTCCCGCCGATGGCGGCAGCATCCGCTTCCATGGCGAGGAAATCCTTGGCCTGCCCGACCACGCCATCCTCGCCAAGGGCATCGCGCGCACCTTCCAGAACATCCGGCTGTTTCCAAACCTCTCGATCATGCAGAACATCCTGATCGGCCAGCACGCGCGCCTGCGCACCGGCGCGATTGCGGCCGTGCTGCATCCGCCGTGGTCGCGGCGCGAGGAGAACGCGGCGCGCGCCAGGGTCATGGAGATCTTGTCGATCTTCGGCAACCGCCTGACCCCGCGCATCGATCAGGCGGTCAGCGGGCTCTCGTACGCCAACCGCCGCCGCACCGAGATCGCCCGCGCCCTCGCCTCCCGCCCGAAGCTGTTGCTGCTGGACGAGCCGACCGCCGGCATGAACCCGGCGGAGACACTGGAGCTGGCCGAGCAGATCAAGGGTTTGAAGCAGCTTGGCCTGACGGTCCTGCTGATCGAGCACAAGCTCGACGTGGTCACGACTTTGGCCGACACGGTCTATGTGCTCGATCACGGTGAGGTCATCGCCAAGGGCCGGCCCGAGGAGGTGCGGCGCAACGAGGAGGTGCTGCGCGCCTATCTTGGCCGCAACACGCAGGCGGCGCACGCCGGCGGCGTGGCGGAGTCGGCGCATGTTGCTTGAGTTCAAGGACGTCGACACGTACTACGGCGACTTGCACGTGCTGAAGCAGGTCAACTACACGATCGAGAAAGGTGAGATCGTGAGCCTTCTGGGCGGCAACGCCTGCGGCAAGTCCACCACGATGAAGACCATCATGGGCGTCGTGCGTCCGGCGCGCGGCACCGTGATCTTCGATGGCGCCGCGATCGAACGCCTGTCCACCGCCGAGCGCGTGAAGCGCGGCATCGCCCCGGTCCTGGAGGCACGCCGGTTGTTTCCGCGTATGACGGTGTTCGAGAACCTGGAGATGGGCGCCTACCTGCGAAAACGCGGGGCGGAGTTCGAGCAGGATCTGGAACGCGTGTACGAGCTGTTCCCGCGCGTGAAGGAGCGCCGCACCCAGATCGCCGGCACACTATCGGGCGGCGAGCAGCAGATGGTGGCAATGGGCCGCGCGCTGATGGCCCGCCCGCGCCTGCTCTGCATGGACGAACCCTCGATGGGCCTGTCGCCCCTCTATGTGGAGCAGACCTTCGAGATCATTCAGCAGATCAATCGTCAGGGCACGACGATCTTCATGGTCGAGCAGAACGCCAATATGGCGTTGCAGATCGCGCATCGGGCGTACGTGCTGCAAACCGGGCAGGTGGTGTTATCGGGAACAGCGGCGGAGCTGCGGCAGAATCCGCTGATCCGCGAGGCCTATCTAGGCGAGATGCAGGTGACGGCCTGATCCCTTTCCGGTCGGGTGGTCGCGACGTTACCGGCCCAGCCCTGCCCGGTATCGCGCCGCCAGCCCGCGATAGACCACCGCGTTGCGGTCGAACATGGCCCGCTCAGCCTCGTCCATTACGCGCCGCAGCTTGGCGGGGCTGCCGGTCCACAGCTCGCGACTGCCGATCACCTTGCCTGGCGTGAGCAGCCCGCCAGCGCCGAGCATCCCCTCTTCCTCAATCACCGCGAGATCAAGCACGGTCGAGCCCATTCCGACGAAGGCGCGGTCCTTGAGCGTGCAGCCGTGGATGATCGCCGCGTGCCCCACCGTCACGTCATCGCCAATCATGGTGGATGAGGCATCGTCCACATGGACAATGGTGCCATCCTGGATGTTGCTGCGCGCGCCAATGCGGATTTTGTTGGTGTCGCCGCGAACAACGCAGCCGAACCAGATCCCGGTCTCGGGGCCAATCTCCACGTCGCCGATCACCGCCGCGTTCGGTGCGATGAAGGCGGTCGGATGCACGCGCGGCGCGACGCCGTCGAGCATGTAGAGCGGCCCCTGACCGGAGATCGGTTCGAGGCGCCCCATCCTCAGCTCAGCCATCCCAATCTTCCATGTCGATGCCCAGCATCAGGCAGAGATTCTGCACCGCCGCGCCCGACGCACCCTTGCCGAGATTGTCGAGCCGCGCGACCAGCACCGCGTGACGATACGTCTCGTTCACATGGACGAACAGCTCCAGCCGGTTCGTTCCGTTCAACGCCTCCGGCTCCAATTTCCCGGACGGATCGGGCCTGGCGACCCGGATTGTGTCCGTCCCGGCATAGCGCGCCTCCAGGGCTGCTCGCAGATCGGCCGCCGACGGCTTGCCCGGCAGCGTGTCGAGATGCAGCGGGATGGAAACCAGCATTCCCTGCCGGAAATGCCCCACTGAGGGCACGAAGACCGGCCGCCGTGTCAGGCCGCTATAAGCCTGGGTCTCCGGCACGTGCTTGTGTTCCAGCCCCAGCGCATACAGCTCGAAGGGCGGGCCGCCGTCACGCTCATGCGCCTCGATCATGGCCCGGCCGCCGCCGGAGTAGCCGCTGACCGCGTTGATGCAAACCGGATGGTCGGGCGCCAGCAGCCCAGCGTCCACCAGTGGGCGGATCAGGGCGATGGCGCCGGTCGGATAGCAGCCGGGATTGGCGACCTTGCGCGCGCTCGCGATACGCTCGGCCTGTCCGGGCGCAAGTTCCGCGAAGCCATAGGGCCAGTCGGGATGCACTCGATGCGCGGTGCTCGCATCGAGCAGCCGCGGCGCCTGATGGCCCAGCCGGTCAGCCAGCGCCACGGACTCGCGCGCCGCCTCGTCGGGCAAGCACAAGACCACGAGATCGACCTCGGCCATGATCTCGCGCCGCGCGCCGCGGTCCTTGCGTCGGTCATCCGGAAGGCTGCGCAGCTCCACCATCTTCAGAGCACGCAGCCGGTCGCGAATGCCAAGTCCGGTCGTTCCGGCCTCGCCGTCTATGAACACAAGCGGCTTGCCCATGTGCGCTCCATGTTCGAAGGGGGAACCCTATGCGTCCGGGCCTCGATTGGCAATGAAGCTGTCTTGTCGATGCCGCAGATAGCGTGGCGATCGCATTGGCAGACTACGCCCCAACACCGTCATGCCGGCGCTTGTCGCCGGCATCTACGCCTTCCAAGGTGCAGGAAAGCCGTGGATAGCCGGAACAAGTCCGGCCATGACCACTTTAGAAAGGCGCCGACGCCTGAGCGATCGCGCGCTCAACAAAACGGAAGTGTTCTCACCGCTTGCTGAACTGGAAGCTTCGCCGCGCCTTGGCCTTGCCGTACTTCTTGCGCTCCACCACGCGTGGATCGCGGGTCAGGAACCCGGCAACCTTCAGGATGCCGCGCAGATCGGGCTCGTAATGGGTCAGCGCCCGGCTGATCCCATGGCGCACCGCGCCGGCCTGTCCCGAGAGCCCGCCGCCCGTCACCGAGCAGTTCACGTCGAACTGGTTGTATCGATCGGCCACTAGGAAAGGCTGGGTGATCAGCATCCGCAGCACCGGCCGGGCGAAGTACTGCGCCGCCGGCTTGCCGTTGACGGTGATCGTGCCCTTGCCGGGCCTCACCCAGACCCGCGCCACCGCGTTCTTGCGCCGCCCGGTGGCATAGGAGCGGCCGAGAGCGTCGCGCTTCGGATCCCGCCTTGTCTGATCGCCCGGCGCGACGCCAGGGACGCTCGCCGGCGTGGCCGCCGCGAGCAGATCTTTCAGGTCCGCGAGGGAACGGCTTCCCGACATGCGCTCAGGCCCTCTTGTTCTTCGGGCTCATGGCCGCGACGTCCAGATTGCGCGGCTGCTGGCCGTCATGCGGGTGCTCAGCCCCCGCGTAGACGTAGAGATGCTTCATCTGGCGGCGTTGCAGCGGCCCGCGCGTGATCATGCGCTCCACCGCCTTCTGCACCACGCGCTCGGGATACCGGCTCTCCAGCCGCTGGCGCACCGTGCGTCCCTTAATCCCGCCGGGATAGCCGGTGTGCCAGTAGAACACGGATTGATCGGCCTTGTTACCCGTCACCCGCACCTTGGCCGCGTTCACGACGACGATGTTGTCGCCGCAATCGACGTGCGGGGTGAACTGCGGCTTGTGCTTGCCCCGCAGCCGCATGGCGATGATCGAGGCCAGGCGCCCGAGCACGACACCCTCGGCATCGATCAGCACCCAGTCCTTCTGCACCTCCGCGGGCTTCAGCGAGAGGGTAGTCTTCATGCGCTATTCCCTGAAACAGGCGCGGCTTATCGCGGCAAAGCCGCGCCGCGTCAAGGGCCTGGGCCAGCGGTATTATGCTACCACATTGCTCAGGAGCGATACGACCCGTTGATGTCGATGTAGCCGTGCGTCAGGTCGCAGGTCCAAGCGGTCGCCTTGCCGCGCCCGATGCCCAGGTCGATCGCGATATGCACCTCGCGCCCCTTCATGTGCGCGACCACCGGCGCCTCGTCATAGCCCGGCACCACCGCGCCCGCGCGGGCCATCCAGGTGCCGCCGACAGCGATTGAGAGCGTGTCGCGGTCGGCGGGCTCCCCCGCCTTGCCAACCGCCATCACGATGCGCCCCCAGTTCGCGTCCTCCCCGGCAATTGCGGTCTTCACCAGCGGCGAGTTGGCCACCGCCATCGCGATTTTCCGGGCCGAGCGCGAGGAGGCCGCGCCGGTCACGTCGATGCGCACCAGCTTCTGCGCGCCCTCGCCGTCGCGCACCACCTGTAACGCGAGGTCGAGAAGAAGCTCGTCCAGCTTGTCCACGAAGTCGGCGAGCACGCGGCCGCCATCGGCCGGCACGCGCGGGTGCTGCGCCTGGCCGGTCGCGAACAGCAGCACCGTGTCGGACGTGGAGGTGTCGGAGTTGACGGTGGTCCGATTGAAGCTCGCATCGACGCCGCGGCGGAGCAGCGCGTCGAGCGCGGCGGCCGGGATCTTGGCATTGGTCGCCACGAAGCAGAGCATCGTCGCCATGTCGGGCGCGATCATGCCGCTGCCCTTGGCGATGCCGTTGATGCGCACCTCGGCGTCCTCGATGTGCGCGACCCGCGTCGCCACCTTGGGGAAGGTGTCGGTGGTCATGATGCCGCGCGCCGCCTCGCCCCACGCGTCCTCGCGCAGCGCCGCGTGCAGGCCGGGCAGCGCGGCGACCAGCCTCTCGTGCGGCAGCACCTCTCCGATGACGCCGGTCGAGGCGAGGAACACCTGCTTGGGCGGGCAGCCCACCAACCCGGCGGCGGCGGCGGCCGTGGCGACGCAGGCGTCCCGCCCGGCCCGGCCGGTGAAGACGTTGGCGTTTCCCGCGTTCACCACGACCGCGCGCGCCTTGCCGTTCTTCAGCGCGGCGCGGCACCAATCCACCGGCGCGCCGGGACAGCGGTTGCGGGTGAAGACGCCGGCGGCCGTGGTTCCGGCCGCGAGCTCCACCATCACGAGGTCGGTGCGGTCGCGATATCGAATGCCGGCCGCCGCCGCGCCGAGGCGAACGCCAGCCAGCACCGGCGGCTCCGACATCGGAACCGCCAGCGGCGAGACAGGCACGTCCATCGTCGTCTCTCCTCGCGAATGGAGACGGCCGGCTACTTGGCAGCCGGCGCCGGCGCCGCTTCGGCGGCGCGGACTGGCGTCCCGTCCGGATTGAACCTCTCCACCTTCACGTCCGACAACGCCTGGGCCACGACCTTCTCGGCCGCCTCCTGCGCCATGCGCTGGCGCAACTCGTTCTTGGCGTCCGCGAACCCGGGCGGCTTGTCCTGCCGGCGCTCCGTCACTTCAATGACGTGCCAGCCGAACTGCGTGTGAACTGGCGTCTGGGTGATCTGCCCCGGCTGCAAGGCGAACGCCGCGGCGGCGAACTCCGGCACCATGTCCTCCTTCTTGAAGAACCCAAGGTCGTCGCCGCCGTGGGCGCCCTTGTCCTTGCTGAACTGCTTGGCGAGCGCGTCAAAATCGGCCCCCTTCTGAAGCTGGGCGATGATATCCTTCGCCTGCGCCTCGGAATCGACCAGGATGTGCTTGGCGTGTACCTCTTCCGCCCCCGGCTTGTTGGCGATGTCCTTCTCGTAGCGGGCCTGCACCGCCTGGTCGGTGATCTGCGGCTGAACCTCTTTCATCAGCAGGGCGCGCTGCAAGGCGGAATCCTCGGCCATCTGGACCTGGCGCTGCACCTCCGGATTCTTGTCGAGACCGATGCGCCGCGCTTCCGCGACCAGCGCGTCCTGATCAATCATGCGGTTGAGCAGCATCGGATACAAAATCTGCTCCGGCATGCTGCGCAAGTTGGGCGGCAAGGTCGCGGCCGCGCCGCGCAGGTCGCTGAGCCGGATGTCCTGGTCGCCGACGCGGGCGAGGAGGGGATCACCCGCGGGCTTGCTGGCCTGTGGTCCAGCGGCGCCTTGCTGTCCGGAGGCGCCTTGCTGTCCGGGGGCGGCCGACGGTGCTGGCGGTGCCTGCGCGAACGCCGCTCCGGCGGGAGCAGCGAGGGTGAGGCAGAGAACAGACAATTGGGCCGCTGTATCAAAGCGAAAGGACATCACGTCTCCTATTTGTCCTTGGACCGGGTTTTTATGGCGGAACCGCTCCTGTCTCACAAGCGACGGCGGTTCCGTTTCGCGTCCGGCTTGTGCGGGCGCGAAACCCGAATGGGAATGCGGCATCCAGGCCGCATGTTCCATAACCTGCAATATGCAACCTGGATTTGTAGGCGCAAAGCTAAACTGTCCCCTGTCCGCAAAGCAGAAATGTCAGCCTCCCCTGGTTGCGATCTGACTGGGAGAGCGGGCTGTGGGCTGGGTGGTGATGAGCAGGCGCGACATGCAGCGCATCGAGGTGCTGTCCGAAGTGGTGTCCGGCCGCCGCACGATCGCGGCAGCGGCCGCGGTGCTGTCCGTGACGCCGCGGCACGTGGGCCGCTTGCTGCGGCGGCTCCAGGCCGGCGGCGGTGCCGCGCTGGCGCACAAGGCGCGTGGCCGGCCGTCCAACAACCGGATCGCCGCGGGCGTGCGCGACTACGCGCTGGCTCTGGTGCGGGAGCGCTACGCCGACTTCGGCCCGACCCTGGCCGCGCGGAGGTGCTGGCGCAGCGGCACGGGCTGACAGTGTCGCGCGAGACGTTGCGCGCCTGGATGGTGGCAGCCGGCCTGTGGCTGTCGCGCAAGCAGCGCCGACGCTTTCACCAACCTCGGCTGCGTCGTGAGTTGCTCGGCGCGCTGGTGCAGATCGACGGCAGCGAGCACCGCTGGTTCGAGGGGCGCGGTGATCCTTGCACGCTGCTGGTGTTCATCGACGACGCGACGGGCCGGCTGATGCAGCTCCACTTCGTCGCGAGTGAGAGCACGGCCGCCTACTTCGCGGCACTGCGCGGCTACCTCGAGGCGCACGGCCGTCCGGTCGCCTTCTACTCCGACAAGCACACCGTCTTCCGCGTCGCCAAGGCCGACGCCAAGGGCGGCCAAGGCATGACCCAGTTCGGCCGGGCGCTGGCCGAGCTGAACATCGACATCCTGTGCGCTGACACGCCGCAGGCGAAGGGGCGCGTGGAGCGCGTGAACCGCACCTTGCAGGACCGGCTGGTCAAGGAGCTGCGCCTGGCCGGGATCGCCAGCGTGGACGCCGGCAACGCTTTCCTGCCGGGCTTCATCGAGCGCTTCAACGTTCGCTTCGCCGTCCCTCCCGCTCGCCCGAGTGATCTGCACCGGCCACTGGACCTCTCGCCCGGCCGGCTCGACGACATCCTGTGCCATCGCGAGCTGCGCCATGTCGGCCAGCAGCTTACCCTGGCTTACGAGCGCAAGCTGTTCATCCTCACGCGCAACGACGTCACCGAGGCGACCGCCGGAGAGTATGTCGAGATCTACGACTACGCCGATGATCGGCTGGACATCCGCTGGCGGGGCCACTCCCTGCCCTACAGCGTGTTCGACAAGGACCAGCGCGTCGACCAGGGCGAGGTCGTCGAGAACAAGCGGCTGGGCGCGGCGCTCGCCTTCGTCAAGGCGCGGCAGGACCTCCAGCGTCCGCCGCCGCGGGTGCGGACGAACAGCGAGGCCGGCGGCTACCAAGCCCGGCCGAGACGGCGCGCCGGCCCACTCAGCGCGGCGCAGCCGTCTCGACAGCCGCCGTCGGGCGCCGCGCCGTGAAGAGGCGCTTGCCCACCGCCGCCCGGCCGCCTCAAGCCCTCGCGGCTGACGCCGCGACCCCTGCGGGGCTGCGGGGCTTGACCCGGCCAGCCGTCGCCGTGCCTTGGGGGCCAGGCGACGGGCCGAGGAACAGGCCTCCTCCGGTTCCGACCAAGGAACACCTGGACGGCCTCAGGAAGAAACCCGCCGTTCGGGCCGACGGGACATTTCAACTTTGCACGCCAACGGACATTTCTATCCGGTTGCAACGGTGTAAATCACCGATAGAAATGTCGCCCGCGTCCCCGATGGAGCTGTCACTAGATCAGTCTGCCGTCGGCACGTTTGGGGTGGCGTACGATGACGGTGATCCAGATGAGCGATCGGGAGCTGAGCCGACGGCGCGTGATGGTCGATCTCGCGGATGGTCGGCTCACCGTCGGTGCCGCCGCGACGTTGATGTGTCTGGGTCGCCGTCAGGTCTTCCGACTGCGTCGCGCGTTTGAGGCCACCGGCCCGTCGGCGCTGGCCTCTCGCAAACGCGGCCGTCCGAGCAATCGCAAACACGGCGGGACCTTTCGCCGCACGGTGCTGACCCTGGTCCGGGAGCACTACACCGACTTCGGCCCGACGCTGGCGGCCGAGAAGCTGGCCGAGCGCCACGGTCTCAGGATCGGCGTCGAGACCCTGCGGCAATGGATCATGGCGGACGGCCTGTGGACCGATCGCCGTCACAGGCTGCCCTCCCCGCATCAGCCGCGCCGGCGGCGCGCGTGTCTGGGTGAGCTGGTGCAGATCGATGGCTCGGAGCACGCCTGGTTCGAGGATCGCGGCGAGGTGTGCACGCTGCTCGCGTTCGTCGACGACGCCACGAGCCGGCTGATGCACCTGCGATTCGTCGCGTCGGAGTCCGCCTTCGATTATTTCCGCGCGACCCGCGCGTACCTGGAGACGCATGGCAAGCCGGTCGCGTTTTACAGCGACAAGCATGGCGTCTTCCGGGTCAACAGCAAGGACGCGATCGGCGGCGATCGCACCACGCAGTTTGGTCGGGCGCTTTCCGCGCTGAACATCGACATCATTTGTGCCAACAGTCCGCAGGCGAAGGGCCGCGTCGAACGCGCATTCGGCACTTTGCAGGACCGGCTTGTGAAGGAGCTGCGCCTGGCCGGCATTTCGACGATCGCGGCGGCCAACGCGTGGCTGCCCAGGTTCATCGCCACCCACAACGGGCGCTTCGGCCGGACGCCCACCAACCCCAAGGATCTGCATCGCAAGCTGACGCCCCAGGATGACCTCGACGAGATCCTGGCGTGGCGTGAGGAACGCACACTCACCAACAATCTCACGCTCCACTATGACCGGATGATGCTCATGCTGGACCCCACGCCACTGGCGCGAGGCCTGGCACGCAAGAAGGTCGAGGTGGTGAACTATCCCGATGGCCGGTTCGCGGTGCGGTTCAACGGGTCAGCGTTGCCGTTTCGGGTTTTCGACAAGGTCCAACTCGTCGAGCCCGGCTCGATCGTGGCGAACAAACGCCTGGGTGCCGCGCTCGCGTTGATCAAGCAGCAGCAGGACGCCTTCGAGCCGCACCGTCGGCGCCATGACCCGCGGCGACAACGGCCGCCGAACAATCGGCGATTATGCACTTGACGACACTGCTCGGTTCGCTATCATGAATCTATGAGCAGCGGGCACACCTCCCTCGCGAGCGGCAAGAACCCCGAAGGGGATCTGACCCTCATGACGGTCGTGCAGCGGTTTTCCACGGAGGAAGCCGCACGAGATTACTTCGAGGCCCTGCGTTGGCCTAGCGGCCCCGTGTGTCCGCACTGCGGCAACGGCGAGGCCGGGCGCGTTTACAAGGTGACTGCAAACAAGGACAAGAAGATCAGGGGCGGTCTCTATAAGTGCGCTGTGTGTGAGCAAACCTTCACGGTGACGGTTGGCACCGTCATGGAAGACACACACTTGCCGCTCAACAAGTGGTTAATCGCCTTCTACATGATGTGCGCGAGCAAAACGCAGGTGAGCGCGTTGCAGCTTCAGCGCCAGCTAGAAATCGGGTCGTATCGCACGGCTTGGTTCCTCTGCCACCGCATCCGCTACGCCATCAAAGACGCTGATCCCCGTGCCTTGCTAAAAGGCACCGTTGAGGCCGATGAGACCTATGTGGGCGGCAAGGTGCGCGGCAAAGGCCGCGGTTACGTCAAAAACAAAGCGGCTATTGTGCCCTTGGTCGAGCGCGGCGGCGACGTTCGCTCGCACGTCGTGGAGCGAGTGACTGGCGGCGGCATCACGAAGCTGCTCAAGGAGAACGTGGACGCTTCTGCTCACCTGAACACGGATCAGTCGCCGGTTTACACGGAGGCTGGTCAGGGTTTTGCGTCACACGATGTCGTCAACCATTCCGCCGAAGAGTATGCGCGCGACGATGAGGAGACGGGTCGGAAGGCGACGACGAACACTGTGGAGGGCTTCTTCGGGAACAGCAAGCGGTCAATCGACGGTACGCACCACCACATCAGCAAGAAGCATGCTAACCTCTACTTCTCCGAACTAGACTACAAATACAACACGCGGAATGTTACCGATGGCATTCGCGCTGTGGGCGGCATCAAGAAGATGGAGGGCAAGCGCCTGATGCTGCGGCGCCCCAAGCCTCTAGGAGTTGGCGCCTGATGGTCGCGCTTGCGATCAAAAACGTTTCGGAACGGCGGTCAGAGCACCTTCTGAACGATCTCCTTGTGTCTCAAGGATGGGAGCTTAGAAAGCCGCCGAACGGCGATGTGCTGTATCAGAACGAATACAGAGCCTACCCAGAGCTTGCCCAGGCCCTCGTGAATGCGAGCAAGTCGGGCCGCGGGCACGGTATCCCCGAAGCCATCATTTTCGACCGCACCACGCAACAGCCCTTTGCGGTCATTGAGGTCAAGCCGCTCGCCTCCGAGATAGCCCAGGCTATATCCGAGGCCGAGGACTACGCAGACGCGCTCTGGGAAACCGGCTCGCGGCTCATCGCCATCGCTTTGGCTGGCACTTCGGACGAGGCATTCCAGCTTCGCGTATCGAAGCGGGTGGGCTCCTCTTGGCAGGCAGTGACCTATGACGGCCGCCCGATCAGTTGGATACCACCGCGAGCCGATCTCGAACGGCTCACGCTTCCCGACGGCCACACGGAACTCCGACGGGTATCCATTCCGCGGCCGGAAGCGCTTGCGTCCCGCGCGGATGAGATCAACCGGCTCCTGCGCGAATCGGGAATTAAGGACGAGTTTCGTCCGGCCGTGGTCGGGGCCATCATGCTCGCCCTCTGGCAGTCGAAGGGCAACATCCGCAAAGACCCGGCGCACATCTTATCGGACATCAACCAGGCGTGCGCGAAGGCGTTCTGGAACGCCCATCGGTTTCGACAAGGAACCTGTCACGGCTGCGCTCTGCGTCGCCAACATGATTCTGCGCGGAGACGGGTCCACCAGCGTGCATCGCGGCGACTGCTTCACCTCGGACGAGTATCGGTCGGGAAAGCGGACATCATCCTGACGAACCCGCCATTTCCACACGCCAAGACTGACACGCCTCCTGAGCGTTTCATATCGCGCTCCCTTGAAGGTCTGCGGCACCGGGGGCGCATGGCGGCGGTGGTCCCTCGCTCGCTCATGAGCAAGCAAATCGCTTGGCACTCCACCGTTCTCAACAGCAACACCCTAGATGGCGTGATCGTGTTGCCGGATGAGCTGTTCGCCCCTTACGCGTCGTCCTACACGGTCATCCTGATGATGACCAAGGGGATTAAGCACAAGCCAGATCACGAGGTGTTCTTTTGCCGCGTCGAGAACGACGGGTTCCGGCGGCGCAAGAATGTCAGGGTCCACACTGAAGGCGAGCAGTTATCCTTGGCTCTCGAAGCCTATGGACACCGCAAGACGATCCCTGGCTTCTGCGGATGGTCGCCGCTGATCGAGGGGGCTGGGTGGGACGCCGGCTACTACATACCCGCGAGGCCGCTTTCAACGAATGAGATCAACGCACAGTCTGCCACGCTCACCCGCAACGGTGCGGCCTTCGTGGTGGCGCACGCACCTGAACTCGTCACGCTCAATGATGCCATCACACGCGGCGAGTTCACGCCCTTCGACTATCACGCCAGCAAGCGCAATAGAAAGAGCGCCGCGATGGCCGCGCCCGGTGCGTCGGTAATCTCAAGCTACTTTCATATCTACTACGGCCAGAAGTCCTTGCATAATAAAGACGGCTTGACGGAAGGCAAGGCTCTCGTCATCTCATCAAGCGGGATCGACAATGGCTGTTATGGCTTCTTCGACTTCCCCGATCTCATCCATCCGCCCTTCGTCACCGTCCCGAGCACGGGCAGCATCGGGCGCGCCCATGTCCAGAAGTGGCCGTGCGGCGTGACGGATGACTGCCTAGTGCTGATACCGAAGGAGGGGGTTCCCGACGAGTTGCTCTACGTCGCCGCCGCCGTGATCAGGCAAGAGCGTTGGCGCTTCAACTACGGACGGAAGATCACGCCCGAACGGATAGCCAACTACCCGGTCCCGAACACAGAGGCCGTCCTTGCCCGTGTGCGCGAGCACATCGCGGAAGGACTTAGGGTGGAACGAGTCGCGCTTGAAATCGCGGAGGACGCCCTTGATGCCGAGATCGCGGCGGAAAGGCTGGCTGAGATCGAGCAAGACCCTACTGCGGTACTGAGCGGCGACGCGCTCGAAGACAAGATGAAGCTATGGCTTTCCTAGCGGCATGGCCCTCTATGGGTTCTTCGTTGGCCCAAGGGCCGCGGCCTTTCTCGACGCCATGCCGGCGGGCAAGTTGCGGGCACAGGTCACGAAGAAGATGCGAAGCCTCATGACCGATCCGCATCCGCCAGGGTGCAAGAAGCTGATTGGCATAACGTCCGGCATGGACGCAGTATGAAGAGTCCGCTCAGGCGATTACCGCATTCTGTATGTCTGTCGGCCGAATGAGGTTATCGTCATCGACATTGATCACCGCAAGGATGCGTACCGATGAACAAGAAGCCCGTCGAACCCGACGAGATGCGGATGCCAGCGGATCAGTTCGACGAGATCATGGGCCGCGCTCTGGGCGTGCCGCCTCCGACTGCTCAACCCAAGCGTGACGACGGCAGCGACAAGGGACAGGAGAAGAAGGGGCGGCCCAAGAAGCCGCGGTAGGCTTCAAAGAGCGAGGGGCCGGGCCGCAGGCTTGGCGGCTGGTTTTGTAAAGTGCATAGTCGCCGAACAATCTCGAGGCACCGGGCAGACCAAGCAAGGGGCGACCGTCGCGCGCGGTTCTCGCCGCGGCGGCAGAGTGATCATCCGAACCGTCGGGCACACGGCTCATCGAGGGTGCTGGCCGATGAGGAGGCGCGCCCGCCTGGGGCGCTATTTCACCTTCGCGCGGCAATCCCCGGTGACATTTCTATCGGGGACAAAAGATGTCTTTTCAAACGGGGACCGACAGGATTGCCGCTTTCGCCGGAATGACGGATGAGAGACCAGGCACAGGGCAGTCGCTTCTGGGCCCGCGCGGGACAGGAGAATATCGTTGCACATCGATTATTACGTTTCGTTGAATTCACCCTGGACGCATCTCGGCGCCGCGCGGCTGGAGGTGATGGCCGCGCGGCACGGCGCCAGCGCGCGCGTCTTCCCGGTGGATTTTGGGACAATTTTCCCAGCCTCTGGCGGGCTGCCGCTGCCTAAGCGTTCGCCGCAGCGGCAAGCCTACCGCTTGATGGAGCTGGAACGTTGGCGCAAGCACCTGCGCATTCTAATCCAGATCAAGCCGAAATTTTTCCCCGCCAACGAGGCTCTGGCGGCGCACTGCGTGATTGCCGCGCGCGAAACCATGGGCGACGCTCCCGCCATCGCGCTCGCGCATCGCGTGCTGAAGGCGCTCTGGGAAGAGGATCAGGACACCGGCAGCGCGGCGACGCTGGCCCGTTTGATCGCCGAGGTCGGCCTCGATGCGGCGGCGCTGAGTAGGCTGGGTGCCGAGGAGCGATGGGCGGAACGGCGCGCCCGCGATACCCAAGACGCGCTCGCACGCGGCGTTTTCGGCGCGCCGAGCTATGTCATCGGGGATGAGATCTTCTGGGGTCAGGACCGGCTGGAGTTCGTCGAGCGCCGTCTGGCGGCCGGCTGAACGGGCCTGTCGGATCTTGGCCGCCTCGCGGGCAGGGGCGCCTCGCCGCGCCGTATTGCCAGCCCTAGATTGAGGCTCTCCGCCACCCGCTCGGCCCGGACTCGAAACACCTCTGCCTGATCCGG
This sequence comes from uncultured Pseudomonadota bacterium, assembly GCA_963818725.1. GTDB lineage: Bacteria > Pseudomonadota > Alphaproteobacteria > Acetobacterales > Acetobacteraceae > DATFDN01. The sequence goes on along the minus strand of CAWFTU010000012.1, from coordinate 109,422 downwards.
GGTGCAAAGCGCGCCGAGCGTCTCCTCGAACAGTCCGAGCCAGGTCCGGAAATGCGTGTCGGTGAGTGGGGGAAGCGCGAGATGCACACCGAATGGATCGCCCTTGTAGCGGCCAGTCATCAAGATCAGAGATGACCAGAAGTCACAGAGCCGATCGAGATGCTCCGGCCAGTCGGCGACAGCTTCGCTGAAGATCGGACCGAGCATGGGGTCGCGGCGCACCTTCCCATAGAAGGTCTCGACCACGGCACGCACGAGGGCTTCGTCGATCCCGACCGCCAGCCCGGCGGAGGCAGGGTGTGGTTTCCGCGAGGTGGCCTTCGACATGGACACTCCTCAGGGTATCATCGTGTTAGAGGACAGCCATGTGGGCCATCGCGGAAATGCGTCAACTGGCCGGATTTCCGCCTTGCGCGAAGCGAGGTGCTGTTCTTGCCCGGTGATGGAGGGCTACGCTACGTAGCGGGCCATGCCCGATTTCACCCGAACCTGGGACGTGCTGGTCGCGGGCGGCGGCAACGCGGCGCTGTGCGCGGCGATCACGGCGCGGCAGGCGGGTGCCAGCGTGCTGCTGGCCGAGCACGCGCCCCGAGCGTTCCGGGGAGGCAACAGCCGACACACGCGCAACCTGCGCGCCATGCACACGCAGCCGACCGAGGTGCTCACCGAGGCGTATGTGGAGGACGAGGTACCTGGGACGACCTGTTGCGCGTCACTGGCGGGAACACCGACGAGGGCTTGGCGCGCATGACCATCCGCGCCTCCTCCGGCGTGTTCGGCTTCATGCGCGATTGCGGCGTGCGGTTCCAGCCATCGCTGACCGGCACGCTCAACCTGTCGCGCACCAATGCCTTTTTCCTTGGCGGCGGCAAGGCGCTGGTGAACGCCTACTATCTGACCGCCGAGCGGCTCGGCGTTGACATCCTGTATGATACCGAAGTTCTGGCACTCCATCTCGAACACGGGGCGGTGCGCGCGGCGGACATCACCTACAAGGGCTTTCCCCAGACCGTGCAGGCGCGCGCCGTGGTCGCGGCGAGCGGCGGGTTCCAGGGCAACCTCGACTGGATGCGCAAGTACTGGGGCGACGCCGTGGACAATTTCGTCATCCGGGGTACGCCGTACAATCGCGGCCGGGTGCTGCGGAACTTGCTCGATCAGGGCGTCGCCAGCGTGGGCGACCCGACGCAGTGCCATGCGGTGGCGCTGGACGCGCGGGCGCCGAAATTCGATGGCGGGATCACGACGCGGCTCGACAGCGTGCCGTTCAGCGTCGTGGTGAACCGCGACTGCGATCGGTTCTACGACGAGGGCCAGGATGTCTGGCCCAAGCGCTACGCCATCTGGGGCCGGCTGATCGCACAGCAGCCCGGCCAGATCGCCTACTCGGTCTGCGACGCCAAGGCGGTGAAGCTGTTCATGCCGTCCGTCTATCCAGCGATCCGGGCGGACACGCCGGGCGAGCTTGCCGAGCGGCTGGGGCTTGATCCATTGAAGCTGCACGCCACGGTCGATCGCTTCAATCAAGCCGTCCGCCCGGGCCGGTTCGACAATACGCGCCTGGACGGCAGCGCGACCGAGGGGCTGGACCCGCCCAAGACCAACTGGGCGCAGACGATCGACACCCCGCCCTTCTATGGTTACCCGCTGCGGCCGGGGATCACCTTCACCTATCTTGGGCTGCGCGTGGACGAGCGGGCGCAGGTCCTGATGCAGGACGGCCGGCCGGCCGCCAACCTGTTCGCCTCCGGCGAGATCATGGCGGGCAACATTCTCGGCCGAGGTTATCTGGCCGGGTTCGGCATGACCATCGGCACGGTGTTCGGCCGCATCGCGGGGGAGCAGGCGGCACGCCATGCGCGAAACTGATGCGGTCCGCGAGGCGCGGCGCGAGATGGAGGTGTGCAACGCCTGCCGCTATTGCGAGGGCTTCTGCGCGGTGTTCCCGGCCATGGAACTGCGGCGGGAGTTCTCTTCTGGCGATCTGAGCTACCTCGCCAATCTCTGCCACAACTGCCGTGGCTGCTACTACGCGTGCCAGTACGCGCCCCCGCACGAGTGGGGAATCAACGTGCCGCGCAGCCTCGCCACCCTGCGGGCGCAGAGCTACGAGGAGTACGCCTGGCCGGCGCCGCTGGCGCGCGCGTTCCATCGCAACGGCACCGTGGTGGCGCTGCTGACCGCCGCGGCGCTGGCCCTTGTCCTGGTCCTGACGATTGGCCTCAACGAGGGCGCGGCGCTGTACGCAAGCCGGGGCATGCAACCCGAAAGCTTTTATCAGGTCGTCCCGCTCTGGGTCATGCAGGGTGTCGCCGGCGCGACTTTCGCGTTCGCGCTCCTCGCGCTGGGGATGGGAGCCGCGCGGTTCTGGCGTGATGCCGGCACCCGACGCGCGGTGGCGATCCCAGCACTCGGGCGGGCGCTGTGGGATGTTCTCAGCCTGCGCAACCTGGGCGGCGGCGGTCACGGCTGCAATGACAACTCCGAGCGGTTCTCGATGACCCGCCGGTGGCTGCACCACGCGATGTTTTACGGATTCCTGTTGTGCTTCGCCGCGACCTGCGCGGGCTTCTTCTGTCATGCCGTGCTCGGCTGGCCCGCGCCCTATCCGTTCGTGAGCGCCCCGGTGCTGCTGGGGACGGTGGGGGGCGTCGCGCTGATGGCCGGCACGGGTGGGCTGCTGGCGATGAAACTGGTCGATGATCCTGTCCCGCAGGCGCGCGCTCTGTTGGGCGCCGACGCCGCGCTGCTGCTGTTGTTGTTTCTTGCGGCCGGAACCGGTCTCGCCGTTTTGGGCCTGCGCGCCACCACGGGCATGGGCATTGCGCTCGCGGTGCATCTCGGCTTCATCCTGGCGCTGTTTGTCCTCCTGCCGTACAGCAAGATGGTGCATGGCGTTTATCGCAGCGCGGCGCTCCTGCGCGCCGCCATCGAGGGACGGGATGCGCCGGTTGTGGAATAGCGGACGAGATGGATCATCCATACGCTTGTGCAACCGGCGAGAAAACCGCGCCTCAGTGGCCACGTTCGACTGAGTATGACCGCGTTGATCGTCCACAGGACCGACCCGCTCAATGCCGAGACGCCGCTTGCGCTGCTGGCCGAGGCGTTCATCACGCCGGTTGGGCGCTTTTACATCCGCACGCACGGCGAGATCCCTCGCCTGGACGCCGCGCGGCACCGGCTGCGGGTCGAGGGACTGGTCTCCCGGCCGCTTGACCTGTCGATAGACGAGCTACGCTCCCGCTTCCCGCGCCGCGTGGTGACGGCAACCCTGCAATGTGCCGGCAATCGGCGCGCTGAATTGAACGCGGTCGCGCCGGTCAGCGGCACGCAATGGGGAGCTGGGGCGATTGGCACGGCCGAGTGGGCCGGCGTGGCGCTCGGCGACGTGCTGCGCGCCGCCGGTTCCTGCGACGACACGACAGCGGAGCTGCATGTCGCGTTCGAGGCCGCCGACACGATCAGCAAGGACGGCCGCCGGTTCACGTACGGCGTATCGATCCCTTTGGCCAAAGCCTTGTCGTCCGAGGTCTTGCTCGCCCACGAGATGAATGGCGCCCCGCTCGCGCCCGAGCACGGCTTTCCCCTGCGGGCCGTCGTGCCCGGCTATATCGGCGCCCGCAGCCCGAAATGGCTGACAGCGATTCGCGTCCAGGACAGGCCGTCCGACAATCATTTCCAGCAGACGGAGTACAAGCTCTATCCCTCCTCGATGAACCCGGACAGCATCGATCCGCACGCCGGCACAATCCTTTACGAGTTTCCTCTGGCTGCCGTGATCTGCGCTCCGGCCGATGGCGCCGTCGTGGCTGTCGGGCCGGCCGTGCTGCGCGGCTACGCGATCGCGTCCGGCCGCCCCATCGAGCGGATCGAGGTTAGCGCCGATTCCGGCCGGTCCTGGACGGGCGTCGAGATTGAGAACGGGCACGGCGAACGGTGGGCATGGGTCCTATGGAGCGCCCGCGTCGACGTGCCGTCCGGTGCCCGCGAGCTCATCGTCCGCGCCTGGGACGGCGCCGCCCAGACCCAGCCCGAACGGGCGGAGCATGTCTGGAACCCGAAGGGCTATGTCACGAGCGCCTGGCACCGCGTTCGGGTGCGCGTGGGCGACGGCCCCCTCATGCCGTAAAGGTAAAGCTGCTTCCAGTGCCGCAAAGGACCAGCTTGTCCGGGATCTCTCGCTTGGCCAGATCGATGAAATTCTGTCCGCTACAGTGCATCGGCAGGACATGTTCGAGGTCGAACGTCCTCAGCTTCGCCATAACCTTGCGCAGGTAGTCGTCCGGCGCCGGCGCCAGATGGAAGCCGCCGACCAGCGCATAAATCTTGTTGACCCCGCTTATGTCCTGCGCCCGCCTAAGCGTGTTGATGATGCCGGCGTGGCCGCACGAGCTCATGACCACGAGCCCGCGATCACCCAGCCGGAAGCAGGTGGCATGCTCATGCCAATGCTGATCGGGCATCGGGTTGCCGGCGAGTTCCTCGGCGGTGAAATGGTGATTCATGTACGCGTTCGAGGCGCACCCGAGCCCATCCTGGATTCCGTATTCCACCCAAGTATTCGGCAGCACGTGCTCGATGCTGGTGCGCGGCACCGCGCCGGTGGTGAAGGCGTGCCCTTCCACGATGACGGGCACCTCCGACAGGACTGGCTGCACGTCCAGCGCCTTTAGCCTGCGGCGATCCAGCGGAGTACCGAAAGCCGTGAAGCGGCCATCCGGATTGCGATTGAAGCGATGACAGAAATTGTCCTCCCCGCCCGTGTACAGGCGCAGATCCTCGCGCATCCGCGCGCGCTGCGCCTCCAGGAACCCCATCAGGCCGCCAACATGGTCGTAGTGACCGTGACTGATGATAAGCGCGTCCACCTGGCCAACATCGATCTTCAACAGTTCGAGGTTGTTCGCATAGACATCTGGCGTGAAGCCGAAATCGAGCAGGTAGCGCCGCGTCTCCTCGCCCTTGCGGGATTCGAGGTGCAGTGCCAGGCCCCATTCGCTCTCCAGGGTTTTGCCCTGCGGCGCCTCCGGAAATCCGGTGCGTCGCACCGTCAGGCCGGGCAATTCCGCCGGGCGCAGGAAGATGTCGTGCGTGCCGTCGGTGATCTCCCGGACGGTAAGCTGGTCGACGATGGGGGCGTCGATCCGAACGGGATCGGCATGGGACGAATGGTCAAGGGGAATGCTGCATGTCAGCAGCGCCCCGCCAAGCACGGCCGAGCCTTGCAGGACGCCGCGACGATCCAGGGAGAGCCGCATGTCTGGCACCCTTTACCTTCTCGTGGCGAACATATAGACGTTTACGATCAGGAACAAGGCAGGGTGCCGGCAGCCTTGTTGTTCTACGCTAACGCCGCCGCCACCCAGCCGGCCCAGGCCAGCGCGGCGCGGTCCTCGCCCTGGCGGCCCACGATTTGGATGCCGAGCGGCAGCCCGTTCGGGCCGGTGCCGGCCGGGACGGTGACACAGGGCACGTGCAAGCTGGTCCAAATGAAGTTGAAGGCCGGATCGCCGGTCCAGTCGAGCGTGGGCGGCGCCTCGCCCGGCGCTGATGGCGTGATGAGCACATCCAGCCCCTCGGTCGCGATGGCGAAGCCGTCCTGCGCTCGCCGGAACACCGCGTAGGCACGCTCGATGTCCTCCGAGCCTTGGCGCAACCCGAATTCGAGTCGCTCGAGAAGCTGACTGCTGATCTGCTCCCGCCGCTCGGCCAGTTCCCAACCCAGCGCCCGCGCGCTCTCGGCGTTCATGACGATGGGGTGCGCGTTGGTCAGCGCCGCGTAGTCGGCGGGTAGTTCGCGGTCGGAGACCGTCGCGCCGGCGCGGGCGAGCGCATCGGCCACCTGGGACAGCAGGGTTTGCGTCTCGGGCTGGGCCGTGTCCCAGCTCGGCGTGCGGCAGATGCCGATGCGCGGCGCGCGCTCAGGTCGGCGTTCGGGATCGCCCAAGTCGTGGCCCGACACGGCGCCCGCCAGCAGCGCGCAGTCGGCCACGGCGCGCGCCATCACGCCGATCGTGTCCAGGCTTTCGGACATGAGCTTGATGCCGCTCCGATGGATCAGGCCGAAGCTCGGCTTGTAGCCGACGATCCCGCAATACGCGGCCGGGCGAATTACGCTGCCGGCGGTCTGCGTGGCGTAGGCGAGCGGGAAGAAGAAATCCGCGACACCCGCCGCCGAGCCGCTGGAAGACCCGCCGGGGCTGTGGCCGGACTCGATATGCAGCGCGTGCGGGTTGGCCGTCGGCCCCGGCTTGCGGGTGGCGAACTCGGTCGTGACCGTCTTTCCGACCACTACCGCGCCAGCCTGGCGGGCCCAGGCGACCGCGGCGGCATCGGCGCGGGGCTGCCATCCCTGCCAGATTGGCGATCCATAGCAGGATGGCATGTCGGCCGTGTCCAGGACGTCCTTCACTCCAAGGGGCAGCCCGTGCAGCGCGCCGGGGCGGGCCAGGGCCGCGGCTTGGCGAGCGGTCTCGGGCTCGAACCAGGCGAGGGCGCGCACGCGCGGCTCGCGCGCGGCGATCCGATCGAGACAGGCCTCCATCAGTGCTTCGGGGCGCAAGCGTCCCCCGCGGATCGAGGCAGCGGCCGCGGTCGCGGTGAGGCGAGACGGATCCATGAGCGGAATCTCCTGCTTTCAGAAGGTCAAGACTGGCGCGAGGGCCAGCGCGGGTCCATCCTTTGTGCGATGGATTTCACCGACCCTTCTCCCGTTCGCGTCAGGCGCACCCCCGACGGCTTTCTGACCTATATGGTCGATATAGCGCCGGAGGAACTGCCGCAGGTACGCGGGCGCGATCTAGAGCGCGCGTGGTACGCGGCACGTGAGGCGGCGATCGCGTCGGCGTGGGGTACGATGCGCGGCTTCCGGTTCCGCCGCGCGGATGGCAGCGTGGTCGACCTCGCGCTGTCCGACCGGGACGCTACATGCTGGGCCGGGGCGGTGGATAGTACGGTGGGATTGTCAAGCAGCTACGGATTGTCGGTTTGCCTTCGCCTGCTGGCGCTCGTCGACCTCCTGGCCCGTGCCAAATGGGCGGCGCCCTTCTGCCAACTGGCCCCGGACGGGGCGGAGCTGGATTTTGTCCTGCTCCGCGCCGCGGCGACCACTCCCCTGAACGCCGAGCTTCGCTTCGACGAGGGACTTTTCCGCGCCCGTCTTGGCCGGCCCGCCCTCGCCCCCTTCAACAAAACCGAGACGCGCCCAGATGGTCCCGCATGAAAGCGAATGGACAGGCCCTCCTTGCCACTGGCCTGCTGCTGGCCGTCCTGGCCGGTTGCGGGCAGCGCCCATCCAATCTTTCCGTCACCGATCGCGCGACCATTGCCGCGTGCCGGAGTCACGCCGACCAAGTGTACGACCGGATGAACCGGGGCGCGATCTATAATTCGACCAGTACCGACGCACCCAATTCGAGCATCGGACTGATCGGCGATCCCACAGGGATGCTGTCCGACCGTTACGCCCGCGATCGCATGATCGAGCGCTGCGTCGGCGGCACCGGCCCAACGGGGGGCGCCGCGGTCGCCCCCTCCTTTTCGGTCAATTCGAGCGGCCCGGGCCGGTGACGCAGTCTAGCCCCTGGACGGATAACAGCCTTTCTCCGCGTGGGAGGGGTTGAAGTGGCACGGATATCAGTCAGGACGTACGGCGGCGGGACTAGCCGGCCAGGTATCGCCAGGCGCCTTCGGCGAGCACGCGCAGGCCCATCGCCAAATCCTCGCGCTTGGTGTCCTCGGCCCAGTGGTGGCTGATGCCGCCGATCGAGGGAACGAACAGCATCGCCGCAGGCAGGCGGCGCGCCACGTATTGCGCGTCGTGCCCAGCGCCGCTGGGCATATGCTGCCATTTGCCCGGCGTTAGCGCCTCGGCCGCGCCGGCCAGCGCGTCCTGCAAGCCCGGATCGCATAACGCGGGGGTGGACTGGCCCAGCACCTCCAAAGTCGCAGTGCAGCGCTCGCGTCGGTTGCTCTCCTGGACCGCCCGGCGCAGCACGACGTCCAGCCGCTCCAGCACCTCGGGCGAGAGATCACGGAACTGGAACAGCAGCTCTGCCCGGCCGGGGATGATGGAGCCGGCGCCTGGGTCGAGCGCGATACGCCCCGTGGTCCAGACCGTGCGCTCGCCGGCGTGCCTGGGAAACTCGACGTCGATCCAGGCCAGCAATCGCACGGCGGCCAGGCCGGCGTCGCGCCGCTCGGCCATGGTGGTGCCGCCAGCATGGTCCTGCTGGCCCTCGATCACGATGCGGTACTGCCAGATCGCAACGATGCCGGTCACGACCCCGACCTGCAAGTCCTGGCGCTCCAGGCTGGTGCCCTGTTCAATGTGCATCTCGAGGAAGCCCTTGTAGCGCCCCTCGTCCAGGGAGAAGCGTGGGCACCCCACCAGTCCCGCCTCGGCGAGCGCCTGGCGCAGGGGAGTGCCGTCGTCCTTGTTGGCAAGCCGGTCGATTTCAGCCTCGTCCAGCAGCCCCGTGATGGAGCGCGAGCCGATGAAGGAGCCGAAATGCCCCTCCTCATCGGCGAAGGCGACCGCATCGACCGGCAGGCCGGCGCGCGCCAGGGCCACGGCGGCCATCACGCCCAAGGCGCCGTCCAGCCAGCCCGCGTGGCTCTGGGTCTCAAGATGGCTACCAGCCAACAGCTTCGGACCAGGTCCGGGATGGCGCCCCAGCACGGTGCCGATGCCGTCGATCTCGGGCTGCAAGCCCGCCTCGCTCATGCGCGCCATCAACCAATGGCGAGCCTCCATATCCTGGGGCGTGTAGGTCGGGCGATGCACGCCCGTCCGATAAGCGCCGATCTGGCGCAGCGCGTCGAGATCCGCGAGGAAGCGCTCGATGTCGGGCTCGGGTCGTTTCATGGGGATCCAGACTGGCCTCGATCGCGGTGGGCGGCAAGTCGCGGGCCATCGATGGATGCCTCGTGCCCGTCCGCAGATGCTCACATCTGCCAGCTTTTCCTTTTTTCCCCTGGCGTGCGGCAATTGTGCGGCGCATCATCGTCGTGATGGACGCCAGCACCGCTCTTGGGGTCGATGGCCTGCTCGCTCTGGTCGCGCGCCGCATGGCGCAGGCGCACGAGGATCCATTCGGCAATCCGGTCATGTCGGTCGCGCTCACGATCACCCGTCTGATCGACGATGGCGAGCTCGACGCCGCGTCCGTCTCGGCCATTGTCCGCCAGCTTCGCGACGAGGCGTACCGCGATCGTGCCGACCGGCTCTCGGCCTATGTCGGCGGCACCGACATCGGCGCCAACGAGGCCGCGCTCGCCGCCGTGGCGCGGACCGTGCTCCGCCCCGATCCGTCCGACAGCCCGGTGCGCTGGGCCGAATTTCGCGCCAGCGTTGGGCGCCCGCGCTACGCCGCCGTGTTCACCGCGCACCCGACCTTCTCGCTGTCGCCTGAAACGGCCGCTGCCCTCACCGCAATCGCGAGCGGCGCGGCTGAGGCGCCCGATCTCGTCAGCCATCGGCCGCCGCCGATCACTCTGGCCGAAGAGTTCGCGCAGGCCGTCGCCGCGATCTCGAACGGGCGCGACGCGCTTGACCGTTTCAACGACGCCCTGCTGGCGACCGCCAGCAAGGCTTGGCCGGAGCGCTGGACGGGTCTGCTGCCGTGCCCCATCGTGCTGTCGAGCTGGGTCGGATACGACACCGATGGGCGGACCGACATCAGCTGGACCGATACCTTTAGGCTGCGGCTGCGCATGAAGCTGTTGCAGCTTGAACGGCTTGCCGGGAAGCTTGCCGATCTGCCGCATACCGATGCCTTGCGCGCGCGACTCGGCACCGCCCTCGCGGCGGTGCGCGAGCAACTCGATGCCGCCGCCGCGGCCTCCGATCCACCCGCTGTTGCCGCCTTCGCCCGCATCCTCGTCGATCGCCGCGACGACGCGATGACCGCGCCGGCGCCACTGCTCGACCTCTTCGTGCCCGCCATAGCCGCCGCCGAGGGTGGGGCGCAGCGCGCGCTCTGCGTCGCCCGCGCCGGCCTCGCCGCGCACGGTCTTGCCCTCGCCCACACCCATGTGCGGCTGAACGCGACGCAGCTGCACAACGTCGTCCGCCAGCGCCTCGGCATTCTCGACGCTCCTGACGATCCCGCGCACCGTCGCGCGCTGCTGGCCGCCATCAACGCGGCCCTCGATAGTACAGCGGCCGTACCCGTTGATTTTGGCGGCCTTCTGGCCGAGCAGGCGTCCGCGGCGCGGCTGATGATGACGGTCGCGCAGATCGCGAAGCACATCGACGCCTCGGTCCCGGTTCGCTTCCTGATCGCCGAGACGGAAAGTGGCTACACGCTGCTGGCCGCCCTATGGCTGGCCCGCCTGTTCGGTATCGAGCGCCACGTCGAGATCAGCCCCCTTTTCGAGACGGCCGACGCCCTGGAAAGCGGCCAGCGCGTGCTGGAGGAGGCACTGCGCAGCCCGCATTGGCGTGCTTACCTGAAGGCAACCGGCCGCCTTGCGCTGCAGTTCGGCTACTCGGATTCGGGCCGCTATGTCGGCCAGATCGTGGCGAGCTACCTGATCGAGCGGCTACGCTTCAAGATTGGCGAAACCCTCGCCCGCTTTGGCGTGTCCGGAGTTGAAGTCGTGCTGTTCGACACGCACGGCGAAAGCATCGGCCGCGGCGCCCATCCTGGTTCGCTCGCCGATCGCCTCAAATATCTCTCTCCGACCGCGAGCCGCCAGGCGCTCAGCCGTGCCAACCTTCCCGTTCGGGAAGAGAGTGCCTTCCAAGGGGGCGACGCCTACCAGCTCTTCGCGACGCCGGCGCTTGCCCTTGCGACCGTGGCCCGGATCGCCGAGCACGCCTTCCATCCCGCCGCCGGGCCGATCGAGGATCCCATCTACGCCGAGCCGGACTACGCCGCCGACTTCTTTGCGACCGTTCGTTCCGGGATGCAGGATCTGGTCGAAGACCCCGGCTACACCGCCCTGCTCGGCGCGTTCGGCCCGGCGCTGATCGATCGCACGGGATCGCGCCCGCCGGCCCGGCAGAGCGAGGGGACGGTGCAGGCCGCCTCGATCCGCCATCCGCGCGAGCTGCGCGCGATTCCCAATAACGCGATCCTGCAACAGCTCGGCTGGTGCGCGAACACGCTGCAAGGCGTCGGCAGTGGCGGCGCGCGCCATCCCGAGCTGTTTCATCAGATGCGCGCGGAGAGCCGCCGCTTCCGCCGCGCGCTCGACTTGCCGCGCCATGCGCTGGCGCATTCGGATCTGGACGTGCTGAGGGCGGTTGTCGGCACCCTCGACCCAGGCTCGTGGCTTGACCGCGCCGCGCACACCACGCGGCCCGGCCGACGCGAGGCTCTGGTCGCGGTCGCCCGCGCGCTCGAACGGCTCGACTTGTGGGCGCCCGTGCAAGCGATGTTCCGGCGCGTGCAGGCGGATCACCTGGCGCTGCGCGCCGTCTGGGCGGATGCGCCGCGCATGAAGCCGCGCGAAGTTTTGCTGCACGCGCTCCGCCTCGCGCTGATCCAGCGGATTTGGCTGCTCGCCATCGAGATCCCGGAGTTTTCACCGCGTCACGGCGTCACGCCGCATGGGCTGGAGGCGGCGCTGCTGCGGCTTGAGGTGCCGGCGGCCCTCGGGCTGCTTGCCGAGATCTTCCCCGCGGGCGCCGATCCGATCGCCGAGCAGGACTATGGCGAGCCGCCCGCCCCCCGCGCCGCTGGCTCCTACGTGCGCGAGCAAACCGAGATTATCGAGCCGATGCACGCCCTGTTCGCCGTCGTGCGCGAGATAGGGACTGCCATCACGCACGAGGTGGGGTCGTTTGGCTGACTGATGGCGATTATTCCCGTGCCGCCAGCGATGCTCCGCGGCGAATAGCGCGTGTCTCCAGGGTGTCCCTGCTGCCGGTCGGATCTGAATCCGTCCTTTGGCGGGAGTTTCAGCCTGCCCTCGTTAACCGCAAGACGTAAGAATCATGCTCTAAAACAGGCATATCTAAGTAGAAAAACCTTTTTTTGCCCTGTATCTTGCGTTATGAGGAAAAAGTATCTCTTTCCTCCTCGGCACTGCCCCCGAGGAGACGTTTATGCCCGCGCTCGCACCCGCGCCATATGCCGAGGATCAGCTTACTGAGATCCGCCGTCTGCTCGATGCTTCCAGCCCCGAGCAGGTGCAGTGGCTGCAAGGTTACCTAGCCGGCTGGCAGGCAGCCAAGGCTGAACGCGCCAGCGCCGCTCCCGCCGCGCCCCCGGCGGCCCGTACACCGCTGACGATCCTATACGCTACCGAATCCGGCAATGCCGAGGCGCTCGCCGGTGCCGCGCGCAAGATGGCGGCGCGGCTTGGCTTCGCGGCCAAGACCCTCGACATGGCCGACGCCACGCCCGAGCAGGTGGCGAAATCCGGCAATCTGCTGGTGGTCGCCAGCACCTGGGGCGAGGGCGACCCGCCGCAGCGGGCCGAGGCGTTCCATGCCGCGCTGATGGCCGACACCGCCCCGCGCTTCGATAATGTGCGCTACGCCGTGCTTGCGCTCGGCGACCGTGCCTATGCCAAGTTCTGCGAGACCGGCCGCCGTTTCGACGAGCGCCTGGCCGCCCTGGGCGGGCGGCGCGTGGCGGATCGGGTGGAGTGCGACCTCGACTACGAGGCGCCGGCCAAGGCGTGGATCGACGCGAGCCTGCGCGCGCTAGAGCCCAGCGGCGATGCCGCCGTGATCCACGTGGATTTCGCCCGCGCCGAGGCCGAGCCGGCCTTCTCCCGCGCCCGCCCGTTCGAGGCGGAGGTGACGGAGCTCATCAATCTCAACAGCAGCCGCTCCACGACCGAGACCTTCCATGTCGAACTGTCGCTGGAAGGCGCGGGTCTCGCCTATGAGCCGGGCGACTCGCTCGGTTTCCTGCCGAGCAACGATCCGCGGCTGGTGGAGGACGTGCTGCGCGCCGCCGGGCTGGACGGAGACGCCGCGCTGCACGGCCAGTTGCGCGACAAGCTCGACATCACGACGCTCACCCGCGAGCAGGTGGGCGCCTACGCCAAGCTGACCGGGGATGCGGAGCTGACCGCCATCGCCGGCGATCCCGACCACGTCTCGGCCTTCGTGCGCGACCGCCAGGTGATCGATTTGCTGGCGCACGCGCCGGCCCGGCTCTCGGCCGAGCAGCTCACCGGCCTGCTGCGCCCGTTGCCGCCGCGCTACTACTCGGTCGCGTCCAGCCGCGCCGCGGTGGGCGAAGAGGCGCATCTGCTGATCGGCGCGGTGCGCTGGCAAAGCCACGGACGCGACCGCAAGGGCGTGGCCTCCGTCGATGTGGCGGAGCGGCGCAAGTCAGGCGACCGGCTCAAGGTGTTCCTCAAGCCGAACACACATTTCCGCCTGCCCGCCGATCCCGACCGGCCCATCATCATGGTTGGGCCGGGCACCGGAGTCGCCCCGTTCCGCGCCTTCATGCAGGCTCGCGAGGCGACCGGGGCGCGGGGACCAAGCTGGCTGTTCTTCGGCGCGCGCAACTTCACCCATGACTTCCTGTACCAGCTCGAATGGCAGGACTGGCTGAAATCCGGCGTGCTGACGCGCATGGACGTGGCCTTCTCGCGCGATCAGCGGGAGAAGATTTACGTCCAGCACCGGATGTGGGAGGCGCGGCGCGAGCTGTACAAATGGCTCGCCGACGGCGCCGCCCTCTATGTCTGCGGCGACGCGACCGCGATGGCCAAGGACGTGCATGCGACCTTGCTGCGCATCGCCGAGGACCAGGCGGGACAAGACGCCGATGCGGCCGCCGCTTGGCTCCGCGGGCTGCAACAAGTGGGCCGTTATTTGCGGGACGTGTACTGATGGGGGCGGTGGACCCCTCCCTCCTTCCCCCTCCCGCAAGGGGAGGGGGAGAAGAAAGGAGCCCCCTCCCCTTGCGGGAGGGGGTTAGGGGAGGGGGCGCTGCGGGAGGGGCCTTCGCGACAACCTTGCTCCGCTGGGCACTCCATACCCGCTTTCCCCGGCGCATCGCGCTCGTCTCGTCCTTCGGCGCGGAAAGCGTGGTGCTGCTGCACATGGTCGCGGCGATCGACCGGGCGACGCCGGTGATCTTTCTTGACACCGGCAAGCTGTTTCCCGAGACCCTCCAGTACCGCGAGACCTTGGCCGCGCGGCTCGGCCTGCGCGACATCCGCACCGTGCGCCCCGAGCGCAAGCGGATCGCCCAATTCGATCCAGGCGGCGATCTGTGGCGCAGCGACCCTGATAGCTGCTGCTGGCAGCGCAAGGTCGAGCCGCTAGACGCGGCGCTGGCCGGTTTCGAGGCTTGGATCACAGGGCGCAAGCGGTTCCAGGGCGGCGCGCGCGGGGCGCTCGAGCCGATCGAGCGCGAGCCGGACGGGCGCGTGAAGGTGAATCCACTCGCCGACTGGACAGAGACGGACATCCTCGCCTATTTCGCCCGCCACGACCTGCCCCCGCATCCGTTGGTGGCGCGGGGCTTCCGCTCCATCGGGTGCGCGCCCTGCACGCGGCCCGTGCGGCCCGGCGAGGATGCGCGGGCCGGCCGCTGGGCCGGGCGGGCCAAGACCGAATGCGGCATTCACCTGCGGCGCGTCACACCTGAGAGGCTACCGGCATGACACCCAAGCTGTCGCGCAACGAGACGCTGAAGGAGGAGAGCAACTTCCTGCGCGGCACCATCGCGGAAGGTCTGCGGGAGCGCATCTCCGGCGCCGTCTCCGAGGACGACACGCAGCTCACGAAATTCCACGGCATCTACCAGCAGGACGACCGCGACCTGCGACCCGAGCGCGCCAAGAAGAAGATGGAAAAGGCGTTCACCTTCATGGCCCGCTTGCGCGTCCCCGGCGGCGCGCTGACCACGCGCCAGTGGATCGCCATGCATGACATGGCCGAGGAGCGCGGCAATGGCACGCTCCGGCTGACGACGCGCCAGACCATCCAGTTTCACGGCATCATCAAGAGCAATCTCCGCCCCGCCATCCAGGCGATCCACGCCGCGATGCTGGACACGATCGCGGCCTGCGGCGATGTGAACCGCAATGTCATCTGCACGCCGAACCCGTACCGGTCCTCGGTCCACGCCGAGGCGCTGGCGACGGCGCGGGCGATCAGCGAGCATCTGCGCCCGCGCTCACGCGCCTGGCACGGCATCTTCATCGATGGCGAGCAAGTCGCGGGCGGGGAGGAGGAGGACGAGCCGATCCTTGGCCGCACCTACTTGCCGCGCAAGTTCAAGATCGCCATCGCGGTCCCGCCTCTGAACGATGTCGACGCGTTCGCCCATGAGATCGGCCTGATCGCGATCGTCGAGAACGGCGCGATCGCCGGATACAACGTCGCGGTGGGCGGCGGCATGGGCATGACCCATGGCGAGCCCGACACCTTCCCCCGCACCGGCGACCTGATCGGCTTCTGCCGACCCGATCAGGTGCTGTCGGTCTGCGAGCACGTCGTCACCGTGCAGCGCGACTGGGGCGACCGGGCCGACCGCAAGCGCGCCCGTCTGAAATACACGATTGAGCGGCATGGGCTCGCCGCGTTCCAGGCCGAGCTGGAGCGGCGTCTTGGCTTCACGTTGGAGCCGGCGCGGCCCTATGCGTTCGAGCGTTCCGGCGACCCGACGGGTTGGATCCAGGGCGATGACGGCGCCTGGCATTATTGCCTGTTCGTCGAGAACGGCCGCGTTGCCGACCGGCCCGGCCGCGCGCTGCTGAGCGGGCTGCGCGCGCTTGCCGAGGTCCATGATGGGCTGTTCCTCATCACCCCGAACCAGAACCTGATCATTGCCAACGTGGCGCCCGACCAGAAGCCGCGCATCGAGGCGATGATGACGGAGCACGGGCTTTCCGCCCCGGTCTCGGCGCTCCGGCGCAACGCCATGGCCTGCGTCGCGCTTCCCACCTGCGGCCTCGCGCTCGCCGAGAGCGAGCGGTACCTGCCCGACCTGGTGACCGCGCTGGAGTCCGAAATCGAGCAGAGCGGCCTGCGCGACGACGAGATCACGTTGCGCATGACCGGCTGCCCGAATGGCTGCGCGCGGCCCTATCTCGCGGAGATCGGATTGGTGGGGACCGGCCCTGGGTCGTACAACCTCTATCTCGGCGGGGCCTTCGACGGCACGCGCCTGTCGAAGCTGTACCGCAAACAGATCGGCCATGAGGAGATCGTGAGCGCATTGCGGCCGATTTTCGCGGCCTATGCGCGCGAGCGGATGTCGGGTGAGCGCTTCTCGGATTACGTGATCCGCGCAGGACTGGTGCGGGCGACGACGGCGAACAACGGCTTTCACGCCGATCTCGCGCCCGGGCTGTCTCCCTGATATCACTCGCGAAGGAGCCCCCCTTCCACAGGGGGAGGGGAGGAACGCGCCGTGACGAATGCTCCCTCCCTTGTGGGAGGGGACCGGCCAGAGATCAACTTACATGCACCTCTACCCGCTTGCAGGGTTCTTGGTTGGCTTGCTGATCGGCCTGACGGGCGTGGGCGGCGGCTCGCTCATGACACCGCTGCTGATCCTTGCGTTCGGGATCGCTCCCGTAAGCGCCGTCGGCACCGACCTCCTGCAGGCTTTCGTCACCAAGTCGGTAGGAACCACGGTGCATGAGATCGGCCGCACAGTCGCATGGCGCATCGTGCTGCGGCTTGCCGCTGGCAGCCTGCCTGCTTCCGCCCTGACCATCGTGTTCCTCTCCGAGCGATTGCACTCGGCGGGCGCGATGCGGACCATTACGCTCCTACTCGGAATCTCCGTCATACTGACCGCCGTGATGGTGCTGTTCAAAGGCACGCTGCTGCGGCTTACCGGGCCGGCGGCCGAACGACTGTCGCGGGGCTGGGCAGCGGCGCTGACCGTCGCGGCCGGTGTCTTGCTGGGCGTGCTGGTCACGCTCACTTCGGTCGGCGCCGGCGCTCTTGGAGTGGTCATGCTGACCTTTCTTTACCCGCACCTGCCCACCTCGCGCATCGTCGGAGTCGATATTGCCCACGCCGTACCGCTGACCCTGCTGGCGGGCCTGGGCCATTGGTGGCTCGGCAGCATCGACTGGGGCCTGCTCGGGGCTTTGCTTTTAGGCTCCGTTCCCGGCGTCATCGTGGGTAGTTTGCTGGCCGCCCACGTGCCGGAGCGGGTACTGCGCCCTGTGCTCGCTCTCGTGATGCTGGCCGCAGGTAGCAAGCTGATCCATTGACGCCAGCCGACGGGTGGCCGGCCTCGGATTGGCGTGCCACACTCGCCCAAGAAACACGAGGAAATGCCATGAACGAGGGCGGCGCGCCGACTCGGGATCTATCCACGATGCTCCGCCCGCGCTCGGTCGCCCTGATTGGGGCAACCGACCGCTCCCTCTGGTCGCGGGGCACCTTCGATAATCTAATGAACCGGAAATATGCTGGAGAGGTCTATCTTGTCAGCCGCCGCGGCGGGACCGTGCATGGCCGTCCCGCGGCGACGTCCTGCGTGGCGGTGGGCCAGCCGATCGACCTCGGCCTGATCATGGTGCCGCAAGCGGCGATGGAGGAGGCGCTCTCCGACCTTGCCGCCGCCGGCGCGCGCAGCGCGATCATGCTCACCTCGGGCTTTGCCGAGACCGGCGAGGAAGGGCGCGAGCTGCAACAGCGCCTGGCCGGGCTGGTGCGCCAGTACGGCATCTCGCTGCTCGGCCCCAACTGCCTCGGCCTGGTGAATTTCCTCGACAACGTACCGCTTTGGACCGGCGGGTTCCGCTCCCCGCGCAACCCTGGTGGGATCGCCGTCATCGCGCAGAGCGGCGCGACGGCGGCCTTCATCGCCGCGCTCGCCCAGCAGCAGGAGATCGGGCTGAGCCATATGATCTCCACTGGCAACGAGGCCGATCTCGACGCGGCAACCTTCATCGATCACCTTCTCGATGTGCCCGAGGTCCGGGCGATCGCGTTGTTCGCCGAGACGATCCGCGACGCCGGGCGGTTCACCGCCGCCGCGCGCAAGGCGCTGGCGGCGCGCAAGCCGATCATTGCGCTCAAAATTGGCCTCTCGGAGATCACCGCGAAATCGGCGCAGGCCCATACCGGGGCGCTGGTCGGCGATGACCGCGTGTTCACCGGGGTCTGCCGCCAGCTTGGGATCGTGCGAGTCGAGTTCGATCGAGGATTTGTTGTTCACCGCCGACGTCATTACGCGAACCGGCGTGGTGCCCCGCAACGGCGTCGGCTTGGTCTCGGTTTCCGGCGGCGCGTGCGAGATCTTCGCGGACCGCGCCTCGGTGACGGCGCTGCCGATCCCAGAGCTGTCGCGGACGGCGACCGGCGCGCTGCGCGAAGCCCTGCCCGCGTTCGGCACGCCGCACAACCCGCTCGACATTACCGGCGGCGCCGTGTTGCAACCCGACCTGTTCGAGCAAGGCTTGCGGATCATGGGCGCACAGCCGGAGTTCTCGGTGCTCGCTTGTCTGTTCGATGTCCCGACATCCGAGGAATCCGCCACCGAATTTGTCATCGCGGCGCTAAAGCATATCGGCGCGGGACTGAAGGCGGCGCCGATACCCGCGCTGATGATAAGCCACACGCTCAAGCCTGTGACAGAAACCGCGTACCGCGTGATGCAGGAAACCGGATTGCCGTACGTGGGGTGCGGCATTCATCATGGCGTCAACGCGCTGGCGAATGCCTTTTGGTGGTCCGAGCAGGCGGGGCGCGAGGCTTCTCCCGTGGTGACGCCTGCGGTCGCCAGCAGGCATGAGTTGCCGCTTTCGGAGCGGGCAGCGCTCGCCTTCCTCGCCGAGCATAATGTCCCGGTGGTCCCAACGGAGCTTGCCGCCGACGCAGAGCACGCCATCGCGGCGGCGCGGCGGCTTGGGGGACGCGTGGTCCTGAAGATCGCTTCCGATGACATACAGCACAAGAGCGACATCGGCGGCGTGGCGCTAAACCTCGAAGGTGACCAAGCCATCGAGGCGGCGTACCGGCGCGTCCGTTCCGCGGCACCGGCCGGCGCGCGCGTGGATGGCGTCCTGGTGGCGCCGATGCGCAGCGGCGGGCTGGAATTGTTCGTCGGCTGCACCTGCGACGCGCAATGGGGGCCGGTCATCGCGGTCGGGCTCGGCGGCGTGTGGGTCGAGATGCTACAGGATGTCGCGCTGCGTCCGCTGCCGGTCTCGCCCGCCGAAGCCAAGCGGATGTTGGGCGAGTTGCGCGGCGCCAAGCTGCTGGCCGGTGCCCGCGGGACACCGGCGGCCGATCTGGACGCAGTCGCGGCGGTCATTGCCGCGATCGGCAACGCCGCACTGGTACTCGGCCCTGACCTGGACGCGCTGGAGGTGAACCCACTCTGGGTGCGCGGGGGCCAGGTCGAGGCAATGGACGCATTGGCGACGCGCAAGCGGTAAGGGCGGCCCCATGACCGACAAAGTGCTCTATCAGCAGGACGGCGGCGTCGTCACCCTCACACTAAACGACCCGGCGATGCGCAACCCGATCTCCGAGCGCGAGACAGTGGACGCGATCGTGGACGCGTTGCGCCGACTGAACGCAGATCCCTCGGTGCGCGTGGGCATCCTAACCGGCGCGGGAAGCGCGTTCAGCTCGGGCGGGGACTTGCGGGCCATGCGGGACGCCGCCGAGGCGCGCGCGAAGGTGCCGGCGCGCACCATGCAATATTACAAAGAAGGCATTCAGCGCATCCCGCTGGCCTTCGAGCGGGTGGACGTGCCGATGATCGCCGCCGTGAATGGAGCCGCGATCGGCGCCGGGCTCGATCTTGCCTGCATGTGCGACATCCGCGTCGCTGGCGAGAGCGCCCGTTTCGCGGAGAGCTTTGTGAAAGTTGGGCTGATCGCCGGCGATGGCGGGGCGTGGCTGCTGCCTCGCGCGGTGGGCTATTCGAAGGCCTGCGAGATGGCCTTCACCGGCGAAATCATTGATGCGCGGGAGGCGCTGGCCTGTGGCCTGGTCTCCCGCGTGGTGCCGGATGGCGAGCTGCTCGGGACGGCGCGCGCGTTGGCCGAGAAGATCGCCGTCAATCCCTCACACGCGGTGCGCATGACCAAGCGCCTGTTGATGGAGGGCCGCAACGTGCGGATGGACACGCTGCTGGAGATGGCGGCGGCGATGCAGGCGCTGGTTCACGCCACCGCCGATCACCGCGAGGCGGTGGCCGCGTTCCTGGAGAAGCGGCCAGCGCGGTTCAGCGGGGAGTGACGGGGCTACACGCCCCCCGCCACGCGCACCGCTACCAACAGCAGCATCAGGACCAAGTAGCCGCGGAGCAGGAGCAGGGAGACGCGGACCGACCGTGTCATCCGCATCCGGCCCAGCTCGGGACGATAGAGCTTCACCTCGGGCTCGTCGTCCAGCGGGTGGATCACACGAGTGTCCAGCGTGGTGTCGGACATGGCGGCTCTCCCGTGGTCAGGTTGTGGCGGGGAACAGGCCCGGCAGCAGCACCTGCGCGGCCAGGACGAGGGACAGCGCGAACAGCAGGGTGATGCAGCTCCAGTTCACCCAGTTGTTCCAGCGGCGGTTGACGAAGCGTTCGCCCAACATCTCCTTGTCATTCAGCAGGAGCTGAAGGAACACGATCGCCGAGGGCAGCATGACCCCGGCGATCACCTGCACCCCAAGGATGATCGTCTGCAACGGAGCGCCGGGGATCAGCACCACCCCAGCCGCCGCGGCCACGCACAGCGCGTAGGCGGCATAGAATTGGGGCGCCTCGTTGACGCGCGCCTCCAGCGTGCTGCGCCCGCCCATTGCCTCGCTCCAGGCCCAGGCGGAGGACAACGAGATCGCGGTCGCGCCGAGCACCGCGGCGTTGCACATCAGCAGCAGAATGAGCGTGGTGCCTGCCCGGCCGAGCGCCCCGCCGAGCGCCTGGGCCATTTGCGCCGGATCCTGATAGGTGCCGCCACTCCGGTGCAGCGCGTCGCCGACCAGCATCATGCAGCCGGCGAAAACCACGACGGCGACTGCGCCGATGAAGGTGTCGAGACGCGCCGCCCCCAGGTCGGCGAAGCGCAGGCGCTTGTCGGCGACGCAGGATTGCTGGAAGAAAAGCTGCCAGGGCGCGATGGTCGTGCCGACGATGGCGATGACGACGAAGACGAGCTGGCCCGTCAGGCCCCCCGCAGGCAGGCTCGGCACCACCGCGTCGCGCAGCACCTCACCCCAACGCGGCCCGACGATCCAGGCCAGCCCGAACCAGGCAAGGCTCAGCGCGCAGAGCCCAAGCGTCATGCGCTCCCACCGTCGATAGCTGCCGGTGCCGACCAGCAGAATCAGACCGATCGCGGCAAGCGGCACGGCGATCACCGGAGGGACGCCGAGGCCGCGCGCCGCCAAGACGATCGCGGCGAACTCCGTGACCAAGGTGAGGAAATTCACCAGCATCAGGTCCGCTAGGGAGAATCGTCCCCACCACGTCCCGAACCGCTGGTAGATCATGCGCGCGTGGCCCTGCCCGGTGGCGATGCCGAGCCGGGCGACCATCTCCTGCACGAAGTAGGTGATCGGCAGCAGGACCAGCAGCACCCACAGCAGGCTCGTGCCATACTGCGCCCCGGCCTGGGTGTAGGTGGAGACCGCGCCCGCATCGTTATCCGCCACCATCACGATCAGGCCGGGTCCAGCGACCACGAGATAGCGCAGCAGGCGCTGCCGCCAAGCGGATGGCGGAACCTCGCGCTGGGAGAGGGCGGCGTAGGACATTGCTCGGTCTCCGTTCGTCGCGAACCGGAGACGGACGCGCCGCAGCGTCCCCGGTCCTAGATTAGGCGCGCACCGGGCCCAGCGGCCCGGCCTCGACTAGGGCCGTCGTCCATCGGGGGTCACCTGCGGTACGTGAACGGTCGTCGCGCGGAAGGCGACAAAAATCGGGAATGAAGGAAAGGCGGTCATCCCAACCTCCTCAGCCGTTTCACCCGGCCCGAGGAGAGGCGGGAACCGCCGGTGTCAGCCGATCTGGCTGACGAGAGCGGCCACGGAACTCTCCTGGGCGATCATCTCCGCCGAGCGGCGACTAAGCGGCTCCGCGGATTCGCGACTAGATCGAGCGTTCATGTGGTCCAAGCTACTGTTGAAGCGCGTTCGGCATATTCGCCGGACGGCCGGCCGACGCTTCCGCCAGCCAGCCTTTGCGACATAAGCCAGCGGCGCTCACGGATCAAGGAAGAGTTTCGACATTGACGATCCGAAACAGCCACTCCGAGTCGTCCGGCCCAACCAGGGTCATGTACTCGCCAGGGCGGAAGATGCGGCCCTGCAACTCCCACACTGGCTCGTCATCGCCGCGCGTGCCGCGAATGGCCCAGCCCTCATCGACCGTGACAAGCTCGCCATGCCAATCCTTGCGGTCGGGCCAAAAACGGCGCACATGCCAAGGTGTGTCTTCGGCGCAACTTGCCTCGATCTGCCCACCCGCGCCAAGGCACAGGCCGATCTCGAGACCACGGCCCGTGTCCCCGCTTGGCCGATCGGGACCACGGGCCAGGACAGCGGTCACGCGGCTCAGACGGGGCGCATCCATCCAGTCCTTCCAAACACTCAGATCGCGATGCGGACCCCAAGCTCCACGACGCGATCATAGGGAATATGAAAGAACTCCGTAGCTGGCGTCGCGTTCCGAACCATGAGCAGGAACAGCGCCCGTCTCCATAGCGGCAGCTTGGGCGCGGAGCCTTTCACCATCACCTCGCGGCTCAGGAAATAGCTTGCCTGCATCGGATCAAACTCGACCCCGTGATCGCGGAGCCGTTCGAGGTCGCGGGGGATATTGGGGCTTTCCATGAATCCGTAGCGGAGGATGGCGCGGTGGATGCCGGGCGCAAGCTCCGCCACCTGCATACGGGTACGTGCCTCCGGTACGTCCAGGTTCTCAACGGTCACGAACAACACGCGCTCGTGCAGCACCTTGTTGTGCTTCAGGTTGTGCAGCAGCGCGGCCGGAACGTATTCAGGGTTGCCGGTCATGAAGATGCCCAGGCCCGGCACGCGAACCGTGCGTGATTGCGGCAGTCGTGCCAGGAACGAGGCGATCGGCAAGCTGTCCTGCCGCCAGCGCGCCAGAAGCAGATCGCGGCCGCGCTTCCACGACGTCATCATTGCCATCAGCGCGAGGCCGAGGAGGAGCGGCACCCAGCCGCCATCGACCACCTTGAGGGTATTGGCGCTGAAGAACGTGGCATCGATGACGAACAAGGCGCCAAACACGCCGAGCGCCATCCAGCGTGGCCAATGGAACTGACGGCGAAACACGATCGCGGCGAGCACGGCGGTGCAGATGAAGGTGCCCGTGACGGCGATCCCGTACGCCGAGGCCAAGCTGTCGCTGGTGCGGAAGCCGAACACGAGGGCGAGCACCCCGATCGCAAGGAAGGTGTTCACCTGTGGGACATAGATCTGTCCTTCCTCGGTCGAGGAGGTGTGCCTAACACGTATCCGGGGCAGGAAGCCGAGTTGCAGGCACTGGCGCGTCATCGAGTAGGCCCCGGAGATCACCGCCTGGCTCGCGATCACCGTGGCGATCGCGGACAGCACCACAAGCGGTATCTGCGCCCAGTCAGCCGCGCTGTGGAAGAACGGGTTGGCGCCCGCCTTCGGGTCGAGGAGGACGAGCGCGCCCTGCCCGAAATAGTTCAGCACGAGCGCGGGCAGGACGAAAAAGGTCCAGCTCATCCGGATTGGATGGGCGCCGAAATGCCCCATGTCGGCGTACAGCGCCTCCGCCCCGGTGACGCACAGCACGACGGCGCCCAGCACGACGAAAGCCATCGCCTTGTAGGTAATGCCGAGCTGCACCGCGTAGCTGGGTGATAGCGCGCGCAGCACGGATGGGTGCTGCCAAATCTGATTGACCCCCAGCACCGCGATCGCCACGAACCAAAGCGCCATGACCGGGCCGAACAGCCGCCCAACGCTGCCGGTGCCGCGATACTGGACGGCGAACAGGAGCACGATCACCACGGCGCTGATCGGCAGCACGTAGGTCTTCAGGCTCGGCGAGGACACCTCCAGTCCCTCGATCGCCGAGAGGATGGAGACGGCCGGCGTGATGACGCCGTCGCCGAAGAACAGGCACGCGCCGGCGATGCCCACCAGCGCGACGAAGGCGCGCATGCGCGGGCCGACGCAGACGCGCTGCGCCAGCGCCATCAGCGCCAGGATTCCGCCCTCGCCGCGGTTGTCGACCCGCATCACCAAGGCGACGTATTTCACGGAGACGATCAGGATCAGCGACCAGAAGATCATCGACAGAATGCCGAGAACCTCCAGGTCCGTGACGACGCGTTCCTTGAACAGGTCCAGCGCCGCCTTGAACGCATAGAGCGGGCTGGTCCCGATGTCCCCGTAGACAACCCCGAGCACCGCAAGGACCGCGCCGAACTGGGGGAGCCGCCTAGGGCGGTCCGCGGCGACAGTGGTCACACTCATGGCACGCTCTTTTTCGGGTTGGCTGACCGGTAACGCCCGGCCGCTTGGGGGGCAAGCACGCTCAATGTCCGCGCAAGATTTGCGATAGGAACAGCCGCAGCCGGTCGGTGCGCGGGTTCTCGAACAACTCGGCGGGCGGGCCGCTTTCGACGATCTCGCCCTGGTCCATAAACACGACCCGGTGCGCGACCTGACGGGCGAATCCCATCTCGTGGGTGACGCAGACCATTGTCATGCCGGACTCGGCCAGCTCGATCATCACGTCCAGCACCTCCTTGATCATCTCGGGGTCGAGCGCGGAGGTCGGCTCGTCGAACAGCATGATCCGGGGCCGCATGCACAACGCCCGCGCGATCGCCACGCGTTGCTGCTGCCCGCCGGAGAGCTGGCCTGGATACTTGTTCGCCTGCTCGGGAATTTTCACCCGGCGCAGGTAGGACATGGCCAGCTCCTCGGCCTCGGCCTTCGGCATGCGGCGGACCCAGATGGGCGCCAGCGTCAGGTTCTCCAGGATCGTCAGGTGCGGAAACAGGTTGAAGGACTGAAACACCATTCCGACCTCGCGCCGGATCGTGTCCAGCGCGTGGGTGTCGTCGGTCAGCTCCGTGCCGTCCACCACGATGCGGCCCATCTGGTGCGATTCCAGCCGATTGACGCAGCGGATCATGGTCGACTTGCCGGATCCGGAAGGCCCGCACACGACGACCCTCTCTTTTTCGCCTACGGTCAGCGACACGTCGCGCAGCACGTGCATGGCGCCGTACCACTTGTTGACCTTGTCGAGCACGATCATCGGCCGGCCGGTCAGCCCTGGCCGGTCGATCGAAGCGGTGTCGGCGGTCTGGCTCATGACAGGTCCCTCAACGACGGCGGGCGCGGTCCAGTTCGCGCTCGAGCCCCTGGCTGTACCGCGACATGGCGAAGCAGAATGCGAAGTAGATCACGGCGAGGAGCAGGTACACCTCATTGCCGAACCCCTGCCAGGGCGGGTCGGCGACCGCGGTCGTCCCGGCCTTCAGCAGGTCGAAGATGCCGACGATCAGGACCAGGGACGTGTCCTTGAAGAAGCCGATGAAGGTGTTGACCAGGGGCGGAATAACCAGCCGCAGCGCCTGCGGCAGGATAATCAGCCGCATCTTCTGCCAGTAGCCGAGCCCGAGGGCGTCGGCCGCCTCGCCTTGACCCTTGGGCAGGGCCTGAAGCCCGGCGCGGACCACCTCGGCGAGATAGGCGGCGGCGAATACGATGATCGCGACCTGCGCGGCCAGCAGCTTGTCGAAG
Organism: uncultured Pseudomonadota bacterium; assembly: GCA_963818725.1. Classification (GTDB taxonomy): domain Bacteria; phylum Pseudomonadota; class Alphaproteobacteria; order Acetobacterales; family Acetobacteraceae; genus DATFDN01. The sequence continues at coordinate 83,768 of CAWFTU010000012.1, read as the reverse complement.
TCCACGCCCGCCGGCATGAACAGCGGAAACATCACGGTGGCCATGAACAGCCAGGCGATCAGCGGCGCGCCGCGGATCAGCTCGACGTAGACGATACAGAGCAATCGCACGGCCGGCATGGCGGTCGAGCGGCGACCCAACGCCACCAGCACGGCGAGCGGGAACGCGGCCGCCAGGCCCAGCGTGGCGAGGATCAGCGTGAGCGGCAGCCCGCCCCACTGGTACTGCGGGACGTAAGATAGCCCGAGAACCCCGCCCCACATCAACAGCGCCACCACGCCCAGCGTCGCGATCCAGATCAGGCCGAGCTCACGCCGCCAGAACCGGCGGTTGGCCGAAATGGCGTAGAGCGCAACGAACAGCAGAACGCACAGGGCCGGGCGCCATTGCTGGTCGTACGGGTAGAACGCGAACAGGATGAAGCGGTACTTCTCGGGCACCACCGCCCAGCACGCGCCCACGCCTTGCATGGCCCGGCACGCCGCGGTGTCCGGCGCCCCGTCCGCCGCGTGCGGCACCGAGTACACGGCGTGGACGACGGCCCAAGCGATGAAGCCCCATAGGGCGCGGACGAGTCCCCAGGCCAGCAGCAGCGTGACCGCTGTGGACCACCAGGAGTTAAACAGGTTGGCGCGCGCCCAATCGATCGGACGGCTCTGCGCGAGGCCACGGGTGAGCGCCATGGTCCTAACGCTCCCGCAGCGCCACGCGCTTGTTGTACCAGTTCATGAAGGTGCTGATTGTCAGGCTGAAGGTCAGGTACACGCCCATGATGATGGCCACGCCCGCAATGGCCTGGCCGGTCTGGTTCAGCGTGGTGTCCGCGATCGACACGATGTCCTGGTAGCCGATCGCGACCGCGAGCGAGCTGTTCTTCACCAGATTGAGGTACTGGCTCGCCATCGGCGGGATGATGACGCGCATCGATTGCGGCAGGATGATGCGCCGCAGGATCACGCCTCGGGACAGCCCGAGCGCGCCGCCCGCCTCCCATTGGCCGTGCGGGATCGCGAGGATGCCAGAGCGCACGATCTCCGCGATATAGGTCGCGGTGTACACCACCAGGCCAATCAGCAGGGCGGCGTATTCCGGGGTGATGGTCAATCCGCCCTGGAAGTTGAACCCGCGCAGTGCCGGGAGATCCAGGTGGAATGGCGCGCCGAACGCCGCCCAGACACCGATCGGCAGCACCAGCAGGAAAAACACCGCCGCCGGCCAGGTCAGCGGCCGCCGGCCGGTTCGCGCTTGGCGGCTGTCCGCCCAGCGGCTCCAGGCAAAGCTTGCCAGCAGGCCGAAGACGAACGCGGCCAGCGCCAATCCGTGTGCCTGCGCCCAGTCAAGCTGCGGCAGCTTGATGCCGCGATCGGACAGGAACACGCCGGCCATCGGATGAAACGCCTGGCGCGGTCCCGGCAGCGCCTGCACGACGCCGTACCAGAAGAACAATTGGAGCAGCAGCGGGATGTCGCGCACCCCCTCGACGTAGACGGCGGTGATCCGCGACAGCAGCCAATTGCGCGACAACCGTCCGATGCCAACCGCGGTGCCGAGCAGCGTCGCGAGCAGCACACCCACCACCGAAACCTTCAGCGTGTTGAGGATGCCGATCAACAGCGCCCGGCCATAGCTGGACACGGACGACGTGTAGGCGATCGGCGTCTCGCCGATCGGGATCGAGGCGGGCTGCCACAGGAAGCCCCAGCCGCCCGCGATGTGGCGTGCCTCAAGGTTGCGGCTGGTGTTACGGACGAGGTACCAAATCACGAAGGCCACCGTGCCCAGGATCAGCACCTGCCAGATCACGTTGCGCAGCCGCGGGTCCGACCAGCTCAGCCGCATGCGCCGGCGCGGCGCGGTCGCCGCGGGGGTGCCAAGGTAGCGAGGATCGCTTGTGTCGACGCGAGCCATCGGACGCCGCCAGCCTTCCCGGGGTTCGTCAGCGAAGCGGCGGGGAGTACATCAGTCCCCCGTGGTTCCACAGGTTGTTGTTACCGCGCGGAATGCCCAAGGGCGTCATGGTGCGGTTCCAGACGTCGGCATAGTTCCCGACCTGCTTGATCGCGTTGTAGGCCCATTTCGCGTCCAGCCCGAGCTGCTTGCCGAGATCGCCGTCCACCCCGAGAAGCCGGCGAACGTCCGGGTTTTGCGACTTGAGCTGGCTGTCCACGTTCTTCTGATCCACGCCGTGATCCTCGGCATCGATCTGCGCGAAGCCCACCCAGCGAACGACATCGAACCACTTGTCGTCGCCCTTGCGGACCGCGGGGCCGAGCGGCTCCTTGCTGATGAGTTCCGGCAGCAGCACGAAGTCGCCCGCCCGGGCGCCTTGGGTGTAGCGGAACGTGGCGAGGGCCGAGCTGTCCGTCGAATAGACGTCGCACCGCCCGGACAGGAACGTCTGCTGGATCTGTTGGAGGTCGGCGATCTCAATCGGCGTGAACTTCAGGTTGTTGGCTCTGAAGTAGTCCGCGATCGCCAGCTCGGTGCTGGTGCCCGGCTGCACACAGATCGTGGCGCCGTCGAGCTGCTTGGCCGACGTCACGTTGAGCGACTTCTTCACCAAGAAGCCGGTGCCGTCGTAGAAGTTGATTCCGGTGAACAGCAGACCGAGCGCCGCCTCGCGCCCCAGCGTCCAGGTGGTCTCGCGAACCAGCACGTCGGTGCCGCCGGATTGCAAGGCCGTGAAGCGGTTCTGCGTGTTCAACGGTACGAACTTCACCTTGCTGGCGTCGCCCAGCACCGCGGCCGCGAGCGCCCGGCAGCCCTCGGCATCGATGCCGACCATCACGCCCTGGCTGTTCGGCAGCGAGAAGCCGGGAACATCACCACTCACGCCGCAGTTCAATTGCCCGCGCCCCTTGACGGCGGCGAGCGTCGGCGACCCGGCGCCGGTGGCCGGAGCGGTCTGCTGGTTCGCCTGAGCGTGCGCGGTTCCGCTGGCGATGCTAAGCAAACCAACGAGCAAGCCAGCGAAGAGCCCGGGGGCGGTTCGAATCGAAAGCGGCATTAGCTGCTTCTCCGGTCCGTGGGTGCGACGGCCTTCTTACGGCCCGGCTGGGCTGACGTCGATTCCCCCCACCTGGGCCGATCTCACGCCGCTGTCTGCTGGCGCGTCTTGTGGGACTCGCGGGCGCGGTCACAATTGCGGACATGTCCGCGTCGCCAGCCCCGCCCCTGCACCTCGTCAAGCTCGCCGTGGGCGTGCGCGACCTGCCGCACCTGCGCGCGATCCAGGGCGAGCGGGCGCTTCGCGAGCCGCCGTTGCGCCACCGCACGCGCAACATGCCCAGACGCGCGGCAGAGATCCTGGCAGGGGGATCGATGTATTGGGTGATTGGCGGGTCCATCATCGCGCGCCAGCGAATCCTTGATCTCGTCGCGGACCGCTGGGAGGACGGTACGCCCTGCGCCGGTGTGTTGCTGGAGACCAATTTGGTTCCGGTCCGGGGGCGCCTGACGAAGCCGTTCCAGGGTTGGCGCTATTTGCAGGACGCTGACGCGCCTAGCGATCTCACAACCGGCATCGCTGACGGTGCCTCCGAACTGCCGGAGACGCTGCGCCAGGAGTTGGAGGCGCTCTGCCTGCTGTGACAGAAATGCAACGAACTGATTTTAGCGCAACGGTCCCTTGCCCGACTCCGCAACGGACCGGCATACTTGGCTTGGAGATCGGGGCGTGACCATTGGTCCGAGCCCGACGACCACCTCGCCGCCACCGCTCGACTGGAGCCCTCCCCCCATGACCATCCGCAAGTCGTTGCTCGCCGCGATCGGCCTGATCTTGCCTGTCGCCGCCCTGACCGTGTCTCCGGCCTTGGCGCAGCCGACCGCGCCGAAGAAGCATGCGTCGCATCACGCCCACAAGCACGTTAGCCACGCCAAGATGTCCACCCCGGCGGAGAAGCCGGCGAGCTAAGGAAGTCTGTCACGTCGATCGTCATGCTCGGGCTTGGCCCGGGCACCCATGTCTTCGCCTGCCGCCGATAAAGACGTGGATGGCCGGACCAAGTCCGGCCATGACGGTGCAACCTGCGACCCAGCCTACAAAATCGCCAATCCCTGCTTTCGCCGGGGCGGCGGGAACTCCGAGTCGATGGCGGCGAGATCCTCGGGCGTCAACGTGATCGCGGCTGCACCCGCGTTTTCCCGAACATGCTCCGGCGAGACGGCCTTCGGGATCGAGATCACGTTCGGATAGCGCAGCCCCCAGGCGATTGCGACCTGTGCCGGTGTCGCGCCGTGCCGCTCGGCAATCGACAGCAGGGTGCGGAAACGCAGCAACCCACCCTGCCCCAGTGGGGAATAGACCATCAGCGGCAGGCTTCGGTCCTGACACCAGGGCAGCAGATCGAATTCGATCCCTCGCGCGCCCGGATGGTACAGCACCTGATCGGTCGCGCAGTTGACGCCCCCCGGCACCCCCTGGAGCTCCTCCATGTCGTCGACATCCAGGTTCGACACGCCCCAGAACCCGATCTGCCCCGCCGCGCGCAGCGCCTCGAATGCCGCCACCGTTTCGGCTAACGGGAAACGCCCGCGCCAGTGCAGCAGGTAAAGATCGATGCGGTCGGTGCGCAGCCGCTTGAGGCTGCGGGCGCAGGCAGCGGGAATTCCGTCCGCCGAGGCGTTGTGCGGATAGACCTTGCTGACCAGGAACACCTCGTTTCGCCGCCCGGCAATCGCCTCGCCCACGATCGTCTCGGCCCCGCCCTCGCCGTACATCTCGGCGGTGTCGATCAGCGTCAGGCCGAGATCGAGGCCGAGGCGCAGGGCCGCGATCTCGGCCCGCGCGGCGCCCTTCCGCTCGCCCATGTGCCATGTTCCCTGGCCGAGCGCGGGGACGAGGGTGCCGTCGGGCAGGCGCACCTGGCGGCTCATGCCGCGAGGGCCTCGGCGCGGCGCAGCACGCGCAGGAAGTTGCCGCCCCACAGCAGCGCAAGCTCCCGCCGCCCGTAGCCGCGCCGCAGCAATTCGGCGGTCAGGTTGGGGCTTTCGCCAGCGTCGTGCCATCCGGCGAACCCGCCGCCGCCGTCGAAATCCGAGGAGATGCCGACGTGCTCCACGCCGATCCGGCGCACCGCATAGTCGATGTGGTCCACGAAATCGGCGACGCCAACCTGGTCCGGCTTCGCGCCAGCCTTGATGAACGCCGACACCGCCGTCACCTGCACCACCCCGCCCACGTCGCGAAGCACGTCAAGCTGCTCATCATCGAGATTGCGCGGATGGTCGCACAGGGCGCGGATGCAGGAATGAGTGGAGACGATCGGGGTGCGCGAGCACGCGGCGGCCTGCATCATGGCGGCGCGGGAAACATGCGCGACATCGACCAGCATGCCCAGCCGATTTCAGCTCGGCGATGGCCGTGCGTCCCAACGCCGACACTCCGCCGTGCTCGGCCTCGGCGTCGCCGAAGTCCGCGCGCGCCTGCGCGGAATCGGCCAGCGCGTTGTGGCCATTGTGGGTGAGCGTCAGATAGCGGGCGCCGAGCGCCCGAAAGCGCGACAGGCGCGACAGGTCGCTGCCGACCGAAAAGCCGTTCTCCACCGCCGGCATGACACTCACCAAGCCATCGCGCCAGGCGGTCTCGATCTCATCGGCGGTGGTGGCCAGAACCATCGTCAGACCCCGCTCGGAGCGCGCCATGCCGCGGATGGTCTCCAGCATCGCCAGGACGCGCGCGAACGCCACCTGGTCGTTCTCGGCCGTGCGCGGGGCCTGCGGCACATAGGCGGCGAAGCACCCGGCGGCGATGCCGCCGCGCAGCATCTTGGGAAGGTCGACCCGGCGGCGGGTTTCATCGAACGGGTCCGGACCGTCGGGCCACGGGATGTCGATGTGCGTGTCGATGGCGAGCAGGCTGCGATGGACGTCAACGGGACTGGTCATGAGCAGTACCGTCCCCGGCAGAGCCGCCAGCGTCAAGCTCCGGCCAGGGGCGCACCGATGCCAAGATAGCGACCGGGTAGGCGTAGCGGAGCGTTCCGTTGTCGGACCGCACCTCGATCCCCATGCTGTCCTGCTCCGCCTGCGCCGCGAACAGCGCGACGATCCGTTGCTTGTCCCCGGGATTGGGAAAGGAGCGGGCCAGCAGGCTGCCCACGTCGCTGCGCAGCTCGTAGAACGCCGCCTCCGGCTCGGGCAGGCCAGCGGCAGGAAACAGGGCCTTGAGTTCCGTAAGGCTCAGGCTGCGGACATGGGAGGGGTCGCGCAGCACCTCCAGCCGGTTCCAGGCCGCCGCCTTTTCCGGGTCTTCAGAGGCGTACATATCGACCACCACGACCCGCCCGCCCGGCCGGCACACGCGCGCCATCTCGCGCACCGCCTGTAACGGGTCCGTGAAGTGGTGGAGCGAGAAGCGAGTGGCGACGATGCTGAAGGTGGCATCGGGCCAGGGGAGCGCGCGGACGTCACCCTCCCACCACGTCACATTCGTCAGGTTCTTTTCGGCGGCCAGGGCGCGGGCGCGGGCCAGCATCGCCGGGGTCAGATCGATCCCCGTCACGTGCCGGACATGGGGGGCGAAGGCACAGACGACCAACCCGCCCCCGCAGGCAACATCGAGCACCGTGTCATCCGGGGTGGGCCGAGCCGCGGCGACGATCGCGCGCAGCGCCTGCTCGTCGGATATGGCAGGCGCGGTGCTGAACGGCGTTGCCTGGCGCGTGAACTGATCCAAGATCAGCGTTTCGTGGCTCATGCCCGCCTCCATCGTCAGGCGAACGTCGCACGCGCCTGGCGCGCGAGCCAGGCGCGTGCCCGCATGTTTCAGCAGCGGTAGTCGTATAGCTCCTCGGGCCCGACGCGCTGGCTGGCCGAGCGGCGCAAGTCGCAAATCGCGGCGAAGATCGCCTGCCACCGATCCAGCCCGGCGGCATCTCCCTGCACCCGCATTTCCTGCACGCGTTCGAGCGCGATGGCTTGCGCCCGCAGGCCGTGGCGCTTGATGAGCATGCGAGCCGTCTCCCGGGTGTCATGTTGCAGAACGGACATGGCTCTGCTCCTAAGCAGTTTTAGGAATTGGATATGTGCGCGAGTCAGGGACATGCGAGTTGCAGCGCCGTGACTGGCCTCAGATCCCGTTAGTCCGTTACAGTTCCGGTGCCATTATGGCCGGCGGCTTGCCTCGTAGCGCGCCCGTGTCTCGGCGTTCGGCGGGTAGAGGCCGGGCAGCCGCGCGCCACGGTCCACCTCCTGCATGATCCAGGCTTCCAGCCGCTCCTGTTTCGGGCCTTCCTTGGCGACCTCATCAACAAAGGCGCGCGGGATGACCACCGCGCCATCCGCATCGGCCAGTATCACGTCGTCGGGGAACACGGCGACGCCTCCGCAACCGACTGGTTCCTGCCAGTTGACGAAGGTCAGCGCGGCGACCGAAGGAGGCGCCGCGGCGGCGGCGCACCAGACGGGAAGATCAGTCGCGAGCACGCCCGCCAGGTCGCGCACCGCGCCGTCCGTCACCAGCGCCGCGACGCCCCGCCGCCGCATCCGCCCACACAGGATGTCGCCGAAAATGCCCGAATCGGTAACGCCCATCGCATCGACGATGACGATGCAGCCCTCCGGCATGTCCTCGATGGCGGCTCGGGTCGAGCGCGGCGAGGACCAGGATTCCGGGGTCGCGAGGTCTTCGCGGGCGGGAATGAAGCGCAGGGTGAAGGCGGGCCCGACGAGGCGCGGCTGGCTGGGACGGAGCGGGCGCGTGCCGCGCATCCAGACGTTGCGCAAGCCCTTCTTCAGCAGGACCGTCGTGACCGTCGCGGTTGAAACGCCGCACAGGGCATCGCGGGTGCTGGCATCGAGCGTCATTGTGTCACCTCCCTTCGAGAATGAGCCGGAACGCTTCTCGGGCGCTCCGGTGCCACGGGCCTGCGGGCCTAATAGCTGAGCGGCTCCGGCTCCACAGAAACCCAGCGGGCGTTGCGAACCACCGATAGGAAGGACTGGTTGGAGGCATGGTGATTGGTGGCACTCAGGCTCAGCGGCGGCGAGCCGAAGATGTCCTGCCAGTTCCTCATGCTCTCCAGGGCCGCAATGAAGCTGTCCAGGGTCAGGTCGCGGCCGGCCTTGTCCAAGGCGGCGAGCACGAACGTCGCCGCAGAGTAGCCCGTCTCGCCGAGGTAGTTCACGTCCAAGCCGTAGGTGTTCCTGTACTTGGTGGTGAAGTCCCGCACCGCCGGGCGCGGATCACCCGGGTATGCGTAGAGCCCCGGCGCCACGGAGTAGAAACCCTCGGCCGCGCCGCCCGGCAGCTCGGCAACGGCAGTGGAGTAGGTGGCGTAGTTGCCCACGAAGTCGGCATTCCAGCCGATCTTGCGGGCTGCCGGGAGGATGATGGCGGTGTCCCGGACGATGGTGCCCTTCACGACCAGGTCGCAGCCGGCTTGGCGCAACTTGGCGACGGCGGCGTTGAAGTCGGTGTCCGTCGGCTTGTGCTCGGTCGTCGCTGCCATCCCCATGCCCATGCTCGCGGCCTGCGCCACCGCCCCGGCCAGGACGTCCCGGCCGTAATCGGTGTCCTGGGTCATCGCGCCGATCGTCTCCTTGCCGGGCCGTTCCACGAAGTATTTCACCCCGGCACGCATCTGGTCATAGTAGGATGCGAGCTGGCCGAACTTGAGCCGGTGGAAGGGCTCGTACATAGACCGGGTACAGGTCGCCGGGAACACGTTTGGCACATTCTGCTCGAACATGGCCGGCATCACCGCCTGGTTCATCGGCGTGCCGCCGTTGCCGACCGCGAAGAAGATGCGATCGCGGTTCAGCAGCTTGTTCATCGCCTGAACCGCCCTGGGGACCAGGTACTAGACCGCGTCTACTTTGAGAACCGTAGTTTCTCCTCCTCAGGATTGAGCTGGTCCTTAACCCAGAGGCGATCTGCGATGGCATAGGGTGCCTGATTAAGCGTGGCCTGGAAGTGGGCGACGCGGCGGGTCAGATCCGTGGTGGAGGCATGGCAGTGATGATAGGTGACGTCCTCGCGCAGCCAGCGCCACAGTGCCTCTACTGGCATCAGATCCGGACTGTAGCCGGGTAACGGCACGAGTTCGATCTTCAGACCTGCGGCAGCGGACCATACGGACTGAGCCCGGTGATAGGGCGCGCCATCCCAGATCACGATGAGCCTGCCGTTGGGGAATTCGGCACGCAGTCGGCGTAGAACGTCGATCGTGTGTTCGCCCGTGGCGCGCGGATACGGCCAGATCCGGACCTGTCCCTCATTGTAGAGATACAGGCCATAGAACGAGACTTTGTCGGCCAGGGCGGGCGAGGTGGAGGCGACATAAAAGCGCTGGCCGCGCACGCCCCAGCCATGCCCAGGATCGACGTCCTGACGGATGTGCGCTTCATCCAGGTAGACCAACTGATGACGGTCCCGCTGCGCACCATCCAGCAGTGGACGCATCTGTTCAACAAACGCCGCTCGCCGTTCCGCACTGGCACGGCCCAGTAGCTTCTTCGCCTTCTGCCACGACAGCCCCATCCGATGCAGAACCAGCCGGATGGTTTCGCGGCAGCGGCGGCACCCGAAGCGCGCTTGCACAAGCCCCACCAGACGGCGCAGCGTCCAGCGGGGCTTCGGATCAGTCTCGGCCATGGGGGGCGCGGCGGCGACCTGCTGGGCCGTGCGCACCACCGGTACTGAGCGCTGCCGCTATCTCGGGGCAAAAGATTCTCATGGGCGTCGGAGGGCCGGTCTGGTGATGTCTGGCGGTCCTCATCGCTTGCCGACACGGGAGACCGCCCATGCCCAGCTATTCCGATCCCACTTCGAACCCCACGAGCGCCGACACGATCTTCCTCGCCTTTGAGCTGAGCGGCACAGGCTGGCTCGTGGCGCTGCACGCGCCCGACGCCGACAAGGTCGAGCGCCACCGCTTGTCAGCAGGTGTCGCATCCGAGGTGCTCGGCCTGATCGCCCGCATCAAGGCGCGGGTCAAGCGACGGCTGGGCACGACGCCGCGCGTCGCATGCTGTTACGAGGCCGGCCGCGACGGGTTCTGGCTGCACCGCGTCCTCGAGGCCGAGGGGATCGCGAGCCACGTCATGGACCCGACCTCGCTGCAGGTCGACCGGCGTGCCCGGCGGGCGAAGACGGATCGGCTGGACGCCCAGGCACTGCTGCGGACGCTGATGGCCTGGTCGCGCGGCGAGCGGCAGGTCTGCTCCATGGTGCGCCCGCCCTCGCCGGAGCACGAGGATGAGCGCCGCTTGAGCCGTGGGCGGGGAACGCTGCTCAAGGAGCGCCTGCGGCTCAGCAACCGGATCAAGGGCCTGTGCGCGGCGCAAGGGATCTACGACTACGAGCCGATCGGGGCGGATCGCCGCAAACGTCTGGCTGGTTTAGTGACCGGAGACGGCCGCACGTTGCCGGGCCGGCTCGCGGCGGAGATCAGCAGACAGCTCGACTGCCTCGAACTCGTGCTGCGGCACTTGGCCGAGGTCGAGGCCGTGCGCGACGCGCGCGCGGCGGAGGCGCGCAAGGAGGGCCGTTCCAAGCCTGCAGCGCTGCCACAGCTGAAGGGCATCGGCCCGGAGATCGCGACAGTGCTGGAGATGGAGGTCTTCCATCGCCACTTCGCCAACCGCCGCGACGTGGCGGCCTACGCGGGCCTGGCACCCAGTCCTTATGCCAGCGGGGCGGCACGAGCCGTGAGCAGGGCATCAGCAAGGCCGGTAACCGGCGTGCACGCAAGGTGCTCGTCGAGCTTGCCTGGTTGTGGCTGCGCCACCAGCCCGAGAGTGCGCTGGCGCGCTGGTATCGTGATCGCGTCGGCACGGCTACTGGCCGCGTCAAGCGCACCGCCGTCGTGGCGCTCGCGAGGAAGCTTCTGGTCGCACTCTGGCGATACGTGGAGACCGGCCTCGTGCCAGCTGAGGCTGCTGTGAGGACCTGACCGGATCGCGCGGCCACCGGCACGCCGCCGGGTCGCGCGTGGATGTCCGAGGTGGGCGTGTGACCGCATTTCGCCCCCTGGCCCGACCAGGCCGCGAAAAAGATTGGTCCCGCCCGCCTCGGAGCCCGTTCCCGTTGCACGCGGGATGTTGGTCAGGGACACGGTCCCGACCGGATATAAGGTGGTGCGGACAGGTCTTCCGCATAGGTGCAAGCGGGCTCAACCTCGGACAGATCCATAACCCGATCGGCAACGCGTTCGCATCATGAAAGGGGCATCCGGAGATGACGTAGCGCTTGACTTCAACGCCCATATAAGGGGGGCGGCCACCGGTGCGCCGATACAGTAGCGCCGCGGGGCCGTGTTCGTTGTAAATGTGCAGCCAAGCCATGACGGTCTGGGGATGGCGACCCGTGCGGCTGGCCACCGCCGTCGCACAGTCACCCTGGGCTATCTCATGCAGGGCCAGAAACCGCTCGCGGCTGCGAGCATGCGGCGCACTCAAGGCCAGACGACGAAACTCCGCCGCTGACTGACCCCACCGCTCATAATCTATACGCAACACCTGTCTTGTTGACGCCTCCGAATAGGAAAACTCCTATATGGGACCGTCACCGCTCAGTGACCAGCGAACTACGGCTCTCAAATTGGACGCGGTTTAGTTGTCCTCCACGATGAACCTGATCTTGCGGCCGTGGACGCCACCCCTGGCGTTTGCCCCGTCAAACGCCAGGCGCATGGCGTTGGCATAGTTCACTCCCTGCACCGCGGTCACGCCCGAGAGGTCGATCATGGAGCCGACAATGATCTCCGTGTCGGTGACACCGCGAACGGCTGCCGCGCTCGCGGCCGCAGCCGGAACGAGAATCGCGCCGGCGCCACCGAGCAGTGCATGACGACGCGTCAGCGGCGGTGGTGATGTCATCGCTCAGCCTCCCCTGCCCGGCGGGAGCGGGATCCCGCCATCCTTCTTGGATCGGCACGGGCCCGCCGTGATCGAGGCCTCGGTCGGGCCAGCGCCGCGACAGCGATCGGGGCACTGGCCGGGATGGCTGCGCGGGCGCAGCGTAGCCCGGATTACCCGCTCCGCGCCAGGGGCGCGCAGGCCGCGTCAAGCCAAAGCCGGGTCTCGGCATCGAGGCTGGGTCCAACCTCGGCGGCGACGCGGGCGTGGTAGGCGTCGATCCAGGCAATCTCTCCGGCATCGAGCAGCGCGGGATCGATGAGCCTGCGGTCGAAGGGCGCCAGGGTCAGCGTCTCGAACCGCAGGAAGGGCTTGGCCGCTCCGGGCAGATCGGCGGGTTGGACCAGCAACAGGTTCTCGAGGCGAATCCCATAGGCGCCGGGGAGGTAGAAGCCGGGCTCGTTCGACAGGATCATGCCAGGCGCGATCGGCGCTGGCCGGGCAAGGCTCGAGAGGCTCACCGGTCCCTCATGGACCGAAAGATAGCTGCCCACCCCATGTCCGGTCCCGTGGTCGTAGTCGAGCCCGACGTGCCACAGCGCGCGCCGGGCGAAGGCGTCGAGATGCGCGCCGCCAACGCCCTGAGGAAAGACGAGTGTCGCAACGGCGATGTGGCCCTTCATCACGCGGGTCGCACGTGCGCGAAGCTCATCCGGTGGCGCGTCGGGGCCGGTCCAGACGGTGCGCGTCACATCGGTGGTCCCGTCGAGGTACTGCGCGCCCGAGTTGATCAGGTAGACTTCGTTGGAACGGATCGGCCGGTCTGAGTCGGGGGTGACGCGGTAGTGGATCACCGCCCCATGCTCGCCGGCGCCTGAGATGGCGGGAAAGCTCTCGCCCCGGAACTCCGCCGCCTGGGTCCGCAGCGCGAGCAGCCGCTCGGCGGCGGACATTTCGGTCTCGGCGTCGGATGGCGCGGCCTCGGCCAGCCAACGCAGGAAGCGGCACAGCGCCACGGCGTCGCGCGCGTGCGCCGTTCGGGCGCCGTGCTGTTCGACCTCGTTCTTACATGCCTTGGCCGTCAGACACGGATCGGGGTCAGCCACCGGCTCCGCGCCCGCCGCGCGCACCTGTTGCGCGAACCAGACCGGCGAGCCGCTTGGATCGACGCGTACCCGCCCGCAAAGACGGGCGATTCCCTCCCGAAGGCAGCCGGGCGGAGCAACGCTCACAGCGTTGCCGAGCCAGGCGCGAACGTCGTCGTCCACTTTGGCGTCGTCCATGAACAGCTCTGCCCGCGCGTCGTCGTGCAGAATGGCGAAGCCGAGCGCGAAGGGGGTGAACGGCACGTCGTCCCCCCTGATGTTCAACAGCCACGCGATCGAGGCTGGATCGGTGAGGACGGCCGCATTCTGGCGCGCGGCACGCAATTCGCCGGCGATATGCTCGCGCTTCTCTGCCGAGGCACGTCCTGAGAAGCGAAGCGGGTGCGCCCGCGCTTTCGCGCGCGGCGGCGGCGGCCGGTCGGCCCAGACCGCGTCAAGCGGATTGCGGGAAACGGGTTCCATCCGCAACCCCGCCTCGGCGTAGCGGCCGAGCCCCTCCTCGCTGAGGAGCATCGGATCGTAGCCGATCAGCCCGCGCGCGGGAGCATGACTGGCGAGCCAGGAGGGTGGCGGATCCTCAGTCATGTGCCGCCGCTCCCACAGGGCGCCATCGGTTTGCTGCTGCAACTGGAGGATGTATCGGCCATCAGTGAACACGGCGGCTTGATCCGCCAGCACGCACGCAAGGCCTGCGCTGCCCGTGAAGCCGCTGAGCCAGGCCAGGCGCTCGGCGGAGGCGGGCACGTATTCGCCAAGGTGCTCGTCGGCGCGGGGCACAATGAAACCGTCCAGGCCTTGCCGCGCCATTTCCGCCCGCAGCCTGGCCAGACGATCCGCATACATGGTGAGGCTGGTCATAACGTTCCGGCTTCTTGTGGTTTCGCAGTCACATCTGCGGCAACCAGCATGTCACATCCGCATGGCGGACAATGAAAATGCGCAATGACACAGCGCCGAATCAGTCTTATGTTGCATTGCAGCAGACTCCGAGGACGCGTTGCCATACAGACAGCGCGCCGGACCCGGAGCGCATTGTTGTGGGGGATAACACCCATGAGCGTTCAAACTTCCAAACAGGCGGTGGCCTTCAAGTTGCCGGAGATGCTGTCCTATCACAGCACTTGGGATGATGCCGACTACGAGCCCGTGTTGCCGCCTCGCCGGCGTGGCTGGACGGAGCGCCTGGCCTCCTCGATCCGGCATGCCCTGACCGACGTTTCCCGCCGCAGGGCGGTGCGCCGAGAGCTGTCTTCCATGACCGACCGCGAGCTCGCCGATATCGGCATCAACCGGTACGACGTGGGGCGGATCTTCGATCCGGAGTTCGCCCGCGAGTACAGCGAACGCAGGTAGCAGGCGACACCCTGCGAAAGCGGGGGTTGGGGATTGGCGGTTCAATCCTCCGAGGCGACCGTCCCTGCCGTGGTACCGCCATCAATGACGATCGTCTGGCCGGTCAGGAAGCTACCGGCCTTGGCGGCCAGGAACACGGCCGCCCCGGCTATCTCGTCGGGTTCACCGATGCGCTGCAACGGCGTCCCCCTGGTGCGCCTGCGGTACAGCTCCGGGTCTTCCCACAAGGCCCGAGCGAAGTCCGTGCGCACCAGGCCCGGCGCGATGGCGTTGGCGCGGATGTTGCGTGGCCCCCACTCGACCGCGATGTTGCGCGCGAGCTGCATGTCGGCCGCCTTGGAGATCCCATAGAGCCCGAGATGGCCGGAGCCGCGCAGGCCGCCGATCGAGGAGATGATGATGACCGATCCGCCGCCACGCTCGGCCATCCCCGGCAGCGCCATGTTGCAGAGCCAGAAGTTGCTGCGCACGTTGGCGCCCATCACCCGCTCGTAGACCTCGTCGGTGACGCCGCTGGCAGGACCGAGATAGGGATTGACGGCGGCGTTGCAGACCAGGATGTCGATACCGCCCCAGAGCGCGCGGGTCTGGTCCACCAGCCCTTGCAGCTCCTCCTTGCGCGCGATGTGGCATGGGATGACCGTCGCCTCGCCACCCCTCTCGCGGATGCCGCGCGCCACTTGCTCGCAGACATCCGCCTTGCGGCTGGAGACCACGACCTTGGCGCCGTGCTCCGCCATGCGTTCGGCGATGGCGCGTCCGATCCCCTTGGATGATCCAGTGATGACGGCGACCTTGCCGGTGAGGTCGAACAGCGACGACATGGGCCTTCCCTCCATACGGGCTGGCCGCCATCGTCGCGGAGGCAGGATCGGCGATCAAGGCATGGCGATGCGTCGTCCCGCTTCCGCCGGGATCGGCAGGGCGGCATCGGCGCGGACCGCCTCTTGCAGCACCGCCTGCCGATCGGCCGGCCAGGGCGCGACGCGGCGGGTCGCCATGTCAATGTGCAGGCACATCTGCTCGTGGGTGGCCGAGACCTCGCCGCTCGCGCGATGCACCATTTCCTGAAACAGGCGCAGCCGCTTGGCGTCGGCGCCAAGAATGCGCGTGGTCACGCGCACCAAGTCGCCCTCATGCACCTCGCGCCGGTACAGCGTGTGCGTTTCGGCGACGAAGGAGGAGTTGCCGGTGCGGCGGCGGTAGTCGGTGCCGATGTCCAGCGCCTCGAACGCCACGTCCAGGGCGCGGTCGAACACCACGATATAGCACGCGAGGTTCATGTGGCCATTGGAGTCAATCCACTCCGGCCGGACGATGTCGTCGTGCGGGGATAGGGGCATGGCGCGCAGCTAAAGGGCCGATGCGGCCCGGTCAAGCAGTGGTCCGTCAGGCGATCGGAGGCAGCAGCCCTGGCCGGGGCGAGGCCGCGTGCTCCTTTAGCACGGCGTCCGTTGCCGGATCGACCTCGCGCGTCACCACGTCGTAGCCCCAGAGATCCGCCAGGTGTTGCAAAGTGAGGCGCGCATCGCGCTCATCGAGCAGAATGCGGTTCAGCGCGCGGTGATGCAGGATAAGCCGCCGGTCGCCCGCGAGATCGACGTCCATCACCTGGATATCGGGGGCCGACCACGCGACATCATACTGCCGCGCCAGCGCCCGCTGGATTTTGCGGTAGCCGCGCTCGTCATGAATCGCCTCGACCCGCAAGGTCGGCTCATCGGCGTCGTCCACCACATGGAACAGGCCGAACTGGCGGATGAGGCGCGGGCTCAGGAATTGCAGGATGAAACTCTCGTCGCGGTAGTTCGCCCAGCAGTCGCGCAACACGGCCATCGCGTCGCCAGCGCCGGCAATGGCCGGGAACCAGTGCCGGTCCTCTTCGGTCGGCGCGACGCAGATCCGCTCGATGTCCTGCATCATCGCGAAGCCGAGCGCGTAGGGATTGAGGCCCGAGTACCGCGGATCGTCGAACTCTGGCTGGAACACGACATTGGTGTGGGAGCGCAGGAACTCAACCATCGAGCCGTCGGTCAGCAGCCCCTTTTCGTGCAGCCGGTTCATGATCTTGTAATGGACGAAGGTCGCGCAGCCCTCGTTCATCACCTTGGTCTGGGTCTGCGGGTAGAAGTACTGCGCCACCTGCCGGACGATGCGCAGCACCTCGCGCTGCCAGTGCGCGAGGCGGGGGGCGGTCTTTTCCAGGAAGAACAGGATGTTCTCCTGGGGCAACTGGAGCAGGGCGCGCCGCCGCTCCTCCACCGTCTTGTCCCGCTTCGACGCGGCCTTGGCCGGCACGGTGCGCCACAAGTCGTTGAACACGCGCTCCTCGTGCTCGCGCCGCTCCCGCTCCCTGCGCTCCTCCGAGCGCAGATCGGCGCCGCGTCGGCGCGGATAGCGGTGCACGCCCTGGCTCATCAGCGCGTGCGCGGAATCAAGCAGCCGCTCAACGGCCGCCTCGCCGTGCTTCTCCTCGCACTTCGCGATGAAGCCCTTGGCGAAGTCGAGATAATCCAGAATGCCGTCCGCGTCCGTCCATTGGCGGAACAGGTAATTATTCTTGAAGAAATGGTTGTGGCCGAACGCGGCGTGGGCGATCACCAGCGCCTGCATCGTCGCCGTGTTCTCCTCCATGATGTAGGAGATGCACGGGTTGGAGTTGATGACGATTTCGTATGCGAGGCCCTGCATGCCGGCGCGGTAGAGCCCTTCGTGGCGAGCGAAGTGCTTGCCGAACGACCAGTGCTTGTAAAACAGCGGCATGCCGACCGAGGAGTACGCGTCCAGCATCTGCTCGGCGCTGATGACCTCGACCTGGTTGGGGTAGACGTCAAGGCCGAGCTCGCCGGTCGCCACCGCCTCGATCGCGTTATAGGCGCGCTGGACAGTGGAGAACTCCCAGTCGGCGCCTTCAAAAAGCGGGCGGGCGGCATCGTGGCTGACGTAGTTCATGAGGTTTCGGCTCCGGCGGGGGCCTGCTTGCGGGCGAAAAGCTCGCGGAAGACGGGATATATGTCGCGGCGGTGGCTGACCTTGCGCATCGCCATCGGCGCACCAGTGCGGCAAATCTCGGTGTAGGTCTGCCACAGGTCGCTATCGCGGCGGATGAAACCAGGCGGGAAATGCTCGGAGTCCCGGCCGACCTCGAGATACGCATAGTACTGGCAATAGGGAAGGATGCTCTGGGTCAGCAGGCTGGCCGTCCGGTCATTGTCCGAGGCCGTGTTGTCGCCGTCCGAGGCCTGTGCGGCGTAGATGTTCCACGAATCCGGGCTGTAGCGCTCGGCCATCACCCGCCGCATCTCCTCAAGCGCGGTGGACACCACCGTCCCACCGGTTTCCGGGGAGTGGAAGAAGGTGTCCTCGTCCACCTCCTGGGCTTGGTGGGTGTGGCGGATGAACACCACTTCCACGCGCTTGTACTTCCGGCGCAGGAAGATATACAGCAGCACGTAGAACCGCTTCGCCAGATCCTTCATGTGCTCGGTCATCGAGCCCGAGACGTCCATCAGGCAGAACATCACCGCCTGGGCGACCGGCTTCGGGTGGGATTCGAAGCGCCGGTAGCGAACGTCGAGCGGGTCGATATACGGGATCCGGCTGGTGCGCCGCAGCTTGCGGTCCAGTTCCTCCTCCAGTTCGGCCCGTTTCGGGTCGTCCTCGGCGAGTGCGTTGATCTCATCGCGCAGCCGCGCCAGCTCGTCGCTGCTTGGCCGCTTCAAGGCGATCCGGCGCGACAGGCTGTTGCGGACCGTGCGCATCACCGCGAGGTTCGCCGGCGACCCAGTGACGGAATAGCCGGCGCGGCTCCAACTCAGCGCCTCGGTGTCCACGACGCGCCGCTTGGCGAGGTCGGGCAGTTCGAGGTCCTCGAGGAAGAGGTCGACGAATTCGTCGCGAGACAGGGCAAACCGGAAATCATCCTGCCCGTCCCCGTCCGGGCTGCCTTCCGAGCCCGAGCCGCCGGCTCCGGAGGGCGGGCGGGGGATGGTGTCGCCGCGGACATACTCCTTGTTGCCGGGCAACAGGTAGTCGCGCGTGCCACCAGACTGGCCGCGGCGGAACGTGGCTTCATGCACACCCTGCGCGGGCAGGGAGACCTCGCCGGCCTCGTCCGCGTCCTTGATGCTCCGGCTGGCGGTGCTCTCATGCACCGCCTTGCGGATCAGCGACTTGGCGCGGCGAATGAACCGTTGCCGGTTGGCGAGGCTCTTGCCGCCGGGATTGAGGCGACGGTCGATGATCTGCATTGAGCCTGTCCGTCCTCGTTCCTCATCAAGGGAGCAAGCCTCAGCCGGCCTGCTTGACGCGCATATACCACTCGACCAGCCGCCGGACCTGGCGTTCCGTGTAGCCACGCTCGGCCATGCGGTTGACGAAGTCCTCGTGCTTCTTCTCGGTGTCGCTGTCCTTCTTCGAGCCGAAGCTGATCACCGGCAGCAACTCCTCCACCTGGGAGAACATGCGCCGCTCGATCACCTCCCGGATCTTCTCGTAGCTGGTCCAGGAGGGGTTCTTCCCAGCGTTCGCGGCCCGTGCCCGCAGCGAGAACTTGACCACCTCGTTGCGGAAATCCTTGGGGTTCGCGATGCCGGCGGGCTTCTCGATCTTGGTCAGCTCCTGGTTCAGCAGCTCACGGTTCAAAAGCTGCCCGGTGTCGGGATCCTTGTAATCCTGGTCCTCGATCCAGGCATCGGCGTAGGCCACGTAGCGGTCGAACAGGTTCTGGCCGTAGTCGTTGTAGGACTCGAGATAGGCCTTCTGAATCTCGTTGCCGATGAACTCAGCGTAGCGGGGCGCGAGCTCGCCCTTGATGAACTCCAGGTAACGCTTCTCGGTCTCGGCCGGGAGCTGATCGCGGCGGATTGACTGCTCCAGCACATACATAAGGTGGACCGGGTCGGCCGCGACCTCAATGGTGTCGTGGTTGAAGGTGGCGGCGAGCACCTTGAAGGCGAATCGGGTGGAGGCACCGTCCATGCCCTCGTCCACGCCAGCGGCGTCGCGGTACTCTTGTAGGCTGCGCGCCCGGGGGTCGGTCTCTTTCAGGCTCTCGCCGTCATAGACGCGCATCTTGGCGTAAACGGTGGAGTTCTCGTGGCGCTTCAGGCGCGACAGCACCGAGAACCGGGCCAGCATCTCCAGCGTGGCCGGGGCGCAGGGCGCCTCCGACAGCTCGCTGCCAGCCAAGAGCTTGTCATAGATGCGGATCTCCTCGGTCACGCGCAGGCAATAGGGAACCTTGATGACGTAGATCCGGTCGATGAAGGCTTCGTTGTTCCGGTTGTTCTTGAAGCTCTGCCACTCCGCCTCATTGGAGTGGGCCAGGATGATGCCGGAGAACGGGATGGCGCCGATGTTCTCGGTGCCAATGTAGTTGCCCTCCTGGGTCGCCGTCAGCAACGGGTGCAGCATCTTGATCGGGGCCTTGAACATCTCGACGAACTCGAGAATGCCCTGGTTGGCCCGGTTCAGCCCGCCCGAGTAGCTGTAGGCGTCGGGGTCGTTCTGCGCGTGCATCTCCAGCTTGCGGATGTCGACCTTGCCCACCAGGGAGGAGATGTCCTGGTTGTTCTCGTCCCCCGGCTCGGTCTTAGCGACGGCGATCTGGCGCAGCCGCGAGGGCGCCAGGCGCTGCACCCTGAATTGCGAGATGTCACCGCCGAACTCGTCCAGCCGCTTGAGGCACCACGGGCTCATCAGCCCGGTCAGGCGCCGGCGGGGGATGCCGTAGCGATCCTCCAGGACAGCGCCCATCCGCTCGGGGTGGAACAGCCCGAGCGGGCTCTCGAAGACGGGGCTGACCTGCTCGCCCGCCTTCAGCACGTAGACGGGGTGGACCTCCATCAGCGCCTTGATGCGCTCGGCCAGCGACGACTTGCCGCCGCCCACCGGGCCGAGCAAGTACATGATCTGCTTCCGCTCCTCGAGGCCCTGCGCAGCGTGGCGGAGGAAGCCGACGATTCGCTCGATCGTCTCCTCCATGCCGTAGAACTCGTCGAAGGCCGGATAAACGCGGATAGTCCGGTTCATGAAGATCCGGCCCAGGCGCGCGTCCTTGGAGGTGTCAACCATCTCGGGCTCGCCGATGGCCGCCAGCAGCCGCTCCGTCGCGCTGGCATACATCATCGGGTCGGTCCGGCATCCCTCAAGGTACTCGGCCAGCGTCATCTCCGCTTCGCGATGCGCCTCGTAGCCGCGGGCGAAGGCCGTGAAGATGTCATCGACCGGCTGCATCGGCAGCTCCATGCGTTTGGATGCCACAGTTTACCTCACCAAGATGGGCACGAGCGTAGCCGAGACCGGGCGCGTCGCGGTAAGTTTTTCTTCTCCAAGCGGCACCGGGCCCACGCCGCGCCACCCTGACAAGTCGATCATAGGGACCTCCTAAGATGATAGTTGGACGATCCCCCCCGCTTGCAAGATAAGCGGACACCCGGTGAAAATTGTATGGCAAATTGGCGCCGAATGGAGGCACCGGGACCAACGGGCAAGCGGCGCTTGAAATCCCGCAGGCGACGCCCTCGCGGCCTCGTGCGATGAGGGGAAGTCCCGCTTCATGGCACAGTCTCATGTGTCGTGACGCGCCCCGCAAGTCACGATCCTGGCACATCCGATTCGAAGACTTGTCTGCCCATATAATGCGCACCTTGCCCAAAACGAGCATAGCATCAGAACAGAATACGAATAGAAGGTTAATAAAGGGTTAGTTGTGCTCGCTCTACCGGCAGCGAATCGTCCGGCCGACATCTGAGCGGTGCCGAGCATGCCACGCCAATTGACCACAAGGGTACAGCATGACTTTGCTTATCCACCGCGCCGATGCCGTGCGGCTGACGGTGGCCAATTCGGTGTCGGCGGAGACGCGCTAGCCTTATGTCCGTGCGGCACCCCCCCGGTCCGGGTTATCCCGCCCTAGCGGGCTTGACGACCGGCTATACTGAACTGAACGGTGTGCAGCCATCTCGGCGCCGTCCCCCGCGCGATGCGGGGGAGCGGAGACCGACCCCCGTCGAGCAGATCGCACTCGCCGCCCTGGGCAGCGGCGCCCCCGCGACGGGCACTGCCCGCCGAAGCTAGCGCCCCGAGCCGGGCTGGCCCGCCGCCCCTCAGCCGCGGGAAAGGCGGGGCAGTCGCAATCGGCTCGAACCCGAATTTCGCCAAAGGCACCGCAGGGCGCGGGAGCCGCAGGCGACCCTCCCTGTCAGTTCCGTCGACCGTGGCAAAAGTGCCATCCTGTTTAGGCGCACGCCAGGAAAGTCCACCCGTCAACCGAGGCCGAGTGCCGGGTTCGTTTCATGTCATTGCCGGCGGGGGACGGATAAAGGATCACCCTCCTTTCCACCCCAACGGGTGCCTTGCAGTAAACTGCCAGCGCGAGCGTCAGGCCTCCACGAACGTTGGCGTGATCTGTCGGACAAGCCGGAAGCCGGCGCCGAATTACCTGTGGATCGCCGTCCAGCTCACGGCTGTCACACGGGTTAGGAAGTGGACCGGGGCTACGCGTGAGATTTCTCTCGCCCGAATCGCTGGCCTTCGCGAGCGACGGCTCGCGCTTCTGGTCCCGATTCCCCGAGCGGGCCGGGCACGGGGCCGCGTGACGGCCAAGCCGAGCTTATATCAGGCGCCATTGGTCCGGACTCATAATTCGTACCATCGTGCCGTAGAGAGCGGCACCCAGGCCAGCGCGCACCAGATTCGGTGTCGTTCCCTGGTTTCCCACTTGCGCGGGAACGACCGGAAGCAAGTCAGACCATCGGCTGACTGGTATTCGAGGAGAGAATGCACGTGGGAAAGGTGCCAGAACCGATCCAGGGGCCGCGCGGCCTGGGACATCGGATCGAGCTGCTGCTCGAACGCGGGCTATTCGCCGCCCGCTGGCTCATGACGCCGGTCTACGTCGTGATGGTGCTGCTGCTGTTTCTGATCGTGGTCAAGATCGTTCAGCAGTTCGTCACTGCGGTGCCAGATCTGCTTGCGCTGGACGTCAGCCGGCTGATCATGCTGGTACTGAGCCTGATCGATCTCTCGCTCGCCGGGAACCTGGTCGTGTTGGTGGTGCTGTCGGGCTACGAGAACTTCGTCTCGCGCCTTGATCTTGGCGAATCGGAGGACCGGCCGATTTGGCTGGGCAAGATCGACTTTTCAGGGCTCAAACTGAAGTTACTCGCCTCCATCGTGGCGATCGCCAGCATCGACCTGCTGAAGACCTTCCTGGACGTTCAGGACGTGCCGCGCGAGCAGGTGCTGCTGCGGCTGGAACTGTATCTCGGTTTTGTCGTCTCCGGCGTGCTGCTGGCGCTGATGGACCGGATAACCGGCGAACAGCGTGGGCGGGGCTGATCACCTGCCCGCCTGGACTTGCACGTCACAGAGCTCGCGCATTATCGCCGCGCTTACGCGCCGGTGCCGATGAACTCGCCCGCGCGCGCGGAATCGGTCAGGGCGTCGCGGGAGACCTCGCGGATGATGCGCCCGCGCTGGATGAGCAGCGCACGATCGGCCAGCCCCTGAATGAAGTCCAGGTTTTGCGAAGGTGGCGCGGCATATCGGGCACGTCCCAATTCGTTGCCTCAAGGCGTGAGAAGCTCGGTCCGGTATTTGGGCGCGAGCGCTTGCGCCAGCTTGCCCTTCTCGGCCTGCTCCTCCTGGCTCAGCGCGGGTGGTGGCGATGTGCGGCTTTCGACCGGGACGCCGATTGCCATAAAGAATTCTTCCTGTCCGGCCGGCGCGCACATGCATAGCATGTGGACGGTCCTGCCCGAAACGTTCTTGAAGGCGTGCGGGGCGTTTGCCGGGATGTTGACAGTCGAGCCCGCGCGGACCGTCCGCGTCTGGCCGCGGAAGGTGAACTCGAGGTCGCCCTCCAGCAGAGTGAACATCTCCTCGTAATCGTGGCGGTGTGGCGGCGGCCCGCCGCCGTCGGGCACGAGCATGTCGATCAGGCAGTAGCGGCCGTTCGTCTGGGCGCCGGAGACCAGGATGGTGTAAGTGTCGCCGACCATGGAGATGTGGGGCAGGTCCGCGCCGCCCGGATCGGACACGGTCAGCGTACGGTTGGGATCGTCGGCGGGGACCGCCGAACCCGGTTGCGCTGAAGTGCCGGCAGGGCCTGTCATGATAACGGCGTCTCCTTAGCTGGTTGGGGGCACGGCCGCGGGCCTTGGCGGCCCTGGCCACAACTCGTGTGACACCCGGATAGCGAAAGGATTGGCGGACCCGACACGATTCGAACGTGCGACCTTCGCCTTCGGAGGGCGACGCTCTATCCAGCTGAGCTACGGGTCCAGCGGCCACATCCATACAGGCAAATCGGCCAAAGCGGAAGGGCGTGTTCCAAATCAGGCGTGATGTCCCAGCCCGTGTCGAACCGCGCTAAGTCACGGGAATGAAGCTCCCACCCAGCCGATCGGCCCTGTTCCTCGGCTTTCTCGCCATCGGTGTTTGCGGCTTTGGCGGCGTGCTGCCCTGGGCGCGGCGGGCCGTGGTCGAGCGGCGGCAATGGCTGACCGCGGGCGAGTTCGCCGAGTTGCTCGGCCTTTGCCAGTTCCTGCCAGGGCCGAACGTCATCAATCTGTCGGTCGCCCTGGGGGCGCGGTTTCATGGCCTCTCCGGAGCAGTCGCGGCGTTCAGCGGCTTGATGGCGGCGCCAATGGCGATCGTGCTCCTGCTGGGACTCGCCTATGCGCAGCTAGGGCAGATCCCGGCCGCGCAGCACGCCTTTGCCGGGCTGTCGCCGGCAGCGGCGGCGCTGGTGCTAGCCACCGCGTGCCGGATTGCCGCGCCATTATGCACCAGGCCCTTGGGCGCAGCCGTCGCCGCCCTGACGTTCGGCATGGTCGCGGTGCTGCGGCTGCCACTGCCACTGGCGATCGTGACACTCGTGCCCCTCTCGATCCTGCTCGCCCGGCGGACCAAGGCCAGGCTGCGCTGATGGGCACCCTCGGCAGCCTGGCCGCGACATTCGCCCAGCTTTCGCTGGTTGCGTTCGGCGGCGGCAACTCGATCCTGCCGGAGATGCAGCGTCAGGTGGTGCAGGTGCATCCCTGGATGACCGCGCGGGATTTCGCGGCGCTGTACGCGCTGGCGCAGGCGGCGCCGGGGCCGAACATGCTCGTATCGACGCTGATCGGGCTGCGGGTCGCGGGACTGCCCGGCGCGCTGATCGCGACCGCGGCGCTGTGCGGGCCCTCCTCGGCGCTGACCTTCCTTTGCGCCTGCGTCTGGCACCGGCTACGCGACCGGCCATGGCGAGCGATGGTGCAAGCGGGAATCATGCCTGTCACCGCTGGATTGGTCATGGCGGGCGCGGCGCTGCTGGTGCGGACCACCGCGCAGAATTGGCGCAGCGCCGCGCTGATCGCGGTCGCGGCCGCGCTGTTCCTGGGCACGCGACTGCACCCGCTCATCATCCTGGGCGCCGCTGCCCTCCTCGGGGCAGCGGGGCTGCTGTCCTGACCGATCCCCGTTTCCAACAGAGGCGGTGGCGGTATGACCCCGATCACCACTGGCCGGGGATCGTGGGGGCGGAAACGACAACCGGACCGCTGCGCGCTGGCGACACAGGCTGCCTTGAGGGTCGAAGCTGGCCAGAGATCGAGGCGGGCTCCGCCGTTCCCTTGGCATAGACGCTCCGGTCCTCGGGAACGGGAGCGGACTGGGTCGTCCGGCCGAGCACCGTCTCGGCTCCCCCTAGGTAGAGCAACCCGTCCTCGGGCATCTGCCGTCCGATGGCGTCCAGCACGCGCGCTTTCGTGGGCTGGTCGAAATAGATCAGCACATTGCGGCAGAACACGATGTCGAAGCGGCCCAGCGGGGCGGGATCGGCAAGCAGGTTCCACTCACGAAACTGCACCATCTCGCGTAGGGGCGCGGCCACACGCCACTGGTCGTCCTCCTTGCGAAAGTGCTTCACCAGGAGCTGGATCGGCAATCCGCGCTGCACCTCGAACTGGGTATAGAGCCCGTCGCGGGCGCGAGCGAGCTGGGCGCGGGCGATATCGGTGCCGACAATCTCGACCCGCTTACCGCCTCCCAGCTCTGACGCGATCATCGCCAGTGAATAGGCCTCCTGCCCCGATGAAGCGGCGGCCGACCAGATGCGGATGGGGATTCCGGGCGGACGCGTGAGCAGCAGGCGCGGCAGCGCCTTGGCGCGGACATGCGCGAACGGCTTGCCGTCGCGGAAGAAGAAGCTTTCATTGGTGGTCATCGCCTCGACGACCTCGCCAGCGAGCTGCTCGGCCGCTGGCGCGCTCAGCCGCTGGGCAAGCCCGGCGAGGTCGTTCAGCCTCTCGCGCCGGATAATCGGCGCCAGACGGGTCTCGAGCAGGTAGAGCTTGTCGGGACCGATCGACAGGCCCGAGCGCGAACGCAACAGGTCGGCCAGAACCTGGAAAGCGCCACTCGCGGACGTTGTGCTCACCGCGGGGTGATCCGCAGCACGTCGCGCAGATGCGGCGCGATCGCGCCGAGCGGCAGGACCGCGTGGCAGAGGCCCGCCTGGACGACGGCGCCCGGCATTCCCCACACCACGCTGCTCACCTCGTCCTGCGCGATGGCGGCTCCCCCAGCCTCGATCACGCGGCGTGTTCCCTCCAGCCCGTCGCTTCCCATGCCGGTGAGCATGAGAACCAGCACGCGGCCATCGACTGCCGCCGCCGCGCTCTCCAGCATCGGATCGACCGACGGGCGGCAGAAATTGACCGCGGGCGCGGTGGATATCCGGGCACGGGCCCCGGCAGTGTCACGCTCGACCAGCAGGTGCCGGTCTCCCGGCGCGAGATAGATGCGGCCCGGACGGAGCGCCTCGCCGTCGATGGCTTCGGAACAGGGCAGGCCGCCGGCGCGCGTGATGTGCTCGGCGAGGATGGGCGTGAAAGCGGCAGGCATGTGCTGGGTCAGAACCACTGGGATCGGCACCGTGCGTCCAAGGGCCGCGAACAAGGTGAGCAGGGCCTGGGGCCCGCCGGTGGAGCTGCCGATCGCGAGCAGGCGCGGTGGCGTGACAGGTCCGGAGCGTGTCCGCGCCGGGGCGATGATGGGAGCGTGCCTGGGGCTGGATAGGCGTGAGCGCCGCGGCGCGAAGGCCTTCACCTTGTTCAGAAGCTCTCGGCGAAACAGCTCGGCGTTCTGCCCGGCGACGGCGCTCGGCTTCGCCACGTAATCGGCCGCGCCCAACCGCAGCGCCTGGAGCGTGACCTCGGCGCCTCGGGTCGTAAGGGTCGAGGCCATCAGCACGCGCAGCCGTGGGGCGGCACGCATCAGCAACGGCAGCACCGTCAGGCCGTCCATGACCGGCATCTCAATATCGAGCACCAGCACGTCGATGGGCTGGCGCTGCACCTCGGCCAGGGCCTGTTTTCCGTCGGCGACGCGGGCCACCACGCGGACCGTGGGATCGCCCTCGAGCGCACGCACGATCGTGGCGCGCATGACGACGGAGTCGTCGCACACCATGACGCGCACCGCGTCAGCGTCGGAGAGCCGGGGCTCGGCGGGAGTCATCCCAGCCCTATCTGCGCGAGCTTGCCTATCAGGATCTCGGCGTCGAACGGCTTCATGATGTATTCCTGCGCGCCGGCCTCGATAGCTCGTGTGATGAAGGCCAAGTCATTCTCCGTCGTGCAGAAAACGACGGCGGGATCGTCGGGGCCGAACTCGGCGCGCAGCGCGCGCAGAAACTCGATGCCGTTCATCACCGGCATGTTCCAATCGAGCAGCACGCAATCGAGCCGCGCGGCGCGGCACGCATCGAGAGCGCGCGCGCCGTCCTCGGCCTCGGTCACGGCATAGCCGCCGGCCTCGAGGATGCGCCGTGCGAGCTTGCGCACCACCCGGCTATCGTCGACGACAAGGCAGGTGCGCATCGGCTCAGCCCAGCTCGGCCCGCACCGCGAGCAGCCGCGTGACGTCAAGCACCACCAGCAGCGTGCCATCCAGGCGATAGATGCCGTTGCTGTACGCCGCCCAGGCCGGCGGCAGCGTCGGCGGGTTCCGCTCGAATGACTTCGCCGGCAGGCTCATCACCTCGCGCACTTGATCGACCAGCAGCGCGTAGAGCTCGCCGTCTTGTTCCGTGACCACGGACATGGTCGGGGTGTTGGGGGGCGCAGGGGGCAGGCGCAGCCGCCGGCGCAGGTCGGTTGCCGTGACGATTCGCCCGCGTAGATTGAGGCTCCCCGCCACTTCCGGAGGAGCCAGCGGAATACGGGTGATCGTCTGCTGCGAGAGGATGTCGCGCACACTCAAAACCGGAACGCCGCAGAGCTGCTCGGCGACGGTCAGAGTCACGAATTGGCGTTCCTCATCGTCATGGACGCCGGCGTGGCGATCAAGCAGGGCGGCGCTCATGCCCCGGCTTCCTCCTGAGACGCCGCGGCGGGCAATCGCGCCAGCCAATAGGCGGTGTCGATCACGTCAGTCGCCTGCCCGCCGATCACCGCCGTGCCGAGCCGGCCAGGCCGCGTCGGCAACAACTCGATGTCCAGGCGGTCCTCCACGACGTCCAGTATCTCGTCCACCATGAGTCCCGCGCTGCGTTCCCCATCAGCGAACACGAGCACCGGCTGCGTGGGCGAGGCGGACTCGTTGGGTCCGTCGGAAACCGCCACGAGCGGCATCAGCCGGCCGCGGTACTGGACGACCGGTACGCTCGCGGAGAGCTCGATCCGCTCGCGCGGGATCTGCTCGATCCGCGCCACCAGGCTCAGCGGCACTGCCATCGGGCGGGTGTCACCGGCCCGAAACAGCAGCATCGCCTTGCGCCCGCCCGAAGCCGCGCCTTCGCTCGTGGAGACCGGCTCGCGCCGGTTATCCTCGCCTGCGCCGATCCCCGCCGCGCGCGCGATCCCGTTGGGATCGAGAATCATGATGACCGAGCCGTCGCCCAGGATCGTGTTACCGCTGAAAACGGTTAGCTGGCGCAGCATGGGGGCCACCGGCTTGACCACGATCTCCTCGGTGTCAAACACCCGGTCCACGATGATGCCGAGCAGGCTGGAGCCGACCTGGGCCACGACGATGACTCCGGTCTCATCCGATCCCGCGAGCCCCAGGAGCCCGGCGAGGCTTACCAGGGGCAGCAGCCGGTCGCGCAGGCGCAGCACCGGCGTTTCATTGATCCGCTCGATCACGCTCTCGGCTCCGGCCTCTCCGGGGCGGCCGGCGCGGACCAGCTCCATCACGCTGATCTGCGGAATCGCGAATTGCTCGCCGCCCGCCTGCACCACCAGCGCCGAGACAATCGCCAGGGTGAGCGGGATCTTGATGGTGAACGTTGTGCCCTGTCCGGACCGGCTCGTCAGGTCGATCGTGCCGCCGATCCGCTCGATGTTGGTCCGCACCACGTCCATCCCGACGCCACGGCCGGAGACGGCGGAGACCTCGGCCGCGGTCGAGAACCCGGCATCGAAGATGAACCGCTGGATCTGCGCCTCGTTCATGGCCGCCAGCTCGGCATCGCTCGCGAGACCCTGGGCCAGCGCCTTCGCGCGGATGCGCTCAACCGCCAGCCCGCGCCCGTCATCGGCGATCTCGATGATGATGTGGCCACCCTCGTGGAGCGCGTTCAAGGTGATTCGCCCCGTCTCGCGCTTGCCGGCCGCCCTGCGCTCGGCCGGCGACTCCAGCCCGTGATCGGCGGAGTTGCGGACCATGTGCGTCAGCGGATCCTTGATGAGCTCCAGCACCTGGCGATCGAGCTCTGTGTCGGCGCCGCGCATGACCAAGTCGATGGATTTGCCCAGATCGCGCGCCCAGATCGCGCGCGAGGTCGCGCACCAGACGGGGCAGCTTGTTCCAGGCGTTGCCGATCGGCTGCATCCGCGTCTTCATCACCCCTTCCTGGAGGTCCGAGGTGATGTGGGACAGTCGCTGCAAGGGCGCGGCGAACGCGCTGTCTTGGAAGCCGCGCGCAAGTTGCAGCAATTGGTTGCGGGTGAGGACGAGCTCGCTGACCAGGGTCATCAGGTTGTCGAGCACGTCCACTGTCACGCGGATCGTCTGACCGGCACCGGCCTCGCTGCCCTGCGGGCGCGTTTCGGCCGCGGGACTCGGCGAGGGCGGGTGGGCCGGCGACTCGTTTCCGGGAGACTTGAGCGCCTCCGTCACGCCGGCGGGCGAGGATGCCGCTTGACCTTCCGCAGCCTTGTCGAGCGCGGCGATCAGTGCGCTGTCATCGCCCGCTGGCTCGGCACCGGTCGCACCAAGGCCGCTCAGGATGGCGCGCACGCCGTCGAGAGCCGCCAGCACCAAGGTCACGATTTCGGGGCTGGCATTGAGCGCGCCATCCCGCAGGCGGCCCAGAACGTTCTCGGCGGCATGGGCCAGCCGCTCCAAGCGTGGCAGGCCAAGAAAACCGCAAGTGCCCTTGATGGTATGCACCGAGCGAAAGATCTGCGACAGCGTCGGGGCGTCCGGGGTGCGCTCCAGCCGCAGGAGCGCCGACTCCAGCTCGGCCAGGCTCTCGTTCGCTTCCATCAGAAAATCCGCAAGCAACTCATCCATTGCGTCTTCAGGTCCAGGATCGATGCACCGCCGATACTGGCCTGGATGGGCGAAGAAACCATTAAGCTATGCGGCTCCGATCAGCAGCGAAGGCGGTTCCCGGCGGCCCGGCGTGCGTTGTTCGGATCGTTCCAGCGCGAGAGCAACGCCGAGTTGGTGCGCAATGAGCGCCACGAGGGGAGCCAGGAGAGTGCGCGGGTTGTCGAGGGCTGCCAACGCGGCCTCCTCACTGGCCAGTGACGGCGCGAGGGCCTTCGGCCAGGCGGCGCGCGGCCCGCGAATGGTCGCGCGCACCCGCGCCTCGCTGGCTGTGGATAGCGTTAGCTTGCCACCACGGGGCAGCGATCCCGCGCCAAGGATGATGACGTTGAGCAGGACGCGGCCCAACTCCGGAGAAAACACGCTTTCTCGCGGCAAGGGCGAGAGATCAAGGCTCATGTGGTGAGCTCCTGGCGTGCCGAGGGCAAGGTCTCTCAAGCGCGCGATGTCCAGCTCCTCCCCGGTTGATCCCCAGGCGGAGCGCAAGAGACGCACGCGGCGGTTAAGATCGGCGACGAGGTCGGCCGCGGAAGTGAGGCTTTCCCCTGCTGACCAGCCTCGTCCAGCGCGAGTTCGATGGTCGCGGCGAGGGTGCCGGCGAGACCGCTGAGATCGTGGAACACCCGGGTAGCGACCAACTCGGCAAGACGCAGGGGCTCGCTCATAAGTCAGGCTCCTCAAAATCGACCGCGCGCGAGTACGTTCGCGGCACTATCAGTTAGCTGCCCCATTTTTTGGGATTTGTCTATAAAATAATACGAGCTGTGTGTTCGCTGCCGGAGGGCTTCCATGAGCCGACCCCTTGCATCGACGATCGAGCCTGGTCAGTGGGTGCGGCATCCCGCTCGACCAGAGTGGGGAGCAGGTCAGGTCCAGTCCGTCATTGGGGATCGGGTCACCGTCAATTTTGAGAATGCCGGAAAGATTCTGATTAATACCTCCCATGTCGCGCTCGACGTGCTGGAAGCGCCGGGCTGAGTTCGAGCCAGGGGGCTTGATCCCAGGCGTGGCGTGGCGCACCTCTTGCTTATGCGTTCTCTTATGATCGATCCGTTCGGCCGGCCTATCAGCTACCTGCGCGTCTCGGTCACGGACCGCTGCGATCTCCGCTGCGTGTACTGTATGGCCGAGGAGATGACGTTCCTCCCCAAACGGGACTTGCTCACGCTCGAGGAGCTGGAGCGGATCTGTGCTGTGTTCATCCGGCTAGGGACTCGCAAACTGCGGCTGACGGGGGGCGAGCCGCTGGTCCGCCGCGACGTGGTCAAGCTCGTCGAGCGCCTGGGCCACCGTTTGGGCTCGGGGCTAGACGAACTGACCCTTACCACCAATGGCACCCAGCTCGCCCGTTATGCCGCCGATCTTTACCGGGCGGGAATGCGACGGGTGAACGTGTCCCTCGACACGCTCGACGCCGCCACCTTCACCGCGATGACCCGCCGGGGCCGGATCGAACAGGTGCTCGAGGGCATCTTCGTCGCCAAGGGCGCGGGGCTCGCGATCAAGATCAACGCCGTGGCCATGCGCGGCGTGAACGAGAATGACTTCGACACCATGATCGCTTGGTGCGGGCAGCACGGCTTCGACCTCTGCCTCATCGAGACGATGCCGCTGGGCGAGATCACCGAAGACCGCACCGATCAGTACCTGCCCCTTTCGATTGTGCGCGGCCGCCTGCGCCGGCGCTGGACGCTGACGGAGACCGAGTACCGCACCGGAGGGCCGGCCCGCTATTTCGACGTCGCGGAAACCGGGCGGCGCATCGGCTTCATCACGCCGATGACCCACAACTTTTGCGAGAGCTGCAACCGGGTGCGACTCACCTGCACCGGAACGCTCTTCATGTGCCTGGGTCAGGACGACCAGGCGGATCTGCGCGCGGTGCTGCGCGGCGGCGCCGACGAGGCGCAGTTGGAAGCGGCGATCCGCGCCGCTATCGCACGCAAGCCCAAGGGGCATGATTTCGTGATCGACCGGCGCCAGGACCGTCCCGCTGTCGCGCGGCACATGAGCGTGACCGGGGGCTAGAGCTCCCGTCCTTTCTCAGCCCTTGCTTCCACGCCGCGCGCTGCTTGCCCATGCGCCGGGACGGCGCGGTCGGGTCGCTTGGTGTAGCGCCGGGGCCTGAGCTACCTGTTCGTCCCCGTGAGGGGTGCGCAAGTCGCCCGGAGCCGGGTCGAGCGGGGGCACGGGCGTCGGGGCCCAATTGGACGCGACCAGCCGCCCAGTGTCGGGGCGACCATAGATGAAGCCGTAGGTTGGATAAATGCTGCCAAACTTGCTGCTCTGCCCCAACGCGACGCGCACCGCTGTCCAGTCATTGCGCTCCGAGACGTCCACCACGGGCACGCGGCGGGTAATCCCGTGACCGTTGGGCCAGTTGGACTGGTCGATCTCGATCATGCGCGGGTTGAGCACGCGGCTGACCACGGCGACATGGCCGAGGTGCATTTGGCGGTTGGACTGGAACACCAGCACGCCGTCCAACTCCGGGAGGTTGCCGCGCTCATAGATCCCTGCCGCGTTGGCCCACCACTGCCAGGCGTTGCCCGCAACCCTCACGTTTGAGTGAGCGCGGGCGTATGGAACGCAGGAGAGCGCGGCGTATCGCGAATTGTAATGACGCGCTGAACGCTGTTGTGTGGTAAAGCTGCCGGGACGCGACAACAGCATAATGTTCGGGTCGTAGAAGACAGAAGGCGGGCGGCGCTGAGTCCCGGTTTCCGCGAAGGCTGTCCCGGCAGCCGAGCCAAGCACCATAAAGTAAAACATGAACAGCAGTTTGCCGCCGGTTGCCCGTACGCCCATCCGCAGCTCCCCTTCCGTAACTCGCTTCCTGGTTGATTCGCGGTACGCGCCGCTGTGCGAGCCGACAACAGGGGACGTGAACTTAGCGTTCTAGGACATTGCAATTTATAGAAATAGGGCTGTGGACAAGGTAAGGCGATCCGAAAATCATCCTATTTTGTAGGATCGCAAGGCGCGGGAAGGGTTCGTCCCACGCCCGAATCGCCTCCCCTACTTGCAGGCAGTCACCATAATTTCGACGAGCAAACGAGAGTCGGCGAGGTTGGCCTGAACGCAGACGCGTACTGGTGCCCCGTTGGGCGGAAGCCAGGCGGTCCACACCTCGTTCATGGCATCCCGGTCGCGGATGTCCTTGACCCAGATCTGCGCTTGCAACAACCGGGTCTTGTCGGTGCCGTGGGTCTCTAGCAACTGGTCGATCTGCTCCAGGATGTCCGTCGTCTGGCGCTTGACGTCCCCGGCGGCGTCGCGCGCCGTCACTCCCGCCAGGTAAACGAAGCCGTGGTACTCGACAGCCTTCGAGAGAATCTTGTTAGCCTCGGTGCGAATGATCTTGCTCACGGCTGCCTCCCTCGGTGCGAGCCGCCGGTTCTAAAGCCGTTTCCCTCGGACTGGAACCTCCCACGGCATCGCGATCGCGCGCGGGCGCGGATCGGCGGGGACTTCGGGCAGCCGATCCGGGATTGCTAGGCTGGACGGGTGGGCTTGGGTGCCTGGCGGGCGATTCTGAGCCCTTCCTCGTCATGCCCTTGCGCAGCCTCGTCGTCGGTGCCGAGAGGCGACATGGCTGGGTCCGCAACGCCGACCTTATCTCCGGTCTTGCCGGAATCGATCTTCCGCCGCAACCGCTCGGCATCCGAGGTCTTCGAGGCCGCGCCGCCGCTGGCTCGATCGTCGGACATCGTTCGCTCCTAAATTTCTGGGGCTTGGCTTCGTAGGAACGCCGCCCTGCCAATCTTGTTTCCCGTCAGCGTCAGGGAAACAGTCCCCGCACCTTCTTGGCGCTGCGCACCTTGTCCACGCCGATCGCCATGGCCGCCGTGCGGTGCGTGACCTTGTCACGCTCCACACGCGCCATGACCTCCGCGAAGGCGCGGTCGAGGACGTGACAGAGGCGGTTCATGACCTCCGGCTCGTCCCAGAAGAACTGCTGCAAGTCCTGCACCCATTCGAAATAGCTAACCACGACCCCGCCGGCGTTGCAGAGGAGGTCGGGGATCACGAAGATTTCCGGCCGCCGCGCCAGCACCTCGTCGGCCTCCGGCGTGGTCGGCCCGTTCGCACCCTCGGCCAGCACGCGACAGCGCAGCCGGGCCGCAACCGAGGCATCAATGACGCGCTCGATGGCTGCCGGAACAAGGATGTCGCACTCCCGCGTCAGCAACTCGGCCGGATCGGAGGCAAGTTCGTTGGAGAACCCGGCCAGCGTGCCATTCGCGACCGTGTGGCGCACCAGCCCGGCAACATCCAGCCCCTTCCGGTCGAAGTAGCAGGCAACGTGGTCGGAGACGCCGATCACCTTCACGCCACGTTCGGCGAGCGCCTGGGCGGCGACGCTGCCCACATTGCCGAACCCCTGCACGATCGCCGTGGCACCCCCCGCGGCCAGTCCGATCCGCGCCAGCGCGCGATCCACAAGGTGCGCGACACCGCGCCCGGTGGCGTCGCGCCGTCCCTCCGTCCCGCCGCAGGCGACCGGCTTGCCGGTGACGATCTCGGTCACGGTCTTGCCCTGGTACATGGAATAGGTGTCCATGAACCAGGCCATCACCTGCTCGTTGGTGCCCATGTCGGGCGCCATGACGTCGGTGTGCGGACCGACGAAGGGGATCATCTCCTGCATGTAGCGGCGCGAGAGCGACTCCAGCTCACGGCGACTCAGTGCGTAGGGGTCGACGGCGATGCCGCCCTTCGCCCCGCCATAGGGCAGCCCGGCGAGCGCGCATTTCCAGCTCATCCAGATCGCCAGCGCCGCCACCTCGCCCAGATCGAGCTTGGGGGAATAGCGGGCTCCACCCTTGGTGGGGCCGAGGGTGAGGTGGTGCTGCACACGGAAACCGTGGAACACGGCCAGTCTTCCGTCGTCCCGGTGGATCGGACAGGCGACGGTGATGGCCCGCTTCGGGAACAGCAGCCGGTCGCGCTCATCGAAGGGGATCTCCAGGTAGTCAGCGATCACGTGGAACTGGGTGCGGGCCATCTCGAACACTGGGCCCGTGTAGATCGTCATGGCGAGGTCGCTCCTTCCGGCGCCGAATGCATCTGAGACGGCTGGCCGGCGACTCAAGGCGGGCGCCGATCAGGCTTGCGTGCCATTGCGCCCGGCACCTGGCCTTTCTATAGGGTCCGCGACCCACTCAGGAGCGCGTGATGGCCGACCGGACCCCGACCGAGGATTACAAGGTAAAGGACATCTCGCTCGCCGAATGGGGCCGCAAGGAAGTCTCCATGGCCGAGGACGAGATGCCCGGCCTGATGGCGCTGCGGGCCGAGTACGGGGCATCCAAGCCACTCAAGGGCGCGCGGATCGCCGGGTGCCTGCACATGACGGTGCAGACGGCGGTGCTGATCGAGACCCTGACGGCGCTGGGCGCGACCGTGCGCTGGTCTTCGTGCAACATCTTCTCCACCCAGGACCACGGCGCTGCCGCCGCGGCCGCCGCCGGCGTCCCGGTCTTCGCCTGGAAGTGCATGGACGAGGACGAGTTCTGGTGGTGCATCGAGCAGACGGTGCGCGGCCCGAACGGCTGGACGCCGAATCTAATCCTCGATGACGGCGGCGACCTCACCAAGCTCATGCACGACAAGTATCCGGAGATGCTGGCCGATGTGCGCGGCATCTCGGAGGAGACCACCACCGGCGTGCATCGGCTGCGCGACATGGAGCGCGACGGCACGCTGCTGGTGCCGACGATCAACGTGAACGACAGCGTCACCAAGTCGAAGTTCGACAACCTGTATGGCTGCCGGGAATTGCTGGTGGATGGCATCCGGCGCGGCACCGATGTGATGATGGCGGGCAAGGTCGCCGTCGTGAACGGCTTCGGCGACGTGGGCAAGGGCTCGGCGGCCAGCCTGCGCAACGCCGGGTGCCGGGTGATGGTGACGGAGATCGACCCGATCTGCGCGTTGCAGGCGGCTATGGAGGGCTACGAGGTCGTCACCATGGAGGACGCCGCGCCGGTGGGCGACATCTTCGTGACCGCCACCGGCAATGTCGATGTCATCACGCTCGATCACATGCGGCGCATGAAGCACCGCGCCATCGTCTGCAACATCGGCCACTTCGATTCCGAGATCCAGATCGAGGCGTTGCGCAACTATCGCTGGGAGAACGTGAAGCCGCAGGTCGACGAGGTGGTGTTCCCCGACAACAAGCGCCTGATCGTGCTGTCGGAGGGGCGGCTGGTGAATCTCGGCAACGCCACCGGCCATCCGAGCTTCGTGATGAGCGCGTCGTTCACCAACCAGGTGCTGGCGCAGATCGAGCTGTTCACTGCCCCGGCCGGCACGTACGAGCGCAAGGTGTACACGCTGCCCAAGGCACTGGACGAGAAAGTGGCGGCGCTGCACCTGGCCAAGGTGGGCGCGAAGCTCACCCGGCTGTCTCCGGCCCAGGCCGAGTATATCGGGGTGTCGCCGAGCGGGCCGTTCAAGCACGAGCTGTACCGGGTACTAGGAAACCGGGGGCTCGCCGGACCGGTTCTGGCCTGGGTCAGCCGGAGCCGATCGGATGGATCAGGGCGTGTTGGAGCGGATCGCGGTGCCACCGAACCGCCGCGGCCAGGTCGGGGCGGGCGGCTGGCGGCGGGTGCCGTCGTCATCGGCGGCGCGGTGCTGCTAGCCGCCGGCCTGGCGCGGGCGTACTCGCCGGCGCCCGACAATCCGGGCGTTCGATCCTACTGGAAGCGACTGCGCAAGCCGGACACGCAGCCCCCGGATTGGGCGTTCGGCGTCTGGGGGCCGCTCTACGCCATGCTGGCGGTCTCGGGGCTGCGGGTATGGAACGCGCGGCCCGGCCGGGAGCGCACCCGGGCGCTGCTGCTATGGGGCGGGATGCAAGCGTTGGACGTGCTCTGGCTGTGGCTCGGCTTCGGGCAGCGGGAGCGGGGCGCGATGGCGCTGGAGTCCGGGACGGCGATCGCCAACGCGGCGGCCTACGTCGCCGCCGCGCGCCGGGTGGACCGGGTCGCCGCAGACCTCGCGGTGCCGCACCTGGCCTGGCTCGCTTTCGCGGCGCTGCTGTCCGAGGAGCTGTGGCGCAAGAACCGGTGAGCCTGCCACCCGCCGCGCGGCGGGCGCGGCCCGTGTCGGGGTTGGAGAGAACCGCCAGCCAGCCGGCGACGGAAAAGGGGACGAGAGGGCGCGGGGTGCCGCCCATCACGAGGGTAATTACCCACCCCCCTTGCGGCGGGGCGGCATTGCTGATGCAGTTTGGGCATGCAGCGGGACGAGCTGGAGCGCCGGAGCAAGGCCGAGCTGATCGAGTTGGGGCTGCGGCTGCAGCGGCCGGAGAAGACCTCGCGCACCTCGTCCAAGCCGCCGTCCACAGACCGCAAAGCGCGTCGCGAGCAAGCCCGCCCCGGAGGTGCCAAGCCCGGACATGAAGGCCATAGTCGGGCGCTCAGCAGGGAGGTGGACCGCGTCGTCGATCACGCCCCGCAGCAATGCCCGTGCTGCCGCAGGGCGCTGTCGCCCGACCTGCCCAGCGAAGCGGTGAGCGTGCACGAGCGGATTGAGCTGCCGGAGATCAAGCCAATCGTCGAGCACCACCGACGCTTGGCGGTGCAGTGTCCCGGCTGTGGGGCGCGGGTCGTGGCAGCGCCGCCGCCCGCCGCGACAGGCACGCCGTTCGGCCCGCGCCTGCACACGCTGGCGACCTACCTCAAGACCTTTCAGAGCCTGTCCTACGAGCGGCTGCAGGCGACACTGGCCGACCTGTTCGGCCTGTCCATCAGCCAGGGCGGGCTGATGAACCTGCTGCGTCGCGCCCAGACTTGCTTCCAGGCCGGGCGAGGCTTGCCGAAGGTTCCATTCGGCGCAGCCGGATGGAATGGCAAGACGAGGGGCGAGCACGCCGTCGCAGCCCTGCGGCAGGCCAAGGTGGTGGCCTCGGACGAGACAGGCGTCCGGATTGAGGGCAGCAACGCCTATCACTGGGTGTTCCGCTGCAAGGAGGCCGTGGTGCACCACGCCGCCCCGACCCGCGCCGCCGCGGTCGTGCACGCGATGATGGCTGGCCACCAGCCCGAAGTCTGGCTGTCGGACCGCGACTCGGCCCAGCAGGGCCATGGCCAAGTCCAGCAGACCTGCCTCGCGCACCTGGCTCGCGACGTCGCCTACGTGTTGGAAGTGAGCGACGACCCCGTGCCGTTTCGGCTCACGCTCTGGCTCGCCTCGGCCTTCGAGTTGGCGGACAGCATCTCACAACTGGCTGCCTCCACCCTGGTCGCCAAGCGCCGCGCGCTGGCGGGCAGGCTGGTCGCGATCCTGGCAGCACCCACCACCTGCGACTTGGCCCGTGAACTTCAGAACAAGGTGCGCCGAGCGCGCGATCAGCTCCTAACCTTCGCCGACTGGCCCGGCCAGGTCGAGGCCACCAACAACGCCTGTGAGCGCGACCTCCGGCCCTCGGTGATCCAGCGCAAGGTGACCAACGGCTATCGTGCCATGTGGGCCGCCGAGGGTGAGGCCGACATACGCAGCGTCGTCGATACCGCTCGCCTCAAACCGGGCACCAGCGTCTTCAACACCATCCTGCAGACCGTCACGGCCTGATCGCTACGCCCGAAACAGGGGTGGGTAATTACCCGCGTCTTGCCATCCAGGGCAATGCTGCCCTGCCCAGGCGTGGCGCGCGCCGCCTGCAGCAGGGCGGCATGGTGGCGGAAGACCCCCTCCACCGTGGCCGGGTCGAGCCCTTGGAGAATGTAGCGGACGGCGGTGTGCGCGGGTGCGCGGCGCCAGTTCAGGCCGAAGGCCGCGTTCAGCCTGCGGCGATGGACGCCGATGAAGGTGACAATGCCACGATACGAGTTGCAGCCGGTCACGATGGCGAGGATGGCGAACAGCAGCACGTGGGGCAGCCCGTAGAGCTTCCCCTGCGCCCGGCGCGGATCAGGGACGTCCGCCAGCACGTCCAGCAACGGCGAAAACGCAGCCACGGCACCCTCCGACCCCGTTGCCGCCCCAAGGGTCAGACATTTGCCGGCTCGGGAATCCCCCTTGGATCAGCCGCCTCACTTCACCCCACATGTGTGGCAGGGCGGCCTCAGTGAAGGCAATGCGGCAGCGTTGAACAGCCCTGGTCCTAGCCCGCGGTTGTAGTAGGCGGGGTCGATGCGGATGGGCGAGTATCGTCTAATCCGCCGCTGCTGGCGGAAAGGCGACCTTGCTATCTTGGCCGACCGGCTGGCTTGACACATAAGTCAAGAGATTCGCGCTGCACAGCGAATATTCTAGGCGGCGCGGCTATGCTTTAGGATTACTAAGCTTTGTCCTGACATAGGTTGCCATAATGGGGTTATGCGGCGGACCATGTTTTCTCCTGCTGAGGCGGGGCAGAAGTGATTTAGCTTTCAACTTTGAGGCTGAGCGACTTCAGCATTTGCTCTGGCCTGGGTTCCCAGTATTCCCTGAACTCGAACTGCACCCAATGGGCCATTGTCTTGACGTTCTTACCTCCAATCAGGAGGCGCATACGATATGTGCCCGGTTCAAAATAGGCCTCGTATCCGGGATTTCTGGGAAACGACGCCAGAGATAGAAACGCATGATTTCGGGCACTTTGCGGAGAATGGTAGCCGCGCAACCTTGCGCGATCATTAGGATGGGTCAAATGACCTATGTTAAAGTATTTGATTGCTCCAGGAAGTATGTCGGCAAATATAATGTTTTCGCCCCAAGACCAGCACAGATTGACCCCAACATTCGGCAGCGATTTGAAGCCTTCGAACTCCAGACTTCTGTTGTATCTCGTCTAGGAAGATTTCCAAGTCTCGCGCTGCGTCGCTACATCTTGTTCCGTTCTCGATCGCCATGCGCACCCAATACCAAGGAGCAGCCTCCCCACCCGGCACCTCGAAAGGGGTCGGGGTAGGCGCCGGAGTCTCCTCCCTGCGAGCCAGCCATTCCGGTGTCGCTCGGACAACAAATCGTGGAGTCATCTCAGCTCGACTTTGGCCGTTTGAGGCTGGTCCGGATGGCGCCCATGAGAGCGGGGGGTGGCGGAGCGGGTGAGCGGGTAAGCTTGCGGGTCCCCGCCAAGAGACGCCGCCATGCTGGATCTGCCCTCCCGCTTCGCCGCGGTCATTCTATCCTTTGCGCCGGTGTTCCTGCAGCAGCGGACTTGGCGCCACGCCGAAGTGTTGCTGCTCGGCGCCATTCTGGCTCCCGGCCAGCGCACGGTGACGAGCCTGCTGCGCATCGCCGGGCTCACGCGGGAGCGGCATTTCACCAACTACCACCGGGTGCTCAACCGTGCTGCCTGGAGCCCTCGCGACGGTGCCCGCTTGCTGCTGGGCTTGCTGATCAGCGTCTTCGCCCCGACCGGGACGGTGGTGCTGGGCGGAGCTGGTCAAGGTTCCGGCCGCGCAGCGGCTGGAATACCAGCGAAGGGCTTGACGACACGATCGAGCGCCGCCGCGGCAAGCGCATTGCGGCCAAGGGCATCTACCGTGACCCGGTCCGATCCAGCCATGGCCATTTCGTCAAAGCGAGCGGCCTGCGCTGGCTCTCCCTCATGCTGCTGGTCCCCATCCCTTGGGCGGGGCGCGTCTGGGCCTTGCCGTTCCTGACCGCCCTGGCGCCCTCCGAGCGATACGCGCAAAAGCACGGGCGGCGGCACAAGAAGCTGACGGACTGGGGCCGGCAACTCGGCTTGCAGGCCCGTCGATGGCTACCTGGGCGCGAGATCGTGCTGGTCAGCGACAACGGTTTCTCCGCCCTCGACTTCCTGGCGGCGCTGGCCCGCCGGGGCTTGATCTGCATCACCCGCCTCCGGTTGGATGCGGCCCTCTACGAGCCAGCACCGCCGCGCCCGCCTGGCACGGTTGGGCGTCCCCGGACCAAGGGTAAGCGCCTGCCCACACTCGCCGCCGTGCTCACCGAGGCAACCACGCCCTGGCAACGCGTCACGGTGCCGGGCTGGTATGGCGAGGGCGAGCGCGTCGTGGAGATCCACTCCGCCACTGCCGTCTGGCGTCACAGCGGTATGCCGGTCGTGCCGATCCGCTGGGTGCTGCTGCGCGATCCCCAGCGTCGCTTCGACCCGCAGGCCCTGCTCTGCACCGATCCCGCCCGTGACCCGCTCCAGATCGTCCGCTGGTTCGTCCAACGCTGGCAACTCGAGGTCACATTCCGAGAAGTGCGCGATCACCTCGGCCTTGAGACCCAGCGGCAATGGTCGGACAAGGCTGTCGCGCGCACCACGCCCTGCCTGCTCGGCATGTTCTCCATCGTCACTTTGCTCGCCGCCCGTCTCGGCCAACAGGCACGCTCACGCGCGTGGAGGACCGCTTGGTATCACAAGCAGCAGCCGACATTCGTCGACGCCCTCGCCGCCGTGCGGCGCCAAATCTGGGCCGAACAGGGTTTAATCATCTCACGGCATTCGGCCAAGGCAGCAAAACTCCGTCCAGGACTCCGTGAAGGCATCGCCCACGCCCTCTGCCATGCCGCCTGAATGGCCAAAGTCGAGCTCAGCAATAGGAGGCTTAAGCCTTGGCCGGTAGACCAACCCCCTGAGCTCCCTCTGGAATACCGTGACAACGGCTAGAAGCAACGTAACGATGGCCAAGGGTAATTACCCACCCCTGTTTCGGGCGTAGCGATCAGGCCGTGACGGTCTGCAGGATGGTGTTGAAGACGCTGGTGCCCGGTTTGAGGCGAGCGGTATCGACGACGCTGCGTATGTCGGCCTCACCCTCGGCGGCCCACATGGCACGATAGCCGTTGGTCACCTTGCGCTGGATCACCGAGGGCCGGAGGTCGCGCTCACAGGCGTTGTTGGTGGCCTCGACCTGGCCGGGCCAGTCGGCGAAGGTTAGGAGCTGATCGCGCGCT
Organism: uncultured Pseudomonadota bacterium; assembly: GCA_963818725.1. Classification (GTDB taxonomy): domain Bacteria; phylum Pseudomonadota; class Alphaproteobacteria; order Acetobacterales; family Acetobacteraceae; genus DATFDN01. Next base: position 42,090 of record CAWFTU010000012.1, on the reverse strand, counting down.
CGGCGCACCTTGTTCTGAAGTTCACGGGCCAAGTCGCAGGTGGTGGGTGCTGCCAGGATCGCGACCAGCCTGCCCGCCAGCGCGCGGCGCTTGGCGACCAGGGTGGAGGCAGCCAGTTGTGAGATGCTGTCCGCCAACTCGAAGGCCGAGGCGAGCCAGAGCGTGAGCCGAAACGGCACGGGGTCGTCGCTCACTTCCAACACGTAGGCGACGTCGCGAGCCAGGTGCGCGAGGCAGGTCTGCTGGACTTGGCCATGGCCCTGCTGGGCCGAGTTGCGGTCCGACAGCCAGACTTCGGGCTGGTGGCCAGCCATCATCGCGTGCACGACCGCGGCGGCGCGGGTCGGGGCGGCGTGGTGCACCACGGCCTCCTTGCAGCGGAACACCCAGTGATAGGCGTTGCTGCCCTCAATCCGGACGCCTGTCTCGTCCGAGGCTACCACCTTGGCCTGCCGCAGGGCTGCGACGGCGTGCTCGCCCCTCGTCTTGCCATTCCATCCGGCTGCGCCGAATGGAACCTTCGGCAAGCCTCGCCCGGCCTGGAAGCAAGTCTGGGCGCGACGCAGCAGGTTCATCAGCCCGCCCTGGCTGATGGACAGGCCGAACAGGTCGGCCAGTGCCGCCTGTAGCCGCTCGTAGGACAGGCTCTGAAAGGTCTTGAGGTAGGTCGCCAGCGTGTGCAGGCGCGGGCCGAACGGCGTGCCTGTCGCGGCGGGCGGCGGCGCTGCCACGACCCGCGCCCCACAGCCGGGACACTGCACCGCCAAGCGTCGGTGGTGCTCGACGATTGGCTTGATCTCCGACAGCTCAATCCGCTCGTGCACGCTCACCGCTTCGCTGGGCAGGTCGGGCGACAGCGCCCTGCGGCAGCACGGGCATTGCTGCGGGGCGTGATCGACGACGCGGTCCACCTCCCTGCTGAGCGCCCGACTATGGCCTTCATGTCCGGGCTTGGCACCTCCGGGGCGGGCTTGCTCGCGACGCGCTTTGCGGTCTGTGGACGGCGGCTTGGACGAGGTGCGCGAGGTCTTCTCCGGCCGCTGCAGCCGCAGCCCCAACTCGATCAGCTCGGCCTTGCTCCGGCGCTCCAGCTCGTCCCGCTGCATGCCCAAACTGCATCAGCAATGCCGCCCCGCCGCAAGGGGGGTGGGTAATTACGGCCAAGGCAAATGTGGCCACTGCAACCCAGTCCATGTCGCTGCTCAATTCTTGATCTCCTCCGCCTAGTGAGTTCAAGATACCTATCGCACGCAAGGACGCGGACACGTATTCGATAGCAGCAGCAAACTCTAGGAGACAACGAATCTTACGTATGGCAAGGAGCCACTTTCCTCAACGCATGCTTGGAAGTCCTCCGACTCTGGCCCCTTAGGGCTTTCCATAAATCAAAAACTTTCGGCCACTCAGTGTAGCAGCAATATAGAGATGGCACCCCTCTGCAAAGTAGAGATGACACTCCCCCGGGTTTTGGGGTCCCGGGAGAGGCGTCATGGCGGTGCTGTCGATGAGCAAGCAGGAGTTCAGCCGGCTCGACGTGTTGTTGCGGGTTCAGTCGGGCCGGCTGCGGGTCGCTGATGCCTGTGCACTGCTTGGTCGGCATCGGCGTCAGGTGTTTCGCCTGCTGCGTGACCTCAAGCAGGACGGCCCGCCGAGCCTGCTGTCGAAGCGCCGTGGCAAACCCAGCAATCACCGGCTGCCGGCCGAGGTTCGCGTGCTCGCCCTGTCGATCGTGCGCGAGCGCTATGCCGATTTTGGTCCCACCTTCGCGGCGGAGAAGCTGGCGGAGCTGCACGGGTGCACGGTCTCGCGCGAGACGCTGCGCGGCTGGATGATCGCCGACGGGCTGTGGGTCGATCGCCGGCACCGCCTCGCCTCGCCGCATCAGCCGCGCCGGCGGCGGGATTGTGTGGGTGAGCTGGTGCAGATCGATGGGTCGGAACATGCGTGGTTCGAGGCCCGCGGCGAGACCTGCACGTTGCTGGCGTTCATCGACGATGCCACGAGCCGGCTGATGCAGTTGCGGTTCGTGGCCTCGGAATCGGCGTTCGATTACCTCCGCACGACGCGGGCTTACCTGGAAGAACACGGCAAGCCGGTGGCGTTCTACAGCGACAAACACAGCATCTTCCGGGTGAACGCCAAGGACGCGGCGGGAGGCGACGGGATCACGCAGTTCGGCCGCGTGCTGGCGGAGCTGAACATCGACATCATCTGTGCCAACAGCCCGCAGGCGAAGGGCCGGATCGAGCGTGCGTTCGGCACGTTGCAGGACCGGCTGGTGAAGGAGCTGCGCCTGGCGGGGATCGCGACGATCGCGGCGGCGAATGCCTGGCTGCCTGGCTTCATCGCCAGCCACAACGCCCGCTTTGCCAGGCTGCCGCAGAACGCCAAGGACTTGCACCGCCCGCTTACGGAGGCGGACAACCTCGACGAGATCATCGCCTGGCGCGAAGCGCGGACGGTCACGACCAATCTGACGCTGCACTACGACCGGATGATGCTGGTGCTGGAGCCGACTGTTTTCGCGCGCGGCTTGGCTCGCAAGAAGGTCGATGTGGTGAACTACCCGGATGGCCGGTTCGCGGTTCAGTTTGACGGAGTATCGGTGCCGTTCCGGGTCTTCGACAAGATCCAGACGGTGACGTCCGGAGCGATCGTCGAGAATAAACGCCTGGGTGCGGCGCTGGCGTTGGTGAAAGAGCATCAGGCAACCTATGCGCCGAATCGGCGCCGCTTCGACCCGGCACGGCAAAGGCCGCCAAACAATCTGGAGGCACCGGGGATGCCGACGAAGAGCCGGCCGCGGCGCGATGGGAATGCCGTCCCGCCCACCTGAGCCGTCACCGACGCACGGCGGACCCATTGTGCTGGGGTGAGGGCCTCAAGGGCCGCGCTGACGCGCGCCGGCACGCCGGCTGCGGCCCGTGACCCCCTCACCCGCACCCCCGCGTTTGGTTGAGATGCCGCTTCGCAAAGGTGTGTCCGCAGCCCCGGGGGGTGTCATCTCTACTTTGCGCGCCGGGTGACATTTCTACCTTGCGCCGACACTCAGGGACGTGGACTAATCCGCCTGGGCACGTCCGGCGGCGGCTCGGATTTGTTCTGCCGCACTACTCACATCGCCAGCGAGCCTTTTCGCGTCAATGACGAATTGGTTGATCCTCCTTTTGGTCTCTTCCTTAAGTGAGTCATAATCCTTCCTGATTACACATAAACCTCAGCCAATTTCAGGAGTCGGTAGGGCATAGGGGTGGTTCGGACGGCGGCCCATGTGAGACGCGGGATCATGGCGGCCAGATCGTATCGTCGGTTGAAGCGGTATTCGAATTCGGCGAGGTAGCGCGGAACATGCTTGCGGTTGATGGCACGGTAGGTGCCCGTGATGGCGGCCTTGATGTTGCCGAGCGCGGTGTTGGCCCATTGGAAGGCTGGCGTCCGAGCCGCTTTTGGTCCTGACCCGGTCTTGACGACTTGGTGCGCGCACCCGGCGTCTGCGACGCTGGCGAAACACTGAAGGCCATCGCTGACGACAGAGCAGTCTGGATCGAGGCTGCGCTTGGCGAACCCTGCGATCGAGGTTGCACAGAAGCTGGTGACCCGGCGCAGCTTCAGGCGAACCGGCTTTCCCTGGGTGGTCGTCTCGACAGCGGCGACGAACGGCGTCTTGCCAGGCGCCCCGCGGCCGCGCTTTCCGCCGGAGCGCTCGCCGCCGAGATGGGCGCCGTCGATCTCGATCCTGCCGCTCAGGCGCTTGGTCGCATCACGCTCAAGCATGACCTGCTTCAGCTTGTGTTTGACCTTCCAGGCGGTGGTCTGCGTCACCCCAAGGCGACGCCCCAGTTCGATGCTGGAGATGCCTTGCTTGGTCTGGGTCAGGCGATAGATCGCACGAAACCATAGCCGCAGCGGCAGATGGGTTGATGCAAAGATCGTCCCGGCAATCGGCGAGGTCTGCCGGCGGCACTTGGTGCACTGATAGAGATCGCGGGTCGTCACCAGACTATACTGCCTGCCGCCGCATACCGGGCACTCAAAGCCACGCGGCCAGCGTGACGCGATGACGATCGCCCGGCATTGCTCCTCGGTGCCGTACTGCTGTTCGAACGCGGGTTCGCTGAGACCCTTCTGGAACTGCACGACATTACGAGCCACTGCCACACCCTCATGAAATGCCACAAATTCCCTGACCTGCTACCAGGCGTTTCGTGACTGAGGGAAGTGCGTAATCGGGTAATCCTTTGCATCCCACAGCTCGCAATCATATGCGGTTGCATTGTGCGACACCTCGTCCATGCGTTTTATCAATTCTTCGACCTGTGTTGAAAGATAGGGTTTGAAGAGCTCACCAAAGCCTTTCAACAAGCCCTTGTAAGCGTGTCCGTGGCTGTATGGAATGTCGCCTAGGTGAAGTGCACTAGCTATCGCCTCACAATGAGCCGCCAGCTCATATTAAATCCGGGTGATAGGTTCGGCTTAGAGTGGCGGCTGCGCGGAGCGGGCCTATGCCGCGGGCGGTTGAACGGGGGGATGATGGCACGGATTGCCGAGCACCTGAGTGTGGCGGAACTGGCGGCGCGGTTCCGCGCGGCGCAAACCGTGACCGAGGCGCGGCACACCCAGGCGATTTGGCTGCTGGCGCAGGGCCGCACGGTGGTCGAGGTGGCCGGGGTGCTGGCGCTCACGCCGCGCTGGGTGGAGGCGGTGGCGGCGCGCTACAACGCACGCGGCCCGGCGGCGCTGGGCGATGGGCGGCGGCGGAACGGGCGGGCCCCCAGCGTGCTGACCGAGGCGGTGCTGGCCGCCCTGGCCGAGCGGCTGCGTGAGCCGCCCGAGGACGGCGGGCTATGGAGTGGCCCCAAGGTGGCGGCCTGGATGGCGCGGCACCTCAAGCTGGAGCGGGTGCATCCGCAGCGCGGCTGGGAGGCGCTGAAGCGGCTCGGCTGGTCGGTGCAGACGCCGCGCCCGCGCCATCCGCGGGCCGCTGATCCGGAGGCGCGGGCGGCCTTCGCAAACAGGTTGACGTTGCCGTTGCGCAAGCACGGGCGGCGCACCCGGAACAGCCGGTCGAGGTCTGGGCGGAGGACGAGCACCGGTGAGTGTCAACGTAGTTGCCGCCTGCCTTTCGTAACGATCTTTCCTATCCTCCGACTGGTGACGAGTGTGCCACGGTGCTCACTGCGGAGAAGGTCCGGTGCTCGCCATCCTCGCCATGCGCGCGCGCGATAGGGCGCGCTGTGCGTGGCTGCGGGTGGCTCCACGCCTCCCATCTCCTCCGTTGCGCTCCGTGGCTTGGGCGTCTGCAGGTCGGGACGGGAAAGCAGGCGCGCCGATCGAACTGGAAAGCTGGATGTGTGAGGTCGCCGTCCGGACGATGCTGTCGCGCTCCGGATTGAGGGTGACGACGCCAACCGGTGTCCAGTTGCGGGTCCGCCCACTCCAGCGCCGTGGATTGCCGGCCCGCGCGGCCTGGTAAAGCGCGTGGCGGGCACGCAGCAGGCCACGATCCTGGCCGGCATGGCGCTGCGCCGGGGTGAGGTAGCGAAGGCCGCTGTGCCGGTGCTCATGGTTGTACCAGTGCACGAAGCACCCCGCCCATCGCCGGGCGGCATCCAGATCGACCAGTCCCTTGAGCGGGAATTCCGGCCGATACTTCGCCGTACGAAACAGCGCCTCAGCGAAGGCGTTGTCATCGCTGACCCGCGGGCGTGAGTAGGATGGCTCGATGCCGAGCCAATGCAGCATGGCCAGCACGGTGGTCGCCTTCAAGGTGGCGCCGTTGTCGCCGTGCAGAACCGGGCGCATCGAGGTGGCATGCGCGCCCTCGGCGAGCGCGGTTCGCCTGGCCAGATGGGCCGCATGCGCGGCGGTGTCGGTGTCATGCACTTCGAAGCCGACGACCTTGCGGCTGTAGAGGTCGAGGATCAGGTAGAAATAGAACCAGCGTCCCTGGACTTGCGACGGCAGGAACGTCACGTCCCAGCACCAGACCTCGCCAGGGCGACTGGCGATGTGAGTGCGAGGCGGCTCCGACGCTCGCGGCGGGCGGGCGCGTCCGCGGCGGTTGATCTGCCCGTGCGCGCGCAGCACGCGGTGAAAGCTGGCCTCGCTGGCGATGTGGAGGCCCTCGTCCGCCAGCATCGGAACGATCCGCGCCGGCGGCGCCTCGGCGAAGCGCGGTTCATTGCACACCGCCACGATCCTCGCCCGCTCGGCCTCGCTCAGCGCATGCGATGGGACGGGGCGGTCGGCGTGCGGCCGGCGATCGCCCCGCGCCAGACCGGCCCCGGCCTTCCAGCGCCGCAGGGTGCGGGCATCGATGCCGGCCAGAGCACAGGCCGGGCTCAGCCGGGCGCCGTCCGCGCGGGCCTGCGCGATGTGGTCTGCCAGGGTTTGGCGGTCTTCCAGACGGGTCATGCGTCCTCGTCCTTGTGAAAGACCGCCGCCAGTTTTTGTGACAGCACAAGCAAGGCGGCCGTTTCGGCCAGCGCCTTGTCCTTGCGACGCAGTTCCCGCTCCAGCTCCTTCACCCGCCGCCGGTCCTCCCGGGCCTCCGCGGCACTGGCCGCGCGCGGCTCGCCGAGGCCGGCGACGGCATCCTGCTTCCAGCCATCCAGCTCGGCCGGATACAGCCCGTGCTCACGGCACCAGGCGCTGCGGGCGGCCTCATCCATCGCCGCCGTGGCAATCACCGCTTCCAGCCGGGCCACCGCCGTCCAGCGTTGACCGCCGCCGCCGCGCCGGTCGCTGGCGCCATTGGCCAGCGCATCCGCCCGCCAGCGCTCCAGTGTCGCGACGCTGACGCCCACCTCTCGTGAGACAACCTCGGCCGCTGAGCTTTCCGGCGGCAATAGCCGCGCCACTATCCTGTCCTTGTATGCCTGTCCGTATCGAGCCACTGCCTGCTATCCGCGCCCCCAGGTTCCAGATCCTATCCGGGCGGCAACTTCTCTGACACCGAGGGGACCTGCACTATCGCGCCATGCTGAATCCAGCGGGGGCGGGGGAGCGCTTCATCGCCGCCGGGCCGTTCTACTGGATGGCGGACATCGCCCGCGTGCTGAAGAGCCGCCTGCCGGACCGCACGCGGCGGGTTCCCACCCGCGCCATCCCGGACTGGCTGGTGCGTGCCGCCTCGCTGTTCGACCCGTCCGTGCGCGGCCGGCTGTTCGAGCTTGGCAAGATGCGGCCGGTTTCATCGGAAAAGGCGCAGCGTTTGCTGGGCTGGTCGCCGCACTCCAACGACGAGGCGATCGTGGCGACGGCTGAGAGCCTGATCGCGCATGGGTTGGTGCCAGCGTAGAGCCTCATGCCGCGCTCAGTCCACGTGGGTCTACTTGAGGGCCACCGGCAGGGCCGCAGCAAATTGCGGAGATGGGAACCGAGAGGCACGAAACGCTAATCGAAAATCGGTAAATTTTCCGCACTTATGCCGAGCAAAATACATGCGCTAGCAACTGATGTTTAGTGCCGCGCCTGGTGTGGGCAATGGTAGCGCTGATTCCTACCATAGAATGCTGTCCGCAGATGGGGAACTCCCATATACGTTCGTGAGAATCATCACGGCGCCATATACGATTCCTAGCACAGCAAATATATTCGCAGCCACACCCGCTACGAACATCCAGCGCAGTTCTTTCTTATTCGTTTTTGGTACTCATCTGAAACCGCTTTTAGCAAACCGCTCTCATTTCCCTCGATGGCATACTTATAAAGCGTTTCCTTTGGCTCCATTCCGATGGAACCCAATTCGAACGCCCGATGACCTGAAGGGCAATTACTGTTCCAGCAAGCAAGGCCACTGCCGTAGCCCACAAATAGGCATATGAACCTTTAACAGGGGTTAATTTTCCAGCGTAGGCTAGAGAGAGAAGGATGCCCGCTAATCCTGCACAGAAAGGAGCTAACTGAAAGGCGCGCTGCTCTATGCCTTGCCTTCGCTGCTCCTGTGCTGAGAGACAATCCTTGCCGAGCTCGATGGCATGACGAAGCCCTAGAACCGACCAACCAGCTGAGCTATCCTTGGATTGTGCCGGAATTGGTAGATCTATGCGATCCATAACAGCAATCCTGCCGCTTCTGACTTTGTTGCACGCCCCTTACAAGCCCAGCTCGCTATAAGACCCGAGCCGCACAAGTACCAGACTATTTCGGTCCGGCGTGCGATAAATCAGCACCAAATCGGGTCTGATATGGCAATCGCGATGATCGCTCCATTCTCGCGTCAAGGCATGGTCAAAATTGCTGCGCGGCAAGGGCATATCGGCCGCTAACAGTTTCACAACCGTCATTAATAAAGGGTCCAGTCGGTTTCCATGCCGCCCTGATTTCTCGCGCCGATAGTCACGCTTGAAGCGATTCGTGTAACTAACAGTCCGCATTCAGGCTGGCGAAAAGCGACGCAGGTTCGCCAGCTGTTACGACCTCCCCCCGGCGCGCGGCCCTCATGGCCGCCACGGTTTCGGCATTCGGCACCAACGGCTCGAATGGCAGCGCCTTTTCCGCCGCAATCCGCTTCAGCAAGAGTCGGAACGCATCGGACAAGGGAAGCCCCATGCTGGCCAGAACAGCAGCGGCCTCGATCTTGGTCACCTCGTCGATGCGGGCGCGGACAACGGAATTCCCACTCGTGCTCTCGTCTCCTTAAACTACAATGTGGCCCATCCTGGCCGAATGTCCAGCATTCTACGCAAGCCGTCCCAACCGCTCCGCCAACAGCACGAAGAACTCTTCCGCCTCCACCGTCTCCAACACCGTCGCATTCGCCTGCTCTGGCCCACACCATCGATCGATATTGGTCCGCCCCCGGCTCGCGCCCGCGCACTCCACCTCGACCCACGCCGGGCGTGCCGTGAACAGGTCCGGATGGATCAGCCAGGCAACAGCGCAAGGGTCGTGCAGCGGCGCCCCGTCCCCGCCGAGGCGGCGGGAGGGCGGCACGCTCGCCTGGATGTCGCAGGCCGTGCATAGCGCGCGTCCGGCGCCGGCGGCACGCAGCGTGGCGAGCCGCGCCGTGGTGGCGAGCGCCTGGGCGGTCAGGTCGAGCGTCACCAGCATCACCGGGCGATGCAGCGCCAGCACCGCCGCCAACGCCTCCGGGTCGCAGAGCGCGTTGAACTCGGCGGCCGGCGTCATGTTGCCCTCGCCCCAGGCGCCGGCCATCAGCACGAAGCGCGCGACCTTGGCGGCGAGGGCGCGCTCGGTCAGCAGCGCCAGGGCAAGGTTGGTAGCCGGGCCGATGCCGATTACCGTCATCGGCTCCGCCGCCGCGCGCAGCATGTCGCGAATCGCGTCAGCGGCGATGCCGGGGGCGGCTGGCGCCCCGACCGGAAGGGCCACGCCGCCGATGCCGTCGTCGCCATGCACATGCGCGGCGGTCGGGAAGCGTCCGAGAAGCGGGCGGTCGGCCCCGGCGAAGACCGGCACCGAGGCCCCGGCCAGCGCTACCACGCCCCGCGCGTTGGCCAGCGTCCGCTCCAGGCCGACATTGCCCGCGGCCACGGTGACGGCACGAACCTCAAGCTCCGGAGAGGCGAAGGCGAGAAGCAATGCCAGCGCGTCGTCGGTGCCGGGGTCGCAGTCGATGATGACCGGAATGGGCATTGGCTACTGATCGGCGTACGGGTTCTTGGTCCCCCGCAATTGCAGCCGGATCGGCACACCGGGCAGGTTGCATGCCTCCCGTAGCCCGTTCACCAAGTATCGGGCGTAATCATCGGGAAGGCGCTCCGCGCGCGTGCCGAACACGACGAAGGTGGGCGGGCGAGCCTTCGCTTGGGTGATGTAGCGCAGCTTGAGCCGGCGCCTGTCCACCAGCGGCGGTGGGTGGCGCTCCAGGGCGCCCTCGAACCAGCGGTTCAGCTCGCCGGTGGGCACACGGCGGTTCCACGTCTCGTAGGCGCCCCAAACGGCGGGCCAGAGGCGATCGACGCCCGCCCCGGTCAGCGCCGACAGCGTGACCACAGGAATGCCCTTCAACTGCGCCAGACTCGTCTCCAACCGCTCGGCCACGGCGCGGCGCGCGGCGGCGCGGTCGGGGACAGCGTCCCACTTGGTCAGGGCGAGCACGATCGCCCGACCCTCGCGCTCGACCAATTGCGCGATCTGCAAGTCCTGGTCGTGCAGGCCCTCGACGCCGTCCACCGTCAGCACCACCACCTCGGCCATCTTCAACGCGCCGATCGCGGCACCGGCCGACAGCTTCTCGAGCGGCGCCTCGATGCGGGCGCGACGGCGCAGGCCGGCCGTGTCCACCAGCTCGACCCGGCGGCCCTCGGCGTCGGTGAGGATGACGGCGACGGCGTCGCGGGTCAGGCCGGGCTCCGGCCCGGTTAGCATCCGCTCCTCGCCGAGCAGGCGGTTGAGCAAGGTCGACTTCCCGGCGTTGGGCCGGCCGACGATGGCGAGCCTCAGCGTCCTGTCGGCCCCGTCCGCCCCCTCATCGACCGGCTCCGGCAGCCGCTCGGCGATCTCCGACATCAGCGCGGCGATCCCCTCGCCGTGCTCGGCCGAGACCGCGACCGGGTCGCCCAGGCCGAGCGCGTAGGCGTCGTAGAACGCGGACTCGGCGGCGCGGCCCTCCACCTTGTTGGCGACCAGAAGCACCGGACGGCCCTGGCGGCGGAGCCACTGCGCGAAATGCCGGTCGGCCGGGGTCAGCCCGGCGCGGGCATCCACGACCAGCAGCACAAGGTCAGCCTGCCCGATGGCGGTGGCCGATAAGGCGTGCATCCGGCCGGGCAGCGTATCGGGCGCGGCCTTTTCCAGGCCCGCCGTGTCCACGAGGCGCACTTGGCGCCCGCGCAGCATCGCCTCCGCTTCCTTGCGGTCGCGGGTGACGCCAGGCGTGTCGGCGACGAGCGCCATGCGCCGCCCCGCCAGCTTGTTGAATAGCGTGCTCTTGCCGACATTCGGCCGCCCGGCGATGACCACGACAGGAAGCATGAGGTCTTTACCGCAACGCGATCAGCCGCCCGTCATTGGCCACCAGGAGCACGAAGCCATCAGCCAGCGCGGGCTGCACCGGGGCGGCGGGAGAGGGCAGGCGCTGGTGCCCGAGTATCTGGCCCGTGTAGGGGCTGACCGCCAGGGCGTCGCGCCCCGTGCCCGTCACGACCAACCGATCCCCCGCCAGAATCGGCCCGAACCAGGTCAGCGGTCCGGTCTCGTCCTTCGGGTTCTCGAACGCCGGCAGGGGCGTCGCCCACGCCACTCTTCCATCGGCGGCGTGCAGGGCGGCGAGAACCTGATCGAGCGTCAGAACGAATAGCCAATCGCCGGCGAGCCACGGACTGGCCTCACCGCCGGCGGCCCGTTCCCACAGGCGCCGTCCGGCATGCAGGTCCAGCGCGGCGGTCAGCCCTCCCATCCCCATCGCGAAGACGCGCCCGGCGCTGATCGCGGGATTGCCGCGGATCGAGGCGATGTCGGCGAGCGTGCCCGGCCCGGCGGCGGCGAGCGTGTCCGACCAGACCACGCTGCCGCCCTCGGCGCGTAGCGTGGCCAGCTCGCCCGAGCCGAACCCCGCCACCACCAGCCCGTCGGAGAAGGCGGGGGCCGGGGCGCCCAGCAACTGGGTGGTGACGCTCTGCGCCTGGTAGCTCCAGAGCCGCTGTCCATCGGCCGGGTTCAGCGCCACCAGCCTGTCGCCGAGCGTGGTCACGAACACCCGCCCGCCGGCGATGGTCGGCGCGGACCGGGCGGGCGCTCCAATGTCCACGCGCCAGCGGATGGTGCCGCGCGCCGGGTCAAGCGCCAGGGCGGCCGCAAGGCCGTTCACGGCGTAGAGCACGCCATCGGCCAGGCCGAGCCCGCCGCCCACGTTGGTGCTGCGATCCTTCTTGCCGCGCGTCTCCGTCCGCCACAGCACGCGCCCGCTGCCCAGATCGAGGGCGGAGACGTCGGCGCGGCTGTCCATCGCATAGACCACGCGGTTGCCGACCACCGGCTGGGTGAGGATCTTGCGGCGATACCCGCCACCCGTGCCGAGATCGGCCGTCCAAGCCACGGAGAGCGCCGGGGGCGCGGCAAGGTGGCCCATGTCGTGCGCCGGGTTGCCCCCCGCTTGAAGCCAGGCGGCATTGGCGACCGGCGTGGGCAACGTGACTCGTGGCAAGCTGGAATCGGGTTGCAAGACATCGACAGCGCGCAGCACGGGCTCGCGCTTGCCGGGGACCGGCGGCTTGTGCTCCGTGAACCACCCTCCGAACAGCCCACAGCCGGTCAGGCCAAGAGGCAGGGCCAGGGCAGCGCGCCGGCTGAGCGCCCGGGTCGACCGCATCCCCTTCGTCAGCTCCCGAGCTGCTGGAGCAGGAGCTGCGCCAATTCGCGCACGCCGGACGGCGCCGTGCCGTCCACGGCCAATCGGCGCAGGATGTCCCGCGCCGGGGCAACGCGGTTCTGCCGGAGATCGAGCAACGCGAGCTGCCGCTCCGCCAGGGGACGCCACGAGCTGCCCGGTGCCGCGAGGGACTTCAGCCGCGCCTCCAGGATTTGCGGATCGCCGCTGTCAATCTGGTGCTCGGCCCAGAGCAGGCTCGCGAGGTCGCGGAGCAATGGATCGGCGGACTGGTCACTGGCGAGCGCGTTGTAAAGGTCCAGCGCCTGTTGCCGCTTGCCGGCCTGCGCGAGCAGCGCCGCGAGGCGGAGCCGCGCCAACTGGCGGTATCCCGAAGGCGCCAACTCCGCCAACCTGGTGAGGATCGCAATGGCCTGGGCACGGCCCGCCTGCGCCGTGGCGCCGGCCGCCTGCGCCTGGTTCACCGCCACCAGGTACTGCTCGGCGGCGGCCCGGTCCTGCTGCGCCTGATAGTAGTCGCGGATACGCCACCCGGCGACGCCCGCCACCACAAGCAGCGCCGCTCCCACGATCAGGCCGGCGTAGCGCGAGAACAGGCGCCGCATCCGCTCGGCGCGGACCTCTTCTTCCACCTCGTCGAAAATGTCGGGCACGAATTCGCTCTAGCTCCGCGTGGCGGCGGACCATAGCGGTGGTGCCGGCGCGGGCAAAGGTCGCAGGGAACGTCAGCGATCAGCCGTATGGGTCTGAAACCGGAATGGTCACCCCAGTTTCTGGCAGTTCGAGGGCGCCCGCCACGTATTCGGGCCGCCAGCCCGCCGAACGGCGCAAAGCGACGATCCCCTCCGGACTATCCTGCGGAAGGATAACATAAATCAGGATCGAACCGAGGGCGGCATATTCCTCGGGCTTGACTAGCAAATCGGTCAGGGCAGTGGAGGCCGACAGAATCTCGAAGACCGCCACCGGTTCGACGGTATCGGTGGTGGAGGCCGGGGCGCCGCCCAGCACCAGCACGTCCGGGTAGCGAGCCCGCCCGGTCGTGAGAACTTTGAGATCGCCCGGAAACGGTTCGTAGTCTGCCGGCAGGAGGCGGCTCAGTGCTTCCACCAACCGGCGGATCAGCCGGGCATGGGCCACGGTGCCGCCGGTCATTGGAACCGGCTGGGTGCCATCGAATTCGAAGCGCTGCGGCTGGCCCGTCTCCCAAGTGAGGAACTCGGCAAGCGATATTCCGGGCCTGACGACGACATTCATGTTTCACCTTCGAGCGGCGGCAACAAAGCCTTCACCCGTTCCTGCGAAGCTGCGCTCATGCGTGCGCTTCTTGCAATGGCCCTGCTGCTGCTGGGCGGCTGCGCGGCCCCGATCGGGAGGGACGGGCTGCCGATCAGCCTGGGGCAGGCGGTGTGCGAGGCCATCCCCGGCAATCGCTGCTGCGGCAAGCCGCCTCCGCCACCCCCGCCACAGCCCTACTGCACGCGCAGCCTCGGCGTGGCGGATTGCTGGACCGACCCCGCGCGCCTGCCCGAGCACCAGCCCGACATCGCCGACACACCCCCGCCGGCGCCCGGTTGCGCATAGGCCAGCTCACAGCGCCGCCTTCGCCTCGATGCTGTCCCAGATCGCCGTCTCGATATGCACGCCGTCAAAGCGCGCGATTTCTTGCAGGCCAGTGGGGGAAGTGACGTTGATCTCGGTGAGCCACTCCCCGATGACATCGATGCCCACGAAAATCATGCCCTGCTCGCGCAAGCTCGGCCCGATGGCCGCGCAGATCGCGCGCTCCCGCGCGGTCAGCGTCGTTTTCTCCGGGCGGCCGCCAACATGCATATTGGAGCGTGCCTCGCCCGCCGCCGGCACGCGGTTGATCGCGCCCATCGGCTCGCCGTCTACCAGGATGATGCGCTTGTCGCCCTGCCGCACCGCCTGTTCATAGCGCTGAAACATCAGCGGCTCGCGCGAGCGCGCGAAGTGCATCTCCAGGAGCGCGCCGAGGTTCTCGTCATCGGGCTTGATGCGGAACACCCCAGCGCCACCGTTGCCGAACAACGGCTTGACGATGATGTCGCGGTGCTCGGCCCGGAAAGCGCGGATCGCCTCGATGTCCCAGGTGATCATGGTCGGCGGCATCAGCTCGGGGAAGCGCGTCACCAGGATCTTCTCGGGCGCGTTGCGCACCGCGGCCGGGTCGTTCACCACTAGCGTGCCCGGCTGGATGTGCTCCAGCATGTGCGTCGCGGTGATATAGGCCATGTCGAAGGGCGGGTCTTGGCGCATCAGCACCACGTCGAAGCCGCCGAGATCGACCTCCGCCTCGTCCCCGAACTGCCAGTGCGCGCCGGCCGCGCGCCGCACCGTCACCGGACGGGCACGCGCCGTCAGCCGCTCCAGCCGCCGCGCCTCCGGCCCCGGCTTGCCCTCGCGCAGCGTCATGTGGCGCACCTCGTAATGCCACAGCCCGTGGCCGCGCGCCTGCGCCTCCAGCATCAGCGCGAAGGTGGAGTCCGCGTCGATGTTGATGCTCTCGATCGGGTCCATCTGGACGGCGACTGTCAGCGCCATGGCGCCCCCCTGCCCGTTTGCCGGAGCACGTCTAGTGCGAGATCGCCTCCAGCGCGAGGCCGCGCGTGCGCGGGCCGAACACGCCGATCACGAACATCACGATGACCATGCAACAGGCGATGAAGATGAAGACCGCCGAGGTTCCGCCCAGGCCGAGGAAGGCCGCGATCGCCAGCCCGGAGAGCGCCGCCGACAGCCGGCTCCATCCGTACACGAACCCCACGGCGCGGGCGCGGATCCGCGTCGGGAACAACTCCGTCTGGTAGTTGTGGAAGGCGTAGGAAAGCCAATTGTTCGAAAAGGTGATGAGCACGCCGAAAACGATCAGCGGACCAACCGCCCGCTGCGCGGAGAACAGCAGCCCGAACACCGCGATGCCGAGCGCGGCACAGACGATCTGCCATTTCCGCTCCATCCGGTCGGCCACCAGCATCCCGACCAGCGGCGCGATCGGGTTGGCCACCGCGATGATGAACGACCACTCCAGGCTTTTGGTCAGGGTGACGCCCTGCGCGATCAGCAGGGTGGGCACCCAGGAGGCGAAGCCATAATAGCCATAGGTCTGGAAGAAGTGGAAAATGGAGAGGATGGCGGTGCGCCTGCCATAGGGCGGGCGCATGATCTCGGCGAAGTCCGCCTTGCCCATTTCCGCGATGGCCTGGCCAGGCCGGGGCAGGGGCGCGCCGGTCTCGGCCATGACGCGCGCCTCGATCGCGCTGAGCGTGGTCTCAGCCTCCACCAGGCGCCCGTGCCGGGCCAGCCAGCGCGGGCTCTCCGGCAGGCCGCGGCGGAGCCACCAGACGCACAGCGCGCCGACTGAGCCGATGACCACGACCCACCGCCATCTCTCCGGGCCGAACAGCCAGGGCGAGGCGAGCAGGGCCGCCACCGGCACCGCGCAGAACGTGACGAACTGGCTGAAGGCGAAGGCCCGCCCGCGCGCGTGCTTGGGGATCAGCTCGGAGACATAGGTGTCGATCGTGACCAGCTCGACACCGATGCCGACACCGGCGACGAACCGCCAGATGTTGATCCAGAACCCGTTCGGCATCGCCGCCATGACCAGGGTGGCGACCGAGTACCAGAGCATTGAGAACGTGAAGATGGTACGCCGTCCATAGGCGTCCGCGACCCAGCCGAACAGGATCGTGCCCACGAACAGCCCGGCGAACAGGGAGAAAACGAAGGTTCCAGCTCCCGGCGCCTTAATCGCATTGAGCGCGGCGAAGGGGCCGAGCGAAGCGTCCGAGAACAGCCCCTCCTTGGCCATCCCCGGCACGATGTAGGCGGTGAGGAAAAGATCGTAGAACTCGAAGCAGCCGCCGAGCGAGATCAGCGTGATCATCGCCCAAATGGTGCGGCTGGCGGGCAGCCGATCGATACGCGCGGCAATCTCCGCCGCTGGTGTGTTGATGATGTCCATTGTTCCTCCCGGGCTGTACCGCACCGGTTCATTGCTTGGTCCAGCCAGGCCTTTGAGAGCGCGAGAGCGCGCCGCGTCAACCCGGTCCCTTGCCGATCCGGCCTGGACGGACCATCTCACCGCGTGAAATGGATACACAACCTTTTGTTTTGCCCGACCCGGTGGGTTGGCACGGGACGACGATTCTGTGCGTTCGCCGCGACGGGCAGGTGGCCATGGCCGGAGACGGGCAGGTCAGCTTGGGGCAGACCGTCATCAAGGGAAATGCCCGCAAGGTGCGCCGGATCGGGCCGGGCGGCACGATACTATCGGGCTTCGCCGGGGCCACCGCCGACGCCTTCACGCTGCTCGAGCGGCTGGAAGCCAAGCTGGAGCGGTTCCCCAACCAACTGGAGCGCGCCTGCGTCGAGCTGGCGAAGGACTGGCGGACCGACCGCTACCTGCGCCGGCTGGAGGCGATGATGGCGGTCGCCGACCGCGCCCACAGCTACACGCTGACCGGCAACGGCGACGTGCTGGAACCGGAGGACGGGGTTATCGCCATCGGCTCGGGCGGCAACTATGCCCTTGCCGCCGCCCGCGCGCTGCTGTCCGTGGATGGGATGTCGGCTGAGGAGATCGCGCGCCGCGCGATGCGGATCGCCGCTGATATCTGCGTCTATACCAACGACAAACTAGTTATCGAGACACTCTGAGAATGGACGTTCCTACCTATTCGCCGCGCGAGATCGTCTCCGAGCTGGACCGCTTCATCGTGGGCCAGCACGACGCCAAGCGCGCGGTCGCGGTTGCGCTGCGCAACCGCTGGCGCCGCCAGCAGCTTCCCGAGGAGATGCGGGAAGAGGTGGTGCCCAAGAACATCCTCATGATCGGCCCCACCGGCGTCGGCAAGACCGAGATCGCGCGCCGGCTGGCCAAGCTCGCCCAGTCGCCGTTCCTAAAGGTGGAGGCGACCAAGTTCACCGAGGTCGGCTATGTCGGCCGCGACGTGGAGAGCATCGTGCGGGACCTGGTCGAGGCCAGCCTCGTCATGCTGCGCGAGTCCTCGCGGCGCGACGTGCAGGCCAAGGCCGAGCTGGCCGCCGAGGAGCGGCTGATCACCGCATTGGTGGGTGAGGGCGCGGCCGCCGACACGCGCTCGAAGTTCCGCCGGATGCTGCGCAACGGCGAGTTCGAGGACAAGGAGATCGAGATCTCGGTGGCCGAGCCGCCCAGCGGCATGCCCATCGGGCAGCTCGACATTCCCGGAATGCCGCCCGGCCAGGTCATCAACCTGGGTGAGATGATGAAGGGCATGTTCGGCCGCCCCCAGCAGACGCGCCGAATGACGGTGCGGGCGGCGCGCGCGGCGCTGGAGCGCGAGGAGGCGGACCGGCTGCTCGACAATGATCGTCTCGCCAAGGACGCGGTGGCGCACGCCGAGAACAACGGCATCGTGTTTCTCGACGAGATCGACAAGATCGCGCGCTCCAGCGAGGGCATGGTGCGCGGCGGGGATGTCTCGCGCGAAGGCGTGCAACGCGACCTCCTGCCGCTGATCGAGGGCACGACGGTCAACACCAAATACGGGCCGGTGAAGACCGACCACGTGCTGTTCATCGCCTCGGGCGCCTTCCACCTCGCCAAGCCCGCCGATCTGTTGCCCGAGTTGCAAGGTCGGCTGCCAATTCGCGTCGAGCTACAACCGCTCTCGCGCGATGACTTCCGGCGCATTCTCACCGAACCGGAGCACTCCCTGCTGAAGCAGTACGGGGCGCTGATGGGGACGGAGAACGTCGCGCTGAGTTTCAGCGAGGACGCGGTGGACGCGCTGGCGACGCTGGCCGCCGACATCAACGATCGGGTGGAGAACATCGGCGCCCGCCGCCTGCACACGGTTCTGGAGAGGCTGCTGGAGGACATCAGCTTCACCGCGACCGACCGCGCCGGCGAGGCGATCACCGTGGACGCGGACTACGTGAACGAGCGGGTCGCGCCGCTGGCGCAGAAGGGCGACCTGAGCCGGTTCATCCTGTAAGCGTTCGTCCGAAACAACACTGGCTTTCCAGTGGTTAGCGTCACCCCCGCGGAAGCGGGGTCCACGCCCGCTGCATCTCGATGCGCCCTGCCCGCTTTCGCGCGTAGGCGCTAAGCCCGGCTTTAGCCATTTCCGGAGAAAAGCAGCAGCTAGAATATCTTAGCCTGCATCGGCTTGCTTACGGCTGCCGACAGCAGCGATTTGTTCGTACTTGCCAATCTTTTCAGTTGGAATAAATACGTAGTCGCACTCATGTGAATTACCCAAGGACCATACTTGGGTCGGAAGATCCGCTATTTTCCTTAAACCCTCAAAGCGTCCCGTATTCCGATCTACTAGGATACGGAACAGCGCGTAGTCTGTCTGATGGAGAAACTCCATGGTGGATTTCATGGTCTCCCCGGTACTGGCGGAGGTCAGCTCTCTCATCCGCGTAGAGAATCTCACAAAGGACAGGCGCCCGCAGTTCGCGAAGGCTTCCCTCCATGCCGCGTAGGACGGCCAGTTCGGCGCCCTCCACATCGATCTTGACCAGGCCGATTGAAGCGATGCCGAGAGCGCTTCGCAGGTCGTCAAAACGACAGCAGAAAACCGCGGTTTGCTCTAACGTCATGCGCGGGCGGAGATCGGGCACGATTGTAGCATTGACATCTGCGGCATGTGGAACCTGCGAATACAAGTTTAGGACTGCTGCTGCGTCGGATAACCCAATGGGGAGTATCACACAATTTTTGATCTTATTGTCCGCGACAAAAGTGTGCAGAGATGCAAACGCTGACGGATTTGGCTCGAATCCTATATACCTGCAATTTATTCCGGTGGCGCAGTAATCGAGAAGTGTCTGCCCGACATTCGCGCCAACATCAACGAAGTCGCCGTCTTCGATTTTAAATATCTCACGAATGATCTCGGTCTTCCACCCCTCCCTCCATCTAAAGAGAGCCCCTGGGCTTCTGCTGTGCCCCGAAACGCGGACACGTGTACGACCTACCCTCATCCTGAAGCGAGGCACTGTGCTCCGCCAGAACTTGAGCGCGGCGCGCTGCGGAAGATAGTTCATCATCACGGGATCCTTCAAAATCTCTATAGTATCGCTACGCTCGACTTTGGCCAATTTGGGTGGTTGGTGGTGACATCCGGCGACGGCGCGGGAGGCGGGCGGAGCGGGTAGCCGGGTACGCTGGAGGTGTCCAGGCCAAAGGGCCGCACCATGTTTCGCCTGCCATCCCGGTTCGCAGGGGTGATCCGATGCTTCTATCGTTGCGGTGCATGACGAGCAGCTCGCTCAGCACGGCAGGCGGGGTCGGTCAACCGGACGGCCTGTCGCGATCGCGATATCGCGGGACTCGCGGCGTTGTAGCGATGGCGCTAGGGTCTGTCATCCCTTGAATACCTTCATTCTTCCGGCCACCGTCCTGTCATTTTGGAACGGAAGTGAACAATGCAGGTGCTGAGCGACGCGCAATGGAACGTGCTGCGGCCGCTGATCGACGCGGTTCGCCCGCACGGGAAGACGTCACACCACGATCTGCGGCGGACGATCGAGGCCATCCTCTGGCGGCACCAGAACGGCGCCAAGTGGCGCGGCATCCCCGCCGAGCTGGGACCATGGTGGGGTGCGGCGCAGACCTTCATCCGATGGGCAAGGACGGGCGTCTGGGAACGGCTGCTGGAACGGGTGCAGCAGTCCGGGATCAGCCTCGGCATGGTGTTTCTGGACGGCACGAACATCCGGGCGCACCAGAAGGCGGCGGGTGCGGCCAAAAAGAATGCGATGCGGCCCAGGGCGAGAGCCGGGAGGCGCTGGGGCGGTCTCGCGGCGGCTATGGCACCAAGGCGTGTGTGATCGCCGATGGGACTGGACGGGCGATTGCCTTCGCCCTCGCCCCGGGCCAGGCGCACGAACTGCCACTGGCTCCCGGTCTGCTCGGCTGCCTGTCCGACGTCCCAGGTTGGGTGGTCGGCGATCGCGGTCTCGCCTCGCAGGCGTTCCGCGCCCTGGTCTGGGACAGCGGCGCGCGCCCCGCGATCCCGTCCAAGCGCAACGAGGAGCCGATCGCCTGCCCGTCCTGGATTTACCAGAACCGCAACCTCGTCGAGCGTCTGTGGGGACGGCTGAAGGAGTGGCGCGCTGTCGCAACCCGCTACGAAAAGACCGCTCGCTCCTTCATGGGCGTGCTCTGCATGGCAGCAATAATGGACTGGATCAAAGTCCCCAAGAGCTAACGGACCCTAGCCCGCAGTCATCCCTTTGTGGACGGCAACAAGCGCGCGGCGTACGTTGCATTGGACTTGTGCTTCCGGCTGAATGGCCTGCGCTTCATCGCTTCGACGGGGGGCAGCGGGGTCACGCTTCAGCTTGCGACTGGTGAGATATCGGACGAGGAATTCAGGACCTGGGTTCGGCAACACGCCGTCCCTTGAAAACTGACGACCAGGAGGACTCCGCCATGCCAGCGAGCGAAGCAGCCGTTGTGACCGGAGCAGCCAGCGGCATCGGCCGGGCTATGACGCTCGGCTTGCTGCGAGAGGGCCATAGCGTCGCCGGGGTCGATCGGGAGCCCGCCTGGCTTGATGACTTGGCGACCGCGGCGGGGTCACTTCCAGGCCGGTTCGTGCCCATCCGGGCGGATTTGGCCGAGGCCGGCGCGTGCGACAGAGTGGTGGACGAGGCGGAGCGCGCGCTGGGGCGCATCGACGTGCTGGTGAACAATGCCGGCGTGGGACAGGGCGCTATCCGCCCCGACCAGCGGCACCATCCGATCCGCTTCTGGGAGATCGCGCCCGAGCAGTGGCAGCGTTTCGTGGCGGTGAACGCCACCGCGCCCCTGATGATGGCGCGCGCCGTCGCGCCCCGGATGCTGCGCGCCGGCAAGGGACGGATCGTCACTGTGACCACGAGTCTCGGTACCGATGATCCGGGGCGGCTATGCGCTGTATGGTGCGAGCAAGGCCGCGGCCGAGGCGGGCGCGGCGGTCATGGCCGCCGACCTCGCCGGCAGCGGCGTCACCGCCAACGTGCTGGTGCCCGGCGGAATGACGGACACCCGGATCATCCCCGAAGCGGAGCTGGCCGACCGCTCGCGGCTGATCCGTCCCGAGGTGATGGTCCCGCCGCTGCTCTGGCTGATCTCGGACGCGGCGGCGCACGTGACGGCACGCCGCTTCCTCGCGGTGCATTGGGACACGTCCCTGCCGCCGGATCAGGCCGCCGAAAAGTGCGGTGCCCCGATCGCCTGGACCAGCATCGCGACGATGCCGATCGAGCCCGATTGAGCCTTTTCCGTTAAGTCAGAGACGGAGGTTATTAGGCCGCCTCGCTCTCGGCCCGCCGCTCATGACGTTTGCGCTCGTGCCGGTCGAGGTGCCGCTTGCGCAGGCGCACCGCCGACGGCGTCACCTCCACCAGCTCGTCATCCTCGATGTAGGCGATCGCCTGTTCCAGGCTCATCTTGCGTGGCGGGATGAGCAGCATCGCGTCGTCTTTGCCGGCGGCGCGGATGTTCGTGAGCTTCTTCTCCTTGATCGGGTTCACGTCGGAGATCCGATCCCCGGCTGTGCTCGCCCAGGATCATGCCGACATACACTTTCTCGCCGGGGCTGACGAACAGCGTCCCGCGCTCCTGCAAGTAGAACAGCGCGTAGTGCACCGCCTCGCCGTCGGAATTGGAGATCAACGAGCCGGTGCGACGCCCCTCGATCGGCCCCTTCCAGGGGCCGTATCCGGCGAACAGCCGGTTCATGATCCCGGTCCCCCGCGTGTCGGTCAGGAACTCGCCGTGGTAGCCGATCAGGCCCCGGCTCGGGATAAGGAAGGTCAGCCGGACCTTCCCGCTCCCTGACGGACGCATGTCGCGCAGCTCGCCCTTGCGGAGGGACATCTTCTCGACCACCACGCCGGAGTAGGGCTCGTCCACATCGACCAGCGCCTCCTCCATCGGCTCCTCCCGATCGCCGGTCTCCTCGTTGCGCCGGGTCAGCACGCGCGGGCGGCCGATCGTCAGCTCGAAGCCCTCGCGGCGCATCTGCTCGATGAGCACGCCCAACTGAAGCTCGCCCCGCCCGGCCACCTCGAACGCATCGGTCTCGCTGCTATCGGAGACCCTGATGGCGACGTTGCCCTCGGCCTCGCGGAACAGGCGTTCGCGGATTTGCCGCGACGTCACCTTCTTGCCCTCCCGCCCCGCGAGCGGGCCGTCATTGATGCGAAAGGTCATCGCCAGGGTTGGCGGATCGACGGGGGTCGCATGCAGCGGCGCGCTCAGGTCCAGGGCGCCGATCGTGTCCGGGACCGTGGCCTCGGCGAGGCCGGCCACCGCGATGATGTCGCCCGCCCCCGCCTCCTCCACCGGCACCCGGTCCAGGCCCCGGAACGACAGCAGCTTGGTCATCCGCCCAGCCTCGACCTGCCGCCCGTCCGCACCCAGGACCTTGACGGGCATGTTGAGCCGCGCGCGGCCCTGCTCCACCCTCCCCGTCAGCACGCGCCCCAGAAAGTTGTCATACTCGAGGATGCTCGCCACCATGGCGAACGGCGCCTCCGCATCCAGCGCGGGAGCCGGGACATGGCGCAGCACGAGGTCGAACAGCGCCGATAGATCCTGGCGGGGACCGTCCAGGGTCGGATCGGCCCAGCCGTTCCGCCCGGAGGCGAACAGCACCGGGAAGTCGAGCTGCGCGTCGGTTGCGCCCAGCGCCGCGAACAGGTCGAATACTTCCGTATGCACCTCGTCGGGGCGGGCATCGGACCGATCGACCTTGTTGACGACGACGATCGACCTCAGGCCGCGCGCCAGCGCCTTGCCGACCACGAACTTCGTCTGCGGCAGCACGCCCTCGGCGGCGTCCACGAGCACCAGCGCGCCATCGACCATGTTCAGGATGCGCTCGACCTCGCCGCCGAAATCGGCGTGGCCGGGCGTATCGACGATGTTGATGCGGGTGCCCTTCCAGACCACCGAGGCGCACTTGGCGAGGATGGTGATGCCCCGCTCGCGCTCCAGCTCGTTGCGATCCAGTGCCCGCTCCACCACCTGCTGGTGCTCGCGGTAGGCGCCGGACTGGCGCAGGAGCTGATCGACCAACGTGGTCTTGCCATGATCGACATGGGCGATGATGGCGAGATTGCGGATATCCATTCGGCCTCTCGGGCGTTTTCCAAGCGCCGGTTGGGCCGGACGCGACGTGCTGCGGCGCACACATAATGTGGAGCGCGCCGGGATGCGAGGACGAAGGCAACGGTCAGCCTTGTCAGAGCTGAACGTGCTCAGCCTGCCAACGATCGTGCGGCGGAAGGGTGAACCCACCGGGTTGGCGAGACCAGCACACTGACGTAGCTATACCCTCGCATGTCGCCCGCGAATGCCGCCCTGCCCGCCGACGGGCTGCCCCCGCCCGAGCGGCTTCGGGCAATGATAACCTTGGGCATTGCCGTCGCGATGTCCGTGCTGGATTCAGCCATCGCCAACATCGCCTTGCCGACGATCGCGCGCGAGCTTGCCGCGACACCGGCCAGCTCGATCTGGGTCGTCAACTCCTACCAGCTCGCGGTCACGGTCTCCCTGCTGCCCCTCGCCTCCCTGGGCGACATTGTCGGCTACAAGAGGGTGTACTGGGTCGGGCTCGCGGTCTTCACCGTGGCCTCCGCCGCCTGCGCGGCCTCGCAGTCCCTGCCTATGCTCGTGGTCTCCCGCGTCCTCCAAGGACTGGGCGGTGCCGGGATCATGAGCGTGAACACCGCGCTGGTCCGTTTTGTCTTTCCCCGCGCGATGCTGGGGCGCGGCATTGGGTTTATCGCGTTCGTGGTCGCGACCTCGTCTGCGACGGGGCCGACGGTCGCGGCCGCGATCCTGTCGGTGGCGAGCTGGCACTGGCTGTTCGCGGTGAACATCGTGCCGGGCGGGATCGCACTGTGGCTCGCCGCGCACGTGCTGCCGATGACCCCGCGCAGCCGGCACCGCTTCGACCTGCTCGGGGCGGCGCTGAACGCCATCACGCTGGGGCTGCTGATCTTCGCGGTCGACGAGCTGGGGCGAGGCGGACGCGGCGCCTGGGCGGCGGGGGAGCTCGCCGCGGCGGCGCTCTTCGGCGCGGTTTTCGTCACGCGGGAGCTGGCGCGCACCGCGCCCATCCTTCCGGTGGACCTGTTCCGCCGCCCGATCTTCGCGCTGTCGGTGGGCACCTCGATCTGCTCCTACACGGCCCAGGGCGCCGCGTTCGTGTCGCTGCCCTTCCTGTTCGAGGACGCGGGGCACCTCTCGCAGATCACAACCGGGTTGCTGATGACCCCGTGGCCGGCGATCGTCGTCATTATCGCCCCGATCGCCGGGCGGCTGTCGGACCGGACCGCGCCGACGCTCCTAGGCGCGATGGGGCTCGCGGTGATGACCGCGGGGATGGCGCTCCTGCTGACCATGCCGGCACAGCCGGGCTGGGAAAACGTGGCGTGGCGCATGGCGGTCTCCGGCTTCGGGTTCGGCTTCTTCCAATCCCCCAACAACCGCCTGCTGGTCGGCGCCGCGCCGCCCGAGCGCAGCGGCGCGGCCTCCGGCATGCTCTCGACGGCGCGGCTCTTGGGGCAAACCACCGGAACCGCGCTCGTCGCGCTGATGTTCGGCATCGGCTCCGCGAGCGGGGCCGGTATCGCGGGCGGGGTCCGGCTTTCGCTGCTGGCCGGCACGGTTGCCGCGGCCGGCGCGACACTCATCAGCTTTGTGCGCGTGGGCCATCGACGCGACGCACGACGCGGCTGACCCCACGGCTTCAGCCGGGACGGACCTCGATCTCCGTAAGACCGGCTTGCAACAGGCGCAGCAGGTCGGGAAGCGTCAGGGCGACACAGCCCTCGGTCAGCGCGCGGTCGGGGCGGCTCACGTGCAAGAAGATCGCCGACCCCCTTCCCTTCCGCACCGGCGCGTCGTTCCAGCCGAGCACGCCGATGACGTCGTACACCGCGTCCGCGCGCCACAGGGCCTCATGGCGCGCGGGGTGCGGAAGCGTCACCTTGCGGTTGTAATCGGCATCTTCCTGGTCGTCGCACCAGCCATCGCGAGGCGACAAAGGCTCGATGGGCACGGCACAGCTTGGCGGGCGCAGCCGGTCGGCGCGGTACAGCACGCGGCGCAGCGGCAGAAGCCCGACCGGGGTTGCGCCGTCACCCTCCCGCTTGTCCGCTCGCACGCCGCCTCGGCCAAGCGTGGCGCGCAGTCTCAGCCCAGGGGCGAGCAATAGCCCGTCTGGTTGCACCACGGCACGCGTCATCGGCCGCCCAGCAAGTGGCCAAAGCGGTGCGCCTTGGTCGCGAGGTAGTGATCGTTGACGCCGTTGGGCGCGAAGGCGTGCGGCACGCGGCCCGCCACATCGATCCCGCACGCCGCCAGAGCGGCAAGCTTTTCGGGATTGTTGGTCAGCAGGCGTACGCGGCGCAGGCCGAGTGATTCCAGCATCGTCGCGGCGACCAGGAAGTCCCGCTCGTCGGCGCCCCAGCCTAGCGCGCGGTTGGCGTCCAAGGTGTCCAGCCCACGATCCTGCAACGCGTAGGCGCGCAGCTTGTTCACGAGGCCGATTCCCCGCCCCTCCTGGGCCAAGTAGAGCAGCACGCCGGCGTGCTCCTTGGCCATACGGCGGATGGCCCCGCGCAGCTGCAAGCCGCAGTCGCAGCGCAAGCTGCCCAGCAGGTCGCCGGTGAAGCACTCCGAATGCAGCCGCACCAGCGGTGCCTCGACGGATTTCGGGTCGCCGACCAAGATAGCGAGATGCTCCACGCCCGCGTCGTCAGTGCGGAACGCAACGATCGTACAGTCTTCCGCAGCCTCCAGTGGCACGTGCGCCTCGGCCACGCGGGTCAGCCCGGCGAGCCCCGCGGCCGGATAGGTCGCGACGTCGTCGGCGGGGACGGTCAGGACGCCAAGACGGCTCGCGACCTGGGCCGCGCCCGGCATCGCCGGAGCGGCCAGCACGGCCGGAAGCAGGCGCGAAAGCTTGACCAAGGCCAAGGCGGCCCCGGCGGCGGCTGGTGCCGCAACCTCGGTCGGCGTTTCTGCCCAAGTCTGATCGAGGGTCGGATCGGCAAGCGCCTGTAAGGCCCCTGGCTCCAGCAATCCGGTCGTTAGCCGGAGCGCCACGACCGGATTGGCCGCCGGCGCCTTGCGGTAGAGAATGGCGTCGGCCCGGCTTTTGGCGAGCAGCATGACCGGCGGCTCAGCCATCAGGGCCCCGAACTCGCGCAGCCCTCGACGTCCCGTCGTCTCTGCCGCCAGGAGCACGAGGGGCGCGGGCCCGCTTAGCAGCACCGGAGTCCCACGGCGAAATTCCGCCGCGGCGCGATGCACCATGCGCAGTCGCGCCATCGATGGCTGCTCACTCGCGCGACCTTCAACGGAGACCGCTCCAAGGCCAGTGGGCTGCCCGGCCAGGTGATGTGTCATTTCGCGTTCATGTTGAAGCAGATTGGACTGAGCTCCGGTGGGTCAAGATTGGCACTATCGCCGCGCCGTGACCACCCGAAGACAAAAAAGTAACACTTTGCGTACGAATTGCTTGGTATACGGGCGTCTTGCGACTATATCGAATGACGGTGCCTCTCGGTTATGTGACAACGACGAATCGGTTGGGCCGGATGTTCAGGATTGAACTATTAATATATCGTAAACTATTCGGTTTCGCGCAACTTGGCTCACACTCGGGGCGGGTTGTTCTGACATGGGGTTTGATGCCACATGAGCTGGCAAGGGACGGAAAGAATGTCGAGTGAGCGACCTATCCTGATCGTGGACGACGACGACGACCTGCGCCTTACGCTCGCCGAGCAGTTTGGCGTGGAGCGCGAGTTCGTGCCCGTGGAAGCGGCAACCCTCGCGGAAGCGGAGGAGAAGCTGAGTGGCCGCGACGCGCGCTTCGATGCCCTTATCCTCGATGTCCGGCTGCCTGATGGAGACGGGCGCGATTTCTGCATGAAGCTGCGCCGGCAAGGTCACAAAATGCCGGTCATCATGCTGACGGGATCGGATGCTGAGTTGGACGTGATCCGCGGCCTCGACTCTGGGGCCAATGACTACATGGCCAAGCCCTTTCGCCTTGGGGAATTGCTGGCCCGGGTCCGAGCCCAGCTCCGCATCTTCGAGAACAGCGAGGACGCGGTCTTCACCATCGGCCCCTACACATTCCGGCCCTCGGCGAAGCTGCTTCAGGATCCGGCCAAGAACCGGCGCATCCGCTTGACCGAGAAGGAAGCCGCCATCCTCAAGTTCCTCTATCGTGCCGGCGATCGGGCGGTGGCGCGACAGGTCTTGCTGAATGAGGTCTGGGGCTACAATGCCGCGGTGACGACGCACACGCTGGAGACCCATATCTATCGTCTCCGCCAGAAGATCGAGCCCGATCCGGCGAACGCGCGGCTTCTGGTCACGGAGGGAGGCGGATATCGCCTTGATCCAGAAGGCGTAAAGGTCGCGGTGGCGTAGCCAGCCTATGCCACTCCCCCAGCCGTGCCCTGACGCTGGGATCGGACCGGAGTCGTGCAAACGGCGCTGATTTTCGGCCGACGCTTCGTCGTTCCCACGAAAGAGGGATTCCAGGTCGAGTTGCCGCAAGCCCCGGCGCCCGCCTTCGCGCGAGGGCGCCAAGATACCACCGCCAGCAGGGATCTGGTGCGGCCATCGCCGTCCTGAGCGGCTTCAGGCGCGCACGTCGCCTGTGGCCAGTGCCTGCGCTACAGGGCCATCGCATACGGCTTTTCGGCCCGATGTCCACACGCGTCATGGCCGGACTTGTTCCGGCCATCCACGCCTGCGTGGCGCCACCCGAAGGCGTGGATGCCCGTGACAAGCACGGGCATGCGGAAGATGGGCCGACGCCGTGGCCCCTATGCGATAGCCCTCCCCTACGCTGGATGGCACGCGCGCGAGCGGGTGCTGCGTGGCCAAGACGAAGGAGCTGGAGTAAGGCTGGAAAGATAGCCGCCACGCCCCTTGAACGCACGGCGGAATTGGGGAAGATGCGCCACCACCGTGCCGGGCGGTCCCCCGGCTCTCCTCGCTTGGGCAAGGCATGAGCGATCACGCGCACGGCACACCCATTCCGGCCAGCTCCGGACTGAAGCAGCCTTACCACCTGGTTGACCCTAGCCCATGGCCTCTGGTCGGCGCGCTCGGCGGAGCGCTCGTGGTGGTCGGAATCATTCTTGCGGCTCACTTCAACAGCTACGTGACGCTGGTGATCGGCTCGCTGATCGTCTTCACCACGATGTTCTTCTGGTGGCGCGACGTGATCCGCGAAAGCCGCACGCCCGGCCTGCACTCTCCGGTCGTTCGGCTGGGGCTGCGCTATGGGATGATGTTCTTCATTGCCAGTGAGGTGATGTTCTTCGTCGCCTTCTTCTGGGCCTTCTTCAACTATGCCCTGTTTCCCGACAACGTCTCGGGCCTGGCGAACCCGGTCTGGCCGCCGCCGAACATCCACACCTACGATCCGTTTCACATCCCCATCCTGAACACGATGATTCTGCTGCTGTCCGGCACCACGATCACCTGGGCGCACCACGCGCTGATCGAGCGTGACAAGAGGTCGCTCGTGATGGGACTCGGCTTCACCATTCTCCTGGGCATGTCGTTCACCGCCTGCCAGGTGCTCGAGGACCTCATGCCCCGTTCAAGTTCGTGGGCGGCGGCGTGTACCCCTGGTGTTCTTCCTGGCCACCGGCTTCCATGGCTTTCATGTCATCGTCGGCACGTGCTTCTTGATCGTCTGCTGGTTCCGCGCGCGGGCCGGGCAGTTCAACCGCAGCGCCATTTTGGCTTCGAGGCGGCGGCCTCGTTTTGGCACTTCGTCGACGTTGTCTGGCTGTTCCTGTTCGTCTGTCTATTGCTGGGGCGCCAGCCCTGTTGTCGCCGCTTGCTGAGGAGCCCTCGGTCTGGCAGGCCGCCATAGGCTGCCGCTGCCGCGTTGCGGGCGCGGACGCCTCTATGCTGGTCTGCTGACGGTTCGCGACCGTTGCGAGGTCTACAACCGCGACTCCACCCGCCGCAATCGCTACAGAGTCGATGTCGCCCGGTCCCTGCCACGGCAGCGAGTGCCGCAATCGCCATCCCTCTGCCCGCAGTGGCGCGAGCACCCGACGGACTTCGTTCTCGGACCGTGCGCCGACCCGGCTGCGTCTCGCAAGCCGAAGCCAGCGGCGTGCGTACAGCCCGAGCGCGACCGCAGCGACCGTGGAGACGCCGGCGAACGACATCGCTCCAGCGCTCGCGAGCACGAGGGCCATCAATCCCGCGGTAGCAGAGACGGCGGCCGCCGCGGCAGCTTTCGAAAGTCGCCGGTACTGCTGACGGCGTGGATAGTTGACCAGGGACATGCCTAATCGAGTACGTGGCCGTACGGGGGCGAGACTACGTCCATGCTCAGATTCACGATCCAACCTCTCGGTCGCCTGAGCCACCGCCGTCCAGGTCACGCCGGCTGCTTCCGTGGAGGCAGCAGCGCCGCTGGGCGGCACGCCAGGCGCGCGGTCGTTCCTTGCGCCAGTCGCGCCGCGCTCCCGGCTGGGCACGCCATTCGCCAGGATCCCGCCGGCCGCGGCGTGCTCGGCGCGCCAGCGCTGCACCACCTCAACGGCCCCCGCGCCGGGTAGTCATGGAGCAGGTCAGAGCGTTCAGGGACTGCTCTGCCCGCCATCGGCTAACGGTCGTCCAGTGAGATCACGTGGCGATAATTTCACGGCCGGAGGACGCTCCCGAGGACCTATCGAGCCGCACGGAGGCCCGATTGATTAAGCCAATGAGAGGCTTCGTTGGCTTAACCCCGCCGAATTGAGCGCAAATTGGCGGAATTTCGCGGAGCCTGGATGAGGCGCAAGTTCTGGCCTTATTGCAGGGCTTTTGTGCCCAAGACGACCCACTGCGGTATCGCTTCACACGCGAGAGGTCCCTGGTTCGAAACCAGGCGCGCCCATCACGATATTCCTGCTAATCAGACCTGTTAGCTCGCCGATCTTCCTGGTAATCGGCGCGCGACCCTGAAAAACGCTTCGCGGCATTAATCACGGCGTTAATCCGACGCCGAATTCCGGGGGCCGCTCCGCCTGGTTGTCGCGTTCCTCGGCGGACAGGTTCCGTGCGTGCTGAGGCCAATTCAAACTTGGTCCGGGTGACGCTGCTGGTCAGTTGGAACTGGACGCTGCTGGGCGGCGGACGAGCCCCGGAACCGATTGAGAAACTATTGGCCCGCCGCAGTGTCCTCCGCGCAAAGGCCGGTCTAGCAGACCAGCTGGTGGTCAAGCGTCACCCGAGGCTGTGGGGATCGGTGGATTAAAGTCTTCGCTCTGAGTGAGATGGGTGGGAGGCGAGGGCCGTTGTACCTGCGATGGGTTCGTTTGGAGTACGGTCGCCGATGCGTGCGCGTGCTGATCCCCCTTCCTGACCGGGACTTCGACGTCACCGAGGTGGCGGTGCCCTGGCGGGTGCTGACAGATGCTGGTCATGACGCGGTATTCGCGACCGAGCGGGGAGGCGAAGCGCCGATGGCTGACCCGCGGCTGCTCGATGGGGTGATCTTCGGCAAGCTCGGGGCCTACGAGGAGCCGAAGAGATTTTACGCGCAACTCACCGAGACGGAAGGCTTCCGCGCGCCGATTGCCTGGACGGACCTGCGACCGAGGGACTTCGACGCTCTGCTGCTGCCCGGAGGGCACGCGCCCGGCATGCAGCAGTACCTCTCTTCGGCCGTGCTGCAGAGCAAAGTCGCGGAGTTCTGGAGGCTCGACCGCCCCGTCGGCGCGATCTGCCACGGCGTCCTTGTTCTGGCACGCACCAAGGATCCGGTCACGGGCCTGAGCGTGATCGCGCAGCGGCGAACGACCTGCCTGCCGAAGTACATGGAACGCGGCGCGTACTACCTGACCGCCTGGCGTCTGGGCCGGTATTACCGAACCTACCCCGCCTACGTCGAGGACGAGGTCAAGACCGCGCTGGCATCTTCGGTGCAGTTCGTCCGCGGCCCGCGGACCACGCGCCGAGGAACAGCCACCGACCATTCAAACGCGTTCGTGGTGCAGGACGGCGGCTACCTCTCAGCCCGCTGGCCCGGCGACGCGTATCTGTTCGCCGCGCGACTCCGCAATCTCATCGAGGAGCCAGAAGCGATCCGCACAAGGCCGGCCGCACAGCAAACGAGCCCGGACGGTCCGGGGCTACCCCGATAGCCGAGAGAGTTCTGGTCGAAAGGCCAAACGGGGAGTGCTCGGTGAGCCTGGAACCGAGGATGCATGCGCCGCTGGCCAACTAGTCGAACTGGCGGAGCGCGTGGCCGATGCCGGACGGTTCGAGAGATCATCGCGGGCGTGCAGCGAGAAGCAGACAGCCTCCACCGTCGTTCACCCGCGCAAACGCCGCGCGTCGACCGACGACGCCGCGGCGTAGTCAATCCTGCCTGTGAAACCTTCGCCGCTTTTGGGCTGCCTCAGCCTGTTCTTGCTTCTTGCGCAACGCGCGGACGCGCCTTAGCGACTCGGCAGCGCGCTCACGAACCCCCTTCGCGCGCCGGATAATCCTTCGGCTGCGCTCGCGCTCGCTCTCGCGGTCTTCCACGCTTCCATCATCGCGCTTCCCAGCCGTTTCGCCAATCGTTTCATCAGATCCTCCCGAGGATGAGCCGCCTGAGCGGCGCTACGACTGAAGCCAGTCCCGGTCCCGGCGGATTTGAAGCGGCGGGAGCCGCCGGCCCAGATCTCGGCCAGCTCCGGAGCTAGCTGTCTGGGTCTTCCTCGAGAGGCGGGGGAGGCGGGGTGCGTTTCGCGCTGCGCGGCGCGATCACAAAGGGCGCTGGTTTATTGAAGCCAGGCAGCTGGTGTTGGGCGATTGGGGGGTGACAGTCATGCACCGGTTCCGGCTAATCGAGGTCAGGGCGCCTACGTGGTGTCATCTGGCTGCTCCACGGCGCCGCCGCGCTCGAGCTGTTCCGGGCCGGGCTGCGTCGCCGGAATCGTCCCCGGCTCGGTGGTGCGTGCGTGCCGACGAAATCCGAAGACGCGCTCGACGCGGTGCATCCCATGTTCGACGTCCTTCACCCCGTGCTCGACCTCCTCGACGCCGTGTTCGGCCGAGGCCATCGGGGCCATCAGCGAAACGAGATCGACCATGGTCGCGTTGAGGTTGTTGACGGACTCCTTCAGCGGCTCTACGGAGGTCGCCAGGCCCTCGATCACCTCGACGTGGTGCTCGATCGAGTCGGCGACCCGATGGGCCGCGTCGACGATCACGGTCAGCTCGTGTTCTGGTTCCTCCAGCGGCTTCGAGATCACGCGCTCCCCCACATCGAGGACGGAGCGAAGCGGCCGGAATACGAAGTCGAGCACTATCTCATTCCCTTCAACATCGGGGTTTACGGATTTCCACCGGCTGGTTGACTACGAATGTGTCGACATGTCGTCGACGAGGTCGTCGGTCATCAGCGCCCGCGCCATGTCCCCGTCGCCGCTCCGGGTCACAGTGCCGGGAGCCGGGAATCTCCCGGATCCGCGCTGCGATCTCGCCCACATCGGTCGAAGATCCGAACACACAACGCAGCAACAGGCCCGCCTCCTAATGACCTAGCGCGTCGTCCACCGTCGCGACCGCGACGACGTACGCGACATGCGTGGCGATCGCCGTTGCCATCACGTCGGCCGGCCAACGCCAAGGCGGCGGCGTTCGTCCCAGCAGCGGAAACAAGGACAGCGTCGCACTCATCAGGGTGCCGCCAAAGATGGCGCTGGCCCACGGTTCGCGGAGCCGGCGGTGCAGCAATCCGTGCCAGATGCCGAAGACCGACCCGTAGCCCCAGCGCAGAGCGAGACCAAGTTCTTCGTCCTCGCGGTCGCTCACGCGACCCAGGTGCATGATCGACGCGACGATCTTGCCGGGGACCAGCGAGTCGTCATAGTCGAGCTGGCCGCGATGGTTGTGCCGGAACCGTCGCTCAGTCTCGTAGGCGAGCGTCATCGTGGCGGTTCCGGCGGTGCCCCCGAGGACACCGCGGATCGGCCAGGGGATCGTTAAGCGCGTCATGTTTCCTCCAGATCTGGTTGTGAACGCATGTCGCGGGCCGTCCGCCGGCCCGCGAAGTTCCCGGCAACGATTCCGATCACAAAGAGCGCGGTCATTGCTTGCTCACCTCAAGGATCGAGTTCGTCGAGGCCGCGTCAGGCCGCTGCAGCGCCAGCACCCTGTCTACGAGGTCGAGTCCTTCGGTCCGATGCGTGATCAGAAGGACGGTCTGATCGCGGACGGCGGAGAACACGTCACGCATCAGATCGCTGGCAGTGCTCGGATCCAGATGCGCGGTCGGCTCGTCCAGCACCAGCACCGGGGCGTCTTTAAGCAACGCTCGCGCCAGGACGATGCGCTGCCGCTGACCGCCGGACAGCTCGCGTCCTTGCTCGCCAACCAACGTGTCGAGCCCCTGGGGAAGCCGGCAGATCCACTCCCAGATGCACGCGCGCCGCAACGCTTGCTCGATCTCCCACTCGCTGGCGCTTGGACGAGCGAGACGTACGTTGGCACCGATGCTCGCCGTGAACAGATGCGAGTCCTGACCGGCAACCGCTATCGCACGCCTCACGTCCTCCTGGCTGTAGTCGCGAAGGTCCTGTCCCGCGAGCGTCACTCTCCCCTCCTCCGGGTCAAGGAAGCGGAGCAGTAGGTTGGCGATGGTGGTCTTGCCAACGCCGCTCGGCCCAACCAACGCCACCCGCTCGCCGGGCACAAGCCTCAAGCTGACGCCGTCAACGGCGCGCCGCGGCTCGCCCGGGTAGCGGGCGGAGACTCCTTCAAGCGCCACCGCGAATGGCCAGGTAGGCGCCGGAATCGGCTCCGGCCGATCACGTAAAGCGGCTTCACTGTCGGTCAGCTCCAGGATCCGACGGCCCGCCGCGACCGTGGATGAGAGCTCGCGAGCGGCTGCGGCCAACGGTGTGACGGCCTCAAAAGACGCCAGCGCGAGGAGCCCCAGCAACGCGAGCAGCACGCGGTCAAGTCGCCCCTCGTGCAGCGCGCCGACCGCGACCGCCAGGACACCCGCAATGGTCAGACCAGTCACGATCAGCCCAAGTCCCTCGGCGGCCCCCGCAGCGAGCGCGTCGCGTCGAGCCAGGGAGACGAGCGTCCTGTCGGCAGCGCCGATGCGGGCCAATGTGCCGCCCTCAGCGCCGAACGCGACGATCTCCGGCGCACCGCCGACCAACTCCACAAACTCTGCTGAGAGCTCACCTCGTGCCGCGGCCTGCCGGCGGCCGGCCCGGCGAGCGACGAAGCCGCCGAACGCCGGAACCAGCAGGCCACCTACCAGGAGGCCGGCTCCCAGGACAAAGGCTGCGGCGGGAAGGAAGGCGGCGGCGGCTCCCACCGACACGGCGCCTGCAAGGAGCGCCACCGCCGCGGGCCCGAGGCCTCGAAGGTAGATGCCCTGCAGCGCATCGACGTCCGCGACCATCCGTGAGAGCAGGTCGCCGTTCCTGTAGGAGGCAAGTTGGCCAGGCGCGAGGGGCTCGATGCGCTCATAGAAGCGCGTCCGGACCCGACCCAACGTGCGTAGGGCGAGATCGTGAGAAGAGAGCCGCTCGAGATACCTCATAGTGGGCCTGCCGAGCCCGAAGAACCGCACCGCGACGATCGCCACCATCAACGAGAGAACAGCCGGCCGCTCGGCCGCCCGTGAGATCAGGTAACCAGCCGTCGCCATCAGTCCCACGCCGAAGAGGACGGTCAGCGCACCGAGGACCGCGGCGAGTGCCAACCGCGGACGCGACACGCTTGCCAGTCGCAGCAGCGCAGGCAGCGTCACGTTCATGCAGCCCTTCTGGATTGCTGTGCCGGCATGGCGGTTCCATGCACGAGGTGAACGAGGCGGTCGGCCTGCCTTACGAGCTCCGGACGATGGGCAATTACGAGCATCGTGCGTCCGGCCTGTAGGCGATTCACCGCTTGAGAGATGATCTCGACGCTGTCTGGATCTAAGTCAGCGGTGGGCTCGTCCAGAAGCACCAGCGGCGCGTCCCTCAAAAAGGCGCGGGCCAGGCAGATTCGCCTCCCTTCCCCCGGCGACAGCGAATGTCCCCCGTCTCCAATCTGGTTTTTGTAGCCGCCCGGCAGCGCACGGATAAAGCCGTCCGCACCGGCCAGGGCAGCAGCCTCGAGCACTCGCTGCTCAGACGCATTCGGGTCGCCCAAGCGGATGTTCTCCTCCACCGTCCCGCGGAACAGGGTCGGGTGCTGGGGCACCCAGGCGATGAGCGCCCGCCATGCCCGCCGGTTGCACTCGGCGAGATCCACGCCCCCGACCGATATCCGACCTGCGGTGGGCTCGTTCAAACCGAGCAGCAGACTGCCGACGGTGCTCTTGCCGGCGCCGCTTTCCCCGACTAATGCGAGCGTCTCGCCGGGGAGGAGCTGCATGCACAGTCGATCGAGCACCCGACCTTCCCGGTTGGGATAGGCGAAGCAAACACTCTCGAAACGAACCGGCGCCCGGGAGGGGTTGGGCGGGGAGCGGCCCCTTCCCGCGTACGCGGTCACCGGAGCGTCAAGCAGCGCGAGCATCCGTTCCGCGACGGCTAAGCCGTCGGCGCTCGCGTGGTATTCGGCGCCCAGCCGCCGAAAAGGCAGGTACAGCTCCGGCGCCAGCACCAGCACCGTCAACCCGGCCTGCAGCCCCAGGCTGCCGGCCACCAGCCGCAGACCCGTTGCGACCGCGACGAGGGCAACCCCCAACGTCGCCGCCAGCTCGAGCACGGATCCCGACAGAAAGCTGACGCGAAGGGTCCCCATCGTTGTGGACCGATAACGCTCCCCAACCTCGGAAATGTTGCTCAGCGCCTGACGACCTCGTCCGAACGCCCGCAGCGTGGGCAGACCGCGAACTACATCCAAGAAATGCGTCGAGAGCTGTCGCAGCGCCTCCCACCGCTCCCGCGTCCGATGCTCGGTGTAGCGGCCAATCAACCACATGAACACCGGCACCAGCGGCAACGTGAGCGCCATGATCACGGCGGCCTCGACGTCAAACACCGCGACCCAGGCGATGACCAGTAGTGGGACCACGGAGGCCAGTACGGCCTGAGGCAGGTACCGCGCGAAATAACCCTCGAGCGCGTCGACCCCCTGGACGGCGACGGTCGCGATCTCGCCGGACTCGGTGCCGTCCAGCGACGTGGGCTGTGAGCGCAAGCGCTTCTCGGCCAGGGACATCCGGAGCTCGGACAGGACACTCCACGCCGCCCGGCGCCCTGACACCTCCATCCCCCACGCGCACACGGCACGCGCGACGAACGCCGCGACTAGCAGCGCGAAATCAATTCTCAGAGCGCCAACCGGGGTGCCCTCGAATGCCCGCGCGACGATCCGTGCCAGGAAGGTGGCCTGGAGTAAGACGGCTAACCCGGCTCCGACGCCGAGCACCACGTCGATCGCCAGGAGCGGACGGGCAGAGCTCGTACGACGGAGCAGGCGCGAGTCGAGGGCCCGCATGGCTACCCAGCCGGTGGCAAGGTCGCGCTGCTTCCCGTCGCGCCAAAGTGGTAGATGCTGGTGGTGGCGAGCTGCCAGCGCGCTGGGTCGTTGGCCATCGTCGGTGCCCCCGCTAGCGTCTGATTGCGGCTGGGCTGTCCGCCGGGGTCGGCTTCTCGACGCTGTGGGACGAAGCTGGCGTGGGTGCCGGAGTCGTGAGCTCGTCATGAATCACCCGGTTCTGCCGGGCACCCAACAGCGACTGGAGGGCATTGATTCCCGCGCTTAGGCGGCGGCCACCGACGCCCCCCAAGTAGAAGAGGTGCACCGACATGTACATGACGAACGCCGTCAGTCCGTGGAGCCGGTGACCTCTGACCTCGCACACCGCTCTGCCGCGGCCAACTACGGCCAGCGCACCCTTGTCGAAGTACTTGAACGGCTGCGAGGCGCCGGGCTCTCCGTTGCTGATCGCCTTCGCCACGTGCCGCGCCTGCTGGATCGCCACGGTTGCCAAGCCCGGGAGCGGCTTCCCATCCGGACCGTCGAGCTTGGCCGCGTCCCCGATCACCGAGATCTCGGGGTGGCCGGGCAGGGTCAGGTCGGGGTTCACTTCCACGCGCCCGCCGCGGTCTGTGTTGGCTCCGGCTGCGCGGGCGACTACCTCGGCGATGCCTGCGATGCGAACTCCGGCCGCCCACACCACGGTGCGGGTGTTTATCCGCTCGGTCTTGTCGCCGAGCTTGACCGTGACTCCGTGCCGATCGATCCCAGTTACCATCGCGTGCTCGCGCACTGTGACGCCGAGGTCCCCCAGCTCCTTTGCTGCCCTCGCGGAGGTCGGCTCGCTGAACGCGGCGACCACGCGATCGCCTGCATCGAGCAGGATCACTCTTGCCGCCCGCGCGTCGATCCGCCTGAAGTCGCGCTTCATCGTGTGGCGGGCGAGGATCGCAAGCTGACCTGAGATCTCGACGCCGGTCGGTCCGCCGCCTACGACGACGAACGTTAGCCACTCGTCGCGCGCGGGAGCGTCGCTCGCGCGCTCGGCCTCCTCGAAGGCGCCGAAGATCCGGTCTCGAAGGGCGACCGCGTCGGCGAGCGTCTTGAGTCCACAGGTCACCTGCTGCCAGTGCTCATGGCCGAAGTACGAAGTCTCGCCGCCGCAGGCGACGATCAGGCTGTCGTAATCGAGGCGTTCGCCACGCTCCAGCACGACCTGGCGCTGGAGGACGTCGACGCCGGCGACCGCCGCCATCAGCACGGTGGCGTTCGGTTGCCGTTTGAGCATGTGCCGGTGTGCCGCCGCGACCTCCCCGCTCGACAGCGCGCCCGCCGCGACCTGGTAGATCAGCGGCTGGAACAGCAGGTGGTTGTGGCGGTCCACGACGATCACCTCGACGTCGGCCTTCTTCAGGCGCTTCGCCGCCTCCATGCCGCCGAAGCCGCCGCCGACGATACTACCCGCCTGCGATCCTTTGCCGAGCCGTTATGCGACATCGACGATCTCCCGGGGCGGCTGCTCTGCGCTCATCCGGTGATCTCCGCGAGTCGGTCGGCGAGGACGATTCGCGCGGCGGCCTCCACCGCCGCGAGGTGTGAGAACGCCTGGGGGAAGTTGCCGAGGTGGCGCCCGGTGTCGGCGTCGAACTCCTCGGCGTATAGGCCCAGCGGCGAGGCGATCTTTACCAGCCGCTCCATCAGGTCTCGGGCTTGCTGCATCTCGCCGATGATGGCCAGCGCCGACACCAGCCAGAACGAGCAGATGATGAACGTGCCCTCCTTGCCCGACAGGCCGTCGTCGGTCTCGCCGGTCTTGTAGCGCAGGACGTAGCCGTTCTCGGTCAGCTCGTCGGCGATGGCGAGGACGCTCGCGCGCAGGACTTTGTCGTTACCTGGCAGGAAGCCGAAGATCGCGGCCAGCAGCGTCGAGGCGTCGAGCGAGTCCGTTGCGTAGTGCTGGCACAGCACTCCGCGCTTGTCGACGCCGTGCTCGAGCACATCGGCCTTGATTTCGGCCGCCGTCTCGGCCCAGCTGGCGGCGAGATCGCGATCGCCGCGGATGTCGGCCAACTCCGACGCACGGTCCATCGCCACCCAGCACATGAGCTTGGAAGAGACGTAATGCTGCGGCTTGCCCCGCGCCTCCCAGATCCCCTGGTCGGGAGTGCGCCAGACCTCCTTCGCACACT
Organism: uncultured Pseudomonadota bacterium; assembly: GCA_963818725.1. GTDB lineage: Bacteria > Pseudomonadota > Alphaproteobacteria > Acetobacterales > Acetobacteraceae > DATFDN01. The sequence continues at coordinate 3,125 of CAWFTU010000012.1, read as the reverse complement.
CAGCCTGAGACTTGACCAGCGGCCACAGCCGCCTCGGCAGCCGCTGGCTGCGCCGGGTGTGGAGCAGGATCGAATCGAGCGCCGCGCCGAACACGTCGTTCTGGCGCTGGTCGAATGCGCCGTTGCCGACCCGCACCGGCCTGGCCCCGGCGTAGCCGCTCAGGTCCTCGCGCAGCGTCTCCGTGAGATCACGGCGGCCGTCGATCCCGTACATGATCTGGAGCGCGCCGTCCTCGTCCAACTCGAGGTCGGCGATGAACTGCATGAACTCGTTGGCCTCCCAGTCGAGGTCCAGATAGTGCAGAGCCTGCAGCGTGAAGGTCGAGTCCCGGATCCAAGTGAAGCGGTAGTCCCAGTTGCGCTCCCCTCCCGGAGCCTCCGGCAGCGAGGTGGTAAGCGCCGCGACAGTTGCCCCGGTGGGCATATAGGTGAGGCCCTTGATCGCCAGCGCGGAGCGCTGTATCAGCGGCCGCAGCTCGTGATCGGGAATCCGGGCTCGAGCGAACCAGTGCCGCCAGAAGCGGGTAGTGGCGTTGAGCCGCGCGCTGGCTTCCTCGAAGTCGGTCGGTACGGGCACCCCGTCATCCCAGGACAGCGCGCAATAGAGGACCTCGCCCTCCTGGAGCACGTGCCTGGCGCGAGCCTGGCCCGCCTCGATCCCGATCAGCATGTCGGTCTGAAGCACAAGCGTCTGCCCGGCACCGGTCGCTTGCGCGCGATGCCTATCGTCCGACACCGACCACTCGGCGGAAACCCGCCCATAGTCGAAGACCGGTTCGCAGACGAGTTCGATCTCCACGCTTCCTTCCGGGCAGAAGATCGTGCGTACCAGCATGTGCTCGGCGTCCTCGTCCGCCGGAGGCCGGGTGTGAGGCGTGATCTCGTCCTCGCCGCGGCGCGGCCCCATGATCAGCGCCTCACGGACCGTCGCCCAGCCCATGGGCGCCTTCCACGACGTCAGCAGCGTGTTCGTGCCGGGCTCATATGCGTGCCCGGCAGGCACGTTCATTCCAAACGGGGCAAGACGAAATGCGCCGGCCCCGCGATCCAGCAGCGATCCGAACACGCTGGGCGAGTCAAACCGAGGAACGCACAGCCAGTCGATCGTCCCGTCCGGAGCGACCAATGCACCGGTATGACAATCCGAGAGGAATCCATACTCCGCGATCGGCGTGAACGGCGAGGGAGCCGCGGCGCTCTGCGGCGCCTTAGCGGGCCGACGCTTGGCACTCGCGGCTGGAGCCTTGCCGTCCGGAGACTTCCTGGAAATGCGCTTGCTAGCTGTTGTGCTCATGACCTCACCCACGGTTGATGCCGCGGTCCGTAGCCTGCGAGGATGTCCTCGGCGGCTTCCGGACCCCATGATCCTTTGTCAAAGCTGTGTACTGGCGCTGGGTGATCGAGCAATGGCTGCATCACCCGCCAGCACTCCTCCTCAACGACGTCCCGCCGCGGGACGCGCCCGCTATCGCCGACCAACGAGTCTCGGCCATCGTACGCGGACGGGTCCCAACTGCAATGCTCATAGACGCCCCCTAGAGGCAGTGGCGTTCAGCTGATGACGATGCTCCCCGCGGGAGCTCCGAGCGGCATCACCCGATGTGGGTGAGATGGGCGGCTTCAGCCCTTTCGATGGCGCGGACGCTCCCCTGGCGACTGCCATAGGTGGCTCTTCGCCTCGGGCCGAGGGAGCTGGACTCGACTCGCGGGGTGCGTCGTTTCCCCTCTCATGATCCTTTTTGGGTGAATGCGTGGTGCGCCTTCGGAGCTAGGCTGCTCGTCGATGACGAAGCTTCACGTCGTCGTGGTCGCAGAAAATGTCATCGCCGTCATCGACGGGCGAGAGCCGCCGACGGCAGGGCTATGACGCTGCGGATCCGAACGTGACCGCGGCGGAGTTCAATTCGCTGTTTGATGAGCTCTCCAACTGGGACCGCTGGGGCGCAGACGACGAGCGCGGAGCGCTTCACTTCTTGACGCCAGCGCGGGTCACTGCGGGTGCACGGCTCGTCAGCGATGGAGTAAGCGTGAGCCTGAGCCTGCCGCTGAACACTCACGCGGCGAGCGATAACCCGGTTCCTGCCAATCACCACATGACGTTGCTCGGCCGCAGTGCCGCCAGCGGCGAACCAGTGCATTTCATCAAGGACTACGTGGGCCTCGATTACCACAACGACGGGCATACGCATCTCGACGCGCTGTGTCACGTCGGCTACGAAGGCTCGCTCTACAACGGCCGGCCCGAGGACGTCGTCACGCCCCACGGCGCTCAGAAGAACACCGTCGAGGTGCTCAACAACGGATTGATCGGACGCGGCGTCCTGCTCGACGTTCCCCGCGCGCGCGCGTTCATTGGCTCGAGCCCGGTGAACACGTTTTTCGGGAAGACCTCGAGGCCGCGGAGCGCGGACAGCGCGCCGTAGTGCGCGAGGGGGACGTCCTGCTGGTGCGCACGGGCCACGCACGTCGGCTGACCGAACTGGGTCCGTGGAACACCCCTGAGGCCAAGGCCGGGCTGCATCCGACGGCGATGCGGTTCCTCGCCGAACGCGGAGTCGCGGCACTTGGCTCGGACGGGAACAGCGACACTGCCCCGAGCACCACCGAGGGTGTCAGCTTCCCGATCCATGTGCTCGCGATCACGGCCATGGGGATCCACCTCCTCGACTACCTCCAGCTCGAGGACCTCCGTGAGGAATGCGAGCGCCAGCGGCGCTGGGAGTTCTTCTTCGTCGCCGTACCGCTTCGGATCACCGGGGGCACGGGGTCGCCGGTCAATCCCGTGGCGGTGTTTTGATGACGGGCGCTATCGCACCGAGATGACTGAGCTGGAAGGCGTGCAGGCCTGCGTGCTCCACGACGAGGACGCGGACCTGCACGCGGGCTGGCTCGTCGGCGGCGGGATGCTCGGGGCATCTCTCATCCACCGCGACCAGGAGTTCTTGTGGCAAGGCGCAGGGCCGGCCGGATACGTCAGGGCGCGCAGGTTCATGGGAATCCCGTTCTACATCCCTGGGCCAACCGGCTCGCGGGATTCGGTTATAGGGCAGGAGGTCACAAGGTCACGCTCGAGCGCTCCTCACCATTGCTGCTGCTCGACTCCGGCGGCTTGCCGATCCACGGCG
>CAWFTU010000011.1:0-91308 GCA_963818725.1 uncultured Pseudomonadota bacterium | reverse complement strand
GAAGCACCGCCCAATTTGGCAGTGCGCGCCGATAGCAACAGCTCCGGAATTCTCTAGGCTCTCGACCTCGGCGATCAGATCGATGCCAAGCTGCCGTTCACCCCTGGTGCCGTAGCGATTGCACGTCGTGATGTTAGGCTCTGTCGCGCAGACGTCGCGGTTCCGTCAGGGCTCGCGCCAAAGGTGTCTGGTCGGCCGCAGCCCGCCCGGCTACAGCGCCGCCCCTCACGGGCGGGGTGGACAGCGGCCTCACGATGAGCAGCGGCGTACAGGCCAACGCCGACTGGACCGGCCCCATCGTCGCCAACAACATCGCGAGCCGTTGCCTGAAACGTGAAGCGGCGCCGGACGACCTGACCGGGGCGCTGGTCTTCCTGGCGGCGGCGGATAGTGATTTTATGACTAGCCAGACCATTGTCGTCGATGACGGCTCGGTGATGTACTGACGCATGTGTGCAATCCAAGCAACGCAAGGGAGGCTTTGCCCCCTTAGACCCCCCACCCGCAATTGGGCGCCTGGACCTCGTCCCTTCAGGAGGGGGGGTCTGGGGCGCCCCGCTTAAGCGGCCTCCAGGGGCGGAGCCCTGGCCTTTTCATGACCTGGCTTGGCCAGTCCGTCGAGCGGGTCGAGGACGGTGCGCTTCTCACCGGCCACGGGCGCTACATCGATGACCTCGGCGTCAAGCCCGGCACGCTGCACGCGGCGATCCTGCGCTCCTCCCAGGCCCACGCCGACATCGTCTCGATCGATACCACCGCGGCGCGCCAGAGCCCCGGTGTGGCCGCCGTCATCACCGGCGCCGATCTCGCCGAGATCACCGCGACGCTCGTTGCCAGTGTCCGCGCGCCGATCGACGCCCGCGCGATCGCCACCGACCGGGTCCGCTATGTCGGCGAGCCGGTCGCGGTCGCCGTCGCCAGTGACCGCTATCGCGCCGAGGATGCGCTCGATCTCATCGACGTCACCTACCGCCCGCGCCCCGCGATTGTCGATCCCGTCGCCGCGCTCGCCCCTGACGCGCCCATCCTGCACGATGCGGTCGGCAGCAATCTGATCAGCGATCGCCGCTTCACCTATGGTGACCCCGACGCGGCCTTCGCCGCTGCTGCCCATCGCATCACCCTCACCACGCGCTATCCCCGCAACACCGGCTCCCCGATGGAGACCTACGGCGTCGTGGCGGAATACGATCCGCACGAGAACGCTTACGACATCCTCGCCAACTTCCAGGGCCCGTTCAGCATCCACGCCGTCATCGCGCGCGCGTTGAAAGTGCCCGGGAACCGCCTGCGCCTGCGCTTGCCGCCTGATTCCGGCGGCAGTTTCGGCGTCAAGCAGGGCGTCGCGCCCTACATCGTGCTGATCGCCGCCGCCGCGCGCCTCGTCGGCCGTCCCGTCAAGTGGATCGAGGATCGCCTGGAGCATCTCTCCGGCGCCGTCTCGGCGACGAACCGCGTGACGACGCTCACCGCCGCCGTCGAGCCCGATGGCCGCATCACCGCGCTGGATTGGGACCAGCTCGAAGACTGCGGCGCCTATCTGCGCGCCCCCGAGCCAGCCACGCTCTACCGCATGCACGGCAACCTCACGGGCGCCTACGATGTTCGCAACCTGCGCGTCCGCAACCGCGTCGTGCTCACGAACAAGGCGCCGACGGGCCTGGTGCGCGGCTTCGGCGGGCCGCAAGTCTATTATCCGCTCGAGCGCCTGGTCCAGCGCATCGCTGTCACGCTGAAGATCGACCCGCTCGACGTTATCCGCCGCAACCTGATCCGCGCCTTCCCTTACGACACCGCGACCGGCGCCCGCTACAACTCCGGCGACTACACGCGCGCCCTCGAGACCGCCGTGCAGGACGGCAAGCTCGCCGAGCTTCGGCGTCGCCGCGACGAAGCCCGCGCTGCCGGCCGCCTCTACGGCATCGGCTATACCGCCGTCGTCGAGCCCAGCGTCTCCAACATGGGCTACATCACCACCGTCCTCACCGTCCCTGAACGCCGCAAGGCCGGTCCGAAGAACGGCGCTCAGGCCACCGCGACCATTTCCCTCGATCCCGTTGGCTCGATCACCGTCCAGGTCGCCTCCGCCCCGCAGGGCCAGGGGCATCGCACCGTGCTCGCCCAGGTCGTCGCCGACGTGCTCGGCGTATCCAAGGATGACATCCGCGTCACCACCGATCTCGATACGGCGAAGGACGCCTGGTCCATCGCGTCCGGCAACTACTCCAGCCGCTTTGCCCCCGCCGTCGCCGGCGCCGCCCATCTCGCCGCCACTCGGCTGCGCGACCGCCTCGCCCGTCTCGCCGCCTCGCAGCTCAATGTCCGCCCCGAGGATCTGGTCTTCGCCGCCGGCAAGATCGCCTCCCGTGCCAACCCCGACGCCGCTCTCCCCTTCGCCCGCGTCGCCGGCATCGGTCACTGGTCACCCGGCATGGTCCCCGAGCAGGCCGGCAACACGCTACGCGAAACCATCTACTGGACCCCGCCCGAGCTCACTGCGCCCACCGAGGCCGACGAGATCAACTCCTCCCTGTGCCACGGCTTCATCTTCGACTTTTGCGGCGTCGAGGTGGACCGCGTCACCGGCAAGGTCCGGATCGATCGCTACGTCACCATGCATGACTGCGGCCGCGTTCTGCATCCCGGCATGGTCGAGGGGCAGATCCGAGGCGGCTTCGCCCAGGCGATTGGCGCCGCGCTCTACGAGGAACTCGCCTACGGAGATGACGGCGCCTTCCTTGCTGGCACCTTCGCCGACTACCTCCTGCCGACAGCGACCGAAGTCCCCGATGTGGCGATCCTGCACATCGAGAGTCCCTCGCCGTTCACTCCCCTTGGCGCCAAGGGGGTCGGCGAGGGCAACTGCATGTCCACCCCGGTCTGCATCGCCAATGCTGTCGCCGACGCGCTCGGTGTCGCGGAGATCGACCTGCCGCTGGCCCCCGCCAAGCTCGCCGCCCTGGCCCTGCCTGAAGAACCTGCTCCACCCCAGGGCACGACCGCGCCTAAACCCGGCAAGCCCGGCGACCGCACGATGACCGGCGCCGGCGAGGCGCGCATTGGCGCGAGGCCGGAAGCTGTCTGGACGATGCTGCTCGACGCTGACGTCCTCGCGTCCATCATCCCCGGCGCGCATGGGGTTCAGAAACTCTCCCCCGCGCATTTCCGCGCCGACGTCACGATCGGCGTCGGCCCGGTGAAGGGCCGCTACAAGGCAGAGATCCAGCTCTCTGATCTGGACGCGCCGCGCGCCGCCACGCTGAGCGGCTCCGTCGCCGGCGCGCTCGGCAGTGGCGGCGGCACCGGGCGCGTCACTCTCGCCCCCGACGGCGAGGGTACAAGGATCACCTACACCTACGAGGTCGCAGCCGGTGGCAAGGTGGCCGCCGTCGGCGGCCGCCTGCTCGACGGCGCGGCGCGCGTCATCATCGGCCAGTTCTTCACTGCCCTCGCCAGCAAGACCAGAGACCGACCAAAGCGCCGCCGCCTCCTTGCCCGTCTGCTCGCCCTGCTCGGGCTCCGCCGATGAAGCCGGCCCCATTCGATTACATTCGAGCCGAAACCGAGGACGAAGTCCTCGCCGCGCTTCACGCGCACGGCGCTGACGCCCGCATTATCGCTGGCGGCCAGACGCTCGTCCCCATGCTCAGCATGCGCCTGGCCCGGCCCGCCATGCTGATCGACGTCATGCGCATCCCCGCCCTGGCCAGCATCGACGACGAGCGCGATGCGATCGTCTTCCAAGCCGCCGTCCGCCAGCAAGCCGCGCTCGCCCGCCCGACGCTCGCACGCGAAGTGCCACTCCTCGCCGCCGCGCTGCCCTGGGTCGGCCACTACCAGACGCGCGCGCGCGGCACGATCTGCGGCTCCGTCGCCCACGCCGACCCGAGTGCCGAAATCCCTCTCTGCCTCATCGCCCTCGGCGGCGAGATCCGTCTTCGCGCCCGCCGCAGGCACCGCCGCGTCCCCGCCGAGACCTTCTTCACCGGCATGATGGTCACCGACAGGCACGACGACGAATTGATTTCATCCGTAAAATTCCCCAAGCGCCGCACCGGCACCGGCTACGCTTTCGCTGAGTTTGGGCGCCGCCACGGCGACTTCGCCATCGTCGCCTGCGCCGCCGTGGTGGACGCGAGGAGCATGCGCCTCGCCGTTGCCGGGGTCGCCGACCGCCCCACCGCACGCGACTTCCCCATCCTCGGCGGCGCGGCGCTCGACGACGCGCTCAACCAGTTCGCCTGGGACCTCGACGCCGGCGACGACGTGCACGCCACCGCCCGCTACCGTCGCGACCTCGTCCGCAGGCTCGGGCGCCAGGTTCTCGAGGAGGGCGCCGCATGCCGCGCCTGAACGCGCAGTCCCGCCACACCGTCCGCTTCACGCTCAACGGCAAGCAAGCCGCCTTCGAGGTCGAACCGCGCATGCTCCTCAGCGACGCCCTGCGCCACCTGCTCGGCGCCACCGGCACGCATGTCGGCTGCGAGCACGGCGTCTGCGGCGCCTGCACGATCGTCATCGACGGCCAGCCCGCGCGCGCTTGCCTTACCCTCGCCGTCCAGGCCGAGGACTGCGACATCCGCACCGTCGAGGGCCTCGCGCCATCGCCGGGGTGTCTCTCCGTCCTGCAGACTGCCTTCCGCCGCCACCACGCGCTGCAATGCGGCTTCTGCACGGCCGGGATTCTGATGTCGCTCGACGCCTATCTCGCGCAGCAGCCCGCTCCCTCCGAAGAAGAATTACGCGACGTGGTTGGCGGCCATCTCTGCCGCTGCACTGGATATACGCCCATCATCGCCGCCGCACTCGACGCCGCCGCCACGCTTCGCCAGGAAGCCGCGCATGTTTGATCTCGGAACGAGCTTCATCGCCAGCGTCACGCGCGATCCCGACGCGCTCGCGATCGTCGACGGCGAAGTCCATCTCACCTACGCCTCCTGGTATAAGACGATCTCCGCCGTCGTTCTCGGCCTTGACGCGCTCGGCCTCCAGCGTGGCGACCATCTGGTCACAGCGCTGCAAAACCGCTGGGAGGCCGCGACGCTGCACTGGGCCTGCCAGCTCGCCGGCATCATTCTCACGCCGACCAACTGGCGCGCCAAAAGCGAGGAGATCGATTTCGCCATCGAAAACTCCGGTGCCCCGGCCATTGCCTATGAAACCGTCTCTGCCGCCGCGGTCGCCGACAGCGCCGGCGCAAGCCGCCTGAAGCGCATTGCCATCGGCACCCAGCCCCGCGCCGGCGAGACCGGCTTCACGGAGCTCGCCATCGCTGATGCCGCCCTCGCTCAGCCGCGCTGCGGGGCGGACGACTGGTCCCTGATGCTCTATACCTCCGGCACGACCGGCAAGCCGAAAGGGGTGCCACGCCGCCACCGCGCCGAACGGGCCGCCGCGATCGCCCACGTCGCCCAGAACCTCTACCGGCACGGCGAACGCACGCTCGGCGTCATGCCGCTCTATCACACGATGGGCGTCCGCTCGCTGCTCGCCATGTCGCTGATCGGCGGCGCCTTTGTCTGCCTGCCGCGCTTCGACGTCCCTGCCGCGCTGAATCTGATTGCCGCCGAGCGCATCACCAATCTCTACCTCGTCCCAACGCTCTATCACGACCTCGTCCACCACCCTGACTTCGCCACAACCGACGTCTCTTCCGTCCGCAAGCTCGGCTTCGCCGGCGCACCGATGACCGATGGCCTGCTTGCGACGCTGACCGACGCCTTCAAGCCTGACCTCTTCGTCAACCACTACGGCTCGTCCGAGATCTACACCTTCACCATCGACCAGCACGCCGCCAGCAAGCCCGGCTCCGCCGGCCGCGCCGGTATCAACCAGATGATTCGCGTGGTGCAGCTCGGCATCACCGACCCGACCATGACCGCCGCCGCCGGCGAGGAAGGCGAGATTATCGCCCTCGCCTCTTCCGACGAAGCCTTCGAGGGTTACTGGAACCGCCCCGACGCCAACGAAAAATCATTCCACGACGGATGGTACTTCACGGGTGACACCGGCTACATGGACGAGGATGGCGATTTCTACGTCACCGGCCGGGTGGACGATATGATCATCACCGGCGGCGAAAACGTCTCCCCCGTCGAGATCGAGAGCTGCCTCTCGCTGCATCCTGCCGTATCCGAGGTCGCCGTCGTCGGCCTGCCCGACGAGCGCTGGGGCGGCCTCGTCGCCGCTTTCGTCAAGCGCCGGACCGCGATCGACGCGGAGGCGCTGGACGCCCATTGCCGTGCTTCCGGCCTCGCCAACTTCAAGCGCCCGCGCCGCTATGTCTTCGTGGACGAGATTCCAAGATCGCCGGTCGGCAAGCTGCTGCGCCGCCGGCTCGCCGACGGTAAGTACACGCCTGAATCATCCGCCCCCGCCGAGACGAAAGGCTCCCCAGCATGAGCGCACACCAGGACGCAACCGACCGCCGGCTTCGCGATCTGGACGGCTTCCGCGTCGAGATCGACCCAGCACGCGAGCGCGCCGACATCGTCCTGGCACGCCCGCCAATGAACACCATTTCCATGCCGCAGCGCGACCAGCTCCGCCACGTGTTCGAGGCACTCGACGAGGATCCCCGCGTCCGCGTCATCGTGCTGCGCGCCGAAGGAGAGCATTTCTCCTCCGGCGGCTATATCCGAGGCTTTCTCGAAGCCTCGCCCGAGCACGTCTCGAAACTCGCCTGGAACATCGCCGCCCCGGCGCGCTGCACGAAGCCGGTGATCGCCGCCAATCGCGGCTACACCTTCGGCGTCGGCTTCGAGATCTCGCTGGCCTGCGACTTCCGCATCGTCTCTGAAACCTGCCGCTATGCGCTCCCCGAACAGAAACTCGGTCAGATCCCCGGCTCGGGCGGCTCCGCCCGCCTGCAGAAGATCGTCGGCATCACCCGCACCAAGGACATTGTCATGCGCTCGAGGCGCATCCCCGGCCGCCAAGCGCTCGAATGGGGCATCGCCACCGAGTGCGTTCCCGATGATAAGCTCGAGTCCACCGTAGACGCCCTTGTCGAGGAGCTCCGGGCCTTCTCCCCAATCGCCCAGCGCACCGCCAAGAAGCTTCTCAACGACACCGAGGACGCGACGCTCTCCATTGCCATCGAGCTCGAAGGTCATTGCTACAGCCGCCTGCGCCAATCGGACGATTTCCGCGAGGGCGTCGAGGCCTTCCACGCCAAGCGCGCGCCACAGTTCCGAGGCAGCTAAGACCGCATGTCCGACAGCACCCAAATCGCCGACCCGATCACGAGCCTGACCGGGCGCCAGAGGGTGCTGGCGGCCGCTGCCTCGATTTTTGGCTGGGGGCTCGACCTCTTCGACCTGCTCATCCTGCTCTACATGGCGCCCATCATCGGCCGGCTGTTCTTTCCCGCCAGCAACCTGATGATGTCGCTGGCCGCGACCTACGCCTCGTTCGCTGTTACGCTGCTGATGCGTCCCCTGGGCTCCGCCATCTTCGGCACCTACGCCGACCGCAGCGGGCGCCGTATGGCACTGATGGTCGCCGTCGTCGGCGTAGGCGTCACCACCGCCATCTTCGGCGCCTTGCCGACGGTCCGGACGATCGGCTGGCTCGCCTCGCTTCTGTTCGTGTTCTTCCGCCTGGTGCAGGGAATCTTCGTGGGCGGGGTCGTTGCCTCCTCCCACACGATTGGCACCGAGTCCGTCCCCGAGCGCTGGCGTGGCCTGATGTCGGGCGCGGTCGGAGGCGGCGGCTCAGCCCTGGGTGGCCTACTCGCCTCGCTTGTCTTCTTCGTGGTGACGCTGGTCGCGCCGGCCCCGCCTTCGCCGCCTGGGGCTGGCGCCTGATGTTCGCTTCGGGCCTGCTGACGACGGCCATCGGCCTCGTGCTGTTCCGCAATCTCGAGGAATCACCCATCTTCGCGGCACTTCAGGCAAAGAAGGCCGCCGCGCGCCAGGTCCGCCGCCACGCGGAGCCAGGCCGCTCACCCCTGGCCACGCTCTTCTCTCGGGCCTATCGCCCTGTTTTCCTTGTCAACCTCCTGCTGACCCTTGGCGCGGGCGCCGGCTACTATAGATCCGGCTGCCATTATCTTGAATAGAAGCTGAGGGCCACCACGTCCTCGGACATGAAGCACGTGGACATGCGCAAGCTGGCTCCGGCGGCCCAGGAAGAAAGACGGCGACAGGTGATCGGCCTGCGCCAGAGCGGTGCGAACTATGCGGCAATCGCCGCCCAGGTCGGGCTCAGCCAAACCGGCGTGTTCGACATCTGCAAGCGTTTTGACGCCCAGGGCGAGACGGGGCTGGTCAGCGGCAAGCGCGGGCGCAAGCCAGACGAGCAGAAGCTGCTGACGACGGCACAGGAGAGGGAGATCCAGCGGCTGATCTGCCGCCGTGTGCCCGACGAGTTGGGCCTGGACTTTGCGCTGTGGAGCCGGGCGGAGCAGCCGAAGGTTCCATGGACGCAGTCCATGGAATGGCTGCGGAGGGGGCGGTGGGTGCGCTCATCCGCCGCCAGTATGGCGTGCGCCTGGCGGTGCGCACCACCGGCACGCACCTGGCACGCTGGGGCTTCACCGCGCAAAAGCCGCTGCGGCGGGCCCATGGGCAGCAACCGGCAGCGGTGCGCGATTGGCTGCGCCGGGAGTATCCAGCGATTGTCGCCCGGGCCCGGCGGGCGCGTGGGGTGATCTTCTGGGGCGACGAGACCGGGCTGCGCGCCGAGGACGTGCGCGGTCGTTCCTACGCGCTCCCCGGCAAGACACCCGTCGTGCGGCCCAACCAGCGCCGCATCGGGCGGGGCCTGATCTCGGCGGTCAGCAACCGAGGCGAGTTGCGCTGGCAGGTGCTGGACGGCGCGATCAAGGCGCCGGTGCTGATCGGCTTCCTGCAACGCCTGATCCGTGATGCCGGGCGCAAGGTGTTCCTGATCCTCGACCGGCTGCCAGTGCACCGTTCGGCGGTGGTGCGTGAGTGGCTCGCCCGGCACAAGGCGCAGATCGAGGTCTCCTACCTGCCGTCCCACAGTCCGGAACTCAATCCGGATGAAGGGCTGAATGCCGACCTCAAGCGGCACGTCACCCGCAAGCCGCCAATGCGCAGCAAACAGCAGCTCAAGCAGGCCGCCATCCGCCACATGCGTCGGCTGGCCAAGTCGCCCGCCCGGGTCCGCAGCTTCCTCCGCCAGAAGCCCATGCGCTATGCGGCATGATTCAAGATAATGACAGTCGGATCTATATCTCACGTCCGGCTATCTGCCGACCTTCCTCAATCCGGTGAACAAGGTTCCCGGACACGAAGCCTCAATCATCCTCATCGGCGCGAACCTGACCGCCGCGATCGGCGCCCTCGCCTTCGGCGAACTCAGCCAGCATATCGGCCGCAAGGGTGTTTTCCTCTCCATGGGGGTGGTCCGGTTCATCGCCTTTCCCCTCCTCTATCTCGCAATGTCCAACGTAGCCGGCCTCGGTGCGCTTGCCGTCTACGCCCTCGTGCTCTCTTTCATAGCGAACGGCAGCTACGGCCACCTCCTGATCTTCCTCAATGAACGCTTCCCAACTGCGCTCCGCGCCACCGGCACCGGCCTATCCTGGAATGTCGGCTTCGCCATTGGCGGCATGATGCCGACCTTCGTCTCGCTTTCCTCCGACAACTGGCAGGACCTTCCGAAGACGCTCGCGCTCTTTACCGCCGCCATCTCTGCCATTTATCTCGTCGGCGCCTTCATCATCCCGGAACCCAGGGCAACCTTGGGCGCACCTGATGACCAGGGATGCGACCTTCTGGAACTTCTCGCTCCGCTTTTACGCTTTGCCCGGTGTCGCCTCCGACTGCCTGCGCTGCCAGGACGAGGCGGGATCAGACGTCAACCTCATCCTCTTCGCCCTCTGGCACGCCGCATCCGGCGCGCGCCTGCAGGAGACCGATATCGCCACCGCCGACGCCGCTATCGAACCCTGGCGCGAACACGTCGTCAGACCGCTCCGCACTCTCCGTCGCGCCCTGAAATCATGGCCGCTCGCAGCGTTCGACTCTGTCGGCGCCGATTTCGAGGCGGCCACCCGATCGAACTTCGATCCCTTTGCCGTGAGCATGATGATAGGGACGGTCCCGTTGGCCCGCAGCCGGCGGCAGATGCCGAGGCCATCCTCGCCCGGCATCATGATGTCGTGGATGATGAGAGCGATGCGCGCAGCGCTCATCGTCTGCGTCATCGCAGCAGAGTCCTGCGCAACGGAGACGCGAAACCCGTTGCCGGTCAGGAAGCGCGAGAGGGTGGCAAGGTTCTGTCGGCGTCAGCCGATGGAAAGCCACCGGAGGGAAGCCGACCGACCCGGGTCGGACAGGCGGCGATGCCCGATGGTTCGTCGAAGCGGTGCCGTGGAGCGCACGCGCTGGCAGTCCGTGGCGCGACTTGCCGGCACTCTTGGGCGAGGTCAGGTATATTCACGTCGCGATTGATCCTGGCGATTGCAGGCTGCGCCAGGCGGCGGTGAAGGCGGCGGCACGGGCGGCGACAGAAGCGGCGGTATCGCCGGGACGGTAGAGCGCCGAACCGAGACCGAACCCCGCCGCACCGGCCTTCAGGAAGCCGCTCATTGTATCGGGCGCAATGCCGCCCACAGGCAGGAACAAGGTGCCGGCTGGGAAGACGCTGCGCATCGCGCGAAGCGTCGACGGCCCGGCCAGCTCCGCCGGAAACAGCTTCAGGGCGTCCGCGCCCGCAGCGAGCACAGCGAACCCTTCGGTCGTTGTCATGATGCCGGGGACGCAGATCATGCCGGCGTCCTTTGCGGCACGGATCACCGCGACGTCCGCGTGCGGCATGACCAGCAGCTTGGCCCCCGTGGCGGCAATCTCCGCAACGCGGGACGGTGAGGTCACGGTGCCAGCCCCGATCAAAGCGCGGTTGCCGAAGGCGGCCTGCAATGCGGCAATGCTCTTGATCGGCTCAGGCGAATTCAACGGCACCTCGATCATCGCGAAGCCAGCCTCTATCAGCACGGCGCCGATCGGCACCACGGCTTCGGGCGTGACGCCGCGAAGGATGGCAATCAGCGGCAGACGGGCCATCGCGTCATGGAACATCGAGCGTTTCCCTGTCCTTGGCGACCAAGCCAGCGCAGCAGGCGATACGCCATAGGCCCGCAGCGGTGACACCAGGATTGGCGATCGTGCCATGGATCCCGCAGAGACGCATGGCTCGGCAGTAGCGTCGGCACAGCGACGCCTCGCCGATCAGCAGCGGTGGCGCGCCTTTGGGAGCGGACCGCAGCTCGTCGCCAATCAGCAGGCCCGACAGGTAGTCGAGTGCCCCGCTCGCGGGCAGCCGGCCGGTGAGTACCGAGGGCCCGGACGGAGAACAGCAGGGAGGAGATGCCGTCCGTGGCATCGTGAGCCGTGCGCACGCCGCGATCGAACGAGTCCTGGTCGGACGTCTCGGGCGCGGGAAAGGCGCCCAGGATGGTGTGGTCGCGCAGCGCGGCGAAGACCTCCCCGGTCATGAACGTGCGGAAACCGATGATGCGCCCGGCCTCGACGTCCACCCATTTGCTGTGCGAGCCGGGCAGCACCATGCAGCCTCTGTCGCCATCGCCCAGCGCCCCGATCACCTGCGTCTCCTCGCCGCGCATCACGTCGGAGCGGCCGCCGGACAGGACGATGCCGGGTACGATGAACATGCCGACTTCGGCGACGGTTGCCAGACGCGAAGCCAGCGCCTCAACTCCGGCGGGTGCGTCGCAGTAAGGCGCCTCCACCCAGCCCTGACGGCTTCCAACCATGCCGGCGGCAAGGCATGGCAGTCCCGGCCACGCGGCGGTCACGGCGTCATATGCGGCGCGAAAGCCCCCCGGTGGCAGGTGCGTAATGCCCCAGGGACGTGCCTGCTCCTCGATCACACGGCCGGCACCGTCGATCAGCATGGCTCGAAGCGAGGACGTGCCCCAGTCGAGGCCGATCAGGCACGGGCGCGTCACGGCGCACACCCGTTTTTGGTAAAGCTCCGCTCACGCTGCCGCATCGCAGTTCGCTCCATGCCGATTTAGTGCGCGGTCGCCTCCAGCACAGGCCCGCTGACGCGGGCGGGCATGCGCAAGATGAGCGTCAGGATCGCGGAGACCAGCAGGGCGGCAGCCATGAAGACGAAGGATGCGTCCGGTGCGCCGGTCGCCCCATTGAGCCAGCCCACGATGTAGGAGCCGACGAAGGAGCCGAGCGCCCCGCAGCAATTGATCAGCGCTATCGCCCCGCCGGCAACATTGCGCGGCAGAATTTCCGCGATGAGCGCGAAATAGGGTCCGTAGGGCGCGTACATGGTGCCGCCAGCGAGAACCAGGAACGCATAGCTCAGCCAGTAGTTCGAGGCACCGATCAGATAGGAGGCATAGAACGCGATTGCCCCAATGAGCAGATAGGGCCAGACGAATGCCTTGCGCTCGCCGCTCCGATCCGAGAAGAAGGAGGTCACCACCATCAGGATCGCGGCGGCAAGATAGGGACCGGCAGAGAGCCATCCAATTGTCACGATCGAAAGCGTGCTTTCCGATTTGAGCATCGACGGCAACCAGATCACGAACCCATAGACGCCGATGCTCCAGCAGAAGTACTGAAGAGCCAGGATGATCACCGCTGGGGTTCGGAATGCCGCAGCATAGTTCTTTACCGGCTTGAACGCGCGTTGCTCCTCTTCAAGCTTTTGCTCGAGCGCCACGCGCTCGCTCGGATCGAGCCATTTCGCCTGGCTCGGCCAGTCCTCCACCATATGCCGCCACACGAAAGCCCATATGATTGGGGGCGCACCCTCGATGATGAACATGCCGCGCCAGCCGAGCGCCTGGACGAGATAACCGGACACGACCGACATCCACAGCACGGTGATCGGGTTGCCGAGAATGAGGAAGGTGTTGGCGCGGGAGCGTTCCGCCTTGGTGAACCAATGGCTCAGGAAGATGAGCATGCCCGGCAGGACCACGCTCTCCATGATGCCAAGCATGAAACGGTCGACGTAGAGCAGCGAGATATGGGTCAGCAGGCCGGTTGCCGCCGCGAAGATGCCCCAGAGGATCAGGCTCCAAAAGATCAGCGTCTTCGCGCTGCGCTTCTGCGCATAGTACGCGGCCGGCACTTGGAAAAAGAAGTAGCCAAGGAAAAAGAGGGCGCCCAGCAAGGACGCGGCTTCTGCCGTGATATTCAGATCCTTGGCCATTCCGCCAGCGGCGCCGAAGCTGTAATTGGCGCGATCGACATAGGCGAGGCTGTAGGTGATGAACGCGATCGGGATGAGCCGCGCCCATCGGCTCGAATAGCTTTGTCGGTCGACTGACATTATACCCTCCCCAGCGACTCAACCGATCTTGCTCCGTCCGGTTTCTTGTCCGGCGCCCAGGCGCACCATAGGCAGGCCAGTGCTGCTAATGATTGTGGCGTGCCTCCCCACGGGTCTCCACGATGTTGACGTAAAGCGTTGCGGACTCCAGGCAGCCGCCGGTTCCGTATTGACCGACGAGGCTGCGAGCGATTTCCTCCCATGGCGTTTGGTTCTGTAATGCCGGCGGCTTCCAGGCTGCACGTCGGGCTTCCAGCTCCCGCTGCGGAATCATCACGTCTACCCGCCGTCGTTTTAGGTCGATGCGGATGGGATCACCCGACTTGAGCAACGCCAGCCCGCCGCCGACGGCAGCTTCGGGCGAGACATTCAGGATGGAAGGACTGGCCGAGGTTCCGGACTGCCGCCCGTCGCCCATGGTTGGCAGGGCATTGATGCCGCGCTTCAGCAGCGCGGACGGAGGTTGCATGTTCACGACCTCGGCGCCGCCCGGATAACCCACCGGGCCGCAGTTGCGGATCACAAGTACCGTTTTTTCGTCCGCGCCGAGCGCAGGGTCTTCGATCCGTTCGTGGTAGTCCTCGGGGCCTTCGAACACGATCACCTTTCCCTCGAACACGTCGGGATGCTCCGGGTCCATCAGGAAGCGCTGCCGGAATTCCTGGTCGATGACACTGATCTTCATCACCGCGCTGTCGAACAGGTTTCCGGTCAGGACCACGTAGCCAGCCGCCTCCTTGAGGGGACGATCAAAGGCGCGGATCACGTCGCGGTCCGGCGCGGGCGCAGATTCCAGGTTCTGGGCGAGCGTTCGACCCGTGACCGTCATCGCGTCGGCGTGCAGCTTGCCGGCCGTCAGCAACTCCTTCAGGACTGCCGGCACTCCACCGGCCCGGTGGAATCGCTCTCCAAGGAAACGCCCGGCGGGCTGGCAATCGACGAGCAGCGGAATCTCCGGGCCGAGACGCTGCCAGTCGTCCAGCGTGTGATCGACCCCCATATGGCGGGCGATCGCCACCATATGGATGGGGCAATTGGAGGAGGCGCCGAGCGCCGCGGCGGCCACCACGGCGTTCTCGAAAGCCTGTTTTGTCATGATGTCGGACGGGCGCAGATTCTCCTCCACCATGGCCACGATCCGCTTGCCCGTCTCGTGCGCCATCCATCCGCGTTCGCGGTGGGGGGCGGGAATCGCGGCGCAGCCCGGCAGCGACATCCCGAGCACCTCCGCCAGACTGTTCATCGACAGCGCCGTGCCCATGGTGTTGCAGTGGCCGATCGAGGGCGCAGAGGCGGCAACCATCTCCATGAACTGCTCGTAATTGATCTTATCCTCGGCGAGCAGCTTCCGCGCCTCCCAGATGACCGTGCCGGACCCGGCGAGCCTCCCGTGCCACCAACCGTCCAGCATGGGGCCGCCGGACAGAACAATGGCAGGAATGTTGACCGTTGCCGCTGCCATGAGGCACGCCGGCGTGGTCTTGTCGCATCCGGTCGTCAGCACCACTCCATCGAGCGGGTAGCCGTGCAGCACCTCAACCAGCCCGAGATAGGCGAGATTGCGGTCGAGCGCCGCCGTGGGACGCTTGCCTGTCTCTTGAATTGGGTGGACGGGAAACTCCATTGGCAGACCGCCGGCGTCGCGAATGCCGTCCCGAACCCGTCTCGCTAGCTCGAGATGGTGCCGGTTGCAGGGCGCCAGGTCGTTGCCTGTTTGAGCTATCCCGACGATCGGCTTGCCGCTTTGCAGCTCTTGGCGGGTGATTCCGTAGTTCATGTAGCGCTCGAGATAGAGCGCGGTCATGCCGGGATCGGAAGGGTCGTCGAACCAGCGCCGGCTGCGCAGCCTGCGGCTCGTAGAGGGTTTTTCTGCCATCTGTTCATTCTCCCGTAAGGCTCCCGACAGGAAGCGCGTCAGCACGATCTAAGATGTCGGTCTTAGCTGCCTAACGAATTGCCATTACGCCGGATGCACGGGTTCGATAGGCGACGTGCCGATCCGAGCGCAGTGGCCTCCAAAGTCACCCGAGCCCCTCTATGCCGCCAGCATCGCAGGCGCCATGCCCGCGAGGCGTCTATCGCGCAAAGTCATGTTTGAGCCCGATATCAGTAGCTCCGTGACACCGACCCGGTTGGGATGACGGTGGACAAGGAATGCGACACACTCAGCAGCGGCGGTTCGGGTTTGGGGAGGCATCCCGATGAAGCGCGTGGCCTGCATTGGAGAGTGCATGGTGGAGCTCTCGGAGCGCCCAGATGGCACGCTCACGCGCGGCTTCGGGGGCGACACCCTGAACACGGCGCTCTACCTCGCGCGGCTCGGCGTGCCCGTGGACTACGTCACCGCGCTCGGCGGAGATCCATTCAGCGAAGAAATGGTACGGACCTGGAAGGCGGAGGGCATCGGCACCGAGCTCATCCCGCGGCTAGGAGACCGGCTTCCGGGTTTGTATCTCATCCAAACCGAGGCCAGCGGGGAGCGGCGCTTCTTCTATTGGCGTGACAGCGCCCCGGTGCGACAGCTGTTCCGACTGGCGCAGACCGATGCCATCGAGGCGGCGCTGTGCCGGGCAGGCCTGATCTACCTGTCCGGAATCACGCTCTCCCTGTTCGACGCCGCCAGTCGCGACCGGCTGTTCGAAGTGCTCGCACGCGCGCGCCGACAGGGTGCCCGCATCGCGTTCGATACCAACTTCCGCCCGCGCGGCTGGCCGGATCTGGCTGTGGCGCGCCGCACGTACGACCAAGCGTTTCGCGGTAGCGACCTCGTGCTGGCCAGCGTGGAGGATCATATGCTGCTGCACGGTGAGGCCGAGCCGCAGGTTGTCATCGACAGGCTACGCACGGCTGGCGTACCCGAGGTCGTAGTGAAACTCGCAACGCCTGCGTGCCATATCATAGCCGACGGAGTCGGAGCGGCAGTCGAAGCGGCCGCTGTGGACGATGTCGTCGACACAACGGCAGCCGGAGACAGCTTCGCGGCAGGCTACATAGCGGCCCGCCGCGCCGGCAGCAGCCCGGTCGCCGCGGCCCGCGTCGGCCATCAACTGGCGGGAGCGGTCGTTCGCCACCGCGGGGCGATCATCCCCAGAGAGGCAATGCCTGCGATCAAATTTGAGTGTGAGGCGTCATGAGCGAACGATCGGAGTCCCTTGCCAACCTTCTTCGTGCCGCGCGGGTCGTCCCCGTGCTCACGATTGAACGGGTGGAGCAGGCAGTTCCGCTCGCGCGCGCCCTGGTCGCCGGAGGGGTGCGCACGCTGGAGATCACGCTCCGCACCGCGGCCGGGGCGGACGCCGCCGCCGCCATCAAGGATAGCGTGCCGGAGGCCGTGGTGGGCCTGGGTACAGTGATCACCGCGCGCGACCTGGAACTCGCAAAGTCCCTGGGCCTGCCGTTCGCCTTCAGCCCCGGCGCGACGCCCGAACTGTTGGATGCCGCGGTGGCGCTGGGCGTGCCGTTCATTCCGGGCATCGCCACGGCGTCGGAGCTGATCGCGGCAGTCGCCCGGGGATTTACGACGGTGAAGCTGTTTCCGGCTGAGCAGGTGGGTGGTGTCGGTGCGCTGAAAGCGCTTGCCGGTCCGTTTCCGTCGGTGCGCTTCAACCCGACCGGCGGGGTCACGGAGGCCAATGTCGGTGCGTATCTGGCGCTCCCTCATGTGGTGGCCATCGGCGGCTCCTGGCTAGCACCCGCGGCGGACATTGAGGCCGGAAACTGGGGGGCCATTACCGACCGGGCGAGGCGGGCCAGGGAACTTGCCGGTGCATGAGCAGACCGACTGAGCGGAGCGAACAGATGAAGCCGGAAGTCCTGTTGCTGGAACCGATGATGCCTGAAATCGAAGCCAAGCTCGAAGCGGCCTATGTGGTGCATCGCCCGCCGAAGGGGCCGGACGATGCGGGCTTTCTTACCCGGGTGGCACCGAACGTGCGCGGTATCGTGACTGGTGGCGGCATCGGGGTGCGTAATGCCGTTGCGGACGCGTTGCCGAAACTGGAGATCATCGCCATAAACGGGGTAGGAACCGACGCTGTTGATCTCGTGCACGCAAAGGAGAGGGGCGTGCGCGTCACCAACACGCCGGACGTTCTGACCGACGATGTGGCGGATCTCGCCATGGCGCTGATGCTTGCGGCGTCGCGACAGCTCCCGGCGGGTGATCAATTCGTGCGGGACGGCAAATGGGCACGTCAGGAGCATATTCCGCTGGCGCGCAAAGTTACCGGCAAGAAGCTCGGGATCCTCGGCATGGGTCGTATCGGCCGAGCCATCGGCAGGCGAGCCGAAGGATTCGGCATGCAGATCGCTTACACCGACGTCCGCGCGTTCGACGGCCTTTCTTATCGCTACGTGCCGAGTTTGCTTGAGCTAGCGAAGGATTCGGACATCCTGATTGTCGCGGCGTCTGGCGGTGAACAATCTCGCGGGATCGTCAATCGCGCGGTCATGGACGCCCTTGGACGCGAGGGCATACTGGTGAACGTGGCCCGTGGGACGTTGGTGGATGAACCAGCCTTGGTGGCGGCGCTCAGGGCGGGCACGCTGGGCGGCGCCGGACTCGACGTGTTCCTGGATGAACCGAACGTGCCCGAAGAGTTGCTGACGATGGAGCACCTCGTGCTCCAGCCACATCGCGCGAGCGCCACGATCGAGACGCGAATTGCCATGGGCGACGTGGTGCTCGTCAATCTCGAGGCGCATTTCGGAGGCAAGGACCTTCTGACCCCTGTTGTATGATCTCGACGGTTGTGCATCTCGCAACTTGTGGAATGGTTGAGCCTAAGGCACGGCGCCGCTCTGGAGCGCTAGGCCGCTCCGTGTCCGAGAAGCGCCAGCGTCCTTTCGTCCATGCGGTTGTCCCAAAAGTGACCGAGCGCCTGCCGAAACAGGCTCTCGCCGTCCCGGGCCGCGAGCGCGAACAGCGTCATGGAGGAGCGGAACTTCATGTCGTCGGGTGAGCCGAAGATGGCATGGGGCGATCGATCTTTGACCGCCAGCACCGCCTCGGTGCAAAGGATCAGTCTCGGCCCGAGCACGGTATGCGCGAGGTATGCGCGCGCCTCCTCGAGCGAGCCGATGCCGTAGAAGGTGGCCGTCGACGAGGACCCGAGGCCGCGAAGCTGCGGAAAGATGAACCACATCCAATGGCTGCGCTTGCGGCCGGCCTTCAGCTCGGCAAGGGCGGTCTCGAAGATCGGCGCTTGTGCCGTCACGAACCGCTCGACGTTGAATGGATCCGCATGAGACATCTCAGGTCTCCCGTCAGTTGGTGCCGTCCTCAATGGGCGATCCGTCGCAGCGCGCCGGCGATAAGCTCGACCTGTCGGACAATGCGCAACATAGCATCGGCAGCCGGTTCCAGAGAGCCAAGTGACGGCTTGGCCGGCAGCTCGGGCGTGCCTGACGCCAGCGCCTGCATTGCCGGCGCGATCCAGTCGCGCCAGGTCGTCCATCCCTGGCGAGGCAGGGCTGTCCGCAGGGTCGGGCTCAACTCAAGGGTCGAGAGCCTGCCAGCAATGCGCCGCAGCGCCGCGTCGATGACCAGGGCCGCCTCCAGCCAGTCGCGTGACCCATGGCGCGGCTCAAGCAACGCCCGGGACAGCGACGCCTCCAGGTTGTTGCTGGCCACGCCGGCTTCACGCCGCGCCACCTCCACCGAGTCCAACGTGGCCTCGCCCAGGGCGTGGGAGATCTCCGCCTCCACATAGCGTCCATGCGCCCCGATCGCGGCGCGGATCTCGTTCGGCAGCCGGTCGGGTTCCCAACTCGGCCAGAGGATGAGGCAGCCGGCCAGCGCCAGCACGCCCCCAATCACGGTATAGAGCGCGCGCATGCCGGCAAGCACCCATTCGCTCGACCCAGGGCGGCCGATCTCCGACAGGAGTACGACGATCGGCGTGACCGCCGTCATGAACATCCCAAAGCTGACCTGCCGGACGGCGAGGGCAATGACAGCGAGCGGGAACAGCGCTATCGCCGTCGCCACCGGCGTGCGGCAGACCAGCCCGAGTAGCGCCGCGATGCCGCCCCCGAGCATCGTGCCCCCGATCCGCTCCAGCGCGCGGGAGAAGGTCACGGCGAAGTACGGCTGCATCGTCAGAACCATCGTGATGGTCAACCAGTGTTCGTATGGCCCGTACCAGATCACGGTGATGGCGATGGCCGGCGCGGCGACGATTGCCGCGCGCAGCGCGTGGCGCAGCGCGAGCGAGTCCCATTTTAGATTGGCGGCCAATGGGCGCCGGATCCGTTCCCATAATGGCAAACGCTCGCCGGCTGGTCCGAGATCAGGCACGAAGTCGGCCGGTACCCCGAGCATTGCCGCAACGCGCAGCCGCTCGATGATCGCTTCGGCGATTAGCCGGAGTGGCTGCTCCGGCCGCAGAATGGCCGCATCCTGCGACAGGGCAGCGATCGAGCGCGCAATCGCTGCGTTGGATTTCGTGCTCTCCGAGACGACAGCACGGCCCAGGACCAGGAGCAGGGGACGCAGTCGATGCAGCAGGCGCCCGGCGATCATCCGTTCCGTTGGCTCTTTCGTGTATTCGAGCACATCGCTGAGCGCGATCAGGGCACCAAAGAGCTGGTCGGCGCTCTCCAGCCGGATCAGGCTCTGCGCTGCCCGAGGACTGACGGGACCACGTACGCGCAAGGTGTCGAGCACGGCTGTTCGCGCCTGCTCGATGGCCTCGCGCACGCTGCGGCGATGCGCGCGCGCATGCTCCTCCCAGGCCGTTTCGTGCAACCGGCTGGCCCGCACCAGATCGCGCATGCCTCCCACGAGCAGGGAAAGTTGCCGATAGACCTGGGCCACGGCACGGCGCGCCGGCAGATAGGGATGAATCCGCCAGACCACCATTGTCAGGAGCGTTGCCCAGAGGCCACCGCCGACAAAAGCGCCCGCCAGAACGGCGGCGCTACGGAAATCCGGCAACGGCTGGTCCACCGAGAGCACCAGAACCACGCCCAGCAGATTGCCGACGACCAACGCAGTTTGGCCGTACACCCGCACAAAAGATAGGCAGAACAGGCCAAAACTGGCCAGGGGAACCGCCGCGGCGAGTCCGCCGTCACGGGCGAGGCCGGCGCCCGCCGTCACGAGAGCGCCCACAAACGTAAAGCTCAGCACCGCCGGGAGCCGCCGTCGGATGGGCCCACCCTGGTCGCACAGGCAGGCCAGCCAAGCCGCCAAGGCCGCCTCCATCATTGGCGGCCATTGCAGCCATTCGTTGAGGGCGACCAGCACAGCAACCGACAGCGCGGCCCGGAGCCCCTCGAATATGTCGATGGCGCGCAGATCGAGCCCGATCGGCAGGCGGGAAAGGTCGGCGTCGGGACGGCGAAGCAAAACCCAAGGCTTGCTCCAAATCCGATGCGCGGCTCCGCTTTTAGACGCCGACAAAGGCTGGTGCCCTGACGATGCGCAGACATCTGAGCGTGGCACTCTGCGGTGCGAGGCTGCTGATCCGACACCTCCGTTCTGGCGAACGCGATTCTGCCTTAACTGGATTCAAGGCCGTCGCGGCTCGCGCCCGCCATCACCCTGGCAACGCCCCGGAGCCGCCTGCGCAGCTCCGCCCGGGGTGACGGCACAGCCCGTCAATGAGGACGTCCACGAGGCGCAGCACATTGGCCTGCCACCCGGACTTGTCCTGCGCGTAGCACATCCCCACGAGAGTTCGGAGGAGATCCTCCGCGCTGACATCGTCGCGAATCTCGCCGGCCGCCACGGCTCGCTGCAACAAATCCCCGATGGCGCGGGCCAAGCGATCGAGCGAGTAGGCAGTGAGATGCGAGGTGCCGTGCGCGCTCAACGCGAGCGCTGCCGACATGCCCTTTTTAGTGGCGACGAACTCCACGTTCGAACGCATCCAGCGGCGCAGCGCATCGACCGGCGCGGCATCCGACTTCAACTGCTCGGCTAGGCCGACGAGTTGCTCGACCTCGCGGCGATAAACCGCCTCGAACAAGGATTCGCGGGTCGGGAAGTGCCGGTACAACGTTCCGATCCCGACACCGGCACGCCGGGCCACGGCTTCCAGGCTCGCGTCCGGGCCGCCAGCGCTGAAGACCGCCTTGGCAGCCTCGAGGACACGCTCGCGGTTTCGCAGCGCGTCCGCACGCGGCTTCCGCGCGTTCTTGCCCGGGTCATCCCGCATCTTGCCTGTGCGCACTCCCCAGCTTGAAAAGCGGAGGCACCCTCCACATATGCCAGGGCGGCATCCAAACCGGGACCGTCAAGCCAGTCACCTCCGCCTGTTCACGGCGCCGTATGCCTTGAACCGATCGAGTGCGCGGCGCAACAGTGCGGTCTTCTGAACCTCGCCACGTCGCGGCCTGATGCCAGTCTGCAACAGCTCTCATTGGAGCACCGCATGAGCCTGTCAGTCACTCTCACCGTGAACGGGGTTGAACGAACGGTCGAGCTGGAAGATCCGCGGGTCACGCTCCTGGATCTACTCCGCGAGCGGCTAGGCCTCACGGGAACCAAGAAGGGCTGCGACCGCGGTCAATGCGGAGCCTGCACCGTCCTGCTCGACGGACGGCGCGTCAATTCATGCCTTGCGCTCGCGGCCAGTCACGATGGCGCGCGCGTCCTGACAATCGAGGGTTTGGCGCAGGGTGACGAGCTCCATCCCGTTCAGGCCGCGTTCATCGCCCATGACGGCTTCCAGTGCGGGTACTGCACGCCGGGCCAAATCATGAGCGCGGTCGGGCTGATCCAGGAAGGCCAAGCCGGTGACGACCCCGAGCGTGTGCGCGAGGGGATGAGCGGAAATATCTGCCGCTGCGGCGCCTATGCCGGAATCACCGAAGCGGTGCTGGAGGCTCAGAGAAACGTCTCCACGGCCGGCAGAAAGCACGCCGCATGAATACGTTCGACTATATCAGGCCCACGACGCTTTCCGAAGCCGTCACGGCCGCCTCGGAGCCCGGCGCCGCCTATCTGGCGGCCGGCACCAACCTCGTTGACCTCATGAAAGGCGGCGTCGTCCGTCCCAACCGGCTCGTTGATATCAACCACCTGCCCGGGCTTGACCGGATCGAGCACTTGCCGGACGGCGGGGTGCGGATCGGGGCACTGGTGCGCAACGCCGATCTCGCCCACAACCCGGACTTCAGCCGGCGCTTCCCTGCGGTCGCGGAAGCGCTGCTCTCGGGCGCCTCCGGGCAGCTTCGCAACGCGGCGACGGTCGGCGGCAATCTGCTGCAACGAACGCGGTGCGCCTATTTTTACGACGTCGCAAGCGCCTGCAACAAGCGCGATCCCGGCTCCGGCTGCGGTGCCCGCGGGGGCGAAACCCGTCTGCACGCCGTCCTGGGGTGGAGCGAGAGCTGCATCGCGACACACCCGTCCGATTTCTGCGTGCCGCTCGTAGCGCTTGATGCTGTGGTCGAGATCGAGGGCAGGACGGGGCGGCGTGACGTCCCGCTTGAGGGTTTCCATCGTCTCCCTGGCAGCGCGCCGGAGAATGAAAGCGTGCTCGAGCCCGGCGCGTTGATCGCTGCCGTGCGCCTGCCCAGCGAGGCCGCGACGTTCGCCGGGCATGCCCGTTACCTGAAAGTTCGCGAGCGCACGTCTTACGCGTTTGCGGTCGTGTCGGCCGCCGCAGCTCTGCAACTCGAGGGCGAGGCGATCGTCGATGCGCGAGTCTCGCTGGGGGGTGTCGCGTTGAAGCCATGGCGCGCCCGCACGGCCGAGGCGCTACTCACCGGCGCACGCCCGGATGCGGACGCGTTCCGCCGGGCGGCCGAGGCGGCACTCGTGGACGCGAGGCCCTCCGGCGACAATGCGTACAAGATCGAACTCGCGCGGCGGATCGTGGCGCGCGCCCTGGCGCTCGCCGCTGCCGGAACGCCCGATCGTGTGCCCGCACTACCGGCCTCTCCGTTTGCATCGGTTTCCGGAGCCATCCTTCATGCCTGAGATCACCCTGAGCCAGGTGCCCGCGCACGCCCGGCACGGCTCGAACATCGGCCAGCCGCTGACCCGCCGGGACGGCGTGCTGAAGGTTACGGGACAGGCCCGCTACGCGGCCGACAATCATCCGCCTGGGATGCTGCATGCGGTTCTGGCCGTGAGCAGCATCGCGCGCGGGCGCATCGCCGCCCTGGATGTCCCCGCCGCGAAGGCGCACCCTGGCGTGGTCGAGGTCATGACTTCCGCCAACAAGCCGCCCCTCGCCCTAGACCCGGACGAAAGGACGAATCCTTTCGCGTTCCGGCTCGACCTGCTGCAAAGCGACCGTGTGCGGTATGCGAACCAGCCGATCGCGGTCGTGATCGCGGAGACGCTGGAAGCTGCGACCGAGGGCGCGGCGCTTCTATCGCCGCGGTACGAGACGGAGCCGGCGCGGATCGGGCTGGAGAGCGGAGAGAGTTTTGTGCCGCCTGCGGTCGGCGTCGGGACTCCGTCCGAGGTGCGCCTAGGCGACGTGGCGGCCGGACTGGCGGCGGCGTCCACCCGTATCGAGGTGGTCTATGAGACGCCCCCGCAATATCACAACGCCATGGAGCCCCACGGCGTCGTGGCGGCCTGGGATGGCGATTCGCTGTCCGTCGATATGCCGACCCAGGGGCTGGCCATGGCTCAGGCCCGGATTGCCGAGCTGTTCGGGATCGACCCGGCAAAAATCCACATTCGCAGCCCGTTCCTTGGCGGCGGCTTCGGCTCCAAGGGTCTCGCCGGGCCACAGGTTCTGGGGATTATGGCCGCGCGCCTCGTTGGCCGGCCAGTGAAGCTGGTGCTTAGCCGGGAGCAGATGTTCGGCCCCGTCGGCCACCGGTCGGAGACTCGGCAGACGATCCGCATGGGTGTTGACGGCGACGGTGCGTTGACGGCGCTCAGCCATCACGCGAAGGTCACGAGCAGCAGCTTCGACGATTTTTTTGAGCCAGCCGCCGACGCCGCGCATACGCTGTATGCAAGTCCGGCGATCGCGACGACCTGTGACGCGGTGCGCCTTGATACGGGAACGCCGCTGTTCATGCGGGCGCCGGGGGAGGCGAGCGGGAACATCGCGCTGGAGAGCGCGATCGACGAAATGGCGCACGCGTGCGGGATGGACCCGCTGGCGTTCCGCCTGAAAAACTATGCCGAGGTGGAGCCGGTCTCCGGCAAGCCGTTCTCCTCCAAGGCGTTGCGCGAGTGCTACGCCCAAGGCGCCGAACGCTTCGGCTGGGCGTCACGACCCCTGGCGCCGCGCCAGATGCGGGACGACGCCGGGTTGCTCGTTGGCTGGGGCCTGGGGACCGCGACGTTTCCGGCGCTGATGTTCCAGGGACACGCGAGGGCTGTTCTTCGCCGCGATGGCACCGGGGTAATGGAGACCGGAGCGCACGACATGGGCCAGGGCGCCTGGACCGCGCTGGCGCAGATCGCGGCCGACAGCCTGGGGCTTGACCTCGATCAGGTGGAGTTCAGAGCTGGTGCCTCCGACCTTCCGGATGCGGGCATCGCGGGGGGCTCCGCCCATACGGCGACGGCTGGAATGGCGCTCCATGGCGCGGGCGCTGACGTCATCGCGAAACTGGCGGACCTTGCCACGGGCGATGCGCGCTCGCCGCTGTTTGGAGCCGGGAATGCCGGTGTGATCGCGCGCGGCGGCCGGCTGTTCCGTCGCGACGACGAGAGCCGAAGCGAAAGCTATTCCGACATTATCGCCCGCGCCGGACTGGCGGAGATCGAGGGCCGTGGCAGCGGCGCGGCTGACGCCGCCGCGCAGTCGGCCTATGCCATGCACGCTCATGGGGCGGTGTTCGCGGAGGTCAAGGTGGATCCGGATTTCGGACAGGTCCGCGTCACCCGGCTGGTCGGCGCCTTCGCGGCGGGCACGATCATCAATCCGCGCCTGGTGCGCAGCCAATACTTTGGCGGCATGATCTGGGGCGTATCTTTCGCCTTGCACGAATATGCCGTCATGGACCCGCGCTCGGGCCGTCCGATGAACCCGAACCTCGCTGAGTACCATGTGCCCGTGAACGCCGACGTGCCCCACCTTGAAGCCATCTTGGTCGAAGAGCGCGACCCGCACGTCAACGCCCTCGGGATCAAGGGTGTGGGCGAGATCGGGATCACGGGAACGGCGGGGGCGATCGCCAACGCCGTCTGGCACGCGACTGGGACCCGCGTCCGCAAGTTCCCGATCACCCTCGATCGTTTGATCGACGGCACCGCGGCGTAGCATCCGCGATCCGAGCCGGTCTCTCGTCATTCGGCACGAGCGACCGGACCGCCTCACATCCGGCCGGGCCGCATCGCGCCTGGACATGATCCCGCATGCTTCGCGTTGCCGAGTTAGGCCGAATGCGGGTGTTGCCGTTGACCCGGGACGCGGCGGGCAGTCCACTGCTCGCGATGCGACCGTGAGGAGGAAACAATGGCCGAGCCTCGGCTCAAGCATTTCGGGTGGGGCCGCGAAGGCGAGACGATGACCTCGGAGGAGGAGGCTTTCGCCCTCCGGACGTACGGTGCCTTGTTCGGCACCACGGAGTTCGCATTGGTGCCGGTTCCCGCGCTGGGAGACGTCGCGCTGCGCGAGCCGCGCCTCTCTCCGCCCCCGACGCTGGCCGGACTCTGCTCATTGGAGCGCTACGACCGTGCCGCCCACGCCTTCGGGAAATCTTACCAAGATACCGTCCTGGGCATGCTGAACGACTATGGCAGCGCCCCCGATCTCGTCGCCTATCCCCGGAGCGAGCAGGAGGTGAGCGCCATTATGGACTGGGCCGCGGGCACAGGGGCGATGCTGGTGCCGTTCGGGGGCGGCAGCTCGGTGGTGGGCGGCGTCACGGTCGCGGCCGCACGCGAACGGCCTCTCGTCACCCTCGATCTGCGTGCGATGGATAAGGTCGTCGAGGTGGACCGCAGCTCTCGGGCCGCGCGTATCGAAGGTGGCGTCTTCGGCCCCGCGCTTGAAGCTCAGCTCAAGCCGCACGGCCTCACGTTGCGGCACTTTCCGCAGAGCTTCGAGTACTCGACCCTGGGCGGCTGGATCGCGACACGATCCGGTGGCCACTTCGCCAGCCTCTACACGCATATCGACGACTTCGTTGAAAACCTTCGCATCGTTGCCCCGGCGGGCGTCATCGAGACGCGCCGGCTTCCGGGCTCTGGGGCGGGGCCAAGCCCCGATCGGATGTTCATCGGCTCGGAAGGGATTCTCGGCGTGATCACGCAGGCCTGGATGCGCGTTTTAGACCGCCCGAA
This sequence comes from uncultured Pseudomonadota bacterium, assembly GCA_963818725.1. GTDB lineage: Bacteria > Pseudomonadota > Alphaproteobacteria > Acetobacterales > Acetobacteraceae > DATFDN01. The sequence continues at coordinate 64,805 of CAWFTU010000011.1, read as the reverse complement.
GTTCCGTGCCGGCAAAGTCGTCATGTTCAGGGATTTCTACAGCGCGGCGCGCGCCGTGCGCGCGGTCAGCCAGTCGGGACTTTATCCCTCGAACTGTCGCATCCTTGATCCCAACGAGGCGCGCAACACCGGGGCGGGGGACGGACAGAGCGCGATCATGGTACTCGCGTTCGAGTTGGCGGACCACGAATTGGGTGCCTGGATGGATCGTGCCCTGGAATGCTGTGCCGATCATGGCGGCACGCCGGAAGGCGCCGATGAGAGCGAGGACCGTTACGGCGCGGCGGCCCGGTGGCGCAACGCCTTCATCCGCATGCCCTATGCCCGGGAGCGAATGGTGCCGCGCGCGATCATCACCGACACGTTCGAGACGACCATCACCTGGGACCGGTTTGAGGCGTTCCATGCGGCGGTGATGCACGCCACCGAGCAGGCCATCCGAAACGTCACCGGACGGCCCGGCCAGGTCACCTGTCGGTTCACGCACGTCTATCCCGATGGGCCAGCGCCCTATTTCACCTTCCACGCGCTTGGCCGCCACGGAGAACTGCTCCCGCAATGGCAGGCGATCAAGAAAGCGGCCAGCGACGCTCTAATCGAGGCCGGCGGCACCATCACGCACCACCACGCGGTTGGCCGCGAGCATAGACCCTGGTACGATCGCGAACGTCCGACGTTGTTTGCTGACGCGCTGCGCGCAGCGAAAAGGACCCTTGACCCAGAGACGATGATGAACCCGGGAGTGCTGGTCGAAGGCTGAGGGACACCGAGGCAACCAATGAGCTACGCCGTCAAGGAAATCTTCTACACGCTGCAGGGTGAGGGCGCACACGCCGGCAGGCCGGCCGTGTTCTGCCGTTTCGCGGGCTGCAACCTGTGGTCGGGCCGTGACCAGGACCGCGCTGATGCTGTCTGCAAGTTTTGTGATACGGACTTCTTTGGGACCAATGGGACCGGAGGTGGACGCTTCGCGGAGGCCGCGACGCTGGCTGACGCCGTCGCTGCCGAGTGGCCCGGTGGAGGGCGGCCCTTCGTGGTCTGCACCGGGGGCGAACCGCTCCTCCAACTGGATGGCGGGCTGATCATCGCTCTGCATGAGCGCGGCTTTGCGGTCGCGGTCGAGACAAACGGCACAATTGCCCCCGCACCGGTTGGACTGGACTGGATCTGTGTCAGTCCCAAAGCGGGAGCGCCCTTGCGTCTCGTTGAGGGTGACGAGTTGAAGCTCGTGGTGCCGCAGCCCGGCATCGCGTTGGATGCGCTCGAGCGACTCAACTTCACACGGTTTTCGGTTCAACCAATAGATGGACCTCGGCTCGCGGCGAATACCAGGATAGCGATGGAGATCTGCCTTCGACGACCACACTGGCAACTTAGCCTGCAGACGCACAAGCTGCTCGGGATTCGTTGATCTGTGGGCAGCCGGACCCGGCGGGGCCTGCGGGAGGAAATCACGGTCGGGGTGACTGGACCGGTGATGAACTCCGATGAGGTCCGCTCGAAAGGCTGTTGCCTTTCAACCGGGAGTAGCCGATTCTTGATTTCTGATTTTGGTTTACCAGCTTTGGATGGTCTGGATTATAGAAAGGGATATGGAGTGGCTCGTACAAAGAGCTTTTCACGGACCATTCGGCTGGCCCGCGAGGCGCGCGGTCTTACAGTTGCCGAGCTTGCTGATCGCATTGGCGTCAGTGCTATGGCCGTGTACAATTGGGAGGCTGGCCGTTCACGCCCACGTTCGCCAAACTTGTCCGCGCTTTGCAGGGTTCTGCGTCTACGGCTCGCCGATGCTGAAGCTATGATATAGGCGGCTATTGGCCGCCGCCGAGGGTGTGCATAGCTTTGCCGTCGCAAGGCCTTATCGTTACAGTATAATCGCTACCAGACCTGTCATCGGCGCGAGTGCTGACAGAACCTTCTGATTCGGGCGCGCGCCCGGTCGCGAGACCAAGCCGAGAGCGCGAGGAAAGAGCGCGAAGGCAAAATATATCCTACAATCTCATGTCTCTCTCCCTGCCCCAATGCCATGCGGGTGCCGACGACCATGCCCGAAGTCCAATCACCCCAGGTCGCCTCCTCCGCCTTGGCCTTTCGCGCGCCCTACGCGCCGGACGATGCCTCGCTGCTGCGCCCCTTGCTCGCGTGTGTCCCACTCGCACCGGAGCGGGAGGCGCGCGTGGATGCGACGGCCCGGCGTCTGATCCAGGCGGTGCGGGACGGCACGGGCGCTTTCGGCGGGGTGGAGCAGCTTTTGCGCGAGTACTCGCTCTCCACGCGGGAGGGGCTTGCGCTGATGGTGTTGGCCGAGGCCCTGTTGCGCGTGCCGGACGCTGCGACCCAGGACCGGCTGATCGAGGACAAGCTCGGGGGCGCCGAGTTCGGCGCGACGCGGCATGCGGATGCGCCGTTGCTGGTCAGCGCCTCCGCCTGGGCGCTGGGCCTCTCCGCGCGGCTGGTGGCGCCCGGCGAGACGCCCGAAGGCGTGCTGGCCACGCTCGCCCGGCGCATTGGCGTCCCCACGGTGCGCGTCGTCGTCAGGCGGGCGATGCGCGTGATGGGCGGCCACTTCGTGCTGGGCCAGACCATCGCGGAGGCGCTGGCGCGCGCAGGCTCCCCGCAGGGCCGGGTGTTCCGCTACTCTTTCGACATGCTGGGCGAGGGCGCGCGCACGGCGGGGGACGCGGCGCGCTACCAGCAGAGCTACGCCGGCGCGATCGAGGCGATCGGGCGGGCCGCGGGCAGCCGGCCGCTGCCGGATCGGCCCGGCATCTCGGTCAAGCTGTCCGCGCTGCACCCTCGCTACGAAGCCGTCAGCCGCGCCCGCGTTCTCGGGGAGCTGGTGCCCCGCGTGGCGGCGCTGGCCCGGGCCGCGCGGGGGCACGACCTCAACTTCACGGTGGACGCCGAGGAGCAGGACCGGCTGGAGCTGTCGCTCGACGTGATCGCGGCGGTCGCGTCGGATCCCGCGCTCGCGGGCTGGGATGGCTTCGGGCTGGCGGTCCAGGCCTATGGCAAGCGGGCGCTGCCAGTGCTCGACTGGGTGGCGGCACTGGCCGAGCGAATCGACCGCCGCTTCATGGTGCGGCTGGTCAAGGGCGCGTACTGGGACACCGAGATCAAGCGCGCGCAGGAGCGCGGGCTGGAGTCCTATCCGGTGTTCACCCGCAAGGCGGCCACCGATCTCAGCTACATGGCGTGCGCCGAGCGCCTGCTGACCCTGCGCCCGCGCGTCTATCCGCAATTCGCCACCCACAACGCGCTCACGGTCGCCAGCATCCTGGAGCGGGCAGGCGGCACCGAGGGATATGAATTCCAGCGCCTGCACGGCATGGGCGACGCGCTCTACGCCGCGCTGCTGCGGGAGCACAGGGAGGCCGCGGTGCGCACCTATGCGCCGGTGGGCGGGCACGCGGACCTGCTCGCCTATCTGGTGCGCCGGCTCTTGGAGAATGGCGCCAACTCTTCCTTCGTCTCGCTGGCGGCCGATCCCGCCGTGCCGGTGGAACGCTTACTGATCCGTCCCGCCGCGGTCCTCGGCAGCGCCGAGGCCGCTGCGCATCCGCGGCTGCCCCTGCCCGGCGCGATCTATCCGGACCGGCGGAACAGCCGGGGAGTTGAGTTCGGGGACCGGGGGGCGCTGGAGGCTTTGCTGGCCGACATCGCCGCGGCGCGCGGGCCGGCGCGGGCGGCCCCGCTCGTGGACGGACAGGCGCTGCCCGGCACGGAGCGCCCCGTGCGTTCCCCGGCGACCGGGCAGGAGATCGGGCGCGTGACAGAGAGCCTGGAGGCCGCCGACCAAGCGATGGAGGTTGCCCATCGCGCCCAGCGTGCCTGGGATCGGGTGCCGATAGAAGAGCGCGCGGGGGCGCTGGAGCGCGCGGCGGATCTCTACGAGGCGAACCGGGGCCGCTTCCTGGCCTTGCTCGCCGACGAGGCCGGCAAGACGCTGGATGACGGCGTGGCGGAGTTGCGCGAGGCGGTGGACTTCCTGCGCTACTACGCGCGGCAGGCCCGAGGCCTGTTTCGGCCGGAGACCCTGCCCGGCCCCACCGGGGAGAGCAACGTGCTGCGCCGGCACGGTCGGGGCGCCTGGGTCTGCATCTCGCCCTGGAACTTTCCGCTGGCCATCTTCACCGGGCAGGTCGCGGCGGCGCTGGTGTCCGGCAACGCGGTAGCCGCGAAGCCGGCCGAGCAGACGCCGCTCGTCGCGGCCGAAGCGGTGCGCCTGCTGCACCAGGCCGGCATCCCGCGATCCGTGCTGAGCCTTGTCCCCGGCGACGGTGGGGCAGGGGCCCGACTGGTCGCGCACCCAAGCGTGGCCGGCGTGGCGTTCACCGGCAGCACCGAAGCCGCGTGGGCGATCAACCGCTCCCTGGCCGGCAAGCGCGGCCCGATCGTGCCACTGATCGCGGAGACAGGCGGCATCAACGCGATGGTGGTGGACGCGACGGCGCTGCCCGAGCAGGTCGCGGACGACGTGGTCGCCAGCGCCTATCGCAGCGCCGGGCAGCGCTGCTCCGCCCTGCGGCTGCTCTGCGTCCAGGACGACGTCGCGGACCGGATGATCGAGCTTGTCAGCGGGGCGGCGCGCGCGTTGCGCTTGGGCAACCCGGCCGACCCCGCCACGCATATCGGCCCGGTGATCGACGCCGATGCCAAGGCCGCGCTGGACGCGCACGTCGCGCGCATGAGGGCGGTCGCCCGCACCCACTTGGCAGGCGATGCGCCGCCCGGCCTGTTTGTGGCGCCCCATCTGTTCGAGCTGGACCGGCCGGAGGACTTGCAAGAGGAGGTATTCGGCCCCGTGCTGCATCTGGTCCGCTGGCGCGGCGAGGCGCTGGGGGCGCTGCTGGACGCCCTGGCCGGCACCGGCTACGGCCTCACCCTAGGCGTCCAGTCTCGGGTGGAGGCGACGGTGGCGCGCGTGGTGGACCGCGTGGGCGCCGGCAACGCCTATGTCAACCGCAACATGATCGGTGCCGTGGTGGGCACGCAGCCCTTCGGCGGCCAGGGCCTGTCCGGCACCGGCCCGAAGGCGGGCGGTCCGGACTACCTGCGCCGCTTCGCGGTGGAGCGCGTGACCAGCAACAACACCGCCGCTACGGGAGGCAACGCCGCGCTGCTGGCGATGGAGGAGTGGATGTGACGACCGGATTCGGTGCGAGCCTGTTGCACGGACGAGAGGGGCGTGCGCAATAGCCCCAGCCCACCGCCACGCGCCTGTCCGCTCGATCGTAACGGCCTTGGTGCTTACCCAGTAAGCAAGCCCTGCCCACAAAACCGTCACTTCGATCCGATGACGACGTTTGTTGCCGCTGTAATCTGGCCCGCTGCTTGCATTTGATCCGGTGACCAGAATCGGTGGCGCGATGCAGTCGATAGACGCCCAGCCCTATTCGTTCGGCTTCGACACGCGCAAGGCGGCACTGCTGGTCATCGACATGCAGCGCGACTTCCTGGAGCCGGGCGGTTTCGGCGCCGCGCTCGGCAACGATGTTGAATTGCTGCGGCGAACCATCGCACCCACCGCGCGCGTGCTCGCCGCCACACGCGCGCGGGGAATGCCGGTGGCGCACACGCGTGAAGGCCACCGCCCCGACCTGTCGGACCTGCCACCGGCGAAGCGTGCGCGCGGACGCCTGGCGCGCGGCATCGGTGATCCGGGGCCAATGGGCCGCATCCTGGTGCGCGGCGAACCCGGCCACGACATCGTCGCCGAGCTTGCGCCGGCCATCGGCGAGCCGGTGATCGACAAACCCGGCAAGGGCGCGTTCTACGCCACCGACCTGGAACCGATCCTGCGCAGCCGCGGCATCGCCCAGTTGATCGTTTGCGGCGTCACGACCGAGGTTTGTGTCCACACCACGGTCCGCGAGGCCAACGACCGCGGCTTCGACTGCCTCGTGCTCAGCGACTGCGTGGGCTCCTATTTCCCTGATTTCCACGATGCCGCTCTCGCCATGATCGCTGCGCAGGGCGGCATCTTTGGCTGGGTCGCGCCCTCGTCCGCGCTGCTCGCCGCGCTTCCATGAAAGGCGCCAGCATGTCCGATACGATGCCGCGTCCGGCCTGGTCGGTGCCCGGGGACTGGAACGCGTTCTTCGGCCTGTTCACCAATGTCGTGCTGAACGTGATTGTGCTCACTGGGCTCTGCCTCGGCGTGGTGAAAATGCCCGAGGGCATCGTGTTCGGCCGGATTCTGCCGGCGCTCGGCATCGCGCTGCCGATCGGCAACATCTTTTATGCCTGGCTCGCCTGGCGGCTCGCCCAGCAATCCGGGCGCACGGACGTGACCGCGCTGCCCTATGGCCCCAGCGTGCCTCACATGTTCATCGTCGTGTTCGTGGTGATGCTGCCGATCTGGCTGCGCACGCACGACCCGATTCTGGCCTGGGAGGCCGGGCTGGGCTGGGCGTTCATTGTCGGTCTGATCGTCCTGGCGGGCGCCTTCGTCGGCCCGACCGTGCGCAAATACACCCCGCGCGCGGCGATGCTCGGCGCGCTCGCCGGAATTTCCATCGCGTTCATCTCGATGCGTCCAGCCTTCCTGAGCTGGCAGGTGCCGTGGCTGTCCTTCATCTCCCTCGGGATCATCTTGATCTCGTGGATGGCGCGCGTGCGCCTGCCTTTTGGTGTTCCCGGCGGGCTGGCGGCGGTGCTGGTGGGAACCGTGCTGGGCTGGGCGGCGACCCTCAGCGGGCTGAGCTCCATCATGGATCCGCACCAGGTCGGGGCCGCGCTGTCAAAGTTCGGCCTGCACCCGCCACTGCCCGGCACTGAGTTCCTGCGCGGGCTCGCTGACATCGGACCGCTGCTCGTCATCGCCGTTCCTCTCGGCGTCTACAATTTCACCGAAGGCATGAACAACGTTGAGAGCGCCGCGGCGGCGGGGGACGACTACAATTTGCGTCATGTGCTGCTGGCCGATGGCATTGGCGCGCTAGCCGGCGGGATTCTTGGATCGCCCTTCCCGCCGGCTGTTTACATTGGCCATCCGGGCTGGAAGTCCGTGGGAGGGCGGATCGGCTACTCGCTGGCGACCGGCGTGGTGATCGCGCTCGTCTGTTTTCTCGGCCTCACCGCGCTGCTGCTCGCGGTGGTGCCCCTCGTCGTGATCCTGCCGATCCTGCTCTACATCGGCCTCGTGATCGGTGCCCAGGCGTTCGAGGCGACGCCCGCGCGCCACGCCCCGGCCGTCATCTTGGCGATGCTGCCGAACATCGCCGCCTGGGCGCAGGCCCAGATCGACGGCGCCCTGAACGCGGCCGGCACCAGCGCCGCCGCCGTCGGCATGGACAAGCTGGCCGGCACCGGCGTGATCTATCATGGGTTGGAGCTGTTTGCTGGTGGCGGCACGCTGACCGGGCTGATCCTGGGCGCCATCGCCGCCTTTATCATCGACCGGCGCTTCGAATGGGCGGCGACCTATGCGGTGGCCGCCGCCGTGCTGGCCTTCTTCGGTTTCATCAATGGAACCGGGCTGGGCTTCGCCAACTCCGCGCCGGTCGCGCTCGGTTACGTGCTGCTGGCCTCGGTCTGCCTGTTGATGGGCCGCGTGCGCCAGCCCTCCGCGGCACCCCTCATCGTGGCGGGCGAAGCCGGGGCCGAGCCCGCCGAGTGACCGGTCCGATCGAGGCCGTCCGCGCGGCGCTGGCCGCCGATGCCGCACATGCCGACCCGGCCATCTGGATCAGCCGAGTCCCGGAGGCCGAGATCCTGGCGCGCGCCGGCAGCCTCGCCGACGAGGGCAGGCGCGGCCGCCCGCTATGGGGCGTGCCCTTCGCCGTGAAGGACAATATCGACGTGGGTGGGATGGCGACCACGGCGGCTTGTCCCCGCTTCGCCTATGTGCCGCGCGACAGCGCGCCCTGCGTCACGCGCCTGCTGGATGCCGGCGCGATCCTGATCGGCAAGACCAACATGGACCAGTTCGCGACCGGGCTGGCGGGCGTGCGCAGCCCGTATGGCACGCCGCGCAACCCCTTCAATGCCGCCCGCGTGCCGGGCGGATCATCCTCGGGCTCCGGGACCGCGGTGGCCGCCGGGATTGTGGCGTTCGCGCTCGGCACCGACACCGCCGGCAGCGGCCGGGTGCCCGCCGCCTTCGGCAACATCCTCGGGCTGAAGCCGACCATCGGCAGCATCTCCAAGCGCGGCGTCGTGCCCGCCTGTCGCTCAATCGAGACGGTGTCGGTGTTCGCCGGAAGCGTGGACCTGGCACTGGCCGTCACACGCCTGATCGCCGGATTCGACGACGCTGATCCGCTGTCGTGCGCCGCGCCGTACCCCTATTTGCGCCGCGCCGCGGCGAATCCGGCGGTGCGCATCGCCACGATCCCGCCTGACGCGGACTGCGAGGCGGAGGTGCGCGCCCTGCATGGCCGGGCCGCCGCATACCTGGACGCGCAATCTGTGGACATCACGGAGCTTCTCGCGGTTGGACGGCTGGTCTATCACGGACCATGGGTCGCGGAACGCACTGCCGCGCTGCGCAGGTTCCTCCGCGCACACGCCGATGCGGTGCATCCCGTCACGCGCTCTATCCTGGAGGGCGGCTGCACGCGGCAGACGACTGACGCTTTCGACGCCTTCGAGGAGGTCGCGCGCGCGAAGCGGGTCGCCGCTCATCTGTTCCGTGACTACGACGCCCTGTTGCTGCCGACCGCGCCTTTCTGCCCCACGCTGGAGGCATTGGTTGTCGATCCCATCGGCCCAAACAGCCGGCTCGGCACGTTCACCAATTTCGTCAACCTCTGCGATCTCGTGGCAATCGCCGTGCCCGCCGGCATCGGCGGGGACGGGCTGCCGGTGGGCGTGATGCTGGTCGGTCCGGCGTGGTCCGAGGGCGCGCTGGCGCCGATCGCCGATTCCCTGCACCGCGCCAGCGTGGCGACGATCGGCGCGACGGGATTGGCGCTCCCGCCGCCGGACCCACCCGACGCTCTGGCGCCTGAGGAGATCGCGTTGTTCTGCGTCGGCGCGCATATGAGCGGGCTGGCCCTGAACCACCAGCTCCGCGATGCCGGCGGCCGTTTCGTGCGTGCGGCGCGCACGAGGCCGGATACCGCCTGTACGCACTGGACGGCCGTACTGGACTGGTGCGCGGCGGCGTGCGTGCTATCGAAGGGGAGATCTGGGCGCTGCCATCCGCCGCGATCGGCCCGCTTCTCACGAGCGTTCCGCCACCGCTCGGCTTCGGCACCGTGATGCTGAGCGACGGACCCTGTCTTGGTTTCCTGGCCGAAGCAGAGGGCGTGACCGGGGCGGCCGATATCACCCACTATGGCGGCTGGCGTGCCTGGCTCGGCGCGCGGGAGGGGCAAGGCGATGGATGAGGCGGACCTGGACGCGATCATGGATGCGGGCACGCGCCTGCTCGGGCTGGAGTTGCATCCGGAGTGGCGCGCCAGCGTGCGCCAGCATCTGGCGACCAGTCTCTGTCTCGGCTTGAACGTCGCTGCGTTCGCCCTGCCGGACGAACTCGATCCCGCGCCCGTCTTCCAGGCCTGATGATGCCGGGCGATGTCGACTGGGCCGGGGCCACCGCGACAGCCGCGGGCATCGCGGCAGGCAGCTTCAGCGCGCGCGAGGTCGTGGATGCGGCGCTCGCCCGCATCGCGCGGCGCGACCCCACGTTGAATGCCTTTACGGCCGTCACCGCTGAACGCGCGCGTGCGCAGGCCGATTCGCTGGATGCGGCGCGGGCGCGAGGCGCCGCGCTCGGTCCGCTGGCCGGCGTGCCCGTTGCCGTCAAGAACCTGATTGACGTCGCCGGGCTCCCCACTCTGGCAGGGTCGCGGATCAACCGCGGGCAGGAGCCCGCGCCGGGCGACGCGACCCTGGTTGTGCGGCTCGAAGCGGCGGGCGCGATCCTGCTCGGCGCGCTCAACATGGGCGAATACGCCTACGACTTCACCGGCGAGAACGCGCACGACGGCCCCTCGCGCAATCCGCACGACCCGGCGCGCATGACCGGCGGCTCCTCCGGCGGCTCGGGCGCCGCCGTGGCGGGTGGGCTCGTGGCCTTGGCGCTCGGCTCGGACACCAACGGCTCAATCCGCGTGCCGGCCTCGTTCTGCGGCGTGTTCGGACTCAAGCTCAGCTTCGGCCGGCTGAGCCGCGCGGGCAGTTTCCCCTTCGTCTCCAGCCTCGATCACCTGGGACCGCTCGCGCGCAGCGTGGGGGACCTAGCCGCCAGCTACGATGCGATGCAGGGCCCGGATGCGGCCGATCCCGTCTGCACCACGCGCGCGGCGGAACCGGCCAGCCCTTCGCTGGAGGCGGGCCTCTCTGACCTGCGCATCGCGGTTGCCGGCGGCTATTTTCGCCAGGGTGCGTCGGCCGAGGCGCTGGCGGCGGTGGACGACGTGGCGCTGGCGCTCGGCGCGACACGCCAAGTGGAACTGCCCGAGGCGGCCCGAGCGCGCGCCGCCGCTTATGTCATCACCGCCACCGAGGGGGCGGCGCTGCATCTGGACCGCCTGCGCGCGTGCGCGGGAGATTTCGACCCGGCGGTGCGCGACCGGCTGATCGCGGGCGCGCTGATGCCGGCTAGCCTCGTGGTGCGCGCGCAGAAGTTCCGCCGGTGGTTTCAGGCAGAGATGCGCGCGCTGTTCGAACGAGTGGACGTGATCATAGCCCCTGCCACGCCCTGCGTTGCCCCGCCGATCGGCCAGCAGATGCTGACTCTCGACGGCACCGAGGTGCCGCTACGCCCCAATCTCGGCATCTTCACCCAACCCATCTCGTTCGTCGGCCTGCCAGTGGTCGCCGTGCCGGTGCCGCGCGCCGCCGGCCTGCCGATCGGCGTGCAATTGATCGCCGCACCCTGGCGCGAGGCTATCGTACTGCGGGTGGCGCGCGCGCTGGAAGCGCCCGGCGTCGCCCGCGCGCCGCAACCGCCGGGGCTAGCCTGATGGAGGTCAACCTGCCTGACGTGCGCGCCGAGGTGGAGGCGGCTTTCGCCCGCTACGAGGCCGCGCTCGTTGACAACGACGTCGCGACCCTGACAGCGCTGTTCTGGGGCGATTCACGCACGATTCGCTACGGGGTCGCCGAGAACCTGTACGGCAGCGCCGAGATCGCCGCCTTTCGCCAGGCCCGCTCGCCGGCTGGCCTCGGGCGGCGCCTGTCGCGCACCGTGATCACCACCTTCGGGCGCGACTTCGCGACCACATCCACCCTGTTCCACCGCGACGCCCTGCCCGGCAAAGTCGGGCGGCAGACCCAGACTTGGGTGCGCATGCCCGAAATTGGCTGGCGCATTGTGGCCGCGCATGTCAGCGCCATCGAGGCGCCAGGCGCGTGACGCCGCATCCCGCGGCTGGACGTCGAATGGACCTCGCCGGGGCTGCCGGACTGTCTTGCCGCGTCAGCCGGAGTTGATGTCGCCGATTGCGCAATCCAGCGAGGGCGGGCGAATACCGGTTACAATCCAGCCATTCCGCTGCGGACTCCATGCCGTCATGAAGACATAGAGGCAGCGGGTCACGGTCGTCTCCCCGCCGACCAGCTCCGTCGCCGACGTCCGGCGGCCCCCCTTCTCCTTCGTCGTGGTGGTGACGGCCGAAACCGGCGTGCTCGAGGTCGAGATCCTGGCCCACTGGTAGGCGCGGGCGCCGTTGCCCAGGTCGATGACGTCGACGGGCGGGCCGTAGGCGAGCTCCACTTGCCGCACGTCCTGGCCGATGTAGCCCCGCATGGTGTCCGCCACGCAACCGCCAAGGGTTACCAGGGCCACGAGGACCGGGACGAGGTGCCGCATACGCTCATGCCTGCAGAATGTTCCGGGGCCAGTATGCGCCGCGTCCGGGCGAACGCAAACCGCAGGGTCGAGGCCGCGGCGAACAATCGTCAGTCCAGGCGCCGGCCGCGGTGCCCGCAACCACACCTGCTGCTCTACGCATCGCCCAGAAAGTGCAGGATCGCGTAGCTGAACATCCCCGGATCCTGTAGAAAGCCAAAGTGGCTCACATTGGGTAGGATCAGCAGCCCGGCGCCAGGGATCGTCCGGGCGATGTACTCCGTGTGCGGACGTTCGATGGCCTCGTCGTGGTCGCCGTCCGCCACCAGCACCGGCGCGCGAATTGCCCGCAGTTGCGCGTCGGTCCAGTTCGGCTGTTCCGCCCACATCTTGCTGATCTGGTCCACGAAGGCGTCGTATTGCTTGGGTGTCGCCGACATCCGCTCATATTCCTGGCCGGCGCGCTTGATAAACGCGGCGAAGGTCGGGTTCTTCTCCACCCCTGGTGTCACGCCAGAGGTCACGGTGTTGGCGGCAAAGGCGAAGACACGGCCCACCCGGTCCGGGTGGCGCATTGCCAAGTCCAGCCCCAGGATGGCGCCGTCGCTCCAGCCGACCACGTCGGCGCGCGGGATCTTCAGATAGTCGAGCAGCCCCACCACGTCGTCGGCCATGAGATCATAGCCGTAGGGCCGTGCGTCGCGCGTGCTGCGGCCGTGGCCGCGGCTGTCCATGACGATGACGGTGTGATGCGGCATCAGGGCGCGCACTTGGTTGCCCCAGTAGTCGGAATTCGCGAGCCCGCCGTGCAGCAGGATCACCGGCGAGCCGCTGCCATACTCGGCGTAGTAGATGCTAATACCGTTCACGGGCGCTTGCCCGCTGCGGTCGGTCGGGATCGCAGCCGGGGTGGGTGGCAGGGTTTGCCAACGCTCGGCGGCGTGTGCGAGCGGCGCGAGGATCGACAGCAGGAGTGCTAGCAGCAGGCGAGGCATGGCTTCCTCCTGGGTTTGGGCGCATGGTTAGCATGGCGTGACTTGCCTGCGCTGGTCAGCGCCGGGGCTGAACCCAGAATTGTACGAATGGAGCCGCCAATGGAAGCGGCGGGCCGTGGCCGGCACAACGCCCTCGCGTGTGCGGCCGTAGGGAATTCCTTGCATTCCCAGCATCAATCCGCCAGGACGAGCCTCCACAAGTCTGGCGGATGTAGCTCATGGTACCACTTCAGCATGATCGCCCCGCCGCCCGCCCCGCCGCGCGCGTCGTTCTGACGGCAGACGGTCAGGCGGACCGTGCCGCCCCAGGGCCGTCGGCCATGCGGCAGATCGTCTTTGCCAGCGTGATCGGCACCACGGTCGAGTGGTACGAGTTCCTGCTCTACGGCACCGCCGCAGCGCTGGTGTTCAACAAGCTGTTCTTCCCGAGCTTCGACCCGTTGGTTGGCACGCTCGCCGCCTTCGGCACCTACGCTGTCGGCTTCGTGGCGCGACCGCTCGGCGGCGCCGTGTTCGGCCACTTTGGCGACCGCGCCGGGCGCAAGGCGATGCTGACGCTCACGATGCTCATCATGGGCGCTGGCACGTTCCTCATCGGCTGCCTCCCGACCTACGCCAGCATCGGGGCGTGGGCGCCCGTGCTGCTCGTCGCGCTCCGCCTGCTCCAGGGCATCGGCATCGGCGGCGAGTGGGGCGGCGCCGCGCTGATGGTCATCGAGCACGCGCCCGCGGGCCGGCGCGGCTTCTACGGCAGTCTCGTGCAGGTCGGCTTCCCGCTGGGTATTGCCGCCAGCACGGGAACGTACCTGCTCATGTCCCAGGTCATGCCGGAGGCGGAGTTCCTGAGCTGGGGCTGGCGGCTGCCGTTCCTGCTCAGCGCCGTGCTGATCGGGGTCGGGCTGTTCGTCCGCCTGCGCCTGACCGAGACGCCGGCCTTCGCGCAGGTGCGCCAGGAGGGGGTCGCCCGGGCGCCGCTGCTCGACGTGGTGCTGCGCCAGCCCCGCACTTTCCTGATCGCCGTCGGGCTGAAGGTCTCCGAGGTCGCGTGGGTCTACGTCCTGACGGTGTTCGCGATCGTGTACGCCACGACCAAGCTCGGCCTGCCCCGGTCGCTGGTCCTGGACGGGATCCTGCTCGCGGCCGTCGCGGAGCTGGCGACCACCCCCCTATTCGGCGCCCTGTCGGACCAGGTGGGCCGCAAGCCGCTCTACCTTGCCGGGGCGCTGCTCTCCGCGGCGCTCGCCTTCCCCCTGTTCTGGCTGCTACAGACGCGCGACCCGGTGGTCGTGGTGCTCACCCTCGTGGTGTTCATGAGCCTCACGCACGGCCTGATGTTCGGGCCCCAGGCGGCCTACCTGCCGGAGCTGTTCGGCACCCGCACCCGCTACAGCGGCGCCAGCCTGGGCTGTCAGGTATCGGCGGCGCTCAGCGGCGGCTTCGCCCCCATCATCGCCGCCGGGCTGCTGGCCTGGGCGGGCGCGACGTGGCCCATTTCGCTCTACCTGGTCGGCCTCGCGGCCATCACGCTCGTCGCGGTCGTGGCGTCGGGAGAGACGGCGGAGCTGGACATCACGCGGCGGTGACGCCGACACCGGGGCGCTTGGCACTGCCTCCTCAAATTCAGTAGACCTGCGCCAGTTCGAGGGGCTGAGCGCCAAGGCTATCGAGGGAGGGGAGGACCGGGCACATGAAGATCGGAGTGTTCGCCACGTTCATGTCGCCCCTGGCGACCCCACCGATGATCCGCGACTTCGGGAGGCAGGCCGAGGGCATCGGCCTCGACTCGATCTGGATGGGCGAGCACGTCGCGCTGTTCGACAAGAACACGTTCGGGTACCCCGGCTCGAAGGACGGGCGCATTCCGGTCCCGAAGGGCGGCGGGATGCTCGACGTGACCGCCACGTTTGGGTTCCTGGCGGCCGTGACGTCGAGGCTGCGATTCGGCACCGGCGTCGCCCTCGTGCCGCAGCGCAACCCGATCTACACCGCCAAGGAGGTGTGCACGCTGGATTGGCTGACGGATGGACGCTTCGATTTCGGCGTTGGCGTTGGCTGGAACAAGGAGGAGGTCGAGGCCTGCGGCTACCGCTGGGAGGATCGCGGCGCGCGCTGCGACGAGTTCCTGGAGGTCATGCGGCGGCTGTGGACCGAGCCGGTGGTCAACTTCGCCGGCAAGTGGGTCAGGTTCGAGACCTGCCGGCTGGACCCCAAGCCCATCCAGAAGCCGCACGTGCCGATCATCGTCGGCGGCTACGCCGAGGCGGCGTTCCGCCGCGCCGCGCGCTTCGGCGCAGGCTGGTACGGCTTCAACCGGGACCCGGCCGCCACCAGGGAGACCCTCGACCGTCTGGACGCGGCTCTCGCCAAGGCCGGGCGCAAGCGGGGCGAGGGGTTCGAGATCATCATCACGCCACCCGTCTCGATGCCGATCGACGCCATGCGGGAGTATGCCGAGGTCGGGGTGGACCGCCTGGTGGTGAACCTTGGAAGCCAGCGGCCCGAACCGGTTGACCGCCGCATGGCGGAGATCGAGAAGCTGGTCAAGGTTGCCGTGTGAGGGGCGGCGGCTCGAGAGGCGGCCGCCGATCGCTGGCCAGCGCCCTGAAGCGTGAAACGACAGCGATGCTCCCGCCGGGGCGCTCACCTGCCACCGCATCGGGGTAAGAACCTGCATTTCAGATCCCGTTAGGGCGTTTCGTCGGAACGAGATGCCGGTTGGGGAGATGGGGACGTCAATTCTTGAGATCGTCGTCGCGGGGCAGTTCCGCGGATGATGGTGCGGATTCCCTCGGGAAGAGGGAGCGCGTGATTTTTGTCAATACTGGCCCGGAGTTCACAGAAATCTTTTGTCACGAGTGAACGTGGCAGACCCGCAGGGCGTTGGCGGGCCGAGCGAGTATTGCTATCACTATCATCACATATAACCAGGGGAGGAAAGCGATGACCTACGTGGCAGATGACTTCGCCTATATCGCCCGGCGTCTCAAAGAGATCCGGGCCAGCGCCAAGCTGTCCGATGCGACCCGGCCGAGGGAGCGTGAGGAGTTCGTGCGCCTGCAACGCGAGCGAACGATAGCAGACGGCGCTCGGTATACGCCGACGACAAATCAAGGCGTGGTACTTCGGCCCTAGCGAACATTGGATCCACGCTCGGGTGTCACATCCAGTGACCGCTCAGGCCGTACGTGCGGACTGGCGCCCAATGCGGGCGCTGCCATCTGGCAAAGCCGCTGGCCCGCGCGCGCCACCCCGAGCTTCCGCCCTCCCCGCTTGCCGCGGCCCGCGCCCGCGAAGCCGGGGATCCGGCCCAAAGCGGGGGCGAGATTTTCCTGGGACACCTACGGCGTCCCGCACATCTACGGCCGCGACCTGCTTACCATCGTGGGTGGCTACGGCCATGCAGAGATGAAGAACCAGGCGGAGACGCTGTTGGCCAACGCCGTCGCGCGCGGTCGCCCGGCCGAGCACTTCGGCTCTGGCGAAGGCAACTGCCTGGAGGCGAGGCGGCAACTTCCAGCGCGCGGTGATCGAGGCCTTCGTTGGATACGGCGAGCTCCGATCGGGCGCGACAGCGTCACCAAGAGGCTCGGACAGCTGTCCAACGCTGACCAGGCCAGGCTCACCCTTGTGGACTAGGTGATGGCGATAGCTTCCAGATGTCTTCCGCATACTCCGCGATGGCCCGATCAGACGAACACCAGCCCTGGCCCGCTATGGTGAGAGTGCTGGCCCGCCACCAACTCCGCCGATCTAGCCACCGCTCATCTATCTCGCGCTGCGCGCGTGCATAGGATTCGAAATCTGGCAGCACCATGAAATGGTCTCGGTGGACAAGCTCGTCCACCAAGTCGCGATAGCGAGATGGATCCGACGGCGAGAACACCCCCGATCCAACGTCTTCGAGTGCCTCCTGAAGGGCGAAGGAACCTTCAAGCGCGTGCCTGCCGGTGACGCCCTCCCGGCGACACTGCTCCACCTCCGCCGCGGTCAAGCCGAAAATGAACATGTTCTCGGCGCCAGTGTGCTCCATTATCTCCAGATTCGCTCCGTCCAAAGTTCCAATCGTCAAGGCGCCGTTGAGGGCGAGCTTCATGTTCCCGGTGCCCGACGCTTCCATGCCCGCCGTTGAGATTTGCTCGGACAGGTCGGCCGCGGGGATGATCGCCTCCGCCAGACTCACGTTGTAATTCGGAAGGAACACCACCTTGAGCAGCTGATGCACGTTGGGATCATTGTTGATCATCCATGCAACGTCATGGATCAGCTTTATGATGAGCTTCGCGCGATGATAGCTGGCCGCCGCCTTGCCCGAGAAAATCTTCACTCGAGGCACCCACTTGCGAGTTGGCTGCGATCGGATTTGGTTGTACAGCGCGATCGTCTCCAGGATGTTCAGCAACTGCCGCTTGTACTTATGGATTCTTTTGATGTGAATATCGAACAATGCGTCCGCATCCACCTCAATCCCCACCCGAGCGGCAATCAGATCCCTAAGCCGGCCTTTATTCAGCCGCCGCACGGCGGCAAGCCGATCATGGAGCGAGGTGTCCTCCGCAAATCGGCGGAGCCCCTGCAACGCGGCCGGATCGTCCAGCAACCCTGGACCCAGCACCTCGACAAGAAGGTCAGTCAGGGCAGGATTTGCTGAAAAGAGCCAGCGCCGGAAGGTGATCCCGTTCGTCTTGTGGACGATCCGATCGGGGTAGGTCTCGTGCAGGTCGCGGAACAGCGTCCGACGCAACAGGTCCGTGTGCAGCAAGGATACGCCGTTCACCTTGTGCGAACCCACGAACGCCAAGTTGCTCATACGCACGCGGCGGCCGTTGTTTTCGTCAATGAGCGACAACGCCGAGATTCGTTGCCCATCGTCGGGCAGCGTGCCGTTGATCTGGCTGAGATGGAGCGCATTGATCTCGTATATGATCTGCATATGCCGAGGCAGCAGACGCTCTATCAGAGACACTGGCCAACTCTCCAGCGCCTCGGGCAGCAGCGTGTGGTTGGTGTACGCGAATGTCGCGGTGGTTACTGCCCAGGCCTCTGTCCAGGCAAGGCCGTGGACATCGACCAGCAGCCTCATGAGCTCGGCGACGGCAATGGCCGGATGTGTGTCGTTGAGCTGGATGGCCGCCTTATCGGCGAGAGTTCGTACGTCCTCATGATGGCGCATGTGGCGTTGAAGCAAGTCTTGCAGTGAGGCTGATGAGAAGAAATACTCCTGACGCAGCCTCAGCTCCTGTCCCGCCGGAGTTTCATCGCTCGGATAGAGTATCTGGGAGATCGCGTCGGCGCGCGTGCGTGCTGCGAGTGCGCCGACGTGATCCCCTTGGTTGAAAGCCGCCAGGTGAAGCGGATCCGGGGCACGAGCCGACCAGAGGCGAAGCGCGTTGACATGCCGTCCCCGCCAGCCGACCAGGGGCGTGTCATACGCGATGGCCTCCACAGTTTCGGCCGGGTGCCATACATGCCGAATTTGGCCATCGGAGCTTCTCTCAGCTTCGACCATCCCGCCAAAACCAACTGAGTGCGCCTTGTCTGGCCGGACGAACTCCCAGGGATTTCCTGCCGATAGCCAGTTTTCCGGGTATTCCTGCTGCCAGCCTTCGTGGATCACTTGACGGAACAAGCCAGCATTGTAGCGGATGCCATAGCCGTGTGCCGGGATCGAGAGCGTGGCCATGCTTTCCATGAAGCAAGCCGCGAGACGCCCGAGCCCGCCATTTCCAAGCGCCGCGTCGGGCTCGATGTTGCGCATATTTTCGAGATCAACGCCGAGGTCCGCCAAGGCGGCGCGCATCGGTTCTAAAATACCGAGGTTGCGTAGATGGTCGTGAAGCAACTGACCGATTAGAAATTCCATCGAAAGATAATAAACGCGCTTGCGCCGATGGGTGTAGTCAGATCTTGCTGACGCGATCCAACGATCGACAATCCTGTCGCGAACCGTGAGACAGGTTGCGACGAACCAGTCCCACTCGCTGGCCACGATCGGGTCTCGGCCTACAGAGTAGGTCAGCTTCTCGACGATGTTTGTGCGGAAGGTGGCAGCCTCGTCATCCTTTTGTATCGGCAGGGAAATTCGGGCCGCCGCGGGGCCTTCGGTCCCGCCGCTGAAATCGTGAGCTTCCATGATCTGTCCTTGACCTACCCTTGGTAACCAGGCCACGTGTCATCTGTTCGGGCGCACACTTGGCTACAACGTTTCTAACCAGTCGTCCGGGTCAGTTCTAGAGCACAGTTTGCGCCAAGGGCTCTCGTCGCTCCGTTTGCTCGAATAATCGCGAAATGATCCGAAAAGGCAAGGGAATGGAATGCCGGCGCCGCCGAGCGGCGTCTTGAGAGTGCGCACCAGAGCGGCTGAGCGGATAGAAGCCGGACTGCGGCTGTGGAGTGCCGCATTCTGGACGACGCGCTCGGCAAGCTGTGCCGCCAACGAAGCCTTGCTACATTCCGCAGCAAATGAGATCAGGGCTTGACGAAATCGACAGATAGTCGTGCCAGCCCCGACAGGCGCGACGACTGGCGTTGCCGCACGCAGGGACGATTGCTTCCTGCGGCAGTGATGGCGCGACCGCTGACAGATCGGTCCTGAGCCGTCCTGTGAAGCCGGTCACTGTCTGGTGCGCTCGCCCCTGGTACGCGTCGTGTGTCCTCGCGCCAACGCTCCTGGGCAGCATACGCCACCGTCCGCCCCTCCGACACCGGCACGCCCGCCTGCCGCAGCTTCGCTACGATCTCGCCGGGCGTGTGTCTCTCTCCATCGCGGCCCCCTTCGGCGCAAAGTCATACCTCAGGGGAGGATCAGTAGCCGAACTGGACGCTGGGCGGTCCGCTGTACCCCGCCGGCGGCGTGCTCCAGACCGGCGGGACCGGATAGGGGTAGTAGTACACGGGGGGTGGAACGTAGAGCGGGAATGGGTACGCGATCCCTGGCTCCCACCAAACACCGCCCCCATACCACCCGCGGCCATACCAGCCACCCCCGTGCCAACCACCACGCCAGCCACTACCACGCCACCCACCGCCCCAGCCACCGCCATGCCAGCCACCGCCATTCCAACCGCCTCCATGCCAGCCACCCCCGCCGTATCCTCCCCCGCCCCGTGCGCTCGCAGGGTCAGGAGACATCAGGACGAGGACCGCCAGCAGCAGCCCCAGGCAGGTGACGCGCGCGCCGAACATGACTTCCTCCCATCAAGAAGCTTTCATATAGGAACGTTATGTCCGGGTCGTACGCGTTGGCGCGAGCAAATCAGACTTAATGGCGTGGGCGGCGGCTGGCGCGGCATCCGCGTGCCAGAGCGGCGGGGCTGTCACCGACGTCCGGGCGGAGCCATCCGCCACGCCGCGTGCCATACGCAACCGCGCTACGCGGCGGGCTGGCCCAGGGCCGCCAGACCCGCCGCGTTCGCTCACACTACGGTCAGGCGCACCGGCACGTTGTTGCGCGTGGCGTTCGAGTACGGGCAGACCTGATGCGCCTTCTCGACCAGTTCCTCGGCCTCCCGGCGGTCCACGCCCGGCATCGCCACCTCCAGCCCCACGTCGATTCCGAACCCGCCCTCGGAGCGCGGGCCGATCCCGACCGTGGCGGAGACCGTCGTGTCGTCCGGCACCTTCTTATGGTTCTGCGCGGCGACGAACTTGAGCGCGCCAATGAAGCAGGCGGCGTAGCCCGCGGCGAATAGCTGCTCGGGATTGTTCCCTGTGCCGCCAGCACCGCCAAGCTCCTTGGGCGTGGACAGCTTCACGTCGAGCGTGCCGTCCTCGGTGGCGGCGTGGCCATCCCGGCCACCGGTCGCGGTCGCGACCGTGCGATACTTCACGTCAACAGGCATCGTGAACCCTCCTGGGATATTTTCCCGGAACTGGTGTAGCCCCGGCCCGCTTCAAGGTAAAACTGCGCTTTGCCGGCGGTTGCACAACCGGCCTGGGCCGTTGACGGCACCGAACGCGGATGACAGGATTGGGGCCTTCTCCAAAGGCCCAGTGCTTTCCCTTATTCCCGCCCCTAGGAGCCGCGCCGGGCCAGAACCGGTCCGTGCCGAATGTTGAGAGACTACTAACCGAGGCGGCAGAGTAGAAGAACCGACGGCAGCGCGTGACGCTCCCCGCGCGCGATTCCGGCACACATCGTTGACAGTTGATGGTCGGGCATATCTGCTTGGCGACGCAACCGAAAGCTCATACGCGTGCTTGCAACCGGTAAACACGCTTGAATTGAGACATCCTCGTTTTGGGCACGACTCTGCTCAGCCTAGCGTTGCCCTATCCGGCGCACGCTGATCCGCCGCCAGACCCACACCGGATCATCACGTTTCAAATCGAAAACGACGCGACGGCCGGCACCGACCGTTACTACACGTCGGGGGTGCGCCTCGGCTACACCACCCCAACCGACGCGCTTCCAGACCCTTTCGCGCGGCTCGGCGAGGCGCTGTTTGGCCCGGGCCAGCAGCGGCTGGCGCTCGGCCTGTCGCAATTGCTGTTCACGCCGAGCAACACGCAGCTCTCGCCGCCCAATCCGCGTGACCGCCCCTATGCCGGGCTGCTCCTCGGCAACATGGCGCTCGTCCACGACACCGACCGCGCGCGCAGCGTGCTCGATCTCGAGCTTGGGGTCATCGGACCGGGCGCGGGCGGCGAGGAGATAACGACGGCGTTCCACCACCTGCTCGGGCAGCAGTCGGACCGGGGCTGGGGCAGCCAATTGCCCAATCAACCGGTCGCGGAGCTGCTGGCCAGCCGCGTCTGGCGGCTGCCGGTTGCGAATGCCGGGCCGTTGGAGTTTGACGCGCTGCCGACGCTCACCGCCGGCCTTGGCACATGGCGCGTGTACGGACTTGCCGGAGGCGACGTGCGAATGGGGCAGGGGCTCGGATCGGATTTCGGCACGCCACTGATCGCGCCGGGGTTGAACGGCTGGAACGCTTATCAGGCGACGCGCCCGTTCGCCTGGTACGTCTTCGCTGGCGTCGATGGGCAAGCGGTCGGATTTGACGAAACGATTGATGGCGAGCCGTTCCGCTCCACAGCGCATGTCTCGCGCATTCCCTTCATCGGTGAGTTCCAGGCCGGCATCGCCGTGATGGCCTTCGGCCTGCGGATCAGCTTCACCGACGTGGTGCGCAGCCATGAGTTCCACGGCCAGGTCGGCGGGCCGTTTCAGTTCGGGTCCGCCTCGATCTCCTTCAAGTTTTGAAAGTTACAGACTCGTGACAATCCTTGGGGGTTGCTGGACGCGGACTGCATTACTGATTTAGCATGCGCCGTTAACCAATGGGGGGAAAGACACGAGAAAGCTGCTAGGTGCGGCCGTCATGTGCGTCGGCATTCTTGGCTTGGCCGCCGGCGCTCACGCGCAAAGCGACTGCTCGAAGCTGGTTCCGGTCTCGCCGTGGGGGCCAGACGATCAGACCGGGGCCACGAACCGGGTGACGCCGCCGGTGGTGAAAGCGGCGGCCGCCGAGATCCAGGAAGGCAAGGTCATCAGCATGACGCATCCGCTGGTGGACGGCGTGCCCCTGTTCGGCACCCGCTCCACCAAGACGGTGCTGACCGCGACCTCGCTGGCCCCTGGCGCGTCCTATGGGAAGAACGGCGCGACCTTCCTGGAGGACACCTGGCTCAGCCAGAGCCATGTCGGCACCCATATCGACGGCATGGGCCATTTCAGCCGGTTCGATTGCTACTACAATCAAAACGCGATGGGGAAGTACATCAACCAGAACAATATGACTCGGCTTGGCCTCGAGCACCTGAAATCATTCGCGACGCGGGGCGTCATCATTAACCTGGTGCGGGTGTTCCAGGAACAGAATAAGCTGAAGTGCGACCCGGCGTGCCGTAAGCCTTGCCTCGAGAAGGGCACGGTGATCACCCAGGCCGATCTCGAGGCCGGCCTCAAGATGTACAATGTTACCCTGCGCGAGGGCGACATCGTGTTCCTGCACACTGGCTGGGTGGATCTGTTCGAGCAGTTCCCGAAGCAGAACGTGCTCTACAACAGTGGCGAGCCCGGCATCGGGATTGATGCGGCGAAGTGGCTATCGTCGCAGAAGGTGGTGGCGGTCGGCGCCGACACCTGGGCGGTGGCTCACGAATCCCCTCATTCTGACCTGTCCCGGGTCTGGCCGCGATTCGCGCGGGTTTTGTAATCCCGCCGACGGGTTGTTCGTTGGGTGGATGGTATGGGCAAACGGGGTCGGATGGGCACGCGCCGAGAGGATGTTCGCGCCTTCATTGGCGATCTGTGTGGCGCGGACCTGCACGCCAAGCGGGTCGGCTCGCTGGCGGATGCGACGCTCGGGCTGATGCACGCGGCCTCGCTGGCGGTGGCGACGATCGGTCAGGCGCTGGCGCAGGCGCGGGGCCTGACGACCAAGCACGCGATCAAGCAGGTGGATCGGCTGCTGAGCAACGACGGCATCGATGTTTGGGACAGTTTCGCGCACTGGGTGCCGCATCAGATCGGCGGGCGTCGCGACATCCTGGTGGCTATGGACTGGACCGATTTCGACCACGACGACCAGGCCACGCTGGTGCTCAGCCTGGTCACCGGTCACGGCCGTGCCGCGCCGCTGCTGTGGATTACCGTCTGGAAGGACGAACTCACCAGCCAGCGCAACGACTTCGAGGACGCGTGCCTGCGGCGCCTGGCAGAACTCGTGCCGGCGGGGTGCCGGGTGACCATCCTGGCGGACCGAGGCTTCGGCGATCAGAAGTTGTTCGCCTTCCTGCCCACGCTGGGCTTTGGCTACGTGATCCGCTTTCGCGGCAACATCCACGTCACCGACGCGGACGGGCAGACCAGGCCCGCCGCGGAATGGGTGGGAAAGTCCGGTCGCGCCCGCAAGTTGCGCGATGCGCACGTGACCGCGAAAGGCCAAATTGTCGGCGCGGTGGTCTGCGTTCATGCCCGGGACATGAAGGAGCCCGGGTGCCTTGCGACCAGCGAGCGCGACGCGACAGCGGCGACGCTGATCAACCATTATGCCAGGCGCTGGACGATCGAGCCGCAGTTCCGCGACACCAAGGACCTGCGGTTCGGCATGGGACTGTCTGCCACGCGCGTCGGCGAGCCGATGCGCCGCGATCGTCTGCTGCTGATCAGCGCGTTCGCCACCGCGCCGCTGACGCTGCTCGGCGCCGTCGGCGAACGCCTCGGCAGGGACCGCTTGTTGAAGTCGAACACCAGCAAGACGCGGACCCATTCGCTGTTCCGGCAGGGCTGCATGCTCTACGAACTGATCCCGAACATGCCTGAGCACCGCCTGCTGCCGCTCATGGAGAAATTCGCAAAGGCCCTGTCAAACGCCGGCCAGTTCACCACACTCCTTTTTTTATATGAAATGAGGGGATGGGTGAGGGGCGGTGGAGGTGATCCCCGGCGAGGATCCGACGATTCTGTTCCCGGTTCACCAGCACCTGATCACCGATCGTGGCATCCACATCATCGAGAACGTCAAGACTGACGACATCGCCGACGAGGCGGCGGCGACCAAGCGGGCCACGTTCTTCGTCAACATGACTGTGCCGAAGGCCGTCGGCCTGACCGGCAACTTCGTCGGCATCGAGGCGATTCGCTGACATGGTAACTGGCTCCGGCCCGGCGCTGCGGCGCCGGACCTTCCTTGGGCTGGCAGGGGCGCTGAGCGGCGCGATCCCGCCAGCGATCGCCGCGCAGGCGCGGCTCTTGTCCGTCGCCTTCGCCAACATCACCGAAGACCCGGCGCACTGCCTGGAGGGAACCGGCTTCACCGGTGCCGCCGTGCGCGACGGCTTCGCATTGGCAGCGCGCAGGTTCGCCATCGACCTCAGTTTCTACGACAATGCGATGGACCCGGCCAAGGCGCTCGCGAACGCCGACGACGCCATCCGCCGCCGGGTTGACGTCTATGTGCTGTATGGCTGGGATGAGGGGGTCAACGCCGGGGTGGCCGAGCGCCTGACCGCGGCGGGCATCAAGCTGCTGTCGATCAGCCGGCCGGCAGCAGACGCCCCGCTCTACACCGCCGACAACGCGATGGCTGGGCGGATCGCGGGCGAGGCGTTGGCGCGCCATGCGGCCGAGAACTGGCCCGAGCGACGTGTCGAGGCGGTGATCATCGGCCCGCCTGCTGACGCGATGAACCGGCTAGGCGAGCGCGCGGATGGCATCGCTGCCGGTCTCAAGCCCGTGGCTGATTCGCCTGCGCGGATCGAGACAGATGGAAGCGCGCAGAAAGTGGAGGCGCCGCTGCGCAAGTTCCTCGACGCGCATGGCGGGCGGAAGGTATTGATCGCCGCTCTGGACGACGCGACCGCGCTGGCCGCGAAGGACACGGTGGACGGGGCGGCACGGCAGTCGGACGTGGCGATCGTGGGCCAGGGGTGCGACCACTCGATGCATGGCAATGCATCGGAGCACAAGCTGCTCGACCCGGCGAACCGGGGCAGCATCGTGCTGGGATCAGTGGCGTTTTTCCTTGACCGCTACGGCTATGACGTGCTGCCGCTCGCGGTCGCGCTGGGGTCGGGCAAGCCGGTTGCGGAGCGCACCGTCACCGAGCACCAGCTCATCACGCCCGCCAACGTGTTCCGGATTTATCCGCCGATTGACATCAATTGATGCGGAGGCTGCGTGGGCCGCTGCCTTCGATGGAAGCTGGCTTGCGCAGCCCCATCCCACTCGTAAGACGGGGGATGGAGGCTTGCGCCGGATGGCCGGATCACGTCCGGGTTCGCTATCGCTCTAAATCTCTATGCCGCTTGGTCCGAGACAATCGGCGCTGGATTAGAAAAACCTAGCTTTGGGATCGTCTGTGCAATCTGACTTCGCAGGTTTTCGGCGAGTGCGGGCACGTCACTTTCGCGCAGGATGCTCAGATGTGTTCCTTTGGCGTGGACCACTCTCGAACCCGGAGCGATCTTGCGCCACACGCGCCCCACTTGGGGCAGCCAAAGCAAGGGCTTCACCTGCGCCTCGTAAACGAGGACATCGCCACGGTATGGCTTGGGCTTGTACTCAAGCAGCGCGTTGTAGAGTCGCTTCATGAACGACTGCTGATTGTCGGGATACCGGGAGAGGTCCATGAAGCCCTCGACGAGGTAGCCGTTGGCGATCGAGTGGTCCGCTCCGCCCGACAAGCCGGTTTTCGCGAACGCCAGCATTTTCTTGCGGGTGCGTTGGATCAGCGAATGCAGGCTCTCCGTCCGCAGCGGATTTCCGCTGACAAGCCAGCCCGGCACGTTGCTGATCAACTCCAGCAAGTAGGCTGGATGCCAAGGGCGGTAGCCTGCCGCGGTGTTCTCCGGTGCCGCGTCAAACGCGACGAGAAGCGCAACGTCACGTCCGCGAGCACGCAAGTTCTGTGCGATCTCGAGCCCGATGATCGCGCCCGCCGACCATCCACCCAACAGGAACGGGCCGTTCGGCTGGTGCTTGACGAGAGCACTGGCGTAGTAGTCAGCGATCGATTTAACCGAACGCCCGAATGCCGCGTCGGCCATTTTCTTAGGAGGCGCTTGGACGCCGTAAAAGCGCACGGTCGGCAAGAGCTTGGCTAAATGGTAAAAGTCCATTCCACCCGCGCCGGACAAGGAGTGAATGCAATAGAATGCCGGGCGCGGGCCGCCGCTTTCGAGAGCGCTATCGTTGATTGGAAGGATGACCCTCTCCGAATGTCGTGACGCCCTGGCAAACAGGGCGCTGAGCGCTCCTGAGTTCGCGCACTGGTTCGCCAATGGGCGCGGTTCTCATCGCGAGGCCCGATGGCGCGGTGCCGTGCGCTGCCCGCGGGGGTGGCTGACCAGAGGCGCTGGACATAAATTGATCCACCATACAGAATATGAGATAAATTTGTGTTTCGGCGTGCAATTTTGACCCCCTGAGCCGGGGGATCGGCGTGCAATTTTGACCCCTGAATGTGTGGCTGCTGGGCTGCCTGCTTCAGTTCGAGGTGGGCGGTGGGGGATGCTGATTGTGGAGACGGTCGGCCGGATCAGACGCGAGCACTTCGTCAGGGGCAAGTCGATCAAGGAGATCGCGCGTGACCTGAAGGTGTCGCGCAACACGGTTCGCAAGGTGCTGCGGTCGGGCGGGACGTCGTTCTCGTATGAGCGGGAGGTTCAGCCGCGTCCCAAGATCGGGCATTGGAAGGCGGAGCTGGACAAGCTGCTGACGAAGAACGCCGAGAGCGGGACGCGCGAACGGCTGACGCTCGTTCGCCTCTTCGAGGAGTGGCGAGGGTTGGGCCACGACGGCGGCTACGCCGCAATTCGCCGCTATGCCCGGCTTTGGAGCGGGCAGCACGCCGGACAGACGGCCGAGGCGTATGTGCCGCTGTCGTTCGCGCCGGGTGAGGCCTACCAGTTCGACTGGAGCCACGAAGTCGTCCTGATGAGCGGCGTCACGGTGACGGTGACGGTCGCGCACATTCGCCTGTGCCACAGCCGCATGATGTTCGTTCGCGCCTGCCCGCGCGAGACGCAGGAGATGGTGTTCGACGCCCACGAGCGGGCGTTTGCCTTCTTCAAGGGCGCCTGCACACGCGGCGTCTACGACAACATGAAGACAGCGGTGGAGGCGGTGTTTGTCGGCAAGGACCGGCAATACAATCGCCGCTTTCTGTAGATGTGCGCCCATCACCTGGTGGACCCGGTTGCCTGCACACCGGCCGCGGGCTGGGAGAAAGGCCAGGTGGAGAGCCAGGCCGGCTTGGTGCGCGAGCGCTTCCTCACGCCACGGCTGCACGCCACGGCTGCGGGTGAACAGCTACGACGAACTGAATGGTTGGCTGTTGGACAAGTGCATCGCCTACGCCAAGGCGCATGCCCATCCGGAGCGCCCCGAGCAGACAGTGTGGGAGGTGTTCGAGGACGAGCGGCCAAAGCTGGTTCCCCACTGCGGTCGCTTCGACGGCTTCCACGCGCTGGCGGCCTCGGTGTCGAAGACCTGCCTGGTCCGCTTCGACAAAAACAAGTGCTCGGTCAGCGCCGGGGCGGTCGGCCGACCTGTCGAGATCCACGCCTATGCCGACCGGATCGTCATCCGTCAGGACGGACGCGCCGTAGGGGAACATCGCCGCCGCTATGGACGGGGCGAGACAATCTACGATCCTTGGCGTTACGTGCCGGTGCTGGCCCGCAAGCCTGGCGCCCTGCGCAATGGCGCGCCGTTCAGGGACTGGATCCTGCCCGCGGCGATGGAGCGGGTGCGGCGTCGCCTTACCGGATCTGACGATGGTGACCGGCAGATGGTCGCCATTCTGGCAGCCGTGCTGACCGACGGGCTGCCGGCGGTCGAAGCGGCCCGCGCGCAGGCGATGGCCGAAGGCGTCCATTCCTCCGACGTGATCATCAACATCCTCACCCGGCAGCGCGATCCCGGACCGACCGCCGTCATCGCCACGCCGGATGCGCTGACCCTTCGGCATGTGCCCGCCGCCGATTGCGCCCGATACGATCAGCTCAGGAGCCGATGAGCATGGAGCGGACCGAAGTCCTCGACATGATGGGCACGCTGAAGCTCTTCGGCATGAGGGGCGCCTGTGACGAGGCCCTGGCCGCGGCGATCAAGCGCAAGCACGAACCGCAGCGCTTCGTCGGCGACCTGCTCAAGGCCGAGATGTCCGAGAAGCAGGCACGCTCGATCAGGTGCCAGATGACCATCGCCAAGCTGCCGCTCGCCAAGGATCTCGACGACTTCGCCTTCAAGGGAACGCCGATCGACGAGAGCCTGGTGCGCGATCTCGCCGGCGGCAACTTCGTCGCGCAACAGCGTAACGTGGCCCTGGTCGGCGGAACCGGTTCCGGCAAAACGCACTTGGCCATCGCGATCGCGCGAAGCTGCATCCGTGCCGGATCGCGCGGGCGCTTCTTCAACACCGTCGACCTGGTCAACCGCCTCGAGGCTGAGGGCCGCGCTGGACGTCAGGGACGCCTCGCCGACTTCCTGACCCGTCTCGACTTCGTGGTCCTCGACGAGCTCGGCTACCTGCCGTTCGCCCAAGTCGGCGGGCAACTGTTGTTCCACACCGTCAGTCGCCTTTACGAACGCACCTCGGTGATCGTCACCACGAACCTCGCCTTTGGTGAATGGCCGAGCGTGTTCGCGGGCGACGCCAAGATGACCACCGCGCCGCTGGATCGCCCAACCCATCACTGCGACATCGTCGAGACCGGCAACGACAGCTGGCGCTTCAAGAACCGCGCCTGAGCTTCACAAGCAACCGCCAGGGCTTGCACCGGTGGGTCCACGGGGGAGAGACCCCGCGCGCCGCTGCGCCAGCCTCTGCATGGGCACCCCGCAACGCGAGGGTCTCCCCTATGGACTACCGGCACAAGCAAACAACACGGGGTCACGATTGGACGCCGATCCGGGGTCAAAGTTCGACGCCGATTGACACGCACTGGCACGGCCCAGTAGCTTCTTCGCCTTCTGCCACGACAGCCCCATCCGATGCAGAACCAGCCGGATGGTTTCGCGGCAGCGGCGGCACCCGAAGCGCGCTTGCACAAGCCCCACCAGACGGCGCAGCGTCCAGCGGGGCTTCGGATCAGTCTCGGCCATGGGGGGCGCGGCGGCGACCTGCTGGGCCGTGCGCACCACCGTACTGAGCGCTGCCGCTATCTCGGGGCAAAAGGGGGGCGGCCACCGGTGCGCCGATACAGCAGCGCCGCGGGGCCGTGTTCGTTGTAAATGTGCAGCCAAGCCATGACGGTCTGGGGATGGCGACCCGTGCGGCTGGCCACCGCCGTCGCACAGTCACCCTGGGCTGTCTCATGCAGGGCCAGAAACCGCTCGCGGCTGCGAGCATGCGGCGCACTCAAGGCCAGACGACGAAACTCCGCCGCTGACTGACCCCACCGCTCATAATCTATACGCAACACCTGCCTTGTTGACGCCTCCGAATAGGAAAACTCCTATATGGGACCGTCACCGCTCAGTGACCAGCGAACTACGGCTCTCAAATTGGACGCGGTTTAGATCGGAAAGAAAGACGGCCCACACACATTCGTTACGCTTGGCGCAGCAACGCGCGTGAGCGTGTGTCAGCGGCCTGCCCGGCTACTGTCTCGTCCCTTGCAGAGCGATCTTGCTGATCCGCCTTGACCGCCGGCGTACAGGCGCAGGCGTAATCGCGGACGTGGCCAATAAGGGCGGGCTGTGTTGGAGGGTGCTTGGCGGCGCCTTCAAAGCACCGACGCTGAGCCGCTCTTGCGAAGGGAACGCCTTGGGGTCACACCGGGCGTTCGCCCCGGATCGTGACCCGGTGTCCCGATCGCGTATGGGGCCAGTAGTCCCACAGCGCGCGATGCTGGGTGCAGCGATTGTCCCAGAAGGCGACCGAGTTCTCGCGCCAGCGGAAGCGGCATTGAAACAGCGGGTTCGCCGCGTGCTGGTAGAGATACTCGAGGATGGCGTGGCCCTCGTCGAGCGGCAGGCCCACAATGCGGCGCGTGAAGCCGCGATTGACGTAGAGGGCCTTTCGGCCAGTCACGGGATGCGTGCGCACCACCGGGTGCTCGGCGCGCGGATAGCTCGGCCTCTCAGCCATCCCCGCATAGAGACCCCGATAGACGTCCTCGCCGTCATGGATCGCGGTGAGGCCGGCGAGGTAGGTCTTCATCCGCTCCGATAGCGCCTCATAGGCCGCGTACATGCTGGCGAACAGCGTGTCGCCGCCCTGCGGCGGACATTGGCGGATGTAGAGGATGCTGCCCATCGGCGGCTCGGGGTCACAGGACACGTCGGAGTGCCAGCCCTCGCCATTGGCGCGCGGGCTATTCTTGTCGGCGTGGATGATCATCAGCTCAGGACGGCCGGGCGCGTGCGGCGCGGCGGGATGGAGGTGCAGCTCGCCGAAGCGGCGGCCGAAGTCGAGGTGCTGGTCCTCGCTCAGGTGCTGGTCGCGGAAGAAGATCACCAGGTTCTCGGCGAGCGCGCGGTGGATCTCGTCCGTCTGCGCGTTGGAGGGGCGAGCGAGATCAACGTCGCTGATTTCCGCGCCGATGATCGGCGTCAGCTTGTCAACGATGATGGTGTCGAACGGCGCGTCAGCGCCCGGCCGGTGCTTGTAGCGGGGGCCGCTACGGTTGCTCAGCGTGTCCATCGCGGGTCTCCCTACCGAACCGCTCCCGGCCTCCCTCCCGCACGGGTGAGGGCTACACGGTGGCGTACCGCTCGATCACCTCGCGCCAGGCCAGCGCGTCCTCCGGCCCGGCGATGCGCTTGGCGAGCCCCGCATTGGCCATCACCGGCACCGTGACGCGACGGATGCCCGCGCGGGCCAGTTCGGGGATCGTGTCGAGGTCGTCGGGAGCGCTGACGGTGACCTCGATGGCGCTGGGATCGCGGCCGTGCTCGCGCGCGGTCTGGCGCACCAGGTCGAGCAGCTCGGGCGTCGTGCCTCGCGCCGGGAAGAAGCCGTCGCCCAATCGCCCGGCGCGGCGGGCGGCGGCCTTGGTGTGGCCGCCGATCGCGATGGGGACCGTGCCTTGCGCCGGCTTGGGGCGCATGTGCGCCTTTTCGAAGCGGACGAATTCGCCGGCGAAGCTCGGCCGGTCGGCGGTCCACAGCTCGCGCATGGCGGCGATGTACTCGTCCGTCATGCGGCCGCGCGATTCGAAGGGAACGCCCAGCGCGTCGAACTCCTCCTTGAGCCAGCCCACGCCGACCCCCAGGATCACGCGCCCGCCGGACATGTGGTCGAGCGTCGCGACCTGCTTGGCGCACAGCACCGGGTTGTGCTCCGGCAGGATGATGACGCCGGTGGCGAGCTTGATGCGCGTGGTCGCGCTCGCGACATAGGCCATCCAGGTTAGCGCGTCGGGCAGCGCGAACTCCCATTCCTTGCCGGGCATCCGCCCAGTGGGGGAGTAGGGGTAGGCCGACTGGTACCCTTCGGGCACGACGATGTGCTCGACGGTCCAGGCGGATTCGAACCCGGCCTCCTCGGCGGCTTGCAGCAGCGCGATAGCCTGCTGCGGATCGGTGTAGCGGCCAGTGTTGACGTAGCGAAGGCCGAACTTCATCGCTCGCCCTCCGACAGCTCGCGCAAGGGCGGCGCCTCGCCGGGCGGCAACGGCACCTGGGCCACGTTCAGCACCATCGAGACGAGGCTATAGTAGCCGCATGCGCCGACGAGGTCGATCACGCCGCGCTCCCCGAAACGGGCGAGCGCGCGGGCAAAGATGGCGTCGCTCACCGCGCCGTAGTGCAGCAGCTCGGTCGCGAAGTCGTACACGTCCGCCTCGTCCGGCTGCATCCCTTCCGGCCGCTTACCCTCGGCCGCCGCGTCGGCGATCTCGGGACTCATCCCGGCCTTCAGGCCAAGCTGGCGGTGCGCGTAGAACTGGTACTGCGCCATCCACTTGCGGCCAGTGACGAGGATCGCGAGCTCGTTCAGCGGCGCGGGGATCGAGCTGCGGAATCGGATGAACGCGCCCACCTTCTGCACCGCGTCGGCCAGCTCCGGGCTGCGCAGCAGCGCGTTGAACGGCCCGCGCAGCCCCGACCCGCGCGGGCCGGACTGGATCGCCTCGGCGACCCGGCGCTGCTCCGGTGTCATGGTTTCGGGCATCAGCTCGGGAAAGCGTGTCTCGGGCATTGGCTGCCTCCGTCGTTCAAGGCGAGGCCAGGATCAGCCCGCCGTCGACCACGATCTCGGTGCCGGTGATGTAGCCGGCCTCGTCGGAGGCCAGGAACAGCACGGCGTTCGCCACGTCCCAGGCGGTGCCCATGCGCCCCATCGGGCAGCGCGCGTTGCGGCTGGCGATCAGCGCGGCGGCGTCGCCGCCGGCGACGGTCTTGGCCAGGCGCTGCTCGACCAGCGGCGTGTGCATCAGGCCGGGGATGACGGTGTTGACGCGAATGCCCTTCGTCACGAACGCTCCGGCGGTGGAGCGGCTGAACTGGATCACCGCGGCCTTGGACGCGCTGTAGGCGACATGGGTGCGCCCGCCATGCCCATCATTGCGCAGCCCGGCGACCGAGCTGACGTTCACCACCGCGCCGCCGCCCTGCCGCTCCATCACCGGCAGCACGTACTTGCAGCCGAGGAACACGGTTTTCAGGTTGAAGTCGATCTGCTTGTCCCAGACCGCCTCCTCCATCGTCACCGCGTCGCCCGGCTCCGAGCCGCCGACATTGTTCACCAGCACGTCGATCCGCCCGAAGCGGTCGAGGCAGGCTTGCGCCATCGCCGCGACCTCGGTCGCGTTCAGCATGTCGCAGCGGCGCACCGCGCTGGTGCCGCCCTCGCCCGCGATGATGCCCTGTGTCTCCTCGGCGGCCGCGCTGTTGACATCAACCAGCAGGACCGAGGCGCCCTGCCGGGCCAGCAGCACCGCCGTCGCCTTGCCGTTGCCCCAGCCGGGGCCGACCGAGCCGGCGCCCGTGACGATCGCGACCTTGCCTGCCATGTCGAGCATGGGCGCCTCCTCCCCAATGGCTGCCGCGCCGAGCCTACCCGGGCCGCGCCGCCCTTTGCCGCGCGGCGCGGCCCGCGCCGAGTGTGCGCAGGAATAGCTGGTAAAGGCCACCAGCGATCCCGGTCGGCAGCAGGTACATGAAGGCGATTAGGATCACGCCATAGATCGCGCCCGGTGCCGCTTTGGAAATCTGATTGGCGATGTTGGGCACGAACTCGATGAAGGCGCCACCGAACAACGCGCCGACGATCGAGTTCACGCCGCCGACGACCAGCCCGACGAAGAAGTAGATGGAGAGGAGCGAATTGAAGCTGTCAGGCGCGACGAACTGCACGATGATGGTGGAGAGCGAACCGGCAACGCCGGTGAACATGGCGCTGACGGCGAAGGTGCGGGTCTTCACGGCGGCGAGGTTGATTCCCATGGACTCGGCGGCCAACGCCTGGTCGCGGATCGCCATCATTGCCCGGCCGATCCGCCCGCGTGTCAGGTTCCATCCAAGCAGGAAAACCACACAGCCGATCGCCAGGGTGAACAGGTAGATCCATTGGTCGGGGTTCAGTCCCAGGCCGAACGGCGCCTCCGGCTTGTCAACGGTCAGCCCTTGCACGCCGCCGGTGATGTCCGACAAGGCGTTGACCTTCAGGATCTGCGGCGCGGCGACCGCGAGCGCCAGCGTGGTGAGCGCGAGGTAAAGGCCGCTCAGCCGCAGCGCCGGGAAGCCGACCAGGAAGCCGACGATCGCCGAGGCCGCCGCCGCGGGCGGGATGGTTGCCCAGTACGGCCAGTTGTAGTTCGCCATCAGCACGGCGGTCGTGTACGCGCCGACCGCGTAGAACGCGCCGTGACCGAGCGAGATCTGACCGTTGGTGCCGGTCAGCACTGTCAGGCCCAGGATGGCGCAGCCATAGGTAATGGTCATCGAGAGCTGGAACAGGTGATAGCCGTTGACCAGCCAGGTCAGCGCGACAGCGGCCCCGACCACCACGATGACCGCCGCCACCCGCCAAGCCTCCAA
The DNA here is from genome assembly GCA_963818725.1 of uncultured Pseudomonadota bacterium. Lineage (GTDB taxonomy): Bacteria > Pseudomonadota > Alphaproteobacteria > Acetobacterales > Acetobacteraceae > DATFDN01. The sequence continues at coordinate 30,634 of CAWFTU010000011.1, read as the reverse complement.
CCGGCCTTCGGTGTCGGACACCTCGGCCTCGACGCGGGACGGAGGCGGTCGGGTTGGGGCCAGTTCGGTTTCGAGCATGGATTATACCCTCGTCTGCACCGCGCGGCCGAACAGGCCGGCGGGCTTGAGCAGCAGCACGGCGACGATGATGATGAGCGCGACGGTCAGCTTCAGCTCGGTCCCGACGACGTAGGCGCCGAACAGGTTCTCTAGCACGCCAACAAGGAAGCCGCCGATGACGGCACCGAGCGCGTTGTCGATCCCGCCCAGCAGGGCGCCCGCGAAGGCGTAGGTTAGGATGCCCAGCATCATGTTCGGGTCGAGGAACACGATGGGCGCGACCATTATGCCGGCGATGGCTCCGATCGCCGCTGCCAGCCCCCAACCGAGCATCAGCATCTGGTTCACCCGCACCCCGCACAGGCGCGAGGAGGTGGCGTTGAACGCCGCCGCGCGCATCGCCAAGCCCAGGGTGGTGTGGCGGAAGAACAGGTAGACCAGCAGCAGCACAATCAGCGTGACCGCGGTCTCGCCCAGTTCGTGGGCCGAGATGAAGCCGTGCAGCATTGGCTGGCCGCCGCCGAAGGGGGAGGGGAAGGGCTTGATGATGTAGTCGAAGATCCAGCCATCCATCGCGTTGATGATAAGCAGCAGTCCGATGAACACGCCCACGGCTGAGAGGATCGGGGCGTTGGTCATCGGCCGGATCAGCACGCGCTCGATCACCGTTCCCATCGCAAAGGAAACGACCACGGTGAGGACAAAGGCGCCCCAGTAGGGGACGCCGGCGTTGATGAGCGTGAGGCAGATATAGGTGGACAGGGTCGCCATCTCGCCCTGGGCGAAGTTCACGTGGTGCGTCGCCTGGTAGATCATGACCAGCGCCAGCGCGACCGCCGCGTAGATGCTGCCGCTGGCGAGGCCGGAGATGATCTGATGCGCGAGGCCGGTCACGTGTGGTGGTCTCCTGTCCGGTTGGCCCTCACCCGCCGCGCGATGCGCGGCGACCTCTCCCGCACACGGTAGAGGTGAAGCAAACCCGCACGTTTTCACCCCTCCCGCTTGCGGGAGAGGTCGGTGAGCGGAGCGAACCGGGTGAGGGCGCGTTCATCAGTACCCCAAATACGCGCGCCGGACCGCCTCGTCCTTGCGCAGCTCCGCCGCCGGGCCGGAGACGACGATCCGTCCGGTCTCGAGCAGGTAGGCGTGATCCGCGAAGTCGAGCGCGACCGAGCTGTTCTGCTCCACCAGCAGGATGCTAAGCCCCTCGTCGGCGCGGATGCGCTGCAAGATGCGGAAGATGTCCTGCACGATCAGCGGGGCGAGGCCAAACGAGGGCTCGTCGAGCAGAAGCAGCCGAGGCTTGACGAGGAGGGCGCGGGCGATGGCGAGCATCTGCTGCTCGCCGCCCGAGAGCGTGCCCGCCTGCTGGCGGTAGCGTTCCTTGAGGCGCGGAAAGTAGCTGAACATGTGCTCGAAGTCGCGCGCCACGCCCTGCTTGTCGCGCCGCGTGTAGGTGCCGAGGCGCATGTTCTCCTCGACCGTCAGCTCCAGGAAAGTGCCGCGACCGTCGGGCACGTGGCCGACCCTGCGCCGGACGATGTCCTCCGCGGAGAGGCGATCGATGCGCTCGCCGGCCAGGCTCACCTCGCCTTGCGGGCGGATCAGCCCACAGATCGCGCGCAGGGTGGTGGTCTTGCCGGCGCCGTTGGCGCCAAGCAGCGTGGTGGTCTTTCCCTGTTCCACCTGGAAGTCAAGGCCATGTAGAACCTTGGTCTGGCCGTACCCGGCGTGCAGCCCGCGCGTCTCAAGCAGCGCCGGCATGTTGCCTCGCCTCCTCCTCGCTCTCGCCCAGATAGGCGCGGATGACCTCGGGCTCGCGCCGCACCTCCTCGGGCGTGCCATCGGCGATCTTCCGGCCGAACTCCAGCGCGATGACCTTGTCGGAGATGCTCATCACCATGCTCATGTGATGCTCGACCACCAGCACCGACATCTCGAAATGCGCGCGGATTTGCTGGATCAGCGCCGAGAGCTCGTCCACCTCGCTGTGGTTGAGACCGCCCGCGGGCTCGTCGAGCAGCAGCAGCTTGGGCTCGCCCATCAGCGCGCGGCCAAGCTCCACCCGTTTCTGCGTGCCGAACGGGAGGCCGCCCACCGGCAGGTCGGCCACGTCCTCCAGCGCCAGCAGGTGCAGCACGTCGCGCAGCTTGGCCCGGGCCGCCGCCTCCTCTCGCCAGACGATGGGGAGGCGGAAGGCGTTGGCGATGAAGCCGGAGCGGGCGAGGTGGTGGGCGCCGACCAGGATGTTCTCGCGCACCGTGAGCCGGCTGAACAGCGCCACATTCTGGAAGGTGCGGCCGATCCCAAGTGGCGCCATACGGTAGCGTGGCGTGTTGTGGATCGACTTGCCCTCGAACAGGATGTCGCCTTCGGCGTAGCGATAGATCGCGCTGATGCAGTTGAAGCACGTCGTCTTGCCCGAGCCGTTCGGGCCAATCAGGCCGCAGAATCTGCTTGCGCCCGACATCGAACGAGACGCCGGCCAGTGCCACGACCCCACCGAACCGGACAACCACGCCTCGGACGCTGAGCAGCGGGACGTCCGCGTGGACGGCGGCGTCAGTCATGCGAGGGCATTCGTCCCATGCGGCCTGGATGTCTCATCCGCTCCCCCTATCGGCGCCTTGATTGAATGCGTCCATCGCACAGCAGCCCTGCATGGCGAAGGTGACGGAGGGCGGCAGGGGAGTCAACGGGGCATGGGTCCGGTCCGGGATCACCGCGGTTGACGATCGCACGATACGGGGCGATTGAAAGGGTAAACACACATCATATGTACTAGCTAGGATTTAATCTGACAATCTGGTTTGTTTGGTGCGGGCAACCCGGGACCGGAGGACAGGAATGTCTCGCTCCGGTCGCCCAGAACCGAGGAGCCGACCATGACCAACGAACGCAAGGTAATCCGGGCCAAGGTAGGCCTGCTGGAGCTGGCCAAACAGCTCGGCAATGTGTCGCAGGCCTGCAAGATCATGGGATACTCGCGCGACAGCTTCTACCGCTTTCAGGAGCTCTACGAAAAGGGCGGCGAGATCGCGCTGGCGGAGATGACCCGGCGCAAGCCAATCCTGCGCAATCGGGTGGAGCCGGCCATCGAGCAGGCGGTCGTCGGGCTGGCCGTCGAGCAGCCGGCCTTTGGCCAAGTCCGGGTGGCCAAGGAGCTGAAGAAGCGCGGCCTGACGATCTCCCCGGCCGGGGTGCGCTGTGTCTGGCAGCGCCACGACCTGGAGACCATGAAGAAGCGGCTCAAGGCACTCGAGGCCAAGAGCGCACAGGACGGCCTGGTGCTGACCGAAGCCCAGGTCGCCGCCTTGGAGCGGGCCCGGCAGGACAACGAGGCGCATGGCGAGTTCGAGAGCGAGTGTCCGGGCTACTGCCTGGCCCAGGACACCTTCTATGTCGGCACGCTCAAGGGGGTCGGGCGGATCTATCAGCAGACCTGCGTCGACACCCACTCCAAGGTGGCGTTCGCCAAGCTCTACGACCGCAAGACCCCGATCACCGCCGCCGACCTGCTGAACGACCGCGTGGTGCCGTTCTTCGACGAGCACGGGGTCAAGCTGTCCCGCGTGCTGACCGATCGCGGCACCGAGTATTGCGGCACCTCGCAGGCCCACGAATACGAGCTCTACCTGGCGATCGAGGACATCGACCACAGCCGGACCAAGGCAAAGAGTCCGCAAACCAGCGGGATCTCGCGAGCGCTTCCACAAAACGGTGCTGCACGAGTTCTATCAGGTCGCCTTCCGCAAGCGCATCTACAGCAGCATCGAGCAGCTACAGGCCGATCTCGATGTCTGGGTCAGCAGCTATAATGAGCAACGCCTTCATCAGGGCCGCTGGTGCTACGGCAAGACCCCGATGCAGACCTTCCTTGACACCCTCCCGCTCGCCAGGGGAAAAATGCTCAACGCCGCCTGACGTCGGTCAGACATGATCCATCCGACACCATACAGGCCAGCTGTCCGATCAAATGTCAGCTAGTACATATCATAGGCTCTGAAGCGCAGCGGATTCAAAAATGGCTAGGAGCGAGGACAGGATCGCCGCAAAGAAGGCCGAACTGGACCGGCTGAGGCCGATGTCTGGCAAGAGCCTGGCGGCGCTTTCGTCCTGGTATGATATCGAATTGACCTACACCTCAAACGCCATTGAAGGGAACACGCTGACGCGAAGCGAGACCGCGATCGTGCTGGAAAAGGGACTGACGATCGGCGGCAAGCCACTCAAGGATCATCTGGAGGTCATCGGTCACAAGGATGCGCTCGACTACGTGCGGGCTCTCGCGGCCCGCGACGAGCCAATCCGAGAGGGCGATGTGCGCGAGATTCATCGGCTGGTCATAGGCCGGGTCGATCCTGGCGAGGCTGGCCGCTATAGCGACCATCAGCGGCAAATCCTCGGCTCGACCCTGGTGCTCCCTTCACCCGCCGCGATTCCGGCCCTCATGGGCGATTTCGGGCAGTGGCTGGCGAAGGCGCCTCCGACACCGGAGACGGCCTTCACGGCACACGAACGGCTGGTGACGATCCATCCCTTCAGCGACGGCAACGGCCGCACGGCCAGGCTGCTCATGAACCTGGTGCTGTTGAAGGGCGGATACCCGCCCGTGACCATCGGACCGGACTGTCGCGCGGCCTATATCGACAGCTTGCAAGCGCTACAGCTTGGCCGCGATCCCGTCCCCTATCGGGAATTCATGGCGGAGCGATTGGAAGCCGGTCTGGATCATACCTTGGCGATGCTGGACCGTGGCCTCGATCAAAACCCCGTCCCGTGAGGCGCGAGCCATCCCATGCGGGCGGCGGGCACGCTATCCGTGCTGGGGAGATAGGGCTTGATGTCGAGTAGCGTAGTGCCGTCCAGGCAATCGAGATAGCGCAGACGCAGGGTCAGCGCGTCGGCGAAGCCATCGAAGACCGCGACCGAGAGGCCGATCGGGTTGGGCCGGCGCGGCGAGCGCGTGGCGAACACGCCGCGCGGGGCGGGGTCAAAGGGCGGGGTCACGATCTGCAAGGGCTCGCCTGCCTGATCCAGCCAATAGAGCACGATCAGGTGACTGAAACCCTCCAGGCTGGCCAGCCCTGGGCCGAATTCGGGAAGGAGCTTCGCCTCGCAGGGCGGGGCCGGGCGCGGCTGATGCCCGTTGCGCGGACACTCGGCGAGAGTGCGGAAGGGCGTGCGCAAGACGCCTATCGGGCGGAGCGAAACGGGCGGGAGCATGTCCGCATGGTTGACGCGTGGAGGGGCTTGCGCAAGCGGACCGACTCCCTCTCCGCCCACGAGAGGCGGAGAGGGCCGGGGTGAGGCGGGATTCCGGAAACGACTGCTTTTGGGCCAACCGGGCGACAAGGATTTTGTATCAGTTGACTCTTTCGGCAGCGCGATCGGAGTCCGATCGCGCGTTTCGAAAATCAGGCGTGCTGGTTGGCTTGCCTGAGCCGTTGCGGCATGCAGAAGTCCCGGATCGCGGAAAGACGAGCGGGACGTCGTGGTAGGCGCGGCGCGGGAATTCCTCGGCGTCCGGACCTTTGCGGGGCGGCCCGACACGTGAGGTGAGGTCCGGTTCCGCTGGAAGGATTACCGCCAGCCCGAACGGCCTAAGATCGTAACACCGCACGCCGCTTCCCGAACGACCGCCGCGGCGTTGCGCGCGCTCACCCCTGCCCCAGTAGCGGCGGCTCTTTGAGGTAGCCCTCGGCAAGCCGGCGCCCGGTCGCGCGCATCGCCTGCACGTCCATGGCCGGATCGGGCGTCGGCGGCTGCACCACCACAGTGTCGTTGCAGAACGTCGGCAGGACCCTGCCGTCCCGGCCGAGGCCCATCGGGTCCTGGCCGTCGCGCACCGCGCGGATGCCCTGGCGCATCAGCTTGCGGAACATCGTCACGCCGCGATCTGTGGCCCCGAGATGCTCCATCCCGTGCACAGCGATCGGCCGCTGCGACACCTGGGCCTCGTAGTCGCCGGGGGTGCGCTGGCTCTGCTCGTACGTGTCCATCGCGAGCTGGCCCGGCAGCATGGTGCCGCGATCCGCCCACCATCCTGGCGTCTCGCCCGCGGTCTCACTGACGTGGCGCACCTCTATGAACATCGTGTTGGTGTCGTCGAGCGGCACGATCCAGCGGCTCATCATCGGGCCGCTGAAGCCGTGCGCGCGCTGCCCGTCCTCCCAGGTCGGTGCCACCTGCTGCAAATTCGGCATCACGTTCTCGACCATCCGCGCCCAGACGTGGTCGCCCACGCGGCGCGTCGCGACATAGATGCAGCCCACCGGCGTCTCGACGAAGTCGAGTTCCGGCAGCACGCCGAACTGCTCGGTGAACACCGCGCCGCTGACGATAGTGTGGAGGAACGCAGTGTGCGCCGGGTCCATCGTGTTTTCGAGAATCTGCAGCCAGTTGCACGGGTAGAAATACTTGCGCCCCGGCATCGTCTGGAAGCCCGGCCGGGGCTGCAAGCTGTCGTACGCCGGGAAGGGCGGCATCCGATCCGGCGGGCCCATGTAGGCGAACACGATGCCATGCGTCTCGTGCGTCGGGTATGCGCCGTGGCACAGCCGGTCCTTGAGCGTGCTGTCGGCCGGCTCGCCGGGGGTCTCAAGAATCGTGCCGTCCACGTCGAACAGCCAGCTATGATAGCAGCAGCGGATGCCGCGCTCGCCCACCAGCCCGAACTCGAGCGAGGTGCCGCGATGCGGACAGTGCAGCTCCAGCAGCCCGACCGCGCCGCGATGGTCGCGGAACGCGACGAGGTCCTCGCCCAGAATTTTTACCCGAACCGGCAGGTCGCGGAGGTCGTCAGCATAGCAGACCGGCTGCCAAAAGCGGCGGAAATACTCACCACACGGCGTGTCCGGCCCGACATGCGTGAGCTCGGAATCCTCGGTGGGAAGCTGGCGGTGATAGTAGCCGCCGAATCTTGTTTTCAGGAACGGCGCCCGGTCAATCATCGCAGCGCTCCGACATCACGCGCGCCATGTGCGCGACTTCCGGGCCGCGACGGGCGCGCTGGCTCATTGCTTATACGGGGGCGTTCCGCCGGCCTCGGATCAAGATCCCGCGAGCAGACCGCTGGCTTGAGCGGAACCAGCCGTGTCAAGTCCTTTTCGAGCGAGCGCCCGCGTGGCGTCGCGATCGGTGAGGCCGCCTTATTCGTGCGCCACGGCGAAGTGGTTGCACCAGCCCTGGGGCGACACCGTTCCAGAGACGATCGCGCAGGCGTTCGGCGCCTGGAAATACGTGCAGTAGAGGCATTTCTCCCATGTCTTCGGTGTCGGCTGGTATTGCACCGCCTCAGGGGAGAGCTTCGTGGGGGCCGGTTGCTCCGCCGGCTTGTTTCCCGTGGGACCATCGTCCCCAGCCCGGGCCGCGCTGATGGCGAAAGCGCCGCCAACCACGCCAAGTCCCACCATCAGGATTCGCCGCCGCGTGGTGTCTTTGCCATCAGGTATCGACATTGTCGAACGCCTCCCACCTAGAGATCCCAGGAGACCGCGCCGGCGCGGCGGCGCAATTGGCGGGTTTCGGTCTCCGGCGTTGGGAGGGCCGCGCGCTGGCCCGGCATGACACGGTCCTGCCGCGCCTCCAACACCCGGTTCCACCTGGGCGGACAGTGAGGGGCGCGGTCACTCCCGCATGGTTGGCGCCTCAAGGGGACCGCGCAAGTGGCTGCGTGTGCGCGCGATCCTCGACGGCGGAGCCAGCGAGCGTATAGGAGGCGGACACCGCATGAGGGTGCGCCCCGGCGGGTGCCGGGCCGCAGGCCGGATCGATGGCGATGAACCGGGCCGGCGGCTGGCCGGCGGCTTGGAACAAGGCCGCCTTGGCCAGTACGGCACGGTCTGCCGGTGACAGCCGGGCCTCCTCGCGCAGGTGATCGGTCCAGCTGTCCACTGACCACGACTCCAGGAAGCCCTCCGGATGAGCAACGTCCTCATAGAGTTGCCACGAGACCGCGCCGGCGCGGCGCCGCACGCGGCGGACCTCGGCCATCATCGTGAGGAAGGTGTCGCGCTGGCCCTGCGCGACGCGGTAGTGCCGCGTCCTCAACACGCGCCCGCGCCCGCGTGCCAGCAGCGGTGCCAGCTCGGCGGCGGGCGCTTCGGGCGCCGGCTCGCGCTCGGCCTCGCGTGGCGCGGGGGAGGCGGGCGTGTCGAGCGTCAAGGCGCGCACGGGGATCGCCAGGGACACGCCCAGAGCCGCCGCGGCGAGCAGGGCGGCGGACAAGCCGATCCGCCCACCGAGCCAGCCCCAGCCGACGGAACCCAAGGTCAGGGCGCCATTGAACGAGAGTTGGTAGATCCCGAGCGCCCGCGCGCGCACCCAGGGCGGGCAGACAAGTTGCGCCGTCGCCTGCGTCAGGGCGAAGGCGGCCACCCAGCCTGTGCCGAACAACGCCATTCCGGCCCCCGCCACGCCCCAATGCCGTGCCACGCCGAGCATCGTCATGCCCGCGCAGGAGGCGAGCGTGGCGACAAAGACCATCGTGCCGCGTGACATCAGTGGCGCCAGCCTTGGCATGAGCAGCCCCGACGTCACGCCGCCCGCGCCCATCAGGCCCAGGATGAGCCCGAACATGCCGGGGCCGAGGCCGAGCTGCTCGCGCACCACCAGAGGCAGCAGCGCCCAGGGGGCGGAGGCGGGCAGGGCGAAGGCGAAACAGCGCAGCATCGCGTTCTGAATCAGCGGCGTGTTCCGCACGAACCGCGCGCCCGCCCGCATGGCCGAGAGCAGGTGCTCGCGCGGCAGCGCCGTGCGCTGCGTCTGGCGCCGGCCGCGCCAGGCCACCAAGGCCGCGATCACCGCGACGAACGAGCTTGCGTAAAGCGCGAAGGCAAGCCCCGCGCCGCCAAGCAGCACGAGCGCGCCCGCCAGCGCGGGCCCGAGGGCGCGGGCGAGGTTGAAGCCGATCCCTCCCAGCGCGATGGCCTGCACCAGGTCTCCGCGCGGCACGAGGTCGGGGACGATCGCGCTCCAGGCGGGGGCGGTCAGCGCGCCGCCGATCCCGATGGCGAAGGTCAGCGCGAGCAGGCCCCAGGCGGTGGTCAGGTGCAGCAACGTGAGCGCGGCGAGCAGGGCCGCCGAGCCCATCATCCAGAGCTGGGTGCCGATGAGGAAGCGCCGGCGGTCGACGATGTCGGCCAGGGCGCCGCCGGGCAGGCTCAGCGCGAAGCTGGGCAGGATCGTCGCCACCTGCACCAGCGCCACGCTCAGCGGCACCGGGGCCAAGCTGGTCATGAGCCAGCCCGCGCCGGTGTTCTGGAGCCACAGGCCAAGCGAGGTGACGACGTTGGCCGACCACAGGCGCCGGTACGCGGTGTGGCGCAGCGGCGCCAGCGCCCGTGGCAGCCGCGTCACTGCAGCGCCGTCGTCAGACGAATGCGGATCACCGGTCCAACCATCAACGGGCGCGCGCCCATGCCCCACAGGGCGCGGCGGATATCCGCCTTCGTCACCAGGCTCTTCGGTGTCCACTCAAGCGTGGCGTCGAGAGGGCGGGTGACGCCGCGCATGGTCAGGCGGCCCGCCGCCGCTTGCGCGCTGGTGCAAACACCGGTGAAGGTCAGGGTCGGGAACCGCGCCGCGTCCAGGAACTCCGCACTCAGCATGGTGTTGCGCATCGCGGCGTTGTCCATCGTGATGCTGTCCACCTGCGCGGTCAACGTCGCCGCGCACTGGCCGAGCTGGGCCGAATCATAGGTGAGTGTGCCAGTGAAGCAGGCGAATTGTGCCTCGACGGGCAAAAAGCCCATCCCGTAGGCGCGCATCGCGAGCGCGGCGTTGGACGGGGCGAGGGGCAGCGTGCGCTGGGTCGCGGCGGCGAGCGTGGGCGCAAGCAGCAGGGCGGCTGCACAGGACAGCGGGAGGGCGGGTCGCATGGCGCCGTTCTAGCAGCCCGCGGCGCGTTGGGGTTGAACCATTTCTCGTCTTGAGAAACGGACGGGCCGGCGCGAGGATGGCGCATGGCCATCCTGCTCTACGACCTCGCTGGGGCGGACCCGGCGCTGCGCTTCAGCCCGTATTGCTGGCGCACCCGTCTGGCGCTCGCGCACAAGGGGCTGACCGTCGAGACGATCCCTTGGCGCTTCCGCGAAAAGGATCGAATCGCCTTCTCTGGCCAGGACAAGGTGCCAGTGATCCGCGACGGCGACACGGTTGTCGGCGAGAGCTTCGCCATCGCCGCCTACCTGGACGACCGCTATCCCGACCGGCCGAGCCTGCTTGGGGACGCGCTCGGCTGGGCCCACGCGCGTTTCGTGAATGCCTGGGCGGATGGCGTTGTGGTTGGCGGCATCGCGCGACTGATCGTACGCGACCTGCTTGACGTGATCGACCCCGCCGACCGCGCCTATTTCCGCCAGGCCCGGGAGGCGCGGTTCGGGGCCACGCTCGAGCAGGTGCAGGAGGATGGGCGCGAGCACCGGGTCGAGGCGTTCCACGCGGCACTGCAACCCGTGCGCACGGTCCTGAAGGCGCAGCCCTGGCTCGGCGGCGCCGGGCCGAGCTATGCCGACTACATCCTGGCCGGCACGCTGCAATGGCCGCGCTGCGCGTCGGCGTTTCCCATTTTGACCGAGAGCGACCCGATCCGCGCGTGGCAGGAGCGATGTTTGGACCTGTTCGACGGGCTCGGGCGGCGGGCGCGCACGGTCACGTCGTAACGCCTCCTCGGCGGCAGAAGCGGTTCGCCCGCATCACGCGCCGATCAGGTGCAACGCGAGCTCGCGCTGGTGCGGCGCGCGGCGGTGCTCCACCAGGTAGATGGCCTGCCAGGTTCCGAGCGCGAGGCGTCCGCCCTGGACCGGCACGGAGAGGTGGGTGGACATGAGGGCCGCGCGGATATGCGCGGGCATGTCGTCCGGGCCTTCTTCCGAGTGCTGATAGGCGGCGCCCTCGGGAGCGAGGCGGTGAAAGAATGCCTGCAAGTCGGCGCGCACGGCGGGGTCGGCGTTCTCCTGCACCAGCAGCGAGGCCGAGGTGTGGCGGCACCAGATGGTCAGCAGCCCGTCGGTGACGCCCTGGCGCGCTACCCAGTCGGACAACGCGCCCGTGACATCGACGAAGCCTTGTCCGCGCGTGCCGACGCGCAGCCGGTCCAGCGCCTGGCGCACGTCCTCGGCTCAGCGCTTCAGCACGCCGCGCAGCCGGTCCTTGACGTTGCCCCAACCTGATTGGGTCTTTCCGACCGCCTTGTCCGCCTTGCCGGACGCCTCGGTGCGCGTGTCGCCGCTGGCGCGGCCCAGGGTTTCCTTGATCGATCCCGTCGCTTGGCGGATCGCACCCCTGATTCGGTCCTTGTCCATGACGGTCATCCTCCGGACATATGGTATCGGCGCGGCCGGCCGGGGTTTAAAGCGGCACCGGCGCAATGTTCGCCGAGGCATGAGAATCAAAGCACTGTGTTCAGGACGCCGGTACGGCTAGGAAGCGGCCGACCATGTCGAAGCCTCGATTTCACACCTTGCGTGTCGCCGATGTCCGGCAGGAGACGGCGGAGTGCCTCTCGTTGGCTTTCGCCGTCCCGCCCGCGCTGGCCTCCGCCTACCGCTTCGCGCCCGGCCAATACGTCACCTTGCGCGCTTGGATCGACGGGGCCGAGGTGCGCCGCGCCTACTCGATCTGCGCCGCGCCCGACGAAGGGGAGCTGCGGGTCGCGATCAAGCGCCTGGAGGGCGGCTTGTTCTCGGGCTGGGCGCATGAGGCGCTGCGTCCGGGCGCCGTGCTGGACGTCATGACGCCCGACGGACGGTTTGGCACGCCGATCATCGCCGGCTCGGAGCGCACGCTGGTGGCGTTCGCGGCGGGGTCCGGGATCACGCCGATCCTGTCCATCGTGAAGTCCGTCCTCCGCGACGAGAGGGGCCAGTTCTTTCTTTTCTACGGCAACCGCACCACCGCCAGCATCATCTTCCGCGCCGAGCTCGAGGCGCTGAAGGACCGCTATCTGTCGCGCCTTTCGGTTTTCCACATCCTCTCGCGCGAGCAGCAGGACATCGCGTTGCTGAACGGGAGGCTGGATGCCGAGAAGGTTGGCGTGCTGATGCGCCGGCTGGTGCCCCGGGAGGTGGCGCGCGCGTTCCTGTGCGGACCGCAGCCGATGATCGAGGGGCTGCAAACGGCGCTGGAGGGCGCTGGGCTGAAGCCGGAGCAGGTGCATGTGGAGCGTTTCACTCCTGGCGCGGGCGGGCGGCCGCCGCCGGTGCGCGCCATTCCCCAAACGGCTCCGGTCGCGCGCGCCGTCGTCACCGCCGACGGGGTGCGCAGCGAGGTCGAGGTCGCGGCGGGCGAGGCGATCCTGGACGCCGGGCTGCGCGCCGGCCTCAACCTGCCCTTTTCGTGCCGGGGCGGCATGTGCTGCACCTGCCGGGCGCGTCTGGTGGAGGGTGCGGCCGAGATGGCGGTGAACTACTCGCTCGAGCCGTGGGAGGTGCGGGCGGGCTATGTGCTCACCTGCCAGGCGCGGCCGACTGGCGCGCGGGTGGCGGTGGACTACGACCAAATTTAGGACCGGTCGCGTCCCCTCCCATGCAAGAGGGGACAAGGCCGCCTTGCGTTCAATAGCCGGGCGGCGGCGGGGGCGGATAGTAGGCCGGCGGTGGGGCGTTGTTGTAGTAGCCTGATGGCGGACTAGAGTAGTAGGCGGGCGGCGGCGGTCTCTGCGTCGTCGCCGCGCCGCCGAGCGCGCCGATGCCGCCGCCCACGAGCGCGCCAATCCCCGCCCCCTTGCCGCCGCCAGCGATGCCGCCGATCGCCGCGCCGGTGCCGGCACCGAGCAGGCCGCCGCCCACCGCGCGCTGGCCGGGATCATAGGGATCGGTGCAGGCGGCTAACGACACGAGGCCAAGTATCGCGGCCGCCGGGGCGAGAACCCGTTTCGTTGACATCATTCTGGTGTCTCTTCTTTCCTGTGCGACGCAAGGCCGCGCCGGTGTCCAAAGGGCCTAACGGATGGCGAAGCTGAACGTTGCGGCGGGAGCGCCGTAGTAGGCGGGGGGCGGGGGATAGTAGGCGGGCGGCGGCACGACATAGGCCGGCGGCGGCACGTAATAGGGCGGCGGCGCGTAGAAGGGGCGCACCCGCCAGCGCCAGCCGTCATGGTCGTGCCAGCGGTGATCCCAACGGTGGTGCCAGTCATCCGAGTCCGCCCGGGCGGGGGCCGCCGCGGTGGTCAGGAACGTCCCCGCCAGGCCCAGAAGCAGGCAGGTCGCGGCGAAACCTCGCATGGTCATTCTCCGTTCGGACGCTGCCAGCAGAGCAGCCGATGATGGCATTACATGGGCGGGAAATCAGCTTTTTGATGTTCATACGGCGTTGGCGGCGATTCGCGTCCAGCGCCGGAATTGACGATCTCGCCGCGCACGTTCGCTTGGGAAAGCGCGGCCAGTCCCCTATATGTGCTTTCCGGGCACGATCCTCGGCGCCCAGCATGCCACTCATCCCAGCAGAAGGATAAAGCCGTGGCCAACGAGAAGGCTCAGAACGTTCAGGACGTTTTCCTGAACCATGTGCGAAAGAATAAGACGCCCGTTACGGTCTTCCTCGTGAACGGCGTCAAGCTCCAGGGCATCATCACCTGGTTTGACAATTTTTCCGTCCTGCTGCGGCGGGACGGTCATACCCAGCTGGTCTACAAGCACGCGATCAGCACCGTGATGCCGGGGGCACCGATCCAGCTCTTCGATGCCGCGAAGACCGAGGCCGCCGCGCCGCAAGGAGCGCAGCAGCGGGAGGTGACAGCTGCGGCCGGGGATTAACGGATCGCGCCCCGATCCGCGTCCGCCCGGCTCGTTGCCCGTACGCGCCGCCGTCATCCTTCCCTGGGATCGCCCGCACGCGGAGGGCCGCCGCGACTCCACCGATCAGGCGCGGGCGGCCGATGCCCGACTGGCGGAGGCGGTCGGACTCGCCCAATCCATCGGCCTTGAGGTCGTGCACACCGCGATCCTGCCGCTGCGCGCGCGCCGGCCCTCGACCTTGCTGGGCGAGGGCCAAGTTGAGGCGCAGAAGCCCGCCCTCGCGGAGCGGGAGGTGACGGTCGCCATACTCGATGCCGCGCTGTCGCCGGTGCAGCAGCGCAACCTGGAGCGGGCGTGGGGCTGCAAGGTGATCGACCGCACCGGTCTGATCCTCGACATCTTCGGGGAGCGCGCGGCGACCCGCGAGGGCGCGTTGCAGGTCGAGCTCGCGCATCTCGACTATCAGCGCTCGCGGCTGGTGCGGTCCTGGACCCACCTGGAGCGGCAGCGCGGCGGCTTCGGCTTCCTGGGCGGCCCCGGCGAGACGCAGATCGAGGCGGACCGGCGGCTGATCGGGGAGCGCATCATCAAGCTGCGCAAGGAGCTGGAGCAGGTGCGCCGCACGCGCGGGCTGCACCGCTCGGCGCGGCGGCGCGTGCCGTTCCCGGTGGTCGCGCTGGTCGGATACACCAATGCCGGCAAGTCGACGCTGTTCAACGCCCTGACCGGCGCCTCGGTCGATGCGCGCGACCAGCTCTTCGCCACGCTCGACCCAACCATGCGCGGGCTGCGCCTGCCGTCGGGGCGGCGGGCGATCCTGTCCGACACGGTGGGCTTCGTGAGCGAGCTGCCGCACGAACTGGTTGAGGCATTCCGCGCCACGCTGGAGGAGGTGGCGGAGGCCGACGTGATTCTGCACGTGCGCGACGCGGCGCATCCCGACAGCGCCGCGCAGCAGGCGGACGTGGTCGCGGTCCTGGAGGGCATGGCGCGCGACGGCACGCTGGACCCGGACTGGCCGGAGCGGACCATCGTGGTCTTGAACAAGGCCGACTTGCTGGGCGGGGTTGACCAGGTCAAGGCGCGCGGCGATGCCGTGGCCGTCTCCGCCCTGACGGGAGAGGGCTTGCCCGCGCTGCTGGCGGCGATCGACGCGCGGATCGCGCGCGGGATGGAGACCGCGGCCTACGACATCCCGGCCGAGGACGGTGCGCGCCTGGCCTGGCTCTACCAGCACGGCGAGGTGGTGGACCGGCGCGACGAGGCGGACGGCATCCACGTCACCGTCCGCCTGCTGCCGGCCGATCGCGCGCGGTTCGAACGCGCTCCGTGACGCTCGGGGCGCGCGACGCGGCCGCGCTGGCGGCGATCTTGCGGGATGCGGCTTCGGCCGAGATCATGCCCCGCTTCCGCCGGCTCGGCGCGGGCGGGGTGCGCGCCAAGTCCGGGCCGCAGGACTTGGTGACGGACGCCGACGAGGCGGCGGAGCGGCGCATCGGCGCCGCGCTGGCGGCGTTGTTCCCGGGTGCGCTGATCGTGGGCGAGGAGGCGGCGGCGGCGGACGCGTCCCTGCTCGACCGCCTGGCCGAGGCCGAGCGTGCCATCGTTCTCGATCCGCTGGACGGCACGTTCAATTTCGCCCATGGCGTCCCGCTGTTCGGCGTGATGGCGGCGGTGCTGGCGCGCGGAGAGGTCGCGCTCGCCGCCATCCACGACCCGCTTGGCGACGACACGGCGCTGGCGCTGCGCGGGGAGGGAGCCTGGGTCGAGCGCGCCGATGGCTCGCGTTTTGATCTGCGCGTGCGGCCCGGCGGGGCGCCCGCGCAGATGGGCGGCATCGCGTCCTGGCAATTCCTGCCCGAGCCGCTCAAGTCGCGCGTCCTCGGCCGCCTGCCTCGCCTGGCCGCGACCTGGAGCTATCGCTGCGCGGCGCACGAGTACCGGCTCGCCGCGGCGGGCGGGTGCGACTTCCTGCTCTATCACCGCCTGCTGCCGTGGGACCACGCGCCCGGCTGGCTGCTGCACCGCGAGGCGGGTGGCTTTTCGGCGCATTTCGACGGCACGGAGTACCGCCCCCGCCAGATCAGCGGCGGGCTGCTCTGCGCGCCGGACCGGGCGAGCTGGGAGGCGCTCCGGGCGGTGTTGCTGGACATTTGATCTCTGTTTTGGGTAAACTGGCACATTCAATGGTGTGATGGCATGAGCAAGTGCGCTAAATACGACTTGCACCACTCTCAAAGTATTAACAAATACCAATAGTCTGAAGCTTGAAGAGAAACTTCGAAAAGTGGCGTAGCTGATCTAGATCCTCATCAGGAATTCCGTCGGGATCGAAATGCATGACATCATTTCGGATATGCCGTACACGGTCTAGTTGATTGCAAAACACTGCACGATCAATCTCAATTTCCAGTCTAGCCCACCGACCAGGATTTTCAAGAAGCTTTATATACTTACCAAATGTCAAGTCGCTAACGCGATCCACCTGCCGATTTGTGTCGCTTGGATCGCGAGCGCTTGCAAGCTCATCCTGGGAAAACCGATCGGCTATAATTCTGCGAATGTGATTCTCGATCTCACCGAGAAGCAAAAACGGCTCCCCAAGCTGCTGGAAGGTGGTGTTTAAGTCCGTTGCTGTAATGATGCCTGTGATCTTGGCTTCTGCGCTGCGCACCAGCGCGTATTGGTGCTGAACAATTATGGGCATCACCTCGAAAATAGATGCGTCGGCCCGTATCTCTTGGTGTGGTCTATCCATTAGCTCACGGACGTAGGTTCCGTTTCTCCTTAGCGCTATCCTTGCTCCTATCGAGCTCCAACGGATTATGCCTTTAACATCCCGCTCGTTAGTCATGACCGGAAGTTGCGAAAAATCATTCGCGAGCATCAACGTAACCGCTTCGCTCAAAGAGTCATCTGGCTTTACCGAGGTAGGTCTAATGTTTGCCGTCCGAAGTTTGCTGATCCGATATGTAGGGTCTGCATAAGAGGTCTGACGGTTCAGCGTCGCAGTCGCCAACGAGAACGCACTGGCACTTGCAGTTAATTCGATCGTTTGCGGCGAGGGCGACGCATCAGGTCGTTCGCACCCGGCAAGCATAAAGTTTATTGCCGAATCAAGATATGCGGACTCAAAATCCGGTTCCGTCTTCAATCCAGCTTGGCTTAAAGCCTCTTTAATACGGCTTACAATCCAGAATCCTCGACGCTTGGCACCGAACCACGAAAGGAACTCGCGAACGGTAACGGAAACGGGCTTGCCGTCCCGAATTTGCTCCGCGATTTGAAGCAGTTGGTCTGCTTTTGGCATGGTTCCACCTTACTCGCACATCGATACTCTCTACGAAGCGCGGTTGAGAGATCTGCTTAAAGTGAGTGCCTTCCCTAGGTTCGAGTGGCGACATCTAAATAAGCGAGTACCCGGACCCTGGACTGTCCACCCCGCGCCCACGCGCGCTCTTGATCAGTCCGTACTCGCCCAGGATCTGCTGGCTGTAGATCACGCGGCCGTTCACCGTCTCGGCAGGCTCGCTCGCCAGAAGCAGCGCGGCGCGGGCCATCATGGAGGGTGGTTCGCTGTTCGGGTCGTCCATGCCGGAGACCAGCTTGTGATGCACCGTGCCGGGCGTCGGCACGACACGGGAGGGGGAGACGGCGGTGACGCTGATTCCGCGATACTGCGCCACTTCCTGCGCCAGGCCTTGCGTGAACCGCTCCAGCGCGGCCTTGGTCGCGCCGTACATGGTGCCACCGCGGACCGCGTTATCCGTGTAGGGTCCGCGCCCAGGGCCGATCGCCGAGCCGGAGCTGATGTTCACGATCGCCCCGCGCCGGCGGGGGATCATATCCTTCAGAACCTCCTTCGACAGCATGAACGGACCATGCACGTTCACCGCGAAGCAGCGTACCCAGCGATTGGTCGGGTAGTCGGCGATCGGGATGTAGTAGTTCAGCGCCGCGTTGTTCACCAGGATGTCGATCGGCCCGTAGGCGGCGCGGGCGGTCGCGATCAGGTGCAGGCAGGACGGCTCGCTCGAGACATCCGTGGGAACGGCCATCGCGTGGCCGCCGGCGGCGCGGATTGTCTCCACGGTGCGCGTGAGCGAGCCTTCGAGCATTTTGTGATCGCCCTCGTTCAGCGTGCGCGCGGCGCAGACGACGCGCGCGCCCTCCTGGGCGAACAGCTCGGCAATCGCCTGGCCGATGCCCCGGCTGGCGCCGGTGACGATCGCGAGCTTGCCGTCCAGCTTGCCCATCTTACTCCCCCTTGAAATCAGGCAGGCGCCGGTCGGACATGGCGCGCACGCCTTCCTTGTAGTCCTCGGTCCGGCGCAGCCAGGCTTGCTCCTGGTACTCGCGCTCGGTCGCCGCCTGCACCGCGTTGGCGAGGCCCCGGCGCAGCGTCTCGCGGGTGGAGACAATTGCGAGCGGCGCCGATTGCGCGATCTCCAGGGCCAGCGCGTGCGCCGCCTCGCGCAGCGACGCCTCGGGCACGAGCTGGTCGACCAGGCCCATCGCTTTTGCCTCTTCCCCGGTGAAGCGGCGGCCGGTGTAGAGCATGAGCGCGGCGTGCTGGACGCCGATCAGGCGCGGCAGGGTCGCGGTCAGGCCGAAACCGGGATGGAAGCCGAGCCGGGTGAAGTTGGCGGAGAAGCGCGCCTCCGCGCAGGAGACGCGGAAATCCGCCATCACCGCGAGCCCCAGCCCGGCACCGACGGCGGCGCCCTGCACGGCGGCGACGATCGGCTTCTTGCTGCGCCAGAGCCGGATCGCCTCTTTGTAGAGATGGCGCCCGCCAGCCTCGCTTGGGTCGGCGCCGTCCGGACTGCGATTGACCAGGTCGGCGCCGGCGCAGAAATGCTTGCCCGCCGCGCACAGCACAACGGCGCGGCAGCGCGGCTCCTCGTCCAGCCGCTCGAGCGCGGTGGACAGTTCCGCGACCATCGGCACGCTGACATGGTTGTTCGGCGGGCGGCGGATCTCGATCTCCGCCACCATGCCCGTGAGGCCGACAGCGATGAACTCGTGGCGCTCGGACACGGCGCGTCCTCCCCTTTCGTTCGCGTGCGTTATGGGGCAGCCTACCGGTGCTTGCTGGCGGCTACAATGCCGGAGGAAACAAATGGCGCGCATCGACCGCGACGGTGTCGGGATTTATTACGAGGTCAACGGAACCGGCCCGGCGGTGCTGCTGAGCCACGGCTACAGCGCGACGTGCCGGATGTGGGACGCTCAGGTGGCGGCGTTGTCGGTCCGATGGCGCGTGATCACGTGGGACATGCGCGGCCACGGGCAGAGCGACAGTCCGGGCGACCAGGGCCTCTATTCCGAGGCGCACAGCATCGCCGACATGGCGGCGATCCTGCGCGCGTGCGGCGCGACGCGCGCGGTGATCGGCGGATTGTCGCTCGGCGGCGTCGTCTCGCTTGGGTTTCACTTGCGACATCCGGAGATGACGCGCGCCCTGATGCTGTTCGACACCGGCCCCGGCTTTCGCAACGAGGCGGCGCGCGCGGCGTGGAACGCGCGCGCGATGCAGCGCGCCACGGATATCGAGGCGCATGGCATCGCTGCGTTGGGCGCGCGGGCGGAGACGCGCGCGGGCGAGCATCGTGATGCCATTGGATTGGCGCGCGCGGCGCGGGGGATGCTGGTCTCGACGGGCGACCACCTGATTCGATCCTTGGAAACGATCAGGGTGCCGTCGCTGGTGCTGGTGGGCAGTGAGGACACGAACTTCCTGGCCGCGACCGACTACATGGCGCGCAAGATCCCGAACGCGACGAAAGTGGTGATCGAGGGCGCGGGCCATGCCGCGAATCTGGACAAGCCGGAGGCGTTCAACCGTGCGCTGAGGGAGTTCCTGAACGGGCTTTGACAATCGTATACGCGAGGTGATCCGAGCATGAACTTCGACTTCCCCGACGAGATGAAGCAGATGCGCGAGGAGGCGCGGCGATTCCTGCGGGAGCGGTGCCCGCCTATCGCAGCGCGGCGCGCGCTGGAGACGAATGGCTCGTTCGACCGCGACCTATGGCGGGAGATGGCGCGCATGGGCTGGACCGGCGCCGCGATCTCCGAGGAGCATGGCGGGAGCGGACTCGGCCACCTCGCCGTTTGCGTGCTGGCCGAGGAGCTGGGACGGGTGATCGCGCCGGTGCCGTTCTCGTCCTCGGTCTGTCTCGCGACCGAGGCGATCCTGGCCTATGGCAGCCCGGCGCAGAAGCGGCGCTGGCTCCCGGTCCTGGCGGAGGGCGAAGCGATCGGCACGCTGGCCCATGCCGAGCAGCCGGGCATCGCCGACCCGCTTCGCCTCATGGCCCATGTGCGGAACGGGCGGCTGAGCGGGGCCAAGCGCGCCGTGCCGGATGGCGACGTGGCCGATCTCGCCGTGGTAGCGTTGAATGGCGGGGAGGGGCCGTGGCTCCACCTTGTCGATCTCGCCGCGCCGGGGGTTTCGCGGGAGCGGGTCGAGACGTTCGATCCCAGCCGGTCCCACGCGCGGATCGAGTTCGCCGGCGTGGAGGCCGAGCCTCTGCCGGGCGCCGACAGCGCCGAGCAGGTGCGGCGCCTGCTGGACCGGGCCGCGGTGATGATGGCCTTCGAGCAGGTGGGCGGCGCCGAGGCGGCGCTGGAGATGGCGCGCGACTACGCCCTGCAACGCTACGCGTTCGGCCGGCCGATCGGATCATTCCAGGCGATCAAGCACAAGCTGGCGGAAGTGTACATCGCGGTCGAGCTGGCGCGGTCCAACGCGTACTACGGCGCCTGGGCGCTGTCCACCGACGCCGCCGAGCTGCCGGTCGCCGCCTCGGTGGCGCGGATCGCGGCGTGCGAGGCGGGCTGGATCGCGGCCAAGGAGAACATCCAGACGCATGGCGGGATGGGCTTCACCTGGCAGTTCGACTGCCACCTCTATTACCGGCGCGCGCGGCTGCTCGGCTCCGCGCTGGGCTCGGCGCGGGAGTGGAAGCACCGGCTGGTGGACATGCTGAAGGCGCGCAACATGAGCGAGCTGGCGAGCGAATAGCGGAGGCGCGGGGATGGATTTCGACGACACGCCGGAAGAGGCGGCGTTCCGCGCCGAGGCGCGCGCGTTCCTCGAGGCCAACGCGGCGCGGCGCAAGCCGGGCCAGGTGGAGGGGTACCGGCGCGGGCAGGACCGGCCGGGCGCGCTGGACGCGGCGCGCGACTTCCAGCGCCGCAAATACGAGGCGGGCTTCGCCGGCATCGCCTGGCCCGTGGAGTGGGGCGGGCGCGGCGGCACGCCGATCCAGGAAGTGATCTACGCGCAGGAGGAATTGAAATACGACGTGCTGACCGGCTTTTTCGGCATCGGCCTCGCCATGGCGATCCCGACCATCTGCACGCACGGCACGGCGGAGCAGCGCGCGCGGTACGCGGTGCCCGCGCTGCGCGCCGAGGAGGTGTGGTGCCAGTTGTTCTCGGAACCGGCCGGCGGGTCCGATCTCGCGGCGCTGCGCACGCGCGCGGTGCGCGACGGGGCCGCGTGGGTCATCAACGGGCAGAAGATCTGGACCTCCGGCGCGCATTACTGCCAGTTCGGCGTGCTGGTGGCGCGCACCGATTTCGACGCGCCGAAGCACAAGGGACTGACCTATTTCATCATGCCGATGGACTCCGCGGGGCTGGAGATCCGGCCGATACGGCAGATATCGGGCTCGTCGCATTTCAACGAGGTGTTTTTCAACGATGTGCGCATCCCCGACACGCTGCGCGTCGGCGCTGTCGGCGCGGGGTGGCGCGTGGCGCTGACCACCTTGATGCGCGAACGCTACGGGATGCGCGAATCGCCTGGGCCTGACGTGGCCGAGCTGTTCGAATTGGCGCGCGGGCTGACGCTGGAGGACGGTCCAGCGCTCGACAACGCGGCGGTGAAGGAGCGGCTGGCCGAGTGGTACACGCGCACGCAGGGCTTGCGCTTCACGCGCTATCGCACGATGACCGCGCTGTCGCGCGGCGAGACGCCGGGGCCGGAATCGTCGATCACCAAGGTGACGGCGGCGAACAAGTTGCAGGAGATTGTCGCGTACGGTCTGGATCTGATGGGGATGGCGGGGGTCGAGGCCGGGCCGGAGATGCCGGTCGCGGGGTTGTTCGAGGAGGCGCTGCTTTATGCACCCGCGCTGCGGATCGCGGGCGGGACGGACGAGATCCTGCGCAACATCATCTCCGAGCGGGTGCTGGGGCTGCCGGGGGACGCGCGCGCGGACAAGGCCGTGCCGTTCAAGGACATTCCGACGGGGGAGCGGTAGGCCCTCACCCCGGCCCTCTCCCAGAGGGAGAGGGGGGCGTTGAACGCACGGCCGGTGCCAACCACGTCCCCCTCTCCCTCTGGGAGAGGGCTGGGGTGAGGGGGCTTGCGGGCCTCTCAGCCTCGGTGCAGGGCGATGGCGGACCGGGCGCCGTCGATCAGCAGGTGGGTCAGGAGGCGCGCGTAGTCCTCGGGCGCGAGCGCGCCATCCTCGCGGAACCACTGGATCGCGTCGCCGAGCGTGGCGAGCAGCAGGCGCGTGACAGGGGCTTGCAGCTCCCGCGCGGTGGCGAGCCGGGGCACGGCGGCCTCGATGATCGTATAGAGGCGAAAGGTGATGAGCTTGCCGGTGTGGGCGATATCCTCGCGCGCCGGGGCGGGGAGGGAGGGGAGGCCCGCGCGGAGCAGGGCATGCGCGTGGCGGTTGGCGCGCAGCGTGGTGAACAGGGCGAGGATGACGGCGTGCAGGCGCGCGGCGGGATCGGCCGCGGCGTGCCGGTCGTCGGCCTCGCCCACCGCCTCCGTCACTGCGTCGAGATGGGCGTGCAGGATGTCGTGGATGAGGTCGGGGCGGGTTGGGTAGTCGTCGCGGACCGTGCGGGGGGCGAAACCGGCCGCGTGGGCAATTTGGCGGATCGAAATGTTCTCGATGCCCTGCGTCGCGAACAGCGCGGCGCCCGCGTCCCGGACTTGGCGCCGGCGGTTGAGCGCCTTCCGGGTGGGCCTTGCGGTCAGCGGCAGGCCCTGCCCGTGCGGGCTGACGGGACCGGGGGCGGGGGCGCGCTGGGCCGTTGGCAGGAGATGCAGCACAGGGCGGGCGCTCCGGTGTGTTCTGGTATTGTTCTAGCATACATTGGTGCGCGAGCGCAAGGATGGCGCTTCATTCCCCTCTTCAAGGGCAAAGGGCGAATTGGCGGCACAGTGCTGCGAGTGCCGGGCCGATCTCGATCAGGGTGTGCTCCACCTCTGCCCGCGACCCGCATTGCTGATCCGACACTGTCACTTCGTGCCGTAAAGCCTGTCACCGGCATCGCCCAGGCCGGGACGGATGTAGCCGGCGTCATCGAGTTCGCGGTCTATCGCGGCGGTGACGACCGGCACGTCCGGACAGGCGCGGCAAAACACGTCCAGGCCCTCGGGGGCGGCGAGCAGGCACAGAAACTGGATCTGACCCGCGCCCGCCTCCCGCAGCCTCGCGACGGCCGCGGCGGCGGAGTGCCCGGTCGCCAGCATTGGATCGACCAGGATGACGTGCCGCTCGGCAATGTCAGCCGGAAGCTTCAGGTAGTACTCGACCGGAAGCAGCGTCTGCGGGTCGCGGTAGAGGCCGATATGGCCGACCCGCGCCGATGGCACGAGGTCGAGCAAGCCGTCGAGGAGGCCATTGCCCGCCCGCAGAATGGACACGAAGCACAGCTTTTTGCCCGACAGCATGGGCGCCTGCGTCGCCTCGAGCGGTGTCTCGATGGCGACCGTTTCGAGCGGCAGGTTGCGCGTAACCTCGTAGCACATCAGCAAGCTGATCTCGCGGGCGAGTTGGCGGAACAGGGTGGTGGCCGTCTCCTTCCGCCGCAGCAAGGATAGCTTGTGCTGCAACAACGGATGATTGAGCACCGTGATGTTGGCGTGAGGCTGCATGCTGCCGGTCCCTCAGAAGGCGCTAGCGCCGCCTGCAAGCTTGGGCGGCGACCCGCCATCGGCACAGCGCTCGCACGCGAACCATCGGCCTGCTGCCCATCCCGCCTCGCAGCGTCTGCGCGTCGTCTACCCTGTATCGGCCTCCCGCGGCGAGCACCTGGAGCGGTCAGGCCTCGTGATCGACGACAAACACACCAGGAGCTTGGAGCTATGCGCGGGAAGGGCAAGTCGTGGCAGAGGCTATGACATGCCGCGCGCGATCAGGATTCACGGGCTAGGATCGAGAGGACGGATGCTGATTCGCATGTCTCTGGGCCATGTCGAGCAAGCGAACCCGCGACTCGAACGCGCCCATCATGCGAGTCGCAGCCTCATGAAACATGCCATTGGCAACATGATCAAGAAGATGACTCTTGAACTGAAAGTCGATGACGAAGTCGACGTGGGTCTTGTCCTTGACCGGCGTGAACGTCCACGTGTTTGTCAGGTGCTCTAGCGGCCCCTCGACGGCACGCACGAGAACCTGTCGTGGTCGGTCCAGCGTAACCTGGCTCGTGAAGCTTTCCTGGAATGGACCAAACCCGATGACGAGGTCGGCGATGATCTCTCGCTGGTCTTCGCGGCGAATACGCGCGCCGCTGCACCACGGGACGAAAAGAGGATAGTCCTTCACATTCGCCACCACTGCGAAAAGTTCGTCGGCACCGTAGGCGAGTGTCGCCTGCTCTTCGTGACGCGGCATCCTCTGTCTCCTCCAGCCAAGCCGTCTCGACGGTCAGTCCGGTTCGGGCCGGAAGGCCTGAATCCACTCCGCGCCCATCGGCGCGGGCCGACAGGCGACGCCACACTGATCGCGCTTGTCTCGCCGGCAAGGGCGCGCGACCAGCCGCAAGCCTACCAACGAGCGGCTGCGCGCGTGCTGGGGCATCCAGCACGAGCGATGATACCCGTCGCGAAGCCTATACACCCAGATCGCGGCCCTCGTCGACGTGCGATTACCGACGGGTGCTCAATGACAGCCCGAGGCAATTGATCTGGCCAGCCGGCAAGGTCCAGACTATGCGCACCGCCGGTGCGGCCAGCATGGGTTTTGGGATTCTGAAAACGCAATGGTCATTCGATCGCACGCGCTGCTTGGATCGGTTCTGGCGGCTGTCCTGGGGCTCGTTCCAGTCACACTGGTGCGCGCAGCGCCGTCCGGAGCGGAACCCGCCTACGGACCCGAGTTGCAAGGCTTCCAGTATCCGTGGCCGGTGTCGACTTTCAGGTTCGAGTCCCAGGGCGACGCGCTTGAGATGGCGTACATGGACGTGAGGCCAGCGACCCCGAACGGCCGCACCGTGGTCCTGCTGCACGGGAAGAACTTTTGTGCTGCGACTTGGAAGACCACTATAGAGGTGCTGACTTCGGCGGGATACCGGGTCATCGCCCCGGACCAGATTGGCTTCTGCAAGTCGACGAAGCCCGCCCATTACCAGTATACGTTCCAGCAACTGGCGGCGAACACGCACGCGCTGTTGGCTGCGGCGGGCGTCACCCGCGCCACTGTGATCGGCCACTCAACAGGCGGTATGCTGGCGATTCGATACGGGCTCATGTACCCCGACGATGTCGATCACCTCGTCCTGGTGGATCCGATTGGATTAGAGGATTGGAAGGCAAAGGGCGTCCCGTGGCGGAGCGTCGATGCCTGGTACAGTCGCGAGCTGCGCACGACCGCTGACAGCATAAGGAGCTATGAGCAGACAACCTACTATGCCGGAACCTGGAGGGCGGCGTACGAGCCTTGGGTGCAGATGCTGGCGGGCCTCTATCGCGGGCCCGGCCGCGACATCGTCGCCTGGAACTCGGCGTTGATCTACGACATGATTTACACGCAGCCGGTCGTCTACGAGCTCGATCGGCTCACGATGCCGGTCCTGCTGATGATCGGCGATAAGGACACGACTGCCATCGGCAAGGATCTCGCACCCGCTTCCGTCCGTCCAACCTTGGGCAACTATCCCGCTCTTGCAAAAGCGGCCGCCGCGCGAATCCCGCACGCCCAACTGGTCGAGTTCCCGGATCTGGGTCACGCGCCGCAGATCCAGGCGCCGGGCGTCTTCCACGCAGCGCTCCTAAACGGCTTGCAGCGCGGCGCGGCAACATCGGCGGCGACATCCGCCAGGCCATAGTCTCCTGGCGTACCTCGCTCGGCTCTGTCGCATTGACTGAACCCCTTGCGCTCCGGGTGCCGTCCACACATGCACCACGCTGGCGTGACATGCAGGCTCAGCCGGTGGCGTCGATCACCACGTGCACTGGCCCGCCGCCCGCCTGGGCCCGCGCCAGCGCCATGGCGAGTGCCAGCCCAGGGCTGCGCGGGGCAAACGTGGCGTGGTCGGGGATGCCGACCTTCCATCCGAGCGGGCCCACGAGCGAGCGCAGCAGACACTCGGTCTGCCGCCAGGGACGGACGGACGCGGGCCGCAGCAGGTGACCGGTCTCGATCGCCACGTCCGAGTAGGCGCGCGGTCGCCCTCGTCGGCCGGGCGCCGGGCCGACCCGTGCGGATTGCTCGTGCAAAGCGCCGTCATCGCCAAACCCCGCCGCGGGGCCGGTGGCGGCGACCTCACGGGGCTCCGCCCCGGCGACCAGGCCGGGCTCCCAGCGCCGGCATCCCGGCCGAGACTTCGCGCGAACGGGGACGCGAAACGCCGAGCGGCTGCGCGTTTGACGGTCGAGAGGCGGCTCCGCCATAGTCCGGACTAGCGTGACCAAGAACCGGCTGGGGAATGCGGATGGCGAACCGATGCACGTGAAAACCGCCCGGCTATCCCGGTCCGCGGGCCTGGCGCTCCTGTCATCTCTGCTTTCCGGCTGCTCTGGCGGCGTGCTTGAGCCGCGGGGGCCGGTTGGCGACGCGAACCGAATCATCCTGTTCAACGCGTTGGAGATTATGCTGGTGATCGTGGTGCCCACGATCATCGCCGCGCTCGTTTTCGCCTGGTGGTTCCGGGCATCTAACACAAGGGCCCGCTATCAGCCGGGCTTCGCCTATTCCGGGCGCCTTGAACTCGTCGTTTGGTCCATTCCTACACTGGTAATCCTATTCCTCAGCGGGGTGATCTGGATCGGCTCGCATCAGCTCGATCCGTACAGACCGATCGCCTCGCGCGACAAGCCGCTGGAGGTGCAGGTCGTTTCGCTCGATTGGAAATGGTTGTTTATCTACCCCGAGCAGGGCGTTGCGAGCGTGAACCAGATCGTCGTTCCGGCCGGGACGCCGGTGCACTTCTCGCTGACATCGGCAAGCGTGATGAACTCGTTCTTCGTGCCCCAGCTCGGCAGCATGATCGCCACCATGAACGGGATGGTCACGCAGCTCTCGCTTCAGGCGCACGAGCCGGGAGAGTTCTACGGCGAGTCGACGCAGTACAGCGGCGACGGGTTCTCCGACATGAAGTTCATCCTTCATGCGGTGACGCCGGAAGCGTTCAACGGATGGCTGACGAGCGCGCGGCAGGCGGGGCCTGCCCTGGATCGGCCTGCTTACGAGGCGCTGTCGCGGCAAAGCCTGAACGTGCCGCCGTTCACCTACCGGTCCGTCGATCCAACGCTGTTCCAGGCCATCGTGAGGCAGCAGCTGCCGCCAGGTCCTGGCCCGCTGGTCGGACGCGGCGGTCCGGCCGTCAACCCTCACGGGAATATGTAAATGCTCGGCAAACTCACATGGCAGGCAATTCCGTTCGACCAGCCAATCCCGCTGGCCGCCGGATCGGTCGTGATCATCGTCGTCCTGGCGGTTCTCGCCTGGGTCGTGGTGAAGGGACACCTGCCGTATCTCTGGCACGAGTGGATCACCAGCGTGGACCACAAGCGGATCGGGGTGATGTACACGTTCCTTGCCCTGGTAATGCTGCTGCGCGGCTTCATCGACGCGATCATGATGCGTTCGCAGCAAGCCTTCGCGTTCCGCGCGCCGGGCTATCTTCCGCCGGAGCACTACGACCAGATCTTCTCGGCGCATGGCACGATCATGATCTTTTTCGGCGCCATGCCCTTCGTGATCGGGCTGATGAATTTCGTCGTTCCCCTGCAGCTCGGGGTGCGCGACGTTGCCTTTCCGACGCTGAACTCGACGAGCTTCTGGCTGACCGCGACCGGCGCCCTGCTGGTGAACCTCTCGCTTGTGGTCGGCGAGTTCGCCCGGACCGGGTGGCTGCCCTATCCGCCGTTGTCCGAACTCCGCTACTCGCCAGGGGTCGGCGTGGACTACTATCTGTGGGCGCTGCAGATCTCCGGCGTCGGCACGCTGATGTCCGGGATCAATCTGGTCACCACCATCCTGAAGATGCGGGCGCCCGGCATGAGCTATCTGCGGATGCCGATCTTCTGCTGGACCTCGCTCGCCTCCAACCTGCTGATCGTGGCCGCGTTTCCGGTGCTGACCGCCACGCTCGCGATGCTGATCCTGGACCGCTACCTGGGCTTTCATTTCTTCACGAATGAAGCCGGCGGCAACATGATGATGTTCATCAACCTGATCTGGGCCTGGGGGCACCCGGAGGTTTACATCCTCGTGTTGCCCGCGTTCGGCGTGTTTTCCGAGGTGATCTCGACCTTCTCCGCCAAACCGCTGTTCGGCTATCGCTCGATGGTGATCGCGACGCTGTTCATCTGCATCGTGTCCTTCATGGTGTGGCTGCACCATTTCTTCACCATGGGCGCGGGCGCCGATGTCAACGCGACCTTCGGGATTGCCACCAGCATCATCGCCGTCGGCACCGGGGTGAAGGTGTACAACTGGATGTTCACCATGTATGGCGGGCGCATCCGCTACGCGACCCCGATGCTGTGGTCGATCGGCTTCATCGTGACCTTCGTCATCGGCGGCATGACGGGCGTGCTGCTGGCCGTGCCGCCGGCGGACTTCATGCTGCACAACAGTCTGTTCCTGGTGGCGCATTTCCACAACGTGATCATCGGCGGCGTGCTGTTCGCCGGGTTCGCGGGGCTGACCTACTGGTTCCCCAAGGCCTTCGGGTTCCGGCTGCACGAAGGCTGGGGCAAGGCGGCGTTCTGGCTCGGCTTCGCCGGATTCTACGTCACGTTCGTCCCGCTCTATGCCGCCGGCCTGCTCGGGATGACGCGTCGGCTTCAGCACTACGACGTGACGGCGTGGCGCCCTTGGGTGCTCGCGGCCGGATGCGGGATCGTGGTGCTATTGTGCGGCGCCTTCTGCCAAGTGATGCAGATCGTGGTCAGCATCCGCCAGCGCGACGAACTCCGCGATGCGACGGGCGATCCCTGGAATGGCCGCTCGCTGGAATGGGCCACCGCTTCGCCGCCGCCGGCGTTCAACTTCGCCGTGCTGCCGAATGTGCGCGGCGAGGAGCCATACTGGGCGATCAAACAGCGGGCGATCGAGAGCCAGCACCTGACGGCGGAGCCCGACTACAAGCCGATCGAGATGCCGCGGAACAGTCCGACCGGGTTCATCACCGCGTTCTTCGCCACGTTCACCGGCTTCGGGCTGATCTGGCATATCTGGTGGCTTGTCGGTGTCGGCCTCGTCGCGGCCTACATCGTCTTCGTCCTCTTCGCTTGGCGCAACGTCGAGGAATACGTGGTTCCCGCCGACGAGGTGGCGCGCCTCGATCGCGCCCGCCGGCACGCCCGCGAGGAATGGCTGGCGGCCAATGCCCGTGCGGGGGCCGAGGTATGAGCACCAGCAGCCCTGCCCTCGCGGGGGCGCTGCGGCGGGATCTCGACCCTTATAGGCTCGGCCGGCACCGCGGTTACGGCGGTGGCGGCGCCGGCGGTGGCGGCGAGGATTTCGCGACCGGTCATGGCGAAGGTGGTCCCGC
This sequence comes from uncultured Pseudomonadota bacterium, assembly GCA_963818725.1. Lineage (GTDB taxonomy): Bacteria > Pseudomonadota > Alphaproteobacteria > Acetobacterales > Acetobacteraceae > DATFDN01. The sequence goes on along the minus strand of CAWFTU010000011.1, from coordinate 1,073 downwards.
CTCGAGGCGCGTCATCGTCGGCTATGGTTTCTGGATCTTCCTGCTCAGCGACATCATCATGTTTTCCGCCTTCTTCGCGGCCCACGCCGTTCTGCAAGGCGCAACCGCCGGCGGACCCTCCGGGCGGGACCTGTTCGATCCGTCACGGGTCGTGATCGAGACGGGCTGCCTGCTGCTGTCCAGCTTCGCCTGCGGCCTGTCCGCCGTCGCGACGGAGGCGCGCAGCCATCTCTGGACACAGTTGTTTCTGCTGGTGACGGGTGTTCTCGGCGCCGTCTTCCTGGCCCTGGAAGCCTTCGAGTTCGCCTCGATGGTCGCCCGCGGCGCGGGCCCGGACCGGAGCGCCTTCCTGTCGTCGTTCTTTGCGGTGGTAGGCTGCCATGGCCTGCACGTGACGGCCGGCCTGCTATGGCTGGGCACAATGATGGCGCAGGTCTACGTCAAGGGTTTCAGGCCGAACATTTTGCGCCGTCTGGTCTGCTTCAACCTGTTTTGGCACGCGCTCGACATCATCTGGGTCGCGCTGTTCACGATCGTCTACCTGATAGGGGAAGGGGTATGAGCGACGGCGACGAGTTCACGGGAGATGTGGGCCCCGGCTTCATGGACGCTGCTGAGCACGGCGTTCGCGCAGGCGTGCAGGGCTATGTCATCGGCTTGGTGCTCGCGATCCTGCTGACTGCTGCCTCGTTCCTTGTGGCAGGGAGCAATTGGATCTGGGGTCCGGGGGTTCCGGTCGCCCTGGTCGTGCTGGCGATCGCGCAGATCGGCATCCATCTGGTGTTCTTCTTGCACTTGACGACCGCGCCGGACAACACCAACAACGTCTTGGCGCTGGCGTTCGGCGTGCTGATCGTGGTGCTGGTGGTCGGCGGCTCGCTGTGGATCATGGCGAACCTGAACCAGAACATGCTGCCGATGGGTGAGGTGATGCAGATGCAGCGGTGAGATGAGCGCGCCGAGCAGGGCTTTGCCGCGCCGGCGCGCGTTGTGCACGAACGGGAAGAAGCCGAGGTCGTCCGGCAGCTTGTCTTGCGAGAGGCCGCGATGCGGGCGCAGCCAGGAGCGCAACA
>CAWFTU010000010.1:0-254042 GCA_963818725.1 uncultured Pseudomonadota bacterium | reverse complement strand
CCTCATCCGCCGCCAGTATGGCGTGCGCCTGGCGGTGCGCACCACCGGCACGCACCTGGCACGCTGGGGCTTCACCGCGCAAAAGCCGCTGCGGCGGGCCCATGGGCAGCAACCGGCAGCGGTGCGCGATTGGCTGCGCCGGGAGTATCCAGCGATTGTCGCCCGGGCCCGGCGGGCGCGTGGGGTGATCTTCTGGGGCGACGAGACCGGGCTGCGCGCCGAGGACGTGCGCGGTCGTTCCTACGCGCTCCCCGGCAAGACACCCGTCGTGCGGCCCAACCAGCGCCGCATCGGGCGGGGCCTGATCTCGGCGGTCAGCAACCGAGGCGAGTTGCGCTGGCAGGTGCTGGACGGCGCGATCAAGGCGCCGGTGCTGATCGGCTTCCTGCAACGCCTGATCCGTGATGCCGGGCGCAAGGTGTTCCTGATCCTCGACCGGCTGCCAGTGCACCGTTCGGCGGTGGTGCGTGAGTGGCTCGCCCGGCACAAGGCGCAGATCGAGGTCTCCTACCTGCCGTCCCACAGTCCGGAACTCAATCCGGATGAAGGGCTGAATGCCGACCTCAAGCGGCACGTCACCCGCAAGCCGCCAATGCGCAGCAAACAGCAGCTCAAGCAGGCCGCCATCAGCCACATGCGTCGGCTGGCCAAGTCGCCCGCCCGGGTCCGCAGCTTCCTCCGCCAGAAGCCCATGCGCTATGCGGCATGATTCAAGATAATGACAGCCGGATCTATAGCTGGAGCACCAATTGAAAATTGGGGCGCTATTGGGGATCCTGGCTCGACGGCGGAGACGAGGCTAGGATCGCCTCATGAGCGACCTTTACCACGCTGATTTCGCGCTCTGGTCCGCCCAGCAGGCCCAGGCGCTCCGGTCCGCGGCGCGGGAGCGCAGCAACGCGCCCGTGGACTGGGAGAACGTGGCCGAGGAGATCGAAGGCTTGGGTGCCTCGGAACGCCGCGCTCTGGCTAGCCATGTCCGCACCGTAATCGAGCACCTAATGAAGCTGCGCCTCTCACCGGCGGAGGGTCCGCGCAACGGCTGGAGACGGACCATTCGGAGGGCGCGGGCCGACATCGAGACCATTCTCGAAGCCAGCCCCAGCTTGCGACGGGAACTGCCCGGCATTATCGGCCGGGAGACAGCCCGCGCGCGTCCATTGGTGGCGGACGACATGGCCGAGCATGGCGAAAATCCGATTGGCCTGGACGCGCTCACCTTCGATGTGGACCAGGTGATCGGCCCCTGGTTGCCCTAGCGGCCAGAGCCGTGGATGCTCGCGCCCCACGCGAGCATGGCGGGGGAGCGGGCAAGCATGGCGGAGTGGGAGAGGCGGCGCATTGGCCAGACCGGCATCGAGGTCACGACGCTCGGCCTCGGCACGGCGACACTGGGCGGAAACCGGGTGCCGATCAGCCAAAGCACCGCCGAAGCGGTCGTGCGCGCTGCCTGGGCAGCGGGCGTGCGCTATTTCGATACGGCGCCGTACTACGGCCTCGGCTTCTCCGAGCGGCGCGTCGGCGACACGCTGCGCGAGGAGAGCCGGGACGCGTGGGTGCTCTCCACCAAGGTCGGGCGCCTGCTCCGCCCGCGCACGGCAACCGGACCGCGCGAGGATGGCTGGCTCGCCAAGATGCCGTTCGAAGTCCAGTACGATTACAGCCATGACGGCATCATGCGCTCGTTCGAGGACAGCTTGCAGCGCCTCGGCCTGGCGCGCATCGACATCCTGTATGTCCACGACATCGGCGAGTACCAGCACGGGGACGCCAACGCCGCGCACATGACGATCCTGCGCGAGAGCGGGCGCAAGGCGCTGGAGCGGCTGAAATCTTCGGGTGCCGTCCGCGCCATCGGCCTCGGCGTGAACGAGACCAAGGTGCTGTTGGACGTGATGGCGTGGGCGGACTGGGACGTGTTCCTGCTCGCCGGGCGCTACACGCTGCTCGAACAGGCGCCGCTCGATGACCTGTTGCCGCTCTGCCAGCTTCGCGGCACCTCCATCGTGGTCGGGGGGCCGCTGAACTCCGGCATCCTCGCCGGGCGCGACACCTGGAACTACGACCCCGCGCCGGAGGAGGTGCGCCAGCGCGCGCGCCGGATCGGCGAGGTTTGCGAGCGGCATGGCGTCAATCGAGTGGCGGCGGCCCTGCAATTCCCTCTGGCCCATCCAATCGTGGCGGCTGTCATCCCCGGCCCACGCTCGGCCGAGGAGTTCGCGGAGAACGCGGCGCTGATGCGCGCGCCGATCCCGCCGGCGCTCTGGGAGGAGCTGCGGGAAGAGGGATTGCTGCATCCGAACGCACCGGTGCCCGGCTAGGCACCGGCTTCGCGCCGCGCTCGTCGTTGCTGGTTGGCTTCCGTCCCGGTCGCTGACCAGCGTATGCTGCACCCTTCACGAATGGGAGGAGGGCATCCATGCCGACAAGCGTCAAGGATCTGGTGGCGGCCGCCAATGCCGCCGTGCCCAGGCTCCCGCCAGACCAGGCTCGGGAAAAGGTGCGGTCGGGCGACGCCCTGGTGGTGGATGTTCGCGATCCGACGGAGGTGCAGCAGAGCGGGAAGGTCAAGGGAGCGGTGAACGTCTCGCGCGGCATGCTCGAGTTCCGCGCCGACCCGGAGAGCCAGGTACCACAACCCGGCATTCAGCCAGGACAAGACGGTGCTGCTCTACTGCGGCTCGGGCGGCCGGGCCACGCTCGCCGGCAAGACGCTCAAGGACATGGGGTATGAAACCGTGTTCAACATCGGCGGGTTCAAGGAACTGGCCGATGCGGGCATCGAGACCGAGCCTGCTTGACGGCGGATAGCCACGCCAGGCCGAGAACCGCCCGACCCGGCCGCCGTCTGCGTCTCATTGTGCTCCCGAGCCTGCTCGCGCCGCTCGCCAGGCCCGCCGCGTGCCCGCTCTACCGGCGCGGCACGCTGGCCCCACCCATCTAGGATACGCTCACACAATGGAGCGCTCGGCCGTCCCTGGGATGGGTCGAGCGCTCCTACGCCAAGCACCGCTGTTAGGCGCGGGTGCGCGCCGCTTTGACCTAAGCCGTGTCCGGGGATATGTTCGGCCAACCATAACGGGGTGCCCCATGCGACGCCGCACGCTCCTGGCCGGCCTGCCCTTCCTCGCCTTGCCGGCTCAGGCAGCGACCGTGCTGCGCGTCGCCTATGCCGGCTCGATGGGCGTGGTCATGGACCGCGTTCTCGGCCCCGCCTTCGCCGAGGCGAACCACGTGTCGTATCAGGGCACCGGGCACGGCGCCTACGCCCTCGCCCGGCTGCTCGCGGCCAAGCAGATGCAGGCGGACGTCTTCGTCTCGGTCACGCCGGGGCCGATCCGGGTGCTTCAGCAGGCCGGGCTGGCCCGGGACGCGGTGCCCATCGCCAGCACGCGCATGGTGATCGCCTACTCCCCGCGCAGCCGCTTCGCCCCCGCCCTCGCGCAGGCCGCCAAGGGACAGGGCGCCAAGGGACAGGGCGCCTGGTGGGAAGTCTTGCAATCGCAAGGACTTCGGTTCGGGCGCACCGATCCGCTCACCGACCCGCAGGGACAGAACATCATCTTCACGATTGACCTGGCGGAGCGCTACTACAAGGTGCCCGGACTGGAACGGGCCGTGCTCGGGCCGCTCGTCAATCCCGAGCAGATCTTCGCCGAGCCCTCGCTGCTCAGCCGCCTGGAGGCCGGGCAGATCGACGCGAGCTCCGGCTACGAGAGCGCTGTCGCCTCGCACCACCTGCCTTTCGTTGAACTGCCCAACGAGATCAATCTCGGCGACCCCGCCTTCGAGGCGGATTGGTACTCCCGCGTGTCGATCACCCTGCCGCAGCCTGACGGCACCCAAAAGGTGGTCCGGCCGCAGCCGCTGGTCTTCTACGCCACGGTGCCCGCCAACGCGCCCGAGCACGAGCTGGGCCGGCGCTTCCTCGATTTCCTGACCGGCGCGCAAGGCCAGGAGATGCTGCGCCGCACCTTCTACGACCCCCCGAAGGGCGGGCCCTTGCAGGCCGCGTGAGCCCGTCGCACGCCGCGCCGCTTGGCCCCGCCGCGCGCCTGCCCGCCGCGCTGCTCGCGCTCGGCCCGCTCGCACTCGCGCTGCTCGCCGCGCCGTTCCTCACCCTTGCTCTCGTAACCGACTGGCGCGGCTTCGGGCTCGCGCAAGGCGACGTGGGGGCGGTCGGCACCTCGCTCGGCTACACAAGCCTTGCCATGCTGATCGTCGCCGGACTGGGCACGCCGCTCGCCTGGTGGCTGGCCCGCCATGACTTCCCCGGCAAGCTGGCGGCCGAGGCGCTGGTGCTGATCGCACTTCTCACCCCCCCGCTCGCGCTGGGCATCCTGCTGGCCTCGCTCTATGGCCCCTATAGCGCCGTCGGAAGCAGCTTGCAGCGCGCCGGAGTCAGCCTGACCAACACGCCGGGCGCCTTCGTGCTCGCGCAGGTCTATGGCGCGCTGCCCTATTTCGTCCTCACCGCGCGGGGCGCGTTCGAGGGCGTCGCGCGCGAGCTGGAGGCCATCGCGCTCACCCTGGGCAAGGAGCCGTGGCAGGTGTTCCTGACCGTCACGCTGCCGCTGGCGCGCGTCGGTCTCGCCGCCGCGCTCGCGCTGGCCTGGGTGCGCGCGCTCGGCGAGTTCGGCACGGCGCTGATCATCGCCTACTACCCGCAGGGCATCCCGGTGAAGCTGTGGGTGAACCTGCAAGACACCGGGCTGTCGGCCGTCTATCCGCTGCTGTGGGTGTTCTTCCTCGCCGCCCTGCCCTTGCCGGTGTGGCTCGGCCTCGCGGCCCGGCGCGCGGGCGGTTCAGGGCGATGAGCGGTCGCACCGTGCTCTCTTCCGCGCTCCCCCGGCCCGTTCCGGCCGCGCCGCCCGCCGCGCTGCCCCGCCTCGCGATCGACTACCGCGTGCACCGACCCGTCGCCATCAAGGCGCGGTTCGAGCTGCGCGGCCTGACCGTCCTTCTCGGCCTGAGCGGCGAGGGCAAGACCACGCTGTTGCGGGCTCTGGCCGGCCTGCTGCCCGCCGAGGGCTCTCCGTTCGAGGGCCTGCCCCCGCAGCGCCGGCCGATCGGCTATCTGCCGCAGGGCTTCGGCCTGTTCCCGCACCTGCGCGTTTGGCAGAACGTCGCCTACGCGCTGCCGCATGGCCGCGCGAGGCGCGCGCGCGCGGTCTCGCTGCTCGCGCAATTCGGCGTGGAGGAGCTGGCCGAGCGCCGGCCGGACGCCCTCTCCGGCGGCCAGCAGCAGCGCGTCGCCCTGGCGCGCGCGCTGGCGCGCTCGCCGGAGCTGCTCCTGCTCGACGAGCCCAGCTCGGCGCTCGACACCGCGACCCGCGATGCGGTGCTGGACGAGCTGGCGGAGACTCTGCGCCGCTTCGACATTCCGAGCCTCACGGTGACGCACGATCCCCATGTGGCTGGAATGGCCGACTGGGTGGCGGTGATGGTCGGCCATCGCGTCGTGCAGCAGGGGACGCCAGCAGAGGTGTTCGGCGGCCCGGCAAGCCTCGCCGCCGCCAAGCTGGTTGGCGTGCGCAACCTGCTCAGGGGAACGGTCCGCGTCATCGCCGGCCCGATCGCCGTCGTCGAGGTGGCGGGCGGCCTGGCGCTCCGCGTGTCCGCCCCGCCCGCCGCCTGGCTGGTGCCCGGCGCGCCGGTCGGCTTGGCGATCCGCTCGGAAGACATTGCGCTGGCGTCGCCGGCTGATCGGCAACCCTCGGATCTGAACGCGGTTCCGGCGGTTGTCTCTGAGATGCGCTCCGAGGGCCTGGGCTGGCGCGTCCGCTGCGCCGGCCCGCTGGCGCTCGACGTCTTGCTGCCCCGCTGGTCCACTCCGCCCGTGCCTGGCCAGACTGTGACAGCCCTGATCCGCCCGGTGGCGCTACATGTGTTCCGGGCCTCGCCCGACTGAAGGGGAAAGCCTTACGTGAGCGAGTCGATCTGCCGGGCGGCGCCGATCGCCGGCCGCGGCTGAACCATGCCGCTCAGAACTACCCTTATTATCGTTGCGGCACGTAATTTTCGCGCACGGTCTCTTGCCAAGCCGGCACGCAAGTTCTGCTTCGCGCTCCCCTGCAGACAATCGGTCATGCGACGGCTCTCCATTCGTTCCAAAAATCATCCTCACGCTGGTGTTCACAGGTCTTGTCTGCCTGGCCGTTGGCGGCATCGTCGCCCAAACTTCTCTTCGACGTGCTGCGGTTCGGCCCGTCGCTGGTTCGGAGCGCCGTCATCATTTCGCGGATTTGGGCTGTTGATCTTGGCAGCCTGTTCGCCGCGGTCGGGGTCGGCTCCATCGTGCTGGGCTTCGCCGCCGAACAGGCGCGCCGACGTTGCTGCGGCGCGCAGGCCGGCATGGAATGCGCAGGAAGCCGGAAGCTCCGACCTCCGCCTCAGGCCTATTGAGCTGATTCCGAAGGCCAGCGAACTGCGTACGGTTCCGGGAACAGACGGTACCTGAGTCTCGCGGCAGTGACCGGCGTTGACGCTAGCAACCGATCAACCGTTGCAGCGGCCTTGTCATGCACCCACGGACGCCGCGCCAGTTCGCGATCGTTCAGGTAGTAGTTGCTCCAATCCGAGGTCGTTTCGATCAACTCACGGGCGAAATCCTCGCCGTATTCCAGGCCGCCCTCGACAACGACGTCGATATAGGATTCCAGCAGCGGAAAAGCCGCATCCGCCGTCGGCAGTCCGACACCAGGCTCGCCGTTCGGTTTGACTGGAACATACGCCCAAATCTTGCCCGGCTCCGGCAGGCGTTGCCAGGACACAGCCTCGATGTCCTCTCGGGGCACCTCCACACGTACGTAGCCTGCCTCGCGCAAGTCGAATTTTGACATATTATCCCCTGCGACGGGGTAGAGTACACCATTGATTGTCCTGGCTTGTTCGCCTGAATTTGGCTTGCGAAGGCCTAGCGCCGTAAACCCAAACGGCGACCGGTCATTCCATGTGCGGATATAACCGAATGCGGCCGACACGCGCACGGGAATAGCGGGGATTGGCACGCCGGAGGTGGAATCGCGTGATACCGTATCGATAAGAGAACCATATCCAAAAATAAACTGTGACGGCTGATCGGGAAGCTTGACGCCCCACCAGTCTCTGGCGCAAGCGGGAACAATCATGGCCGTTAGCAAAGCGAGCGCCAAGGCAAGCCTCGTTGACATTCTCTGCTCCTGTGTTCGCTAATCGGTATTTTTTGAGGTCATAAGGTTGGGGTGGGGTCAAACGATCACGACCACGACCGCCCGGAGGGCAGGTGCGCGCGCACCACGTCCTCGTTGACCTCCGCGCCCCATCCCGCGCCGGTCGGGATCAGCAGCTCGCCCGCTTCGATCATCGGCGGGCGCGTCACCAGCGCGTCCTTCCACGGCACGTCGTCGATGTCGATCTCCATCACCTGGAAGTTCGGGATGGCGGCGCAGAAATGCGCGCTCATCAGCGTGCCGAGATGGCCGTTGAAGTTGTGCGGGGCGACGTTCACCTCGTAGGTCTCGGCCATCGCGGCGATCTTCACCGACTCCAGGATGCCGTTCCATGGCACGTCGATGATCGCCACATCGACCGATTGTTGCTCTAGGAACGGCCTGTACCTGGCTCCGGCCGAACAGCGACTCGCACGAGGCGACGCGGGTGCGCGCGGCGCGGCGGATGGTGGCGAGCGCGGCGGGGTCGTAGCTGTCGATCTCCAGCCAGGCGAGGTCGAATTCCTCCATCGCCTGCGCGATGCGGATATAGCCCTCGGTCCGGAAGTTGAAGTTGAGGTCGAGGTGCAGCGCCGCCTCCGGCCCCGCGCCCCGGCGGAACGCCGCCATTTGCGCGACGAGATCCGCGATCAGCCGGCGGTCCGGCACGCGCTCGGGCGCGAACGGGGCGTTGAAGCCTGGCATGTGCAGGCCCGGATGCTCGCCCAGGCGCATGATGTTGGTCTTGAGACCCTTGAAGCCGCGCCGCGCCACCTCCGCGCCCTGCGCTGCGACATCGTCGAGGGACTGGATCGGCGCGCAGCCGGTCCAGTCGCGGAACTGCGCGCCATAGAGCGCGCGGTAGGAGCCGCAATGCGACCAATAGAGGCGCAAGCGGTCGCGGATCGGGCCGCCCAGCAGCTCGTAGACCGGAATCCCCAGCGCCTTCGCCTTCAGATCGACCAGCGCGTTCTCGATCGCCCCGATCGCCTGCTGGTTCACCCCGCCCGGCGCGGCGCGCGTCACGCCATGGAGGAACGCGGTATGGCGCTCCACCGGCCGTGGGTCCATTCCGACGAGGCGAGCCGAGAGGCGGCGGATCACCTCGCCCAGACCCTGCGCGCCGTAGGACTCCATGAACTCCGACCAGCCGGCCAGACCCTGGTCGGTGCTGACCCTGAGGAATGAGAAGTCCCGCCACCCGGCGTTGCAGCTCATTGTCTCGATCTGGGTGATGCGCATGGTTCCCTCCCGCCTGTTCGCCGCATTATACCGGCGGCGCGACAACGCGGGAGCACGCATGAACCGGGTCTTGAGCGGTGTTCTGGTTGCCTGCCTGACCTTCGGCGCCCTCGCGACGCGTGCGCATACCCGAACGCACGGGCACGCCCGCACGGTGCTGGCCGCCACCCCGATCGCGCGCCTCGACCTCCCCTGGTGGAAGCAGCGTTTCGGGGAGAAGGCGCGGCGGTTGCGCGAGGGCCGGGTCGGGCTGGTGTGGTACGGCGATTCCATCACCCAGGACTGGGAGCGCCACGGCCCGCCCGCCTGGGCGGATTTCGCGCCCGTCTGGCAGCGCTTCTACGGCGACCGCGAGGCGGTGAACCTTGGTTTCTCGGGCGACACAACGGCCAACCTGCTCTGGCGCATCGAGAATGGCGAGGCCGAGGGGATCGCGCCCAAGGCGGCTGTCATCCTGATCGGCGCCAACAACCTGGGACGCCTGCACTGGTCCTCCGACGACACCGTCGCCGGCATCGAGGCGATCGTCGCCGCGCTGCGCCGCCGCCTGCCGCGCACCAAGCTTCTGCTGCTCGGCGTGCTGCCCTCCGAGCGCTCCGCCTGGGCCTCGCGGACGACGGAGGAGGTGAACCGCGCCCTGCTCGCGCGCTATGGCGGCGCGCGCGTGCCGGACGTGACGTTCCTCAACGAAACCGGCGTGTTCGTCCACGACGGCCAGGTGGACCGGGGCGCGTTCCTCGACCCGCTGGTCACCCCGCCGCAGCCGCCGCTGCACCCGACCGCGCAAGCGCAGGCACGGCTGGCCGCGGCGATCGAGCCGACGCTGTCGGCGTTGCTGGGGGATCGGGAGCACGGGGGGTGAGGATGAGCGACTATGACACTGACATCTTGACCTGGTCGGAACGCCAAGCCGCGCTGCTGCGGCGCATGGCGGCGGGAGAGCGGGTGAACGATCAAATCGATTGGGACAATGTCGCGGAAGAGGTCGAGAGCGTGGGACGCAGCCAGCTTGCCCAGGTGAAGTCCCTGTTGGTGCAAGCGATCGTCCACATGCTCAAGGCGCAAGTTTGGCCCCATTCTCGCGATGTCCCGCGCTGGCAGGCGAAGGCACGGGGATTCCGCGGCGACGCCGCCGACATCGTCACGCCATCCATGCGGCAGCGAATCGACATCACGGAACTGTACGTCCGTGCAATGCGGCGTTTGCCTGAGCGGATCGACGACCAGGAACCGCAGCCCGTGCCGGCTCGATGCCCGGTGACGCTCGAGGAATTGCTGAGCGACGATGGAGAAGGCGCAACGGCGCGGATCTAGCAATGCGCTGTTATGGCGTTCTTACCCGACTTCGTCCGTGCCCGTGAACGGCGTCGGGCGCCGCCGCAGCTCAGGGCGGTGTCGATCCAACCGAAATCATCGCCTTCACCCGCGGTCACCCTCCGCCCACGCAGCCCTGGGGGGCGATTACTGCCCCTGCTTCTGGAACACCATCGTGTCCCCCCCGGAGGTCAGCCGCAGTTCCTCGCCGTTGTTGGCGAGCGTGTAGTGGTCCCTCTCCGTCGCCGCCCGCCTGTTGCCGCCCGAGGCGCTGGTCGGCTTGAAGACCAACTCGCCGGGCTTGTTTCCCGAGGGCTGCTTCTGCGTGTAGGTGCCCGCCATCCGGCGAACCATCTGGTCGCCTTGGTGCGTCTCGCTGTTCCACTTGCCATCGGGCGTGACGTTCATGTCCATCGTGACATTGCCGCCCAAGTCGGTCTTCCAGTGTCCGGCGACGCTTTCGTCGGCGAAAACGGCGGTGACCGTCGCCAATGAGAACGCCGCCGCCATGATGAGTGCGCGCATGATCCGTCTCCTTGGTTGATTTGTTTCGGTCACTCCGCCTGCCTGAGCACGCCCCGCGAGTCAAGACGGGGGTGAATGCGCAGGCGGGATGTCACGTCGTGACCGAGAACCCGCCATCCACCGGGATCGCCGTGCCGGTCACGAAATCCGACCCCGCGCCCGCCAGGAACACCGCGATCCCCGCCAGGTCGGCGGGCAGGCCCCAGCGCCCAGCCGGCGTGCGCGCCTCGACCCGCTCGTGCAGCCCGTCCACTTGCCGGCGCGCGGTGCGCGTCAGGTCGGTGTCGATCCAGCCGGGCAGCACCGCGTTCACCTGGATGTTGTCCGTCGCCCAGGCGGTGGCGAGCGCGCGGGTCATCTGCACGACGCCGCCCTTGCTGGCCGCGTACGGCGTCGCATAGGGGGCGCCGAAGATCGACATCATCGAGCCGATGTTGATGATCTTCCCCCCGCCCGCCTCGCGCATCGCCGGATAGGCAGCCTGGGCGCAGAAGAAGGCGCTGGTCAGGTTGGTGTCCAGGACGTGGCGCCACTCCGCCTCGGTGTAGTCCTGCGGCATCTTGCGGATCGACGTTCCGGCGTTGTTGACCAGGATGTCGAGCCGGCCGAACGCGGACAGCGTCTCCGCGACCAGCCTCTCGCAGGCCGCGCGCTCGGTCACGTCGGCGGCGACGAAGCGGCAGCGCGCGCCCAGCGCCCCGATGCGTTCCTGGGCGCCTCGCGCCTTCACCGCGTCGCGGCCCGCCAGGACCAGCGCGGCGCCTGCCTCCGCCAGCCCCTCCGCCATGCCGAGCCCGATGCCGCCATTGCCGCCGGTGACGATCGCGACGCGCCCCATGAGATCGAACAGCCGCATGTCTGACACTCCTCCCCTGCTCTTCCCGTCGCTGTCCTCTATGGCATATCGGGGAAGCAAGCAGAACGGAGCCCCCATGCCCTCCACCGCGGAGCCGGCCGCACCCGCGCGGCAGGGAAGCTTGCGCGGCGCGCGGATGGAAGGCTTCGCGCTGCTGGCCGTCACCGCCTGCGCCTGGGGGCTCAACTGGCCGGTGATGAAGTTCATCCTCTCGGAGCTGCCGCCCTTCACGTCGCGCACCATCGGGGCGGCGCTGGGGCTGGCCTTCGCCCTCCTGCTGGCCTGGACGCGCGGGGAGCGGCTGCGCCCGCCGCGCGACCAGCTCTGGCCGCTCGCCGTGTTCGCGAGCCTCAACTACGGCGGCTTCTCCGTCTTCACCACGATCGCGCTGGTCTGGCTGCGCGCGAGCGAGGCGGTGGTCATCACCTACACCTTGCCGATCTGGGCGGGGCTGCTGGCTTGGCCGATCCTGGGTGAGCGCCCGACGCCGCGGCGCGTCGCCGGCATGGCGCTGGCGCTCGCGGGTGTCGCGCTCCTGGTCGGGGCCGATCAGATGCGCGCCGGCTGGGCTGAATGGCCTGGGATTGGCAGCGCGTTCCTCGCCGCGGCGCTGTTCGGCCTCGGCACGGTGATCGCCAAGCGCCGGCCCCTGCGAATGCCCATGGTTGCTGGCGTCGCGTGGCAGATCGGGCTCGGCTCAATCCCTGTTCTGATACTCGCCGCCTTCGAGCAGCCCGACTGGGCGCGGGCGACGCCGCTTGCGTGGGCTGGCTTCGTCTACGTCGGGATCATGCCGATGACCATCGCCTACCTGACCTGGTTCCGCGCCCTGCTGCTGCTCCCGGCCTCGATCGCTGCGACCAGCGTGCTGCTCTCGCCGCTTGTCGGCGTGCTCGCCTCGGCCGCGCTGCTCGGCGATCCGCTCGGCCCCCGTCAACTTCTCGCGCTCGCCGTCACGCTGACCGGCGTGGGCCTGGCCGCGCGATCGTGAGTCCGGTGTGACATGATCACATGGCAAACCCTCGCCATTGGCGCTAAAACACCAGACTATGCACTTGTTCCAGGATCTGTGCCGCCGCGCGCTCGACGACATCCGTGCCCAGGGCCGCTACCGGCGCTTCACCCCCCTGCGCAAGCAGGCCGCGTCGTTCCCGTACTATCGCCGGCCGGACGGCACCCAGGTTCTGGTCTGGTCCTCCAACGACTATCTCGGGATGGGCAATCACCCGGCGGTGATCGAGGCGGCCTGCGCGGCGGCGCGGGAGATGGGCGCGGGCGCGGGCGGCACGCGCAACATCAGCGGCACCAGCCCCGTCCACGACGCGCTGGAGGCCGAGCTGGCCGCGCTGCACGGCAAGCAGGCGGCGCTGCTGTTCACCTCAGGCTTCGTCTCCAACCAGGCGGCGCTGTCGACGGTCCTGAACTCCATGCCCGGCTGGGTGGTGCTTTCCGACGAGAAGAACCACGCCTCGATGATCGCCGGCATCAAGGGATCGAAGGCGGCGTGCCGCATCTTCCACCACAACGACGTCGCGCATCTCGAAGCGTTGCTCGCCGCCCTACCGGAAGAGGCCCCGAAGCTGGTTGCCTTCGAATCCGTCTATTCGATGGACGCCGACATCGCGCCGATCCGCGCGATCTGCGACGTCGCCGCCCGCCACGGCGCGATGACCTATCTCGACGAGGTTCACGCGGTCGGCATGTACGGCCCGACCGGCGCGGGCGTCGCCGAGCGCGATGGCGTCGCGGACCGCATCGACATCATCGAGGGCACGCTCGCCAAGGGGTTCGGCTGCCAGGGCGGCTACGTCGCGGGCGAGGCGATGGTGATCGACTACATCCGCTCGGTCGCGCCGGGGTTCATCTTCACCACCTCCATGCCGCCGATGGTCGCGGCGGCGGCGCTGGCGAGCATCCGGCACGTCCGCAAGGACGCCGCGCGCCGGGAACGCCTGTTCGAGCGGGCGGAGGCGCTGAAGCGCCGGTTCGACGCCGCCGGCCTGCCGCGCGTCCCGTCGGAGAGCCACATCGTCCCGCTGCACGTTGGCGAGGCCGCGCGCTGCTTCGAGGTCAGCCGCCGGCTGCTCGACGAGTTCGGCATGTACGCCACCCCGATCAACTACCCGACCGTGCCGCGCGGGTCGGAGCGGCTGCGCTTCACCCCAGGGCCGCTGCACACCGACGCGATGATGGATCGGCTGGTCGAGGCGCTGTGCCACATCCTGCACCCGGCGCTCGCGGTCGCCTGACTTGGCCGACCCAAGGCCGCTGATCCGCCTGGCCCCCGGCCAGGGCCGGCGGCTGCGCGCCGGTGCGCCCTGGGCCTTCAGCAACGAGATCGCGATGCGGCCCGAGTACCGCCGCATGGAGCCGGGCGGGCTCGTGCGGCTGGAGGGCGATGACGGCGCTCGCTTCGGCGCGGCGATGTTCAACCCGCATAGCCTGATCGCGGCCCGTGTGCTGGACCGCGACCCCGACGCGGCGATCGACGCGGCGTGGGTGCGTGGGCGGTTGGAACAGGCGGCGGCGCTGCGCGCGCGTGTCTGCGAGGGCCCCTACCACCGCCTGGTCCATGCCGAGGCGGACCGCCTCCCCGGCCTGGTGATCGACCGCTACGGCGAAGTCGCGGTGGTGCAGGCGAACGCGGCCGGGATGGACCGGCTGACCCCGCTGCTCCTTGCCGCGCTGCTGGACGCGCTGCCGTTGCGGGCGATTGTCGCGCGCAATGATTCGAGCGCCCGCCGCCACGAAGGGTTGCCCGAGCAGGTCGAGTTGCTGCACGGCTCGGAGGCGGCCGCGGTGGTCGAGGAAGGCGGCGTACGCTTCGCCGTCGATCCGCTCGCGGGCCAAAAGACCGGCTGGTTTTTCGATCAGCGGCCGAATCGGGACCGGGTCGCGGCCTTGGCGGCGGGGGCGCGCGTGCTCGACCTGTTTGCCCACACCGGCGCCTTCGGCCTGCGTTGCGCCGCCGCCGGGGCGCACGCGGTGACGCTGGTGGACTCGAGCGCGCCGGCGCTGGATCAGGCGCTGGCAACGGCGGCGCGCAACGGCCTCGCCGAGCGCGTTCACATCCGCCGGGCGGATGCGTTCAAGGCTCTCGCCACCCTCGCAGAGAGCGGGCAACGGTTCGACATCGTGATCTGCGACCCGCCCGCTTTCGCCAAGTCGCGCAAGGACGCCGCCGCCGGACTGCGCGCCTACGGACGCCTCGCACGGTTGGCCGCTGGGGTGGTGGCGCCGGGCGGGCTCCTGTTCATCGCCTCGTGCAGCCACCACGCGCCGCTCGACGCTTGGGCCGGGCAATTGGCCGAGGGGCTGCACCGCGCCCGGCGCGAGGCCCGCATCCTCGCGACCACCGGCGCCGGGCCCGATCACCCGGTGCATCCACACCTGCCCGAAACCGCCTATCTCAAGGCGCAGCTCTTGGGCCTGTTTTGAGGAACCCCAGCCGTTTCAAAGCGGCCTGAACTTTGTCAATGCGCATCCCGCGCCCTGGAGGACAAAGGGTGCGGTTACTAGCCGGCGCGCGCGATCCTCATTCCGCCTTCACAAGGTCAAACTCAACGACACTTTTTGCGCCGGTCATTGGAACAACCACACCCGGTGACTTCACCATCAATCCGTTGCCCTCAACCCGCATAAAGTAGACGCGGTCGGCACCGGTGATCGCCTGAACTCGACGCCGTGTCAACATGGGCGGTCACCTTGATGCCATCCGGTGTCTGATCCGCTGTCGTGTACCTGCCCGTCCAGGCCACTTGCGATTTCATCATCGCAATGGCTTCGGCGTCGGTCAGAGCCGCCGTGGCCGGTGCCTTTCGGGTCGAGTCAACGAACAACAGCCAAAGCCGGTCTGGGGTGAGGGCCATGTAGCCGGACGGCCGCTCCCCAAGGGGATAGCTGACCTTATTGCCAGTAGTGGCTTTGAGAGACACGACCCTCCAAGTCCCGATAAGCTCGTCCTTGGTCGTCGCCTGCTGGGCGCGCTTTGGCGTCGATACGGCGAGCAGTGTGACGGCGGCGCTGGCGAGCAGGATCTTGTTCATGGCAACCCTCCCTGATTACCCACGGCACGCGCAGCGAGCCTGTCTGGCCCTTCCAGCGTGCCTCGGAATGTTTGCACCCCAAACGGATGTCCGTCCATCGGCGGTAGGGATGTCCGTCACAATTCAAACTGTGTCCCGACGAGCGGGCCGCGCGGCTTGTGGCGGCAACCACGACCGAATATGCTTTCACGCGGGAGAAGGTGTGTCCGGGCAGTTTTTCCCGCGCATTGGTTACACGGCGGGACGCCGCGATCCGGCTGCCGCCTCCGCCGCTTGCCCATAACGCCGGCAAGGGGAGAGGACCATGACCTTGATAACGAGGCGCCAGGCCGTGATGGCAACGCTCGCCGGTCTCGCCGCGGCTCGACGGGCCAGAGCGCAGAACGTTCCGGCCGGGATCGACCAGACGCTCCGCGCGGCGGTCGCGTCCGGCAAGGCGCCGGGGATCGTGGCGGTGGCGGCCACCGACAAAGGCCCCGTTTACGCGGGCGCGTTTGGAAAGCGCAACGTCGAGACCGGGCCTGACATGACGCTCGAACTCGGTGTTCTGGATCGCCTCCATGACCAAGGCGGTCACGACCACCGCGGCCATGCAGATGGTTGAGCAGGGCAAGCTCTCGCTCGATGCGCCGGCCGGCGACATCCTGCCCGAGCTGCGCTCGCCCCAGGTGCTGGAGGGCTTCGACGCCTCGGGCGCGCCGAGGCTACGTCCGGCAAAGCGGCCGATCACGCTGCGCCAGTTGCTGACGCACACAGCGGGCTTCACCTACGACATTTGGAACGCGGACACCGGCCGCTACGAAAAGTACGCTCATCTGCCGGAGCTAATCACCTGCAAGAACGATGCCTTGAAGACGCCGCTCGCGTTCGACCCGGGCGATCAGTGGCAGTACGGCACCAACATCGACTTCGCGGGCAAGATGGTCGAACATGTGAGCGGCCAGCGGCTCGAGGAATATTTCCGCGACCACATTTTCGGCCCGCTCGGGATGGCGGGCACCAGTTTCCGGCTCAGCCCCGCGCAGCGTTCGCGGCTGGTTTCCATGCATGCGCGCCAGCCTGACGGGTCATTCAAGCCGATCACGTTCGAAATGCCGCAGAACCCGGAATTTTACATGGGAGGCGGCGGCCTCTACTCCACGGCTCCGGATTATCTGAGGTTCACGCAAGTGTTCCTGCATCAGGGCAGCTTCAATGGCGCGCAGGTGCTGCGGCCGGAGACGGTGGCGGAGATGGAGCGGAACCAGATCGGCGAGATCAACGTGGTCAAGCTCAAGACGGTTCAGCCGCAAAGCTCCGCCGATGCCGAGTTCTTCCCCGGCATGGTGAAGAAATGGGGGCTCGGTTTCATGATCAACACCGAAGCGGCGCCGACAGGGCGCAGCGCCGGCAGTCTGGCGTGGGCTGGCCTTGCCAACACATATTTCTGGATTGATCCGAGCAAGCGCGTTGCCGGCATCATCATGATGCAGTTCCTGCCGTTCGCCGATACCGGAGCGTTGGAGGCGTTCGCCGGTTTCGAGAAGGCGGTGTATCAGGCTCAGCAGTCCGCGTGACCACGGGCCTGATCGACGGCCTCTTATACCGCCCGCTCAAACATTGACCTGGGCCGCGCTCGACCCCTCCCGCAAGGGGAGGGGAAAGGTCTCCGTGCGGCGCGCTTCTTCCCTCCCCTTGCGGGAGGCGGCCGGGGGAGGGGCCAGCCCAGTGGGTCAATGATCAGGCGAAATGGTATGATAGGCCGTCTTGAAATGACGGGTTGACGGGTTCACCGAACCGGGAACTTCTTTTACGACGCTGGCCCGAGGGCACCCGCCAGACCGACGGCCAACTATCGGGTGACGTCAATGCGCTCTCCTGCCATAACGGCGGGAGTGCGCGCTTGCCTTGTTCAAGGAGAGGGTTTGCTGATGAGGATCGCCCGGCCATTCGTGATTGCAGTGATCGTCTTGTCCGCGCTTCCGGCGACGGCGCAGATCAATCCGTTCTGGGGAACCAGAACCGCACTCACCCAGCGCGATGTCGATCTGCTGTCCTCCAGCATCGCCCGGCTGAATCAGTCAAAGAACCTGACCGTTGATTCGAAGGACAATTGGAGCAACCCCGAGAATCACAGCCGGGGCGAAAATGTAGTGACTTGAATCTTCCAGAATGATGGACGGCCTTGTCACAGTGTGCGTCACGAGATGCATGTAAGGGGACGTAGGCAGCCAACCATCCATAATTTGAATTGGTGCCTAACACCGGACGGCGATTGGAAAATCCAACATTGAGCAGGCTAGCGCATAAGCAACCCTCAAGTGAGAGCCCTAGCGGTTGCGCCAGGCGAGGGATGTGTCCGGACAATTCCGACCGGCGACACCCTTCAGGTTCCTGCCCGCTGGAGGCAACTGACGACGGCAGACGAGCGGCTCGGACTCGACCCTGTCCATGTGTGCGCGTGCAGGCACGCCGGGCAGGGCGGGGCGGCTGCGCCCGCCAACCCATCAGATGTGGAGCGGTCCGACGCAGTCTCTGCCCGATACCAAGTGCCGGCGATCGGAACCTGTCCAGCCACTGCGGTGGCAGCGTGGAAGCCGGCGCAGGCGCGGCCGACAGGTGCCGATCAAAGAGACTTGGCATGATAGCAGCGGCCCTACGCGCTGACTGGTCGAAGCCCCGCCGTCATTACGAGCGAAGCAATCCAGCCATTCGCACAAAAGCTTTTCTGATTACACATAAACCTCAGCCAATTTCAGGAGTTGGTAGGGCATAGGGGTGGTTCGGACGGCGGCCCATGTGAGACGCGGGATCATGGCGGCCAGATCGTATCGTCGGTTGAAGCGGTATTCGAATTCGGCGAGGTAGCGCGGAACATGCTTGCGGTTGATGGCACGGTAGGTGCCCGTGATGGCGGCCTTGATGTTGCCGAGCGCGGTGTTGGCCCATTTGAAGGCTGGCGTCCGAGCCGCTTTTGGTCCTGACCCGGTCTTGACGACTTGGTGCGCGCACCCGGCGTCTGCGACGCTGGCGAAACACTGAAGGCCATCGCTGACGACAGAGCAGTCTGGATCGAGGCTGCGCTTGGCGAACCCTGCGATCGAGGTTGCACAGAAGCTGGTGACCCGGCGCAGCTTCAGGCGAACCGGCTTTCCCTGGGTGGTCGTCTCGACAGCGGCGACGAACGGCGTCTTGCCAGGCGCCCCGCGGCCGCGCTTTCCGCCGGAGCGCTCGCCGCCGAGATGGGCGCCGTCGATCTCGATCCTGCCGCTCAGGCGCTTGGTCGCATCACGCTCAAGCATGACCTGCTTCAGCTTGTGTTTGACCTTCCAGGCGGTGGTCTGCGTCACCCCAAGGCGACGCCCCAGTTCGATGCTGGAGATGCCTTGCTTGGTCTGGGTCAGGCGATAGATCGCACGAAACCATAGCCGCAGCGGCAGATGGGTTGATGCAAAGATCGTCCCGGCAATCGGCGAGGTCTGCCGGCGGCACTTGGTGCACTGATAGAGATCGCGGGCCGTCACCAGACTATACTGCCTGCCGCCGCATACCGGGCACTCAAAGCCACGCGGCCAGCGTGACGCGATGACGATCGCCCGGCATTGCTCCTCGGTGCCGTACTGCTGTTCGAACGCGGGTTCGCTGAGACCCTTCTGGAACTGCACGACATTACGAGCCACTGCCACACCCTCATGAAATGCCACAAATTCCCTGACCTGCTACCAGGCGTTTCGTGACTGAGGGAAGTGCGTAATCAGGAAAGCTTTCGACCTCCTGGCGGACCGCTTCCTCAACACCGGGCAGATCAAGAGTGAAGTACCGACTTCCGGCAGCGCCGTCGTCGGGCTGGCCGATCAGAAGTCCGAGCAACTGAGTTCTTGCCCCTGATTAGATTGTAGATTTTCTGCGCGATACCTGGTCTGCAAATCGGCTCCGATCCGACAGTTACACTGGTGGCGGAATTGGTGGGAGGTCAGCCTGCCTGGAGTCCAGCGCCTCCCAGACGCCCAGTATCCTCCCGACCACAGCGAGCATGCCGTCCACACACCCGAACCGCAAGCGGCGCCCGGCTCCCGTCCAACGGCATCCAAACGGGCCGTTAGGGTAGAGTGGCACTCGGCGTCCTGGGCAACGGCTGCATCGAACCGCTCCACACCTGATGTGCCGGCGGAGCAGCGGGCGGGGCGGCGGGCGCGGCCGGAGCCGACCCGCTGACATCGCGGATCGTGTAGACATCCATCACGAAGACCAGGAAGAACGCGAACGAGATCGCCAGGATCACGACGCCGACCACGGAGCTTTTCACCGCGACGCTGCTCACCGACGCGCTCGCTTCCCCGCCCCCGCCGAATTCTCCGTGTCCGTCCTTCGCGAGACGGTAGGAGCCGAGCAGTTGCAGGCCCGCGAGCACGACGCCCGAGATGGTGATGCCCACGACCATGATCAGGAGAACACAATTCTCATAGCGCTGATCGGCGAACCCCGCGTTGCGGACGATCTGCTCCTTGGTGAGGAACTCGGTCGCGATGACGCTGTGGCAGAAAGCGTAGGTCTCCTGTAGTGCCGGCAGGGCGGGGGCGCCCTGCGGGTCTTTTGGCGCGTAGTGGTCGATGCAGGCGACGACGTTCTCGACCCGCTCACCAGGCGCCGCGGCCGTCGAGGCTTGCCAGTAAAGGAGCAGCGCGACCGCGCACGCGAGGCACACGGCAACGAGGGCCAGGCCCGCCACCGGCAGCTTCCGAACCCCTAGCCTGCTGACCGACACGTCGAACATCGCCGAGCCACCTATTGGATCGCGCCGTTGTCCTGCCGCCCGGTGCTGGGGTCGACGCAGAGGCAGGCGCTGCCCGCTTCCGCTGGGCCGGAGAAGGCGACGGGACAGATGCCAAGCGGCGTACGGCAGGCATAGACGAGAGGTGAGCTGCCCTGCGGCTGAGTGGACACGGGCGGGGACGCCTGGGATAGGGCCACGGATGACGGTGGTGCGAACGTCTGGGCCGATGACGGGGGATTTTGCGGAACTGGCTGAGCCGGCGGGGCCACCCAAGGCGCGGTGGGCAAGCTAATTGGCGCATAGCCTGGCGACGGAGCGCCACCCGAAGGCTGCGCGCCTGTGAAGCCAGGCGGTGTGGCAAATTGCGCATTGTAGGGTGGATTTTGGGCGCTCGGCGTGGACTGCGCGGCCCCGCTCTGCGCCACCGGCAGCGCAGTAGGATACCCAGCCTGCGCATAGATCGGCGATGGAGCACTGACCGAGGGCTGGGTGCCCGCGAATCCGGGCTGGATGGCGAATTGCGGGGTGCCGCTCCGGGCCGCGGGTGCGACAGGAGACCCAACCGGCGCATAGCCCGACGGCGGAGCGCTGCCCGAAGGCTGCGTGCCCGTGAATCCGGGCCGCACGGCGAACTCCGCGCTGAAGGGGGGATGCTGGCTGCTCGGTGTGGACGGCGCGGCCCCGCTCTGGGCCGTGGGTGCGGCGGGATACCCGGCTTGCGCATAAGCTGGAGGCGGAGCGCCGATCGGAGGCGGCGTGCTCGTGAACCCACGCGGATTCATAAAGAAATGCGCGGGCGGCGCCGTGGCGTGCGGAGGCTGCGCCACGTGGGGCGCCGGCGCGTGCTGATTGCACGAAGGCGGACAGCCGGATTGCGAATTGGCGCGGGCTTCATGCGCGCCCAGCGCGGCTGCGCATGCCAGTGCGCAGTAAACAGCTTGTATTCTCACGACAGCCTCCCCTGCGTGGTGCCGATCTTAGCGGCACCCGCTTGTGGAAGCTGTGACCTAGGTTACACCCGGTTCAGCCCGGCCGCGCCGTCCCGTCAAGCAGCGCCGTGAGTTGCCGCGTCACCTCGTCGATATCCGCCATCCCGTCCACGGTGTAGAACCGCTCCTGGGCCTGGTAGTGCGGGAGGATCGGCGCGGTCTGGCGATGGTACGCCTCCAGGCGAGCGCCTACGGTGTCGCGGTTGTCATCGGCGCGGCGCACGAACTCGGTGGCGCCACAGACGTCGCAGACGCCGGGCGCCTTGGTGGGCTTGAAGCTGTCGTGGTAGCCCTCGCCGCATTTCGCGCAGGTGAAGCGTCCGGCGATGCGGTCCACCAGGGCGGCGGCGTCCACGTTCAGCTCGATCACGGCATCGAGATGCAGGTGCTTCTCGGCGAGCAGCCGGTCCAGTGCCTCGGCCTGCGGCACGGTGCGCGGAAAGCCGTCCAGGATGAACCCTCGCGCGCAGTCCGGCCGGTCGATCCGTCCGCCCAGCATCCGGATGATGATATCGTCGGAGACGAGCCGCCCGGCCTCCATCACCGCCTTGGCCTCGAGCCCGATCGGGCTGCCGGCGGCAACCTCGCCGCGCAGCATGTCGCCGGTGCTGATCTGCGCGATGCCGTAGCGGTCCTCCAGGCGCTTGGCCTGGGTTCCCTTCCCCGCCCCCGGTGGCCCCAGCAGGATTAGGATCATCGGCGAGTCCTCACGCGGGACTTGCGGATCAGCCCCTCATACTGGTGGGCCAGCAGATGGGACTGGATTTGCGTCACCGTGTCCATGGTGACCGAGACCACGATCAGGATGGAGGTGCCGCCGAAATAGAACGGCAGACCGTAATTGCTGATGAGCAGCTCCGGCAACAGGCAGACGGCCGCGAGATAGAGGCCGCCCACCGTGGTCAGCCGGGTCAGCACATAGTCGAAATACTCCGCCGTCGCAGTGCCCGGCCGGATGCCGGGCACGAACCCGCCATATTTCTTCAGATTGTCCGCCGTCTCCTGCGGGTTGAACACCACGGCGGTATAGAAATACGCGAAGAAGATGATCAAGAAGGCGTACAGCGCCATGTACGCTGGCGTCCCGTGCCCGAGCTGGGAGGCCAGGAAGCTCAGCCAGCCGCTGCCCCCGCCGGAGAAGCCCGCGATGGTGGCCGGGATCAACAGGATCGAGCTGGCGAAGATCGGCGGGATCACGCCCGAGGTGTTGATCTTCAGCGGCATGTGCGTCGAATCGCCGCCGAACATGCGATTGCCGACCTGCCGCTTGGGGTACTGCACCGGCACCCGCCGATAGGCTCGCTCCATGAACACGATGAAGCCGATGGTCACGAAGGCGATCACGAAGAAGCCGATGATGAAGGTCGGGGACAGCGCCCCGGTGGCACCGAGCTCCAGCAAGGAGGCGATGGCGTTCGGCAGGTTGGCGACGATGCCCGCCATGATGATGAGGCTGATTCCGTTGCCGACGCCGCGCGCCGTGATCTGCTCGCCCAGCCACATCAGGAACATGGTCCCGCCCACCAGCGTCACCACGCAGGTGAACAGGAACATTGGCCCCGGCGCCGGCACCGCCAGGCCGAAGCTGCCGCGCATGGATTCCAGCCCGACCGCGATGCCGTAGGACTGGAACAGCGCGATCAGCACCGTCAGGTAGCGCGAGTACTGGTTCAGCTTGATGCGCCCCTGCTCGCCCTCCTTCTTCAGCGTCTCCAGCGACGGGACGGCGGCGGTCAGCAACTGCATGATGATGCTGGCGCTGATGTACGGCATGATGTTCAGCGCGAACACCGTCATGCGGCCCAGCGCGCCGCCGGTGAACATGTTGAACATGCCCAGGATGCCGCCGCCGTGCTGCTGCATCATCTCGGTCATGACGGCAGCGTCCACGCCGGGGACCGGGATGTAGGAGCCGACGCGGTACACGATCAGCGCGCCGAGCGTGAACCAGATGCGCTTCTTGAGGTCCGTCGCCTTGGACAGGACGCCCAGGCTAAGATTGGAGGCAAGCTGTTCGGCCGCGGACGCCATACTGGGTATTCCTAAGCTGACGCCGATACTACTGCTCCGGTGTCACGGCGGCTACGGTCGTCGTCACCGACCCCCCTGCCCGCCGCACGGCCTCGGCGGCGGCGGCCGAGGCGCCGCTGACGGTGATCGTCACCGCCCGCGTGATCTCGCCCTTTCCGAGGAGGCGCACGCCCGCGACCTTCTTGCCCCGCACCAGCCCGGCCTCGCGCAGCGTGTCCTCCGTGATCGGCTGGCTTCCGTCCAACCGGCCCGACGCGATCGCCGCCTCCAGCGCGCCCAGGTTGACGGGGGCGTACTCCGTGCGGAACGGGTTGTGGAAACCTCGCTTGGGCAGGCGGCGGTAGATCGGGAGCTGGCCGCCCTCGAACCCGTTGATCGCGACGCCGGTTCGCGCGAGCTGCCCCTTCACGCCCTTGCCCGAGGTCTTGCCCTTGCCGGAGCCGATGCCCCGGCCCAGGCGCTTGGACTTGCGACGCGCGCCCGGATTGTCGCGCAGCTCGTTCAGCTTCATGACGGCACATCCTCCACCTTGATCAGGTGGGCCACCTTGCGCAGCATCCCGCGCACGGAGGGGCTGTCGGCCAGCTCGCGCGTGCGGTGCATCTTGTTGAGGCCGAGGCCGATCAGCGTCTCGCGCTGGCCCGGCTTGCGCCCAATCGGCGAGCCGATCTGCGTCACCCGGATGCGCTTCACGTCCTCAGGCATTGGCGCCAGCCTCCGTCTCGGGCGGCGGCGGCGCGGCCTCGCGGCGCGGACCCAGGATCTCGGAGACCTTCTTGCCGCGCCGATTGGCCACCAGGCGGGGCGACACGCATTGCGACAGCCCCGCGAAGGTCGCCTTGACCATGTTGTGTGCGTTGCGGCTGCCAAGCGACTTGGCCACCACGTCGTGGATGCCCAGGCTCTCGAACACCGCGCGCAGCGGGCCGCCGGCGATGATGCCGGTGCCCGCCGCGGCCGAGCGCAGCACCACGATGCCGGCGCCGAAGCGCCCCTCGACGTCGTGGTGCAGCGTGCGGCCCTCCTTCATCGGCACCCGGATCATCGTCTTCTTGGCGCGCTCGGTCGCCTTGCGGATCGCCTCCGGCACTTCGCGCGCCTTGCCGGCGCCGTATCCGACGCGGCCCTTCTTGTCGCCCACCACCACAAGGGCGGCGAAGGCGAAGCGGCGCCCGCCCTTCACCACCTTGGCGACGCGGTTGATGGTGACGAGCTTGTCGATGATGCCGTCATCGGCCTCGTCGCGATCGCGGTCGCGCCGGCGGCCCTCGCGGGGTTCACGTGCCATGGTTCAGATTCCTCAGAATGCCAGCCCGCCCTCGCGGGCGGCGTCGGCCAGCGCCTTGACGCGGCCGTGATACAGGTAGGCGCCGCGGTCGAACACGACCTCCTTCACACCCGCCGCCAGCGCCCGCTCCGCGACCAGCCGGCCGACGGCGGCGGCGGCGTCCTTGTCGGCGCCGGTTCGCAGCGACTCCCTCAAGCCCTTGTCGAGCGAGGAGGCCGCGGCCACGGTGCGGCCGGCGGAGTTGTCGATCACCTGGGCGTAGATGTGCTTCGACGAGCGGAACACCGACAGCCGCGCCCGCCCGCCCCCCTTGCGGCGCAACTGGAAGCGCAGGCGAACGCGCCGCCGCTCCCGCAGCTCTTGAATTCCGCTCATGCTACTTCTTCTTGCCTTCCTTGCGCCGGATCGTCTCGTCGCTGTAGCGGACGCCCTTGCCCTTGTACGGCTCGGGCGGGCGCCAAGCGCGGATCTCGCTCGCGACCTGCCCGACCAGGCGCTTGTCCACGCCCTCCACCCTCACCGCCGTCGGACGCTCGCAGGTGATCTTGATCCCGTCGGGTATCGGATAGACCACGTCGTGCGCGAAGCCGAGATTGAGCACCAGGTTCTTTCCCTGCACCGCGGCGCGATAGCCAGTGCCGGTGATCTCCATCGACTTGGAGAAGCCGGCGGAGACGCCGCGCACCATGTTGGCGACGTTGGCGCGCGTGGTGCCCCACATCATGCGCGCCTGCCGCTCGTTGCCGCGCGGGGCGATTGTCACCGTGTTGCCCTCGACCCTGGCGTCGACGTGATCGGTCAGCTCAAGCCGCAATTCGCCCAGCCGTCCCTTGGCCGTGAGCGCGCGGCCAGCGACCGCAACCTGCACCCCTTGCGGGATCTCGACCGGGTACTTCCCTACGCGTGACATCGCCGCCCTCCTAGAACACGCGGCACAGGACTTCGCCGCCGACATTGGCGGCGCGGGCCTCCGCGTCGCTCATCACGCCGCGCGGCGTCGAGAGGATCGACACCCCGAGACCCGCGTAGAAGCGAGGCAGTTCCTTGATCCGCGAGTAGACGCGCCGACCGGGCTTGGAGACGCGGTGGATCTCCTTGATGACCGGCTCGCCCTCCGTGTACTTCAGCTCGATGCGCAACTGGGAGACGCCGGGCCGCACTTCCTCGGCCGAGAAGCCACGGATGTACCCCTCCCGCTTCAGCACGTCGAGCACGTTGGCCCGCAGCCGCGAGGCCGGCGCAATGCAGGAGGTATGACGCGCGCGCTGCGCGTTGCGGATGCGCGTGAGCATGTCGCCCAACGGGTCGGACATCGACATTTCCCGGCCCCCTTTACCAGCTCGCCTTGACCATGCCCGGGATATGCCCGGCCGAGGCCAGGTCGCGGAGCGCGATTTGGGAGAGATTGAACTTGCGGTAGTTCCCGCGCGAGCGGCCGGTCAGCTCGCAGCGCAGCCGCACGCGCACCCGCGCGCCGTTGCGCGGCAGCTCGGCCAGCTTCAACGTCGCGTTGAAGCGGTCCTCGACCGGCAAGGTGCGATCCATCACGATCGACTTCAGCTCGGCACGCTTGGCCTTGTCGCGCGCCGCCATGCGGACGCGCATCTTGTTGCGGTTGACCTGCGACGTCTTGGCCATTCTATCTCTCATCCTCCGGAACCTGCCGGCCGCGCGGAGCGCCCGGCGGTCTTCCAAAACTCAACACGCGCCCGATCAGGCCGCGAACGGCAGATCGAACGCCCTCAGCAGCGCCTTCGCCTCGGCATCGGTCTTAGCGTTGGTGACGAACACGATATCCATGCCGCGCACCGCGTCCACCCGGTCGTAGTTGATCTCCGGGAACACGATCTGCTCGCGGACACCCATCGCGAAATTGCCGCGCCCGTCGAAGCCCTTGCCCTGGATGCCGCGAAAGTCGCGCACGCGCGGCAGCGCGATGGTGATGAGCCGGTCCAGGAACTCGTACATGCGCGCCTTGCGCAGCGTCACCTTGCAGCCGATCGGCAGGCCGGCGCGAATCTTGAAGCCGGCGATGGCCTTCTTGGCCAGGGTCTTCACCGGCCGCTGCCCGCTGATCGCAGCGAGCTCGGCCACCGCGGCATCCAGGATCTTCTGGTCCCCGGTCGCCTCGCCGACGCCCATGTTGATGACGATCTTCTCCAGGCGCGGCACCTGCATCGGGTTCCTGTAGCCGAACTCCTGTTGCAGCTTGCCGCGCACCTCCTCGCGGTAGCGGCGTTGCAGGCGCGGCATCTCGGCGGGAGCGGCGATCGCCTCGGCCGCCGTCGCAATCTCGGTCGCCTCGCGCCGAGGCCCGCCGCCTTCCTGGCGCGCGCCGCCTTTCGGCTGCGCGCCGCCCCGCGCCGGTGCGCCGCCCTTTCCCTGCGCGCCAGCCTTCTTGCCAGCCGGCGGCTTGCCGCCCTTCGACTTCGTTCCGCTCATCTCAGCCCTCGATCACCTGGCCGGTGGCCTTCGCGACCCGCACCTTCCGCCCGTCCTCCAGGACGCGGAACCCGACCCGGGTGCGCTTCTCGCTCTTGGGGTCGACCAGCATCACGTTCGACAGGTGGATCGACGCCTCCTCGCGCACGATGCCGCCCGGCTGGCCCATCCCGCGCGGCTTGGTATGCTTGGTGGCGATGTTCACCCCGGCGACCAAGGCGCGCTCGGCACGGGGGAACACGCGCAGCACCTCGCCGCGGACGCCCTTGTTCTTGCCGGCGATCACCTCGACCGTGTCGCCACTGCGGATGCGCGCGGCCATCAGATCACCCCCATGTCAAATAACCTCTGGCGCCAGCGAGATGATCTTCATGAACCGCCGCGCCCGCAGCTCGCGCACCACGGGACCGAAGATGCGTGTGCCGATCGGCTCCTGCTGCTTGGTGATCAGCACCGCCGCGTTGCGGTCGAAGCGGATCGCGCTGCCATCGGGCCGGCGGACGGGAAAGGCGGTGCGCACGATGACCGCCTGATGCACGTCGCCCTTCTTCACCTTGCCGCGCGGGATCGCCTCCTTGACCGAGACGACGATCACATCGCCCACGGACGCGGTCTTGCGCTTGGAACCGCCCAGCACCTTGATGCACTGCACCCGGCGCGCGCCGGAGTTGTCGGCGACGTCGAGGTTGCTCTCAACCGAAATCACGCCCCTGCTCCCTCGGTCTGGACCGGCTCAGCCGCCGGCGCGTCCTGCGACAACGGCCCGCCATTGCGCTCGATGACCATCCAGGTCTTGCGCTTGCTGATCGGGCGGCACTCCTCGATGCGCACCAGGTCGCCCGTCTTGCACTGGTTGGCCTCGTCATGCGCGGCGTACTTCTTGGAGCGCCGGATGAACTTCTTGTACAGCGGGTGCATGACGCGACGCTCGACAAGCACCGTCACGGTCTTGTCCATCTTGTCGCTCGTCACCCTGCCGGTGAGAACGCGCCTGGGCATTCGGGCTCCCCTCTAGGTCCGGGCGCTAGCGCGCTGGCGCTCGCCCATGATGGTCTTGAGCCGCGCGATGTCGCGCCGCACCTGGCGGACGCGGGCAACGCCCTCCGCCTGGCCGGTCGCGCGCTGGAAGCGCAAGTTGAACTGCTCCTTGCGCAGCGCGACCAGCAGATCGTCCAGCTCGTCCGGCGTTTTCGCCCGCAGGTCGGACGCCGTGTTCACGCCCTTGGCCATCACGCGTCTCCCATCCGCTGCACGATCTTGGTCCGGATCGGCAGCTTCGCCGCGCCCAGGGTCAGCGCGTCGCGCGCCAGCTCGGGCGGCACGCCGTCGAGCTCGAACATGATGCGGCCGGGATGCACGCGGCAGACCCAGAACTCCGGGCTCCCCTTGCCCGACCCCATGCGCACCTCGGCCGGCTTCACCGAGACCGGCACGTCGGGAAAAATCCGGATCCAGACCCGCCCCGCGCGCTTCATCGCGCGCGTGATCGCGCGCCGCGCCGCCTCGATCTGCCGCGCGGTGATCCGCTCCGGCTCCAGCGCCTTCAGCCCGTAGGTGCCGAAATTGAGCTGGGTGCCGCCGCTGGCCAGGCCATGGATACGGCCCTTGTGCGCCTTGCGGTACTTGGTGCGCTTCGGTTGCAGCATGTTCCGACTACCGATCCGTCTAGCGTTGCGGCGCCTGCTCGGCCGCGCGCCGGTCCTGGGCGAGCGGGTCGTGCGCCAGGATCTCGCCCTTGAAGATCCACACCTTCACGCCGCACGTCCCGTAGGTCGTCTTCGCGGTGGCGTGCCCGAAATCGATGTCGGCGCGCAGCGTGTGCAGGGGCACCCGCCCCTCGCGGTACCACTCCACCCGCGCGATCTCCGCGCCGCCGAGCCGGCCGCCGCAATTGATGCGGATGCCCTGCGCCCCAAGCCGCATCGCCGACTGCACCGCGCGCTTCATCGCGCGGCGGAAGGCGACGCGCCGCTCGAGCTGTTGGGCGATGTTCTCCGCCACCAAGGTGGCGTCGATCTCCGGCTTGCGGATCTCGACGATGTTCAGCGTGACATCGGCCTTCGCCATCCGGCTGAGATCCTTCTTCAGAACCTCGATGTCCTGGCCCTTCTTGCCGATCACCACGCCGGGACGCGCGGCGTAGATCGTCACGCGCGGCTTCTTGGCCGGGCGCTCGATCACGACGCGCGAGACGCCGGCGCCCCGCAGCCGCTCGCGCATCCGCTTGCGCAAGCGAAGATCGTCATGCAGCAGCGCGGCATAGTCCGAGCCGGCGAACCAACGGCTGTCCCAGGTACGGTTGATCCCGACCCGAAGCCCGATGGGATTGACCTTGTGACCCATTATGCGGCCCTCCGCCTAGCCGGCCTCTCGTTGCTCTCGCTGTCCTCGGCGCGCTCCGCGACCACGATCCTCAAGTGGCTGAACCACTTCTCAACGCGCGCCGCGCGCCCGCGCCCGCGCGCGTGGAACCGGCGCATCACGATCGACCGGCCCACCTCGGCCCGCGAGACGACCAGGCGATCGACGTCGAGCTGGTGATTGTTCTCCGCGTTCGCGATCGCGCTCTCCAGCGTCTTGCGCACCTGGTGAGCGATCCGCCGCTTGCTGAAGGTGAGCGTCGCGATGGCCTGCGGCGCCGGCAGGTCGCGGATCATCGCCGCGACCAGGTTCAGCTTGCGCGGCGAGACCCGCACGTTGCGCAGCACGGCCTGCGCCTCCGTGTCCTCCAGGCCGCGCGGATAGCTCGGCTTGCCCATGTCAGCCCCGCCTCGCTTTCTTATCGCCGGAATGGCCGGTGAAGGTCCGGGTCGGCGAGAACTCGCCGAACTTGTGGCCGACCATGTTCTCGTTCACCTGCACGGGCAGGAACTTGCGGCCGTTGTAGACGCCGAAAGTCAGGCCGACGAATTGCGGCAGGATGGTCGAGCGGCGCGACCAGATCCGGATGATCTCGTTGCGGCCCGACGCACGCGCGGCCTCGGCCTTCTTCAGCAGATACCCGTCCACGAACGGGCCTTTCCAGACGGAGCGCGCCATCCTCAACTGTCCCCGTTCACTTGCCTTGGTGGCGGCTGCGAATGATCAGCCGCTGCGTGCGCTTATTGTTGCGCGTCTTGTAGCCCTTGGTCGGCTTGCCCCACGGCGTCACCGGATGCCGCCCGCCCGAGGTCCGTCCCTCGCCGCCGCCATGCGGGTGATCGACCGGGTTCATCACCACGCCGCGGTTGTGCGGGCGCCAGCCGAGCCAACGCGACCGGCCAGCCTTGCCGATCTTCTGGTTCATGTTGTCGGGGTTCGACACCGCGCCCACCGAGGCCATGCACTCGGCCCGCACCATGCGCAGCTCGCCCGACATCAGCTTGACCTGCGCGTAGCCCGCGTCCTTGCCGACGAGCTGCGCGTAGGTTCCGGCCGAGCGCGCGATCTTGCCGCCCGCCCCTGGCTTCATCTCGATGTTGTGGACGATCGTGCCCACCGGGATCGCCGCCAGCGGCATCGCGTTGCCCGGCTTGATGTCGACGCGCGGGCCCGCCACCACCGTGTCGCCGGCGCGCAGCCGCTGCGGCGCCAGGATGTAGGACAGCTCGCCATCCGCGTACTTGACCAAGGCGATGAAGGCGGTGCGGTTCGGGTCGTACTCCAGCCGCTCCACCGTCGCGGGCACGTCGAACTTGCGCCGCTTGAAGTCGATGTAGCGGAAGGTCCGCTTGTGACCGCCGCCGCGGAAGCGACTGGTGATGCGACCATGGTTGTTGCGCCCGCCGGTGCTGATCTTGCCCTCGGTCAGCCGCTTGACCGGCTTGCCCTTCCACAGCTCCGTGCGCGCGATCAGGACCGTGCCGCGCAGGCTGGCCGTGACCGGGTTGTAACTCTTCAGCGGCATGTCCCTGCTCTCACGCTATCGCGCTGGTGAAGTCGATTTGCTGGCCGGCGGCGAGCCGCACGAACGCCTTCTTCGCGTCCGACCGCTTTCCGGGGCGGCCACGGAACCGCTTGGTCTTGCCCTTTTGGATCAGCGTGTTCACCGCCGTCACCTGCACGCCGAACAGCGCCTCCACCGCGACCTTGATCTCTGGCTTGGTGGCGTGCAGCGGCACCCAGAACACGTACTGCCCGTGCTCGGAGAGGCGAGTCGCCTTCTCGGTGATCACCGGGCTGCGGATCAGCTCATAGATGGCCTCCCGCGACAGGCGCGGCCCGCGCGGCGCCTTCGCGTCGGTTTGCGTCTCGCTCATGCCGCGTCTCCCTCGGTCTCGGCGCTCGCGGCCTCGCCCGCGAGCCGCCGGCGCAGACCCTCGACCCCGGCCGTGGTGATCGCCAGCACGTCGTGGCGCAGGATGTCGTACACGTTCGCCCCGATCGTCGGCAGCACGTCGATGCCGGGGATGTTGCGGCTGACCCGCAGGAAGCCCTCCTCGACCGTGTGATCGAGGATCAGCGCCGAGTGCCAGCCCAGGGTCTTCAGCTTGCGGGCCAGCTCCTTGGTCTTGCCAGACCCGTCCGTGGCCTGCTCCAGCACCACCAGCTTGCCCTCCGCCTGCTTCTGCGACAGCGCCGAGATCAAGCCCAGGCGGCGCACCTTCTTGTTGAGGCTGTAGGCGTGCGAGCGCACCACCGGCCCATGCACCACGCCGCCGGTGCGGAACTGCGGCGCGCGCAGGCTGCCCTGCCGGGCGTTGCCCGTGCCCTTCTGGCGATACGGCTTCTTGGTGGTGCCCTGCACCTCGCCCAAGCCCTTCGTCTTGTGCGTGCCGGCGCGGCGCTTGGCGAGCTGCCAATGCACCACGCGCGCCATGATGTCGGTGCGCGGCGTGGCGCCGAAGAACTCGTCCGGCAACTCGGCGCTGCCAGTCTCGGTGTTGTCCAGGGTTCGGATCGCGACCTGCATGAGTGAAGGCTCCCTCAGGCCGATGCCGCCGGCGCTTCCGCCAGCGCGGCCGGGAACGGCGCGTCGGCCGGACGGGGGCGCTTGATCGCGTCGCGCACCAACACGAACCCGCCGCGCATGCCGGGAACGGCGCCCTTCACCATGACAAGCCCCTTCTCGGCATCCACGGCCGCCACCTCCAGGCCGAGCGTGGTCACGCGCTCATGCCCCAGGTGGCCCGCCATCTTCTTGTTCTTGAACACCTTGCCAGGGTCTTGCCGGTTGCCCGTGGAGCCGTGGCTGCGGTGGCTGATCGACACGCCGTGGCTCGCCTCCAGGCCGCTGAAGTTCCACCGCTTCATCGCGCCGGCGAAGCCCTTGCCCTTGCTCGTGGCGGTGACGTCGACACGCTGGCCGACCACGAAGTGCGCCGCCGACAGCGTGGCGCCCGGCTCAAGCAACGCGTCCGCGTCGACGCGGAACTCGGCCAGCCGGGCCTTCGGCTCCACCTTGTTCTTGGCGAAGTGGCCGCGATTGGGCTTGCTCACGTTCTTGACCTTGGCGCGGCCCCAGCCGAGCTGCACCGCGCTGTAGCCATCCGTCTCCTCGGTGCGCGCCGCGACCACCTGCACCGCATCCAGGTGCAGCACCGTGACCGGCACGTGCGTGCCATCGTCGCGGAAGATCCGCGTCATGCCCAGCTTCTTGGCGATCAGTCCGGTTCGCATGACCCCGCCCTCAGATCTTGATCTCGACGTCCACGCCGGCGGCGAGGTCGAGCTTCATCAGCGCGTCCACGGTCTGCGGTGTCGGCTCGACGATGTCGAGCAGGCGCCGGTGGGTGCGGATCTCGAACTGCTCGCGGCTCTTCTTGTCGACATGCGGCGAGCGGTTGACGGTGAAACGCTCGATGTGCGTCGGCAGCGGAATCGGTCCGCGAACGCGGGCACCCGTGCGCTTGGCCGTGTTGACGATCTCCTTCGTGCTGTTGTCGAGCACGCGGTGATCGTACGCCTTGAGGCGGATGCGGATATTCTGGTTGTCCATCGCTCGCTTGTCCGTTCGGCGGAGACGACGCCGGCGCCTCAACCGGGTTGAGGCGCCGGCGCACGCTTGTCCTGCTAGGCGGTGATCTTGGCGACCACGCCGGCGCCAACGGTCCGGCCGCCCTCGCGGATGGCGAAGCGCAGGCCCTCGTCCATGGCGATCGGCGCGATCAGCTCCACGCTCATCGACACGTTGTCACCCGGCATCACCATCTCGGTGCCCTCGGGAAGCTGGACGACCCCAGTCACGTCGGTGGTGCGGAAGTAGAACTGCGGCCGGTAGTTGGTGAAGAACGGCGTGTGCCGCCCGCCCTCCTCCTTGGTGAGGATGTACGCCTCGGCCTGGAACTTGGTGTGCGGCGTGATCGAGCCGGGCTTGGCCAGCACCTGGCCGCGCTCGACCTCCTCGCGCTTGGTGCCGCGCAGCAGCGCGCCGATGTTGTCGCCCGCCTCGCCGCGGTCGAGCAGCTTGCGGAACATCTCCACGCCGGTAACGACGGTCTTCTGCGTCGCCTTGATGCCGACGATCTCGACCTCCTCGCCCACGGTGATGACGCCGCGCTCCACGCGGCCGGTGACGACGGTGCCGCGCCCGGAAATCGAGAACACGTCCTCGATCGGCATCAGGAACGGACGGTCGGTGGCGCGCGCCGGCTGCGGGATGTATTCGTCGACTGCCTTCATCAGCTCGATCACCGACTTCTCGCCCATGTCGGGCTCGCGGTCCTCGAGCGCGCACAGCGCCGAGCCCTTGATGATCGGGATGTCGTCGCCGGGGAACTGGTAGGACGAGAGCAGCTCGCGCACCTCAAGCTCGACCAGCTCGAGCAGCTCGGGGTCGTCCACCATGTCGACCTTGTTCATGTACACGACCAGCGCCGGCACGCCGACCTGGCGGGCGAGCAGGATGTGCTCGCGCGTCTGCGGCATCGGGCCGTCGGCGGCGGAGACCACGAGGATCGCGCCGTCCATCTGCGCCGCGCCGGTGATCATGTTCTTCACGTAGTCGGCGTGGCCAGGGCAATCGACGTGCGCGTAGTGGCGGTTGGCCGTCTCGTACTCGACATGCGCCGTGGCGATGGTGATGCCGCGCGCGCGCTCCTCCGGCGCCTTGTCGATCTGGTCGTACGCCGTGTAGGTGGCGCCGCCCGTCTTGGCCAGAACCTTGGTGATCGCCGCGGTCAGCGAGGTCTTGCCATGATCGACATGGCCGATCGTGCCGATATTGCAGTGCGGCTTGGTGCGCTGGAATTTCGCCTTGGCCATCGTCAGTCTCTCCGTGGACCCGCAGTCCCTGTACAGTGGTTCGAGATGTTACCAGCGGTAGTGGCTGAAGGCCTTGTTGGCCTCCGCCATCCGGTGGGTGTCTTCGCGCTTCTTCACCGCCGCGCCGCGGTTGTTGACCGCGTCCATCAACTCGTTGGACAGCCGGTCTTCCATGGTGTGCTCGCCGCGCTTGCGCGCGGCGTCGATCAGCCAGCGGATCGCGAGCGCCTGGCGCCGCTCCGTCCGCACCTCGACCGGCACCTGGTAGGTGGCCCCGCCCACGCGGCGGGAGCGGACCTCGATGGCCGGCTTCACGTTGTCCAGCGCCTCGTGGAACATGCGCACCGGATCGGCCTGCGCGCCGCCCCGCCTGCGCATGACGTCGAGGGCCGAATAGACGATGCCCTCGGCTGAGGATTTCTTCCCGTCGTACATCAGCGCGTTCATGAAGCGCGTGATGACGACGTCGCCGAACTTGGCGTCCGGCAGGATCTCGCGCTTGACGGCGCGGCGGCGGCGCGACATTGGCGGGCCCTCCCTATTTCGGCCGCTTCGCGCCGTAGAGCGAACGGCGCTGGCGGCGCTTGGCGATGCCCTGGGTGTCCAGCACGCCGCGCAGGATGTGGTAGCGCACGCCGGGCAGATCCTTCACCCGCCCGCCACGGATCAGCACGACCGAGTGCTCCTGAAGGTTGTGGCCCTCGCCGGGAATGTAGCTCACCACCTCGTAGCCGTTGGTGAGCCGCACCTTGGCGACCTTGCGAAGCGCCGAGTTCGGCTTCTTCGGGGTGGTCGTGTACACGCGGGTGCAGACGCCGCGCTTCTGCGGGCAGCTTTGCAGCGCCGGAACCTTGTTCCGGGTCCTCTGCGGCTCCCGCCCCTTGGCGATCAACTGATTGATGGTCGGCATGCGCCCTTGTCTCGTCCGTTCATCGTCTCGACCGTTCCGGGGGTTCGCGTCACCGTCGTCCACGGGCAAAACCCGCGTGCGCGGGGCACGCGGCCCTGCGGTGCGGGTGAGGTGCTGGCCCGCGGCCTGGGCTTCGGTCATGGGACCGGAGCGGCGCCGCGCGCGATGCTGCCTGCGAGTTCGACGGCCACCCGAAACACCAGGGCCGGCCAAGGGGGCGGAACCTAGTGTCGCGCGGCGGGCAAGTCAACCCGGTATAAGCTATGGCCTGGCGGTGAAACCGGCACGCGCGCACCGCGTTCCGCCCGCGAAATGTTTCGGAGCACGCACATGTGGCTTTGGTTCCTGATCTGGGTGCTCATCATCTGGCTGCTGCTGAGCGGGGGCGGCTATTACGGCTATCGCCGCTCCTATTACGGCCGTAGCTCGGCCGTCAGCATGCTGCTGGTCCTGCTGATCATCTTCCTGATCGTCGTGATCTTCTGGGGACCGTACTGGGGCGGGTACGGCTACCGGATTTACTAGAGCGGCGCACCCCTCCCCCGCCCCTCCCGCAAGGGGAGGGGTTGGAGAGGGCCGAGCCTACTCGGCCGCCGCCTTGGTGGTTCCCGTGATCTGCGCCGCGTTGCCCGCGTTGAGCAGGCGCTGGTCCCGCCCCGCGGCGATGGCGCGCAGGCGATTCATCACCGCCCCCGTGCCGGCCGGGATCAGGCGCCCGACGATCACGTTCTCCTTCAGCCCGGTCAGCGAGTCGACCTTGCCCGCCGTGGCGGCCTCGGTCAGCACCCGCGTCGTCTCCTGGAACGAGGCGGCGCTGATGAAGCTGTTGGTCTGCAAGCTGGCCTTGGTGATGCCCTGCAAGACCGGCATGGCCAACGCCGGGCGGTCGTCGCGGCCCAGCTTGGAGATCACCGCGTCGAACTCCATGCGATCGACCTGCTCGCCGGTCAGGAACGTCGTGTCGCCGGGATCGAGAACCTCGACCTTTTGCAACATCTGGCGAACGATCACCTCGATGTGCTTGTCGTTGATCTTCACGCCCTGCAACCGATAGACGTCCTGGATCTCGTTCACCAAGTAGTCCGACAGCGCCTCCACCCCGAGCACCTTCAGGATGTCGTGCGGCACGCGCGGCCCGTCCACCAACGGGTCGCCCCGGCGGACGAAGTCGCCCTCCTGGACCGAGACGTGCTTGCCCTTCGGGATCAGGTACTCGGTCTCCTCGCCGGTCTCGTCGTTCTTCACGATGACGCGGCGCTTCGCCTTGTAGTCCTTCCCGAACTCGATCCGCCCGTCGGTCTCCGCGATCACCGCGTGGTCCTTCGGCCGGCGCGCCTCGAACAACTCGGCCACGCGCGGCAGGCCGCCGGTGATGTCGCGGGTCTTGCTGCCCTCGCGCGGGATGCGCGCCAGCACGTCGCCCGCGGCGACCTGGGCGCCGTTGTCGACCGAGAGGATCGAATCGGGCGCCAGGAAGTAGCGCGCGTCCGCGCCGTTCGGCAGCTTCATCACCTCGCCCCGCTCGTCCTTGAGCTGCAAGCGGGGGCGCAGGTCGACCGACTTGGCGCCCTGCTTGTAGTCCACGACCACCTTGGAGGTGAGGCCCGTGACCTCGTCCATCCGCTCGACCAGGGTCACGCCCTCGATCAGGTCGATGTACTCGACCTGGCCGTTGCGCTCGGTGATGATCGGCAGGGTGTACGGATCCCACTCCGCGAGCTTCTGGCCGCGCGCCACGAGTTGGTCCTCGTCGACCAGCAGCCGGGCGCCGTAGGGCACGCGGAAGCGGGCGCGCTCGAGCCCCTTGTCGTCTTGCAGCACGATCTCGCAGTTGCGGCTCATGACGACCGGCGTGCCCTGGCTGTTCATCACCACGAAGCGGTTCTTCACGCCGACGCGCCCGTCATGGCTCGCCTCCACCGAGGACTGCTCGGCCCCGCGCTGCGCGGCGCCGCCGATGTGGAAGGTCCGCATGGTGAGCTGCGTGCCGGGCTCGCCGATCGACTGCGCCGCGATCACGCCCACCGCCTCGCCGATGTTGACCGGCGTGCCGCGCGCGAGGTCGCGGCCATAGCAGTGCGCGCACACCCCGATCGGGGCCTCACAGGTCAGCACGGAGCGGATCTGCACCGACTCCACGCCCGCCTGCTCGATACAGTCGGCGGTCTCCTCCTCGATCAGCGTGTTGGCGGCAACGATCACTTCCCCGCTCGCCGGATCGAGCACCTCCCGCGCCGCGGTGCGGCCGAGGATGCGCTCCGCCAGGCTCGCGACCACCTCGCCGCCGTCCATCACCGCGCGCACGGTCAGGCCGCGCTCGGTGCCGCAATCCTCCTCGACGACGATGCAGTCCTGCGCAACATCGACCAGGCGCCGGGTGAGGTAGCCCGAGTTCGCCGTCTTCAGGGC
Source organism: uncultured Pseudomonadota bacterium (assembly GCA_963818725.1). Taxonomy (GTDB): domain Bacteria; phylum Pseudomonadota; class Alphaproteobacteria; order Acetobacterales; family Acetobacteraceae; genus DATFDN01. Next base: position 216,865 of record CAWFTU010000010.1, on the reverse strand, counting down.
GGTGTCGGCCAGGCCCTTGCGGGCGCCGTGGGTGGAGTTGAAGTACTCCAGGACCGACAGGCCCTCCTTAAAGTTGGCGATGATCGGCTGCTCGATGATCTCGCCCGACGGCTTGGCCATCAGCCCGCGCATGCCCGCCAACTGGCGCATCTGCGCGGGGCTGCCGCGTGCGCCCGAATGGCTCATCATCCAGACCGAGTTGGTCGCCTTGCCGCTTTCCTGGCGGCTGATCTCCTTCATCATCGCGCCGGCCACCTCGTCGGTGCAGCGCGACCAGGCGTCGACCACCTTGTTGTACCGCTCGCCGGCGGTGATGAGGCCCTCCTGGTACTGCGCCTCGAACTCCTTCACCTCAGCCTGCGTGCGCCGGATCAGCTCCTCCTTCTCCTTGGGGATGATGAGGTCGTCCTTGCCGAAGGAGATGCCGGCCTTGGCGGCCTGGCCGAAGCCGAGGCTCATCAGGCGGTCGGCGAAGATCACGCACTCCTTCTGCCCGCAGTGGCGGTACACCGCGTCGATCACGTCGGACACGTTCTTCTTGGTGAGCTGGCGGTTGACCAGGGAGAACGGAACCTCCGGGTGCTTGGGCAGGATTTGCGCGATCATCATGCGGCCGGGCGTGGTGACGACCAGCTCGCGGACCGGGTTGCCGTTGGCGTCGATGGTCTCCCAGCGCGCCTTGATCTTGTCGTGCAGCCCGATGGCGCGCGCGTGCAGCGCGTGCTCGATGTCGCCCGCCTGGCCAAAGGCGGGCGCGTCCTTGTCCGCCACGCCCCGGAACTCTGGCGTCTCCAGCGAGAGGTAATAGAGCCCGAGCACGATGTCCTGGCTGGGCACGATGATCGGCTTGCCGTTGGCCGGGCTCAGGATGTTGTTGGTGGACATCATCAGCACGCGCGCCTCGAGCTGCGCCTCCAGGCTGAGCGGCACGTGCACCGCCATCTGGTCGCCGTCGAAGTCCGCGTTGAAGGCGGTGCAGACCAGCGGGTGGAGCTGGATCGCCTTGCCCTCGATCAGCACCGGCTCGAAGGCCTGGATGCCGAGGCGGTGCAGGGTCGGCGCCCGGTTGAGCATGACCGGGTGCTCGCGGATCACCTCCTCGAGGATGTCCCACACCTCGGGACGCTCCTTCTCCACCATCCGCTTGGCGGCCTTGATGGTGGTGGCGTGCCCGTACTTCTCCAGCTTGGCGTAGATGAACGGCTTGAACAGCTCGAGCGCCATCTTCTTCGGCAGCCCGCACTGGTGCAGCTTCAGCTCCGGCCCGACCACGATCACCGAGCGGCCGGAGTAGTCCACGCGCTTGCCGAGCAGGTTCTGGCGGAACCGGCCCTGCTTGCCCTTCAGCATGTCGGACAGCGACTTCAGCGGCCGCTTGTTGGCGCCGGTGATGGCGCGGCCCCGGCGGCCGTTGTCGAACAGCGCGTCCACCGCCTCCTGCAACATGCGCTTCTCGTTGCGCACGATAATGTCGGGCGCGCGCAGCTCGATCAGGCGCTTCAGCCGGTTGTTGCGATTGATGACGCGGCGGTAGAGGTCGTTGAGATCCGAGGTCGCGAACCGCCCGCCGTCCAGCGGCACCAGCGGGCGCAGCTCGGGCGGGATGACCGGCACCACGTCGAGGATCATCCACTCGGGGCGAGCGCCGGAGTTGGCGAACGCCTCGATCAGCTTGAGCCGCTTGACCAGCTTCTTGCGCTTGGCCTCGCTCGTCGTCTCCCGCAGCTCGGCGCGCAGGCGGGTCTTCTCCGCGTCGAGATCGACGGTGTTCAGGATCTTCTTGATCGCCTCGGCGCCGATGCCGACCTCGAAGCTCTCATCGCCGAACTCGTCCTGCTTGGCCATGAGCTGGTCTTCGTTCAGCAGGCTGTGCAGCTTGAGGTCGGTGGTCCCCGGCTCGAGCACGACATAGCTCTCGAAGTAGAGAATCTTCTCAAGCTCCTTCAGCGTCAGGTCGACCATCAGGCCGATCCGGCTGGGCAGCGACTTCATGAACCAGATGTGCGCGACCGGCGAGGCCAGCTCGATATGGCCCATGCGCTCGCGGCGGACCTTGGCGAGCGTGACCTCCACGCCGCACTTCTCGCAGATGATGCCGCGGAACTTCATCCGCTTGTACTTGCCGCACAGGCACTCGTAGTCCTTGATCGGCCCGAAGATGCGCGCGCAGAACAGCCCGTCGCGCTCAGGCTTGAAGGTGCGGTAGTTGATCGTCTCGGGCTTCTTGATCTCGCCGTACGACCAGCTCCGGATCTGCTCGGGGCTGGCGATCTGGATTTTGATCTGGTCGAAGGTCAGGCTCTGGCCGGTCTGACCAAGGATCTTCATCAACTCGTTCATGCGACTTTCGCCCCTCAAAGGGATCGGAAAATGCGCCAAGCCCTCTCCCCCCGGCCCCCTCCCGCGAGGGGAGGGGGAGGCGCGGTCATCCCCCTCCCCTTCGGGAGGGGGTTGGGGGAGGGGTGTTCAAGCGGCGCGGTTGTCCATCTCGACGTTCAGCCCGAGCGACTTCAGCTCCTTGACCAGGACGTTGAAGCTCTCCGGGACGCCAGCCTCGAACGTGTCCTGCTCGCGCACGATCGCCTCGTACACCTTGGTCCGGCCAGACACGTCATCGGACTTCACGGTCAGCATCTCCTGCAACGTATAGGCAGCGCCGTACGCCTCCAGCGCCCACACCTCCATCTCGCCGAAGCGCTGACCGCCGAACTGCGCCTTGCCGCCCAGTGGCTGCTGGGTGACGAGGCTGTACGGACCGATGGATCGGGCGTGGATCTTGTCGTCCACCAGGTGGTGCAGCTTCAGCATGTAGATGTAGCCCACCGTCACCTTGCGCTCGAACGGCTCGCCGGTGCGCCCATCCACCAGCGTGACCTGGCCGGAGGTGTCGAGCCCCGCCTTGGTCAGCATGGTCTCGATGTCGGACATGCGCGCGCCGTCGAACACCGGGGTCGCGATCGGCACGCCCTTGCGCAGGTTGTTCGACAGCTCCACCAGCTCGTCCGTGTCGAGGTTGGCGACCTCGTCGCGGAACACCCGCTCGTCATAGACCTCGCGCAGCTTGTCGAGCAGATCCTGGCGCCGCGCGCCGGTGCGCTGGTACTCGTCCACCAGCTCGCCGATCTGCCGGCCGAGATTGGCGCAGGCCCAGCCCAGATGGGTCTCGAGGATCTGGCCCACGTTCATCCGGCTCGGCACGCCGAGCGGGTTCAGCACGATGTCGACCGGCGTACCGTCCTCGAGGAACGGCATGTCCTCCACGGGAGTGACGCGCGAGACCACGCCCTTGTTGCCGTGCCGGCCCGCCATCTTGTCCCCGGGTTGGAGCTTGCGCTTCACCGCGATGAAGACCTTGACCATCTTCATCACGCCGGGCGGCAGCTCGTCGCCGCGCTGGAGCTTCTCCACCTTGCTGTCGAAGCGCGCCTGCAACCGGCCCACCGCCGCGTCGTACTCGCGCTTCAGGGTCTCGATCTCCACCATCACCGCGTCGTCCTGCACGCCGATGTGGCGCCAGGAGCCGCGCGGGTGTTCGGCCAGCACCTCTTCGGTGATCGGCGTGCCCGCCTTGAGGCCCTTGAAGCCGCCGGCGGCCCTGCGGCCAAGCAGCTTCTCGCGCAGGCGGTTCAGGAAGCTGCGCTCCTGGATCGCCTTCTCGTCGTCGCGGTCCTTGGCGAGCCGCTCGATCTCGGCGCGCTCGATCGCCATCGCGCGCTCGTCCTTGTCGACGCCGCGGCGCGAGAACACCCGCACGTCGACCACCGTGCCGGTCACGCCGGGCGGCAGGCGGAGCGACGTGTCGCGCACGTCGGACGCCTTCTCGCCGAAGATCGCGCGCAGCAGCTTCTCCTCCGGCGTCATCGGGCTCTCGCCCTTGGGCGTGACCTTGCCCACCAGGATGTCGCCCGGATTGACCTCCGCGCCGATATAGACGATGCCCGCCTCGTCGAGGTTGCGCAGCGCCTCCTCGCCCACATTCGGGATGTCGCGGGTGATCTCCTCCTGGCCCAGCTTGGTGTCGCGGGCCATCACCTCGAACTCCTCGATGTGGATCGAGGTGAACACGTCGTCGCGGGCGATGCGCTCGCTGATGAGGATGGAGTCCTCGAAGTTGTAGCCGTTCCAGGGCATGAACGCGCAGAGCACGTTGCGCCCGAGCGCCAGCTCCCCGAACTCGGTCGAGGGTCCGTCGGCGATGATCTCGCCTTCCGAGACGCGGTCGCCGACCTTCACCAGCGGACGCTGGTTGATGCAGGTGGACTGGTTGGAGCGCATGAACTTGCGCAGCCGGTAGATGTCCACACCCTTGGTGGTGCCGTCCTCGTTCGTCGCGCGCACCACGATGCGGGCGCCGTCGATCTGATCGACCATCCCGGCGCGGCGGGCGACAATGGTGGCGCCCGAGTCGCGCGCCACCGCCTCCTCCATGCCGGTGCCGACCAGCGGCGCGTCGGCGCGGATCAGCGGCACCGCCTGGCGCTGCATGTTCGATCCCATTAGCGCGCGGTTGGCGTCGTCGTTCTCCAGGAACGGGATCAGCGCCGCGGCGACCGAGACCAGCTGCTTGGGCGAGACGTCGATCGCCGTCACCTGGTCCGGCGGCACCAGGCGGAAATCGCCCTGCTTGCGGACCGAGACGAGGTCCTGGAGGAACCGCCCCTGCTCGTCCATCGGCGCGTCGGCCTGGGCGACGACCAGCCGCTCCTCCTCCATCGCCGAGAGATAGCGGGGGCCAGGCTGCACCACGCCGTCCCTGACCAGCATGTACGGCGTCTCGATAAAGCCGTACTTGTTGACCTTGGCGAAGGTCGCGAGCGAGTTGATGAGGCCGATGTTCGGCCCCTCGGGCGTCTCGATCGGGCAGATGCGGCCGTAATGCGTCGGATGCACGTCGCGCACCTCGAACCCGGCGCGCTCGCGCGTCAGCCCGCCCGGACCAAGGGCGGAGAGGCGCCGCTTGTGCGTGACCTCGCTCAGCGGATTGGTCTGGTCCATGAACTGGCTGAGCTGCGAGGACCCGAAGAACTCCCGCACCGCCGCCGCGGCCGGCTTGGCGTTGATAAGGTCGTGCGGCATCACGGTGTCGATGTCGACCGAGCCCATGCGCTCGCGGATCGCGCGCTCCATGCGCAGCAGGCCGACGCGGTACTGGTTCTCCATCAGCTCGCCGACCGAGCGCACCCGGCGGTTGCCGAGATTGTCGATGTCGTCGATCTGCCCGCGCCCGTCCTTCAGGTCGCACAGCGTCTTCACCGTGCGCAGCAGGTCGTCCTTGCGCAGCACGCGCACGGAGTCCGGAACCTCCTCGGCGGGGATGCCGAGGCGCATGTTCATCTTCACGCGCCCAACCGTGGATAGGTCGTAACGGTCGGGGTCGAAGAAGAGGCCGCGGAACAGCGCCTCCGCCGTCTCCGGCGTCGGCGGCTCGCCGGGGCGCATGACCCGGTAGATGTCAATCAGCGCGTCGTCGCGGTTGGTGTTCTTGTCGACCGCTAGGGTGTTGCGGAGCCACGGCCCGTTCTGCTGGTCGATGGCCAGCGTCGGCAGCCGCGTGATCCCCGCCTGCTCAAGCGCGGCCAGCCGCGCCTCGGCCAGCTCCTCGCCGGCCTCGGCGTAGATCTCGCCCGTGTCCTCGTTGACGATGTCCTCGGCGACGAAACGGCCGAGCAGGTCGGCGCGGCCGATCAGCACGTCCTTGCTCGTCTCGGCGAGCTTGCGCGCCTGGCGCACCGTCAGCTTCGTGTCGGCCTCGGCGATCACTTGGCCCGTGGCGGCGTCGACCAGGGGCTCCAGGAGCTTCTGGCCGCGAAACGCGTCCGGGTCGAGCGGACGCGACCAGCCCTTCGCCGTGTGCTCGAATACCACCTGGCGGTAGAAGTATCCCAGGATCTCCTGGGCATCCATGCCGTGGACCTCGCCCGTCTCGACCGGCTCGCCCTGCGCCTGGCGCGCGACGCGCAACCGCTCGGTCGCCGCGCCCTCGAGCGCGTAGAGCAGCGTCGTCACCGGCAGCTTCCGCTTGCGGTCGATGCGGACGTAGACGAGGTCCTTGCTGTCGAACTCGAAATCGAGCCACGAGCCGCGGTACGGGATCACCCGCGCGGCGAACAGGTACTTGCCGGATGAGTGCGTCTTGCCCTTGTCGTGGTCGAAGAAGACCCCGGGCGAGCGGTGCATCTGGCTGACGATGACGCGCTCGGTGCCGTTGATGATGAAGGTGCCGTTGTCCGTCATCAGCGGCATGTCGCCCATGTAGACGGGCTGCTCCTTAATGTCGCGGATCGACCGCGCGCCGGTGTCCTCGTCGAGATCCCAGACGATCAGGCGCAGGACGACCTTGAGCGGCGCGGCGTAGGTCAGCCCGCGCTGGATGCACTCCTCGACGTCGTATTTCGGCTCCTCGAGGTCGTAGTAGACGAACTCCAGCCGGCCGCGGCCGGCGAAGTCGTCGATCGGGAACACCGACTTGAACACCTCTTGCAACCCGGTGTTGGTCCGGCTGTCATAGTGGGTGTCCTTTTGCAGGAAGCCCTCGTAGCTGGCGCGCTGCACGTCGATAAGGTTGGGCATCGGCGCGACCTCGGGAATGCGCCCGAAATTGCGACGAATTCGCTTATGCCGTGTCACCGACCTGGAAATCGCGTTCATCGACCGTCCTGCTCGCCTTTGGTGCCAGGAGGCACCCTCGTTAGTATCCACGGCCCTCGATCCGTCGCGCCCCCGGCCGCCCAGGGCATTCTCCGAAGCATGTGCGTGTCAGAGGCCCGGACAGCCGTGCCTCGAAACGGGTTCGCGGGCGGAAGCGCGTCGGCTTCCGCCCGCTCTGGACCCATCAAGGGCCGTTCCAAACGTGACGGGCCGGCGAGGAGGCCGGCCTGGTGCTCGTGCGCGTCCCAAATCCCCTTACTTGACCTCGACCGCGGCGCCTTGATCCTCAAGCTGCTTGCGGAGCTTGGCGGCCTCGTCCTTGCCCACCCCTTCCTTCACGGTCTTCGGCGCGCCCTCGACCAAATCCTTCGCCTCCTTGAGGCCAAGGCCGGTGATGGCGCGGATCTCCTTGATGACGTTGATCTTTTTGTCCCCGACCTTGGCCAGGATGACAGTGAACTCCGTCTGCTCCTCAGCCGCGGCGGGCGCGGCGGCGCCAGCGGAAGGCGCGGCGGCGACAGCCACCGGAGCGGCAGCCGAGACCCCCCACTTGTCCTCCAACAGCTTGGACAGCTCCGCAGCCTCGAGGACGGTGAGTGTCGACAGCTCGTCGACCAGCCTTTGTAAGTCAGCCATTTTCGTGTGACCCCTTATTTAACCCTTGATTTGACCCGTTCAAGCCGCGCAGGTCCGGCTTGCTCCACTTTCCCGGCGGGCGAGGCGCGCCTAGGCGGCCCCCTGCCCCTCGTCCTTGCGGGCGAACGCGCCGAGTACCCGGGCGAGCTGTCCAGCCGAGGCTTGCAGCGTGCCCGCGACCCGCGTCGCCGGCGTGGCGATCAGGCCCACCAGCTGGGCGCGGAGCTGCTCCAGGCTCGGCAGCTCGGCGAGCGCCCGGACCCCTTCGGAGTCGAGCACGCGCGTGCCCAGTGAGCCGCCGAGCACCACCAACTTCTCGTTGCCCCGGCTGTATTCGACCGCCGCCTTGGCGACCGCCACCGGATCGGTGGCCCAGGCCAGCGCGGTCGGCCCGCGCAACAGGGGCTTGATGCCGGTGAACTGGGTGCCATCCAGCGCCCGTGTGGCCAGCCGGTTCTTGGCGACCTTGAATGTCGCCCCCGCGGTCCGCATCCGGCGGCGCAGATCCGTCGCCTCGGCCACGGTCAACCCTTGATTGCGGGTGACCACGACCATGGACGTCTCGGCGAACACCTGAGCGAGCCCGGCGACGAAGTCCCGCTTCTGTGCGCGGTCCAATGCCGTCTCCGTGTCTCAGGCCGGGTGCGTGTGGACCGCCTCCGGCCGGTTGCTCATGGGCCGCGCCACGCGGCCCGGTTCGCCTGTCAGAGAAAGTCGGAACCGCCAAGGGATCACCCTGGCTCCCGTCTTGCGCGCGCGGGCTGCTAGCCCCTTAGCCTCCGGGCAGGCCCGGCGGACGCGCGGTCTCGGACAGGTTCGGAAAGCCACGCCCGCCTGGGCGCGCCCCCCTGCCCGCCCGCCCCGGAACGGGACGGACGAATGCCGTTACGTGAGGGTGCTGACGTCGACGCGCACCCCCGGACCCATCGTCGAGCTGAGGGCGGCCTTCTGGACGTAGGTGCCCTTGGCGCCCGCCGGCTTGGCCTTGATGATGGCGTCCGCGAGCGCCCGCGCGTTCTCCAGCAACTGCGCGTCCTCGAAGCTCGCCTTGCCGATGCCGGCGTGGATGATGCCGGCCTTCTCGGCGCGGAACTCCACCTGCCCGCCTTTCGCCGCCGTCACGGCGCCGCGCACGTCCATCGTCACCGTCCCCAAGCGCGGGTTGGGCATCAGTCCGCGCGGGCCGAGAATCTTCCCCAGCCGGCCGACGATGCCCATCATGTCGGGCGTGGCGATGCAGCGGTCAAAGGCGATCTCGCCAGCCTGCACCTTCTCGGCCAGATCCTCGGCGCCCACCACGTCCGCTCCGGCGGCCTGCGCCTCCTCGGCCTTGGCGCCGCGGGCGAACACGCCGACCCGCACCGCCTTGCCGGTGCCGTTCGGCAGGCTGATGAGCCCGCGCACCATTTGGTCGGCGTGGCGCGGGTCGATGCCGAGATTCATCGACATCTCGACCGTCTCGTCGAACTTCGCGCGCGCGTTCTCCTTGACCAGCCGGATCGCGTCCGCGAGCGGGTAGGACTTGGCGCGATCGACGCCGGCCGACGCGGCCTTCAGGCGCTTGCCCTGCTTCATGGCTCAGCCCTCCACCACGGTCATGCCCATCGAGCGGGCGGAGCCGGCGAGCATCCGGACCGCCGCCTCGACATCGGTGGCGTTCATGTCCTTCATCTTCTGCGCCGCGATCTCGCGCAGCTGGCCCATCGTCACGCTGCCGACCGAGCCGCCCTTGCCGGGCGCGGTCGCGCCCTTGCCGAGCCCGGCTGCCTTCTTCAGGAAGTACGTATTGGGCGGGGTCTTGGTGATGAAGGTGTAGGTGCGGTCGGCAAAGGCGGTGATGACCACGGGCACCGGCATCCCCGGTTCCATGCCCTGGGTCGTCGCGTTGAAATCCTTCACGAACTGCATGATGTTCAGGCCGCGCTGACCGAGCGCCGGGCCGACCGGCGGGGACGGGGTCGCCTTCCCGGCCGGAATTTGCAACTTGATGTAGCCGACGATCTTCTTCGCCATTCCTTGGTCCGCCTGACGCCAAGGACCGCGGTGCCGACGGCACGCCGCCTCAGGCCCCATGGCCCTCGGGCGAGCGAAACCTCCCGCGTTCCGGTGTGAGCGGCGGTATCTAGGCCATGCGCCGAGGTAAGTCTAGCCCTTCCGGCCCGAGAGGATGTTTTGTCTGGCGGCCTGCGGCTTACCTCTTCTCGTCAGGGCTGGGTGCGGACTGCAAGCTACGCCCAAGCTCCTCGAGCAGTGGCGCATTCGGACAGAAGGCCGATGGCGATTCGGCCTCCGCCACGCCGGCCAGAAAGCGGCGGCAACGCCCGGTCTCAGTGCACGCCGCGCAGCACATCTCCGCTATCTGCATCTCGGGTCCAAAGCGTTGCCGGGCGGCTCCCCGGTCTATCCCGAACTGGCGCAGCATCGCAGTCAGATAGGCCTCCATGCGCGCGCGCCCAGGGGGTACCGTGGCGCCAGCCTCGGGACAGGGCTCCGTCGGCTCGCGCCGGTTCGTGTGGTTTTCAAGGAAGTGGTGCAGCACGAGCCCCAGCCGGGCAGCGGTGCGCAGGTCGCCCTGCTGGCATGCCGCTTCGCTATCCTCGACGATCATGCGCCAGAGCAGCCGTTTGCCTTCCGCCGTCCCGCACAGGCAGGTGCCCATCTCCAAGGCGACGATCTCGGGCAGGTGCTCGTGCCGGGCGATCGCGGCGATCTCCTCCGGTGTCAACTCGCTCAGTCCCACGCAGTCGTCATAAGTCAGCATGCGCGCCTCCCTTGTCGCAACCTCTCTACAGCAGCCGTCAGGGGGCGACATTGATCCAGCGCAAGCGACGCGGCGCGTGCCGGCGCCTGCCCAGGCACTCACGCGGGGAGAGCCGACGCGGAGAGCCACCGCCCTGTGATCTCCGTCACAAGGCGTCAGGGCACCAATGGAGCATCATGTCGCCGTAGGCTCAGGTCTTCCCGATGCAAAAGCCTGGGGGGAGGCACTTCGCATGGTCAAGAGAATGGATGCGCCCGCCCGTTCGTCGGAGGAAGCCGTCGCCAGGGGCATCACCGGCGTTGTTGCCGAAAAAGGTTACGTGGTCACGCAACTGGATGCCGCGGTCAATTGGGCGAGAACGGGCAGCATGTGGCCGATGACCTTCGGCCTGGCCTGTTGCGCCGTCGAGATGATGCAATGCCTCGCGGCGCGCTATGACCTGGACCGGTTCGGCATGATCCTACGTGCTAGCCCGCGCCAGTCCGACCTGATGATCGTCGCCGGCACGCTGACCAACAAGATGGCCCCGGCGATTCGGCGCGTCTACGACCAGATGGCGGAGCCGCGTTGGGTCATCAGCATGGGCTCCTGCGCGAACGGCGGAGGCTATTATCACTATAGCTACTCCGTGGTCCGCGGCTGCGATCGCATCATTCCGGTCGATGTCTACGTTCCCGGTTGCCCCCCGACGGCCGAGGCCCTCCTGTACGGGATCTTGCAGCTGCACAAGAAAGTCCAGAGGACCGGGACCATCCTTCGCGGCTAGCGGCCAGCGCGGGTTGCCTTCGGCCACCCCCGGATCAGCCGCGCGGCGCTCAGCCCGCCTCGGCCGAGCCGGGCACCGCTTGCGCGGCGGCCTGAAAGCCGACCTTTGAGTGGGTGCCGTCGCAAAACGGCTTTTTCGTCGACGCGCCGCAACGGCAGAGCCAAACCTTGTCCTTGGTTGGCAGGACGTTCCCGTTCGTGTCGCGCAGTTCGATCGCGCCGGTGACCAGGTACGGCCCGTTTGGCTTCGCCTCGATCGTCACTTCAGCCATCAAAACTCCTCCTTCTGGCAATGTGGCCTGACCCCCCTGCCTGCGCGCCGCCGCATGGCCGTCCGGGGTTAGCATCTTGTGTGAGCGGCTGCACGCGTCCGGCGGTCCGGGCAGTCACTCGATTGGATTCGCGTCATTGCAACTTCCGTCAATGGGTGGTGTCGAGATATGGCACGCCGGCGTCGCCCAGATCGGGCTTCGAGAGCACGTGCACATCCTCTGGCCGCCAGCTCGCCAGTACGGTGTCGCCGACAACGACCCGGTCGGCGGCGTAGGCGGCATCCAAGACATTGGCGACGAAGGCGTGAGACATGCCGGTGTTGATCGTTACCTTGATGTAGCTGCCCTGATACTCCGTTGCCTCGACCAGGCCGGGCACGGCATTCGGCGGCACCGCAGTGCCATCCGCCGCGACGCGCTTACGCAGCGTGATCCGGTCGCGACGGATCGCGACCGAGACGGCAGCGCCGGGGGACGGCGCGGGCGGCTCCGTCGGCATCTCGAAGGTGACTCCCTCTGGCGTACGCACATGCAGCCAGTCGCCCGTCCACCCGACGACCTCACCGGTCAGCACGTTCTGCCCGCCCATGAAACGCGCCACATAGGGCGTGGCCGGATAGTTAAAGATCGTAGTGGCCGAGGCAGCCTGATCAATCTGCCCGGTGTCCATCACCACAACCAGGTCGGCGAGCGCAATCGCCTCGGGCTGCGAATGCGTCACATGGATGAAGGTGATGCCAAGTTCCGACTGTAGACTCTTGAGCTCGCCGCGCATCCTAAGGCGCAGGAACTCGTCGAGTGCCGAAAGCGGTTCGTCCAGCAACAGGACCCGTGGGTTGGTGATAAGCGAGCGCGCCAGTGCCACGCGCTGCTGCTGTCCGCCCGAGAGCTGTGCCGGCACGCGGTTCCGCAGGTGGTCGAGCTGCACGCGCTCCAGCATCGCCCGCGCCTGGCGCCGCCGCTCGCCTTTCGGTACGCGGCGCATCCTCAGATAGAACGCGACATTGTCGAGGACGGAGAGATGCGGGAACAGCGCGTAGCTTTGAAACATCATCGCCGTGCCGCGCTTCACCGGTGGCAGGCCGGCGAGTCGCTGGCCACCGATGTAGATCTCGCCGGAGGTTGGCGCCTCGTGGCCGGCGATCATGCGCAGGATCGTCGTCTTGCCACAGCCGGACGGCCCGAGCAGGCAGCAATAGCAGCCGTTCGGAATGGTCAGGTTGATGTCCTTCACCGCGTACGAGCCGGGCGCGAACGACTTGGTGACATCGACCAGCTCGATCTCCCCCGAGGCCCTGCCGGTCGGGCGAGTGAGATCGGGCGCAGGGGCACGCATCGTGTCGTTCATCGCTGTGCGGAGCGCCGGCGTTGGATCAAGAGGATCGAGCTGAGTGCCAGCCCGATCAAGAGGAAGGAGAAAATGGTGGTCACCGTGCCGAGCGCGTAGAGTGCAGGCGAGGTGACGTTCGTCGTCATCGTCCAGATCTCCAGCGGCAACGTGTTCTTCGTCCCGGCGGTGAGCCAGGTACGCGGGAACTCATCGTAGGAGAGCGTGAAGCCGAACAGCGCGACCGCGATGATGCCGGGGAACACAATCGGCAGCACGACATGGCGCACCGTCCGCCACCGGCTCGCACCGAGGTCGTAGGCCGCCTCCTCGTAGGAAGGGTTCAATCGACCCAGCACCGCGAACATGATTAGCAAGCCGAACGGCAGCGCCCACGACAGATGCGCGCCGAGCGCCGAGCCATACCATGTCGCCGGGAAGTCGAGAAATCGAAACATCACCAGGATCCCAATGGAGAGCACGAGTCCAGGCGCGATCAGGCTGGCAACGGCTGTGTAGAACAGCAGCGTCGCGCCGACGAACCGGCGTCGGAACGCGAACCCCGCCGTGACCGACATCAGCACCGTCAGTACCATAACCATCAGAGCCAGCGGCAGCGAGCGGCCGAATGCACCGACCACGTCGCCGGTTCCCTTTGGGTGCGCAAGCTCGGCGAACCAGATCAGCGAGGGGTTGCGCAACGGAAAGTCGAGCGCGCCCGAAGGTCCTTGGAAGGCCAGAACCAGCACCGAGATCATTGGCCCGTACAGGAACACCACGAACAGTGCGAAGAAAGCCGCCAGCACGTAGAACGTCCAGGGCCGCCGTCCTGAGGAACTGACCATGGTACTACCTCACCAGCTCCTTGCGCACATCGACCAGCCGGAAAATGCCAGAGGCGATCAGCAGCACGACGATCAGCAGGATCACCGCATTGGCCGCGGCGCGCGGGTAGTTAAGGAACTGCAGGTCGTTGAACATGCCGGTCGTCGCCGAGCCGGAGAGACCGCCGCTCATCACGTTGATCACGAAGAAGTCGCCCATCACCAGTGTAATGACGAACAGGGCGCCGAGCGCGATACCGGTCTTGGAGAGCGGCAGCACGACGTGCCAGACCGCCGCCCAGCGCGACGCGCCAGCGTCCACCGCAACCTCCAACAGCGAGCGGTCAATGCGGGCCATGGAGTTGAAGATCGGCACGATCATGAACATCGTGTTAAGATGAACATAGGCGACGACGACGGAAAAATCGGAGTAGAGCAACCACGTCACCGGATGGGCGACGATACCCGTGCTCAGCAGCGCGTCGTTGATGAGCCCTTCTTTCCCAAGGATCGGCCGCCACGAGATCATCCGGATGATGTTGGAGGTCCAGAACGGCACGGTGCAGACCAGGAACAGCCCTATCGAGGTGATCAGGTTCTGGATGTGGAAGACCAGGAAATAGGCGATCCAAAACCCTATTATGAACGTCAGCGCCAGCACGATGAGCGTGAACTTGACGGTGGAGAGGTAAAGCCTCCATGTTGTCGGGTTATCCAGCACGTCCACGTAGTTGTCGAATGTGAAGTCGGGCGTCAGTCCGACCATCATCTGGTAACGGAAGAAGCTGACGATCAGCACGAGGGCGATCGGCGCGACGAAGAACACCAGCAACACCAGCGTGAGCGGCGCTACCTGCAGGTAGGGCGTCAAGGAACGTCCGCTGGTCATCAGCTCGGCTGTAAAAATGTGCGTCCGCCGCGACGTGCGGCGGACAAGGCCAGTCGGAATGGCCGGGCAGGATGCCGCTCACGATCCGATCCGCCCCGGCGAGGCCGACGGCCGCTGCGGCGGACGCGGATCGGCACCACTAGGCCGCGTTGAACTCGTTCCACTTCGCGTAGAGATATTCTGCGTTTGGCGGTAGGCTGTTCCAGATGGCGACCCTGGAGAAGCGCTCGATATAGGAGCCTCCGTCGCGCACCTCGCCGGCGGAGTTCGTCTTCTGCCCGGTCGGGCTGGTGATGTCCGCCGTCGCCGGCTTGCCCTCGTAGAAGAAGCCGCGCTCGTTGGGCGTCAGGTTCGCCATCGCGGTTTCCGGGTTCGCGCTGTAGTAGCCCTGCTTGGCGATGAAGCCGCCCACCCAGCCCGAGTTGTACCAGTTCAGGTATTCGTACGCGGCGTCCAGCTTCAGCCCATCGAGATGGCTCATCAGGGCGAGCCCGTTGCCCCAGCCGCGATAGCCCTCCTTGAGCGGCTGATAGACACACTTCACGCCTTGCGCCTTCACCGCGGTCACCGCCGGCGACCACATCGACTGGATCACCACCTCGCCGGAGGCCATCAGGTTCACCGACTTGTCGAAGGTGTTCCACAGCGCGCGAAAATTGCCGCCCTTCTTCAGCTTGATCAGGTGATCGACCATGCCGGCGATCTCCTGCTTGCTGGGATTTCCCATGTTGCCGAATTTCATGATCCCGGCCGACTGCAGCGCCATCATCGCGTCCATGCTGCCGTTGGTCGGAATGTTCTGAATCGCCGTCTTGCCCTTGAAGTCGGGCGAAATCAGGTCGGCCCAGGAGGTGATCGGCCGGCCCACGAGGTCGGGACGGATGCCGAGCGTGTCGGCGTTGTACACGCCGGGCAGGAAGGCCGCCCATTCCGTGATCTTGCCGGCGAAGGTCTTCGCCTCGCGCGACGGGCGATACATGAGCGGGAACGGGGCGTCGCCCTCGCGGGAGACTTCCTTGCCGTTGAAGGTGCCCTTCGTGTACAGCGGCGTCAGCTGATCCCAGTTCTTGACTTTCCGCGTGTCGACGGCCTGCGTCACGCCCTGCGGGATCGCGAACTTCGCCTGCCAGAGCTCCATGTCCGCAATGTCGATCGACTTCGGTGCATTGACCAGCCGGTTGGTCATGCCCGGGTGATCGACCACCGTCATCGTTACCTTAAACCCAAGGTCCTTCGTCGCCTGCTGGGCGATTTCGGCCAGGGTGGAATAGGACATGCCGGTGTGGTTGAGCGTGATGTCCTTCAGCTTCTGCGCCCACACCGTCGGAAACCCGGTGATGGCTCCCGAGCCGGCCGCGGCACCCGCCAGCGCCGCGCCACCCTTGATCACCGTCCGCCGGGTGATCGGTCGCTGTCCGCCCCGCGCTCGTTCCGTATCCGACTTGCTCATCTTCGCCTCCTTGCCCCCGTTACCGTGCGTTTCCGCTTTTTGTCCCCGCCGGCCCCGCATCTCCGCACGCCGTGCCGCGGTCGCCACTGCGTTCACCGCATATCCGTAACCATCATTCACCCGGTCGAACAAGACACATACACGTTCTCGGCATGGGCAACGCTGATGAACTCGTCTAGTATGTCACCTAAACTGGGATTCTCCCGATAAGCGGCCGTGTGACCACCCTCGACGGCAGGGTAGACCCGTCTCAGCCCAATTTCTAACGAAAAAGTTGGCATCCGGCCTTCCACTACGCTTCAACCGCGTTGATGGACGCGATGCCAACGGAGGAAGTGGCCCGCAGGCCGCAATCGGGACGCATGTCTCCCACCTACGGCCAGATGGTCGACATATCACTCTTGCTGTTCAGCACCGAACGGGCGGCGGAGGACGGAGCGGCGGCCCGATCGAGGCCCTGCCGGTCCACCACGGCGCGCATCGCCGGATCGTGGGCCCGCCGGTCGGGGTCGTCGACATCCTCGTAGCAGGCGAGGCGGCCGAACACTGATTGACGTAACAGACCGGCGAGCAAGTGCCGAGTGTTCCTCCCAAGCCGGCCATCCGACAGAACCTCGATCGCCAGATCGGTCAGCCCGAGCGTGTTGTCGAGGTCGCGCTAGGCAAGCAAGCTGGCCGAACAACGCTTGCCCGCGCTCCAGCCGAGTCCGATATACCCAAGCGAGCGATCCACGGACAGGACGATGCCCAAGACCCACCACAGCCGCGTGCTCATCCTCGGCGCCGGACCGGCCGGGTACACCGCCGCCATCTATGCCGCGCGGGCAAGCCTCGCCCCAACTCTGGTCGCCGGCCTACAGCCGGGCGGGCAGCTCATGATCACCACCGATGTCGAGAACTATCCCGGCTTCGCCGAGGCGGTGCAGGGGCCGTGGCTGATGGAGCAGATGCAGGCGCAGGCGGAGCACGTCGGCACCGCGCTGGTCCATGATCTGATCGTCGAGGCCGATCTCGGCGCCGATCCGTTTCGCTGTCGGAGTGACTCGGGCGACCTCTACACCGCCGACGCGCTCATCCTCGCCACCGGCGCGCAAGCGCGCTGGCTCGGCCTGCCTTCCGAACAGCGCTTACAGGGAAAGGGCGTCTCGGCCTGCGCGACGTGCGACGGCTTCTTCTTCCGCGGCAAGCGGGTCGTCGTGGTGGGCGGGGGCAACACGGCGGTCGAGGAGGCGCTCTACCTGACCCACCACGCCGAGCGCGTGACCCTGGTGCATCGCCGCGGCGCCTTGCGGGCCGAGAAGATCCTGCAAGCCCGCTTGTTCGCACATCCGAAGATCATGGTGGTCTGGGACAGCGTGGTGGAGGAGGTGCTGGGCGGCGGTCAGCCGGAGACCGTCACGGGCGTCCGGCTGCGCGACGTCAAGACCGACGCGGTCTCGGATCTTGCCGCCGACGGCCTGTTCGTGGCGATCGGCCACATCCCGAACACCGCTGTTTTCGCCGGCCAGGTCGCGACCGACGCGGAGGGCTACATCCTGACCGAGCCCGGCAGCACGCGCACCTCCGTTTCCGGCGTGTTCGCCGCGGGCGACGTGCAGGACAAGGTGTTCCGCCAGGCGGTGACGGCGGCTGGAACCGGCTGCATGGCGGCGCTGGAGGCGGAACGATGGCTCGCTGGCCTGCCGAACGCGGTCGAACCGGTTCTGGCGGTCGCCTGACCACCCCTCGCCAAGCGCCCCAGTCGGCTCATATGATCCATGCGCCTACTGCATGGAGGGAGGCGAGCGTGATGGACTGGGACAAGCTGCGGGTATTCCACGCGGTGGCCGAGGCCGGCAGCTTCACTCACGCTGGGGATACCCTGAACCTGAGCCAGTCCGCGGTCTCGCGCCAGATCTCCGCGCTGGAGGAGGCGCTTCAAGTTCCCCTCTTCCATCGACACGCGCGCGGCCTGATCCTGACCGAGCAGGGCGAGCAGCTCAATAGCACGGTGCGCGAGGTGTTCGCCAAGCTCGCGATGACCGAGGCGCTGCTGACCGAGAGCAAGGACAGGCCAGCCGGGCGGCTCAAGCTGACGACCACGGTTGGCTTCGGCGCGATGTGGCTGGCGCCTCGGCTGCACCAGTTCCTGAACATGTATCCGGAGGTGTCCGTCACGCTGCTGCTTGACGACATGGATCTCGACCTCGCGATGCGCGAGGCGGATGTGGCCATTCGGATGCACCCGCCGCGCCAGCCCGACCTGATCCAGCGGCACCTGATGGAGCTGCACTGGCAGGTATGCGCCGCGCCGGACTACCTCAAGGCGCATGGCGTTCCTTCGCGCGCCGACGATCTGGACGCGCACCGGCTCATCCTCTTCGGCGACTATCATCCGCCGGTGCCCGACATCAATTGGCTGGCGGAGATCGGACGGCGTCCCGGCAGCCCGCGCAAGGCGGTGCTGGAGGTGAACAGCACCCACGCCATGCTGCTCAGCATCCGCGCCGGGATCGGCATTGGCGCCCTGCCCGACTTCGTGCTGGGGGAGAACCAGGATCTCGTCCAGATCCTGCCCGAGCTGAAGGCGCCGAAAGTGGAGGTGTTCTTCGTCTACCCCGAGGAGCTTAGGAACTCCAAGCGGGTGGCCGTGTTCCGCGATTTCCTGCTCGCGCGGCTCGGGGAGATCCATTGAGGGAGGGAAGGGTCCGGCCCGCGCCGCCCTCCCGTGCCTTCGCCCTGAAAGTTTGAGCGAGCCGGACCTTCGGCCCACCGCCTTGTCGAACAGGGGCAACACGCTCGATTTATGGAGAGCGGAAGAACGCGTCGGCGGCGCTCCTGTGGCTCCGCTTGCGCGCGATGTCCGCCTCGACCCGGGCGATCTCCTCGCGCAGCTCCGCGATATAAGCGTTGAGCTCCTCGACGCCGAGGCTGTCCAGGACCAGGCGGGTCAACCGAGCCGGCCGGCGCGGTTCCGCCCCATCCTCATCATCGATCATGTCGATCTCCATTCCTGCCGAATCGCCCTTGAACTACGGGAGAGCGGTGGTCATATCCAGTCGCTGCCCCGCTGCCGCGGCGCGTTCCCTTCATCCCCGCGCGAGGCGCACCGGATCGAACGGCTGACGACGCGTGGGTCTGAAGGTGATATATCATGGCCCTGCCCCTCATGCCGAAGGCCACCGCCGTGTGGCTGATTGAAAAGACGGCGCTCACATTCACTCAGATCGCGGAGTTCTGCGGGATGCACCCGCTTGAGGTGCAGGCCATCGCCGATGGCGAGGTGGCGCAGGGCATCGTTGGCTACGATCCGGTGGCGAATGGCCAGCTCTCGTCGCAAGAGGTGAAGCGGTGCGAGGCCGACCCGAACGCGCGCCTGCAGATGCTGCCGAGCAGCCTGCCCCAGCCGAAGCGTTCCCGTGGCGGGCGCTACACGCCGGTTGCGAAGCGCAACGACCGGCCGGACGCCATTGCGTTCCTGCTCCGCACCTATCCCCAGCTGACGGAGGCGCAGGTCGCAAAGCTTCTCGGCACCACCAAGGAGACGATACAGAAGGTGCGGGAGCGCTCGCACTGGAACAGCGCGAACATCAAGCCCCGCGACCCAGTAATCCTGGGCCTGTGCAGCCAGACCGATCTGAACGCCGTTGTGGCCGCCGCCAACGAGCGGCTGGAGCGCGAGGGCCAGTCGGTCCCGCCTTCCCCGCCGCCCGAGGCAGACGAGGCGGCCTAAACCAAGGCCCCGTGTTCGCGGAGGCGCTCGATCTCTTCCTTTACCCGCAATTTCTCGATCTTGAGCCGGGTAAGCGTCTCGGCATCTGGCCGAGGGCGCTGGTCCTCGTCCAGAATCCGGCTCTCCAGCGAAGCGTGGCGCTCCTTGAGGGCGTCGAGGCGGGTCTGCAAGCTCATTTCCCCTCCTGTAACTCGGGCATGGCGGCCGGGAAATCCGGCTCGCGTGCCGGCTCAGCTAGTCATCATTATGACATGTGACGCGTGGGGGGCAAACGCAACCCTGACGAGCAGATCGCGCGAGCCTCCGGACTCTCTTGCTATTCTGTGCGATGACCCATGCTGACCGACCGTGACTCCCTGCTCCGCCGGCTGCACGAGCTTCGCAGCGAGCACCGTGATCTCGACACCGTGATCGCGCGCCTCGCCGCCGAGCAGGGCTCGCTGGACCAGCTCCAGGTGCAGCGACTGAAGAAGCGGAAGCTGATGCTCAAGGACGAGATCGCCTGGCTGGAGAACCGGCTGATCCCGGACGACATCGCCTGACATGATGGACGCGGTCGATGCGCCGGTTGTCGGCATCATCATGGGCAGCCAGTCCGACTGGACGACGCTGCGCCAAGCGGCAGAGACATTGAGCCGGCTGGACGTGGCGGCGGAGGCCCGCATCATCTCCGCCCATCGTACGCCGGATCGTCTGCGCGACTACGCCACATCGGCGCGCGCGCGGGGCCTGCGCGTCATCATCGCCGGCGCTGGCGGAGCGGCGCACCTGCCGGGCATGTGCGCCGCATGGACCGCCCTGCCGGTGCTCGGCGTGCCGGTCGAGAGTCATAGTTTCAAGGGAATGGACAGTTTGCTATCAATTGTTCAGATGCCGGCCGGAATACCGGTCGGCACCCTGGCGATCGGTCGTGCCGGAGCGGTCAACGCTGCCTTGCTCGCCACCGCCATCCTCGCGGTGAGCGACCCTGCCCTGGCTGAACGCCTGGACGCCTGGCGCGCGTCCCAGACCGCGTCCGTGCCCCTCGGCCCGAGCAATGGGGTCAGCGCGCCATGAGTTTCCCGCTCCCGCCCAACGCCGTGATCGGCCTTGTCGGCGGCGGCCAGCTTGGCCGGATGTCGGCGCTGGCCGCCGCCCGGCTTGGCTATCGGTGCCATATCCTGACGCGCGAGCCCGATAGCCCGGCGGCACAGGTCTCATATGGCGTCACGCTCAGCGACTACGCGGACCCGGCCAGCCTGCGCGCCTTCGCCGGCGCGGTGGACGTCATCAGCTTCGAGTTCGAGAATGTCAGCGCCGAGGGGCTGGAGCTGCTCGCCTCGCTGAAGCCGGTGCGTCCGGCACCCTCCGTGCTGCGCGTCAGCCAGGATCGGGTGATCGAGAAGGGCTTCCTGAACCAGGCCGGCGTGTCCACCGCACCCTGGGCTCCGGTGGCGAGCCTTGAGGAGCTAGGCGAGGCGGTGGAGCGGATCGGGCTCCCGGCGGTCCTCAAGACCACGCGCTATGGTTACGACGGCAAGGGCCAGGCACGGCTGAGCGGGATGAATGACCTTGCGCCGGCGTATGAACGCTTAACCCCGAAACCGTTGATCCTGGAAGGTTTTGTCGATTTCGCCGCCGAGCTCAGTGTGGTCGTCGCCCGCGGCGCGGACGGCGCGGTGACGGCGTTCGACACGGTGGAGAACCGCCATCGCGACCACATCCTGGACCTCACCTTCGCCCCCGCGCGCGTGCCGGCGGCGGTCGCGGCGGAGGCGCAGGCGATCGCCCGGTGCGTTGCCGATGCGCTCGATATCGTGGGCGTGCTCGCCGTGGAGATGTTCGTAGACGCGCGTGGGCGCGTGCTGGCAAACGAGATCGCTCCGCGTCCTCACAACTCCGGCCACTGGACGCTTGAGGCGTGCCCGGCGAGCCAGTTCGAGATGCACATTCGCGCCATCGCGGGCCTGCCCTTGCCCCATGCGTCGCGGCACGCCGATGCCGTGATGCGCAACCTCGTCGGACCGGAAGATCTTGCGCTGTGGCCGGAGATCCTCGCGACCCCCAGCCTGATTCCGCACCTTTATGGCAAGGCCGAGGCTCGCCCGCGCCGGAAGATGGGCCATGTGACGCGGCTATTCCCCAAGGGCTCGCTGCCCGGCGAGCACGGGATCGCCGCCGCGCTCGGCCCGCTGGCGCGGTAGGCCGAGCGCTCGCGGAACTTGCCGTCAGGGTCCGCTATGCGCGACCTGGCCCCGTATCTCGCCGGCGGGATGCTCCCTCGTGTGCACGTTCACGTACCACTTATTTCCCAGCAACTGATCCATCTGCTGTTCGGTGAGGGTCGCCTTCCCCTTGATGGGACTGGTCAGCGGCTGCTGAAGCGGGATCACCACCGGGGCGTTCTGGCCCGGATCCGCGGGACCATGGAAGTGCGCCATCGTCGGCGGCCCGGTCAGGTTTTGATAGGTGACGGTGTAGGTCAGCTCCTTGGTGCTCCGGTTCAGCGTGCCGTCCATCCGGCCGGTGCCCGTGGTCTGATTCGGCGGAACCTCCTGGGCGCCGTTCAGTGTGGCATGGAGCTGGATGGGCATCTCGTCGGCGCGCGCGCCCGGAAGGATGCCGAACGAGGCCGCGCAGGCGGCCGCGATGAGCAGGGTGCGACGGATCATGGTTCCTCCTCCTTCGTTCTTGCGTTCAATGCGCAGGCAAGATCGTCACTTTTGTGTCGTTCACAAAGTCTTTCAAATCCTGGTTGGGATGGCGGAAAAGGTGGCGCTCGACAATGACATGCCGGGTCGGCGTTGTCTTCTCGCAATGCTCCTTGATGAACACGCCGCCGATCGGCTCCTCGTCCGCGGTGGGCTGGCCCTGCGTGCAGGACCAGCCCTGATCGCCGTAGCGGGCCTTGGCCTGCAAACCAAGCAGGAAGGCCTTCTTGCGCATGTAGAGCGGAGCCGCGGGATCGGTCACGATCCGTATCCCGTCCACCCGCCCCTCATCACCGACCAGCAGCGACACCAGCGCTGGATGGCCGCCAACGCGCGTGCCCTCGTGGCTGCTGCTAACATGGGCGAGCGGGTCCGCGCTGGTGTCGTAGCGGAACCGGACCTCGCGCTGTCCCGACGCATCTTCCGGGCATTGCCGGTAGTCCTGCCATCCCGCGAGCACCTGACCCGGAGCGGATGCGCAGGTGAGATCGATGTAGCCCGCGCGGGGAAGGTCTTCGACCTTCATGCCCAAGCGGAACTCGCGCAAGTCATTCGGCTCGGCGGCGCGCGCCGGCGGCGCAAGCGGCGCGATCGCAACCATCGCGCCCAGCAATGCCATCGCGGGTCCGCGCATCCTCACCCCTTGCCCTTGTACACATCGCACACGCGCGAGCCTTCGCCGAAGAACGCGGTGCAGTCCGCGTAGGTCGGCTCTCCTTTTCCCTTGATTCGAGCGATCACATAATCCGCGACCGCCTCAATGTCCTGAGGGCGCAGGAACGTGCCAGGTGCCTCGGGAGGCATCATGGTGCCCAGGTCTTGCTTGGTCACTCCATAGCATTTCTTGTCATCGTAGGCATCGCGCAGGAAATAGGGCATACCCGTGCCCGGCCTTCCACAGCTCACGGTCTCGATGATCTGCGCGCGCGTGAGCTGCGTCTTGCGCAATGAGAGCGCAGCGCCCCCGTACCCGCCGCCGCCGCCGCCGTACCATTTGTGGCAGCCCACGCAATTCGCGCGCTTATACACGCTTTTTCCCTCATCGGTCAGGTTATCTTGGGTGCTCGGCTGACCATGGGCGAGGCGGACAGTTCCGGCGCAGGCGCCCGCGAGGCACGCCGCGACGAGAGCGCCAAGGGCGAGAGGTCGTGCTGGCATTCTATCCGATGATTCAAGAGAGAGAACGGGTTCCGCCCGGCTGGACGGAACCCCGGTCAGCCGGCCCCTACGACAGGGCGAACACGTACAAGGTCGAACTCGGTTAAATCTTCTTCAGCTCGGGCGTCGAGTCGACGAACCACTTGTCCCAGGCGCCGCCCATCCCGACCAGGACGGCGATGTACTGCTTGCCATCAACGGTGAACGTCATCGGCGGCGCGTTCACCCCGCTGCCCGTGTCGAACTCCCAGAGCTTTTGCAGCGATTTCGCATCCAGCGCCATGACCGGGCCGGAGGGATCGCCCGCGAACACCAGGTCGGGCGTGGTGAGAATGCCGCCCAGCATCGGGAACGGCGTTTCCGCCTTGCCCGCGACCTTGCCGGTGGTGACGTCGATCGCGGTGATGCTGCCGGTGATCCTGAACGGTTCGCTCGGTCCGCCGCCCGTGAAGTTCTCACGCGCCTTCCATGACTTGCCGGGAATCATCGCCTCGACGGTGATCCGGTTGCAGCTCTCGATCACCGGGATATACCAGAGGTGCAGGTTCGGGTTGTACGCGGTGGGCGGCCAGTTCTTGCCGCCCATATTGCCGGGGCAGACATCCGTCACCTTCTTCTCGCGCGAAGGCGTGGCGTCCGGGTTGTAGGTCTGCACGTCCTTCTTCGGGTCGTACTCGACCGGCTTTCCGGTCTCCGGGTCCAGACCCTTGGTCCAGGTCAGCTTCTTGACGAAGGGCACGCCCCAGACGAACTCGCCGTTGGTGCGATCGACCGCGTAGCCGAAACCGTTGCGGTCGGCTTCCAACGCCAGCTTCTGCGGCCGGCCGTTGATCTGGGTGTCAACCAGCACGTTCTCCGAGACGCTGTCATAGTCGTACGGGTCGTTCGGCGTGTGCTGGTAGTGCCACTTGATCTTGCCGGTGTCGGCGTCCAGCCCGAGCGAGCTGTCGGTGTAGAGGTTGTCGCCGGGCCGGTACTGGTTGTCCCAGTCAGGCCCCGGATTGCCCACGCCCCAGACCAGCGTGTTCGTGGCCGGGTCGTAGCTGCCCGTCACCCAGCTCGAGCCGCCGCCGTGTTCCGCCGCGTCGTAGTTGTCCTTCCAGGTGTCGGAGCCAGGTTCGCCCTTGGCCGGGATGGTGTAGGTCCGCCAGACCTCCTTGTGGGTCTTGAGGTCGGTCGCCGCGATCCAGCCGCGAATGCCGTACTCGGCCCCAGAGACGCCGGTGATCACCATGTCCTTCACGACCAGCGGCGCGACGGTGATGACCTCGCCTTTGTTGGGATCGGCGACCTGGCGCTCCCACATCTTTTCGCCGGTGTCCTTGTTGGTCGCGATCAGGCGGCCATCCAAGGTGTGGGAGATCACCGCGTTGTCCCACAGCGCCACGCCGCGATTGTCGACGCCGCAGCAGGCGACGGCCCCGGCCCAGTCATGGTCGGTCTTGGGGTCCATCTTCCAGAGCAGCTTGCCGTGCCCGCCATGCGCGTCGATCTTGTAGACCGATCCCCAGCCGTCGGTGACGTAGAGGAAGCCGTTCTCGGCGATCGGCGTGCCCTCCAGCCCGCCATGCGTCCAGATGCCGCCACCCTCGATGCCGCTGAGCGCCATGGTCCAGGCGACCTTGAGATCCTTCACATTGTCGCGGTTGATCTGGTTCAGCGGCGAGAAGCGGTGCGCCGCGTAGTCCTTGTGGTGCAGCAGCCAGTTCCCCTGCTCCTGGTCGGCGTTGAGCAGCCGGTCCGACGTCACCGAGGATGACTGATCCTGAGCGTTGTTCTGGCTTGTCTGGGCCTGGGCGGGCTGGTTCTGGGCGGGCTGGTTCTGGGCGCGAGCGGAAAGGCTCGTGACCCCAGTGCCGACGCCGCCTGCCAGGACAAGAGCCGTGCCCCACAACAGAGCACTGCGCAAGGACGCCATCTGTGATCCTCCCTACTTTCAAAACATTGCGGTATTTTCTCGGGGATAGCGGATCGCGTGTCAATCCGCGGCAGGCTTCACATTGAAGCCCGCGCGCGGGAAATGCACGTACACCTCGTCCACCCGTCACGACCTCCCGCGCGTCCGCGGCCAGCGTGCCCATCACCGGATCGCGTCCCATGTCGTCCGGCGTGACGCTGACGCGCTGGCCTGGCTTTGTATCCGGACGGGTCGCCGTCTGCCGAAATGCCCGGCGCGGCCGGGTCGGCGTTCTTCGCCGCGGCCAACGCGTCGGCTTCCGACATCTCGCGCGGGGTGCCGTGCCCGATCGCGCTCACCCCGTCGAACGGCAGCATCGCCTCGGCCTTGGGCCAATGTTCTGGCGAAGGAACCAAATCGTGTGATAAGCGGTGAGGTTGGCCGCGCTCGGCTCGCTGCCCAGCATGAATAGCCGCCTGTCCGCGAACATCAGGGTAAGCCAGCCGAGATGCGCGCACATGCGCTGGACGCACACCGGCAGGTCGGGCGTCACCCGGTCAGCTCCCGGCCGCCCAGGAATTCCTTGCGCTCCTCGGCGAACGCCGGCGTGAACATGTTCTGGCGCAGGCTGGCCACGATGCCCACTACTGGCATGAATGTCGATTTGTCCCACCACTAGGCGAGCGCCGTCGCGATGCCCTGCGTCTGGTGAGGGAACAGGCTCGGTTAGGGGTGCAGTCGGCCGAGGGCGCGCAGGATGAGCTGCGTGTCGCGATAAATATCGGCCCCAACCTGCATAACCGGCGTTCGCCGGTACCCGCCGGTGATCCAGACCCGCGCACCCAGCCTTGCGTGGGTTCCGTGGTGGGGCAGCTTGCTCGCCAGAGGCGGCAATCTGAGTTTTGTCAGGCTTACCAGATCGGGATACTCCCGCCAGTCTGCGAACGAATGTCCACGATTCACCTCGTGCCAGAGGATCTCCGCGAACGCTACCATGTCAAGGAGTGGCGCAATGCCACCGGGGTACTTGCGACGGCATGCCCTGCTGAATGGCAGGACGTGCAAAGCGTGCTGCGTGAATTCCGCCTGCTGAAGTCAGAAGTGGTGGTTGGCGGTGGAAACCGCTCGCTCGTCAGTCGCCGCATCGATGGCGCGTTTTATGCGAGAGGCTGGCAGGAAAAGGGCTTCGCCACGTCCATCACCGTTGACGAAACAACGTTTGCCAGTCCCACTCACGCGGTCGATTGCCTCAAATGCGGCGTCGCAGTCGAGATGGAGTGGAATAACAAGGACCCATTTTTTGACCGCGATTTGAACAACTTCCGCTTATTGTTCGATCTAAGGGCCATTCAGGTCGGTATCATCATCACCCGCTCGTGGGAGCTGCAAGCGATATTCAAGCAACTCGGCAAGGGCGCTTCCTATGACAAGGCCACCACCCATCATGAGAAGTTATGGCCCAAGATCGACGGCGGCGGCGGCGGGGGCTGCCCGGTGCTGACCTTTGCTATCCGACCGATTCTCTTTGAAGACGACGGCCCAGAGGCGCTTGCGGCGTTGAAAGCACGTATTGCCGCAGAGAAAGAAGCAAAAAGGCTTGCTAAGCGTCGCGGGATACCTGTTCCCGACGACGACGACGAGGAAGAAGCATGACGCTCACTCGCTGGGAAGGAGGGGCGTCGAAGCCTCCTTGCGTTGCGTGGTGCTGTTATGGCTATAGGTTTTCCACGTCGGTTCGTAACCCTCGGTGGCTTGGTTTCCCCACACGGTCCAGCCGGGCCGCGCGCCGCGCGCGAACAACTCAAGCCGTGGCCCCGGGCTGCACGCTTCGATGATGCCATACAGTTCATCTGGCTTACGCGAGTGCTCGCGCTTTCGCGTTCCAAGGTAGTTCACTTGCGTTCGGCCTGGTTGCAGGGTCCGCGCGTTTTTGCCTCGCACGCCGAACAGAACAAGCTCAGTCACGTTGCGGAAGTAGAATCCGACTCCCCGGCCGTCGCTGCCGCCGTCCTTCCGTAGCTTGTGCCAGACGATATTGGATTTGTAGCTGAACCCCCAGGCCTTCATGACCTGCAAGCCCTCCGGCAACAAGGCGTTGGGCACCCAGAGATACAGATGGGACGTCGGGGCACTGATCCCTGCCACGGGCAGCGCGGAGATCGCAGCCACGTCCATTGTTCCGTAGCGACTTAGACGTTTGTGTTCTGGTGCCATCTTGCCCGTGCGATTGACAAACTGCCAGGGCGGATCGGCCAGAACGCACCCGAAGCTGCCGCCCTTGAGGGCCGCGAGGAGATCGGCCCCAAGATCAGGGGTGGCGTTCGTGGTCACTGGTCGATTCGCTCCTCTGCGCGCGCTCCTCGCTTTTCTCAGACCTGAACCATAACGACAAGTTCCCAAAGCTTGGTTATCGCGCCAACCAACCTTACCGGGGTGCGGCACATCGTTGGTGATCCAAGCGGCCTTGAAGCCGGCGGAGACGGTGGTGTCAGGTCAGGAATTCGGTTGAGCTACCCCGCCGCCGCCACGGCGCGGCCACCGGACAGGCGGTAGATCCGGTCCAGCCGCTCCACCCCGGTCAGCCGGTGCGCGATCAGGATGACGCTGCGCCCCTGCGCCACCTCGTTCAGCGTGGCGAGGAAGGCGCGCTCAACCTCCGCGTCCAAGCCGGCGCAGGGCTCGTCGAGGATCAGGATCGGCGCGGGCGAGAGAAGCGCGCGGGCCAGCGCCAGCCGCCGGCCCTGCCCGCCCGAGAAGCGCGCCCCGCCTTCGCCCACCCAGGTGTCAAGCCCGTCCGGCAGGCCGCGCACGACCTCGGCGATGCGCGCCGCCTCCAGCGCGGCCCACAGCGCCGCCTCGCCGGCGTCGGGGCGGGCGAGCAAGAGGTTGGCGCGGATCGTGTCGTCAAACAGGTGTGTCGCCTGGCCGAGCCAGCCGATTCGCGCGCGCACCTCCGCCGCCGTCAGCTCCGCCAGGTCCACCCCGCCCAGCCGCACGCACCCCGCCTGCGGCGTCGCGAGCTTGAGGGCGAGCGCGGCGAGGGTGGACTTGCCGGACCCGGAGGGGCCGAGCAGGCCGACGCGGGCGCCGGGCGGCACGTCCAGGGTCAGGCCGTCGAAGACCAGCTTGTGGCCCTCGCGCCAGCGGAAGCGCACACCCTCAAAGCGCAGTGCGGCGCTCGCGGGAGGAGCGTGCGGACGCGGCGGGTCCGGCACCGGGGCCGGCGCCTCGGCCGCCTTCAGCACGCGCCGCGCCGCGGCGGCGGCGTGTCCCGCCAAGGCGCCCGCGCGCGGCAGGCCGCCGATCGCCTCGAACGCAGCGACGCTCAGGAACGCGGCGGCGACCGCTCCCGCGGGCTCGGCGCCGGCCGAGGCGAGCACCGCCAGCACGGCGGCCTGCGCGCAGAGCAGCGCGCAGGCGCCAGCGAGCGCCGTGCGCCTTGAGACGTCCCGCTGCGCACCCAGCAGGGCCGCCTCACGAGCCTGCACCTGGGCCAGCACGCGCCCCTCGGCACCGAAGGCGCGGACCTCGCGCAACCCGCTCAGCGCGTCGAGCGCCGCGACACGCAGGCCACCCGCCGCGTCCGCCAGCCGCGTGCCGGCCGCCGCGGTGGCGCGCGCCGCCATCCAAGGCAGCAAGAAGGCGGCGACGGCGAACAGCGCGACCACGAGCGCGGCCAGCACCGGGCTGCGCATCCCGAGCAGCACGGCCAGTGCCGGCAACAGGAGGCAAGCGCCGGCGAGCGGCACCAGGATGCGAAGATAGAGCCCGTCCAGCGCCTCCACGTCGCCCACCAGCCGTGCCAGCACGTCACCCGCCTGGCGGAACCCGAGCCCACCGGCCGCACCACGCGCCAGGCCACGGAAGAACCACACGCGCAGGTCGGTCAGCGCCCGGAAGGTGGCCGCGTGCGTGGCCAGGCGCTCCAGGTAGCGCAGCACCACGCGCGCGACGCCAGTGACGCGCAAGGCCAAGGGCGCGCTCAGCACGCCCGCCATCACGGCCATCCCGATCACGCCGCCGGACAGCGTCATCAAGGCCACGCCGGCGGCAACGGAGCCGAGCGCGGTCACCAAGCCGAGGCCGAGCCAGGCGGCGCGGCCGCGCCAAAGCCATAGGACGCGCAGCAGCTCGCTCATGCGCTCTTCCGTGTGGCGAGCGCGCGGCCGTCGCGCAGGTCGAGCCGCCGCCCCGCGAAGGCGTGCGCGGCCGAGGCGTGGCTCGCCAGGATCACCGTCCGGCCCAGGGCGAGCTTCCGCAGGCTGTCGAGCACATCCGCCTCGGTCGCCGGATCGAGATGCGCGGTCGGCTCGTCGAGCAGCAGAAGCGGCGCGTTCTTCAGGAACGCGCGCGCGATGGCGACGCGCTGCGCCTGCCCGCCGGAGAGGCCGTACCCGCCCTCCCCGACCCTCGTGTCGAGCCCGTCCGGCAAGTCCTTGACGAACTCGAGCAAGTGGGCGGCCTGGGCCGCTTCGCTGACCGCCTCATCGCTCGCCTCCGGGCGGGCGAACAGGATGTTGTCGCGGATCGTGCCGGCGAACAGGACCGGGCGCTGGCCCACCCAGGCGGTCAGGCGCGACAGCGCCTCGGGCACCAGTTCGGCGATGTCGGCGCCATTCAGCGTCACCCGCCCAGACTCGGGTTGGACGAAGCCGAGCAGGATCTCGATCACCGTCGACTTGCCGGCCCCGGAGGGTCCGGCCAGGATCAGGGTCTCGCCGGCCGGCACGCGGAAGCTCAGGCCATCGAGGGCCGGCCCGCGCGCCGGATCCCACGTCAGGCGGACATTCTCGAAGGCGACCGTCACGCCTCGGGCCGCGACCGTGCGCACCTGCTGCGGCGGCGGCGGAGCGGCGACGGGCGGCGGCAGCGCGACCAGGGCATCCGCCGCCCCGGTCGCGTGCAAGCGATCCTGGTAGGCGGCGGAGAAGGCGCGCAGCGGGGCGAAGAACTCCGGCACCAGCAGCAGAACGAACAGCGCGCCGGCCGGATCGGCCAGCCGGTGCAAAGCGAGCGCCGTGCCGTAGCGCACGGCGAGCACCACCAGGGCCGCCGCCGCCGCGAGGTCGAGCGCCACCGAGGACAGGAACGCCACGCGCAGCACGCGCATCGTCCGCCGGCTCAGCTCCGCCGCCGCCCGGCTCAGCGCCCGCGCCTCGTCCTCCGCGCGCCCATACAGCACAATGGTGGCGATGCCGCGCACGCGATCGAGGAAGCGGGCTTGCAGCCGGGTGAGCGCCAGGAACTGGTTGCGCGACGCGGCGGCGGCGCCAATGCCGGCGACCGCCATGGCCGCCGGAACCAGCAACCCGCACAGGATCAGCAGACCGCCGGCGAGCGGATCGACCCACAGCGCCGCGACAGCCACCAGCGCGGGGGCCGCGACGGCGAGGGCCGAGGCGGGCAGCCAGCGCGCGAACAACCCGTCCAGCGCCTCGATACGGTCCACGACGATGGCGGCGAGCTCGCCCGAGTGATGGGTGCGCAGCAGCGCTGGGCCGGTGTGCAGCAGTCCCCCCAGGATCTCGCTGCGCAGCCGCCTGCGCGCGGTGGCGCCCGTGGCGAAGGCGGCAAGTTCCGAGAGAAAGCCAAAGCCGGCCCGCAGCGCGGCCAGCGCGCCGAACACAGCGAGCGGCGTCAGGGCCAGCCCACCGCCGGCAAGCGCCACCGCCAGGATGCGGGCGGCGCAGAATGCCTGCCCGATCGCCGCCACGGTTCCGAGCAGCCCAAGCGCCACGATTTTACGGCCGGCCGTGCCGCCCTGGCGCGTCTGTTGCCGGAGCCAACGACGCGCCGCGGTCCGCCCCTCGTTCCGCTCGGTTCCCGCCTCGTCCCGCTTG
The DNA here is from genome assembly GCA_963818725.1 of uncultured Pseudomonadota bacterium. Lineage (GTDB taxonomy): Bacteria > Pseudomonadota > Alphaproteobacteria > Acetobacterales > Acetobacteraceae > DATFDN01. The sequence continues at coordinate 185,996 of CAWFTU010000010.1, read as the reverse complement.
GTTCCCGCCATGCGCCCACCCCTAACGCAGCGCGCGAACGGCGTCATGGCGCGATCGGGGACGGCGTGTTAAATCTCCGTAGGCCGACCGCGGCAAGGCCCATCGGCTCGGGCCTCGCCGCTGGCCTTGGCGGGTCGGGCGCCGTTACCCGCCCGGTCACGCGTCGCGCTATGCCGCGCGAACGCGCGCGATCTCCTCCTCGACCTCGCGCAGCCGGTCCTTGCCGAAGAACATCGCCTCGCCCACGAAGAAGGTTGGCGAGCCGAACGTCCCGCGCTCGACGGATGCCTCGGTGTTGGCGACGAGGCGATCCTTCACCGCCTGTTCCTGCGCGCGGGCGAGCAGGCCGGCGCCGTCGAGCCCGGCCCGCTCCAGCGCGTCGCGGGCCACCGCCGGATCGTCCATCTTGCGCTCCTCCTCCCACATGGCGCGGAACACCGCGTCCACATAGGGCATCAGCGCGCCGTCCTGTTCCGCGGCCACGGCGGCGCGCATGACGAGCAGCGTGTTCACCGGGAAATGCGGATTGAAGCGGAAGCGGTCGATGTGGTGGCGCGCGATGAAGCGCTGCATCTCCAGCCGTTGGTACTCGGGCTTGTTGCGGATGCCCTTCATGCTCACCATCGGCGACTGGTTGTTGGTGAGCTTGAAGACCCCGCCCAGCAGCACTGGCACGTAGGCGAAACGCGCGCCGGTGCGCTGCTCGATGGCGGGAATGAGGACGTGGCACAGATAGGCGTTCGGACTGCCGAAGTCGAAATGGAACTCAACCTGTGTCATGGCGCTCACCACAGCTCGGCGAAGGGTCGTAGGTCGGCCTCGAAGGTCCAGGCGTCGCGCGTCTGCGTGTGCAGGCGCCAATAGGCCTCGGCAATCGATTCCGGGCGCGTCAACAGGTCGCCCTGGGTCAGCCGCGCGGCCTGCTCGCCCTCGCGCGCGGCAATCCGGGAACGGACCCAGGCGGTGTTCACGCCCGCGTCGATCACCAGGTGCGCGACATGGATGCCCTGCGGGCCAAGCTCGCGCGCCATGGACTGGGCCAGCGCGCGCAGCCCGGCCTTGGCGGCGGCGAAGGCGGCGTAGCCCGACCCGCCGCGCAGGCTCGCCGTCGCGCCGGTGAAGAAGATCGAGCCCCGCCCGCGCGGCAGCATCGCGCGCGCCGCCTCCCGCCCCGTGAGGAAGCCGCCGTAGCAGGCCATCTCCCAGACCTTGCGGAAGACGCGCTCGGTCGTGTCCAGGAGGGGAAAGTTCACGTTGGCGCCGATATTGAAGATGCAGGCTTCCAGCGGCGCGATGGCCTCCGCCTCGGCGATGAACGCGGCGACGTCATCCTCCCGTCGTGCGTCCAGGCTGCGCGCGACACAGCGCCCGCCCTCCGCTTCGATTTCCGCCACGAGCGGCGCGAGCTTCTCGCCCTGGCGCCGCCCGGCGGCGGCGGTGTAGCCCTCGGCGGCGAAACGGCGCGCGATGGCCCCGCCAATGAAATCGCCCGCGCCGATGACGGCCACGGTGGCGTTGCGCGCGGTCATGCCATTCCTCCTACGATCGGGCAATTGGCTACGGAACCACGCGCCGGCCGACCTGGATAGGGGCTTCCGCTCGGCCGGTCCGCAAAGGGTGGCCGCGCCATGAGGGGATCACGTTTCCGGGACCTGGCAGGAGCGGGCCGAATCCGCTTGCCCGGCCAAACGCCAGCCGCATGATACCTCAACTCGTGGGGAGGCCGTCTCATGTTGGACGGAGCCTATTCAAAACAGCTTCTTTACCAAATTCGGGTCCTGCTGCGTTACATGTCGGTCAGGCCGGAGCTGTCGCTGGCGCACCTAGTGGTCGAGGGTGCGAACTTACCGCACCCTAGCATGTCCGCCGGCGACATCATCTTCGGCCTCGACGCGATCGAGGCCAAGCTGACCACGGTGCCGCCCACCCCGCTTACCTCGCAGGAGCTTGTGCTCCTGCAACTCACCCGCGACAAGCTGAGCGAACTCGTTGCCCCCGTAACGGGACTGACGGTGGCGTACACGTCAATGGTTACGGAATCCTCGCTGTTCTTCGCGAAGGCGACGTTCGACCTAGCGAAGAACGCCTATCCGTACCTTCGCGGCCGCGCATTCATCCATCGCTGGTCACGCAACGTGTTCGTCAGCCTGGCCCTGCTCATCACGATTGCGGCCGTATGGCTGTCCACCGAGGTAGCGGTGGGCAAGCACCTGCTGCAGAACATAGAGGCGCTCCGCGTTCGGCAGGCAAGCATCGCGGTGGATGAGAAGCAACTTGAAACCATGGTTGACAAGCCGGCGGATGCCTCCATCCCGCTGGTAAGCGTGGTCGACAGCTTCCGATTACCCACATTTTGCCTGCATCAGGTCCGCTCCGAGCATCATGTCCATGAGGCGGGACCAACCTCGCCACATCACGGCGTTGCCGGGTGGCGGGTCCCGCGCGCGGGCGAGATAGCCGCCGAGGCAGGCGACTTTCATGAGATAGTGCGACAGGGTCTTCTCGCCGGGTATGGTGGGCCGGTCGCGCACCGCGCGGTCGATGGCGGTGATTTCTGCCCCCGTCAGTGCCAAGCGTGGCGGGGCATGCGGCGCGGTCCTGTTGATCATCGTCGTCCAGAAGATGCGCCAGCTGAGGATGCAGAACACCGCGATCAGCTTGGCCAGCCGCTCGGCAGTCCGCAGCCGTGCCGCCTCGACGCGACAGCCGGATTTCAGGATCTTGTGGAAGAGCTCGACCTTCCAGCGCTGGGCGTACCACTGCAGCTTTTCGACCGCCGCCTCGGGTGAGGTGACGGCCAGATCGGTCACGAGCTTCCAATCGACCCGGTCGCGCCCGCGCGGCTGCCGCGCGTGGATCACCGTCAGGTCGAGGGCGGGGTAGCGCTTCTGCTTGCCGATCGGCGGCAGGATGTGCACCCGCCTGTAGCGGAGCTTGAGCACGGCCTCGGCGACACTGCCGTCCTCCGCCGTGACTGCGATCCGGTGCTGCCCCGCAACCGGAACCCGGGCCATCACGCGAGCGACCGTGCGGCGTCCATCGCCCGCCAGTCGATCCACGCAGGTACGAACGAGGAAATGCGTGCCCGCCTCCCACGCGGCGCAGAAGAACTCGTAGATGTCGTTCTCCCGATCGCCGACGTAGACGCAGCGCCCCGGATCACCGAGCAGCGCGCTGGACTGCGCCAGGCTCGACAGCCAGCGAATGCTCTCCTTCTCCTCGATCGGCACCCTTGTCGGGTTGACGTGGCGCTTCAGTTCGTTTGCCCCCTTGAACGCCTTGCGGGTCCAGAACTGGGCCGCGGCGAGGCCGAGCGGCAGCCCCTCGGGCGTGACCACGAGGCTCGCGTGCATCAACAACCCGCATCGCGTGTGGGCACGAGGGTTGCCGTCACGATCCCGCCCGATCGGCACGCGGCCGATCGCGCCGATGGTCCCCGGCTTGGCCCAGCGGAAGCTGAACGCGGTCGTGTCCTGGACCACGAGGACCAGGCCAGCCGTGGCCGCAAAGCGGCTGGCGGTCGCCTGGAAGTGCCCTGCCAGGATCGCGTCCTCTCCGAACCGCTCACTCGAGAGGAAGCGATAGGCCGCCTTCGTGTTCGCCCAGTCCTGACAGGCCAGCGGCAGCGGAGCGCCCATCGCCCCCTCGAGCTGATGCAGCCGCCGCCGCAATCGGTCGCATAGGCGCTTGTCCCCAAGTGCGCACCCCGATACTTCAGCATCGATCCAAGATGGCCCTTTGACAGCGCCCGCCCTCGAACCGCTGCCGCTCGCTTTCGGCATCGCGTCCGACATCGCAGCCTCACGCCACGCGACCTCGTCGCAGGTAGCGCGTCACATCCAGCAAGGCACCGTCAAGGGCCCGAACACGGCCAAAATGTGGGTAATCGGAAGCTCAACAGGCCGACGCAAACCGTCAACCTCGCGGCCCTGGGCGTGTGTGATCGCTGGCGTGCCTACGCCGAATACGCCCATGCAAACGGCATCGATCTCGGCAACGAGGTGAGTGGCCAGATCGGGGATGGCGGAAGCCTGGGCGAGATCCGGCTGGAAGGCTCTCCCGCCGCGCGCTTCCTCTGTGGGCAGGACAACATCCTGAAGCATGATTTCATCATCGCCCGCGCCGACATAAACCGGTGGCTAACGGACTGGCCGTCCATTGTCGGAGGCGTGTTCCTGCTTCCCAGAGGCGTGCGGGGGTGGTTCGTTCCCTCCCGCGCCGAAGCCCCCAGCCTGCCCGACACCGACAACACGGAATTGCATGTCGCGCCGCGGATTCTCGCAATTGGCAACTACCTGCTGCCGGTGTGCTTCGGGTTGCTTGGCTCGCTGATTTTCGTGCTCCTGGAGTTCTGGAGCAAGGCCAAGGGCAGCCAATTGGAGCCCCGCGACAGTTGGCTTGGCTGGATCCGGCTCGTCCTCGGCCTCGTGGTCGGCACCTGCATCGGCCTGTTCTTCACCTCCTACGGTCCGATCCAAGCCCAGCAGGCGACGACCGGCGCCGGCTCCGACCTCCTGTCCTCGCTGACCTTGTCGGCATCGGGTCTGGCCTTCCTCGCGGGGTTCGGGGTGGAAGGCGTGTTCAACACGTTGCAGGAGCTGGTCCAGCGGGTGTTCCCCGCCAAGATGGAACGCTGACGCGCCCTCACACCCCCAAATGCGTCTTCATCACCGCCGGGTCCGCCTCCAGCGCGGCCGGCGTTCCCTCCCAGGCGACGTGCCCGTTGTTCAGCACGTACACCCGGTCGGAGAAGCTGAGCGCCGCGACCACGTTCTGCTCGACCACCAGGATCGTCCGCCCCTGGGCCGCGAGCTCCCGCGCGACGCGCACGAGGTCGCGCACGATCAGCGGGGCCAAGCCCTCGAACGGCTCATCAAGCAGAATCACCCGCGCGTCGCGGATCAGCGCGCGGGCGATCGCCAGCATCTGCTGCTCCCCGCCCGAGAGCTGCCGGCCGCCGGAGCGGCGGCGCTCCCGCAAGCGGGGGAAGAACTCGTAGACGCGATCCAGGCTCCACGGCTTCTCGGCCGTCAGCGCGGCGAGCCGGAGGTTCTCCTCCACGGTGAGCTGGCCGAAGATCGCCCGCTCCTCCGGCACGAGCTGCAACCCCATGCGCGCGATCGCGTAGGGCGGCAGGCCCTGGATATCGCGTCCGTCCAGACGGATGCGCCCGCGGCGCGGCGCGAGCACGCCCATGATGGTGCGCAGCGTCGTGGTCTTGCCCGCGCCGTTGCGCCCGAGGAGCGCCACCACCTCGTTCCGGCCGACCTGAAGCGACACATCGAACAGGACGTGGCTGTCGCCGTAGAACGTGTTGATCCGCTCGACCTCAAGCAGGCTCATGCGCGTGCAGCCCTCCCAGGTAAGCGACCTGCACCGCTTCGTTGGCCTGGATCTCCTCGGGCGTGCCCTCGGCGAGCAGCCGGCCCTCCTGGAGCACGGTGATCCGCTCGGCGAGCTCGAAGATCGCGTCCATGTCGTGTTCGACGATCAGCAGCGTGCGGCTGTTGCCGATCGCGCGAATCAGGGCGCGCGTGGCGGTGCGCTCGGCAGGGCTCATACCGGCGAGCGGCTCGTCGAGCAGCAGCACGGTGGGGCCGGTGGCGAGGGCGAGGCCGATCTCAAGCCGCCGCTTCTCCCCGTAGGGCAGGACGTGCACGGGCACGTCGGCGCGGTGCGCCAGCCCGACCGTCTGCATCGCGGCCGCGACCTGGCGCTCGACGGCTGGAAGGGAGTTCGCCGCGCGCAGCACGTCGGCGCGGAACGGGCCGCGCCGGCGGGCCAAGGCGGCGACGCGCAGATTGTCCGCGACCGTCATATCGAGGAAGAGCTGGTTGAGCTGATTGCTCTTGCCGATGCCGAGCTGCGCTGCGCGCGTCGCGCCCAGCCCGGTCACACGGCGCCCGAACAGGCGCACTTCGCCGGTGGTGGGCGACACCTCGTCAAGCAGCATCTTGAACAGCGTACTCTTGCCCGCGCCGTTCGGCCCGATGACGGCGTGAATCGATCCGGTGCGCACGGCGAAGGAGACGCCGTCCACCGCTCGCAGCCCGCCATAGTGCTTGGACAGGCCCGTGGCGCGCAGCGCCGGCGCGTCGTCGATCGCCCGAACCGGCGCGATCATCGGCAGGTGAAGCGCGGGCGGCGGCGCCTCGCTGGCAGCGCCGCCTTCCTCTGGCACCTCCGCCTCTCGCGCCCGCAGCCGGCGCCGGACGAACAGGTGGCGGATCTCGCCCACGATGCCGCGCTTGAGCGCGACCACCAGGACGACGAAGACCACGCCCAGGATCAGCTTCCATAGCGGGCCGACGCCGGGAATGAGCTGGAGATTGTCTCGAAGATAAAGCCAGACCGTGGCGCCCACCAGCGGTCCGATCAGCGTGCCGACGCCGCCGATGATCGTCTGCACCACCAAGTCGCCCGATGTGTCGAGCGAGAAGGCGTCGGGCGGCATGTAGCTCTGGAACACCCCGAGCAGCCCGCCCGCGAGCCCCGCGTACAGGGCGGCGATGACGAACACGGCGAGCTTGTACGCGGGAACCGAGTGGCCGAGCATCGCGGCGCGCGCCGTGTTCTCCTTGATCGCGCGCAGCACGGCGCCGAACGGCGAGTGCAGGATGCGCCGGGCCAGCACGAAGCCCACGAAGAACAACGCGGCCAGCAGGCAGTACATCGGCAGCCCGGCGACGATGCGATACCCGCCGATCCGGGGAAACGGCACGCCGGGAAGCCCGTTCTCGCCGCCGCTGTAGTTGGAGAGCGGGGAGAACGAGAGGAAATACGCCATCTGCCCGAAGGCCAGCGTGATCATGGTGAAGTAGATGCCGATGCGCCGCACCGCGAGCCAGCCGACAACGAGCCCGAACACGCCGGCGGACACGGTGCCGATCGCCAGCGCCAGCCAGACGCTGCCGATGACGTTGTTGACCAGCAGATAGGCGCTCACCATGCCGCCGGTGCCGAAGAACGCCGCCTGGCCGAACGACAGCAGCCCGGCGGCGCCGAACAGCAGGTCGAAGCCGAGGCCGAGAACGCCGATCACCAGGACGCGCTGCATCAGATCGAGCGAGGCGCCGATGTGCGGCAGCGCGAAGGGCGCGGCCGCCAGCACGACAACGAGCGCCGCGAGCGGCAACAGCGTGGTTCGGGCGCGGCTCATACCCGGCCCTCGGACCCGAACAGGCCCTGCGGGCGCAGCACCAGCAGCAGCGCCATCACCGCGTAGAGCATCACCTCCGAATAGGCCGAGTTGAACGCGCTGGTGATGCTGATGATCTCGCCGGCGATGATCCCGCCCACCACCGCGCCAGGATAGGAACCCAGCCCGCCGATCACGATCACCACGAAGGATTCGACCAGGAAAGTCTGCCCCATGTCGGGCGTGACCGCGACAATCGGCGCGTACAGCATCCCCGCAACGCCGGCCGCCGCGACGCCGATCGCGAAGACCAGCAGGAAGGCCCGGCGGACATTGATGCCGAGGATACCGACCATGCGGGCATCCTCGATCCCGGCCCGGACCACGAGGCCGACCGACGTGCGGTACAGGATGACGTACAGGCCCGCCAGCAGCGCGGCGACAACGCCGATCAGTTGCAGCCGGTACGTGGGATAGGTCAGAAAGCCGATCTGCGTGGCGCCCTGTCCCCAACCCGGCACGTCCACGTGCTGGCTCTCCGGGCCGAAGATGGCGCGCACCGCCTCCACGATCACGATCGCGGCACCGAACGTGACGAGGATCTGGTCCTCGGGCGGGCGGGCGTAGAACCAGCGGATCAACCCGCGCTCCAGCAGCGCGCCGCCCAGCAGCATGAACGCCGCCCCGGCGAACAGGCCCGCCAGGAACGAGCCGGTGTGCGCGGCCACCACGTAGAGAACATAGGCGCCCACCATGAACAGGGCGCCATGCGCGAAGTTCAGCACGCCGAGCGTGCCGAGGATGATCGTCAAGCCACTGCTGACCAGCGCCAGCAGCGTTCCGAGGGCGAGGCCGTTGAAGGCCTGCGACACGAGCAGGGGCGCGCTGGGCATTTTCGACCTTACGAGGGCACGAGCGTCTGGCTAGGGCGCACTATCCATTTCCAAGACCATCTTGCCAGACGTCAATAGACGTTCATAATGCCTAAAATTTTCAACGGAGTAAATATAATGGGATTGGGAACGGTCCAGGGTCTTGGGCGCCGCGCTCTGTTGCGGGCCGGGTAACTGCTCAACCCACCCCTCCCTCCGCAAATCATTGATAAACAACGCTTTCTGGGCGAGGCGATTTTGGGCGTAACGGCAGTATCGAATCCGACGCATGTAACGGCCAAGGCTGCGATATTACGATATAAATAAGTATCTGGTATCGCCGCGGATTTTACTTCAACTGCCCAAATTTATCCCGTTTTCTGAGACTGCTGAAAATCATTCTATATCAACGCATTGCGCGAAGCGGGGTGGGTTGAGCAGTTGCCGGGCCGGAGCCGGCGTGGCAGGCGCCGCGGCGGTCGGCGCGATACCCATCCGACATGCTTCAGCAGCCGAAGAGACGATCGGGACCTGGCCCGCCGGTGTCGCCGCCTCCACTGCCTTTATCGGCATCAGCCTGCCGCGAACGGGCACCTACGCGAACCCGGGAGAGGACGAGCTGAAGGGCTATCAGCTCGCCATCGAGCACATCAACGACGGCGACGCGCTGATCCGCACGATGGCCCCCAAGGTCACGAAAGGGCTGCTCGGCAAACAGGTGGTCTATGGCGTCGCCGATTCCGAGGCGAAGCCGAACGTGGCGGTGCAGAACCTTTCCAAGTTCATCGCCAACAACAAGGCCATCCTGCTGACCGGCTCCTGCTCCAGCGCCGAGGCGGTCGCCAACAACAAGTTCGGCCGGCGCGAGAAGGTCATCTACCTGCCAGGCGTAAGCACGTCGAACGACACCACCGGCAAGGATTGCGTGCGCTACTCGTTCCGCACCTGCTTTTACGGCCAGACCTCCTCGGCGGCGCTGTCGCCGGTGCTGCTCAAGAACTTCGGGCGGAACAGGAAGATCGCCTTTCTCACCCCCGACTACACCTATGGCCACACGGTCCGCGCCTCGATGCAGGAGTACCTGGGCAAGGACGGGTGGACGGTGGCGACCAACCAGGTCTGCCCGCTCGGCGCGCCCGACTACAGCAGCTACCTGCTCAACATCGCCAACAGCGGCGCCGACATCTTCATCAACATCAACTGGGGCAACGACGCCGTCCAGTCGATCAAGCAGGCGAACGGTTTCGGCATCCTCAAGAAGATGCCGATGGTGATGCCCGTTGTCACTCTTTTCCTGGCAAGGGATGCCGACCCGGAGCTGACGCAGGGCGTGTACGCCGCCACCGATTGGTGGTGGACGATCGGAGACAAGTATCCGCTCGCCAAGATGTTTGTCGAGGCGTTCCAAAGCAAGTACAATTACGAGCCGGAATGGACCGCCAAGTCCGCCTACATGCAGCTCGCTTGCTGGGCGCGCATGGTCTCCGAGGCCGGCACGTTCAACCCCGTCGAGGTCATCAAGACCTATGAAAAGGGCGAGCACTTCGACTCGCTGGTGGGCGAGGTGTGGTTCCGCCCGGAGGACCACCAGCTCGTCCGTCCGGTCATCATCCAGCGCGGCAAGAAGCCGTCGGAGATGAAGTCCGCTGACGACTATTGGGACGTTTTGGAGGTCGTGCCTGGCGCGGGCCTGATGCAGCCGCCTGGCGCGTTCGGGTGCAAGCTCGGGCCGTATGTGTGACGGCATGGCCCCTCACCCGGCGCGGCGGGGCGGGTGAGGGCTACTCCCGTGATCATGGTGAAGTAGATGCCGATGCGCCGCACCGCGAGCCAGCCGACAACGAGCCCGAACACGCCGGCGGACACGGTGCCGATCGCCAGCGCCAGCCAGACGCTGCCGATGACGTTGTTGACCAGCAGATAGGCGCTCACCATGCCGCCGGTGCCGAAGAACGCCGCCTGGCCGAACGACAGCAGCCCGGCGGCGCCGAACAGCAGGTCGAAGCCGAGGCCGAGAACGCCGATCACCAGGACGCGCTGCATCAGATCGAGCGAGGCGCCGATGTGCGGCAGCGCGAAGGGCGCGGCCGCCAGCACGACAACGAGCGCCGCGAGCGGCAACAGCGTGGTTCGGGCGCGGCTCATACCCGGCCCTCGGACCCGAACAGGCCCTGCGGGCGCAGCACCAGCAGCAGCGCCATCACCGCGTAGAGCATCACCTCCGAATAGGCCGAGTTGAACGCGCTGGTGATGCTGATGATCTCGCCGGCGATGATCCCGCCCACCACCGCGCCAGGATAGGAACCCACCATGAACAGGGCGCCATGCGCGAAGTTCAGCACGCCGAGCGTGCCGAGGATGATCGTCAAGCCACTGCTGACCAGCGCCAGCAGCGTTCCGAGGGCGAGGCCGTTGAAGGCCTGCGACACGAGCAGGGGCGCGCTGGGCATTTTCGACCTTACGAGGGCACGAGCGTCTGGCTAGCCCCAATACTGTTCACTTTATGATGCGAATGGCCTTGACGTAGTCGATCCGCGTTACCGGCTGTGGGGTGCGCGGTCGTAACTGATAGTTGCTCATCTGTACTAGCTGACATTTGATCGGACAGCTGGCCTGTATGGTGCCGGATGGATCATGTCTGACCGACGTCAGGCGGCGTTGAGCATTTTTCCCCTGGCGAGCGGGAGGGTGTCAAGGAAGGTCTGCATCGGGGTCTTGCCGTAGCACCAGCGGCCCTGATGAGGGCGTTGCTCATTATAGCTGCTGACCCAGACATCGAGATCGGCCTGTAGCTGCTCGATGCTGCTGTAGATGCGCTTGCGGAAGGCGACCTGATAGAACTCGTGCAGCACCGTTTTGTGGAAGCGCTCGCAGATCCCGCTGGTTTGCGGACTCTTTGCCTTGGTCCGGCTGTGGTCGATGTCCTCGATCGCCAGGTAGAGCTCGTATTCGTGGGCCTGCGAGGTGCCGCAATACTCGGTGCCGCGATCGGTCAGCACGCGGGACAGCTTGACCCCGTGCTCGTCGAAGAACGGCACCACGCGGTCGTTCAGCAGGTCGGCGGCGGTGATCGGGGTCTTGCGGTCGTAGAGCTTGGCGAACGCCACCTTGGAGTGGGTGTCGATGCAGGTCTGCTGATAGATCCGCCCGACCCCCTTGAGCGTGCCGACATAGAAGGTGTCCTGGGCCAGGCAGTAGCCCGGACACTCGCTCTCGAACTCGCCATGCGCCTCGTTGTCCTGCCGGGCCCGCTCCAAGGCGGCGACCTGGGCTTCGGTCAGCACCAGGCCGTCCTGTGCGCTCTTGGCCTCGAGTGCCTGGAGCCGCTTCTTCATGGTCTCCAGGTCGTGGCGCTGCCAGACACAGCGCACCCCGGCCGGGGAGATCGTCAGGCCGCGCTTCTTCAGCTCCTTGGCCACCCGGACTTGGCCAAAGGCCGGCTGCTCGACGGCCAGCCCGACGACCGCCTGCTCGATGGCCGGCTCCACCCGATTGCGCAGGATTGGCTTGCGCCGGGTCATCTCCGCCAGCGCGATCTCGCCGCCCTTTTCGTAGAGCTCCTGAAAGCGGTAGAAGCTGTCGCGCGAGTATCCCATGATCTTGCAGGCCTGCGACACATTGCCGAGCTGTTTGGCCAGCTCCAGCAGGCCTACCTTGGCCCGGATTACCTTGCGTTCGTTGGTCATGGTCGGCTCCTCGGTTCTGGGCGACCGGAGCGAGACATTCCTGTCCTCCGGTCCCGGGTTGCCCGCACCAAACAAACCAGATTGTCAGATTAAATCCTAGCTAGTACAGCTCATCTTGCGCTTGACCCCACGCGGCACCTGCCTGCCTCGGCTGCTTGCCACGCGCTCCTCCAGGATCTCGTTCAGCACCGCCTTATGCAGAGCCCGCCTGGCCCGAGGGGGGAAGCGCGGCGAACAGCGGCAGCTTGCGCCGGACCACGCGCACGGCATGCGAGAAGGAGAGCCGGTCGGGGTCTTCCGCGGCCTGCAGCGCCGCTTCGTGCATCAGCCCGCGCACCGCGAAGTGGGCCAGCAGCAAGCCCCAGAACTCTTGGCGCGCCAACGCCGGGGTTTTGCTGCGCAGCACGACCCCCGCGCCGCGCAGGTGCGTCTTCAACTCGTCCAAGGCGCCTTCGATTTCCCAGCGCTCATGGTAGAGGGCGGCCAGGGCCGCGGCGGGCGCCTGCGCCGGATCCAGGATCGTGGTCACCAGCCGATACAGCGGCTCAGCCTCGGCGACGCCCTCCAGTCGATACTCGACCACGCGCACCCGGATGCCGTTGCTGCCGTGTCGCCGGTTCTTGTCGCTGGAATAGATCGTCGTCAGGTAGGACCCGTCGGCCAGCACGCTTGTGCGCGGCAGCCGCAGATTGTGCTTCACCCGCCAGAGCAGGTCGGCGCCGGTGGCCGCCGCGGCCTGCCAGAGCGCGTGTCCAAAAAATTGTCGGTCGGCCAGGCACAGCATGCCGGGCCGCAGTCCCCTCAGCACGTCGTGGGCCAGCGTCGTCTCGCCATCCGCGCACCGGCCGAGGCGGGCGCCGAACAGCACGTGCGTGCCGTTCTCCACCAGGGCCACGAAGCGCAGTTGCGGGAACGCGCTCTCGCCGCGGCTCGCACCCGGACACCCGAAGCTGGCGCGGTTCTCCTCAGTGTCGGCCACATCCAGGCAGGAGCCGTCCAGGCTGACCAGCCGCCACGCCCGATACCACGCCCCCTTGGTGGCGCGCGCCGCGATCGGCTGCACCACCTGCTCATAAAGCCTCTGCAGCGGCGCCTCGCCCAGCCGGGTGCGAGCCTGTGAGATGCCGCTCCGGCCTGCCACCTTGACCGCCTCAGCGCCCCAGAGCCAGCGCAGACCCTCCAGCAGGCAGCGCAACACCTCCCGCGTGCTGGAGCCCATGTAGAGCGCCAGGGCGATCGCGTAGTAGACCATCACCTGCGCCGGCAGGTCGCGCTCCCGCTCGCTCGCCGTGCCGGTCTCGGCCAGAATCTGCCGCACCCGTTCGGGCGGGAACGCCTTGGCAATCACGCCGAGGCTGATGTGGTCGCTGAGACGAACGCCGGCCGGCAGGCCGGCAGGAGCACCGGCCATCGCTGCCGCCCCCCGACAATCCCAGCCAGCAGCATATGCCGCCTACCCGTTTATCTGAACAGTATTGCGCCTAGCCCCAATACGGTTCACTTAAGGCAAAATCCTGTTCACTTAAGCTATCGGCCGAATACCAACCAATTGAAAATGCAGCATTCGCCTTGGTTCTCCCTGCGGCACAAACAACTAAAGTGAACCGTATTGGGGCTAGCCCCAATACGGTTCACTTTAGGCAAAATCCTGTTCACTTAAGCTATCGGTCGAATACCAACCAATTGAAAATGCAGCATTCGCCTTGGTTCTCCCTGCGGCACAAACAACTAAAGTGAACCGTATTGGGGCTAGGGCGCACTATCCATTTCCAAGACCATCTTGCCAGACGTCAATAGACGTTCATAATGCCTAAAATTTTCGACGGAGTAAATATAATGGGATTGGGAACGGTCCAGGGTCTTGGGCGCCGCGTGCTGCTGCGGGCCGGGGCGGGCGTGGCAAGCGCCGCGGCGGTCGGCGCGATACCCATCCGGCACGCCTTGGCCGCCGAGCAGGCGGTCGGGACCTGGCCGGACGGCGTCTCCGGCTCCACCGCCTTCATCGGCATCAGCCTGCCGCGAACGGGCACCTACGCGATCCAGGGAGAGGACGAGCTGAAGGGCTATCAGCTCGCCATCGAGCACATCAACGACGGCAACGCGCTGATCCGCAGCATGGCGCCCAAGGTCACGAAAGGGCTGCTCGGCAAACAGGTGGTCTATGGCGTCGCCGATTCCGAGGCGAAGCCGAACGTGGCGGTGCAGAACCTTTCCAAGTTCGTCGCCGACAACAAGGCCATCCTGCTGACCGGCTCCTGCTCCAGCGCCGAGGCGGTCGCCAACAACAAGTTCGGCCAGCGCGAGAAGGTGATCTACCTGCCGGGAGTCAGCGGCTCCAACGACACCACCGGCAAGGATTGCGTGCGCTACTCGTTCCGCACCTGCTTTTACGGCCAGACCTCCTCGGCAGCGCTGTCGCCGGTGCTGCTCAAGAACTTCGGGCGGAACAGGAAGATCGCCTTTCTCACCCCCGACTACACCTATGGCCACACGGTCCGCGCCTCGATGCAGGAGTACCTGGGCAAGGACGGGTGGACGGTGGCGACCAACCAGGTCTGCCCGCTCGGCGCGCCCGACTACAGCAGCTATCTGCTCAACATCGCCAACAGCGGCGCCGACATCTTCATCAACATCAACTGGGGCAACGACGCCGTCCAGTCGATCAAGCAGGCGAACGGTTTCGGCATCCTCAAGAAGATGCCGCTGGTGGTGGCCTATTCCGTGCCGTTCCTCGCCAAGGAGGTCGGGCCGGAGCTGACACAGGGCGTGTTCACGGCCACCGATTGGTGGTGGACGCTTGGCGAGCGGTACCCGCTCTCCAAGATGTTCACCGAGGCGTTCCAGAAGAAGTACAACTACACGCCGGAATGGAGCGCCGAGGCCGCGTACATGCAGCTCGCCTGCTGGGCGCGCATGGTCTCCGAGGCCGGCACGTTCAACCCCGTCGAGGTCATCAAGACCTATGAAAAGGGCGAGCACTTCGACTCGCTGGTGGGCGAGGTGTGGTTCCGCCCGGAGGACCACCAGCTCGTCCGTCCGGTCATCATCCAGCGCGGCAAGAGGCCGTCGGAGATGAAGTCCGCTGACGATTATTGGGACGTTTTGGAGGTCGTGCCTGGCGCGGGCCTGATGCAGCCGCCTGGCGCGTTCGGGTGCAAGCTCGGGCCGTATGTGTGACGGCATGGCCCCTCACCCGGCGCGGCGGGGCGGGGCGGGGCGGGTGAGGGCTACTCCCATCGCCAGCCTTTTCGGAACACCGGGACGCGCTCCTCGGCGGCGCGGCCACGCGCGTCCAGCGCCAGCCACGACAACAGCCGCTCAATCACCTTGCGCGTCGGGTCGGCGAGATCGAGCGCCAGCGCCTCCTCTATCCGATAGAACCGCAGCCCCTCCAGCTCCCCCGACCCCGCCAGGGTTCCGGCCACACGGTCCGCGTCAACCACCAGGAAACGGGCGTTGAAGCGCACCGGGCTATCGGTCGGGGTGACGAGCCGGCAGATGTAGTCGATCCCGTCGAGCGCGGGCGGAACGCCGAGGCAGAGGCCGGTCTCCTCCTCCAGCTCGCGCGCGCCGGCGATGCCGAGCCCATGCGCCAAGGCGGGACTCGCCGAACGCTCCAGCCGCGCCCGTGTCCATGGCGCAAGCGGGGTGGAGCTGGCAGCGGTCAGGTCGGCCCGATCCACCGCGCCGCCGGGAAACACCAGGCGGTTCGGCATGAACCGGTGCCGCGCCCCGCGCACGCCCATCAGCATCTCCGGCCCGCCCGACGCCTGGCGCAACACGATCAGGCTGGCGGCGTGGCGAGCGCGCAGGGCGCGGACCCGCGCCGGGACAAGCACCAGCGAATCAGGCAATCGTCCAACGCTCCATTACTGCCCGCAACCCTTGCTGGGATGCTCCTAACGCGCAAGGCTTCGCTCTTCCGAAGGGGAGATCGCGGATGCCGGCCCCGTACGCTGCCCACCGCGCGCAGATCAAGGCCATCCTCGGCGCCTGGGGGATGCCCGAGGAGAGCGCGGAGCCGACCAGCGAGATCCTAGCCTGGGCCGACCTGCACGGCGTGGACAGCCACGGCATCTCGATGCTGCCCGGCTATGACCGGCTGCGCCGCAACGGGCGCGCGCGGATGGACGCGCGCCCCGCGATCGTCCGCGAGACACCGGTTTCCGCCCTGGTCGATGGCGGCGGCGGGCTCGGCCACGTGCCGGCGCGCTTCGCCATGCGAACCGCCATCAACAAGGCAAGGAGCGCCGGCATGGCGGCCGTGGCGGTGCGCAACTCGGCGCATTTCGGCGCCTGCGGTTTCTACACGCTGATGGCGGCCGAGGCCGGGCTGATTGGCATGGCCTGCACGTCCGCCTCCGGCATCCAGGTCGCGCCGACCTTCGGGCGGCAGGCGCGGCTGGGAACCGATCCCTGGTCCTTCGCCGCGCCGAGCGCCGATGGGGCGCCGTTCCTGCTCGACATGGCGACCACCACAGTCGCCGCTGGGCGGATCCGCAACAAGGCCAACGAGAGCCAGCGCTGCCCGCCCGGCTGGATCCTGACGCGGGACGGGCTGCCCAGCACCAACCCGCTGGAGGCATCGCAACACGGCGGGTTCCTGACCTCGCTCGGCGGCGCGCCGGAGAGCAGCAGCTACAAGGGCTACGGGCTCGCGGTGATGGTGAACATCCTGTCCTCGTGCCTGTCGGGCGCGACGCTCATCACCGACCCGATGCACACGAAGAAGCCCCAAGGCCAGGACATCGGGCACTTCCTGATGGCGATCGATCCTGGCCTGTACCGCGACCCCGCCGCGTTCCAGGCCGATGTCGCCCGCTTCCTGGGCGATCTGCGGGCAACCGCGCCGATCGATCCGGCGCAGCCGGTGATGGTGGCGGGCGACCCGCAGCGCCGCTTGGCCGCGCGGCGCATGGCGGAGGGCATCCCGGTCGCACCCGGCCTGATGGCGCAGGTGCGCCAGATCGCGCAGGCGAGCGCGGCGCCTTGGCTGCTTGATTGAGAGGCGGGAGGCCCAATCCCGCGCGGGCGGGGCATCAGACCGCGACGCGCTTGAACTCAGCCCGGTCCGGCGGCCCCGCGGCGAACCACCAGGCCAAGGCGCCGGCCCGCGGGATCGCCAGCAGCGCGCTGCAAATCGTGCCGAAACCGCCGCGGTGCTCGACATTCATCTGCTCGCCAGGGCCACCCCCGCGATCGGACAGGATCGCCCGCCAGGCCGCCCAATCGTCGGTATCGGGCGTCGGGGCGGCCCGGAGGCGCGGCAAGTGGCGGGCGGTGCGCGGGCTGTCGAGGTCGTTGGGATCGTGCGCCGTCACCATGCTCACGCCAGGCGGGAACGGCTCCACCTGAATGCGCCCGCGCCCCGGTCCGCGTAGGAACTCGGCCCCTGTTCCATCGGCGACCACCAGGTTGAAGGACCGCCACTCCCCCGCGTCCAGCGCCGTCAGGGCAGCGACAGCCGCGGCCGCGGTCGCATGGGCCAAGGCGATCAGCGGCAGCTCGCCCCGGCTGCGCTTGCCCGGCGCCGGGCCGAGGCTACCCGGCCGGTTCAGCACGGCGGCCACGACACTGTGCCGGTTCACGCCCATCCAGGTGCCGCCGCCCGTGCGGTCCCGCCCGCCGACCACGCCGGGATAATCCGGCCACCACGCGCCCGGCGGATCCCATGGCCGGTCCAATCGTTCGTCGCGGTTGGCCGCCAGCATCACGGGCAATGCGTGGCCGGGGCGCAGCAGCAGGACAACGGTACACATCGACCTGCTCAGGCCGCGCCGAACACGCGGGCGAAGACCGCGTCAACCGCGCGCAGGTGCAGCGCCGGGTCCATCGCGCGCGCCAGCGCCTCGGGCGGAACCCGTCCCGCGACTTCGGGGTCGCGCTCCAGACGCTCGCGGAAGCTCAATGCGCCGGGCTTGCCGAGACCCTCCCAGGTGGCCATGGCGTTGCGCTGCACGATCCGGTACGCGTCCTCGCGCAGGATGCCGGCGCGGGTCAGGGCCAGCAGCACCTCGCCGCTATGGACCACGCCCCCCAGCGCCTCAAGGTTTTCCGCCATCCGCTCGGGGTACACGGTCAGGCGCTCCACCATCCCGGCGGCGCGCGCCAGCGCGAAGTCGAGTGCGATCGTCGCGTCCGGCGCGATCACCCGCTCCACGGAGGAGTGGCTGATGTCGCGCTCGTGCCACAGCGCCACGTTCTCCAGCGCGGGCACCACCGCGGCGCGGATCACGCGCGCCAGCCCGGTCAGGTTCTCCGACAGCACCGGGTTGCGCTTGTGCGGCATCGCCGAGCTGCCCTTCTGCCCGGCGTGGAAGAACTCCTCGGCCTCGCGCACCTCGCTACGTTGCAAATGGCGCACCTCCACGGCCAGCCGCTCCACCCCGCTCGCGACCACCGCGAGGGCGCAGAAATAGGCGGCGTGCCGGTCGCGCGGGATGACCTGCGTGGAGACCGGCTCGACGGCGAGGCCCAGGCGCCCCGCGACATGCGCCTCCACGCGCGGGTCGAGATGGGCGAAGGTGCCCACCGCGCCGCTGATGGCGCAGACCGCGATCTCGCGCCGCGCCGCCTCCAGCCGCGCCCGGCCCCGCGCGAACTCGGCGTAGTGCCCGGCGAGCTTCAGCCCGAAGGTGGTCGGCTCGGCGTGGATGCCGTGGCTGCGCCCGATGGTCAGCGTGTGCTTGTGCTCGAACGCGCGCGCCCTCAGCGCCGCCAGCACCGCGTCGAGGTCGCGCAGCAGCAGGTCGGTCGCCTGCGCGAGCTGGACCGAGAGGCAGGTGTCGAGCACGTCCGAGGAGGTCATGCCCTGGTGGACGAACCGGCTTTCGGGGCCGATCGCCTCGGCCAGCCAGGTCAGGAACGCGATCACGTCATGGCGGGTCTCGCGCTCGATCGCGTCGATCCGCTCGATGTCCGCCGGGCCGATCGCCGCGACCCGCGCCGCGCCGCGCTCGCGGATGACGCGCGCGGCTTCCTCCGGGATCGCGCCGGCGCGGGCCATGCCCTCGGCGGCTAGGGCCTCGATCTCGAACCAGATGCGGTAGCGGTTCTCGGGCGCCCAGATGGCGCCCATTTCGGAACGGGTGTAGCGGGGAACCATGACGCGCCGGGCCACTTCGTAGTGCGGGGGCGGAGCTAGACCGCCTCCGTCCCCGTTTGACAAGTCCCAACGCCGCAGGACGCCGCGCGCGATGCCGCTTGACTGGACCCATGAACTCGGCGCGCTGGCGCAGGTTGTGCTGATCGATGTCGCGCTGGCGGGCGACAACGCGGTGGTGGTGGGCCTGGCCGCGGCGGGGCTGCCGGAGAACCAGCGGCGCACGGCGATCGCGCTCGGCATCGGCGCCGCGACCGCGATCCGCATCGGCTTCGGCCTGGTCGCGCTCAGCCTGCTGCAAGTCCTCGGCCTGACCCTCGCCGGCGGCCTGCTGCTGCTGTGGGTGGCGTGGAAGATGTACCGCGAAGTTGCCGGCGTTCGCATCGCGCGCGGCCGCGAGCGGCCCTCGCCCACCCTTGCCCGGGCCATGCTGCGCATCGTGCTGGCGGACGTGTCGATGAGCCTCGACAACGTGCTGGCCGTCGCTGGCGCGTCGGGCGAGAGCAGGCTCGTGTTGACCCTGGGGCTGCTGATCGGCGTGCTGCTGATGGCGGTCGCCGCCGACCTCGTGGCCCGGATCATCGAGCGCCAGCGCTGGCTGGCCTGGGCGGGGTTGTTGATCGTAGTCTTTGTGGCGCTGCACATGATCTGGGACGGTTCGCACCAGGTCGCGTCGGCGATCCCGTGACTCTTATAGAGCCGGCTTGGGTGATCTTCGAGGCCTTGTCTCCCCCCCGGGCGGCTGGCCCGCCCCTTTTTTCAGCATTTTCCAAGAACACCCGAGCCGTCTTTATAACATGATGTGCCAGTCTTATCACCGCTCGTCGTGGCAAGCCGGCATGGCGGCATCGTGCGGCGGGTTTTCGGCAGCAGCCCGGCCAGACTTGTGACCCAGGTGTTTGCCGCACACCGCCGCAACTGGGTAGCGTTCCGCATGATAACGCATCGATTGCATGTTTCTCGATGTTCCCGCCTCACTGATGTTCCCGCCTCCCTATGGAATCACATGCCTGATCCTTTATCGCCTTTTCACCGTCATCGGGTTGCTTGGCTTGTTCGCACCTATGCGAGTCTGGGAGGCCACCATCTCCTCATTCCCAAGCGCTTTTGACCCTCCTTCGGAAGCGATGCCACACCGCCCTCGGGCGGTTTTATTGATCCGGCCCTCATTGTCTTGATGCGGCAGGTGAGGTCGCCATGTGCGTGTGATGAGGCACGTGGACATGCGGAAACTCCCCCCGGCAGCCCAGGAGGAACGGCGACGGCAAGTGATCGGGTTGCGCCAGAGTGGGCTCGCCTATGTGGCGATTGCCGCGCAGGTTGGCCTGACGCCGACCGGGGTATTTGACATCTGCAAACGCTTTGCGCAGCGCGGCCCGGCGGGGCTGGTCAGCGGCAAGAGGGGGCGCCGGCCGGACGAGCAGCGGCTGCTCGATGCCGGGCAGGAAGCTGCGATCCGGCACCGGATCTGCGGCCATACTCCGGACGAATTGGGTCTCTCTTTTGCCCTCTGGAGCCGGGCGGAGCAGCCGAAGGTTCCATGGACGCAGTCCATGGAATGGCTGCGGAGGGGGCGGTGGGCGAGCTGATCCGGCGGCGCTGCGGGGTGCGTTTGGCGGTGCGGACCGTGGGCAAGTATCTGGCACGCTGGGGGTTCACGGCGCAGAAGCCACTCCGACGGGCTTACGAGCAGCGTCCGGCCGAGGTGCGTCGCTGGCTGCGGCGGGACTATCCGGCCATTGTGGCCCGCGCCAAGGCGGAGGGCGGCTTAGTCTTCTGGGGCGACGAGACCGGGTTGCGCGCCGATGACGTGCGTGGCCGCTCCTATGCCCCACGCGGCCAGACGCCTCTGGTGCGGCCCTGTCAGAAGCGGATCGGGCTGGGGCTGATCTCGGCGCTCACCAACAAGGGCGAGTTGCGCTGGATGGTGCTGCCGGGCGCCAACAAGGCGCCGTTGCTGATCCGCTTCCTCCAGCGCCTGATCCGGGACACCCGCCGCAAGATCTTCTTGATCCTCGACAAGCTGCCCGTCCATCGGGCCAAGTTCGTGCGCGCCTGGCTGGCCGTGCATCCGGCCGCGATCGAGGTGTTCTATCTCCCGTCCTACAGCCCCGAACTCAATCCCGATGAATGCCTCAACGCTGACCTGAAGCAGGCCGTCACGCGACAAGCCCCGGCGCGCAGCAAGCCGCAACTCAAACGCGCCGCCATCCGCCACATGCGCAGGCTTTCAAAATCCCCCGAGCGGATCCGGCGCTACTTCCGCCACATACCCATCCGCTACGCCGCCTGATTCAAGACAATGAGGGCCGGACCAATAATATTAACACTTTTATTTACGCGCATAAGGGATTACAGGAGAGTACGTTTTCGATTCAGATCGAACACCGGCGTGCTGGTGGTGCCGGTCGCGCCGGCATCATCATACGAGCTGGCGAAGCGATGGGTTTGCTAGCCTCGGCCTCTGATTGATGGGCGCCTCCACCGGCGTCAAGATTTGCCTGTGCGCTCGCAAGTGTCAGGAACGGGTCGCGAGGCCGCTAGCGTGCTGCGACATTCTTTGTTTTCGCGCCGGCATTTCAGCATGTGAAACAAGGTGACTTCGGAAGGCCCGCCGAGGTCGGTACGGATGATTGCAGCTTCCCTGTCCCGTCAACTGTGGCGAGGGCAACGACTGGCATCACAACTCCCGCCCCGTCCCGGTGATCAGCCGGGCGCCGCGCTCGCCCGTGAGGTACGTCCACAGCCAGCCCAGCAGCACGATCACCCGGTTGCGGAAGCCGATAAGGAAGAAGATGTGGGCTCCGCCCCAGAGCAGCCAGGCGGGCAGCCCGCTGAGCTTGATGCGGCCGAAGTCCACCACCGCCGATTTGTGCCCGATGGTCGCCAGGTCGCCGTCGTGTCGGTAACGGAAGGGCGGTGGCGGCGGTGCGCCGCGCAGCCGCCGCTCCAGCAGCCGCGCGACATAGGCCCCCTCCTGCTTCGCCGCGGGCGCAATCCCGGGCACGGGCTTGCCGTCATGGCCCAGGACCAGCGCTGTGTCGCCAATGACAAAGACATTGGGATCGCCGGGCAGCGAGAGGTCGGGGGCAACGCGCACCCGCCCGGCGCGGTCGGCCTCGGCGTGCAGCCAGGCGGCCGCCCCGGACGCGGCCACGCCGGCGGCCCAGACGAGGGTGCGCGCCTCCAGCCTCTGGCCAGAGGCGATGATACCGTCTGCGTCGCACCGCTCGACCTTCGTGCGGGTCAACACCTCGACACCAAGATGTTCGAGCGAGCGCCGAGCCTTTTCCGACAGGGAACGGGGGAAGTGCGGCAGGACCACCGGCCCGGCTTCGACGAGAACGACGCGCGCGCCCTTCGCGTCGAAGCCGCGGAACTCCCGCGCCAGTTGCAGCCGCGCCAGGTCGGCGATCGCGCCGGCCATCTCCACCCCCGTCGGCCCGCCGCCGACCACGACGAAGGTGAGCAGGCGCCGGCGCTCGTCCGGGTCGTCGGCGACCTCGGCCTTTTCGAACGCGACCAGGACACGATGCCGGATCGCGAGCGCGTCCTCGACCGTCTTGAGGCCGGGGGCGAACGGCTCCCATGCGTCATTTCCAAAATAGGCGTGCCGCGCGCCAGTCGCCACGACCAGGTAGTCGTAGCGCAGCGGGTGCTCGTCCTGGGCCAGGTGGACCATGCGCGCCGCGCGGTCGATCGCCTGGACCCGTCCCATCACCACCCTGATATTGCGGTGCCGCCACAGGATCGTGCGGATCGGCATGGCGATGTCGGCCGGGGACAGCGCGGCGGTCGCGACCTGGTAGAGCAGCGGCTGGAACAGGTGAAAGTTGCGCTCGTCAACGATCGTCACGCGGGCCCTGGCGCGGCACAGTCCCTGCACGCAGGTCAGGCCGCCGAACCCGGCGCCGACAATGACGATGTGCGGCAGCCTGGAATCCGGCGCTGGCGCGGGATGCTCAGCCCTCAATGCTCTCACGCTCCATCTCCAGCCTGAGCCACTCCTCCTCGCTGGCCGCGAGCCGCTGTTGAGCGGTGGCGAGGGCTTGCGTGGCCGCGGCGAAACGGGTGGGGTCGCGCGCGTAGAGGTCCGGATCATCGAGCAACGCGCCCAGCCGCGCAATCTCCGCCTCAAGCGCCGCGATCCGTGCAGGCAGCGTCTCCAGCGCGTGACGGTCCTTGAAGGTCATGCGGCGCAGACCGGCGTCCGCGCGTGTCCGCGGCGCCTCCGCTGGTCGCGCCTTCCTAGCCAGCGGCACCTCTGCCGCCGCCGTGCCGCGCTGCGCGAGCATGTCGCTATAGCCGCCGGCGTACTCGACCCAGCGCCCGGCGCCCTCGCTGGCGATGACCGAGGTCACGACGCGGTCCAGGAAGTCGCGGTCGTGGCTCACCAGCAGCACCGTCCCGGCGTACTCGGATAGTTGCTCCTGCAATAACTCAAGGGTCTCCAGATCCAGGTCATTCGTCGGCTCATCGAGGACCATGAGGTTGGACGGGCGGGCGAAGGCGCGGGCCAGGGTCACGCGGCCCCGCTCGCCGCCGGACAGAACGCCGACCGGCGTGTTGGCCTGCTCCGGGCCGAACAGGAAGTCTCGCATGTAGCCGATGACGTGCCGGCTCTGGCCGCCGACCACGACCATGTCGCCGGGGCCGCCGACCAGGGCGCGGCTCAGACTCTGCGTGGGGTCCAGACTCTCGCGGCGCTGGTCCAGCACCACCGTGGCGAGATTGGTGCCGAGCCGGACCTCCCCTTCATCCGGAGCCAGGGCGCCGGTCAGCAGATTGAGCAGCGTGGTCTTCCCGGCGCCGTTCGGCCCGACGATCCCGACCCGGTCGCCGCGCATGATCCGCGTCGAGAAGTCCCGCACAATCGGGCGATTGCCGAAGGACTTCGACACACCCTCGGCGGCCACGACCAACTGGCCGGAGAGGTCCGCCTGGGCGGCGCTCAGCCGCGCCGTCCCCTGAGCCGCGCGCCGCTCCTTGCGCCTGATCCGCAGCGCGCGCAGGTCGGCGAGCCGCTTCTGGTTGCGCTTGCGGCGCGCGGTGACGCCGTAGCGCAGCCAGTCTTCTTCCATCGCGATCTTGCGGCCGAGCTTGTGGCGCTCGACTTCCTCCTGCTCCAGCACCGTGTCGCGCCACGCCTCGAACGCCGCGAAGCCGCGGTCCAGGGTGCGGGTGACGCCGCGGTCGAGCCAGACCGTCGTGCGCGAGAGACGCTCGAGCAACCGGCGGTCATGGCTGATGAGCACGATGCCGGAGCGCATTCCGGCCAGAGCGCGTTCCAGCCACTCGATGCCGGGCAGGTCGAGGTGATTGGTCGGCTCGTCGAGAAGCAGAATGTCGGGCGACGGGGCCAGCGCGCGGGCCAGCGCGGCGCGGCGTGCCTCGCCGCCGGAGAGAGCGGCGACGTCCTCGGCACCGGTCAGCCCAAGCTGTTCCAGCACCTGGCGCGCACGGTGACGCTCGTGCGCCGCCGCCTCTCCAAGCCCCGCCTCGGCATAGGCCAGCGTGGTCGGGAATCCGGCGAGATCAGGCTCCTGCGGCAGATAGCGGATGGTGGCGCCCGGCTGGGCGAAGCGCCGGCCCGCGTCCGGCTCTATCAGGCCGGCGCCGATGCGGAGCAGGGTGGACTTGCCGGAGCCATTGCGCCCGACCAGGCACACGCGGTCCCCCGCGCTGACCGCAAGTCCGGCCCCGGCGAGCAGCGGCGTCGTTCCAAAAGTCAGGCTGATGTCTTGGAGCAGGAGCAGAGGCGGCGGCATGGCCCCGCATACCACGGAGACAAGTGGTCGCGCGATCATGCCAGACCCGATCGCATACGGCGAGATGCCCGTCACGAGTTTGTCATGGCAATTAAAAAATCCCTAAAATTCGACGAAATCAGTATTATGACGTGGTCGCATAATCGCGCTGGTTCATCGAGCGGGAGTGCCGAACGTGGCGGTTTCGGAAGCTGGGAATGAGCGGCGCTTGCTGATCGTTGTCGAGCCGCGTGAGTTCCTGCGCGGCTGCATCCACTGCTGGCTGGACAGCTTCTGCCAGGAGTTCGAGGCGTTGATGGTCGGCGACATCGAGACATCCCTGCCCGAGGACGTGCTCCGCCGGGCCGCTGCCGTGCTCATCGCCGCGCACGCCCCGCTGCAAGTCGGCCCTTGGCTTGCGCGCCAAGTCCAGCGGCTCCGCTCCCAGCGCGACGACCGTCCAGTCATGATCACCGTGGACGGGAACGATTTATAGATCCGGCTGCCATTATCTTGAATAGAAGCTGAGGGCCACCACGTCCTCGGACATGAAGCACGTGGACATGCGCAAGCTGGCTCCGGCGGCCCAGGAAGAAAGACGGCGACAGGTGATCGGCCTGCGCCAGAGCGGTGCGAACTATGCGGCAATCGCCGCCCAGGTCGGGCTCAGCCAAACCGGCGTGTTCGACATCTGCAAGCGTTTTGACGCCCAGGGCGAGACGGGGCTGGTCAGCGGCAAGCGCGGGCGCAAGCCAGACGAGCAGAAGCTGCTGACGACGGCACAGGAGAGGGAGATCCAGCGGCTGATCTGCCGCCGTGTGCCCGACGAGTTGGGCCTGGACTTTGCGCTGTGGAGCCGGGCGGAGCAGCCGAAGGTTCCATGGACGCAGTCCATGGAATGGCTGCGGAGGGGGCGGTGGGTGCGCTCATCCGCCGCCAGTATGGCGTGCGCCTGGCGGTGCGCACCACCGGCACGCACCTGGCACGCTGGGGCTTCACCGCGCAAAAGCCGCTGTGGCGGGCCCATGAGCAGCAACCGGCAGCGGTGCGCGATTGGCTGCGCCGGGAGTATCCAGCGATTGTCGCCCGGGCCCGGCGGGCGCGTGGGGTGATCTTCTGGGGCGACGAGACCGGGCTGCGCGCCGAGGACGTGCGCGGTCGTTCCTACGCGCTCCCCGGCAAGACACCCGTCGTGCGGCCCAACCAGCGCCGCATCGGGCGGGGCCTGATCTCGGCGGTCAGCAACCGAGGCGAGTTGCGCTGGCAGGTGCTGGACGGCGCGATCAAGGCGCCGGTGCTGATCGGCTTCCTGCAACGCCTGATCCGTGATGCCGGGCGCAAGGTGTTCCTGATCCTCGACCGGCTGCCAGTGCACCGTTCGGCGGTGGTGCGTGAGTGGCTCGCCCGGCACAAGGCGCAGATCGAGGTCTCCTACCTGCCGTCCCACAGTCCGGAACTCAATCCGGATGAAGGGCTGAATGCCGACCTCAAGCGGCACGTCACCCGCAAGCCGCCAATGCGCAGCAAACAGCAGCTCAAGCAGGCCGCCATCAGCCACATGCGTCGGCTGGCCAAGTCGCCCGCCCGGGTCCGCAGCTTCCTCCGCCAGAAGTCCATGCGCTATGCGGCATGATTTAAGATAATGACAGCCGGATCTATAGATTGGGCGACGGCGCTGGCCACGCAATGGGGTCTGCAAGGCTGTCTTCCGCTGTCGAGCACCATTGATTTCGCTGCGGCGGCTATCCGGCTGATTGTTGCCGGCGGCACTTATCTCCCGCATGCCCGAAGCGTCATCAAGGACACGACAAGTCTGATCCCGCGCGAGCGCGTTCCGAAAAAAGCGGAGTCGGAGAGCGCGGTGCTCACGCCGCGTGAACAGGCGGTGCTGGACCTCCTCGAACGGGGCCTGCCCAACAAGGCCATCGCGCACGAACTGAATCTGTCCCTCGGCACCGTGAAGGTTCACGTCCACAACATCATGGCCAAGTTCCAGGTGCGCAACCGGACCGCAGCCGCGCTCGCCTCACGGGCGATGCAGCGCGGGCGCCAGCCTTCCGGCTTGTCCGCAAAATAGGTACGGGTTCGGCGCCGCGCGAACAGCTGGGCCTCATCGGGCTTGGTCTTGAACGTCGCGCCGACGTTCAACTCCCCATCCTCTATCCATGCGTCTCCGAAATGCCGCGCTCACCCCGCCTGCTGCGGCGCGAGCTTCTGCACGGGCGCGGCATCCGGACCGAGCCAGTCGGGGTGCTTGGCCGTCGTGTCGAAATGGGCCGTGGTCTTGAACAGCTCGTAACGGCCGTGCTCGGCGACCTCGGCCGTCTTCGCGAGCAGGGCGGCGAGCTGCCGCTCGTCCATCGGCCTGAATGTCTTGGCCGCGTTGAACGCCTGGTCCAGCGTCTTCTGGTCGGTGATCCCCGTGATGACCACGGAGGTCGGCAGGTTCAGTCCGTAATGGAGGCACTCGATCGGCTTCACCGGCTTGTCCTCGCCGATCGCGCCGCTTTTGAAAAACACGCCGGCGCCGAAGGTCTTCATGCCGAGGATGCCAGTGCCCTCCCTCACCGCCTCGGGCACGACGAGGTGCGAGAAGCTGCGGTAGTGGGCGTCGAAGACATTGAGCGGCATCTGCGCCGTGTCGAAGTGGAAGCCGTGCCGCTTGGCGACGCTGAACATGTAGAGGTGGATGCGCGGGTCCTTGTGGCCGGTGAACCCGATATAGCGGATCTTGCCGGCCTTCTTCGCCGCCATCACGGCCTCGAGCGCGCCGCCGGCGTTGAAGATGCGGTCCGGGTCGTCGAAGCGCAGGACCTCGTGGAACTGCAACAGGTCGATGCGATCCGTCTTGAGCCATTTCAGGCTGTCGTTGATCTGATCGGCCGCCGTCTCCGTCGTGCGGCCGTCGATCTTGGTCATCAGGAAGACCTTGTTGCGGTATCCCCCCTGGGACAGCGCGTCGCCCATCCGGCGCTCGCTGCGGTGCTCGTAGTAGTCCCACGAGTTGTCCAGGAACGTGATGCCGCGATCGATCGCCTGGTGGATGAGCTTGATCGCCTCCTCGTCCGTCATGGTGGGCTCGCCGATATACGAGCCGCCGATGCCGATGGCCGAGACGCGCTCGCCGGTGCGGCCAAGCTCGCGGTACAGCATCTCGCCCCGCAGCTCGCCCGGATTCTGCACGCGCAGCAGGCCCTGCGCCGGATGCGGCTCCCCGTTCGGCGGAGGCGGCTCCTGGCCCTGCCCGCCCTGCTGCGCCTTCGCCGCCGCCGCGCTGAGCAATCCCGCCGCAACTCCGGTAAAGAGGGTCCGTCTCTCCATGTCGCGCCTCCGGCATCTCGTCTCCGGGCACAACGCGAGGACCAGCCGCCAGACCGCCGGAATAAACGCATCGTGTCCGCGATCGATGCCTATGGCTGGACGCGGCCCACGCCGGAGGCCGCCTGGTCGCGCGCTCCCAGCACCCGCATGGCCGCGCAGGCGGCGCCGTAGCCGTTGTCGATGTTGACCGTCACGATGCCGGGCGCGCAGCTCGCGAGGATGGCGTGCAGCGCCGCGTGCCCGCCCGCGGCCACGCCGTAGCCCACCGAGGTCGGGACCGCGATCACGCAGCCCGGCACGAGGCCGGCCACCACGCTCGGCAGCGCCGCGTCCATGCCCGCGGCCACGATCACCACGGGCGCGGTCCGCAACTCCTCAAGGCGGGCCAGCAGCCGCCACAGCCCGGCCACGCCCACATCGGCGATCACCTCGGCCGCGAAGCCGTTGAAGCGCAAGGTCCGCTGCGCCTCGCGCGCCACCGGCACGTCCGAGGTTCCGGCCGTGACCACCGCGACAGGCCCAGCCGTCCGAAGAGAGGCGAATTCACCGAGCACGGCCGTGCCGGAGACGGGATCGTAATCGAGGCGCCGTCCCAACGCGGGCGGCAGGTTCGCAAATCGCGCCTGGTCGAGGCGGGTGAGCAAGAGGCTCGCTCCCCGGCTCTCCGCCTCCTCCAGGATGCCCGCGATCTGGGCGGGCGACTTGCCGGCACAGAAGATCGCCTCGCCAAAGCCGATCCGCTCGGCGCGCGCGTAGTCGAGAAGGAACTCGCTCACTGGACCGGCCGCAGGAACGCGCTCCCCATGCGATAGGGGGCGAAGCGGAGCGTCTGGTTCAGCCGCGCGGAGCCAAGCATTTCCCCGAGCTGCGCCCGTAGTTGCTCCTCCGCGACCTGGTCGAGGGATGCGAGCGCCGTCTCGTCCAGCTCGATCACGACCGCCTCGGCCCGCACGCGGCAGCGGACGGTGCGCGGGCGCAGGGCCACCCCCACCAGCCGCTCGGCGTCGTGAATGAAGGCGAGGGTCGCCGCCTCGATGCGGATGCCCGTCTCCACCCGGCTCGACAGGCAGGGGGCGGCCGGTAGCGCGGCGATTTCACCCAGGCTGAGCCGCGCCGCGATCCGCCGCACCTCTGCCTTGGCGATCCCGGCTTCCACGAACGGATGGCGCACGCCGTGCTCGCGCGCCGCGTCAAGCCCCGGCCTGTAGTCGCCGAGATCGTCAAGGTTGGTGCCGGACAGTATGGGATCGCTAGTGCGGCGGGCGACCGCGCCGTAGAGGTTGGTCTTGCAGAAGAAGCAGCGATTGACAGGGTTCGCGCGGTAGGCGGGATCGGCGAACTCGCCCGCGTCGAACACGTCGAGCGCCCAGCCGCGCGCCTCTGCCAGCGCCCGCGTGCGCGCCGTAGCCTCGGGCGGAACCGCGGGCGAGATGGCGTGGTGCATCCGCGCCCGCCTGCCCAGCACCTCGCCCGCGACGGTCGCGAGCGTGAGGCTGTCCACCCCGCCGCTCACTGCGACCGCAGCCGCTGGCATGCTGCCAAGGATAGCGCGCAGCCGCTGAAGGCTCGCCTCAAGGTCGGTCTGCATCGCCAGCCTCGGCTACCTCCTCCGCCCGCCGTCGCAGGCGCGCGCGCGCCGCCTGGCTTGGCTGCGCGAGCGCGTCGTTCACTTCCGCCTTGCCCGTCACTGCCCCGCCCGGCCGCTCGACCAGCTTCACCCGCAGCGTGCGCCCCTCCACGTCCACCTCGGCGGTCCGTCGCGGCAGGACGATGCCGCGCACGAGGTGGGTGCGCAAGCCGATAGTCGTTGTCTCGCGAAAGCACGCGTCCGTCACGGCTTGCAGCGCCGCCGGGCGGGCGAGCACCTGCACATGCGTCGCCATCCGCCCCTTCTTGCCGAAAGCCGGCATTTGCAGGACGTCGTGAACGCCCTCCATCGCGCGCACGCGGTCGAGGCCGGCGGCGAGATCCTCGGCCGATTGGTCGTCCACCTCGAAGCCGATCACGGCCAGCTCGCGATGCGCGGCGCTCGCCGCGGCCGGCTGCTCCTCGAAGACCAGGGCCCGCAGGCAGTTGCTGAGTCCGGGCAGGGTCCGGGTGCCGAAGCCGAGGCCCGACCGCGCGAGCCGCCGCGCCACCGCACCAATGCCGGGCGCGCAGCCAAGGTGGCGCAGGATCGCCGCGCCCGTCGGCGTCACCCGCTCGCCCGGAATCCCGTCGTCAAGCGTCTCGAAGCCCTCCAGCAACAGCGCCGTCGCGGGGGCGGGGACGGGCATGATGCCGTGCTGGGTTTGGACGCGGCCGGAGCCGAGCGGCAGCGGGCCGACGCTCCAGGTCGCGTCCCCCATCGCCGCGATCAGCCATCCGGCGGCGACGATGTCCGCGATGGAGTCCACTGCGCCGACCTCATGGAACGTCACCGCCTCCGGCTCGATCCCGTGAACCCGCGCCTCGGCCTTGGCGAGCAGCGCGAAGATGCTGAGCGCGTGCCGGGCGGCGGGCGGCGGCAGGGAGGCCGCCTCCAGCAGCGCGCGGATGTCTTGCCACGCGGCGTGGTGATGGATCCCGTCATGCGCGTGGTCCGCGTGCCGGTGTCCGTGCGGCACTTCGACGCTGAACCGCATGCCGCTCAGCACGGGATCGCGGTGCCGCAGCGCCCGGCAGCGCGCGCCAGCCACGCGCGACGCGGCCTCGACCGAACCAGCCTCGTGCTCCGGGCACGCGTCAAGAAGCGCCGCGACGAACATGTCGCCAGCGACTCCCCCGACGGGATCGAGATGGATGTGCCTCATTTCCTGCGGTGCTCCGCGCCCAGGGGGCCGTGAACGGGCACCCGACATGGGCAGCTACGCTTCGCGACGCCAGCGGCTTCCCTCAATTCGACGCGAACCTAGCACGATCCTCTCAGCTCTCTGAGCACCCTGGTCCGTGCGCCAGCGGCGGACGTAACTTTC
Organism: uncultured Pseudomonadota bacterium; assembly: GCA_963818725.1. Classification (GTDB taxonomy): domain Bacteria; phylum Pseudomonadota; class Alphaproteobacteria; order Acetobacterales; family Acetobacteraceae; genus DATFDN01. The sequence continues at coordinate 155,176 of CAWFTU010000010.1, read as the reverse complement.
CGGTGCGCTCGGCGAAACTCGGGCCATCTGCTGTCCTGGTTCGCCTTGGGGCGGAACCGACGCTGATAAGGAGACCCAGATGCGTGAAGCCCGATCAGTATTTGCCGCCCTGCTCGCTTGCAGCCTCGCCGTCGCTGCCAGCCCGAGCGCCAGGGCCGCGACCGAGGCGCCCTTCACCCAGGCCGCGTTCGCCACCGCCCAGCGCGAGGGCAAGCCGATCCTGGTCTACATCGCCGCGAGCTGGTGCCCGACCTGCGCCAGGCAGCGCCCGATCCTGAGCCAGTTGGAGAACGATCCAGCCTTCCGCGACCTCGCCGTCTACAAGGTCGATTTCGACACCCAGAAGGATGTCGTCCGCGCGATGGGCGCCCGGATGCAGAGCACCCTGATCGTGTTCCATGGCAGCACCGAGAAGGGCCGCTCGACCGGAGCGACCGATCCATCCGCCATCAAGGCGCTGCTCGAGAAGGCGGAGACCTAAGGCGGGTCGCGCGACATGGGCCTGCCACTCGGGAGCGTTGGCTTCGGCTTCGTCGCGGGAGTGCTCTCGATTTTGTCACCTTGCGTGCTGCCTCTCCTGCCTTTGGTGCTTGGCCCCGCCACGGCGGCACATCCCCTGGGGCTGCCCGCGCTGACGGCCGGGCTGGTCGCCTCTTTCGTCGGGATTGGCCTGTTCGTCGCCACGATCGGCTTCTCGATCGGGCTGGACGGCGAGATTTTCCGCGAGGCCTCGGCGGTGCTGCTGGCGTTGCTGGGCGCAGTTCTGCTGAGCGAAGCCTTGCAGCAGCGATTCGCCGCGGCCACGGGCGGCGTGAGCAACCTGGGCAGCCGGCTGATCGCGCGCATTACGCCGGAGGGACTCGGTGGGCAGTTCCTGCTTGGGGTGCTCCTTGGGGCGGTGTGGAGCTTGTGCGTGGGACCAACCCTTGGAGCGGCCTCGGTCCTGGCTGCCCAAGGGCGGAACATCGCCAACGTCGCGGCGGTGATGGCGGCGTTCGGACTCGGGACCGCGGTGCCGCTGCTGATGGTCGGCGTGCGCTCGCGCGAGGCGCTTGGCCGATGGCGCGGCAGGCTGATGGGGGCCGGAAAGGCGGGGAAGCTCGGCCTCGGCGGCACCGCGCTCGCCGTGGCGGCGCTGATCCTGACCGGGGCCGACCGCGCGATCGAAACCACGTTGGTCGTGGCGTCGCCGGCCTGGCTGACCGATCTGACGACCCGGTTCTGACGGAGCTTATGGGTTCAGCGATCACGCGCCAAAGCGATTGACGCTGCCGCGCGATCCGCCCAGATTTGCCGCATGACCCAGATCACGGAAGCGGAGCTGAAAGAGATCGGCCGTCGAGCTGCCCAGCATGTTGCAGGTCTAGGCACCGTGGCAGGGTTCACCATGAGCTTGGCCAGTGATGATCCGGAGCATGTAATCGTCGTTCCAGGCCGCCATTTTGCGCCGACCGCGTCGACTGGCTCGGCCACACGAGTCTCTGGTGACGAGGTTGAGCGCGATCTTGCGCAGGAGGGCGAGGTTGCGGGCGGCGGTGCGGTCGCGCACCCGGCTGTCGTCCTCGCGGAAGGTGACGTCGAGAACCCAGTGCAAGGCGTTCTCGATGCTCCAGTGCCGGCGGATCGCCCGGACCAGGACGGCGGGATCATCGCCGCAGCTGGTGAGGAAGTAGCGGGTCTCGGCCTCGACCTTGCCGGTGCCGGTGACGCCGCGGATCGCCTCGACCGCCAGCACGGCGCGGAGATCGGGCCAGTCGCGCAGCGGCTCGAGCTCTCTGACGGTCGGGCTCATGAAGACGCGTCGGCGGACCAAGCGGCCGTGGCTCTCGTCGAAGGCGTCGAACACCGGCCGGCCGCCTGACCCGCGGCCGAAGCAGGTGCGCTCGAAATGCTCGCGCACGGCCTCGAAGGCGCGGCCGTGGTTGGCCTTCAGCCCCAGGAGATAGTCGGCACGCTTGGCCCGGATCCGCGCGGCGATCGCCTTCTGGCACCCCATCGCGTCGAGCGTCACGATGGAGCCGTCGAGATGCAGGGTGTCGAGCAGCTCGGGGACGGCGGTGATCTCGTTCGACTTGCCGTCGACCTCGCGTTGGCCCAGCACCAGTCCTTGATCACTCGCCCAGGCGCTGACCAGGTGCAGCGGGCCGTGATCGTGGCGGCGGCTGCCCGAGCGTCGGACGGCCTTGCCGTCGATCGCCACCACCTCGCGCTCGACCTCGCCTGTCAAGGACCCCGCCCAGCGCGCGAAGCAGGCCTCGAACGCGTCCGGATCGATCAGCATGAAGACCCGCCGGAACGTGTCGTGCGAGGGGATGCCGTTCGGGAGGACCAAAAAGGTCTTCAGCCAGGCCTGCTTGCTGCGCCCGTAGAGCTCGATGTCCTCCCAGCTTTCCGCGCAGGCGATCACCGCGCAGACCGCGATCGCCAGGATGTCGATCAGCCGATGATCGCACCTGCGCGTCTCGCGCGGTCAACGAGCCCGGCGAAGCACGCCGCTAGACCTTCGATCATGCCGCTCGTCCCCGATTGCCTCGATCAGAGAACGTCCGGCACGATCTTCGGTCAGCGAGCCACCCGGCTCATGCGTGAACCCTGGGCACCGTAGGACGTGGCGGTCACAGCCGGCCAGGATTCCACCGATCAGCCCGCCTATTTTTTTCTTTCCTCATCGAACGGGACCGCGACCGCCAACGGGCGGGATTGGTTCGCACGCGCCTAGCGCAGAAGCTTCGTGATGAGTTGATCGCGCTTAATGACGCTCATTACCCATTTGTGCGGATTCTGAGCCGGGCGGATTGGGAGAATAGCGAGGGTGCTTGACCCCTCCGAATTGCTCGCTGTCGCTCGCCTGCTCCTGTCTGCTGGACCCGCCCAGCCTCCCTCTGAAGCACAGCTTCGCCGTGCCGTTTCCACCGCCTATTATGCACTCTTCCATAAGGTGCTACGGGCAGGGGCCGAGCGTTTCATGGGCGTGAGTGGGCAGCAAAGCGCCGGCTACACTCTGCTCTATCGCGGCTTCGATCACGGCCGCATGGCGAAAGTCTGCAAATCCCTGAACAAAGGGAACCCAGATACGGGCGTTAGGCAAACCTGATTACCCATAAACCTCAGCCAGTTTCAGGAGCCGATAGGGCATGGGTGCGGTCCGCACACTGGCCCAGCATAGGCGCGGGATCATGGCGGCGAGGTCGTATCGGCGGTTGAAGCGGTATTCGAACGCAGCCAGGTAGCGCGGCACGTGGTTGCTGCTGATCACACGGTAGGTGCCGGTGATCGCGGCCTTGATGTTGCCGAGCGCGGTGTTGACCCACTTGAAGGCCGGCATGCGCGCCGCGGCTGGCCCGCTTCCCGTCTTGATCGCCTGGTGGGTGCATCCGGCGTCGGTCACGCTGGCGAAACACGCCAGCCCGTCGCTGACCACCGTGCAGGTGGGGTCGAGGCTGCGCTTGGCGAAGCCGGAGAGCGCACGGCCACAGAAACCAGCGACCCGCCCCAGCTTCAGGCGAACCGGCTTGCCCTCGGGCGTGGTCTCGACCGCGGCGACGAACGGCGTCTTTCCCGGCGCCCCTCGGCCGCGCTTGCCGCCCGTGCGTTCGCCGCCGAGGTAGGCGTCGTCGATCTCGACACGCCCGGTCAATGGCTTGGTGGCGTCGCGCTCCCTCATGACCTGCTGGAGCTTGTGCTTGATCGTCCACGCGGTGCCCTGTCGCACGCCGAGGCGCCGGCCCAGCTCGATGCTGGAAATGCCCTGCTTGGACTGGGTCAGGTGATACAGGGCGCGAAACCAGGTCCGCAGCGGCAACTTGGTCGCCGCGAAGATCGTGCCCGCGATCGGCGAGGTCTGCCGGCGGCAGGCGCTGCATTGAAAGAGATCGCGGGTCTTCACCACGCTGTGCTCGCGCCCGCCACAGGCTGGGCACTCGAACCCGTCGGGCCACCGTGCCGCGACCACCACCGCCCGACATTGCTCCTCGGTGCCGTAGAGGCGGTCGAAGGCCAGCTCACTCAGCCCCTTCTGGAACTGCACCGCATTGCGCGCCATCCCTGCCCCCGCCAAAGACCTCCGTGTTCATGGCTTGTACTCTACGTGGGGCGGCTGAGGAAGGTGGGTAATCAGGTAGGCAAAAGCCTGGCAGCCGGCCTGCCGTCAGCCAAGCGATGCGCGATTTCGCATCCGGTTTCGTTCAATTGCAGGAGGAACGGTATCGCGCCGACTACGATCCATCCAGCTCCTTCAAGCTATCGGACTCGGAAAACGGGGTGAAGCAAGCCGAGGCCGCGATGACCGCCTTCGATCAAGCCCCTCCCGACGAGAAGGCAGACGTCCTCGCCTTGATGCTGGTCGGTTCACGGTAACCAGCGAACGCGTGTTGCTGAAACCGTGCCGCTCCGGCACCGGCCGTTGACGGAGGACATCTCCCAGCTCGTCGCCGCCATTGTTCGGCTTGACTCCTGTGCGTGGCCCGCGTTGGACTCGTGTCGTTTCCAGGGAGGAAGATCATGCGCCGAACGGCAGGAGCGGCACTGGCTTGCACGGCGCTGGCGATGGGCGTCTCCCCCGTTGTTGCGGAGGAGGCGAAAATCACGCCGCTGATGTCGCGTGACTTGGCGGCCGCGCCCGACAAGGAAGTCGTGCTGCTGACTGTGGAGTATCCCCCCGGCGGCTCCTCCAGCCCGCACCGGCATAATGCACAGACCTTCGTCTACGTGCTCGAAGGATCAGTGATCATGCAGGTGAAAGGCGGCCCTGCCCAGACGCTTGGGCCAGGTCAGACCTTCTATGAAGGCCCGGACGATGTTCACGTCGTGTCGAAGAACGCGAGCCAGTCGAAACCCGCAAAGTTCCTGGTGGTGTTCGTGAAGGATAAAGGAGCGCCGGCGGTCGTGCCCGCCCAATAGCGGGCGCGGCACGCCTGCCACGCCCCCTACAACGATAACCGCAGCGCCCCCGCGATCTCGCCCACGATCCCGCGTCGGAAGGCCAGCACGCAGACGACGAAGATGGCCCCCTGCGTGACCGTGACCCAGGAGCCGAACTGCGCCAGGTAGTTCTCCATCGAGGTCGTGGCGATGGCGCCCACTACCGGGCCGAAGACGGTGCCCAGCCCGCCCAGCAGCGTGGTCAGCACCACCTCGCCCGAGCGGGAGTAATGCACCCCGTCCAGGGTCGCGATGCCGAACACGATCGATGTCGTAGCCCCCGCGATGCCCGAGAGCGCGGTGGAGATCACGAACGCGATCAGCTTGTAGTCGTTGGTGCGATAGCCGAGCGAGATGGCGCGCGGCTCGTTCTCGCGGATCGCCTTCAGCACCTGGCCGAAGGGCGAATGGATCACCCGGTGGATCATCAGGAACCCGGCGATGAAGATGCCAGCCGTGAACCAGTACATGTGCATATCGTTGCCGAGTGACAGCAACCCGAAGGCGTGGCCGCGCGGCACTTGCTGGATGCCGTCCTCGCCGCCCGTGAACGGCGCCTCCAGGCAGAAGAAATAGACCAGCTGCGCCAGCGCCAGCGTAATCATGGCGAAGTAGATGCCGGAGCGGCGGATGGCGAGGTAGCCCAGGAACAGCCCCAGCACGGCCCCGGTGCCGCCGCCCAGGATGATCGCGAGCACCGCGTCGATCCCCCAGTTCTTCGCCGTCCAGGCGGCGATGTAGGCGCCCATGCCGTAGAAGGCCGCGTGGCCGAAGGACAGCAGGCCGACGTAGCCGAGCATGAGGTTGAACGCGCAGGCGAACAGCGCGGTCATCAGCACCCGCATCAGGAACACGGGATAGAGGAAGTAGGGCAGCACCACGACCAGAGCCAGCATGGCGAGGAAGGCGACCGCCTGGCTGCGGGTGAAGCCGAAGAGCAGCGAGGGGCGCGCGGCCCGGAAGGCGACGGCGTCGCGTGTGGTTGCGGACATTTCAGGCGGTCTTTCCGAACAGGCCACGAGGCAGGAACAGCAGCACGATGATCATCACCAAGAAGACCACGGTGGCCGAGGCCTGGGGATAGAACACCTTGGTCAGGCCCTCGATCACGCCGAGGCCAAAACCCGTGACGATCGAGCCCAGGATCGAGCCCATGCCGCCGATCACGACGATGGCGAACACGGTGTTGATGAAATTGTCCCCCATGTCGGGGTTCACCGAGTAGATCGGTGCCGCCAGCACGCCGGCGAACGCCGCGAGCGCGACACCGCCCCCGTAGGTGATGGTGATCAGTCGTGGCACGTTGATGCCCATGGCGCGCACCAGGGCCGGGTTCTCGGTCGCCGCACGAAGCCGCGCGCCGAGGAACGTCTTCTCGATCAGCAGCCAGGTTCCGATGCACACCACCAGCGCCACCACGACCACCCAGCCGCGATAGATCGGCAGGAACATGAACCCGAGATTCTTCGCGCCTTGCAGCACCGACGGGATCTCATAGGGCATCCCGGAGCTGCCATAGTAGTTGCGGAACAGCCCCTCGATCACTAGCGCCAGGCCGAAGGTGAGCAGCAGCCCATAAAGGTGGTCCAGCTTGTAGAGTCGGCTGATAAGCGTCCGCTCCAGCACGACGCCAAACGCGCCGATGATGAGCGGCGCCAGGATCAGCGACGGGAAGTAGCCGATGCCGGCGTAGTTCAGCAGTATCCAGGCTGCGAAGGCGCCCATCATGAACAGCGCCCCATGCGCGAAGTTGATGATGTTCAGCATGCCGAAGATGATCGCCAGGCCGAGCGCGAGCATGGCGTAGAAGGCGCCATTGATGAGGCCGAGCAGGAGCTGGCCGAACAGGAGCGGCGCGGGGACGCCGAGGATCATGTGCATCAGTCGGTCCTCCCCATGCGCCGCGTGTCAGACGCCCAGGTATTCATGCAGCTTGTCCATGCTGGCTTCCAGCCGGTGGTTCGGGATCATGTCGATCACCCGGCCGTGCTCGACGACGTAGTGCCGGTCGGCGACGGTCTGCGCGAAGCGGAAGTTCTGCTCGACCAGCAGCACGGTGTAGCCGCGATGCTTGATCTCGCGGATCGTGCGGCCGATCTGCTGGACGATCACCGGCGCCAGCCCCTCGGTCGGCTCGTCAAGCAGGAGCAGCTTGGCCCCGGTACGCAGGATGCGGGCGATGGCGAGCATCTGCTGCTCGCCTCCCGAGAGCTTGGTTCCCTGCGCGGTGCGCGCGCGCTCCTTGAGGTTGGGAAACAGCTCGTAGATGGTCGGGACATCGAGCCCGCCCGGCGCCACCACGGGTGGCAACATCAGGTTCTCGGTCACGGTCAGCGATCCGAAGATTCCCCGTTCCTCCGGGCACAGCGCAATGCCGGCGCGCGCGATCCGCTCGGAGGAGGCGTCGATCAGGTCGCGCCCGCGAAACCGGATCGCGCCCTGGCGGCGCGGCACCAGCCCCATGATGGCCTTCATCGTGGTGGTCTTGCCGGCGCCGTTGCGGCCGAGCAGCGTGACCACCTCCCCTTCCTGCACATCGAACTCCATGCCGTGCAGGATGTGGCTCTCGCCATACCAGCCGTTCAGGTCACGAACCTCAAGCATGCTCGACCTCCGGCGCCTCGGAGCCGAGATAGGCGGCAATCACCTCGGGGTTGCGCGAGACCGCCGCGTAGTCGCCCTCAGCCAGCACCCGGCCCCGGGTCAGCACGGTAATGCGGTCGCACAGACCCTGCACGACGGAGAGGTTGTGCTCGACCATCAGGATGGTCCGCCCGGCGCGAACTCGCGAGACGAGCTCGACCACCCGATCGACGTCCGCGTGCGTCATGCCCGCGGTGGGTTCGTCCAGCAGCAGCATCTCCGGATCGAGCGCGAGCGTCGTGGCGATCTCTAGCGCGCGCTTCTGGCCATAGGCGAGCTGGCCGGCGGTGGCCTCGATGAAATCCTGGAGCCCCACGTCGTTCAGCAACCCGTGCGCGCGGTGGTCGAGACTGTGGAGCGCGTCCTCCGAGCGCCAGAAGTCGAAGGAGTTGCCCCGCGCGCGTTGCAGCGCGAGGCGGACGTTCTCGAGCGCGGTCAGCTTCGGGAACACCGCCGAGATCTGGAAGCTGCGCACCAGCCCGAGCCGCGCGATCTGCGCCGGCTTGAGCCGGGTGATGTCGTGTCCCTTGAACACGATGCGCCCGCGCGTCGGTTGCAGGAACTTCGTGAGCAGGTTGAAGCACGTTGTCTTGCCGGCCCCGTTGGGTCCGATCAGGGCGTGGATGTCGCCCGCGCGGACCTTCAGCGACACGTCGTCAACGGCAACGAAGCCGCTGAATTCGCGTGTGAGTCCGGTCGTCTCCAGGATGATGTTGGACACCCCCGGACGCCCCCCTTGGCGTGTTAAAACCTCGTGAGGATGCAGATTGCACAATGCCCGCCGGGGCGCAAGAATGAACCGCGCACTTGGCGAACAGGCATTTCCTCGTATGCAATTGAAAAGTTCTCTTTTCGCGCCCGGAGACTCGCCCCGCAAGATCGAGAAGGCCCTGGCCTCGGCCGCAGATGCCGTGATCCTCGACCTTGAGGATTCGGTCGCCGCGCCCGCCAAACCGGAGGCGCGCGCGGCGGTCGCGGCCCGGCTGCGCGCCATGGCGGCCGACCCGCGCCGCCAGTCGGTGATCGTGCGGGTCAACCCCCGCGCCACGCCCTGGTATCTCGCCGACCTCGCCGCGGTGGTGCCGGCCGGTGCCGCCGCCGTGATGCTCCCCAAGTGCAGCGCGCCCGAGGAGCTGCGTGCGCTCGACCATCACCTGGAGGCGCTGGAGGCGGCGTCCGGCCACGCCATCGGGAGCGTGCGCGTGGTGCCGATCGTGACGGAGACCGCGGGCTCGGTGTTTACCCTCGGCGCGTACGCCCCCGCCCCGCCCCGGCTGGCCGCGTTCTGTTTCGGGGCGGAGGACATTTCCGCCGATCTTGGCGTCGCGCCCCGCCACCCGGACGGCACCTACAATGCCGCCGTCGTCTTCGCCCGCGCGCAGGTCTTGGCCGCGGCGGCGGCGCTCGGCGTGCCGGCGATCGACACGCCCTATCCCGATCCACGCGACCCGGAGGGGCTCCGGCGCGAGGCCGCCTCGGCCGCCGCCGACGGGTTCGCCGGCAAGATCCTGATCCACCCGGACCAGATCGATATCGTCAACACGATTTTCACTCCGCCAGAGGAGCAGGTGCGCTGGGCCGAGCGGGTCCGCGCGCATTTCGCGGCGAACCCTGATTCGGGGGTGTTCGCGCTTGACGGCAAGATGATTGACCGCCCGCACCACCGGCTTGCCCTGCGCATCCTGGCCGCGGCGGGGCGCTCGACCGAGGCGGAGCCGCGCCGCGTATGACTGTGGCTGCCCGGCGGCGAAGCCGGGCGCCAGACGCTACGCCGCTCCGGCGATGTACGCCTTCAGGCTGTCCACCTCCTCCTCCTGCTCCATGAGCCGAGCCTTGACCACGTCCCCGATGCTCACCAGGCCTATCAGCTCGCCATTGTCCAGCACCGGGACGTGCCGGAACCGCCCGGCGGTCATCTTGCGCATCGCCTCGATGATCGTGGTCTGCGGCGAGGCGGTTTGCAGCGGCCGTGTCATCAACTGGCCCGCCGTCATCTCGAGCGTCCCCGCACCGTTCGCATGGAGGCTGCGAACGATGTCCCGCTCGCTCACAATGCCCAGGAGCTGCTTGGCCTCGTCCACGACCAGGACGGCGCCGATGCCCTTCTCCATAAGCACCTCGGCGACCTCGGCCACACTGGCGGATGGATGAACAGTGAAGACCTCCCGGCCCTTGTGCCGGAGGATAGCGGTGACCGTCATGGCAATCCTCCCGTGATCCTTGTTGATTATCGGATGCTGCGCCCGACAGGGCGGTTTCGCAAGCGGCACACGTGCGCTGCACAATGGTGCTGCGGCCGCCTTGATTCCTGACCTGTTCTCCGTCATTCCCGCGACGGCGGGGGCCAGGGGAGACGAAAGCAGGCCGCGCGTCACGAGAACCGAACCGATGGGAAACACCCTTACCGGGCCGGGCTGCCGCTCGTCACCGCCCCGCCGGTCGCGGTGCGCCCGCCATCCACGACATACTGCGCGCCGGTGATGTTCGAAGCGAGGTCGGAGCACAGGAACAGCACGAGGTTCGCCACCTCCTCGGCGGTTCCGTAGCGACCGATCGGAATGTTCGACTGGTAGCGCGTGGACACGCTCGCGGGGTCGGACGGGTTGATGAGCGATTCAAGGGAATGGATCATCCGCGTGTCGATCGGCCCTGGGCAGACCGCGTTGACGCGCACCCCCGCCCGCGCGGTCTCCCCGGCGGCTGTCTTGGTGAGCCCAATCACCGCGTGCTTGGAGGCGACGTAGGCGGACATGCCCGGCGTGGCGACAAGCCCGGCGACGGAGGCTGTGTTGACCACCGCGCCACGCCCCTGGCGCAGCATCACCGGAAGGACGTGCCGCAGGCCAAGGAACACGCCCTTCACATTGACCGCCATGACTTGGTCGAACAGTGCCTCTTCGTACTCGATGATGGGCGCGAGCGTGCCCTCGATCCCAGCGTTGTTGAAGAAGCAGTCGATCGCGCCATAGGCGGACAGGGCAGCTTGCACGTAGGCAGCGACCTCGCCCGACTTGGTCACGTCGGCCGCCACGAACCGCGCCTTGCCGCCCTGCTGGCGAATGGCGCCCGCCGTGGCCTCGCCCGCCTCTGCGTCGCGGTCCACCACGACAAGCTTCGCGCCCGCGCGGGCGAAGCCGAGCGATGTGGCGCGGCCGATCCCGTTGCCGCCGCCGGTGACGAGCGCGATCCTGCCGGTGAAGTCCATCGGTTCCCCTCCCCTGCCATTTGGCGCAGTCTCTTCCCCGTGGCGCCGCCCGACAACCCCGGCGCGAGAGGTTCCGCATGACGAATTCCGCACCCCTTGCCCGCGCGCGGGCGTTCTGCGAGCGCTTCGGGCTGCGCATCCCGATCCTGCTCGCGCCGATGGCCGGCGCCTGCCCGCCCGCGCTGTCGATCGCGGTCGCCAATGCAGGGGGCATGGGCGGGTGCGGCGCGCTGATGCTGCCGCCCCAGGCAATCGCCGACTGGGCCGGCGCGTTCCGCGCCGCCAGCAATCGCGCCGTGCAGCTCAATCTCTGGATTCCGTCCCCCCCGCCCGTGCGCGACGCCGCGCACGAGGCGCGGGTGCGCGACTTCCTCGGCCGCTTCGGCCCCGCCGTGCCGGAGGCTGCGGGTGATACGGCCCTGCCGGATTTCGCGGCGCAGTGCGAGGCCCTGCTCGCGGCCGCGCCGGCGGCGGTGTCCTCCATCATGGGGCTCTACGAGCCGGATTTCGTGGCGGCGTTGAAGGCGCGCGGCATCGCCTGGTTCGCCACTGTCACCACGGTCGCCGAAGCGCTGGCCGCCGAGGCCGCGGGCGCCGACGTGATCGTGGCGCAGGGCGCGGAAGCGGGCGGGCATCGCGGCGTGTTCGACGCCGCGAACGCCGAGCGCCAAGCCGTGGGCCTGTTCGCGCTTCTGCCCGCGGTCGCCGACGCGGTGCGTGTGCCGGTGGTGGCGACGGGCGGCATCGCCGACGGGCGGGGCGTGGCCGCCGCCCTCGCGCTCGGCGCCAGCGCGGCGCAGATCGGCACCGCCTTCCTGCGCTGCCCGGAGGCCGGCATTCATCCTGCCTGGGCCGAGGCGCTGGGCCGCGCGCGGCCGGAAGACACGATGCTCACCCGCGCCTTCAGCGGCCGCGCGGGCCGGTCCCTCGCCACCGACTACGCGCGCGCCGCCGCCGCGCCCGATGCGCCGCCGCCCGCCCCGTATCCAGTGCAGCGCGGCCTGACCACGCTGATGCGCGACGCCGCGCAAAGGGCGGGCGACGTGCAGCGCATGCAACCCTGGGCGGGGCAATCGGTTGGCCTCGCGCGCGCCGCGCCAGCCGGCGATGTGGCCCGCCAGGTCTGGGAGGACGCTCGCGCGCTGCTGGCGTGATTCGCGCGCGCCGCGATAGGGTCGCGCCGGCGAGGGAGAACGAGGGGATGTCGGAGTACGACTACATTATCGTGGGCGCCGGCTCGGCCGGCTGCGTGCTGGCGAACCGACTGACCGAGGACTCGGCCTCGCGCGTCCTGCTGCTGGAGGCCGGGCCGCGCGACAAGAGTTTCTGGATCAACGTGCCGGTGGGATTTACCAAGCTGCTCAACCATCCGGAGCTGAACTGGAACTTCGCCACCGAGCCCGAGGCGAATGTCAACAATCGCTCGATCCCGATTCCGCGCGGCAGGACGCTCGGTGGCTCAAGCTCGATCAACGGGATGCTGTACGTGCGCGGCAACCGCCTCGACTACGACACCTGGGCGCAGTTCGGCAATCGCGGCTGGGCGTACAAGTCCATCCTGCCCTATTTCCGCAAGTCCGAGCATTGGGGAGGCCCCGCCGATCCGGCGCACGGGCGCGGCGGCAAGCTGAACGTGGCGCCCATGCGCGAGACCAACGAGGTCTGCGACGCCTTCATCGCCGCTGGCTTGGCCGAGGGCTATCCGCGCAATGCCGACTACAACAACGGCGATCAGGAGGGATTCGGCTATTTCCAGGTGACGCAGAAGCGCGGCCGGCGCTGGTCGGCGGCGCGCGCCTTCCTCGACGTCGCCACGGCCGCGCGGCCCAATCTGCGGATCGAGACCGACGCGCACGTGACCGGGCTGAGCCTGGACGGGCGGCGCGCGCTGGGCGTGCGCTACGTCCAGCGCCGCGCGACGCTGGAGGCGCGCTGCCGCGGCGAGGTGATCCTGTCCGCCGGCGCGGTGCAGTCGCCGCACATCCTGGAGCTGTCCGGAATCGGCGACCCGGCGCGGCTCAGTTCGCTTGGGATCGCGGTGCGTCACGCCCTGCCCGGCGTCGGCGAGAACTACCGCGACCACTACGCGCCGCGCATGAACTGGCGGGTCAAGCAGCCGGTGACGTTGAACGAGCACACGCGCGGCGCGCGTTTCGCCCGGGAGGTGGTGAAATACTTCGTCCTGCGGCGCGGCGTCCTGACCTACACCGCTGGAATCGCCTACGGCTTCATCAGGACCCGCCCCGAGCTGGAGGTGCCGGACGTGCAGTACCATTTCGCGCACGCGAGCTATGGCTCGGCCGCGACGCGCGTCCTGGACCGCGAGCCCGGCATGACCTTGAGCGTCTATGTGTGCCGGCCGGAGTCGAAGGGCTCGATCCACGCCCGCTCGCCCGACCCGATGGCCGCGCCGGCAATCCGGCCCAACTTCCTGGGCGCGGAGAGCGACCGGCGCGTGCTGGTCGATGGCATGAAGATCGGCCGGCGCATCATCCAGAACAGGGCGATGGACAAGTACCGGGCCTATGAGATGAACCCCGGCGACGCGGTGCAGTCCGACGCCGAGTGGCTGGAGTTCGCGCGCCGCAACGGCCAGACCACCTATCACGTGGTCGGGACGTGCAAGATGGGGCAAGACCCGATGGCGGTGGTGGACGAACGGCTCCGCGTGCGCGGCATGGACGGGCTGCGTGTCGCGGACGCGGCGATCATGCCGACGATGGTTTCCGGAAACACCAACGCCGCCGTCATCATGATCGCCGAGAAGGCCGCCGACATGATAAGGGAGGATGCGCGCGCTGCGGCCGGGACGGCCGCTCAGGTCGCGGCGTAGAGTGTTGTTTCATCCCTCTCCTAACCCTTCCCGCAAGAGATAGGGCAGGCCGCTCTAGCTTGGACCGCTACGCCGGAACCACGCTCAGCCGAGCCGGCAGTAGCGCCGGTTCGTCGAGAACCTCCGCATAGACCCGATCCATGCGGTCCCAGTTGAACTCGCGCAGCAGCCGCCACAGGCGCGGGCGCATGCGGTGCAGGTTGGTGTAGTGGCGGACTCGCGACTTGAGGCCGCAGCCGGCGATCCGGGGCTGCGCGGGATCGAGTTCCCACGGGTGGAAATAGAATATCCCCGGCTGGCGGTCGGCGCGGTTCACCCGGCGCAGTCCGGCGCGGTAGAGTCGATAGGGAAGCAGCCGAAAGTAGCCGCCGCCCGCACAGGGGAAGTTATGGCCCAGAACGCGGACCGTGGTCATCGGGATTTCCCACAGCGCGCCTCCCTTTGGGCGAAACGGCACGCGCGGCGCCTCCGGCATCCCGTACAAGTCGTGGCGGATTGGGTTGACGCTGGAGCTGTAGCGATACCCCTCGCTCTCCAGCACCCCGAATGCCCAGGGGTTGCGCCTGCCGATCGAGAACGTGGCCGCGCGATAGCCGGCGACCCGCACGCCGCCCACGTCCTCCAGCAGAAGGCGGGAGCGGCCCAGATCGTCGCGGAACTCGGCCGGGCACTGCGCGTCGGCGCGGGTGTGGTCCCAGCCGTGGCTGGCCAGCTCGTGCCCGCCGGCGACGATCCGGCGCACCAAAATCGGATGGCGCTGGGCGATCCAGCCAAGGGTGAAGAACGTGGCCCGCACGCCGGCATCCTCGAACAGCTCCAGGATCGCCTCCACGTTCGCCTCGACGCGCGGCCGGATCGTGTCCCAGGAGCCGCGGGGGATACAGCCGGCAAGGGCCTGCACCTGGAAATAGTCCTCGACATCGACCGTCATCGCATTGCGGATCTGGGCGGTGTGCATCTGCATGCCTTGCATGGGAGGCGTTCCAGCGTTGGGGGTCATGGGATCGGTTCGAGGTAGGCGGCAATGGGGTCGAGCAGACGGTGCAAGGTCCGCCCCTGGCGCGACAAACCAGCTTCCAGCTCGGTGATTCGGCCGGCTAAGCTGTCGCCAACGCCAGGAGGCGACGCCACGCCGCGCGCGGACGCTAGCGCGGGCAGCCCGTTGCTCAAGTCGCGGGCAAGCTCCCCCGCCGTGACGTCCACCATCTGCGGGGTGATCTCGTGCGCCTCCTCGAGCGCCCCGTACAGCAGCACGCGGGCGCAAAGCGTGTTGATGCGGCGGGGCAGTCCCGCCGCGTGGCGGAACAGCGCAGCGAAGGCGCCGTCAGCCCAGCGCGGGTCGCCGGCCCAGCCAACCGTGCGCAGCCGGTGCTCGACATAGGCTTGCGTCTCGGCTTCCGAGAGCGGGCCGAGATGGTAGGAGGCGAGCACGCGCTGGCGGAGCTGCTCCAGCTCCGGACTGGCGAGCATGGCGCGGAACTGCGGCTGGCCGAGCAGGATCGTTTGCAGGCTGGCGCGCGCGTCGATAGTCACGTTGGAGAGCATTCGCAGCTCCTCCAGCGCCTCGAGTGGCAGGTTTTGTGCCTCGTCCACGACCAGGAGGCAGCGCCGCCCGGCCTCGCGGTGCGCCCTCACCGCCTGTTCGAACCGGCGCAGCAAGGCCGCCTTGTCGGCCGCCGTGTCCTCCACGCCCAGGCTGGCGAGGACGAGACGCAGCAAGTCGTCGCCGGACACCAGCGTGGTGACGACCCGGCCCATGACATAGCTTGCGCGGTCGAGCCGCGCCCAGAGCTGCCCGATCAGCGTGGTCTTGCCGGCACCAACCTCGCCGGTGACGACGATGAAGCCCTCCTCCTGTGCCAGGCCATAGACGAGGTGCGAGATGGCCCGGCTGTGCCCGGCGGAGCCGAAGAAGAAGCGGCTGTCGGGAGTCAGTTGGAACGGAGGGCCGGTGAAGTTGTAGAACGTGTCGAACACGGTGCTGGACCCTTAGAACCGCTTGCTGATGCCGATCAGGACGACATTATTGGTGAAGCTGCGCCCCGCGTACCCCGAGGCGCGATCGAGGAAGGCGTAGCGCGCGAAGGTTGAGACCGTCTGGCTCAGTCGATGCGTGATGCCCACCGTCGCCCCGATCACGCGCTCATGCACGGCGGACGCGACCTCGTATGTCAGACTCGTGTAGCTGGCCGCCGCGCCAAGGCTGGTGCGCTCCGAGGCTTGATGGGTCCAGGAGGCGCCGAATGTCGTGCCATCCTCTCCCACCCCGCGCTCGGCCGGGTTGACGGTGGCGATCGGCGTCTGCTGCTGGTGCTGCACGGTGAGCGCGAAGCTGTCGCGCTCGAGCACCGTGGTCGCGGTCACGCTGAGGGTGCGATTGCGGAACAGCGCGTCCTGCGTGCTGAGCAACCCGCTGCCGAGGAACAGCGGCGCGCCCGTCTCCACGTTCACGGCATTGCCGAGCGCGTCGAACTCGGCGAGGCCGAGCTGCGACTGGATAAGCTGCACATCGGTGGCGAGCGCGGTGGTGTAGCTCACCGTCAGGCGCGTGCGCGCGCTGAGCGCGTAATAGCCGTGGACGTCGAACGCATCGATGCCCGCGTGATGTCCATAGCTGTACTAGCTGACATTTGATCGGACAGCTGGCCTGTATGGTGCCGGATGGATCATGTCTGACCGACGTCAGGCGGCGTTGAGCATTTTTTCCCTGGCGAGCGGGAGGGTGTCAAGGAAGGTCTGCATCGGGGTCTTGCCGTAGCACCAGCGGCCCTGATGAGGGCGTTGCTCATTATAGCTGCTGACCCAGACATCGAGATCGGCCTGTAGCTGCTCGATGCTGCTGTAGATGCGCTTGCGGAAGGCGACCTGATAGAACTCGTGCAGCACCGTTTTGTGGAAGCGCTCGCAGATCCCGCTGGTTTGCGGACTCTTTGCCTTGGTCCGGCTGTGGTCGATGTCCTCGATCGCCAGGTAGAGCTCGTATTCGTGGGCCTGCGAGGTGCCGCAATACTCGGTGCCGCGATCGGTCAGCACGCGGGACAGCTTGACCCCGTGCTCGTCGAAGAACGGCACCACGCGGTCGTTCAGCAGGTCGGCGGCGGTGATCGGGGTCTTGCGGTCGTAGAGCTTGGCGAACGCCACCTTGGAGTGGGTGTCGATGCAGGTCTGCTGATAGATCCGCCCGACCCCCTTGAGCGTGCCGACATAGAAGGTGTCCTGGGCCAGGCAGTAGCCCGGACACTCGCTCTCGAACTCGCCATGCGCCTCGTTGTCCTGCCGGGCCCGCTCCAAGGCGGCGACCTGGGCTTCGGTCAGCACCAGGCCGTCCTGTGCGCTCTTGGCCTCGAGTGCCTGGAGCCGCTTCTTCATGGTCTCCAGGTCGTGGCGCTGCCAGACACAGCGCACCCCGGCCGGGGAGATCGTCAGGCCGCGCTTCTTCAGCTCCTTGGCCACCCGGACTTGGCCAAAGGCCGGCTGCTCGACGGCCAGCCCGACGACCGCCTGCTCGATGGCCGGCTCCACCCGATTGCGCAGGATTGGCTTGCGCCGGGTCATCTCCGCCAGCGCGATCTCGCCGCCCTTTTCGTAGAGCTCCTGAAAGCGGTAGAAGCTGTCGCGCGAGTATCCCATGATCTTGCAGGCCTGCGACACATTGCCGAGCTGTTTGGCCAGCTCCAGCAGGCCTACCTTGGCCCGGATTACCTTGCGTTCGTTGGTCATGGTCGGCTCCTCGGTTCTGGGCGACCGGAGCGAGACATTCCTGTCCTCCGGTCCCGGGTTGCCCGCACCAAACAAACCAGATTGTCAGATTAAATCCTAGCTGGTACACCATAGCCGATCGAGATCTGGCTGTTCGGATTGGGCGTCAGCACCACGCCCAGCTCCCACACCGCATCATCAATGCGCAGGGGCGGCGTCGTGTTGTAAAAGATGTTTTCCGCGCCGAACTCCGCGAACGGCGTGACCGCACGGTTCAGCGCGTAGCCCACCCAATTGACGGCGGTGTCCTCGCGGGCGCCGGCCAGCACGCCGGTGCCGGTGCTCCGCGCCGCGTCCAGCAGCACGAAATCGCGGATGCGCCCGAACGCCTCGCCGCTTTGGAACTGCGCCGTGACCTCGCCTGTCTCCTGGCGCTGCGTGCCGGCGCTGATGGTACCCGGAATCGGCACGAAGCCCGAGCCGCTGCTGATGGAGGATGCCGAGAGTGCCACCCCGACCTTGCCGGTGCCGAAGGTGCCGAAGCGGTGTTGCACGTAGGGCGTGCTCAAGACGCTCGCGGTCTGGGCGGTGTTCTCCTTGCTCAGGGCGAGGGCGCCCGGCAGGGAGGTGTTGCCGAGTCCGCCGTCCGGCAGGATGGGCGAGAGCGAGGCATCGGTAAGGCCGCCCAGGCTGCCTCCCACGGGCTGCACCGAAGCCAGCGCGCGCGCGTTCACGAACAGCGTTTCCGGAACCAGGGTCGCGGTCGCCGTGCCGAGCAGGTTCTGCGCCACGGCGTCGGCCGAGGGTGTGCGGGTGTAAAACTCGAGTACCGGCGCGTAGCGCAGGTCCAGGTTCAGCCGGGGCGTGTCCCCATGGACGTCCAGCTCCGGCGTGATCGCGGTGATCAAGTCGGCGCGGCGGTTCGATTCCGTTTGGTAGATGTTGTCGTTGAACAGCTCCTGAGCGCCGATCGCCGGGCTGAATGTCCAGGCCGGCACCCGTGGCCCAGCCGCGTCGGCAGCCTTGGCCACAGCGGGATTTTCGGCGGGCGTGTTCAGGATCGCTCCCGCCAGGGGTAAGGCGAACGGCGCTTGGCCCGTTTCATCCTGCCCGCGCACGGCGGCGGGCACGAGGGCGAGCGCGGCGGCGCCGGCGAGGCAGGCGACCCGGCAAGGCTGTCCTGGCCTCGCGAGCATCGGCGTGACGCACGCCCCGCTAGTCAGGACGCGGAGTACGGGGCATAGGCGCCGAAGGCGTGTCCCCCGTCATGCCGCATCTTGTTCAGGACCAGGGTGACCGCCGGGCAGTCCTGGATCAGATCCAGCGCCGCCTCGACCTCCGCGCGCTGCGTGCGCTCGGCCTCCACGACGAGGATGATCTGGCCCGCCATCGGAGCGAGCGCGGCGGGGTCGCTGTTCGCCAGGCATGGCGGAGCGTCCAGGACGACCAGCCGCTCGGCCGGCCGGCGCGCAAGGCCGTGCAGCAATTGCGCGACAGACCGGCTGGCCAGCAGATCGGCGCCGCGGCCGCGGGTTTGACCGACGGGCAGGATCGAGAGACGGCCGAGCGCGGTCGGGTGCTCCAGGCGCCTGGCATCGAACCCGCCCTCGGCGGCATCGAGCAGGCCCGGCGCCTCGCGCAGCCCAACACGCGCGCTCAGCGACTCTCCCTTCGGGTCGGCATCGATCAGCAGAGCCGGGTGATCGCCCTGGAGCGCGACGCTTGCGGCGAGGTTGAGGGCGGTGAAGCTCTTGCCCTCGCCGGCGCGGGCGCTCGTGACCATGAGCAGGTTGGGGGGCGCGCCCGCGTCCGCCGGACGGAAGGCGGCCCGCAACACTTGGCGCTGGATGAGCCACAACTCCTCGGCGGCGCGGCCGCGAGCGGCGATGAGCCCGGCCCGTTCCAGCGCCGCGCGCGGCACCACTGGAAGGGGCGTGGCATCGTGCGAGGGCGGCGCAACGCCAAGGAAAGCGGCGGCATCGGCGTCCGCCGGCGCGGCCCCGGGTCCGCCTTGGATGGCGCCAGTCGACGCGAGGCGAGCGGCCGCACGCTCAATCAGGTGGGGCGCGTCCGGCATCGGCTCAGACCAGGGGAACGCGCATAGTGTGCAGCAGCAGGCCGCCGCACAGCCCGATTAGCAGCGCGAGCGCCAGGGCGACCTGGGCGCCGGAAAGGAGGCGGCGTCCCAGCGAGGGGGGGGTCAGGATGGACAGGCCGCCCAGCACCGGCAGCCCCAGGGCACGGAGATCCTCAAGGGTGAAAAAGGACCGGTCGAACTGCGCCAGCAGCACCGCCGCCCCGGCACCGGCGGCCAAACCGGCGGCCAAAACGCCAGCCACAAGCAACGGACGGCTTGGCCAGACCGGCAACAACGGTATCTCCGGGGGGTCGATCACACGCAGATGCACCTTGTCGGCCTGCGTGTCCGCCGCCGCGGCGATGGTTGCCGACTGCAACCGCGCTTGCAGCTCGTCGTAGTTCTTGCGCAGTATTCCGTAGTCGCGGTCCAGGTTCTGGTACTCGGCGAGCAGCGCGGGCTGCTCGCGCCGGATGCGCTCGATGCGCCCGAGATTGGCTTGCGCGATCTCTCGTTGATGTTTGAGCGAGGCGACGCTGGACTGCACGTCCACCAGCTTCACCGCAAGCTGGTCGTAGACGGGATTGGGGACGCCGCCGCGCCCGCCCGCCCGCCCCCGGCTTGGCGGAGCTGCCTGACCAGCTTCTCCTGCTCGATCACGCCGGGGTAGCTATCGGTGAACAAAGTACGTAGCTCGCCCAGCCGGGCCTCGGCCTGGGCGAGAGGGGTCGCGTCGCCGGGGAGATCCGGCCCGGTCAGGACCGGCGGCATCCCCTCTATCCTCTGCTTGAGCTGCGCCTCGAGCGCCTTGGCGTCCTCGAGCTGGACCTCGATCCGGGCCAGTGCATCGCGCGCGGCTTCCACGCCACCCCCGGCGACTCCGTCGAGCGGCAGCCCGCCGGCATATTTGGAACGGAACGCCGCCCGCCGCTCCTCCATGGCGTGCAACTGCGCCTCGTAAGAGGCGATCTGGCGCCGCAGGAACTGCTGCGCGTTCTCCATCTCGCTGCGATTGCTGGCGGTCGCGCTCTCGGTAAAGATCGATAGCAGTGTCTGCACCACATCGCGCGCCAGGCGCGGATTGGAATCTTCCGATTACCCACATTTTGGCCGTGTTCGGGCCCTTGACGGTGCCTTGCTGGATGTGACGCGCTACCTGCGACGAGGTCGCGTGGCGTGAGGCTGCGATGTCGGACGCGATGCCGAAAGCGAGCGGCAGCGGTTCGAGGGCGGGCGCTGTCAAAGGGCCATCTTGGATCGATGCTGAAGTATCGGGGTGCGCACTTGGGGACAAGCGCCTATGCGACCGATTGCGGCGGCTGCTGCATCAGCTCGAGGGGGCGATGGGCGCTCCGCTGCCGCTGGCCTGTCAGGACTGGGCGAACACGAAGGCGGCCTATCGCTTCCTCTCGAGTGAGCGGTTCGGAGAGGACGCGATCCTGGCAGGGCACTTCCAGGCGACCGCCAGCCGCTTTGCGGCCACGGCTGGCCTGGTCCTCGTGGTCCAGGACACGACCGAGTTCAGCTTCCGCTGGGCCAAGCCGGGGACCATCGGCGCGATCGGCCGCGTGCCGATCGGGCGGGATCGTGACGGCAACCCTCGTGCCCACACGCGATGCGGGTTGTTGATGCACGCGAGCCTCGTGGTCACGCCCGAGGGGCTGCCGCTCGGCCTCGCCGCGGCCCAGTTCTGGACCCGCAAGGCGTTCAAGGGGGCAAACGAACTGAAGCGCCACGTCAACCCGACAAGGGTGCCGATCGAGGAGAAGGAGAGCATTCGCTGGCTGTCGAGCCTGGCGCAGTCCAGCGCGCTGCTCGGTGATCCGGGGCGCTGCGTCTACGTCGGCGATCGGGAGAACGACATCTACGAGTTCTTCTGCGCCGCGTGGGAGGCGGGCACGCATTTCCTCGTTCGTACCTGCGTGGATCGACTGGCGGGCGATGGACGCCGCACGGTCGCTCGCGTGATGGCCCGGGTTCCGGTTGCGGGGCAGCACCGGATCGCAGTCACGGCGGAGGACGGCAGTGTCGCCGAGGCCGTGCTCAAGCTCCGCTACAGGCGGGTGCACATCCTGCCGCCGATCGGCAAGCAGAAGCGCTACCCCGCCCTCGACCTGACGGTGATCCACGCGCGGCAGCCGCGCGGGCGCGACCGGGTCGATTGGAAGCTCGTGACCGATCTGGCCGTCACCTCACCCGAGGCGGCGGTCGAAAAGCTGCAGTGGTACGCCCAGCGCTGGAAGGTCGAGCTCTTCCACAAGATCCTGAAATCCGGCTGTCGCGTCGAGGCGGCACGGCTGCGGACTGCCGAGCGGCTGGCCAAGCTGATCGCGGTGTTCTGCATCCTCAGCTGGCGCATCTTCTGGACGACGATGATCAACAGGACCGCGCCGCATGCCCCGCCACGCTTGGCACTGACGGAGGCGGAAATCACCGTCATCGACAGGGCTGTTCAACGCTCTTTTCTTTGGGGTTTGGGGCCGGGTGAGGCTGCAATGCCACATGCCGATGCAAACCGCCCTGTGATGGCTGCGTAGGGGTTCCTGCGACGCGGACCCTCTGCCTCCCTGGCTGGCAACCGTCACAGCCGTACACGAGGTTGCCATGGCGCCGTTCGCCCCTTTTGTCAGCTTGCTGGCCGACATCGAAGACCCAAGGCGGGCCGAGGGCAAGCTGTATCGACTGCCGCACGTCGTGGTGTTCGCCATCCTGGCGATCGTCGCTGGCGCCAACTCCTACCGAACGGTCCACAGCTTCATCGATGTTCACCTGGCCCAGTTGCGCGATGCGTTCGGCGTGACGTGGCGCAAAGCCCCCGCCTACACGACGATCCGTGGTGTCCTGCAGCAACTCGACCCGCTCTCGGTCGAGGCGGTGTTTCGCCGCCATGCCGCGGCCTTGAACGATGCCGCCACGGCCGGGGACCACCGCCATGTGGCCATTGACGGCAAGACCTTGCGCCGCAGCTTCGACAACTTCCTCGACCGCCGTGCCGCGCACCTGCTGAGCGCCTTCGCCTCCGATACGGCTCTGGTGCTGGCGCACCTCGACTGTGACGACAAGTCCAATGAGATCCCGACCGTGCAGACCCTGATCGGCGCTCTTGGGCTGAGCGGTGCCGTGGTCACGGTCGACGCCATGCACTGTCAAAAAAATCCTTCGCGCAGGCCGCTGCAGGCGGCGTTCACCTGATGGCCCAGGTCAAAGCCAATCAGCCCGCCCTGCATCACATCATTGCCGACTTGTGCGAGACCGCCGTGCCGCTCGATAGCACCCGCACGGTCGACAAGAAGCGCCGTTCCCGTGACGAGGCCCGCCAAGTCGAGGTGTTCGCGCCGGGCGATCGCCTCGCCAAAACCGAGTGGGCTGGCCACCTCCGCGCGGTGATCCGCGTCCATCGCGACGTTCTCACCCGCTCCGCCGCGACCGGATTGTGGCGCGCCACCAGCGAGACCGCCTTGTTCGTCAGCGACATCGTCCTGCCGGCCGCCGTCTGCGCCAAGGCCATCCGCGACCACTGGAATATTGAGAACCGCTCCCACTACGTCCGCGACACCAGCTTCGCCGAAGACGCCAGCCGCATCCGTTGCAACCCGGGCATCTTCGCCCGCCTGCGCTCGTTCGCCACCAACATCTTGCGCTTCAATGGCATCCACAACATCTCAGACGGGCGGCACCGCATTGCCTTCGGCGGCATCGACGCAATCCTCAGCATGCGCGTCATGAATTGAGCGTTGAACAGCCCTGCCGTCATCGACCGCGCGGTGCGCGACCGGCCCACCATACCCGGCGAGAAGACCCTGTCGCACTATCTCATGAAAGTCGCCTGCCTCGGCGGCTATCTCGCCCGCGCGCGGGACCCGCCACCCGGCAACGCCGTGATGTGGCGAGGTTGGTCCCGCCTCATGGACATGATGCTCGGAGCGGACCTGATGCAGGCAAAATGTGGGTAATCGGAAGGATTGGAATGGGTGTACTCGATGGAGAACAGGTTCTTCTCCTGCGACTGCATCTTGATCTCGGTGCTCAGCCGGTCGATCAGCCGCTCCCGCTGACCCGGCGTGCTAACGCCCAGGCCCAGATCGGTCTTTGAAATGAGCGTCTGCAGGTTGGGGCGGCTGAGCAGCGTCCGCTGTAGGATGCTAAGCTGGTCGGTCGCGTTGATATCGATCGCAACCCCGCGCAGGAGCGGGGTCAGCACCGCGTCCGCATCGACGTGGAGCCGCGCCCGCACGCGGTACTGGTCCTTGATGAAATGCAACCCGCCCCAGCCGGCCAGGCAGACCAGCCAGGCGACCGCGACGCCGATCCAGCGGCGGCGCCAGGCGCCCCGGAGATAGCGCCGGAGCAGAATGGGAAGCTGTGGCATCGCGCGTCCGCCGCGCTCAGAACCAGGCCTGCGGGATGATGAGCGTGTCACCCGGCTGCATGGCGATGTTCTGCGCGATGGCGCCATCCTTGATGAGATCGGCGAGCCGCACGCGGATGACCTTCTCCTCCGCCGGATTGGTGTGGCGCACCACGATGGCGCGATTGCCGGCGGCGAACTTGGTCAGTCCCTTGGTGGCGATCATGACGTCGAGCAGCGTCATGCGGTCGCGGTAGGGAATCGCCTCGGGCTCGGTCGCCTCTCCGATCACCTTGATCTGGCGTTCGAAGGGACCCACGAAGCTGCGCACGATGACGGTCACGTTCGGGTCGCGCACGTATTTCTTGAGGCGCGACTCGATTTCGCGCGAAAGCTGATCCGCGGTCTTGCCGGACGCGGTGATGTCCTGGACCAGCGGCACCGAGATGCGCCCGTCCGGACGAACCGGCACCTCCGGCTCGCTGAGCTCGGGCGCGTGGTAAATGAACACGCTGAGCACGTCGCCCGACCCGATCACGTACTCCTCGCTCGGATGCGCCTGCCCCGGGGAGAGCGACACGGGCGAAGTCGCTATGTCGGGGCTGGGCGCGGCGCAGGAGGCCAGCCCGCATCCGAAAGCCACGAGCAGGACCGGAAGCGACGGAATGGACCTGAGCACCTGCGACCTCGATCGTTATAGCGCCGTTACTTAACAGTTATAAGCAGCCTTTGCCTAGGAACAGCGGCCGGTTTTTATGACCACTCGCGACCGGATGTGATCGCTGTACTATCTCCCTGGCAAACTGAGCAATGCTCGATCCAATCCAGTAAATCAAGGGCAAAGGAAGCTTGACTGTCGGAACGATTTGTAAGATTTTGGTTTCGACATCCATATTGTGTTGCACCTTGCACGTGGATCGCGTCGCCGGATTTGGCGTGGCGGGATGGCGGCGCGCGCGTCCATCGGGCGCGACGCGCTTGGGAGGGAGGGAACCGGCATGAGGCGGGCTATGAGCCGTTATGTCGTGCCCGAGCTGGCCGCGCTGTGGCTGGCCGATGTCGTGCTGGCCTTCATTGTCGCCCACCTGGTGATGGCGTCGCCCGCCGCGTGGGCCGTGCTCGGCGCCTCTTGGCGGGCGCTGGACACGCGATTGCTCGATCACGCCGCCCTGCTCGCCTCGATGCTGGCGATGACCGCAATCGCCATCGGCCTTTACCGCCCTGATATCTGCCTCGAGCCGCGCCAGGTGACCCTGAACGCGATCGTGGCGGCGATGATGGCCTTTCCAGTCGCCCTTGGGGCTGGGGGCTCACCCATCCCCTCATTTCATATAAAAAAGGAGTGTGGTGAACTGGCCGGCGTTTGACAGGGCCTTTGCGAATTTCTCCGTGAGCGGCAGCAGGCGGTGCTCAGGCATGTTCGGGATCAGTTCGTAGAGCATGCAGCCCTGCCGGAACAGCGAATGGGTCCGCGTCTTGCTGGTGTCCGACTTCAACAAGCGGTCCATGCCGAGGCGTTCGCCGACGGCGCCGAGCAGCGTCAGCGGCGCGGTGGCGAACGCGCTGATCAGCAGCAGACGATCGCGGCGCATCGGCTCGCCGACGCGCGTGGCAGACAGTCCCATGCCGAACCGCAGGTCCTTGGTGTCGCGGAACTGCGGCTCGATCGTCCAGCGCCTGGCATAATGGTTGATCAGCGTCGCCGCTGTCGCGTCGCGCTCGCTGGTCGCAAGGCACCCGGGCTCCTTCATGTCCCGGGCATGAACGCAGACCACCGCGCCGACAATTTGGCCTTTCGCGGTCACGTGCGCATCGCGCAACTTGCGGGCGCGACCGGACTTTCCCACCCATTCCGCGGCGGGCCTGGTCTGCCCGTCCGCGTCGGTGACGTGGATGTTGCCGCGAAAGCGGATCACGTAGCCAAAGCCCAGCGTGGGCAGGAAGGCGAACAACTTCTGATCGCCGAAGCCTCGGTCCGCCAGGATGGTCACCCGGCACCCCGCCGGCACGAGTTCTGCCAGGCGCCGCAGGCACGCGTCCTCGAAGTCGTTGCGCTGGCTGGTGAGTTCGTCCTTCCAGACGGTAATCCACAGCAGCGGCGCGGCACGGCCGTGACCGGTGACCAGGCTGAGCACCAGCGTGGCCTGGTCGTCGTGGTCGAAATCGGTCCAGTCCATAGCCACCAGGACGTCGCGACGCCCGCCGATCTGATGCGGCACCCAGTGCGCGAAACTGTCCCAAACATCGATGCCGTCGTTGCTCAGCAGCCGATCCACCTGCTTGATCGCGTGCTTGGTCGTCAGGCCCCGCG
Organism: uncultured Pseudomonadota bacterium; assembly: GCA_963818725.1. Taxonomy (GTDB): domain Bacteria; phylum Pseudomonadota; class Alphaproteobacteria; order Acetobacterales; family Acetobacteraceae; genus DATFDN01. The sequence goes on along the minus strand of CAWFTU010000010.1, from coordinate 129,140 downwards.
CCTGCGCCAGCGCCTGACCGATCGTCGCCACCGCCAGCGAGGCCGCGTGCATCAGCCCGAGCGTCGCATCCGCCAGCGAGCCGACCCGCTTGGCGCGCAGGTCCGCGCCATACAGATCGCCAATGAAGGCGCGAACATCCTCTCGGCGCGTGCCCATCCGACCCCGTTTGCCCATACCATCCACCCAACGAACAACCCGTCGGCGGGATTACAAAACCCGCGCGAATCGCGGCCAGACCCGGGACAGGTCAGAATGAGGGGATTCGTGAGGGCTGGGGGGGCCTTCAGCCCTGGGCTGACCGGCCCATACGCAGCCCGACTGGCCGGGATTTTGGTCTTGTGGGTGACCTTCGTGTCGCTGATTCGCTGGGCGCTGCGCTCCGCGCTCAGCCCCGCCCTGCTCGTCCGCCGTCTCCTGCTCGTTGGCGCCAGCGCGCACTCAAGCCGGCTGGTGGCCGCCTTGCGCGCGCGCCGCGGCGCCATGTTCGAGGTGGCGGGCGCGATTGAGGCCAGCGGCACGCCGCCCAGCCTGGCGGAGCTGCGCCGCTCTCGGGTGTGGGCGCTGGTGGCCACCGGTGGTTGCGACCAGAACGCGGCCGGATGGATGCTTGACTACAAGATGCGCGGCCTGGAGGTGTTCGATGAGATCGTGTTCTACGAACGCCATCTTGGTCGGATCAGCCTGGAGCGCCTGAGCATCGAGTGGCTGCTCGGCGCCGAGGGATTCGGCTGCGGACGGTCGGGCCAGGCGATCAAGCGGGCGACGGACATCGTCGGCAGTCTGGCAATGCTGACCCTGGCGCTGCCCGTGATCGCGCTCACCGCCTTGGCGGTACGCCTCGACAGCCCTGGGCCCGTCCTCTATCGCCAAGAGCGCGTTGGCCTGTGCGGGCGCAACTTCACGCTGCTCAAGTTCCGCAGCATGCGCGCCGACGCCGAGGCCGGAGGGATACCACGCTGGGCGGCGCGGGCCGATGCGCGCGTGACACGGGTAGGCGCCTTCATCCGCTCCACCCGGATCGATGAGCTGCCGCAATTGCTGAACGTGCTGCGCGGCGACATGAGCCTGGTCGGCCCGCGCCCCGAGCGCCCCCACTTCGTCGAGCAACTGGCCGAGTTGATCCCGTTCTACAACCAGCGCAACTACGTCAAGCCCGGCATCACCGGCTGGGCGAAGGTGAACTACCTCTACGGCGCCTCGGTCGAGGATGCGCGCGAGAAGCTTTCCTACGACCTCTACTACGTCAAGAACCAGGGCTTCTTCCTCGACATACTGGTGCTGCTCGCGACCGTGCGCGTGATCCTGTTCCGCGAGGGCGCGCGATAGTGGCTCCCCCACCCAAAGAACGCGGGGCCGGCGGCTCTGCCTCATAGGTGCCTGACATGACCAGCCAATCCCTTGCGGCGCCGCGCCTTCGCGTCGCCGCGCCTGCCCTGCTCGCCGCCGCGCGCCCGCTGGCGGCTGGCCTGCTCGCGCTGAGCCTGCTGTTCCACGAGGAGGCCAGCGCGGCGCTGACCGTCTGGCTCGCGTCCACAGCCTACAACCATTGCGCCCTGGTGATTCCGATCGCCGCCTATCTGGTCTGGGACCGGCGGGCGACGCTCTCCAGCGTGGCGCCGCGCCCGATGCCGCTGCTCGCGCTATCCGCGGGGCCGCTGAGCCTCGCCTGGCTGCTCGCGGAGCGAATCGGCTTCATGGAGGGACGACAGCTGATCGCGCTGAGCGGCGTGGAGCTGCTGTTCCTGGCTGTGCTGGGCAGGCAGGCCTTCGCCGCGCTGTGCGGCCCGCTGCTCTACCTCTATTTCCTGGTGCCGTTCGGCGGCTTCCTGATCCCCGCCCTGCAAGACTTCACCGCGCGTTTCGTCATGCACGGGCTCGATGTGCTCGGTGTCGCCAACTACACGGATGGCTACACGATCCAGATCCCCGAAGGCACGTTCTATGTCGCCGAGGCCTGCGCGGGCCTGCGCTTCCTGACCGCGTCGGCCGCCTTTGGCTGTCTCTACGCGCTGCTGATCTACCGCACGCCGCTGCGCCGCGCCTTGTTCATCGCCGCCTCCCTCGTTGTCCCGGTCCTGGCCAACGGCGTGCGAGCCCTCGGCATCGTCCTGCTCGGCCACACCCTCGGTAGCGCGCAGGCGGCCGAGGCCGACCACGTCCTGTGCGGCTGGATGTTCTTCTCCATCTTGATGTTGGCCCTGATCCTGCTTGGCCTGCCGTTCCGAGAGGACCAGCCGCGCGCGGGCGCCAAACCCCAACCAGCGTCCAGCGCGCCAGCTCCGCCAAGGGGGCGGGGGCTTGTCGCGGCCACCATCGGCGTTCTCATGGGCTGCATCCTCGGACCCATGGCCGCCCTGGCACTCACGCTCGCGCCAGGGCCAGTCGGCAGCACCCTCGATTTCACTCCGGCCGGCTGCCAGGTCGATCCGGAGGCTCCGCGAGCCACGCCGCCCGCGCGAGCCGTGATCCGTCGCTACGCGTGCGGTGGCGTTTTGCTGCGGGCCGAGACATTCCCCGCAGCCGCCGCGCCCCGGCTTGTCATGCAGCAATGGGCACGGCTTACCCAAGCGCCAAGCGCGGAGGACGTGACCACGTGGCGACTGCGCCGGTAGGGCTTGCCGTGGACGCTGACCCAGACCAGCCAGCCAGCGCAGCTCACGGCGGCGCTGCTGTGGCAAGGGAGCGGTCCCGTGGAACCAGGCATCCGCTTTCGGCTCCGTCAGGCTTGGCACAGCATTGTCGGCGGCGGGGCGTTGGTGCTCGTTGTCCTGACCCCTGCACAAACCGAGAGTGGCTCCGGCGGAGAGCGTCGCGCCAGCCTTGCCCTCGCCAGCTTCCTTGATGCTGAGGCCGAGCGGATCACCGCCGCCCTCGCCGCTGCCTCGGCGCAGTGATCCGCGCCATCGCCGGACCCGCGACGCTCTTCCACGTCTTCCCGAGCTTCCGGGTGGGCGGCGCGCAGATGCGATTTGCTGCCGTCGCCAACCGCTTTGGCGCGCGCTACCGCCACCTAATCGTCTCGCTCGATGGCGCCGACGGCGCGCGCGAGCGCCTCGCGCCGGACCTCGACATCGCTTTCCCGCCGCTGCTGGCCGACGGCCGCGGCAAGGTCGCGGCGTTCCGTGGGGCCCTGCGGGCGCTGCGCCCCGACGTGCTGATTACCCACAACTGGGGGTCCATGGAGTGGGCCATCGCCAACCTGCCGGGCCTGGTGCGCCACATCCATATCGAGGACGGGTTCGGTCCGGAGGAGCGCGACCGGCAGTTCCGCCGCCGCGTCCTGGCCCGGTTCCTGGTTCTGCGCCGCAGCACGATCGTGTTGCCCTCCCGCACACTGATGGGCATCGCCGCCCATACCTGGCGCCTGCCGCCGCACCGGTTGCGCCACATCCCGAACGGCATCGACCTCACCCGCTTCGCGGTCCCGGCAGGGGCAATTCCAAGCAGGGAGCCGGTGATCGGCACCGTCGCGGCGCTGCGGCCGGAAAAGGCGCTGGATCGCCTGCTGCACGCCTTCCGCGCCGTCGTCGCGTCCATGCCGGCGCGGTTGGTCATCGCCGGGGACGGGCCGGAGCGCCCGCGCCTCGAACACCTGGCCGCCGCGCTCGGCGTGGCGCCGCGCGTCCGCTTCACGGGCCATGTCGCTGATCCCGCTCCGCTCTACGCGGGCTTCGACGTTTTCGCCCTGTCGTCCGACACCGAGCAGATGCCGCTCTCGGTCATTGAGGCGATGGCGGCCGGGCTGGCGGTGGCGGGGACCGACGTGGGCGACGTGCGGCACATGCTCGCCGCCGAGAACAGGCGCTTCGTCGGGCTGCGGGACGCGGGCGGGCTCGCGAAGTCGCTGCGCGCCCTGCTCGCCGCGCCGGAGCTGCGCGCGCGGCTCGGCACGGCGAATCGCGACAAGGCGCGGCGTGATTACGACTAGGAGGCGATGTTCGCCGCCTACGCCGCCTTGTTCGATGGCGCCGAGGCCGGCCCCGCGCGCCAGGCGCGCACGGAGTAGACCGCGAGCCCAAGCCATTCATGCAGCGCGTGGAAGCTCTCCGCCCAGCCGATGGCGGTGGGCACGAGGCGGTCGATCACGATGTCGGGCGGCACCGAAGCCACCGTGGGCACCAAGCCGAAGTGCCGGAACGACAGCACCGAGCGACGCTCGTGCCAAGCGTGGGTGACAAGATAGATCGAGCGCACGCCTTCCGGTAGCAGAATGGCGGCAGTGTCGGCCGCGTTCTCCCATGTGGTCTCCGAGCGCGCCTCGATCCAGCGCACCGGCACGTGGAAGTCGCGCTCCAGCGTCCGTGCCATCACCGTCGCCACCGGAACGTCGCCGGGCGCAAGCGAGCCACCCGAGACCAGCACCGGCAGGTGCGTGCGCTGCCACAGACGCGCACCGGCGAGGAGACGCTGCAAGGTGAGCGGCCCCGGCTCCAGCCCGTCCGGCGTGCGATGGACCTCGGCGCTCAGGATCACGATAGCTTGCGGGGGCTGCGTCCCAGGCGGAGCATCGCCGCCCTCGAGCGAAACCAGAAGGGCGTGGCTTATTATCGGCATCCCAAGGGCGACCATGCCGGCCAGGGCAGCCAGGCTGATCGAGATCCCGGTGCGGCCACGACGGCGGCGGGCCAGCAGCAGGCCGAGCAGCGCCAGGTAGAGCAGGCTGTTCGGCGGGATGAGCAGATTCGTAAGGATGAGGCGAGGGCTCATTTCGCTATAGGGCCAGAACCGGGCTAGAAGCCAAGCTTAGTTTGTGGAAACGTCGCTTACCAATGCCAAAGCGGATGAGATGAGCAAAATGGGAAGGATGCGCGCTGTCGCGCTCGGGCTGGCCGTGGCCGCGGCCCTCGCGCTGCCGGCCTCGGCCAGGACGTTGCGCTGGGCTAATGATGGCGATGTGGGCGCGATGGACCCCGACACGCGGCAGGAGACCGTCCAGCTCTCCTTCCTGTCCAATGTCTACGAGCCGCTGGCGCGGCGTGACCGCGACCTGAAGCTCGAGCCGGCGCTCGCCGTGAGCTGGGAGCGGACCAGCCCGACGGTGTGGCGCTTCCACCTGCGCCCAAACGTGAAGTGGCAGGACGACACGGCGTTCACCGCCGATGACGTGGTGTTCTCGCTGCATCGCATCCTGTCCAAGAACTCTCTGATGCGCGCGCCGATGAGCATGGTGAAGGAGGCGCGCAAGGTTGATGATCTAACGGTGGATTTCGAGACCTTCAACCCCGATCCGATCTTCCCGCAGGAGCAGAGCGCCTTTCTTATCATGGGCAAGGCATGGTGCGAGCAGCATCACGCGGTCGAGCCGGTGGTTATCGGCGGCACCGAGGGCAACTACGCGGTCCACAACGCCATGGGCACTGGGCCGTACCGCTTGGTCTCGCGCGAGCCCGACCGCAGGACGGTGGTGGAGAAGAACCCGACCTGGTGGGACCACGCGACCAGCAACGTCGATCGTGTGGAGCTCAACGTCATCGCCAACGCCGCGACGCGCGTCGCCGCGCTGTTGTCGGGCGAGATGGACATGATCTACTCGGTCCCGCCACAAGACATGAAGCGAATCGAGGCCTCGCCCGACCTGAAGCTGATCGAGAGGCCGGAGCTGCGCACCATCTATCTCGGCATGAACGAGCTGCGCGACGAACTGCCGACCAGCAACGTGAAAGGCAAGAACCCGTTCCGGGACCAGCGCGTGCGCAAGGCGTTCCTGCTGGCGATCGACGAGAACGCGATCGCCAAGCGGGTGATGCTGGGCCTGGCGCACCCCACGTTCCTGATGTGGGGACCGGGCGTAAACGGCTACGACCCAAAGCTTGACGTGCGCCCGCCGGCTGATCCAGCCCAGGCGAAGAAGCTGCTGGCCGAGGCCGGCTATCCCAACGGCTTTACTGTGGGCCTGGATTGCCCGAACGATCGCTATGTGATGGACGAACAGATCTGCACCGCGATCACCTCCATGCTCGCCAGGGTCGGCGTCAAGGTCAATCTGAACGCGCAGACGAAGTCGAAGTACTTCGCCAAGACCGGCTCGCCGAAATACGACACCGACTTCTACCTGCTGGGTTGGACGCCGGGAACCTATGACGCGCACAACGTGCTCTACTCGCTGCTCAGCACCCGTAACGGCAAGCGCGGCGAGGTGAACAATGGCGGGTACTCCAATCCGAAGCTTGATGCCCTGATCGAGGAGATCGGCGTCGAGTCCGATCCAGGCAAGCGGCAGGCCCTGATCGACGCGGCGGCCGAGATCGTGCAGAACGACGTGGCGACGATCCCGCTGCACCAGCAAGTGATCGTGTGGGCGGCGAAGAAGACCGTGGACGTCGCCCAGCCGGCCGACAACTACTTCCCGTTCCGGTACATCCAAATGAAATAAGGTGGCGAGCATGTGGGAACCGAGCCAGCGCTACCCCGACCCCGCCGTGCGCGTGCTGCATCCGGACTTCAGCAACTATCGGCTCCCCCTCGCCGCCGTCGAACGGCTCGCCACCGGCTGCCGGTGGTCCGAGGGCCCGGTCTATTTCGGCGACGCGCGCTGCGTGCTGTGGTCCGACATCCCCAATGACCGCATCCTGCGCTGGGACGAGGACACCGGCGCCGTCGCCCCCTACCGCAAGCCCGCCAACAACGCCAATGGCAACACCCGTGACCGGCAGGGCCGCCTGGTGACCTGCGAGCATCGCGGCCGGCGCGTGGTGCGCACCGAGTACGACGGCGCGCTCACCGTGCTCATGGACCGTCACGAGGGCAAGCGCCTGAACTCCCCCAACGACGTGGTCGTGGCCTCCGACGGTGCGGTGTGGTTCACCGACCCGGTGTTCGGTCTGCTCGGCCACTACGAGGGCGAGAAGGCGGAATCGGAGCTGCCCGCCGCCGTCTGGCGCATCGACCCGCGGACCGGGCGGGCGAGCGTGATCGCCGACGACATCGCTGGGCCCAACGGCCTCGCCTTCTCGCCCGATGAGCGCACGCTCTACGTCGTCGCCTCGCGCGAGACGCCGCGCAAGATCCTCGCCTTCGATGTCGTCGACGGCACGCGCGTCGCCAACCGCCGCGTGCTCATCGACGCCGAGGGCGGGACCCCGGACGGGTTCCGCTTGGACGTGGACGGCAATCTCTGGTGCGGCTGGGGCATGGAGCCCGAGCTGGACGGGGTGCACGTGTTCAACCGCAACGGCGAGCCGATCGGCCATATCGGCCTGCCGGAGCGCTGCGCTAATCTCTGCTTCGGCGGGCGCTGGCGCAACCGGCTGTTCATGGCAGCGAGCCAGAGCCTGTACGCGCTGTACGTGAACACGCAGGGCGTGGCGGGCGGTTGAGCTTGTTCGATCTCGCCACGCAGCGCACCACGCCGCGCACCGAGATCGTCGCTGGCCTCACCACCTTCCTGACGATGGCCTACATCGTCGTGGTCAACCCGGCGATCCTGGCCCGCGCCGGCATCGATCACGGGGCCGCCTTCGTCGCGACCTGCATCGCCGCCGCGATCGGCTCGGCGTTGATGGGGCTGATCGCCGACCTGCCGCTGGCGTTGGCGCCGGGGATGGGGCTCAACGCCTATTTCGCGTTCTCGGTGGTGCAGGGCATGGGCGTGCCCTGGCAGACGGCGCTCGGCGCCGTGTTCATCTCCGGCATCCTGTTCCTGCTCGTCAGCGTCTTTCGCGTTCGCGAGTGGCTCATCAATGCCATCCCGCTGTCGCTCAAGCTCGGGATCGGCGCCGGGATCGGGCTGTTCCTCGGCCTGATCGGCCTGCACGAGATGGGCATCGTGACGAGCGATCCGAACACGCTGGTCACGCTCGGCACGCTGCGCAGCGCGCCCACGCTGCTTTCATGCGTGGGGTTCCTGCTGATGGCGGGGCTGGCGGCGCGCGGCTTTCCGGCGGCGATCCTGGTCGGCATCCTGGCGATCGCCGCGATCGGCGTGCCGCTTGGCCTGACCAAATTCCAAGGCGTGGTCGCGGTGCCGCCCTCGCTCGCGCCAAGCGCGTTCAAGCTTGATATCGCCGCCGCCGCGGGGCTCGGGATTCCAGAGGTCATCCTGACCTTCTTCCTGGTGGATGTGCTCGACAACGCGGGCACGCTGATCGCGACCACGCATCGCGCCGGGCTGCTCCGCCCCGATGGCACGGTGCCGCGCCTGCGGGAGGCGCTGCTGGCCGATTCCGGGGGCGCGATCATCGGCGCGCTGCTCGGCACCAGCACCACGACGAGCTACATCGAAAGCGCGGCCGGGATCGAGGCGGGCGGCCGCACCGGCCTGACCGCGATCGTGGTCGCCATGCTGTTCCTGCTGGCGCTGTTCTTCGCCCCAATCGCCACGGCGATCCCTGGCTTCGCCACGGCCCCGGCCCTGGTCTTCGTCGCCTGCCTGATGGCGCGCGCCCTGGCGGACGTGCCGTGGAGCGATCGAACCGAGGCAATCCCGGCGGTGATCCTCGCTGTCTCGATCCCCTTCACCTTCTCCATAGCCACCGGCATCGGCCTTGGGTTTGTTGTCCATGCCGTGGTCAAGACAGCGGCCGGGCGGGCGCGCGAGGTGGCCGGGGCGGTGTGGCTGATCGCGGCGGTGTCGATCCTGCGGTTTGCGTTTGCCTGACTACCGGCTCACACGGCGGAGGATGAAATGGGGTCAGGCGATGACGCGGCCCCTGCCCTCCCCTGCTTGTGGGCGATCCGTGCGGCCAGGTCGCCCACGTTCCGCAACGCCTCGACCTCTACCGTGCTGAACTTGACCCCGAACCGGACCTCGACCGCGACTATGATGTTGATGTGGTTGAAGGAGTCCCATTCCGGGATGTCGTCCGCGGTGGTCGCCGGGCCGAGGCGGATCGTGTCGTCGCCCAAGAGATCGCGGAAGATCTCGTTCAACCCGGCGTAGATCTGGTCCATGACCATCTATTGCCAAGTTAGTACGATCCTGTCACGGAATATCGCTAGCGCGGGACGCCGGTGCTCGTGCCAACCAGCCGCCGCGCGCCGACGCTGATCACCAGCACGAAGGCGGTGATGATGAGGGCTCCAGCCCAGGCCAGGGCGTGCCAGTCGTCGTAGGGACTGAGCGCGAACTGGAAGATCACCACGGGAATATTCGCCATCGGGCGCGCCGGGTTGGCGGTCCAGAACTGGTTGCTGAGCGCCGTGAACAACAGCGGCGCGGTCTCACCGCTGATGCGGGCGACCGCGAGCAGGATGCCGGTGGTGATGCCGGTGCGCGCGGCGGGCCAGACCACCAGGGTGATCATCCGCCAGCGCGGCGCGCCGAGAGCGAGCGCCGCCTCGCGCATTGTCATCGGCACCAGCCGCAGCGTCTCGTCGCTGGTCCGCACCACCACGGGCAGCAAGATCAGCGACAGCGCGACCGCGCCAGCCCAGCCGGAGAAATGTCCCGTCTGCCGAACCACGATCTCGTAGACGAACAATCCGATCACGATCGAGGGAGCCGAGAGCAGGATGTCATTGATGAAGCGGATTGCCTCGGCCAGCCATCGCAGCCGGGCGTACTCGGCGAGCCACGTGCCGGCCATCACCCCCACCGGCGTGCCGATCAGGGTGCCGATAACCACCATCAAGAGGCTGCCGAACAGGGCGTTGAGCAGCCCGCCCGTCGTGCCGGGCGCCGGTGTCATCTGGGTGAACAGGCGCGGGCTGAGAGCGGCCGCGCCGTTCACAATGGTCGCGCCCAGGATCCAAAACAGCCAGAACACGCCGAACAGGGCCGCCACCGCCGACAGCGAAAGCGCGACCTTGTTGTAGGTGGCGCGACGGCGCCGCAAGCCGCGTGCGCCCGCGTCGCGCGATTCGGGGGCCATCAGCGCCCGCCCTGCCGCGCCACGCGCATCAGCATCAGCTTGCCGACGCATAGCACGACGAAGGTGATGATGAAGAGCAGGAATCCGAGCGCGATGAGCGAGGAGACATAGAGCGGTGAATCCGCCTCGGTGAACTCGTTGGCGATCGCCGCCGAAATGCTGTTGCCCGGCATCAGCACCGAGGCGCTGAGCTCATGCGCGTTGCCCAGCACGAACGTCACGGCCATCGTCTCGCCCAGCGCGCGGCCGAGACCGAGAAAGATGCCGCCGACCACGGCAGCGCTGGTGTACGGGAGCACCACGCTGCGCACCACCTCCCACCGCGTGGCACCAACCGCGAAGGCCGCCTCCCGGAGCTGGCCGGGTACCAGCGCGAACACGTCGCGCATCACGGCGGAGATGAACGGGATCACCATGATCCCCAGGATGATTCCCGCGGTCAGCATGCCGATGCCGAGCGGCGGGCCGCTGAACAGCACGCCGACGCCAGGGATCGGCCCCAGCTTGTCGTTCAGCCAGGGCTCGACATAGTTGGCCATGACGGGAACGAACACGAACAGACCCCACATGCCGAAGATGATCGATGGCACGCCCGCCAGCAGCTCGATGGCGGCGGCGACCGGGCCGCGCATCCAGCTCGGCGCCACTTCGGTCAGGAAAACGGCGATCCCGAAGCTGACCGGCACCGCGATCAGCATGGCGACCAGGGACGTCACCAAGGTTCCATAGATCGCCACGCCGGCGGCGAACTGCTTCTCGACCGGGTTCCAGACCGTGCCGTAGATGAAAGACAGGCCGAAGGCACGGAACGCGGGCAGGCCGCCCACGAACATCGAAGCGCCCACGGCCGCGAGCACGGCAAGCACAAGGATCGCCGCGCCCGCCGCCGCCAGGCGGAAAATGTGCTCCGGGGCGGACGAGCGCCTCGGGCGCGGAGGATCAAGGGCTGTTGCTTGCGTCGCCAACACGGTGTCCTCCCTCCATGCGGATCAGAGGTGGATGCGCGAACCGATGTAGCTCTCTATCTGCGCCACCAGGGCGGTCGGCAGCGGCACGTAATCGAGGCTCTCGGCCAGCTCTTGTCCATGGTCCAGCGCCCAGGTGAAGAACGCGATTGCCGCCTTGGAAGCCTGCGGGTTCTTCGGCTGCGTGCGCATCAGCATGAACGTGCTCGCCGCGAGCGGATAGGCGTCCTTGCCGGGCGCGTTGGTCATCACGAGGTCGAAATCCTGAACCGACTGCCAGTCCGCGCTCGCCGCCGCGGCCTGGAACGTGCTGCCACTCGGCTGGGGATAGCTCCGCGCCGCGTTCTGGATGAGCGCGTAGGTCATCTTATTCTGGATGACATACGCATACTCGACGTAGCCGATCGATCCCTTGATGCGCTTGACATACGCGGCGACGCCCTCGTTGCCCTTTCCGCCCACACCTGTCGGCCAGGCAATCGCCGTTCCAATGCCCACCTTCTGCTTCCACTCGGGGCTGACCTTAGAGAGGAAGTTCACGAAGTTGTACGTAGTACCGGACCCATCCGAACGATGCACGACGTAGATTGGCTCATTGGGCAGCTTCATGTCCGGGTTGAGCTCGGCAATCTCGGGATCGTTCCACTTCTTGATCTTGCCAAGGTAGATGTCGGCGAGCACGGGGCCGCTGAGTTTGAGCTCGCCTGCCTTGATGTCAGGTAAATTCACGACCGGGACAATACCGCCAATTACAATTGGAAATTGTGCAAGTCCAGCCTTTTGCAACTCGGCGGCCGTAAGGGGTGCGTCTGTCGCCCCGAAATCGACCGTTCCGGCCTTAATCTGCGCGATCCCGCCGCCAGAGCCGATCGATTGGTAGTTGATCTGCACGCCGCTGGTCTTGGCGTACTCCGAGGCCCACTTGGCGAGCACGGGGTAGACAAAGGTTGATCCGGCACCGGTGATCTGCTGGGCCCATGCTGGGGATGCCAGCAGGGAGCCAAGCGCGATGGCAGCCGCGGCAAGCCCGAGAACCCGTCGTCGCATGTCGTACCCCTGTTGCGTTTTCATTTGCTATGGGCTGCGGCACCCTATGATGCAGAATCCGCAAGGCCAGTGACATTTCGATGACGGAGGCCACGCCGAGCGTGAAGGGACGAGCCCATGACCGATACGCTGCCCCAATACGAGCTGTTTCCCGCTTATCGGCCAATCGACCCGCTCTTGTACTTTGCAGCAGGGAAGCGCAAAGTCGCTCTGAACGCGGCGTCTCGGAGCAGAATGATGCGGGCAATCATGAAGGGGCTGACGGACGTTGAGTTCGAACGACTCTACGGGACGGAGGGTCAGTGTCTGGCGGCGTTGGTGGCGGCGCGCCAACGTGAAGGAATGCCTTGCCCGCGCTGCGCCAATCTGAAGAGCTATGTCTACGGCCGCCGTGTCGGCTGCACGCGCTGCGGCCGACGTTGGTCGGTCACCGCGGGCACCGTGATGGCGGACACCAAGCTGTCTCTGACCACTTGGTTCCGCGCCATGCACCTGATGAGCAGCACCAAACAGGCGATCTCGGCGGTCGAGCTCGGCCGCAGGCTGGGCCTGGGCTATGAGACGGCCTGGTATCTGCACAAGCGGCTCCGCCACGCCATGACCGAGCGGACGGAGCGCTATTCGCTCGGGGGCGCGAGCGACGACGATGCCGCGCCGCCGGTAGTGGAGGCGGATGACGTGTGTCTGGGAGGTGAAAGGAACCAAGGCAGCGGAACCGAAGGCAAGACCTGCGTCATCGTCGCCTGCGAGCGGCATGCGGACGGGCGCATGGGCCATGTCGCGATGCGCGCGGTCAGCGCCTTCTCCAGCGAGGCGGTGGCCGCGTTCCGCGATGCCCACATCGCCGCCGGCGCGACTGTGCACACGGACGGCTTGCGGGCGTTCAACGCCTTCGGTGAAGCCGGGCGGACGCATGTCGCCACCGTCACCGGCGGCGGGCGTCCGGAGCGCGAGCGCAGCGCCCCGTTCTTCACCGTCAACACCCTGGTCGCCAATCTCAGTACCGCGCTCAAGGCCACCCACAAGCGGCTCTCCCCCAAGCATCTGCCCGACTATCTCGGCGCCTTCTGCTGGACCACCAACCGGCGCCGCAACATGCGAGGCATGGTCAACGCGCTTTGCCGTGCCGTCGCTGCGTCGTCCCGTCTGACCCACAAAGGCGTCTACCCGTGACGGGTCGATTGGCCGATAAGCGGGGAGCTGTTTGCCATCCGCTATGCCACACGGGATGGTCGGCGCGCGGACCATTTCATCGGCGGTGATCGCCATGACGCGCCGATGCCGATGGACTATTTCGTTTGGCTCGCGGTCGGCGCCGGGCGCGCGGTCGTGATCGATACCGGCTTCACCGAAGCAACCGCTCGCCGGCGCGGGCGCACCTTCCTGCGCTGCCCGGTCAGCGCTCTCTCGCTGTTCGGCGTCGAAGCCGAAACGGTCGAGGATGTTGTGCTCACCCACCTGCATTACGATCATGTGGGCAACTTCCACCGCTTCCCGCGCGCGTGCTATCACCTCCAGGAGGCCGAGCTGCATTACGCGGTCGGCCGTTACATGCGCTATCAGCGGCTCGCCCATTCCTTCGAGGTGGAGGACGTGGTCGGCATCGTGCGGCTGAACTACGCGCGCCGGGTCAGGCTGCATGATGGCCGGTACGACCTCGCGCCTGGGATCGAACTCCATCCGGCGCCGGGCCATTCGGCAGGGCTTCAATTCGTGCGGATCCATACGGGGCGGGGCTGGGTTGTCGTCGCCTCCGACGTGACGCACTACTACGAGAACATGGACACCGAGCGGCCGTTCACCACGGCGCTCCACATTGGCGAGATGCTGAGGGGCTACGACCTGTTGCGCGCCGCCGCGCCAAGCCCGGAGCACATCATTCCGGGCCATGACCCGCTGGTGATGCGCCGCTATCCCCCGCCCCGGCCGGAGCTGGAGGGGATCGCGGTGCGGCTCGACGTCGCGCCCGCCGGATAACCCGGCGGGCGCGACGCACGGCGATCTCAGTACATGTGCTGCCCGCCATTGATCGAGAGCGTGCTGCCGGTGATGAAATCCGCGTCGTCGGCGGTCAGGAAGGCGACGCCGCGGGCGATGTCCTCGGTGCGGCCGAGGCGGCCCACGGGAATGCGGGCAACAATCTTTTGCAGCACGTCGGACGGCACCGCGCGCACCATTTCCGTATCGACATAGCCTGGCGCGATGGCGTTGACGGTGATGCCGTACCGCGCGCCTTCCTGGGCCAGCGCCTTGGTGAAGCCGTGGATGCCGGACTTCGCGGCGGCATAGTTCACCTGGCCATATTGCCCGGCCTGGCCGTTAACGCTGCCCACGTTGACAATGCGGCCGAACTTCTTCTCGCGCATCCCGTCCCACGTCACCTTGCACAGGTTGAAGCAGGAACCGAGGTTCGTGTCGATCACCTGGTCCCACATGTCGCGGGCCATGCGCTGAAGCGTGCCGTCGCGCGTGATGCCCGCGTTGTTGACCAGGATTTCGACCGGGCCAATCTCGGAGGCGATTTGCTGGGCGGCTTCCTGGCACTGGGCAAGGTCGCTGACGTCGAAGCGCATGACCCTCAAGCCGGTCTCGGCAGCGAAGGCCTTCGCCGCCTCGTCGTTGCCGGCATAGCTGGCGACAACGGTCCGACCCTGGGCCTTGAGCGTCTTGCTGATCGTCGCCCCGATCCCGCGCGTGCCCCCGGTCACAAGCGCCACTCGTGCCATGGTCGTTCTCCCCTGCTGGTTTTCTACGCTTGAAACGCTAGCACCCCGGGTCCGGATGCGGGAGCCGGGTTGAGGCAGACTCGCGAGAATGGCACCGTGTCCGGCGAAGGGGAACCATCATGGCGGTCAACAAGGTCTACCCGAGCGCGCGCGACGCGCTCTCCGGCTTGCTGCGGGACGACATCACAATCCTGTCGGGCGGCTTCGGCCTGTGCGGCGTCCCCGCCGCACTGATCGAGGCGATCCGGGAGAGCGGGGTCAAGGAGCTCACAGTCGTTTCGAACAACGCGGGAATCGACGACGTGGGGCTGGGCGTGCTGCTGCGCACGCGCCAGATCCGCAAAATGATAAGCTCCTATGTCGGCGAGAACGCCACTTTCGCCCAGCAGTACCCTGGCGGGCGAGCTGGAGATCGAGTTCAACCCCCAGGGCACGCTGGCCGAGCGCATCCGCGCGGGCGGGGCGGGCATACCGGGCTTCTACACCGCGACCGGGGCTGGGACACAGATCGCCGAGGGCAAGGAGACCAAGGTCTTCGACGGCCGGACCTATGTGCTGGAGCGCGGGCTGCGCGGCGACGTCGCCGTGATCCACGCCTGGAAGGCCGACCCCGAAGGCAACCTGACCTATCGAAAGACGGCGCGGAACTTCAATCCGGTCATGGCGACGGCGGCGGCGGTGACGGTGGTCGAGGTGGAGGAACTGGTGCCGCTGGGTTCGCTCGATCCCGATTGCATCGCCACGCCGGGCATCTTCGTTGACCGGATTGTGAAGCTGGACCATGTCGAGAAGCGAATCGAGCAGCGCACCGTCCGCGCGCGGAGCTGAGGGGAGTAGGAGAATGGCCTGGACACGCGATCAGATGGCCGCCCGGGCGGCCCGCGAGCTGAGGGACGGGTTCTATGTCAACCTTGGCATCGGCATCCCGACATTGGTGGCGAACCACATCCCGGAGGGCATGTCGATCCAGCTCCACTCAGAGAACGGCATGATGGGCATGGGGCCGTTCCCCCTCGAGGGCGAGGACGACGCGGACCTTATCAACGCCGGCAAGCAGACGATCACGGAGCTGCCCACCAGCAGCTACTTCGACAGCGCCACCAGCTTCGCCATGGTGCGCGGCGGGCATATCGACATCTCTATCCTGGGTTCCAGGGTGATGGAGCGCATCATGTCACCAGGGCGGCGATAAGGGAGCCGAGCAGGGCCTTGCCGCGCCGGCGCGCGTTGTGCACGAACTGGAAGAAGCCGAGGTAGTCCGGCAGCTTGTCCTGCGAGAGGCCCCGGTGCGGGCGCAGCCAGGAGCGCAGCAGTGACCAGCAGCCCTCCATGGTGTTGACATGGACCTCGCAGAACCCGTCGCCGTCCTCGTCGCGGGCATACTCCCCGCGCTCGTGGCAGACCGTCTTGTGCCGGTAGCCCCAGGCGGGCAGGCGCGTGTAGACGTTGTATTCGTCCGTGTGGACCAGGCTGCCTTGGGCGACAGTGCCCGCGATGACCGGCTGGATCGTCCGTTGCTGCACGTTGGCCAGCATGCGCAGCACGACCTGACCACCACGCTGGATCAGGCCGAGGATCGGCGGCTTGTCCTTCTCCAGCGTGCCACGCCCCGGCGCACCCGCCAGCCTGCGACGTCGTCCCGGCCGCCCCTTTTTGCCACTTCAGCCGGTTGGCCCTTGTGCCCGGCCACCACATAGACCTCGTCGATCTCCACCTCGCCCTCCAGGCGCGCGGGTGAGGTCTTTGCGACGAACCCGCTGCGCAACTGCTCGGTCATCCCCTGCACGTCCGACCCGCACAGGCCCAGTTCCTGGGCAATCTGCCGGTTCCTAAGAAACTGACGTGGACGCTGGACTGGGATTCACATCCTGCAGCACGTAGCCAAGCGACTTCGCCCGGCGTCGGAGGTTGGCCAGCACGCGCCGCTTGTACCGCTCCTCGTAATAGGAGGCCCCGGGATCGGCGTAGGCCATGCCGTGCCGCAGGGCGTTGTAGAACAGCACGGCGATCTTGCGCGCGGTGGCGGTGACCGCCTTGGCCTTGCCCACGCGCCCGGACAGGCGGCGGTAGAAGGCGCCGAGCGCTGTCTCGGTGCGGCCCACCGCGACCGCGGCCAGCCGCAGCAGGGCGGCGGCCCGACTGTTCGAGCGCCGGGTCTTGCTTGAGAGCACCTTGCCGCCGGAGATCTTGTTGCTCGGCGCGAGGCACAGCCACGAGGTGAAGTGCTTGGCGCTGGGCCAGGCCGTGAGGCTCGTGCCGCACTCGCCCACCAGCTTGAGCGCCAGATAGGGCCCGAGGCCGTGGATCTGGGTCAGGTCCACGCCCAGGATCCGGTGCAAGGCCTCGCGCGCCGGGAAGGCGAGCGCGTTGGCCGTCCGCGCCTGGTGGCGGGGCGCGGGCAGCGGTGCCGCCGGTGCGGGACGCTCGGCCTGCAGCCGGTCCAGCACCGCCGCGATGCGCGCGTCGCACGCGGCCACCTTGGCCTGGTAGATGTCGTAGAGGTCCAGGGCCTGCGCCAGCGCGAAGACGTGCTCCTCGCGGTCGTTGCCGACCAGCGCCTGACGGATCGTCTCCGCGGAGGCCTTGCAGCGGTGGTCGCGCAGGGCGGCGAGCACGGCCGGGTCACGCTCGCCGCCCACGATGGCGCGGATGATGCGCAGGCCGCTGGCGCCGGTGATGTCGGCGACCACGTGCTGCAGCTGCAGGTTCATCTGCGTCAGCGCCTTCTGCATGTGCTGGATGTGCGCGGCGGCGTAGTCGAGCAGCCGCTCGCGTTGCGCAGGTGGTCCCGAGAAGGCGGCGACCTGGCTTCCGGGCGAAAGCTGGCGCGCAGCAGCCCGTGCTCGTGCAATCTCTGTAGCCACGCGGCGTCGCTGACATCGGTCTTGCGGCCCGGCACGTGCTTGGCATCCCGGGCGTTGACCAACACCACCGCAAAGCCGCGCTGCTCCAGCACCTCGTAGGCCGGGATCCAGTAGACCCCGGTGCTCTCCATGGCGACCGTCCGCACGCCGCAGCGCTCGAACCAGTCGGCGAGCCGGTGCAGGTCGGCGGTGAAGGTGCCGAAGCTGCGCACCGGCTCGCGGTCGCGATCCGGCCCGACCGCCGCCACGTGCACGGTGGCCCCGATGTCGATCGCGGCCGCGTGGGGGTGGACAGGCGGCATCGCCCGCCTCCGGCTGGACCGCTTGCCTTGGCTCATCGGACCCTCCTCTGCCACAGCTGGAGGGGATGGGCTGCGCGACAGATCAGTTTCCTAACCGGGATCGCCCCAGGGGACGTCACCACTCGCAAGTGCGCAGCAGTCCACGGGCCAAGTTCGAAGACGGGGTTCTGGTCCACCAAAAACGGAGCGGCCGCGCCCCTCCGGCGCCGATCATACGCCCGACCGTTTCTCCCGCCACAGGAGGCGCACCGAGCCGCGCCAGTTGGAGAGGTTCAGCCCCATGAAGTAGAGGCACAGCACCCACACCCGCAGCGGCTGGTGGTGTCCGGCCAGCACGGTCCCGGTGAGGTCGTCGAAGCGGGACGCACATGCCTTGCAACGATACCGCTGCCGGTGTCGCTGCGTGTCGTCACACCCGTCGCGAACAACCGCGCCGCTGCCACAGCCAGGACAGCAAACCCCCTCTGGCCAGCGATGCTGGCGCACCAACGCAAAGCACTTCGCGTCATCCAGGAGCGCCGAAAGATTGACCAGGTCCGCTGCAGCCATGATCGCCAGGGCTCCTCGTCCGATGGGGATGACCGCCAATCTCCGGCCGCCTTCAACACACCAGAAGCGCTCCCGAACCGCTACCCGCTCCCCAGGCGCCCATCACCCCGGAACCCGAAAGAGCCCTGGATGATTCCCGGCAAGATGGTGAAGGGGATGGGCGGCGCGAGGACTCGGGCCGGGGTGCCCCGCGTGGTGGTGCTGATGGAGCACACCGCTGGCGGCAAGCCCAAGCTGCTGCACCGCTGCACCCTGCCGCTCACGGGCGCCGAAGTCGTTGACTTGGTCATCACCGATCTTGGCGTCTTCGACGTGGACAAGGAGCAGGGTGGGCTGCGGCTGATCGATTTGGCTCCGGGCGTGACGCTGGACGAGGTTCGCGCCAAGACCGAGGCGGCGTTCACGCCGGCGCCGGGACTGGCGGCGGCAGCCTGAAGAAGCTCAGTGGCGGGCCGGGCCGGGCCGGCACCGGGTCGAGCGCGCTGCCCCATAGGCGGTCGCCGGCGCGGGCGAGTAGCAGCACGTCCGACTTGAGCCAGGTGTAGATGCGCGCCCGCGCCTCCGGCGCGAGTGGTCCGCCCAAGGCGATGATGCAGCGTAGCCGGGACAGGTCCGGTCGCTGGCCGGCGCGCTGGAAGGCCGCGTCCGGCACCGCGCCCGCGTCCGCGACCAGGATCGTCGCCCGCTCCTCAGCCGCCACCGTCAGGAGAGCCGCAGGCGGTGGGGGAGGCGCAAGGACAAGCTGAGTACGGTGCCGCAGCGCCAGCAGCCAGGGCCAGGGCGGACCGGCGGCGACGAGCACGCGGTCATCGGGGCGCATATCGGCGTGCAGCAGCACCTCGGCGGCGGGGCGGATCAGACGCGCGCGCGGCCAAACTCGCCCCAGCAGCAGCGCCAGTTCGGGGACATCGGCGGCGTTCGCCCGGCTTCCATCGGTGCGGCGCAGCGCCAGCACCGGTGACAACTCGGGAGTCAGCAACGGCGCGGGCGCGGCGGGCAGCCCGGCGAAACTGGCCAGCGCGTCACTGAACCCGGCCGGATCGGCGACAGACCACGCAATCAGTCCCTCCCACCCGTCCAAGTCGCCACGCTCGGTCGCGCGCAGCCAGTGCAGGAAGGCCCAGGCATTGCTGGTGGCGACCTGCTCGGGGTGGGGAACATGCAGCGCGCGGGCGATCATAGCGGCGGCGCGTCCATTGGCGTGCGCGGCGCCTCGGCCTCCGCTGGCGCGCCGAGCAGCGCGCCCAGGCTGCTGGCCATGTCGGTGGGGATGAGGATCGTCGCGCCGCGATCCTTGTTCATCTCGTACAGCAGGTTCATCTGGCGCAGCCGCAATGCGATAGGATCGGCGCCATAGAGCCGCGCCGCCTCCAGCACCTGCTCGGCGATCGCCCGCTCGGCCGAGGCGAGGGTCACGCGGGCGACCCGCTCGCGCTCGGCCTGCGCCTGACGGCTCATCGCGTCCTGTAGGTCGCGCGGGATGGCGACGTCACGGATCTCCACGCTGCGCACCTCCACACCCCAATCAATGGTCTTCTCGGCGATCGCCGTGCGGAGCTGCTGGTCGGCGGAACGCCGGTCCGACAGCAGGCGGGCGAGGTCGGAGGCGCCGATCATCTCGCGTAGGCTGGTCTGCGCCACGCGCTCGATCGCCTCGCGGAAATTGGCGATGCACACGGCCGCCGCCGCCGCGTCGACCACCTGCCAAAAGACAATCGCGTCGACGCCGACCGCCACCGTGTCGCGCGTCAGCGCCTGCTCGGCGCTGATCGTGCTGGTCTGGATGCGCATATCGATCACTTGCGCCGCGCGATCGATCAGTGGAAGCAGCAAGTAAAGACCCGGTCCCTTCACCTTGTGCAGCCGTCCCAGCCGCAGGACGACCGCGCGCTGCCATTCGTTGGCGACGCGCACGGACAGCAGCAGACCGAGCGCGATCAGGCTGAGGACCACATAAAGTGCGATCACGCGGCCGGCTCCCGCCGCGCAGGACGGCGCAGGGCCGCCTGAAGCTCGGCAAGGTCCGATTCGCCCGCCGCCGTCGCCGCGTCCCCGAGCCGGCGGTAGGCGGCGAGCACGCGCGCGCCAAGCGCGGTCAAAGCCGCCCCGCCGCCGCCGGCGCCCCCCTTGGCGGCCTCCACCAGAGGGCCGGCGAACATGGCGTTCATCTCCTCGGCCAGGGACCAGGCGCGCTTGTAGCTCATCCCCATGCGCCGGCCGGCGGCGGCGATCGAGCCGGTCTCGGCGATGCGTTGCAGCAGCTCGGCCTTGCCCGGACCGATGGCGACGGCCTCGCCGAGAACCACGCGCAAATGGAGACCGAGACGCTCCGGGTGACGCACGCGCCGCATGGGATGGAGGAAAGCACGCGGCTCTAGCGCCGGCTAGGGCAACCCGACGTTAACTCGTTTGTGCCACACGCGGGGGGGGGAAGGGAGATGACGATGGCCGTGGTCTTCGATAAGCTCGCCTTTGTCCGCCGGCTGGAGGGCGAGGGTGCCTTCTCGCGCGGACAGGCGGAGGCATTGAGCGAGGCGTTGCACCAGGCCGTGAACGAGACCGTCGCGACCAAGGCGGACGTGGCGGAGGTTCGGCACGAGCTGGCGGACGCGCGGGCGGAATTGAAGCATGAGCTCCGCGAACTTCGGGCGCAGATGGGCACGAGATCGGTGAGTTACGCACCCAGGTGAGCTATGAGATCAGCGAGTTCCGCACGCAGATAGGCCATGAGATCAGCGAGCTGCGGGCCGAGTTGAAACTCTGGAGCGGCAGCCTAGCGGCCGGGTTGTTCGCGGCGCTTGGAAGCTTGATCGCGGCCATGCGGTTCCTTGGTCACTGAGGCGGCCGGCAACAACTATATCAGTAGCCTTGTGGTGCGGGCGCGGAGGCACGGCAGCCGTTGAATGCCTCGCATGTGGCGCCGTTTGGTAGCGCGCGATGTCGGGCGAGCTGAGGCGCTTTGGTGGCTTGGCGCGGCTGGATGGCGACCAGGGCGGTGAAACGGCCTGCGCCGCGCTCGACACGCCGGACGGTGCGACAGCGTCGGCTGCCGAAGGCGTACCCGCAGCCGTCCGTGGCCGCGCGCCGGCGGCGATGTGGGCATCGCGGAACGCGGCCACCGCCTGGCTGGAGAAGGCGCTGACTGCGCGCATCGCGACATGGCCCATGCGCGTCCGCGTGCCGCTCGCAGGCGACGATGCGCAGGTCTGCCTTCGGTCCGCCGCCTGGTTCCTTTCACCTCCCAGATACACGTCTCCGCCTCCACTACCGGCGCGCGGCGTCGTCGTCGCTCGCGCCCCGGCGATGCGCTCCGTCCGCTCGGTCATGGCGTGGCGGAGCCGCTTGGCAGTACCAGGCCGTCGCATAGCCCAGGCCCAACCTGCGGCCGAGCTCGACCGCCGAGATCGCCTGCTGGTGCTGCTCTCAGGTGCATCGCGCGGAACCAAGTGGTCGAGACAGCTGGTGTCGCCGTCGCGGTGCCCGCGTGACGACCAACGCCGGCCGCAGCGCGTGCAGCCGACACGGCGGCCATAGACATAGCTCTTCAGTGGCGCCGCGCGGGCAAGGCATCCTTCGCGTGGCGCGCCGCCGCCAACGCCGCCAGACGCTGACCCTCCGTCCCGTAAAGTCGTTCGAACTCAACGTCCGTCAGCCCCTTCATGATTGCACGCATCATTCTGCTCCGAGACGCCGCGTTCAGAGCGACTCTGCGCTTCCCTGCTGCAAAGTGCAAGAGCGGGTCGATTCGCCGATGGCGCGCCCGGAATCAATCAACCTGCTCGCTGGGATGGGAGGCCAGCATCGATGGCGAGAGCCTACTCCAACGATCTGCGTGAACGGGTTGTCGCTGCCGTGACGCGGGATGGCTTGTCGCGGCGCGAGGCGGCTCAGCGCTTCGTGTCGGCGTCAGCACGGCGATCAAATGGGTGCAGCGCTGGGGCGAGACGGGCAGCATCGAGCCTGGTCCGATGCGCGGGCATCGGCCCAAGAAGCTGACCGGCGCATGGCGACGCTCGCTGCTCGAACGCTGCCACGAACGCGCCTCCACCTTGCGTGGTCTGGTCAGTGAATTAGCCGAACGGGCTTGAGGGTCGACTATCGTTCGGTGTGGGCGTTCGTCCGTGCGGAGAAGCTGACGCACAAAAAGACCCTGATCGCCAGCGAGCAGGACCGCGCCGATGTGGCGCGCCGCCGCGCACAGTGGCTGCGCCACCGCGGTGATGTCGATCCCAAGCGGTTGGTGTTCATTGACGAAACCTGGGTCAAGACGAACATGGCCGCTGCGCGCTGGCGCCGCGCGGCCAGCGCCTGAAGGCCAAGGTGCCGCACCGGCGCTGGGAGACCATGACCTTCTGGCCGCGCTGCGCCATGACGGTGTCGAAGCGCCGTGGCTTGTTGATGGGCCGATCAATGGCGAGCGGTTCCGCCTGTATGTCGAGCAGGGCTGGTGCCGACGCTGCGCCCGACCGACATGTCGTCATGGACAATCTGGCAGCCACAAGAGCAAAGCCGGCGGCGTGCCATCGGCGAGCGGGCCAAACTGTTCCTGCTGCCGAAATACTCACCCGATCTGAACCCGATCGAGAGCTGTCGCCAAGCTCAAGCACTGGCTGCGCCAGCCGCACCGAAGTGCAGCCCTCTGCGGCACACTCGCCGAGACCCTCAATGCCGTCACCGCAACAGAATGCCGAAACTACTTTGCCCAGGCCGGATATGATCCGACCTAAACTCATCCCCCTATCGAGGCAAGAGATTTCTACTTGCCGGTACCGTGACCCCGATCATGTCGCTCTCGCGTACGATTGACGCGAGCCGCGCCTCGTCCCAACCCTCGGTTCCAGCAGGTCGGACCGGCAGCACCATCCACCTATAGTCGGCGGTGGAATCGACTACCCGCACCCGCACTCCCTCGGCCAGGGCGGTGCCCCATTCGGCGATCAGCCCGCGCGGGTCGCGCACCGCGCGGGCGCGATACGCAGCCGATTTGTACCAGAACGGCGGATAGCCGAGCACGGCGCGCGGGTAGCAACTGCACAACGTGCAGACGACCAGGTTGTGGACCTCGGCGGTATTCTCCAATACGCCGAGCGGCGGAGCGCCGCGCATCGGGATGCCCAATGCCTCAGCGGCCTTGGTGCCGTCCTCCAGCATCAGCGCGTGGTACTGGGGATCGGTCCACGCCCTCGCGACCATGCGCGCGCCCTGGCCGGGCGCAGCGGCGTCGGTCGCGGCGCGGCTTTCGGCGATCTCGGCCTCGGTCACAAGGTTCTTCTCCGCCAGCAGCGCGCGCAACGCGGCCAGCAGACGCTCGCCCTCGGCTTGAAGGATGGTGCTCATGCCGGCTCCAGCCAATGCTCGTAAATCTCGACCAGCAGTTCGTCCCCTGCCCGGCCCTCCCGCCAGACGGCCGGCTGCTCGAACGCGACATGGTAAAGCGCGCGCGACGCGGCCGGGCGTCCAAAGGCCAACTCCTCGGGGTTGGGGAAGGCGCCAAGCCGACGCACCACCCGGCCCCGCATCCCGCGCAGGTAATGCGGCGTTCGGATATGCACCGGCCCGCGCGTCTCCGGCCAGTCATCCCTGACGCGCACGGCGGCGCCGGGGACGAAATCGGTCATCGCGTCCGCTCCAGCGCCGCTTTCAGCTCGGCCTCGGTGATGACGCCCTTGCGGATCAGGTTGTCGGCGATGGAGCGGACCCAGCGCCGGTAATAGCTCAGCCGGTGATACTCGGCCTCGGGGATGGCCTCGATGCCGCGCCGCAACTCGTCCACCGTCATGACGCGCTTGCGTCCCAGCACCTGGCGCAGCGCGTCCACGTCCCGGTCGAAATCGGTCAGGCCGTGCGGCGCGGTGTCCACCGGCTCGCACATGAACTTGCCGACGCCCCCCAAGTCGTGGTGGGCGCGGGGAACGTCCTTTTCCATCGGCGGACGATAACGCGGGCGCCGCGTGCAGGCGAGTCGCAGCCGTGTCCGGGCTTACCTTCTGTTGTGAGACCTCCTTGGCCGCTTCAACGATGAGGCGCGCCCTGGCGATGTCCTCGGTCCTGCTCGGCATGTGGCTTCGCATGGGCCAGTTTGCGACGAGCTTTGAGGCGTTCGGCGACACCTGATCGCGGTCTTGCCGTCGAGCACGCGTTGGCGGCGGGCGTTGTAGGCTGCATTGAAGCCGCGCAGCAGCTGCTCGAGGCCGCGGTGGGAGTGGAGGGTGATGCGCAGCACCTCGCTACCGACCCGGCCGTTGAAGCGCTCCACCAGACCGTTGGTCTGCGGAGAATAGGGCTTGGTGTGGCGGTACTCGGCGCCAAGCGCGGCGCAGACCTTGCGAAGGCTGCGTGAAGCAGCTGCCGTTGTCGGTCAGCACGTTAAGGCGGAAGGAAAAGCGCCGCGGCCTCCCGGAGGAAGGCGTGGCGCTCCGGGTGGTCTCGTCATCCTTGACAGCGAGGTGGACGGAGCGCGAGCGCCGATCGATGGCGACGAAGAGGTAGCGCTTGCGCCGCTCCCCATCGGCGGTCTAGAGCTCCGCCAAGTGCTTGATGTCGATGTGGATGAAGCCGAGTCGTACTCCTGAACTGACCTTGGCCGCGCTTGGGCCGGTCCGAGGGCGGCGGTGGTCGTCGGCTGATCCCCGCGGCGCGGAGATGGCGCCAGACATGAGGCGGTTGAGGTGCGGCGGAGCGGGTGACGCGGGTAAGCTCGTCGAGGCGGTGGTCGCCCGGCCAAGGCGCAGACCCCGCCATGCTCTTCTTCCGTCGCCTTCCGCGGTCAGCTTGTGCGCCGCGCCGATGTTCCTGGCAGTCCTCGGAGCGGCTTGCGCCACTGCCGAAGTGTTGCTGCTGGCGCCATTGCGCCCGGCCAGCCGCCCGTGGCTCCCCGTGAGCGAGCCTGCGCGGATCGCCGGGCTCACGCGGGCGTTCGGGTGATTTGCACCATGGCTCACCACCGTCTCAAGGCGCCGTGCTGCCTGGAGCCGCTCGCGACGGTAGCCGTAATCTATAATGGCCCGACCGACCGGATCCCAACAATGTTCCGCGACCTGACACCTAGCACTACAGTTGGATTCTCAGTCGAACGCCTCATCTTCTCCCGCATAGGCGGGAGGGCAAAAGTGAGCGGTGCCTCGATCGAGACGACGCTGGCTGTGGGCGCGGTTGCTGATCAGCGTCGTTCGCCCCTGTACCGGGCGGTGGCGTCTGGGCGGGGCTGTTCCTGGAGGTTCCTTGGCCGGAGCGGCGGAAGACGGGCTGGACGCACGACGAGCGGCCGCCGCGGCCGCTTGCGGCCAGGGCATCCCGTGACGTGCCGGTCCGATCCAGCCATGGCCTTTCGTCAAAGCGTGCGCGCCTGCGCTGGCTCTCCGACTCATGCTGCTGGTGGTGGACGAGACCGGCTTTCTCAAGCCGGGCAAGGCGTCGTGCGGCGTGGGGCGGCAGTATACGGGCTCAGCGGGCAAGATCACCAACTGCCAGTCCGGGTGTTCTTGGCCTGCGTGTCACGTCACGGCCTTGCCTTCGTGACCGCCCTGCCTGCCCTCCGACTGGCCGCGATCCGGCGCGCCGGGCGGCGGCACAAGTGCTGACGGACTGGCGTTGCCGCCAAGCCGCGGCTTGCAGCCACATGATCAAGCGCGCGGTCGCGGCCGAGGTGCCCTTCTCCTGGGTGGTCGGCGACTGGCTACCTGGGGGCGAGATCGATGCTGGTGCGCCGGGCAGCGACAACGTTCTCCGCCAACCTCGTACTTCCTGGCGGCGCTGGCCCGCCGGGGCTTGATCCGCAATCACCCGCCTCCCGGTTGGATGCGGCCCTCTACGGGCCAGCACCGCCGCCGCCCGCCTGGCACCGGTTGGGCGTCCCCGGACCAAGGGTTAAGCGCCTGCCCACACTCGCCGCCGTGCTCACCGAGGCAACAGCCGAGCCGCTCGCCTATTTCACACTGGTGCCCGCAGGACCACGCCCTGGCAACGCGTCACGGTGCCGGGCTGGTATGGCGAGGGCGAGTCGCGTCGGGGAAGACCGAACTCGGCTCGCCACTAGCCGTCTTGGCGTGGCTGGCACCGTCATTGAGCCTGGTCATGCTGGCCTTCGCCATCCTCGCGCGGGTGCGCCAGCGCGCCAACCAGGCGCCCCCAAAAACACCACAGCGGTATGCCGGTCGTGCCGATCCGCTGGTCGTCCGGTCCGCCGCTGCGCGATCGCCTCCCAGCGTCGCTTCGACCCGCCCCGTCATCGCCTGGTCAGTCTGGCGACGGGCGCACCAAGCCGCCGCCCAGCGCTCACATCTGAAACGAAGAATCCAACTGTAGTGCTAGGTGTCAGGTCGCGGAACATTGTTGGGATCCGGTCGGTCGGGCCATTATAGATTACGGCTACCGCTTCGAGCGCCTCCGGGCCTCGGCGCCTGGAGAGGACCCTGCTCTGTCACCGATCCCGCCCCCGTGACCCGCTCCGAGATCGTCCGCTGGTTCGTCCAACGCTGGCAACTCGAGGTCACATTCCGAGACTTCCAGTGCGTAACGCGATCACCTCGGCCTTGAGACCCAGCGGCAAGGTCGGACAAGGCTGTCGCGGCACCACGGGGTCCTCTGCCTGCTCCGGCGCATGTTCTCCATCGCCTCACTTTGCTCGCCGCCCGCTTCCGGCCAAGCACGCTCACGCGCGTGGAGGACCCTCGGCATCACGGGGATCAGCCGACATTCGTCGACGCCCTCGGCCGCCCGCGCGGCCAAGGCCAAATCTGGGCGTCGAACACGGTTTGATCCACATCGGCATCAAGCACTTGCCGAAGCTCCAGACCGCCGATGGCGAGCGGCGCAAGCGCTACCTCTTCGTCGCCATCGATCGGCGCTCGCGCTCCGTCCACCTCGCCGTCAAGGATGACGAGACCACCCAGAGCGCCAGCGCCTTCCTCCGGGAGGCCGCGGCCGCTTTTCCCTTCCGCCTTACCCACGTGCTGACCGACAACGGCAGCTGCTTCACCGCAGCCTTCGCCAAGGTCTGCGCCGCGCTTGGCGCCGAGTACCGCCACACCAAGCCCTATTCTCCGCCGACCAACGGTCTGGTGGAGCGCTTCAACGGCCGGGTCGGCAGCGAGGTGCTGCGCATCACCCTCCACTCCCACCGCGGCCTCGAGCAGCTGCTGCGCGGCTTCAATGCCGCCCACAACGCCCGCCGCCAACGCGTGCTCGACGGCAAGACCCCCGATCAGGTCGTCGCCGAACGCCTCAAAGCTCGTCGCAAACTTGCCCATGCGAAGCCACTCGCCGTGCAGGACCCGAGGCATCGCCAGTGCGCGCCTCTGCTGAAGCTGGCCAAGGAGGTCTCACAACCAGACAGTTAGGTTCTGACTCTGAACGCACGCGGCACGAGCAAGCCGCCTCGGCAAGAGCATGACGGAAGCGGCGTAGAGGGACGCGATCGCGGAGGCAATGGCGGCCTCGACGTCCCTGGCGAGGCCGCCATTGCGGCCGAGCCAAGCCCAAGCCGTCGCCACGCCCTGATCACTCACCAGCCAGTCATTCAACCAATCGGTTGACTCTCTGAAGGCGCGCACTTATATTCAACCGTATGGTTGAACTAAATGCGCCTGAGCTGGATTCCATTTTTCACGCCCTCGGCGACGCCACGCGCCGGCGCATGCTTCGCGAACTCGCCGGTAGCGAGCGAACGGTGGGCCAGCTTGCCGAACCCTTCGCTATCTCGCTCGCGGCGGCCTCGAAGCACATCAAGTCACTGGAAAATGCCGGGCTGATCCGTCGCGAGGTGCGCGGCCGCACGCATCTGTGCCGCCTTGATCCCGGACCGCTCGCCAGCGCCCACGAGTGGCTGAGCTTCTACGAGCGCTTCTGGACCGACCGTCTGGATGTGCTCGAACGGCTCCTCCGCAAGGAGGACGAACGCGAATCCCCGCCCCCCAAAGGAGACGACCGATGACCGAACGCGCGACTCCGGACGCC
Source organism: uncultured Pseudomonadota bacterium (assembly GCA_963818725.1). GTDB lineage: Bacteria > Pseudomonadota > Alphaproteobacteria > Acetobacterales > Acetobacteraceae > DATFDN01. The sequence goes on along the minus strand of CAWFTU010000010.1, from coordinate 100,923 downwards.
TATGGCGCGCTGACCGAGCCTGCCACGCTGAAGATCCAGCGCCTTCTGCCCGGCCCCATCGAGCGCGTCTGTGCCCAGGCGTGGTATGGAGCGCCATCTTCTGGCAGCCCTGGGCGGGCTGGGTCGGAGTAGGCGGCCACGGCGGGCAGCTTGACGGTGGGATCATCGCTGACGGGCGCCATGGTCTCAAGGCTCATGTAGCGGCGCTGGACCGCCCACTCGTCGTTCTGCTCCAGCAGCAAGGCGCCAACGAGCCTGGTGACGGCGGCCTCGTCGGGGAAGATGCCGACCACGTCGGCGCGGCGCTTGATCTCGCCGTTGACGCGCTCAGCGGGTTCGTGCTGCTGATCTTGGCCCGGTGCGCGGCCGGGACGGCCATGTAGGCCAGCACGTCCTCCTCGGCGCCGTCCATCAGCTCGGCGAGCTTGCTGACGCGCGACCTGAGCTGGTCGGCCACGGCCCGCCACTGCCTGCGCGCAGTTGCCTGGTCGGCCTCGGCGAACGCGGTGCCGATCCAGGCCGAGACGATGCGCCGCTGGGTCCGGCCCGCGTGAGCCATGGCGTTGCGCAGGAAATGCACCCGGCAGCGCTGGGCCGTGGCGCCGAGCACGCGGTTGGCGGCCGCCTTGAGGCCCTCGTGCGCGTCGGAGATGACCAGCTTGACCCCGCGCAGGCCACGGCGGGCGAGGGAGCGCAGAAACTCCGTCCAGAACGGCGCGGCTTCGAGTTGCCCACCGTCATACCCAGCACCTCCCGCCTGCCGTCGGTGTTGACGGCCACGGCGATGATCACCGCGACGGATACGACGCGCCCGTCGCGCGGGCTTTGACGTAGGTGCGTCGCGCCAGAGATACGCCACTCGCCCTCGATCGGGCCGGCGAGGAAGGCCTGCCGCGCTCGGCGATCTCGCCACACAGACGCGAGACCTGGCTCTTGCTCACGCCCGAGCCCCCCATGGCGTGCACGAGCGCGTCCACCGAGCGTGTCGAGACGCCCTGGACGTAGGCCTCCTGGATCACGGCGACCAGCGCCTTCTCCGCCGTGCGCCGGGCTCCAGAAGAGGGAAATAGGAGCCCTTGCGCAGCTTCGGGATGCGCAGTTCCACGGTCCCGGCCCGTGTCTCCCGTCCCGGTCGCGGTAGCCGTTGCGCTGTACCCGGCGACCTTCGGCTCTCTCGCCGTGCGCCGCGCCGGTCAGGGCCTCGGTCGCCAGCTCCATCAGCCGCTCGCTGCAAAGGCGATCATCTCGCGCAGGAAGGTTGCGTCGAACCCTTCTCAAGCAGCTCCAAGGGCGGCCTTGTCGTCGTCATCGTGTGGTCCTCGGGTCAGAGTTGCGTTCGCAATCCAACCCTATCCATGACTGCCGCGATGCCGCTGTGGGTAAGTGGCCCGCCTCCGCCAAACTCTGGCGGTCGCTGCGCGGCCACTTACCCACAGCTCCGACACCACCCTGCGGGGCACGACCTGCGCGTCTGGGCTTATCTCACGGAGAGCGAACTGCGCCGCCAGTGGCTGGCGGCGGGCCAGATGGAGATGAAGGTCGGCGTGCCCGTCGAGCTCGTCTGGCGAAACGACGAGCTGACCGATCCGCCCGGCCAACGACCGCCCGGGTTCGGCGACGAGCACCGGATGAAGAGCTGGATCACCGAACTCGATCCGCCTCGCAAGCTCGCCATCGCCTGGAACGGCAGCGGCGACGTTTCCTTCGAGCTGGAGCAACAGGGCAGCGAAGTGCTGCTCACCGTCATTCATCGCCGCTTGCCCGATCGCGCCACCCTGCTGCGCGTCAGTGCCGGCTGGCATGCGCACCTCGACATCCTAGTCGCGCGGATGACAGGCGAGAAGCCGGAGCCATTCTGGGATGGCTGGAGCCGCCTGCGGAACGAATACGACCGGCGATTGCCAGCCTGAGAGTGCAGCACGTCATGTCGAGAGCAGAACTGACTACGCTCATTGTGTAACCATGACCCCATCCACTGATAACCGATAGAAACGAGGAGAGCACGCCATGAACACGCCACCGATTGTGTCGCCGCAAGAGTGGGAGGCTGCGCGCGAGCAGCTTCTCGTCAAGGAGAAGGCCTTGACCCGCGCCCGTGACGCGCTGGCCGCCGAGCGACGGCGGATGCCGTGGGTTGCCGTGGAAAAGGCGTATGTGTTCGACGGACCCGAGGGCAAAGCGAGCCTGCTCGATCTGTTCGACGGACGCCGTCAGCTGATCATCTACCGCGCCTTCTTCGAGCCCGGCGTGCACGGCTGGCCAGAGCATGCCTGCATCGGCTGTTCCCTCGGGGCGGACCAGGTCGCCCACCTCGCCCACCTGAACGTGCGCGACACGACCCTCGTGTACGCCTCCCGCGCGCCGCAGGCCGACATCGCGCGGCTGAAGGCGCGGATGGGCTGGGAAATCCCCTGGTACGCCATCACCGACAGCTTCGACGCCGACTTCGGCGTGGACGAGTGGCACGGCCACAACGCGTTCATCCGCGACGGTGAGCGCATCTTCCGCACCTACTTCATCAACGGCCGCGGCGACGAGGCGATGGGCACCACCTGGAGCTACCTCGATATAACGGCGCTCGGGCGTCAGGAGACGTGGGAGGACTCGCCGGAGCGCTACCCCCAGAGCCGACCGTACAAGTGGTGGAACTGGCACGACAGTTACGTCCCTGACGCCGCGCCCGACCCGAAGTGGGTCGAGGTGTCGGATGCCGGAGAGGCCGCCTTTCGAAACCGCGGCACAGCGGTGAAAGCCTGAACGAGGTTAGCAAGGGAGGGAACGATGACAGACATCACGAGAGATGAACTTGGAGCGCCCAAAATAGTCGATCGGGGCACTTTCCATGCCGAGCTGGACGCACTGCGGGTTCGAGAGAAAGCTCACACGCGAGAAGGCGACGCGATTGCAGCCGCCCGCCGGCGGTTGCCGATGGTCGAGGTAGATAGCACGACACGACTTATCGGCGAGCGTGGGCCTGTGGCGCTGTTGGATGCGTTCGAGGGCCGCCGAATGCTCATCGCCTATTACTTCATGTGGCACACCGGCCGCCCTGCGCCGGAGCAGTGCGAGGGGTGCACCTTCTATGCATCTCAGGTCCGCGAGCTGTCCTTTATTCACTCTCGCGACGTCACTTACGCCACGTTCTGCCAAGGCCCGTACGAAGAGAGCGCCCGGTACCGCGACTTCATGGGCTGGGAGATGCCTTGGTACTCGGCCCCCCGGGACTCGCTCGAGAACCTCTTGGTTGGACGCCGGGTGGGCATGATGCATGTCGTTTCCTACCTGCGACAAGGATCCAGTGTCTTCGAGACTTACTGGACGACGATGCGCGGCGTCGAGGCGATGGACAACAGCTACCGGTTGCTCGACCTGACGGTCTTCGGTCGGCAGGAGAGGTGGGAGGAGTCGCCGAGTGGCTGGCCACAACGACCGAAAGGCGAGCACAATTATCGGTACTGATGGGCGCCCCATCGCGCAGTGGCCTCGCCTGAAGGCCGGGCATTCCGACGATCTGGGTACTGGCAGTTGCTGAAGTGGTACGTAGGCACGATCAGCACTGAAACATTGAAAAAGTGGACGCCATGCTGACATCGATTGCCAACAATCTCCATCGCATCGATGACGCCCGTGCGATCTCCGGGCGCTCTTCACAGTGTATCTTCTTCAGCGTCTCGGCGCTGCTCTTCGTCACCAGCGCAGCGATGACGATCGTCTGGTGCGCGTCCATGTCGGCGATGGACGCGCTGCCGCTGTGCGGCGGCTGGCCGGTATCGATGGCGTGGATGCGGACGCCCGAACAGACATGGCTTGGCACCGCGGCGTCGTTCCTCGGCATGTGGGTCGTGATGATGGTAACAATGATGTTGCCGTCCTTGGTGCCCACGCTGTGGCGCTACCGTCAGGCAGTCGACAGGACAGGCGAGACGCGCCTGGGCCGACCGACCGCGCTGGTGGGCGTGGGGTACTTCTTCGTGTGGGCCGTGTTCGGAATGACCGCCTTTCCGCTGGGCGCCGTGTTGGCGACGGCCGAGATGCAGTTGCCGGCGCTGGCGCGCGCCGTTCCGATCGCGGTCGGTGCGGTCGTCCTGATCGCCGGCGCGCTCCAGTTCACCGCGTGGAAGGCACATCACCTTGCCTGCTGCCGGGAGGCGCCGGGACGCGGCCGTACGTTGCCGGCGGACGCCGGCACGGCCTGGCGACACGGCCTGTGCCTCGGCCTCCATTGCAGCTCCTGCTGTGGCGGCCTGACGGCGGTCCTCCTTGTCATCGGGGTCATGGACCTGCGCGCGATGGCTGTCGTGACGGCAGCCATCACCGTCGAACGTCTCGCACCGGCCGGTGAGCGCGTGGCGCGCGCCATCGGAGCCGTCGTCATCGGGGCAGGGTTGGTCCTGATCGCGCGAGCAGCCGGGCTCGGCTAATGCATCCACGCTCGCCATGCTTGCCACCACGCTCGGACGGCTGGAGGTTCAGCAGCTTCCAGATGGGCGCATGAGCCTGATCTACGGGATCGGCTAATGGAGCAGGACACACCGCGCCGAAGCACCGGGGGGGGGGTCGGCTGGCCGGACTCGCGGGAGAAGTCACCTATTCGGCCGGTTCACCTCCCATCGCGCGCGCTTCCGTTATGCGACCAGTTTCCGCGAGCTGACAGTCCGACAGAGCGATTCGATCAATCCTCCACCGGCTGGTACCGCGCCCGCACCCCCCTTTCGATCGCCGCCGCCACCAGCCGGTCCAGATGCAGCTCCCCCGCCACAAAGGCCAGCATCTCCAGCAACTCCTGTCCGACGACATCGTCGGCCGCGACCACCTCGCAGGCCAAGGCGTAGGCGGTCTCGCGCAGCCTCGGGCCGAGCGCGCCCCGGATCAGGCGGCCGGCGTGGCGCAGCCCGTCTTCCTCGTTGAGCAACTCCACCGCGGCCTCAGTCGCGTAATCGAGCGCGCTGGTGGAGAAGTCGCGGAAGGCGGGCAGTGTCTGGACTTGGCCCGCCATGACCCCGATCTCGCGGTCCGTCATGCCGCCATCCGCAGCGGCGACCAGCACCATCGTGCAGACAAGCGCCTCGGGCGCGTCGAGTTGTGTGAGCTTCGGCATAAAACGCTCCAGGATGCGGTGGCGGACGGACCCGGGGCCGTCACAAACCAGTCGTCGGCGGCGGATGTTCCAGGAAGTCGCGGACTTGCGCAATCGCCTGGGACAGGCCGACCCGCCGCACCGCCACGCCGGACGGCAAGGCTGAGAGCAGGCGCGAGGGTGTCTGGCGGTCGAGCAGGACGAAGACGCCGCGATCGCTGCCGCGCCGGATCAGCCGCCCGAACGCTTGGCGCAGGCGCAGCCGGGCGATCTGGTCGTCGTAAGCCTTGGGATCGCCCATCGCGAGATGGATGCGACGCTCGCGGTGGAGGATGTCGGGACGCGGCCAGGGCACCTTCTCCAGGACCACCAGGCGCAACGCGCGACCCGGCACGTCCACGCCGTCGCGCATCGCATCCGTCCCCAACAGGCAGCTTTCCTCCTCGGCGCGGAAGATGTCGACCAAGGTGGCGTTGTCCATCGCATCGACGTGCTGCGCGTAGAGGGGGATGCCCCGCGCTTGCAGCGCCGGCGCGATGCGGGGGTGAACCGCCTTCAGGCGGTTGATGGCGGTGAACAATCCCAGCGCGCCGCCGCCGGCGGCCAGGAACAACTCCCGGTACGCGGCGGCGAGCGCGCCTATGTCGCCAAACGGCAGGTCGGTGACGATGAAGGCCCTGGTCTGCGCCGCGTAGTCGAAGGGACTGCCCACACTCGCGCGGATCGCGGGCGAGGGCAGGTGCTGTGCGCCCACCCGCGCCTCCGCTGCGGCCCAAGCGCTTTCAACGTCCGTCTCGGCGCCGTCGCGCAGCGTGGCCGAGGTGACGAGCACCCCGTGCGCCGGTGCGGCGAGGGTGGTCACGAACGGCACCGTCGGGTCGAGCCAGTGCCGGTGCAGCCCGGCATCCCGGTCCGCCCCGTCGCGCCGGTCGAGGCGCAGCAGCAGGACGTGCTCGGAACGCTGTCCCGGTTCCGGCGGGTCGGCCGCGACGGCGCGCAACATCGCCTGCCAGACCGAAAGCGGCGCGAGCGCGCGGCGAAGGATCGCGCCGCCCATCGCCTCGATCCGTGTCCGCGCGGCGGTGTCCAGGTCTTCGGCCTCCTCCTCCAGCCGGGCCATGAGCCGGTCGGAGAGGGTCGTCAAAGGCGGCGCGATCCGCGCCAGCGCGCGGCCGAGCCGCTCCGCGGCCTCGCACAGCGCGACGCTTACGGGGTAGAGGTCGCACTCCACGCTGCCCTGAGCCGGGAGATCCTCCCCACTGCGCGCCAGGATTTGCTGGCGAACCAGGCGTAGGAAAGCCTCGGTTGGGTTCGGCTGGCCGATGTCCAGCCCAGCGAGTTCCGGCCCGTCCTCCACGAGGCGCAGCGGCCAGCCTGGGGCGGGCAGAGCACGCGCGGCCTGAAGAGCGGTGTCGAGAGGCGCTTCCAGATCGGGCCGGCCCGCCACCAGTTCCTCGATGCGCCGCCGTAGCCCGCGCGAGCGCGACCGGCCGCCCTCGGCGCCCAGGAGCCAGCGCCGCAGCTCGGCGGCTTCCGCGCCCGAGAGAACGCAGGCGAAGGCGCTGTCGGCGGCGCCGAAGAGGTGATGTCCCTCGTCGAACACGTACCGGGTCGGCACCGTGGCGTCGTCCAGCCCGCCCCAGGCCGCCTGGGACATCACCAGGGCGTGGTTTGCGATCACCAGCTCGGCCTGGCGCGCGCGGCGGATAATGTGCTCGACGAAGCAGCGCCGCCAGTGCTGGCAGGCGGCATGGATGCACTCGCCGCGCCGGTCCGCGAGGGCGAGAATCGTGGGGGCGCCGAACAGCTCGGCCATCCATCCGGGCAGGTCGCCACCCTGGATGTCCCCGTCCGCGCTCGCCAGCGCCCAGCGCGCGACCAGCGCCAGCGGCACAGCCTCCGCCGGTGCGCCGCGCGCGACCGCGTCCTCCACGTTCAGCAGGCACAAATAGTTCTCCCGCCCCTTGCGCACGACCACGCGCCGGCGCCGCTCGGCCGGGTCGGGAAACAGCCGGGCCAGTTCGGCGTCGATCTGGCGCTGGAGGTGGCGGGTGAAGGTGCTGATCCAGACGGCGCCCTGATTGCGCGCCGCCCAGAGACTGGCGGGCGCGATATAGCCCAGGGTCTTTCCGGTGCCGGTTCCAGCCTCCGCCAGGACCAAGGCTGGATCGCCGCGCCGTTCGCGCGGCGCGAAGGCCGCCGTGGCGGCTCCGGCGTAATCGGCCTGGCCGGGCCGCTGCTCGGCCTCGGATCCCAGCATGGCGGCGAGCCGCGCCCGCGCCTCGGCTTCCGTGACCGGGTGCGCCGCCGGAGGTGGCGGCGGGGCGGTTTCTTCCCATTCCGGCAGGCGCTTCCAGACCCTCAGCGCCTCCCTGGAGGCCGCCGCGTCCGGCTCTCCCAAGGCGGCGAGGACGAACGGCGCCCAGCCCCAGCCGGCCCGGCCCATCCGCGCGGCAAGGCCCGCCACGCTGCGATTGAGCGGCAGGCTTCGCCCCTCAGCCATGCGGCGAAGCAGCAGGGCGGCCAAGTCAGGCAGCAGCGCGGCTTCCGCCTCAAGGTCGCGGGCAGGGAGATCGCGGTGGAGCGCGACCGCCAGGCCGCGCGGTGTCGGCGCGGCGCTGCGCGCTGGCAGGACGAAGGCGAACAGCTCGAGCAGGTCGTAGCAGGGCACCGACCGCAGGCCGAGACGGCGCAACGTCACGGGCGCATGAACCAGCAAGGGAGGCGGCAGTGCGCGCAGCCGCGCGCCGGCCTGCTCCTCGGTCAGAAGGAGCATTTCGCCATCGGGCGTCAGCAGGGCGGCGCGGCCATTTCCGGCGACCACGGCCGGGGCATCGGGAAGCGCGAGCGGTTGATCCACAGCGCGATCCCTAGAGGTAAACCAACTTCGGCGCCATTCAGAACCGCGCGGATCGTATCCAAGGCGTGCCACGCGCGTGGCCGCGGAAGTTTCCGTCCACCTTGCGGGCATTCTCGTCGCAGATGTCAGCATTGCTCCTGGTGCTGGAGCGCCGTCACGGCAATGTGACTCAACGTGGGGATTGTTCTAGCGCAACGCTTGCTTGTGCCCCGCAGCGCGGGCGCGACGCTATCATAGCAACAACCAGACCTGTTGGGGGAACCGCCGATGAAACAAGCTCTCGCGTCGAGCCCGAAGTGGATCGCCCACGGGCTCGCCGCCGCCTGCCTGGTGGCCGGAACGCCCAGGCTCATGGCCGCCGAGTTGGACGCCAACGCCCTTCTCAACGCCGATCAGAACCCGAATGACTGGGTCATGTATCACCAGTCCTACAAGGCGTGGCACTATAGCCCTCTTGACCAGATCAACGCGAACAACGTGAAGGATCTGAAGGTCGCCTGGATTCACAACCCGGGTGGCACGCCGCGCGGCATTCAATCCTTCCCGTTGGCGATCGACGGACGGATCTACTACACGACCGCGAACGACCAGGTCTGGGCCCTGGACGGAGCGACCGGCCAATTTCTTTGGACCTTCAAGCCGTCGATCAACGAGGAGCTGGCGCAAGGAACGCCCTATAACCCCTACAATCGCGGCTTGGCGGCCGCGTACGGGAATCTCTATATCGGCACGGTCGATGGCCGTCTGATCGCGGTCGACATGAAGACCGGCAAGTCCGTGTGGGACACCAAGCTTGTCGATGTCTCGAAGGGCAACAAGGGCTTCACCGGCGCGCCCTTGGTTGTGAAGGACAAGGTCATCATCGGAGCGAACGGCGGCGAGCTCGCCGGATGCTGCGGGCCGATCTACGGCGTCGATGCGCACACCGGACAGAAGTCCTGGCAGTTCGACACGATCGCCGGTGACGAGCGATCCCGCGCGAGCTGGGGCGATGACAGCTGGAAGACTGGCGGCGGTGGCGGCTGGATGACCGGCAATTACGACCCAAGCACCGATACCGTGTTCTGGGGCACCGCGAACCCGGCACCCGACTACGACCTGGCCAGGCGGCCCGGCGATAATCTTTACACTTCCGGCGTCGTCGCGCTTGATCCCAACACCGGCAAACTGAAATCGTACTTCCAGGAAGTCCCGCATGAACTCATGGGATTTCGACGGCGCCGTTGGCGAGATCGTGATGATCGACCGGGATGGGCAGCACTACGCGGTCCACCCGAACAAGGGTGGTTACGTCTACGTCTATAATCGCGATCCGAGCCACGTTCCGCTGAAGATCGAGAACGTCTGGCACCTCGGCGAGACGTCAAACTTCGTCAAGGGTGTCGATCCGCACACCGGTCAACTGATTGACCGGCGCAATGTGGTGATCGGCGAGAACAAGAATGTCTGCCCGGCGGTCGATGGCGCGATCAGTTGGAACGCCGGCAGCTACAACCCCGACATCAACCTGTACTACAAGGTTGGCCAGGAGTGGTGCCAGGACATGGAGGCGTTGCAGCTCAAGAAGCCGGCGGACTATTCCGGGCAGATGTACATGAGCGCGACCTACACGTCCATTCCGCCGCCAGGACACGACGCGGCCTATGGGCACGTCTCCGCGCGCGACCCGATCACCGGACAGCAGGCCTGGGAGGTGATCTACAAGTATCCGCCAATGGCGAGCCTGCTCTCCACCAAGGGGGGCCTCGTGTTCGTGCCGGGCGCGGATGGAATGCTTGATGCGCTCGACGCCAAGACCGGACAGAAGCTCTGGTCGCAGAACGATGGCCTTGGCCATGATGGCGGCATCATCTCCTACATGGCGAACGGCAAGCAGTACATCGCGGTAACGACGGGATGGGGCAGTTACGTGTCGGCGAATCTCGCCACCCTGTTCGGCGAACCGTTCAAGAGCATGCCGACCGCGGGCGGCGCGCTGATCGTCTATAGCCGCTGAAACTTTCCATCCGACCCGCTATCGACCAGCTCGCGGCCTAAGGGCCGGGGCTGGTCCCTTGCCCACTCCGACGCATAGAGACGCCACGATGGTTCCCAGCGCAGTGATCCGGTGCATCGCGGTCGGCGGCCTGGTGCTCGCGACAGGTTGGGCCGCGAACGCGGCGGGTGAACCGGCTCCGGCCGGCGCGAATGCGGGGCCTTCGCCGGAAGTGAAACAGATCTTTGCGACGCAATGCAGTTGGTGTCACGGCGCCTGGGGCATGAAGGCCGACAAGGGGCCTCGACTGGCCGGCACCCAGATGACCGAGCAGCAGGTGGAAGAGCGCATCCGCAACGGCAAGCAGGGGTACATGCCGGCGTTCCGCAAGATGTTGAGCGCGGAGGAGATCGAGACGATGGCAAAGTATATCAAGTCGCTGAAGGCGGAGGAGTAGGCGCCGCGCTCTGCCTTGCCGCCGCAACCGCCGGTCCGGAGGAACGCCGTGCCCAGTCAGCCAACCAGTTTCTATAGCGAGGGAGTCCGGCTCGCGGGCGACCTGTTCCTGCCCGAGGATCTCGCGCCCGGCGAGACGCGGGCCGGAATTGTCCTGTGCCACGGCTATACCGGGGTGCGCAGCCTCTATCTCCCGGACAACGCGCGGGTGCTGACCGAGGCGGGGTACGTGGTGCTGACCTTCGACTATAAGGGGTGGGGTGATAGCGAGGGACCGCCTGCCCGTCTCGCCCCCTACAGCCGGGTGATGGACGCGCAAGCCGCGCTCACCACGCTCGCCGCGCAGCCCATGGTGGATCGGGAGCGGCTGGGCCTCTATGGCACGAGCTATGGCGGCGCCACGGTGGTCTGGGTCGCCGCGATCGATCCGCGCGTGAAATGCGTGGTTTCCGTGGTGGGCGTGGGCAATGGCCGGCGCTGGATGCGAAGCGTGCGCCGGCCGGACGAGTACCACGACCTACTCGAACGCTCCGCCGCCGACCGCGAGCGGCGCGCGGCCACGGGCCAGTCCGAATTCGTCGAGCGTGGCGAGATCCTGTTGGCTGATCGTCAGTCGGCCGAGCTGGCCGCGGCGGCGCGGCGCGGCAATCCCGGCGCGGTCAATGAAATTCCCCTTGAGTTCGTGGACGATACGCTCGGCTTCAATCCCGAATGGGTCGTGGACAAAATTGCTCCCCGTCCGGTGCTGTTCATCACCACAAGCGAGGATCGGCTGGTGCCGCCCGAGGAGAGCGAGGCGATGTACCGCCGGGCCGGGGAGCCCAAGCGGCTGCTCGTTCTGCCGGGCTGGGGCCATTACGAGGTCTATGCTGGCGAATGCTTCCGTCGAGTCATGGACGCGACGCTCGCCTGGTATGGCGAGCACCTTCCTCCGCGCATCACGAGGGACGCGATGGGCTAAGCTCAGGACCCTTTACGCCGCTCGGTGTGCAGTGATTCTGATTCTGAGACAGCTACCGTCACATTCTGGCTTGAGTCCTGAGCCTAGAGTCGCCGGTGCCGGATGCGACGCCATCCGGCGCGACGGGGAGGGGGCAGATGAAGGCACATATCGTCGGTGGCGGCTTCGGCGGACTGGCAGCCGCCGCGTATCTCATCCGCAACGCGGGGATGTCCGGCCAGGACATCACGGTGTACGAGGCGGGTGACCGGCTGGGCGGCGCGTTCTCGTTGGCCGGCAGTGCGGCGACCGGCTACATCCTGCCGAGCGGCGCGCTCGTCGGTGCGAAGTTCCGTTGTACGTACGACCTGCTCGCGGCGATTCCCTCGGCGGGCGATCCGGCGATCTCCGTCACGGACGACTTCTTCGCCTTCAACAAACGCTACCCGTTCCATGACCGGGCGCACATCATCGACCGCGACGGCCGCATCGTGCACGGCCCGCGTTTCGGCCTGAGCGTGCGCGACCGGCTCGACCTCGTGCGGCTCGCGCTGACGCCCGAGGCGTTGCTGAACGGGCGGCGCATCGACGAGTTCTTCCGGCCCCATTTCTTTGCCACCGAATTCTGGCTGCTCTGGACGACGATCATGGGCTCGCTGCTGCAGTCCAGCGCGATAGAGATGCGGCGCTACATGAACCGCTTCTTGCAGTTGCTGCCGGACCTGTCGGTGATGACGCACATCCTGCGCACGCCCTTCAACCAGTACGAGGCGATCATAGAACCGATGGTGGCGTGGCTGCGCCCGCGCGGCGTGATCTTGCTGACCGGCGCTTTCGTCAGCGACATCGGCTTGGCGCCGTCGCCCGGCCGTATTACGGCCAGCCGGCTCGACTACGAACGCGACGGCGCGACAACCTCCGTCGAAGTCGCGCCGGAGGATGTCGTGCTGGTGACGCTTGGATCGCAGGTTGCCGATCTTTCGGTGGGCTCAATGGCGGAGGCGCCACAGCCGCGACGCGGCGGGCGGCCCTGGGCGCTGTGGCAGCGCCTGGCGCAGGGACGCATGGACCTCGGCAATCCCGACGTGTTCTTCGGTGCGGCCCACGTGCCAGACACGCAGTGGGTGACCTTCACGGTCACCACGACCGGGACTGAATTCTTCGAACAGATGACGGCGCTGACGGGCAGCGAGCCAGGAAGCGGCGGGCCCGTGACGCTGAAGGACTCGAGCTGGCTGGTGACGCTGACGATCTTCCACCAGCCGGAGGTCATGGCCCAGCCGCCCGACACGAGGCTGTGGTGGGGCTATCTGATGTATCCCGGCCGCACCGGCGACTTTGTCAAGAAGCCCGCCGATGCGTGCACGGGCGCGGAAATCCTGGAGGAGGTGCTGCGGCACCTGCGGTTCGAGCGGCAGTTGGACGCGATCATGGCGTCGTCGGTCTGCATCCCCTGCGACCTGCCCTACACGAACAACGTGTGGGTGCCGCGCAGGCGCAGCGACCGGCCGCGGGTGGTTCCCGAGGGGGCGACGAATCTCGGCTTCCTCGGCCAGTACGCTGAGGTTCCGCTGGATGTGGTGTTCACCATCGAATACTCCGCCCGCACGGCGTGGGAGGCGATCCACCGCCTGCTCAAGCGCGGTCCCGCGCCGCCGCCCGTCTATCAGGGCCAGTACGATCCGGCGGCGCTGTTCGCCGCGCTGAAGACGCTCGCCTGACAGGACTCGCCCGCGCGGTTCTTCCGGCAGCGTGCCGAATGACCTATACCCGGTCATACGCGCGTGGAACCCCGTGGGAGCGCGGAAAGAACGGCTCGATGCGGCTCATCTGGGCCCGGCTGAGCAGGAACAGGTCGGACATGGCCACCTCCGACCAGTCGAGAGTCACCCCGACCCGAGGGCGTCTCAAGCAATTATGGGTCCTGAGCCTAGACAAGCCCGCCCTCAAGCCATATGCCGCGCCTCCAATCTCGAAGGAGCGACGTCATGCGCCTGTTCGCCGGATTGCTCGCCAGCGTTGCCGCCGCCGCGCTCTCGGTCGGCGCGGCACGGGCGCAAGGCGCCAATCAGGCGCCGGTCAAGATCGGCGTGCTGACGGACATGTCCGGGCTCTATTCCGATATCGGCGGCGCCGGCTCGGTGCAGGCCGCGAAGATGGCGATCGAGGATTTCGGTGGCAAGCTGCTCGGCAAGCCGATCGCGCTGGTCAACGCCGACCACCAGAACAAGCCGAACAACGGCGCCTCCATCGCGCGCCAGTGGTACACCCGCGACGGCGTCACCGCGATCGTCGATGTTCCCACCTCGTCGGTGGCGCTCGCCGTGGAAGGCGTCTCCAGGGAACAGAAGAAGCTGTTCTTCGCCACCGGTGCCGGCGCCTCGGACATCACCGGCAAGAACTGCTCTCCCTACACCGCGCATTGGGTGTACGACACTTACGCGCTGGCGCACGGCACCGGCTCGGCGATCGTCAAGGGGGGCGGCAAGACTTGGTTTTTCCTGACCGCCGACTACGCCTTCGGCCACGATCTTGAGCGCGACACGGCGGAGGTGGTGAACGCGAGCGGGGGCAAGGTGCTCGGCCAGGCGCTGGTGCCTCTGAACACCGCGGATTTCTCGAACTACCTGCTGCAAGCGCAGGGCTCGAAGGCGCAGATCGTTGGCCTGGCCAATGCCGGGCAGGATACCGTCAACTCGATCAAGCAGGCGTCGGAGTTCGGGCTGACCCAGCAAGGCCAGAAGCTTGCCGGACTCCTCGTGTTCATCACCGACGTGAACAGCCTCGGTCTGCCGGTCGCGAAGGGTTTGCAACTGACCTCGGCCTTTTATTGGGACGAGAATCCGCAGGCGCGCGAATGGTCGGAGCGGTTCTTCAAGGTGGTGCATCACATGCCGACGATGAACCAGGCGGGCGTTTACAGCGCGCTGCATCATTACTTCGAGGCGGTGCAGGCCGTGGGCAGCACAGACGCCGAGAAGGTGATGGCGAAGATGCGCGACACGCCCATCAACGACTTCATGACCCATGACGGGAAGCTGCGCGTCGACGGGCGCGTGCTGCGCGACCTGTACTTGTTCCAAGTCAAGACCCCCGCCGAGTCGAAGAGACCGTGGGACTACTACAAGCAGGTCCGCGTAATCCCGCCCGACGAGGCGTTCCGGCCGCTCGACAAGGGGGGTTGCCCGCTGGTCACGGCGGCGCAGAAATAGCAGGCTCAAGACCGGGAAGAGGGAAGGAACCGCCCATGCGCAACGCCGTCATCGTCTCCACCGCCCGCACGCCGATCGGCAAGGCCTATCGGGGCGTGTTCAACGACACCCAGGCCCAGGCGCTCGGCGGGCATGTCATCGCCGAGGCGGTGAAGCGCGCGCGCGTCGAGCCGGGCGAGGTGGAGGACGTGGTGATGGGCGCCGCGCTCCAGCAGGGCAGCACCGGGTTCAACGTGGCCCGGCAGAGCGCGCTGCGGGCGGGGCTTCCCGACAGCGTGGCGGGAATGTCGGTGGACCGGCAATGCGCCTCCGGCCTGATGGCCATCGCGACCGCCGCCAAGCAGATCATCGACGACAGCATGAGCATCGTGGTGGGCGGCGGGCTCGAATCCGTGTCGCTGGTGCAGAACGAGCACCGCAACGGCTATCGCGCGGGGGACCCCGAGCTAGTCGCACGAATCCCGCAGCTCTACATGACGATGATCGAGACGGCGGAGATCGTCGCCGACCGCTATGGCGTCTCCCGGGAAGACCAGGACGAGTACTCCCTGCGCTCCCAGCAGCGCACGGCGGCGGCCCAGCAGGCGGGGCGGTTCGACGACGAGATCGTGCCCCTGCCCACCACGATGCTGGTGGCCGACAAGGTGACAAAGGAGACCACGCCCAAGAAGGCGTCTCTCGACAAGGACGAGGGCAACCGGCCGGAGACGACGCTGGAGGGGCTTGCTTCGCTCAAGCCCGTGTTCAAGGATGGGCAGCGCGTGAAGCAGGGCAAGTTCATCACCGCCGGCAATGCCTCGCAGCTCTCCGACGGCGCGTCGGCCGCGGTGCTGATGGAGGAGAAGGAGGCCGAGCGGCGCGGCTTACAGCCGCTCGGAATTTATCGCGGCATCGCGGTCGCGGGCTGCAATCCGGACGAGATGGGCATTGGCCCGGTCTTCGCGGTGCCGAAGCTCCTGGAGCGGCACGGCCTCAAGGTCGATGACATCGACCTGTGGGAGCTGAACGAGGCCTTCGCCTGCCAGGTGGTCTATTGCCGCGACCGGCTGGGCATCCCCCAGGACAAGCTGAACGTCAACGGCGGGGCGATCTCGATCGGGCACCCGTACGGGATGTCCGGCGCGCGCATGGTCGGGCACGCCCTGATCGAGGGCAAGCGGCGCGGCGCCAAAAATGTGGTGGTGACGATGTGCGTGGGCGGCGGGATGGGCGCCGCTGGGCTGTTCGAGGTGGCGTGATCCAGCGCTGGCAAGAACAACTCAGGAGCAAGCACCATGACCGTTCAAGCATACATGATCTTCAAGCTACAGGATGGCAGCTATCTCAAGTCGGAATCGCAAACGGTTTTCCAGGGGCAAGCCGGAATTCCCGAGGCCGCCGACTTCGTCAAGGCATCGAAGCTTGATGACAATGCGATATTCGAGGTGGAGAATTACAGCTTCGAGATAGACCAAGCCTTGAATATTGGCAGCCAAAGCAGCGGCGCGGGGGCTGGCAAGGTCACGTTCAATCCATTCTCGATTATGCGAAAGACAGACAAGGCATCGCCCATCCTGTTTCAAATGGCGTCCTCTGGCACGCCCTTCCAGGAGATCGCGCTGGCCCTGCGGAGGGTTCCGAACGGCCAGATCTTCTTGGTGTTCAACTTCAAGCTCGTCGCGATCAGATCGATCGCCTGGACAGACAACAATGAATCCCCGAAGGAGACGATTGCCTTCGAATACGGCGGATTGCAGATTTTCTATGGGCAGCAGAAGCCCAACGGCGAGATGATGAAAACCGTGGCTGGCGGTTGGAACCGCGTTTCCAACAAGCCGGACACGGACATCAGCGCGCCCATCAGGTAGCGGCACGAAGGGCAGCAATGAGCAAGCAACGGCGCGTTGACGGGCGGTACGGTGCCTGAACAGTGTTGCTTTCGCCGGTGGTGACGATGTACGTAGGCGGCGGGATGGGTGCGGCCGGGCTGTTCAAGATGATGGGAGGCGACGTTTTCGAGGCAAAGGCCGTTGCCAAATACGGTCCAGCCTCATCGTCGCGCCCGCACTCTGGAGAGCGCATCCAACACAAGATGCAGCAACTGGTCGGGACGGGCTGTCAGCCCGAGGGCGTCCGTCGGGATTCCTAGCCCTGGGTCCAGTTTAGCGATGTAGAAAATCACCGGAAGGAAGTATCCCTGAGTCCTCAGCCGCCCTAGCATCTCTATGCCCGCACGTAATTACCCACCCCCCTTGCGGCGGGGCGGCATTGCTGATGCAGTTTGGGCATGCAGCGGGACGAGCTGGAGCGCCTGAGCAAGGCCGAGCTGATCGAGTTGGTGCTGCGGCTGCAGCGGCCGGAGAAGACCTCGCGCACCTCGTCCAAGCCGCCGTCCACAGACCGCAAAGCGCGTCGCGAGCAAGCCCGCCCCGGAGGTGCCAAGCCCGGACATGAAGGCCATAGTCGGGCGCTCAGCAGGGAGGTGGACCGCGTCGTCGATCACGCCCCGCAGCAATGCCCGTGCTGCCGCAGGGCGCTGTCGCCCGACCTGCCCAGCGAAGCGGTGAGCGTGCACGAGCGGATTGAGCTGCCGGAGATCAAGCCAATCGTCGAGCACCACCGACGCTTGGCGGTGCAGTGTCCCGGCTGTGGGGCGCGGGTCGTGGCAGCGCCGCCGCCCGCCGCGACAGGCACGCCGTTCGGCCCGCGCCTGCACACGCTGGCGACCTACCTCAAGACCTTTCAGAGCCTGTCCTACGAGCGGCTGCAGGCGACACTGGCCGACCTGTTCGGCCTGTCCATCAGCCAGGGCGGGCTGATGAACCTGCTGCGTCGCGCCCAGACTTGCTTCCAGGCCGGGCGAGGCTTGCCGAAGGTTCCATTCGGCGCAGCCGGATGGAATGGCAAGACGAGGGGCGAGCACGCCGTCGCAGCCCTGCGGCAGGCCAAGGTGGTGGCCTCGGACGAGACAGGCGTCCGGATTGAGGGCAGCAACGCCTATCACTGGGTGTTCCGCTGCAAGGAGGCCGTGGTGCACCACGCCGCCCCGACCCGCGCCGCCGCGGTCGTGCACGCGATGATGGCTGGCCACCAGCCCGAAGTCTGGCTGTCGGACCGCGACTCGGCCCAGCAGGGCCATGGCCAAGTCCAGCAGACCTGCCTCGCGCACCTGGCTCGCGACGTCGCCTACGTGTTGGAAGTGAGCGACGACCCCGTGCCGTTTCGGCTCACGCTCTGGCTCGCCTCGGCCTTCGAGTTGGCGGACAGCATCTCACAACTGGCTGCCTCCACCCTGGTCGCCAAGCGCCGCGCGCTGGCGGGCAGGCTGGTCGCGATCCTGGCAGCACCCACCACCTGCGACTTGGCCCGTGAACTTCAGAACAAGGTGCGCCGAGCGCGCGATCAGCTCCTAACCTTCGCCGACTGGCCCGGCCAGGTCGAGGCCACCAACAACGCCTGTGAGCGCGACCTCCGGCCCTCGGTGATCCAGCGCAAGGTGACCAACGGCTATCGTGCCATGTGGGCCGCCGAGGGTGAGGCCGACATACGCAGCGTCGTCGATACCGCTCGCCTCAAACCGGGCACCAGCGTCTTCAACACCATCCTGCAGACCGTCACGGCCTGATCGCTACGCCCGAAACAGGGGTGGGTAATTACGCCCGCACTCGGGTCGCTTGATGGGAAGTCTCTTTTAATATCGGAGATTATCAGATCGAATGGCTGGACTTGCTCCTGAGCACACCGGAGCGCGCGGATTGCTTCATCGGTAGTACAAGCGAAAGTGATCATTGCTCCGAAGCTTCGCAGCATCGGGCTTCGTTCCGGTTGTTGGATGGAGTGTCGTCCACCCAAAGTATTTCGGCACCCTCCACCAAATCCCGCTCATTGTTGGCCCTGCTGAGTGCATTCAGACGGTCGCCTAGGGGAACAGTCAAACAGCTGTCGGACGTCTTTTGTGCTAGCTCGATCGCAGCGTTCAGAGCCTGGCTGCCAGGCATCGCAAGTTTGACACCGAATGCCTCAATCCCACTTGTTCGGCGCAGTATCGCAGCGATGTGATTCCTGAATATAAGAATGGCGGAAAGGGCAACGAAACACCACAATATTGGCGAGGCAGAATAGAGCAGTTTAGCGGTCTGTTCTACCCACATTGTGTATTCCTCCTCTACGCCTGCTTGTTCAGTAGTTTTGCTTCGCAGCCCTGGCAGTCGGATTTGTTCCATTACGGTCCGCGAAGATAGAGCGGCCGCGAGCATGATGGAACAACTTGTCGCTTTGTGCTACAACGCTCTGGGTAGGAAGCGATTAGGGGTCTTCGGATGTCGAACGACGTTATCCCCTACAAGACTATTTCAATGGCGCTGGAGGAAGGTACGCTCGCCTTCTTTTTGGGTGCAGCAGCCTCTCTGGTTGGAGCCGATGAAGCAACGCGCTTGCCCGACGGTCGTAAACTCGCTTCGATCCTGAAGGAGCTAGCTCACTACCCAGGCTCCGAAACAGATCCACTTACGAAGATAGCGCAGTATTTCGCGGAGTCAATCGGCGACCGGGATCTGTTGCTGTCTTTTCTGCAAAGGAAATTTCACACGGACCTGCCGCCGGAGTACACTACGTCTTTCACAGACTTCCTTTCGGACCTACCTCTCAAACTATTTCCAAGGCTTTTCGTCTCAACTAATTACGATACGCCGGTCGAACGTGTTCTTGAGACTCGTGCAATTCCATATATGTGCATTTGCCACATGATTGGCAAGACACCCTATAAAGGCCGCCTGATCGTATACCGCAGCCTCTCCAAGGCAGTGACTAAGGAATGCATCATCACCAAACGCGAGCTGGAGGAGTGTCTTGAGGACCTAAGGGACGATACTGGCTTGCCGGTCATCGTTTATAAGATGCACGGAAGTGCGATGCTTCGCGTAACCGCAGAGGAGCGCCAGAAGCGGAATTTACAATGGTTCAATTCTATCGTATTAACTGAGCAGGATTACATCGACTTCCTGAACCAGGATGTTATGGAGCGGCTCCCCACCCAGATTGAAGGCCTCCTATCTAGAAGTCGCTTGTTGTTTCTCGGATACTCCCTAGAAGATTGGAACTTCCGTGTCTTACTGCAAAGGCTTCGAGAGAAGCATTGGGGCAGCGAACTAAAGCACTGGGCATGCCTGCTTAGAGAAGACCCTGTAGAGGAGAAGTTCTGGGTACGGAGAGGGGTAGACATCTATTGCAGCTCTCTTGAACGGTTCCTTTCGAAATGGAAAGAAAATTTGCTGGGGGAGCGTACAATGAACCCGTTTGTCGGGTTGCGCCCTTTCCGCGAAGAGGAGGGACAGTTCTTTACGGGAAGGGAGCTGGTTACCTCCTATATCGAGACTCGGACATCAATAAACCAACTCACTCTCCTCTTTGCCCGTAGCGGGGTAGGGAAGTCCTCTTTTCTGACTACACGCCTGATCCCTCAATTTCGTTTGGGTTCTGTCGCAGTCACCTACATAAATGAGTGGGACGGAGTGCCTCCAGATCAGCGAGTTGGGAATGCCGTTACTCAGCTCAGGTCGATCGACGACCCCGGACCTGGGGGGCACTATCTTGTCCTGGATCAGTTCGAGGATGTCTTTAAACAGGATGTCAGCCGGAAAGACCTGTGGGAGATCTTCGCTGAAATTGCGAATGTCGAGCTGGAAAAATTCACATTGCTTGTCACCATGAGAGAGGAATGGCTGGGCGCCTGGGAAGAAGTTGAACAGTATGTGCCGAGTGCCTTTAGCTCCATGGTCCGCTTAGCCCCTCTTTCAACCAGCGAATTGCGACGCGCCATCTTGAGGCCGGTTGATCTTGAAGGAACCGTAAGAGTCGATCCTGATTTTCCTTCTGTTCTGCTAAAGGATCTGCGCCAGCCGAACGCCTTCGGTCTAGGGGGTGGGCTTGTAGAACCTGGCCTTCTTCAACTCGTCTGTCAGCGCCTCTGGTCTGAGGCTGCTCAATCCAGCAGCAGGACCATCAATCAGACCCTATATCAGCAACTTGGGGGGGCAGACGCTATAATCAGGGGCTTTGTTTGGAAGCATTTGAGAAGTGATACTGGCGAAGGCTTCTTCGACAGCGATCAACGGGTTCTGTGGGCTGGACTAATATGTCACCTGACCGTTGCTCATGGCGTAAAAGCCACAGTCTCATCGCGAAATATAGGCCATAAGCTCTTGATGCCGGACCTGGGCATTGCAGGACCGGCTGTTGCGACCGGCAAGGGACGCGACATAGCACGATTTTTGTCCCGCCCTGTCGAACAACGCGGCCCGGTGCCAGCAGGATTGATAAGTTGGCTAGACGGGACTCTTAACAAGGCGCACCAGGTTGGGTTTCTAAAGAAACAGCAAGCCCTAGATGTCAAAACCGGAAACCGAGAAGTCTTATATGAGTTGTCCCACGACAGCTTAGATGATGTTCTGCGCGGTTTCTCCATTGAATTTGAAAAGTGGATTTCCCGTCGAGTACATCTCTTCCTGGCCGTTCTCGGAGCCTTATTCATCGCTACCCCCTTCCTGGTCTTCTTTTTTGTCGTGTACGGCGCTCAAGGTATTCTGATTTTGGTTATCTTGGGCATATCCATAGGAGTTTACCTTGTGATCGGATACCTCCTCAGCTTGCTTCTACGATATCTAAAAGAAGTCCTCTATTACCTTATTGTGCGGCATCTCTTGCGGGGCCGACTAGAGGAACCATCAACCCAATAGTTGAGCTTATATAGGCGGATTCGGTAGTTTGGATTGCCGGCAAACCGGCGTGAGTGGGCTACTCTTACGCCCGGTGTTCCCTGGTCTGTCACCTTCAGATTGACCGGCCGTCGGCCAATTCTTAGGTTCTGCCAGATGGCTGGAGAACTGGGTAAAGGAGTCGTCGTCCCCAAGGCCTGGCCCTATGAGGAGGCGGCGAAGGTGGTCGCGCGGCTGGCGCGGTCGGGCAAGGGAGAGGCGCTGTTCGAGACCGGGTACGGACCCTCCGGGCTGCCCCATATCGGCACCTTCGGCGAGGTGGCGCGCACCTCCTGGGTGCGGCACGCCTTCGCCGAGCTGACCGGGCTGCCGTCGCGGCTGATCGCGTTCAGCGACGACATGGACGGGTTGCGCAAGGTGCCCGACAACGTGCCGAACCGCGACATGCTCGCCCAGCATCTCGGCAAGCCGCTGACCCAGATCCCCGACCCGTTCGGCAGCCACGAGAGCTTCGGCGCGCACAACAACGCCCGCCTGCGCGCCTTCCTCAATTCCTTCGGGTTCGACTACGCGTTCGCCTCCTCCACCGAGTACTACCGCTCCGGCCGATTCGACGCGGGGCTGCTGCGCGTGCTCGCGTGCTTCGAGGCGGTCATGGCGGTGATCCTGCCGACCCTGGGGCCGGAGCGCCGCGCCACCTATTCCCCGCTGCTGCCGATCCACCCCCGCACCGGGCGGGTGATGCAGGTGCCGGTCGAGCGGCGCGACCCGGCCGCCGGCACCATCGTCTGGCGCGATCCCGAGACCGGCGGGGCGTTCGAGACGACGGTGACGGGCGGGGCGTGCAAGCTGCAATGGAAGGCCGACTGGGCGATGCGCTGGTACGCGCTCGGCGTCGATTACGAGATGTCGGGCAAGGACTTGATCGATTCGGTCCGCCTGTCCGGCCGCATCTGCCGCATCCTGGGCGCCACGCCGCCCGAGGGCTTCACCTACGAGCTGTTCCTCGACGAGCACGCGCAGAAGATCAGCAAGTCCAAGGGCAACGGGCTCTCGGTCGAGGAGTGGCTGCGCTACGCGCCCCCGGAGGCGCTGGGCCATTTCATGTACCACCAGCCCCAGCGGGCCAAGCGGCTGTATTTCGACGTGATCCCGCGCGCGACCGACGAGTACCTCGCCAACGCCGCCCGGCTCGGCCAGCAAACGGAGGAGGAGCGCCGGACCAACCCGGCCTGGCACATCCATGGCGGGCGGCTGCCGAACCAAGGGGGGAGTCCGGTCTCGTTCGCGATGCTGCTTAATCTCGCCAGCGTGGTGAACGCGGAGACACCGGCGATCCTGTGGGGCTTCATCCGCCGCTACACCCCGGACGCCTCGCCCGAAACGATGCCCTTCCTGGACAAGCTGGTGGGGCACGCACTCGCCTACTACCGTGACTTCGTCCGCCCGGCGAAGCGGTACCGCGACCCCACGCCGGTCGAGCGCGCCGCCCTCGCCGACCTCGCCGAGACGCTGCGAGGGATGGAGCCGGGGAGTGATGCGGAGGCGATCCAGAACGCGGTGTACGAGGTCGGCAAGCGTCATCCGTTCCCGGAGCTGCGCGCCTGGTTCGGCTGTCTTTACCAGGTGCTGCTCGGCCAGCAGGAAGGGCCGCGCTTTGGTGGCTTTGTCGCTCTGTATGGGCTGGGCGAGACGGTGGCCCTGATCGAGGCCGCGCTCGCGCGATCCGCTGACGCGGCTTGATTTCGCCCCTGTGCCAACACAGGCGTCCACCCCCTCCCCCCGGCCCCCTCCCACAGCGGGAGGGGAAGGAAGCAAAGCCCCCTCCCCTCGCGGGAGGGAGTTGGGGGAGGGGTCTGGCGCTGCCCCGCTCCTAGCGCAATTGGCCCGCGCGGCCCGGCACGTGCCGGCGGCGCTTGGCGTGCTGTTGCTGGTCGCGGCCGTCTTTGCCGTGCAGAAGGAGTTCCGCACCCTCGAGCCCGCCGAGATCGGACGGGCGATCCGCGCCATCCCGACGCGCCCGCTCGTGCTGGGGTTCCTCTGCACCGTGCTCGCCTATGGCGTGCTCACGCTCTACGACCGGCTCGGCACGATCTACGCGAGCCACCGCTTGGGCTATGGACGGGTCGCCTTCGCCTCGTTCTGCGCGTTCGCGCTGTCGCACAATCTCGGGTTCGCGGCGGTTTCGGGCGCGGCGGTGCGCTACCGCCTCTATTCGCACTGGGGCCTGACGCCGCTTGAGATCGGCAAGACGATCGCGTTTTGCAGCCTGACCTTCGGGCTGGGCGGGATGGTGCTGGGCGGGGCCATCCTTCTGCTGATGCCGACCGCCCTCCCCTATGTGGGCGCGCACGTGCCGGCTTGGGTGCTGTACGGGGTGGGCGCGCTGCTCTGGCTCACCGTCCTGCTCTATCTGGCGTTGTCGGGCTCGCTCGGCGCGTTTCGCGTGCGCGGGCATAGGGTGGCGTTGCCGGAACTGCCGATGGCGCTGCTGCAAGTGGGGTTGGCGGCGGCGGACGTCGCCGCCACGGCGAGCATCCTTTGGGTGCTGCTGCCATCCGCGCCCCGGCTCGGTTGGCTGCTGTTCCTGGGCGTGTACCTGGCCGCCTACAGCGCCGGACTGCTGGCCAATCTGCCTGGCGGGCTGGGCGTGTTCGACACCGCCCTGCTGTTCGGCCTTTCGCCGTTTCTGCCGGCCCCGTCGATCATCGCCGCCATCGCGGTGTTCCGGCTCTTCTTCTATGTCATTCCACTCTTCCTCGCGGGCGGGATGTTCGCCATCAGCGAGGTGCTGGTGCGGCGGGATTGGCGAAGGCCGGCACGCGGTCCGCGCTGGACCGAGCCGGATTTCGTCGTCGCCGCCTCCAGTGGCGCGGTCGTTGTGTCAGGGGTGCTGCTGCTCGGGCTCGGGCTTCTCGCGCCGCGCGCCCTGCCGCCACACCCGGATCACCTCGCCGAGATCGCGCGCCAAGCCGGACAGTTCGTGCCGTCGCTTATCGGCGCGGCGCTGGTGGTCATGGCGCTTGGGCTGATCCGCCGGGTGAACCTGGCGTGGAGCGGCGCGCTGGTGCTGCTGCTGGGCGGCTCGGGCTTCATACTGGGCGAGGGCGAGCGGGTCTGGCCCATTGCCGGTCTCATGCTGGCCGCCTCGGTTCTGGCGCCGTTCCGCGCCTATTTCTATCGACATGCCCGTCTGCTCAGCGGCCGGATGGACCGGACCAGCGCCGTGTCGCTGCTTGCGTTGGCGCTTTGCGGATTGGCCTTGGCGGGTTTCGGGCGCCGCATCCACGGCCTGCCCAACGACGCTTTCTGGGCGGTGGTGCTGTCTCCCGCCGCGCCGTGGGCCTTGCGCGCCAGTCTAGCGCTGGTCGTGGCCTTGGCCCTGGTCGCCGTGTGGCTGCTGCTGCGTCCGGGGCGGATCGGCTGGCGGCCGTGGAACGTTGAGGCGCGGCTTCGGCTGCTCATGCTGGGCGCGCGTCCGCCGGCGCACGCGGATGGCATCTTGTATGGCGAGGCAGGGCGCGCGGCCCTGCCGTTCCGCCGGCTCGGTGGCCTGCTGGTGGCGCTCGGCGACCCGGCAGGGGCGGAAGCGGACCGTATCTCGGCCGTGTGGCGCCTGTGCGATCTTGCCCGCCAGGAGGGGCGCGATCCGGCCGTCTATCGGGCTGGGTCGCGGCTCTTGAAGGTGTACAACGACCTCGGCCTCACGGCGCTGCCGCTGGGCCCGAACGGACTGCCGGTGCGGGAAGGCTCGCCGCACTCCCGCGCCAGCCAGTCCTATCTCGTCTGTGTCGCGGAGCGCGACTACGCCGCGCTCTATCCGCTGCTGCCGCAACTGGACGCGGAGAGCGCGCTCAACCAGCCCGGCGGGGAAACAGTACCGTCGTCCTGAATTGCTGCACGGGCTCGTCGCGCTGATTGAGCGTGGTGCAGCGATAGGTCACGACACCGGCCCCGGGACGCGAGCGGGATACGCGTGTCTCCAGGATCTCGATCTCGATCCGCAGCGCGTCGCCCGCCTGGACCGGGCGAAGCCAGCGCAACGCCTCCACCCCCGCCCCCATCCCGCCCCGCGCGATCGGCATGGTCTCGCTGATGAGCCGCATGGTGACGGCGCCGGTGTGCCAGCCGCTGGCGCAGAACACGCCGAACATGCTGGTGGCGGCGGTCTCTTCCGAGAGATGCGCGGGGTGAAGGTCGAACTGGCGGGCAAAGCCGATGATGCTGTCGCGATCCATCGTGATCGCGCGCCCCGAGCGCAGCACCAGCTCCGGATGCACGTCCTCGAAATAAAAACTCTTGCCTGGCTGCACGAGGGCCTCTTGTTTCTTTCCGGAATGACGGGGTCTAGCCGATAATCGCAACTCGCGCATAACAGGAGCGAAGATGGTTGAGCTCGCCGCCCCGATCGCCGCCGTGGCCGCGTTGATCGCAGTGGTCCTGCTGCTGCGCGCGGGACAGGAGATCCAGCGTCTGCGCATTCTGGCCGAGCAGGGCTTGTCCGGTCAGCGCGGCGAGGCCGAGGCGACGCGCCTGGCGGTGACACGCATCGCCGGCGAGGCGGCCGAGCGCATGGTGGCGCTGCGTGGTGCGATGGAGACCGGCATCGAGCAGTTGCGCGCCGTGCTCTCCCATGGCCAGGGCGAGCTGCGAATGGCGCTGTCGGCGGACATGCTGCGCCAGTCCGAGGCCACGCGCGTGTCGCTGGAGGGCAAGGTCGCCGAGATTCAGCGCACGGTGAACGAGCAGCTTCACGCCGCGGTGGAGAAGCAGATGAACGACAGCTTCGCGCGCGTGATCGACCAGTTCGCGGCGGTGCAGAAGGCGATGGGCGACGTGCAGGCCGTGACCGCGCAGATCGGCGACATCAAGCGTCTGTTCTCGAACGTCAAGACGCGCGGCGGCTGGGGCGAGGCGCAGGTGCGGGCGTTGCTCGACGACATCCTGCCGGCCGGCAGCTACGAGACGAACTGCCGGGTGCGCCCCGACAGCGACGAGGCGGTCGAGTTCGCGGTGCGGATGCCGGCGCGCGGCTGCATGCCGGCGCCGCTGCTGCCGATCGACGCCAAGTTCCCCGTGGAGGACTACGAGCGCATCCTGAGCGCGTCCGAGGCGGGCGACGCCGAGGCCGAGCGCGCCGCCCGCAAGGGCCTGGAGCGCACGGTCCGCGAGCAGGCGCGCCGGATCGCGGCGAAGTACATCGCCCCGCCGGCCACGGTCGAGTTCGCGGTGATGTACCTGCCGACCGATGGGCTGTTCGCCGAGGTGGCCCGCCTGCCCGGCGCAATCGACGAGATCGGCCGCGCCTGCCGCGTCCTGGTGCTGGGGCCGAGCCTGTTCCCCGCACTGCTGCGCACCATCCATCTCGGGATTGTCAGCCTGACGCTGGAGCAGAAGGCCGACCAGGTTCGCGAGCTGCTCGGCGCGACCCGGACCGAGATGCTGCGCATGGACGAGATCCTCGTCAAACTCCTGAAAAGCGCCGGTGCGATGGCCAACACCATCGAAGCCGCCCGCCGCCGCACCCGCGCCGTGCAGCGGGTGCTGCGCGGGGTGGAGGCGGTGGAAGCGGGGCGCGCGGAGGCGGTGTTGGAGATTGAGGAGGAGCGATCATGGCGGCCATACGGAACCCCTCCCCCCGGCCCCCTCCCGCAAGAGGAGGGGGAGAAGAACAGTTCCCCTCCCCTTGCGGGAGGCGTTAGGGGAGGGGTCGAAGCGATACGCTAAACCGCCAACGCCTGCGGCTCCGTCCGCACGCGTTTCACCAACAACTTATTCAGCGCATGCACATACGCGCGCGCCGAGGCGACGATGGTGTCGAGGTCAGCGCCCTGCCCATCCACCATCTTGCCGTTTTCTTCCAGCCGGACCGTGGTCTTGGCCTGCGCGTCGGTGCCCTGCGTCACAGCGCCGACCGAGAACAGGACCAGGTTGGCCTCGTGCGGGAAGATGTCGCGGATCGCGCGGAACGTCGCGTCCACCGGACCGTCGCCGGTGGCGACCGCGTGCTTCACCGCGCCATCCACCTCCAGCTCCAGCTCGGCCCGCTGCGGCCCCTTGGACCCGGCGTGGACATCGAGCGAGACAAAGCGGATGCGCTCGTGGTCGCGCATCACCTCGTCATCGACCAGCGCCACGATGTCCTCGTCGTACACGACCTTCTTGCGATCGGCGATGTCCTTGAAGCGGCGGAACGCGACGTTGAGCTGGTTGTCGCCGATCCCGTAGCCGAGCGAGCGCAGCTTGTCGCGGAACGCCGCCCGGCCCGAGTGCTTGCCCATGACTAGATTCGACTTGGTCCAGCCCACGCTGTCGGGCGTCATGATCTCGTAGGTCGCAGCGTTCTTCAGCACGCCGTCCTGGTGGATGCCCGCCTCGTGGGCGAAGGCGTTGCGGCCGACGATCGCCTTGTTCGGCTGCACGTCGAACCCGGTGATGGTGGACAGCAGCTTGGAGACCTTCAGCAGGTTCCGCGTCTTGATGTTGTTGCGGAACGGCACGCGGTCGTTGCGCGTGCGGATCGCCATCACCGCCTCTTCCAGCGAGGCGTTGCCGGCGCGCTCGCCGATCCCGTTGATCGTGGACTCGATCTGGCGCACGCCGACGCTGATCGCGGCCAGGGTGTTGGCGACCGCCAGGCCGAGGTCGTTGTGGTTGTGCGTGGACAGCACGACCTTGTCCGCGCCCGGCACGCGCTCGCGCAGCATGGTGAAGATGCGCACCATGTCCTCGGGCAGCGCATAGCCGACCGTGTCGGGGACGTTGATGGTCGTAGCGCCCGCCGCGATGGCCGCCTCGACGCAGCGGCACAGGAAGTCGGGCTCGGTCCGCGTGCCGTCCTCGGCGGACCACTCCACGTCGTCGGTGAAGTCGCGCGCCAGGGTCACGCTGTCGCTGACCGCCTGCAACACCTGCTCAGGCTCCATCCGCAGCTTGTACTTCATGTGCAGCGGGCTGGTGCTGAGGAAGCTGTGGATGCGCTTGCGCTTGGCCGGGCGCACCGCCTCGGCGGCGCGCAGGATGTCCTCGCGCCCCGAGCGGGCGAGCCCGGCGATTACCGGGGTGTCTTCGCACTGACCGATGCTCTCGGCGATCGCCTTCACGCTCTCGAAATCGCCGGGGGAGGCGATCGGAAAGCCCGCCTCCATCACATCGACGCCAAGCTCCGTCAGCGCCTCGGCCATGCGGATCTTCTCGTTGATGTTCATCGAGAAGCCGGGCGACTGCTCGCCGTCGCGCAGGGTGGTGTCGAAGATGATGATTCGGTCGTCTTCCAGCTTGCCGAAGCTGGGATGTTCGATGCTCATGGTCTCGGTCCTTCGGTCTGAACGCGCCGCGTGCCAGGGGCTCCCCTGAGCGATGCCGCGGTCCAGGCCTCGGCTCGCCGCTCAGGGGCGGCTAAGTCGAAGGAGCGAGGGCAGCCGGCGCACTACGCCGCGCGCGGGAGCGCGGTCGGGGCAGGCGCACATAGGGCCGGCTCGCTTGACCATGCACTACCTATACGGCGTGCCTTGTGCCCAGGCAAGCCGTCCGTGGCGCGCTAGGGGTTGGCGCCTCGCTTCGCCTCGGCGGTCTGCGACAGCGACTTCAGATAGGCGACCACGTCCCGGCGGCGCAGCGGGTCAGGGAGGGCCAGCGGCATTCGCGCGCCGGGAATGAAGGCTTGCGGACCCCCAAGCCATCGATCGAGCGTATCGGCGTTCCAGGCCAACTGGGCGTGGGCAAGCGGCTCCGAGTAGGGATAGCCTGGCGCGGTGCCCGCCTGCCGGCCGAAGACGCCGCGCAGCGGCGGCCCGACCCGGGCTTGGTCCAGGCCATGGCACGACGCACAGGCGGTGTCGAAGACTTTCTTCCCCGCCGCCGGATCGGGCGGAGCCTGTTCAAACCGGGCAAGATCCAAGGCTCCCGCCGGCTTGAGCGAGCTGAAGAACTCATAGGAGAGGTCGATTTCGGTCACGTCCGAGGTATCGCGGTCGTTAGCGAGCTTCGGGTCCACGTAGAAATCCACTGGCATTTCCACCCTCTGGTGCGGCGCGAGCCGCTCTTCGGTGAAGCAGAAGCACTCGATCTTGTTGAAGTATTTCCCGGTCTTCTCCGGCGTGACGTTGAACGTCGCGTGCCCGACAATCGGCCGGTCGGACAGGTTCTCAGCCGCGAAAAACACCAGTGCGTCCTGGCCGAGCTTCACACGCACCGCGTCCTGCACCGGCTCGAACCGCCAGGGGAGGCCTGGCGCCGTGCTGGTCAGGAAGCGGACCGTCACCTCACGCGTGCTGACATGCGCTGCGTCCGCCGCCACCCGCTGGGTGGTCCCGAGCGCGCCGGTGGCCGAGCAGAACAGGCGGTAGAGCGTGACCGAGTAGGATACGAGAGTGATCATGACAGCGACGGCGCCGAGCAGGCCGAGCAGGGTCGCCCATCTGCCGATGCGCCGCGACCCGCGGCCCCCTTGGCTCGCCGGCATTGCGGCCGGGTCCGTGCGGTCGAAATTCTGACCAAGCTTCATGCGGTCATCTATGGTCGCGCCGGCACCCCGCGCAAGAGCCCGCCAGGCAAAGTCGCTCAGGGCGCAGGTTCTGGGCGGCCAGCGAGCGCGGCGGCCTGCGGCCGATCGCCCTGGACGATGTTCTGCGAATCCCGCATCGACCACGTCGGTCGGTCGATGCGGGCCGCAGCTAGAACAGAACCCCCGTCTCGAGGAGACCGCGAACCTGGTTGGTGTTGCTGAGGCTGGTGCCAAGCGCGAACCCGGTCGTGGTGTTGAACGCCTTCACATAGGAGAACTCAGCGCGCGCGAAGAAGCGGCTATATTGGAAGGTAGGGGTCACTGTCAGGGACATGGCCCTGCTTCCTGGTCCATAGAGCAGGTTCGGCGATCCGTTCGACAGGCTTCCCGTGGACGTGATGTACTCGACGCGTCCAGCGAGGCTCCACATGGGATTGAACGCGTAGTTGGCGAGCACTGCGCCGCCGAACGTCTCGGCCGCGTTGTCGATCCCAATTGTCGCATTCTTGCCGATGTGAGCCGCCTGGAAGTAGGGGGTGATTGTCCACGGCCCGGCGGTGTGCGTGTAGATGATATTGTAGATCGAGCCGTTGTTCTGCGCGATTGGAGTCGTCGGGTTCGAGTACCCCGTTGTGCCGAGATTGCCGCCCGCCGCGAAGGTCAGCGTGTTGGCGGTATTGATGGTCCAGACCGCCGACCCTGAAACCCAGTTGAACCGGTCGGAGTAAAAGCCGTCGTTGAACGACAGCGCGAAGACAACCGGTCCCGCCGTGTAGTTCGCCTGCACGCCGCGGCTGATGGCAGGCTCCTGGTTCCATAGCAGCCCGCGCTCGATGTTCATGTTCTCAAAGGTGAAGGTGTACTCGGCGCCGATCAGGGTCGGCAGCTTGCCGGCCTCGATCGAGAAATTGCTGGTCGGCGCGATCTTGATGAAAGCCTCCGGCACCGCGCCATAGAAGTCGCTCATCGCGTGACCGGAGGTGGCCGGTATGTACTGGGTGCCGAGCGAGGGCAGAGAGTAGGCGCCGACCTGGAGATAGTATTGTACCACCCCATCGGTCTTCTGCAGGATGAGCTGGCCGTTGCTGACGTCAACGTGGCCGGTCTGATCGCCGGGCAGCCGGTTATTCTGCACCAGACCAAGGCCGCTGACCACCCCGGTGACATAAGTCTTCCCGGCCGGACCGAGGTCGATGGTGAACGGGTTGGGGTTGAGCGTCAGCGGTCCGCTCATCCCCGGCGCCGGCAGGGTCACAGTCGATGCAGCCGGTGGCGTGGCCGGCGACTGGCTGCTGGGGGTTGCGGGGGCCGGCGGGGTTGAGGGCGTGGACGGAGTGGTCTGCTGCGCGAATGCGGGCGCGCCGAAGAGGCTGGCGAGGACCATCGCGGCCGCCGAAGCAAGTCTGCCGAACATATCTTCTTGCCTCATGAAAAGAGGCGCCGTCTCCGGCGCCTCCGAGCAAATCACTGGAAAATCTGCTCTCCGTGCAGAACGAGGTCGAGGCCTTCGCGCTCTTCCTCGCGCTCCACGCGGAGCCCGACCAGCGCCTTGGTGACCATCAGGATGATGAGCGTCATCCCGCCGCTGTAGACGAGCGTCGTCACCACCGCGATCAACTGGCTCTCGAACTGCGCGAGCCCGCCGATGTTGACCCCTTGCGGCGAGGCGGTGGTAGCGGTCAGCGGGCCATAGGCGAACACGCCGGTCAGCAGCGCGCCGATGATGCCGCCGATGCCATGCACGCCAAAGGCATCCAGGCTGTCGTCATAACCGAGCGCGTGCTTGAGGGCGGTCGCGGCCCAGAAGCATCCGACGCCGGCGGCGACGCCGATCAGGATGGCGGGGCCAGGCAGGACGAAGCCAGAGGCCGGGGTGATGGCGACAAGCCCGGCGACCGCGCCCGAGGCGATGCCGAGGACCGAAGGCTTACCCTTCGACGCCCATTCGGCGAACATCCATCCCAGCGCGGCGGCCGCGGTGGCGATCTGCGTCACCGCCATCGCCATCCCGGCACGCCCGTTCGCGCCCACCGCCGAGCCGGCGTTGAAGCCGAACCAGCCCACCCAGAGCAGCGAGGCGCCGATGAGCGCGAACGAGACGTTGTAGGGGGCCATGTTGTCATGGCCGTAGCCGATCCGCTTGCCCAAGACGAGCGCGCACATGAGCCCGGCGATTCCGGCGTTGATGTGGACCACCGTGCCGCCGGCGAAGTCGGCCGCACCGGGGAGTCCGAAAACGCCCGCGCCCAGCCAGCCCGTTGCGCTCCAGACCCAGTGCGCGATCGGCGAATAGACCAGGATCGACCACAGCGTCATGAAGATCAGGAGGGCGCTGAACTTCATGCGGTCCGCGAAGGCGCCCGTGATCAGCGCGGGCGTGATGATCGCGAACGTCATCTGGAACATCATGTACACGGTCTCGGGGATCGAGGTCTGCGTGGCGCTGTCGACCCCCGCGCCGAGCAGGAACGGCTTGTCCCAGTTGGTGCCGAATCCGCGCAGGAAAAACCGTGAAAGATCGCCGATATAGGGCGAGCCGTTGGTGAACGCCAAGCTGTAGCCGATCACCATCCAGACGATCGTCACCAGGCAGCAGACGGTGAAGGACTGCATCATGGTGGCCAGCATGTTTTTCCTGCGCACCATGCCGCCATAGAACATCGCCAGGCCGGGAATGGTCATCATCAGCACAAGCGCGGTGCTGGCCAGCATCCAGGCGGTGTCGCCGGAGTCGAGCTTTGGCGCGTCGGCAGCCATCGCGGACCCGCTGAGCAGGACCGGCGCGAGCGCCAGACCCAGGCAGGCGGTTAAGATACGCTTCATCGTCGTACTGCTCCTGTGCCCTGATTCAAAGGGCGGCGACATCGACTTCGCCGGTGCGGATGCGCACCACGCGCTCCAGATCCATGACGAATATCTTGCCGTCGCCAATCTTGCCGGTGTGGGCCGAGCGCATGATCGCCTCGACGACCTGGTCGGCGATGTCGCTTGGCACCGCGACCTCGATCTTGACCTTGGGGAGAAAGTTCACCTGGTATTCGGCGCCGCGATAGATTTCGGTTTGGCCCTTCTGCCGACCGAAGCCCTTCACCTCCGTGACCGTGAGCCCCGGAACCCCGAGCAGGGTGAGCGCGGCGCGCACCTCTTCCAGCGTGAATGGTTTGATGACCGCCATGACGAGTTTCATCGTGCGTAGCCCTGTCGGTTGAGCGCGCCGCTGCGACGGGCGCACGCATGATCTTTCAAGATGCGTGCCAGGGCACGCGCCGGTGAGGGGATCAGGACACAAGGTGCGTCTGCCCATTTCATAGGCAGTGCGTGGGCACTTCCTCGGCGCCGCGAACCCCTGTCGCTGGACAGCGTTCTGTGCGGACTGTTACCTGGGCCGGATCAACCGATGCCATTGTACGTCGCGTGAAGAAGAGCGCCCTCCTGCTCACCTTGTTTGGTGTCGCGCTCGCTGTCGGGCTGGTGGTCTGGCTCGGCGCGGGCAAAATTGTTCGCTCCGTGGCAGCGGTCGGCTGGGGCGGCTTCGCAATTCTGGTCGGTTGGCAGTTCGCGATGATCGTCGTTCTGGCCTTCGCCTGGCGCCGGCTCTGCCCAGGGGCGCGGGTGCACACCTTGGTATTGGGACGGCTGGTC
This sequence comes from uncultured Pseudomonadota bacterium, assembly GCA_963818725.1. Classification (GTDB taxonomy): domain Bacteria; phylum Pseudomonadota; class Alphaproteobacteria; order Acetobacterales; family Acetobacteraceae; genus DATFDN01. The sequence continues at coordinate 67,563 of CAWFTU010000010.1, read as the reverse complement.
CGTGAGGGCGGCGCCAACATCCTGCCGTTTTCCGAGGTGGGCGCCCTCGCCTTCGGCGCCCGCGCGATCACGCTAGGCGGTGTGCCATGGGAACGGGCGGTGGCCTCCAGCATCGCTGACACCGCCGCCGAATTCATCGGCGAGATTCCCTTTATCCTGTTCGGCTTCGCGATGCTGGTGATGCGCGGGTTGAACGCGTCCCTGGTGCTGCCCTTGGCGATCGGGCTGGCGTTGCTGGCCGCCGGCGTCGCGGCGCTGATCTGGGCCGAGAAGCATTCGGGCCAGTTGTTCCAGGCTCTGGGCCGGCGCATCGCCGCGCGATGGGCGCGCCACGCGGCGCGCGAAGCAACCGTGATCCAGCATGACTTCGAGCACTTGTTCAGCCAGCCGCGCCGCATCGGCAGCGCCGCCGGCATTCATCTGGCAGGATGGATCGGTGGTGGGGTGACGGTCTGGGTGGCCTACCGGTTTCTGGGTGGGCACATCGACATGCTCAATGCCATGGCGATCGAGGGCCTGCTCTCCGGCGCGCTCGCGGTCGCGTTCCTGGTGCCCGGCGGACTGGGCGTGCAGGAGGCGTCCTACGTCCTCATCGGCCAAGCTTTCGGGATGCCGCCGCACCTGTCCATCGGCCTGTCTTTCCTGCGCCGGGCCCGCGACATCGTCATCGGCGCGCCCGCGCTGGGTGCGTGGCAGGTGATCGAGTTGCGGCGCATGCGCCGGGGCGGCGGGGCGGAGGCGGCGGAAACGGTCGCGGGGGAATAAGGGCCTTCCAGCCTCATAGCGGGTCGATCGGCGCGCGCGGAGGCGACGACCTCGCGCGTGTGCCGGGCGGCGAACAGCAGGCGGGGCCTCACCCGTGGCCTCCGAGCGCACGGGAGGGACGTGGTGACAAGGCTACTCAGCCGTCTTCCGCAATGCCCACTCACCCACCGGAATCCGGGGCATCTCGAAGCGGTCGGTCGTGCGCGCGTACCAGCCCGCGCCATGCATTCGCCCGATCAGGTCGAGACGAGGCGTGTCGACATAGCAGCGCACCGGGTCCAGCACGCAGTCATCCTTGATGTGCATCGCCGCCACCTTGCCCAGGATCACCGCGCGGTCGACACCGACCTCGACGATCACCAGCCGCTCGCACTCCATCGAGACAGGCGCCGCGGCAATGCGCGGCGGGCGGACATGCACAGAGGGTGCGGTGGTCAGGCCGGCCTGGGCCAGCTCATCGACGTCCTTCGCGAACTCGATCGCGGTCACGTTCATCTGCTGGGCCAACCGGTCGCTCACCAGGTTGACCACGAACTGTCCGGTGCGGCGGATATTGCCGCCGGTGTCCTTGGCGTCGCCCGGCGCGCGGCCGCCGATGCCGAAGCAGATCACCGGCGGGTCGCCGGAGACGCAATTGAAGAACGAGAATGGCGCGGCGTTCACCGATCCATCCAAATCCCGCGTCGTCACCCACGCGATCGGCCGCGGCACGATGGTGGAAATAAGCAACTTGTAGATGTTGGCCGCTTGCATGGCAGCGAAGTCGAACAGCATCAGCACTATCCTGTCTTGCGCGCGCACCCTGCCCGTGGCCGCATCGCCTGTCCAGATCGGGCCTCCCACGCGGCGGTTCCGGCCAGGATGGCATTGACGACCGCGCCAGGCAGATCGCCGAGCGCCATTCTCAAGATGAACCGCTCGCCACCAACCGCCGGGAAGGCGTCGAGGACGGCGAAGTCGAAGCCGAAGCTGCCCGCTTGCCGCACCGGCAGCCCGGCCGCGTGAAGCGCGTGCGCCAGCGCGCTTGCCATGCTCCGGGCCTGGGTCTCGTCCTGGTCCAGCCCTGGGTCCAGGGTGAGAAACAGGCCGTGCTGATAGCATGTCGCCGCCCAATGACCGGGCAGCAGCGCCGGCAGGCGCCGTGCCGCGCGGCGATTGTTGCGGATGATGCGGGCGACGCGCTGCCGGTAGAGGCGGCGCCAAGCCACGCCGCCGACGAAAGGCGGCAGATGCGCCGGCACCGCGGCGGCGCCGAGCAAGCGCACCGCGTCCTGCATCTCCTGGGCAAGCCGCTCAGCGCGCTGCCGCCTCTCTGGCGCGACGTGCCGCGGCACCATGAGGACCACCGACCCCAGACGGCCGTACTCAATCCCCAGCGACTCGAGCTTGGTGTGGCTCCGCACGAGCACGCTTGGCAGCCCGGCCCTCTCCGCGTGCCGCAAGACCCGCGCGAGGCGGCCCGAGCTCGTCGCGAGACAGGTGGTGTCGAACATCAACAGGTCGGCCGCCGCCAAGTCAAGGTCGGAGACCGAGAAACGCGCCGGGACGCCGGAATCGAGCAAGAACACCCGTGACGTTTGTTGACCGGAATGGCGCCCGGCCTGGAGTGGAGTGGTCCCGAACGCCGCGGCCACGCCCATCCGCTGGCCGTAGGTTTCGAACAATTGCCGCGTTTCCGGGTACCCGTCCGGCCGCATCGTCACGGCAACCCCGCCCGAATCGCGCCCGAGCGCCATCAGCACGACCGCGAGGGCGGCCATGCCGGACGAGGTGTAGCCGGACCAGACAATCCGCTGGCCGCTGTCCAGGCCATGCCCCTCGTACAGCGACGGCCCATGCACAGCGAGATCGGCCCGTTGATACGTGTAGGCGACCTCGAACTGTCCGACCCTGAGGGACGTCCCCTCCGCCCAGTGCGTCTCCGTCAAGGCCCAGGTTGTGCGCGCTTGCTCCGCCTTCACGGCCGCGCCGGCCTGGAACTTCTGCTCGGCCATTTCCTCGATCGATCGCGCCTGCTCGATCGGGGCGAGATCGGCGAGGCACGCCTCAATCAGTTGGAGCTCCTGGCGCTTTCTGAGCAAATAGGAGTCGATACTTTCCATTGCGTTCCACATTTCCGAGCGGGACGACGAGGCGGTTCCTGCCGACAGGTGCGCCACCGCTCCCGTTTAACGCGCCTGACCCACGCTGTCGCCTCGACCTCGCGAAACGTTATGCGGCGCGCTCTTTCCGCAAGGGCGGACCATTTGCGCATGCGCACCGTCGTGACCGGACTTGGTCCGGCCATCCCGGCTTCGCGGCGATCGTCGCGCGTCGGCAGGCGCGGACCCACGCTCTCGAACTTATAGATCCGGCTGCCATTATCTTGGATAGAAGCTGAGGGCCACCACGTCCTCGGACATGAAGCACGTGGACATGCGCAAGCTGGCTCCGGCGGCCCAGGAAGAAAGACGGCGACAGGTGATCGGCCTGCGCCAGAGCGGTGCGAACTATGCGGCAATCGCCGCCCAGGTCGGGCTCAGCCAAACCGGCGTGTTCGACATCTGCAAGCGTTTTGACGCCCAGGGCGAGACGGGGCTGGTCAGCGGCAAGCGCGGGCGCAAGCCAGACGAGCAGAAGCTGCTGACGACGGCACAGGAGAGGGAGATCCAGCGGCTGATCTGCCGCCGTGTGCCCGACGAGTTGGGCCTGGACTTTGCGCTGTGGAGCCGGGCGGAGCAGCCGAAGGTTCCATGGACGCAGTCCATGGAATGGCTGCGGAGGGGGCGGTGGGTGCGCTCATCCGCCGCCAGTATGGCGTGCGCCTGGCGGTGCGCACCACCGGCACGCACCTGGCACGCTGGGGCTTCACCGCGCAAAAGCCGCTGCGGCGGGCCCATGGGCAGCAACCGGCAGCGGTGCGCGATTTGGCTGCGCCGGGAGTATCCAGCGATTGTCGCCCGGGCCCGGCGGGCGCGTGGGGTGATCTTCTGGGGCGACGAGACCGGGCTGCGCGCCGAGGACGTGCGCGGTCGTTCCTACGCGCTCCCCGGCAAGACACCCGTCGTGCGGCCCCACCAGCGCCGCATCGGGCGGGGCCTGATCTCGGCGGTCAGCAACCGAGGCGAGTTGCGCTGGCAGGTGCTGGACGGCGCGATCAAGGCGCCGGTGCTGATCGGCTTCCTGCAACGCCTGATCCGTGATGCCGGGCGCAAGGTGTTCCTGATCCTCGACCGGCTGCCAGTGCACCGTTCGGCGGTGGTGCGTGAGTGGCTCGCCCGGCACAAGGCGCAGATCGAGGTCTCCTACCTGCCGTCCCACAGTCCGGAACTCAATCCGGATGAAGGGCTGAATGCCGACCTCAAGCGGCACGTCACCCGCAAGCCGCCAATGCGCAGCAAACAGCAGCTCAAGCAGGCCGCCATCAGCCACATGCGTCGGCTGGCCAAGTCGCCCGCCCGGGTCCGCAGCTTCTTCCGCCAGAAGTCCATGCGCTATGCGGCATGATTCAAGATAATGACAGCCGGATCTATAATGAGGCTTAGGCACAATACGGTTCACTTAAGGCAAAATCCTGTTCACTTAAGCTATCGGCCGAATACCAACCAATTGAAAATGCAGCATCCGCCTTGGTTCTCCCTGCGGCACAAACAACTAAAGTGAACCGTATTGGGCTTAGGCAACGCGGCTCATGCCGCCACGCAGGCCGGCTCGCGCGCGATCTCCCGCCATCCCGTGGGATCCGCGAATAGCGCGCGCAACAGGCGGTTGTTCAAAGCGTGGCCAGGGCGATGGGCGCGGAAGCGGGCGCGCAGCGGCGCTCCAGCCAAGGCGAGGTCGCCCACCGCGTCCAGCAACTTGTGGCGCACGAACTCGTCGCCCATCCTGAGCCCGGCCGGGTTCACGACGCGCGCGCCGTCGACAACGACGGCGTTCTCCAGCGTGCCGCCACGGGCCAGCCCGGCCGCGCGCAGCGCGCCCACATCTTCGGCCAGCGCGAAAGTGCGGGCGCGGGCGAGTTCGTGGCGGAAGCTCTCCTGAGTCAGCCGGAGCGAAATGGATTGTCGACCGATCGCCGCAGCGCTGAAGTCGATCGAGGCGGTCATCTCCAGCCCATCATGCGGGCCCGGAGGCAGCAACTCGGCCCAGGATTCGCCGTCTTGCACGCGCACGGCGCGCTGCACCTCGATCACCTGGCGGGGCGCGTCCGGCTGGTCGGCCAAACCCGCGCAGCCGATCAGGAACAGCCATGGCGAAGCGGACCCGTCCAGGATCGGTAGTTCCGGCCCGTCCAGCTCGATCAGGGCATTGTCCACGCCGGAGCCGGCCAGCGCCGCCAGGAGATGCTCGACCGTAGCGACGCGAATGTCGGGACGATCGTGGCACGCAAGGGTTGTAGCAAACTGGGCATCACTGACGTGATCGAACCGGGCCGGCACGTCGGCCCGGCAGTCGGTCCGCCGGAACACGATCCCGTGCCCATTGGGGGCCGGGCATAGGCGCAACCGGACACGCCTGCCCGAATGCAGGCCCGTGCCAACGCAAGCAATGGACGTCTTGAGCGTGCGCTGATGAAATGCAGTCAGGGTGGGCGAGAAAAGCTGCGGCAAGCCGTCCATAGTCTTGGTCCAATCGAATCGGCCCCCGCGCAACGCGGGCCATCCTTGTTAGGGGATAGCCCGCTACCAGCGCCACTCAATCATTGTTTCTGAGTGTTACCGCGTAGCCGCTTGATCTTGAAACATTTTGTTGCATGGGTCTAGGACGACTGCCGGCGCAGGAAGGTGGGGATCTCAATGCCCATCTCCTCGCCGGCCACCGGACGCACCGTGGCGGGGGACGCTTCGGCGCGCGGCTCGGCCGCGACAACGGGCTCGATCCGCGCCTCGCCGAACTCGGCCTGCTGCGGCGGCGCGGCCCGGCGGCGCAGCAGGACGCCGGTCACGGTGCCGAACAAGCTGGGCCGCGGCGGCTCCCCCTGTCCCGGAGCCGACGCGCCTCCGGACGCGGAGGGCTCGGCGAACAACCCGCTCGATCGCGCCGCCTGTGGACGGGGGGCAAGCCGAACCGGAGCCTGCGTGGGCGCCGGGGCCGGCACCGGCTCGGCGGCGTGCATGGCGAACTGCTCCATGCTCGGCTCGGCGGGTTGCGCCGCTTGCATTGACGGGCGCAGCGCGGCCGGGTGTTGGGCGACCATCGCCGGGTGCCCCGGCACCGGATAGCCATGGCCTTGAGCCGGGATCCCGTAGACCCCATGCCCCAGTTGTTGCGCCTGTGTCGGATGGCTCAGCCCCGGCTGGATCGCCATCGGCTGCGGCGCGCCGACGCTGCCGCCCACCGCGACCAGGCGCGGACGCGCCTGCTGCTGTTGCTCGGCCTTGGGCGTGTCGATCCCGGTCGCGACCACCGAGACGCGCATCCGCCCGGTCAGCGATTCGTCCGTCGAGGAGCCGAAGATGATGTTGGCGTCCTCGTCCACCTCCTCGCGAATGCGGTTGGCGGCCTGATCGACTTCGAACAGCGTCATGTCGTCGCCGCCGGTGATGTTGATCAGCAAGCCGCGCGCGCCCGACATGGACGTGTCTTCCAGCAACGGATTGCTGATCGCCGCCTCGGCGGCGCGGATGGCGCGGTTCTCGCCTTCGGCCTCGCCCGTGCCCATCATCGCCTTGCCCATCTCCGCCATCACCGTTCGTATATCGGCGAAGTCGAGGTTCACGAGCCCCGGCGCCATCATCAGGTCGGTGACGCCGCGCACGCCCATGTACAGGACTTGGTCGGCCATCTTGAACGCCTCGCGCCACGTCGTGCGCTCATTCGCCATCCTGAACAGGTTCTGGTTCGGGATGACGATCAGCGTGTCGACGTATTGCTGCAACTCCTCGATGCCCTGATCGGCGGCGCGGGCGCGGCGCGTGCCCTCGAACGAGAACGGCTTCGTCACCACGCCGACAGTCAGGATGTTGCGCTCGCGCGCCATGCGCGCGATCACCGGCGCCGCCCCGGTCCCCGTGCCGCCGCCCATGCCGGCGGTGACGAACACCATGTGGCAACCATCGAGGTGCCGGTACAGCTCGTCGGCCGCCTCCTCGGCCGCGGCGCGCCCGATCTCGGGCTTTGCGCCGGCGCCCAGGCCCTGCGTGATGTGCGGGCCGAGCTGGATGCGGCGGTTCGCGCGGCTGTGCATCAACTGCTGCGCGTCTGTGTTCGCCACCACGAACTCGACACCTTGCAGGTTCGCCATGATCATGTTGTCGACCGCATTGGTGCCGCCGCCGCCGACACCGATCACGGTGATGCGGGGCGTGAAGTCCGTATGCGTCTGCTGCGGGATGGTGAGATTGAGCGTCATGGAACCTTGTCCCTCAGACGTTTCGATTCGGGGAAGGCGGAGACGAATTGAATCGGAAGCCGGCGAGTCGAGCCATCGCTTTCACACTCGGTCTTTCAAAAAGTTGACAATGCGCCGGATCAAGCCCGACGGCCGTTCGGGATCGAGGTCGATGTCGTGCATGATTCGACCCTGGCCCGCGGCCCAGGCGAGCAATCCGGCAGAGGTTGCGAAGGCCGGGCCGGACGCGGCGTCGGGCAGTCCCCGCAAGGCCGACGGTCGGCCGAGCCGAACTTGCTTGTTCAGCATGCGGGCCGCGAGCTCGCGCACACCGGCGAGCTGACACGCACCGCCGGTCAGCACCACCCTGTTGCCCGCTGCCCGAGACAGGCCGGACCCGTCCAGCCGCGACCGAATCATCTCGAACGTCTCCTCAATGCGCGGGCGAATGATGTTGACCACCATGCTGCGCGGCACCTTGGCGATCTGGTGCTCTTCTTCGCCCACCAACGGCACGGGCAACAGCTCGCGCTCGTCATCCGGGCTAGACTGCACGTTGCCGTACAGCGTTTTCAACCGCTCGGCGTGCGCGAGCGGAGTCGACAGCAGGCGTGCGAGGTCGTTGCTGACGTGCCCGCCGCCCACGGGAAGCTGCGCGGTGTGCAGCAACTGGCCTTCCGCGAACACCGCTATGCCGGTCGTGCCGCCGCCCATGTCGATCACCGTGCAGCCAAGCTCGCGCTCATCCTCGACCAGCGCGGCGAGCCCAGAGGCCATCGGCGCCGACACGAGATCGGTGATGTCGAGGTCGCAGCGGGCAACAGCGGCGCTCAGCGTGCGCAGCGCGGTGGATGCGGCGTCGACAACGTGCAGCCGGGCCGAGAGCGTGGTGCAGAACAAGCCGCGCGGATCGCTCACCCGCTCGGTCGAATCGGCGGCGAAGGCGAGCGGCAGGGCATGGATGATCTGGCGCCCTTCGATCTCGGCGCGCAGCCTTCCCTCGGCCACGACGCGACGAATGTCGGTCTCCTCCACCGCGCGGCCGCCAACCGGCCACTGCACGTTGAACAGCCGGCTCTCCGGCTGGCCGCACGTGAGGTTTACCGTCACCGCGCGTAGCCGCGTGTCCGCCATGTCCTCGGCCTGGCCCACGGCGGCGCGGATCGCCCGCTCAGCCGCATCCAGATCGACGATGCCACCGCCGCGCACGCCCTTGCCGCGATGCCAACCGAAGCCCAGCACGCGCAGGCTGAAGTCGCTTTCCATCCGGCCGATCAGGCACACGATCTTAGTCGAGCCGATGTCGAGCACACCGAACTGTCCAGAGCGATGGCGCAGCCGAGGCGGCTCCTCGGGGAGCTGGGCTTGCGGCGGCACGATACGGCGCGAGATGTCGTTCATCGCGATCCGGGCCTAGGTCGATTTGTGCGAGGGCATGGCGCGCGGATCCTTGGCGGGCACCGGAACAGCGTCGGGCTTGGCGCGGAACGCCACGCGATCAGGCAGGCGCAGATCCACGAACTGCAACGGCCGGTCCAGCAGCTTGTGGTCATGGTCCAGCGCGGCGAGGCGATCGAGCGCCACGGCCTCGTGGCCCTCGGGCAGCATCACCGTCAGTCCGGACTTGAACATCAGGTTCCAACGCCGCTCGCCCACGCGCACCGCCGCCGTGATGCGCGCTATCAGATCCGGTCGGCTGGTCAGCGCATCGAGCAGCGGCGCGGCCGCCTCGGAGGCGCCGGGACCAACCACCAGCGGCAAGGAGCGGAAATCGGCGACGTTGCTGTTGGTGACAACCGCGCCCGCGCGATCGATCAGCACGAACCGCCCCTGGTTCTGCCAAATCGCGAACGGCCGGCGCTCTTGCAACTGCACGATAATCCGCCCCGGCAGGCGGCGCTCGACGGTCGCGTGCTCCACCCAGGAGAGCTTCTGGATGCGCTCTCGCGCCTGCCCGACCGAGAATCCGAGAATGGGATCGCCACGCTGCACGCCAATCGCGGCGCGCAGCAGCGGCTCTGGCGTGTTGGCGCGGCCTTCCACGACGACATCCTCGACGCGCAAACCGAGACTCGCAGTGGCTTGGCCGAAGCGCGCGCGCATCGCATCCAAAGCGGGGCCGGACGTGGCGCGATGGACCACGATGGCGAGCGCGATCAGGCAAATGGCGGCGGCGATACCGGCCAGCACCGGTGGGCGCAGCGAGCGGATCAGCCGGCGCAACAGGAGCTTGAGGCGCCCAGGCCGGTCGGTGACGGAGTTGCGCGGCGCCCGTTTCATGCCCGTCATGCGGCGTTCTCCACCATCCAGGCGCAGAGCGCGGGGAAGCCGATGCCGTGATGCGCGGCCTGCTCGGGCAGCAGCGAGGTCGGCGTCAGTCCGGGCTGGGTGTTGATCTCCAGCAGCACGAGACGGCCCGGCTCGCCCTCGGTATCGTCATAACGGAAGTCGGCCCGCGTCGCGCCGCGACAGCCAAGCGCGCGATGCGCGGCCACGGCCACGTCCATGGCCCGGTCATAGGTGTTGCGATGCACGCGCGCGGGAATCACGTGCCGGGAGCCGCCCTCGGCGTACTTGGAGTCGTAGTCGTAGAAGCTGCCGGCCTCGGCGATGATCTCCGTCACCGCCAGCGCGCGCTCGCCCATGACGCCCACGGTCAGCTCGCGGCCGGGGACAAACTCCTCGACCAGCGCGGTGCGGCCGAAGCGCCAGGAGCGGGCGATCTCGGCGCGGCGATTGTCGCCAGCCTTCAGGATCTCCACGCCGACCGACGACCCTTCGTTGGCCGGCTTGACCACGTACGGCCGTGGCATCGGGTCGTCGGCTTCCAGGGCGGCGACATCGACAACGTGCCCGCGCGCTACCGGCAGCCCGGCGGCGGCGAACACCGCCTTGGCCGCGACCTTGTCCATCGCCAGGGCCGAGGCGCGCACCCCCGAGTGCGTATAGGGCAGGCCGAGCCAGTCGAGCACGCCCTGGATCGCACCGTCCTCGCCGAAACGACCATGCAGCGCGTTGAACACCACATCGGGGCGGGGATCGCGCAGCGCCTCGATCACCGCCCCGAGGTCTTGCGTGACCTCGATCGGCTGCACGTCAAAACCGGCGGAGCGCAACGCCGCCACCACTTGGCGCCCGCTGGAGAGGCTGACCTCGCGCTCGGCGGAGATGCCACCGAACAGGACCGCGACGCGCGCGCTCATGCCAGGCTCTCCGGCCGCGCGCCGGGAACACCGGTGCGGTGGATCTCCCACTCCAGCGTGATGCCGCTGGCGGCGTGGACGCGCCGGCGCACCTCCTCGCCCAACCCTTCCAGGTCGGCGGCGGTCGCGCCGTCCTCATTGATGAGGAAGTTGCAATGCTTATCGGAGACCTTGGCGCCGCCCCGCGCCAAGCCACGGCAGCCGGCGGCGTCGATCAGCTCCCACGCCTTCATGTCCGGCGGGTTGCGGAAGGTCGAGCCACCAGTGCGGGCGCGGATCGGCTGAGTCGCCTCGCGGTTGGCGCGGATGTCAGCCATGCGGGCGGCAATCGCCGCCGGCAGGCCGGAAGAAGCGCGCAGCCGCGCCCGCACCACGACAGCGCCCGCGGGCACATGCGCGTGGCGATACGCGAAGGCGAGGTCAGCGGCGGACAGGCGGACAAGCGCGCCCGAGCGCGTGACGATGTCCGCCCAGTCGAGCACGCCGGCGATGTCGCCGCCATAGGCCCCGGCGTTCATCACCACGGCGCCGGCGACGCTGCCGGGAATCCCGCACAGGAACTCGAGCCCTGCCAGCCCGGCGGCGGCGGCGTGCTCGGCCACTGTCACGTCCAGCGCGCCGGCGCCAGCGATGATGCCCTGCCCGTCCCGCTCGATCGCGGTGAAGCCGCGCGCGAGGCGCAGCGTGACGCCGGGCAGTCCGCCATCGCGGATGATGACGTTCGAGCAGGCGCCCAGGGTGCGCACGGGTGTCTCCGGTGGCAGGGCGCGAAGGAATGCGGCGAGATCCTCGATGTCGGCGGGCCGTACCAGAACCTCGGCGGGGCCGCCGACGCGGAACCATGTGGTGGGGGCCAGCGGCGCGCCCCGCTGAATGCGGCCGCGGAGCGATGGAACTCCTCTCTCCCGCATGGCGGGCGAGGGTGCCTCGCGCAGTGTGGCGCGTGAGGGCCTCACGCCGCGTTCCCCGCCACGCGCCGCGCCGCGCCGGCCTGCAACTCGGCCAGCTCCGCTGGGAGCGCGTTCGCCCATTGCGTGATGTTCCCCGCTCCCAGGCAGACGACGAAATCGCCTGGCTTGGCGATGGCGAAGATCATCTCCGCGAGCCGGCCGGGGCTTGGCAGCGGCACCACCGAGCGATGCCCGCGCGCGCGCAGCCCCTCCACCATCGCGTCGCGATTCACGCCAGGGATTGGCGCCTCGCCGGCGGGATAGACATCGGCGACGATCACCGTCCCGGCATCGTTCATGCAGGTGCAGAACTCGTCGAACAGCGAGTGCAGCCGCGAGAACCGGTGCGGCTGGATCACCGCGACCACATCCCGCGCGCCGGCCTGCCGCGCCGCCTTCAGCACTGCCGCCACCTCCACCGGATGATGCGCGTAGTCGTCGATGATGGTGATGCCGCCGGTCTCGCCGGTCTTGGTGAAGCGCCGCTTGACGCCGCGGAACGCGGCGAAGGCGCTGCGCAGGGTCGTGTCGTCAATCTCCATCTCGATGCCGATGGCGACCGCCGCCAGCGCGTTCTGCACGTTGTGCGCGCCCAGCATCGGCAACCGGAACGGCCCCAGCCTGCGCGCGCGGCTGCGCACCCGGTCGGTGAACGTCACCTCGAAGGTCGAGCCGAGGCGGTCCGCCACCACCTTGTCGGCCCGCACGTCGGCCTGCGGCGAGAAGCCGTAGGTGATGATGCGCCGGTCCGACAGGCGCGGGATCATCTGCTGCACCGCCGAGTGATCGATGCACAGCACCGCGAAGCCGTAGAACGGGATGTTCGACACGAACTGGTCGTAGCCGGCGATCATCGCCTCGGGCGTGCCCCAGTGGTCGAGGTGCTCGGGGTCCATGTTGGTGACGACGGCGATCACCGCCGGCAGGCGCAGGAAACTGCCGTCGCTCTCGTCGGCCTCCACCACCATCCACTCGCCGGCGCCGAGGCGCGTGTTGGTGCCGTAGGCGTTGATGATGCCGCCGTTGATGACGGTGGGATCGAGGTGCGCCGCCTCCAGCACCGCCGCGATCAGGCTGGTGGTGGTGGTCTTGCCGTGCGTGCCGCCGATCGCCACCGACCAGCGCAGCCGCATCAGCTCGGCCAGCATCTCGGCCCGCCGCACCACGGGGATGAAGCGCGCCCGCGCGGCCTCGACCTCCGGGTTGTCGCGCTTCACCGCCGAGGAGGTGACGACGACACGCGCCTGGCCCAGATTGGCCGCATCGTGGCCGATCGCCACCGGAATGCCCGCCTCGCGCAGGCGGCGCACATTGGCCGAATCCGCGATGTCGCTGCCCTGCACGCTGTAGCCGAGGTTGTGCAGCACCTCGGCGATGCCGGACATGCCGATGCCGCCGACGCCGATGAAGTGGATGGTGCCGATGGACAGCGGCAGTGCCCTCATGCGCGGGCCTCCTGTGCGATGAGGGCGTCGATCGAATTCAGCAAGACGCTGCGCGGCATCGGGCCGCGCCACGCCGCGCGCGGCGGCCGCGATGGCATCGAGCCTGGCGGGAGCGCCGAGCAGTGCGGAGAGCTGCGCGGCGAGGACCGGAGCCGTCAGCTCCTTCTGCGCGATCATGGTGGCGGCGCCCGCGCCCACCAGCGCGCGCGCGTTGGCGCTCTGGTGATCGTCGATCGCGCTCGGCAGGGGCACGAGGATCGCGGGCCGTCCGGCGACGGCCAATTCAGCGACGGTCGAGGCGCCCGCGCGGGCAATGACCAGGTGCGCCTCCGAGAGACGCACGGCGACATCGGCGAAGAACGCGGCGAGCGTTGCCGGCACGCCCATCCTCGCATAGGTCGCGCCCACGCGCTCCAGATCCTCGGCGCGGCATTGCTGGACCACGTAAAGCCGGGTCCGCAACGCTTCCGGCAGCGCGGCCACGGCGTCCGGCACGATGTCGCTGAACACGCGCGCGCCGAGCGAGCCGCCGAGCACCAGCAGGCGCAGCGCGCCGTACTCTTCCGGCGCGGCATAGGGCGCGGTGGCGGCTATTGCCGGGCGTACCGGATTGCCGGTGAGGACCGCGCGCGCGCCAGAGGGCACACGCGCGGTCTCGGCGAAGCTGAGGGCGAGCGCGTCGGCATGGGGCGCGAGAAAGCGGTTGGCGCGGCCGAGCACGGCGTTCTGCTCGTGCAGGATGACCTTTGGCCGTCGCGCCAGGCTGCGCGCCGCGAGCACCGGCGGCACCGAGGGATAGCCGCCGAACGCAACGACCGCGCGCGCGTTGAGGCGCGCCAGCGCGTGCTGCGCCTGGGCCACGCCCGCGCCCAGCGCGACGACCGCGCGCGCCGCGCGCGCCGCGCCGCGCCCGGCGAGCCCGGCCCCGCTCAGCACCAAGCGTTCGCGCCCGGCGAAGACCGGACTGTCCAGCGCGCTCGACCGCGAATCCGTCATCAGCACGATGCGCTCGCCGCGCGCGGCGAGCACGGAGGCCACAGCCTCGGCGGGGAAAACGTGCCCGCCGGTGCCGCCAGCGGCGATGATGATGGGACGAACCGCCGGGCCTCTCATGGAACCTCCTCGCGGGCGCGGCCGCGCGTCAGCGCGAGCAGCATCCCCATGCCGAGCGCGACCGCCATCGCCGACGAGCCGCCATACGATATGAATGGAAGAGTCATGCCCTTGGTGGGGATCAGTTGCAGCGTGGACGCCATGTTGACGAAGGCTTGCAGGCCGAATCCGGTGAGCAGCCCGGCGCAGGCCAGCACGGTTGACTGGTCCGGCTGTTGCAGCAGCCGCAGCAGCCCGCGCACCACGATGAAGGCGAACACGCCGAGGATGAGGAGGCAGATGACCGCCCCGAACTCCTCGCCGGCGACGGCGAACACGAAGTCGGCGTGCGCGTCCGGCAGCACGTCCTTGACGCGCCCCTCGCCCGGCCCCCGCCCCAGCAGCCCGCCATTGCCGAACGCCTCGAGCGCTGTCGTTACCTGGTAGGTGTTGGTGTCGTGCGGATGCAGGAACTCCTGCACCCGATCCTGCACGTGCGGGAAGAAGGTGTACGCGCCGATCGCGGCGGCGCAGATGCCGGCCGCACCGACGCCGACGAAAAACAGGTTGAGCCCGTCGATAAAGAGCTGCGTGAAGTACACGGCGGTGATCACGGCCGTCATGCCGATGTCGGGCTGTTCCTTCAGCAGCAGCACGATCAGCAGATAGACGCCGAAGGTGGCGAGATAGCCGGGGAACCGGGCCCGCCGTCCCTCGCTGATGAGCCACGCGGCGACCACGGCGAAGCAGGGCTTGAGGAACTCGCTCGGCTGCAGGGAGAGGCCGGGCAGCGCGATCCAGCGCCGCGCGCCCTTGATCTCGACGCCGATGAACAGGGTCGCCACGGTCAGCGCCAAGGCGATGACGCAGCCCAGCACCGCGAGCCGGCGGATCCCGCGCGGGGACAGCAGCGACACCCCGCAGACGATGGCTCCCGCCAACGCCAGGAACAGCACTTGCTTGATGATGAGCGCATTGCGCGGATCGCCGATGCGCTCGGCCACCGCCGGGCTCGCGGCGAGGATCAGCACGTAGCCGAACCCGATCAGCACGCCGACCGCGCCCAGGGTCCAGCGATCGACGCTCCACCACCACCGGCCGAGGATCGAGGTGTCGGCGCGCGAGAGCGTTGGCATCAGGCGGCCCTCTCGCGGGCGAGCTCGGCGACGAGCGCGGCGAACCGCGCGCCCCGCGCCTCGAAGCCGCTGAACTGGTCGAAGCTCGCGCAGGCCGGCGACAGCAGCACGACCGCGCCGGTTCCGCGCGCGGCCGCCAGCGCGGCGGGAACGGCGTGTTCCAGCGTGCCGGCGAGGTCGTGCGCGACGCCATGGCGCGCGAGCGTTGCGGCCAGCAGCTTCGCGTCGCGTCCGATCAGCAGCGCGCGCGCGACGCGGGGGAAGAACGGCGCCAACGACTCGATCCCGCCCGCCTTCGCCTGCCCGCCGGCGATCCACACCACCCGGTCGTAGCAGCCGAGCGCGCGCGCGGCGGCATCCGCGTTGGTGGCCTTGCTGTCGTCGATGAAAGCGACGCCGGCGACGTGGCCCACGAACCGCTGCCGGTGCGGCAGGCCAGGGAAGGTCTCGATCCCTCGCGCCACCTGCGCGCGCGTCACGCCGAGCGCCATCGCCATCGCCGCCGCCGCCGCCGCGTTCTGCGCGTTGTGCGCGCCGGCCAGCGCCGGGGCGGCCCGCATCGCGACGATCGGGCCGGCCGCGTCGCGCAGCAAGCCGGCATCGGACCAAAGACCGGCCGGCAGCGTGCCCGAGACGGTGACGGCGCGCGCCGGGCGGGTGCGCAGCCACGCTGCCATCAGGGCGCTCGGCGCGTCGTCGATTCCAATGATCGCGCAATCACCGGGACGCTGACGCGCGAACACCGCGCGCTTCGCCGCTTCGTACCCGGCCATGGCGCCATGCCGGTCAAGATGGTCGGCGCTGAGGTTGAGCATCGCGGCGACATCGAATCGGATCGTTGCGAGTCGCTCCAACATGTAGCTCGACATCTCGAGCACGTACACGCCGTTGTCGCCCAGCGGCGGCAAGGCGAGCGCGGCCGGCCCGAGATTGCCGCCCGCCGCGACAGGGACGCCCGCGCTGGTCAGGATATGCGCGAGCAGCGCGGTGGTGGTCGACTTGCCGTTGGTGCCGGTGACGCCGACGAAGCGCGCCGCCGATCCCGTCGCGCGCACCGCGCGGAACAGCAGCTCGGCGTCGGAGAGGATCGGCCAGCCCCGAGCGGCGGCAAGCGTGGCGAGCGGATGCGGATGCGGCAAGGCGTGCGGGATGCCGGGGGAGAGCAGGAGGGCGTCCAGCGGGTCACCCGCGTGAGGCGGCCGGATTTCCAGGCCCTCGGCTTGCGCGCGAGACGCCGCGTCGTCGTCCCAGGCGATCACCCTGGCCCCCATAGCGGCCAAGGCGCGCGCCGCGGGCAAGCCGTTGCGGCCAAGTCCAACAACCGCGAATCGCGCGCCGGCAAACAGGTCGGGCGGAAAGGCGCTCATCGGATCTTCAAGGTCGCGAGGCCGATCAGGGCCAGGATGAAGGAGATGATCCAAAACCGGATCACGATGGTGGGTTCCGCCCAGCCCTTCTTCTCGAAATGATGGTGCAGCGGCGCCATCAGGAACACGCGCGTGCCGGTGCGCTTGAACCAAAAGACCTGGATCATCACCGAGACGGTCTCGACGACGAACAGCCCACCCACGATCATCAGCACGATCTCGTGCTTGGTGGCGACCGCCACCGTGCCGAGCGCGCCGCCGAGCGCCAGGCTGCCGGTGTCGCCCATGAACACCGCGGCGGGTGGCGCGTTGAACCACAAGAAGCCCAGGCCCGCGCCAATCAGCGCCGCGCAGAACACGGCCAGCTCACCCGAACCGGGAACAGGGTGCAACTGAAGATAGTCGGCGAAGACGCGATTGCCGACGAGATAGGCGATCAGCGCGAAGACGCCCGCCGTGATGATGGTCGGCACGATGGCGAGCCCGTCCAGCCCGTCGGTCAGGTTGACCGCGTTCGACGAGCCCACCAGCACGAACATGCCCCAGATCGGGAAAAACCAGCCGAGCCGGGGCGCCACGTCCTTGAACACCGGCACCGCGAGCGCGTCGCCAAGCACGTTGTCGGTGGTGCGCATCACCCAGTAGGCGACCGCCACCCCGATCACCGCTTGCACGATCAGCTTGATCCGGCCGGGCACGCCGCGGTGGTTGCGCTTGGAAAGCTTCAGGTAGTCGTCCGCGAAGCCGAGCAGCCCATAGCCGAGCGTGACCAGCATCGCCGCCCAGACATACTGGTTGCGCAGATCGACCCACAGCACGGTGGAGATCAGCCACGCGACCAGGATCAGGACTTCCCCCATGGTGGGCGTGCCCTGCTTCTCCAGGATGTGGCGTTCCGGGCCGTCCGTGCGGATCGGCTGGCCCTGCTGCTGCGTCTGGCGCAGCCAGCGGATCAGCGCCGGGCCGAGAATGAAGCTCACCACCAGCGCCGTCATGCACGCCGCGCCCGAGCGGAACGTGATGTAGCGGAACAGGTTGAACAGCGCGAAGTGGCTCGCGAAAGGCTGGGATAGGTCGTACAGCATCAGGCGGTCTCCGTCCGCGGGTCCAGCGTGGAGACGATCAACCGCATGCCGCTGCCGAGGCTACCTTTGACTAGAACCACGTCGCCTGGACGTAAGGCGTCCGGGACGATTCCTGCTAGAGTTGCGGCATCGTTCGCATGCGCGCCGCGCCGGGCCGGCGGCAGCGCGTCGTGCAGGACGCGCATGAGCGTTCCGCAGGTGAAGACGATATCGGCCGCCGCCGCGTCCGATGCGAGCGCGGCGTGCTCGGCTGGGCCATGCTCGCCCAGTTCCAGCATGTCGCCCAAGACAGCGACCCGCCGCGCGCCGGGTTGCGACGCGAGCACAGCGAGGGCGGCGCGCATCGACGCGGTATTGGCGCTGTAGCTCTCGTCGATCAGAACGGCGCGGCCGCCGGGGACAGCGATGGGCCGCCGCGCGCCGCGTCCGGCAACGGGAGCGAAGCTGGCCAGCGCGTCCACCGCTCTCCGGACATCCGCGCCCAATGCCTTCACCGCCGCGAGCGCGGCGAGGGCGTTCATCGCCATGTGCCGCCCCGGGACGGGCAGGCGCAAATGCAGCGCCTGGTCGCCAACACGGATTGCGAGATCGGTGCCGTCGGCATCCGCGCGGGTCTCGATCAGCCGCACATCCGCGACCGGCGCCGCCCCGAACGTCACCACGCGCACGCCGCAAGCTTCGGCACGCAGCACCGCGAGATGGGCGGAGTCGGCGGGCAGCACGGCCGCGCCGCCCGAACTCCAGGCCGCGCAGAATCGACGCCTTTTCGCGCGCGATCGCCTCGATGCTGCCCAAGTTGCCGACATGCGCCGCCGCGATCGCCGTAATGACCGCGACGTGCGGACGGGCCAGGCGGGCGAGCGGAGCGATCTCGCCCGGCTGGTTCATGCCGATCTCGGCGACGCAGAACCGCGCGTCCCCGGGCAAGCGCGCCAAGGTGAGCGGCACGCCCCAATGGTTGTTATAGGAAGCGGCCGCCGCATGGGTGCGTCCCTGCGCGGCGAGCGCGGTCCGCAGCATCTCCTTGGTCGTGGTCTTGCCGACGCTGCCGGTGATCGCGGCAAGCCGCCCGGTGAAGCGCGCCCGCCCCGCGGCGCCGAGACGTGTCAGGCCAGCCAAGGTGTCGTCCACGCGGAGCGTGGGGCCCGGGGCATCGGCATGGACCATCGCGCCGGCGGCGCCACGGGCGATCGCGTCGGCGACGTGTGCGTGACCATCGCCATGCTCGCCGCGCAGCGCGACAAACAGATCGCCCGGCGCGAGCGTGCGCGTGTCGATCGAGACTCCCGTGGCGTCGAACGGCGCGGAGAGGGTGCCGTGAGTCGCTTCGGCGAGCGCAGCGGCGGTCCAGAGGGGGGATGCGTGTCGGCTGGTGCGAACGGACTCGTTCATGCCGCCCCCGCCAACCGGCGCACCACGTCCGCATCATCGAACGGGATCACTTCGCCACCGATCGTCTGCCCCTGCTCGTGGCCCTTGCCCGCGACGGCCAGCACATCGCCCGGCGCGAGCCCTTCCATCGCGACCTCGATCGCTCGCGCCCGGTCGCCGATCTCACGCGCGCCAGGACAAGCGGCGAGAATGGCGGCGCGGATCGCGGCCGGCGACTCGCCGCGCGGATTGTCGTCGGTCACGATCGCCACGTCCGCGGCGCGGGCGGCGGCGCCCATCAGCGGGCGCTTGCCCGGATCGCGGTCGCCCCCGGCGCCGAACACCAGGTGCAGGCGGCCCGCCGTGTGCGGCCGCAGCGCGCGGACCAGCCGCTCCAGCGCGTCCGGCGTGTGCGCGTAATCGACATAGACGCACGCGCCGTTGGGCAGCACCGCCGCGCGCTCCATGCGCCCGCGCACACCCGTCAGGCGTGGCAGGCGATCGAGCGCGCCGTCCTCGCCCAGCGCCATGGCGAGCGCCGCCGCGAGCAGCGCGTTGTCGGCCTGGAACCGGCCCGGCAGCTTCAAGGGAACCACCCGACGCACGCCGTCCGCTTCGATATCCAGCTCCTGCCCATCCGGGCGTGGTCGAGCCGCGTGCAGCCGCACGTCGCCCGCTGCGCCCACGGTGCGCAGTCCGATCCGGCGCCGCGCCGCGATGGCGCGCAGCGGCTCGAGTGTCGCAGGATCCATGTCGGCATTCGCAATTGCGGGCGCGCCGCGCGGCAGCAGCTCATCGAACAGCCGCAGCTTGGCGGCGCGGTACGCGGCCTCGGTGCCGTGGTAGTCGAGATGGTCGCGGGTGAAATTGCTGACACCGGCGGCGGCCAGGCGCACGCCATCCAATCGGAACTGGTGCAGCCCGTGCGAGGACGCCTCCATCGCGGCCCGCCGCACCCCGGCGCGGGCCAGCGCGGCGAGCGTCGCGGCGAGTGTCACCGGGTCGGGCGTGGTGAGCCCCGGTCCGGGCGGGAAGCCGGGCGCGTTCAGGCCCAGCGTGCCGAGGCTTGCCGCCGGGCAACCGCCCACCGCCCAGATTTGGCGCAGAAACTCCACCGTGCTGGTCTTGCCGTTGGTGCCGGTGACGGCGACTACCTGATCGGGCTGCGGTCCGGCGAACAGGGCGGCGAGTTGCGCGAGCCGCCGCCGCGGCTCGGGATCGGCCAGCAGCGGGCGCGGCGGCACGCCCTCGGGCCAAGCTGTGCCGGCAGGCGCAAGCACGGCACAGGCGCCACGCGCCACCGCGTCGGCGATGAAAGCGCGTCCGTCGGCCCGGCTGCCAGGAAGCGCCGCGAACAGGGTGCCCGGCGCGACAAACCGACTGTCCGCCGTCACCCGCGCGAGATCGAGCGCGCCGGCTTCCGCCCAACTGGCCGGCGGCGCGGGATCGAGCTGCGTGATGAGCTCATCGAGGCGCAAGGACGGGCTCCTTGGCCGAGGCGTGAACCACGGGCGGAGAAACCTCAGCACTCGCCGGGGCCGGCGGTGAGACGTGAGGTGGCTTGGAAGCCGCGATCACCGGTTCGCGCTGCGCGACCGGCGCTCCGGGCGGACGGGCCGGCGCGAAGGGCAGGCTAAGCTGGGCGTCGAGCCTCTGCAACTCATCCGGAGGATACGGCATCACGCCAAGCATCGGGCCGATGCGCGAGATGATGCGCTTGGCCGCCGGCCCCGCCGTCCACCCTCCAGTCGTGAACCCGAACGTGGTCTTGTCGGCGTGCGGCGTGTCGAGCATCACATAGACGATGTACCGCGGCGCGTTCATCGGGAAGGCCGCGATCACCGAGCTCAGGTTGGCGTGCAGCTTGTAGCCGCCCTTGCCGACCTTTTGCGAGGTGCCGGTCTTGGCGCCGATCAGGTAGCCGGGGATCTCGACCGGCTTTCCGGTGCCCTGGGTGACAACGATGCGCATCAGCTTGCGCATCGTTGCCGCGGTTTCGGGCTGCTCCACGCGCACGCCCTCGACCGGCGCGTCCGGCTGCGCCGCGAGCAGGGTGGCGCCGCGCCACACGCCGCCATTCACCAGCGCCGCGGTGCCGGCGACAAGCTGGGTGGGCGTGACGGCGATGCCGTTGCCGAACGAGACGGTCATGATCGCCGCCGATTTCCACGACGCGGCCGGCTGCACGATCGGCGCCGCCAATTCCGGCAACTGGATCGGGGAGCGGTTGAAAAATCCCAGCTTTTTCAGCCAGGCGCGCTGGCGCTCCGCGCCCACCAGCATGGCGATGTGCGAGGCGCCGATGTTGGAGGACCGGGCGACGATCTCGGGCACCTCCATGTTGTGGTGCTCGGGCTCGAAATCGGTGATCGTGAAACGGCCGATGTGGATGTGGTTGATGGTGTCGAACGTATCCCAGAGGTGGATCACGTTGTCGTCAAGCGCCATGCCGGCGGTCTGCAACTTGAACGTGCTGCCCGGCTCGTAGGCACCGCTCGCCGCGCGGTTGAAGCGCGAATCCTCGCTCGCGCGGCCGAGGTCGGCGGTCTCGTAGTCGGGCAGCGAGACCATCGCCAGCACCTCGCCGGTGTTGACGTCCATCATGATGCCAGCGCCGCCAAGCGCTTTGAACTGCTCTATCGATGCCGCGAGTTCCTCGCGCATCACCGCCTGCACCCGCACGTCGAGCGACAGGCGCAGCGTCGTGGCGTCCGTCGTCAGGCGCTTGTCGAACCACTTCTCGACGCCGGCCACGCCGTGCTCGTCGATGTCGACCCCGCCCAGCACATGCGCGGCAACGCGGCCCATCGGATAATGCCGCTCCTCGCCGGGCAGGAAGTCGAGGCCGGGGATGCCGAGATTGTTCACCGCCACTTCCTGCTGCGGGGTGATCCGCCGCGCGAGAAAAACGAACTGCTTGGTGCTCTCCGACAGGCGCGCGCGAACCACGTCCTCGTCGACGTCAGGCAGGACGGCCTTGAGCTTGTGCGCATCCGCCACGGGATCGATCACCTGCCTTGGATCGGCGAACAGGTCCACGGTCGGCAGCGAGATCGCCAGGATTTGTCCGTTGCGGTCGGTGATCGTCGCCCGGCGCGAGAGCGCGCCCATCTCGGCATCCGCCTTGCTCGGCGGGGGAAGGACGATCTTGTGCTCCGGCCGGTGCGGCTGGAGCGGGCGGAGCACGGTCGCGTCAGCGAGCTTGAGCGTCGCCACGAGGAACAGCACGGAGAAGCCGGCGGCGGTGACGACCAGGCGGGAGCGCGTGCGCTCAAGGGCGGCGCGGCGGCGCAAGTCGGGCGCCGTGACGTGAATCGTGGTGACCCGCGGCGCGGGCGCGCTTAGCCGCGCGGATCCCGCGCGCAGCCCCGGCGCCGCGCGGCGCGTGCTGGACGGCGCCGGGTCCAGCGGTTCGGGACGGTTGGGCGGGTCCGCCATGCCAGCTCAGCGATTGTTCCAGTTGAACCAAACCGGCGCCGGGGGCGGCGGGGCCGCGCCGCGGGCCATGCCGAGCAGCGAACCTCCATACACGAGCGGCGGGGGCGCGCTGGGACGTGGGATCGCCGCGACGGGCCGGAACGGCGGGCCAGGCGTGGCCGGCATCGGGCGCGGTAGCGCGGCCGTGACAAGCCGCGGGGCCGGGACGGGCGCTTCGAGCCGCGCCGCGCGGGCCGGCTGCGCCGCGGCAATTTGCGGCCGAGCGATCGGCGGCGCGGCGCGCGGCGCGGCACTTTGCGCGGGCGGCACCTCGTTGGCCGAAGCCGTTGGGTGCTCGGCGACATGCAAAGGCGCGGGCGCGGGCGACGCTGTCGCGGCTATGCTCGCCGGCTCCCGTTTGGCGATAGGCGGCGCGGCGGCAGCGACGGGCTCGGCCGGTGCCGGCGCTTCGGCAACCGGGTGCTCGTCGGATGGATTCGGCGGCGGTTCGGGCGGCGGCACGGGGGGCAGGCGGGAGTCGAGATCGGCCAGGGAGGCGAACTGGGTAGGCTTGGTCGCCTGCAAGTCCAGGAACTGTCCAGCCAGTTGCTGCAACCGGTCAGGCTGATCAAGCAAGGTCCATTCGGCGCGCAGCAAGCGGATCTGCTCGCGCACCTGCGCGGTCTGACGCACGACCTGCTCGATCTGCCCCTCCACGACGTGGACCCGGTGCTTCACCTGATACAAATACAACCCCGATCCGCACGCGAGCAGCAAAGTTACAAAGGTAATCGGGCGAATCATGTCGTGTTCGCCTCGAGAGGCAGGCGCTCCAGCGCGCGCAGGCGGGCGCTGCGGGCGCGCGGATTGGCCTCGGTCTCGGTCAGGCTGGGACGGGCCGCGCGAGGCGTGAGCAGCCGGAAGCGGGGCGCGCGGCCTGGGAGGAGGCCGCGCGGATCATGGCGCGACGGCGCGGGCGCGCGCCCCGCCGCCTCGACCATGAACCGCTTCACGATTCGATCCTCGAGAGAGTGGAACGAGACGACGACGAGGCGGCCGCGGGGCGCGAGCAGGCGCGACGCCGCGTCGAGCCCGCGCGCGATCTCGCCGAGTTCGTCGTTCACCCGGATGCGCAGCGCCTGAAAGCTGCGGGTCGCCGGATCAAGCCCTGAACGGTCCGGCGGCAGCACGTCGCGGATGATGCGCGCGAGTCGTCCCGTCGTTGCTATTCGCGACTCGGCCCGGGCGGCGACGATGGCGCGCGCGATGCGCCGCGCCGCGCGCTCCTCGCCAAGGTCGCGCAGCAGGTCGGCCAGCTCCCGCTCGGTCAGGGCATTCACGAGATCGGCGGCGGACGGCCCGGAGCGGTCCATGCGCATGTCGAGCGGGCCGTCCGCACGAAACGAGAAGCCGCGCGCGGGTTCGTCGAGCTGGAAGGAGGAGACGCCAAGATCAAGCACCACGCCATCGAGCGCGACGACGCCGTGCTGGGCGAGCAGGCCGATCATGTCGCCGAACGCGCCGTGCAGGAGATGGAGCCGTCCGGGGAAGCGCGCGGCGAGCTCGGCTCCGCGCGCGATTGCGTCAGGGTCGCGATCGATCGCCCATACCGTGCAGCGCGCCGTGCGCAGAATTGCACCGGTGTACCCGCCACCGCCGAACGTAGCGTCCAGATAGAAGGCGGAGTCGCGCGGAGCGAGGCAGGCAAGCATCTCGTCCAGCATCACCGGAACATGCCCCGGCATTCCGTGGATCATGGCGCACCCGTGCCAGGAAGGGTCAGCCCGCGTGCCCGGGCCCGCTCGCGCGCCTCGACACGACGGCGCTCCGCGGCCTCCGGCTCCCAGAATCTGGAAAACGCGACCGAGGCCCATGAACACCACGCTCTCGCCCAGGCCAGCATGGCCGGTGAGGGCGTCGGGCAGGACGATCCGCCCCTCCTTGTCGATATCGGCGGGGAAGGCGTCCGCGTACAGCGCGCTCGCCAGGTCGTCGTGCTCCTCACTGAAGACCTCAAGCCGGTCCAGCGGCGCGGCGAGCGCATGAAACTCGGCCGCCGGCCAGGCCTCGATGCAGGGATGCTTGTGCGAGGGGCGCAGCACGAGCTGTCCCGAACCATTGCACGGATCAAGGCCAGCCTTTTCAGCGGCTTGGCGCAGCGACTGGCGAAACGGCGCGGGGACGGAGACGCGGCCCTTGGCGTCCAGCTTGTTCTGGTGGGTGCCCAGAAAGTGGGTCATCCGCCCGGCGCTCCGCGCTCATCCCTGGGTGAGCCCCTGCCCACCCCTTTCTCGCTGGCCCTCGCCAGCGTTCATGGGACGGCATGGGATATCATGGTCATTCGTGGGTGTAAAAGAATTTCGGTCGCAGGCGCGCAAAAAACGCGTCCAAACGGCGGGTCACGAGAATGTGTGTAGGGCAGCCGCTCGCGGCCGGGTGTAAACACCCGTGATAATTGCGGAAGTCTGCTGTTTGGGCGGTTGAGAAAGGGAGAAAGGCTGCCAGACGGCCTGTAAGCCGGGTTCTGTGCGCGTCGTGAGAGACGCGCGACGGCCATTCCTCTGGGACGCGCCTCGCGGCGCGCCTCGCGCGACCAACCCGGGCGGCAGGGCGGAAACCCCTCGCGTCCCCCGCCTTCTGGCGGGTCAGCTGGCCGCCCCTATTCGGTCTTGCTCCCGGTGGGGTTTACCGTGCCGCCCCCGTTGCCGGGGGCGCGGTGCGCTCTTGCCGCACCCTTTCACCCTTGCCCGCGGGGCGTTTTGTCCTTGCGCGGGCGGTTTGCTTTCTGTGGCACTGTCCCTGGGGTCGCCCCCGCCGGCCGTTAGCCGGCACCGTCTTCCCGTGGAGCCCGGACTTTCCTCCAACCACCGGGACAGGCCCGGAGGTCAGCGGCCGTCCGGCCGTCTGGCGGAAGGGGAGATCGCGCGCGGGGTGGGGCGGGTCAAGGGTGGGGGTGGGTGGTGCCCGCGATCAGGCGGCGTCCTTGCGGTGCGCCCGCACATGCTCGCGCACGACGGCGGCAATCCGGCTTTGGTAATCGTCGCCTTGCTGGCGAAACCGCTCGATCACGTCGTGAGCAATCGAGAGCGCCACCACTTCCTGACGTTCGGGCGGGAACGAATCGGCGCTTGTTCTCGTCCCATTCAACGGCGATGGATTCGGAAGCGGCGACAAGGTCTTTAAGAAACAACGCGGACGTCAGACGCCACCCCTCATCATCTGCGCAACCCCCAGCAGCCGCGCCATCGTGCCCGCGTCCGCCTGGCCCGTGACGGCCTCGGGGCGCCAGTGGCGCTGGAAGGCGCGCAGGACCGCCCCCAGCGCCGGGTCGAGCGGGCCGGACGGCGCCACCGCGTAGCCGATATCCGACAGCGCCCGGCGCACGTCGCGCAGACTGGCGGCGTCACGGACCGCGCCGCCGGTGCCGAGGTCGGGCACGTCCTCGGGCCAGATGCCGACGCCGTTGCGCGCCAGCCCCTCCCAGTCGAACTTCTCGCCTGGGTCTTCCTTGCGGTCGGGCGCCACGTCGCTGTGCGCGACCACGTTGCGCTGCGGGATCGGGTGGCGCGACAGGATCTCCAGGCACAGGTCGCACACCGCCGCCAGTTGCAGCACCGGGAAGTCCCGGTAGCCCCACTCGTGGCCTGGGTTGACGATCTCGATGCCGATGGAGCGGTCGTTCAGGGAGGTGTGCCCGCGCCAGTACGACACGCCCGCGTGGTAGGCGCGGCGCTGCTCCGGAACCAAGCGGAACACCATCCCGTCCTCGTCCACCACGTAATGCGAGGACACCTTGGCCGCCGGGTCGCGCAGCCGGTCCAGCGCGGCCTGCGCCGTCTTCATCCCCGTATAGTGCAGGACCAGCGTGTCGATCGGGACGCCGGCCGGGCGCTCATCGTGGTTGGGGCTCGGCAGGTCGCGGACCGTGACCAGGCTCACAGGTTGCGCTCGCGCTTGATCTTGTCCCAGGCGGCGTTGATGCGCGCGACCTTCTCGCTGGCGCGCGCGACGAACTCCTGCGGCACGCCGCGCGCGGCCAGGCTGTCCGGATGGTTCTCGCGCATCAGCCGCTTCCAAACGGCGCGCAACTCCTCGGCCGTGGCCGAGCGCGCCACGCCGAGCACGAGGTAGGGATCGGGATCGTCGCCGCCCCTCGGCTGGCGCGGCGCGGCGCCGCGCGCGCGGTCCCAGGCGCGCTGGTCGAGCCCGAACGCGGCATGGACCCCGGAGAGAAACTGATGCTCGCGCTGGTTCACCGGCCCGTCGGCACGCGCGACGGTGAACAGCGAGGCGAGCACGTCCTCCAGCATCCCGCGATTGTCGGCGAAGGTCTCGCCGAGCTGGACAGCGTAGCCGCGGAACCCCTCCCCCGAATCGCGCGCCTGGTCGAACAGCCGGGCGATGTCGTGCATGGCCTCCGGCGGGATGCGGAACTGGCCCTTGAAGGCGTCGATCTCCGCGCGCCGCACCGGCCCGTCGCACTTGGCGAGCTTGGCCGCGAGCACCACCACGCAAATCGCGAAGACCTGGTCCTTGCGCCCGAGCAGCGCGGCGATGCGCGCCGGGCTTGGCATCCAATTCGGCGCGGCGCCGAAGGATGGCATACGGAACTGGCTGACTTGGCCCGTATCGGCGGCATGGCCCAGCGCGGCGCCGAACATGGCGCCGACCGGTCCACCCATCAGCATCCCGGCAGTGCCGCCGATAATCTTGCCCCAAACTCGCATTCTGTGGGCAGTATCATGCACGGGCCTTCGGCGGCAAAGACCCGATCGCCGCCCAACCGACACTGCCGCGCGGCGTGTACCCGCAGGGTTGCGCGATAAGGCCCGCGCCCGCTTATTTCGCCGTGGAGCCGGCCGCCGGAGTTTGTGCTTCGATGTTGGTCACGACCAGCAACTGCACCCTCCATTCGCCATTCTGTTTGACCACGAAACCACCCCACCGGACGTGAGAGGACGGCTTTCCCGTGACCGTCACCTCACCCATAGCCCATGCGCCATCGCCCTCGGCGTGCGCCGCTTCAACCGTGCATTTGTGGGTCGTCGGCTCCTTATAGATGTCGCCGAATACTTTCGTGATCGCCGCTCTTCCCTTCACGACGGCACCATTGGGGGGCACGAAGATCGCATTCTCGCTAAAAAGAGGCCCGACGGCGGCCGCTCCCTTGTGCGTCCACGTATCGTCGTAAGTCCGGCAGAAAGCTTGAATTTCCTGGGTCATGTCCCCTCTGCCCTGTGTTTGGCTGAACGCCGCTGTGGTGCAAAGGAGCATCGCTGGCACCAGGGCCGCTGACGCTGAGAACTTCATCGTGTGCCTCCTCCCCTTCCCCATTCGCATCGCGGGGCAACGTGCGCCCGCGTCCCAGGGGATGAGACTTTAGGTTTAGAAATGAGGAGCTTTCAACAAGTATCAATACGAAGTTAGTGCCACGATCACGTTGATCCCCGCCTGCGTCAGCGCGGCGCTTCTGCCTTGCCGAAACGCAAATGCCGGATCTGGAGACGCGGCCCCGTTTGCACCCCCTCGGAACCTGTTGCACAGCTTGGGCGGCAGCATGGCGCTCAACGCGCGCGAGGGGAAAACTTATGACAGGCTGGCAGTTCTGGATCGATCGCGGGGGCACCTTCACCGATTTCGTCGCCCGCGCCCCGGATGGGCGGCTGCTCACCCATAAGCTGCTGTCCGAGAACCCGGGCCGCTACCGCGACGCCGCCATCGCCGGGATCAAGGCCGTGCTCGGCCTGGACTTGGCCTCGCCAATCCCGCCGGGCGCCGTCGAGAGCGTGAGGATGGGGACCACGGTGGCCACCAACGCGCTGCTGGAGCGCAAGGGCGAGCGCACCCTGCTCGTTGTCAACCGCGGCTTCGCCGACAGCCTGCGCATTGGCAACCAAGCCCGCCCGCGCCTCTTCGATCTCGCGATCCGGCTGCCCTCAATGCTCTATGAGCAGGTGGTGGAGATCGCCGGGCGCGTGGACGCGGACGGCGCGGAGGTCGAGGCGCTGGACGAGGACGCGGCGCGGGAAGCCTTCGCCACCGCGCGCGAACAGGGCATCGCCGCCTGCGCGATCGTGCTGATGCATGCCTGGCGCCATCCCGATCACGAACGCCGTCTCGCCGCGCTCGCGCGCGCGGCCGGATTCGCGCAGGTCTCCACAAGCCACGACGTGAGCCCGCTGCTGCGCCTGGTACCGCGCGGGGATACGACCGTGGTGGACGCCTATCTCTCGCCCATCCTCCGCCGGTACGTCGAGCAAGTAGCGGCCGAGCTTCAAGGCGTGCGCCTCTACTTCATGCAATCGAATGGCGGGCTGGCGGAGGCGCACAGTTTCCAGGGCAAGGACGCGATCCTCTCGGGTCCGGCCGGCGGCATCGTCGGCGCCGCGCGTACCGCCGCGATGGCGGGGCTCGACCGCATCATCGGCTTCGACATGGGCGGCACATCGACCGATGTGGCGCTCTATGCCGGCGCGTTCGAGCGCGCCTTCGAGACCGAGGTCGCGGGCGTGCGGATGCGCGCGCCGATGATGGCGATCAACACAGTCGCGGCGGGCGGCGGCTCGATCCTGCACTTCGACGGCGCGCGCTTCCGGGTCGGGCCGGATTCGGCCGGCGCCGATCCCGGCCCCGCCTGCTACCGGCGCGGCGGGCCGCTCACCGTCACCGATGCCAATGTGTGCGTGGGCAAGATCCAGCCGGCGCATTTTCCGGCGATCTTTGGGCCGGCGGGTGATGCGCCGCTGGATGCCGACACCGTGCGGGCGCGCTTTGCCGCCCTGGCGGACGAGATCGCGCGGGCAACGGGGCAGCGTCGCACGCCGGAGCAGGTCGCCGAGGGGTTCCTGCGGATCGCGGTGGCCAACATGGCGAACGCGATCAAGCAGGTCTCGGTCCAGAAGGGCCACGACGTCACGCGCTTCGCCCTGCACTGCTTCGGCGGCGCGGGTGGGCAGCACGCCTGCCTGGTCGCTGACGCGCTGGGCATGGAGACGGTGTTCATCCACCCGTTCGCGGGCGTGCTGTCGGCCTATGGCATGGGGCTCGCCGATCAGACCGCGCTGCGCGAGCAAGCCGTCGAGACGCCGCTCACCCCGGACGCAGTGCCCAGCCTGATGGCTATGGCCGAGCAGCTGGGCGCGGAGGCAAGTGCCGCGCTGGTGGCGCAGGGCGCCGATCCGGCGCGGATCGCGGTCCATGCCGACGCCCATATCCGCTACGCCGGAACCGAGGCCGCGCTTCCCGCGCCATTGGGTGAGCACGGCCCGATGGTAGCGGCGTTCACGGCCGCTCACCGTGCCCGCTTCGGATTCGCCACGCCGGACCGGGACGTGGTCGCGGAAGCGGTGGCGGTCGAGGCGGTCGCGGCGGGCGAGCCTGTGACGGAAGCAACCGCCCTTCCTCGCGAGGACGCGGCCGGCCCGGAGCCGATCGACCAAGCGCGGATCTTCAGCGACGGCGCGTTCGAGGCGCCGATCTTCGACCGAACGCGCCTACGTGCGGGGGACCGGCTGACCGGCCCGGCGTTGATCGTCGAGGCGAACGCGACCACGGTGTTGGAGCCAGGCTGGGCGGCCGAGGTGACACCGATCAACCATCTCATGCTGCGCCGCGTCGCGCCGCGCGCGGGCACGCTCGCCGCCACAGACGGCCGGCCCGACCCGGTGCTGCTCGAGCTGTTCAACAACCTGTTCATGAACGTCGCCGAGCAGACCGGCGCCGTGCTCCAGAACACGGCGATGAGCGTCAACATCAAGGAGCGGCTTGATTTCTCCTGCGCCGTGTTCGACGCCGAGGGCTTCCTGGTCGCCAACGCGCCGCACATCCCGGTGCATCTGGGCGCGATGGGCGAGAGCGTGCGCACCGTGCTCGCGGGCCGGCGCGGCACCCTGAAGCCGGGCGACGTCGTCGCCCTGAACAATCCGTACAACGGCGGCACGCACCTGCCCGATGTCACCGTGATCACGCCGGTCTTCGACGAAGCCGGCGCGCAAATCCTGTTCTTCGTCGGCAGCCGCGGGCATCATGCCGACATCGGCGGGATCACCCCAGGCTCCACCCCGCCCGCCTCGCGCACGCTGGAGGAGGAGGGCGTGGTGATCGACGACTTCCTCCTCGTCGATGGCGGGCATTTCCGCGAGGCGGAGCTGCGCGCGCTGCTGGCGGGCGCCCGCTTCCCGGCGCGCAGCCCGGACGTGAACCTGGCCGACATCAAGGCACAGGTGGCGGCGAACGAGAAGGGCGTGCGGGAGCTGCGCCGCGTCGTCGCCGAGCATGGCTGGGAGACGGTGTCGGCCTATATGCGCCATGTCATGGACAACGCCGAGGAGAGCGTGCGCCGGGTCGTCGCCCGGCTGCGCGACGGCGCGTTCGACTATACAATGGACGATGGCGCGCCCCTGCGTGTCTCGGTGCGGGTCGATCGCGCGGCGCGCAGAGCGCGGATCGACTTCGCCGGCACCGGCGCGCAGCGCGACCACAACAACTTCAACGCCCCGCCAGCCGTGACGCGCGCGGCGGTGCTGTACGTGTTCCGCTGCCTGGTGGGCGAGGACATTCCGCTCAACGATGGCTGCCTGAAGCCGCTGGAGGTCGTGGTTCCGCCTGGAAGCTTCCTCGCCCCGCGCCCAGGTGCCGCGGTGGTGGCGGGCAACACGGAGGTCTCGCAGGCGGTCTGCAACGCGCTGTTCGGCGCGTTGGGCGCCATCGCCTGCTCGCAGGCGACCATGAACAACTTCCTGTTCGGCGACGCGACGCGCCAATACTACGAGACGATCTGCGGCGGCACCGGCGCCGGTCCCGGCTTCGACGGAACCTCGGCGGTGCAGACGCACATGACCAACACCCGCATGACCGATCCCGAGGTGCTGGAGCTGCGCTACCCGGTGCGGCTGGAGATGTTCGCGATTCGGCATGGTTCCGGCGGCGCCGGGCGCTGGCGGGGCGGAGATGGGTCGGTGCGCCACATCCGCTTTCTCGCGCCGATGACGGCGGTGATTGTTGCCTCGCGTCGGACGGTCGCGCCGTTCGGGCTGGAAGGTGGGTCAGCGGGCGCGGCGGGGCGGCAATGGGTGGAGCGGGTGGAGGGGAAAGTCGAAACGCTGAGCGGAACCGACAGCGCGGAGATGGCGGCGGGCGATGTATTTGTCATCGAGACGCCTGGCGGCGGGGGATATGGGGCGTAAAGATGAGATGCGGGCAGACAGCTCCCTCTCCCCCGCGGGGCGGGGTAGAGGGCCGGGGGCGCCGGTATGGGAGCCAACCCTTCCAAAGCCGTTCAAGCCGCCCAGGGCACGCGCGCCGGGCGGCTTATGCGGTGTGTCCCTTCGCTCGTCCCATCTCCCGGAGCTGTGCTAGAAAGGTCGAGTCCTCCATGCCCATCGCCGCGGCGAGAGCTTCGATCTGCTGGACTTGGCCGGGGCTGAAGCCCGCGGCGTTCCGTAGGCCCAGGGCGATCAGGTTCTCCAAAGCGTCGCCGTACTCGCCGTGTCCCACCTCCTCGCGAACGTAATCCAGGTCTTGCTTCGGCCAGGCCGCTGAAAGGTTCTGGAGCAAGTCGTCGAAGGCCCGCTGTAGCCGGTCGTAGTGGGCGAGCTCTGCCATGTGTGTCCTCCTGTCAAGGGTTGCGCCGCGTGCTGATCGGGTGCGCCGTCCGGACGGTCGTGCCGTTGGCGTCGATAATGACGCGGATGCCCACGCCGTCCCGTATCCCTTCCACCCTGACCCGCCCGTTCGGCTGGACGGTGCGGGTAGAGGCGGGGTCATTGGCGACGCTCTCGATCTCGCGGATGATCTTGTCGTCCGACCAGCCAGCCGGGAACTCGCTCTTGCCCTTGATGCCCGTGCTGAAACGGTGCCCGCCGCCGGTGGCGTCGCCATCGAGGATGTGCCGACGTCGGGCCGCATCGACCGTGGCCCTGTCTGGCGGTCGCCTGCCCTGGAAGGCTTCGGGGTCGCGCGCATGGGCCGCGCGATCGGAATCAAGGAGGCCGTTGAAATCGCCGCTGCGGCGCATGTCATCGCTCAGCCGTGTCAACGAAGGTGAAGGGCTGGCAGCGGCTTGCCGGACGAGCAGAGCCGAGCAAGACGCCAGGCCGCATACGAGAATTTCTATGCCCACCAGCACTGTTTTCATGACACAAGATGCTTGCGGGAGAGGCAAGCCGCTGTCCAACGAGATTGCGTCCGCGCCTCATGTCACGGGGCGTTTCTCAGCAGACCTGCGTCGACACCTGCGTGGAGTGGTCGTGGCGCTCCCACCGGCCCTCGCCTCCCCCGGCCGTCCGGACCAAACGCACGTCAACTCCGCCAAGCGGTGTCGTTTCCTCGCGATGCCCCTCGGCCGCCAGGCGGGCGAAGGCGGCGGCGAAATCAATCGGGTCCGGTGTCATCGGCATGCTCCGCGCAGAGTGTCGATGTCAGGCGACAATGCGCCAGTTACAATCCTCCGCGTAGTATCACAGCATCGCGCGAGGAACGGAAAGTCCGCTTAGGTTGTCTCCGGCTATATCGGCCGGCAGGGCGACCTGCCGCCGAGCATGGTGGACGACGGGCCTCTGGGAGTTGATTTCGTGATCAAGACGCCGGGCGATACGGGGTGCGGGAAGCGGAGGACGAAAGGTTGTTTCGCTCGTCTTGATCTCCGCATGGACACTCGCGGAACTTGTCTTATGGCGCGCTCCGCGAACGCCGCTCAGGGCGCAAAGATGGTGAAGACGTAGGTTGCCAACAGCACCAGATGGACAATGCCGGACAGCAGGTTTGTCCGGCCGGTGCCGTAAGTGATCATGGCGACCACGAAACCGAGCGCCATCAGCACGCTGTCGCCTTCGGAGATGCCAAGTTCGAGCGGCTGGCCTATCCAGGACGACACGAGGGCGACCGCCGGGACAGTGAGGCCGATGGACGCCACCGCACTGCCGAGCGCAAGGTTGATGCTCGCCTGAAGCCGGTTGCGCGCTGCGGCCCGTACGGCAGCCGCCGACTCGGGCAGGAGCACGATGGCCCCGATGATAACGCCGACGATGGCGAGCGGCGCGCCAGCGGCCGCCACCCCAGCCTCCAGCGCCGGTGCCAGGCTCTTCGCCAGCAGCACGACGGACAGGAGCGCCACCGACAGCAGGCCGAGAGACGCAAGAGCGATCCGCGCGCTCGGGCGCGCATGCCCCGCCGCGTCATCGTCGCCAACGGGCAGAAAATACGCCTGGTGCCAGTTGATCTGGATGAATAGGAAGGCGAGGTAGAGCCCGAGGCAGGCAGCCGAAACGAAGGCGAGCTGGAGGTGCGAGTAGAAGGGTCCGGGCACCGAGACGGCATAGTTCGGCAACACCAAAACCAGCACCGCCATAGGGAGCAGCACCGCGAGAAGGGCGTTGGCACCTTCCACCCGGAACTCGGTCTCGCGGTGGCGGAAGGCGCCGACCACGATGCATAGGCCGGCGAGCCCATGCAGCACGAGCATGACGACGGCGTGTATAGAGTCACGCATCAGGGCCGGGTTTGGCTTCCCGCTCAGCATTGTAGAGATGATAAGCCCGACCTCGATGACCGTTACGGAAAACGCCAGTACCAGCGTTCCGAAGGGCTCGCCCACTCGGATCGCTATCACTTCGGCATGGTGCACGGCGGAGATGACGTTGCCGAGCAGCAACGCGGCGAGCGCTAGCGCCAGGGGCTCCAGCCGTACCTTGCCGACCACGAGCCATGCCGCCATGCCGAGCACGGGCAGGATGATCGTGTGGAGAGGAATGCGATTGACAGGGGCAGCGGCCATGCCCTGCTGTACCTTCTGCCGGCTAGGGACTCAATCGAGGAGTAAGTCACCCCTCCCTGATGATCGCCTCCCTCAGCCGCTCCAGCGCAGCCTGCCCCGCATCCAGCGTGCGTGCGTTCACGATCGCCACCCGGAAGCCGCCCGGCGGCATCGCGTGGTGCAGGGGATCGCGGGCCTCGTGGAAGGTGATCTGCACGCTGGACACATTCTCCATCCGGCGCACCGCCTCCACCGTCTCGTCTAGGGGATGGCGGTAGCGACGGCCGTGCGGAGCGAACAGGACGACGCTGAACCCGTCGGCGCGGTCCGCGTCGGCGAACTCCCAGGTGCCGTGCTCGTACAACCGCACCAGCGCCTCGACCCAGCCCGCGCCGTAGAGGTCCGGCCACTGATCGGCGAAGCGCAGATGCGCCTCGATGATCTTGCCGCCGATCGTCTCGAAATTGGCCATGCCGGTGTAGCCGGCAAGGTGATGGGCCGCCCAGGCGCCGCACCAGTCCTCGACCTCGGCCATCGGTTCGGCATGGATGTGCCAGTGATCGAACGTGCCGCCCGGCGCGACCGCGCCCGTGGCGTGGCGCCACCACCGGGCCGCCCCGTTCACGATGGCGACATCGGTGCTGACATGCCGGCCGGTCAGCAGCGTGGACCAGAAATGGCCCGGCGTGAGCGAGGCCTTGTAGTCCGCCTCCGACTCGATCGCGAGGCTGCCGGTGCCCATCCCGCGCAAATTCATGATCGGCTTGGAGAACACCGGAAAGCGGGGCGGCATCACCCCATGCGGCGCTGCGTCCAGCCCCTGCGACAGCGCCACCGCGAGCTTGTCGTAGATCCAGCGATGCGCCGGGTACCACATCCAGGAATCCGCGTCCTCGGTGGAAATGCGGACATCCTCCGGGCACGCGACGCCCTCGAAATACTGCATCCGCCAGGGATCGGCTTCACAGATCGGCATGGTTGTTCACCCGGCCGGCAAGGGTTCGGGGCGCAGGCGTGGCGGCAGGGTCGCCAGCGCGTCGGTGGTGTCGAAGTCGCGCAATACCGCGTCCTCGCCCATCTCCACCTCGGCGACTTGCTCGAGGTGGCGGGCCAGCAGGGCACGCGCGCCGGAATCCCCGGTCAACTCTAGGATCTCGGGGAAGAAGCGGCGGTCCCACAGCATCGGGTTGCCCTGCTTGCCGCGGAACGTGGGCAGCACGATCCGCCTTCCCTCGTCGGCGTCGTAGGCCTCCAGCAGGCGGTCGATCATGCGCCCCGTCACCAGCGGCATGTCGCCGAGGCAGACCAGCGCCGCCGCGGCTTCCGGCGGGACTGCCGCGATACCGGCCTTGAGGCTGGCCGACAAGCCGTCGGCGTACTCCGGCGCGTGGACATAGCGCACCGGGCGGCCGCCGAGCGCGGCCTCGATCTCATCGGCCATGTGCCCGGTCACGACCAGGATCGGCCGCGCCTTGGACGACAGCACGTTGTCGATCACCCGCGCGATCATCGGCTTTCCGGTCCGCTCGGCCACCAGCAGCTTGTTGTGCGGCGCCATCCGCCGCGAGCGCCCCGCCGCGAGCACGACGGCCGCGATCACCGGGGCGCTGCGGGGCGCCGGACCGGTGCGGACGACGGAGGGCGCCTTTTCGCGCGGCAGCGGGCGCGCGTCGGTCTCCTTCAGCAAGCCCCCGACGCCCATCCCCATCACATCCGCCGGCCGCACCGGGAGGCCCGCGAACAGGCGGGGCAGGACGAAATCGATGCCGTTCTGCTTCGGGCTCTTGGCGCAGCCGGGCAGCACCAGCGCGGGCCTCTCGCCGATCCGGCCCACGCAGATCAGGTTCCCCGGATCGACCGGCATCCCGAAATGCACGATCTCTCCGCCCGCCTCCACGATGGACGCCGGGCCGACATCGCGCCGGTCCACGACCGCCGAGGCGCCGGCGATCAACAGCATCTCCGCCCCCTGCCCTATCAGGCTCGCCAGCGCGGCGACGACAGGCGCCTGCTGGTGCGGCACGCGCAGCGCGGGCAGCAGCGTGCCGGTGAGCCGACGGACCCGCTCGCCGGTCACGGCGATGGCCTTTTCGGTGGCGCTCTCCTTCATGCCCGGCAGCTCGGTCACGACCAGGCCGACTTGCAGCGGACGGAACGGATGCAGGCTGAGCGCTGGCCCGCCCTGGCGCGCGATCGCCACCGCCACGTCCAACAGCGCGCCGGGCACGGCGAACGGAACAACTTTGATGGTGGCGACCAGGTCCTTGGCCGCGACCACGGCGAAGTCGGGCAGCGTGCCGAGCGTCAGGCTTTCGTCCACGCGGTTGATGCGCTCCACCTTGGCCGCGTCCACCCGCAGCAGGCCCGGCGCCTCGGCCGCGAGGTTCACGCGCCCGGTGCTGGCGCGGGAGCGGGACAGCAGCGGCGCGACCAGCGGACCGGCCAGCCGGTCGGCGGCGATGTCCTCCGGCACGTCGCCCGGCTCCAGCCGCGCCGCGATCACCTCGCTCCAGCCCGCCTGGCGCAGGGCGGCGATGGCCGCCTCGTCCAGGACCGAACCCTTGCGGATCATGCGGTCGGGCAGGCGGTGGGAGTGGGCGCTGATAGCGCCCTTCGCCTCGGCCAGCGCGACCGGTCCGAACCTCATGCCGCCTGCCGCGCTGGCCGGCCAGCCGCGAGCGGGGCGCCGCGACGGACCGCGACCAGTTCCGCCACGATCGACAATGCGATCTCCGGCGCCGTCACCGCCGCGAGGTCGAGCCCCACCGGCCCACGGATGCGCGCCATCGCCGTGTCATCGTGGCCCAGCTCGCGCAGGCGCGTGAGCCGCGCGGCATGGGTGCGCCGCGAGCCGAGCGCGCCGATATAGAACGCCCCCGAGCGCAGCGCCCGGTCGAGCGCCGGGTCGTCGAGCTTCGGATCATGGGTGAGCGTGACGACGGCGGTGCGCGCGTCCGGGCGCAGCGCGTCCAGCGCCTCGTCGGGCCAGTCGGTGCGGATCGTCACGTCCGGGAATCGCTCGTCGGAGGCGAAGGAGCGGCGCGGATCGACCACGGTGACGGCGAAGCCGACGCCGCTGGCGAACGGCACCAGCGCCTGCGCGATATGCACCGCGCCCACCACGATCAGCCGCAGAGGCGGATTGTGCGCCTGCAAGAACCACGCGGCGCCGTCCGCCTGGGCGGTGCGGCTCTGATCGTCGCGCAAGGCCGCCTCCGCGGCCTCGCTCAACGCGGCGCCCGCGCCGGGGCCGGGCAGCAGGTGTTGCGCCCCGTCCGAGAGGCGCGTGGCGAGGACGACAGGCCGCTTGTCCCGCCGCGCCTCGGTCAGCGCGGCAAGGAGATCCGGCGTCACAGAAGCTTCTCCACGAACACCTTCACCTTGCCGCCACAGGCAAGCCCGACCTCCCAGGCGCGCTCGTTGGTGACGCCGAAATCGAGGAGCTGCGGCGCCCCCGTCTCGATGGTGCGCATCGCCGCGTCGGCGACCGCGCCCTCGATGCAGCCGCCCGAGACCGAGCCCGCCATCTTGCCCGACTTCGTCACCGCCATCTGGCTGCCCGCCGGACGGGGCGAGCTGCCCCAGGTCTCGGTGACGGTGGCCAGCGCGACAGCCTCGCCGGCCACGCGCCACTGCGCCGCCTGGCCCAGCACGTCCTCGGTCTCACCCATTGAACTTACGGCATTCATAACGCGATCCTTTCGATCACCGGCCGGGTCGGCTCGGGACGGGAGAGCAGATCGACGAGCGTGCGCAGGCTGGCCAGGTTGTGGACCGGCCGGAACTCGTCGACATGCGGCAGCATCGCCCGGATACCCTGGGATTTTGGCTCGAACCCCTCCCAGCGCAACAGCGGATTGAGCCAGATCAGGCGCCGGCAGGATCGGTGCAACCGGTCCATGCTGGCGGCCAGGCTCCGTCCCGCGTCCTGCTCGCGCGGGCGGTCGAGCCCGTCGGTGATCAGCAGCACGATGGCGCCCTGCCCCAGCACGCGACGGGCCCAATGCCGGTTGAACTCCGCGACGGCCTCGCCAATGCGGGTGCCGCCCGACCAGTCGGGGACGATGTGGCCCACCATCTGGAACGCGACTTCGGGGTCGCGGTGGCGGAGCTGGCGGGTGATGTTGGTGAGCCTCGTGCCGAACAGGAAGACGTGGACCCGGTCGCGGTCGTTCGTGACCGCGTGCAGGAAATGCAGCAAAATCTGCGCGTAGCGCGCCATCGAGCCGGAGATGTCGCACAGCACGACCAGCGGCGGCGGCCGCGTGACCCGGCGGGAGCGGGCGATGTCGAAGATCTCGCCCCCCTGGCGGAGGCTGGCGCGGATGGTGCGCCGCAGGTCCACGGTCGGGCCGAGCGGGTCGGGGCGCAGCCGGCGCGTCGGCTGGTGCTGGAGCGGCAGGGCGAGGCGCCGGATCTCGCGCTTCGCCGCTTCGATCTCGGCGGCGCTCATCGCCTCGAAATCCAGGGTTTGCAGCCGCTCCCGCTCGCTCGCGGCGAGCGCGACATCGATCTGCGGCGGCTTCTCGTCCGAACGCAGCTTGCGCTCGCGGGGTGGCTGGAAGGCTTCGGCGACGCGCCGCGAGGCAGGCGGCGGCTTGTCACGGGACAGCTCCGCCCTGGGCGCGAGCATCCCCATCGCCGCGGCATGCCGGGCCGCTTCCGGGTCGCGCCAGAACAGGTCGAAGGCGGCGTCGAACACCTCTTGGTGCTCGTGCCGGCGCGTCATGGCGGCGCGCAGCGCG
The DNA here is from genome assembly GCA_963818725.1 of uncultured Pseudomonadota bacterium. Taxonomy (GTDB): domain Bacteria; phylum Pseudomonadota; class Alphaproteobacteria; order Acetobacterales; family Acetobacteraceae; genus DATFDN01. The sequence goes on along the minus strand of CAWFTU010000010.1, from coordinate 28,925 downwards.
GTGCGCACCTCGGCGCGGCTGCCGATGTCGATCAGGGTGAGCGCGCGCAGCGCGGAGCGGGCCTCCGAGGGGCCGACCGGCAGGCCGGCGCGGCGCAGCAGGCGCGCGAAGTGCATGACGTTGGGTGCGAGGAGGCCGGGAGAGAGAATCGGATCGGGCATCTATCGTTCCAGATCACCGACCCAGCGGATCGACGCCATCAGGTTTGGATCGCCGCTGAGCTTCTGGAGCAGCTTTCGGTCTGCGGTGACAAAGGCAATGTCGCGAGCGACAGCAAGCGCAAGATAGAGGAAATCGTAGATCGTGATGCCGCAGGCGAGAGACTGCTTCAGCGCATCGTCCATGAGAGGAGAAAGCGGCACCAACTCGACTGGAGCCTGCATCAACATGCGTGCCCGATCGATTGCTCCCGCGGGCAATAGATCGCCCCGGTAAACCTTTGCCCAAAGGACATTGACGGCCTCCGCCTGCCAATGCGCGGGCGCACAGAGCGCGCTTCCCTTCAGGAGGTCCGCTTGGTCGCTGAAGTCCTCTGCGACGACCCATTTCACGGCAACCGAGGCGTCGACGACAACACTCTTCACTGATTGTCCACGAGGTGATCCCGGTCCCGATCAGCGCGTATAAGGGCGGCGCTATCCGACGTTTGCGGCGGGGTTTCGGCCCGCAATCGAGCGGCCAGTTCAAAAAAGCTTTCGGCCTCCGGCTCTAGCGCCTTTTCAAGAATAGCCCGATGCTCCGCCTCGACCGAACGCCGATTACGCGCTGCGCGCTGCTTGAGGGCGCGGATGAGGCAGTCGTCCAGCCCCCGAACCAGAAGCTGACCCATGAACCCTCCTAGGGAATGCTATCACTATATGATAGCGTTGGAACGCCTGTCCAGGCCCGGAGCAAGCGGGACAGCACCCGCGCTGCCTGACAGGGCGGCCCCCGAACTGGATCGCATCAGCTACAAACCACGATGAGGTCCTGGCCTAGAAGTCTTCGATCGATCCCGAGGATCGGCAGGAGGATCGAGCCGCGACGAGGGAGCGAGGAGCGCCTCCAGTCAGACGCGACAGCATGTTGCGCGCCAGCCGGATCGCGCTAGAACAGGTCGAAGGTGGCGTCGAACACCTTCTGGTGTTCGTGCCGATGCGTCATCGCGGCGCGCAGCGCCGTGCGCACCTCGGCGCGGCTGCCGATATCAATGAGCGTGAGCACGCAGCGCGAAGCGGGCCTCGGAGGGACCGACCGGCAGGCCGGCGCGACGCAGCAGGCGCGCGAAGTGCATGACGTTGGAAGCGAGGAGGCCGGGGTTTGTCATGGCGAAGCCATGTCCCCGAGCCAGCGGGCGAGCGCGGCGAGAGTTGGACTTCGCCGGATCCTTCTCAGCAACTTGCGATCGTCGATCACAAGCGGGAGGCGCCGCGTCGCGGCCAGCGCCACATACAGCGAATCACAGATCGTAATCCGCAGATCGATGGACCATTTCAGCGCCTGGTCCATCAGTCCCGTCAGGGCGACGGATTCGACCGGCGCTCGCATCAGGGCCGAGGCTCGCTCACCGGCTGTCCCGGCATCCCATTCCCCACGATGGACCCGCCCCAAAGCACATTCACCGCTTCCGCCTGCCAGTGGGCCGGGGCGCATAGCGCGACCCCCGCCAGCAGCGCGTTCGCTTGCTCGGTCAGCTCCTCTTGGGCAACCCCTTTCGCGGCGACCGAGGCGTCAACGACGGCGGCCCTCACGGCTCGTCCGGATCGTAATTGTAGTTCCGGTCCCGGTCGGCCCGGATCAGCTCAGTGCTGTTGATCATGGACGGAGGGGTCGTGGCCCGCAGCCGGGCGGCAAGCTCGGCGAACAATTCAGCTTCCGGCTCCAGCACCAACTCCAGGATGGCCCGATGCTCGGCCTCGACCGAACGCCCGTTCCGAGCCGCGCGCTGCTTGAGGGAGTTAATGACCCAATCGTCCAGACCCCGCACTAGAAGCTGCCCTATGCCGCGTCCCTTGATTGCTATCAGAATATGATAGCGGTGCTTACGCTTGTCCAGACGATGAAAGTGCCTCCGTTCAGATGTCCGCACCTGGTGGATTGTGTTGAAAAAGTCCCGCATCAGTGCTTGCGGACCCATTCGGATCGATATGCTGACCGACGACCCATTGAAATCGCTGAGCATTATCGGTACGCGCTCCGCACGAAATGCTGCCTGAATGCGTCCAGCCGACGTTTCACATCTGTGGACGCCTCCGTGAGCGCAAGAGAAATTTTCAGGAGCATTTCGCGCGTAGTCGGGTGCTGACATCTGTGCGGCCTTTGCTGCGGCCGGTCATTGCCGCGGGCCCGTATGGGAGTTCGCGGACCGGGTCCAAATCACAGTCACGCGCTCAAGGCGCAGTGTGAACGTATGGCCCGCCCCGTCTGCAAGGGTTTTGTGACGTGTTCTGATCAGTCTGCGCCAACGTATCCGGTCTCAGGGCGAACGTATGGCCCGCCCCGTCTGCAAGGGTTTTGTGACGTGTTCTGATCAGTCTGCGCCAACGTATCCGGTCTCAGGGCGAACCCTGGCCAAGATGGAGATCCGCACGTTCCGGTCCTCATAAAACTCTCAGGGTCGCAGTGCCCTATTTCACACACCAGGGTTCCAGAACGTCGATCGACTGTCAGGCCATCTCACTTCCACCACCCGCAGACCTCGTCAGCCCTGGGCGCCGGGTCAGCGCGCCGGGCCCGATCTTCTGGACTACGACATCGCCGCAGCCTTCGTCTCGAACGTCTGCCCACGGCGGATCACCGCCCAGGCGGTCCGTGCCAGCTTGGCGGCAAGCGCCACCACCACGGTGTTCACGTGCGCCCGCGCGAGCAGGCCGCGCAACCACCTGCCGAGCGGCGTGTCGGCCTTGGACAGCGTCGGCAGGGCCGCCCGGGCACCGTGGACCAGCATCTTGCGCAAGTATCCGTTGCCGCGCTTGCTGATCCCCAGCAGCTTGGGCTTGCCGCCCGTCGTCATCTGCTTCGGCACCAGCCCCAGCCAAGCCGCCAGATCCCGACCTCGCCCGAACGTCTGGGCATCACCAATGGACGCCGTCAGCGCCGTCGCGTTCAGCGGTCCGATGCCCGGGATCGAGGTCAGCCGGCGGGCCGTCTCGTCAGTGCGGGCCTGACGCGCGAACTCCTCGTCGAAGGCCGAGATCCGCCGGTCCAGCTCACGCCACTCGGCCCGCAGGTCCTCGACCAGCAACCGGGTCCGCGGGCTGAGCGGGACCTTCTCCTCCGCCATTAGCATCTCAAGAAACACCTCCAGCTTGCGCCGTCCCTGGGGCACGGTGATGCCGCGCTCCAGCAGCACGGCGCGGAGCTGGTTGATCAACGCCGTGCGCTCGCCCACAAGCCGGTCCCGGGTGCGATGCAGCGTCTGCATGTCGAGCTGCGTCTCGCTCTTGAGTTCCACGAACCGCATGGTCGGCCGTGTCGCCGCCTCAGCGATCGCCTCCGCATCTCGGTCGTCGTTCTTCTGCGCCTTGACGTAGGGGCGCACATACTCGGGCGACATCAGCCGGACCTGGTGACCCTGCTCGCGAAGCACGCGACCGAGATGATGGGCGCCACAGCATGCTTCCATCGCCACGACGCAGGGCGACATCCCAGCCGCGAGCTTGACCACGCTATCCCGGTGCAGGCGCCGACGCAGGACTACTCGCCCGGCCCGGTCCAGTCCCACCACGCTGCAGCTGTTCTTGCCCAGGTCGATCCCCAACACCGCGATCTGCATCGGTCCCGCTCCTTCCCTCCGGTTACCCCTTCAGCCTAGCGCCGAAGGGGAGAGAGGGGCGGGCCATTCCATAAAACTGGCTTGCCGATCCCGTCTCTCATCGACTGTGCGCCATACCCTCCTTCCGCCCGCCCCACGCTGCCGACGCCTCCTGACTGTGGGTGACCTTCAGGCCGCCACAGCGGGAGTCCGATAAATCTCGCCCTTGGCCTGTAGCGCCCAAGCGGTGCGGGCCATCTTGTTGGCAAGGGCCACGATCACGAGCATCCTGGGCTTGCGAGCCAGCATCCTCCCGAGCCAGAACTCTGCTGAGACGCCCTGCCTGAGCGCCATGCGCACCACCGAGCTCGCCCCGATGATCAGGAGCCGTCGCAGCGTTCGCTCACCCATTTTCGAGGTCGCGCCGAGCTTCTGCTTGCCGCCGGTAGAGTGCTGCAAGGGCGTCAGCCCCACCCAGGCGGCGAAGTCACGGCCCTTCCTGAAAGCGCTCGCGGGTGGCGCCAATGCGGCCAGAGCCGTGGCGGTGGTCGGACCCACTCCGGGTATGCTCGTCAGCCGCTTCACCTCGCTGTCCTCCCGGGCACGACGAGCGATCTCGCGATCGAGGAGGTCAATCCTCTCCGACAGGAAGCGCAGTGAGTCGATGAGCGTGCGAAGAACCAGCCGCGCGGCCTCGGGCACACTGCTGGCCGGATCCTCCACGTGCTCAATGAGCTTGGTGACGTGACCAGGGCCTTTCGCCGCGACCAAGCCATACTCCCCGAGATGCCCGCGCAGAGCGTTGATCGCCTGTGTTCGCTGCCGGACCAGGAGGTCGCGTGCCCGGAACACAACCGCATTGGCTTGGGCCGCTTCGCTCTTGACCGCCACGAAGCGCATCGTCGGCCGCTGCGCCGCCTCGCAAATCGCCTCGGCGTCCGCAGCGTCGTTCTTCTGCCGCTAGACGAACGGCTTGACGTAGGCAGGTGGGATCAGGCGGACCTCGTGGCCCAGCCGCGCAAGCTCGCGCGCCCAGTAGTGGGCGCTGCTACAGGCTTCCATTGCCACTACGCATGCAGGGTGAGCGGCGAAGAACTGCCGCACCTGCTCACGCCGCAGCCGTTTGCGCAAAACGACCTTGCCGGCCGCATCCGCCCCGTGCGCCTGAAAGACGTGCTTCGCCAGGTCCAAGCCGATCGTGCTAGCCTCCGACATGGGCGCCTCCTGTTCAGTGGTGACCAACACCGCCACTCTGGCACACCAAGGCCGTCGGGGAGGCGTCCACCCCATCACGGTCTGTTCCACTTTTGGGAACGGTAGGGGGAGCTGATCCAGCGTTTTCGGATGAACACCAAAATGACGCGGCTGTCATGGCCGCTCAGAGGGGTGGACAGAAATAAGCTCGCGGCTGAAGCGATCACACTGCCAGGCAGCACTTCTTGAACTTCTTGCCGCTGCCGCACGGGCGCGAATCGTTGTGCCCGATCTTGTGCGGGGAATTGGTGATCCGCTGCTACCCCCTTGTAGCCGGTCCAATGGGGAACGTGAGCATGGAGCCCTTGTTCGAAGGCATCATGACCGTCTTCGATCCCTCGATCGTACCCGTGAACGAGCCCAGCTACTAACCCGGCCACCAAATAGGTAGCTCTCTTGGCCTATGCTGCGTAGCGGACGGAGGAGGCCTGGAAGAAGGCGCGGACCTTGGCGGGGCGGCGCTGCAGGCTGCGCATGTAGGAGGTCAGGCCAGCCTTCAGCGCGGCCTTGTCCCTGGGCACCTGGCGCCGCGCCATGGCTTGCTTGACGTCGTTGTTGAGAAACTCGTCGGGATTGTGCTCCGGCGCGTAGGGCGGGAGATAGAACAGTTCGAGCCGCTCAGCGTTGGCCTTCACCCAGGCGGTGACCCGTCTGGCGCGGTGGACCCGCAGATTATCGGCGATGACGAACAGCTTGCGCCCGGCGCCCTGCACCAGACGCCGCAGGAAGATCAGGAAGGTCGTGGCGGTGAGCGCGCCGTCATAGACCATAAATCGCAATGTGCCGCGGTTGGTCAGGCTGGAGATCATCGACTGCGTGACCCGTGCAGCCGGCCGTAGCAGGACGGGCGTCTTGCCTTTTGGGGCGAAACTCCGGCCGTAGTTGGCCTGGTTGGACAAACCGGTCTCGTCCGCCCAGTGGATCTCGGCGCCCTCTGCCTTGGCCCGCTCGGCAATCGCCGGATACTCTTGTCGCAGCCAGGCGCGGACCGCTGGCTCGCGGCGCTCGAGGGCCCGTCGTGCCGGGCGCTGCGCGGTGAAGCCCCAGGCCCGCAGGGCGCGCCCGAGGGCCGAGGCCGACAGCCGCACCCCGGTCTCGCGCTCAATCAGCGCGCCGACCGCCTCACGGGTCCACAGCGCGAACGGCAGCTTCAGCTGATCCGGGCAGCGGTCCGCGATCAGGCGCCGGATCCTCTGCTCCTGTGGAGGCGAGAGCGCCTTCTGCTCGCCCGGCCGGCGACCGCGCCGCCCACCATCCAAGGCAGCCTCCCCGGATTGCCGCACCGCCTCGACCCATTCCCCGACAAAGCGACGGTTCACGCCGACGGCCGCCGCGGCCTCAATGCGAGTTTTGCCCCCCTCCACCATGGCAACGGCCACGCGGCGCAGCTCTGCCTGGGTAGCCGGGTCAAGCTTGCGGAAGTCACGACGGAGCGCCATGCCCGGACTGTCGCACAGCACCCCGCAGAATGCTACCTATTTGGTGGCCTGGTTAGTAAGAAAATCATGGGAATGTCGTGTGATGCACCTCACACATAGTAGGAGGTTGAGCCTGCTATAGTCTCTGGGAACCCGGACATCTCTGTGCCATCCAGACGGATTCCGGATTCACAGCAAATGGTGAGCTGCCCCCGATTTCCCTGGACACCGATTTGTCCGACCGGAGGCAGATATGGTGAAGTCCAGCATGAACAGGATCATACGAAATGATGTGGCTGATGGGCCTGTGGGCAACGAGGGCGGGCGGAGCCCGTCCGCGCTGTCCACAGGCCACAACGGCGCGGAGGCGGGGTGTGCTCCGAGTGGACCGCTGGCGCCGGGCCAACGCTGGAGCGTGAGCCGCAAGCGCGAGGTGGTGCTTCGCCTGCTGCGGGGTGAGGCCGCCGAGGATCTCTCGCGCGAGCTCGGCGTGCCGCTCTACAAGCTCGAGCGCTGGCGGCAGAAGGCCGAAGCCGCGCTGGGTGGCGCATTGAAGGAACGCGAAACGGAGGCGGCGAGTGGTGAGCTCGCCACGGCCATGCAGCGGATCGGCGAACTGAGCATGGAGAACGAGCTGCTGCGCTCTCGCATCGAGCGCCCTGGCCCTTTGGCCCGCGGGAGGTCGCGGTGATGGCGGCGGTGATTTCCCCGGCCACCGGCCGCCGCTACGGCATCGCCCAGGTCTGCCGCATCTGGGACGTGCCGCGGTCATCCTTCTATGCTGACCGACGCCGGGCCGATACAACGACGACGCCAGTTTCGGTGCGGCGCCGTGGACCAAAGCCCGTGGTGTCGGACGACACCTTGCTGGTGGCGATCCGCGCCGATCTCGCCCGGTCGCCCTGGCACGGCGAGGGCCATCGCAAGGTGTGGGCCAGGCTGCGGGTGATGGACGGCATCCGGGTCGCGCGCAAACGGGTGCTGCGGCTGATGCGCGAGAACGCCCTGCTGTCGCCGCATCGCGCCCGCATCCGCGACGACACGCCGCACGATCATCACATCATCACCGAGGCGCCGAACCTGATGTGGGCGACGGATGCGACCCAGATCATCACCGTCCAGGATGGCAAGGTCTGGCTGTTCGGCGTCGTCGAGCACTGGAACGCCGAAGCGCTTGGCTGGCACGTCGCCAAGCGCGGCGATCGCTACTCCGCCGCGCAGGCCGTCGGCATGGCGGTCCGCAATGTCTTCGGCCACGTCAGCCCCAGCGCCGCTCGCGGCGTGGCGCTGCGACACGACCACGGCAGCGCGTTCCTCGCCGAACATTTCCATAACCAGATCCGCTTCTGGGGCATGACCCCCAGCTATGCGTTCGTCGGCGAGCCTGAGACGAATGGCGTCGTCGAGCGCTTCTTCCGCACCCTCAAGGAGCAGATCGTGCATGGCCGAATCTACCAGACCATCGACGAGGCCCGTGATGCGGTCCGCGACTTCGTCGCCCGCTACAATGCCGAGTGGCTGATCGAGAAGAACGGCCTGCGCAGTCCCAGCGATGCCAGAGCAGCGTGGTACCAGGCCGTCATGAAGACCGCCGCTTAACAGCAACCTTGTGTCCAGGAAACCGGGCGCGGTACATTCACAGCAAATGGGAGGAACTCATGTCCGATCAGCCTAGTGCGGCGCCAAAAACGGCGGAGAAAAAGATTGAGACTCTGGAAAAGTTCATTAAGCCCGAAAAGATTGAAAAAGTAGAGTTTAAGGAAAAGCCGGAGAAGTCGGAGCACAAGGAAAAGCCGGAGAAGTTCGAGCACAAGGAAAAGCCGGAGAAGTTCGAGCACAAGGAAAAGCCGGAGAAGTTCGAGCACAAGGAAAAGCCGGAGAAGTTCGAGCACAAGGAGATCAAAATCGAAGCTATGGAGATTAAAATCGAAGCCAAGGAGCTCGAGAAACTCGTTGTCGAGAATGGCCCCAAGGGCATCGCCGAAGGGCCAACCAGCAACCCAGGCGGGCCAATAGAGCAGCGTGTCACCGCGCTAGAACAGAGCGTGGCTTCTCTGCAACATTTCATAACCAGCCAGCAGCGCCCCGATCTAAGCCGGGGGGCGCTGTCTTCCGAACCCGGGACAGAGAAGCCGGGTAGCTGACCCTGTACGCATGATCCTCGTGCTATGCGACGAGGCAGATGCCTCGGCATTGTGGGCGGCGGACGCGTTGCGAAAGCGTGGTCTGCGGCTCACGGTGCTGACCGGCATCGATCTGGCCTCGGTGCGCGGTTGGCAGCACACGATCGGTGCAGCCGGAGCCGAAATCGCGCTGAAGTTTGACGGCGGTGTTCTGCACGGCCGCGAGGTGCGTGGCGTGCTGAACCGCCTTTCTTTCCTGCCGCGTGCCTGGCTCAGTCGTATCGGTGGCTCGGACCGTGATTACGCAATACAGGAAATGCTGGCCTTCTATCTAAGCTGGTTACACACGCTTGCGGCCCCAAAACTCAATCCGCCGACGCCGCAGGGCCTTTGCGGCAACATGCGCCATCCTTCTGCCTGGGTGGCCCTGGCCGTCCGCGCCGGTGTGCCGGTGCGCCCCTTCCGCCAGAGCAGTGATGATGACCCGGCAGCGCCTTGGCAGGCGCCGCCTGATCCGGCTGCCAGGACCGTCTTCGTGGTCGGTACAGAGGTGGTCGGGCCGTGCACGCTGGTGGGGTCGTACCGGGCGGCCTGCCTGCGTTTGGCGAAGGCCGCTGGGTGTCCGCTGTTGGGGATCGACTTCGCTCCCGGCGCCGACGGCGTGTGGCGCATGACCAGAGCCTCGGTGATCCCGGACCTCATGCACGGCGGGGAGGCACTGATCAACGCCCTCGTCAGGGCACTGGCGCCATGATCCTGCTGGGTGGCATCCCCAGCGAACATCCGCTGGTGCTCCTGACCGAGGCACTCAATGCCCTTGGTGTTCCTTACCGCCTTTTCAATCAGCGCCGATGCGCAGATTGCGCGATCGTGTTCGGTGTCGGGGAGGATGGGGTGAGCGGCAGGCTCCACCTGCATGGCGAGGTGTTCGATCTCCGCGACATTACTGGCGTCTATTTTCGTCTTATGGACGACCGCCTCCTGCCGGAACTGGAGGGCGAGCCGGATGCCTCTCCCGCGCGCCGCCACGCCCGCGCACTTCACGATACACTCTATCGTTGGATCGAGGTGGCCGACGCGCGCGTGGTCAACCGCTCCGATCCACAGGGGTCCAACAGCTCGAAACCGTATCAGGCACAACTGATCGCAGGTTATGGGCTGCGCGTGCCGGAGACGTTAATCACCAACGATCCCGATGCCGTGCTCGCGTTCCGACGCGCGCACGGGTCCATCATCTACAAGTCAATGAGCGGCGTCCGATCGATCGTGAAGGCGCTGGACGACTGGGACCTTGCGCGGCTTGGGGATATCGCCTGGTGCCCCGTACAGTTCCAGGCGCTAGTGCCGGGGAATGACGTGCGGGTGCATGTTATCGGACACGACGTTCACGCCACTGAAATCGTCAGCGACGTGATTGACTACCGCTATGCCCGCCAATCGGGCAGCACCGCCACACTCCGCGCGATAGAGCTGCCAGAGGACTTGGCCGCGCGTTGCGTTGCGCTGACAGCGGGGCTCGATCTGGTGTTTGCGGGGATCGACCTCAGGATCGGCTCTGACGGTGCGGCCACGTGTTTTGAGGTCAATCCCTCACCTGCCTTCTCTTACTACCAGGCGAACACCGGTCAGCCGATCGCGACAAGCCTGGCGCGGTATTTGGCAATGGGCTGATACAGAACCGACTTCGGCCACCAGCGGGAATTGATACGGAGTTTACTCGTCAGCTTGCGAAGTCGCGCTTTCAAAATCGAGCAGACCCTGTGAAAACGCTTGGCCGTAACGGCAATGAGCAACATACTAACCCTGCGACTCATCCTTGACGACATGAGCTTGCGAGAGAGCCGCAGACACAGCCTTTATCTTGCGAGTTGCCCGTGCGCGTCCGAGTTTTATGGAATGGCCCGCCCCTCTCTCCCCTTCGGCGCTAGGCTGAAGGGGTAACCGGAGGGAAGGAGCGGGACCGATGCAGATCGCGGTGTTGGGGATCGACCTGGGCAAGAACAGCTGCAGCGTGGTGGGACTGGACCGGGCCGGGCGAGTAGTCCTGCGTCGGCGCCTGCACCGGGATAGCGTGGTCAAGCTCGCGGCTGGGATGTCGCCCTGCGTCGTGGCGATGGAAGCATGCTGTGGCGCCCATCATCTCGGTCGCGTGCTTCGCGAGCAGGGTCACCAGGTCCGGCTGATGTCGCCCGAGTATGTGCGCCCCTACGTCAAGGCGCAGAAGAACGACGACCGAGATGCGGAGGCGATCGCTGAGGCGGCGACACGGCCGACCATGCGGTTCGTGGAACTCAAGAGCGAGACGCAGCTCGACATGCAGACGCTGCATCGCGCCCGGGACCGGCTTGTGGGCGAGCGCACGGCGTTGATCAACCAGCTCCGCGCCGTGCTGCTGGAGCGCGGCATCACCGTGCCCCAGGGACGGCGCAAGCTGGAGGTGTTTCTTGAGATGCTAATGGCGGAGGAGAAGGTCCCGCTCAGCCCGCGGACCCGGTTGCTGGTCGAGGACCTGCGGGCCGAGTGGCGTGAGCTGGACCGGCGGATCTCGGCCTTCGACGAGGAGTTCGCGCGTCAGGCCCGCACTGACGAGACGGCCCGCCGGCTGACCTCGATCCCGGGCATCGGACCGCTGAACGCGACGGCGCTGACGGCGTCCATTGGTGATGCCCAGACGTTCGGGCGAGGTCGGGATCTGGCGGCTTGGCTGGGGCTGGTGCCGAAGCAGATGACGACGGGCGGCAAGCCCAAGCTGCTGGGGATCAGCAAGCGCGGCAACGGATACTTGCGCAAGATGCTGGTCCACGGTGCCCGGGCGGCCCTGCCGACGCTGTCCAAGGCCGACACGCCGCTCGGCAGGTGGTTGCGCGGCCTGCTCGCGCGGGCGCACGTGAACACCGTGGTGGTGGCGCTTGCCGCCAAGCTGGCACGGACCGCCTGGGCGGTGATCCGCCGTGGGCAGACGTTCGAGACGAAGGCTGCGGCGATGTCGTAGTCCAGAAGATCGGGCCCGGCGCGCTGACCCGGCGCCCAGGGCTGACGAGGTCTGCGGGTGGTGGAAGTGAGATGGCCTGACAGTCGATCGACGTTCTGGAACCCTGGTGTGTGAAATAGGGCACTGCGACCCTGAGAGTTTTATGAGGACCGGAACGTGCGGATCTCCATCTTGGCCAGGGTTCGCCCTGAGACCGGATACGTTGGCGCAGACTGATCAGAACACGTCACAAAACCCTTGCAGACGGGGCGGGCCATACGTTCACACGATCTGCGAGACTTCTGCAAAGCCGCCCGAACCGCCCTGCACCGGTAACTTACCTGTTCCAGAAGTCCGGTGCGAATGTCCGCTCAGGGTCGGAGCCGACATGCAAATTGAAGCACTACTCAGGCAGTGCGACCATCGCGACGAATCCGAAAGCGCCCCTACGCCGCCTCCCCCGCCTGCCGCGCCTCCCCCACCAGCCGCGCCGCTTCCGCCCCGCGCAGCTTGGCGATGTCGTCCTGGTACTTGAGCAGCACGCCCAACGTCTGCTCCACCACTTGCGGCTGCAACTCGGTCTGATCCAAATGCCGCAGCGCGCTCGCCCAGTCGATCGTCTCGGCCACGCCCGGCAGCTTGAACAGCTCCTCGCCGCGCAGGCGCTGCACGAAGGCGACCACCTGCGCCGACAAGATGCCGGGGACATCGGGGGCCTTGGCGGCCAGGATCGCGCGCTCGCGCTCCGGGCTCGGGTAGTCAACCCAGTGGTACAGGCACCGCCGCCGGATAGCGTCATGCACCTCGCGCGTGCGGTTCGAGGTCAGCACCACCACGGGCAGGATGTCGGCCTTCACCGTGCCCAGCTCCGGGACGGTGATCTGGAAGTCGGCCAGCAGCTCCAGCAGGAACGCCTCGAACGGCTCGTCGGCGCGGTCCAGCTCGTCGATCAGCAGCACCGCGGGCGGCTGGTCGGGGTCGATCGCCGACAGCAGCGGGCGCGCTTGCAGGAACTCGCGGGTATAGATGTCGTGACCGAGCCGCGAGCGGTCCGTCTCTCCGGCCGCCTCCGCCAGGCGGATCGCCATGAGCTGGCGGGCGTGGTCCCACTCATAGGCGGCGGCGGCGAGATCCATCCCGTCGTAGCATTGCAGCCGCACCAGCCGCCGCCCGAGCCCGGCGGCGAGCACCTTGGCGATCTCGGTCTTGCCGGTCCCCGGCTCGCCCTCCAGGAACAGCGGCCGGCGCATGGACAGGGCAAGGTGCACCGTGGTCGCCAGCTCGCGGTCGGCGATGTAGCCATGCTCGGCGAGCATCCGGGCGGTGTCGGAGACAGTGGCGGGAAGCGGTTTCACTAGAGCAGCGGGGCAACGATCAGGAACAGGATGCACAGCCATATGGCCCCGCCGATCCAGGCCGCCAACGGGTAGCCCAGCGGCTCGCTCGGGATCATCGACCGCATGGCGACCGGAGCCCGAGGAACGGCGGCCGGGCTGACCGGGATCACCGCCTCGGACGGGGCGGAGGGGAACACCCGCTCCTCGCTCGGCCCCATGCGCTCGGTCAGCTCCCGCGTGAAGTTGTTGAAGAACTGCTCGGCCAGCGACTTGGCCGTGGAATTGATCAGCCGCGCGCCAAGCTGCGCCATCTTGCCACCGACCTGCGCCTGGACCTCGTAGGTCAGGACGGTCGCCCCCGGACCGTCATCGTCGAGGTGGACCTTCGCCCCGCCCTTGGCGAAACCAGCGACGCCGCCCTGGCCCTCCCCGGTGATCGTGTAGGCGGAGGCTGGCACGATGTCGGAGAGATGGACCTTGCCATTGAAGCGCGCGGCGATGGGGCCGATCCGCATGGCGGCGGTGGCCGCCATGTCGTGCTCCGAGGTCGCCTCCAGCCGCTCGCACCCAGGGATGCACGTCTTGAGGATGGCGGGATCGTTCAACGCATCCCAAACCATTGAGCGCGGCGCTGGGATGCGCCGCTCACCGGTCATGTCCATAGTCTAGTCCCCGTTCCGCGCGCCGAGCGTCGTCTTACTGGCAGGGTCACAGTCATGCAACCGAGCGCCGCCATCGCCCTGCCCTGGGGAGCGCCCTTCCTTGGCGTGCTGGTGTCGATCGCCGTGCTGCCGATGCTCGCACCGCGCCTCTGGCACCGCCGCATGGCATGGGTGATGGGGTTGTGGACGGCGGCGCTGCTCCTGCCCTGGGTCGCGGCTTTCGGCGCGGCGGATGCGGCGCATCTGGCCTGGCACGCGATCCTTGTGGAGTACCTGTCCTTTGTGACCATCCTCCTCGCCCTCTATGCCGCGGGCGGGGGCGTGCTGGTGCGCGGCGGCCCGGCCGGCACGCCCGGCGGCAACACGCTGATGCTGGGCGTGGGCATGGCACTCGGAGTGGTGATGGGCCAGGCCGGGGCCGCCATGGTGATGATAAACCCGCTGCTGCACGCCAACGCGCACCGGCGCCGCAAGGTTCACTTGCCGCTGTTCCTGATCGTGCTGATCGCCAACGCCTCCGGCGCGCTGACCCCGCTCGGCAACCCGCCGCTCTACATCGGCTTCCTGCAAGGCGTGCCATTCCTCTGGCCGGCCCGGCACCTGATCGCGCCACTCGCGGTCCTGACGGGATTGTTGCTGCTCGCCTTCTACCTCATCGACCGGCACTTGGCGGCGGACGAGCCGCCAGCGCCCGCCCCCGCCCGGCTGCATGTGCGCGGCTGGCCGAACGCGGTCCTGATCGTGCTGACCGGCGCCGTGGTGCTGGCGCAGAACGCGGCGCGGGCGGGTGACGTGTCGATCCTGGGCGAGGCCGTGCCGCTGATGCGGCTGGTCGCGATCCTGGCCTTCGTCGCCATCACCCTGGCCTCGGCGGCGATCACCCCCAAGGCGGTCCGCCAGGCCAACGACTTCACCTGGGCGCCGATGAAGGAGGTGGCGCTGCTGTTCCTCGCCATCTTCGTCACCATCCAGCCAGTGTTGCACATGCTGGAGGCCGGGCTGTCCGGCCCGCTCGGCCCGGTGCTGCGCTTGACGCTCACGGCGGCGGGCACGCCGCGCCCAGCGGCGTTTTTCTGGCTGGCGGGCATCCTCTCGGCGTTCCTCGACAATGCGCCGACCTACCTGGTGTTCTTCAACATCGCGCGGATCGAGCCGGCAACGATGACGGACGCCCAGGCCGTTTCCCTCGCCGCGCTCTCCGCGGGGGCGGTGTTCTTTGGCGGCCTCACCTATATCGGCAACGCGCCGAACATGATGGTGCGCGGCGTGGCGGCGCACCGCGGCGTGCGGATGCCGGGGTTCCTGGGCTTTCTCTGCCTGAGCGCGGCGCTGCTGCTGCCGGTGTTCGCGATTCTGACGGCGCTATTCTTTCACTGACGCATCCGCTATGGCGCAAGCTCTGCCAGGAGACCGACCGATGACCTACCTCGTCGCCGCCGACCTGCCGACGGAGCCCGCCGGAGACCGGCTCCGCGCCCTGCTGGCGCGTGGCGGCATCCTTCAGATGCCGGGCGCCCATAACGGCCAGGCGGCGCTGCAAGCCAGGCAGGCGGGGTTCGAGGCGCTCTACCTCTCGGGCGCGGCGATGACGGCGCAGATGGGGCTGCCCGACCTTGGCGTGATCACCGTCGACGAGGTGTGCTTCTTCACCCGCCAGGTCGCCCGCGCCTCCGGCCTGCCGGTGCTGGTGGACGGCGACACCGGCTACGGCGAGGCGCTGAACGTGATGCACATGGTCCGCAGCTTCGAGGACGCGGGCGCCGCCGGCGTGCATATCGAGGACCAGCTCCTGCCCAAGAAGTGCGGGCACCTGAACGACAAGAGGCTGGCCGACGCGCACGACATGGCGGCCAAGATCGCGGCGGCCCGGCGCGCGCGGCGGCACCTCTACCTGATCGCGCGCACCGACGCGGCGGGCAGCGAGGGCATGGACGGCGCGGTGGCGCGCGCCAAGCTCTACCTGCAAGCCGGGGCGGACGCGATCTTCCCCGAGGCGCTGACCAGCGCCGAGATGTTCCGCGCGTTCGCCCGCCGCGTGGACGCGCCCTTGCTCGCCAACATGACCGAGTTCGGCCGCACCCCGTTCTTCACCGCCGCCGAGTTCGCGGCGATGGGCTACCGCATGGTGATCTGGCCGGTGAGTTCGCTGCGCGTCGCCAACAAGGCCCAGGCCGAGCTGTACGCGGCGATCCGGCGCGACGGGGGGACGCAGAACATGATCGACCGGATGCAGACCCGCGCCGAGCTGTACGCCACGATCGGCTATCACGACTACGAGGCGCTCGACGCCTCCATCGTGAAGACCGTGGTCCCGCAAGGGATGCCGCAGCGGGCACCGTGACGCACCCGCTCTACATCGGTAGCGAGATCTACCGCAACTCCAGCTATGGCCCGAAGCACCCGCTGGCGGTGCCGCGCGTCTCCACCTGCACCGATCTTTGCCGTGCCCTCGGCTGGCTGCCGGACGCCGTCTATGTCGAGGCGCCGATGGCGAGCGACGAGGCGCTCGCCCGCTTCCACGACCCGGCCTACATCACCGCGCTGCGCCGGGCCGAGGCGGCGCAGTCGGTGAGCGAGCACGAGCGCGCCCGCTACCGGCTCGGCGCCGAGGGCAATCCGGTCTATCCGGAGATGTTCCGCCGCCCGGCGATCTCGGCGGGCGGGGTGATGCTGGCGGCGCGGCTGACTGCCTCGGGCGGCATCGTGCATTGCCCTGGCGGCGGCACGCACCACGGGCGGCGCGACCGCGCGGCGGGGTTCTGCTTTCTCAACGACCCCGTGCTCGGGCTGCTGACCTGGCTCGACCAGGGGCTTGAGAACATCGTCTATCTCGACATCGACGCGCATCACGGCGACGGCGTGCAGGACGCCTTCGCCGAGGACGGCCGCGTTCTCACCATCAGCATCCACGAGGCCGCTCGCTGGCCGTTCACCGGGACGGCCGAGGACCGGGCCGGCGGCGCGGCGCGCAACCTGCCCGTCCCGCAGGGATGCAACGACAGCGAGTTCCTGTACCTGCTCGACTATGCCGTGCTGCCGCTGATCCGCGCCCGGCGGCCGCAGGCCATCATGCTGCAAGCCGGGGCCGACGCGCTGGCCCAAGACCCGCTCGCCCGGCTGTCGCTTTCCAACAACGCGCATTTCGCGACGGTCGCCGCGCTGATCGGCCTTGCCCCGCGCCTGATCGTGCTGGGCGGCGGTGGCTACAATCCGTGGGCGGTCGGGCGCTGCTGGGCCGGCATCTGGGCGACGCTGAACGCGCTGCCGATCCCCCCGCGCTTGCCGCCAGCGGCTGAGGCGGTGCTGCGCGCGCTGCGCTTCGACCGCGCCGCCGGCCGCAACCCTCCCGCGCACTGGTTCACCACGCTGCGCGACACTCCGCGCCCTGGGCCGGTCCGCGAGGCGGTGGTTCGGCTCGCCGCGTTCACCCTTGAGGAGAGGCTTCCCGCATGAACCGCCGCACGCTGCTCCTTCTGCTCGCCCTGACCCCGGCCGCGCTCGCCGCGCGCGCACAGGAGCCGGAGGCGACCACCGCCCAGCCGGAGCTGCCCAAGGAGCAGCTCACCATCGTCACCAAGGACGGCCAGCGCCATCTGTTCAACGTGGAGGTGGCGAGCACCGAGGCGCAGCAGCTGACGGGCGAGATGTTCCGCACCAGCGTGCCGCCGGACGGGGGGATGCTGTTCGTCTGGCCCAAGGTGCAGGAGAGCCCGATGTGGATGAAGAACACCCTGGTGCCGCTCGACATGGTGTTCATCAACCCCGACGGCACGGTCCGCCACATCGCCGAGGACGCGGTGCCGCAGAGCCTGCGCGTGATTGAGAGCGGCGGCCCGGTCGCGGCGACGCTGGAGTTGGTGGGCGGCACCGCGGCCCGGTTCGGGATCGCGCCGGGCGACAAGGTGCTCGCGCCGCAGTTCCACGCCGCCGGATAAGCTTGCGGAGCGGGCGCAGCGCTCATAGGTTCGCTGCGGCTCGGGCGGGGCGTGGCGCAGCCTGGTTAGCGCGCGTGTTTTGGGTACACGAGGCCGCCGGTTCGAATCCGGCCGCCCCGACCATCGGCGAGGAGGAAGGACGCTTCATGCGGGCCAGGATTTACCAGCCCCCCAAGACCGCAATGCAGTCCGGCCGCGCCGGGACCGACACTTGGATCCTGGAGTTCGAGCCCAACGCCCCGCGCCGCCCGGACCCGCTGATGGGCTGGATCGGCAGCACCGACACGCTGGCCCAGGTGCGCCTGAGCTTCGCCACGCGCGAGGAGGCGGTGGCCTACGCCGAACAGCACGGCATCGCCTACGAGGTGGAGCTGCCGCACGAGCGGCGGGTCAAGCCGAAGGCGTACGCCGAGAACTTCGCCTACACCCGGCGGGAGCTGTGGACCCACTGACGCCGGCGAGCGCCCTTAGCTCAGTTGGATCGAGCGCCCTTAGCTCAGTTGGATAGAGTAGCAGCCCTTCGGCTCCGGCCAGCGCGACGGAGCGATGGCCCACAAGTTTCATGCCGGACCGAGGTGCAGCACCGATGACGTGTGGCGGGCGATCATGCGCTCCTCGTCGGTGGGAATGGCCCATGCCGGGATCCCGGAGTAGTCCGCGCTGATCAGCCCGGCCCCTTGCGCGTTGCGGGCCTGGTCGAGGCGAAGCCCAAGCCAGTCGCATTTGGCTGCGACCTCGGCCCGCGTCGCGGAATCGTGCTCACCGATGCCGCCTGTGAAGACGATCCCGTCCAGCCCGCCCAAGGCGGCGGCGAGAGAGCCGATCTCCCTGACAATGCGGTAGACGAACAGCGCGATCGCCTGGGCCGCCATCGGTTCGGACGAGGCCCGCAAGCTTCGCATGTCGGCCGAGATGCCCGAGACGCCCAGCAGACCGGATCGGCGGTAGATGAGATCCTCGATGGCGCGGGCGTCCATCTTGTGCTCGTCCATCAGATAGACCAGCACACCGGGATCGAGCGCACCGCAGCGCGTGCCCATCATCAACCCGTCCACCGCCGTGAAACCCATCGTGCTTGCAACGCTGCAGCCTGCGTGAATGGCGCAGAGGCTGGCACCGTTGCCAAGGTGAGCAACGATCAGGCGGGATCGCGCCAGGTCCGGGGAGCGTTCAGTCAGGTGGGAAACGATATACTCGTACGAAAGGCCGTGGAACCCATAACGCCGTATGCCCGCTTCCGTGAGCTCGTGCGGGAGCGCGAACAACTGCGCGATGTCCGGCTGGGCGCGGTGAAAGGCTGTGTCAAAGCAGGCGACTTGCGGGATGTGAGCCGCGGCCTTCGCGATCACTCGGATGGGAGCGAGATTGTGCGGCTGGTGCAGCGGCGCCAGTGGGACGAGCTTGGCCAGCGAAGTTATGACATGCTCGTCGATACGCACCGGGGCTGCGTATTCCGTCCCGCCGTGAACAACCCGATGTCCGATCGCGAGCACTGGGGTTCCGCGAATAAGGCCCCGCGCCGCCTCGACGATGGCGTGGGTTGCCGTCTCGTGGTCGAACCCCTCGGCAGGCCAGCTCTGCTCCGCGACTGTGGCGCCCTGACCATTCGAGGCTCGCAGACGGGGCGCGACGCCAATCCCTTCCACCTGGCCCCGGAAGAGGATCGAACCCGATCCGCCGGCCTCATAGAGGGCGAACTTGATACTGGACGAGCCGGCATTGAGGACGGCGATACAGCCCCGCATTGGTGATTCTCCCTTGTCAGGTTGGCCGCAACCCGCGACGTCTCAGGCGACGATGTTCGTGCCGCCGTCCACATAGACCGTCTCGCCGGTGATGCGGCGCGCGAAGGGCGTCGCCAAGTAGGCGCAGCCGAAGCCGACATCCATGATGTCCACGAGCTCGCCGAGCGGGGCCTTGTGCGCCGTTTCATTCAACAGCAGTTCGAAGTCCTTCAATCCGGACGCCGCGCGGGTCTTCAGCGGCCCTGGGGAGATCGCGTGCACGCGGATTCCGCTCGGCCCGAGTTCGTAGGCGAGATAGCGGCAGGCCGCCTCGAGCGCGGCCTTGACCGGACCCATGACGTTGTAATTGGGCACCACCCGGTTGGCGTCGTAATAGCTCATGGCGAACATGGTGCCGCCGTCGGTCATCAGCGGCGCCCCCAGCTTCGCCATGGGGACGAACGAATGGCACGAGATGTCCATCGCCTTTGCGAATCCCGCTGCCGAGCAGTCGAGAAGCTCGCCCTGCAAATCCTCCCTTGGCGCGAAGGCGATCGAGTGGACCAGGATATCAAGCTTTCCCCACTGCTGCGGATGGTGTCGAACACCGCCTCCAATTGACCCGGAACGGACACGTCGAGCGGCGCTGTGATCGACGCCTCCAGTTCCTGGGCCAGCGGCTCGACAAAGCGGCGGGCTTTGTCGTTCAGCCAGGTGATGGCGAGTTCGGCGCCGGCCGTGCGAAAGGCCTTGGCACAGCCGTAGGCGATGGATTGGTCGTTCGCCACGCCGACGACGAGTGCCCTGTATCCCGCCAGAACGGGTCGGATTTGATGATCGCTCATTGTCAATCCCTCAGCGGATGGCGGCTGCGGGGCTGGTGCGGCGCGAGGCCGCGACCAGCACAGCAACCGCGCACGAGGCCAGCCGGGTCAGCAGCGCATCGGCCCGGCTGGTCAGGATGGTCGGAACACGCGCGCCCAAGACGATTCCCGCGGCATCGGCGCCCGCCAGGAAGGAAAGGCTCTTCGCGAGCATGTTCCCTGCCTCCAGGTCGGGAACGACCAGCACGTTCGCACGCCCCGCGACTGGTGAGACGATGCGCTTGATCGCCGCGGCCTCGGGGCTGAGCGCGTTGTCCAGGGCGAGCGGGCCGTCCAGCACGGCGCCGGTGATCTGTCCGCGGTCCGCCATCTTGCAGAGCGCCGCGGCCTCGATGGTCGAGAGCACTTTCGGGTTGACGGTCTCCATCGCGCTCAGGATGGCGACACGCACCTCCGATACTCCCATCGCGTGCGCCAGGTCGATCGCGTTCTGCACGATGTCGACCTTGTCCTCCAGGGTTGGCGCGATGTTGACCGCGGCATCGGTGATGATGAGGGGAGTGGGGTGATTCGGGACGTCCATGATGAAGCAGTGGCTGATGCGCCGCGCCGTGCGGATGCCGGTTTCGCGCGAGACGACGGCGCCCATCAGCTCGTCCGTGTGCAGGCTGCCCTTCATCAGCGCCTCGCAGCGCCCCGACCGCACCTGCGCGACGGCCTTGGCGGCCGAATTGTCGCTGTGCGCGGCGTCGACGATTTCGAAAGTCCCGATATCGAGGGACGCGCGCCCCGCGACGTCGCGGATGCGACCCGCCGGGCCCACCAGGACGGGGACGATCAGCCCGAGACGGGCGGCCTCGACGGCGCTCTCCAGTGAAACCTCGTCGCATGGATGGGCGATAGCCGTCGGAATCGGCGGCAGACGCTGGGCTCTCTCGACCAGACCCTCGTATTTTTCGTGCGGTGGCCCGGCATGGGTCTCGATGTCAGGCATTGACAACGGCCTCCCTCGCGCGCTCCGGCTTCGCATCGAATGCGGCCTCGACTTTGTCGAGGCGGCGCTGTCCCGCATCGGAGAGCGCGCCGCGGGCGGCAAGCGTCCGACGCACCGCGTCCAGCGCGGCCCGCCGCTCTTCCGCGTTGCTTGGCAGCAACTTTGGGATCGTCTGCAACGCACGCTCGGCATCGAGGAAGACCAGCAGGAACTGCTCCCTTATCACCCTCTTGGCCTGTTCGATGCTCAGCCGCTTGCCGGCAGGCTGCGCGGCACGGATCGCCTTGAGCATGGCGAAGCCGCGTTCGTCGGCGCTCTGTTCGGGAACGCGCACGTACATCAGCGCACGGATGACGGCTTCCGCAAGCCCGCCGGATTCGAAGCGGGTTTCGAGTTCCGAGCGCAGCCGTGCCTCGGCGGCTTCCCGGATCAGCTCCCGTTCGATATGCGGACGCGATGCTGGAGACTGCGGGCCGAAGCCGACCAGCGCCTGAAGGAGGGGCGATCCGTAGGTATTCAGGAAAAATGCCTCTGTCATCGTGTCGCGCCAGTCGCCCCAGGCTTTCAGCCATGCCGCGATGCCGGTGGAGACCGCCTGTTCGACTGCCAGCAGCGGATTGTCCGAACTGACTGGCTGCCTGGAGGCTCGGACGGCATCGGCCAGCGGCGCGATCGGCTGCATCATCGGGTTCTGGTCCGAGAACATGGCGAACCGCATCCGGTTCGGGTGCAGCCGCCGGATCGCGTCGGCCAGGGATTCGTTCGACAGCGCGCGCACCGCCGGACCCAGGAGCGTGCGATACAGGCCGTGATTCACGTCCGAGACCCGCGCGGCCGTCGCGAAGAGCCGATCGTCCTCCGCGCTGTTGGCGCCCAGCGCCCGGATGTCGTCCAAGGTCCGCGCTTCGAGGCTGAACAGGTATTTCCCGTGGACAAGCTCCGGGTTCCCGAAATCCGGCTCGACCTCGGTGATGACGGCCTCGTACAGTCCGGGAGGCATCAGGTCGATCATGTCCATGCAGCCCACGAACTGATCGTGTTCCTTGGTGGCGACCTTGCCGGACACGAAGATGCCAAGATGGCCGATCGTGTGGTGCAGCGTGTAAACGATGGTCTGGCCGTTCGCGACGATCTCCCTCTCATGATCATAAAGGTCGGTGATCCAGCCCAGAGCCTGTTGCGGCGGCGTGATGTTGTCGCCCCAGGAGCAGAACACGATGATTGGCGACTTGATGTTGCGGAGGTCGACGCGAAGCCCGTCCGAGCTGCGCAGCTCTCCCGTGGCGAGCTTGTTGCCGACGAACAGGTTGTCCGCGATCCACTGCATCTCCTCGGCGTTCAGCAGCACTGGACTGCGCCACCACGTCTCGAAGTCCAGGAACCGCTCTGCCTCGGTATCGACCTTCGAGTAGAGGTTGTAATCTTTCTGCCAGTACGTGTTCGCGGGATTGAGGGATTCGAAGTTGGCCACGAGGTGCGCGCCGTCGAAGATCCCGTGGCCGATGTCGCCCGCGAGCGCCGTCAGCCACGTGCCGCCGAGCACGCCGCCCAGGTAGCGCAAGGGATTTCTGCCGCGCACGCCCTCCCAGTAGGAAAGCGGTGAGCCAGCCAGCATGATGGGGCCGGTCAGATCCGGCTTTATCGCCACCATCATCATGATCTGCCAGCCGGCCTGGCAGTTGCCAATGATGACCGGCTTGCCCTCGGCCGCCGGATGGCGCGCCGCGACCTGTTCGATGAACACGGCCTCCGCGCGGCAGACGTCCTCGACCGTCTGCCCCGGCATTGGTTTCGGCAGGAAGCCGATGAAGTAGCAGGGATGTCCGGCGGCGAGTGCCATGCCGATTTCGCT
Organism: uncultured Pseudomonadota bacterium; assembly: GCA_963818725.1. Classification (GTDB taxonomy): domain Bacteria; phylum Pseudomonadota; class Alphaproteobacteria; order Acetobacterales; family Acetobacteraceae; genus DATFDN01. The sequence goes on along the minus strand of CAWFTU010000010.1, from coordinate 6,098 downwards.
GTCGTGCTTCATCCCGCCAATCCCGGGACCATGACCCGCGCGGGGATCAACGATGACGAATGGCGGTTTCGCGGGATCCGTCTTCGTGCCTTCCGGTGGAACAATCCGAACCAGGGCGTAATTCACCGGCCTGGGGAGCTGGCGGCCATCGCACACAAGCTCGAACTTGAAATGAAGGACGTGCGGCACCTTGCTGGCGTTGTGCTCGAAATACGTGTTGCCACGCCTGCGCCTCGTATCGAGATACAGGATGCCAAGTGTCCATCCAATATTCCTGAACAGGGCCGAACCCGGGGTACCCCGACATCTCGCTTCTCCAACTTTTGAGTGAAGCCGACCTATCGCGGTCGCGGGGGCTGGCACTGATCTGGAGCAATCATGATCAGCCCCTCTCGCTTGTAAGGGCAAACTCTAGCAGGTGTGGTTGGCAATGCAAAGGTTGCGCTTGAACATCCCGCTGCCATGATCCCGGACGGCGCGAGCCTGATGATCGGAGGCTCGGGTTTATGGCCGGGGGTACGTCCGAGCGATTGGTCAACGAGACCATTCGCTGGCGTAAACGTAACCTAAGTGTCATCACGAGTGGCGCGGCCCTGCCCGGCAGAGGTACCGGCAGACTTGTGGACGCCGGGTCGTTGCTATCGGCCCAGCCCTGTGATGCGCAGCAAGCTCGTCACGGTGCGCCGGGTCGCCGGCCTCCGATCCCCCTACGCCGACGACCCCCAACTCATGGGGCTTGGCGGGAATAGCCGGAGCTGTGCTGGAAGACGTTCGGTTTGCGGTAGATGGCCAGGATGACCGCCCCTTCGTCGGAATGGGTCTCGTGGAACGAGCCAACCCGCCGCCAGACGAATTCGCCGGCGCGGCAGATCCCGTCATGGTCGTAGAACGAGCCCTCGAGGACGTAGGTCTGCTCGATCTCCGGGTGCTTGTGCATCGGCAGGGTCGCGCCCGGCTGCCATTTCAGGAGGCACGTCATCTCGCCCTTTTCCTTGTCCTCGTACAGCACCTTGATCGAGATGCCGTCGAACTGCGTGGGCTCCCACGCCAAGTCTTGCGGCTTGATGTAGACGGAACCACCCATGGTGGGCTGAGCCCCCCTGGGGTGATCGGCCGGTGTGACGGTGGCCGCCGTGCTGCTCATGATCGCGTTTCCTTGTCGTCGTCCGTGACCCGGCATGGAGGAACCGGTGCGCACCAAGGAAGCGCGCTTCCAGATCCCGGTGCTGACGAGAGCTACCGTCCTGCTTTTGAGCCCCGGTGGCAACAACCGTGTTCATGATGGGACCGCACCCTGTCCAGCCTGATCCCGGAATCAGCGGGGGCCAGCGGCTCCAGCAAGCCGAACTGTGACCAGGGGTTGCGCTCGCTCGACGCTTTCGGCTCTATGGGGCTAATGGCAGCGCTCTCGGAGGTGACGCCCCAGCCGCTACGCCGTCGCCAGCCGTCCCTGAGTGTTCGGGCGCCCTTAGCTCAGTTGGATAGAGCAACAGCCTTCTAAGCTGTGGGTCGCTGGTTCGAATCCAGCAGGGCGCGCCATGATCTAAATAGTTAGCAGCCGGAAGCAGCATTTTACAATCATTAGTGGTGCTTGAGCTACCTTGATACCGGCGCCTGTGGCCCCAAGCCGGTATCACATGATCGTAGCTTGCTTGCTCAATCTGCATAGCCGCCTTCGACCACGTCGAGGAAGCTACGCGGCGGTACGATGGCACATAGCACCGCCTCTTTCCTCGACGCAGACGACTTGCAGGCGGCCCTAGTGGGCTGAGGCGTAAGTTTCTGAGCACTTTGGGCGTCCTGTGGGACATTCTTCATTGAGGGGCGAAAGACACGCAAGCGGAGGCACCTGCCATGGCCACCCCTCACGCGATCCCGATTGCTTTGTCTGGAACCGACCGTGATCTGCTTCAGGGCTGGATCCGCCGACGCAAGACAGGACAGGCGCTCGCCACCCGTGCGCGCATCGTCCTGGCCTGCGCCGAACCGGGCACGACCAATGGCGGCGTTGCTGAGCGGCTCGGCATTAACCGCGCGACGGTGGCGCTGTGGCGGCGTCGCTTTGCCGAGCGCGGGCTGGACGGTCTGCTCGACGAGCCCCGGCCTGGAGCCCCGCGCAAGATCACGGACCAACAAGTTGAACGGGCGGTCACCACGACCTTGGAAGCCAGCCCAACCAACGCCACGCACTGGAGCACCCGCTCGCTGGCCAGGGCGACGGGGCTGAGCCAGACGGCAGTCTGCCGCATTTGGCACGCCTTCGCACTGAAGCCGCATCGGGCCGAGACCTTCAAGCTGTCCACCGATCCGCTGTTCGTGGAGAAGGTCCGCGACATTGTCGGGCTGTATCTTTCGCCACCCGAGCGGGCGTTGGTGCTGTGTGTGGACGAGAAGCCGCAAATCCAGGCTGTCGAGCGAACCGCGCCGGTGCTGCCGATGCGCCCCGGCCAGCCCGAACGCGGGACGCACGACTATCTTCGCCACGGCACACTCGACCTGTTCGCCGCCCTCGACGCAAAGACCGGAAGGGTCATCGGGACCTGCCATCGTCGTCACCGTGCCACCGAGTTCCGCGCCTTCCTTGACGAGATCGACCGGAGCATTCCCTCCGACCTCGAGGTGCATCTGGTGCTCGACAACCTGCGCACCCACAAAACCGCGCTGGTCCGGGACTGGCTGGCCAAGCGGCCGCGCTATCATCTGCATTTCACGCCGACCAGCGCCTCTTGGATCAATCTCGTCGAGGGGTGGTTCGCCCTGCTTACCGTGCGCCAGATCCGGCGCGGAGTATTCCCTACAGTCGAGACCCTGGAGGCGGCGATCCGCCGCTACCTTGAGGCCACCAATGCGGAACCGCACCCGTTCGTCTGGACCAAGAGCGCCGACGACATCCTCGACAGCGTGCGACGCTTCTGCCAACGCACCAACGACGTTCATGAGTGCCAGGAAACTTCCAACTCAGCCCACTAGAGGGGCAGTGCCAGACGGAGTTCGTCGTCACCGGCCGGGGGCGGTTCCGGGCGCGGTTGGTTCAGATCAGTCTGGCGCGGCTATCCCTTCTTGAGTGTCGAGGAGTGCCAGGCGCGGGTGGTCTTCCTTCGCCCGCCGACCAACCAGGTTGTCATCCTGGTGTCGCTGGATCGCGAGGCGTCCCAGAGTTGGGCGGGCATAGCCCTGGAATCGCGAGACATTCTGACCCTTCGTTCGATTTCCGGCGTACATGGCCGCGCGGTCGGACAATGCCGCTTCGCCGCGATATGCTGCTCGGCCGCCTACCTTGTCCGCATCGGGCGCCGGCTGATCGGTCCCGCGTTCGTCCTGCCGCCTGGCGTGGTGCGTTGGCGGCCTGCGCCGAACTTTCTCCGGTCTCTGAAAGTGCTCTTCCGGGCAGCAATCGAGGTGACGGCATCCAGGCCGAGCGCTCCGACAAGTCCGGATGCCGCTCGCGGCCTGGAACAGCATATGATCGAGTCTCTCGTGGAGTGCCTGGCAGCGGGACCACCCACGCTACAGGGCCGAGGTGAGCGGCTCCAAACGAATATCATGGTCCGCCTCGAAGAGATTCTGCGCATCCATCCCGATCGGCTCCCCTCCCAGACGGAGCTCAGCGCCCAGCTCGGCGTGAATGCCCGGACTCTGCGGGTCTACTGTGGGCACCACCTCGGCGTCGCTCCCGGCCGCTACGTTCGGTTGCGCCGGCTGGGGCGCATTCGCCGAGCATTGCAGGATGCCAATCCGGGTGTCACGATCATATCAGCCTTGGAACGGCATCACGGCGTCAATCAGCTCGGCCGGTTTGCCGGCGACTATCGCCACCTGTTCGGCGAGCTTCCCTCTGAGACGTTACGACAGAGCAGAGGCAACCAACCGGTGCGACCTGGCGTGCGCGCCCAACCGCGCGGACGCGTTTCCAACGATTTATAACTGAGCTGATAGTCGATTGACTTGAATCAAAAATTGATTACGTTTACGCTGATAAGGTAACAGCCGGAGGGGGAGCTGTTCGACATGCCATTCAGCGCGGTCCGCAACGCGGACGACGCCGAGGATTTGTTTCGCAATTCCTGGCTGCCAAACTGCGAGTACGTCGTCACCGAAAAAGGGGCGTTCTCCGGGTCGGTCACGAGGATCCGTCTGCATCAGCTACAGATGCAGCAGATCTCCGAGTTCCCTCGCGCGGTCGTTGCGCGTTTGTAACACGCGTACTGTCCTCTGCTTCCCTGCCGCCCCGGGAACCGCCATGCGCTACCGCGGCACCGAGTTGGGGGCGAGCGAGGTCGGCGTGATGGCTCCGTTCAGCACCGACTGGCACAGCGTCTCGGGTTCGTCGCAAACGGCCTCTATGTCCCTCACGCAAAGTGACCTCGCCCGGCTCGGTCCGGTGCTGGCCGGCCAAGATATTGTGGTTTCTCGTGGCGCGTTGTCAGTCGCGGTGGCTCCGCCAACCATGGCACGGCTCCGACGCTTGCGCGGCGCGGCCGTACATCTAGCGAGGGCAGCGCCCGAAATTATTGCGAACCCTGATGCGGCGCGCGGGCTGGAAGCTTCATTGACGGAGGGTTTCGTCGATTGCCTCACGGCGGGTCGCGTCAGGACAGAAACCGCCGGCCAGTGGCGGCATCGCGCGATCATGCGGCGCTTCCGCGATCATGCGGAGGAACATCCGGACGAGCCGATTTACTTAACCGAGCTGTGCGAGGCGCTGAGCGTGCCGCGGCGAACCCTCAATCTATGTTGCCAGGAGCAGCTCGGGGTCAGCCCCAGGGCTGTTCAACGCTGCCGCATTGCCTTCACTGAGGCCGTCCTGCCACACATGTGGGGTGAAGTGAGGCGGCTGATCCAAGGGGGATTCCCGAGCCGGCAAATGTCTGACCCTTGGGGCGGCAACGGGGTCGGAGGGTGCCGTGGCTGCGTTTTCGCCGTTGCTGGACGTGCTGGCGGACGTCCCTGATCCGCGCCGGGCGCAGGGGAAGCTCTACGGGCTGCCCCACGTGCTGCTGTTCGCCATCCTCGCCATCGTGACCGGCTGCAACTCGTATCGTGGCATTGTCACCTTCATCGGCGTCCATCGCCGCAGGCTGAACGCGGCCTTCGGCCTGAACTGGCGCCGCGCACCCGCGCGCACCGCCGTCCGCTACATTCTCCAAGGGCTCGACCCGGCCACGGTGGAGGGGGTCTTCCGCCACCATGCCGCCCTGCTGCAGGCGGCGCGCGCCACGCCTGGGCAGGGCAGCATTGCCCTGGATGGCAAGACGCTGCGCGGCAGCTTTGATAAGTTCCGCGATCGTGCCTCTGCCCAGGTGCTGAGCGCATTTGCCACCGACACCGCCTTGGTGCTCCCCTCCGCTGGCTTTCCACCTGCTACGCAGTCGGAACCTTTGCCAGCTCCGCCCACATCGACATCGCCGAGAAATCCAACGAAATCCCGGCGGCACAGATGCTGCTGGCCGAACTCGGCATCGCTCGCGGCACCATCGTCACACTCGACGCGCTGCATTGCCAAAAAAACATTTCGAGGTTGCAGCAGGAGCCAACGTCGCCCTGATCGTCGGCGTCAAGGACAACCAGCCGACCCTGCACCAGAAAATCCGGGCGGCTTCGGCCACCACAACACCACTCGGGTCTGTCCACAGCCATAACAAGGGCCGCAACCGCGACGAACGTCGCACCGTCACCGTCTTCGATCCCGCCGACACGCTGGCCGACACCGACTGGCATCCGCACGTGGCCGCCATCATCCGTGTCGAGCGCACTGTCCACACCCGCAACGCCAAGACCGGGCTGCTGCGCCACTCCGCCGAGATGGCCTTCTACGTTTCAAACACCCCGGTCACCGCCACCCGCGCCGCCGAGACAATCCGCGCGCACTGGAGGATCGAGACCACCTCGCATTACAGCCGCGACGTCACCTTGGGCGAAGACCGCTCGCGCATCCGCACCAACCCAGGCGTGTTTGCTCGCCTGCGCAGCTTCGCCTTCAACATCCTCAAGGCCAACCAGACGGACACGCTCAGCCAGGATCGCTACCGCGCCGGTCTCGCAGGCATCAAAAACGTGCTCTCACTCACCATCATTCGAAAGCGTTGAACAGCCCTGGG
>CAWFTU010000009.1:0-474333 GCA_963818725.1 uncultured Pseudomonadota bacterium | reverse complement strand
GCACCGGGATGTTCAGGTTCTTGAGGTTGGTCGCCTGCCTCATTACGTTCTCGCGCGAGAAGTCGCCGTTGCATTGCTCCAGCACCTTCCAGAGCAGATAGCTGACGGCGTATCCCCAGACATAGAGCCCGTCGGTGATGTCGGCTGAAGGCAGGACTTGGCCATGAACGCCTTGAAGTGGCGCATGCCCGCATCGTTGTCCCAGGCCGGATCCGCGGGGTCCTTGCAGAACTGGCCGGATACCAGGCCGATGGCCTTCTCCGGCCCGGCCGGCCGCAGCACCGAGCCGACCGAGATCGACACATTGGTCATGAAGAACATCGGCTTCCAACCAGGTCGTACACTTTGCGGATTGCCTGCGCGGCGAATTTCGGCACAGCCGCCACCAGCAAGGCGTCCGCGCCGGAAGCTTGCAGCTCGGTGATCTGCGAGTTGATCGTGGATCAGTCACCTCGTACGTGATCGCCTTCACGACGTGCTTGTCCCAGTCCTTACCCAGCACGTCGCGCACGCCCGCCGGGTAATCCTTTCCGAAATCGTCGTTCTGATAGATAATCGCAAGCCTGGCCTCGGGCTTCTCCTTCAGCATGGACTTCGCGTAGATCTGCGCTTCCGTGCGGTAACTGGGCAGAAAGCCGATCGTCCACGGAAAATGCTGCGGATCGGCCCATTTGTCGGCGCCCGTGCTGACAAACAGCTGCGGCACCTTCTTCTGGTTGAGATAATCATCGACCGCCGAATTGGTCGGCGTGCCGAGCGCGTCGAACATGAACGCGACCTGCTCCTCCTCCACCAAGCGGCGGGTCAGTTCCACAGTCCGGGGCGGGCTATAGCCGTCATCGAGGGAAATAAAGTTGATCTTTCGTCCGGCTACGCCGCCTTGATCGTTCAACCATTTGAAGAACGCCGCGTCGGCCTTGCCTACCGAGCTGTACGACGAAGCCGGCCCACTATAGGGCATGGTATTGCCGATCTTGATCTCGGTTGTATCGGCTGCTCTGACATGAAAACTGAGAGTTGCAGGCAGGGCGGCGGCGGCGGTCAGCGCTGCTCGTCTAGTAATCATTTTCTCCCCCATTTTGTCGTTGTATCTGTGCGGCTCGAATTTGCGCCTTTTTGGTATGGCGTGCAACGATAGCTTTGCCAAATCGCCTATTGGATCAACTGGGCCGTCAGCTTGGGAGATTGTCGAGCGCGCGGCAATGCGCTGGCACTCCGATCGATCACCATCAACAGATAAGGAGGGTGACAGAGGCACACACGAACGGCGGCTTGCTGCCTCCCGCGCCGCGGCATGGCCTGAATTTGCTCCGCGAAGGGGAGGGGGCCGAAACGGCGGCGAAGAGGTCAGGTCATAAGGTCGCCGGTCTTAGTCCCGGTACGCCACCCGGTACGCCTCGCTCATCACCTCGTCCAGCCGCCGGCCGGGGCGCCAGGCGCCCATGCCGCCGGCCTCGCTGGTGGCCTCGGGATGCTGGCGCGGGCACTCGACGGGCGCGTCGATCACCGTGCGGACCGGGACCAGCGCGGTCCAGGCCGGAACGGCGTAGTCCTCTTCCTCGTCATGGACGTCGAGGGCGCGGATCTTGGCGGACGCTTCCTCGATCTCCATGCCGAGCACCGTGGTCGCCTTGACCTCCTGCGCGGTGGGCGGGCGCAGCACGCGGGAGCGGCCGGGAAAGAAGCGGTCGACGAAGCTGTCCATCGCACGCAGCTTCGCCTCGCCCTCGATCAGGTGGGCGCGGCCGTAGGCCATCACCGCGCGGTAGTTGATCGAGTGATTGAAACCGCAGCGCGCCAGCACGACCGCGTCCATGTGCGTGACCGTCAGGCACACCGGAATGCCCTCGGCCTCGGCGCGCAGCATCCGGCTCGCCGAGGAGCCGTGCCAGTAGAGGTGATCGCCCTCCCGCCAGAACGCCGTCGGCGTGCAGTAGGGCTGGCCGTCGATGACGTAGGCGATGTGGCAGACCATGGCGGCGTCCAGGATTCGGTACACTGTCTCACAATCGTAATGACCCCGGTCCGGTCGCCGGCGCACGCGGTTGCGGTCGGTTTTGGCGAATGCGTCCGGGGTCTCGGGCATGCTGCGTCTCGGGGCTTTGCTTCACCATCGGACAGGCTGCTTCCTTGAAAGTCAAAGCTTTTTCCTTGTCCGGTGCGGCGCGACGCCCTATGGCTCTCGCCATGAGAGGCGCGTGGCTGCACGGCGGGCGGCACCGATGAGCCCTGGCCCGATAGGCCGTCCCTCGGACGCGGGGCTCGCCGCTTCCGAGGCTTTGTATCGCGCCACGTTCGACAAGGCGGCGTTGGGCATCGCCCATGTCGGGCTCGACGGACGATGGCTGCGCGTCAATGACCGCCTGTGCGCCATCATCGGATACGCGCGCGAGGAGCTGCTCGGACGCACCTTCCAGGAGTTCACGCATCCCGACGACCTCGCGAACAACCTTGTCCATGTCCAGGCGCTGCTCGAAGGGCGCGAGAGCGTCTATACCATCGAAAAGCGGTATCGCCGGCGGGACGGGACGGATATCTGGGCGAAGCTGACCGTCTCGCTCCTGCGCGACGCGGATGGGCGGCCCGCGCATTTCGTGAGCGTCGTGGACGACATCTCGGACCGCAAGCGCGCCGAAGTCGCGTTGCGCGAGAGCGAAATCAGGCTACGGCTGGCGCTTGATGCGGCGGGGATCGGCATCGCCGAGTGGGATCTCGTGCGCCGCGTGTTCTGTGCCGACGCGCGACTTTCCGCCCTGGGCCAGGGATTGTTTCCAGCCGACACATGGCTTTCCATGGACGGACCCGAGCGCGCCGCATGGACTGCCCGGCTCCATCCGGAGGATCGGGCCGCGTATGAGGCGGATCGCCAGGCGCAAGCCGAAGGTAACGTTGTACGCGCGACCTGGAGTTTCAGATGGAGCTTCCGGGTCGCGGCTGGTCCTGGTTCTCGCGCGTCTCCGGGGTGCTCGCGCGGGACGAGGCGGGCCGTGCGCTGCGCGTGATCGACGCCGTGCAGGACATCACGGAGCGCAAGCGAAGCGAGGAGCGGCTGCGCCGCGCGCTCGACGGCCTGCCCCAGATGGCCTGGCTGACGCGGCGCGACGGCATGGCGCTGCACTACAACCGCCGATTTTTCGACTACGCCGGACCCGGCGTCGGCTCAGGCTTGGAGGACCGTCTCGCGCTCGTTCACCCCGAGGACATGGCGCGCGTGCGTTCGCTCACCCTGCGCGCCCGTGCCGAACGAAGCGAGTTCGACACCGAGGCCCGGCTCCGCCGCCGTGACGGGGCTTGGCGCTGGCACCGGCTGCACGCGGTCGCGCTTGATGATCCCGAAACGGGAGACCTCGCCGTCTCGACCGCCATCGATGTGCATGACATCAAGGAGGCCGAGCGTGTGCTTGCCGAGGCGAATAGCGAGCTTGAGCGGCGGGTCGGGGATCGGACGCGCGCGCTGAGCGCGACGGCGCGCGAGCTGGCCGCCGAAATGCAGCGGCGCGAGCAGGCGCAGGCGGCCTTGCTGCAAGCGCAGAAGCTGGAGGCGCTTGGACAGGTTACTGGCGGGGTCGCGCACGATTTGAACAACGTGCTGGTCGCGGTAAGCGGCAGCTACGAGCTGCTTCGCCGCCGGATCGACGACCCTGCGTTGCTGCGCATGGTGCGGCTTGGCGAGCAGGCGGCGGACCGGGCGGCGGCGCTGGTGCGTCAACTCCTGGCCTTTGCCCGGCGTGAGGCGCTGAAGCCGGTGGTGGTCGACCTGGCGCCGTTGCTGGGGCAAGTGGAGAGCTTGGCCCGGCATATGCTGGGCCCGGGGATCGCGTGCGTCCTGGACGTCCCGCCGGATGTCAGGCCCGTGCTGGTCGATGCGCAGCAACTGGAGATGTCGCTGCTGAATCTCGCCGTGAACGCGCGCGATGCGATGAAAGACGGCGGTACGCTGGCGATTTCGGCGCGCAACCAGGCGGACGGCGCGACCGCGCCGGTCGTGGCCATTGCCGTTGCCGACACCGGTTGCGGCATGTCCCCGGAGGTGCTAGCCCGCGCCTGCGAGCCCTTCTTCACCACCAAGCCCCGCGACAAGGGAACCGGCCTCGGCCTGGCGATGGCGCGGAGTTTCGCCGAGCACTCCGGCGGCGCGCTGCGGATCGAGAGCCAGGCGGGGCGGGGGACGACGGTGACGATCCTGCTGCCGCCCGCCGACGCCGAGGCACGCGCCGCCATCGATGCGCCGAGGGACGCCTTGGACACGTGCCGGCGCGGGAGCGCCGTGGTGTTGCTGGTGGACGATGACGAGCAGGGACGCCCGGTGACCGCGGCGCTGCTGCGCGAGCTGGGACACGCCGTGATCGAGGCGTCGGACGCCGCGGGCGCCCTCGCGGTGGTGCGCGCCACGCCGGCGATCGAGCTGCTCGTCACGGACGTGATCATGCCGGTCATGGACGGACCTGCCCTGGCGGCGCGCATCCGTGCCGAGCGGCCTGACTTGCCCGTGCTGTTCATCACCGGCCACCCAGGGACGCACGCGCTGGATCATGAAGCCGTGCTGGCCAAGCCGTTCAGGGCGCGCGAGCTGCGGGAGGGCGTGGCGCGGGTGCTGGGGCGGTCGAAGTCGCCGTGACGGGCCTGCCGCCTAGGCGCTGAGCGCCGCCATGCCTTTCGCCGCGACTGGCTGCGCCGCGCCGGACCGCGCGGCCTCGGTCGCGGCCGGCGCGGCGGTGGCGAGGGCGCGGCTTAGGATGACGCCGACCATCGCCCCTTGGGGCACCGCTCATGATGCTGTAGGGCAATGCGTAGCCGCAGGCGCCGAGCAGTTGCGGGCGGAATACCTCCAAGTTCGCGTAAGGGACGACTGCGAAGTTCTGCGGCACACATCTGCGTCAGCGCCACATCGCCGACCAAATTGACTTTCTTATGCTGACGCGCTGGCAATCCATGGATGCTATTCGCTCATTCGCAAATGATAACATTGGCGAGCGGTCGTCGCGCCAGGCGCGGTCGCCGCATTGGTTGATTTCGACGGGAATGTTCGACACTATGAGGTGCTCGAAGATGTACTACTTCCCACTCGGGCGTAAATTCCGGTTAGGTGTGGATTGCACACGGCCGCTTTCCACCATGCCGGGCGATAGCTGAGGCCACGAGGCTATCGCTGGCCTCGACCCATTGCGGGCCTTTCCTGCCTCCATCCGTCAATAAAGCCCAGGTATCAGCCGCCACGTGCGAGCGCGATAATCGTTGTACTCACTTCCGAACTGCGCCAGCAGCAGCGCCTCTTCCGCGCGTATGCGTGCGACGAGCGGCGGGACATTGAGCGCCGCGAGCAACACGCCTATGCCCGAATGGAACGCCAACCCCCAACCCAGCGCGTTAATGAGCAACCCGAGATAGCTAGGGTGGCGGATAATGCCGAAGACGCCGCCTGTGACCAATGTGTGCCCGGGCTGAATTGCCACCAGCCCGCTGAATTGATAGCCGAGCACAAACACCGGCCAGATCCGCAGTGCGCCACCGGCTGCGAAGAGCACAACGCCGAGCCAGCGGACGTCGTCCCCATCCAGCGCCCAGAACCCTGTCCGGTCGGTGTACGCAGGCAAATAGGCTGCCAGCAGACCGATGACCCCGAAAACGATGAAGACCCAGCGGTTGGCACGATCCTCGCGCTCGCCAGCGCTGAGATTGCCGCGCGAGAGGAGCGCTGCGCCGACCAGCACAAACAGGACGACCGTTACGGCAATCAAAGCTGGATGGGCGAAGAAGGCGGCAAACCCGCCCCAGCCAAGGATGGCGAGCCCAAGGTAGGCAAAACTTGCCAGCGCACTGACGAATAGCGACCTGGATCTGGACGCCATGGCCACTCGCTAATGCCTAACCCCTGTTTCTCGAGCCAAGCCGTATTCCGTCGATATTCATGCCGCCGTTCGGCACGGGGGTCGACCACAGGCATCGCCGAGACGGTCCGCTTACCATCTGCAGAGTCACAACCAACGCCGAGCGCGGACCTGACCGGTCCAAGCGGCGAGCGGTTGCTTCCGGTTGAGACCTCCGGGTCGTCCGGGTTTGCGTGCATTCGCACATTCTACGCCCGCATGGCTTCGATGAGGAGGCCCGCGTCCGCGAGTTCTACGAAGCAGGGGAGGACACGATCATCTTCCCCAAGAGCCTCACACCACAGCAGAAGGCAATAAGCCCTATTAAAAGCCCGCTCCAACACGACCCGGCTTTCGCCTCAGGAAAGCCGCGCGAAACCGCCGGATAGAGGGAAGCTACGCCTCCGCCCGATGCTGGACGTCCTTTTCCTTCAGGAAAGTCTCCAGCTCACCCGACTGAAACATTTCCGTTATGATGTCGCAGCCGCCGACAAACTCGCCCTTGACGTAGAGCTGCGGGACGGTCGGCCAGTTCGAGAATTGCTTGATGCCCTCGCGCAGCTCCGGGTCTTCCAGCACGTTCGCGGTTTTGAACGGCACGCCGAGGTGCGAAAGGATTTGGACCACGCGGGCCGAGAATCCGCATTGCGGGAACATCGCCGAACCCTTCATGTAGAGCATCACCGGGTTCTCGGTGATTTCGGATCTGATCCGGTCGAAAACAGGCTGGTCGGACATGGTATTTTCCTCAATCGGGAGCCGATGTCTGCAACGCGAGTGCGTGAAGCTCGCCGCCCATGCGGCCGCGCAGGGCGGCATAGACGAGTTGGTGCTGGCGCACGCGGGCCAGGCCGCGGAACTGTTCCGAGACGACCGTCGCGGCGTAGTGGTCGCCATCGCCTGCCAAGTCCTCGACGGTGACGCGGGCGTCGGGGAACGCGGCCCGGATCAGCGATTCGATTTCGCTGGCTGCCATCGGCATGTCCGTCTCCTCAGCTTTCCATCCAGGCGGGAAAGAACCGCTCGTGCGCGGCGCGAAGGGCCGCGACGGATATGGTTCCGCCGTCGGGCAGAGTCAAATCCTGCCCGCCCGAGGTGCCGATCCGCGACGCCGGGACGCCCGCTGCCTCGGCGGCGCGCACCAGCGTGGCGGAGTCCGCCACGGCCAGCACGTAGCGGCCCTGATCCTCGCCGAACCAGAATGCGTGGCCGGGGATGTCGCGCGGGCCGGCGGAGAGCCGCGCGCCCGTCATGCCGGCCATCGCCATCTCGGCGACCGCCACGAGCAGCCCGCCATCGGAGACATCATGGCAGGCGCGGACCGTGCCGGCCAGGATCTGCGCGCGCACGAAATCGCCCGCTAGCTTCTCGGCGCCGAGATCGACCGGGGGCGGGGCGCCCTCCTCGCGGCCGGCGACCTCGCGCAACCAGAGCGACTGGCCGAGCCAGCCGCGCGTCTCGCCGATCAGCACCAGGTCGAGCCAGGGGCGCAGCGCGATGCCGACCGCCCTGGCCGCGTCGTCCACCACGCCGAGGCCGCCGATCGCGGGCGTGGGCAGGATCGCGCGGCCCTCGGTCTCGTTGTAGAGGCTGACATTGCCGCTCACCACTGGGAAGCCCAACGCCTCGCAGGCCGCGGCCATCCCCCGGATGGCGGCGGCGAACTGGCCCATGACCTCCGACTTCTCGGGATTGCCGAAGTTCAGGTTGTCGGTGATGGCGAGCGGGCGGGCGCCGACGGCCGTGAGGTTGCGCCACGCCTCGGCGACCGCCTGGCGCCCGCCCGCCTCCGCGTCGGCGGCGCAGTAGCGGGGCGTGCAGTCGGTCGTCAGCGCCAGCGCCATCGGCGTGTTCTCGACCTTCACCACCGCCGCGTCGGCCTGGCCGGGGCGCTTCACGGTCTGCCCACCCACCAGCGCGTCGTACTGGTCCCAGATCCAGGCGCGCGAGCAGAGATCGGGGCAGGCGACCAGCCGCTCCAGCGCGCGCGTCAGGCCGAGCCGGTCCTCGACGCGGGTCGCCGAGAGCGGCTCCGGCTTCGGCGTCTCCGCGGTGGAGCGGTGATAGAGCGGCGCCTGGTCCGACAGCGGGGCGAGCGGGACGTCGGCTTCCACCCGGCCCTGGTGGCGCACGACGAGGCGGCCGGTGTCGCTGATCCGGCCGATGACCGCGAAATCCAGCTCCCATTTCGCGAAGATGGCGCGCGCCCGCTCCTCGCGGTCGGGGCGCAGCACCATCAACATGCGCTCCTGGCTTTCGGACAGCATCATCTCGTACGCGCTCATGCCGGGCTCGCGCTGGGGCACGCGGTCGAGGTCGAGCTCGATCCCGACCCCGCCCTTGCCCGCCATCTCGACCGAGGAAGAGGTGAGGCCCGCCGCGCCCATGTCCTGGATGGCGACGATGGCATCGGTCGCCATCAGCTCCAAGCAGGCCTCGATGAGCAGCTTCTCGGTGAATGGGTCGCCCACCTGGACCGTGGGGCGCTTGGCCTCGGTGTCGGCGTCGAACTCGGCCGAGGCCATGGTCGCGCCATGGATGCCGTCGCGTCCGGTCTTGGAGCCCACGTAGACGACCGGGTTGCCCACGCCCGCGGCGGCCGAGAGAAAAATCCGGTCACGCCTTGCGATGCCCACTGTCATTGCGTTGACCAGGGGATTGCCATCGAACGCCGGATGGAAGTTGACCTCGCCACCCACGGTGGGGACGCCCACGCAATTGCCGTAGCCGCCGATGCCGCGCACCACGCCGTCCACAACGCGCCGCGTGATGGGGTTGGCGGGGCTGCCGAAGCGCAGCGCGTTCAGGTTGGCGACCGGGCGGGCGCCCATGGTGAACACGTCGCGCAATATGCCGCCCACGCCGGTCGCCGCGCCCTGGTAGGGCTCGATGAAGCTCGGGTGGTTGTGGCTCTCCATCTTGAAGACCGCCGCGAGCCCGTGGCCGATATCGACCACGCCGGCGTTCTCGCCCGGTCCGTGGATGACCCACGGCGCCGCGGTCGGGAGCTGGCGCAGCCAGACGCGCGAGGACTTGTACGAGCAGTGCTCGCTCCACATCACGCTGAACACACCGAGTTCGGTCAGCGTCGGCGCGCGGCCGAGGATGTCGAGCACCTTCTGATACTCTTCACCGCTCAGCCCGAACTCGCGAGCGAGCCCTTGATTGACCTCGCGCTGCATCCCGGCCCTATGCCGCGAGGGCGGCGAGCGCGTCGAACAGCGGCTTGCCGTCCGTGCCGCCCATCAGCGGATCGACCAAATCCTCGGGGTGCGGCATCAGGCCCAGGATGCGCAGGTCGGGGCTGTAAATGCCGGCGATGGCACGGGCGCTGCCGTTGCGGTTGGCCTCCGGCGTGACCTGCCCGGCCGGCGTGACATAGCGGAACGCGACCAGCCCCTCGCCCTCCAGCCGGGCAAGCGTCGCCGCGTCGGCGGTGAAGTTGCCGTCGCCATGGGCCATGGGCGCCCGGAACACCTGGTCGCGCTGGTAGTGGGCGGTGAAGACCGTGTCGGCGCGCTCGACCCGGAGGTGGCAGTCGGCGGCGATGAAGCGCAGCCCGGCGTTGCGCAGCAGGGCGCCGGGCAACAGCCCCGCCTCGGTCAGGATTTGGAAGCCGTTGCAGACGCCCAGGATGAACCCGCCGCGCGCCGCGAAATCGCGCAGCGCGCGCATCACCGGCGCGTGCGCCGCCATGGCGCCGCAGCGCAGGTAGTCGCCGTAGCTGAACCCGCCCGGGAGCACCACCAGGTCGAGGCCCGCGAGGTCGGTCTCGGTGTGCCAGATCATGCGCGGGGGGCGGCCGGAGGAGCGCTCGAGCGCGATCGCCATGTCGCGCTCGCGGTTGATGCCGGGGAAGGTGACGATGCCGGCCCTCATGGTTCCTCCACCGCGACGCGCCAGCTCTCGATCACCGGGTTGGCGAGCAGGCGCCGGGCCATCTCCTCGGCGGCGGCGCGCGCCTTGGCCGGGTCGCTCTCGGCGAGATCGAGCTCGATGACCTTCCCGGCGCGGACCTCGCCGACGCCCCCGAAGCCAAGCCCGGCCAGGGCGTGGCCGATGGCCTTGCCCTGGGGGTCCAGCACGCCGGCCTTGGGCATGACGGTCACGACGGCCCTCACTGCATCATCTCCGGCCCCTTCATGTCGCGCGAGCCGGCCTCGGGCAGGATGCCGAGGCGCTTGGCGACCTCCTGGTAGGCCTCCTCGACCTTGCCAAGGTCGCGGCGGAAGCGGTCCTTGTCCATTTTCTCGTTGGTCTTGCTGTCCCACAACCGGCAATTGTCTGGGCTGATTTCGTCGGCCAGCACGATGCGCATTTCCTCGTTTTCCCACAATCGTCCAAATTCGAGCTTGAAATCGACCAGGGTGATGCCGACCCCGAGGAACAGGCCGGTGAGGAAGTCGTTGGTCCTCAAGGAAAGTGCCACGACGTCGTCGAGATCCTGGGTGGAGGCCCAGCCGAAGCAGGTGATGTGCTCCTCCGAGACTAGCGGGTCGCCGAGCGAATCGTTCTTGTAGTTGTACTCGACAATCGAGCGGGGCAGCCGCGTGCCCTCCGGGATGCCCAGCCGCTGGCTCAGGCTGCCGGCGGCGATGTTGCGGACCACGATCTCGAGCGGGATGATCTCCACCTCGCGGATAAGCTGCTCGCGCATGTTCAAGCGGCGGACGAAATGGGTCGGGATGCCGATCTCGGCCAGGCGCAGCATCAGGTATTCGCTGATCCGGTTGTTCAGCACGCCCTTGCCGGTGATGACGCCCTTCTTCTGGGCATTGAAGGCCGTGGCGTCGTCCTTGAAATACTGGACCAGGGTGCCGGGCTCCGGCCCCTCGAACAGGATTTTTGCTTTACCCTCATAGAGCTGGCGTCGGCGGGCCATGGCGATCCCCTGAGACCGTCCTCCGCCTGGAGAGGCGAGGGGACGCGCGGCCGCCCCCGGCGCGGGCACGGCGGGCGCGATATAGCAGCGCCAGCCGCCCCGCGCCAAACCGCGCCCGGCGGGGCTTGCGGCACATAGCCCCAAACGGCAAAGAACGGGCGCGGTTGAAGGAGTTTCCATGCGCGGACATCTCGGCGCGCGCCTCGCGCAGGTCATCCCCACGCTCTTGCTGGTGAGCGTGCTGGTCTTCTGCCTCCAGCAGCTCATGCCGGGCGACCCTGCCGTGGTGATGGCCGGGGACAGCGCCGACCCACAGACCGTCGCCCAGATCCGCGCCGAGCTGTGGCTGGACCGCCCGCTGCCCGCGCAATACGTCCATTGGCTCGGCAACGTGCTGCACGGCAGGCTCGGCTACTCCTGGCGCAACCGCGAGGATGTCGCTGCGCTGATTGGCGAGAAGCTGCCGGTGACGGCGCAGCTCGCGGTGATGGCCTTCCTGATCGGGGCGGCGATCGGCGTGCCCGCCGGCGTGCTGGCGGCGGTGCGGCGGAACTCGGTCTGGGACTACCTCGCCAACGCGGTCGGGCTGGCCGGGCTGTCGATCCCGACCTTCTGGCTCGGGATCATGATGATCCTGCTGTTCTCCGTCCGGCTCGGCTGGCTGCCCCCCTCGGGCTATGTGGCGCTGACCGAGGACTGTGCGCGCTCGCTCGCCACCACGATCATGCCCGCCTTCGTCCTGGGCGGCGCCATCGCGGCGGTGCTGATGCGCCACACGCGCAGCGCCATGCTCGGCGCGATGGGGCAGGACTTCATCCGCACCGCGCGCGCCAAGGGGCTGCCCGAGCGGGTCGTCGTGCTGCGCCACGCGCTGCGCAACGCGCTGATCCCGGTGGTGACGCTGGGCGCGCTGGAGCTGGGCACCCTGCTCTCCGGCGCGGTGCTGACCGAGCAGGTGTTCAGCATTCCCGGCTTCGGCAAGATGATCGTGGACGCGGTGTTCAACCGCGACTACCCGGTGGTGCAGGGCGTGGTGCTGGTCACGGCCACGCTGATCGTGGTGCTGAACCTGCTCGCCGACGTGCTCTATGTGCTCATCAACCCGAGGCTGCGCGCGACATGAGCGCCTTCGCTGGCCGCCTCAGTCGCGCGCGCCCTCCCGCCGCGCGAAGCCCGGCGCGGCTCGCGCTGCGCCGGTTCCTGGCCCGACCGGCCGCCGTGATCGGGCTGGCGGTGCTCGTCCTGTTCGTGCTGGTGGCCGCGCTGGCGCCGCTGATCGCGCCGTACGACCCGATCGCGACGAGCTGGACCGCGATCCGCAAGGCCCCCAACTGGGCGCACTGGATGGGCACCGACCAGAACGGGCGCGACGTGCTCTCCCGGATCATCTTCGGCGCCCGGTCGAGCCTGCTGGCTGGCGTGGTCTCGGTGCTGATCGCCGGGGGCATCGGCGTGCCGGCGGGGCTCGCCGCCGGGTTCGCGGGCAGTTGGGTGGACGCGGTGCTGAGCCGGGTGGTGGACGCGATGCTCGCCTGCCCGTTCCTGATCCTGGCGATCGCGCTGGCGGTCTTCCTCGGCCCGAGCCTCGGTAACGCGATGATCGCGATCGGCGTGACGTACTGCCCGCAGTTCATGCGCGTCGCGCGCGCCGCGACGTTAGACGCGGCGAGCAACGACTATGTCGAGGCGGCGCGCGCGCTGGGCAATCCCGCCTGGCGCGTGGCGCTGCGCCACATCGCGCCCAACATCCTGCCGCCGGTGCTGGTGCAGGCGACACTAGCGAGCGCGGTGGCGATCCTGGCCGAGGCGGCGTTGTCCTTCCTCGGCCAGGGGCAGCAGCCGCCGGCGCCGTCCTGGGGGTCGATGCTAAACGAGGCGCAGCAGTTTCTCACGCAAGCGCCGTGGCTGGCGGTGTTTCCGGGGGTGGCGATCTTTCTGTGCGTGCTGTCGTTGAATTTGGTGGGGGATGGGCTGCGGGACGCGCTGGACCCGAGGGGGCGGTAGGGGCTCGTGCGAGTGCCTTTAGGGCATGGTGATTTGGGTAAGACTTCGCCCGGAGAGCTACCTCACTGACGGTCAGAACTGATCCAGATCAGTCCGCAATCACCGGGCGAGCCTTGAAGCAATTCTAACAGCTCGGGTCAGGCTAAACACGGTTGTGGATGGTGGCCCATAGGGCGCCCCTTCAGAATCGCGGCGCATGAGTTGCGCCTCTGCTCGGCGCTCCGGTATCCACCCGGTGATGGCCGTCTTGCCGGCGGGATCGGGGCTTTGATTTAAAGGGCGCCTGTATGAGCGCCGCTAAGATCAGGGGCAGTCGGCGGGATGGAGATCATCACCGGGGTTGAACGGCGACGACGTTGGAGCTCGGAGGAGAAGCTTCGGATCGTGGCGGAGACCGAGCAGGCTGGTTCAGGTATCGCCGAGGTTGCGCGCCGATATGAGATCAGCCGTGGCCTGCTGTGGAACTGGCGGAGTCAGGTGCGCCGCGGGGTGCTCAGGCAAGAACCGCCCTCGGTATTCTTGCCGGTGCAGATGATCAGCGAACCGGCACGTGCCGACGGGAGGAAGCACGCGCCGGTGGCGACTGGTCCGGATCCTGCGGTATCCAGAGGCAAGATCGAGATCACGCTGCCCGACGGCACGTCGATCAAGATTGGACATGATGTCGGCCTGGTGGCGCTGCGCCGTGTGATGACGGTGCTGCGCGGATGATTGTCCCGCCGTCGGGTGTTCGTGTCTGGCTGGCGACCGGCGCGACCGACATGCGCCGTGGGATGAATGGCCTGGCATTGCAGGTTCAGCAGGCGCTACAGCGCGATCCGCATGCCGGTGATCTCTACGTCTTCCGCGGAAAACGCGGCAAGCACACGACATTCCACATACAGTTTGCGTCACGCGACAATTGCCTATCGTTGGCATCCTTTATCGGGGCGGACGTTGCAAGTCTCGCCGCATCGGCGGGGCAAAGAGCTGACGTGCATCTACACGACCGAGCGACCTGGCTTCAGCCGGGAGTTGCCCAACTGGATGTTCGATCAAGCTTATTGCGCAGGCATGACGCTCGGCGCGCCCCAGATCAGCCTGGAAGACCTTACTGAATTAGCTGCCGTTCTCGCCTTGCTCGGTGAGACTCAGAGCCCGGCTCCACCCTCCGAACCTTCAGACAAGGAGGGGGCGCGTGCCAAGGAGTTGATCCCACAATCAGGCGCAGTTTGCTCTCGAACTGGAGCGCCCGGTGCGGCCGGGCCCAGTGATCACCGGCAACCCGGAAGGATTGCTGGGCGCGTTAGCCGATCTCCTGCTGGCTGCTCTCGGGGTCGAGGCGACGATGACAAAGGGGGACAGCGATGAGCGCCAAGATCACGTCTGACCATCTCGGCCGCTCTGCCGTTGTCTATGTCCGCCAGTCGACCATGTCGCAGGTGATGGGCAACCTGGAAAGCCAGCGCCGCCAATATGATCTCGCGGGAGCAGCGCAGAAAGCCGGCTTCATTGCGGTGACCGTGATTGACGACGACCTTGGACGGTCCGGGTCAGGGAGCACCCATCGCCCCGGGTTCGAGCGGCTGGTCGCCATGGTCTGCTCCGGCAATGTGGGCGCGGTTTACTGCATCGAGGCCTCGCGTTTGGCGCGCAACGGGCGCGACTGGCATCACCTGATCGATCTGTGCGCGCTCGCCGGTGCGTTGGTGATCGACCCGGACGGCGCCTGGGGTTCATCACCTTGATGCTCTCACTGGTTCGCTCGCGGGTCGATGACGAGGGGGTCTCTCGCGCCTGACTTGAGTTCTTCCAGGGCAGCGATGCTCTCGGGCGTATTGGGAAACAGGTAACGCTTGTCGCGCGGGTCCCGCTTGATGCTGATGACGCCGCTGTGGACACGGCGCTTGAACCAAGATCTGGATACCTGCAGGCGTTCTGCCGCATCGGCGATCGTCAACCAACCCTGGATGTGGCGGGCGCGCGCCGCCACGCTGTTCTGGAACACACGATGCCGCTGGCGGACATCCTGAACCGTGGAAGCTGGGACGTGGCTGCACCGGGGCGAGTGATGTCCTTCCCGGGTCAGGATGTCGGCAATAGCCGCATCATCGAGGCCCTGACGCGCCAATTCGAGGATGCGGGCCTCCATCTCGGCCCCGCGGCTGAGAGCGTACAGGGCATGCACTCTTGGCTCGACGGCAAGCTCTGATACCTCGCCACCCCGCCAAACGATGCGGATCGCAATCCGGTCACGCGCCACGCGCTGCAGCACCACTTTGGCGATCAACGACCGCAGGAGCCGCTTCTTGTCTGCCGTGCTGATATCAGGACGCCGCCACAGATCGGGGAGTTGCGGGGCAAGCGCCAGAAATTCGTCCCGCTCCGCGGGGCTCAGGACCGCCGGCTCGGCCTTGGCCGCACGGCGTTGGGCCAGAGCCTCTTCCGCTTGCTTCAGGTCACGCGCGGCGCTCTCCCAGCGCCGTTCCAACTCGGCGGCAATCAGGCGGTTGTCCGGGTCGACCCGCATGTATTGTCGCTCGGCCAGGAGGGCCTGGTAGCGCAATCGCTCGACCTGCTGCCCCTCGGCCCGGTCGAGCGTTTCCTCGGTCTGCCGCCGAGCGTTGAGGGTCTGGCGCCAGATCTCCAGTTCCACGGGCCCGACCGCCGCCAAGAAGGCGGCCACCACGCGGGCGTCAATCAGGTCCGCGCGCAGATGCTGGCAGAGTGGCTCGCCCTGACTGACCCGCAGGAAGTTGCAGACGTAGCGTGTGCCGCCACTGTATTGCACGGCCATCTTGTGACCGCATCGCCCGCACCAGATGATGCCCTGCAGGATCGCCGCGCCCTCGCGGGGCGCACCACGCGTCTGATTGCGTCGATATTCCGCATAGTTGTCGTGCAGCATCGCCTGGACCCGTTCAAAGCTCTCCCACGCGAGATAGGCAGGATAGCGTTCCTTCACCACGACCTTCCACTCTGCCATCGCACAGCGCGTCGTCTTCAGCTTGCCATTGGCATAGGTGGTCCCACAGGAGCGGGCGCGGCCATAGACGAAGGCGCCGGCATAGGCCGGGTTCTTCAAAACCCCAAGGAGCATGCTGGCCGTCGGGGTGCGCCAGACCACCTCCCCAAACCGGTCGCGACGCGGGATGGTGATTGCATGCTCCCGAAACGACCGGATCACCTTGCTCACCGAGCCCAGCTCCAAAAAGCTGGTGAACACCAGCGACAGCCGCTCCTGAACCTCCTGATCGGGATGCTTTGTCACGAGGCCGTTGGTGTCGCGTTGCAGGCCCGCAGGCAGCATCATGACCAGCTCGCCACGCTGCGCCTTGGCCAGCAAGCCCGCGGTCAGGCGACCACGCAGGGTGTGCAACTCCACCTCGGAGATCGTGCCCTTCAACCCGAGCAAAAGCCGCCCGTTGGCGGACCCCGGATCGTACACGCCATCGCGATCGGCGATGAGGCACTTCCGAAAGCCGCAGAGGTCCAGCAGCGGATACCAGTCCGAGCAGTTGCGCGCCAGCCGGGTGACCTCGTACGACAAGATGATCCCGACTTCGCCCAACGTGACGCGGGCGATGATGTCCTTGAAGCCCTCCCGGTGGGTCGCGCTCGCTCCGCTCAAACCGAGATCCGTATCGACCACCTCAATGCTGGCCTCCGTCCATCCGAGATCGCTGGCGCGCTGACGCAACGCATATTGCAGGCGCAGGCTCTCCTGGTTGGTCATCACCTGGTGCGGTGTGGACTGGCGAATGTAGACGATCGCCTTGCGGCACAGATGACTGGCGGTCACGAGATCCGACGTCATGACATACCTCCCGGCGAGCCGTCTGGGCTTGCCCTGCCCGACTTGGAGGTCTGCCGGACGCCATCGCCAGCCTTGGGCTCTCTCCAGAACTGCCCCAATTGCCCGGCGTGGTGGAGCAAGTCCCGGATGCCATCCACCGAGAGCTTGCTCACTGGCATCGGCGCAGAAGCACCCTGAAGGTTGGTCGCTGCCACAGGGATCTTCAGCAATATATCATCACGGTAGACAACCACTGCCTGGCTGCGTGCCGCGGACACTAGGGCAAAGCGCCGTCCATAGAGCGGGTGGGTTGGATCGGTAACAATCACCCACTCGGGCCGACCATCTGCCTCCCGAATTGGGGCATCCTGTTGCGGGCTCCTACGACCCAGCGCTCTACAACGACCGGCTGCTGCTCGGGCTCAACAGGGTGGTGACATGATGCACTACCTCGTTATCTCATTGAAAAGACAGGCTTTCTTGTCGCGCGTCGGGTGATACAGCGCGGCCATTCCCGATTGCGCGGCGTACCCCTGGCCGATCAAGATCTTCTTCGCGGATCACATAGGGCGCCCCAGCACAGATCTGTCTGGCACGCAGTAACCCATCCCGAATCAAGCGAATAACGGTCATTTTGCTGACGCCAAGACGACTCGCGGCTTCATGCAGGATGAGCTCATGTCGTTGCGCGCGTTCGCCCTCGCGATAGACCGCAATCTGATGTGCGCCGCGGAAGTTGCGGACGCGCAGCTCCGTCCAGCTATGCCTTTTGGCCGAGCGTATTCCGAGCCGGTTGAGAACGGGAGCGATGCTGTGGTCCGGCAGCACGCGAGCCAGTTCGCAGACGAGCTGCACGGTCTCCACCGCCGCCTTCCAGCGGTTTTGGCCACGAGGAGTTTTTACCACTTCAAGCCGCGTGTGATCTCCGCCTTGCCAATGCAGTACCAAGCACAGCCGATCGGCCTCGATCGTGACCACGATTTCTGTAAAGACAGCCCGCAAAATCCGCTTGCGGATTTCACTGGAGGTGCCGGGATGGTTCCACAACTGAGGCAAGTCCTCAGCGAGCGCCAGCAGTGCCGCGCGCTCATCGTCGCGAAGCGCGCCCGGCTGTTCGTTGCGCAGGCTCTCGATCTGTTCCTCGAGGCGTGCCACCGCCGCGAGGCGTTCATTCCATCGCCGTTCGAGCTCACCGGCGACCAGTCGATTACAGGGATCCACCGCATCGTATTGCAGGCGCGCGTGCATCACCTCATAGCGCGCTTGTTCCAGTGCGAGTTCGCCCACCCGCAGCCGTTCCATGCCAGCCTGCTCGCGATCAGCGATCACCTGAAGCGCTGCCTCAATTGCCAACGGTGAGATCATGCGCAGCACTTCCGCCGACACAGCGGCGTCAACACGCATATTGCTGAACGATATGCACTTTCTGTCGGTAGCATAGTCGACCTCGGGACTGCAGACATAGCGTGCACTGCGGCGCTCGTTGTGCAGGACCTTGAGCTTGCGTCCGCAATGTCCGCATCGGAGCAATCCAACGAGCAGCGCGTTACCCTGGCGCACCGAGCCTGGCACCATCGCCCCTTTCATGTTCGCATTGCCTGCAATAACCTTCTGGTTCCGATCATACTCCTCCCACGTGATATAGCCATCATGGTGGCCGCGTATCAGCACCTGCCACTCCTCGCGCCGGCGCACGACGCCATGAGTGACGACCTTGTGTCCGCCCTCGAACCGAACTCGGGAGACGGTACGCCCAAAGACATAGGTCCCGGCATAGGTCGGATTGGTCAGCAACCGGTGGACCGTATGATAGTGCGGCGGGCGCCACTGGACGGTTCGCCCTTGGAGACCATACACGGCAACCGGCAGGTCAATCCCCTCCTGCCGTAGCGACATGACGAGCTGGCGCACGCTGCCGATCTCGCCGAACTTGCGGAACACCATCGACAGCGTCTCACGGATCCGCCGGTCAGGGTCCTGTTCAAGGCGACCGTCAGCGCCGCGTCGGTAGCCGATCGCGACCGTCGTGTGCAGCTCGCCGCGCGCTGCCTTCAGGCGCAGTGCCTCCTGCGAGCGCTGCCGGAAAACCGACAGTTCGAGCTCGCTGAATGCTCCCTTCAAGCCCAACAGCAGCCGATCGTTGACCAGTCGGGGGTCATGGACCCCGTCCTCGTCAATGATCAGGGTATTCACGAAGGCGCAGAATTCCAGCAGCGTATGCCAGTCGCGGCCGTTGCGCGCCAGCCGCGAGGCCTCGATCGCCAATACCGCGCCGGCAGTGCCGGCGCAGATTGCCGCAAGCAGACGCTCAAAGCCCGGGCGGAGTTGACCACTGCCGGAACGGCCAAGATCATCATCGACGACAATGACGTTCTCCCAGCCGAGCGAGCGGGCTCGTTCCACCAAGGCATATTGTCGGCGTCGGCTCTCAGGGTTGTTGAGCAGCTGATCTGCCGTGGATTGTCGCACGTAGACATAAGCGTCGCGCGCCAGATGCTCTGCGGTAATCTTAGTCATCGGCGGCCTCGATCGGCAGGGCCGGGGCGACGGCGATGTGCTCTGAGATCAGCAGTTTTAGCAGGGCCGTCACTTCCGCCCGAGTTGGCGGAGGCATTCGGCTCGGCTCGAGCGCATTGGCCATGTGCACGAGCAGATCGAGTTGTCGGCGGCTGGCGTGCCGATCGATCATCGCAATCCTCCCTCGTCGCGGTCGAAGGCGACAAGGTTAGGAGCGCATCATCGATCGTGCTGCGCAGCACCCGCAGCGACTCGAGCGCCAGGCGGGGTGTCTCAACTATGGCAAGTCGCGCCGCCCAGGGCTCGGTCATCCACGCCGGCAGTAGCGCGCGCGTGCCGTCGGGTTGCTCGATGACAAAGTGAACGCTGCCGCCATGTCGCAACCGACGCACTACGGTCATGCGTTCGCCCGCACGTGGATGTTGACGGTACTGGATCAGGACGTCAAAGGGCTGTTCCTGGGCAGTATGTCGCCGTCTCGAAGGGCACGATGTCGGAATACGAGCTGAGCCTGCTGCGCCAGCGCGGCATCGCCGCCCGCGACTCGAAGGCGCGGCGCGGGGAATATCGCTTCATGCTGCCGCCAGGGTTTTGCTGGAGCGAAGTCGGCAAGATCGAGATCGATCCGGACGAGCATGTAGTCGAGATGGTGCGGCTCGTGTTCGCCAAGTTCCGTGAGTTGGGCAGCGCCCGGCAGGTGTTCTTATGGCTGCGATCGGCCGATCTCAAAATGCCCGTCGTTCGGCGCAACATCGATGTTTACAAGTTGATCTGGAAGGCGCCGGCCTATCACAGCGTCATGCAGATCCTGCACAACCCGCTCTATGCCGGTGCCTATGCGTTTGGCCGGAGGACCCAGCGAACGCGCATCGTCGACGGAAGGGCGCGCAAGGTCAGCGGGTTCGACAAGCCGCGAGAGGAGTGGAACGTCCTGCTGCGCGACAACCATCCCGGCTACATCAGTTGGCAGGACTATGAGGCCAATCAGCGGCTTCCGCTCGAGAACGCGCACATGAAGAAGAACTGCGCACGCAAGTCGGCCCGCGGCGGGCGGGCTCTTCTGACCGGGTTGATGCGCTGCGGACGCTGTGGGCGAATGATGCGGGTGTTCTACGGCCAGGCGAAGGGCCACGCGCATCGCTACCAATGTCGCGGGGACGATGCTCACGTTGGGGCGGGGATGTGCATTGGCATCGGCGGCTTGCGCATCGATCGCGCCGTTGCCTCGCAGATCCTGGAGGCGGTGTCCGACCGTGCCGTTGAAGCGGCGCTGTTCGCGGCCGATCAGGTCGATCGATCACGCCAGGAGGTTGCTGCGGCGCTCGAGCGTGAGCTGGAGGCGGCGCGCTATGAGGCCTCGCTCGCCGCACGTCGGTACGAACTGGTGGATCCGGCTAAACGCCATGTGGCCCGCGAGTTGGAAGCCCGCTGGAACGGTGCATTGGAGCGGGTGAGCCAGTTGGAGCAGAAACGTGACGATCTGCGGGCCGCTTCGGCGACGAAGCCGACGATCGATCGTGCCCAGCTCTTCAAGCTTGCGCACGACTTGCCGGCGGCTTGGAACGCGCCGTCGACCGATACGGGCACCAAGCAGCGTCTCATCCACACCCTGGTGCAGGAGATCGTCTTCGGCCTTGATGACGCGGCCAACGAGGCGGTGCTTTTGATCCATTGGACGGGAGGGCGCCACACCGAGGTCCGGGTACCCAGGGTCAAGACGGGTCGATATCCAGGCGATATCGCGCCATCGGCGGTTGATGCGCTCCGTGAGCTCGCCGGGCATTGGCCGGATCGCGAGCTTGCCGTGTCGCTCAATCGCATGCGCTGCAAGACCGGCGATGGCGAGACCTGGACGACCGTGCGGGTGCGCGAACTGCGCGAACGACTGGGGTTGGCCGAGTACGATCCGGAGCATGCCGGCGCCCGAATGGTCAGCCTGGCCAAGGCGGCCGAGCAGCTCGGCATCTGCGTCGGTTCCGCCAAGAGCCTTGCGCTGAGGGGCGTCTTGCCCGCAACGCAGGCCATGAAGGGCGCGCAATGGCTGGTCCCGGTGGAAGCTCTGACTTCCGAAGCCGTGCGGATAGGGGTGCAGCGCGTGGTCGAGCGGCGGCCAAAGAACTACGAGAATTATCAATACGATAACCTCGTCCGGCTGCCCGGTATCTGACCAGGGGATGCATTATGAAACGCACTGTGGCGATCTGCTGAAGATTCTTTGGCATGACGGGCTCGGGATGTCACTCTACGCCAAGAGATTGGAGCGCGGCAGGTTTATCTGGCCCTCACCGTCAGATGGTGTCGTTCCCATCACCGCCGCGCAGCTCGGTTACATGCTGGAAGGGATCGACTGGAGACACCCACAACGGACCTGGCGGCCGGAGATGGCTGGCTGACGGGATAATTGGCAGCCATCTGCTGCAATTTCCTGGTGCATGACAACGGGCGATTATGATTCCATCGCACTTGCGATGGGTGCTCCCGACATGATCTCCGACGGCATCGACGCACTGCGCGCTGAACTCGCAGCCGAGCGGGCGGCACGCCAGGAGGCGGAGGCCCGCGCTTCAAGTGCCGAGGCGATGGTGACCCATCTGAAGTTGGTGATCGCCAAGCTCAGGCACGACCGCTATGGCGCCTCCTCCGAACGTGGCCGCAAGCTGCTCGATCAGCTGGAACTGGAGCTTGAGGAGCTGGAGGCCAACGCCGCCGAGGACGCGGTCGCCACTGGTGGCACTACGGACAAGGTCGCCGTCGTCAGCAGCTTCACCCGCCGCAAACCGGTGCGCGGCGCTCTGCCGGCGCATCTGCCACGCGAGCGTGTTGTCGTCCCCGGTCCGACCGAATGCCCCTGCTGTGGTGGGACCCTGTCCAAGCTGGGCGAAACGGTCACCGAGACCTTGGAGAGCATTCCGCGCCAGTGGAAGGTGATCCAGACGGTGCGTGAGAAGTTCGCCTGTCGTGCCTGCGAGACGATCACGCAGCCACCCGCCCCGTTCCATCCGATCGCACGGGGCCGCGCGGGTCCGAACCTGCTGGCGATGATTCTGGACGCCAAGTTCGGCAATCACCAGCCGCTCAACCGGCAGAGCGAGGTCTATGCTCGCGAGGGGATCGAGCTCGACGTCTCCACCTTGGCCGACTGGGTCGGCGCCTGCACGGCCAGCTTGGCGCCGCTCATCTCGCTGATCCGCGCGCACGTGATGGCGGCCGAGCGCATCCACGGCGATGACACGACGGTGCCGGTGTTGGCGAAGGGCAAGACCATCACCGGCCGACTATGGACCTATGTGCGCGACGACCGACCGTTCGCCGGACCCGCGCCTCCGGCGGCGGTGTTCTACTACTCGCGCGACCGCACGGCGGAGCATCCGAACAAACACTTGGCCGGGTATGCCGGCGTGCTACAGGCCGACGCCTATGCCGGGTTCAATGACCTCTGCCATCTCGGACGCAAGCCGGGCCCGATCACCGAGGCAGGGTGTTGGGCGGAGCTGGCCAAGGTTCCACTCGCGAAGCGAGTGGAATGCCAGCGGAGGGGCATGGCCGTCGCAAACTCTTCGATTTGGCCAACCTCGCGAAGGCGCCACTGGCCGTTGAGGCGCTGCGGCGGATCGATGCCATCTTCGATGTCGAGCGCGCGATCAACAGTCTGCCGGCCGCGCGGCGCCGCGCCGTGCGCCAGCGGCATGTGAAGCCCCTGGTCACCGCACTCGAGACTTGGATGCGTGCCGTCCGCGGCAAGATGTCACGCCACGCCGAAGTCGCGAAAGCACTCGACTATATGCTCCGGCGCTGGGAGACGTTCAGCCGCTTCCTCGAGGATGGTCGGATCGATCTGACGAACAACGCCGCAGAACGCGCCCTGCGCGGTATCGCGCTCGGACGAAAGTCATGGCTGTTCGCAGGGAGTGATCGCGGCGGCGAGCGAGCCGCAGCCATGTATTCGCTCATCGTCACCGCCAAGCTGAACGGGGTGGACCCGCGCGCCTGGCTCGCCGATGTCCTGGCCCGGATCGCCGATCACCCCGCCTCCAGGCTGCACGAGCTGCTGCCCTGGAACTGGCGCAAGCAACCCAGCAACATCGCACAGGCCGCCTGACTGCCATACCGCACTGCCATACCGCCGTGCTCCTGCCCGGATGGATACGCGCTCCGCGCATTCTACGCGAGTGATAAGTTCGACACAATTAACCAACTTCCGACCAGACGGGTCATATTCGGGACGAATCAATTTTAGGTGAGCCTGCACGGCATGCCAGGGCTGTTCAACGCTCAATTCATGACGCGCATGCTGAGGATTGCGTCGATGCCGCCGAAGGCAATGCGGTGCCGCCCGTCTGAGATGTTGTGGATGCCATTGAAGCGCAAGATGTTGGTGGCGAACGAGCGCAGGCGGGCGAAGATGCCCGGGTTGCAACGGATGCGGCTGGCGTCTTCGGCGAAGCTGGTGTCGCGGACGTAGTGGGAGCGGTTCTCAATATTCCAGTGGTCGCGGATGGCCTTGGCGCAGACGGCGGCCGGCAGGACGATGTCGCTGACGAACAAGGCGGTCTCGCTGGTGGCGCGCCACAATCCGGTCGCGGCGGAGCGGGTGAGAACGTCGCGATGGACGCGGATCACCGCGCGGAGGTGGCCAGCCCACTCGGTTTTGGCGAGGCGATCGCCCGGCGCGAACACCTCGACTTGGCGGGCCTCGTCACGGGAACGGCGCTTCTTGTCGACCGTGCGGGTGCTATCGAGCGGCACGGCGGTCTCGCACAAGTCGGCAATGATGTGATGCAGGGCGGGCTGATTGGCTTTGACCTGGGCCATCAGGTGAACGCCGCCTGCAGCGGCCTGCGCGAAGGATTTTTTTGACAGTGCATGGCGTCGACCGTGACCACGGCACCGCTCAGCCCAAGAGCGCCGATCAGGGTCTGCACGGTCGGGATCTCATTGGACTTGTCGTCACAGTCGAGGTGCGCCAGCACCAGAGCCGTATCGGAGGCGAAGGCGCTCAGCAGGTGCGCGGCACGGCGGTCGAGGAAGTTGTCGAAGCTGCGGCGCAAGGTCTTGCCGTCAATGGCCACATGGCGGTGGTCCCCGGCCGTGGCGGCATCGTTCAAGGCCGCGGCATGGCGGCGAAACACCGCCTCGACCGAGAGCGGGTCGAGTTGCTGCAGGACACCACGGATCGTCGTGTAGGCGGGGGCTTTGCGCCACGTCACGCCGAACGCATCGCGCAACTGGGCCAGGTGAACATCGATGAAGCTGTGGACCGTTCGGTAGGAGTTGGCGCCAGCGACGATCGCCAGGATGGCGAACACCACGACGTGCGGCAGTCGATACAGCTTGCCCTCGGCCCGCCTTGGGTCTTCGATGTCGGCCAGCAAGCTGACAAAAGGGGCGAACGGCGCCATGGCAACCTCGTGTACGGCTGTGACGGTTGCCAGCCAGGGAGGCGCCAGGGAGGCAGAGGGTCCGCGTCGCAGGAACCCCTACGCAGCCATCACAGGGCGGTTTGCATCGGCATGTGGCATTGCAGCCTCACCCGGCCCCAAACCCCAAAGAAAAGAGCGTTGAACAGCCCTGCACGGCATGCCGACCATTGGGTTTGTCATAGTCCGCCTCATGCAAGATAAGCCAGACTTCAAAGCAGGGATTAGACCGCGCAACCTTGATATCCTTTACCGCACAAAGCCCAACGGCTTCATTATATTTACAATGATCATTCCGGTCGAACATCACCCATACTTAATCGTTACTTTCGTAGGAGTTGAGCCTTTTCCGGCTTCGATTTGAAGTGGCCCCGGTCCTTTGAACAAAATTTCCGCGTCGTTAAGTGGATCGTCGGCCGGGGGTTATGCTGCCGTGCGGAGCGGCAGCGGGTGAGAGTAGGCTTGATCCGGGGTGCGGCCGTCAAGGGCTGCGTGAGGTCGCCTTGCGTTGTAGAAGGCGATGTAGCGGCCGATTGATTGCCGTGCTTCTTCGACGCCATCATAGGCACGCAGATAGACTTCCTCGTACTTGATGGTTCGCCAGAAGCGCTCGACAAAAACGTTGTCTCGCCATGCGCCCTTGCCGTCCATGCTGATCGAGATGGCGTTGTTGATCAGCACGCTGGTGAATTCGGTACTGGTGAACTGGCTGCCCTGATCGGTGTTGAAGATTTGCGGGCAGCCGTGTTTTGCAAGGGCTTCCTCGACAGCATCGATGCAGAACGAAGCCTCCATCGTGTTCGACAGTCGCCAGGCCAGGATGCGTCGTGTGAACCAGTCCATCACGGCAGTGAGATAGACGAAGCCGCGCGCCATCGGGATGTAGCTGATGTCGGTCGCCCAGACGTGGTTCGGCCGATTGATCGTCAATCCGCGCAGCAGATACGGATAGATGCGATGACCTGGCGCAGGCTTCGATGTGTTGGGCCTGCGATAGATCGCTTCGATCCCCATTCTCCGCATCAATGTTGTGACATGACGACGGCCGACCTTGCTCCCCTCGGCAGCCAGCAAGCCGCGCAACATCCGCGAACCTGCGAAAGGGAACTCCAGGTGCAGCTCATCCAGCCGCCGCATCAGCGCAAGGTCTGCATCCGACACCGGCGCCGGTTCGTAGTAGACGCTGCCTCGGCAGATGCCGAGGAGCGCCGCCTGCTTCGTCAACGCAAGCCTGTGGTTACGGTCGGTCATCGCTTTGCGCTCGGAAATCCCGCCTTGCCGAGCGCACGTTCTAAAAAATCGTTCTCCAGGACTAGCTCGCCGATCTTGGCGTGCAGGGCCTTGATATCGACCTCGGGGACCGATGATTTGGTGCTGCCACCGCGTTCAAACACGTCGGCAGCCCCTGCAAGCAGTTGCTCTTTCCACGAGGTGATTTGATTGGGATGCACGTCGAACTGCTCAGCAAGCTGTGCAATCGTTCGATCGTTTTTCAGGGCAGCAAGGGCCACCTTCGCCTTGAAGGCCGGTGTGTGGTTCCGGCGGGCTCGCTTCTTCATCTTCGCTCCTGATTCGCAGGCAAAACATGCCTGCCGTCAGGCCGAGTTTCCACTTAACGCCCTGTTCAAAATTCCTGAGCCACCTCTATTGGAAAGGCCAAGCTCATTGGCGCGCTGAATGGCCAGCTTCGCCTGAGTGTACGGAACACCTGCGTTGGGGAAAATCTGGATATCCAGATGAGCACCAGAGTAAGCCTTCCTAAGCGCATCCAAGTAGGCAGGTTCTGTGTTGCCTCCCGCGCAGAAAACATAGAACTTTGTCTTAGGCTCGCGCCGCGCGCGAGCTCGCTTTAAAGCTGGCAGATGGCGGGGCATTCGTCACTCTGCTGAAATAAGATTTGCTAATGATCCGGAGAATGGAATCGCCCCAAAGCGGCCCTGCAAGTAACCTCGCTCGATATTGTCTCCCTTCCGAGTGCGGATATCTGTTAGAGGGTAGAGGTGCGTTGCACCCTCCGCGTCCTTCTCTGCAAACCAGACCTGATCGCGTCGAAGAACGGGTGAACGAAGAAGGTTTGTGTCGTGAGTGGTCGCGATCAGCTGGGCACCGTTGGGATTGGTCGCAGGCACGGAGAACAACGCGAGCAACGCCTCGCATGCCTGAGTGTGCAAGCTTGCATCTAATTCATCGCATACCAACACGGCGCCTTGGTCCAAAGCTTGAAAAACTTGCTGCAGCAGTACTAAAAGTCGCTTAGTTCCATCACTCTCTAAGCTCAGGTCCAGGTAAACTGAATCCTCGCCGACACCTCGGTGAGCGAGGCGAATGTCAAACTGTCTCTCGCCCTCAGAAGATTCAAGATCGATGGATTCACCAATGTACTTCTTCAAAACTAGATCTAAATCTCTGCGCAATCCTTCCATTCTCTCAGGTGTCTTTCTTTCCTCTCTGCGATAACCGATTACACCGGTGCCGACCTTGCTAAGAAAGTCGATCACGCGACGATCAATGTCATGTTTCCCCAAATCCCGAAGATCGACGTAATCAGTCGAGGCCCCAGTAACCTGTAACGTTCTGAAAAAGCACTGATCGCTGAAAGGTGCTCATGCCCATTCTGCGCTGCTGCCGAGAGAAACAAACTATTTGGTCTAGTCAGACCTGAAATAACCTTGTTTTGCCCCTTTAGGTTCCGTCCAAAAGAAAAATTCGTTTGGTCGCGCTCAAAGAGAGCCTGGCGACGCTCGTTCGGATATGCGAAAAGCCATTCGGCTATAAATGCATCGTCGGAAACTTCGAATCCATAGTGGTGACGCACACCATCTAGAACAAAATCTATATCGAAGATTGAGGGCCTAGTCACGCTTTCTGGATCAAGCAGGAAATACGAACGTGGGACAGAGCCGCCCGGCTCACCGCGACTATGGGAGAGTAGGACAGCTGAGCGCATCCATCGCAATGCAGAAACCAGCGTGCTCTTCCCAGACGCATTAGCGCCATAAATCACTGCAGCTGGTAAGAGCCGACCGTTCGGTACGGTGAGGTAATGGATGAGCCCCGCGCTTACATCCTCAAGCGAGGACGCCACTAGCGAGAGTTCCTGCTTGCTCTTGATCGAACGATGATTTTCCACCCCGAAACGCAGTAACATCAACGTCCCCAAACGGCGCAACCACATCTTTAACATAGCAAATTCGCGGAAAAACCGCAAATTGCTTGGCGAAAGAGCATTCCTATTCCTTGGAATCGGTCCGCTGCCTACAGGAGCCGGTGATGCTCGTCGCTTGGCGGCCACCCTGTAAGATAGGCCACCGCGATCGCCGCGAGCCCGCTGCCGCCGTCCACCAGGAGTACGAGCGAGGCTGAACTCAACCGTTCCACTGGGTCCATGCCGGCGAGGATCTGCCCGGCTATGGTCCCGGCAGTGCCACCGGCCCGGCGGCCCGTATCGGGTTGATGCGACTTGACCGGCCGGCCGATCCGCCCAGATAAGCAGGAGACAGGACGTGCAAGCATGGGTCATGCGTTAAATAGTGAGATCAAAGACGATCCTATTTTGTCGCGCTTTCGCACTGCTGTTTCTGAAGCCTATGGCAACCGCGTCGAGCGCGTAGTGTTGTTCGGTTCCCGCGCGCGCGGGGATGCAGACCTGGATTCCGACTATGACGTCGCGGTGTTTCTGCGCGACATGCCCGACCGCATGGCCGAGATGAACCGGTTTGCCGATCTGAGCACCGCCATTCTCTACGAAACGGGCGAGTTCATTCACGCCGTGCCCTACCATGCCAATTCCTACAATGACGAGTACATGCCGCTTATGCACGAGATCCGTGCCGACGGCATCGACTTATGAAACCGCAGGTAAGCGCCTTCCTGGACAAAGCGCAGGAACTTTTCGGCCACGCCGACGCGATGCTGGGCATCGGCTTGAACGAGGACGCTGGATGCGCCGCGTATCTCTCCGGACTCCATGCGGCGCAACACTTCATCTTCGAAAGCACGGGCCGCATATTCAAGAAGCATTCGGGCGTGCAGTGGGAATTCGCACGATTGGTTAAGAGCGAACTGAGCATCGATCCGGAGTTGCGGTCGTTTCTTCCGCGCGCCTACAATCTTATTGATCCGGCTTGGGTGATCTTGAATCAGGCAGCATAACGGACAAGCTGGTGCCCGAAGTAGCTCCGCACGCGTTCGGGCAGCTTCGAGAGCTTGCGCATGTGGCTGATGACGGTGCACTTGAGCTGCTGCTTGCTGCGGGCGGGCGGCTTACGGGTGACGGCCTGCTTGAGGTCGGCATGGAGGCACTCGTCAGGGTTCAACTCGGGGCTGTAGGAGGGCAGATGGAACACCTCGATTTGCGCGGTGCGCCCGGCCAGCCACTCCCGCACGGCACGGGCACGGTGGACGGGCAGGTTGTCCAAGATCAGGAACACCTTGCCGCCGGCATCGCGGATCAGGCGGTCGAGAAAGCGGATCAGCGTCGGTGCCTTGATCGCGCCGTCGAGCACCATCCAGCGCAGCTCGCCCTTGTTGGTTACCGCCGAGATCAGGCCTACGCCCGCCCGCCGGTGATTGGGGCGGACCACCGGGGTTCGTCCGCGTGGGGCGTAGCTGCGGCCGCGCACGTCATCGGCGCGCAAGCCGGTCTCGTCGCCCCAGAAGATCGTGCCCTTCTCTCGCTTGGCCCGAGCCACGATCGCCGGGTAGTCCCGCCGCAGCCAGCGGCGCACTTCGGCTGCACGCTGCTCATAGGCCCGCCGCAGCGGCTTCTGCGCTGTGAACCCCCAGCGCGCCAGGTAGCTTCCCATGGTGCGCACCGCGAGCCGCACCCCACAGCGCTGCTCGATCAGGGCGCGCACCGCCGCACGGCTCCACAGCGCGAACGGCAGGCCAAGCTGGTCCGGCGGGTGCCGGCAGATCAGTTCACGAATCTCCGCTTCCTGCCGCGCATTCAGGAACCGCCCGCTCCCCGGCTCCGGACCGCGCGGTCCGCTGCGCAAGCCCGCCATCCCCGCCGCCGCGAAGCGCCGGCAGATGTTGAACACCCCCGTCCGGGTCAGACCCGTCTGCGCCGCGATCGCCTCGTAGGTCAGGCCGCTCTCGCGTAGTCCCACCACCTGCCGCCGACGCTCCTCTTGGGCTGCCGCCGGCAGCTTGCGCATGTCCACATGATCCATCCTACCAAACTGGATCAACCACGCGGCAATTCCAACACTACCCAAGCCGGATCAATAAAGCGATGGCCGATTACGAAACCGGCCCTGGCTCGACAGTGCCGGCGGAGAGCGCGCGCGGCGGTCGAGACCGCGCGCCGGTTCTTTGAGTATGTCACTACGCTCATCCCACTAGGGTCCGTTAGCTCTTGGGGACTTTGATCCAGTCCATTGTTGCTGCCATGCAGAGCACGCCCATGAAGGAGCGAGCGGTCTTTTCGTAGCGGGTTGCGACAGCGCGCCACTCCTTCAGCCGTCCCCACAGACGCTCGACGAGGTTGCGGTTCTGGTAAATCCAGGGCGGGCAGGCGATCGGCTCCTCGTTGCGCTTGGACGGGATCGCGGGGCGCGCGCCGCTGTCCCAGACCAGGGCGCGGAACGCGTGGGAGGCGAGACCGCGATCGCCGACCACCCAACCTGGGACGTCGGACAGGCAGCCGAGCAGACCGGGAGCCAGTGGCAGTTCGTGCGCCTGGCCCGGGGCGAGGGCGAAGGCAATCGCCCGTCCAGTCCCATCGGCGATCACACACGCCTTGGTGCCATAGCCGCCGCGAGACCGCCCCAGCGCCTCCCGGCTCTCGCCCTGGGCCGCATCGCATTCTTTTTGGCCGCACCCGCCGCCTTCTGGTGCGCCCGGATGTTCGTGCCGTCCAGAAACACCATGCCGAGGCTGATCCCGGACTGCTGCACCCGTTCCAGCAGCCGTTCCCAGACGCCCGTCCTTGCCCATCGGATGAAGGTCTGCGCCGCACCCCACCATGGTCCCAGCTCGGCGGGGATGCCGCGCCACTTGGCGCCGTTCTGGTGCCGCCAGAGGATGGCCTCGATCGTCCGCCGCAGATCGTGGTGTGACGTCTTCCCGTGCGGGCGAACCGCGTCGATCAGCGGCCGCAGCACGTTCCATTGCGCGTCGCTCAGCACCTGCATTGTTCACTTCCGTTCCAAAATGACAGGACGGTGGCCGGAAGAATGAAGGTATTCAAGGGATGACAGACCTTAGACCGAAGTTTTCATTGACCCTGCCCTGATCCGCTAGAGTTTCCTTCTGTTTTCTGGGTTACTGGCGGGCTGGATGTGTCCATACACGGGGCTTGCGTCGGCGCGACCTGGCGTGATTCGGTTCGGCCATGTTCATCGACATCGTGCCGAATGGTCGATCTGCGCCGGCAGTGCTGTTGCGCGAAAGCTATCGCGAGGGTCGCACGGTCAAGAAACGCACCTTGGCCAATCTGGGCCAATTGCCAGCCTTGGTGATTGATGGACTGCGGGTGCTCCTGCAGGGCGGCACGGCGATCGCACGACCGGGCGAGGTATTCGAGATCCAGCGCGCCTTGCCGCATGGCCATGTCGCCGCTGTGCTCGGCACGATGCGCAAGCTCGATCTGCCGCGGCTGCTCAGCCGCACGCCGTCGCGCGAGCGCGATCTGGCGCTGGCCATGATTGCCAGCCGGATCATCGCCCCTGGCTCCAAACTGGCGACCCTGCGGAGGCTGTTGCCGGAGACGGCGAGTTCCAGTCTGGGCCGGGTCCTCGACCTCGGTGCCATCGAGGAACGCGAGATCTATGCGGCGCTGGATTGGCTCGGCGGGGAGCAGATGCGCATCGAGCGGAGCCTGGCACGGCGCCACCTGAAAGACGGCACGCTGGTGCTCTACGATGTGAGCTCGTCGTATCTGGAAGGCCGGCACTGTGCGCTTGCCCAGCACGGCTATAGCCGGGATCGTCGGCCCGATCGGCTGCAGATCGTCTACGGCCTGCTGTGCGACCGCGACGGCTGCCCGATCGCTATCGAGGTGTTCGCAGGCGATACCGGCGATCCCACCACCTTGTCCGCACAGGTCGAGAAGCTGAAGCGCCGGTTCGGGCTCAGGCACTTGGTGCTGGTCGGCGACCGCG
This sequence comes from uncultured Pseudomonadota bacterium, assembly GCA_963818725.1. Taxonomy (GTDB): domain Bacteria; phylum Pseudomonadota; class Alphaproteobacteria; order Acetobacterales; family Acetobacteraceae; genus DATFDN01. The sequence goes on along the minus strand of CAWFTU010000009.1, from coordinate 442,765 downwards.
GCATGATTACCGCCGCGCGCATCCGTGATGACCTCAAGCCGGCTGGCCTCGATTGGATCACCACCCTGCGCGCGCCGCAGATCCAGGCGCTGGCCGAGAGCGGACCCCTGCAGTTGTCGCTGTTTGACCAACGCGACTTGGCCGAGATCACTGCCCCTGACTATCCGGGCGAGCGGCTGATCGTGTGCCGCAATCCGGATCTCGCGCGCGAGCGGGCGCGCAAGCGCGCGGAGCTGTTGGCCGCCACCGAGCGCGATCTGTCGCGGATCGCCGCCCAGGTGCGGCGGCGGCACGCGCCCTTGCGCGGCCAAGCCGCCATCGGGCTTGCGGTCGGTGCGGTGATCGATCATCACAAAATGGGCAAGCACTTCGCGCTGACCATCACCGCCGACAGCTTCACGTATCACCGCCAGCCCGAGAGCATCGACCGCGAGGCGCGGCTCGACGGCCTCTATGTCATCCGCACCAGCCTGCCGGCAGCGTCGATGGGTGCCGCGGATACTGTCCGGGCCTACAAGGACCTGGCCCGGGTGGAGCGGGCATTTCGCTCACTGAAATCGGTCGATCTGCGGATCCGTCCCATCCATCACTGGATCGAGCCGCGGGTCCGGGCGCACGTGTTCCTGTGCATGCTCGCCTACTACGTCGAGTGGCATCTGCGCGCGGCCTGGGCACCGATCCTGTTTCATGAGCACGACCGGGACGCTGCCCAACAGGAGCGCGCCTCGCCAGTCGCTGCGGCCGACATCTCCGAGGCCGCCAAGCGCAAGCGCGGCCGCCGGCGCAGCGATGACGGCCTGCCGGTCACCAGCTTCGGCGACTTGCTGGCCCACCTCGCCACCCTGACGCTTAACGTGGTCGCGCCACCCGAGGCACCGAATGCCTCATTCGTGCTCGCCGCCAAACCCACGCCGCTCCAGAGCAAGGCCTTCGAACTGATCGGCGCACCCTTGCCGCGTGTCCAGTAACCAGCCAGGGTCATTACGAAAATCCCCAGACTGCAGCACAGGTTCTTCCACCCGACAGTGCAAACTTCGGCTTAGACGACAAAATGCCGCGGATCTCGGAGCCGAAACCTTGACCAGGCACGGGCTCCGCTGACGGGGGAACGACCACCACCCCCTTGGGGCATCCCAATCGTGAACGAGCCCGCCCACCCCGTCGCCGCCGACTTTCGCAGCGGCGACGAGGCAGCCAGTCGGAGCTGGCCGGTGGACCGCGCTTGCAATGCGGCATTGGTCCAGGTCTAGGTTGGTTTAAGCATGGTCATCACGCCGGATTAAGCGGGACGGGCGAAAGGCCCGGCCGGGGGAGGAGACGAGATGAGGATGTTGCACAGGCTGTTCGCGGCTTCCGTTCTGGCCATTCTCGCGGCCCAAGCGATCGCCGCCGACGCTCCGCTAGCGATCGGCTACGTCACCAAATCGGCGACCAACCAGGGCTGGCTGCTGATCAACACCGGCGCCGCCGACGCCGCCCGCGAGGCCGGCGTCCAACTCGTCGTCGCTGGCCCTACATCCCAGGGCGCGCTGGCCAGCCAAATCGACGCCATCGGTCGGGTCGTCGCCGAGGGGGTCAAGGCGGTCGCCGTGGCACCGGTGGACTCCGCCGCCATTACTCCGATCGTCCGGCGCCTCAGCGCCAAGGGCGTGCCGTTCGTTGCCGTCGACACGGACATCGACGGTGGCCTGGCCAAGAGCTACGTCGCCACCGACAATCTCGCCGCCGCCGCTGCGCAGGCCGAGTGGGTCGCCGGGCAGATCGGCGCGACCGACGAAATCATCCTGGTCGATGGCAGCCTCGCGCAGTCCACGGGCCAGGAGCGCCGCCAGGGCTTCCTCGATCGCCTCAAACAACTCAAGCCGGGCGCCGTCGTCATCGAGGTGCATACGGCGTGGAACTTCGATGAGGCGCGGACTGGGGTGGAGGCGGTCCTGCGGACGCACCCCAAGGTGACCCTGGTCGCCAATGCCTGGGACGATGGCACCCTCGGCACGGTCGCCGCGCTGCGGGCCCGTGGCTACCAGAAGGGCCGCGTGCGCATCATCGGCTTCGACGGCGCACCCAATGCCCTCGCCCTGATGCGCGACGGCTGGATCCAAGCCGATGTCGCGCAAATGCTCTATCGCGAGGGCTACGAGGGAGTGAAAACCGCCATCGCCGCGGCGAGGGGAGAGGCTGTCCCACCCCGCATCGACACCGGCCACGCCGTGGTCACGGCGGCTACGCTCGATCAGTTCGTCGCCGACAACAAGCTGGCGCGGTTCATGGAATGACCTGGCGTCGGCTGCTGGCTTCCGCTCGCGGCCCAGTCCGATCGACACGCTGGGATCGGACCTCAGTTGCTACGCGCCCCCGGCACCCGCAGCCGATCCAGCCGCAACCGGTGCCGCTCGTCTCTCAGCCGCCACGCCGCCAGGTACGCCACCGCCCCCGCCGCGATCCCGCTGCCGCCGCCCAGCAGGAACATCAGCAGGATCTGGTATTTGACCGCCTCCACCGGGTCCATGCCGGCAAGGATCTGCCCGGTCATGATCCCCGGCAGCGTCACCAGCCCGGCGGCCGACATGACATTGATGGTCGGCAGCAGCGCCCGGCGCACCGAGGCGCGCACCAGCGGGCGCATCGCCTGACCGTAGGTCGCGCCCAGCGCCAGCCGCGCCTCGATCGCGCTCCGCTCGCGCACCACGCCGCCGAGCAGTGAGTCAAGCGCGAGGCTCGCTCCGTTCAGCACGTTGCCGAGCACGATCCCGGTCAGCGGCACGGCGTAGCGCGGGTCGTACCAGGGCTGCGGGCGAATCGCGGTGCTCAGCGCCAGGCCGGCCGTCAGCACCGTCGCGAAGGCGACCGCCGAGGCGCCGACCACGACGTTGCCGAGCCGGGTCAGGCGCTGCTCCGGCCGCGCCGCCACCTCGCGCGCGGCGACGGCGGCCATGGCCAGCAGCACGGCCAGCGTGACCCAGGGCGAGGCCAGCCGGAACACCGTCCGCAGCACGAACCCGATGGCGACAAGCTGGAGCACCATGCGCGCCGCGGCGATCCCAAGCTGGCGGTGCAGCCGCAGGCCGAGCGCGATCGAGAGCGCGCCGTCGACCAGCAGCAGCGACGCGGCGATGCCGATATCCGGCCAGGAGAGCAGGATGGGAGTCATGGGGGGAAACCCCTCCCCCCGGCCCCCTCCCGCAAGGGGAGGGGGAGTCGAAAAGCCCCCGCCCCTTGCGGGAGGGGGTTGGGGGAGGGGGCTGAGGTCGGGAGACTCATGCCTCGGTCAATCGCCCATCCAGCATCCGCAGCTTCCGCCGTCCCAGCCGCGCCGCCTGTTCGACGCTGTGCGTGACCATCAAGACCGTCGTGCCGCGCGCCAGCCGTGACCGCAGCACGGTCTCGACGCGCGACGTCGCGTCCTGGTCCAGCGCGCCCGTCGGTTCGTCGAGCAGCAGCACCGGCGACTCAAGCACGAGGGCGCGCACCAGGGCCAGGCGCTGGCGCTCGCCGGTGGAGAGCCGGGTCAGCGCCGCCTCCATCATCGTGGGCGCAAGATTGACGGCAGGCAGCAAGGCGCGGGCGGCCCCCTCGGTGGCGGGCGCGAAGTGGTCGGCGACGCGCTCGGCCCACCAGCCCGGCTCGGCAGCGGCGTACACGGCCTGGCGCCGCCAGGCGGGCGCCGTCCAGCTCCGCCGCTCCCGCCCGTCAAGCCAAACCTCGCCCTCGTTCGGGTCGAGATCGGCGATCATGCGCAAGAAGAGGCTCTTGCCCGCGCCGGACGGCCCGGTGACGGCGACGCACTCGCCGGCTGGTATGGACAGGTCAAAGGGACCGGCGAGCGGACTGCGCAGCCCGCGCAACACCAGCCGGTCCGTCTCCACCTACCCCCCCGCCAGCCTCCCCAACAGCCGCGCGTGCGCCCGGATGCCGTGATGGAAGCACACAAGCTCGAACTTCTCGTTCGGGCTATGCACCTGGTCGTCGTTGAGGCCGAAACCCATCAGCAGGCTGTCGATCCCCAGCATCTCGCGCAGCGACGACACCACGGGGATCGAGCCGCCGCTGCCCATCAGGACGGCGGGGCGGCCATACTCCTCCGCCAGCACGTCGCGCGCGGCGCGCACCCAGGGGCTATCGCTCGGCACCTCGATCGCGGGGCTGGAGGAGAGCGTGCGCAGCTCCCACCGCGCGTCGCGCGGCAGACGCGCGGCGACGAACCGCTCGAACCCCGCGATGACCGTCGCGGGCTCCTGCCCCGGCACCAAGCGGAAGGAGATCTTCGCCCCCGCCTCGGCCGGGATCACCGTTTTCGACCCCGCGCCCGCGTAGCCGCCCCAGATGCCATTGATTTCGGCGGTCGGCCGCGCCCAGAGCCGCTCGAGCGCCGGCCGTCCCCGCTCGCCAGCCGGCTCGGACAGGCCAACCCCGCCCAGGAACGCCGTCTCGTCGAACTCCAACGCGGCCCACTCCGCCACCTGCGCCGCGCCCGCCTCGCGCAGGCCGTCATAGAAGCCGGGCACCTGGACGCGCCCGTCCGCGTCCCGCAAATCGCCCAGCACGCGGGTCAGCGCGTTGATGGGGTTGAGCGCCGAGCCGCCGAACAGGCCGGAGTGCAGGTCGCGGCTCGCCGCGCGCACAAGCAGCTCGACATAGGCGAGGCCGCGCAGCCGCGTGGTGACGGCCGGCGTCTCCACGTCCCACATGCCGGTGTCGCTGATCAGCGCGAGATCGGCGCGCAGCGCGTCCGTGTTGGCCGCGAGGAACGGCGCGAGGCTCACCGAGCCGATCTCCTCCTCGCCCTCGATCAGCACGGTGACGCGCGCCGGGATGGTTCCGGTCGTGTCCTTCCAGGCGCGCAGGGCCTCGATGAACATCATCATCTGGCCCTTGTCGTCCACCGCGCCGCGCGCGACGAACCGCTTGCCGCGTGGCCCGTCCACCACCTGCGGCTCGAAGGGCGGGGAGGACCACAGCGACGCGGGATCGACCGGCTGCACGTCGTAATGGGCGTAGAACAGGACGTGCGGGCCGGCGTACCCCGCCGGCCCCGGATGGTGCGCCAGCACCACGGGATGGCCCGCGGTCGGGCGCAGGCTCGCCGCGAAGCCGAGCCCGGCCAGCTCGCTGCGCACCCATTCAGCGGCGCGGCGGCAATCCTCCGCGTGCGCCGGCTGGGCGCTGATGGAGGGAATGCGCAACAGCGCGAACAGCCGCTCCCGCGACTGCTCGACCGCGGCGTCGACCTGGGCCAGCACGGCGTCGAGGCTGGGCATCAATCGCTCCATCACTCGGCCTGGCGCGGCAGCGTGCGCTCGACCAGCCGGGCGAGCAGCGCGCTGCCATAGGGGATGGCCTCGTCGTTGAAATTGTAGGCCGGATTGTGGACCGGCGCGCTCTGCTCGCCATTGCCGAGGTTGATATAGGCGCCCGGCACCTGCTCCAGCATGAAACTGAAATCCTCCGACGCCGAGGCGGGCGGCTTGTCGCGGTCCACACGGTCCTCGCCCACCAGCTCGGCGGCGGCGTCGGCGATCTCGCGCGTCGCCGCCACGTCGTTGACCAGGGGCGCGAAGATCAGCCGGAAATCAACCGAGGCCGCGGCGCCGAAGGCGGCGGCGACGTTGCTGGCCACGCGCGCCAGGCCCTGCTCGATGAGGTTCATCGTCTCGCGCTTCATGGTGCGGGCCGTGCCCGACATCCGGGCGCACTCGGGGATGACGTTGTAGGCGTCCCCGGCCGCGATGCGCGTCACCGACAGCACCGCCGTCTCGCGCGGGGGCACGTTGCGCGAGACGATCGATTGCAGCGCTGCGCCGAGGTGACAGGCGACCAGCACGGGATCGACGCTGACATCCGGCCGGGCGCCATGCGCCCCCTTGCCGGTGATCTCGATGTCGAAAAAGGCCCCGCCCGCCATCGCCACGCCCGGCGTGATCCCGAACCGCCCCAGCTTCATGCCCGGCGCGTTGTGCATCGCGTAGATCGTGTCGCACGGGAACCGCTCGAACAGGCCGTCCCTCAGCATCGCCCGCGCGCCGCCGACGCCTTCCTCTCCCGGCTGGAAGATGAGATGCACGGTGCCGCTGAAGTCGCGCGTCTCGGCCAGGTAGCGCGCCGCGCCCAGCAGCATCGTCGTATGCCCGTCATGGCCGCAGGCGTGCATCACGCCCGGGGTCTGGCTGGCGTAGGGGAGGTGGGTGGCTTCCTCGATCGGCAGCGCGTCCATGTCGGCGCGCAGCCCGATCCGCCCGTGGCCGTTGCCGGCGCGGAGCACGCCGACAACGCCGGTGCCGCCGATCCCTCGATGCGTCTCGATCCCCCACGCCTCCAGCGTGCGGGCGACCAGGTCGGCTGTGCGGTGTTCCTGAAGCCCAAGCTCCGGGTGGGCGTGGATGTCGTGGCGGATCGCGGTCAGGTCGGGATGGATGCGACGGATCGCGTCGAGGACTGACAAGAGGCGGCTCCTGCTTGGGAACGGAGGCGGAGGCGGAAGACGGGCGAGTGGTTCGGCTGTATCGTGACCACCGCCGTCGGCAGCACCGGGCGCGAGCCCTCCAACGCCACCTCGAACGCCTGGATGATCGCGGCCAGGACAAGGGTCGCCTCGACCAGCGCGAACTGGGCACCGACGCAGACGCGCGGACCGGCGCCGAAGGGCAGGTAGGCGAAGCGGGGCGGGGCAGGGGCCTTCGGCGCGAAGCGGTCCGGGTCGAAGGCGTCCGGCTCGCGCCAGAGGCGGCGATGGCGGTGCAGCACCCAGGGCGCGACCAGGACGACCGCCCCGCGCGGAATGGCGATGTCGCCGGCCCGGTCGTTGCCCTTCGCCACGCGCGACAGCGCGAAGGCGGGCGGATAGAGCCGCAGGGTCTCGCTCACCACCGCGCGGGTAGTGGGCAGGTCAGGGATCACGCCGCGGCCCACAGTGGCGGCGAGGTCGAGGCCGCGCACCTCCTCGACCACGCGCGCCTGCGCCTCGGGCGCGCGCGCGAGCAGCGTCAGCGCCCAGAAGATCGTCACGCCCGTCGTCTCGTGCCCGGCCAGGATCATCGTCGCCACCTGGTCGCGCAATTGCTCCCGGGTGAAGGCGCGGCCGGTCTCAGGGTCGCGCGCGGCGCGCAGCAGGTCGAACAGGTCGCGCCCCTCGGCCACCGGCGCCGCCTTCTCGCGCGCCGTCATGATCTCGTCCATGAAGCGCTTCCAGCGCGAGCGGAACATCATCCGGCCGAGATCGCCGAGGGTCGGCACGGCGGGAGGCAGGATGATGTCGGGCAGGTCGACGCGCCCGTGGCGCATCCCGAACTCGGCGAGCATGTTGCGCAGCCGGGCGCCGAACGCGCTTGTCTCCAGCGAGAACATCGACCGCCCGGCGATCTCCAGCGCCGCGCGCTGCACGATGCCGAGCAATTCCACCCCCGCATCGGCTCGCGGCCGGAGCCCGGCCACCACCTCGCCCGCGACCGCGACGATGTGGCGGGCCAGCATCGGCAGCACGCGCGGGCTGAGGGCGGGCGCGATGGTGCGGCGCTGAAAGCGCCAGTCCTCGCCCTCCGCCATGAATAGACCATTACCGATCAGCGGGCGCAGGATGCGGATCGTGGCCGGCGAGCGGCGATAGGCGCCCGCGTTATCCACCAGCACGCGATGGATCGCGGCGGGGTCGTTCACCAGCAGGCTGGTGCGCCCGAAGAAGCGGCCAGTCCGCGACCACTCCTCGTAGGCGGGCTCGGACCACATGGTGAGCGCGTTGGTCCGCGCCGCGCGCAGGAACTCGCCCATCGAGAGGTCGTGCGGGGGGACGGCCGGCTTGGGCGGAACGAAAAGGTCTGTCACCCGCCCAGGCTAGCGCACCCGCCCGCCGCGTGCCAGAACCGGCGGGTCAAATCCAAGGGGGAGACAGCGGATGAGTTTGAAAGGGGCGGCGTACATCGCTGGCGCCTTCGAGCACCCGACGCGCAAGGCGCCCGACAAATCGGTGGCGCTGCTGCACGCCGAATGCGCGCTCGGCGCGCTGAAGGACGCGGGGCTGAGCAAGGACGACGTGGACGGGTATTTCTGCGCCGGCGACGCGCCGGGCATGGGCCCGATCAACATGATCGACTACCTGAACCTGAAGGTCAGGCACATGGACGCCACCGACACCGGCGGCTCGTCCTACCTGCTGCACGTCGCGCACGCGGCCGAGGCGATCGCGGCGGGGCGCTGCAACGTCGCGCTGATTACCCTGGCCGGCCGTCCGCGCAGCGAAGGCCAGGCCACCGGCACCGCGGCCCGCGCCGGCAACCCGGCCGTGCCCGACATGCAGTTCGAGTACCTCGTTCGGCCCGACGGTCGCCAATGTCTATGCGATGTGCGCGCAGCGCCACATGCACCAGTACGGGACCACCAGCGAGCAGCTCGCCTGGATCAAGGTCGCCGCCTCGCAGCACGCGCAATACAACGAGCACGCGCTGCTGCGCGACGTGGTGACGGTCGAGGACGTGGTGAAGTCGCCGATCATCGCGAGCCCGCTGCACCGGTTCGATTGCTGCGTCATCACCGATGGCGGCGGCGCGCTGGTGGTGGTCAAGCCCGAGATCGCGCGCAACCTGAACCGTCCGCGGATCAAGGTGATCGGCGTGGGCGAGGGCGCGAAGGGCCAGTACGGCGGCGACGTCGACCTGACCTATTCGGGCGCGCGCTTCTCCGGCCCGGCCGCGTTCGAGATGGCCGGCGTGAAGCCCGCCGACATCAAGTACGTGTCGATCTACGACAGCTTCACCATCACCGTGCTGATCCAGATCGAGGATCTCGGATTCTGCGAGAAAGGCCAGGGCGGCCGGTTCATTGCCGACGGCAACCTGATCTCCGGCGTCGGCAAGCTGCCGTTCAACACCGATGGCGGCGGGCTGTGCAACAACCACCCCGCCAATCGCGGCGGCATTACCAAAGTGATCGAGGCGGTGCGCCAGTTGCGCGGCGAGGCGCACCCGAAGGTGCAGGTGAGGGATTGCGGCCTCGCGCTGGCGCACGGCACCGGCGGACTGCTCGGCTCGCGGCACGGCTCGGCAACGCTCATCATGGAGCGGGAGTGAGGGACATGGCCTATCAGCAGCGCAAGATCCCGTTCGTCGGCGAGACCGGCAGCAATCCCGAGACCAAGCCCGTGTTCGAGGCGGCGGAGCGCGGCAGGCTGCTCGTGCCGCGCTGCAATGCCTGCGGCAAATCGCACTGGTACCCGCGCGCCATCTGCCCGCATTGCTTCAGCCAGGATCTTTCCTGGAACGAGGCGTCGGGCAAGGGGACGATCTACTCGTTCAGCGTCATGAAGCGGGCCGAGGTGCCGTACGCGATTGCCTATGTGACGCTGGAGGAGGGGCCGACGATGATGACCAACGTCGTCGATTGCGACCTCGACAGCATCAAGATTGGGCAGCCCGTGACGCTGAAATTCGTGCCGAGCGAGAACGGGCCGCCGATGCCGATGTTCACGCCGGGTTGAGTGCTCAACGTCATGCTCGCGCGCGTTGCGGGCATGACGATACGAGGCGGACCCGCTATGTCAGGAACTCCCACCCCCGCCCCGTGAACCGCTGCAAACGCATGTAGGTTATCACGCGGTAGTCGCTGGGGCTGGTGTTGATGAGGCTGCCGGGCAGCAGCATGGGCAGGCGGAAATCGTGCAGGTTCGTCGCCTGACGCATGATGTTGGCGCGGCTCAGGTCGTCGCCGCACTGGCGCAGCACCTGGACCAGGATTTGCGCGTAGGAGTAGCCGGCGACGTTGAGGCTGTCCTTGTCGTTGGCCTCCGGCATGGACGTGCGCAGCCATGCGCGCCATGCCTTGGTGTCCGGATCGTCCGCCCATTGCGGGTCGGCGACATCCTTGATGAATCCCGCCGTTATGATCCCGGTGGATCGCGCCAGTCCCGCGGGGATGAAGGTCGCCGCCACCGAGGCCGCGCCAAGGTGCAGGTATCGCTCGGGGTGCCAGTTGAGGTCGGCGATCCTTCGGATCGCCTGGGCCGCCTGCTTGGCATAGGTGAACAGGAACACCGTGTCCGCCCCCGACCCGTGCATCGCGATGACCTGTGAATCCACCGTCGGGTCGGTCGCCTCGAAACTTTCGGTCGCGACGATCATCTCGCCGGCCTTGTCGCCCAGCCCCTCTTTCAGCCCGTTCAGCAGGCCCTTGCCGAAGTCGTCGTTCTGGTAGACCGCCGCGATTTTCGCGTTCGGCGACTTGGCGAGCACGTTCTTGGCGTAGAACATCGCCTCGGTCCTGAGCGTCGGCTGCCAGCCGATGCTCCAGGGCGCCGTCTTGGGCGAGGCGAAGTTGTCCGACCCGGCCGCGACGAAGAGCTGCGGCACCTTGTTCTGATTGAGGTAGCGTCGAATCGCCATGTTGATCGGCGTGCCGAGCGTGCCGAAGATCGCCGCGACGTGCTCCTGCTCGACCAGGCGGCGGGTCTGCTCGACCGCCTTGGGCGGGCTGTAGCCGTCATCGAGGCTGATGAGATTGATCTTCCGGCCGTTCACCCCGCCGGCCTCGTTGATCGAGCGAAAATAGGCGGCCCCGGCCCGTCCGACCTGCGCGTAGGCGGAGGCGGGGCCGCTATAGGGCATGGTCTGTCCGATCTTGATGTCGGACGCGGTGACGCCTGGCATGTCGGGCTGTTGCGCGACGCCGGCGCGGGAAAGCAGCGAGGCGCCAAGCGCCGCGAGCGGAGCCGCCAGGATCGCGCGGCGGGAACTGCGCATGGTCGATCCTCCCCATTGCCTTTGTGGCGATCCTCGATGGAGACTGCTTCCCGCGTCAAGCGTGCGGGCGATGGCAACTTCCGGCCCATGGCGCGTGTTCTTCAGGAACCCAAGGAGGAGGCGACCATGCCGAAGCCAGAGGACAACCAGAAGGCCACCAACCCAACCGAGCCCGCCGCGCGCCCGAAGCCACCTGGTCAGGGGAGCACCGAGGCCCCGGCCCGCACAAACCCCAACGAGCCCAACGACGAGGTGGCCGATCCCAGGGCGCCGGGATAAGCGATGTCCGCGATCGTCTCCGTCGAGCCTGGCTATTACCGCATAAAGCTGGAGGTGACCCTCAGCGACAGCACGCACGGCGACATGAGCGCCTTCGAGCTCAACACGGTGCGCGTGCGTGACACGGAGGGCGCCGAGGGGGTCGGCTACACGTACACCTGCGGCCGCAATGGCGGTGCCATCGATGCCATCCTCACGCGCGACATTCCCGAACAAGTCGTTGGGGTGGACGCCGACCGGATCGCGTTCCTTTGGAACAAGGTCTGGTGGGGCCAGCACTATGGCGGGCGCGGCGGACCGTCGGCGCTGGCGCTCTCCGCGCTCGACATGGCGCTGTGGGATCTGAAGGGCAGGCGCCTCGGCCAGCCGCTGTGGCGTCTGCTCGGCGGCCACGATCCGCGCGTGCCGTGCTACGCCGGCGGCATCGATCTCGATTTGCCGATCGACAGGCTGCTCCGCCAGACCGATGACAATCTCGCCAAGGGCTTCCGCGCCATCAAGATGAAGGTCGGGCGGAAAAACCTGTCCGAGGACGTCGAGCGCGTCCGCGCCATGCGCGAACACCTGGGCGAGGGCTTCCCGCTCATGGTGGACGCCAACATGAAATGGTCCGCCGACGAGGCGATCCGCGCCGCGCGCGCCTTGCGGCCCTTCGATCCGCTCTGGCTGGAGGAGCCGGTCATCCCCGACGACGTGGCGGGGCAGGCGCGGGTGGTGCGCGAGGGCGGGCTGCCGGTCGCCGCGGGCGAGAATTTGCGCACGCTGTGGGAGTTCCGCGACCTGATCGCGGCGGGCGGGGTGACGTATCCCGAGCCCGATGTCACCAATTGCGGCGGCGTCACCGCGTTCATGAAGATCGCGCACTTGGCCGAGGCGTTCAACCTGCCCGTCACCTCGCACGGCGCGCACGACGTGACGGTGCATCTGCTCGCCGCTGTGCCCAACCGCTCGTATCTGGAGGCGCACGGCTTCGGCCTCGATCGCTACATCGCCGAGAAGCTGCGGATCGAGGAGGGCTTCGCGGTCGCGCCGGACCGGCCTGGGCATGGGATCGAATTCGACTGGAAGGGGCTGGAGCGGGTGCGCGGCTAGAGCGCGTTAGGGACGCAACCGGTGATCTTTGACAGACCGGATCGACCCGGATAGGCGAGCACCGCAAATTCGCCCCTGTTGGTGGGAAGCGGGCGGGCTGCTTACGAGTGAGCATTGGGGACGAGCAGACGGTGAGCAGGTACTTGGTGCAAATTCGGGAAGCTGCCGCCCTTGCATCCAAACCTTCTACTTCTAGTATCAGAGAAGTTGCGGTCAGGAAAGATGCATGGACGTAAAAGAAGGGCACCCCGGAGCAATTTTCCACTGGTTTTTCGATACTGACCAGGGGACCGATCATCGCGCCCAACTTCTGATTATGCTTCATGGCAGCAGTCAAATGATAGTAAATCTCGGCAGAGAGTGCCTGGAGAGGGTAATTACCCACCCCCCTTGCGGCGGGGCGGCATTGCTGATGCAGTTTGGGCATGCAGCGGGACGAGCTGGAGCGCCTGAGCAAGGCCGAGCTGATCGAGTTGGTGCTGCGGCTGCAGCGGCCGGAGAAGACCTCGCGCACCTCGTCCAAGCCGCCGTCCACAGACCGCAAAGCGCGTCGCGAGCAAGCCCGCCCCGGAGGTGCCAAGCCCGGACATGAAGGCCATAGTCGGGCGCTCAGCAGGGAGGTGGACCGCGTCGTCGATCACGCCCCGCAGCAATGCCCGTGCTGCCGCAGGGCGCTGTCGCCCGACCTGCCCAGCGAAGCGGTGAGCGTGCACGAGCGGATTGAGCTGCCGGAGATCAAGCCAATCGTCGAGCACCACCGACGCTTGGCGGTGCAGTGTCCCGGCTGTGGGGCGCGGGTCGTGGCAGCGCCGCCGCCCGCCGCGACAGGCACGCCGTTCGGCCCGCGCCTGCACACGCTGGCGACCTACCTCAAGACCTTTCAGAGCCTGTCCTACGAGCGGCTGCAGGCGGCACTGGCCGACCTGTTCGGCCTGTCCATCAGCCAGGGCGGGCTGATGAACCTGCTGCGTCGCGCCCAGACTTGCTTCCAGGCCGGGCGAGGCTTGCCGAAGGTTCCATTCGGCGCAGCCGGATGGAATGGCAAGACGAGGGGCGAGCACGCCGTCGCAGCCCTGCGGCAGGCCAAGGTGGTAGCCTCGGACGAGACAGGCGTCCGGATTGAGGGCAGCAACGCCTATCACTGGGTGTTCCGCTGCAAGGAGGCCGTGGTGCACCACGCCGCCCCGACCCGCGCCGCCGCGGTCGTGCACGCGATGATGGCTGGCCACCAGCCCGAAGTCTGGCTGTCGGACCGCGACTCGGCCCAGCAGGGCCATGGCCAAGTCCAGCAGACCTGCCTCGCGCACCTGGCTCGCGACGTCGCCTACGTGTTGGAAGTGAGCGACGACCCCGTGCCGTTTCGGCTCACGCTCTGGCTCGCCTCGGCCTTCGAGTTGGCGGACAGCATCTCACAACTGGCTGCCTCCACCCTGGTCGCCAAGCGCCGCGCGCTGGCGGGCAGGCTGGTCGCGATCCTGGCAGCACCCACCACCTGCGACTTGGCCCGTGAACTTCAGAACAAGGTGCGCCGAGCGCGCGATCAGCTCCTAACCTTCGCCGACTGGCCCGGCCAGGTCGAGGCCACCAACAACGCCTGTGAGCGCGACCTCCGGCCCTCGGTGATCCAGCGCAAGGTGACCAACGGCTATCGTGCCATGTGGGCCGCCGAGGGTGAGGCCGACATACGCAGCGTCGTCGATACCGCTCGCCTCAAACCGGGCACCAGCGTCTTCAACACCATCCTGCAGACCGTCACGGCCTGATCGCTACGCCCGAAACAGGGGTGGGTAATTACTGGAGAGGCGGACTGAGTTCGACGACGCGCTTGGTCCAGAAATACTCTTCTTGTTCTTCGATCCGGATGTCCCACCCCTTGTGATGGCTGAGCATGGCGCCGCAATGAGGCGTCTGTTCGAAGAGAGAACGCCCGCGAGGTTCGCTTTTGCCGGCTATGGAGAGGTGTACCCTTTGCCTGCCGAGTTGGTCGAGATCGGGCGGGAAAAGTTTCGATATTCGAGAGCGGGAGAGGCGCACTTCGAAGAGATCGCTTCTCAAGCAAATGCTTGCAGTGGCCGCGCGGTCCCGTTTTTCCAGCAGACGTTTAACCTTACTCCCCAACGAAATTATTTGCCGATTGCACATCGCACGCAACGGATGTTGCAAGCTTATGAAATCGGTGAGAACCTGATGATTTCACCTGGTGACATGCTCAATCTCATTCGAGCTCTACGGCCAATTGCTCGTCATTCGAGAGGAGCTGCGGATTTAGAGGCGATTCGCACCGCAACTGACGCAACCATCAATCTTGGTGCGATGATGTCAGGCTTGCAGCTACTATGGAACAGTATCCGCCCGACCATCCGAATTCTGTCACACAGAGGATAGCAGTTTGTCACACTCGGGTAACCGCGTCGGTGATTACGGGCCGAAAGTTGCTGCGAGAGTTCTGATTCGGGACATCGCAGATCAAAGAGCATTTAGCCGGAGATAGCTGTCCTGCACGCGGTTGTCAAATGACCGCTTTTGGAACGAGCATGCGGGCGTGGCAGGACCGACCTGGGTCGAGAGCAGCCCTTGGCGACAGTCACCTCGTTCCGGTCGGCGGCAGCCGGAGGTCAGGTGCGTAACACGCTCTTGTGCGGTTTCAGACTAACCCGAAGTTTTCATTGACCCTGCCCTGATCCGCTAGAGTTTCCTTCTGTTTTCTGGGTTACTGGCGGGCTGGATGTGTCCATACACGGGGCTTGCGTCGGCGCGACCTGGCGTGATTCGGTTCGGCCATGTTCATCGACATCGTGCCGAATGGTCGATCTGCGCCGGCAGTGCTGTTGCGCGAAAGCTATCGCGAGGGTCGCACGGTCAAGAAACGCACCTTGGCCAATCTGGGCCAATTGCCAGCCTTGGTGATTGATGGACTGCGGGTGCTCCTGCAGGGCGGCACGGCGATCGCACGACCGGGCGAGGTATTCGAGATCCAGCGCGCCTTGCCGCATGGCCATGTCGCCGCTGTGCTCGGCACGATGCGCAAGCTCGATCTGCCGCGGCTGCTCAGCCGCACGCCGTCGCGCGAGCGCGATCTGGCGCTGGCCATGATTGCCAGCCGGATCATCGCCCCTGGCTCCAAACTGGCGACCCTGCGGAGGCTGTTGCCGGAGACGGCGAGTTCCAGTCTGGGCCGGGTCCTCGACCTCGGTGCCATCGAGGAACGCGAGATCTATGCGGCGCTGGATTGGCTCGGCGGGGAGCAGATGCGCATCGAGCGGAGCCTGGCACGGCGCCACCTGAAAGACGGCACGCTGGTGCTCTACGATGTGAGCTCGTCGTATCTGGAAGGCCGGCACTGTGCGCTTGCCCAGCACGGCTATAGCCGGGATCGTCGGCCCGATCGGCTGCAGATCGTCTACGGCCTGCTGTGCGACCGCGACGGCTGCCCGATCGCTATCGAGGTGTTCGCAGGCGATACCGGCGATCCCACCACCTTGTCCGCACAGGTCGAGAAGCTGAAGCGCCGGTTCGGGCTCAGGCACTTGGTGCTGGTCGGCGACCGCGGCATGATTACCGCCGCGCGCATCCGTGATGACCTCAAGCCGGCTGGCCTCGATTGGATCACCACCCTGCGCGCGCCGCAGATCCAGGCGCTGGCCGAGAGCGGACCCCTGCAGTTGTCGCTGTTTGACCAACGCGACTTGGCCGAGATCACTGCCCCTGACTATCCGGGCGAGCGGCTGATCGTGTGCCGCAATCCGGATCTCGCGCGCGAGCGGGCGCGCAAGCGCGCGGAGCTGTTGGCCGCCACCGAGCGCGATCTGTCGCGGATCGCCGCCCAGGTGCGGCGGCGGCACGCGCCCTTGCGCGGCCAAGCCGCCATCGGGCTTGCGGTCGGTGCGGTGATCGATCATCACAAAATGGGCAAGCACTTCGCGCTGACCATCACCGCCGACAGCTTCACGTATCACCGCCAGCCCGAGAGCATCGACCGCGAGGCGCGGCTCGACGGCCTCTATGTCATCCGCACCAGCCTGCCGGCAGCGTCGATGGGTGCCGCGGATACTGTCCGGGCCTACAAGGACCTGGCCCGGGTGGAGCGGGCATTTCGCTCACTGAAATCGGTCGATCTGCGGATCCGTCCCATCCATCACTGGATCGAGCCGCGGGTCCGGGCGCACGTGTTCCTGTGCATGCTCGCCTACTACGTCGAGTGGCATCTGCGCGCGGCCTGGGCACCGATCCTGTTTCATGAGCACGACCGGGACGCTGCCCAACAGGAGCGCGCCTCGCCAGTCGCTGCGGCCGACATCTCCGAGGCCGCCAAGCGCAAGCGCGGCCGCCGGCGCAGCGATGACGGCCTGCCGGTCACCAGCTTCGGCGACTTGCTGGCCCACCTCGCCACCCTGACGCTTAACGTGGTCGCGCCACCCGAGGCACCGAATGCCTCATTCGTGCTCGCCGCCAAACCCACGCCGCTCCAGAGCAAGGCCTTCGAACTGATCGGCGCACCCTTGCCGCGTGTCCAGTAACCAGCCAGGGTCATTACGAAAATCCCCAGACTGCAGCACAGGTTCTTCCACCCGACAGTGCAAACTTCGGACTAACTGGTGCCGATCTGTTTCACCCTTCCGCAGGGGAGGGGCGGACGACTCCCCTTGTTGCGGGAGCGGCCGGGCCTGGGTCCCCGCCAGCCTGAAATCGCCCTACGCCTCTGCTAACCGCACCGGCAGATGTGCCAAGGCGCGCAGCGTGTTGTTGTAGCGCCGGGTTGGCGGGGCCGTGATCTCGATCGCGGCCACCTTCCGCGCCAGCGCGCCCAGCACCGCCTCGCCCTCCATCCGGGCCAGCACCTGGCCGACGCAGCCATGGATGCCGGTGCCGAAGCCGACATGGCCGGCGTTGCGGCGGGTGACGTCGTACTCGTCCGGATTGTCCCACCGTCGCGGATCGCGATTGGCGGCGCCGAGGAACATCAGCCCCTTCTCGCCCTCGGCGATCGGCATGCCGCCGATCTCCGCCGCGCGAACGGAGGTTCGGAAGAAGGTCTGCACCGGGCTCTCGTAGCGCACCGCCTCCTCGAACGCCGCGCGCGCCAAGCCGGGCTCGGCGCGCAGGCGCTGGAACTGTTCGGGGAACCGCGCCAGGCAATAGATCGCCGCGCCCAGACCGCTCACGGTGGTGTCCACCCCAGCGGTCAGCAGTGATCGCACCACGATCGGAGCCTCGTCTTCCGTGAGATCCCCGGCATCCGCGGCCTCGTGGATCGCCGCGCCAAACCCGCCGGGTGCGAGCGCCGCCCGCTGTGACTGGGCCTGCACCCACGCCAAGACGGGCTCCGCGTCCCTGACCGCGTCGGCGAAGAACTGATTGCGCGGCCCGAAGGAGTTGAAGACCATGTTGCCGTAGGGCAGCAGGAAGCGCCGGTTCTCGCGCGGCATGCCCACGGCATCGGGAAACACGGTCAGCGGATACGCTTCCGCCAGATCGTGGATGGCATCGAAGCTTCCGCGCGCCAGCAGCTCGTCGGTCAGCGCGTCGGCGGCGTTCTGAAAGCCCGCCCGCAGCCGGCGCAGCGCGGCCGGCGATAACACGCCATCGAGCACCTTGCGGGTGCGGTCATGCAGCGGCGGGTCAGTCTCCAGCACCAGGCTCGGCAGGCGCCAGGGCTTTTCCTTCGCGAAGTCCGACAACCCGACTCCGCGCGCGGAGGAGAATGTGCGCCAGTCGGTCAGCATCGCCTGCACCTCGGCGTAGCGCGCCACGGCGAGCACGTCGTAGCGCGACAGGCGCACGACGGGGCCGGCGTCGCGCAACGCCGCGTGCGCGGGAAACGGGTCTTCGAAGAAGCTGGCCGAGAATGGGTCGATGTCCGACGTGGGAATGCTCACCGCGTACGATCCTCGCCTCGTGGCACGCGCGTGCCGATCAAACGCCGCGCCAAACCTCTCCCTCGCGCACGACCTTGCCCTCAGTCTCCAGCTTCAGCAGATGCGCCAGCACGCTCCGCTCCGCTGCGCGCTGCAAGCGCGGGTCGATCTGCCCGTACATCTTCTCGCGCAGCTCGGCCGCGGTCGCCGGCCCCTTCATCAGCGCGACCTGGATGGCGCGCTCGCGCTCCATGCGGTGGAACAGCAGCGCGCGGGTCAGCCGGCGCGGCTCGGGCAGGGGAGGGCCGTGACCGGGCAGGAACACGTCATCGGCGCGGTCCAGCACGCGGCGGAGGCTGGCGAAGTAGGCGCGCATATCCCCGTCGGGCGGGCTGACGACGGAGGAGTTCCACGACATCACGTGATCGGCGGTGAACAGGACCGCCCCGCCATCCTCGGCGCGCAGTGCCAAGCAGAGATGGTCGGAGGCGTGGCCCGGCGTGTGCAAAACCGCCATGCCGGCTATCTCGCTCGCGTCATCGAGGGCGATGTCGGGGGCGAACGTCGCGACGGCCGGAACGCGGAATCCGGCGGCGGGCGCCCCCGTCGCCTGCTTCAGCGCCGCTGTCGCGCCGAGGTGGTCGCGGTGCGTGTGCGACAACAGGATCAGGTCCACCCTGCCGCCCGCGGCGCGCAACACCGCCTCGACGTGCCGCGCGTCGTCCGGCCCGGGATCGAGCACCACCAGGCCCTGGCTGGTCTCGATCAGGTACGTGTTGGTCCCGTGATAGGTCATCGGCCCGGGGTTCTCGGCGACGACGCGCCTTACGCCGGCCCGGACCGGCAACGCCACGCCCCGCGCGGGCTCCGGCTCGGTCAGGAATGCCATGCTCACCTCGCTTGCTGGCGCAGTATCGGGACGAAGGCCGCGCCCGGCAAACCGGCGCTAGCCGCCCTCCGCCCGAAGCCGGGCTCGCGCCGTCTCCAATGTGGCGCGCTGGCTCGCGCTCACCTCGGGAAAGGCGAGGTTCAAGTTCTCCAGCGTCTCGATCAGCGCCGTCACCACGACGAGATGGGCAAACCACTTGTGGTCGGCGGGCACCACGAACCAGGGCGCATGCGGCGCGGCGGTCGCGGCGATGGCGGCTTCGTAGGCGGCCTGGTACTCGTCCCAATGCGCGCGCTCGGCGAGATCGGCAGGGCTGAACTTCCAGTTCTTCTCCGGCGTCTCAAGTCGCGCGAGGAAACGGCGCCGCTGCTCCTGCTTCGAGAGGTGCAGGAAGAATTTGGCGATCGCCATGCCCTGCCGCGCCAGATAGCACTCGAAATCGGCGATGGCCTCCAGCCGTTGCTCCCAGATATCCTTCCCAACCAGGCTTCGCGGCAGGTGCTGCCGATCGAGCAGCTCGGGATGGACCCGCACCACCAGCACCTCCTCGTAGTGGCTGCGATTGTGGATGCCGATGCGCCCGCGCTCCGGGAGCGAGCGGACAGAGCGCCAGAGGAAGCCGTGCGCCAGCTCCTCCGGCCCCGGCGCCTTGAAGCTGGTCACTTGCACCCCTTGCGGGTTCACCCCGGTCAGGACGTGCTTGATCGTCCCGTCCTTGCCAGCCGCGTCCATCGCCTGGAACACGCAGAACACCGCCCACCTGCCGTCCGCGTAGAGCCGCTCCTGCAAGGCTGAGAGGCGCTGGATGCAAGCGGTCTGCAGCGCATCAGCCGCCTTCTTGTCGATAAGGCGCCCGGCCGTGTCATCAGGGTCATAGTCTTTGAGCCGGAACTGCTTGTCCGACGTCACGCGGTACCGATCCAGCAGCTTGCGCGCCTGCTCGGAGGACAGGTGCGGCGCGTCTGCCGTGTCGGTCTCAGGATTGTTCATGCGCCTCCCCCACGCTTCCAGCGGATGATGCCGGTCACGCTCGGGTGCTGTCCGTCCGCCGTCAATAGCTCTCGGGCGCGATGACGTTCCGGGGCTGTGGCCCCAGCAAGGCGGCGCGCATCGTCTCGGCGCTCTTGACGCGGATGTCCTCCCACGCTTCCGGCGTGAGAAAGGCCGAGTGCGGCGTGATGATGAGGCGGCCCTCGGCCCAGAGCTCGCGCGCGCGGTAGGCGCGGATCAGCTCGGGCACCGGATCGGCCGGCGGCTCCACCGGCACCACGTCGAGTCCGACGCCGGCGAGACGCCGATCCCTCAGCGCCGCCGCCAGCGCGTCGATGTCGAGGATCGGCCCGCGCGCGGTGTTCACCACCACCGCTCCCTCGGGAAGCAGCGCCAGTTCCCGCACGCCGATCAGCCCGCGCGTCTCCGGCGTCAGCGGGGCATGGATGGACAGCGTGTCGGTCTGTCCCAGCAGCGCCTCCAGCGTCGGTGCCCGCTCGACCCCGATCGCGAGCTCGGTGCCCTCGGGGCGATAAGGGTCGAAGAACACCACGCGGAAGCCCAGCGCCTTGGCGCGCAGGGAAACGGCGGTGCCGATGCGACCCAGCCCGACGATGCCGAAGGTCTGCACGGAGCTGCGCCGGATCAGCGGGTCGAACACGGCCCGCCACGGGGCTGGCGGGTCGCGCCGCTGCCACTCATGGTGCAGCAGCAGGCCGCGGCGCAGCGCCAGCGCGAGCGCGACCGCGTGGTCGGCGACCTCGGTGGTGCCGTAGTCGGGGACGTTGCAGACCATCACGCCTCGCGCGGCGGCGGCCTCTCGGTCGATGCTGTCATAGCCCACCCCCATGCGCAGCACGCAGCGCAGGCGGCCGAAGCGGGCGAGGTCGGCGGCGGAGACGCGATGGCGCATGATCATCAGCCCGTCGGCGCGCGCGCAATCCGCCTCGGTGAGCTCCGACAGGTACCGCGTGTCGCGCATCAGCACCTGCACCTCTGGCCCGAAGACGCGCCGCTCGACGCTGTCATCGGCGTAGAGCGCCTCGGGATAAAGCACGGTCCAGGTCATGCGAGGACTCTTTCGCTTGGCCCGCGTCTGCCCGGCGCGAGCCGGGAATGCGCGAACCGTCGTTGCCGATCAGCGTTTAAGCGTGGGCATCTCCTTAGGAGTCCGGTGCTATGCGGGCAAGGTGGGTCGCCTCGGCGGGCGCGGTGGCCGGAATGGCGTTGATGCTGGCGAGCGCGCCCGCGCGGGCGCAGCAGAACGACTTCCTGGGCGACATGAAGCACTTCTTCTCGGGCATGACGCCGAATGGCAGCATGCGCCAAGCCTACGAGGCGGGGCGGCGGGACGAGTACGCCGCCTTGCAGGCGCAGCGCGACCGGCTCTGCGCGCCCCAGACCTATAACGCGCAGCCCTACCGCTTCGATTACGGCGCGGGCGGCTACGGACCCTACGCGACCCGCTAGGGCTCAGGACTCCGGCGGCGCCAGGGGTGTCACGGCGCTGGCCGCGCCGGGAGCGGGCGTGCTCGCCTCCGGCGCGAACAGCCGCACATAGTTGAGCGCCAGGATCTGGTAGACGCCCTCCGGGCAGAGCAGCTTTGAAACGCTGCTCGCGATCAGTGCGCTGGCCATCAGCGGCACGACCATGGCGTTGTCGGCCGTCATCTCCGCGACGATGGCGAAGGCGGTGATCGGCGCCTGCACCACGCCCGCGAAGTAGGCCACCATGCCCAACATCACCACCGCCCCCAGCGGCGCGCCGAGCGTCCCTGGCAAAAGGTGCCACAGGTCGAAGCCGATCCCGGCGCCGACCGCCATCGACGGCGAGAACAGTCCGCCCGGGATGCCGGCGACGGAGGACGCCGCCGTGGCCAACAGTTTCAGCGGCCCGAAGGAGAGTGGCAGGGGCGTGCCGTGCTCGATCAGCCCCCGCACCTGTCCGTAGCCGGTGCCGAACGCGGTGTCGCCGGAGCCAAGCCCACAGACGGCGACCAGCAGGCCGCAGCCCAGCGCGAACAGAGTGCGGTGCCGACGGATGCCCTGCCCGACCGCGCCCGGCAGCCCGCGCCCGACCTCGACCAGGATGCGGCTGAACAGGCCCCCGGCAAGCCCGCCCACGACGCCGCAGACCGGCACCATCGCCCACCCGGCCGCGCCGCCCACCGCCGCCGTGGTCACGCCGAAATACGTGTAGTTGCCGAGCAGGCCGATGGAGACGATTCCCGCCGCGACCACCCCGCCGATGATGAGGCTGTTCGCGCGCTCGTCGAAGGCGCGGCTCATTTCCTCGATGCCGAAGATCACGCCAGCCAACGGGGTGTTGAACGCCGCCGCGATTCCCGCCGAGGCGCCGGCCAGGATCAGCCCCGGCTGGCGCGCCGGCGACAGCCGCCCGATCGCGAACATGATGGAGGCGCCGACCTGCACCGTCGGACCCTCGCGCCCGATCGAGGCACCGATGACCAGCCCCGCCAGGGTCAGCAGGATCTTGTTCGCACCGATCCAGAGCGAGACGAGCTTGGCGCGCTCCGTCCGGCTCCACAGGCGCCGCGCGGCGATCGCCTGTGGGATGCCGCTGCCCTCCGAGTTCGGCACGAAGCGCCGCGTGATCCAGGACAGCAGCGCGAAGCCCAGCGGGGTCACGACGAGCGGCGCGAGCGGGGCGCGGGCCACAAGCCTGTCGAACACGTCCTGGGCCGCGTTCGCCCCCAGCGCCATAGCGACGCCGGCAAGCCCGATGACCGCTCCCCCCAAAAGGAAAATCGCCTGCCGGCGCCCGCGCAGGTTGTAGAGCCGCGCATGGCGGGCGACGCGGTACGCCGATACCAGGGAGTGGAGCGGGCGCCGCCGGGGCAGGGGTTCAGGGCCGGATTCCATCGCGCCTATACGGGCAATTCCCGGCCGGTTGTAAAGGCGGTCGGCACAGGGTGGAGGTCCAGGGCGGACATCGAACCCACGTCCGTGGATTTGCAGGCGCAGCCTTCTCGCGGATGGCGAGCCGCACGCCCTCATCGACCCGCGATTTCGGTCGCATGTATGCCAGGGTGATCAAGAACGCTGGCAGGCACAGGCGCGCCCGCACCATGCCGATGTTCCTCGCTGGCAGTTTCCCGGTTGGCGAGTGACTGCGCGAGACGGTGGCTCGGCGAATTGTCCACCGCTTCTTCAGTCATTGTTCACCATGAGCGGAGGCGCGCAAGTTTGGTGGCTCGTCCCCGAAGGAGCAGCGGATCGTGCTTGCCGACCGCCATCGGGTTGATGATCTCGACCCGCCAGCGCGATTCGCGTGCGTTCTGCGCGATCCCCGGATAGATTGTTGACTTTCCACATGGCGACATCACCTCGCCGTCATAGGAACCAGGAGACAGTCGATGGCGCGCGCGAAAAGTTTGTCAAAGCATCTGCGGCTTGCACGTGAGGCACGCGGCCTGACAGTCGCCCAGGTCGCCGAGCGGGCCGGCGTCACGCCAATGGCGGTCTACAATTGGGAAACAGGCCGCTCGCGCCCACGGCCCGGAAATCTCTCGGTGCTGTGCAAGGTGGTGCGCCTGCCGCTCGCCGAGGCCGAGGCGATGACCGCAGCCTAGCACCGACGGCTCGTCAACCGCGCGGGCGGTCCTGCGATCGGTGGCTGATCCGCAGGGCTCGCATCATCGGCCGCCGTCATTTGGCCCGCGGCCAGCACCGCCTTGGCGGCACGCGCCTCGCCCCCGGCATGAACGCCAGCGCGGCGGCAAGCTGGGCTGACTTGCGCGCGCCTCTCGAAATCCGTCCGCCCCTGGCCAATCGTAGAGACAAGTTTCGAGCATAACCTCTGGGGCACCCCGCCTTGGTCGGACGCTAGTGATTCCTGATGAAGGAAGCGACAGAGCTACTCCGACCGCGCAACTGCCATTTTCGCGTCCGCCTCATGCTCGCCCGCATTTCTCCTCTGGCACTCTTCCCGGCGGCCTCGCGCTGATGTGGGACCAGGGCTGTTCAACGCTGCCGCATTGCCTTCACTGAGGCCGCCCTGCCACACATGCGGGGTGAAGTGAGGCGGCTGATCCAAGGGGGATTCCCGAGCCGGCAAATGTCTGACCCTTGGGGCGGCAACGGGGTCGGAGGGTGCCGTGGCTGCGTTTTCGCCGTTGCTGGACGTGCTGGCGGACGTCCCTGATCCGCGCCGGGCGCAGGGGAAGCTCTACGGGCTGCCCCACGTGCTGCTGTTCGCCATCCTCGCCATCGTGACCGGCTGCAACTCGTATCGTGGCATTGTCACCTTCATCGGCGTCCATCGCCGCAGGCTGAACGCGGCCTTCGGCCTGAACTGGCGCCGCGCACCCGCGCGCACCGCCGTCCGCTACATTCTCCAAGGGCTCGACCCGGCCACGGTGGAGGGGGTCTTCCGCCACCATGCCGCCCTGCTGCAGGCGGCGCGCGCCACGCCTGGGCAGGGCAGCATTGCCCTGGATGGCAAGACGCTGCGCGGCAGCTTTGATAAGTTCCGCGATCGTGCCTCTGCCCAGGTGCTGAGCGCATTTGCCACCGACACCGCCTTGGTGCTCCCCTCCGCTGGCTTTCCACCTGCTACGCAGTCGGAACCTTTGCCAGCTCCGCCCACATCGACATCGCCGAGAAATCTAACGAAATCCCGGCGGCACAGATGCTGCTGGCCGAACTCGGCATCGCTCGCGGCACCATCGTCACACTCGACGCGCTGCATTGCCAAAAAAACATTTCGAGGTTGCAGCAGGAGCCAACGTCGCCCTGATCGTCGGCGTCAAGGACAACCAGCCGACCCTGCACCAGAAAATCCGGGCGGCTTCGGCCACCACAACACCACTCGGGTCTGTCCACAGCCATAACAAGGGCCGCAACCGCGACGAACGTCGCACCGTCACCGTCTTCGATCCCGCCGACACGCCGGCCGACACCGACTGGCATCCGCACGTGGCCGCCATCATCCGTGTCGAGCGCACTGTCCACACCCGCAACGCCAAGACCGGGCTGCTGCGCCACTCCGCCGAGATGGCCTTCTACGTTTCAAACACCCCGGTCACCGCCACCCGCGCCGCCGAGACAATCCGCGCGCACTGGAGGATCGAGACCACCTCGCATTACAGCCGCGACGTCACCTTGGGCGAAGACCGCTCGCGCATCCGCACCAACCCAGGCGTGTTTGCTCGCCTGCGCAGCTTCGCCTTCAACATCCTCAAGGCCAACCAGACGGACACGCTCAGCCAGGATCGCTACCGCGCCGGTCTCGCAGGCATCAAAAACGTGCTCTCACTCACCATCATTCGAAAGCGTTGAACAGCCCTGGGTTGGGGTCGGCGCGGGAGCGCTGATCGGAGCCGCCCCCGGTGCCGGCACCGGGCTCGTCGCCTCGCCCAACAAGGTCAACCTGGGTGCGCCGCCATGGCACCGGTTCGACCAGCGCGCGGTCCAGAGGGGCGAGGGGCCACAGCCCGGCTAAGCCATACGATGCGACGCTTGCGGAAAGGATGGATGGCCGTTCCGCGTATCGTCGCTGCACTGGCCCTGAGTGCCTGTCATACTAAATCCGGATGATAGGTTCGGCTTAGAGTGGCGGCTGCGCGGAGCGGGCCTATGCCGCGGGCGGTTGAACGGGGGGATGATGGCACGGATTGCCGAGCACCTGAGTGTGGCGGAACTGGCGGCGCGGTTCCGCGCGGCGCAAACCGTGGCCGAGGCGCGGCACACCCAGGCGATTTGGCTGCTGGCGCAGGGCCGCACGGTGGTCGAGGTGGCCGGGGTGCTGGCGCTCACGCCGCGCTGGGTGGAGGCGGTGGCGGCGCGCTACAACGCACGCGGCCCGGCGGCGCTGGGCGATGGGCGGCGGCGGAACGGGCGAGCAGCGAGCGTGCTGACCGAGGCGGTGCTGGCCGCCCTGGCCGAGCGGCTGCGTGAGCCGCCCGAGGACGGCGGGCTATGGAGTGGCCCCAAGGTGGCGGCCTGGATGGCGCGGCACCTCAAGCTGGAGCGGGTGCATCCGCAGCGCGGCTGGGAGGCGCTGAAGCGGCTCGGCTGGTCGGTGCAGACGCCGCGCCCGCGCCATCCGCGGGCCGCTGATCCGGAGGCGCGGGCGGCCTTCGCAAACAGGTTGACGTTGCCGTTGCGCAAGCACGGGCGGCGCACCCGGAACAGCCGGTCGAGGTCTGGGCGGAGGACGAGCACCGCCTCGGCCTGAAGCCGATCCGCCGCCGGGTCTGGGCCAAGGCCGGCGCACGCCCAACGGCGCTGGGTCATCACCGGTTCCAGTGGCTGCACGTCGCGGCCTTCGTGCAGCCGAGCAGCGGCGAGACGGTCTGGTATCTCTGCACCCGCATCAACAAGCCGGCCTTCGAAACCCGGCTCGCCGCCTTCGCCCGCGAGAGCGGGGCGGGACGCCGACGCCACATCGTCCTCGTGCTGGACAACGCCGGCTGGCACGGCCCCAAGGGCTTGGCCGTGCCGGACGGGATCACGCTGGTGTTCCTGCCTCCCTACAGCCCGGAACTCCAACCCGCTGAGCGGCTCTGGCCGCTGCTCGACGAGGCGGTGGCCAACAAGCACTTCCCCACCCTGGCCGACCTCGATGCCGCCATCGCCGAACGCAGCACCCGCCTCGACCCAAGCATGATCCCGCTTATCGGCCAATCGACCCGCTCTTGTACTTTGCAGCAGGGAAGCGCAAAGTCGCTCTGAACGCGGCGTCTCGGAGCAGAATGATGCGGGCAATCATGAAGGGGCTGACGGACGTTGAGTTCGAACGACTCTACGGGACGGAGGGTCAGTGTCTGGCGGCGTTGGTGGCGGCGCGCCAACGCGAAGGAATGCCTTGCCCGCGCTGCGCCAATCTGAAGAGCTATGTCTACGGCCGCCGTGTCGGCTGCACGCGCTGCGGCCGACGTTGGTCGGTCACCGCGGGCACCGTGATGGCGGACACCAAGCTGTCTCTGACCACTTGGTTCCGCGCCATGCACCTGATGAGCAGCACCAAACAGGCGATCTCGGCGGTCGAGCTCGGCCGCAGGCTGGGCCTGGGCTATGAGACGGCCTGGTATCTGCACAAGCGGCTCCGCCACGCCATGACCGAGCGGACGGAGCGCTATTCGCTCGGGGGCGCGAGCGACGACGATGCCGCGCCGCCGGTAGTGGAGGCGGATGACGTGTGTCTGGGAGGTGAAAGGAACCAAGGCAGCGGAACCGAAGGCAAGACCTGCGTCATCGTCGCCTGCGAGCGGCATGCGGACGGGCGCATGGGCCATGTCGCGATGCGCGCGGTCAGCGCCTTCTCCAGCGAGGCGGTGGCCGCGTTCCGCGATGCCCACATCGCCGCCGGCGCGACTGTGCACACGGACGGCTTGCGGGCGTTCAACGCCTTCGGGGAAGCCGGGCGGACGCATGTCGCCACCGTCACCGGCGGCGGGCGTCCGGAGCGCGAGCGCAGCGCCCCGTTCTTCACCGTCAACACCCTGGTCGCCAATCTCAGTACCGCGCTCAAGGCCACCCACAAGCGGCTCTCCCCCAAGCATCTGCCCGACTATCTCGGCGCCTTCTGCTGGACCACCAACCGGCGCCGCAACATGCGAGGCATGGTCAACGCGCTTTGCCGTGCCGTCGCTGCGTCGTCCCGTCTGACCCACAAAGGCGTCTACCCGTGACGGGTCGATTGGCCGATAAGCGGGAAGCATGATCCGTCCGCACACCAGCTTCCACTGGTGGCCAAAGCCGGTTCAGCCGAACTAATCAGCCGGATTTGGTATAACTCATACCAAACTTGACCGTTGACTGGGTGGGCGGCGGTGCCTTGACGGGCACCGTCAACGGCGCTTTCGCCGGTCTGGCGGGGGCGCTGTTCGGCGCCGTCGCCTATCCGTCAAGCAAAGAGCTATGCCGCTATGGAGTTTGTTGGTGCGCGGCGTACGCGGCGCGCGCCGGAACGCATCGGGTTGCCCTATTCTTTTCGTTGCCTCCCCTTTCCGAGCCGCAAGCGGAATGCTATCCGAGGGGCGTTAGCGCAGGAGGAGGGGGAAACCGATGAGTACGGGTCATGGGCCGCGTCAGCACCGCCGATGGCTTCTGATGAGCGCCGGTGCCGGACTGGCGAGCCTGCCCGCCATCGTGACAGTCGCAGCGGAGAAAGGCGGTCCCTCTGCCGACCACATCTTCAGCCTGTTCCGGAACCTGCCCGGCGTCGTCGCGCTCCGGATATGGGCGCCCGCCGCCCAGGGCAAGCCGGAGTTCGTGGTCGCCTCGAACGCGTCGCGGCGAATGTTCGTGGGCAGCGCCATCAAGACTTTCGTGCTGGGCGAGGTGCTGCGTCAGGTGGACGGCCCGAACGTCGTACAGACGCTCACCGCTGCACAACTGCCGCTGAATGAAAGCGTCTGGTCAGTTGACAGCCAGACGTTCAATCCGCCGAATCTTGTCGGGACGGTGTCACTGCGCACCACGCTCGAAGCGATGATCAGTCACAGCGACAACACCGCCACCGACATGGCCCTGAAACACGCGGGTCCGGACAAGGTGCGCGCCCTCATCGCCACGCTTGGCCTTCGCGCCACACAAATCCCGGACAGCACGCGATCGTTCTTTGGCTATCTACTGGCCGCGGCGGACTACAAGTCGTTCACCTGGGCCAAATTGCAGGCGGCCGCGGACGCGCCGATTGTCAATCCGCCCCTCAACGATGCCGAGACGCTGGCCTCCTCGGCCGACGACCTCGTCGCATATTACGCGCGTGGCTTGCCGAACGGGTTCTTCAAGGATCCCGCGACCCTATCAGAATTCCGGCGCATCCTGACACTGGGCGACGCCATCTGGCTGGTGCCGCTGCCGTTCGGCGTGCAAGCCTTCTCCAAGGGCGGCAGCATCGACGTGCCGGGGTTCCACTGCCTCTGCGCCCCCGGCGGGATGGTCGTGAACGGCCGCTGGGTCTTCTTCGCGTTCATCATCAACTGGAGCGCCGCGTCGGAGACCGACCCGGCGACCGTCGCGGCGTTCGCGCGGGCGGCCAGCGCGGCGGCGAGCCACGTCGTGCAGGCGCTGCCGACAGACCCGGCCGCCTCCTGACGGGACCGGCCCGCTCTCTTTACACGGCGGCATTCCAGCCTCGCCTCGTCGAGCGGCGCCATCTCATGTCGTATGGAACTGGGCTGTTGCCTCTGAAGGACCGACGTGGCTGCGATGACGCCGGAAGCCACACGAATCCTTGACGTGCTCCCCGCGCTGCGAGAGTCGGTCTCCGCCGCACGAGAGCAAATCGACCACGATCGGCGGTTGCCGCTGTGCTGCTCGGCCTCGATCCGGGGACGCCGCGCTTCTGAAAGTCCTTCCTGAAGGGTACGGGGACGTCGTGACGGGGCTGAGAGAGCCTTATGGATCAGGGGCTGCGGTTCATGCGCTTTGCCCGAAGCCTGTGTTGCAGGTCAGCGCCTCGGCATCAACGCGTTGAATGCCCCTGCCATGATATTGGCGCGCTCAGCCCCCATCCTTGCGTGTATCGCGAAGGAGGGGACCGCCATGGGCACCGTAACCTACCGCCTCTATGAGCCGCGCCTGAACCCGCGCCGCACCAAGATCGAGGTGCCGGGCTGGGGCGGGGAGAACCAGCCACGGCAGGACGGCTCTCACGAGCAGCCCTGGCACTGCATGCCGTTCATCGAAGGCGCGCAATACGGGATCGAACTCTTCTACCCGTTCGACAACGAGCTGCGCGTCACCAGGCGCGACGGTCATGTGGCACTCGACGGCGACTTCGGCCCCGACCCGGGGACCGGGATCAACTGGCCGCCGTTCCGCTCCTTCGGTGAGGGCTATTATACCTATCAGTTGCTCCTTGACCTCAAGGTTCCCGAGGACATGGCGGTGCGCATTGAGCCGCACCCACGCTACTACACGAGCATGACGGATGATGTCCCGCTTGCCGTGCCCGCGCTGCTGCGCACGAGTTGGTGGCCGATGATCTCGTTCGTGGTGTTCAAGGCGCCGCCCGAGGGGCGCATGCACGTGTTCCGACCAGACGAGCCGTTCATGCAAGTACTGATGCTACCGTCCGAGCCCCGGTTCGAGCTGGTGCCGATGGACGCGGCGGAAGCCGCCGAGCGCGAGGTGCGTGGACGCCGCATCCACGCGAGCCGCGACACGCTGGGGCGCGACTCATCCTGGACCTCCTCGACGCGGACCGTGTTTGACGCCACCTACCGGCGGCTTCTCCTCGCGGCCAGGCGCAAAACGCGCGGGTCGCCATGAGCGTGCCGGCGGCGTCCCGGACCGCCGCCGGCCGTAGCGTGACGTCTATCGGCCGTTCAGCAGCTCGCCCACGATTCCGTCATTGTGGTGATGGTGGTGATGGTGGTGATGGTGGTGGTGGGCATACCGCGCGGGCGGTGGATAGCGCGGCGGCCCATAGCCCTCGCCGGGATAGTTCGCGTGGTGGTGGTGATGATGATGGTGGTGGTGGTCGTAGCCGCCACCATAATACTGCACCGTTTGGAGTCCCTGCGCGCGCGTAGCGTCATCGGCCTGCACCAGCGCGACGGCATTTTCAATGGGTGCGAGCAGGTCGGCATAGGAGGCGGCCTGCATCGCCTCAGTGACATTGACAGCGGGCGGGGCAGCGGCGTGCGCTGAACCCATTGTCGCCAATCCGGCAACCGCACCGAGCAGCCCGGCAGTCTTCTTATCCATGAATCGTCTCCCAGTTGCGGTATCGAAAACGCGCGATCCACGGCTTTTCTGTGACGGGCCGCGCTGCCTCGCAGTGTTGTGTTTGCGGCGACCCGGCGCGATCCGATGCGTGGTCGGGAGCCGCGCCAACCGGGCCTACGAATAAGCAGACCTGCTTTCCGATTCGGATGGACGTTGTTCCCAGCGTGTCGTCCACCACGCCCGCCCCGATCTCGAGCGGCAGCTCTCCACAAGCCTCACCTTCGTGTGAGGGGTGTGCGGTTGACGCCGCATTGACGGCGGCTCCCGACCCGCGCGCCACAATCCGGCTCGGGCGATCGGGGGAATGTCAGCGATGTCGTCTTCGTCTGTCCTGTGGGCGCAGGCACGAGAGTTGTGGCTGGCCGCGTTGACGGCCCGCGACCCGGTGATCGCGGGGACGCTTCAGGAGCTGGCGTCGGAAATTGCGGCAGACGCGCACGAGGCGGAGGGCCGGCCAGGCGCGCGCAGCCAGGGACAGCCGGGACGCCAGCCGGCCAGTACGCGCTCGCACTTGGGCTGACCCGCACGATCCGGCCTGATCTGCGCCGCCACCGGGCGGTTCGCTGCGTAACCCGTGGTCAGCCGGGCAGGGGCGTCACAACGGCGCGGCGGGCGATATCATCGTGCACACCGTGCCGCCACCCTCCCGGGGGCCAAATTCCAAACGCCCCCCGAGCTGACCCGCCAGGCTCTGGGTGATCCGCCGGCCCAGCCCCGTGCCCTTTGGCGACGCAGCCGGGTCGTGGCCCTCGCCGTCGTCCTCCACAAGGAGGACGTCATGGTCGTCCCTTCGGCGGAACGTCACCGACACCGTCCCGTCCCGGCCGTCCGGGAAGGCGTACTTGACCGCGTTGGTCACCAGCTCGTTCAGGACCAGCCCCAGCAGCACGGCGCGAGAGGCCGCCAGGGAGTAGGACTCCACGTCCACCTTGAACGAGATCGGGCGCGTTCCGACCAGGGCCGCCCAGTCCTCAAGGAGCCCGGACAGGAAGGCCCGACTCTCGACGAAGGTTGCCTCGCCCTCAAGGGTCAAGGTGACGTCGAGCCGCGCCTTGATCGAGCCCAGCGCGACGATCCGGGCCTCCACCTCGGCGAGCGCCGAGCGCGCGGCAGGCTCGCTGCCGGCCATTCTCTGGAGGGCCACCGTGGCACTCAGGCGCTGGAGGTCGTTCCGAAACCGGTGAATTGCCTCGTGCAGCAGGTTGCTGACCTGCTCGCCGGTCTTGGCCAGCCGGCTGTTGGCGCTATGCAGTGCAGCGTTGGAGCGCTCAAGCTCCCTCTGAGCCTCGGTCACGCGATCGAACGCCGCGTGCATGCCCTCCAGGAGCAGGGCGGTGAGGCTGGCCGTGGCGAGAAAGACCAAAAGCCCGACGGCGTCGCGCCCGCTCGCGGTGGCAGGCTGGCCGCGCTGGGGCATGAAAAGGTACGTGCCGAGCGCCGCGCTCAGCGCGGTGGCGTACAACCCCGTCCCCCGGTCGAAAACCGCGCCGGCCAGCACGATGGCGGGGTAGGACAGGGGGAACGGCCAGCCGGGCTCCGCGCCCAACAGCCACCGGCGCGCGCCAAGGGCAGCGAGTACCAGACAGGTGACGGCTCCGTAGCGCACCGGTACGGACAGCTTTCGAGTGCGGGTGGCGAACTGGAGAAAGATCCTATGCGGGTGGGCGGCGGCCAGGTCGTAGGCTGAGGTCGTTGCCACTTCATCCTGGAGACGCCCGATGTCCGAACATCGAACCTCCTGCCCGGACCGCCACCCGTTCTGATCCTGCCACGCCCATCGACATGGATGCCACGCTGTTCGCGGCGGTGGAGCTCAGCTTGTCGAGCTGGGTCGTGGTGGCCAGCGCACCGGGCACCAACAAGACGAGCAAGCACGGCCTGCCTGCCTGCGACGGCCCCGGCTTGGTCGCCCTGCTGCGGCGGCTGCAGGAGCGCGCCGAGCGGCGCTGCGGCCGGCCGGTCGCGGTGGTCGTCATGCAGGAAGCCGGCCGTGACGGGTTCTGGGTTCGCCGCCTATTGGAAGCGCACGGGATACGCAGTCTTGTTGTCGATCCGTCCTCCATTGCGGTGAACCGGCGCAGCCGCCGGGCCAAGACCGACCGCATCGACGCCGAGGCGATGCTGCGGACGTTGATGGCCTGGTCGCGCGGCGAGCGGCAGGTGTGTTCGATGGTGCGGCCACCCTTGCGCGAGGCGGAGGATGCGCGCCGCCTCAACCGCGAACGGGAAGCCTTGCTGGCCGAGCGCATCCGGCACGCCAACCGGATCAAGGGGCAGCTGGCGACCCAGGGCGTGTTCGGGTTTGAGCCGACGCTACAGCACCGGCGGGCGCGGCTGGCCGCGCTGCGCACGCCCGAGGGGGCGTGCTTGCCGCCTCGGCTGCTGGCTGAGATCGGCCGCCAGATGGGCCGCCTTGAACTGGCGATCCAGCAGCTCGCAGCCTTGGAGGCCGAGCGTGACGCAGCCTTCGCGGCCGAACGCGTGGCCGCCCCGGTCATCGGCGATGCAGGCGAAAGGCCACCGGAGGAGAGGGTGCCCAGCAACGAAGGGCCGGGCGCGCGATTGCTGCGGCTGAAAGGGGTCGGCCCCGAGACCGCCTCGGTGCTGGCTGGGGAGGCGTTCTTTCGTGATTTCCGCAACCGTCGGGAGGTCGCGTCATACGCCGGGCTGGCCCCCAGTCCGTGGCAGAGCGGCGGTGTCGACCATGAGCAAGGCATCTCGAAGGCCGGCAACGCGCGCGTGCGCAAGGCCATGGGGCAGTTGGCCTGGCTGTGGCTGCGCAACCAGCCGGACAGCGCGCTCAGCAACTGGTATCGAAAGCGCGTCCGCGACGGCCGGGGCCGGATCAAGCGCATCGCCATCACCGCGCTCGCACGCAAGCTGCTCGTCGCGCTCTGGCAGTTCGTCACTCAAGGCCTGGTGCCCACAGGTGCAGCGCTGAAGCCAGCCAAGGCGGGCTGACGCAGACATCGAACCCACACGACCCAATCCGCAGGCCGATGCACGACGCAGGCCTGCCGGATCCGGGGTGAGTGGTGACCGACTGGAACCTGGGCTGAAACACGCCGCGCTCCAAAGAAGGGTCCCACTCTCCCGAGCCCTGCCCGCAAGCATGCGGGATCGTGGTCCGGACCGCGCACGGTCCGACCGGATACGAGGTGATGCGGCCAGCGCGCCGCATGAAGGACAACGGGCTCACGCCACGGATCAGATCACGCCAGGAGGCCATACATGAGCGCTTGACACGAGAAACCCCATACGAGGGTTCCACAATGCTCCTGCAGTTGGAGGCGGACCTCATACACAAGGGAAAGTAGAAATACTGCCAGGCAATGCTACCGCTATTGGGCCGGAAAGGGGATTTGACGCCCAGCGAGGCTTTGGATGCGTAGACGGGTGCGCGTTCCGGAGAGCCAGCGGCGTCGAGCGGCCGGAGCGTCACGTGTGACGCGAGGAATGAGTGCCGATCTGGTCGAGCGCGGCACTCCGGGCAATCAGCGCGCTACCATGTGTCGTGATGGCCTGAGCACCTAGGATTAATCAGCAGGCGGACCGGTCGGTTCGCCGGCTTGTTCCCGCTAAGCCGCCAGAAGCCAGGGATCTGCGGGTGGACGTTTCACGCTCTTTATGAAGATTAAGGAATAACCTGCATACCAGTAGGTGGTTGAAAAATGGAGGTCCGGGCGGGAATTGAACCCACATTCGCGGATTTGCAGTCCGCTGCATCACCACTCTGCCACCGGACCTTAAGGCGGCTTGCAAGGCACAAGCCGAGAACCTGAGCCAGTTTGCGGCCCCAGGAAGCCCTTAGCAGACTTGTCAGAGATGATCTAGATTGGACCGGGTTCAACTGGCTTAGCGTCGCACGGGGGTTCCGCTCGCCCTCTGCTCTGGAAGCCGCGAATCTGACTTCATCGGCGCGGCCGCTCGCCTACGTGTGCGACACGGGCCACACCGCTCAGGGCGGCCTCGACCCTGCGCTCGTTCTGGACGACGAGGTGACCCCGGGGGTCAACCGGACCGCAGCTCACGTGCCGCGGACCGAGGCGACCGAGGCACTGCATCGACTGGCGACGAGCGTCGCCAGGGCCGGATCCGGATGCCAGACTGGCGTGGCGCGATCCCGCATCGGCATAGGGCCGACCGATACCCCCGCTCTGAAAGGTACTTTTATTACTTAACATACGATCAACGCTTATGAGCTTCCGCCGCTCGCCGGGGACGCCCTCATACCGTCCGACGCAAGCAGTCAAAGATGAGATCACCCGCTTATCGGCCAATCGACCCGTCACGGATAGACGCCTTTGTGGGTCAGACGGGACGACGCAGCGACGGCACGGCAAAGCGCGTTGACCATGCCTCGCATGTTGCGGCGCCGGTTGGTGGTCCAGCAGAAGGCGCCGAGATAGTCGGGCAGATGCTTGGGGGAGAGCCGCTTGTGGGTGGCCTTCAGCGCGGGTACTGAGATTGGCGACCAGGGTGTTGACGGTGAACAACGGGGCGCTGCGCTCGCGCTCCGGACGCCCGCCGCCGGTGACGGTGGCGACATGCGTCCGCCCGGCTTCCCCGAAGGCGTTGAACGCCCGCAAGCCGTCCGTGTGCACAGTCGCGCCGGCGGCGATGTGGGCATCGCGGAACGCGGCCACCGCCTCGCTGGAGAAGGCGCTGACCACGCGCATCGCGACATGGCCCATGCGCCCGTCCGCATGCCGCTCGCAGGCGACGATGACGCAGGTCTTGCCTTCGGTTCCGCCGCCTTGGTTCCTTTCACCTCCCAGATACACGTCATCCGCCTCCACTACCGGCGGCGCGGCATCGTCGTCGCTCGCGCCCCCGAGCGAATAGCGCTCCGTCCGCTCGGTCATGGCGTGGCGGAGCCGCTTGTGCAGATACCAGGCCGTCTCATAGCCCAGGCCCAGCCTGCGGCCGAGCTCGACCGCCGAGATCGCCTGTTTGGTGCTGCTCATCAGGTGCATGGCGCGGAACCAAGTGGTCAGAGACAGCTTGGTGTCCGCCATCACGGTGCCCGCGGTGACCGACCAACGCCGGCCGCAGCGCGTGCAGCCGACACGGCGGCCGTAGACATAGCTCTTCAGATTGGCGCAGCGCGGGCAAGGCATTCCTTCGCGTTGGCGCGCCGCCACCAACGCCGCCAGACACTGATCCTCCGTCCCGTAGAGTCGTTCGAACTCAACGTCCGTCAGCCCCTTCATGATTGCCCGCATCGTTCTGCTCCGAGACGCCGCGTTCAGAGCGACTTTGCGCTTCCCTGCTGCAAAGTACAAGAGCGGGTCGATTGGCCGATAAGCGGGATGAGATCAGGATGCCTACGCACGACCACGTGGAGAAGCTTGTGGGCTCGGGCGCCGAAGAGGCCGATTTCATGCGCTCCAGAACAGGACGTCGCACATCCCGCGCAATGCGATGCGGCTGGCGGCTTCGCTACTCTCCAGGCTCCGTCGCGGACAGCCGCGGCGAGCCTGGATAGAGCCGAAACGCAAAGAGCGCCAGCAGGGCGCGGAAATCTCGGCGCCGGTGCTCGGTCTGGGCTCCAGTGACGACGACGGATGCCGCGAGCGCCACCGCGCACATCCAGGCTGGGAGGCGCAGCACATCCCAGAACAGCACGAGCAACGGCATGTGGAACAGATAGATCGTCAGGGTGTACCGAGGCGCACGCCCGTATCGGGGAGGCAGCGAGAAGCAAGAAGCGCCCGGCGCGACGGATGTGAGCCGCCGCGAAGAAGTTCAGGCCTACCAGCATGGCCAGGGGATAGTCGGTGAGCGGAGAGCCGGAAAACGCGAGCAGGCGCGCCGCTTCTGGCCACCGGTCCTGGCACGCGTCATGAAGCTTAATCGGCAGGCCGCTTTTCACAAGGATCAGCGCCGCGCCGAGACTGACCGCCCACAAGGCCGCGCCGGCCCTTTCGGAAAGGGTCCAGCGTCCGATGCTGCGGTAGGCGAGCACGCCAATCAGCCAGCAGGGCATCAGCAGCAAGATCTTCGGGCCGGCAAGGAGGGCCAGGAGGCATGAGGCCGGGATTTTTGCCGGCCGAGAAAGATAGGCCCAAGCGCCGAAGATGGCGTAGAACCACGCCTCGTAGTTCAGGGACCAGAACGGCCCGTTCAGCGGTGGCGGAGCATTGACGAACCAGTTTTCCCCAAGAAAAAGCGCGTTCGCGG
This sequence comes from uncultured Pseudomonadota bacterium, assembly GCA_963818725.1. Lineage (GTDB taxonomy): Bacteria > Pseudomonadota > Alphaproteobacteria > Acetobacterales > Acetobacteraceae > DATFDN01. The sequence continues at coordinate 406,052 of CAWFTU010000009.1, read as the reverse complement.
CCGAGGGCAGGACAGCGCTGCTCTTAGCCGCGGCGGGCCCGAACGCCGAGTGCCCGGTGAAGGGAAGAAGAGCCATCCCGAAACCAAGGGCCGGCAGCGCGACCGACCACAGACGGGAGAGCCGGTTGAGCGCGTAGTCCGCCAGCGTTCGATCGCGTCCATCCGTCACGGACGCGATGACAAGCCCCGACAGCACGAAGAACACGATGACCGCTGGCGGGCCAGGCCAATGGAGCGGATAACCGGGGAACAGCACCAACCAGGAATGGCCGAAAACCACTACGAGCGCCGCGATGAAGCGTACCACGTCGAGGTATACGGACAGGACTGGAGGCATTACGCGATCAGCCTTCGAGGAAGCAAATCCAACGGGCACGCTGGCCAATAAAACACAACGGGAGCGCGTCGGCCACTCTTATTGCCCTGCCGAAGTGGCCCGAGCAGGCAGCCAGTGTGGTCCTGAAATCCGTTCGCCACCGTCTGGATTGCCACGGCCGCCAGTCGTCCGTTCGGCCAATCGTTGCGCCTGTGTTTCAACGAACAGGCGGGCAGCCGGCGGATTCCTGAAGCGGCCACAGCATTGATGGCGCGCGTCAATCACAGGGTGCTGCGATCCGCACGGGCCGCTGGAGTTGGCTAGCGCCCGCGCAAGCGGCGCCGCGACAAGAAGCGCGATGAGCGGCAACGGAATGCAAGCCCATCTGGCATTCAGGTCTTTGGCATGGCCAAGCCGCGAGCGCCAGTCACGAGATAGGCGTGTACGTTGATCAGATAGGGAAAGAGCAGAACTCGCAGCCGCCCAGAGATTTTCCCTGTGCGGCTGGACGGAGCCAGGATCGGGACGCGTGAGCGACTTTACTTAAGCCGCTTGATACGCAACACCATCCGACAATTTCGGAACAGCACCAACAAGAATGCGTCTGAACGCGACCCACAAGGGGAGCACCTGATCATCTGGCGCGAGGTGGCGGCTCAGGGCCCCGTGTCCTTGGTCCGGATCACTATCGAACCTGATGTGCTCGTCCAGGAAGTGCTTAAAGGCCTGAAGGCTCTTAGTACCCCAGTGCTCGGCCCTCAAGATCGCCCGAAACACTTTTTCAAGGCCGCCATCCTCGTAGCTCGCGATGCTCAGCGCCCTTGTCTCGGGATCGAGCTCGCGGACGACGCGCAGGGTACTCACGACCCAAAGCCTCCAAACGCTGCCGCCTCTGCTCCGTCATATCCGACAGCTGGAGAAGCCTCCTCATGAATTCGTCATGGTCCATCTTTTCGCCCGCAGTCGCCACGCCCGGCCAAGGGGACAAATTGTCGGTGCCGCACTCTTCGCGTTCGAGTTGCCGCAGATTGACGTCATCAGGATACAGCCTGCGCGCGATTTGCAGGTTTTCGCGAAATTGCACGGAGAAGAAATAGTAGGCCCATGCCGCGTCGAGGAGCTCGTCCTCGGTGAGCTCCTGCCACTTCAGGTGGTAAATCTCGTTGACCACTCTATCGAATTCGAGTAGCACTATGGATGTCACCCTAGAATCTCCCGCTGCGTTGCTAGCCGGCTGCGTTTCGAGCATTGTAACGCTTACCGATGAAAATTCCAAGCCAAAGAATGCTTCTGGCGGGGTTTAATGCAAATGTGATCGCGCGACTTTCGATGCGGTTTCGAACCCACGTCAGACGTCGAACATGGCTCGCTCCGAGTAGGCCATGTCCCCTGGGCGGGGCGGTGTCATGCCCCAGTAGTATTTTGGCCGATCATGCAAGTACCAGCCGTGAAGCCCGCGGATCGGACCGTTCGAGTCGAGAACGACGAGAGGAAAGCCGCGCCGGACCAGGAACCGCCCAGCGGGCCAGCGAGACGAACGAAGTCCTCGACGTCGCGGCAGTAGAATAGATGCGCGACCGGCACTACCCCGAAGCGCCGGCGCGGGGCGAAGACGAATGGCTGCCGTCGGCCCGCCGATCTGCAGATCAGGCTGTAGCATCCGTATCTCGCGTGCGCCGCGAGCAGTTCGATCTCGGAGGCTTGCAGATCCTGGCCGGGGCGGACGTCGGGCCCGAACATTTCAACCCGGCAGCCACGCGATCGCGCGCGAAGCGCCGGGACGGCGATGAACGTTCCGCTGGAATACTGCTTGTAGCCCTGCGCCTTCAGGATGGGCCACGTGCGAGGATCAGGGGTGACATTGGAGTAGGTCACGCCCTTGTGCCGCAATGCCATGGATATGAGCATGGTCGCGTAGCTCCTGAATTCAGGCTTCACGTACCAACTCGAGACGTTGCAGCGAATTTCACCTTGTTCATGAAACGGGAAGCTGCTAAATATTAGCAGAATAACACCGACCGGAGCGTCCTCGCTCTCCAAGAGATATCCGTATTTCGGCAAGCCAGGCGGGGAGGCGTGTTCTGAAAGTCTTTTGAGAGCGCGCTTCCAGAGTAACTGCTCATCCCGGGGTGAGCACGGACTGGCCGCATAGCGTATCGCGAATGGCCTGATAGGCGTCGATCCCGCGGCGCTTGGCGGTGCCGACGACGGAGCGGACGGCGGCGAATAGATCAGCACCCCAGTCGGAACGGAATCCGCCGGTGACTTTGCGATACGTTGCGGTGGGACGCAGATCCCGTTCGCTCGCGTTGTTGTCGGCGGTGATCTCGGGATGGTCGAGAAAGGTGAACAGGTGCTCGCGGAACCTGGCGTATCGCTTGCGCAGCCGTTTACCGTCGCGCTGCGTCGGCGCCAGCGCGATCACAGCGTCGAGTGCCACTTCCAGCCGTCGCCGGTATTCGCGCCGCGTGCTCTCGGCCAGCGCGCGGTGCCGCCGCGCCAGCAGCACCGCGCGCAGCAGCAGCGCCTTCATGCGCGGGGCGAACACCGCATCCCCCGCCTCGATCGCATACTGGCAGTCGCGCAACTGATGCGCGAGGCAGACCTGCCAGATTTCGGCGTGCCCCTGCTGGGCGCCGTAGAGGTCGGAGACCCAGATCATCGGCCGATGCCCGTCCAGCACCGCGCCGACCACACCGGCGCCACGGCTGCCGCGGATGACGTGGATCGCGACGTCGCTGTTCTGGAACACCCAATTCCAGCGGGTCACGCCACCGACGCGCACCGAGGTCTCGTCCGATCCGATCACGCGGGCGCGGCGCAGGCGCGCGAGGATTGCGGCGACATCGGCCTCCAAACGTGGACGGGCGCGACGGAAGGCGGCGTCCAGCGCGCCCTCGCTGATCCGCAGGGCATGGAGATCCAGCATCATCCGGCTCAGCCGCTCGTAGCTGATCGCGTGGGTGAAACGCAGATACATCGCCAATGCGACGATGTTGATGCTAAACGGCGTGCCCGGTTCCAGCCCCTCCGGTAGCGCTGCCAGCGTGGTGCGACCGCAGCACTGGCAACGCCCGGCATAGCGTTCCACCCGCGTCACCACAGGGCGCACGCGGGGCAGCTCGACCTTATCGTAGCGGGCATCGAGCTTCTGGTCGGCGTCGGCGAGTGCCGACTGGCAGTATTGGCAGCGCGCCGCGCGGGCGATCACCGCCTCGTCGGGCTCGGCCGTCAATTCCCGCCCGCCGCCCCTGCGCCCCACGCTGCCCGCGCGAGGACCGCTCCGCTTCGGCTTGTCCGCCACGTTGTGCTTTAGACCCTTCGACGGCGGCACGCTGGAATTGTCCGGCGTCTTCGGCGGAAGCTGCAACTCGGCCAGCCGCTTCTCCAGTTCAGCAATCCGCGCCAGTGCCGCTTGTAATTGCGCAGCAAGCGAGAGGACGAGGGCATCCTTCTCCGCATGCGACAGCTTGCTCAGGTCAAGATCGGTGTTCACCCCAACCTTGAATCGAGTCGCCCGTTACCGCGTCAACTCCAATTTCGCCGGTCGCTCAAGACAAACTGGCGGGGGTGGGTTGAGCAGTTACCTCCCAGAAGTCGCGATGCTTGCCGAAACCGCTCGTAAGGAGATTGACGATGCCATCGATATCTGCTGAGATTATTTGACGGCAGCGTACTCGCGGCGGGGATGGCATTGCTGGATTGCCTCCTTCAGTCATCCAGGTGGTCGGCGAGTAGTCAGGTCATCCACCGCACTATCAGAAGGGCGGAGTGTCAGGTGAAGTCCATCCGGTCCGAGATCATATCCCAATTCGAGCAGGTTGCCCGAGAACAAAATCGTGCGCTCGTTCCACTTTCCGACGAGGTGGAGCTTTTGGGTTCGGGTCTGGACTCGCTTTGTTTTGCGATCGTCATTGCCCGCCTCGAGGACAAGTTGGGCTGCGATCCGTTCAGCGCGGCCGAAGAGGCTTTCCTGCCCGTCACGGTGGGTGACTTCATCCGGATGTATGAGAATGCCTCAAGGTGAGCAGCCTTTCCTTTGGGGCTGGTTGAGCGCCGCGGGACTGCCGCAGCGTTTCCTCAGCGACGCCGAGGCGGGCGTTGCCTTGAGCGATCTCGCTCAGGGATCGTGCCTGGGCGGTCGTCTCGACGCGTTCTGCGGGCGTTCGGTGCTCGTCTCGACGCGGGATCAGCTCACCGCGGCGTTGGCGCTGATCGAACTGGACGGGCTCGCGCGGCGCATCGTCCTCAGCCCGCCCGATCTGGCCGCCGAGCACGTTCCCTCGGTGGTGGCGGCCGGAGAGGTGGACAGCCTGGTGTCGGATCGGACAGCTTCGGAGCTCGGTGTCCCGGGTCTTGAGCGCGTGGCCGCCCATGGCCTCCGCGTCACGGATGCCGCGTGCCAGCGGCGCGCCCACGTCGAGACGGAGTGGATCCTTCTCACGTCCGGCACGACGGGGCGCCCGAAGCTGGTGCTGCACACCTTGTCGACCCTGGCGGGCGCGATCCCGCGCGTCAGCGCGCCCGGCGGCCCCATCCTGTGGAGCACGTTCTATGACATCCGTCGCTATGGCGGGCTGCAGGTCCTGCTGCGCGCGCTGATCGGTGGGGGCTCGCTGGTGCTGACGAGCACGCACGAGCCCATCGAGGACTTCCTGGCTCGGGCGGGGCGGTGCGGCGTGTCGCACATCTCCGGAACGCCGTCCCACTGGCGCCGCGCGCTCATGAGCCCATTCCTTCGAAGGATCTCGCCCCGATATGTCCGCCTCTCGGGAGAGATCGCGGACGAGGCGATCCTCGGCGCTTTGCAGGCGGCGTTCGGGGACGCTCGGGTTGCCCACGCCTTCGCCTCGACGGAGGCCGGCGTGGCGTTCGAGGTCGGTGACGGGCACGCTGGTTTTCCCGCGAGCCTGGTCGGCCAGCAAGGCAGCGGCGTGGAGCTGAGGGTCGAAACCGGCTCTCTCCGAATTCGATCGGCGCGCACCGCGCTCCGCTATCTTGGCGGGGACGGGCCGCTCAAGGAGCCGGACGGTTTCGTCGATACGGGCGACTTGGTGGAATTGAGAGGAGACCGTTACTATTTTGTCGGCCGCCGGGGCGGCGTCATCAATGTCGGCGGCCTGAAGGTCCATCCCGAGGAGGTCGAGGCCGTCATCAACCAATATCCGGGTGTCCGGATGTCGCTCGTGAAGGCGCGGAGGAGCCCAATGACGGGAGCGATCGTGGCCGCGGACGTTGTCCTGGCCGACGCGCCCGGCCAGTCGAGCTACGGCCAGGACACCGAGGCGCTCAAGGGCGCGATCCTCGAAGCGTGCCGCCGTGTCTTGGCTCCGCACAAGGTTCCGGCGAGCATTCGTTTCGTGGATTCGGTGGCGGTCGCTGCCTCGGGCAAGCTCGCCCGCGCCTGATGCAAACCGTTATCGTGACCGGCGGAAGCCGCGGGCTTGGTCTCGGGATCGCCTGCACGCTCAGGACGGCGGGCTATCGCGTGATCGCCATCGCGCGTCACGAAGGCGAGCAGCTCGCATCCGCCATCCAAGAGGCGGAGCCCGGCTCCATGGGATCGCTCCATTTCAGGCAGTTCGATCTGGACGACCTGGCCCGTATCCCCGACCTCGTCAAAGGGCTTCGAGGAGACTTCGGATCGATCTACGGCCTGGTGAACAACGCGGCGATCGGGACCCCGGGCGTGCTTGCCACGATGCGCGACACGCAGATCGAGCGGCTCCTGCGGCTGAACATAGCCTCGCCCGTCCTTCTCACAAAATACGCGGCGCGCTCGATGATGGCTGAGGGACGCGGCCGAATCGTCAACGTCTCCTCGATTGTGGGCTCCACCGGTTACAGTGGGCTTTCCGTCTACAGCGCGACCAAGGCGTCGCTTGTCGGCTTTACGCGATCCCTCGCCCGAGAGCTCGGGCCGCTCGGGATAAACGTCAACGCTGTCGCGCCTGGCTTCTTGGACACGAGCATGACCGAGGGCCTTGGAGAGGGGCAGCGCCACCAGATCGCGCGGCGCAGCGCGCTGCGCCGCCTCGCGGAGGTCGACGACGTGGCCCACGCTGTCGAGTTCCTGCTCGGCGAGAAATCCAGGAACATCACCGGCACCGTGCTGACCGTGGATGCCGGCAACACGGCGTAGTCGTCTCAGGCGACGGCCGCGAGTCCAGGGTTCAGGATGCGTCCGTAAAGGTCAGCGTCCATCCTGACAAACGCGCCTTCCGCCTGGTCGCGGTAGTAGATCGCGTCGGCCGTGGCGGCCGGGTCATAGGCTTCGCGTGTGAGATCCTGCTTTGTCGGCTTGAACGTCGCCGTCCTGTCCAGCTCGCCGCGCAGGCGCAGGAACAACGGCCGGGCGTAGGCGGGAAGGTGTTCGATGAGGTGCTGGTGAAGCGCGGCGAGGTCGAACCGCTGGTCAATCACCAGAGCGGCCATTCCCGCGCGCCCCTCCGTGCCGGGAACGGCCACCCCGTAGACCACCGCCTCCATCACTCCTTGACAGGAGGAGAGCACATTGGAAACCTCGGTCGTCGAGACGTTTTCGCCCTTCCAGCGGAAGGTGTCCCCCACGCGATCGACGAAGAAGAAAAACCCCAGCTCGTCCCTGCGCATCAGGTCGCCCGTGCGGACCCAGGCGTCGCCGCGCGCGAACGCGTCGCGGACGATCTTTCGGGCGGTGGCGGCCTCGTCGGTGTATCCCTCGAACCGGCTTCCTGGGCTCGTCCCGTCGTCAACGATCCTGCCCAGGGCCTCGCCGACCTCGTTCGCGGAACACCGAATGCAGAATCCCTGCGCATCGCGGACCAACGCGCCGGTGCCGACGTCGAACTTGGCCAGGGCCACATGGGACCGGGCAGCGAGAAAGGGCGGAATCCTGCCGATGGCGCCGGGTTTGCCTTCGCAATTGTAGAGCGAGAAGTTGCCTTCAGTCGCGGCGTAGAACTCGAGAACGCGCGGGACACGGAAGCGGCGCTGGAATTCCTGCCATATGTCGGCCCTCAGGCCATTGCCGCAGGACAGCCTGATCCGGTGCTCCGCTTCCTGGGGACGCGGCGGGCTGTGCAAGAGGTAGCGGCAAAGCTCGCCGATATACTGAAACAGGGTGCAGTCCCACGTCCTGATGTCGTCCCAGAAGCGGGCCGCGGAAAAGCGTTGCTGGAGCACAACCGATCCGCCGCCGACGAGAGCGGCGCCGGTGGCCACCACGCCGCCGACGCTGTGATACATCGGCAAGCAGTTGTACATCCTGTCAGCCGGGCCGGTGTCCATCATCCCGGCGAACCAGTGGCTCCATTGCATGAGGCGAAAATGACTGACCTTCGCCGCCTTGGGCAGCCCGGTCGTGCCCGAGGTGTAGATGTACAGGGCGCAGTCCGCGATGGATGGCGGCCCAAACGCGGCGGCGTCCAGCGCATCGCCGGCGAATTCCTGGATTTGCTCATCGATCCGCGACAGGTCGCCGCCGCCCGGGCCATAGGCCCAGCCCTTTGTCTCCGCGGAGAGGCGCTGCCGAGCCACGTCGAAGCTCTCGACCAGATCGGCTCCGACGATCACGTGCCTCGGCTTCACGACACCGATGGCGTGAGCCAGCGAGTCACTCACGAGGTTTGTGTTGACGAGCGAGACAACGCCGCCAACGCGCGTGACGCCCAGCCAAACCGCCATGTACTCCGGGCAGTTCTGCATGAGCAGGCAGACGACATCGCCAGCCTTGATTCCCTGCTCCAGCGCCCAGCGCGCGTACCGGTTGGCTCGCTCCGACAGGCCGCGATAGCTATAGCGCTGCTGTTCCGACACCAGGGCGGGCGCGTCACCGAATTGCCTGGCGAGGTCGCCAATCAGCGTGGGAAGCGTCACGAACCTGTTTCGTGGGATAGGGGCGGTCCGCTCCAGGGCGCGCATCCATGCCTTGCGCGCCCAGTGCCCGTTCTCGTCCGAGTTCCCCGCCATCTCGCTGTCTGCCACGCCTCAACTCCGGTGATCGCCGCCCGCTTCGGCGTCGCGCAGAGCACCCGCCAGCTCCGCGATGTCTTCTGGCGTTGTCTCGCCATGGGTCACGCAAGCCCGAATGACGTCGCGTCCCTCGAAAGTGGTTGCCGACACCCAGGCGCGGCCGGACGAGAGCACCCGGCTCACGATCGACCGAATGTCGGGCGACCCGGCCGGAGGCTCGATGCAGAGCACCGCCAACAAGGAATTGTTGGCGGTCCGCCATCCCTGCTTGAGGAGTCTCTCCCGAAGCAGCGCGGCCAGATCGACCGAACGCTCGACGTGCTGTGCGTAGCCGCTCCACCCGGCAGCCGCGAGCGAGAGAAACAGGCGCAACCCCAGGAAACGCCGGGACCACTGCACCGATGTGACGTAGGGATCGAGGTGAGGGACGTTCGACGGCATGTAACTGGTCGAGACATGGAAAGCGGACGACAGCACGGGCGCATGTCTGGTGACGAACATGCCGCATCCCATCGTCGTCGCGAACCATTTATGGGCGTCGATGGTCAGCGAGTCGGACTGCTCCATCCCGGCCAGCGCGCCGCGAAGCCGCTCGGACGCGATGAGCGCCCCGCCCCACGCCGCGTCCACATGATACCAAAGGCCGAAGCTCCGGGCGATCTCGGCGCAGGCGGGCAGGGGATCGATCATGCCGGCATTGGTTGTGCCGGCCGTGGCCGCGATCATGACGGGGACGCCGCCTTGTGCGCGATCGGCGGCGATCATCTCGGCCAGTGCCCGCGCGTCCATCCGTCCCGACCCGTCAGTCGCCACGAGGCGTACCGCGGAGCGGCCGATGCCCGCCTGGTGCGCGATCTTGAGCCAGGCGAGGTGACTCTCGCGGGAGGCGTAGAACAGGGCAGGGCCGTCGAAGGCGCGAGCGCCCTCTTCCGCGAATTGCGGGTTTGACCGGGTCACGGCGCAGATGAGCGCAGTGTAGTTGGCCTCCGCTCCGCCCGTCGTGAAATGGCCGGCGGATTGCGCTGGAAGACCCGCGCGCGCCGCAACCGACCGGATGACATGAGCCTCAATCTCGACCGCCACGGGGGACGTGGTGGACGTCGCCAACTGCGGATTGAAAACCGCCGTAATGCGATCCGCGCACTGCGCGGGAAAGGTAGGCGCCGGATTGAACAGCCCGAAGTAGCGCGGATGAGTCACATGGACAATGCCGTGCTCCATCCGGGCGATGATCCACGGCAACAGCGTCTCCAGCGGGCGCGGCGTTCGGAAATCGAAGCCGGCGAGGTCAGTCCGGAAGGAGACGGGGTCGAGGGTCGGCGTGACAGACCCTCCGGCCAAGCGTTCGTGCGCCGAGGCGAGGGCCTCGGTGAGGAAGTCGTCCCACGTCTCGCGGTCCCCGCGCGCTGGAAACAGGGGCGAGGCAGATGTGGCCGTCTCTCGACGCATGTTCAGGGGCTCCGGGAAGCGCGCCGGTGCGGGTCAGGCGACCCCTTCGGCGAGCGGGCTGTGTTCCTGGTACAGCGCGGTTGGCGCTCGGCCGCCGCTTCGAGCCCTTTGCGTCAGCAGATATGATATCCAGTTCCGGTACACGCCAACCGCCGAGGACCGGCAAGAGTTCGGCCAGTTGCTCTTCGGGTATGCGGGGAAAGCTGGCGAGCAAGCCAATGCTTCGCCGGTCCAGCGCTTTCTGGCGGAATGACTCGAGCGTGGCCGTCGCGGCCTCATTGAAATAGTTACGCGGCATCTCCGGATAGTCCTCTCTGTCGCCCGCGAGGTACCGCCCTACATCCCTTCGGTACTCGCGGAATAGCGCCTTGGAGTCATACTCCGGATGTCCTTGCAAAAAGATGAAGAGGCTTTCCCTCTCCTTGGCGAACATGTCCGCTCCAGCCTCAGCCGATCTCGATATCACATCGTAGCCGTTTGCCACGAGCTCAGCCTCGCTGAGTTCATTCCAGCGGGAGTGTGGCACCCGCCACCGACACTCGATGCCAGCGGCGATGGCGTGGTCCGCCGCCACGTCGCAGTCGAACACCCCTGAAAGCTTTTGCACACGTCCGCGCCTGGCCACGCCGTCCATGTAGCGGACAGCGGCATGAGCCGCGAGACACGACCAAATGGAAGAGGAGGTCTGATACTCGGCCCAATCCACGAGCTTCGTCAGCGTCGTCCAGAGAGCCTCGCCGGTGATGTCGGCCGTGCACGGCTCGGTTCCAGTGACGATCAGGCCGTCGATCCGGCTGTCCCAAAGCTCTCCGATATCCTCATAGGACTCGGCTAGATGCAGGCGCGCGGCGGCGCTTCGGGAAATCTCCGGCAGGGAGAGCATCCTCAGATGGATGGGAATGTCACGGGATGCGGCGGCCAGCACTTCCCTGAAGTTCCGCTCCGTCGTGCGCAGGGCGGCATCCGGCATGTTGTTGACCAATCCGATGACGAGGGGATCACCGGTGTCAAGCGACTGTCCGCGCATGGGCGGGTTTGCAAGGATCGGCATCACCTATTCCCGAATGCGGCGCGATCCTCGCGTCCCGACGATGGTTGCTTAGGGCCTGAGGCTTTTCTCAGCGCCTGGTCGAGGTCGGCGATGATGTCGTCGACATGCTCGACGCCGATGCTCAACCGGATTGCCTCGGGCTCCACGCCCGCGTGGCGTTGCTCCTCTCTCGACATCTGCCGGTGGGTCGTCGAGGCCGGGTGACACGCCAACGACTTGGCGTCCCCAAGATTGACCAGTCTCGTCACGAGCCGAAGCGCGTCGTAGAATCGGCACGCTCCCTCGAACCCGCCGGAAACGCCAACGGTCATCAAGGAGCACGCCCGGCCGCCCAGGTATTTCTGCGCAAGCGCGTGATAGGGGTTGTCCGGAAAGCCCACGTAGTTGACCCATGTCACCAGCGGGTGCCCTTGGAGAAATTCGGCCACGCGCCGCGCGTTCTCGACATGGCGGTCAACCCGGAGCGCGACAGTCTCTATCCCTTGCAGCAGCAGAAAGGCGCTCAGCGGCGAAAGGATCGCGCCGGTGGTTCTCTGGTAGACGCTTCTGCACCGCGCGACATAGGCGGAGGGGCCAAAATGATCCGTGTAGACCAGTCCGTGATACGACCCGTCGGGCTCGTTGAACATCGGAAATCGCTTGGGGTGGCTCGCCCACGGAAACCGGCCGCTGTCCACAATGATGCCCCCGAGGGTCGTCCCGTGTCCGCCCATGAATTTCGTGAGCGAATGAACCACGACGTCCGCGCCGTAGTCGATCGGCCGCAAGAGGATGGGGGTGGCGACAGTGTTGTCCACGATCAGCGGCACGCCATGCCTGTGGGCGATGCTGGCCAGTTTTTCGATGTCGCAGATATTGCCCGCGGGGTTTCCGACGCTTTCGCAGAACACGGCCCTGGTGTCCTCGTCGATCACGCTCTCCACGCCAGACGGGTGATCGGTTGGGGCGAACCGGACGTTGATGCCGAATTTCGGGAGGATATGCGCGAGAAGGGTGTGGGTGGTGCCATAAAGCTGCGGAATTGAAACAATATTCCTGCCGGTTTCGGTGACGTTGAGCATCGAATAATACAGCGCGGCCTGCCCCGAGCTCACGGCGAGCGCCTCCACCCCCCCTTCGAGAGCGGCGACGCGCCGCTCCAATACTGCGTTGGTCGGATTGCTGATTCGGCTATAGCGGTACCCCTCGGCCTCAAGGTCGAAGAGGGCCGCGGCATGTTCGGCGCTGTCGAACGCGTATGCGACGGTTTGATAGATTGGAACGGCGACAGCCTTTGTCGTGGGGTCGGGCTCATAGCCGGCGTGGATGGCAAGAGTTTCGTTTCTCACGCGAGATACTCCCACCCAACCGAGGCGATGTTACATGCCGGAAAGCTAAATTTCAGTCCAACTTCTATAATAGTAGCCCAAAATAGTAGCCCAAAGTTTCGTTCGTTCGCCATATCGCTTTGCACAAAGCGGCGGATTCTCACGGCAGCGTGATAATCAGGCAAGATCGGCGGGTGGCAGCCATAGAACCTGACCGATCCGGCTCGCGCCGGACACGATCATCGCAAGCCGGTCGAAGCCGAGCGCGATCCCGGCGGATGGTGGCATCCCATGCTCCAGGGCCGCCAGGAAATCCTCGTCAAGGGGCCAATCCGGGCCGTGCGCGGCATGACGGCGGGCGCGGTCGGCTTGAAAGCGCGCGCGCTGCTCGCCCGGGTCCGTCAGCTCGACGAAGGCGTTGGCCAGCTCGATCCCGCAAACGAACAGCTCGAACCGCTCGGCGACGCGCGGGTCGGCCGGGTCGCGCCGCGCGAGCGCGGCCTGCGCGGCGGGCCAGTGGGTCAGGAACGTGGGATGCTCGCGTCCCAAGTGCGGCTCGACCCGTTCCAGCACGAGACGGAAGAAAAGATCTTCCCAGCTCTCGCCGGCGCGCAGGCGCATCCCGGCGGCGGCGGCGAGCGCGGGCGCGTCCTCGGCGCTGGCCAGCACGTCGGCGCCGACCCACCGCTCGAAGGCCTCCGCGACGCTCAGCCGCTCGAACCGGCCAAGGTCGGTGTTCACGCCGCGGCATGTCACGAGGGGGGGCAGCACGGCGCGCAGCAGCGCCTCGGTCTCGTCCATGAGCGCGGCCATGGCGGCGCCAGGGTGGTACCATTCGAGCATGGTGAACTCCGGCGCGTGCAGCGCGCTGCCCTCGCCGTTGCGCCAGACGCGGGCGAGCTGAAAGATCGGCCCGGCGCCCGCCACTAGCAGGCGCTTCATGGCGAATTCCGGACTCGTGTGCAGCCAGAGCGGCTCGACATGGCCGTCCGCGTGCTCGCGCGTGGTGGCGAACGCGCGCAGATGCACCTCCTCGCCCGGCGCGGGCACCGCGTAGGGGGTTTCTACCTCAGTGTAGCCCCGCTGCTCGAAGAACGCGCGAGCCGCGCGGACCAGGCGCGCGCGGCGGCGCAGGAAGGGAAGGCGGCTGGCGAGGCTGTCCTCGTGCCATGCGGCTTGCGGCATCGTTCGCTCGTCTCCAGATGCGGCCGACGATGCCGGATGGACGTCCCCCAGACCAGCGCACGTTGCGTGACCCCGACGCGCTGCTTGCCGCCGGACTGATCGCGCCCGGGCAGCGCGACGCCGTGGCCGAGGTCGCGGCGCGCTACGCCGTCGCGATCTCGCCCGCCTTGCGCACGCTGATCGAGCGCCCGGACGATCCGATCGGGCGGCAGTTCATCCCGCACCCGGACGAGCTGCTCACCGCTCCCCACGAACGCGCCGATCCGATCGGCGATGACGCGCTCTCCCCGGTGAAGGGGATCGTGCATCGCTACCCCGACCGGGCGCTCTTGAAGCCGTTGCTGGTGTGTCCGGTGTATTGCCGGTTCTGCTTCCGCCGCGAGCACATCGGTCCCGATGGCGGGCTGCTCACGGAAGCGGAGCTGGACGCCGCCTATGCTTGGCTCGCCGCGCGCCCGGCGATCCGGGAAGTGATCCTGACGGGCGGCGACCCGCTCATGCTCTCGCCGCGCCGCCTCGGCGCCATCATCGCGGCGCTCTCCGCGATCCCGCATATCGAGGTGCTGCGCCTGCACACGCGCGTGCCGGTGGCGGAGCCGGCGCGCGTCACCCCGGCCCTGGTGGAGGCGCTGGCGACCGAGCGGGCGCTGTGGCTGGTGCTGCACGCCAACCACGCGCGCGAGCTGACACCGGAGGTGCGCGCGGCCCTGCAACGTGTTCAGGCCGCGGCAATTCCGGTCCTTGGCCAATCCGTCCTGCTGCGTGGGGTCAATGACAGCGCCGCCGCGCTGGAGGCCTTGTTCCGAGCGATGATCGCGGCCCGGGTGAAGCCTTATTACCTGCACCAGCTCGATCCGGCGCCCGGCACCGCGCGCTTCCGCGTCCCGATCGCCGAGGGGCAGGCCCTGCTGGCCGAGCTGCGCGGTCGCGTTTCCGGGCTTGCATGGCCGACCTATGTGCTCGATATACCGGGGGGCCACGGCAAGGTTCCGATCGGACCAAGCTATATCGAGCCGGATGGGCGAGTCCGCGATCCTTGGGGCGGGCGCCACGCGCTTGCTCCCGCACTGGGCACCCTGTAGAAGCCCGCCTTTCCGCCCCGTCAAGACGAGAGATCATGAAGCAGCAGGCGAACCTGATCCGCGCCGGACAGGTCATCGAGCACGACGGCCGACGCTGGACCGTGCTGAAACAGCAAATCATCACGCCTGGCAAGGGGGGCGCCTTCATCCAGGTGGAGATGCGCGACCTCAAGAGCGGCAACAAGACCAACGAGCGCTGGCGCACCGCCGACACCGTCGAGCGTCTGATGACCGACAACAAGGAGTACGCCTACTCCTACACCGAGGGCGCCAACATGGTGCTGATGGACCAGGAGAGCTTCGAGCAGGTCCATGTTTCGCTCGATCTGCTGGGCGATGCCGCGCCCTTCTTGCAGGACAACATGACAGTGACGGTCGACCTAGTGGAGGGCGACCCGGTGGCCGCGCACCTGCCGCCCACGGTCGTGTTGGAGGTGGTCGAGGCCGATCCGGTGGTGAAGGGGCAGACCGCCGCGTCCTCCTACAAGCCGGCCAAGCTGTCGAACGGCGTGAAGACCTCCGTGCCGCCCTTCATCGAGACCGGCGAGCGGATCGTGGTCCGCACCGAGGACGGCAGCTACGTCGAGCGGGCGAAGGGCTGAGCCGGCTTGGCGACACGTCTCTCGCCGCACCTGACCGTCATGGCCAACGCCGCCCACAAGGCGGCCAAGCGCCTGCTGCGCGACTTCGCCGAGGTCGAGCAGCTTCAGGTGAGCGTCAAGGGACCGTCCGATTTCGTCACCCAGGCTGACCTGCGCGCCGAGGCCACGCTGCGCGAGGAGCTGGGCCGCGCCCGCCCCGGCTACGCGTTCCTGATGGAGGAGTCTGGCGCCTCGGGATCCGAGAACTGGGCCTGGCGGTGGATTGTCGATCCGCTGGACGGGACCACGAATTTCCTGCACGGGATACCGCACTGGGCGATCAGCATCGGGCTGGAGAAGCGCTTGCCGGACGGCACCAGTGAGGCGGCGGCGGGGCTGATCTACGCGCCGGCAACCGACGAGATGTTCTGGGCCGAGAAGGGCGGCGGCGCGTACGCGAATGAGCGGCGCCTGCGAGTGTCGGCCCGGCGGGAGTTGAAGGATGCCCTGTTCGCGACCGGCATCCCGTTCGCCGCCGTCTCGGCCTCGCGCCGGTTGGCTTTTTCGCGTACCCTGGCGGCGCTGATGCCCCGCGTCGCCGGCATCCGCCGGTTTGGATCGGCCGCGCTGGATCTCGCCTGGGTGGCGGCGGGGCGCTACGATGGGTATTGGGAGCTTGGACTCAAGCCCTGGGACATGGCGGCGGGGCTGGTACTGGTGCGTGAGGCCGGTGGATACGCCACCGACCCATTTGGCAAGGATCCGCGTGGCAGCGGCGAGATTGTGGCGGGGACGCCACACCTGCACGCGAAGTTACGGGAGTTCGTCATCGAGGGGATGAGTATCGCACCGGCCGAAACGAGATGACCCGCATCGCCGGGACGGCCGCTTGCGCGCCGCGCTCCGCAAGGGCTTTCCTGTCACCGATGCATCGCCTTGCCTTGTTCCTTGCCACGGCCCTGCTTGGTCCTTCAGCCATTGTCCGGGCCCAGGTCACCGTGGACCTTCACGCTCTCGACGCGCTGCCGCCGTCAGCGGCGCCGGCGCGGCCAGCACATCGCGTCCCGGCGCGGCGCCCCGCGCCACTTCCGGCGAGCAAGCCGACCACCGCGCCCGCACCCCGCGCGGAGCCGCCCAGCGAGGTCGCGGCCGTGCCGCTGCCAAGCGTGCCCGCCAGCCCGCCGCAAGCCGCCATCGCGCTACCGTCCGAGGCGCCCGTGCCGGCGCCAGGCGTGCCCGCCAGCCCGCCGCAGGCCGCCATCGCGTCAGCGTCCGGGGCGCCCGCGCCCGAGCAACCCCCCACCGCTCCGCCTCCCCCCGCACCGTCCCAGCCGCCACAGACGCTCCGCGTCGGGTTCGCACCCGGCCAGTCCAATCTGCCCCCCTCGGAGGCCGGCGCGCTCACCGAGTTGGGGCAGGCGATGCCGAGGACCGGCACGGCCCGGGTCGAGGTTCTCGCCTACGCCCCCGTGACCGAGGGGGACGCCTCCGCCGCGCGGCGGCTGTCCCTGGCGCGCGCCCTCGCGGTCCGCTCCACATTGGCGGGGGCTGGCGTGCCGGCCGACAGGATCATCATGCGCGCGCTCGGCTCGCCTCCAGCGGAACAAGCTGGCGCCGCCAACGACGCGATCGTTACTGTCATGGGCACGAGCGGCACAGCCGCGCCGAAGCAAGGCAAGCAGCCATGACCCGCCCCAAAACGTACCTGATCCGCATGCTGGCGTTCCTGGTCGGGGTTGCAGCCATCGCCGCGTGGCTGGCGCCAACCCTGCGGACCATCTTCCTGAACAACCCGGACCTGAACGGGCTGATCCTCCTCATCCTCTTGTTTGGTATCATTTGGACGCTGCGCCAGGTGGTGCGCCTCGGTCCCGAGGTCGCCTGGCTGGAGGCGTACCAGAACCCGCGGCCCAGGGCCACCGCGGTTCCGGCGCCGCGGCTGCTCGCGCCGATGGCAAGCATGCTCTCCACGCGCGAGGGCGGACGCGGGCCGAAAAGCGGGGCGCAGGCCCGGTTCACGCTCTCCACCCTGGCCACGCGAAGCCTCCTGGACTCAATCGGCTCGCGCCTGGACGAAAGCCGCGAGGTGGCCCGCTACATGACCGGGCTGCTGATCTTCCTCGGCTTGCTCGGAACGTTCTGGGGACTGCTGCGCACCGTGGGCGCGGTGTCCGGCGTGATCCAGCACATGTCGATTGCCTCGACCGACCTCGCCCAGCTCTTCGAGCAGCTCAAGTCCGGCCTCGCCGAGCCGCTGAACGGCATGGGAATCGCCTTCTCGGCCAGCATGTTCGGGCTGTCCAGCGCGCTGGTCCTGGGCTTCCTCGACCTGACCGCCGCGCAAGCGCAGAACCGGTTCTTCAACGAACTGGAGGAGTGGCTGGCCGGCCTGACGCGGCTTTCGTCCGGCATCATCTCGGAAGGCGAGGGGTCGGTGCCGGTCTACGTGCAGGCGCTGCTGGAGCAGGCCGCCGAGAACATGGAGAGCCTGCAACACATCCTCTCGCGCGGCGAGGAGACCCGCGCCCAGGCGAGCCAGACCGTGCTGGCGCTCGCCGAGCGCATGGCGGCGCTGACCGACACGATGCGCGCCAACCAGCAATTGATGTTGCGCATCGGCGAGGCGCAGCAATCGGTGGCGCCGGTGTTGCAACGTATGGTCGACATGCGCAACGATGCCGGCCTCGATGAGATCTCGAGGGCGCACCTGCGCAACATCGACCTGCACCTCCAGCGGCTGCTGACGGAAAGCGAGCAGGGCCGCTTGCAGACCATCGCCGAGCTGCGTAGCGACCTCAGGATTCTCACGCGCACCATAGCCGCCCGCTCAGAGGCGGCCCGTTTGGAGGAGCGTGGCTAGATGGCCCTTGGATCGCGCCGCCGCCGCGCGGGCATGGCGGCAGGGATGGAAGCGTGGCCGGGCTACGTGGACGCCCTGTCCACGCTGCTCATGGTCATCATCTTCGTGCTGCTTGTTTTCGTCCTGGCGCAGGGATTCCTCTCCTTCGCGCTGACCGGGCGAAATAAGCAGCTCGACACGCTGAATTCCAAGCTCGCCGACGTGGGGCGGATGCTCTCGGTCGAACGGTCGCGCGCCACCGGGCTGGAGGGCACGATCTCCCGGCTGAACACCGAACTTGCCTCGGCGAACGCCGACCGGCAGGGACTGAGCGCGCGACTCGCGGACCTGGGCCAGCAGATCGTCGAGCTGAACAACATCCGTGCGTCGCTGACCGGGCAGCTTGGCACCGCCCAGCAGACCGCGCGCGGCGCGGAGGCGCGCGCCAACGACCTGGAGACGCGCCTGGCGGACGCGCAGCAGCACCTGGAAGCCATGCAGCGCGAGGCCGAGGCGCTGAATCGGACCGTCAGTGTCGATCGCGAGACCATCCAGGCGAAGCTCGACGACCTCGCCCGGATGGACCAACAGGTGCGCGGGCTGGCCGCGCTGCGCGACCAGCTCGAAAAGGAGGCGCAGGATGCCGCCGCGCGCGCGACCACGGAGGAGGAGCGCCGCCGCGCCGTCGCTCTACAGCTCGACCAGGAACGCAAGCTGGGCGACAGCGCGAAAGCGCAGATCGCGCTGCTGAACCAGCAAGTCGATCAGCTCAAGGAGCAGCTCGCGAGCGTGTCGCGGGCGCTCGATCTCGCCCAGACCGCCGGGCATGAGAAGGACGTCAAGATCGCCAACCTGGGCCAGCGGCTCAACGTTGCCCTGGCGGCCAAGGTCCAGGAGTTGCAGGATTACCGCAGCGACTTCTTCGGCACGTTGCGCAAGGTGCTGGCCGGGGAGCCAGGGATCGGGATCGTGGGCGACCGCTTCGTGATGCAAAGCGACGTGCTGTTTCCCCTTGGCTCCGCCGACCTCACCTCGGACGGGGTCGTGCAGATGAGCAAGATCGCCGAGACGGTGAAGCACATCGCCGAGAAGATCCCGCCGAACATCGCCTGGGTGCTGGACGTGGATGGCTACGCCGACACCCAGCCCATCACCGGCGGGCGCTTCGCCTCGAACTGGGAGCTGTCGGCCTCGCGCGCGATCAGCGTGGTGAACCTGCTCATCAAGGAGGGCGTGCCGTCGGACCACCTGGCGGCCACCGGGTTCGGCGACAATCACCCGCTGGATCCATCGGAGACCCCGGAGGGCTACGCCAAGAACCGGCGCATCGAGCTGCGCCTGACGGATTACAACCGCACACGGTCGTGACTAAGGCTGCCCGGACCCTCCCCGTTGCTCCCGTGAGCAGAGGGGAGTCGCGGCCTCACCTCCCCCCGCGCCTGACCAGCGGCTCCACGAAGCGCGGTTCGGTGTCAGTATCCCAGGGAAACAGAATCCAGGTGTCCTGCGACACCTCGGTGATGAAGCTGTCCACCGCGTCGCGCGCCGCTGGCTTGGCGTAGATGCAGGCGAAATGGGCGTTTGGCAGCAAGGCGCGCACGATCCGCGCGGTGGCGCCGGTATCGACCAGGTCGTCGATGATGAGGAATCCCGTGCCGTCGCCCGCCGCCGCCGGTGGCTTGACGATTCGCGGGACGGCGCGCGAGGCCTCGCTCTCGCCCGCGTAGCTCATCACTGACACGCTCTCGACCACCCGCACCTCCAGCTCGCGCGCGACGATCGCGGCGGGGATCAGCCCGCCGCGCGTGACAGCGACGATGCCGCTGAACGGCCCGCGGGCCATGAGCCGCCACGCCAGCGCCCTGGCGTCGCGGTGCAACTGGTCCCAGGTGACGGTGTAGTAGTGCGCCGGCATCAGAACAGCCGGCCGCCGTCCGGCACCTTGAACTCGGGTTTGACGAGCACGACCGCGCCATCCTCGTCGGGAAAGCCCAGGGTGAGCACCTCGCTGAGAAAGGGGCCGATCTGTCGAGGCGGGAAGTTGATCACCGCCGCGACCTGGCGGCCGATGAGCCGGTCGCACTTGTAGTGGACCGTGATCTGCGCGGAGGACCGGCGAACGCCGATCTCCGGCCCGAAATCGATGGTGAGCTGCAAGGCCGGCTTGCGCGCCTCCAGGAATGGCTGGGCATCGATCACCGTGCCGACGCGGATGTCCACGCGCTCGAAATCCTTGGGGTCGATCGTTTCCATGCGCGGTGCCCTCCGAGCTGGGACAATGGGCCAGCTCCACCCGGCTTGCCAACCGGGTTTGGCGTGACCAAGGTCGGGGCAATTCGCGAACGGATTCGACACATGCGCGATTTCCACCTACCGGGCCGCGGCCCGGTCTTCGCCACCACCGGCATGGCGGCGACCTCGATGCCAGCGGCGACATTGACCGCGCTCGACGTGCTCCGCGCTGGCGGGAACGCGCTCGATGCCGCGGTCGCGGCCTGCGCGGCGCTGTGCGTGATCGAGCCGCAATCGACCGGCATCGGCGGCGACTGCTTCTGCCTCTACGCGCCGTCCGGCGCGGGCCAGGTGATCGCGCTGAACGGCTCGGGCCGCGCGCCGGAAGCCGCGACGATCGACTGGTTCGAGGCGCGGGACATCACCGCGATCAACCCGCTTTCGGCGCACGCCGTCACGATCCCCGGCGCGGTCGGCGCGTGGGAGCGCCTGCTCGCGGCGCATGGGCGGAAGAGCTTGGACGAGCTGCTGCAACCGGCCATTCGCTTCTCCGAGGAGGGCTGGCCCGTGCATCCGCGCGTGGCCTGGGACTGGGAGCAGGAGGAGGAGCGGCTGCGGCGCAACCAGGCGCACGCCTTCCTGCCGAACGGCGCCCCGCCGCAGGCTGGCGACCTGTTCCGCCAGCCCCGGCTCGCCGAAACCCTGCGTGCCATCGCCCGTGACGGCGCCCGCGCCTTCTACGAGGGGCCGATCGCGGCCGACATGGTGGCCAGCTTGCGCGCGCGGGGCGGGCTGCACACCGAAGCGGATTTCGCTGCCGGGCTGGAAGCGGCGCAGTTCGTCGATCCGATCCGCGCGACCTGGCGGGGCTACGAGATCTATCAGTGTCCGCCGAACGGCGTCGGCCTGGTCGCGCTCATAATCCTGGGCGTCCTCGGCAACTTCGATCCGGCGCCGGGCGGCGCGTCGAGCGCGCTGCGCTACCACCGTCACATCGAGGCCGCGCGGCTCGCCTATCGGGACCGCGACGCCTTCGTGGCGGACCCCGACCAGGTGGAGGTGCCGGTCAGCCGGCTGCTCGATCCCCGCTACCTGTCGGGGCTGCGCGGGCTGATCGACGACCAGCGGGCGATGCCGCACCTGCCGGCGGCGGGGGAGGCGGTGCTGCCGGCCCACCGCGACACCGTCTATCTCTGCGTGGTCGATCGCGACGGCAACGCGTGCAGCTTCATCAACTCGCTGTTCGAGTCGTTCGGTTCGGCGATCCTGGCGGAGCGTTCCGGCGTGATGCTGCACAATCGCGGCTTCGGTTTCCGGCTGGAGCGCGGGCACCCGAACTGCATCGCGCCGCGCAAGCGCCCGATGCACACGATCATCCCCGGCATGGTGATGCGCGAGGGGCACGCGGTCATGCCGTATGGCGTGATGGGCGGATACTTCCAGCCCATGGGGCACTCGCTGTTCCTGAGCAACCTGCTCGAGTATGGCCTTGATCTCCAGGAGGCGATCGACCATCCGCGCCTGCTGCCGCGCGGGGGAGAGGTGCAAGTGGAGCACGGTATCTCAACAGAGATTTGCGACCGTCTGGCCCGGCTCGGCCACGACGTCGCGCTGGTGGACAAGCCGCACGGGGGAGGGCAGGCGATCTGGATCGACCGCGCGCGCGGCTGCCTGATCGGCGCGTCCGATCCGCGCAAGGACGGCATGGCGCTCGGCTATTGAGTGGGCGGGGAGGCAGGCCATGACGGGACCCTGCGACCTGAGCGCGGTGGAGGCGCGGCGCCTGATCGGGCAGCGCCGTCTCGTGCCAAGCGTGTTGCTCGAAAGCTGCATTGCGCGAATCGAGGCGGTCGATCACGCGGTGAACGCGATGGTCGGGCGCGACTATGCAGGCGCCCGTGCGGCAGCGGCGGCGGCCGATCAGGCGGTGGCGCGCGGCGAGACACTCGGTTTGCTGCACGGGTTGCCGCTGGGCGTGAAGGATCTGGATGACGCGGCCGGGCTGCCCACGACGCGCGGCAGCCCGATCTTCCGCGACACCGTCGCGATCACCGATTCGCGGATGGTCGCCGCGCTGCGGAACGCGGGCGCGGTCGTGCTGGGCAAGACCAACACGCCAGAGTTCGGCGCCGGGGCAAATACCCGCAATGTCGTTTATGGCGCCACCGGCAATCCGTTCGACCCGTCGCGCTCGGCAGCGGGCTCCTCGGGCGGCTCGGCCGTCGCGCTCGCCACCGGCATGGTGCCGATCGCGACAGGCTCGGACACCGGTGGCAGCCTGCGCAACCCGGCGGCGTTCTGCGGCGTCGTCGGCTTCCGGCCAACGCCCGGGTTGGTGCCGAACGAGCGCCGCGTGCTCGGCTGGTCGCCTCTTCCGGTGCTGGGTCCTATGGCGCGCACCGTGCCGGATGTATGTCTGATGCTCGCGGCGATGGCGGCCGATGACGCGCGCGATCCGCTGGCTACGACCGTGCGTGGCCGGACGATACGGCGTGCCGAGGACTTCGCGCGTCCCGATCCGGTCGACCTGTCGCGCCTGCGCGTGGCGCTGACGCCTGATTTCGGGTTCGCGCCCGTGGAACGGCACATCGCTGAGGTGTTTGCCGAGAAGACAAGCCTGTTCCGCCACGTGTTCGCCCGCGCCGACGACGCCACGCCGGAGTGCACGGGCGCCGACGAGGCGTTCGAGATCACCCGCGCACTGAGCTTCCTGGCCGAGCACCTCGACAAGGTGCGCACCCGTCCCCAGGACGTGGGCCCGAACGTGCGGGCGAACGTGGAAGAGGGGCTGCGCTACAGCGCCGCCGATGTGGCGCGCGCGCAGGCGTCCCAGACGGCGCTCTATCGACGCTGGCAGGACTTCTTCGCCGGATACGATGCCGTCCTGACGCCCGCGATCACGATCAGCCCGCGCCCTTGGCGCGAACTCTACCCGGCCGAGATCGACGGGCGAAAGACACGCACCTATTTCCATTGGCTCGCGCTGGCCTACGCCGTGACCCTCGCGGGCCATCCCGCGCTGTCGCTGCCCGTGGGTTTGGACAGGACAGGGATGCCGTTCGGCTTGCAGATCGTCGGTCCGCGCGGTGGTGACGCGCGGGTGCTCTCGATCGCCGCGGCGCTGGAGTCGATGCTTGCCGGCGATCCGCGCACCGCGCGGCCGGTGCCCGACCTCGTCGCGCTGCGCGCGGCCCCGCCGATCAAGGCGAGTCCCGGATTTCTGGGTTTCGACTGATTGCTGGGGGACAGTGCTTGCAAAGGCGGTTTCGTATCCGCCCGGCTAATGTTTTGACCTGTTTCGCGAGTCTCGCAACGGTGGGCATCCAGGCTCGCGCGCCCCGGACTTGGCGCCGTTCTCGCGGTAATCGCTTTCGCGGGAATGCATGACAGAAACAGGCCAGGTCATTAGCTCGACTTTGGCCATTCAGGCGGCATGGCAGAGGGCGTGGGCGATGCCTTCACGGAGTCCTGGACGGAGTTTTGCTGCCTTGGCCGAATGCCGTGAGATGATTAAACCCTGTTCGGCCCAGATTTGGCGCCGCACGGCGGCGAGGGCGTCGACGAATGTCGGCTGCTGCTTGTGATACCAAGCGGTCCTCCACGCGCGTGAGCGTGCCTGTTGGCCGAGACGGGCGGCGAGCAAAGTGACGATGGAGAACATGCCGAGCAGGCAGGGCGTGGTGCGCGCGACAGCCTTGTCCGACCATTGCCGCTGGGTCTCAAGGCCGAGGTGATCGCGCACTTCTCGGAATGTGACCTCGAGTTGCCAGCGTTGGACGAACCAGCGGACGATCTGGAGCGGGTCACGGGCGGGATCGGTGCAGAGCAGGGCCTGCGGGTCGAAGCGACGCTGGGGATCGCGCAGCAGCACCCAGCGGATCGGCACGACCGGCATACCGCTGTGACGCCAGACGGCAGTGGCGGAGTGGATCTCCACGACGCGCTCGCCCTCGCCATACCAGCCCGGCACCGTGACGCGTTGCCAGGGCGTGGTTGCCTCGGTGAGCACGGCGGCGAGTGTGGGCAGGCGCTTACCCTTGGTCCGGGGACGCCCAACCGTGCCAGGCGGGCGCGGCGGTGCTGGCTCGTAGAGGGCCGCATCCAACCGGAGGCGGGTGATGCAGATCAAGCCCCGGCGGGCCAGCGCCGCCAGGAAGTCGAGGGCGGAGAAACCGTTGTCGCTGACCAGCACGATCTCGCGCCCAGGTAGCCATCGACGGGCCTGCAAGCCGAGTTGCCGGCCCCAGTCCGTCAGCTTCTTGTGCCGCCGCCCGTGCTTTTGCGCGTATCGCTCGGAGGGCGCCAGGGCGGTCAGGAACGGCAAGGCCCAGACGCGCCCGCCCAAGGGATGGGGACCAGCAGCATGAGGGAGAGCCAGCGCAGGCCGCTCGCTTTGACGAAATGGCCATGGCTGGATCGGACCGGGTCACGGTAGATGCCCTTGGCCGCAATGCGCTTGCCGCGGCGGCGCTCGATCGTGTCGTCAAGCCCTTCGCTGGTATTCCAGCCGCTGCGCGGCCGGAACCTTGACCAGCTCCGCCCAACACCACCGTCCCGGTCGGGGCGAAGACGCTGATCAGCAAGCCCAGCAGCAAGCGGGCACCGTCGCGAGGGCTCCAGGCAGCACGGTTGAGCACCCGGTGGTAGTTGGTGAAATGCCGCTCCCGCGTGAGCCCGGCGATGCGCAGCAGGCTCGTCACCGTGCGCTGGCCGGGAGCCAGAATGGCGCCGAGCAGCAACACTTCGGCGTGGCGCCAAGTCCGCTGCTGCAGGAACACCGGCGCAAAGGATAGCGTGACCGCGGCGAAGCGGGAGGGTAGATCCAGCATGGCGGCGTCTCTTGGCGGGGACCCGCAAGCTTACCCGCTCACCCGCTCCGCCACCCCCCGCTCTCATGGGCGCCATCCGGACCAGCCTCAAACGGCCAAAGTCGAGATTAGTCCCAATACGGTTCACTTTAGTTGTTTGTGCCGCAGGGAGAACCAAGGCGAATGCTGCATTTTCAATTGGTTGGTATTCGGCCGATAGCTTAAGTGAACAGGATTTTGCCTTAAGTGAACCGTATTGAGATTAGTCCGCATTTCTCACCGGAAGGTCAGCCCCGCGCGCTTTGAGGGCGTATCGGGGCTGATCCGCTGTGATTGATGGGATTTGTAGGCGATCTGGGCTGATTGCGTGTCAATCGGCGTCGAACTTTGGCTCTCCGCGGTTTCTGGTGCAGCAGTTGTCCGGATCAGGCCGCTTGCAGAACCCGAGCCCGCAGCAGGTCATGCTTGGCTCGCCCATACATTTGCCGCTTGATCAGCTTCAGCCTGGTGATCTGGCCTTCGGTCTGCCCGTTGCTCCACGGCATCTCAAGCGCAGCCCGAACCGCAGCTTCATCCTGCTTGAGCCCGCCGGCAAACGACCGCATCTCGCTTTCGGCCGCGTCGGCCAGCCAGCGGTCGAGTTCGTCGCTCTTCCGCTCGCGCACGATGGCCGCGAAGCTCAGGGCGAGATCACGTGCCAGCGCAAGAGGCGCCGAGGTGGCGAGCAACTGATTGAGATATTGCTGCTCCTCCGCCTGCAGCGTGGACGGGTCGGCGGTGAGCATCCGAGCCACGCGCCGTAGCGGCGGCACCGTGAAGCAGGAGTCAGCCCGGCCGGGGTGACCTGCAAGGCGCTGCCGGGTAGCCCATTCGGTGACGACGCGCAGCCCGCCCTGGAACCCGGCATCCCGCAGTTCGCGCCACAGCTGGGTTCCATTGCGGCACCCCTCGGCCCAGCGTCGCTCGAGCGTGGCGCGGTAAGGCTCCAACATGCTCCGGCGGGGGCGGAAGGGATCCGGCCCAGCGCCGCGCAGCCAACGCCGGGCCGTGTTGCCTCCGATGGCCAGCCTGCGCACGATCTCCTTGATCGGCATGCCCTCCCGCCGGAGGCGCATCACCTCGTCATAGATGTCGTGTTGCCTGCGCCACCGTTCCCAGTGTCGCCGTTCGGCACTCGTCATCGGCGGTGCCACGGTCGTGGTCGTCTCTGCGGTATCCAGCTGCGCGGCGGACCGCACCTCGCGCCTGCGGCGCCGGACAGCATCGAGCAGGGCGCTGCTGCAGTTCTCCAGCAGGTGCCAGCGGTCGCTGACCTGAACGGCGTCGGGCGCGCCCCGGCCTGCGGCGTCCGCATAGGTTCCGCCACGGTCGCGGCTGAGCACCTCGGCTCCGGGATGTGCCTTAAGCCAGGCGACGAGCGTGTCGGCGCGGCGGTCCGGCAGGAGGTCGACCACACGGTGGCGCTCGAGGTCAACGAGAATGGTGCCGTAGCGCCTGCCACGGCGCCACGCCCAGTCGTCTACCCCGAGTACCCGCGGAGCCTGGGCGGGGGTCTCCGGCGCTCCGCGGCGGAGCATGCCGAGCAGGGTGGTGGCGCCAACCGGCATCGTCAGGCGGCGCGCCAGGCGAGATCCGGCTTCGCCACCAAGCGCGAGACCGATATGGCGTTGGATCTCGGCCAGCCGTGCGGTCCGACGCGCTCGCGGTGCGGTCACTTCGGGAAGGCGCTCGGCAAAGATCCGGCGCTTGCATCCGCTGGTCGTGCAGCGGAACCGCCGCGCCTGGACGCGCAGGGCGACGATCTGTCCCTGCCAAGGCAGGTCGGCCAGGGTCCGCTGGTAATGGCTATGCACGCGCGCGGACGCCGCGCCACAGCGCGGGCAGACGGAGGTCAGCGACTTCGGGCGGGAGAGAATGACGACGCGGTCAAGCCCGGGAAGGACCTGCTCGACGAACAGGCCCTCCGGGATCATGGGCAGGAGATGGGAGAGCAACTCGGCACGGAATGAAGAGGGAAGCTGTCCTCCTCCATATGGGGTCACGCCACCTCAAGCGACCACCTGCACCAGAAACCGCGGAGAGCCGAACTTTGACCCCGGATCGGCGTCCAATCGTGACCCCGTGTTGTTTGCTTGTGCCGGTAGTCCATAGGGGAGACCCTCGCGTTGCGGAGTGCCCATGCAGAGGCTGGCGCAGCGGCGCGCGGGGGGTCCCCCGTGGACCCACCGGTGCAAGCCCTGGCGGTTGCTTGTGAAGCTCAGGCGCGGTTCTTGAAGCGCCAGCTGTCGTTGCCGGTCTCGACGATGTCGCAGTGATGGGTTGGGCGATCCAGCGGCGCGGTGGTCATCTTGGCGTCGCCCGCGAACACGCTCGGCCATTCACCAAAGGCGAGGCTCGTGGTGACGATCACCGAGGTGCGTTCGTAAAGGCGACTGACGGTGTGGAACAACAGTTGCCCGCCGACTTGGGCGAACGGCAGGTAGCCGAGCTCGTCGAGGACCACGAAGTCGAGACGGGTCAGGAAGTCGGCGAGGCGTCCCTGACGTCCAGCGCGGCCCTCAGCCTCGAGGCGGTTGACCAGGTCGACGGTGTTGAAGAAGCGCCCGCGCGATCCGGCACGGATGCAGCTTCGCGCGATCGCGATGGCCAAGTGCGTTTTGCCGGAACCGGTTCCGCCGACCAGGGCCGCGTTACGCTGTTGCGCGACGAAGTTGCCGCCGGCGAGATCGCGCACCAGGCTCTCGTCGATCGGCGTTCCCTTGAAGGCGAAGTCGTCGAGATCCTTGGCGAGCGGCAGCTTGGCGATAGTCATCTGGCACCTGATCGAGCGTGCCTGCTTCTCGGACATCTCGGCCTTGAGCAGGTCGCCGACGAAGCGCTGCGGTTCGTGCTTGCGCTTGATCGCCGCGGCCAGGGCCTCGTCACAGGCGCCCCTCATGCCGAAGAGCTTCAGCGTGCCCATCATGTCGAGGACTTCGGTCCGCTCCATGCTCATCGGCTCCTGAGCTGATCGTATCGGGCGCAATCGGCGGCGGGCACATGCCGAAGGGTCAGCGCATCCGGCGTGGCGATGACGGCGGTCGGTCCGGGATCGCGCTGCCGGGTGAGGATGTTGATGATCACGTCGGAGGAATGGACGCCTTCGGCCATCGCCTGCGCGCGGGCCGCTTCGACCGCCGGCAGCCCGTCGGTCAGCACGGCTGCCAGAATGGCGACCATCTGCCGGTCACCATCGTCAGATCCGGTAAGGCGACGCCGCACCCGCTCCATCGCCGCGGGCAGGATCCAGTCCCTGAACGGCGCGCCATTGCGCAGGGCGCCAGGCTTGCGGGCCAGCACCGGCACGTAATGCCAAGGATCGTAGATTGTCTCGCCCCGTCCATAGCGGCGGCGATGTTCCCCTACGGCGCGTCCGTCCTGACGGATGACGATCCGGTCGGCATAGGCGTGGATCTCGACAGGTCGGCCGACCGCCCCGGCGCTGACCGAGCACTTGTTTTTGTCGAAGCGGACCAGGCAGGTCTTCGACACCGAGGCCGCCAGCGCGTGGAAGCCGTCGAAGCGACCGCAGTGGGGAACCAGCTTTGGCCGCTCGTCCTCGAACACCTCCCACACTGTCTGCTCGGGGCGCTCCGGATGGGCATGCGCCTTGGCGTAGGCGATGCACTTGTCCAACAGCCAACCATTCAGTTCGTCGTGGCTGTTCACCCGCAGCCGTGGCGTGAGGAAGCGCTCGCGCACCAAGCCGGCCTGGCTCTCCACCTGGCCCTTCTCCCAGCCCGCGGCCGGTGTGCAGGCAACCGGGTCCACCAGGTGATGGGCGCACATCTGCAGAAAGCGGCGATTGTATTGCCGGTCCTTGCCGACAAACACCGCCTCCACCGCTGTCTTCATGTTGTCGTAGACGCCGCGTGTGCAGGCGCCCTTGAAGAAGGCAAACGCCCGCTCGTGGGCGTCGAACACCATCTCCTGCGTCTCGCGCGGGTAGGCGCGAACGAACATCATGCGGCTGTGGCACAGGCGAATGTGCGCGACCGTCACCGTCACCGTGACGCCGCTCATCAGGACGACTTCGTGGCTCCAGTCGAACTGGTAGGCCTCACCCGGCGCGAACGACAGCGGCACATACGCCTCGGCCGTCTGTCCGGCGTGCTGCCCGCTCCAAAGCCGGGCATAGCGGCGAATTGCGGCGTAGCCGCCGTCGTGGCCCAACCCTCGCCACTCCTCGAAGAGGCGAACGAGCGTCAGCCGTTCGCGCGTCCCGCTCTCGGCGTTCTTCGTCAGCAGCTTGTCCAGCTCCGCCTTCCAATGCCCGATCTTGGGACGCGGCTGAACCTCCCGCTCATACGAGAACGACGTCCCGCCCGACCGCAGCACCTTGCGAACCGTGTTGCGCGACACCTTCAGGTCACGCGCGATCTCCTTGATCGACTTGCCCCTGACGAAATGCTCGCGTCTGATCCGGCCGACCGTCTCCACAATCAGCATCCCCCACCGCCCACCTCGAACTGAAGCAGGCAGCCCAGCAGCCACACATTCAGGGGTCAAAATTGCACGCCGATCCCCCGGCTCAGGGGGTCAAAATTGCACGCCGAAACACAGATGCCGTCCATCACCCGCAGCCTGGCCCACACCTTGCGATGGCCCTCGCCGTGCCAGGGCGACCGGGCGAGATCGGCGCGGATCGCCACCAGCAAGGTGTCGTCCGACACCACGGGCTTTGGTCCACGGCGCCGCACCGAAACTGGCGTCGTCGTTGTATCGGCCCGGCGTCGGTCAGCATAGAAGGATGACCGCGGCACGTCCCAGATGCGGCAGACCTGGGCGATGCCGTAGCGGCGGCCGGTGGCCGGGGAAATCACCGCCGCCATCACCGCGACCTCCCGCGGGCCAAAGGGCCAGGGCGCTCGATGCGAGAGCGCAGCAGCTCGTTCTCCATGCTCAGTTCGCCGATCCGCTGCATGGCCGTGGCGAGCTCACCACTCGCCGCCTCCGTTTCGCGTTCCTTCAATGCGCCACCCAGCGCGGCTTCGGCCTTCTGCCGCCAGCGCTCGAGCTTGTAGAGCGGCACGCCGAGCTCGCGCGAGAGATCCTCGGCGGCCTCACCCCGCAGCAGGCGAAGCACCACCTCGCGCTTGCGGCTCACGCTCCAGCGTTGGCCCGGCGCCAGCGGTCCACTCGGAGCACACCCCGCCTCCGCGCCGTTGTGGCCTGTGGACAGCGCGGACGGGCTCCGCCCGCCCTCGTTGCCCACAGGCCCATCAGCCACATCATTTCGTATGATCCTGTTCATGCTGGACTTCACCATATCTGCCTCCGGTCGGACAAATCGGTGTCCAGGGAAATCGGGGGCAGCTCACTCAGACGATGGCGCGATCTGCGCGTAAAGTCTCCGGATCCGAAGAATCCTGGCCTGAATCGCCGCGAACTGCTGCTCAGAGGCGGCACCAGCGTGTGTCATGACGTCGATGACGAATTTTAGAACCCAGGCCCAGGTCTGCCCGTAGGCGCAGCCCCAGACCGCGCTGTCATTCCGCAGGACATTGGCAAATCCGGTTAGACCTGACTCCAGGATGTCGAAGTCCAGGTGGGCGAGGATGGCGTCCAGGCCGTCGAGGCCGTGCTGCTCGGCGACGGAGGCGTAGAGCCGGGCGTCGACTTCGCGACACCGGCCTGTAGCACGGTGGCCCAGACTGTTGCCCAGAATCTCGGCTGCCGGGCGTCATTAGTGAGGATCCATCCAGCAAGGCTGGGCGGAACGTGCGGCGGGCGGAGGCGCATCCTGGGCATGTTTCGGAGAGTGGCGGTGATTACCTGAGGGACGCAACAGCCAGCACGAGGCCTTAGTCCGATTTCGTTAGCGCAATTAAGCAACGCCTGCCAGACCAAACGCCGTTTCCATAATATGCCTTCTGCAACAGCCGGGTGTAGGCGCAAAGCTAAACTGTCCCCTGTCCGCAAAGCAGAAATGTCAGCCTCCCCTGGTTGCGATCTGACTGGGAGAGCGGGCTGTGGGCTGGGTGGTGATGAGCAGGCGCGACATGCAGCGCATCGAGGTGCTGTCCGAAGTGGTGTCCGGCCGCCGCACGATCGCGGCAGCGGCCGCGGTGCTGTCCGTGACGCCGCGGCACGTGGGCCGCTTGCTGCGGCGGCTCCAGGCCGGCGGCGGTGCCGCGCTGGCGCACAAGGCGCGTGGCCGGCCGTCCAACAACCGGATCGCCGCGGGCGTGCGCGACTACGCGCTGGCTCTGGTGCGGGAGCGCTACGCCGACTTCGGCCCGACCCTGGCCGCGCGGAGGTGCTGGCGCAGCGGCACGGGCTGACAGTGTCGCGCGAGACGTTGCGCGCCTGGATGGTGGCAGCCGGCCTGTGGCTGTCGCGCAAGCAGCGCCGACGCTTTCACCAACCTCGGCTGCGTCGTGAGTTGCTCGGCGCGCTGGTGCAGATCGACGGCAGCGAGCACCGCTGGTTCGAGGGGCGCGGTGATCCTTGCACGCTGCTGGTGTTCATCGACGACGCGACGGGCCGGCTGATGCAGCTCCACTTCGTCGCGAGTGAGAGCACGGCCGCCTACTTCGCGGCACTGCGCGGCTACCTCGAGGCGCACGGCCGTCCGGTCGCCTTCTACTCCGACAAGCACACCGTCTTCCGCGTCGCCAAGGCCGACGCCAAGGGCGGCCAAGGCATGACCCAGTTCGGCCGGGCGCTGGCCGAGCTGAACATCGACATCCTGTGCGCTGACACGCCGCAGGCGAAGGGGCGCGTGGAGCGCGTGAACCGCACCTTGCAGGACCGGCTGGTCAAGGAGCTGCGCCTGGCCGGGATCGCCAGCGTGGACGCCGGCAACGCTTTCCTGCCGGGCTTCATCGAGCGCTTCAACGTTCGCTTCGCCGTCCCTCCCGCTCGCCCGAGTGATCTGCACCGGCCACTGGACCTCTCGCCCGGCCGGCTCGACGACATCCTGTGCCATCGCGAGCTGCGCCATGTCGGCCAGCAGCTTACCCTGGCTTACGAGCGCAAGCTGTTCATCCTCACGCGCAACGACGTCACCGAGGCGACCGCCGGAGAGTATGTCGAGATCTACGACTACGCCGATGATCGGCTGGACATCCGCTGGCGGGGCCACTCCCTGCCCTACAGCGTGTTCGACAAGGACCAGCGCGTCGACCAGGGCGAGGTCGTCGAGAACAAGCGGCTGGGCGCGGCGCTCGCCTTCGTCAAGGCGCGGCAGGACCTCCAGCGTCCGCCGCCGCGGGTGCGGACGAACAGCGAGGCCGGCGGCTACCAAGCCCGGCCGAGACGGCGCGCCGGCCCACTCAGCGCGGCGCAGCCGTCTCGACAGCCGCCGTCGGGCGCCGCGCCGTGAAGAGGCGCTTGCCCACCGCCGCCCGGCCGCCTCAAGCCCTCGCGGCTGACGCCGCGACCCCTGCGGGGCTGCGGGGCTTGACCCGGCCAGCCGTCGCCGTGCCTTGGGGGCCAGGCGACGGGCCGAGGAACAGGCCTCCTCCGGTTCCGACCAAGGAACACCTGGACGGCCTCAGGAAGAAACCCGCCGTTCGGGCCGACGGGACATTTCAACTTTGCACGCCAACGGACATTTCTATCCGGTTGCAACGGTGTAAATCACCGATAGAAATGTCGCCCGCGTCCCCGATGGAGCTGTCACTAGATCAGTCTGTCGTCGGCACGTTTGGGGTGGCGTACGATGACGGTGATCCAGATGAGCGATCGGGAGCTGAGCCGACGGCGCGTGATGGTCGATCTCGCGGATGGTCGGCTCACCGTCGGTGCCGCCGCGACGTTGATGTGTCTGGGTCGCCGTCAGGTCTTCCGACTGCGTCGCGCGTTTGAGGCCACCGGCCCGTCGGCGCTGGCCTCTCGCAAACGCGGCCGTCCGAGCAATCGCAAACACGGCGGGACCTTTCGCCGCACGGTGCTGACCCTGGTCCGGGAGCACTACACCGACTTCGGCCCGACGCTGGCGGCCGAGAAGCTGGCCGAGCGCCACGGTCTCAGGATCGGCGTCGAGACCCTGCGGCAATGGATCATGGCGGACGGCCTGTGGACCGATCGCCGTCACAGGCTGCCCTCCCCGCATCAGCCGCGCCGGCGGCGCGCGTGTCTGGGTGAGCTGGTGCAGATCGATGGCTCGGAGCACGCCTGGTTCGAGGATCGCGGCGAGGTGTGCACGCTGCTCGCGTTCGTCGACGACGCCACGAGCCGGCTGATGCACCTGCGATTCGTCGCGTCGGAGTTCGCCTTCGATTATTTCCGCGCGACCCGCGCGTACCTGGAGACGCATGGCAAGCCGGTCGCGTTTTACAGCGACAAGCATGGCGTCTTCCGGGTCAACAGCAAGGACGCGATCGGCGGCGATCGCACCACGCAGTTTGGTCGGGCGCTTTCCGCGCTGAACATCGACATCATTTGTGCCAACAGTCCGCAGGCGAAGGGCCGCGTCGAACGCGCATTCGGCACTTTGCAGGACCGGCTTGTGAAGGAGCTGCGCCTGGCCGGCATTTCGACGATCGCGGCGGCCAACGCGTGGCTGCCCAGGTTCATCGCCACCCACAACGGGCGCTTCGGCCGGACGCCCACCAACCCCAAGGATCTGCATCGCAAGCTGACGCCCCAGGATGACCTCGACGAGATCCTGGCGTGGCGTGAGGAACGCACACTCACCAACAATCTCACGCTCCACTATGACCGGATGATGCTCATGCTGGACCCCACGCCACTGGCGCGAGGCCTGGCACGCAAGAAGGCCGAGGTGGTGAACTATCCCGATGGCCGGTTCGCGGTGCGGTTCAACGGGTCAGCGTTGCCGTTTCGGGTTTTCGACAAGGTCCAACTCGTCGAGCCCGGCTCGATCGTGGCGAACAAACGCCTGGGTGCCGCGCTCGCGTTGATCAAGCAGCAGCAGGACGCCTTCGAGCCGCACCGTCGGCGCCATGACCCGCGGCGACAACGGCCGCCGAACAATCTCGAGGCACCGGGCAGACCAAGCAAGGGGCGACCGTCGCGCGCGGTTCTCGCCGCGGCGGCAGAGTGATCATCCGAACCGTCGGGCACACGGCTCATCGAGGGTGCTGGCCGATGAGGAGGCGCGCCCGCCTGGGGCGCTATTTCACCTTCGCGCGGCAATCCCCGGTGACATTTCTATCGGGGACAAAAGATGCCTTTTCAAACGGGGACCGACACCGGGCAACTTCCCCTCTGTTGCTGTTCGGGCCTTTTGTCCGGCAACAGACCTTCGGCAACCGGGCAGTTTACGTGTTGCCATTGCCGGTCCTTACCCGAGCGGCGGCCTACCGTCAGCCGTGGACTTGCGGACTATGAGGTTGTGCTGGGCTTACTGGCTCGCGTCTAACGCGGCGGCCTGCAAGAGTTTGGCTTTATGCCTCTAATGTTGCAAATACGCGGTGTCATTTCGCTCATCAGGGCAGCCTGAGAGGAGCTTCCTGGTGAAGTGGCTCTGTCTCCTATTCCTGTTGCTTCCAGTGCCGTTGCTGGCGCAGTCCAAGGCTGGCGTGCCGCCCCTGGTTGGCCAATGGATTCGGGGCGGCATTGGATGACTTAAGTGCAGCACGCGCAGCTGTTCAGCTTCCTTACAATGCAAGCCATCGCTCGGCTAGGCCCCGGCGGGGCATCGACGGTTCTAGTCGCCCTTCGTCTGATCCACGAGCGCGAAGCTACCGCTGTCGGCTGGCTTCGTGCTGTTGCCCGTCTTGCTACTGGCGACGATGTCAAGAACGAGCAGACCGAACTGCTTCTTGCTTGGCTGGGCAGGCCCGCGAACCCTCCGCTCGGCACCGTCCAAAACAGGCCTGCCGCCGCCCATGCCGTCCTTGCCTTGTTGCTCAGATATTGGCCCACATTCGCCGCCACGCCTCCCCTCCGCGACGAGGCAGAGGACCGGGTCGTACGTATTATCGAGGCTGCCTGCCGCACCCCGGCCGACGCTGGCACGGCCGCGCAGTGGCTCGGAGCCGCGTTTGCCTGGCTGCGGAACTTGCCATTGGAGGGACCGGTCCAGCGATGCTGGACCCCAGAAGAGCGGCGCATGGTCGAAGAGTTGCTCGTTCGGTTTAAGGCGACACGGTCCAGCCGTGAGAAGGTGCTAGAGGACCATCTGGCGCATGAGCATACCGCTCCTGTAGGCCAGTGGCTTACTTGGTCGCTTGGTACCTGGGCGCTGTTCTGGATGGCGTTCCTAGTCGCCTTTCCATGGTCGCGCACGGTTCAGGCCGTGTTCTTCTGGAACCCCAAAGTGCGCGGCCTGCTCAGCTTCGGGTTCGTGCCGCTGCTGCTTTTCGTGCTGCCTCCGCTGCGCCGTCGGCTTCTGGCACCGTTCCGCAGCGACCTCGTCGCGGCCGCCCGGCTGCACGAATTCCCGAAGTTCGGCTTCTTCCAAGACACTCGTGCCGCCCTCGACGGCAACCCACCCCTTCCAGTGAAGACCATCCTTCCAGGGTTGAGGGGGACCACTATTCTCCAAGGTGAGGCCGGGCTCGGCAAGACGAGCACGCTGCGCTGGCTCGCGGCGAACGCGGCCAAGCCCGTGGCCTTCCTACCGGCACGGGATTGCAGGGACGGCGTGGCCGAGGCAATCGCGCACATCATCAAGGACGTGCAGGAAAGGGATTTCGTCCGCAGCCTGGTCTACGCCGGTGCGCTGCTGGTGATTATCGACGGGTTGAACGAGGTCTCGGCTGATACGCGCGAGAAGATCAGGAGCTTCGCCGCCGAGATGACGAAGGGCGAGCTGCCGCTCGACCGGCCGGAGGCCGAGCGCTTCCTGCTGTCGCGCCCGGTCGGCGCCGATCCGGCACAGGCGGTGCATGGCGAAGCCTACGCCAAAGCGGTTACCGCTTTCCTCCATCGCGCGCTCGACGATGCGCCGAGCGATGACGAGCGCCGTGCGGCGGAGCTGGTGCTCTCGAACCCGTTCGACCTGAACTTCGCGGCGGACCTTCTTGCCCAGGGCCTGATGCCTTCGGCGACGGCACTGATCGATGAGGCGTTCCGGCTTGCCGATTGTGGCAGTCCCGGGCAGCCTGGCTACCGTAGCATCGCAGGCCAACCCTTCCCGCTCGTTGCCTTCGGTCGCCACGCCGTTGCCATGCGGCTGGAAGACCGCAACTGGTTCAAGCCGGATGAATTCCCGGCCGAGATGCCATCCCTGCTGGATCGCAAGCTCGTGGTCCGTCGTGCGGTGCATGGGGCTGGCGACAAGGAGGAGGAGCGCATTCAGTTCCGGCATGACCGGGTCTGGGACTTCTTTATCGCGGTGGCATTTTTGGCAGACCCCGATCTCTGGCTTGAGCATCTGGCCGACCCGCGCTTCCAGGGCGCCTATCTCCGGATCGCGGAGACCTGGCCCGTGGAGGATGCAAAGCGTGTTCGTGACCGGCTGGTCGTGACCGCCGCGAAGAGCGGTGATCACACCACGAGCGACGAGTTCATCAAACGTCTCGATGCGCGGGACAAGGAGGAGCCCCCCGAGCCGCTGGTGGCTGCTTCTCCGGTGGCAGCTCAGTTGGAAGCCGTGTCCGAACCGGTAAAATA
The DNA here is from genome assembly GCA_963818725.1 of uncultured Pseudomonadota bacterium. Lineage (GTDB taxonomy): Bacteria > Pseudomonadota > Alphaproteobacteria > Acetobacterales > Acetobacteraceae > DATFDN01. The sequence continues at coordinate 369,681 of CAWFTU010000009.1, read as the reverse complement.
GGAGCCTCATTTCGGTTCGGATTGAACTCAGCGGTTCCCAGCGATCCCGATCCGTTCAGGCCTGGCTTACATAAAATCACTTTCGTGCAGCGACCCCTGCTGGTTTAGCAACATCTCCCCTTGAGTCGTTACACCGAGCGAGTTTGCTGTTGTCAGACCACTTTGCTCCTTCGACAACAGAGGAGCTTTTAGGGGCAACAACGCTCGCCGTCGGGCTTTCGAGACAGAAAACCCCGCCTTGAGTGCGGGTTAGCCACTCACCCACCCAGCAACGCCAGGCGAGTTGGCATTATCTGCAACTTTAGTCCGCGGCTCTGGCCGCTCGGCCTTGTATACTCGCGGCACCACAACGGAGCCGCCCCATGGTCCACGCGGATGCCGAACGACGCAGCCTCGCCGTCGAGCTGATCGACCTGACCCCGCTCTGGGTCGAGGAGCCTGAGACGGTGGTGATGCACCATGGCATTGGCGCCGTCAGGGCGATATGGCGCGGCTGGCTGCCGGCGTTGGCCGACCAGTACCGGGTGCTGCTCTTTGACATGCGCGGCCATGGTGAGTCCCGGCCTGCCGAAAGCGTGCCGCTCAGCCTCGCGTTGCTGGCCGATGACTTGCTGGCCGTCATGGACGCCGCCGGGCTCGCTCGCGCGCATCTTGTGAGCGAGTCGATCGGCGGCACCATCGCGCTGGCCGCCGCGCTGCGCGCGCCGGACCGTGTTCACACGCTGACCATCAGCAATGGCGCCCATGCCGGGGCGCGGCTTGAGGCGCTGCATGACTGGCGCGAGATCATGGGCCGTGGCGGGATGGCGGGATGGTCGGCGCACATGATGCCGCACAGGTTCTTCCCTGGCGGTATCTCGTCCGCCCAATGGCGCTGGTTCGAGCGGATTCAGGCCGAGGCCGACCGTGACGTGGTCCTGGGCGCCGTGGCCGCGCTGGTCGGGGCCGACCTGTCGGACGCCGTCTCGGCGCTCCCCTGCCCGCTCCTGCTCATGCATCCCGACAGTTCGCCGTTCATCCCCGTGCCGGTCGTCGATGACCTGCGCCGGCGCGTGCGGGACGCGCGATTGCACGTCATCGGACGCGCCCGGCACGGAATGCCGGTGTCACACGCCGCCACCTGTTCGGCGCTGCTCCGTGGGTTCCTCGACGAAGCGCGGGGGACGTGACGCGACTCAGGTCCCCAGCCTGAGAGTCCGTCCGAACACTTCATGAGGGATTACAGAGCTTTCTGAGCATGAGCCGGATTGAAGCGAGGTGGAGGAAGGCGAGCGCGTTGTGGTTAAGGTTTTCCCAATCCTTGGCGAGCCGGCGGCAGCGATTGAGCCATGCGATCGTGCGTTCAACGATCCAGCGCTTGGGTTCGACAACGAAGCCCTTGGCACGATCAGCGCGCTTGACGATCTCCACCGCCAGGCTGCGCATCGCGCCGGCGGCGCCATCTTGAAACCGCGGCCCGGCGTAGGCGCTGTCCGCGAATAGCTTGCCCAGGAAAGGGAACTGCCCGAACAGGGTAGCCAACAACAGAACCCCGCCGTCACGGTCCTGAACGTCAGCCGCGGTCACCAGCGCGTGCAACACCAGCCCGAGTGTGTCGACCAGGACGTGGCGCTTCTTGCCCTTGATCAGCTTGCCGGCATCAAAGCCGTGCGGGTCGATAGCAGAGCCCCCTTTTCTGCGCTCTTCACGCTCTGGCTGTCGATCACGCAGGCGGTCGGGCTGGCCTCGCGTTCAGCCTGTTCGCGGCATTTGACGTAAAGAGCATGGTGGATCTGCTGTAGCGTCCCGTCCCAGCCCCACCGGCAAAAATAGCCGTTCACCGTGCTGCGCGGCGGCAGGTCCTTCGGAACGTAGCGCCACTGACAGCCGGTGCTCAGCACATACATCACACCATTGACCACCTCGCGCATGTCCACCGTGCGTTTGCCGCCGCCGTGTTTGGCCGGCGGGATCAGCGGCTTGATCAGCCGCCACTCGGCATCAGTGAGATCGCTCGGATAACGCAGCCTGTCGCGGTCATAGCGATGGCGGTTCTCGGTCGTCCACATCGGGCACCTCTCGGGTGGGTGCCTTGCGACGAATCACAGCCAGCCGAGCCGGCTCAAGCCCGCCGCCCTAACCGACTCAGTAATTACCCACCCCTGTTTCGGGCGTAGCGATCAGGCCGTGACGGTCTGCAGGATGGTGTTGAAGACGCTGGTGCCCGGTTTGAGGCGAGCGGTATCGACGACGCTGCGTATGTCGGCCTCACCCTCGGCGGCCCACATGGCACGATAGCCGTTGGTCACCTTGCGCTGGATCACCGAGGGCCGGAGGTCGCGCTCACAGGCGTTGTTGGTGGCCTCGACCTGGCCGGGCCAGTCGGCGAAGGTTAGGAGCTGATCGCGCGCTCGGCGCACCTTGTTCTGAAGTTCACGGGCCAAGTCGCAGGTGGTGGGTGCTGCCAGGATCGCGACCAGCCTGCCCGCCAGCGCGCGGCGCTTGGCGGCCAGGGTGGAGGCAGCCAGTTGTGAGATGCTGTCCGCCAACTCGAAGGCCGAGGCGAGCCAGAGCGTGAGCCGAAACGGCACGGGGTCGTCGCTCACTTCCAACACGTAGGCGACGTCGCGAGCCAGGTGCGCGAGGCAGGTCTGCTGGACTTGGCCATGGCCCTGCTGGGCCGAGTCGCGGTCCGACAGCCAGACTTCGGGCTGGTGGCCAGCCATCATCGCGTGCACGACCGCGGCGGCGCGGGTCGGGGCGGCGTGGTGCACCACGGCCTCCTTGCAGCGGAACACCCAGTGATAGGCGTTGCTGCCCTCAATCCGGACGCCTGTCTCGTCCGAGGCTACCACCTTGGCCTGCCGCAGGGCTGCGACGGCGTGCTCGCCCCTCGTCTTGCCATTCCATCCGGCTGCGCCGAATGGAACCTTCGGCAAGCCTCGCCCGGCCTGGAAGCAAGTCTGGGCGCGACGCAGCAGGTTCATCAGCCCGCCCTGGCTGATGGACAGGCCGAACAGGTCGGCCAGTGTCGCCTGCAGCCGCTCGTAGGACAGGCTCTGAAAGGTCTTGAGGTAGGTCGCCAGCGTGTGCAGGCGCGGGCCGAACGGCGTGCCTGTCGCGGCGGGCGGCGGCGCTGCCACGACCCGCGCCCCACAGCCGGGACACTGCACCGCCAAGCGTCGGTGGTGCTCGACGATTGGCTTGATCTCCGGCAGCTCAATCCGCTCGTGCACGCTCACCGCTTCGCTGGGCAGGTCGGGCGACAGCGCCCTGCGGCAGCACGGGCATTGCTGCGGGGCGTGATCGACGACGCGGTCCACCTCCCTGCTGAGCGCCCGACTATGGCCTTCATGTCCGGGCTTGGCACCTCCGGGGCGGGCTTGCTCGCGACGCGCTTTGCGGTCTGTGGACGGCGGCTTGGACGAGGTGCGCGAGGTCTTCTCCGGCCGCTGCAGCCGCAGCACCAACTCGATCAGCTCGGCCTTGCTCAGGCGCTCCAGCTCGTCCCGCTGCATGCCCAAACTGCATCAGCAATGCCGCCCCGCCGCAAGGGGGGTGGGTAATTACCAGATGACCTGGCAGCCCGTCATTGTATGCTTGGCGAACCGACTCTGGCGGAATGCCGGGGTGCAGGTAGAGCGGCACCCCGAGCCCCTCCGCGCGCGCGAGCATTGGCGCAAAGCTTGGATCGTCGAGGAAGCGCCCGTCCGTCAGGCCATTGATCAAGGCGCCGCGAAAGCCGAGATCGCGCACCGCGCGCTCCAGCTCATCGGCGGCCGCCTCGGGGGGGTCTTCGGCAAGTGGGCGAAGCCGGCGTAGCGATCGGGATGCTCGTCCACCGCGCGGGCGAGGGTGTCATTCAGGTCGCGGGCGAACGCGGTGCCCTCGGCTGGCGGCAGCAGGTCGGCGCCGGGGCCGGACGCGGAGAGCACCTGCACCGCGATCCCGCCCTGATCCATGTCCGCAAGCCGTGGCTGGCCCAGCTCCGCCAGCTCCTTCGTCCGGTTCGCCGGCCCCCAGGGCGCATCGGGCGGGGGAAAGCCCCGGCGCGCGATGAGCGCGGGATCAACCCGCCGCACCAAGGCCGGGACGGTGAAATGCTCTTCAAGGGCAACGACACGCATCCGAACAACTCCCCAGTGGAGCCTAGAACGCGGCGAAGCCACCCTCGTTCAGCCCTCACCGATTTGGCCGAGTTGCTGGATGAGAGGTGATCACGCCTTCGCGCTCGGGCAGTTGCTCACCGCGTCGCGCCAGCGCGCCGAACGGGGTTACTGGCAGGATTGACTACCCAAAATTCATTACCGCGCGATCCCGCGCAGTAGATCCCGGCACGTGAACGCCAGCCTGGCTGAGAGCGCCGCTTTGCTTACGGCGGGTCTGACTACGGGGCGCAAGCCGAACGTTAGCACAAAGTTGGCGCCACTCGGGGAGAAGTAGCTGTCAAAGTCGAAGGTAAGCCCCATCTTCGAGGCCAGATTGATGGCTTCCCACACGACCAAACTTTTTGCTCCGCGGCCAGCCTGTTTATGGTCCCTTGCACCAAGCCAAAAGTACAAAGCGTCATGATCCCAAACCACCACAGCGGTGCATACATCTTGGTTAGATGCATTCGATGCTGAGATGATCCGCGTTTGGTTCCTTTCGTTCGCCGCCTCAAATATACGCTCGATACTAGCGAAGTCGTAGCTGCTGATATCAGATGAGTACTCGCCGCGTGCAAGCCGCACGAAACGCTCGATATCCGTGTGGTGCTGTACACAGAGATCTCGTCTCCTGGCAAGGATGCGTTTACGCCTCCGCGAGTCGATACCAGCCCAGAGACCTTCAACGTCGGTCTTAGCAGGAATCCTGAATGTGTAAGAGATCCCTACCGAAAACCCGTGAAGATCAAAAAGTACTGCACTCTCATCTTCAGGACCAAAGGTTTGATAAAAGTAGTCGTTCTTAGGTATCTTCGAAATCAGCCCTACCAACACATCGCGCTTATAAGACTTCGAAACCAGATCACGATGTGAAAAATCCAGTACTGGTCCGAGTGTCCGTGTGTAAGGCGGCATCCTCAATATTTTAAGCCCAAATACACGTCTCTCAACAAAGTAAAGATAGGCAATATCCTTGCCGCTCGACTCAATGCTAACTCGATTTATTTTTCCCCCAGATGCGGCTTGCAGCCACCATTCTTCTTGGAAAATTGTTCGCTTTTCCTCGGCCAATCTTTGTTTCGTAGCTTGAAATTCGCTGTTCACCAACATTGCGCTGCACACTCATGAGGGCCCAAAGTTGTTCGCTGGCCGCTTGGCGCGTGGCCGGGCCGCCTCGATCAGCGGCTCCCATACCGCCCAAGTCGCCTCCGTGAAGACCTGATTTTCGCTCTCATCCGTCACGTCCCCAGCATAGGAAATCGATCCACGCTTTGACAGGCCTTTGTTGATACGTGCAAGCAACTTTTTTGCGATGCCAAGCGCCGCCTACGACGGTCCGCCGCTTGGAAGGTTCGATACGTGCGGCGAGAAAAAACAGGGCCAGGCCGGCAGAGCGTGGTGCGCGCGACAGCGCGTTCGGATGGCTGCTGCCGCGCCTCGGCCATCAGAGCGGCGCGGGTTCTCGCCGACGCGGGGCGCCGGCGCCGCTCACACAGAGATCGGCAGGGGGTCTACAGCCGGCGCGCGCGGCGACGGCGTCTCCGGGCGATTCCGTCGGAGGAACGTGACCCGCCCGCGCACGCTGCGGCCGGTGTAGACGCAGAGTTGGTGCAGCCGCCATGACAGGCTGGTGTCGGTGGAAATGGCCCGTCGATAGTCGGCGAGTTGAAGTGCCTCGGCATCGGCGGCGCGCTTGACCGGATCCGCGTAGAATTCGGCGATGCGCGCACTGCTCGCATCGCCAGACCGGAGCCAGCGCGGCAGATGATGGTTGCAGAGTCGACCGACGTCGGTCAGCAAACGGCCGATCCCCGTACCGGCCGCCGGGCACGAGGTCTGGAACGCGTCGCCGATCAGCGCGAGCCCGTCACGCAGGTACCCGTCGGCCGCGGTCAAGCGGTTGGCCCGCAGCTGGACCTTGTCGCCGACGTGAAAGTCGCCGAGGAGGCGCTGGATTCCGGGCATGACCTGAAGAAGCATCTCGCGCGGGCGATGGTGGAACTCACGGACCCAGGACTGTCGTGCGTCACGATAGGCGAACAGATTCGCTCGCAGCGTGGTGCCAAGCGGGAACACACTGATGTAGTCCATGCGGTCCCGCAGATTCTCGCCATAGTACACAAGAACGGATCGCTCTAGCGGGTTGCCGGGAGGGACCACGACGTCGAAGCCGATCGCAAGGGAATGGTCGTCGCGGAGCGTGCGACGCCGAATGCCAAGCTTGCGGAGCAGGCCGTTGGCCGGCCCGGTGGCGAGCACCACGATCCGGCACTCCAGGATTCTGCCGCTCGCCAGGCGCACGCGCGGCCGGACCGGGCTTGTCTCGATATCGACCACCTGATCCACAATCAGCCCGACAGATGCCGGAAGCTGCGCGCGCGCGGCCTTCACCATCGCCTCGTACGAAAGCCCGTAATGCGGAGCGTAGACGCGCTCGATGATTTTCCCGTGACGTGCCGCGATCGCGTGATCGACATGCGTGGCTCCTGACGCGAGTGTTTCGAACACGCCGAGTCGACGCAGCGTGTCGACTTGGCTGCCGACCAACTGCTCGGCGCGGAACTCGGGAGGGTACTCGCTGTACCGGTCGACGAGCGCGACATTGAAACCGACACGGCCAAGCAACACGGCGGCAAGCGATCCACTCAGCCCACCCCCAACAATGACCGCATCCACGACGTGCACTGCTTGGCTTCACTCCTCCAAGTCGCAAAAACTCGCTTATAAGGCGCTCGTTCGGAAGAGAAATCCTCTAGGGGGCAAACAAGTCGTGAGGCTTAATACAATTCTCGCGCGTATCGTCTTCAGTGGCCCGCGGGGAAAGTCGTGGCGACGCTTGCCCTCCTGAGCTAGGCGTGCTTTGGGCCAGGCCGAATTCTAGCGGAGGCTCGCCATGGTCGAGTACCCGGCCGATACGATCACCGAGCTGCTGACCCGGGGCGTTCCGTCCGAGCAGGCCATCGGCGCGCCGGGCCGGCCGTGGCTCACGCATGGCGCCCTCCGCGGGCTGGTCGCGCGCACCATCGCCGATCTCAACCGCGTGGGCATCGGACGGGGCGATCGCGTGGCGATCGTGCTGCCGAACGGGCCGGAGATGGCGGCGTCCTTCGTCCCCATCAGCGCCGGGGCCACCACCGCGCCGCTCAATCCGGCGTACAAGGCCGAGGAGTTCGATTTCTACCTGAGCGACTTGAACGCCAAGGCGCTGGTGATCGCCGAGGGCATGGAAAGCCCCTCTCGTGCCGTGGCCGAGGCGCGCGGCATCCCCATCGTCGGGCTGGCGGCTGACGCGGGCGGCCCGGCCGGCGCCTTCACGCTGGTCGCGCCGGCTTCCCTCTCTGGCTCCCCTGCCCGCCCTGGCCCGGCGGAAGCCGGGGACATCGCCTTGGTGCTGCACACCTCCGGCACAACCTCGCGGCCCAAGATCGTGCCGCTGCGCCACATCAACGTGACCGCGTCCGCCTACCACATCGGCGCCACATTGCGCCTGACGCCGGATGACGTGTGCCTCAACATCATGCCGCTGTTTCACATCCACGGCCTGATCGCGGCGACCCTGTCGAGCCTCGCGGCGGGCGCCTCTGTGTTCTGCACGCCGGGCTTCAACGCGTTCCGCTTCTTCACCTGGTTCCGGGAGGCGCGGCCCACTTGGTACACGGCGGTGCCGACCATGCACCAAGCGATCCTGGGCCTGGCCGGGCGGCACCAGGACGCGATCAAGGAAAGCCGGCTCCGCTTCATCCGCTCCTCCTCCTCCTCGCTGCCGCCACAGGTGATGGAGGCGATGGAGCAGACTTTCGGCGTGCCGGTGATTGAGTCCTACGGCATGACCGAGGCGGCGCATCAGATGGCGTCCAACCCGCTGCCGCCCGGCCAGCGCTATCCGGGCTCGGTCGGGATCGCCGCGGGGCCGGAGATCGCGATCATGGATGAGGCCGGCAATCTGCTGGCGCCGGGCGAGCTGGGCGAGGTGGTGATCCGCGGCCGCGATGTCACCGCGGGGTACGAGAACAACCCCGAGGCCAACGCCAAGGCGTTCACCAACGGCTGGTTCCGCACCGGCGATCAGGGCGTCCTCGACGAGCAGGGCTATCTGCGGCTGACGGGCCGGCTCAAGGAGCTGATCAACCGCGGCGGCGAGAAGATCAGCCCGATTGAGGTCGACGTGGTGCTGATGGATCACCCGGCGGTGGCGCAGTGCCTGACCTTCGCCCTGCCCCATCCGATGCTGGGCGAGGAGGTCGCCGCCGCCATCGTTTTAGAGGAGGGCGCGAGCGTGCAGGACCATGAGCTGCGTGCCTTCGTCGCCGAGCGGCTGGCGCAGTTCAAGGTGCCGCGCAAGTTCATATTCCTGAACGAAATCCCGAAGGGCGCGACCGGCAAGCTCCAGCGCATCGGCCTGGCCGAGAAGCTCGGGATCACCGCGTGAGGATCGGCATCTTCGGCGCCGGCGCGATCGGCGGTTTCCTGGGCGCCCGGCTCGCCGCCGCCGGGGCGGAGGTGACGTTCATCGCGCGCGGCCCGCACCTGGCCGCCATGCAGGCGAACGGCGTGCGGCTCATCAGTGGCGGGGAGACGGTCACGCTGCGCCCGCGCTGCTGCGCCGACCCCGGCGAGGCGGGCGTGCAGGACTACGTCATCGTCACGCTGAAGGCGCATGGGCTGCCCGGCGCGGCGCCACGGATCGCGCAGATGATGGGACCGGACAGCGCGCTGGTGACGGGGATCAACGGCGTCCCCTACTGGTATTTCTATGGCCTGGACGGGCCATACCGCGACCGCCGCGTGGAGGCCGTCGATCCTGGCGGCAAGCTGTGGGACATCCTGCCGCCGTCCCAGGCAATCGGGTGCGTCGTCTACCCGGCCGCCGAGGTGATCGAGCCGGGGGTGATCGCGCTCACCTATGGTGATCGCTTCTCCCTCGGCGAGCCGGACGGCAGCCGCTCGGCGCGGGTGGAGGCGCTCTCGAAGCTGCTGATCGGCGCCGGGCTGAAGGCGCCGGTGCGCCCGCGTATCCGCGACGAGATCTGGGTGAAGCTGTGGGGGAACCTCGCCTTCAACCCGCTCTCGGCACTCACGACGAGCACGCTCGACCGGCTGACCCGCGCGCCCGATCTGCGCGCCGTCTGCCGCGCGATGATGCAGGAGGCCAAGACGGTCGCCGAGGCGCTGGGCACGCGCTTCGCTATCGACATCGAGCGCCGCATCGACGGCGCCGCCGAGGTGGGCGAGCACAAGACCTCGATGCTGCAAGACCTGGAGCGCGGCCGTCCCATGGAGATCGACGCCCTGCTCGGCGCCGTGGTGGAGCTGGGCGAGGTCGTCGGCCAGGAGATGCCGCTCTGCCGCGCCGTGCTGGCGATGGTGCGGGAGCGGGCGCGGCGGGCCGGTTGCTATGCGCCCAGCGGATAATCGCCGATCTGCCGCGAATCGCCCTTTGACGGCACTCCCCGCCTGCCGGTAAGATCGATTGTTTTGTAAAATGATATCGACACCGCTTGCGGCGGGCGCGGCCGGCGGCAACGCGGGGCGTATAAACGGGAGGAAAAACGCTATGTCCGAGGCGGTCCGAATTCATCCGGCGGTCGATCATGGCGTGCCGCGGAGCACAGCCAGCTTCAGCGGCGGCACACTGGTATGCCGCTGCGCGCGGAACCCGGTAAAGGTCAGGATCGAGGGTAGCATCGCCCATAATCACGTCTGCGGCTGCACCAAATGCTGGAAACCGGCCGGCTCGATCTTCTCCATGGTGGCCGTCGTTCCCCGCGACCACCTCACCGTGACGGACAATGAAGACAAGCTCCGGGTGGTGGACCCGGCCGCCGCCATCCACCGCTGTGCTTGCAGGGACTGCGGCGTGCATATGTTTGGGCGCATCGAGAACAAGAATCACCCTTTCTACGGGCTGGACTTTGTCCATCCCGAGCTGTTCGAGCAAACGGGCTGGGCCGCGCCGGAGTTCGCCGCCTTCGTGTCATCCGTGATCGAGTCCGGGGTCAGCCCGGACCGGATGGACGGGATTCGCGGCAGGCTGAAAGAACTCGGCCTTGAGCCGTACGATTGCCTTTCGCCGCCTTTGATGGACGCCATCGCCACGCACTTGGCCAAGGCATCCGGCGCCCTGCCAAGCTGACCTCCCGCGCGGGAGGTGATTGGGGGAGGGTTGAACCGGCGAACACGCTCATGACCTATGCCACGGCCACGTGATTGGCTTGATCCGGGGCGCTCCGATTGTCTTGTCGGCTCGACAGGGAGGAGACAGTAGTATGCGACTGGCGCGACCGGCGATCATCCTCGCATTCGCGCTCGCGGGGTGCGCGGCGCAGGAGACCGCCAACCAGGAAAGCCTATTGGCGGCGGCGGGCTTCAGGGTGCAGCTGCCGGACACGCCGACCCGCGCCGCCATGATGGCCTCATTGCCGCCCGGACAGCTCGTGCTGGTGCGGCGCGCAGGCCGGCCGGCCTGGTTCTACGCCGATCCCAACGGGTGCCGTTGCTTCTATGTCGGCGGGCAGCACGCCTACCAAGCGTACCAACAGCTCGCCGTGCGGCAGCGGATTGCCGAGACCGAGCTGCAAGCGGCGCAGATGAATCAGCTCGCTTGGGGGCCTTGGCCATTCGGCCCCTATGACCCCTGGGCCTACTAATTTCTATAGAGCCGTACTATGTTCCCGCTCGCGTCAACCAACAAGGAACAAGGACAGACCATGCGGCGTCGACTGGGCGTGACCGCCTTCGTGCTCGGCGGGTCCGTGCTGCTCGCCGGCTGCGCCGTGCAGCCACCGACAACGCCAACCGTGATGGCGCTGCCAGGCAGCGGCAAGAGCCTGGCGGCTTTCCAACAGGATGACTTCACTTGCCGGAACTACGCCTCGCAAACCGTCGCCTATCAATCGCCCGGTCAGGCCGGAGCAACGCCAGGCGTGACCGGGGCGACGCTTGGCACGCTCGCCGGCGCGGCGTTGGGAGCGGGACTCGGTGCGGTCGCCGGCAATGCCGGGGCTGGTGCCGCGATCGGCGGCGCCACCGGGTTGGTGGGCGGCGCGTCGGTCGGTAGCAGCCGCGGCGCGGCAAGCCAGTACGGCCTGCAACAGCAATTCAACATCGCCTATACGCAATGCATGTACTCGCGCGGCAACTCAGTGCAGTCGCCGCCGCCCGGCTTTGCCTTTGGCGCTCCGGCCTACGGCTATCCGGCTTACGGACCTGGCTTCTACGGACCCGGCTTCTACGGCCCTGGCTTCGTCAGCACGGGCGTGTTCGTCGTCGGCGGGGGCGGCGGCTGGCGCGGTGGTTGGCACGGCGGCGGCTGGCACGGTGGCTACCGCTGACACGGCGCGTGCTCCGTCTCCGTTATCTCCTCGAGCACGGCGACGGCAATCGGGCGGGTGACAGCGCCTCCGGCCGCGAGGCTCGCGCGGTCGAGCCGCGCCACCGCCTCGCGGATCGCCGCCGGCGTGCGTGGAAGCCGGAGCAGTAGCCAGGACTGCAAGGCGGCTGGCACCGCAAGCTGCCGCGCGACGAGAAGGCGCTTCAGCAGGTCGGCCAACAGCGTGTCGTCGGCCTTCGCGATCTCGACAGCGGCGGTGGCGCGCAATCGGCTGGCAAGATCCGGCAGCGCCACGGGCCAACGCGAAGGCGGCGTGCGCGCCGCCAGCAAGACGCTATGCCTGGCCTCGACCGCTGCGTTGAGCAGGTGCAGCAGCCGTTGCTCGTTGGAGGCGACCGCGTCGGCGTCATCGATCGCGATCGGGCCAGCGGACGGCTCGTCGTCGGGCAGAAGGACGAACCGTGCCCCGACGCGACGCGCCCAGATATGCAGCAGGTGCGTTTTGCCGCACCCCGCCTCTCCCCACACCGCCAGGCGCCCGTTGGGCCAATCCGTGCTCCGCGCGAGCCAAGCGAGCGCGGCGGCATTCGAGGGAGCCTCGATGAAGCCAGCCGCCGTGAACTCCGGACGGTGGGCCAACGGCAGCGGAAGCTGCCGCATCCCTCACCGCCTCAGGCAGCCGCCCGGCGGCCGAATGCGCGGCGACCCGAGCCGGACAGGCGATCGACGCTGAATAGACCACCGCCCGCCACGGCGAGGTAGAGGAAGATGAAACAGTAAAGGATCGCCGCGTCGCCCCCGTTGACCGCGGGAAAGACCGACTTCGGCGCGTGCGCCATGAAATACGCAAACGCCATCTCGCCCGAGAGCAGGAACGCCACCGGGCGGGTGAACCAGCCGAGGACGATCAACGCGCCACCGACTGCCTCCAGCACCCCGGCGACGAGCATGAGCGGCGGCAGATGGCCGTGCAGAAACGGCGGGGCTGGAGGGAAGCCGAACAGCTTGGCCGTGCCGTGCTCGAGGAAGCAGAGGCCGGCGGCGATGCGCAGCAGGGCGAGCGTCGCTGGTTGGAGGCGTCCGAGGTTCACAGCGGTCTCCATTGGTCAGGACGTGGGCGGCGGGTCGAGGTAGAGCGGACTGCTCAGATAGCGGCGGATCCAGAACCGGCACAACACCCCGATCGTCGCCGCGATTGGCACGGCCAGCATGACGCCCAGGAAGCCGAACGCGGCGCCACCGGCGAACAGCGCGAAGATGACCCAGACCGCCGGCAGCTCCACCCGGTCGCCCAAGAAGCGCGGATAAATGATGTAGCCCTCCAGGATCTGCCCGATGATCAGCACGCAGCCGATGACGATGACGCCACGCCAGGTCGGGAACTGCGCCAGGGCGAGCGCGAGCGCCGTCACCCCGCCGGTGATCGAGCCGACATAGGGGATGAAGGACAGCAATCCGGCCCCCGTGCCGACGATCAGGCCGAGATCGAGACCCGCCACGGTCAGCCCGAAGGCGTAATAGGCGGCGAGCAGCACGCAGCACAGCGCCTGTCCGCGCACCCAGGCCGAAAGGATGCGGTCCACCTCGCGCGCCTGCGCGCGGATGGTCTCGGCGTAGCGGCGGGGCAGCCATGAATTGATGCTGGCGATGCCGCGCGGCCAGTCGCGCAGCAGATAGAACGCCACCACCGGCGTGACCACCACCAGGCTCAGCACGTTGAACAACGCGAAGCCGCCGCCGATCAGGCCGGTGACGGTGGAGAGCAGGAACGTCAGCATCGATCCGGCCTGGCCGGCGACCAGGTCGCGCAGCTTGTCGTTCACCACCTCGGGGCCGAAATTTTCTTGCAGATGCGTCACAATCTGCGCCGCCCAGCGTTGCAGCAGGTGAACGTATTGCGGGAACCGGCCGAGGAACAAGCCGACCTGCTGAAGCAGCAGGGGATAGAGCAGCAGCGTGAACAGAAGGAACGCCGCCACCACCACGAGAATCAAAAGCAGCGCGGCGGCGCCGCGCGGCAGGCCAAGGTGAGTGAGCCGCGTCGCCGCGGGGTCGAGGGCGTAGGCGATCACCGTGGCGGCCACGAACGGAGCGAGAATGCCTCCGAACAGCTGTAGCGCCAGCACCCCCGCCAGCACCAACCCGGCCACGAGCGCGATGCGCTGCGCCCGCGTGGCGTGCGGAACCGCCGGGGCGGGAGGCGCGGCCACGACCTCCACGGGTGGCGGCGGTGGGGGCGGCGGAGGCAGGATCGCCTCGGGCAGTGGCAGCGGGTCGAACCGCCGCGCCTGCGCGGTGGCAGGCTGGCGCCGCATCAGGCGCATGAAGGCGATCCTACCGCCCGTGTGCCACGCGCCAGACATAGGCCACTCCCGAACAGAGCGTGGTGGTCGCGACAATCCAGGCCAGCGCCAGCGCGGCGATGCGGCCGCTGGGGGCGTCCAGGCCGAAGCCGGCCAGGAAGAGCGTGAGTGCGACCAGGACGATTTGCAGCATCGTGTTGACCTTGGAGACGAACAACGGCCGGATCGCCACGGGCTGGCCGAGCAGGCCCAGGACCACCACCCCGCCCACGATCACGATGTCGCGGAACACCACCAGGGTCGCCAGCCAACTCGGCAGCGCGTTCACCGCCGCCAAGGTCACATACATGGTGACGAGCAGCGCCTTGTCCGCCACCGGGTCGAGCATGGCGCCGAGCCGAGTGCTTCCCGCCCGCCGGGCGAGCCAGCCATCCACTGCGTCCGAGGCCCCTGCCGCCACGAACAGGCCGAAGGCGGCGGCCATCGCGCGATCGATCACCAGCCAGAACGCCAGCGGCACGGCACAGAGGCGGGCCAGGGTGATCAGGTTTGGCAAGGTGAGTAGAGCGGCGGAGCCGCGGGTGTGCAGGGGGGCGCTGTCCGGCATCAGCCCTCGCGCGGCCGTTGCGCCCCGGCAGGGCCTATGGTTGTTTCCACCGCACCAACACCGCCTTGCAGGCTCCGCCACCGTCGCGCAGGTTCACGGCAGAAGCCTAGCCGATCGGGGGCCATGATGACCAGTTGCGAGCGCGTGGGCAACGGCCTGGACTACCGCCAGGCCGGGGTGGACATCGACGCGGGCGAGGCGCTGGTGGAGGCGATCAAGCCTCTCGCCCGCGCCACGGCCCGTCCAGGCGCGATCGGCGGCCTTGGGGGCTTCGGCGCGCTCTTCGACCCCAAGGCGGCGGGCTTCACCGACCCGGTGCTGGTGGCCACGACCGACGGGGTCGGCACCAAGCTCAAGCTCGCGATCGAGACCGGGCTGCACCACACGGTCGGGATCGACCTGGTCGCGATGTGCGTGAACGATCTCGTCGTTCAAGGCGCCGAGCCGCTGTTCTTTCTCGATTATTTCGCCACGGGCCGGCTTGAGGTCGAGCAGGCCCGCGCGGTGGTCGGCGGCATCGCCGAGGGCTGCCGGCAGGCCGGATGCGCCCTGGTGGGCGGCGAGACGGCGGAAATGCCGGGCATGTACGGCGCGGGCGAGTACGACCTCGCCGGCTTCGCCGTCGGCGCGGCCGAGCGGGGCACGCTGCTGCCGGCCGGCGTGGCCGTGGGCGATGCGATCCTGGGGCTGGCGAGCGCGGGCGTGCATTCCAACGGCTTCGCGCTGGTGCGCCGGATCGCGGGCGCGTCGGGCCTGGGCTGGGCGGCGCCCACGCCATTCGCGCCCGAGACTACCTTGGGACAGGCGCTGATGACACCGACCCGCCTTTATGTGCGCCCAGTGCTCGCGCTGCACCGTGCCGGCCTGCTGAGGGCGGCGGCGCACGTGACTGGCGGCGGGCTGCCAGGCAACCTGCCCCGTGTGCTGCCCGACGATACCGCAGCCGCCCTCGAACCCGCCTGGCCGGTGCCGCCGGTGTTCCGCTGGCTCGCCAAGACCGGTGGCGTGGGGCCGGAGGAGATGCTGCGCGTGTTCAATTGCGGGGTCGGGATGGCGCTCGTGGTCGCCGACGCAGCCGCCGCGATGCGAGCATTGCGGGCGGTTGGCGAGGACGCGTTCCCGCTTGGCCGCGTCGTAGCGGGCGAGGGAACGGCCACGGTGCGGATCGACCTGCCCGCGGACTGGCTGGCGTGAGGCGTCGCGCGGCCGTCCTCATCAGCGGACGCGGCTCCAATCTGGCGGCGTTGATCGCCGCCGCCGCGGCCCCGGACTACCCGGCCGAGATCGCGCTGGTGCTGTCCAACCGTCCCGACGCTGGCGGGCTCGCCCATGCTGCCTCGGCGGGCATCTCAAGCATGGTCATCGACCATCGCGCGTTCGGCGGCGACCGGGCGGCGCACGAGACGGCCCTGGACGCGGCGCTGCGCGCGGAGGGGATCGAGATCGTCTGCCTCGCCGGCTATATGCGGCTGCTGACGCCCTTCTTGGTCGGGCGCTGGGCGGGGCGGATGCTGAACATCCATCCCAGCCTGCTGCCGGCTTTTCCGGGGCTGCACACCCATGAGCGGGCGCTGCGAGCCGGGGTCAAGCTGCACGGATGCACCGTCCATCTCGTGACCGAGGCCACCGACGCGGGGCCGATCCTGGCCCAGGCGGCGGTTCCGGTCCTGCCGGGTGACGACGCGGAGCGGCTGGCGGCGCGGGTGCTGGCGCAGGAGCACCTTCTCTATCCGCTCGCGCTGCGCCTGCTTGCCACCCGCGCGGAGGGAACGCCGCCGGCCCGCGACGCGGCGCTGCGCAACCCCTTGCTGAGCCGAGCCGTTCGTGAATAGAAGGCAAGTCAATGCCTTAATCGATCGATCTGGATGGAGGACGCCATGGCGCAACAGCCGATCATGTTCGGAGCCCCGGAAACCGAGGACGATTTCCTGGCCGACCGTCAGCGCTTCTGGTTCTCCTTCACGCGCTTCGTGACCATCGCCGTTGGCGTCATCGTGCTGTTCCTGATCCTGATGACCGTGTTCCTGGTCTGACGCATCCCGCATGAGCGATGCCCGCCCTGCCCCCGAGGCCGAGCTGCGCCGGCTGCTCGACATCATGGCCGCGCTGCGCGACCCGGCGCGGGGCTGCCCGTGGGACCAGGCGCAGAGCTTCGTCACCATCGCGCCGTACACGATCGAGGAGGCGTACGAGGTCGCCGACGCAATCGCCCGGCGCGACCTGGCCGCGTTGCCCGACGAGCTCGGCGACCTGCTGTTCCAGGTCGTGTACCACGCC
The DNA here is from genome assembly GCA_963818725.1 of uncultured Pseudomonadota bacterium. GTDB lineage: Bacteria > Pseudomonadota > Alphaproteobacteria > Acetobacterales > Acetobacteraceae > DATFDN01. Next base: position 353,037 of record CAWFTU010000009.1, on the reverse strand, counting down.
CGCATGGCCGAGGAGGCGGGGCAGTTCGGCTTCGCCGATGTCGCTCGCGCGATCAGCGACAAGATGCTGCGCCGCCATCCGCACGTCTTCGGCGCGGAGGCCGCGCGGGACGCGGCGGGCCAGCACCGCGCCTGGGAGGCGCAGAAGCAGGCCGAGCGCAGCGCCCGCGCCGAGGCCGGAATACTCGCTGGAGTGCCGCTGGCCCTCCCTGCCCTCGTCCGCGCCGCCAAGCTCACGGCCCGCGCCGCACGGGTCGGCTTCGACTGGCCGGACGCGCCTGCCGTGCTGGAGAAGCTGGACGAGGAGACGGCGGAGCTGCGGGCCGAGCTGGGCACGGCCGATCCCGCCAGGCTCGCCGACGAGGTGGGCGATGCGTTGTTCGTGCTGGCCAACCTCGCCCGCAAGCTCGCGCTCGACCCCGAGGCGTGCCTTCGCCAGGCCAACGCCAAGTTCGTGCGCCGCTTCGAGGCTATGGAGCGGAGCGCGGCGGCGTCCGGCCTAACGCTTGCCGAGATGACGCTGCCAGAGATGGAGGCGTTGTGGCAGGAGGCGAAACGGGGTGAGCGCGATGCGCCCCCTCACCCCGACCCTCTCCCGGAAGGAGAGGGCGCGCTGTAGGCACCATCCTCGCAAGCCACGCCCCCTCTCCCGCTTGCGGGAGAGGGCCGGGGTGAGGGTGCCACCGACAGGCGCTAGTTCGCGCCTACGCCGCCACGCTCCGCCCCCAAAGCCGCTCGGAAGCGATGTCCGCGCCCATCCGGCACGACTTCAGTTTCGCCCAGACCACGTCCTCCGCAACCCACTCCCAGCCCGCGAAGGTGCCGAAACCGCAATCGGTGCTGGCGATGACGCGTTCGCGATCGCCGACCGCCGAGACCGCCAGCTCGATCCGCTGGGCAATCACCTCCGGGTGCTCGACGAAGTTGGTCGTGGTGTCCACCACGCCGGGGAACAGGATCATCTCGGGTGGCAATGGACGCCGGCGCAGCGCCGCGACCTCGTGCTGGTGGCGCGGATTGGCGAGCTCGATCGACAGCCCGCCCACGCGCGCCTGATAGAGCACCGGCAGCAGCGGGTCGAGCGCGATGTCGTGGATGTGCGGGCCTTCCCAATTGCCCCAACAGACGTGCAGGCGCACCCGGTCGCGCGGGATGCCCTCGAGCGCCAGGTTGAGCGCCTCGACATGCGTTTCACAGACCTTGACGTACTCCGCGTCCGACTTGTCCTGGAACAGGAACACCCGCTCCATCGCGAGATCGGGCGCGTCGATCTGCAACACCAGCCCGCTCTGGGCGACGGCCTGGTACTCGCGCCGCATCTCGCGCGCGAGCGCGTTCACATAGGCCTCGTGCGAGTCGTAATGGGCGTTCAGCATCGTCGTCGCGACGATGCCCGGCGAGGGCGCGGTCATGAAGCATTCGGTGAAGGGAGGTTGCTGCGCCGCCGCGTGGCGCTTGGCGCGCTCGATCTCCCGCTTGATGATGCTGGTGTCCTCGTAGCGCACCTCGCCGATCGCCTGGGGTGCGCCGAAAACCTTGGCGGTGCGTGGAATCCGCGCTTGCAACCGTTCCGCGAATAGCGGGAACTCGACGAATTCGGGCGGGACGGGTCGCTTTGATTCGCCGCCGAACCCGGACATGCGCTGCGGCATGTAGGTCTGGAACCCGACCCGGCCCTGCTCGCCGTCATTGGCGACGTCGACCCCGGCCTCGTGCTGCTTGGCTATGACGTAGCCAACTCGCTGGTCGATCTCGCGTTCCAGCTCGTCTTGATCGACGGGGTGGCCGAGTTCATTCTCAATCAACAGGTTTCCGAGCCGCTCGCCGCGCGGCAGGCTGCCGACATGCGTGACGAGGATGCGTGTCTCGCCCTTGCGCATGGTCTCTCTCCCCGGATCGCCTTATTAGCCTGCGGGCATGCTGCGCCCATGCGGTGCCACCGGCAAGGTCCGTAGCAATCCATCGAGGGAGCTGCGAATGGACACGGAGCCTGAATGGCGGCGCCTCAATCGCGCAAACTGGGACGAGCGGGTTGCTGTTCATCTCGGCCTTGGATCGGACTACCATGACAGTTTATTGCAGCTTCGCGCGGGACATCGCAGGCTCGATCCAATCACCGAAGCGGAGCTTGGTCCTATCACCGGCCTGCGCGTGCTGCATCTGCAATGTCACTTTGGTACGGACACGCTTCCCGCTTATCGGCCAATCGACCCGTCACGGGTAGACGCCTTTGTGGGTCAGACGGGACGACGCAGCGACGGCACGGCAAAGCGCGTTGACCATGCCTCGCATGTTGCGGCGCCGGTTGGTGGTCCAGCAGAAGGCGCCGAGATAGTCGGGCAGATGCTTGGGGGAGAGCCGCTTGTGGGTGGCCTTGAGCGCGGTACTGAGATTGGCGACCAGGGTGTTGACGGTGAAGAACGGGGCGCTGCGCTCGCGCTCCGGACGCCCGCCGCCGGTGACGGTGGCGACATGCGTCCGCCCGGCTTCACCGAAGGCGTTGAACGCCCGCAAGCCGTCCGTGTGCACAGTCGCGCCGGCGGCGATGTGGGCATCGCGGAACGCGGCCACCGCCTCGCTGGAGAAGGCGCTGACTGCGCGCATCGCGACATGGCCCATGCGCCCGTCCGCATGCCGCTCGCAGGCGACGATGACGCAGGTCTTGCCTTCGGTTCCGCTGCCTTGGTTCCTTTCACCTCCCAGATACACGTCATCCGCCTCCACTACCGGCGGCGCGGCATCGTCGTCGCTCGCGCCCCCGAGCGAATAGCGCTCCGTCCGCTCGGTCATGGCGTGGCGGAGCCGCTTGTGCAGATACCAGGCCGTCTCATAGCCCAGGCCCAGCCTGCGGCCGAGCTCGACCGCCGAGATCGCCTGTTTGGTGCTGCTCATCAGGTGCATGGCGCGGAACCAAGTGGTCAGAGACAGCTTGGTGTCCGCCATCACGGTGCCCGCGGTGACCGACCAACGTCGGCCGCAGCGCGTGCAGCCGACACGGCGGCCGTAGACATAGCTCTTCAGATTGGCGCAGCGCGGGCAAGGCATTCCTTCGCGTTGGCGCGCCGCCACCAACGCCGCCAGACACTGACCCTCCGTCCCGTAGAGTTGTTCGAACTCAACGTCCGTCAGCCCCTTCATGATTGCCCGCACCGTTCTGCTCCGAGACGCCGCGTTCAGAGCGACTTTGCGCTTCCCTGCTGCAAAGTACAAGAGCGGGTCGATTGGCCGATAAGCGGGGACACGCTTGCCTTGGCGCAGCGCGGGGCGGAGGTGGTTGGGCTCGATTTTTCAGCGCCCGCGATTGCCGCCGCGCGCGATCTCGCAACCGAGCTTGTACCGCGCCCGGTTTCCTGGACACAAGGTTGCTGTTAAGCGGCGGTCTTCATGACGGCCTGGTACCACGCTGCTCTGGCATCGCTGGGACTGCGCAGGCCGTTCTTCTCGATCAGCCACTCGGCATTGTAGCGGGCGACGAAGTCGCGGACCGCATCACGGGCCTCGTCGATGGTCTGGTAGATTCGGCCATGCACGATCTGCTCCTTGAGGGTGCGGAAGAAGCGCTCGACGACGCCATTCGTCTCAGGCTCGCCGACGAACGCATAGCTGGGGGTCATGCCCCAGAAGCGGATCTGGTTATGGAAATGTTCGGCGAGGAACGCGCTGCCGTGGTCGTGTCGCAGCGCCACGCCGCGAGCGGCGCTGGGGCTGACGTGGCCGAAGACATTGCGGACCGCCATGCCGACGGCCTGCGCGGCGGAGTAGCGATCGCCGCGCTTGGCGACGTGCCAGCCAAGCGCTTCGGCGTTCCAGTGCTCGACGACGCCGAACAGCCAGACCTTGCCATCCTGGACGGTGATGATCTGGGTCGCATCCGTCGCCCACATCAGGTTCGGCGCCTCGGTGATGATGTGACGATCGTGCGGCGTGTCGTCGCGGATGCGGGCGCGATGCGGCGACAGCAGGGCGTTCTCGCGCATCAGCCGCAGCACCCGTTTGCGCGCGACCCGGATGCCGTCCATCACCCGCAGCCTGGCCCACACCTTGCGATGGCCCTCGCCGTGCCAGGGCGACCGGGCGAGATCGGCGCGGATCGCCACCAGCAAGGTGTCGTCCGACACCACGGGCTTTGGTCCACGGCGCCGCACCGAAACTGGCGTCGTCATTGTATCGGCCCGGCGTCGGTCAGCATAGAAGGATGACCGCGGCACGTCCCAGATGCGGCAGACCTGGGCGATGCCGTAGCGGCGGCCGGTGGCCGGGGAAATCACCGCCGCCATCACCGCGACCTCCCGCGGGCCAAAGGGCCAGGGCGCTCGATGCGAGAGCGCAGCAGCTCGTTCTCCATGCTCAGTTCGCCGATCCGCTGCATGGCCGTGGCGAGCTCACCACTCGCCGCCTCCGTTTCGCGTTCCTTCAATGCGCCACCCAGCGCGGCTTCGGCCTTCTGCCGCCAGCGCTCGAGCTTGTAGAGCGGCACGCCGAGCTCGCGCGAGAGATCCTCGGCGGCCTCACCCCGCAGCAGGCGAAGCACCACCTCGCGCTTGCGGCTCACGCTCCAGCGTTGGCCCGGCGCCAGCGGTCCACTCGGAGCACACCCCGCCTCCGCGCCGTTGTGGCCTGTGGACAGCGCGGACGGGCTCCGCCCGCCCTCGTTGCCCACAGGCCCATCAGCCACATCATTTCGTATGATCCTGTTCATGCTGGACTTCACCATATCTGCCTCCGGTCGGACAAATCGGTGTCCAGGGAAATCGGGGGCAGCTCACTCGCAACCGAGCTTGGGTTGTCCGGCCAGGCCAATTTCGTTCAATCCGACTTATACGACGCAGCGCCGGCGATTCCCGAGCCGGGCGGATTCGACCGTGTGTTCGTCACCCGGGGCGCGATCGGCTGGCTGCCCGACATCGCCGGTTGGGCGCGGGTCGTAGCGCACTTTCTCACGCCGGGCGGGAGGTTCTTCTTCGCGGAAGGCCACCCAGCGGCCTTGGTTTTTGATGACCAGGCGGCAGGACCGGACGGCCGCCCCGGCTGGTTCGCCCCGTATCTAGGGCGCGAGCCACTAGCATTAACCGAGACTTGCGACTATGCGGACCCCAAAGCGGTGCTTCGCAACGCGGAGACACGTCAATGGATACACCCGCTGGGTGACGTGGTCTCGGCGCTGATCGCGGCCGGTTTGCGTCTCGATTGGCTGCACGAACACGACGGCGTGAGGTGGCGCATGTTTAATCAATTAGTCGAAGGAGCGGATGGCCTTTGGCGCTGGCCCGACAGGCCGTGGCTGCCGCTCAGCTACTCGCTACAGGCGACACAGGGTTAGGGGCAATCAGCGCCCCCCGGTGTAGCGAAACTCCGGCGCCTGCTTCAGCGATTGCGGAGTTGCATCGGGCAGGATGACCTTGTTGTGGCTGTTCAGCTTGGCATTGCCAAAAAAGACTTGGTTCCACGGCACCTGCACCAGCCTCCCGTCGGCGGAAAGGATGACGTCCGGCTGGCCATCGGAGCCCACCAGCACGTCATCGACGCTGCCAAGCTTCTGGTCCTTGACATTGTAAACGTCAGTGCCGACCAGCTTGTTGATCCGCACCTTGCCGTTGTCGGCAAGCAGCGGGTTGCGCTGAGACGGCGTACCGGCATCCGGCTGCACGGTTGCCGTCGCCGAGAGGTTCTGCGCGCCGCCCTGCGCGTGGGCAGCCAGAGCCGCCGGCGCGATGAGCGCGACGGCGAGCGCCAGTTTCGTGCTTCGGACGCTCCGCACCATAGCAAAACTCACTCCGCCGTTTCGGCCACCTTATCGATCTTCCCAGTCGCCGCAATCCGCTGCATCGCATGGTCGACATGGCGGCGGAACACGAACTCGGCCGGACGCTGATTTTCCAATGAAATCTCCGGCGCCATCGGGCCTTCGGTGCGCGGTCCACGCATAGCCACCCGCATAGCCTTCAGCGGATTGCGCACAGCGTCCATCACCGCCGTCGCCTCGTATCCCGAGTGGACCATGCAATCAGCGCATTTCTCATAGTTGCCGGTGCCGTACCGGTCCCAGTCGGTCGTCTCCATCAACTCCCGGAAGGTCTTGGCGTACCCCTCGCCCAGCAAGTAGCAGGGCCGCTGCCAACCGAACACATTGCGCGTCGGCTTGCCCCACGGCGTGCATCGATACCGCTGGTTGCCGGCCAGGAAGTCGAGGAACAGGGAGGACTGATTGAACCTCCACCCCCTGCCCTTCCCCCGGCGGAAGATGTCGCGAAACAGCTCCTTCGACTTGCGCCGATTTAAGAAATGCTCCTGGTCGGGAGCGCGTTCGTAGGCATAGCCGGGCGATATCATCACGCCATCCACGCCAATGGTGCTGACGTGGTCGAGGAAGTCCGCCACGCGGCCGGGCTCCGCGCCGTCGAAGAGCGTGGTGTTGACGCACACGCGAAAGCCGCGCGCCTTGGCGCTGCGGATCGCTGCCTCGGCGCGGTCGAACACGCCCGCCTTGCTCACCGACCGATCGTGCATGTCACGGTCGCCGTCGAGATGGACGTCAAAGGCGAAGTTGCGATGCGGCTTGAACTGGTCAAGCCTCTTCTCGAGCAGCAGCGCATTGGTGCAGAGATAGACGAACTTGCCGCGATCGAGCAGCGCGCGGACGATTTGCGGCATTTCTTTGTGCAGCAGCGGCTCGCCGCCGGCGATGGCGACCACCGGGGCGCCACACTCCTCGGCCGCCTCGATGCAGTCCGCGAGTGACAGGCGCTGGTTCAGGATCGGGGCCGGATAGTCGATCTTCCCGCACCCAGAGCACGCAAGGTTGCAGCGGAACAGCGGCTCCAGCATCAGGACCAGCGGGTAGCGCCGGCGGCCCCTGAGATGCTGCTCGACCACGTATGTCCCGACGCGGATCGCCTGGTTAAGGGGGACGGGCATTCGGTCTTCTTCTCCTTCACGCGTCGGCAAGTTCGGCAGGGAAGCGGAAGCGTACGTTCTCGGCGGCCCCCGCCAGCGTGCAGATGTCGATCTCGGCGAACCGGCGCAACCCCTGCAACACGCCTTGCACCAACATCTCTGGCGCGGAGGCCCCAGCGGTGACACCGATCACGCGCACGCCCTCGAGCCACTCGGGCCGCAGGTCGGCGGCGTCGTCGATCAGGTATGACGGAATGCCAAGCTCCTCGCCGATCTCGCGCAGGCGGTTGGAGTTGGAGCTGTTCTTCGAACCGACGACCAAGATCAGATCCACCGCCTTGGCCAGCTCCTGCACCGCCTGCTGGCGGTTCTGGGTGGCGTAGCAGATGTCGCGCACATCGGGTCCGACGATCGCGGGGAAGCGCGCCTTGAGGACGGCGATGATGCCGCGCGTGTCGTCCACCGAAAGCGTGGTCTGGGTGATGTAGGCAAGCTTATCGGGGTCGCGGACCTGGAGCCGCTCGGCATCGGCGATGGTTTGGACCAGGTGGACGGTGCCGTCGATCTGCCCGATCGTGCCCTCCACTTCCGCATGGCCGGCATGTCCCACGAGAATGATCTCGCGATCCTGGCGGGCGTAGCGGCGGCCTTCGTTATGAACCTTGGCGACCAGCGGGCAGGTCGCGTCGATCACCGGCAACCCGCGCTTGGCAGCGAGTTCCTCGACGCGCCGGGCGACTCCGTGGGCGGAGAAGATGGTCATGGAGCCGGGCGGAATTTCGTCCAGCTCATCGACGAATATGGCGCCGCGCGTGCGCAGGTCCTCGACGACGTGCCGGTTGTGCACGATCTCGTGGCGGACATAGATCGGCGGCCCGAACCTCTTCAGCGCCCGCTCGACGATCTCGATCGCCCGCTCGACCCCGGCGCAGAAGCCGCGGGGCTGGGCCAGGATGACCTTCAACATACGGATACCCTTGGCATCTCGATTCCGGCTCAGCAACGTCAGCCCGACACACGACCCGCCCTGTGTCGGTGCAATCCGGCGGGCCGCTTGTGTCTGGCCGAAGCCAGCGGCACCGGATATGTCTGGCGAGTCGGTGCGTGAATGCACATAGCGGTTCTCCCCGAACCGATCGATGCATGCACGCCACACATCTTCGAGGGTGTAGCTATTTGGCAACAGCTCGATGGCTCCCAGGCCGGGGCCCCGCCTTTCGAGCGGCGACCGTTGTTATATAGTGTGATTATGGTGTGATCGGCCGTGCGGGCTTCAGCGGCGAGCGAGCATATGAGTGGGTTGGCATGGATATGGTGATAGCGGAAAGCGCTCTTCAAGCCGCCCTCGCCCAATCGGCCGGTGTGGTTGAGACGGCGATCGAAAGCTTGCTGCCGCTGGCGGAGGGCGCCGAGGCACGCCTGATGGAGGCGATGCGCTATGCGGCGCTGGGCGGCGGCAAGAGGCTGCGCGCGTTCCTTGCCATGCAGAGCGCGGACTTGTTCGCCGTCTCCGCGACGTGCGCGGCGCGAGTTGCCGCGGCGATCGAGCTGCTGCACGCCTATTCGCTTGTACACGACGACCTGCCGGCGATGGACGATGACGATCTGCGCCGCGGCAAGCCGTCCTGCCATCGCGCCTACGGTGAGGCGACCGCCATCTTGGTGGGCGACGCGCTCCAGGCCCGCGCCTTCGAAATCCTGGCTGACCCGGACACCCATTCCGACCCGCAAGCGCGGTGCGAGCTGGTCGGCGGACTGGCCGCCGCCGCCGGAGCGCGCGGCATGGTCGGCGGGCAGATGATCGACATGCTGGCGGAGGGCGAGCGCCTGGACGCCGCCCAGATCACGCGGTTGCAAGCGCTCAAGACCGGGCGGCTGATCCAGTTCAGCGCCGAGGCGGGCGCGATCCTGGGGCGTGCTCCCGTGGCGCAGCGCCACATGCTCGCGGCCTATGGCCGGGATCTGGGCGCGGCGTTCCAGATCGCGGACGACCTGCTCGACGCCGAGGGAACCACGGAAGAGACCGGCAAGACCGCCGGAAAGGACGCGGCGGCGGGCAAGGCGACATTGGTGGGAATTCTCGGCGCGGCGCGCGCGCGCCAGCAGGCGGAGATGCTGGCGCGCCAGGCGGCCCTGCATCTGGAGAGCTTCGGCGAGAGGGCGGGCTTGCTGCTCGCGCTCGCCGATTTCGTTGTGTCGCGTCGTCGCTGAGGGTGGGAGAAATGACAGCATGAGCCCCGTGAGCACCCCGTTGCTCGACCGCGTGCGTAGTCCGGCCGACCTGCGCAACCTTTCGGCTGAGCAGCTGAGCCAGCTCGCCGATGAGTTGCGCGCCGAAACCATCGACGCGGTCTCCGTCACCGGCGGGCATCTCGGCTCCTCGCTCGGGGTCGTGGAGCTGACGGTGGCGATCCATGCCATCTTCGACACGCCGCGCGATCGGCTGCTGTGGGACGTTGGCCACCAGGCCTATCCGCACAAGATCCTCACCGGCCGGCGCGATCGCATCCGGACGCTGCGCCAGGGCGGCGGCCTCTCGGGTTTCACGCGCCGCTCGGAGAGCGAGTACGACCCGTTCGGCGCGGCGCACTCCTCCACCTCGATTTCTGCCGGACTCGGCATGGCCGTGGCGCGCGACCTGAAGACCGCGCGCGGGGAGCCCGACGACCGCAACGTGATCTGTGTGATCGGCGACGGCGCGATGAGCGCCGGCATGGCCTACGAGGCCATGAACAACGCGGGAGCGCGCCACTCGCGGCTGATCGTGATCCTTAACGACAACGATATGTCGATCGCGCCCCCGGTGGGCGCGATGAGCGCCTATCTGTCGCGGCTGATGTCGTCGCGCAAGTTCCTCAGCCTCCGCGAGCTTGGTATCAAGATGGCCAAGCGCTTCCCGCGCGGCATCGAGCGCACGGCTCGCCGGGCCGAGGAGTACGCGCGCGGCATCCTGACCGGCGGCACGCTGTTTGAGGAGCTGGGGTTCTACTATGTCGGTCCGATCGACGGGCACAACATCGACCACCTGCTGCCGGTGCTGCGCAACGTGCGCGAGGCCGAGGAACAGGGGCCGATCCTGGTCCACGCCATCACGGTCAAGGGCAAGGGCTTCACGCCGGCGGAGAAGTCGGCCGACAAGTACCACGGCGTCTCCAAGTTCAACGTCATCACCGGGGAACAGGCGAAGGCTCCGCCCGGCCCGCCGCAATACACGAAGGTGTTCGCCGAGGCGCTGATCGCGGAGGCCGAGCGCGATCCCGGCATCATCGCCATCACCGCGGCCATGCCCTCGGGGACCGGGCTCGACCGGTTCGCCAAGCGATTCCCGGACCGCAGTTTCGACGTCGGCATCGCCGAGCAGCACGCCGTGACCTTCGCCGCCGGCCTCGCCTGCGAGGGGATGAAGCCGTTCTGCGCCATATATTCGACCTTCCTGCAACGCGCCTACGACCAGGTGGTCCACGACGTCGCCATCCAGGGCCTGCCGGTGCGCTTCGCCATGGACCGGGCGGGGCCGGTGGGCGCGGACGGGGCCACGCATTCCGGCAGCTTCGACGTGACCTATCTCGGCTGCCTGCCGGGATTCGTCATCATGGGGCCGTCCGACGAGGCCGAGCTGGTCCACGCGGTTGCCACCGCCGCGGCGATCAACGACCGGCCGAGCGCACTGCGCTATCCGCGCGGAGAGGGCACGGGCGCGGCGCTGCCCGCGAACGGTCAGGTGTGGCAGATCGGCAAGGGCCGTGTGCTGCGCGACGGTGGCAGTGTCGCCATCCTCTCCTTCGGCACGCGGCTGGCCGATGCGATGCGCGCCGCCGACGAACTCGGGGCGAGGGGCCTCTCGACAACCGTGGCTGACGCGCGCTTCGCCAAGCCGCTCGACACCGCCCTGATCGAGCAGCTCGCCCGCCATCACGAGGTGCTCGTCACCATCGAGGAGAACGCCATCGGCGGGTTCGGCTCGGCGGTATTGCAGCATCTAGCCTGGAAGGGCTTGCTGGATCGCGGGCTCAAGGTGCGCCCGATGGTTTTGCCCGACACGTTCATCGACCATGACAGCCAGGCCAAGCAATTGGCGGTCGCGCGGCTGTCCGCCAAGGATATCGTTGCCGCCGCCGTGGGGGCGCTGGGCATGCCAGCGCGCAAGGCGCAGCTTCTGACGGCGGGTTGAGCCGCGACGGTGCTGGTGCTGGCCGGGTTCGCGGCGGCGCTGGCCGGGATCGGCGCCGGTCAGTGCGCGGCGGGCGCGCTTGCGGTGGCGCGGTTCTGCCGCCGGCCGCTTGTCCCGGTCGAGATCGGTCCCCCGGTTACCGTGCTGAAGCCGCTGCATGGCGACGAGCCGCTGCTCGATGCGGCGCTCGGCTCGGTTTGCCGTCAGGACTATCCCGTGTTCCAGGTCGTGTTCGGCGTGCAGGACGCCGCCGATCCGGCGATCCGGGCGGTGCGGCGCTTGCAGTCGCGCTTCCCCGGCCGGGATCTCGCGCTGGTGGTGAACCCGGCACAGCACGGCCCGAACCGGAAGATCGGCAACCTTATCAACATGATGAGAGCCGCCCGGCACGATATCTTGGTGATCGCCGATTCCGATCTGCACTGTGCCCCTGACTATCTTGGCCGCATTGTCGCGGCGTTGCGCGCGCCGGGCACAGGCTTGGTGACGACGCTCTACACTGGCCTGCCTGCTGCACCGATGCTGCCCGCGCGTCTCGGGGCAACGCAGATCACCCATGCGTTCCTGCCTGGCGCGCTGCTCGCGCGGACAATGGGGCGGCAGGACTGCCTGGGCGCGACGATGGCACTGCGCCGGGAAACGCTGACCGCGATCGGCGGATTCGAGGCGCTCGTCGCGCACCTGGCCGATGACAACGCGCTGGGGCGCAAGGTGGCCGGACTCGGCCTCGGCGTGCGGCTCGCCGATACGGTGCCGCTGACCACGGTGCCAGAGGCCAGCTTCGCCGCCCTGTTCCGCCATGAGCTGCGTTGGGCGCGCACCATCCGCGCCCTGGTTCCGGCCGGCTTTGCCGCCTCGGCGCTGCAATACCCGATCGCCTGGGCGCTGCTTGCCGTGCTGCTGAGCGCCGGCGCCCTCTGGGCCTGGATCGTGGCGATGGCGGCCTGGGTCATGCGCGCGGCTTCGGCCTGGGCGGTGGACCGTGCCCTGGCCCGCCGTCTGCCGCCCGAGCCAGCCATCGCCGCGCCCATCTGGCTTCTGCCGCTGCGCGACCTTATGTCGCTGGTCGTGATGGCCGCGAGCTATGCCGGCCTCGAGGTGGAGTGGCGCGGCCATCGGATGCACGCCGACGGCCCGGCTCCCGCTTCCTCGGCGGCCGCCTCCTCGATGAAGGACTGAGAGTGGGATGATGAAGACGCTGTTTCTCCAACCGCCCTCGTTCGATGGCTTCGACGGGGGGGCGGGGTCGCGGTATCAGGCGAAGCGGGAGATCCGCTCCTATTGGTATCCGACCTGGCTCGCTCAGCCGGCGGCATTGGTGCCTGGCAGCAAGCTGATCGACGCCCCGCCCGCGCGACGGACACTGGAGGCCGTGCTCGACGCGGCGCGCGGGCGGGAGCTCTGCGTCATTCACACCTCCACCCCGTCCTTCGCCTCGGACGTGCGCGTGGCGGCCCGGCTAAAGCAGGAGGTACCCGGCCTGAAGGTTGGCATGGTGGGGGCCAAGGTGGCGGTGGAGGCGGAGAAGAGCCTGCGCCAGGCCGGTGACGCGATCGACTTCGTCGCCCGTAACGAGTTCGACTTCACCATCAAGGAGATCGCCGAGGGCCGCGACTTCGCGGCCGTGAACGGCATCTCCTGGCGCGATGGCGGTGGCGGCATCGTCCACAACAAGGACCGCACGATGCTGGAGGACATGGACCAGCTTCCGTTCGTCACCGAGGTGTACAAGCGCGACCTGCGCATTGAGGACTATTTCATCGGCTACCTGCTGCACCCGTACGTCTCGCTCTACACCGGTCGGGGCTGCAAGTCGCGCTGCACCTTCTGCCTATGGCCGCAGACCGTGGGCGGGCACCGCTACCGGGTGCGCAGCCCCGAGCATGTCGCGGCCGAGATCCGGCTCGCCAAGTCGTATTTCCCGCAGGTGCGCGAGTTCTTCTTCGACGACGACACGTTCACCGACAACCTGCCGCGCGCCGAGGCGATCGCGAAGGAGCTCGGCAAGCTCGGCGTCGACTGGTCGTGCAACGCCAAGGCGAACGTGCCGCGCGAGACGCTGAGGGTGCTCAAGGACAATGGCCTCCGCCTGCTGCTGGTCGGCTACGAGAGCGGCAACCAGCAAATCCTGCACAACATCAAGAAGGGAATGCGGATCGAGGTCGCGGAGCGGTTCACCCGCGACTGCCACGAACTCGGCATCAAGATCCATGGCACGTTCATCCTCGGCCTGCCGGGCGAGACCAAGGAGACCATCCAAGAGACGATCCGCTTCGCCACCAGGATCAACCCGCACACCATTCAGGTCTCGCTGGCCGCGCCCTATCCTGGAACGTTCCTGTACAATCAAGCCGTCGAGAATGGCTGGCTGGACGCGGACCACGCCGAGCTGGTGGACGAGCACGGCATCCAGATCGCGCCACTGCACTACCCGCATCTGAGCCACACGGAGATTTTCGAAAGCGTGGAGACGTTTTACAAACGGTTCTACTTCCGCGCGCCGAAAATCGCGGCGATCGTGGGCGAGATGGCGCGCAGCCCGCACATGATGAAGCGGCGCCTGCGCGAGGGCGTCGAGTTCTTCCAGTTCCTGCGCGAGCGCCACAAGGCGGCTTGAACACGCCGGCGAAGCGCCTGATCGTCACCGCCGACGATTTCGGGTTATCGGAGGCGGTCAACGAGGCGGTCGAGCGCGCGCACCGCGACGGCATTCTCGCCGCCGCCAGCCTGATGGTCGCGGGGCTGGCCGCGGCGGACGCGGTGCGGCGCGCGCGGGCGATGCCTTCTCTCGCGGTTGGTTTGCATCTGGTCGTGATCGAAGGACCAGCGGTACTGCCGCGCGCCGAGATCCCCGACCTGGTCGATGCCGAGGGGCTGTTTCCGTCCGATCAGTTTCGCCTGGGACTGCGGTACTTCGCCCGCCCGCGAATCCGTCGCCAGCTAGCCGCGGAGATTCGCGCCCAGTTCGACGCCTTCGCCGCGACCGGGCTCACGCTCGACCACGCGAACGCGCACAAGCACATGCACATGCACCCGACCGTGGGGCGCCTGATGATCGAGACCGGCCGCGCGCACGGGCTGCGCGCGATCCGCGTCCCGGCGGAACCTTCCCTGCCCGCGTCGGGCCTGCTCGAGCGTGCGCTGCTGGCCGGGACGCGCGTGTTGCGGCGCCAGGCACGCCGGGCCGGTTTGGTTGCGAACGACCATTGCTTTGGCCTGCGCTGGACCGGCGGGATGACAGCCGGGCGCTTGCTGGATCTGGTCGACACACTGCCCGATGGAGTGAGCGAGGTTTATCTCCATCCGGCGGCGTGGCGCGACCACAGGCTGGCGGCGCTGATGCCAGAGTACGCGCATGAACAGGAACTGGCTGCGTTGCTCGATGCGCGCGTCCAAACGGCCCTGCAAAGCCACGGGGTCGAGATGCTCAACGGCTACGCCGCGCTTCGCTGAAGCCGCGCGGACTACGCCCCGCCACGCAGCGACTGAACCTCGGACTGAAGGTGGTGGATCTCGCGCTCCATGCCACTTACGACGTTGTTCAAGGCGAGCAGGTCGTCGCGAACCCCATTGACAAGTTGATACAACGACCGTGCCTCGATCCGCACGTTCTCCGCAACACGCTGCACCGCATCGGCCCGTCCAAAATTCACCCGCACGTCGTCGCGAATGATCGTGATCGTGTCCTGGAGACGGTCCATGCGCCCCATCAGATCGGCGCGCAACTGGGTGTGGCCGGCTTCCAGCTCCTCCAGCGCCACTCCGTAGCGGGCTTAGCCGGCTTCCAGCTTCTCCAACGCCGCTCCGTGGCAGGCCTGGACAGTCTTGAGTTCTTCCTGGCCAGCCTCAAGCCGCTCTAGACAACCAGAGCACGGGTCATCGGATCGTCACTCACGGCGGCGCCTTACCCTTCATAAGAGGATTTATCACCGGATCAACTTAATCTGGCTTGCGGTCATCCGCAACGTCCTGAGCCACGTTTGCGATCTGTCCCTCTGACCGGATCTCGGCCGGCAGGGCCGAAGTGCTCCGGGATAACCAGCCGCATCGAAGTAGCGTGTCTCCTCGATCATCTGGAACATTATTGCTGTGATCCGCACGGACCGCTTGTCGCGCGACGTGAAGATTTGGACTGGCGGGCGCCACGAATAACCGATACGCGCCGGCTTGGCGACCCTCGTTCCGCTTGACGCGGACTGCGTCCGGCCCTAAACGCGGCGCCGGGTCACGCCCCCCCACCGGGGCGCTTCTCTTCTGGAAGGGAGAGCGCGCATGGCGCTTCTCGCCGCGAAACCGGACGTCCGTCCGGCCAATCCCAATTTCGCCTCCGGCCCCTGCGCCAAGCGTCCCGGCTTCACGCTGGACGCGCTGAGAGGGACATATTTCGGCCGCAGCCATCGCGCTGCCGCGCCCAAAGCGCGACTCGCCGAGGTGATCGAGCGCTCGCGCGCCATGCTGGGGATGCCGCCTGACTGGCGGCTCGGCATCGTGCCCGCATCCGACACCGGGGCGGTTGAGATGGCGCTGTGGTCGCTGCTCGGCGCGCGCGGCGTCGACGTGCTCGCCTTCGAGAGCTTCTCCGAGGGTTGGGCGAACGATGTCGTCAAGCAGCTGCGCCTCAAGGATGCGCGGGTGATGTCGGCGCCGTATGGGCGGTTGCCCGATCTCGGGGATGTCGATTTCGCGCGCGACGTGGTGCTGGCGTGGAATGGCACCACCTCCGGCGTGCGCCTCCCCAATGGCGATTGGATCGCGCCCTCGCGCGAGGGGCTGGTGATCTGCGACGCCACCTCGGCGGCGTTCGCGATGGAGCTGCCCTGGGACAAGCTCGACGTCGTCACCTGGTCCTGGCAGAAGGTGCTGGGGGGCGAGGCGGCGCACGGGATGCTCGCGCTCTCGCCGCGCGCCGTCGCCCGGCTTGAGAGCCACGCGCCGCCCTGGCCGATGCCGAAGATCTTCCGCCTGACCAAGGGCGGCAAGCTGAACGAGGGCATCTTCAAGGGCGAGACGATCAACACGCCGTCGCTGCTCTGCGCCGAGGACGCGCTCGACGGGCTGCGCTGGGCCGAGCAGGCGGGCGGCCTCCCTGGACTGATCGCGCGCAGCGAGGCCAATCTCGCCACGATCGCCGAGTGGGTCGCGCGCACGCCCTGGGTCGGTTTCCTGGCCCAGGAGCCGGCGACGCGCTCCTGCACCTCGATTTGCCTGCGCGTCGATCCGCCTGGCCTCGCCACGCCCATCGCCGCGCTCCTCGACAGGGAGGGTGTGGCCTACGATGTTGGCGCGTATCGCGATGCGCCGCCCGGCCTGCGCATCTGGGGCGGGGCGACAGTGGAGACGGCGGACATTCGCGCGCTGCTGCCCTGGCTCGACTGGGCGTTCGCGCGGGTCACGGACGCCAGCCGGGAGGCTGCGGCGTAGCCATGCCCAAGGTCCTCATCTCCGACAAGCTCTCCCCCGCCGCGGTGGACATCTTCGCCGCGCGCGGCATCAACGCCGATGTGCGGCCGGGCCTGTCGCCCGCCGAGCTGCGCGGCATCATCGGCGGCTATGACGGGCTCGCCATCCGCTCCGCCACAAAGGTCACGCGCGAGCTGCTGGATGCGGCGGCCAGTCTCAAGGTCGTCGGCCGCGCCGGTATCGGCGTTGACAACGTCGATGTGCGCGCGGCCACCGCGCGCGGAGTGGTGGTGATGAACACGCCGCACGGCAACGCGATCACCACCGCCGAGCACGCCATTGCCATGATGTTCGCCCTGGCGCGGCAGATCCCCGAAGCCTCCGCCTCCACGCGCGCGGGCAAGTGGGAGAAGAACCGCTTCATGGGCGTCGAGCTGACCGGCAAGACGCTTGGTCTGATCGGCTGCGGCAATATCGGTTCGATCGTCGCCGAGCGCGCCGTCGGGCTGCACATGAAGGTGCTTGCCTACGACCCGTTCCTGTCGGAGAAGCGCGCCATCGAGCTGGGGGTGGAGAAGGTGGAGCTGGACGAGCTGCTGGCGCGCGCCGACATCATCTCGCTTCACGCGCCGCTGACCGACAGCACGCGCGACATCCTGTCGCGCGAGGCCGTCGGACGCACCAAGAAGGGCGTGCGCATCATCAACTGCGCGCGCGGCGGCCTGCTCGACGAGGCGGCGCTGGCCGACGCGATCAAGGCCGGGCATGTCGCTGGCGCCGCGCTGGATGTGTTCGAGACCGAGCCGGCCACCGACAGCCCGCTGTTCGCGCTGGAGAACGTCGTCTGCACCCCGCACCTGGGCGCGGCGACCGCCGAGGCGCAGGAAAAGGTCGCGCTGCAAATCGCCGAACAGATGAGTGACTTCCTGCTGACGGGCGCGGTGGCGAACGCGGTCAACATGCCCTCTGTCTCGGCCGAGGACGCGCCGCGGCTCAGGCCCTACATGGAATTGTCGCGCCAGCTAGGCGCCTTTGCTGGACAGCTGACGCAGGCGCAGGAGGGCGTGATCCGGCGCGTGGTGATCGAATATGAGGGCCATGCCGCCCCGTTGAACCATCGCCCGCTCACCGCCGCCGTGCTGGCCGGGCTGCTGACCCCGGTGATGGAAGGCGTGAACATGGTGAACGCGCCGATCGCTGCGCGCGAGCGCGGGATCGAGGTGGCCGAGACGGTGCATGACCGACCGAGCGAGTACCAGACCTTGGTGCGCGTGACGGTGGAAGCGGACCGCCTCACCCGCTCGGTCGCCGGCACGCTGTTCGCGGGCGCGCGTCCGCGCCTTGTGGAGATCAAGGGGATTCCCGTCGAGGCGGATTTCGCGCCGCACATGCTGTACGTCACCAACAAGGATAAGCCAGGCTTCATCGGCCGCTTCGGCGCGACCTTGGCCGGCGCAGGCATCAACATCGCGACGTTCCATCTCGGCCGGGCGGAGGCCGGGGGCGACGCGATCTGCCTGGTGTCAGTGGACGAGAAGGTGCCCGAGGCGGTGCTGGAGATGGTGCGCACCCTGCCACTGGTGATGCAAGCGACATCGCTTGCGTTCTGAAACTTTCAACAGTCGCCGGTCGTCGCGCATAAGCACGTCGCGCATAAGCACTGGGCATCCCAGCGTCGGCGCCGACGGTAGTGACGCGCCGTGGGTGTCCCGCCGCGTTCGCGCGCGGCGGGCACCAATCATCGCCGGGACTTTAGCGGCTGTTCGAGCTGCTGGCCGTCGCCTGCTGGCTGCCCGAGTCACTGTTGTTGCCGTTGTTGATATACTGTTCCACCGCCTCTGCCAATGCCAGGTGCTGATGCTGGATGGAGAGGGCGCCCTCGATCAGGGCATCAACCGGAAATGCTTTGATGGACTGGCGCTGCTGGTTTAGCTCCTGGAGGCTCTGCTTCTGCTCCTGGACTTCTTCGCGCATATAGGCGATGTCGAACTGGCGGCCGCTCATCCGCTCTAGCCGCTGAAATTCCTGGCGGTCCTGCGACGATATGTCGCCCGGCCTCGATGTGGTCGGCGGCGGTCAGCCGCGCAAACGCCTTCACGGCCGGATCGGTCGCATTCCGTTCGGCCAGCAGGCCCATGCGCACCTCGCTTTGGTTTGTTTCGGCCAGGTGGTTCAGGAACTGCTGGGCCTGCTGAGAGAGACCCTGGTTCTCATACTAAACCCGGGTGATAGGTTCGGCTTAGAGTGGCGGCTGCGCGGAGCGGGCCTATGCCGCGGGCGGTTGAACGGGGGGATGATGGCACGGATTGCCGAGCACCTGAGTGTGGCGGAACTGGCGGCGCGGTTCCGCGCGGCGCAAACCGTGGCCGAGGCGCGGCACACCCAGGCGATTTGGCTGCTGGCGCAGGGCCGCACGGTGGTCGAGGTGGCCGGGGTGCTGGCGCTCACGCCGCGCTGGGTGGAGGCGGTGGCGGCGCGCTACAACGCACGCGGCCCGGCGGCGCTGGGCGATGGGCGGCGGCGGAACGGGCGAGCAGCGAGCGTGCTGACCGAGGCGGTGCTGGCCGCCCTGGCCGAGCGGCTGCGTGAGCCGCCCGAGGACGGCGGGCTATGGAGTGGCCCCAAGGTGGCGGCCTGGATGGCGCGGCACCTCAAGCTGGAGCGGGTGCATCCGCAGCGCGGCTGGGAGGCGCTGAAGCGGCTCGGCTGGTCGGTGCAGACGCCGCGCCCGCGCCATCCGCGGGCCGCTGATCCGGAGGCGCGGGCGGCCTTCGCAAACAGGTTGACGTTGCCGTTGCGCAAGCACGGGCGGCGCACCCGGAACAGCCGGTCGAGGTCTGGGCGGAGGACGAGCACCGCCTCGGCCTGAAGCCGATCCGCCGCCGGGTCTGGGCCAAGGCCGGCGCACGCCCAACGGCGCTGGGTCATCACCGGTTCCAGTGGCTGCACGTCGCGGCCTTCGTGCAGCCGAGCAGCGGCGAGACGGTCTGGTATCTCTGCACCCGCATCAACAAGCCGGCCTTCGAAACCCGGCTCGCCGCCTTCGCCCGCGAGAGCGGGGCGGGACGCCGACGCCACATCGTCCTCGTGCTGGACAACGCCGGCTGGCACGGCCCCAAGGGCTTGGCCGTGCCGGACGGGATCACGCTGGTGTTCCTGCCTCCCTACAGCCCGGAACTCCAACCCGCTGAGCGGCTCTGGCCGCTGCTCGACGAGGCGGTGGCCAACAAGCACTTCCCCACCCTGGCCGACCTCGATGCCGCCATCGCCGAACGCAGCACCCGCCTCGACCCAAGCATGATCCCGCTTATCGGCCAATCGACCCGTCACGGGTAGACGCCTTTGTGGGTCAGACGGGACGACGCAGCGACGGCACGGCAAAGCGCGTTGACCATGCCTCGCATGTTGCGGCGCCGGTTGGTGGTCCAGCAGAAGGCGCCGAGATAGTCGGGCAGATGCTTGGGGGAGAGCCGCTTGTGGGTGGCCTTGAGCGCGGTACTGAGATTGGCGACCAGGGTGTTGACGGTGAAGAACGGGGCGCTGCGCTCGCGCTCCGGACGCCCGCCGCCGGTGACGGTGGCGACATGCGTCCGCCCGGCTTCACCGAAGGCGTTGAACGCCCGCAAGCCGTCCGTGTGCACAGTCGCGCCGGCGGCGATGTGGGCATCGCGGAACGCGGCCACCGCCTCGCTGGAGAAGGCGCTGACCGCGCGCATCGCGACATGGCCCATGCGCCCGTCCGCATGCCGCTCGCAGGCGACGATGACGCAGGTCTTGCCTTCGGTTCCGCTGCCTTGGTTCCTTTCACCTCCCAGACACACGTCATCCGCCTCCACTACCGGCGGCGCGGCATCGTCGTCGCTCGCGCCCCCGAGCGAATAGCGCTCCGTCCGCTCGGTCATGGCGTGGCGGAGCCGCTTGTGCAGATACCAGGCCGTCTCATAGCCCAGGCCCAGCCTGCGGCCGAGCTCGACCGCCGAGATCGCCTGTTTGGTGCTGCTCATCAGGTGCATGGCGCGGAACCAAGTGGTCAGAGACAGCTTGGTGTCCGCCATCACGGTGCCCGCGGTGACCGACCAACGTCGGCCGCAGCGCGTGCAGCCGACACGGCGGCCGTAGACATAGCTCTTCAGATTGGCGCAGCGCGGGCAAGGCATTCCTTCACGTTGGCGCGCCGCCACCAACGCCGCCAGACACTGACCCTCCGTCCCGTAGAGTCGTTCGAACTCAACGTCCGTCAGCCCCTTCATGATTGCCCGCACCGTTCTGCTCCGAGACGCCGCGTTCAGAGCGACTTTGCGCTTCCCTGCTGCAAAGTACAAGAGCGGGTCGATTGGCCGATAAGCGGGAAGCATGATCCGTCCGCACACCAGCTTCCACTGGTGGCCAAAGCCGGTTCAGCCGAACTAATCAGCCGGATTTGGTATCACTCTGCTGGCTGCCCTGGGCGAAAGCCGGAATAGCCAAAGCCGCGGAAAGCACACACGCGGTAGCAGCGATACGGAACATCTCTTTTCCCATCGCATTGGATACCCTCTTGCCGGGCGCCTGGGTAACATTCGGCGGGCAAGAGGCGATCCATCACAACGCTGGGAATATACTTTCGCTAATGGTACCGCTAGAAACATCTCTTTCAGAAAGGTTATTCGTGGATGAGCATTTACATGAACTTCATTAGACTCCTGTGTTTCGACCGAGAGGCAATAGGCGGGCTGCCCCCGTCAAGGGGAGCGGGACGCCAAGTAATCGGCCACCGCGCCCTGGGGCGCCTTGCGATAGATCCCGCCGCGGCCGGCGACGGCGCCAGTCAGGCGATGCATCGCCACCGCCATCTCGCCGGCCTTGAGGACCGTGGCGATGCCCTCCAGCACGAGAACTCCGTCGATGGTGAACGGCTGCTCGCGCGCGAACAGCAGCATAGGCAGCCCACCGGCGGGGATCAGGACGTCCGCGCCGCGCGCGATCAAGGGCCGGACCTGCTCGACGAAATCCGCCCGCAACGCGGCGTAAGAGGCCGGGTCTTCAAAGGCTCGCATGAAGCGCGGCACGTCGGCCTCGATCGCGGTCGCGCCGATGATGCGCCGCTCAAGGCCGTGGCGGCGGATTTGTTCCTCGTGCCAGGGAATGAAAACGGGGCTGATCGTGACCAGGCCCACGCGCCGCCCGAGCGAGCAGGCGTACAGCATCGTCGCCTCGCCCAAGCTCGCGACGGGGCTGTCCACCGCGCCCCGGCACTCGATAAGACCGGGTTCCTGGAAATGGCCGATCACGAAGGCGTCGTAGCCCTCGCGTTCCGCGCGCAGCGCGGCCTGGAATTGTCTGGTCGGCGCAGCGGAATTCGGTCAGGGGGTGGAAGTGGCGGTCGGGCGGCGACATGCCATGCAGGTCGACCTCTGTTCCAGGCGCAGCGATATGCCGCAAGCGGTCCCGCAGCCGGTCCATGTAGGGCGCCTGCTCAATGGGATCGACGAAGCTCTGGTACCAGATCCGGATCGCCTCGGTCATCGTCTCCCTTTCGGCCGGATCCTATCCCAAGGGCCAAATCCACATCGACCGACACTATCCAAGTCATACGCACGGCAAGCACAGGCGGGCAAAGGGGTTAGGGCCGGGTGAAACGACACCAGACTCACAAGTCCGGCGCCCGCACGAACCCGGGCTCCTCCGGCGGCTCGGCCCACTCCTCGACGATGACTGTCACCTCGGCCAGGCGCGGTCCGCGCCGGCACCGACGCAGCAGCTCCTCGACCGCGCCGGTCTCGCCGGCCACCAGCGCCTCCACCGTGCCATCGAGACGGTTGCGAACCCAGCCATCGACGCCCAGGGCGCGGGCGCGCGCCGCCATCCAGTCGCGATAGCCAACCCCCTGGACCCGCCCGGTGATGATGACGCGCTTCGCGGTCATGCGGCGCCTCGCGCCAGCAGCCGGAAACGCGCGGCGAGCGCGACATCGGCGGCGATCGCCTGGCGGCGGGCGGCGGCCTCCTCGTCCTCGCCCCACAGCTCGGCCTGAAACAGCTCGTCCAGCGCGCTCACCGCATAGGCGCGAACCGGATCGAGCCAGGCCTCGGCCAGCGCCAAGCCGAGCACGAGGCTGCCCAGCGCCGGCACCGCGATGCCGAGCGCGGCGAGCCCGTAAGGATCGTACCCCGCCACGGCGTCGCGCAGGGCGGCGATGCTGTCGCGATGTTGCTTGATCGGCGTGATCCCGGTGGTGACGCGCAGCGTCGCGCCATATTCCTGGGCCGCCCAGTCGAGCCAGGGCTGCCATTCCTCCGCTTGGCGCGCGGCCAGCTTGGCTGGCTGGTCCGCACGATAGCACAACAGGTCGGATTCGGCGTAGCGGGCTATCGCCTCGATCGTCGGCCAAGGATCGGGGGCGATCCGCTCCTGCGCGGTGCCGGCGATGCGGGTCAGCGGCGTGTCCTCGAACGAGACCTCCCGGCCGTCAGCGCCCGCCGCTTGCCACTCGGCGGCGATGGGGTGGGCCAGCTCCTCCTGCCCGACGCGCAGGATGGCTCCGCCCGGAAGGTGCATGGGGCGACCATCCAGCAGGATCGCGAACTCCGAGCGCCCGCCTTCCCGCGTAGGCCGAATGCTCGTCTCAGTCCAGAAACGCTTCACCAGAACAGTCCCTTCCTCACCCGCGCGCCGCCGCCAGCGCGGCGTCGCAGGACGGTCCCGCCGTCGGCGCCGCGCCCAGCCCGGCCCTCCCGGCCAGCGCGCCGAGCGCCGCTTGCAGCCCCGCCGCCGCGGCGGCGGGCTGCGACGTGCCGAGGCGCGGAGCGCGGAATCCGCCCGTCACCGTCACCGGCACCGAGAAGCTGACCCCGCCGGCCCGTCCCTGTGGATTCAGATGGAGATCGAGCGTCTCGGTGGCCAGATCGACCCGCCCGGTCCCGTCCACGGTGACGAGCGAGGAGGCCAGCAGCAGCGGCGCCAACTGAGCGACTCCGTGCGTGACCCGCGCGCGCGCCGCCAGGCACCGCAGCTCGCTTTGATCGCCGCCCCGGAGCGCCCCGAGCAGGTTCGCCCGCGCGATCACCGGCCCAAGCGCGCGTTCCAGCACCTGGGTCTGGACCGTGCCGCCACGCATCGTCGCGGTAGCCACGCCGTCCAGGCTGGCGGCGAGCGCGTGCGCGCTGGCGCCCGTGCCGCGCAGGTTGGCGGTAACGGCGAGGACGCCAGCGACATAGGGGGGCTGGCGCATGGCCGCGAGCAGGGCGGCGGTCGGCAGCGCGGGGGCATTCAGCGCCAAGGCGACGTTCGGCGGGTCGTGGGCATCGGCGGTCACGGTCAGCGCGATGGGGGCTGCTCCGAAGGCGCCCTGCGCCGAGAGAGCCAGTGCGCCGCTTGACAGCCTGAGATGCGCGTCGGCGGCGCGCAGCGCTGCCGCGCCAAGCCCGAGTGTTCCGATTCTGAGGCGCAGGTCGGCGTCGGCGCCGCGCAGCGCCGCGAACGGGATTGGCGTGTCGGGGATGACGGGTCCGGCCGGGGCAGGTGCGCTCCGCGCGGTCGAAGGCGGGCGTGCGGGGGGCGGCGCAGACGGGGCGGACGGCATGGCCGCGCGCAACACGGCAAAATCGAGTCGCGTGCTGGTCAGGTCGGCACGCACGCTCGGCCGCGGGGCGAAGAGCACGTCCGCGACGCCGGCAACGTCGCCAGGCGCCGCCGCCACACGGAGCGCGCTCAGGGCCACACCGGAGCGCAGCCCGTTGAGATCCTTGAGGCGGGCCGAGACAGCCAGATCGCGCAGCCTGGGCAGGCTCCGCCCCGCCAGGGCCGAGAGCGCAGCCAGGTCGGGCACCTGGACGGAGAGCACCGTGTCCACGCCCGCCATCCGCATCGGCTGCGCGATGGTGCCACTGAGGGCCAGCTTCGCGCCGGCCGCCTGCGCCTCGACGCTCAGTGGAAGCGGCTGGCCCGTATCCGCAAGCGCCACGGGGGGGGCGAGTGACGCGGTGGCCGAGAAGGGGGTGTCGCGCGCGCTGCCCTGGATGGCGGCGCGCACCGGCTGACTGGCGGCCGGGGCGGCCAGGTCCAGAGTCATCTGCGCCCCCTGCCCCGCCACCTTGGCGCTGAGGCGCAGCGGCCAGAACGCGCCCTGTGCGAACCCCGCTGACGGTCCGGTGTCCGCGTTCAGCAGCACCGCCGTGTCAGCGAGCACCGCTTGGCCTTCCAGGTGCATCGGCGCGTCTGGGGATGCGGCGCTGACCGTGAGGGTCGGAATAGCGAGCGAGTATGCCTGTCCGCCCCGCGCGTCGCGGTAGCTCAGCGTGCCGCCGGTGATGCGCGCGTCCAGCACGGCCGCCCCAGCCTGGCCGGCCGGCCCTGACGGGGCAGCCGCTGCCTCGGACGGCGCGTTGGCCTCGGCACCAGCCTGTCCGGGCGGCGCGAATACCCAATTCGGCACGCCAGCTTCGTTCCGCTCCAGCGCGACCACCGGTTCGTCGATGTCGAGCTGGCGCACCACGATCCGCCGCCGCAGCAGCGGGCCAAGATCCAGGCGCAGCATGACCTGGCGCACTGTCGCCATGTGCGGACTTGCAAAACCCGGCGGATTGGAGAGCGCGACGTCGCGCAGGGTGATCCCAAGCGGAAACAGCGAGAGATGAATTGGCCCGTTCAGCGCCAGGTCGCGGCCGGTGGTGTCGTGGACGGCCCGCTCGATGCGCGGCTTGTACGCGTTCGGATCGAAGCGCGCCACCCACACGGCAAAGGCGATTCCGGCCAGCACGATCAGGCCGAGGAGTCCGAAGATGACCGCGCGGAGGACGGCGTGTCGCTTCATGCGCTCAGTCCCGCCGTGGCGCGCGCGCTGGTGGCGCGGCAAAGCCCAAAGTACGGAAGGTCTCGCGCATATGCGCGGGCAGGTCGGCCTCGACCTCCAGCATCCCACCCGCAGGGTGCGGCAGCCGCAAGCGGCGGGCGTGCAGGTGCAAATCCTCTGACAGGCCAGAGACGGTCGCGGCGAAGGCGCCGTTCTGGTCCGGCTGGGCGTATTTCACGTCGCCCAGGATGGGGGCGCCGATGGCGACGCAGTGGACGCGGAGCTGATGCGTCCGTCCGGTCAGCGGGTGCAGCTCGAGCCATGCCAGCTTGCCTGCGTGGTCGAGCGTGCGGAAATCGGTGATGGCCCGCGCCGCGTCCTCCTCGTCCGGCTCGGCCGGGGCCGTCCGTTCCCCGCGCGCCCCGCCCACGCGCTTCAGCGGGAGGTCGATGCGGCCCTCCGGCGGGATCGGGCGGCGGGTGACAACGGCCCAGTAGGTCTTCTCCACGCCCCGTCCCCGGAACGCGGCCGCCAGCTTGGCCGCGCTGCCCGGCGTGCGGGCGAGCACCAGCACGCCCGACGTGTCGCGATCCAGCCGATGCACCAGCCGGGGCCGGTCGGCGGCGCCGAAGCGCAGCGCGTCGAGCAGCCCGTCCAAGTGGCGCGTGATCCCCGGCCCGCCCTGCACGGGCAGGCCTGGCGGCTTGTTCAACACGATGAGTTGGTCGTCGCGGTATAGGACCAGGGCACGCGTGTCCTTCGCGACCAGCGGGTCGATCTCGGCGCGCGGCTTGGGAGCGGGCGGAGCCGCGAGCGGCGGGACGCGCACCGCTTGCCCCGGCGCGAGCCGCATCGCGGGCTCCGCCCGGTGGCCGTCCACGCGCACCTGTCCCGTGCGGCAGAGCTTCTGGATGGCGCTCTGCGGCAGGCCGGGAAAATGGCGGCGGAACCAGCGGTCCAGCCGGATCTCCGCCTCGTCCGCCGTGACCGTGACCAGCTCCGGCATCCCTACACGCCAATGGGCGAGCCGAACGGCACCCAAGCCTCGCCGTCGAAACGTTGCAAGCGGAGCTTCTTGATGCCGTAGTAATCAGTGGCGGTGGTGGTGAACCGGATGCCGTTCTGGAACATCGGCAGTTGGATGTCGAGGTTCGTCGCCTGGCGCATGATGTTCGCGCGCGACAGATCCTCGCCGCATTGCTTCAGCACCGGAATCAGGGTCTGCGCCGCGCAATAGCCGTAGACGTTGTTGATGTCGCTCAGCTCGGTGTCGGGGCGGGTACTTGCGCATGAAGGCGAGCCAGTCCTGGTAGCCGGGGTCGTCCTTCCACTGCGGATCGGACGGATCTTTCATGTAGGCCCCGCTGATGAGTCCGACGGCGTGCTCGGGACCAACCGGGAGGATGGCCGAGGCAACCGAGGAGCCGACGCTGGCGATCACATACAGCGGCTTCCAGCCCAGGCTGGTGACGGCCCGCAGCCCCAGCGCCGTGAACCGGGGAATCCCGCTCGCGAACAGCGTGTCGGCGCCGGCCTGGTGCAGCTTGTTGACCTGGGAGTCAACCGTGGGGTCGCTGACCTCGTAGCTCTGCGTGAGCACGATCTGGTTGACCTTGGCGCCCAGGCCGTCGCGGAACCCCTTGAGGAAGTCCCGGCCCGAATTGTCGTTCTGGTAGATCACCCCGATCCTGGCATCGGGCTTCGTGTCCAGAATGTAGCGCGCGTAGACCCGGCCCTCGATTTGGTAGCTGACCTGCCAGCCGATGGTCCAAGGGAATTGCTGGAAATCGCCGAACTGGGTCGCGCCGGAGGCGACGAAGATTTGCGGCACCTTTCTCTGGTTCAGATAGCGGCGGGTGCTGATCGAGGTCGGCGTCCCGAGCTGCTGGAAGATCGCTGCCACATGGTCGGATTCGACCAACTGGCGCGTCAACTCCACGGTTTTGGGCGGGCTGTAGCCGTCATCGAGGCTCAGCAGCCTGATCTTGCGCCCGTTGACGCCGCCTTGGGCGTTGACGAACTCCATGTACGCCACTTCGGTCCGGCCGATCGGGGCGTAGCTCGAGGCGGGACCGCTGTAGGGCATCGTCTGGCCGAGCAGGATCTCGTTCTGCGTCACGCCCGGCGCCTGCTGCGCCCGCGCGATGGCTGGCGCGGCCAGCATGCCCGAGGCCGCCAGGCTAAGCGCCTGCCGACGTGTGATGGCTGCCGCCATGCTCCCTCCCCGCTCCGGCCGGATCGGCCGTCGCGCATTCTACGCACCGCGTCCTCCGTGGCGAATCCCCGCGGGCGATTTTGGGAATCAGCGGAGCAGGACACGCGGGGCGGGCTCGGTGTTCAAGCAGGCCATGACGATCACGCCCGTCCAGATCGCCAGCGACACGGCGCCGGCCACGCGGGCGCTCGCGGGCATCCGTGCCTCGGCGGCCAGGGCCGCCACGTATCCGCTGCGATGAAACAGGCCGGCATTCACCAGCCCGAGCAGCACCAGGATCAGCTTCACCGTGAAGTAGGCGTGGCTGCCGACATGCACCGGGTCGTAGAAGAACAAGAGGATGCCACTGACCATGGAAACGGCGAAGCTGGCATACAGCCAAGGCAGCGTGTGCTCCGCGAACAGCTTGAGCGGCACCGTTCCCCGCACCCCGATCAGCCGCAGGTCCAGCAGCCCGATCCCGCCGAAGAAGGCCGACATCGACAGGATATGAACGATCCGGTTCAGGTGATGGTACGGTTGCAGCTCGAAATGCAGCTCCCGGCTTGAGAGCGCGATCAGAACTTCGTACGGGATGCGAAGGAACGCGAGCACATGGTGCTCCGCCATGGCTGGAACTCCAAGACAGCAAGCCCGACGAGCCCAATTGGCGCTTGCTATTGCGAACGCCTCGCATTAACAATTTCCGCGCACTGGGGGAAGGCCGCGATGAGGGTTCGGGTTGCCGGAGGGGCATTGTTGCTGGCCTGCGTCGCCGCGGCGCCGGTGTCGGCTCGTGCCGCCGGCCCGGTTTCGCTGGTTCTGAAGGACCACCAATTCACCCCCAATCACCTGGAGGTGCCGTCCGGCCAGCGCTTCCGCATCGAGGTCAGCAACCAGGACGCCACTCCCGCCGAGTTCGAGAGCTTCGACCTCAAGTTCGAGAAGATCGTTGTGCCCGGCGGCAAGGTGACTGTCTCCGCCGGGCCGCTGCACCCAGGAACCTACAAGTTCTTCGACGACTACCACCCGGACGCGGCGACCGGGACCATCACCGCTGTCGAGGCCAAGGAGTAGGCGCGTGATTGCCAGCCTGCTGATCGTCTTCCGCGAGGTGCTCGAGGCCGGGCTGATCGTCGGGATCGTCATGGCGGCGACGCAGGGCATCCGCCACCGCGCGCCCTGGATCGCGGGCGGGATCGCCGCTGGTGTTCTCGGCGCCGCCCTGCTCGCCGCCTTCGCCGGAACGCTGTCCAACGCCCTCGAAGGGTACGGTCAGGAAGTCTTCAACGCCTGCGTGCTGATCGTCGCCGTCATCATGCTCGGTTGGCACAATCTCTGGATGGCGAGCCACGGCCGCGAGATGGCGCGCGAGATGCGGGCCATGGGCACTGCGGTGGCCGCCGGCGAGAAATCGTTGATGGCGATGGCGATCGTGGTCGCGGTCGCTGTCCTGCGCGAAGGCTCCGAAGTGGTGCTGTTCCTATACGGGATCGTTGTCTCGACCAACGCCGGTCCCGGGCCACTGTTGCTGGGCGGTGTGCTCGGCCTCGCCGGAGGCGCCCTGATCTCCTGGCTGATCTATCGTGGCCTCGTCGCGATCCCGCTCAAGCGCCTGTTCTCCGTGACCAGCGTGCTCATCGCCCTGGTCGCCGCCGGCATGGCCGGGCAGGCCGCTTCTATTCTCGCCGGCGCCGACCTGATCCCGGCCTGGGGCTACCAGATTTGGGACACGTCCTGGCTGCTGTCGGACGCGACGCTGACCGGCCGGGCGCTGCACGCGCTGATTGGCTACTCCGACCGGCCAATGGGCGTGCAGCTCGCCGCCTATCTCGCGACGCTCGCCGTTCTGGTCGTGGCCAGCCGCCTTGTCCATCAGGCGCCGTCCAGGCGGACCGCCGCCCAACACTGATGTCGTGCAGGAGAGCCTCCATGAGACGTCTGGCGATCAGTGTCGGAGCGGGATCCCTCGTCCTGGCTCAAGCCGCGCACGCACGCGAATACCCGATCGGCGGCCCCGCCCACGCGCACGACATGGAGATCGCCGCGAACTACCTGGTTGGCGTCGAGATGGCACCAATGCCGCCCGGCATAGCGATGGGCCCCGACGTGATTCACCTCGAGACGGATGTCCATGCCACGGCCGACAATGTCCATGGCTTCCCCGACGGGGCCTGGGTGCCGTATCTGACCGTCACCTACCACATGGCCAAGAAAGGGGCGGATTGGCACGCCGACGGCAAGTTGTTTCCGATGACGGCGAAGGACGGCCCGCACTACGCCGCCAATCTCAAGATGGACGGTCCCGGAACGTACACCGTGACGTTCCGCTACGAGCCGCCCGAGAGCAATGGTTTCCTGCGCCACACCGACGAGGAAACCGGGGTTCCGGGCTGGTGGCAGCCTTTCACCGAGGAATTCACCTTCCGGTATCCGCAGACATAGGCTCCCCGCGAGGCTGGGCGATCGCACATCGCTCACGGGCACCTTTCCTGTTGTGACCCGCGTCCGTTTTGCTCATTGTGACGACGGACGGCACGGGTGTATCAACGGCGGGCGGCGGACGGCCCCAATAGCACGACGCGCTGGACGGCAGACTAACGGTATATCCGTGACCACCCAACAACGGGAGGGTTCACGATGTCCACAACGGTCTCCACTCTCAGTGGCCTGCCTGAAGCCGAGCACGACAGACATCTCCGCCGGGCACTGATCGCCAGCACCGTCGGCACGACGATCGAATGGTATGACTTTCTGCTGTACGGCACGGTCACCGGCCTGGTTTTCGGCAAGCTGTTCTTTCCCGGGTCGGAGCCGTTGATCGGCGTGCTCCAGGCTTTTGGGGTGTTCTTCATCGGGTTCGTCGGCCGGCCCATCGGTGCGGCAATCTTTGGCCATTAC
Organism: uncultured Pseudomonadota bacterium; assembly: GCA_963818725.1. Classification (GTDB taxonomy): domain Bacteria; phylum Pseudomonadota; class Alphaproteobacteria; order Acetobacterales; family Acetobacteraceae; genus DATFDN01. The sequence continues at coordinate 322,708 of CAWFTU010000009.1, read as the reverse complement.
GGCGACCGGATCGGCCGCAAGGCCACCCTGATCATAACCCTGCTGGTGACCGGGATCGCGACCACGGCAGTCGGCCTGATGCCGACCTATGCCAGCATCGGCATTTGGGGCGCCGTGCTGCTCACGCTCATCCGGCTGGTTCAGGGTATCGGCGTCGGCGGCGAATGGGGTGGTTCCGTTCTGCTGGCGATGGAGTGGAGCAAGGGAAACCACAATCGGGGATTTATCGCATCCTGGCCGCAATTCGGCGCTCCGCTCGGGTTGTTCCTGGCCAACGGCGCGGTCCTGCTCTTCAGTTGGTTGTCTGGCGATCAGTTCCTGGTCTGGGGATGGCGGATACCGTTCCTGCTCAGCATCGTCATGGTCGCTGTCGGATTGTGGATCCGGTTGGGAATTCTTGAAACGCCCGTCTTCCAGAAGATACTCGACGAAAAGCGGATCGAGCGCGTGCCGGTGGTGGAGGTGTTAAAGCGCCAGCCGAAGCAAGTGCTGTTGGCCGCTCTGCTCCGGCTGCCCGAGCAAGCGCCTGGGTACATCTTTGGAACGTTCATCTTCACCTACGGTACCGCGGTGCTGGGGATGACTCGCAATTTTCTGTTGCTGGGCGTACTCGCGCAAACCGTGCTCGGCTTCACTTGGGTCACCATCGCTGGCCGCCTCTCCGACACCGTAGGCCGCAAGCGCATGTTCATGAGCGGCTGCGTGATCATGGGGATCTTCGGCTTCGTGTACTTCGCCTTGCTGGACACCATGATTCCGGCGGTGATCTTCGCCACCGTGGCGATCTCGTTCATTCCCGTGATGAACCTGTATGGGCCTGAGGCGGCCCTTATCGCCGAGGCGTTCTCGCCGCGGCTTCGCTACAGCGGCGCGTCCCTCGGATACCAACTCGCCTCCATCATCGCGGGTGGTCCGGCGCCGTTCATCGCGACGTGGCTGGTCGCGAGATACCATTCGAGCCTGCCCGTGGCGATCTACATACTCGTTATCTCCATTATCGGCCTTATCGCCACGGCGCTGCTGCGAGACTACACCAACCAGGACATTTCCAGGGAATACGAGAACGTCTGAACGATCCTCGGAGCGCCAGGACTAGGGTTCGGTCGTCGCTGCCCGGTTCCCGGATCGGCGGCTGTGATGGCGGGACCAGCCTCAGCCGTCGGCCATCTCCACCCGCCACTGCGCCGGCCCCAACGCCGGGTCAGAGCGGAGCATGAGGGGCCGGCCCGTCAGCCGTGCCACATCGTCACGAGCAACCGCATCCGCATGAAGAGCGGCAACGATGGCCGGGGCGGCGCGCAGCGCGCGGGGGCGCGAGGGGTCTGATACCACCTCGGTCACCAGCCGGCGCAACCCCGCCAGCCCCGCGGCGTGCGGGCCGGACAGCATCTCGTGCAGCGGCGGATGGATCCGCGCGCGCACGATCTCGGCGAGCCCCAGCGCGGTGAAGCCGAGCAGACGCGGGCGCAGCGGATCGGACGCGAGCGCCCCGTGCAGCGCGGGACCGAGCGCCGCGCGGCGGCGGGGCGACAATCCGGCCCAGTCGACAAGGATGGCGCCCGACAGGTTGCGAAGCCGGATGTGCTTGGCGAGGACCGGCAGCGCCGCCGCGTTCAGCGCGCGGTGCGCGGCCCCCTTCCCTTCCCGCCCGCCAGCCGCCCCGCCCGCGTCCAGGTCGATCGCGGTCAGCGCCGGCGTGGGGTGGATCGTTAATCGCCCGCCGCCGGGCAAAGGAGCATCGGGTCCCGCCAGCGCGGCGATATCCGCCTCAAGCGAGTCATCGAAGGCCGGCCCGGCGGCGAACGCGATCCGTTCGCCAAGCGCCGGGCGAAGCGCCGCGACCAGGGCGGGGTCATCGGCCCGTACCGGCGCCTCCGGATAGCGCGCCGCCAGCCATTCGACCGCGCCTGGGCCACGGCGGATCAGCGCGGGACGGCCCGTGCCGACGCGCGCCTGGTCCTCGGCCGAAAGCCGCGCGGTCAGTCGCGGCCCCTTGGCGTTCTGCGCCGCGCGGGTGACGCGGACGCCGATCACCGCGCCTTCCGTCAGGTCGGCGGCACCCTCCGAATCGGGCAGGAAACCGTCCGAACCGTCGATCGCGACGAAGGCGCCCGCCAGCGCCGGAACGCGGGCGACCACCCGGCCGCGATGCAGGTCGCCAACGCCGTCCGGAGCGCCGGGGCGCCAGATCGCGTAGTCGAGCAGATCGCCGTCGTCGCGCGCGGCGGCCCGCACCTCGCCAGGAGCACAGGCCGCCAGCACGGTCACGCTCACGGGCGCAGCCAGCCCAACCCGCGTAGAAGCTGGGCCGTCTCGAACAGCGGCAGGCCGACCACGTTGGAGTAGCTGCCCGATAGGAAGCGGATGAATGACGCCGCCCGGCCCTGGATGGCGTAGCCGCCCGCCTTGCCGCGCCAGTCCTCGGTCGCGATGTAGGCGTCGGCCTGCGCCGGGCTGAGGCGGGCGAAGCCGACCTGGCTCGTCACCAGCCGCTCCAGGCGCCGTCCGTCGGGGGCGGTGAGCACCACGGCGGTCATGACCCGGTGCCGGCGCCCGGAGAGGAGCGCGAGGCAGGCCCGTGCCTCCGCCTCGCTGTCTGCCTTGGGCAGGATGCGCCGCCCCGCGCCCACCACCGTGTCAGCGGCGAGCACCAACGCGCCAGGGGCGGCCACAGCGGCCGCCTTGGCGCGTGCAAGGCGCTGCGCGTAGAGGCGCGGCGCCTCGTGCTTGCGGGGAGTCTCATCGATATCGGGGGCGACGACGTCATCGGGCGTGACGTCGATCTGCGCCAGCAGGGCGAGCCGCCTCGGACTCGCGGAAGCAAGGACCAGCTTCGGGCGGCTCACTTGAAGCGGAAGGTGATCCGCCCCTTGGTGAGGTCGTACGGCGTCATCTCCACGTTCACCCGGTCCCCGGCCAACACGCGGATCCGGTTCTTGCGCATCTTGCCGCTGGTGTGCGCGAGAATTGTGTGGTCGTTGTCCAGCCGCACCCGGAACATGGCGTTCGGCAGCAACTCGCTCACCGTGCCGGTGAACTCGATCATGTCTTCCTTTGACATCAGCCCTCGTTTGCTTTGCGTGCTGGTCGTAACATGAGCACCGACCCGTGCCGAATCAAGCGCGACCCAAATTCAGCCGGCGCGCGACGCTGCGCGCATGGGCGTCCAAGCCCTCCGCCTCGGCCAGCACGACCGCCGCCGGCCCGATCGCCGCGATGCCGGCCCGGTCCGCCTGCACCCAGGTGGTACGCTTCAGGAAGTCGAAGACCGAAAGGCCGGACGCGAATCGGGCGGTCCGCCCGGTGGGGAGCACGTGATTGGGACCGGCCACGTAGTCGCCCAGCGCCTCCGGGCAGAAGGCGCCCAGGAAGGCGGCGCCGGCGTGTCGGACGCGGGCGAACACCGCCTCGGGGTCGCGCAGCATGAGCTGGAGGTGCTCGGGCGCGAGGCGGTTCACCAAGCCCGCCGCCTCCTCCCAGTCCCGCACCAGGATGATCGCGCCATGCGCCCGCCAGCTCGCCCCCGCGATGGCGGCGCGCGACAGGTGCGCAAGCTCGGCGATGACGGCATCGGCGACACGATCGGCAAAGCCGGGGTCGTCGGCGATCAGAATGGCCTGCGCGGCCTCATCGTGCTCGGCCTGCGCCAGCAGATCGAGCGCGACCAAGCGCGGATCGTTCGCCGAGTTCGGCGAGGATCACCACCTCCGACGGCCCAGCGATCCCGTCGATGCCGACCCGGCCGAACACCTGGCGCTTCGCCTCCGCGACATAGGCGTTGCCGGGTCCGACGACGCGATCGACCGGAGGGATCGTGGCGGTGCCATAGGCCAGCGCCGCGACCGCCTGCGCCCCGCCGACGCGGTAGACCTCCGTCACGCCCGCGCGCCGAGCCGCGGCCAGAACCAGCGGATTGAGCGCGCCGTCCGGGCAGGGGACGCACATCGCCACGCGCTCCACGCCGGCCACGCGCGCCGGGATCGCGTTCATCAGCACCGAGGACGGGTACGCCGCCTTCCCGCCCGGAACGTACAGCCCAACCGCGTCGAGCGGCGACCAGCGCATCCCGAGTGTGAGGCCGGCAGGATCGGTCACCCGGAGATCGTGCGGACACTGCGCGTGATGGAACGCCTCGATCCGCGCCGCCGCGACATCGAGCGCGCCGCGCAGCTCCGGGGCGATCCCGGCCGCGGCAGCGTCGATCTCGGCGGCGCTCACCCGCAGCCGCTCGGGCGTGAGGGACACACGGTCGAATCGCGCCGTGTATTCGATCAGCGCCGTATCGCCCTGGGCACGCACGGCGGCGATAATGCCCGCGACCGCATGGTCCACCCGCTCGGTCGTCTCGCGCGCCTCGGCCAGCAGCCGATCGAAACCGGCGGCGAAGCCGGGATCGGACGTGGCGAGACGCCTCATGCGGAGGGCCGGTCCAGCGCGGCGCGACACCGTGCGATCCAACCCCCGATCACCTCGGGCTGGGTCTTGAGAGCGGTGCGGTTGACGATCAGGCGGCTGGTGACGGGCGCGATCACCTCGGTTTCGATCAGCCCGTTGGCCTTCAGCGTGGAGCCGGTCTGCACCAAATCGACGATCAGGCGGGCGAGGCCGAGCGAGGGCGCCAGTTCCATCGCGCCATTCAGCTCGACCACCTCGGCGTGGATGCCTCGCCCGGCGAAGTGGCGGCGGGCGATGTTCGGGTACTTGGTGGCGACCCGCACGCGCGACCAGCGCGTCGGGTCGTCACTGCCGGCGGTCTCGCGCGGCTCGGCCACGGCGACGCGGCAGCGGCCGATGCCAAGGTCGAGCGGCGCGTAGATCTCGGGGTAGTCGAACTCCATCAGCACGTCGCCCCCGCAAATGCCGAGCTGGGCGGCGCCGAAGGCCACGAAGGTCGCGACATCGAACGGGCGGACGCGAACCACGTCGAGCGCGGGATCGCTGGTCGGAAAGCGCAGCCGCCGGCTGCTCTCGTTGGCGTAGTCGGGGGCGGGCTCGATCCCGGCGCGCGCCAGCACCTCGCCGCACTCGGCCAGGATGCGGCCCTTGGGCAGGGCCAGGACCAGCGGCCCCGCACTCTCGGGCTCCAGCGCGGCGGCGGGGAACGGGGCAGTCATGGTGGCTCCGGCGCAGGGGTGGACGCCTCTACACCGATCCGGTGCCGGCAGGAACCCACTGGTGGAGCATGACCGAGCTGCGCGGCCGACGTCCCCAACTATTGAATGGACGTCACCAGAGAGGGCGACAAATGCTCCCGCAGCCCCTCACAGCCGCGGCAGCGAGACGCCCTGCTGGCGCATGTATTTCCCCGCGCGGTCGGCGTAGCTCGTCTCGCAGCTCTCGTTGCCTTGCAGGAAAATGAACTGGCAGATGCCCTCGTTGGCGTGGATCTTGGCGGGCAGAGGAGTGGTGTTGCTGATCTCGATCGTCACCTGGCCCTTCCACTCGGGCTCCAGGGGCGTGACGTTCACGATGATGCCGCAGCGCGCGTAGGTCGATTTGCCGAGACAGATCACCAGCACGTCGCGCGGGATGCGGAAATACTCCACCGTGCGCCCCAGGGCGAAGCTGTTGGGCGGGATGATGCACACCTCCCCGATCCGGTCGACGAAGCTCGCGGGCGCGAAGTCCTTGGGGTCGATCACCGCGCTGTCGATGTTGGTGAAGATCTTGAACTCGTCGGCGATGCGCGCGTCGTAGCCATAGCTGGACAGGCCGTAGCTGATGACCCCCTCGCGCTTCTGCGCCTCCATGAACGGCTCGATCATGCGGCGCTCCTGCGCCATGCGGCGGATCCAGCGGTCGGACATCACGGCCATCGGGCACGGTACTCCAGTCGGGTTGGCCGCGTCCTGACGGGCGCGGAGCTGAGCCTTGCGGCGGTGCAGGTTCTCGCGCAGCCGCGCCGCCTCGCGCGCGCGCCGCGCGGCGAGGGGATCGCCCGGAACGCTCACGTCAACGGCTCGTCAAGGGGAGCGGCGGCATGCGCCGTCAGGCGGTCGATGCGCGTCGCGATGTCGGCCGCCCGCGCCGGCTTGGCCACGATCTCGGTCGTGGCGTCGTGCGTGGACAGCGCGCCATCGTCCAGCGCCACGTCCACCGCCATGCCGGTGAGCAGCAACGCCGGAAGGTCAGGCCACATCCGGCGCGCGACCGCGATCAGCGCGCTGCCCGTCTCGCCGGGCATGGCGTAGTCTGTCACCAGGACATTGAAGGGCCTGGCTCGCAAGAGGGCGCATGCCTCCTCGGCGCTGGCGGCTTCCTCGACCTGGTAGCCCCGCTCCTGCAACTCCTCGGCGAGCGTGGCGCGCACGATGTCCTCGTCGTCCACGAGCAGGACGCGCGTGCCCCGCGCGACGCAAGCCGAGGGCGCCGGGCGCGGCTCCGGCGTCGGCGGACGGGCGGCGGGCAGCCACAAATGAACCGTCGTGCCCCGTCCGGGCGCGCTCTCGATGGCGATGCCGCCGCCCAGCTGCTCGACGACGCCGCGCGCCATCGCCAGTCCCAGGCCGGTGCCCTTGTTGACCGGCTTGGTGGTGAAGAACGGCTCGGTGGCGCGGGCCAGGGTGTCCACATCCATGCCGACGCCGGTGTCGGCGGCGTCCAGGCGGACATACCGGCTCGGCCGCAGCCCCGCCGGGTGCGCCGCGCCCGGCGCCACGGTTTCCAATGCGGCGCGCAGCGTGAGCGTGCCGCCCTCGGGCATGGCGTCCCGTGCGTTGGCGGCCAGGTTCACCAGTACGGTCTGCAACTGCGGGCCGTCGGCCATCAGCCAGCCCGCGTCCGCCGCCGCCTCGGACTGCACGGTGATCGTCGCGTTCAGCGTATGCGCCAGGATCACCGCCGTGTCGCGCAACAGCTCCGCCGCTTCCACCGGCGCGGCCCGCAGGTCGCCGCGGCGGGCAAACGTCAGCAGCCGCCCGGCAATCGCGGCCCCCCGCTCGGCCGAAGCGGTCGCGGTGCGCGCGAAGCGGCGCACGTCACCGGGACTGTCCGCCCGGCGCTCGATCAGCGATACGGCCCCCGAAATCGCTTGCAGGACGTTGTTGAAGTCGTGCGCGACCCCGCCGGCGAGCTGGCCCAGGGCCTGCATCTTCTGCGCCTGCGCGGCCTCCTGCTGCGCGGCCTCTCGCGCCGCCACCTCGTCGCGCACGCGCTGCTCGAGGGTCTGCCGGAGGCCGTCGAGGCGGTTCTGCGCGGCCCTGCGCTCGGTCACGTCCAGCATGGCGGTGAGCGCGCCGACGATCGCCCCATCGCGACCACGCAGCGGCGCCGCGCTGAGCAGCAGCGCGATCCGGTCTCCAGTGCCGCGCACCATGCTGACTTCCATGTCCCGCACCGCCTCGCCGCGCAACGCGCGGGCCGAGGCCCGCTCGACCGGCGGGATCGGCGAGCCGTCCTCCGCCCGCACATCAAGGTCGGGCGATTCGACCGTCAGGCGCTTCAGCTCCTCCGCCGAGCGCGCCAGCATGGTGCAGATCGCGCGGTTGACGAACTCCCAACGGCCATCCGGACCGAAGACGACGACGCCGCAGGGCACCGCCTCGATCAGCCGCGCCGAGCGCAGCTCCGCCTCTCCCGCGCTATCCTCGGCGGCACGCCGGCGGCGCACCATCTCGCTCAGCACCCGCGCGACGTTATCCGCTTCGCGAAGTCCCGGCTCGTGTGCCAGCAGCACGTCGGAGCCATCGAGCGCCGCGGCGAGCCGCGCCAAGGTGCTCACTGGACGGGCCAGCCGGCGCGCGACCAACAGGGCGAGCCCCAGGGACAGCACCAGCGCCGCCACGCCCACCAGCAGCATCTCCCGTACGCTGGCGCGTAGGGGCGCGAAGAGTTGCGTGCGCGGAATGGCGATGCCGACGGCCCAGCCGAACCGGGGCGCGCGCGCGTACAAGGCCAATGCCAAAGGGCCATGGGGCAGCTGTACGTCGGCGACTCCCTCGGCGACGCCAGAGGCCAGGAACGTCCGGGCTTCCTGGCTCGCGGGGTGCCCGACCACGTCTTTAGGATTGGGGACACGGGCGACCACGGTTCCCGCTGTGTCCATGATCGCGACGATCCAGCCGACAGGCAGGCTCTGTTCCTCGACGATCTCCTGCAACCGGCTCAGGGGCAGGCGAAGCGAAAGGTCGTAGACGACCTGCCCATCGCGCATGACCGGAACATCGATTGACACGGCCGCCCTGCCGGCACCTCCAAGAGCCAGCGCATTAGAGACGTATAGTGCCCGCGTCGCGAAGACGTGCGCACTGATCTCGGGGCGGCTACGCCGTGACATCGCCGAACCGAGCGTCTCTCCTGCGCCGACCGCCTCTTCCCTCATGAAGAGGGTGCGGCCGCTCGCGTCGAAGATATACAACCTGCCCCCCGGCACCACTTCGGATAAGAAGATGCGCGCCAGCGACGCGAAGTCCGAAAGATCCCCAGCCCGCAACGCCGGGGCGCCCGCGAGGGTTTGCAGCGCCAGGACTTGCCGGTCGAGCTCCTGTGCCGTCTGCCGGGCGAGCGTGCGCGCGACAGCCTCCGTCCGCTCAATCAGGGCGGCGCGCTGGGCGGTGTAGTTGCGGCTGACGTGAAACAGCGCGTAGCTGGCCAGCGGCACGGTCGCGGCAAGCACCAGTAGAACCAGCCAAGCCCTGAATGAGAGGGACCAGCGACCCAGGGAGCGCATCGACGTTGCCCGCCCGCAGGCTAACTTGCCGAGCCCAGCCTCGGCCATCGGGACAGTCTGCTCGGCCAGAGAGACCTCCCTCCTGATGCCGGCTGTTCGCGTACCCGTGAATAGACTACGGTTTGGCCACGAGGGTCAACGCGCAATTTCACGGCAAAATCGCGGGACGGCCTTGGCGAGCGCGTGCTCAGCCCCGGCGGCGATGTCGCGCAGGACATCGGCCGCCGGCCGAAGTTCCCGGATCATGCCCAAGCCTTGCCCGGCGAAGCCTGGCCAGATATCGGCGCGGCCGGCCGCCAGCGCCGCCGCCGTGACCGGATGCGCGACCGCGCTCTGCCAGGGCATGGGCAACGGCTCCAGGCCAGAGTCGGCATAGGCGGACGCCCAGCGGTTGCGGACCATGCGCGCCGGCTTGCCGGTGACGGCGCGGGAGACGACGGTGCTCTGGTCGTCCCCGGCGAGCAGGGCTCGCTTCTGGCAATCCGCCAGCCCCAATTCGGGGGTAGCCAGGAACGCCGTGCCGATCCAGGCCCCCTCCGCCCCCAACATCAGCGCGGCGGCGACGCCCCGCCCGTCTGCGATGCCGCCAGCGCCGAGCACCGGCACGCGCCCCGCGACCGCGTCCACCACCTGCGGGATCAGCGCCGTCGTCCCGACCGAGGCGTTGTGCCCGCCGCCGTCGTGGCCCTGCGCCACGATGATGTCCACGCCCGCCTCCAGCACCTGACGCGCGTGGCGGGTGGCGCCCACCACCGCGATCACGGTGGTGCCGTTCCCCTTCAGCCGGTCCATCCACGGGGCCGGGCTGCCAAGCCCGGCGGCATAGACCGGCACCCGCTCTTCGATCACCACCTCCATCTGCGCGGCGAAGAACTCGGCGCTGAGCGGCGGGGGACCGTCCGGCTTCGACGAGTTCGCGCCCGGCCGCCGCGGCGAGCGCCTCGGGCGGGAGCGCGGGCACGTTCTCGCGGGCCATGAAATCGGCGGCGAAGCGGCGATGCTGGGGCAGCAGCTCGGCGGGTGAGATCCCCGTGTTGGCGGCGGCCGCGCGGCGCCGGACCGAGGCGGGCAGCAGCGTGTCGACCCCGAAGGGGCGGCGGGTCAGCGCGCGGGTGCGCCGGATCCAGGCGCGGAGCTGCTCCGGCCCGCAGGAGGCGGCGCCAATGACCCCCAACCCGCCGGCATTCGAGACCGCAGCCGCCAGCTCGGGCGTGGCGGCCCGGCCCATGCCCGCGAGGAGAATCGGGGTCTCGATCCCCAACATGTCGCAAACGCGTGTGTGCAGGGACATCGCCCCTCTCCCGTCGGCCTTGGCGCACTCAACAACAGGTGCGTCGGGCCGTCCATCGACGCGGCCGCGCCGGGTGCGTAAGTCTGCCCCGCCGTTTCTGGAAAGGATCACGCATGGCCCGCGCCGTCCGCTTGCCGGGGTTGATGACGCTTCTCGCGCTTGGCGCCGCCTTGCGGACGCTGGCACCCTCGCCGGCGCTCGGTGCCGACAAGATCGTGGTGACGCTGTGGACCTGGCGCCCCGGGGCGCCGGTGGTGGCGGAGATGGTCGCCGCGATCGAACAGGCGCACCCCGACATCGAGTTGCACGCGGTGGTGCAGCCAACTGAGACCTACTTCACCGCCCTGGACGAGGCGGCGGCGGCGGGGACGCTGCCCGACCTCATCGGCTTGCCCGCCGGGGCACCCACGCAGCGCCTGCGCTACCGGCTCCAGGAACTGACCACCAAGGCCAGCGACATACTCGGCAAGGACTGGAAGAAGCACTTCCCCTCCGAGGTGCTGGGCGAGGCCAGGCTGGGCAACCCCAAGGGCGACGATAGCCTCTACATCATGCCCATGACCACCGAGGTGCTGGGGCTGTGGTTCGACGTCCCCGCCTTCGTCAAGGCTGGCCTGTCGTCTCCGCCGAAGAGCCTCGACGAGATGGCCGGGGACGCGGAGAAGCTGCGCCAGGCCGGGTTGTCCCCGCTCGCGCTCGGTGCCGCGTACGGGCAGGCCATGGTTGGGCTGTTCCTGCAAATCGCGGCGCAGACCGATGCCGCGGACCTGCTCAGCGCCGAGGCCGGGCAGCCGGTGTGGTCGCATCCGGGCATGGTCCGCGCCGCCGCCGCCTGGCGGTCTCTCTTTGCGCGGCGGATCGCAGATCAGGCCGCGCTGACCACGCGGCCAAGCGAAGCCGCGGCCGCCTTCGCCGGGGACCAGGCCGGCATGAGCCCGCAAAGCTCCGACTGGTTGCGCCACGCGCGCCCATTGGGCCAGGCGCAACCATTCAAGTTTGGCGCGTCTCCGTTCCCGGCGATCACTCCGCAGGGCCAGGCGAGCCCGCCACTGGGCGGGGTTTCCGTTGCTTGGGCGATGACCCGGAACGCCACCGGATCGCCCGACACCGACCGAGCCACGCAGATCGTCTGGCACGACCTGATCGTTGGGCCGGGCGCCCAGATCGCTGTGAACGAGCTCGCGGGCCTTGCCGCGCACGACAATCTGCGCCCGCAACTGCCGCTCCCTGGCGATGTGCAGCGGCTCTACGCCACCTTCCGCGCCCAGCTTGGCGGGGCCAGACCGCACGTGATCGGTGATCCCTCGGTCGAGGACGCCCTGGTTGGCGAGCTGCGCGCCGTCGCGGCGGGAAACGAGGAGCCGGAGCGGGCCATGCAGGCGGTCGACGCCGCCGCGCGCAAGCAGCAATTGCTCGCCCGATGAGCTGGCGCCCGCTCGCACGCGCCGCGCTGGCCTTGGCGCTGGCGCTGACATCCGTCTGGCTTCCCCGTCCGGCGCGCGCGTGCGTCCTGACGCCGCGCGCGACCGTGCCGCTGCGCGTCGTCGATGCGCAGTTCCTCGTCGAGGTGGTGGTGAACGGGCAGACGGCGACCTTCAAGCTCGACACGGGGGCGGGGTTCTCGCTGGTCACGCCCGAGGCGGCGCGGCGCCTGGGCCTTGCCCGTAGCTCCTGGGTTGGGGCGAGGGTCTGGGGCATTGGGGGGATCGAGCGGAATAGCGTTGCCGAGCCGCGCAGCCTCAGCCTCGCGGGCGTCCCGTTGCGTCACCGCAGCCCCACAGGGGACGCGATTCTGGCGGTGGGGACACTCGCCGCGCCGCCCGAGGGCGGGCCATCGGTCGATGGGCTGCTGGGGCGCGACTTCCTCAGCGCGTTCGACGTGGTGCTCGATCCGCCGGCGGCCCGAATGACACTGTGGACCGTGAGCGGCTGCGCCGGCCGCTTCCTGCCCTGGCGCGAGCCCTACGCCGCGATCGCCGCGTTGCCGGCGTTTGGCGATGCCCTCGTCCTGCCGGTGCTGGCTAATGGGGAGAGCCTGCGCGCCCTGCCCGACACCGGCACGACCGAGACCCTGCTCGGACTGCCGGGGGTGATTAGGCTCGGCCTCGCCGAGCCGCACGGCGTGCCCGCGGGCACGCTGGGCGGAGTCGGCACGCGCACCCGTCCCGCCTGGCCGGTGCGCTTGTCCAGCCTGCGCGTGGGCGACAAGGCCGGGCGCGATGTTCCGGTGCTGGCGACGCGGCTGCGTTTCTACCCGATCGTGGACATGCTGCTCGGCGCCGACTGGTTCCGCACGCGCCGCGTTTGGCTGTCCTACGCCACCAAGCAGGTGTTCGTGGCGGAGGGCGGGTGACGCCTAGCGTGTCCCCTTGTTCGTCGAAGCGGCGGGCAGTTCGCCGGCTTCCGGCGATGAGCCCCATATTGCGCCGTGACGCGAAGCTTCGCACTCTGGATCGGCGGAGGGGGCGGGAAGCCATGGCATTCGACTTCACCGGCAAGCGCGTCATCGTCTGCGGCGGCAGTCGCGGCATCGGACGCGCCATCGCGCTTGGCTTCGCCGAGGCGGGCGCGGCGGTCTCGACCTGCGCGCGCGGCGCCGAGACGCTGGAGCGGACGCGCGCGGCGATCGCGCGCTTCGGCCACAAGGCGCATAGCGGAGTCTGCGACCTCGGCGAGGAGGCCGCCATAAGGCGCTACATCGCCGAGGCGGCTGCCGCGTTGGGCGGGATCGACGCGCTGGTGAACAACGCCTCGGGGTTCGGCACGTCCGACGACGCGGCGGGCTGGGGGATCAGCTTCGCCGTGGACATGATGGCGATCGTCCACGCGAGCCAGGCGGCGCTGCCACACCTCAAGGAATCGCGGGGCTCCATCGTCAACACCTCTTCGATCGCAGCACTGCGTCCGGCCGCGCGCCAGCCGCCCTATGGCGCGATCAAGCTGGCGGCGATCCACTACACGATGACGCAGGCTCAGATGTACGCGCGCGACGGGGTGCGCGTGAACGCCGTGGCGCCCGGCTCGATCGAGTTCCCTGGCGGCGTCTGGGACCGGCGCAAGAGCGACAATCCCGCCCTCTACAACGCCGTGCTCAAGAGCTGTCCGCTCGGCCGCCTCGGCTACCCGGAGGAGGTCGCGAACGTGGTGCTGTTCCTCGCCTCGCCGCTCGCCTCGTGGGTGACGGGGCAGACGATCGCGGTGGACGGCGGACAGATGCTTGGGGCGTGACGGCGGGGGCCTGGCATGCGCTACATCGGCGCGATCGATCAGGGCACGACCAGCACGCGGTTCATCGTCTTCGATCGCGCCGGCGCCATCGTCGCCAGCGCGCAGCGCGAGCACCGGCAGATCTATCCGCGTCCCGGCTGGGTGGAGCACGACCCGGCCGAGATCTGGGAGGTGGCGCAGGCCGTGATCGTGGAGGCGCTGGCCGATGGCGGGCTGGCGCCCCGCGACCTCGCGGCGGTCGGCATTGCCAACCAGCGCGAGACGACCCTGCTCTGGGAGCGCGCGACCGGCCGGCCGGTCCACAACGCCCTGGTCTGGCAGGACACGCGCACCGATCCGCTGGTGGCCGAGATGGCGCGCGAGGGTGGGACGGCCCGGTTCCACGAGGCGACCGGGCTGCCTCTGGCGAGCTACTTCAGCGCCCTCAAGCTGCGCTGGCTGCTCGACACCGTGCCGGGCGCGCGGGCCCGGGCGGAGGCGGGCGAGCTTCTGTTCGGCACCATCGACACCTGGCTGCTGTGGAACCTGGTCGGGCTGCACGTCACCGACGTGACCAACGCGAGCCGAACGCAGTTGATGAACCTGCGCAGCCTGGCGTGGGACGACACGCTGCTGGAGGCGTTCGGCGTGCCGCGCGCGGTGCTGCCCGCGATCGTGCCATCCTCCGGCGTGCTCGGCCGCGCGCGCGGCTTGCTGGCCGGCGTGCCGGTCGCGGGCGTGCTCGGCGACCAGCAGGCGGCGCTGTTCGGGCAGGCCTGCTTTGATCCTGGAGAGGCCAAGAACACCTATGGAACCGGAAGCTTCCTCCTGCTCAACACCGGAGAAGCCCCGGTCGTCTCCCGGCATGGCTTGCTGACCACGCTTGCCTACCAGCGCGCTGGCGAGGCGCCGCGCTACGCGCTGGAAGGCTCGATCGCCGTGACCGGGGCGCTGGTGCAATGGCTGCGCGACAAGCTCGGTCTCATCCGCACCAGCGCGGAGGTGGAGGCGCTGGCTGGGTCGGTGCCCGACAATGGCGGCGTCTATTTCGTGCCGGCCTTCTCCGGCCTCTACGCGCCACACTGGCGGGCCGACGCGCGCGGGATCATCGCCGGTCTGACCGGCTACGCCACCGGTGCCCACATCGCGCGCGCCGCGCTGGAGGCGACGGCGTTCCAGGTGGCGGATGTTGTGCGCGCGATGCGGGAGGACACCGGGACAAAGCTGCGTGCGCTGCGGGCCGATGGCGGAATGGTGGCGAATGGGCTGCTCATGCAGTTCCAGGCTGACATGCTGGACGTGCCGGTGATCCGCCCCTGCGTGAGCGAGACGACGGCATTGGGCGCGGCCTACGCCGCGGGGCTGGCGGTCGGCCACTGGCGGGGGCTGGACGAGGTGCGCGCCAACTGGGAGGCGGCGCGGACTTGGACGCCATCGATGGACGCCGTGCGGCGCGAGGCGCTGACGCGATCGTGGCGGCAGGCGGTCACGCGCTCGTACGGCTGGGAGTCCGGGAGCGAATAGAACGTTCTCCCCGGCGGGTCACGCCTTTGTCACGACGAACCGGCCGCGAGAGGGCCGCGCGGAGTGGTGACGGCGTGCTTCGGCTTTTGCTAGTCTGGCCCATGATTTTTGTTCGAAGCCGAGACATGATTTCCGGTGCAGCCAGGAGGTGCCGTCTCCTGCCTACAGTCATTGCGGCTTCTGGCGCGCTCCTGGCTGTCGATCTTCCCGCCAGCGCGCATGATCCCCGCTACCCGCAATACGATGAATTCTTTAACAGTCTCTACTTCCCGAACCGATTTGACGCGGGACGGTTGTCGTCTTGTTGCACCCGGAAGGATTGCCGAGCGCTTCATTTCGGCACCGAAGGAGAAATCGGCGTGGAAGCCTGGTACAACTCAAAGCTCCACGCCTACGGGTTCATAGCGGACCCCAGGATCTTCGATGGCGGCACGGGAGACGTCTACTACGTTCCCGAAAAGGAAACCAAGGGCATTATGGAGAGGCAAAAGGACGGCACGTTCCTAGACGCGCGGAACCCGTCCGACAATCTCGTCTTCGTTTGCTGGACTCCACCGGGCAAGGCTTGGTGTCTGCTTCCCCCTGAACTCGATGTACTGAGGGGACAGACGCGAGACTAAGGGTGGCTGATCTCACGTAGGCTGCGTGAACTTGGGCAGCACGTGGGACGCGTAGAACTGGATCACTTGCCTCTGGTCCGGCTGGCCGGAGTGGACGTTGACGATGCTCACGCCGCTGTCGAATAGCTCCCGCAGTTTCGCGATGTGTACCTCGGGATCCGTGCCGACAGCCCACTCCTTGGTGACTTTCTCGAGCGGAACTTGCTGGTCCGCGAGTTGCTGGATGTTCACGGGGCTGGCGACGTCGAAATACGGACGCCAAGCCTTCGGCCCGAACCGCCAAAGCTCGGCCGCCTGCTTCGCGACAGCCTGATCGCCCACGACGACGTACTGCTCGACCAGCACCGGCATGTCTGTCGGATTTTTCCCGGCGGAGCAGGCACCGTCCTCCCACTCGGACTTGTACTGTTTCCAGCTTTGCGGATCGGTGATGAGGCCGTCTCCGTGCTGTCCGGCCAGGCGCATGGACTTGCGACCATTGGCGGCGGTGAGCAGGGGGATCGGCTGCGCCGGCGGGTCATACAGCTTGGCCTCGACGGCGTAGTACTTGCCCTTGTGGGAGACCTCCTCCCCTGTCCAGAGCTGGCGGATGATGGTGATCGCCTCGATCAGGCGGTCCCAGCGCTCCTGCCACTTCGGCCAGTCTCCCGTGGCGGCCTGCTCGTTGAGCGCCTCGCCCGATCCCACGCCGAGGAAGATCCGGCCTGGCGAGAGAAGGCTGAGTGACGCGAAGGCCTCGGCGACAACAGCCGGACTATACCGCAGCGTGGGACAGGTCACGGTGGTGCCCATCCAGCTACGGGTGGCTTGACCGCCCAGCGCGCCCAGAGTGACCCAGGCCTGTCCGCAATGGCTCTGGTTCGCCTGCCAGGGCTGCAAATGGTCGCTGGTCGCGAGCAGGTGAAAGCCGGATCGTGACGCCAAGGAGCCCAGTTGCACAAGCTCGGGAACCGGGAACTGCTCGTGGGCCAGATCGAAGCCGATCATCCCCTTGCGCAGCGCGCCAGCGGATTCCAGAGGCTTCTCTCCCGGCTGCTCCGGTACCTGGCACCTTGCTGAGCACGCGCACCTGTCAAACCCATGCCTGAGGCGGCGGCCAGCACCGTGCTCCATCGCAGAATCTTGCGCCGGTCCGGAACCAAGGCGGTCTCGTTCGTCAGGGCGCGGTGAGAGGACATCGGAAGCTCCGGCAGATCGCGTGCGGACGCAACGGGAGAGCCAGCATCGAGTTCCATGACACAGGACCGAACGATGCGCCTGCTTTGCGACGAGATGCTCGCGGGTCTCGCACGGTGGCTGCGCGCCGCGGGCTACGATACCGCGCTCGCCGCGCCCGGTACGTCAGATGACGCCGTGCTCGCACAATGTCGTGCGGAACTCCGCGTGCTGATCTCTCGCGATCAACGATTGGCGCGCGAAGCCGGCGAGGGGCTGACGGCCGTGCTGCTGCTGAGGGGCGAGGACAGGGACGAGCATGCGCGCGTCCTGACCGGCGCGCTCGGCCTGGACTGGACGTTCGCGCCATTCACCCGCTGCCTGGTCGACAACACGGAATTGCGCGCCGCCGATCAGGGTGACTTGGCGCGCATCCCGGCGCAGTCGCGCGCCCTGCCCGGTCCTTTCCGCATCTGCCCGTGTTGCGGCCGGGTCTTCTGGCCGGGCAGCCACGTCCGGCGCATGCGCGCGCGGCTGGAGCGTTGGCGCGGTCTCGCCGCTCAGTGATGCAAGGGTCGTACTCTAAAACCTGGCGATCAGGGTCATGCCGCCGACCATCAGCGCGCCACTGATGATCCGCCACGAGTTCAGATGATGGACCGGCATCCGGAACATGCCGAACTGGTCGATGACCAGGGACATCAGGATGTTCGCGGTGATGGTCAGCCCGGCGAAGGCGCCCGCGCCGACCTTGTCCACGAACAGCAGACCGGCGACCACCGCGAACGAGCCGATGATGCCGCCCAGCGGCGCCCACCAGGGCATCTGGCTTATCCCCTCGATGGTGGGCAGCGGGCGGGGTATGCAGAACCAGGCGGCGGCGAAAAGAAACGAGACCGGGAGAAAGGAGATGAGGGTGGCGAGCCAAGGATTTGTCATTGCATTCCGCAGCGCGCCATTCATGGGCGGTCCCCAGGCCTGCAACACGCCGCAGACAATGATGAGCGGGTAAAGCATCATCGGGCTTATGCGTTCCATCGTTCTCTTCCCCAGGTTGGATCAGGTCAGACAGTCACGAACAGAGCCGCGATCGCCAGCGCGAGCGCGGGCGGCGTCACGACAAGGCCGAGTTTCAGGAAGGTCCAGGCGCCTACGCTCTGCCCGTCACGGCGCAGCGCCGTTAGCCACAGGATCGTTGCAAGCGATCCCGTCACCGACAGGTTCGGCCCCAGGTCCACCGCGACCAGCACCGCGCTGCGCACGCGCTCCGGAACATCGGCGGTTCCGACCACGCGGCCCGCGATAAGCCCGGCCGGCAAGTTGTTCACGACGTTGCATCCGACCGCGAGTACGAGGCCGACCCCCCACACCGCGAGCGTCGCCGAGCGCTGCACGAGGTCACGCAGCAACATGGCCAGGTCGTTGGTCACGCCGGTCTTCTCCAGCGCTTCCACCAGCACGAACAGGCCCGCGACCAGGGGCAGCACGCCCCAAGAGATGTGCTTCAGCACGCTGAGCGGGCCGCATCGCGCGCGTGTGAGCACCAGGACCGCGGTGGCGGTGCCCGTGGCGAAGGTTGGCAGGCCAAGCTGGATGCCGATGGCCGAGCACCCCAGCAACACGATTGCGGTGCCGATGATGCCCCACGCCGCTGCCCGCCCGGCCGCGGACAGCTCCGGAACGTCCACTTGGGACGAGACCTCCTGTCTCAGGAGCCGTCTTTGCGTGAGCCGCAGCGCGGCGTAGGTGGCGATGATGGATAGCGCCGCCGACGGCGCGAAGCGCGGCAGCCACTGCATCAATGGCGGCATGTGGCTGCCGTAGATGACCAGGTTCGCCGGGTTGGAGATCGGCAGCACGAAGCTCGCCGCGTTGGCGATAAAGGCGCAGATGAAAAGATAGGGCAGCGGCTCCCTCACCTCCGCCGCCCTGACCACGGCTGCGACGGCCGGCGTCAGCACCACGGCGGTGGCGTCGTTGGACAGGAAGGTCGTGACGATCGTGCCCACGGCGTAGACCAGCGCGAACAGCCGCGTCGCCGATCCCCTCGCCAGCCGCGCGGTGCGGGCGGCCAGCCAGGCGAACAGCCCCTGCTGCCGGGCCAGCTCCGACAACAGCATCATGCCCGTCAGGAAGAGGTAGACGTCGATCCCCTTCCCCACGCCGGCGAGCGCGTCGGCGACGGGCAGCAGGCCGAACACGACAAGCATCAGCGCGCCCGCCACCGCCCAGACGAACTCCGGCCAGGAGAAGGGACGGGCGATGACCCCGGCCGTGGCCACGGCGGCGATGTCCCATGTGGCCCAGGTGGAGGCGGCCAGCGTGCTCGTCACGCGACCGCCGCTAGGATGCGCAGCCACGCGGGCACGCGGCCCCCGGCCGTGTCTTCGGGAGGAGACATCAAGGCTTCTCCGTAGATAATAGAGGTGTCGCAGTCTCACGCGGTTCGATGTGTGCGCAGCAAGGCTCGTGCCATGCCGAAGCCGCGCGCCAGTGCCGTTACCGCCCAGATCCGGACGCGGATCTGTCGGGATTCGCGACGTCCCCCGTCCGCTTCGCGGACAGGTCCAATCCGTACTGCCGTATCTTCGTGTGCAGGAGCTGGCGGTGGATGTTGAGACGGCGGGCGGCCTCGCTGCGATTCCCGCCTGACGCTTCAAGCGCCTTGGCGATCATCGCCGCCTCCAGCCGCGCGACCGCGCCCGGCAGGTCGCCATCGAGCCAGTTCTGCTCGTCATTCTCGGGGGCCGCAGCGAGGAACGCGAGGTCGGCCGCGGTTATCACCGGCTGGCGCACCATGGCCGCGACCCGCTCCATGGCGTTGCGCAGCTCGCGCACGTTGCCGGGCCACGGATGCGCGAGAAGCCGGCCGGCGGCGTCGGCGGCCAGAAGCTTCGGTGTGCTGCCTGACGCGGCGAGCGCCAGGAAGTGCTCGGCGAGCGGAACGATATCCGCCAGCCGCTCGCGCAGGGGCGGGAGTTGGAGCGGCACCACGCCGATCCGGTAGAACAGGTCTTCGCGAAACCGCCCTTGCGCGACCATCGCGCCCAGGTCCTGGTGCGTGGCGGCGATGATGCGCACGTCCACCGAAACCGGGCGCCCGCCCAGCGGCGTCACCACGCGCTCCTGCAACACGCGCAGCAGCTTGGCCTGCATCGGCAGGTTCATGTCGCCGATCTCGTCCAGGAACAGGGTGCCCCGGTCCGCCTCGCGAAAGCAGCCGAGCCGGTCCGAGACCGCTCCGGTGAAGGCCCCGCGCGTGTGCCCGAACAGCTCGCTTTCCAGCAGCTCGGACGGGATCGCGGCGCAGTTGACCGCGACAAACGGCTTGGCGGCGCGGCTGCCGTGCCGATGGATAGCGCGCGCCACCACCTCCTTGCCGGTGCCGGTCTCGCCGGTGATCAGCACGGTCGTCGCGGTGTCGGCCAGGAGACCGATCGCCTTCTGCACCGCGCGCATGGCCTTGCTGGATCCGACAAGTTCGCCGGACTGCGGAGCCGGGGCCGCGGCGGGAGCGGCGGGGGCGCGCGGCAGCATCCGGCTCAGCAAGTCCTGAAGGTCGGCCCGGCCGATCGGCTTGGCGAGGTGGTCCACGGCGCCGAGGCGCATGGCCTCGATCGTGTTGTCGGCCGTCGGCACCGCCGTGAGCACGGCGACCGGCGGAGCGGACGGCAGCGCGCGCATCCGCCGCAACACCTCCAGCCCGTCAAGGCCGGGCATGCGAAGATCGAGCAGGACCGCGTCGATGCCGGGCTCTGCAAGGCGCGCCAAGGCGGCCGCGCCGTCCCCGGCCTCGACCGGGGCGTGCCCCAGGTCGCCCAGGGCCTCCGCCACGCTCTCCCGCAAGGCGGTGTCGTCATCGACAATCAGGATGGTTGCCATGGCAGCTCCAACGCGAACGTCGCGCCGCCCGTGCCGTCGCCGCCCGGCTTGAGCAATGCCACGCGTCCGCCCTGTGCCTCGGCGAACTCGCGCGCGATGGCCAGGCCGAGCCCGGTGCCATCGGGCCGGGCAGTCACGAACGGCTCGAACAGGCTGTCCCGCACGGAAGGCGAGACGCCAGGCCCGGTATCGGCGACGGTGACGCGCAGCACCTGGCCTGTCCCGCAAGCCGAGAGGCTGACGAGCCCTCCCGAGGGCGTGTGCTGGATCGCGTTCAGCACCAGGTTGCCGATCGCCCAACGCGCCAGGTCGGGATCGAAGCGGCCGGCGAGCGACGCGGCCGCCACCTCCAGCCGCACCTCCCCGGCCCGCGCGAGGTCGCCGTAGTCGTCGGCGATCATCTGTAGAAAAGCCGCAAGATCAACGTCTTGCGGAACACATTTGCGGCGCTGCGTCATGTCCAGAAGCTGCGCGACGAGCCCGTCCAGCCGGGCGATCTGCGCCAACACATGGCCGAGCGCGGCGCGCATCCGCTGGGGGTCGCCCGCCAGGGCATTCTCGGCCCGCAGCCGCATGGCAGCGACCGGGTTACGGATCTCGTGCGCGACCCCGGCGGCGACACGGCCCAGCGCGGCCAGGCGTTCGGCGGCCGCCACCCGGGCGGCAAGCGCGTCGGAGTGCCGGTGCGCCTCGGCCACGCGGCGCCCGGCCTCGTTCAGCGCGGCGATGATGCGATCAAGCTCCCGCTCGCCGGTGCGCCGCAGCTCCGGCAAGCCCTTGTCATGCTGGCGCAGCGCCATCTCCAACCGGCCGACATGGCGCGACCACGAGACGGCGATCCAGGTCAGCCAGGCTGCCATGCCCAGCATGAGGCCCAGCAGCCCGGCCAGGCCGGCGCGCAGCCGGTCATAGCCGGGCGTCGCCACGATCCGCGTCATGGTCCAGCCAGTCAGGGCCGGCAACGGCCCCTCCAAGGGGCAGGCATAAAGGAGCAGGGTCTGCGCGCGTGAGGCATCGCGGGCCAGCACCGGCTGGTCCTCCCGCGCCGCCTGCTCGTTGACCGCCTGGATCCGCGGACGCTCGGCCGGCGGCAGGTCGGTCTTCGCCCCGGTGCCCGGATAGGTCGGGAAGGCGTAGGCGAGTGGCCCCGTGTTCGCCTGCCAGATGCCGCCCTCGATTCCATCCTGATGGGCCAGGGCCACGAACACGACGGCGCGCAGCGCGCCCCGCACCGAAGCGGACGCTGTCCCGCTGGGTGGACCGCCCCATCCCGCCACGTAGAAATCATAGCGATCCTGGATCATGTCGCAGGAACGGGCGAGCACCGCCTCGGCCCGCTGCACCTGGGCCGCGGTGGACTGCGTGTAGAACTGAACCAGCAGAACCCCGATTGCCACGCATGTCGCCAGGGCGAGAACCCACAGCACGGCGAGCCGGGAGCGGAGTGAGCGCACGGAGGGGGTTAGGGTGCCGGATTACGGTACAAGCCTTGACACTCCTTGGTGGCGGCCCCTCCCGCCGGCCTCCTTCCTAGCGGGAGAGATGGGCGGGAGGGATCACGCGTTGCCGGTTTTATTGCGCTCGGGAAGGACCGGGAGGCCCGTCGGCTGGACCGCCCGCTGGCCCGTGCCCATGACCATGATGGGGCGGAGGCGGCGGTATCTGCAACGCCACCGCCTGGGACTGGCTGGGGCCAAGCGACTGCGCCGCCACGACCTTGCCCAATGGGCTCACGATTCCATTCCCTTGCGCGTAGATCCGCTGTCCGGGCGCCAGCTCGGCGGCCAGGCGCTGCGCCTCGGGCGGCGGCAGGCGGACAATGGTGCCGTCCTGGAGCAGGACGCCGTTGACCTCGCCGCGCGGGCCATGCAGCGGCTCCTTCACTTGGCCCTGAACCTGGAGGGTCTGGCCTGTCGCGCGTGGACCATGCGGGCCGCCATGGGGCGGGCCAGTGTCGGCGACGGTCTGGCCCGACGCGTCGTTCGTGATCAACATTCCCTGCACCATCGGCACGGCCTGCGCCTTCAGGCCGTGGACCGTGACCGTGTCACCGGGCTTCACCGCGTACACGAGCTGGGTAGAGAGATGAGGCGGAAAATGCACCTCGGTCCCGTCGTCCAGGATGAGGCCGTCGACATCGCCGCGCGGGGTCAGACTGTACTGGGCGACCTTTCCCTTGATCGCGGGAAGCTGCGTGGCGTCGTAGGTCGCTGGCTGCTGGGCATGCGCAGTAGCGGCGGTTCCCAGGCCCGCGGCGAGCGTCGCCGCTAGCAGCGCGTGCTTGAACGTGATCGGCATGGTGTTCTCCAAAATCGCGGGCCGGACTGGCCCGTGACCTGATGACTGCATCCACCATGCCAAGAGCGGGCCTGTGCCCACGCGCGCCGCGCGCCCTCGTCCGGTGTCGGCCGCGCTGGCGTCCGTCCGTCCAAGCGCGTCCGCTTTCCGGACGAGGCTGTCCGGCTTCCGGGCGGGCGGCGCCGCCGCGGACCCCTGGATGGCGCTCGGATCACGCGCCGCTAAACTGGCGCCGGCAACGCGGGAGGCGTCCATGCGCGGTCTGGCGGACAAGGTCGTCATCGTCACAGGCGGCGGCAACGGGATCGGCCGGGCGACCTGCCGCCGCTTCGCCGAAGCGGGCGCGCGGGTCGCGATCTTCGACATCGACGCGGCGGCGGCCGAGCAAACCGCGTCGTCCATCTCCGGCGCGGGCGGCACCGCGCGCGCCCTCGCCTGCGACATCACCGACCACGCCGCGGTGCGTGGCGCCGTGGGCGCGGTCGAGTCGGCGCTTGGCCGCGTGGATGTGCTGGTCAACAACGCCGGCTGGGACACGTTCCGCCTGTTCGCCGACAGCACGCCGGAAGAGTGTCAGCGGCTGATCGCCATCAACCTGGTCGGGGCGCTCAACATGCACCACGCGGTGCTGCCGGGCATGATCGCCCGGCGCGCGGGGCGCATTGTCACCATCGCCTCCGACGCCGCCCGCGTGGGCTCCACGGGCGAGGCCGTGTACGCGGCGTGCAAGGCTGGGCTGAGCGGCTTCTCGAAGACGCTCGCCCGCGAGCAGGCGCGCAACAACATCACCGTCAACGTCGTCTGCCCCGGCGCCACCAACACCAACCTGTTCGCGGAGTACAAGAAAGGCGCCGCCAACCCGGAGAAGCTCGCGGAGGCGTTCCGCCGCGCCATCCCGATGGGCCGCATCGGCGAGCCCGACGACCTGCCGGGCGCCATCCTGTTCTTCGCAAGCGACGACGCCGCCTTCATCACTGGCCAGGTGCTCAGCGTCTCGGGCGGCCTGACGATGGCGGGATAGGCGCGCGGCCGCGCGTCCTGCGCTGAAGTATCTCGCCGAGCGTGACCGGCCTGAACGCCCAGGCGTCGACGCCGACATCGCACTGGCGCGGCAACGGGGCGAGCCGTCCATGGCTGTGGCCGTGCAGGTCGAGCCAGCCCTTGCCCATGTTCCGCCAGGTGCGAAAGGCGTAGTGGCACAGCACCAGGTGAACGCCATCGACCGCGATCTCGGCATAGGCGCGGACGCTGGCCCAGGCGGGGTTGTGGGTGGTCGTGTCCGTGTCGTTGTTGCCGGTGATCAGGTGCTTGGTGCCGTTGAGGGCATGGAGCAGCGCGGCGACCCGCTCCGGCCTCTGGCGGACGGCGAAGTCGCCGAGGTGCCAGACTTCGTCCCCGGTTCCAACAATGGCGTTCCAGTGCTCGACCATCGCCTGGTCCATGTCCGCCACGGAGGCGAACGGGCGCCGGTAGAGGGCAAGGGCGCCGGCATGGCCGAAATGCGTGTCGGCGGTGAAAAAGCACCGGGGTCGGCCCTGAGCCTCCGCCAGCCTCGAGTCAGACACGCTGCCATTGCTCCCGCACGCCCGAATCCGCCACCTTCGGCGCGTTCGCCACGATGACCCTCATAGGCAAGAACGCGAAGCCCCTTGGAGCGGGGCGACCTTGAAACCCACGCCTGGAAGGAGCATAAAATCCCCCAACTGGCAGGCATATCATGCGGCAGACATCGAAAGCTGAGGCGCCGCAGTTCCTGGCGGATGTGATCGACTGGAAGGGCTTCATCCAGCCAGGACGTCTCAGTGAAATGTTGAGAGTGACGAAGGGTGAGTTGGCTTCAGCCTCCGGGCTGTCGAGGGACGCGGTGTCCAAGACGACCCGGTTGGGCGCTCCAGCGACCCAGGCCCGGCTCCGGGAAGTGGCGGAGATCATCAACCGCGTGCTGCCGTGGTGCGGCTCGGTGCAGCAGGCGTTCGCTTGGTACCGGTCGCAGCCGATTCCGGCATTCGGGGACCAGACGGCCGAGAACCTGGTCCGCCAGGGACGGGCTGGGCATGTTCTCGACTATCTCGGAGGCATCGCGCTCGGCGGCTATGCTTGAGGCTGGTCCGGACGGTCTACCGCGCTCACAACCCCAAATGGGCCTTTGCGCCGGAGTCCGGCGAAGGCGCCGCGCTCACCGGCGGCCGGTTCAACCCGCGTGGCATGAAGGCGCTCTACACCTCGTTCCGGTTCGAGACGGCGTGGCTGGAGGCGCAGCAGGCGTTCCCCTTCAAAGCGCAACCGCTGACGCTCTGCGCCTATGATGTCGATTGCGACGACGTGCTCGATCTGACCGACCCCGTCGCCCTGACGACCCACGGCATCGCGCCCTCTGACCTGGCCTGCGCCTGGAAGGATTCGGAGACGCGCGGCATCCGGCCGCCGAGTTGGGTTATCGCCGATCGCCTGATCCGGAAGGGCATCGCGGGAATTGTGGTGCCGAGCTACGCGCACAGCGCGACGGCCGCCGACATCAACGTGGTCTTCTGGGCGTGGGGTCCGGCCCCGCCTCACCAGGTCCGGGTCATCGACGACGAACATCGGCTGCCGAAGGACGTGAGTTCGTGGGGGTAGGCTGCATCAACGAATGTAGTCTCGTGGGTGAACGCTGGGATTGCTCGGCGCGACACCGGGCCAGAGGTCCGCAGTGCCGTTCGTCCTCCAGATAAATTCAACCGAAAAAGCCGAGAACAGGACGGCCATGCGGCAGGCCCACTATCGCGCCTGCCGGGTCGTGCCCATCCGCTGCGCCAGGTTCACCCACGCGCCCATGCCACCGGCCTCGCACGCTCGCACGGCCGCGCGCAGCTCCTGGCTGCCCAACGCGGCGTACGCCGGCATCCCTGCCCCTTGCGCCGCGGCGAGCGCGCGCACCAAGGCGGCACGCGCCGCGAGCGGGCGCATGTCCCGCTGGATCGCGGCCGCGTGGGCGGAGTCGGCCGCCGCCGCGGCGCGCTGCCACGCGCCCAGGGCAAGATGCCCGGAGCCGAGCACTAGCTGGCCCCATGCCTCGGAACCGCTCTGATCGGTGGCCTGGGCGAACCGGACCAGCGCCTCCGCCCGTTCCACCGCCGCCATGGCCTTGCCGCACAGCAGCAGTGCCTCGGCGGAGCCGAGCAGGCTCATGGCGCGCACCGCCTCGCCGCTCTGTTCCTCGCGCTCGGCCACCAGGGCCAAAGCCTCGTCGCACCGCCCGGCGAGCGCATAGGCGAGGGCGAGCGCCGCGGTCGTGCGCGGCAGCAGCACCGCAACTGCCGCCGCTCGGCAGAGCGCCAGCGCCTGTTCCAGCAAGGCGACGCGGTGATCCGCCTGCCCGCGCATGAGCGCGACACCGGCCAGCGCGAGATCCGCCTGGATGCGATCGAACGCGCTCCCCGCCTTCAGCGCCGTCTCGCGCGCGCGGCTCGCCGCCTGCTCGGCTTCCTCGAAACGCCCAAGCTCCGTCAGGCAGACAGCGAGGTAGGAGCCGGACACCACGGAGCAGACGGATACGAACCCAAAACGCTCGAACGCCAGCTCGCCCGTCAACACGGACACGTTGCGCGCGAGCAGGCCCGCCCCGGCCCTGGGTCGGCCCTGGGCCAGGGCGGCGAGTCCCATGAAAAAGACGCTTGCGGCCTGAAGGCCGAGGTCGCCGATCCGCGTCGCCAGCACGACCGCAGCCTCCCCGGCCGTGGTCGCCTCCGCCCAGCGCCCCATCTGCCAGGCGTAGTGGCCACTCTGGCAGAGCGCGCGTGCCTGCCCGGCCTCATCCCCTAGCGCCTCCGCCAATCGCCGCGCGGCCGACAGGTGCTCGCCGATGTCGCGGGCGCGGCCGAGCGAGAACAGCGTGTTGCGAATCCGGAAACGAAGGTCGAGCTCCGCCCGCCGCGTCTCGTTGTCGGCGCTGATGCGTCCAAGCGCGTCCAGCGCGTCGCCGAAGAAGGTCATGGCGTCCTGCGGGGCGGCGCGGTCGATGGACACCCGCCCGGCCGCCTCGCTGTATCGATAGGCCCGCGTCCAATCCGCGCAGCGCTTGGCATGGAAGGCGAGCACGCCTGGCTCCCGCGCGCCGGCTTCCTCCAACACATTGAGGGCGCGGGCGTGCAGGTGCTGCCGATTCTCGAGCAGCAGCCCGGCATAGGCCGCGTCGCGCCCCAGGACGTGGCGGAACGCGAGCCGGTCCGGCCCCTCTTTTCCGACGGGCAGTAGGAAGGCCGCCTCGCGCAGCCCCGCCGTGATAGGGGCCATCTCCGCCGGCTTCAATCCGAGCATTTGGGCCAGGTGTGGGCTCTCCATCTCCATGCCCAGAACCGCGGCCGCTTGCAGGGTGGCCTTTGAACGCGCCGAAAGACGGTCGATGCGCATCGACAGCAGATCCTGCACGGTGCCGGGGATCGCAAGCTCCGGCAGCGCGCCGTCGAGCGAGCCAGCGCCATGCAGCGCCTTGACCACCTCCTCCAGGAAGAACGGATTGCCGCCGGTGAGTTGGAACAGACGGCGCTTCATGTCCCGCCCGACCGGCGCGGTCGCGGGCACCGCGTCAAGGAAGCGGCCCGTCTCCTCTTCCGTGAAGCTGTCCAGCTCGATGAGCGTCGGGGCGGCGTCGCGCACGCCCGCGGGCACGCCACCGGCGCGGGCGTTGGCCAGCAACAGGATCGGCGCGTCCGCGATCCGCCGCGCAAGCGCGCCGATCACGTCCGCCGTCGTGACGTCGGTCCATTGCAGGTCGTCGATGAACACGAGAACGGGCCGCTCCGATGCCGCGCGGCGCAGGATATGCACGACCGCGGCGACGATGCGCGCCTGCCGCTCTCGGTAGGACAGCATCGCCCAGGCGGGGTCCGCGACGACCTCGCTCGCCAGCAAGGGCAGCAAGGCTTGGGCGTGCTCCGGCGCGTCGAGGCTCAAGGTCTCGAGCCAGGCACGGATGTCCGCCTGACTCGTCGCTCCGGGCGGCAAGCCGGCCCGCAGGCACTCGGCCACGCCGTGATAGGGGGGCTGTGGCAGGAATGGATGCCCGGCGGTCTGGACGATGTGGAAATCCGCCGTGACCCCGCCAAGGAACTCGCGGCACAGGCGGGACTTGCCGCTGCCCGGCTCTCCGACCACCACGGCCGCGTGTCCGCGCCCCTCCCGCGCCGCGACGGCCAGCGAGTCCAGCAGGCCCAGCATCCCCTCGCGGCCGATGAAGGACGCGCCGATGCCGCGCGGCGAGGCGGCGGCGCGATGATCCGGCACCCCGAGCAGGACAAAACTTTCGACTGGCTCGGCGATGCCCTTCGCGGCGAAGCGGCCCAGAGGCCGCGCGTCCACCTGCTTGGCCACTTGCGCGTGGGTGCCCTTCGAGATCAGCACCTGTCCCGGCCGGGCCGCCTTCTCGAGCCGCGCCGCGGTGTGCGCGGCCAGTCCAAAGGCCGTGTATTGATGATCGAAGCCGTGCCCGCGCTCGGCCACCACGACCTCGCCCGAATGCAGGCCGACGCGGATCGCGACGGGACGGCCGAGCGCCTCGGGAAACGCCTCGGCGCCGATCGCCTCCTGCATGCGCAGCGCCGCGTGGCAGGCGCGCAGCGCGTGATCCTCCAGCGCGCGTGGAGCGCCGAACAGCGCCATGATGCCGTCGCCGATTACTTGGGTCACGGTTCCGCCGAAGGACTCGACGACCGGCCTCATCCTGTCCACCACCGCTTCGAACAGCCACCGGCCGCGCTCCGCGCCGATGTCGGACAGCAGCTCGGTCGAGCCGACCATGTCGGCGAACAGGACCGTGATGTGCTTGCGCTCGCCCTCGACGCGGCCTGGCACGGTCCCGGTCATGGCCTTGGCACCCGGCGTCTCCAGTATGGCGCCGCAGGCCGTGCAGAACTCCGCGCCGGCGGCCAGCACCGTTTCGCACGCCGGGCAGCGCCGTCCGATGAACGTGCCGCACTGGGCGCAGAAGCGGGCCGCCTCATCGGACGTCGCGGAGCAGCTCGGGCAGATGATGGCGCGAGGCCGCATCAGCTTCTCGTACGTAACTATTCAGCGAGGGCCAGGCCTCATATGCTGAGCCTTGCCTGGCGCATTATGGTGAATTCATCGGGTAACGATCAAAGGGGAAAAGGGATGAAGGTGCGGGCATGGGCGCTGGCGGGGCTTGCCTCGGTCTCGCTGGCGGCCGCGGCGCAGGCCCAGGGCAACGGGCGCGAGGCGGCGACTCAGGCGGTATTGGACGCGACCAACCAATTCGCCCGTGACTACGGGGCCGGCGCTCCCCCGCGCGCCGAGGTTCGAGGGGCGAGCGCGAACCCCTCCGCCGAGGCCGCGAACAACCTCGAGGCGCTGGTCGACCAGTTCGCCGAGAACGCAACCTATGCCGGAACGCTCCAACCGTTCTGGCTGCGCGGCAAGGCGCAGATCCGGGATCTCTGGTCGCGCTACTTCGCCCGCTATCCCGACCGCCGCATGATCTTCCGCGACCGCGAGGCGCAGGTGTTCGGCGATTCCGCCGTCGAGACCGGGTACGCCGAGATGTTCATGGGCACGTCGGCCCTGAACGCCGTGCCGACCTTCCTGCGCTACTCGATCACACGCACGCTGCGCGACGGCAAGTGGCTCATCGTGAGCATGATCGTGGACCGGCTGCCGTCGGAGCAGCCGGCGCCGGGCACCATGCCGCCCTGGGCGAATGCCCCGTTGCCAACGCCCTAGACCGGGCAACCTTGAAACAAGCCGCTGCAAGGAGCATGGAACACTCAAAAATAGACGTTCCATCGGAAGCCCGGCAGGCGCGACTTGTCACGCCCCTCGCCACATGGCGCCGTTGGGAAAAGTGTGATCTCTCAGCGAGGTGGGCTTCAGCGCCGCGCTGTAGCCCGGGCTCACCGGCGGCATGTAGCGGCCGTCGCGGATCACCACCGGGTCCACGAAGTGCTCGTGGAGGTGGTCGACGTACTCCAGAACGTGACAGTCCAGCGACGCCGAGACAGCGATGTAGTCGAAGATCGACAGGTGCTGCACGAGCTCGCAGAGACCCACGCCGCCCGCGTGCGGGCACACCGGGACGCCAAACTTCGCGGCCATCAGCAGCACCGGCAGGATCTCGCTGATCCCGCCCAGGCGACAGGCATCGATCTGGCAGAAATCCATCGCACGGGCCTGGAGGAACTGCTTGAACATCACGCGGTTCTGGCAGTGCTCCCCCGTCGCGACACCGATTCCCAGCGGCCGCATTGCTTCCGCGACCTTCGCGTGGCCGAGGATGTCGTCCGGGCTCAGCGGCTCCTCGATCCACCACGGCTTGTACTCGGCCAGGCGCTTCATGTTCGCGATCGCCTCGTCAACCTCCCACACTTGGTTGGCATCCACCATCCAGAACCGGTCGTAGCCGATCTCTTCACGAATGATGCGGGCGCGACGCAGGTCGTCCTCGATATCGGCGCCGACCTTCTGCTTGAAGTGCGTCCAGCCCTTCGCGAGCGCGTCGCGGCAGAGAGCGCGCAGCTTCGCGTCGGAGTAGCCCAGCCATCCGGCCGAGGTGGTGTAGGCGGGGAAGCCCTTCTCCCGCATCTCGCGCTCGCGCTCGCCCTTGGTCGGCGCGTTGCGACGGAGGATCTCGAGCGCCTCCTCCGGCGTCAGCGCGTCGGTGATGTGACGGAACTCGATGCAGCGCACAAGCTCCTCGGGCGTCATGTCGACGAGCAGCTTCCAGACCGGCTTGCGCTCGACCTTGGCCCAGAGATCCCACAAGCCATTCATGATCGCCGCCGTGGCAAGATGAACGGCGCCCTTCTCCGGCCCGATCCAGCGAAGCTGGCTCTCGCCGGCGACGCTGCGCCAGAACTTGCCCATCTCGGCGGTGATCTCCTCGAGCGTCCGGCCGACGACCAGGGGCGCGAGCGATTCGATGGCCTTGGTGCAGATCTCGTTGCCGCGACCGATGGTGAACGTCATGCCGTGGCCAACCAGCCCGTCACCGGCGTCGGTCTCGACGAGCGCGTAGCTCGCCGAGTAGTCGGGCGCCTGGTTCATCGCATCCGAGCCATCGAGATGGCGCGACGTCGGGAAGCGGACGTCATGCGCGGTTATCTGTGTGATCTTTCTTGGCAAGGTGTCCTCCTCTGGCACGCCGTCACTTGGAGTGGGCGCTTGCGCGCCTAGGCCGCCGCGCCGCCGGGCCGCACCGGCAGCGGTTCGATCCGACCGACCAGGAATAGGTAGGCGAGCGCGCCCAGGACGCACATGCCGCCCGCGATCACGAGCGGGAGCAGGAACGACCCGCCGCTCGCCGCGAGCATGACACCGGTCATTGTGGAGGTGAGGATGCCGGCGATGTTCGAGGCGAAGTTCTGGATGCCGCCGATCGAGGCCACGTGCGCGCGCGTCGGCGCGATGTCCGCCGGGAGCGACCAGATGCTGGCCGCGGTGAAGGCGAGGCTCGCATATGAGACCGCCAGCAGCGCCAACGCCTCGCCCGCGGTTGGCACGAGCACGGCGAAGGCGATCACTGACGAGACCAGCATCCCGCCCACCAGGCACGTCTTGCGGGCCGCCGTCAGGCTCCAGCCCCGCCGGTACAGCCAGTCGGACGCGATGCCGCCGAGCCAACCGCCGGGAATCGAGATCAGCGCGGGCAACATTCCCATCGTGCCCATCTGCTTGAGCGAGAAGTGCCGCGCCTGCTCGAGATAGGTCGGGAACCAGGTGATGAAGAAGTAGATGACAAAGTTCAGGCAGAAGAACCCGATCATCATGCCCCAGATCGTGCGGTAGCGGAACAGCGACGCCCAGGGCACGTGGGTGCCGGCCGCCTCCGCCTCCCTGCCTCCCGCCTCGGCGCGCAGCGCCGCCACCTGCTCGGGCGTGACCAATGGGTGGCGGTCAGGATCGCGGTACAACCACAGCCAGAGCACGAGCCACACCAGTCCGAGCGCGCCGGTCACGACGAAGGACGTGCGCCAGCCATAGCTGCCGATCAGCCAGGCGACGATGGGCAGGGACAGCGTCGAGCCAACCCGCGAGCCGCTATCGAAGATGCTGCTCGCCACCGCGCGCTCGCGGCGCGGGAACCAGAGCGAGGCCACCTTGGCGTTGCAGGGATAGGCGCCGGCCTCGCCGATACCCAGCGCGAGGCGAAGCCCGAGCATGTTAGCAAAACTGCTCGCGGCGGCGGTCGCCGCGGTGAACAGCGACCACCAGACCACCGCGACGGCATAGGTGATGCGCGCGCCGATCCGGTCCGCGACCCACCCGGACGGAAGCTGCATGATGGCGTAGGTGTAGAAGAAGCCGCTCAGTATCACGCCCATGAGCGCCGGGCTCAGTCCCAGCTCCTGCTGGATCGAGGGCGCGGCGACCGCAAGGTTGGCGCGGTCGATGTAGTTGATCGCGGTGGCCAGGAAGCAGAGGCCGATCATGAGCCACCTGACCCGCGGCAGCGCGACCGACGCCGCGTATTGGGCGGCGCCGATACCGTCGCGCCCGGCCCGTTGCGTAAACTGATATGACATTCCCGGCGCCCTCCCCCGCGCGTTCCGGCGGTTACGGACGTGTTAACGCACAACCAGGCCCTTCGGCTGCATGGCGCGGGGCCGTCGCGAACGCTGTTGAAATTCGGTTTGGCGACACCTCCGGGGCTGCCGTGATCCCCGTACCGGGTCACAGCAGATGGGCAGGACGGCCACCCCCGCGCGCGATCCGCGCCGACCTGGGCGTGCTGGCGCGCGTTCCGGCTAAACCCCTCGGAGGGGCTGTCGCGCGATGAAGCCTGGCGCGATCACCAGGACGCTTCGCGCAATCATTTTGCGAGGATGCGCGCAAGCTCGAGCAGTTCCGTATCCATCGGCTTGGTGCGCCCGACAATGTCCGCGAGCGGCGTTCGCGTGACCTCGCCTTTTTGATAGCCGATCAATACGCCCGTCTCACCATCGATCAAGGACTTGACGGCATTGACGCCCAACCGGGTAGCCAGCAGGCGGTCGAAGGCGCTGGGCGGAGCGCCACGCACGACGTGCCCAAGCGTGGTGGCCCGCAGCTCGAAACCTGCCATCTGCTTTTCAGCGTCGAAATAAGCGAGGATCTTGGCAGCGCTCTCTTTGACGCCCTCGGCGATCACCACGATTGCATGTGTCTTGCCCCGCTCGAATGCGGCGCGCAGCCGCTGCGCGATCTCGCCTGCCGACACCTCGAACTCGGGCGTTGAAATGACTTCCGCGCCGCCCGCGAGGCCCGCCATCATCGCCAGATAGCCGCAGTGCCGTCCCATGGTCTCAACCAGGAAAGCGCGATTGTGCGAGGAGCCGGTCGTGCGCAAGTGGTCGATCGCCTCGAGCGTGACGTTGATGGCGGTGTCGCAGCCGATGGTGATGTCAGTCCCGCACAGGTCGTTGTCGATGGTGGACGCGATGCCGACCACGTCAACCCCAAGCTGGCTCAGCATGTGCGAGCCCGCCTGAGATCCGTTGCCGCCGATCACCGCCACGCCGTCGATGCCCCGTTGGGCGAGGTTGCGCAGCGCCTTGGACCGGCCGCTCGCCTCGCGGAACTCCGCGCACCGAGCGCTGCCAAGGAACGTGCCGCCGAGCTGAATGATGCCACCCACGTCGCGCGCACTGAGCTGTCGGAACTGACCGTCGACCAAGCCCTGCCAACCCTGGCGCACTCCGTAGACTGTCATGCCCTGATCGAGTGCGCTGCGCGTGACGGCGCGTATGGCCGCATTCATGCCGGGGGCATCACCACCACTCGTGAGAACCGCGATGTGCTTCATGGGTCCGAGATCATGAATGTGTACCGGTGCGGTGAGATGTTCCCTGACTCACCTCCCGTACGTCGCCACCAGATAGTCCACGATCGGCCCGGCGTCCGCCTCGTCCACCGGGGCGCCATAGGCCTTCCGCATCTTCGCGACCTCCGCGGACCAGAAGGCGCGGGGGTCGGCGAAGGAGCGGGGCTGGGTGGTTATATAGTCGGCGGAGTGGCAGACGAGGCAGTTCGCTCGCACCGTGCCCAGGTTCGGGCCGGGTGCGAGCGTGACCGTCTCCGGCGGCAAGTCATAGGCGACCGGCGCCGCTCCCGCCGCGAACGCGGCCAGGCCGAGTGCGGCGGCCAGCATGAGGGTACCGCGCATCAGCCCGCCTCCACGGTAGTCGTCTCGACCATGTTGCGCATGTAGCCGGCCGGATTCCAGCGCGGCTCCACCGGCTGCATCTCGCCCGAGTTGGCCGTCGCGCGCACTTGCACGCGATGGCTGCCACGCGCGAGGCGCACGGGAAGGGACCAGGATCGGAACGCGTAGCGGCCCAAATCGTCTCCCAGGGTCGCGTCCGCCCAGCTCGCGCCGCCATCCGTCGAGATCTCGACCCGGCGTATGCCCGAGCCCCCGTCGAAGGCGATGCCGCGCAGCCCGAGGGCCTTGTCGGCCGGCACGCGCGCGCCGTCGCCGGCGCTGGTGAGGAAGGAGCGCACGTTGAAGCGGCCGATGGGGCGCGTCTTGGCTGGGGTCGTGCCGGGCGGGACGCAGGCGCAGTCGTTGTCCGGGATGCGATAGGCCGTCGCCATCCAGAAATTGTTGAACGGCTTGTCCAGCACCGTGATCTCGTTGAGGTGCTTGACCCAGTAGGTGCCGTAGTAGCCCGGCACGACAAGGCGCAGCGGATAGCCGTTGAGGACCGGAAGATCCTCGCCGTTCATGGCGTAGGCGAGCATCACCTCGCCGTCACGGGCGTGGTCGAGGGGAAGCGACTTCGCGAAATCGGGCGTGGTGTCCATCACCGGCCCATCCATCCCGTCAAATCGCACCGCGACGGCGCCCGTCCTCACCCCGGCCCGGTCGAGCACGCGCTTGAGCGGCACGCCGCGCCAGCGCGCGTTGCCCATCAGCCCGTTGCCGGCCTGGCCGCCGCCGACGCGCGGGGCGAAGAAGCCGCGCCCGTTGCCCGAGCACTGATTGACCGCGACCAGCTCGACAGCGTCCGGCAGCGCCTTGACCTCGGCGAGGGAGAGGGAGAGCGGCCGCTCGACCTGGCCCTTGACCTCCAGGTGGAACGTGTCCGGGTCCAGCCTGTCGAACGGGATATCCGCGAGATGGTAGCGGACGAAGAAGGCGTCGTTCGGCGTGATCGCACCCTCGGCGAAGACGCCCATCGGCGTCTCCAACTGCGGCGGGCGGGCCGTGAGCCGGATCAGCGAGCGCTTCTGCGGGTACTGAACCACGGGCCGCTCGCCGTTGCCGAAGGGCAGATCCACCGTCTCGGCGCCTGTCCGGCTGCCGAGACCGGCCGCAATGGCCACGCCCAGGAGCGGTCGCCTCCCGATCACACGCATCCCGTTTCTCCCACTCCATGCAGCGATTCGGTGGCCTACCCTCTCAAGGACCGAAGAACGGGCAGTGACAATCTAGCGCCGGTTCTTCCGCGGCCGAGCAGGCAGGGGACCATAGCCAATGGCCAAGGTCTAGAAGGCCAAGATCCAGGCCCCGCCGGCGATCGGCAGCAGAACACCGGCGAGACCCGGCTCGAATGCCGCGTCGATGCGTATCAGAGCTGCGACACCAACGGTTGCGTAGATTGCCTGCGTCAAGGTTGGGACTGCCTGGAGATTGGGGGTGTCAGGCCGCAACCGCTGCTTGCGGGAGTGGATCGTTGGCGGGGTGGAATCTCTGTCCGAAGCCGGAGCCGAGCGTGCCGTTGTAGACGGCGCAGCGAACCTGCAGCAGGAGATCGGCCCCTCGTCGCGACCAGCGCATCTGCTGCGACTTGTTCATCCGGCGGTTCACCAGGAAATTGGCCGTGCCTTCGGTGATCGCGGTGCCGACCCGCAATCCGGCACGGTGCCGCTCGGCATAATTGACCAGCCAATCGCTCTGGCCGGTGAGATAGCCATCCAGCGCGTGCAAGGCGGTCCACAGCTTTCGCGACGGCGCGATGGACTTTCGCTGACCTTGTTCGCCCTGGAAATGATGCATCACCGCGCGGATACGATCGATGCTGATTTGTGCGTCCTTGGCTTTGCCGTTCCACAGCCGCCAGTGCAGACGGTCAACCTCCTCGACGATCACCGCCTTCGCCGCCGCCCGTGCCGGATCATCCGCCGACAGGCCGCCGGCGATTTGCTCGAGGTGCTGCAGCCGCATGCCGATGTGGAACCAGTCGAGCATCGGCGCCTCGGTGACGCCGGCCTCGGCGAGAATGCGCCGCAGGCCGGAGCATCCGTCGGTGAAGGCGGTCAGCACCGTGTCCTCGCTTCGCCCGACGGCATCGAGGCTGCGGCGGATCAGCACCTTGATGTCGGTATCGGCTTTGGCAACGGCGCCGAAAACCTGTCGCCCGCCAGTCTCCGTTTCGACATTGCCGACCCGCACCTCCAGATGCCGCTCGCCGTCCTCACAGCTGCGGATGAAGGTCGAATCCAAGGTCACCGTGATCGCCGGTGCCGCCGTATCAGGCTGCACCGCGGCCTGGTCCCGAAGCTCCGCACCGAGTTTCAGGGTGTGACAGCGCAACGTCTCCGGGTCGTTGCCGGCGTCGACCGGAAACATCTGCGCCATGACGTCAGCAGCCACCCGGTACGTCATCAGGGCAGAGAGATGCGCCTGAAGCTGATCCAACTCCGGTGTCGAGCGGCAATGTGATGGCCAACCATGGCCAGCTTCGCTGCCGCCGCACCCGGCACAGCGAAACCGGGGCAGCCGCACCCTGACCTGGCCGAACAGCGTCGCGACCGCATGATCCCGATAATCCTTCACACGACAAACCTCGCCACAGCTTCGGCAATCCGGCCGCCGAACGGCGTGGCCCCTGGCCTGCGCGGCAACGATCTGCTGTTGGAGAGCCGCCAGCAGCCGCTTCCCTTCGGCCAGGGTCAGCCCCAAATTGGCGATCTCAATGAGATCGTCGGGCCGGTTGATCGTCACGACGTCGATGGACTGTTTCTCACCGTCAGCCCCGGCTTTCACCAACCTCACAATCCAAGCCACGCGCTCACCTCCGATCAGAGATCAGACGCGAAACTACCGCTTCGGCGCCCGCACCCCCAATCTCCAGGCAGTCCCCACCGAAGGCGTTGAACGCCCGCAAGCCGTCCGTGTGCACAGTCGCGCCGGCGGCGATGTGGGCATCGCGGAACGCGGCCACCGCCTCGCTGGAGAAGGCGCTGACCACGCGCATCGCGACATGGCCCATGCGCCCGCCCTCATGCCGCTCGCAGGCGACGATGACGCAGGTCTTGCCTTCGGTTCCGCCGCCTTCGTTCCTTTCACCTCCCAGATGCACGTCATCCGCCTCCACTACCGGCGGCGCGGCATCGTCGTCGCTCGCGCCCCCGAGCGAATAGCGCTCCGTCCGCTCGGTCATGGCGTGGCGGAGCCGCTTGTGCAGATACCAGGCCGTCGCATAGCCCAGGCCCAACCTGCGGCCGAGCTCGACCGCCGAGATCGCCTGTTTGGTGCTGCTCATCAGGTGCATGGCGCGGAACCAAGTGGTCAAAGACAGCTTGGTGTCCGCCATCACGGTGCCCGCGGTGACCGACCAACGTCGGCCGCAGCGCGTGCAGCCGACACGGCGGCCGTAGACATAGCTCTTCAGATTGGCGAAGCGCGGGCAAGGCATTCCTTCACGTTGGCGCGCCGCCACCAACGCCGCCAGAAACTGACCCTCCGTCCCGTAAAGTGTTCGAACTCAACGTCCGTCAGCCCCTTCATGATTGCCCGCATCATTCTGCTCCGAGACGCCGCGTTCAGAGCGACTTTGCCCTTCCCTGCTGCAAAGTACAAGAGCGGGTCGATTGGCCGATAAGCGGGGAAGCGCTCACGCGCGTAGCTGTCGAGCTCTCGTCGTGCAAAGTCGAACACCTCGCCTCTCAGACTCCTGACAAGGCTAAGTAAAAGCCGTTCTAGAGCACCATGGAGGACCGGTATTCGTGGACTTGCCCGGCGGCAAGGGTGTTCACTAGGAGATGGAAGGCTCCCGGCCAATCGACCAATACGTTCGCAGCCAACTCGAGAGATCTCAGCCGCTTCTTCCAGTGGCAGAACACGGGTGAATTCATGTGGTGGAACCTACCCTTCCATTTGGCGAGCAAGCCGATGTGCTTGACGACGTCGCCAGCTGCTCAAATGTCATCGCGGCGGTGATGCTGAGCAAGGCTGGATCGGGCGGAGGGGCATCCAAGTTCAGCTTCCGAGCGAACATCCGCATCAGACACAAGGACCAGGAGGCCTGCTCGAACCGTTTGAGGCCCGGGAAGCACCCACTTCTTGTCGCCCGTGCTTACTCCGCCCAACAGATCCACGCAGGTCCGCGGGCATCGTACCAGGTCCGCTAATTTCCGGAGATGCTTTTTCGTCGGAGCGAAACCTATGGGTACTTTCCCCAGCCAGCGGGTTCAGCCAACCATCGCCAGGTTGGATAGCCATTCGCCTCGGCCACCCTGAGGACCCACCGAGAGCACCTTCTCCGGCAAACGGCGGGCAGCGAACGCAGAACCTCGGCGCTCCTCCGAGACCGACTTTGATCGGGCGTGCCATCCTGATTCACATGCCCCAAAATTGAGGAGTCGAAAACCAAGATGACACATTCGAACTTCGATTGTCGCGTTGCAAGAGGTGATGCAGCCGCACTCCTCACCAATCCCCTCATTTTTATGAGGCACGATCAGTATGTTGAGGCTGACCACCCTGCAACCGGGCAGCGTGTAGCCGGCTTGCTGTTCGGCGGCGAGTGTTGTCACCCCCGGCCGACAGTTTCTCTGAGACGAAGCCCGCCACTTCCCCGCCAAGGCAGTCAAGAATGAGGGGATAGCTGAGGCCGCACTCAGCACCCGAACAAACGAGTCACGTGAGAAATTTCCGCAAGATCTGATACGCTCTTCGCAACTTCAGAGTTACGGACCTACAAAAACAACCCTCACACATCCAAATTCGCCACCTTCAACGCATTCCCCACGATAAACTCCCGCCGCGGCTCCACAACGTCCCCCATCAGCGTGCTGAACACCTGCGCCGCGTCCTCGATGTCGCCCACTTTCACCTGCAACAACGTCCGGGTCGCGGGGTCGAGCGTGGTCTGCCAGAGCTGGTCGGGGTTCATCTCGCCCAGACCCTTGAAGCGCTGGATCGTCAGCCCCCTTCGGCCATGCGCCAGAATCCGGTCGTACGCGCTCGCCGGGCCGGCCGCCGTCGCCTCCTGCCGGTCGAGCAGCAGGCGCGCGGGGCTGCCGAAGCGCCGCGCCAGCTCCTCGGCGCGCTCGGCGAGCCAGCGGGACTCGGCGCTGCGCAGCGCCGCGAGGTCCAGCGTGTGCTTCTCGGTCACGCCCCGCACCACCCGCGCTATGGTCAGGCCCGCGCCGTCCCCGGCGACGATCCAGCCGCGCTCGGCAGGGTCCGAGATCGCGTCGAGCCGGGCGGCCAGGGTCTGGGCGGCGGCGGTGGCGCGGACGGGGTCGGGCGTCAGCGCGCCGGCGATGGCGGCCTGCTCGACCAGCTCGGCCGGCGCCGCCGCGCCAAGGCCGCGCACGCGCGCATGCGCCTCGCGGAGCCATAGCACCGCCGCGCGCAACGTCTCGCCCTCGAGCACCTGGCCGTTGGCGTAGCTCAGCCGCGCCGCGTCCAGCGCCTTGTCGAGCAGGAAGTCTTCCAGCGCCCGGTCGTCCTTCAAGTAGCGCTCGTCGTTGCCGCGCTTGGCGCGATAGAGCGGGGGCTGGGCGATGTAGAGATGGCCGCGCTCGATCAGCTCCGGCATCTGGCGATAGAAGAACGTCAGCAGCAGCGTGCGGATATGGCTCCCGTCCACGTCGGCGTCGGTCATGATGACGATGCGGTGGTAGCGCAGCCTGCCCACGTCGAACCGGTCGCGCTCGTCCCCGTCCTGCCCGATGCCGGTGCCGAGCGCGGTGATCAGCGTGCCGATCTCGGCGCTCCCCAGCATCCGGTCGCGGCGCACGCGCTCGACGTTCAGGATCTTGCCCTTGAGCGGCAGGATCGCCTGGAACTTGCGATCGCGGCCCTGCTTGGCGGACCCGCCCGCCGAATCGCCCTCGACGATGAACAGCTCGCACTTCGCCGGATCGCGCTCCGAGCAGTCGGCGAGCTTGCCGGGCAGCGTCGAGATGTCGCCCGCCTCTTGCGCGTCAGCTCGCGCGCCTTGCGCGCCGCCTCCCGCGCCGCCGCGGCGTCCATCACCTTCTGGACGATGACCTTGGCTTCCTTGGGGTGGGTCTCGAGCCAGTGCGCGATGGCGTCGGAGGCCGCCGCCTGCACCACCGGCTGCACCTCGGAGCTGACCAGCTTGTCCTTGGTCTGCGAGGAGAACTTCGGGTCGGGCACCTTCACCGACAGCACCGCTGTCATCCCCTCGCGGATGTCCTCGGCGCCAGCTCCAGCTTCTCCTTCTTGCCCATGCCCTCGGCGTAGCGGCGACCACGCGGGTCAGCGCGGCGCGGAAGCCGGCGAGATGGGTGCCGCCGTCGCGCTGGGGGATGTTGTTGGTGAAGCAGAGCGTCGTCTCGTGGTAGCTGTCGTTCCAGGACAGCGCGAACTCGACGCGGATGCCCTGCGCCTCATCATCGGCGCGCAGGCTGAGCGGGGGCGAGAACTCTGGCTTCTTGTCGCGGTCCAGCCACTCGACGAAGGCGACCAGGCCGCCGTCATAGCGCATCCGCCGACTCGCGCATCTCCGCGTGGCGCTCGTCGCGCAGCACGATGGTCAAGCCAGAGTTCAGGCAAGCCAGCTCGCGCAGGCGCTGCTCCAGGGTCGCGCAGTCGAACTCGACCGGGCGAAGGTCTCGAACTCGGCTTGACGTCACCTCGGTCCCGGTTGGGCGGCGATCCAGAACGCCCACCACGGCCAGCGGCGCCTCGGCGTCTCATGGCGGAACCGGATGAGCTGCTCCTGGCCGTGCGCCCATCCCACCTCCATCCACCGGAGAGCGCGTCGACCACCGCCGCGCCCACGCCGCGCAGCCCGCCCGAGACCTTGTAGTCGTTCTGCTTGAACTTGCCGCTCGCGTGCAGCCGGGTCAGCACGACCTCGGCCGCCGAGACGCCCTTCTTCTCGTGCATGTCGGTCGGGATGTCCCGCCCGTCGTCGCGCACCGTCACGCTGCCGTCGCCGTTCAGCACGGGATCGATCCGCGTGGCAAATCCGGCCTCGCCTCGTCCATCGCGTTGTTGACGATCTCGAAGGTCATGTGGTGCAGTCCCGAGCCGTCATCGGTGTCGCCGATGTACATGCTGGGACGCTTGCGCACCGCCTTGAGCCCCTTGAGGGCTGAATGGAAGACTCGTCGTAAGCATCTGAACCAGGCCGCTCCCCGGCGGTCTGGACATGCCGCAGTGATCCCGTTCGTCGATCGTGGTTAGACTCTAGTATATAGCTCTTAGCGGGGCTCTGGCCCAGGGGATTCGCGAAGGTGGCAGTATTCTCTCCGACCAGCGGCTCGGCGGCGGAGAGCGCGGATCGCGCGCCAGCGCCTCGCCTCCCGTGCGCAGCCCTTCCGCTTTTTGAGCGAGCGGAGGAAGACCTCGGCGTCGGTTCCGGTCTTCAGCACCTCGCGGGCAGCGCGGCGATGGCGGCGAACAGCGCGCCGTGGCGGGCCGGGTCGAGATGGGTCGTCGGCTCGTCGAGCAGGAGCGGCGCGAAGCCGCGCGCCTCGGCGATCAGCCGGCATGGCGAGCACGATGGCCAGCAGCGTGGCCTTCTGCTCGCCGGTGCTCGCCAGCGCCGCGGGCAGGCGCTGGCGGCGTCGCGCAGCGCCATGTCGAGCGATGCGCTCCCATGAGGCCGCCCCTGACTTGCACGTCACGCGCCGCGTCGCTTCCAAGAAACCGCGCAGCCAGTCCTCGACCGCGACCGCTGGCGCGGCGGCGAGGCGGTCGGCGATCGGGCAGTTCAGGCCCAGGCGCCGAGCGGGAAGCGGGCACCACCCAGCGGCGAGCGCCGTGTCCAAGCGGCCCGCCAGCGCCATGCGCGCGCGGGTGACGCCGATGGCGTGCCGCGC
The DNA here is from genome assembly GCA_963818725.1 of uncultured Pseudomonadota bacterium. Taxonomy (GTDB): domain Bacteria; phylum Pseudomonadota; class Alphaproteobacteria; order Acetobacterales; family Acetobacteraceae; genus DATFDN01. Next base: position 281,067 of record CAWFTU010000009.1, on the reverse strand, counting down.
GACCTGGTCCCCGACCGGCGAGCCAGGCCGGGCCGCCGCGCCGCGCGAAGCAGCCGGGCGCGCTCGGCCAGCGCCGTGTCGTGGGGGCCCAGCTCGCGGGCGTGGGCGGGCTCAGCGCCAGCACCAGCCGGTCAAGGAAGCGCCGACGGCCCGACGCGCTTTCCTGGAACAGCCGGTCCATCGGCGGCGTCAGCCAGACCGCGGCGACGCGGGACGCGATCTCGGCCTGGCTGCGCGGGCGCTCGCCGTCGAGGCGGAAGACGCGCCGGTCCGCCGGCCCCTCGGGCGGCGTGCCGGTGCCGACATCATGCGGCCCGTCCAGGGTCAGCAGCCGGCCCGCGACCGCCCAGCGCCCGTCGACGCCCGGCGCGCGCCGCGCCAGCTCGGCCATGCGCGCCCCGCGCAGGCCGCGCCCCGGCGTCAGCAGCGACACCGCCTCCAGCAGGTTGGTCTTGCCGCTGCCATTCGGCCCGAACAGCGCGAGGATGCGCGACGCCGGCCGCCAGGTAAGCGCGGCGTAATTGCGGAACTCGGACAGGGTTACGCGCAGGAGGCGGAGCACGGGGTGGTTCCGCCGGTCCGGCCCCCTCCCCCGGCCCGCTCCCGCAGGGGTAGGGGGAGAAGGAAAGCCCCCTCCCCTTGCGGGGGGGTTTGGGAGAGGGTCTTGCGGACTCGACTCAAACCCGCATCGGCATCAGCACGTAGAGCGCGCTCTCATCCGCGCCATCGACGACCACCGTGGGTGCCGCGCCATCGGCGAAGCGGAACTCCACCCGCTCGCTGATCTGGTCGGTGATGTCGTTGAGGTAGCGCGCCTGGAAGCCGATCTCGAGAGGCGCCGCCTCGTACTGGACCTGGTCGGAGTCGAGCTCCTCCCGCGCGACGCCGGACTTGGGGCTGGAGGCGGACAGCACCAGCAGGTCGGGCGCCACCTCCAGCTTCACCGGCCGCTGCTTCTCGGCCGAGATCGCCGCCACCCGCGCCACGGCCTGGGCGAAATCCGTCTTGCTCACCCGCAGCACCTTGTCATTGCCGCGCGGGATCACCGCTCGTACTCGGGGAAGGTCCGTCGATCAGCTTGCTGGTGAGCAGGATGTTCTCGAAACGGAACTGGATTCGCGTGTCGGACAAGCCAATCGCCACGTCCCCGCTCACCTCCTCGAGCAGCTTGCGCAGCTCGCCCACCGTCTTGCGCGGCACGATCACGCCCGGCATGGAGGCCGCGCCCTCCGGCAGCGGCTGCTCAACGCGGGCCAGCCTGTGGCCGTCCGTCGCCACCGCGCGCAGCACGCCCGTCCCCTCGACCTCGGCGGCGTGGAGGAAGATGCCGTTCAGGTAATAGCGCGTCTCCTCGGTGCTGATCGCGAAGCGCGTGCGGTCGATCAGGCCCCGAAGCTGCTGGGCGGACAGCATGAAGTGATGCGACAGCGTCCCCGCCGTCATCTGCGGAAAATCCTCGGTCGGCAGCACCACGAGCTTGGTGTTGTAGCGCCCGGCGCGCAGCGCGAGCTGCGCCTCCCCGCCCGATGCTCCAGCTCCACCTCGGCGCCGTCGGGCAGCTTGCGCACGATGTCATAGAGCGTCGCGGCCGGCGCGGTGCAGGCGCCCGGCCGCGCCGTGGACGCCGCCACGTCCTCCACCATCGCGATCTCCATGTCGGTCGCGGTCAAGGTGAGCGTGCCGTCGCGCACCGCGATCATCACGTTCGCCAGGATGGGAATGGTGTTCCGCTTCTCAACGACACTCTGCACATGGGCCAGCGCCTTCAACAGCGAGGCGCGGTCCGCCTTGAACTTCATTGCAATATCACCCCAAGACGCTGGGTTGGCGAGTTATCCACTGGCATTCTAGCAAGCCGATCGCGCGCAAGGCCAGAGCGCAGGGGCGGGGTTGACGCCCCCGCCACGCGCTTCATCCTGCGGCCCCTCGGAAAGGGAGAAGCATCATGGGCAGCACCATCCACCTCAAGGCGTCCGACGGCCATGGCCTCGCGGCCTACATCGCCGGGCCGGACAGCGCGACCAAGGGCCTCGTGGTGATCCAGGAGATCTCGGCCTCAACCACCACGTCCGCACCATGGCCGACCGCTTTGCCGCCGAGGGCTACGCGGTGTGCGCGCCGGCGCTGTTCGACCGCGTCGAGCCGGGCGTGGAGCTCGGCTACACCCAGGAGGACATCAACAAGGGGCGCGACTACCGCATGAAGCTGACCGACGCGCAGGTGATGGCCGATGTCGAGGCCGCCGCCGCGCAGCTCAAGGGCAAAAAGCTTGGCATCGTCGGCTATTGCTTCGGCGGCACCGTCGCGTGGTGGGGCGCCACGCGCAGCCGCAGCTTCGCCGCCGCCTCCTGCTGGTACGGCGGCGGCATCGCCGGCACCAAGGACGAGCGGCCGAACTGCCCGGTGCAGATGCACTTCGGCGAGACCGACGAGTCGATCCCGATGACCGACGTGGACGCGATCCGCAGCGCCCAGCCGAAGGCCGAGATCTACGTCTATGGCGGCGCCGGGCACGGCTTCGGCTGCGACGAGCGCGCCAGCTTCAGCCAGAAGGACTACGATCTGGCGCAGCGGCGGAGCCTCGACTTCTTCGCCCGGTTCCTCGGCTGAGTGAAGCGGGGCGGCGCAACCCGCGCCGTCCCGCCCCGCTTTGACGGCACCGGCCGGTTCGGCCAATGTTGCACGGTGATGAACCCGGAGCGAGGAGCCGGAGATGCGCGCTACCCTGGATGCCATCCTGAAACGGTTCATCACCCGGGGACGGCTGACGGTCCGCTGGCCTGATTCCAGCGCCACTGTCTATGGCGGCCCGCCCGGATCGGTGCCCAGGCGGGGCTGTGGCTGCGCGACGCCGCCACGATCCGGCGCCTGCTTCTCAACCCGCGCTCGCGGTCGGCGAGTGCTACATGGACGGCGGCCTCGCCCCGGATGGTTGCGACCTCTATCAGTTGCTGGACCTGCTCGTGCTCAATCTGATGGTCAATGCCGACAGGCATCCCATCGCCAAGCTGCGCGCCGGCCTCGCCGCGACCCGCCGGCGCATCGACCAGTACAACCCGGCGCCGCGCGCCCGGCGCAACGTCGCGCACCACTACGACCTCAATGGTCGGCTCTACAGCCTGTTCCTGGACCGCGACCGGCAATACTCCTGCGCCTATTTCCCGCGCGGCGACGAGACCTTGGAGGAGGCGCAGGCGGCCAAGAAGCACCACATCGCGGCCAAGCTGTGCCTGAACCGCCCGGACCTGACAGTGCCGACATCGGCTCGGGGTGGGGCGGGCTCGGCCTCACGCTCGCGCGCGACTACGGCGCGCGCGTCGTGGGCGTGACCCTGTCTGCCGAGCAACTGGCGGAATCGCGCGCCCGGGCGAAGGCCGAGGGACTGGCCGACCGGGTCCGCTTCGAGTTGCTGGACTATCGCGCGGTCAGTGAACGCTTCGACCGTATCGTCTCGGTCGGCATGTTCGAGCATGTCGGGGTGGTCCATTACCGGCAGTTCTTCGCCACCCTCGCCCGCTGCCTCAAGCCGGACGGCGTGGCGCTGCTGCACGCGATCGGCCGCAACGACAAGCCGGGCAGCACCAATCCGTGGATGAACAAGTACATCTTCCCCGGCGGCTACTGCCCGGCGCTGTCGGAGGTGTTCCCGCCGATCGAGCAGTCCGGCCTGCTCACCACCGACATGGAGATCTGCGGCTGCACTACGCCGAGACCCTGCGCCATTGGCGCCGGCGCTTCGCCGCCAACCGCGATGCCATCGCCGCGCTGTACGATGAGCGGTTCTGCCGCATGTTCGAGTTCTACCTCGCCGGGTCCGAGCTGTCGTTCCGGCGTGAGAACATGATCGTCTTCCAGATCCAGCTCGCCCATGACCAGGCGGCGGTGCCGTTGACGCGCCACTACATCACCGAGACCGAGCGGCGGATGGCGGAGGGCGTGGCGGCCCCGATCCCGGCGCACGCGCTGCGGCGCTCCTCCTCGCCATGACGATCCGCGACGGCTTTCTGGGCGCCATCGGCAAGACGCCGCTGATCCGCCTCAAGCGCGCCTCCGACGCGACGGGCTGCGAGATCTTGGGCAAGGCCGAGTTCCTGAACCCCGGCGGCTCGGTCAAGGACCGCGCGGCGCTGGCCATCATCGAGGACGCCGAGGCCACCGGGCGGCTGCGCCCTGGCGGGGCCATCGTCGAGGGCACCGCCGGCAACACCGGCATCGGCCTGGCGCTGGTCGGCAACGCGCGCGGCTATCGCACCGTCATCGTCATGCCGGAGACGCAGAGCCAGGAGAAAAAGGACTTCCTGCGCCTGATCGGCGCCGAGCTGCGCCTGGTGCCGGCCAAGCCGTATCGCGACCCCGGCAACTATGTCCGCGCCTCCGAGCGGCTGGCGGCGGAGCTGGCGGAGACCGAGCCGAACGGCGCGATCTGGGCCAACCAGTTCGACAATGTCGCCAACCGCGAGGGCCACCGGCGCACCACGGGCGAGGAGATCTGGGCCGAGACCGGCGGCGAGGTCGACGCCTTCACCTGCTCGGCCGGCACCGGCGGGACCATCGCCGGCGTCGGCATGGCGCTGAAGGCGCGCAAGCCGGCGGCGCGGATCGTGCTCGCCGACCCGATGGGCTCGGCGCTCTACAACCACTACACACGGGGCGAGCTGCTGGCCGAGGGCAGCTCGATCACCGAGGGCATCGGCAACAGCCGCATCACCAAGAACCTGGAGGGCGCCCCGATCGACGCCGCGTACCGCATCCCCGACGAGGAGGCGCTGCCGGTCGTCTTCGACCTGGTCGAGCACGAGGGCCTGGTGCTGGGCGGATCGAGCGGCATCAACGTCGCCGCCGCGATCCGCCTCGCCCGCGAGCTGGGGAAGGGGCACACGATCGTGACGATCCTGTGCGACGGCGGGGCGCGGTATCAGTCGAAACTGTTTAACCCGGCGTTCCTGCGGGAGAAGGGCCTGCCGGTGCCGGGGTGGTTGTGATGCCATCGGCCTTGTTGTGGCTCACGAGTTACCCACCACGTTAGCCCTCTCCTCGCGGGAGGGGCAGTCTGCGTTAACAGACCGATCACCCAGTCTGGGTGACCGCTTCTGGCGGGGAGCGGATGTCTCGCCGAACCATACGTCCAACCAAGGGCCGCCAAGGGATCGCCCTTCAGGACCGGAACGGAGTGTGACCAGGAAGGTCGTAGTTAGGCAGCGTAACTGTGTCGGCGATGTCCTTCGCAACGGTGAACCTCGCCACTGCCGGCACGACGAAAGCCCTTATGACCTGATTGCGAAGGAAAAGGCCCCAGCGCGTTCGCGGCACGAAGGCACGGGCGAAGCGCACGGCGGCCTGCTGTTTGACTGCGAGCCATGGCCGCAGTAGCGCTTCGTAAGCACTGAAAGCGGCGTGGTTCAGAACCGGGTCACACGTGAGGCCGGGTTGACGCTGCCAAGGCGGATGATCGCACCTTCATACTTTCAGCGATGGTGCGGTATGGACCAAGGGATCGGTGCAGCAGCGAGGCTACCCGGGAGTGACCGCAAGGACCTGGCCATCCAGGCGCTGGCCGGCTCGGAAACTGTCACCAATCTGGCCGCCCGGCACGGGGTCAGCCGCAAGTTCGTCTACCAGCAGACGCACAAGGCTCGCGCGACGTTGGATGACGCCTTCTCGCCTGCCACGCCGGACAGCGCGGTGCTGTTCGAGCTGGCGGTGACCAAGGCCTGGCTGCGCCAGATCATCGTCGGGCTGGCGCTGATCGGCCGCAGTTCGTATCGCGGCATCGTCGAGTTCCTGCGCGACCTGCTGGGCGTTGCCATCAGCATCGGCTGCGTTCACGACGTGCTCCAGGCGGCCACGCGGCGGGCGAGCGCGATCAACCGCGACCAGGACCTGTCGGGCATTCGCGTGGGCTTGCACGACGAGCTCTTCCAGGGCGCCACGCCCGTGCTGGCCGGCGTCGATGCGGCATCGACGTTCTGCTACATCCTGGCCGCGGAGGACCGCCGCGACGCCGACACCTGGGGCGTGCACCTGCTCGACGCTGCTGCGCAGGGACTGCGGCCCGACTATACCATCGCCGATGCGGGACAGGGCTTGCGGGCCGGGCAGAGGGCGGCCTGGGGTGAGAGACGCCCTGCCATGGCGACGTGTTCCACATCCAGCGCCAGTGCGCGGGGCTGGCCAACACGCTGTCGCGCCTGGCCCAGGGCGCCACGTCGCGGCGCAAGGCGCTGCAGGCCAAGACCGGCCGCGCCGGCCAGCACGATCGAGACCACGAGTTGGCTGCCCAACTGGCGCTCGCGCGACAGAGCGAGACCAAAGCGCATTGGCTGGCGCGTGACGTTCGCACCCTCGTGCACTGGCTGCGCCACGACGTTCTGGCTCTCGCTGGCCCGGACCTGGCCACTCGGCGCGAGCTGTTCGACTTCATCGTCACCGAGCTGGCCGCCCGCGAGCCGGAGGACGCACGACGCATCCGCCCGGTGCGGGTCGCGCTGCAGAACCAGCGCGACGACCTGCTCGCCTTCGCCGGCGTGCTCGACGCCAGGCTGGCCGAGATCGCGCGCGCTCACGCCCTCTCCGAGCCCCTCGTGCGCGAAGCGTGCGTGCTGCACCGCCTGCCCACCGCCTCACCCGCGTATTGGCAGGGGTGGAACCGGCTGCGGGCGCGGACGGGGGCCAAGTTCCACGCCCTGTTCGACGCCGTGCGCCGGGCCATGGCGGACACGCCGCGCAGCAGCTCGCTGGTGGAGACCCTCAACTCGCGGCTGCGCAGCTACTTCACGCTGCGCCGCCATCTCGGCGGCTCATACCTGGACCTGCTGCGGTTCTTTCTGAACCACCGCCGCTTCCTGCGCAGCCGCCATGCCGAGCGCCAGGGCAAGAGCCCGCGCGAGTTGATGACTGGCCAAAACCATCCGCACTGGCTGACCCTGCTGGGCCTGGGACCGCTTCAGCCCCAGCGGGCTTGACCACGGGGAGGCGCGCAGCCTCCCGATAGGACGCTGTTCCAGCTGAAATCTGGCCTTCACAGGCCGGCGCTTTCCGCGCGCCCGTGTAACCTGATTCGAGCAGGTTCTGAACCACGCCCGCTTTGGTCTCGCTCTGTCGCGCGAGCGCCAGTTGGGCAGCCAACTCGTGGTCTCGATCGTGCTGGCCGGCGCGGCCGGTCTTGGCCTGCAGCGCCTTGCGCCGCGACGTGGCGCCCTGGGCCAGGCGCGACAGCGTGTTGGCCAGCCCCGCGCACTGGCGCTGGATGTGGAACACGTCGCCATGGCAGGGCGTCTCTCACCCCAGGCCGCCCTCTGCCCGGCCCGCAAGCCCTGTCCCGCATCGGCGATGGTATAGTCGGGCCGCAGTCCCTGCGCAGCAGCGTCGAGCAGGTGCACGCCCCAGGTGTCGGCGTCGCGGCGGTCCTCCGCGGCCAGGATGTAGCAGAACGTCGATGCCGCATCGACGCCGGCCAGCACGGGCGTGGCGCCCTGGAAGAGCTCGTCGTGCAAGCCCACGCGTATGCCCGACAGGTCCTGGTCGCGGTTGATCGCGCTCGCCCGCCGCGTGGCCGCCTGGAGCACGTCGTGAACGCAGCCGATGCTGATGGCAACGCCCAGCAGGTCGCGCAGGAACTCGACGATGCCGCGATACGAACTGCGGCCGATCAGCGCCAGCCCGACGATGATCTGGCGCAGCCAGGCCTTGGTCACCGCCAGCTCGAACAGCACCGCGCTGTCCGGCGTGGCAGGCGAGAAGGCGTCATCCAACGTCGCGCGAGCCTTGTGCGTCTGCTGGTAGACGAACTTGCGGCTGACCCCGTGCCGGGCGGCCAGATTGGTGACAGTTTCCGAGCCGGCCAGCGCCTGGATGGCCAGGTCCTTGCGGTCACTCCCGGGTAGCCTCGCTGCTGCACCGATCCCTTGGTCCATACCGCACCATCGCTGAAAGTATGAAGGTGCGATCATCCGCCTTGGCAGCGTCAACCCGGCCTCACGTGTGACCCGGTTCTGAACCACGCCTCGCGCAGTGCGAAACGCGCGAGCTGTCGACCGGGTGCGCCGTGCGCGACGTAGACGTCCTCGTCGCGCTGACGGTAGCCGCGCGCCTCCAATGCTGCGACGAGATAGCCGAGCGGCGTTTCAAATGCCTCCTGCGGTCCGAACGCGAAGCCGCGGACCGCCGAATGGAGCCCGTCTGCGCCAATAACCAAGTCGAACCGGCGTTCGCCGATTCTTCTGAATCCAACCCTCACATGGTCGCCGCGGTCATCGAGTGCAGCGATTTCGTCTCCATAGATCACGTCCGCTCGTGATCGCAGCTTTTCCAGGAGAAGTCGCGACAGGTCGCTGCGGCGCAGCGAGACGTAGCGGCCGCCAGTGAGTTCCTGGAACGCGCTTGTGCCGAAGCCAGCCACGCGCACTCCGCGATCGTTGACGATATGCAGCTCCCGGACGTGGTAGCCGACACGGTCGATGGCTGGGCCGAGCCCCATGCGCTCAGCGATATCAAACCCGCGGCCCCAGAAGTCGATAACGTATCCACCGCCGCGAGGCGCCGGAGCGCGCTCAACCAGTGCGGGGTTGAAGCCGCCAGCGCGAAGCCAGAACGCCAAGGTCGGCCCAGCGATACCGGCGCCCGAGACAAGGACTGTCCTCGTTCTCATCGCGCGAGGATAGCCCAGGCATCGGTCAGACGAAATCGCGGGGATGCATGGCCTGTTCGGCGGCGCGATCCGTTCCGATATTCGGCACGACCCGCTTGAGTGCCACCATCTTGTCTCCTCGGAATTCCCGAACCTCTCCCCGCAAGAGGAGAGGGAATTCTCGCTACCGCGCTTGCGCGCTCGCGTCCGACCGGTGCGCGCCGACCCGCGCGGCAAGGGAAGCGGCCATGAACTCGTCCAGCTCGCCGTCCAGCACCGCGCCGGGATTGCCCTTCTCCACCCCGGTCCGCAGATCCTTCACCAACTGGTACGGCGCCAGCACGTAGCTGCGGATTTGGTGCCCCCAGCCGATGTCGGTCTTCGCGCTCTCCACCGCCGCCGCCGCCGCCTCGCGCTTCTGCAACTCCTGCTCGTAGAGACGTGCCTTCAGCATCGCCATCGCGGTGGCGCGGTTGCGGTGCTGGCTGCGGTCGGTCTGGCAGGCGACGACGATCCCGGTCGGCAGGTGGGTGATGCGAATCGCGCTCTCGGTCTTGTTGACGTGCTGGCCGCCGGCGCCGGAGGCGCGATAGGTGTCGACCTTCAGGTCGCCCTCGTTGACCTCGACCTCGATGGTGCCATCGACCACCGGATAGACCCAGACGCTGGCGAAGCTGGTCTGCCGGCGCGCGGCCGCGTCGAACGGGCTGATGCGCACCAGCCGGTGCACGCCGGCCTCGGTCTTGAGCCAGCCATACGCGGCCTCGCCGCTGACCCGGAGCGTGACCGACTTGACGCCGGCCTGCTCGCCCTCGCTCTCCTCCATCACCTGCACCTTGTAGCCGCGCCGCTCGGCCCAGCGCGTGTACATGCGCATCAGCATCTCGGCCCAGTCCTGCGCCTCGGTGCCGCCGGCGCCGGCGTTGATCTCCACGAAGGCGTCGTTGGCGTCGGCCTCGCCCGAGAGCAGGCTCTCGATCTCGCGGCGCTTGGCCTCCTCGCTGAGCGCGCGCAGGCTCGCCATCCCGTCGGCGACCATCGCGGCGTCGCCGTCCGCCTCGGCCATTTCGATCAGCCCCACGGTGTCGGCGACCTCGGCTTCGAGCCGCCGCACGCCCTCGACCTGCGCGGCCAGGTGATTGCGCTCGCGCATCACCTTCTGCGCCGTTGCGGGGTCGTTCCAGAGGCTGGGGTCCTCGGCGCGGGCGTTCAGCTCCTCAAGACGGCCCTGGGCGACATCCCAGTCAAAGATGCCTCCTCAGCAGCGCGACGGACTGCTCGATCTGCTGGTTGAGGGCGTCGGATTCGGCGGACATGGACGGACTGCCTGGTTTGGTGAAGGCCGCGCTCAATACAGCCCGCCCAGCCCGCTGTCCACGCCGCCGGCGGCCCCCGGACCGCCTGACAGCACGGAGCCCCCCTCGCCGGCCCCGCCACTCAGCACATCGGCGCCCTCGCCGCCACCGAGCGGCGCCGAGCCGCCGGGCACCTGGCCTGGCTTGAAGGCGTCGGTCACGCGTCCCCTGCCCGAGTCCCAGCCTGCCATCGTCACGCCCTCCGGGGCCGGGAACCCCAGCGCCGGCCGTCCCTTGAGCGCGGCGACCATGTAGTTGTGCCAAATGGGAGCGGCGACCTCGGCGCCGGTCTGCTTCTCGCCAAGGCTCGTCGGATTGTCGTAGCCCACCCAGACGACCGTCGCCATCTGTGGTGTGAAGCCGGCGAACCAGGCATCGGTGAAATCCTGGCTGGTGCCGGTCTTGCCGGCGATCGGCCGGTTCAGCCCCTTGCCGGCGGGCACGCCCGTGCCGCGCTTGACCACGCCCTGCATCATGGTGACAAGCTGGAACGTGCTCTGCGGGTCCGCGATCTGCTCGCGGCCGTCGGTGAGTTCCGGCGGACTGGCACCGTCGCAGGCGCAATCAAGGCCGGCCGGGCGCCAAACGACATGGCCCTCGCGATCCTGCACGCTGTCGATCACCGTCGGGACCACCTTGCGTCCCATGGCAGCGAAGCTCGCGTACGCGCCCGCCTCGCGCAGCACCGTCGTATCGACCGCGCCGAGCGCGGCGGGCAGCACGCGCGGCAGCTTGTCGGTCATCCCGAACGCCTCGGCGGTCCGCGCCACCGCCTCCATGCCAACGCGCTGCGCGACCCGCACCGTGACCAGGTTCAACGACTGCTCGAGCGCCACGCGCAGCGGCGTCGGGCCGTTGAACTCCATTTCGTAATTGTTTGGCCGCCACAACCCGCCGCGCCCGTCGGGCAGCGATAGCGGCGCGTCCAGGAACCGGTCGGAGGGCGAGACGCCCTTCTCCAGCGCGCTCAGATAGACGATCGGCTTGAAGCTGCTGCCCGGCTGCCGCTGGGCCTGGGTCGCCCGGTTGAACTGGCTCGCGGCATAGCTCCAGCCGCCGACCATCGCCAGCACCCGTCCCGAGAGCGGATCCAGGGAAACCAGCGCCCCCTGCACCCCCGGCACCTGCCGCAGCGCGGCGCGGCCCGGCCCGGTGGGCTGCACCATCACGACATCGCCGAAGCGGAGCATGTCCGACAGGCGGTGGAATGGCGCGCCGGGATGGCCCGCGCGGTCCATCGGATGATTCCACGCTTCGTCGGAGGCGCGGAGCAGGCCCACGCGCGGCTGCGCGGCGCCACCCGAGGCCGGTTGTTCGAGCCAGCCGACCTGCGCCTCCGCCGGCGTCACGCCGAGGACGACGGCGAGCCGCCAGTTGGGCAAGATCGCGGGCGGGACGGCGACGGCGGCGAGCGCCGCCGGCCAGTCCCGCTCCAGCCCTGGCCCGGCCGGCAGTTGCGCGACCGCCCCGCGCCAGCCGCCCATGCGGCGGTCATAGGCCATCAGCCCGTCGCGCAGCGCCGTCTCGGCGGCGACCTGCAACACCGGGTTCAGGCTGGTGCGCACGGTCAGCCCGCCCTCGTTCACCGCCTGCGCGCCGAATCGCTGGAAGAGTTCCTGGCGCACCTCCTCGGCGTACCAGTCGGCGCCCGCGATGCCGGGGGGGCCGTGGAACTCGGCGGGCACCAGCTTTTCAGCCTGCGCCGCCTTGGCCTCGGCGCGCGTGATCACATGATCCTCGGCCATGCGGTCCAGCACCCAATCGCGCCGCATCCTGGCTTGGTCGGGATGGCGAAAGGGATTGTAGTTCTGCGGCGCCTTCGGCAGGGCCGCGAGCATGGCCGCCTGCGCCAGGCTGAGCTGATCGAGCGGGCGATCGAAATAGGCCTGCGCCGCCGCCTGCACCCCGTAGACGCCCTGACCCAGATAGATTTCGTTCAGGTAGATCTCCAGGATGCGCTGCTTGGAGAGCGTCTCCTCCATCCGGATCGCGAGGATCGCCTCCTCGACCTTGCGCTTCAGCGTCATCCGGTTGTCCAGCAGCATGTTCTTGGCCACCTGCTGGGTGATCGTGGAGGCGCCCAGCGGCCGCCGCCCCTCCTTCACCCGCGTGAGATCGGTCATGCCGGCGCGCACGATCGCAAGCGGGTCGATCCCGCCATGGACCCAGTAGTCCTTGTCCTCGGCGGAGACGAACGCCTGGCGCACCCGCTCGGGTATGGCGGAGTATGGAACGAAGATGCGGCGCTCGTTGGCCAGCTCGGTGAGCAGGCGCCCGTCTCCGGCATAGACCCGGCTCATCACCGGCGGCGCGTAGCCGCGCAGGCCATCGACGCTCGGCAGGTCGGCAGTGACGCGAGTCCAGACCACATAGCCCGCGAACCCAGCGCCAAAGACGATCAGCGCGCCAACGCCCAGCAGCCCACTGCCGAGTCGCGCGAGCCAGCGCCGTGCCAGGGACCGCTGACGCGCCGGCTGCCCCGCCCGCCGAGGCGCGCGCGCGCCGCCCGACCAACGGGGCTTGTCTTGCGGAAGAGGCGGCGTCAACGAATCGTCAGCCTGGCGTGGTCCGGTCATAGCCATTGGATATGGCGCCTGTCGGGCGCCAAGGCTAGCACCACCCTATTGTTGCGATATCGAGATCAGGTAAATGTGGTACCCGGCGCTGTGCCAGGGCATTTCAGCAAAGCCGTGCTTAGCGTCGACGGCGCTTGGACGCCTTGCGGCCGGATGCGGGCGGGGTCAGGGCGGAGGCCCAGAAATCGGTCATGAGCTTGGCCCCCGCGTTCATCGCGCGCGCCTGCTGACGCCGGGCCTCGCGCATCCATACCCCGCGCGCCGCCCCGGCCCACGCGTTGGCCCCGCTCAGGAACAGGCTCATCGCGGGATTCTTCTTCGTCCACGGGCTCGGCATGAAGTGCTCCGTCGTGTTGTGGCTCAGCGGATTTAGGCGCCCACACGAGCGCCACGGCCATGGACCAGCAGCATGGCCATGATCACCACGCCGTAGATGATCCGCCGGCTCGCTTCCGGCATCTGCATCACCGAGAGCATGCTGGCAAGGAGGCTGATGACCAGGACCCCGGCCACGGTGCCGACATAGCTGCCGCGCCCGCCCAGGATGTTGGTCCCGCCCAGCACCACGGCCGCGATGGCGGGCAGCAAGTATTCGGACCACGCCGAATGTCTCGTTGGTCAAGGCATCGCCCAGATCCTCGTCGAGCTTGCCGCCCGGAACGGGACGCAGCAGGTACGCCAGGCCGGTGTAAATCGCGCTGGTGGCGAAGGTGGCGATGATCGGGTGGGATTCGCCCCAGCACCACCACGAGCCCATTGACGAGGCCGCAGGCCGCCCCGGCGGCGAGCGTGAGCGCGATGCCGAGCGCGATCTGCCACGCCTCGCCACTCACCAGGTGCGAGGCGACGCAGTTGGCGAGCGCGAGCACCGGCCCCACGGACAGATCGAGCCCACCGGTCAGCACCGGCACGGTCTGCGCCATCGCCGCGAAGGCCAGGGCGAGGCCCTGGTGGGCAACCGGCGTCGTGACCAGAATGGAAAGGTGGCGCGGGTGCAGGACGAAGAAAGCCGCGAGCACCACCGCGAGCAGGACCGCCGCCAGGAGCGGTCCGCGATTGCGCCGTGTCCAGCGGCGGAAGGCGATCACGCCGCCGGCTCCGCTTCCGGGGCGGCGGCGATGTTCAACACGGCGCCTACGATGTTCGCCTCGGTGATCTCCCCGCCCGCCAGTTCCCGGCGGCATTGGCCGCGATAGAGGGCGGCAGTTGGAAACTCCTCCAAGATGCAATACGCATTCTCAAAACGGAGCGTGCGGCAACTCATGGGCCGCGCCAGGGGGGTGTTCATATGCCGATCGCGCGCTGTCTTACGGCGCAAGCCTTGGTCGGTTGGGGGCGCTGATGGCGCTGCTCGAGCTGAGGGGCATCGCCAAGCATTTCGGCGCGATCGAGGCGCTGCGGGGCGTGAGCTTCGACGTGCAGCCCGGCGAAGCTATCGGCCTGATGGGCGACAACGGGGCCGGCAAGTCAACCCTGGTGAAGATCATCGCCGGCAACTTCCCGCCGAGCGAAGGCGAGATCCGGATCAGCGGCGCCCCCGTCCACTTCCACAAGCCGGTGGACGCGCGGGCCGCGGGCATCGAGGTCGTCTACCAGGATCTGGCGCTCTGCGACAACTTCACCGCCGCCGAGAACGTCTTCCTCGGCCGCGAGCGCAAGCGCTGGATCGGGCCGATTAGGATTATCGACTACCCGAGCATGTACGCGCGGGCCGCCGAGCTGTTCGCCGAGCTGAAGTCGGAGACCCGGCCGCGCGACCTGGTCAGGCAGATGTCGGGCGGCCAGCGCCAGGCCGTGGCAATCGCCCGGACGCGCCTGTCCGACGCCAAGCTCGTGCTGATGGACGAGCCCACGGCGGCGATCAGCGTGCGCCAGGTCGCGGAGGTGCTGGAGCTGATCCGGCGCCTGAAGCACCAGGGCGTCGCCATCCTCCTGATCAGCCACCGCATGCCCGACGTGTTCGCGGTCTGCGACCGGGTGGTGGTGATGCGCCGCGGCACCAAGGTGGCCGACACGGTGATCGCCGAAACCTCGCCCGAAGAAGTGACTGGGCTCATCACCGGCGCCATCCGCGGCGCCTGAACCTCTTGGAGTTCTCGTATGTCCACCCGCCCCGCCCAGCCGACCGGCGTCGCCATCGAGGAAGTGACCGGCCTGCGCGAGCGCACGGTCCTGCAAGGCATCTTCCAGAGCCAGCCCTTCTGGGTGGCGGTGGCGCTGCTCATCATCTGCCTGGTGATGAGCTGGCTGCAGCCGGAAGCCTTCGCCTCGGCCGACAACCTCTACAACATCACCCGCAACTTCGCCTTCATCGGCATCATGGCGCTCGGCATGACCGCCGTGATCCTGACCGGCGGCATCGACCTCTCGGTTGGCTCGATCATGGGCGTGGTCGGGGTGGTCTCTGGGCTCATCCTCCAGGCCGGCCAGCACTGGCTGCTCGCCATCGTCGGCGGACTTGCGGCCGGCCTCATCGCTGGCGGAGTCAATGGCGGGCTCGTCGCCTATGCCGGGCTGCCGTCCTTCGTCGTCACGCTCGGGATGCTGTCGGTCGCCCGCTCGCTCGCCATCGTGCTGTCGCAGAACAAGATGATCTATGAGTTCGGGCCGTATGGCGACGTGTTCAACGCAATCGGCGGTGGTCAAGTCCTTGGGCTCGCGACCCCGGTCTGGGCGCTGATCGTGCTGACACTATTGTTCGGCTTCGTCTTCAACTTCAGCCCTTGGGGCCGCTATTTGCACGCGATCGGCGGCAACGAGAACGCGGCGCGGCTGACCGGCGTGCCGGTCAACCGGGTCAAGTGCGGCGCCTATGTCGTCGCTGCCCTGACCGCCGCCATCGCCGCCGTCATGCTGACCGGCTGGCAGGGCTCGGCGCTGAACAACATGGGCGTCGGCTGGGAGCTGCGGGTGATCGCCGCCACCGTGATCGGCGGCGCCAACCTGGTCGGCGGCGAGGGCAGCGCCCTCGGGGCGGTGATCGGCTCGGCCTTGATCGAGGTGATCCGCAATGGCCTCTTGATGGCCGGCGTCGACGCCAACTGGCAGGGCACTTTCGTCGGCGTGTTCATTGTCGCGGCGGTGCTGCTCCAGTACCTCCGCCGTCGCCGCCGCGCCTGACGCGCGATTCGTTCACCTGGGAGAAAAGGGAGGAAAGAGATGAGGAGCTTGTTACTGGGGGCCGTCGCCGCCGCGCTGGTGGCTGTCAGCGGGGGTCGCCCCGCCCTGGCCAAGGACTACACCTTCGCGTTGGTGCCGAAGAACCTGAACAACCCGTTCTTCGACCAGGCCCGCGACGGCTGCATGAAGGCCGCCAAGGAGATCAGCGCCAAGGGCGAGGACAAGGTGAGCTGCCAGTACATCGGCCCGCCCGAGCACGGCGGCGGCGAGGAGCAGCTGCAGATTGTCAATGATCTTATCGCCAAGCACGTCGCCGGACTAGCGATCTCGCCCTCGAACGCCGCGGCGGTCGCGACGGCGCTCAGGCGGGCGAAGGCGGAGAAGATCCCGGTCCTGACCTTCGACAGCGACCTGCTGCCAAAGGACAAGAGCCTGCGGCTCGCCTATGTCGGCACGAACAATTACGACATCGGCGTGAACCTTGCCAAGCTGGTGCATGACATCAAGCCGCAAGGCGGGACGATCTGCATCCAGTCGGGCGGCGCGGCGGCCGAGAACCATAACGAGCGGATGCAGGGGATCCGCGACACGCTCTCCGGCAAGAAGAACAACTCGCCGCCCGGCGTGCGGCTCACCGGCCAGAACGGGTGGCGGGAGGTTGAGGGCTGCCCGCTCTATACGAACGATGACTTCGTGCTCGCGGTGCAGCAGATGGAGGACATGCTCGGCAAGTACCCCACCCTTGACGCCTTCGTGCCGACCGGAGGCTTCCCGCAGTTCGTGCCGGAGGCCTACCGGCGCGTGGCGCAGAAATACAAGGACAGGATTCAGAGCCATCAGCTCGCGCTGGTCGTCGCCGACACGCTGCCGGTGCAGATCCAGTTGCTGAACGATGGGCTTTCGCTCGGGCAGGTCGGCCAGCGGCCGTTCGAGATGGGCTACAAGTCGATGTACATGCTGCTCGACGCAATCCACGGCAAGAAACTCCAGGATCCGACCTACACCGGCCTTGACATCTGCACGCCGCGAACGTCAACACCTGCGTCGGAGAGATCTCCTAGTCCCCTCCGCTGTTGACGGGGAAGAGGGTCGGGGTGAGGGGGCCCGTGCCCGCCGCGCCGTTTCGGAGCAGTGTCCCCCCTCACCCAACCTCTCCCCCTGCAAGGGGGAGAGGGCTTAACCCGGTGAGTGTCTGCATGGCCAAGATTCGCTGCACCACGGCCCAGGCTCTGGTCCGTTATCTCTGCAACCAATTCACTCAGCTCGACGGGGCGCGAGTTCCGTTGTTTCCCGGAGTCTTCGCGATCTTCGGCCACGGCAACGTCACATGCCTTGGCGAGGCCCTGGAGGCCGCGCGGGACGTGCTGCCCACGTGGCGCGGGCAGAACGAGCAGTCGATGGCGCTCGCCGCCATCGCAGTCGCCAAGGCGAGGCGGCGGCGGCAGATCATGGTCGCCACCAGCTCGATCGGCCCAGGCGCGCTCAACATGGTCACGGCCGCCGGCGTCGCGCACGCGAACCGCCTGCCCGTGCTGCTCCTGGCAGGCGACACATTCGTCAATCGACGTCCCGACCCGGTGCTCCAGCAGGTGGAGCATTTCGGGAATCCAACCATCACGGTCAGTGACGCGTTCAAGGCGGTGACGCGCTATTGGGATCGCATCACGCATCCCGAACAGATCATCGGCTCGCTTCCCCAGGCGGTCGCCGCCATGCTCGATCCGGGCGACTGCGGACCCGCCTTCATCGCCCTGCCACAGGATGTCCAGGAACTCGCGGCCGAGTACCCGGCCGAGTTCTTCGCGCCGGTGATGCATGACATGCCGCGCCCCCGGCCCGACATCGACCGCCTGAAACAGGCCGCCGCGCGCTTGAGGCAGGCCAAGCGTCCCCTTCTCATCGCAGGCGGCGGCGTGCGGTACTCGCTCGCCGAACAGGAGGTCGGGCGCTTTGCCGAGCGTCGCGGCATTCCTCTCGCCGAGACCATCGCGGGCAAGGGCTCCGTGCCGCACGGCCATCCGGCCCATGTCGGTCCGATCGGCACCATCGGTTCGTCCTCCGCCAATGACCTCGCGGCCGAGGCCGACGTGGTGCTCGCGATCGGCACGCGCTTGCAGGACTTCACCACCGGCTCATGGACGGCCTTCGCGCGCGACGCGGCGTTCATTTCCATCAATGCTGCCCGCTTCGACGCCGTGAAGCATCGCGCCTTGGCCGTGATCGGGGATGCCCGCGCGAGCATCGCCGAGCTGGATGCAGCGCTCGGCGACTGGCACGCTGATCCGTCCTGGACGGACAGGGGCCGCCGCGCCTTCGCCGCATGGAACGAACTGCTCGACGAGGTTCAGAAGCCGACCAACGCGCCGGTTCCGACCTACGCCCAGGTGGTCGGCGTGGTGAACGCCAAGGCGGGCGCGCGCGACCTGCTGATCACCGCGGCGGGCGGCTTGCCGGGCGAGGTGACGAAGAACTGGCGCGTCAAGGAGCCCAACACCTTCGACTGCGAGTTCGGATTCTCCTGCATGGGCTACGAGATTGCCGCCGGCTGGGGCGCGGCGATGGCCGACCCCAGCCGCACGCCGATCGTGATGGCGGGCGACGGCAGCTACCTGATGATGAACGCGGACATCTACTCGTCGGTCCTGTCCGGGCACAAGATGATCGTGATCGTCTGCGACAATGGCGGCTTCGCGGTCATCGACCGCTTGCAGAACGGCAAGGGCGGCGCCTCCTTCAACAACCTGATCCGGGATTGCCGGGTCAAGGAGCCCTTCCCGGTCGATTTCGCCAAGCACGCCGAGGCGATGGGCGCCCTCGCCCGCCATGTCACCAGCCTCGCCGATCTGGGCAAGGCGATGGATTGGGCGAAGACGACGGACCGCACGACGGTGATCTCGATCGCCACCGACGCCTTCGCCTGGACGCCGGGCGACGCTTGGTGGGATGTCGGCGTGCCCGAGGTCAGCGCGCGCGAGAGCGTGGGCGCGGCATCGGAAGCCCAGAAGCAGGGCCGCGCAAAGCAGCGCGTCGGGGTCTGACGGATGCGCGCGAAACTCGGAATCGCCCCGATCGCGTGGTCGAACGACGACCTGCCGGAGCTGGGCGGGGAGACCACGCTTGAAACCTGTCTCGCGGAGAGCCGCGAGGCCGGATTTTCCGGGATCGAGACCGGCGGCAAGTTCCCAAAAAGCGCGGCCGAGCTGCGCTCGAAGCTGGACGCGCATGGCCTCAAGCTCGCCTCGGGCTGGTACTCGGGAACGGTTTTGGACGCGCCCGATGACCTCGCGGAAGAGAAGGAGAGGGTCGCCGCGCAGCTCGCGCTGTTCCGCTCGCTGGGCGCGGCCTGCCTCGCGTATGGCGAGACGGCTGGAACGATCCAGAACAAGCGCGACGCGCCGCTGGCGACGCGCCGCCGTCTCTCCGAGGACGAGATGAAGATCTATGGGCGGCGGCTCACGCGGTTCGCCGAGCACTGCGCCGATGCCGGCGTGAGGCTCGCGTTTCACCACCACATGGCGACGGCCATCGAGACCGAGCGCGACGTGGACCTTCTGATGCGGCACACCGGAGAGGCGGTCGGACTGCTCTATGACGCCGGTCACATGCGCTTCGCCGGCGGCGATGTGCTGCGCGTCGTCGACACGCACGGCAAGCGCATCATTCACGTTCACGCAAAGGATGTGCGCGGCCCGGTGATCGAGGGACTCGATCGCGACCGCCGGTCGTTCCTCGACGCCGTGCTCGCGGGCGCCTTCACGGTGCCGGGCGACGGCGCGATTGACTTCATGGCCGTGAACCGGCGACTCGCCGCTGTCGGCTACGAGGGCTGGTTCATCGTCGAGGCCGAGCAAGACCCGGCGAAGGCGCCGCCGGCGCAGTACGCGCAGATCGGCTACCGCGCGCTTCGCGCGGCGCTCGCCGAGGCCGGCTACAGCATCGAAGGATGACCAGCGCATGGTGCGGATCGCAGTCCTTGGCGCCGGGCGGATTGGCAAGATCCACGCCGCCAACGTCGCCGCCCATCGTCGCGCGACGCTTGTCGCCGTCGCCGATCCGTTCGGAAGCGCCGCGGAGGATCTCGCGGCGACCTTGTCCTGCGAGGCGTCGCGCGATCCCGTCGCCCTCATTGAGCGTCCGGGCATCGATGCTATCGTCATCGGCACGCCGACCGACACCCATGTGGACCTGATGCTCCGCTCCGTGCGCGCGGGCAAGGCGGTGCTGTGCGAGAAGCCGATCGATCTCGACATCGGCCGGGTCGACGCGGCGATCGCCGAGGTTGAGCGGCTTCGGGGCCGCGTCATGGTGGCGTTCAACCGGCGCTTCGACCCGACCGCGCGGCGGCTCCGGCAGTGCATCGACGCGGGCGAAATCGGCGCGGTGCGCCAGGTCATCATCACCAGCCGCGACCCCGGCCTGCCGCCGCGCGAGTACCTGCGGCACTCGGGCGGCATCTTCCGCGACATGACCATCCACGACTTCGACATGGCGCGCTGGCTGCTGGGCGAGGAACCGGTCGCGGTCGCGGCGACGGCCAGCCGGCTCGTCGATCCGGCGCTGACGGAGGTTGACGATTTCGACACCGTCATGGTGCAGATGCGCACCGCCTCGGGACGCCAGTGCCACATCAATTGCTGCCGCGAGGCGGTCTACGGTTACGACCAGCGTGTCGAGGTCTTCGGCGCGGATGGAATGCTCCTCAGCGACAACATGCGGCCGACGACGGTGCGTCGCTGGGGCAGGACCGAGACCGACGCGCGCGAGCCGCTGCTGAACTTCTTCCTCGAGCGGTACGAGGCGGCCTACCGGAACGAACTCGACGCGTTCATCGAGGCGGTCGAGACCGACGCTCCCATGCCGGTGACGCCGCATGATGGGCGCCAAGCGTTGCGGCTGGCGGATTGCGCGCTGGAGTCCGCGCGGGGTGGGCAGACCGTCGTGGTTTGAGCGGCGTCAGGGGTCGGAGAGTTCCTCTCCCCGCAAGCGGGGAGAGGATGATAACGTCATCCCACTGTCCTGCCCCCGTGGTGGGCGGTGCGTGACGCGGCCGCGAAATAGGCCTCCACCGCGCCGCGCATCGCCTCCGCCACAGTGGCGCGATGGGTTGGGCGGCGTAGCTGGGCCTCGTCGAGCGGGTTGGACATGAACCCCATCTCGACAAGCACGCTCGGGATGTCGGCTGCCTTGAGCACGACGAAGCCGGCGTGCCGTTCCGGGTTCGGCAGCATCGGCAAGGACCGGTCCAGGCTGCCCACCAGGCTGCGCGCGAGCCGCGCCGAGCCGACACGGGTCTCTCGCTGCACCAGGCTCGCCAGGATGCGGGCGATATCGGGGGAAACGCTCAAGGCCGGCCCGGCGAAGCGGTCCGCGCTGTTCTCCCGCTGCGCGAGTTGCGCGGTCTGCGCGTCCGAGGCGTTCGGCGCCAGGGTGTAGACGCTGGCGCCGCGCACGCCATGATCGTTCAGCGCGTCGGCGTGCATGGACACGAACAGGGCGGCGCCGTGCTCCTGGGCGCGGGCGACCCGCTCCTCCAGCGGCACGAACCGGTCCGTGGTTCGGGTCATCGCCACCCGGTAACGCCCGCCCGCTTCCAACAGGCGGCGCAACTCGAACGCCGTGGCCAGGGCGACCTGCTTCTCGTAGGTGCCGGACACACCGATCGCGCCGGGGTCTTTGCCGCCGTGCCCTGGATCGAGCATGACCAGGGGCGCGGGCGAGCGGGCGTCACGCGGAGGGATGGCCGCGCGCGCGCTCACGCGCGTGGCATCGGCGAAGCGCGGGGGGAACAGGAAGGTGCCAGTGACAGCCAGGCCCGACCCGGCGCGGCTGAGCAGCATACGACGCGTGATCGGCCAATCGGTCATGCTCCGATCTTATCATATCGGTTCCGCCGATGCATCTTCCCCATTGACGCGGCACGCGGCTTCAGCCCGCCCCCGGTCCGATCTTGCGGCGCGGGCCGATATGCGCCATCTTGTCACGGTTCGGCGGTGCGCCGGGCGGTGGCGCGACCTGTCGACCCATGCGGCGTTAGACCGCCAAAGCCGGTCCAGGCCCAGACCGCCGCCTGCCCGTGCCGCCGCGTCGCGCCGGTTCCGGCGCGCCGGGCCGCCCGCCTTTAGGCCGGCCGGCAGATGAACGCCATGGCGCTGGCCCTTACGGCCGCGTCGCACCGATACAGAGGACGGATGACCACCGCCGCGTACGCCTCTCCCGACACGACGGGTCTTCCATCTCAGACACACACATCCAGCCGCTCGCCAGCGCGCGCGCCCGTCCGGGTCGCGTCGCGCGGCCACGCGGCGCATCGGAGTCCCTTTATCCATGACGAAGCGTATGTTGATCGATGCCACGCACGCGGAAGAGACCCGCGTCGTGGTGCTGGACGGTAATCGCCTCGAGAATTTCGACGTCGAGACATCGACCCGGCGGCAGCTCAAGGGCAACATCTACCTCGCCAAGGTGGTCCGCGTCGAGCCGAGCCTCCAGGCCGCCTTCGTCGAGTACGGCGGCAACCGCCACGGCTTTCTCGCCTTCGGCGAGATCCATCCCGATTACTACCAGATCCCGGTCGCCGACCGGCAGCGCCTGCTGGAGATGCAGGCCGAGGAGGCGCGCCACGAGCAGGAGGAGGAGGATCGCGCCGCCGGCGAGGATGGCGCCGCGGTCCCAACCTTCGACATGGACGTGCCTCCCGCCGAGGCCGCCCTCCAAGCCGAACCTCCGCCTGCGGCCGGACTTTCCGAAGCCATCGCCCTGGGAGGCGATCCGGGCGTTTCCGTGCCAGGACCAGCGGACGGCCCAGAGCCGTCGCCCGCCCCCGAACCCGACCTCGCCTTGGCGGGCCGCGTCGAGCGGGCGGAAACCAACGAAATCGGCATGCGCGAGGATGCGCCGGCCCCCGCCGCCCAGCCCGCGATGATCGTCGCCGACGTGCTCCGCGCGCCTGGCGACGCCGAGGCGATGCCCGCGACCGCGCCGGCCCCGGAATACCCGGCAGAGCCGTCCGAGATCGAGCAGGCGGGCCACGCCGAGCTAACCGGCTTCACGCCCTCCCTCGACGCGGTGATCCCCGAAGAGGGCGCGGCCGAGGAATCGCTGACCGAGGCGCCGGCGGAGATGCCGCCCCCGGAGGTGGTGGGCGGAGACAACGACGCGGCCGAGGAGTCGCGCGAGCGCCGGATGCCTCCCCGCTTCAGCCGCAACTACAAGATCCAGGAGGTCATCAAGCGGCGCCAGATCCTTCTGGTTCAGGTCGTCAAGGAGGAGCGCGGCACCAAGGGCGCGGCGCTGACCACCTATCTCTCGCTGGCCGGGCGCTACTGCGTGCTGATGCCGAACTCCCCGCGGGGCGGCGGCATATCGCGCAAGATCACCTCGCCCGCCGACCGTCGGCGGCTCAAGGAGGTGATGGCGGAGCTCGACCTGCCGCCCGGGATGGGGCTGATCGTCCGCACCGCCGGCGCGAACCGGCCCAAGCCGGAGATCAAGCGCGATTGCGAGTACCTGCTGCGGCTGTGGGACGACATCCGCGAGCACACGCTGCGCTCGATCGCCCCCGCCCTGATCTACGAGGAGGCGAACCTTATCAAGCGGTCCATCCGCGACATCTATTCCCGCGACGTGGACGAGCTGATCGTCGATGGCGAGGAGGGTTGGCGGGCGGCGCGCGACTTCATGCGGATGCTGATGCCGAGCCACGCCAAGAAGGTGCAGCTCTGGCAGGAGCCGCAACCGCTGTTCGCCCGCTACGGGGTGGACGCCCAGCTCGACGCGATGCTGACCCCGATCGTGCAACTCCGCTCGGGCGGCTACCTGGTCATCAACCAGACCGAGGCGCTGGTCGCGATCGACGTCAATTCCGGCCGCTCCACGCGCGAGCGCGGCATCGAGGAGACAGCGCTGCGCACCAACCTGGAGGCGGCGGAGGAGGTGGCGCGCCAGCTCCGCCTGCGCGATCTGGCTGGGCTGATCGTCATCGACTTCATCGACATGGAGCTGAAAAAGCACAACGCCCAGGTCGAGCGCCGGCTGAAGGACGCCCTGAAGGCGGACCGGGCGCGCATCCAGGTGGGACAGATCAGCCATTTCGGCCTGTTGGAGATGAGCCGCCAAAGGCTGCGCTCCAGCCTGGCGGAAACCAGCCTCGTGCTGTGCCCGCACTGCGCCGGCACCGGCCACGTGCGCAGCACGGAGAGCGCGGCGATTCACGTCCTGCGCGGCATCGAGGAGGAGGCCGCGAAGCGCCGCGCCGCCGAGGTGGTGGTCCATGTCGCCCTGCCCGTGGCGATGTACGTCCTCAACCACAAGCGCGAGCGCCTGGCCGAGACCGAGCAGCGCTACGCCATGCACGTCACCTTCCTGGGCGATGACGCTATGATGGCGCCGCAATTCAGGATCGAGCGTGTGCGCGCCCAGATCGCCGCCGATATCCCCGCCGCCGTGCGTCCCGAGGCCGGGGCGGCGACCGCCGAGCCGGCGCTCGAAGAGGAGGTGGAGGACGCAGCGGAGGACGACGAGGCGGAGGACGCCGAGGCAGAGGCGCAAGAGAGCGAGGGGGCGGAGGACGAGCCGGCCGGCGCGGCCACTGCCGAGGCCGGTGCGGACGGCGAGCGCCGCCGCAAGCGCCGGCGCCGGCGCCGGCGGGGCGGCCGGCCAGCGGAGACCGGGGCGGACATCCAGGCCGGGTCGGGGGCAGAGGAGGAGGCCGAGGACGCCGAGGAGGAAGCAGCCGTTCCCGCCGAGACCGGCATGGTCGATGGCACGCCGGTTGAGGCCCCGGCTGTCGAGGCTGTCCCGGCGGCGGGTCCTGATCCCTCGCAGGTCGAGGGAGTGCCCGAGCGCACCGAGCCGGCACTCGCTGCCGATGATCCGCGGGGCAACCGCCGGCGCGGCCGGCGCGGCCCGCGGCGGCGGCGCGCGGAGGAAACCCTGCCCGAGGTGGCTGCCCTGGACGCCGAGCAGCCCTACCTGCCGGCCTATGTCGGTCCCACCCCCGCCGACCCGTTCGGCGGGCAAGCGTTCGACATCTTCGATGCCCTGGAACGCGTCGAGACGGAAGCCGCGACCGCGGGGCCCCTCCCTTCCCTGCCCCGAATTATCGAACCCGACATCGCTCCGGAGCCGGTGCCGGACACCGCCCCGGAGCCGGCGGCGGACCTGCGCATGGCCTCGCCCGAACCAGAGGCGCCCGCCGTGGGCGATGCCGCTGACAGCACGGATTTCGCACCCGAGCTCGCGCGAGCGTGGGATATAGCCGCGCCTGAGGCGGAGGCGCCAGTCGCCGGCGGAACGTCGCCAGCGGACGGCCTTGATCCCGCTCCGGCCGCGCCCGATGCTCCGCCGACACCGGCGAACGATTCACCCGTTGTCGAACCAGCGGTTCAGCCGATTCTGATCGATGCCGCGGCCGCGCCCCCGGCCGAGCGCAAGCGGGGTTGGTGGCGCCGCTGAACCGGGTCCGTGCGGAACGGCGTCGCGGCGCCGCTTCCCGAGGCGCGCGCCCGGTGGTAGCGTCGCGGATCATCCGGCTGGAGGAGGCGTCATGCTCACCCGCTCCCAGATCAACGCGTACAACGAGACCGGGGCCATCGTCGTGCCCGGCGTGTTGAGCGGGGAGGAGGTGGCCCGGCTGCGCCGCGTGACGGATGAGTTCGTGGAGCGGGCGCGCAACGTCAGCGCGCATGACGAGATCTACGATCTTGAGGACACCCACTCGCCGGAGGCGCCGCGCGTGCGGCGCATCAAGGCACCGCACCTGCACCATGCGGCCTTCGCCGAGCTGGTCCGCCATCCGGGGATCGTCGCGGCGTTGCGCGACCTCTGGGGACCGGACATCCGCTTCGACACCGCCAAGCTGAATATGAAGTCGGCCGGGTTCGGCGCGGCGGTGGAGTGGCATCAGGACTGGGCCTTCTACCCGCACACCAACGACGACCTGGCGGCGGTCGGCGTGATGATGGACGACATGGAAGAGGAGAACGGCCCGCTGCTGGTCGTGCCCGGCTCCCATCGCGGGCCAGTCCACGACCATCATGCCGACGGCAGGTTCTGCGGCGCCATGGACCCGACCCGCCGCGAGGTGGACTACGCCGCTTCCATTCCGCTCACCGGCAAGGCTGGCTCGATCACGATCCATCATGTCCGCGCGGTCCACGGCTCGGCGCCCAACACCTCGGCGCGCGACCGCAGGCTGCTGCTGTTTCAGTTCCGCGCCGCGGACGCCTGGCCGCTGCTCGGCTTTCCCGCCGGAATCGAGGCGTTCGACGCCTTGATGGTCTGCGGCTCCCCCACGCTCTGCCCCCGGCTCGCGCCGGTGCCGGTGCGCCTGCCCCTGCCGCCAGCCGACAAGCAGGGCTCCATCTACGAGAACCAGAAGGGCATGCGCAGCCGCTATTTCGCGACCACGGACGCGCCGCGTCACGCGGCCGAATAGAGGGAGGACGCCATGACCGCGCTGCGCAATGCCGCCCGCGAGAAGCTCGCGGCTGGCGACCTCGCGATCGGCTTTACCGTCAAGCTGGTCCGCAGCGTGGAGATCGCCGGCGCGGCCAAGGCGGCGGGCTATGACTGGCTGTTCCTTGACTGCGAGCATGGCACGCTGGGGCTCGACGCGGCGGCGCAGATCGCCATCGCCGCTCTGGACGCGGGCATCGCCCCAATCGCGCGGGTGCCCAACGGCGAGTACGCGATCGCCACGCGCCTGCTGGACAACGGCGTGCTGGGCATCGTGGTCCCGCATGTCGACACGGCCGACGAGGCGCGCGAGGTAGTGCGGCGGTTGAAGTTCCCGCCTATCGGCCACCGCTCCATCGGCGGCATCGGGCCGCACCACGGGCTGCGCGGGCTGCGGATCGGCGAGGCGGCGGCGGCGATGAACGCGGCGAACCTGACCGTGGTCATGCTGGAGACGCCGGCCGCCATCGAGAACGCGGACGCCATTGCCGCCGTGCCAGGGATCGACGTGCTGCTGATCGGCACCAACGACCTGTGCTTCGAAATGGGCATCCCGGGCGAATTCACCCATGACCGGGTCGCCCGCGCCTATGAGCGGGTCATCGCCGCCTGCCGCGACAGCGGCAAGCACGCCGGCATGGGCGGAATTTACGTCGAGGAAATCATGGAGCGGTACATCCGCATGGGCTGCCGCTTCACCCTGGGGGGCGCCGACCAGTCCTTCATGATGGAAGCGGCGCAGCGCCGTGGCGCGGCGCTGCGCGGCATGGCGAGGGCTTGAGCCGCGATCTGGTCGTCACAAAACCTTCCTGGAACTGCAACACAGTCGTCGTGCCCCGCCTATAGAACTGCCACACCGATGTTAAGACTCTTCACGCCATCATGCCCGCGAAAGCGAGCATCCATTCCCGCGCGCCGTGTTTCGTGCCACCCGCCCTGGGTTTCGCGGGAAGGACCATGAAGAGACCCAGAATCAGGGCAGCAGACATGAGTGCCACAGAAGGGGGAGGCACGGGCTTGGCCAGCGAGACGCAGAGGAGTTCGGCTGATCCGGTTCGGCAATCCCCGCCGATACTGACAAGGCGGGCCGGCGAGGCTCCAACCACCCCGCGCATCACGATCCGCAATCTCGATTTCTTCTACGGCGAGGTGCGCGCGCTGAAGGCGATTACCCTGAACCTGCCGGAGCGGCGCATCACCGGCCTGATCGGTCCCTCGGGCTGCGGCAAGTCGACGCTGCTGCGTGTGCTGAACCGGATGTACGACCTCTATCCCGGCCAGCGCGCAACGGGCGAGGTCATGATGGATGGCCGGAACCTGATCGCACCGGACGTGGACGTGAATGAATTGCGTTCCCGGATCGGCATGGTGTTCCAGAAGCCGACGCCGTTCCCCATGACCATTTTCGAGAACATCGCCTTCGGCGTGCGCCTGCACGAGCGCCTGTCGCGGGCGCGGATGGAGGAGCGCGTCGAGTGGGCGCTGACCCGCGCCGCGCTGTGGAACGAGGTGAAGGACCGCCTGTCCACCTCGGCGCTGGGCCTCTCCGGCGGGCAGCAGCAGCGCCTGGTGATCGCGCGCACCATCGCGATTCGCCCGGAGGTGATCCTTTTCGATGAGCCGACCAGCGCGCTCGATCCGATCAGCACGCTCAAGGTTGAAGAGCTGTTCGACGAGCTGAAGCAGGATTTCACCATCGCCTTGGTGACGCACAACATGCAGCAGGCCGCCCGCTGCGCCGACCAGGTGGCGTTCTTCTACCTGGGCGAGCTGGTCGAGGTGGCGCCGGCGGCGCAGATGTTCACCGCCCCCCGCGAGCGGCGCACACAGGACTACATCACCGGCCGGTTCGGCTGAGCAGGAGGGCGGCTATGAGCGAGGCTGGGCAGCACGTCGTCAGGAGCTTCGATCAGGAACTCGCGCGGCTGCGCGACCTCGTCATCGAGATGGGCGGCATCGTGGAGAGCCAGGTGGCCCTGGCCGCCAAGGCGATCATCGGCCGCGACACCACCGCCGCGACCCATGTGGTCGAAGCCGATCCTCGGGTTGACGCAATCGAGCGCGATGTCGAGCAGTTCGTGATCCGCATGCTCGCCCTGCGCCAGCCGATGGCCGAGGATCTGCGCGTGATCGTCGCCGCGCTGAAGATCACCGGGGATCTGGAGCGGGTTGGCGACTATGCCGCAAATGTCGCCAAGCGCAGCATCGTGCTCGCCCAGTTCTCGCTGCCGGTACTCGCTCGCCCCCATCGCCAACATGGCGCGGCTGGTGCAGGAGGAGCTCAAGAACATCCTTGACGCCATCGCCGAGCGCGACGCGGCCAAGGCAATGGAGGTCTGGCGGTCGGACCAGGTGGTGGACGATCTCTACAACTCCATCTTCCGCGAGCTGATCACCTACATGATGGAGGATGCGCGCAACATCACGCCCTGCACGCATCTGCTGTTCATCGCCAAGAACCTGGAGCGGATCGGCGACCACGCGACCAACATCGCCGAGACGATCCACTACGCCATCACCGGCGAGGCGCTGCCCGACAACCGTCCCAAGGGCGATACCTCGGTCTACGCCGTCATCCGCCCGCGCGAATAGGAGTGTCTGTGGAAGCGTTCACGAGCCTTTCCAAGCCGCTGGTCCTGGTTGTGGAGGACGAGGCGGCGCTGGCCACGATGCTGCGCTACAATCTCGAGAAGCAGGGCTTCCGTGTCGAGGAGGCCGCCGACGGGCAAGAGGCCCTAACCCGCATCGCCGAGATGCCGCCCGACCTGGTGCTGCTGGATTGGATGCTGCCGGTGACGTCGGGGCTGGAGGTCTGCCGCCAGATCCGCCGCCGCGCCAGCACGCGCGACCTGCCCATCATCATGGTCACCGCCCGCACCGAGGAGCAGGACGCGGTGCGCGGGCTGAACACCGGCGCGGACGACTACATTGCCAAGCCGTTCAGCATGGACGCGCTGCTCGCGCGCATGCGTGCCCTGCTGCGCCGCTCCGGCGGCGTGCCGACCAAGGGCCAGCTCAGCTTCCACGACATCAGCGTGGACCTCGCCGCGCACCGGGTCATGCGAAACGACCGTGCGGTGCATCTCGGCCCGACCGAGTTCCGCCTCCTCGAGTTCTTCATGCAGCACCCGAGGCGGGTGTTCGCGCGCGAGGAGGTGCTGGACGCGGTCTGGGGCCGCGACATCCACGTGGAGCCGCGCACCGTGGACGCGCATATCCGTCGGCTGCGCAAGGCGCTCAATGGCGAGGGCGAGCTGGATGTGATCCGCACGGTTCGCGCCGCCGGCTACGCGCTCGATACCGAATCGCAGTAGGGTTCGCCCCTCCCCCGCTTTGCGATCGTCATGCCCGTGACAAGCACGGGGCTGAGGATGCAAATAGGCGGGCGCCAGGCCACACGGCAGGCGATCAGGGGGGAACAATGAGGGCATTCGCGGCTGTCGTCGCCATCTGCTCGGTACTCGGCATGTCAGGCGTCGCCAGCGCCCAGCAAGCGGCGGAGCCGGTCAAGCTCGGCCTCATCCTCGACATGTCGAGCGTCTATGCCGACGTGACCGGCGCCGGGAGCGAGATGGCGGCGCGGATGGCGGTGGAGGATTTCGGGGGCAAGGTTCTCGGGCGCCCGATCGAGGTTCTCGTCGCCGATCACCAGAACAAGCCCGATCTCGCCGCCTCCATTGCGCGCAAGTGGTTCGACGTCGATCACGCGACCGCGCTGATGGATGTCGCCGCCTCCGGCCCGGCGCTCTCCGCGATGGGCGTGGCCAAGACCGCCAACAAGGTCATCATGCTGAGCGGGCCGGGCGCCACCAGCATCACCAACGAGGCCTGCATCCCGAGCGTGGTCCACTACGCCTACGACACGTACGCGCTGGCCCACACCACCGGAAAGACGCTTGTGCAACGGGGCGGCAAGTCGTGGTTCTTCCTGACCGTGGACTACACGTTTGGCCATCAGCTGGAAGCCGACACGGCATCCGTGGTCAAGGCCGATGGCGGGCGGGTCCTGGGCGACGCCCTGGCACCGATCGCCACCTCGGACTACTCCTCGTACCTGCTCCAGGCACAGCAATCCAAGGCCCAGGTGGTCGCCTTCGCTCTGGCAGGCAACGACCTCATCAACGCGGTGAAGCAGGCGACCGAGTTCGGCCTCAACCAAGGCGGGCAGAAGCTGACGGGGCTGCTTGTCTACATCAACGACGTCCACAGCCTCGGGCTACAGGCGACCCAGGGCATGATGCTGACCTCGGCGTTCTACTGGGACCGCGACGAGGGCTCGCGGCGATGGGCGCAGCGCTTTTTCGACCGGCTGCACAAGATGCCGAACATGTCGCAGGCCGGCGTGTACTCCGCCACACTGCACTATCTGAAGGCCGTGCAGGCGGCGGGAACGACCGACACCGCGCCCGTGATGCGCGCCATGCGCGCCATGCCGGTCGACGACTTCTTCGCCCATAACGGGCATATCCGCGCTGACGGGCTGATGGTCCACGACTTGTTCCTGTTCCAGGTCAAGACACCGGCTGAATTGAAATCGCCCTGGGATCTCTACAAGCTGGTCGCGACCATTCCGGGCGATCAGGCGTTCCAGCCGCTGTCGGAATTGAAGTGCCCGTTGGTGAAGAACGGATAGCTCGCGCTGTCATGCGCGCGCTCGTCGCGAGCATCCATGCCTTTTAGCGCCATCACAGAGGCGTGGATGCCCGTGACAAGCACGGGCATGACGGTGAAGGTAGCAGCATCCGGCGTTCCTACGGCTTCAAGTACGCCCAGTGCGCCTCCTCCAGCTCCAGGATGCGTGCCGCCCCCGATGGAACCGTGTGCGCCTCCGGCAAGACTTCGAGCTTGCGATTGAGCGCCCTCCCGACCGCCGCGAGCGATAGGGAACAGGCGTCGAAGACGACATCCGGATAGCGGGCGTGGAACGAAGCCACCTCGTTGCCGACGGGCGACATGCCGGCGGCGAACATCGTCACGCCGCGCCCGTTGGCAACGATCTCGATCGCGGCGGTGCTGCCCTGCTGACGGAAATAGTCGATCACGTTGCCAGCGTTGTTCAGCGCCTCGATCATGGTCTCCCGCGTCGGGCTGTTCACGTGGATCACCATGCGGTGCGGCGCCTCGGCCCGGAGCGCGGACGGGGTGACGGCCAACAGCGTCAGGGCAAGGGCAGCACTATGAAACGCGAGCCGCATGATGGGTCCTCCGGCTAACCAGGCCACACCTTAGCCGCGCGTCCCGCCCATTGCGAAGCTGAACACCCGCTCGCGCCCGAGCAGGAACACCCGGCCGCCGCGCGGAAACAAGCGCGCGATGGCGGGATCGGCGACGTCGAGCCCGCCGGTGTAGGCGCCGAAGGCCGGCATCACGACACGGCGCGCATCGGCGACGAAGCACGGCCGGCGCACCGCCGCGCCGCGCGCCGGCACCGACGCCTTGGGGTGGAAGTGCCCGCTCACCTCCCCGGCTCCCGCGTGAGGCTCCGCCCGGTGGCGGAAGAGGAGCGGCCCGGCCGCGAAGGCGGCGACCGACTCGCCGCCCACGCCCTCGGGCGGCGCCGGGTCGTGGTTGCCGCGCACCCAGACCAGCCGCAGCGCGGCGGCGATGGCGCCCAGGCGGACCGCCTCCGCGCGGGGCAACCGGCCGGCCGCGCCGGCGTCGTGAAACGAATCGCCGAGCGCCACTAGCGTGCGCGGGCGCCAGTGCCGCACCAGCAGCACCAGCCGGTCGATGGTTGCCCGCGTGTCCCAGGGCGGCAGCAGCATTCCTCGCCGCGCGTAGGACGAGCCTTTCTCCAGGTGCAGATCCGAGACGGCCAGCAGTCCTTGCGCCGGCCAAAAGAGCGCCCCCGCCGGATCGAGCATGAGCTGCGCCCCGGCCAGATGCAGCACGGCGGCCGTCACGCACGCCCGCCGAGCAGGTCGCGCTGGCGGGCGCGCACGGCATTGGCACGGTGCACCACCGGGACCGGCTCGGGCGGCGGTTCGGCGGTGCCCATCGCCTCGGCCACGATCGCCTCGGCTTCCGCCAATAGCGCGTCCTCGTCCTCGGACGTGCGCACGCTTTCCCGGCCGATGTCGAGCAGCACCGGCACGGCCAGCGGCGAGACCCGCGACAGCTTCATATGCACGATCCGTCCCCGCACCCGCGCCAGCAGCGCCGCGACGCGTCCGAGATCGATCAGGCCCGAGGCGGCGTCCGCCCGCGTGGCGCGCAGCAGCACATGATCCGGCTGGTGCCGGCGCAGCACGTCGTAGATCAGGTCGCTGTTCACCGTCACCTGCCTGCGGTTCTTCTCCGCGCCCGGATGGCGTCGCTCGATCAGCCCGGCGATCACCGCGACGTTGCGGAACGCGCGACGCAGCATGGAGCTCTCCGCCATCCACGACTCCAGGTCGTCGCCCAGCATGTCCTCATCGAACAGCGCCGCCACGTCCGTGGGCGGGTTCGCCGACCAGACGCCGAGCACGTAGTCGGTGGCGACGAAGCCGAGCGGCGCCACGCCGGCGCGCTGCATCCGCTTGGTGACGAGCATCCCCAAGGTCTGGTGGGCGTTGCGCCCCTCGAAGCAGTAGGCGACCAAGTACCACCGTCCAGCGCGGGGGAAGGTTTCGATCAGCAGGTCGCGCCGCCCCGGCAGGCGCGAGCGCGCGCGCTGCAAGCGCAGCCAGTCGCGCACCGGCTCGGGGAAGGCGTCCCAGCGCGCCGGATCTTGCAACAGGTCCCGCACGCGCTCCGCGAGATTCGTCGTCAGCGGCAGTCTCGCGCCCGCGTAGGCAGGGACCATCGGCTCGCCCTGGCCGCCCTCCGCGGCCTCGAGCCAGGTCTCGCGCAGGCGGAGGAAGCGGAGCAGGCGGCCGGCGAACATGAAGGTGTCGCCGGGGCGCAGCAGAGACACGAAATACTCCTCGACCTCGCCCAAGGTCGGCCCCAGACCGCGCCGCCCGGCGAGCCGCACCTTGATGAGGGGCGCCTCGACGATCGTGCCGATGTTCAAGCGGTGCTGCCGCGCGACGCGGGCCGAGCGGACATGCACCATGCCCTGCGAATCGCGGAACAGCTTCCAGTACCGCTCGTAGGCGCCCAGCGCGTAGCCGCCGTTCTCCACGAAGGCCAGCACGTCATCGAAATCCTGCCGCGAGAGCGCCGCGTACGGCGCGGCGCCGCGCACCTCCGCATAGGCCGCGTCGAGGTGGAACGGGCCGGCGCAGGCCAGCCCAAGCAGGTGCTGGGCGAGCACGTCGAGGCCGCCGGGGCGAGGCGGATCGCCGTCCAGCGCGCGCGCCGCCACCCCTTCCAGCGCCGCCTCGCACTCCAGCACCTCGAACCGGTTGGCCGGAACCAACAGCGCGCGCGAGGGCTCGTCCATGCGGTGATTGGCCCGCCCGACCCGCTGCAAGAGCCGCGAGACCCCCTTGGGCGCGCCAACCTGGATGACCTGGTCGACCCCGCCCCAGTCGATGCCGAGATCGAGGGAGGACGTGGCGACCACGGCCCGCAGCCGTCCCTCCGCCATCGCCGCCTCGACCTTGCGCCGCTGCGCCACCTCCAGGCTGCCGTGATGCAGCGCGATCGGCACCATCGGGTCGTTCAGCCGCCACAGCGCGTGGAACATCAGCTCGGCCTGGGCGCGGGTGTTGACGAAGACGATGGTGAGGCCGACGGCGCGGATGCGCGCCATGACGCCGGGCGCCGCCTCGAGGCCCATGTGCCCGCCCCAGGACAGCCTGCCCTCGGGCAGCATCACGGACAGCTCCGGTGGGGCTCCGTCCGGCGCCACGATGAGGCGGGTCGCGCCGACATAGGCGCGAACTTCTTCCGGGTGCGCTACGGTCGCGGACAGCCCCACCCGGCGCAGGCCGGGGGAAAGGGCGGCAAGGCGGGCGGCGCAGAGCGCGAGTTGGTCGCCCCGCTTGCTGCCGGCCAGGGCGTGGACCTCGTCCATCACGAGAGCTCGAAAGCCCGCCGAACAGCGTGGGCGCGTCCGGCAGGGAGAGCAGCAGCGCCAGGCTCTCGGGCGTCGTCAACAGGATGTGCGGCGGCGTGGCGCGCTGGCGCGCACGACGGTTCGCGGGCGTGTCACCAGTGCGGGTCTCGATCGCGACCGGCAGCGCCATCTCCGCGACCGGGCGCAGCAGGTTGCGGGCGATATCGGTCGCCAGGGCCTTCAGCGGGCTGACATAGAGCGTGTGCAGGCCGGCGCGGGGCGTGGCGGCGAGGTCGATCAGGCTTGGCAGGAAGCCCGCCAGGGTCTTCCCGCCACCGGTGGGCGCGATGAGCAGCACGCTCTCGCCCGCGCGCGCGGCGTCGAGCATGGCGAGCTGGTGCGCGCGGGGTCGCCAGGAGCGCGCGGCGAACCAGGACGCGAAAGGCTGGGGCAACATCCTGGCCGCCGGGCTTAGCCGCGCCGCGGGCTGCTCACAAGAGGGTTAGCGAATGCCTTGCGAACGCCACCATCGCGACATCGTTCCTCCCTCAATATCGAGTTTTCATTCTAAAATGATGACAGGAGGCACTGCCATGACACGCACCATCGTCCTGCGCGCACTCGCCGGCACGCTTCTCTTGGCGCTCGCGGCCTGTGGCTACTCGCCTGGGCAGCGCGCAGTGTCGGGTGGGCTGCTCGGCGCGGGTGCCGGGGCTGGCGTGTCCGCGCTCACCGGCCACAAGGCCTCGACTGGCGCCCTGATCGGCGGCGGGGCTGGTGCCCTCGGCGGGGCCGTGACCGCGCCCTAATCGGCGCGATCCAAGCGCGGCTGATGCCAAACGCCAGGGTGGCTGCTATTTGGCATCTATGAAGCGCCGCATCGTGCTTGCCGTGTCGGTCTTTCCCATGCTCGCCGGGTGCGCCGCGACCCCGGCGAGCCTTGGTCTGACCGGAGCCGGCCTTGCCACCCCCCCGCCCCAGGCGTCCGACGCCGATCTCGGCATACCCGGCGTGTACGAAGGTAGCGGCGGCCTGTACGCGCCAAGCCTGGTGCCCAACACCGGGGGAGGCCGTTATTTCGGCGACTAGCGACGCGTCGGCACCGTTGGCGGCGATCCCTGTCCGCGAGCATGTCGCGGCTGAACTCCTGCACCGGCTGATCCAGGCTGACGGCTCGGGCCGGATGCATCTTGGCACCGCTCAGGACCAGCCGCATCCGTCCTTGGAGGGAATCGCCCTCGGGCGGCTGGAGATGCGTGCCCTGCGGAACGCCCTGGGCGATGCCGCCGCGTGGTGGGACACGGAGCGCGAGGGCGTGAACCTGGAGCGCGTGGACCTGACGGCGGCCAATCTGCGCCGCGCCGATCTCGAGGGCGCCAATCTCAGGGGAGCGACCCTGACGGGCGCGTTGCTGAGCGGGGCGAATCTGCGGGAGGCGCTGCTCGACGACGCCGATCTCGAACGCGCCGACCTCGCGAACGCCCGGCTCGAGCGCGCCGCCCTCGGCGCGGCGAGGCTCGGCGGCGCGATGCTGGAGGACGCCGACCTGCGCGGCGCGTCGATGCGGTTCGCCGACCTGACCGACGCGCTGCTCGAAGGCGCCGATCTGCGCGGCGCCGATCTCTGGGGCGGCACCCTGTCGAACGCGCGCCTGGAGGGCGCCAACCTCTCGGGCGCGACGCTGACCGACGCCAATCTCGCGGGAGCCCACCTGACCGGCGCCATGCTTCGCGACGCCAATCTCGGCCAGGCGGACCTGCGCGGCGCCAGACTGGAACGGACCGACCTGTCAGGCGCGAACCTGCGCGGGGTCAACCTCCGGGACGCGGTGCTGACGGAGGCTCGCCTGCGCGACGCCGACCTCTCGCACTGCGACCTCACGCATGTTCACCTCGCCGGCGCGTGGATGGCAAAGGCGCGGCTTAACCTGGAGCAGCTCGGCGGCGCGATCGGGGAGGAACTGGCCGGACAGTACGAGGCGGCCCGGCTGGGCTACCTGGTTCTTGAGCGGAACTTCGAGGAACTCGGCGACTACGCCGCGGCGCGCTGGGCCTATTACCGCAAGCGCGTCATGGGAAAGCGCGAGGCGCTCCGCCGCGCCCGCGAGGCCGGCGGCGCGCGTCGCTGGCGCGCAGCCGGAGCGGGGTTTCGCGACTTCGCGATGGACCAGCTCGTGGAATGGGTGTGCGGGTACGGCGAGAGCGTGGCGCGCGTGGTGGGAACGCTGCTGTTCGTCTACCTACTGTTCTCTTTCGTCTATCTGGCGACCGGCAGCATCGTCGAGGTGAACGACGCGGTCTCGCCGCCGGTCAGGACCACAACGCACAACCCGATCGATGCCCTGATCTTCAGCCTGCTCGCCCTGACCACCTCGGGCAGCCCGGCCGTAGCGCTTCAGCCCAGCAGCAAGGCGGTGCATCTCTTGACAGGACTGCAGGCGCTGCTCGGCATCGGATTGACCGGGCTGCTCGGGTTCGTGGTGGGGAACCGCATCCGGCGGTGACGGGTGGCGGTCGCCGCTTCGGCTGCTGCAAGCTGGCCAGAGCGTGTTACGGACCTAACCTCCGGCTGTAGCTCACCGGAACGTGGTGACTGCCGCCAAAGGCTGCCTTCGACCTAAAGTCGACTTTCGCACGGGACTTCTGCACCGGGAAAACCGCGCTTAATCAAGGAATCAAGCTCCGGTGCAAAATTCCTACAGACCGTGCGAAAACTAACTTGGGTGGTCCTGCTGCCGAAATCGGCGGTCGGCGGGATACGCCGAGATTCTGGCGGGCCGAACCGGCGATTCTCAGGGCGGCCCTGGTGCCATGCCGTGGCTGCCGGCGATCAGGCCAGTTCGCCCGGCGAACTCCCGCCGGCGGGCTTCTTTCAAGCCGCCACCGCGGCCATCAACTCGGCGAACCCGACGATGTTGAGCACCCGCCGCAGGTTGTAGGCCAGCGCCGTCAGGCTGAACTCGGCCCGAACCTTCTCCCGGCCGCGCATCAGGAACGCCCCCTGGTTCATCCATTGCTTGATGCTGCCGAACGGGTGTTCCGCCGTCTCGCGGCGAAGGTCGAGGATGCCGGGGCGCTTCGCCAAACGGGCCGCCATGCGGTCCAACACCGCCTCGTTCTCCAGGCGAGACACCGTGCGAAACGGGCCGCGTGTGCAGCGCGCGCGGATCGCGCAATCGTCGCACGCCAGCTTGTTGACATAGTTGATCTTCTTCAGGCCGCGCAGAAGAGACGATGAATAGGCATGAGGACGCTGACCCGCTGGGCAAATGTGGCTGTCACTGGCCGGATCGTATTGAAACTCATCCTTTCGGAACAGCCCAGCCTTGACCGAGGGGCCTCGCTGCGGGCGCGGCACATAGGGCACGATGCCGGCTTTCTCGCAGGCCTCGATGTCCTCGATCTTGAAGTAGCCCTTTCGGCCACCGCCTCGATTGTCTCGACACCGAGGGCCTCCTTGGCCGCTTCAGCAGTCTCGGTCAGCAGACCCATGTCGAGGACCTGGTTGCCGACCTGCTGCTCCACGATCAGCTTGTGCTTGGCATCGACCGCGACCTGCACGTTGTAGCCCACCGCAACACGCGTGTGCGCCGCCATCGCGCGGCTGTCGGGGTCGGTGAGGGAGATCTGGTCCTCGCCGGTGCGGCCCAGCTGCGCCAGCATGGCCTGGCACCGCGCGCGCCTCTCGCGGACGGCGGCGATCTTCTCGGCCAGGTTCTCAACCCGTGAGCCACCGGTTGTGCCCTCGGCGGCGTCCCTTTGGTCGAGCCTTCGCAGATAGTCGTCGAGCCTGGCATCCGCCAGTTCGATGAACTTCGCCAGGGACGCCCGGGTGAAGTTGCGGTCCTTGTTGTTGACCGCCTTGACCCGCGTGCCGTCCACGGCGAGCCGCGCGCGGCCAAACAGATCCAGCTGGCGGCAAAGCAGCACGAACTGGCGGAACACGGGGCGGAAGGCCTTGCGGTTGTCACGCCGGAAGTCAGCGATCGTCTTGAAGTCGGGCTTGAGGTGCCGCAGCAGCCAGATCACCTCGACGTTGCGGTGGGTCCCGGCTTCGAGCCGGCGACTGGAGCGCACGCGGTTGAGGTCGCCGTAAACGTAGAGCTTCAGGAGGTCGGTCGGCGCGTAGCCAGGCCGCCCCGTCCCTTTGGGTGTCACACGAGCAAACCCAGCCGCGGTCAGATCCAGTCCGTCGACAAAGGCTTCGATGAACCGCACCGGGTTCTCGGGGCCGACGTAGTCATCCAGCGATTCCGGGAGCAGCAGCGTCTGGGAGCGGTCGGAGCCGGCAACGTGGGTCATGGCCCCGATTCTAGCCCCTCTTGCGCCAAGCCGAAATCCATTGCGACAAAGATTTCACATCTGTGGACGCCTCCGTGAGCGCAAGAGAAATTTTCAGGAGCATTTCGCGCGTAGTCGGGTGCTGACATCTGTGCGGCCTTTGCTGCGGCCGATCATTGCCGCGGGCCCGTATGGGAGTTCGCGGACCGGGTCCAAATCACAGTCACGCGCTCAAGGCGCAGTGTGAACGTATGGCCCGCCCCGTCTGCAAGGGTTTTGTGACGTGTTCTGATCAGTCTGCGCCAACGTATCCGGTCTCAGGGCGAACCCTGGCCAAGATGGAGATCCGCACGTTCCGGTCCTCATAAAACTCTCAGGGTCGCAGTGCCCTATTTCACACACCAGGGTTCCAGAACGTCGATCGACTGTCAGGCCATCTCACTTCCACCACCCGCAGACCTCGTCAGCCCTGGGCGCCGGGTCAGCGCGCCGGGCCCGATCTTCTGGACTACGACATCGCCGCAGCCTTCGTCTCGAACGTCTGCCCACGGCGGATCACCGCCCAGGCGGTCCGTGCCAGCTTGGCGGCAAGCGCCACCACCACGGTGTTCACGTGCGCCCGCGCGAGCAGGCCGCGCAACCACCTGCCGAGCGGCGTGTCGGCCTTGGACAGCGTCGGCAGGGCCGCCCGGGCACCGTGGACCAGCATCTTGCGCAAGTATCCGTTGCCGCGCTTGCTGATCCCCAGCAGCTTGGGCTTGCCGCCCGTCGTCATCTGCTTCGGCACCAGCCCCAGCCAAGCCGCCAGATCCCGACCTCGCCCGAACGTCTGGGCATCACCAATGGACGCCGTCAGCGCCGTCGCGTTCAGCGGTCCGATGCCCGGGATCGAGGTCAGCCGGCGGGCCGTCTCGTCAGTGCGGGCCTGACGCGCGAACTCCTCGTCGAAGGCCGAG
Source organism: uncultured Pseudomonadota bacterium (assembly GCA_963818725.1). Classification (GTDB taxonomy): domain Bacteria; phylum Pseudomonadota; class Alphaproteobacteria; order Acetobacterales; family Acetobacteraceae; genus DATFDN01. Next base: position 241,772 of record CAWFTU010000009.1, on the reverse strand, counting down.
ATCCGCCGGTCCAGCTCACGCCACTCGGCCCGCAGGTCCTCGACCAGCAACCGGGTCCGCGGGCTGAGCGGGACCTTCTCCTCCGCCATTAGCATCTCAAGAAACACCTCCAGCTTGCGCCGTCCCTGGGGCACGGTGATGCCGCGCTCCAGCAGCACGGCGCGGAGCTGGTTGATCAACGCCGTGCGCTCGCCCACAAGCCGGTCCCGGGCGCGATGCAGCGTCTGCATGTCGAGCTGCGTCTCGCTCTTGAGTTCCACGAACCGCATGGTCGGCCGTGTCGCCGCCTCAGCGATCGCCTCCGCATCTCGGTCGTCGTTCTTCTGCGCCTTGACGTAGGGGCGCACATACTCGGGCGACATCAGCCGGACCTGGTGACCCTGCTCGCGAAGCACGCGACCGAGATGATGGGCGCCACAGCATGCTTCCATCGCCACGACGCAGGGCGACATCCCAGCCGCGAGCTTGACCACGCTATCCCGGTGCAGGCGCCGACGCAGGACTACTCGCCCGGCCCGGTCCAGTCCCACCACGCTGCAGCTGTTCTTGCCCAGGTCGATCCCCAACACCGCGATCTGCATCGGTCCCGCTCCTTCCCTCCGGTTACCCCTTCAGCCTAGCGCCGAAGGGGAGAGAGGGGCGGGCCATTCCATAAAACTGGCTTGCCGATCCCGTCTCTCATCGACTGTGCGCCATACCCTCCTTCCGACCGCCCTACGCTGCCGACGCCTCCTGACTGTGGATGACCTTCAGGCCGCCACAGCGGGAGTCCGATAGATCTCGCCCTTGGCCTGTAGCGCCCAAGCGGTGCGGGCCATCTTGTTGGCAAGGGCCACGATCACGAGCATCCTGGGCTTGCGAGCCAGCATCCTCCCGAGCCAAGACTCTGCTGAGACGCCCTGCCTGAGCGCCATGCGCACCACCGAGCTCGCCCCGATGATCAGGAGCCGTCGCAGCGTTCGCTCACCCATTTTCGAGGTCGCGCCGAGCTTCTGCTTGCCGCCGGTAGAGTGCTGCAAGGGCGTCAGCCCCACCCAGGCGGCGAAGTCACGGCCCTTCCTGAAAGCGCTCGCGGGTGGCGCCAATGCGGCCAGAGCCGTGGCGGTGATCGGACCCACTCCGGGTATGCTCGTCAGCCGCTTCACCTCGCTGTCCTCCCGGGCACGACGAGCGATCTCGCGATCGAGGAGGTCAATCCTCTCCGACAGGAAGCGCAGTGAGTCGATGAGCGTGCGAAGAACCAGCCGCGCGGCCTCGGGCACACTGCTGGCCGGATCCCCCACGTGCTCGATGAGCTTGGTGACGTGACCAGGGCCTTTCGCCGCGACCAAGCCATACTCCCCGAGATGCCCGCGCAGAGCGTTGATCGCCTGTGTTCGCTGCCGGACCAGGAGGTCGCGTGCCCGGAACACAACCGCATTGGCTTGGGCCGCTTCGCTCTTGACCGCCACGAAGCGCATCGTCGGCCGCTGCGCCGCCTCGCAAATCGCCTCGGCGTCCGCAGCGTCGTTCTTCTGCCGCTAGACGAACGGCTTGACGTAGGCAGGTGGGATCAGGCGGACCTCGTGGCCCAGCCGCGCAAGCTCGCGCGCCCAGTAGTGGGCGCTGCTACAGGCTTCCATTGCCACTACGCATGCAGGGTGAGCGGCGAAGAACTGCCGCACCTGCTCACGCCGCAGCCGTTTGCGCAAAACGACCTTGCCGGCCGCATCCGCCCCGTGCGCCTGAAAGACGTGCTTCGCCAGGTCCAAGCCGATCGTGCTAGCCTCCGACATGGGCGCCTCCTGTTCAGTGGTGACCAACACCGCCACTCTGGCACACCAAGGCCGTCGGGGAGGCGTCCACCCCATCACGGTCTGCCTAATCTATGCACTAAAACCGGCCTTCCCTTAGCACTGATTAGGGCCTGTTGAGAATCATCGCGAATGGATGACGGCGGCGGCGAGATGGAGGTTGGCCGCAAAGCTCTGATCGGTTTTGTCGGCGCGCATGGCGATCCGCTTGAACTCTTTCAGCTTGCAGAAGAAGTTCTCGATCAGGTGGCGCCATTTATACATCTCCTTGTCGATCGCAAGCGGCTGCGCCCGGCGCGGATGCTGGGAGATCACCACCTTGGCCCCGCGCGCATCGAGCTCGGCAATAAGGGCGTTGCTGTCGAAGGCTTTGTCCGCAATCAGCGCGCCGAATGTGACGCCCTCGATGAGCGGCGGAACGCCCACCGTGTCGAAGCGCTGGCCTGGCAGAAGGACGAAACGCACCAGGTTGCCCAGCGCATCGGTCAGGGCGACGATTTTGGTGGTCATGCCACCCTTGGAGCGGCCGATGGCCTGGCTCTGAGTCCCCCTTTTGCGCCTTGTCCGTGGCGGTGGACCTTGACGATCGTGGCATCGACGATGGCGTATTCGAGGTCCGGCTCATCCGAGCATGCCTCGAACAGCCGAACGAAAACATCGGCTTTGACCCAGTCTCGGTATCGTTTGAAGACCGTGTTCCACTTGCCGAAGACGGGCGGCAGATCACGCCACGGACTGCCGGTCCGCACGATCCATAGAACCGCTTCGACAAACAGCCGATTGTCTTTCCCGCTGCGCCCGGGGTCCGTCGGCTTGCCCAGGCAGTGCGGCTCCATCTTCGCCCATTGCGCGTCGGTCAAAACGAGTTGCTCCATCCAGAGCTTGAATCACGCCTGACCCCGTAGCGAAATCCTAATTCTCAACAGGCCCTAGCACACCGTATGGATTTCGGCGGCTTCAACAAGAACTCGTCGATGCTTGCCGGCAAACCGATAGAATTCTGGACGGTCGTGTACGGGAAGCAGATTTGCGAGCTGTGACCAGAACTCGTCGAATCCCTGTAATGCTTGTTGTCGTGTATCAGGCCTACTTGCCGGGTGTTTCCATAAGACCTTTAGGAAGGCAGCGATCTGTAAATCACCGATAGAAATGTCGCCCGCGTCCCCGATGGAGCTGTCACTAGATCAGTCTGCCGTCGGCACGTTTGGGGTGGCGTACGATGACGGTGATCCAGATGAGCGATCGGGAGCTGAGCCGACGGCGCGTGATGGTCGATCTCGCGGATGGTCGGCTCACCGTCGGTGCCGCCGCGACGTTGATGTGTCTGGGTCGCCGTCAGGTCTTCCGACTGCGTCGCGCGTTTGAGGCCACCGGCCCGTCGGCGCTGGCCTCTCGCAAACGCGGCCGTCCGAGCAATCGCAAACACGGCGGGACCTTTCGCCGCACGGTGCTGACCCTGGTCCGGGAGCACTACACCGACTTCGGCCCGACGCTGGCGGCCGAGAAGCTGGCCGAGCGCCACGGTCTCAGGATCGGCGTCGAGACCCTGCGGCAATGGATCATGGCGGACGGCCTGTGGACCGATCGCCGTCACAGGCTGCCCTCCCCGCATCAGCCGCGCCGGCGGCGCGCGTGTCTGGGTGAGCTGGTGCAGATCGATGGCTCGGAGCACGCCTGGTTCGAGGATCGCGGCGAGGTGTGCACGCTGCTCGCGTTCGTCGACGACGCCACGAGCCGGCTGATGCACCTGCAATTCGTCGCGTCGGAGTCCGCCTTCGATTATTTCCGCGCGACCCGCGCGTACCTGGAGACGCATGGCAAGCCGGTCGCGTTTTACAGCGACAAGCATGGCGTCTTCCGGGTCAACAGCAAGGACGCGATCGGCGGCGATCGCACCACGCAGTTTGGTCGGGCGCTTTCCGCGCTGAACATCGACATCATTTGTGCCAACAGTCCGCAGGCGAAGGGCCGCGTCGAACGCGCATTCGGCACTTTGCAGGACCGGCTTGTGAAGGAGCTGCGCCTGGCCGGCATTTCGACGATCGCGGCGGCCAACGCGTGGCTGCCCAGGTTCATCGCCACCCACAACGGGCGCTTCGGCCGGACGCCCACCAACCCCAAGGATCTGCATCGCAAGCTGACGCCCCAGGATGACCTCGACGAGATCCTGGCGTGGCGTGAGGAACGCACACTCACCAACAATCTCACGCTCCACTATGACCGGATGATGCTCATGCTGGACCCCACGCCACTGGCGCGAGGCCTGGCACGCAAGAAGGTCGAGGTGTACCGCGCCCGGTTTCCTGGACACAAGATTGCTGTTAAGCGGCGGTCTTCATGACGGCCTGGTACCACGCTGCTCTGGCATCGCTGGGACTGCGCAGGCCGTTCTTCTCGATCAGCCACTCGGCATTGTAGCGGGCGACGAAGTCGCGGACCGCATCACGGACCTCGTCGATGGTCTGGTAGATTCGGCCATGCACGATCTGCTCCTTGAGGGTGCGGAAGAAGCGCTCGACGACGCCATTCGTCTCAGGCTCGCCGACGAACGCATAGCTGGGGGTCATGCCCCAGAAGCGGATCTGGTTATGGAAATGTTCGGCGAGGAACGCGCTGCCGTGGTCGTGTCGCAGCGCCACGCCGCGAGCGGCGCTGGGGCTGACGTGGCCGAAGACATTGCGGACCGCCATGCCGACGGCCTGCGCGGCGGAGTAGCGATCGCCGCGCTTGGCGACGTGCCAGCCAAGCGCTTCGGCGTTCCAGTGCTCGACGACGCCGAACAGCCAGACCTTGCCATCCTGGACGGTGATGATCTGGGTCGCATCCGTCGCCCACATCAGGTTCGGCGCCTCGGTGATGATGTGACGATCGTGCGGCGTGTCGTCGCGGATGCGGGCGCGATGCGGCGACAGCAGGGCGTTCTCGCGCATCAGCCGCAGCACCCGTTTGCGCGCGACCCGGATGCCGTCCATCACCCGCAGCCTGGCCCACACCTTGCGATGGCCCTCGCCGTGCCAGGGCGACCGGGCGAGATCGGCGCGGATCGCCACCAGCAAGGTGTCGTCCGACACCACGGGCTTTGGTCCACGGCGCCGCACCGAAACTGGCGTCGTCGTTGTATCGGCCCGGCGTCGGTCAGCATAGAAGGATGACCGCGGCACGTCCCAGATGCGGCAGACCTGGGCGATGCCGTAGCGGCGGCCGGTGGCCGGGGAAATCACCGCCGCCATCACCGCGACCTCCCGCGGGCCAAAGGGCCAGGGCGCTCGATGCGAGAGCGCAGCAGCTCGTTCTCCATGCTCAGTTCGCCGATCCGCTGCATGGCCGTGGCGAGCTCACCACTCGCCGCCTCCGTTTCGCGTTCCTTCAATGCGCCACCCAGCGCGGCTTCGGCCTTCTGCCGCCAGCGCTCGAGCTTGTAGAGCGGCACGCCGAGCTCGCGCGAGAGATCCTCGGCGGCCTCACCCCGCAGCAGGCGAAGCACCACCTCGCGCTTGCGGCTCACGCTCCAGCGTTGGCCCGGCGCCAGCGGTCCACTCGGAGCACACCCCGCCTCCGCGCCGTTGTGGCCTGTGGACAGCGCGGACGGGCTCCGCCCGCCCTCGTTGCCCACAGGCCCATCAGCCACATCATTTCGTATGATCCTGTTCATGCTGGACTTCACCATATCTGCCTCCGGTCGGACAAATCGGTGTCCAGGGAAATCGGGGGCAGCTCACAAGAAGGTCGAGGTGGTGAACTATCCCGATGGCCGGTTCGCGGTGCGGTTCAACGGGTCAGCGTTGCCGTTTCGGGTTTTCGACAAGATCCAACTCGTCGAGCCCGGCTCGATCGTGGCGAACAAACGCCTGGGTGCCGCGCTCGCGTTGATCAAGCAGCAGCAGGACGCCTTCGAGCCGCACCGTCGGCGCCATGACCCGCGGCGACAACGGCCGCCGAACAATCTCGAGGCACCGGGCAGACCAAGCAAGGGGCGGCCGTCGCGCGCGGTTCTCGCCGCGGCGGCAGAGTGATCATCCGAACCGTCGGGCACACGGCTCATCGAGGGTGCTGGCCGATGAGGAGGCGCGCCCGCCTGGGGCGCTATTTCACCTTCGCGCGGCAATCCCCGGTGACATTTCTATCGGGGACAAAAGATGTCTTTTCAAACGGGGACCGACATGATCTCCCCTGCAAGGTTGGCGAGATCGCCAGGCGCGATTGGACGGCCATCCAACGGGCCTAAAGCCTTGCCAACAACCCTCGGTGTCAGAGAAGTTGCCGTCCGGATAGGATCTGGAACCTGGGGGCGCGGATAGCAGGCAGTGGCTCGATACGGACAGGCATACAAGGACAGGATAGTGGCGCGGCTATTGCCGCCGGAAAGCTCAGCGGCCGAGGTTGTCTCACGAGAGGTGGGCGTCAGCGTCGCGACACTGGAGCGCTGGCGGGCGGATGCGCTGGCCAATGGCGCCAGCGACCGGCGCGGCGGCGGCGGTCAACGCTGGACGGCGGTGGCCCGGCTGGAAGCGGTGATTGCCACGGCGGCGATGGATGAGGCCGCCCGCAGCGCCTGGTGCCGTGAGCACGGGCTGTATCCGGCCGAGCTGGATGGCTGGAAGCAGGATGCCGTCGCCGGCCTCGGCGAGCCGCGCGCGGCCAGTGCCGCGGAGGCCCGGGAGGACCGGCGGCGGGTGAAGGAGCTGGAGCGGGAACTGCGTCGCAAGGACAAGGCGCTGGCCGAAACGGCCGCCTTGCTTGTGCTGTCACAAAAACTGGCGGCGGTCTTTCACAAGGACGAGGACGCATGACCCGTCTGGAAGACCGCCAAACCCTGGCAGACCACATCGCGCAGGCCCGCGCGGACGGCGCCCGGCTGAGCCCGGCCTGTGCTCTGGCCGGCATCGATGCCCGCACCCTGCGGCGCTGGAAGGCCGGGGCCGGTCTGGCGCGGGGCGATCGCCGGCCGCACGCCGACCGCCCCGTCCCATCGCATGCGCTGAGCGAGGCCGAGCGGGCGAGGATCGTGGCGGTGTGCAATGAACCGCGCTTCGCCGAGACGCCGCCGGCGCGGATCGTTCCGATGCTGGCGGACGAGGGCCTCCACATCGCCAGCGAGGCCAGCTTTCACCGCGTGCTGCGCGCGCACGGGCAGATCAACCGCCGCGGACGCGCCCGCCCGCCGCGAGCGTCGGAGCCGCCTCGCACTCACATCGCCAGTCGCCCTGGCGAGGTCTGGTGCTGGGACGTGACGTTCCTGCCGTCGCAAGTCCAGGGACGCTGGTTCTATTTCTACCTGATCCTCGACCTCTACAGCCGCAAGGTCGTCGGCTTCGAAGTGCATGACACCGACACCGCCGCGCATGCGGCCCATCTGGCCAGGCGAACCGCGCTCGCCGAGGGCGCGCATGCCACCTCGATGCGCCCGGTTCTGCACGGCGACAACGGCGCCACCTTGAAGGCGACCACCGTGCTGGCCATGCTGCATTGGCTCGGCATCGAGCCATCCTACTCACGCCCGCGGGTCAGCGATGACAACGCCTTCGCTGAGGCGCTGTTTCGTACGGCGAAGTATCGGCCGGAATCCCCGCTCAAGGGACTGGTCGATCTGGATGCCGCCCGGCGATGGGCGGGGTGCTTCGTGCACTGGTACAACCATGAGCACCGGCACAGCGGCCTTCGCTACCTCACCCCGGCGCAGCGCCATGCCGGCCAGGATCGTGGCCTGCTGCGTGCCCGCCACGCGCTTTACCAGGCCGCGCGGGCCGGCAATCCACGGCGCTGGAGTGGGCGGACCCGCAACTGGACACCGGTTGGCGTCGTCACCCTCAATCCGGAGCGCGACAGCATCGTCCGGACGGCGACCTCACACATCCAGCTTTCCAGTTCGATCGGCGCGCCTGCTTTCCCGTCCCGACCTGCAGACGCCCAAGCCACGGAGCGCAACGGAGGAGATGGGAGGCGTGGAGCCACCCGCAGCCACGCACAGCGCGCCCTATCGCGCGCGCGCATGGCGAGGATGGCGAGCACCGGACCTTCTCCGCAGTGAGCACCGTGGCACACTCGTCACCAGTCGGAGGATAGGAAAGATCGTTACGAAAGGCAGGCGGCAACTACGTTGACACTCACCGACAAGCCTTGCCAACGATTTTAGCTACTGTATCATCCCAAATGCGTCTCTGCGCGAGCGCGATAAGTTGGCCAAATTGAGTTTCGGTGAATTTCAAGAGGGACTCATCACCTATCTGGTGTGTTGCGGTCCATGGCAAAGCCTTTAAGGCTGCTTCATCAATACGCGCGGTAACCTCCGTACCCCTAAGCACATCAATAGCGTAAGTCTCACGAATTTCCTTTCCTGATTACACATAAACCTCAGCCAATTTCAGGAGTTGGTAGGGCATAGGGGTGGTTCGGACGGCGGCCCATGTGAGACGCGGGATCATGGCGGCCAGATCGTATCGTCGGTTGAAGCGGTATTCGAATTCGGCGAGGTAGCGCGGAACATGCTTGCGGTTGATGGCACGGTAGGTGCCCGTGATGGCGGCCTTGATGTTGCCGAGCGCGGTGTTGGCCCATTGGAAGGCTGGCGTCCGAGCCGCTTTTGGTCCTGACCCGGTCTTGACGACTTGGTGCGCGCACCCGGCGTCTGCGACGCTGGCGAAACACTGAAGGCCATCGCTGACGACAGAGCAGTCTGGATCGAGGCTGCGCTTGGCGAACCCTGCGATCGAGGTTGCACAGAAGCTGGTGACCCGGCGCAGCTTCAGGCGAACCGGCTTTCCCTGGGTGGTCGTCTCGACAGCGGCGACGAACGGCGTCTTGCCAGGCGCCCCGCGGCCGCGCTTTCCGCCGGAGCGCTCGCCGCCGAGATGGGCGCCGTCGATCTCGATCCTGCCGCTCAGGCGCTTGGTCGCATCACGCTCAAGCATGACCTGCTTCAGCTTGTGTTTGACCTTCCAGGCGGTGGTCTGCGTCACCCCAAGGCGACGCCCCAGTTCGATGCTGGAGATACCTTGCTTCGTCTGGGTCAGGTGATAGTGAAGTGGCCCCGGTCCTTTGAACAAAATTTCCGCGTCGTTAAGTGGATCGTCGGCCGGGGGTTATGCTGCCGTGCGGAGCGGCAGCGGGTGAGAGTAGGCTTGATCCGGGGTGCGGCCGTCAAGGGCTGCGTGAGGTCGCCTTGCGTTGTAGAAGGCGATGTAGCGGCCGATTGATTGCCGTGCTTCTTCGACGCCATCATAGGCACGCAGATAGACTTCCTCGTACTTGATGGTTCGCCAGAAGCGCTCGACAAAAACGTTGTCTCGCCATGCGCCCTTGCCGTCCATGCTGATCGAGATGGCGTTGTTGATCAGCACGCTGGTGAATTCGGTACTGGTGAACTGGCTGCCCTGATCGGTGTTGAAGATTTGCGGGCAGCCGTGTTTTGCAAGGGCTTCCTCGACAGCATCGATGCAGAACGAAGCCTCCATCGTGTTCGACAGTCGCCAGGCCAGGATGCGTCGTGTGAACCAGTCCATCACGGCAGTGAGATAGACGAAGCCGCGCGCCATCGGGATGTAGCTGATGTCGGTCGCCCAGACGTGGTTCGGCCGATTGATCGTCAATCCGCGCAGCAGATACGGATAGATGCGATGACCTGGCGCAGGCTTCGATGTGTTGGGCCTGCGATAGATCGCTTCGATCCCCATTCTCCGCATCAATGTTGTGACATGACGACGGCCGACCTTGCTCCCCTCGGCAGCCAGCAAGCCGCGCAACGTCCGCGAACCTGCGAAAGGGAACTCCAGGTGCAGCTCATCCAGCCGCCGCATCAGCGCAAGGTCTGCATCCGACACCGGCGCCGGTTCGTAGTAGACGCTGCCTCGGCAGATGCCGAGGAGCGCCGCCTGCTTCGTCAACGCAAGCCTGTGGTTACGGTCGATCATCGCTTTGCGCTCGGAAATCCCGCCTTGCCGAGCGCACGTTCTAAAAAATCGTTCTCCAGGACTAGCTCGCCGATCTTGGCGTGCAGGGCCTTGATATCGACCTCGGGGACCGATGATTTGGTGCTGCCACCGCGTTCAAACACGTCGGCAGCCCCTGCAAGCAGTTGCTCTTTCCACGAGGTGATTTGATTGGGATGCACGTCGAACTGCTCAGCAAGCTGTGCAATCGTTCGATCGTTTTTCAGGGCAGCAAGGGCCACCTTCGCCTTGAAGGCCGGTGTGTGGTTCCGGCGGGCTCGCTTCTTCATCTTCGCTCCTGATTCGCAGGCAAAACATGCCTGCCGTCAGGCCGAGTTTCCACTTAACGCCCTGTTCAAAATTCCTGAGCCACCTCTGTGTCAACCACCGCCAGAACGAGTGTCGCCACGCGAGCGGCAATCAGGATGGTGAACTGGATCACCGGACCTCCTCCTTCGAGATCATAGCTCGAACTGTTCCTTGCGTTCAGGCGGCGCGACATGCCGCGAGTGAGTGGCGTTCCGGAGGGGAGCCTTGGTAGACGCGAACCTGTGCCCCTCCGGACTTGCTCGTGATGTTACGCGGTGAACCGTGAAGGCTAGGGCGCTGCGAAACGCCCGCCCTGGCGGCTGGTTCGAGCAAAAGAGATATGCACACTTCGATACGGCTTGGCCGTACGAGGCGGCTTTGAACTATGTGACCGATCCCGAGAAGGTCCGGCATCACCCCTTGCTACCCTTCCTGGGACTGTCCGGAATTTCGTGTGTGAGGGGCATGATGGGTGAAAGGAGCCCTGTATGCCTCGACGCAAAGAACCCCGGATTTCCGACGCGCTGCTGGATCAGCTATTGGCGGGCAGCGACGCCAAAGCGGCATTCGATGCGAATGGTCTGCTTGACGAGCTGAAGAAGGCGCTGGCCGAGCGGGCACTGAATGCCGAGATGGACCACCACCTGGACGGCGAGGCGGCCGAGGGCCGCTCGAACAGCCGCAACGGCTATGGCCAGAAGGCGGTGCTGACGGACACCGGCCGGATCCAGCTGGAGATCCCGCGCGATCGGCTGGCGAGCTTCGAGCCGCAGCTGATCGCCAAATACCAGCGCCGCTTTCCGGGTTTCGATGAGAAGATCGTTTCGATGTATGCCCGTGGCATGAGCGTGCGCGAGATCCAGGGGCACCTGCGCGAGCTCTACGGCATCGACGTCTCGCCGGACCTGGTCAGCGCGGTGACGGACGCGGTGCTGGACGAGGTGACGACTTGGCAGAACCGGCCGCTCGAGGCGGTCTACCCGCTGGTGTTCTTCGACGCACTCCGGGTGAAGGTCCGCGACGAGAGCGTGGTTCGCAACAAGGCCGTGCACGTGGCCCTTGGGGTGCGGGCGGACGGCACCAAGGAGATCCTCGGGCTCTGGATCGAGCAGAACGAGGGCGCGAAGTTCTGGCTCCGCGTCATGAACGAACTCAAGAACCGCGGCGTCGAGGACATCCTGCTCGCCGTGGTCGATGGGCTAAAAGGCTTCCCGGACGCGATCCGGGCCACCTTTCCGGAGGCGATGGTCCAGACCTGCGTCGTGCATCTGCTGCGGCACTCGTTGGAGTTCGTCTCTTACAAGGACCGCAAGGCCGTGGCCGCGGCCCTGAAGGATATCTACCGGGCGGTGGACGACATGGCGGGATTGATGGCGCTGGAGGCCTTTGCCGCGGGCCCGTGGGGGACGAAATACCCCGCCATCGTCCAGAGTTGGCGGCGCGCCTGGCCAGAGGTGATCCCGTTCTATGCCTTTCCCGCCGAGGTGCGCCGGATCCTCTACACGACGAACGTCATTGAGGCCTTGAACGCCAAACGGCGTCGGGCCGTGCGGGCGCGGGGCCATTTCCCGACCGACGAAGCGGCGCTGAAGCTGCTCTTTCTGGTCTTGAACCGGGCTGAGAAAGAGTGGAGCATGCCCGCGCGGGAATGGACCATGGCCAAGGCTCAGTTCGCCATCCTGTTCGGCGAACGCTTCACAAAGGCCATGGCCTGAGCGGGATTAACCGCCCCGCATACACGGAATTTCTGACAGTCCCCCCTTCCTTGCATTCACCAGGAAGCAGCGCCGCTTCACAAGGAAGCATGGCGGCTCGAACCCTAAGCCCTCCTGGAAATCGCGTCCCCTCGCAATGGCCTCGCACGTCGACGGCTATTTCTTAGAGGTGGCTCAGGAATTTTGAACAGGGCGTTAAGTGGAAACTCGGCCTGACGGCAGGCATGTTTTGCCTGCGAATCAGGAGCGAAGATGAAGAAGCGAGCCCGCCGGAACCACACACCGGCCTTCAAGGCGAAGGTGGCCCTTGCTGCCCTGAAAAACGATCGAACGATTGCACAGCTTGCTGAGCAGTTCGACGTGCATCCCAATCAAATCACCTCGTGGAAAGAGCAACTGCTTGCAGGGGCTGCCGACGTGTTTGAACGCGGTGGCAGCACCAAATCATCGGTCCCCGAGGTCGATATCAAGGCCCTGCACGCCAAGATCGGCGAGCTAGTCCTGGAGAACGATTTTTTAGAACGTGCGCTCGGCAAGGCGGGATTTCCGAGCGCAAAGCGATGATCGACCGTAACCACAGGCTTGCGTTGACGAAGCAGGCGGCGCTCCTCGGCATCTGCCGAGGCAGCGTCTACTACGAACCGGCGCCGGTGTCGGATGCAGACCTTGCGCTGATGCGGCGGCTGGATGAGCTGCACCTGGAGTTCCCTTTCGCAGGTTCGCGGACGTTGCGCGGCTTGCTGGCTGCCGAGGGGAGCAAGGTCGGCCGTCGTCATGTCACAACATTGATGCGGAGAATGGGGATCGAAGCGATCTATCGCAGGCCCAACACATCGAAGCCTGCGCCAGGTCATCGCATCTATCCGTATCTGCTGCGCGGATTGACGATCAATCGGCCGAACCACGTCTGGGCGACCGACATCAGCTACATCCCGATGGCGCGCGGCTTCGTCTATCTCACTGCCGTGATGGACTGGTTCACACGACGCATCCTGGCCTGGCGACTGTCGAACACGATGGAGGCTTCGTTCTGCATCGATGCTGTCGAGGAAGCCCTTGCAAAACACGGCTGCCCGCAAATCTTCAACACCGATCAGGGCAGCCAGTTCACCAGTACCGAATTCACCAGCGTGCTGATCAACAACGCCATCTCGATCAGCATGGACGGCAAGGGCGCATGGCGAGACAACGTTTTTGTCGAGCGCTTCTGGCGAACCATCAAGTACGAGGAAGTCTATCTGCGTGCCTATGATGGCGTCGAAGAAGCACGGCAATCAATCGGCCGCTACATCGCCTTCTACAACGCAAGGCGACCTCACGCAGCCCTTGACGGCCGCACCCCGGATCAAGCCTACTCTCACCCGCTGCCGCTCCGCACGGCAGCATAACCCCCGGCCGACGATCCACTTAACGACGCGGAAATTTTGTTCAAAGGACCGGGGCCACTTCAATGGCCGGATGGGATGGATCAAAGTTCTCTATGTAATTTTTGAGTTGTAGAGATGAGTCCTGCTCATAATACCCCGCAAAGATTGATGCTGCAACAAATGTCGCGGGGAACACCACCTTTGGGCCAATTTGAAAGCGATGATGAAGCATCCCGTCCGGCCACTCATGCGCAAAAACGGCAAGTTTCATCGCGTCGTCAATTTCAAACTTCGGGTGTCTTGCCTTCATGCACCCGAGCAGGATGCGAGCCTCTTTGAGCGTTCGCGCCTTGATCGTGATATTGGTCTGGTTTGCATCCTGTGTTTCTTCATACTCAGGGTTAGAGATGGCAAGAGGCTCTCCGAAATTGAAAACGTAGACTTTACTGCTCTCATCAGTCATGCGTACAGGCTGATTCTTGCCGCGATCGCGTGAGCCGTTCAAAATGTTCATTAGGGATTGAAATGCTTCGATTAGCGGAAAGTCAATTTTCTCGTCCAGAGCATCATTACCTCGCCTACAAAGGATGCCCCGCGGCTTCAGGCGACCTCCGAGGGCACTTGGTATAACATGCGCCTTAGAATCATTTTCTTTGGTAATTGGTGTGTTTCGGCGTGCAATTTTGACCCCCTGAGCCGGGGGATCGGCGTGCAATTTTGACCCCTGAATGTGTGGCTGCTGGGCTGCCTGCTTCAGTTCGAGGTGGGCGGTGGGGGATGCTGATTGTGGAGACGGTCGGCCGGATCAGACGCGAGCATTTCGTCAGGGGCAAGTCGATCAAGGAGATCGCGCGTGACCTGAAGGTGTCGCGCAACACGGTTCGCAAGGTGCTGCGGTCGGGCGGGACGTCGTTCTCGTATGAGCGGGAGGTTCAGCCGCGTCCCAAGATCGGGCATTGGAAGGCGGAGCTGGACAAGCTGCTGACGAAGAACGCCGAGAGCGGGACGCGCGAACGGCTGACGCTCGTTCGCCTCTTCGAGGAGTGGCGAGGGTTGGGCCACGACGGCGGCTACGCCGCAATTCGCCGCTATGCCCGGCTTTGGAGCGGGCAGCACGCCGGACAGACGGCCGAGGCGTATGTGCCGCTGTCGTTCGCGCCGGGTGAGGCCTACCAGTTCGACTGGAGCCACGAAGTCGTCCTGATGAGCGGCGTCACGGTGACGGTGACGGTCGCGCACATTCGCCTGTGCCACAGCCGCATGATGTTCGTTCGCGCCTGCCCGCGCGAGACGCAGGAGATGGTGTTCGACGCCCACGAGCGGGCGTTTGCCTTCTTCAAGGGCGCCTGCACACGCGGCGTCTACGACAACATGAAGACAGCGGTGGAGGCGGTGTTTGTCGGCAAGGACCGGCAATACAATCGCCGCTTTCTGCAGATGTGCGCCCATCACCTGGTGGACCCGGTTGCCTGCACACCGGCCGCGGGCTGGGAGAAGGGCCAGGTGGAGAGCCAGGCCGGCTTGGTGCGCGAGCGCTTCCTCACGCCACGGCTGCGGGTGAACAGCCACGACGAACTGAATGGTTGGCTGTTGGACAAGTGCATCGCCTACGCCAAGGCGCATGCCCATCCGGAGCGCCCCGAGCAGACAGTGTGGGAGGTGTTCGAGGACGAGCGGCCAAAGCTGGTTCCCCACTGCGGTCGCCTCGACGGCTTCCACGCGCTGGCGGCCTCGGTGTCGAAGACCTGCCTGGTCCGCTTCGACAAAAACAAGTGCTCGGTCAGCGCCGGGGCGGTCGGCCGACCTGTCGAGATCCACGCCTATGCCGACCGGATCGTCATCCGTCAGGACGGACGCGCCGTAGGGGAACATCGCCGCCGCTATGGACGGGGCGAGACAATCTACGATCCTTGGCATTACGTGCCGGTGCTGGCCCGCAAGCCTGGCGCCCTGCGCAATGGCGCGCCGTTCAGGGACTGGATCCTGCCCGCGGCGATGGAGCGGGTGCGGCGTCGCCTTACCGGATCTGACGATGGTGACCGGCAGATGGTCGCCATTCTGGCAGCCGTGCTGACCGACGGGCTGCCGGCGGTCGAAGCGGCCCGCGCGCAGGCGATGGCCGAAGGCGTCCATTCCTCCGACGTGATCATCAACATCCTCACCCGGCAGCGCGATCCCGGACCGACCGCCGTCATCGCCACGCCGGATGCGCTGACCCTTCGGCATGTGCCCGCCGCCGATTGCGCCCGATACGATCAGCTCAGGAGCCGATGAGCATGGAGCGGACCGAAGTCCTCGACATGATGGGCACGCTGAAGCTCTTCGGCATGAGGGGCGCCTGTGACGAGGCCCTGGCCGCGGCGATCAAGCGCAAGCACGAACCGCAGCGCTTCGTCGGCGACCTGCTCAAGGCCGAGATGTCCGAGAAGCAGGCACGCTCGATCAGGTGCCAGATGACCATCGCCAAGCTGCCGCTCGCCAAGGATCTCGACGACTTCGCCTTCAAGGGAACGCCGATCGACGAGAGCCTGGTGCGCGATCTCGCCGGCGGCAACTTCGTCGCGCAACAGCGTAACGTGGTCCTGGTCGGCGGAACCGGTTCCGGCAAAACGCACTTGGCCATCGCGATCGCGCGAAGCTGCATCCGTGCCGGATCGCGCGGGCGCTTCTTCAACACCGTCGACCTGGTCAACCGCCTCGAGGCTGAGGGCCGCGCTGGACGTCAGGGACGCCTCGCCGACTTCCTGACCCGTCTCGACTTCGTGGTCCTCGACGAGCTCGGCTACCTGCCGTTCGCCCAAGTCGGCGGGCAACTGTTGTTCCACACCGTCAGTCGCCTTTACGAACGCACCTCGGTGATCGTCACCACGAGCCTCGCCTTTGGTGAATGGCCGAGCGTGTTCGCGGGCGACGCCAAGATGACCACCGCGCCGCTGGATCGCCCAACCCATCACTGCGACATCGTCGAGACCGGCAACGACAGCTGGCGCTTCAAGAACCGCGCCTGAGCTTCACAAGCAACCGCCAGGGCTTGCACCGGTGGGTCCACGGGGGAGAGACCCCGCGCGCCGCTGCGCCAGCCTCTGCATGGGCACTCCGCAACGCGAGGGTCTCCCCTATGGACTACCGGCACAAGCAAACAACACGGGGTCACGATTGGACGCCGATCCGGGGTCAAAGTTCGACGCCGATTGACAACCGGTGATGACCCAGCGCCGTTGGGCGTGCGCCGGCCTTGGCCCAGACCCGGCGGCGGATCGGCTTCAGGCCGAGGCGGTGCTCGTCCTCCGCCCAGACCTCGACCGGCTGTTCCGGGTGCGCCGCCCGTGCTTGCGCAACGGCAACGTCAACCTGTTTGCGAAGGCCGCCCGCGCCTCCGGATCAGCGGCCCGCGGATGGCGCGGGCGCGGCGTCTGCACCGACCAGCCGAGCCGCTTCAGCGCCTCCCAGCCGCGCTGCGGATGCACCCGCTCCAGCTTGAGGTGCCGCGCCATCCAGGCCGCCACCTTGGGGCCGCTCCATAGCCCGCCGTCCTCGGGCGGCTCACGCAGCCGCTCGGCCAGGGCGGCCAGCACCGCCTCGGTCAGCACGCTCGCTGCTCGCCCGTTCCGCCGCCGCCCATCGCCCAGCGCCGCCGGGCCGCGTGCGTTGTAGCGCGCCGCCACCGCCTCCACCCAGCGCGGCGTGAGCGCCAGCACCCCGGCCACCTCGACCACCGTGCGGCCCTGCGCCAGCAGCCAAATCGCCTGGGTGTGCCGCGCCTCGGCCACGGTTTGCGCCGCGCGGAACCGCGCCGCCAGTTCCGCCACACTCAGGTGCTCGGCAATCCGTGCCATCATCCCCCCGTTCAACCGCCCGCGGCATAGGCCCGCTCCGCGCAGCCGCCACTCTAAGCCCAATACGGTTCACTTTAGTTGTTTGTGCCGCAGGGAGAACCAAGGCGAATTCTGCATTTTCAATTGGTTGGTATTCGGCCGATAGCTTAAGTGAACAGGATTTTGCCTTAAGTGAACCGTATTGACTCTAAGCCGAACCTATCACCCGGGTTTAGTATGAAAGCTCCATACCGTAGCGGCAATCAGCAATTTTTATAATGCTACAGGCGATAATTTTGTATCATCAATGCTCATTAGCACCTCAAAGCGATTGGAAATGTCGTGGCTGCCGCAACCAATCGAGTTTTCAAAGCGATTGGAAATGTCGTGGCTGCCGCAGCCAATCGAGTTTTCACGCGGTCTGCTTGACTTGTGCACCAACTTTCGTGGTTCCGTAGCGGTCTCGCTCGCGCCATCGAAGGTCTGCCTCCCACCAGCAGTGGCGGATTAACTGATCCTCCCATACCCGGATCAGTCCGGCCTATCGCAGCCGGGGATTAGGTCCGTAACGCACTCCAGATTGCTGCGTCGTTTCACCACAGATTCGGGTTGGTGAACGCCCTCAATCCGCCGCCGCCGCGTACGCCTCCAGCGGCGCGCAGGTGCAGACCAGGTTGCGGTCGCCGTAGGCGTTGTCCACCCGCTTGATCGGCGGCCAGTACTTGGCCTCCGCCACCCAGGGCAGCGGGAACGCCGCCTGGGTGCGGGAATATGTGTGCGGCCAAGGCTCCGCCGCGACCTCGGTCAGGGTGTGCGGGGCGTTCTTCAGCGGGTTGTCCTTGCGGTCCAGCCGGCCCGCCGCGATCGAAGCGATCTCGGCGCGAATCGCGATCATGGCCGCGCAGAAGCGGTCGATCTCGGACTTCGGCTCGCTCTCGGTCGGCTCGATCATCAGCGTCCCGGCCACCGGCCAGGACATGGTGGGCGCGTGGAAGCCGAAATCCTGTAGGCGCTTGGCGATGTCCTCGACGCTCACCCCGGCCTCGGCCTGGAACGGGCGGCAGTCGATGATGCACTCATGCGCGACGAGGCCGCCGGGTCCGGCGTACAGCACCGGGTAATGCGGGGCGAGGCGCGCGGCGACATAGTTCGCGCTCAGGATCGCGACCTCGCTCGCGCGCTTCAGCCCGGCCGCGCCCATCATGCGGATATACGCATACGAGATCGGCAGGATCAGCGCGCTGCCGAACGGCGCGGCGGCGACCGGCCCGACCCCGGTCTCCGGTCCGGCGTCCGCGCGCAGCGGATGGTTCGGCAGGTGCGGCGCGAGATGCGCGGCCACCGCGATCGGCCCGACGCCAGGGCCGCCGCCGCCATGCGGGATGCAGAACGTCTTGTGCAGGTTGAGGTGGCACACGTCCGCGCCGATCGCCGCCGGGCTGGTCAGCCCGACCTGCGCGTTCATGTTGGCGCCGTCCATGTAGACCTGCCCGCCCTGGGCGTGGACGATCGCGCACATCTCGCGCACCTCGGCCTCGAACACGCCATGCGTGCTGGGATAGGTGAGCATCAGCGCCGCCAGCCGCTCCGCGTGACGCTCCGTCTTGGCGCGCAAATCCCCGATATCGATGTTGCCCGCGCGGTCGCACCCGACCACCACCACGCGCAGCCCGGCCATGGTCGCGCTGGCGGGGTTGGTGCCGTGCGCGCTGGCGGGGATCAGGCACACGTCGCGAGCGCCCTCGCCACGCGCCTGATGATAGGCGCGGATCGCCAGCAGTCCAGCGTACTCCCCCTGCGAGCCGGCGTTCGGCTGGAGCGACACCGCGGCGAAGCCGGTCGCCTCGCGCAGCCACTCGGCCAGGCGGGCGATCACCGCGGCATAGCCCTCGGTCTGCTCCGGTGGGGCGAAGGGATGGATGTCGGCGAAGCCCGGCCAGGTGATTGGCATCATCTCGGCCGCGGCGTTCAGCTTCATGGTGCAGGAGCCGAGCGGGATCATCGCGCGGTTCAGCGCGATGTCCTTGTCTTCCAGCCGCTTCAGGTAGCGCAGCATGGCGTGCTCGCAGCGGTGCTCGGCGAAGACGGCCTGCTCCAGGAACGCCGTGCCGCGCAGCAGCTCGGGCGGGATCGAGGCGGACGCACCGCAGAGGTCCGCGCCGAGCACGTCCGCGAGCCGCGCGAGATCCGCGCGCGTCACGGTCTCGTCGAGCGCGATGCCGACGCCGCGCCCGTCGATCCGGCGCAGGTTGAACCCCGCTTGCAGGGCGCGCGCGATCAACGCGTCGGCGTCGCGCGCCTCGATCGCAATCGTGTCGAAGAACGCGTCGTGGCGCAGGCGATGCCCGCCGCGCCGCGCCGCGTCGGCCAGCAGCCGCGTTTGCAAGTTCACCCGCCGCGCGATGCGCCGCAGCCCCTCCGGCCCGTGCCAGACCGCGTAGAACCCGGCGATCACCGCCAGCAGCACCTGGGCGGTGCAGACGTTGGAGGTCGCCTTCTCCCGCCGGATATGCTGCTCGCGCGTTTGCAGGGCGAGGCGCATCGCGGGGGCGCCGGACGCATCGACGCTGACGCCGACCAGGCGACCCGGCATAGCGCGCTTGAAGGCGTCTCGCGTGGCGAGGAACCCGGCGTGAGGGCCGCCGAAGCCCATCGGAACACCGAAGCGCTGTGCCGAGCCCACGACGATGTCGGCCCCCATCTCGCCAGGCGGGGTCAGCAAGGCGAGCGCCAGCGGGTCGGTCGCGACGATCGCCAGCGCCCCAGCCTCGTGCGCTCGTGCGATCTCCGGCGCGAGGTCGCGGATCGCGCCGGTGCCGCCCGGATACTGGAGCACCAGCGCGAACGGGTTCGCGGCGCCGATCCCGGCGAGATCGCCGGGCGCGACATCAGCCAGCCGCCAGCCGAGCGGCGCGGCGCGGGTCTGGAGAACGGCGCGGGTCTGCGGGTGCAGGTCGGACGCCACCGCGATCACCGCCGAGTCCGCCTTGCTCAGCCCATGGGCCATGCTCACCGCCTCGGCGGCGGCCGTCGCCTCGTCCAGAAGCGAGGCGTTGGCAATCGGCAGCCCGGTCAGCTCGCTGACCATGGTCTGGAAGTTCAGCAGCGCCTCCAGACGGCCCTGCGCGATCTCCGCCTGGTACGGCGTGTAGGCAGTGTACCAGCCGGGATTTTCCAATACGTTCCGCTGGATAACAGGCGGCGTGTGGGTGCCGTGGTAGCCGAGCCCGATCAGCGACTTCACCACGCGGTTGCGCGCGGCGAGCGCGCGCAGCTCGGCCAGGGCGCCCGCCTCGTCCACCGCCGGGGGGAGGTCGAGCGGCCGGTCAAGACGGATCGGCCCGGGAACGGCGCGATTCACCAACTCGTCCAAGCTCGCCGCGCCCACCGCGTGCAACATGGAAGTGATGTCCGCGTCCGACGGACCGATGTGGCGGGCGACGAAGCCGTCCTCCGCCTCCAGCGCGGACAGCTCGGCGAGGTGATCCATCAAAGGCTCTCCACGTACTCTTGGTACTCCGCCTCGTCCATCAGCTCCTCGAACTCGTCCGGGTTGTCGAGTTGGATCTTGAAGAACCAGCCATCGTTCTCGGCGTGCGTGCCCACCATCGCCGGGTCCTCGACAACGGGCGGGTTGATCTCGACGATCGTGCCGGAGAGCGGCGCGTACACGTCCGACGCGGCCTTGACGCTCTCCACCACCGCGCACGCCTCGTCACGGCTCACGACACGGCCAACCTCGGGCAACTCGATGAAAACGAGATCGCCCAGCGCCTCCACGGCATGTTCGCTGATACCGACGGTCGCGACATCGCCCTCCATCCGCACCCATTCATGCTCCTTGGTGTAGCGGGTCTCGTGATGGCTTCGATCGATAGGCGGCATGGATGTTTCTCCGGCTTAACGCGTCAGCGCGCGTATCGGTGCGGGACGAAAGGCAATTCCGTGACCAGGGTGGGCAAGGACTTGCCACGCACCATCAGGTAGAGGCGCGTGCCCGCCGCCGAGAGGTCGCGGCGCACGTAGCCCATGGCGATCGGCGCACCCACACTGGGCGAGAACCCGCCGGAGGTGACGCTGCCCGCCTCCGTGCCGTCCTCGGCCACGATCATCGCGCCCGCGCGCGCGGGCGCCCGCCCCTCCGGGCGCAGCCCAACGCGCACGCGAGTCGGGTGGTGCTCGACCTGGTCGCGGATCGCGCCGGCGCCGAGGAAGTCCCAGGCCGCGCGCCGGCGCTTGCCGATCACCCAGCCGAGCCCGGCCTCGATCGGCGAGGTCAGCTCGTCGATGTCGTTGCCGTAGAGGCAGAGCCCGGCTTCCAGGCGCAGCGAGTCGCGCGCGCCCAGGCCCGCCGGGGCCACCTCCGGCTCGGCGAGCAGGGCGCCCGCCAGCGCCTCGGCGCGATCGGCGGGCACCGAGATCTCGAATCCGTCCTCCCCGGTGTAGCCGGATCGGCTGACGAGACAGGGCATGCCGGCCACGTCGAGCGCGGCCACGCCCATGAACGGCAAGGAGGTCGCGGCGGGCGCCAAGCGCCCCACCACCGCGGCGGCCAGCGGCCCCTGCAACGCCAGCAGCGCCCGATCCTCGATCTCTTCAATCCGCGCGCTGTCCGGCAGCGTAGCCGCGATATGCGGAAAGTCCTCGGCCTTGCGGCTGGCGTTGACGACAAGGAACAGCCGGGATTCGGCCAGCCGCGCCACCATCATGTCGTCGAGGATGCCGCCCGCCTCGTTGAGCAGCAGCGTGTAGCGCTGCCGGCCCGGCCGCAGGCCGATGATCTCGCCCGGCACCAGCCCCTCCAGCGCCGCGGCGGCGGTGGCGCCGGTCAGCCAGGCCTGGCCCATGTGCGAGACGTCGAACAGCGCCGCCTTCTCGCGGCAGTGCAGGTGCTCGGCCATCACGCCGCCCCGGCACCGTTCCGCCAGCGCGCCCTTGAGGTCGTACTGCACGGGCAGCGCGTAGCCGGCGAACGCGACCATGCGGGCGCCGAGCGCGCGATGCCAGGCATCGAGCGGCGTCAGGCGCAGCGGAGGCGGTGTCGGGTCGTCGATCAGGGCGTTTTTAACCAAGCGAAGGCTCCGCGACCAAGGCTCCCCGCCCGCCAATGCGAGCGGAACAGCCCCCCTCTGTCGTGGAACCTGAGAGATTCGGGCGGCTAGACCCTTACTCCGTCGGTGCGGCCCGCCCCATGCGCGGCGAGCCGGCTTTCCAGAGATCCCATTTTCCAACGCGGTCCTTCTGCCTGAGCGTTTCCGGGGGCCGGTTGCGCCTTCGGCGGCGGATTATCCGCTCTCTCCCGCGCCGGAGTGATCGGGATAGGGATAAGATGGCGTACCCAGGCGGATGAAACAACCACGGTCGCCGAGTCGCGGTCCGATTGCAGTGGTTCCCCGGCTTGCCATCGGGCTGTTCACAGGTCTGGACCACCATCGATGATGCCTGAATAACGGAGACGCGTTCCGGCTACGGTGTTCCGCGCGGTCCCCGTGACACGGGCGCGCGTGGGATGCGTGGAGCAAAGGGGTGGATGTCCACGGCCTCCCCCATCGCGAGATAGCCCGCGTGGTTCGGGTGCAGCCGGTCCCCCGGCCCGCCGACTGTGCTGTCGGGCTGGAACGGGACGCGGAGCGCCCCCGATGCCTGATCGAGCGTCGCGGCATCGAACTCCTCGACGCCGTCGAACACCTTCACCTCCCGGATGAACTGGTTCAGCGCCTGGCGCTTCTGGTCCACCTCCTTCGTGCCGTACTCGCCGTTCGTGCTGTCGAGGCTTGGGGTGAGCGTCCCGGCATAGACCCTCACGCCGGGAATCCGTGCGCGCAGGCGCTGCGCGATCGCCACCATCCCCTTGGCGACCGCGTCCGGCAGCGCCTTCGCGGCGCCGAAATCGTTGATGCCCTCCAGCCAGATAACGTCGGTGACGCCGGAGACGCCGATCACGTCACGCTCCAGCCGGTCCCCCGCCGAGGGGCCGCCAGAGAACGGTTTTTCGGCGGAGTACTCTGCCGGACCGAGCACTTGGTTGCCGCCGATACCGGCGTTGACCACCACCACGTACGGCCCGTACGCCGCGCGCAGCCTGCGGGCGAGCACGTCCGGCCAGCGATCGTCGCCATTCAGGGTGGAGGCGGTGCCGTCGGTGATGGAATTGCCGAGCGCGACGATGACGCGGGTGGCGGCGGAGGCGAGCATGTCGACCTCGTCCAGGAAGTACCACGAGGTCGTGGTGTTCGGGAACGCGCCGTCGGCGTTCTCGCCGCCCTTGCTGCCCGCGCCGGGCGCGGAGACGTACGAGGTGGTCAGAGCCTTGGCGTGCCAGGTGATCGGCCCGCTGTCGCCAGCGACATGGAAGCTGACCGCCAGGCGCCGTCCCTGTTGCAGCGGCGCGAGATCGAGCCGGACAGGGTCGCTCCACGCCGCCTGGCCAGGCGGGACCGTGACAGAGGGGCGGCCCTGAAACATGACTGCGCGGTTGGTGCCGCGAAGGACCGCGCTTCCGTCGTCCTGCACACCGACGAAGGCGCCATCAAACGTGACCGGCTTGGTGCCGAACGCGTTGGACAGGTGGATGCGCGTCGCGCGGCCCCAAAGGCCGGGATGGACGATCAGCCGGAAGGTCTGGTCGCTGGCGCCCTTGGACGAGTTCGGAATCGCGAAGGACAGGACGGGCTGGGCGGTCGCGTTGCCAACCGGGTACGGTCCTTGCGGAGACGCCGTCCAGCTCGCCACCCATTTCTGACCAGGCGGAGCGCTCGCGCGCCGTGGCGGCTGAGGCTGGGCCAGCCCGCCGCACGCCAGCAGCGAACAGCCGAGCACGCAGAAGGCCAGGAACGCTCCGGCTCTAACCATGGGCGCGGTCTCCTCGGACGTTTTGTCACGACCAAGGATACGCCATTCCGCCCGGAGATACGCCGCCATGGTGCGCCTGTGAGACCCCTCACAGGGCGATCCCGGAGGGCTGGGCTAATGGCTCCTCGCTCCGAGCGGGCTACCGATTCTCGACCGCTGGGGAAAATGTCGCCGCGGGCCAGACCAGTCCCGAGGATGCGATGTCGAGCTGGATGAACGAAACGCCTCCTAACGACGGACACCGCAAGAATATCCTTATTGATCCGGCTCGGGTGGTGTTGGAATTGCCGCATGGGTGTTCCGGTTTGGCGGGATGGACCATGTGGACATGCGCAAGCTGCCGGCGGCGGCGCAAGAGGAGCGTCGGCGGCAGGTGGTGGGACTGCGCGAGAGCGGCCTGACCTACGAGGCGATCGCAGCCCAGACGGGCCTGACCCGGACGGGGGTGTTCAACATCTGCCGGCGCTTCGCGGCGGCTGGGATGGCGGGCTTGCGAAGCGGACCGCGCGGCCCGGAGCCGGGAACCGGGCGGTTTCTCGCGGCGCGGCAGGAGGCAGGGGTTCGTGATCTGATCTGCCGGCGCACGCCGGACGAACTTGGCCTGCCCTTCGCGCTGTGGAGCCGTGCGGCGGTGCGGGTCCTGATCGAGCAGCGCTGCGGGGTGCGGCTGGCGGTGCGCACCATGGGGACTTACCTGGCGCGTTGGGGCTTCCCGGCGCAGAAGCCGCTGCGGCGCGCCTATGAGCAGTGCCCGGCTGCGGTGCGGCGCTGGCTGCGGCGGGACTACCCGGCCATTGTGGCCCGGGCCAAGCGGGAGAAGGGCAGGATCTTCTGGGGTGACGAGACCGGCTTGCGCGCCGATGATGTGCGCGGCCGCAGCTTCGCCCCACGCGGGCAGACCCCGGTGGTCCGCCCCAATCACCGGCGCGCGGGCGTGGGCCTGATCTCGGCCGTGACCAACAAGGGCGAATTGCGCTGGATGGTGCTGGACGGCGCGATCAAGGCACCGACGCTGATCCGCTTCCTCGAGCGCCTGATCCGGGACGCCGGGGCCAAGGTGTTCCTGATCCTCGACAACCTGCCGGTCCACCGTGCCCGCGCGGTGCGGGCATGGCTGGCCGGGCGCACCGCACAGATCGCGGTCTTCCACCTGCCCTCCTACAGTCCCGAGTTGAACCCCGACGAGTGCCTCAACGCCGACCTGGAGCAGGCTGTCATACTAAATCCGGGTGATAGGTTCGGCTTAGAGTGGCGGCTGCGCGGAGCGGGCCTATGCCGCGGGCGGTTGAACGGGGGGATGATGGCACGGATTGCCGAGCACCTGAGTGTGGCGGAACTGGCGGCGCGGTTCCGCGCGGCGCAAACCGTGACCGAGGCGCGGCACACCCAGGCGATTTGGCTGCTGGCACAGGGCCGCACGGTGGTCGAGGTGGCCGGGGTGCTGGCGCTCACGCCGCGCTGGGTGGAGGCGGTGGCGGCGCGCTACAACGCACGCGGCCCGGCGGCGCTGGGCGATGGGCGGCGCTGGGCGATGGGCGGCGGCGGAACGGGCGAGCAGCGAGCGTGCTGACCGAGGCGGTGCTGGCCGCCCTGGCCGAGCGGCTGCGTGAGCCGCCCGAGGACGGCGGGCTATGGAGCGGCCCCAAGGTGGCGGCCTGGATGGCGCGGCACCTCAAGCTGGAGCGGGTGCATCCGCAGCGCGGCTGGGAGGCGCTGAAGCGGCTCGGCTGGTCGGTGCAGACGCCGCGCCCGCGCCATCCGCGGGCCGCTGATCCGGAGGCGCGGGCGGCCTTCGCAAACAGGTTGACGTTGCCGTTGCGCAAGCACGGGCGGCGCACCCGGAACAGCCGGTCGAGGTCTGGGCGGAGGACGAGCACCGCCTCGGCCTGAAGCCGATCCGCCGCCGGGTCTGGGCCAAGGCCGGCGCACGCCCAACGGCGCTGGGTCATCACCGGTTCCAGTGGCTGCACGTCGCGGCCTTCGTGCAGCCGAGCAGCGGCGAGACGGTCTGGTATCTCTGCACCCGCATCAACAAGCCGGCCTTCGAAACCCGGCTCGCCGCCTTCGCCCGCGAGAGCGGGGCGGGACGCCGACGCCACATCGTCCTCGTGCTGGACAACGCCGGCTGGCACGGCCCCAAGGGCTTGGCCGTGCCGGACGGGATCACGCTGGTGTTCCTGCCTCCCTACAGCCCGGAACTCCAACCCGCTGAGCGGCTCTGGCCGCTGCTCGACGAGGCGGTGGCCAACAAGCACTTCCCCACCCTGGCCGACCTCGATGCCGCCATCGCCGAACGCAGCACCCGCCTCGACCCAAGCATGATCCGTCCGCACACCAGCTTCCACTGGTGGCCAAAGCCGGTTCAGCCGAACTAATCAGCCGGATTTGGTATCACCCGTAAGCCGCCCGCCCGCGGCAAGCAGCAGCTCAAGCGCACCATCATCAGCCACATGCGCAAGCTCGCGAAGCTGCCCGAGCGCGTGCGGAGCTACTTCGGGCATCGGCCCGTCCGGTATGCCGCCTGATCCAAGACCACCCAAGCCGGATCAATAACCCCGGTTTCCGCGAGATCGGCATCGGCTACGCCTTCAGGGACGGGACCACGTTCAAGCACTACTGGACCCAGGATTTCGGCGGCTCCTGAGCCAGGGTCGCTTTCCTGCCCGGATTGCAGGCGCCGTCCGGGAAATCATTCCAGGCGACATCTTCCAGCGCACGGGCTGACGGCGGCCTCGGCCGCTCGTCACCCGGCGTTTCGGCTCCGCGAGACGGCATCCAGCCTAGCCGCTGCGAGCGAACGACGGAGAGCAGCTCAGGAGGAAAAGCCTTCGGTCGCTGATTCGAGTGGCGCTCCGGTTTGATCTTCGGTCTCGATGTCCTGGACCGAGAACCGCGCGAAGAGCGCGATCGTCTCGCCGCCCGCGTACCGGACGAAGAGGGCACCGCCGCCGTTCACGCGGTTGTCGCTGGCGAAACTACCTCGGTTGCCCTGCATCATGTGGATGTCGTGCACGCCCCGTTCGGGGGAAAAGCCGAAGGTCTCGTCGCTGCCCTGGTCGGCAAAGGACTTGCCCACCACGATCGCGACCGCCCGCGGGTCAGCCTTCGCGCGCTCGATCTGGCCGTCCAGGAGATTTTTCAGGCTGACACTGGACCCGGCGGGCGGGATCGGCTGCATCGCATCGAGCGGGAAGAGATGGTCCATCGGATAGTCGAGACCCTCCCCGCCAGGGCCGGTCGAGAGCGGCGTGAAGCCCTGCGGACCCTCCGCCCTGGCGGGGAGGTCCAGCTTCGTTGCCTGCTGAAAAGCTGGGTCGAAGTAGGCCAGCACGTCGCTGCTATCGACCGAGCGGACATTGACCGCGACCCCATAATTGGCGCCGCCGGCGTCGATCCAGATTTCATAGTGGGGGGATGCCCCGCTCGGCTTCTCCTGGCCATCCCTCACGCGGCCGACCAAAACGCCGTACCGGCGCCTGGCCGTCAGCGGCTTCATGCGTCTGTGTGTCATGACGTTGTCCTCCGGATCGTGCTCGGTCTCGCGCCAATCAGACAGGCTTGTCTGCGGGCTCGGGCGCGTCGCTGGTCGGAAAAGACCTATAGCAGCGCCGGTACGGCTTGTGTGACTGTCGTCACGTTGCTCTCGGCTCACCCAGCGCGACACTGAGGGTTTCGATCCATCTGAGTTCACGGCGGTGCTCGCGGCACAGCCGCCTTCGCTGCGCCGGGGCGGCGCTCGTCCTGCAAGCTGTCGGCCCGCCCCGATCCTTCGGCCCGCGCCGAAGCGATCCGCGGTGATCCAACGCGCTGAAGGGTTATCTGTCATTCCAGATGTTTCGAAGAGATCAGGCTATGCTGGCGCGAAACGAATGGATTGGCGAAGGCCCTGCCGGGTTTGGGATTGATGGCGGCCGCGCGTTCGGAAGAAGGCTCGGGCGCGTGCTACGTCTCTGGCAGGGGCGGATCAGGGAACGGGAAGAACTGGCGGCGATGAGCGAACGTGACTTGCGCGACGCGCGGCTTTCGCGGGGCGACGTGCTGGCGGAAATCCACAAGCCTTTCTGGCGAGCGTGACCGGCGAAGGAGGAGTGATGTTCGCGGTGATCTTCGAGGTCGAGCCCCGGCCCGAGCGGTGGGAGGACTACCTGCGCTACGCCGCCCTGCTGCGCCCGGACTTGGCACGGATCGAGGGTTTCCTGGAGAACCGGCGGTTCCGCAGCCGCCGCCATGCGGGCCGGCTGCTCTCGCTGTCGCTGTGGCGCGACGAGAAGGCGGTGGTGCGCTGGCGCAGCCATGCGGGCCACCACGCCGTGCAGGCGAAGGGCCGCGCCGAGGTGTTCCGCGACTACCACCTGCGCGTGGGCGAGGTGGTCGCCGAGGACGGTGTGGCGCTGGCGCAGCGCCGCTTCGACGCGACCGAGGCGGGCGCGGCCCGCCTCGTCAGCCTGATCGAGCAGCCGGCGGACGAGGCGCCGCTAGAGGCGCCCGATCTCGTCGCGTGGGACAGGTTCGACGGCATCCTCGATCCGGCGGATCGGCTGCTCGTGCTCTCCTGGCGGGAGATCGCGGGGCCGGTCCCGCACGGGGCACGCCGGCGCGACGTGCGCATAATCCGCGACTATGGCCTGCGCGACCGGGCCGAGGCGCCGCAGTACCACGCGCCCGCCTGAGGCGATCGCGTCCTATCCCGGCGTGGCGCGCTGGAAGCCGACCCAGACCTGATAGGCCGCCGCCGAGCGGTCCGGACCCACGGGCAGGGTCAGCAGCAGCGGGTCGGTGGTGACAGTGACCGCATCGACGTTGGGCGGGAAGTCCACCCGGACGATGCGCACCTGCTTGGCGAGGATGTCCTCGCCCCGCGCCACCGCGACGAAATACGGGATGTTCGCCTGCCGGGTTGGCGCGGCGGGGCCGCGCTGGAAGCGCAGGCGCAGGGCGAGCGTGGCGTCCACCGTCTGAGGCTTGCTGCCATAGACGCAGGACCCGGAGGCGCCGAGCACGCTGCCCTCGATCTGCACATCGGTCAGGTCCCGGCCGCCGCCGGGCCGGTAGAGCGCGAGCTCGCCCGCCCCCGGCAGGGCGGCCGCGACGGGGCAGGCCGGGGCGAACGTGTTCCGCTCCGGGCCATAGCAGCCGCCGAGCGTCAGCACCATGAGGATCGGCCCGAGCGCGGTCCGGGCGGCACGCGGGCGCGGCGCGCGAGGACAGGTCTGTGACATTGGTTAAACTCCGGTCGGTCGTGGAAAGGAACACGCCAAGACCGTTGCCGGCGGGGCGGCGCGTAGGCATATTGCGCGTAGCCCGCGGGAGCGGCAACCGCTCACCGCGGGCGCGAGCCTCCCGCGCGACCCATCGGACACGGAGAGAGCGCCGCCTCGGCGGCGCAGCCTGCACTCATGTCACAGCCCACTCCGCCGCGCCCTCGCCTGCGTCTGCTCCTGGCCAGCCCGCGCGGCTTCTGCGCTGGCGTGGACCGCGCCATCCGGATCGTGCAAGGCGCGCTGGCCCAGCAGAACGGCAAGCCGGTCTATGTGCGCCACGAGATCGTCCACAACCGCCGCGTGGTCGAGAACCTGGAGGGGGAGGGCGCGATCTTCGTCGAGGAGCTCGCGCAGGTTCCTGCCGGGGCGCCGGTGGTGTTCTCGGCGCATGGCGTCGCCAAGTCGGTTCCCGAGGACGCGACGCGGCGCGGGCTGAGCTTTCTGGACGCCACCTGTCCCTTGGTGAGCAAGGTCCACCGGGAGGCCGAGCGACACTTCGCCGAGCAGCGCCATATCCTGATGATCGGCCATGCGGGCCACCCGGAGGTTGAGGGCACGATGGGCCAGCTTCCACCCGGCGCCATCACCCTGGTGCAGAGCGCCGAGGAGGCGCGGCGCGTCACCCCGCCCCGCGCCAACGGGCTGGCGTTCATCACCCAGACCACGCTCTCGGTGGAGGACGCGGCGGAGATTGTGGGCATCCTGCGCGCCCGCTTCCCCGCGATCGAAGGGCCGCGAAAAGAGGACATCTGCTACGCCACCACCAACCGCCAGATGGCGGTGCGCGCCATCGCGCCCGAGTGCGACGTGGTGATCGTGATCGGCAGCGCGAACTCGTCCAACTCCCAGCGGCTGCGCGAGGTGGCTGAGCGGGCAGGGGCGCCGCGCGCGGTCCTGCTGCCCGACGCCGGGGCGCTGGATTGGGCGATGCTGGACGGCGTGGGCACGCTGGGGCTGACCGCCGGCGCCTCCGCCCCGGAGCGGCTGGTCGAAGAGTTGGTCGGAGCCCTGGCGGACCGCTACGAGCTCGCCATCGAGGAAAGGCGCGTGACGCGCGAGAGCGTGGTGTTCAAGCTGCCGGCCGCCCTCGCCTCGTGATGGCGGTTTATACCGAGGTTTCCGACGAGGCGCTGGCCGTCTTCCTGGACGAGTACGACATCGGAACCCTCATCGCCTTCCGCGGCATCGCCGAGGGCGTGGAGAACAGCACGTACGCGCTGAAGACGACGCGGGGCGACTTCATCCTGACCTTGTATGAAAAGCGCGTGGATCCCAGGGATCTGCCCTGGTTCCTGGGCTTGATCGAACACCTGGCGCGGCGCGGCATCCCCTGCCCGCTGCCGGTGGCCGCGCGCGACGGCGTGGCGCTCCGTCGCTTGTGCGATCGCTACGCGGCGGTCACGACCTTTCTGCCTGGCGTCTGGCCGCGCCGCGTGCGAGCCGAGCACTGCGGTCCGGTTGGCGCCGCGCTGGCGGGGCTGCATCGCGCCGGGCACGACTATGCGCCCCGGCGCGAGAACGCTTTGGGACCAAAAGACTGGGCGCCGCTGTTCGAGCGGGCGCGGGCGCGCGCCGACGAGGTGCAGCCGGGGCTCGCGGCAGAGCTTGAGGCGGCGCTCGCCCACATCCTGGGAAACTGGCCGTGCGACCTGCCGGTGGGGCACATCCACGCCGACCTTTTTCCCGACAACGTGTTCTTTCTTGAGGGCCAGGTCTCCGGCCTGATCGACTTCTACTTCGCCGCGACCGACCTGCTGGCCTACGACATCGCGATCTGCCTCAACGCCTGGTGCTTCGAGTTAGACTTCACCTTCAACGTGACCAAGGCGCGGGCCATGCTCCGCGCCTATGCCGCCGCGCGTCCGCTGAGCGAGGCCGAGCAGGCGGCGCTTCCCGTGCTGTGCCAGGGCGCGGCGATTCGCTTCCTGCTGACCCGCCTCTATGACTGGCTGAACACGCCGCTGGGCGCCTTCGTCACCCGCAAGGATCCGCTCGAATATCTGCGCCGGCTCCGCTTTCACCTCAATGCCCCGGACGCGCGCGCCTATGGGCTCTGAGTTCGCCGACGCCGTGGAGGTCTGGACCGACGGCGGCTGCAAGCCCAATCCCGGCCCCGGCGGCTGGGCCGCCATCCTGCGCTATGGCGGCCACGAGCGCGAGCTGTTCGGCGCCGAGGCGGCGACCACCAACAACCGCATGGAGCTGACCGCGGCCGCCATGGCGCTGGAGGCACTGACCCGCCCCTGCCGCGTGGTCCTGCACACTGACAGCGAGTACGTCCGGCTCGGCGTTACGCGCTGGCACACCGGCTGGGTGCGCCGCAACTGGCGCAATGCCGCGGGCGACCCGGTCGCCAACATGGACCTGTGGCGCAAGCTGCTGGACGCCGCCGCGGCACACGAGATCGACTGGCGCTGGGTGCGCGGGCATTCCGGCGACCCGATGAACGAGCGGGTGGACAAGCTGGCGACGACGGCGCGGCTCGGTCTAAAGGACTGAAGCTGTATTCTCGGCGCACCGCGGGCGCTTGCTCCTGCTACTCAGTATGCATGTTGACCCCATTAAGTGCGTCCGATGTACTTGTTAGGCTCAGCACCTCGTACGAATTCTAGGAGAAGATAGGCTGCGTCTCGCTGGTAACTCAGATATTCCTTCCGGCGGCTCCAATCCAATGTGCTTCCAAAATCTCTTCCCCGGCGCACGAGGTTTTGGAACTTAGCAGTCGACTTCTCACTCACTTTCACAGATTTTCCAGAGAGTTCTGTTTTCCAAGTAGGACGCAATTTCCCGGACACATGCCCCAGTCTCTCCATTTTTTTCTAATGCTCCCGAACTGCGTACTTTCTCAAGCAGTTCAGCCCTCCACCATTCTGTAGTGAGCGAATAAAACGCGGCCTGCAAATCATGCCCGGTGACATTCGGCTTGTGGTCTCGGAGCCACCGACGTGCCCTTCGGCGGTCGAACAAAAACAATACCGTAGCGCGAATAAGGATAAGAATCCATAGGCATATAAAAGCGCCGAATAATCCGCCAAACAGGAAAGCGACGTATGTCGCGGCAAATTTGGCGGCCGCAATGGTGAGTTCAACCCAGGTGATAAGCATTGCGAGACCTGTCAGCCAGGTGCGAAAGCGAAATTCTTCGAAGACTTTGAAAAAGGATGAGATGCCTCCAAGAACCCACATGAAAGGTATAGATGGCCAGTCTCTAAGCCTGACGGCCTTCCCCGATCTTACGGCATCAATCGAACTGGCAGGCCACGTTGCTTATCCGAAACAAGCTAAAAAGCCAAATACGTCACAAGCTAACACTGCCAAATTAGAGTAGAATCCGGATATGTGGGTTCCCCATCCTTGAAGATAAAAAGGAAATATCCATCTTGTATCATAATGTTGGTCCCCTGCGACTAGGCCGCTTGCCTTGCTGAAGAAGGGAATCCCATTCAAAAGTATAACAAGTGCGTATAACATAAGGGCACACTCCAGGGTAAGAAATCTGGGAGGCTGAATAGAAGCTCTATTTGGTGACAAGTATAGCGAGTACCACGCGATCTGCAAAGCAAGCGTTACGAAGGCGAGCAGTGCAGCCGCCGGACCTAATTGCATGATGAGCGGCGCGAATGCTACCAGCGTAAGACCTATCCCAATAAACCTTGTCCATGAGGCTAGCCTGGCAGCTTCTGCCAGCCCAGATACAGTGGGTAATCTTCTAACGAACGCCTCAAGTGAGTTGCGGCTTCGAACAGATCGGCTCGCCAGGCTGATTCGCAACAGACCTTCTCGCAGGGCGGTCATCAGGTAAGGAGGAGGACTAGCGAGTTTCGCCACCTGGCGATAGATGACGTCGTTAATCACCTGGCTGTCCAGCTTAAGTCCCTTGCGCAAGAGCGGCTCCAAATCGGCCTCGGGACAGACGCCTGCTGCCCGCAGAGCAGATTTTTTATCGAGGAAATCGCCATTATCAAATCCAAGGGTTACGATTTTGCCCGCGAGTTCTCGAACAGGATCAGGTATCAAACCTAAGCGTGCCGAGAACCCGTCCTGTAGGATCTCGATTATGTGGGTACTTCCGTAAGGCCACACGAACGGGTGCTCAATTTTTGCCATCTCGGGCGGTACTCGTGCCTGATCCTCACTTGGAAAGCTTGTAGCAACTGACAAGTACGCCTCTATGAGCAAATTTTCTGCTTCTCTGAGAAGCGGCTCTACCTGTGCCGGCAAGCCTGTCTGGCAGACGACTACCGCCGTTTCTCTCCATCGCGCATTCAACAGCAGTATACGAGGAGAGACCCGGCTTACATCTTTAACCACAATAGAGGTCGCAAAATATTCCTGGAATCGCCTATGGGCAAAGGTGAACCGTGGGTTGCTTACACCGTTGCTACTCAAGTCCTGCTTGCCCAGCTTCATGTACTCCAGCGCATCAACAGCCTTAAACACGCGGGACCTGGAGCGCCGAAACCTTTGGCGCTGAGTAGCGGCATACAACTCAGATCGATGTGGGTTTAGTCCAATTTGTAAATCCGCGGTTATAGAAAAGGCGATTTCTTCTGCTATATCGCGCACCTCAGTTATCGAAATTTGATACCGATCCGTAACTCTGATCGCATCCCTTTTGAGTCGGGAGTTATTATATTTAGAAGAGACCTCAAATGCATTAGACGGAAACGTGTGTCCAAGCCGCGTATGCTCACAGAGGAGTCCGAGAAACATCGGATTACGGACCATATGTTGAACGTCTTCAGGGGCATTCGATATATCTGCCAAAAGTTGAAACTCGAGCTTAGGCCCAATACGGTTCACTTAAGGCAAAATCCTGTTCACTTAAGCTATCGGCCGAATACCAACCAATTGAAAATGCAGCATTCGCCTTGGTTCTCCCTGCGGCACAAACAACTAAAGTGAACCGTATTGAGCTTAGGCCTTACTAGAAGAGCTTTGTTGATAAGTGTCCTTTGCCGCCCTGGCGAGAGCTCAAGGACTCTAAATTTCCGCCATCCTTGTGTTTCTGGCCCCCTATAGAAGCGTGAGGCTACCACCCCGCGACACGAATTGAGCCCGCCTAGAAAGTCCGCTATAGCACTGCTATACTCGGCAACTGTTGCATCCGACTCTATCGCGCTCAAAACCTCTGGGATTTCATCAAAGGAATCAAAAAGAAAAAACCACGTGCCAGCTTCGATACCAGCGTCGAAGTTTGCCTCGACGAATTCGTCCACAAATCGGTCATTGATCCAATTCATGGACCTGAGAACATAGGAGCGGATCAACTCCCGATCGACCCGTTTCTCGGCGTCCCGCTGGATTGACTTCAAATTGACATAGACGGGCAAAACTGTGTCGAACCGGTGCGAATTGGAAGCGCGAGTCGCGAGGTTAAGGGCAACATGGCGAAGGGCGACGCTCTTTCCCGCTCCTGGCTCCCCTTCGACTAGTATGAGCCGCTCTTTGCTCTTGGAGAGAGCTACTGTCAAAGATTTTTCTCGTCTGATCCCACGGGAGCTGTAGAATGGCAGCCAGGAACGATGCTCGCCCTCGGCCTCTACCTCGGCCTCTAATTCTGTGATACCAACTCCGTCTGATCATCGCGGCTGAACCGGCTTGGGCCACCAATGGAAGCTGGTGTGCGGGCGTATGGCGGCCGGGTCGAGGCGGCGGCGGCGCTCGGCGCCGGCGGCGTCGAGGTCATCGAGGGTTGCGAAGTGCCGGTTGATGACCGGCTCGTCCACCAGCGGCCAGAGTCGCTCGGCGGGCTGGAGCTCGGGTGAGTACAGGCGGCAGGAACACCAGCGTGATGCCGTCGGGGACGGCCAGGCCCTTGGGGCCGTGCCAGCCGGCGTTGTCCAGCACCAGTAGGATGTGGCGCGCGCGCCCAGCCCCGGTCTCGCGCGCGAAGGCGGCGAGCAGGGCCTCGAACAGCCGCTTGCTCAGGCCGGTGGACAGGAACCAGACTGCCTCGCCGCTGGTCGGCTGCACGAAGGCCGTGACGTGCAGCCACTTGTAGCGGTGGTGGCCGAGGGCGATGGGCCGCGCGCCGACTGGGGCCCACACACGGCGGCGGACCGGCTTCAGGCCGAGGCGGTGCTCGTCCTCGGCCCAGACCTCGACCGGCCGGTCGGGGTGCGCGGCCTTGGCCCGTGCGACCGCCGCCTCGAGCCCCCCCTGAACTCGGCTTGCTGCTCGGGCGTGGCTGCGCGCGGGTGCCGCGGGCGCGGTGCCTGGATCGACCACCGGACCCGCTTCAGCGCCTCCCAGCCGCGCTGCGGGTGCACCCGCTCCACCCCGAGGTGGCGCGCCATCCAGACCGCGACCTTGGGGCCGGTCCAGCGCCCGCCGTCCTCGGGGGGTGCCCTCAGGCGCTCGGACAGTGCGGCCAGCAGCGCAGGCGTCAGCACGCTGGCTGCGCGTCCGTTGCGCCGTCGCTGGTCGCCCAAGGCGTCAGGGCCGTGCGCGTTGTAGCGTGCGGCCAACTCCTCCACCCAGCGCGGCACGAACGCCAGCACGCTGGCGACGTCCAGCACCGTCCGCCCCTGGGCCAATAGCCAGATCGCCTGGATGTGCCGCGCCGCGGTCGCGTCTCGGGCTGCCCGATAGAGCCGCTCCAGTTCCCCCACAGGCAGGTGCTCGACAATGTGCGCCACGGCTTTGCCCCCTCGCCAGAGCCGTCAGCCTACTCCAGTTCACAGGCACCGATCACGCGGATTTCGTATGAACTCATCATCTCTCCAATTTTCTCCTGCATTCAATGTGGCAATCTCCCTAGCTAAATGCTGCGCAAACAAACGCCGGACCTTGCTCTTCTGCTTATCTTCTGGAACATAAATGCGTGGTGCGATTTTGTCTAACCATAGTTCTTAAATCTTTGCAACGGCGACCGTGAAGATCAAGAACACGGAAGCTATAAGTGTTAGAAAGAGAAGGATCGCAAAAGGGATCTTGATGTACGCTGGAATTTCATGTCCACCTAACTTCTGGATCCAGTCAAATATCTTTTCCCACTCGCTTGGCTTTAAAGCCTCTTCTGCCAAGGTATATCCTCCCTCGACATGTGTCGTTCTCGATAGTAAGCTCGAGTCGACGTGGGCGTACTCGCCTGATCTTTGGCGGTAAGAAGAGTATTTGATGCATACCCGGAGCTGGAATCGCAAGACCGATTTGAAAGTACGAACCGTGACGATACGGCGTGGAAATCATGCAGGCTCGACATGCAGGTGCTCAATGCTGGCACCGTAGAACAGGCCGGTGCTCGCCGGCACCTACAGCGGAAAGATTCGCGATTGGGATGATCCAGCGATCGCGGCGCTCAATCCCGTTGTAGCGCTCCCGCAGCACGCGATCGTTCCGATCCGCCGTTCCGATGCGTCCGGCGACACATTCATCTTGACGCAGTTTCTCTCATTCTCCACGCCAGACTGGGACAAGAGGCCGGGCTCCGGCGAGACCATCAGTTGGCCAAAGGCGGACGGTATGCGCAAGGCGACGGTGATGGCCTGCTACGTTCCCTCACAAGCTATCCGTATCTGAACCAAGAAGGCGGCCCGGCATAAGTTCGGGCCGTCTTAACGAGGCTTTGTCAACCGAACGCCGGGAGTACTGCGCCTCACCCGGCATTGCTCCCCGCCACGTCGCGCGCGAATGCCCTCAGCCGATCGGGCTCGACATCGGAAACGGCTGCGAAACTCAGCCCGCCGGCCCGCCACGCCACAACGTTGAATCCCTGCCGCGTTTCGGTGCGCATCGGGGCATCCGCCTGGTCCGGCGAGGCCCAGGCGAATAGGTTGATGACATGCTTGTCCGAGCGATAGACGACGACCGCGGCCGGGTGCCCGTCCACGTAGTCGAGCCGCCCGCCGACCAGGGGAAAGCCTAGCGCGGCGAGTTCCTTGACCGGCGGCGAGACGTCGATATGCGCCGACAGCCAGGGCTTGACGGTGTGGCGGTCGCCGGTGAGCACATCGGTCAGGTGATCGGCCATCATCGAGCGCACATGGCTGTCGATCAGCCCGTCCAGCGCGGACGGCCCGCCCGCGCTGTTGCCATGCACCAGCAGCATCAGCGCCACGCCTGCCAGCGCGCCCACCGCGCCGCTGCCCGCCAACGAGAGGCCGCCGCTCGGCAGGCTGGGCCAGCGCCACCTTCGCGCCCGCGCCGGCACAGACATGGGTGCGGCCTCGCGCGCGACCGCCGTGCCGATCCGCGCCGCCAGCCCGGGGGGCGCCTGATGGTAGGTCAGCTTTTCGCGCATCGCGGCGCGCATCGTACGCATCTCCTCCAATTTCGCCGCGCAGCCCGCGCAGTCGCGCAGGTGTCCCCGCAGCCGCCAGCGCCGCCATGGGCCAAGCCCGCCATCCGCCAGCAGCGGCAGCCAGGGCCAGACGCGCTCACATCCCATGGGCGCTCTCCGTCTCGGCAGCGAGCCAGAGCCGGCGCAGGGCCAGGCGCGCGCGCGCGAGCCGCGACATCACGGTGCCGACGGGGACGCCCGCCACGGCGGCGATCTCTTGGTAGGAGAGGTCTTCCAGCTCGCGCAGGACCAGCACCTCGCGATGCTCGGGCGGTAGCCGTCCCATGAGGCGGTCGAGCGTGTCGGCGTCGATGCTCGCCAGCAACAGCGCCTCCGGATCGCGCGGCGGCGTGCCCCAGAGCGTCTCCTCGGCGCCTTCGGAAGCCGGCGCGTCGCCCGAGAAGACCAGCCGCGCGGAACGGTTCTCCCGCACCCAGGTCATGAAGCTGTTGCGCACGATCGTCAGCAGCCACACACGCATGTTCCCACCCTTGTACGCGCCGAAATAGCGGAACGCGCGCAGGTACGCCTCCTGCACCACGTCCGACGCATCCTCCGCGTTCCCGGTCAGCCAACGCGCCAGGTTGTAGGCCGCGTCCAGGTGCGGCAGCGCGAGAAGCTCGAATCGGCGTCTTCCGTCATCGTCACGCAAGGATCAGCTCCGGTCCGCCTCCACGGCCATGACCGCGGAGATGTCCATTCTATTCCCTTTCTGCCGAAAAATTTCACATGGAATAGCCCTGTTGCATAGGCGGTCTTCACGGCAACCGGGCGCGACCCGCGCCGGGTCGGCAGCCGCGATAGGCGCGGAGGCCAGCAAGGAGGACCACCATGAAAGCAACAATGATCGCCTTTGCCCTGATCCTTGGCGTCGCGGTTGGCGGCACGACGCTGATCCCGAGCGGTCAGGCCCATGCAGCAACGTGGAACAATGGCAACGGCGG
Organism: uncultured Pseudomonadota bacterium; assembly: GCA_963818725.1. Classification (GTDB taxonomy): domain Bacteria; phylum Pseudomonadota; class Alphaproteobacteria; order Acetobacterales; family Acetobacteraceae; genus DATFDN01. The sequence goes on along the minus strand of CAWFTU010000009.1, from coordinate 203,507 downwards.
GGGCGCTCTGGGCAGTGGCGGCGGCGCCGGCTGACGAGCGGTCATCGGACGGAGCCACGATGCTGGATACAATCGGGGTCGTCGGCGGCGCCCTGATCCTGGCGCTGTTCTCCAGTGCCCTGATCCTTCCGTCCTCCAACGATCCCGCGCGTCCACCCATGCAAAGCCAGCCGAATGGCAAGGCGGCGTCAAAGGAGGCCGGCGGCGACGCCGGCTTTCTCGTATCCGAGAAAAATTGCTTGCGCCTGGAATAGACGCGACGCCGAGGCGGTCTCTTGGCCAGCCGATCATGGCGAACTGGAACGGAAAGTATCATGTCTAGCGAGACGACCTTCGACCGCCGCACAGTGCTGAGGTGCATGAGTTGGGCGGGCACGGCGATGGTGTGGACCGTCACCGGCGGCATCCCGCGCGCGCGCCTGGTCGGCACCGCCGAGGCCGCGACGGCGGGCTTCAACTTTGTGCAGATCAGCGACAGCCACCTGGGCTTCGACAAGCCCGCCAACCCGCACACGACGGAGACGCTCCAGCGGGCGTTGGCGCAAGTCCAGGCCCTGCCGGATCGCCCGGCGTTCATGATCCACACCGGCGACATCTCGCACCTGTCGAAGCCGGCGCAGTTCGACACCTGCCAGAAGCTGATGGGCGCGACCGGTCTCGCCGCCTACACGGTGCCCGGCGAGCACGACATCCTGGAGGAGGACGGCAAGAGCTACCTCAACCGCTTCGGCAAGGGCGCCAAGGGCGACGGCTGGTACAGCTTCGACGCCGGCGGCGTGCATTTCATCGGCCTGGTGAACGTGGTGAATCTGCAAGGCAAAGGCCTCGGAGACCTCGGCCATGAGCAACTGGAGTGGCTCGAGGACGATGTCGCGCATCTGTCTTCCAGCACGCCGGTCGTGGTGATGGCGCATGTGCCGCTGTGGACGGTCTATGAGCCGTGGGGCTGGGGCACCGCCGACGGCGCGCAAGCGTTGGGCTATCTGAAGCGATTCGGCTCGGTCACGGTGCTGAACGGGCACATCCATCAGGTGATGCAGAAGGTCGAGGGCCATGTGGCGTTCCACACCGCTCGCTCCACCGCCTTTCCGCAGCCCGAGCCGGGCACGGCGAAAGGCCCCGGCCCTATGGCCGTGCCCGCCGGGGAGCTTGGCAAGCACCTCGGCATCGCCCGCGTGAGCCTGGTCTCGACCACGGCGCCGCTCGCCATCGTCGACCGGCCGCTGATCTAGGAAGCTGCCCATGACCGAGATGATGAGCCTGGCCGATCACGGCCGGCGCGTCCTGCTGCGCCGCTTCATCGGCGCCGCCGCCGTCGCCTCCCTCGTTCCCGTCCTCCGCGCGACGCGCGCCGGGGCCGCCGAACCGATGGTGACGATCGACAACTTCACTTTCTCGCCGACTCCGCTCACCATCGCGCCGGGCGCCACGGTGACATGGGTGAACGAGGACGACATCTCGCACAGCATCTACTGCCAGTCGCTGAACCTGCACTCGCACCCGATGGACACGAAGGAGAGCTTCGCCCACCGCTTCGACCAGCCCGGCGCGTTCGACTATGTCTGCGGAATCCACCCGCACATGCGGGGGCGAATCATCGTCCAGGGCTGATCGGGGCCGGGTCCGCCTTAGCGGCTGCTAGCGCGGCCGCTTCAGGTGCCGGCGGGCTTGTCCTGCCGGTGTTTTTTCTGCCCAAATGAGATGGACCCGCTTATCGGCTTCCCGCGCCGAACGTCCAGGCACCGAGCCGCGTCGCAGCGATCACGCCTCCGCCCCCTCGATCAGTTTGCCGAACCGATCCCACGTCTTCCCCGTCCACCGCATGAGCTGCATGGCCTTGATCGGACGGTGGTCGGTGGGGCTGGTACTGAGCGTGATCCCAGGCAGCAGCACCGGATTTTCGACCTGGTGCAGGCTTTCGGCCTGACGCATCACGCTTGGCCGAGAGAAGTCGCCCTCGCACTGCTTCAATACGCGCAACATGGTCCGGCTCGCGCCGTAGCCAACCACTGTGCCACTGTCGTTCAGGCTCGCGCCCGGCATGTACTTGGCCATGAAGCTCCGCCACTCGTTCATTCCGGCGTCACTCGCCCAGGCCGGATCGGTCGGATCCTTCAGATAGCCGGCGGTGATGATTCCGACCCCGTTCTCGGCGCCCGCGGGGATCATCACAATGGTTGCCGACGTTGAGACGTTGGTCAGGAAGAACACCGGCTTCCAGCTCAGGTCACGCACCTTGCGGATGGCCTGCACGGCGTACCTTGGGGTGGCTGCCACGATCAGCGTGTTCGCGCCCGACTCCTGCAACGCCGCGATCTGGCTGTCGATGGCCGCGTCCGAAAATTCATAACCTGCTGTCCGCACAACGCGCTGCCTCCAGTCCGCGCCCAACACGTCGCGCACACCGTCTAGATAGTCCCGTCCGAAAGAATCGCTCTGGTAGAGGATCGCGATGCGTGGGTCCTTCACTTCCGCAAGGATGTAGCGGGTGTAGATCTGCGCCTCGGCGCGGTAACTGGGCTGCCAGCCCATTGTCCAGGGCCATCTCTTGTAGTCACCCCACTTGCTCGCGCCGGAGGCGAGGAACAGATGCGGGATCTGCCTCTTGTTGACATACTCAACGATCGCGGAGTTGGTCGGCGTGCCGAGCGTTTGGAACAGGAAGGCGACCTGGTCCTGCTCGACCAGCCGCCGGACAGCTTCCAGGGTAAGCTTCGGGCTGTAACTGTCGTTCAGCGAGATGAAGTCGATCCGGTGCCCGGCAACGCCGCCCTGATCGTTGACACTCTTGAAGAACGCCGCGTCGGTATAGCCGAGCGTGGCATAGCCGGAGGCTGGCCCGCTATAAGGCATGGTGTTGCCGATCGTGAGCGTCGTCGCGCTCACTCCCGGCCACTCGGCCGCCCCGGCGGCACGCACGCTGGCCATCGCGGCGAGCCCGGCGGCCATTGTCATCCTGCGTGTGATCATCGCTGTCCTCCCTGAAGCAGCCCTCCCAGCGGCTGTGCTCCTTCCTGTGCGTCTTGAATCAACTACGCGCTTTGGAGCACGCCGGGGATCACGCCTGCGTGCTGCCGGATAGAGCGCCGCTGTGCATACTGGCGGCCGTGCCGGCCGCTTACACCGCGACCAGGTTGGGCCGAGCAGCACTGATACGGGAGAACAACAGTCATGGATGATAGAGCTGACCCGGAGAAGCCCCCGGTGTTCAACGCACCTGAGATCGGCGCGCTGGCGCATCTGTATCGCGGCGAGCTGTATCGCAGCACCGTCTGGCGGACACGGCTTGACGCCACGACCAATTGGGCCGTCATCACCACCGGCCTCGCCTTGTCGCTCACGTTCAGGGACGCGATCGCCTCGCCACTGCCGCTGGTCGTGGTGGGCCTGATGGTCACGGTGTTCCTCTATATTGAGGCGCGGCGCTACCGTTTCTTCGATTTCTGGCGGGTTCGCGCGCACATCCTGGAGACGCAATTCTTCGGGCCGATCCTGCTCGGGCGGGGCGTTGATGTCGGCAACGGCTGGAACGAGATCCTGCACCAGGACTACCGCAGGCCGCGCCTGCACATCAGCCTGCTGGACGCGCTGGGACGTCGCCTGCGCAAGAACTATTGCTGGGTCTTCGGCATCCAGGTCACTGCCTACGTCGGCAAGCTGGTCATCCACCCGATACCGATCGACTCGTTCGACGATTTCGTGGCCCGGGCGACGATCGGCCCGGTCCCTGGCGGGCTTGTGCTGCTGGCCGGGCTGGCCTTCCATGGCGGCTGGATGGCGCTGGCGTTCCTGACCATGCGGAGCGGACGGGGCAAGAGGCGGCCCAGGAGTCTTCCCACGAAGGACCGTGTCCTGGAACTCGCCCGCGAAACATCATGAACGCGACGGAGCATGGCGATCGGCGAGTGTGAGGGCTCATGGACTGGATCGAGGTCAACGGCACCGCCCTGCGCTACGATATCGCCGGCGAGGGGACGAGCACCCTCGGGCTGGTCCACGAGATGGGCGGCACGCTGGAGAGCTGGGATCAGATCGTGCCGGTGCTGGCGCGCGGGCGGCGTGTGCTTCGCTACGACACGCGCGGCGCGGGACAATCGGAGAAAATCAAGGGCACGGTGACGTTCGACATCATGGCCGCGGATCTGATCGCGCTGCTCGACGCGCTCGGGATCGGCGGCAAGGCCGCGCTGGCGGGCTGCGCGGTCGGCGGCGGGATCGTGCTGCACACGGCTGCCCGCTCCCCCGATCGTGTCGCCGCCCTGATCGCCATGGGTCCGGCAACGGGCGTCGCCGCGCACAACCGCGCGGCCACGATCGCGCGCGCCGAGGCGATGGAGCGGCTCGGGCCGGCCGGGGTGATCGAGGACAGCTTCGCCGCGTCCTATCCGCCGGAGGTGCGCCACGACGCCGAACAGTATCGCCGCTTCCGCGCCCGCTGGCTCGCCAACGACCCGGAGAGCTACGGCGCGATCTATCGGATGCTGGCCGAGGCCCGGATCGACGAGGAGCTGGGCGATATCACCTGCCCTGCCCTGTTCCTGGCCGGCACCAGGGACGGCCTGCGCCCGCCCGCGCTGGTCGAGCCACTGGCGCGCGCCGTGCCGAGGGCGCGCTTCCAGGCGTTGGACACGGGCCACTTCATGGCGGTGCAGACGCCCGGCATCGTGGCCGAGGCGATCGGGCGTTTCCTTGCCTCGCTCGGGCTATAGCTGGCGCCCATGCACGAGAACGCCCTGCCGGCCGAGTTCGCGCTGATCGCGCGCCACTTCCGCCCGCTCGCCGGGCCGGGCGCGCTGGCGTTGCAGGACGACGCCGCTGTGCTGTCCCCGCCGCCGGGGCGGGATCTGGTGCTGACCGTGGACGCGATGGTCTCCGGCGTGCATTTCCTGCCCGATGATCCGCCCGACCTTATCGGGCGCAAGCTGTTGCGCGTGAACCTTTCCGACCTGGCTGCCAAGGGGGCCGTTCCACTCGGCTATCTGATGACGGTTTCCGCCCCGCGCGGCTCGCCCGACGCCTTCTTCGCCGGGTTCGCCGCCGGTCTGGCGGAGGACCAGGCCGCGTTCGGGATCACCCTGCTGGGCGGCGACACGACGTCCACCCCCGGCCCGCTCAGCCTGTCGCTCACCGCCCTCGGGCATGTCGCGGCGGGAGCGATGGTGCGCCGCGACGGCGCGCGGGAGGGCGACGGCGTCTGGGTCACGGGGACGATCGGCGACGGCGCGCTCGGGCTGCTGGCCGCGCAAGGGAGGCTCCCCGATCCGACCGGGCACCTGCTCGACCGCTACCGCCTGCCCCGGCCCCGGCTCGGCCTCGGCATCGCCGGCGTCGCCTCGGCCGCGATGGACGTCTCGGACGGGCTGGTGCAGGATGTCGGCCATCTCTGCCGCGCGAGCCACGTCTCCGCCACAGTGGAAGCAGCCCGCGTGCCCCTCTCGGCGCCGGCGCGGCAGGCGGGGCCGGACTGGCTGGCGCGCTGCCTCACCGGGGGCGACGACTACGAGCTGCTGCTCGCCGTGCCGCCCGCCAACGAACCAGCCTTGGCCGAGGCCGCCGCGCGCGCCGGGATCGCGGTCACGCGGATCGGCGCCTTCCACGCCGGCCCGCCAGACGTCATGGTGCGCGGCCCGGACGGGGTGCCGCTCGCGCTCGGCCCCGGCGGCTGGAGCCATTTCTGATGAACCGCAACGTGTGGCTGCTGTTCTGTTGCCAGGCGATGATGACCTCTGTCATGGCGGGACAGGTCGTGATGGCCGCGCTGATCGGCCACGCGCTGGCCGCCGACAAGGCGCTGATCACCTTGCCGATGGCGATCCAGATGACGGCGGTGATGGCGGGGTCGATCCCGGCCGGGTTCGTCTTCGCCCGGGTCGGGCGGCGGCCTGGGTTCTGGCTAGGGATCGGAATGGCGCTGCTGGGCAGCCTGACCTTCGGGCTCGGCGTCTGGCGGCAGAGTTTTCTGCTCTACTGCGTGGCCGCGGTGCCGGCCGGAATGGGGTTCGGCATCTCCCAGCACCTCCGCTTCGCCGCCGCCGAGGTCGCCGACGCGCACGCCCGCACGCGCGCCATCGCGCTGGTCATGACCGGCGGCGTGATCGCCGCCATCGTCGGGCCGGAGGTCGTCAAGCGCACCGCCACGCTGCTGCCCGACCGCCCGTTCCTCGCCACCTATCTCTGCCAGCTCGCGCTGCCACTGCTCGCCGCCTGCCTGCTCAGCTTCACGGCCCTGCCGCGCGCGGAGCGGCAGCGCGGGGTTCCGGTGCCGATGGCCAGCATCCTCGCGCGCCCCACCTTCATCACCGCGGCGGTCAGCGCCATGGCGGGGTACGGCGCGATGAACCTCGTGATGGCCTCCACCCCGCTGCAGATGTCGCTCTGCGGCTTCGGCATCGGCGCCTCGGCCGACGTGATCCGCGCCCACTCGCTGGCGATGTACGTGCCGGGATTCCTCACCGGCCCGCTGATCCAGCGCGTCGGCGCGCATCCGGTGATCGCCGCCGGCGCGGCGCTGATCGCGCTCTGCGTCGTGCTCAACATATCCCTCGCGCCGCTGTTCAGCACCTTCGTCATCGCGCTGGTGCTGCTCGGTATCGGGTGGAACTTCATGTTCGTTGGCGGCACGACGCTGCTGACCACGGCGCACACGCTGGAGGAGCGGGTGCGCGTGCAGGTCACGAACGACGTCCTGGTCTTCGGCACCGCCGCCTGCACCTCCTTCGCCTCCGGCGCGCTGGAGGCGACGGCAGGCTGGGAGACGCTGAACCTCGCGGTCATGCCGCCCATCATTGTCGCGCTGGCACTGGTCGGCTGGCACTGGGCGGCGCGCGCCCGCTTGGCGCCAGCTCAGGGAGCGGGATAGGCGCTGCCATCCTCCTCGCGGGCGGGATGGCCGACGTAGCGCCCGTGCTTCGGCACCGCGACGCTGTCGAACTCCTGCGCCAGCGTGTGCAGGGCGGTCCGCAGCTCCGGACCATGCGCGGCCGGGCCGTGGCCGGTGACGGCGACCTCCGGCTCCAACTCGGCGAGCCGCCGGACCGACGTCTTCGCCTTCTCCCAGTCCGGTGTGAAGTACATCGGCGGACCGTGCAGCTCTGGGGGCTGACTGGGCGCCGTCGCGGCATAGGCTGAACTCTTGGCGCGTGGTGATGAACGCGTCGCCCGCGATCAGCGCGCGGTCCTCCTCCCGCCAGAACGAGACGTGCCCCGCCGAGTGGCCGGGCGTGTGCAGCCACCGCCAGCCCGGCATGTGGGGCACCGTGCCGTCGGCCGGCAAATCCTGGAGGCGGGCGCCGACATCGACGGGCCCGCGCGGATAGAGCGGCGAGAGCAGCGACATCAGCCCGCCGCCAACGCTGGGATCGGGCGGCGGATAGGCGGCGCGTCCGTCGAGATAGGGCCGCTCCAGCCGGTGCGCGTATACCGGCGCGTCCCAGCGCTCGGCCAAGTCCTTCAAGGCGCAGACATGGTCGAAGTGCCCATGGGTCAGGATGATCGCCGCCGGGCGGGCGCCGGAGCCGAACCGCTCCGCCGCCGCCGAGACGATCAGCGGGCCGGTGCCCACCACCCCCGTGTCGATCAGCACCCAGCCGCGATCTCCAGCGCCCGGCTTGCCCACGAAGACCACGTTGACCGGCAGCAGCCGCCGGTACGCGAGGTCGGCGGCGATCTCGGTCGTCCGCCCGTGATCGGCCGCGTGTCCCGCCAGCGCGGCGGCGTCGAGCGGTATCTGCTGAGCCATTGGGTCGCTCCTGGATGGCATGGCCGTGCGCGGCGGCGCCGCGCGCTGCTTCGGCGGCTGCAACGCCGCCGGGCGGAGCCGAGTTCCGGCAACGGGCAGGGCCGCCCCGCGTTCGCAGAAGCGTGGGTGGCGAGCGCCGGAGGGAGACATGCGCGATTTGCAGGACGCGACGGTAGTGATCACGGGCGCCTCATCCGGCATCGGCCGCGCGGCGGCGATCGCCTTTGCGCGCGAGGGGGCCAACGTCGTCCTGGCGGCGCGCGACCGCCGCAGCTTGTCGCAGGCGGCGCGCGAGGCGCGGGAGGCGGGCGGACAAGCGATCGCGGTCCCGACCGACGTGACGCTGCCCCGGGCCGTCAGCCGCCTGGCCGAGCAGGCGGCGCGCGCCTTCAACGGGCGGATCGATGTGTGGATCAACAATGCCGGCGTGGGCGCCGTAGGGCGGTTCACCGAGACCCCGGTGGAGGCCCATGACCAGGTGATCGAGGTGAACCTGCTCGGCTACCTGCACGGTGCCCACGCGGCGCTTCAGCACTTCCTGCGCCAGCAGGAGGGCGGCGTGCTCATCAACAACATCTCCTTCGGCGGCTGGGTTCCGGCGCCGCTGGCCGCCGCCTACAGCGCGAGCAAGTTCGGCGTGCGCGGCCTGTCGGAGAGCCTGCGCGCCGAGTTGTCGGATTCGCCCAACGTCCATGTCTGCGACGTGTTCCCGTCGTTCATCGACACGCCCGGTGTGCAGCACGGCGCCAACTACACCGGCCGTTTCCTGAAGCCGGCGCCTCCGGTGCAGGCCGCCGAACAGGTCGCCGAGGCGATGATCCGCCTGGCCCGTCACCCCGCCACCAGCGCGGCGACGGTCGGATCGGTGGCGACGCTCGCGCGGATCGGCTACGCCGTCGCCCCGGCCCTGGGACGGTGGGCGATGAACAAGTTCGTCAGCGGCTACCTGAACCAAGCGGCGCCGTCGGGCGAGACCTCCGGCAACGTGTTCAAGCCGATGGCGACGGCGGCCGTCTCGGGAGGCTGGCGCCATGTGGCCCTGCATGGCGGCCTGCGCATGGCCTCCCGGCTCGGCCTCGGCGGCATCGCCGCGGCCGGCGCGCTGCTCGCGTTGCAGACCGGAATTGAGATGGCGCGGTCGGCGTCGAGCAAGACTGACGGCGGGCCGGAGCGGCTGGATTACACGCTGTAGTCAGCGAGTTGGGCCGCCCAAGCGGGTTATCAGCTCCGCGATATCCCCCGCGAGCAACTCGTCCAGCGTGAACGGGCACTTTGCAGGCGATGCGTTTGGCGTGCCGGTCACGTCCCGCGATGTCGCCGCTCGGCGCAGTGCCTTGGGGTAGAGGTCTTCAAGGCCGACCCGCTGCCGCATGGAAGGGGTGAACCGGTCCGCCGCGCCGTCTAGGAACACGCCAGCCTCATCGTGCCAGTGCGCTGCTGCTGGACTGTCTGGCCAGGCATGTAGCTTGAGCAGGTGCGTCATGGCCTGTTGCAGCAAACTCTGGCACGCACGCAGCTCGGATATTCCCACGTCCCGCACCTCCTCGATGACGTGGGGCCAGTCCACCGCCTCGTTCACCCGCTCGCCGGCGGCCAACTGGCGCAGCAGATCGGCTTGCTGCTCCGCCCAGCTCAGGATGTCGCGCTCGTAAAGCCCGTTCGGCATGGGCCGCCTCGCCTTCTGGGTTGCTGGCTCGACGTACACGGCGTGGTGTTGGACTGCTAGGCCGCCCTGACCTCCGTGACGAACGCGCCGATCGCCCCCGACAGGAGATGTGTTTGGCCCGCCAGTCCGGACGCGGCGTCCAGCAATTCGTGCGCGGCAGCGCCGGCCTCATGGGCGGACCGGCTCACGCCGGAGACGGACGCCGTCACGTCCTGCGTGCTGGAAGCGGTCTGTTGGACGGCACGGGCGATCTCGGCAGTCGCGGCCTCCTGTTCCTCGACCGCGGCGGCGATCGCCGTCGCGACCGCGCTGACGTCGGCGACGGTTTGCACAATGCCCCGTATGGCCTGCACCGCCTCCTGCGTCGCCGTCTGAATTTGACTGATCTGCGCGCCGATCTCTTCGGTCGCCCGGGCGGTTTGCTGGGCCAGGTTCTTCACCTCCGAGGCGACCACCGCGAAACCCTTGCCCGCGTCGCCGGCGCGCGCCGCCTCGATCGTGGCGTTCAGGGCCAGAAGGTTGGTCTGCCGGGCAATCGTGCTGATGAGCCCGACCACCTGGCCGATCTTCTCGGCCCCCTCGGCCAGCATGCCCACGACCGCATCGGTTCGGCGGGCATCTCCGACGGCTTTCTCCGTCATCGAGGCCGAGTGTGTCACTTGCGAGCTGATCTCGCGAATTGACGCCGCGAGCTGCTCCGCGGCGGAGGCGACCGTCTGCACGCTCGCGGCGGTTTCCTCGGAGGCGGCGGCAACGGTTCCTGCCTGATGCTTGCCCTGCTCCGCCGTGGCCGTCATGGACCGGGCGGTGCCTTCCAGCTTGGTCGAAGCCGAGGCGAGCTGCCCGGCGAGCGACGCCACCTTGGCCTCGAACTCCTGGACGAGGAGGTCGAGGCGGGCGGCGCGGCGCTCCTTCATGGCCCGCCCCTCCTCCTGCTCGGCGGTGAGCCGGTCGGCCAGCGACATGGAGTCCCGGAACGCGACGACCGCGGCGGCCATGGTGCCCAACTCGTCCCGGCGCTCCGCGCACGGAATCGCCATGGCCATGTCACGGTCGGCGAGGCGCCGCATCGCCCCGGTCAAGGCCGCGACGGGGCGCACGATGCCGTTGCGCACGAAAAAGATCGCGGCACCGATCACGGCAAGGACGGCGACCACCACACCGGCCATCAATGCCAACCCGGCATGGTAGGTTTGGTCGGCTTCCCTGCTCAGACGGGCGATCTCGCGCGTTGGCCGCGGCGAGAGCCTGGATCTTCCGGTTCAGGGCCGAACGGTTGGCGCGGTTGAGGTCATTGTCGCCGTACTCCCGCGCCGTCGGGTTCCCGACTTCCTCGGCAAGCCGGACCAGCTCCCGGCGATACGCGATGAAATGGGCAATGTCGTCTCCAGCCGCGGTCAGCTCCGGGCGGCGAGCCTCGGGAAGCAGCGCCTTCCAGGCGTCAAACGCCTTCCCGATCGCCTCCAGGGTGGCCAGCAAGGGCTTGCCGAACTTCTCGGCCTCGGCCCGGTCCTTGGCCATGTAGATGCCGCGGCTGTCCATGACCACGGAGTAGATCAAGCCGTTGATCTGCTCGCCCGTGATCGCGCGCTGCGAGGCGTTGCGCATCTCGGTCACCTTCAGGCCGTAGCTGCGCATCCCTTGCAGCCCGAGCAGGCCCATCGCCATGGCGCCCGTCGCAAGGAGGGCAATGAGGAAGTAGATCTTGAACGCTACCGTCAGGCCGCGCGGCATTTGCACCGAAGCGTTCTCCTCACCTGGCTGGAGTTCCGCTCCTCCTTGTCCTCTCGGCGCGTTAGAATTGCGTAAACGATGCCGACGCTCAGAACGCCGGCCGCGCCTCGCCCTTGATCTGGGTGCGGTGCATGATCCGCCGCGCGGCCGGGTCGAACGGATCGCGGCGATGCATGGTGCAGCGATTGTCCCACAGCACCAGGTCGCCGACCCGCCATTGGTTGTACCAGGTCAGCGAATCGCGGGTCGCGTGCGCCCACAGCGCATCCAGCAGCGCCTCCGATTCCACCAGCGCCAGGCCCTCGACATAGGCGTTGCGCCGCCGGCCCAGGTAGAGCGCCTTCCGTCCGGTTTCGGGGTGGGTGCAGACTAGGGGGTGGCAGGCGCCGGGAGAGGTCACCGGGTCGTCGGTCTGGGTGACGCCCTGACGAACGTACCCGCCGCTGTTGTAGGTGCCGTCGTGCTTGAGCCGGCGCCCCTCGACGCGGTGCTTCAGCGCCTCCGGTAGCTCGCCGTAGGCACGGTACATGTCGCAGAACCCGGTCGCCCCGCCGGACGGCGGCACCTCCAGGGCATAGAGGATGCTCGCTTTGGGTGGGTCGGGCAGGTACGACATGTCGGTGTGCCACACCGCTTCCCCTGCCCCAAGGCTGCCGATCGCCACCCCATTCTCGACGACATTGGAAACGACATAGATCTCGGGCTTGCCGTCCACGAAGCGGCGGCCGTTCTCCTGCACGGGTGCCCAGTCGAGCGCGCCGAAGCGGCGGCTGAACGCGATCAGGTCGTCGTCGGAGAGGCACTGGCCGCGAACCAGTACGACCAAATGGTCGAGCCACGCGCGGTGGATGGTCCTGAACGCCGACTCGTCGATCGCGCGAAGGTCGACGCCGCGCAGCTCCGCCCCGATCGCGAACCCGGTGGGGATCACCTCGATCCGGTCGCGGATGCCAGCCTCTGCTTGCGACATGACCCGCTCCTCGCAGCCTGTCCCCGGAGGATGCCTTGGCACCCTTCGAAGCGCAACGCGGCCTCCCGCGCAGAGTCCGCTTGCTTGTTGATGTGAAATGCATTTAATGTCGGATGGGAAACAGGAACCAGCGCATGTGCGGTCTCGCAGGCATCCTCGACCCTGACGCCGCGCGAGAGGTGGATCAGAGCCTGCTGCGTCGCATGACAGAGGCGCTGGCCCATCGCGGCCCGGACGGCGACGGTTTCCATGTCGAGCCGGGGCTTGGCCTTGGCCATCGCCGGCTCGCCATCATCGACCCGCGTGCCGGCCGGCAGCCCATGTACAACGAAGACGGCTCCGTGGTGCTGGTCTTCACCGGCATGATCTACAACTTCCAGGAGCTGATGCCGGAGCTGCGGGCGCTGGGGCACGTCTTCCGCACGCGCTGCGACACCGAGACGATCATCCACGCCTGGGAGGAGTGGGGGCCGGATTGCCTGGAGCGGCTGGACGGCATGTTCGCCCTGGCGCTGTGGGACCGGGCTCGCCAGACGCTGTTCCTCGCGCGCGACCGGCTGGGCAAGAAGCCACTCTATCACGCGAGCCTGCCCGATGGCCGGTTCGTGTTCGCCTCCGAGATGGGAGCCCTGCGCCAGATCGAGGATTTGCCGCGCGGCCTGAGCCCGACCGCGGTCGAGGACTTCCTGGCCTATGGCTACATCCCTGATCCGGCGACGATCTACGCTGGCGTCCATCGCCTGCCCGCCGCGCACTGCCTGATGCTGCGCCAGGGCGAGGCGATCGGCGCCCCCCGGCGCTACTGGCGCCCGTCCCTCGCCGCGCGCGCCAGCGACGAGGCCGGGGCGGTGGCCCAGCTCTCGGAACGCCTGCACACCGCCACGGCCGCGCGCCTGGTCTCGGACGTGCCGCTGGGCGCCTTTCTGTCGGGGGGCGTCGATTCCGCCGGCGTGGTCGCCACCGCCGCGTCGCTGCGCGCCGCGCCGCTGGACACGTTCACCATCGGCTTCGAGGGGGGCGAGGACGAGACCCCCTATGCCGAGATGGTCGCGCGCCGCTACGGCACGCGCCAGCACAACGAGCGCGCCGCCACGATCGACATGATCGGCGCGGCGAGCCAACAGGGCGGCATTTTCGGCGAGCCATTCGGCGACCAGTCCTCGGTGCCGACCCACCTCGTCTGTGGCCTGGCGCGGCGCCATGCGACGGTGGCCATCTCCGGCGACGGCGGCGACGAGGTGTTCGCGGGCTATCGCCGCTACCGGTTCCACAAGCTCGCCCAGTCGGCGCGGGCGCTGCTGCCCACTGCGGCGCGGCGGCATGTCCTGGCAGAGCTGGCCCGGCTCTATCCCAAGCTCGACCGCGCGCCGCGCTGGCTGCGCGCCAAGGCGACGCTGACCGAACTCAGCCTCGACAGCGCGCTCGGCTATTTCCGCATGGTGGCGCGCACGCAGGATGAGCAGCGCCGCGCCCTGCTCTCCCCGCGCCTGCGCGCCGCGCTGGACGGGTACGACCCGGCCGCGCGCATCGCCGCCCTGATGGCGGAAAGCGGCACGGAGGACGCGCTGGGGCAGGCGCAGTACGCGGATCTGCAAACTTGGCTGTCCGGCGGCATCCTGGTGAAGGTCGATCGCGCCAGCATGGCCCACTCGCTCGAGGTGCGCGCGCCGCTCCTGGACCACCGCCTGGTCGAGTGGGGCTTGTCGCTGCCGCCACGGCTGAAGATTCGGGGGACATCCGGAAAGCATGTTCTGAAGCGCGCGCTGCGGCCGCTCCTGCCGGCCGCGCTGCTCGATCGCCCGAAGCAAGGCTTCGCCACCTCGCTCGCGGGGCTGTTCCGGCGGGAGGCGGCGCGGGTGCGCGCCCATGCCTTGTCGGACAGGATGCGCGACAGCGGCCTGTTCGACCAGGCCGCGCTCGGCCGGCTGCTGGACGAGCACCTGTCGGGACGCCGCGATCACAGCATGCCGATCTGGCTGCTGCTGGTCCTCGACGGCTTTCTCGCGAGCGAACTGGCCAGCTCGCCGGCGAGCCGACGGGAGGAGATGGCGGCCGCATGAGCATCACGCTCCAGCCTCGCCAGGCGGACGCCTCGGCGCCAGCCGGCCGGCCGATTCGCCTGCTGCTGAGCTACTGGTTTCCGCCGACCAACGCCATCGGCGCGGTCCGCACGGGCAAGTTCGCCAAGTACATGTGCGAGGCGGGCCACCAGCTCCGTGTCATCGCCGGTCCGCGCGCCGCGCCGCTGACCCTGCCGCTTGAGGTGCCGGAAGCGATCGTGCGCCGCCTGGAAACCGCGCCGCTCCCGCTCGCCGGTCGTCCGAGCGCCCCGGCACAGGCGTCCCGCGTGCCTGACGCCGGCCCATTACCCGCGATCGCGGCGTTGCGACGCCACTGGTACGCGGCCCGGCACATCCCGGACAAGCAGGCGGCGTGGATCGCGCCGGCGGTCGCGCGCGGGGGCGAGATCCTGCGAAGCTTTCGGCCCGACCTAATCGTGGCGAGCGCGCCGCCCTATTCTGGCCTGATCGCCGCCGCGCGGCTGAGCGCCGAGAGCGGCATTCCCTGGGTGGCCGAACTCCGCGACCCTTGGTCGGGAAACAGCTACAACGACCGGCCCGCATGGCGCGACTGGCTGGACCGGGTGATGGAGCGGCGCACGCTGCGCGGCGCTGCGGCCCTGGTCGCCGTCTCGCCGGTGGTCGCGCGCAATCTACGGGCGGCGTACCGCCAGCCGGTCGCCACCATCCTGAACGGCTACGCCTCGGAAGATCTGCCGCCGCCGCGCGCGCTGGCGCCGCGCGAGATCCTGAGCATCACCTACACCGGCACGATCTACGAGGGGCACCGCGACCCCTCCCCGCTGTTCGCCGCGATCGGCCGCCTGCCAGAGGCGTCGCGCCGGCGCGTGCGGGTCATCTTCTATGGGCCGTCGGAACAGCAGGTCGCCGGGTTCGCGGAGCGTTACGGGGTGCGCGAGCATGTCGTGGTGATGCCGTGCGTGGGCTACCGGGAGTCGCTCGCCGTGCAATCGGAGGCCGACATCCTGCTTCTCTTGCAACGCAACCACCCGAGCGACGAGGGCAACCTCCCCGCCAAGGCGTTCGAGTACCTCGGCGCCCTGCGGCCGATCCTGCTGCTCGGCTACGAGAAGGGCGTGCTCGCGGGCATGGTCCGCGAGCGCGGGGCCGGGCTGGTGGCCAACGACCCGATCCTCATCGCCGCGCAGCTCGAAACCTGGATCGCCCAGCTCTCGGCCGGCGGCGTGCCCGCCCTGCCCCGGGCGGCGCGCGACGGGCTGAGCCGGACCGAACAGTTCGCGGCGTACCGAGGGATTTCTACGCTCATGCATTGCGGGGAGCCTATCCCTCCCCCAGCCGCCCCGCCAGATCCTGGATGAACTGCCAGGCCACCCGCCCTGACCGGGCGCCGCGCGTGACCGACCATTCATTGGCCTGGGCGCGCAGCTCCTCCGCGCCGATCGGCAGCCGCATCGCCGCCGCGTAGCCCGCCACCATCTCGTAATAGGTCGGCTGGTCGCAGTTGTGGAAGCCGATCCACAAGCCGAAGCGGTCGGAGAGCGACACCTTCTCCTCGATCGCCTCGGAGGGGTTGATGGCCGTGGAGCGCTCGTTCTCGATCATGTCGCGCGGCATGAGGTGGCGGCGGTTGGAGGTCGCGTAGAACACGACGTTCTCGGGCCGCCCCTCGATCCCGCCCTCCAGCACCGATTTCAGCGCCTTGTAGTCGGCGTCCTCCCGCTCGAACGAGAGGTCGTCGCACAGGATCATGCAGCGGCGCTTGCCGCGCAGCGCGTTCAGCAGGTCGGGGAGCGAGGCGATGTCCTCGCGGTGGATCTCCACCAGGGCGAGCGCCCCAGGGTGCTCGGCGATGATGACCGCGTGGACAGCCTTGACCAGCGAGGACTTGCCCATGCCCCGCGCGCCCCACAGCATCGCGTTGTTGGCCGGCAGGCCGCGGGCGAAGCGGCGCGTGTTGGCGAGCAAAGTCTGCTTCTGGCGCTCGACGCCCTTGAGCAGGTCGATCGCCACGCGCGAGACCTTGCCCACGGACGCCAGGCGCGGCGGGTCGGGGTGCCAGACGAACGCATCGGCCCCGGCCAGGTCGAGCATGGGACGCACCGGCGGGGCCAGGCGCTCCAGCGCTTCGGCGATGCGGAGGGCGATACCGGCCAGAGTCTGGTCCATGCAGTTCCCGGCGAAAACTTGACGTGAGGGGGGCGCAAAGTATGGTCCCGCCCCGATCGCCGCAACCCAGGAGGCCTTGGGACGCCCTTTGGGACGGCGTGGCCACGTCAGGATAGCCGCATGCTCACCACCTCGGCCTATGCCCAGGATATCACTGGCGCGCTCGGCGGCGCGACGCAGTTCCTGCCGCTCGTGCTGATCTTCGTCGTGTTCTACTTCCTGCTGATCCGCCCGCAGCAGCAGCGCCAGAAGGAGCAGAAGCAGATGCTGAGCGCGCTGAAGCGCGGCGACCGGGTCGTGACCGGCGGCGGCATCCTCGGCGTCGTGACCCGCGTGCCGGTCACGACAGAGGACGGCAAGCCAGCGCCCTCAAGCGAGATCGAGGTGGAGATCGCGCCGAACATCCGGGTGACGGTGATGCGCGACACGATCACCAGCGTCATTCGCCCGGTGGTGGCGAACGACCCGAAGCCGCCGCCGGCAAAGAAGAAGGCGTCCTGACGGCTTCACCGGGGTCGCAAGTCGGTACGTGCCCTACTTCCATCGTCATGCCCGTGCTTGCCACGGGCATCCACGCCTTTGTGGCGGGGTGTGAAGGCGTGGATGCTCGCGACGAACGCGAGCATAACGGCGAATGTCTAGGAGCGGCCTACCCCATCCGCGATTCCGCGAACTCGTAGTTCGCGAGCTGGTCGAGCCAGTTGGTCAGGTAGTCCGGGCGCCGGTTGCGGAAGTCCAGGTAGTAGCTGTGTTCCCACACGTCGCAGCCAAGCAGCGCCGTGCCTTCGCCGGTCGCCAGCGGGTTCGACCCGTTCGGCGTCTTCGTGACCTTCAGCTTGCCGTCGGAGCCGAGCACCAGCCACGCCCAGCCGGAGCCGAACTGTGTCGCGCCAGCGTTCTTGAAGGCGTCCTTGAACGCCTGGACCGAACCGAAATCCTCGTTGATCTTCTTCTCGAGCCGGCCGGGGATGCGCCCGCCCTGCGGGCTCATGCCCGGCCAGAACAGGTTGTGGTTCCAGTGTTGCCCGGCATTGTTGAACACGCCCGCCATGTCCGGCTTGTTGTGCGAGAGCTTGATGATCTCCTCCAGCGACTTGCCC
Source organism: uncultured Pseudomonadota bacterium (assembly GCA_963818725.1). Lineage (GTDB taxonomy): Bacteria > Pseudomonadota > Alphaproteobacteria > Acetobacterales > Acetobacteraceae > DATFDN01. The sequence goes on along the minus strand of CAWFTU010000009.1, from coordinate 186,091 downwards.
TGGAGGTTGGGATCCTTCTCGACGAACCCATTCAGCGCGGTCACGTAGGCCTGATGGTGCTTGTCGTGGTGCAGCTCCATCGTCTCCTGGCACATGTGGCGCGAGGCGAGCGCGTCGTGCGAGTAGGGCAGCTTGGGAAGTTCGAAAGCCATGGACGTTCTCCGCCGGTTTCGGGGTGAAGCGAAGGTCTCGACGCCGAACAGCTATGACCCGGCCAGGGGGGCGTCAAGCTTGAGCCCGGTCGCGTTGCTGGTGCGCCGCAACGATCCCGACCGGTTCCTGACAGCCCTGTTCGCTCCCGCGCCGCGACGCGAGACGCTGTTCGTGCTCTACGCCTTCAACAATGAGCTGGCCCGCGCGCGCGCCGTCGTCTCCGAACCGATGCTGGCGCTGATGCGGCTGCAGTGGTGGCGCGAGGTGGTGGAGGGCGCGCGGCGGCGCCACGAGGTTGCCGGCCCGCTCGGCGTAGCGCTCGACGCGGGCGCGCTGCGCGCCGACGATCTCGCAGCGTTGATCGACGCGCGCGAGGTGGAAGCCGAGCCCGCCGTCCCGACGCTGGATGCGTGGCGGAGCTATCTCATGGGCAGCGCCGGCGGGCTCGCGGTGGCGGCGGGCCGGCTGCTCGGGGCGTCGGACCCCGAGAACCTGCGCGGGCCGGGGGCCGCCTATGACGCCGCTGGCGTGCTGCGCGGCGTGCCCGCCCTTGCCCGCCGACAGCGCACCTTGCTGCCCGCCGACGTGCTCGCCCAGCACGGGGTCTCGGTCGAGGCCGCCATCGCCGCCCCGCTGGACGCGCCGGTCCTGGCAGCCATGCGCGACCTGGCCCGCGAGGCGCGGGACTGGCTCGGGCCGCGCGACATGGGCCTGCCCCGCGAGGCGCGCGCCGCCGGACTGCCGGCGGTCCTGGCACGCCGCGACCTCGCGCGCGCCCCGCCGCTCCCAGCGCGGCGCGGTTTCCCAGACCAGCTCGCGGTGGTCAGGGCGGCGCTGCTAGGACGATGACCGGATCAGGCCTGATTCAGTGCCTTATACAGTGCTATTTCGTACCGGACGAGCGTCTCGAGCACCGCCGTGTCGTTGGCGGGCAGGAGCTGCATCATCAGCACGGCCGTCACGCCGCGCTCGGGATCGATCCAGAAGAAAGTGTTGTGAACGCCAGCCCAGGCCATGGCGTAGGCGCCACGCCCGGTGGGAAGCGGCTCCGCGTTCAGGAGAAAGCTCAGCCCCCATTTCTTGGTGACGCCCGGCAGCAACTCCGCCGTCAGCGCCATCGCCGGGTTGTCGCTCTTGAACAAGGTGGGCACGTCGATATCGCCGATATGGTTCTGGCGCATCAGCGCGACCGTCTCCGGCTTGAGCACCCGCGCGCCGTCGAGGGTCCCGCCGTTCAGCACCATGCGGGTGAAGCGCAGATAGTCCGGACCCGTGGACACCAGCCCGCCTCCGCCCATGACGAAATCGGCGTCGGTCGGGAACTCGAAGTCGATTGCCGCCACCTTGCCGTCCGGTTGGCGCGCGTGCGCGGAAACCATGCGCTCCCGCAGCGCCGGGTCCGGCTTGAACGTCGTGTCCCTCATGCCGACCGGGCCGGCGATGTGGTCCACGACGTAGTCCTCCAACGGCTTGCCGCTGACCGCCTGCACGATCTTGCCGAGCCAGTCGATGCTGATGCCGTACTCCCAGCGCGTGCCGGGATCGAAAATCAGCGGGGCGCGCAGGCTGTCGTTCTTGCAGGTGGCGATCGAGGGCAAGCCGGCAAGTTGCATGTAGCGGCCCACATCGGTGTTGAACAGATCGTAGCTGAAGCCGGAGGTGTGGGTGAGCAGGTGGCGGATGGTGATCGGCGCGTGGGCGGGACGGAGCTTCGGCTTTCCCTCGGCGTCGAAGCCTTCGAGCACCGGCGGGTCGCGCAGGTAGTCGGCGATCTCGCCCGCTGGCTGCTCCAGTCCGATGCGGCCCTGCTCGATGAGCTGCATGATGGCGGCGCCGGTGATCGCCTTGGTCATTGACGCGATGCGGAACACGCTATCGAGCCGCATGGGCTCGGGGCGGTCCACGCCGAGATGGCCGAAGGCGCCCTGGTAAATGACATCGTGCCCGGTGGCGGCGAGGCCGACGATGCCGGGAATGCCGGCGGACTGGATGGAATCGCGGAGAACGGGGTCGATGGTGGAGGAAATGTTCATGTCCTATCCTTTGCCTTCAAGCGCGATGAGACCACGGCGCTTCGGGTACGCTGTCACGCGTGACCTTGCTGCCGTCCTCTTTGCGCACGAGGCTGCCGCGGTCGATAGTCTTTGATGCCACGCATGGAGGTTGGCGTCGAGCGTCCGGCCCTGGCCGCCGCCCCAGGTTATCGGCTAAAAGATAGACCTAGCGGGTGGGCGGCAAATTATTGGCGGTCCTCGACCGTTGTTCAATGAGTTGGTCCACTCTTGATAGTATCAGTCTCAAAAGGTATGAATTATTTGCCTTGGCATACGCAATGGCGAGATCGATGGTCGGCGCTGGATCTTCCAAGGGCACGCCAACAACGGAGGGCGGCAGTAACCGTCGCGCATAGGCCGGCAGGAGGCTAACCCCGGGTGTGGAGAGCACCAATGAAATCACCGTCGGCAGGGTCTCGGCCTCATGGCCTGGTACGAGGCGGACCCCTGATCGTTTTGCGAAGTCGTCGATAACCAGCCGCAAGGCTGGGGCATACGTCTTGGAAAAGCTTATGAAGGTCTCGCTCGCAATGTCTTGCAGGCGAACTGCCTCGCGGGAGGCCAACGGATGAAGGTCGGGCAGGAGCACGAAAAGCGGCTCTTTGGTCAGAAGCTTGAACGCCAAGCCTTGCGCCTGACTGTCCGGCCGTATGAACGCGATATCGATTTTTCCCCGCAGCAGACCTTGCGTAAGCTCCGGAGATGATGCGCTGTGGATCACGACCTCTGTCTTGTGCAGTTCGTCGCGCAGGATGTCCAAGACCTCGGGGAGCCATTCGATCTCATAGCCCGTGAGGAAGCCGACGATGAAGGAGGCCTTGGCAAGTCGAGCAGCGCGCCGTGCCGCCTCGCCGGCCGCTTCGATCTGCCACAATATCGATCGGGCATGATCGAGAAACACCTGGCCGGCCGACGTCAAGCCCGCCCCTCGTGGACCGCGGGTTATTAACTGGACGCCGAGATCTGCTTCCAAATCCCGGATCTGCCGGCTTAGCGATGGCTGCGCGACGTGAAGTCGCTTATCGGCAGCCTGGGTGAAGCTGCGCTCCTCGGCGACAGCGACGAAATAGCGCAAATGACGAAGTTCCACGCCGGCCATGCCTATAAGGTATGGCTCCAACAACACAAAGTATTTCTGGTTCCTGCCACAGCCATCCAGATAGGAAGTCGGGCAGGTTTACGACCCGCCTTCTGTCTAGACCGCCCAGCGATGCCTAGCAGGCATTGTTTGCAGCAACCAAACCCGACGGTTCCCGCGCTCTACGCGCTGTCCGTCTTACGAGGAGCATTCAAATGAGCACACCAGTCGCATTGATCACGGGCGCCCTGACCGGGATCGGACGAGCCACGGCCGTTGCCTTCGCGCATGAAGGATATCGCGTCGTGGTCTCCGGCCGCCGTGAGGACGCCGGCAACGCGTTGGCCGCGGAACTGCGCGACACCGGCGCCGAGGTGGAGTTTGTGCGTGCCGACGTGCGCCATGACGATGATGTCCGCGGTCTGGTCGATCAAGTCGTGGCGCGCTTCGGCCGGCTGGACGTGGCCGTCAACAATGCGGGCACCGAGGGCAAACCTGGTCCATTGACCGAACAGACCGTCGAAAGTTACGCAGCGACCTTCGATACCAATGTGCTTGGCACCGTGCTGAGCCTGAAGCATGAGCTGCGAGTCATGCAGGCACAGGAGCACGGCAGCATCGTCAACCTGTCATCCACCATGGGGCATAAAGGTGCGGCGCTCGCGTCCATCTACGCCGCTAGCAAGCATGCCGTGGAAGGGCTGACGAAATCGGCCGCACTCGAAGCGGCAGCGTTCGGCGTGCGCGTCAACGCTGTCGCCCCGGGTCCGATCGAGACCGGGATGCTGAACCGGTTCACCGGCAGCAGGGAAAGGAAGGACGGGCTGATCGCGGGGGTGCCGGCCAAGCGCGCCGGAACGCCCGAGGAAATCGCTCGGACCATCGTGTTCCTGGCCTCCGACAAGGTGGCCTTCATCACTGGTCAGATCGTCGCCGTCGATGGCGGCAAGTCGGCGTCCTGATCTTTCGGCATACGGGGTGTGCGCACCTCTCGCACGCATCCCTTACGACCCATAGAGAGTCATAATGGAGCATCACTGTTCGAGGCGCTGACGTTCGCACCAGAGCGAACGTCCGCAAAGGATCCACGGTCGTTTAGGATGAAACCGCCTACACCGACGACGCGATCGCCGGGGCCAGCGCGGCCGCGCGGGCGGATGGGTGCGCGGGGTTGCGGAAGCGCAGATCGGCCTCGGCGGTCCCCTTCGCGGGTCCGAACAGCTCGTGGCGCGAGGTGAAGGTGACAGCGACCACCGGCCGCGCCTGCGGGCGTGTCAGGAACTGGCGCGCCTCGCCCTCCAGCTCTAGCCGCTCACGCAGCCCCAGCCACTCCTGCCGGTTGATGTCGTCCACGAACATCGCAAGGATGCCGGGACGGCGGCCGGTCAGGCGCGTGGAAGCGACATCGCCCATGCGCCGGCAGATGGCCAGCGCGACTTCGTTCTCGCGTCCGGCCTGGGCGGCCAGCGCGAACAGCCCGCCCCCGGCGGTCGTCACGGCGAGGTTCGCCTCCGGGCCGAACTCCCGCTTGAGCGAGGATAGGATACCGAGATCGTCGGCTTGCGCGCCCGCCAGCGTCAGCCGATCCAGGCGCAGCACCATCGCCGGCCCGTGGTCGGTGCGCTGTTTGGACGCCAGCATGTGGCGAATGCGCTCGTGCAAGCGAGCGAGGCCATCCTCATCGCGCAGCCCTTCGGGGAGGCTCACGCGCAGGACGTAACGGCCTGGGTGCGCGGCCAGCCAGGTTTGCAGATCGGGATCAATCCGGTCGGCCAGGTTGAACCAGGCGCCGCGGTGCAGGGACCGGCCCTCCTCGGCCGAGACGGGCTCGCAGACGATCTCGGCCTCCACCCCGTCGCGCTGGATCAGCAGATCGAACGGCTCCCCATCGGCAAAGCCGGGGAAGCCCACCGTGAAGCCGCGCGCGCGCTGCAGGCTGGCGGTATGGAACAGGTGAAGCAGGGGAACCAGCGTGTTGTCGCCCGTCAGTCCGGTCCGCAACTGCTCCCTGAGCCGGGCGCACCCCTCCGAGCCAAGCGCTCGCGCGGTCGCCACGATTTCGCTGGCAAGCGTTCCGATCCGCAACTCGACCTCGCTCGTGGCGGCCAATCCCTTGCGGAGCCGCTCGACGGAGGAACAGGCGATATGGCGGTTCAGAATTGCCTTGCCGGCGCGGGGGCCGACCTTGGCCTGTCGATGGATGTCGGCCAGCCGGGCGCGCCACAGCTCCGGGCCAGCGAGTTCAACAAAGGCCTCCAGGGTTTCCCGGTTTGGCCGTGGGAGCCTGTTGGTGACTCATGATCCCATGGAGTACCCACAGCTCGTGATTTCGTCAAGGGCAAGAGGCTTGCCCGCGATCGATCATTCCGTCGCGATTCGTTCCACACCGCCCGTGTACGGCCACAGCGCGCGCGGGATGAGGATCGATCCGTCCGCCTGCTGGTGGCTTTCCATTACCGCGATCAGAGCGCGCCCGACCGCCACGCCCGAGCCGTTCAGCGTGTGGACGAAGGCAAGCGCCTTGCCATCGCCCCCGCGCATCCGGGCGCCCATTCGCCGCGCCTGGAAATCACATGTGTTGGAGCAGGAGCTAATCTCCCGCCACGCCTGCTGGCCGGGCAGCCACACTTCCAGATCGAACGTCTTGGCGGCGCCGAAGCCGGTGTCGCCCGCACAGAGCAGCACCCGGCGGAACGTCAGGCCGAGCGCGCGCAGCACCGCCTCGGCGCAGCGCGTCATCCGCTCGTGCTCCTCGGCGCTCGCCTCCGGGGCGGTGATCGAGACCAGCTCGACCTTGCGGAACTGGTGCTGGCGCAGCATCCCCCGCGTGTCGCGCCCCGCCGCCCCGGCCTCGGAGCGATAGCACTCGGTCAGCGCGGTCAGCCGCAGCGGCAGCGCGCGCGCCGCCAGCACTTCGCCCGCCACCGAAAAGGCCAGCGGTACCTCGGCGGTGGGAATGAGCCAGCGCCCGTCGGTGGTGCGGAACATGGTGTCGCCGAACTTCGGCAGCTTGTCGGTGCCGTAGGCGGCGGCGTCGTTGACCAGCGTTGGGACCATCATCTCGGTATAGCCATGCTCGTGCGTGTGCAGGTCGAGCATGAACTGGCCGAGCGCCCGTTCCAGCCGCGCCAGCGCGCCGCGCAGCACGACGAAGCGGCTGCCCGACATTTTGGCGGCGGCGGCGAAGTCCATCATGCCCAGCGCCTCGCCCAGCTCGAAGTGCTGGCGCGGCTGGAAGCCGAGGTCGCGCGGCTCGCCGTGCTGAGAGACGACAACGTTGGCGCTCTCGTCGCCGCCGTCCGGCACGTCGGGGTCGAGCACGTTGGGCAGCCCGGCCAGAATGCGCCGGATCTCGTCTTCCGTCTGGGCGGCGCGCTGCTCCAGCGCCGGCATCTCTTGCTTGATCCGCGCCGCCTCCGCGACAAGCTCATCTGCGGACCCGCCCGTGCGGCGCGATTCGGCAACTTGCCTGGATATCGCCTTCGACCGCTCCTGCAAGCCTTGCAACTCGGTCAACACGGCGCGGCGCTCGGCGTCGAGAGCCAGGATCTCGGGACTGACCGCCCCCAGCCCGCGCCGCGCCATCGCCGCGTCGAAGGCCGCCGGGTTGGCGCGGATGCCGCGCAGGTCGTGCATCGTCAGGCCTCGACTTCCTTGGGCGCGACCATGCGGGCGCAGAGGATGGAGATCTCGTAGAGGCCGATCAGCGGCACAGCGAGTCCGATCTGGGTGAACACGTCAGGCGGGGCGAGGATCGCGGCGATGATGAACATGCCCACATACGCATAGCGGCGGAAGCGCCCCAGGGCCTTGGGACTGACGATGCCCACCTTGGCGAGCAGCGTGATCAGGACCGGAAGCTGGAAGGTGATGCCGAACGCGAAGATCAGCTTCATCACCAGGTCCAGGTACTCGCTCACCTTGGCGTCGAGCTGGATCGGCACGCCGCCCGCGCCCGTCTGCGACTGGAAGCTTAGGAAAAAGCTCCAAGCATATGGAAATATGACATAGTAGGCGAGCGCGCCGCCCATGACGAACAGCACCGGGGTGGCGATCAGGAAGGGCAGCAGTGCCCGCTTCTCGCTGCGATAGAGCCCAGGCGCGATGAACATCCAGATCTGCGAGGCGATGATCGGGAAGCTCACGAAGGCGGCGGTGAACATCGCCACCTTCAGATAGGTGAAGAACGCCTCGTACAGCTGGGTGTAGATCAGGTGCGGATCGGCGCCGCCATGCACGATCAGCAGCTTCGCCAGCGGCTTGGCGAGGAAATAGAAGATCAGGCCCGAGAAGTGGTAGCTGACGAGGAACGTGACCAGGAACGCGGCGGCCGAGTACATCAGGCGCCGGCGCAGCTCGATCAGGTGCTCGAGCAGCGGCATCGGCTTGTCGTGGATCGGATCGTCGATGCTTTGCTCTTGGTCGGCCAAGGTGGTTCCAGTCGTTCAGGCGCGCTCAGGCCGAATGAGGCGGCCGGAACACGCGCGCAATCTCGGGTGGGATGAAGGCCGGCGGCTCCGGCGGAGCGGCGTGGCTCGCGAGGGGCGGCGCGGCGCCCGGCGGAATGAAGGCTGGCGTGTCGGGACGCGGTATGGGTTCTGGCGCGACCGTCACCGGCTCGGGCTCAGGCTGCTGGACGTCCACCACCGGTCGCTCGGCCACGGCGACATCGCCATCGGCGGCGCGCGCCGGCGCGACGGAGGGGGCGGTGATCCCGGCGAGCGGGTTCTCCGTGAACGTGCGGCGGATCGAGCCGTCGTCGTCGACCAGCTTCTCCAGGGTCCGCGTCACGTTGTAGCCGCGCAGCGCGCTGATCTGGTCGCGGACCTCGGTCAGGTCCGCCTCACGCATCATTTCGTCCACGTGAGTCTGGAACTCCGCGGCCATGCCGCGGGCCTTCTTAATCGCCCTGGACACGGCCTTGATGGCGACCGGCATGTCCTTCGGCCCGATGAAGATCAGGGCGACGACGGCGATCACTCCCAATTCGGACCAGGCGAAGTCGAACATCTCGGGCTCGTTTGTCCAGGCCGGGTTGCTAGCAGGAAACCGGCGCGGCGGAAACGCCCACCCCGTCCCGGCATATATAGGCTTGGCTGGATCGGTCGCCTATAGTAACCGTCAGCTCATCCTGGCCGAGGAGGTCATGAGCGGAGCGCGCAAGTACGATCGAGACTTCCACGCCTGGGCGGTCGAGCAAGCCGGGCTGCTGCGCGCTGGACGTTGGGCCGAGGCTGACGTCGAGCACATCGCCGAGGAGATCGAGACCCTGGGACGCGGCGAAAGGCGTGAGCTGGTCAATCGCCTGGCGGTGCTTCTGCTGCACCTCCTCAAATGGGCATACCAGCCCGAGCGGCGAGGCAAGAGCTGGCGTCTGACTATCGAGGAGCAGCGTCGCCAGCTCGTCCGTCACCTGCGCGACAACCCCAGCCTGCGCGCATTCGCCGACGAGGCGAAGGCGGATGCGTACGGCGACGCCGTGCTGCGGGCAGAGCGGGAGACCGATCTGCCGCGTGACTTGTTCCCGTGGTCATGCCCATACAGCTTCGAGCAGATCATGGATGACCGGTTCTGGCCCGAGCCGGGGTAAGCCAGCCTTTGCCGAAACCGCCGCGAAGTTTGTGCGGCGCTACCCTTGAAAAGGCGCGCACCCACGCGAAACTCCGGGCGTCCGCGTGATCTGATTGCCGTAGCGGAGGCGGCCATGGCTGACGCGCTGAGCGATAGAACCATCGAGCTGGTGAAGAAGACGGTCCCCGCCCTCGAAGCAGGCGGCACCGCCATCACTGACCGAATGTATCAAATCCTGTTCCGAAACCAGCAAATTCGGGATCTGTTCAATCAGTCGCACCATGCCGGGTCAGGCGCGCAGTCCAGGGCCTTGACGACGGCCGTCATCGCCTATGCGCGCAATATCGACAATCTAGGCGCGCTTGCCTCTCGCGTCGAGCGCATCACCCAGAAGCATGTGGGGCTGCATATCCTCCCAGAGCACTATCACTTCGTCGCCGAGGCGCTGCTTGGCGCGATCAAGGAGGTGCTTGGCGCTTCGGCCACACCGGAGATCCTCGAAGCCTGGGGGGAGGCGTACTGGTTCCTTGCCGACCTGCTGATCGCGCGAGAGGCGATCATTTATAGCCGCCTCGCGGCCGCGCCAGGGGGCTGGAACGGGTGGCGCGACTTTGCCGTGGAGAGCGTGAAGCAGGAAAGTGAGGTGATTCGGTCCTTCGTCCTGGTTCCGGCGGATGGCGGACCGGTCATGCGGCACCGGCCCGGCCAATACCTGACATTCAATTTCGACCAAGTTCCCGGAGCGGGAATACTGAAGCGCAATTATTCGATCTCGTCCGGGCCGGACAGCCGCGCCTACCGCATCACCGTGAAGCGCGAGGCGCGTCCCAGACACGCCGGCGGGTCTGGTCTCGAACTGGCTGCACGATCACGCCGCGGCGGGCACGGTGCTGAAGGCCGCGCCTCCCAGTGGAGAATTCTTCCTGGACGAACGGGACGACTCCCCCGTCGTTCTGCTGAGCGGTGGCGTCGGCCTGACGCCGATGATGAGCATGCTTGAGGCGATTGTTGCCTCAGGCTCGGGACGGCCCGTCTGGTACGTGCATGGGGCCGAGAATGGCCGGATGCACGCGATGAGGGATCATGCGCGGGAACTGTCAAGGAAGGCGCCGAACGCGGTGCTGCGCACCTTCTACAACGCCCCGGAACCGAGCGATGTGCAAGGGCGCGATTACGACGAGGCTGGCCTGATTAGCGCCGACTGGCTGCGTCGAAACACCCCAATCGACCAGGCGGTGTACTATCTCTGCGGACCCCGGCCGTTCTTGCGCGCGATGGTCGGTGGGCTGGCCCGGGCGGGCGTGCCGCTTGGCCATATCCGCTATGAATTCTTCGGCCCCGCCGACGAATTGCTGGCCGCCTAAGCAGTCTGACTCCCCGCCCCACGGTCCGGCCAAAGGACATGCCGTGCGGGACGAGAGGCCAAGCGTTTCTACTCCGGCGAGTCGTCCCCAAGAGCAGTGGGGGCGACACCCGTCACTTCATTCCCCGCCACTTCATTCCCCGCCACTTCATTTCCCGCCACTGGGCTCGGCGGCTCGACCAGCAGATCCTCCCGCCGGGGCAAGTCGCGCAGATCGGCCAGGCCGAAGCGCGCGAGGAAAGCCGGCGTGGTCGCCCACAGCGTCGGCCGACCGGGCGCCTCGCGCCGGCCAGCGGGCGCGATCAGCCCCGCCTCGAGCAGCGCGTCCAGTGTCGCCTGCGCGAGGCTCGCGCCGCGAATGGCCTCGATCTCCGGCCGGGTGACGGGCTGGTGGTAGGCGACGATCGCCAGCGTCTCCATCGCGGCGCGCGGCAGTCGGCGCGGCATCTCGACCACGGTGCGCAGCCGGGGCGCAAGGTCGGGCGCGGTGCGGAACATCACGCCCCCGGCCACCTCCACCAGCTCCACGCCGCGTCCGGCGTAGCGCTCCCGCAGCGCCCCGATCACCGTCTCCGGCGCCGCATCCTCCGGCAGCACCTGGCCGAGCTGACGGAGACTCACCGGCTGGGCGGAGGCGAAGACCAGGGCTTCGGCCAGACGCAGCACCTCCTCCTCGACTGCCTCCCCGCTCATGTCTGCTCGCCTCGTCCCAACCAGATCGGCCCAAACGGCTCATCCTGGCGCAGCAGCAGCGACCCGTTCCGGGCGAGTTCCAGCCCGGCCAGCAGCGTGCTGGCCAAGGCCGCCCGGCGCTCGGTCCCGCCCTCAACGTTTTGCGGCATGAATCGCTCCAGCATCGCCCAATCCGGCAAGCTGCCGATCATTCCCCGCAGCCGCTCAAGCGCCTCCTGCACCGTCCAAATCGTCAGCTTGAGCGGTCGGTAGGCGCGCGTGGCCGCCGCCCGCCGCGCCGAGCCGATATAGGCGCGCATCAGCGCGGCCAGATCAAGGCGGAGGCCGGAGCGGTCGATCTCTCTGTAATTCTCCGGCGCGCCGCGCGCGAACACGTCCAGGCCAAGCTCCGGCCGCGCGCCCAACCAAGCGGCGGCGGCGCGCACCGCCTCCAGCGCGCGCAGCCGGTCGGCCAGGGCCTCGGCCGCCATCGCCCCCTCCTCGGCCGCCTCCGTGGCCTCGGGCACCAGCAGGCGCGACTTGAGCCAAGCGAGCCAGGCCGCCATCACCAGCCAGTCCGCCGCCAGCTCCAGCCGCAGCGCCCGCGCGCCCTCAATCACCGCCAGATACTGCTCGACCAGTGCCAGGATGGAGATGCGCGCGAGATCGACCTTTTGCGCCCGCGCCAGCTCCAGCAACAGGTCAAGCGGCCCCTCGAACCCGTCGAGGTGCAGCACGAGCGAGGCGGGCGGGGCATCAGAGGAGTCGCTCATCGCCTCCCGTCTCGGGCGGATGCCCCGACAGAAACAGCACGACGCGCAGCGCCCAGGGCAGCACCGTGTTCAGCCCGCCGCGGATCGGATCGAAGGCGATCCCGAATTCTCCCACCAGCGGCGGCAGCGCGAAGATCAGCAGCAACACGATCACGAGCCCCGCCCGCTCCAGCCGCGCCCAGACCTGCGCCAGGGGCAGCGGCAGCAGCCCGACCACGATGCGCCCGCCATCCAGGGGCGGCAGGGGGATCAGGTTGAACAGCCCGAGGACCAGGTTGGTGATCAGGAACGAGAGCAGGAAGCTCTCCGCCAAGGGGTGCAGCCCGCCCGGTCCATTCGGCAGGAACAGCGCGGCGATCCAGGCGAGCAGGAAGTTCATCGCCGGCCCGGCCGCCGCCACAACCATCATGCCGCGCCGCGGGTCGCGGAACTTCCACGCCGCCACCGGCACCGGCTTGGCCCAGCCGAACATGAAGCCGACATGGCCCAGCAACCGGAGCTGGGTCAAGATCAGGAATCCGGGCAGCAGCACCGTGCCGATCGGATCGACGTGGCGCAGCGGGTTGAGCGAGAGCCGTCCGGCCCGGCGCGCGGTGTCGTCGCCCATCGCGAGCGCGGCGAAGCCGTGGGCCGCCTCGTGCAGCGTGATCGCCAGCACCGCCGCGATCGCGGCGAGCGCCAGCTCGGCGGCATTGATGCTCACGCGAGCAGCCCGTCGCGCTCGGCCGCCAGCGCGGCAGGATCGAGCGGCACCCGCGCCCGCGCCGCCGCTCCGCGCGCCACCTCCAGCCGCTCGGCCGTCTTCGGGGCGACCCAGGGACAGGCGGCCAGCAACGCGGCCGTGGGCGCGAGGTCGCCCGCGCAGTAGAGCGCCAGGTCGCAACCGGCCGCAAGCGCGGCCAATGCGCGGTCCACCGGCGCCCCGTTCAACGCACCCATCGCCAAATCATCGCTCACCAGCACACCCGAACAACCAATCCTGCCCCGTATCACGTCCTCGATCACGGCGCGCGAGAGCGTGGCGGGAAGCGCCGCGTCCCAGGCCGGATAGAGAATATGGGCGGTCATGGCCCAGGGCAGCCCCGCGTTCAAGGCGAATGGCAGGATATCGGCCTCCGCCTCCGCGTCGGGACCCTCGACGGTGGGCAGGGCGACATGGCTGTCGGCGCGCGCCCGTCCATGTCCGGGCAGGTGCTTGGCCACGGGCTGCACGCCCGCCGCCAGCAACCCCTCGGCGAAGGCGCGTCCGAGCCGGGCGACGCGGCGCGGATCGGCCCCGAAGGCACGGTCGCCGATCACCGCGTCGGCGCCCGGAACAAGGCGGTCGAGCACCGGCGCGGTCACGACATCGAAGCCGCACGCGGCGGCGTCCGCCCCGATCATCGCCCCGGTCAGGAAGGACGCGCGCAGCCCGCGGGCCGCGTCGGCGTCGAACAGCGCGCCCAACCCGGCGGCGGGCGGGTGCGCGCGCCAATGCGGCGGGCACAGGCGCGCAACACGCCCGCCCTCCTGATCGACCATCAGCACGGCATCGCGCGCGAGCACGCCGCGCAGCACCGCGACCAGGCTGGCGAGCTGCGCCGGATCGCGGACATTGCGCGCGAACAGGATCACCCCGGCGGGCGGGTGCGCGCGCAGCAGCTCGGCCTCGTCCGCGGTCAGCTCCGGACCCGAGAGCCCGACGATGGCCGCCTTCATCGGCCCATCGCCAGACCGCCATCGACGGCGAGCATGTGCCCGGTGACGTACGAGGCCGCCGGCGACGCGAGGAACGCGACCGCCGCCGCCACCTCCTCGGGAAGCCCGACGCGCCCCATCGGAATGGCGGCCGCCTGCGCGGCCAGGCGCTCCGGCGGCAGGGCGGCATGGGCGCCCTGGTCCTTGCGGATGAAGCCGGGCACGACCGCGTTCACCGTCACGCCAAGCGGCGCCAGCTCCATCGCCAGCGCCCGCACCAGCGCCTCCTGCCCGGCCTTGGCGGCCGCGGTGGCGGGAAAGATGGGCACGCCGGGGCGGAACACATGCGCGACGAAGCTGGAGACGGCGATCACGCGTCCCCCCCTGCCCCGCCGCCTCCAGCAACGGAAGCGCGGCGCGCGCGAGGCGTAGGAAGGCACCCTGGATAACCTCGCTTGAGCAGGTCGCGCCGGCGTCGTCCAGCTCGGCGATGGGCGTGCGATCGGCAAATCCGGCGTTGCTCACCAGCACGTCCAGGCGGCCGAAGCGCGTCGCGACCGCATCGACCAGCCGCCGCGCCGTCTCCGGCTCGGCCAGGTCGCCCAGCAGCACGATCGCCTCGGCCCCGGCCGAGCGCGCCTCCGCCGCCGCCCTCTCGGCGCCGTCCCGATTGCGGCGGGTGTGGACACCGATGGCCAAACCCGGGGCCGCGAGCGCGCGGCAGATCGCGGCGCCGATGCCACTCGCCGCGCCGGTGACGAGCGCGGCGCGGTGGATCGGGGGCGAATTGGCGTGGCGCATGGTGCGATCATAGTCCTGGCGGGTCGTGGCTCATATCGGTGGTCGTACCCGACGAGCGTTTTCGACCCCGGACGGAGTTTCGCACCGAATGTCTGCGCCACCAGATAGCAAGCACACCTCGCGGAGAGGCGAGGATTAGTGGATGATGCTGAAGATCCCGCCGAACAGCAGACGGAGGATAACCCACCATAGAGAATCAGAACGCCCACAAGGCCGCCAAAGGGGCTGGGTCCGTAACAGCGGACGAACATGTTCTCAACCTGGTGCCGCTGGCAATAGAGTACCTTATCGGATGCCCGCCCTACATTTTATACAGCTGTCAAAAGCCGATGGGACGTCCAGGGAACACCCAATACCGGAACTGACGAACCGCGCGATCTTCCTCTCCGCCCCCGACAAGGACAGAGACATGGATGTAACCGAGTACGTGCCGGAGGCCCGCGGGGCAATCGACGTTTGCCAGTTAGAGCCCGAACGGATCACTGTCGCTGGGTGGCTGGTCCATCCGGAACATCCGATCGATGGGGTACGTGTCGCAGTCGATGGCCATCAGCTTGGAGCGTTCGAGATTTACCAGCGCCCCGATGTTGGAGCTTCGTTCAAGAACGTTCGGCACGCCGAATTCTCCGGCTTTCGCGCACAGGCTGATGTTCGCGTTCAGGATCGATCCATTCATAGTATCCAGGTTATCGGAACTTTCGCCTCCCGTGAGGAGATCGAGTTTGCAAGCTACCGCCTCGGCGCCCAGTACCGCCCGGTTGTTCCAGAACCGCAACTCATCTATCGTGTCTCCGGAAACCGAAACCCTCAGGTCTTTCTCGAGACAGGCCTCAGAATAGCCGGTCAGATGGTCAGGCATATTCGCCGACGTTTGCCGAATGACAGTTCGCAACCCACGAGACTGCTGGATTGGGGTTGCGGCTGTGGAAGAATGACCCAGTTTCTGCCAGAATTGATGCCCGGCATCGAGTTGAGCGGCTGTGATATCGATGCGAAGGCAATTAAGTGGCTTTCGCAGCAGCTTCCAGCGGCCTCGTTTGCTACCAACGGTCTCTACCCGCCACTGCCTTTTCCCAATAACTCCTTCGACGTTGTCACGGCTGTCTCTGTAATGACCCACCTCACTCCGCGCTTGCAACTCAGATGGCTCAAGGAGATCAGCAGGGTACTTCAGCCGGGCGGCTTATTCGCGGTCTCTATCCATGGTAGCCATGCCGCCGCGATAACCTTGCGTTGGTACTGGCGATGGCTGTTACCAATGGTGGGAATCACCGCCGCCCGGAGGGAAAGAACTCTCCAGGGAGTCGCCCCGCGGAGATACTATCGCGGAACTTTCCAGACCATTGATTACACACGCACACATTGGGGCAAGTTTTTTGAGTTTTGCGACGTCGCCGAGGCTGGCCTGGACGGTTATCAGGACATTCTGCTTCTGCGGAAGCCGGTACTCCTACAACCCTGAAGCTCCCTTACCCTGCCCGTCCGGGTCGCCACAACCGGTCCGTCTCCGCCCAGCATTTTTGCTTCCCAACGCTGCAGTCTCATTGCGTATTTGGCGCCATCCTCGGCGCTCCAGGCCGGACCTATGCCAGGTTGACACACCCCGACAAGGCCGACCACTTTCCGGCGCAAGAGGGAGGTCGCGCCATGCCAGCACGCCTAGAGGGGAAAACCGCCTTCGTTACCGCCGCCGGGCAAGGCATCGGCCGCGCCACGGCCCTTGCCTTCGCCCAGGAGGGTGCGCGTGTCATCGCCACCGACGTGAACGAGGACGCCGTTCACGCCATCGCTTCCGAGACGGTCCGCACGGAGCGGCTCGATGTGCTGGACCCCGAGGCGATCGCGCGCGCGGCAGCCGCGCACGGACCGGTGGACGTCCTGTTCAACTGCGCCGGCCTGGTCCACCAGGGCAATGTGCTGGAGGCGACCGAGGCGGAGTGGGGCTTGGCTTTCGACCTCAATGTCCGCTCCATGTTCCGCATCATCAAGGCGTTCCTGCCCGGAATGCTGGAGCGCGGCGGAGGGTCGATCATCAACATGGCCTCCGCCGCCTCCTCGGTGAAAGGGGCGCCGCGCCGCTTCGTCTACGGCACGACCAAGGCCGCCGTGATCGGCCTGAGCAAATCGGTCGCCGCCGATTATGTTTCGCAGGGCGTACGCTGCAACGCGATCTGCCCCGGCACCATCGCCACGCCCAGCCTGGAGGACCGCATCGCCGCCAACGCCGCCGCCGCCGACAGCGTCGCGGCCGCGCGTGCCGCCTTCACCGCGCGCCAGGCGATGGGACGGCTGGGAGCCGCAGAGGAGATCGCCGCGCTGGCCGTCTATCTCGCCAGCGACGAATCACAATTCATGACCGGACAAGCCGTGGTGATCGACGGCGGCTGGACGCTCTAAGGGAGAACAACCATGAAGCTGCTCCGCTATGGCCCGCCGGGCGCCGAAAGGCCGGCCATGCTCGACCACGACGGCGCGATACGCTGCCTGTCCTCCGTCGTGCGCGACATCGACGGGTTCGCGCTGTCGGACGCGGCGCTGGGGATGCTGCGCGGCATCGACCCGACCACCCTGCCGAAGGTGGACGCGAATGTCCGCATCGGCCCGTGCGTCGCCCGGCCGGTGAACTTCGTCTGCATCGGTCTCAACTACGCCGACCACGCCGCCGAGACGAATTCGCCCATCCCGAAGGAGCCCATCGTCTTCCTGAAGTCGCTCTCCGCCTATTCCGGCCCGGATGACGACGTGAGGCTGCCGCGCGGCTCGAAGAAGCTCGACTGGGAGGTCGAGCTCGGCATCGTGATCGGCAAGCTCGCGCGCTACGTGCCGGAGAACGAGGCGATGGACTACGTCGCCGGTTACTGCGTCTGCAACGACGTGAGCGAGCGCGAATACCAGCTAGAACGCGGCGGCACCTGGGACAAAGGCAAGGGCTGCGACACGTTCGGCCCGACCGGCCCCTGGATGGTCACGAAGGACGAGGTGCCCGATCCGCAGAACCTGCGCCTGTGGTGCGAGGTCGATGGAAAGATGATGCAAGACGGCAGCACGAAGACCATGATCTTCGACTGTCGCAAGCTCGTGACCTATGTGAGCCACTTCATCACGCTCCACCCCGGCGACCTCATCTCCACCGGCACGCCCCCCGGCGTCGGCGCGGGCAGGAAGCCGGAGCCGGTGTTCCTGAAGGCGGGCCAGACGATGCGTCTCTCGGTGGAGGGGTTGGGCGTGCAGACGCAGCGCGTCGTCGAAGCCTAGCCTAGCGTCGCAGTGCGGATGGCCCCCTCCCCCAGCCCCCTCCCGCAAGGGGAGGGGGTTTCTCATGCCCGTCCCCATCCTCCCCCTCCCCTTGAGGGAGGGGGCCGGGGGAAGGGGATTCGGGAGACGATTGCCCCCGTCCTCCTCCTCCTCATCCTCATCCTCCTCGCCACCCTGCTCCGCTTCGGCTTCGCCTGGGCGCTCGGCCTCGGCGTGGATGAGAGCTACATGGTCGCCGCCGGGCGCACGCTGAGCCTCGGCTACTTCGACCACCCGCCAACTTCCTGGTGGATGCAGTGGGGCGCGGCGCACCTGTTTGGCACCGAGGCTCCGGTCGCCGTCCGCGCGCCGTTCATCCTCGCCTTCGCGCTCTCGACGTGGCTGATGTTTCGCTTGGGCACCGCGGTCGCCGGGGAGCGCGCCGGGCTCTGGGCGGCCGTTGCGCTTACCCTGTCGCCGGTCTTCGGTGTGACCACCGGAACGTGGGTGCTGCCGGACGGCCCGCTGGACTGCGCGCTGCTGGCCGCCACGCTGTGCCTGGTCCACGCCCTGCCAGCGCGTGGCCCGCGCGCCACCGCCTGGTGGGCCGGCGCAGGACTTTGCGCCGGGCTGGCCCTGTTCTCGAAATACACGGCGGTCCTGACCATCGGCGGCGCGTTCGCCTATCTGCTCGCAAACCCTGCGCATCGACGCTGGCTCGCCCGTCCCCAGCCCTATCTCGCGGCGCTGCTGGCGCTCGCCGTCTTCGCCCCCGTCATCGCCTGGAACGCGGCCCATCACTGGGCCTCGTTCGCCTTCCAGGGCGAGCGCGCGGCGGGGCTGCGGTGGCATCCGTGGCAGCCATTCGCCGGTACTCGCGGGCGAGGCGCTGTTCGTGCTGCCCTGGATCTGGCTACCGATGCTCGCCGCGGCACTCGCGGCGCTTCGGCGCGGCGCATGGGACTGGCGGGGCGTGCTGCTCTGCTGCCTTGCCGCCCCGCCGATCCTCGCCTTCGCGCTGGTCGCGCTCTGGTCCAGCGGGCGCGTGCTGTTCCACTGGGCGGCGCCCGGCTATCTCATGCTGTTCCCGTTGCTGGGCGCCTGGCTCGCCGAGCGCCCCCGCCTCGCCCGCCGGGGCACGGCCGCCACTGCCTGCTTCGTGCTGGTCGCGCTCGCGGTGCTCTGCGCCCAGGTCCGGCTCGACTGGCTGGGCCCGGCGCTGGCACAGCGTCACGGGCGCGATCCCAACCTGGAGGCGATCGACTGGGTTTCGCTCCGCCGCGACCTCGACGCGCGCGGGCTGCTGGCCGCCGGCACGGTCGTCGGCGTGCCCGACTGGCGCGACGCCGGGAAGATCGCCTACGCGCTCGGCCCCCATGTCACCATGACGTGCCTCAACACCGATGCGCGCCAGTTCGGTCTCGTCGCGCCCGCGTCAGCCTTCGTCGGCCGGGACCTCTTGCTGCTCGCGCCGGAGCATCCCGATCGTGTCGTCGCCGACCTCGCGCCCCGGTTTGCCCGCATCCTGCCGCTCGCCCCCGCTCCGATCCGCCACGCCGGCCGCACCCTGGCCGAGGTGGCGGTGTTCCGGGGCCGCCTCGTCGCTTGGCCGGGGCCTCACCCGCAAGCGAGCGCGTACACGTCGCCGCTGCCCGCTGGCAGCCGCAGCTCGGCCCAGCTCTCGCCCCCATCCCCGGTCCCGAACACTTCGCCGGTCTTGGCCGCGAAATAGACCTGGCGCGCGTCCTCGGGGTGCAGCGCCAGGGCCATTGCCGTGTCGTGCGGCGTGGTGGCGTCGAACCGCGCCCAGCTCCGCCCCGCGTCGGCGCTGCGCCACAATGATCCGGTCTCCGAGGTGAAGGCCGGGCTGAGGCAGGCGTACATCACCCTGGGATCGTGCGGCGAGACGCGCAGGTCGCGCCCGTAGGTGTGTGGCGAGACCTTGCCCACCTCCAGGCTCTGCCAGGTGCGGCCCGCGTCGTCGCTGCTGAACAGGCCCATGCGCACCGCGAGCGTGACGCGGCCTGGCTCCGCCGGGGTGGTGGCGATGGCGTGGCCGTCGAGCATCCCCTCGGCCTCGCTGTCGCTCACGATGCGACTCTTGAGGTGCGGCAGCGCCGCCAGGCGGGCAAGATCCGCGCCGCAATCCTCCCAGCTCTCCCCGCCGTCGGATGAGCGCATCGCCCCGCCGACCTCCAGCGCGGCGTACAGCTCGCCCCGCCTGGCCGGATGCGGCGCGATGCGCATCACCCGGCAGGCGAAGCTCATCTTGACCCGCTCGGGCAGGTTCGGGTCGGGCAGGCGCCGGAACGTCTCCCCGCCATTCTCGCTGCGATACACCCCGATTGGCGAGGCCCCAGCGTACACCGTGCGGGGATCGGACGGGTCGAACGCGATCGACCACACTTGCGAGGCTCCATCCGGGAAACGCGTCCGCCGCCAGCTCCTCCCCCGATCGGTGCTGCGATACACGCCCTCCGTGGTGCCGGCATACACGATGTCCGGGCGGCGCGGGTCGATCGTGACCGCTTGCGTTGCGTGATCGAGCGTGCGCTCCCACGCGCCACCCTCGGCGTCGCGCCGGAACAGCCCGCCAGCGCCGCCCTTTGATGGTCGCAGGCCCGCGTAGATCGTGGTCATTCCTCCCTCCCCTCTCTCAGGCCGGCGTGGCGCCGTTCAGCAGGACCACATCGGCCCGGGACGAACGCAGGCGCAGCGGCAGGATGTCTTGATACTGCTCGGAATGATACCACTCCCGCGCGCGCTCTGGACTGTCGAACTCCAGCAGCACGAAGCGGTGCAGCGGATGGTCGCCCTCCAGCCGCACCGGGTCGCCGCCGCGGATCAGGAACCGGCCGCCGAAGGCGTGGAGCGTCGCGGCCACTTGCTGCCGGTATTCCTCGAACAGCTTGGCATCCGTGACTTCGACCTCGGCCAAAATATATCCCTTGGTCATCGCTCCCTCCCCTGCACTTGGTCCCAGTCTAGCCTTACAGCCTCTCGCCCCCAAGCCCATGGTGATCGCATATGGTTCGCGGGCGCTACGTTCTCACCCGTCATGCCCGTTCTTGTCACGGGCATCCACGACTTTGTTGCGACACATGAAGGCGTGGATGCTCGCGACAAGCGTGAGCATGACGTAGAAGATGTCGGCACGTGCCAGTTCAGGAATTGTATCGCTTTGCCCAAAACCTCGGGAGGTTTCGCGTATGGCTGTCGAGGCGTATTGGCTGATTGTCCCGCTCGCTGGAATTGGCCTGTCCGTGTTCGGCTGGCTTGCGCTCCGGCTTACCCGCGAGCCCCCGCATACATAGCCGCGTCCTGTCCCACGCGATCATTACCGGCGACACGGATCGGCCCCGCCTGGGAATATCTCTTCCCATCCGCGCCCCAGCCCCCGAAACTCCCTACCGGCCATAGGGAGGATCGAACATGCCCGTCGTGAAGCCGGACCACTTGACGGAGATCGCCAAGGCGCTGCTGGTCGGCGCCGGCACGCCGGAGGACGAGGCGGCGACGGTGGCGCGCATGTCGATCGCCGCCAACCTCGCCGGCCACGACAGCCACGGCATCATCATGATCCCGAGCTACATCGATCGCGTGAAGGTCGGCCACATCGTCCCTGGCGCGCCCTGGACCATCGTGCGGGAGACGCCGGCCACCACCGTCATCGATGGTCACTGGGGCTTCGGCTACGTCGTCACCGAGCGCGCCATGCGCCTGACCATCGACAAGGCGCGCACGCAGAACGTCGCCGCCGCGACGGTGTTCCGCCAGGGGCATATCGGCCGCCTCGCGACCTATCCGCTGATGGCGGCGGCCGAGGGCATGATCGCGATGATAACGGCGGACTCCGGCCGCAGCCCGAAGCAGGTGGCTCCGTTCGGCGGCGCCAAGGCGCGGCTCGGCACCAATCCGATCAGCTTCGCCGTGCCCTCCGACCTCGACGGCCCGCTGTTCCTCGACATGGCGACCTCGGGAGCGGCCGCCGGAAAGGTGCTGCTCGCCGTCGCGCGCGGCAAGCCGATCCCCGAGGGCTGGATCATCGACGCCGACGGCAAGCCCACGACCGACCCGCGCAAGCTGCGCCAGGGCGGGGCGCTCCTGCCGCTGGGTGGCGACGAGGGCTACAAAGGCTATGGCCTCGCCGCCATGGTGGAAATCTTCTCCGGCCTGCTGACCGGCCTCGGCTTCGGCATCGACCCGCAGGGCCGTCACAATGACGGCTGCTTCATCGCGGTGTTCAATGTCGCCGCGTTCCGCGAACTCGCCACGTTCAAGAGGGAAGTCGCCGCGTTCGCCGCCTATCTGAAGGACACGCCACCGGCGGAGGGATTTGAGCGCGTGTGCTACCCCGGCGAGATCGAATACGAGCGCGAGCGGGAACGGCGCCGAGACGGCATCCCGATCGAGGACGCCACCTGGGAGGTGCTGCGCAAGCTCGCTACCGAGTACGGCGTGGCGGAGCGGCTCGGATTCTAGTGCGCTTTCATGCTGACCGGAAACGAATGTCAGTCCGCAGGTCGCACTCGCTCTCCAGCCGTCGTGGCCGTGCTTGTCACGACCATCCACTCACCCTGAAACCGCACGAGCAAAGCATTGACAGAGTCTGCCTGTCGGCGCCTGATCCTGTGTTGAGGACCGGGAGGAAAACGAACATGACCATACAGGCACTCGGCTATCTCGGCGTCGGCAGCGCGAAACTTGATGACTGGACGGATTTCGCGACCCGGTGGCTCGGCATGCAGGGGGTGGACCGTGGCGGCGGCGTGCGCGCGTTCCGCATGGACGACCGCAAGCAGCGCCTAGTGGTGGACCGCTCTTTCGCCGAGGGCCAGCGCTATTTCGGCTGGGAGGTCGCGGACGCCGCGGCGCTCGATGCGCTGGCGGCGCGGCTGGAAGGGGCCGGCGTCGCGGTGCGGCGCGAACCCGCCTCGCTCGCCGACCAGCGTTTCGTGCACGCACTCATTTCCTTCGCCGATCCCGCCGGCAACCGGCTGGAGGCATTCTACGGAGCGCAGATCGCTGACGAGCCGTTCCGTCCCGGCCGCAGCATTTCCGGCTTCCGCACCGGCCCACAGGGGATGGGCCATGCGTTGTTGTTCGTCCCGGACGCCGCCACGGCGCTCGCCTTCTATCGCGACGTCTTGGGCTTCCGCATCAGCGACTTCATCCGCGCCCCGATCGCCGCGTGGTTCTTGCACGTCAATCCGCGCCATCACTCGGTCGCACTGGTGCAGGCGCCCGTGTCGGCCATGCACCATCTGATGGTGGAGCTCTATTCGTTCGACGACGTGGGGCAGGGCTACGACATCGCGATGAGCGACCGGGAGCGGATCGTGGCGACGCTCGGACGGCATCCGAACGACCTCATGACCTCGTTCTACGTGCGCACGCCGTCGGATATGCTGGTAGAGTACGGCTGGGGTGGACGCGAGGTCGACGACGCGACCTGGCAGCCGCAGGAGATGACCACGGTCGCGAGTTTCTGGGGCCATAAGGGTTTGTTCGAGGCGCTTGGCGATGGTCGGCCGTCGCCGTTCCCGGAGCCGAAGGAGATGCCGCGCGCCCCGGTACAGGTACTGGAAGGCAATTACAATCGGATGAGCGGTGTGTGTCCGTGGTGGGACGCCGTGAAGGGGCGGGGATAAGCCCCGTCGGCGCCAGCGTCCGCCGGCTGGAGGACCAGCGTTTCCTGACCGGCAAGGCCTGCTTCATTGACGACATCGCACCGCCGGGCGCGCTGCATGGCGTCGTGATCCGATCGCCGCACGCGCACGCCGTGATCGAGGCGATCGAGACGGACGCGACGCGGCGCATGGCGGGCGTGCGCGGGGTGTTCACCGCCGCCGATCTCGACGCCGACGATATCGGCGCCCTTCCCTGCACCGCGCAGGTGGCTGCCCTCGCGCCCATGATCGTGCCGCCGCGTCCGGCGCTGGCGCGGCGTCGCGTCCGACATGTCGGTGATCCCGTTGTTTTCGTCGTCGCCGACAGCCTCGCCCACGCGCGCGACGCGGCCGAGAGCGTTTGCGTGCGGTATCGGCCGCTGCCCGCCGTCACGGACGCGCGTGACGCCCTGGCGCACGGCGCGCCGCTGCTGTGGGAAGAGGCGCCCGGCAATCTCAGCTTCCGCTTCCAGAAAGGCGATCGAGCGGCGGTGGACGCCGCCTTCGCCAGCGCCGCGCATGTGGTCGAACGCGATCTGGTCAACAACCGCCTGATCGTGGCGCCTCTCGAGACGCGCGGCGCCATCGGATCGCACGACGCGGCGACTGAAAGCTTTCATCTGATTGTCAGCGGCGCCGGCGTGCATGGGATGCGCGACGTGCTCGCCGATCGCATCTTCCATCTTCCACGCTCCCGCGTGCGGGTCAGCGCCCCCGATGTCGGCGGCGGGTTCGGCATCAAGAACGCGGTCTATCCGGAGCATGTCTTGTTGCTCTGGGCCGCGCGGCGGCTCGGATTGCCGGTAAAGTGGATCGCCGACCGCGCCGAGGATTTCACGTCCGCCGCGCAAGGCCGCGACAACCGCACGCGCGCGCGCCTCGCTCTGGACGCTGACGGGCGCTTCCTCGCGCTCGACGTGCAAACCGTCGCCAATCTCGGCGCCTATGTCGCCGGTTTCGGACCCGGCACCTCGACCAGTGCGCCCAGCACCGCGATGGGCGGCGTGTACGACATCCCGGCCGTGTTCATGGACGTGCGTGGCGCGTTGACGAACACCGTGCCGATCGACGCCTATCGTGGCGCCGGCAAGCCGGAGGCGAACTATCTGATCGAACGGTTGGTCGATGCCGCCGCGCGCCGCCTCTCCCTCGATCCGTTCGAGCTGCGTCGGCGCAACATGATGGCGCGCTTCCCGCATCGCAGCGCGCTCGGCATCACCATCGACGGCGGGCGCTTCGCGGCCAATCTCGACGCCGCCGAGGCCGCCGCGGATCGCCCCGGCTTCGCGCGGCGGCGGGAGGAGTCCGCGCGGCGCGGTATGTTGCGCGGGCTCGGTGTCGCCTGCTTTCTCGAGACCGCGCGCGGCCAGCCGAACGAGGCGGCCGAGATTCGCTTCGAGCCCGAGGGCGCGGTGACGCTGATTGTCGGCACCCAGTCGAACGGCCAGGGCCATGAAACGAGCTACCGGCAGATCGCCGCCGACTTGCTGGGTCTGCCTCTGTCGACGTTCCGCTACGTGCAGGCCGACACGCACGCGGTCGCGACCGGCGGCGGGCATGGCGGCGCGCGATCCATGCACATGGGCGGGGCCGCGCTGGCGCGGGCGGCGGAGGCGGTGATCGAACAGGGCCGGTCCATTGCCGCGCGCCTGCTCCAGGCGGCACACGATTCCGTCGTCTTCGATGCCGGCCGGTTCAGCACCACCGACGGACGCAACATCGCTCTGCTGGACGTCGCGCGCGCCGCCGCTGATTTTGAGTTCGAGCCTCGATTCGCGCGCCGCTGTCGCCGACGCGGCGTTCACCTTTCCCAACGGCTGCCACGTCGCCGAGGTCGAGGTCGATCCGGCGACAGGGGTGGTCACGCTGGCGCGGTATCTCGCGGTCGACGATTTCGGCCGTCTTATCAATCCAATGCTCACCACCGGACAGGTGCGGGGTGGCGTCGCGCAAGGCATCGGCCAGGCGCTGATGGAGCGCTGGGTCTACGATCCGGCGAACGGCCAGCTCGTCAGCGGCACCTTCATGGACTACGCGATTCCGCGCGCGGCCGATCTGCCGGATATCGATGTCTCGCTGCCCGGCACGCCGACCGACGCGAACCCGCTCGGGGTGAAGGGGTCGGGCCAAGCCGGCGCGATCGCCGCGCCGCAGACCGTAATGCACGCGGTCCTTGACGCGCTCGGCGACCCGCATCTCGACATGCCGGCCACGCAGGAGGCGGTTTGGCGGGCGCTGTCAGCCGATGCGAAGCAGCCGTGAGCCGTCGCTGCGCAGCCAGGCAATCGCCTCGGCGCTGTGCGGCGTGAGACGATCCACCAAAGCCCAGAATCGCTTGCCATGATTCATGTGGCGCAGATGCGCCACCTCGTGCGCCACGACGTAGTCCTGCACGAACCCAGGCGCCATCACCAGCCGCCACGAGAACGCAAGCGAGCCATCCGACGCGCAGCTCCCCCATCGCGTGCGCGTGTCCTTCACCGACAGACGGCGCGGCACCGCGCCGATGCGCGCCGCCTTCGCCGCGACCAGCGCGGCCAGCCGACCGCGCGCTTCGCGGCGCAGAAAGTCCAGCACGCGACGGCGCAGGAACTCCGGCGCGCCGCTCACGCGCAACTCATCGTCCTCGATCCACGCGCCGCCACGCGCGCGGGGTATGTGGCGGATGCGGTGCGGCTTTCCGTCGATCGGCACCAACGCGCCATCGACGAACGGCACTGTCGCGGGCAAGCGCGCGAGACGGTCCGCAACCCAATCCGCGTGATCCATCAGCAGCGCCACGCCCGCGCCGCGCGCCGCGCGCATCGGCAAGGTGACGACGACGGCACCGATGCAGGGATCGATCCTGAGGCTCACACGGCGCGCGCGCTGGCTGCGGCGCCACTCGACGCGCGCGGGTCCGCCAGGCAGCGCGATTGTCTCAGCATGCGACGGCTCCATCACCGCCAACAGTTGGATACGCGATCCGATTCGTCAATGATTATTGGCGAGAGCATATTGAAATGCCGGTCCGCGTCATCGGGCTATCTCTTGCGCGGAAGTAAGCGAGCAGGGCGCGGGCGTCGCAGATGCCTCACGGCCACCCTTCCTCTTCCATTTCCGCGTCAGTCACGGGCGCAAGGATGCTTGGATCGTACTTGAAATCCTCCCATCCTGGAAACTTACGCCACATGCCGGGCTGGCGTTCCCCTCTCTCCACGACAGAAACCAGTCGCGCGACCGGCATTCCGTGCCGGGTAATGACGACCTCCTCGCCGCCTTCCACCGCCGAAAGAAGCTGCGAGAGCATTGTTTTCGCCTCGTGGACGTTGACGGTTTTCATCTCCTCACTCATCTCGCTAGAACCGGACCGACACCAACCGGCGTGGATGCTGAACCATAGGAGGTAGGGCGGGATAGCAATAACGTATCCCGCCGTCGGCCCGCCTGCCGGTGAAAGGCGGGATACGCTCCGCTATCCCGCCCTACGATCATGGGTGTTCAACAACGCCGGCGGGTGAATGCCAAAGGTTTAAGAAGTCAAGTCCGAAGAGACGACGGCCGCACGATAGTCGGCATTCACGCCGCCCGCTCCAGCGCGATCCCGCTGGCATCGAACGCGGCGAACAGCGCCGCCTCTTGCGCCGCGGTCAGTTTCATGTGCGGCGGACGGATGTTCTTCCAGCGCGGGTCGCCGGTGTTGCGCGCGACCAGCGCCTTCAACCCAGGGATCAGCGGCACCGACGTCACCGCCTTGCGCGCGGCGGTCAAGACGCGCTGCGCCGCCTCGCCCCCTGCGCTGTCGGGCTCCGCGCAGACGCGCGCGCCGATGGCGCAGGTCACGTTCGAGGCCGCGGTGATGCACCCCGCCCCGCCGGCCGCGAGCATCTGGCGCAACAGGCTGTCGTCGCCCGCGTACACCTCGAACCCGTCCTTGGCGAACGCCTCGGCATAGGCCGTGCCGTTGGCGAGGTCGCCGCTGCTGTCCTTGATCCCCTTGATCACGCCAGGGAACGCCGCGAACAGGCGGCCGACCAGTTCCAGCCCGAACCCGACCACCGCCTGCTGCGGGAAGTGGTAGAGGTAGATCTTGAGGCCGCCGCCGGCGCGCTGCACGACCTCGCTGAAATAGGCGAACAGCCCGTCGTCCGACGGGTTCTTGTAGAAGAAGGGCGGCAACAGCAGCGCGCCCGGACAGCCAAGCGCGGCGGCGCGGCGGGTGAGCAGCACGGTGTCGGTCAGCGCCGTCGTCCCCGTGCCAGGCATCAGTCGGCGCGCCGGAATGCCGCGCGCGACCAGCCCTTCCATCACCGCGATCCGCTCGTCGATGCCGAGGCTGTTCGCCTCTCCGGTGGTGCCCAATATGCCGAGCCCGTCGCACCCGTTGGCGAGCAGCCAGCGGCAATGCGCCGCCATGCGATCGAGATCGACCGAGAGATCAGCCGTCATCGGCGTCAGCACGGCGGCGTTCACGCCGCCAAACAGGGCGTTGGTCAACATGCGTCCGTCTCCTTGGCGCGTCGCGCGCGCGGCATCCGTCCGGGCCAGTCGGCGATGTGGTGCTCGAACGGCCCCGCCCTCCGTTCCGACACGGCCCGCCCGCGCACCGAGACGCCGGCCTCGTGTACCGTTCGCGGATCGCCGGAGACGAGCGGGTGCCACCAGGCGAGATCCTTGCCCTCGGCGAGCCGCCGGTACGCGCAGGACGGCGGCAGCCAATCCACCTCCCGCACCGTCGCCGGCGTGAGACGCACGCAGTCGGGCACGCGGCGGTGACGGCGCGCGTAGTCCTTGCATTGGCAGGTGTCGAGATCGAGCAGCTGGCAGGCGACATTGGTGAACGACAGCGCGTCGTCCTCGTGGCGAAGCTTGTGCAGGCAGCAGCGTCCGCAGCCGTCGCAGAGCGACTCCCACTCCGAGGGCGTCATCTCCTCAAGTTGCTTGACTTTCCAGAACGGGCGAGCCTCCACCATGCGACCTGGTGTAACCCAGATCGCATCGCCCCGAAACCCACCCGGCCCGGGGCTCAGCTTGGCGGCGGCAGGGTCTGCTGCTGGACGCCGCGGCTCTCAGGCTGCCCCTGATAGCCGGTCATCGGCGGCGGATAGCCGCCACTCGGCGGCGGGTAGGGCGGAGCGTAGCCAGCCGGACCTTGAGCATAGCCTGGTGGAGCGGGGTATCCCGGCGCGACTGGCGCGCCCAGCCGCGTCAGGATGCCGCGCAGCGGGTCCGCGCCGGGATTGACGCCTTGCATTGCGATGACAATCTGGCGGGTGTCGAGCGGCTGGCCGTAATAGACCCGGTTCATGCCGGTATTGGCGTTCAGCACGCTGCCCTCGAGGGAGATGCCGGCGAAGGCGCCGCGCGAGGATTGGAAGGCTACGATATCGGCGGTCAGGCCGGTCGTCATCGCCCCTTGCACGCCGCCGCCAAACGTCGCGATGGCTATCGAGATGTCGCCGCCCAGCTTGAAGTGGCTGTTCAGCAGCGCCTCCAGCCCGCGATTGGTCAGCACGGTCAGGATGAGCGCGCTGTCCTGCAATCCGATCTGGAAGCCGAAGCTGGCGCTGCCCATGGTGAAGAACGCGGGGTAGGACCAAGTGCCGTTGCCCGCGCGGGCCAACAGCACGCAATTCCCGCCCGAGCCCGCTATGAAGAACCCCGCCTTGAAGATGCGCGGGCAGATCAGCACCGCCCGCGACCGGGACAGCATCATGCGGGGAGTCTGCGAGATATGCTGCGTCATCATCTCCTGGACGGCCAGGGTGGAGCGGTCCACCAGGGCCTGCTCGTCGGTCTGCGCGCGGGCGAGCGCCGGAACCAGAAGCAGGGCGGCGGCGAGAAGGATGCGTCTCATGGATTGGATCTCCCCGCCAGCAGCTAACACGCGAGCCCGAATTCGGCGAGCGAAGGCTTTCAATATCCGGGCAACTCGTTCACGCACACGACCCGCCAGCCCGACCGATGCCGCTCCAGCCGCGACAGGGAGAGATTCTGGACGACCAGATGCAGCGCGTTGTCCGGCCCGATGCCCAGCGCGTGCGCGATCATGGCGCGGATGGTGCCGCCGTGGCTCACCACGACAAGGTCGGCACCCGCGTGCGCGCGCGCCAGGCGCTCGACCGCCGCGCCCGCCCGCGCGATCACGTCGGCGATCAACTCGCCACCGGGCGGACGCTCATGGCCCGCAAGCGGCCAAAAGGCGTGCGGCGGCCGCGTCAGGCGCGCTGGCAGCTCGGCATGGGGCAGGCCATGCCACGCGCCCAGGGACTGCTCGATCAGCTCCGCCTCCGCGGCGAGCGGCGTTTCCGGGTACCCAGCGCCGAAGATCGCCTCGGCGGTGCGCCGCGTGCGCGACAGCGGGGTGACGATCCAGCGCGCCGGACGCGGCAGTCGCTGGGCCAACGCCCGGTACATGGGCGCTTGCTCGACCAGGCTCGCCGGGCACAGCTCGACATCCAGCGTGCCGTACAGGTACGCGCGCGCATTCTCCTCAACGACCGCGTGGCGGATCAGCCAGAAGGCGGTGACGCTCACGGCAGTCACTCGCCCATGCTCAACAGGGCGCCGCGCGTCCGCGCCTGCCGGAGCTGGCGGGCGAACAGCAATCCGGCGGCCGCCGCCCACGCCGCGTTCAGGAGAGTGGCGGCGATCAATTGGTCCCAGCGTGTCACGCCGTGCAGCAGCGCCGCGCGCATCCCCTCGAACACGTGCGAGGCCGGCACCACGAACGAGACCGCCTGCATCACACGCGGCAGCACCGCGACCGGGTAGAACACCGCGGCGAAAGGGGTCAGCGCGAACAGCACCGACCAGGCCAGCGCTTCCGCGCCCGCGCCGTGGCGCAGGATCAGCGCCACCACGGCGAGCGCGACCCACCAGCCCATGAGCATCAGGTTGGCGAAGAAAAGAACGAGGACCGGCCCCAGCGCGAACAGGTTGAAGGCATAGAGCAGGTAAGCGATGCCGATCGCCGGGAGCACGCCCATCAGCATCCGGATGATCGAGATGCCGAGCAGCGCTGTCACCAGCTCCCACGGACGCAGCGGCGAGACGAAGATGTGGCCCAGGTTGCGCGACCACACCTCCTCCATGAAGCTGATCGCTACGCCCATCTGGCTGCGCAGCGCCACCTCCCACAGCAGCACGCCCCCGAGCAGCGTCGTCCCGGCCAGCGCCCCGGCGCTGGTGCCCATTCGCGCGGCCACGAAGCTCGCCGTGAAACCCCAAATAAGCATTTGCAAGACCGGCCAGTACGCCAGCTCCAGCAGCCGGGGCCAGGAGCGCCGGTAGAGCGCCAGGTGCCGGTACATCATCGCCCAGACGCGACGGATCGGGGACGGCCTCACGCCGGCGCCTCCGCCCGCGCGCGGCGGCGGTCACGGGCGATGTCGAGGAAAACCTCTTCGAGATCCTCCCGCCCGTAGCGGGCGAGCAGGGCGGCCGGGCTGCCACGATCGACGATGCGCCCCCGCTTCATTACTAGCACCCCCGAGCAGAGCCGCTCCACCTCGGCCATGTTGTGCGAGGCCAGCAGCATGGTGCAGCCCGTCTCGTCCCGGTAGCGCTCGAGCCAGGTGCGCACCCAATCCCCGGTGTCGGGATCGAGGCTCGCGGTCGGCTCGTCGAGCAGCAGCACCTCGGGGCGGTTGATCAGCGCCTTGGCGAGCGACACGCGGGTCTTCTGCCCCGCCGAGAGCTGGCCAGCGGGCCGGTACAGGAAACTCGCCATGTCGAGTTCCTCGGCCAGTTCCCCGATGCGCCGCTCCAGGTGGCGCACGCCATAGAGATGGCCGTAGACGCGCAGATTCTCCGCCACGGTCAGCCGGTTTGGCAGCGAGACATAGGGCGAGGAGAAGTTCATCCGGGCCAGCGCCGCGAAACGGTCAGTCGCCATGTCGTGCCCCAGCACCTCGATTTGCCCGGCGGTCGGGATCAGCAGCCCGAGCAGCAGGGCGATGGTGGTCGTCTTCCCCGCCCCGTTGCCGCCCAGCAGCCCGATGGTCTCTCTCGGAGGTACGCCGAACCCGATCGCGTCCACCGCGAGCACGTCGCCGTAGCGCTTGGTCAGCCCCTCCACTCGAATCGCGTCCATGGCTCGCCGAGATAGGGCTGCCGTTGGGAACTAGCTAGGGCGGCGCGTCGGTGCCCGGCGCTCAGTCGGGCATCCAGGGTCCGAGGATTTGGCTGTCCTCGAACGTCAGGCCGTCCAAACGGGACACGTCCTCACCGCGCCGCTCGAAATCGCGCCTTACCTTACGCCGCGCGCGGTCTATCTGATGAGCAATCATGGTGCTTAGTTCGCGACGAAGACTTGGGTTGTCCTCGAGCACGTCCTCAAGCTCTTC
This sequence comes from uncultured Pseudomonadota bacterium, assembly GCA_963818725.1. GTDB lineage: Bacteria > Pseudomonadota > Alphaproteobacteria > Acetobacterales > Acetobacteraceae > DATFDN01. The sequence goes on along the minus strand of CAWFTU010000009.1, from coordinate 154,719 downwards.
GCGCACCCGGTCGATCGTGCTGGCCCAGCCATCGCGAGGATCGACCGCTGACGATGCTTGCGGCTTCATCAAGTGTTCAATGACCGTCCGAATATGGCTCGCCAAGGTGCGCTTCTCGGCTTGACCCAAATCCTCGATCTCCTCGGCGATATGCTCTAGATCTACTTCGGACAGCCGGCCGGCCCTTAGCAGCGCGGCTTGCTCCTTCGCCCAAGCATAGAAATCAAGGTCGTGGGTTGACCGACCGCGTGTATCAGAACTGGACAGCTCGCGCGGTGACGGGGTTGTCATAATCGTCATAAGCGCAAACCTACGCCACCGCGACCGCTAACGGAAGGAGGGGCTGACTAGATACAGGCCCGCTCCGCCGCGAAGATCGCGTCGACCGTCGCGCCGAGGCTGTCGCGCCAATGCGGCAGGCGCACGCCGAACGTGGCCGCCAGCTTGCCGCAGTCCAGCCGCGAGTCCGGCGGCCGGCGGGCCGGCGTGGGCCAGTCGGCGGTGGCGATGGCCTCCACCTCGGGCGAGGTCAGGCCGTGCCGGGCCGCCTCCTCGAAGGTCGCCCGAACGAGGCCGTGCCACGTCGTCCAGCCGGTCCCGGCGGCGTGGAACACGCCGGCCTGGCCATCGAGGCGCTCCGCGACCGCCAGGATGGCGTCCGCCAGGTCGGCCGCGGTGGTGGGACAGCCCCGCTGGTCCGCCACGACGCGCAGCCGGTTGGTGCGCCGCGCCGCCGCCAGCATGGTGCGGACGAAGTTCTTGCCGGTCGGCGAATAGACCCAGGAGGTGCGCAGCACGACCGCGCTCGGGCACTCCCGCAGCACGGCCTCCTCGCCCGCCAGCTTGCTCGCGCCGTACATGCCCTGCGGCGCGGTCGGGTCGGTCTCGTCGTAGGGCGCTCCCTTCAGCCCGTCGAACACGTAGTCCGTCGAGACATGGATCAGCCGCGCGCCAGATGCCGCGCAGAGCCGCGCCAGCAGCGCCGGTCCGTCTCGGTTGGCCCGGAACGCGGCCTCGGCGTCCGTCTCCGCGGCATCGACGGCGGTGTAGGCGGCGGCGTTGACGACCAGGGTGGGAGAGATCGAGCGGAAGGCGGTTTCCACGCTCTCGGGCCGGTCGAAATCGAAGTTGGGGCGGCCCACGCGCCGCACCCGCTCGCCCCCGACCGCCGTCAGCGCGGTGGCGAGCTGGCCCGCCCCGCCCGTGACCAGGATCATCACGCGGTGAACCAGGCCGGGCAGTCGCGCAAGCGCGGCAGCTCCAAATCCTTGTCTGACAGCAGCGCGGCCTCGGGCGCGACGGCCCAGGGAAGCGCCAGGTCGGGGTCGTTCCAGATCACCCCGCGCTCGGCGGCGCGGTCGTAGTCCGCCGTGACCTTGTAACTCACCTCGGTCTCCGGTTCGAGGGTGCAGAACCCGTGCAGGAAACCGCCCGGAATCCAGAGCTGCGACCAGTTCTCCGCACTCAGCACCGCAGCAGCGTGCTGGCCGTAGGTGGGCGAGCCGTGGCGGACGTCCACCGCCACGTCCCAGATCGCCCCGCGCACGCAGCGCACCAGCTTGCCTTGCGCGCTGGGCGCCACCTGCAAGTGCAGCCCCCGCACCGTCCCGCGCCGCGACGACAGGCTGTGATTGTCCTGCACGAACGGTCCCGGGATGCCGAGCGCGGCGTAGCGCCGCTGGCTCCAGGTCTCGGAGAAGAAGCCGCGTTGGTCGGCGAAGCGCGGCGGGGTCAAAAGGATGACCCCCGGGATCGCCAGGCGCTCGACGTTCATCCGTGCTTCCCGTCGGCGACGTCGCGCAGCGCCCGGCCGAGCTCGGTCTTGCCCAGGGCCTCGGCCTCGCGCCGCAGCGCGGCGGCGTCGATGTAGCCCATGCGGAACGCCACCTCCTCGGGACAGCCTACCAGCAGCCCGGTGCGGGCCTGGATGGTCTGCACGAAGGTCGCCGCCTGTAGCAGGCTGTCGGGCGTGCCGGCGTCGAGCCAGGCGCAGCCGCGCGACAGGCGCTCGACGTGCAGCTTGCCCGCCTGGAGATAGATCCGGTTGAGGTCGGTGATCTCCAGCTCGCCACGGGCGGAGGGACGGATGGCGGCGGCCAGCTCCGTCACGCTCTGGTCGTAGAAATAGAGGCCTGTCACCGCCCAGTCGGAGCGCGGGTTGCGGGGCTTCTCCTCGATCTCGACCGCGCGCCCGTCGGGGTCGAACGTGACGACGCCGTACCGCTCCGGATCGCGCACCTCGTAGGCGAACACGGTCGCCCCGCTGGTCCGCCCCACCGCCCGGCGGAGCAGGGTCGAGAGGTGATCGGCGTGGATCAGGTTGTCGCCCAGGGCGAGCGCGCACGCCTCGCCCGCGATCCAGTCCCGCCCGATCAGGAAGGCTTGCGCCAGCCCGTCCGGGCGCGGCTGCTCGGCATAGGCGATGCGCACGCCAAGCCGGCTGCCGTCGCCGAGCAACCGGCGGAATTGCGGCAGGTCCTGCGGCGTGGAGATCAGCAGGATGTCGCGAATCCCCGCCAGCATCAGCGTGGACAGCGGATAATAGACCATCGGCTTGTCATAGACCGGCAGGAGCTGCTTCGAGGATGCCAGCGTCGCGGGATGTAGCCGTGTGCCGGACCCGCCAGCGAGGATGATGCCCTTCATGCCGCGATCCCCGTGTTGGTGCCGAGCCGCTGCCGAGCGTAGCGGGCGCGCAAGCCTGTCCACCAGGCTCGGTTCTCCAGGTACCAATCGATGGTGCGCGCAAGCCCGGTCTCGAAGTCGTGCGGCGCGCGCCAGGCGAGCGCGGCCTCAGTGCGCGCCGGATCGATCTCGTAGCGGAAATCGTGGCCCGGCCGGTCGGTCACGAAGCGGATCAGCCGCCCCCGGGGCCGGCCGGATCGGGGGCGCGACGGTCGAGGTGGGCGCAGATCGCGCGCACCACGTCCAGGTTGTTGCGCGGCTGGCGGGCGCCGATGGCATAGGTCGCGCCAGGGGCTCCCTGCTCGACCACGCGCACGAGCGCCGCCGCATGGTCCTCCACGAACAGCCAGTCGCGCTGGTTCGAGCCGTCCCCGTACACCGGCAGCTCCCTGCCCTCCAGCGCGTTCAGCGTCACCAGCGGGATCAGCTTCTCGGGAAACTGCCAGGGGCCGTAATTGTTGGTCGTGTTGCTGACGATCACCGGCAATCCGTAGGTGTGGAACCATGCCCGCGCCAGATGGTCGGACGCGGCCTTGGATGCCGCGTAGGGGCTGCGCGGGTCATACCGCGTCTCCTCCGTGAAGGCCGGGTCGTCCGCCTCCAGGGCGCCGAATACCTCGTCCGTGGAGACGTGGTGAAAGCGAAATCCGTTCCGGGCCGCTTGCGGCAGCCCCGACCAGTAGCGCCGGGCCGCCTCCAGCAAGGCGTAGGTGCCGACAACGTTGGTCTGAATGAAGGCGCCTGGCCCGTCGATGGACCGGTCGACGTGGCTCTCGGCCGCGAGGTGCATTACCGCGTCGGGCCGGTGGGTGGTGAACACCTCCCGCATCGCCTCGGCCTCGGCGATGTCGGCGCGCACCAGGATGTGGCGCGGGTGGTGCCGCGCCTCCTCCAGCGCCTCCTCCGAGGCGGCATAGGTCATCTTGTCCACATTGACGACGATATGGCCCGTGCGGCGCACCAAGTGCCGCACGACGGCCGACCCGATAAATCCGCATCCGCCGGTCAAGAGCAGCTTCATCCGCGATCACGTCCCACAATGCCGCGCGAGGTTTGGCCCGGGCGTGGTTCCGCGGTCAACAAGAATGCGTGTGGAGCTGTCATTGCCGGCCCAGCGCTGTCGCGCCGTAGTGCCCTGCCGCCACCGCGGCAAGGCAGAGGGTGACGGACAGGCCGATATTCGCCAGGGCTGGCCCGGTCCTGCCGTGACGCAGCAGCTCCAGCGTCTGTAGGCTGAATGACGAGAAGGTGGTGAAGCCGCCGCATATTCCGATCATGACGAAGGCGCGCGCCTCGGCGCTCCCCGCGAACCGCCCGCCCGCCCCGTCGGTCAACGCTCCGAAGAACCCGATCACGAACGAGCCCAGGACGTTGATAAGGATGGTGCCCCAGGGAAACGTGGCCCCGGCGACTCGTGCCACGGCGAGCGTCGCCCAGGCCCGCGCTATGCTCCCCAGCGCGCCGCCGAGGCCGATGAGCACATAGCTCAACAGCATACAGTAAGCCCTGAAGCGCGAGGGGACGGCGAATATCGGCCCTGCGCGCCCTGCATGGAATCGACCCTGGAAACGCTATGATAAGGTCCGCTTATAATCACAGGGATATCAGGGGTCTCCTGTCGTGGCGGATTTTCAGCACGAGCTTCTCTTTCTGTTGAATGACGTGGCCCGCTTGCTGCGGATGGACGCCGACAAGCGCGCGCGCTGCCATGGCATGACGCGCGCCCAATGGGCAATCCTGATCTGGCTGGAACGCCAGCCCGGCATTTCGCAGAAGGAGCTAGCCGAGCTGCTGGAGGTGGAGCCGATCACCGTCGCCCGCCTGATCGACCGGCTGGAGGCGCGCGGCATGGTGGAGCGCCGGCCGGACCCGCGTGACCGGCGGATCTGGCGCCTGCATCTCTGCTCCCCGGCTTTCCCGGTGCTGCGCGAGATCGATCACCAGCGGGCGGACATGCTCCAAATCCTGACGCGAGGGGTGGATCCCGCTACCCTGGAGGCGATGACCGAGGCGCTGGTGACGATGAAGGCATCCCTGGTCCGCTCCGCCCAGGCCCGCCGCGAAGCCGAGGCGGAGGTGGCCTGAGCCGCTTCTAGTGCTGACCCGGCGACGGGCCGTACTCCGGCGGAGCCCAGCCATGGGACTGGCTGCCAGAACCGGCGGCGCCGGTGTTGCCAGCGTTCGGCGATGCCGATCCGGGCGCTTGCAGGGACGCCGTCTCGTTGTTGTTGCTGGTGGAGTACATCGGCGCCGGCTGGTTGCGGCTGAATAAGCCGCTGCCCTGCTGCTTCCCCGGCTGCGGCCCGGCGCCCCCCGGCCCCTGAACTTGGCCCTGGCCTTGCTGGGCCATGGCGGTGCCGGCCAGGGCTAGCAGCCAGCCCGCCGCGATCAGCATTCTGCGCATCGTCTCGCCTCCTGTCTCGTTGGCGGCACAACGCCCAAGGCGCGACTCGCGTTGCCGGGCGTGACCCAGCGTTTGTGATGAGCCGTTTCGCGGATGCGCCAAGCCCGCCTGAGTCCCGCGCGTTGGAGACGGGTGGCGGGCGGGGAGACCTTGCCAGGGACCGATGCCGCAGGAGTGGGTGGCCGTGCAGACCGGATCGCGCAATCTCTGGGCAAGACGCTTGTCGAGGAGATGAAGAAGTACAACCACCAGGTCGGGCTGAAGATGGTGGGTGAGCAGCAGCAGCCGCAGGAGCGTAACCGAGTGATGTTCCCAACGGTCGGCGGGGTGAACCCGTCGGAAACAATCCAGGCGGTCGCCTGCCGCACCGCCGACCGCATCAAGCACTTGGCGCGACGTGGGGAGCTGTGACGCGGATGGGTGAATCAACACCGCAGCCCGTGAGGGATGGCAAGGGCGCGACCGTCCTCGGACCCCGCAGCGTCGAACTCGACCGGCAGAACCCGGATCTGCTGCACCCGCCCGCGACCGACCACGGCAACATGCCGAACCTCAAGTTTCCCTTCGCCCTGGCGCACAACCGCGTGGAGCATGGCGGATGGCACGCGAAGTGACGCAGTGCGAGCTTCCGGTCGCCACCACGCTGGCCGGCGTGAACATGCGCCTTACGCCAGGCGGCGTGCGCGAGCTGCATTCGCACTAGCGGGCCGAGTGGGCCTACATGCTCGCCGGCCGGGCGCGGATCACCGCTCTCGACGAGGACGGGCGCAACTTCATCGCCGACGTCGGCGTGGGCGACCTCTGGTATTTCCCGGCGGGCATACCGCATTTGATCCAGGGCCTGGAGAAAGGCTGCGAGTTCCTTCTCGTGTTCGACTGACGGAAACTTCTCCGAGGACAGCACCTTTCTCATCAGCGACTGGTTCGCGCACACGCCGCGAAGCGTGCTCGCGCAGAACTTCTCCGTGACGCCGATCGACTTCGCTGGCCTGCCGGAGAAGGAGCGCTACAACTTTCAGAGCAAGGTGCCCGGGCCGCTGGAACGGGACAGGGTGCCCGATCCTCGAGGGCCCGCGCCCAAGAGCTTCAGCCATCGCCTGCTGAAGCAGATCCCGGTGCAAACCCCGGGCGGGACGGTGCGCATAGCGGATTCGACGAACTTCCCCGTCGCGACGCGGATCGCGGCGGCGTTGGTCGAGATCGAGCCGGGCGGCCTGCGCGAGATGCACTGGCATCCCAACAATGACGAGTGGCAGTACTGGATCGAGGGCAGCGGGCGCATGACGGTGTTCGGCGCCGAGTCCAAGGCGCGAACCTTCGACTTCCACCCAGGCGACGTCGGATACGTGCCGTTCGCGATGGGCCACTACATCCAGAACACCGGCGAGACCACGCTGCGCTACTTGGAGATGTTCGCGAGCGACCGGTTCCGGGACATTTCGCTGAACCAGTGGATGGCCCTGACCCCGCCGGAGCTGGTGCGGGACCACCTGCACCTGAACGAGCGCGTGATGCAGAGCCTCCGCAAGGAAAAGCGGCCGGTCATCCGGTGAGCCCGCCGATGTCGTCCGGCGGGAATGTGTGAACCCGCCCGAAGCGGGGCTAGCGCAGGACGGCCTCCGTCTTTCGCTCAATCAGCGCGAAGTCGATCTCCGCGCCGAGGCCCGGTTCGGTCGGCGCGTGCAGCATCCCGTCGCGGTCGATCTCCAGCTCGCGCGTCACCCCGTATTTGTGCGCCCCGTGCGGCAGCAGCACCTCGAACATCGTGGTGTTGTGGATCGCCATGCACAGGTGCAGGTTGGCGAGGTTGTTGAGCGAATTGCCGCTGTGGTGCGCCTCGTAGCGCAGGCCGAACGCCTCGGCGAGGTGCGCGGTCTTGAGCATGGTGGTCAGGCCGCCCTTGTTCGGGATGTCGCCGCGCAAGTAGTCGGTCGCGCGCTCGGTCAGCCAGATCGGGTAGGTGTCCAGTCCGCCCGCCGGGTACTCGGTCGCCATGATCGGGATGTCGAGCTTCTGGCGCAACTTGACATAGCCGTAGATATCCTCGTCCGCGAGCGGGTCTTCGTACCAATGAAAGCCCATCTCCTCGATGGCGCGGCCGACGCGCAGCGCACCGGGGTAGTCGTAGCCCCAGGTTGAATCGAGCATCAGCTGGAACTCGTCCCCGACTGCCCGGCGCACCGCGGCGCAGATGCGGATGTCCTGGTCGGGATCGCGTGGCGGATGGATCTTGTACGCCCGCCAGCCTTCGGCTTTGAAAGCCTGCGCCTGCTCGACATAGGCGTCCGCGTCCGGAAGAAGCTGACTGCTGGCGTAGGCCGCGATCGCGGTTCGGCACGTGCCCATGAGAGCGTGCACGGGCTGGCCGGCGGCCTTGCCGGCGAGATCCCAGAGCGCCGTGTCGACGGCGCCGATCGTGCGGTAGCCGACGGTGCGCGACAGCAGGCGCATCGACTGGTGGATGCGCTCTCGCTGGATGGGATCGCGGCCCACCAGCAAGGGCTTCAGGCTTCGGATCAGGTGGGGACCATCCATCCCGGCAGGATTGCCCGCCGAGCCCAGAAAGGCGTGGCCCTCGATTCCTTGGTCCGTGACGATTCGCAGCAGGCCAAGGTTGGAGGCGCCGGACGCGCCCGCGCCCTGGTGATAGGTCGTGGGCGGGATGCCGTCCCAGGTGAAGATCGTCAGCGTGACATCGTCGATCCGCATGCTCCGACTCCCTCGACCTTTCCGCCCTCGCGGTTCCACCTGGATGCTAGAGGCGGCCACCCGACGGGAAAAGCGAAAGGTGTTGCAATACGGGCACGCCCAGCCGCAGACCGCGAGCCGCATGACGGCGCGGCTTGCCAGCAAACGATGAATGGAGTTCCTGGAAGCAAGATGTGCCCAGGCGCCACGCTCCGGCATACGCTGACATGAGTTGCGGAATCTCAAATGTGGGACTTGCTATCACAGCTCCGTGATCTCATTGTGCCGAACATGTCGGGCAAGTCAGCACCCAGTCTCGCGAGGGCACAGCATATGGCAGCCACATCACGCGTCTCTGGCTCGACTGACCGGGTTGCGCCCAGGGCGGCGAGCGCGTCTGGCGGCGCCGTCGCGCCTCTCGGGGTCGCGTTCTCGATCCCCGAACTGCTGATCCTGAGGGCGTGGGCCGAGTACCATGACATCCGCGTCGTGCTTGAACTCGATCACTGCGTCGACGGGGCGGAGTACCGAGGAAGTGGTCGCCCTCTACCCACCGGGGCTGTCACTGCGGCAATGGACGCTGTGGCGCTCCCGCGAGGCGGTGATTGTTGAACCGAGACACGGCAAGACATTCAAGGCGGCCTGCATCTCGGACCTGGTGCAGATCCTGATGCCGGCGGCGTTATAGTAAAGATTCCATAATGAGAGGTTGCAGGCAGCGAATTGGCGCTTCGCCACACCAAACCATGTGCCTGCGACTGTGTATTCCGTAGGGCTCACGAGATGTTTGATCGCTGTTTCCAAGCGGCTCTATAGCATCCGAATCAACAATACGCATCCCGTGATGCGAAGCTGCAACACTGAACCAGCTTCAACAATGAATGCCTTGATAGTGACGATGAGGATGGGATAACAGTCGTCGGCATTTCGTTGCTGCACCCGTCCAAAAAGCTGAACGGAGACCTTGAATGGCCACGATCACCGTCCCCGGTGGGGGTTCAAATACGGTAAGCACGACCTTTACGGGAACGTCGAACACGGCGCTCGCGCAGAGCATCGCCAACACCCTTAGTGCCATTCTCTCATCCGGCAGCCTGAACGTCGCGACCGTTCCCGGCATTGGCGGGACCGTTCCGCCCCCGTCTGCCTCAGGGGTCAACCAGCTGGTCATCACCAGCCCTGGGGTGGTCAGCGTGCCGGGCGGGTACACCTACGTTGTCGATGCCTCGGGTGGAGCGTCGCCCCTCGCCGTGATCGGCGCCCCGAACTTCCTGGGCGGGAACGGTCCCCTCCAGGTCACCGGAATTGGCGGCTCCGTCGTTACTGGAAATGGCGACGACGTTTTCAACATGTCGCGCGCCTACACGGTCGCCGCTGGTAGCGGCAATGACCAGTACAACCTGGCCGGAACTGGCCAGGTCAGCCTTGGCGGCGGCCTGAGCTTGATCAACATTGTCACGGGCGCCGACACGATCTTCGCCGGCGCGAGCCCCGGCACCACCGGCCTCGTCGGGAACTCAGGGTCGGTGTTCTTCTACGCTGGCCCGGCCAGCGCGAACACCGCCGACTTCATCACCGGCGGCAGCGCCGGCAACACAATCGTGGGCGCGGCCAATAACACCCTGATCTACGCAAGCTCCCTCGCCGCGGGCGCGTCCGCGCCTGGCGCGTTGCTCGTGGCGGGCGCGGGTAACGAGACGATCTACGGCGCGCCGTCGCGGAGCAACGACCTGTTCTATGGCAGCTTCAGCGGCGATGCCAACGACCTGCTCTGGGCTGGCGCGGGCAACGACGCGCTGGTCGCGGGCAGCGGCAACCAGAGCCTGGTCGGCGGCAGCGGCACCGACACGTTCTACGTCGCCAACACCAGCCTGCTCAGCACGATCAGCAACACCACGGTCACGCCGGGCAAGGACACGATCTTCCTCGAGAGTGGCAGCAACAATCTCGCGCTGGTCGGCTACGACACGCTGTATGGCGGCGTCCCTGGCGGCGCGTCGACGGCTGTCAAGGCGGCACTGGCGACCGGCAACAGCGCCGTCACCCTGAGGGATGGCACCACCCTCACCTTCGTCGGCAACACCTCGGGCCTCAACGTCATCTCCTCATAAGCACCTCAAGTCAGCAGGGCTGTTCAGCGGGGGTCCCTCGGGGCCGGTGAGTGTCAACGTAGTTGCCGCCTGCCTTTCGTAACGATCTTTCCTATCCTCCGACTGGTGACGAGTGTGCCACGGTGCTCACTGCGGAGAAGGTCCGGTGCTCGCCATCCTCGCCATGCGCGCGCGCGATAGGGCGCGCTGTGCGTGGCTGCGGGTGGCTCCACGCCTCCCATCTCCTCCGTTGCGCTCCGTGGCTTGGGCGTCTGCAGGTCGGGACGGGAAAGCAGGCGCGCCGATCGAACTGGAAAGCTGGATGTGTGAGGTCGCCGTCCGGACGATGCTGTCGCGCTCCGGATTGAGGGTGACGACGCCAACCGGTGTCCAGTTGCGGGTCCGCCCACTCCAGCGCCGTGGATTGCCGGCCCGCGCGGCCTGGTAAAGCGCGTGGCGGGCACGCAGCAGGCCACGATCCTGGCCGGCATGGCGCTGCGCCGGGGTGAGGTAGCGAAGGCCGCTGTGCCGGTGCTCATGGTTGTACCAGTGCACGAAGCACCCCGCCCATCGCCGGGCGGCATCCAGATCGACCAGTCCCTTGAGCGGGGATTCCGGCCGATACTTCGCCGTACGAAACAGCGCCTCAGCGAAGGCGTTGTCATCGCTGACCCGCGGGCGTGAGTAGGATGGCTCGATGCCGAGCCAATGCAGCATGGCCAGCACGGTGGTCGCCTTCAAGGTGGCGCCGTTGTCGCCGTGCAGAACCGGGCGCATCGAGGTGGCATGCGCGCCCTCGGCGAGCGCGGTTCGCCTGGCCAGATGGGCCGCATGCGCGGCGGTGTCGGTGTCATGCACTTCGAAGCCGACGACCTTGCGGCTGTAGAGGTCGAGGATCAGGTAGAAATAGAACCAGCGTCCCTGGACTTGCGACGGCAGGAACGTCACGTCCCAGCACCAGACCTCGCCAGGGCGACTGGCGATGTGAGTGCGAGGCGGCTCCGACGCTCGCGGCGGGCGGGCGCGTCCGCGGCGGTTGATCTGCCCGTGCGCGCGCAGCACGCGGTGAAAGCTGGCCTCGCTGGCGATGTGGAGGCCCTCGTCCGCCAGCATCGGAACGATCCGCGCCGGCGGCGTCTCGGCGAAGCGCGGTTCATTGCACACCGCCACGATCCTCGCCCGCTCGGCCTCGCTCAGCGCATGCGATGGGACGGGGCGGTCGGCGTGCGGCCGGCGATCGCCCCGCGCCAGACCGGCCCCGGCCTTCCAGCGCCGCAGGGTGCGGGCATCGATGCCGGCCAGAGCACAGGCCGGGCTCAGCCGGGCGCCGTCCGCGCGGGCCTGCGCGATGTGGTCTGCCAGGGTTTGGCGGTCTTCCAGACGGGTCATGCGTCCTCGTCCTTGTGAAAGACCGCCGCCAGTTTTTGTGACAGCACAAGCAAGGCGGCCGTTTCGGCCAGCGCCTTGTCCTTGCGACGCAGTTCCCGCTCCAGCTCCTTCACCCGCCGCCGGTCCTCCCGGGCCTCCGCGGCACTGGCCGCGCGCGGCTCGCCGAGGACGGCGACGGCATCCTGCTTCCAGCCATCCAGCTCGGCCGGATACAGCCCGTGCTCACGGCACCAGGCGCTGCGGGCGGCCTCATCCATCGCCGCCGTGGCAATCACCGCTTCCAGCCGGGCCACCGCCGTCCAGCGTTGACCGCCGCCGCCGCGCCGGTCGCTGGCGCCATTGGCCAGCGCATCCGCCCGCCAGCGCTCCAGTGTCGCGACGCTGACGCCCACCTCTCGTGAGACAACCTCGGCCGCTGAGCTTTCCGGCGGCAATAGCCGCGCCACTATCCTGTCCTTGTATGCCTGTCCGTATCGAGCCACTGCCTGCTATCCGCGCCCCCAGGTTCCAGATCCTATCCGGGCGGCAACTTCTCTGACACCGAGGGGGGCGCCCGCTTCGCCGTTGGCCTAATGTCAACCGCTAGCCCCAATACTGTTCAGATAAACGGGTAGGCGGCATATGCTGCTGGCTGGGATTGTCCGGGGGGCGGCAGCGATGGCCGGTGCTCCTGCCGGCCTGCCGGCCGGCGTTCGTCTCAGCGACCGCATCAGCCTCGGCGTGATTGCCAAGGCGTTCCCGCCCGAACGGGTGCGGCAGATCCTGGCCGAGACCGGCACGGCGAGCGAGCGGGAGCGCGACCTGCCGGCGCAGGTGATGGTTTACTACGCGATCGCCCTGGCGCTCTACATGGGCTCCAGCACGCGGGAGGTGTTGCGCTGCCTGCTGGAGGGTCTGCGCTGGCTCTGGGGCGCTGAGGCGGTCAAGGTGGCAGGCCGGAGCGGCATCTCACAGGCTCGCACCCGGCTGGGCGAGGCGCCGCTGCAGAGGCTTTATGAGCAGGTGGTGCAGCCGATCGCGGCGCGCGCCACCAAGGGGGCGTGGTATCGGGCGTGGCGGCTGGTCAGCCTGGACGGCTCCTGCCTGGATGTGGCCGACACTGAGGAGAACCGCGCCAGCTTCGGGTGTCCGGGTGCGAGCCGCGGCGAGAGCGCGTTCCCGCAGCTCCGTTTTGTGGCCCTGGTGGAGAACGGCACGCACGTGCTGTTCGGCGCCCGCCTCGGCCGGTGCGCGGATGGCGAGACGACGCTGGCCCACGACGTGCTGAGGGGACTGCGGCCCGGCATGCTGTGCCTGGCCGACCGACAATTTTTTGGACACGCGCTCTGGCAGGCCGCGGCGGCCACCGGCGCCGACCTGCTCTGGCGGGTGAAGCACAATCTGCGGCTGCCGCGCACAAGCGTGCTGGCCGACGGGTCCTACCTGACGACGATCTATTCCAGCGACAAGAACCGGCGACACGGCAGCAACGGCATCCGGGTGCGCGTGGTCGAGTATCGACTGGAGGGCGTCGCCGAGGCTGAGCCGCTGTATCGGCTGGTGACCACGATCCTGGATCCGGCGCAGGCGCCCGCCGCGGCCCTGGCCGCCCTCTACCATGAGCGCTGGGAAATCGAAGGCGCCTTGGACGAGTTGAAGACGCACCTGCGCGGCGCGGGGGTCGTGCTGCGCAGCAAAACCCCGGCGTTGGCGCGCCAAGAGTTCTGGGGCTTGCTGCTGGCCCACTTCGCGGTGCGCGGGCTGATGCACGAGGCGGCGCTGCAGGCCGCGGAAGACCCCGACCGGCTCTCCTTCTCGCATGCCGTGCGCGTGGTCCGGCGCAAGCTGCCGCTGTTCGCCGCGCTTCCCCCCTCGGGCCAGGCGGGCTCTGCATAAGGCGGTGCTGAACGAGATCCTGGAGGAGCGCGTGGCAAGCAGCCGAGGCAGGCAGGTGCCGCGTGGGGTCAAGCGCAAGATGAGCAACTATCAGTTACGACCGCGCAGCCCACAGCCGGTAACGCGGATCGACTACGTCAAGGCCATTCGCATCATAAAGTGAACAGTATTGCAGCTAACCCACATCCAGCACCAGCCCGTCATGGCCCGGCTCCACGCCCGGCGGCAGGCGGCGGATCAGCCAGTCCCAGTCGAGGTCCGTGCCCATATGCGTCAGCACGGTGCGACGCGCGCCAATCCGCGCGGCCCAGCCCAGCACCAGATCGACATGCGCGTGAGTTGGGTGCGGCGCACGGCAGAAGCAGCCGACGAGCCAGGTGTCCACGCCGCTCAGCGTGTCCAGCGCCGCCGTGTCCAGGCCGACCACGTCGGTCGAATAGGCGAACGCGCCGATCCGCACCCCGAGCGTCGACGCGTAGCCGTGGTCCTGCTCGAACAGCCGCACTGCCATGCCCGCCATGCTGACCGTCTGCCCAGGCGACACCTCGCGCGGCTCCAGCACCGGCCGAAAGAAGTTCGGCGGCTCCCAGGGGCGGAAGGCGTAGCCGAAGCGGCGCCCCAGTTCCTCCAAAGTGCGGCGCGTGGCGAACGCCTCCAGCGGGCGCCCGGCGATGCGGTTCAGGATGCGCACGTCATCGAGGCCGGTGATGTGGTCGGCGTGGGCGTGCGTGTAGAGGATGGCGTCCACGCCAGGGACGCGGCAGGCCAGCAATTGGACGCGCATCTCCGGCGCGGTGTCGACCAGCAGCCGCGCGCCGCCGCTCTCGACCACGATCGAGGAGCGGGAGCGGACATTGCGCGGCTCGGCCGGGTCGCACGCGCCCCAGTCCCCTGCCCCGTCCGCCCCGCCGATCATCGGCACGCCGGCCGAGCCGCCGCAGCCCAGCACGGTCACCCGCATCAGTCCGCCTTTCGGAACAGGCGGAGGAAATTGGCCGTGGTGAGCGCCGCGACGTCATCGAGCGAGAGGCCGCGCACGCGGGCCAGCACCTGCGCCGTGTGCCGGACGTTGGCGGGCTCGTTGCGCTTGCCCCGCACCGGCGCGGGGGCGAGGTACGGCGCGTCAGTCTCCACCAGCAGCCGGTCCACCGGCAGCTCGCGCGCGATCTCGCGCAGCTCCTCGGATTTGGGAAAGGTCAGAATGCCGGAGAAGCTGACGAACCCGCCCATCTGCACCGCCACCCGCGCTAGCCGGCGCGAGGAGCTGAAGCAGTGCAGCAGGAAATCGAAGTCGCCGCCGCTGTCGCGCTCCTCTTGCAGGATGCGCGCGACGTCGTCGTCGGCCTCGCGCGCATGGATCGCAAGCGGCAGCCCGGTCAGGCGCGCGGCGCGGATATGGACGCGGAAATTCTCCTGCTGCACCTCGCGCGGGGCGCGGTCGTAGAAGTAGTCGAGCCCCGACTCGCCGATGCCGATCACCCTGGAATGCTCGGCCAGCCTCGCCAGGTCCACCGGGTGCGGGATTGGCGCCTCCGCCGCGTGGTGCGGATGCACGCCCACAGTACACCACACGTTGCCGTGCGCCTCGGCGAGCGCGATCGCGGCCGGGGCCTGGTCCATGGTGGTTCCGATCGTCACCATTTCATGGACCCCGGCCGCCTCGGCGCGCGACAGCACGCCGGGCAGCTCCTCCTGGGTGAAGTAGTCCAGGTGGCAATGCGAATCGATCAGCATGGAGCGTCTATTCAGCCGTCTCGACAAAGCGCGGAAAGACACCTTCCGGTGCTGGCAGGAGCGTGCCCGAGGGCAGCGGCGTGGCCAGGGCGGCGAAGCCGCGCGCGTCGACGGGCACGCCGAGCTGGTCGAGCATCCGCGCCATCGCGCCGGGCATGAAGGGCTGGAGCAAGGTCGCGATCACCCGCAAGGCGTCGGCGAGCACCCGCAGCACGGTCTCCATCCGGGCCGGATCGGTCTTGCGGAGTGCCCAGGGCCCCTGGCGGTCGATATAGACGTTGGCGGCGCGAATCACCTTCCAGATCTCTTCCAGGGCATCGTGGAAGCCCTGACGCTCGATCCGCTCGCGCACCAGATCGAGCAGCGCCGCCGCGGCATCGAGCAGCTTCGCATCGTCCTTGGTGGCGCCCCCCCTGCCCGATAGCTTGCCGTCGCAGTTGCGCGCCACCAGCGTGAGCGTGCGTTGCGCCAGGTTGCCGAGATCGTTCGCCAGCTCGACGTTGATGCGTGTCACCAGCGATTGGAACCGCAGCGTACCGTCGCTGCCAAACGGTTTTTCGCGTAAAAGATAATAACGTACCTGGTCCAGCCCATACTTCGCGGCCAATTGCCGTGCCTCGATCACGTTGCCGAGCGACTTGCTCATCTTCTCGCCCTCGACGGTCCACCAGCCGTTGGCGGAGACGCGCCTGGGGACCGGTAGTCCCGCCGCCATGAGCAACGCCGGCCAATAAATGGCGTGAAAGCGCGTGATCTCCTTGCCGACCATATGCACGTTGGCCGGCCAGAATGCCCATCGGGGCGCAGTTTCGTCGGGAAAGCCGCAGGCGGTCACGTAGTTGTTGAGCGCATCAAGCCAAACATACATAACGTGGTCGGGCGCACCCGGAACGGGAATGCCCCAACGGAAGCTGGTGCGGCTGATCGAAAGATCATTCAGTCCGCCGCGGACAAAGCTGATGACTTCATTCCGACTGCTATGTGGCGCGATGAAATCCGGCTGCTCCTCGTACAACTCGAGCAGCCGGTCCTGCCATTCGGACAAACGAAAAAAATACGAGGGCTCGCGCACCCACTCCACCGGCGCGCCAGACGGCGCGATCTTGGTGCCGTCTGGTTGCGTTGTCAGCTCCGCCTCGTCATAGAAGGCTTCGTCGCGCACCGCGTACCAGCCCTCGTAGTGGCCAAGATAGATCTGCCCGGCCGCGTCGATCCGACGCCACAGCTCCGCGCAAGAGACCTTGTGCCGAGGCTCGGTGGTGCGAATGTAGTCGTCGTAGGACACGTCAAGCTTGTCGGCCATGTCCCTGAAATCGGCCGAGACCCGGTCGGTGAAAGTTTGCGGGTCGAGCCCCGCCTCCTCGGCGGCGCGCTCCACCTTTTGCCCGTGCTCGTCGGTGCCGGTGAGGAAGAACACGTCGTACCCGTCCAACCGCTTGAACCGTGCTATCACGTCGGCGGCGATCGAGGTGTAGGCGTGGCCGATATGCGGCGCGCCGTTCACGTAATAGATCGGCGTCGTGACATAGAAGCGCTGGTTCATGGGATGCCTTGCACCGCTCCGCTGAGCAGGCGCAGCCCGGTCAGGGTCGCCTGGCGCCTGTCCAGCGCGAACCGCTCGGTCTCGTCCTGCAACCGGCTCAGCGCGTGCCACACGTCGCCCCACGCATCAAGGGGACGCAGCGCGGCGAGGCGTGCCTGCTCGGGATCGGCCCGGCCGCGCGCGGCGTCCCGCACGGCGCTGGCGATCGCGGCCAGCAGCAAGTCCATGAACGTCGAGAACCCCTCCCCCGGCGCCAGCTGCTCGGCGATGCCCCACCCGGCGCCCGGCAGCTCCGGCAGGCCCGCCAGCACCTGGTCCACAAGCTCCGCCAGCGCAAGGCCCTGCGCGTCGCGCAGCAGCAGCGCCCGGCCGGGCGAGCCCTCGGCAAGGGTGATCAGCCGGCCGCGCTCAGTCTCAGTGATGTCCGGCAGGGCGCGCCCCAAGACGTCCGCCATCGCGGCATCAGTGAGCGGGCGGAGGGCGAGGCGGCGGCAACGGCTGCGGATCGTGACCGGCAGCCGCCCCGGCGCGGCGCAGACCAGCAGCAGCAGGGCGCGCGTTGGCGGCTCCTCCAGGATCTTCAGCAGGGCGTTGGCGGCGTTGCGATTGAGCTCGTCGGCACGATCGACGACCACGACGCGCCAGCCGCCCTCGGCCGGGGTCAGGCGCAGGAAGGCGCCGACCGCGCGCACATCGTCCACCCCGATCTCGCTACGCGCCTTCTTCGCGTCCGCGCCTGGCGCGCGTTGTACGGTGAGCAGATCGGCGTGCCCGCCCGAGGCGACACGCCGGAACACCGGGTGGGCGGGGTCCAGCGCCAGTCCCGCCCCATCCGGCGCGCCAGCGAGCAGCCACCGGGCGAAGCGGAAGGCGAGCGTGGCCTTGCCCACCCCCTCCGGCCCGGTCAGCAGCCACGCGTGGTGCATCCGGCCCGCGCGGAACGCGTCCAGCAGAGCCGACTCGGCGGCCTCCTGACCGATAAGCAGCGGGTTGGCGCGGGGCTCGGGAGGTGTGGCCGGCGTCATCCAGATAATCGTGTCCCTGTCTCGCGCCAGGATAGCATGGCGCCGCCGGGGTGACGCATCCCTCCGGCCTTGGATACAAGCGGCTTGGCCAGAGACACAGGAGGCCAGCATGACAGACCCGCTCGACCGCCGGGGCTTCCTCACCACGTCCCTCATCGCCGGCTTCACCCTCGCCACCGCGCGCGCCGAGGGTCCGGCGATCCACACCGACACCGCCGGCTTGGACGCGCGGGAGGTGCAGATTCCAGTGCAGGATGGGAGCCTGCCCGCCTACCTCGCCCGTCCCGCCCGTGTCGGCTCCCTGCCCATCGTGCTGGTCACGGAGGAGATCTTCGGCGTCCACGAGTACATCAAGGACATCTGCCGGCGGCTGGCCAAGCAGGGCTATCTTGCCATCGCCGCCGAGTACTATGCGCGACTCGGCGACCTGTCGAAGATGACCTCGATCGAGCAGTTGCTCGACGTGGTGGCGCGCGCGCCGGACGGGCGCATGATGGCCGACATGGACGAGGTCGCGGCCTGGGCCGCGCGCAACCATGGCGATCCCGGCCGGCTCGGGATCACCGGCTTCTGCCGGGGCGGCCGGCAGACCTGGCTCTACGCCACCCACAACCCGAGCCTGAGGGCAGCCGTGGCCTGGTACGGGCCGCTCGACGGCAAGCCGACGCCGATCCAGCCGAAGACCGTGCTCGACCTGGTAGGCGCGCTGAAATGCCCGGTGCTCGGTTTCTATGGAGGCCAGGACCCGAGCATCCCGCAGGCGCAGATCCAGCGCCTCGAGGCCGAGGCGCGGCAAGACCACAAGACAATTGACATCGTCGTCTACCAGGACGCGGGCCACGGTTTTCACGCCGACTACCGCCCCAGCTATCGTGAGGCCGACGCCAAGGACGGGTGGCAACGGATGCTTGGCTGGTTCCGCCGCTACGGAGTGGCCTGAAACTGGCGAAGGCCCCCGGCGTAACCTCGCGCCGGCGCGGAGCGAATGGGGTTGCGTCAGAACCCGAGGAACCCGATGGCCGCCAAGCTTTCCCTTGTCGCGGCAGGCGTTGCCTGCCTGTTCGCGCGCGACGCGTTCGCCGCGGCACCGCGACAGCCCCTCGTCGTCGAGTTGTTCACGTCGCAATCCTGCTCCTCCTGCCCGCCGGCGGATGCCCTGCTCGCCGAGCTGAAGCGCACGCGACCCGATCTGCTGCCGCTCGATTTCCATGTCGACTACTGGAACCGCACGGGCTGGGCGGACCCGTACTCCTCGGCCACCGCGACGGAGCGGCAGCGGCGCTATGCTGGCGTGTTCGGGGGCGCCGGGGTCTACACGCCGCAAATGGTCATAGCCGGCAGCCGGCAGGCGGTCGGGTCGGATCGCGCCGCGGTGATGGCCGCCATCGCGGCGGTCCAGGCATCCTCGACGCGCACCCCGCCCGTCCCGCTTCAAGTGGGATGGTCCGGTGGCAAGGTCTCTGTCAGCGTCGGACCCGGACAGGACAACGCGACGCTCTGGCTGATCGGCTTTGACGCGCAACACGTCACGCCGGTCGGACACGGCGAGAATGCGGGGCGCGTGCTGACGGAGGTGAACGTCGTGCGCTCGCTCCAGGAGGCCGGGCGCTGGCGCGGCACGCCGCTCAGGATCGACCTGGCGCCACCGCCCGACCAGCGGGGCGCCATCCTGCTTCAAGCAGATGACGGGCGAATTCTGGGCGCGAGCGAGGCGCCGAGCACGGGCTGAGGCTAACAGCATCTCTCTGAAGGAGACGCTACCGGTGACCAAGGCGGGAACTTGATCGATGCGACGCGAATCCCGACCCCCATTCAAATTGCTAGCCTGAGTTCTCAAAGTTTCGCGAAGACCGTGTGAGGCAGATCACCGCTGCCCCCCTGTTCGCGGCCTACCATCCCCGCGTGATCTCAACACGGGGGAGTCCGAATCATGTGGAGTTCAGCTCATCAGTCACGACAACGTGGCCTTTGCTTTCAGCGGCCTGCTGGTCGTCATCTACGCCTGGGCACGCTTCAACACGCCTGCCTCCAACCGCTACGCAACACCCGAGGTGGCGAGGGCGTCGCAGGCGATCGACCGCTTCAACACATCCGCGTCGATCCGCTGCTCCACGCGCCAAGCGCTGTACTGGTGGAGTTGCTGCGGCTACATCCTCGCCACCTTGGTACTGTTCGTCTGCCTCTCAATAGTGCTGAAGGCCGGCCCTTGGCGCAATTTCTTGTTCGGCCCGAAAGACAATCCTTCGTTTCCGGCGCCGCTGATCGCGACCCTCGCGATGACAACACTGATGCCCTCACTCCCGGTGCTGTAGCGGCTGGATGCGTGGCTGCTGGCCTGCTTTCATGATTGGGCTGGAATCCCGGCAGAGGTCCGCCGTCGAGCGGCGGCGATCAGGCCGGAAGACCTGATCATTACCGAGCATGACGTGGCCGAGCTGCAGGAGCGTTACGGGGACGATGCCTACGGCGACACACTGGCCAGGCATTTGAGCGCCAACCGCGGAGAGGGATTGGAACTCTCCGAATATCGATTTACGCGTGTTGTGAAACTGTACGACCAGACTCGTCACCTTGACGGCGAATCTCGTTACGCACGGTTTTTCGCCGAGAATATGGACATGTTCAGTGTGCTCGAGCGCCGGGTCGACGCATTCCTGCGCCGCTCGGCTGGCGTGCTGACAAGGGCCGCCCGGCTACGTGAGGTCGAAACGCCCGCTACATACGAGGAACTCATGCACGAACGCAGGGAGGACTTCGCCAAGGAATGTCGCGAAGTCTTCGGCGAACTCGCCTTGTTTCTTTCCCGCGCCCTGCTGCGCTCGGAGACGAGCGAGGCCCATATCGTCGAGCGCCTGCGCTCCATCGGCTTTGCCGCCGCGCAGCCGATGAACAAACCCGAGTTTCCCATCCACAGCCTGACTTTGCTTGGCATCGCGCTTTTCCTGTACCTTTCAGGGTTTAGTTTCGTCCTCCACCACGGGCAAGCAGGGAATGATCTTATGATGAAGATCGCCGTGGTAACGGTGTCCCGACTCGCCGCCATCGGTTCTGTGTTGCTGCTGATCCAGCGCTACGTCTTCTTCCAGAGGCTGCCCGGCGAAGCACATCGCTATTTCGCCTATCTCGTCTGTGGCATCCTTGGCGCTGCCGCTGCTGCGCTGATCTACTACCCCCTTCTCTACGCCTGGGTGCAGAGTGATCCGGTGCATAATATGGTCCCGTCAATCATGATCACTGGCATTATCTGCGCGGTACTTGCATTCTGCTGCAACGACTGGGTCGCGGATGAGCGCCCTCCGCGCTGGTTGCCTCTGGCAGAGGCAGCCGTTTGCGCTACCGTGGTCACGGTAGCAATGGCTTTAATGGTTGCCGCTGACTGGATGGACCTCAACAAGACCAGCAATGGAGACTACTCGTTGAAGGTTGTTATCGTCGCTGGAGTCAATCTGATGGCAGTCATGATCGGCTCCTACGTGCCGCACATCTATCGCGCCGCTCACCGGGCGGCGGCGGCGCGGGCGGCTCCCCTGTGTGCTGAAGTCGTCGGCCCCGTGCCGACGGCGACGGCCGGTCAGGGCTCGCGGGCAGAGATTGGCGGAACGTATGCTCGAGCGGCTAACGAGGTGGTATTTCAGCCGCCGGCTCCCGTCCGGGCCGTCACGTTCGGGAACGTCCGCGCCCCGGCAGGCGTGTTTCAGAACGCGGCCGACGCCAGCCGTTCATGAGCGATGTCAAAACCGCCCCGGCCCAACAACGGCCGTGGCGGGTTTGGCATAGCGATACGGGGCAGAAGAGGCGTGCGGCGGATCCGCTATGTTCCAAAGGCGCGCCCGCCGACGGCGCGGCTGCCCAAGATGACCACGAGCACCGCCAGCGCGTGGACGGCGAGGTCGGTCGCCGCCGCGTCGTAGGGGTGGAACAGGTTCAGCAGCGTGGCCGCCGCTGAGGCGGCCGCGAGGCCGCCCAGGACGGCGGTGAGGCCGGGGCGCAGCGGGCACGCGCGGCGCAGCATCGCCAGCAACAGGGCGGAGAGCGGAAGCGAGACGCCGATGATGAAGACAAGGCAGATCCGCGCGTCGGCGTCGTGCGTGCCCGGCACCGTCCAGCTCCGCAGACAGCCGAGGCCGCTTGCGCCGATCCAGAGCAGCAACGCCGGCACGGGCAGCAGCGCCCAGGCGGCCCGGCGGTCCGGCAGGCTGACCTGGAACGCCGCGATGGCGGCCAGCAGCGTGGTCAGGCTGGAGCCAAGCGCGGCGAGCCACATATCCGGCAGGGCTTCCAGGCGCTGGCGCAGCGCGGCCAAATCGGCGATCGAGGCAAGCGCCGCGCCGAGCGCCACCACCACGGCGAGCCAGCCAAGCGCGCGCACCCAGGGCGGCAAGAGGCGGCGCACCGGCTGGAGGTCGGCGGCCAGCGCGCGGATCAGTGCCTCATGGTCCGCCACATCAGACATCCTGACCTGGCTCCCCGCCCAGCTTGCCCCGCAGCGCCTTCAGCGCGCGGTGGAGATTCACCTTCAGCGCCCCCTTGCTCCGCCCCGTGTCCGCCGCCGCCTCATCCAACGACTGCTCTCGCAAGGCAAGACGCTCGACCGCCTCGCGCTGCCTGTCCGGCAAGGCGGTCACGGCAAGGCGCAGGCGATGCGCGTGGTCGGCGCTCTCTAGGGCCTGTCCGGCTGATTGGGCTGTGTCGGCGTGCCCCTCGTAGGCGATGGGATCATGCATCTCCCGCCCATGCTGCCGCCCCCGCCGGCGCAGCGCGTCCACCGCCCGGCGCTGCGCGATCGCGCGCAGCCAAGGCAGGAACGGGCGGGCCGGGTCATAGGTGTGCCGCACCCGGTGGAGGGTGAGCAGCACGTCTTGCACAACGTCGTCCAATTGCTCGCGGGGCACGCCCCGACGCCGCGCCAACCCCGCGATCATGGGCAGGCAGGCGCGCAGCAGCCTCTGATAGGCCACGGAGTTGCCGTCCTGCGCCAGCCTCATCAAGGCCGCGAGGCGCGTCTCGACATCCGTGCCATCGCCGTTCGGACCCGCTTCCGCCACCGCCCCACAACCAGCCCGTCGCGAAGGAGGGCATCATACCCAGCCCGCCGCTCTTCGGAAGCTGGCCGGTCACGACCCGCTGAACCAGTTGTAGCCCTGGTTCTCCCAGTACCCTCCGGGATTGGTGTTGGTGACGAACAGCGCGGCGATGTACTTGGGGTTCTTGAACCCGAGTTTAGTGGGTATGCGCAGCTTCAGCGGCGCGCCATAGGCCGGTGGCAGCGGCGCGTCGCCGTAGTCCAGCGCCAGGATGGTCTGCGGGTGCAGGGCGGTCGTCATGTCGATGCTGGTCCAGTAGTCGTCGAAGCACTTGAACCCGACATAGCGCGCCCGCGTGTCCGCCCCGACCCGTTCAAGGAAGGTGCGGAACGGCACGCCCGACCACTGGCCGATCGCGCTCCAGCCCTCCACGCACACGTGGCGGGTGATCTGGCTCGCCTGCGGCAGCGCGCGCAGCTGTTGCAGCGACCAGGGCCGCTTATCGGCGATCAGCCCGGACAGCTCCAGCCGCCAGGACGCCGCGTCCACGGTGCGCACCTCGCTTTGCGGGTAGTAGGCGTTGAACGGGAACGGCCTGGTGATCGCGCTGGCCGGATAGGTCGGCGCCAGCCGGTTCGGGTCGAACAGCCAAGCCTGCACCCGGTCGTTCCACCGCGACATGCGCCCGAGGACGCGATCGACCGCGTCGTGGTCGCCGAGGTCGCAGCCCGTCAGCAGGGTCAGCGCGCCGAGGGACAGCCCGCCGCGCAGCAGCAGGCGGCGCTCCAGCCGCGCGAGGTCGGGCCGCGCGTCGGCTAGACGGAGACGACGGCTGGGACCAATGCTCATCGCCGGGCCTCCGCATCCATTGCCGCCGCGCCCCCGGGCTCCGGCTGGCGACCGCCGGTGATCATGGTGACAAGGGTCGAGGGGACGACGGCAACCAGGGCGAGGTGAACGACGATGAACGCGACGATCAGCGTCATCAGTGCGAAATGGATGCGCCGCGCGACGTCGTACTCGCCGAACAGGGCGGTCAGCGGATGGAGCTGCACCGGCTTCCAGATCGCGAGCCCGGTCAGCACCGTCAGGATCGCGACCAGGAGCACGCCCGCGTACAGCAGCTTCTGAACGGAATTGTACGTGCCGTGCTCGTGGCGAAGCCGGAGGGCCAGGGCCGCCCTGAGGTCGCGCCAGACGCCGGCCGGCGTGATGGGCAGGAAGTCGCGGCGGAAATGGCCGCTGAGCACGCCGTAGCCGAGATAGATCACCCCATCGATCAGCAGCAGCCACATGGCCGCGAAGTGCCAGGCGAGCGCGCCCGCCAGCCACCCGCCGAGTGTGGCCCAGCGCGGGAACACGAAGGGCAGGATGGGCGAGGCGTTGTAGATCTGCCATCCGCTCAGGATCATGCAGACCATGGCATAGGCGCCCACCCAGTGGGTGAGGCGGATGACGAGGGAGCGGCGCCGGTGGCGCGATTGCCGTTTCGGCGGATCGAGCAAACGGGGTTGGAAGAGTGTGCCTGACATGACCTCGCCTCTTGGTGACGCGCGCTGATCAATCGTTCGCCCGGCTCCGGCGTTTGGTTACGGTCAGAACCGTGATCGCGCCGCGCTCCCCTGTGCGCGGCCGCGCCACTCCCCTATGCTGCCGGGCGCATGTGCGGACGCTTCGCCTCGACCCTCCCGCCGGAGGCTCTCGCACGGATCTTCGCGACCGTGAATCCGGTGCCGAACAGCGCGCCCACTTGGAATCTCGCGCCCAGCCAGGACGCGCTGGTGGTGCGGCGCCATCCAGAGGGCGCGCGGCATCTGGACTTGCTCGCGTGGGGGTTGCTGCCACACTGGACCAAGGATCCGGCCAAGGCGCGGCGTCCGATCAATGCCAGGGCCGAGACGGTGGCAACGTCCGGCATGTTCAAGGGCGCGTTCGCGTCGCGCCGCTGCATCGTGCCCGCGGCGGCCTTCTACGAGTGGCGCAAGACCGGCGGCCCCAAGCAGCCCTTCGCGTTCGCGCGCCAGGACGGCCAGCCGATCGCCTTCGCCGGCCTTTGGGAGAGCTTCCGCTGGCCTTCCGGCGAGGTCACGCGCAGCTTCGCCATCATCACCACCTCGGCCAACGACCTGACGCGGCCGATCCACGACCGAATGCCGGTGATCCTGGAGCCGCCGGACTGGCCGGTCTGGCTCGGCGAGACGGATGGCCACCCGGCAGCCCTGTTGCGGCCGGCGGGGGACGCGGTGCTTAGGCTGTGGCCGGTAAGCCCGCGCGTCAACGCGCCGCGCAACAACACGTCCGACCTGCTGGACCCGCTCGAACTGAACTCGGCGTGAACGCGTCTACGCCGGCACTGAGGGCGCCGCGCGTGGGGGGCGCTTCATCAGCACGAATCCCGAGCGTGTGAGGTGCTCAACCAAACGTTGTGCGATGATTCGCGCCATCGCGTCGTCAGCGTGGCGAACGCGCTTGCGCCCATCATGGCGCAGCGCGAATGAGAGCGTGTCCGCGATCTCATCGGGCGTCGCGGGGCGAAGCTGCTGGGAGGCGTCGGTCATGAGCCCGAGGATACCATGGGGCAAGAACAAAACAAGACTCTGCGAACCCGGCCGCCCCTTCTCCAGCAGGTGCCGTGATTTGCTTGACAGGCGTGCCTCTCTGCGGACACCCTGAGATTTAACGAGAGCTTAACATACGATTGGGGGGCGGGCATCGTGTCTCCAAACCTGCGCCGCTCACTCGGCGCCGCATCTCCCAATGACACAATCGCCGCTGGTCCGCCCCTGGGCGTGACCCAGCAGAAAGCGGTCACCGAGATCGTGCGGACCGTCTTGGACCGCACCCCCATGGCCGTCCTCACCGGACCGTCGGGGATCGGCAAGACGACCGTGCTGCGGGAAGCCTTGGACCAGCTTCGGACGCTGGGCGAGCGGGCGACAGCGATCGGCCTGCCGAAATCGGATTCCGCGCAGATCCGCGAAGTGGCGGCGCAGGCGCTCGGCCGGGACACGGTGCCAATGACGCGACCGGCGCTCGACGCGTTGATCGAGACCGTCGCCGCCTCCCAACGCGGCCTGGGGCCGCACGTCCTTTTGGTGGATGATGTCCACCGGCTGATTCCCGAGATGTTCGCCTTCCTGCACCGGCTGACAAACCGGTTCGGGGCGGAGCCCGCCTGGCAGGTGATCCTCTCGGGCCGGCCGGAATTCTGGGCCACGGTCCAGTCCAGGGAACGGCGAGAGATCAGGGCGGGCATGCCGACCATCGGCCCGCTGGAGCCGCTCTCCGACACGGAGGCGCGGGCCCTGGTTGCCTACCGTCTTGGCCGGTCCGGACAAGCGGTCCAAATGGGCATCACCAATGGGGCGCTGCTCCTGTTGCTGGAAGCGGGCCAGGGCATACCAGGACAGTTGGTCGTCTTGTTCGACACCGCCCGCGAAATCAGCGCCTCGCGCGGGCAACGCGTCATCACGCGCGATGCCATCGCCAGCGCCGTTGGAGGCGGGCGATCGGCGATCCCCGAGGCGGGATTTGAGCGCGTCAAACCTCCCAAGTCCGATCGCTGGCTGACGAAGTCGATAGGCGGCGTGAGCGGGGTTCTGGTGCTGGCCGTCGGTGTCGCCGCCTGGCAACTCATGGTGCCGATAGACGGCGCCGAGACGCAAGCCGCCCAGGCCGGGGCTGCTTCTCCGGCCGAATACACGCAGGCCGGCGCTGCCAACGCTCCAGGTATGGCAGGGGCCTCGCCCAGCGGCCCTGCGCCGGCCGAGGCTCCCCGGACGCCGGCCGCGGGTGCGGCGGCGCCTGGTGTTCCCGCCGACCTCGCCGCGGCTGTTGCCGACGCCGCCCGTCTGCTCGGAGCCGAGCCCGGGGAGGCGGCCGCGACGAAGCGGGCCGATGCCGGTGCGGCAGCGCCGCCGGACAACGCGAACCTGGACCCCTCGAGACCCGAGACACCGGCGCAACAGCCGGCAGCGTCGCCGGGGTTCGTGCCGGTCGAGGCACCCACGGCTGCCGCCGAAGCCGCCCGCCTGCTCGGAGCCGAGCCCGGGGAGGCGGCCGCGACGAAGCGGGCCGATGCCGGTGCGGCAGCGCCGCCGGACAGCGCGAACCTGGACCCCTCGGGGCCCGAGACACCGACGCAACAGCCCGGAGCAGCGCCGGGGTCCGGGACCGGCTCCGATACGCAACAGGCTCAGCCGGCCCCGGCGGAGCGGGCTGGTCCGCAGGCCCCGCAAGCTGTCATGCGGCCCTCGATGTCCGCGCCAACCGAACAGGCGGCCCCGCCACCCCCGGCGCAAGCCCCGCAAGCCGTCATGCGGCCCTCGGCGTCCGCGCCAGCCGAACAGGCGGCCCCGCCACCCGCAGCGCAGGCCCCGCAAGCCGTCATGCGGCCCTTGGCGTCCGCGCTAACCGAACAGGCGGCCCCACCAGCCGCAGCGCAGGCCCCGCCGCCCGTTGTGCGGCCTTCCGTGTCCGCGCCAGCCGCGCAGGCCGCCGCGCCGCCAGCCAATCCGGCCGGGACCGCCGCGTCCGCTCCCGGCGCTCAGCAGGCCCAGCCGGCGCCAACGGCGCAGGCTGGCCCACCCCCGGCGCAGGCCCCAGAAGCCGCCGCGCTGCCAGCCAATCCGGCTACCGCCGCGCCCGCTCCGAGCGCTCAGCCGGCCCAGCCGGCGCCTGCGGAGCAGGCTGGCGTCCCGCCCGTCCTGGTGCCGCCGGAGGCCGGGGCGCGGTCCTCGACCAGCCTGGCACCGGCAGTATCCGGGGGCGTCCGTCCGCAAGCAGCCCCGACGCAGGGGGCCGCGCCGCCTGTCTCGGCGACGTCCCCGGAATCAGAGCAGGCCGTGCTGGCAAGCCCCGCCCGCCCCGCCGCGCCGGCAAACCCGAACAGCCTTGCGCCCGCCGGGCTTGATGCGGGCGCCGCCAGCGGGATCAAGCGCATGCCGAAGGCGATGGCCGACATGCTGTTGTCCCGAGGCGATGCCCTCTTCGCCGTCGGCGATGTCTCAGGGGCGCGGCTCTTCTATGAGCGCGCGGCTGGTGGCGGCAGCGCCCGCGCCGCCACCAGCCTCGGCAAGACATATGATCCTGCCTTCCTCGCCACCATCAACGCCCGTGGCATGCAGCCTGACCCGAAGGCCGCCGCGGCCTGGTACCGGACCGCCACCGCGCTCGGTGACGCCGAAGCGCCGCAGCTCCTTCAGCGGCTCGGGGCGGAGCCAAACCGATGAGGAGACGACACGTGAAACTTCTTGGCCAATGCCTGCGCGGACTCGCGCTGGCGCTCGTCCTTCTCGCTCCGGTTGCCTCCCGAGCGGCCAACCCGCTCGATCCCACCGCTGCGGAGGTGGCGAGGGTCAATGCCGATACCGTCGGGGTGATCTCTGGCGGCGTCGATGGCACGTACATCCGCATTGCAACCGACCTGTCCTCCACGCTGGACGACGGGGACCAGCTCCGCGTGCTCGCGGTCGTGGGCAAGGGTTCGTTGCAGAACGTCTCCGACATCCTCTATCTCCGGGGAATCGACATCGGCCTGGTTCAGTCCGACGTACTGGCGTACGCCAAAATCAACCACCTCTATCCCGGCCTCGAAAAGTCTATCCAATACATCTCCAAGCTTTACGACGAGGAGGTTCACGTCCTCGCCCGCACTGAAATCAACGCGATCGGGGATCTCGCGGGCAAGAAGGTGAACGTGGACGTGCGCGGCAGCGGCACCGCCATGACCTCCTCCGTGCTGTTCCAGGGCTTGGGCATCACCGTCGATCCCACCTACGACAACCAGCAGACCGCGCTCGAGAAGCTGAAGAACGGGGAGATCGCGGCGCTGGTGTACGTCACCGGCAAGCCGGCCAAGCTCTTCTCCGGGCTGAGCGCCGACAGCGGTCTTCACTTCCTGTCCGTGCCATTCGCCGAGCCTCTGGCGGACACCTACCTGCCGGCGGAGCTTGACCATGACGCCTACCCGTCGCTGGTGGCTGGAAAGCCGGTCGACACCATCGCGGTTGGATCAGTCATGGCGGTATTCGCCTGGTCCCCGCGCACCGACCGATACGGGCGGGTCAGCCGTTTCGTGGACGCGTTCTTTTCCAAGTTCCAGCAGTTCCTGAAGCCGCCGCACCATCCCAAATGGCACGAGGTGAACCTGGCGGCCCAGGTTCCGGGATGGGTCCGCTTCGCGCCCGCGAAGGCCGCCCTTGACCGCATGCCGTCGATGGCCACGGCCAGCTCGGCCCAGCAAGGCGAGTTCAACACCTTCCTCTCGCAGAGTAATATCGCGCCGAACGGCTTGACCGAGGCGCAGCAGCAGGCGCTCTTCCAGCGTTTCCTGGAGTGGCAGCAGCGGAAGCACGCCTCACGCTAGACACGCCGCCACCAGGGCGCGATAAGCAGGAAAGCGTCCGGAACGAAGACGGTATGGTAACGAAACGAAAACTGGGCGGAGTGCCGGAGGTCGTCGCGCGAGTCTCGGCACAGGCAACCCGCCTGGTGAACGCGACGCTCGATCCGGGATTCACCCCGGTTGCGTCGGGGGCCTCGCCGCCCGGGATCACGCTGGAGGATGTCACCGCCGCCTATGACGGCGCTCCCGCGCTCGAGGGGATCACCGGCCGGTTCGAACCTGGATCGCTGACCGCGGTCGGCGGGCCGAATGGCGCGGGGAAGACCACGCTGCTCAACATCCTCGCCGGCGTGACTGAGCCGCGCTCCGGCACGTGCCAAATCGAGGGGGGTCGCCCCGGCGGCGATCGGGTATCTCTCGCAAACTCAGGCCATCGACCGCCTCTATCCCGTCTCGGTCCTTGAGTTCGTCGCGCTTGGGCGCTGGAACAGTTTCGGCGCGTTCCGCAGCCCACCCTACGCCCTGCTCACCGAGGTGCTGGGCGGGCTGGACGTCGTCGGGATGCAGGACGCGGCGACCACGCCGATCAGCGCGCTCTCAGTGGGCCAGTTCCGCCGCGTGCTGTTCGCGCGGCTGATCGTCCAGCGCGCCCGCCTGATCCTGCTCGACGAGCCGTTCGCAGCGCTGGACGCCGTGACGACCAATGACCTCCTCGGTGTGCTCGCCGCGTGGCAGCAGGAGGGCCGGACGATCGTCGCGGCGTTGCACGACCTCGACCAAGTGCGCGACCACTTCCCGGCAACGCTGCTCATCGACCGCCGCGTGATCGCGTGGGGCGAAACGAGCACGGTGCTGACGGCGGAGAACATGGCGCGCGCGGGCATGGGATCGGCCCGACTGGAGGCGCGGCCCGCTGGCCTGCTGCGCGTGGTGCCCTCCTAAATGCGCGCGCTCCTGTTCGATCCTTTCCTCAGCTACGGCTTCATGCGCACCGCGCTGGTCGCCTGCCTGGGGCTCGCGCTGGCCAACGCGCCGATCAGCGTCTTGCTGTTGCAGCGGCGGACGACGCTCACCGCGAGCGTCCTGGCGCACGCGGTGATGCCGGGCGCGGCGCTCGGGTTCCTGGTCGCCGGGTATTCGCTGATCGCGCTCACTGTGGGCGGGCTCGCGGGCGGATTGCTGGTCCTGGTGCTGGCGACGGCGACGGTCGGCCGGGGCGAGGAGGAGGCGCGGCTCAGCGTCTTCTACCTGCTCGCCCTTGCCGCGGGCGTGCTGCTGGTCTCGCTGCGCGGCAGCAACATCGACCTCATGCACGTCCTGTTCGGCACCGTGCTCGCGGTGGATCTGCCTGGTCTGGTGTTGATCGCGTTCATCGCGACGGTGACGTTGTTCACGCTCGCCGCCATCTGGCGCCCGCTCGCCGTGGAGGGCTTCGACCCGGCCTTCCTGCGCGCCATTGGCGGCGCCGGGCCGGTGTTCCGGCATCTGTTCCTCGGCCTGGTCGTGCTCTGCCTCGTCGCCGGGTTCCAGGCTTTCGGCACGCTTCTGTCAATCGGGCCGATGCTCCTGCCGGGAATCGCGGCGCGGCGATGCACACAGGATCTGCGCGGCCAGATCGGGCTTGCCCTGCTGTTCGGGATCGTCGGCGGAATTGCTGGGCTGCTCCTTTCCTATCACCTGAACGTCCCCTCCGGTCCCGCCATCGTGGTCGCGGACAGAGCCATCTACGGCATCGCGCTGCGCGCGACCCGCCGCCCCTCCGTCGCGGCCGGCTCCGTTCTGCAACCCGCCGAATAGGATTTGCATGTCATGCGTCGCCGCACCCTGCTGCTTGCCTCCCTGCTCGCTCCGGCGCTCGCCACGCGCACCCGCGCCGCCACCGGCACGCCCCGCGTCGTCGCGACCTTCAGCGTGCTGGGCGACATGGTCAGCCAGATCGCCAAAAAGAACGTCGCGCTGACCACGATCGTCGGACCGGATGGCGACACCGAAGAGTACGAGCCCAGCGCCGCTGACGCGCGCACGCTGGCGGAGGCCGATCTGCTCGTCATGAACGGCCTCAATCCCGAGTTCGAGCCCTGGCTTCCCACCCTGATGAGCCAAGCGCAGTTCCACGGGACGAAGCTCGTCGCCAGCAACGGGATTCACACGCTGCGCAAGGCCGAGGAGGAGAACACCCCCGCGGGCGTCGAGGCCGGTGGCGAGGAAATCGATCAACACGCCTGGCACAACGCCGCGAACGCGGCCATCTACGCGGCCAATATCCAGGCGGGCCTGATCCAGCTCGACCCGGCGCACGCGGGCGACTTTCGCACGCGCGGCAACGCCTATCACGCGCAGGTCGCCGCCCTCGACGGCTGGGCCAAGAAGCGCCTGGCCGACGTGCCCGCGCCCCGGCGCAAGGTCATCACCTCGCATGACGGCTTCGCCTATCTCGGGCGAGCCTACAACATCGACATCATCGGCGCGCGCGGCTGGACCAATGACAAGGAAGCCTCGGCCCAGCAGGTCGCCGCGCTGATCGAGCTGATCAAGTCAAACCAGGTGCATGCCATCTTCATCGAGAACATGAACCCGCTTATCGGCCAATCGACCCGCTCTTGTACTTTGCAGCAGGGAAGCGCAAAGTCGCTCTGAACGCGGCGTCTCGGAGCAGAACGGTGCGGGCAATCATGAAGGGGCTGACGGACGTTGAGTTCGAACGACTCTACGGGACGGAGGGTCAGTGTCTGGCGGCGTTGGTGGCGGCGCGCCAACGCGAAGGAATGCCTTGCCCGCGCTGCGCCAATCTGAAGAGCTATGTCTACGGCCGCCGTGTCGGCTGCACGCGCTGCGGCCGACGTTGGTCGGTCACCGCGGGCACCGTGATGGCGGACACCAAGCTGTCTCTGACCACTTGGTTCCGCGCCATGCACCTGATGAGCAGCACCAAACAGGCGATCTCGGCGGTCGAGCTCGGC
Source organism: uncultured Pseudomonadota bacterium (assembly GCA_963818725.1). Taxonomy (GTDB): domain Bacteria; phylum Pseudomonadota; class Alphaproteobacteria; order Acetobacterales; family Acetobacteraceae; genus DATFDN01. The sequence goes on along the minus strand of CAWFTU010000009.1, from coordinate 122,956 downwards.
CGCAGGCTGGGCCTGGGCTATGAGACGGCCTGGTATCTGCACAAGCGGCTCCGCCACGCCATGACCGAGCGGACGGAGCGCTATTCGCTCGGGGGCGCGAGCGACGACGATGCCGCGCCGCCGGTAGTGGAGGCGGATGACGTGTGTCTGGGAGGTGAAAGGAACCAAGGCAGCGGAACCGAAGGCAAGACCTGCGTCATCGTCGCCTGCGAGCGGCATGCGGACGGGCGCATGGGCCATGTCGCGATGCGCGCGGTCAGCGCCTTCTCCAGCGAGGCGGTGGCCGCGTTCCGCGATGCCCACATCGCCGCCGGCGCGACTGTGCACACGGACGGCTTGCGGGCGTTCAACGCCTTCGGTGAAGCCGGGCGGACGCATGTCGCCACCGTCACCGGCGGCGGGCGTCCGGAGCGCGAGCGCAGCGCCCCGTTCTTCACCGTCAACACCCTGGTCGCCAATCTCAGGTACCGCGCTCAAGGCCACCCACAAGCGGCTCTCCCCCAAGCATCTGCCCGACTATCTCGGCGCCTTCTGCTGGACCACCAACCGGCGCCGCAACATGCGAGGCATGGTCAACGCGCTTTGCCGTGCCGTCGCTGCGTCGTCCCGTCTGACCCACAAAGGCGTCTACCCGTGACGGGTCGATTGGCCGATAAGCGGGGAACATGAACGATCCCCGCCTGATCCAGCGGATCGCGCAGGAGACCGGCGCGAAGATCGGCGGCGAGCTCTTTTCCGACACGCTCTCCAAGCCTGGGGAGGGCGGCGACACCTACGAAAAGATGTTCCGCCACAACATCGAGACCCTGCGCGCCGGCATGTTGAGCGGCTAGGATGGCTTCGCCCTCCCCGGAAGGGTTCTCTCCCTGGGCCTCAAGCGGGTTGCTCTCCAGCGCCCGCCAGCGTTTCGTGCTCGCCGCCATCGCCGCGGGCCTGCTTTGGGTGGCGACGTTCTGGGCTGGCTTCGGCACCGGCACCCTGCCCTCGCGGCTCGCGACATCGGCCGCAACGCCTGCCTTTGGCACGCACACGGCGCCCGCGGCTCCGGCCTCTCCCTTGCGGGTCGTCGCGATGGCGGGCTCGCCAGCCCCTGGGGGCGGAAGCTACGACCGGTTCGGGATCGAGGAGCAGGTCATCCGACCCTCGGTGAACGCGCATGGTGACGTGGCCTTCTTCGCGCGGCTGATGCGGAGCAGCGCCGATGAGGGACTGTTCCTCTCCTCCGGCGGCCAAACCAAGCCGGTGGCGGAGACGGGCAGCGGCGCCCCCGGCGGCGGGCGGTGAGTGTCAACGTAGTTGCCGCCTGCCTTTCGTAACGATCTTTCCTATCCTCCGACTGGTGACGAGTGTGCCACGGTGCTCACTGCGGAGAAGGTCCGGTGCTCGCCATCCTCGCCATGCGCGCGCGATAGGGCGCGCTGTGCGTGGCTGCGGGTGGCTCCACGCCTCCCATCTCCTCCGTTGCGCTCCGTGGCTTGGGCGTCTGCAGGTCGGGACGGGAAAGCAGGCGCGCCGATCGAACTGGAAAGCTGGATGTGTGAGGTCGCCGTCCGGACGATGCTGTCGCGCTCCGGATTGAGGGTGACGACGCCAACCGGTGTCCAGTTGCGGGTCCGCCCACTCCAGCGCCGTGGATTGCCGGCCCGCGCGGCCTGGTAAAGCGCGTGGCGGGCACGCAGCAGGCCACGATCCTGGCCGGCATGGCGCTGCGCCGGGGTGAGGTAGCGAAGGCCGCTGTGCCGGTGCTCATGGTTGTACCAGTGCACGAAGCACCCCGCCCATCGCCGGGCGGCATCCAGATCGACCAGTCCCTTGAGCGGGGATTCCGGCCGATACTTCGCCGTACGAAACAGCGCCTCAGCGAAGGCGTTGCCCGCTTATCGGCCAATCGACCCGTCACGGGTAGACGCCTTTGTGGGTCAGACGGGACGACGCAGCGACGGCACGGCAAAGCGCGTTGACCATGCCTCGCATGTTGCGGCGCCGGTTGGTGGTCCAGCAGAAGGCGCCGAGATAGTCGGGCAGATGCTTGGGGGAGAGCCGCTTGTGGGTGGCCTTGAGCGCGGTACTGAGATTGGCGACCAGGGTGTTGACGGTGAAGAACGGGGCGCTGCGCTCGCGCTCCGGACGCCCGCCGCCGGTGACGGTGGCGACATGCGTCCGCCCGGCTTCACCGAAGGCGTTGAACGCCCGCAAGCCGTCCGTGTGCACAGTCGCGCCGGCGGCGATGTGGGCATCGCGGAACGCGGCCACCGCCTCGCTGGAGAAGGCGCTGACCGCGCGCATCGCGACATGGCCCATGCGCCCGTCCGCATGCCGCTCGCAGGCGACGATGACGCAGGTCTTGCCTTCGGTTCCGCTGCCTTGGTTCCTTTCACCTCCCAGACACACGTCATCCGCCTCCACCACCGGCGGCGCGGCATCGTCGTCGCTCGCGCCCCCGAGCGAATAGCGCTCCGTCCGCTCGGTCATGGCGTGGCGGAGCCGCTTGTGCAGATACCAGGCCGTCTCATAGCCCAGGCCCAGCCTGCGGCCGAGCTCGACCGCCGAGATCGCCTGTTTGGTGCTGCTCATCAGGTGCATGGCGCGGAACCAAGTGGTCAGAGACAGCTTGGTGTCCGCCATCACGGTGCCCGCGGTGACCGACCAACGTCGGCCGCAGCGCGTGCAGCCGACACGGCGGCCGTAGACATAGCTCTTCAGATTGGCGCAGCGCGGGCAAGGCATTCCTTCACGTTGGCGCGCCGCCACCAACGCCGCCAGACACTGACCCTCCGTCCCGTAGAGTCGTTCGAACTCAACGTCCGTCAGCCCCTTCATGATTGCCCGCACCGTTCTGCTCCGAGACGCCGCGTTCAGAGCGACTTTGCGCTTCCCTGCTGCAAAGTACAAGAGCGGGTCGATTGGCCGATAAGCGGGAAGGCGTTGTCATCGCTGACCCGCGGGCGTGAGTAGGATGGCTCGATGCCGAGCCAATGCAGCATGGCCAGCACGGTGGTCGCCTTCAAGGTGGCGCCGTTGTCGCCGTGCAGAACCGGGCGCATCGAGGTGGCATGCGCGCCCTCGGCGAGCGCGGTTCGCCTGGCCAGATGGGCCGCATGCGCGGCGGTGTCGGTGTCATGCACTTCGAAGCCGACGACCTTGCGGCTGTAGAGGTCGAGGATCAGGTAGAAATAGAACCAGCGTCCCTGGACTTGCGACGGCAGGAACGTCACGTCCCAGCACCAGACCTCGCCAGGGCGACTGGCGATGTGAGTGCGAGGCGGCTCCGACGCTCGCGGCGGGCGGGCGCGTCCGCGGCGGTTGATCTGCCCGTGCGCGCGCAGCACGCGGTGAAAGCTGGCCTCGCTGGCGATGTAGAGGCCCTCGTCCGCCAGCATCGGAACGATCCGCGCCGGCGGCGTCTCGGCGAAGCGCGGTTCATTGCACACCGCCACGATCCTCGCCCGCTCGGCCTCGCTCAGCGCATGCGATGGGACGGGGCGGTCGGCGTGCGGCCGGCGATCGCCCCGCGCCAGACCGGCCCCGGCCTTCCAGCGCCGCAGGGTGCGGGCATCGATGCCGGCCAGAGCACAGGCCGGGCTCAGCCGGGCGCCGTCCGCGCGGGCCTGCGCGATGTGGTCTGCCAGGGTTTGGCGGTCTTCCAGACGGGTCATGCGTCCTCGTCCTTGTGAAAGACCGCCGCCAGTTTTTGTGACAGCACAAGCAAGGCGGCCGTTTCGGCCAGCGCCTTGTCCTTGCGACGCAGTTCCCGCTCCAGCTCCTTCACCCGCCGCCGGTCCTCCCGGGCCTCCGCGGCACTGGCCGCGCGCGGCTCGCCGAGGACGGCGACGGCATCCTGCTTCCAGCCATCCAGCTCGGCCGGATACAGCCCGTGCTCACGGCACCAGGCGCTGCGGGCGGCCTCATCCATCGCCGCCGTGGCAATCACCGCTTCCAGCCGGGCCACCGCCGTCCAGCGTTGACCGCCGCCGCCGCGCCGGTCGCTGGCGCCATTGGCCAGCGCATCCGCCCGCCAGCGCTCCAGTGTCGCGACGCTGACGCCCACCTCTCGTGAGACAACCTCGGCCGCTGAGCTTTCCGGCGGCAATAGCCGCGCCACTATCCTGTCCTTGTATGCCTGTCCGTATCGAGCCACTGCCTGCTATCCGCGCCCCCAGGTTCCAGATCCTATCCGGGCGGCAACTTCTCTGACACCGAGGGGGGGACGATCTCCAGCCTCACCGACCACCCGGCGCCTGCCCTGAACGGGTCCGGTGACGTGGCCTTCGCGGCGACCATCGATGGCGGGAGCACCACGGCGGCCCTGCTCGCCTGGAAGGCGGGCCGGCTGTCTGCCTTGGCCGAGAGCGGCGCGAAGGCGCCCGGAATCGCTGGCGGAGCGTTCTTCGACTTCAGCTTCCCCGCGATCAACGACGCCGGGGATGTGGCCTTCCTGGCCACGGTCCGCCGGGGGCACGAGACCGTGGACGCGATCTACCGCGGCACCAAGAGCGGACTGGCGAAGGTTGTGGCCGCCGGCGATCCCGCGCCGGGCGGCGGCGTGTTCTCGGGGCTCGCGGCCCCCGCCATTAACAACAAGGGTGTGGTCGCGTTCGCCGCCGTGGTCGAGCAGGGGCAGACCCCCGGCGGCATCTATGCGACGGGTCCGGGCGGGTTGCGCCGCCTGGTCGGCGCCGGGGACGCGGCGCCGGGCGGAGGGATGTACACGCGGCTCTCCGAGCATGTCGGCCTCGATGACGCAGGCCGGGTCGGGTTCATCGCCATGCTGGGCGACACGGCCGCGCGCTCCGCGGTCTTTATCGCTGGCGAGGGTGGGGGAACCCGCGTGACGGCTCTTGGCACGCCCGCGCCTGGCGGCGGAAGCTTCACCTCGTTCGGGGAGGCTCCGTCGCTCGCCTCGGACGGCCGGCTCGCCTTTATCGCCGCTGTCCAGGGCGGTCCGGGCACGACGGGGGCTTGGCTGAGCGGTCCCAATGGAATTGAGCGCGTCGCCAGCACGGGAGACACGCTCGCCGACGGCCGCCGGATCGGCTATTTCCCGCTCAATCCCGTGATTGCCGCCGGGCCGGGCGGGCATGTCGCCTGCGCCGCCGGTTTGCAGTCGGGCGAGGCGCCAAGCGACGTGGTCGTGGCATACGGGCGATGAGTTCCGGCCGTCGGAGTGAAACGGTAATGCTTTACGTCCACGGCCAGAAGTCCTGACCTATCGCTCGTCAAAGCGGGAATCCAGTGGAAACCCCACGGAACTCGGTGTGCTGGCCTGGATGCCCGCTTTCGCGGGCATGACGGTAAGGGTTACAGCCAAGGGCGGTCGGTATCAGCCCGTCGCCTCCCCCAGCCAGTCCGCGAGCACGCCCGCCCCGGCGAGGAAATCGTCAATTGTCATCGCCTCGCGCCGGTTGTGGCTCCCGTTATCGTTGCGGACAAAAATCATGCCGATGCCCACGCCCGCCGCTGCGAATGCCGCGGCGTCATGGGACGCGGGGCTGCCCAGTTCAATTGCCGGGACTCGGAGCCGGGCGGCCGCGCGCGCCAGACCAGCCTTGATCACCGGATCGACCGGGCCAATCGCGGCGGAGGCGCGCGGGCCGAACTGGAAACGCACGCCACGCCGCTGCTCGATGTCGCGGGCGATCCCGAGGATGTCCTGCTCCAGTCCGGCCAGCGTTTCGGGATCGTAGGCGCGCACATCCAGGCTGAGATGGAAGGCGCCGGGCACGATCGTCAGGCCATGCACGTGGGGGTCGGTGTGAAACCGCCCGATCGTGCAGGCCATCGGCACGCCGCGCGCCTCCCGTGCCGCCCAGAGCTGGTCCAGCGCCACCGCGAACTCGGCGCCCGCCAAGACCGCGTCGCGCCGGAAGCGGCGCGGCAGGCCGACATGGTCGTGGCTGCCCTCGATCCGCATGGCGGGATAGCGGATGTTGCCGGGAATCCCGGTGCAGATCCCGATCGGGCGTCCCGCTTCGATCAGCCCTGGCGCCTGCTCGATGTGCAGCTCGACGAAGGCGCGGAGCCGCGCGGGGTCGAGGTGCCGGGCGCCGGCGGCCAGGGCCTGGGGATCGCCGCCACATTCGGCGATGTGCTCGGCCAGCGTGCGGCCGGTGTCGATCCGCCGCGCCGCGAGCGCGCCCTCGGGCAAAGTGCCCAGGGCGGCCCGGCTGCCGATGTAAGAGACCTCGAACCAGATACTCTCCTCGGCGCGAATGGCCATCACCGTTAGGTCGCGGGTCGGCCTCGCGCCGAGCCGGCGCAGCGCCGCCACCGCGACCAGTCCCGCCACCACACCCGCCGCGCCATCGAAATTGCCACCATGCGGAACGACGGGCGCGGCGCGGTCGCGGCCTGGCAGCGTCATGTTAGAGATTGGCGGCAGCGTCGCGCGCGATGTCCAGGCCCAGTCGCTCGGCCTCGGCGGCGATGGTCGCGTGCGCGCGCTGCTCGCCCGCGCCGTACGGATCGCGTGTGACGCCGGGCGGGTTGGCGCCATCCTCGCGCAAGCGATCGAACAAGCGTGTGGCGCGCTCGCGCTCGGCCAGGACGGCCGACAGCACGTCCATCAGGAGTTGTTGTCTGGGAGGCGTGGCAGCCGTCCGTACTCTCTGACGCGAAGGCGGCCGATGATCAGCTCCTCGAGAACGACCGTCTTCGCCTCGACGTGCCGTGCCCGGCCCCGTCCAAGCGCCAGCCCACCCAACGCCAGACGGCCGACCGCCAGCGCCCCAATCGCGCGCGCCCCGACCGCGACGGCGCCGATGGCCAGGGCACCAAGCGCCACGGCGCCGACGGCGAGCGCGCCGGTGCGGAAGGCGGTCAGCTCGGTCGCGGTGTCGGGGCGGCTGGGCAGGCCCGTGGTGCCGGGCACCGGCACGGCGCGCGTCGCATTCTGTTCACCCATCCCGAACCCCCTCACGCCTTTTCCCGTGTCGCACGCGGCGCCGCCAGTGCGATCATCCTATCTCGCCTCCTACGCCGGCGGGCGCCGCACCTCAATGCAAGCCGCGTAAAGAGACGGTAGTGTCCTAATTTGGCTTAACGGATTTGAGGCCACCGTTAGGACTAGCGCTCAGAGCCTTCGCTGCCCGGTCATTACCTCCAAATCTTCGGGTCCGATGTCGTCAGGCTCACGAAGCTGGCCGTGGAAGTTCTTTGGCTGATAGACTTTGTCTTTGCCCCTCATTGTGATCTTCTGACCCTTAATGGCATTAAATGTGGGGTGCGTAAACTCATATGCCGGGTACAACCCGACTTGGCGCCAAGCACGTGACAACGCTTTTCTAGCAAGATCGGGACGTTCATCGGTGATCACGATGCTATGTGGCCGTCGTAATCTGGTTCTGATGTCATCGATATAGCCATTATCAAGATCTAGCTCTGGGCAGCGTTTTTTCGCTCGGTTCAGCATCGTAAGTAGAGATATATCTCCCAGGAACCTCCCGTCTGAGCAACCCCCCACATCGGCATGGACTCCTGGCATCCATAATTGCTCGATGGTCTGATCGTCGCGTGATTTATCCTCCCAAACGATAGGAGAGAACGATGGATTCCGGTTGTCATCGACTGCGAGAATTTGGACTGCATGATCCACACATAGACTAAGCTTCCGAGGTGGGGGGAAGCGGATTTTGCTAAACCAGCCAAATACGTCCCATTCTGATCCGGGAACAGCGTCGAACAAGCCAAGGAATCGGACCCTGGGTCTCAGGAACGTCCTACCTTCGACACGGCTCAACAACCACTCCTTCTTTCCTGCGCCGAGCTTGCTGCGGCCAACGAAGTACTCCCACATGTCAGGGAAAAACTGTAGATTGTCGGCGGGCAGCAGGCCGGGATCGGTGATCAGGTCGGCTAATGCCCAGGCAGCCGCTGCTCCTCTTGAGAATCCAAAAATATATATGAGGTCCTCTCCGTCATTGTAGTTACAAGCGAGATTGCCATATGCTACTATGATTATCTGGTCGAACCCGCGCCCACTCGCGGCTGACCACCAGTCCCCTCGCGTGCCGACTCCCGAGAAATAAAAGGCAATCTGGGGAACGTCGACTCCGTAATTGAATGCAGGTGTCAGGCGTAGGACGTTTGAGGCCAATCTAAATGACGGATTTGCGACTCTGTTCCCAGAGCCATCGAGGAATATCGTATCCACCCGGTGATGGCCGTCTTGCCGGCGGGATCGGGGCTTTGATCTAAAGGGCGCCTGTATGAGCGCCGCTAAGATCAGGGGCAGTCGGCGGGATGGAGATCATCACCGGGGTTGAACGGCGACGACGTTGGAGCTCGGAGGAGAAGCTTCGGATCGTGGCGGAGACCGAGCAGGCTGGTTCAGGTATCGCCGAGGTTGCGCGCCGATATGAGATCAGCCGTGGCCTGCTGTGGAACTGGCGGAGTCAGGTGCGCCGCGGGGTGCTCAGGCAAGAACCGCCCTCGGTATTCTTGCCGGTGCAGATGATCAGCGAACCGGCACGTGCCGACGGGAGGAAGCACGCGCCGGTGGCGACTGGTCCGGATCCTGCGGTATCCAGAGGCAAGATCGAGATCACGCTGCCCGACGGCACGTCGATCAAGATTGGACATGATGTCGGCCTGGTGGCGCTGCGCCGTGTGATGACGGTGCTGCGCGGATGATTGTCCCGCCGTCGGGTGTTCGTGTCTGGCTGGCGACCGGCGCGACCGACATGCGCCGTGGGATGAATGGCCTGGCATTGCAGGTTCAGCAGGCGCTACAGCGCGATCCGCATGCCGGTGATCTCTACGTCTTCCGCGGAAAACGCGGCGATCTGCTGAAGATTCTTTGGCATGACGGGCTCGGGATGTCACTCTACGCCAAGAGATTGGAGCGCGGCAGGTTTATCTGGCCCTCACCGTCAGATGGTGTCGTTCCCATCACCGCCGCGCAGCTCGGTTACATGCTGGAAGGGATCGACTGGAGACACCCACAACGGACCTGGCGGCCGGAGATGGCTGGCTGACGGGATAATTGGCAGCCATCTGCTGCAATTTCCTGGTGCATGACAACGGGCGATTATGATTCCATCGCACTTGCGATGGGTGCTCCCGACATGATCTCCGACGGCATCGACGCACTGCGCGCTGAACTCGCAGCCGAGCGGGCGGCACGCCAGGAGGCGGAGGCCCGCGCTTCAAGTGCCGAGGCGATGGTGACCCATCTGAAGTTGGTGATCGCCAAGCTCAGGCACGACCGCTATGGCGCCTCCTCCGAACGTGGCCGCAAGCTGCTCGATCAGCTGGAACTGGAGCTTGAGGAGCTGGAGGCCAACGCCGCCGAGGACGCGGTCGCCACTGGTGGCACTACGGACAAGGTCGCCGTCGTCAGCAGCTTCACCCGCCGCAAACCGGTGCGCGGCGCTCTGCCGGCGCATCTGCCACGCGAGCGTGTTGTCGTCCCCGGTCCGACCGAATGCCCCTGCTGTGGTGGGACCCTGTCCAAGCTGGGCGAAACGGTCACCGAGACCTTGGAGAGCATTCCGCGCCAGTGGAAGGTGATCCAGACGGTGCGTGAGAAGTTCGCCTGTCGTGCCTGCGAGACGATCACGCAGCCACCCGCCCCGTTCCATCCGATCGCACGGGGCCGCGCGGGTCCGAACCTGCTGGCGATGATTCTGGACGCCAAGTTCGGCAATCACCAGCCGCTCAACCGGCAGAGCGAGGTCTATGCTCGCGAGGGGATCGAGCTCGACGTCTCCACCTTGGCCGACTGGGTCGGCGCCTGCACGGCCAGCTTGGCGCCGCTCATCTCGCTGATCCGCGCGCACGTGATGGCGGCCGAGCGCATCCACGGCGATGACACGACGGTGCCGGTGTTGGCGAAGGGCAAGACCATCACCGGCCGACTATGGACCTATGTGCGCGACGACCGACCGTTCGCCGGACCCGCGCCTCCGGCGGCGGTGTTCTACTACTCGCGCGACCGCACGGCGGAGCATCCGAACAAACACTTGGCCGGGTATGCCGGCGTGCTACAGGCCGACGCCTATGCCGGGTTCAATGACCTCTGCCATCTCGGACGCAAGCCGGGCCCGATCACCGAGGCAGGGTGTTGGGCGGAGCTGGCCAAGGTTCCACTCGCGAAGCGAGTGGAATGCCAGCGGAGGGGCATGGCCGTCGCAAACTCTTCGATTTGGCCAACCTCGCGAAGGCGCCACTGGCCGTTGAGGCGCTGCGGCGGATCGATGCCATCTTCGATGTCGAGCGCGCGATCAACAGTCTGCCGGCCGCGCGGCGCCGCGCCGTGCGCCAGCGGCATGTGAAGCCCCTGGTCACCGCACTCGAGACTTGGATGCGTGCCGTCCGCGGCAAGATGTCACGCCACGCCGAAGTCGCGAAAGCACTCGACTATATGCTCCGGCGCTGGGAGACGTTCAGCCGCTTCCTCGAGGATGGTCGGATCGATCTGACGAACAACGCCGCAGAACGCGCCCTGCGCGGTATCGCGATGGTCCGTTCATTGTACACCTCTTCTTCAAGTCTCTGGAAACATTGGGACTTGGTTTTCTGGCGACGGCTGACACGGGCGGCCTTTGCGCCCGATCGCCTTGACGACCCGCACGTCACAGAGGTCGGCGGCCTTGATCTGATAGGGCGCGCCCGGCACGACTTGCGCGGCCGGCAGCACGCCGGCCTCGATCAGCCGACGGATACGGTGGGCGGTGACGCCGCACGCCTTTGCGGCTTCGGTCAGCGTGAGCCACTCTCCGTTTTTGTCCGCGGATCTATAAGCGTGGATGCCTCGGACGCGCCGAATCGAGCTGACCCGATGCGCCGTCCACGTCTTGCCTTGTCCAGTCGGCAGCCCCATCCGGTTTAAGGTGGCGGCGATGTTCTCGTCGGACCAACGGCTGGCCATGCTCTCGATCACGGCCAGCGCGTCGTCGGAGGTGACGCACTCATGCTCACCCGATTGCGGCTTGCGCAGTCGCAACTCGGAGTGGCGACCGCCTTTCCAGTGGATCGTCAGAACGACCTCGCGGCCTGCCTCATCGATGTCGACGGTGATGTCGTTCACGAGCGCTCGCACCAGTTGCTGACGCGTGCGCATGGTGACGGCCGGCGACGACCAGGCCGCATCGAGATCTTCAGCAAGGCTGGTGAAGTCGGGAATAGGCGTCATCGGGGTGGGCGTCTTCGCCACCTCCAACCGGGCCTCGCACTCGCCGACGCGGCGCAGAGAGGCCTCCCAGCTCTTCTCAAGCTGGACGGCGATCAAGCGGTTATCCGGGTCGCAGGCGGCGTATCGCCGTTCGGCCAAGGATGCCTCGTACCGGGCCTGTTGCAGCTCCAGTTCGAGAATGCGTTGCTGTTCGCGCCGGCCGTCCATATGCACCCGTTCTGCCACCAGCGCCGATTCGATCGCCATCGGCTGGACGACCCGGATGAGCTCGCGAGCAAACGCCGTATCGACGCGCTGACCGGCGAAGCACATGCACCGTGGCGTCCCAATCGCCGTCTCGGCGGCGCACTGGTAGACCGGGTAAGGATAGCGCCCTCGATAGGCAACCTTCAAACGGCGTCCGCATCGGCCGCAGGTCATCAACCCGACCAAGAGGGAGCGTCCGCCGCGACCGGACTTGGCTCCATCGGGCCGACCATAGGCGTTGGTGGCGAGCTGCCTCTGATTGCGCTCGTACTCCGCCCAGTCGATATAGCCCTCGTGATGGTCTTTCAGAAGGATCTCGCACTCGTCGAGACGGCGATGGTGGCCGTAGGTCTTGCGGGCCCGACCGTCGACGATCGCTGTTCGGTGCTCACTTTTGCCGTAGGCGTAGGCGCCGGCGTAGAAGGGGTTCTTCAGCACCGAGATCACGTTGCGATATCTGATCGGCGTCCAATCGAACGTGACCAGCTTCCGCCCGTCCGACGGGCGCGGAAAATGCACGTGCTCCCGCCGGAGCGCCAAGTGAACCTGACGAGCGCTCCCGAGCTGGCGAAAGCGGCTGAAGATCTGCCGAACGGCCTCTTGAACGCGCGTATCCGGGTCAAACCCCAAGCCGATTTCGCGATGCCACGTGTAGCCGATCGGCACGGAGATGCGCAGTTCGCCCCGCCGCGCCTTGGAGCGGGCGGCCTCGTACATGCGCGTGCGCAAGATGCCCTGCTCGAACTCGCTGATGCTGCCCTTCATGCCCAGCAGCAACCGATCGTTCGGGCGGCAGGGGTTGTAGACGCCGTCGAGATCGATCACGCGGGCCTCGACCAGGCCGCAAAGCTCCAGTAGGTGATGCCAGTCCCGGCCGTTGCGAGCGAGGCGGGAGGCGTCGAAACACAGGACAGCCCCGACCTCGCCGGCGCACAGCCAGGCGACGAGCTTCTCGAACCCAGGTCTGGCCACGGTTCCGCTTGCTGAACGGCCCAGATCGTCATCGATGACCTCGATGTTCTGAAAGCCGCGCCGTCGCGCCTCCTCGACGAGCTCGTACTGGCGACGCTGGCTCTCGCGATTGAGCTGAACCTGGGCTGGAGTGGACTGGCGGACGTAAACCACGGCCTTGCGCTTCAACAGTGCCGGCGGCAGCAGATCAGCATTCGTCATTGCTGATCTCCTTGATCTCCCCTCCGGCTGCCTGCAGGATCAAATGCGCAAGGCGCTCGACCATGGCGCGGCGCTCGGTCTCGCTTACGCCCGTCAACTCGTGCGACCCCAGCGTCATGATGAGCTGGAGTGGTGGCTTGACGACTGTAAGCGGCTGTAACGTGTTTCTCATTGCGAGCCTCCTCGACGACGCCTGCGTCATTCGAGACCACTCGCCTGAGTCCCTGAGCTTTCAGCAGCCGATCCAGTTCCACCAGCGCCAGGACCGATACCTGAGGCTCGCCGAGCTCCAGTCCCGCGCAGGTGGCCCGATCCAGCATCCACGCCGCGACGGCAATTGCCACGCCGGGCTTACCTTCAACGACGACCACGTCAGTGCCAGCACGCTTCTCGCCGTAATACCGGCGGACGCGGCGCCCATAAAGCGCATGCCAGTGGTAGTGAACTCCTACCTCTTCTCCGATATGGGCAGAATGACCCAGTGATTGCGCTCGGACGAAAGTCATGGCTGTTCGCAGGGAGTGATCGCGGCGGCGAGCGAGCCGCAGCCATGTATTCGCTCATCGTCACCGCCAAGCTGAACGGGGTGGACCCGCGCGCCTGGCTCGCCGATGTCCTGGCCCGGATCGCCGATCACCCCGCCTCCAGGCTGCACGAGCTGCTGCCCTGGAACTGGCGCAAGCAACCCAGCAACGTCGCACAGGCCGCCTGACTGCCATACCGCACTGCCATACCGCCGTGCTCCTGCCCGGATGGATACTCTCCAGGCGAGACACCGTGCGAAACGGGCCGCGTGTGCAGCGCGCGCGGATCGCGCAATCGTCGCACGCCAGCTTGTTGACATAGTTGATCTTCTTCAGGCCGCGCAGAAGAGACGATGAATAGGCATGAGGACGCTGACCCGCTGGGCAAATGTGGCTGTCACTGGCCGGATCGTATTGAAACTCATCCTTTCGGAACAGCCCAGCCTTGACCGAGGGGCCTCGCTGCGGGCGCGGCACATAGGGCACGATGCCGGCTTTCTCGCAGGCCTCGATGTCCTCGATCTTGAAGTAGCCCTTTCGGCCACCGCCTCGATTGTCTCGACACCGAGGGCCTCCTTGGCCGCTTCAGCAGTCTCGGTCAGCAGACCCATGTCGAGGACCTGGTTGCCGACCTGCTGCTCCACGATCAGCTTGTGCTTGGCATCGACCGCGACCTGCACGTTGTAGCCCACCGCAACACGCGTGTGCGCCGCCATCGCGCGGCTGTCGGGGTCGGTGAGGGAGATCTGGTCCTCGCCGGTGCGGCCCAGCTGCGCCAGCATGGCCTGGCACCGCGCGCGCCTCTCGCGGACGGCGGCGATCTTCTCGGCCAGGTTCTCAACCCGTGAGCCACCGGTTGTGCCCTCGGCGGCGTCCCTTTGGTCGAGCCTTCGCAGATAGTCGTCGAGCCTGGCATCCGCCAGTTCGATGAACTTCGCCAGGGACGCCCGGGTGAAGTTGCGGTCCTTGTTGTTGACCGCCTTGACCCGCGTGCCGGCCTCGGCGAGCCGCGCGCGGCCAGTGCCGCGGAGGCCCGGGAGGACCGGCGGCGGGTGAAGGAGCTGGAGCGGGAACTGCGTCGCAAGGACAAGGCGCTGGCCGAAACGGCCGCCTTGCTTGTGCTGTCACAAAAACTGGCGGCGGTCTTTCACAAGGACGAGGACGCATGACCCGTCTGGAAGACCGCCAAACCCTGGCAGACCACATCGCGCAGGCCCGCGCGGACGGCGCCCGGCTGAGCCCGGCCTGTGCTCTGGCCGGCATCGATGCCCGCACCCTGCGGCGCTGGAAGGCCGGGGCCGGTCTGGCGCGGGGCGATCGCCGGCCGCACGCCGACCGCCCCGTCCCATCGCATGCGCTGAGCGAGGCCGAGCGGGCGAGGATCGTGGCGGTGTGCAATGAACCGCGCTTCGCCGAGACGCCGCCGGCGCGGATCGTTCCGATGCTGGCGGACGAGGGCCTCTACATCGCCAGCGAGGCCAGCTTTCACCGCGTGCTGCGCGCGCACGGGCAGATCAACCGCCGCGGACGCGCCCGCCCGCCGCGAGCGTCGGAGCCGCCTCGCACTCACATCGCCAGTCGCCCTGGCGAGGTCTGGTGCTGGGACGTGACGTTCCTGCCGTCGCAAGTCCAGGGACGCTGGTTCTATTTCTACCTGATCCTCGACCTCTACAGCCGCAAGGTCGTCGGCTTCGAAGTGCATGACACCGACACCGCCGCGCATGCGGCCCATCTGGCCAGGCGAACCGCGCTCGCCGAGGGCGCGCATGCCACCTCGATGCGCCCGGTTCTGCACGGCGACAACGGCGCCACCTTGAAGGCGACCACCGTGCTGGCCATGCTGCATTGGCTCGGCATCGAGCCATCCTACTCACGCCCGCGGGTCAGCGATGACAACGCCTTCGCTGAGGCGCTGTTTCGTACGGCGAAGTATCGGCCGGAATCCCCGCTCAAGGGACTGGTCGATCTGGATGCCGCCCGGCGATGGGCGGGGTGCTTCGTGCACTGGTACAACCATGAGCACCGGCACAGCGGCCTTCGCTACCTCACCCCGGCGCAGCGCCATGCCGGCCAGGATCGTGGCCTGCTGCGTGCCCGCCACGCGCTTTACCAGGCCGCGCGGGCCGGCAATCCACGGCGCTGGAGTGGGCGGACCCGCAACTGGACACCGGTTGGCGTCGTCACCCTCAATCCGGAGCGCGACAGCATCGTCCGGACGGCGACCTCACACATCCAGCTTTCCAGTTCGATCGGCGCGCCTGCTTTCCCGTCCCGACCTGCAGACGCCCAAGCCACGGAGCGCAACGGAGGAGATGGGAGGCGTGGAGCCACCCGCAGCCACGCACAGCGCGCCCTATCGCGCGCGCGCATGGCGAGGATGGCGAGCACCGGACCTTCTCCGCAGTGAGCACCGTGGCACACTCGTCACCAGTCGGAGGATAGGAAAGATCGTTACGAAAGGCAGGCGGCAACTACGTTGACACTCACCGGCGGCTGGGAGGCGCTGAAGCGGGTCCGGTGGTCGATCCAGGCACCGCGCCCGCGGCACCCGCGCGCAGCCACGCCCGAGCAGCAAGCCGAGTTCAGGGGGGGCTCGAGGCGGCGGTCGCACGGGCCAAGGCCGCGCACCCCGACCGGCCGGTCGAGGTCTGGGCCGAGGACGAGCACCGCCTCGGCCTGAAGCCGGTCCGCCGCCGTGTGTGGGCCCCAGTCGGCGCGCGGCCCATCGCCCTCGGCCACCACCGCTACAAGTGGCTGCACGTCACGGCCTTCGTGCAGCCGACCAGCGGCGAGGCAGTCTGGTTCCTGTCCACCGGCCTGAGCAAGCGGCTGTTCGAGGCCCTGCTCGCCGCCTTCGCGCGCGAGACCGGGGCTGGGCGCGCGCGCCACATCCTACTGGTGCTGGACAACGCCGGCTGGCTGGTGCTGGACAACGCCGGCTGGCACGGCCCCAAGGGCCTGGCCGTCCCCGACGGCATCACGCTGGTGTTCCTGCCGCCGTACTCACCCGAGCTCCAGCCCGCCGAGCAACTCTGGCCGCTGGTGGACGAGCCGGTCATCAACCGGCACTTCGCAACCCTCGATGACCTCGACGCCGCCGGCGCCGAGCGCCGCCGCCGCCTCGACCCGGCCGCCATACGCCCGCACACCAGCTTCCATTGGTGGCCCAAGCCGGTTCAGCCGAGCTGATCAGACGGAGTTGGTATCAGAGCCTTCCTTCCGAACTCTCGCGCCTGCTACCCTCTAGGCTGCCGCAAAATCCTAGCCTGCGCCTAATGATCCTCACTCCGCATTATAGGCATTATGGTTTTCCCGCTCAGGTCGTCTTCCGGTGCTCCGCCACAATAGCTGCCTTCACCGCGTCCACGGGCGACTTGATGCCGCCCGTATGCAACACAGCGAAGAACCGGCGCTTGGTGCTGCCCTCGATCGGAGAGGACCACGCGTAGGCGCGGGTGGCCTTGGGGTGTCCCTCTAGGTCGAAGACGTGGACTACGCCGTCCCAGACCAACTTTCCATCCCAGACTTCGGATATGGGCAAGGCGTTCCGAAAATGTGCTCGGCCGCCATGTTGCGCTTCGATTGCATTGCTTAATTGCTGTATGTCAACATCCGTCATCTCACAGTTTCCAGACCTCAAGCGCAAGGCGGGCCAGTTCCTCCTGACGGGAAATGATTTCTAACGTTCCCCAGGAGTTGTAGCTGGCTATTTCCTGCGTCAACAGATTACCGTCGCTGCGATAAAGGACTTTCTTACGCTCGAAGCCATTATTGGCCGCCTTTAGATTCAAGGTCGGGTTCATGAGCGTCATGTTGCCGAGCCGCTTGTGGAACTCCCTTATCGTATCGGGTTTTACATTCCATTCAGCGGACGGGTTCTTCGGCATGACGTGCTCAAGGTTCAGCTTGACATCCGGGTTATCCACATAGGCGATCTCTGGTTCGGCGACTCCCTCGCGCTTGAAGCTGAGCGAGGCAAGGTAGTAACGAGCAAGGTGATCTTTTGAGGCTGTGTGCGACGCGAAGGCATCTTGAAATCTTTGGTCGGTTGGAACACGCTTCAGCACTGCTTGCCGAATTGTCGCCGCGCTCTGAACCTCGCCGTTCGTCACCTTCTTGGCAAGCTGTCCATACAGTTCGTTCAGAGTGCCGCCGCCCGCCCCGCCTGCAATCAGAAAGCGAACGGAGCATGACAGAAGCAGCCGTAGCGCCTTCTTTAGTTCCCCGGCCTCAAGCCGATTCATTAGAGCCAAGAGAAGTGGACGTACCTGCTCAATTCCAAGCATGTTCGTGATCGTGTCCACGTATCTTGGTATACTACGTGAATAGCCAACCCATCTTGGATGGTTAAGCGGTGCAAGGAGTGCAATGTAGTCAGTTGCACCGCTCTGTAACCCGTCTAGCAAGGCTATCGCTTGCGCCCGGCCGGTAGTCGCCTTCTTCATGCTTTCGGCCAGATCACGTTCTAGGGTCGGTCCGTTACGTGCAATCCAAAAGTGTCGAATAAAGTCTAGTGGGCTGAGTTGGAAGTTTCCTGGCACTCATGAACGTCGTTGGTGCGTTGGCAGAAGCGTCGCACGCTGTCGAGGATGTCGTCGGCGCTCTTGGTCCAGACGAACGGGTGCGGTTCCGCATTGGTGGCCTCAAGGTAGCGGCGGATCGCCGCCTCCAGGGTCTCGACTGTAGGGAATACTCCGCGCCGGATCTGGCGCACGGTAAGCAGGGCGAACCACCCCTCGACGAGATTGATCCAAGAGGCGCTGGTCGGCGTGAAATGCAGATGATAGCGCGGCCGCTTGGCCAGCCAGTCCCGGACCAGCGCGGTTTTGTGGGTGCGCAGGTTGTCGAGCACCAGATGCACCTCGAGGTCGGAGGGAATGCTCCGGTCGATCTCGTCAAGGAAGGCGCGGAACTCGGTGGCACGGTGACGACGATGGCAGGTCCCGATGACCCTTCCGGTCTTTGCGTCGAGGGCGGCGAACAGGTCGAGTGTGCCGTGGCGAAGATAGTCGTGCGTCCCGCGTTCGGGCTGGCCGGGGCGCATCGGCAGCACCGGCGCGGTTCGCTCGACAGCCTGGATTTGCGGCTTCTCGTCCACACACAGCACCAACGCCCGCTCGGGTGGCGAAAGATACAGCCCGACAATGTCGCGGACCTTCTCCACGAACAGCGGATCGGTGGACAGCTTGAAGGTCTCGGCCCGATGCGGCTTCAGTGCGAAGGCGTGCCAAATGCGGCAGACTGCCGTCTGGCTCAGCCCCGTCGCCCTGGCCAGCGAGCGGGTGCTCCAGTGCGTGGCGTTGGTTGGGCTGGCTTCCAAGGTCGTGGTGACCGCCCGTTCAACTTGTTGGTCCGTGATCTTGCGCGGGGCTCCAGGCCGGGGCTCGTCGAGCAGACCGTCCAGCCCGCGCTCGGCAAAGCGACGCCGCCACAGCGCCACCGTCGCGCGGTTAATGCCGAGCCGCTCAGCAACGCCGCCATTGGTCGTGCCCGGTTCGGCGCAGGCCAGGACGATGCGCGCACGGGTGGCGAGCGCCTGTCCTGTCTTGCGTCGGCGGATCCAGCCCTGAAGCAGATCACGGTCGGTTCCAGACAAAGCAATCGGGATCGCGTGAGGGGTGGCCATGGCAGGTGCCTCCGCTTGCGTGTCTTTCGCCCCTCAATGAAGAATGTCCCACAGGACGCCCAAAGTGCTCAGAAACTTACGCCTCAGCCCACTAGCGTAAGTTCGTCCTCCTTGCCCGTCGCAGCGTGGGCCTCGATCACGGCTGACATCGCGCTCCAACGTGGCTCGGCCTCTTGAACGCGATCTCCAGCTTCTGAGAAAAGAAAATTCTTGAGTATGTCGGTCTGGGATGCGCGGAGTCCTCGGTCGTTTAACGTCTCAAACATCTTGAATGCATCGGTGCTATCTGGTGCGATGATAGCGATCACCACCGCTCGCTCCCTCAAGAAATCTATCCAGTCGTGGACTTCCCGGTACTTCTCCTTGGCTCCAAGTGGGCTTACAACTGCAGCAACATGTTGTTCCGCAACCTTGGCGGCTTGGATTAGACGGTCGTTTGATGCTGTTCCACGAATGGTATCGCTAGAGGCTCGCGCGTCCGGGTTCTTGAGGATTGTCTCGGTAAAGAAGTTCGCGTCCCCCGTGTTCAAGCTTAGTTTTGGGCGGCTCTCGGTACTCACGGATATCCCAACGGACGAGGTAATCGCCAGCGATAGCCCGGGCACTCTGCCGTTCGTTGCCGTCGGCTTGCCAAAGGAAATCGCGAATGGCCCCAATGAGGACAGAGGTAGTTGCGAGACGTTGCTGGCCGTCTGCCACCTCCAGTTTCCCATGCCGCCCCTTCGTAAGAACGATGGTGCCGAGAAAGTATGGCTCGCCCGGCTTGTTCTTAGCGGCAGTTAAATCCTCGAAGAGGCGCCTGACGTGCAATTCCATCCACTTATAGGCGCGTTGGTTGGGCGGGACTGTCAGGTCGAAGCGCTGAAGGATGCTAGCAATGCCCATTGCCTCGAACTCGATATTGAGATGCGGAGAAATCATTGGCGCTCATTCCGAAGCGTTTGGACAAATGGTACCTGCTGTCCAGCCTCCACTAGCTCCGAGCGAGCTGCTCGCCTCAGGCGATCGCGCACCCACGCCGACAAAGCGATGCCAGACAAATCCGCGGCTTTCCTAAAGGTGTCTTTCTCGTCCGGTCTTAGCCGGACCTCCAGTAGCTCAGTCTTCATCCAGCATGTCTCCATTCCGTCCTGGTATGTAGGCACATTGTCGGGACAATCAACGAGAATATCTTGTTTGTCCCGACAATAGCATTACATTAAGGAGCAGGAGGGGCCTGCATGAACCGTCTGTCCCTCGCCCGCCGAGCCCAGGTCATCAACTGCCTCGTGGAGGGCAACTCGATCCGCTCCACGGAGCGCATGACGGACACGCATCGCGACACCGTGATGCGGCTTTTGGTCGAGGTCGGGGAGGGCTGCGCCCGCCTGATGAACGAGCACATGCGCGACCTTCGGTGCCGCCGCATCCCGGTGGATGAAATCTGGGCTTACGTCCAAAAGAAGCAGCGCCAGGTCACAGAGGCGGATGACCGGAGCCGCGTGGGCGACCAGTGGACGTTCGTGGCCTTGGACCCCGATACAAAGCTCATCCCGACATGGCGCGTGGGCAAGCGCGACCTCCAGACCGCTACGGCCTTCCTAACCGACCTCTCGGATCGGCTGGCCAACCGCGTCCAGCTCTCGTCTGACGCGCTGGCAGCCTACGTGGAAGCGACCGAGGAAGCCTTCGGCGCCGATGTGGACTACGGGCAGGCGGTTAAATTTTACGAAGCGGAGCCGATCGGACCCGGCCGCTACAGCCCGCCCCATGTCGTGCGACAGGAGAAGGTTGTGGTCGCGGGCAAGCCGAACCAGGACCATATCTCGACCAGCTTGGTTGAAAGGCAGAACCTGACCATGCGCATGAGCATCCGGCGCTTCACGCGGCTGACGAACGCTTTCTCGAAGAAGGTCGAGAACCACCGCGCGGCGGTCGCGCTGCACTTCGCGCACTACAATTTTGTCAGGCTGCACCGGAGCGTTCAATGCACCCCGGCAATGGCGGCTGGCGTCACGTCTCGGCTGTGGTCGCTGGAGAAACTCGTTGCGCGGACGTCAAATTAGGGCACTACCAAAGAGACTTGCCGCGCGCCAAATCAACCGTAGAAGGGCGGGATGCCGGACCAGGTCCACGTCATCGGCGCATCGGGCCGGTCGGGCGCGGCGTTGTGCCGCGCGCTGCTCGGAATGGGACGTGCGGTGGCGCCGGTGGTTCGCGATGGCGGACACTGGGCGGAAACGGGGATCGGGCTGGTTCCGCGCCGCGCCGACTTGAACGATGCCGCCGCCCTCCGCGCGGCGCTCGCCGACGCGACCCTGGTGGTCTCCTGCGCCCATGCCCGTCACGCGGGCAGCATCATCCAAGCGGCCCCGGTGGCGGCCCGGTTCGTGCTGCTCGGCAGCACGCGCCGGTTCACCCGCTGGCCCGACGCGCACGCCGCCGGCGTGATGGCGGGCGAGGCCGCTTTCCACGCCGCCGGACGGCCGGGCGTGCTGCTGCACCCGACCATGATCTACGGCGCCCGAGGGGAGGATAATGTGCGTCGCCTGGCCGCGCTGCTGCGCCGCCTGCCCATCGTGCCACTGCCGGGCGGCGGGCGCGCGCTGGTCCAGCCGATCCACCAGGACGACGTGACCCGTGCGATCGTCGCGGCGATCGATCGGGACTGGGACGCACCCCGCGCGCTGGTCATCGCGGGCCCCGCCCCCCTGCCCTACGCCGAATTCGTGCGGGCCGTGGCCCGGGCGGCGGGGCTTCCGTCGCCACGGATCGTCCCGGCCCCCGGCCGGGCGCTGATCGCCCTCGCCCCGCTCTCGCGCCTGGTCCCCGGCCTGCCGTCCATCCGCAGGACCGAAGTGCGGCGACTGCTGGAGGACAAGGCGTTCGATACAGCCCCGATGCGCGCGCACCTCGGCATCGCGCCCGTGCCGCTCGCGGAAGGTCTTGCGCGCACCTTCGCCCCGCCGCACAACGTGAATGGTCACGCGGGAGCCTGAACCATGCCGATCATTAACCGCATCGCCGATTTCCAAAAGGAAATGACCGCCTGGCGGCGCGACCTGCACGCCCATCCCGAGCTGTCGCTCCAGGAGGTCCGCACGAGCGGCGTCGTGCAGGCGAAGCTGCGCGCGTTCGGCGTGGACGAGGTGATCACCGGCATCGCTCGCACCGGCGTCGTCGGCGTGATCCGCGGGCGAGCCGGCGACAGCGGGCGCGCGATCGGGCTGCGCGCCGACATGGACGCGCTGCCGATCGAGGAAGCGACAGGACTGGACTATGCCTCTCGCACGCCGGGAGTGATGCACGCCTGCGGCCATGACGGGCACACGACGATGTTGCTGGGCGCGGCGAAGTACCTCGCCGAGACCCGCAACTTCGACGGCACCGTGTACGTGATCTTCCAGCCGGCCGAGGAGAACCTGGGCGGCGGCGAGATCATGGTCAGGGAGGGACTGTTCGAGCGCTGCCCGATGCAGCAGGTGTACGGGATGCACAACTGGCCTTCGGTTCCGGCCGGAACCTTCCGCTGGCGCGAGGGCCCGATCATGGCGGCGGTGGCGAACATCGAGATCACTGTCACCGGCAAAGGCTCGCACGGCGCGCATCCCGACCAGGGCATCGATCCGATCGTCGTCGCCGCGCAGATGGTGACCGCGTTCCAGACCATCGTTGCACGCAGCATCGATCCGGCGGAGGCCGGCGTCGTCACCATCGGCCATATCAATGGCGGGCACACGTTCAACGTGATTCCCGAGACGGTGCGGATGAAGGGCACCGCGCGGTGGTTCAAGCCCGAGATCGGCGACACGCTGGAGGCGGGCATGCGCCGGCTGGCGAGCGGCATCGCGGCAAGCTTCGGCGCCGAGGCCGACGTGGCCTTCGACCGCGCCTATCCCGCGACGGTCAACGACCCCGAGGCGACCCGCCTGACGCTGGACGCGGCCCGCGCCGTCGCTGGCGAGCAGCGCGTCGAGCCGATGCGCAATCCGACGATGGGCGGCGAGGACTTCGCCTTCATGCTGCAAGCCAAGCAGGGCAGCTACATCATGCTGGGCGGCGGCCGGGGCAAGGGCGACCCGATGCTGCACCACCCGCGCTATGACTTCAACGACGAGATCCTGCCGGTTGGCGCGTCGTACTGGGCGACGCTGGCGGAGCAGCTCTTGGCGCGGTAGGTAAACCCCTCCCTCCGGCCCCCTCCCGCAAGGGGAGGGGAAGCTGCCCGCACGTCCCCCTCCCCTTGCGGGAGGGGCTAGGGGAGGGGCGAAACGGCGCGGCAACACGGTCAAGCCTGAAACCGCTAGAGTCGCACATGGCCTCGCAACTTATCCTCGGCCTCGCGCTCGTTGCGATCACGGCACTCGCCGCCGTCGCGGCGCGGCGCCTGTGGGTCCCGCACTCGATCCTGCTCGTCGTGCTGGGCGTGGCCCTGGCGTTCGTGCGGGGGCTGCCACGCGTCACGCTCGACCCCGAACTGGTCCTGCTGCTTTTCCTGCCGCCCTTGCTCTATTCGTCGGGCGTCGGGATGAGCTGGCGCGGCTTCCGGTTCAATCTGCGCCCGATCCTGCTACTCGCGGTCGGCTGCGTGCTGTTCACCGCCGCTTCGGTCGCGAGCGTCGTTCACTTCCTGTTTGGCCTGCCCTGGGCGGTCGGGTTCGTGCTCGGGGCTGTCGTGTCGCCGCCCGACTCCGTGGCGCCCATGGCGATCGCGCGCCGCCTCGCGGTGCCTTCACGCCTGCTGACCGTGCTGGAGGGCGAGGGCCTGGTCAACGACGCCACCGCGCTCATCCTGTTCAGCTTCGCCGTCGGGGCCGTGGTCACGGGCGGGGTCTCCCTCGCGGGTGCAGCGGTCAGCTTCGCCGCGATCGTGGTCGGCGAAATGGCCTGGGGCCTATGCGTGGGCTGGGCGCTGCTGCGGCTGCGCTGCCTGGTCCGCGATCCGCAGGTGGAGATCGTGCTGGCGCTGCTCACCCCGTACCTGGCGTTCTGGCCGCCGCACCTGCTGCACGGCTCCGGGGTGCTCGCGACCGTCGCGGCGGGGCTGTACGTCAGCTGGAACGGCCCGCGCTTCATCACGCCAGCCACGCGGCTGCAAGGCTATTTCGTCTGGAGCCTGGTCGTCTACCTGACCGAAGGCGTGGTGTTCCTGCTGACCGGGCTGCAGGCGCACGTAGTCGCGGCCGGAGTCTCGGACGGTGACTGGCGGCGGCTGCTGCTGGCGGGGCTCGTCACCTGCGTCGTGGTGGTCCTGGTGCGCTTCGTCTGGGTGTTCCCCGCCACCTATCTGCCGCGCTGGGCCTCGGCCAGGTTGCGCGCCCGCGATCCGTCGCCGCCGTGGCAGCAAGCGTTCATGGTTGGCTTTACGGGCATTCGGGGCGGGGTCTCGGTGGCCGCGGCGCTCTCCATACCACTCGCGGCTGGCGCGGCGCCGTTTCCCGACCGCGACCTTGTCCTGTTCGCCATGTTCTGCGTGATCCTGGTGACGCTGGTCGGCCAGGGCACGGCGTTGCCGTGGGTGATCGTGCGGCTGGGGCTCGCCGATGCCGGGCGCGCGGAGGCGGCGGAGGCCAAGCGTCGCGAGGTGGAGGCGCGGATCGTGGGCATCGATGCGGTGCTCGCCCGTCTCGACGCGCTCGAGCGCGAGGGATGCCTGCCCGCGGCGGCCCAGATACTGCGCCAGCTCCACCAGGAGCGCCGGGCGGAGTTCGTCGATACGGCCGATGACGCCGTGCCCGGCAGCCCGGTCCCCGACGTGGCGGCGTTACAGCTTCAGCTCATCGAGGCCGAACGCCGCGCGCTGGCCCAGCTCTATGCACGCGACGCCATCACCGACGAGGCGCGCCGGCGCATCGAGCGCGAGCTTGACCTGGAGGACGCTCGCACGCGCCATGCGGCCGAGAGCGCGACCGGCGACGATGTGGACGCGGACCCAGGCGCAGCCGGAGAGGCGGAGTAGCGCCAACGGCCGTCAGTTCCGATCACTCGGAACCCCCTCACCCCTTGTCGGTCCCGTGCTCCCGTAGATCCTCCAGCGCGCAATAAGCCAGCGCGCTCACCTCCGTCGCGCGCAGCACCACGCCCGGCGCCTTGCCCGCCTCCAGCGCCTCGACCCAGCGGGCGGCGCACAGGCACCACCGATCGCCGGGTTTGAGGCCGGGGAAGTCGAACTCGGGCCGAGGCGTGGACAGGTCGTTGCCGCGCGCCTTGCTGAACGCCAGGAACGCCGCCGTCACCTCGACGCACACCGTGTGGCAGCCGAAGTCATCCGGGCCGGTGTGGCAGCATCCCGTCCGGTAGAACCCGGTCCTCGGTTGCAGCGAGCAGGTCTCCAGCCTGCCGCCCAGCACGTTGCGCGCCGACTCGCCGCGCCCGCCATTGCCCGCATCGAGCGGCATCGCTGTCTCCTTGGCCAGGGATCACCGTACGACACCGCCCGTCCAGCCCGCTGTCAAGCCACGCATTGACGATTCACGGGCCATGTTGGAACATAACGTGAACTTGCGACCCTCCAGGCCCGTTCCCGCTTGGGCACGGGATCGCTATCTCGATAAAATCCCGGTGCCGAGTTGTGGCCCCGACGCAACAGCAATGGCGTATTTAGAGTTCTCTGGACGATGGACACCCTATATATAGTTTGACCGCTGACCGTTTCGCGACCCAGATGGGACCGCGCAGGCGAATCCAGGAGGACCGACGTGCTCGATGCAGTGCAGGTGCGTGGACATTGTCAGGTCCGGGTGGACCGCTCGCGTGACGCCCTGCTGACCGATTTCGGGCGCGCCACGCTGTCCGACCGCTATCTGATGCCGGGCGAGGAGTTCCAGGATCTGTTCGCCCGTGTCGCCTCGCGCTACGGAGACGATCCCGGACACGCCCAGCGGATCTACGACTACATCAGCCGGCTGTGGT
Source organism: uncultured Pseudomonadota bacterium (assembly GCA_963818725.1). Lineage (GTDB taxonomy): Bacteria > Pseudomonadota > Alphaproteobacteria > Acetobacterales > Acetobacteraceae > DATFDN01. The sequence continues at coordinate 97,365 of CAWFTU010000009.1, read as the reverse complement.
TCATGCCGGCGACCCCGGTGCTGTCCAACGGCGGCACCGATCGCGGGCTGCCGATCTCCTGCTTCCTCAACGAGGCCTCCGACAGCCTGGAGGGCATCGTCGGCCTGTGGAACGAGAACGTCTGGCTCGCCTCCAAGGGCGGCGGCATCGGCAGCTACTGGGGCAATCTGCGCTCGATCGGCGAGCGCGTCGGCGCGGTCGGCAAGACATCGGGCGTGATCCCCTTCATCCGGGTGATGGACAGCCTGACGCTCGCCATCTCGCAGGGCTCGCTCCGGCGCGGCTCGGCCGCGGTCTACCTGCCGGTCACGCATCCCGAGATCGAGGAGTTCATCGAGATCCGCCGCCCCACCGGGGGCGACCCGAACCGCAAGGCGCTGAACCTGCACCATGGCATCCTGGTCCCGGACGCCTTCATGCGCGCGGTGGAGGCTGACGAGGACTGGCCGCTGACCTCGCCCAAGGACGGGTCGGTGGTGCGCAAGATCTCCGCCCGCGGGCTTTGGATTCGCATCCTCATGGCGCGGATCGAGACAGGCGAGCCGTACCTCGTCTTTTCCGACCACGTGAACCGCGCGCGCCCCGAGCACCACAAGCTGGCAGGGCTGACGGTGAAGACCTCGAACCTGTGCAGCGAGATCACCTTGCCCACGGGGACCGACCACCACGGCCAGGAGCGCACCGCCGTCTGCTGCTTGGGCTCGCTCAACCTCGAGACCTGGTTCGATTGGGAGAAGCACCCGACCTTCATCGAGGACATGATGCGCTTCCTCGACAACGTGTTGCAGGACTTCATCGACCGCGCCCCGCCGGGGATGGAGCGGGCGCGCTACGCGGCGATGCGCGAACGGAGCGTCGGCCTGGGCGCGATGGGGTTCCACTCCTTCCTGCAATCGCAGATGGTTCCGTTCGAGAGCGTCGTCGCCAAGGTCTGGAACAGGCGCATGTTCCGCCACATCCGCGAGCAGGCCGACGCAGCCTCCCGCGTGCTCGCCGAGGAGCGCGGCGCCTGCCCCGACGCCGCCGAGTACGGCATCATGGAGCGGTTCTCGAACAAGCTGTCGATCGCGCCGACCGCCTCCATCTCGATCATCGCCGGCAACGCCAGTCCGGGGATCGAGCCGATCGCCGCCAACGTGTTCCTGCAAAAGACGCTGTCGGGCAGCTTCACCGTGCGTAACCGACACCTCCAGCAGTTGCTGGCGCGAAAGGGCGTGGACAACGAGGAGGTCTGGTCGCGGATCACGCTGAACAAGGGCAGCGTGGTGGATCTCGACTTCCTGGAGGAGCACGAGAAGGCGGTGTTCAAGACCGCCTTCGAGCTGGACCAGCGCTGGGTCGTCGAGCACGCCGCCGACCGCGCGCCGTTCATCTGCCAGAGCCAGTCGGTCAATCTGTTCCTGCCGGCCAATGTGCATAAACGCGATCTGCACCAGATCCACATGCTGGCGTGGAAGAAGGGGGTGAAGAGCCTTTACTATTGCCGGAGCCTCTCGATCCAGCGGGCTGATGCTGTGAGCGAGAAGGCGGTGCGGTTGGAGGCATCGACCGAGGTGGCGCCGGTGGAGGAGGCGATGCTGCCGCTGAGCTTGCCGCCAGCGAAGGTGGATTATGAGGAGTGTTTGGCGTGTCAGTAGGCGCGCGAGCTGGTGGGGCAAGCGCAACGGCAGGAGCAGTGATACAGACCAGGCTGGTGGCGAAAATTCGGATAGATAATACCCGGCGCAGATAATCCGTCCTTGGTGGGGAGCGGACTTCCGCCGCTCCCCGACTGCCCGTCCTGTCACAAGGCAGCAGCAATGCATCTGCACTGATCGCAGAATTTCTCTACATCAAATTCCACTATGCTGTCTGGGCCACTCCCTACTGGCAGCTTATCTGGACAAATTACGAAAGTAATTACCCACCCCTGTTTCGGGCGTAGCGATCAGGCCGTGACGGTCTGCAGGATGGTGTTGAAGACGCTGGTGCCCGGTTTGAGGCGAGCGGTATCGACGACGCTGCGTATGTCGGCCTCACCCTCGGCGGCCCACATGGCACGATAGCCGTTGGTCACCTTGCGCTGGATCACCGAGGGCCGGAGGTCGCGCTCACAGGCGTTGTTGGTGGCCTCGACCTGGCCGGGCCAGTCGGCGAAGGTTAGGAGCTGATCGCGCGCTCGGCGCACCTTGTTCTGAAGTTCACGGGCCAAGTCGCAGGTGGTGGGTGCTGCCAGGATCGCGACCAGCCTGCCCGCCAGCGCGCGGCGCTTGGCGACCAGGGTGGAGGCAGCCAGTTGTGAGATGCTGTCCGCCAACTCGAAGGCCGAGGCGAGCCAGAGCGTGAGCCGAAACGGCACGGGGTCGTCGCTCACTTCCAACACGTAGGCGACGTCGCGAGCCAGGTGCGCGAGGCAGGTCTGCTGGACTTGGCCATGGCCCTGCTGGGCCGAGTTGCGGTCCGACAGCCAGACTTCGGGCTGGTGGCCAGCCATCATCGCGTGCACGACCGCGGCGGCGCGGGTCGGGGCGGCGTGGTGCACCACGGCCTCCTTGCAGCGGAACACCCAGTGATAGGCGTTGCTGCCCTCAATCCGGACGCCTGTCTCGTCCGAGGCTACCACCTTGGCCTGCCGCAGGGCTGCGACGGCGTGCTCGCCCCTCGTCTTGCCATTCCATCCGGCTGCGCCGAATGGAACCTTCGGCAAGCCTCGCCCGGCCTGGAAGCAAGTCTGGGCGCGACGCAGCAGGTTCATCAGCCCGCCCTGGCTGATGGACAGGCCGAACAGGTCGGCCAGTGTCGCCTGCAGCCGCTCGTAGGACAGGCTCTGAAAGGTCTTGAGGTAGGTCGCCAGCGTGTGCAGGCGCGGGCCGAACGGCGTGCCTGTCGCGGCGGGCGGCGGCGCTGCCACGACCCGCGCCCCACAGCCGGGACACTGCACCGCCAAGCGTCGGTGGTGCTCGACGATTGGCTTGATCTCCGGCAGCTCAATCCGCTCGTGCACGCTCACCGCTTCGCTGGGCAGGTCGGGCGACAGCGCCCTGCGGCAGCACGGGCATTGCTGCGGGGCGTGATCGACGACGCGGTCCACCTCCCTGCTGAGCGCCCGACTATGGCCTTCATGTCCGGGCTTGGCACCTCCGGGGCGGGCTTGCTCGCGACGCGCTTTGCGGTCTGTGGACGGCGGCTTGGACGAGGTGCGCGAGGTCTTCTCCGGCCGCTGCAGCCGCAGCCCCAACTCGATCAGCTCGGCCTTGCTCAGGCGCTCCAGCTCGTCCCGCTGCATGCCCAAACTGCATCAGCAATGCCGCCCCGCCGCAAGGGGGGTGGGTAATTACTTACGAAAATATGTCTACCTGCATCGATTCGAAAATTGCCGTATTCTGGGTTTCTATGTTTAACCTTATTGAGTGTCTTTTCGGTAGTAATGGGTGTCGGAACACCGCGAGTAGCAGGCAGCCTGCCATTTCCAGCTCCTGCGTTTGTAACAGCTTGGTGCTCTAGGGTCCGTTAGCTCTTGGGGACTTTGATCCAGTCCATTGTTGCTGCCATGCAGAGCACGCCCATGAAGGAGCGAGCGGTCTTTTCGTAGCGGGTTGCGACAGCGCGCCACTCCTTCAGCCGTCCCCACAGACGCTCGACGAGGTTGCGGTTCTGGTAAATCCAGGACGGGCAGGCGACCGGCTCCTCGTTGCGCTTGGAGGGGATCGCGGGGCGCGCGCCGCTGTCCCAGACCAGGGCGCGGAACGCCTGCGAGGCGAGACCGCGATCGCCGACCACCCAACCTGGGACGTCGGACAGGCAGCCGAGCAGACCGGGAGCCAGTGGCAGTTCGTGCGCCTGGCCCGGGGCGAGGGCGAAGGCAATCGCCCGTCCAGTCCCATCGGCGATCACACACGCCTTGGTGCCATAGCCGCCGCGAGACCGCCCCAGCGCCTCCCGGCTCTCGCCCTGGGCCGCATCGCATTCTTTTTGGCCGCACCCGCCGCCTTCTGGTGCGCCCGGATGTTCGTGCCGTCCAGAAACACCATGCCGAGGCTGATCCCGGACTGCTGCACCCGTTCCAGCAGCCGTTCCCAGACGCCCGTCCTTGCCCATCGGATGAAGGTCTGCGCCGCACCCCACCATGGTCCCAGCTCGGCGGGGATGCCGCGCCACTTGGCGCCGTTCTGGTGCCGCCAGAGGATGGCCTCGATCGTCCGCCGCAGATCGTGGTGTGACGTCTTCCCGTGCGGGCGAACCGCGTCGATCAGCGGCCGCAGCACGTTCCATTGCGCGTCGCTCAGCACCTGCATTGTTCACTTCCGTTCCAAAATGACAGGACGGTGGCCGGAAGAATGAAGGTATTCAAGGGATGACAGACCCTAGCCTTGAGACCGGAGATATCATCAATCCAATCTCAACATTCATTTCAGTGTCGAACCTTGATCTAGGATAAGAATGGTCTGCCTTACGCCGGTCACGATGCCGCATGATTTCACTGACTATATGATCAAAGTACCGCATGGCCGAAACCGTCGCACGGTTCGCCTGAGCTATGTTCCCAGTTGTATATCCCCTCACGAAAAGCGCCGATGTATCCTGCAAGGCATCGATCACCTCGTCGAGGCTTGGAGGCGGCACACCCGGTCGCCCCAGCAAAAAGTCCGTATGTCCCAACTTGGCCCTCCATGCCAAATTCTTCGGCGGTAAATCTGTGATTACTATGCCTTCATCGTTGGTCACGTTCAATGCTTGAGACGAGTGCTCGCCTCGTTGTTGAACGTCGGCTTTGGAGCTGGTAGCGCCGGTCCGAACATCCCGCCAACACCCTCATCGCCGCGTCCGCTTGCCAGACCAACAATGCTCCTCCGGCCCGATCACTCCCGGATCTGCAATGCAATCCATTTGGGTCCGGAATCAGGTCCGGGGCGGAGAGGACCTTTCGGCAGCACCAGGAACATCGCATAGTCGTGCCCCTGTTTGCGGGCTTCGTCGAGCGCGGCCAGGATTTCGGCTTCCGAGGCCACTGCGCGGTCCTGCACGCGCAGGATCACGTCACCCGTGGCGATGCCGCGGGCGGACGCATCCGTGCCTGGGGCCACGGCGGAGACAACGGCACCCGAGCCATCCGCTAGTCCGTATTTGACATCCAACGCCTTCGAGAGTGGCGCCACTTTGATTCCGAGATCGGCAGGAATGTGGATGGGGTTCTCCACAGGCGTGACAGCCTCGGAGAGATTGTATAGCTGCCGCGGCCATTCCGCGATCGTCGCTGTGAGGTCGAGACGCTTGCCGTCGCGCTCGACGGTGAGTGTCGCCTTCGCTCCGGGGGTCGTCACCGCAATGTCGCGGAGCAGGGCCCGGTTGTCGCTGGGCGCCCGCCCCTCAAGCGCCAGGATGATGTCGCCCACTCGCACGCCCACGGCGGCCGCAGGACTGCCCGGGGCCACAGAGGCGACGATCGATCCTCGTGACCCCCCCTGGGGAGGTCCATGGGGCGGCTTGATCCAGGTCGCATCGGCCATCTCCGGCGTCAGCTCCTGGACCGTGACGCCAAGATAGCCCGGCCGGACCCAGCCGTATTCCTCCAAACGCTTCACCACGACCTCGGCGACCTGCGACGAGATCGCAAAGCCGAGTCCGGCGGAGCCGGTGGTCGGCGAAATGATGGCGCTGTTGACGCCGACGACGGTCCCATTCATGTCGAACAGCGGGCCGCCCGAGTTGCCGTGATTGATTGGGGCGTCGGTCTGTATGAAATCGTCATACGGGCTTTCCGTGAGATTGCGGTTGAGCGCGCTGACGATGCCGCGCGTGACCGTCATGCCGACCCCGAGCGGGTTGCCGATTGCCAATACCGGATCGCCCACTTGGAGCGCGCTGCTGGCACCCCAATGCGCCACGGCCAACGGCCGGTCAGCCTCGATCCTGAGCAGCGCGATGTCGATCAACGGAGAGGCCTGGCTCAGCTTGGCGACCAGCGGCGACCCGTCCGACAAGGTGACAATGATCTTATAGGCGCCCTGGACGACATGGTAGTTGGTAACTATCAAGCCCGTCGGGCTGATGATGAAGCCGGAGCCAAGCTGCTTCGTTTCGGCAAACGTGGCGACGTCGGCATCGCGTGGGGCGTTCGCGCTCGCGCCGGGCGGCTGCTTCACCGCGACGAACGCGGTGACATTGACGACGGTCGGCAGCAGCTTTCGGATCAGCGCTGACGAACTGTCCTGTATTTGCACGTTCTGCGCGCCGGCCGACGCCGGACGGAGAAACATCGTGCCGACGATCAGCACGGCCACACCAAGCAGCCTCGGCTTCATCTTGCAGAGCACTCTTGCATCCCTCTCCGGACTGGCGCAGGCGGCGGAAAAATAGCCAGGGTTCGCAGTAAAGCAAAAGCGAAGCCGGCGCGGCAGAGGCGATATGTCGGGTCGGCGGGGCTCGGCTGCGCCGGGGCTGACAGAAAGCGCCCGCCCTGCTTACCTGCCCCGATGCCGAACGCTCCCGCCCGCCCCGACCCCGCGCTGCCCCCGGTCCGCGTCAACCTCTACTCCGACACCCAGACCCGCCCCTCGCCCGCGATGAAGCAGGCGATGATGGAGGCCGAGACCGGCGACGAGCAGCACGGCGACGATCCGACCATCCAGGCGCTGTGCGACCGCATGGCGGCGCTGCTCGGAAAGGAGGCGGCGATGTTCCTGCCCACCGGGACGATGTGCAACCAGATCGCCCTCCTGACCCATTGCCGGCCGGGCGACGAGGTCATCGCGCATGAGAGCGCGCACATCATCATGGCCGAGGCCGGCGGGCCGGGCGCGCTCGCCCGGATCTCGGTCCTTGGCTTGAGCGGCGCGCGCGGCCAGTTCGACGCCGAGGCGCTGCGCGGCGCGATCCGCGAGCGCCGGCGGAACGCGCCGCCGCAGACGCTGGTGGAGGTGGAGCAGACCGCCAACTGGGGCGGCGGCTCGGTTTGGCCAATCGACCAGTTGAACGCCGTCCTCGACCTCGCCCATGAAGAGGGTATGGCGACGCACATGGACGGCGCGCGGCTGATGAACGCCGTCATCGCCTCGGGCGTGCCCGCGCACGAGATGGCGGCGGGCTGCGATTCGGTGTGGCTCGACTTCACCAAGGGCCTGGGCGCCCCGCTCGGCGCCGTCCTCTGCGGATCGGCGGCGTTCATCGACGCCGCCTGGCGGTGGAAGCAGCGCCTGGGGGGCGCGCTGCGCCAGGGCGGCATCTGCGCCGCCGCCTGCCTCTACGCGCTCGACCACAACATCGACCGCCTCTCCGAGGACCACGCCGACGCCCGCGCCCTCGCGCGCGGGCTCGCGCAGATCCCCGGCATCGCGGTGGAAGAACCGGAGACCAACCTGGTGTTCTTCGACGTGCGCGGGACCGGGCTGACGGCGGAGACGCTGGAGGCGCGGGTCCGCGAGGCCGGCGTGATGATCTCGACCATGGGCCACACCCGCGCGCGCGCCTGCACGCACCTGGACGTGGACTGGGCGGGAATTGAGGTGGCGGTCGAAGCGATCCGGCGCGTTGTCGGCTCCGCGGGAGCGCCGTTGCAAAAATAATCGGTTGGGCGCTGTCACATTCGGGGACGCCGGATCGTCTGTCGGGTGTCTGACGAGGTTGCCATGCGCTCCCTGCTCTCCCTCCTGCTCGGCCTCTCCCAGCTCCTGACCGGCGCGGTCATGTTGCTGGCGCCCGCGGCCTTTTTCGCCCGCGTGCCAGGCGTGAGCGAGACGGGGCCGTTCAACCCTCATTTCGTTCGCGACGTGGGCTGCGCCTTCCTGGTGGCCGGCGCGGGCCTGGTCTGGTTCGCCCGCGACGCGCGCGCCCGGCCCGCCGCCCTGATGGGGGCGGGCTTCCTCGCGCTCCATGCCCTCATGCATGTCTGGGACGGCCTCGCCGGCCGCGAGCGCGCCGCGCGTCTCGCCCTCGACCTGCCGCTCCTGACCGGCCTCGCCGTCCTCGCGCCCTGGGCGGCTTGGCCCCGGCCGCGCATCCGCTTCTCCACCACGCCAGGGTGACACCATGCTGAAATGGCTCATGCGGCGGCGCATCGCCGCGTTCGAACGCGCCTACGAGTACGACGCGGGCTACCTGCGCGAGATCATGGACGCCGACCCCGGCGCGTTGATGCGGCTTGGCAGGCTCACGGGCTTGGCCCGGTACCGGCGCGACGTGCCCGCCGAAGCGTACTACGCGGCCAAGATCGCGGCCATGTCGGCCGAGGATTGCGGCCCCTGCACCCAGCTCGCCGTCACGATGGCCGAGCGGGCCGGGTGCCGCCCGGAGGTGCTGCGCGCCATCCTCGCGCGCGACGCGGCCCGCATGCCCGACGCCGCCGCGCTCGGCTTGCGCTTCGCCGATGCCGTGCTGCGGCGCGATTCGGGGGCAGAGGGCGCGCGGCAGGAGGTGCTGCGCCGCTGGGGCAAGCGGGCCTTGGTCTCGCTCGGCTACGCGGTCACGGCTGGGCGGCTGTTTCCCACGCTGAAATACGCGCTCGGGCACGGCGCGGCCTGCGCTCGGGTGCGGGTGGCGGGCGAGGCGGTGGCGCCACGGCGCGCGGCATGAACAGGGACGCGCGGTCAACGCCGGAGCGGGACTTCGAGCCGCACCGCCGCCGGCTGCGCGGCCTCGCGTACCGGATGCTCGGCTCGGTGTCGGACGCCGAGGACGTGGTACAGGACGCCTATCTGCGTTGGCACGCGGCGGACCGGGAGGGCGTGGCCGATCCGGGAGCCTTCCTGGCGCGGGTCGTGGCCCGGCTCTGCCTGGACCGGCTGAAGGCGGCCCGGCAGCGGCGCGAGACCTATATAGGTCCGTGGCTGCCCGAGCCGGTACTGGACGCCTCCGCCTGGACACCGGACGACGCCGGGGAGATCGCCGCCGACCTGTCGATCGCGCTGATGCTGGCGCTGGAGCGGGCCGCCTTCCTGCTGCATGACGTCTTCGACCTCGGGTTCGCCGACATCGCCGCCGCCCTGGGCCGTCGCGAAGCCGCCTGCCGGCAGCTCGCGGCGCGCGCCCGCGCGCATGTCCGCGCCAGCCGGCCGCGCGCTCCGGCCGATCCCGACGCCGCCGCGCGCCTGGCCGCCGGGTTCATGGAGGCGGCGCGCAGCGGCGACGCCACCGCCCTCGCCCGCCTGCTGGCCGAGGACGTCGCCATGCATTCGGACGGCGGCGGCCGGCGCGTCGCCGCCCGCAACGTGGTCCACGGGCGCGAACGGGTAGCCCGCTTCTTCGTGGGACTCGCGCGCAAGCCCGGCGTGCAGTGAATCGTTGGCGTGGAGCCGGCGCGGATCAACCTCCTGCCCGGCTTCGTGGTGCGCGGGGCGGACGGGTCGGTGCAGACGATCGCTTTCGAGGTGCGCGAGGACGCGATCACCGGCATCTACATGGTGATGAACCCGGACAAGCTGCGGCACGTGCCGATGGTCGCGCACAATCCGGTGCCGTCCCCTTAATGCGCCTTCCGCCGGGAGACAGTGCGCCTCACGCGCTTCCCACCGCCTGCACCGCTTCCTCCAGCTCCTTGAAGCTCGGCATGTGCGGGTTCGGGACCATCTTGCGGCCAGTCTCCACGCTGACCTGCGGGGCGTTGCCGTGCAGGTGCGCGACCAGCACCGCCCGGATCACCTCGAAGAACTTGGCGTCCTCCTCCACCACCGCCTTCAGGCGCGCGGCGCACGGCGCGGCAAGCCCATAGGCGAGCAGCACGCCGAGGAAGGTGCCGGTCAGCGCGCCGGCGATCATGGCGCCAAGCACCGCCGGCGGCTGGTCGATACGCGCCATCGTCTTGATGACCCCGAGCACGGCGGCGACGATCCCAAGCGCCGGCAGCGCGTCCGCCATCGCCTGCAAGGCGTGCGCGGCGTGCAGCTCCTCGTGCAGGGTCTTGCGCAGCTCGCGGCCGATCACGTCCTCGATCTGGTTGGGGTCGTCCGCGTTCATCCCCACCATGCGCAGGTAGTCGCAGATTATCGAGCGGGCGAAGTCGTTTCCCTTCACCTTGGGAAAGCGGCCAAACAGGCTGCTTTCGTCCGGGTTCTCGATATGCGGCTCCACCGCCATCGCGCCCTTGGTGCTGGCCAGCTTGACCAGCGTAAAGAGCAGGCTCAGCAGGTCGACATAGTCGGTTTTCTTGTAGGCGGCGCCCTTCATCACCTTTCCCAGCCCGCCCAGCGTGTGCTTCACGTCGTGCATGCTGTTGGCCATCAGGAAGCTGCCGACCGCGGCCCCGCCGATGGTCGCCATTTCGAACGGCAGAGCCTCGAGCAGGGCGCCGATGTTGCCGCCCTCGACGACGAACACGCCGAAGACGCAGACCAGCATGAAGCCGAAGCCGCCCAGCACCAGCATCGCGCGCGCTCTATCCCTGGGGCGCGGGCCGCGCCAGCGGCGTCTGGCGCAGCACGGTGATGGCGATGCGCCGGTTCGCCGCCGCCAGCGGCTGGGCGGGCAGCAGCAGGTCGCGGTCGGCGCGGCCGCTCACGTCGCGGATGCGCTGCTCGGGCAGCCCTGAGTCCGTCAGCATCCGCCGCGCCGCGTTGGCGCGCTCGGCCGACAGCTCCCAGTTGGTGCGGTCGGTACCGGGATAGGGCGCGGCGTCGGTGTGGCCCTGCACCGAGACCTGTCCCGGCAGGCGCAGCAGCGTCGGGGTGATCTTCGCGATCAGCAGCCTCGCCTGCTCGTTCGGCTGCGCCGAGCCGGTGCTGAACATGGCATACCGTTCCTGATCAAGAAGCTGGATGCGCAGTCCTTCCGGGGTGATGTCCACGGTGATCTGCCCGGCGAGCGCCGCGAGCACGGGATCGCTCGCGACCTCTTTCCTGATCTCCGCGGCCGCGCGCTCGAAGCGGCGCTGTTCGGCGGCCTTCTGTTCGGCGGCTTTCCGCTCGGCCGCTTGCTGCTCGGCGCGCGCGGCGGTCGCCGGGAACGGCGGCTCAGACTCGGCGCGGGCGGACGGAACGGGCTGGGGCGATGGCGGCGTCGCGGACGGGGCTTGCGCCGCCTGGGCCCCCGCTTCGTCCTTGCCCGCCTCCGGCGGGGTATCCGCGTCATCCGCAGGCTCGTCCGCGACGACCCTGTTCCCCGTCGTGACCTGCGTCGAGCCGCGGTCCGAGACCAGCGCGCCGTCGTCGAAGGCGGTGTGCCCGCCGAATGGCTGGCCGGTGCCGGAGGAGGCGTGGCTCATCAGGTTGTTGGGGCTGAAATAGTCAGCGAGGCCCTTGCGCTGGTCCTCGGTGGTCGCGTTCAGCAGCCACATCACCAGGAAGAATGCCATCATGGCGGTGACGAAGTCGGCGTAGGCCACCTTCCAGGCGCCGCCGTGATGCGCCTCGCCCGCCGGCTCCTCGCGCCGGATGATCGGAGCAGACCCTTTCTTCCCGCGCTTGTCGTGCTTCGCCATGCGCTGCCGCGCCCTGTCACCGGCGCGTAAATTGAACGGGTTTTGCTTGACCGCCGGTTAACGCCGCTGCCCAGGCTTGCGGGTTTGTGCGCGAGAAACGATAGTTCGTACCGGCCGCTTGGCCAGGCACATTAGAACCGGCGCCCTTTTCGCCCGATGAAGATCACCGAGGAGGCCAATTCGCCGTCGCTGGACGCCATCGACCGCCGCATCCTGGCGGAGCTACAGGCCGACGGACGGATGACGAACGTGGAGCTGGCGCGGCGCGCGGGCATCTCCGCCCCGCCCTGCCTGCGCCGCGTCCGTCGCCTGGAGGAGACCGGCGTGATCCGGGGCTACCACGCCGACACCGACTCGCAGAAGCTGGGCTGGCCGATCACCTTCTTCGCCGTGGTCGGGCTTGATAGCCAGCGCGCCTCGACCCTTTCCGCCTTCGAGGAGCTGGCGGCGACCTGGCCGGAAGTGCGGGAGTGCCACATGATCCGGGGCGGCGGCGACTTCCTGCTCAAGCTGCTGGCTCGCGACACGGCGCACGAGAACGAGCTGACGCAGCGCCTCACCGGCTCGCCCAACGTCAGCCGCGTGCAGACCTTGCAGACGATCAACACCAGCCGGCTGCTCGCAGGGGTGCCGCTTTAGACCGAACATCCCACGGCACCCGACCAACTCGTTTCCGCCGAACCCGGTTTGGACGTGCTGGAGAACGCGCCGGCCTCACTGACAGCGCGCGCCGCTTTCACACCCCGGCCGCCGCCGCCAGCAGAAGTCCCACCGACAGGTCGAGCATCACCAGCCCCGCTGCGGCCAGGCCAGACACATCGAGGGCGAGCCGGGTCGCGAACCATTCCAGCCACAGCGCCCAGCCCACCGCCACCAGGGCGGCAGCCTGCGACACCGGCTCGGGCGCGCGGAACAGGACCGGCAGGGAGCCCGCTAGCAGCAGCACGTATTGGACGACGTTGCACCAGTTCCAGACGGTGATGTAGCTGGCCCAGCGCCGCTCGCGCCCAAGCTGCATCACCACCGTGCGCGACAGGACCGCGTACCCGGTCCAGCCGACGATGAAAAGGAGCAGGGCGAGCGCCACCGCGTGTCCGGGCCGCGGCGGGACGCCCGACGCCGCCCAGTCGATCAGTCGCATGCCGACCAGGGCCGGAGCCGAGATGGCCATGGCCCAAAAACTGCGGATCGCGCCACGCTCCGCCCCCGTTGGCGGCGCGGTCTCGCGCTGCACGCGCGCAAGCCCGTCCGCCCGTCCACGGGCCAGCAGGAAGGCACCCGAGAGCCCGTTCGCGACTGCCGCCGTCAGCGCCATGCCGCCTCCAAGAACGCCGGTCCGAGCACCAGCACCCCAGTGCCGAGGTTGACCATGAGCACGAGCGCCGCGCCGCGCAGGCGCGAGACGCCAAGCCCATGCCGCGCCACGAACCAGTGCAGCCACAGCGCGTAGCAGCCGACCGCGCCCAGCGTGGCGGCCAGGGCCGCGCGATCCGAGAGCAGCCCAATCAACAGGGGCGGCAGCACGGTCAGGGCGATGGCGGCCACCGCCGGGATCGCCCATTGACACCAGTTGAGTGCGGTGGCGAAGCGCAGCCAGGTCGTGCCGCGCCCCCATAGCCGCGCCACCTCGAACGACAGCACCGGCGGCGCGAGCAGGGCACAGAGCGTGGCCAGGAATTGCGCCGCGCCGGCCCGGCCCGCGCCCTGGGCGATCATCAGGGCCCCGCCGACCAACGGGAAGGCGATCAGCGGGGCGAGGCTGGCGAGGAAGGCTTGGCGCGTGGCGCCGAACCGGGTCAGCCCGTCGGCACGGCCGAACGCGACCCGCACGATCCCAAGCAGGATGTCCGGCGCTCCGGCGCGCGGTCTCCGCACGGGGAACCTCATGGCAGGAAGGCGTCGAGCACGGCGCGGTACGCGCGCGCGAGGCCGCGTAGCTCGTCCACCGGCACGCGCTCGTCCACCTGGTGCATGCTGGAGCCGACCAGCCCGAACTCCGCCACCGGACAGTGCTTGGCGATGACGCGCGCGTCGGACGTGCCGCCGCCCGTGTCGAGCGCCGGCTCCACCCCGGTGGCGGTCGCCACCGCCGCGCGCAGCCGATCAACCATCGGGCCGGGCTGGGTCAGGAACGCCTCGCCGCTCACGGTGACGTCCAGCGCGAAGCGCGCGGCATGCTGGGCCAGCACGGCGCGCAGCCACGCCTCGAGCGCGGCGCCGGTGTGGCGGTCGTTGAAGCGAATGTTCAGCGCGGCGTGGGCGGCGGCCGGGATCACGTTGCTCGCCGGATTGCCGACATCGATGCCGGTGACTTGCAAGGAGGACGGCTCGAAGTGACGGGTTCCCGCGTCAAGCGGGGCCGCGATCATCGCGGACACGGCGCGCGCCAGGCGATGCACCGGGTTGTCGGCGCGGTGCGGGTAGGCGACGTGGCCCTGGGTGCCGTGCAAGGCGATGCGCGCATTCAGGCTGCCGCGCCTGCCGATCTTGACGACATCGCCGAGGCGCGCGCGGCAGGTGGGCTCTCCCACGAGGCAGAAGTCGGGAAGCTGCCCGTGCCGGTCCATCCACTCCAGCACCCGCACCGTGCCATCCAGCGCCGGACCCTCCTCGTCGCCGGTGATCAGCAGGCTGATCGAGCCCCGGACCGCCCCGCCCGGTCCCAGGCGCTGGGCACAGGCGGCGACAAAGGCGGCGATCCCGCCCTTCATGTCGCACGCGCCGCGTCCGTACAAGACACCCTCATGAACCGAGCCACCGAACGGATCGCGACGCCAGGCCGCCACATCGCCGGGCGGCACCACGTCGGTATGGCCGGCGAAGCAGAGATGCGGCTCGCCATCGCCGAGCCGGGCGAACAAGTTTGACGTGTCGCCGAAGCGCAGGCGCCAGACCGTGAAGCCCAGCCGCTCCAGCACCGAAGCGAGAACATCCTGCGCACCGGCATCCTCCGGCGTCACCGAGGCGCAGCGGATCAGCGCCTGGGCCAGCGCCAGCGGATCATCGGCGGCGGGGGCGGCGGGCGCGCTCAATCGCGGAGCAGCTCGTTGATCGATGTCTTGGCGCGGGTCTGCGCGTCAACCCGCTTGACGATCACCGCGCAATAGAGGCCAGGGCCGGGCGTGCCGTCCGGCAGGGCACGCCCCGGCAGCGAGCCCGGCACGACCACCGAGTACGAAGGGACGCGCCCAATATGCACCTGCCCCGTGGCGCGATCGATCACCTTCGTGGAGGCGCCGATGAAGGTGCCCATCGCGAGCACCGCGCCCCGCTCGATGACGACGCCCTCGGCGACCTCAGAGCGGGCGCCGATGAAGCAGTCATCCTCGATCACCACCGGATTGGCCTGAAGCGGCTCCAGCACGCCGCCGATGCCGACGCCGCCGGAGATGTGGCAGTTGGCGCCGACCTGCGCGCAGCTTCCGACGGTGGACCAGGTGTCAACCATGGTGTTGCGGTCCACGTAGGCCCCCGCGTTGACGAAGCAGGGCATCAGCACGACTCCTGGCGCGACATAGGCGGAGCGGCGGACCACCGCGCCGGGCACCACGCGGAACCCGGCCTCGCGGAAGCGGTTGGCACCCCAGCCGGCAAACTTCATCGGTACCTTATCATAGACGTCGGCACCCCCGGGTCCGGGCATCGGCGCCGAATTGGTCAGGCGGAACGAGAGCAGCACCGCCTTCTTGAGCCACTGATTGACGCGCCAGCCCTCGGCCGAGGGTTCGGCGACCCGCACGACGCCCGCGTCGAGCGCGTCGAGCGCCGCCTCGACAGTCTCGCGCGCCTCGCCACCGCTGCGGGGCGACAGGGTGTCGCGCCGCTCCCACAGATCCTCGATCGCGTGCTCAAGCGCGTGGCCGGCCATGCGCGCTCCTTCTCCCGGTCCGACGCGGACCATGCGCAGGCGCGGCGCCGCTGTCAACGCGACGTTACGGGATCAGAAACGATTCCTTAGTGCCTTTACTATCTAATCAGGCGCGTTCAGGGAGTGACGAGCAGCGATGGACGACCTGCACGCCGTCGAGGGAGCCTCGCGTGCCAGCCCCGCCGGGTGGCTCATGGGGCCGCTGCGCACCGTGCTGCTGGAAAGCCGGCAGCGCTGGCGCGACCTGGTGACGTTGGCGGCGGATTTCGCGTTCGAGACAGACGCGCGCGGCTGCCTCACCTTCCTCATGCCCGACCCGGTGCTCGGCTGGCGGGTGAACGCGCTTCTTGGCCGGCCGGCGGCAAGCCTGCTTGTCGAGCTGGCCGGCGCGGCAGTCGCCGACCCGTTCGCGCCGACGGGCGTATCACGGCGCCAGCGGGTCTGGTTGCGGCGCGGCGACGGCGGAACGTCCTGCATCCTGCTCTCGGCGGCGCCGCTGCTCGACCGGCATGGCCGGCCGATCGGCGCGCGCGGCATCGGAACCGACATCACCGAGCAGGACGGGCAGGACGCCCGCCTCGCCGCCACCTTACGGCGCGGCGAGGTGATCGACCACATTCTCTGGCGGATGCGCCAGGAGATCATGGCCCCGCGCATGATGCGGGCGGCCTTGGAGGCGTTGGCGAACGCGTTGGGCGCCGAGGGCGCGGCCGTGGTGGGCTTTGTGAACGGCGCCCCTGCCTTGTTGCACGAGACCGGAACCGGCGCTCAGGCGCTGCTTGCCGCTTTCGGGGCGCTGCTGGAGGAAGCGGACCCGTGCGGGACCGCCGTGGCGCGCAACGATCCCCGGCCGGTCCTGGCGGCTTCCTGCCGCACCCGCTTCGGCGACCTCGCGGAAGTCGTGCTCTGGCGCGCGGCGGACGGCCGCGCCTGGGACCAGGACGACCTCGCCGCATCGGCGGCGAGCATCGTGCGCGTGGTACTGGAGCACGAGGCGATCCAGCGGGAGATGGCCAGCCAGGCGATGACCGATCCGCTGACCGGGCTGCTCAACCGCCGCGCCTTCCTGGCCGAACTGCCGCGCCACATCGAGCGGCTCGATCGCGAAAGCCTTCCCGGAACGCTGATATTCACCGACCTCGACAACTTCAAGCCGGTCAACGACTGCCTCGGCCATGATGTGGGCGACCAGTTGCTGCGGCATGGGGCGGAGCTGCTGCGCCGCACTTTCCGGCCCACCGACCTCGTGGCGCGCATTGGCGGGGACGAGTTCGCGATCTGGCTGAACGGGGCCGACCACATGACCGCCGCCGAGCGGGCCGAGCAGTTGCGCGTGGAAGCGCCGCGGTCCTTCGCCGCGTTGGCGGGAAGCGCAGGCACCATCGCATTCTCAATCGGCATCGCCACGCGCCAACCGGGGAGCGGCGAGGACGTCGAGGAGCTGATGCGCCGCGCCGACTTGGCGATGTACGAGGTGAAGCGCGCCGGGCGCGGGCATTGGCGCGTGTCGCATCTGAACGTGGCGTGAGCGAACCGCCGTTGGAGCCGGCGGACGAGGCCGCTCAGGTTCGCCTGGGTGCGAGCCCAGTCACGCCGCCTGAACAGCTAGCCGCGCTGGCCGATAGCGCCTCCGCCATGGTCCGGGCCGCGCTCGCCCTCAATCCCGCGACACCGGAGCCCATGATTGAGCAGCTTGCCCGCGATAGCGACGAGCGCGTGCGCGCCGTGCTCGCGCGCCGGTTGGCTCTGCTCGCGCCCGGCCTGTCGGAGCCCGAGCAGATACGGCTGCGAGGCCGGGTCTTCGACGCCCTGGCCAAACTCGTTGCCGACGAGGCCGAGCGCGTGCGCGCCGTGATCGCCGATGTGGTGAAGGACATGCCCGACGCGCCGCGGGGCCTCGTGCTGCGGCTCGCCCGTGACGAAGCGATCACGGTGAGCGAGCCCATCATCCGATTCTCGCCGGTCCTGACCGAGGCGGACCTGTTGAGTCTGCTCGAGGCGCCCGCCTCGGCGCTCACCGCGCTCGCCGTCGCGCGACGGCCGGACCTGGGCGAGGAGGTCGCCGACGCGATCGCGTTCGGGGCGAACTCGGCGGCGATCCAGGCGCTGTTGGAGAACCAATCGGCGCAGATCCGCGGGGCGACGCTGGACGCGCTGATCGCTCGCGCCGCGGAGCATGTGGACTGGCACGCCCCGCTGGTCCGCCGCCCTGCCCTGTCGCCGCCTTCGGCGCGCGCGCTGGCCGAGATTGTATCCACGCACCTGATCGAGAGCTTGGCTGCGCGAGGCGACCTCGACCCCGAGACGCAGGCGGCGCTGCGAAGGCGACTGGAAGATCAGGCGAGCTTCGAGACGGACGGCGATCTGACGACCGAACAGGCGCTGCGCGCCGCGCACCGTCTGGCGGATCAGCACCGATTGGACGAGGCGGCGGTGATCGAGGCGCTGCGCACTGGGCGGCCCCGGCTCGCGACGGTGATGCTGGCGGTGGCGGCGGTGGTGTCGGTCTCCGTGGTGGAGCGCGCGGCCTCGCTGCGCAGCGCCAAGGGGTTGGTCAGCCTGGTCTGGAGCGCCGGGTTCACCATGCGCTGCGCGAGCGCGTTGCAGGCCGCGATCGGCAATCTTTCCCCCTCCACCATGCTCGCTCCGGCCGCAGATGACGGGTTTCCGCTGAGCGCGGAGGAGATGCGCTGGCAGCTCGATTTCCTGCGTCGGACCGGCTCGTGAGCGTGTTGCTCAGGCAGTAGCGAAGCGTCTCCGCGGTATCAGTGACTGGCCGGTTTGCCAGCCACGGCGGGCCAGTCTAGCGTGCCTCTGGTTTCATGGGAGAGGCACGTGACATCCCTCAAGGAAGAGCTGGCGGCGATCCGTCGCAGCGCGGAAGGCGACGGCACAAAGCCGGGCCGCATTCCACCCGACGCGCTCAAGATCATGCACCGCGCCACCGCCAATCAACGCGCATCGGGGTTCCGGGCACGGATGCCCGCCGTTGGCCAGCCCGCGCCCGCCTTTGACTTGCCCAACCAGGACGGCGCCCCCGTGTCCTCGGCCGGCTTACGCGCGCGCGGTCCGCTGGTTGTGTCCTTCTTTCGCGGCGGGTGGTGACCGTATTGCAGATCAGAGCTGTATGCTCTGAACACAGTGCTAGACACGATCCGCTCGCTGGGCGGCGACCTTGTTGTGGTCTCGCCGCAACTGCCCGAGTTCACGCGCGACCTGAAAACGAAGCTAAGGCTGGGCTTCGACCTCCTGCATGACAAGGGGAGCGCGGTTGCCGAACGCTTCGGACTCGCCATGCGGCTGCCCGACGACCTGATCGAGGTCTACAAGCGGATCGGCGCCGATCTGGTGCGGTTCAACGGCGACCAGCTCTGGCGCCTGCCAATCCCCGCGCGCTTCGTAATCGATCGAGCGGGGATCGTACGCGCCGCCGAGGCAGATCCCGACTACACAACCCGTCCCGAGGTGGAGGACACGCTCAACGCGCTGGGCGCCCTCGCTTGAACGGCGCGTGCGGCCGAAGAACGGTCGCACGCGCGGGCTGCCCCGCCGAAGGAGACCCTTGCGGAAGAAGCGGCCCGCTCACGCTCCAGGAACGACCCCGCCGCCGCCATCGATCGTCAGGATCGCGCCCGACGTGTAGCCCGAGACCGGGCTGGCGAGGAACGCCACCGCGTTACCGACCTCCTCGGGAGTCGCGGCGCGGCCGAACGGCATGCCGGAGAGCAGTTCCCGCCACCGCTCGGGGTCGCCCAGCTCCTTGGCGGCGCGGTCGCGCTGCAACATAATAAGGCGATCGGTCGCGACCGGGCCGGGGTTGATCCCCACCACGCGCAACCCGTCGCGCGGCGCTTGCCGGCCGAGCGCGCGGGTGAAGCCCATCAGCGCGGCGTTGCCGGCGGCCCCGGCGATGTAGCCATGCGGGAACTTCTCACCGGCGGCCCCGATCACGTTGACGATCACCCCCGACCGGCCTGCCGCCATGCGCGGGTAGACGGCGCGGCAGAATGAGATGAAGCCGAACACCTTCAGATCCCAGGCGCGGCGCAACACCTCGTCGCTGACCGAGACCACGTCGCCCGGCGGGATGGCGCCCGCGTTGTTCACCAGGATGTCGATCTCGCCCGCCTGCTCGGCAACGCGCCGCACGGCCGCGTCCGACGAGAGATCGGCCGGGATCACCCGCACCGAGACCTGACGGCGCGCATGGATCGCCCCGGCCGCGTCCTCCAGCGTCGTGGAGTCGCGCGCGACGAGGGTGACGTCGCAGCCCTCCTCGGCCAGCACCATCGCCGCGGCCCGGCCGATCCCCTTTGATCCGCCGGTGACGAGGGCACGCTTGCCCGCGAGCTTCAGGTCCATGCGTCAGGCCCCTCTCCGTGCCGCGTTCGCCCGTGGCGGCCGAGCGCCGGCCGCCACGGTCACATCCTAGAGTTCCACCCCGCGCGTGCCGACATCGTAGGCATAGAGCGAGTGGCTCGCGCAGATGTACAGCGTGCTGTGATGATGGTCCAACCCGCCGAAGCACAGATTGCCCGCCACCTCCGGAAGCGCGATACGGCCGAGCGGTGTGCCGTCCGGCGCATAGACGCTCACGCCGTTGAAGTTCTTGTTGGGCGCCCAGCCGCCGGCGGACCATAGATTGCCGTCCACGTCCACGCGCAGGTCGTCCGCGATCCCGCCGTTCGTGTCTTTCAGATCGTGGAAGATTCGGTCATTCGTCAGCTTTCCATCGTCTCCCACATCGAAGACGCGGATCACCGAAGGCGCGCCGGCGGTATCGGAGATGTACATCTTCTTCTCGTCGGGCGAGAAGCAGAGCCCGTTCGGCTCGGTAAAGTCCCCGGCCGCAACGGTGAGCTGGCCGCTCTTTGGGTCCAGCCGGTAGACGTTGCGCGGCAGCTCCGACTTCGCCTTGACGCCTTCGTTGTCGCCCTCGATGCCATAGGTCGGGTCGGTGAACCAGATCGTGTCATCCGACTTCACGACGACGCCGTTCGGGGAGTTGAAATTCTTGCCTTGGTAGCTGTCCGCCAGCACGGTGATCTCGCCCGTGTACTCGGTGCGGGTGACGCGACGGAACCCTTGCTCGCAGGAGATCAGCCGGCCCTGCCGGTCGCGCGTGTTCCCGTTGGTAAAGTTGGAGGGCTTGCGGAACACATGCGTCCGGCCACTCAGCTCATCATAGCGCATCAGCCGGTCGTTGGGGATGTCGCTAAAGATCACGGCGTGCATGTCGCCGAAATAGACCGGCCCCTCCGTCCATTGGCCGCCGCTCCAAACGCGCCGCAGCGTGTTAGTGCTGGCGACGTATTTCTTGAAGCGCGCGTCGAACACCTCCATAGCAGGGTCGGGATAGACCACCAGGGTCGGATCGTCCCAGTTGCGGGGCGGCGGGGTCGTTCCAGGCGGGTCCTGCATCTGGGACTGGGCCAGCGCCGCCGTGGGCGAAGCCCGAGCCGGCCGTCAAGGCGGCTCCACGCAGAAAACCGCGTCTGTTCATGGCATCCTCCCTTTTTGATTGAGCCAGACAACACGTCGAGGATGCCTCACCGACGGGTTGAAGGCGAAACTTGCCGCCGTCAGCCGCAGCGGCTCAAGCCGCTTTCCGCACGCCCCGGCAATAATTCCGGCACGCCTCGCCGAAGGACCGGAACAGCGCGAGGCTCGCCGGGTTGTCCAGGTATCCCCACTCCGGGTGCCACTGCACCCCGTAGGCGAAGCTGCGCGCGTGCTCAACCCGCACCGCCTCGATCGTTCCATCGGATGCCACCGCCTCGACGACGAGGCCGGGCGCGAGACGGTCGATCGCCTGGCCGTGCCGCGAGTTCACGATGATCTCCGCCGGGCCGATGACGCGGGCGAGCCGTCCCGACAGGCGGACTGGATGTTTCGGGCCGTAGACCTGCTCGAGCGCCCCCTCTCCGCCCCGGTGATCCTGACGGCCGGGCAGTTCGTGGAGTCGCTGATGCAGCGTGCCGCCGAGGGCCACGTTCAGCTCCTGGATGCCGCGGCAGATCGCGAGCAGCGGCACGCCGCGCGCGATGGCGGCGCGGATCAGCGGCAGGGTCGTCGCGTCGCGCGCCGGGTCGTGCCGATCCGGCGTGAGGCTCTCGCCGCCAGCGTAGGTGTCGGGATGCACGTTGCTGGGGCTGCCGGGGATCAGCAGGCCATCCAGCCGGTTGAGGACCGCGGCTTGGGCCTCTCCGGCCGGCGGGATCATGATCGGAACCGCGCCGGCGCCGCCCTCGACGACGGCGGCGTAGCGCGCCGGGGTCTCGTGCCACAGATGTCCGTCGCGCGTGCGCGCGCACGCGGGGATGCCGACGATCACCGTCATTCCAGGCTGCCCGTGCTGGTTCGTGTCGATGCCGAATATAGGCGCTCGCGGCAGCGGTCCGCAACGACCATTCCCGCGGCTCCGACCAGCATCAACCCAGCCATGCCGCGCGGCGTGCCGTCGGTCAGCACGCCGACCACCAAGCCGCTGACCGCGCCCAGCATGAACTGGCCCATGCCCATCAGCGCCGAGGCGCTGCCGGCATGGGCGGCGTGGCGCGACAGCGCCCCCACCGTCGCATTCGGGTTGACGAAGCCTTGACAGCTCACGAAGACGAACAGCGGAAGCAGGACGGCGGCAAGGACATGCGTCCGGGAGAGTGCGACCCCGAGCAGCGCCGCGGTGGCCGCGAGATCGACGAGCGTCACCGCGCGCAGCACCGCGAACGCGCCAAACCGGGGCAGCAGCCAGGCATTGATCTGCGAGCAGGCGATCAGGCCAACGGCACAGGCCCCGAACAGCACGCCGTACTCGGCCGGGGTGAGGCCGAACCCGTCGATGAACACGGGCGAGGAACCGCCCAGATAGGCGAAGAAGCCGAATGTCGCGAACCCGCCCAGCGCCGCGTGGGTCAGGAAGCCGCGCTCGCGCAGGATGTGTCGGTAGCGGCGGAACTGCTCGGCCAGGCCGAGGCGCGCGCGGCGCTCGCGCGCCAGCGTGTCGGGCAAGGCGAGGCAGACCAGAACCAGTGCGACAGCGCCATAGGCGGCCATGATCCAGAAGATCCAGCGCCAGGACGCGAAGGCGAGGACGGCGCCGCCGATGCTGGGCGCGAGGATCGGCGCGGCGCCCATCACCAGCATCAGCCGCGACATGAGCACCGCCGCCTGCTGCCCGTCGGCCAGGTCGCGCACCACGGCGCGCGGGATCACCATGCCCGCCGCCGCCGCGACCGCCGAGGCGAACCGGAACGCCGACAGCCAGAGAATTGAGGGAGCGAGCGCGCAGGCGACACAGGTCGCGGTGTAGAACGCTGTCGAGACGATCAGGGGCAGCCGCCGGCCGAGCCGGTCCGAGATCGTGCCCTGCGTGATCTGCCCGACCGCGAGCCCGGCGAACCACGCGGCGAGCGAATACTGCGCCGAGCCCGCCGGCGCGTGGAACGACGCCTCGATCGCCGGAAAGGCAGGCAGGTACATATCGGTCGAGGCCGGGCCGACCGCTGTGAGGAAGCCGAGCAGGAGGGGCAACCAAAACGGAATACGCATGGGGCCGGTCATGGCAGAGGCTGCTTGGCGGGGCCAGGGCCAAGCCGGCGCGGCATGACCGATTCCGGAGCCTCAGACGGTGAGAGATAACGATATCGCGCGGAACGAGAGCGGCGCAGCTCGAAGCTTGGCCGCTTTTCTCGGTCGCGGCACTTGGCCGGCAGGTCGGGGGGAAGGTACGCTCAGCGAGCAATCCGCCCGGGAGGAAGGCAATGGCGTCCAGGATTCTCGTCGTCGACAACCCGCTGAACGCGATGGAGGTGATGCGGGAACTCGCGCCCGCCGGGTTCGATGTCGTCACCGCCCGGCCCAACGCGCCGGAATTCCGCGCCGCGCTGGACGGTGCCGAATACCTCATCGGCCTGGGCGAGTTTCCAACCGACGATGCCTTCTTCCGGGCCGCGCCCAGGCTCAAGTTGCTCCAGCTCCTCAGCGCCGGCTATGACCGCGTCGACATCGAGGCGGCGCGGCGAGCCAAGGTGCCCGTGTGCAACAATGGCGGCGCCAACGCGGTCGCGGTTGCCGAGCACGCGATGATGCTGATGCTCGCGGTTTGCCGGCGCCTTGCCTGGCAGCACGCCTCGGTGGTATCAGGCCGGTGGCGCGGCAATGACATCGCCAACGTGCGGCTGTTCGAGCTGCATGGGCGGACGCTCGGGATCATCGGCCTCGGCACGATCGGCAAGAAGGTGGCCCGGCTGGCCCACGCGTTCGGGATGGACGTGCAATACTATGACATCGCGCGCTTGAGCGAGGACGAAGCCGATCAGCTCGGGGTCCGCTTCCGGCTGATGAGCGAGCTGCTGCGCGGCTCCGACATCGTGTCACTGCACGTTCCGTTGACCAGGCTGACGCGGCACATGATCGGCGCGGCCGAGCTGCGCCTGATGCGGCCAAGCGCCTATCTCATCAACACTTGTCGCGGCCCGGTCGTTGACGAGGCGGCGTTGCACGAGGCGCTGGCCAGCGGCGCCATCGCCGGGGCCGGGCTCGATGTTTTCGATCAGGAGCCGCCGTCGGCGGACAATCCGCTGTTCGGCTTGGACAACGTCGTCCTGACGCCGCATTTCGCCGGCCCGACCTGGGACAACCAGTACACACGCTTCCGCAACGCCTTCGACAACGTGCAGCGCGTGGCGCGCGGGGAACGGCCGCTATGGATTATCCCTGAGCTGCGGGGCTGATCCCAGCCCGCCGCAGGGCCAGAGCCGCCTCGGCCTCGATCGCGCCGAGGCGGGCCTGCATGTCGGGCTCCTGCGCGCGGAGCACCTGTCGGACGAGCGTGGCCTCGCGGGAGTTGATCGCGCGCGGGCTTTCCAGGAAAATCTTGGAGCGCAACGCGGGGTCGGCGCGAAGGATGTCCTGCAACATGTCTTGGTCGTGGGGCACCATGTCCCAGCGTCCAGCGGCGCGCAACGCCGCGTCGTCGATACGCGCGAAGGCGTCGTTCCAGGCGGCGATGAGGGCGCGGCAGGCCGGGTGACCGAGGTGGAAGAAGGCCACCCCGTCGTTCACCTCCCAGTCGGGCACACCCTCCCCCGCCGGCGCCAGCACGGCCGCGAAATCCGCCTTCGTTCGGAGATAGGATCGCACGTCCCATCTAAGATCTACGACCACCGCATCGGCGTCGAGATAGAGCACCCAGCCGGCGAAGCCCTGCTCCATGTACTCGCGCAGCAACACGATGCGGTTGAACACGGCGTGCCAAGGATGGAACCCTCGTTTGATGCCGACGAATCCGGCGTAAGCGAGATCATGCCCGGCGCAGAACTCCCGATTCGCGCGCGAGGACGCGACCATGAGATCGAAATAGGCGAAGGGATCACAGGTCTGTACCAGGACAATGTCGGCCGTGCTGCCCCAATCCCGCGCCGTCAGGCGGCTTTGGGCGCGTGCCGCCCGGCGCCCGATCACGCGGGCGTGGACACGCTTGAGCAACTGGTTCACCACGTGGGTCCGCGAAGGCTCATGTCGCGCACGCAGGGCTCATGGGCGGGAAAGCCTCCGCCGCGGGCAGGGAGGCGAGCGGCCTATAGAGATCCCACCCGCTGCTGCTCTCGCCCGGTGTCTTCACCTCGAACAAGGTCATGTCGTAGAGCACGCGCCCATCGGCGCGCACCCTGGCTTGGTGGCCCATCTCGCCGGCCTGCTTGATCGCGTTCACCAGATCCCCGCCCACCGCCGCGAGCCCGACCACCTGCGCCCCGGAACTGGTCGCCTGGACGAGCTGGCTGGAGAAGTCGGTGTTGCCGATCGGGAACGGCGCCGAGCCGAGAACGGCACCGCCGTTCTGTTCGATCACCCGCCTGGCAGCGTCCTGGAGCTGGTGGCCGAAGGTGAAGTCCACGGTGATGAAGAACCAGCTCTTACCGCCCCTCTCGACCACCTTCCTTGCGGTGCCGGTCGTGATCGCGTGCGTGTCGTCGGCCCAATGCGTGCTGACCGGCGCGCAGAACTTCGACGTGAACTCGCTGATTGCCGCGGCGGTGATCATCACGGTGAGCTGCTTCTCCCTGGCAACGCTCAGGACGGCAAGCGCGACCGGAGTCACGGGCAGGTCGGTAATCGCGGCGATACCGCTGTCGTACCAGGCCCGCGCGATCGCGCCGGCGACGTCGGGTTTGTTTCGCGTGTCTCCCAAAACCACATCGAGGGGGCGCCCCAGCACGGTGCCGCCGAAATCGGCGACGGCCATGCGCGCCGCCTCCAGGCTCCCCGGCCCTCCACTGTCGGCATACGGGCCGGCCGCGTCGGTCAGCACGCCGATCGCAAGCGGCGCACCTTGCGCGCGCGCGGCGCCGGCCAGCGCCGCACCGCTTCCGAGTGCCATCAAGCCGCGGCGGCCGATCATTCGTCCTTCCACCTCCACACCCTCACATGGACGCTCATTTCAGGAAGCGTCGGGTTGGCGTTCGGGGGCGGTGTCGCGGAAGGCGGGCAGCGCGAGCGCGGCCGCTTCGGCGCGCAGCAATGCCGGATAGGGCTCCAGCGGACAGCGCAGGCGGCGCGCATTGGCCAGTTGCGGCACGAGGCAAACATCCGCCAGGGTCGGTGCCGTGCCATGACAGAACGGCCCGGTATCGTTGCGGACCATGGCTTCCACGGCACTCAACCCCTCGGCGATCCAGTGCGCGTACCACGCGTTCCGTGCCGCCTCCTCTTGCCCCAGCACCGACTTCAAGTAGCGCAGCACGCGAAGATTGTTAAGTGGATGGATGTCGCACGCGATAGCGAGGGCGATCGAACGAACATGGGCGCGCGCCAGTGCCTCCCGCGGGAGCAGCGCTGGCGCGGGATGCGTCTCCTCGAGCCACTCGATGATCGCGAGTGACTGGGCCAGCAGCGTGCCGTCGTCCGTCTCCAGGGTCGGGACCAGGCCGGCCGGACTCTTTTGGCGATATGCGGGGGTGTTCTGCTGACCCCCATCCTTGAGCAAGTGGACATAAACCGGCGTCCATGCGGTGCCCTTGAGCGCCAGCGCGATGCGGACCCGCCACGCGGCAGAGGAACGAAAGTACGTATAGAGCTTCATGCGAGCCCCCGCGCTGGATTGTTGAGAAGCCGCCCCGCGCCGCAGCCGCCGGCCAGCATGCCGGGACTGTCAACCTGGACTGCTCCGCGCTTTGTCAACAGCCGCACTGGAAACTTCTAAAAAAATCACAACTTGTCACTACTGCCAGCGTTAGAGCATGGCTACCCTACTGCAATCGGCGAATCCAGTTGGATTCGCGCCTAGGATCGTAAAGAATGAGCACAGTGGTTCACATGAGATCGACCAATCCTTCCTCGGCCGGGGCGTCGGAATCCGATGGGGAGGCGTTCCAACTTGATGGCTTCCTGCCATACCGGCTTGCCGTTGCCGCCGCGAGCGTGAACCGCTTGATGGCAAGGCGCCTGGCAGACTCCTACAAGCTGTCGATTTCGGAGTGGCGGGTTTTGGCGGTGGTTGCGCGTGCCGGGGTGCTGTCCCCGAGCACGGTGGGCGCGGTTGCTTCCATGGACAAGGTTAAGGTCAGCCGCGCAGCGGCGAGCCTGATCGCTCGCGGTTTCCTGAAGCAGTCGCAAGACCCGCATGATGGCCGCGGGCGGTTGCTGCGTCTGACCCGCAAGGGGCACACCGTCCACGGCAAGCTGGTCGCGGAAGCGCGCGATATGGAGTTGCAGCTCGCGCAGGGACTCACGCGATCGGAGTGGACGGCGCTGTACAACACGCTGCGCCGGCTGGAGTTGCATGCGCTCAGTCTGGGCGGCGATGAGGCATCGGCCGAGGCGGCGGACTAAGGCGAACCGCGCCGATCCGGTGCCGCGGGCCTGGATGCCAGCTCCGCAGGCATGAGGAGAAAGGCATTGTACGAAACCGTACGCTCAGTGCATGGTATGATACCGTACGGTGACGTGAAGCGTGTTCGCTCCGACCGCGAGCGAACACGCTTTCGATGCTGCTAATCACGCGAGGATAACGGCTGAGCGTTATCGTTGCATTCCCAACTCATGAACTAGAGCAAGTTCGCGTGATGCGAGTGGGCTCCCTGTTCAAGCGCCGCCTGCTTGCGCGGGCGCTGGCTCGCGCGCGACCAAGTTTCCGCGTTGTCCTTCGGGTCGCTCCAGCACCAAGCGGCGGTCGTGAAACTCCGCCACACTCGGGCGATGGGCGATGGAGACGATTGTCGTCGCGGGCAGGCGACGTTTCACCACGCGGTAGAGCTCCGCCTCCGCCTCCGGGTCGAGACTGGCCGTCGCCTCGTCGAGGAATAGCCAGTCAGGGTGCGAGAGCAGTGCGCGGGCGAGCGCGACGCGTTGCTGCTCGCCACCTGAGAGACGCTGCGCCCAGTTCGCGTCCTCATCGAGATGGGGAATGAGGCCCGCAAGGCCCGCATCCTCCAGCGCGCGTTCGACATCCGCCTGCGCCACGCTCCTGGACGGAGCGGGATAGGTCACGACATGGCGCAGCGTGCCGAGCGGGATGTAGGGACGCTGCGGAAGGAAGAGGCAGGTCTCGGCGGGCCGCTCCACCCGGCCCTGGCCGAACGGCCAGATGCCGGCGACGGCGCGAAACAGCGTTGACTTGCCCGACCCAGACCGGCCCGTGATGACGACCGACTCGCCGGGGCGGAACCGCAGGGACGCGTTGTCCAGGATTCGCGTGCCGTCGGGCAGCGCCAGCGTGACATCGTCGAGCTGAAACGCGCCGTCGGGCGAGGTGGCCGAGCCGAAGCCCTGGCGGCCGGCCGCGCGCGCGACCACCACGGCCCGGTGAAAACCCGACAGACGCTCGACGACCGCGCGCCACTGGGCCAGCAACGCGTAGGCGTTGACGAACCACGACAGCGCCTCCTGCACCCGGCCGAAGGCCCCGGCGGTCTGCGTCAGGCCGCCAAGCTCGATCTGCCCGCTGAAATAGCGTGGCGCCGCAACCACGAAAGGAAAGATGACGGCGACCTGGCTATAGCCCGCCACCAGCGCGTTCAGGCGCTTGATGCGCGTCATGATGCCCCACCAATTGTGGATCACGGCCCCGAACCGGTCTTGCAGGTTGCCCTTCTCCTCCATCTCCCCGCCGTACAGCGCTACGCCCTCGACGTTCTCGCGCAGGCGCACCAGGGCGTAGCGGAAGTCCGCCTCCACCCGTTGCTGGCTGAAGCGCAGCGCGACCAGGGGACGGCCGACGAGGTGGGTCAGCCAGGTGCCCAGCATCGCGTAGGCCAGCGCCACCCAGACCATGTAGCCTGGCACCGTGACCCCGAGCAGCGTGATCTCTCCCGACAGGCCCCACAGGATGCCCACAAAGCTCACGAACGAAACGATCGTCGAGAGGAAGTCCACGCTGAGCGAAAGCGTGGTCGATACGAAGTCGCGCACGTCCTCGGCGATGCGCTGGTCGGGGTTGTCCGTGCCGATCCCGCCCGTGTCGCCCGCCAGGCTGATGCGGTAATAGGCGCGGTCCGCCAGCCACTCCTCCAGGAACTGCCGGGTGAGCCAGCGCCGCCAGCGGATTTGCAGCCACTGGTTCAGGTACGTCGCGTAGATCGAGACCACGATGTAGACCACGACCACGCCACAGAAGCCCGGCATGATCCCCCCTCCGGCGGTGCGCCGCCAAGTGAACAGCAGGTCGATGAACGCGCCGTAGTTTTTGGTTTGCAACGAGTTGAAGAACAGCCGGTTCCAGAAGTTCAGCACCACGTTCAGGCCGACCATGGAGAGGTTCAACACGATGATCGCGATCAGCAAGGTCCAGGCGGACCATTTCTCCTCGGACCGGAAGTAGGGACGGGCGAGCCGCCACACGTCGACGAGGAAGGCGGTTATGGTGTTCATGTGGGGACGTTCACCTCGGAAGCGTGACGGCATCGATGGCCGTGAGCCAAGCTTGTAGCCTGCGCCGGTTCGCGCCGAAATCCGAATAGCCGTACAGGCTGCGCGAATACAGGACGAGCTGGCTGTCCCCGGCCGGAGCCGCCAGCACCTGGGCGGAGACCAGGTCGGGAAAGTTCAGAACGCGGCTGCGCGCGACCCATTGCGCCTGGAGCCGCGCCTCGTCCTCGGCGGCGGGGAACGTCCGGGGCTGCCCGGCCGCGACGTCGCGCAGCACGCGCAGCATGCGCCGTGGCGGGACGCGGTAGGGCGGGGTGAGGAGATCGGGCGCTGGGGCGAAGCCGGCCGGGGCGGCCAGCGCGCTGTTGGGGGTGCCCGGGCGCGTCAGTCGCGCGACATCGAACGGCGGCAGGGGCACGCCTCCCGCTCCCGGCGCGCCACAGGCCGGAATCACCAGGCCGAGCAGCCGAGTCAGCGGCGACATCACCGGGGGGCGCGGCCGGGGGCGGGCATCGGGCGCAGATGCACCCGCCCGCGGTGCGCCGCAAGCGGGAACTGCGACCGCGCGCGCAGACGGCGGACCAAGCGCCTGATGGTGCGGGAGTTCCTTGACCGGGAGGGACGGTATTCTCTACCGTTCGGAAATGAACACCGTCACCCGCGCGCATCTCGCCGAGACAATCTACACGCAGGTCGGACTCTCGCGCAACGAGTCCGCCGACCTGCTGGAGACGGTGCTGGAGCGCCTGGCCGCCACGCTGGAGGCCGGACAATCGGTCAAGATCAGCGGCTTCGGGACGTTCTCGATTCGCCAGAAGGGGCGCCGGGTGGGACGCAACCCCAAGACGGGGCAGGAGGTGCCGATCCTGCCCCGGCGCGTGCTCGTGTTCCGGCCGAGCCAGGTGCTGAAGGCGCGGATCAACGGCAGCGAGCCGCCCGCCGACGGCGCGGGCGCGCCCGACGACGAATGAGCGATTCAAACGGGGGCGAGGAGCCGGGCGGCCGGGTGAGGCTGAAGAAGGCGCCGACCGCCTTCCGCACGATCAGCGAGGTCGCCGACGAGCTGCACATCCCCCAGCACGTCTTGCGCTTCTGGGAGACCAAGTTCCCGCAAGTGAAGCCGCTCAAGCGCGGCGGGGGGCGCCGCTACTACCGGCCGGACGACATCGCGCTGCTGCGGCGGATTCTCGGATTTGCTTTACGTCCAGGGATATACGATCAAGGGCGTCCAGCGCCTGCTGCGCGAGGGCGGGGGCCGGCTGTCGGACGACATCCCCCCCGCCGCGCCCGAGGAGCAGGCCGCCGCCGCCGCCGAGCGGGCTCTTCTTGTGCCAAGCGCGGCGGAGATGGCGGCGGTCCCCGACTCCCCCGAGTCGGCGCCTCGTCTGGCGGTCCGCGCCAGCGCCGAGGCGGAGGCCGAGCGGCTGCGCGCCGTCCTGACCGAAACCCTGCGCGAGCTTGAGCGGCTGCGCGCCCTGCTCGCCTGAGCGGCGTTGCCGCTGGGCTCGTGCGCTGCTAGGAAGGCGCGTCGGTCGGAGCGTAGCGCAGCCTGGTAGCGCATCAGTCTGGGGGACTGGGGGTCGTGGGTTCAAATCCCGCCGCTCCGACCAATCTTTCAATGGGCGCGTACGCCGCTCGCCTCGATCTGCCGGACGATGGGCAGCACGTTGGCAGCGAAGACACCCGCCGCGCCCGGCCCGTCAGAGCTGTCCCCACCTGCATTCACGGCAGTAGGGCACCGGGGAGAGCGCCGGCGTTTCTGGTCGAAGCGTCCCCGCCGGCCGCGTCGAACGGGCGGAGTTCTGCCACTTTGCCGGGGTGTCCCACTGTCGCCGGCGTCCCCACCCACTTTGGGCAACTCGGCGAGGTAACGAGCCGGCCGACAATGTCCTTGCCGACCTTACGGGCCGGCGCGCAGCCCGGCGTAGGCGCCGCCAGGGCTGTTCAACGCTGCCGCATTGCCTTCACTGAGGCCGCCCTGCCACACATGTGGGGTGAAGTGAGGCGGCTGATCCAAGGGGGATTCCCGAGCCGGCAAATGTCTGACCCTTGGGGCGGCAACGGGGTCGGAGGGTGCCGTGGCTGCGTTTTCGCCGTTGCTGGACGTGCTGGCGGACGTCCCTGATCCGCGCCGGGCGCAGGGGAAGCTCTACGGGCTGCCCCACGTGCTGCTGTTCGCCATCCTCGCCATCGTGACCGGCTGCAACTCGTATCGTGGCATTGTCACCTTCATCGGCGTCCATCGCCGCAGGCTGAACGCGGCCTTCGGCCTGAACTGGCGCCGCGCACCCGCGCGCACCGCCGTCCGCTACATTCTCCAAGGGCTCGACCCGGCCACGGTGGAGGGGGTCTTCCGCCACCATGCCGCCCTGCTGCAGGCGGCGCGCGCCACGCCTGGGCAGGGCAGCATTGCCCTGGATGGCAAGACGCTGCGCGGCAGCTTTGATAAGTTCCGCGATCGTGCCTCTGCCCAGGTGCTGAGCGCATTTGCCACCGACACCGCCTTGGTGCTCCCCTCCGCTGGCTTTCCACCTGCTACGCAGTCGGAACCTTTGCCAGCTCCGCCCACATCGACATCGCCGAGAAATCTAACGAAATCCCGGCGGCACAGATGCTGCTGGCCGAACTCGGCATCGCTCGCGGCACCATCGTCACACTCGACGCGCTGCATTGCCAAAAAAACATTTCGAGGTTGCAGCAGGAGCCAACGTCGCCCTGATCGTCGGCGTCAAGGACAACCAGCCGACCCTGCACCAGAAAATCCGGGCGGCTTCGGCCACCACAACACCACTCGGGTCTGTCCACAGCCATAACAAGGGCCGCAACCGCGACGAACGTCGCACCGTCACCGTCTTCGATCCCGCCGACACGCCGGCCGACACCGACTGGCATCCGCACGTGGCCGCCATCATCCGTGTCGAGCGCACTGTCCACACCCGCAACGCCAAGACCGGGCTGCTGCGCCACTCCGCCGAGATGGCCTTCTACGTTTCAAACACGCCGGTCACCGCCACCCGCGCCGCCGAGACAATCCGCGCGCACTGGAGGATCGAGACCACCTCGCATTACAGCCGCGACGTCACCTTGGGCGAAGACCGCTCGCGCATCCGCACCAACCCAGGCGTGTTTGCTCGCCTGCGCAGCTTCGCCTTCAACATCCTCAAGGCCAACCAGACGGACACGCTCAGCCAGGATCGCTACCGCGCCGGTCTCGCAGGCATCAAAAACGTGCTCTCACTCACCATCATTCGAAAGCGTTGAACAGCCCTGTAGGCGCCGCCGAGCGACTTGATGCTGCCCGGCATGCGCCGCCCTTCGTCAGCATATGCTTCAGGCCCAGCCGTGTCGCGGGCTGCGGGGGATCGAGCAGCAGATGAGCGCGTAGGTGGGCACAAGCCCAAGTTCCACAGCGATAGCGCCGGGCTACATGTATAGAGAGGCAGCGCCTCGCGACTGTCTCACCTTTGTAAAATTGTTCAGTTAATTCGTCTAAGTCTTGGAGCATTTGGTACAAAATCTCTTGTTTTGGTTGAATACACGCGGCCTAGCCACAATACGGTTCACTTTAGTTGTTTGTGCCGCAGAGAGAACCAAGGCGAATGCTGCATTTTCAATTGGTTGGTATTCGGCCGATAGCTTAAGTGAACAGGATTTTGCCTTAAGTGAACCGTATTGGGCCTAGCCATGTCCACTTGACAATGTCTCGTTTACTCTGCGCAGCGGGAGTGCGACGGAGCGCCTCCCGAGCGGCGGTTTCGGTGCCGCTACAGGCAACAACGTCCAGAAAGGATTGACATGAGCGACTTGATTGAGCTTTCCGCCGCCGACCTCGACATGGTCTCCGGAGGCGCGGCAAAGGCCCACCATCTTCACGGTGTCGGCCAGAAGCGCGAGACGGGGGTCACTCAGATCAACAACGACGTCACCGTCCAGCTCGCTCTCGCCATCAACATTGATTCCCCTGGCGCGGTCGCCATTGCCGGGAATAACGCAACCTCGCTGCAAGGCAACTTCATTCTATAGGAGCGCACGGGCTCGGGCAGGTGCGGGCCACGGCGCCAGCCCGAGCGTGGCAGCGAGTGTCGGGATCAACGTCAAGTCGTGGCGTCCCCTCCCTCCGGCATAAGTGCGACGAAGCAGGTCCGATGGCGGGCCGGCCAGTGGCCACACGGGGTTGGCTTTGGTCCGTGCCGGCCCTGAACCAGTCCTAAAGACGCCTCGGGAGGCAATCCCATGTCGGACACCCAGGCGGCCGCTCGCCGGAGCCCGCCCTCGCGGCTGCTCGAAAGAGAAGTTTCCGCAGCTTGTGTCTCTGGTTCGGCTGGGACGCGTGGTCACGAATCAGTTCAAGTATCCCGTCATCGCGAGCATCCTCGATTGGCGCGGCGAAGTGGTCGCCGGCCCTTTCAAGGGCATGCGCCTCCGGTGCAGCTGCGCCAGCTTCGACTATTTCGAAGCCCTTGGCACCCACGAGCAGTGCCTCGTCCCCGTCGTCGAGGACGTCATCGCCCGTCAGCCGAGGGTGATCATCAACGTCGGGGCGGGATGTGGCTACTACGCTCTCGGCTTCGCCCACCGCTGCCCCCAAAGCAAGTTGATCGCCTACGAGATGGATTCGAGCCGGGCTGATCTCATCCGCAAGTACCGCCGGCAGAACCGGCTGGACGATCGGGTGGAGATCAGGGGCGAATGCACCAAGCACAGCCTGGCCGACGCCTTGGCACGCTCGCCCGGCGCGTTTGTCCTCATGGACGTGGAGGGTGCCGAGGACTTCCTGCTCCGGCCGGATCGGGTGCCCGGACTGCGCGGCGCCGAAGTCCTTGTCGAGCTGCACGAGATGTTCGCGCCGGGAGTGACGAGCCGTCTGCACGAGCGATTTTTGCCGACCCACGGCGAGGCGGTGATCCCGCAGACGCCAAACAGGAAGACACAATATACGGCCCGATAGACTGGCTCGTCAGGGCGTACTGGGCCCGGATGGCCAGTGGCGAGCATGACCATAAGATGGCGTGGCTGCATTTGCTGCCCAAGCCGGTCGGGTCTGCCGGCGCCTGAGCCATCCACGATGGCTGCGAAGCAGAGCACACCTCCGCCTGGTCGAGAAAGGCGGCGTGACCTACGCGGGGGGTCCACGTGCGGCGCGCGCTGAGACATGGCGCGCGTTTTGGGAACCTGACCGAGATCATCACGTTCAGCGTGGATGAATGCCCTCCTTCCCGCCGGGTTGGTTGTCATCGGCATGACCATGGGCCACAGGGCTGATGCGGCACTCGACTGGACGCGGACCTGTGCGACCGTGGGACATTTTGCCGGCCTTGTCGCCGCGCAGCGCGACCAGCATGTGCCGCTGGACACGGCGGTGAGCACCGCGCGTCGGATACTGATCCGGCCCCGCATGATCACCGACACCGTGGCCCACGAAATCGCCCTTCAGGTTTACGAGACGCCGCAACGCTCACCCGCCCAGGAAGAGGATGTGCTGCGGACAGAATGTCTGACCCCGGTCGGCGAACCTCCACGCGCGGCCTCCCGGCGCGCTCGGGTTGTGGTTCTTGCGCCCGTCGAGTTGAACGTCGGCACCAATCAGATCACCGACTTCACACCCGACGGCCGCGATGCCATCGTCACCCTGACGTGGCACGACGATGGCAGCGGGCGTGGTCACGACGTTTTCGCTGTCACGCCCGCTGGCGCCGGCCCGGTGGTCATGCCCGACGGCGGCGATACCATCCGCGACGATCCGGGTCAGGATCGTGACATGTTGAGCAGCGTGCGCTTTGCGCGCGGGCAGGTTGATGGCGCCAACGCGACGCTGCTGCTCATCGCGACACGCCAGCCCGGGACCGGACCAACCCCGACCACGTATCGGGTGTACCAGCTCACCCGGCAGGACGACGCCTATCATTTCGTGCTGGTGTTGTCCGAGCAACTTTCCGCCTCGTGCAACGCCGACATGGCACTGAGCGTCGCGGCCAGCTTGCCGCTGCGCCGCTCCTATCGCGGCGCCGCCACGACCAATGGTTGCCCGGAGGGATCGCACCTTGCTCAAAGGGAGTAAGCTTATGTTCAAGATCGTCGCGACTGCCGGCTTGTTGCTGCTGCCAGCCCTCGCCTACGCCCAAACCCAGCCGGGCGCTCGGCCCCCCACTCAGGAGGGTCAAGCCTCGGTACTTCAACGGCGGCCAAAGCGGCCACACCGAGACCAAGAGCGGGGCGCCGGTGAACGCCTACGGGAGCGACACGGCGGCCTCGCGCACCTTGCCGCTCGGCAGCACGGCCAAGGTCACCAACGAGCGGACCGGCCAGTCTGCGGACGTCAAGATCACCGATCGTGGGCCGACGCGCCCGGACCGGGTGATCGACCTCTCGCACAAAGCGGCCGGGCAGATCGGCATGACCAAGTCTGGAACGGCGCCTGCTACCGTGCAACCCACCAAGCCCTGACCGACAGCCGGCGGGCTCGCGGGAATGTGGCATCTGCCCTTCACGCGGCCACCCGCACGGCCCGGGTCTCGGCCGCGGTCCCGATGACCAGCGTCGGGATCGCGCCGGTCCAGGATCCTGGGCACCAACAGGCTAGACCACCCAGCGTAGCCAGGCACCGCGATGCGACGGTCGGCCGGTTGCCGCGAAGCCGGCCCCCGACATTCGCCACTTTCGTCGCGAGCCCGGCCCGTAGGAATCACTAAAGCGCGAGTCGCCACGCCACGATGCAACGCAGCGCAGGAAAAAGGTTCACACCGCGTCCGCTTGGACTCATGCTCGGGTCATCACATCCCGAAGCGCGCTCTTGTCCCCCCTGCGTTCATTTGCCCGTCCGCTACGCACGCACCAAGCCCAGCTCCTCGCTGTCGCGCGCGCCGTGGCGGCCGGGGCGGAGGTGCGCGACATCCTCGCCGCGGTCACGCCAGGCGGGGGCAAGTCGCTGCTGCCGGTGCTGGCCGCACACGCCCTGATCGCGGCGCAGCGCGTCGAGCGCGTGGTCTGGGTCGTGCCGCGCGATTCCCTGCGCTTGCAGGCCGAGGAGGCGTTCGCCGACCCTTTCTGGCGCGAGGCGCTGGGGCACGGGCTCAGCGTGCGTGCCGCCGAGAACGCGCCCGACCCGTCGCGCGGGCTGGCCGGCTACGTCACCACCTATCAAGGCGTCGCCGCCGCCCCCGACCTGCACCTCGCCGAGGCCCAGCGGCACCGCACGCTGCTGGTCGTCGATGAGATGCACCACCTGCCGGCGCCGGATGAAGCGCCGGCCAGCGAGACGGCGGACGACCCGGCGCAGGGCTGGTCGTCCGCCCTCCTGCCGCTGCTCGAATGCGCCCGCGTCCGCCTGCTGCTCTCGGGCACGCTGGAGCGCAGCGACGGACGGCGCATCCTCTGGCTGCCCTACCGGCGCGGACCGAAGGCGGGGCAGGTCGAGGTGGACCTCGCCGCGCCAGGATGGGCGGTGGTCGGCTACTCGCGCGCGCAGGCGCTGGCCGAGCGGGCCGTGCTGCCCGTCACCTTCGGCGCGCTCGACGGCGAGGCCCGCTGGCTCGAGCCGGTGCAGACCGGCCCGGATGGCACCCGTGCCCGCGCGGAGGCTGGGCCGCACCGGCTGGCGGGCAGCCACCCGACCGAGACCACGCGGCCCGCGCTGTTCACCGCCCTGCGGACCGGGTTCGCCGACGCGCTGTTGCGGCGCGCGTTCGAGGCGGCGCGGGATTTGCGGGTGGAGCGGCGGGCGCAGGGCGTCGGGCCGCGCGGCCTGGGCAAGCTCTTGGTGGTGGCGCCGGACCAGGAGCAGGCGCGGCGCTACCTTGGTGCGCTGCGCGGCTGGGTGCCGCGCGACCAGCGGGACACGGTGCGCCTCGCCACCTCCGACGAGCGCGACGCGCACGAGACGCTCGCCGCCTACCGGCTCCGCGCGGAGCCCGGCGTGCTGGTCACGGTGGCGATGGCCTATGAGGGGCTGGACGCGCCCGAGGTCGCCGTGGTCGCGGCGCTGACCCATATCCGCTCGCGGCCCTGGCTCGAGCAGATGGTCGCGCGGGCGACGCGGGTGGACCCCCACGCCGGCCCTTATGAGAGCCAACGCGCCCTGGTGTTTCATCCGGACGACCCGTTCTTCGCCCGGTTCCGCTGGCGCATGGAGCAGGAGCAGGGCACGCGGGCGCGCGGGCCGCGCCGGGACCGGCAGGGCAGCCTCCCGCTCTGGCTTCAGGAGCACTTGGAGCAGGCGCGCGAGGAGCGCAGCATCGTGCCCCTGGAGAGCAACGCGCTCGCCTTGCGCCTGATGCGCCTCGCGCCTGGCCCCGAGCTGGCGCTCAGCCGCCCCGAAGCCGAGGCGCAGGGCGACATGCTGGAGGCTCCGAGCGCGGCCGAGCGCCGGGTGCGCGCGCGCGTGGGCGAGATGGTCGCGGCGCAGGTCGTCGAGGACGGCGAGAGCCTGCAAGCGGCGCGCGGCGGCTATCACGCCTATAACGCCGCGCTCAAGCGCGTGCTGGGCAAGCCGCGCGCGGCGATGACGCTGGCGGAGCTCGAGGCCGCCGCGTCCTGGCTGGAGCGCAACCGCCTCGCCGATCATCTCCATCTGCTCGACAGCGACCCGCGCTACGCCTGGCAGGCGCGGCAGCGGCGGCCATCGTCGAAGCGAAACGTCTCTCCCTCTCCCGCTTGCGGGAAAGGGCCGGGGTGAGGGTGTCTTCAAGCCTCTCCCACGTCTGGGTGTGCCCGCTCACCCCCCGCGCGCAGGGGAGAGGGAGTCGGTGCATCGCTATCCAAGCCGGGTCACGCCAAATCGCGCCGGATCGCCTCCCGCCAGTCGCGCCGGCACACCAGCGCCTCGCCGTCGAATGCCTCAAGCGTTGTCTCCACCACGAACTCGGCCGCCGTCGCCCGCATCGTCGCGTGCAGACGGGTCCGGGTCTCGACCGCGCCCCGCCGCACGCTGTGCCATCGCGCCGTCTCCATGCGCGCGCTCAGCGGGTCGTCGTCGCGGATGCGGCACTCCGTGCGAGATTCCCCCTCCATCTCGGTTCCGATCGCCTCGATGCGCATGCGGCTCGGCGTCTCGACCGCGCGCCAGAATCGCTCGCCGGTGCCGATGTCGCGCCCCGTCTCGCGGATTGACGCGCCCTCGCGCAGCACGGTCTTGCGCGCTGGTGGCGCGGACTCGGGCGGCGGCAGGCGCACGATGTCATCCTCGGCGCGTGGCGGCCGGGCCGGCAGGGTCAGGCCCCCCGAGGAGACAGTGACCGTCGCGTCGTGCGGCGCGGGCCAGATGATCGGCCAGTACGTGGTGGACAACGCCAGCCGGATGCGATGCCCGCGCGGAAAGGCGAATCCCACGTCGTTGAGCTTCAGCCGCACGGCGTAGCGGCGCCCGGGCTCCAGCGGCGCGGGCGCGGCATGTCCGTCGCGATGCGCGAGGTTGAGCACGCCGTAGCTCACCCGCAGGCTCGCCCCATCGGGACGCACGGCGCAGAGCCGGGCGATAAGGTTCGCCTGCGGCGCGTCGCAGGCGATCTCCAGTTCCAGTTCCGGGGCGCCGAGGATTTCCAGCCGCTCGTCGAGCGGCGCGCTGTCCCACACCACGGACTGCGCGTCATCCTCGCGCTGCTCGTCCGCGTCGTCCGGGGTCAGGCCGAACGGGCACCAGTTGCCGCCCGCCGCACCAAGGCTTTGGGGCGTTCGGACCGCGACAGGCGGGTTGATTGGCGATCCCTCCCCCGCCGCGTCCGACAGCCTCCCGCCATCCAGGAACAAACGGCGCGGCTCGACCGAGGGCGGCGGCCAGGACGGTTCGGCGATCCAGCGTCCGGGTCGCTCCTTATACATTGGCGCGGGGCGCACGCTCTCCGTCATCCAGGCGCGCAGCAGCGGAACCGCGCCGCCATCCTCCCGGCCCTTCAGCCAGCGATCCCACCAGCGCAGCGCCTCTTGCAAGAACCCCACGGCGGGTCCGGGGACGCCGGTATGCGGGTATTTGTGCGCCCACGGTCCGATCAGGCCCTCGCGCGGCACGCGGAGATTCTCGAGCAGGCGTGGGATCGCGTTCGTATAGGCATCGGTCCAGCCGCCGACGGCGAAGACGGGGCAGGTGATGGCGTCCCAGTCCTCGCAAACCGAGCCGTGCTG
Source organism: uncultured Pseudomonadota bacterium (assembly GCA_963818725.1). Taxonomy (GTDB): domain Bacteria; phylum Pseudomonadota; class Alphaproteobacteria; order Acetobacterales; family Acetobacteraceae; genus DATFDN01. The sequence goes on along the minus strand of CAWFTU010000009.1, from coordinate 58,135 downwards.
CCAATAGGCGTCGCGATGCGGATGGCGGAGCCAGGTCGCCGCGAAGAGCGGCATCGCCTCCAGCCGCTCGCGCCACATCTCCCGCCAGCGCGCGCCCACCGTCGCCGGGTCGGGAGGGATCGCGAGGATTGTGGTCAGCGCGGTGGCCCAGCCGAAATTGGAGGTCAGCGCCGCGCCGCCCATGTAGTGCACGTCGTCGGCGTAGCGGTCGTCGGTGGAGCAGAGCGTGATGATGGCCCGCAGCGCCGGCGGGCGGAGTGCCGCGACTTGCAGCGCGTTGAAGCCGCCCCAGGAGATGCCCATCATGCCGACCGCGCCGGAGCACCAGTCCTGGCGCGCGATCCAGGCGATCACCTCCAGCGCGTCGGCGAGTTCCTGCGCGGAATACTCGTCGCCCAACAGGCCGTCGGACTCGCCGCTGCCACGTATGTCGACCCGCACCCCGGCATAGCCGTGCGCGGCGAACCAGGGGTGGGCTAGCGCGTCGCGGTCATAGGTGCCGTCGCGCTTGCGATAGGGCAGGTATTCGAGGATCGCCGGAACCGGAGAGGGATCGGCTGGCAGCCAGAGGCGCGCGGCCAGCTTCGTGCCGTCGGCGAGGGAAATCCAGACGTTCTCGACTTCGCGGACGGCCCCCTCCCCCCGGCCCCCTCCCGCAAGGGGAGGAGAAAAAGCCCCCTCCCCTTGCGGGAGGGGATTGGGGGAGGGGTCGCGCTCAGGCATCCAGCCGGAACGCCTCGCCGTCGCGCACGATCCGCCCCGCTGTCGCACCCGCGAAATGTGTTCCGAGCACCAGCACCGGCCGGTCCGTAAGCTCCTGGTACATGTCAAGGCGCGTGCGGTGCGCCTGATCGGGATCCCAGTCGGCGGTGGAGGACCATTCCGGGTGCGCGATCTGGCAGGGATGGTGCAGGAAGTCGCCGGTGATCAGCGCTTCCTCCCCGCGCGAGGCGATGCGCACGCTCGCATGGCCCGGCGTGTGGCCGAAGGTGGGAACCAGGCTGATCTCGGGGCACAGGCGATGGTCCGTCTCGACCAGCTCGACCAGGCCCGCGTCGTGGACCGGCAGCACCGAGTTCGGCGAGGACGTGGCGCATGTCCTCGCGCCCGTGATCGCCCGTCCAATGCGCGAATTCCTTGCGGCCCATGAGATAGCGGGCGCGCGGGAAGGTGGGCACCCAGCGTCCGTCCACCAGCATCGTGTTCCAGCCGACATGGTCGACATGAAGATGCGTGCAGAGCACCGTGTCGATCGACTCGCGCGGATAGCCGGCCTCCGCCAGGTCGCGCAGGAATGGCCCGTGAAGGTTGTTCCAGTGCGGAATGCGGCGGTTCTGCTTGTCGTTGCCGAGGCAGGTGTCGACCACGATCCGCTGGTCTGGCGTCTGGACGACAAAGGCGTGGATGCTCATCCGCAGCCGCCCCTCCTCGTCGGCGAAGTGCGGGCGCAGCCAGGCGAGCGGCAGGATCGCCTCGCGCGTCGCCTGGGGCAGCAGGAACTTGGTGCCGCCGGCCATCTCCAGCTCGACAACCTTGGTGATCGTCACCTCGCCCACGCGCCAGAACCGCATCGCCCCCTCCCCGCGCCTACCCGGATGGTTGAAACCGGAACAGCTGCGTCTGCGTGACGCCCGGACCCTGCCACATCTTCATCTCCGGGATGTGCGAGGCCGTGACGTAGATGGCCCCGTCCGGCCCCTCGGCCATGCTGTCCGGCCAGAGCAGCCGCGGGTCCTGGACCTGCACCACGAAGTTCTGGCTGCCGTCGAACCGCTTGACGGCGCTGTCCTCGTCGCTGGTCAGGTAGAACGTCCCGTTCCGGGCGAGCCAGTAGCCATCCGCCACGAACGTAGTGGCGACGGTCTCGACAGCCGCTCCCTGCTGCGCCGGCGACAGGCTCGGGTCGAACAGCGCGGCGAGCGGCGCCCGGTACATCGTGTCGCCGGTGGTCGCCTGCCAATAGGCGTACTCTCCCGCCTGGTCGACGATGATGCCATCGGCGGAGAAGTGCGCCGGCTGCCCGTCGAGCATGCGCAACTGCTTCCCGTTCACCGTGATGACCACGCTCTTCTGAAACTGCGTGCTTGGGTGCCCGTCGAGCACGCGACGCGCCTGCCCCGAGGCCACGTCCAGGACGATCAGGGAGCCGGGCTGGCCGGAGTTGGTGATGACCGCGGACCGGGCGTCCGGGGTGAACCGGATGTCGTTCAGGTAGGTGCCCTGGGGAGCAACCGTCTCGTCGAAATGATAGACCGCCACAACCTGGTTGGTGTTGATGTCGATGCGCACCGCCTTGGGGCCGCCTGGAACAAGGAAGGTGAGGCCCGGCGCCGCGGGATCGAGCACCCAGAGATAACCCGACGGATCGAAGGTGACGCTCTGGACGCAGACGAACCGCTGCTTCGGATCGGGTGGTTGCGCATCGCGGTAGGCGTTCCACTCAGCGTCCGGGTACGGGGTCAGCCCGCCATCCGCTCCCACCTCCGCCACCGAAACGGGGACATCCTCCTCCCAGCGCGGGAAGTTGACAAACACGCGCCCATTCGGTGCCACCCCCACCCCCGTCACTTGCCTGGGCTCGGTGAACGTCGCGACCAACTCGAGCGTGGAGGAAGCCTGCGCGCGCGCACCGCCCGGGTAAGCGGCGCCGGCCGCGAGTGCCGCCGTGCCCAGCAGCACGGGGCGGCGGCGCACCAGGGAATGTGGCATGGGAGGGCTCCGGAGCAGGAAGGTCCGAGGCTAAGTGGTGAGCCTGCCCCTGGTCGTGGAGGGGTTGTATCAGCGCATCACGCGACGGCGCGCATGGCGATCCCCTCCCGGCTAGCCCGTCGCGCCTCGGCCGGGGTGCGACAGCCCAGGCCCGAGTGCAAGCGTTGTTGCCGATTATTGTAGAAGACTTCGAGGTACTCGCATAACGCCGCCTTCGCCTCGCACGGGTGTGATAGCGGGCAAGGTGGACGTGCTCCGTCGTGAGCGAGCCGAAGCCCTCCATCGGCGAGTCATCGAGGCAATCGCCCTTGCGGCTCATGGACCGCGTGGTGCCGTGCCGCTCCAGCACGGCGCGGTACGGCTCGGCGGCTTACTGGCCGCGTTCGGTGGTCACTTCCGACAGACTGCGCCCGTCCAGCACCCGCTTGACCGCCTGCGCCTGGAACTCTGCCGAAACCCGGCGCCGGGTTCGTTTCTCTGCCACAGCCTCCTCCTGGGGTCTTCGCGTTCCGTAAGGAACCCTCCGCTTCCAGGACGGAAGCCCACCATCCATCCGCGGAGAGCCGCCGGAGGTTCCAGGCCGCGTGCATATGATGACGACCCCTGTTGCCTCTCCGCGGTCACTGGCAGACTAACCTGCCGGTTCCTTCTGTCGCATGCCCCGAACGCGCTCACATCGGCGGTGGTTGATCATCAATGAGACGCTCCAGACTAGCACAATGGTTCACAAACATTTCAGTTGTCAAAAAACTGTATTTTATAGTCGGCGCGATGGCGCTGCTAATCGGTGCTGAGCTGTTTTCGCTCTTCTTCTGCTTGAACACACTCTCTGCGGTGAGGGCTTACGTAGGCGGCGAAGGTCTCTGGTCGAAGGCTCAAAAAGACGCAGTTTTCCATTTATACAAATATGGCGTCTCACGGGATCCGGCAGATTACCGGCTGTTCCAGCAATTTATGAAGGTGCCATTAGGAGATGCCGAAGCACGTCAGGAACTGCTCAAGGCAAACCCAGATATGCGGATTGTCTGGCATGGATTCCTAGCAGGACGAAACCACGTCGATGACGTCCATGGGATGACCAGGCTTTTTAGGAATTTCAGCAAGACCTACTACTTTGACAAAGTCACGCTTGTTGGAACGACCGACGCGTGCGGCGGCGGCTTGGCGGGGCACAAGGGGACGGTCCGGCGCTCGGAGGGCACTTGACGGCGGAATCGTGTGTCGAATCAATGAGCCTCCTGGACATCGGTGCTGGGGAGGCGAAATGACAGGCGCAGTTCGTCGCGCGACCGTATGTGCGCATGACCGCTGACCCTATCGCTGGTCGACAGCATTGCGGATGCGTTCGTGAGCTTCATTGACCGCTACGGCTCGCTGTTCCGCACCCGCGCGCACGACAACGCGGCCGTGGCGCAGCGTTGTCTGCAAGGGCTGGCGCAGGCGGCAACGGCGACCTTCACGGTGATGGCCGCCGTGGTTGAGGACGGCTGCGAGCAACAGTTCCAGCATTTCATCAGCAACTCGCCCTGGCGGCACGAGCCGGTGGTCGAGCAGATTGGCCGCGATGCCGACCGCCTGCTCGGCGGCACACCGAACAGCGCATTGATCATCGACGAGAGCAGTTTCCCCAAGCAGGGGGATCGTTCGGTTGGCGTGGCCCGGCAATGGTGCGGGCGGCTGGGCAAGATCGACAACTGCCAGGTTGCGGTTTTCGCGGTTCTGACCGACGGCGGGCGCCACACGCCGGTCGACATGCGGATCTATCTCCCGGAACGCTGGATCGCGGATCCGCGGCGATGCGATCTGGCCGAGGTTCCGCTGCCGGCGCGCAGACTGCGCTCGAAGAGCCAGCTTGCGCTGGAGATGGTGCGCGCGGCCCGGGCGCGGGGGATGCGCTTCGGATGGGTCGGCGCTGATGGCGGTTACGGCAAGGAACCCGCGTTCCTGCGCGCGCTGGAGGATGCCGGGGAGGTCTTTCTCGCCGACGTTCATTGCACGCAGCGGGTCTGGCGTGAACCGCCGGGGCTGCACGTGCCCGTGCCAAAGGCAACCAGAGGGCGTCCGCCGAGTCGGCGGCGAGCCGCCACGGACGACATCACGGTGGCCAGGCTGGTCGCGGAACTTCGCGCCAAGGACTGGACCCGCTGCATCCTGCGCGACAGCACGCGTGGCCCGCTGACGGTCGATATCGCGCATCGACGGGTCTGGGTGTGGGACGGCGTGGAAGCGGCGGCGCGATGCTGGCATCTCATCGTGCGCCGCGAAGTGGGCGCGCCGGGCAGGATCAAGTTCAGCCTTTCGAATGCCGCTCCTGAGACCTCGCCGCAGCGCCTGGCCGAGATGCAGGGGCAACGCTATTGGGTCGAGCGTGCCTTCGAAGACGCCAAAGGCGAGTGTGGCCTTGCCGATTGTCAGGCACTCGGCTGGCGGGCCTGGCACCACCACGTCACCATGGTGATGCTGGCCATGCTGTTCATCGCCGAGCAGCGCGTTGCGCATCAGCCTGGCCTCGCACTGCTGACCCCGCGCGATATCGTCGAGGTGCTGAAGCAGACCTTGCCCGCCAAGCCGCAAAGCAAGCAGGCGCTGGTCGACAGGATCAATCAACGCCACGCCCGCAGACGCGGCGCCATCCAATCCCGCTTCCGGTCCCAGACAAGGGCAGCACCTTCCTGATGCCGAATCATTCCGAGAAAGGTGACTCTGTCAAACTACATAGGGAAGGTAATAACAATTTGGGACGAGGCAGAGCCGATCGCGCTGCAGTTGTCGTCGATTGCTGAAAATATGAGAAAGGAAATTGAGTCCGGAGCGGCGTCGCAAGAAAGAATAGACAAACTCCTTGCGCCCATTGTGTCAATAACGAACGGCTAACGACCTTAGAGGACGAGTTCTCCTACACTCTGGGTGAAGGGTCACGGTGGCTTGAGCATGTGGTGCTGCGACTGCTTTTTTCTGTGGCGCTAACCGTCGAGATAACGGGCTTATTGCTGATCATATCGACCAACAAGAGCGTGCAAAGGAGCCTGAAGGAAATTATCCGGGCCGCCTCACCATCCCCTCATTTTTATAGCACGATCAGTATGTTGAGGCTGACCACCCTGCAACCGGGCAGCGTGTAGCCGTGCTTGCTGTTCGGCGGCGAGTGTTGTCACCCCCGGCCGACAGTTTCTCTGAGACGAAGCCCGCCACTTCCCCGCCAAGGCAGTCAAGAATGAGGGGATAGCTCAGCCGGGCCGCAGGTTCTTTGGCGGCGGGAAATTACAACAGCCGGGCGAAGTTGTTTTCTCGCAATGAAATTGGATTGCTGGCCGAGTCATTCAACGTAATGGCGAGTCAACTTCAGAACAGTATGGCTACGCTTCGGTGCGAGATCGCTGAGCGCGATCGGGCGGAGGCACAACTGCGGCAGGCGTTCGCCCGGCCCGACCACCACGTGAACAACACGCCTCTCGGTGTGATCGAATGGGAACGGGACCACGCTGCCGGCGGGCCACCCCGCGTGCATCGCTGGTCCGGTCGGGCGCAGTCGATCTTCGGTTGGATGCAGAGTGAGGCCCTCGGCCGTTCAGCCAAGGACCTCGGCTTGATCCACGCAGGCGACGCCGAGCGGGCGGTCGGTGCGGGGCGGGATCTGGCAGGGTCCCGCCACCCGTACGACAGCTGTGGCCTTCGCTGCTACACCAAGGAGCGGCAGCTTCGTCACTGCCGCTGGTACAACTCGGCGCTCCATCCCGAGGGTGAGGGCAAGATCACAATCCTGTCCCTGGTCGAGGACATCACTGACCAGGTCGCCGCACTCGATCATGCCTATCGCCTGGCTCACCATGACACCCTTACCGGGCTGCCGAACCGCGTGCTGCTGCAAGATCGGCTAAGCCAGGCGCTGACCAGCGCGCGACGGTGTGGGCACGGGGTCGGGGTGATGATGCTGGATCTAGACAGCTTCAAGAACATCAATGACACCCTGGGCCATGCGGTTGGCGACGAGCTTCTGCGAGGAGTTGCAGCGCGGCTCGGCCATCGATTGCGCGCGAGTGATACGATAGCCCGGCTCGGCGGCGACGAGTTCATCCTCGTCCAGCCGGACGCGACCGATCGCGCCAGCGCGGCATTAGTTGCGCAAAAGCTGCTCGACGCATTCATGGAGCCGTTTTTGGTGCAAGACAACAGGATTGATATCGGCGTCACATCGGCGTCACGGTCTTCCCGTGTACCGCACCCGGTTTCCTGGACACAAGGTTGCTGTTAAGCGGCGGACCTCATGACGGTCTGGTACCAGTCTGCTCTGGTAGCACTGGGGCTGCGCAGGCCGTTCTTCTCGATCAGCCACTCGGCGTTGTAGCGGGCGACGAAGTCGCGGACCGCGTCACGGACCTCGTCGATGGTCTGGTAGATTCGGCCATGCACGATCTGCTCCTTGAGGGTGCGGAAGAAGCGCTCGACGCCGCCATTCGTCTCGGGCTCGCCGACGAACGCATAGCTGGGGGTCATGCCCCAGAAGCGGATCTGGTTATGGAAATGTTCGGCGAGGAACGCGCTGCCGTGGTCGTGTCGCAGCGCCACGCCGCGAGCGGCGCCGGGGCTGACGTGGCCGAAGACATTGCGGACCGCCATGCCGACGGCCTGCGCGGCGGCGTAGCGATCGCCGCGCTTGGCGACGTGCCAGCCCAGCGCTTCGGCGTTCCAGTGCTCGACGACGCCGAACAGCCAGACCTTGCCATCCTGGACGGTGATGATCTGGGTCGCATCCGTCGCCCACATCAGGTTCGGCGCCTCGGTGATGATGTGACGATCGTGCGGCGTGTCGTCGCGCATGCGGGCGCGATGCGGCGACAGCAGGGCGTTCTCGCGCATCAGCCGCAGCACCCGTTTGCGCGCGACCCGGATGCCGTCCATCACCCGTAGCCTGCGCCCACACCTTGCGATGTGCCCTCGCCGTGCCAGGGCGAGCGGGCGAGATCGGCGCGGATCGGCGCCAGCAGCGCAGCGTCGGACACTACCGGCTTCGGTCCCCGGCGCTGCGCCGGACCTGGCGTCGTCCTCGCGTTGGCCCGATGTCGCTCAGCATAGAGGGACGACCGCGGCACGTCCCACATGCGGCAAACCTGGGCGATGCCGTATGCGGCGGCCGGTGGTCGGGGAGATCGTCGCCGCCATCATCGCGACCTCCTGCGGGCCAAAGGGCCGGAGCGCTCCATGCGAGAGCGCAGCAGCTCGTTCTCGATGCTCAGCTCGCCGATCCGCTGCATGGCCGTGGCGAGCTCACCACTCGCCGCCTCCGTCTCGCGTTCCTTCAACGCGCCATCCAGCGCGGCTTCAGCCTTCTGCCGCCAACGCTCGAGCTTGTAGAGCGGCACCCCGAGCTCGCGCGAGAGATCCTCGGCGGCCTCACCCCGCAGCAGACGAAGCACCACCTCGCGCTTGCGGGTCACGCTCCAGCGTTGGCCCGGCCCAGCGGCCCACCCGCCGCATACCCCCCGCCGCGCCGTTGTGGCCTGTGGACAGCGCGGACGGCTCCGCCCGCCCTCGTTGCCCACAGGCCCATCAGCCACATCATTTCGCGTGATCCTGTTCATTCTGGACTTCACCATATCTGCCTCCGGTCGGACAAATCGGTGTCCAGAGAAATCGGGGCAGCTCACACGGTCTTCCCGGATGACGCCACAGACCCCGATGAACTGCTGCGCAACGCTGACATCGCACTGTACCGCGCCAAACGCGATGGGCGCGGCCAGTATCGCTGCTACTCCGCCGAGATGGACATGGAGCTCAGGGCGACACACAGTCTCGAGACCGGATTGCGGCAAGCCCTCGAGCACGGCAAGCTCGAGCTTTTCTATCAGCCCACATTCTCGCTCGAGAGCGGCCGCATTCAAGGAGTTCGAAGCCTTGACCCGCTGGCCACATCCCGATGGCGGCTACGTGCCGCCGGCCAGCTTCATTCCGATCGCGGAGACGTCGGAACTCATCGTGCCGCTGGGCGAATGGGCCTTGCACGAGGCTTGCCGCTAAGCCCAGACTTGGAGGAAGGCAGGATGGCACATCAGAGTCGCCGTCAATGTCTCCCCCGTTCAGCTGCGGCAACCGAACTTCGCTGACCTTGTGGACCGCCTCCTTGGACACTATAGTCTCGTCGCCTCCGCACTGGAACTCGAAGTCACCGAGGGCGTCTTTCTGGACCCCTCGATGGCGGCAATTGCGAAGACGCTGCACAGGGTGGCGGAGATGGGTGTCCGCCTTGCGATCGACGACTTCGGGACCGGGTTTTCTAGCCTCGGCTACCTCAAGCATTTTCCGTTTGATCGGATCAAAATCGACCGGTCATTCGTGCATGACATCGGGACCGGAGCGAATGCCGATGCGATTGTCAAGGCGATCATCGCACTCGCACGCAGCCTTGGAAAGTCCGTAACCGCCGAGGGAGTGGAGACGGGCTTTCAGCTCACCTTTCTGCGTCAGAACACATGCGACGAAGCGCAAGGCTTTCTGCTGGCCCGACCAAAGTCGATTGGCGAGCTCGTACCAGCGCTCTCCAGGTACTCATGACCGCCCGCAGGCATTGTTTCTGTAAGGTTGAGGTCGTCCCTCACCGCGTGGACCCGCGTCACTGCTGGGTTGAGCCAGCCCTCGATGCGGCGGTGGTGCGGCCGGTGTGTGTGTCGCGGCGAGCGCCCACCCGCGGCCGCAAGGCGCCGAACACGTGGCCTACGACGCCACGCCGGCCATAGTTGGTCTCTTGGCGCGCCTCGGAGAACCTTCGTAAACTACTTGCCGGATGCGCCACTATGCCCCCGCCATCGCCCCTGGTTCCGACCCTCGCCAGGATGTTAGAGCGCATCAGGGCCGTCGCTGCCTTCCCACGCCAAGGAACCGAAGATGCCCGACCACTCCCTGCCCGTCGCCGCCGAACCCGCGCGCGTGACCCGGCTCGCCGACTACCGGCCACCCGCCTATCTGGTCGAGCGCGTGGCGCTGGCGTTCGAGCTGCACGAAACGGCGACGCGCGTGCGCTCGCGCCTGCACCTGCGGCGCAACGAGCCAGGCAATCACCCGCTGGTCCTGGACGGCGCCGGGCAGAGGATCGAGCGCATCGCCCTCGACGGCGAGCCGCTGGGCGCCAACCGCTACGCGCTTTCGCCCGAGACGCTGCGCATCGACGACGTGCCGGACGCCTTCACGCTGGAGATCGAGACCACCATCAACCCGCGCGACAACACCGAGCTGTCCGGCCTCTATCCCTCCAACGGCGCCTTCTTCACGCAATGCGAGGCGGAGGGGTTTCGCCGCATCACCTACTTCCCGGACCGCCCCGACGTGATGGCGCGCTTCGAGGTGGCGATCACCGCCGACGCCACGCGCTGCCCGGTGATGCTGTCGAACGGCAATCCCGGCGCGGTCGAGACGCTGGGCGATGGCCGCCACCGCGTCACCTGGACCGACCCGCATCCCAAGCCGTGTTACCTGTTCGCGCTGGTCGCTGGTGATCTCGTGCAGGTCGCGGACAGCTTCACCACACAGTCGGACCGACAGGTCGCGCTCGGCATCTGGGTGCGGCGCGGCGACGAGGCGAGCTGCGGTCACGCGATGCGCTCGCTGAAGGCGGCGATGGCGTGGGACGAGGCGGTGTTCGGTCTCGAGTACGACCTCGACGTGTTCAACATCGCCGCCGTGTCGGACTTCAACATGGGTGCGATGGAGAACAAGGGGCTCAATGTCTTCAACACCAAGTACGTGCTGGCCCGTCCCGAGACCGCGACCGACGGCGATTACGAGAACATCGAATCCGTCATCGCGCACGAGTACTTCCACAACTGGACGGGCAACCGCGTCACCTGCCGCGACTGGTTCCAGCTCTCGCTCAAGGAGGGGCTGACGGTCTATCGCGACCAGGAGTTCACCATGGACCGGGGCAGCCGCGCGGTGAAGCGCATCGCCGATGTGCGCGTGCTGCGCGCCGCGCAGTTCCGCGAGGACGCCGGGCCGCTGGCCCATCCCGTGCAGCCCGACCACTACATCGCCATCGACAACTTCTACACGGCGACCGTGTACAACAAGGGCGCCGAGGTCATCCGCATGATGGCCACCATCATCGGGCGCGCGAATTTCCACCACGGCATGGATCTGTATTTTCAGCGCCACGACAACCAGGCGGCGACGATCGAGGACTTCGTGCGCTGCATGGAGGACGCCTCCGGCACCGACCTGTCGCGCTTTCGCCTGTGGTACCGCCAGGCCGGCACGCCGGAAGTCACCGTCTCCGACGACTACGATCCCGCGACGCGCCGCTACCGGCTGAGCTTGCGCCAGCGCACCGCGCCGACGCCGGGCCAGAGCGAAAAAGGGCCACAGGTGATCCCGGTCGCCGTCGGGCTTCTGGCGCAAGACGGGCGGGAGGTCGTGCCAACGCGCGTCCTGCTGCTCGCCGAGGACGCGCAGGACTTCGACTTCGAGGACATCCCTGCCCGCCCGGTTCCCTCGCTGCTGCGCGGCTTCTCCGCTCCGGTGCGGTTGCGCGGCATGACGGAGGATCAGCTCCGCCTGCTCGCCGCGCGCGACACCGATCCGTTCATGCGCTGGGACGCCGGCCAGCAATACGCGACCGGCGTGCTGCTTGCGATGGTGTCGGGTCAGCGCCAGGAGGTGGCGGCGGGGCTGATCGAGGCGACGGCGGCGGCACTCGACCGCGCCGACGAGGACCACGCCTTCGCCGCCGAGGCGCTGAGCCTGCCCTCCGAGTCGTATCTGTTCGACCAAATGGAGGTGGCGGCGGTCGATGCGATCCACGCCGCCCGGCAGGCGGCGCGCGTCGCCATCGCCGCCGCGCTCCGCGAGAAACTCACTGCGACCTATGAGCGGCTGAGCGATCCTGGCCCGTGCCGTATCGACGGCGCGGCGATCGGGCGGCGCGCGCTGCGCAACGCCTGCCTCGCGTACCTGGCCGCCGATGGCGGGGCGGATGGCGTGCGCCGCGCCAAGGCGCAGTTCGATGCCAAGGCCAATATGACCGACGTGCTGGCCGCGCTGTCGGCGCTGTCCGCGATCGACTGCCCGGAGCGGGCGGCGGCGCTCGCGTCGTTCCACGCCGCGTGGCGCGACGACGCGCTGGTGCTGGACAAGTGGTTCGCTATCCAGGCGCTCTCGCCCCTGCCCGGCACTGTCCAGGCGGTGCGCGCGCTGTCGGCGCACCCGGATTTCGACCTCCGCAACCCGAACCGCGTCGGCGCGCTGGCCAGCAGTTTCGCCGCCAACCAGGTGCGCTTCCACGACGCCTCGGGCGAGGGCTATCGGTTCCTCGCCGACATCATCCTCCAGTTGGACAGGACGAACCCCCAGGTCGCGGCGCGCATCTCCTCGCCGCTCGGCCAATGGCGCCGCCTCGATCCCTCGCGCGGGACACTGGTGCAGGCGGAGCTGCGCCGCATCCTGGCCGCGCCGGACCTGTCCAAGAACACCCGGGAGATGGCGGGACGTTGCCTCGACGCCTAAGCTGCGGCAGGCTTGGGGCGTCTAGGGAGGATCCATCATGAAGAGAGTGCTCGCCATCGCGTTCGCTGTCGCCCCGCTGCTGGCCGCCACCGCCGCCGTCGCGCAGCAGCCGGGCGTGAACCCGCAAAACAAGGCGCAAGCGGAGAGTCTGACCAAGGCGCCCGGCGGAAGCCAGACGTCCGTGCCCCAGCCAGCCCCTGCGGCGACGCCGACGCAAGCCACCACCTCGACCCAGCAGCCCCCGGCGGTCAAGCAGATGAACCAGGAAGGGGCCGCGCGGGTGGAGAAGGAGGGCAAGTAGGAAGGCGGCTTGACGGGTTTCGTCAATCTCGCATAACGTTTCATAGAGCAAAATGCAGACCAACAAGAGCACGCCAACAAGAGCACGGGGAGGCAACGGAGCGGATGGCTCCACCCACGCATGAAGACAGTGCCGCGGACGTGACAGGCCAGACGCGGCCTGCCTTGTGCGGAGCGGAGGGGACGACGCGTCGAGCCGCGCTGTGCGGCTGCGCCGCCGCGGCCTTGGTGGGGCTCTCCCGCCCCGGCCGCGCCGACGATGCCGATGATCCGGCGCGTATGGCACGCCCGCAGAAAGGCGACCTTCTAGTTTACTTCGATGGCGATCACGAGGGCCAAGTCATCAAGCCAGCCGAGCTCAAGGTCGGGGAGCCCTCCTTCTTGGCCTGGGCTTACGACCCGCAGAAGAAGGTTCCCCGCGACGGATCGCGGCTCAACATGATCCTGATGGTCCGGCTTGACCCGGCGACGATTGCGCCGGATGAGAAGCCTCGTGCCGCGGATGGCATCGTCGCCTACTCCGCCATCTGCACCCACCAGCAATGCCCTGTCACCGATTGGCTCACAGACAGCAAGGACTTCCGCTGTCCGTGCCATCAGTCAGTGTATGACCCACGGCACGGTGCCCAGGTCGTGGGCGGGCCGGCGCCAAGGCCATTGCCGGCATTGCCACTGGTGACCACGGGTGAGGCGCTGGAGGTCGCGGGTCCGTTCACGGAACGCGTGGGCGGAGAGAAGGCGGGCATGGGCTGAGGACGGGTTCGCCATGCGAGGTATGAACGGCGTTGGAACGAACACGAATTAACGAAGGAGGAAAGTCATGGGTTGCGTCGCTAAAAGTGTTCGAATGGCATTCGCGGCAAGCTTGCTGTCCGCCGTATCATATGGCGCGGTGATGGCGCAGGCACTGCCCCAGGGGCAGTCCCAGGAGCAGGCGGCGCAGCAAGGGGGCCAGGGGCAGGGACAGCAGCGGTCCGAGACGCAAGCCATGCAGGCGACGCAGGGGATCGGCAACTACTCCCCCGTTACGCAGCAGCGGCTCGAGAACCCGGAGGCGGGCAACTGGCTGCTATACCGGCGCACCTATGACGGGCACGGCTTCAGCCCGCTCAACCAGATCAACGCGACCAACGTGCAGAACCTGGTTCCCGTGTGGACCTTCTCCACGGGCGTGGTGGAGGGCCATGAGTCGCCCCCGATGGTGAACAACGGCGTGATGTTCGTGACCACGCCGTACGGCCAGGTTCTGGCCTTCGATGCCAAGACCGGCGATCTGAAGTGGCGCTACAAGCACCCCCTGCCCGAGGATCTGTTCCAGTTGCACCCGACCAATCGCGGGGTCGGGATGTGGCAGGACAAGTTGTACCTGGCGAGCACCGACGGCATCCTGATCGCGCTCGACGCGAAGACCGGCAAGGAGGTCTGGAAGACCAAGGTTGGCGACTACAAGCGGGGCGAGTACCTGACGCTTGAGCCGCTGATCGTGAACGGCAAGGTGATGGTCGGCAGCTCGGGCGGCGAGTTCGGCGTGCGCGCGTTCATCGCCGGCTATGACGCCGACACCGGCAAGGAACTGTGGAAGACCTACACCATCCCCGGCCCCGGTGAGCCGGGACACGACACCTGGCACAGCGACGCCTGGAAGACGGGCGGCGGGTCGGTCTGGATCACCGGCACCTATGATCCGAAGCGCCACGTAGCCTACTGGGGCGTCGGCAACGCCGCGCCCTGGCCGGGTGACCTGCATCCGGGCGACAATCTCTACACCAGCTCGACCGTCGCGCTCGATCCCGACACCGGCAAGATCATGGGGCATCACCAGTACCACTGGAACGATTCGTGGGACTGGGACGAGATCGATTCGCCCATGCTGGTCAACATGACCAAGAACGGGGAGACCTTCGACGCGCTGGTGCATCCCGCGCGCGACGGCTATCTGTGGGTGCTGCGGGCGAATAACGGCGGCGACATGGAGTTCGTCTCCGGCGAACCTTTCGTCGGCCAGAACGTGTTCAAGAGCATCGATCCGAAGACCGGCCGGCCGACCTATAACGAGGAGCATGTCCCCCAGGTCGGCAAGACGGTCTCGTTCTGCCCCTCGCTCTGGGGCGGCAAGGACTGGCCCTCGGCCACGTACAGCGACCAGACGCATCTCGTGTACATCCCCGCCAATAACGGCATGTGCGGGCAGTACGAAGGGGTCAATAAGAAGCTTATTCCCGGCCAGCTCTGGCTGGGCGCCGACCCCAACTCGCTGACGCTGCATCCGCAGCACACCAATGTCGGCGACTTGCAGGCTTGGGATCCAGCGACCGGCAAGGAGGTGTGGTCGCATCCGTTCCCGGACAGCCAGCTCTTCGCCTCCACCCTCTCCACGGCGGGGGGGCTGGTCTTCGTGGGCGGCACGAATGACCGCATGTTCCGCGCCTTCGACGCAAAGACCGGCAAGGTCTTGTGGGAGCAGAAGACCAACTCCGGCATCATGGCCATGCCGGTCGCCTTCGAGGTGGACGGCACCGAGTACATCGCCATTCAGTCGGGATGGGGCGTGGACGCGCAGCGCATCCAGGACGGGCTGGCGAAGGCCGGCATGAATATCAACCCGGACGTACCGCAAGGCGGCGTGGTCTGGGTATTCGCGCTGAGGCAGCCGCCCAGCCAGCAGTAACCCGGAGCCACTATCGCGGAAGCCTCGGCTTCCGCGATATGCTTTCGGATCGGAGGTGAGCGATGATTACCCTAAACGTGAATGGACGGGACTACAGCTACGACGGCGACCCGTCGGTGCCCTTGCTATGGGTGCTGCGCGACGAGCTTGGGATGACCGGCACCAAGTTCGGCTGCGGCGCTGCCCTGTGCGGCGCCTGCACGGTGCATCTGGACGGCGATGCCGCGCGGTCGTGCGCCATGGCGGCGAGCGATGCGGCGGGCAAGAAGGTGGTGACGATCGAGGGGCTCGACCCTCACGGCGATCATCCGGTGCAGAAGGCGTGGCGAGAGGTCAACGTGCCGCAATGCGGCTACTGCCAGGCCGGGCAGATCATGCAGGCGGCGGCGCTGCTCAAGCAGAATCCCCACCCATCCGACGCCGACATCCGCAATTCCATGGCCGGCAACATCTGTCGCTGCGGCTGCTATCAGCGCATCGTCGACGCGGTGCGGCTGGCTTCGACGGGGGTATGAGCCATGACACATATCGGCAAGACTCAGACCGTTGAGAACGTAAGCCGCCGGTTCGTGCTGCAAGGGCTCGCCGCCTCTGGCGCGCTGGTGCTCTCCGCGCGCGTCATGCCCGCCCGCGCCATGACAATGGCCTGGAAGACGGGCGCCGACGAGATGCCGCACGGCGTCGTCAGCGACCCGCATGTCTTCGTCGCGATCGACCCCTCGGGGCTCGTGACCATCATCGCTGCCCGTGCCGAGATGGGCACCGGCGTGCGGACCAGCCTGCCCCTGGTCGTCGCCGAGGAGATGAACGCCGACTGGGCGCGCGTGCACGTCAAGCAGGCGCCGGGCGACGAGGTGAAATACGGCAACCAGGACACTGACGGATCGCGCAGCCTTCGCCACTTCGTGCAGCCGATGCGCCAGTGTGGCGCGGCAATGCGCACGATGCTCGAGCAGGCCGCCGCGAAGCGCTGGGGCGTCGATCCGTCCCAGGTGCGGGCGGAGAACCACGAGGTTATTGACACGGCCTCTGGTCGCAAGCTCGGCTACGGCGAACTGGCCCAGGAGGCGAGCGCGCTGCCGACGCCGCCCATGAGCCAACTCAAGCTGAAGGACCCAAAGGACTTCCGCTATCTCACCAAGGGCAATGTCGGCATCGTCGATTTGCACGACATCACCACCGGGCAGGCCGGGTACGGCATCGACGCCAAGATTCCGGGCATGAAGTACGCGGTCGTCGCGCGCCCGCCGGTGGTCGGCGGCAAGCTCGTTTCCTTCGACGCGAGCAACGCGATGAAGGTCCCCGGCGTCGAGAAGGTGGTCGAGGTCAAGGGCTGGCCGTGGCCGTCCAAGTTCATGCCGGTCGGCGGCGTGGCGGTGGTCGCCCGCAACACCGGCTCGGCGATCAAGGGGCGGGACGCGCTGAAGATCGTCTGGGAAGACGGTGCCAACAAGGGCTACGACTCCGTTGAATTCAAGAAGCAGATGCAGGAGACCGCCAGCAAGCCCGGAAAAGTCGTACGCGATGATGGGGACGCGGACTCGGCGCTGAAATCGGCTGCCAAGGTCGTCACGGCCGAGTACTACATCCCGCATCTGGCGCACGTCTCCATGGAACCGCCCTCGGCGACGGTGCATGTGGCCGACGGCAAGTGCGTGGCCTATGCCGCGACGCAGAGCCCTGGCGGATGCCGCGGCGATCTGGCCAAGCTGCTGGGCATGCCGGAAGAGAACGTGACCGTGAACGTGCCGCTGCTCGGCGGCGGGTTCGGGCGCAAGTCCAAGTGGGACTATGTCCTGGAGGCGGCGCTGGTCTCGCAGTCCATCGGCGCCCCGGTGAAGCTCACCTGGACCCGCGAGGACGATATCCAGCACGACTTCTACCACACCGTCTCGGTCGAGCGGATCGACGCGGGGCTGGACCAGAACGGCAAGGTGGTTGCGTGGCGGCACCGCAGCGTGGCGCCGACGATCTTCTCCACCTTCGGGCCGGACCCCAAGTTCGAGAGCAAGATCGAATACAGCATGGGGCTGGTGGACGTGCCTTGGGACCTCCCGAACATACGCTGCGAGACCGGCGAGTGCGCCGCGCACACGCGCATCGGCTGGCTGCGTTCGGTGTCCAACATCCCACACGCCTTCGCGGTGCAGTCCATGGTGGCGGAGATCGCCCATGCCACCGGACGTGATCCGAAGGAGGTGCTGCTGGAGCTGATCGGGCCGCCGCGCAAGATCGACATGCGCCCGCACGTGAAGGGGGAGTTCTGGAACTACGGCGATCCGGTGGAAACCTACCCGATCGACACCGCGCGGCTCGCCCGCGTGACGCAGATCGCGGCGGACGCGGCTGGCTGGGGCAAGCAACTGCCCAAGGGCCACGGCATGGGTATCGCCACGCATCGCAGCTTCCTGTCCTACATCTCGACGGTCGTGGAAGTGGTGGTGGACGATCATGGCAACATCACCGTGCCCAAGGTGCACACGGCGGTCGATTGCGGCTTCTGGGTGAACCCGGAGCGCATCCGCTCGCAGATCGAGGGCGCCGCGGTGATGGGCATGGGCATCGCCAAGCTCGGCGAGATCACCTTCAAGGACGGCCGGGTGGAGCAGAGCAACTTCGACGGGTTCCAGGTGACTCGCGTCATCGACACCCCGATCGACACGCAGGTGCATATCGTGCCGGCGACATGGGACGTGCCCTCCTCCGGTATCGGCGAGCCGGGGGTGCCGCCCTTTGCGCCCGCGCTGTGCAACGCAATCTTCGCGGCCACCGGCAAGCGCATCCGGCAACTGCCGATCCGCGATCAGCTCTCGACGTAATGGAGGCTTGAGATGAGTCCGCGCCTGTTTCGTCCGAGACTTTCAGGAATCCCGATCCTCGCCCTGCTCGGGATCCTGGGATTAGCCACCCATGGGCTGGCCCAACAGAACGCTGCGCCGCCGGGTACGTCTTCGGACACTGACAAGACCGGCGTCGGGCAGAGAGGCACCAGGGTGGGCCCTTCGTCAAATCCGACGCTAGCTACTAATCCGGCCTCCCCGCCCGAGTCCACAACTGGCGTCGGGCCCCGAGGCACCAAGGCCGCACCTTCCACGGAGCCCGGTGCTCCTACAAACCAGAACTCCGCAGCAAACGCGGTAGCAAGAGCAGCAATGGCTCGCATCAGCGGACATTCCGATGATGCGAGCCGCTCGCGAAACTTCGTTGTCATGCCCGTGCTTCCACGGGCATGACGCAAATCTCGGCGGCGTCTACGTCGAATAGTCGGAGAACGCCACCCCGCCAAAACGGGCGCGGTAGTCGGTCCTGACATTCACCAGCGCGACCATGCCCTCGTCCACCTTCGCCTGGGCGCGGTCGAGCGCGGGGCGGATATCCTCGGGCCGCTCCACATACTCGCCGTGGCAGCCGAGCGTCTCCGCCATCTTGTCGAAGCGCGTGTAGCCCAGATCCCGGCCCGGCTTGTCCCGGTTCGGATCGGCCGTCCAGCCGCCGTTCAGGCTGATGACCACCAGGATCGGAACACGGTGGCGCACCGCCGTGTCCAGCTCCATCGCGTTCAGCCCGAATGAGCCGTCGCCATGCACCACGATGACCTGCGTGTCGGGTTTGGCGATCTTGGCGCCGACGCCGAACGGCAGGCCCACGCCCATGGTGCCGAACGGGCCGGAGTTGAGGCGATGGCCCGGCGCGAAGGTCGGCATGGTCTGCCGCCCGTAGTTCAGCACCTCCTGTCCGTCGACGCACAGTATGGCGTCGCGCCGCATGAAGTTCTTGATCTCCTCCAGCAGCCGCACCGGGTGGATGTCGCCGTCCTCGGCGTACCTATTGCCGCCAGTGCCGGCGCGCTTCGCCGCTTCGCTTTCAGCAAGCTTCTGGCGCCACGCCTTGTATGTATCAGTGTTGATCCGCGTGCCGATGCCGTCCAGCATTTGCCGGAGCACCACCTTGCAGTCGCCGACGATGGGAATATCGACAAAGCGGGCGGCGGTGGCGATCTCGTCGGGATCGATGTCGATGCGCGCGATGGTGGCGTTGGCGCCGAAGCGCGGCGGCGCGGCGTGGCCGATGATGTAGTTCATCCGCGTTCCCAGCACGACGATCAGGTCGGCGTCGCGGAACGCGCCACTGCGCGAGGCGAGGTAGGAGCATGGATGGTCGTCCGGTACCACTCCCCTGCCCTGCGGCGTGGTGTAGAAGGGGATGCCGACCTTGTCGACCAGGGCCTGCATCTCCTGCCAGGCGCGCGACCAGATCACGCCGCTGCCGGAGACCAGGATCGGCTGCTTCGCGTTCGCCAGCGCCTCGACCAGCCGTGCGACTTGCTCCGGATTGCCCAGCGGACGCGCGTTCAGCAGCGGACGGCCCGCGAAGCTCCAATCGACCTGAGTCTCGTCGATCTTCTGGTAGAGGATGTCGCCAGGGAAATCGAGATAGACCGGGCCGGGCTTGCCCGACATCGATTTCTGGAAAGCGAAGTTCACCTGCTGGGGAATGCGCTTCAGGTTGTGAATGCGGTCGGTGTACTTGCACACGCCCCGCATGAACGCGACCTGATCGATCTCCTGGAACACCTGCCGGCCGACCTGGCTGATCGGGCTCGATCCGCCGATCGCCACCACCGGCGCGCAGTCGATCAGCGCGTTGGCAACGCCGGTGACGAGATTGGTCACACCCGGTCCGCTGGCCGCCATGCAGACCGAGGGCGTCTGCCGCAGCCGGCTGTAAGCCTGGGCCATGAACGCCGCCGCCTGCTCGTGGCGGACGTCGATCATGCGGATGCCCTCCTTGATGCAGGAGGACTCCGCTAGCAGCATCGGTCCGCCCATGATGAAGAAGAGGTCTTCGACGCCTTCCTTCTTCAAGCACCTTGCCAGGATTTCCGAGCCGGTCAGTTCAGCCATGGTCGTCTCCTCGCGCGTCGCCTATTTGAAACTACGATTCCTTCTCGTCATGCTCGCGCTTGTCGCGAGCATCCACGCCTTCACAGGCTGCCACGAATGCGTGAATGCCCGGAACAAGTCCGGGCATGACGTCATGAACAAGTCCGGACATGACGTCACGGACAAAACTTTTCACCCCACCACCCTGCCGCCGCGCAGCGTGCGCAGCGCGTCCGCGTCGAGGTCAAGCCAGGCGCGCAGCACCTCGTCGGTGTGCTCGCCGAGCAGCGGCGCCGGCCTCAGCGGCGGCGGCGCGCCCGCGAAGCGCACCGGCCAGGCTGGCATGGTGTACTCGCCCGCCGTCGGGTGACGCACGGTTTGAAGGATGCCGCGCCGCTGGAACGTCTCGTCGGCCAGCAGCTCGCCGGTATCGAGGACCGCGCCGGCGGGAATCCCCGCGGCGCCGATGACGCGCATGGCCTCGACCTTGTCATGCTGCCGCGTCCAGGCGGAGACCATCGCGTCCACCTCCGTCTCGTGCTTCAACCTTGCCTCGGACGTCTCGAAGCGCGGATCGCCAATCAAGTCCTCGCGGCCGATCACGCCGAGCAATCGGCGCCAATGCTCCGGATTGGCGCGGCTGGTGTAGACATAGACGTAGTCGTTCGGCCCCCCGCCCTTGCACGGATAGATCCCCATCGGCGGGTTCCTGGCGAGCACGCTGCCCGCGCCCGCCCGCTGCGCCGCTCGTCCTGTGCGGGTCGTGGTGGCGAAGGCGCCGCGGACGAACTGGAACATCGCGTCCTGCATCGCGACCTGGAGGTGCTCGCCCTTGCCGGTGCGCGCGCGCCGGTACAGCGCGCCGAGGATGGAGATTGCCATCAGCATCCCGGTCCCGGTGTCGCCGATCGTGGGACCGGGTTTCAGCGGCGGTCCCTCGGCCTCGCCGGTGATGCTCATCGGGCCGCCGCAGGCTTGCGCGATCATGTCGAAGGCGAGGTTGCTCTCGAACGGCGAGCCCTCGCCGAACCCCTTCACCTGGGCGTAGATCAACGCCGGGTTCAGCGCCCGCAGCACGTCCGGGCCGAGGCCTAGCCGCTCGATCGCGCCGGGCGCGAAGTTCTCGGCGAACACGTCGGCCTCGCCGGCAAGCCGCTTGACGAGGTCGCGCCCCCGCTCGTCCTTGAGGTTGACCGTGATGGACTTCTTGTTGGCGTTGTACTGCAGGAAGTAGTGGGCGTCCTGCCCCGGCGGCGGATTGATCGAGCGCCCCGGATCGCCGCCCTTCGGGTTCTCGATCTTCACCACCTCGGCGCCCAGCCAGGCGAGCGCCTCGGTGCAGGACGGACCGGCCTCGAACTGCGTCAGGTCCAGGACTCGCACACCGGCCAGGCAATCTTCACCGCTCATGGACGTTCCTCTCGACGCTTCAGGGAAAGCCTAGCCCCGCCGTGGCGCGGGCGTCGAGGGCGGCGCGGTCCCAATCGCCCGGTCGAGGCTGGTGATCCTCTTCTCACCGTTGCCCAGGCAGCCCAGGCCGGCCAGCGTGTCGCGCACCGCAGTGTCCAGCGGCGTGTGCGGCTCCGCGCCCAGCATCCCCACCAACCGTGCGTTGTCCAGCCGCGCGGGTTCGCGCCAGAGGTAGCGCATCTCCCAGATTTCCCGGAAGAACGGCACGAACGGCGATGTCACCGCGATCAGCCCCCAGGGAAACCGACGCCCCCGCGGCGCCGGACTGCCCGCCGCGCGGCGGATCGCGGCCACCATCTCAGTCCCGTCCGCATCCCAGTGCCCGCCGAAGTGGAAGGTCTCGAAGGCGCCGAGCGCGGGCTCCCGCTCGACAAGCCGCGCCATCGCCTCTGCCAGGTCCGGCAGGTAGGCCCAGGCATGGCCGATCTGTGGCCTGCCCGGGTCTATAATCACGCGGACCGGACGGCCCGGCTTGACGAGCCCTTGCGAGAACCAGTTGCCTCCGACGCGCGGACCGAAGAAGTCCCCGGCGCGCACGATCAGCGTCCGCACGCCGGTCTCGGCGGCCGTTCGCAGGCGACGCTCCATCTCCGCCCGGATCGTACCCTTGCGCGTGCGCGGGTGCTGCGGCGCTGCTTCGCCCAGCACCGGGAAGGCGTCCGGGCCGTAATTATAGATGGTGCCCGGCAGCAGGATGCGCGCCCCGGACGCCCGCGCGGCGGCAATGCTATTCTCCAGCATCGGCAGCACCAGCTCGGCCCAGCGGCGATAGCCCGGCGGATTGACCGCGTGCGCGATCAAGTCCGCGCCGCGCGCCGCCTCGACCACGTCCTCTTGCCGCATCGCGTCGCCCGGCGTCCAGGTGACGCCGCCCAGCCAAGCGGCGCGCCGTGCCGCCTCTTCCGGGTTCCGGTGCAAGGCTCGCACCGTCCAGCCGCGGCGGAGCAGCGCCGCCGCCTCGCCGCCGATCCCGCCGCTCGCGCCGAGCACCAGCGCGGTTTTCGTCCGTTCCATCGCACCCTCCTTTGCCTCGCAACACGGGGAAGGATCGGCGCAGGCCGGGCCAAACGAAATTGGTGAAATGCCTTTGGCGACTATACATAATTGCATGGATCGGATCGAGCCCGGCTGGGACCTCTACCGCACCTTTCTGACCGTGTTGCAGGAGGGATCGCTCTCCGGCGCCGCCCGGTCACTCGGGCTGGCTCAGCCCACCGTCGGGCGGCACGTGGAGGCGCTGGAGCAGGCTCTCGGGATCGCGCTCTTCACCCGCTCTGGGCACGGCTTGGCGCCGACCGAAGCCGCGCTGGAGCTGCGCCCGCACGCCGAGGCGGTAGCGGCGAGCGCCGCCGCCTTGCTGCGCGCCGCGTCCGGCCAGGGCTCTGCCACAAGCGGCACGGTGCGCATCACCGCGAGCGAGGTGATCGGCGCCGAAGTGCTGCCGCCCATTCTGGGAACGCTGCAACAGGACCATCCAGGTCTTGTGATCGAACTCGTCCTGTCGAACCGGACGGAGGACCTGCTCCGCCGCGACGCGGACATCGCCGTCCGCATGGTCCGGCCCGCCCAGGAGGCACTGGTGGCGCGGCGGCTCGGAGAGGTGGAGATGGGGCTGCACGCCCACCATCGCTACCTGGACCGGTGCGGCGCACCGGCCAGCCTGAACGACCTCTCGGCCCACGCGCTGATCGGGTTCGACCGGGAGAACGTCTTCATCCGTGGTCTGCGCGCGCGGGGAGTCGCGCTGCGCCGGGAGATGTTCACGCTCCGCACCGACAGCGACCTCGCCCAGCTCGCCGCGATTCGCGCGGGCTGCGGCATCGGCGTCTGCCAAACGGGCATCGCGCGCCGTGACGCGCGGCTGGTGCGCGTGCTCCCGGAGGCATTCTCGATCCGGTTGGAGACCTGGCTCGCGATGCACGAGAACCTGCGCGACAGCCGCCGCTGCCGCGTGACGTTCGACGCGCTGGCGGCGGGCCTGGGCGATTACATCGCCGTGGCCGGGTAGAGCTGCCCTCGGCGCGAGGTCAGAGGAAGCGGCCGCCGCGCTGCAACACCTCGATCTTGTATCCGTCCGGGTCCGAGATGAAGAAGAACCGGCCGACGACGTTGCCGCCGCTCGCGAGCTCCCGCACCGGTCCCGGCTGCAACCCCGCCGCGTCCATGCGCGCGCGCTCCCTGTCGAGCTCGGCGACGGAGACCGCCAAGTGCCCGTAGCCGTCGCCAAGCTGATAGGGCTCGGTCCGCCCCTTGTTGACCGTCAGCTCGACCTCGAACGGCTGCTCCGCATTGCTCATATAAACCAGCGTGAAGTCCGGAAACTCGATGCGGTCCTCGACATCGAGGCCGAAGGCGTCATGGTAGAACCTGACGGAACGGCTCTCGTCGAGCACGCGGATCATGGAGTGGATAGCCTTGGCCATGACGTGGGTTGCTCCCTGAGGTTGGGCGGTGATGCCTTGCCGTGCCCTCGCCATTCCGGCACGGGCAATGGCCGAAAATGGACCGCACGCGGCGAATGGGCGAGGGCGCGGTTCGGAGCGGCGTGGCTTGGCGAGCCAGGGTCCGCACACCATCTCGTCGCGCAGCGGGATCGTGCTATCAGTCGCCTACCATAGCGGCGCCGGAACAGGAAGGATCGCCGTTCCCGAGCTCGCTCAACTGGAACAATCACCGAGGACACCATGACCGACCCGCGCGCACCACTGGCCATCAGGAACGACGACGAGCCGGAGGTGCCGGAGCCGATCGGCCCCGAGCCGCGCGAGCCCGATGAGAACCGCACTCTCGCCTCGCCCATCAGCGAGCTTGAAAACCGGCTGTTCAGGCAGCGCAAGGTGCTCGTTTTCGGGGCGATCAACGATCGGGTCGCGCGCGACGTGACCGGGCGCCTTCTGGCCCTCTCCGGCGCGTCCAGCGATCCGATCGATGTCTATGTCAACTCGCCAGGCGGCCACGTGGAGAGCGGAGACACGATCCACGACATGATCCGCTTCGTCGACCCCCTTGCCCCGGTGCGCGTCATCGGCACCGGATGGGTGGCGAGCGCCGGCGCGCACATCTTCCTCGCCGGCAACCGGGACCGGCGGTTCTGCCTGCCGAACACGCGCTTCCTGCTGCACCAGCCGATGGGCGGCGTGCGCGGGCCGGCGACGGACATCGACATCGAGGCGCGCGAGATCATCAAGATGCGCCAGCGCATCAACGCCATCATCGCCCGCGAGACCGGCCAGTCCCTCGAGCGCGTGGAGCGCGACACCGACCGGAACTACTGGATGAGTGCCGAGGAGGCGATCGCCTATGGGATGGTGAGCCGAGTCATCCGCAGCGTCGAGGAGCTGCGCTGACCCTGCCCCGATAGCGGATCACGCCGGCGTGGCCCGAAGCCACCCGCCTTGGCTCCGTCCGGGATCGTAGGCCGACAAGTCCATCTCCGGCGCCTCGCCCAGAGCGGCTTGCGCCAGCAGCCGCCCGGCATAGGGTCCGATGGTCAGGCCGGTCGGTCCGAGACCGTTGCCGATCACCAGCCCATCCAGGGCGGCCCGTCCCAGCATCGGCCGGATATCCGGTCCGATCGGGCGAAACCCCACCCGGGTCTCGAGCAAGGTGGCCGGGGCGAGACCGGGGGCGACCGCGAGCGCCTGGTTCAGCACCTCCGCCTGACCCAAGGCGGTGACGCGCAGATCAAGGCCGGTGCCCGTCTCCCGTGTGGCCCCGACCACCACGCGACCTGCCTCGAAGGCGAGCAGATAGTGGCTGCCCGGCGGCAGCACGATGGGCCAGGCGTCCGTTTCCACGCCCTCCATGCGCAGATGGGTGATCTGTCCCCGTTGCGGCGCCACGGCGAGCGTAATGCCGAGTGGGGCCAGCAGCGCCGGCGCCCAGACGCCGGCGGCGAGCACCACGCCATCCGCTTCCACGGTCTCCGCGCCGACCCGGACGCCCCTGACGCGCCCTCCCTCGGCCAGAAGCTCGGCCGTGCCGGACTGGAACCGCCCGCCGCGCCGCTCCATGGCGCGGCGCAGGGCGGCGGCCAGCAAGCGCCCGTCCACGCGGGCGCCGCCACCGATATGCACCGCCGCGAGATCCTGGCGCAGCGGCGGGAACAAGCGTCGCGCCTCCGCCGGCGCGAGGCGCGAGACCTCGCCCATCTCCGGGGCGGTGGCCCGCCGGGCGCGCAAGGCATGTTCGATCCCGTCGAGTTCCGCCCGCTCTGCCGCGACGCAGAGCGCGCCGACCCGGCGGTAGCCGGTCTCCGCTTCGCCACAAGCGGCCAAGTGCTGGACCAGACTGGGGTAATATCGCGCGGCGGCCTGGGCGATGCGGTGCCACGCGAGGTCGTCCGCCTCCGAGGCCCACGGGCAGACGATCCCGGCCCCGGCCGCCGTGGCCCGGCCCGGATGGGCTTGGTCGATCACCACCACCTCGGCTCCGGCCAGGGCCAGATGAAAGGCCGTGCTGGCGCCGAGCACGCCCGCCCCGACCACGATGATGCGCGCCATATCCAACGTCCCCCTCCGCTGCGGCAAGCTTAGCGGAGTCCCGGCGATAGTTGAGAGGCGCGGCGGTCACGTCTAAGCTCCCCGCCTGGCCTGGCGGCGGAGGAAGCAATGGCGACCGGCATCTTGGCGGGGCTGACGGAGGCGCTCGCCTCGGGCGCGGTGGAGGTGGTGGACCTGGCGCACCCTCTCGAGCCGGGCACGCCGGTCATCAGCCTGCCGCCCGAATTCGGACAGTCGGCGCCGTTCCGTATCGAGCGCATCTCCGACTACGACAATCGCGGCCCAGCCTGGGCGTGGAACAATCTCTCACTCGGCGAGCACACGGGAACGCATTTCGACGCGCCCGTGCATTGGGTCACGGGCAAGAACCTCCAGGACAACGCGTTGGACACGATCCCGGCCCGCCGCTTCGTGGCCCCGGCGAACGTGATCGACTGCACCACGGCGTGCGAGGCCGATCCGGACTTCCTGCTCTCGCCCGCCCATATCCGGGACTGGGAGGCGCAGCACGGTCCGGTCGAGGCAGGAAGCTGGGTTTTGTTGCGCAGCGGATGGTCGCGCCGCACCGACCCCGCCGTCTTTCTGAACGCTGACGCGAGCGGTGCGCACTCGCCCGGCCCTTCTCCCGAAGCGGTAACGTTCCTGGTGAAGGAGCGCGACGTGATCGGCTTCGGCACGGAATGCGTCGGCACCGACGCCGGCCAGGCATTTCGCTTCGACCCGTCCTTCCCCTGCCACGCTGGGATGCACGGCGCGAACAAGTTCGGCTTGGCGAGCCTGACGAACCTCGACCGGCTGCCGCCGAAGGGCGCAATCCTCATCACCGCGCCGCTCAAGATCGCCGGCGGCACCGGCAGCCCGTGCCGGGTCTTGGCGCTGGTGGCGCGGTGATGCAGGGGCGCCTGTCACCCCTTCCCGCAAGGGGAGCGGGCTTGCCGTGCGACTCCCCCTCCCCTTGCGGGAGGGAGCCGCGGGGAGAGGACTGACTTGGCCGAACGGTCCTTCAAGAAGGAAGTGGAGACACTTCGCCTCGGCGCCGGGCGGGAGTTCCGGGGCGAGGGCATCCTCGCCGTCACCAAGGCGCTGCTGCAATCGGGCGTCTCCTACGTCGCCGGCTACCAGGGGGCGCCGATCTCGCACCTGATGGACGTGCTGGCCGACGCCGAGGACATCCTCGACGAGCTTGGGGTGCACTTCGAGGCCTCCGCCAGCGAGGCGGCGGCGGCGGCCACGCTCGCGGCCTCGGTCAACTATCCGCTGCGCGGCGCGGTGACGTGGAAATCGACCGCGGGCACCAATGTCGCCTCCGACGCTCTCTCCAACCTCGCCTCCGGCGGCGTCACCGGCGGGGCGTTGATCGTGATCGGCGAGGACTACGGCGAGGGCAGCTCCATCATGCAGGAGCGCACGCACGCCTTCGCCATGAAGTCGCAGATTTGGCTGCTCGACCCGCGGCCCAACCTGCCCAGCATCGTGCGCATGGTGGAAGAGGGCTTCGCGCTGTCGGAGGCGTCGCGCACGCCGGTCATGCTGGAGCTGCGCATCCGCGCTTGCCATGTGCATGGGCGTTTCATCGCCAAGGACAACGTGCGCCCGGCCTTCGGCCTCAAGGAGGCGATGGAGAACCCGCGCCGCGACGTGGGCCGGATCGTGCTGCCGCCGGCGAGCTACGCGCAGGAGCAAGAGAAGATCCACGACCGCCTGCCCGCGGCGCGGCGCTTCATCACCGAGCGCGGGCTGAACGAGGTGTTCGCCGACGGCGCGCGGGATGTCGGCATCATCCTGCAAGGCGGGATGTACAACGGCCTGATCCGCGCCCTGGGGCTGATGGGGCTGTCGGACGCGTTCGGCAACAGCCGCATCCCGCTCTACGTCCTGAACGTCACCTATCCGCTGGTGGACGAGGAGGTGACGCGGTTCTGCGCCGGCAAGCGGGCGGTGCTCATGGTCGAGGAGGGCCAGCCCGAGTTCCTGGAGCAGGCGGTGAACGCGATCCTGCGCAAGGCCGACATCCAGGCCCGCGTGCATGGCAAGGACATGCTGCCGATGGCGGGCGAGTACACCGCCAGCGTGCTGCGCGCCGGGCTCGACGCGTTCATCGGGCGCTACCTCCCGGCGCTGCGGCCGAACACCGCGCGGCCCCTGCCCGCTCAACCGCCCGGCCTGGAGAAGCACGTCCACCCGCGCCCGCCCAGCTTCTGCACGGGCTGCCCCGAGCGGCCGATCTTCACCGCGATGAAGCTGGTCGAGCGCGAGCTTGGCCCGCACCACGTGAGCTGCGACATCGGCTGCCACCTGTTCTCCATCCTGCCGCCTTTCAACATTGGCGCGACGACGATGGGCTACGGCCTCGGCTGGGCCGGCGCGGCGGCGCTGAACGCAAAGGACGCGCGCAGGCGCACCATCAGCGTGATGGGCGACGGCGGGTTCTGGCACAACGGGCTGGCCTCCTCGGTCGGCAACGCGGTGTTCAACAAGACCGACAACGTGCTTGTTGTCGTGGACAGCTACTACTCCGCAGCCACCGGCGGGCAGGACATCCTGTCCTCGCGCGCGCCCAGCCGGCGCGCCACCGGCAACCCGATCGCGCGCGCGGTGCGCGGCGTCGGCGTCAAATGGGTGCGCGAGATCACGCGCACCTACGACGTGGCGCGGATGCGCGACGTGCTGAGGGAGGCACTGACCACGCGCGCGAAAGGCCCCAAGGTCATCATCGCCGCCTCGGAATGCATGTTGAACCGGCAGCGGCGCGAGCGCCCGCAAATGGCCAAGGCGGCGAAGGACGGCAAGCGCGTGATGCGCGAGCGGTTCGGCGTGGACGCCGAGACCTGCACGGGCGACCACTCCTGCATCCGCCTGTCGGGCTGCCCGTCGCTGACAGTGAAGCCAAACCCCGATCCGCTGCGCCAGGACCCGATCGCGGCCGTGCAGGAGAGCTGCGTCGGCTGCGGGCTGTGCGGTGAGGTGGCGCACGCCGCCGTGCTGTGCCCCTCGTTCTACCGCGCCGCGCTC
The DNA here is from genome assembly GCA_963818725.1 of uncultured Pseudomonadota bacterium. Taxonomy (GTDB): domain Bacteria; phylum Pseudomonadota; class Alphaproteobacteria; order Acetobacterales; family Acetobacteraceae; genus DATFDN01. The sequence continues at coordinate 29,102 of CAWFTU010000009.1, read as the reverse complement.
ATCACCAATCCCAACCGCTGGGACCGCTGGCGCGCGCGCCTCGCCGCGACGGTGATCGGCTGGTTCAACGGACCCGCCCATGCCTGAGGCCCCGGCCGCGCCCGAGACCGTCCCCGCCACCCGCGCCGTCACGGTCGCGATCCTGGCGATGGGTGGCGAGGGCGGCGGGGTGCTGGCCGACTGGCTGGTGGACGCGGCGGAGGCGAGCGACCTCATCGCGCAGTCAACCTCGGTGCCCGGCGTGGCGCAGCGCACCGGCGCGACGATCTACTACCTCGAGTTCTTCCCCGCTGCCGAGGCGCGCGCCGCTGAGCAGGAGCCGGTGCTGGCGCTGATGCCCGCGCCTGGCGACGTGGACGTGGTCATCGCGTCGGAGCTGATGGAGGCCGGGCGCGCGGTCCAGCGCGGGCTGGTGAGCCCGGAGCGGGGCACGTTCATCCTCTCCACCCACCGCGTCTTCGCCGTGACCGAGAGGATCGCCCTGGGCGATGGCCGGGTGGACGCGGCGGCGCTGCTGCGGACCTGCCAATCGGCGGCGCGGCGCGTGGTGGCGGCGGACATGCAGGCCCTGGCCGAGACGGCGGGCGCGCATCTCAGCGCGGTGCTGCTCGGCGCCGTCGCCAGTTCGGGCGCCCTGCCCGTTCCGCGCGGCGCGTTCGAGGAGGCGATCCGCCGCGCGGGGGTGGGCGTGGAGGCAAGCTTGAGGGGGTTCGCCGCCGGATTCGACGCGGCGCGGGAACCGCCGGCGGCCCCGCCCGCGCCCAGCGCGGAGACCAGGGGAACGGAGCCCGACGCGGACTCGATCGTCAAGGAGGGCACGCGGCGCCTGACCGACTACCAAGACGGCGCGTATGCCAGCCTCTACAGGGGGCGCCTGGACCGCTTGCGCGTCGAAGGGATGCTGCGCGCCGAGACCGCCCGGCACCTCGCGCTGTGGATGAGCTACGAGGACACGATCCGCGTCGCCGACCTCAAGACCCGCGCGAGCCGTCTCGCGCGGGTGCGCGCCGAGGTGCGCGCGCGGCCGGACCAGGTGCTGCGGATCACCGAATTCATGCACCCGCGCCCGCAAGAGATCGCGGACACGCTGCCGACGGCACTAGGACGCTGGGTGCTGCGCTCCCGCGCGCCGCGCCGCGTGCTGGAGCGGCTGACCGCGCGCGGCCGGCACGTCGAGACCACCTCGATTTCCGGCTTTCTCCTGCTGCGCGGCATCGCCGCGCTGCGCCCGTTCCGGCGCCGGACCTTGCGCTATGTGGAGGAACAGGGGCGCATCGAGGCGTGGCTCGCGCGCATCGGCGCCCTGGCCTCGCGGGATCCCGGCTTGGCGCTGGAGGTCGCGCGCTGCCAGCGGCTGGTGAAGGGCTATGGCGAGACCCATGCGCGCGGCTGGGCGAATTTCCAGCGCCTGATGGCCGAGGCCGACCGGCTCGCGGGCACGCCCGGCGCGGCGACCCGGCTTGCCGCGCTGTGCGCCGCGGCGCTGGCCGATGAGGACGGGCAGGTGCTAGCCAAAGCGCTGGAGGCAGCATGAGCCGCTATCGCGACGACCCGGCGGCGATCCGCGTTCTGGTGCGCGACGACGCGGTGCATCGCGACGTGTACACCGATCCCGACATCTTCCGCCTGGAGATGGAGCGGCTCTGGGCGCGCGCCTGGATCTATGTCGGGCACCTGAGCCAAGTGCCGAATCCCGGCGACTACGTCACCTGTGACGTCGGCACGGAGCCGGCGCTGATGATCCGCCAGCCCGATGGCGGGGTGCGCGTGCTGCGGAACCGCTGCGCGCACAAGGGCGCGAAGCTTGTCTCCGACGGGTCGGGCAGCGCCGGGCGGTTCCTGCGCTGCCCGTACCACAATTGGAGCTACCGCACCGACGGGTCCATCGCCGCCATACCGCTGCGCCAGGGCTACGAGGGCACGCGCCTCGCCCAGTGCGAGGCGGCGCGCGGCCTGCGCCCGGTCGCCACCGACACGTATCGCGGTTTCGTCTTTGCCCGTCTCGCGGAGGACGGGCTGGGCTTGCGGGAGTATTTCGGCGAGTCCCTCTCCTCGATCGACTACATGGTGGACCGCTCGCCCCAGGGCGAGATGGAGATCGCCGGCGGCGTGCTGCGCTACATGCACAACTGCAACTGGAAGATGTTCGTCGAGAACCTGAACGACACGATGCACCCGATGGCGGCGCACGAGTCCTCGGCGGGCACGGCGAAGGAGCTGTGGGCGGACAAGCCGGCTGACGCGCCGAAGCCGATGGCCATCGAGCAGCTCGTGCCGTTCGCCGGGAGCTACGAATTCTTCGACAAGATGGGCGTGCGGGTGTTCGACAACGGGCACTCCTACTCGGGGGTGCATTTCTCCATCCACTCCGCGTACTCGGCCGTGCCGGAGTACGAAGCCGCGATGAGGGCGGCGCACGGGGAGGAAAGGGCCAAGGACGTCCTGGGCACGGCGCGCCACAACACGGTCTACTACCCGAGTCTCACCATCAAGGGCGCGATCCAGACGATCCGGGTGGTGCGGCCGATCGCGGCGGGCAGGACGCTGATCGAAAGCTGGAGCTTCCGCCTGAAGGGCGCGCCGGACATCTTTTTCAAGCGCAACGTCACCTACACGCGGCTCATCAACTCGCCGATGTCCGTCGTCGGGCATGACGACCTGCAATGCTACCGGCTGATCCAGGAAGGACTGGCCGCCGGCGGCAATGAGTGGGTCAGCCTGCACCGCGACTGGCACCCGGACGAGGGCGAGGCGCACGACCTGACGGTGAACGGCACCAGCGAGATCTCTATGCGCAACCAGTTCCGCGCCTGGGCCAAGTTCATGGGTGCCGCGTGACCGAGCCGGACATCGTCCGCTTCCTCTATCGCGAGGCGCGGCTTCTGGACGAGAAGCAGTGGGAGGCGTGGTACGACCTGTTCGCCGAGGACGGGCACTATTGGGTGCCGCTGACGCGCGGCCAGCCGGACGCGGAGATGCACACCTCGCTCGCCTACGAGGACAAGCTCCTGCTCCGCCTGCGCATCGAGCGCCTGCGCCGCCGCCCGCCCTCCCAGCATCCCGAGAGCTGGAGCCAGCACGTCTTGCAGGCGCCCGAGATCGAGGCCCCCGAGGACGGAGGCTGGGTCACTCGCACCGCGTTCCACTACGCCGAGGCGCGCGGCGACGAAATGCAGGCCTACACGGGCGTCGCGGTACACCACTTGGTGCGCGAGGATGGTATGGTGCGCATCCGTCTGAAGCGCGTGAACCTGCTGAACTGCGACGCGGCGCTGCCCTCGATCCAACTGTTTCTGTGACGTCGTTCGCTCGTGGACGGGTCCGCGGCGTGCGCTGGGCTGCACCCGTCTCCGGCGTCGCTTCCGCACGGACACACCCCAGCGTTCAAGGCCCATTGACTCTGCACCGGAATGTATGTATAAATTGTCATGTGAACGACCAGGACGGAATTCGAATGTCACTCCAAACGGGTCGCAAGCTTTCGCATTCGCTCCGCCTGGCGCTCGTGGCCAGCACCATGCTCGGCGGCATGTCGTTGGGCTTGCGACCGGCGCACGCCACGCCCTTCGCCTCGTTCAGCGACCGCGGCAGCACGAACTCCGTCGTCTTCACGAACCAGCCGAAACCGCCAGCCAAGGGTGCCTACACCGCAAGTTCCAGTACCACGGTCACGAACGAAGCGGTCGACTTCACCTTCGAGGGTTTTCCGAAGCTCGCGCCGGCGCTGCTAGGCACCCAGAGCGCGACCCTGAACTACGCGGTGACGACCACCACCGGGGCGACTGCGACCTTTGTGCCCGGCATCGGCACGTTGGACACACAACCCATCGACCAAAGTTTTACGCTCAGCTTCGTCCGCAGCACGCCGTTCACGCCGGCCAACGATCCAAAGCTCCACCTCACGAACCTGCTCACCGTCACGCTCTCGCCGCTGCCGGCGCAATCGGCGACCGCCCAGCTCTATGGCGTGGCCGGCTCCTCGAGCGCACACCTCGACTCCGACGCGTCCTATGCGACGGTGGACTTCACCTCCGATTTCCTGAACTTCGCGAACACCGCCGATCATAGCATGGCGCTGAGCTACACCATGCAGACGCTGCAGTACCTGGGCATCGGCGCGAAGTTCCTGACTGCCTACGACCGGACCGATGGCGGAACCGCCAGCGCGGGCACCTGCCCCAGCAAGGTTTCAGCCTCGACGGCGACGTGCAGCTATCGCGGGTTCACGGCCACCGAGTCCGGCAATTTCGGGTCCTCGCCGCCCCCAGCCGCTGTGTTCACGGTGCCGGAGCCGGCGACGATGGGCGTCTTCGGCCTCGGCCTTCTCGGCTTGGCGGCAAGCAGGCGCCGCCGCTCGGCCTGAGCCTTCCCTGAGGCGCCCACACGCGGGCGCCTCTCGATTTTCGGGGCGGTTTGGGCCATCTCTTGGGCGATGTCCCAGACCCTGGTCCGCCCCCCCTCGCCCGTCCTCTTCATCCCCGCCAAGCTCCCCGCCCGCGCGCACACCCGCGCGCTGCGGATCGTTTCCGACTACGCTCCCGCCGGCGACCAGCCGGCCGCGATCGAGGAGCTGGTGCGCGGCGTGCGGCAGGAGGAGCGCGACCAGGTGCTGCTCGGCGTCACCGGCTCGGGCAAGACCTTCACGATGGCGAAGGTGATCGAGGCGGTGCAGAAGCCGACCCTGATACTCGCCCCCAACAAGACCCTCGCCGCCCAGCTCTATGGCGAGATGAAGGGCTTCTTTCCCGAGAACGCGGTCGAGTACTTCGTCAGCTACTACGACTACTACCAGCCGGAGGCCTATGTCCCGCGCACCGACACGTACATCGAGAAGGACGCGCAGATCAACGAGCAGATCGACCGGATGCGCCACGCCGCCACCCAGGCGCTGCTGGGGCGCAACGACGTCATCATCGTCGCCTCGGTCTCCTGCATCTATGGCATCGGCTCGGTCGAGAGCTATCAGCGCATGGTGGTCAGGCTCCAGCGCGGCGGGCGGATCGATCGCGACATGCTCGCCAAGTCGCTGGTCGAGCTGCAATACCGCCGTAACGACGCTGCCTTCCAGCGCGGCACGTTCCGCCTGCGCGGCGAGACCGCCGATGTCTGGCCGAGCCACCTGGAGGACCGCGCCTGGCGGGTGAGCCTGTTCGGCGACGAGATCGAGGCGATCCGCGAGTTCGACCCGCTGACCGGGGAAGTCACCGGCGAGCTGGACGGGGTGACGGTCTACGCCAACAGCCACTACATCACGCCGCGCCCCACGCTCAACCAGGCGATCGGCGAGATCAAGCGCGAACTGGTTCAGCGGCTGGATGAGCTGACGGCGGAAGGCAAGCTGCTCGAGGTCGAGCGGCTGAACCAGCGCACGACCTTCGACATCGAAATGATGGAGACCACCGGCTCCTGCAAGGGGATCGAGAACTACTCGCGCTATCTGACCGGCCGCAAGCCCGGCGAGCCGCCGCCGACGCTGTTCGAGTACTTGCCCGAGGACGCGCTGCTGATCGTGGACGAGAGCCACGTCACCGTGCCGCAGGTCGGCGGGATGTACCGGGGCGACTTCAACCGCAAGTCCGTGCTCGCCGAGTTTGGCTTCCGCCTTCCCTCCTGCATCGACAACCGCCCGCTCAAGTTCGAGGAGTGGGACACGTACCGCCCGCCCACGATCTGTGTCTCGGCCACGCCAGGCCCCTGGGAGCTGGACCGCACGGGCGGGGTGTTCGCCGAGCAGGTGATCCGCCCCACCGGCCTGGTCGATCCCGAGGTCGAGGTGCGACCGGTCGAGCGCCAGGTCGACGACCTGCTGGCCGAGTGCCGCGCCACGGCCACGCGCGGCGGGCGTGTGCTGGTGACGACGCTCACCAAGCGCATGGCCGAGGATCTGACCGACTACCTGACCGAGAACGGGATCAAGGTGCGCTACCTCCATTCCGATATCGACACGCTGGAGCGCATCGAGATCATCCGGGACTTGCGCCTGGGCGTGGTTGATGTGCTGGTGGGCATCAATCTGCTGCGCGAGGGGCTCGACATCCCCGAATGCATGCTGGTCGCGATCCTGGATGCCGACAAGGAAGGATTCTTGCGTTCCACGACCAGCCTGATCCAGACCATCGGCCGGGCCGCGCGCAACATCGACGGGCGGGTGATCCTGTACGCCGACACCATGACCGACAGCCTGCGCCGGGCGATCGAGGAGACGGAGCGCCGCCGCGCCCGCCAGCGGGCCTGGAACGAGGCGCACGGCATCACCCCGCAATCGGTCCGCAAGCAGATCTCCAAGGTGCTGGAGACGGTCTACGAGCAGGACTATGTCACGGTAGCGCCCGTTGCCGACGCGGGTCCGGCGGAGCTGGTCGGGAAGGATCTGAAGGCCAGCATCGCCGAGCTCGAGAAGAGGATGCGCGCCGCGGCCGCTGATCTCGAGTTCGAGCAAGCGGCCCGTTTGCGGGACGAGATCCGTCGGCTGGAGGCGCTTGAGCTCGGTCTCGAGCCGCCGCCCGCCGCCTCGGCGACGCTTCGTCCGCGGAGGGACCGCACGCCCGAGCCGCTTGGCCCAGGCGGCGGGGGCTACGATCCGGCGAAGCGGCGCGGACCCCCGGGACGGCGGCGCGGGCGGTGAGCGGCAGTGGCCCGCCCGTGACCTCGTTTCCTATCCCACCGGCGATCCCCCGGGTCGCCCTCATCACCGGCGGGGCCGAGCGCCTGGGGCGGGCAATCGCCCTGGCCTTGGCGGAGGCCGGCTTCGACATCGCCCTGCACCGCCGGCGCAGCGCCGAGGCTGCCGAGCGGACCGCCGCGGACATCCGCGAGCGGGGTCGCGCCGCCGTGGTGCTGGCGGCGGAGCTGAGCGACGAGGCGGCGGTGGCTCGCCTGCTGCCCGCCGCGCGCGCGGCGCTCGGGCCAGTCGGCGTGCTGGTCAACAACGCCAGCGCGTTCGAGAGGGACGAATGGAACACGGTCACCCGCGAGTCCTGGGACCGCCACCTGCTGCCCAACCTGCGCACGCCGTTTCTGTTGATGCAGCTCTTCGCGAAGGCGCTGCCGGAGACGGCGGAGGGTGCGGTCATCAACATGATCGACCAGCGGGTCTGGTCGGTCACGCCGCATTTCGTGTCCTACACCGTCTCTAAGGCGGGGTTGTGGGCGCTGACCCAGGCGATGGCGCTCGCCTTGGCCCCGCGCATTCGGGTCAACGGCATCGGCCCCGGCCCGGCGCTGCCCAGCCCGCGCCAGACGGCGGAGCAATTCGCCCGGCAATCCGCCTCCGTCCCGCTTCACCATGGCACCTCGCCCGAGGAGGTGGGACGGGCTGTGCTCGCGATCCTGGGCATGCCCGCCATGACCGGACAGATGCTGGCCTTGGATGGCGGGCAGCACCTCCATTGGGGTTCCGGCCGCGCTGCCCCGCCGCCTCCGGAGTAGCGCCGTGCGAGACTTCTATCGTATCTTCATCCGCGACTTGGTGCTGGAGGCCAGCATCGGCGTCCATCCGCACGAGCACGTTCAGCGGCAACGGGTCCGCATCAACCTCGATCTTGCAGTGACGGGCAACGGTTCCGGGCCGGACCAGCTATCGCGCGTAGTTGATTATGAGGCTGTCGCCTCACGTGTGCGTGACGTTGTCGCGGCTGGCCATATTCGGCTTGCCGAAACGCTCGCCGAGCGCATAGCTAGGGTTTGCCTCATCGACTCGCGTATTAGGCGAGTGCGTGTGCGGATCGAAAAGCTCGACATTTTTGCCGATGCCGAGGCCGTCGGCATCGAAATCGAGCGCCGGCCGCCGAAACTGTCCACGCAGGGACGTGCGGAATGAGCGACTTCATGCACATGTCCGAGGCTTTTGATATTAACGCGGAATCGCAACTGAATATCCTTGTAGATCAAAGGCTTATTTTTGTGCCTAAAGTTTGCGCAATCCGTTCAAACCAAGGTCCGAGGCCGGATTAACCCTTTTGTCACATGGGTTGACCACAGACTTATCCACAGCCTTGGTGGAGAACTTTCGGGCCGGAAATGCTGGTGTGAGCGAGATCGAAGCAACAACCGGAGCGAGTGCGATCGAGGCAGCCCTTGCGACCATGCCGGCCGGTCCTGGCGTCTATCGCATGCTCGACGCCAAGGGAGAGGCGCTCTACGTCGGGAAGGCACGCAGCCTGAAGCGGCGGGTGAGCGCCTATTCCCAGACCGGCCGGCTGCCGGAGCGGCTGCGGCGCATGGTTTCGGAGACGGTCGCGATGGAGATCGTGACCACGCACACCGAGGCCGAGGCGTTGCTGCTTGAGGCCAACCTCATCAAGCGTCTCAAGCCGCGCTTCAACATCGTGCTTCGGGACGACAAGTCCTATCCGTGGCTCATGCTGACCGAGGACCACCCGTTTCCGCAGATCGCCAAGCATCGCGGGGCGCAGGTGCGAAAGGGGAGCTACTGGGGACCATTCGCCTCGGCCTGGGCGGTGAACCAGACAGTGACGGCAATGCAGCGCGTGTTCCTGCTGCGTTCGTGTCAGGACACGGTCTTTGCCAGCCGCACCCGCCCCTGCCTGCTGTTCCAGATTTGCCGGTGTTCCGCTCCCTGCGTCGGCCGGATCGAGCAGGCGGCGTACGCGCGGCTCGTGGGGCAGGCGAAGGCCTTTCTGGCGGGCAAGTCCGCCTCCGTTCAGCGCGAGCTGGCGGCCGAGATGGAGCAGGCCTCGGCCGCCCTCGAGTTCGAGCGCGCGGCGGCGGTGCGCGACCGCATCCGCGGCCTGACGCATGTGCAGGGCAGCGACGTAATCAACCCCGCGAGCCTGGAGGACGCCGACGTCATCGCGGCCTGGCAAATTGCCGGCCAGACCTGCGTGCAGGTGTTCTTCGTCCGGGGCGGGCGCAACAACGGCAACCGGCCGTTCTTCCCCGCCCATGGCCGGACCGAGGAAGTCCCGGCCGTGCTCGGCGCCTTCATCGCCCAGTTCTATGACGATAAGCCTCCGCCTCCGCTGATCCTGACCAACCACCCGCTCCCCGAGCAGGCGCTGGTGGGCGAGGCCCTCAGCCTTAAGGCGGGCCGCCGCGTTGAGGTGGCCGTGCCGCAACGCGGTGAGAAGCGCGCCGTGCTCGCCCACGCCGAGACCAACGCGCGGGAGGCGCTTGAGCGCCGGCTGGCGGAATTGGCTGGCCAGGCCAAGCTGCTGGACGGTGTCGCGGCGCTCTTCCACCTGCCAGCGCCGCCCGAGCGGATCGAGGTCTATGACAACAGCCACACCATGGGCACCGCGCCGTATGGCGTGATGATCGTGGCCGGCCCGGAGGGCTTCGCGAAGTCGGCCTACCGGAAATTCGCGATTCGTGGCCCGGTCGCGCCGGGCGACGACTTCGCGATGCTGCGCGAGGTGCTAGCCCGGCGCTTCGGCCGGCTGGTCCAGGCCGAGACGGAAGGAGCCGGCGAGCGCTCGGACTGGCCCGACCTGGTGCTGATCGATGGCGGCGCCGGCCAGCTCTCGGCGGCGCGCGCCACCTTGCAGGATCTCGGCGTGAATGACGTTTCCCTGGTGGCGATCGCTAAGGGGCCGGATCGGGACGCCGGGCGAGAGTGGTTTCACATGGACGGCGTGCCGCCGTTCCAGTTGCCGCCGCGCGACCCGGTCCTGTACCATCTTCAGCGGCTCCGCGACGAGGCGCACCGCTTCGCCATCACCACGCACCGCGCCGGCCGGACCAAGTCGCTCATGCGTAGCGAGCTCGACGAGATCGCGGGCGTCGGCGCGGCCCGAAGGCGCGCGCTGCTCAACCATTTCGGGTCGGTGCGCGGCGTCAAGCAGGCGGGCCTGCCAGCGCTCGAGTCGGCCCCCGGCATCTCGCGCGAGATCGCGCGGCGGGTGTACGCGCATTTCCACCCTGGGGTGCGGGTGGACGAGGGCTGATCCGCCTCCCTGGAGCCGCTCGCGGCCATGGGACGCCCAGGAGCAGGCGAAGCGAGGTGAATTTCAGCCTGGTCCACTGTCGCTTGCGCGGACATCCCCAAGCCAAGTTTGGCGCTGGAGCCATCGGGCGGACAACCCGGCGACCGGATTGAAACACGCACACCCGTGCGGGACGGCTTACCTAGCTCGCCGGCGCGGATTCCACGGGCTGAGGAGCTGGCTCCGGCGTGCCGTCCGAAACCGGAGCGCGCGCGGGTACCGCTGCCGGTTCCGGCAGGCGGATCACCACCGCCGTGCCGGCGTTCGTGCGTACGTTGACCTCGAACGTGCCTCCGTGCAGCGCGGCCAGGTGCGCCGCTTCCCTCAGCTCTGCCTCCTGCACCGCGCGGTCGAGCAGGAGGCCGTCATCCAGAACGGATATCTGGGTCCGTCCGCCACGGCGGCCGGCGCCCACGAGCACGCGCCCGCCGCCGCTGCGCGCGATAGCCGCGCGCAGCGGCGCGGCGAGCATCTCCCGCAGGGCGGCCTTGTCGGCCCAGACCGTCAAGCCGGGCTGGATCGCAGTCTCCAACCGCACGGAGCGGGCCATCGCTGCGCCGGCGACGTCCTGCGCCACCGAGATGAGCTCCCGTTCCGCGTCGAGCGGCTCGCCGGCAAGCCGGAGCGGCGCGTTCCCCGACGGCGTCACGCTTGGTACGTTTGGGGCCGCGGTGTCAACGAGAGCGCCAGACCGACGCGCCGCGCCACGCCGCGCGAACCCGCCCGCCAGCAACGTACCGCTCGCCACGCCTGACAGCGCCGCGAGTGACACCCACACGTTCTGCCAGGACAAGGACACCCGGACACCTCCCGAACGAACGTTGCGACGATAAACTTATCTCTAAAATAATGCAAGTCTGTTGCTGTGAGGACGATCTTGTTAACGCGACGTCAGAAGCCGTAGAGCTGCGCTGGGTTCTCCACCAGGATGCGCTGCCGTGCCTGGGCATCGGGCACCCAGGCCAGGAACTGGTCAAGGAGAGCCCGAGGATCCGGCTGCGGGCCAGGCGGCATGTGGACATGCGGCCAGTCGGTGCCCCAGACACAGCGTTCAGGGGCCGCCTTGGCCAGCGCCTGAATGTTCGGGGCCACATCGTCCCACGGATATCCCGCCGAGGAGGCGCGGTAGCCGCACAGTTTCACCCACGCACGCCCGCTGTCGAGGAGGCGCAGCAACACCTCGAATTGCGGGTGCGCGGTTCCCAGCGCGGCGCGGACGCCGCCGATTTGGTCGATCACCACTTCCACTGGCAGTCGCGCCAGAAGCGGGGCAAGCTCGGTCAGCTTCTCTCCCTCGGCATAGACCTGAACATGCCAGCCAAGCGGGGCGATGCGCCGGGCCAGCGCCTCCAGATGCGCTTCCGGCGTGCCATTGCCGCTCACCAGGTTGAAGCGGACGCCGCGCACGCCGCCCTCGCGCAGCGTCCGCAGCGTCGCTGCATTGGCGCTGTCGTCGATCACCGCCACCGCGCGTGCCCGCTCCGGGCCAAAGCGACGCACCGCTTCCAGCGTCGCCCGGTTGTCCGTGCCGTACGGGCTGGGCTGCACGACGACCATGCGCTCGATGCCGAGGCGCACGGCCACGTGCTGATAGGCCTCGATGCCCGCCTCCGGCGGGTCGTAGGACCGGCCGGGATCAAGCGGGAAGCGGGCGAAGGGACCGAAGATGTGGAAGTGACAGTCACAGGCGCGCGGCGGCGGCTTGACCTCTGGGCTCACTGCTGCCTCCTCCTGCTCATTCAAGTCAGGCCACTCCGGCGCGCCGTAGCAGCATAGCCGACACGCCGGGCCGGCGGCACCGGCCAGCGCCCACTCGCCCGCTCTAGCAGGAGTCGGACGTCCTGATCGAGCCCAGCGCGCTCGGCGGCGTCGAGGCAGAGCTGCTCCAGGACGTCCTGCTGGGCGTGACTGCCGCCGAGCAGGTGCATGCCACCCAGCGCCGGACGCATCAGCGCGACCGCCCGAGCGTGGGCGCCCCGCGCGTGCGCGAGCATCGCCTCGCAAACCGGCAACGCGTAGCGGCGCAGGATCGCCGCCGGCTCGCCAGCGTCGCACGCCTGGGCACGAATCGCATCCAGCATCCGCCCAGCCGCCTCGAAGCGCTCCTCGGCGCATAGAGCCATCATCCAATGCGGCAAGGTGAAGGCCGAGAGGCAGTCGCCGACGCGAGCTTCGGCCTTGTCGGCAAGCTCGCGCCACCGCCCGCCCACGTCGACGCCGAGCAGCCCGAGCCGGAACAGCATGGAAGCGGCGTTCTGCACGTCGATGTACAAGTCCGGCATCGCTTGGGTGAGCGGGGCGTCCAGGTCGCGGATCGCCGAATTGTATAGGGCCAGCACACGGCCGGTGTCGCCGTTCTCCAAATGAAACAGCGCCGCGTGCCAGAACAGGTGGTGGCGCAGGTTGTTCGCGCCCTTCCAATGGTCGCTCAATCGCTCGATCCAGGCGACGCCCTCGTTCCGCCGGCCCTGCATTTCCAGCACATGCGCCACGCCATGCGCGGCCCAGATATCGGTCGGGTCGTGCGCGATGGCAGCGCGGCCGGCGGCTTCGGCTTCGGGGTAGCGCCCGCACTCCTCAAGCGCGAAACAGCGGCACGCGAGCAGAGTCCCCCAGGTTGGCAGGTCGGCGCCCCAATGCGGCTCGACCTCCAGAACCGAGGCCAGCATGCGATCGGGCCGGCCGAGCCAGAAATGAAGGAAGTGGGCGAGCCGGAACGCCAGCGCGTCGCGCGGATGCTCGGCCAGGATTTGGTCCCATACCGAAACCGCGCGACCGGGGTCGCGCGCGGCCCAGGCTTCTAGGGCTTCCACATGCGCCTGTTCGCGCCGCGTCGCCAAGCGCGTGTGCCGGCGCGCTTCCCTCGCCGCCGCGACGGCGATCGGATGTTTGGCGCGGTCGAAGCTGATGGCGGCAAGATAGCCCCGCACGCAATGCGCCAGCCCAAACGTCGGATCGTCCGCCAGCGTGGCCGCGAGGCGCTGAGGCACATCAGCGCGAGAGGCCAGGAAGCTCGCGATCAACTGGTCGAAAGCCGCAGCGGCCGTGGCCGAACCGGTCGTCAGGACGAGCCCGTTCAGGTCGCGGTGCATGGATCAACTCCCGCCAGTTGCGGCGAGCCACGTTACCGGGCGGGCGCGGAGCGCGCCAGCCGATCGCGTTTGAGCGTGGCGGGCGCTCGACGCGACGCGCAGCTATGCCGTGCAGAATGACGCAGCCATTCGATTGACAACCTCGCGGCGCCGTCATAGAGGCCGCCTCGGAGGGGTGCCCGAGTGGCTAAAGGGGACGGACTGTAAATCCGTTGGCGCACGCCTACGTTGGTTCGAATCCAACCCCCTCCACCATGGCCAGCCGTCAAGCGTATGATATTTAAGCCTAATTTTAGTGCTTGCAGAGCCAGCCCTCGTATCAGCCCACAATCCAGTCTTCTGTGCGATAGCTGCCGCCAGCCTAGCTTTCTTGGTGCGGACGGTCTCGAAGTGGAGGTCGTGCGGTGATTGTGCCCGGCCACTCTGGGGTGGAGTTGTCCCCGTCGGCGGTGTCGTAGTACCCTTCGCGCCGCCCGTAAGAGAAAAAGCCAGTGAAATCTGTTACTTCTGGTCGGCACCGGCCCCACTGCCGGCCGGCGGGGCCGGGGCCGGACCCCACATCCTCATCCGGGGTGGCCCCGCTGGCCCCACTTGTGCCGTAGCAGTGGGGCCACCCCCGTCAGGGTCACAACTCGTTGAAATGAAGAGGATTTCTGTTCCTGGCCCCGGTGGCCCCACTGGCCCCACCGATTTGAAGCCAAACGGCCTGGCTGGATCACGCCCGCAGCCCTGTCAGGTGCCGCATCGGCCTGTTCTGCCCCGATGCCACCCGCGACAGGGGCTGGTAATTCCCGAACTCAGCGGCGGGGAACCGTGATGAGGGTAGCGAGGCCAATCCGTTCACCGTCAAGTCGTGCATCGCGAGCGGCGCCCCTTCGGGCCGAGGACTGCGGTCGTCCCGAGGCGCCCGGATCGATACCGACCAGCGTGCGGACGTCGCAGGGCGGTTCTGGGGGGCAGGGCTGGCCGGGCGTCTATCGCCTCTACCCACGGCGAGGTATCCCCGGCGCAGGAGCGAGTCGGGCGGGCCAGCCGCTAGGCGGCTTCCACGTCGCTCGCCCGTGGGTGGTTGAGCGCTCGGCCGCATGACGGGGGTGTAATTGGCTGTGGCTCGTCGGACCGTGCTTGGCTGGATGGGGTAGCGATAGCGATCACCAAGATGCGGATGGGTGCGCAGCGGCAAGTTCCCTTGGAGCGGAGGCCGTCCACGCCCATGGCAATGCCTGGCCCTGGCGTGAGGCGCCCCTGACCCACATCCCTGCCCCCTTGCCCACCGCTACTGCCCCGGGCGCCCCGACGGAGGCGCTCGCCGGCCTGGTGGAGCGGGTCACGTTCCACAATGCCGAGACCGGCTTCTGCGTGCTGCGGGTCAAGGCCCGCGGGCAGCGCGATCTCCTGACCGCGGTCGGCCACGCCGCCAGCATCAGCGCCGGCGAGTGGGTGCAGATGAGCGGGACCTGGGTCAACGACCGCACCCACGGCCCGCAGTTCAAGGCCACGTTCCTCAAGGCGACCCCGCCCACCACCCTGGAGGGGATCGAGAAATACCTCGGCTCCGGGCTGATCCGCGGCATCGGCCCGGTCTATGCCAGGCAGCTGGTGCGGGCGTTCGGGGAGGCGGTGTTCGAGCTGATCGAGCAGGAGCCGGCCCGCTTGCGCGAGGTCACCGGCATCGGCCCCAAGCTCGCCAGCCGCATTATCGCCGGCTGGGCCGAGCAGAGGGTGGTTCGCGAGATCATGCTGTTCCTGCACGCCCATGGGGTCGGCACCTCGCGGGCGGTGCGCATCTACAAGACCTACGGCCAGGACGCGGTGCGGGTGATCAGCGAGAACCCCTACCGGCTGGCGCGCGACATCCGCGGCATCGGCTTCCTGACCGCCGACAAGGTCGCGGAGCGGCTCGGGATTGAGAGGACGGCGATGGTCCGGGTGCGCGCCGGCGTCTCGTTCGCGCTCGCCGAGGCCATGGACGAGGGCCACTGCGGCCTGCCCGTGGACGAGCTGACCAGCCTGACCGAGCGGCTGATCGAAGTGCCGCCGGCGCTGGTCGAGGAGGCCCTGGCGCTGGAGCTCGAGGCCGGCGAGGTGGTGGCCGACACCGTCGAGGGGCGGCCTTGTGTGTTCCTGGCCGGACTGTATCGCGCCGAGCGGGGCATTGCCGAGCGGCTGCGCGCCCTCGCCTCCGGCCCCCGCCCTGGCCCGCGGTCGACGCCGACAAGGCGATCCCCTGGGTGGAGGGAAGGACCGGCCTGAGCCTGGCCGAGAGCCAGAGGCAGGCGCTGCGCCTGGCGCTCTGCTCCAAGGCGCTGGTGATCACCGGCGGCCCCGGCGTGGGCAAGACCACCCTGGTCAACGCCATCCTGAGGGTCATCCGGGCCAAGGGGGTCGAAGTGGCGCTGTGCGCCCCGACGGGCCGGGCGGCCAAGCGCCTGACCGAGAGCACGGGGCTCGAGGCGAAGACCATCCATCGCCTGCTGGAGACCGATCCGCAGACCGGCGGCTTCCGGCGGGGCGAGCAGCATCCACTGGAGTGCGATTTGCTGGTGCTGGACGAGGCCAGCATGGTCGACGTGCCGCTGGCGCGCGCCCTGCTCCGGGCCCTGCCGGACCGGGCGGCGCTGCTGGTCATGGGCGACGTCGACCAGCTGCCGAGCGTCGGACCGGGGCAGGTGCTGGCCGACATCATCGGCTCGGGCGCGGTGCCGGTGGTCCGGTTGACCGAGGTGTTCCGCCAAGCCGCGCAGAGCCGCATCGTCACCGCCGCGCACCGCATCAACCGCGGCCAGATGCCGGACCTCACCGCCCAAGAAGGATCGGACTTCTTCTTCGTCGAGGCGGACGATCCCGAGGCAGGCGTGCGCAAGCTGCTTTCGGTGGTGCGCGAGCGCATCCCCGCCCGCTTCGGGCTGGACCCGGTGCGCGACGTGCAGGTGCTCTGTCCGATGAACCGGGGCGGGCTCGGGGCCCGGGCACTGAACCTCGAGCTGCAGCGGGCGCTCAACCCGCCCGGCGAGCATCGGGTGGAGCGGTTCGGCTGGACCTTCGGGCCCGGGGACAAAGTGATGCAGGTGGCCAACGACTACGAGCGCGAGGTGTTCAACGGCGACCTCGGCGTGGTCAGCCGGGTGGACATCGAAGAGGGCGCCCGCTTATCGGCCAATCGACCCGCTCTTGTACTTTGCAGCAGGGAAGCGCAAAGTCGCTCTGAACGCGGCGTCTCGGAGCAGAACGGTGCGGGCAATCATGAAGGGGCTGACGGACGTTGAGTTCGAACGACTCTACGGGACGGAGGGTCAGTGTCTGGCGGCGTTGGTGGCGGCGCGCCAACGTGAAGGAATGCCTTGCCCGCGCTGCGCCAATCTGAAGAGCTATGTCTACGGCCGCCGTGTCGGCTGCACGCGCTGCGGCCGACGTTGGTCGGTCACCGCGGGCACCGTGATGGCGGACACCAAGCTGTCTCTGACCACTTGGTTCCGCGCCATGCACCTGATGAGCAGCACCAAACAGGCGATCTCGGCGGTCGAGCTCGGCCGCAGGCTGGGCCTGGGCTATGAGACGGCCTGGTATCTGCACAAGCGGCTCCGCCACGCCATGACCGAGCGGACGGAGCGCTATTCGCTCGGGGGCGCGAGCGACGACGATGCCGCGCCGCCGGTGGTGGAGGCGGATGACGTGTGTCTGGGAGGTGAAAGGAACCAAGGCAGCGGAACCGAAGGCAAGACCTGCGTCATCGTCGCCTGCGAGCGGCATGCGGACGGGCGCATGGGCCATGTCGCGATGCGCGCGGTCAGCGCCTTCTCCAGCGAGGCGGTGGCCGCGTTCCGCGATGCCCACATCGCCGCCGGCGCGACTGTGCACACGGACGGCTTGCGGGCGTTCAACGCCTTCGGTGAAGCCGGGCGGACGCATGTCGCCACCGTCACCGGCGGCGGGCGTCCGGAGCGCGAGCGCAGCGCCCCGTTCTTCACCGTCAACACCCTGGTCGCCAATCTCAGTACCGCGCTCAAGGCCACCCACAAGCGGCTCTCCCCCAAGCATCTGCCCGACTATCTCGGCGCCTTCTGCTGGACCACCAACCGGCGCCGCAACATGCGAGGCATGGTCAACGCGCTTTGCCGTGCCGTCGCTGCGTCGTCCCGTCTGACCCACAAAGGCGTCTACCCGTGACGGGTCGATTGGCCGATAAGCGGGAAGAGGGCGAGCTCACCGTCTCCTTCGACGGCCGGGAGGTCGGCTACGGCTTCGGCGAGCTGGACGAGCTGGCGCTGGCCTACGCGACCACGATCCACAAGGCGCAGGGCTCTGAGTACCCGGCGGTGGTCATCCCGCTCACCACCCAGCACTACGCCATGCTGGCGCGCAACCTGCTCTACACGGGGCTGACCCGGGGCAAGCGGCTGGTGGTGCTTCTGGGGCAGCGAAGGGCGTTGGCGATTGCGGTTCGGAACCAAGCGGGGAAGAGGCGCTGGTCCAGGCTGCGCGAGTGGCTCGCGGGCGTGGCGGCTTGAGGGTCCGATCAATCCCGCGATCCGCTATCAAGCAGAACCCCACCCTGAATTGCCAGCATCTCTCGACAGCGTAAGCTTCACCTCGCCCGGCTGGGGCGCTACGTCCAGAGGACCGGCCGTGGCTCGCTATTAGAGCGGGATGAGTTTAGGTTGGATCATATCCGGCCTGGGCGAAGTAGTTTCGGCATTCTGTCGCAGTGACGGCATTGAGGGTCTCGGCGAGTGTGCCGCAAATAGTCTCGACACTTCGGCCTGCGGCCTGGCGCAGCCAGTGCTTGAGTTTGGGGAACAACATCTCGATCGGGTTCAGGTCGGGTGAGTATTTTGGCAGCAGGAACAGCTTGGCGCCGGTGGCCCGGATGGCGCGCCGCACAGCTTTGCTCTTGTGACTGCCCAAATTGTCCATGATGACGATGTCGGTCGGGCGCAGCGTCGGTGCCAACACCTGCTCGACATACAGCCGGAACCGCTCGCCATTGATCGGCCCATCAATCAGCCAAGGTGCTTCCACACCGTCATGGCGCAGCGCGGCCAGAAAGGTCATGGTTGTCCAGCGCCGGTGCGGCACTTTGGCTTTCAGGCGCTGGCCGCGCGGTGCCCAGCCGCGCAGCGGGGCCATGTTCGTCTTGACCCAGGTTTCGTCAATGAACACCAACCGCTTGGGATCGACATCACCGCGGTGGCGCAGCCACTGCGCGCGACGGCGCGCCACATCGGCGCGGTCCTGCTCGCTGGCGATCAGGGTCTTTTTTGTGCGTCAGCTTCTCCGCATGGACGAACGTCCAGACGGACCGATAGTCGACCTTCAAGCCCCGTTCGGCCAGTTCACTAACCAGACCACGCAAGGTGAAGGCGCGTTCGTGGCAGCGTTCGAGCAGCCAGCTTCGCCACGCGCCGATCAGCTTCTTGGGCCGATGCCCCCCTCCGCTGGCCTTCCAACGGCTGACGCCGCTGGAACCTTGGCCAGCTCCGCCCATCTGACCAGGCTCGATGCTGCCCGTCTCGCCCCAGCGCTGCATCCATTTGATCGCCGTGCCGACGCCGACACCGAAGCGCTGAGCCGCCTCACGCCGCGACAAGCCATCCCGCGTCACGGCAGCGACAACCCGTTCCCGCAGATCGTTGGAGTAGGGTCTCGCCATCCATGCTGGCCTCCCATCCCAGCCAGCAGATTGAATTGAATTCCGTGTGGTTTGAGAATCCCCAGGCGATTCAAGCTTATGTCATCCCGCTCTAGGCCGCGAAAAAACTTTGAGGTAGAACACGGGAAATCAGCACGCTCTTAAGCCCACCGCTTCGGAGGAAACACGATGGTCCAAGAGGGATGGTGGCTCCTGCCGCTTGCCACGATGATGACCAGCATGGCGCGTCAGGTGCGCGAGATCAACTGGCAAGAAGCGGTCGCGCGGCTGGCGCAGGAGCGGACACAGGCCGAGACGCATGTGCAGCTCCTCAAGAAATACGGGAACGGCGTGGCGATTGATCAGGGTGCGCTGGCCTATGGGGAGGCGAAAGCCGAGTATGACGGGATCGTCGCCGGCCTTTCTGTCGCCCTCGCCCGGAAGGCGCAGCCCGCCAGCCTCAAGGATCTGGAGGAGCGGCTACAACGCGGCTTCGAAAAACGCGAGGCGTTCTGTAGAGGCGTGCAAACCCTTATCCCCCCTCGAACCGGCGAGAGAGGTGTAATCGAGGAGATAATGAGCGGCGCTATAAGCGGCATGCTCAAGCCGCTGATCGAAGCCGTTCAGGCCATCTATATGCGGGCGAAAGACGATGACGCGCTCAACCGGGAAACCATTCAAATCCAATTAGAGGAAACTAAATGGCCTGACTTCGCCGCAGTTACGTCCGCCCCATGAGCCTACCGCCCTCCACCCCGGCAATTGGTGGAGTGCCGCAGGGTTCGGTCGCAATACCGGGTCTGTATGACCGACCGGTCCTGGCCATCGATCTCGACATGCACACGGCAATGATCCGCGAAGCGGCTGTTGACGCCACAGGGTGCTGGGCGGTCACCGGCTCGGACGACAAGACAGTGCGGGTCTGGTCGGTGGCCGACGGGGCGCTGCTGCGGACGATCCGCCTGCCAGCTGGGCCGGGGAACGTCGGCAGGGTGTATGCGGTTGCGATAAGCCCGGATGGCGCGCTGATCGCCGCCGGCGGATGGACCCGAGGGACCAATGCTGACCGTCAGCAGCAGATCTATTTGTTTGACCGTGAGACCGACGCGCTGGTCCAGCGGATTGAGGGTTTGCCGGGCGTCGTCCGTCATCTCACCTTCTCGCCGGATGGCCGCTTTCTCGCTGCGACGATTGGCAATGAGGGGGTGTGCATCCTTGCCTGTGACCAGAATTGGGCCGAGGTCGCCCGTGATTTCAGCTATGGCAACCCGACCTACGGGGCCGTCTTCGCGCCTGACAACCGGCTGGCGACGACAGCCTATGGCGGCACGGTGCGACTCTACGCCGCGGCTCTCGAGAGAGATATCCGACCGACGGTCGTGATCTCAGCGGCTGGTAGTCCATGGCCCTACCGCGTTGCCTTCAGCCCTGATGGGACCCGCCTTGCTGTTGGCTACAACGGCGCCCCCTCGATTGACTTGCTGGACGGGCACACCCTCGCCTCGTTGCGGCGACCCGACCTCGGTGGCATCAGCGGCGGCGACCTCCCCGCGGTCGCTTGGTCCGAGGACGGGCACACCCTGTTTGCAGCCGGTAGTTACGGAACTGACAATACCACGTTGGTTCTCGCTTGGAGCGGCGCGGGCATGGGCGTACGGCGCGGCCTTCCGGCCGGAATCGGGTTGGTGGTAAGCCTCGTTCCGCTTCCCGAAGGCGGCCTCCTGGTCGCCGCTGCTGACCCCTGGCTCGCTCGGCTCCAGATGGACGGCAGCAAACGCTGGGTACACGAGCCACCCCAGGCGGACTTTCGCAACCAGTGGAATAGATTATCCGTCTCCAGCGACGGTGCACAGATTGACTTCGGCTTTGAGCGGTCAGGTAATGTGCCAGCGCGATTCGATCTGAAGTCCCTCAAGCTCAACCCGTCCCACGACAGTCTGACAGCCTCGCCGCGTCAGGACGGAGTGGTGATCGGTGGCGATAAATCCCAGCCGATCTTCGACGGCTGCCCGCTGGATTTGGACCAAGGCGAGGGTTACTGCAGCTTCGCAGTCCATCCGGGCGGAGACCGCTTCGTTCTGGGTGCCGATTGGTCGTTGCGGGCCTTCGTCGGCGGCACGCAGCTCTGGAGGCGCGCTGCTCTCGGGGCCGCGTTGGCCGTCAACATTACCCGTGATGGTCGGCTCGTCGTTGCAACCTATAGCGACGGCACGATCCGCTGGCACCGGATGGCGGACGGGGCGGAGCTGCTGGCCCTCATGCCCCTGCCGAACCAAACCGACCCAGGCCACCCGAACTGGGTGGCCTGGACGCCCGAGGGCTTCTACGCCGCCTCCGAGGGCGCGCGCTCCGTCCTGCGCTGGCACGTCAACCACGGCTGGGACGCGCCGGCGGAGAGCGTGCCGGTCGCCGACATCCCGGGCTCCTTCCGCCCCGCCGTACTGCCGCTCGTGCTCCAGGAGCTGGAGACCCCGCGCGCGCTCGGACTTGCCGAGCTCGCCCAGCACAACCGGGAGGTCGCGGTCCGCACTCACAGCGAGGTGCGGCCGGGGGCGCGGCTCTATCTGCTCGCGATCGGCATCAGCGTCTACAATGAGGATTACGCCAAAAACCTGCGGCTCCACTACGCCGACCGTGATGCCCGCGATCTGGCGAATGCGGTCGTGAACACGCAGGTAGGCCTCTACTCCCGGGTCATCCCGCAGGTGCTGCTGAACCAGGACGCCAACAAGGAGGGCATCCTACAGGCGCTGGAGACCATGCGGGCGATGGCGGCGGGCGGCGGCGGCGACCTCGCCGTGGTGCATTTCTCCGGCCACGGCGCGCTGGTCAGCGGCAAGCTCTACCTGCTGCCCTACGAGATCAAGGCGCGGAATCCTGTTGGGATCAGGGCAAACGGCCTAGCGATCAACGAACTCAGGGACGAACTGCTGAAGCTTGCCGAGCACGGCCGGGTGCTGGTGCTGCTCGACGCCTGCCACTCCGGCGCCACGACGATGGATGGGGCGCCACTCTCCCTCGACCCGACAGCATTGCGCACGACGCTCGCCGCCGCCAACGTGACGGTGCTCACGTCGTGCAGCGATCGCGAGGTGTCCCGCGAGGATTCCGCATGGCAGCACGGAGCCCTCACCAAAGTGTTGCTTGATGCGCTGACTGACCCCGCTGCCGATATCGATCGGAACGGCCTGATTAACACGAACGGCCTCGCCCAATACGTGGCCACCCGAGTGTCATCGCTGACCGGAAATGCGCAGACGCCGGGAATGGAGATCCGCTTTCACACCACTGTGTTCGCAAGCGGTCTGTGGACGGAGAAAGGTCGCGCGCAGTGAGCCGACCCTGACGGGGGCGATAAGTGAGCTGGCCTTGGAGCACCATTGTGCGGTAGGGGCCATGGAGTTTATATTGAAACCAAATGCTGGCCAGTTTTTGCGCGCGGTAGAGACACCGGGGAACCCAAAGGTGATTCTCCAGCCATATCTTTGGGGTGGGGGGTCTCCTTGCCTGCAGCGCGGTTCCTGCCCCCCGAAGCGCCGTGTTGCGCGCATCCGCGAGAATGGGGCGCTCGGTTCGCGGCCAAGATAGCTGTTGCTATGGAAACCAGTGGTGGGGGCTGCCGGACGTGGGCCGGGGCGTTTCGAAACCTGAACGCGTCGGCGCCCTCAGGCCCGACGCGCCACTCAGCAACCGCTCGGCCGCGGCACTGCCGGGTCAGCGCGACCGGCTCATCGTCTTCTTCGGCGGCTCGGCCCGGGTCACCCGTGCCCGATGTAATCCATCCGCCCGCCATCGACGGTCAGGACCTGCGCGGTCACGAAGCTCGAGGCCGGGCTGGCGAGGAAGGCAACCGCGTTGGCGATGTCCTCCGGGGCGCCGGCGCGGCCAACCATCGCACGCTCGCTCAGCATCCGGACGCGCTCGGCGAACGCCTCCTCGGTCAGGCCGGCGCGGGTCATGTCGGTCACGATCCAGCCCGGCGCGACGGCGTTCACCGTGATCCCGGAGCGGCCCAGCTCCATCGCGAAGCGGCGGGTGAGGATCAGCACCTCGGCCTTGCTCGCGGCATAGAAGGTGGTGCCGGGCAGGCCGGTGCCGATGGCGGCGTTGGAGGCGATGTTGACGATCCGGCCGTGGCCGCGGGCCCGCATGCCAGGGGCGACGGCGCGCACGGTGTGGATGACCCCGTCCGCGTTCACCGCGCGCATGCGGGCCATCTGGGCGGGGTCGAAGGTGTCGAGCGAGCCGGCCCCGCCGGATCCGACGCCAGCGTTGTTCACCAGGATGGTGACCGGCCCCAGCTCGGCCTCGGCGCGGGCGACCATGCGGGCGACCGCCTCCGCGTCCGCGACATCGGCCTGGGCCACGATGGCCTGGCCCCCGGCCGTGGTGATCTCGGCGGCGACCTCGTTGGCCGCGTCCGGGTGGGCGGCGTAGTTCACGCAGACCGCGGCGCCTTCCCGCGCGAGACGGAGGGAAATGGCGCGGCCGATGCCGCGCGCGCCGCCCGTCACGATGGCGACTTGTTCGGACTGGGGCATGCGGGACCCTCCTTCTGCTTCGAGCGCAGGACACGCACGGGATTGGGCCGGAGGGAGGCCGCCTCTTTACGAAGCTGACGCCCCCTGCCCGACGTAAGCAGGCGGGCCGCGTGAAGCGATGCCCGAGAAACCGGCTGCGAGGGAGCGTGTCCCGCGACACGCTCCCTCGCCTTGGCGATCAGTCGCTTTGTCCGCCTTGGACGAAGGCTTGGTCCCTTGGATCCTGGTCGCGCTCGTCGGTGACGCAGGTGAAGCTGCTGGCGCTCGTCGGATCGCCGGAGCCATCGTACCGGGCGACCTGCGGGAAGGGGCAGAGCGGCCGCTGGAAAGCGACGCCGCTGGCGGGCTGGTCGTTGACGTATTTCGTGGCGATGATCTGGTCCGGGGCAGCGCCTTGCTCCACCCAGCGGTCGAGCGCCATCAACAGGTCGTGCGCGGGATCAAGAATCGGCCCGTTGACGCCATTGCCAAAGGCGTTCGGTCCGTCGCCGCCCCCACAGTGCGCCATGCCCGGCACCATGAACAGGCGATAGAAGCTTTGCAGGTCTTGGAAGCCTTTGGACGCGGCCTGTTTGACCTCCGTGTAATAGTTGACGCTGTTCATCGGCGCGATTGCGGAATCAGCCCAGCCGACATAGTGGATCATCTTGCCGCCGTGGCTCCTGAACGGCCGCAGGTCGGGGTTGGTCGAGTTGACGATCGGGCCAACGGTTTCGTCGGCGAATTTCACGTCGCGCGGGAAGCTGAAGGTGCTGAAATCGAAGTTCGGGTCCTGGAAGACGAAGTTGGCAAAGAAGTTGTTGCCGAAGAACGTCTGGAGGGCCTGGCCTTGCGCCAGTGCCGTCGTTATGTCCGTCGTGTTGGACAAGTCCGCCTCCCGCGAGGCGCCAACGATCCAGGTTGGCCAGTTCGCGGGATTGGCCTCGGTGCCTGGTTCGTAGCCCGGAAAGATCAGCGCTCCGGTTTGCGGGTCGTGCGGGCCGGCATAGATCTTCCTCACCGACGCCACCTGCTCCGCGGTCAGGCAGGTGCTGGGGTCTTGGCCAGCCTGGCACTGCACCGTCGCCGGATCGAATTGGCAATCGCGCGGGTCGTTCAGGAACGGGTCGGTGCTCACCCCGCCGTCCTGGCCGGCACATTGGGCGAGCGCGGGTTTGCTCAACACGGGCAGGAGGCTCGGGGGAACGTAGCTCGCCGGATCGTTGAGCAGCGCCTGCGCGTTCCAAATGAAGCCGGAGAAAAGATGCGTCCAGGCGTTGGCCGGCGAGCCGACGATGATGCCGTCGAAATCGTCGGGAAAGCGCTGCGCTTCCATCAACGCCTCACGCCCGCCATCCGAGCAGCCGACGAAATAGGACGGGCTTGGATTGTCACCACTCCAGGCGGCGATGATCGCCTTGGCCTTGTCTGTTGTCTCCTTGAGGGCGCGATAACCAAAATCGATGATCTTCTCCGGATGGCCCAAGGCGAAGGTGGCGCCGCCGTTGGGGTCCGGATTCCCGTCATTGGTGGCGGCGGCGGCATAGCCGCGCCGGATGGCCTCGGCGAGCCCGCTATAGCTGATGCTGCCGCAGAAGCCGCCGCAGCCGAGTTGCTCGTATTTGCCGTTGAAGCTTCCGTCGGTTGGAATCCAGATTTCGAGATTAATCATGGAATTGCTTGTTGGGGTGGAGGTGACGGCGACCCGGCAGAACGCCGGCAAGCCGGTGAGCGGCGTTGTCGATCCCGGCGGGGTGAACGAGCCTCCGGGCATCGACTGCGCGGCGGTCACGCTCGCATTCGGCAGCGACAGACTGGCGAGGTTCTCGCAGGTTGCGGCCGACGCCGAGGCAATGCCAATGGCACCAAGCGAGACCGTGGACAAAACAAGAGTCTTGAGACAGGTGTTCATGGCTTTCCTAGCTTTCCTCCTCTCCTCTGGCTGGAAGCCGTTTCGAGCCTCGAAGCCGGGATGTTTTGCCGTGACGGCATTACCAACCTAATGGGGAGTCAACTCGGCAGTCTGGGCTGGCCGCATCAACAAGCCGTCAACGTCGCGATCACGTCCTGAATTTTCTGTGGAACGATGCCAAGCTCCGAGAGACCGGGCGAGCCCGGGGCTGGAACATTGTCGGCCCTGAGAAGGTCAACCTGGGCGACGGTCAGTGGCGCGTGTGGCAGGCTCTGAAGTAGATGGGCGAGCGGATCAGCCAGCCTGAACGGGATCGGCACGAAAAGGCGCCGGCGCCCGATGCGAGTCAGAACCACCTCGACTATCTCCCTGAGCGTGAAGCTTGCTGGTCCGCCGATCTCGTAAGTCGCGCCCGGGGCCGCCGCATCACGCAGCGCCGCGCACACGGCCTGCGCGGTGTCGTCGGCGTGGACCGGCTGCAATCGCGTGCGCCCACCACCGATCAGCGGAACAACGGGCGACGCCCTCGCCAGTGCGACGAGGCTGTTGAGGAATCCGTCGTCGCGGGCGAACATGACGCTCGGTCGGAGCACGGTCGCTTGCGCAAACGCCTGCCGCGCTTCCTGCTCGCCCTGGCCGCGCGCGCGGATATAGGCTGACGGCGACGCCGGATCGGCACCGATCCCGGAGACGTGGACGAGGCGGCCAACCCCCTGTAGCGCGCATGCCCTGGCGACGTTCAGCGCGCCCTGCACGTGGACCCCGGTGTAGGTCACGTCGCCCTTCTCGACGTAGGCGGAGACCGCGTTGACCACGCCCTCGGCGCCGGCGACCGCCGCGGCCACGCTTTTCGCCTCGCGGACGTCGGCCGCGAACGGAACCACCCGGCCCGCTCCGGCGGGAGCGTGGCCGGCGCGGACCCGCTCCGGGCGGCGCACCGCGACGCGCGCGATCGCGCCCGCGCTGGCGAGGCGCTCGACGATGCGACGGCCGAGAAAGCCGCTTCCGCCAAAGACGGTCACCAGTGCCATTCCGAATCTCCGCGGCCGAGGCGAGCGAACGGACCTTTCGCATCCTTCTGCCAGCCGTGGAGAGAAGTCCAAAGTGGAAACCGTACAGGACGTGGGCCTCTCCAAGCGGACGACCCACCGGATACAGCAACTCCTGGCCCCGCGTGACTGGTGGGCGCTGAGGGCAGCACCTGGCCGGCGCCGACGCGGTGGGCGCAGCATTTCGAAATGTAAGCTGGCCGACGTCTGGTCAGGGCACAGGCGAAACGCAACAACTTGTCGCGCCGACACGGGCGCGGCAGGGTGGGAGCTTCTCCAGTCCCTGAAAAGCCAATTAAGGCGTTGCCTCCGCGCGCAGCGCGAGGAACCGCGGCCATTGTCAAGTGCGACGGCCGGCCTGGGGGGCCGGCCGAGGCTGTGACAGTCGGGTAGCAGCAAACCAATGCCGCGCGCGGAGAAGCCGTATAAGGACACCACCTCAAGCGCCAGCCGGCTCCTGTCGCGAAGCCCGGACGCCCCTGTTCCGTATGCCGCCACCCCGACCTCGCAGAGATTGAGGCGGCGCTAGATTGCGGTCTCGGTCGAAAACAGTCGTTGGCCACGGCCGCGGCATCAGCGGTCCGCCCGCGGGTCTGCGCTGCCAAGCCTGCCTTGCCTCGGGCGCCCACGCGCCGGCCCCGTCCCGCCAGACCGATGAAAGGCAAAAGAACGGGTTGGAAAACTTCATCGGAACAATCCAGATTCGAACTGGACCTGGGTTAGGCGCCCCTGTGGACAAACCTTGCCGCCACCATGGCCAGCGTCCGGGGCCCCGCCTCCCCCGGGCCGGCCAGCCCGGCCAGCACGCGCGAGAGGGCACCGAGCCCCCGCTCGGGGCGAGTTGGCTCGCCCTCGACGCGGATCCGGCCGGAGGCGGGGCAGTAGAGCACGCCCGTCTGCCCGACCAGGATCCGGAACCGGCCGGCGCTCGCCATCAGCCAACCCAGACCGAGCTCGTCCACCAACTCTCGGGTCCGCAGCATCTCCACCTTCGCCCAGAGCCCGCGAAGCCGTCTCGCCGGCTGGCGGGGAGCGCGGGGCGGGCGCGTCCGCGGCGGCCGGTCCAGGTAACTCAATGTCTGAAGGATGGCGACGAAGGCCGCGGTGCCGTGGCGCTCGACCCCATCCAGCCGGCGCAGCTTGCCGTCGGCCGTGATCCGCCCGCTGCGATCCAGTTGAAGCTTGCCGACCGCCAGGCTGCCGCCGTCTTCATCTAGCCGATACGGCACGCCGTGCGCCCGCAGCCAGCGGCAGACTTCGTCCAGACAGAAGACGGGAGACGCTGCAGGCGGGGCGGAGGCTGTCATCGCGCGACTGCCCTAGGGGAATGGGGTGAAGTCGTTCAGCGGTTCCGTTTTGCCGAGGAACTCCTCCCAGGTGTAGCTCTCCAGCGTCGGCTCGTGGTCCGGTTGGCTGGGACCGTCGGGCGCGGCCGTCCCCGCGGGCACGGAGAGAAGCCACCATCCGCCCCGCCGGCCGAACAGCAGGGGGAGCACCTGCCCGCCCTCGAACTCCACGAGGGCGAGCAACGGCCGCCCCGCGGGGTCCCGGTAAACCTCACACCGCCACGCTTGGCCGAGTTCGGCGTGCCGGATCGCCGCGGCCGGCGGCGGCTCGCGCGGCGCCGGCACCATCGGCTCGAAAACTCCCCCATCTGACGTCATCGCCTGACCCTCGCTGGCTGAGCGGATTGCCCCGTGCCGGCAGCGGCCGACCAGCTATTGAACAGACATAGGCGCGAGCCGGATCGCCTCTATTCTACCTTGAGGTGATATGCCATCAAATCTGCAACCTTGGAGATCAATTACGCGATCAGCGCTTTCTCGAAGGTTTCCCAGGCCGACACGCGCAGAGGTTTGCTGTTTTTTGCTGGGGCCACTGGGGCCAGCGGGGCCACCCGGAAAAAACCGCGGAAATCCGCCATTTTTTGCCGGCCCCACCCGGCCCCACGCCGGCTGGGCATAGCGGGGCAAGTGGGGCCGGGCGGGTGTGCCTTGATGGGGGTGGCCCCACCGGCCCCACTGCGTCCCGACCCGCTGGGGCCAGCCGTCGTGGTAAGCGGGGCGAAACCCCGGGCAAAGTCAGAACCTATGTAGATCGATCCGGGTGCGCCGGATCAGATATGGCTGAACTCTGCGGGTGACGTTGCAGATTCGGTCGTATGCTGCACCTGCGTGCCCGGGGTTTTGCCCCTCTTACTGTCAGTGAAGAACTCGGAACCTACTGAGCGGCAAGGGCAATCTGGCTCCGCCAGGTGATCGCGTTTGCTTGGAATCACGATACTTGGCGCCATTTTCCTGCAAATTGATCCGGCGCGCTGAGCCGTGATTCGCTGCCGTTCGTTGCGCTTGGCGCGAGGGAAACGCCACTCCGTCAAGGCAGGTTCCCCAAGCACGTCGACCTTCCATCCGGCGCTCTCGGCCTTCGCTCGTTGAAAAAGCGCCGCAACAGCGCCGCCGCCTCCGCCTCGCGCACGCCGCCCACAACCTCGGGCCGGTGGTGACACGAGGCGGCCTGGAACACCCGCGCCCCATGCTCCACCCCGCCGCCCTTTGGGTCGTACGCGCCGAACACGAGCCGTCGGATGCGGAACAAGCTGGCCGCCTGGGCGCACATTGGGCAGGGCTCCAAAGTCACGACCAGATCGCAGCCGGCCAGCCGCGCCTGGTCACACGCCCTCGCGGCGGCACGCAGGGCCAGCAGCTCCGCATGCGCCGATGCATCGCGCCGTGCCTCGACCTCGTTGCCGGCGCGCGCCAGCACCGTGCCGTCCGGTCCGAGCACGACCGCGCCCACCGGCACCTCGCCCCGCGCGCCCGCAGGCGATGTTCCGCCGAGGCGGCGCCGACGGTGCCGCAGTGATGAGCGCCTGGCCCGGGAGACAACCGCGGACGCCCGGTTTACCGCGGACGCCCGGTTTGCTGACCTTCGACCCATTGTGCGATCTGCGCCTGCT